>NZ_CM135186.1:0-4800000 GCF_054189145.1 Kribbella sp. WER1 | reverse complement strand
CGGAGACGAAGAGCCAGACGCGGCCGACGATCATCCCGAAGAAGGACATCTGGGAACAGCTGCCGCGGCTGAACGTACTGCTGCTCGGAGCGGACGACGGCGCCGACCGGGACGGTGTCCGGACCGACTCGGTGATGGTCGCGAGCATCGACACCAAGACCGGCAACACGTCGCTGATCTCGCTGACCCGGAATTTCATGCGGATGCCGTTCCCGGCCGGTACGGCGCTGTACAAGAAGTTCCCGAGCGGGTTCTGGGATCCGAACGGGCCGGCCGAGCAGCCCGAGTTCTACTTGGATGCGATGTACCGCAACATCCCGAAGCAGTGGCCCGAGCTGATCGGCGCGTCGGACAACCCGGGTGCCGACGTACTCAAGCTGTCCGTCGGCGAGGCGCTCGGGCTGCAGATCCACTACTACGTGCAGATCAACCTGGCCGGATTCGCGAAGCTGGTGGACGCGCTCGGCGGGATCACCGTGAACGTCAACTACCCGGTCCCGGTCGGCGGCAACGACGACAAGAAGATTCCACCCAGCCGGTACCTCGCGCCCGGGCCGAACCGGCAGCTCAACGGCACCGACGCGCTGTGGTTCGCGCGCGGGCGGTACGGGCTGCAGACCGGCGACCTGGCGCGGCAGGCGCGGCAGCACTGCACGTTCAAGGCGATCGTCGACCAGGCGACCCCGCAGAACGTGCTCGCCAACTACTCGGAGATCGCGCAGGCCGGCGAGCAGCTGATCCGCACCGACATCCCGCAGAACCTGCTGAAGGCGCTGGTCCCGCTCGGTCAGCGGGTGAAGGCCGGGAAGATCGCGAACGTCGACCTGGACAAGAAGAAGAACTTCCCGAACGGCCGGAACCCGAACTACGCGGCGATGCGCGCGCTGGTGGCGCAGGCGATCAACCCGGTCCGCGGTACCAAGCCCGTACCGCGCCGTACCACCACCGTGCCGCCGGCCACCGCGACCCAGCCGAAGGTCACCACCAAACCCGACGACAGCGGCGACCTCACGTCGGCCTGCGCCTACAACCCGGGCGCGACCGGCTAGGACCCGCCCTAGGCGTAGCGGATGCCGAGGCCGCCGTCGACGGCCCAGTTGGCGCCGGTGACGAAGGAGGCCGCGTCGGAGGCGAGGAAGCAGACCACCTCGGCGACGTTCTCCGGGGTGCCGATCCGGCCGAGCGGGTGCACACCGAGGGCCTTCTCGCGTTCGCCCGGGATCGTGTCGAAGAACTCCTCGAGCAGGTCGGTGGCGATGTAGCCGGGGCTGACCGCGTTCACCCGGACGTTGTGCGGCGCGACGTCGAGCGCGAGCGACCGGGTCATCCCGACCAGGCCGGACTTCGCGGCGGCGTACGGGAACATACCGGCCTGGGTGAGCTTGGAGTGGATCGACGCGATGTTCACGATCGCGCCGCGCTTGGCGTCGATCATCGGCTGCAGGACCTGCCGGGACATCAGGAACGCGCCCTTCAGGTCGACGTCGAACACGTCGTCCCATTCGGACACCGACATCCGGGCCGGGTCGGCGTACGAGTTCTTGCCGGCGTTGTTGACCAGCACGGTGACCGGTCCGCCGAGGTCCTCGGTGAGCTTGCCGACCGCCTGCCGGACCGACACCTCGTCGGTGATGTCACCGACCGCGGCGGCCACCTTCGCACCGGCCTCGGCCAGCTCCGCGGTGGTCGCGGTCAGCTCGTCCGCGAGGATGTCGACCAGCCCGACCGCGGCACCTTCCGCCGCCGCCTTCACCGCGACCGCCCGTCCGATTCCCCGCGCGGCCCCGGTCACCAACACGACCTCGTTCGCCAACCGACCAGTCACAAACGTCTCCCTCAACTAGGCGTCGAGGACGACCCTAGTCGGGGCGGGCTTCAGGCCGGCGGGGTGATCAGGATGCAGAACTCGTTGCCGTCCGGGTCGGCCATCGGGATCGCGGCGGCGCCTTCCTGGCCGCTCTCCAGCCGGGTCGCGCCGAGCGCCACCAGCCGCGCGGCCTCGGCCTCGGGGTCGCCGTCCGCTACCAGGTCCAGGTGCAGCCGGTTCTTCGGCGCCTTCGGGGCCACCTCCCCGCCGCCCCAGCTGATCTTCGGTCCGCCCGACGGTGCCTGGATCGCGGTCTCCTCGTCCTGGTCCCAGACCAGCGGCCAGTCGAGCGCCTTGCTCCAGAAGTACCCGACCGCCTCGGAGCCGTCGGACGTCAGGCACCCGACGAACGCGGTGTCCTTGAGGAAGTTGTTCCCGGCCTCGATCACGCAGAACTCGTTGCCCTCCGGGTCCCCGAGGACGATGTGCCCCTCCTCGCCGGTCTGGCCGATGTCGATGTGCCGGCCGCCGAGCTCGAGCGCCCGGGCGACGCTCTGCTGCTGCTCCTCCGGCGTCTGGCTGGTCAGGTCGAAGTGCGCCTGGTTCTGCCGGTCCTTGACGACGTCGCTCGGCAGGAACCGCAGCCGGAACCCGGTGTTGTCCTTCGGCAGCAGCTCGTTCCCCTCAGCCGGCTCGAACCCGAGCATGCCGGCCCAGAACCGCGCGAGCCGGGCTGGATCCTTTGCATCGATCGAGAGCGCGTAGAGAGAGGTAGCCATATCGTCACGGTAGGTCGGCGTCACGCGCGGTCGCAAAGGCTTTTGCGGCCGTCCGGGCGTGGTGATCGGCCTTCGCGCGCGACATCGGCTGCCGGAGCAACACGAGCTGGTGATAGAGCGGAGCGGTCGCGGTGAGCAGGAGCTGATGGGCGTCGACTCCGGCTTCAATCTCGCCCCGTTCGACGGCTCGACGGACGAGCAGGGCGGTGCGCGCATAGCGGTCCTTCCAGAAGCGGGTCAGTGCCTCGGCGGCTTCCGGCGTACGGAACGAGGCGGCGATCACCGCCTGGGTGACCGACGGGCGGGCGGTCAGCGCGGCGTGGATCTCGCGGTTGACGGCGATCAGGTCGCCCTCGAGCGATCCGGTGTCGGCGGGCGTCCACGCGTCGTCGGCGCCGGCTTCGAGCAGGTCGACGAGCAACCCGGGCACGGTCTTCCAGCGGCGGTAGAGCGTGGTGCGATGGACGCCGGAGCGTACGGCGACCGCGTCGATCGTGAGCCCGTCGTACCCGTGCTCGGCCAGCTCGGCCTCCACGGCCGCGAGCACGTCGGCGCGCACCCGGGCAGTCCGTCCTCCCGGCCTGGTTGCGCGAACGTCGTCGGTCATGCCATCATCTTAACGCAACATTCGTCGCCTTAGGGAGTAGCCAGTGATCTTCTGACCCGCCGTTCGCCATCACGAACCCGCGAGAGGTCAGGAGGATCCTCATGTCTACCCAGCTGTCCCTGCACGACGTTTCCAAGTCCTACGACCACCGTCTGGTGCTCGACCGGATCAGCTGCGCCTTCCCGCCCGGCCAGGTCAGCGGCCTGATCGGCGAGAACGGCTCCGGCAAGTCGACGCTGCTGCGGATCCTGGCCGGTCTGGAGCCGGCCACCGACGGTACGCCGACCGTTGCCGGAAGCATCGGTTTCCTTGCCCAGGACAACCCGTTGCCGCTGCACCTCGACGTACGGGCGCTCGCCGATCACGCACTCGCGGACCTGCGCCGGATCGAGACCCGGCTGCGCGAACTCGAAGCGCACCTGGCCGAGGGGCAGGACGTGTTGACCGAGTACGGCGAGCTGCAGACCGCCTTCGAGATCCGCGAGGGGTACGACGCGGACGCCCGGTTCGCCCGCGCGACGTACGGGCTGGGGCTGTCCACACTGCCCGGTGACCGCCGGCTGTCCGAGCTGTCCGGCGGTGAACTCGCGCGGCTGCACCTGGCCGCCGTGCTCGCGTCGTCGCCGGAGATCCTGCTGCTCGACGAGCCGACGAACCACCTCGACGTGTCGGCCGCGGCCTGGCTGGAGGACCACCTGCGGTCCCGGCGCGGTACGACGGTGGTCGTCTCGCACGACCGGGCGTTCCTGGAGCGGGTCGCGTCCACGCTGTTCGAGGTGGACGGCGACACGCACCGGATGACGCGGTACGGCAACGGTTTCCAGGGTTACCTGCACGAGAAGGCCGCCGAACGGGCGCGGCTCGAACAGGCCCGGCAGCAGTGGGAGGACGACGTCGCGGAGGCGCGGGCGCAGGTCCGGACGACGGCCGACCGGGTCGCGTACGGGCGGCCGATGAAGGACAACAACAAGGTCGCGTACGACCGGGCGACCGGCCGGGTCAACGAGGCCGAGCGGAGCAAGATCCGGAACGCGAAGGAACACCTGCGCCGGCTGGAGGAGAACCCGGCGGCCGTTCCGGCGAAGCCGCTCCGGTTCACCGCCTCGATCCGTACGACGGGTGCGGCGGCCGGGCTGGAGGCGGTCGGCGTCGCGGTCACGGACCGGCTGCGGCCGACGTCACTCGACGTACCCCCGGGTGGCCGGCTGCTGATCACCGGGCCGAACGGTGCCGGCAAGTCGACCTTGCTGGACGTGCTCGCGGGCGCACTGCCGCCGGACACCGGGTACGTCGAGCGCCGCGGGCGGATCGGGTACCTCCAGCAGGACGTGGACGAGGCGCAACCGGACTTGACGCTGCGCCAGGCGCTCGCGCGGCAGCCGGGCGCGGCCGGGCTCGGGCTGTTCCGCCAGGAGCAGCTCGGGACTCGGGTCGGCGCGTTGTCCACAGGTCAACGCCGACGGCTCGCGCTGGCCCGGGTGCTGACAACGCCGTATGACGTATTGCTGCTGGACGAGCCGACGAACCACCTGTCGCTCGTCCTGGTGGAGGAGCTGGAGGCCGCATTGGACGGCTACCTGGGCGCGCTCGTGGTCGTGAGCCACGACCGCCGCTTCGCATCCCACTGGCGCGGAGCTGTGCTTGAAATAGAGGAGGCCAGTTGTGTCTGTTGAACATGCAGTTGACGGTGCTCCGTACGGCGTGGTCGCGGCCGGCGGCGAGGTGTGGACGACGCTCGTCCACACCGGGCAGGTCGCGACCGTTTCCGGGCGGGTGTTCGACTTGGAAGCCCCCGAGTCCCGCCCGAGCGTGATCGTCGACGGGCCGGACGACGCGGTCTGGTTCACCCGGAACGGCGACGACCGGGTCGGGCGGATCGGGTACGACGGCACCGTGTCGGCGGTCGAGGTCGCGGGCGCGCCGTACGGGCTGTGCGTCGGACCGGACGGGGCGTTGTGGTGCACGTTGATGAGCGCCGACGCGATCGGGCGGATCACCCTCGACGGCGAGGTAACGACGTACCCGATCGGGACGACGGGGGCCTTCCCTGCGATGATCACGACGTACGCCGGGGACCTGTGGTTCACGCTCAATCAGACGAACGCGATCGGGCGGATGAGCACGGCCGGGGAGGTCACCACCTATCCCCTGCCGACGGACGGCGCCGGGCCGGTCGGGATCGGCGCGGGGCCGGACGGTGTCTGGTTCACCGAGCTGCCGGCGGATCGGGTCGGCCGGATCGACGCGGACGGGAAGGTCGAGGAGTTCGCGGTACCGGCCGGGTCGAAACCCCATGCGGTGGCGGCGACGGCGGACGGGTGCTGGGTCACGTTGTGGGCGGCGTCGGCCGTGGTCCACCTCGATGCCCAGGGCAACATCATCGCCGAAGTGAGGTTTGCCGAAGACGCCGAGCCGCACGGGGTGTTCGCGGCCGGCGGGGACGTGTGGGTCGCACTCGAGAAGGGTTCGGTGGCTCACATCCCGCCGCGCGGGTGAGCAGGTTCACTCGATGGAGGGAGGACGCGGTGCACCGCGGAGGTGGACAGTGGAGCTGTGCGCATGGACGTGCAGGTACGGGGACCGCGGGTTCGTGATGTGGTCGCGGTCGGCCGGCCCGCGTTCTGGGTGGTGTCGATCGTCCCTTACTACACAGGGATCCTGCTCGCGACGCACCGGCTGATCCCGCCCGTCGCGGAGTGGCCGCGGCTGATCGTCGGTGCGGTCGTGATGGGTCCGCTGGTGTGGCTCGCGGTCCTCGCGGTCAACGATGCCTACGACCTGCCCAGCGATCGGCTCAACCCGCGCAAGGCGAAGTCGCCGCTGCTGGATGGGCGGGTCACGCTCCGGACGGCGCTGCGGCTCGCGTTCGCGGCCGGGGTGGCGGCGGTCGGGTTGAGCCTGCTCGTTGGGGTCGTGTTCGCGCTGGGTGTGCTGCTCGCCGTACTGCTCGGGTACGCGTACTCGGTGCCGCCCGTCCGGTTGAAGACCCGCGCCGGCTTCGACGTCGCCGTGAACGCGCTCGCGCTCGGCGCCTTCGGACCGCTCGCCGGCTGGGCCGCGATCAACCCCGACCTCAGCGACTTCCCCTGGCTGATCGGCCTCCAGGGCACGCTCGCCGCCGTCGGCCTCTACCTCCCCACCACCCTCGCCGATCTCGACGCGGACCGCGCCGCGGG
The DNA here is from genome assembly GCF_054189145.1 of Kribbella sp. WER1. Lineage (NCBI taxonomy): Bacteria > Bacillati > Actinomycetota > Actinomycetes > Propionibacteriales > Kribbellaceae > Kribbella > Kribbella sp. WER1. The sequence goes on along the minus strand of NZ_CM135186.1, from coordinate 4,793,631 downwards.
CTACCACACGATCGCCGTCCGCTTCGGCGCCCGCACGACGTACCGCCTCGCCTACACCGCGTGGATCGCCGCCGCCACCCTGTCGGTCGTCCTCGCCGCCACCGACACGATCATCCCGCGGACGATGCTCCCCCTCGAACTGATCACGGTCCCCGTCCTGGTCGCGGCGTATCCGAAACTCATCGGCCCCCACCAGTCCTTCAAGGGCATCATCGTCCTGGCCACCCTGTTCCTCCTCCCCTGCGCCGCCTTCGCCCTCACCTACACAGGAGTTCTCTGACCATGTACCCAGCGATCGAGCCGTATGCCCAGGGCCTGCTCGACGTCGGCGACGGGCATCACGTGTACTGGGAGACCTGCGGCAACCCTGACGGGAAGCCGGCTCTGGTGGTGCACGGTGGACCGGGGTCCGGCGCCGGTTCCTGGTGGCGGCGGTACTTCGATCCTGTTGAGTACAAGGTGGTTCTCGTCGATCAGCGGAACTGCGGGCGCAGTACGCCGGATGCCGCCGAGCCGGAGGTGGATCTGTCGGCGAACACGACGGCGCAGCTGATCGCGGACTTCGAGCAGCTGCGGCAGCTGCTCGGGATCGAGCGGTGGTTGCTGCTGGGCGCGTCCTGGGGCGCGACGCTCGGCCTCGCGTACGCCGAGCAGCATCCCGAGGTGATCTCGGAGGTCGTGCTGTTCAGTGTCACCAACACGACCCGGCGAGAGGTCGAGTGGATCACCCGTGACATGGGGCGGATCTTCCCGGAGGAGTGGGCGCGGTTCCGGGACGGCGTACCGGAGGAGGAGCGGGACGGGAATCTCGCCCTCGTCTACAGCCGCCTCCTGCACGACACCGATCCAGCCGTCCGGGAGAAGGCCGCGCGCGACTGGTGCGACTGGGAGGACACGCATGTACGGACGCATCCGGGCTGGCGGCCGGATCCGCGGTACGACGACCCGGCGGTGCGGCTTCGGCTTGCGCGGCTTGTCACGCACTACTGGGGACATGCCGCCTGGCTGGACGAGGACGTGCTGGTTCGTGACGCGGGCAAGCTCGCGGGCATTCCCGGTGTCCTGATCCACGGGCGGCTCGACATCAGCAGCCCGGCGGATGTCGCGTGGCGGATGGCTCAGGCCTGGCCGGGGGCCGAGTTGCACCTGGTCGAACAGGAGGGGCACGGTGCCGGCAGGCGGTCCACGCAGGAGCTGATCCTCGCCGCGCTGGACCGGTTTGCTTTACGGACCTGACCGGTTTTGCATGTGCACGTGCACGCCGGGCAAAGATTTGATCACTGATCTTTACAGCCGTCAAAGGTGCGGGAACTCTTGTCTCCCATGACTCTGACCCGCCCGGAGCTCGAGACCGACTACGCCCTCAGCCGGTCCGCCGCCGCCCACTTCGCCGAGTACGGATTCGTGAAGCTGAAGAACGTGCTCAGCGCCGAGACGATCGCGGAGTACGAGCCGGAGATCACCGGCAAGGTGATCGAGCTGAACACGCAGCATCTGCCGTTGGAGGAGCGCGACACCTACGGGAAGGCGTTCCTGCAGGTGTCGAACCTGTGGCAGGACAGCGAGCGGGTGCTCGAGTTCGTGTCGTCGCCGCGGCTGGCGCGGATCGCGGCGCAGTTGCTCGGGGTGCAGTCGGTGCGGCTGTACCACGATCAGGCGCTGTACAAGGAGTCCGGCGGCGGCGTCACCCCGTGGCACGCGGACCAGTACTACTGGCCGTTCGCGACCGACCGCTGCGTGACGGTCTGGGTGCCGCTGCAGGACACCCCGATGGAGATGGGGCCGCTGTCGTTCGCGGCCGGCAGTCAGGCGTTCGAGTTCGGGCGGGATCTGCCGATCAGCGACGAGTCCGAGCGGGTCCTGCAGGAGGCGCTGGCCGCGCAGGACTTCGCCGAGGTGTCGGAGCCGTACGAGCTCGGCGAGGTCAGCTACCACCTCGGCTGGACGTTCCACCACGCGCCGCCGAACACCACCGACATCCCGCGCCGGGTGATGACGGTCATCTACGTCGACGCCGCGATGGAGATCTCCGAGCCGGTGAACGCGAACCAGGTCGCCGACCTGGCCACCTGGATGCCGGGCGACCAGCCGGGCGAGACCATCTCGTCGCCGCTGAACCCGATCCTCTACTGATGTCTGTACCTATTAGTATGTACGGCATGACTGAAGACATCAGCCGTGTCGTCGTCCTCGATCAGCAACTGCCGGCGGCGCTCCCGGTCCAGCGCGTCGAGGTCCGCCGGATCACCATCGCGCCGCACACCGCGCTCGGTGCGCACGTCCACAACGGTCCGGTGTTCGGGAACATCCTGTCCGGGTCGGCGATCTACCAGCAGGACGCCGACGACGAGCCGCAGATCCTGCACCCGGGCGACGTGTTCTACGAGCCGGCCGTCGACCGGATCAGCCGGTTCGACACCGCCGACGAGGGCGTCACGTTCATCGCCTACTTCCCGCTCACCGCGGGGCAGGAGGCGACGCTCGACCTCGTCTAGGTGGCGTCTGGTGATTCCGCGCCGTAGCGAGGAGGTGCCCGGTGCGGTAGCTCGGCGTGCGGGGGCGAAGGTCTCGATGCGGAGCATCGTGGCCTTTGCACCCGTGCGGCGAGATGCCGTGCCGGGTGCCCCGCAGTAGGCGGGGAATCACCAGACGCCACCTACAGCGTCCGCTTCTGCGGGTAGATGGTCTCGCCGCGGGCCAGTTGTTCGACGTACTGCGTGATGCGTTTCGTCCTGGTCTCGGGGCGTTTCGCGTCGTTCACCCGGAAGATCACCGCGAACCGGTTCGCGCTGGTCAGGATCTCGAACATCGCCTGCGCCCGCGGCTCCGCGGCCAGCGCCGCCGCCAGATCGTCCGGGACCTCACGGACACTCGCCCCGCTGTACGCCTTGTCCCATCGCCCGTCCGACTTGGCCCGCTCGACCTCGGCCCAGCCGGCGTCGTGCATCCGTCCCTCCTGGTCGAGGCGCGCGATCAGGTCGACGTTCCGCTGCGACCACATGCTGCGGGCGCGGCGCGGCGTGTACCGCTGGATGAACGTCTGGTCGTCTCGCCCGCGGCGTTGCCCGTCGATCCACCCGTGGCACAACGCCTCTTCGAGCGCCTCGTCGTACGTCAGGCTCGTCGGTGTCGTCACGTTCTTCTTCGCGAGCACGAGCCAGACGCCGTCCGGTTCGCGGTGGTTCGCGCGCAACCAGTCACGCCACGCGGCCGCATCCACGACGATCAGTTCCGCACTCACGACGACGCCTCCTGGTAACGAGCCGCGAGGTGTATCGCGGCATCCTTCAACTCCCGCGGGCCGATGAACTCCAGATCGCACTCGAACATCCCGAACGTCGCGGCCAGCCCGGTCCACGACCACCCGCTGAGCGCGAGCCGGCAACTCGTCGGCGACAGCTCCTCGACGACCGCGCCGTACCCGGCCCACTGCGCGATGTCCGACGCCTTCGCCTGCAGGATCGCCTCGCCCCGGCACGGGCTCTTGTCCTGCCCGCGGAACCGGCTCGAGATGTACGTCGCGATGTCCGGCGCGGGCAGTTCGCGCGGCGTGAACCGCGGACCGGTCGGCGTCTTCGGCGTCATCCGGTCGACCCGGAACGTCCGCCAGTCGCCGCGATCCAGGTCCCAGCCGACGAGGTACCACCGGCCGCCCCAGGTCACCAGGTGGTGCGGCTCGACCTTCCGCGGCGGCACCCACTCGCCCTCGGGCGCACCGGGCGCGGCGTAGTCGAAGCGCAGTACCTCCTGCGCGCGGACGGCCATCCCGATCGCGATCAGCAGATCCGAGTCGACCGTCGTACGACGGTGTGCGTACCGGTCGACCGTGGTGACCTGCAGCGCGTCGACCCGCTGCCGCAACCGCGCCGGCATCACCTGACGGACCGTGGCCAGCGCCCGCAGTGCGCCCTCCTCGATCCCGGTGACCGTGGTCGTTGCCGTCTGCAACGCCACCGCGACCGCGATCGCCTGGTCGTCGTCGAACAGCAGCGGCGGCAGCTCGGCGCCCGCGTCCAGCCGGTACCCGCCGTCGGGACCCTTGGTCGCGCGGACCGGGTACCCGAGGTCGCGCAGCCGATCGACGTCGCGGCGTACCGTCCGCGGGCTCACTTCGAGCCGGGAGGCGAGCAGGGCGCCGGGCCAGTCGCGCCGGGCCTGCAGCAGCGACAGCAGCGCGAGGAGGCGGGCGGAGGTTTCGGCCATGCCCTCAGACTGCCACGGGTAGCGGCCAGATTCTGTCCGCTACCGGCAGGTGACCCAATTGAGCCACTGTCGCCACTGCGCCGTTCCGGCCCCGAAATCTCACCTACGGTAGCGCACAGATCACCCACCGCCCCCAAAGGAGATCCGATGAGGCCCCGCCCCGCCTTGATCGTCGCGCTGACCTCGCTCGCCGCCGCTGCCCTGGCCGGCTCCCACGCCGCCGCGGCACCTGCTCCGGCCGCGGCAACCGATGCCACCGTCGTGGACGTCGACCTGCCCGCGATGGGCGCGAACCCGAACAAGAAGGACCTGTTCGTCGAGATGGACTACATGTCCGGCCGGCTCGCCAGTACGGCGGCCCTGGACCGGATCGTGCAGGTCTTCGCGACCGCGCCGGTGAGCAACCCGGACGGCAGCACCGGCATCACGATCCACCTCGACGCCGGCGGCGCCCGCGGCGCGAAGTACGACCTGGGCGGCGGCAACGAGGTCACGTACGACGACGACCTGAACCCGTCGGCAACCCAGACGAACGCGATCAAGGCGGCGAACTTCGCGACTGCCCGGAAGGCCGCCAAATTCCAATTGAGCTAGCCGCTACATGCTCTGGGGCGACAGCTACGACGGCGGCTGCAGCAGCGGGCAGGCGTTCAACATCCCAAACCCCACCAAATACAACGAGAGGGCACAACCTCGGGCTGCAGCACGGCGGCGCCGACGGGCTGAACTACAAGCCGAACTACCTGAGCGTGATGAACTACTCGTTCCAGCTCGGCGGCGTCCTCAAGGCCGACGGCACCAAGTACTGGGGCTACTCGAACGTCCAGCCGACGTCGATCAACGAGGCGCGACCGGACGAGACCGTCGGCCTCGGCAGCCTCGGCGCCGGGTACAAGACCAGCTGGAAATGCCCGGACGGCAAGACCCGAACCACGACCGGCGCCGCGAACCAGCCGATCGACTGGAACTGCGATGGTGACACCAACGACACCACGACGGCCGCGGACATCAACGGCGACAAGACCACGTCGGTACTGATTGCCCAGAACAACTGGGCGAACATCGTCTTCGGCGGCGGCGCGGTCGGCGGCGGCACCCAGCCGCGCGCGAAGACCCCGGCGTCCGAGCTCCGCGAACTAACCCACGAGGAAGCACTGGCTCTCCGCTGAACGCGGTCCGCCTCCCCGCACCTCAGGTGGGCGGGGAGGCGGACCGCCAGGCCATCACAATCCGCCCGCCCACGGCGGGCTGAGCGTGCGACCGCCGGACGCACGTCAGTTGTGGAGTGCTGGGCGTCCGCGTCTCACCACACTCCGGTCTTGGCGGTCTCCCGGGCCCAGTCGGTGAAGTCGCGGGCCGGGCGGCCGAGGACGCGTTCGACGCCGTCCGACACGTACTCCGAGCGGTGGTTGCGGATCACCGCGAACAGGTCGCGCACGGCCTCGGCGTCCTCGCGCGGGAGCCCGTGGCCGAGCAGCTCGGCGACGTGCGTCTCCGGGGCGAGGTCGACGTACTCGATCGGTCGGCCGGTCGCGGTCGTCAGTTCCGCGGCGATGTCGGTCATCGTCAGGACGCGCGGCCCGGAGATCGGGAGTACCTGGCCGACGTACTTGTCGTCGAGCAGCGCGGTCGTCATCACGTCGCCGACGTCGTCGGTGTCGATCCACGCCTCGCCGCCAGTGCCCGCGGACAACCTGATCTGCCCGGCGAGTACGTCGTACCGGAAGAAGTCCTCGCTGAAACCCTGCGCGAACCAGGCCGGCTGCACGATCGTCCAGGCCAGGCCGCTCGCCTGTACGACGCTCTCCAGCTCGAGCTGGCCGTCGTACACGGCGAAGTCCCGCCCCGGGCTGCCGACGCCGCGGCCGGACAGCAGCACCACGCGCCGCAGCCCGTTCGCCTGCTGGATAAACTTGCCGGCCTGCGCCAGCCCGGTCGGCCCGACCGGCGGCGCGAGGTACGCCGTCGTCGTACCGCGGACCGCGTCCGCCCAGGTGCTCTCGTCGTACCAGTCGAACCGCGGCTCGCTGGACCGCGACGCCAGCCGGTACGGGATGCCGCGCGCGTCGAGCTGGGCCGCGACGCGACGGCCGGTCTTGCCTTTGCCGCTGAGGATCAGAATCGGTGTCATGGCTTCATTCCACTGGCTCTGGATGAGACAAACCATGGCTGTCTGCCGCAATTGGATGTTCCAGGCGCTCATCCTGGCCTAGGCTCGGAGCATGGACGTACTCGACGAGCTGCTCACCGGGACGCGCGCACAGGACGGCGTGTTCAACATGACGATCCTGGATCTGCCGTGGGCGCTGGAGATCCGCGACGAGGCGCCGCTCGCGTTGGCGACGATCGTCCGCGGATCCGGCTGGATCACCCGGCCCGGGACCGAGCCGCAGCGGATGGCGCAGGGCGACGTCGCGATCGTCACCGGCCCGGAGCCGTACGTCGTCGGCGACACCGTCCAGACCGCGCCGGTACTGCGGATCCACCCCGGCGGGATCTGCGAAAGGTTGCCCGGGGCACCGGTCGACTACTCGGCGCAGCTCGGCGTCCGGACGTTCGGCGGCCGCAAGTCCGGGGAGATCATGGTTGCCAGCGGCACCTATTCGGTCGCGGGCGACGTCAGCCGGCGGCTGGTGACCGCGCTGCCCTCGGTGCTCGTCGTACCGGCGGCCGAGGTGGCGGGGGCGGTGATGGAGATGATCACCAGCGAGATCCAGCGGGATGTTCCCGGGCAGCAGACGGTGCTCGATCGGTGGCTCGACCTCGCGTTGATCACCACGTTGCGGGCGTGGTTCGCGCGGCCGGAGTCGCATGCGCCCGGGTGGTACCAGGCGCAGACCGATCCGGTGGCCGGCTCGGCGTTGCGGCTGCTGCACGAGGATCCGGCGTACCCGTGGAACGTCACCGAACTCGCGGAGCGGGTCGGGGTGTCGCGGGCGTCGCTCGCGCGGCGATTCACGGCCGTCGTGGGTGAGGCGCCGATGAGCTACCTGACCGGGTGGCGGATCACGCTCGCGGCCGACCAGCTGCGGTCGACCCGGGACACGGTCGAGACGATCGCCCGGCGGGTGGGGTACGCGAATGCGTTCGCGTTGAGCGTCGCGTTCAAGCGTGTCCGTGGAATCACGCCGACGGACCATCGCCGGGCGGCCTGAAAGTCTCAACCGCCGAGTTCAACGATACGGTTGAGGCTCATGGATCATCCCGAAATCCCTTTGAGTCTTGACGAGTTGCGACAGCTGAGCCGGTGGACGGCGGACTGCGCGGAGCGGGCGCTGCCGGTGTTCGAGGCGGCGGCGCCGGGTGATCGGCGCGCGCGGGAGGCGATCGAGGCCGTCCGGGAGTTCGGTGCCGGAGGCAAGCGTACGAAGGCCATCCGCACCGCGGCCTTCGCAGCCCTCAAGGCGGCCGGGTCCCTCGAGCCGGCGGGAGCGGCGGCGGCTCGGGCGGCGGTCGGGGCGGCGGGGTCGGCGTACCTGCATCCGTTTGCGGCGGCCACGCAGGTGAAGCACATCGTCGGGGCGGCGCAGTACGCGGCGTACGCGCAAGAGCTCGCCACCGGTGATCCGGCCGCCGCCGACGCCGTGATCGCGTGGGCGGTCGAGCACGTACCGGACACCGTCCGCGAGGTGATCGCGCGCTACCCCGAAGGCACACCCGGCCGCGGCTGCCTCGGCGAGCTGCACCGCGCGGCGGAGTCCGCGCTCAGGCGACCGTCGACTTCATGAACGCAAGCGCCTGCGGCCACGCCAGCCGGAACGCGTCCGCGTTCACGTCCCTCCCGTGCCGCGACTTGTCCGAGAACCCGTGGTCCGCCCCCGGGAAGTACTGCGCGAACGTCGCCCCGACGGTCCGCGCCTGCAGCACGGTCTGCAACGTCTCGAAGTCCGCATTCGGTACAGCGGCATCCGCGCCCGGGTAACTCACCAGCACCGGCGCCGTGATCCCGGCCGCCTCGGCGATCGCGTCGTACGCGTGATGCGCCGGCCGCTCCGACGGCACCGTCGGGTGGAACGCGACCACATTCGCAACCCGCCGATCCCGCGCCCCGAGCAGTAAGGCGAACCGCCCACCCAAGCACCACCCGATCACCCCGACCGTGCTGCACCCGAGCTCACCGAACATGTAGTCCAGCAACTCCCCCTGCTCCGCCAACGCCGCGTCGTCGTCCATCCCCCGCAACATCCCACTCAACTCCTCGCGAGTGGCGTTGTCCGTACTCCGCCCCTTGAACGGATCCCACGCCAACGCGGTAATCCCTTCCCCGGCAAGCTCGTCGGCCCACTCCCGAAGCTGCTCGCCGATCCCCGTGATCATCGGCAGCAGCAACATCCCCGCCCGCCCGACCCGCGCCAGGTAAGCGCCCTGCTCCCCAACCGCCACAGTCACACCCATACGCAGATCCTAATGAAACCGCCGGGTCGCGCCCGCACACCTGTCGCGACCGGCCTGGGGAGGATCTTGTGCCGATCCGGGCGGAAATCCTCCCCAACCTGGGCGGCGCTAGACGCCTACGGTTTGGTGGTCGGGGTCGATTACGCCGATTACCCGGTCGAGGTCGCGGGAGTAGGGCTGGCCGATGTACTTCAGCGCGATCTTGTCCACCAGCTCCCATCCGCGGTCGCCGTCGATCCACTCGACGACACGCCCCCGGACGATGACCGGCTCGTACGGGTTGTCGACGGGAGCCAGCGAGAGCGCGACGCGCGGGTCGCGGCGGAGGTTGTGGGCCTTCTGGGAGGTCGGCCCGGTGAGGAAGATGATCTTGTCGTCGAGGGTACTGACCCACAGCGGGATCGAGTGCGGCGAGCCGTCGGGCAGGACGGTGGCCAGGTGGGCGATCGACGTGCTGTCGACGGCGGCGCGTACGGCGGGCTTCAACATGACGGTGCTCCTTCAGCGAACGATCTCGTAGTGCAGGTGGGTGACGCCGGGCGCCGGGACGGCCTCGACGAGGTTCAGGCGGATGTGGTCCGGCAACTCCTGGAAGAACGGTCGTCCGCCGCCGAGCAGCACCGGGACCTGATGCAGGATCAGCTCGTCGACGAGCCCGGCGCGCAGTGCCGACGTGACGACCCCACCGCCCATCAGCCCGACGTCCATCCCGGCGGCCAGGTCGCGCGCAGCACCAACGGCTTCCTTGATCGTGTGCGCGAGCGTCTGCCGCTCGCTGATCTCGGCGACCGACCCATGACTGAGCACGACCAGCGATGCCTTCGGATGCGGGCTGTTGCCGCCGAAGTGGCCGGAGTCGTCGTACGTCTTGCGCCCGGCGATGACCGCGCCGACCCGACCGGCCACAGTGTCGAACACCCGCGCACTCGGCGCGCTGAGCTTGAACCCGTCGAACGCCCGGCTCGGGGTGTCGCCGTCGAAATACCAGTCGAACAGCATCGGCGCGTCGCCGAGGCCGTGGTCCGGGCCGGAGTCGCGGCCGCTGATGTATCCGTCGACCGAGACCGCCAGCGCGGCGAGGACCTTGCTCATCGTGTCGCCTTCCGTTCGGAGTTCCTTGAAGGAACGCTACATGCTTAAGTTCCTTAAGGGAACCCCAACGGCTAGACTGATTCCATGCAGCGAACGGACTTCGGTGAGATGGCGTGCTCGATCGCGCGCACGCTGGACGTGATCGGCGAGCCGTGGTCGCCGCTGATCCTGCGCGACATCTGGGTCGGCCTCGCCCGATTCGAGCAACTCCAGGCGGACCTCGGGATCTCCCGCAAGGTGCTCACCGAGCGGCTCAACCACCTGGTCGACCGCGACGTGATCGAGCGCCGGCCGTACGACCAGCGGCCGCGGTACGAGTACGTGCTGACCACCAAGGGCCGCGAGCTGGTCGACGTCCTGATGGTGATGGTTGCCTGGGGCGACAAATGGCTGGCCGGTACGGCGGGCCCGCCGGTGCTGTACCGGCACCACGCGTGCGGCGAGATCAGCCATGTCGACCTGACCTGCGCGCACTGCGGCAAGCCGATGCACGCGGACGACATCGACGTACTTCCCGGGCCGGGCGCTAGCCGCAGTACCGCCTGAAGATCTCGAGGTCGCTGTCGACGCGGGCGATCCGGTCGAAGCCCCAGGTGTCGACGCCGGGCCGGTCGACGTCGTTCATCACCCGCGCGGCCAGGTCCCGCAGCCCACGGGCGAGCAGCGCGAACTCGAGGTGATCGGCGTCCAGGTCGCGGGCGCCGTACTCGTCGAGGAACTCCTCGAGCGGCTCACCGTCCGCGGCCACCCACAGGTCGTACTCGCGCGGCCCGACGACGGCGTTCTCCCAGTCGAGAATCGCCACCACGTCGCTGTCCGACCCGATCAGCACGTTCAGCCCGTGGAAGTCGGTGTGGCACACGACCTCCGGTACAGGCGCCAGCCGCGCCCGTACGTCGTCCAGCCGCGCGATCGCCGCACGCACCGCGTCCGCGCGATCCACGACCCACGGGTGCTGCAAATACCGCATCAGGTTGTGGATCTGCGGCTCACTGACATCAGAAGGCGGAAGCGTGACCCGCAACGGCGCCTCGTGCACCCGGCGCAACGCGCGCGCAACGACCCGCCAGTCGGCCCACGTCGCCGTACGTCCTTGGATATAAGGAAAGACGGCGTACGCACGGGAACCGCTCAGCGCGGACAGCTCGCCGTCGACCGTACGCAGCGGCTCGACGACCGGGAGCCCGAGCGCGCGCAACTCCCCCAGCTGCGCCAGGCCCACTGGCTCCGCGCCGTCCTGCCAGCGCTTCACGAACCAGCGGCGGTCCGCCACCCAGCCCTCGGTGGCGAATCCGCCGGGGTGCGGCGCGAGCTCGGTGACGGTCAGTCCGTAGTCGCGTGCGAGGTCCACGCCTGCATCAGATCACTTCTGCTGGGCGGCGAGCATCCGTAATACTGCCGCGTTGACCAGGACCAGGATCAGCGCCGAGAAGATCAGCAGCGCCACCTGCGCCGGGAGCAGCGCGATTCCGAGGCCGATCGCAAGCACCGGGATCGCGAGTCCGGCGTACGCGATCAGGAACAGCGCGGCCAGGACCTCGCCGCGCGACGACGGATCCGCCAGCGACGCGGCAGTCGCGACGGCGCCACGGAAGACCAGCCCCACACCGGCGCCCGCCACGACCCCGCCGACGACGAACAGCCAGAGGTTCGGCAGCAGCCCACCGACTGCGACACCGACCAGGCCGACGCTCATCGCAACCAGTCCGAGCCGCAACTGCCGAGGCCGCGACATCCGCACGAACACCACCTGACTCGCCGCCCCCGCGATGAACACCGCGAACGTGACCACTCCGGCCAGCAACCGCGAGGTGTGATGCAGTACGCCGGCCAGGAACGTCGGCGCCAGCGACGTGAACAGCCCGAAGATCGCGAACGCCGCGAACGCCCCGATCGCGGACGCGAAGAACAACGGCCGCGCCGACGACGGCAGCGAGACCCGCTGCGGCCGGTACGCCGGCCGCTCCTCCAGCCGCTCGACCGTCTCCGGCACCAAGGCGATCCCGACCGCGCTGAGCAGCAGCAACACCAGGAAGATCTCGTACGGGCGCTGCAGCGGAGCGTCGACGTACTCCGCCAGCAGCCCGCCGATCAGCGGCCCGAACGCCAGGCCACCGAGGTTCACCATGCTCGAGATCAGCGCCGACCGGCTCGGGTCCTCCCCCGGCCGTGCGATCTGCCGCAGCTCCGACAGGTGCGCGGTGGCGGTCGCGGTCAGTACGCCGACCCCGACGCCGCAGATGAACCGCGCGAGCAGCAGCCCGGGAACGGCCGGCCAGAGCAGGAAGATCGCCGCCGACAACGCCTCCGCGAGGACCGCGACGAGGGCGACCCGGCGCCGCCCGAGCCAGTCGCTGACGTGACCGGCCAGGTACAGCGACGCCATCACGCCGACCGCGTAGCTGGCGAAGATCACCGTGATCACGGACGTCGGGAACCCGTCGCGCTGCTGGTAGATCGCATAGAGCGGGGTCGGGATCGTCGAGAAGGCCATCGTGGTGAGGAAGGCCGCCGCGATCACCCAGAACCCCGGAGCATGAGCGAACCGGATCCGTACGCCGGTCCGCGAAGACGTCATGATGGACATGTTTCCAGGCTGCCGCGCCGGATCTATCGAGTCCAACGAAAGTTCTTGCACGCTCTTATCGGCAACTCCGATAATTGACCCTGTGGACAGTCGCCAGCTCGAGTACTTCGTCGCGGTCGCCGAGGAGCTGAGCTTCACCCGCGCGGCGCAGCGGATGTTCACCGTCCAGTCGACGGTGTCGGCCGCCGTTCGCGCGTTGGAGACCGACCTGAAGACGACTCTCTTCGACCGCTCGACGCGCCGGGTCGTCTTGTCCACCGCCGGGCAGGCGCTGCTTCCCGAGGCGAAGGCCGCGCTGGAGGCGCTCGACCGGGCCCGCGCCGTTGTCGAGGAGGCGTCCACCGGCCTGCGCGGCAGCATCCGGATCGGTACGCTCGCGCGGCTCAGCCTGGTGAACATGGCCGAACTGCTGGGCGCGTTCCACCGCAAGTACCCGCTGGTCGAGGTGCAGGTCGCCACCTCGCCGACCGGGTCGACCGGCCTTGCGGACGACGTACGGCACGGCCGGCTCGACGTCGCACTGCTCGGCCTGCCTAAGCCGGAGCTCGGCGGGCTCGACGTCCGCGAGATCGCCACGGTCGCGTTCGTCGTACTGCTGCCGGCCGGGCACGAACTCGCGCAGCGGGAGACTCTCCGGCTCGAGGACATCGCCGGCGAGCGCTTCGTCGACATGCCGAGCGGCTTCGGGAACCGGAAGATGGTCGACCGGGCGTTCGAGGCGATCGGGCGGCCGCGGCGGATCCAGGTCGAGGTCCCCGAACTGACCACGATCCCGGACTACGTCGGCGCCGGCCTCGGAGTCGCGGTCGTCCCGGAGCCGGAACTCACCGGCGATCCCGGGGTCGCGAAGATCCCGCTCGCGGACGTCGACCTGACCTGGACGTTGTCCGTGGCAACCGCCGCCGGCCGCCGGCCGAGCCGCGCGGTGACCGCCCTGCTCGAGCTGATCAGCCCGGACGGCCGGTACTTCTAGCACCCTTGCTTCACGCGGGAATGTAAATCGGCGGACGACCGTTGTAGCTCATCAGACACCCAAGACCTGGGGGCCTTTGCTACGGATCGTCCGGCACGTTCCTGCCGGCGAAGGAGAGGAAGCGACATGGCTACTGTGTCGTTCAAGGGAGCCACCCGGGTGTACCCGGGCACCGACATCCCCGCGGTGGACAAGCTCGACCTGGACATCGAGGACGGCGAGTTCATGGTGCTCGTCGGCCCGTCGGGTTCGGGGAAGTCGACCGCGCTGCGGATGCTGGCCGGGCTCGAAGAGGTGAACGAGGGCGCGATCTTCATCGGCGACCGGGACGTCACGAACGCCCCGCCGAAGGAGCGCGACATCGCGATGGTGTTCCAGAACTACGCGCTCTACCCGCACATGTCGGTCGCCGACAACATGGGCTTCGCGCTGAAGATGCAGGGCATCCACAAGGAGGAGCGCGCCCAGCGCGTGCAGGAGGCGGCGAAGCTGCTCGGTCTGGAGGAGTACCTCGACCGGAAGCCGAAGGCGCTGTCCGGCGGTCAGCGTCAGCGGGTCGCGATGGGCCGCGCGATCGTGCGCAGCCCGAAGGTCTTCCTGATGGACGAACCGCTGTCGAACCTGGACGCCAAGCTGCGGGTCCAGACGCGTACGCAGATCGCCGAGCTGCAGCACCGGCTCGGAGTCACCACGGTGTACGTGACCCACGACCAGGTCGAGGCCATGACGATGGGCGACCGGGTGGCCGTACTGAAGGACGGCGTACTGCAGCAGGTCGACACGCCGCTGAACCTGTACGACCGGCCGCGGAACAAGTTCGTCGCGGGCTTCATCGGCTCGCCGGCCATGAACCTGATCACCGCCGAGATCGTCGACGGCGGCGCGAAGATCGGCGACTTCGTGGTCCCGATCGCGCGGGACCTGCTGGCAAAGGCCGGTGACGACAAGACGCTGACACTCGGCGTCCGCCCGGAAGCGCTGCACCTGGCCGACAAGGGCCTGCCGGTGAAGGTGTCGGTGATCGAGGAGCTCGGCTCGGACGCGTTCCTGTACGGCTCCGCGGACCACGCCGAGAACCAGCAGATCATCGCCCGGATCGGCACCCGCCTGCACAACGACAAGGGCACCGAGGTCTACCTGGCCCCGGATCCCGACAAGCTGCACCTGTTCTCCACCTCGACCGAGGAGCGCCTCGTAGTCTGATCCCGTGGGCTACTGGGACAAACATGCACCAGGAGTGATGGAGCTGCCGTCGGGTCGGCTCGTCCGCGGACGCGGTCTGCGGCACGGCCCGGCGGCAGCGCCGTTCCCGACGTACGGCGTGTATCTGCTCGGGAAGGAACCGCCCGACGTGCCCTGGGAGTCGCACTGGGTGAAGTGGCCGGACTTCCGGCTGCCCGTCGACCGTCCACAGGCGTTGACGGCGTTCCGCGAGGCGCTGGAGCGGACCGCGACCGGGCGCGTCGAGCTGGTCTGCAACGGCGGCCGCGGACGGACCGGTACGGCGCTCGCGTGCCTCGCCGTACTGGATGGGGTGCCGGCCGCTCAGGCGGTCGACTACGTCCGGCAGCACTACGACAAGCACGCGGTGGAGACGCCGTGGCAGAAGCGGTACGTGCAAAATCTCTTGACCGGCGCGTGAGGGATCGCGTTGGGTCGGAGCGTGACGATCGAGCGCAGCAACCCCGACGGACTGCACGCCACACCCGGGTATCACCACGTGACCCGGGTCGAGGCGGACACGATGGTGTTCCTGGCCGGACAGTGCCCGCTGCAACCGTCCGGCGAGCTGGCCCCAGGCGGTCTCGGAGGACAGACCGCGCAGGTGATCGACAACATTCTGACCGCGTTGAAGGCCGTCGGCGCGACGCCTGATCAGGTGGTTCGTACCGTGATCTACGTCGCCAGCTCCGAGCGCGAGGACTTGAGTGCGGTGTGGACGCGGCTGAACGAGTCGGCCCTCGCACCGGCGTTCACGACTGCGAGTACGCTGCTCGGCGTCGCCCAGCTCGGGTTCCCGGGACAGCTCGTCGAGGTCGACGTCACGGCGGCTCTGTGAGCGCTCCCGCCGAGGTGGTGGAGTACGACCCGCGCTGGCCGTTGTGGTTCGCCGAGATCCGCGGGCGGCTGACGCCGTACCTGGCGGAGCTCCCGCACCGGGTCGAGCACGTCGGCAGTACCGCGGTCCCCGGGCTGGCGGCGAAGCCGATCATCGACGTGGACATCGTCGTACCGTCGGCCGACCTGGTCCGGACCGCGATCGCCCGACTGGCCGCGGCCGGATACGTGCACGAGGGCGACCAAGGCATCGCCGGCCGCGAGGCGTTCGCGCTGCCGCCGAACGCGGTGCACTACCACCACCTGTATGTCGTTGTCGACGGCAACAAAGCACACCGCGACCACGTGCTGCTGCGCGACCACCTACGGGCGGACGCCGCCGACCGCGAGCGGTACGCCGCCCGCAAGCGCGAACTGGCGCACCTGCTCACCACCGACCGCGGCGCCTATGTCACCGGCAAGGGCGCCTTGGTCGAGGAGATGATCGCGAGTGTCCTGAGTCGGAGGTTCGGCGAGTGATTTCGGTGGTCAGGTGCGTGCATCGTGGTGCTCGGTCAGTGGCCTCGATGCGGAGCATCGTGGGCGCTGGGCGAGTGCCGCGAGGTGCGTGCCTGGGCGCCGAAAGCGCCGCCGAACCTCCGACTCAGGACACTAGAGCTGGTGGTTCGCCCGCAGCCGACGCTCCGGGTCGTAGCGACGCCTGAGTTCGGCCAGCCGGTCGTAGTCGTCGTACGCCTCGGCGACCTCGTCCGGGGTCAGCTTCGCGAAGGTGAAGTTGAGGGCGCGGCCAATGGTTGCCTCGCGCCACGGTTCGAGCACCTCGGTCCCGGGTTCGCCGGTGCCCGGGGTGAGCACGGTCAGTGAGTACTTCGCGTCGCGATGACCGACGGCGTTCGGGATCTCGGGCTGCCGAGCGAGTGCCCCGCCGAGGTGCCGGATGCCGATCACGTATCTGCGCGGCGCGTCCGGTCCCGGGAGCGTCTTGAGGGCGTCGAGATCGGTGAGCAGCGCGTTCAGGGAGGTGTAGGCGTCGGGGCGCTCCGGCTCCGCGAAGATCCGCCCGGAGTCGACGTACGGCAGGTCGCCGACCGTGTCCATCAACGGCGTACCGATCGCCCTCAGCGGTGCGACCAGCTCCGGACCACGCTCGCCGAGGATCGCGACCTGGACCTGGCCGACGTACTTCCCGCGCAGCGACGCCGGCACCTGCGGGATGTCCGGCATCGGCAGGATCGCGATCGCCGACGTCACCTCCTCCGGCACCGTCCGCGTCCACTCCCGCCACACCTCCGGCACCTCCGGGTAGTCGGCGAGGTCGAAGTACAGGCTGCCGCCGAAGATCGTCGGCACCTCGAACAGGTCGACCTCGATCCCGGTGACCACCCCGAAGTTCCCGCCGCCGCCCCGGAGCGCCCAGAACAGGTCCGGGTCGTCCTCCGCGTTCCGCCGGACGCCGTCCGCGGTCACCACCTCGATCCGCCGGACGTGGTCCGCGGCGTACCCGTGCCGGCGGGCCATCAGCCCCAGTCCCCCGCCGAGCGTGTACGAGATCGCGCCGACGCCGGGCGCACTGCCGGACAACGGCGCGAGCCCGTACGGCGCGGTCGCGGTCAGCACGTCCCGCCAGGTCGCACCGGCCTCGATCCAGGCCGTCCTGTTCTCGGCGTCGACCGTCACGCCGTTGAACCCGGAGGTCGCGATCAGTACGCCGCCGTCGATCCCCTCGGTCAGCCCGTGCCCGGCCGCCTGGACGGCGATCCGCAGGTCGTGGTCGATCGCGTACCGGACCGCCTGCCGTACCTCGTCGGCGCTTGTGACCTCGAAGATCACCGCCGGCCGGTGCGGGTCCCGCCGCTGGAAACCGAGTCGCGCCTCGTCGTACCCCGTGCTTGTCGTCGTCAGCATCATGCAACTCACGCTAGAAGCCCTTGCGGACACATCCTGTCCGCAAGGCATCATGGGGCTCATGAGAGACCTGCCGGGCCGTCTGCTGCGGCTGCTGTCCCTGCTGCAGAGCCGCCGCGAATGGTCCGGCCGCGAGCTCGCCGACCGCCTCGGCGTCACCGAACGCACGGTACGGCGGGACGTCGACCGGCTGCGGGCGCTCGACTACCCGGTCACCGGGACCACCGGCACCGCGGGCGGGTACCGGCTCGGCTCCGGGACGCACCTGCCGCCGCTGCAACTGGACGACGACGAGGCGATCGCCGTCGCGGTCAGCCTGGTCGGCGCGGCGGGCGCCGGCGTCAGCGGGATGGCAGACAGCTCGATGAGCGCGCTCGCCAAGCTCGAGCAGGTGCTGCCCGCGCGGCTCCGGCCGCAGCTCGCCGCGGTCGGATCGGCTGCGGAGGCGATCCCGCGGCCAGGTCTCCCGCAGGCCGATCCGGGCGTGCTCGCCGTCCTCGCCCGCTGCTGCCGGAACCACGAGATCGTCGCCTTCGACTACAACGGCCGCGGCCGGGAGACGACCCGGCGGCGGGTGGAGCCGCATCAGCTGCTGACGCTGGCCTTTCGGTGGTACCTGCTCGCGTTCGACCCGGACCGGGACGACTGGCGGACGTTCCGGGTGGACCGGATCACCTCGGTGGCGTCGGTGCTGCACCGGTTCACGCCGCGGGTGGTGGACGGGCCGCGGTACCTGGTGGAGTCGTTCGTGTCCGCGCAGTACCAGCACACCGTCGAGGTGACCGTCGAGGCCTCCGCCGCCGAGGTGACCTCGACGTTCGAGGGTGTGGTCCGCGGCATCGTGACGCCGGTGGGCGACTCGTCCTGCAAGGTCCGGTTCAGCGCGGACACCTCCGGAATGCTCCTCACTCAGGTGGCCGCACTGGCCGCCCTCGGTCCGCTCACCGTCGACCAGGCGAGCCCGGAGACCGCCGCGCTGATCAGCCGCGTCGGCGGCCGGCTCGCCCGGTCCTTTGCGCTAGGCAACGATCAGGCCGACGCCGAGGGTGAGGACGCCGACCGCGAGCGCGGCGGCGCCTAGCCACAGGATCCACAGGAACTGGTTCGGCGCGGTGCGATCCTTGCCGGCCGACGAGGCGAAGAAGCCGCCGGACATCAGGACCGCCGCGACCGGGAGCGCGAGCCGGCCGACCCACAGCCAGAACCCGGTCAGCCCGGTCTGGTCGACGTACAGCAGGCCGACCAGGCTGAGGATCACCAGCACCCCGGCGTGCGCGTGGCCCGCGCGGGCGAAGGACTTCTGGAAGTCGGTCATCGGGACCTGACCGCGGACGATCCGGGTCATGAAGTAGCCGCCGAACTGGATCGTCACGATCGTGAGCAGGATGACGCCGGCGATGGTGCGGGACGAGTCGGTCATGCGAACACGCGCTCCTTGACTGGTGCGGGCTTGGTGGCCGAGCGCGCGATCCAGAGCGCGACGGCGAGGTAGAGGATCTGTTCGGGGATGCGCTGGCAAAGCGGGGTCGCCGCGCCGCCGGCGAACGGTACGTGCGCGACCGCGGCGTGGATGTTGGCCGGCAGCAGGGCGACGAACAACGCGGCCAGGGCGTAGGCGGCCGGCTTGCGGGTCGCGGTGACGACCAGTCCGGCGGCACCGAGCAACTCGAGGACGCCGGTGACGTAGACGAGCGCGTCGGCGTACGGGAGGAACGGCGGGACCATCCGGACCATGTCGGCGTGATTGGGCATCACCGTCACGCCCGCCGGGACGAAGTGCGCGCTCGCGGTCAGCACCAGCATCACGGCCATCGCGTGCGCCGCGGCCACCGGCCGGCTCGCGAACCGGCGGACGCCGAGCGCACCCAGCGCCCGGAAGCCGACGGCGCCCAGAATCAGTACGAGCGGGATCATCCGACTCGCCTCCTTATGTATAGCTCAGGTATCCGCTTATGGATACTGATACTATCCATGACAGTCCAGCGGAAGGCAAGCGATGCGAATCGGGGAACTCAGCAAGGCGACCGACGTCCCGGTGCCGACGATCAAGTACTACTTACGCGAGGGCCTGCTCCCGGCCGGCGAACTCAGCAGCCCGAACCAGGCGTCGTACGGCGAGACACACGTCCGCCGGCTGCGACTGATCCGCGCGCTGACCGAACTGGCGCAGGTACCGGTGGCCACCGTGAAGGAGATCCTCGAGTCACTCGACTCGGACACCGAGCCGCTGCACGAGCAGATCGGGCGCGCCCATCGGGCACTCACCCCGACGCGCCGGCTGTCCGCGACCGACGAGGCGCGTACGGCCGCGACCGCTCAGGTCACCCAGCTGATCCACGACCGCGACTGGAAAGTCGACCCCGAGGCGCCCGCGCTCGCCACCCTCATCGACACGATCGCCGCACTCCGCAGCCTCGGACAGGACAGCCTCGTCGCCCATCTCGACACGTACGCCGACTCCGTCGAGCGGTTCACCCAGTTCGAGATCGACGCAGTGACGGCCAATCCGACGCGCGACCAGTTGGCCGAATCGGTCGTGATCGGGACGATCCTCGGCGAGACGCTGATCGCCTCGCTTCGGCTGCTCGCCCAGGAGTCGATTTCCGCCGAGCGCTGGAAGAACCGCTAACAGTCGCCGAGGAGTCCGGGCAGCAGCTTGGACATTGCCGACTGCAGTGCACGCCGTTCGGTCTCGGACAGTGGGTCGAAGACCAGCTTACGGACCAGTTCTACGTGGCCGGGGGCGGCTTTGACCAGCTCGGCGTACCCGTCGGGCGTGAGGATCGCGTTCGTGAAGCGGCCGTCGCTCGGGTCGGGCTCGCGGCGTACCAGCCCGCGATTCTCCAGTCGGCGGATCAGATGCGACAGGCGGGACAGCTCGGAGTTGGCGAGGACCGCGAGATTGCTCAGCCGCATCGTGTGCTCGGGCTGGTCGGAGAGGCCGGCGAGGACGTAGTACTCCAGGAAGCTCAGGTTCGAATCACGCTGGAGTTGCTCGCCGAGCGCGCTGGTCAGCAGCGCCATCGCCAGCTGCAGGCTCTTCCAGGTCTCGAGCTCGTCGTCCTGAAGCCAGCGCGTCCCACTCCCCATCCCAGCAGCATAGCCAGGCCCACCATGACTTGAATGTTCATGTCAATCGCTCTATCGTATTACTTGAACTTTCAAGTCATCCTCTTCCCCGAAGGAGTCGCCGCGTGAACGTGGCCGCTTGGATCGTCGCCGGCGTACTCGCCGCGCTGTTTCTGATGTCCGGCGTGATGAAGGTCCCCGCCACCAAGGCTGCGCTCGCCGCGAACCCGCGGATGGGCTGGGCGGCGCCGTTTCCGATCGGGCTGATCAAGTTCATCGGTGTCGCCGAGATCGCCGGCGCCGTCGGGCTGATCCTCCCCCGCGCGTTCGACCTCGCTGCCTGGCTCACCCCGGTCGCGGCGGTCGGCCTGGCCGTCGTCATGGTCGGCGCCATCGTCACCCACGCCCGGCGGTCGGAGTACTCCAGCGTCGCGATGAACGTCGTACTGCTCGCATTGGCGGTCTTCGTTGCGGTGGCGCGCATGTAACCTTGTGGGTACGTAACCGATTGGGTACAGTGCAGTGCATGGATGCGGTGCTGCACGCGCTGGCCGACGAGAGTCGGCGGACGATGCTGGAGATCCTTCGCGACCACCAGGCGACGGCCGGCGAACTGGCCGACGCGCTTCCGATCGCCCGGCCCGGCGTCTCGCGGCACCTGCGGG
Organism: Kribbella sp. WER1; assembly: GCF_054189145.1. NCBI lineage: Bacteria > Bacillati > Actinomycetota > Actinomycetes > Propionibacteriales > Kribbellaceae > Kribbella > Kribbella sp. WER1. The sequence goes on along the minus strand of NZ_CM135186.1, from coordinate 4,772,684 downwards.
TGCTCCGGGAGGCCGGGCTGGTCGACGTACGGCAGGACGCGCAGCGGAGGGTCTACAGCCTGCGCCCCGAGGCGCTCGTCGAGGTGGACGAATGGCTGGACGGCTATCGCGCGCTGTGGCGGAACCGGCTGGACGCGTTGCACACCGAGATCGCCCGGGGAAAGAAGGAGCGGAACAAGTGAAGCTGATCGGGACCATGCGAGCACTCGACCAGACCCGTGGAGCGGTACGCGTCGACGACGTGTACGACACCGACATCCACGACCTCTGGGAGTCGTGTACGACGCCGGACCGGCTCGCGCGCTGGATCGCCGACGTGTCGGGCGACCTCCGGGTGGGTGGCACCGTCCAGCTCGTCTTCACCAGCAGCTGGAACGGCGCCGCGCGGATCGAGATCTGCGAGCCGCCCCACCATCTGTTGATCACGTCGGAGCCGGGCGCCGAGGACGAGGGACAACTCGAGGCCTGGCTCACGCCCGAAGGGTCGCGGACCCGGCTGGTCGTCGAGGAACGCGGCCTGCCGGTCGACAAGCTGCACTACTACGGAGCGGGCTGGCAGGCGCACCTCGAGGACCTCGGGCGATCGCTCGCCCTCGGCGGCGCCGCCCACGAAGGCGGCTGGTCGGGAGAGCGACCCGCCACCGCCTGGCACGCGCGCTGGACCGAGCTGACCGCGGCATACGAGGACAGGAAGGTCGACTGATGTCGGACCGGATCAGCTTCAACGGCGTGACCGTCAACGCACCCGACGCGCTGGCCCTCGCGACCTTCTACGCCGTGCTCACCCGAGGTGTCGCCAAGGGCGACGAACAGTGGGCGATGACCACCGGCGACGGCGGCAGCATCGCATTCCAGCAGGTCGCCGACTTCCGGCCGCCCGACTGGCCGGACGGCGACATCCCGATGCAGATGCATCTCGAGTTCTACGTCGACGACCTCGAAGCCACCGAACGCCGCGTCCTGGACGCCGGCGCCACCCGCTTCGACTACCAGCCGAACTCCGACCACTGCTTCGTCTACGCCGACCCCGCCGGCCACCCCTTCTGCCTCTCCACCTGGGCCGAACCCGAACTCGGCTAGCCGTCGTGGGCCATGTCCACGAAGCGTGAGTAATGCCCCTGGAACGCGACCACCACGTCCGCAGTCGGCCCGTTCCGGTGCTTGGCGACAATGAAGTCCGCCTCACCGGGCCGGGTCGACTCACGCTCGTACGCATCCTCCCGATGCAGCAGGATCACGACGTCAGCATCCTGTTCCAGGCTGTTGTGGAGGGCGATGCCGTTCGCGACGAAGTTGTGCGTCCCGAGGACTGTTGCGTCGTACACCTCTTGGTCGCCGAGGCTCTCGACCGATGTGATGGTGTCCCAGAAGATGTCGTTGGTGGCGAGCACTTCGAGGTCGGCGTTGTCGAGGATGTCGGCGACCTTGGCCAGGCGCTGACGACTCGGGGCGTGCTTCCACATCGTCGAGCCGGAGAACTGGGTGCCCATGGCGGCCGCGAACTCGCGGTGCGTGACGTTGCGCTTGGCAAGCACCTGGCGGACCTGGGACCAGACCTCCTGCGGAACCGTGTCCAGATTGGTGTTGGCCTTGACGTCTCGCAGGGCGGTCGCGACCTCCAGCACTTTCAGACCTCGAAGGCCGTGAACGCCGATGCCGTCGCAGAACCGAAGCTGATTCTCGGCCCCGTAGATGTACAAGTGATAGCTGTCGCGGTACCCAGCCTTCTTCGCCGTCTTGATCCGGCTGAAGATGTTGTGGCGGAGGAGCAGGCGGGCCAGGTCGTCGACGAGGCGGCGGCTGGTGCTCGCGTAGTAGATCCGTGCCTGGCCGGCCTTCTCGTCCCAGCGGATCGAGCCGTCGGTCGCCCAGAGGTGGCGGATGAAGTGCGCCACCTGATCCTTCGGAAGGCCGAACACGCCGTCCGGAAGGAACTTCTCGTGGCTGCGGAGACCGAACAGTCCGAGGTCGTCCAGCCAGGCGGCGATCGGGTTGCGCTTGCCGCGCGCCAGCCGGTACGGCGCGGGTAGGCGCAAGGTGGTGACGCGGGCGGCGGCGTACTCGTCGCGAACCGCGGTGATACCGAAGCGCCGCTGCGCCGCCTCGGACACCGCGGTCAGGTTGGCCTCGTCGATGCTCGCGTAACGGATCGGCTGGCGCTTCACGAACGAGCCGTCGCCGAGCAGGTGGGCAAGCAGGGTGAGCTCGTCTTCGTCCCACGGCTTGACGTCGAGCGGCGGCGGCACGTGCCGGAGCGACCCCAATCGGGCGCCGGGTGACAGCTCACCCAGCGGCTTCCACCCGTTGTAGGTCAAGAACGGATGGTTCGCGGTGGCCTTGACCTCACGGCCGGAGGCGAGCTTGACCCGGAAGACTTCCTTCACGCCGCTGGGGAAGGCGTGTGTGAGGGTCCGCGGCACCAGCTTCAGCCGATCGTCGAGCGACCAGACCGGGATGTCACGAACGTCTTCGGCAAGCAACTCGCCGAGCGTGATCTCCGCCCCAGTGTCCGCCCGCAGCAACCGGGTGTCCGCGGTCAGGCAGCCCGATTCGCGGAGGTCGGAGGCCATCGGGCGTTTGTCGGAGCGTTGTTCGGAGCCTCGGTTCAGCTGGCAGATGGCGACGACGGGGAGCTCTAGTTCCTTGGCGAGGAGTTTGATCGAGCGGGAGAACTCGGAGACTTCGAGCTGGCGGGACTCGACCTTCTTGCCGGATGTCATCAGCTGCAGGTAGTCGATGATGATCAGCTTCAGGTCGTGGCGCTGTTTGAGGCGGCGGGCCTTGGCGCGGATCTCCATCATCGTCAGGTTCGGCGAGTCGTCGATGAACAGCGGGGCCTCGGAGACCTCGCCCATCTTGCGGGCCAGCCGGGCCCAGTCCTCGTCGGTCATCTTGCCGTTGCGCATGTGGTGCAGCGGCACCTTCGCCTCGGCGGAGAGCAGACGCATGGTGATCTCGTTGCGGCTCATCTCCAGCGAGAAGATGCACGAGGTCAGGCCGTGCTTGATCGAGCAGGAACGGGCGAAGTCCAGACCGAGGGTGGAGTTGTGGGTCGGGATCATCGTCTTGCCGGCCAGGTACAGATGGTCGGCGTTGTCGACCTCGACGCAGCGCACCGGGACGCTCGCGACCGGGTCGACCCACTCCAGCCGCCGCTCCCCCTCGCCGGTCAGCGCGGCCGGGTAGCCGTGACCGGTGATCTGCCGCGGCGCCGACCCCGGGATCGACGGTGTCAGTCCGGGACTCGCCGACATCGCCGTGTAGAGGTCTTCGGTCGTACAGATCACCGGGCGGCCGCCGTCCTCGACGCGCCACTGGTGCTCGGCGTCGGCGACGATCGTGCTGCCGTCGGAGAACGACAGCCGGAAACATGGCCGGTCCACCATCACCTCGGTGGCCGCGACCACCGTGGTCGGCAAACCGCCGGCGTCCAGTAGCTGGTCGCCGACCGCGACCTCGGCCATCGTGGTCCAGCCGGACGGCGTCGGCAGCGGGGTGTCGAGCGCGAGTGCCTTACCCATCGCGGGCCGGGCGGCGACGATGATCATCTGGCCGGGATGCAGCCCGTTGGTCAGCTCGTCCAGGTCGGTGAACCCGGTCGGCACGCCGACCATCGCGTCGCCGCGGGAGTCGATCGCCTCGATCTCGTCGAGGGTGCCCTCCATGATGTCCTTCAGCGGGGCGTAGTCCTCGGCGGTGCGCTTCTCGGTGACCGAGTAGATCTCCGCCTGCGCCTCGTCGACGACGTCGTCGACCTCGCCCTCGCCGGCATACCCGAGCTGGACGATCTTGGTACCGGCCTCGACCAGGCGGCGGAGGATCGCCTTCTCGCGGACGATGTGCGCGTAGTACGACGCGTTCGCGGCCAGCGGGACGGAGGCGACCAGCGTGTGGACGTACGGCGCGCCGCCGATCCGGGTCATCTCGCCGCGCTTGTTGAGCTCGGCAGCGACCGTGATCGCGTCGGCCGGCTCGCCCCGTGCATACAGGTCGGTGATCGCGTCGAAGACGACCTCGTGCGCCGGCCGGTAGAAGTCGGTGCTGCGCAGGTTCTCGATCACGTCGGCGATCGCGTCCTTGCTCAGCATCATCGCGCCGAGGACGCACTGCTCGGCGGCCAGGTCCTGCGGTGGGGTGCGGTCGAAGCCCATCGCCGGACTGCGCTCTTCGTGGCCGTCGTCCTGGCCCCCGCGGAACTCCGCCACGCTCACTTCGCCCGACCTCCTCGCCGCCCTGCCGATCATCGGTGCCGGATTCGAACACCTGATCGAACCATAGCCAGCTCCACGGACAGTTTCCGGTCCGCCGAACAGCATCGGCCTCGCGACCGTACGCCGGTCCTGTGACCCAAAGCCACCTGGCCGTCCACAGGGGGTGGGGATGAGCTGTGGGTAACTCGCCGAAGTCGTGTGCACAGGTTGGGCACAAGCCTGTGGATATCTGGGGACAACGGATCCACATGTGCGGCCTGACCTGCGGTTTCTCTGGTGCACAACTGTGGAGGAGAAAAACTTCCGAAGGTTCTTCCGGAGTCCGGGACAGCGCAGGTTGTCCACAGGCTACGTCAGGCACAATAGCGGCCATGCCCCTGACATTTGTCTGCCCCCGGTGAGGTTCGGCGAGCAGGACCGCGAGATCCTGCGCCTCGCGGTCCCGGCCTTCTTCGCGCTGGTGTCCGAGCCGCTGATGCTGCTCGCCGACTCCGCGATCGTCGGCCACCTCGGTACGCCGCAACTGGCCGCGCTCGGGGTCGCCGGGACAATCCTGCAGACGCTGGTCGGAGTCTGCGTCTTCCTCGCGTACGGCACCACGTCCGCGGTCGCGCGGCGGATCGGCGCCGGCGATCACAAGGGTGCGCTCGCGCAGGGCATCGACGGGCTGTGGCTGGCGTTGCTGCTCGGCGTCGTACTCGCGCTGCTCGGGCTGGTGTTCGCGCCGCAGGCCATCGGCGCGTTCGACCCGTCGCCCGAGGTCGCCGGGTACGCGGTGACGTACCTGCGGATCTCCTGCTTCGGCATCCCGTCGATGCTGCTCCTGCTCGCGGCCACCGGCGTACTGCGGGGTCTGCAGGACACCAAGACCCCTATGGTCGTCGCGATCACGGCCAACCTCGCGAACATCGCCCTGAACGTGCTACTCGTGTACGGCGTCCACCTGAACATCGCCGGCTCCGCCCTCGGTACGGCGCTCGCGCAGACCGGGGCCGGGGTCGCACTGGTCGTCGTGGTGGTCCGCGGCGCCCGGCGGGACGGCGCCAAGCTGCGACCGGACCGCCCGGGCATCCTCGCCTCGGCGCAGATGGGCGTACCGCTGATCGTCCGGACGCTCACGCTCCGGGCCGCGATCATCCTGCTGACGTTCGTCGCGACCGCGCTCGGGACGACGTCCGTGGCGGCGCATCAGGTGGCGTTCACGCTGTGGTCGTTCCTCGCGCTGGCGCTGGACGCGATCGCGATCGCCGCGCAGGCGCTCACCGGCCGCGCGCTCGGCGCCGGCGACGTCACCGGGACCCGGGCGATCACCCGCCGGATGATGTGGTGGGGCCTGTTCTCCGGGCTGCTCGGCGGGCTCGCGTTGTGGGGCCTGCGAGGCGTGTACGTCCCGTGGTTCACCTCGGATCCCGACGTACGGCGGACGCTCGCGGCCGTGCTGATCGTCGCGGCGCTGTGGCAGCCGGTGAACGGGGTCGTGTTCGTGCTGGACGGCGTACTGATCGGGGCCGGTGACGGGCGGTACCTGGCGCTGGCGGGTGTGGTGGCGCTCGTGCTGTACGTTCCGCTGGCGCTCGCGGTGCTGTGGGCAGGCGGCGGGATCGTCGCGTTGTGGTGGGCGTTCGGCGGCTACATGTTGCTCCGATTCCTCACGCTGACGACCCGCGAGCGGCGCGACGGCTGGCTGGTCACCGGGGCTACCCGCTGACCCTGCGGTACGGCATCGTTGAGCCGAAGGAAAGGAGCGGCATGCCCGACACCGACGACGACCTGTCCGTCGAGCTCGACCCCGTTCAGCGGGAGCAGGGCGACGACGACACCGAGGCCGCCCGCGAGCGGCGCGCCGCCAAAGCTCGGGCCGAGGCCGACCGGAACCCGACGCACGACCTCGACGACGAGACCCGCAAACACCTCGACGAAGAGGCCGAGCACGCCCACCTCGACGACGAGGAGGAGGCGGCCGCCCGCGCCGAGGAGATCGAGCTCGCCACCAAGGACCAGCAGACCCTCGAGGAGCACCGCCTCCGCAACGAGGACCTTGCCACCGCGGAGGCCAGCCAGGCGATGCGGCTCGCATACGCCGACGAGTACGCGCGCGACGTACACCGGCAGAACGCCACGACCGACATCCAGCACAGTCTCGGCGACCGCGCCCACGGCCGGCACGAGCGCGACGAAGCAGCCGTCCGACCGGACGATCCGGGCGCGGCGGAGCTCGACGCGGCCGGCCGGCGGATGGAGAACGTGGCGACCATCGAGGAGCGCAACGCCGTCGCCGAGGACCGGATCGCCGACGGGTACGACGCGTCCGCGCGGGATCACCGCGCCGAGGCACGCGAGGCCCAGCCGCACGCGTCCGAGGCCGTCCGTACGCCGCCGGAGGAAGCGCCCGAGGCGCAGCTCCCCCAGGCGCGGCTGCACGTCCGCGGCCACGCACAGGTTCGCGACCAGAAGGGCAAGGCCCTGAAGCCGAACCCGAGCCGGGCCGGCACCCCCGACCTGACCATCGATCGGCGCCGGGAACGCAGCTAAGGCTGCAGCTTCTGGGTGTGGATGATCGCCAAGTTCGCGGCGACCACCACGACGAACACGATGCCGAGCAGCGGGTGCCCCAGGCTCCACAGGGCGGCACCCGCGAGGCCGAAGACCAGCACCTTCACGATCCAGCGGGCGAGCTGCCCGCGCGTTGCCTTCGGTGCCGCGAACAGCCCCCACAGGACGGCCCCGACGACGGGCAGCCCGACCGCGAGCAGCAGCCGGGTCGCCGTCGTACCGCCGGTGTGCCAGCCCCAGCGCGCGAAGATGCCGAGGGCAAGGAGTTCGACGAGGAAGGCGAGCAGCAGGTTCGCCGCCTTCCACATCTCAGACGCCGCGGATGTTCGGCTGGCGCTGGTCGAAGAAGAGGCCGGCCGGCGGCTCTTGCACCGGCAGCGGCGGGATCGGGTAGTCGGTGTGCTGGTTGTTCCGGCAGGCCGCGAACGGGCCGTCCGGGTCCAGCAGCGCCATCATGTGCGGGTCCGCGTGGTCCCGCCACCAGACCGACATCCCGGTCGCCGGGTCCAGCCGCAGGTGCTCCCAGGCGCGCCAGATCGAGTCCAGCCGGCTGAGCGCCTCCGCATGCCGGTACCACTCGGGGCACCAGACGAACTGCTGCCCGAGCCGCCGGGTGTACAGGTAGATCAGCCGGTCTTCGACGAACTCCGCGACGTGCGGGTAGAAGAGCTCCTGTTCACCATCCACCGGTGTTCCCCTCGTTCTGCTCCCAGACCGGGCGCTCCGGGCCGCGCTGCTGGAGCGCCGGCTGCTGCGAGGCCACCCACGGGTTGTTGCTCACCGGGACGTTCGACGCCGCTCCGGGATCGTACTTCGCCAGCGACGCCTTCACCGTACCGGCGTCCGGCCGGCTGAACCACGGGACCGTCTTCACCAGCGTCGCCGGCTGCCCCGACGACAGGACGACGGCCCGCCCGGCCGGCAGCGCGGCGAGCGCGGACACGTCGAAGATGTTGTGCCGCTGGGTCTGCTGGCTGGTACCGCGCTTGCCCTCGTTGTAGGACACCGAGTTCGACTGGATGTCGTACTCGCCGACCATCTTGCTGAGCCGCTCGAGGAAGTTCGGGTCCGCGCCGCCACCGCCGTACACGCGGATATTGGCCGAGCCCCAGAGCTTCTCCATGCCGTGGTCGCCCCAGCACTCCTGGCCCTGCGCCCAGGACTGCAGGATCGTCATCAGCACGATGCCGCGGGAACCGAAGTGCGAGTACAGGTCCGGGAGGTTCTTCCAGCGGCAGACGTTCGCGGCCTCGTCCAGGACGCCGACCAACGGCTTCGGCATCCGGCCGAGCGGGCAGCCGCGGGCGTACTGCTCGGCGGCCTCGGCGACGGCGACGGTGAGCGCGGTGACCAGCGGTCCCGCCGTACCAGCGCCTTCCTTGGAAAGGCTGTAGAGCGTGCCGCCCTTGCGGACGAACTCGTGCGGGTTGAACTGCGGGCGGTTGTCGTTCGGCCCGTTCGGGATCACCCAGCGGGTGACCTTGCGGTTGACCAGGAACTGGGCGCTCTGCTGCGCCGTACCGTAGACACCCGCGCGCTGCTTGTCCGGGGCGTTGATGACACCCGCCAGCGCGTCCGCGGACAGCTGCAGGCCCGGGGTGTTGCGGAGGATCCGCTCGGGCTCGTCGTTCCGCTGGTCGGCCAGCCAGCTGTACACCTGAGTGATCGGCCGCTTCGCCACCGCGGCGGCGAGCAGCAGACCGGCCAGCAGGTCCGTACCGGCGGCGTCGAAGAACGCGTCGGTCTGCGCGCCGACGGTGCGCTGCGAGGCGACGAAGTGCTCGGCCAGCTCACGGGCCTTGGTCTCGTCGGTGATGTAGGTCAGCGGGTTCCACCACCAGTTCGGCGGCTCCTCGCAGACCTCCTGCGGGTCGAACACCCACAGCGGGCCCTTCTCCGACCGCGGGCCGCGGGTGGCGTCGACGATGTCGCGCTTGTTCGAGGTGGCGATCACGCAGCCCGGCGCGTCCAGGATCGCCGGCACCGCGCGCGACGTGGTCTTACCGGTCCGCGGACCCCAGATGTCGACGTGCATGTCTTCCCAGTTGCCGAAGACCTCGAGGTTGCCCTGCACCGTCCGGCCGATCAGGATGCCCGGGCCCGAGTCGGCGATACCGAGCTGGTTCGCCTTCTCCTGCGCGCCTTCACGGGTCAGCTTGTAGATCTCCGACCGCTTCGCCATCAACGACGCCTGCCGGTCCACCCGACCGATCGACTGCTTGTGGTTCCGGACGTACCACCAGATGCCGCTCGTGATGCCGAGCAGCACCACGACCTCGACGATCAGCACGCCGGTCGCGGCACCCGACCAGGCGATGTTGCCCTTGGCCAGGTCGACGATCGCGTTGAACGGGTTGTTCGCCGGCAGCGTGCCGTTGACCAGCGACGCGATCTTCAGCGCGATCCACACCACGAACACGACGATCGCGAGCGCGCCGAGGCCGACGAAGATGAAGATCGCCTCGGGCGAGATCCCGCCCGGTCCGGTACTCCGCTTGCCGTCGGCCATTACTCGTCAACTCCCGTCCGCGCGGAGACCCGGGTGTTCGGGTCGGGCGGCGGCAGCATCGCAGGGTCGTCCAGGTTGTACTCGCCGACGACGGCTTCGGAGCCGTCCGGCGCAACCTCGACAACCTGTGGCTGACCGTTCTCGCCCGTCGTCCACAGCTTGTTGGTGTCGTTGATCTCCCGCTCGACCGAGGTCAGACCGACATGCACCGGGATCCCCGGGCGGCCACCGACCTTGATCAGGAAGTTTCCTCGACCAGGAGGCGCTGCCTCCTTGCCGGTCGCCGGGTCCCAGGCCGGCGGGTCCTGCCAGCCGACGAGCATGTTCTGCTCCTCCATGGACATCGACACGACCTCGGTCAGGTTGTCCATCTCGGCGCGCGGCAGACCGCCGCAGATGACCATGCCGGAACGCTCGACGAAACCCTTCGCCTTCATCCGGTCCTCGGGGTTCGGCAGCGCCAGCAGGTCGGACATGGTGTGCGAGATCATCGCCATGCCGACACCACGCTGCCGGTTCAGACGGGTGAGCGCGTCGACCCGGTCGACCAGGCCACTTCCGGCCCGCAGTACCCGCCAGAGCTCGTCCAGGATGACGAAGTAGTGCCGCCGTGGCTCCAGCCCGGCGTCCGCCAGCGCCTGGGAGACCGCGACCGCGCCGAACCCGTACGACCAGCAGGCCAGCAGTACGGCGGCCTGCAGGCTGGTCTCCGAGTCGTCGACGTTCGACACGTCGAACACGACCGGGCGGTCCATCTGCATCGGGTTGTCGGTCTGCTCGGAGAAGATCTCGCCCAGCCGGCCACCGCCGACCAGACCGATCAGCGACGCCTCGAGGCCTTCGGTGATCTGCCGGTAGCGGTCCAGGCTGCCGCGGTCAAGCGCCACGTTGCGGACCCGGTCCGGGGCGTCCTGGATGACCTGCAGCAGGTCGCGGAGCACCGGCGTACCTTGGAACCGCTCGTCCAGGACCTTGAGCGCCTCGTCGAGGATGGTCTCCTCGCGGTCGTTCGGGTTCTGGTTCCGCATGATCGCGATCAGCGCCGACACCATCGTCTGCCGGCGACCGTGCGCGTCCGCCTGGATCGCCTCCCGGGCCTTGCCGGTCAGCCGCAGCGCGGCCTCGCGGGACTCACCCGGGTCCAGCACATTCAGGTGCCCGCGACCACGTCCGAGCTGGATGACCTGCCCGCCGAGCGCCTCGATGAGGTCCTTGTAGTCCGGCTTCAGGTCGCCCAGCACCAGCGGCTGTACGCCGTACCCGGCGAGGCCGAGCGCCATCCGCCGGGTGATCGTCGACTTGCCCAGACCCGGCTTGCCGAGCACGAACATCGACGGGTTCGAGATCAGCTTCGCCCGCATGAACCAGCTGATCGGATCACAGCACATGGTCGCGCCGGACAGGATGTTCCGCCCGATCGGCACACCCACCATCGGGCTGCCCGTACCGGCGCCGAACGGCCACATTCCACAGACCTGGACCGTCGTACCACGCCACTCCTGTGGAGCCTGCAGGTACGTCGAGTAGCCTCCGCCCGGACCGGGCCAGCCGCGCGGCATCGGCCGTCGGCCCCGGCGGGTCGGATCCACCGGCTTTTTCTGCTTCTGCTTCTTGTCGCTCACTGTGACTCCCCAGGTGCCACTGTGCGGGGCTCAATCATAGAGATTCCCGCAGCCCGGCCGGAACCGCCAGGTGGCTCTGGATCACGACACCCAGCGGCAACCCGGCAACGAAAGCAGAGTCCTGCGAGCCGTACGACGTACGCAGCAGCACGCGGGCGGTGGCTCCGAGGTTGTCGACCGCGGCGATCATGTCCGGGATCTGCTCCGCCGTCATCACCGTGCCGGTCACGACCATGCCGAAGTTGACCAGACCCGCACCGCGGGCCTCTTCCTGTGCCGACCGGTCCGCGGCCCGGGCCTCTGCCAGGTTCCGGGCGGACGGGCGCGAGGACGCCGTGGCGCGGAAGGACGCGTTGCGCTTGTCCGCCTCGACCATCCGGGCCGCCGTACCGGCGTCCAGCGGGCGGTAGAGCAGCGTCACGCGCTTGCGGTCGATGTCCGCGTGCGGCGCGACCAGCTGCGACAGGACCGACGAGAACACCTCACCACGCGGCGCCTGTGACATCTGCCAGGTCACGGACCAGGCCGAGTCGTGCCGGTACTTGTCCCAGAACGCCTGCGCGGCGGCCGGGCCGACATCGGTCCACTGCAGCTCGGGCGGCATGCCCTGGCCGCGGGCCTCGTCGATCAACGCCGCCGACGCCGGGTCGTACGCGATCCGGATCGCCTCGCACAGCTCCTGCGCGCTGACCGGCCGGGCCGCACCCGCACCGGTCGCGTTGAGGCTCTGGGTGAGCGCGGGCAGCCGGGCTGCCAGCTCGCGACCCATGTCGTCTTCCTTACGGCGCTTGCCGCTCCGGTCGGTGCCCTTGAAGGTCAGCGCGACCCGGGCCGACACCAGCGCGGAGCCCTCGGGGTACGTCTGCACGACCTCGGTCAGCATCGCGCGGGCGATCGGCGGCGTACCGTCCATCATGTTGCTGCCGACCTCGCGGCGCAGCCGGATGCCGGTGTCCGGCGCGGTCTCCACCGTCACCGAGGCGGCGACAATGCCTGGCTCGTGGCCGAGCGATGCCAGCCACTGGCCCCAGTGCGCCACCCAGATGTCGACCTGCTCCTCGTCGACGAGTGAGGCACCGTCGGGCTCGGCGTTGATGACGACCGTGAAGTGCCGGGTGCTCGGGTAGAACAGCAGCGCGAACGGGCGCCCGTACGAGTCCTGGTACTCACTCAGCTGAGAGGCCGCGGCGAGACCGGGGAGCTGGAACTTGCCCCAAGCGGTGCGACCGAGCGGGCCGGAACGGTAAAGGTTGTGCTTAGCCATCTTTGCTCGTTGCCATCCAATGTAGGTCGAGAGCCGCTGCAGCGTGGACTGCCCGTGCTTGTCCTTGGTGACCAGCAGCCCCAGCCCCGCGCCGACGATCAGCAACGTGACCAGGGCGGCCTGGATACCGCCGGCCATCGTCGCGAAGACGACGGCCAGCAGGCCACCCATCAACAGGCCGGTGCCAAGCATGCCCAGACCGGCGATACCCGCCGAAGCGGGCTGTCGCCAGTTGCCGTAGGTGCGGGGTGCGCGTCGTACGTTCTCAGCCGCTGCCACTTGGTCCGTCCGGTGCTGGTGGTGGAGGTGGTGGCTGGTCGCCTCCACCGCTGTCGTTCGAGCCCTGCGAGGTGTTGCGAGTGGCGCCGGACGGGCCAGTGCCGCCACCGCCACCACCGCCACCACCGCCGCCTCCCCCGCCACCGCCACCGCCGCCACCGGCGTCCTCGCCCATGGCTTCGGTGCCCAGTGCCTGGGCGCCGTCCTTTACGGCCTTGCCGGCCTTGATCGCGACCACCGCGGCGACACCGACCGGGCCTGCGGCCGCGGCAGCACCACCACCGGCAGCCGCAGCGCCACCGCCCGCGGCCGCTCCGCCGCCGGCCGCTGCGCCACCACCGGCAGCCGCTCCGCCGCCCGCGCCCGCAGCCGCGCCGCCTTCACCGCCCGCGGCCGCTGCGCCTCCACCGCCGCCACCGCCCGCGCCACTACCGCTAGGCGCTTGCTGTGGTGCGGTTCCGACGTTCTGTGCACCGCTGGGGCCTTCGCCGCTGCCACCGCTGCCGGTGGCGTCGCTGCTGCCCTGTTCGGCACTCTTGTTCGCCATGTCGCCGAGCTTGTCCATGCCGGCCATTCGGGCCGCGAGCATGCCGGCTCCGGCCGCGCCCGCGGTCGCCCCGACCATCGGAGCGATGAACCGCATCAGCGCCGGCATCGCGAACAGGGCCAGGACCAGCATCGTCAGACCGGTGACGACGTTCATCACCAGCATGCCGAGGTTGTGCGGGTCCTCGAGCATCTTCTCGGCCGTCGAATACTTGAAGTTCAGGTTGCCGTTGTTCGAGACCAGGCGGATCGCTGTCGCGTAGACGATCGCCGCGACCGGTTTGTACAACAGGAACGCGAGCAACCACGAGATGATCTTTTTGAACCAGTTCTTGCCCATCTCGGTATGTGTCGCGGCCGCCGCGATCGGCAGCACCCCGAGCAGCAGGATCAGCATCGCGGTCCGGACGACCATCAGCACGATCTGGATCACGCTTGCGATCACGGTCAGGATGCCGATCGCGATCATGATGCCGATCAGCAAGGGTGAACCGGCGACGGCCACCACTGCGCCGAACCCCAGCACGGTCGCCATCGTCGTACCGAACGCGGTGGGGTCGGCGTTCGTTATGTCTTGGCAGCCTTGCGTCCAGCCGGCTTGGTTCCCGGTGTCCAAGGCGCTGGTCACGATGCAGCTGGAGAAGATGTCACCGGCCTTGACCAGCACCTGCGCGGCGGCGACCACGAACGCGGAGGCGATGCCGAGCGTGATCAGCGACTTCAGTACCTCACGCGCCGAGTCGCCGCGCTGCGCCCAGGCGATCTGGATACAGCCGAACACCAGTCCCACCGTGGCGACGAAGAACGCGATGAAGCTCGTGTGCTGCCAGACCCAACTGACCGTGTCGTTGGCCGGCTGCCCATCGGCGTTGCCGACGTCCGGGGTCGGCACGTAGATCCAGAACGTGGCGATCGTGGCCATCAGGGTTCCGACAGCCTTGGCGATGGCGTTCAGGATGGGCTCGAACACGAATCTCATCACCGCTTCCATCACAGGGGCCAGGACCTTCGACAACGCCTCTTTGAGAAGATCCGTGGCCCAGTTCAGCGGAATCATGTCAAGACGTCCTTGGCGAGACGAATCTCAGAATGGCCGGCAGGGCGACGACGGCCACGATCATCATCGTGATGCCGATGACGATCTTGAGGGTCAGGTTGGTGTCGCCCGTCGCATGCGAGGACGTCGGGGTCGTGGCCGACATCATGTAGATCGCCGAGGCGTAGATCAGCGCCGCCACCGGTTTGTAGATGATGAACGCGACCAGCCAGGACAAGGCGCGCTTGAACCACATCATCCCCATCTCGGTGTTCGTCGCCGCCGCGGTCAGCGGCAGCACACCGATCAGCAGGATCAGCATCGCGTAACGGACCAGCATCAGGCCCAGTTGGATGATCGACGTGATCACCATCAGGATGCCGACGAAGATCACGAGCAAGAAGCCGAGCGCCTCGCTCGGAGTCTTGAGTGGCTCGATCAGCAGTGTTGCCAGCCGGTTCGCGAACTCGTGGTCGTTGGTCCCGAGTGCCTGGTCGATGATCCAGCCGGAGAAGTCGTCCGCCGTCGCGATCAGCACTCCCGCGAAAGCGGTCGCCGAGAACGAGACCACGACCAGCGTGATCAGCGAACGCAGGATCTCCTTGGCCGGCTCACCGCGGTGCGAGAACGCCATCTGGATCGCGCCGACGATCACCGCGATCGACGCGATGAACAACGCGATGAACTTGGTGTGCTCCTGGATCCAGAGCGCCGGGGTGTTCGCCGCGATGTCCGGCGTACCGATCCGGACCCAGATCAGGCCGACCGCGTTCAGCACCGCCTCGACGGCGGAGATGACGACGCTCTTGATCGCGTCGAAGATGAAGTCGAAGAACTTACCGAACGCCCACTCGACGGCGACCTTCAGTCCGTCCTTGATGCAGTCGCCCCAGTCCCACGGCCACTTCGAGCATCCAAGTGCGATCATGCTGAACCACTGAACCTAACGTAGCCGTCGAGACTGGACAGGATGTCGGGCTCCACAGTTCCGTTGAAGGTGCCGTCGTCCTGGAGGACGGCGTACCAGTCACCGCGGTACCACTGCATGGTGACCTGAATCGCCCCGTACGCCTTGCGGTTCAGGTCGCACGCGATCTGAACGATCGTCTGGGTGGCGTTCTGCGGATAGTAGAGCACCTTGAAGCCGGCGAACTGCACGCTGCCGGCATCGGTCGGTGGCGTGCGAGCGTCCTGCTTGGCAGCGGCCATCGCCAGCGTCTTGCCCGGGCCGGGCAGCACCCGATCCCGCAGCGCGGCAACGCTGACGGCCGAATTCTGGACCTGGCCGAGCAGCACCATCGCGGCGAGCACCGCGCCCGTGGGCGAGTGCGAGAAGCACGAACGGACGCCGTCCGGGCCGGTGGTCGCGGGACCGTTGGCCGCCTGCAGCGGGACCAGCATCTGGGCCTCGTACTGCCAGGTGACCGCGGTCGGTGCAGCGGCTCGGGGAATGCCCTGGTCCGGCTGCTTGTCGTGACACCCGCCGGTGTGGCTGGTCGGCGGCGGTGGGGCCGTCTGGGTGGCGGGCGGTGGGGTGTCGACCGGAGTCGCGGGCGGGCCGGTGGGTTCTACTTCGGTGGGCTGTCCGGTAGGAGCAGAGGTGCTCGGCGACTGGGTCGGACCGGCGGTCGGGCCGGAGCCCGACCCACGGGTCATGAACCAGACCACCAGGCAGATGAGCACCGCTCCGATGATGATCGCCGACGCGATGAACCCACGCTCCTCGAAGAAGGAGCGGGTCGGGTTTTCGCCGTCGGAATCACCATCGGAGTCAGTGCCCCTGCTGAACAGCCCCACCTACTACCAGCCTCCCAGGGCCTGGGTCAGAGCGGTGGCAGCGCCGATGACGATGCACGCGGCCAGCACCCAGCCGAGACGGGCGGCGTGCTCGCCACCCTCACCGCGGCGCTGACCGACGGCCATCATGCCGCCGGCGATCAGGATGCCGAGCGTGCAGACGCCGTACGCAAGCCACTTCACCCAGCCCAGAACCTGCTTCAAAGGACCCTCGACACCGGGCGGCGCATCCTGGGGGAGCACGTTCGGGAGCTCCGTGATCAGGTGGTGTGCCAACATCATGGTTCTCTTACCTTTCAGTACGGGGCGGGGTAGTCCGCTGGGTTTGACGCGCGAAGTGCGTAGATGGATTCAAGTACTTCGAAAACCTCGTCGGGGGTGTTGTCAGGCGTGGGAGCCTCCCCTCGACGCCACTCCTCGATCCACGGAATGTCCCAGACCCTCGGGACACCTCCGCCGACGATGTCGGCGAAGTCGTCGAGCACTCGGGGCAGCCGGCCCGGGGCGTCCGCGATCAGCACCAGGCCGAGTACGGCGACGCCCTGCACGACTCCCGAGGCCCACTCGATCGCGGCTCGCTGCGCGGCGCGCAGACCGGACCCGTGGGTCCGGGCGACCAGGATCACCGGTGTGGGCACCGGCGGTGGCGGGATCGGCCAACGGTGGTTGGCCGCCCGGGTCCCCGGAAGCAGCACGGACATCGTCGTCTCGCCGGCGCCACCGTGCACACCGACCCACCACAACGTGTCCGCCGCCGGAATCGCGAACTTGGGCAAGCGCTGATCCTCCGCGGGCGCCGGCACCCCGTGCTGCGGGGCGGACGGCCCTCGCGGGGTGATGTCCGGCTGAGGTCCTGGAGCCGCTGACGCCTGCTGTTGTGGACCCGGAGACTGCTCTCGTGTCCACGGGTTCTGCGTCATGGCCCCTCCTCTCGCGTTCCGTCACAGGCAGTCGCCCACCGTATTCTCTCGCTTTCCGGGTGTACTTTCATGACCCATCCACAGGCGAGGATGTTTCTACCCCCTTGTCGGGGTCAGTCGAGCCGCCGGGCCCGCGTGGTTTCTGCGTGCCCGGAATCCCTGGCATGCCTCGTGCGGGGGACATGCTAGAACGAGGACGTCGGAACCGGATGAACGAGGGAGACCTGTGGCGGGAATGAGAGGTCATCGTGGCTGAGAAGATCCCTTCGTGGCCGAAGGTCACGATTCGGCTCTACGACGACCACAACGCCGAGGTGAAGATCGCGGGTCGTAGTCATCCGCTCAACAACTCCGATCCCCGGCAGGCCGCGATCCAGTTGGTCGCCGAGCGAGCGGCGCAGTTGGGGCGCCCGGTCAAGGCGACCGCGGTCGAGGCCGACGGCGCCTCCTGGCCGCTGGTCATCCACCCGGACGGTCAGGTCGATGCGATCGACACCGACAACCGCCGGAACAAGAAGTCGGTGTGGCCGATCTTCGTGGCCATGGGTGTGGCTTTCGTACTCATCCTCGGCACTGTGCTCTACCTGTCCGTCTTCAGCAAGCTCGGCCACGACAAGCCGGTGGTCACCGAGTCGCCGAAGCTCCCGGTGCTGCCCGGTCCGAACGTCAGGGCGGACAATTACCCGCCCCGGACCCAGCCGCCGGGCTGGTCGACGCACGCGAGCTGGACGGTGGACATGGCGCCGAACAGTACGCCGGCGATCAAGCCGGACGGTACCGAGGTCGCCATCCTGACAACGGACCAGAAGGTCGCGGTCTTCAGCAGCGCCGGCAAGCTGCTGTGGCAGGACAAGGTCACCAAGGACGCGCTCAGCCCGGTCTACACGACCGTCGATTCCAAGCTGGTACTCGCGGTCGCGACGCCGGACACCTTGTCGTACTGGGCCGGCAACGGCGCGCTGCCGACGAAGCTCGAGCTGCCGGACGGCGCCAAGGTCACGTACTTCGGCAAGTCTCCGCTGATCATGCTGAGCAGCGACGCGGGCTCGATGGTGGTGTCGGGCGGCAAGCTCGTCGGCTCGCCGGAAGGGCTGCGGTTCTCCACGCCACTGCTCGCCGAGGGCGACCGGACGCTGCACGCCCTGTCCAACGGCCCGCTCGACTGGTCGCAGCCGGGCAAGGACCTCGTAACGATCAACCCGGCGCCGCCGAAGGGCGTCCCGTCGGGGAACCTCAAGGAAGTCGTGACCGCCAGCGCCGACTACACGCTGGTGCTGTGGACGGACCCGAAGCAGCCGGACCGAACGATCCCGGTCGTGCATTCGACGGCGAGCGGGAAGATTGTCGCGATCTGCCCGAGCGCCTCGTCCACCGATCCCGACCACTGGGCCTGGGTCCCGGACGTGCAGCACAGGTTCGCGGCCTGGGGCGAGTGCATGATCAACCTGACCGCGGGCAAGACCACGTCGATCAAGGACTTCCAGCCCTTGTCGATCAGCGGCGGCTACGTCTACGGCACGATCGCGACGAAGCTGTACGCCGCGTCGGCGCTCGGCAAGACCTACCTGATGCCGACCGGCATGACCCGGCCGTGGGGCATCGCCGGCAACCACGCGATCCTCGTGTACGGCTCCGTCCTCTACGCGCTGGACCCGTCGAAATGAGTCGGTTCGGGCGCCGGGCGGCGCGGTTCACGGCTGCGGTGCTGGCGGCAACGATGGTGCTGCCGGCCGGGCGTGCGCTCGCCGACAACGAGGAGCCGACGCCGACCGCCTGGCCGACGGTCACCGTCGTCGAGCAGGGCAGCGCGGCCGAACCGCAGCCGGTGGACTGGCCGTCCCCGCCGTCGTCCGACTCGGTCAAGGGCGAAGCGACCGAGCCTCAACCCACCGACTGGCCGAGTCCACAACAGAACTGAATCGCCCGCACAAGGCAAAGGCCCGCACCCCCAACGGGGATGCGGGCCTTCGTTGTGCTGCGGCTGTCAGCCGGCTGCGACCTCGAGGCGGACCGTGGCGGCCACGTCGGGGTGCAGTTGGACGGCTACCTGGTGCTTGCCGGTGGTCTTGATCGGCGAGGCGATCGCGATCGCCCGCTTCTCGACCAGGGGGCCGCCGGCGGCCTTGATCGCGCCGGCGATGTCGGCCGGGGTGACCGAGCCGAACAGGCGACCGGTGTCACCCGCCTTGACCGCCAGCTTGACGGCAAGCTGCTCGAGCTGGTTCTTGACCTCGCTCGCGTGCTCCTTGCCCTGGATCGCCCGGGCGTCGCGCGCCCGCTTGATCGTCTGGATCTGCTTCTCCGCACCGCGGGTCCAGCCGATGGCCAGGCCGCGCGGGACGAGGTAGTTCCGGCCGTAGCCGTCCTTGACCTCGACGATGTCGCCGGGGGCTCCGAGGCCCTCGACCTCCTGAGACAGGATGAGCTTCATGGTCCGCGCCTCCCTCAGCGAGCCGTGCTCGTGTACGGCAGCAGCGCCACCTCACGAGCGTTCTTGATAGCGGTGGCCACGTCGCGCTGGTGCTGCACGCAGTTCCCGGTCACCCGGCGGGCGCGGATCTTGCCGCGGTCCGAGATGAACTTCCGCAGCAGCGCGGTGTCCTTGTAATCGACGTACGTCGCCTTGTCCTTGCAGAAGCCGCAGACCTTCTTCTTCGGCTTCCGAACGATCTTGGCCATTGTGGTGCTCTCTTCCTATTTCCAGAGCCCGGCAGGACTGCCGGAATGGTCACTGACTAGTGGTGTTGCGGGCCGATCAGAACGGAGGCTCCTCCATCGAGCCGCCGCCCTGGCTGGCCCAGGGGTCGTTCTGCTGGGCGGACTGACCGCCGCCCTGCGGGGTTGCCCAGGGGTCGTTCTGGGGGGCGCCGCCCCCCTGGTTGCCACCTTGGTTGCCGCCGTAGCCGCCGCCTTGGTTGCCGCCACCCTGGTAGCCACCGCCACCCTGGTTGCCGCCACCGCCGAAGCCGCCGCCACCGCCGCCGTCGGAGCGCGAGGTCTTGGAGATCTTCAGCGTCGCATACCGCATGCTGGCGCCGATCTCCTCGACATCGCACTCGAACACGGTGCGCTTGTTCCCGTCGCGGTCGTCGTAGCTGCGCGCCTTCAGGCGCCCGGTCACGACGACCCGGGATCCGCGGGTGAGTGACTCGGCAACGTTCTCGGCGACCTGCCGCCACACCGAACACGAGATGAAGAGGGTTTCCCCGTCCTTCCACTCGTTGCTCTGCCGGTCCAGCGTCCGCGGGGTCGACGCGACGGTGAAATTCGCCACCGCGGCGCCCGAGGGCGTGAAGCGCAGTTCCGGGTCACCCGTGAGGTTTCCGATCAGGGTGATGGGTGGTTCGCCTGCCATTGCCGTTCCTCCTGCTATCGGGTGTGGCTGTGTCTACAGCTATTGGTATCGGCTGGAGCCGACAGTACCGATGGCTGCTGACGACCCCAGGGTCAGTGCTGGTCCGGCCGGATGACCTTGGTGCGCAGGATCGACTCGTTCAGCGTGAGCTGACGGTCGAGCTCCTTCACCACCGCCGGCTCGGCGGTCAGGTCGACGACGGCATAAATGCCTTCGGACTTCTTCTTGACGTCATAAGCGAGCTTGCGACGACCCCAGATGTCGAGCTTCTCGACCGTGCCACCTTCCTTGCGGACGATGTTCAGGTACTGGTCGATGGACGGCTCCACGGTGCGCTCATCGAGCTCCGGGTCGAGGATCACCATGACTTCGTAACGACGCATGCGCGAACTCCACCTCCTTCGGACTTGGCGGCCACGGTCTCTCCGTGGCAGGAGGGCGATGCGGGTGCGCTCCGCGCCGGCACTTGCCACCGGCGCCAAGCAATGAGCCCGGTCGATGGACCGGGCCACACCAAAAAGAGTACCAGCGTTCGGACGGCCACTTGACCATATCCACAGGCCTGATGCCTCCAAGCTGCCAACGCCTGGCCGGACGCGGCCAGCCCCTCCCGCCGGGGCTGCCGGGTCGCCACCGTCGGGGGCATGACGATCGTGTTTCCCGCTACGGACCTCGCCGAGTTGGAGCAGTTGTACTGCCACCTGCCCGCGCTGATCGACTTCTCCATCGCGGCCGCGGACCTGCACGGGCACAGGTTCTTCGAGGACCTCGCGGCCGATCTGCTCCCCGACAGGAGCCGAGACGGGTACGAGGCCGTACTGCGCGAGGTTGTGGATAACCTCGTTGTCCACAGGCATCCCCGCCGCACCGTGGACGGCCGCATCGTCCTGGATTACCTCGATCCGAGCCCCCGGATCGCCGCCACGCTCGGCCTGCTGCGCGCGGAGCTCGACGCCGTGGCCGCCGCGGACCGGAGGGCCCTCCGCACGCTGGTCGAACACGAACTCGTCCACATCCGGCTCGCCGAGCAGTACGGCGTCCCCGAGACGATCGCGGCCATCGACGCGCACGGCTCCGAAGATCTGCTCGAGTCGCTACGGTCCGTGACGGTCGACCGGATCCACCGCGCCGCGAACGCACGCGCCGACTTCGAGTCGCTGGCCGCGCCCGGCTGGATCGCCTGGGACATACCGGACACCGCCGTACCGGTGCAGCGCCACCGCGCCCACGCCGAGCTGCTGTACGTCGAATCCGGCGCCGAGAGCGAGGCCCAACGCCGAGCCCGCCTGGCCAAGCACGACCAGCGCGTCAAGCAGGAACTGGAACGCCTCCGGACGAAGGCTCTGAAGCAGGCAGGTCCGGAGCTGCAGCCTCACCTCAAAGAGGCACTGCAGCGAATCGAACGAAGCGAAGGCCGGACCGCCCAGGAGCTGCGCCGACAGCTCGAGCAGATGACCGAGAAGGGCCCGAACCGCGCGGGCGCAGGCAGCGTCGGGCGGCTGATCAACACGGCCAACCGACTCTTCCGGGACAAGCCGAACGGCATCGACCTCGTCCAGAAGGTGATCGCGTACGGCCGCGAACTGGAGTCGACGTGGAAGGGATTCGGCGGCAGCTACACGGATCCGAAACCGGCCAAGGCTCCGCAGATCGCGGACGACTGGTTCGAGCGCGCGCAACGGGAGATGGCGGAGCAAACCCGCATCAGGCAGGAGACGAACATGCGGGTCATCAGGGAGCAGCAGGGAATCTCCATCGGAGTGGAGTTTCCGCCGCGCGACCAAGCGGGACCATCGTCGGAGCGGAGCCCGAGAGCAAGAGAGCCGCGGGAGCGGGACGCGCGAGGCATCGAGCGCGGTGGGCGCGGCGACTGACTGCAGTCACTTTACGTCAGCAAATCTCACCGTCCGTTCGCGAAGCACCAGGACCAGTAGCGGTACGGCGAGGGTGAGTGAGAGTGCTGCCAGGACGGGGAAGCCGCCCAGCGTGAACAGCCAAGGGGACGTGGCCGTGGCCAGGGCGGACACCGTCCAGATCGAGGACTCCACGCGGCTCTCCAGCGTGGCTGATCCGAGCTGGGCGCTGCCGCCGAGGTAGCAGAGGTTCCACGCGTACCCGAGCAGGAACAGTGACGGCGTGAACACCATGCCCGTACGGGTGACCAGTACGGCGGCTACGAGCAGTCCTGCTAGCCCGGCGAGCATCACTACGCGCGGCCCGGAGCGGTCGATCCACCAGCCGGTTAGCGGCGACAGCGCGAACATCCCCAGGGTGTGGACAGACAGCATCACGCCGAGCACGCCCAGCCCGTCGTGGTGCAGGTGGGCGTGGACGGGGACGGCCGTCATCACCGACACCATCACGAGCTGCCCGACGACCATGACGCCGGCGGCCAGGAGCACAGGCCGCCCGCTGGTCGCCGTACGGACCTGTGGCTCGTCTGCGGCGTCCGTACGTCGGATGTACGTCGAGGCGACCAGCGCTGCGAAGACTGCGGCCAGCGCGAGTAGGAACGGTCCGGCGAGCTCGGGCAGGCCCAGGGTGGACGCGGCGGACTGGGAGGGCGCCATGAGGAACGGCCCGCCCGCAGCGCCGAGTGTGCTCGCCCAGACGACAGTGCTCATCGCCCGCGCCCGTTTGGCGGCCGGAGCGAGGTCTGCCGCCGCGTAGCGGGACAGGAGGCTGGCCGCGTTGCCTGCGCCCAGTAGGAACATCCCCACGAACAGGAGCGCGATCGGCGCACCTACAGCGGCCAGTACGGTGCCCGCAGCGCCGGCCACGCCCACGGCGTACCCAAAGCGGAGCGCCTGAGCCCGGCTGAGCCGTGAGGTCCAACGGCCGATCAGTACGGCGCCCACGGCAGTCCCGAGCACGCCCGCGGTGTTAGGGAGCCCGGCCAATGCCGGACCGAGGTCGTCGGCGATCACGATCGCGCTGACCGCGCTAGCAGCGACCATTGCCGCGTTCATCAGGGCGGCGGCGAGAACGACGGGAGTCAGCATGCCCACAACGCTAGAAAGGTGGAGCCGCCCGCAGAATACCCGAAGAAAGGCGTCCAGGCTTGCACACCATCGATTTCGAAGGTGTTCTGAAGAGATGACCTTTCAGGAGCGAGAACTTGACTCCATCGACTGGCAGATCCTCGCCGCACTGCAGTCCGACGGCCGCCTGTCCTTCAACCAGCTCGGCAAGCGCGTCAACCTCTCCCCGCCCGCAGTGGCCGACCGGGTACGCCGCTTGGAAGAGGCGGGCGTGATCACCGGGTACCACGCCGAGGTCGACCCCGCCCGCGCCGGCCAGCCGCTGTCGGCGTTCGTCCAGATGCGCTGCACCACCGGCCGCTGCCTGCTCAAGACCACCCGCGCCGAGGACTTCCCCGAAGTCCTCGAGATCCACAAGCTCAGCGGCAACTCCTGCTCGATGCTCCGCGTCCGCGTCACCTCGATGCAACACCTCGAAGGCCTCTTCGAACGCCTCGGCGAACACGGCGAGATGAACACCCACATCGTCTTGTCCACAGAGTTCGAAGGCCGCCCCGTCCAGCCCCCCGCCCCCGGCCAACGCCAGGTCACCCGCTCGGCCGGCTGGGGTTCGTGAACTGTCGGTGGGCGGTTCTAGGGTGTGGGTATGACTGTGAAGCTCGGTGCGCATGTGGACCAGGAGGATCCGTTGGCGGAGGCCGCGGATCGTGGGGCCGATCTGGTGCAGTTCTTCCTGGGGAATCCGCAGGACTACAAGGCGCCGAAGCTTGCGTACGCCGACGGTGAGGACGCGCTCAAGGAGCGGGCGTCCGCGGCAGGCGTCGATCTGTACGTGCATGCGCCGTACCGGTTGAACGTCGCGAACACGAACAACCGGATCCGGATCCCGAGCCGGAAGCTGTTGCAGCAGACGCTGGACAAGGCCGCCGAGATCGACGTCAAGGGCGTGATCGTGCACGGCGGGCACGTCGGCGACGAGGACGACCCGGAGGCCGGGTTCGACAACTGGCGCAAGTGCATCGAGCGGGCCGACCTGCCGGTGCCGTTGCTGATCGAGAACACGGCCGGCGGGGAGAACGCGATGGCCCGGCAGTTGGAGCGCATCGAGCGGCTCTGGGAGGCGGTGCAGGCGTCCGGCAACGACCGGCTGGAGAACGTCGGGTTCTGCCTGGACACGTGCCACTTCCATGCGGCCGGCGAGGAGCTGCCGACGATCGTCGAGCGGGTGCTGGCGATCACCGGGCGGATCGACCTGGTGCACGCGAACGGGTCCCGCGACGAGTTCGGCTCCGGCGCGGACCGGCACAGCAACTTCGAGGACGGGCACATCGACCCGGCCGACATCGTCGCGGTCGTGCAGGCCGCCGGCGCCCCGGTCGTCGTCGAGACGCCGAACGCGGACAACGGCCAGAAGGCCGACCTCGACTACCTCCGGTCACACCTCACGTAGTCGCGTCCGAGTCGGCCGGCGGCTTGGCCCGGTCCAGGCCGTACATCCAGTACGTCAACGCCCACGGCAGCAGGAGCGCCACGGCAGCCTTGTGGCTGGTCGGGATCAGCAGGCCGAAGACGACCGCGATGACGATCAGCAGAGTGCTGACCTGGAACAGGTCGAACCGGCTCAGCAGGCGGGTGCGCAGGGTGGCTCGGCCGAGCGCGCAGGCGAAGTACCCGACAAGGAGGGCGGCCACCGACAGGTAGGTCAGCACCACGCTGAACCAGCCGACCGGGCCGAAGGACTTGGTCGACTGGACGATGTCGGAGAGCAGGAAGGCCGCCGCGAGCACGGTGAGCCAGGCGCACGTCCACAGGAACGTGCGGACCGTCCGGCGAGCTTTCTCCTCCGGGGTCAGCTCCGGCTCTTTCGACTCCGCCGACTCGGTCGACGCAGCCGTCTCCTCCGACTCGACCTGCCCGTTCTGCTCCGCTGCGGGTGGGCGGGGCTCGGGGTCTGACTGCGCCATGGCAGCGACGGTAGCGCAGAATGAGGTTATGCAGCCCTGGGCGGAGCGGTTCCCTGACCTGTTCGCGCCGGGGTACTGGGAGTGGGGCGAGCTGGACGTCCGGTACACGGTGGAGCAGCCGCCGGACGAGTTGATCAGCAACGTGCACGTGGTCTGCCGGACCGCCGACGGGGTTGTTGTCTGTGCCAACGATCTCGGCTGGCGTTTCCTGCCCGGCGGGACCCGGGAACCGGGCGAGACGATCGAGCAGCTCGTCGAGCGGGAGCTGCTCGAGGAGGCCGGCGCGCGGCTCACCGGACCGCTCACCTGGCTCGGCGCACACCGGGCCGACCACCGGCGCCCGGCGCCGTACCGTCCGCATCTGCCGCACCCGGTGTCGTACTGGGCGAACTACGTCGCGGACGTGGTGATCGAGCAGCCGCCGACGAACCCCGCGGACGGCGAACAGGTCACCGACGTACTGGTGCTGCCGCCGGAGGCCGCTGCCGAGTACCTCGACGGTCAGGTGGAAGAGGTCGGTTCGGTCGTCAGGCTGGCTCAGGCAATGCAGCTGGTTTAGCCGACTTCCACGGCAGCAGTACGGCGCTCAGCGTGCAGCAGATACCCGCGACCCAGAGCGCGCCCCGCATCCCGACCACCGTCGCGAGCACCCCGCCGAGCGCGATGAACGCCGGCTGCACGCACCGCGAGCTGATCGACCACGATCCGACGACGCGCGCCATGTACCCGTCCTCGGTGACCTCCATCCGGTACGTCGCGAACGACGGGTTGAACGCCCCCGCCCCGACGAGCAACGCCGTCTCGGCGACCGTGAGTACGACGAAGCCGCCCCACCCGTGCGGCGCCAGCGGAAACAGCAGCAGCCACGGTGCCCGCAGTACGCCGAAGACGAGCAGCATCCAGTGCAGGCCGTACCGTTTCGTCAGCCGTGGCGCCATCCGCGCGCCGACGATCCCGCCGATGCACGAAACGCCCAGCATCACGCCGTAGCTCCACGGCGCGAGGCCGAGGTCGCGCAGCATGAAGACGGCCAGCAACGGCGACGTCATCATCACCGGACCGCCGAAGAGCATCGCGTTCCAGAACAGGGCGTGCAGGCTGCGACGCTCGAAGATGTACCGCCAGCCGGCCGTGATGTCGCGCTTGCCCTCGCGCTTCACCGGCTCCGGCTCGGGCTGCTGGATCCGCCGGATGCCGAGCGCCGACCCGAGGAACGACACCGCGTCGACGGCGAGCGTCATGGTCGCGCCGACCAGGCTGACCAGCGCACCGCCGAGCGCCGGACCGATGCTCAGCGAGACCCAGTTCGTCTGCTCGAACCGGCTGTTCGCCTCGGCCCGCCCCGCCGCCGGAACCAAGGCCTTCAGATGCGCCCCGCTCGCCGCCTGGAACGCGATCGTCCCCGCCGCCTGCAGCACGCCCGCGACACACAGGTGCACATATGTCAGTACGCCGAACGCGGCCGCGACCGGCACCGACGCCAGCGCCACGAACCGCACCAGGTCCGACGCGATCATCACCGGCCGCTTGTGCCGCTGCTCGATGAAGTCGCCCATCGGCAACGCGAGCGCCGCCCCGGCGAGCGCGGACAACGCGGCGAGCATCGAGACCTGGAAGGTGGTGGAGTCGAGCGCGAGCACGGCGACGAGCGGCAACGCCCCGAGCCCGACCGCCGATCCGAACGCACTGACCGTGAACGCAACCCACAACCGCCGGAAGTCTCGACCCAAAGACATCCCGCGATCGTAGGACCAGCCACGGACAGAATCCGGATCGGTCAGCGGAGGTTGAGGCCGCCGTCGAGGAGGATCACCTCGCCGGTGAGGTAAGAGTTGTGGACAACCGCGGAGATCAGGTCCGCGACGTCGGCGGGCTGGGCGGCGCGGCGCATCGGGCTCGAGGTTTTCCACAGGTGCTGGGCTTCGGTCCACGACTCGGTCAGCGGGGTGTCGACGAGGCCCGGGGCGACCGCGTTCACGCGGACGTCGGGGCCGAGTGCCGCGGCGAGGAGTTTGGTCACGTGGTTCAGGGCGGCTTTCGAGGCGGCGTACGCGATCGAGCTGCCCTTCGGGCGAACGCCCGCGTGGCTGGTCACGTTCACGATGCAACCGCCTGTCTCGCGGAGTGCGGGCAGGGCCGCCGTACAGAGGAGCCAGGGGGCGATCAGGTTCACGTCGAGCAGCTGGCGCCAGTCGGAGGCGGTGAGCGCGTCGAGGTCCGCGTGCGGGACGGGCCAGCTGATGCCGGCGTTGTTCACGAGTACGTCGATCCGCCCGTGCGCGGCGAGCACGTCCGGTACGAGCGCCGCGGCCGCG
The DNA here is from genome assembly GCF_054189145.1 of Kribbella sp. WER1. NCBI lineage: Bacteria > Bacillati > Actinomycetota > Actinomycetes > Propionibacteriales > Kribbellaceae > Kribbella > Kribbella sp. WER1. Next base: position 4,745,332 of record NZ_CM135186.1, on the reverse strand, counting down.
GTGTCGTCGGAGAGGTCGGCCTGGTGGTACGACCCGCCGAGCTCCGCGGCCAGCTTCTCGCCGGCGTCACGGGTCGACCGGGAGTGCACCGCGACGGTCATCCCGTCCGCGGCGAACCGCCGTACGGTCGCCTCGCCGATCCCCGACGTCGACCCGGTCACCAGGGCGACCTTCACGCGCCGTACCGGAGTCCGTCGAGGAGGAGGTTGAGGAGGCGGTCGGCCTGCTCGCGACGCCCGCCCGCGGCCAGCCCGACACCGCTAAGGCTCAGCAGTACGTCGTCAGCGGTCACGTCGGACCGCAGCTCGCCGGCGGCAACACCTGCCTCGAGCAGCGGCGTGATCGCGCCGACCAGCAGGTCGCGGCTGTGGGCGTACGGGTCGGCACCGGAGGCGATCACGGCGCGCAGCGCGTCGGCCATGCCGAGCTTGCGGGACATGTAGTCGATGAACCGGTCCATCCAAGCCCGCAGCGCCTCGGCGGGCGGGAGCGTGCCGAGCAGTTCGGTGGCCGCGTCACACACGGCCGCGAGCTCGCTGCGGTACGCCGCCTCGATCAGGGCCTCCCGGGTAGGGAAGTGCCGGTAGAGGGTTCCGATCCCGACGCCGGCGTCCTTTGCGATGCCCTCGAGGGTCGCCTCCAGCCCGCATTTCGTGAACGCCTGAGACGCCGCGGTCAGGATCTGACCACGGTTGCGCTGGGCGTCCGCCCGCAGCGGGCGCTCGCTCGTACTGCCCATGTCCCCTCCCCTCCGGAACTCCACAACCTAGCCGAACTTGATATTCGGAGGCTCCTCCGGTTAACTCGGGATACCGGAGGCTCCTCCGGTTAACAGCATAGGACGGACTCCAATGAGCAGACTCACCACACGTTTCGGGTACGAGTCGACCGCGGCCGAGGTGATCGCCGGGGTCGATCTGACCGGCCGCCGCGCGGTCGTCACCGGCGGCGGGTCCGGGATCGGGGTCGAGACCGTCCGGGCACTCGCCAGGGCCGGGGCCGAGGTGACCCTGGCCGTCCGGAACACCGCCGCCGGCGAGCGCGTCGCCGGGCAGATCATCGAGGACACCGGCAACAACCACGTCTTCGTCGCGCCGATCGAACTCGCCGACCCGGCCTCGGTGCATGCGTTCGCGCAGGGCTGGGCCGGCCCGCTGCACATCCTGGTGAACAACGCCGGGGTGATGGCGGAGCCGCTGAACCGGACGCCGGAAGGCTGGGAGCACCAGTTCGCCACCAACCACCTCGGGCACTTCGGTCTCGCCCTCGGCCTGCACGACGCGCTCGCGGCGGCCGGCGACGCACGGGTCGTCTCGGTCAGTTCGAGCGCGCACCTGCGGTCGGGCGTGGACTTCGACGATCTGCACTTCGAGCACCGGGAGTACCAGCCGTGGCTGGCGTACGGGCAGTCGAAGACCGCGAACATCCTGTTCGCCGTCGAGGGCGCCAAGCGGTGGGCCACGGACGGGATCGTCGTGAACGCGCTGATGCCCGGCGGCATCCGGACCGCCCTGCAGCGGCACGTCTCGGCGGAGGTGCAGCAGGACTGGGACCAGTACCGCTGGAAGACCGCCGAGCAGGGCGCGGCGACGTCCGTACTGCTGGCCGCCTCGCCGCTGGTCCAGGGCGTGACGGGCCGGTACTTCGAGGACAACAACGAGGCGCTGCCCAATGTCGCGGGCGAGAACACCGGCGTCGCGGCGTACGCGCTCGATCCGGAGTCGGCCACTCGGTTGTGGGAGCTCTCCGAGAAGCTCGTTTGATCAGACACCGGCTCAGCTACGGTTCCCGCGGCTGGGCCGGTAGCCTGACCCACCGTGAGTGACTTGAGCATCCGGACCATCTCGTCCGACGAGCACGCCGCGTACATCGCGGCGCAGCCGGCGGCGAGCTTCCTGCAGACGCCCGGCTGGGCCGCGGTGAAGAGCGAATGGAAGGCAGAGTCACTCGGCTGGTACGAACCGGGCACACCCGGCCAGCTGGTCGGCGCCGGGCTGGTGCTCTACCGGCAGATGCCGAAGGTCAAGCGGTACCTCGCGTACCTCCCGGAGGGCCCGGTCGTCGACTGGGACGCGATCGACCTCGGCAGCTACCTGCGCCCGCTGGCCGCACACCTGGCCGAGCGCGGCGCGTTCGGGATCCGGATGGGTCCGCCGGTCGCGACCCGGCGGTGGAGCGCGCAGACGATCAAGGACGCGATCGCCGGCGGGCAGCAGCCGCGGCTCGGCGACGTCCGCCCGGACGTGATCGAGCCGTCCGGCGCGACCGTCGCGGACAAGCTCCGCAAGCTCGGCTGGAAGCCGCCGCGCATCGCGGAGGGGTTCGCGGCCGGGCAGCCGCAGTACGTCTTCCAGGTGCCATTGGCCGGCCGCACCGAGGACGACCTGCTGAAGGGCATGAACCAGCTCTGGCGGCGCAACATCAAGAAGGCGACCAAGCTCGGCGTCGAGGTGACGCAGGGCGGGCCCGAGGACATCAAGGCGTTCCACGCGCTGTACGTCGAGACCGCGCACCGCGACCACTTCACGCCGCGCCCGCTGCCGTACTTCGAGAAGATGTACGCCGCGATGGCCAACCAGCCGGCCGATTGCTGTGACTTCCGGATCTACAACGCCCATCACGAGGGCGACCTGGTCGCATCGACGATCTGGGTCCGGGTCGGCGGTCATTCCTGGTACTCCTACGGTGCCAGCTCGACCGCCAAGCGGGACGTGCGCGGATCGAACGCGATCCAGTGGCGCATGATGACGGACGCACTCGCGGCGGGCGCGTCCGTGTACGACCTACGGGGCATCACCGACACCTTGGACCCGAACGACCCGCACGTCGGGCTGATCCAGTTCAAGACCGGTACCGGCGGCGAGGCCGTCGAGTACGTCGGTGAGTGGGACCTGCCGTTGAACAAGGCGCTCTACACCGCATTCGACCTCTACATGAGACGGCGTTGACACCATGCCCCTAGTCCTGCACGTCGATTCCGATCGATGGCGTGATCACCTGCGTTCCACGTGGAACCCCGACATCGTCCCGGTCGCCAAGGGCAACGGGTACGGGTTCGGCAACCATCGGCTGTTCGCGGAGGCGCGCGCGCTCGGCGCCCGGACGGTCGCGGTCGGCACGTACTTCGAGGTTCCCGCGGACCCACGCGAGGACGTCGTGGTGCTGTCGCCGTGGCGGCCGTTCCTGGAGATGCCGCAGAGCCAGAACGTGATCCACACGGTCAGCCGCCTCGCCGACCTGGTCTCGATCCCGGCCGGCAGCCGGGTGCTGATCGAGGTGATGACCTCGATGCGCCGGCACGGCATCGGCGCCCGCGAACTGCGGCACACGATGCTGCTGAACGCGCTCGACCGGATCCGGTTCGAGGGCTGGTCGCTGCACTTCCCGATGGGCGCCGGCGGTACGTCGGCGAACCTCCGCGAGGCGCAGCAACTGGCCAAGGCCGCGCTCGACGTACGGAAGAACACCTTGTGGGTGTCGCATGTGCCGGCGCAGAAGCTGGCCGACATCGGCGACGACGTGAAGCTCCGGATGGGGACCGGACTGTGGCTCGGCGACCGCGGCGCGCTCTCGGTGAAGGCGACCGTGCTCGACGTGCACTCGGTCCGGCGCGGCGAGCGGGTCGGGTACCGGCAGCGCCGGGTCAGCGGCGACGGGCACATCTTGATCGTCTCCGGCGGTACGGCGCACGGCGTCGGGCTGGAGGCGCCGACCGGCGCGGCGACCGTCCGGCAGCGGGCGATCGCGATGGCCAAGGGCGGCCTGGACGCGGCCGGGATGGCGTTGTCGCCGTTCAGCATCGAGGGCAAGCAGCGGTGGTTCGCGGAGCCGCCGCACATGCAGGCCAGCATGCTGTTCCTGCCCGCCGCGGTGGCGCCGCCGGCGGTCGGCGACGAGGTCGACCTCGACGTCCGGCACACGATCACGACGTACGACAAGGTGTCGATGGATTGACTTCAGGTCCACCTGAGGTTGCAGCGTGGACCGTATGAGCTTTCTGGATCGGATCGAGGAGCGGCCCGGTGCGGCCGAGTTGCGCGCGGCGTCGTACCGGATGCTGGCGCTGAAGCGCGGGGCGACCTGCGTGGACGTCGCGTGCGGGACCGGGCATGCGGTCGCCGAGCTGGCCCGGAAGGGCCTCAAGGTGACCGGCGTCGACGCGGACCCGGACGCGATCGAGGCGGCCCGGGAGCGAGCACCCGGCGCAATGTTTCACGTGGCACATTCCGACGAGCTGCCGCTCGAGGACGCGTCGATGGACGGGTACCGCGCGCTGCGGCTGTTCCACCTGCTGGACGATCCACGGCCGACGATCGCCGAAGCCCGCCGGGTGCTGCACCGCGGCGGGCGGATCGTGGTCGGCGGCCAGGACTACGGGTTCTTCCTGATCGACAGCTCCGACCAGGACCTGACCGACGTGATCGGGCTCGGGCTGCAGTCCCGGACGGTCTCCCCGCGCGCCACCCGCACGCTGCGCGACGTACTCCTGGACACCGGGTTCCACGATGTCGAGGTCGCCGTACACACCGAGGTCGTCACCGACCACAAGCTGATGGCTCCGGAGCTCAAGGACGCGGCCGAGGCAGCTGTCGCGAAGGCACTGATCACGCAGGAGGACGCGGCCGGCTGGCTCGCGGAGCAGGCACGCCGAGGCCGTCGGGATCGCTTCCTGGCCGCGATCCCGACGCTGCTGGTGTCGGCTACTTCTTGAGCGGACCCTGCCAGCGAACCGTCGGCAGCAGCGCCGCCGGGTCCACGCGGTCCTTGTTGGCGGAGACGATGTCGAACATCGACTCGATCAGCGTCTCGGACAGCAGATGCGGCTGGAGGCCGAGGCCGACCAGGCCGGTGTGCTTGACGTTGTAGTAGTGCTCGGCCTGCTCGACGCGTGGGTTCTCCAGGTGCTCGACCTGGACCGGGCCGGGGAAGCACTCCGCGACCAGCTCGGCGAGCTGGGACACCGAGTAGCTCTCAGTCATCTGGTTGAAGACCCGGAACTCGCCCTTGTCGGCCGGGTTCTCCACCGCGAGCCGGATGCACTCGACGGTGTCCCGGATGTCCAGGAAGCCCCGCGTCTGGCCGCCGCCGCCGTACACCGTGAGCGGCTCGCCGAGGACGGCCTGGATCGCGAACCGGTTGAGCACCGTACCGAAGACGGCGTCGTAGTCGAACCGGGTCTGCAGCCGCGGGTCGCGCACCGTCTGCTCGGTCTGCTGACCGTAGACGACGCCCTGGTTCAGATCGGTGACCCGCATCCCCCAGATCCGGCAGCCGAACTCGAGGTTGTGCGAGTCGTGCACCTTGCTCAGGTGGTAGAACGAGCCCGGCTTCTTCGGGTAGAGCATCCGGTCCTTGCGGCCGTTGTGCTCGACCTCCAGCCAGCCTTCCTCGATGTCGATGTTCGGCGTCCCGTACTCGCCCATCGTGCCGAGCTTCACCAGGTGGATGTCCGGGTTGATCTCAGCGATCGCGTACATCAGGTTCAGCGTGCCGACCACGTTGTTGTGCTGCGTGTACACAGCGTGTTCGCGGTCGATCATCGAGTACGGCGCGGCCCGCTGCTCGGCGAAGTGCACGATCGCGTCCGGGTTGAACTCCTGCAGGACCCGGTAGACGAAGTCCGCGTCGAGCAGGTCGCCGACGTACGCCGGGATGGTCTTGCCGGAGACCTCCTCCCAGGCCTTGACCCGAGACTCGAGATCCTCGATCGGGACCAGGCTCTGGACGCCCAGCTCGCGGTCGTACCCGCGGCGGGCCATGTTGTCGAGCACAGCCGTGTCATGGCCGCGGTCGGAAAGGTGCAGAGCGGTCGGCCACCCTAGGTAGCCGTCACCGCCCAGGACGAGTACGCGCACGGTTCGGCCGCCTTCCGTCAGAAACCATCGTCAGGATCCTTCATATCCTGAGTACCCACTCCCGTAACGTGACAGGAGTCATCTATTCGCTGGCAATCGACTGAGAAATCGCGGCGGGCTGCCGCCGGCCGGTGCGGGGGTGCAGAATAGGCCCCGATGCGCGCTCTCACCAAGCTCCGGTCCCGCCGCGGCAGATGGTTGCTGTGGGCGAAGTACTCGGCGTCCTCCGTGGTCGCCACCGTGGTCAGCCAGGTCGCGTTCGCTCTGTGTTACTGGTTCGGTACGCCGGCCCTCGTCGCGACGCTGGTCGCCTGGCTCGCCGGCGCGATCCCGAACTACGTACTGAACCGCCGCTACACCTGGGGCCGCAGCGGCCAGAAGCTGCCGTACACACTGATCGTGATCGGCTCGGCCGTCTCCGCCGCGCTGGTCACCTCGCTGACCGACCACCTGGTCCGGGGGATCGACTCGCATGCGTGGAAGACACTCTTGGTGACCGGCTCGTATTTCGGGACCTACGCGGTGCTGTTCATCGTGAAGTTCGTACTGTTCGATCGGCTGGTGTTCGCCAAGCCCTCCGCCGCCCCCGCCGAAGCACGTACTCCCGTAGCCACGTAGTCGTCATCACCCGCCCGTAGTTCGCGCCGTACACGATCCCCGGGCCCTTCTTGCTGCTCCCGTCGCCGCGGCGGCGCATCGTCATCGGCAGCTCGACGACGCGGGCCCGCAGTGCGAGCGCACCCAGCAGCAGCTCGGACGACTGGTACTGCGGCTCACGCAACGTCACCGCGGTCGCGAGTTCGGCCCGCATCGCGCGGAACCCGAACGACGTGTCGGTCAGCTTCTTCCGGGTCAGGATCGACGCCAGTACGGCGAACACCCGGACGCCGACCCAGCGCAGCCGGCTGTCCGCGTCCTCGGCCCCGAGGCGGCGCGACCCGGTGACGAAGTCGGCCCGGTCGAGCAGGATCGGCTCGAGCAGTACCTCCAGCTCGTCGTTGTCGTACTGCCCGTCGGCGTCGGTCGTCACGACGTACTGCGCTCCGCCGGCGGCCGCCAGGTGATACCCGAGCCGGAGGGCGGCGCCCTGGCCGCGGTTCGCCGGGGCGACGCAGACGTACGCGCCGTGGTCTTTCGCGACGTCGGCCGTGTCGTCGGTGGCGCCGTCCACCACGACCAGGACGTCGACGGGCATGCCCGCGCAGGTCTTGGGCATGTTCGTCAGCACCGGGCCGAGTCCGGCGGCCTCGTTGTACGCGGCGATGACGACGACTACCGGGGCGAGCGCTACGTCGCCAAGGCCCTTGGCTGCTGCTGCGTCCACCGCGTCGGGGTACGGAGCCATCGCAGGGCGCGCCTGGTCCTTGCCGAGGATCGCCCGGAGGCCTATGGCCCCTGCCAAGGGGAAGAAGACTAGTCCTGGGAGCTGGTAGCGCCAGGAGAACTCGAACGCGGCAGAACCGAGCAGCAGCACTACACCGGCCGCTGCGGGCAGTAGAGCCGCAGAACGAAGCCCTGACGTCTTGGCACGCCCTACGCCCGCTACAGCTGCAAGAGCGATCAGAACGCACAGCCCGAGCAGTGCGCCCGAGGTGTACCCGCCATGCAGCTGGTAGCCGCGCAGGATGACCGCGGGCACGTGAGAGACGTGTGGCTCGGACCCTCCCCATTTCACGGCCGCCTTGGCGGTGTTGGGGTCCTTGAGGTTCGGATAGACCAGCTGGAACTGCCAACGGTCCAGCGGTACGTCGTCGGGCGACGTCGTACGCGTCGGCGCGAAACCCTTCGCGAAGTCCTTCAACGCCGCCCAGATCACGTCCAGCGGCTGGTGGATGATCACGAGGTGCGCGAACTCCGTCGCCAGCTCGCGCTTCGTCGTACCGGGCGGCAACGGGCCCGGCCAGTTCTTGTCGCCGTACCGGTCGTGGGCGTACTTGTCCACGCCCAGGCGCTGCCCGAGCGGCTCCTTCGGGCAGAACAACCGGGTGCCGTCGTTCAGCGGCAACTTGTCGCAGTTCGCGACCGTGGCGGTCCGCCCGTACAGGATCTCGTTCTCGGCGCCGGTGAAGCCCCAACGGCCGGTGTCGATCCGGAAGTACGCGCCGTACGCCACGAAGACCAGCGCGAACCCGGCGACGGCGGCAGCGGTACGCCGTACCAGGTCCGCGCGCCGTTTCCGCGAGGCTACGACCAGGTAGAGCACGACGGCGATCAACAGCACCATGCCGATCGCGCGGACGGTGAACGCGGCACCGACGAGTACGCCGACCACCGCGGCGCGACGCCAGCCCGGCACGCCCTTCGCGAGCAGCAGCCAGAGGATCGCCACCAGGATCACGTCGAACGTGGTCTCGGCCATGATGTTCTGCTCGATCTGCACCTGGTACGCATCGAGCAGGATCGGCGCGGCGGCGACCGCGGACAGCCAGCGGTACACCGTCAGCCGGCGGGCCAGCGCGTAGATCACCACGCCGAGCAGCAGGCCGACCAGGTGCTGGATGATCACGACCAGCTTGAGCCCGCCGAGCCACACCATCGGCCCGAGCACGAAGTCGTACCCGATCGGGTTCAGCTGGTCCGGGCTGAGCTTGCCCATGTTGGTCAGGTACTGCACCGAGTCCACGTAGACGATCGCCGGTGTGTAGCCGATCGTCGCGAGGATCCGCAGTACCAGACCCAGGGTCAGGAAGACGGCGAGCAGCCAGTGCGTCCGCAGCGCCTTCCGCAGCGACTTCCCGAGTGAACTGAGGGTCACTGGTTCTTGAAGTACTGCCACGTGCGGGCGAGTCCGTCCTCCAACGAGACCGTCGGCTCGTATCCGAGATCGTTGGCGATGTCCACGACCACAGCCGGCATCTCCCCCGCCGGCGCGTCGATGTGCTCGGCCGGCACCTTGCACCCGGTCACCGCGCGCACCGTCTCGATCATCTCCAGCACCGACACCGAACGCCCCGACCCGATGATCGCGCGCCCGTCGTACCGGCTGTCGAGCGCGAGCAGGATCCCGCTCACCACGTCGTCGATGAAGACCAGGTCCCGCCGCTGCTTCCCGTCGCCGTACACCCGCACGCCGCCGTCGCTCAACGCGGCCCGCATCATCCGCGGTACGAAGCTGTCCTTGTGCGACATGCCCGGCCCGTACACATTCGTGAACCGCAGCGCGGCGGTCGCCATCCCGTAGCTCCCCGAGTACGCCGACAGCAACATCTCGCACGCGGCCTTCGTCGCGCCGTACGGCGTCAACGGCCGCAGCGGAAGGTTCGCGGTGATGGTCGACGTACCGACATCACCCACCACCGCATTGGTCGACGCGAGCACGAACCGGTCCACCCCGCTGCCCCGCGACAACTCCAACAGCACCTGCGTAATCGTCACGTTCTGCGCGAACGTCTGCATCGGCGCATCCACCGACCGCAACACTGACGTCAACGCCGCGAGATGCACCACCGCGGTAGGCCGCGTCTCGAACGCCGCCACACACGTCTCCTGCTCCGCAAGATCCCCCGTCACCACGTGCACCCCCGCATCCCACGAGGCATCCGGCGGCTCCCGATCCACCGCAGTAACCGCCACATCCCGCTCCCGCAAAGCCGCCACCACGGCCCGCCCGATAAAGCCGGAAGCCCCGGTGACCAGCACACGCTCATCCATACCGCTCAACCTACCCGCGCCGGTCCACCCCCCACCACGCACATCACCCAGGGTCACTGCCCAAGCACTTCAAGCGCACAACCCACCGAGCTCAATCGCGTCGGCCAGGGGTCGGCTCATGGGGATAGAGCTCGTGCCAGAACCATGACAGGAACTCGTCATCGCTTCGCTGGTCGTAGCCCGCGGCCGTGGCGAGTGCCTTGGGATGGAGGCCTTCTCGGTCGCCCAGGAGGAGTTGGATCAGTTCACGCTTGAAGGTGACGAGCTCGGTGTCCTCGGGGACGGCCGAACTCACGCGCTGCACGAGATCCTGGAAGTTGTCATCGCGGATCTCTGGATGAAAGTAGGCCTCAAGGAAATTCAGAACCGTCGCGAACGGCGCATCCTTGTCCGTCAGCCAGTACCTGGCGATTGCCATGCCTTGACCTTCCTCAGTCCTCGTCCGGTGGCGGCTGGACGAACATCGTTGCTACATAGAATCGGTTGCTGTCGTGGTCGCGTCCGAACCGCACCATCATCGTCCCGTTCTCGAACGTCGGTATCCGTTCGGCCTGCGGCTCCGGAAGGTCACTGAGGTCGCGACCTTCCGCCCGCGCGGTCGCCCACTCTTTGCGAATCGCGTTGGCCTCGGCCCAATCGCCCACCAGACGGTAGCCGGTGCAGTAGAGATGGCCATCGACACCCAGGAGATCCGCAATCGGGATCTCTACTGCGTGTGCCTGTTGCATTTGGCCGACGGGTGCATCCAGAACCTCTCGAACCTTCGGATGCTCGATCACCCCGGCATACGCAGCGGCGAACGCAGTTGCGTCGTTGATCCGGGTGGCAGTGTCCGCGCAGAAATGCATCTTGTCCGGCCTCAGTCCGTCAACGCTTTTCGCTCGCAGGGCTGGATCCAGTTGCGCCGGATCCTCCAGATAGGCGACGCGCCGCGCGTACATCTCGTCCGTACCCATCGGTCCATGACGGATGTGGGCATGACCTTTACCTTGGTCAATGGCGGTGAAGATCCTTTGCGCAGCAGGAGGAGCGTCGGCAGCCGGCTCGAGCCAGGGTCGGTCGTCCGACTTCTCGGCGATGTACTCCGCGGCCCCCTGGTACTCGAGTATCCGCCGAACCCCCGGGTCCAGCCGTTCGATCACCTCGGGCTCGAGGTTCTCCGCCGACTTCGGAAGTGGGCCAGGCGGAGCACCGGCTCGGCGCGAGTCCCATCGCCGGTCGTGCTCGATGATCATGTCCGCCGGGGGCTTCGCCGCCGAGTCAGGAGGTGCGGTCTTCTCCTCGGGGTCGGTCTGGTCCTCGCTATGCGCCGCTGCTCCGTCGTAATCCGTGGCTGTGTCTGCGTGCCGAGCAGAGGTCGCAGCGGAGTCGTCGGCCTGCACCGCGGTCGAATCATCCGCGGCGGCGCGCTCTGCTGCGGGCGACTCTGCGTCGGGCGGATTGACGCGACGATCATCGCTCTGGCGCGACTCTTTCGCTGGACGATCGGCTGGGTCCGAGCCACTTGGCTGAGCCTCGTCGTGATGCGTGCTCGCCGCCTCGTCGACTCCCCACCCGAGCCGGGTGAAGGTCCGATCCTGGCGCATCTGCTCGCGGAGGTTGGTCGGTAGGTGGTCTGCAGCGTCGCGGGCCGGTTCCGGCTTGTCGTCGGTTGGACGCTCCACTGCGACTTCCTCCGCCTGGTCGCGCTGTCGCGCGTCCGCGGTGCCAGGCGGATCGGTGCGTGGCCGGTCGGGCGGATCGGCGATGGTCTCCGATACGCGGTCGTCAGGAACAGGGCGGCTGTCGGCGACGGAACGCGTCGGCACGTCAGGGCTTGCGGGGCTTGTGGGTTGGTCGGCGGGTTCGTTCGGTTCGATGGGTTTGCGGGAGGGGCGGTCCATCAGATGGCCGGGGTTTCGAGGGGGCGGAAGAGGTAGCGGTGCCAGTTGCCAGGGATGGTGAGGCCTCGGGTGGCGGTGAGGAGTTGGAGGTAGGGGTCGGGGGATTTGGAGAGGGTGGCGGTGGTGTCGAGGAGGGTGGCGGTGGTGTCGAGGAGGGTGCCGTTGCCGAAGAGGAGGGTGGGTGAGGCGTTGGCGGAACGGCTCTTCAGGTAGCTGCCGATTTGTTGTTCGATGGTTGAGCCCCAGAGTTTGAGGCCGCGGGCTTCCCAGTCCTGGGTCGACGGGTGCGGGGCGTCGTATGGGCCGGTGTAGGTGCGGAGGGCGTCGGCTACGTCGGCGTAGCGGAAGTCGCCGCCCTGCCAGGGGATCTCGGTTGAGGGGCAGGTGAGACGGTGGTGTCGGATGACGTCGAGAGCGACGTCAGCCAGGTGTTCGATGAAGCGGGACGGTACGACGTCGCGGCCGATCGCGTCGGCGCGGCCGAGGACGGCTGATCCGGCGGCCTCGGCGATCGCGCATTCCACGACCTGGGGAGGAACGTCGCCGAACGCCCACGGAGCAGACGGGAACGGCTTCGGTACGGCGGTGAGGTGAGCGACGGTCAACAGCTCTATCCACAGGACGAAGCGCGGGTTCTCCCGGAGGAACCGTCCCGCGTCCGCGATGTCGCGGACCGTGCAGAGGCGCCCGTCGCAGCTGACCCCGCAGGTCGAGCTCCGGCGGGCGGCTGCCGCGACTGTTGGCGGCGACGGCGCTCGTCGTTCGCGGGGTTCGCCGTGGGGGATGCGGACGAGGATCGGGCGGTCCATGCCGTCGGTGAAGGTGGCGGCTTGGCCGGGTGGGAGGGAGACTACGGCTCGGGATTGGGGGGTGGTGAGGTTCATGGTGGCGCCGACGGTTTCGCGGTCGTCGGCGGCGGGGAGGCGGTGGAGGATCTTGAGGGCGGAGTTCTTGACGACGTCGGGGATGACCTTGCTGGGGATCTGCTCGGCGACGACGATTCCTTCGCCGTAGGCGCGGATCTCGGCGAGCAGTCCGGCGAACAGTTCGACGGCGTGGTCGGTGGTTCCGTCGGTGGTTGCCTTGAGCAAGCGGTGGGCTTCTTCGACGACGGTGACGTGCTGCAGGCCGGAAGATGCGGTGCGGTGGACGCGGAGGTGTTCGATCAGGCGGATCAGGACGACGCCCATGCAGAACGCCTTGTCCTGGTCGTCGCCGACGTCTTCGAGTTCGAGGACGACGTTGCGGCGGAGCAGGTCCGCGACGTCGAGCGGGTGGCCGCCGCCGAGGAAGCGGCCGGGGGTGCCGAGCAGGAGCGAGGTGAGCCGGACGTCGACGAATCCGCGGACGTCCGCGGCGAGCTCGGCGCCGTACCCGATGTCGTCGACGACCGTGCGGGCCGTCGTCTGCAGGTCCGCGAGCGTCGGGTACTGCGTGGCGCCGCGGCTGAGGGCGAGGTCCCAGCCGTACGACGTGTAGCACCGCGTCAAGGCCTGGCTCAGCACCTGTGGAAAAGGTTCGTGCGCTTCGAAGGCCGCGAGGAACAGGGCGCGGACCAGGTCGAGGTGCGTCTGCAGCGGGAACCCGGCCTCGGGCTCGAGCGGGTTGAGGCTCAGGGGTACGGCGTCCGGGTCCCCGAGGCGGATGACCGCGACCGAGGAGTCCGCGCCGAGCCGCCCGGCCATCCCGGCGTACTCCGCCTTCGCCGGCTCGATCACCAGCCACGGAACGCCCGCCCCGCTCAACCCTTCGAGCAGGTGCCGGATCGTCTGCGACTTGCCCGAACCGGTCGCTCCGGCGACGAACGCGTGCCGGTTGAGCGTGTCCCGCGAGACCGTCATCGGCGCGACCGCCCGCCCCGCGGTGTCGATGACGTCGCCGAGCGGGATCCCGTCCGCGGGCGTCTCCGGCGTCAGGTCGAACCGCACCTGCTCGACCACCCGCACCCCGGCGATCTCCCGCACCGGCGGCCGGCCGATCGCGGCGAGCAGCTCTCCGGTTGCCACGAACTGCGCGTCCCGCAAGGTCAGGTGGTACGGCGTCGCGTGCAGGTCGGCCGTCCCGCACAAGGTCCGCGCGATCACCCGCGCCGTGGCTTCGTCCGCGGCGCCGACCTGGATCCGCACCGTCCACAGCCCGCCCTGCGCCGCCGAGAAGTCCCGGTAGCGGGCGCGGTCGCGTTCCAGTTCGAGAGCGTCCCGGCCGGAGGCCTTCTCCCGGTCCAGCCCGATCGCCATCCGCAGATGCAGGTCGTCGAGCAGCTCACCCCGATCCGCGAGAGGAACAGCCGTGACCAGCCACGCGAACGGCGGCAATGTCTCGACCAAGTCCTCCAGCAACCCAGCCGGCTCGACGTCGACCTCCGGCAACGCAGTCAGTACGTCGTGCACACCGCCAACGCCGACCCAGCACGGGAAGTCCACCGCCTCCGCGGCCACCGCCTGAGCCCCGACCGGACAAACGTCCGCGCGGATCTCGAGAGGACCGCCAGGAACAGTACGTGTCCAGCAGAAGCCGAACGGCTCCCAGGCCGCAGCCTGCAACGTCAACGCAGGCAGCAATCCACGCCGCAGCGCGGTCAGCCGCTGCGCGACCTCGGCGTCGGCTCCCCCGGCCAGCGGTACTTCGGTGATGCGCTGCGTCGGAATCACGACGGCGCCAACCGCGGGTCGCAGTCCCCCAGCCGCGGGCTCGCCGGGTCGAGCGGGTCCACCATCACGAACGCGGTCGGCGACAACCCTTGCAGCACGGTCGGTTCCATCGCGTACTCGTAGGTCCGCTGGTACCCGATCGACGTGCTCTCGTTCGTCCCGGTCGACTCCGAGGTCGACGTCGACTCCGACCACGACGTACCGCCCGTCGTCGACTCGGAGTACTGCTCGCCGCTCGTCTTGGATCCGGACCGGTGCCGCCGGTTGAACAGCAGGCCGAACGTCGCCTGCCGGCTGTCGGACGTCTGTACGCCGAGGGACTCGCTCGTCGACGCGCTGTTGCCGCGCGTGGTGCTGTCGGAGGTGGACACCGACGTGTTCGTCCCGTGCGAGTACGTGAACTGGCTGGCCACGAGCCGGTGTTGGCGGCCGATGAACGTCGCCGCCTGCTCGGCCTCCTTCGCGTTGCCGAGCCGCATGAACAGTACGGCGTCCCCGCCGCCGAGGATCTCCACCGCGCTGTCCCGCAGATGCGCGAACAGCAGCACCAGCCGCAGCCCGTTGCGCCGGCAGATGCTGTCGAACCGCTCCAGCTCCGGCCGCGCGAAGGCGTCCGCGCCCGCGATCACGACGATCCGCTCGCCTCGACCGGACAGCTCGCCGCGCTGGATCCGGACCATTGTGATCTGGAACAAGAGGTGCCGCAGCAACGCCGCCGTCAGCTCGGACTCCCGATGCGACAGCTCGAAGACCCGCAGCGAGACCTCCTCGCCGTCCCAGCCGTCCATCGCGGCATCACCGGTGACCGCCGCCAGCCGCTGCACTCCAGCCGCCAGCCGGAACAGCCGCGCCTCAGCCGAACGCCGGGCGGATTCGCTCAGCAGATCGGTCAGCTTCGCGTACTCGGACCGCGTCAACAGGCCGCGTTGGTCCGGCGTCAGCTGCCGCAGCAACACCTGGAACGCCAAGTGCAGTCTCTTGAACGTGACCGGTGCATCTTGAAGGCACTCGGCCACCTGCTGCACCAGGGTCGCGTCAACACCGCGTGACTCGCTCTGCTCGGGCTCTGCCGCTCGTAGCCCTTCAGCCACGACCACACCGACCTCGTCAGTGCTCAACTCGGCCAATGGGTTCAGCGAATGCTCGGGTATTACCGACGCGCGGATCGGCGCACCGTGCTCTTCGGCCAGCTGGCGCAGCGGCTCGACCACGGTGTCCTGCGTTAGATCAAGAACGACCAGCCGCCCGCCCGCGCTCATCAGCGACGTACCCATTGCCAGCAACGCAGCACGCCAGCCCGCAGCAGTACCGCCGTACAGATCGACCCGTTCCTTGGTCACCGGTCCCACCGGAACCCACGGCCGTACGGCGTCGACCTCGAGCGACTTGGTGCGCTCGCGCTCCCTCCGGTCGTCCTGCCACGCCTGTACGTCGCGTTCGAAGGCGGCCATCGTGCTGACACAGTCCGCGAGCCACAGCTGGTGCTCCTTCACGGTCGCACGCCGAAGCAGCTCCGGCCGCCCCCAGCAGAGCCACGCGACCCCCAACGCCGCCGCGGCAGGTATCAACGCCAGCAACGGCTGCACGACAATAGCAACCACAACCGTGGCCACGGCAGCGCCAGCCACCACCCACACCAGCACCGGGCGCAGGCGCTCCGCCGTGGCCCGTTTGCTCTCCAACGCGGCCAAGGCCGACGGCGGCGGTACTGCGGGAACAGGAGGGTCCTGCTGCTCGACGAGCACCACTTCGCGCCCGCGGTACTCCCAACCCCACTGCTCGGCCTCACGGGTCGCAACAGCCTCAGCCATGCGTGGCACCGCCCAACCGCTCCAGCATCACACCGCGTGCCAGCTGCGTGAGCGCCAACTCTGCCTCTTTGACCGTTGCCGTGGCGCGGCTGACCGTGGTGTCCCGTTCACGGTCGTCCGCGGTCGTGAACCGCCGACGGCAGCCCGCGCAGTGTGTCGCGGACGTGTCCGACCAGGAACCGCAGTACGCGCAGCGGCGGGCCTGGAGCATCCGCTCGGCTGTGGACAACCGCTGACGCTCCAGTAACGCCCGCTGCCAGCGGATCTGTGCCTGCGGCAGGTACTCGACCAGTTGCCGGTCGGTGAAGCTCTTGCCGCCACCGGCCAGCACAGCCGCGGTCAGCCGCGCGGCAGCGTCCCGATGCACCGCGGCCGGCCGGCCGATCGGGCCGACGGTCACCAGCAGCGGGAACCACCCGAGTGTCTGCACCCGAAGCGACGCATGCCCCTTCGTCCAGCGCAGCGCCATCGTAGAGTTCTCGTCCGGGTCCGCGACCCAACCGGCCGGCCGCAGCGCCACCTCGAACAGCGCCCGCTGCGGATCGTCGAGTGAGGCATGCGGCAGCAGCAGGTGCGTGTACTGCCGGCGCACAGGCTTCCCAGCCACCGGATCCTCCCGAGAACGAGCGGTCTCCACCGGACCGCGCAAGCTCACTGTAGTTACCGGCTGTGCCGGCCGCACCACGATCCCGTTGCCACTTGTGGAAAACTCACTCCCCAAGGCGGACTGACTGCGACGAGGTCTTGACCGCGAGTGATCGGCGGGAGACGATTCCCGCCGGGCGTGGGCTGACAACCTTGTCATCGGGGCCGCGTACCCACACCGGCGGACGGGGGTCGCGCCGGTCCGGCCGTGCTAGGAGCGTAGATGGATCTCCGCCGCCCACTGGGGCTCGTCACGTCTCTCACGCTGGTTGTGACAATGTCTGTTGCCATGACGCCAGCGCATGCCGCGTCACCGGCCGCCTCCGAGCAGCCCGTGGTCAGCGGTTCGTCGTACTTCACCTCGTTCGAGCCCGGGCAGCCACAGCCCGGCTACACCGACGCTGTGGAGACCGGTCCGGACGGGAAACCGCGCACCGACGGTGTCCGCGGCCCGACGCCGACCGGGGTCGGCGGCAGCGAGATGGACAAGGTCACCAAAGTCACCGCCAGTGGCGAGAACACCGGTGGCGGTGAGATCGCCACCAACGCCGCCGACGGGGACAAGTTCACCAAGTGGCTGGTGTTCGAGCCGACCGGCTGGCTCGTCTACCAGACCTCGGCGCCCGTCGTGATCAAGAAGTACGCCCTGACCTCGGCGAACGACGCCGACGGCCGCGACCCGAAGAACTGGACGGTGTCGGGCTCGAACGACGGCACCACCTGGACCACGCTGGACACCCAGACCAACCAGAACTTCGAGAACCGCTTCCAGACCAAGGAGTACAGCTTCGCCAACGACACGGCGTACACGTACTTCAAGTTCGACGTCACGCTGAACCACGGCGAGAACATCGTCCAGCTCGCCGACTGGTACCTCTCGAACGGAGACCCGCTGCCGCCGCCGGGACCGGTCGCTGAGTCGCGGCTCGACTCCGGCCCGACCAGCGCGTACAACGCCCGCGCCCGCGTCGGCTTCACCGGCGTCAAATCCTTCCGGTACGCCGGCCACCAGGACGCGACGGGCCGCGGGTACACGTGGAACAAGATCTCCGACGTCGACCTCAAGGTCGGCAAGGACACCAGGCTGTCGTACAAGATCTTCCCCGAGCACGTCGAGGGCGACCTCAGCTACCCGAGTACGTACGCCGCGCTGGACCTGGCGTTCGACGACGGGACGTACCTGAGCGACCTGAAGGCGAAGGACCACCACGGGTTCGAGCTGAGTCCGCGCGGCCAAGGCGATTCGAAGGCGCTGTATACGAACCAGTGGAACAACGTCGAGGCCGATCTCGGCGCGGTGGCGGCCGGCAAGACCGTCAAGCGGATCCTGATCGGCTACGACAAGCCCTCCGGTCCGGCCGACTTCCGCGGCTGGGTCGACGACATCCGGATCGCCGCCGCGATCAACCCGGACCGCGCGGCCCAGAAGACCGCGGCCAAGCACCCGTCGGACCTCGCGCTCACCACCCGCGGTACGAACGCGACCGGCGGGTTCTCGCGGGGCAACAACTTCCCGGCGACCGCCGTACCGCACGGCTTCAACTTCTGGACGCCGGTCACGAACGCCGGCTCCACGTCCTGGCTGTACGACTATGCCAAGGGCAACAACGAGGCCAACCGGCCGACCATGCAGGCGTTGTCGATCAGCCACGAGCCGAGCCCGTGGATGGGTGACCGGCAGACGTTCCAGGTGATGCCGTCGACGGCGGACACGCCGACCGCGGACCGCAAGGCGCGCGCCTGGTCCTTCAGCCACGACAACGAGATCGCCCGTCCGTACTACTACGGCGTCACGTTCGACAACGGGAACGCGGCCGAGATCGCGCCGACCGACCACGCCGCGATGCTGCGCTTCAGCTTCCCGGCCGGCAAGGCGTCGCTCGTCTTCGACAACGTCAGCAACAGCGGCGGGCTCACGCTCGACCCGACGACCGGCGTGGTCAGCGGGTACTCCGACATCAAGAGCGGGTTGTCCACAGGCGCCGGCCGGTTGTTCGTGTACGGCGTGGTCGACCAGAAGGTCCTTGCCTCGGGCAAGCTGTCGAACGGCGGCGGCGGAGCAGTCGGCGGCTACTTCATGTTCGACGCGAAGACCACCCAGGTGCAGCTGCGGATCGCGACCTCGTTGATCGGCACCGAGCAGGCACGTAAGAACCTGGAGCTGGAGCTCCCGGCCGGCTCGAAGTTCGGCAAGGTCAAGGACGACGCCCAGGCGCTGTGGGACAAGAAGCTCAGCACGATCGAGGTCGAGGGCGCCACCGCCGACCAGCTGACCTCGCTGTACTCGAACCTCTACCGGCTGTTCCTCTACCCGAACAACGGCTCCGAGAACACCGGCACCACGAAGGACCCGGTGATCAAGTACGCGTCGCCGACCTCCGCGAAGGTGGGCACGGACACGCCGACCACGACCGGTTCGAAGATCGTCGCCGGGCAGACGTACGTGAACAACGGCTTCTGGGACACGTACCGCACGGTGTGGCCGGCGTACTCGCTGTTCTCCCAGGACGACGCGGCGGCCCTGGTCAACGGGTTCGTCCAGCAGTACAAGGACGGCGGCTGGATCTCCCGCTGGTCCTCCCCCGGGTACGCGAACCTGATGGTCGGTACGTCGTCCGACGTGGCCTTCGCCGACGCGTACCTCAAGGGCATCAAGGGCATCGACGTCCAGGACATGTACGACGCCGCGGTCAAGAACGCGTCCGTCGTACCACCGTCGCAGAACGTCGGCCGCAAGGGCATGGACCTGTCCACGTTCAACGGCTACACCGCCAACACCACCGGCGAAGGCTTCAGCTGGTCGATGGACGGCTACATCAACGACTTCGGGATCGCGAACCTGTCGAAGGCGCTGTACGACAAGGCGAAGAAGAACGACCCGCGCAAACAGGAGTACCTGGACAACTACAAGTACTTCCTGAACCGGGCCCGCAACTACGTCACGCTGTTCGACCCGGCCGTCGGGTTCTTCCAGGGCAAGGACCCGAGCGGCGTCTGGGGCAACTCCCCCAGCACGTTCGACCCGCGCGACTGGGGCCACGACTACACCGAGACGAACGCGTGGAACATGGCGTTCTCGACCCCGCAGGACGGCGCCGGGTTGGCCGCGATCTACGGCGGCCGGGACGGGCTGGCGAAGAAGCTCGACGAGTTCTTCAGCACGCCCGAGGACGCCCTGCACACCGGCGGGTACGGCGGCACGATCCACGAGATGCTCGAGGCGCGCGACGTCCGGATGGGCCAGTACGGCCACAGCAACCAGCCGTCGCACCACATCACCTACATGTACGACGTGGCCGGGCAGCCGTGGAAGACGCAGGCTCTCGTCCGTGAGGTGTTGTCGAGGTTGTACACCGGCTCGGAGATCGGGCAGGGGTACCCGGGCGACGAGGACAACGGCGAGATGTCGTCGTGGTACCTGTTCAGCGCGCTCGGCCTCTACCCGCTGCAGGTCGGCTCGCCGTCGTACGCGATCGGCTCGCCGCTGTTCACCAAGGCGACGATCAAGCTGGCCGGCGGCAAGAAGCTCGTCGTCAGCGCTCCGCAGAACTCGTCGAAGAACATCTACGTGAAGAGTGTTCGCGTCAACGGGAAACCGTGGACGTCGACCTCGTTGCCGCACGACCTGATCGCAGGAGGCGGCAAGATCGAGTTCGAGATGACCGACCGGCCGACAAAGTGGGGCACCGGACGCAACGACGCCCCGCCGTCGATCACCACCCCCGGCGAGGACCCGATGACCTGGCGGGACTCCACCTCCGACACCGGCGCGGTGATCGGTGCGGGCGGTACGGACGTCTCGAAGCTGATCGACAACGACGCGAAGACGCAGGTCACCCTGACCGGCGCCCAGCCGACCGTCACGGTCGCCCTTCCGCAGGGCCGACCGGTCGGCATGTACACGCTGACCAGCGGCGCCACCGGTACGGCGCCGTCCGCGTGGACCCTGGAGGGCTCGAACGACGGTACGACGTGGACGACCGTGGACCGCCGATCCGGTGAGTCCTTCGCGTGGGCGTCGTACACGAGATCCTTCAGCGTCGCCGCACCGAAGGCGTACACGCAGTACCGCCTGGTCTTCGCCCCGGCGACCGACGGCGTCACGCTCGCCGAGATCGAACTCCTCGGCACCCTGAAGGGCGTCGAGCCCGGCACCCACCCGAGCGACAAGCGAGCCGCCGCCCAGCCGAGCCCGACCCCGTCGCAGTCGATCGACCGGAACTGGGGCTGAGCACAAAGCACGAGGGCGACGGCAGCTGCCGTCGCCCTCGGTACGGATTACCCGGCGGAGCCTGCCCCTGAGAGGTTCCGCCGCCAGCCTTCAATTCAATACTGGTAATGAGGGGTGGCGGTCCCCGCCCGGACTGCCACCCCTTCTTCCCTATCGACGCTCGAACCCGCCGAGGGGTTGCCTCATCCCAAAACTGTCCACATGCCGGACGGGACCGGGCTGACTCAGCCGGACCAGCGGCCTGTGAAGAAGGCTGCGGCCCAGACAGCAGCCAGTGGTATCGCTAAGGCGAGGTACAGCCGGCCTAGCCATGGTTTTCGCTTCAGTAGCACTGCTAGGCCGATCCACAGCGGCCACATCAGCAGGGTCGCCCGGGTGAGCGAGAAGACCCAGTACGACGTACAGAAGGCGCCCAACGTCGCCGCTACCCACGCGGCCTCGCCCCAGGAACGCCGCCAGACCAGCCAGACCAGGAGCACCAGGAGGACGAACAGCGCGACCAGCTCGGCCCGGAACATCCAGGTCCAGTCAATACGGTCCGCGGGGAACCGGCCCTTGGTTGCGGCCTCCAAGGTGTGCTGCAGCGACGTCCACGGCCAGGTGAACGTCCGGGGCCAGCCCTTCTCCTGCGCCTGGTGCCACGCGAACCAGGACCCGTGGATCTGCTTCAGGTACGCCATGAAGCCCAGGACGGGTACCAACGGGAGCGCCAGCCACGGCAGCGACATCCAGTCCCGCTTCTTCGACGTCAGGAACTCCACACCGAGCGCGAAGATCAGGAACAGCCCAGACACCCGTACGGTCGACGCCAGCGCGACGAACACGGCCGCACGCGCCCAACGCCCCTGCCGCGCCGCCAGCCACGCCGGGAACGCAAAAGCACAGAAGAGGGACTCCGTGTACCCGGCCGCAAGGAACACCCCGACCGGAGCGCCGTACCAGACCATGGCCGCATGCGGCCCCAGCCCCTTCAGCTCCGGGAACTCGTACTCCGCCAGCCGGGCGAGGTACACGCCCGCGAACGCACTGGCGACCGCGGACACCACGATGCCCGAGGCAACGTAGCCGATCCCGCTGTAGTTGACGATGTGCACCAGCAACGGGAAACCGGGAAAGAACGCGGCCAACGGCGCACCGGAAGGCTCACCGTGGTTATACCCGTACTGCGCGACCGCGTTCAGGTGCCAGACGTCCCACTGCAGCCAGGCCCGCCACACGTTCGGGTAGTCGGTACCGCGGTTGAACAGCAACGGCGCCGACACCGACAGTACGAACAGCCCCAACCGGCTGACCAGCCACCACCCGAGCACGTCCCGCCCGAGCGCCGACGGCATCCACCGCTGCCACCAAACCCCGTCAACCCGGGCCCGCCGCGCCCGCCCCGCCCGAGGCTCGCCGGCAGCCGCGCGCTCAAACACGCCGCCACCACCGCACACCACAGTCCGCCCGAGTCACCCCCCTATCGTCCCCCATCCGGGTTCCAGCCGCCCGAACCCGGTTGCCGTCAAGACGTGACCGGCCTCCTGATGAACGGATCCACCCGGAACTCAGCCGCGATCACCGGCGACGTGAACGTGGCACCGAACGGTACGACCTGCTCCCAGTTCTGCCCGACGGTGTCATTGAAGTACCCAGGACGCGGACGAGAGGACTGAAACATCTGCTTCTGCCCGGTCAGTCCCACCTGCATCCGAACCAAGCTCCCACCCGAGTTGACGTAGACCGCGCTGGCGACAGCACTCGAACGCGCGATCGGTACCTCGGTCTTGCCATCTGCGAGGTACCACTTCCCGTGGTACCCAGCCGCGGCCAGCGACTTGTCGGCCACCAGCAGCGCTGTGACCGGGTCCGGTGCAAAGAGCCCCAAGCTTCGCCGAACGCCGCACTCTGAGTCCCAAGGGTCTTGCTGTCCCTTCGGACCCTTGTTTCCACGGACACAGCCGACTTCCTCCCGGGTGCCCACGACCCGGGCCTTCGGCGCGGCCGCGCGAACAGCTCGCTCAGCCGGCGCCAGTCGGGCCCTGGTAACCGTCAGCGCACGCTGGAACTCGGCGCCCCGCGGATCGATGATCTCCAACTTGTCTTGCCGAGCGCGGCTGGTGCAAGCAGTCGCGGCTAGCAGTGCAAGTACGGAGACACCGATCCGCATCGTAGCGCCAGAACGGCGCGGAGCAGCTTGGTTCGCATCATGAAGATCCCCCATATTCTCGGCAGAGATCACGCTCTGCAGTCGGTGATGCACGCACGGAGAACGTAGTGATCCCGTAGCTGCCGGGTCAACGAATCTGCAGGTTGTTGCAGGCGCACGTTGCTGCAACGAGAACGGCACCCCGTGCGGGGTGCCGTTCTGGTGCGGTTACTGACCGGTGCCGGGTTTCCTCGGTGTATTGGTCGACTGGGGCGGACCACCGGTTGGCAGCGTGATGACGGGGGTGTTCGTCGGCTGCGTCGGTTTGGTCTTCGTCTTCGTCGGATCGGGTGTGTTCGGCGGAGGCGTGCTGGGCGGGGGCGTATTGGGTGGCGGGGTACTCGGCGGCGGTGTACTCGGCGGCGGTGTGTTGATCGGAGTACTGGGCGGCGGCGTATCGGTCGGCGTCGGTGTGTACGTCGGCGTCGACGTGTCCTTGATGTCGTCGCCGTTCGGCTCCGTGAACGGCACAGTCGGCACGCCTTCGAGGGCCGCGGACATGAACGCCAGCCAGGTCTTCAGCGGCCAGTTCCCACCGAAGAATGCCGGGTCGCTGCTGTACGGGTCGAGGTTGGACTCACCACTGGCGCCGGCCCGGTACAGCACGGAGGTGGACTCTTGCGGCGTGTACCCGGTCCACCACGAGGTCAGCGTCGCCGAGTTGTCCTTGCAGCCGTCGCACGCCTTGTTCTTCGCACGGTCCTCGACGGCGACCCCACCCGCGGTGCCGGTCTTGCCCGCGACCGGGCGCTGGAGATCCTTCGCGCCCACGCCGGTGCCCTTCTGCACCACGTTCTGCAGCGCGTAGTTCACCAGGTTGGCGATCTCCGGGCTGAAGGCCTGCTTCTGCTTCTTCAGCAGATCGGCGTCCGAGTACACGACCTTGCCCTTGGCGTCGCGTACTTCCTTGATGACGTGCACCGGCGTGTACTTACCACCGGCTGCGAAGGTCGCGTAGGCGTTTGCCATGTCGACCGGCGACGCGTACGCATTCGGGCCGAGCACTGTCGACGGGTTGGCCTTGTCGTCCTCGAGTGTCTTGGAAGCCGGGATACCGGCCGCCTCCGCCGCGGCGACGACCTTCTCCGGACCGTTGTCCATTTGGTTGTCGACCAAGTCGTAGAAGGCGGTGTTGATCGACTGCTCGGTCGCCTTCATCAAGGTGACGTCACCGTAGTCGGTGCCGAGCTCGTTCCGGAACTTCTGTCCCTGGACGACGATCGGGCTGTCGCCCTGATAGACGCCCCACAGCGACTTCTTGTCCTCAAGCGCCGCGGCCAGCGCGAACGGTTTGAAGGACGAACCCGGCCGCGCCTTCGCAGTCGCCCAGTTCAGCTGGCTCTTGAGGAAGTCCGGACCGCCGTACAACGCCAGCAACTGGCCGGTCCCCGGCTGCACCGCGGCCATCCCGACATGCAGTCCGTCGCGCTTCTTCGGCAGCTCGTTCTGGGCCGCCACCAGCATCCGCTTCTGCTGCTGGTAGTTGAAGGTCGTCGTGACCGTCAGGCCACCGCCCTGGATTTCGTCCTCGTCGAAGTGCTGCGCCAGCTCCTTACGCGCCATGTCGAGCAGGAAGCCGTTCGGTCCTGCGTAGCGGCTGCTCTTTTTCTGCAAGTTCTCAAGGCTCGGTAGGCGAGCGCCGTACTGCTTCTCTTGGGTTGGCGTGATCGTGCCCAGTTGCTGCATACCGTTGAGGACGTAGTGATACCGGTCGATGATCCGCTTCTTCGTGCGCGGGTCCGGATCGGTGACGTCGAACAGCGTCGGGTTGTTGAGGACGGTCGCGAGCAGTGCCGTCTGCGGGACCGACAGTTGACTCGGTTCCTTCACCCCGAAATAGGTCTTGCCGGCGGCGGCGATGCCGTACGCACCCTGACCGAAGTAGATCGTGTTCAGATAACCCTCGAGCGTCTTGCTCTTGTCCTGCTGCCGACCGAGTTTGGTGGCGATGAACAGTTCTTTGAGCTTCCGGGAGACCGTCCGCTCCTGGGTCAGGTACATGATTTTCACGTACTGCTGGGTGATCGTCGAACCACCCTGCATCTGCTGACCCTGGGCAATGTTCCAGGCCGCCCGCACCATGCCCTGGGGCGAGATGCCGGGGTTTGTCCAGAACGTCCGGTCCTCCGCCGCGATCACCGAGTCCTGGACCCACTTCGGGATCTGCGACAGCGGCACGGTGCGCCGGTTCTGCTCATAGAACGAACCCAGCGGGTTGCGCCCATCGGCGAAGGTCACCGTGGTGGTGTTGGTCTGGAAGTCGGCGTTCGCGTTCGGGATCTTCGTCGTCTGGTAGATGATGAAGAACGCTGCGACCGCTCCGATGACGCCGAGGAACAAGAGTGCGGCGAGCCAGCCCAGCACCCGGAGCGCCCAGTGTTTCTTCCGCCGGCGCGACGGGGCGGCCTTTCTACGAGCTTCACTCACAGTGCAATCCTCGACGATCTCGCGGAAGTCATTGCCCCACAGACTACGGTGGGTGTGGTAACAGGCCCGAATCCGCTCCGGATGCTAGCAACACCGGGCCGACCTGGCGAAAAGTGGTCCAGGGGAACTCTCAGCTGGAGTCTTTACAACGTTGGAAGCATCCGGTTCCCTGAGGATGTGATCCGCCTCTCACTGCTCGCAGCGGGCCTGACGCTGCTCGTCTCCTCGGTCAGTCACGCCGCGGCCCCGCCGGCCGCCGGCTACTCGAACCCCGTCACCGCCGGGTACTCCGCCGACTTCCCGGACCCTTCGATGATCAAGGGCCGCGACGGCTGGTGGTACGCCTACTCGACCGGCGGCCCGTACGCGAAGGACGGGCACGACGGCGACTCGTACAAGATCGCCCGTTCCCGCGACCTCACCCACTGGGAGAAGGTCGGCTCGGTCTTCAACGCGACCAACCGCCCGACCTGGGCGGACCCGAGCAGCGGGTTCTGGGCGCCGGACATCCGCTACATCGACGGGAAGTACGTCCTGTACTTCACCGTCCCGAACACCACGACGACGCCGGGCGACTGGGACTACGCGATCGGCGCGGCGACCGCGCCGACCCCGGCCGGTCCGTGGACCGACTCCGGCGCCCCGGTGGTCGCGCCGCGCCCGGCCGCGGGTGGGGGATTCCAGTGGACCATCGACCCGGCGGAGTTCACGGACACGGACGGTACGCGGTACCTGTACTGGGGCAGCTACAACGGCGGCATCCACGCCGTACGGCTGACGCCGGACGGGCTTCGTACGACCGGAGCGGTCACCGACGTCGCCCGGGACCGCTTCGAGGGCCCGTACGTCGTGAAGCACGACGGGTACTACTACCTCTTCGGCTCCTCTGCGAACTGCTGCGCCGGCCCGACCACCGGGTACGCCGTGTTCGCGGGGCGGTCGCGCAGTCCGCTCGGCCCGTTCCTCGACCGCGAGGGCCACGACCTCAACGCCTCGCGCACCGGTGGTACGCCGGTGGTCGCGTCCAACGGGAACCGCTGGGTCGGGACCGGCCACTCGTCGGTCGTCACGGACCTGAGCGGCCAGCAGTGGCTCGCGTACCACGGGGTCGACCGCACTGATCCGTTCGTGACGAACAGCAACGGCTGGCTGCTCCGGCCGATGCTGCTCGATCGACTCGACTGGATCGACGGCTGGCCGGAAGTGAACGCAGGTACCGGTCCCAGCGAGTCCAGCAAGGTCTCGCCGGTCACCACGTCTACTGCGACAGCAGGCAACGTACGGGTCGAAGCAGACGTCACGGGCACCGGCCAAGGCGTCTCAGCGCACGGTGTGACGGCTGTATTGAGCCAGGGTCAGCTCAAGGTCACCAACCGGACCGGTTATAGCCGTAGCGTGCCAGTGCCGCTGAACGTACCCGGCACCATCGCGTTGGAGCTCCGCGACAACCACGCGACCGCAGAGTTCAGTGAGGACCGCCTGGGCGACCCGTTGGCGACAGTGCAACTGCCTGCGCCGGGTGCTGGCGCCGCCGCGCCCGTAGGCGGTGCCAGCAACTTCTCGGTTGCTCCGCTCTACAAGCCGGTCACCCGCGCAGCCCCGACGCCCCGCATCGGCCGGATCGACCCGCGGTACTCCGACGAGTTCACGAGCGGCCTGAATTCCGGCTGGACCTGGCGGAACGTCAGCCCCGACGCCACCGTCGCCAACGGTGCGCTGCAGTGGAAGACGGAGGCGAACGACCTCACCGACAACAACACCGCGGCGAAGGCGTCACTGCTGCTCCGCGACCAGCCGACCGGCAACTTCGTGGTGGAGACCAAACTGCACCTCGACGTCGGCACCGACACGGTCCGGAACTACCAGCAGGCCGGTCTGCTGGTCTACCTGGACGACGAGAACTGGATGCGGCTCGACCATGTTGCCGGCGGCACCGGGCGGTTCATCGAGTTCGGCAAGCGGATGCGGTTCACGCCGGCCGGTGCTCCGTCGGTGGTCACGTTCGGCGGCGCGATGATCGGCCCGCCGGCCGAGACGACGTGGCTGCGGCTGGCGCACGACGTCGTACCGCAGACCGGCGAGCACCGGTACCGGGCGGCGTCCAGCACCGACGGGAAGCATTGGGTGTGGGGCGCGGCGTGGACCCTGCCGGCCGGTACGACGCCGCGCATCGGGCTGGTGTCGCAGGGCTCGTCGGCGCAGACAGAAGCGCAGTACGGCAAGGCGACCGCACAGTTCGACTACTTCCGCGTCACGAGGTGACGTGCGGAGCCAATAGCGTCACGGCGATCAGTGCGGCAGGAAAGCAGGCCAAGAACATCGTGAACGTGTAGCCCATGATGTCGCGGGCCTTGAGTCCGAGGATGGCGAGCGTCGGCAGCATCCAGAACGGTTGCAGCAGGTTGGCGCTCGCCTCCCCGAGGTCGTACACGACAACCATCCATCCCGCGTCCACGTGCAGCGTGTTCGCGGCCTGCAGGACGTACGGCGCCTCGATCACCCACTTGCTGCCGCCGCTGGGGACGAAGATGCCGAGGATGCACGAGTAGATCGCGACCAGCGGCGGGAACAGGAACTGGCTGCTCGCATGCACCAGCCAGCCGGCCAGGCGTGCGGAGATCCCGGTGTACGCGATCATCCCGAAGATCCCGCCGTACAAGGGGAACTGGAGCAGTACGCCGGCCGCCGCCGGTGCGCCGTCGCGGACCGCGCGGGCCATCCGCCACGGGCGCCAGTGCAGCAGCAATGCGAGCAGGAACAGCACGAGGTTGACCGTGTTGAGGTCCAGCGCGTTGAAGAAGTTCTTGCCGCTGAAGTAGCGCACGAGATACACCGCACCGAGCAGCACGATCAGCAGGCTGAACAGCGGCGAGTGCTCGAGCCAGTCACCGGGCCTGCGCTTCTCCTCGCGTTGACCGTTGTACTGCGATCCACGCCCGATCAGCGGTTTGAGCTCGATGCCGATATCTGCCGCGGTCCGCGCGGCGCCTTCGCCCGGCGCGATGAACCACGCCATCGCGACGCCGACGACGTACACGATCAGCGTCGCGACGATCGCCTGCCAGGTGAAGATCGTGTCGCTGAGCGGGATCAATCCGCTGGCGTGACCGGCCGCCTTGATGACCTCCTGCACGGGCGGCGGGCTGCTGCTCGCGCTCGCGACCTGCAACGCGGCCGAGCCCGACAACCCCTGCGCCCACACGGTTCCGAGGCCGAGGAACGCCATCGCGCCGAGCGCACGGTAGTCCGCCTTCGGGACGTTCCGGGCCACCTCGCGCGCCAGGATCGCGGCGAAGATCAGACTGAAGGCCCAGTTCAGGTACGACGCGATCATCGCGACCGCGGCGACGAACGCGACGGCGCTCCGCGGGTTCTTCGGGATCCGCGCGAGCCGGGTGATCAACCGGGCGACCGGGCCGCTGGTGGCGACGGCGTACCCGCCGATGATGATCATCGCCATCTGCAGGGTGAATGTGATCAGCGACCAGAACCCGATGCCCCAGGCATCGACCATCCCGAAGCCCTTGGTCGCGGCCGGGTCGTCCGGGCGCTTCAGCAGCGGCTCACCGGTGACCAGGCCGAACAGCAGCACCACGAACGTCCCGACCAGGACGAACCCGAACGCGTCCGGGAGCCACTTCTCGGTGAAGGCGGTGAACCGCAGGGCCAGCCGGGCGAGCACGCCTTCGGCCGCAACCTCGGATCTGGCGTGCTTCCCATGACTGTCGGTCATTACCCTCCGCTCCCGGGCTACGACGCTGGGTGTCATTCGATTAACGCAGCTCGGCGCCTGACGTAACAGGTTTCTCGGCGCGGCGGGATTCGAGGGTTACAAAGGTCGTGTTTGTCAAGAGTTGTCCACAGGCGTCAGGTCTGCTTACAGTGGCAGCACGATGTATCGAGCCGATACATCAGGTCATGACAAACTAGACCGTGGGAGGTGAGTCATGGGAAACCGCAGTGGGGTCCTGGAGCTCGCCGTACTCGGTCTGCTGCACGAAGCGCCGATGCACGGTTACGAGCTCCGCAAGCGCGTCAACGCCCAGTTCGGCTGGGGACGCGTGCTGTCGTTCGGTTCGCTCTACCCGTGCCTGAAGGCGATGCTCCGCAACGGGCTGATCACGGCCGACCCCGGGACGCCGGAGTCGGGTCGCCGGCCCAAGATCGTGTACACGATCACCGCCGACGGGAAGGACTACTTCGCGCACGCGATGCACGAAGCCGGTCCGTCGGCCTGGGAGGACGACACCTTCGGCGTCCGCTTCTCGTTCTTCGGCCGGACCGATCCGGCCACCCGGTTGCGCATCCTCGAGGGCCGCAGGGCCCGGATGGAGGAGCGACTGGCCAACTTCCGGGCGGCCATGAGCCGGACGGCGGAGCGGGTCGACGCCTACACCCTCGAGCTGCAACGGCACGGCCTGGAGTCGGCCGAGCGCGAGGTCCGCTGGCTGAACGAGTTGATCGACGGCGAGCGGCGCCAACAGCGGCCCCCTGACCAGCACCATCCGCCTACCCAAGGAGATTCCAGATGACCTCGATCCGAGTGGCGATCGTCGGCGTCGGCAACTGCGCAAGCTCGCTCGTCCAGGGCGTGCACTACTACCGCGACGCCAAGCCCGAGGAGCGTGTCCCGGGTCTGATGCACGTCGTGTTCGGCGAGTACCACGTGCGCGACGTGGAGTTCGTCGCCGCGTTCGACGTCGACGGCAAGAAGGTCGGCCTGGACCTCGCCGACGCGATCGGCGCCAGCGAGAACAACACGATCAAGATCTGCGACGTACCGCCGACCGGCGTGACGGTGCAGCGCGGTCACACTCTCGACGGCCTCGGCAAGTACTACCGCGAGACCATCACCGAGTCCGACGCCTCGCCGGTCGACGTGGTCGCGGCGCTGCGTGAGGCGCAGGTCGACGTCCTGGTCTGCTACCTGCCGGTCGGTTCGGAGCAGGCGGCGAAGTTCTACGCGCAGTGCGCGATCGATGCGGGTGTCGCGTTCGTGAACGCGCTGCCGGTGTTCATCGCCGGTACCAAGGAGTGGGCGGACAAGTTCACCGCGGCCGGGCTGCCGATCGTCGGCGACGACATCAAGTCGCAGATCGGCGCGACCATCACGCACCGCGTGCTGACCAAGCTGTTCGAGGACCGCGGTGTCACCGTGGACCGCACGTACCAGCTGAACGTCGGCGGCAACATGGACTTCAAGAACATGCTCGAGCGGGAGCGGCTGGAGTCCAAGAAGATCAGCAAGACCCAGTCGGTCACCTCGCAGCTGCGCGAGGAGATCGAGGACCGCAACGTCCACATCGGCCCGTCGGACTACGTGGCCTGGCTGGACGACCGCAAGTGGGCCTTCATCCGGCTCGAGGGGCGCAACTTCGGCGACGTCCCGCTGTCGCTGGAGTACAAGCTCGAGGTCTGGGACTCCCCGAACTCGGCCGGCATCATCATCGACGCGATCCGCGCCGCGAAGATCGCCAAGGACCGTGGCATCGGCGGCCCGATCCTGTCCGCGTCGTCGTACTTCATGAAGTCGCCGCCGGAGCAGTACGCCGACGACGTCTGCCGCGAGCTCGTCGAGAAGTTCATCCGCGGCGAGGTCGAGCGCTGATCTGATTCGCACCGGACGCTGCCCCGTACCCCTCGCCGGGTGCGGGGCAGCGTGCGATCATGGCGCCGGATGACCGAGATCCGTGAGTACCGCGACTCCG
Source organism: Kribbella sp. WER1 (assembly GCF_054189145.1). Classification (NCBI taxonomy): domain Bacteria; kingdom Bacillati; phylum Actinomycetota; class Actinomycetes; order Propionibacteriales; family Kribbellaceae; genus Kribbella; species Kribbella sp. WER1. The sequence continues at coordinate 4,714,282 of NZ_CM135186.1, read as the reverse complement.
ACGCCGCCGGCTGGCTGCGCTGCCGCCTGCTGAGCTTCTTCGACACCGAGTACTTCGACGACGTGGTCGTCGAGCGGCCCACGTTCGAGAACCCCGCCCATCGGCTGGTGGCCGCCGACGACGGCACGGTCGTCGGCCTGATGGACGTCGAGATCTTCCCGGACCGCGCCACCATCGCCACGCTCGCCGTCCACCCCGACCATCGACGTCGGGGCCTGGCGACGAGACTCCTCGAAGCAGTACTTCCACGCTTGTCGGCCGACGTACTCGATGCGTGGACTCGTGGTGATGCGTCCGCGAACGACTGGTACCGGCGGTCCGGATTCATCGAGGAGTTCCGGTATCTCCATGTCTACAAGACGTGGCAGGACGAGGCGCTCGTGGCGCCCCAGGGCGTGGACCGGGTCGTGAACGCGTTCATGCAGGCGCCGATCTCGGCCGAGGCGGAGATGCGGGAGCGGTTCGGGCGAGTGCACGTGTGTCGGCAGTACGTGCGAAAGTTGTAGGCATGCTGTCCGTCGGGTGCGCGCAGTGGACGCATGCCGCCTGGCCGCAGCCGTCGCGGGACAAGCTGCGGTCGTACGCGTCGTGGTGCAACGCAGTCGAGAGCAACACGACGTTCTACGCGACGCCGTCCCGGTCCTCGGTGGAGAACTGGGCCGCGCAGACACCACCCGACTTCCGCTTCGTGGTGAAACTGCCGCAGGTCATCACGCACGAACGACGACTCACGAACATCGACGCGGAACTCCGCGCCTTCCTCACTGCGATCGAGCCGCTCGGCCCGCGCAACCACGCGGTCTGGATCCAACTGCCGGCCGCGTTCTCCCCCACCGACCTCGGCACGCTCGCCGCCTTCCTGCACAAGGCGCCGACCGACCAGCGGTACGCCGTGGAGGTCCGGCACCGCGCGTTCTTCGACGAGCCCCAGGCCGCGGCGAATCTCGAACGGGTGCTGGCCCGCGCTCAAGCCGAGTGGATCCCCTTCGACACCGGCACGCTGTTCTCCCGCCGCCCGACCAGCTTCGCCGAGCGCGACGCGTGGATGAAGAAGCCGCGCGTGGCCCGCCGAACCCGGGCGCTGACCGGCTCCCCGATCGTCCGGTACATCGGCCGTGACTCGGTCGCCGAGACCGTCGACGGCTGGGCGTACCTCGTCGACCTGGTCGTGAACTGGCTCGCCGAAGGCCGCTCGCCGACGATCTTCCTGCACACCCCCGACAACGCCGAGGCCCTCAACCTGGCCCGCCGCTTCCACGCCACCGTCGCCGCGGCCGTTCCCACGCTGGCCCCGCTCCCGGAACCCGTCGAAGCCGAGCCGCCCACGCTGTTCTAGTTATCCACAGCTCCGAAAGTCCCCCGTGGAAAAGGCACCGAACTCCGTATGTTCTCCGCCGACTTCACGACTCGGGAGGACAACCCATGGAGCACTCGACCGGCACCACAGCCGACGCCCGCGCGGAGCGGCGCGCCCGCAACGACTGGCTGATCACCGAACTCACCCGGCTCGCGGCGGCCGCCGACGATCCGCACGAGCAGACCAGATACCGCCGCGCCGCCGACTCCCTGACCCGGCTCGCGCTCGCGATGCGCCCGTGAGTACGCCGGAATCGCTCGGCGACCTGCTCACGATCAGCGGCGAGACCGCCCGCGAACTCGCCGGCGCCGACCAGTCCGCGTGGAACGGAGGCGTCGTCGCGACCTCGAGCGTGATGCTCGGCCTCGCCCACTGGGACGGCACGCTGTACCTCGACCGCGAGGAGATCCTCGAGCCGCTCCAGCACATGTACGAGCACGCCGGCGAGTACCAGGCGCCGCCGATCCTGCTCGCCTACAAGGAATCGCTGGCAACCATCCTGCACGAGCACGCCCACTTCCTCGGCCCGTCCGGCGCCACCCAGGACGCCGCCCGCGAAGGCTTCCTCAAACCCGGCAGCCGCGAGCTGGAGGAAGGCGTCACCGAGGCCTGGGCCCAGGACCACCTGGACGAGTACATCCGCCGCCTCGGCATCGACAAGGTTGCCCCCGGCATCAAGTCCGTCCGTTCGGGCGGCTACTACCCCGCGTTCGTCCCCGCCGTCCGCCACCTGGCTGCCGATCTCGACGCCCGCACCAACCACCCACCCGGCCACACCCTCAAGTCCCTCAACCGCCAAACCGCCGCCGGCCAGTTCCCCCTCCTCGTCGGCCGCCTCTACAACTCGACCCGCCTCCCCACCCTCGAGCCGCCAGACGCTCCCACCCGGGCCCAACTCGAAACCATCCTCCGCACCGGCCTCTCCCGCCTGGACAGTCACGAAATCGCCTCCCCCGACGAGGCAGCCGCCAAGTCCCGCCGCACCGCCGAGGCCGTCCTGACCCATCTCAACCAGGAGATCCAGACCGCCGAATCCACCTACGCCTGCACCCGCACAGCCCTCTCAGGCCTAGCTGTCCCGCGCCCAACAGCCACCACTCACACCCCGTCCAAGCCTCGTCCCGCCACCCGCACCCCGGAACTGACCAGATGAACACCAGCCGCATCTACTCGGAGGCAGCACCGATGGACTTCCAGACCTTCAGAGCCGAATTCCGGCGCGTACTCATCGCCATCGAGTCACTCGACACAGACCAATTGGCCGCCGAAGCCGAACGCCTTCACGAACTCGCCATCACCCTGGAACCCGCATCCGACCGCCCCAGCGCCCGCCGCCTGATCGCCCCACTCGCTCGCGCAGTAGCAGCAGAACAGGCCACCTGATGGATCGCCTGCTCGCCCGTTGCTCGACTTCCGCATCACACCTCGACTCTCACCACTCACCACATCTCGCGGCTACGTGGGTACGGTGGCGGGCACGTTGGTGTGGAAGGGACTGGAGGTTGGTTGTGGGCTTCGTTGCCGAGGGTGCGGGGATTCTGGCGAGATTGGTGGAGCTGCGGCGAGTGCTGCATCGCGAGCCTGAGGTGGGGCTGGTGTTGCCGCGGACCCAGGAGGTGGTGATGGATGCGTTGGCCGGGTTGCCGTTGGAGACCAGTACCGGGCGCGAGGTGACCTCCGTGGTCGGGGTGTTGCGCGGTGGGGCGCCGGGTCCGACCGTGTTGTTACGCGGGGACATGGACGCCTTGCCGGTGGTCGAGGAGACGGGGCTGGAGTATGCGGCGGAGAACGGGAACATGCATGCCTGCGGCCACGATCTGCACACGGCGGGGCTGGTCGGCGCGGCGCGGCTGTTGAGTGCACGTCGGGAGGAGCTGCACGGGAACGTGATCTTCATGTTCCAGCCCGGCGAGGAAGGGCTCGGCGGGGCCGGGTACATGCTGCGTGAAGGGCTGCTGAAGGCGACTGGCGACAAGCCGGTTGCGGCGTACGCGTTGCATGTCTGGGCGCAGGCCGGGAAGGGAGTGTTCCAGTTGCGGCCGGGGACGATGATGGCGAGTTCGAACCAGTTGCACATCACCGTGTACGGCAAGGGCGGGCACGGGTCGATGCCGGCGACGACGGTGGATCCGGTGCCGGTGGTGGCGGAGATCGTGCTGGCGCTGCAGGCGTACGTGACGCGGCGGGTCGACGTGTTCGACCCGGTGGTGGTCACGGTGACGCAACTCGAGGCCGGCGTTGCGATCAACGTCATCCCGAACTCGGCCCGCCTCGGCGCGACGGTGCGAACGCTGTCCGACGCGATGCTCGATCAGCTGACGCGGGATCTGCCCGCGCTCGCGGAGCGGATCGCGGCCGCGCACGGCTGCACGGTCGACGCGCGGCTGAATCCGCAGTACCCGGTGACGGTGAACGATGCCGGGCGTACGGCGGAGACGACCGAGGTGCTGACCGAGATGTTCGGCGTGGACCGGGTCGAGCGCTTGCAGAATCCGTTGATGGGCGCCGAGGACTTCTCGATGGTGCTGCGGGAGGTGCCGGGAACGTTCGCGATGGTGGGCGCGCGGCCGGAGGACGTGGCGGCAGGCGAGGCGCCGTCGAATCACTCGAGCGTGGTGCGGTTCGACGACGCGGTCCTGGGTGACAACGCGGCGGCGTTGGCTGCACTCGCTGCCAGGCACCTGATCCCGCGGGCTCAGGGCTGAGCGGAGAGGTGGTTGTTGACTCGGGTCAGGAGGGCGAAGAGCTGAGTCCGTTCGTCTGCGGTCAGGGGTGCCGTGATGTGGTTGTTGACCGCGGACAGTACGCCGTCGAGCTCGGCTAGGCGGGCTTCGCCGGCGGGGGTGATCGTGATGACGTTGCGGCGTTTGTCGGTTGGGTCCGGGGTGCGGCGGATCCAGCCACCTTCCGACAGTTCGTTGAGGACGGCGACCAGGTCGCTCTTGTAGACACGGGCGCGGCCGGCGACCGCCGCCTGACTCGCGGGGCCGAACTCGGCGAGGGCCGCGAGTACGACGAAGTGGTCCTTGTGGGCCCCGATCGCGCGGAGCGCCTCGCTGGAAACGCGTTGCGTCTGGGCCGCGGTCATCCCGACCAGACGAGACAGCTGCGCCCGCAGCCGCTCGGGCGTCTGGTCACCGTGATCGAACCGCAGGTCCTCGTCCATGGGGACAGCGTACGCCTGTTGCGTTAGTCAGACTAACGATCTATATTCATTGGCGGCGCCAATGTTAGTCAGCCTAATTATTGAGGGGTTCTCCTGATGAACGACCTGCGCGAACTGATTGATCGCAGCGAGCTGGCCGAGCTGGTTGCCCGGCACAGTCTGTGGATCGACGAACTGCGGTACGACGAAAGCGACGAACTGTTCACCGACGACGTGGTCGTCAAGTCGCTCCGCGGCGAGGCCGTGGGTATCGAGGCGCTTGTCCAGCTGGCCCGCAAGGGGCACGACGTCTACGTCCGCACCTTGCACAACAAGTCCAACCTGGTGATCACGATCGACGGCGACACCGCGACCGTGCGGGCGAACGACCTCGCCGTGCTCGTCCGGCACGACATGACCGAGGAGATCGCCGCCGCGATCCACCACTACGGCGCGCGGCGGACCTCGAAAGGCTGGCGGTTCGATCGGCTGGAGGTCGCTCCGCAGTCGCTCACAGCCCCACTCGAACGGGCCATCTAGGACCTGTGGCTGGTCGATCCGCGCGAGATCGACCAGCCCCAAGGGTTCAGGACTGCGAGATGCCGAGCGTGTACGCGCCGCGGCTGCCGTAGGTGGAATACCCGGTGTTCAGCGGATCGCCGTACCCGACGTTGTCGATCCGGAGGTAGTACGTACCGGGCTGGAGGGTGCCGGTGACGGTCGCGCCGAGGCCGGTCGGCGTACCTGCGTCGCTTTGGCCGGAGGCTGGGTCGTTCGAGGCGACGACTGCGCCGGAGCTGTCCAGCAGGTCGAGCTTGATGTCCAGGTTGCCGCCGACCGCGGCCGGGTTCGCCGTCGCGGTGTAGTTGCCTGCGGCACTCACGTCGACGCGGTAGACGTCGGTGTCGTCCTCCGCCGCGATGATCCCGGACACCGGCGTACCGACGGTCAGCGCGGCGGCGTCGGCGGTCGTGTCGCCGGCCTCGTCGGCGCGGAGGGCGAGGCCGTGGGTGCCGACGACCGCGAAATCGTCTTCCTTGTTGTTCGCATCGGCGTATTCGCCCTTGCTCCACTGGCTGATGCCGCGGTAGTAGCCGACGCCCATGATCGGAGCCCAGGCGCCGTGGCCCTGGTAGTACCCGACCGTCGACGTGCCGTCGTGCGACAGCCCGACGTTGTGCCCGGCCTCGTGCGACGCCGCCTCGGCCAGGTTCTTCGCGCCGGTGCCGACGCCCTTCGTGAACACCAGGGCCGGCTGGTAGTACGCGTGCTGCGAGGAGTTGTCGTACACCCCGACGTAAGCAACCCCGCCGCACCCGCAGCCGGACTGGTACCAGGTGTCCGGATCGATCACAACCCGCGTCCCGTACTGCTGGTCCGACGCACCCGCCCGGTCGATTGCCGCCGGGTCAGGCTCCTGCGTCGTCACGTCCACGTCGAACGGCGCGTAGTCCTCCGCGACCCGGGCCCACACCTCACGGACGACATCCTGCTCGGCCGTGCTGAAACTCGAAGGATCGCCGTCGGTGTCGTACGCCGAGATGTTCACCGGGTCGATGCCCTTCGACGCGTTCCACGCCGTACCGGTGATCGTGTGGCCGTCGAAGTCCAGGTAGATGACCCGGTTCGAGCCGGGCTTACTGTGCAGCTCGAACGCCGGCCCGGTCGCGCCGGCGACGGCGGTCCGGGCCCAGCGCGGCGACGCCTCCGGCGCCTTCTGCGCCGCGGTCAGCGCGGGTTCGCGGTAGAACAACTTGCTGTCGGCATCGAGCCACGCGGTCTTGTCGGTGGCCAGGATCTGCCGCAACTGGTCCGTCGGCAGTCCGTTGTGCGCGGCCACCTCAGCCAGCCGCGACTGCACCTTTCCGAGCACCTGGCTGCCGACCACCGGCTGCGACAGGAGCTGGTCGATCGGTGTCTGTTGCGCATCGGCCTGGCCGCCGAGCGCGACAGCCAGCCCTCCGAAAGCGACAGCACCGGCACACGCGAGTGCGCCGGCGCGGCGGATTCTGTTCATACGGGTTCCTCCTCACGTCCCCCCGCGGGCGGTTCCCCCCACACAGCAGACCCGGGGCCGTCGATCTCGGTGGGATCGGCGGCCCCGGGGGTCTCAGGCGGCGGTGACGCGGACGGTGTAGGCGCCGCGACTGCCGTACGTCGAGTAGCCGGTGTTCAGCGGATCGCCGTACCCGGTGTTCTGGACGCGGAGGTAGTACCGACCGGCCGTGATCTGGCGGGTGATGCTGGCGCTCAGGCCGGTCGGCGTACTCGCGTTGGACTGTCCGGACGCCGGGTCGGCGGTGGCGACGACGGTGCCCGACGCGTTCAGCAGCTGGAGCTTGATGTCCAGGTCGGCGCCGGACGCGGCGGTGTTCGCGGCGAACGTGAAGGTCCCGGCCTTGAGGTCGATCCGGAACAGGTCGACGTCGGTGTCCTTCTCGTAGATGCCCTTCACGCTCGTGCCGAGGGTGATCGGGTCGGCGGTCGCGGTGGTGTTGCCGTGGTCGTCGGCGCGCAGGGTCAGCCCGTTCTGGCCGATCACCGCGTAGTCGTCTTCCTTGTTGTTCGCGCCCGTGTACTCGCCCTTGCTCCATTGGCTGATCGCCTTGGAGTACCCGACGCCCATGATCGGCGCCCACGCGCCGTGGCCCGCGTAGTACCCGACGGACGACGTGCCGTCGTGGGAGAGCCCGACGTTGTGCCCGGCCTCGTGGGCCGCGGCCTCGGCGATGTTCTTCGCGCCGGTGCCGACGCCCTTCGTGAAGACCAGCGCCGGCTGGTAGTACGCGTGGTTGCTGGTGTTGTCGTACACGCCGACGTACGCGACCCCGCCGCAGCCGCAGCTCGACTGGTACCAGGTGGTCGGATCGATCACGACGCGCGTGCCGTACTGCTGGTCGGATGCACCCGCGCGGTCGATCGCGGCCGCGGTCGGCTCCTGCGTCGTCACGTCGACGTCGAACGGCGCGTAGTCCTCGGCGACCCGGGCCCAGACGTCATGGACGACGTCCTGTTCGGCCATGCTGAAACTCGAAGGACTGCCGTCGGTGTCGTACGGCGTGATGGTGACCGTCGCGGGCTTGCCGTTCGCGTTCCACGCCGTCCCGGTGATGGTGTGGCCGGTGAAGTCGAGGTAGATGACCCGGTTCGAGCCGGGCTTGCTGTGCAGCTCGAACGCCGGACCGGTCGCGCCGGCGACGGCCGACCGAGCCCAGCGCGGGGACGCCGCGGCGTCGGCCGAGCGCTCGACGGTGGTGGCGACCGGCTCACGGTAGAACAGCCGGCCGCCGTGATCCAGCCAGGCCGTCTTGTCACTCGTCAGGATCTGCCGGAGGTGGTCGGTGGTCAGCTTGTTCTTCGCCGCGACCTCGTCGAGCCGGGACTGGACCCGGCCGAGCGCGGTCCGGCCCGGCTGTTCCCGGCCGAGCAGTTGGTCGATGGAGAGCGGGGCGGGCTCCTTGGCGTCGGCCTGGTTGCCCAGAGCGACGGCCAGGGATCCACAAGCGAGCGCACCGGCGACAGCAAGAGCACTGATCCGGCGGCGGTTCAGGGGGCGGCGGGTTGGCATGGGGCGGGAACTCCTCAGGTACTCCGGCGTGCCTCACTTGACATCTTCACGAGCGGTGTACGCGAACGCACTGTGCGTAGCCTGCCCGAAGGTCCCCGCCGCTGTATAGATTCGTCTCGGGATTTAACGCCGACTTGGGAGGGTCCCCGATGCGATTCATGATGATCTTCAAGGCCAGCGAGGAGTCCGAAGCCGGGCAGCCGCCGAGCGAGGCAGCGCTGACCGCGATGGGCCTGGTGATGGCCGAGATGGCGGAGCAGGGCGTGCTGCTGGCAGGCGACGGGCTGCTGCCGAGTGCGCAGGGCTTCCGGCTGCAGCTCGACGAGGGGAAGCGCCGGGTGGTCGACGGTCCGTTCGCCGAGACCAAGGAGCTGATCGCCGGGTTCTGCCTGATCGAGGTGGCGTCCCGGGCGGAGGCGGAGGAATGGGGCTGGCGGTGCATCGCGGCGGACGCGCTGGGCGCCGGCGACCCGGACACCTCCGGGCTGCTGGAGATCCGGCCGGTCCCAGGCGCCGAGTATTTCGGTGACAACTACACCGAGGAGGCTCAGCAGCGGAACGACGTGACGTTCCACAAGGCCGCGGAGAACCTTCAGAAGAGCAGCACCTGACGGATCGACGTACCGGCGGCGAGGTCGTCGAACGCCGCGTTCAGGTCGTCGAGGCCAACGGTGGCGCTGAGCAGCCGGTCGACCGGGAGGCGGCCGGACCGGTAGAGCGCGACGTACCGCGGGATGTCGCGGGACGGGACCGACGAGCCGAGGTACGAGCCCTTCACGGTGCGTTCCTCGGCGACCAGGCTGACCGCGGGGACCGTGAATGGCTGCGACGGGTGCGGGAGGCCGACGGTGATCGTGGTGCCGCCGCGGCGGGTGGCGGCGTACGCCTGCTCGAGGACCTTGGCACTGCCGACTGTCTCGAAGGCGTACTCCGCTCCGCCGGCCGTCGCCTCCCGGACCTGGTCGACGGCGTCGTCGGCGCGGGCGTCGATCGCGGCGGTGGCGCCGAGTTCGAGGGCGAGCTGGAGTTTGGCCGGTACGACGTCGACGGCGACGATCGGGTGGGCGCCGACGAGTACCGCGCCGAGGAGGGCGGAGAGGCCTACACCGCCCAGTCCGAAGACCGCGGTACTGCGGCCGGCGCGGAGTTGGGCTGTGTTCACTACCGCGCCGACGCCGGTGAGGACCGCGCAGCCGAAGAGCGCGGCGATCTCGGGTGGGAGGGCCGGGTCGATCTTCACGGCTGAATGCGCGGAGATCACGGCGTGGTCCGCGAAGCCGGAGATGCCCAGGTGGTGGTGGACTGTTTCGTCTGGTGTGGTCAGGCGGTGGGCGCCGGTGAGGAGGGTGCCAGAGGTGTTGGCGGCGGCGCCGGGTTCGCAGAGGGCGGGGCGGCCGGAGGCGCAGGGCGCGCAGATTCCACAGGCGGGGACGAAGGCGCAGACGACGACGTCCCCTGGCGCGAAACCTTCGGCCGACGACTGGACGACCTCGCCGGTCGCCTCGTGGCCGAGCAACATCGGCATCACCCGCGGACGCGAACCGTCGATCACCGAGAGATCCGAGTGGCAGAGTCCCGCGGCCCGGATCCGCACCAGCAACTCCCCCGGCCCGGGCGGCGCCAGCTCAACCTCTTCCACCCGCAGCGGACGCGACTCGACGTACGGCGCCGGCAAACCCATCTCGCGCAGAACTGCGCCCCGCACGATCATGGCGTGATTCCTTCCAACGCGGTGCGGATGGGGGTGGGGATCGGGACTGGGCGGCGGGTGGTGCGGTTGACGAAGACGTGGACGAAGCGGGCGGTGGCGGCGGGGTGGGGGGTGTCTTCGCGGAAGAGGGCGAGTTCGTAGCGGACGCTGGAGTTGCCGAGTTGGGCGCAGCGTAGGGCGGCGTCGACGACGCCGGGGAACTCGAGGGGCTGCTTGAACGTGCACTGGGAGTCCACGCACAGGCCGATCACCTCGCCGGCGTGGATGTCGAGGCCGCCGACGCGGATCAGGAAATCGTTGATGACCGTGTCGAAGAAGCTGTAGTACTCGACGTTGTTGACATGTCCGTACACGTCGTTGTCCTTCCACCGCAGCGTGATCGCCAGGTGGTGCGGATACGCGGCGCGGTCCATCGGCCGGTTACGGCTTACGCCCGACCCCGCAGTACAGGCTGCACATGATCTCGGTGAACTCCCCCGAGTCGACCCGGCGGTTCGTCTCCTCGTCCGGGAACCACCGGATCGGCGACACCACGCCCGGCTCGACCAGCTCGGTGCCGGCGAAGAAGCGCGTGACGTCCGCCTTGTTGCGCACCTGGGCGTTGCCGCCGCCGTCGGACTTGTAGCCCTGGACCGCGCGGTCCCACATCTCCGGCGCGAAGTCCTGCGTCGCGTGCGAGATGATCAGCAGCGACCCGGGCGCCAGCGGCTCGAGCAGGTCGCGGACCATGTCGTACGGCTTCAGGTCGTCGGCGAGCGAGTGCAGGACGCCGACCAGGCTGAGCGCGACCGGCTTGCCGAAGTCGATCAGTTCTCCGACCTCTTCGGACTGCAGGACCGTGCCGGGCACGGTGATGTCGGCGTCGAGGTACGCCGTCTTGCCGAGCGGCTCGCTGGAGAGCAGGGCGCGCGCGTGGGTGAGCACGATCGGGTCGTTGTCGACGTACACGACGTGCGCCTCGGGGACGACCTTCTGGACGATCTCGTGCAAGTTCGGGCTGGTGGGGATGCCGGTGCCGACGTCGAGGAACTGCGTGATGCCCTGGTCGGCGGCGTACCGCGCGGCGCGGTGCATCCACATCCGGTTCGACTGGGCGGTGACGCGGCAGCCCGGGAACGCCTTCAGCAGATGCTCGGCGGCCTGCCGGTCGATGGCGAAGTTGTCCTTGCCACCGAGGAAGTAGTCGTACACCCGTGCCGCGTGCGGTCGGTCGAGGCGCAGCTGCTCGTAGACCCCCGGGTCGACGTCGGCGTCGTGCGATTCGGCCATGAACATCCCATCCGCGCTGCGGTTCAGAACTGAGAACAATCGTAACCGGCGCGCCACTGACGGTCACACCGGCACAAAAACACTACTCCCGTACGGCGTCACTTCCCTCGGCTGCGGCGCGTCCGACAATGTCCTTAACAGAGGCTTGATCGGACGACGCGGGATGGGTGACGCGGTCGAGGGGGCCACGGTCGGGTGGAGGGCGTCGTACCGGTCGGTCAGCGCGGGAACACCGCCGCCGAACGGCTCAAGTAGTAGTTACAGTGCTGCCGTGCGGTTTATCCGGGATCTGTGGACGTTGCTGCAGCGGCGGGATTTCCGGCGGTTGTTCGCGGTTCGGCTGACGTCGCAGTGCGGCGACGGGGTGTTCCAGGTCGCGCTCGCGTCGTACGTGCTGTTCTCGCCGGAGCGGGCGCCGGATGCGGCCGCGATCGCCGGGTTGTTCGCGGTGTCGTTGCTGCCGTACTCGATCCTCGGGCCGTTCACCGGCGTACTGCTTGACCGCTGGTCGCGCCGGCAGATCCTGTTCGGTGCGAACCTGACCCGCGCGGTGCTCGTGATCGGCGTCGGCGCGCTCGTCGCGGTCGGCAACGCGGGCGTGCCGTTCTACCTCGCCGTACTGCTCACGCTCGGCGTCAACCGCTTCCTGCTCTCCGGCCTGTCCGCCGGCCTCCCGCACGTCGTCGAGCGCGACGAACTCGTGATGGCCAACGCGGTCACCCCGACCTCGGGTACGGCGGCGTTCCTGGTCGGCGGCGGGATCGGTGCCGGCGTGAAGCTGCTGGTCGACTCCGACCTCACCGTCCTCGGGCTCACCGTGGTCATCTACACCACCGCCGCCCTGCTCGCGCTCCGGCTGCGCCGCGACCAACTCGGCCCCGACCTGAGCGGTGACGAGCCCGGCATCGCCGAGGCGCTCCGGACGATCGCGGCCGGCCTGGTCGACGGTGGCCGGCACCTCCGCGAACGCCGGCAGCCCGCGCTCGGTCTCGTCGCGATCGGCTCGCTCCGGTTCTTCTTCGGGCTGATGACGGTCTCGATGATCCTGCTGTACCGCAACTACTTCTACGGGCCCGGGCAGCTCGACCGGGCGTTCGGCGGGCTGGCGATCGCGACCGGTGCGGTCGGCGCCGGAGTGTTCGTCGCCGCGCTGATCACGCCGTGGGGCACCCGGGTGCTGTCGCTGCGCCGGTGGATCAGCTGGCTGTTCGTCGGCGCCGCGGTCGTCAGCGTCGTACCGATCGGGCTCTACACCCGGCCCGCGGTGGTGATCGGCGGGTTCCTCGTCGGGTTCTGCTCGCAGGGCGTGAAGATCAGCGTCGACACACTCGTCCAGACGGGTGTCGACGACGTGTACCGCGGGCGGGTGTTCGCGCTGTACGACATGATCTACAACGTCGGACAGGTCTCCGCGGCCGCACTCGGCGCGGCGATCCTGCCCGACAGCGGGAAGTCGTACCCGGTGCTCGCGCTGATCGTGGCCGGGTACGCGGTCACCGCCTTGCTGTACTCACGTGCCTCGCAGCGCGGTGATCGGCTGGATGGCGGAGGCCTTCCAGGCGGGGTACGTACCGGCGACCAGGCCGATGAACGCACCCAGCAGGGGTGAACCGAACGCCAGCCGGTTGTCGAGGATCGGCGTCCAGTCGCGGATCCAGGACACGCTGACAGTCAGGATCACGCCGACCGCCGTACCGAGCAGGCCGCCGAGGAAGCCGACGATCACGCTCTCCACCAGGAACTGCACGGCGATATGTCTTCGCGCCGCGCCGAGGGCTCTGCGCAGGCCGATCTCGGAGATGCGTTCCAGGACGGACAGGAGGGTCACGTTCGCGATACCCAGTCCGCCGACGAGGAGCGCCACCGCGCCGAGGAGCAGGAAGAGCGCGTTCAGGTCGGACTCGACGCCTTTGCGTACGGCGCCCTGTTTGGGTGGAGCGTCGACGTTCAGGGTGCTCGGGTCGTTCGGCTGGATCGCGATCGGGGCCTGTTCGGCGATGAGCTGCGCGGCGCCGACGGCTGTGCGGATCTCGACCGCGTCCGGGGACTGCAGGTTGTAGGCCTCGCGGGCGGTGCCGTTCGGCATGATCACCGCGTCGTTCAGTTCGGCGCGGCCGCTGACCGAGTCGAGGATGCCGATCACGGTGTACGGCTGGTCGCCGATGAACACGGCCGGTTGCGCGTCGACCCGGTTGATGCCGAGGCGTTCCGCGGCATGCTTGCCGAGGACAACCACTTTGTCGGCGCGGCGGTCGTGGCCGTCGTCGAAGAACCTTCCGGTTTTCAGCACCGCACGTACGGCGTCCCAGAGGCCGGCGGATCCGGCCATCACCGGGAGTGCCTTGCCGGTGCCGCTGTCGAGGCCGGTGACGTTCTGCACGAGGTCGTCGCCGATCTCCAGGTTGCTGACCGTGCCGGCCGCGTCGACGCCGTTCAGCCGCTGGATCCGCTCGGGGGCATCCCACGGGAGTTGTGTCGCGGCCTCCCCTTGCTGGCCACCTTTGTCGTCCGGCGACACCACCACCCGAGTAGCCGCGGCCAGGTCGAACCGCTGCGTGATCTGCCCGGCTGCGGTCTGCCCCAACCCCACAGTCCCCACCAGAGCAGCAACCCCGAGCACAGTCCCCAACGTGGTGAGAATCAACCGCGTAGGCCGAGCGGCAACGCCGGCCAGGGCCTCGTCCAGAAGATCACGAATTGCTGGACGTGACCGGAGCCGGCGTCGCCGCGCCGTGGACGGCCCGCCGGTCGGGTCCGGGGGGCCTGAATGGGTTACCACTGGAGGGTTCCGTCGACTATGCGGACCTGGCGTTGGGCGCGGCGGCTGACGTGGGCGTCGTGGGTGATGACGGCCAGCGTCATGCCCTCGGCGTGCAGTTCGTCGAACACCTGCAGGATCGCCTCCGCGTTCTTGCTGTCCAGGTTGCCGGTCGGCTCGTCCGCGAGCAGCAGGCTGGGTTCGGCGACCAGTGCGCGGGCGATCGCGACGCGCTGCCGTTCGCCGCCCGAGAGGGTGGTCGGCGCGAACTCCATCCGGTGTGCGAGTCCGACCCGTTCCAGCGCGACCCGGGCGCGGGCGAGCCGTTCCCGGCGCGGCACCCCGACGTACACCATCGAGAGCGCGACGTTCTCCAGCACCGTCCGATGGTCGAGCAGATGAAAGGACTGGAAGACGAACCCGATCCGCTGCCCGCGCAACACCGCCCGGCGGCGTTCGCGCAGTCGCATCGTGTCCACGCCATCCAGCCGATACACCCCATCCGTTGGGTTGTCCAACAACCCGAGCAGATGCAGCAACGTCGACTTCCCGGACCCGGACGGCCCCACGATCGACAGGTACTCCCCTTCCCGGACGGTCAGGTCGATCCCCTTGATCGCGCGGACTTCGGGCGGCCCCGGGAAGAACCGCCGTACCCCGATCATCTCCACCACCGGCGCCGGCAGCGCCACCGCGGTACTCACTTCCCCACCACCACCTGATCGCCCTCGCTCAGTTTCGCGTCGCCCTTCGGCGTCACCTGCGCGAACCCGTCCGCCGACAGCCCGACCGTGACCGGAATCAGCTCGACCTTCCCGTCCCGCAGTACCTCGACCCGCGACGCCCCGTCGGACCCGGACGACAACGCGGCCACCGGTACGGCGAGCACCTTGCCGCTGGTGCTCTTCACCGGGATCGTCACCCGGACGTTCGCGTCCCGCAGCAGCGCCAGCTGACTACCGGTCAACGCGTTCGGCGCGACGACCACGTCGTACTGGTTCCCGTTCTTCGTCACCCGCCGCACCTTCGACGCGACCGACGTACCGTCGCTGAGCTCGAGCGCCGCGGTCATCCCCGCCTTCAGCCGCTGCGCCGTCTCCGCGTCGACCTTGAGCGTGACGACCAGCGACGCACCGCTCGCCGACATCACCACGCCGTTGACGGTCCCGCCGCGTTCAACCTTCACGTCGTCGACGCGGCGCGGGAGCGTCTTCACGTAGACGACCTCCGACACCGGCAGCGGCGTACCCGCCTTGAACTCCGCGTCGGAGCGCGCCTGCTGGGCGTCCGACAGGTTCTGCTCGGCGTCGTCGACCGCGCCTTGCTGGACGGAGGTGTCTTTCGCCTTGGCATCCTTGGCCGCCTTGAGTTGCGACTGCGCCTGCCGGAGCTGCTTCTTCGCGGCGTCGACCTGCTTCTTCGCCTGGTCGACCGCCTGCGTAAGGCGGTCCTCCGGCGCGGGAGCGTCGTACCCGGCGTTCTCGTACAGCTTCTCCACCGCGGCCGATGTGGACAGCGTGTACTCGTCGTCCACCGTCCCCGGGTCGTACCCGAGCCGCTCGAGCGTCTGCTCCAACTGCAGCACGTCCGGCCCCTTGCTCCCCGGCGACAAGGTCCGGTACATCGGCAGTACGCCGGCCAGCCCGATCACCGGCCGCCCGGTGATCTCCAGCAGCGCCTTGCCTTCGGTGATCGTCGACCCGACCGTCGGGACCTTGCCCGTGACGATCGGCGGCGTGGTCAGCCCGGCCGTCTCGACCCGGATGTTCACCGCGCCGTCGAACGATGCGTCACCCCTCCCGACCACCTTGCTCGACAGCAGCTTCTTCGCGACCGGCACCGTGATCTGGGACGCGGCCGGCGGCGCGGTCTTCGCGGCCGCGTCCTCCGGCGAGCTGATCCGGCTGCCCGCCGCGACCCCGATCCCGAGCGACACCACGGCCACCCCTGCGACGCCGACCAGCACCCGGCGCCGGGACTTGGGTGTAGCGGTCACCGGTTCGCCGTCTCGTCGCGGTACGCCTCGAGCTCGGCCTTGTGCTGGTCGACGAACTCCTTCTCCTGCTCGTACTGCACCTTCTTGTACGCGTCGTCGTACCCCATGGCCTTGCACTTCTGGTCCGCGGTCGCGAGCTCGATCTCCAGCTTCCGCAGGTCGGACAGCTTCGCCGAGTCGACCTTGTCGAACGACGGCGGTCCCCCGATCGTCTTCGACGGGCTGCCCTTGGCCGGCGGCTGGTTCCCGGTCAACGCGTCGAGCTTCTGCTGTACTTCGTCCCGCGGGTCCGAGACCTTCTTGTACCCGGAGTGCCCGGCGTCAGCCATGCAGTCGGACCACGCGCTGGTCGCGTCGGTCACCCGCTGGTCGGAGTCGATCCGCTTCTGCAGCGCCTGGATGTCCTTGAACAGGCTGTCGAACTTCTTGAAGTCGATCGCGCCCTTGTTGTCGCCGTACACCTGCTTGACCGCCTTGCCCCGGCAGCCGAGGTCCTGCTCGCCGCTCGAGTTCGGACCGTCGCCGCCGCCCTGGATCACGACCGCGCCGTTCCCGTTGGCGTTCGGCCCGTTCAGCGCCTTGTCGTACGCCTTCTGCGCGGTCGGCGAGAGCGCCTTACGGATCTTCGCGTTCGGGTTGCTGTCGTCGTCGCCCGCCTTCGACCAGTCGATCGTGCTGATCCCGTACCCGTACTGCTCGGCGAACTTGTCCGCGGGCAGGTTGAACGCGTCGCTGAACTTCCCCTTCGCCTGCTGCTCCGGCGGGACCGCGACGTACTCGAACCCGGCGTCCTTCATGCACGCGACGGTGGCGTCCTCGACCTTGCGCTGCTTGGCCAGCTCCTCGTCGCTCGGCTGCTGTGCACCGCCCGCCCGGGTGGCGATCCGGAACGCGCCACCGCCTCCCGACGAACTGACGAAACCGTCGCCCATGTACTCCGCGAGCGGACTCTTGTCGCTCTTCTGATCGGACGCGACCGGCGCCTTGTCGTTGCCACAGGCAGCCAACGCGAGGACCGCCAGGACGGCGAGTGCTGTTTTGCTCTTCATGGCGGTCGAGCGTGCCGCCCGGACCGTGAAGAACCTGTGAAGGACCGGTTTGCACCCGATGCTCTCAGCCGATCTTCATCGGATTCTCATCAACTTCGGGGACATTGATCGGTATGCCAGCGCGGATTCTGGTCGCCGAAGACGACCTCAAGCAGGCCGAGCTGATCCGGCGGTACCTCGAACGTGAAGGGCACCTGACCGTCGTCGTGCACGACGGGCGGGAGGCCATCGACGAGGCCCGCCGGCGCAGCCCGGACCTGCTGGTGCTCGACGTGATGATGCCGAAGGTCGACGGTCTGGACGTCTGCCGGGTACTGCGCGCCGACGGCTCAGCCGATTCAGGGGTGCCGATCATCATGCTGACCGCCCGCTCCACCGAGGACGACCTGCTGCTCGGGCTCGACCTCGGCGCGGACGACTACCTGACCAAGCCGTACAACCCGCGCGAACTGGTCGCCCGGGTCCGCACGGTGTTGCGCCGTACCCGGATCCGTTCCGAAGGCGAGGTGTACCGCGTCGGCGAGCTGGAGATCGACCCGTCCCGGCACGAGGTACGCCTGGCGGGCAAGCTGGTCGAGCTGACGCCGGCGGAGTTCAAGATCCTCGCCTGCCTGGCCGCGTCGCCCGGGCGGGCGTTCTCCCGGCAGCAGTTGCTCGAGCACGCGTTCGGCTTCGACCACTACGTGTTCGACCGGACCGTCGACGTCCACGTGATGAACCTGCGGAAGAAGATCGAGCCGTCGCCGGGCGCTCCGACGTACCTGCGCACCGTGTACGGCGTCGGCTACAAGCTGACGGAGGAGACCCATGCGTCGTAGCGTGCTGGTCCGCTTCCTCGGGTTGTCGCTCGCGGTGGCACTCGGGGCGGTGATCGCGACCGCGCTGATCGCGACGTACAGCACCTCGGAGAAGCTGCAGGGCGAGATCGACGCGAATACGGGCCAACTGCAGGTCGACGGCGAGATCTACGGGGAGCTGGCGAAGTACGCCTCCGACCATCCGACCTGGTCGGGCGTCGACAAGGTGGTGCACGACCTCGCGGATCGGCTCGGCCGGCGGGTCGCGGTGACCGCCGAGAACGGGACCGTGATCGCGGACTCGGCTCGAGTGCTCGGCGCCGCCCCCGAACTCCCTTCAGTGCCTGCGGCAACCATCGACGCGCGCGGCGGTGGGCTGGGGAAGGCAAACAGCACGATGACCGTGTACCAGACGCGCAAGCCGGTGACGTTCGCGAGCGGGTTCGCGGCGACCGCTGCGATCGGGGTTCCGTTCGTGCCGGCGTCGGACTGGGGACTCACCGACGACGAGATCCAGCAGCGGAAGCAGCTCGCGAAGCAAGCCGTGAACTGCCTCGCCACGAAGGGCAAGTCGGCGAACGTGGCGCAGAGCGACGGCACCGTCCCCCAGGTGATGATCGAGTCGTCGCAAACCGTCGCCGGGATCCGGGTGAACTCCGCGCCCACCAAGGACGACTGCCTCCCGCCCGGCCTGACAGCACCGAGCGCGAAGGCGAAGATCGTCAACGACGACGAGGTACGACGGTCCACCGCATGCCTGGACGCGGCCGGGATCAAGTACAAGATCAACGACTACTCCGGTCTGCGATCCGTCGAGCCGATCACCGACGCCGCGGTCGACGAGACGTTCGCGAACTGCGTCGCGCAGGCCCGCGTGCAGGCGTTGACGCCGTACGTCGCTCCGCCGGCGAAGCTGTACCTCGGGGCGAAGAGCACGTTCAACGTGTTCTCCGGCGAGGGCCTGCTCCGGACCGCGGCGACCGCGCTCGGCGTACTCCTGATCGCGGCGCTCGTGATGCTGTTCGCCGGCCGACGATTGGTCCGGCCAATCGTCGCGCTGACCGGTGCGACGCAACGGATGCGGAACGGCGATCATGCGGCGCGGGTCCCCGTCAGCGGGAAGGACGAGGTCGCGCGGCTCGGGCACGCGTTCAACGACATGGCCGAGGCGATCCAGCGGCACGACTTCCAGCGCAAGGCGATGGTCAGCGACGTCGCCCACGAACTCCGTACGCCGCTCGCGAACATCAAGGGCTACCTGGTGGCGTCCGAGGACGGCGTCGTACCGCTCGACGGCGCGCTCGTCACGTCGCTCCTCGAGGAAACCGCACTCCTCGAACACCTGGTCGCCGACCTCCAGGACCTCGCCCTGGCCGACGCCGGCATGCTCCGCCTGCATCCCGCGCCCCGCGACCTCACCGAGCTCGCGCAGCAAGTGGTCATGGCCCACCAACCCGCCGCCGAAGCAGCCTCTGTCACCCTCACCGCCACGGCCTCCGGTCCGTCGCCGGCAGTCGTCGACAGCGCCCGCATACGTCAGGCCCTCGGCAACCTGGTCTCGAACGCCATCCGCTACACGCCGACCGGCGGCCGCGTGATGGTCGGCGTACGCCCTGTGGACAACGGCTACAACCTCACCGTGACCGACAACGGGACGGGGATCGCCGCCGAGCACCTTCCGCACGTCTTCGACCGCTTCTACCGCGCCGACGTCTCCCGCACCCGCACCACCGGCGGCAGCGGCCTCGGCCTCGCCATCACCAAACACCTGACCGAAGCCCACCACGGCCACATCACCGTCACCAGCCGCCCCGGCTCCGGCTCGACCTTCACGATCTGGATCCCCGCCTAGACTCGCTCCCATGGCTCCGAGGAAGGCACGCCTGGCCGACGTCCACGAGATCGCGTCCGGCATGCCGCACGTCACCAAGTGGGAACGCGACGACGGCACCGACCGCCCCGTCTACCAGGTCGGCGGCAAGTCCTTCGTCTTCTTCCGCACTCCCCGCCCCGACGCCGTCGACCCCGTCACCGGCGAGAAGTACGACGACGTGATCATGATCTGGGTCGACTCCGAATCCGAAAAGCTCGCCCTCCTCGCGGCGGACCCCACCCCGTTCTTCACCACTCCACACTTCGACGGCCACCCCTCCGTCCTCATCCGAGCCCGCGACCTGGGCGCCCTCACCACACAAGAACTCACCGAAGTAATCCAAGACGCCTGGCTCTCCCGAGCCTCGCCCCGCCGAGCCACCACCTGGCTCAAGGCGAACCGCCTCAGCTGACCTACTCCCCGCTGGTGTAGAACTCGGCCAGCCGCTGGACCGCCCGCGCCTTGGTCATCAGGCGGACGTCGGCTTCCGGGATGTGGGCGTCGACGACCACCGCCCTGACAACCCGCGCCGGGATCGACTCGACCGGAACCGCGGGCGGCTGCCAATCCGGAAGCACCTTGTCGTCGACACAGCCCCAGAGCGGCCTGGTGTCTGGGCGGGCTGTGGTCGGCAACTCGGCAGGAGGTGCCGGTCCCTGGGCGGTGCACTCGAGCGCGAAATCGCAGATCGCGTACGGCGTCTCGCGGTGCACTACCTGTCACCCTGCAGATCCTCCCGCTGCAAGACCTACCCCGGCACTCCTGCCTCACCCCCGCCCACACCCGCGACACCGGCCACGCACCATCGGGCCTCGGCCGTCAGCGGTGGTGACCGTTTGAGGGGTTAACGCCTGAAACGCCGGGTTTGCAACCGGTATACGGGTAGCTAACCCCGCATCTCAGACGCTAACCCCTCAACGAGCGGGTCCCATGAACGGCCGCCCCACGGACCTCACAAGCCCGGGCGCGCCGAAGGCGCCAACAAGCAGCCGCCGCGGAGCGGTGTCCTTTCGCGGGGTGGTGGTTAGTTGGGGGCTAGGGAGCGGGCGGTTTCCAGGGGGTTGGTGCCGGTGGGGAGGGTGGCGATGATGGGGGTGTCGAGGCCGTTTTCCAGGTAACGGTTGATGTGGGTGCGGCACTGGTCGGGGGTGCCGTGGACTATCAGGGCGTCGATCAGCGACTCGGGGATGGCGGCCATGGCTGCGTTGCGGTCGCCCGCGGACCAGGCTTCGCGCATGGGTTGCATCAGGCCGGCGCGGCCGAGCCAGTCGTGGAAGGCGGCGTAGCCGGGGACGGTGAGGTAGGTGGCGATCAGGTAGCGGCCGATGTTGCGGGCCATGTCGGCGTCTTCGGTGGCGCAGACGAAGATGCGGGCGGCGAGTTCTTTGCCGGGGCCGAGTTCGGCGCGGACCTGGCGTACGTCGTCGGCGGAGAGCCAGTTGGTGATCGCGCCGTCGGCTTCGCGGGCGGCGAGGCGGAGCATCTGGGGGCGGAGCGCGGCGAGCATGATCGACGGCGGTACGTCGGGTGCCTTCTCCAGCCGGAAGCGCTCGATGGTGAAGCTGTCGAACGTCCCGTCCACGCGACCTCCCGCGAACGCCTGCCGCAGGAACCGCAGTACGTCGCGGGTCCGCGCCAGCGGCGGGTCGTACGCGATCCCGTTCCACCCGGTCACGATGGTCTCGGACGACGCCCCGATCCCGAGCACGAACCGTCCGGGCGCGAGGTCCGCCAGCGCGGCGGCACTCATCGCGAGCGCGGCCGGCCCGCGCGTGTGCACGGGTACGACGGCCGTCCCCAACCGCAGCGAGGCGTCCCACTCGGACGCGAGCACCAGCGGCGTGAACGCGTCCGCGCCAGCGACCTCTGCGGACCACAGATCCGTGTACCCCAACGAGTGCAGCTCAGAGATCAAAGCACGATGTTCCCGCAGCGGTACGCCGGTCAGCGGAACGGTCAGCCCCCACCGCATTCAGATCATCCTCTTCAGCAACGGCAGCGGCGCCACCCGCATCACCTGGGCGAGCGGCCACCACGGCCGCGCCGGTACGTACGCCTTCGCCTTCTCCGCCTCGATCGCGGCGACCATCGCCCGCACGCCCGGCTCGGTGTCGACGATGAACGGCGTGTGTTTGACCCGATCGTTCATCTCCGACCGGATGTACCCGGGGTAGATCGTGCTCACCTTGATCGGCTTCCCCAGCAACTCCAGCCGCAGCCCCTCGCCCAGCGAGGCGAGTCCGGCTTTCGTCGCGGCGTACGTCGTGACCGTTTTCGGCATCCCGCGGAGCGCCGAGATCGACGCGATCAGGACCAGGTGTCCGGCGTTCCGCGCCCGGAACAGTTCGAGGGCGGCCTCCGCCTGCGCAAGCGCTCCGACGAAGTTCGTCAGCGCCGTCTCCCGGTTCGCGGCGAACCGGCCGGTGCCGAGCGGCGCGCCTTTCCCCAGCCCGGCGTTCACCACGACCCGGTCCAGCGGCAACTCGGCGTCGACAGCGCGGAACACGTCGAACACCTGGTCGTGGTCACACACATCCAGGCTGTGGATAACCACCTTTGTCTGTGGATAACTCGCGGCAAGTTCGTCCCGGAGCACTTCCAGCCGATCGGTACGCCGGGCGGTCAGCGCCAGGTCATGGCCCTTCGCGGCGAACTGCCGCGCCATCTCCGCACCGAGGCCGGAGCTGGCACCGGTGATCAGGAGGTTCCGTCGCATCGAGGGAGTCCTATCTGTAAGTGAGCAGGTCCGCACCGAGGTGGACGTGCTCGTTGTAGCTCACCACAGTCAGCCCGCCGCGACCGGACACGACTTTCGTGATCGCGGTGTTGATCGTCACCGGGTTCAACTTTGTCCACAGCCCGTCGCCGCCGGACAGCAGCCGGCTGACCACGGCCGCGATCGGCCCGCCGGATGTGAAGACGAGCGCGGTCTCTCCCTTGCCGAGCCGTTCGGCGGTACGCCGTACCGCTGCCTCCGACCGGTCGCAGAACGCCTGGAACGTCTCGGCGTACCCGTCGCCGCCGTCGATCCAGCGCTGGGTCGCGGCCGTGAACATCTCCTGGAACGCCCTCTTCGGGTGCCCGCTGCGCGCCAGGTCGGCCACCATCACGGTGTGCCGCTTGTACGCCGGCTTGTGGGCGACGATCAACTCCTGGTGGTCGAACTCGTCGTACCCCGCATCCACCTCCGGGGTGAACCCCGCCAGCGACGCGGTCTGCTGGTGCCTGCGCATCGACCCCGAGACCACCACATCGGCCCGGACCTCGCTCAATGTCGAGCCCAGCCGCACAGCCTGCTGCTCGCCGAGTGGCGACAGCTTGTCGTAGTCGCGCGCACCGAACGACGCCTGCGCGTGCCGGATCAGGTAGACGACCGCCATCTACGACTGCCGGATGATCCGGCGGCAGCGCCGCTCGAGCAGGTTGACCGGGAGCCAGAAGTTCTTGAACCGCGGGTTCCGGGTCTGCTTGTGGTGGTAGCGGTAGTAGATCTGCTGCGCGATCACCGCGAGCCGGAACAGCCCGAACACCTCGTAGAACGCCCAGTTGTCCACAGGCAGACCCGACTGCTTCACGTAGTAGTCGACGATCTCCGAGCGAGTGATCATGCCCGGTACGTCGGACGGCTGCAGCTTGAACCGGCGGAACGCCCAGTCGTCGTCGGCCTGCACCCAGTACGCAAGGGCGCTGCCGAGATCCATCAACGGATCGCCGAGCGTGGCGAGCTCCCAGTCCAGTACGCCGACCACCCGCAGCGGGTCGTCCGGTGCCAGTACGACGTTGTCCAGCCGGAAGTCGTTGTGGATAACGCACGTCCGGACATCCACAGGCTGGTTCGCCGCCAGCCAGGTCATCACCCGTTCGTAGCTCGGCACGTTCCATGTCTTCGCCTTGCGGTAACGCTCCGTCCACCCGCTGACCTGACGCTCGACGTAGCCGGCACCGCGCCCGAGATCGGCGAGCCCGGCCGCCGCCGGATCGACGGCGTGCAGTTCGACCAGCGTGTCGATCAACGTGAACCCGAGCTGCCGGGTCTGCGCCGGCGTCAGGTCGACGCCCAGCCGGTGATGCCCGGGGATGGTGCCGACGACCCGTTCCATCACGTAGAACTCGGAGCCGATCACCGACTCGTCGTTGCAGTGGGCAATCATCTCCGGGACGTACCGGTAGACCGGCTTGAGCCCCTTCTGGATCCGGAACTCGCGTCCCATGTCGTGCGCACCCTTGGCCTTCGTACCGGCCGGCGGCCGCCGCAGGATCAGGTCGTGCCCCGGATAGCTCAGTAGATACGTCAGATTCGACGCACCGCCGGAGAACTGCTTCACCTCCGGCAACCCGTCCGGTACGGCGGTCTGCTCCCGCAGCCAGGCGTCCACCGCGGGTACGTCGAACGCGTCCTCGTCCCGCACCGCCCGGGCGCCTTCCGGCACTCCGGTCACCGCCCGTCCGTCGCGCGCGCCTGTGCACGCGCCGCGATCCGCCGCATCTGCCGGTCGTACAACGGCCGCACCAGCCGCTTCGTCCAGAACGCGACCCGGGCCGGCTGATCCGGGCTGATCAGGTGCTGCTTCTTCTTGATCCCGGCCAGCACGTTCGTCGCGATGTCGTCCGCGGACCGCGGCGACTTCTCGATCAGCTGCCGAGCGGTCGTGGCCATCGCACTGTCCGCGCCGCGGATCGAGTCCGCGAGGTTGGTCCGGAAGAACGACGGGCACACCACCGACACGGTGACGCCGTACGGATGCAGCTCGTGCGACAGCGTCTCCGACAGCGCAACCACGCCGGCCTTGACGGTGTTGTACGAGCTCATCATCGGCGGATGCACGAGCCCGGCCGCGGACGCGGTGTTCACGATGTACCCGGACCGCTGCTCCTTGAACAGCGGGACGAACGCCCGGCACCCGCGGACCACGCCCATCAGGTTGATGTCGACGACCCGGTCCCATTCGTCGAGCGTCTCGACCTCGATCCGGCCGCCGGTCGCGATCCCCGCGTTGTTCACCAGGATGTCCAGGCCGCCCCAGTTGTCCTGGCACCACGCGACCGCCGCGTCCCAGTCCGCCGGGCTCCGGACGTCAAGCTTCAGGTACGGCGCGGGTCCGTCCTCCCCCACGTCCGTACTGAGCACTTGGTGGCCGTCGGCAACGAAGCGGGCGACCAGGGCCGCGCCGAGACCGCTCGCGGCGCCGGTGACGAGGACACGACTCACTTGGCCTCCTGAACGGCCGAGAGGTACGACGCCAACTCGATCCTGGCGACCACTCCACGATGCACCTCGTCCGGCCCGTCGGCCAGCCGCAACGCGCGGGCGCTCGTCCACGCGGCCGCGAGCGGGAAGTCCTCGGACAGCCCGCCGCCGCCGTGCAACTGGATCGCCATGTCGACGACGTCCTGCGCCATCCGCGGCACCGCGACCTTGATCTGGCTGACCTCGCTCAACGCCCCGGCCAGTCCTTGCGTGTCCAGCAGGTACGCCGTGTGGAGGACCAGCAATCGCGCCTGGTTGATCGCGATCCGGGCCTCGGCGATCCGCTCCCGGTTGCCGCCGAGGTTGACGATCGGCTTGCCGAACGCGGTCCGGCTGGTCCCGCGCTGCAGGGCGAGCTCGAGCGACTTCTCCGCCAGTCCGATCAGCCGCATGCAGTGGTGCACGCGTCCCGGACCGAGCCGTCCTTGGGCGATCTCGAACGCGCGGCCCGGTCCGACCAGGATGTTCGCGGCCGGCACCCGGACCTCGGTGAACGACACCTCGCCGTGGCCGTACGGTTCGTCGTACCGGCCCATCGTCGGGAGCAGGCGCTCGACCTTCACGCCCGGGGCGTCACGCGGGACGAGCACCATGGTGTGCCGCGCGTACCGGTGCGCTTCGGGGTCGGTGAGGCCCATGAAGATCAGCAGCCGGCAGTCCGGGTGTCCGATACCGGTGCTCCACCACTTGCGGCCGTTGAGGACGACCTCGTCGCCGTCGACAACCGCGGTCGCCTCCATGTTGGTGGCGTCGGAGGACGCGACGTCCGGCTCGGTCATGCAGAACGCGGACCGGATCGTGCCGTCCAGCAACGGTTCCAGCCAGGTCTTCTGCTGCTCGGCGTTGCCGTAGCGGAGGAGCACCTCCATGTTGCCGGTGTCCGGCGCGTTGCAGTTGAACACGTACGGCGCGATGAACGACCGGCCGGTGAGTTCCGCGATCGGGGCGTAATCGAGGTTGCTCAGGCCTTCGCCGTACTGCTCGTTGCCCGGCTCGGCGGGCGGCAGGAACAGGTTCCACAGGCCGGCCGCGCGGGCCTTCGCCTGCAGGTCCTTCATGATCGGCTGCGGCTGCCAGGGGTCTCCGGCGGCGCGGATCGCGCTGTGCAGCTCGGCCTCGGCCGGCTCGATCTCGGTGCGCAGGAAGGACTCCACGCGACCGATCAGGTCCTGTGCCCGGGCCGAAGGTTCGAACCCCATCAAGACTCCTCTCCCTCAGCTTGACCGTAGCTCAGCGTCTAAGCAATGCTCAATAGATGGAACACCGTCTGACAGCGGACGACCGCAAGAAGCAACTGGTCAAGATCGGCCTGATGATGCTTCGCACCAAGCCGATCCACGAGCTGTCGATCGACGAGATCGCGAGCGCCGCGGGGATCTCCCGCGGGCTGCTGTTCCACTACTTCCCGAGCAAGCGCGACTACTACGTCGCGGTCATCTCCGCGGCCGGCCGCCGGCTGCTCCGCGTCACCAAGCCCGACGAGGCACTGTCGCCGGAGAATCAGCTGCGCGAGATGCTGGTCCAGTTCGTCGCGTTCATCGAGCGCCGCCGGACGGCGTACATCTCGTTCGTCCGCGGCGCCGCCGGCGGTGACGACTTCGCCGTCGAGGTGTACGACGAGACCCGCGCCGGCCTGACCAAGCGGATCCTCACGTACCTCGGCACGCCCGAGGTGGCCGACGACCCGAAGTCCGCCGAGTACCTCCGCATCCACGCGTGGCTGTCGTACACCGAGGACCTGGCGATCGAGTGGTCCGGCCTTCCCGAGGCGGACCGCCCGTACAACACCGGCCGGCTGATCGACCACGCGATCGAGGCCCTGCACGTCCTGCGGAAGCTCTAGAAAGTACGTGCGCCGGGTCAGCGGCATGAGGTTTGATCGGCACATGTCGATCACACTGGAGACCGCGACGCGGGACTCGTTGGACGAGATCGTCGAGGCCGTCGCGCTCTGGCAGCGGCACGGGGCGCCCGTCCAGCTGCACCCCGGTGACCTCGGGTGGAACTGGTGCGACGGCGCCGAGGCGCTGGCCGCGGCCGTCCGGGCCTGGCGCCGTGACGGCGAACTCGTTGCCGCGGGCATGGTGGACGACGACAGCGGGCTGATCCGGATGGCGATCGCGCCGAGCGTCGACGAGGACGAGCCGTTCGCCGCGCGGTTGCTGGCCGACCTGTCGGATCCCGCGCAGGGCGTCCTGCCGGCCGACGCCGGACTCGTCGAGGCCCGCGCCGGTACGGCGTTCCGCGAACTGCTGCACCGCAGCGGCTGGGCGGCCGACGAGCCGTGGACGCCGCTGACCCGCGACCTCGGTACGCCGGTGCCGGACTGCGGACTGACGATCGAGTCCGTCGACGCGAAGAACATCCGCGACCGGATCCTCGCTGACCGGATCGCGGTACACCGCGCGGCGTTCCCGAACGCGAAGCTGACGTTGGAGCGCTGGCAGGCGATGGCCGCCGGAGCGCCGTACCGCCGGGGCCGCTGCCTGGTCGGGTACGACGACGTGGGCGTGCCGGTTGCCGCGACGACGGTCTGGTCCGCCGGGGAAGGACGCCCCGGGCTGATCGAACCGCTGGGCGCACACCGCGATCACCGCGGCCACGGGTACGGCCGGGCGATCACCGTCGCGGCAGCGGCTGCGTTGCAGGAGCTGGGGTCGTCCAGCGCAACCGTGTGTACGCCGAGCAGCAACGTCGGCGGCGTCGCGGCGTACGTGTCGGCCGGCTTCGAGAAACAGCCGGCCGTCACGGACTTCAGCCGCAAGAACTAAGGAAGCAGCTCCGGGGTCAGGTCAGGGTCGGCCATCTCCGGGTCGAAGGGGAACAGTGGTCGGAGTACGCCGTGGTGGCCGAGGCGCAGCAGGTCCTGGTCGACGCCGCCCGGAGTGAGGGCGAGCAGCCAGTCGGCGGCGAGGTTGTACAGCTCCGGCTCCAGGTAGCCGATCTTGACGATGACCAGGTCGGTCTTCGCGGGGTCCAGGCCAAGGAGCGTGAAGTCGGCGATGTGGTGGTACGGCTTGCGGCGGCTGGTCAGGATCGAGTGCAGGCCGCCCGCCTTGACGACCGCGACGGTGCCGCCGACCGGGTCCTCGGAGATCGAGAACACCGTGCCGGCCAGCGCGACCGGTCCCGACGGGCCGGGGTCGACCTTGCCGCCTGCGGTGACCTCGACCGGGTTGCCGACACCGGCGGCCACGCAGGCGGCGACCGCGTCCGGGTCGGTGATGCTGGCGTGGATCGCGGTGGCCTTGCCGGAGCCGAGGTCCTCGACCTTGAGCAGTTCGCCGAGCGTCCAGGACACGTCGCCGGCGCCACCCGCGGTCGGGTTGTCGCCGGAGTCGCTGATCAGGAACGGCCGCGCGCTGCTCGCGAGACCGGCCGTCACGCATTCGTCCAGTGTCCCGGTCGGCGCCACGAACGCGAACGCGTCCCGCGCATCCCAGTACGCCTTCGCCAACTCGTTCGCCCGCGCCGTGATCAGCTCGGTGTCATCACCGGTGACCACGACGGCGGCCCGGCAGCGCGGCTCGTCCGCCCACGCGTACCCGACCCACACGGCCGCATCCAGTACGCCGGGCTCGTCCGCGATCTCCGCCACCCGGTGGTAGATCGACTTCGCCGGCTCGAGCCGCGTCGAGGTCTTCTCGCCGGGCAGCAGCACCGGGACCTGGATCCACGCCTTCCCGGGCTTGCCGCCGCCGGAGCGCAGTCGCTCGACGAGATTCCGGAGCGCGCGCTCACGGCTCTCCATCGCGTCCTCGTGCGGCGCCATCCGGTAACAGGTGATCAGGTCGACGGCCGTCCCGAGCTCGCGGGAGACGTTGCCGTGCAGGTCCATCGAGGCCGACATCAGGACGTCGGGGCCGAGCACGTCCCGGATCCGGGTGGCCAGGTCGGCCTCCGCGTCCTGGCGGCCGACGACGCTCATCGCGCCGTGGATGTCGAAGAAGAACCCGTCGAGGTCGCCGGCGTCCTGCAGCCGGGTGATGATCTCCGCGGACAGGTCGTCGTACACCTCCGGCAGCACCGCGCCGCCGGGCAGTGACCGCGCGTGCACGAGCGGTACCCACTCGATCCCTTGCGCCCAGTCCTTGCCGAGGAAGTCGGTGTACCGCTCCAGCAGGTGGTCTCCACGCCGTACGTCGAAGTCCGCCAGCCCAGCCCGGTGCGGCGAGAACGTGCTGGACTCGATGGCGATCCCGGCAATGCCGATCCGTAGGTTCATGAGCAAAACCTGCCACAACCGAGCCGTTTCGCGCACTGCCTCGCAGTCAAATCTGGACAAAGCCCAGCTGTCGAAAGCCGCCGGACAGCTTCGAGGTAGCAGCACAAGGCAGGAACCAGAGAGGACTACGACCATGAACGAACTGCAGCGACTCGGCCGCCTGGTCGGCACCTGGAACGTGTCCGGCGGCGCCACGGGCACGACGACCTTCGCGTGGATGGACGGCGAGCACTTCCTGATGCAGCGCGGAGTGCTCGACCACGACGGCCACCAGGTCCGGATCACCGAGATCATCGGGTACGAGCACCTGTTCGGCGAGGAGCGCGGTACCGAGGTGAAGTCCCGGGTGTACGACGCGGACGGCAACACGCTCGACTACGTGTACGAGTTGACCGGTGACGAGCTGACGATCTGGGGCGGGTTCAAGGGCTCGCCCGGCTACTTCAAGGGTGTGTTCTCCGACGGCGGGGACCGCCTGATCGGAGACTGGGTGTACCCGGGCGGCGGGTACCACGCGACGATGGTCCGCAGCGCGGCCTGAAGGAGGAGAGCGATGAAGTACCTGCTGCTCGCGTACGGCGACCAGTCGGGCTGGGACACGGTCGACGTGAACAGCCCCGAGTTCGTCGCGATGTGCAAGTTCTACGAGGACCTCGCCGCGGAGCTGACCGCGAGCGGGGAACTCCTCGGCACCGAAGGGCTGGCGCATCCGGCGCTCAGCCGGACGGTACGCCGTACGGACGCCGGCCCGGTCGCGAGCGAGGGGCCGTTCGCCGAGTCGAAGGAGGTCCTCGCGAGCTTCGCGATCGTCGACTGCGACAGCCACGACCGGGTGATGGCGATCGCGGCCCGGATCGTCGAGGCGGTCGGCGACACCGTCGAAGTACGGCCGATCATGGCCGGGCCTGAGGACATGCGGCCGGCCGGCTGACGATGGAGGAGCTGCTGCGGAGCCTCTCGCCGCAGGTGCTCGGCGCGCTGGTTCGCCGGTACGGGCACTTCGAGACGTGCGAGGACGCCGTCCAGGAGGCGCTGCTCGTCGCCGCGCAGCAGTGGCCCGCCCAGGGCGTCCCGGAGGAGCCGCGTACCTGGCTCATCCGGGTCGCCTCCCGGCGGCTGATCGACCTGCTCCGCAACGAGGAGGCCCGCCGCCGGCGCGAGGACATCGTCCGTACGCCGGACCTCGCGCCGGCGCCGGTCGGCGACACCGACGACTCGCTGACCGTCCTGTACCTGTGCTGCCATCCGGACCTGCCGGTGGCCTCGCAGATCCCGTTGACGCTCCGCGCCGTCGGCGGGCTCACGACCGGCGAGATCGCCGCGGCCCTGCTCACCCCGGAGGCCACGATCGGGCAGCGGATCAGCCGCGCCAAACAGAAACTCCGCGGCCGGCCGTTCCGCCGGCCGGAGTCGGACCAGGGCTGGGAGCCGGTTCTGCAGGTGCTGTACCTGATCTTCACCGAAGGGCACACGAGTACTGCGGGCGACGAGCTCGGCCGGGTGGACCTGGCCCGCGAGGCGATCCGGCTGGCGCGGATGCTGCGGGAGCTGTTGCCGGACGACGGTGAAGTGGCCGGGTTGCTCGCGTTGATGCTGCTCACCGAGGCGCGGCGCCCGGCCCGGACCACGGCCGACGGCGCGCTGGTACCGCTCGACCAGCAGGACCGGTCGCGGTGGGACTCCGCGGCGATTGCCGAGGGCACCGAGTTGATCACCTGGGCGATGCGGACGACTCCGCTCGGGCCGTACCAGTTGCAGGCCGCGATCGCCGCCGTCCACTGCGAGGAGCCGACCGACTGGCGGCAGATCCTTGCCCTGTACAACTTGTTGGAACCCTTGCTGGACGGGCCGGTCGTCCGGATCAACCGGGCCGTCGCCACCGCGATGGTGCACGGGCCCGACGCCGGTCTTGCACTGCTCGACACGTTGGCCACGGAGCCACGAGCGACCCGCAACCATCGGTACCACGCAGTCCGAGCCCATCTCCTCGAACTCCGCGGCGACACCGGACAGGCCGCCGAGATGTATCTCGCCGCGGCCAAACTCACCACCAACACCACCGAACAGCGCTACCTCCGCGGCCGCGCGCTGAGGGCGACCACGCCGAGTCCGGAGTAGCGTCGGGCGTCATGAAGTTCCTGCTGACATCGTCGGGTATCCGGAACCAGAGCATCTCCGACGCGCTCGTCGAGCTCCTGGGCAAACCGATCGCGGAGTCCAGCGCGCTCTTCGTCCCCACCGGGATCTACCCGTTCCCCGGCGGCGCCGTCCAGGGGTGGAACGCGATCTCGGGGAACGCCAAGAGTTCGCCGTGCGACCTCGGCTGGAAGTCCGTGGGCGTGCTGGAACTGACCGCCCTCCCGACGATCCGCGAGGACAGCTGGGTCCCGGCCGTTCGGGAGGCGGACGCGCTGATCGTGTGGGGCGGCGACGTCCTGTACCTGACGTACTGGATGCGGCAGTCCGGTCTGGCGGAGCTGCTGCCGACGCTGACCTCGGTGTACCTCGGGGTGAGCGCGGGGAGCATCGCGGTGACGCCGTACAACTGCGACGCGGAGTTCGACCGGGAGTTCGTGCCGCCGGGCAGCGACATGGGGGATGGTGCCGAACGTGCCCTCGGGTTGGTGGACTTCACGTTGTACCCGCATCTCGGGCATCCGGACATGGCGGACACCACCCCGGAGAACATCGGGAAGTGGGCAGCCGGCATCCCGGTGCCGACGTACGCGATCGACGACGACACCGCGATCAAGGTCGTCGACGGCGACGTCGAGGTGATCAGCGAGGGCGACTGGAAACTGTTCGGCGGCTGATCCCTCACGCCCGCTCGGCCTCCGGGAGAGAAAGACGAAACAGCAGCGTCATGCCAGGTTGCTACCGTGCGACGGCATGGTGATCGAGGGTGTGGAACTGCGCGCGGCGGCGCCGACGGATCCCGAGGTGCTGGCGCTGACGACCGCTCAGCAGGCCGAGCTGGCAGCCCTGTACGGCGAGGACCAGCCGCTGGTGGACCTGCATCCCGACATCGCGTTCACCGTTCTGACGCTGGACGGCACCCCGGCGGGATGCGTCGGCCTGCAACCGGTCGCTCCCGGTCTCGGCGAGATCAAACGCATGTACGTC
Source organism: Kribbella sp. WER1 (assembly GCF_054189145.1). Lineage (NCBI taxonomy): Bacteria > Bacillati > Actinomycetota > Actinomycetes > Propionibacteriales > Kribbellaceae > Kribbella > Kribbella sp. WER1. The sequence continues at coordinate 4,682,163 of NZ_CM135186.1, read as the reverse complement.
GCACCGGCCGCCCGCGGCTGGGGACTGTCGCGGTTGCTGCTGGAGACCGTGGAATCGCAGGCCAGATCCCGCGGTCTCACCATGCTCCGGCTGGAGACCGGGACCGAGCAGGCCGAGGCGATCGCGCTCTACACGAACCACGGGTACCGCCCGACGCCGCCGTACCCGCCGTTCGAGAACGAGGTCGCCTCGCTCTGTTTCGCGAAGGACCTCTAGAGGTTCAGCACCAGGTCGTCGCCGTCGCGGCGGAAGCCGAGGTTCTTGAGGTACGTCGACGAGTCGCGCATCCGCGGCGGCGCGATCACCTGCCGGAACCCCTGCTCGGTGAACACGTCGCTGCGCCGGTACACGAACTCGCCCGGGGTGAAGTCGCGGTACTTCGGCACCACGTAGTCGAGGTCGATCTGCGCGCGCCCGGTGCCGGCGTCGTGCGCGAGGACCACGCCGACGGTCCGGTCGCCGTGCTGGACGAGGAACGCGTACGGGCTCGTACCGGCGGTGAAGCCGGGGTTGAACCGGGTGATGTCGTTGCGGTGCCGGTCGAGGACGAACCCGAGGTACGCGTCGCCGGCGTTCACCTGGAGCACCTGGTACGCCGTCTCGTCGTGCCGGTGCCGGAGCAGCCGCCACAGGTGGACGACGTTGATGACCGCGAGCACCGCGTTCATCCCGACCATCGGCCAGACGCCGACGACCGCGTTGAACGCGACCAGGATCACGCAGCCGATCAGGTTCAGCACCCGCAGTCGCAGGATCCGGGTCTGCAGCAACGACAGCACGACGAGCGCGGATCCGCCCCACCCGATGACACTCCACACATCCACAGCGCGAGACTAATGGGCGTGAACGAGTTCCTCCTGCTCGACGGCACCCGGTGGCCGACGGTCGACCCGACGTTGCTGCGCGCAACCAGCTTCGGGCACTTCACCTCGCTGCAGGTCCGCGACGGCCGGGTCGACGGCCTAGACCTGCATCTCGACCGCCTGGACCGCAGCACCCGTGAACTCTTCGGCCAAGCCCTCCCCGCCGACCGGGTCCGCGACGACCTCCGCGCCGCCCTCCGCGAAGCCGGCTCGGGCGACCTGTCTGTCCGCATCAACGTCTTCGCCACCGACGAGGTACATCTCCTCACCCGCGTCGGCCCGCCCGTCATGCCCACGACCGAACCGGTCCGGCTGCGCACCTACCAGCACGAGCGCGCGGTCCCGCACCTCAAGCACACCGGCACGTTCGACCTCGTCTACTACGGCCGCCGCGCGAAGGCGGACGGGTACGACGACGCGCTCTTCCACACCGCGAACGGGCACATCTCCGAAGCCTCGATCTGGAACATCTGCTTCGCCCGCGGCGCGCAGCTGATCTTCCCGGCAGCCCCGGTCCTGCCCGGTATCCGCCGGCAACTCCTCCAGCGCGGCCTGCCCACCCACACCACGGAGCCGGTGCCGCTCGCCGACCTCGCGACGTACGACGCCGCGTACCTCACCAACTCGATCGACCCGGCGCTACCGGTCGCCTCGATCAACGACGTCCGATTCGAGAAGCACGAGGAGTCCGCCGCCGCGATCGCCACGGCGTACGGCACCCAGCGGCCGCAGGCGATCTAGGGCGTGTCTCCTAATCCCGCGCCGTCGCGAGGAGGTGCCCGGTGCGGTAGCTCGGCGTGCGGGGGCGAAGGTCTCGATGCGGAGCATCGTGGCCTTTGCGCCCGCGCGGCGAGGTGCCGTGCCGGGTGCCCCGCAGTAGGCGGGGGATTAGGAGACACGCCCTAGGAGCGCTCGGCCCACCAGCGGAGCAGCGCTTCGCGGGCGCGGTCCTCCCCCAGCGGGCCTTCGTCGAGGCGCAGGTTCATCAGGAACTTGTACGCCTCGCCGACCTCGCGGCCCGGCGGGATGTCGAGGATCCGCATGATCTGGTTGCCGTCCAGATCCGGACGGAGCGCGTCCAGCTCCTCCTGTTCCTGGAGACGCTCGATGCGGGCCTCGAGGTCGTCGTACGCGGCGCGCAGCGACTCGGCCTTGCGGCGGTTCCGGGTGGTGCAGTCGGCGCGGGTGAGGACGTGCAGCCGCTCGAGCTGGTCGCCGGCGTCGCGGACGTACCGGCGGACGGCGGAGTCGGTCCACTCGCCCTCGCCGTACCCGTGGAAGCGCAGGTGCAGCTCGATCAGCTTGCTGACCTGGTCGATCTGCTCGTTGCTGAACCGCAGCGCCTTCATCCGCTTCCGGGCCATCTTCGCGCCCTTGACGTCGTGGTGGTGGAACGTCACCTTCCCGCCGTCCTCGAAGCGCCGGGTCTTCGGTTTCCCGATGTCGTGGATCAAGGCTGCGAACCGAACGACGAAGTCCGGCGTCGGAACAGATAGGCGGGGTTCCAGATCGATGGCCTGATCGAGGACGGTGAGTGAGTGCTGGTACACATCCTTGTGCCGCTGATGCTCGTCGGCCGTCTCCAGCAGCGCCGGGAGCTCCGGCAGCACGTGCTTGGCCAGACCGGTCGAGACCAGCAGGTCGAGCCCGATCCGCGGGTGGTCGGCGCAGATCAGCTTCTCCAGCTCGTCCCGGACCCGTTCCGCGGAGACGATCGTGATCCGGTCCGCCATCGCCTTCATCGCCTGGACCACGGCCGGGTCCGGGGTGAAGCCGAGCTGGGCGGCGAACCGGGCGGCTCGCATCATCCGCAGCGGGTCGTCACTGAACGAGTCCTCCGGCGTACCGGGAGTGCGGATCCGCTTGTGCGCGACGTCCTCGATCCCGCCGTACAGGTCGACGAACTGCCGCGACGGCAGCCGGACCGCCATCGCGTTCATCGCGAAGTCCCGGCGGGCCAGATCGCCCTCCAGGCTGTCGCCGTAGGCCACCTCCGGTTTGCGCGAGGTGGGATCGTAGGTTTCCGACCTGTACGTCGTGACTTCCAGGACCCACTCACCCTTGCGACAACCGATGGTGCCGAACGCCTTGCCGATGTCCCACACGTGGTCTGCCCAACCGGACAGCAACCGCTCGATCACATCGGGGTGCGCTGACGTGGTGAAGTCCAGATCCTTGCTCCCCCGACCGAGGAGAATGTCCCGGACAGGACCGCCGACCAGGGCGATCTCGTGGCCGGCGGCAGCGAACCGGGAGCCCAGTTCGTCGACGACGGGAGCGAGTTCCAGCAGGGCCTGGACGGCGCGTCGCTGGACGCCGGACAGAGATCCGGCGGAGGGTGACTGGTCGGCAAAGGGTGACACGGGGAACTAGGTTACGGTGACGGCGTGTTCAGACGGCGACTGAGGCTCCCAGCGGTGCTGGGTGCCGGCCTGTTGGTTGCTGCTTCGGCAGCGACTCTCAGCGCTCCTGCCGAGGCCGAGCCGGTCGACGAGCCGGCCGTCCAGGTCAGCATCGACACGTTCGGCCCGGTCGCCCCCAAGCCCGGTGAGCAGGTGGTGATCAAGGGCCGGGTGACGAACACCAGCTCGGTCACCTTCGACGCCCCTCAGGCGCTGGCGTGCATCGACCGGACCCGGCTGGCCAGCACCGCCGCGCTGGAGGCGATCTCGACCGAGCAGAACGTCCCGATGGACAAGCGGGACAGCTGCAGCAACCTGACCAACGACAGCCAGACGTACCAGCGGTTCGAGCAGCCGCTGGCGCCGAAACAGACCGTCAACTTCTCGCTGACCGTGCCGTGGAAGGAATGGCGGATCGACGCCGACACCGGCGTGTACGTGGTCGGCGTGACGTTCCGCGGCGAGACACCGGACGGCGGCCGGGTGATGGCCGGCCGGGCGCGGCTGCTGATGCCGGTGATCGGTAAACAGCCGCTGCAGCGCACCGTGAACACCGCCCTCGTCGTACCGCTGCGCTTCCGCCCGACCCAGCTCGGTGGCCGGAACTTCGCGAACGAGGCGCTGGCCAAGGCCCTCGCCCCGACCGGTTCGCTCGGCCGCCTGCTGGCGCTCGGCAAGAACCGCAAGGTCACCTGGCTGGCCGACCCCGCGACGCTCGACGAGATCAAGCAGATGTCGAAGGGCTACGTGATCCTCGGCCAGAACGGCCAGACCACGACCGGCACCGGGCAGACCGTGGCCGCCGCCTGGCTGAAGGAGTTCGAGGCCACGACCGCCAGGGGCAACCAAGTCGTCCTGCTGCCGTACGGCGATCCGGACGTCGCCGGGCTGCTGGACGCCGGTGATCCGCTGAAGGACCTGGTCGGACGGGCCCGCACCAGGACCGAGCACTCGGGCGGCGAGCTGACCCCGTCGTTCACCAACGGCCTCTGGCTCGAGGGCGGCGCCGCCGCGAGCCGGTACCTGGGCGCCGCGTCCGGAGGTTTCGCCGGCTCCACCGCCGACGACCTCAACCTGGTCAGCAGCTCGTCCTGGTCGGCCCGCACTCGCCCGGTCCTGACCAGCACCCCGGTATACGACGTACTCACGCCCGGCAGCCCGGACCGCGCCGTCCGGGCCGTGATCGCGGACTCGGCGCTCACCGAGGGCGGCCCCGACCCGGAGACCGCGGACAACCCGCTCCAGGTCCGGCAGCGGTTCGCGGCGGTGACCGCGCTGATCGCGGCCGCCGGGAAGAACACCGCCTCGGTGGTCGCCGTACCGCCCCGCGGCTGGGACCCGACCGGGACCGCCACCGCGGCACTCGCGGGCAGCCTGTCGTCGCTGCCGTGGATCAAGCCTGCCGACCTCACCACGATCGTCGCGACCACCCCGAAGCCGGCGGCCACCAAGGCACCGACCGCGCCGCGGACCAACGGGGTCCTGTCCGAGGGCCAGCTGCAGAGCGTCTCGCAGCTCGAGCGGGCGACCAGCACGATGCAGAGCCTGCTCGTCGACGGCAGCCAGCTGCCCGAGGTGATGACCCAGGCGTTGCTGCGCTCCACCTCGACCAGCTGGACCGGATACCAGGAGGAAGCGCAGTACTTCAGCGCGATCGAGCTCGGCTCCGTCAACCAGCAGCTCGGCAAGGTGCACCTGGTGAACGCCAGCGTCGACCGCGGGCTCCGCAAGGAGATCAAGGTCAACCTGGCCGGCAGCAAGGGCACGTTCCCGCTGACGATCACCAACGAGACCGACTGGTCGGTCCGGGTCGGCATCGTCGTCACGCCGGTGAACCGGACCGACCTGAAGATCAAGACCCCGCAGACCGTCATCCTCGGCCCGGGCCAGAAGTGGACCCCGCGGATCAACGCGAGCGCCGAGCAGAACGGTCTGATCCGCGCGAACGCCCAGGTCACGAACGCGGCCGGCCAGCCGGTCGGCAAGTCCCAGGAGCTGCTGATCCAGGCCAGCCAGTACGGCAGCGTCGGCTGGATCCTGGTCGGCGCCGCCTGCGCGCTGCTGTTCGGTACGTCGTTCGTCCGGATCTACCGCCGGGTCCGGATCGAGCGCCGCAACCCGGCCGCGGTCACCACGACGACGGAGTCCACCGAGCCGGCCGGGTCCGAGGAACCCGGCGAGTCCGGCGACGAAACCCCTGATCCCGCCCACGGCCGCCCCGCGGCGAACGGCGTACCGGAGGAGACTCCGGGCACGTCCCTGAAAGAAGGAGTCGGTTCGAAGGATGGCTGACCGCACCCTGCGATCCGCGGCGGTGATGGCAGCCGGAACAGTGCTGTCCCGCCTGCTCGGATTCATCCGGATCGCCCTGCTCGCAGCCGCTATCGGCACCGCGCTGCGCGGCGACATCTTCACCGCCGCGAACACGATCCCGAACAGTCTGTACATCCTGCTGGCCGGCGGCGTGTTCAACACGGTCCTGGTCCCGCAACTGGTGCGGGCGATCAAGAACCACGACGACGGCGGCCAGGACTTCACCAACCGGGTGCTGACCTTCGGCTTCGTGGTCCTCGCGGTCGTCACGGTCGGCTGTGTGCTGCTGGCGCCGGCGATCGCCGAGCTGTACCTGCCACCGGAGCTGCACGAGGCGGAGCGGGCGTCCGAACGGGCGTCGATGGTGATGTTCGTCCGGCTCTGCCTGCCGCAGATCTTCTTCTACGGGGCGTTCGTGCTGGTCGGTCAGGTGCTGAACGCGCGCCGCCGGTTCGGTCCGATGATGTGGGCGCCGATCGCGAACAACATCGTCGCGTGCGCCTCGATCGTGGTGTTCCTGTTCGTGTACCGGGTCGGCGACACGCCTCCGACGTACAGCCACGGCGAGGAACTGTTGCTCGGGCTCGGGCACACGGTCGGGATCGCGGTGCAGCTGCTCGTGCTGCTGCCGTACCTGCGCGCCAGCGGGCACCGGTACCGGGTCAAGTTCGGGCTCCGCGGGACCGGTCTGGGCCACACCGCAAAGCTCGGGCTGTGGACGGTGCTCTTCGTCGCCGTGAACCAGGTGACACTGGTGGTGGTCACCCAGTTGGCGATCGCCGGTAGCGCCTCCGAGGACCCGGGCGCGAAGGCGGGTCTGTTCGCGTACAGCACCGCGATGCTGATCATCCTGGTGCCGCACGGCATCGTCACGGTCTCGCTCGCGACCGCGGCGCTGCCGCAGATGTCCGCGCTGGCCGCCGACGGCGACACCGCCGAGGTGGCCCGGATGTCGGCCCGCTCGATCCGGCAGACGCTGGCGATCGTGGTCCCGGCGGCGGCCGCGATGATCGCGTTCGCCTACCCGATCGTGACGCTGATCGCCGGCTACGGCTCCGGCCGGAACAACCTGACGCTGATGTCGTACACGCTGATGACGCTCGCGCTCGGGGTCGTCCCGTTCACCATCCAGTACTTCCAGCTGCGCACGTTCTACGCCTTCGAGGACACCCGGACGCCGTTCCTGCTGCAGTGCGTGATCGCGGCGACGAACATCGGCGCCGCGCTGTTCGGGGTCCGGGTGCTGCTCGACGATGCACACCTGCGGTTCAGCGGCGTGATGCTCGGCGCGGCGTACGCGCTCGCTTACCTGGTCGCGGTCCTGCTCTCCCGGCCGGTCCTGCGCCGGCGGGTGCCGCGGGTGCCGGGCGCCGGGATCGGGCTGCCGCTGCTCGCGATGGTGATCGCGGCGGTGGCCGGCGCCGGTGCGGGCAAGATCGTGCTGTGGGTCCTCGGCCTCGCGATCGACTGGTCCGGGCCGCTCGGCGCGATTCTCGAACTCGCCGTCGCGGCGATCGTGATGCTGCCGGTGTACGCCGCCGTGTCGCGGGTACTGCGTATCCATGAGGTGAACGATGTGGTGTCCATGGTCACATCGAAGCTGCCGATCGGGCGCTGATCCGAACTGCTTGTGCGTTAGTGCACCACCTGTCTGGTCAGTGGGGCACTAACATGGGGCCTGCGATCAGGCCGCTGGCGCTTCTAGGAGGGCGAGAGACACCGTGTCGAACCAGACCGTGAGTCCTGGTGCTCTGCTGGCCGGGCGGTACCGGATCGCGGAATTGCTCGCGGAGATCGACGGTGCCCGGGTGTGGCGGGCCGTCGACGAGGTCCTCAGCCGGGCCGTCGTGGTCGACGTGCTGCCGGTCGGGGACCCGCGGACCAACCTGCTCTTCGACGCCGCCCGCCGGGCCGCCGCGGCGAACGACCCACGCTTCCTCCGGGTGCTCGACTGCGACATGCACGACGGCGTGACGTACTGCGTGCGCGAATGGGCCGGCGGCCGGTCGCTCGAGCGGATGCTCGGCAGTGGCCCGCTCACCGGGCAGCAGGCGGGCTGGCTGGCCCGCGAGGTGTCCGAGGCCCTGGAGAACCTGCACCGCACCGGCTACGCGCACGGCGCGATCAGCCCGGCGACCGTGGTGGTCACGGACGCCGGCGCGATCAAGGTCGTCGGTGTCGCCACCGAGGCGGCGCTGCGCTCGTCCGGGGCGGGTTCGCCCGAGGAGGACGTGCACTCGCTCGGACAGTTGCTCTTCGCGTCGCTCACCGGCCGCTGGCCCGGCCCGGCCCCGGCCTGGGGTCTGCAGCCGGCCCCGGTCGAGCACGGCCGGCTGTTGAGCCCGCGCCAGGTGCGCGCCGGCGTACCGCGGTCGCTGGACGACATCAGCGACCGGCTGCTCGGCGACCCGCCGCGGCACCACGCGCCGCCGATCACCAGCGCGGCCGGTCTGTCCGCCGCGCTGTCCGGTGTCGTCGGCAGCTCGCACGAGCCGCCGAACCAGATGGACGAGACCGTCCAGGTCGCCAGCCAGAACGGCAGCGTCGACGACGCCACCCAGGTGGTGCCGCAGTCCGCCCCGCCGGCCCTGGACCCGACGTACACCTCGGAGCCGAACGGGTACCGCCCGCCGCAGCCGGCGTACGAGCCGTCGACCGACACCCGACCGGTCCGCCGGCAGCCCACGGCCACGAACGGGAACGGCCGTCGCCGGGACGAGCCGAAGCAGAAGCAGAAGGGCTCGTGGGGCGGCCGGATCCTGATCCTGCTCGCGATCCTCGCCCTGCTGTCGGTGATCCTGCTCGCGCAGTTCCTGCTCAAGGGTGCGATGAACAAGGACAACGGCAGCACCAATGGCGGCACCGGTGGTACGACGACCAGTGCCCCGCCGCAGACCAGCACGACCCCGTCGACCACCGGCGGGAAAGCGACGATCGTCGGGGCTCAGGACTTCGACCCGCCGCCCGGCAACGGCGAGGAGCACCACAAGGACGTCCCGAACACGTACGACGGCGATCCGAGCACGACCTGGAAGACGCAGTCGTACAAGGGCAACCCGAACCTCGGCGGCCTGAAGACCGGCGTCGGCATCATCTACGACCTCGGCACCAAGACCCCGGTGTCCAAGGTCGCGGTGCTCCTGCAGGGCAACGGCACGAGCCTGCAGCTGATGGTTCCGAAGGGTGACACCAGCACGTCGCCGACCGGGATCAGCGGCTGGACGCCGGTCGCGACCAAGGCGGACCAGCCCGAGGGTACGGTGGTCCTGACCCCCTCGGCGCCGACCGAGACGCGGTACGTCCTGGTCTGGCTGACCAAGCTGCCGAAGGTGTCGGACGGTTACCAGGGCACCATCGCGGAGGTCACGATCCAGAAATGACCGCTCACGTCGACTCGGGCAATCCGCCGCCCCGTCGTCCGGACGTCCCGCGCATCGGCGCCGACGACCCGGTCGCCCAGGGTGGCGCGCAGCCTGCCCGGCCGACCGGCCCGACCAGCTACGACGAGCTGGACGACCACGAACTGCTCCGGATGCACGTGGCCGGCAACCCGGACTCGTTCGGGTTCCTGGTCAAGCGGCACCGGGACCGGATGTGGGCGGTCGCGATCCGCACCCTCGGCGAACCCGAGGAGGCCGCCGACGCGCTCCAGGAGGCGTTCATCTCGGCGTTCCGGCGCGCGGACTCGTTCCGCGGCGACGCCAAGGTGACCACCTGGCTGCACCGGATCGTGGTGAACGCCTGTCTGGACCGGATCCGCCGCCGCCAGGTGCGCGCGGCCGACCCGCTGCCGGAGGACGAGGACCGCGCCGCCGAGCTGGCCGGCCCGGCCGAGGACGACCCGGCCGAGGTCCGCGAGCGCCGGCTCGACGTACTGAACGCCCTGAAGCAGATCAACGAGGACCAGCGCGCGGCGCTGGTCCTGGTCGACATGGAGGGGTACTCGATCGAGGAGGCGGCCGCGATCCTGGACTGCGCGCCGGGCACGGTCAAGTCCCGGTGCGCCCGGGGCCGCGCCAAGCTGCTCCCGTTGCTGCGGCATTGGCAAACTTCCAAGAAAGAGTCCGCCGCGGAAGCAGTGGGAACCGAATGAGTGGGTATGCCGTCGAAGCGAAGTCGCCTGCCTCTGGCGACCGAACGCCTGACGCCTACCCGGAGTCCGTTATGAACACGCCGCGCACCTCCCGTGAGGAGGCGAGCCCCCGATGACCGATCCCGGTCTGCCGACCAGTGAGCACCTCGAGCACCTGGACACGGACACGATCGCCGACCTGATCGAGAACCTGCTGCCTGCCCCCGAGGCACACAGCGCTCGTGAGCATGTGAAGGCATGCCCGGAGTGCCAGCAGACGTACGATGCCCTGCTGCAGCTGACCGAAGACCTCGCCGAGGAGGGCCGCAGCGACATCCCGATGCCGACCGACGTCGCCGAGCACCTGGACGCGGTGATCGTGTCCGAGTCGGTGCTGCGCGCGTCCACCGTCGGCGTGCACTCGCTGGCCCAGCTCCGCGAGGAGCCGCGCCGGCACCTGCCGAAGCTGCTCGGCGCCGCCGCTGGTGTGGTGCTGATCGCCGCGCTGGGTGTCGGTGTCGTGTTCGCCACCAAGGACCAGGCGAACGACGGAGCCGCATCCACCGACGCGAACACGCCGCCGGCCGACACCGTGACGATCGCGAGCAAGGACATCGGCTCGGCCACCAAGCGCTGGCTGGACAACACCCCGAACGCAATCCTGCACGGCTCGAGCGACGAGCAGGCCTGCGCCCGTGCGTTCGCGGCCGGCCGCTCGAACTCGAACGTCCGGCTCGTCCAGCCCGCCAAGGTGGACGGCAAGCGGGCCACGATCATCGGGCTGCAGGGCGCGGCGGTGAGCCAGATCCAGATCTTCGCGGTCACCGGATGTAGCTCCCCCGGCGGCGTCGGCACGTCGTTCTACGACACGACAGTGACGCTCCGCAACCGCTGATCCGGCCGATGCGGTAGAGCGGGCTGTCGATGGGTACCGTGGGAATGGTCGGCCTCTAGGATCCGTTGAGTACGACGTCACTGTTCTCGACGACACCGAGGAACGCCTGTATGAGCGAGTCCACCGCAGTCCGCAACGTCATCATCGTCGGCTCCGGGCCGGCCGGTTACACGGCTGCCGTGTACGCCGCCCGTGCGGCGTTGGAGCCGTTGGTGTTCGAAGGCTCCGTCACCGCCGGTGGCGCGCTGATGAACACCACCGAGGTGGAGAACTTCCCCGGCTTCTCGCAGGGCATCATGGGCCCGGCGCTGATGGACGAGATGCGGACCCAGGCCGAGCGCTTCGGCGCCGAGCTCGTGCCGGACGACGTGATCAAGGTCGACCTGACCGGCGACGTCAAGGTGGTCACCGACTCGACCGGCACCGAGCACCGCGCGAAGGCCGTCATCCTGGCGATGGGCTCCGGCTACCGCAAGCTCGGCCTGGCCGACGAGGAGCGGCTGTCCGGGCACGGCGTGTCCTGGTGTGCGACCTGTGACGGATTCTTCTTCCGCGACCAGGAGATCGCGGTCGTCGGCGGCGGCGACTCCGCCGTCGAGGAGGCCACCTTCCTGACCAAGTTCGCGAAGAAGGTGCACCTGGTGCACCGCCGCGACGAGCTGCGCGCGTCGAAGATCATGGCCGACCGTGCGGTCGCCAACGACAAGCTCGAGTTCCAGTGGAACTCCGCGGTCGACACGATCCACGGCGAGGACAAGCTCAGCCACCTGACGCTGAAGGACACCGTCACCGGCGAGACCCGCGAGCTGCCGGCCACCGGCCTGTTCATCGCGATCGGCCACGACCCCCGCTCGGAGCTGGTCAAGGGCCAGGTCGACCTGGACGAGGAGGGGTACGTGCTGGTCAAGCCCGACAGCACCGAGACCAACCTGCGCGGCGTGTTCGCGGCCGGCGACCTGGTGGACCACACCTACCGGCAGGCGATCACCGCCGCCGGTACGGGCTGTGCCGCCGCCCTGGACGCCGAGCGCTTCCTGGCCACCCTGGAGGACGCGGAGCACGCCGCGGCCGCCACCGAGTCCGTCTCCGTCTGACCTCATACACAATCACCCTGAAGGAGTTATCGCCGTGGGCGAGAAGATGAACGCTGTCACCGACGCCGAGTTCGACCAGACCGTGCTGAAGAGCGACAAGCCGGTCCTGGTGGACTTCTGGGCCGAGTGGTGTGGCCCGTGCCGCCAGGTCTCCCCGATCCTGGAGGAGCTGAACCAGGACCACGGCGACAAGCTCACGTTCCTGAAGATGAACGTCGACGAGAACCCGGTCACCCCGAGCAACTACAAGGTCACCGGTATCCCTACTATCAACGTCTACGTGAACGGTGAACTGGCGAAGTCCATCGTCGGCGCCAAGCCGAAGGCGGCGCTGCTGAAGGAGCTGGCCGACTTCACCGCCTGAGTTGTCCCGCCACACCGGCAAGGAGCTTTACCTGATGGAATCCCCGCACGGCGTGTACCGGATCGGCGACAGCGGTGAGGCGGTCGCGGAGATCGTCGGCAAGCTGCAGAGACTGGGGCTGCTGACCGGCGGCCACGACGTCTACGACGAGGCGACCGCGCACGCCGTCCGGGGCTTCCAGCAGCAACGCGGGCTGATGATCGACGGCATCGTCGGCCCGCAGACGTACCGCGCGATCGATGACGCGCGCTGGCGGCTGGGCGACCGGCTGCTGACGTTCGTCCCGACGCATCCGCTGAGCGGCGACGACGTGCTGAGCCTGCAGGCGAAGCTGCAGGAGCTGGGTTTCGCGGTCGCCCGGATCGACGGGATCTTCGGCGCGGACACGCAGCGCGCGGTGACCGAGTTCCAGCGGAACATGGGTCTGCCGGCCGACGGTACGTGTGGTCCGTCAACGTTCAAGGCGCTGCAGCGGATCCGCCCGATGGCGACCGGCGGTCGTCCGGACGCGCTGCGCGCGCGGGAGGCCGTCCGCGCCGCCGGGCCGCGGCTGTCCGGCAAGACCGTGGTGATCGACCCCGGGCACGGCGGCTTCGACTACGGCTGGGAGGGGTACGGCCTGCGTGAGTCCGACATCGCGTACGACCTGGCTTCCCGGATCGAGGGCCGCCTCGGCGCCACCGGCGTCCGCGCGTACCTGTCCCGCGGCCGCGACCAGGGCCCGGACGAGCTGGCCCGGGCCGCCTTCGCGAACGAGACCGACGCGAACCTCTGCGTCTCCCTGCACACCGACGGCTCGATGAACCCGGACGCGCAGGGCGTCGCGACGTACTTCTACGGCAACGACCTGCACGGCGCCTCGTCCAGCGTCGGCGAACAGTTCGCCGGCCTGGTCCAGCGCGAGATCGTCGCCCGCACCGACCTCCTCGACTGCCGCACCCACGAGAAGACCTGGGACCTCCTGCGCCGCACCAAGATGCCGGCCGTCCGCCTGGAGATCGGCTACGTCACCAACCCCCACGACTCGGCCCGCCTCGCCGACCCAGCCTTCCGCGACGTCATCGCCGAGTCGATCGTGGTCGCCATCCAGCGCGTCTACCTCCCCCCGGACCAGGACGCCGCCACCGGCATGCTCCGCCTCGGCCAGCTGACCGTTTAAGGCGCCGTGGCTACAATGGGCTCAACAGAAGTAGCCACATAAGGGAGTCGGCATGGACGTCGGCATTCGGGAACTGCGCGACAACCTCAGTCGCCATCTGGCCGAGGTCCGTTCCGGACACACCGTGACTGTCACAGACCACGGGCAACCGGTGGCCCGCATCGTGCCCGTCGGCCGGCCGACGCGGCTGGAGCAACTTCGTGCCGAAGGGCGGGTGCAGCCCGCCCGCCAGAATAAGCAGCCCGCGCCGGACCCGGTTGATGCCGAGGGGTTGGTCACCGAACTCGTCGACGAGCAGCGCCGGTGATCGGTTATCTCGACACGTCGGCCTTCGTACCGCTGCTGGTCAGCGAGCCGAGCAGTGCGGCCTGTCGCCGGTTCTGGGATGACGCCGACGCCGTGGTCTCGAGCCGATTGCTGTATGTCGAGACCGCGGCCGCACTCGCGCAAGCGCATCGTGGGGCGCGCCTGGACGACCAGGCGTATGCGTCGTGCCGACGACTGCTGGACCAACTCTGGGCACAACTCGAGATCGCCGAGGTGGACCAGCCATTGATCCAGCGGGCGGCCGAACTCGCGGACCTGCTGGCGCTGCGCGGGTACGACGCTGTTCACTGCGCGTCCGCCGAACAGTTGGAGGACGCCGATCTTGTCGTCGCATCCGGTGACAAGCGCCTCCTCGATGCGTGGAAGTCGTTGGGGTTGGCAACCTTCGACACCAACGTGGGTTGAGTTGTACTACGCGTGATCCTCGAGCTTGATCGTCGGTAGCGCCCGGTTCAGGCCGCGTGGTAGCCACCACGCGCGTGTGCCGAAGAGGCGCAGTACGGCGGGGACGATGATGCAGCGGATGAGTAGGGCGTCGAGGAGTACTGCGGTGGCGAGGCCGAGGCCGAATTGTTTGAGCATTCGGTCTGGGCTGAGGAGGAACGCGGCGAAGACGACGATCATGATCGCGGCTGCCGCGGTGATCACGCTGCCGGTGGTCGCGAGGCCTTCGCGGACGGCGACCGTGGTGTCCTTGGTACGCCGCCATTCCTCGTGGATCCGGGAGACCAGGAAGACCTCGTAGTCCATCGACAACCCGAACACGATCGCGAAGATCATCACCGGGACGAAGGCCTCGATCGGGCCGGCCTGCGCGCCGAACCAGCCGTGCTGGAAGACGAGCGTGATCACGCCGAGCGAGGCGCCGATGCTGAGCAGGTTGAGGACAGCCGCCTTCAACGGGATCAGCACCGATCGGAACACCGCCATCAGCAGCACCGCCGACAACCCGACCACCACCAGGACGAAGATCGGCAGCCGGTTGCTCACCGCGGCGGCGAAGTCGTCCGCGGCCGCCGTCGCTCCGCCGACCAGGTACGTCCCTTCGAGTTTCGGCAACGTGTCCTTGCGCAGCCGCTGAACGAGCTCGCTCGTTGCCGCGTCCTGCGGCGCCGACTTCGGGAACGCCAGCACGGTGGTGACCTTCCCGTCCGGCGTGACCTGCGGCGGCGTCACCGCGGCGATGTCGGGGTCCTTCGCGAGCGTCGGTCCGAGCAGGTCGGCCCGGCCTCCTTCGGTCACCACAACGAGCGGTCCGTTGAACCCCGGCCCGAATCCTTCCGCCAACAGGTCGTACGCCTTCCGGCTGGTCTTCGCCGGATCGTCGGTCCCGGCATCCGCGAACCCGAGCCGCATCCCCAACGCCGGCAACGACAACGCCGCCAGCGCTACGACGCCGAGCACCAACGGCACCCACGGGCCGCGCTGGACGACGCCGGCCAGCTTCCGCCATCCGTCCCCCGGCGTACGCCGTTGTTTCGCGGCATGTTTGCGGACACTGCGCTCGATCCGCTTGCCGAACAAGGTCAGCAACGACGGCAGCAACGTCACCGCCGCGAGCATCGTCATCAGTACGGTCATCGTCACGCCGAGCGCAATGCCCTGCAACGAGCCGAGCCCCAACGCCAGCAGGCCGAGCAGCGCGATCACCACCGTACAGCCGGCGAACATCACCGACCGCCCCGCGGTGTCCAGGGCAACGACCTTCGGATCGGCCGTGCCCTTCACCAGCTCGTGGCGATACCGGGAGAAGATCAGCAACGCATAGTCGATCCCGACGCCGAGCCCGACCAGCATCATCACCGGGGTCGTGTACTCCGGGACCTTGAACAGATGCGACGCCAGCATCAGCAGGCCGACCGTGCTGCCGACCGCGAACACCGCGGTCAACAACGGAAGTGTTGCCGCGAGCAACGATCCGAACAGGAACACCAGGATCACCAGCGCGGCAAGGATTCCGGCACCTTCGGACGCACCGCCCGAGCTGTCGGCCGCACTCCGCGCCAGGTCTCCCCCGACCTCCACCTGGAATCCCGGCCGGGCGAAGTCCTGCGCGCGGTGGATGATCGCCCGTACTCCGTCCACCGGCATGTCCGCGGCCGCGACGTCCAGGCTCACGGTCGCATACGCCGTACGTCGATCTGTCGACAAATCTCCTTGTCCACCGAACGGGTCGGCAACTGCGGACACGTGCAGCAGGACCCGGACCGCGGCCAGCATCGACTCGACCCGGGACTTGTCCGCATCCAGGCCGCCGTCGGCGCGGACGACGATCTGCACCGATGCGGTGTCGCCCTTCGGCTGGTGCGCCGTGAACAGGTCGGTCACCCGCTGGGAGTCGGTGCCCGGCAGCGAGTTGTCGCCGCGGTAGTTGGCGCCGACCACCGTCGCCGCGCCGGTGACGGCGGCCAGCACGACCACCCACAGCACGAGCGCCAGACCGGCGTGCTGCATGGCCCACCCGGACACCCGGTGCAGCACGCCGGGTCGGGTCGCTGGTCGGATCGGAGCGTCCACAGTCATCGGAGATCCTTGATAAGTAGATTGGCTACATGTTGCCTCTCGACAGTAACAGGCATATGAGTAGACTGGCTACATGAAGGCGGATGCGTTGCGTGGACACCTGGACCCGATGATCCTGGCGGTCGTCGAGGCCGAGCCGCTGCACGGCTACGCGATCATGGAGGCGCTGCTGGAGCGCAGCGGCGGCGAGCTCGACCTGCCGACCGGCACGCTCTACCCGGCGCTCCGGCGCCTCGAGCGCGCGGGGTACTTGGCCAGCGAGTGGAGCACGGTCGGCGGGCGGAAGCGGCGTACGTACCAGCTCACCAGCTCCGGCGCGAAGATGCTCGCGTCCGGGAAGCAGGACTGGCTGACGTTCCGGGCCGTGGTCGAGGGGGTGCTACGCCCGAGCCAGGCGTAGACCGCGCGCGGCCTGCACGCTGACCAGCGCGAGCGGCAGCACGACGAACGTCCCGACCACGCCGAACGCCGGCACGCCCGGCGCGTGGGAGCTGGTCGCCGCCATCAGTACGCCGATCCCGGCGACCATCGCGGATCCGGCCAGCGCGAAGAGCGCCGTCACCCGGCTCAGGTGCTCCCGCACCACGGGATAGCGGACGCCGACCCCGGTCGCGAGGACCGCGAGCAGCGCACCCGCGATCACGACGCCGCCGATCGCCCGGACGACGGTCTGCAGCAGGTCGTTGAGCGCACTCGCCGATTCCGGCTCCTGCGTCCAGATCCAGGCGCCGCCCTGCCACACGATCGGCTGGATCATCAGCGCGAACAACAGCATCATCGCGATCCGCCGGCTCTGGCTGATCGCCAGCTCGGCCCGGTACCCCGGGACCACGTCCGCGAGTTCGCCGAAGTCGGCGACCGCCGCGCGCTCCGCGTCGTACCGCTCGTTCCCGTCCGCCTCGAACGCCTCGGTCGCGTCGGTCAGATGGTCCCGCGCCTCGGCGAGCAGGTCCGCCTTCCGCCGCCGCGGGCCCCGGAGCTCGCGGCGCAGCGCGGCCAGGTAGTCGTCGACCGGCGTACTGGTGGTGGGCACCCCTCCAGTATGGGGAGGCCGGACCCGGCCCACGTCCGGGGTCTCACTGAGTCGCCCCTGATCAGTACTGCGGCAGGTCGATCGCGCGCGCCGCGTCGTGGATCGGCTTGGTCACCTTCGCGATCATCGCGTCCTTGCCCGGCATCCGCGGCAGCACGCGGAGCAGCTGTGCGCCCATCCAGCTCTGCAACGTGCTCTTCGCGATCATCCGGCCGAGGTTGTCCCGCCCGAGCTTCAGGTTCTGCTCGACGTACGGCCGCATCAGGCGCTCGTACTGCGCGAACGCCGTCTGCGGCTCTGATCGGGACAGCTCGCCGGCCAGCACGTACGCGCCGACGAGCGCGAGGCTGGTCCCCTGCCCCGAGGCGAAGGACGGGCAGTATGCCGCGTCGCCGAGCAGTGCGACGCGTCCCTGGCCGTACCGGTCGAGGCGGACCTGGCTGACCGTGTCGAAGTAGAAGTCGTCCGCCTGAGCGATCCCGTCGAGCAGCCGGTCCGTGTCCCAACCCGCACCCCGGAACCGGTCCTCGAGGAACCTCAGCTGTGCCGAACGGTCGTGCCGGTCGACGCCGCCGGCCGGTGCCGTGGCCAGAAACAGCACCTTCGCGTCGGCGCTGCCCGCGGTGCTGTACAGGTTCACGGTCCGCCCGGGCACCGAGTAGATCAGCTCCCAGCGATCCAGCGCGAGATGGTTCGGCACGGTACCGATCGAGACCAGGTGGCCGAGATCGTCCAGCGGGCTCCCGCCGAGGGCGAGCTCACGGACCGCGGAGTGCAGCCCGTCGGCGCCGAATACCAGGTCGAACGTCCGCGGCCCGGCCTGCCCGAACGTGACCTCGCCGGTCTCCGCGTCCACCCCCGTGACGGTCTCCCCGAAGACGTACTCGACGCTGCTCCGCGTCGCGTCGTACAGGATCCGGCTGAGGTCACCACGCATCACCTCGAGGTCGGCCTCGCCACGCCCCATGAACAGGTCCGCCGGTACGTCGACCATCCGCTTCCCGGCGCCGTTGACGAACGACATGAACCGCATGTCGGTCTCGAGCCCCTCGAGGACGGTCTTCAGCCCCATCCGTTCGACCACGTCGATCGCCGCGCCGCGGATGTCGATCTTGTATCCGCCCGTCCGCAGCGCCGGCGCCCGCTCGACGACGGTCACCTGGTACCCGTAGCTGTTCAGCCACCACGCCAGCGCCGGACCCGCGATACTCGCGCCGACGATCAGAACCCGCCCCTTGCCCATGCGCGCGAGCAAAGCACAACGGCTGCCGTCCTGCCCTCCTGTCGATCAGGATCGAAAGGCTCGGTCCTTCGACCGTCGCCGGACCATGACGACGAAGAACCCGAGATAGGCGATCACGACGACGGCGAAGCCGGACCAGGTGACGAGAGGCGTGTCTCCGACCGGCCAGAGTCGGCCTTCGAAGTAGTGCCGGATGAAGCCGCCTCGGTAGCGGGGCCGGCCGTCCAGGCTCCGGAAGTACTGCTCGGTCCAGGTCACCGGACAGGTGAAGCTGAAGAGTGTGATCGCGGCGTTCCACACCAGGATCACGAGGTGGAACCAGATCAGCCGCGGCCACCGCCAGGCGAGGAATCCGCCGACCAGGAAGAACAGCAGCAGAGCGCCGTGCACGACCGCGATCAGGTCGGCCAGCGCCAGCCAGACCACGGTCTACTCCGGGCCCGTCCGCAACGCGTCCCGGACGGTGACCGGCGCGGACGGCGACTGCTCCGGACGGATCGCGCCCATCAGCCGCTCCACCGCCGCCTCCATCTCGCTGCGCCAGGTGATCGTCGATCGAAGGTCCAGCCGCAGCCGTGGATTGCGCGGATGCTCCCGGACCACACCAAAGCCGACTGCCCGCAGGAACTCGGTCGGCCACACGCAGCTCGGCCCGTCCCAGCGCGAGTCCCCGAACGCCTCGACGGCGCGGAAGCCGCGCTTCATCACGTCCTTCGCGATCGCCTGCACGAGGACCTTCCCGAGCCCGAGCCCCAGGTACCGCGGCAGGATCCGCCCGGTGGCCAGTACGACGGCGTCCGGGCTGACCGGTGCGGTCGGGAAGGCCTGGATCCGCGGCAGGTACTTCGCCGGCGCGTACACGGCGAACCCGGCCGGCTCGTCGTCGACGGACAGCAGAATCCCGGCAGTCCCCCAGTCGAGCAGCAGCTGCGACAGCCATGCCTCCTTCTCCAGGGCGGTGTCACCGTTGCGGATCGCGTGCCGCGCCGCGACCGGGTCGAGCTCCCAGAAGACACAGTCCCGGCACGGCACCGGTAACCCGTCGAGGTTGTCGAGGGTCAGCGGTTCGAGCCGGCGGGCCATCAGCGCATCCGATCAGCGATACGGACTGTTAGATTCGTCACGACACGTCATCGGGCGGCCGGCTCGGTCTCCGGCGCGGTGACCTCCGCGGCGGCCCGCTCCGGGACCGCGGACGGGGTCCACGCATCGGGTGTCCGGGTCGCCCGCGGGGCGACGTACCGCTGCTGCACCTTGGCCGGTTGCCGCCGGAACAGCTCGCCGGCGAACCCGGCCAGCACGCCCAGCAGCAGACCACCGAGCGTCCACCCGGCTGTCTTGCCCACGCTCATTCCGCTCCGCCTCTCAGGCCGCACCGGTCCGCCGGCTGTCTCAACAGCCAGATTCCGGCATGGTCGAACCTGCCCCTATAAGGCATGGTAGTGAGAGGTCACGCCGATCCCCAGCCCGCACTGAGGTCTCTCGACGTAACCTGGTGACTTCCCCCTCGATCACCGTTGGAGTGGCCCTCGTGAGTGCTGACGTGCCCGATGTCCGGCAGACCCGTCTCGACAACTACGTCGAGGCGTACGCAGCCCGGACCAAGGGCATGACCGCATCGGAGATCCGCGCCCTGTTCTCGGTCGCCAGCCGGCCGGAAGTGGTCTCACTGGCCGGCGGGATGCCGAACATCGGCGGCCTGCCGCTGGACGTCGTCGGCGGCGCGGTCCGCGACCTGGTGATCGACAACGGCGCGGTCGCGATGCAGTACGGCTCCGGTCAGGGCGACCCGACGCTGCGCGACCAGATCTGCGACATCATGCGGCTCGAGGGCATCGAGGCGCACCCGGACGACGTCGTCGTCACGGTCGGCAGCCAGCAGGCGGTCGACCTGGTCACGCGGGTGTTCTGCGATCCGGGCGACGTGGTGATCTGCGAGGCGCCGTCGTACGTCGGCGCGCTCGGCGTCTTCCGCGCGTACCAGTGCGAGGTCGTGCACGTCGCGATGGACGACGACGGCGTCGTACCGGAGGCGCTGGAGCAGGCGATCGCCTCCGTGCGGGCGGCCGGCAAGCGGGTCAAGTTCTTCTACACGATCCCGAACTTCCACAACCCGGCCGGTGTCTCGCTGTCCGACGAGCGGCGCGCCCGCGTGCTGGAGATCTGCCAGCGGGCCGAGCTGCTGATCCTCGAGGACAACCCGTACGGGTTGCTCGGTTTCGAAGGTGAGCCGCAGAAGGCGTTGCGGGCCGCGGATCGCGAAGGCGTCATCTACCTCGGCTCGTTCTCGAAGACGTTCGCGCCCGGGTTCCGGGTCGGGTGGGCAGTCGCGCCGCACGCGGTCCGGGAGAAGCTCGTGCTCGCGCAGGAGTCCGCGACGTTGTGTCCGCCGACGTTCAGCCAGCTCGCGATCTCGTCGTACCTGATCCGGCACGACTGGATGGGGCAGGTGAAGCAGTTCCGCGAGATGTACCGCGAGCGCCGGGACGCGATGCTCGCGGCGCTGACCGAAAAGATGCCAGCGGCAACCACCTGGACGAAACCACGGGGCGGCTTCTACGTCTGGCTGACCCTGCCGGAGGGCCTGGACGCGAAGGCGATGCTGCCGCGAGCGGTCACCGCGCGGGTCGCGTACGTACCCGGGACCGCCTTCTTCTCCGACGGTTTCGGGTCCCAGTGCATGCGGTTGTCGTACTGTCATCCGACGCCGGAGCGGATCACCGAGGGCGTCGGCAGGCTGGCCGCGGTGATCAACGAGGAGCTGGAGCTCCGGCAGACCTTCGGCCCGCTACCCCCGGGCACCGGCCGTGACTACGACGCTCCGGGGCCGGAACTGAGCTAGGTCCCACCGCAAAGGTTGCGCAAGGGACCAACGGGTGGCCGGGGGTCCATGATGCGGTAGGGGTACCGTTCCAGTGGGCCTCGGGGCCGGCGACCGCGCCGGAGACGCCCACGAGTGATCGGGATATTTGTGATGAGTGATCTGGGTCGAGTGCTGGTTCTGGCCGGCGGTCTGTCGCACGAGCGTGATGTCTCGCTGCGCTCCGGCCGCCGCGTGGCGGACGCTCTGCGCAGCGTCGGCGTCGAGGTCGAGCAACGCGACGTCGATGCCTCCCTCGTCGATCGATTGCGCGAGGATCCACCGGACGCGGTCTTCCCCGTCCTGCACGGCGTCACCGGCGAGGACGGCGCCCTCCGCCAGGTCCTCGACCTGTACGGCGTTCCGTACGTCGGTGCCGACGCGGCTGCGTGCCGTGCGGCGTTCGACAAGCCGGTCGCGTCGACGGTCGTCGGTAACGCCGGGCTGCACACGCCCGCGTCGGTCGTGCTCGGGCACGACACGTTCCGCGAGCTCGGCGCCGCCGCGTTGATGGAGGCCGTGGTCACGCAGATCGGGCTGCCGCTCGTGGTGAAGCCGGCCCGCGGCGGTTCGGCGCTGGGTGCCTCGATCGTGCGGTCCGCGGACGAACTGCCGGCGGCGATGGTCAACTGCTACGCGTACGGACCCGTCGCGTTGATCGAGCAGTACATCGACGGCACCGAGGTAGCGGTCACGGTCGTCGACGTCGGCGACGGACCGCGCGCGCTGCCGGCGGTGGAGATCCGCCCAGACTCCGGGTTCTACGACTACGAGGCGCGGTACACGGCCGGTGCGACACAGTTTGTGGTGCCCGCCCGGCTCGAGCCGGAGGCGGCCGGTGCGTGCGCCGCTGCGGCCGTTCAGGCGCATCAGGCGCTGGGGCTGAGGGACTTGTCCCGGACGGACCTGGTCGTCGACGCAGCCGGCGTTCCGTGGTTCCTGGAGGTCAACGTGGCGCCAGGGATGACGGAGACGTCGCTCGTCCCGCTCGCCGCCGAGGCCGCCGGGATCGAGCTCGGCGTACTCTGCCGCGACCTGCTGGCTACTGCCGCCGCCCGCTGACGCCGATGTCCGACGCCACACCCCAGCCGCTCTGGCGGACTGCTGTCCAGCCACGGTGGATCGGCCTGCTCGCCCTCGCGCTCGCGATCGCCGGAGTGATGACCGCGATGGGGATCTGGCAGCTCGGTGTCTACAAGTCGAAGACGGCCGAGGCCACCGCGCATCGCGCGGCCGCCGCTCCCGTGCCGTTGCAGTCGCTGTTCACGGTCGACGAAGGTCTGCCGGCCAAGGCGGTCGGGCGGCAGGTGACGATCGACGGCACCTGGGGTCCGACGGCGGACCAGGTATTCGTCGCGGACCGGCTGCAGGACGGACACCAGGGGTTCTGGGTGGTGTCGCCGCTGAAGCTCTCCGACACCGATGCGGTGATGGTCGTGCGCGGCTGGGTCGCCTCGGTGTCCGACCCGGCAGCGAAGGCGCCGAGCGGTCCGGTGTCGCTGACCGGAGCCGTGGTCGCGTCCGAGGCCGAGGACTCGTCGGACGATGCCGCCAAGGGACGCGTGCTGTCGTCACTGCGGATCCCGACCATCGTGCACCTCGTGAAGTACCGGGTGTACGACGCCTTCGTCGTACAGACATCTGCGGCCGGTACGTCGCCCGCGCCCGCCGCCGTCGTACCGCCTCCGCCGCCGACCGAAAGCGCGGGCCTACGGAACGTGGCGTACGCCTTCCAGTGGTGGATCTTCGCCGCCTTCACGTTGTGGATGTGGGGCCGGATGGTGCTGGACGCGCACCGCTCCCCCGACGAGGACGACCCTGCCGGCGACACCTCAGGCGACGACCCGTCCGGCGACGACGCTCGGTCCGCCGGTCCGGATGCGGACCGGGTCGGATCGGCCGTGGAGTCAAGCGGTACCGTTTCAGCGTGACTTCCTCTGCCGACCCCGCCACCTCCGCGCAGCCGATCACCCCGGCCGTCCGCGGCGCACTGATGCGGTACCGCGTGATCGCGTACGTGGTGGGTGTGATGCTGCTCCTGCTGGTGTTCCTCGCGATGCCGCTGAAGTACTTCGCCGACAACCCCGGCGCGATGAACGTGATCGGCCCGCTGCACGGCTTCCTGTACGTCGTGTACCTGCTGCTGACGTTCGACCTGTTCCGCCGGGTGCGGTGGTCGTTCCCGCGGCTCGTCCTGATGGCGCTGGCCGGCACGATCCCGTTCCTGTCGTTCTACGCCGAGCGCAAGACGTCGCACGAGCTGCTCGGTCGCTAATTCCGTTGTCCCGCTACGGTTCGCCGCCGTAGCGTCGCGCGCATGCTGCACGACATCACGGAATCGAATCGGGCCAGCTGGAACCAGATCCACCACGCCCGTCCCGGCCAGACCGCGTCGTTCTTCCGCGCGGGCGGCTCCACCCTCACTGCGGAGGAGCTGGCCGCGGCGGGCGATGTGCGTGGCCGCCGGGTCCTGCACCTCGCCTGCTCGTGTGGCGACGAAGTCCTCTCCTGGGCACAGCTCGGCGCCTCCGTCACCGGCGTCGACATCTCCGAGATCGCGCTCGCGATGGCGACCGAGAAGTCGGTGGCCGCTGGGATCCCGGCCGACTTCGTCCGCGCGGACATGCTCGCGCTGCCCGAGTCACTAACCGGGTTCGACCTCATCTACCTGAGCTGGGGCGCCATCTGCTGGGTGCCGGACCTCGATGTCTTCGCCACGTCGGTCGCCGCCCGGCTCACTCCCGGCGGGTCCGTCCTGATCGCCGAGCACCATCCGGTGTGGGAGACCTTGGCGGTCCGCGGTCCGAACCAGATCGAGATCACCGCCGACTACTTCGGGCGTACCACGCCGCTCGCCGCGGTCGAGAACTCGAAGCGTCCGACCGGCGCTCGCGACAACCCGGACGCGCCGACCTTCCAGGCCTTCATCTGGCCACCGAGCGATGTCATCACCGCTCTCCTGAAGGCCGGCCTCACCCTCACCCGGTTCGAGGAAGCGCCGGAGCCCGAGAGCTATGCCGGGCTCGGACCGAAAGCCTCCGCACTCCCCGCCACCTACCGGATCGTGGCGACCCGCAATGTTTCACATGAAACATTGCCCGGAAACCGGTAGGTGACTTTGTCGACAAAGAGCTTGGTCGAGATAACCCTGTAGTTCGAACCTCGAACTACCTCGCTGAACGCGATCCTAAGCCGTCTGAGCCGACTTACATCCCTGTGATTCCTGGCCGACCGCGCTGAGGATTCGCGGGCTTTTGCGGCGTGTCGGGCTTGTCAGGACCCGTTCTGCTTGTTCGGATCCATCAGCGTGACGATCCGCTCCAGATCGTCCAGTGAAGCGAACTCGACGGTGATCTTGCCCTTGGTCTTCCCGAGGTCGACCTTCACCCGGGTCTCGAACCGATCCGACAGCCGGTCCGCCAGGTCGACCAGCCGCGGAGCGACCGGCTTGTTCCGCCGCCGGGGTGCAGTCGCGTCGTCGGCGTTCATGTCGCCGAGCGCAACGATCTCCTCGACCGTACGCACCGAGAGCCCCTCGGCGACGATCCGCTGTGCCAGTCGCTCGATCGCATCGCCACTCGGCAGACCGAGCAGCGCCCGCGCATGACCGGCCGACAGTACGCCGGCGGCGACGCGGCGCTGGACCGAGGCCGGGAGCTTCAGCAGCCGCAGCGTGTTGGAGATCTGCGGACGGGAGCGGCCGATCCGGGTCGCGAGGACTTCCTGCGTGCACCCGAAGTCGTCGAGCATCTGCTGGTACGCCGCCGCCTCTTCCAGCGGGTTCAGCTGGCTGCGGTGCAGGTTCTCCAGCAGCGCATCGCGCAGCATCGCGTCGTCGGACGTCTCGCGGACGATCGCGGGGATCGTGGTCAGCCCGGCCGCCTGGGTCGCGCGCCAACGCCGCTCACCCATCACCAGTTCGTACGTGTCGTCCTCGAGCCGCCGGACGACGATCGGCTGCAGCAGACCGATCTCCTTGACCGAGTGGACGAGCTCGTCCATCGCGTCCTCGTCGAAGACCGTTCGCGGCTGCTTCGGGTTCGGCGTGATCTTCTCGACGTCGATCTCGGCGAACGAGGCGCCGGGAACCGCGGCAAGCTCC
The DNA here is from genome assembly GCF_054189145.1 of Kribbella sp. WER1. NCBI lineage: Bacteria > Bacillati > Actinomycetota > Actinomycetes > Propionibacteriales > Kribbellaceae > Kribbella > Kribbella sp. WER1. The sequence goes on along the minus strand of NZ_CM135186.1, from coordinate 4,656,913 downwards.
GGCTCCGACGACGCCAGGGGCTCGGCCGGCGTCGGTGCCGGGGGTGCGCCCGGGATCGAGGACGACTTACTGCCGAGGGTCGTGGTGCCAGGGGCCGGCGAGCTGGGGATCAGCGCACCAAGTCCGCGTCCGAGTCGGGTGTTCATCGCGCTCCCTCGAGTTCGACATCCTGCTGAGCTACTGCTGGCCTATCACAACGCCGAACGGGTTCCGGCACTCCTGGACCGACCCCCGTGTCCCGTTTCACGTGGAACGGAACCGCACGACGCAACCGTTTCACGTGGAACGGCTGCGTGTCACGGTAGATCCTCAGGCGTTGTTCCGCATGGCGATCTCGCGGGACGCCTCCAGGTACGACAGTGCACCGGCCGACGCCGGGTCGTAGGCGAGCACGGTCTGCCCGTGGCTCGGCGCCTCCGAGATCCGCACTGACCGCGGCACGGCGGTCCGCAGTACGGCGTCCTTGAAGTGGCCGCGGACCTCGGCCGCGACCTCGCCGGCGAGCTTCGTACGGGCGTCGTACATCGTCAGCAGGATCGTCGACACGTCGAGCCCCGGGTTCAGGTGGGACTTCACCATGTCGATGTGGCGGAGGAGCTGGGAAAGGCCTTCGAGCGCGTAGTACTCGCTCTGGATCGGCACCAGGACCTCGCGTGCGGCGGTCAGCGCGTTCACCGTCAGCAGGCCGAGGGACGGCGGGCAGTCGATGAAGACGTAGTCGTACTTCTCCCCCGCGGCCTCCGTCTCGGAGAGGAAGGCCTCAAGCACCGTCTTCAGCCGGCTCTCGCGGGCCACCAGGCTGACGAGCTCGATCTCTGCACCGGCCAGATCGATCGTCGCCGGGATCACCTGGATGCCGGGGTGCTCGGCGCACGGCTGGATCAGCTTGCTCAGCGGCTCGCCCTCGATGACCGCCTCGTACACGCCCGGCGTACCTTCGGCGTGCTCGATACCCAGGGCCGTCGAAGCATTGCCCTGCGGGTCGAGGTCGATGACGAGGATCTTCGCGCCGTACAGCGCCAGGCCGGCGGCGACGTTCACCGTGGTGGTCGTCTTGCCGACGCCACCCTTCTGGTTCGCCACGACGAACACGCGGGTTTGGGCGGGCAGCGGGAACTCACGGCCCATTGTGCGTCCTTCATTCACCAGCAGGGTCCGTTCGGTCGCGGCGGCGATCGGAGTCTCAAGGAGGCGTCGCTGAAGCTCGTCCGTCGTGGCCCGCGCGGCGATCTGTGCGGCAGTCATAGCGCCCATTCCAATAGGTGCGGGACTCGGCCCGAAGAGGATGTCTGTAGGGGTCGGGGCGGGTCTACCCCCAGCTCCGTCCACAGGCTTCTGTGGACGAATTCCCGTGTGCAGGGGCAGTTTCATGCGGTGGTCATCCACAGGCGGTGGAGACTCCGAATGGTCCGTCTCGGCGTCCACCAGTGGCGTCGAATCGGGGCCGGAACCATCATCCCGCATCTCCGGCGTTTCACGTGAAACAGCGCGGGTCTCGTCAGTAGTTGGTCCGTCGAGACCGGCCGCGGCAGCGGCACGCAGTCCCGAGGTGTCGATCGGAGGCGCCGGCCGCGCGGCCGCGGGCGGGGCAGTTGGTGCGGCGACCGGCGTTCCAGCCGGCGCGGTGGCGACCGGCGGTGCCGGTGCCGGGGAGGCGTCGGGAGCGGGCTCCGAAGTCACGACACGAACGGTCGGGTCCGCCTCGGTCGGCCAGCCGATGCCCTGCGATGGCCGCGGCTCACCGGTGCTCTTCTCGGGCCATCCGAGGGCACGACTCACCAACCCGCTCACCTCCCGTGTCGTCCGTGCCGGGATCCCCCTGCAGCACGTCCGGCCACAATACTCACCACAGTCGTGGGGAGGGCCAGTTCATCGCCGCCGAGTTGGTGAATATGACAAACCTCTGCACCAAGCTTCATCAATTCGCGTTCCGAGCCGTCCAATTCCTCCTCTGCGGACGCCCCTTTCATCGCCAGCATCAATCCGCCCTCGACACAGAGCGGCAGACACCAGCGCGCCAGCTTGGCCAGCGGAGCGACCGCCCGCGAGGTCACCACGTCGTACGACGCCGGCGGCAGGTCCTCGGCCCGAGCTCGAACCACTCGTGCGTTGTCGAGCCCCAACGCGTCGACGGCTTCCTCCAGGAACGTGATCCTCCGGAGCAGCGGCTCGACCAGATCCACCTGGAGGTCGGGCCGGACGATCGCGAGCACGATCCCCGGGAGGCCGGCGCCGGTGCCGACATCGGCGACCGACGACTCCTCCGGAATCAGCCGCTCGACGACCGCACAGTTCAGCAGGTGCCGGTCCCAGAGCCGCGGGACCTCCCGCGGCCCGATCAGTCCGCGCAGGGTGCCTTCGGTGGCCAGCAACTCGGCGTACGCCGAAAGCCGGACCGCCGCCCGTGGAAACAGCTTGTCCACGAGCGGCGGGGTTTCACGTGAAACGTCCTCGGTCATGGGGCCTCCCGGCCTGGACTGAGGAGCGGAGGGAGCGAAGCGACTGGAGCGACTGGAGCGACGAGGGAAGGCCGGGAGGCACAGCCCCATGGCCCGCCGCGCCGGAGGCGCGGCATGTGTACGGTCATGCTGTGGTCACGGCTGGACCACCACGCGGCGGCGCGGCTCCTCGCCCTCGGACTCCGACGTCAGGCCGGCAGCCGCGACGACGTCGTGGACGACCTTGCGCTCGAACGGCGTCATCGGGTCCAGGCGGACCGGCGTACCGGTCGCCTTGGCCTCCTCGACCGCCTTCCGGCCGACCTCTTCCAGCTCGGCCTTCCGGTTCGCCCGGTAGTTCGAGACGTCCAGCATCAGCCGCGAGCGCTCGCCGGTCTCCCGGTACACCGCCAGCCGGGTCAGCTCCTGGAGCGCCTCCAGCACCTTGCCGTTCTCGCCGACCAGGTTGTTCAGCTCGGCGCCGACGATCGAGACCGCGGCCCGGTCACCGTCGATGTCCATGTCGATGTCGCCGTCCAGGTCGGCGATGTCGAGTAGTTCCTCGAGGTAGTCGGCCGCGATGTCGCTCTCCGCCTCGAGGGCCTTCAGCCGCTCCGAGGCGGAGTTCTTCGGGCTGGCGGACTCGTCCGCCGTCTCGGTGTTCTGCATGCCGTCGGTCACGGCCACTCCTTCACAGTGTCAAGATCCGCCCCACGGGGACCCGGGTTCGTCAAAGAAAGGGATTGCGGTGCGCGGGGGTCAGCGCGATCCGCCGGAGCGCTTCTGCGCCGCCTTCTTCTGCGCGGCCGACTTCGCCGCGGGCTGGCGCTTGCCTCCCGACCCCTTCTTGGCGGCCGGCTGCTTCTTGGCAGCACCGGCCTGAGTCTTCTTGGGCGCGTCCTGCTTCGGCGTCTCGTCCTGGACCGCCGCGGTGTCCGCCTCGGTCGTCTGGCCGTTGCTCGACGCGGTGGCCGCCGGGCCGCCCTTACGGTCGCTGCGCGACTGCCGCTTCGGCTGCTGCCGCTGCGCCGGGCGCCGGTCCGTCGTCGCGGTCTCGGTCGCCGCACCCGCCGTACCCGGGACGTTCTCGTCGGCCGGACGGCCGTGGCGCAGGTTGTGCTCCCGCTTACGCGCCTGCATCGCGTCGTACGCCGGCGTCCCCGGGGCCGGGTTCCGGCGGATCACGTAGAACTGCTGGCCCATCGTCCACAGGTTCGAGATGAACCAGTAGATCAGTACACCGATCGGGAAGTTGAAGCCACCGATCAGGAAGAAGATCGGGAAGACGTACAGCATGATCTTCTGCATCTGGGCGGCCTGGCCCTCGAGGGCCTCCTTCGGCATGTTCTTCCGCATCAGCTGCAGCTGCGTGGTGAACATGGTCGCCGTCATCAGGATGATCAGGACGATCGCGACGACCTTGACGTTGCCCGAGCCGGTACCGCTCGCCTTCAGGAAGGTCTGCGAGATCTCCGCGCCGAAGATCTTCGCGTGCTGCAGCGAGTTGACATACGGCTTCATGATCTCGCTGTGCCACTGGCCCTTGGCCGCGTAGTCGAGCACCCGGAACAGCGCCAGGAAGATCGGCGACTGGAGCAGCAGCGGCAGGCACGAGGAGAACGGGTTGGTCCCGGTCTCCTTGTACAGCTTCATCATTTCCTGACCGAGCTTCTCCCGGTCGTGGCCGTACTTCTTCTGCAGCTCCTTCATCTTCGGCTGCAGCAGCTGCATGTTCCGGCTGGAACGGATCTGCCGGACAAAGAGCGGGATCAGGATCGTCCGGATCGTCACCGTCAGACCGACGATGGAGAAGGCCCAGGCCCAACCGCTGTTCGCGTCGACGACCTGGCTGAGCAGCCAGTGCCAGCCGACCAGCAGTGCCGATACGGCCCAGTACAGCGGCGTCATGACCGTGTTGAACAGATCTACGATCCCGTCCCACACCGCGAGCCCGGGGATGGCCAGAAGAGTCACTCACACACCTCGCTGCACAGGCCCGGCGTCGGCTGACGGCCCGGGCTGGTTGGCGGAGACAGACTCTCCGCGCTGGTCGACATCTTTGGGTGGAACGGGGTCGTAGCCTCCGGGGTTCCACGGGTGGCAGCGGAGAAGTCGCCTCACCGCCAGCCAGCTACCGCGCACCGCACCGTGGCGCTCGACCGCTTCCAGGGCATACGCCGAACAACTCGGGTAGAACCTGCAGACCTGCCCGTACAGCGGGCTGATCAGCAGGCGGTACAGCTTCAGGAAACCGATGATCCCGCTGCGCACGGGATTGAACCGCATCATGGCTTCGACAATCGGCGGAACGCACCGTCGACGTCGGCGACGAGCTCGTCGTACGACGCCGCGGCGGACGACGGCAGCGCCCGGACCACCGTCAGGCTGCCGGCCGGCAACTCCGGGATCCGCGCTGCCAGGACAGCACGCAGACGGCGGTGGACCCGGTTCCGCAGAACCGCGTTGCCCACCGCCTTGTTCACAACGAATCCGACGCGCGGGGGGCCGGCGTGACCGGCCTCCAACAGCACATGCAAGACCACCGCGCGTCGCGCCGCACGCCGACCGGACCGGACGGCGCGACGGAAGTCGTCGGACCGGACCAACCGGTTCGACGCGGGCAACACGAGGTGGTCACCGTCAGACGGGTCGCTCAGGCCGCGAGGCGCTGACGACCCTTGCCACGGCGGGCGGCGATGATCGCGCGACCCGCACGGGTACGCATGCGAAGACGGAAGCCGTGCTTCTTGTGCCGGCGACGGTTGTTCGGCTGGAACGTCCGCTTGCTCACTGGAATGACTCCGGTTACTCGAGATCACAAATTTGTCGACAAATCCACTGATTGGATCTGCCCGGGTGCCTGTCCTGCACACCGTCGGAGAACCAGAAGAGGGTCCCGCAGCGAGCGCAGCACGAAAGGGCCGGCTCAACACCGACCGATCCACGGTACGTGGCCTCCTGTGGACAGGTCAAACCAGGTATCCCCAGAGTTTTCCACAGGCTTGTGGACAGCATAGTGGGTAACTGGTTGCCGGAGAGCTCGTCACTGTCCGGACCGGATGGCAACGGAGAGCGATCTCCAACCATGACTACGCTCCGGCGTCTACCCGACACGCCGGAGGTTGCCCCCAATTTCCTGTTCATAGCCTGTGGATGACGGCTTGAAGGTGCCTGGGCGGACTTGTTAGCGTCACTCCCTCACACCAGAGGTCCCACACCCCGCAATCGGTAACCAACCTGTCCCGGCGGTCGTTCACAACTGTGGACAACCGTGTGGACAGAGCGGCGGCACGGTGTCGGGTCGAACGGTCGCGCAGCCCGGATCCCTCCGGAACGCGCCGGCCACCGTAGCGATGGATTCGGGGAGCAACGCGTGGTCGAGGACCATTCCGCCAGTGCGGAATTCACACCGGCGGAATTCACGGGAAGCGAGTACCGGACGGACTACAGCGCCGACGGCCGTCAGGATCTGCGGCCCGAGCCCGACGCCGACATCCGCCCCGAACCCGAAGCCAACTTCCGTACCGAGGTCCCACCCGCTCCGGAGCCCCAGCCCCGCACCGAGGCCCTGCCCCGTCCCGAGCCGACCCCGCGCACCGAGCCCCTTCGTCCGGACCAGTCGCGCCCGGACCAGTCGCGCCCGGACCAGTCGCGCCCGGACCAGTCGCGCCCGGAGCCGACGTATCCGGAGCCGACGCTGAGGTCCGAGCCCGCGCCGCGCCCGGAGCCGATGCCGCGGGCAGAGCCGGAGCCGCGCCCAGAGCCCATGCCTCGGTCGGAGCCCACCCCACGCGCGGACCCGGAGCCGCGTCCGGAGCTGGGGCCTCGGCCGGAGCCTGCTCGGGCGGAGCCGCGGCGGCGGAGTGAGGCTGCGCCGCAGGCCGAGACCTTGCCGATTCCGCTGCCCGAACCGGCGCCGCGGATGGACCCTGGTGACTACCTGAGCCCGTCGCTCCCGATCCCGATGCCCGAGCCGTCGGCCTTCGGGTACCGTCCTGCGCCGCCGCCGGCGCCGTACGGCTACCGATCCGAGCTCGAACGTGCGGCCACCGATCTCCCGCCCGGCCCACCCATGCCCACCGCAGGTACGACGTACTTCGGTGCGGCCCCAGCCGTCGGCAACTACCGCCAACCCGACCCGGGTACTGCCTGGGGAAGGGCGGAATGGGGTACCGGCAGCAGCAACGCAGCTGGCTCGGCACCCAACGAGGGCGAGGCACGTGTGGACAACACAGCCACAAACCAGTGGTCACCCGACAACAACCCCACGCAGCCCCCTCCCGCTGCCGACGAAACTCCCGAACGCTCCACCCCTGCGCAGCAGCCCGACCAGCAGCCGCAGGAGCCGCAGCAGCTCCACCACCAGGCGCAGCCCGCTGCGCAGCAACCAGCTCCCCAGCAGCAGCCCGAGCCTGAGCAGCACCAGCAAAGTCAGGCCCCGCAGCAGCGCGCGCCTGAGCAGCAGCCGGTCGCCCAGCAGCACCAGTTCCACCAGCACCAGCCGGTGCAGCAGGAGCCCCCGCGCCAAGAGCCGCCGCACCAGCAGCAGTCGCCACAGCACGAGCAGCAGCACCAGCCACAGCAAGCCGTGCACCAGCAGACCGTGCACCAGCAGACCGTGCACCAGCCGGCCGCTCACGAGCAGCCCCAACAGCACGCGCCGCAACAGCACGCACCCCACCAGGCTCCGCAACAGGCTCCCCAGCAGCAGGCACCTCAGCAGCCCGCTCCTCAGCAGCACCTGCAGCAGATGCAGCAGCCACGCGTGACCGAGGTGGCTCCGGCTGTCACCGATCTCGGCGAAGCCTGGGCGCGGGTTCTCGCCGGCCTGCCGCCGAACCAGCGCGCCTGGCTGACCAACTCACGCCCGGTCACCCTCCACGAGAGCACAGCGATCGTGGCGGTCCCCGACGACTTCACCCGCGGCCAGCTCGAGACGCGTCTCCGCCCGGACCTCGAGCGGATCCTCACCGAGAGCTTCGGCCGCGACATCCGGATCGCCGTCACCGTCGACCCGTCCCTCGACCCGGAGCAGCAGGCCCCCCAGCACCAGCCGCAGCAACACCAGCAAAGCCCGCTGCACCAGACCCCTCTCCAACAGAACTCTCTGCAGCAGAACCACCCGCAACAGAGCCCCATGCAACACAACCCGCTGCAGCAGAACCCCATGCAGCAACCCGCGCAGCAGCAACCGCAGTACACGCAGCAGCCGGTCCAGCAGCCCGCGCCGCAACCGCCCGCGGTCCGCGAGCCGCTCCGTACCGACGGCGCGTACCAGCCGACCATCCAATCGGCGCTGACCGATCCGGACAACGGCCCGCAGTACAACCAGCAGCCCGCACAGCCGCAGCACTACGAGCAGCCGGCGCCGCAGCAGCAGACCCCGTTCGGTCAGCCGCTCGGCTCGGTCGCCCCGCCGCCGAACGGTTCGAGCCAGCCGGCCACGGAGGCGCAGGGCGAGGCCCGCCTGAACCCGAAGTACACGTTCGAGACGTTCGTCATCGGCAGCTCGAACCGGTTCGCGCACGCGGCCGCCGTCGCGGTCGCCGAGGCGCCGGGCAAGGCGTACAACCCGCAGCTGATCTACGGCGACTCCGGTCTGGGCAAGACCCATCTCCTGCACGCGATCGGCCACTACGTGCGCAGCCTCTACACCGGCGCGCGCGTCCGGTACGTCTCCAGCGAAGAGTTCACCAACGACTTCATCAACGCGATCCGCGACGACAAGGCGTCCCAGTTCCAGCGCCGGTACCGCGATGTCGACGTACTGCTGATCGACGACATCCAGTTCCTCGAAGGCAAGATCCAGACCCAGGAAGAGTTCTTCCACACCTTCAACACGCTCCACAACGCGAACAAGCAGATCGTGATCAGCTCCGACCGCGCACCGAAGCGGCTGGAGGCGCTCGAGGACCGGCTGCGGAACCGGTTCGAGTGGGGCCTGATCACCGACATCCAGCCGCCGGACCTCGAGACCCGGATCGCGATCCTGCGGAAGAAGGCGGCCACCGAGCGGCTGACCGCGCCGCCGGAGGTGCTGGAGTTCATCGCATCGAAGGTGCAGACGAACATCCGGGAACTCGAAGGCGCGCTGATCCGTGTCACCGCGTTCGCCAGCCTGAACCGGCAGCCGGTCGATCTGAGCCTGGCCGAGATCGTGCTGAAGGACCTGATCCCCGAGGGCAGCAAGCCCGAGGTGACGGCCAGCATGATCATGGGCCAGACGGCGTCGTACTTCGGGCTCTCGATCGACGACCTGTGCGGTTCGAGCCGCAGCCGCGTCCTCGTGACCGCCCGTCAGATCGCGATGTACCTGTGCCGCGAGCTGACCGATCTGTCGCTGCCGAAGATCGGCCAGCAGTTCGGCGGCCGCGACCACACGACGGTGATGCACGCGGAGCGGAAGATCCGCCAACTGATGTCCGAGCGACGCAGCGTTTTCAACCAGGTGACCGAGCTGACGAACCGGATCAAGCACCAGGCGAAGCAGCAGTAATCAGGACGCACAGGTTGGGGACGCAGCTGTGGAAAACTGTGGGAAACCCTCGCTTTGGTTGTGGATCGGCTGTGGGGACAGAAATCTTCGTCCACGGCTGTCCTCAACCAAAGCGGAGACTGTCCACATGGCATCCACATGGCAATTCGTGGTCTGACCTGCGAAGACAGGGCTTTTCCACACTATCCACCGGTGCTAAGAACACTATGGAATCTATAGAGAGCTCGAAGGCCGGAAAACGATCGAGCGGCCCGATCTGGGGAAAACCCCGATCTCGCGTCGGCTTGCGGGACCTGTCAGGCTGGTCCCGGAGGCAGCAGTACGAGCACCAGCAGCAGGATCGGTACGACGCCGACGCGACCCGCCCGAAGCGCCACGTCCGGCCCGAATGGCGCACAGCACACTTGTCCGTGGCAGGATCTGCCTGGCACACAGCCGAAACAGGAGGCACCCAGCGGTGAAGTTTCGCGTCGAGCGCGACGTACTGGCCGAGTCGGTGGCCTGGGCCGCGCGCAGCTTGCCCAGTCGCCCCAGCGTCCCGATCCTTGCCGGCCTTCTGGTCGAGGCCGAGGACGGGCAGATCACCCTGTCCGGCTTCGACTACGAGACCTCGGTCCGAGTCACGGTGCCCGCACAGGTGGCGGACGTCGGCAAGTGCCTGATCTCCGGCCGGCTGGTCGCCGACATCTCGAAGAGTCTTCCGAACCAGCCCGTGGACGTCGCGGTCGACGGCGCGAAGGCACAGGTCACCTGTGGCAGCTCGCGCTTCACCCTCCAGACGCTTCCCACAGAGGAATACCCGGCCCTTCCGTCGCTTCCGGCGGCCAGCGGCACGGTGAAGGCCGATGTCTTCGCCCAGGCCGTCTCACAGGTCGTCACGGCCGCCGGCCGCGAGGACACGCTGCCGGTGCTGACCGGTGTCCGGGTCGAGATCGAGGGATCGACGATCTCCCTGCTGGCCACCGACCGCTACCGGCTGGCGATCCGCGAGCTCGAGTGGAACCCGGAGTCCCCCGACGCGTCCGCGGCCGCGCTGGTCCCGGCGCGGGTGCTGTCCGACACCGCGAAGGCGATGACCGGCTCCGACGTGACCGTCTCGCTGGCCGCCCCGGGCACGGGTGACGGCATCGTCGGCTTCGAGGGCCAGGTCTCCGGCGGCAACCGGCGTGCGACCACCCGGCTGCTGGACGGCGAGTTCCCGAAGGTCCGCGGCATCATCCCGAACGACGCGTCGATCGCGACCCGGGTGCGGATCGACACCGCGACCCTGGTCGAGGCTGTCAAGCGGGTCGCGCTGGTCGCGGAGCGGAACGCCCCGGTCCGGCTGACCTTCGACGACGACAGCGTGACGCTGGACGCCGGCAGCGGCGACGAGGCGCAGGCGTCGGAGTCGCTGGAGGCGCGCGTGGTCGGCGACCCGGTGACCGTAGGCTTCAACCCGACGTACCTGCTGGACGGTCTCGGCGCGATCGGTACGCCGGTCGCGCACCTGGCCTTCACGCAGGCGACGAAGCCGGCCGAACTGACCGGTGTGCGGGACTTCGACGGCGAACCGATCAGCGAGTTCCGGTACGTGCTGATGCCGGTCCGCCTGAACAGCTGAAAAGCCAACAGAACAAGGGGATTCAGATGGAGCTCGGCCTTGTCGGTCTCGGCAAGATGGGCGGCAACATGCGCCAGCGGATCCGGAACGCGGGGCACACCGTGGTCGGATTCGACAACAACCAGGACATCTCCGACTCCAAGGATCTTGCCGACATGGTCGGCAAGCTGACGGCCACCGACCAGCCGAAGGTGGTCTGGGTGATGGTGCCGGTGCAGGCCATCGACCCGGTCGTCACCGAGCTGGCCGAGCTGCTCTCCCCCGGTGACATCGTCATCGACGGCGGCAACAGCCGCTGGACGGACGACACCCGCCGTGCCGCCCAGCTCGCCGAGAAGGACATCCGGTTCGTCGACTGCGGCGTGTCCGGCGGCGTCTGGGGCCTGGAGAACGGCTATGCGCTGATGTGCGGCGGCGCCAAGGACACCGTCGACGTGGTGATGCCGATCTTCGAGGCGCTGAAGCCCGAGGGCGAGTTCGGCTTCGTGCACGCCGGCAAGGTCGGCGCCGGGCACTTTTCGAAGATGGTCCACAACGGCATCGAGTACGGCATCATGCAGGCGTACGCCGAGGGCTACGAGCTGCTCGAGGCCTCCGACATCGTCGAGAACGTGCCGGAAGCGTTCCAGTCCTGGCGCGAGGGCACCGTGATCCGGTCCTGGCTGCTGGACCTGCTGGTGAACGCGCTCGAGGACGACAACCACCTGGAGAAGATCCGCGGGTACGCCGAAGACTCCGGTGAGGGCCGCTGGACCGTCGAGGCCGCGATCGATCTGGCGGTCCCGGTGCCGGCGATCTCGTCCGCGCTGTTCGCCCGGTTCGCGTCCCGGCAGGACGACTCGCCGGCGATGAAGGCGATCGCCGCGATGCGCAACCAGTTCGGCGGTCACGCGGTGAAGGGTGCCGAGGCCGCGGACCCGTCGTACGCCACCCCACCCAAGCACTGAGGTGTACGTCACCGCCCTGGGTCTGCTCGACTTCCGGTCCTACCAGCAGGCGGAGGTCCAGCTCACGCAGGGCGTGACGGCCTTCGTCGGGCCGAACGGCCACGGTAAGACCAACCTGGTCGAGGCGATTCACTACACCGCAACGCTCGGCTCGCACCGGGTGGCGAACGACGCACCGCTGGTGCGGGCCGGTGCCACCCGGGCGATCGTGCGGACCGAGATCCGCAGCCAGTACGACCGGGACGTGGTCGTCGAGCTGGAGATCAACCCGGGCAAGGCGAACCGCGCCCGGATCAACCGTTCGCCGGTACCGCGGCCGCGCGAGGTGCTCGGTCTGCTCCGGACGGTGCTGTTCGCGCCGGAGGATCTCGCGCTGGTGAAGGGCGATCCGTCCGAGCGGCGCCGGTTCCTGGACGAGCTGCTGACGCTGCGCGCGCCGCGGATGGCCGGCGTACGGCAGGACTACGACCGGGTGCTCAAGCAACGGAACTCGTTGCTGCGGAGCGCCTCGCAGGCCCGCCGGCAGAACCGGTCGAGCGCCGCCGAGAGCCAGCTGCGCACGCTCGAGGTCTGGGACTCGAACCTGGCCCGGACCGGTTCCGAACTGCTCGCGACCCGTCTCGAACTGCTGGAAGCCCTCCGTCCGCTGGTTTCGAGCTCGTACGACGCTGTTGCCCGGGGCAAGGGTGATGCGCGGCTGGAGTACAAGTCGTCCGTCCTGCTCGAGCCCGGGGTGGCGTCCCGCGAGCAGCTCGAGGAGATCCTGCTCGCGGCCGTCCGGGAGAAGCGCCAGGACGAGCTCGAGCGCGGGGTCTCGCTGGTCGGCCCGCACCGCGACGACGTCGTCCTCGGGCTCGGCGACTTGCCCGCGAAGGGGTACGCGAGTCACGGTGAGTCCTGGTCGTTCGCGCTCGCGCTGCGGCTGGCGTCGTACGAACTGCTCCGCGCGGACGGGGGTGAACCGGTGCTGATCCTCGACGATGTGTTCGCCGAGCTGGACTCGCAGCGCCGGGACCGGCTGGCGGAACTGGTCGCGCCGGCCGAGCAGGTGCTGGTGACCGCCGCGGTCGGCGCTGACGTGCCCGCTGAGCTCAGCGGGCAGCGCTTCGAGGTGGGTGAGGGGGTCGTTCAGCGTGCCTGAACCCCCGGATTCCTCCGAGAGCGTCCCTGAGAGCCTTCCTGAGAACCTTCCGGAGGGCGAGGAAGAGCACGACAAGCAGGGCCTCGACCTGGCGAAGTCGCTCGCCGGCCGACTTAAGCAGCAGGCGGCCAAGGGCGGCTTCAAGCCGGTCAAACGCCGCCGCCGGCCACGGATCGACGGCGCCCAGATCAGCAGCGCCCGCCCCGACGACCGCGATCCCCAGAAGCTGACCAACACGCTCGGCCGCCTGATGCGCGACCAGGGCTGGGAGGTCGACGTCGCGGTCCACGGCGTGATGGCCCGCTGGCAGACGATCGTCGGCCCCGAAATGGCCGAACACTGCAAACCGGAGTCGTACGACGACACCGTGCTCACGGTCCGCACGTCCTCCACCGCCTGGAAGGTCCAACTGGACCTCCTGGTCCCCCAACTCCTCTTCCGCCTGAACTCCGAACTCGGCGAAGGCACCGTCACCCAGGTCAAGGTCCTCGGCCCCAACACCTACACCTGGCGCAAAGGCACCCGCACGGTCCGCGGCGGCCGCGGCCCCCGGGACACCTACGGATAACGGGCTGGATTGCCGGTAGGACCCACGCCTCCCCTAAGGGCATCGGTGGTGCCACTGCACCTGCTCGCGACGGTGCTGTAGCACCACCCATGCCCTAGGATCAGGCGCGATGCGCACGCTCGTCGACGGCTTTCGCGAGATGGTCCACCTGATCGGGGATACGTTCCGGCTCTGGTGGAAGAACCTGCTGCCCATGACCACCTGGTGGGCGGCCGGGTACCTCGGCTTCACGCTCTGCTCGCAGGGTGCGATCTGGTTGGCGAAGCACCTGCACTCGAGTCTCGGTACGGGCCTGTTCGCCGTCGGTGTGTTGCTGCAGATCGCCGCGACCGTCGGCATGATCCGGACCTGCGCGATGTCGCTGTACCGCTGGCGCGACGCCGCGAGCAGCGAGGCCGAGGAGACCGCGGACCCGACGCAGCGCGGCCTGCTCGAGCTGCTGGCCGTCACGCTGCTGCCGCTGGTCGCGGTGTGGTCCGCCTGGGGTTTCTTCGACAAGCAGGTCAGCCAGCTGAGCGCGTCGTTCCTGGTGCAGGTCGGCACCCAGGAGGGCTCGGGGTTCTTCAAGGTCGGGATCCACAGCTGGCACAACTACCTGCCGGCGCTGATCATCCTGCTGGTGCTCCGGCGGGTCCTGCAAAGCGTCGACGACCGCTGGCCCAGCCGTCCGGTGAAGTTCGCCCAGGTCTGGGCTGAGTCGTTCTTCGTGCTGCTCACCTTCGTGATCACGCCGTTCGCGATCGCCGAGGGCAAGGGGTGGTTCAAGGACCGGAGCTTCTGGTACTGGTCGTTGGACTGGTGGGACGGCTTCAAGAACATCTTCGACAAGATCCACATCCCGATCCCGGCCGGCATCGAGTTCCTCTGGGGCTTCTTCTGGCAGTCGCTCTGGCCGCTGTTCAAGGACGGCATCGCCGAGCCGCTGACCTGGCTGGCGATCACCACGGTCGTGTTCGGTCACCGGGTGCTGTCGAGTGGCGGCGTCTTCCGCGGCACGCGCCTCGAGCGCCGGCTCGGCGGACAGGCCGAGCAGCAGGAGACCGCGTCGCGCGGCCGGATCGTCGAACTGACCTACAAGGCACCGGATCTGGTGCTCGGCGGTCTGCGGGAGAAGTTCTACCCGGCGATCAACGCGTTCCGGCTGCTGGTCCGGGTCGGTCCGGTGTTCCTCGGTGTCGTCTGCCTGGTCTACACGCTGTGGTGGCTGGCCGACGACTGGGGCTTCGTCGCGCTGGAGCGCCTGCTCGGCATCCACGGGATGCACTGGGGCCTGATGAACATGGAGATCGCCAGCATGATCGGGGATCTGATCTTCGAGCCGCTCCGGATCGCGTTGCTGGCCGCCGCGTTCGACCTGTGCATCTCGGTCGGCAGCGAACGGCGCGTCGAGGCGAAGGCGATCGCCGACGCCAAGGCACCGAAGGCGGCACAGCCCGCTCCGGCCTGAACCCCGCCCCGATCAGGGGGTGATCAGCACCCGCTTGTGCAGGTAGAAGTCCTCGGTGGTGATCCCGACCAGGTTCGGTACGGCGTTCTTCGGCACGACGAAGATCTTCGCGATCTTGGCCGGCTTGTCCATCGTGAACGGATGGTCGTCGTCACCGCAGTACGTCGGCAGCGGGTAGCCGTACGCCTGCTGGTCGTCCCACGTGTTGCCCTTGCTGTCCCGCAGTACCGCGTCGCAGGTGAACCCGTGGTCCTTGAGGTACAGGCCCGGCTTGGGCGTCACGGTAATGTCGGCCAGCACGATCACGGTGCCGGCCGGACCGGCGAGCTCGATCGGCTCGCCGTCCTCGTTCAGGATCTTCGTGTAAACCTTCAGCGAGTCGAGCTTCCACTCGACGCTCGCGATCGTCACGGGGCCTTGGCTGACGACCTGGTCGATCCTGCCCTGCTTGTAGGCGTCCTCGTCGTCGCTGAGGTAGGGGCGCAGCATCGCGAACGCGCCGACCGCCAGCAGGGCGATCAGCACCAGGACCTGCGCGATCAGCCGGGTCGACCGGCTCCCGACGTTCACGACGCGACCCGGGTGACGGCGTCGTTCACGACGTACTGTTCCTCGGCGGTGTCGACCATCTGCTGGGCGATCGCGTCGGTGGGGATCCCGAGGTCGACCCGGATCTCGCTGCTGTTCACGTTGAAGAACAGGCTCGGCTTCAGCCGCAGCGTCAGGCCCTTCAGGTCGGCCGGGTTCGCCTCGAACACCACCGCACCAGTCCGCGCGAAGCCGGCGTCCGGGAAGTCGATCCCGCTGTTGGACGGGTCGCTGACCTCTGTATACACACTGCCGCCGTCGGTGGTCAGGGTCGGGGTGAACGAGTCGGGCTTGTCGACGCCGCGGACAGCGTCCCACTCGACCGCGACGAAGACGCCGTTGGTCTCGATCGGCTTGTCGTCGTCACTCGCCTTGGCGCTGATCAGCTTCTGCGCGAACTTGATCCGGGTCACCTTGATCGTCGAGCCGCTGCCGGCGTACTCGAGCGACTGCCCGATCTGGCCGCGGACGATCGCCAGGTTCGGGGTGTCGTGGTACACGTTGTCCGAGCCGGCCAGCCGGATCACGCCGCCGAGCAGCACGAACAGCAGGCCGACCAGGATGGTCGCGGGGCGGTACAGCTTCATTTGGACTTCCCGTCGTCGATGACAACGGACGTCTTCAGCCGGACGACCGCGGCGGCGTCCTCGTTGTGCCAGTACGGCTTCGGGTTCGCGCCCAGTGCGGAGTTGTCACCCTCGTAGTGCTCCTGCAGGATGCCGATCTCGACCTCTTGCTGGGCGAAGTTCGGTCCGACGTCGAACTTGGTGCTGCACTCCTCCGGCGGCAGGCCGTAGACCAGCACCCAGTTCAGGTTGTCGCCCTTGCACGAATTGCCGTTGGACTCGACCAGGTCCGCGTGGTTCGGCGGCACGAAGCGCATCAGATTGCCTTGGACCGAGTCGCTGGTCTGCTCCTCGGAGTCGATGTTCTTCGCGGTGAAGTAGACCTTCAGGCTGGCCTCGGCCTTGCTGTACTCGGTCTTCGGCTTCCGCCAGATCTCCGCCTTAGTGAACGTGTACTCGAACCGGCCGGCCGTCACCGTGGCGGGTGCGTCCAGGGTCGGGACCGTGCGGCCCTTCTTCTCTTTCCAGCCGCCGGTTGCGAGCACCACGAGGATCGCCGCGATGACGAGGGCGATCACCAGCAGCCAGACACGCCGGTGCCGGTGAATCACCCGGTCGGCGATCATCGCATCGATGACCTCGTCGAGACTCTCCACGGCTGCGATCCTAAGGGGCGGTGGGTGCGCGCCGACCATCCGTCGTCCACAGCCGTCCCGGAGTCCGATCAGCGGTCTGGACCGGAGATCGCCGGAACGGTCAGTCGCGAAACTGCCGAAGGCCACTGAGCGCCCGTGAGCGCTTTTTGGCCCCCCACCCGCGAGAGGGGACATGGTGACGAGGGCGAAAAGACGCCCTGAGGTGAGTTTCAGGCGCCTGATGGCAGGTTCTGCTTCGGTCGACGGGTAGAATGGAGGCCGTAGAGCGAGCCGCGCCTTTGCCATCACCGTAGAGGGCGGCTCTACTGTGCCGCGATGCCTCGCGAACGCGGGGTCCGAGGAGGACAACCACCGGTGACCGACGAGCCGATCGAGATCGACGCCAACCAGTCCGCCGACCCCATCGGCCCCAGCGATACCACCGCACCCGATCTGGACGAGATTCCCTCGTCGGTCGTCGAGCGGGAGTACGACGCGAGCGCCATCCAGGTCCTGGAGGGGCTGGACGCGGTCCGGAAGCGTCCCGGGATGTACATCGGGTCGACCGGTGAGCGGGGTCTGCACCATCTGGTCACCGAGGTGGTCGACAACGCGGTCGACGAGGCGATGGCGGGGTACGGCGACCGCATCGTCGTGACGCTGCTCGCCGACGGCGGGGTACGGGTCGAGGACAACGGCCGCGGTATCCCGGTCGGCATCGTCGAATCCGAGGGCAAGCCGGCCGTCACCGTCGTACTGACCGTGCTGCACGCCGGCGGCAAGTTCGGCGGCGGCGGTTACAAGGTGTCCGGCGGTCTGCACGGCGTCGGCGTCTCGGTCGTGAACGCGTTGTCCACCCGGCTCCAGGTCGACGTGAAGACCGGCGGCAAGCTGTACACGCAGACGTTCACGATGGGCAACCCGGACGAGGACCTGGCCGAGATCGGCACCTCGGACTCGAACGGCACGACCATCACCTTCTGGGCCAGCCCGGACGTGTTCGAGACCACCACGTACTCCTACGAAACGCTGGTCACCCGCTTCCGTGAGTACGCGTTCCTGAACAAGGGCCTCGAGTTGGTGATCCGCGACGAGCGTCCGGACCACGTCGACGAGGACGGCAAGCCGATCGAGCAGTCGTTCAAGTACAACGACGGCCTGGTCGACTACGTCAAGTACCTCACCGGCATCCGCGAGACCGTGCACCGCGACGTCATCTCGTTCGAGGCGGCGACCGCGGACGACACCATGAGCCTCGAGGTCGCGCTGCAGTGGAGCGGCTCCTTCCAGGAGTCCGTGCACACCTTCGCGAACGCGATCAACACCCACGAGGGCGGCACGCACGAAGAGGGCTTCCGGGCCGCGCTCACCTCACTGGTCAATGGCTTCGGCGAGGACCAGGGGATGATCAAGAAGAAGGAGGACAGGCTCACCGGTGACGACATCCGCGAGGGTCTGACCGCGATCATCTCGGTGAAGCTGGCCGAGCCGCAGTTCGAGGGCCAGACCAAGACCAAGCTCGGCAACACCGAGGTCAAGGGCTTCGTCCAGCGGGTCGTGAACGACAAGCTCGGCGCCTGGTTCGAGCAGAACCCGGCCGAGGGCCGCGAGATCATCCGCAAGGCGAGTGCCGCGGCGAGCGCCCGGATCGCGGCCCGCAAGGCCCGCGACCTGGCCCGGAACCGCAAGGGTCTGCTCGGCGGCGGCGGCCTCCCCGGAAAGCTCGCCGACTGCCAGTCGACGAACCCGGAGGAGTGCGAGGTCTACATCGTGGAGGGTGACTCGGCCGGCGGCTCCGCGAAGGGCGGCCGGGACCCGAAGTTCCAGGCCATCCTGCCGATCCGCGGCAAGATCCTGAACGTCGAGAAGGCCCGGATCGACAAGGTCCTGCAGAACAACGAGGTCCAGGCGATCATCTCGGCGCTCGGCACCGGCATCCACGAGGACTTCGACGAGGACAAGCTCCGGTACCACAAGATCGTGATCATGGCCGACGCCGACGTCGACGGCCAGCACATCCGGACGCTGCTCCTGACGCTGCTGTTCCGGTTCATGCGGCCGCTGATCGAGCGCGGTCACGTGTACGCCGCGCAGCCGCCGCTGTACAAGATCCGCTGGAGCAACCAGCCGCACGAGCTGGCGTACACCGACCGCGAGCGCGACGGCCTGCTCGAGGCCGGTGCCGAGGCCGGCAAGAAGCTGCCCAAGGAGAACCCGATCCAGCGCTACAAGGGTCTGGGCGAGATGAACGCGAACGAGCTGTGGGACACCACGATGGACCCGGCGAACCGGGTGCTCCTGCAGATCACACTGGACGACGCGATCCGGGCGGACGAGACCTTCCAGACGCTGATGGGTGACGACATCGAGGCGCGGCGCAGCTTCATCCAGCGCAACGCCAAGGACGTTCGCTTCCTCGACATCTGATCTTGCAGCCCTCCGACGTACTGATTTGAACGGGACTTATTCATGACCGAGACCCCCACCTCGCCGGGCCACGACCGGGTCGAGCCGCTCGACCTGCAGACCGAGATGCAGCAGTCGTACCTCGACTACGCGATGGCCGTGATCGTCGGCCGCGCGCTGCCCGAGGTCCGCGACGGCCTGAAGCCGGTGCACCGCCGGATCCTCTACGCGATGTACGACGGCGGTTACCGGCCGGACCGTGGTTTCAACAAGTGCTCCCGCGTCGTCGGTGACGTCATGGGTCAGTACCACCCGCACGGCGACTCGGCGATCTACGACACCCTGGTCCGGCTCGCGCAGCCGTGGGTGATGCGGGCGCCGCTGATCCAGGGCCAGGGGAACTTCGGTTCGCCCGGTAACGACCCGGCGGCCGCGATGCGGTACACCGAGTGCCGGATGGCGCCGCTGGCGATGGAGATGGTCCGCGACATCGACCAGGACACCGTCGACTTCCGGCCGAACTACGACGGCAAGTCGCAGGAGCCGGTGATCCTGCCGGCCCGCTTCCCGAACCTGCTGGTCAACGGCTCGTCGGGGATCGCGGTCGGCATGGCGACGCAGATCCCGCCGCACAACCTGCGCGAGGTCGCGGCCGCGGTCGACTGGGCGCTCGAGCACCCGGACGCGACCCGGGAGGAGCTCCTCGAGGCCTGCCTACAGAACATCAAGGGCCCGGACTTCCCGAACGGTGCGCTGATCGTCGGCTACAAGGGCATCGACGACGCGTACCGCACCGGTCGCGGCTCGGTCACGATGCGCGCGGTCGTCGACATCGAGGAGGACGCGAAGGGCCGCACCAGCCTGGTCGTCACCGAGCTGCCGTACATGGTCAACCCGGACAACCTGGCGCTGAAGATCGCCGATCTGGTGAACACGGGGAAGCTGAGCGGCATCGCGGACATCCGCGACGACAGCTCCTCCCGGACCGGTCAGCGGCTCGTCATCGTGCTGAAGCGGGATGCCCAGCCCCGCGTCGTACTGAACAACCTCTACAAGCACACGCCGCTGCAGGACACCTTCGGGTGCAACATGCTGGCCCTGGTCGACGGCGTACCGCGCACGCTCAGCGTGGACCTGTTCATCACCCACTGGATCGACCACCAGATCGAGGTCATCCAGCGGCGGACCCGGTTCCGCCTGCGCGAGGCCGAGAAGAACGCGCACATCTACCGCGGCTACGTAAAGGCGCTCGACGCCCTCGACGAGGTGATCGCGCTGATCCGGCGCAGCCCCGACGTGGACGAGGCGCGCACCGGCCTGATCCAGCTGCTCGACATCGACGAGATCCAGGCGCAGGCCATCCTGGACATGCAGCTGCGCCGGCTGGCCGCCCTGGAGCGGCAGAAGATCATCGAGCGGTTGCAGGAGCTCGAGGCGATCATCGCCGACCTCGAGGACATCCTGGCCAGCCCGGAGCGGCAGCGCACGATCGTCAAGGACGAGCTCGGCGAGATTGTCGAGCGGTACGGCGACGAGCGGCGTACCGAGATCATCGCCGCCGACGGCGACCTGTCGGTGCAGGACCTGGTGCCGGACGAGGACGTGGTCGTCACGATCACCCGCGGCGGGTACGCGAAGCGCACCAAGACCGACCTGTACCGGACGCAGAACCGCGGCGGCAAGGGTGTCCGGGGCGCGCAGCTGCGGGCCGAGGACGAGATCAGCCACTTCTTCGCCACCACGAACCACCACTGGATGCTGTTCTTCACCACCAAGGGCCGGGTGTACCGGGCGAAGGTGTGGCAGCTGCCCGAGTCTGCTCGGGACGCGAAGGGCTCGCACGTCGCCGGCCTGCTGTCGTTCCAGCCGGACGAGGAGATCGCGCAGGTGCTGACGCTGCGTGACTACGACCAGGCGGACTACCTGCTGCTCGCGACCAAGAAGGGCCTGGTCAAGAAGACGGCGCTGCGGGACTACGACTCCGCGCGGCAGAGCGGCATCATCGCGGTGAACTTCCGCGAGGACGACGACGAGCTGATCGGGGCCGACCTGGCCAGCGCCGAGGACGACCTGCTGCTGGTGTCCCGGAAGGGCCAGTCGATCCGGTTCACCGCGAGTGACGACCAGCTGCGGCCGATGGGCCGGGCGACGTCCGGTGTGACCGGGATGAAGTTCCGGTCCGGGGACGAGCTGCTGTCGATGTCGGTGATCCGGGCCGGCGCGGACGAGGACTCGCAGTTCGTCTTCACGGTCACCGGCGCCGGGTACGCCAAGCGGTCGAAGGTCTCGGAGTACCGCCAGCAGGGTCGCGGCGGGCTCGGCATCAAGGCGGTCAAGCTGAACGACGACCGCGGCTCGCTGGTCGGCGCGATCATCGTCGTCGAGGAGGACCAGGTGCTGGCGATCAAGGCCAGCGGCCAGGTCGTCCGCAGCCGGGTCGACAGCGTGCCGGTCAAGGGCCGGGACACGATGGGCGTCCGGTTCGCCGGGGTCGGCGAGTCCGACGCGGTGGTGGCGATCGCCCGGAACACCGATCTGACCGTCGCCGAGGAGGAGTCAGAGGGGTCCGACGCGGGTACTGTCGCTGAAGGTGCCCAGAATGTGGACGGATCGACAACCGAATCCCCCTCTGAGAGCGTCCAGAATGGTGACGAGCGTTCGACGGAGGTTGACGGCGCGGCTACCGTCGAAAGCGACGAAGCCGGCCAGGAGGGTGACTGATGACCAACCGCGCGAGGCCGAACTGGCCTGAGGGTGCGGCCGACGGCTCCAAGTCCCAGCGCACCGCGCCGGGCGGGAAGCCGGCTGCTGCCCCGGGCAACCCGGCTTCCAACGGTCGTTCCAACGGCGTCCCCGGCGCCAACGGCCAGCAGCGAGCCGCGACTCCGAACGGTCAACGACCGTCGGAGTACCGCCCGCAGCCCCGTCCGGGTACTCCGGGTGCCGGATCGGCTCCGGTGCGTCCGCAACAGGCGCCGAGTACGCCGGGCCGTCCGGAGCCGTGGGCCACTCCCGGCCCGGTGCCGGGCGACGTCGCTGCGAACGGCGCAGCAGCGAACGGAGCGGCGTACGGCGAGCAGCCTGACGAGAAGACCGAGTCGTTCGGTGACCGGATGAACGCGGCGCGCCAGGCCGTCCTGGACAAGGCCGCCGCGGTGAAGGCGGCGAAGCCGGACAAGTCCGCGGAGCGTGCCGAGCGGGCCGAGGCCAAGCAGGCCCGGCTCGCCGAGAAGGACGCGAAGTCGTCCGGCCGGCCGCAGACGCGGAAGGCCCGGCTGCGGATGTCCCGCATCGACCCGTGGTCGGTGATGAAGACGGCGTTCCTGCTGGCGATCGCGTTCGGCATCGTCACCTGGGTGGCGGTCTTCATCATCTGGTCCGCGATCGGCGCGGCCGGCGTGTTCGACAACATCAACTCGACCGTCCGCGAGGTCCTCGGCACACCGACCGGCGAGCCGTTCCGGGTGGAGAACTACATCAACACCGGCAAGGTGATGGGTTTCACGACCCTGCTCGCGTGCGCCGATGTGCTGATCATCACCGCCCTCGCGACCCTCGGATCCTTCCTCTACAACATCGCCGCCGCGCTCCTCGGCGGCCTCGAAGTCACGCTCGCGTCGGAGGACTGACCGGCCCCGGCCGGGCCGATCGAGGCCCGGCCGTAACCGGTTTGGGAGTACGGCACTTGGTGCGGTAATCTCTCCCGGGTTCGACACCGCAGAACGCGGGCCTATAGCTCAGTTGGTTAGAGCGCTGCCCTGATAAGGCAGAGGTCACTGGTTCAAATCCAGTTAGGCCCACCCATCACGTAGTTCGAAGTTCCGATCCGAGGAGTCTCCAGTGCTCAGAAAGTTCCTGCTGGTGCTACTGGCCGGCGTCGGCGGATACTTTGTCTACAAGAAGACCCAGCAGTCCCGCGCCGAAAAGGACCTCTGGGCCGAGGTCGCCGACCCGGTAACCCCGGGCCACTGACCACCCCACGGGGGCGTAGCTCAACTGGCAGAGCACTGCCTTTGCAAGGCAGGGGTTAGGGGTTCAAGTCCCCTCGTCTCCACCAAAGCATTTCTTCCAGAAGTTCCGCCAGCGGATCTTGCCACCGGCCGGGTCGATGAAACCCAACCGTCCTCCCCCGGCTCGGCGTCCCGGCAGTTGGGCTTGGTTCTCCACGACTGTGGCAAACCCTGTGGATACATCGATGTTTTCGCCGGGTCAGCGCGGCGCCGTGGTCTGCCAGGGCGTGATGTCGAGCTTCGGATACCTCTGGGTGATGCCGGCGAGCGTCTGGGCGGTCCAGAACGGATGGCCGGGTGCAGGAAAGCCGAACAGTTCGAGCTGGCGTGGCGTTGCGCGGTGGACGAACTCGTACCAGGC
Organism: Kribbella sp. WER1; assembly: GCF_054189145.1. Classification (NCBI taxonomy): domain Bacteria; kingdom Bacillati; phylum Actinomycetota; class Actinomycetes; order Propionibacteriales; family Kribbellaceae; genus Kribbella; species Kribbella sp. WER1. The sequence goes on along the minus strand of NZ_CM135186.1, from coordinate 4,633,707 downwards.
CGGTTCGTGGCTGCGTGTCGCCCACGCGATGCGCTGGCCCCAGTCCGCATCCGCCGGCCGATAGATGAGCTGCATTGAGTACCGTGCGCCCAGCGCTTTCCGCAGTCCGGTCCCGCGGTGGAACGTGCGGGTGTTGAACGCGATCACCGTTCCCGCTGGAGCGGCCCCGGATTCCTCGGCGTCGTACAGACGGCTGTTGTCGTCACGGGAGACGAAGTCGCCGCTACCGCCGTTGCGTGGGTAGAAGTTCGGGTTCATCGGGAGGTCCGCGGTGTGGTCGTACGGCACCAGGTGCGGCGGCCCGAGCTCTTCGGGGACATCGACGAGAAAGACGAACAGTTCGAGGTGCTGGTATCGGTCGTCGGTGGATGGCACCAGGATCGTTTGGTTCAGGTAGTCGCGGTGCAGTGCCTGGTCGTACGACGTGGCACCTGTGTACTTCGCCCATGCCTCAGCCGATGACAGCCGCAGATCGGTCTGTCCGAGCAGCAGCTCTGCAAGTTCCACGATCCTTGGATGCACCGCAAGCATGCTGAACTCGGTGCCGGCGAACGGGAAGGCGTCGATGCCGTCGAACTCGTCCTCGACGTACCTCGACCGGCGATCGTCCGTGCCGTCGTGAAATCCCTCGGCCGTCGGAAACATCGTCGCCAGTTCGCCGAGAGCCGGCGCCAGCTCCTCGGTCGACAAGAACCCGGGCAGAATCACAAACCCACGCGTTCGCCACTCGTCCAGGACATCCCCAGGCCGCATGACCGCCACTCTGCCGAGGTTCTGACTCAGCACGCAATCGGTTTTCGCTAGCTCTCGTTGTTCGCCGCGCACACCGCTCCCCGGCATCTTTCGATCGCCAACCAGGGCTCGGCCGGTGTGCCGAGGTGGTGGACCAGGCGCGGCGGATGATGGCTGGATGGCTGTGTTTGAACGGGTGCCGATGGGTGAGCCGGTGGCGCGACTGGGGGTGGCTGTTGGCAGGATCGCTGCGTTGACTCGGGATCGGGCGGTCACTGGTTTGTCTCATGTGGATGCGGATGACACGGTCGGCACCATCGGTACTGATGATGCGATCGGGTTCGATCCGTTTCCTCTGCTGCGGGCGTTGCAGCGGTCGGGTGTCCGGGTCGTGGTGATCGGCCAGGTGGCCGGCATCATGCATGGGTCGATGGAGCTCACCGGTGATCTTGATCTGTTGTGGGACGGTGACCCTGCCGACGCGGCCGCGCTCGCCGCGGCGTTCGCCCAGGTCGAGGGTGGACCTGCCGTCTTGAAGGACGAGGACGGCCTGCCGGTTCCGTGCGAGGCTGCGTCGTTCCTCGGTCCCAAGGTGTTGTTCTCTACCGCCACTGTTGGCGGCGACTGCTGTACTCCCGCGCTTCCTTGGGGCACTCTCCCCGTTGCGGAGTACTTCGCACGCAGCCTCCAGGCGGTGGCGGACGACGGGCTGGAGGTCCACTACCTCCGCTTGGACGATCTGGTCAGCATGCGCCGAGCTGCGGGTCGTCCCAAGGACCACCGTCGAGCCGACGAACTCGACCGCCTGGCTGCGGGGGATGGCGCTCGGGGGCGTTGACGTCAGGGGCTGCGCTCGTCGGAGTACACGAAGGTGATGGCGCCGCGAAAGACACCGTCTGCTTCCAGGTCGGTGTTGAAGTCGATCGCGATGATGTCGCCCATGCTGATGGGGCTGTCTTGTTTACAGCCTGCGCTGCTCAACTGCCCAGCCCTATTGTCGGGGGATGGTGTTCAGGGCGGGTGTGGAGCGGGTGGTGCCGGGGCGGGTGGTTGGGGAGCGGGAGGGGTTGGTTCAGCAGTTGGAGTTTCAGCGGGCGACTTTGGTGGGGAAGTTGGATGGGCTGGATGAGGCGGCGTTGCGGCGGGTGATGACGGGGTCGGGGGTCAGTCTTTTGGGGCTGGTGAAGCATTTGGCGGGGACTGAGCAGGGGTGGTTTCTGAAGATTTATGGCGGGGTTGACGAGCCTGATCTGTGGCCGGCGGATGAGGACTTTCGGGTGGGGGACGACGAGACGGCTGATGGGCTGGTGGGGCAGTATTTGGCGGTTTGTGAGCGGGCTCGGGGTGTTGTTGCTGGTGGGGAGCTTGATGATGTGGTCGTGACGCCTTGGGGTGCGGAGGTGAATCTGCGGGCGATTCTGCTTCACATGGTGCAGGAGACGGCGCGGCACAACGGGCATGCGGACATCATTCGGGAGGGAATCGACGGGACCACGGGGTTCTGACGGGGGTAGTTTTCGGGCATGTCGGTTTGGGGTGTGCCTGAGCGGGTGGAGCCGCCGGTTGATCCGGTGGGTGAGTTGGAGGCGTTGGTGGGGCGGCTGGAGTTTCAGCGGACCACCTTGCTGGTGAAGTGTGGTGGGCTGAGGCCGGAGCAGTTGGTGGTGCGGGCGGTGCCGCCGTCGCGGTTGTCGTTGTTGGGGCTGGTGCGGCATCTGTCGGCGGTCGAGGGGTGGTTCCACGAGTACGACGGGCAGCCGGACCACCGGTACTTCTGGAACTACGTACGGGCGCGAGGAACAGTTTCGAGGACCTCGACCCGGGGACGACCTGGCGAGTTATCAGGCGAGTGTCGCCCGGTCGCGGGCCGCCGTCGCGGGGGTCGGGCTGGTCGAGCGGAGTCCGGGTGAGGACTACACGCTGCGGTGGATCTACCTGCACATGATCGAGGAGTACGCCCGGCACAACGGGCACGCCGATCTGCTGCGCGAGTGCATCGACGGCGCCACCGGCGAGTAGCTGTTCGGTGGTCCGCGGGTGCACACTCTCCTTAGCCGGAGGGGGCGAAGATGAACGGTGAGCAGTCCAAAGGGGTCTCCGTGGAGTTGCTGGCGTCGGTCGATCTCGGGGTCGAGATCCCGGGCATGGACGGACATCGGCTGCGGATGCGGATGGTGACGATCGAACCGGGCGGGGTCTTCGGCCCGTTGCACGACCACGTCGGCGGGCCGGGGACGGTATACGTCCTCGAGGGGACGATCACCGACCACCGCGACGGCAGGACGACCGATTACGGACCAGGCCTCGGCTGGCCCGAGGACCGGAATACCGTGCACTGGCTGGAGAACCGCGGCACGGTGCCGGCCGTCGAGATCTCGGTCGACGTGGTCGAGTCGGCCGGGTAGGTCAAGGAGCTACCGCGGGACGAGCCACAGCTGCCACGGGTCGTTGGCGCCCGGGCCAGTGCCCTTGCAGTAGTAGTCGGACCAGTCGCCAGGGCGCGTGGCTAGTTGCCATTGTCCCTGGTTGAGGCAGTGTTCGAGCGTCGCGTAGTACCCGCCGGACTGGGCAGGGCCGCCGGCGTGGGCCGGGGTGGCGACCGCGACAGAGGTGGCGGCCGTTGCGAGCAGCATGGTTGCTGCGGTCAACAGTCTTCGGTTCTTCATATGTGCACCCGTCTGTCGGCTGGCTGGTCGCACCAGCAAACCGCCCCGTCCGTCAGCAGGCCACCCTTTCGAGCGCTGTTGAACGGTCCTACTGACCGAAGGCCCAGTGCACCATCGACGGGAACTCCGCTTGCCAGAACGGATCGCCGTGGTTCCCCGGGCGTTCCGTCAGGATCACGTCGACGTTCGCGGCGCGGAGCGCGTCGTACCAGCGGGTTGCGTTCTCGAGGAACCAGGGCTCCTCGGTGCCGGCGACGAGGTACGTCCGTGGTAACCGGTCAAGCAGGTCCGACGGTGGGTGGTAGCCGCCTCCGGGGGATGCCGCGAAGACCGAGCCGTAGACGTCGGGGTGCCGGACGCCCATCGCGAGAGCGAGTTCCGCGCTGGCGGAGACGCCGAACACCGCGGTCCGTTCGGCCGGGAGCGCGACGCCGAAGCGTGTGCGGACCCAGTCGCGGACCTCGTCGACGAAGAACGTCTCGTGGGCCGCGAACAGCTCCGGTTCGAACGACGGCGAGTACTCGCGGATCCGCACCATCTCGTCCGGATCGTCCGTCCGATGTACGCCGGCCACCAGCGTCGGAGGTACGTCGGCACGCGCGAGGTCCGGGCCCCACTGCGAGATCAGCTGGCCGTCGCCGGCGTACACGACGGCCTCCGGCATGGTCGGCGGTACGTAGACGGTGACTTGGCGGCCGCCGTCGTACGCGAAGGTCTCGGTGACGAACTCTCCGGTGCTGTCCATCGATCTCTCCGTCAGGGTTGTCGGTGCGGGCTGGCAGACTTGCGCGATGACCGAGCAGAGCGCGTTCGACTTCAGTGGTTACCAGGCAGCCGCGGCGCGGACCGCGGGCCTGGTCTCGACCGATCACCCGATTGTGTACCCGACATTGGGGCTCGTGAACGAGGCGGGCGAGGTCGCCGGCAAGGTGAAGAAGATCTTCCGGGACCGGGCGGGCGTGATCACCGACGCGGACCGGGAGGCGCTGACGCTCGAGCTGGGCGACGTGCTCTGGTACCTGTCGGAGTTGTCCACAAGGCTGGGGATCCGCCTCGAGGATGTTGCCGAGCGCAACATTGCGAAGATCGCGGACCGGAAGTCGCGGGGTGTTCTCAGCGGTGACGGCGACGATCGCTGAAGTGGTCGGCGGCCGACTGGATCTCTGCGTGGCGGTCGTTCCAGAACGCGGGATCGTCGGCGACGGCGGCACCACCTCCGAGCCGCCCGTCGAGCTGCTCGCGGAGGATGTCCGCGTGGCCGGTGTGCTGGCTGGTCTCGGCGAGCATCCGGATCAGCAGTACGCCGAGGGTCGTGTCGCGGTGGCCTTCCGCCCAGTGCGCGACGTACGCCGGACTGTCGAGCTCGAGGTCCGCGACCGTACGGTCGGAATGCGCGGCGAGCTCTCGGTACAGGCCGACGACGTACTCGCTCGACTCGTCCGGCGTCGCCCACAGGTCGATCTCCGTCGATACGTCGTCCCGGAACCACGACGGCCGCACCGGTGGCATGCGCCCGAGCGCCTCGCCGAGGTAGCCGTACTCCAACCCCGCAAGGTGTTTGACCAGCCCGAGCAGGTTGGTCCCCGTCGGCACCAGCGGCCGACGGCGGTCGTACTCCCCCAACCCGTCAAGCTTCCCGAGCAACGTGAGCCGGGTCCCCTGCAACACCCGCAACAGCTCAGCCTTCGAATCCATCCCGCAACCTCCGGTACGTCTCGTCGAGCAACCGACCCGCCTCCACATAGGCCTGTGATCCGTCAGCCGCACCCACCGCGGCGGCAGGTGAAAGAAGGTGCGCGGCTTGCGGGAAGTCTGACAGGCTGTCAGGGGATCGACGTCAGCGCTCGACCAGCCCGCCGACGGCGATCGCCGGTACTCGCCCGGTTCGTGGGCGGGATTCCCACAACGCGATCCCCACGTCGACGAGTGCCGCCCGGTGCAGTCCAGGTACGTCGGTGATCGGTGTCCAGGCCGACTCGGCCGTCTCGCCGTTCGGCTCCGGGCGGGTGGTTCCGCCGGTGATGCGGGCCGCGTAGAAGACGCCGATGTTCTGGTGATCCCCGCGCCCGCGACGCCGACGTACGGCGGCCGGCACGATCCGTGAGTCGATCCCGAGCAGTTCCTCGACCACCGACTCGTACCCGGTCTCCTCCATCACCTCCCGCGTCACCGCGTCGAACGGATCCTCGTTCTGCTCGACGCCCCCGCCCGGCAACGTCCACCAACTCCCGTCCCCGTACGGCGACACGTACCGCGCGAGCAGCACCCGCCCGTCGTCGACGCACACCGCGTAAGCACCCACCCGCTGACTCATCCCCCGAACCTAGTGCGTCAGCTGGTCAGGTCCGGGATCGTGTGGGCGCCGACGTAGTCGCGGAAGAGTTTGATCTGGCCGTTCTGGATGCGGAAGACCTGGATGCAGCGGGCTTCGAACGGGGCGCCCGTGGTCGTGTGGCGGGCGTTCGTGGTGAGTTCGAGGACGACGACCTCGGGGTCGGCTGTGTGGTGGAGCTGGTTGGTGTGCAGGTCGATGATCTGGATCGGGCGGTCGCTGGTGCGGAGGGAGAACTCGCGGATCGCTTCGCGGCCTTCGAGACGGGTGGGGAGGCCGCCGACCGCGAACGGGAGTTCGATCACGCCGTCTTCGGCGAACAGGTCGGCGAAGGCGTTGTAGTCGCCGGCGATCAGGTGCCGGCGGCGGAGTTCCAGGACTTCCTCGGGGGTCATGATGCTCCTTCATTCAACGGATGTAGAACGGTTCAACGAGCGTAGAACGAAACCGGCGACGGGTCAACGGTCGTAGAATGAATCCGATGAGTGAGCCCACGCCCCGGCCGTCGCGGGCCCAGCAGCGGATCGACACGCAGGAGCGGATCCTGTCCGCCGCGGGCCGGTTGTTCGCCGCGCTCGGCTACGACCGGACGACGATCCGCGCGGTCGCCGCCGCGGCGCAGGTGGACGCCGGGCTGGTGATGCACTACTTCGGCAGCAAGGAGCAGTTGTTCGCGCAGGCGACGAAGACCGAGACGCCGCTGGTCACCGGCGACACGCCCGAGGAGGTCGCCGAGGAGTTGCTCGGGATCCTCCGGCAGTCGCTGATCGAGGAGCCGATCGCGTCGCTGGCCGCCCTCCGCTCGATGCTCACGCACCCGGACGCGGCCGCCGAGGTCGGCAACGCGCACGCCGAGCGCGTGAAGGTCAGCAAGGCGATCCCCGGCGTCGACGGCAACCTCCGCGCCGCGGTCGTGAGCGCGATCCTGATCGGGGTGGTGCTCGGCCGGCACCTGGTCAAACTCGACGAGCTCGCCGACGCCGACCCGGACGAGATCGTCGAACTGCTCCGCCCGGCGGTCCTCTCGCTGACCAAGGCCGACCAGCCGGAATAGGCCCGGTCCACGCCGGGGTTGTCGCCGGTATGAGCCTTGAGTTCGGAGTCATCCTCCCGACGTCGACACCTGATCCCGACCAGCCGATCCTGGGTGACGTCCGGGAGAGCGCGCGGTACGCCGAGGAGGTCGGGCTGGACTCGGTCTGGTCGACGGATCATCTGATCGCGAGCGCGCCGCTGCTGGAGAGTTCCGTCGTACTGGCGACGGCCGCGGCGGTGACCGAGCGGATCACGATCGGGTACAACGTGATGCTGCTGGCGCTGCGGCCGGTGGCGTGGGCGGCGAAGCAGATCAGTGCGCTGCAGTACGTCTCGGGCAACCGCGTCGTGCTCGGCGTCGGTACGGGCAACCCGGCGCACGGCGCCGCCGGATGGGAGGCCGCCGGGGTCGAGTTCACGGACCGCGGCCGGCTGACGGACGAGGCGCTCGCCGTACTGCCCGACCTGATCGCCGGCGCCGAGATCTCGCCGAGCGCGAAGGTGCCGCCGATCTTCGTCGCCGGGAACGGCGTACGGGCGCATCGCCGGGCGGCGAAGTACGCCGACGGATGGGCGACGATCGCGCAGTCCCCGGACGAGGTCCGCGCGGCCCTGGACCGCATCAACGAACGTGCCGACGGCAAACACCTGAAGGCCACCGTGGTCGCCCCGCAACTCACCGGCGACCCCCTCGAACAACTCGCCGCCTACGAGGCTGCCGGCACCGAGCGCCTCATCTTCCCACCCACCGGCGACTGGCGCCGCGACTACGACCAGGCTGCCGAGCTCCGCAGTCGTCACGTTTGAGACATGGTGTTTCAAGTATCAAGTCTGGTACTTTGAGACCCATGAGCGAATCGACGAACAAGGCAGTCAGGGCGATGTACGTCGGCGCCGGCCTCACCGTGCTCGGGGTGGCGGCGCCGATCGTCGACGGTGCGACCGGAGATCGGCTCGGCCACGGGCTGCTCGCGGCCTACCCGGGACGCACGCAGTACGCGGAGATGGCGAAGTCCAGCATCCTCACCTATCTGTTCACGATCAGCGCGATCGGTCTGATGGCGTGGCTGGTGCTCGCCTGGGCCGGCCGCCGTGGCAAGACCTGGGCCAAGCCCGCGGCGACCGCGGTGTTCGTGCTCGGGTCCGCGATCCTGCTATATGACTTCACCCAGCCGCATCCGCTGTTCGTCACGGTCGCGGGCGCGCTGCCGTGCCTGGCCGGGCTCGCAGCGGTCAGCTACCTGTGGAAGCGCGACCCGGCGACGGCCCGATGACGCTGGCGGGTGGGCCGACCCGGCGTCGGCAGCGGATCTCCGACGAGGAGACCGCGCGCCGGATGCTCGACTCGGCGGTCGCGATGGTGAACGCGTCCGGTCTGACCGTGAGCCTCGAGCACATCAGCCTCGAGGACGTGATCCGCGATTCAGGAGTCTCGCGGAGTGCGGCGTACCGGCGGTGGCCGTACAAGGACCTGTTCGTCGGCGACCTGCTCCGCACACTGGCGAAGGCGGCGGTGCCGGCCATCGTCGGCGCGCAGGGCGGGACCGCGCTGGTTCGGGCGATCGTGACCGATCACGCCGACGAGTTGCAGACCGCGGAGGGGCGGCGGTGGGTGTGGAGCGAACTGCTCCGGCGCGGTGCCTGGCACGACTTCGACGCGATCCACCGGTCGACGGAGTGGCGGACGTACCTCGCCCTGCATGCGACGTTCGAGAGCCTCGCGGACGGCGAGCTCCGGGACGAGATCCAGGAGGCGCTGGCCGCGTCCGAGCAGGGATTCGTGGAGCGGATCGCAGCGGTGTACGAGCGGATCGCAGACCTGCTCGGGTATCGGTTGCGGATGGGATCCGAGGTCGGGTTCCGGACCGTCGCGACGCTGGCGAACGCGACGATGCGGGGCCTGGTGATCACCGCGCAGTCGACGCCGGCGGCCGCGACCGAGCGTCTGCACGCCGATCCGCTCGGCACCGGCCGTCCGGCCGACTGGTCGTTGCCGGGGCTGGCGATCGCCGCCGTCGTCAGCGGGCAGGTCGAGGCGGACCCGACGGTGATGTGGAGTGCCGAGCGGGTCGCGTCGGTGGTCGCCGCGCTCGTCTGAATGGGTTGGTGAAACCGCGGGCGAATGGATCTGCCGTGGCGGGCCGGTCGGGGTGAGACTGGGGAAGACCCGTGAGTTGAGGATGTGGATGATGTACGTTCCTGCGCATTTCGCGCCGGATGAGGTGGCCGTGCAGGAGTTGCTGGCTCAGCATGGTGCGGCGGATCTGGTGACGATGACGGCGGACGGGTTGCTGGCGACGATGCTGCCGTTCGTCCATGATCGTGAGCGGAACGTCCTGCTCGGGCATCTCGCGCGGAACAACGAGCACTGGCAGCGTCCGGCGATCGGTGAGGCGTTGGTGATCATGCGCGGGCCGGACGCGTACGTCTCCCCTGCCTGGTACGCGTCGAAGCGGGAGCACGGGCGCGTCGTCCCGACCTGGAACTACCTCACCGCGCACGTCTACGGAACGCTGACCGTGTACGACGACCCCGCCTGGGTCGAGGACGTCGTACGGCGGCTGTCCGAGCTGCACGAGGCGGGCCGGCCGGAGCCGTGGTCGGTGGATGACGCGCCGGCGAAGTACGTCAGTGGGCAGCTTCGGGCGATCGTCGGGGTGGAGATCGCGATCTCCCGGATCGAGGCGAAGTTCAAGCTCAGCCAGAACCGGCCGGCGGCGGACATCGACGGCGTGATCGACGGGCTGCACGCCGCCGACGAGCACCCGACCGCCGAAGCGGTGGCCAAGTACCGACCTTGACACTCCACGAACTCGTCGTCTGACTCTTGTCGTATTGTTGAACAATATCTATCGTGGGATCACCTGAGCAAGGGGGTCCCATGACGATTGCAACGCTGACCGCGGCGCAGGCCCGCTCGCTGTTCCGGGACGACTGCAGCGTGCCGACCACCGGCTGGGCGGGCGGCTACACACAGACGAACCTGATCGCCGTCCCGGCCGACTGGGCGTACGACGTGCTGCTGTTCTGCACGCGGAATCCACAGGCCTGCCCGGTCCTCGACGTCAGCGATCCGGGCGACCCGACGACGCGGCTGGCGTCCGGCGCCGATCTGCGGACCGATCTCCCGCGGTACCGGATCTGGCGCGACGGCGAGCTGGCCGCGGAGGTGCCGGACGCGACCGAATTCTGGCGGGACGACCTGGTCGCGTTCTCGCTCGGCTGCAGCTTCACGTTCGAGTCCGCGCTGGCCGCCGAGAGGATCCCGCTGCGGCACGTCGAGCAGGCGCGGAACGTCGCGATGTACCGGACCGACCGCGCGTGCGAACCCGGCGGCCGGCTCCACGGTCCGATGGTGGTCTCGATGCGGCAGATCCCCGCGGACCGGGTCGACGACGCGGTCCGGATCACCCGGGCGATGCCGGCCGTGCACGGCGGTCCGGTGCACATCGGCGATCCGGCCGGGCTCGGGATCGCCGACCTCGGGCGGCCGGACTTCGGCGATCCGGTGGACGCGGCGGACGGCGACGTACCGGTGTTCTGGGCGTGTGGGGTGACTCCGCAGGCGGCGTTGATGGCGTCGCGGCCGCCGTACGCGATCACGCACGCGCCGGGGTACATGTTCGTCACCGACCGGCGTGACAGCGAGTACCGGCTCAGCCTGGTGTGAGCAAGCCGCGGTTGTACGCCTCCGCGACGGCGGCCGCGCGGTCGGAGACGTCGAGCTTGGCGTAGATGTTCAGCAGGTGCGTCTTCACCGTGGCCTCGCTGATGAACAGGTGCCGGGCGGCCTCACGGTTCGTGTTGCCGCCGGCAACCAGTTGCAGTACTTCGAGTTCCCGCGGGCTCAGCAGCTGTTCCGGGGTGCGCGGCGCGCGGACGTGGTTCATCAGCGTGTTGGCCACCGACGGCGCGAGCACCGAACGACCCTCGGCGGCGGAGCGGACCGCGCGGAGCAGCTCGTCCCGCGGCGCGTCCTTGAGCAGGTACCCGGTGGCGCCGGCCTCGATCGCGGGTACGACGTACCCGTCGGTGTCGTACGTCGTGAGCACCAGGACGCGCGACCGGACGCCGCGCTCGGCCAGCTCGCTGATCGCGTCCAGGCCGTTCACGCCCGGCATCTGCAGGTCCATCAGGATCACGTCCGGCTGCAGCGACTCGGCCAGCCGGATCGCCTCCGCGCCGTCGCCCGCCTGGCCGACCACCTCGAACTCGGGTTCCGCCGCGAACATCCCGCTCAGCCCGTCGCGGACGATCGGGTGGTCGTCGGCGATCAGCAGCCGGATCATGCGCCCGCTCCGGTCAACGGCACGGTCGCCGAGATCGCCGTACCGAATCCGGGCTCGGACTCGATCTCCAGCGTCCCGTTCAGCGCCTCGACCCGCTGTCGCATCGCGACCAGCCCGAACCCGCCGGACTCCGACGCCGGCCGGGGCTCCGCCGGATCGAACCCGGCGCCGTCGTCCCGCACGTCCAGCGCGACCTTCTTCTCCATGTACGACAGCGTCACACCCACCCGGGTCGCCTGTGCATACTTCGCCACGTTCGCCAACGCCTCCTGTGTCGCGCGGAGCAGGGTCGACTCCGCCTCGGGCGTCATCACCCGCTGCGTGCCGGTAGTGGTCAGTTGTACGTCGACCCCGTGCAGCGCCGACCACCGCCGTACGACGTCCGCGATCGCGTCGCCCAGCGTCGCCGACTGCAGCGGCTGGGGACGCAGCGCGTGCACCGACCGCCGCGCCTCGGTCAGGCTCTCCCTAGCGAGCCCGATCGCGGTCGTCACGTACCGTCGCCAGTCGTCCGCGGTTTCGGCGGCCTGCAGCTGCGCGACGATCCCGGTCAGCCCCTGTGCGAGCGTGTCGTGGATCTCGCGGGCCATCCGCTGCCGCTCGTCGATCACCCCGGCCTCGCGGGCCTGGGTCACCAGTTGCTCGTGCAGTACGGCGTTCTCAGCGAGCGTCGCCTCGAGCCGCTGGTTGGTCTCGGTGAGCGCGTCGACCGCGTCCTTGCGCTGCTGGCTGAGCACCTCGCCGCGGCGGCCGAGCCAGGACGCGAGGCACATCCCGACCACGTTGACGCCGATCACGGCGGCGGTCCCGAGCAGTCCGAAGATGTCCGACTTCGGGATCGCGTACGACTGGGCGTATCCGGCGACGACCGCGACGCTGCCGACGCCGACCAGCTCGATCGGCCAGGGCAGCAGGATGAACGTGTAGAAGTAGCCGGCCGGGGTGAGGAAGCCGAACCACGGATCCCGCACCACCAGCACGGCCAGCAGCAGGACGTACCCGACGATGAAGACGCCGATCCAGCGCTGGTCGGTCCGCTTGGCCGGGCGGAGGGTGAACATGCCGAGCGTCCACACCGCGATCAGCGCACACAGCACCAGGTCGACGGTGAGCGACCCGGGCCGGTCGCGCTTGATCAGGATGGTGACGGCGGTGAGGCATGCGAGGAACACATACGGCACCACCGTCAACCGCACCGGCCAGACGCGCTCGCTCACACCTCCACCTCGCTGCGCTCGGTTCCGGTGTGAGCGAACGCGTTGCTCGGCTCTACTTTTGCTCGCTCGCTGCGCTCGCTCATGTCACTTAGTGAACACCGAGCGAAGGTGCTTGCCGTTCACCACGAGTGTCACGCCGAGCAGCAGCAGTCCGCAGACCGCCTGCTCACCCTTCATCCACAGCGGGAACGTGCCGGGCAGCGCGATGATCACGAAGATCGCAACCAGCATCACGGCCGACACGATCCGGAGCCGCAGGTAGCCGCGGTGGGAACCCTTGGCCGCACGGCGGGCGAAGAGGAAGGTCAGCAGCGAGCTGCCGACGACGATCGTTCCGCGGACCCAGACGGCGCTGTTGACGACGTCGGTGTGGTGCCGCAGGACGATGATCGCGATCAGTGTGAGCACGCTGATCGCGAGGTAGCCGGTCACCAGGAGTTGCACGCTCCGCAACGCGGCGGCGCTGCGCGGGTGTCCGACGTTCGCGGGGGTAGTCATCTCGGTGGGTCCTTTCCGGGGTGTTTTCGGTACTACGACTGTCCCGTTCGGACCCGGTCCGGCACATCGCCCGGGCGGCTCCACCCGCCTCCACCGATCGGTGGAGCGGCCCGCTCCACCGGTCCGCCGCTGGCACATGATCGTTGCCCCGAGCACCTTCCTTCCGTGTCAGTTTGTGCACGGACTGTCACGAACTGTCACGGACGGTTTACGGCTGCGTGCAGATGTCCGGACAGGGGTTCCGGCGGCGGGAGGCGGCGGCAGATGGTCGTCCTGGAAGTCGAGAAGGGTTCGAGTCAGCCGGTCGACCACGGAGGACCAGACGCGTGCTCGAGACTTATCGCGGTATCCCACACCTCTTGGACACCTGGCTCGTGCTGACCGGCATGACGTTGCCGATCGCTCTCTCCTCGATGCGCCACCGCGGCGACCTGATTCCCCGGCTGGCCGCGCTCTGCCTCCCGGCGGCGTTCGCGCTGGTGGTCGCGGCCACCCTCACGCCGACCCCGCTCCGCTACGGACCCGTCGGGATGTGCGGGGCCAGGATGGAGGGGATCGGCGGTCTGACCTCGATCCAGGCGCCGCTCAACGTGCTGCTGTTCGTCCCGTTCACCGGGATGCTGACGCTGGCCGGTGGTCGCCGTTCGGCGGCGATCGCGGCCGGGATCGGGCTGTCGGCGGCGATCGAGGCGATCCAGTCGCTGTTGCCGTCGCTCGGCCGCACCTGTCAGTTGCACGACGTACTGACGAACTCGCTCGGGTCCGTCTGCGGCGTCGGCCTCGCGGCGGCCCTGCAGACGGTCGCCCACGGACTGCTGGCCACGACCCGCGGGCGCCGGTTGGTCACGGCGCCGTACGTCGTCGAGCACACCGGACTGCTCGTCGTACGGTCCAGACCACCGGCCCGGCATCGCCGCGGGACGCTGGTCGCGCCGACCCGTCGTAACGCGGCTGGGAGATATCACAGAACGAATACACAGTTATCCGGATAGTTATCCACAGGCTGTGGATGGGACCGTGGATGACCGTGTGACTACCTGGGGATATCCACAGTCACGGCCGTACGTCGAGTCCCAGGGCGGCCGCGATCACCATCGCTTGGGTAACGTCGATCCGGGCGTCCTTGAGCGTGACGGTCAGCGGATCGAGCGTCGACAGGTCCGATCCGCGCAGGTCCGCGCCGGAGAAGTCGGCCTTCTGCAGCATCGCGCCGGACAGGTCCAGATCCCGGAGCACCGCCTTCTGCGCCCGGACGCCGGTCAGGTCCGCCTCGCGGAGCCGCACGCCGGTGAACTCGGTGCCCTTCAGGTCCGCGCCCGGCAGCCCGGTGAACGACCAGTCGCCGCCGGACACCTTCATCAGGCTGTGCGCGCAGTCGTCGAAGAAGCTGCCGACGAACTTGCACCGGGTGAACGTCGTGTCGAAGAGTGAGCAGCGGACGAACGTGCAGTTCACGAACGCGGCGTCGGTGTGCGTCGACGCGTTGAACCGGACCCCGCGGAACGTGCACTCCTCGAACACCGCACCGCGGTTCTCCACCTCGGTCAGGTCCGCGTCGACGAACAGCACCCGCCGGTACGTCTGCCCCGACGGATCCGCGTCGTCCCAGTCCCGGACGGTCGACTCGGTAGGCGCTGCCGCATGTGTAGCCATAGCGTCACCCTGCCATGCCCCACCTACAGAGTTGTGATGTTAAGGCAGGAGAACGGTAGGGCGACCGACAAATATGGGCCGCACGATGGAGGGGTGACCGGAACTGAGCGGGTGATGGTGTTCGGCGCGGGAGGCTTTCTCGGCGCCAGGATCTGCGCGCTGCTCGCCGACCGGGGTATCGAGTACCGCGGGCTGAGCCGGACCCGGAGCGAGCCGTACCGGCGCTGCGACCTGACCGCGATGCACCCGTACGCGCTGGACACCCAGATCGGGATGTACAAGCCGACCGTGATCATCAACGCGGTCGGCGCCACGTTCGGTGCGCCGGCCGAGCTGGTCCGGGCGAACGTGATCGCCGTCGAGGCGCTGCTCGCCTCCGTCCGCGACCACGCCGGGCACGCGCGGTTCGTCCAGCTCGGTTCCGCGGCCGAGTACGGCGGCGCCGCGCACGGGACGAGCATGCCCGAGCACAGTGCCCCGCGTCCGCTCGGCCCGTACGGGATCACCAAGCTGGCCGGGTCCGAGCTCGTCCTCCGGGCGCAGCGGGCCGGCGCGGATGCCGTCGTACTGCGGATCTTCGACGTGATCGGGCCGGGGGCGCCGGACAGTACGCTCACCGGCCGGGTGATCCGGGACCTGCGGACGCGGCAGCTGATCGAGGTCGGGGCGCTGGACGTCTGGCGGGACTTCGTCGACGTCCGGGACGTGGCCGAGGCGGTCCTCGCGGTCGCGCTCGCGGACGGGAAGCTGCCGCCGCTGCTGAACGTCGGTACCGGCCGGGCGACCCTCGCGCGGGACGTCGCCGGGCAACTCTTCGAGCTCAGCGGCCTGGCGGCGACGATCGTCGACGAGGCCGGTCAGGAGACCCTGCTCGGTGCACCGTGGCAGCAGTCCGACAGCACGCTGATCGGCGAGCAGCTCGGTTGGTCACCCAAGGTCGCGCTCGACCAGTCTCTCGCCGACAGTTGGGCTCAGCGAGACTAGACGGGTGCAGATTCGTTCGCTCAGTGAGGCCGCGCCGGATCGGCGACCACCTGCCGTCAACGAGGATCTCGTCCTGACCGGCCCCGATTTCGCGCTCGTCCTGGACGGCGCGACGGCACCGAAGGGCGTCGACTCCGGCTGCCTTCACGACGTCCCGTGGCTGGTGAAGCAGCTCGCGATCCAGCTGGCCCCGGCGCTACTTGCGCAGACGTCCGCCCCGCTGCCCGACCTGCTCGCGGAGGCGATCGCCAACGTCCGGGCGACCCACGCGGACACCTGCGACGTCAGCAATCCGGACAGTCCGTCGTCCACGGTCTCGATCGTGCGGCTGCACCCGGACCACGTCGAGCACCTGGTCCTGGCCGACTCCCCGGTCGTGATGCGGTCCGCCGGCGGGCAGATCACCGTCCACAGCGACGACCGGATCGCGCAGCTCCCGGAGCGGACACTCGAGGCGGTACGCCGGCTGCGTAACCAGCCCGGCGGGTTCTGGGCCGCGAGTACCGAACCCAAGGCGGCGTACGAGGCGATCACCGGCAACACCGACCTGGCCGCCGTCGACGTGATCGCGATCCTCTCCGACGGCGCCTCCCGCTTCACCGAGCTGTACGGGCATTCCTGGGCCGAGCTGATCGACGTACTCACGACCGCCGGTCCGCGTGAGCTGATCGACCGCGTCCGGCAGTACGACGCGACCACGACGGAGGGCCGGTGGAAGCAGTACGACGACGCGAGCGTCGTCCTGCTTCAGCGGCCGTAGGTGGGGAATCCCGGACCGGGGTGCCGCGGCGCGTACTGCGGTGTCAACGGCGGGCGGTGGTCCTGCACCGGCGGTGGCGGCGCCATCTGTTCGTCCTGCCAGTCGCCGACCTGTCGCATCAGCAGGGCCATCGCGACACCGGCCACGATCAGCAGCACGGTCGCGACCGTGAACCCGATGTCGACGGCGAGCGCGACGTGCACCATGAAGTCCTGTAGGTCGTACACGTCGACGTACTCGCCGGTGCCGTTGTCGGTCGCCTGGACCAGGCGGACGACCCACACGATGAACCCGATCAGCGCGATCGCCCCGCCGCCGACCGTGATCACCCAGAAGCCGGTCCACGTCGCCCACCACCCGACCAGCAGCGTGCGGACCCGCCCGAGCGGCTTCTCAGGCGGCCTGCTGGCGCGGACGACGTCGTCGACGACCTGGTACGGGTACCAGAACTGCACGATCGGGCAGACCCACGAGCCGATCACCCAGCCCGGTGCGTGGCGGTGCAGGAGGTACTGCGGCACGACCGGCCGCGGGGCGAACGGTGAATGCAGGAAGTCGACGTTGTCCCGGGCGCGCCACAGCCAGATCAGGAACGCGATCGCCGTCCCGATCAGCAGGTAGCTGAGGAGGTCCAGGAACGGCCCGGCGCCGGCGACCGATCGGGCGCCACGCTCGATCTCGGCGTCCGAGAGCAGCCCGTACACGAGTCGTTTGACCTGGTCGTACGAGCGCCAGAGCAGCACGCACTGGATCACCGCCGCGACCGCGGTCAGCCCCATCAGCACCGTGCTGACGATGGCCAGCGCCCGCAACGGCCGGAACCGCGGCAACACCGGCTGGTACGGCACGGGCTGATACGGCCCTGGCTGGAATTGCGCGGGTTGATACGGCCCGGGCTGATACGGCTGCGTCACCTTCCACCTCCCCGCAGCTAAGTTAACCTCAGACCGCGGCGAACGCCTCCCGGACCGCGGGCAGCGCCAGCTCCCGGTCCGTCGCCGACAGGCCGATCCGCGTCCGCCGATCGAGTACGTCGTCCTCGGTCAGCGCGCCCTCGTGCCGGATCGCGAACGCCAGCTCGGCGTACGTCGTCCGCAGCCCGGGCGCGATCGGATCCCGCCACTCCGGCGGACCGTCGATCACCCGCGGCGCCTCCACGCCGTACCGCTGGACGAACCGCGCCGGCGCCCGGACCGCGGCGAGCTGCACGCGATCGGCCGCGCCGACCAGCGGGATCCGGTGCGTCTCGCACTGCCGCCGGACCTCGACCTCCGACTGGTCGAGCGCCGTGTCGAGGACGTCCTCGGCCATCCGCCGGTACGTCGTGAGCTTGCCGCCGACGATCGTCACGACGCCGTCGTCGCTGGTGATCACCGCATGCCGCCGGGAGATGTCCGCGGTGCCGCCGGACCGGCCGGTGTCGAGGAGCGGCCGCAGCCCGGCGTACGTGCCGAGCAGGTCCGCGCGGGTCACCGGCTGCTGGACGGCGGCGCTGATCGTGCTCAGCAGGAAGTCGATCTCGGCGTTGGTTGCCTCCGGTACGTCGCTGACCGGGCCGGGGGCGTCCACGTCCGTGAGGCCGACGTACACCCGGTCGTCCGGCGCCGGGATCGCCATCACCACCCGGCGCAGCTCGCCCGGCACCGGCACCGTGAGGACCGCGGACAGACCGCCGAACACGGACTGTGGCAGCACCAAATGGGTGCCGCGGCTCGGTCGGAGCTTGATGCCGGAGGCAACCTGATCGGCCCAGATCCCGGTCGCGTTGATCACGATCCGCGCGTCCATTGACAGCGTCTCGCCGGTCAGCTGGTCGACCAGCACCGCGCCCTGCCCGGTGACGTCGGTCGCGGCCACGTGGGTCAGGATGCGGGCGCCGTACTGCGCCGCGGTGCGGGCGATCGCGACCACCAGGCGGGCGTCGTCGTACAACTGCCCGTCCCAGGTGAGGAAGCCGCCGCGCATCCCTTCCGGGCGCAGTGTCGGCGCGTAGCGCAGGATCTCGGCCGAGGACACCCGGCGGGAGTGCGGGAGGTAGTCGTCGCTGGTCCGCGCGAACGTCCGCAGTACGTCGCCGCCGAGGAACGCGGACCGCAGCAGCGCGGCCTGCACGAACTTTGCCTGCGGCAACCATGGCGCGATCTGCGGGACCGGATGCACGAGGTGCGGCGCGGTCGTCTTCATCAGGATCCCGCGCTCGACGGCGCTCTCGTAGGCGATCCCGACGTGACCGGACGCGAGGTACCGCAGGCCGCCGTGCACGAGCTTCGAGCTCCACCGGCTGGTGCCGAACGCGAGGTCGTGCTTCTCCACCAGGGCAACGCTCAGTCCGCGGGCGGCCGCGTCCAGCGCGACGCCGGCGCCGGTCACGCCGCCGCCGATCACGAGCACGTCGACCGCCGTCAGCTCGCCGAGCTCCCGGGTCCGGCGGGCCGCGTTCAGACTCGCGTTGCCGAAGGTGGTCATGGCATCAGGTACCTCGTCAGCATCACGCGCAGCTCCTCGTCGAGCTTCGGGTACTCGTTCTTCTCCGCCATCACCGGGCCGGAGACCGCTGACGCCAGCGAGACCAGGATGATCTGCCGGGCCAGCCAGACCGGGTCGCCGTCCCGGATCGAGCCGTCGGCCTGCCCCTGGCGGAGACCTTCCTCGACCAGCGCGAGGTGCGCGACCGTGCTGCTGCCGCGGCGCTCCAGCAGGTACGGCGTGAGGAACTCGGGGTCGAGCTCGATGATCTTCCGCATCAGCGGGTGCACCCGGGTCTTGGCGACCACCTCGACGACACCCTCGACCAGGCGCGCGCGGCCGTCGACGGCGTCCGGCTGGAACGCGGACACCAGCGCGATCGTCCACTCCCGGGTCATCAGCGCGGCGACCACGGCCTGCACGTTCGGCCAGCGCCGGTACAGGGTCGCGCGGGAGACCTCGGCGTGCCGGGCGATGTCGGCCATCGTCATCCGGCGCATCCCGATCGCGAGCAGCAACTCGTACGCCGCGTCCAGGATCCGCTCCTCGCCGATCGCGTTCGCCGGCGTCGGACGGGTGCTGGTCTCTTGCTCTGTTTCGCTGCTACGCTGAGACATCACATGCCAAAGTGTATCAGCGCCTTCGTTTTCCCGGAACTGTGCAGCGGCTTCCCGGAACTGTCGCTGGGAGGTGGGAGCCAGGGGGTTCCACCTCCCAGCGACGCTACCTCGTCCAGGCCACCGAAAGGGAGTCAGCGATGACCGAATCCGACCTCCCGGTGGCGCAACTCACCCCCGGCCGCTGGGGCGACCCGGCCCATCCCGCCGAACTACCCGCCGCCGCGCTCGACGCACTCAAGCACCTGGGCATCCACCGTCCGGCGTCCCCGACCACCGCACCCGAGCAGACCTCACAGGCAACCGACGACCAACTGCGCTTCCTGTCGTCAGTGGTGGGTCCTCAGCAGGTGACTACCGAGTGGGACGCCCGCTGGTCCCACACCCGCGGTTACTCGACGACTGACCTGCTCCGATTCCGCGCCGCCGACACCACCGACGTACCGGACGCCGTCGTCTACCCGGGCAACCACGACGAGGTACAGGCGATCCTGACCGGCGCCGCTGAGCACGACCTGGCCGTCGTCCCGTACTCGGGTGGCACCTCGGTAGTAGGCGGTCTGGCCCCGACCAGGAGCTTCGTCACTCTCGACCTCCGCCGGCTCGATCAACTGGTGGAACTCGACGAGATCTCGCGGACGGCCACCCTGCAGGCCGGCGTCCGCGGCCCGGCCGCCGAGGCGTTGCTGGCAGAGCGCGGCTACACCCTCGGCCACTTCCCCCAGTCGTACGAAGGCGCCTCGATCGGCGGGTACGCGGCGGCCCGGTCCAGCGGCCAGTCGTCGGCCGGCTACGGGCGCTTCGACCAGATGGTCGTCGGGCTCACGATCGCCACGCCCCGCGGCACGATCGAGCTCGGCCGTGCGCCGATGTCCGCCGCCGGTCCGGACCTCCGCCAACTGTTCCTCGGCTCCGAGGGGGCGTTCGGCATCATCACGTCGGTGGTCGTCCGGATCCGCCCGCGTCCGGCCGAGCGGCACTTCGAGGGCTGGAAGTTCGACACGTTCGACGCCGGCCTGACCGCGGTACGGCGACTCGCGCAGGACGGCCCGCTGCCGACGGTGCTCCGGCTGTCCGACGAGGTCGAGACCGCGGTGAACCTCGCCGCCCCGGACGTGCTCGGCGGCAGCGCGGGCGGCGTACTCGCGATCATCGGCTTCGACGGCCCGTACAACCAGGCGACCGCCGACGTACTCGCCGCGGCGGGCGGTACGAACCTCGGCGAAGGGCCGGGTGAGACGTGGCGCGTCGGCCGGTACCGCGCGCCGTACCTCCGGGATCCACTCCTCGACGAAGGCGCGCTGGTCGAGACGCTGGAGACCGCCGCGTTCTGGTCCCGCATCCCGGCGCTGAAGGCCGCTGTCACGGACGCGCTGGTCGGCGCCCTCCCCGGCACGCCGCCGCTGGTCCTCTGCCACATCTCGCACGTGTACGAGACCGGCGCATCGCTCTACTTCACCGTCGTCTGCGCTCAGACCGACGACCCCGTGACCCAATGGCGAACCGCGAAAGCCGCCGCCACCCAGGCGATCGCGACCGCCGGCGGCACCATCTCCCACCACCACGGCATCGGCACCGACCACCAAGCCGCCTACGTCGCCGAGATCGGCCCACTCGCCGTCGAAGTCTTACAAGCCGTCAAGAAAACCCTCGACCCACACGCCGTCCTGAACCCCGGCATCCTGCTCCCTTGACTTCAAGTTTGGTTGAGGTACGACGGTTTTGGCATGACTCCTGAACCGTCCGAACGTCCTGTTGCTCTGATCACCGGTGCCTCCGCGGGGCTGGGGCTTGCGTTGGCGCACGGTCTGGCCGAGCGGGGCTGGGCGTTGGTGATCGACGCACGCGGTGCGGAAGCCCTGAAAGACGCCGCGGACGCGCTCGCGGCCCGGACCGACGTCGTACCACTCGCGGGTGACGTCACCGATCCGGAGCACCGGGCCGACCTGCTCGACGCGATCACCGAGCTCGGCCGTCTCGACCTGCTCGTCAACAACGCCAGCTATCTCGGCCCGAGCCCGCTGCAGGCGCTCGCCGCGGCCGACCTCGACGAACTCCGTCGCGTGTACGAGGTCGACGTCCTCGCGCCGCTCGCCCTCACACAGCTCCTGCTCCCGGCGCTCACCACGGCGTCCGGTGTGCTGATCAACATCAGCTCCGACGCTGCCGTGGAGCCGTACGAGACCTGGGGTGGTTACGGCTCCGCGAAGGCGGCGCTCGACCACGCGACGCGGATCCTTGCAGCGGAGCACCCGGCGCTCGCGGTGTACGCCGTCGACCCCGGCGATCTGCGGACCGCGATGCACCAGGCGGCGTTCCCCGGGGAGGACATCTCGGACCGGCCGGAGCCCGCGACCGTCGTACCGTCGTTCCTGCAGTTGCTGGACAAGCGCCCGGCGAGTGGGCGGTACCGAGCGGCCGAGTTCGCGCCGGCGGTGACGTCGTGAAAATGCACCCGCACACCAGGTTCGACCTGCCGGACGCGCTGAACGCCGGCGAACCTCCGGAGGCGCGCGGGATCTCCCGGGACCACGTGAAGCTGCTGGTCGCGGAGGGGTCGACCATCACGCACACCCGCTTCGACCGGATCGGCGACCACCTGCGGCCGGGCGACCTGCTGCTGGTGAACACCTCCGGCACGCTGGCCGCGGCCGTCGACGGTACGACGTACACCGTGCACTTCTCCACGCCGCTCGACGACGGCACCTGGGTCGTCGAGCTCCGCGACGGCGGCGCCCCGATGTTCGACGGTACGCCGGGACAGCAGGTGGAACTGCCCGAGGGGATGCTGACCCTGTTGGCGCCGCACGAGGCATCGCCCAACCGGCTGTGGATCGCGCGGCCGCCGACGCCCGACGTCCTCGGGTACCTGCAACGGCACGGGCGGCCGATCACCTACAACTACGTGGGGAAGCGCTGGCCGCTGGCGTCGTACCAGACCGTCTTCGCCCGGGAGCCCGGCAGTGCGGAGATGCCGAGCGCGGCGCGGCCGTTCAGCTTCGAGCTGGTGAGCCACCTGGCGTCGCAGGGCGTCCTCATCGCGCCGATCCTGTTGCACTGCGGCGTCTCCTCACTGGAGAGCCACGAGCCACCCCAGCCGGAACGGTACGACGTACCGACGCACACGGCCCGCCTCGTCAACTGGGTCAAGGCGAACGGCGGACGGGTGATCGCGGTCGGCACCACCGGCGTACGGGCGATCGAGTCGGCCGCCGTCGGCGGAACGGTCGTCCCGTCCCGCGGCTGGACAGACCTCGTACTCGGCCCGGACAACCAGCCTGAGGTCGTCGACGGCCTGATCACCGGCTGGCACGCGCCCGAGGCCTCGCACCTGCTGCTGCTCGAGTCAGTCGTCGGCCGGGATCAGGTGCAGCACGTCTACGACGCTGCGCTCCGGAACCAGTACCTCTGGCACGAGTTCGGCGACAGCTGCCTGTTGCTGCGCTGAGTCAGGAGGCCGCCTTCGTCGGCTGCTTGCGCTGCGAGATCCGGTTCGTGGTGTGGTCGGCCGCCTGGAGTGCGGTGACCGCGCTCGGGGCCTCCGGTGCCGCGGGTCGTACGACCTGATGTTCGTTGCCGGGGCGGGCGCGTTTGTCCACTGCGCGTGGGCTCATGTGGATGTCCTTACCAAGCTGGTCCCCCGTCGGGACGTCACCTGATTAGACGAGCACTTCCGCCCGGTTGTCACCTGATTTGATCCAACTGAGCGGAAGTTGTGGCCTATGCCGCTTGATTGTTGCGGCGTTTGTGCTTCGAGAGCCGCAGGAAGACCCACGCGGTCGCGGCGCCGACGACGAAGCCGCCGAGGTGGCCTTCCCAGGAGACGTTCGCGATCGCGAACGACAGGAACGCGGTGACCGCGACGTACATGATGATCCAGGTGATGTCCAAGCCGCGGGCACGGTGGATCACCAGCAGGGCGCCGACCAGGCCGAGGACCGCGCCGGACGCGCCGAGGGTGGCGCCGTTGGGGGCGGACAGCAGCCAGACCGCGACGCTACCGCCGAGCGCGGACAGCAGGTACAGGATCGTGAACCGGAGCCGGCCGAGCATGCCTTCCAGCATCGGGCCGAGCTGCCAGAGCATGAACAGGTTCGAGAAGATGTGGAAGATCTGGACGTGCGTGAAGGCAGAGGTGATCAGCCGCCACGGCTGGCTCTCGGCGAGCGCGGGCACCATCACGAAATCGCTGAGGATCTGCGGGCTGCCGAACCGGACGGCGAGGAAGACCAGGACGTTCAGCGCCAGCATCGTAAACGTCACGACCTGCTGGCTGCCGCCGCGCTGCAGACCGCCCAGCGACGTACGGGTACGGGGCACCGAGCGGACACCCTGGTTGAAACAGCTCGGGCACTGGAAGCCGACGGCGGCGCTGTTCATGCACGCCGGGCAGATCGGCCGGTCGCAGCGCTGGCAGCGCACCCCGGCGGGCCGATCCGGGTGCCGGTAGCAGACGGTCTCGGTCACGCGGGTGCTTCCCTCTCTGGGAGCCTGGGGCCGGGAACTTCCCGGCCCCACGCTGAAGCTGTGTCAGGCGTTCTTGCGCTCGACGACGACCTTGTTGATCACGATCGGGTCGATCGGACGGTCGCCCGGAGCGGTCTTCGCGGTCGCGATCGCGTCCACGACCTTCTTCGAGTCGTCGTCGGCGACCTCACCGAAGATCGTGTGCTTGCGGTTCAGGTGCGGGGTTGGGACCACGGTCACGAAGAACTGCGAACCGTTGGTGCCGTGCCCGAACTGGATGCCGGCGTTCGCCATCGCGAGCAGGTACGGCCGGTCGAACTGGAGCTCCGGGTGGATCTCGTCGTCGAACTGGTACCCCGGCGTGCCGGTGCCGGTACCGAGCGGGCAGCCGCCCTGGATCATGAAGCCGTCGATCACCCGGTGGAAGCCCAGGCCGTCGTAGAACGGCTTGGTGACCTGCTGGCCCGTTTCCGGGTCGGTCCACTCCTTGGTGCCCTCGGCGAGGCCGACGAAGTTGCTCACCGTCTTCGGCGCGTGGTTGGGGAACAACCTGATGACGACGTCGCCCTTGTTCGTCTGCAGGGTTGCGTACAGCTCTTCGGCCACGGGAGTCACTCCTAGTCGGGTTACCACTGCTTACGCCCTCGATCCTGTCATGCCACTCAAAGAACGTGTGGGATTGGGTGGTGGGGGCACAGGGTTATCGGCTCGTGACGTCGTACGATGCAGATGCAGCCGGATTTGTCCAGAGTTGTCATCAGAAAGAAGCCCATGTCGCCGATGGGCGGGAGAGCCGTCCGCGGGGCGGGCGGCACCGAGGAGGGAACCGTGGGTTTGAGGAAGTCCAAGGACCGGGTCGAGGCCGCCAAGGACCGCGTCCGGCCGCTCGCCGAGTCGGCGACCGAGAAGCTCGGACCGGCCGTCGGCCAGGTCCGTGAGCACCTCGCGCCGGCCGTTGGCACCGCACGGGAGAAGGTGTCGCCGTATGCCGAGAAGGCTGTCGAGCGGGGCGCACACCTGGCCCACCAGGCGGTGGAGAAGGCCGGTCCGGTGCTCGACGACGCACTCGCCAAGGTCGGTCCGGCCACCGAGCACGCGGCCGGGAAGGCCCGCGAGCGGCTGAACGACGACGTCCTGCCGAAGGTGACGGCCGCGCTGGCCACCCTGGCAGCCGCCGCCGAGCCGGTCGTCGAGGAGACCAGCCGCCGGGGCAAGGCCACCAAGGCCGCGCTCAAGGGCGAGCTCGACGTACCGAAGAAGAAGAGCCACAAGCTCCGCAACGTGGCGCTGTTCCTGGGCCTCGGCGCGCTGGCGGCGGCAGCGGTGAAGAAGCTGCTGACCCCGCCGGAGCCGGCCTGGCAGTCGACCCCGACCAGCGGCCGCGACTACAGCTCCGCCCCGGCCGGTACGTCGACCCGCCCGGCCGACGCCACCGCGGCGAACGGGACCACGTCGACCGGCACCGCCGCGAACGGCACCACCACCGCGGCGAACGGCAAGAGCGACGCCGCGCCGGAGGCCCCGAAGGCCGAGGCGCCGAAGGCGGACGCCCCGAAGGCGGAGACCAAGCCGGAGGAGGCCAAGGACGAGGTGAAGGCCGCGTCCAACGGCGCCGCGAAGAAGACCACCACCAGGAAGTCGACGGGTTCGAGCGAGTCCCGGCCCAGCGACTCCTGATCACCACCGCAACGGCGAAGGTCCCGAGCCCCCACGGGGGGTCCGGGACCTTCGTCCGTCCGGGCGTCGCCTTGCGCGTACGACGCTCTCAGTCGGCCTGCTGCTCCGGGTCGTCGGCCTTGGTCATCGTGTAGCGGCCGGCGGACAGCAACTGGGTGGCATACCGGTGCGTGATGCACGGGTAGGAGCCTCCGCAGCTCATGCAGACCGCGTCGTTGCGGTGCAGCCAGGGGACGATCTTGAACCGCCTGGTCCAGGTCATCGGCTCCCGGTCGGGGGCGTGCATCCGGAGCGCCGCGCGGGCGGTGTCCTGGATCTCGGGGGCCGACCATTCCTCGGCACTCTTGTTCATCAGTGCGCTGAGGTCCGGGTGCAGGTGGTCAGTGGTGCGGGCTTTGTTCATTTATGTGTCTTCCACGGCAGGTTGGAGGATCCTGAATCGCTCGCTTCAAACGTTAGTGCCCATCACCGACCGGCGCGCCCCGATAACGCCCTGTCGAGTGTCAGATCTTCGTCAGGTCTTGGAGAGCGTCTCAGGACCACATGCTCTCGAAGGCGACCCGCGCCTCGAGTTCGAGCAGGTGCCGCTTGGTGGGGATACCGCCGCCGAAGCCGACCATCTTGCCGCCGGCGCCGACCACCCGGTGGCAGGGCACCACGATCGCGATCGGGTTCCGGTTGCACGCGGTCCCGACCGCGCGGGCGGCACCGAGGTCGCCGACGATCTTCGCGACGTCGCCGTACGTCTGCATCTCGCCGTACGGGATCCGGGTGAGTTGTTTCCAGACCGCGCGCTCGAAGTCGGAGCCGCCGCGGACCGACAGCGGCAGCGTGAACTGCTGGAGCTCGCCGGCGAAGTACGCCTTGAGTTGCTCGGCGGCCTCGGTCAGCAGCGGATCGGCGGACTGCGCCCGGTCGGTGCCGCCGAAGTGCAGCCGGCAGAGCCCGGTCTCGTCGACCGCGAGTGTGAGGTCGCCGATCGGTGAGTCGACCACAGACCAGTGCATACGACCATCCTCCCCGCGAGCGCCGACACTTTCTGGCAGAAAAGCGCCACGGAGTGGCCGCAACCTGATGTTCTCGCCCGGTCACGCCGTGTTGTGCTATGCCTGAACCATGCCGAGCCGGCCCGCACAGGTACCGCCCTTGGACCGCTGGTTCAGTTCCGAGCGGGCGATGGGCATCGGTGCGTCCGTACTGATCGGCCTGGTCACCGTGACCAGCTGGTCGACGGCCTGGTCGGACTTCAACCTGTACCGGACCCGCCGGACGTACGGCGACAACGCCGACCGCTGGTCCGAGGCGAACCTGGTGTCCGGCTCGCTCGGCATCGTCGCCGCGCTGGCGCTGTTCGCGGCCGCGGCGGTGTTCATCGTCTGGCTGTGGCGGGTCCGCTGGAACGCGGAGATGTTCTGCCGCGGCCAGCACCGGTACACCCGCGGCTGGGTGCTCGGCTGCTGGCTCGTCCCGGTGGTGAACCTCTGGTATCCGAAGCAGGTGGTCGACGACATCGTCGCGGCCAGCGACCCGCGGACCGATCCGTTCACCGCGGAACTCAAGGACCTCCCAGGTACCCGTCTGGTCTGGGCGTGGTGGCTGACCTGGGTGACCGGGCTGGTCACCGGAAACATCGTGCAAAGAGGGGTACTGTCCGGCGCGTCGCAGCTGGGAGATCTGCGGACGAACGTCATACTTTCCTCCGTCTCGGCGCTGTTCACCACCGGCGCCGCGGTGTTCGCGGTGATCCTGATCCAGCGCATCGACGAGCTCCAGAGCATGCGTCCGTGGGTGCCGTGGTGGGCGCTCGGAACACCTCAGAACGGCTTCCAACCACCTGCGCGGTAAACCAAACCGTCACGCCCTGCTCGCTGCCTCGTTACCACTGGTGATGGGCGTACGAAAAGAACACGTTAAGTCGACACCCTCTGCGTTGGGGCCGACTGCCCTGGCCTACCTACTTCGTGGTATCAATGTGGCTCGGTCACGCGGGGGCAGGGCCGGGCCGAAGCGCCGGACAGACGACGGAGTTCCAGCAACGCGAGGGACGCGAGACGTGAGCCACCCGCAGGCATTGATGACCCCTGTCGAGGACGAGGAACAGTGGCAGCCGCACGCGGCTGAGGAGTTCCAGCAGATCGGGACGGTCGGCAAGATCGCCATCGGCCTGCTGGGGGCGTCCACCGTGACGCATCTCCTGTCCACTTGGTCCGACTGGAACACGTACTCGGTAGTGCACCGCTATCTCGGCGGGATGCCGAACGTCGACGACGCGGACCTCAACCGCGCGGACGCGATCGCCAAGGTGACCGCCGTTCCGAACGTCATCGTCTCGGTGGCCGCGGCCGTCGTCTTCGTCATCTGGTTGTGGCGGGTCCGGGTCAACTCCGAGGTCTTCTCGCAGGCCGACCATCGCCGCAGCCACGGCTGGGTACTGGCCAGCTGGTTCGTCCCCGGACCGAACCTCTGGTATCCGAAACAAATCGTCGACGACGTCTGGATCGCCAGCGATCCGAAGACCCCCGTGTACGCCGACGACCTGCGCCGGTTCAGGACTCCCCCGCTGACGTCGATCTGGTGGGTGGCCTGGATCGGCGCGCTTGCGTTCGACGTCGTGGTCCGCCGGTTCCTGATGTGGATGGAAGCCACCGTCGGCTCGCTGCGCGGCATCGCGATGGCCGGTACGGCGTCGCTGGTGCTGACCGCGATCTCCGCGGTGGCCGCGACGATGATCATCCGCAAGATCAACCACATGCAGACCACCCGCAAGTGGGTGCCGTGGTGGGACCAGGGCCCGAAGCTGAGCGCGGTCCCGACGTACGAGGTGACCCAGGTCCCGTCGTACGCGAACGACGACACCGACGAGCAGCCGGTGATCTCGGAGCCGATCGCGCCGTCGCTCGGCCTGGTCCGCGAGCCGCAGCTGCAGATGGCCGGCGCCCCGCAGCCGCAGATGCAGTCGAACAACCCGTTCGCCCCGCAGGCGCCTGCTCCGGAAGCGCCGGTCGCGAGCCCGTTCGCCCCGCAGCAGCCGCAGGCGCCGCAGCAGCAGCCTGAGGAAGCGCCGAAGTGGAGCCCGTTCGCCCCGGCCGCGGAGAGCTGGCAGGGCGCGGACGCCGGACCGGCGACCGAGCAGTTCAGCCCGATCCAGGACTGGCAGGACGAGCAGCCGGCCGCGGAGACGCGGTACGCCGCCGCCGAGCCGACCTGGGAGGAGTACCGCAACACGATCACCCAGGACACGCTCGGTTCCGCGAGCAGCTGGCGGGAGGAGACGCCGCCGCTGACCGTCGTCCAGCCCGACCCGTACTCGTACCAGCCGGCGCCGCAGCAGCAGCCCGCGCACGAGGAGCACTGGGCGGCCCGCTACTCCGAGCCGTACTCGTACGAGCAGGACCTCACCTCGACGTCCTCCCCCGCGGAGGCGCAGACCGCACCCGAGCCGGAGCCCGCACCCGTTGCGCGCGCTGGTCGACGGGCCGCTCGGGTCGCGGTCGACAGCCCCTCGGCGATCCAGCCGGCCGTCGGGAACCACACGACGACGCACGCCGCGCACTCCGGGCACACCACGCAGTCGTCGTACCAGGACCACACGGTGTACGGGCAGTCCGAGCACTCGCAGCCGTCGTCGCACGTGTCGGCGTCCTCCGGGTACTACGAGCCCGCGCCGGCGCCGAGCCACGACGCGCAGGACGACTTCCTGACCCCGTCGAAGCCGCTCCCGCCGGTCCCGTCGTACGGTCCGGAGCCGTCGTACCCGGCGAGCAACGACTACACGGACTACGGCTCGTCGTCGTACACGTCGGACTACTCGTCGGCGTACAACTCCGACGGGTACGCGTACGAGAACGGTTCGACCGAGTCGTACGGCGCGCAGTACCAGGAGCACACCGAGTACCAGCAGCAGTACCCGTACGAGCAGCAGCCGACCGAACCCGAGCAGCCGAACGGCCCGCGGACCCAACCGCGCCGTGGCCGCTGGGTCTGATCAGATAGAGCGTATGCGTTTAGGTTTCGCCACCCTCGGTTGTCCCGGAGCAGCACTCGACGACGTCCTGGCACTTGCCCAGGGCAACAACTTCACCGGTCTGGAGCTGCGCGCGGCGCCGGACGAGTTCACCAACACCGGCCTGTCGCCGGCCCAGCGGCGGGAGTTGCGCGGCCGGATCGAGGACGCCGGCCTGGAGATCCTCGCGATCAGCAGCTACGTGCGGCTGTGCGCGGTCGAGGAGCAGCCGCTCGAGGCGCACCTGGAGCTCGCGGCCGATCTCGGTGCGCTCGGCGTCCGGGTCTTCCCGGGTGACGACACCGACGCCGGTACGCCGGAAGGCCCGAGCGCGGGCGAGATCCGCGCGCTGGACCGGGTGACGTCCGCGCCGCGCGACGTACCGATCCTGCTCGAGACCCACGCACTCGACCGGCCGGCAGGTCGCGGCGTTCTGCGCGCTGCTCGACACCGACGCGCCCGGCCACAAGGTGCGGGCGCTCTGGGACAGCTCGCACACCTGGTCGCACGGCGAGACCTTGGCCGAGTCGTATGCGTTGCTGCGGCCGTGGCTGGAGCTCGTCCAGTTCAAGCAGGCCGACTCGCGGCAGGACTACCGCCCGGTCGCGATCGACGCGGGCGACTTCCCGATCAAGGACCTGCTGGCCGCGCTCGACGGCACCGACTACCCGCTCTCACTCGAGTGGGAGCTGAAGTGGCACCCAGATCTCCCGACCTTGGCCGAGACACTGCCCGCCGTTCACGCCTGGCTGGGTGAGGGCTCGGTCAAGTAGCGGGTCACGGTCGGGCCGAGCCAGGCGACCGCCTCGTCGGTCGTCAACTCGACCACCGGGCGCAGCTCGAGGATGTAGCGGCACAGCGCGAAGCCGAGCGCCTGGGTCGCGATCAGCCCGGCCCGTACGGCGGGCCGGTCGATCGCGGCGCGCTGGAACGTCGGCGTCAGTTGCCCGATGAACACCTGCCGCATCCGCTCGGCCGCCGACTCGTTCGTCACCGCGGTCCGGAGCAGCACCCGCAGCGTGTCGTCCTCCTCCCAGCGCTCCACCAGATGCCGGACGAGCACCTCCCCGAGCCGCTCCTTCGGTACGTCGTGCAGTTCCGGCAGCCGGACGTCGAACTCGGCCGCCGCCGCGAACAGCTTCTCCTTGCTGCCGTAGTACCGCATCACCATCGCCGGGTCGATCGCCGCGTCCGCCGCGATCGCCCGGATCGTCGCGCGCTCGTACCCGTCCGCCCCGAACCGCTCCCGCGCCGCCGCGAGGATCGCCGCCCGGGTCCGGTCGGACTTCTTCTCCGCCATACCCACAGCATATGCCAACACTTGTTGACTTTCTCTACTCGCGGTCCTAGCGTAAAAGTCAACAAGCGTTGGCAAGGAGAAGATCATGAACGCAGAGGTTGTGGTGGTAGGTGCCGGGCCGGTCGGGCTTGCGGTAGGTGTCGGGCTGCGGCTGCACGGGCATGACGTGGTGGTGGTCGACCGGCAGGCCGAGGGCACGAACACCTCGCGCGCCTGCGTGATCCACCCGCGGACGCTGGAGGTTCTGGAGCAGCTCGGCGTGACGAAGCGGCTGATCGACCTCGGCCTGGAGCTGCAGGACTTCGCGGTCCGGTCCGGCGACCGGGCGCTGATCCCGGTCGGCTTCGCGGACCTGCCGACCGCGTACCCGTTCGTCACGATGATCCCGCAGCCCGTCACCGAGCAGGTGCTGCTCGAACGCCTGCAGGAGCTCGGCGGCTCGGTCCTCCGCCCGTACGCCGCGACCGGCCTGACCCAGAGCGCCGACGGCGTCGACGTCACGCTAAACAACGGCGACGTGATCCACGCGCAGTACGTCGTGGCCGCCGACGGCATGCACAGCACCGTCCGGGAGCTGGCCGGGCTGCGGATGCCCGGCAACACGCTGGAGCTGTCGCTGAGCCTCGTCGACGTCCGGGTCGCCGGCGGCCTGCCGACCGACGAGGTCGGGCTGTACTTCGCGGCCGCCGGGATGCTCGTGGTGGCGCCGCTGCCGGACGGGAGCTTCCGCCTGGTCGCCGAGGTGCACGACGCGCCGGAGCACCCCGATATCGCGTTCGCCGAGCAGTTGCTGGCCGACCGTGGCCCGCGCAAGACGCATCCCAAGGTCACCGAGGTGGTCTGGGGTTCGCGGTTCCGGATCCACGAGCGGGTCGCGGACGAGTACCGGGCCGGTCGCGTCCTGCTGGCTGGCGACGCGGCCCACACGCACAGCCCGGCCGGCGGTCAGGGTATGAACCTCGGCCTGCGGGACGCGGTCGCGCTCGCCGACGCGCTCGACCGCGCCCTGGCCGGCGACGAGTCGGGCCTCGACACCTACGCCACGAACAGCCGCGCGGAGGCGATCCGCGTCATCAACCTGGCCCACCGCCTGACCCGGCTGGCCAACCTCCCACGCCCCATCCGCCCGCTCCGCAACGCCGTACTCCGCCTAGCCCCCCAGAAAACCCAGCACACCCTCGCCAAGCAGCTGGCCGGCTTCCCGGAGCGTTAACCGCCTGTCGATTCGCGGATCTCCAGGGAGTACGGGACGGTCAGGTCGCGGTGCGCGGAGCTGTCATTGCCGGTGATCCGGTCGAGGAGGAGGGCGACCGCGTTGTCGGCCAGCCACTCCTTGTCCGGCGAGACCGTGGTCAGCGACGGCGAGTGGAACCGGCCGTCCTCGATGTCGTCGAACCCGGCCACGGCGACGTCTCCGGGCACGCTGAGCCCGGCGTCGGCCAGGGTCCGCAGCGCGCCGAGCGCCATCAGGTCGTTGAAGCAGAACACCGCGTCCGGCGGTTTCGGCAATGCCAGCAGCTCCCGCATCGCCGCCGCGCCGTCCGCGCGGTGGTACCCGGACCCGGCGAGCTCGAGCGCGGGATCGTGTGGCAGCCCCGCCTCCTTGAGCGCCTTCCGGTACCCCTTCCGCCGGACCGCGCCGGTGCTGGTCCCGCCGACACCGATGGCCGCGATCCGGGTCCGGCCGAGCGAGATCAGGTGCGTGGTCGCGTCGTACGACGCCTGCACCGAGTCGACGGCGACGCGGTCGAACTGGCCGCCGGCGGGCCGTTCGCCGAGCAGCACCAGCGGCTTCCCGATCGCGACCGAGGTGAGTTTGGCCGGGGCGGTCGCGAGTGGCGAGAAGATGATCCCGTCGATGAGCTGCCCGCGCATCCCGTCCAGCACGAACCGTTCGGCCGCGGCCTCGCCCTCGGTCTGGTCGATCAGCACGGTGATCCCGCGGCGCTTCGCGGCCCGGCTGATCTCGGCGCCGAGCTCGGCGAAGTACGGCGATCCCATCTCCGGGAGCGCCAGCGCGATGAAGTCCGAGCGGCCCTTACGCAGCGAGCGGGCGCTGACGTTCGGCGTGTAGTCGAGCGCGGCGATCGCGGCCTCGACCTTCGCCCGCGTCTGCGCGGTGATGTGCGGGTAGTCGTTGATCACGTTCGAGACGGTCTTCACCGAGACGCCGGCCCGCGCGGCCACGTCACTGAGCCTGGTCGCCATCCGAACCTCCTGTCACCGGCCTGTCGCCTGAGTGTGCCACCGCCGAACTCTTTACACCGATTGTCAATCGTTGTAGACATCCACGGTAAACGTTGTAAACGATCCTGGGGAGGCCCTGTGGCCCGGCTTGTGGTGGACCCGGCGTTCGTGGTCGGTGCGCTCGATCGGCGGTTGTTCGGCTCATTCGTCGAGCACATGGGCCGTTGCGTCTACACCGGCATCTACGAGCCCGGGCATCCGAGCGCGGACGCGGACGGCTTCCGGCAGGACGTGCTCGCGCTGGTCCGCGAGCTCGGCGTCACCGCGGTCCGGTACCCGGGCGGCAACTTCGTCTCGAACTACCGCTGGGAGGACGGCGTCGGCCCGAAGCAGCACCGGCCGCGGCGCCTCGACCTGGCCTGGCGGTCGCTGGAGTCGAACCAGTTCGGCACCGACGAGTTCGTCGCCTGGGCGCGGAAGGCCGAGGTGCAGCCGATCTGGGCCGTGAACCTCGGTACCCGTGGCATCCGGGACGCCGTCAACCTGCTCGAGTACTGCAACCTCCCGGCCGGCACCGCCCTGTCCGACCGGCGGATCGCGAACGGCAGCCCGGAGCCGCACGACATCCGGATCTGGTGCCTGGGCAACGAGATGGACGGCCCGTGGCAGATCGGCCACAAGACCGCCGAGGAGTACGCCCGGCTCGCCGAGGAGACCGCGAACGCGATGCGCCGGGTCGACCCCGGGCTCGAGCTGGTCGCCTGCGGATCGAGCAACGCCGGGATGCCGACGTTCGGCGAGTGGGAGCGCGTCGTCCTGGAGCGCAGCTACGACCTGGTCGACCACATCAGCCTGCACGCGTACTACGAACCGAAGGACCGCGACCAGACCAGCTTCCTCGGGTGCGCCGAGGAGATGGACCGGATGATCTCCTCGGTGATCGCGACCGCCGACCACGTCAAGGCGCTGAAACGCAGTGAGAAGGAGCTGACGCTCTCGTTCGACGAGTGGAACGTCTGGCGGCAGCAGGAGTTCCCCGGCGAGCTCGGCCTGGACATCCGCGAGGCGGGTCCGCTGATCGAGGACACCTACACGGTCGACGACGCGGTGGTGGTCGGCAGCCTGCTGATCACGCTGCTCCGGCACGCCGACCGGGTGAAGATCGCTTGCCTCGCGCAACTGGTCAACGTGATCGGCCCGATCCGCACCGAGCCGGGCGGCCGCGCGTGGCGGCAGACCATCTTCTACCCGTTCGCGCTGACCGCGCAGTACGCCGGACCGACCGTCCTGCAGACCGCGATCACCGGCGGGCCGGACGTCGACACCGCCGCGTTCGGGCGGATCCCGGCGCTCTGGAGCACCGCGACGTACGACGAGACCACCGGGGAGACCGCGATCTTCGTGGTGAACCGGAGCGAGACCGACAAGATCGACCTGGAAGTCCCGGTGTCCGGGCAAGTTGTCCGGCACCTCGCCCTCTACGACGAGGACCGAACCGCCGTGAACACGGCGGACGATCCGGACCGGGTCCAGCCCCGGGCCGTCGACACCACCGCCGTTGTCGACGGTGTCTGCCGTGCCACGCTGCCGCCCGCATCGTGGCACGTGATCCTGCTCAGCAGTTGATTTCGAGAGAGGACCCGCCCGTGCCTCCGAGACGACTACTCGCCGCAGCCCTGACTGTGGCCGCGATCGCAGCCGGTACGTCGGCCGCGACCGCCGCACCGGTGGTGACCACCACGAACCCGGTCACCTCCAGCTTCGCCGACACGTTCGCCGACCCGTCGATCATCCAGGGCCGGGACGGCTACTGGTACGCGTACGCCACCTCCGACCCGCTGGTGGCGAACGGCCCGTTCGGCCTGATGCACATGGCCCGGACCAAGGACTTCAGCTCCTGGGAGTACCTCGGCACGGTCTTCAACGACCAGACGAAACCGTCCTGGGCCGCGCCCGGCTCGTTCTTCTGGGCCCCTGACATCCGGTACTTCGACGGCCACTACGTCATGTACTTCACGGTCACCGACACGCTCGCCAACCCCGGGGGCGACCCGGCCATCGGTGTCGCGACCGCGCCGACCCCGGCCGGCCCGTGGACCGCGACCGGCGGACCGGTCGTCGCACCGCGCCCGGACGGGAACGGCGGCTACCTCGGCACCATCGACCCGGCGATGCTGACCGCCGCGGACGGCAAGCGGTACCTGTACTACGGCGGCTTCTACGGCGGCATCTCCGTCACCGAACTCAGCCCCGACGGCATGCACGCGGTCGGCACGCCCACGCAGGTGACGATCGGCGACCGCTACGAGGGCTCGTACGTCGTCTACCGCGACGGCTGGTACTACTTCATGGGCTCGTCGATGAACTGCTGCGCCGGACCCACCACCGGGTACTCCGTCTTCGCCGGCCGCTCGCGTTCCCCGCGCGGGCCGTTCGTCGACGCGGACGGTGCGGCGCTGACCGACTCCCGGGTCGGCGGCACGACCGTGATCACCCAGAACGGCAACCGCTGGATCGGTCCCGGGCACCACGCGTTCATCACCGACGCGGCCGGGCAGGACCACATCGTCTACCACGCGATCGACCGCAACCAGTCCTGGCTGACCACGCCGTTCGGGATCAACCGGCGGCCGATGCTGATCGACAACATCGACTGGATCGACGGCTGGCCGCGCACGAACGCCGGCGCCGGCCCGTCGGAGAACCCGGTCGCCGCCCCGGCCACCGGCTCCGAGCTCGGCATCGACTCCACCGATCCGGCCGCCGGCCTGCAAGGCGCGACCCGCCAGCAGGGCGACTCGCTCGGCGGCCCCACTGCCACCATCAACGGCGCCGCCCAGACCCACCAGTCCGCCCCGGGCGGATCCCTCCGGGTCGAAGCGGACACCAAGCTGGGCAGCTCCTTCAGCACAGTGCTGGGCAATCACGTGGTGGCGACCGTTGCGAACAACCGGCTGACGGTCACAGTCGGCCGGCGTACGTCGAGCGTGAACCTGCCGGCGGACTTCGACCGCACCCAGTGGAACAAGCTGTCCGTAGAAGTCTCCGGATCCACCGTGACGGCGCGACTGAACGACGCCGGCCTGGGAGATGTGTACGGAGAGGCGCAGTTGGATGTGCCGGGGTTGGAGCTGAAGTCGGCGCCGGTGCGGTGGTTGGGGTCTGCCGAGGTGGACAACCTGACAGTGCGGTCCGTCGCCAAGCCGGTCAAGAAAATGGTCGCGGTGCCGCGGACCGGGAAGCTGCTGGCCGGTGACGACTTCAACGGCCCGCTCGGATCGGACTGGTCCTGGGTCCGGCAGGACGACAAGGCGACCGTTGCCGACGGCAAGTTGTCGTGGCCGTTGGAGAACGCCGACATGACCGGCTCGTCGAACAACGCCGGACTCCTGCTGCACAAGACGCCGGCCGGAGACAGCTGGATCGCCGAGACCAAGCTGCACCTCGACACCGGGCAGGGCGACGTCCGCAACTACCAGCAGGCCGGGATGATCGCGTACATCAACGACGACGACTTCGCCCGGCTCGGCAACGTCGCGATCTGGAAGACCCGGCAGACGGAGTACGGCCGGGAGCTCGTCGCCCGTCCGTCCGACGGCGCCACGTCGTACGGCGCGGCCGCGATCGGTCGCTCGGCGCCGACGCTGTGGATGCGGCTCGCGTACCACAAGAACGCCGCCGGTGAGCACGTGTACCGCGCCGGGACGTCGGTGGACGGCAAGAACTGGACCTGGGGCGCGTCCTGGGTGCTGCCGTCCGCGGCCAAGATCGGCATCTACGCCCATGGCGAGTTCACCGGCGCGAACCCGCCGCCGGTCGCCACGTTCGACTACCTCAACTTCTACGAAAGTAAGTGAATGTTCTCCAACCCGGTGTACGACGGCGGTTTCGCCGACCCGCAGATCATTGCAGTAGGCAACGAGTACTACGCGTTCGCGACCAATGGCCGGCTCGGCAACGTGCAGACCCTGAGCTCCCGCGACCTGGTGTCGTGGCAGCCGGTCGGTGACGCGTTGCCGTCGGTGCCGGGTTGGACGGTCCCGGGGCGGGTGTGGGCGCCGGAGGTCGCGGTCCACGCCCCGGACCGGTACGTCATGTACTACACGTCCCGCGACGTCGACGCCGACCGGCAGGCGGTCGGCGTCGCGGTGGCGACCTCACCTGAAGGTCCATATATCGACAAATCGACTAGTCCGCTCATCAGTCAGGCCGACGAGGGCGGCTCGATCGACGCGTCGCCGTTCCAGGACTCGACCGGCCGGCGCTGGCTGTACTGGAAGAACGACGGCAACGCGATCGGCGTCGACACCTGGATCTACGTGTCCGAGCTGTCCGACGACGGGCTCACGCTCGTCGGTCCGGTGCACCGGATGATCAAGCAGGACCTGCCCTGGGAGGGCACGCTGGTCGAGGCGCCGTACATGGTCGAGCGGGACGGCAAGTTCCACCTGTTCTACTCCGGCAACGCCTTCGACAAGGCGGCGTACGCCGTCGGGCACGCGCTGTGCGAGTCGCCGATCGGGCCGTGCGTGAAGTCCGGTGACCCGATCCTGTCCAGCTCCCCCGACGCCGCCGGCCCGGGGCACAACATGGTGCTCGGCGACTGGTTCGTCTACCACGCCTGGGATCCGGCGCAGGTCGGCACCGATCCGAAGGGCCGCACGATGTGGCTGTCCCGCCTGACCTGGGACGGTGACACCCCGGTGGTGCAACCGCCACTCGCCGAGAATCCCTTGCAGCCGTAACCTTTGCGGGCCCGACCGCATCAAGCTCTCTGGAAGCGGCGACCAGAGGAGAGCATCGTGAAGCGACACAGCATTGTCGGGCTGGCCGGCGCGGTGGCGTTGGCCGCGGCCGCGGTGAGTGCGGGTACGGCGCAGGCGGCGCGGGCCGTCACCGCTGTCTGCACGATGAGCGCCGGGTCGGTGACCGCGGCCGGCGCGCAGACGGCTACGCCGGTGAGTGCCGGAACGCCTCCAAAAGCGGGCAAGACGTTCAGCAGTCCCAACGTCTTCCAGGCGGGAACGGTCCGGCTCAGTACGACGTTCCGGAGCGAGCCGAGCGTCGCGGGTTCCGACTCGTACGGCTGGGTGGTGCAAGGCGACACCTTGTACTGGCGGTTCTACAACGTCAACGAGGGCATGGACGAGCATGTCCGGGTCGGTAGCGGGTGGGCGAACTTCACCGCGCTCGAGGTCGCACAGCTCGCACACCTCGAGGACGGCAAGCCCGAGCACAACATCGCGTACGGGCTGCGCAACGACGGCACGCTCTTCCGCTGGACGGTCAGCGGCAACACCTGGCGCAGCACGGGCTCGTACCCCGGGTTCGGCGCGGTGAAGTCGCTGGCGTTGATCGCGAAGACGCCGACGTACGACACCTTCCTCGCGAACACCCGTAGCGGCGCGCTCTACACGATCCGGATCCCGATCACCTCGCCGCTGAAGCCGATCGTCACGCCGGTGCGGACCAGCGGCTGGCAGAGCTTCGAGACCCTGGTCGCGGAGAAGTGCGGCAACTACGGGACCTTGCTGCTCGGCATCGACAAGGACACCAAGACCGGCAACCTGTACGCCGTTGGTCACGCCAACGGTACGGCGACCGTGATCAACCCGCTCGGCAAGGTCGACAACGGCACCTTCCCGGACCCGGTGAACTTCCGCTGGGCGCCGGTCGCCTACTACGACCAGCTCACGGGCGGCTGAGGACGTCGGTCAGGATCGTCAACGCACGGTGGAGGTCGGACGTCGAAGGTGTCGCATAACCGATCACCAGCCCTGGTGGCCCGGGAATGCTGCGGCGGTACTCGGACAGTGGTGCGACCACGACGCCGGCCTCTCGTGCGGCGGCTGCGATCCGGCGGTCGTCGGTGCTGCCGGGGAGCAACAGCGTGATGTGCAGCCCGGCGTCCTGACCGATCACCTGCCCGTACGGCGCCAGCACCTCACACGTGTGGGTACGCCGTTCCGCGTACAGCCGGCGGCTGCGCCGGACGGCACGGTCCAGGTAGCCGTCGCGCAGCATCGCGAGCAGGGCGGCCTGCATCGGCCAGGCCGGCCAGTCGCCGGAGTTCGCGCGGAACGCGGCCAGCCGGTCGACCATCGCCTCGGACGCGACCAGCCAGCCGAGCCGGAGCGCCGGGCTGAGCGTCTTCGACAGTGTGCCGAGGTGGACGACCCGCTCCAGGTCCAGCTGGGCCAGCGCGGGCAGCGGCGCGACGTCGTACCGGAACTCGCTGTCGTAGTCGTCCTCGATCAGCAGGCTGCCGGTACGCCGCGCCCAGCGCACCAGTTCGTTGCGTCGGGCAACGGGTAGCCGGCCGCCGAGCGGGTACTGGTGGGACGGCGTCACGTATACGGCGGCCGCGTCATCGGTCAGCGCGGCGACCTGCAGGCCGTCCTCGTCCACCGGGACGTCGACGATCTCGAGCCGGTGGTCGCGGGCGGCGGCGACCGCGTTCAGGTAGCCGGGGTCCTCGATCGCGATCCGGTCGCCGGGCTGCCGGGTGACCGTGAGCAGTAGGCGCAGACCGTGCACGGTCCCGTTCGTGACCAGCACGTTCTCCGGACCGCAGGCGATGCCGCGGACGCGCGCGACGTGGTCGGCGAGCGCGGCGCGGAGCGCGGGCAGCCCGGCGGCGTCGTCGTACCCACGAGGGGGCGACTGGGTGGAGACCCCACGCCAGGCGCGCCGCCAGCCCGGGTCAGGGGTCGGCGCGATGTACGGGATGCCCGGGCGCAGCGTCAGCAGCTCCGCCTCGGCGTCGTGCCGATGCGCGACACGGCGTCGTACCGCGGGCTGCAAGGGGACGACGTCCGTGACGAAGGTGCCCGCGCCGGTCCGGCCTTCGATCCAGCCTTCCGCATGCAACTGGTCGTACGCCGCCTGCGTCACCGAGCGCGACACCGACAGCTCCCGCGCGAGATCCCGCGTGGACGGCAGCCGGTGTCCTGCCTGCAGCCGCCCGTCCAGCACGGCCGCGCGGAACTGCTCGGCCAGCTGCAGGTGCAACGGCACCCCGGAGGTCCGGTCGATCGTCAGCGGCAGTGAACTCTGCACGCCTACTAGGATTCCAGCATGGCCATGACGGCGGAGGACGTGTCCCGGTTCGAGCGGTCCCGGCGGCGGCTCGAGGCCATCGCGTACCGCCTGCTCGGCTCGGCCTCCGAGGCTGAGGACGCCGTCCAGGAGACGTTCCTGCGCTGGCAGGCCACGGACCTCGGGCGGATCGACGTACCCGAGGCGTGGCTGACGAAGGTGCTCACCAACCTCTGCCTGAACCAGCTGACCTCGGCCCGCGCGCGGCGCGAGACGTACGTCGGCCAGTGGCTGCCCGAGCCGCTGCTCGACGGCGACCCGATGCTCGGCCCGGCGGACACGGCCGAGCAGCGCGAGTCGGTGTCGTACGCCGTCCTCACGCTGATGGAACGGCTGACGCCGAACGAGCGGGCGGTCTACGTCCTGCGCGAGGCGTTCGACTACCCGCACCGCGAGATCGCCGAGATCCTCGAGCTCACCGAGTCCGCCAGCCAGCAGCTGTTCCGCCGCGCGCGGCGGCATCTCGCGGACGGTCGCGCCCGGGCCGAGGTCGACGAGGCAGCGGCGCGGCGGATCGTCGACGAGTTCATCCTGGCCGCGACCAGTGGGCAGACCGACTCGATCGTCCGGCTGCTGACCGCCGACGCGATCTCGGTCGGCGACGGCGGCGGCAAGGTCCCGGCCCGGACCACCGCGGTCGAGGGCGCGCTCGCGGTCGCCCGCTACCTGCGCGGCATCTTCAAGCCGACCGACGCGAAGCGGCTGTACGTCGGCGGCGCGGCGGAGGTCTACACCTGGCCCGCGAACGGCGAGCCCGCGCTCGTGGTGCTGGTCAACGGCGAGGTCATCGGCGTGATCTGCGTCCAGGTGACCGGCGACGGCATCACCTCGGTCCGGACCCAGGCGAACCCGGACAAGCTGGCCCGCGCGACCGAGCTGTTCGCCGCCGCCGAGCACGGAGAGCCGCTGCTGACCATCCTGTGAGCTGCTTCACAGCACGTTCCTGTC
Source organism: Kribbella sp. WER1 (assembly GCF_054189145.1). Lineage (NCBI taxonomy): Bacteria > Bacillati > Actinomycetota > Actinomycetes > Propionibacteriales > Kribbellaceae > Kribbella > Kribbella sp. WER1. The sequence goes on along the minus strand of NZ_CM135186.1, from coordinate 4,592,778 downwards.
ATGAATCGGCGGGCTGCCCGGTTCAAGGGTCGACACCGCAGCAGACAGGAGCACGGATATGAAGCACCGCATCGTCGTCCTCGGCGCCGGGTACTCCGGAGCCGTCGCCGCCGGCCGCCTCGCCGCACGGCTGTACCGCGACGAGGTCAGCATCACGCTGGTCAACGCCGAACCCGACTTCGTCGAGCGGGTCCGGATGCACGAGGTCGCCACCGGCCGCGACCTGAAGCACCGCTCGTACGTCGAGCTGTTCGCCGGCACCGGCGTCGACCTCAAGCTCGCGAAGGTCACCGGGGTGGACGTCGAACGCAAGACGGTCGCGCTGGAGTCCGAGGAGCTGGAGTACGACACGCTCGTCTATGCGCTCGGCAGCAGGTGGGACGCACACGGCGTACCCGGGGCGACCGAGCACGCCTACCAGATTGCCAGCCGGCCCGGCGCGCTCCGGCTGCGTGAGCGGCTGGCCTCGCTGCCGGCCGGTCAGCCGGTGACCGTCGTCGGCGGTGGCCTCACCGGCGTCGAGTTCGTGACCGAGCTGGCCGAGTCGCGGCCCGACCTCGACGTCGCGCTGATGGTCGGCGGCGGGCTCGGGGACTGGTTGTCGCCGAAGGGCCGCCGGCATCTCCGGAAGGTCGTCGATCGGCTCGGCATCACCGTGCACGAGAACGCCCGGGTCACCGAGGTCGCGGCCGATCATGTGGCGGTCGGCAGCTCGCTGATCCCGAGCGCGGTCACCGTGTGGACGGCCGGGTTCGCCGTCCGTCCGATCGTGCAGGCGACCGCGCTGGAGGTCTCGGAGACCGGGCGGATCGTGGTCGACCGGACGATGCGGTCCGTCTCGCACCCGGACGTCTACGCGATCGGCGACGCGGCGTACGCGCTGGGATCGAAGGACAAGCCGCTGCGGATGTCATGCGCCTCGGGTCAGCCGATGGGGTGGCAGGCCGCCGACTCGATCGCGGCCCGGCTGACCGGCGGCCGGATGCCGCACGCACCGCTGGCGTACTTCAACCAGTGCATCTCGCTGGGCCGCCAGGACGGGCTGATCCAGTACGTGACCAGCGACGACCGTGCGGTCAACGCAGCGCTCACCGGACGGGTGGCCGCGGTCTACAAGGAGACGATCTGCAAGGGCGCCGCGTGGAGTGTGGCGAACCCGACGCTCGGGCTGCCGGTCCGGCGCCGGCACGTCGTCGCGGCCGCCGTACCGCTGCGCGAGTGGACTAGCTGATTCGTTCCGGAATGGCCCGTGCCGCCAGGCCACTGCGCGCCCACCCTGGAGGTATGACCAGACTGCAGCCGACCGCCCGGACCGCTCTCCGCCGCTCGAAGGAACGCGCCGCCACGGATCGCCAGGCACTGTACGACGTCCTCCTGGACGGGATGTTCTGCCACCTGGGCGTCGTGGTCGACGGCGATCCGGTCGTGCTGCCGACGGCGTACGGCGTGGACCTGGAACGCGGGCCGGACGGGACGCTGTACCTGCACGGATCGGTCGCCGCGCGGAGCATGGTCGCGTCGCCGGAACAGACCGTCTGCGTCACGGTCACGCACGCGGACGGGCTGGTGCTGGCGCGGTCGGCGTTCCACCACTCGGTGAACTACCGGTCCGCGGTGATCTTCGGCGTACCGCGGCTGGTCACCGACCCGGACGAGAAGCTGCACGGGCTGAACCGGATCGTCGACCACCTGGTCCCGGGCCGCTCGCTCGCGGTCCGGCCACCGAACCGGAAGGAGCTCGCGAAGACCTCCGTCCTCGCCCTCTCGCTCACCGAGGCCTCGGTGAAGACCCGGTCCGGCGCCGCCAACGACGACGAGGAGGACCTCGACCTGCCGTACTGGACAGGCGTCATCCCACTCCACGTCGTCGCCGGCGAACCGGAGAACAACCCCGACTGCGATCTCTTGGTCCCGGCCCACGTCCGCACTCGAGCGAACCTGCTCGGCGCACCGAGCTAGGCCACGGTCCCCTTGTTGTAGTTCTTCTGGGCCCAGAAGTAGCCGACGATCGCGATCGCCACGCACCACGCGGCGGCGAGCCAGCCGTTGCCGCTCTCCATCGGCGTCCCGAGCAGCAGGTGCCGCAGGGTGTCGATGATCGGGGTGAACGGCTGGTACCGGGCGAACCAGCGGATGCCGCTCGGCATCGCGTCCAGCGGGATGAACGTGTTGCTGAGGAACGGCAGCAGCAGGCTGATCGGCAGTACGACGTTGCTCGCGCCCTCGGGCGTCTTGCTGGTCAGCCCGAGCGCGATCGCGAACCAGGTCAGGCCGATCGTCAGCGCGATCAGCAGCAGGGCCGCGAGCAGCCAGCCGCCGACCGACGCATCCGGGCGAAACCCGATCAGGAACGCGAACCCGACCACCAGCGCCAGACTGACGATCGTCACCAGCACGTTGCCGAGCACATGCCCGGTGAGGACCGCCGGCCGGAAGATCGCCATCGTCCGGAACCGGGCGACGATGCCCTCGGTCATGTCCATGCAGACCGCGACTGCGGGCGACATCGTCCCGGACGCGATCGACATCAGCAGGATGCCCGGGGTCAGGAAGTTGATGTACTCGCCGCGCCCGCCCCCGCCGCCGAGGCCGTTCGCGAACGTGTTGCCGAAGATCAGCCCGAACAGCAGGATCATGATCACCGGCATCCCGAGGGCGCCGAGGGACAGACCCGGGTACCGCTGGGCGTGCCGCAGCGTGCGGCGGAGCATCGTCGAGGTGTCCTGGAGTGCGTAGCTCATTGTGCTGTGACCTTCCCGGTGGGCTGACCGGTGACGGCGAAGAAGACGTCGTCCAGGTCAGGGGTGTGGACGGTGAGTTCGTCGACCTCGAGCGAGGCGTCGTCGATCCGGGCCAGCAGGTCGCGCAGCGCATGTACGCTGCCGTCGTTCGGCACCTGCAGGACCAGTGCTTCGTGGTTCGGTACGGCGGTCGGCAGCACCTGGCCCGCGAGCGTGAACTCCTCGGGCGACGTGAACCGCAGCCGGATGTGCCCGCCCGGGGCGAGCCGCTTCAGCTCCTCCGCCGTACCTTGGGCGACGAGCCGCCCGTGGTCGAGGACGGCGATCCGGTCGGCCAGCTGATCGGCCTCCTCGAGGTACTGCGTGGTCAGCAGCACGGTGACGCCGCCGGCGACCAGCTCGCGGATCATCGTCCACATGCTGTGCCGGCTGCGCGGGTCGAGGCCGGTGGTCGGCTCGTCCAGGAAGATGATCCGCGGCCGGCCGACCAGCGTCATCGCCAGGTCGAGCCGGCGCTTCATGCCGCCGGAGTACGTCATCGCGAGCTTCTTGCCGGCGTCGACCAGGTCGAACTGCTCGAGCAGTTCGTCCGCCCGCTGCCGGGCCTCCTGCTTGCCGAGGTGGTACAGGTCGGCCATCAGGATCAGGTTCTCCCGGCCGGTCATCAGGCCGTCGACCGCGGAGAACTGTCCGGTGACGCCGATCGCGGCCCGGACCGCCTCCGGGTCCTGGGTGAGGTCGTGGCCGGCTACCCGGATCTCGCCGGCGTCGGCCGCGGCCAGCGTGGACAGGATCCGGACGACGGTGGTCTTGCCGGCGCCGTTCGGGCCGAGCAGGGAAAAGATGGTGCCTTCGGCAACGTTCAGGTCGATGCCGTCGAGCACGAGTTTGTCGCCGTAGGACTTGCGCAGTCCGCGGACGTCGATCGCTGATGACATGAGTGGTCCTTGGGGTGTTTTTCGGGCAGGGGGAACCTGGCCCGTTGGCTCAGTGGGTGGATTCGGGCGTGCCTGATCGCCCGGGCGCTCGGCTGGGGGCGTCCGGTGTGTGCGGTTCAGTTAGATGTCGAGGTCCTCGACGGCCGGTTGGTCGGCGGCCTCTTCGACGAGTTCGTAGAGGTCTTCGGGGATCAGCGCGCGGAGCTCCTCGACGGTGTCCATGACGTACAGCGTCGCCTCGCCCTGCGCCATGCTCCAGGACTGGTCGCTGCTCCAGTTGCCGACCCAGGAGCGCCAGCCGGTCAGGTACCGCTCGTCGTCGGCACCTTGCTTGAACTGGTTACGGCGATCCGCGTGCAGGACGAACTTGCCGGTCCGGGTGCGGTAGACCTTGAACGCCTCGTAGCCGGTGCTGCTGGAACGGCCGCCCTCGGCGAGCAGTACGCCGGAGAACCGCTGCTTGCGGCCGGTGCCCCGGCCCACCCGCACGGTGATCTCGTCGTACCCCTCGAGCCGGCCTTCCTCCATCTCGACGTACTTCCGTAGGGCGATCGAGATCGCCGAGGACAGGTTGCCGGCGAGCTCCTGCGCGCGCTTGTAGAGCGGCAGGTCGTCGTCGGACACGTAGATCGTCTTGTTGGGCATCGCTCTCCTCCTACGTAGAACTATACGCAGATCTCTCCGCATATGTCTACGTAGATCTGTACGTAGATGTGGAAGCTGGGGACGGCCTAGGTGAACGGTGTGGAAACCGGTCGGCTCAAACCTGAGTTATCCACAGATTTGGCCCAGTTTTGGACACATTCGGTGGAGAAGTAACTCCCGACCTGGGGATAACTCACCGAAATCCGTGTGCACACCTGGGGATACGGGTGTGGATAACTTGGAGGTAGAAACAGAAAAGACCTCGACCGGGACGCCCGTGGGCCCGGTCGAGGTCTTTGAGTGCGAGAGTGTGTGGGGTCAGACCCACTGGGTCGAGACGACGAAACCGACCGCGATCAGGCCCATGCCGATCAGCAGGTTCCAGTTGTTGAGGTCCTTCATCACCGGGATGTCCTGGCCGGCCACGTAGAAGACGACCAGCCAGGCGAGCCCGAGCAGCCAGCACACCAGCATCAGCGGTGCCACCCAGACACGTGACTGGGTACGTGGCTTCTTCGGCGTCTTCTCGGCCTTGACCTTCTCGGTCTTCTTCTTGTTGCGACTGCTCGACTCGGGCACGTCTGAACTCCTTGTAAGGACGCATAAGCTAACCGCTGCGGGACCTGTTCCGGTCCGGTCCCGCGCTAGCGTAGTGCAGAGAGCAATATGGAGATCACGGGTGCGTAGGTTGAGGCGGATTTCACTGTGGCGCGCGGGTGCGCCGCTGGCGCTGATGTGCGCCGGTCTGCTGTTCGCGACCAGTGCCACCAACGCCCGGGGTACCGACCTGCGACCCAGCCGCAACACTACGCTCGCGGGGCTCGTGGAGGAACAGAGCCGGCGCAGTGCGAGCCTGGTCAAACAGCACGCGGCGCTGACCCACGACATCGAGGCGTTGCAGGCCCAGCAGGGATCGATCGACCCGAAGCTCGCCAAGCAGTTCGAGGACCTGTCCGAGCAGGTCGGCACCCGGCCGGTCACCGGCCCCGGCCTGACCGTGACGCTGCGGGACGCGCCGCCCGAGGTGGTGAAGGACAACCCGGACGTCGACGAGAACTGGCTGGTCATCCACCAGCAGGACATCCAGGCCGTGGTGAACGCGCTGTGGTCCGGCGGCGCCGAGACGATGACGATCCAGAACCAGCGGGTCATCTCCACGACCGGGGTGAAGTGTGTCGGCAACTCGGTCGTCCTGCACGGCGTCCCGTACCTGCCGCCGTACACGATCTCCGCGATCGGCGACCGGCGGAAGTTGCAGAAGGCGCTCGACAACTCGCAGTACATCCAGAACCTGCAGGACTACGTCGTGAAGTTCCAGCTCGGGTACGACGTGAAGAGCGAGTCCTCGCTGCAGATGCCGGCGTACGAAGGCACTCTCGACCTGCAGACCGCGACCGTTCCGGGCTTCCCGCACACTCCGTCGGCCAGTCCCAGCGTGACCGGACGCTAGCTGCCACAATGGAGCGCATGTCCCGGATCCTCGTCGTCGACAACTACGACTCCTTCGTCTACAACCTGGTGCAGTACCTGCAGCAACTGCGGGCCGACACCACCGTGCTGCGCAACGACGAGGTGACTCCCGAACAGGCCGCCGAGTTCGACGGTGTGCTGCTGTCGCCCGGCCCGGGGACGCCGGAAGAAGCCGGTGCCTGTATCGAGATCGTCAAGCAGATCGGCCGCCAGACGCCGATCTTCGGGGTCTGCCTCGGCCTACAGGCGATCGGCGTCGCGTACGGTGGCGTCGTCGGCCGCGCGGACGAGCTGCTGCACGGGAAGACCAGCGAGGTGTTCCACGAGGGCGCCGGCGTGCTGGCCGGGATCCCGTCGCCGTTCACCGCCACCCGGTACCACTCACTCGCGATCACCGAGGACAGCGTGCCGGACGAGCTGCGGGTGACGGCGCGGACCGAGGCCGGCGTGATCATGGCGGCCCGGCACCGCGACTTCCCGGTCGAGGGCGTCCAGTTCCACCCGGAGTCCGTGCTCACCGAGGGTGGCCACCGGATGCTCGCGAACTGGCTGACGATCTGCGGCGACCCGGACGCGGTCGCCAACTCCGCCGGCCTCGCGCCGGTGGTCAGCTGACCCGGTAGCAACGAAGAACCCCCTCGAGGCGAAGTGCCTCGAGGGGGTTCTCTGCGTTCAGGACCGGTCAGCCACCCGGGATCGTGATGACCGGCGTGCTCGGCCCGCCACTCGGATTGTCGGTCGGCGTCGACGGTGGCGGCGTCGGCTGATCCTGGTGGTTGTTGACCGTCAGGACGATCAGGTCGCCCTTCGGCGCCTTGGTGCCGCCCTTCGGGCTCTGGTCCACCACGGTCTGGTCCGGGGCGTTCGGGTCGTTGGCGAACTTGTAACCGACGCGGAAGCCGAGCGCCTTCAGTGCGTTGGTGGCGTCGTCCTGCGTCTGGGTGACGACACTCGGCACGTCGACCTGCACGACACCGGTGGAGACCGTGAGGGTGAACTGCGTCCCCGGCGGGTACTCACCGCCCGGGTCCGGGCTCACCGCGATGACCGTGCCCTTCTTCTGGTCGCTGTCCTGCTCGACCGCCTGGTCCTTGACGGTGAACTGGCCGTTGGCGGACTCGAGCTGCTTGCGCGCCTTCGACTCGGACATCCCGATCACGTCCGGCACCGGGTAGGTGTTCTTCCCGCCGGACACCACCACGGTCACCGCGGACCCCTTGTCCGCCTCGGTGCCGGCCTGAGGTGTCTGGCGGATGATGAAGCCCTTGCCGACCGAGTCGCTCTTCTCCGAGCTGGTGGAACCGATCTTCAGGCCCTGCGCCGCCAGCAGCTGGGTTGCCGCGGGCACCGACTTGTTCTGCAGATCCGGCACCTGGACCTTCGCGGGCGGCGTGTTCGACGTCGTCGGGTCGCCGCTGCCGGTGTTGCTGCCGCCGTACTTCGAGTACAGCGCGTACGCGCCGATCGCGATCGCCACGATCGCCAGTCCGAGCAGGAAGTACGCGAGCCCGCGGTTCCGCCGGGAGCGGGACTCGTCGCCTTCCTCCAGGTCGTCACCGCCCGGCGGCAGCAGGTCGTTGCCGCCGGTCTGCCGGAGCTGCTGGGTGGCGGCCGTCGGCGCCAGCTGGGTCGGCTGCATCTGCCGGGTCTCGGCGACCGCGGCCATCGGCGCGGTCACCTGCTGACCGGCCAGCACCCGGTGGATGTCGGCGCGCATCTCGGACGCGCTCTGGTACCGCTCCTCGCGGTTCTTCGCCAGCGCCTTCAGGACGACGGCGTCGACCTCCGGCGGGATGTCGGGGTCGAACGAGGACGGCGGCAGCGGCTGCTCCCGGACGTGCTGGTACGCCACCGAGACCGGGGACTCGCCGACGAACGGCGGCCGGCCGGTGAGCAGTTCGTACAGCAGGCAGCCGGTCGAGTACAGGTCGGAGCGGGCGTCCACGGTCTCGCCGCGCGCCTGCTCCGGGGACAGGTACTGCGCCGTACCGATGACCGCCGCGGTCTGGGTCATCGTGGAGGACGTGTCGGCGACCGCGCGGGCGATCCCGAAGTCCATCACCTTGACCTGGCCCTGCGGGGTCAGCATCACGTTCCCGGGCTTGATGTCGCGGTGCACGATGCCGGCCCGGTGGCTGTAGTCGAGCGCCTCGAGCACGCCGGAGGTGATCTCCAGGGCGCGCTCCGGCATGATCTTGCGGCCCTCGCGGATCAGGTCGCGGAGCGTCTTGCCGGTGACCAGCTCCATCACGATGTATGGGATCGTGACGCCGGAGCCGCTCGGATCCGGCTCCTCGCCGGTGTCGTAGACGGAGACGATCGTCGGGTGGTTCAGCGAGGCGGCCGACTGGGCCTCCCGCCGGAACCGCGCCTGGAACGTGGCGTCACTGGCCAGGTCGACCCGCAGCCGCTTGATGGCGACGCTCCGGCCGAGCCGGTTGTCCACGCCCTTGCGGACCTCGGCCATACCGCCGCGGCCGAGCGGCTCGCCTTCTTCGTACCGGCCGCCGACGAGACGTGCCTGCGATGTCATGACCCAGCCTTCCAACCTGTCCGGAAAAACACACTCAACTTGCCCACGGTAGCGAGAGCCACACCTGGATCCCCGTTGGAAAGACGCCTTGTGGTCGCATCATTCCGTATCGTGCTCATTGGCCCAGCACCGCCTCCATCACCTTCTTGGCGATCGGAGCGGCCAGCGTGCCGCCGGCCACGTCGGTGCGGGGGACGTTCGCGTCCTCGATCAGTACCGCCACCGCGACCTTCGGGTCCTTCGCCGGTGCGAACGCGGTGAACCAGGCGAACGGCGGGCGGTCCTTCGACGTCTGCGCGGTACCGGTCTTGCCGGCCACCTGGACGCCGCTGATCCGGCCCGGCTTACCGGTGCCGTTGTTGACCACGTCGATCATCATGTCGGTCAACTGGGTCGCCACCTGCGGGGTGACCGCCTGGTGCAGCGACTCCGGCTTGGTCTCCGAGACCGTCTTCAGGTCCGGGGTCTTCACGTTCTCGACCAGGTACGGCTTCATCACGTTGCCCTGGTTCGCGATGCCGGCCGCGACCATCGCCATCTGCAGCGGCGTGGCTCGGACGTCGAACTGGCCGATCGCGGACTGTGCGGTCTGCGGCTCGTTCGGGTCGCCGGGGAACTGGCTGGTGGCCACTCCCGGCAGCTCGGTGAGTGGCCGGGCGCCGAAGCCGAACTTCGCCGCCTGCTGGTTCAGCGCGTCCGCGCCGAGCGCCATGCCGACGGTGCCGAACGCGGTGTTGCACGAGTAGCGCAGCGCGATCGTCAGGGTCGCGTTGTCGCTGCCGCCGCAGTTCTTGCCGTCCTCGTTCACCAGCGGGACGGTCGTCTGCGGGAGCGGCAGCTGCGCCGGCGAAGACACCTTGCTGTCCGGCGTGTACTTGCCGCTGGACAGCGCGGCCGCCGCGGTGACCAGCTTGAACGTCGACCCCGGCGGGTACAGCTCCTGGACCGCACGGTTCGACAGCGGCTGGGTCTTGTTCGCGAGCAGGTTCTTCCAGGCGTTGGACACCTTCGTGGTGTCGTGCGAGGCCAGCAGGTTCGGGTCGTACGACGGGCGGGTCGCCATCGCGAGGATCTTGCCGGTCTTCGGCTCGATCGCGACGACGGCGCCGATCTTCCCGGCGAGACCGTCGTACGCCGCCTGCTGGGCCGCCGCGTTCAACGTCAGGGTCACGCTGCCGCCCTGCTGCGGGCGGTTGCTGATCACGTCGATGATCCGCCGGAACGCCATCGACGGGTCGGTGCCGTTCAGCTCGGAGTTCATCGTCAGCTCGATACCGCCGCGACCGAACAGGTACGAGTAGTAGCCGGTCACCGGCGCGTAGACGAGCCCGGACGGGTACTTGCGCTGGTACTTGAACTGGTCGTTCGACGGGTCGCTCTTGGCGATCGGGGTGGTGCCGATCAGGATCGGGCCGCGGTTCACCGAGAACTGCGAGTCCCGGACCCGGTTGTTGTCGTTGCGGCCGTTGATCTCGCCCGCCCGGAACGCCTGCAGGTACGTCGAGTTCGCCATCAGTGCGAGCATCAGGATGATCGCCGCCACGGCCAGTCGTCGGATCGCCGAGTTCACTGCTTCTGCACCGCCATCGCGATCGTTTCGTCGGACACTGGGGCGGCCGGGGTCTGCGGCCGCCGGGCCTGGTCACTGATCCGCAGCAGCAGCGCGATGATCGCCCAGTTCGCGACCAGCGACGTACCGCCGAGGGCCATGAACGGTGTGGTCAGACCGGTCAGCGGGATCAATGCGGTCACGCCGCCGACGATCACGAACACCTGCAGCGCGAACGACATCGCCAGACCGGTCGCGACCAGCTTGCCGAAGATGTCCCGGCAGCCGAGCGCGGTCCGCAGGCCGCGCTCGATGATCAGCGTGTAGACGAGCAGGATCGCGATCAGCCCGGTGAGGCCGAGCTCCTCGGCGAACGACGAGATGATCATGTCGCTCTGCGCGAACAGCGTGGCCTCCGGGTGGCCCTGGCCGAGGCCGCGGCCGAGGACGCCGCCCCAGGCCTGACCCATCAGGCCGAGCTTGATCTGGCCGCCGTCGATCGCCCACGGGTCGAGCCAGTCGGTGATCCGGCGGTGCACGTGGCCGAACGTGACATACGCGAAGTACGCGCCGCCGGCGAACAGCAGACCACCGATGATCAGCCAGCCGGCGCGCTCGGTGGAGACGTACAGCAGGAACAGGAACAGACCGAAGAACAGCAGCGACGAGCCGAGGTCGCTCTCGAACACCAGGACGCCCAAGCTGACCGCCCAGGCGATCCCGATCGGGCCGAGGTCGCGGGCGCGCGGCAGGTCCAGCCCGAGGAAGCGGTGACCGGCCAGCGTCAGGACGTCGCGTTTCACCACCAGATAGCCGGCGAAGAACACGACCAGGCAGATCTTCGCGAACTCACCGGGCTGGAACGACATGCCGGCCAGCCGGATCCAGATCCGGGCACCGTTCAGGTTGACGCCGAGGCCCGGGATCAGCGGCATCACCAGCAGCACCAGACCGGCGAGGCCGGCCGTGTACGTCAACGCCTGCAGCCGGCGATGGTCCCGGACCACCAGGATCACCACGAGGAACAGCACGACGCCGACCGCCGTCCAGGTGATCTGCTGCGGCGCGGCGGGCGCCTTCGGCACCCGTCCCTTCGCCTGCGCGACGATCGCCAGGCCGAGGTCGATCCGGTGGATCATCGCGACCCCGAGACCGTTCAGCAGAACGGCGCAGGGCAGCAGCACGGGGTCGGCGTACGGCGCGCGGAAGCGGAGCGCGACGTGCGCGATCAGTGCGAGCAGCCCGATACCGGCGGCGTAGTACCCGGTGCTGGCCGGGACCGAGTTCTGGACCGTGATGCCGACGTTCACGTACGCCGCGACCGCGACCCCGACCGCGATCACCAGCAGCAGCAGCTCCACCCCGCGCCGGGTGCGCGGGATGATCTGGATGACGGACGTCGACGCGATACTCATCGGACCCCGTCGCAGTCGTCGGTGTCGACCGGCGTGCTCGGCGTCGCCGTCGGCGTGGTCGTCGGCTTCGCGGTCGTCGGTACGGTCGGCCGCACGGTGGACGGCGGTTTCGAGACCGGCACCGTCGTGGACGGCTTCGGCGGCACGGTCGGCTTCGGGGTCGGCGTCTGCTTGGCCTTCGCGGCGCACTGAGCAGCGGTCTGCTCCAGCTGGGCCACGATCGACCGGGCGCCGGCCAGGTTGTCCGCCTGGATGTTGCCCTCCACCTGCTCACGGCTGTACGTCGGCAGCTTGTCGACCTGCAGCGACTGCCTCTCGTACACCTTCGACAACGAGAGCCCCGGCAGATCCGCCTCGACGCCCTTGAAGATCGCCACGTAGTCGCCGTCGGAGCCGACGTAGTACTGCTTCTGGGTCCAGCTGTACGCGAACCAGGCGCCGCCGACGATCACCGCGAGGACGACCACCAGGACGGCGATCCGGCGCGGCCACAGGAACCGCTTCGGCGGGCGCGGCGCATACCGCAGCTCTTCCGGGTCGACCGTGGAACCGCCACCGCCGCCACCGCCGCCCTCACTGGCGACGCCGACCGCGACCGTCGGCTCACCGCGACCGGTGCTGCCCTGGGCCAGCTCGGCCGCCGCGCCGACCAGCTGCGGCTGGATCCCGCTGGCCGGCTCGGTCTCGACGACGTCGGCCACCACGCAGGTGACGTTGTCGTTCGACCCGGCCTCGAGCGCGTGCGTGATCAGCTCCACCACGACCGAGTCCGGCGTACCGGACGACATCGAGGCGAGGATCACGTCGTCGCTGACGTAGTCGGGCAGGCCGTCGCTGCACAGCATCAGCCGGTCGCCGGCCTGGACGTCGAGGATCTGCAGGTCCGGATCCGAGTCCGGGCGGCCGTCCAGCACCCGGAGGATCAGGTTCCGGTGCGGGTGCGTGAAGGCCTCCTCCTGGGAGATCCGGCCCTCGTCGACCAGCGACTGGACGAACGTGTGGTCGTGGCTCAGCTGGTACAGCTGCCCGTCGCGCAGCCGGTACGCCCGGGAGTCGCCGAGATGCGCCAGCCCGAGCTGCTTGCCGTCGAACATCAGCGCGGTGACCGTCGAGCCCATGCCCTCGCGCTCGGGGTCCTCCTCGACCAGCTCGGAGAGCCGCTCGTTCGCGCGGTGCACGGCGCCGGCCAGCGCCTCGATCATGTCCTCGCCGCCGATCTCGGCGGTGTCCAGCCGGCGGATCACCTGGACCGCGGCGGCACTGGCCACCTCACCGGCGGCCGCGCCGCCCATCCCGTCGGCGAGCAGCAGCAGGTGCGGACCGGCGTACGCCGAGTCCTCGTTGTTGCGGCGCACCCGTCCGACGTCGGAAAGGGTTGCGTAGTCGAGCGACAGGGTCATCGGGGCAGGCCTACTTCGCGATGTTCAGCGTCGTCCGGCCGATCCGGATCGAACCGCCGATCTCGGCCGGGACCGGGCGGGTCACCCGCTGGCCGTCCAGGTACGTGCCGTTGGTGGAGCCGAGGTCCTCGACCCACCACTGGCCCTCGGACAGGAACAGCCGGGCGTGCCGGGTGGAGGAGTAGTCGTCGTCCAGCCGGATCTGGCAGTCCGAACCACGACCGATGATCACCGGCTCGTCGACCAGCGACGCGCCGACCCCCGCCTGCGGACCGTCCGCGATGCTCAGCGACCCGGGCAGGCCCTTGCGCTTCTTGGCCGGCTTCGGGGGCTTCGGCGTCCGGGTGACCGGCGGCGCGGCGGGAGCCGCCGCCCGGCTGTCCACCTTGGCGCCGAACAGGTCCGACCTGATCACGGACAGCACTGCGAGGACGAACATCCACAACAGGGCCAGGAACCCCAGTTTGATCAGGGTCAGGGTCAGTTCCGACATGGAAGGTCAGTCACCACCCGCTGCTCGGCGGCTGGGCCATCGGCTCGTCCGCGAGACGCAGCGTCATGGTCGTGTTGCCGATCCGCACGGTGGAACCGTCGGTCAGCTCGGCCTCGGTGGACCGGCGGCCGTTCACCAGCGTGCCGTTGGTGGAGCCGAGGTCGACCATTACGACCCGGATGCCGTTCGGGCCTTCCGGCATCAGCCGGATCTCGGCGTGCCGGCGGGAGACGCCCGGGTCGTTGATCTGGATGTCCGCGTCGGTCCCGCGACCGAGCACCACGCCGGGCGGGTTGACCGGGCGGCGACGGCCGTTCACCTCGAGCATCACCTGCGGATGACCGCGGCGCGGCGACTGCTGCTGCGGCGGCTGGGGAGGCGGCTGCGGCTGCTGGTACTGCGGGGTGACCGGCGGCGGGTTCGGCGGCACGTAGGGCTCCTGCTGGTAGGGCTGGGGCTCGGGCTGCTGGTACTCGGCCGGCCGCCGCTGGGGCGTCCCGGCCGTCTCGCTGACCACCCGGAACTTACCGGTCGGCAGATCATCCTGCTGGACCAGCTCGATGTCGATGGGTCCGGAGAACGTGTACCGCTGGATGTCCGCGTGGTCCCGCAGCTCGTTGGCGAGCTCGTGGTTCAGGGTCCGGCCGTAGGCGTTCAGCCGCTCGAAATCGTCCGGGCCGAGCTCGATCGTGAAGTGGTTCGGCACCAGCCGGCGGTCCCGGGACAGGATCCGCGCGGTGTTGTCGATCTCACGCTTGAGAGCCGCGGCCAGCTCGATCGGCTCCACATCACCCTTGAAAGCGCGCGCGAAGACACCGCTGACAATGCCTTCCAGGCGTCGCTCGAAGCGCTGTAGCGGTCGCACGCCTCCTCCTCCACCGTCGGTACGCAAGATGTCGTCCACCGGTCGTGGCGGACACACCGGGTACGACGATCGATCGTATCGGGAGGTTCGACCGAACCCGCAATGTGAAGCACCGGCACAACCCGTGCTACTGTTCCTTCTCGTCGCCAGAGATCATCTCAGGCGACTGCGCGCGGGTGGCGGAATAGGCAGACGCGCACGGTTCAGGTCCGTGTGCCCGAAAGGGCGTGGGGGTTCAACTCCCCCCTCGCGCACAGAACAGAGTCCCGGTCGAGCTCCTCGACCGGGACTTTTGCTTTCCCGGTCAGATTTCCTCCTTTCGGATGATCTGTGTACGGGCCACGGGATGGACAGTTCGTAAATTTCTGTTTCCTTTGCTGTCGAAACGGGCAAAAAGTTGCATAGCGTCTGGGTCTGGCTCGGATCGAGAGGGGTGGCGCTGTGCAGCGAACGGTCGGCCGGAGGTCGGTGCTGGTTGGTGCGGGAGCGGCGGTCGCGTCCGTCGGGCTGGGGGTGCCGGCGTACGCGAGTGAGGCGGCCAGGCGGCCCGCGGCGCCGGAGTTGGTCGACGTGCAGTTGCTGAACATCACCGACTTCCACGGGAACAACCGGACGCCGACGGCGCAGGCGGACGGGTTCCTGCCCGGGGCGGACGGGCAGGTCAGTCTGCATGTCGGCGGCGCGGCGTACCTGGCCACGCATCTGCGGGCGATCCAGGCGCGCCGGAACTCGATCTTCTTCAGCGCCGGCGACAACTTCTGCGGAGGGCAGCCGCTGGACAACAAGATGCTGTCCGACGAGTCGACGATCGAGGTGCTGAACGCGCTCGGGCTGCAGTTCTCGGCGCTCGGCAACCACGAGTTCGACTACGGCGTCGACTACCTGGTCGACCACCTGATGAAGGGCAAGCCGGTCGGTACGCCGGGCCGCGACTCGAGCTTCCCGGACTCGACCGGGCGCCGGTACCAGGGCATCAGGTTCGGGTACTACTCGGCCAACATCCTCTGGCGGAACACCCGGAAGCCGGTGTTCGCGCCGTACAACATCGAGTGGGTGACGGACCGGCGACAGCGGTACCCGATCGGGTTCATCCACCTGACCGTCGCGAACACCCCGACCGGCTCCAGTTCGTACAACCCGAGCCTGGCCAGCATCGAGACGGCGGCGGCCGGCAACCAGGTCGCGGCGTACCTGAAGAAGCGCGGCGTGAACGCGCTGGTCGTGGTCGTGCACGACGGCGCGCAACAGGACGACAACTGGCACGCGCCGATCAACGGCGCGAACCTCGCCACCGGCCCGGCGATCCAGCTCGCCGCCGACCTCAGCCCCGACATCTGCGCGATCGTCACCGGACACTGGCACTGGTGGTTCAACGCGATGCTGCCGGACCCGAACGGCGTCCCGCGGCCGATGGTCGAGGCCGGGCACGCCGGGCAGATCATCAACGAGATCAACCTGAAGCTGGACCCGCGCACCGGCGCGGTGGTGCGCGACCTGACCGTCTCGACCAACCATCCGGTCACGCTGGACGTGACGCCGGACCCGCGGATCGCCCGCATCGTCGACTACTGGACGGCCTTCGGTGAGCGCCGGTACGGGACTGTCGCCGGCCACCTGTCCGCCGATTTCACGCCGACGCTGACGGGATCCGGCGAGAGCAGCATGGGCGAGCTCGGCGCGGACCTCTGCTACTGGTCGGCGCGACGGCACGGACCGGTCGACTTCGCCCTGGTCGCGGCCAAGCCGATCACCGGATCGAACGCGGTCGCCGGGACGCTGCGTTACGCGAAGGGCAGCAACGCGGCCGACGCGGACGGCGGATCCTGTACGGCGAGGCGTACAGCCAGCTCGGCTACGAGAACCCGATCCTGACCGTCACGCTGACCGGGCAACAGATCCACGACGCGCTCGAGCAGCAGTGGCAGGCGGCGAAGTACGGCCCGCTGAACTTCTCCGCGAACGTCCGTGCCACCTTCGACGCCCGGCGCCCGGTCGGCGATCGGGTCGACCCGGACGGCTTCCGGATCGACGGCGTACCGCTGGACCTCGCCAAGACGTACCGGGTCGCCGGTCTCGCGTACACACTGATCGGCGCGGACGGGTACGGCGCGCTGTCCGGCTTCACCGAGCCGTACCGGAACGGGCGGGACCACGAGGAGTTCATCGAGTACCTGCGCGCGAACCCGCTGATCACGCCGTCCGCGCTGGACCGGATCACCGTGCTGACCTGACGGTTGATGCGGCGGGTCAGCCGATGGGGTGACGCGGGGTGCCGGGGTGCGGTGACAGAGTTTCGGCATGGACGAAGCGTTGGAGCTCGACGGGCTCACCAAGGTGTTCGGGGAGCAGCGGGCGGTCGACGGGTTGAGTTTGAGTGTGCCGGCGGGGTCGTTCTTCGGGATGCTCGGGCCGAACGGGGCCGGGAAGACGACGTCGTTGTCGATGGCTGTCGGGTTGCTTCGGCCGGACGGCGGGACGGCGCGGATCTTCGGTGTGGACGTGTGGCGGGAGCCGGTCCGGGCGAAGGCGCTGGTCGGGGTGTTGCCGGACGGGCTGGGGATGCCGGAGCGGCTGACCGGGCGGGAGGTGCTCACGTACCTCGGGCTGCTCCGGGGACTGCCCGAGGACGAGGTACGCCGGCGGGCGGCAGAGTTGCTCGAGGTGCTGGAGCTCGACCACGAGGACGACAAGCAGGTGATCGGCTACTCGACCGGGATGCGGAAGAAGCTCGGGCTGGCGGTGGCGCTGCTGCATGCGCCGCGGCTGCTGGTGCTGGACGAGCCGTTCGAGGCGGTCGACCCGGTGTCGGCGGCCACCATCCGGACGATCCTGCACCGGTTCATCGCCGGCGGTGGGTCGGTGGTCATCTCGAGTCACGTGATGGCACTGGTGGAGCAACTGTGCGACCGGGTCGCGGTGGTCGCCGACGGGAAGGTCGTGGCCGCGGGGACTGTGTCGGAGGTGCGGGCCGGCGGCAGCCTGGAGGACGCGTTCGTGTCGCTGGTCGGCGCGTCGACGCGGGGCGCCGAGGGGCTGACGTGGCTCTCGCACTGACGTACTCGACGTCGCACACGCTGGTCCGGATGCGGCTGGCCGCGTTCCGGCATGCCCTGCGCGACCAGTTCCGGCGGTCGTGGATCGTCACCGGCGCGTTCGTCGGGCTGGCGCTCGCGGGCGGCACGATCTGGGTCGCGGCGGCCGGCAAGAACGACGTACTGGTGGTTGTGCTGGGCGTGTGGATGCTCGGCTGGGTGATCGGGCCGCTGTTCGCGGGCGGCGGTGACGAGACGCTCAAGCCGGAGTACTTCACGATGCTGCCGCTGTCGCCGCGGACACTCGGGAGTGGCCTGCTGGTGGCTGCGCTTGCGGGCGTGGCGCCGATCATCAGCCTGATCGCATTGGTCAGCCTGGTCGTTGCCAGCGGTGGTGTTGTCGCGGGGCTCGTTGCCGTACCGGCACTGCTGTTGCAGTTGTTCTGCTTCGTGCTGGCGTCGCGGCTCGCTGTCGCGGTGTACGGCGTACTGCTGCAGGTGCGGGCCGGTGCGGTGATCGCGGCGCTGGTGAACGCGTTCATCCTGGCGTTCACGGCGCAGGGGTGGGCGTTGATCGTGGCGTTCGTGTCGACCGACGTACAGGGGACCCTGGCGCGGGCTGCTCGGATTGCGCCGTCTGGTTGGGGTTTCGGCGCGGCAGAGGCCGCGGGGCGTGGTGACTGGCTGCAGGCGGCCGGGCTGTTGCTGGCGCTCGTCGTACTCGCGGTGCTGATGCTCTTTGCGTGGTCCGCGCTGTTGGTGCGTCGTACGACGGCAGCCCGGGCAGGGGGTCGGCCTAGGCGGCTGTTGACCGCCAAGACGGCACAGGGTGCCGCGGCTGCGAAGGAGATCCGCTCCTGGAGTCGGGACCTGCTCTACGGGCACAAGGTGGTGTTCTCGGTCGCGTACGGGCTGTTCTTCTGCCTGATGCCGCTGGCGATCGGGATGAAGTCGATGCTGCCGTGGGCGGGGCCGGCGGCGGTCGTGATGGCCGGGTCGATGTGCGCCAACCTGTACGGCGCGGACGGTACGGCGTACTGGACGACGCTGATGACGCCTGGCTCAAGCCGGGCGGATGTCCGTGCCCGGCAGCGGGCGTTCTTGCTCGTGTTCGGGCCGGCGACGTTGCTGATCACGCTGCTGCTGACGTGGTGGTCCGGCGTGACCAGCGCGTGGCCCCTGGTGCTGAGCGTGCTGCCCGCGTTGCTGGGCGGTGCGGCCGGCCTCGTCGTCGCCTGCTCGGTGTACGCCGCCGTACCGACGACCGACGCGCACAAGCGGTCCGGGAACCCGCTCAACTCGGGTGAGAACGAGGGCGAGACGATGGGCATCGTCTACGTGATGCTCGTGCTCGTCGCGACGACCTGCGCGCCGGCCCTGATCGTGGCGCTCTACCTGGGCTGGTGGGGCGTGCCGCTGGGCGTGCTGTCCGGCGTCCTCGCGTGGTGGTCCTTCGGCCGCGTCGCCGCCCGTCGCTTGGACCGGCGCGGCCCGGAACTCCTCACACTGCTCAGACACGGCCGGTCGCCCGCGGAGCAGGCGAAGAAGACCGCGGGACTCGACGCGCTCCCGAAGTGGCGTCGTACGTTGGCCGGGTTCTGCCTCGGATTCGCGGCGATCCCGTTGTTCCCGCAGGCCGTCGTACCGGCAATCATCAAGCTGACAGGCAGCCACAGCACGAAGTCATGGTTCCTGGCCCTCTACCAGGACGGCCCGTGGCAATGGGTCGTGATCGTGCTGATGGGTGCGCTGGGGTTGTCGATGTACGCGTACGGCGGGCTCACTTACCACTACGCAAAGAAGCGCGCTGTACGTTATTCTGTACAGCGTGAAGACGATGAGTTTTACCGAGACGCGCGCGAACCTGGCAGCCGCCCTCGACGCGGTCGAGCGTGATGCGGAGGAGTTGGTGATCACCCGCGCCGGGCACGAGCCTGTCGTCGTCGTCACGCTGGCCGAGTACGAGTCGCTGAAGGAAACCGACTACCTGATGCGGTCGCCGGCCAACGCCAGGCGGCTCCGTGACGCGATCGAGCAGGACCGGGCGGGTGGCGGCGCCGTCCGTGAACTGGCCGACCCGGACGATGCCCGCGAGACCGGGACGCCAGGTGGCGCCGCGTGAAGGTCGTCTTCCTTGATCGGGGCTGGGAGGACTACCTCTGGTGGCAGGTCAATGACCGCAAGCTCCTCAAGCGGATCAATCAGCTGATAGAGGACGTCGACCGCAACGGCCATGAGGGTATAGGCAAGCCAGAGCCACTGCGGCACGAGTTTGCCGGCTACTGGTCGAGGCGCATCAACTCGGAGCATCGCCTCGTTTACCGGATCGCGGACGACGGAATCCACATCATCGCGTGCCGGTACCACTACGGCCCCTGACGATTCGATTGATTACCTGCGCGAAGAAGCGCGCTCCGGGTGGGCAGGGCGCGGTAGTCGCAGGGTAGGGGCGCCGCGGTGTCTGCCGGTGCGGGCGGGGGCGGGGGCGGTGCGGTGGTTGCGCAGCATCCAGATCGCGACGGCGGCCGCGGCGATCAGACCGGCGATGCCGGCGTAGTCGGTCATGTTCATCACGCGTCTCTTCTCCAGGGCGGTTCGCTGGGCGGCGGCGAGTTCCGCTTGACGGGAAAGTGACGGGCGCTCACCTGATCTCTGATGGCACGGGTGGGTCATGGCTCTGTTGTGTCATTGCGAAAGCGCTCGCTTCCTGATGAGTAAGGCTGTTAGGTGGGTGCATGCACGACGGTTCGTTGCTCGACGCGCACGAGGAGCACACGTACCGGCTGCTGGTCGGCTTGTCCGCCGCGCGCGCCGGGGAACTCGCCGAGGTCGCCGAGTTGCCGCCGCAGGAGGCCGACGAGGTGCTGCAGCGGTTGCAGGCGAAAGGGCTGGTGTCGGTGCAGGCCGCCGACGAGCCGGTGTTCCGGCCGTTGCCGCCGGATGTTGCGTTCGGTACGACGCTGCTTCGGCGGCAGGAGTCGCTCGAAGCCGCGCGGAAGACGGTGGCCGCGCTCAGCGAGGAGTTCCGGGCGAGTGCGGGACGGCGGGACGCGCATCACCTGGTCGAGGTGATCATCGGCGCGACCACCCTCCGCGAGCGGCTCCGGGATCTGCAGAACTCGGCGCGCGAGGAGATCCTCTGGTTCTGCCGCGCGAACCCGCTGGCGATGCAGGGCGCCGAGAACACCGAGGAGTACGGCGCACTCTCCCGCGGGGTGCGCTACCGGGCGATCTACGAGCGCGCGCTGATCGAGACGCCGGGCGAACTGGACACGATCGCCGAGGGGGTCAGCTGGGGCGAGGAGGCGAGAGTCGTACCGACGCTGCCCGTCCGGCTCGCGATCGTCGACCGCTCGACCGCGATCTGCCCGCTGGTCCGCGACGACGAGACGGTCGGGGAGCCGTCCGCCGCGATCATCAACCAGGGGCAGTTGCTGGACGCGCTGCTGGCCCTCTTCGAAAGCTACTGGGAGTTCGCGACGCCCGTCCGCCTGCAGCCCGACGCCCCCACCCCGGAGGGCCTCGACGACTCCGAGCGGTTACTTCTCTCACTTCTCGTCGGCGGCGTCCCCGACAAGTCGATCGCCACCCAACTAGGCATCAGCCGCCGTACGGTCCAACGCCGCCTGGACCGCCTGATGGCCCTCGCCGGCGTAGACACCAGAACCGGCCTCGCCTTCCAAGCCGCCAAACGCAACTGGCTGTAAGCGCACAAGGCGCCGACCGCCCCGCCCGGGGACCGCGCGGGGCGCGCGCCTAACCACCGCGCGGGGGCTGTGCGCGCCAACCACCGCGTGGAGGCGTCCGCCTCCGCGCACTGCGGTTCGACCTGCTCACAGACCCGTCATCACTACTTACCACGCGCCGGGCGCCGCGGGTGCGGCACCCGGCGCGGGTTTCAGCGGATGCCGTAGGCGCGGATCACCGTTTGGGTGATCTTGGTGTTGTTGAGGCCGGTGGCTTCGACCTTGAGGGAGACCGTGTCGTGGGCGTTCGGGACGACTGCGACGTAGTGGCCGGCGGTGCCGACCGTCACGAGCTTCTGCCAGGTTTTGCCTTCGTCGAAGGAGGACCAGGCCTGGAGTGACTTGGCGCGGGGCGACTCGAACCCGATGACGTGGGTGCGGGTGGCGACCCTCCCGGTCAGGTCGACCGGGACCTTGTAGTCGACCTGCTGCAACGTGAGTGGTGTCGCCTTGTCCTCCGGCTGCTTGGACGAGCGGAACTCCCACGAGGTCTGCGTCTGCGTCCCCCAGTTCCACTCACCTTCCTTGTCGATCCGCGCGGTCGACAGGTCCAGCTTGTACGCCGCGTCCGCGCTCGTCGTGATCACGTCGGCCCACGCGTTCGGCAGCTCCGCGACCACCTTCCCGTCGCGGGACAGGGTCGCCGACGCGGACGTGGTCTCGCCGCGGGTGTAGTGCCCGGCCGCGTCCACGAACGTCGGGATGCGGAACGACAGCCGGTCACCGGTCCGAGTCGACGGGATACCGGGCGCGGCCGCCGGTCGGACCACCGGTCCGAACCACGTCTCGTCCGACTTCGCCGCCCGGTAGCTCTGCGGTACGGACGTCATTCCGCCGCCGAGCGGGTTCATCGAGTCCCACGTGTACAGGTGGTGCACCCGGTGCTGCCAGAGCGAGTCGCCCGAGGTCACCCACTCCTCGCGGACCTTCGGCGTCTCGACGAACCGCTGCGCGTCGTTCCACGAGTACTCCTGCCACGGACGCCACCCGAACCGCTGCTCCTTGGCCCAGTTGAACCCGCCGTTGTCGGCGTACCGCGTGGTGATCCGGGCGCTGTTCGCCGGGGTGACCTTGTAGTCGATCTTCGCGGGGATCGCGCCGGTCGACACCTGCTGTACGTCGTACAGGTACGGGCTGGAGGTGGTCAGCGTGAGGTCGATCGTGGCGCCGCCGCGCTTGATCCGGTCGAGCAGCTTCTGACCGTCCTTGGTGGTCGTCACCATCGCCGGGATCGGCAGGCGGTCGCCGGTCGGGCGCCAGACCGTCCACGCGGTCCAGTCGGGCGGACGAATGAGGATGACTGCTGCCGCGCCGGCTGCCGTGGCTGCGTCGATCTCCGCACTCTCGCTGTCGGACGGCAGCACGACCAGCGCGCCCTTGGCGTCCTCCAGCGACGCCGTCAGCCGGAATCGCTTCTTCCCGTCGAAGGCCGGCGATTGGCCGAGCAGGTTGATGTCGAGGGGCGTCGAGGCCAGGCCGGGGACTGCGGCCTGGACCATCGGAGCGACCAGTTGCCAGCGGGAGGAGAACTCGAAGCTGCCGTCCTTGACCGGCTTGGTCGGGGTCACGTTGACCTTCTGGACGGTGCTGAAGTGCATGACCCCGTGCGAGATCGACCGGCCGTTGCCGTACACCCGGTGCACGTAGTAGCTGAGCACCGCCTGCTGCTCGGACGGCTTCGGGGTCTGGATCGTGATCGGCACCGCCTTGCGGGCGTCGATGACGATGTCGGTGTCCTTGTCGATCACCACGTTCGGGTCGGTGACCAGGCTGGCCTGCTCGTCCTGCGGGTCGTTGTGCTCGACCAGCGCGTGCATCAGGTACGTACCCTCTTCGACCTCAGTGGTGTACGTCTGCCCGTCACGGAGCCACGCCAGTACGTCGGACCGCGAGTTGTCGCCGTACAGCGAGAACACCGGGACCCCGGTCGGCTTGCCGTCCATGTCGACGGCGCGGAACGTGACCTTGTGCCGCGGCCCCGACCGGAGCGCGCCGACCGCCGTGTGCGTGACGACGCCGTCCGACCCGGTCGCGACGACCCAGCCGCTGTACTGCCCGCGGCCGAGCTGTGCCGGGTCGAGCGCCAGCGGTACGTCGGCGGACCCGTGCGCGGGCACCGTCACCGTGGCGGGCAGCCCGAAGCCGGAGGTGGCCGGCTTGCCGCTGTCCAGGTTGGTGATCTGGGCGGCGAGGTTCAGCGTGACCGGGTTGTCCGCGTCGTTCCGGTACGTGATGGTCCGGGTGGTCGCGTCGGTCGTGGTCTGCAGGCCGAAGTCGGCGACGCCGCTCGCGGTCACCTTCTGCGCGACCGCGCGGGTCAGGTCCACGCGGCCGGCGCCCTGCTGGTACACGGTCTGGTCCGGCTGCGTCTTCGCCGTACTGACCAGCGCGTTCTTCAGCTGGTCGGCCTTCCAGTCCGGGTGCTGCTGGGCGAGCAGGGCGGCGGCGCCGGCGACGTGCGGCGTCGCCATCGAGGTGCCGGAGGCGGCGGTGTAGAGCTCGTCGACCGGGTCACCCATGGCGGTGCCGGCGGCGCGGGCGGCGATGATGCCGACGCCGGGCGCGGTGATCTCGGGCTTCAGGCCGGAGTCGCCGAGCCGCGGGCCGCGGCTGGAGAAGTCGGCGAGCTTGTCCTGCCGGTCGACGGCGCCGACGGTCAGCGCGGCGGCGGCAGCCCCCGGCGTACCGACGGTCTCGTCCTGGCCTTCGTTGCCGGCCGCAACCACGAAGAGCGTGCCGGTCTGGGCGGTGAGGTCGTTGACGGCCTGGCTGAGCGGGTCGGTGCCGTCGGTGGCGTCGCCGCCGAGGCTCATGTTCACGACCTTGGCGCCGGAGTTGGCGGCCCATTCCATCCCGGCGATGATCCAGGAGTCGTAGCCGTACCCGTCGTCGCCGAGCACCTTGCCGACCAGCAGGTCAGCCTTCGGCGCGACGCCCTTTCGGGTACCGCCGGCGCCGGCACCGGTGCCGGCGATGGTTGCGGCGACGTGCGTGCCGTGGCCGAAGTGGTCCTCGGTACCGCTCGGGCTACCGGAGAAGTCGTGGCTCTCCTTGACCTTGCCCTGGAGGTCCGGGTGGTTCGCGTCGACGCCGGTGTCCAGGACGGCGACCTCGACGCCGGAGCCCTCGTACCCGGCCTTCCAGGCGTCGGGCGCGCCGATCTGCGGGACGCTCTTGTCCAGCACCGGCTTGACCTTGCCGTCGAGCCAGATCTTGGTGACGCCGCTGTTCAGCGACTGGACGCCGACGGACGGCTTCAGTGCGTTCCACAGCGCCGGGAGCTGATCCTTCGCGGCCTCGACCGCGCGGCCGCCGATCGACGGGAGCTGCCGGGTGGTCGTCGTACCGGTCAGGTTCTGCGCGGCCCGGAGCCCAGGCGTGTCCTTGACGATCAGCGGGAGGCCGGCGGCCGCGCCGTACCCGTCCGCGATCAGCTCGTCGACGTCGAACAGGTTCACGTCGAGGACGCCGCTGGAGATGTACGGGACCGCGTCGCTCGGCAGCACCCGCAGGCCGCCGTCGGCCTCGACGGTGTGGAACGAGACGCCTTCGCGGCCCGCGGCCGGGTGCACGGTGGCGGCCTTCCGGCCACCGCCGGCGTCGGTCACGTCGACGACGTCACCGGTGATCAGCGTGACCGAGGCGGTCGAGCCAGGGGTTCGGTTCGTGGACGGCGGCGGGGCGGCGGCGGACGGGATCACCGTCGCGGCGCCGAGGGCAAGGACCGCCGCTGTAGTCAGCGCGGCGATCCGTCGGGGGGAGGACATGGGCAGATTCTCCTTCGGGCGGGACAGCCTTCCGACAGAGTTTGCAATCACGTCACGGAAATCTGACCTGTCCATCACTGCCGTCCCTGCGACATGGCGCAACCGCGCCAGAACCGGCAGCATCAGCCCCATGACCGGACAGCAGCTGGCCCGCAGGTGGGGCTGGATCGGCACGTTCCTGATCGGCGCCGGGTTGTACGTCGCGGTGATGGTGGTGCTGACCGACACCGGGAACCCGAACCTGTTCCCGACCATGATCCTGCTCGGCGCACTCGTGGTGCCGCTGACGTTCGTCACGTTCGCGGCCGGACGGTCCGGGCGCTGGCTGATCGACGGGCCGACGCTCGGCGGCTGCCTGCTGTTCGGCGGCGTGGTCGGCGTGGTGGTCGCCGGGTTCCTCGAGTACGACGCGATGCGCCGGCTCGGGACGCTGCCGATGGTCGGCGTGGGCGTGATCGAGGAGGCGGCCAAGCTCGTCGTACCGGCGGTGCTCGTGGTGTTCTTCGGGCACCGGTACCGGACGTCGCTCGGCCGCGGGATCGTCATCGGTGTAGCGGTCGGCACCGGGTTCGCCGTACTGGAGACGATGGGGTACGCGTTCGTCGCGCTGCTGCAGTCCGGCGGGAACGTCGGCGCCGCGGAGCAGACCCTGTTCATCCGCGGCCTGCTCTCACCGGCCGGGCACGCCGCCTGGACCGGGCTGACCTGCTGGGGACTGTGGCGCTTCGTGATCGAGCCGACCGGTCGGCGGTTCGCCGGCTTCCTCGGGATGTACGTACTGGCCGTCGCACTGCACACCACCTGGGACGGCGTCGGCGGCCGGATCACGTACGCCGTGGTCGGCGCGATCTCGATCGGGCTGCTGCTGTACGGCCTCAAGCGCGCCCAGCGGACCGACTTCCAGCCGGCCCTGGGGTATGGACAAGACGTGTCGAAATGAGTACGGTCCGTAACGGCGTCCGCCCGACGCCGCCTTGTCGGTGAGGTGCCGCCCGCCAGTGGTACCTCGCTGGTAGGTGGGCAGAGCAGGCTGCGGCGGTGCGTCACGGCCTGATGGGGGCCCGCTTGCCCAGGTGGGGTGCTGAACGACACTCACTCCTTCAGCACCCCACCGGTTCAACTCTTCATCTGGTGTTTGTTACGTCGCCCGCGAAGCTGGGCAGACTGTCCTGCGTCCACCGGTCCCCAACCGCCCCTGGGAGTAGCCGTGCAACGACTCTTCCGTCCGGCGCTGCTTGTCACCGCCGTACTAGCCCTTCTCGGCTTCGGCATCACGCCGTCGAACGCCGCCACCTCGATCACGGTCGCGACCGCGATCGGCCGTCAGGACAGCTCGACCGCTTCGGTCACCGGGTACGTGGTCGGGCAGCCGACCGCGACCAGCACAGTTGTCCGCAGCAACTTCCCGAACGACTACGCGCTGGCGCTCGCCGACTCGGCGTCGCAGACCAGCACGTCGTCGATGCTCTACGTGCAGATCCCGGCCGAGTTCCGGGCGGCGTACGGGCTGCAGTCCAACCCGGGTCTGCTCGGTCAGCAGATCACCGTCACCGGTGCGCTCGCGGCGTACTTCTCGCATCCCGGGTTGAAGAACGCGACCGCCTTCGCCGGCGGGGGTGGCTCCTCGGACCCGGGTGATCCGCCGACCGATCCCGGCGACTACTACGCCGGTGCCGCGGGCAAGACCGGTGCCGCGTTGAAGGCCGCGCTGCACACGATCATCTCGCAGCAGACCAAGCTCACCTACGACCAGGTCTGGGACGCGCTCAAGGTCACCGACCAGGACCCGAACAACAGCAACAACGTCATCGAGGTCTACTCCGGCCGCTCGATCGCGAAGAGCAGCCAGGGTGGCGGAGTCGACGACTGGAACCGGGAGCACGTCTGGGCCAAGTCGCACGGCGATTTCGGTACTGCGACCGGTCCCGGCACCGACATCCACCACCTGCGTCCCGAGGACGTCTCGGTGAACTCGGCGCGCGGCAACCTCGACTTCGACAACGGCGGTACGGCGGTTGCCCAGTGCACCGGTTGTACGGCGGACTCGGACTCGTTCGCGCCTCGCCCGGCGGTCCGCGGCGATGTCGCCCGGATGATCTTCTACATGGCCGTCCGGTACGAAGGCGACGACGGGTTCGCGAACCTGGAGCTCGACGACAAGGTCGGCAACGGCACCGCGCCGTACATCGGCAAGCTGTCGGTACTGAAGGCGTGGGCGGCGGCCGACCCACCGGACGCGTTCGAGAAGAACCGCAACGAGGTCATCTACAACCAGTTCCAGCACAACCGGAACCCGTTCATCGACCACCCGGAATGGATCAACTCGATCTGGCCGTGAGGTTCTGAACCCCGAGGGCCGCGTCTCCGCCGGAGGCGCGGCCCTTACCTGTTGGCCTGCAGGTCCCGTTGCTGCCCGGCGGCCCGCACCTCGGGAGACCGCTCACCGGTCGGTACGGCGGCCTTCGCCTGCGTGGCCTGAACGATGCCGGAGGTGGCCGCGGCGACGCCGAGCCGGGTCTGGACCCACTTCTGGAAGCCCGGGTCGCCGACCTTGATCTGCTGCCCGGTCCGGGTGAGCAGGCCGTTCGAAACGAGCTTCTGCGCCGCGCCGTCGAGCGACCAGCGGTCCGGGTCGTTGCCCGAGCGGGCCGGGATCGCGATCCCCTGCGCGCCGTGTGCGGCGGTCCGGGCGAGCAGGTCCTTCTGCTCGGGCGTGCAGTTGTACCAGGCCGCGTCGTACAGCACCCGGGAGCGGATCTGGTGCCGCTCGATCGCCGTACCGACGGTCTCCGCGGTCAGGGTCTGGTCCGAACCGGCCAGGTCGAGCGCCTCGCCGGTGAGCGTCCGCAGCCGGCTCGGGTTGCCGTTCGCCGCGGCGAGCAGTTGGTCGACGGCCTGCGGGGTGGACCGGATACCGGCCTCCTGCAGCGGGCGGGTGAGCGCCGGCCGCAGCTCCTCCGCGCTCAGCGGGGTGAGCCGGCGGACGTCCCAGCGGGCCGCCTCCATGGTCTCCTTGCCGGCCTTCCCACCCGATGCCTCGAGCAACCGGCTGGTGGCTTCCTCGCCACCGGCCGCGACCAGGAACAGCGGCTTCTTGGCGCGGCGCAGGTGCGAGGACAGATCGGTCAGCGTGGTCAGGTCCGCTTTGGACGCGGCGTCCAGGTTGTCGACCATCAGCAGGATCGGCTTACCGCTCGGCGCCGCCATCTTGCCGAGCTGCGCGGCGACGTCGTTCAGTGTGGCGCCGACCGAGTCCCGGGCGACACCTTCCCAGGACCGGTGCAGGCCGACCTGGAACACCGACGGCCAGCCGAACCGGGCCTGGGCGGTGTGCATCCGGTTCTGGGTCCGGATCGCCATCCCGTTCACCAGCTTCTTCAGCTGGTTCACCTCGCCGGGCGGGAAGTTGGCCTCGAACGTGCTCATCTGGCTCTGCAGGGAGCGGATCACCCGGGCCTCGATCGGCTCCCGGCGGGTGGCGTCCAGCCGGATCGAGATCCAGCCTTCCTGGTCGGCGAGCTTCTTGGTCCGGTTCAGTTCCTGGCTGGTGCCGGATCCGGGCGGGCCGGTGAACAACACCGACGTACCGCGGGGAACGCGCTGGTCGAGCGAGATCGGCCGGCCGCGCTCGTCCTTGCGGTCGACCTGGTGGACGAGCGTCGCGGCGGACCCGAACACCTCGTTGGTCCGTTCGAGCTTGCCGGTCGGATGCGCGGGCGCGAGCGCGGCGGAGCGGGCCCCGGACGCGGGCAGCAGCGGCTCTTCGGCCGGCGGCTTCGGGGTCTGGCCGAGGTAGTCGTTCAGCCAGTCGCGGAACCCGTGGTCGGGGATCGTGACGACCGAGCCGTCGTGTTCGCGGAGCAGGCCGCGGGCAACCAGGTCCTGCCGGGCGTCGTCGATCTGCTGCCAGGCACCCGGTCCGGCGCCCTGCATGACGGCCGGCATCGCGAGGCCGTTCGACCCCTCGGCGGCGACCCGGGCGAGCAGGTCCTTCTGTGCGGCGTTGGTGTCCTTCTGGTCCCACACGTCCTGGTACATCTGCGCCGCGTCCGCGTTCACGTGCGCGATCGCGCGCGCGGCGGTGAGGACGGTGATGCCCTGCTGCGGGTCCCGGTACGCGACGGCGGCGTTGCAGAAGTTCCGGATCCGCGCCGGGTGGCCGTTCGCGGCGGTGAGCATGTTCTGGATCGCGGCGTCGTCGTACGGGATGCCGGCCGCGTCCAGTGGCTCCGTGACGGCCGGCCAGAGCTGCGCGTCCGCGACCGGCTCGAGTTCGCGGATGTCGAACTGGTTCGACGTCGTGGTGGCGATACCGGACATCCGCCGGGACGCCACCATCAGGCTGCTGGTCGACATGGAGCCGCCGGCCGCGATCAACCAGACCGGACGGTCAAGGCCTTCGATGTGGATCGCGAGCTCGTTCAGGCCGGCCCGGTCCGGCTCCTCCGCCTTGTCGATGTTGTCGACCAGCAGCAGGATCGGCTTGTTGTCGATCTCGGTCAGCCTGCCGAGCTCGTCGGCGAAGTCGTTCAGCGTGGTGCCGAGCTTGTCGTACGCCGTGGTGTCCTGCTCGGTCTTGTGGATCACCTGGACGGGACCGCCGCCGACGCGGGTCTCGACGCCGACCCGGGTCTTCCGGCCGCTGCGGGTCAGGTCGTTGACCGTCTTGCGCAGGGTCCGGAGGGGGTCCGGGCGGAAGCGCGCGAGCATCCGGCCGAGGCCGGTCCGCGGCGGACGGCGCCGGAAGCGCCGGTCCAGCGTGTCCAGGCTGTTCCGGACCGCGCCGGTCAGGTGGTGCTCGATCGGGATGTTCGCGGACGCCGACATCCGGATCGTGGTCCACCCGTGCTGCGCGGCCAGGTCCTCGGCGCGGTCCAGCTCGGTGCTCTTGCCCAT
Source organism: Kribbella sp. WER1 (assembly GCF_054189145.1). Classification (NCBI taxonomy): domain Bacteria; kingdom Bacillati; phylum Actinomycetota; class Actinomycetes; order Propionibacteriales; family Kribbellaceae; genus Kribbella; species Kribbella sp. WER1. The sequence continues at coordinate 4,563,288 of NZ_CM135186.1, read as the reverse complement.
CCCGGGCGGGCCGGTGAACAGGATCGCCTTGCTCTCCGGCAGCACGCCGCCGAGCGAGATCGGATTGCCGAGCCGGTCGGTGCGCGTGACGCGGTCGACCCCCGGGACCTGACTCATTGGAACAGCCTGCGGATCGTAGCGGTCGCCGACACTGTCGGTGAGTTACCTACGGGTTAACAGTCGGCTCCCGGAAGTTGAATCCGCGCCGAGGGCAAGTGGTCTATCGACGGCCGCCCGATCGTGCAGTTCCGGGCCGAAATGGTTGGAACCGGCCTGTACCGCTGTCACGCTCAGTGTCATGCGAATCTATCGAGTGCTCACGGCCCTGACCGCGATACCGCTCGCGGGAGGTCTGCTCGGTGGTGTGCCGGCCGCCCACGCCGCCCCTGATCCGTACCTCACCGTCTCCCAGGTCACCCTCGACCGGACGTCGGTCGCGGTGTCCGGGCTGAACACCTATCCCGTCAACGTCACCGTCAAGGGCGGGTACCACTCCGGCAACTCCGCCGACGACGATGTCGTACTGAACGTCCTGCTCGAGCGGACGGGCGGCACCGGGGCGCGGACCGACATCGCGTCCACGGACCTGAAGCGGACCGCCGGCACGATCGAGAACGGCACCTGGACCGGCCGGCTGAACGTCGCCTCGACCGCGAACGGCACCTTCAAGGTGGCCGGCGTGGCCACCGGCCCGTACGGCGGGCCGATCGCCGGTGACCCGGTCGACCCGACGCCGTACTCCGGCCAGACGCTCACCGTGAAGGGCACCAACCAGCCGCGGATCACCGCCGCGGTGAACCCGCGGGTGGTGCCGTGGGGCAAGCCGTACTCGATCACCTGGGCGGTCACGAACTCCGCGACCGGCAAGCCGTACGGCTCGCAGCTCCCGATCCACCTCGGCGTCGACGTGCCGTGCGCCGAGGGCGGCGGCCCGGTCTACCGGACCGGGACGAACGGCGTGATCACCAAGTCGTACACCGCCGCCGACGGCGACTTCAAGAACTGCGCGCTCCTCTACACCGACCCGTACTACATCGCCGGGCAGTGGCTGGACGTTGCACGCCCGGCCGTCGTCTCGGCGGTGCCGTCGCGGGCCAGTGCCCCGGTCGGAACCGTCGTGCCGGTCAACGGTTCGGTGTACCGGGTATCGCGTAGTTGCCCGGTGCAACTTCACCGGCTGTACGGCGCCTCGCAGTGGCGGAGCGTCGGCACCGGCACGGTGCGCCAGTCCGGGCGCTTCACGCTCAACGCGCAACCGGCCTACCGGGGCAGCATCGCCTATCGCGCGTACTTCCCGGCCTGCGGCAACATCGTCGCAGGGTCCAGCAAGACGTTCTACATCCGAGGGACGTGACCCATGAAGAGAGTGCTGTCCGCACTGCTTGCCGTACCGCTGCTGGGCCTCGGTGTCGCCGCCGCGCCGGTCGCGGCGCACGCGAGCCCCGACCCGGACCTGAAGATCACCTCGATCACGCTGAACAAGACCAGCGTCGCGGTCAGCGGCCTGAACACCGCCCCGGTCACCGTGACGGTCAAGGGCTCGTACGCACCGGAGCCGAAGACGCCGGTGAACGTGATCCTCGAACGCACCGGCGGGACCGGGATGGAGACCGTCGTGATCTCCACGAACCTGGTCCGCAACGAGGCCGCCGGCACCTGGACCGGGCCGGTGAACGTCCCGTCGACGGCGAACGGCACGTTCAAGGTCACGAGCGTGATGACCGGCCCGTACTTCCCGGGCAGCGGGAGTATGACCGACCCGACGCCGTACTCCGGTCAGACCCTGAAGGTCACCGGGACGCACCAGCCGAAGATCACCGCGTCGGTGAACCCGAAGCGCGTGCCCTACGGCAAGCCGTACTCGATCACCTGGGCGGTCACCGACGCGCAGACCGGTAAGCCGTACGGCAGCCGGCTCCGGGTGGAGCTTGCCTTCGACAACATCTGCGTCGAGTACATGGGTCCGGGCTACACCCACCTGACCGACGTCAACGGCCGGGTGACCCAGTCGCACTCGGCGGCCGAGGCCGACGGGATCAACTGCCTCCTGCTGCCCGGCAACCCGGCCGCGAACGGCTGGCTCTCGCTGAACATCGCACGCCCGGTGACCAAGCCGACCGTGACCGCGGTGCCGTCGCGGACCAGCGCGCCGGTCGGCACCGTCGTACCGGTGAACGGCGCGGTCCACACAGTCGCGGCCGGCTGCAAGGTGTACCTGCAGCGGCTGTACGGCGCGACCCAGTGGCGGACCGTCAGCACCGGGCAGGTCCGGACCTCCGGGCGCTACACGGTGAACGCGCAGCCGGGGTACAGGGGCAGCATCGCGTACCGGTCGTACGTCCCGGCCTGCAACTCGATCGCCGCGTTCAGCAAGGCGTTCTACATCCGGGGCACGTGATGAGACGTGCGCTCGCCGCACTGCTGGGAGGACCGCTGGCGCTGGCGGTTCTGCCGGCGGCGGCGCAGGCCGCGCCGGACCCGGCCTGCACATCGAGTCGGTCACGCTGAACCGCGGCACCGTCGCGGTCAGCGGACTCAACACGGTGCCGGTCACGGTGACGGTGAAAGGCTCGTACGCCGTCGACGCGAAGGCGCCGGTGAACGTGATCCTCGAACGCACCGGCGGCTCCGGCAGCATGTCCGCGCTGTACTCCACGAACCTGTCTCGCGATGCGGCGACCGGGACCTGGAGCGGCGCGCTGCAGGTCCCGTCGACGGCGAACGGGACCTTCAAGATCACCGGCGTACAGACGGGACCGTTCTCGCCGCCCAGCCCGCCGACGTTCGACCCGACGCCGTACGCCGGTCCCTCGCTCGCCGTCACCGGCACGCACCAGCCGCGGATCACCGCCGCGGTGACGCCGAAGGTGGTGCCGTTCGGGGCGCCGTACTCGATCCGCTGGGCGGTCATCGACGCGCAGACCGGCAAGCCGTACGGCAGCCGGATCCGGGTCGCGCTCAAGCACGACAGCGGCTGCGCGGAGTACTTCGGACCCGGTACGACGGATGTCACCGACACGAACGGGATCGTGAAGAAGGCCTATCCGGGGTCGACGAACAACCCGAGCAACTGCCTGATCGTCCCGGGCGATCCGTGGATCAACGCCACGCTCGCCTTCACCGCCGCCCGCCCCGCGATCGTCTCCGCGGCACCGTCGCGGAGCAGCGCACCGGTCGGCACGATCGTTCCGGTGAACGGCGCGGTCGCGGGCGCACCGTTCAACTGCTGGGTCGAGCTGCAGCGGTTGTACGGCGCCTCGCAGTGGCGGACCGGCAACGTCCGCCGAGTCCGCCAGTCCGGGCGCTTCACGGTCGAGGCACAACCGGCGTACCGCGGGACCATCCCGTACCGCGTCCACTTCCCGGCGTGCGCGCCGTACGTCGCCGGCCTCAGTAAGACCTTCTCGATCCGCGGGCCGTAGGCCGCTTGGGCGGATGGGTTAGGGTGACCTTACCTATCCGCCCGAGAGGAAAGTGGTCGCGTGCCCCCCGCACCCCGCCGTAACCGCGTCTGCAAGCGTGCCGTCGTCCAGCGCACCGAGCGGATCACGCCGCACATGATCCGGGTCGTGCTGACCTCCGACGACTTCGCCGGCAACGGCTGCACCGACGCGTACGTGAAGCTGCTGTTCGGCAAGGACGGCGTCGAGTACCCCGAGCCGCTGGACATGGGCGTGGTGCGGGAGACGTTCCCGGCCGAGCAGTGGCCGACGATGCGGACGTACACCGTCCGCAGCTGGGACGAGGCGACCCGCGAGCTGACGATCGACTTCGTGTATCACGGCGACGAGGGAGTCGCGGGGCCGTGGGCGGCGTCGGCGCAGCCCGGTGACGTGCTGTGGTTCAACGGCCCCGGCGGCGCGTACACGCCGGACGAGGCGGCCGACTGGCACCTGCTCGTCGGCGACGAGAGCGCGCTGCCGGCGATCGGCGCGGCGGTTGAGGCGCTCGCGCCCGGTGCGCGGGCCACGGTGCTCCTCGAGGTCGGCGACGAGACCGAGCAGCAGAAGTTCGGCACCGCCGGTGAGGTCGACCTCCAGTGGTTCCACCGCGTGAACGGCACCCGTGGCGACGCCCTGGTCGACGCCGTCGAGGCACTCGACTTCCCCGAAGGCATCCCGCACGTCTTCGTCCACGGCGAGGCCGGCTTCGTCTTCCGGATCCGCCAGAACCTCTTCCAGCACCGCGGCCTCCCCCGCGACCGCGTCTCGCTGTCCGGCTACTGGCGCCTCGGCAAGAACGAGGACGGCTGGCAGGCCGAGAAGGCCGAAACCCGCAAACGCGAGGAAGCCGCGAGCTAGCCCCGCTCCGGTGACTGCCCGGGCCGGCCCCGGGAGGTCGTCCGGCGGGTGCTCCCGGTCGTGGCGCGGGTGCCGCGCGCCGGACCCGCGTCGAGCCCGGCCACCCGCCGCGCCTCCCGCAGTTCCGCCGGCACCAGGCTGCGTGTCGGTCCACCCGGGCGCGGCTCGGCGATCGCCTCGAACACCGGCTCCAGTTCCTCCGGCCACGGCTCGTACTGGCCGAGGTCCGGCCCGCTCAGCATCGATCGCTGGTTCCACACCTCGGGCGGCACCTTGCTGAAGTCGAGCCGGTACGGCGACAGCTCGGCGACGTGCTGCATGAACATCTTGGCCGCCCGCCCGTTGCCCTCCCGGAACGGATGCGCCTGGTTCACGTACGCGTAGACCTTCGCCGCGTGCTGGCCGAACTCCTCCTGGCTCATCGACGCCCAGTCGGCGGACTCGATCAGCTTCGCGGCGTCGTCCAGATAACGGTCGATCTGCCCCGGCGGCGCGAAGCCACCGCCGTGGCCCTTGTACAGCTCGGTCGTACGGGTCTGCCCCGCCCACTCGTACACGTCCTGGAAGACATGCGCGTGGATCGCGTGCAGGTGGCGGGCGTCGTACGTCCGCGGGACCTCGACCTCGCCGGACTCCAGTTGCCGCAGGCGGTTCGCCGTGGCGGTGTACTCGCGGTCCCGGAGCTTGTTGTTGTCGAGCAGGCCGAACTTGTTCTGCAGGACGTCCTGGTTCGGCGGCGGGTAGAGGTACGGATCGCCTGCCATCGGGCGGTCAGTCCTGGCCGGCGCGGCGGTCGGCGGCTGCCTCGGCGCGACGCAGGTACTCGGCGTCGTCGATCAGGCCGCGGGCGCGGTCGGTGAGGTTCTGGACGTCGTCGCGGTTCGGCTCCCAGCCCTCGTGCCAGATGTTCGCGAACGACTGGACGACGGAGCGGCGCTGGTCGTCGTCGAGCGGGGCGAACAGTTCCGGCCAGCGCTGCTCGATGTCCAGGTTCTCGGCCATGGGCCGATTGTACGGAGCGTCAGGTGCCGCGGCGGACCGTCAGGATGTCGATCAGGGTGGTCGCCTGGTTGGTGGGGAGGACCCAGTCCTCGCCGTTCGCCTGCAGGATGACGGCGGGGCCGGGGGTGGCGACCGCGGCCGTGACCGCGATCGGGAACTTGAGGCGCTCGGCGCCGGAGAGGTCGAACTCGTAGGTGCCGGTGACGGTGCTCAGCGGGTAGCTGCGGCGCTGGTGCTCGGCGCGCGGGACGGGGTGCGACTGGACGGTGACCGTGTCGGCGCCGACGAGGACCGCCGCCAGCGGGATCCCACGGAGCCGGAAGACGAGCTCGTACGGCGTACCCGCGAGCTCCGGGTCGAACGGGACCAGCAGTGCGCGATCCGCCGTACGGGCGAGGACCAGACCGGCGACGACGCCGACGATCAGGCCCGGCAGCGCGAGTACCGCCGGCCACCACACGCCGATCGCCAGCGGGAACAGCGTCACCATCAGCCCGGTCAGACCGCCGAACAGGCCGGCGACGCCCGTCCACCAGCGCGGCCGGTACCGGTGCCGACCACGCAGGACGATCCCGAGCGCGAGCATCGCCAGCGGTACGACGCAGCCGATCCACGCGACCGCCGGACCGCGGGACGCGATCACCGCGACGACGACCAGCAGCAGTACCGGAATGCCCAAGTACGTCGCCGCCACGATCCGCTGCACCCGCCGAAGCCTGCTCTCCACGAGAAAACCCAAGCACATCCCCCGGGCAAGCACCTAGGGCACGTCCCCCGACCCCGCGCCGACTGCGGGGCACTCGGCACGGCACCTCGCGACGGCGCGGGATCGGGGGACGTGCCCTACTGTGCATCGGGTGATCGAGATTCCCGCGAAGCTCATCCGGAACCACCGCGAGAAGGCCTCCGACTGGCTGGACAGCCTCCCCGGAGCCGTCGAGCGGTACGTCGGCGAGTGGGACCTGACCGTCGACGGCGACGTACTGAGCGGCGAGGCGTCGCTGATCGTCCCCGTCGTACGCCGGGACGGGACCGCGGCGATGCTCAAACTTCAGTCGGTGAACGACGAGTCCGAGAGCGAGGCGCTCGCGCTGCGCACCTGGAACCACGACGACGTCGTCCAGGTCCTCGAAGACGATCCGACCACCTCCACGATCCTGCTCGAACGCCTTCACCCGCGGACGCTCGACGACGTACCGGACGACGTCGAGGCGACCCGGATCCTCGCCGAACTCCTCAGCCGTCTGATGGTCGTCCCCGCGCCGTCCGGCGTCCGGCGGCTCGCCGACATCGCCGGCCAGATGCTGGCGGACGCCCCCGCGATCATCCCGCTGCTGGCGGACCCGGCCGACCGTGCGCTGACGCGCCGCCTCGCCGACCGAATGGCGGAGATGCTGCCCGAGCCCGGCGATCGGCTGCTGCATTGGGACCTGCATTACTACAACGTGCTGGCGGCCGACCGGCAGCCATGGCTGGTGATCGACCCGAAGCCGCTGGCCGGCGACCCGGCGTTCGAACTGATGCCCGCGGTGTGGAACCGGTGGGACGACCTGGTGGCGACCGGGGACCTTCCGCAGGCGATCCGGAACAGGTTCGATCTGATGCTGGACGTGACCGGGATCCCGCGCGACCGAGCGCTCGCCTGGACCGCCGGGCGGATCCTGCAGAACGTGCTCTGGTTCACCGCGGACGGCGACACCCGGATCGAGAACGAGCTCGCGGCGGTGGCCGGTGCGCTGTTCTCGTGATTACATGATTACGTGACAACTCCGACGCTGTACGACTGGGCCGGCGGGCACGACGCGCTCCGGCGGCTGACCGAGGTGTTCTACGACCAGGTGCTCGAGGATCCGATCCTCGCGCCGGTCTTCGCGCACATGAGCGAGAACCACCGCGAACACGTGGCGATCTGGCTGGGCGAGGTGTTCCGCGGCCACAGCCGCTACACCGACGAACTCGGCGGCTACCCCGCGATGCTCGCCCACCACCTGAACCTGACCCTGACCGAGGAACAACGCTCCCGCTGGGCGGCCCTGATCGCGAAGAGCGCCGACCCGGCCGGCCTGCCCGACGACCCGGAGTTCCGCTCGGCCTTCGTCGCCTACATCGAGTGGGGCACCCGCATAGCCCTCGCGAACTCCCAACCCAACGCCACCCCACCCCCCAAAGCCCCCGTCCCCCACTGGGGCTGGGGCGAAGCCCCGCCATACCAGCCCTAGCAGGAGTCGGTCGCCTCGTCGTTGGGTAGAGTCCCGGTTCACGTTGTGTCTGCCGGCGGGGATGCGAGGGTTTACCTGTGACCGCTCAGCTGGAATACCCCGACGTTCAGGATTCCGACGCGTTGCTGTCCGTGCAGGGGCTGTGGAAGGTGTTCGGTCCCAAGGCGCAGCGGGTGCCACGGCGGGCTGAGTTGGCTGCGCTGGATCGGGCCGACCTGTACGCGAAGACCGGGTGTACGGCGGCGGTCCGTGACCTCAGCTTCGACGTGGCGCCGGGTGAGGTGTTCGTCGTGATGGGGTTGTCCGGGTCGGGCAAGTCGACGCTGGTGCGGTGTCTGACCCGGCTGATCGAGCCGACGGCCGGGCGGCTGACGTTCGAGGGTGAGGACCTGCGCGCGGCCGACGAGAAGCGGCTGCGGGCGCTCCGGCGGAGCAAGTTCTCGATGGTGTTCCAGCATTTCGGTCTGCTCCCGCACCGCAAGGTGATCGACAACGTCTCGTACGGTCTGGAGATCCGCGGCGAGAGCCGGCCCGACCGGCGGCGCCGCGCGCAGGAGGTCATCGACCTGGTAGGCCTGGCCGGCAACGAGCACCTGTACCCGGAGCAGCTGTCCGGCGGCATGCAGCAGCGCGTCGGCCTCGCGCGGGCGCTCGCGAACGACCCCGACGTACTGCTGTTCGACGAGCCGTTCTCGGCGCTCGACCCGCTGATCCGGCGGGAGATGCAGACCGAGGTGGTGCGGCTGCACCGCGAGGTCGGCAAGACGATGGTGTTCATCACCCACGACCTGTCGGAGGCGCTGAAGCTCGGCGACCGGATCCTGCTGATGCGCGACGGCGCCGCGGTCCAGCTCGGCACCGGCGACGAGCTGGTCGGCGCCCCGGCGGACGACTACGTGCGCGAGTTCGTCCGGGACGTCTCGCGGGCCGACGTACTGACGTTGCGCTGGATCGCCCGCGACCCGCGCCCGGGCGAGCCGCTCGACGGGCCGGAGCTCGGCCCCGACGTCCTCGTCCGCGAGGCGACCCGGCTGGTGCTCGAGGCGGACCGCCCGGTGAAGGTCGTGGACAACGGCACCCTGCTCGGAGTCATCGGCGACGAGGAGATCCTCACCGTCGTCGCGGACGCCTGATGGCCGCGATCACGAGCGACGTGGAGGTCGAGGTACGTCGGCCTCGGCGTGGCGTCGTCGTCGGCGTGCTGCTGGTCGTCTGGGTGGCGGCGTACTTCGTGCTGCGCGGGATCGACACGCTTGTCCTCGGCGGGCAGGACACGACCGCGCTGCACCGGTGGCTGACCGAGCACAGCGACGACGTCGGCCAGGGGAACGTGTTCTTCGGCGCGATCCGGGCCGCGGTCGACGGGGTCGTGGTGTTGCTGCAGGACGTGATCTCGCAGCCGTCGTTCGACCGTCCGGTGCCGGTGATCGGCTGGCTGGGTGTGGTCGCGCTCGCGGCGTACTGCGCGTGGGCGTTCGGCAACTGGAAGGTCGCCGTACTGACCGCGGCCGGGCTCGGGTTCGTCGGGCTGCAGGGGTTGTGGCAGCAGAGCATGGACACGCTCGCGCTGACGATCGCGGCGGTGCTGCTGTCGTTGCTGGTCGCGATCCCGCTGGGGATCTGGGCGGGGTTGTCCGATCGCGCGTTCAAGGTCGCGACGCTGGTCCTCGACCTGATGCAGACGCTGCCGACGTTCGTGTACCTCGCGCCGCTGACCCTGTTCTTCGCGATCGGACCGGCCGCGGCCACGATCGCGACGCTGATCTACGCGGCGCCGCCCGCAGTCCGGCTGACCGCGCACGCGATCCGCTCGGTGCCGCCGGAGAGCGTGGAGGCGGCCCGTTCGCTCGGCTCGACCCGCGGGCAGACGCTGCTCAAGGTCCTGCTGCCGATGTCGCGCTCGACCGTGGTGGTCGGCATCAACCAGACGATCATGGCGGCGCTCTCGATGGTCACGGTGGCCGCGCTGATCGACGCGCCGGGCCTCGGCCAGACCGTGCTGAAGGCGCTGCAGACGCTGGACGTCGGTGTCGCGTTCAACGCCGGCCTCGCGATCGTCGTCCTGGCGATCGTGCTCGATCGGGTGACGACGGCGGCGGGCGACCGGCCGTGGCGTACGGCGAGTGTCCGGCGGAAGGTCCTGCTCGGCGCGGGCGCGGTCGGCGTACTGGTCGCGGTGTGGTTCTCGCGGACCTACGTGTGGGCGGCCGAGTTCCCGGCGGCCGAGGTGGGTTCGCGGATCGCGCAGTTCGCCACCGCGGTGACCAACTGGGTGCAGGACGTCTTCGGCGGCTTCACGTACGGCGTGCGCGATGTCGTGACGGTCGGCCTGCTCAACCCGCTCGAGGGTCTGCTGACCGGGTCGCCGTGGTGGCTGGTCAGCCTGGTCGTGGTCGCGCTGGCCGCCGTTCTCGGCGGATGGCGAGGCGCGGTCCCCGCGGCCGTCTGCCTGGGGCTGCTGGTCGCGACCGGCGTCTGGCACGACAGCATGGTCACGCTCGCGTCGACGCTGCTCGCCACGGTGGTCGTCGTCGCGGTCGGGCTTACGCTCGGCGTATGGGCCGGCCGGAACCGGCGGGTCGACACCTGGATCCGGCCGGTGCTGGACGCCGGCCAGACGATGCCGCCCTTCGTGTACCTCGTACCGTTCCTGGCGTTGTTCGGCACCAGCCGGTTCACGGCGATCGCGGCCGCGGTGGTGTTCGCGGTCCCGGTCACCACCAAGATCGTTGCCGACGGCATCAAGGCGGTGCCGGTCGCGACCGTCGAGGCAGCGAACTCGGTCGGTTCCAGCAGCTGGCAGGTGATCAGCAAGGTGCAGCTGCCGGTGGCCCGGCGGGCGATCACGCTCGCGGTCAACCAGGGCCTGATCTACGTACTGTCGATGGTCGTCGTCGGCGGGCTGGTCGGCGCGGGCGCGCTCGGGTACGACGTGTCCGCCGGGTTCGCGCAGAGCGACCTGTACGGCAAGGGGCTCGCGGCCGGGTTGGCGATCGTACTTCTGGGGGTGTTGCTCGATCGGGTGACACAGGCGGCGGCCCGCCGTACCCACAACTATGAAGGAGACAAGCGGTGAAGAGACTCCGGTACGCCGGTGTGCTGACGGCGGTCGCTCTTGCCATAACGGCCACAGCAGGCTGCGGTGGCCAGAAGGTCGGGTCGGACAAGCCGGCCGCCGGTGGTAAGGAGTGCGGCTCGTTCAACCTGACCGTCAGCCCGTGGGTCGGGTACGCGGCGAACGCGGCCGTGGTGTCGTACGTCGCGACCAAGGACCTCGGCTGCAAGGTGGTCGAGAAGAACCTCGCCGAGCAGGTGGCCTGGCAGGGTTTCGCCACCGGCGAGGTGGACGTGAACCTGGAGAACTGGGGCCACGAGGACCTGAAGAAGAAGTACATCACCGACGACAAGGTCGCGGTCGAGGCCGGCTCCACCGGCGTCAAGGGCGTGATCGGCTGGTACGTGCCGCCGTGGATGGCCGCCAAGTACCCGGACATCACCGACTGGAAGAACCTGAACAAGTACGCAGGCCTGTTCAAGACGTCGGAGTCCGGCGGCAAGGGGCAGCTGCTCGACGGCGACCCGTCGTACGTGACCAACGACGAGGCGCTGGTGAAGAACCTGTCGCTGAACTACAAGGTCGTGCAGAGCGGCAGCGAGACCGCGCTGATCCAGGCGTTCCGGGACGCGGAGAAGGACAAGAAACCGCTGCTCGCGTACTTCTACGAGCCGCAGTGGTTCTTCAACGAGGTCAAGCTGGTGAAGATCAACCTGCCGACCTGGAAGGCCGGCTGCGACGCGGTCCCGGCGAGGGTCGCCTGCGACTACCCGCCGTACGACCTGGACAAGATCGTCTCGAAGAAGTTCGCCGACTCGGGCAGCCCGGCGTACGACCTGGTGAAGAACTTCAAGTGGACGAACGAGGACCAGAACACGGTCGCGCGGATGATCGCCGTCGACAAGCTGACGCCGGACCAGGCCGCGGAGAAGTGGGTGAAGGACAACCAGTCCAAGGTCAACGCCTGGCTCGGCAAATAGCTCTTTCCACATCGAAGCGTTCAGCGGGCGGCAGCGGTACGCCGACCTGTTGACGCAGGGCTGATGCTTCGTCGAGCAGCTCCAGGGCGCGGCCGGGATCCTCGGTCGCGCCCGCCAGCCCTTCGAGCGCGAGGGCGATCGCCCGCTTGTCGCCGGTGCGCTGCGCGAGTTCGAGGCCGCGCTCGTGCAGCCGACGGGCCGTGGTGAAGTCGCCGCGCTGTTCGGCGATGTAACCGAGCTGGTTGGTGATGAACCCGATCCCCGGCGTACCGCCGATCTGCTCCAGCCAGGCGAGCCACCGGGTGAAGTACCGTTCCGCGTCGTCGAGGCGGCCCTGCCTGCGCGCTGACAGGCCGAGCCCGACCTCGGCGTACTCCTCGGCGGACTTGTTCGACTGCTCGACCGCGAGCCGGCGGGCCTGTTCGTGGAGTTCGTCGGCGCGGGCGTGGTCGCCGGTCAGCATCGCGATCCGGCCGAGGCCCGCGGTCCGGAACGATACCTCCGTCCACAGCCCGAGGTCCTTCGCGCGCCGGACCGCGTCCTCCAGGTACCCCGTCGCGGTCGGGTAGTCGCCGCTGATCTCGGCCGCCACGATCAGCGCATACGTCGCCTGCAGCCGGCCCCAGTCGTCGTCGAGCTCGTCGAAGAGTTCGAGGCTGCGCCGGCTGTCCTGCTGCATCGCCGGCAGGTCCGCGTGCACGATGTTGAGCTGCGCGCGGGTGCTCAACGCGGCGGCGAGGCCCCACCGGTCGTTCCTCTCGGTGAACAGCGCGATGGCCCGGTCGATGCGCTGCATCAGCACGGTCGGGTCGCCGTACGCCCAGCGGGTCATGGTCAGGAACCACAGCGCGTCCGGGTCGTCGCCGACCGCCGCGAGCGCGTCGTCCCCGGCCGCGGCCACATCGGTGCCGTGGGCATCGGTCGCGGTCATCCCGGCGAGCCAGACGGCGGCCTGGGCGCGGAGGTCGGCCGGCTGGTCGGGGAGGTCGAGGGCGGCGGCAAGGGTACGGCGGGCCTCGCCGTGGCGGCCGCGGAGGTACCAGTACCAGGCGAGGGCGGTGGCCAACTCCAGTGAGGGCGGGAGGACGCGGAAGTTTGCCGCTTCCTGGTCGAGGCGTTGGAGCCATTCGTGCTGCCGCTCGCCGTGCAGCTCGGCCTGCTGGGCGAGCGCCAGGTAGTAGGCGGCGTGCCGTTGCCTCAGCGTCGCTTCCTCGCCGGCTTGGGCGAGCTTTTCGAGGCTGTACGCCGCTATGGACTCCAGTAGCTGGTAGCGGCCGCCTGTTGCGACCACGAGCGACTTGTCGACGAGTGCCAGGAGTAGGTGCTCCGGTAGGTCGCTGACTTGGGCTGCTGCTTCCAGTGAAAACGTGCCGGCGTGTACGGCGAGGCTGTGGAGCATTTGGCGTTCGTCGGCGGCCAGTAGGTCCCAGCTCCAGTCGATGGTGGCGCGGAGCGTCCGTTGACGCTCTGGACCGGCTTTACCGCCGGACAGGAGGCGGAAGCGGTCGTCGAGGCGTTCTGCGAGTCCTTGGACACCCAACGCTCGGACGCGGGTTGCGGCCAGCTCCAGTGCGAGCGGAATGCCGTCGAGGCGGTCGCAGATCGCCGATACGTCCTCGGTGACGCCTGCGCGTGCTTGGAACAGCTCGGCTGCAGCTGGTGGTGTGAGCGGTGGTACCTCGACCACTTGCTCACCCGGCACTCCCAGCGCTGCCCGACTGGTCGCCAACACCCGAAGCCCGGGCGCCTCCGCCAGCAGGCGCTGGACAAGCTCGGCCAGCTCCAGGTGCTCGCAGTTGTCCAGAATCAGCAGCAGCTCCCGAGCCCGCAACGAATCAACCAGCCGGGGCAGGAGATCACCAGCCTCGTCCCGAAGCTCCAGCACACCCGCCAACGCCTCCAGCACATCCCCCTCCCGCAGAGCCCCCAACTCCACCATCCGCACCCCACCAACACCCAACCGCGTGCTGCCGAGCTCCAGGGCCAGGCGGGTCTTGCCGACGCCGCCTGGGCCGACCAAGGTGACCAAGCGGTTGGTGGTGAGCTGCTTTCGCACCACGGCCAGCGTGTCTGCTCGTCCGACCAGCGGGTTGAGTGGTGCGGGCAGCGTTGGGGAGTGTTGCAGGGAGGGGTCGTGACGGAGGATCGCCTGGTGCAGGGCGGTCAGCTCCGGGCCGGGGTCGGCGCCCAGCTCGTCCGACAACGCTTCACGGAGCCCGGCGTACGCGTGGAGCGCCTCGTGCTGGCGGCCCGCGCGGTAGAGCGCCTTGAGATGGATCGCGTGCAGCCGTTCGTCGAGCGGGCGTTCGCGGATCAGCTCGGTCGTCCGGTGCAGTACGTCGTCGCCGTCCTCGAGCGCCGTCAAGTACAGCTCCTCCAGCTGCTCGCGGGCGCCCCGGGCGAACTCGTGGTCGCGGACATCGGCGTACGGCTGACCTCGCCACAGCTCGAGGGCTTCCCGCGCCCGACCGCGCCGGACGTACTCCTCGAAGATGTTGCTGTCGACAACCTCCGCGTCGAGCGTGTACCCGGCCGGCCCATGCCGCACCAGACCCCGCGCGCCGGGCTCCGCCCGCTCCAGCGCCGACCGCAGCTGGGAGACGCGCGCCTGCAGCGTCCCGGTCGCGTTCCGTGGCGGGCGTGCTCCCCACACATCCGCGATCAACCGGTCGGCGCTGACCGGCGTACCGCGGTTCGCCAGCAGGTCCAGCAGCAGGACCCGGACCTTCGTGTCGGGTACGGCGACCGGTACGCCGGTGCCCGTCCGCACGAGCAGCGGACCGAGCACCCCGAAGTACATACCCGTAGTAAACCCGTAGCGCGTTCTCCGAGCATCGGCCGTATGAGTTCACGAGAAGCAGTGACAGTGATCGGCCTCGGCGCGATGGGATCCACAATGGCCCGGACGTACGTCGCCGCCGGGCACCCGACCACCGTCTGGAATCGGACGCCGGGCAAGGCGGACGGCCTCGGCGCGGTACCGGCGACGACGGCAGCAGAGGCGGTCGCGGCCGGCGCGATCGTGGTGATCAGCCAGGTCGACTACCACGCGATGTACGACTCGCTGGCAGACGCGGACCTGACCGGCCGCGTGCTGGTCAACCTCAGCTCGGACAGCCCCGAACGCCTGCGTGAGGCGGCCGCATGGGTCGCCGAGCGCGGCGGGACCCTGGTGACCGGCGGCATCATGGTCCCGCCGCCGGGCATCGGGCAGCCCGGCGCGTACGCGTTCTACGCCGGTCCCGCGGAGGCGCTGGACGCCCACCGCACCACCCTCGAAGTACTGGGCCGCGTCGACCACGTCGGCACCGACCCGGGCCTGGCGATGCTCTACTACCAGGCCATGCTGAACATCTTCTGGACCACGTTGATCAGCTACTTCTACTCCGCATCGCTGGTCGGGGACGCCGAGAAGCTGCGCCCGTACGCCGCGAGCATGCTCACCGACCTGACCCAGGACGGCCCGATGGGCTTCCTGCGGATCCTGACCCGCGAGCTCGAGTCGGGCGAGTACCCGGGGGCCGACAACAACCTCCACATGCAAGCGGTCGGCTCGGAGCACGCCGTCCAGGCGTTCACCGACGCGGGCCTCGACGTGACCGTGCCGGCCGCCGTGGCTGAGCTGTTCGCGCGCGCTGACGCGGCCGGGTACGGCGCCAACGGCCTGAGCGCGCTGGTCGAGATGGTCAGGAAGCCGTAGTCAGCTTGCACTCGCCGTCGATGCACTCGCGCTGCAGCCTGCCGCGAGAGATCGTCTCGAGCAGGCCGATGACCCAGCAGGTCGGACAGCCGCGGAAGGCGACCAACGCGATCGGCAGCAACAAGAGACTCCACAGGCCTACGGCTGGGACGAGCGCGAAGGCGGCGATCAGTGAGCCGAAGCCGAGGACGCCGCGGACGAGGTGGCGGGACAGGGAGGTACTGGCGAAGCTCATGACAGGACTCCTAGCGTCTCGCGCACGGTCGCCCGGGCGCGGTGCAGGCGGGACTTCATGGCGGGGACGGTGAGGCCGAGCGCCTTCGCGACCATAGGGCCGCTGTAGCCCTGGACGTCCCGGAGAACGAGGACGGAGCGCTGGTCCGGCGGCAGCTGCGCGATCGCCGCCGCGACGGCCTGCGCCTCCAGCTGGCGCAGCGCCTCGTCCTCGGCGGACGGCGTGGTCTCCGGTACGACGGGGTGCTCGCGGAGGACGGCCCGCGCCCGGCGGAGGCACTCGTTGCGGATGATCCGGAACATCCACGACGTCAGCGCACTGGTCGCGCGCAGCATCCCGATCTTGCGGTACAGGATGATCAACGCCTCCTGCGCGGCGTCCTCGGCGTCCTCGGGCGTGGCGCACAGCGTCCGGGCGAAGCGCCGTACGGTCGGATGCGAGTCGGCGACCAGCGTGCCGAGCGCGTCGAGGTCGCCGTTCCGGGCGGCGCGGACCAGCTGTTCGTCGAGGTCAGCCACGGGTCCGCCGGCGCAGGACGACGGCACTGCAGGTGCCGAGCAGGACGACCGCGACGGCCGCGGCGACGATGATCCAGGTCATGACGTACTCCTTCGTCGGGTGCGAGATCAGGAGTAAGAGGCGGGACCGGGCGGAAAGGATTCTCCGCTGAAGTGCGGTTGAGCTTGTACACACGGGCCGGGGGCAACTATCACGATGTGACCGGGCAACGCCGACGACACGCCGGAAATCGGACGGAACCGGGTAAGTTCGTGCCCATGATCATCGTGACAGCTGCACTGAAGGGCGGGGTCGGTAAGACAACCACGTCGGTGTACTTGGCCGCGCTGGCATCTTCCAACCGTCGCACATCCACCCTGGTCGACGCGGATCCGCAAGGCAGCGCGGCGGACTGGATCGCGGAATCCGCCGACGACCACCTCTCCCGGATCGAGATCGCGGAGGCACCGACCGAGCGCCTGCTGAACAAGGCGCTGGACAAGGTCCCGCCGGAGGGCATCGGCATCGTCGACATGCCGCCGTCCCACGAGCGGCTGCTGAACAAGGCCCTCGAACGCGCCCGGATCGTGGTCATCCCGACCCGCGTCGGCGGCGTCGAGACCCCGCGGGTGAAGGCCGTCATGGAGCTCGTCCCGGACGACGTCCCGGCCGGCCTGGTGATCTGCTCGGCCCGGACGTACACCCGCTCCTACCAGGAGGCGATGCAGCAGTACGCCGCCGAGAACATCCCGGTCTGGGGCACGATCCCCGAGCGTGTCTCGATCACCGCCGGTCCGACCGGACCGCTCGCCTCCGACGGCCTGGAGTCGTACAAGAAGGTCTGGCGCAAGATCCTCGCCGCGGCCCGCACCTGAGCTGTTAACGCTGGAGCGGCGGTTCGCCTCGGACGTAGGAGCGGATCACGGTGGCCGCCGCACCGCGGGCCCAGTCGTCGAACGTGTGCGACCGGAGCATCAGCCGGCAGTCCCCGGCCGCGCCGAACGCGTGCTCCGCGAAGGCGCGGCGCATCCGCTCCTCGTACAGGTCGTACTCCGCGACGCCCTCGCCGGCGATCATCACCAGCTCCGGCCCGACCAGGTTCACCATCGCGGCCAGCGCGGCGCCGATCACCTCGCCCGCCCGGTCGAACGCCCCCCGGGCCTGCTGGTTCCCGTCGTGGGCCAGCGCGACCGCCCCGGCCAGGTCGAGGTCCGGCTGCCCGGTCTGCTCCCGGGTCCGGGTCAGGATGGCATCCGACGACGCAACCGTCTCCACGCAACCCCGCCGGCCGCAGGTACACACCAGTTCGCCCGGCGCCAGCGGCAGATGGCCGAGCTCGCCGGAGACGCCGTACGCGCCGGAGACGACCTCGCCGTTGATGTAGAGCCCGCAGCCGATCCCGGAGCCGATCGTCACCACCGCGAACGAGTCCGCGTTCACCCCGGCGCCGAACCAGTGCTCCGCGACGGTCAGCGCGCGGACGTCGTTCGACACCAGGATCGGCACCCGGACACGCTGACCGAGCAGCTCCGCGACCTGGACGCCGCGCCAGCCCATCAGCGGCGAGTCCCGGACCACGCCGTTCGTCGCGTCGACGTCGCCCGAGACCGCAATCCCGATCCCGGCCAGCGGGCCCGCCATCGTCGTACCGGTCTTGAGGGCACCGATCAGCGCCTTCACGTGCTCCGCGAGCCGCTCGATCACCGTCTCGGGGTCGGTGCTGTCGAGCTCGTCGTGCCGGACGTTCAGGATCCCGGCGGTGAAGTCGGTGGTGACCCCGATCAGGCTTGTCGGCGTGACCTTGACGCCGATCACCGAGACGCTGCTCGGGACCACGGTCAACGGGCTGACCGGCCGCCCGATCCCGAGCTGGCCCTCGTCGCCCGCCGGGGCGTCCGTGACGAACCCGGTCTCGATCAGCGGCGCGACCGCCTTCGTCACCGCCGCCTGCGACAGCCCGGTGCGGCGCGCGATCTCCACCCGCGGGATCGGCCCCTGGGTCAGGATTTTGGTCAGCACCTCGATCCCCGCCGGCGTGGCCAGGGGAAGCGGACGATGAGGACGCAGCGGCACGAGAACAACTTACAAGCGCAGGGACTCTAAGAGGGGGTTTCTGCCAGTGTTGGCGAGGTCAGCGCCCAGCGGATGGTCTTGGTGAGGCCGTCCCCGGCCGCCCGGACGACGGTCTGTTCGGCCAGCGGCAGGTACGGGAGGCGCAGCGGGATGCGGGTCCACCACGGGAGCAGGCCGACGGCGGCGGCGGTGAGTACGGCGTACGCGGGACGGGCCGCCCACGGGACCGGCGGGTGGACCAGGATGAAGCGGGCCGCTTGGCGGGCTTCCGTCGTACCGCGGAGCTCGGGCTGGTACTCCTTGAGCAGCTGCCGTACCTCGGCGAGCGTGGTCGGCGGGTCGATCACGCCGAGCTTCTCCGCGACCAGCGCCGCGTCCGCGACGTACTCGTCCTGCTCCGTCGCGGTCAGCGGATGGGCGCCGTACCGCTGGTGGGCCGCGAGGAAGCTGTCCACCTCGGCGACATGCACCCACTTGAGCAGATGCGGGTCCGACGCCCGGTACTTCACCCCGCCCGGGCTGGTCCCGCGGACGCGCTCGTGCACCGCCTTGACGTGGGCGATCGCCTCCTCCGCGTCCGGGATCGCGCCGTACGTCGTGATCGCGAGGAAGTAGCTGGTCCGCCGCAGCCGGCCCCACGGGTCGCCCTGGTACCCGGAATGCGCCGCGACCGCCGCCATCGCCAGCGGGTGCAGCGACTGCAGCAGCAGCGCCCGCAGACCGCCGGCGAACATCGACGCGTCCCCGTGCACCCGGCGGATCGGCCGATCCGGCGCGAACCAGCGCGGACCGGGCGTACTGTGCACCCGGCTCCGCTCGGCCTGCGGATCCGGCCCCGCGACCTTCGTCAGAATCATCCGGGCCAGGCTGTCCCGCAGCGGATCAATCATGGTGGTGGCGGCCATGCCACCAGTGTTGCTCAGTCGTCGTACTCGTGCTCGAGGATCGAGTAGAGGCGGGAATCGCGCCAGGCGCCGTTGGTGAACACGTGGTCGCGGAGCTGGCCCTCGTAGGTGAAGCCGATCCGCTTCACCACCGCGATCGAGGCCTCGTTCTCCGGCCCGATCGCGGCCGTCACCCGATGCCGGGCGAGCGGACCGAAGGCGAACTGCAGGAGCGCCCGGGACGCGTCGGTCGCATACCCGTGGCCCCAGTGGTCGGCACCGATCGCGTAGCCGAGCTTGGCCGTCCAAGACCCGCTCGGCGCGATCCGGCCGAACCCGATCACCCGGTCGTCGTCCGGCCGGGTGATCGCGAGCATGTAGTCCGGCCGGTCCTGCTGCGCCGACCGCTGCACGATGCCGGCCAGGTTCTGCTCGGCCTTGGTCCGGTCGTAGCTGTCGAACGCCATCCAGGTCGTCACCCGGTCGTCGCCGGCGATGGCCAGGTAGTCGTCGAGGTCTGAGGTTCGGAATTCGCGCAACACAGTCAGCTGTCCGCTGAGCTCCATTGGCGCAGGCTACCGGGGGAAGGACTGCATCGGAGTCCGGGTGAAGGACTCGATCTCCTCTTGCAGCTCGCGGGCGTCCTCGGCGCGACCCGACTGCCGCAGCGCCTGGTGGACCCGACGGGCCGAGTGCACGACACCGTTGATCCGGCGCTCGGTCGGCAGCGTCAGCACCGGGGCCAACGCGTCCGCCGCACCGTCCAGCTCACCGCTCGCGATCCGGGTGATCGCCATCGCGGCGTGGCTGCCGGCCGCGTCGCCGAACGCCCACTCCGGGTGGTTCTGGTCGGTGTACGCGTCGACGGCCTGGCTGGAGTACCGCTGGGCCTGCTCGACCTCGCCGGGCAGCTGCGCGAGCGCGTCGGCGGCGTAGTACAGCTGGCGGTTGCGGCCGAAGGTGCAGAGGCCGCCCATCTCGTCCAGGTCGTCGTTGTGCACCGAGTTCCACGCCTCTTCGGCGCGTTCGAGCGCGGCACGGGTGGCCTCCGGGTTGCCGAGCGCGGCCCAGGCGCGGGCCTCGCTGACCGGGAGCCAGACGCTGGTGGTGCTGTTCGCCTGCTCGGCGTACCCGGCGCCGAGCTGGGCGTAGCGCACCGAGTCGTGCGGGTTGCCGGCCCAGTACGAGACCAGGGACTGCAGACCGCGCACCCAGGCACGCAGCCCGTGGTGGTCGGCGTTGTCGGCACACATGAACGCGGTCCGCGCCTGGGTGAGCGCGGCGTGCGGGTTGCCGAGGTCGTGGGAGGCCTTCGCGAGCAGCCCGCCGGTGACACCGGCCAGGAAGTAGAGCTGGCGGTGGTTCTCCGGGCGTTGCCGGCTCTCCAGCAGACCGAACACGAGGTCCTGGGTCTCGACCAGCTGGCCGAGGATCTCCGGCAATGGGCGCTGTGGGTACGCCTGGGCGGCGTGGCGTACGTCGTCGTACACCTGCTCCATGGCCTCGCTTCCGAGACCGGACTGGGCCGCAAGGGCGAACGCCCTTGCTCGGCTGGCAGCCATGTCGAGAACCTCCATCTCGTTACCTGTCGTGATCCGTCCACTCGCGGCAGGTGCCGGCACCACCTGGGCGGCCTGTTCGGCGACATACGGCGCGAGGAGCTCCTCGACCGGCTTGCCGAACATGCGTTGCAGGGTGCGCCGGGTCTGAGGAGTGGTCCCTGCACGCTCGCCCGATGCGAGGCGACGCAGGTGCCGCTCGGTGATGGTTCCACCCAGCTCGACGAACTCGGCGACGATCTCGGAGTAGGTCTGGTTCCGGCGCTGGATCAGATGCGCCAGCACCGTCTTTGGCGCGTACCTACTCGCCATCGTTCCTCCCGTTCACGTCAGTCAGACGTTGTCTCGACTTGTGCCCCACGACAAGGTGCTGTCCCCCAGATGTCCGCGAGAGGACCGGAAGAGGTCCGGCAAAGGTCCGGTCCAGGTCCTAGAGCGGTCACGTTGGGCTCGTGCACCATTACTGCCATGACAACCAGTAAGTCCAACTGGTTGCAAGGCCTGAGAGTTACGGGGTGAGAGGTTGTGACCATCGCGGAAATCACGTCGAGACAGCACCGGCGCAGAGTCCGGGTCTGGTTCGGCGAGCACGTGATCGCGCAGTACGTCGCGGAGGCGCCGCTGGCGGCCCGCTACGAACAGGCGATGCGGCGCCGTTTCGCCGGTCTCAAAGTCACCAACGACCTGCTCGGGCCGCTCGACGCGACCGACTGAAACACCCGTAGTACCCACTGCTTTCCGGGTCCTCCTCAGACCCGGTGTGCTGACCCTGGGGTCTCCTCACGTCCAGGGCCGGCGCTGGAAGGTTCGGGGCACTCCTCAGTCCCGGACGAAACCCAGGTGCGGTCCGGAGTACTCCTCAACTCCGGACCGCGCCGCCCACCGACCCGGCTGGGCCTGGCGGCTGAGTTCCCTGTATCGCCGCCGCCCAGCCGTTCCAACCACCTCCTGACCGACACCTCGGGTCAGGCAGGGCCGAGTGTCCTGGGCGGTAGGACACCGGAGGCTCCCGACACCTCACCGGGAACCTCCCCCTTGAGGTGGCCGGCTCCGGAGTGTGACCGCCGCGCCTGGGCGGTCACACTCCGGAGCCCTCAGACGAGGTTGCCCGCCATTCGTCGAAGGACGTCGACGGTGGCCTGGTATTCCTCGGCGGAGATGCCCGCCGTGATCCTGCGGCGTTGCGCCTGGACCTTGATCGTCAGGTCCGCCAGGGCACGCGACCCGGCCGCCGTCAGTTCGTTGCCGGTCAGCCACTCGCGCTCGACCAGCGGATTCGTCACCGCGACGAGCTCGGCCGGGTCGCCGCTCAGGAACGGCGCCAGAGCCTCCGCGACCGACCCGCCGCCCGCGGCCGCGTTCACCGCCTGCCACTGGCGGCGAGTCAGTCCGTCGTCGGCGAGCAGCCGCTCGAACGACGCCTCCAGCAGCCGGTCGACCTCCTTCAGCCACCAGCCGATAGGCTTGTTGTCATCTGACATATACATGTCGATGAGCATATAGTTGGAGCTGGACATGGACAACACCGACCCGGTAGCCGCCGTCGAGGCCGCGATGATCACCATCCGCCGCCGTCAGACCCGCCGTACGTTCGCCCTCCAGTCCGGTACGCCGAACCTAACCCAGGACGTCCTCGACGCCGTCGAGGCCGCCCCCAGCCCCATCGGCGTCAACGGCATAGCTACCGCCCTGGGCGTCGACCAGCCCCGCGCCAGCAAGCTCGTCGCCGCCGCCGTCAAGGCCGGCCTGATCCGCCGCGAGGCCGACCAAGCAGACGGCCGCCGCACGAACCTCGTCCTCACCCCCGCCGGCCAAGCTCAACTGGAGGCCACCCACACCCACCGCCGCACCCACTTCGCGGCCGCCATGCGCGACTGGACCCCCACCGAACGAGAGACCTTTGCAGCCCTCCTAACCCGCTTCCTCACCACCCTGGACCGCTAGGTCCCCTTTTCGGAACCTTTTCGCCGCTCCACGCCGATTTCTTTCCGGAAAGCGTCAGAGGTTGGTGCAGACCCGGACCAGCGAGGCGAGCAACTGCTCGGGGTCGTGCAGCACGCGTACGCCGTCCGTCAGCACGCGGCGGGTGCCGGGGTCGACCGGGTCGATCGCGGCCCAGGCGGTCGCCGTGATGCCGACCTCGACCTCCAGCCCGGACGCCCGCTGGAGCCGGACCTCGGTCAGATGCGGACCCCATTGCTGACGTCGTACGACGGCCACGGCGCCGAACACGTCGAGCCAGTCGTCGTTCTCGAGGTACCGCGCCGGTGCGTCGGTCAGCACGATCAGGTCCAGGTCCGACGTCATCCGCGCCGCGTCGTGGGCCCAGGACCCGACCATCGCCAGACCGCGGACGTCCGCCTGGTCCGCCGCCCAGCGCACGGTGTCGCCGACCACCGCGTCGACTTCGTCCGACCGACCTGCCTGGTCGGCGACGTAGACGGCGAACGGGGCGTCAGAGCGGACCTCGGTGGCGTCGGAGGACCAGCCTTCGGCTTGGATCTCGCCGGCGTAGCGCATCTTGAGGCGTTGCATGACGGCTTGGGAGGACTTGTTGGACTGTTCGGTGAAGGCTGCGACTGTGGTGGCGTTGAGGGTGGTGAAGGCGTAGGTGAGGGCTGCGCGGCCTAGTTCGGTGGCTAGGCCTTGGCCTCGGGCGGGTTCTATGAGGGCCCAGCCGAGTTCGAGACGGTCGGTCGCCCACTGCGGTCCGGCCAGGGTGGCGATCGCGTCGGCGGTCGGCGTACCGGCGGGGAGGCGGGAGAGGCCGCCGCGGCCGATCAGGGCGTTGGTGGTGCGGTCGTAGGCGATCCACTTGCCGGCGCCGTCGCGGTCCCAGTCCGCCTGGTGCTTGGCGGCTTGGGCGGTTGCCTGGTCCGCGGTCAGCGTGCGGTCGTACCAGTGGGCGACCCACGGGTCCGCGAAGATGCGCTCTAGGTCCGCCGCATGTCCGGGGAGGACACCGTTGGGTCCGGTGATGGGTTCCAGGCGGAGGCGGTCGGTGAAGCGGGTGCGGACGGCGTGCGCGACCAGGTCCCGCAGGCGGCGGTCGCCGTCGGTGCGGTTGACCATCAGCAGGTCGAGGTCGTCGGGGCCGGCCCAGGCGGAGACGTCGTGTTTGCCGGGTTCGAGCCGCGGGCGGGTGAGGTCGCCGTCGACGGTGATCAGGTAGTCGACCTCGCGGCGTACGCGCCCTTCCCACTCCCATTCCCAGTCCGCGACCTTCCAGACGATGTCGCGGACCTTCCACCCGGTCTCTTCCTCGACCTCCCGGGCCAGCGCCTGCTCGGGCGTCTCGCCCGGTTCGAGATGGCCGCCGACGATGTCCCAGATCCCGGGCAGCAGCCGACGGTCCGCCGTACGCCGTTGCAGATAGACGCGGTGTTGCTCGTCCCGGATCAGAGCCCCGACACAGTCGACTGCACGCATGCAGCCAACCTAGTGCCTCGTCAAGCAAGCCCCGGGGTTGCCGTGCGCCAGCAGGCCAGGTGCGGGGTTGGCCTCTGAGCTAGTGGGTTTGTCCCCCGGCATGCAAGGTGCCAACCCACCAGTTGAGAGGCCAACCTCGGATATGGTCCAGCTCCGTCGGGGCCGGGGGCGATCCGGCTAGCTACCGGAGCGGTCGTTCGGTGATGCGGTTGGGCATGAAGATCACCGCGACCACCAGCAGGAGCGCTGCCGCGGCGGCGCCGTAGTACACGTCGTGGACAGCCGGGGCGAGGACGCCGGCGGGGACCTTCTCGAGGTCTGCGTGGTTGTCGCCGAGGCGGGCCGCGACGACGCCGTTCGCGACCGCGCCGAACACCGCGACGCCGACCGCGCTGCCGACCGAGCGGGCGAACATGTTCGCGCCGGTCACCACGCCGCGGGTCTGCCAATCGACCGACGACTGCGCCGCGACCACCGACGGCGACGCGGAGAAGCCGAGCCCGACGCCGATCACGAAGCACGCCAGCGCCAGGTGCAGGACCGAGCTGTGCGCGCCGACCGTGAGCAGGATGCCGGACCCGAGTACGACGATCACCGCACCCATCAGCATCGTCGTCCGGAACCCGACCCGCAGGTAGATCCGCCCCGCGAACGACGCCGCGATCGGCCACCCGAGCGTCATGGCGGCGAGCGTGAACCCGGCGACCAACGCCGACGTACCGAGCACGCTCTGCGCGAACAGCGGCACGTACGTCGACAGCCCGATCATCAGCAGGCCGATCAGCAACGCGGCCGAGTTCGCTGAGTTCAGCACCCGCTGGCCGAGCACCCACAGCGGCAGGATCGGCTCGGCCGCGCGTCGCTCGACCAGCACGAACGCGACCAGCAGTACGACGGCAGCGGCCAGGATCACGATGCTCCGGGCCGAACCCCAGTCCCACATCACGCCGCCCTCGAGCAGCCCGAGCAGCAGCAGCGAACCGCCGGCCGCGAGCAGCACCGCGCCGGCGTAGTCGATCGTGTGCCCGGTCTTGTCCGCGACCTTCTCCTCGAACCGGCGGACCAGCACCCAGGCGGCGGCGATCCCGAGCGGGATGTTCACGAAGAAGATCCACCGCCAGGAGATGTAGTCCGAGAACACGCCGCCGAGCGTCGGCCCGACGAACGACGAGATCCCCCACACGCTGGCGACGTACCCCTGGACCTTCGCGCGCTCGGCGACCGTGTAGATGTCGCCGATGATCGTCATCCCGATCGGCTGGATGGCGCCCGCGCCGAGCCCCTGGATCAGCCGGAACGCGATCAGCGCCGGCATGCTCCAGGCGAATCCGCAGAGCACCGACCCGAGCAGGAACAGGCCGACGCCGAGCAGCATCATCGGCTTCCGCCCGCGCTGGTCGGCGAGCTTGCCGTAGATCGGCACCGACACCGCCTGCGCGAGCAGGTAGATCGAGAACAGCCAGGGGAACTGGGTGAAGCCGCCGAGGTCCGCGACCACGGACGGTACGGCGGTGGCGAGGATCGTCGCGTCGATCGCGACCAGTCCGACGCTCAGCATCACCGCGAGCAGGATCGGGCCCCGTTCCGACCGAAGCCCCACACTCGTCCGGTCGATCCGCTCAGTAGTCATATTGGTCCTCAATCTATGTGACCGCGCAGGCATTCCCCCAGCCGGAGATCGGCTGCCGGACAGCGGCGACGGTGGGCTCACGGGCCGTTACGCTCCGGGGGTGAGGATGCGGTCTTTCGTGAGCGGCGCCGTGCTCGTGGTGACCGTGTCGCTGACCGTCGTGCTGCTGCCGATCGCGATCAACGTCGGCACCGGCGGTACCGCGCCCGGGTTCCTGGCGCCGTACGTCGGCTGGGTGTGGCCGGCGATCGGCGTGCTCTGGGTGGTCGCCGTCGGCACCGCGCTGCTCGAGGTAAGGAACCGGCGGCAGCCGCGGATCTCGAACCGCACCGCCGACCAGCCGCGGAACCGGCAGAACGCGCTCCTGCAGATCGACCGGTACCTGTCCGAACGGCGCGCCGGTTCGCTGGCCGCGCGGACCCGGATCGCGGTCGCGCTGGACGGCGAGCCGGACGCGGTCCGCCCGTTCGACCTGCTGGTCCAGCCGTTGAACGACCCGCCGACCCGGATCCCCGCCGGCGCCGACATCGCGTCGGTGTTCGACGGTCTCGAGGACAACATGTTGATCCTCGGCGCGCCCGGGGCCGGCAAGACCACGATGCTGCTGAACCTGGCCCGCCGCCTCTCGGCCCACGCGCACGACGACGAGCGACGACCCGTCCCGGTCGTGGTCGACCTGGCCGGCTGGGGGACGCAACCGGCGCATGCCGCCGACGACGACCCGAACGACAGCGCCCTGCTGGCCGGTTTCGTCCGCTGGCTGCTGTACGAGGTGAACGACCGCTACCGGATCCCGCCCGCGGTCGGGCGGACCTGGCTCCGGGCCGGCCGGCTGGCACTGCTGCTCGACGGACTCGACGAGATCGCCGAGCCGGATCGCCCGAAGCTCGATCCGGTCCTGAAGGAGTTGCGCCACAACTACCGGGTCGACCAGCTCGCGATCACCTGCCGGACGCACGACTACGAGCGCCTGCCGCAGCGGCTCAGCCTGTACGGCGCCGTACACATCCGGCCGCTCTCGAGGCAGCAGGTGCTCGACTACTTCGCCGCCGTCGGGCCGGCGCTGGACGGTGCGCGGGCGGCGATCGAGCAGGACGACGAGCTGTGGGACCTGGTCAGCTCACCGCTGATGCTGAACGTGATGACGCTCGCGTACCAAGGCCGAGAGCCCGAGGACGTCGCCGCCGGCGGGGTCGCCGACCTGCGCCGTGAACTCTTCGACACCTTCATCTGCGAGGTCCTGGCCCGCAACCGCAAGACCGGCAGGCAGTACGACGCCAAGACCGCAGTACGGCGCCTGTGGTGTCTGGCGTGGTGGACACGCAGCCGTGCGGGCGACCGGACCGCCGTACCGCGGTGGCTGACGCCGGACGGGTGGTACGGACTGCCGCTGCCGGAGGTCGACTACCTGACGCATGCCGTGTGCCTGCCCGCCCTGTTCGGAGCGCTCAGTGCGGGCGCCACGGTGCTGATGATCGCGCAGTACGGCGCACTCGCCGGGCTGGCCGTGGCCGGTGCAGCGTTGGTGCTCGTCCACCTGCTGCCGCACCCCTGGCAGCGGCTTGCCGGGTACGGGCCGCGCCAGGCGTTGCTTTACGCGGTCGTGCTGCTGACGGGCACTGCCGGGACGGTTGCAGTCACTGGTGCTGCTCTGGGGCTGGTGGAGTTACTGACGGCCAAGGTGGCGCTCGCCGTTGAGGCCGTGCTCGTTGCTGGTGCGTACGGTGTCGAGCTGATCGTGTTCCACGACAACAGGCGGCGGTTGTTGGTGGGTGTGCGGCTATTAGTGGTTGTAGTGGCGAGCTGGGTCGTGCTGGGCCTGGGTGACGCCGGGCCGTTCGCTGCTGGTGTCGCTATCGGGCTCCTGGTCGCTCAAGGCATCCGCCTGGTCAAATCGCTGCCTACGGATCACCTACCTGCTGCTGAGGTCGGTGACACCTGGCGGATGGACGTGTGGGTGGCCGGCGGCGCAGTAGTCGCGTTCCTGCTCGCAGTACTGCTCGGAGCAGACCTGGCATCGCCACAGCTGGAGGCAGCCGCGGGAGTCGTCGTAGGCGCCGTTGCCGCCAAGGCCTGGCGTCGGCGTCCACCCGTACTGGCCGGCCCGTTGTCCCGCTGGCTGCACGACCTGCTGCTCCGCTGGACCGGCTACCTGTCCTGGCGCCGCCGCGCATTCCTCCAGTACGCCGCGGACCGCTACGTGCTCGCCCGCACCGGGCGGAGCCAGTACGCGTTCATCCACCTGCTCGTCCGCGACCACCTCGCGGAGTGCACGCCCGACGAGCTCGCCGCGAAGGTCGACCGCCGGATCGCGGAGCGCGCCGCCGGTCAGACGGCGGGCTCGCGCAGCGCCTGATCGAGGATTCGGCTCCACTGCCCGACGATGCCGCGACGGCGGGCGCTGTCGTCGGTCAGCAGGTCGGCCAGACCGAGTCCGCGGGCCATGTCCAGAACGCCCTGCACGGTCTCCCGAACCCCAGGCGTCCGCTCGCTGACCTCCAGCACTTCGAGCAACGCCCGGTGCGCCTGCCGTCCGACATGCGCCTCCAGCCGGACGATCTGCGCCCGCAACGTGTCATCGGTCGCCGCCGCCACCCACAGGTGCAACGCGGCCCGGAACAACGGCCCGGTGTAGACGTCGGCGAGCATCCCCACGATCGCCTCGGTCCGCCCGGAGCCGTTCGGCAGCGCGGACGCCTGCGCCCGGATCTCCGCCAGCCGTACTTCGGTCATGTACTCCACCGCCGCCGCGAACAGGTCCGCCCGGGTCGGGAAGTGGTGCTGCGCCGCGCCCCGCGACACCCCGGCCCGCGTCGCCACCACGCTCACCGTCGTGGCGGCGTACCCGACCTCGGCGAGCGACTCGACCGCGGCCTCGAGCAGCCGTTGCCGCGTCGCCCGCGAGCGGTCCTGCTGCGGCGCCTTCACGACCTCACTCACGGGCTCGGAGCTCCCGGCGGAGGATCTTCCCGGACGCCGCCTTCGGTACCGCGTCGATGAACTCCACCTGCCGGACCTTCTTGTACGGCGCGACCCGCGCGGCGACGTACTCCATCACGTCCTCGGCGGTCAGCGACACCCCGGGCATCGGCACCACGAACGCCTTCGGTACCTCGACCCCGTCCGCGTTCACGCCGATCACCGCCGCGTCCGCGATCCGGTCGTCGGTGAGCAGCACGGCCTCGAGTTCCGCGGGCGGCACCTGGTACCCGTGGTACTTGATCAGCTCCTTCACCCGGTCCACGACGTACAGGTAGCCGCGGGCGTCGACCCGCCCGATGTCGCCGGTGTGCAGCCAGCCGTCCGCGTCGACGGTGGCGTCGGTGTCGGCCGGGCGGCCGAGGTACCCCTTCATCACCTGCGGCCCGCGGATCCAGATCTCGCCCTCGTCCGTATCGTTGCCATCGGCACCGACCAGCCGCATCTCGGTGGACGGGAACAGCTTGCCGACCGCGCCCGGCGGCGGTTCCGGGTCGTCCTGCGGTACGGCGTGCGTCCCGGGCGACAGCTCGGTCATCCCGTACGCCTGCAGTACGGCGTGCAACCCGAGCCGTTTCGCGCACGCCTCGGCCAGCTCACCGTCCAACGGCGCCGCCGCCGACGTCACGTATTTCAAGGCGGACAGGTCGACGCCGTCGACGGCCGGGTGCTTCGCCAGCGCCAGCACGACCGGCGGCGCGACGAAGGCCCGCGTGATCCGCTGCTCGTCCAGCGTCGTCAGGAACTGCTGCAGCTCGAACTTCGGCAGCACGACCACGGTCGCGCCGAGCCGCAACGGCAGGTTCATCAGCACCGACAGCCCGTAGATGTGGAAGAACGGCAGGATCGCGATGATCCGCTCCTCCTCGCCGAGCGTAATCATCACCTCGGCCTGCGAGATGTTGGTCGCGATGTTCCGGTGCGTCAGCATCACGCCCTTGGCCGCGCCGGTGGTCCCGCTGGAGTACGGGAGTACGGCGACATCGGACGCCGGGTCGATCTCCACCACCGGCTCCGGGGCGGTCGACGCGAACAGCTCCTGGACCGACCGATACCCGTCGGCCTGGTCGCAGACGAAGATCTCCGCGACGTCGGTCCCCTCGATCGCCGCGGTCGCGGCCGGCAGGAACAGCGAAATCGTCACCAGCAACTTCGCCTTCGAGTCGATCAACTGCTTGTGCAACTCGTCCGGGGTGTAGAGCGCGTTCACCGTGGTCACGGTCGCGCCGGCCCGGGTGGCGCCGTAGAACACCACCGGGTACAGGATCGAGTTCGGGCTGTAGAGCGCGATCACGTCGCCGTGCCGGACGCCCAGCTCGGCGAGACCGGCCGCGACCCGTCGGGTCAGGTGGTCCAGCTCCGCGTAGCTCAAGGTCTTGCCGGTGACGCCGTCGACCATCGCGGGCCGGTCGCCGTACTCCTGGGCTCTGCCGAGGACGGCGTCGTGGATCGGTACGTCGAGCACCTCGACGGGCGGGAACTGGCTGGTGATGATCATGGCCCCACTCCTCCTAGTACGACTTCGGCAACCCGAGACTGTGCTGTGCGACGAAGTTCAGGATCATCTCCCGGCTCACCGGGGCGATCCGGGTCGCGCGGGCGGCGGCGACCAGGGAGGCGACGCCGTACTCGACCGTCATACCGTTCCCGCCGAGCGATTGCACGGCCTGATCGGTGGCCCGGACGGCGACCTCACCGGCGGCGTACTTCGCCATGTTCGCGGCCTCACCCGCGGCGAGGTCCTCGCCCGCGTCGTACAACGCGGCCGCCTTCTGCATCATCAGCCGGGCGAGTTCGAGCTCGATCTTGATCTGCGCGAGCGGGTGCGCGAGCCCCTGGTGCGCGCCGATCGGGTGCTTCCACACCTGCCGTTCCTGCACGTACGCCGTCGCCTTGCCGAGCGCGTGCCGGGCGATGCCGAGCGCGAACGCGGACGCCATGATCCGCTCCGGGTTCAGGCCCGCGAACAACTGCATCAGCGCCGCGTCCTCGGACCCGACGAGCGCCTCGCGCGGCAGCTGTACGTCGTCCAGGAACAAGGAGTACTGCTTGTCCGGGCTGATCAGGTCCATCTCGATCTGCTGGAACTCCACGCCCGGCGCGTCGAGCGGGACGATGAACAGCGCGGGCTTGAGCTTGCCGGTGCGAGCGTCCTCGGTCCGGCCGACGACCAGGACGGCCTTCGCGACGTCGAGGCCCGAAATGAAGACCTTCCGGCCGGAGAGCGACCAGCCATCGTCGGTCCGGCGGGCGGTGGTGGTGATCTGGTGCGAGTTCGAGCCGGCGTCGGGTTCGGTGATCGCGAACGCCATGATCGTCGTACCGTCGGCGAGGCCCGGGAGCCAGCGCCGCTTCTGGTCGTCGGTGCCGAAGCGGGAGATTACCGTGCCGCAGATCGACGGCGAGACCACCATCATCAGCAGCGGACACCCGGCCGCGCCGAGCTCTTCCAGCACGATCGACAGGTCGGCCATCCCGCCGCCTCCGCCGCCGTACTGCTCGGGGAGATTCACCCCCAGGAAGCCGAGTTTGCCGGCCTCCAGCCACAGCTCGGTGGTGTGCCCGCCGGACCGGGCCTGCCGGTTGAACCACTCGTAGCCGTACTTCTTGCCGAGTTCCGCGACCACCTTCCGGAGCTCGCGGCGTTCCTCGGATTCGACGAAGCTCATACTTCCTCCCCAACCACGGCCAGGACGGCGCCGACCTCGACCTGTTGTCCCGCTGCCACCTTCAACTCACCGACCACCCCGTCCGCCGGGGCGGCGATCGCGTGCTCCATCTTCATCGCCTCCAGCCAGACCAACGGCTGCCCTTGCGTCACCACGTCCCCGACCTGCACGCCGACCCGCACCACCGTCCCCGGCATGGGTGCCACCAACGACCCCGCGGCCACCTGCCGCGCCGGATCCGTGAACCGCGGCACCGGCACCAACGCGACACTGCCCAGCGACGAGTCCACGCACACCAGCCCGCCGTACGCCGCGACCTCGAACCCCCGCCGCACACCGTCGACCTCGAGCACCACTCGCTCGGAGTCCAGGGAAATCAGCGCAGTGTTGCCGTCGACAACCAATCCGTCGCACGTCAGCCGGTACTCCACCTCATGCACCGCATCCCCGACGCGATAACTCTTACGCTGCGACTGAGATACGAGATTCCGCCACCCGCTCGGCACGCGGACTGGCGTACGGCGCCCGGCCGCATCCGCCAGCGCAGCCGCGAGCGCCGAGACCCGCACAACGGCCTCGTCGACCGCCCCGCCCACCCCGTGCGTGTCGAAGAACGCGGTGTCCGTGTCGCCCGCGAGGAACGCGGGATGCCGAAGGATCCACACCAGCAAATCACGGTTCGTCCCCGGCCCGTGCAGCCGCGCGTTCTGCAGGGCGGCCGCCAGCCGACGGGCGACCGCGGCCCGGTCCGCGCCGTACGCGATCACCTTCGCCAGCATCGCGTCGTAGTACGGCGAGACCTCCGAACCGTCCTCCACCCCCGAGTCCACCCGTACGGCGGCCGGAATGTCGAAGCGGTGCAGGACACCCGTCTGGGGTTGCCAGTCGTGAGACGGATCCTCGGCGTACAGCCGGACCTCGATCGCGTGGCCGACCGTCGGCGGAGGCTCCGGCGGGAGGTGCTCGCCGGCGGCGACCGCGAACTGCAGCTCCACCAGGTCGAGCCCGGTGGTCTCCTCCGTGACCGGGTGCTCCACCTGCAGCCGCGTGTTCATCTCGAGGAAGTAGAAGTCGCCGGCCTCGTCCGCCAGGAACTCGACCGTCCCCGCGCCCACGTACCCGATCGCCGCCGCAGCCTTCCGAGCAGCGTCGAACAGCTTCTCCCGCATCCCGGCAACCCGCTCGACCAGCGGCGACGGCGCCTCCTCGACCACCTTCTGATGACGCCGCTGGATCGAACACTCACGTTCACCGACGGCCCAGATCGTCCCGTGCTGGTCAGCCATGATCTGTACTTCGACATGCCGCCCGCTCGCCAGGTACCGCTCGCAGAACACCGTCCCGTCGCCGAACGCCGACAACGCCTCCGCCGACGCCGCCTCGATCTCCCCGGCCAGGTCCTCGAGCCGCGACACCACCCGCATCCCGCGCCCACCACCGCCGGCCGACGCCTTCACCAGCACCGGCAGGTCCTCCGCCGACACCTCCGCGGGCGTGAGCTCGGCCAGCACCGGCACCCCGGCGGCGGCCATCAGCTTCTTCGCCTCGATCTTCGACCCCATCGACGAGATCGCATCCACCGGTGGCCCGATCCAGGTCAGCCCCGCGTGGATCACCGCCTGCGCGAACCCCGCGTTCTCCGACAGGAACCCATACCCCGGATGTACGGCGTCCGCGCCCGCGCGCAGCGCCGCGTCGACGATGAGGTCCGCGCGCAGGTAGGTCTCGCCAGGCGCGTTTCCGGGAAGCTCCACAGCGGCGTCGGCCTCGTCCACGAACGGCATCCGTGCGTCGGCCGTCGAGTACACGGCGACCGTGGACAGGCCGAGCGAGCGTGCGGTGCGGAAGATCCGCCGGGCGATCTCACCTCGGTTGGCGACCAGAACAGAGCTGAACATGCGCGTCACATCCTGAAGACGCCGAAGGACGAGGTGCCTTCGACCGGGGCGGAGTGGATGGCGGACAGGCAGATGCCGAGGACGGTGCGGGTGTCGCGGGGGTCGATCACGCCGTCGTCGTACAGGCGGCCGGAGAGGAACATCGGCAGCGACTCCGCCTCGATCTGGCCTTCGACGTACGCGCGCATCTGGCGGTCGCCGTCCTCGTCGTACGGCATGCCCTTCGCCTGCGCGGCGGCCCGGGCGACGATCGAGAGGACGCCGGCGAGCTGTTGTGGACCCATCACCGCGGACTTCGCCGACGGCCACGCGAACAGGAAGCGTGGATCGAAGGCGCGCCCGCACATCCCGTAGTGGCCGGCGCCGTACGATGCGCCCATCAGGATCGAGAGGTGCGGGACCTTCGAGTTCGAGACCGCGTTGATCATCTGCGCGCCATGCTTGATGATCCCGCCCTGCTCGTACTCCTGCCCGACCATGTAGCCGGTCGTGTTGTGCAGGAAGATCAGCGGCGTGTTCGCCCGGTTCGCGAGCTGGATGAACTGCGCGGCCTTCTGCGACTCCTCGCTGAACAGCACGCCCCGCGCGTTCGCGAGGATCCCGACCGGGTACCCGTGCACCGACGCCCACCCGGTCGCCAGCGACGACCCGTACAGCGGCTTGAACTCGTCGAACACCGAGCCGTCCACGACCCGGGCGATCACGTCCCGCGGATCGAACGGGACCTTCAGGTCGCCGGGCACGATGTCCAGCAGGTCGTCCGCGTCGTGCAGCGGTTCGTCGTACGTCGGCCGCGGCGCCGGGCCCTGCTTGCGCCAGTTCAGGCGGGAGACGATCTGCCGACCGAGCCGGATCGCGTCCTGCTCGTCGACCGCGAAGTAGTCGGCCAGCCCGGACTTCCGCGCATGCATCGAGGCGCCGCCGAGCGACTCGTCGTCGGCGTCCTCGCCGGTCGCCATCTTGACCAGCGGCGGGCCCGCGAGGAACACCTTCGCGCCGCCGTCGACCATCACCACGTAGTCGCTCATCCCCGGGATGTACGCACCGCCCGCGGTCGAGTTGCCGAACACCAGCGCGATCGTCGGGATGCCCTCCGCCGACAACCGGGTCAGGTTGCGGAACATCGCGCCGCCCGGGATGAAGATCTCCTTCTGCGTCGGCAGGTCCGCGCCGCCGGACTCGACCAGGCTGATCACCGGCAGCCGGTTCGCCCGGGCGATCTCGTCCGACCGCAGGGCCTTGCGCAGCGTCCACGGGTTGCTGGAGCCGCCTTTGACCGTCGGGTCGTTCGCGGTGATCAGGCACTCGACGCCTTCGACCACGCCGATCCCGGTCACCAGGCTGGCGCCGACGGTGAAGTCCGAACCCCAGCCGGCGAGTGGCGAGAGTTCGAGGAAGTACGAGTCCGGGTCGAGGAGCAGCTCGATCCGCTCGCGGGCCAGCAGTTTGCCGCGCCGGTGGTGCCGGTCGACGTACTTCGGTCCGCCGCCCGCGAGCGCCTTCGCATGCTCGACGTCCAGCTCGGCAAGCTTCTCCAGCATCACTTGACGGTTACTCATGCCGTGTACCCCAGTCTCTTGGCGGCCAGCCCGGTCAGGATCTCGGTCGTGCCGCCGCCGATGGCGAGGATCTTCTGGTCGCGGTACTGACGTTCCACCTCGGCCTCCCGCATGTACCCGAGCCCGCCGTGCAACTGCAACGCCTGATCACACACCCACTGCCCCGCCTCCACCGCGGTGTTCTTCGCGAAGCACGTCTCCGCGATCACGTCCTCCCCCGCCTCCGCCCGGCGCGCGACGTCGTACACATAGACCCGCGCCACGGAGACCCGCCGCGCCATCTCGGCGAGCGTGTGCTGCACCGCCTGCCGCGAAATCAACGGCCGGCCGAAGGTCTCGCGATCCCGACACCACGCAACGGTGAGATC
Source organism: Kribbella sp. WER1 (assembly GCF_054189145.1). Lineage (NCBI taxonomy): Bacteria > Bacillati > Actinomycetota > Actinomycetes > Propionibacteriales > Kribbellaceae > Kribbella > Kribbella sp. WER1. The sequence goes on along the minus strand of NZ_CM135186.1, from coordinate 4,528,250 downwards.
GAGCGCCCGTTGAGCCCCGGCGTACGCCTGCACAGCCAAGGTGAGCCGCTCCGCCACAAAGTTCACCGCGAGCTGCACAAACCCGGATCCCTGGGCCCCGACCAGATTCCCCACCGGCACACGAACGTCCGTGAACGACAGCTCAGCTGTGTCCGAGCACAGCCACCCCATCTTCTCCAGCTTCCGCGACACCTCGAACCCAGCCGTCCCGCGCTCGACCACCAGCAAGCTGATCCCATGCGGTCCAGGGCCGTCGGTCCGGACCGCGGTGGTCACAAAGTCCGCCCGGCACCCGGAGGTGATGAACGTCTTGGAACCGTTCACCACAAACACGTCACCCTCGCGCCGAGCCGTCGTCCGAAGCGACGCCACGTCCGACCCGCCACCCGGCTCGGTGATCGCCAGTGCCCCGATCAGCTCACCGTCCAACGTTGGCCGAACCCACCGCTCGACCTGCTGCTGGTTGCCCGCAGCAATGATGTGTGGAAGCGCGATGCCGCAGGTCAACAACGAGGCGACCAGGCCGCCGGAGCCGCCCGCGTAGTGCATCTCCTCGACGACCTCGATCGCGTCCAGGAGCGACCCGCCGCCACCACCGACCGCCTCCGGGAAGCCGACGCCCAGCAGCCCGAGTGTGCCCGCCTTCTTGTGCAGCTCCCGCGGCAGCTCACCGTCCCGCTCCCACTGATCCAGATGCGGCAGCACCTCCGCGCCCATGAACCGCCGGACAGACTCCCGGAAGGCACTCACAACAGCACCTCCGGTACGTCGACGTACCGCGACCGCAGCCACTCCGCGACCGCCTTCGCCTGCGGGTCGAACCGGGCCTGCGCCGCGACCCCCTCGCCGAGCAGCCCTTCGACGACGAAGTTCACCGCCCACAGGTTCGGCAGCAGGTACCGCGTCACGGTCAGCGTCTCCGTCTCCGGCAGCAGCTCCTTGAACAGCGGCACCGTCAACGTGTGCGCGAGCCACCGCCACGCCTTCTCGTCGCGGACCCAGACGCCGACGTTCGCGTCGCCGCCCTTGTCCCCGGAGCGCGCCCCGGCGATCCGGCCGAGCGGCACCTCGCGGGTCCGCGGCGGCCCGCTGGACAGCTGCAGCAATGGCATCGGCTCGTCGATATCGCCGACGGCTTCGAGCGGTCGCGTCTCGCCCGCGGGGGCGACGACGTTCCGCGTCCCGTCCGGTAGTACGACGACGTGCTCGACGTCGTGGATGTCGACGTACCCGGCGCGGAACACGCCGTACGGCGAACCGTCGCCCGGCGGCGCGGTGACGTGGAACCCGGGGTAGCTCGCCAGCGCCAGCTCCACCGCGGTACTGCTGAACGCGCGGCCGACCGCCTTCGGGTCCGGGTCCTTCACCGCGCAGCGGAGGTAGACGCTCGCCTGCTCCTCGGAGTCGGCGTTCGGCTTCTCGGTCCAGGCGAGCGACCACTTCAGCTCGGCCGGCCGCTTCGGCAGCGCCTGCTCCAGCTGCTTCTGGACGAGCTCTGCCTTCTGCTCCAGCTGCAACCCGGTGAGGACGAAGGAGACCTCGTTGCGGAACCCGCCGACACTGTTCAACGAGACCTTGTACGTCGGCGGTGGCGCCTCGCCGCGGACGCCGGAGATCCGGACCCGGTCCGGGCCGTCCTCGGTGAGTTCGATCGAGTCGAGCCGCGTCGTGACGTCCGGGCCGGCGTACCGGGCGCCGGTGATCTCGTACAGCAGTTGCGCCTTGACCGTGTCGATCGTGACCGCGCCGCCGGTGCCGTCGTGCTTGGTGATCACGCTGCTGCCGTCCGCGGCGATCTCCGCGATCGGGAACCCCGGCCGGCCGAAGTCGCGGATCTCGGTGAAGAACGCGTAGTTCCCGCCGGTCGCCTGGCACCCGCACTCGATCACGTGCCCCGCCGCGACGGCTCCCGCGAGCTCGTCGTACTGCGTCCGCGTCCAGCCGTGATGCGCCGCCGCCGGCCCGACGATCACCGAGGCGTCGGTGACCCGCCCGGTCACGACCACGTCCGCGCCGGCCTGCAGCGCTTCCGCGATACCCCAGGCACCGAGGTAGGCGTTCGCCGTGAGTGGCCGGCCCAACCCCAGCTCTTCAGCTCTGGGCAGGAGATCGTCGCCTTCGACGTGCGCAACCTTCGGATGCAACCCGAGCCTGTCCGCCAGCTCACCGATCGCCTGTGCCAGCCCGGCAGGGTTCAAGCCGCCTGCGTTGCTGACGATCTTCACGCCGCGGTCGAGGGCCTCGCCCAGCCCGTGCTCGAGTTGCTTGAGGAACGTCTTCGCGTACCCAAGTCCCGGGTCCTTCAGGCGGTCCCGGCCGAGGATGAGCATCGTCAGCTCGGCCAGGTAGTCGCCGGTGAGCACATCCAACGGTCCGCCGGTCAACATCTCCTGTACCGCGGTGAATCGATCCCCGTAGAAGCCGGAGGCGTTCCCGATGCGGATGGGGGCGGAGCCGCCCGCACTCCCGGACGTGCTCGGTGTGCTCATCCGAACTGCCCCGGCTCGCGGCCCTTCCCGGGTAACCCGGCGAACGCCTGGATGATCCCCAGCCACTCCTCGGCGTCGGCGCCCTCGGCGACCACCGCCAGGTCGTTGCGGTGCCGACGCTGCGTGGCGAGCAAACAGAAGTCGAGCACCGGCCCACTCACCCGCTGCCCGGCGTCCTCAGGACCGAATCCCCATACGTCACCGTCCGGCCCGGTCAGCTCAACCCGGAACGCCTCCGCGGGCGGTTGGCGGTTGTTCAGCACATACGCGAAGTCCCGCGTCCGCACCGCCAGGTGCGCCACATGTCGCAACCGGTTGCTCGGTTGCCGCGCGACACCCAGCGCGTCGAACACGTCCTGCCCGTGCGCCCACGTCTCCATCAATCGCGCCGTCGCCATCGAGGTGGGACTCATCGGCGGGCCGTACCAGAGCACCTTCTCTCCGTCCGGCACCTTCCGCAGCGCCTCCGCGACCTCGGCGCGGGACTCCCGCCAGTACGTCAGCAACTGATCCGGCGGCAGCGCGGCCGTCTCCGCCGCGCCGTCGTCGACGTACGTCGTCGGACTCGCTGCCGCGACCTGCAACGAGGCCTTGAACCCGTCCGGATCACTCGCCGCCAACCGGGCCGCCTCGTCCGTCCAGGCCAGATGCGCGATCTGATGCGCGATCGTCCACCCCGCCGCCGGTGTCGGAGTAGACCACTCGTCGGCCGCCAGCCCACCGACCAACCGATCCAGTTCAGCACTCTCGACCGACAGATCGGCCAGCACATCATCCAGTCGCACGCCGCACTCCCTCGCCGGGGATCGATGCAGCCGAGCCTCCCACTCCCACCAAAAAGAATCAAGCGTGCTTGTTTTCGGCCTGGTCAATGAAGAGGAGGAAGAGCACACATCAGAGAGGGAGAAAGATCCCCACGTCTACTCTTCGCCGGGTCGTGGCGAACGGCTCGGTACCTGTTCGTCGAGTCGTGGATTGCGGCTGGTTTCTGGCACCTTTTCTCACGACTCGCCGCAGGGGTGCGGGCCGCTTGCCACGACTCGGCGGAGGGGGACCGTAGCCGCACAAGTTGGGTGCCGGTCTCGGCGAGGTGCAACCAGCATGAGTTGTCCGTACAGGCCGAGCATCGACTTGCATCCCCCGGATCTCCCGACTGGCGGCCGCCCGAGACCTGGAGCACATGACGCCGAACCCAACCACCACAGTCGCGGTTGCCGGCGGTGATGACCGTTTGAGGGGTTGACGCCTGAGATGCTGGGTTTGCGGTCGGCATGCGGGTAGGTAACCCAACCTCTCAGGCGTTAGCCCCTCAATCGGCAGGGGCCGAGTGGTCTGTTCAACGGTCGTCTAAAGGCTTTCGAAGTGGTCCAGCCGGTGTTACTCAAGTCCCATGCATGGTTCGCTGCCGGGGAAGGCCGCCGAGATCCGGGCGCTGCTGCTGAGTCTGATCGACACGCTGCCGGAAGGCGCCGCGCTGCCGCCCGAGCGGGAGCTGGCCGCGCGCTGGAACGTCGCCCGGATGACGCTGCGGCGTGCCGTCGACGAGCTGGTGATCGAGGAGCTGCTGGTCCGGCGGCACGGCAGCGGTACGTACACGACCCGGCCGAAGGTGGCGCGCTGGCTCGGGATGATCGGGTTCTCCGAGGACATCCGGCGGCGCGGGATGCGGCCGGGCAGCACGATGCTGGAGTTCCGGCACCAGAAGGCCGAGCGGGCGGCGGCGCGGCGGCTGCGGATCCCGGTCGGCGACCCGATCATCTCGTTCACCCGGCTGCGGCTGGCTGACGACCACCCGATGGTCGTGGAGCGGACGACGCTGCCGGCGGCGTACGTCTCCGGGCTGCGGGCCGAGGACCTGAACGGCTCGCTGTACGACCTGTTGACAAGCCGCTACGGCATCGACGTGGTGAGTGGGACGTCGCGGCTGGAGCCGATGATGCCGGACGCGAAGACCGCCGGCTGGCTGGACATCCCGACCAGCCAGCCGTGCATCGCGCTGCACGGTGTCAGCTTCGACAGCCGCGACCGTGTCTTCGAGTACACGTCGGCCGTGTACCGCGGTGACCGGTACGCGTTCACCACCGAGCTCCGGACCACCACCCCGGGCCCGCGCGCGAACGCCCGCGGGCTCTAGCGGAAGACCCCGGTATGGCCCAGTGAGTACCGGCCGGGCTGTGGATAGACGGCCAGACCATGCGGCCCCTTGCCGACCGGGATCTTCGCGAGCAGCTTGCCGTCGCTCAACCGGATCGCGTAGACGACCGAGTTGTACCGGCCGGACACCCAGAAGACCAGGCCGTCCGGTGACAAGCCGCCCATGTCCGGGCTGCCGCCGCCGGTGATCTTGATCTTCCGCACCAGCTTCCGCGTCCGGAAGTCGAGCAGCGAGATCGATCCCTCGCCGCGGTTGGTGATGATCAGGTACCGCGAGTTCCGGGTGACGTAGAGCCCGTGCGCGCCCTTGCCGGTCGGGATGAACGCCTTGATCGCGACCGGCGGCCGCGTGGACAGTACCCAGATCCCGTTGCTCACCATGTCGGCGACGTAGTAGAACCGCCCGTTCGGCGAGAGCTTCACGTCCTGCGGCATCGGCATGCCCATCCCGCGGCGGGCCGGCAGGTGGACGACCTGCGTCACCTTCTCCGCGGCCGTGTCGACCACGAGCAACTCGGCGGAGAACTCGCAGGACACCAGGAACGACGTACCGTCCGCGGTGAAGTCGGCGTGGTTCACGCCGGCGCACGGCACCGGCACGGTCTTCTGGATCGCCATCGTGTGCGGGTCGCGGAACACCAGCTGCTTGTCGTTCGACGCCATCACGACCGCGTGCTTGCCGTCGGGGGTGAAGTACAGGTTGTACGGGTCGTGGACCGCGACCGGGCGCCCGGGGATGCCGGTGAGCGGGTTGATCGGCGTCAGGCTGTTGCCGAGGTCGTTGTTCACCCACAGCGTCTTGAGGTCCCACGACGGTACGACGTGCTGCGGCTCGCGCCCGGTCCGGAACGTGCGGATCACCTTGAACGTGCGCGGGTCGATCTCGGTCACGGTGTTGCTGCCGCTGTTCGGGACGTAGATCCGCTCCGGGAACTTCCGCACCGCGGCGGCGAGCATCCCCGGGCGGTCGGCCGCCCAGACGTCGGTGGGCGACAACGGCGGCGGCATGCCGGGAAGCAGCGTGCTCTTCGCGGCCGGCTTCACGTGTGAACCCGACGTCGGACCGGGCGCCGGTGACGGCGCCGGGGTGGTCGAGATATCGGTGTGACTGTTGCCGGAACAGCTACTGACGGCCAGCAGCAGAACCATGCTCAGGGCAACGGCTCGTTTCATTGCAGGAGTTCGCTCAAGGTGACCGGGGACAGGTGTTTGGCGTGCAGGCCGGACAGGATCTGCGGCAGTGCGCTGAGCGTGACCGGGTGCCCGAGGTGCAGGCTGACGATCGACCCCGGACGTACGCCGTCCAGGACCGCCTTCACCACCGTCCCCTCGGACGGGTCCTGCCAGTCGAGGCCGTCGACGTCGTACGACACACAGGCAGCGTAACCGGAGGCGGCCGCGGACGAGCGGATCAGCGGCGTGGTCTGCTGGGTCCCCGAGGCGCGGAACCAGCGGCCCTGGTTCTTCGCCGTACGGCGAAGAACCGCTGCGCAGTCGTGGACCTCGCGGCGGGCCTCGGCGGCGCCGAGCTTGCGCATCGCCTTGTGGTGCATCGTGTGGTTGCCGAGGTCGTGCCCGCCCTGCAGGACCCGGGTCGCCATCTCCGGATGCGCGACCAGCCAGGTGCCGACCGCGAGCACGCTGACCTTGGCGCCGGCGTGTTCGACCAGGTCGAGCAGCTTGGTGCCGAGCGCCGGATCGCCATTGCCGTGGAACGTCAGCGCGACCCGCGGGACCGTCCGCGGACCGTGCCCGATCTCGACGGCCTCGGACGGCGGCGCGGGCTTCGGTCGCTGGCTCGGTTGCGCCGTCGGCCGGGTGGTGGCCGGGGGCGCGGCGGACGTTCGCGCCGAGGTGGGTGCAGTCGCGGCCTGCTCGGACTTCGAACAGTCGGCCAACGCGCCCGTACCTAGTGCCAGCAATGCCGATCGCAGGACTGTACGGCGCTCCATACCCGCGAACCTATGTACCCGATCCTGAGCGGACCCTGAGCCGTCAGTGTGATTGCGGAACCGGTCCCGATCGTCACTAGGGTGCCGAGGGTGGATCTCGCGAGCCCCATCAGCACCGTCGTGCCCTCACTGGACGGGCCGGTGCTGCTCGTCCTGGCCGCCGCCGAGGAAGGACTGTCCGGTCGCCAGATCCACAAGCTCGCCGGTACGGGGAGTGTCGCCGGCGTCCGCCTGGTCCTGCAACGCCTCGCCACGACCGGTCTGGTCCACGGCGACGACTTCGGCAACTCACTCCTGTACCGCCTGAACCGCAAGCACCTGCTCGCCCCGATCGTCGAACAGCTCGCGAACCTCCGCACCACGCTCAGCACCCACCTCGCCGCCGAGATCAGCAGCTGGCACATCCCACCCGTCCACGCCGGCCTGTACGGCGCGATCGCCCGCGGCGACGGCGACCTGGCCAGCGACGTCGAGGTGCTCCTGATCCGCCCGGACGACCACACCGCCGACGACACCCTGTGGACCGCCCAGGTAGGCCACCTGATGCAGTCCGTCGTCGACCTCACCGGCAACGCCGCCCACGTCTTCGAACTAAGCCGCTCCGAACTCGCCGACCACCTCTCCACGGACCCGATCCTCAACGACTGGACCCACCCGACCCTCCACCTCACCGGCCTCCCGCTCTCGGACGCCTGCAGGCTTCCCGCCGCCCTCTGAACCGCCTACGCTCGCCCGGATGAGACCGATCGACGCGCCACCCGTCGACCTCGCGTGCGCCGACCTGCCGGACGCCGCCGTCATCACGCCCGGCGAGGAGGTGCTCGTCCGCACGTGGTCGGCCGCCGAGTACCCGTTCCTCACCGGCCCGCTCCGGGTCGAGGGCGTACGTCCGGGGGACACGCTCGCGTTCCACCTCGAGGGGCTCGAGCTGGACCCGGTCGGGCGGTACGGGTTCGCCACGACGACGAAGGCGTGGGAGCCGTGGGGCGGCGTACTGCGTGAGTCCGCGACGGCGGAGTACGTCGGACGGGCCGAGATCGTCGGGGATCACGCCGTACTCGACGGTCGCCACACCGTTGCCGTCCGCCCGATGCTCGGCTGGATCGGCCTGGTCCGCGAGACGCTGACCGCGGACCCGTGGGACCACGGTGGCAACCTCGACACCCGCGAACTGCGCCCCGGCGCGGTCCTCTACCTGCACGACGACGTCGGCACAGGCCGGTTCGTGATCGGCGACGCGCATGCCGCGATGGGCGACGGCGAAGCCAGCGGCCAGGGGATCGAAATCGGTGCGCGCTGCCGGCTCCGGGTCGAGATCCACCGAGGTACACAACCGCACCGCCCGCTGGTGGAGACGGCCGACGCACTCGTCCACCTGTGCAGCCGCTTCGCCGAGAAGGATGCCTACACGCAGGCGATCTCCGACGCCGCACACCACCTCGCCGCCTCGCAGAACGTCGGGTTCGAGGAGGCGAACGCGTTGCTCAGCCTGATCGGTGAGCTGCGGGTGTCGAGCGTCGTCTCGCACTCGCCCACCTTCAAGATGCTCGTCCCCCGCGAGCGCCTGGCCCCGATGGCCGACCTCCTCCAGGTGGCGAAGCCGGCCCTGCCGTACGCGCCGCGCTAGACCACCTCGAGGTAGTCCTTGGCGGGGAGGGTGGGGAACGGGGTGTGTGGTTCGGTCTGGTACCAGAACGCGGTTGAGGCGAGGTCGTCCTGTAGTTGGAGGAAGCGGCCGTCGCGGCGCCAGCCGAGGGCCTGGACGGTGATGCGGAGGTCTTCGGTGAAGCGGATCGTGTCCTGGATGTGCCAGCGGTACAGGCCGAAGCGTTGCTGGTTGTCGAAGAAGCCGTCGGGCTCGATCACCTGCGGCATCCCGAGGTACGGCGTCGTGAACGTCGCGTACTGGCCGGCCGGGTGCTCGAAGCCCCACGCGCCGCCGAAGTAGTCCTCGGTCCCGGTACCGCAGATCGTCGGGTACTCGTCGTCGCCGTCCAGGTAGAACTTGAACTCGCCCTCGCCCCACCAGCCGGTGTTGTTGCAGCCCCACGCGAGGTACGTGCCGACGTACTGACCCTGGCCGCGGACGCCGTCGAGCAGCGTGTGCACCTCGCCGTACGGGACCGGGTTCGAGCGGCGGAACTGTGCGTGGAAGTACGCCATGTCCGCCGGTACCTCGGTGCGGACGAAGTCGACCTGGTAGAAGAAACCCTCGACCTCGGTCTCCAGCAGGTTCTCGATCGTGATCCGGGCGCCGCCGCGGAACGGCATCTGCCAGTAGCTGTTGAAGCCGCCCTTCGGGTTCACCGCGATCGGCACCGAGCTGACCTGGCAGTGCCGACCCCAGCCGTTGCAGAAGAAGTCGCCGAGCGGGACCTCGACCGACGGCGTCTCCTCGCCGTCCCAGTACATCCGCAGTACCAGCGAACGCCACGTCTTCGAGTCGACCGTGATCCAGAGGTGCGTGATCGCGCCGGCGCCGTCGATCTCCGCGAGCGTCGTGGTGGACTCCGGGCGAGGTTGATGCAGGGCTGGATCTTCCAGCCCGGGCCGAGGTCGCGCGCCTGCCGGGACAGCACGCCCTCGGTCGCCCGCGCGCCGCCGGCCTTGGCGCCGTCCGGGTTCTCCGCGCTGATCGAGTAGGACCGCGCGGACGACAGCCGCGCCAGGTTGCCGAGATGTACGTCGAGACCGTTGAAGTCACCCATACCCGACGACCCTAGGGCGCCGCCGGCCGCGTCACACCCTGTCGAGTGAGACCGCTGCGTCCGGTTCCGGCCCGAGTGGTCTACCCAAGGTGCTTTACCGACCGCGATTCGTCGGTAACAGTGAACCGGTGCCTGCTTCGTCTGTCGCGCTGATCGGTCCGCCCGGCCCGGCGACCGCGTTCGCCGCCGCCGGTCTCGCCTTCGTCCGGTACGACGAACTCCCCGCGGGGCTCGCCGCGTACCGGGCGGTGGTCGTGCTCGCGGGGAACTACCCGGAGCCGACGCGGCTCGACACGTCGGCGCTGGCGGAGTACGTGCGCGGCGGCGGGACGGCGTACGTCGAGTTCGCCGTCGACGACGGTTTCCTGCCGAGCGGTCCGGTGCGCGACGCCCACATCGAGCGCATCTTCACCCGCGAGGCACTGACCGGCATCGAACCGCTCAGCATCCTCGACGAACACCTCTCCCGCGCCCAAGAGGTGGTCGCCCCGGACGGCTCGACCGAGCTGCTCACGTACGGCTCGGTCGCGGGCACCCACAAGGCGGTCTTCGGCCCACCCGACCACACCTTCCCCGCCCTCCTCGACATCCCTGTCGGCGAAGGCCGCCTCCTCTACGCCACCACGGCCCTCAGCCACTACCTCCGGGGCCGCTACAAGCCGGTACGCCGCTGGCGCCGCCTCCTCCAACTACTCACCGCCGAAATCACCGGCACCGACGCACCACCCGACCTCGAGCTCTTCACCGAGCCCCACGTCTGGGTGGCAACAGCCGAACCCGTGAAGGTGGTCGTCCGCGCATCCGAGAAGCCGTCCACAGACCTGAGGTTGGTCGAGGTCGCACCCGGCAGATACGAGTCGGAGCTGATGCTGCTCCCGGACGGCGAGCACACGTTCGCCGTCGGCGACCACACGACCACCGTCACCGTCGGACCGCGCGCGGAGCGGTACCGCCGGATGGTCGACCGCGGCATCGCCTGGTTCGACAAGGCCGGCATGTTCTACGACGCACCGGACGGCTCGAAGGGTGTCGCCGAAGGGTTCTCCAACGAGATCGGCTTCGACGGCAAACTCCCGTTCCGCCCGGTCCCGCGCGGCGACTGCTACACCCAGACTGCGCACGCCTTCCGGATGTACGCCGACCTCACCGAAGACCCGCGCGGCCACACCATCGCAGAGAACCTCATGCGCCACGTCGTCGAGGAAGAGCAACTCACCGACCGCAACAACCTGTACGGCGCCTTCGAACCGCGCGGCGCCCGCACCGACCTGACCGCGACGAACAACCTGTTCGCCGACGACGGCGGCTGGATCTCGCTCTTCGCGCTGATCTCCGGCGACCTCGACGCCGGCCTCCGCGGCGTCGAGTCCCTGATCCGTACCGCGAACACCGAGCTGGGCCTCCAGGTCGACCCGTGGCGCACCCCGTCGACGCTGATGGTGAAGGGCTGGGACGAGTTCGGCCGGAGCCCGATCGAGGACGGCCTCGACCTCACGTCGCACTGGCAGAGCTCCGCGCTGTGCGCGTACCTGTACGCGTACGGCGTCACCGGCGAAGCGTCGTACCTGGAGATCGCCGAGCGCGGACTCGACCACATGGCCTCGCACCATCCCCGCGCCCGGCTGGAGACCAGCCGCACCTGCGAGGCCGGCCGGTTCCTGCTGCCGCTCGCCGGCGGGTACTTCTACACCCGCAAACCCCTGTACCTGCAGACGATGCTGGACCTCGCCGACTACCTGAAGAGCCGCCAGGGCCCGGACGGCGGGTTCGCGGAGTGGGACGGCAAGTGCCCGCCGAGCAACGAGGCGTACGGCGTCGACGAGGCGTCGATCTTCCAGGCGAACGGCGACCCGGTGACCGACCAGCTGTACGGCACGCCGTTCGCGGCCTGGGCGCTGCCGATCGTCCACCAGATCACCGGCGAACCCGTCTTCGAGGAACTCGCGCACGGCGTCCTCGACTACCTCAGCCGGATCCAGATCGACGACCCGGACGACGAGCAGCTCGACGGCACCTGGCAGCGTGCGTTCGACTTCGACGCCTGGGAGTACTTCGGGTCGAACGCCGACATCGGCTGGGGACCGTACTGCGTGGAGACCGGGTGGTCGGTCGCGCCGACCCTCATGGCCGCCATGCAGTACCTGCAAGGCACCCCGTTCTTCCCCGAGCCTGGCAACAACCACGAACCGGTGGCAGCTGTCCGGGCGGAGTTCGAATCCATCCGCAGGGGCGAGATCGCGACGCCTGCCTTCCATCGTGGTGAAGACGGGAGGGTCGTCCGTGTGCAAGGCGGTGTGCGGTCTCTGGTGGGGGACCTGCACGTCGCCGGTGACCCCGCGTGGGCGCGGAACGAGCCGGTGAACTCGTACGAGATCTACGTCCGCGGCGCCGACAACCACCTGCACCACACGTACCTCGACGACCGCGTCGGCCAGGGCCGCTGGCAGCAGCTCGGCGACCTCGAGCTCGCCGACGACCCGGTGGTCGCGTTCAACCCCGGCGCCGACACGATCGAGGTGTACGTCCTCGGCGCCGACCGCCGCATCCACCACTGCTCGATGATCGACGTCCGCGGCGGTCACACCCCGTGGGAACCTGTCGGTACGCTGCACTTCACCGGCTCCCCCGCGGTGATGTACGACGAGAAACTCGGCAGCGTCCGGCTGGTCGCCAACGACACCGCCGGCCAGGACCGCCGGACCCGCAAAGTGAACCGCTGGCACCTCCCGTGGCAGGACTACTCGCATTGGATCACCGCATGACCCGCATCGCGATCGACGGCGGGCAGTCCGCCCTCCGCCTCCGTGTCCTTCCGGCCGGCCGCACCGGCAGCGGCCCCGGGTACACCCACGGGCCGGACGCGATGCCCAAGCTCCTCGAAGCGATCCGTACGGCCGCGACGGAGGCGCAGCTGGACGGGCCGGTCGAGGTGGTCGCGCTCGGGCTGACCGGTTATCCACAGGCGCCGGGTGCCGCGGAGCGGTTGGCGGCGGACGTCGCCGAGTTGCTCGACGCCGACGAGGTACGGCTGACCCAGGACATGGTCACCGCGCACGCCGGCGCGCTGCCGGACGGGTTCGGCGTAGTAGTTGCTGCAGGCACCGGGTTGGTGTGTCTCGCGGTCGACCGGGACGGGACCTGGCGCAAGCTCGACGGGCACGGATACCTGTTCGGCGACGCGGGCAGCGCGTTCGCGATCGGCCGCGCCGGGCTGGTCGCCGTCCAGCGTGCCAGGGACGGCCGGGGCCCCGCGACCAAGCTCGCCGACACCTCGCTCGACCCGGTGACGCTGTACCGCTCGTCGACGCTGGTCGACGACGTCGCGCGGTTCGCCCCCGAAGTACTGCGGTGTGCCGCCGAAGGCGATCCGGTCGCGCACGAGCTCCTCGTCCAGGCCGCCGCCGACATCGCCGAGACGATCGGTGCCGCGGTCGCGCAGCTCGCCGGCGAAGGACCCGTACCGGTCGCGTGCGTCGGCGGGCTGTTCGCGGGCGCGGGCGAACAACTGCTCACCCCGGTCCGCGCGGCCCTTCCCGCGCGCGCCGAACTCACGCCCGCGGCCGGCAATTCGCTCGACGGCGCCGAACGCCTCGCGACCGGCCCCGCCGCGACGTACGCCGACCTGATTGTGACGCACCGTCGATGAGAACCCTTGCCCCCGGCACCCTTGTGGTGTCCTGCCAGGCAGGTCCCGAGAACCCGCTGTACGGGCCGGCCGGGATGGCGCTGATGGCACAGGCGGCCGAGGCCGGTGGGGCGGGCGCGATCCGGGCCAACGGGCCGCACGACGTCGCCGCGATCCGCGCGGTCACCGACCTGCCGATCATCGGCATCCACAAGATCGGCGACCCGGCCGGCGTCTTCATCACCCCGACGTACGACGCCGCGGTCGGGATCGTTGCCGCCGGTGCCGACCTGATCGCGCTCGACGCGACGCTGCGCCCGCGCCCCGACGGGCAGCGGGTCGCGCAGCAGATCGCCCGCATCCACGCCGAGCTCGGCGTACCGGTGATGGCCGACGTGGACACCCTGGACGCCGGGCTGGCGGCCCGGGACGCGGGCGCCGACGTGGTCGCGACGACGCTGTCCGGCTATACCAATGGCCGCCCACCGACCGGACCTGACGTCGAACTGGTCCGGCAACTGGCGGCGAAGCTCGACTGCCCGGTCGTGGCGGAGGGCAGGATCCGCACCCCGGACGACGTCCGCAGCGTCTGCGATGCGGGCGCGTACGCCGTCGTGGTCGGGCATGCGATCACGAACCCGATGGATCTCACCGCGCGCCTGGCCGGCGCGATCCCTGCTCGCTAGACCCGCGCACAGTGGTCTAGTCAACCTTCTCCAGCGGTCTTCCGCGCGACTGCTCGCCGGGCGTATCCATGACCCAGTCAACGCCCTGAGAGGACTCGTCATCATGATCGAGGTCGACCGCCGTACCCTGCTCCGCGCCGCACTCGCCGGTTCTGCCGTCGCCACGCTCGCCTCCTGCGCGAAGCCCGTCCAGAGCAAGAGTGCACCGGCCGCCGGCGGGTCGTCGGTGGACGGCAGCAAGCCGCTGGAGTTCTTCAACTTCGACGGCGGCTACGGCAAGGAATGGACCACGATGCCGCTGGATCTCTACCGCAAGGAGTTCCCGAAGGCGGACGTCAAGCTGACCAGCGGCCAGCAGCTCCAGCAGCAGCTGCAGCCGCGCTTCATCCAGGGCGACCCGCCGGACCTGATCGAGAACGTCGGCCTCGACGGCGCCACGCTGGCCGCGCAGAAGCAGGTCATGGACATCGGCCCGCTGCTCGATATGGACGCGTACGACGAACCCGGCAAGAAGGTCCGCGACACGCTCCTCCCGGGCGTCGCCGAGGCCGGCCGGTACGACGGCGTGAAGTACGAGATGCCGTACGTGTTCGGCGTCGGCGGGATCTGGTACAGCAAGCCGATGCTGGACAAGCACGGCTGGGAGTACCCGAAGCACTGGGACGAGATGCTCGCGCTCTGCGCGGAGATCAAGAAGACGACCGACATCGCGCCGTGGACGTACCAGGGCAAGTTCCCCGGCTACCTCACCAACCCGATGCTGATGACCGCGTACAAGGCGGCCGGGCCGGACCTGAAGAAGAAGGTCGACAACCTCGAGCCGAACGCGTGGCGCGACCCGGCGCTGATCGCGGCCGCCGAGGGCTACCAGGAACTGGCCGCGAAGGGGTACCTGCTGGAGGGGTCGCAGGCGCTGACGCACACCCAGTCGCAGACGTACTGGGCGCAGGGCAAGGCGGTCTTCATCCCGTGCGGCGGCTGGCTGGAGAACGAGCTCGGCACCATCGCGCCGAAGGACCTCGGCATGACGATGGTCCCGGTGCCGGGCATGTCGTCCGCGGACAAGGCGCCGTTCGAGACCGTCACCGGCGGCCCGGGCGGTGCGCTGATCGTGCCGGCCAAGGCGAAGAACCCGCAGGGCGGGCTCGAACTGCTGGGGATCATCCTGTCCAAGCAGTGCATGAAGAACTTCACCCAGGTGACCAAGTCGCTGACCGTGGTGAAGGGCGCCAGTGACGGTCTCGAGCTGTCGTCGGCGAACAAATCGATGCAGGCGGTGATCACCGCCGCGGGGACCAACATGTTCGCGGACTGGCAGTGGCGGCTCTGGTACAAGAAGCTGCTCGACAACTCCGACAAGGCGATGGCCGCGCTGATGAACCGCGAGCTGACGCCCGACGGGTGGAGCAAGCAGATGCAGAAGTACGCCGACGAGACCGCGAAGGATCCGTCGATCAAGAAGTTCCACGTCTGATGCACCACGGGAAGTACCGCTTCGTCATCAGCCTGCTGGTGGTCCCGCTGGCCGTGTACGCGGTGTTCGTGATCTCGCCGTACGTGCAGGCGTTCCCGATCGCGTTCACGAACTGGGAAGGGCTGTCGGCGAGCTACCAGTACATCGGGTTCTCGAACTTTGTCACGCTGTTCCACGACTCGGTGTTCTGGGTGGCGTTACGGCACAACCTGTTCCTGCTGGTGTCGTTGCCGATCATCATCGTGACGCTGTCGCTGTTCTTCTCGGCCGCGCTGAATTACCGCGGCGGCGTCCCGGGATCGCGGATCTACAAGGTTGTGTACTTCTTCCCCGGCATCCTGTCGATCGCGATCGTCGGCGTGCTGTGGCAGTTCGTCTTCGAGCCACGGAGCGGACTGCTGAACGGATTCCTGCGGGCCGTCGGTCTGGGCGGTCTCGCGCGGCTGTGGCTCGGTGACGGCAAGACCGCGCTTGGTTCGATCATGGCCGTGGTCGTGTGGGGCGGCGTCGGGTTCTACGTCGTACTGTTCACGGCCGCGATGGCGGCGATCCCGCGCGAGCTGTACGAGGCCGCGCTGCTCGACGGCGCCGGCGCGGTGCAGTCCTTCTTCCGGGTGACGCTGCCGTTGATCTGGAACACGGTGCAGACGGCGCTCGTGTTCCAGGTGATCGGCGCGCTGGACATGTTCGCGCTGGTGAAGATCCTGTCGGTCGGGCCTGGCGGTCCGGACGACGCGACCCAGGTGATCTCGCTCTACATGTACACGAACGCGTTCACCTACGGGAAGTTCGGGTACGCGTCCGCGATCGGCGTCACGTTGTTCGGAATCAACATGATCCTGACCCTGCTCACGTTCCGGCTGACCCGCCGCGAACGGGTCGAGTACTGAGAGGACACGATGGCTCTTCTGACATCACCGTCCCGGGAGAGCGCTCCCGCCGTACCGCCGTCACCCGGTCCGTCGCGGAGCGCGGTCGGTTCGCGGGTGCTCGGCGGGGTGTCCCAGGGGTTCCTGCTGGTGTGGGGCGCGATGGTCGTGTTCCCGCTGCTGTGGGCGGTGCTCAGCTCGTTCAAGTCCGACCAGGACATCTTCACCAGCCCGTGGACGCTGCCGTCGCGGTGGCGTTGGGACAACTTCTCGCGTGCGTGGAACGAGTCGCACATCGGGTCCTACTTCTTCAACAGCGTCGTCGTCGTGTGCTGCGGCGTCGTACTGACGTTGCTGTTGTCGTCAGCGGTCGCCTACGTACTGGCACGGTTCGAGTTCCCCGGGGCGCGGGTGCTGTACTACGTGTTCGTGGCGGGAATGGTGTTCCCCGGGTTCCTGGCGCTGGTGCCGCTGTTCTTCGTCGTACAGAATCTGGGGTTGCTGAACACGTACGCCGGGTTGATCCTGGTGTACGCCGCTCACGGGATGTCGTTCTCGGTGTTCTTCCTGACGGCTTTCTTCAGGACGCAGTCGAAGGAGCTGGCCGAGGCGGGACTTGTGGACGGGTGTTCTCATTGGGGTGTGCTCTTTCGCATCATGTTGCCGCTCGCCCGGCCCGGCCTGGTCAGCATCGGCATCTTCCAGTTCCTCGGGATGTGGAACGAGTACCTGTTGCCGCTGGTACTGAACACCGACGAGAAGCGGTACCTGGTCACCCAGGGGCTGGCGAACATCGCGGTCACCCAGGGCTATCACAGCGACTTCTCAGGACTGTTCGCCGGACTCACCATCTCGATAATTCCGGTCCTGGCCGTATATCTTGGATTCCACCGGCAGATCAGTGCCGGTATGACCGCGGGAGCCCTCAAGTGACCGAACTCCTTCTGGCAGCGAAGTCCCTGGACGTCACTCCACCACCCGGTCACCGCCTCGACGGGTACGCCGCCCGTGCCGGCGTGGCCACCGGTACCGCGGACCCGTTGAACGCCAGCCTGATCTGGCTGTCCGGCGCCGACGACCCGGGCGTGCTGTGGCTGACCCTGGACGCGATCGCCGTCGGCTGCGAACTCGTCTCCGAACTCGCCGCGGCCGCCGCTGCTGCCGCCGGGATCCCGCCGTCGCACGTCGTCGTGTCCGCGTCCCACACGCACTCCGGCCCGTCCGGCTGGACCGGCGAGATCCACCCGGTGATCCCCGCCGCCCGCGAACGCGACCTGGTCGAACCGCTACTCGCTGCGGTCACTTCGGTTCGGCTCGAACGACAGCCGGTGACCGCCTCCTGGCGATCCGTCGAGGTCGTCGGCGTCGGCACCAACCGGCACCGCCGCAACGGCCCGCACGACAACACGGCCGGCATCCTCGCGCTGCACTCGCTCTCCGGCTCTCTCGAAGCGGTGCTGCTCGACTTCGCCTGCCACCCGACGACGTACGGCCCCGAGAACATGCAGTACTCCGCCGACTGGCCCGGCGCCGCCCGCGCCGCCCTCGCCCCCGCCGTCGTCGGCTTCCTCCAAGGCGCCGCCGGCGACGTCAGCCCCCGTTTCACCCGCCGAGGCCGCGGCGCCGCCGAAGTCACCCGCCTGGGTACCCTCCTCGCCGGCCGCGTCCGTGAAGCCCTGGCTCACCCCGGCCTCGAGCTCCCCCAGTCACCCCCCGCGATCCGCCGTACGACGCTCACCCTCCCGGTCCGCACCATCCCGCCGGCCGCCGAAGCCGAAAAGGTCGTCTCCGCCGCCGCCAGCCACCTCAACGGCACCGACGACCCCTCCGGCCGCATCTCCCAAACCCGCCTCGACGGTGCCCGCGGCCAAGCCCTGATGGCCGCCGCCGCCCTCCCCCCGACCTTCGACCTCCCCGTCAGCGCCGTCACCATCGGCGAGGTCTGCTGGATCAACCTCCCAGTAGAACTCTTCGCCGTCCACGGCGCCTGCCTCCAGTCCGACAGCACCCACCCCATCACCCGAGTCATCGGCTACACCGACGGCTACTACGGCTACGTAGTAGACCCCTCCGCCGCCGAAGCCGGCACCTACGAAGCCCTCATCACCTTCTTCGACCAACCCACCACCAACCAACTAATCACCGAAACCGCCAACTTCGTCAACAGCTGAGGCAACCCGCCGTACCCGAACTGGAACCAGGCGAGGGTTGGCCTCTCAGCTGGCTGGTTGTCACCCCGGATGCAAGCCGCCAACCCACCACCTCAGAGGCCAACCCCGCACATTTGCCCCGAGGCCCCAGCCGCCGGACAACCTGTTGCTAACCGCAACGACCACGCACGGGCGTCGCGGCAGAATCGGGTGCGACGCTGTCGATTGGAGGAGCGATGACGCTTCCGCCGTTGATTCTCACGGGTGGACCCGCGGTCGGGAAGAGCGTGACGGGCCGGGCTGTCGCGGAACGGCGTCCGAGGTGTGCCTTCGTCGATGTGGATGACGTACGGCAGCTCGTCGTGTCTGGTGCTGCGGCGCCGTGGGACGGCGATGAGGGGCGCAGGCAGCAAAGGCTCGGCGCGGTGAACGCGTGCGCGATGGCGCGCAGCTTCCTGGCCGCGGGCCATGGTCGGCCTGCCGGAGGCGCTGCGGCGGGCGGCCTCTCGCGTTGCATGGCTCACCGAGGACGAGTTCCGACTGCTTCACGCCGAGAACACCACGAACCCGCCGTACGCCGACCACCACATCCAGGTGGACACGCTCGACCTGCCGACTCAGATCGCCGCGGTGGCCGGCCTCTGGCGCGAAGGCTGCTCGCCCACCGGCGGCCAGCGACGTCCCATTTGAGAGGTTCGCCTCTGAGGTTGTGGGTTCACCACCTGCATCCAGGGTGCCAACCCGCCATCTCAGAGGTGAACCCCCGAGGTGGCGCCGAAGTGTTCATGCTCCCGCAGTGCGGATGGTTCGGGCTGCTTTGACCAGTTGGGTGAGGGTGGTTCGGACGGCGGTTCGGGCGGTGTGTTCGGGGCGGTGCAGGGCGTCTATGTGGCGGAGGGTGTGGACGCCTCGGAGGGGGTGGAGGGAGACGGTGGGGTGGGGGCGGGCGGTCCAGCGGGGGATGAGGGCGAGGCCGGCGCCGGCGGCTACCAGTTCGGTGACGACGGTGAATTCGTTGACGCGGTGGACGAGGTCGAGGCGGTGGTTGGCGGCGGCGCCGATGGCCTCGATGGTGGCCATCAGGGGGAAGCCGTCGTGGACGGTGATCCAGGGTTCGTGGGCCACGTCGCGTGGGGTGAGGACGCGTTTGGCGGCGAGCGGGTGGTCGGCGGGTACGGCGACGTCCAGCGGTTCGCGCAGTAGCGGGGTGACGGCGACCGTACTCGGCCAGGCCTGGGCGTGGTCGAGGCGATGGGCGAGGACGATGTCGTACTCGCGGGTCAGCGGCGGGAACTCGTCCTGCGGGACGTCCTCGTCATGCAGGCGCAACTGGGGCGCCGCCTGCAGGAGGAGGGGGAAGAAGGCGGCCGCCGCGCTGTGGAAGGCGGCGACGGAGACGACTCCGTCGGGTTGTTCGACGTACTCGTCGACGGCATGCCGCGCTCTGGCCAGCGCGGACTCCACGTCGACGGCGGCGCTCGCGAGTGCCTGACCGGCGGCGGTGAGGACGACCCGCCGCCCGGCGCGTTCCGTGAGTGGGACCGGCATCGAGCGCTGCAGCAACCGCAGCTGCTGCGACACCGCCGACGGCGTCACCAGCAGCGCTTCCGCCGCGGCGGTCACGCTGCCCAGCTCACCGACTTCCCGAAGTACCCGCAACTGCCGCTCGTCCATACCCAACACTGTAGGACTGCTACATCCTCGTTGAAGAAGTTCGGTCTTGGCTACAACGTCGGAGTCGGTCACCGTTGAGCCGTGCCCGGATCCCGCCGTATCGACCTCGTCCTGTTGATGGTCGCGGTTGTCTGGGGTTCGAGCTATCTCGCGGCGAAGACCGCGACCGCGACTCTCCCGGTCCTCACCGTCCTGTTCCTCCGCTACGCCATCTCCGCCCTGGCCCTGCTCCCGGCCGCCCGCCGCGCGAACCGCGCCGAGCTCCGGACCGGCCTCCTCCTCGGCCTCACCCAGGCCGCCGTACTGGTCCTCGAGACGTACGGCGTCACGCACACCACCGCGGCGAACGCCGGCCTGATCATCAGCCTCACGCTCGTCCTGACGCCGCTGATGGACCGCCGCCGGATGCCACCGAAGTTCTACCTGGCCGCCGCGACCTGTGTACTCGCGGTCGGCCTGCTGATGTCCGGCAACGGCATCCACCGCCCCGGCGTCGGCGACCTGCTGATGCTCGCGGCCGCCGTCGTACGCGCCGCCCATGTCGCGCTCGTCGGACGCCTCGCCCAGGACGTCCGCCCGCTCCAGCTCACCGCGATCCAGTCCCTCGTCGGTACGGCGCTCTTCGTCGTACCCGCCTTGCCGCATCTGCCCACTGCCCCGACAATCTGGCTGCAGGTCACCTACCTGGCCTTGTTCTGCAGCGTTTTCGCCTTCCTGGCCCAGACCTGGGCGGTGCAGCGTACGTCGGCCAGCCGCGCCAGCCTGCTGCTCGGCACCGAACCGATCTGGGCCGTTGCCATCGGCATCGGTCTGGGCGACGAACGGCTGACCGTACCGGCCGCACTAGGCGCCGTCCTCATGCTCGCCGGCACCACCTGGGGCCAATCCATCGAACGCCGTCACCGGGAGACCCCATGTCTGACACCTACGCCCGTCTGATCACGCTGCTCGACGGCGTCCCGTACAAGCTGATCGACCATGCCCCGGACGGCACCACCGAGACCGTCAGCGCACTCCGCGGCCACCCGGTCGCGGACGCCGCCAAATGCATCATCCTGCTGGTGAAGCCCGACAAGCGGACGACGAAGTACGTCCTGGCCGTCGTCCCGGGCGACCGCCGCGTCGACCTCGACGCGATCAAGGAGCTGTACGCCGCGAGGTACGTCGGATTCGCCGACGCCGCGACGGCCGAACGTCTCGCCCGAACCGTGCCGGGCACCGTCCTGCCGTTCAGCCTTGACCCGGACCTCGAACTGGTCGCGGATCCGGCCGTCGTCGCCGCGCCCGAGTTGTACTTCAACGCGGCCCGTCTCGACCGCTCGGTGATGATCTCCGGCGCGGACTACGCGGCGCTCGCGAACCCGCGCGTCGAGCCGATCACGCCCCGGTGACGCCGTCGATCTGTTCGCGCAGGATGTCCGCGTGGCCGTCGTGCCGCGCGTGTTCGCGGATCAGGTGCACGTAGACCCACCGCAGCGACACCTCCCCGTCGCGCGGATGCGGTACTGCGTCGTCGAGCGCCAGGCCGCCGGCGATCCGTCGCGACGCGGCGCAGGCTTCGTCGAAGGCGGCGATGATCCCGTCGACCGTCTCGTCGTCCGCGATCTCCCAGCTGTCCGGCCCACCGGCGGACTCGCCGGCGATCTCGGCGCGCGGCTGCCCGGCGACGATGTGCTGGAACCAGTTGCGCTCGACGCCGGTCAGGTGCTTGACCAGACCGATCGGTGTGGTCGCGGACGGCACCAGCCGGCGTCGTGCGTCCTGCTCGGACAGGCCGCGGAGCTTCTCCACCGCGACCTGCCGATGCGATTCCAGAAAGGCTTCCAGTACTTCGCGTTCTCCCGCAGTACGTACCAAGTCCTCCATTCAGGGGACTCTAACGGGTCCACTTCTGGTCGTTCGAGCCGTTGCAGGCGGCTGTGACGACCGCGGAGCCGTTTCCGGTGCCTGTTGCGGTAAGGCAGCGCGCGGGGTCGGCAACGCTCGTCACGGTCTGGTCTGCGTTGAGCTCCCACGCCTGGTTGCTCGCGCCGGTGCAGTTCTCGATCGTTAGGGCGCTACCGGCCGTCATGCACTTGTCGGCGTACACCGTGAGCTGTTTCGCGGCCGTGTAGTTCCAGGACTGGTTGCCACCGTTGTTGCAGTCCCACAGGTCCAGCGACGTACCAGGTGCGGTTGAGAACCCAGGTACGTCGGTGCATCGGCCGCTGGCGACTCCACGCAGCGGCTGGCCCGGCGGGGACGGCGGCAGCGTGTTGGTCGGCTCGTCCTTCAGCAACCGCCAGCCCCACCACAGCTGGTCCAGCCCGCTCCGGCTGTTGACCTTGAGGTCGGCCGGTCCCACCTGCGTCGTCATGGAGTAGGAATCACCAGTACGCAGCCCTGGCCAGTACACGATGCCCATCTTGTTCTCGCGGGCGACCTGGGTGAGCGCAGCGAGGTACGACGTGTACACGTTGCCCTCGTGGTTGCCGTAGTTCAGCCCGATCGTCATCGGCGACCCTGCCTCGTCGATGATCGTCCGCGATCCGTACGACCCGATCCGCGGCCGCAGGTTCGCCAGCCACGCCGCCTCGGTGGTGTCGGACGCCCAGAACCCGTAGAAGTGCAGCGACAGCAGCGTCCCCTGCAGTTCCGGCGCCGCGCCGACCCCGGTCACGTTGTCGTTGTACCCGGTGCCCGAGATGACGATCCGGCTCCGCGGTACGTCGCTGTGCCGGGCGATCCAGGCCGACGTCAGCGAGACCCAGTCGGTCAGCGAGTACCCGAACGGCTCGTTCATCGGCTCGAAGTACACGTGCGGGTTCTTCGCGTACGTCTTGACCACGGTGTCCCACATCGCCGCGTACGCCGCCGGGTCGTCGACCCGCCCGTCCTTGGCGTTGTCGGCCTCCCAGTAGCTGAGGATGACGGTGAACCCGCGGCCGACGGCGGCGTCGATCGCGCCGCGGTACGAGTTCCACCAGGCGGTGCCGACGCTCGACGGGTTGATCGGCAGCCGGACCGTGTTCGCCTTCAGCTCCTTGCGGAACTCGCCGACGATCCCGTCAGCCTTGCGGTACGTCGTCGGGTAGTCGTCCGCCGTACTGAGGCCGGACGGGACGACCGCGTCGTGGGCGTAGTTGTCGCGCGGGTCGGCCCAGTTCACCCCGCGGAACGCGCCGGTGTTGCCGGGCAGCGGAGCCGCCGAGGACGAGGGGACGGTGAGGGCGGTGACGGCGGCGGCGACCGAGAGCGTCGCGGCGGCGAGGCGCCGGGCTGGTGATCTCATGCCGCCGATGTTCACGCAAACATTCCGGCCCGTCAATGCCTCGCCGCCGACTACCGAGCGTCTACAGCACGAGCTCCGGCTGGAGCTTCTTCGCCGGCCAGACCCGCTGCTTGCGGGCCGCCAGGGTGGAAGCGGCCATCGCGACGACGAACCAGGCCGCCAGCGCGAGCAGGTCCCGCCCGAGCGAGGTGCCGGGCCCGCCGTACATCAGATGCCGGACGCCGTCGATCGCGTAGCTCATCGGCAGCGCGTGGTGGAAGAAGTACAGCGGCTCCGGGATCGTCTGCCACGGGAACGTACCGCCCGCGCTGACCAGCTGCACCACCATCAGCACCAGGCCGAGGAACTTCCCGACCGCACCGAACCACGCCGACAGCGCGTGCAGGATCGCGACGAACGTGAACGACGTCAGGATCAGGAACCCGACGGTCAGCCACGGATGCGCGGCGTTGATGCCGAGGCCGAGGACGACGGCCACGAACACCAGCGTCGCCTGCACCGCGCCGAAGAGGGCCGGAGGCAACCAACCGCCGAGCGCCACCCGGAACGGCGACTGCAGCGCGGCCAGCGCCCGCGGCGACAGCGGCCGGACCAGCAGGAACAGGACGTACGCCCCGATCCAGCAGGCGAGGCTGAGGAAGAACGGCGCCAAACCGGCGCCGTAGCTGTCGGCCGTGGCCTGGGAGACGTTCTGCAGCGTCACAGGCGCACCCAGCGTCTCGGCAACCGCCTTACGCTGCTCAGCAGTCGGGTTGGGGATCTGCTTGACGCCGCTCTGCAGCCCAGTGTTCAGCTGGGTCGCACCGGTCTTCAGCTGACCGACGCCGGTCGCAAGACTGTTCACGCCGGTCAGCAGCTGGCCCTGGCCAGTCACGGCCTGCTTTTCACCGGCAGCGAGCTTCGTAGCGCCGGTTTGCAGTGTGCCAAGGCCGGTCTTCAGCTGAGTGGCGCCCGTGTTGAGCTGGTGTGCGCCGCTAGCGGCGGAGCTGATGCCGTTGGTCAGCGCAGGCGTGGCGTCAGCCAGCTGGGACGCGCCGTTCGCCACCTTCCGGGCACCCGTAGCGAGCTGATTGAGCTGCTTGGACGTGGACTGGATCTTCGTGTTCGCCTGGACGACGGGAGTGCGCAGCTTGGCGGTCTCCAGCATGATCACGCGGATCTGGTGCTGGCTGAGGCCCTGCTCCTTCAGCTTCGCGGCAAGCTGGGTGTCGAACGTCTTCAGGTCCTGCACCAGCGTGCCGGACGCGGTCGCCACCTGCTGCCCGACACCGGCGATCTTCTCGTTGCCGTCGGCCACCTGGTCGGCGCCGTCGGCCAGCTGCTTCGTCTGCTTCGGCAGCGACGCGGTCTTGTCCTTCAACGTTCCGAGGCCGCTGTCGAGCTGCGCGGCACCGGTAGCGAGTGACGACGCGCCCTGCGACGCCTGCGTTGCGCCAGCAGCCAGCTGCGTCGCACCGGTCGACAGCTGCTTCTGCGCAGTGTTGAGCTGGGTAGCGCCCGTCTGCAGCTTCGTGACACCTGTCGCGGCGGAGGTCAGCCCGGTCTGCAGTTGGGCAGCTCCTGAGGCCGCAGTACTGATCTGCTTGTGGATGGTGTTGTAGCCGGCCAGCAGCTGCGACGCGGCGGTTTCGCTCACCTGCGACGCCACGGTCTTCGTCACCTGCGCGACGACCTGGTTGGCGATCGTGTGCGCGATGTAGTTGTTGGCGTCGTTCGTCAGCAGCTCCAGCTGCGCCTGCCGCGGCTTGAAGTCCGCGCTGGACGCCAGGTCGCCCGAGAACGACTTCGGCAGCACCAGGGCGAACTCGTACTTCCCGTCGGAGACGCCCTGCGTCGCGTCGGCGCGGTCCACCTGGTGCCAGTCGAAGCTCTTCGACTTCACGAGTTCGTCCGCGACCTGCGGCCCGACGTTGAGCTTCTCGCCGGTCGCCAGCGTCGTACCTTGGTCCTCGACGACGACCGCGGTCGGGATCTTGTTGAGCCGCCCGTACGGGTCGTGGTTCGCGTAGAGGTACAGGCCGCCGTACAGCACCGGCACCAGCAGTAGGGCGACCACGGCCAGCTTGGGCAGCCGACCGGCCGTCAGACGCCGTAACTCACTCAGGGCCATCCGCAGCGCGGTCACGCCTCTGTCTCCTCTTCTTCTTCAATTGCAGCTACAGGCTCAACAGGAGCGATAGGCGCGACTTGCACCGGGTCGGGCTGATCCGTCTCGCCCATCCGGGCGGCCTTGACGTCCAGCAGTCGCGCTGACGCGTCGGCACACGTGATGATCACGCCGTATCCCTCTGCCGCCAGCCCGCGCCCCAGCTGGTACCAGCCGTGCGGATCACCGCCATGTCGATCCGGCATGCACAGAATCACCACCTGTACGTCGGGACGCGCAACGGTGAGCTCCGTGAGCAGCCTGGTCCGTACGGCGACCGGCAGGTGCTCGAACCGCTTGTCGGCGTGCTCGGCGGCGTCATGCTCGTTCAGCCACTCCAGCACCGCCTTACGCCCCGCCTTGCGGCCGGCGATCGCCAGCTCCTCGCCGACGACCGTCTGCACCGGCAGGGCGTCGTCCGGCTCGGTGATGCCGGGCGCGTCGACCACGGCGATCCGGCGGCGCAGCAGCGCGAGGTCGGTCTTGCCGTCGAGCCGGACCGTGCCGGTGTCCGGCTTCAGCCGGCCGGACAGTCCCAGCGCCGCGGCCACGTGCCCCGCGCCCGGGTAACCGGTCAGCAGGACGACCTGATGATCCGCGACCGCCACCGACGTGGCGAGCAGCATCGGTGCGTGCGGGCCACGCACGCTGATCCCGACGGCCTCGAGCTCCATCCTGCATCCCCGTTCGATACGGTTGTGTATTCAATACAGAACTGTATCCTACTCCTATGGAACCTCCCAAGCGCCGA
Organism: Kribbella sp. WER1; assembly: GCF_054189145.1. Classification (NCBI taxonomy): domain Bacteria; kingdom Bacillati; phylum Actinomycetota; class Actinomycetes; order Propionibacteriales; family Kribbellaceae; genus Kribbella; species Kribbella sp. WER1. The sequence goes on along the minus strand of NZ_CM135186.1, from coordinate 4,502,301 downwards.
CGCTCGAACACGCGGGCCCGTCTTCTCGAAGGCGCCCTCGAGGTGTTCGCCGAGCGCGGGTTCCACGGCGCATCGGTGGAGGACATCTGCGAGCGGGCGGGCTTCACCCGCGGCGCGTTCTACTCGAACTTCGGGTCCAAGGACGAGCTGGTGCTCGCGCTGTTCCAGGCCACCACCGACCGGCTGCTGGAGCAGATCGAGGCGCTGCTACCCGAGCTCGCGACCCAGCCCGGGTCGTTGCTCGACGCCGTCCTCGGACTGCTCGACGAGACCGCGCCGGATCAGCGGCAGTGGCACCTGATCTCGGCCGAGTTCACGCTGCACGCGCTGCGCGACCCCGATGCGGCCGAGGCGCTGAACAAGCAGCGCGCGATGTTCCGCGACAGCCTGACCCGGCTGGTCGAGCAGATCACCGAGACCAGCGGGCTCGAGCTGACCGTCCCGGCGGAGCAGTTCGTCCGGATGGTCATCGCCGTCCACGAAGGCGCCCGGTCGCAGAGCCTGCTCGAGCCCGACGCGGTGCCGGCCGGGTCGTTGGAGCACACGTTCCTGCCGATGGTGCTGGAAGCGGTCAGCCGACCTTCACGCTGACCGTGTGCAGGCCTGTCGCGCCGTTCGGAGCGGGCGGCGCCGACGACTCGACCTGCGGATTGCCCTGCGCGTCGAACGCCCGTACCTGCAGCATGTGCATGCCCTGCGGCGCGTTCCACGTCCAGTGCCACTGCCGCCAGGTGTCCACCGACGGGTCCGCGGCCAGCGTCGCTTGTTGCCACGGGCCCCCATCGACGCGGACCTCGACCTTGGAGACGCCGACGTGCTGGTCCCAGGCGACACCCGCCACGGTCACCGGGCCGGGCGCGACCTTCTTGTTCTGCGGGGTGTCGATCCGCGACGACAGCTTGATCGGCCCGAGCGCCGACCACCCGCGCGGCGTCCAGTACCCCTCGAACTGGTCGAACCGGGTCACCTCGATGTCGACCAGCCACTTCGTCGCCGACACGTAGCCGTACAGCCCGGGTACGACGATCCGCACCGGGAAGCCGTGCTCCACCGGGAGCGGGTCGCCGTTCATCGCGAACGCGAGCATCGCCTGGCGGTCGTCGAGCAGCGTCGGGAGCGGCGTACCGGCGGTGAAACCGTCCTGCGAGGTCGACTTGATCGCGTCCGCGTCCTTCGACGGGCCGGCCTCCTGGAGGAGGTCCTTGAGGACCACGCCCGACCAGAGCGCGTTGCCGATCAGGTCGCCGCCGACCTCGTTGCTCACGCAGGTCAGCGTCACCCACTTGTGGATGACCTGGCGTTTCAGCAGGTCGTCGAACGAGAGGTTGAGCTCGCGGTCGACCATGCCGTGGATCCGCAGCTTCCAGTCCGCGGGCACGATCAGCGGGACCGAGAGGGCGGTGTCGATGCGGTAGAAGTCCGTGTTCGCGGTCGCCCACGCTACGGCGCCGTCCGCCTGGACGCCGGGTGGTGGCGCGAGGGTCGGGGGCTTCGGGAGGCGGAGCTGGTTGCGGGCGTCGGCGACGGCGGCGCGGTTCCCGCCGACGACCTTGCCGAGTACGCCGACCGCGGCCGAGCCGAGCGCGACACCGGCGGACAGTTGCAGGAATCCGCGACGGCTGACGGCGTCGTCCGGGAAGTCCACGAGCGGTTCGAGTCTCCGGCTGAACAGACGGAGGACGAGGAGTGCCGTGATGCCGGCGAGGGCCGACGGGAGGAAGCCGGTCTGACCGGAGTCCGCGCGGGTGAACGCCGCCACCACGGCGACGGCGCCGAGCGCGATCGTGATCAGTGCGCCGGCCCAGTACCGGCGTACCGAGAGGATGCCGCCGACGGCGGCGAGCAGGACGACGACGATCAGGATGCCGACCCGGAGCGCGGTCTTGTCATTCGTCCCGAACCAGGAGATCGCCAGATCCTTCAACCACGGCGGCGTCCGATCGATGAACGCCGATCCGATCGCCACCACCGGCGTCTGCTGCGTCCCCAGCACCGCCGCAACCACTCCACCCACAGCGAGCCCCGCCAAGGCCGCCAGAATCCCACCCAAAGCCCCGCGCCACCACAAACCCCGCCGCCCCACACCGCCGGGACCGCCGGACCTACCACTGTCCCCAGGTCCAACCGGACCACTCGCTCGGCCACCAAGGCCCGCCGGCCCTGCCGGCCCGCTGACACGCGTCGGTCCGCTTGTACGCACGTCGGCACCGCCCTGCCAGCGGGGGCCACGCGTGGGACTGGTCTGGCCGGTTGGCTCGGCGGGCGTGCCGGGTTGGCGCTGGTTCACTTCTCAACAATTGCGCGATGGGGCGCCCGACACCAGTCGGGCGCCCCATCCGTTAGTCGCGGGTAATGCGGTTGGTGAAAATGTGGTGCTGGTCAGATCCGGTCGGGCGTGATCGGCCCAAGACCCGGGCGGCCGTTCGGCCAGCGTCGGGCGTTGTCGCGGACCCGGCGGAGCTTGCCGAGGACGAGGTCGCGGTCGTCCGCCAACTGAGACATCCAGAGGCTGTCGATCTCGAGTAGGTGATCCGGCAGCGCGTCGCGTAGCCGCCGCTTCCCCTCCTCGGTCAGGACGGCGAACGAGCCGCGGGCATCGTCGGGGCACGGCTCCCGGCGAACCAGGCCGAGGTTCTCGGCGCGGTCGACCAGACGGGTGATGCCACCGGTGGTGACGGTCAGTTCCCGGGCAAGGGAGGTGAGACGCTGCTTCTCCCCGTTGCTACGGGCCAGCCGTAGCAACAGTTCGAACATTGCCATTTGCAGTCCACTGCGCTTCAGGGAATGGCGCATCAGGTGATCCAGTTCGGCCGCTGCTTCTCGCAGCAGCCCGTAGGCCGTCAGCACGTCGCTTTCCCATGGTTCGGCAGCGCGAGTGGGTTCTGCATCGGCGAGCGCTAGGGGCGAGCAAAGCGAAGGCGCGATGGTCATGCGCGGACTCTATTAGCTGACCAGTTCACTTCGCTACACGGGGTGACCCTTCGGCTACACATCGACCCAGAACCGCAAACCTCCCGAGCGTAACGGACAACCTGAGCCATATCTGGTCTAGAACGGTGAAATTCGTACTGCGGCGCCGCCGGAACGGTGGCAGGATGACCGGACGCGCTCGCTGGGGAGGGTACGGATGGCAGTGATCGAGGCAATCGACCTGGTCAAGGAGTTCAGCCGGCCCGCGGTGCTCCCGGGTCGTTTGCCGCGCCTGCGAGCCCTGTTCAGCACCAAACGCGACATCACCCGCGCGGTCAACGGCGTGAACTTCGAGGTCGAGCCGGGCGAACTCGTCGGGTACCTCGGCCCGAACGGCGCCGGCAAGTCGACGACGATCAAGATGCTGACCGGGATCCTCACCCCGACGTCCGGCGTCTGCCGGGTCGCCGGGCTGGAGCCGTCCCGCGACCGTGCCCGGAACGCCCGCAACATCGGCGTGGTCTTCGGCCAGCGCACACAGCTCTGGTACGACCTCCCGCTGCGCGACTCGTTCGAAGTACTCGCGGACCTCTACAACTTGGACCGGTCGACCTACCGGAAACGCGTCGGGCTGTTCACCGAACTGCTCGACCTGTCCGACTTCCTGGACACACCGGTGCGCTCGCTGTCGCTCGGCCAGCGGATGCGCGGCGATCTGGTCGCCGCGATGCTGCACGAGCCGTCGATCCTCTTCCTCGACGAGCCGACGGTCGGGCTGGACGTGGTCGCGAAGGCGCGGCTGACCGAGTTCATCGCGGAGACGAACCGGACCGCGGGCACGACGGTGGTGCTGACCACCCACGACATGGACGACGTCGAGCGGCTCTGTCAGCGCATCATCGTGATCGACTCCGGCACGGTCCTGTACGACGGGGACCTGTCGCGGCTGAAGGAACGCTTCATGCCGTACCGGTTCGTCGTCCTCACGCTCGCCGAACGCAGCATCCGCCGGGTCGCGGAGATCCCGTTCGCGACCGAGGTGGACGCCGCCGCGGTCGGCACGGTGCTGCCGTACCCGGACCGCAGCGTCGTACTGCGCTTCGACCCGCGGGAGATCACCACGCCCGAGCTGATCGCGCGGGCGTCGCAGGTCTACCAGGTCGACGAGCTGTCGATCGTGGACCCACGGCTCACCGACGTGATCTCCCAGCTGTACGACGGACTCCTGACGTGAGCACGGCCGAGCAGGTCAGGGCGTTCCGCGGTATGACCCGGGCCGGCACCCGGTCCGTCCTGATCTACCGCGGCGATCTGATCACCGGCGCGGTCACGCTGGTGATCCAGGTCGTGCTGGCGGTCGCGGTCTGGCGGATCGTGTACGGCGACCGCGGTCCGGTCGCCGGTGTGGACGCGCGTACGGCCGTCGCGTACGCGGCGATCGCTGCGTGTCTGCAGTCGGTGCTCCTTCCGTGGCAGTTCTCGTCGTTGCCGATGCGGATCCGCAACGGCCAGATCGCGACCGACCTCACCCGGCCGCTCGGCCTGATGTGGCAGGTCCTCGGCCAGAACTTCGGCGTCCTGCTCGGCCGGCTGCCGCTCGGCGCGATCGGGCTCGCGGGCGCGGGCCTGATCGGCGCCGTGCTGCTGCCCCCGAGCTGGGCTGCGTTCCTCCTCTCGCTGCTGGCGACGGCGATGGGCGTCGTGGTGGCGATGTTGTGCAACCTGATCGTGTCGATGGTGACGTTCTGGACGTTCGAGGTCAGCGGGCCGCTGATCGTGTACCGGTTCGGGAGCGCGTTCCTGTCCGGATCGCTGATCCCGCTGTGGTTCATGCCGGGCTGGTTGCGGTCGTCGGTCGAGTGGCTGCCGTTCCAGGCTCAGGTCTACACGCCGGTGTCGATCTACCTCGGCCGGCTGCGCGGCGGCGAGGCACTGGCCCTGGTCGGCGTGCAGTTGGTGTGGGTCGTCGTACTGGCGTTTCTCCTCGAGCTGGTGTGGCGGCGGGCGCGTCACAAGGTGGTGGTGCAGGGTGGCTGAGCACTCGTGGCTCCGGCACTACGTGATCCTTCAGCGCGCCGCCTTGCGGGCGCAGTTGCAGTACCGGACGAACTTCTGGACGACGCTGATGGGCGGCGTCGCCTTCCAGGGCACGCAGTTGCTGTTCCTCGGTGTCCTCCTCGGTCGGTTCGGTGTGATCGCGGGCTGGGGCTTTCCGGAGATCGCCTTCGTGTTCGCGATGCGGCTGGCATCGCATGCGCTGTACGTGGTGCCGTTCGGGGCCTTGATGCTGACGGACGAGATGGTGCGCGACGGCGAGTTCGACCGGGTCCTGCTGCGACCGGTGAACCCGTTCCTGCAGCTGGTCACCCGGCGGTTCTCGCTGATGGCTCTCGGCGACGCGCTGCTCGGCTTCGGCGCGCTGGTCATCTTCAGCCGGCAAGCACCTGTCGACTGGGACGCGGTCAAGGTCGCCTACCTGCTGCTGGCGGTGGTCGGCGGCAGCCTGATCGAGACCGGCATCGCGACCTTCTTCTGTGGCCTGAGCTTCGTCGCCACCTCCACGTTCTCCCTTCGGATCTTCGCCGACAGCTCGATCACCCAATTCTCCGGATACCCGCTGACAATGTTCGGCCGGCCGGTGTTCTACGCGTTCTGTACTGCGTTCCCGATGGCTTTTATCTCCTTCCTGCCGGCGACCGTCCTCCTGGATCGCACCGCCGAGGTCCCTCTTCCGACCTGGCTGACCACGGCTTCTCCCGTGGCCGGTGCGCTCGTCCTGGCGCTCGGCTACGGCTTCTTTTCCAAGATGATGCCGAGATACACGAGCCCCGGGAGCTGACGATTCGGGCCTGTGGATAACTTCCGCGGCGCCCGGCCGATTTTTGCCACCCTTGATCCAAGAGGTTCTCAACCGGCGGATCGGGGAGTCAGATGAGCGACACCAGCGAGGAGCAGTCACCGTTCGGGCGCGGATTCGTCGCGGCCTGCATCGTGATCGGGGCCGTGGTGCTGTGTGGTGCCTTGCTGATCGTCGGCGGCCGGTCGACCTCCACCGCAGCCCCCGCCCAGCAGGCGGCCGGGACGATCAGCTCCGCGGAGGAGCCCACCGCGCCCGCGCAGCCGGTCGGTTCCGCTCAGCCAGGCGGTTCGGCAACCACGTCGCGACCGCAGCGGTCCGGCGGCTGCGGTCCGGCCGCCGCGGATCAGGCGCTTCCGGGTAAGGCACCGGCCGTCGACAGCTGGGAGGTCAGCAGCCGGATCGTCGTCCCGCGAGCCTCGGCGTACGGTCCGGCCGTGACCGACGGCGACGGGTTCCGCCGGTGCTTCGCGCACTCACCGACCGGCGCCGTCTACGCCGCGTACAGCGCCTACGCGGCGATGGCCGACCAGGAGAAGGTCGTCGCCACCGCCCGCAAGCTCATGGTCCCCGGCCCGGACACCGAGGCGTTGGTCCGGGAGGTCCAGGCCGACCGGACGACCAGCGGCTACAGCGTGCCGCAGCTCGCCGGCTACCGGATCATCGACGCCGGCGCCGACCGCGTGACCCTGATGCTGGCGACGTCCGTCGACACCGCCTACATGAGCCTCACGCTGACGCTCGTCTGGCATGCCGGTGACTGGCACCTGCAGCCACCGGCCCCCGGCGATCCGGTCGGAGCACCGTTCGCCCAGCACCGTGACCTGTCCGACTTCGTTGCCTGGAGTGGTGTCTGATGTGCGGAAAGATGGATCTCGGCTGCTACATCAAGGACGGTTTCCAGTCCGTGGCGACCAGCGCGATGGACCAGCTCCGCGAGCAGGTCTCCAAGAGCGCGCTGAGCACGCTGGACTCGATGACCTTCTGGCTCCAGCCCAAAACCCCGGCGCTCGCCAACGAGCACACCTGGGCGAGCAGCGGCACGGTCGAGTTCCTGCACTCGAGCCTGCTCGGGGTCACGGGAGCCGTGTTCGCGATCGCCATCGTGATCGCCGGCATGCGGATGGCCTGGGAGCAGCGCGCGAAGCCGTTGCAGGACCTGCTGAAGGCGATGCTGACGTTCGTGGTCGTGGCCGGGATGGGGACGGCCACCCTGCAGTTGCTGATCTCGTGGTCGGACTCGTTCTCGGTCGCGATCATCGACAAGGTCGCCCACGACATGTCGCTGGCGGCCTCGTTCGGCGGCCCGGTGGACGGCGACGGCAAGGTGCGGAGCATCGTCGCCGACACCATGCCGGCGGTGCTGGCCATCGTGAGCAGCCTGGCGGTGATCGTCGCCTCGTTGATCCAGATGGTGCTGATGCTGGTGCGGTCGGCGTTGCTGGTGCTGCTCGCCGGAGCGTTCCCGTTGGCCGCCGCCGCGACCAACACCGAGATCGGGCGGAACTGGTTCCGGAAGTTCTGCGGCTGGTCGCTGGCGTTCATCGCCTACAAGCCGGCTGCGGCGCTGGTCTACGCCGCCGCGATGAAGCTCGCTCACGACCATGCCGTCGGCAGCGGCGACGCCGGTGGCAACGGTCTGGTGCCGGCGATGACCGGCATGATGATGTTGCTGCTCGCGATCGCCGCGCTGCCGGCGTTGCTGCGGTTCATGGTGCCGGTCACGGCGGCCGTGGCCGGTGGGGGTTCCGCGATGGGCAGCTCGGTCGCGGATCCGGGCGGTATGGCGACCGGGGCCGTGAGCGTCGGCAGCTCTGCCTCCGGATCGGCCCGCGGAGCCGCGGGCGCGACCGGCAGCTCGGCAGGTGGTGGCGGGGGTGCGACCGGTGCAGCGCTCGCCGGTGGGAAGGCCGCCGGGGCAGCCGCGAGCTCGGCGGGCGTCGGCCTGGCGGCCGCGCGGAAGGCGGCCGGTGGCGTCTCCGGAGCTGCCTCGCACTCGGCCGGCGAGTCCGGCGGCGGTGCCGTCACGCCGTCGTCCGCCAGCGGCCCGATGGCCGGCCGATCGGCCCACCGTGCGTCGCGTCCCAGCCGCAGCCATACCTCGAGTCCAACCGCCCATGAGGCCACCCCGGAGCCCGTCGGTCCCACCGGGGCGTAGCCATGCCAGGCGAGCGGTTTCCCCAGGGTTATCCACAGCTGTGGATCAGTGGTCTTCCTTGACCAGGAGAGCCTCGGAGCCGACGGGTTGGTAGCCCGCGGCGAGGAAGGTGCGGAGGGAGGCGGCGTTGCCGGGCGTGACCTGGGCCCAGATCGAGGCCGTCGGCGGGATCAGTGCGCGGGCGGCTGTCGCGAGGCGTCGGCCGTGGCCCTGCCGACGGGCGTTCGCCGGTACTTCGAGGGCGCACTCCAGGCGGTCCGCCAGGCCGCGGCCGGTCAGGACCAGGCCTTCGTGGGCGTCGACGTACACCCGGACGTCGTCGCGGTAGCGCCAGGCGCGGTCGACGCGGGGGTGGTCGGGGTCGTGGAGTTCGGTCAGGCCGGCGGTGGCTGCGATGCGTTCCGCGGGGTCGGTGAGCGCGGGGGCGAGCAGCATCGCGTCGAGCGAGGTCACCCGGCGGCCGGTGAACTCCTCCAGCGCGGACAGGAACGGCGGGTTCGTCGGCGCGCACAGGTCGCCTTCCGGTACCCGCTCCGCGACCCAGGCCGGGTCGACGTCCGCGGCGATCACGATGTGGCCGGTGAACGCCACCACGCACGACTCCCGCTCCGACGGCGGCGGGACGACCGAGACACCGAGATCCGGGGGCGGGAAGACTCCCCGCTCGGCGGCACGCAGAATGGCAGCAAGAGTTGTCATCAGGAGCATTGTCGCGGAGACCCCGCGGCCCGCTCGACCGCCGAGGAGGCAGCAGGATGCGCGAACCGCAGCTGGTCACGGCCGAAGGACTGCCCGACCGGGTGACGATCTACGAGGTCGGCCCACGGGACGGGTTGCAGAACGAGTCCGCGATCGTCGACGTGGCGGTGAAGGCGGAGTTCATCCGGCGGCTGGTGGACGCCGGGCTGACCACGGTCGAGACGACGAGTTTCGTGCATCCGAAGTGGGTCCCGCAGCTGGCCGACGCGGCCGAGCTCCTCGAGCGGCTCGACCTGCCCGACGGCGTCCGCGCCCCGGTCCTGGTCCCGAACGAGCGCGGCCTCGACCGGGCGCTGGCCGCGGGTGTCCGGGAGATCGCGATCTTCGCGAGCGCGACCGAGACGTTCGCGGCGAAGAACCTGAACTCGACGCTGGACGACCAGTTCACGATGTTCACGCCGACGATCCAGCGGGCGCTCGACGCCGGGCTGACCGTCCGCGGGTATGTGTCGATGTGTTACGGCGACCCGTGGGAGGGCGACGTACCGATCGGCCAGGTTGTGAAGGTCGGCGCGCGGCTCGTCGAGCTTGGGTGCCACGAGCTCTCCCTGGGCGACACGATCGGAGTCGCGACACCAGGGCAGGTGACCGCGCTGGTCCGGGCGTTCGTCGCGGCCGGCGTACCTGTGGACAAACTCGCGGTGCACTTCCACGACACGTACGGGCAGGCGCTCGCGAACACGCTGACCGCGCTCCGCGAAGGCGTCACCACTGTGGACAGCTCCGCCGGTGGCCTCGGCGGGTGCCCGTACGCCGAGAGCGCCACCGGCAACCTCGCTACCGAAGACCTCCTCTGGCAACTCGACGGCCTCGGCATCAAGACCGGTGTCGACCTCGAAAAGCTCGTCACCACGTCCGTCTGGATGGCCGAGCAGTTGGGCAAACCGTCCCCGAGCCGGGTGGTCCAGGCGCTGGCCGGCTGAAAGTGTCGGTGGGGCCCGGGAGACTGGGCGGGTGAGTGCGCAGCGGGTTGAGCTCGGGGAGTTCCTGAAGGCGCGGCGAGCCCGGGTCGCACCGGAGGATGTCGGGCTGCCTGGAGGCGGGCGGCGGCGGACGCCGGGGTTACGACGGGAGGAGCTGGCGCAGCTCGCGGGCGTCGGCGTGACTTGGTACACGTGGCTCGAGCAGGGGCGGCCGATCAACGCCAGCGGGCAGGTGCTGGACGCGGTGGCGTCGACGTTGCGGCTGACGCCGGTGGAGCGCGAGCACCTGTACCGGCTGGCCGAGGCGACGCCGGTGCGGTTGCCGCGGGTGACGGACTGCGCGAGCGAGGCGGTGTTCGAGGAGATCGTCGACGGGCTCGATCCGCTGCCCGCGGTGATCACCAACACCCGGTTCGACATCGTGCGGGCGAACGCGGCGTACCACGATCTGTTCCACGACTGGCATCAACTGCCCTGCATCCACCAGAACCTGCTCTGGTGCATCATCACCGAGCCGTCCGCGCGTGAGCAGTTGCTCAACTACGACACCGAGGTGCCGTACCTGGTCGGCCGGTTGCGGTCGGCGTACGGCGAGCATGTCGGCGATCCGGACTGGGAGACGGACCTCACGCGGCTGCGGTCGATGTGCCCCGAGTTCGAGCTGCTCTGGTCGCGGCACGAGGTGTCGGCCTGTACGTCGCGGCGCCGCCGGCTCGACAACCCGCAGGTCGGCGAGCTGAACCTGATCGTCACCGAGCTTGCCGTCTCCGCGCACCCCGACCTGGTGCTGTTCGTGGAAACCCCCGCCGACGAGGAGACCCGCGCCAAACTCCCGCGCACCCGCCGCACGACTGCAGACCGACCCGCCTGAAGCCGTCACGGCTTGACCGGCGCGCGTCAGGTGGCTTACGGCTCGATCGGGCGGCGGATGCGGCGGATCAGGCTCTTGTCGGCGAACTGGCCGACCCGATACGTCGACCAGCCGTCGACGCCGGCGCCGACCGCGCCGCCGAGGAGCGGGACGCGGCGGGTGACCGTGAGGGCCATCCGCTTGCCGCTGATCCGGCCGATCAGTTCCGCGACGACCTCGCCGGACACCTGGCGGTCGAGCTCGGGGTCGAACACCGGCGCGGTCGCGATCGCCAGCGGTGAGGACACCAGGCTGGACTTCTTCAGCCGCGCGGTCACGCCCTCCTCGCCGAGCAGGCAGGTGATCACCGCGGTCCGCACCCGGGGATCGTCGAGGTCGTAGCCGCGCAGGTGGGCGATCGCCGCCACCATCCGGCACTGCACGACCGCGAGACCGGTCAGGTTGGCGGGCAGTGCGACCGGGAGCGTGACGAGACCGCCGATGCTGGTCGCGAACCCCTGCACGCCGGCCAGCCGGATGTGCTGGTCGATGACCGCGTCGATCGCGTGCGTGACGTCGCCGTCGCAGCGCTCCAGTTTGTGGTCCGCGATCCGCTCCGCGCCCGGGAACCGCTGGTACCCGTCGATAGCGATCTCGAGGATCTGGCGCAACACGCCGCCCGCTGCCGTCGGGGCGAACCGCTGGGCCGCGGGCGCGAGACTACTGGCGACGAACCTGGCTACTCCGGCCACGGTGCTCCTTCCCGCCCGGCCCCACGCGTCAGAACCCGGACGTGCCTCAACTGTACGTGGCTCCCCGCCCCTCGCCACTCGGGAGAACCCCTAGGTGTCCCCTAGTGCGGACGCCAAGGCCATCACAATCGCGGCCGGACGAGTACGCCGCAGCGTGAGAGCGCCGCCACGGAACGGTTGTGATGGCCTGGCGGTCCGCATGGTTCAGGATGGTGTCGTGCCGATCGAACCTGCTCCGACTCAGTGGGAGTTCCCGCCGGTGGCTGTGGCGGGGAGCAGCGATGTGGTTGCGGGCGGTGCGGACCTGGCGCCGGGGACGGTGCTGGCGGCGTACCGGCGGGGGTTGTTCCCGATGCCGGACCATCGTGGCTCGACGTTGTGGTGGTCGCCGGTCGACCGGGGTGTGATCGATGTCGCCGGGTACCAGCCGTCGCGGTCGCTGCGGCGGGCCCGGGGGAAGTTCGAGATCCGGGTGAACACCGCGTTCGACCAGGTGATCCGCGCCTGCGCGGACCCGCGGCGTCCGGGGGCGTGGATCGACCGCGACATCATCGCGTCGTACACCGAGCTGCACCGGCTCGGCTGGGTGCATTCGGTCGAGGCGTGGAACGGCGACCAGTTGGCCGGCGGGCTGTACGGCGTGGCGATCGGCGGGCTGTTCGCGGGCGAGTCGATGTTCCACCACCAGACCGACGGCTCGAAAGCGGCCGTCGCGGGCACGATCGAGCTGCTGCAGGACGAGTACGCCGCCGACCGGGTGTTCGACATCCAGTGGGTGACCGACCACCTCGCCACCCTCGGCGCGGTGTCGATCCCGCGGGAGACCTACGTACGCCGGGTCGCCCGCGCCGTCGGCGTACCGCTGCCGAAGGCTTTCACCTGAGCCCGACGAACGCCGCCATCTGCCGGGCCGTCGACGCGAAGAACTCGTCCGCCGGGTCCATCGACCCGACCAGCTGACCGAACAGCTCGAAGCTGATCATCCCGAACAGCTGCGTCCACACGATCACCGCCCGCACCAGTACCGCCGGCGGCACGCCCGGCGCCAGCGCGACCAGCACCTCCGTCTGCCGCGCCAGCGCTCCGTCGGGCGCCGGAGCATCCTCCGGTACGTCGAGCCGCCCGGCCGCCTGCGCCCGCTGCAGCAACCCGAGCAGCGCCAGCGGCACCCGCGACGCCGGCTCCACCGTGGTCTGCGGCGCCTGGTACCCGCTGATCGGGGAGCCGTAGATCAGCGCGTACTCCTGTGGATAAGTCCGCGCCCAGCCCCGGACGGCGGTGTAGATCGCGAGCCACTCGTCGACCGGTTCGCCACCGCCCACCGCGCCTTCGGCCGCCGCGCCGAGCGAGTTGTACGCGTCGACGATCAGCGCGGTGAGCAGCTCGTCGCGGCTCGCGAAGTACCGGTACAGGGCCGACGACACCATGCCGAGCTCGCGGGAGATCGCCCGCAGCGAGAGCGCCTCCGCGCCGACGGTCGCCAGCTGCTGCCTGGCGACCGTCTTGATCTCGTCGGTCAGCTCGGCCCGGGCACGGTCACGGGCAGTACGTCCGGCGTTCATGGAAGCCAGTGTGCCACAAAACCGAGAGCAGTGCTCTTGACAGTGAGCAGCGATCCGATGTTCACTGATCACAACAGAGAGCACCGCTCTCGCCGAGCGCAAGGGAATCCTCGCCATGACCGAGTACAAGCAGACCTACGACAGCAAGCGCGTGATCACCGCCAACGAGGGCAGCATGCGGGTCTTCAACCGGATCGTCGCGCGGCTGACGAAGCTCGGCGTGAGCCTAATGGGCAGCCGGGTGCTGTCGGTCCAGGGCCGCAAGTCCGGCGAGTGGCGGAGCACGCCGGTCAACCTGCTGACCGTCGACGGCCAGCGGTACCTGGTCGCCCCGCGCGGTCACACCCAGTGGGTGAAGAACCTGCGCGCCAGCGGCACCGGCCGGCTGCAGCTCGGCGGCAAGGTGGAGACGTTCCACGCCGAGGAGCTCGCCGACGCGGACAAGCTGCCGGCGCTGCGGATGTACCTGAAGAAGTGGGCGTGGGAGGTCGGCGCGTTCTTCGAGGGCGACGTCACGAAGAACTCGTCCGACGACGTCCTGCGGCACGTCGCCCCGGGCGTCCCGGTCTTCAAGATCAGCTAGTGGTACGCCGCCGCCTGGATCCGGTACAGCTCGGCGTAGTGCCCGTTGCGGGCCATCAGCTCCTCGTGGGTCCCGGTCTCGACGACGTGAGCGCCGTCCAGGACGACGATCAGGTCGGCCATCCGGACCGTGGAGAACCGGTGCGACACCAGGATCGTGATCCGGCCGTCGGCCCCGCCCCGCGCGGCCTCGGCGTACCGCTCGAAGAGGGCGTGTTCGGTCTCGGCGTCCAGCGCCGCGGTCGGCTCGTCGAGTACCAGCAGCAACGGCCGGTCCCGCATGAACCCGCGGGCCAGCGCCAGCTTCTGCCACTGCCCGAAGCTGATCTCCGCCCCGTCCGGCCAGGTCGCGCCGAGCTGCGTGTCCAGCCCTGACTCCAGCCGCGCGAGCACGTCCTCCGCCCCGGCCCGCCCGACCGCGGTCGTCACCGCCGGTACGTCGTCCAGCCGCGGCAGGTCGCCCAGTCCGACGCTGTGCGCCGCCCGGAACTCGAACCGGAAGAAATCCTGGAACGCGCCCGCGATCTTCGCCCTCCACGCCTCCGCCGGGATCCGGTCCAGCGGTCGGTCGTCGAGGAACACCCGCCCGTCGGCCGGCTCGTACAGCTTGCAGATCAGCTTCACCAGCGTGGACTTGCCCGCACCGTTCTCGCCGACGACCGCGATCACCTTGCCGGCCGGCAGTCGCAGGTCGACGTGCTCCAGCGCCGGGCGATCGGAACCGGCGTACGTGAACGACACGTCCTCCAGCCGGATGCCGTCGACGAGCTGCTCCGGCGCCGGCTGATCCGCGGACTTGTCGAACGACGCCGCGTACTGCTCCAGCCACACGAGCCGCCGCGACCCGTCCAGCCAGATGCCGCGCAGGAACCCGATCTCCCCGACCGTCGCCCCGATGTACGACGACAGCCGCGCACCGGCCGCGAGGATCAGCAGTACGTTGCCGACCGAGCCGTGCAGCCCCACCGCGACGAACAGCACGGCACCGACGTACGCCGCCCCGAACACCGCCCAGGCGATCCCGTGCCACACAGCGCTGGCCCAGCGCGCGGCAGCCATCGGCCGGTACCACTGCTCCCACTCGCGGCGCCGACCCGTGACCAGGTCGGGCCCGATGCCGATCACCCGGACCTCCTTGCCTGGTGCGGGTGTGGTCGCGGTCTTGAACAGGTGCTCCGCCAGCCGGAAGTGGGCGGCGTACTTCTCCTCGACCTGACGCTCGACCCCAGGACGCCAGCTGGAGCTGAGGACGGTCGGCAGCGCGAAGAGCAGGAGCAACGCGAGCGCGGGGTGGATCGAGACGAGCAGCGCGACGGTCACGCCGAGCCGCAGGATCCAGCCGCACGTTGAGAACAGCGACATGTACATGTGGTCCAGCACGAACACCTGCTTGCGGAGCACCGACAGCCGGTCCAGGTAGTCGCGTCGTTCGTGGTGCTCGACCGTGGCGACCGACGCCTGCAGCCGGGCGACATGTGCCTCGAGCATGATCGTCACGCGGTCCCGGAACCGCCGCGAGATCCGCGTCGACAGCGTGCGCAGGAACCAGGTCGCCGTCACCGACAACGCCAGCCCGCCGGCGGCCAGCAACGCCGCGCGCCGGTCGTCGTGCAGTACGCCGTCCGCGAGGATCTTCAGCCACAACGCCAGCAGCGCATCCGGTACGGCAGCCAGCAGCGTCATCGCGAAGGCGGCGACCAGCAGCCACGGCTCGTGCTGGTACCCGAGCTTGCAGAGCCGCCACATCGCGGGGATCGCCTTCGGCAGATCGTCAGAGCGTGTCATAGCTCAGCCCCTCCTCGTCGACCTCGGCCGCGAACCGCTGCGCCTGCAGGTCGAACATCGTCCGGTACCGCCCGCCGAGGGCCATCAGTTCGTCGTGGCTGCCGAGCTCGACGACCCGGCCGTGTTCGAGGACGCAGATCCGGTCGGCGTGCCGGACCGTCGAGAACCGGTGCGAGATCAGGATCGTGGTCACGTCCCGGGTCGCGGTCAGGATCCGGTCGAAGATCGCCGCCTCGCCGCGGACGTCCAGTTGCGCGGTCGGCTCGTCGAGCAGGACGAGCCCGGCCCCTTGCCGTACGGCGCACAACGCCCGGGCCAGCGCGATCCGCTGCCACTGTCCGCCGGACAGGTCGGTACCGTCGCCGTACCCGGTCGCCAGCCGGGTGTCGAGATCGGCCAGGTCCGACGCTCCGGCGTCCGCGAGCGCGGCCCGGATGTCCTCCTCGGGCGCACCGGCCGGCGCGACGTTGTCCCGCAACGGCAACTCGAGCTTGAGGAAGTCCTGGAAGACGGCGGTCACGCGCGTCCGCCAGCCGTCGATGTCGAGGTCGCGCAGGTCCGCGCCGTCGACCCGGATCGTGCCCGCGTCGGGGTCGTACAGGCGGCACAACAGCTTCGCCAGCGTGGTCTTGCCGGCACCGTTCTGCCCGACGACCGCCAGCGAGGAACCGGCCGGGATCGTCAGGTCCAGCCCCTCGAACACCTGCCGCTCGCCCTGTGGATAACCGAACCGCACCCCTCGAAGCACGACCTCCACCGCGCCGCCGCCTGCCGCGCGAGTACCGGCCGGCAGCGATCCGGCCGGAGCCATTGCCGGTTGCAGACGACGTACGGCCGCAACGGGTGCTGCGGCGCCGTCGAGCGCCCAGTTGAGCCCTCCGAAGGCGATCATCCCGACACCGATCGCGACCTGCGCGAACACCACCAGCCGATCCAGCGGCAGGCTCCCGCCGATCGCGGCCGCGCCGAGCGCCCAGAACACCAGGCCGTTGGCCGCCACGATGATCAGCAGACTCCAGATCATTGGCCGCTCCCGCAAGCGCGTCGCGGCATACTGCAGCTCGAACAGCCGCCGGCGCCGCTCGGTGAACCGCTGCACCGTCCAGTCCGCCAGCCCGAACAGCCGCAGCTCCTTCGCCGCGCCCGGCTCGACAGCCAGCTCGTACGCGTACGTCGCGTGCCGCTGCGCCGAGCGGACCTCGGCCGTGTTCCGGTCCTTCCAGACACCGCTCTCCCGGAGCAGCCAATGCGTGGCGACCCATCCGACGACCAGCACGATCGGCGCCCACCAGGTGAACCCGAACAGCACGATCGCCGACGCGAACCCGCCGACCAGCTCCACCAGACTGCCCGCGACGAAGTCGACGTTCAGGTACATCGGAGGCCCGGTCTGCCCGCGGTCGAACTCCCGCGCCACCGTCAGGTCCTCGCTCAGCTCCGGATCCTCCAGATGCCCGATCCCCGGCGGCCCGACACACGCCTTCGCGAGCGCGTCGTTCAGGTACGCCGACACCCGGTTGCCGAGGTTCGCGCTGACCGCCTGATGCACCGGCGTCAGCACCTGCAACAGCACGAACGTCACGCCCATCAAGCTCAACGGAGCGGCCAGCGCGGACCGATGCTGCACCGCGCCGACCAGCCACCCCATCGCGATCGCGAACACCGCAGGCAGTGCACCGCGAGCGATCAGCAGCACCCACCACGCGGTCGCGAGCCCGCGATCGGCCCGCGGCAACACCGCGAAGAACTGCCATTCGGGACGCGCCCGCAGCCGACTCACCATCTCCTCACGATGACACCCGCGACCGACAGAAGTCTTGAACGTTTGCCGGATGGCACTATGGCCGCATGATCACGCCTGAGGACCTGGGTGCGGCGCCGAAGGTGCTGCTGCACGACCACCTGGACGGGGGCCTGCGGCCCGCGACCGTCGTCGAGCTGGCGCGCGAGATCGGGCACGCATTGCCGCGGTCGGACGCCGCCGAGCTGGGGGCGTGGTTCGTGGAGTCGGCGGACTCCGGGTCGTTGGAGCGGTACCTGGAGACGTTCGACCACACGGTCGCGGTGATGCAGACCACCGAGGCGATCAAGCGGGTGGCGAGCGAGTGCGTGCAGGACCTGGCCGCGGACGGCGTCGTGTACGCCGAGATCCGCTACGCGCCGGAGCAGCACCTGCATCGGGGGCTGACGCTCGAGCAGGTCGTCGACGCCGTCCGCGAGGGGTTCGAGCACGGGATGGCCGTCGCCGAGCGGCCGATCGTCGTACGGCAGCTGCTGACCGCGATGCGGCACATGGCGCGGTCGATGGAGATCGCCGAGCTCGCGGTCGCGTACCGGGACGCCGGCGTGGTCGGGTTCGACATCGCCGGCGCCGAGGCGGGCTTCCCGCCCACCCGGCACCTGGACGCGTTCGAGTACCTGCAGCGGGAGAACGCGCACTTCACGATCCACGCCGGCGAGGCGTTCGGGCTGCCGTCGATCTGGCAGGCGATCCAGTGGTGCGGCGCGGACCGGCTCGGGCACGGCGTCCGGATCATCGACGACATCTTCGACGACGGCGACAAGGTCGAGCTCGGGCGGCTCGCGGCGTACGTCCGGGACCGCCGGATCCCGCTGGAGATGTGCCCGAGCTCGAACCTGCAGACCGGTGCGGCCGCGTCGATCGCGGAGCACCCGATCGGGCTGCTCACCGAGCTGCGCTTCCGGGTGACCGTGAACACCGACAACCGGTTGATGAGCGGTACGTCGATGAGCCGCGAGCTCGCCCTGCTCGCGGAGGCGTTCGACTACGACCTCGCCGATCTGCGCTGGTTCGCGATCAACGCGATGAAGTCGGCGTTCCTCCCCTTCGACGAGCGGCTCGCGATCATCAACAACACCATCAAGCCCTGGTACGACTCACACTGATCTCTGATAAGTGCGGAACGCACGCGTGGAAAGCCAACCCACGATGAGGGTGAAAGCCAACAGATAAGCGCAGTGCCGCCAGACTGATGACCAATCCGGTGAGGCGGCCAGGGCTTGGCGGGCGGCGATCGTGGCCCAGTCGACCGGGTTGAAGCGGGCCGCGACGCTCACCCAGTGCGGTGCCACCTTCGGGTCGATCATGATCGACGACATGAACGTCAGCGGCAGCGAGACGAACTGCGAGATCCCGATCAGCGCCTCCTGCTGCCGGGTGAGCAGCGCGACCGCGTTCGACAGCGACCCGAACCCGAGCCCGACCAGCACCGACGCGAGGATCGTGATCAGGTAGCCGCCGATCCCGCCGTCGTACCGGGCGCCCGCGGCGAACCCGATCGCGAACACCAGGATCGTCTGGATCAACGTGGTCGACGCGTTGCTCAGCAGCTGCCCCGCCATCAGCCCGCCACGGCTGATCGGCGACGCGAGCATCCGGTCCATCACGCCGCGCTCCATGTCCTGGACGAACGACGTACCGCTCCAGCCGCTCGTCATCAGCGCCGTCATCATCACGATCCCCGGCGTCAGGAACGCGATGTACGTCGAGTTCCCGAACCCGGGCAGGTGGACGACGCCCTGGAACAGCTGCCCGAACAGCAGCAGCCAGATGGCCGGCTGGATCAACGTGAACGCGATCAACGCCGGCTGCCGGTACGACGCCCGCGTCCAGCGTCCGAGGACGAGTCCCGTATGCGTGATCATGCCGCCGCCTCCGCAACCTTGAAGGACCGGCCGGTGTGCTGCAGGTACACGTCGTCCAGCGACGGCCGCGACACGGTGACCGCGACCACCGGGATCGCGTTGTCCTCCAGGACTCCCAGCACCGCCGGTACGGCGGTCGCCCCGCGGTCCACCCGGGCCCGCAGAGTGTTGCCCTCGACAACGATCTCGCCGACGCCCGGCAACTGCCCGATCAACGCGCGCACCGCCCCGTCGGTGTCCGGCTCGACGAGCTCGACCTGCACCGAGTCGCCGCGCAACGCGGCCTTCAGTGACTCCGGGGTGCCCTCGGCAACGATCTTGCCGTGGTCGACGATGGCCAGCTGCCCGGCCAGCTGATCGGCCTCCTCCAGGTAGTGCGTCGTGAGCAGCACGGTCAGCCCTTCCTGCCCGGACAACCGCAGTACTTCGTTCCACAGATCGGCCCGCGCCTCCGGGTCGAGACCGGTCGTCGGTTCGTCCAGGAAGAGCACGCGGGGCCGGTGGACCAGCCCGAGCGCGACGTCCAGCTTCCGCTGCATGCCGCCGGAGTACGTCTTCACCGTCCGCGATCCGTCCAGGTCGAAGCTGCCGAGCAGTTCGCGGGCCCGCTGGACGGCCTGGGGTCGGGACAGCCCGAAGATGCGGCCGCTGAGGACGAGGTTCTCCAGGCCGGTCGCCATCGGGTCCGAGCTGGACTTCTGCGGGACGTACCCGATCGCGTGCCGGACCTTGTCCTGGTCGCGGTTCACGTCGTACCCGGCGACCCTCGCCGTACCGGAGTCGGCCCGGGACAGCGTCGTGAGGATCTTGACGGTGGTGGACTTGCCGGCGCCGTTCGGCCCGAGCAGGCCGAGGACGACGCCCTCGGGGACGCGCACGGTCAGCCCGTCGAGGGCGCGCAGCGGCGGATTCTTCCGGCCGGCCGGGTACGTCTTGACCAGGTCGACCGCTTCGACGGCATGCGTAGCCATCAGGTGACTCCCTTGTGGGTGCGGGAGCCGGTCGTCGGGCTGGCTATCCTGATGGTTGCGCCTTGGGTGCCAGGTCTTCGGACCGACTCGAGGAACTGCGGCCCTTGGTCCCGGTGTTGCCGCACCGTGGAGCGAGGGCCGCCCTGCGTTATCGCGATTCGGGCGGCATCGCCTGCAGCCAGGCGAACTCCTCCCCGAAGTACTTCACCGGATCCTTCAGCTGCTCGCTCGGGGCGATGCCGTCCTCCAGGTAGCGCTTCCAGGCCATCCGCCAGAAGTTCGCCCCGCCGAGCCGGTCGGTGCGGATCTCCTCGGCGAGCTGGTGGACGTACGCCGACTCCGCGCGCAGCAGCGCCAGCCGGAACTCCGACTCGACCCAGAAAATCCGCGGAAAGCCGACGGCCTCCATCTGCTCGTGCGCCGTGACCGCGTCCGCGATCTCGGCGTCGACGACGGCCAGCCGCTGCTCGAGCAGCTCGACGGCCCGGTCTGGTTGCAGAGCGGGCAGGTACGCCAGCCCCGCCTCCAGCGGGTGGAACTCGCGCGACGGCGTACCGACGAGTTCGGTCAGCCAGTCCTCGAACTCGGCCTGGCCGGCGTCGGTGATCCGGTACACGGTGCGCTCCGGCCGGTTGCCCTCGCGGACCGTCTCCTGCGCCTCGACGAAGCCGTGCTTCTCCAGGCTGGACACGACCGAGTAGAGCGAGCCGTAGTTCACCTTGATGCTCTGGTCCTTGCCGCGGGACCTGAGGATCGTGGAGATCTCGTACGGGTGCATCGGCCGCTCGCCGAGACTGCCGAGCACGGCGAACGCCAGCGGATTGCCGACCTTGCGTCGGGCCATGACACCCCCTCGATCTCGATTACTCGAAATCGAGTATTAGCTCACGGGTATCCGATGTCAAGTATTCAGCCAGGCGAACGCCCGCGCCCCGAGCCCGCGCACCGGGAGCGTCGCGAGCGCGCGGTACGTCGGCTCCTCGACGTACTTCGTGAGCAGCCAGGCGAGACCGATGACGCCGGCCGTCGCGCCGACGATCTGGGTCAGCCGGTCCGCGCCGAGCTCCATCAGTCGGTACGCGATCAGGTAGCCGATCACCTGGTTCAGCAGGTACAGCGCGAACGAGATCCGCGCCAGGAACTGGATCGGCCGCTTGAATCGCGCGAACACCGTCCAGTCCGGGCCACGGGCGGCCAGTGCGACGAGCAGCAGCAGGACGCCGATCCCGAGCGAGGACGGCAGGTCCGACGTGTGCGCGTGCTGTGCGAAGACCGTCGCGACGATCAGTGCGCCGAGATGCAGCGCGCCGATCCGGTGCTTCGACCAGAGCCAGATCGCGATCCCGATCGCGAACAGCTGCAGACGGTGGATGCCGAGGCCGTTCCAGAGCTGGATCACCCAGACCGGGCTGTGGTCGATCCGCCCGTTCCACTGCAGGGCCACCGGCGCGAGGATCATCACCCAGAGCATCGTGGTGATCCGCGGACCGATCCCGCGCGGCCAGAGCAGCGCCGCTGCGGCGAACGCCATCAGCTGCAGCGGGAGCGTCCAGTACGAGCCGTCGATCAGCTGCACGGTCGGGTCGAACGAGGCGGCCAGCGTCAGGTTGCCCCACAGGTCGTGCCGGGTCGGCAGTGTCCAGTTCCGCGGCCCCAGGAAGAGCAGCAGCATGTACGTGAACAAGACGGCCACCATGTACGGCGGGAGCACCCGGCAGGCGCGGCGCCACAGCCACCGCGGCGTGGAGCCCTTCCGGACCGTCACGCAGACGAAGTACGCGCTGATCACCAGCAGGATGCTGGCGCCGACCTGAAAGGGATACTTCCCGAGCGGGGTGCCGAGCTCAGGGTGCAGGAACGGACCCATGTAGGTCGTGTGGGTGAACATCACGGCGAGCACCGACAGGACGCGCACGACGTCCCAGCTCAGCCTGCGTGCGGCTCTTCCCGGAGGGCGGTCCGGCGTCGTCACAACCACTCCATCTACGCGTCGCTCGTTACCCCCTTGTGACCTTAGGCAGATCGGGGGGTGCCGATGCAAATCGACTCGGTGATGGCTTCCTCACATCAGCCGGCGGTTTGAAAGGTCCGCCGGTAGTCCTGCGGCGGTACGCCGACCACGCGGCGGAAGTGGTGCCGCAGCAGCGCCGCGGTCCCGAACCCGGACTCGGTGGCGATCTGCTCGATGCCCATCCGGGTCTGCTCGAGCAGCGTGCGGGCGCGGAGTACGCGTTGGGTGGTGACCCACTTGAGCGGCGTCGTACCGGTCTCGGCGACGAAGCGGCGGGCGAAGGTGCGTTCGGACATCTGCGCGCGGCGGGCCAGTGCGGGCACGGTGTGTTCGGTGGTGAGGTTGTCGATCATCCAGTTCAGCACCGGCTGCAGGCTCTCCGCGGAGCACTCCGGCACCGGGACCTCGACGTACTGCCGCTGGCCGCCGTCGCGTTGCGGCGGGACCACCATCCGGCGGGCGATCCGGGTCGCGACCGCGCTGCCCAGTTCACGCCGGACCAGGTGCAGGCAGGCGTCGATGCCGGCCGCCGTACCGGCGCTGGTGATGATGTTGCCGTCGTCGACGAAGAGCACGTCCGGGTCGATCTTCGCGGTCGGGAACTGGTCGGTGAACTTGTCGATGTAGCGCCAGTGCGTGGTGCAGGACCGTCCGTCGAGCAGTCCGGCGGCGCCGAGCACGAACGCGCCGGAGCAGACCGTCAGCAGGATCGCGCCGCGCGCCTCGGCCCGGCGCAGCGCGTCCAGGATCCGCTCGTCGTACGCGTGCCGCCAGGTGGTCGCCGGGATGCCGATCAGGTCGGCGTCCTCGAGCTCCTCCAGGCCGTACGGCGCGACCACCTGGGAGTGGCTGCTGGTCTCCATCGGGACGCCCGGGGTGGTCGAGCAGACCTTGAAGTCGAACGCCGGGACCCCGTCGTCGGTGCGGTCCAGCCCGAAGACCTCGGCGAGCACGCCGAACTCGAACAGGGCGACGTCCTCCATCAGCACGACCGCGATCTTCCGGAGCATGGCAGAATCTTATCGGACTATGTCAATAGCGCCACTGGTGGCAGGATCTGCGAGATAGCAAGATTACTGCCATGACCGGATACTTCGTTCTTCTCGCTCTCGTACTGGCCGTGATCGCGGCCCTGGAGGTCAGCAACAGGCGCCACTCGACCGGTCCGTCCGCCGGACCGCGGGGCTCCTGGACGACCGACGACCGTGACGTGGCCCGGACCAAGCTCGACCTGCTCGCGCTCGGCGCGTCGGCCAAGCCCTTCACCCACAAGCCTGCTTCGACCACCGGCACGGTGCACAGCATCCGCACCGCCCGGCTGCACGACGGCCGTCACGCGGCCTGAACCCGCCAGCTGGGGGCGGTCGCGTTCGTGACCGCCCGCAGCACGCCTTCGACCGGGCCGTAGCGGAAACTGCTCAGCCAGGCGTGACTCAGCATCACCTGCAGGACGAAGATCCCGACCGCGAAGCCCACGGTCTCCAGCGGCGACACCTGGCCGACCAGCCCGAAGCCGACGCCGGTGAAGATCAGCACCGTGGCCACTGATTGGCCCAGGTAGTTCGACAACGCCATCCGCCCGGCCGGTGCCAGTAGCCGCCGTACGTCCTCGCCGCGGTCGGAGTGCATGATCCGCAGGAGCGAGGCGACGTACGCCGCTGTCAGGAACGGCGCCGTCATCACACTCATCAGCACGGCCCTGGTGTCACCGTTGCCGCCGGACGCGTAGACGATCCCGCCGGTGATACCGATCGCGAAACCGACCAGCTGGATCAGCCGCAGCAGTGCGTCGGCCCCGTCGACGTTCTGCAACAGCCGGCGCCGGCCGGCGACCATGCCGATCAGGAACGCAGCCAGGGTGGTCGGGCCCTGCACGGTGAGCAGCGAGAGCCCGTACGTCGGCATTGCGCGGATGTGCTCCCCGATAACGTCACTGAACGAGCCCGCGAGATTAGCGGCCGTCCCCTGTGCGGCCGTTACTGCTGTCGTCGGGTCCAGCACCGCCGTCGTGTCCAGGAAGAGTGCTGCGGCCGCCAGGGTGACGAACAGATACGCGTAGATCGCCCCCGCCACCAGGAGCGCCGTACGGTCCTTCACTTTGCGCATGGCGACCAGGACCAGCCCGATGATCGCGTACACGCTCAAGATGTCCCCGGTAATCAGAAAGACGCCGTGCAGCACACCCAGCACGAACAGCCCGCCCAACCGGCGCAACATCCGCGGCCGAAACGCAGCCCCGGCTCGCTGCGCCGCCCGCATCTGCAACTGAAAGCTGTACCCGAACAAGAACGAGAACAGCAGATAGAACTTCATGTCGACGAACACCGACGACAACCACCGAACCGCATGATCCAGCCACGAGCCGTACGCCGGATCCTCCGCAACATGAATCGGATACCCGGACGCCGCGAACGTAATATTCACAACCAAGATGCCCAACAGGGCAAACCCCCGCAGCGCATCCACATCCTGGATCCGCACCCGCTCCGCAACCTGACCCATGCCCCCAGCACATCAGCGCGCGCCGCGGAAAGCAGTCACGCTGAATCCTCCCCGAGGGTGGACCTAGCTCTACCCTCGCGGGTGCGGACGCCTACGAGGCCCGGCGCTGTTGGACCTTTTGGAAAGCTTGTTTGATTTTTGCCTGGTTCTCCGGCTTGCTCAGTTCGCGTTGTGCGACCTGGACGAGCTTGGCGACCACGGCGCCCTTTACCAACGTCTTCACGAACCCCATCAGGGCCTCCCTAGTCTGTTGTCCTCGACGCTACCGGCGGTGACAACCCTCCTCCATGGGTGATCCACCGGAACTGTCCCTGGCGTCGGGCACACTAGGGGCATGCCTGAGTTGCCGGAGGTTGAGTCGCTGGCGGTGTTTCTGCGGGAGCGCGCGGTGGGGCATGCCTTCGTGCGGGCGGACGTCACCGCGATCAGCGCGTTGAAGACCTACGACCCGCCGATCACGGCGATGGTCGGGCTGTTGATCGACGACGTGCAGCGGCACGGGAAGTTCCTGGACATCTCGGCGCAGGGCGTGCACCTGGTGATCCACCTGGCGCGGGCCGGCTGGTTGCGGTGGAAGGACGAGCAGAACACGGGGCTCGTCCGGCCGGGGAAGGGCCCGATCGCGCTCCGGACCGTGCTGGACGACGGGTCGGGGTTCGATCTGACCGAGGCCGGGACGCAGAAGAAACTCGCGGTGTACGTCGTCCGCGACCCGGCCGAGGTGCCGGGGATCTCCCGGCTCGGGCCGGACCCGTTCACGCTGTCGCGGGACGACTTCGGCGCGATCCTGAAACGCGAGGGCCGCGTCCAGCTCAAGGGCGTCCTGCGGAACCAGTCCGTGATTGCCGGCATCGGCAACGCGTACTCCGACGAGATCCTGCACGTCGCGAAGATGAGCCCGTTCAAACCGGCCTCGAACCTGTCCGACGACGAGCTCACCACGCTGTACGACGCGATGCGCGAGACCCTCCAGGACGCCGTCGACCGGTCCGCCGGGCTCGCCGTGCAGGACCTGAAGTCGGAGAAGAAGTCCGGCCTGCGGGTGCACGGCCGGAAGGGCCAGAAGTGCCCGGTCTGCGGTGACGTCGTCCGCGAGGTGAGCTTCGCCGACTCCTCGTTGCAGTACTGCGCGACCTGTCAGACCGGCGGCAAACCGCTGGCCGACCGGAGGTTGTCGAAGCTGCTGAAGTAGGTTCCCGCGCATGCGGAAGATCTACGTGGCAGCACACGTCTACATGATTCTGGGGCTCATCAGCGGGCTGTACTACCGCGAGCTGACCAAGGCCAAGGACTTCACCGGCGACTCGCAGCTCGGCGTCGTCCACACCCACATCCTCGCGCTGGGCATGCTGTTCTTCCTGATCGTGCTCGCGCTGGAGAAGCTGTTCACCCTGTCCGACGGCAAGCTCTTCACCGCGTTCTTCTGGGTCTACAACGCGGGCCTCGCGCTGACCGTCGGCATGATGCTGCTGCGCGGGACGATGGTCGTGCTCGGCCACCAGCCCGGCGCCGCGCTGGACGGCATCTCCGGGCTGGGGCACGTCACGATCACGCTCGGCCTGATCTTCTTCTTCATCAACCTGGGCAAGTGCCTGCCCGCGAAGACCGAGCAGGAAGCTACGTCGTCATCTGATCGAACATCGTCTTGACGTCGGCCGTGTTCGGGGTCGACAGCAACGTCGGCGTACCACTCGTCGTCCGGCGTGAGGTCACCGCGAACACGTATCCGAGGTTCGCGTCGATCCGGTCCTTCAGCCACGGCCCGCCGCTCGCGCCGCCGTTCATCGAGCAGGTCAGCGCCGCGTCCGAGCCGCCCCACGCGTACGTCGTGCCGTCGCAGTAGTACGGCACCTCACCGTTGTACGGCGCCTCGGCCGGCCAGCCCCAGATCCGGGTACCGGCCTGGGCCTGGCCGTTGCCCCAGACCAGGCCGTTGCCACCGACGGCGTCGATCAGGTTCGCGCCGTTGCGCTGCTGCAGCGTGACGAACGCCTGATCGTGGGTGAAGTCGCTGCTGTTCATCCACGAGTTGAACGTCCGCGCCTGGCTCCAGTTCCACAGGCCGTACCCGGACTGGCCGTTGTAGTACGCCGGCGCGAACACGATGTTCGAGTGCCAGCCGCCGCCTTGGCCGCTGTGCACGCAGTGCCCCGCGGTGATGATCAGGTTCTTGTAGCCATTGTTGATCGTCGACGCCGAGCACACGTAGTTGAGCCCGTTGTCAGTGAAGAACAGCTTGCCGGCCGTGCTCGGCACGGTGTCGTTGGCGAGCTTGTACCCGGCGCGCGGCGCGACCGGCTTGGACGCGACACCGCTCGAAGTCCCTTGTTTCGCAGGGGTTCCGGCGGCCGTACCGGTCGGAAGATCGGCCGGGATCGCGTTCCGCAGCTTCTCCGCGGTCCAGTACCCGGTGGCGTCGAGCGCACCGGCCCGGGCCTTCGCGGGCAGAGCGGGTGCGCGGACGGCGGTGGTGGCGTCAGCGGCCGGTACGGCGGCGGTCGCCGGGGTGACGGTGGCGCCGGCGGCGAGCAGGATCCCGGCGGCAAGCAGGCGGATGGGCGTTGTACGCATGCAGGACTCCTCGATCGGGGCGGTAGATCGATCACTGCCAGTAGAGGGGAAGCGCTCTCAGAATGCAAGCGGTCACAGGTGTACGACGTACGGTGAGGACGCCGAGCGACGTCCCGCGTCGAGCCGCGCCCGCAACTCGTGGACGCCGTCCCCGGTGACCCGGACGGCCCAGCCGATCGACCGCCCCGGCTCCAGCCCGTCGAACCGCCACACCTGCTCGTACGCCGACCAGTCCGGCGGCAGCGGCAGGTCGACCTCGCCGCGGGCGGACGTCCGGCCGAAGTTCGTGACCGCGACGGTCAGCTCGCCGCGGCCGGGGTGGATCGACGCCAGCACCGTGCCAACCGGGGCGACGAGGATCCGGCGGACGCCGGCCGGTACCGCCAGCGGTACGACGCGCAGCTCCGGCATCGGGAACGGGCCGATCGTGGTGCGGGTGAGCTCGTGGCCGGTGACGCCGTACCGGCGGCCGGCGAGCCGGATCTGGTGCCGGCTGTCCGGCTCGGCCAGTCCGAAGTACCGGACCGCGACGTCGGCCGCCCGCCGCGCCACCAGATGGGCGGTCGTACCGGCTGGGGTCAGGTCCCAGACGCCGTCGGCGTTCGCGGTGACGGTGTCCTGCGGCACGATCCGCAGCTTCCCGCTCAGCGCGACCCGGACCACCGGCGGTTCACCGGCCTCGGGTAATCGGACCACCAGGTCGTCGCCGTCGCGCCGCCAGGTCAGCGCCCGGCCGGTGGCGTCCTCGACAACGTGCCGCGGCATGGTCACCAGACCGGGCAGTCGTACTTCGTGATCGGGCGGCCGGCAGGCGATCCGGAGCAGCAACAGCTCGCGGCTCCGTACGATCGCCTCACCCCACGGCTGCGGTTCGAACTCCCCCGGGATCCCCTGAATCAGCGCCACCCGCGACCTCCCTGCCAGCCACGGTCCTAGATCCGCCCGCCGGGGTCAACGCTTTATCTTCCGGCCGGGCAACCGCGTTCCGGACCGGGGCAGGTGTCTGACATGCTGGGGGCATGTTCCGGAACCAGGAGATTCCCTCGGTCGTGGTGAGCGAGCTCGACGACGCGCTGCTGGCGGAGGCGTTCGTCCTCGACGTCCGCGAGCCGGACGAGTGGGACCGCGGCCACATCGCGGGCGCCACCCACATCCCGCTCGGCGAGCTCCAGGAGCGGGTCGGCGAGGTGCCGCTGGACCAGAAGGTGCTCTGCGTCTGCGCGGTCGGCGGCCGGTCCGGGATGGCCACCCAGTTCCTGAACCAGGTCGGCCGGGAGGCGATCAACCTGGACGGCGGCATGCACGCCTGGGAGATCTCCGGCCGCCCAGTGAGTACCAACTAACAGTCTGAGAAGAAAACCTTCCACACGGTGACCGTAGGCGTTACTTTGTCACCGGTCGGTCGATCGGCGTACACCTGCGGCTCATGAGGCGGTAGCGCGCGCGGCGTCGGATGACCGCGTCCGTCCACCGTGGGGAGGCTCCTGTGTCGCTCATCCGTCCGTTGACCACAGCGATCGGCATCGGTGGCCTGCTGGCCGGCGTGCTGGTCAGTCCCGCGGTCGGGCAGCCCGCGGGCATCCCGGACGCGGCGATCGCCGAGAACGGCGTACTGACGTCGCGGTCCGACAGCCCGGTCGCTCCCGGCGTCGATTACACGTCGTTCGAGCGGCTGGACCCGCAGGGCTGGCAGCGCGGCGACATCCTCGACACCGACCTGAGCAAGCACGGCGTGACGGTCGACCTGGTGAAGGCGGGAAAGGTGTCCGGCGCCCAGCCGCTCAGCCAGCAGCTGGCGAGCCGGGGCGCGATCGCCGGTGTGAACGGCGACTTCTTCGACATCAACGACACCAACGCGCCGCTCGGTGTGGGGGTCGAGTCCGGCAAGCTGACGAACGCGCCGGCCGCCGGGCACAACGACACCGCGGTGATCGGCAAGGACGGGCTCGGCAAGATCGCCCAGCTGTTTCTGCAGGGCACCGCGACCGATGGCGCGACCAAGCTCGAGCTGACCAACCTGAACTCGCCGGCCGTGAACACCGGCGGGATCGGTCTCTACACCCCGGAGTGGGGCGATGCGGCCCGGACCCGGACCGTGGACGGCCTGCCGACCGTCCGCGAGGTGATCCTTCGCGACGGTGTGGTCGTCTCCTCTGCCACCACTCCGGCCACCACTCCGCTGGCCGCGAACGAGCAGGCGCTGATCGGCCGCGAGGCCGGCGCCGACGCGCTCACCGCGCTGCATGCCGGCGACAAGGTCGACATCTCCTACGGCCTGCGCCCCGACGCGGCGAACGTCGCGGCCGCGGTGAGCGGCAACTACCAGCTCGCGAAGGACGGCAAGGTGCCGGACAGCGTTCCGGACGCCGACCTGGCGCCGCGGACCGCGATCGGGTTCGACGCTGACGGCAGCCGGATGATCCTGCTGACCGTCGACGGCCGGGCGACCGGATCGCGCGGTCTGTCGCTGAAGGAAATGGGTCAGCTGATGATCAGCCTCGGCGCGGACGACGCGCTGAACCTGGACGGCGGCGGCTCCTCGACGATGCTCGCCCGGACGCCGGGCAAGGTCGCGCCGGACGTCGTCAACGACCCGTCCGACGGCAACGAGCGGCTGATCCCGAACGGTCTCGGCCTGCTCCCGGTCAAGGGCAGCGGCAAGCTCAAGGGCTTCCGCGTCGAGGCCAACGGCACCGCCGAGGCAGGCCCCGACGCCGACATTTCCCGCAGCTCCCGCGTCCTCACCGGCCTCACCCGCGTCCTCGAGGGCACCGGGTACGACGAGACGTACGCCCCCGCCGCCGGTACGCCGTCCTGGTACGCGGGCAGCAACGTCCGCGTCGACCAGCACGGCGTGGTGACCGGCCGCCGCGCGGGCGACGTGATCGTCACCGCGACCCGCGGTACGGCGAACGGAAGGTTCCCGATGACTGTCCTCGGTACGCCGACCCGCCTGGCCCCGTCCACCCGCCAGGTGTCGCTGTCGGACTCGAACGCGAAGGGCTTCTTCGAGGTCGACGGGTACGACGCCGACGGGTTCTCCACCTGGATCGAGCCGCGCGACGTCAAGCTCAGCTACGACGCCAACAAGGTCAAGGTGGTTGCGAAGGGCAACGGGTTCGAGGTCAATGCCCTGGGCAACGACGCGGTGTCGACCGTGGTGACCGCGACGGTCGGCACGCTCAGCACCCAGCTCAGCATCACGGCCGGCCTGACCAGCACGGTCGTCGACAGCCTCGACGACGTGTCCAAGTGGGCCGCCAACGCGGTCCCGGCCGGCGCCGCGACCGCGTCCCGTTCCGCCGCCGAAGGGCATGACGGCGGCCAGGCGATCGCGCTCGACTACTCGCTGACCGGCAGCACTGCCACGCGGGCGGCGTACCTCTCGCAGACCCCGCAGCAGACGTTGCCCGGCCAGCCGCAGAAGCTCGGCGCCTGGGTGTACGGCGACGGCAAGGGCGCCTGGCTGCGCGCGAACGCCTACGACGCCGCGGGCGGTACGGCGCAGACCCTCAACCTCGCGGCCGCCGTCGACTGGACCGGCTGGAAGTACGTCGAGGCCGACATCCCGCCGGGGCTGACGTACCCGCTGCGGTTCTGGCGGATCTACGTCGTCGAGACCTCGCCGACCCGGCAGTACTCCGGCCGGATCGTGATCGACGACCTGACCGTCCGCAGCGCGCCGCCGGTGACGATGGATCCGCCGGCCAGGGTGATCGACCCGATGGTGGTCACCGACGGAACCCTGACGACGGCCGGCCGCTGGCGGTTCGCGGTGATGTCGGACGCGCAGTTCACCGCCGACGACCCGAACTCGGACTACGTGCAGCAGGCCCGCCGGACGATCCGCGAGGCGCTCGCGCAGAACCCGGACTTCCTGGTGATCAACGGCGACTTCGTCGACCGGGCGTTCGGGCCGGACATCGCACTGGCCAAGCAGATCATCGACGAGGAGGTCGCGGGCAAGGTGCCGGTGCACTACGTGCCGGGCAACCACGAGACGTACGGCCCGGGGGACCTGTCCGAGTGGAAGAAGGTCTTCGGCAACCCGACCAGCACGTTCGACCACAAGGGCACCCGGTTCGTCCTGCGGGACTCGTCGCTCGGCTCGCTCCGCGCCGGCGGGTTCGACCAGATCGCGGACCTGCGCAAGCAGCTGGACTCCGCCGCCAAGGACCGTACGATCCGGAACGTCGTGGTGTTCGCGCACCATCCGATCGACGACCCGTCGCCGACGCAGAACTCGCAGCTCGGCGACCGCAAGGAAGCCGCGATGATCGTCAAGTGGCTCGCCGACTTCCGGAAGTCCACCGGCAAGGGCGCCGCCTACATGGCCGGGCACGCCGGGACGTTCGCCGCGACCCGGACCGACGGCGTCCTGCTGCCGCTGACCGGCAACTCGGGCAAGAGCCCGGCCGCCGCACCGGACGCCGGCGGCTTCACCGGCTGGGCCCTCGTCGGCATCTCCACCTCCGCTTCCGAGTCCAGCCGCCCGTGGTTCCAGGTCGAGATGCGCCCGCACGTCGACGCGCTCGAGCTGGCCGCGCCGGCCACGATGCGCCGCAACCAGACCGCCTCGGCGTCGGCGACCGTCGTCCAGGAGAACCGCCGGGTGCCGGTGTCGTTCCCGGTCTCGGCCGACTGGTGGGGCTCGCGGACGATGTACATCGGCTCCGCGAAGAGCGCCCCGTTCTGGGCGGTCGCGGCGTACGACCCGGCCACCGGCCGGCTGACCGCGCTCCGTCCGGGCACCGCCCAGCTGGGCGTCACGGTCAACGGCGTCTCCAAGAGCACGACGATCCAGGTCGGTTGGTAGCGTCAGCGGAATGAACGACGTGGTGCTGCCGCAGCGGCTGCGGAGTGGAGATCGGGTCGCTGTGGTGGCGCCGTCCGGGCGGGTGGACGCCGAGCGGCTGCGGGCCGGGGTGGAGTACCTCCGGGCGTGGGGCATCGACGTGGACGTGATGCCGTCGGTGCTGGCCGGACACGAGCGGTTCAAGTACCTGGCCGCGGACGACAAGGCGCGGGCATTCGACCTACAGAGTGCGTGGTTCGACCCGCAGTACGCCGCGGTGTTCTGCGCGCGTGGCGGCTACGGCGTACAGCGGATGCTTGAGTACCTCGACTTCGACGAGCTGGTCGCCGTACCGAAGTGGTTCGTCGGGTTCAGCGACATCACGGCGTTGCACGAGCCGTTGAACGCGCGGGGGCTCGTGACGATGCACGGGCCGATGGCCGCGGCCGTGGAGCAGTTGGCGGACGACGTGGGGCGGGCGCGGCTGCGGGCGTTGCTGTTCGAGCCGGAGACCGTCACGGACCTCCTGCGGGGTGCTCGCACGGTCGTCGGTGGTGTGGCGGACGGGCCGTTGCGTGGGGGCAACCTGGCGATGCTGGCGTCCAGCGTGGGTACGCCGACGTACGCGCCGCCGGCCGGGGTCGTCGTACTCGAAGAGGTCAACGAGGAGGCGTACCAGGCGGACCGGTTGCTCACGCAGCTGCTGCGCGCGGGATGGTTCGACCGGGTGACCGGGCTGGTGATCGGTGACTTCAGCCAGGGCGGCGAGGGGCTCGACGACACCATCCGCGAGCGGCTCGAACCGCTCGGTCTCCCCATGGTGGAGGGCGCGGCGATCGGGCACGAGCCGTTGAACCTCGCCGTACCGCTCGGGCTTCCGGTAAGCCTCGACGCGACCGCCGGGACCCTTACGCCAGGTGGTCTCGCAGGAAGCTGAACGCCTGCGGGTAGGCGTCCAGGCGGTTCGCGAGCTTGGCGAGGCCGTGGCCTTCGTCCGGGTACACGAGCAGCTGGCACGGTACGCCGCGGTTCGTGAGCGCCGCCGTGATCTGCTCGGCCTCCGACAACGGGACGCGCGGGTCGTTGGCGCCGTGGATGACGAACAGCGGCGCCCGGATGTCGTCGACCCGGCTGAGCGGGCTCGCGGATTCCAGGAACTCCTGGTCGGTGGCCAGGTACCCGTACTCGCGCTCCCGCATCGCCCGGCGGTAGTCCGACGTGTTCTCCAGGAACGTGACCAGCGAGGCGATCCCGACGATGTCCACGCCGGCCGCCCACAGGTCCGGCTGGAACGCGACACCGGCGAGCACCATGTACCCGCCGTACGAGCCGCCCCAGAGCGCGGCCTTCCGCGGGTCGGCGCCGATCGTCGGCAGCCACGCGTTGATCGCGGCCAGATCCTTCACCGAGTCCAGCCGCAGCTCGCGGTCGTCCAGCGAGTACCAGCGCTTGCCGTAACCGGCCGAGCCGCGGACGTTCGGTACGACGACCGTGTGCCCCTCGCCGGCCAGCGACGAGATGATCGGGCTCCAGATCCGCATCGCGGCGCCCTCGGGTCCGCCATGCACGTGGACGACCGTCGAGCCGAGGTCCGGTGCGGTCGGCCGGAACACGAACACCGGCACCTGCTCACCGTCGAACGACGGCACCCGCAGGCTCTCCGGGTGCTCCAGCGCGACCGGTACCTCGACCGGGCCGATCGCGGTCAGCTCGCCGTTCGGCACGTACCGGTACACGGTCGGCGGGGTGACCGGGGAGTTGTAGGTGATCGCCGCGAACGCGCCGTCCGCCGACCAGATCGGGTCCGGCGTCATCATCGTCAACGCCGCGCAACCGCCCGCGGGCAGACCGACCGGCGCGACCAGTTCGCCGTCCTCCGCGCGGTGCAGCGCGAGCGTGACCTCGCCGTCCTCCAGTACGCCGACCAGCTGGTGTACGCCGTCCGGCGACGGCCAGGCGGCAACGTCCCGCGCGTCGTCGACCAGTACGTCGCTCCACGCCGCGTCGGCCACGTCGTACCGGCGGACCGCCTTCCGGTCGCGGTCGGTGTCGGTCGACACCAGGAACGCGGACGAGTCCGGCAGCCAGGCGACCGGGCCCTGGTCGTTGTGGCCGTCCGCGGGCGTCAGCTCGGTGACCGACCGGCTGGAGGTGTCGACGAGCAGCAGCTGTATCGAGTTCGCCGGGCTGCTGGCCTTCGACAGGACGACCCACTTGTCGTCGGGCGACGGGTGCACGCCCATCACCCAGCCGCCCGCGTCGTACAGCACGGTCTCGGCGCCGGTCGCCAGGTCACGGGCGACCAGGTCGAAGTCGACGCCGTTGCGACGGTTCGTGGTGTAGAGGATCCGGCCGGCGCGCGCGGCCACCAGATGGTGGATGTACTCCGCGCCGTGCACCAGCGGGGTCAGCGCCGGGAGCCCGTCGTCGGCGAGATCGAGCATCGAGAGCTGCCCGCGCTCGTTGCCCCCGGCGTCGTGCTCGACAACAACCCGACTGCTACCCGGGACAAACCGCGCCCCACGACAGGTGTCCCCCAGATCGGTCAACGCACGCCAGCTCCCATCCGGAGCGACCTCGTTGACCTGCCGGGTCCCGGTCCCGTCGTACAGCACCAGCATCCGACCGACGTCGTCGATGTCCAGAGCCAGGGTCGTGGGCAGAGAGAACAGCGTCGTCAGCAGCACCCGCTCATCCTCACACGACCCGGAGGGCGTCCGCCGGACACACCCGACCAAAGAAGACGAGAAGCATCAGGAGAAGGGAAATAAAGACAAGCAGAGGAAAGATCAGCGAAGGAAAGAGATTTGAATGGTGGCTGACTTCGGTAGTCAACCGAGGGTTGGTTGAGCGATGTCAGCGGGTCAGAACTTCATGCAGGTGGGTCGATGCGGTATCGCAACGCCGACGCCGCCTGCATCGGCGCCACCGCCCCGTGGCCGCTTCGCAGATCCTCTCGAGGGGTTGGCGCCTGAGTTGCCGGGTTTGCGGCCGGTATGCGGGTAGGTAACCCGACATCTCAGACGCTAACCCCTCAGACGGCCGCCCCTGCGACGGCCGCCGCTGCGGTCGCTGAAGCCAGCCACCACTCTAAATCTCTCTTCTTTCTTCTTTGCTCTTGTTCTTCAACTTATTTACTTGATCCTCGCTCAGCGGTCGCCGTGCCAGGAGTGCCAGAGGGCTGCGTAGGCGCCCTGGGCGTCGACCAGTTCGTCGTGGCCGCCTAGCTCGACGATCTTGCCGTCTTCGACGACTGCGATGACGTCGGCGTCGTGCGCGGTGTGCAGGCGGTGGGCGATTGCCACCACCGTACGGCCTTCCAGCACGGTGGCCAGCGACCGCTCCAGGTGCCGGGCGGCCCGCGGGTCCATCAGTGAGGTTGCCTCGTCCAGGACCAGCGTGTGGGGGTCGGCCAGCACCAGCCGGGCCAGGGCTACCTGCTGCGCCTGGGCCGGCGTCAGCGAGACGCCGCCGGACCCCACCTCGGTGTCCAGGCCCTCGTCGAACCCAGCGACCCAGCCGTCGGCATCTACCGACCGCAGCGCCGCCCACAGGTCCGCGTCGGACGCGCCCTGCCTGGCCAGCCGCAGGTTGTCGCGCACGCTGCCCACGAAGACGTGGTGCTCCTGGTTGACCAGGGCAACGTGACTGCGGACCTGCTCCGCCGACATCCGGTCCAGCGCCGCACCACCCAAGGTGATGTCGCCGACCCGCGGCGAGTAGATACCCGCCAGCAACCGGCCCAGCGTCGACTTGCCCGCCCCGGACGGCCCGACCAGCGCCACCCGTGCGCCGGGCTCGACCGTGAGCGTCACGCCGTGCAGTACGTCGCGACCCTCGAGGTACCCGAACCGCACGTCGTCGGCCAGCACGGTCCGCCCGTCCGGCTCGTCCTCGCTGGTCGTGGCTTCCGTCTCGACCTCGCGGACGCCGACGAGCCGCGACAGCGACACCTGCGCGACCTGCAACTCGTCGTACCAGCGGATCATCATGTTGACCGGCTCGACGAGCTGCTGGATGTACAGCGCGCCGGTGGTCAGCGCACCGACCGTCAGCCAGCCCTGGATCGCGAACCCGCCACCGATGACCAGGACGGCGGCCAGCGCCACCGTGTGGGTCATGTTGATGATCGGGAACAGAATCATCCGCAGGTACAGCGTGTACCGCTCCCAGGCGACCCACTGGCCGATCCGGGTGTCGCCGAGCGCGATCCGGCGGTGGCCGAGCCGGTGCGACTCGACGGTCCGGCCGGCGTCGACGGTCTCGGCCAGCCCGGACGCGACCGCGGCGTACCCGGCTGCCTCCGAC
Source organism: Kribbella sp. WER1 (assembly GCF_054189145.1). NCBI lineage: Bacteria > Bacillati > Actinomycetota > Actinomycetes > Propionibacteriales > Kribbellaceae > Kribbella > Kribbella sp. WER1. The sequence continues at coordinate 4,466,339 of NZ_CM135186.1, read as the reverse complement.
CGGTACGCCGAGGGCGCCCGGCGGAAGTACCAGCGGCCGCCGAGGATCAGGATCGGCGCCGCGATCACGACCGCAACGGCCAGCGCCGGCGCGGTCACGATCAACGCCCCGATCAGCAGCGACGCCCAGATGACCGCGATCGTCAGCTGCGGTACGGCGTCCCGCATCGCGTGCGACAGCCGGTCGATGTCGGTGGTGATCCGGGACAGCAGGTCGCCCGTCCCGGCCCGCTCCAGCACGCCCGGCGGCAGGCCGACCGCGCGGACCAGGAAGTCCTCGCGGAGGTCCGCGAGCATCTCCTCACCGAGCACCGCGCCGCGCAGCCGGGTCAGCCGGGTGAACACCGTCTGCACCGCGAGCGCGATCACGAACCCGATCACGACCGACGGCAGCTTGACGTCGGTCCGGCCCTCGGACAGCTTCTGCACGACGTTGCCGAGCAGCCACGGACCGACCATGCCGCTCAGCGCGGCGACCGCGTTCACCACGGTCAGCCAGAGGAACTGCCGCCGGTGCCGGCGGAACAGCGTCTTGATGTAGGCGCGGACGGTCGTGCCCTGCGCCACCGGGAGCCGCACTACTTCCTGCGGGGCTGCCGGGTCGTACTCCGGGCGCTTCACACCGACTCCTCGAACGTTGCTTCTTCTTCACGGGTGACGACAGCGCGGTACTGCGGGTTGCTGTCCAGCAGCTCGTGATGCGTACCGACCGCGGCCACCTGGCCGTCCGGCACGAACACCACCCGCTCCGCGCGGTCCAGCATCAGCGGGCTGGACGTGAACACCACGGTGGTCCGGCCACGGCGCAGCAGTTGCAGGCCGTCGGCGATCCGGGCCTCGGTGTGCGCGTCGACCGCACTGGTCGGCTCGTCCAGCACCAGCACCTGCGGGTCGACGTACAGCGACCGCGCCAGCGCGACCCGCTGCCGCTGACCACCGGACAGGGACCTGCCCCGCTCGGTCAGCACCGCCTTCATCGCGTCGGTCTCACCGGTAGGCAGCGTCTGCCGCAGTACGTCGAGGATGTCCTCGCACTGTGCCGCGTCCAGGGCCGTCTCCGGAGAGACCGCGCCACTGGCCGGTACGTCGAACAGGTCGCGGACCGAGCCGGACAGCAACACCGGGTCCTTGTCCTGGACCAGCACCACGGTCCGCGCCGAGTCCAGCGGGAGGTCGTCCAGCGCGACACCGTCGAGCTGCACGGAGGCCTCGTCGGTTGCCGTCGGGCTGTGGCCGCCCAGCCGGTCGGCCAGCAGACCGCCGGCGTCCGGGTCGCCGCTGACGACCGCGGTGAAGCTCCCGGCCGGGACGTGCAGCCCGGTGACCGGGTCGAGCAGGTCGCCGGACGGCAGCTGCGCCTCGCCGGTGGCCTTGGTCTCGTCGGTCCGCTGCAGCGACAGCACCCGCGCGGCCCGGCGGGCCGAGACCTTCGAGAAGATGAACGCGCTCGCGGTCTCCTCGAACGTGTGCAGCGGCACCATCATGAACGTGATGAAGCCGTACGTCGTGACCAGTTCGCCGACCGAGATGTGGCCGGACGTCACCAGCCGGACGCCCATCCACACCACGACGACCAGGAACAGCCCGAAGAACAGCACCTGCAGCGCGGCGATCAGCGACCACATCCGGGCGCTCCGGACCGCACTGGTCCGGTAGTCCTGCGAGGCCGCGCGATACCGCTCCAGGAACAGCTGCTCACCGCCGATGCCGCGCAGTACGCGCAGTCCGGCGACGGTGTCGGCGGCGAGCTCGGTGGCCCGGCCGCCCTTGGCCCGCTGCTCGTCCGCGCGGCGCTCCGCGGGACCCATCAGCGGGACGATCGAGAACGCCAGCACCGGGACGGCGACGGCGACCACCAGCCCGAGCCGGGGTTCGTACAGCAGCAGGCCGATGACGACCGCGAAGCACGTCAGCAGGGCGGCCACGAACCGGCCGAGCACCTCGACGAACCAGCCGATCTTCTCGACGTCGCCGCTGCTCACCTGCACGACCTCGCCGGCGGCGATCCGCCGGGTGAGCAGCGAGCCGAGCTCCGCGGCCTTGCGGAACAGCAGTTGCTGGAGGCGGGCCGCGGTACTGATCCAGTTCGTCACCACGGCCCGGTGGAAGAACGAGTCGGCGGCGGCCTTGGCGGCGCCGAAGGCGAGCAGCAGCACGCCGGACAGGATCAGCTTCGACCACGACAGGTCGATGGCCGCCTGCACGGCGAGCCCGACCGCGACCGGAGCGGCGGCGATCCCGCCGAAGTACACCAGTCCCCAGAACACCGCGAGCAACTGCCCGCGGAGCTGCTGGTGCTCCAGCCAGAGGATGAGTCGGAGGCCGGACCGGGTGTCGGGCACACCCGGATCGGCGAAGGGAATGAGGCGCAAGGACATGACGTCTCGCAATGAGGGCATAGAAGGGTTGAAAGAGGGGCCTGACCAGGCGAATGGATCAAGCCTAGGTGCCGCCGCCGACAGCCCGTCAAACTCTTTTCAGCCGGCTTCCGGATCGGTGCCGGATCGGGCCAGCCCGACCGCGACGCCGGCCTGGAACCGGGTCTGCGCGTGCAGCCCGTTCTGGACCCGCTGGATCCGCCGGCCGACGGTCCGCAGACTGATCCCGAGCTGTCGTGCGATCGCCTGGTCGGTCATCCCGGCCGACAGCAGCGCGACCAGGATCCGGTCCTCGGCCTCGGCCGCCTCCGCGGGCTCGTCGGCGGTCAGCGTGAGCGGCAGCGCCGAGGCCCAAACCCGTTCGAACAAAGCGATCAGGGCGTCCAGCAGGGCGCTCGGCCGGACCACCAGCAGCCCTTCGTCGGTCCGGGTCCCGGTGACCGCGGGCAGGGTCGCGATCCGGTCGTCGTAGATCGCCAGCCGCAGCGGGACGTCGCCGGTCACCCGGGCCTGCTCGCCGACGGACAGCGTGACGAGCAGCGTGTCCAGCCCCTGCTCGTCCACCGCCGCGCGGCTGTACACGATCCGGTGCGCGACGCCGTGCTGTATCGCGTCAGCCACCGGCTGTGCGTCCTCGACTGAGATGGGTTTCACATATGGTGGCGTCTCGAATGCCCGTACTTCGGACCGTGTTGCGCGGTGGATCGCCAGCAGGTAGTCGTGTGCCTGGGGACCTGCCACCAGCTCGACCGGTGCCGGCCGACCGCCGTACGGCGCGGCGCTGTGCAGCCGCTCCAGCTCGCGGACCCGCGCCGCGGCCCGGTCCAGCTCGAGCTGCCGGTCGTCCAGGAGGCCCTGCAACGCCAGGGCCGGAGGTACGGCGCTGTACCGGCCGCCGTCCACCCGGAGCAGTCCCTTGGCGACTAATGCGTCGAGGGGCAGGTCCCCGAGAGCCAGCTCCTTCGCGGTACGACCCGGGCGCATCAGCACGTGCTCGTACGCCTGCTCCTGCTCCGCGTCGATCCCCAGCCGCTCCAGCACCGGATCAGCGTATGACCGATCTCAGCCATTGGCCTAGACAGGTCGCGGAGACCGCTTTACACCGCTGACGCGGCATCTGATGCTCCTGGGAAATCGATATCGCAGGAGCCGCCCATGTCAAGCACAGCCCTGTCCGCCGTCCTTAGCGCGGTATTGCTGGCTAGCATCCTGTCCAGCCCTGATCCCACCGCCGCTGCGCCACCTCCACCGCAGGCCGCACCCGAGCTGACACACGTCGCCAAGCCGACCACGGTCACCCTGGTGACCGGCGACAAGGTCACGCTGACCCCTGACCCGGACGGGACCTCACAGGTCCAGTTGCAGCCCGTTGCCCGCCCCAACGGATACATGCCGCACCTGCAGATGGTGGAGACCACAAAGCAGCGCCTGGTCGTCCCCGACGACGCCCTGCCGTACCTGTCGGCCGGTGTGCTCGACCGGAGCCTGTTCGACGTCAACTACCTCGTCGCCAACGGGTACGCCGACGACGCGACCTCCCAGCTGCCCGTGATCACCCAGCTGTCCACGGCCGTCCCGACGGCGAAGCTCCGCGCCCAGGCGGACGCCGTACCGGGTCTGAAGCCCACGGTGCAGCTCGACAGCGTGCACGCGACGGCTGCCGACGTACCGAAGAGTCAGGCGAGTGCGTTCTGGGGGTCGATCGCGCAGACCGGGCAGCGGGCGTTCGGCCGGAGCGTCGCGCACGTCTGGCTCGACCGGAAGCTGCACGCCACGCTGGACCAGAGCGTGCCGATGATCGGCGCACCTCAGGCCTGGGCGGCCGGGTACGACGGGAAGGGGGTCAAGGTGGCGATCCTCGACACCGGCCTCGACCCGAAGCACCCGGACTTGCAGGGCAAGGTGGTCGAGTCGAAGAACTTCACCGCCGACCCGGACACCTCCGACGGGTTCGGCCACGGCACCCACGTCGCCTCGATCATCACCGGCTCCGGCGCGGCGTCCGGCGGCAAGTACAAGGGTGTCGCGCCCGGCGTCCAGCTGCTGATCGGCAAGGTGCTGAGCAACAAGGGCTTCGGCCAGGACTCCGACATCATCGCCGGGATGGAGTGGGCGGCCGCGCAGGGCGCCAAGGTGATCAACATGAGCCTCGGCGGTGACCCGACCGTCGACGAGGCGGACGACATCGGCGCGCTCGCCGTCGACCGGATCACCGCCGCCACCGGCGCACTGTTCGTGGTCGCGGCCGGCAACAACGGCGCGACCTCGACCGTCAGCACGCCGGGCGTCGCGGCGTCCGCGCTGACGGTCGCCGCGGTCGACAAGAGCGACAAGCTCGCCTACTACTCCAGCCGCGGACCGTTGCTCTACCCCGACCGGGTCAGCAAGCCCGACATCGCCGGACCGGGCTCGGCCATCGTCGCCGCCCGCGCCGCCGGTACCAGCCTCGGCGACCCGGTCGACGCGAACTACACCTCACTCTCCGGTACGTCGATGGCGACCCCGCACGTCGCCGGCGCGGCCGCGATCCTCGCGCAGGAGCACCCGGACTGGCAGGCCGCGCAACTCAAGGCCGCACTGATGAGCAGCAGCAAGGACGACGGGTACTCCGTGTTCGAGCAGGGCGCCGGCCGGGTGGACGTCGCCCGCGCCGTCTCGCAGCACGTGTACGGCGTGACCGGGGCCGTCGACTTCGGACGGATCGTCGACACCGAGGAGGGAGACGTCGTACGGCCGATCAGCTACCGCAACGACGGCGACTCCGACGTCACGTTGAACCTCAGCACGTCGCTGCCCGCGGCCAGCGTGCCCGGGCAGGTCGTCGTACCGGCGCACTCGACCGCGAGCGTCGACGTGACCGTCCACGCGGCTCAGCTGCAGACCGGGTTCTCGTCCGGTGCGGTGGTGGCGACCGCGGACGGCGTACAGGTACGGACCGCGGTGGCGATGAACAAGGCGCGCCTGAGCTACCAGGTGAAGGTGCAGGTGAACTTCAGTGCGCAGGTGATGTTCGGAGCACTGATCAGCGCGATCAACCTCGACGACCACACGGCCCCGCCGGTGGTGCTGCGGGACGCGCAGATCGCGCCGGACCGGCTGAGCGGCTCGTTCACGCTCAACCTGGTGCCCGGACGGTGGGCGCTCTTCGTGACGCACGACCGCGAGCCGGCGAGCAAGCGGCTGGAGAACGTCATGTTCTCCGAGCCCGAGCTGTCCGTGCAGGGACCGGTGTCGCTGACGTTCGACGACAAGGACGCCGTGCCGTACCGGGTCGACACCGACATCCACACGCAGAGCGTCGGCGGTGGCGTCGCCGCCTACCGGACGACGGCCGACGGGACCGATCGGCTGACGGTCACCTACCCGTTCACGAAGTACCGCGACGGTGACTTCTTCGTGGCGCCGACCAAGAAGGTGACGGCCGGGCTGTTCTCGATCAAGTTCAGCGCGACCCGCGCCGTGCCGCCGGTCCAGCTGGCTGTGGACTCGGCCAACGGCCGCGGGCTCGCGATGGACCCGAGCTACTGGGACGCCGTCCCGCCGTCGGTGCGCTTCGACGGGCGGTACCGGAAGCTGCCGCTGATCGACGTCGGCTGGTCGCTCGAACCGGACGAGCTGGCCAAGGTCCGCGGCAAGCTCGTGCTGATGTCGTTCACCTGGGGGCACGGCGGGTGGGAGTGCGAGCTGCACCAGGACGACCTGGCGGCGTTGAAGGCGGCCGGCGCGGTCGGCGTACTGCAGGAGGCCGGGAGCTGCGACCTGTACCCGGTGCCGATTGCGTGGGACGCCCCGGTCGTGCTCCCGGTCGCCGGCATCGACGCGACCGAGGGCCAGCAGTTGCGGGACGTACTGGCGCGTGGTCCGGTGACGGTCTCGCTGACCGGTACGCCGAACTCGCCGGTCGTGTACCACGTGTCGCAGCTGTCGTCCGGGCGGTTCCCGGACTCCGCGACGTTCCAGGTCCGCGACCGGGACATGGCCCGGGTCCGGACCAGCTACACGCCGGAGTGGCAGCCGACGCCGTACGGCGGTGGGCAGGAGCTCGTCGGCAGCCGGTTCGACTCGGCCGACGAGCCGCACACCTTCTTCATCTGGCCGAACCACCTCGACCGTTATCCACAGGCCCGCGAGGAGTTGTACGGGCCGGTCGGGCCGAAGGTGCAGTGGATTCGCGCGGCCGGGATGGACACCCGCCAGAACACGCTCGAGGACCGGCGGACGACGCTCCACCAGGGCCGGAACCCGGACGAACGCTGGCTGGCCGCACCCCGCGCGCTCGGGCCGTCGGACGTGCCGCCGGTGTCGACGAACACGGGCCACATGGGCTTCTGTTTCGCGTGCCGCGACGGCGACCGGCTGATCGTCGTACCGGAGTACGCGGGGCCGGATCCGCTGGTGAACGCGACGCTGCTGGTCAGCGGAGCGCAGGCCAAGCTGTACCGCGACGGGCAGGAGCTCCCGGGGACGATGTACCTCGGTGGCTTCCCGTCCTTCACACTGCCGCCCGGCCAGGGCCGGTACCGGCTGGTGCTCGACTCGGACCTGAACACCGGCCCGCAGAAGGGGCTCAACCTGTACAAGTACGGCGCCAAGCAGCACAGCGAGTGGACCTTCGGCTCGGCCCACTCCTCGACGTCGACCATGGGCAACACGACGTGCGTCCAGGCGTACGCCGAGTCCGGTGTCAGCTGCTCCCCGCAACAACTGCTCTACCTCAGATACTCCGCCCCGACCGATGGCACCAACACCGTGCGCCACGGGGTGGTCCCGCTGCAGCTCAAGCCGTACTACGAGCGCTCCACCACAGGTGGTACGGCGGCGTTCAGGTCGGTGAAGGTGACCGCCAGCTATGACGGCGGGGCGACCTGGAAACCCGTGGTGGGCGCCAACCTGCGGACGTCGTACCAGGCGCTGCTGACGCCGCCGCGGGGCGCGGCGACGGTGTCGGTGCACGTCGAGGCGACCGATCTGAACGGCAACACCGTCACGCAGACGATCGACTCGCTGGTCGGCGTCCGCTGAGACGATCCGCCGCCCGTGGCCGGTCAAGTTGTTCAACGTTATACATTCGTGGGCGATGAACAACGAGACCAGCCGCGGGCGGCGGCTGCTGGTGCTGGCGATCTGCTGTTCGAGTCTGTTCATCGTCGGGCTGGACTCGACGATCGTGAACCTGGCACTGCCGTCCATCCGGGCCGAGTTCGGCGCCTCGGTCGCGAAGCTCCAGTGGACGATCGACGCCTACACGCTGGTGCTCGCGAGCCTGCTGATGGTCTCCGGTTCGACCGCGGACCGGATCGGCCGGCGGCGGACGTTCCAGGCCGGGCTGGTGCTGTTCGGGATCGGGTCGCTGCTCTGCGGGGTGGCGCCGACGATCGACCTGCTGATCCTGTTCCGGGTGCTGCAGGCGGTCGGCGGGTCGATGCTGAACCCGGTCGCGATGTCGATCATCACCAACACGTTCACCGACCCGCGGGAGCGCGCCCAGGCGATCGGGATCTGGGGCGGCGTGGTCGGGCTGAGCATGGCGGTCGGCCCGGTCGTCGGCGGCACGCTCGTCGACGCGGCCGGCTGGCGGTTCATCTTCTGGATCAACGTGCCGGTCGCGGTGGCCGCCGTACTGCTGACCGCGTTCTTCGTGCCGGAGTCGCGGGCCGCCGTACCGCGGCGGATCGACCCGGTCGGGCAGGTGCTCGTCGTACTGCTGCTCGGCGGGCTGACGTACGGGATCATCGAGGGACGGTCGGCAGGGTGGGGCTCGCCGCTGATCATCGGGTGCTTCGTCGTGTGCGTGACAGCGTTGGTGTCGCTGGTGTACTACGAGAGCCGCAGGGAGGAGCCCCTGCTCGATCCACGGTTCTTCCGGAGCGCACCGTTCTCCGGGGCCACGCTGATCGCGGTGTGCGGGTTCTCGGCGTTGTCGGGGTTCTTGTTCCTCAACTCGCTCTATCTGCAGACCGTACGCGGCTTTACCGCGCTACACGCCGGCCTGCTCACGTTGCCGATGGCAGCGATGACCGTGGTGTTCGCGCCGATCTCCGGGTGGCTGGTGGGTCACCGTGGTCCGCGCATACCGCTGGCGGTCGCCGGGACGATGCTGGCGGTGTCCGGGCTGATCCTGTCGCAGATCAGCACCACTACGACCACACTGCACCTGCTGGTCGCCTATCTGGTGTTCGGGCTCGGTTTCGGCATGCTGAACGCCCCAATCACCAACGCAGCCGTTTCTGGCATGCCTCGCGCTCAGGCCGGCGTTGCAGCCGCCATTGCCTCGACCAGTCGTCAGGTAGGTGCGTCGCTGGGCGTTGCGGTCGCTGGGACTGTGTTGACGGCCCGTTTGGTCGGTCCGTTCGAGACAGGCTTCGTCAGCGCGGCCAAGGTCTGCTGGTTCATCATCGCGGGCTGCGGAGTGCTGGTGCTCGCGTTGGGCCTGCTCACCACTGGCGCTTGGGCCCGACGCACCGTCCTCAAGGTTGGATGAGCCCCGCGCGGGTGAGGGCCTTCAATCGGCCCTTCAGGATCTTCTGGCGGCGCTCTTCCTCCGGGAACAGGTCCAGGTAGGCAGGGCCTTTCGCGGCGAGCAGGTCGTCGTCGAGGCGGCGTACGGTGCCGGCCGGGGCTCGGTGGGTCATGGCTGCTTGGACGGCCTCCCTGTCGATGCCCGTGAGCAGATCGGTGAGCTGTTCCTCGGTCGTGACGCCAAGGCGGTGCAGGATGCCCAGGATCCACGCGTAGTGCGTGGTCTTCGCGTGCGGCGCGTCCGGGTAGCGGCGGTTCAGGTACGTCGTCAACGTGGCCGTCGTGAGGTCCCGCGGAGCCTTGTCCGACGCGGTCGCGGCCAGTTCGCGGTACAGCCGGTCGATCTCGGTGAACTCGTTGTCGGCCAGCTCCATCAACGCCGCCGCCAGCAGGAACCGCCGGTCGAACTCGGGCTTCCGGTCCGGCGGGATGTCCAGCTTGTACCGGATGTCGTGCTCGAACTCCGCCCACGCGTGCTGGACCGCCGTACGGACCTGGATCTCCATCACCAGGTTCTTCAGTACGGCGTACTCCGGCAGCTCCCGGCGGTGCTCGTTCAGCCGGACCAGGTAGTGCTTGCTGGCGTACCCGAAGACGCCCTGCGCCCGGGTGTGCGCGCCCATGTCGGTGTGCTCGACGATCTCGAACTCCTCCTCGATCACCTCGCACACCCGGTCCACCGCCTCCACCAGGAACGTGATCACCCGGGCCGCGACCAGGTCGGTGATCTGGTTCAGCGGATCGTCGTACTTCGGCCGGGCCGGGTCGTCCGGGTGCGGCTTCGACGCCTTCGCGAGGAACGACTCCGGGTCCTTGGCCCGGGCCGTCGCGCTCAGGTAGTTGATGCCTTCCTCTTCGCCGATCAACTCGTTGATCAGCGACTCGAGCTTGCGCGCACCGCCGACGTACTGCTGATGCACCCGCTCGTACAACGCCCCTGCCTGCGGAGCCCAGTCCACCATGGGCGGAACCATAGTGGTCTTGCGCTGGATCGTGGTGTCTATCGCTTTCTAGTGATTTCGGTAGAGAGTTGTAGACAGCCCGAGCGACACGCTCTGGTCGTTGATCGGTCAATCTACGGAAAACGCTAGACGGCCTCATACAGTGAAAGCATGGATCCGATCCGGAATCCCTATGCGCCCGGCGCCGGTCAGCGGCCGCCTGAGCTGGCCGGACGCGACACCGAGGTGCGGCAGTTCGAGGTGGTGCTCGAACGGGTCGCGGCAGGCAGACCGGAGCGGAGCCTGGTGCTCAGCGGACTCCGGGGCGTGGGCAAGACCGTGCTGCTCAACACGCTCCGCTCACAGGCGATCAAGCGCGCCTGGGGCACCGGGAAGATCGAGGCCCGCCCGGACCAGAGCATCCGGCTGCCGATCGCGCAGGCGCTGCACACCGCGATGCGCGAGCTCGGGCACCGGCACCGCGACGACGAGAAGGTCGACCAGTTCAGCGCCGTACTCAAGGCCTTTGCGCTGCGTACGGCGGCCAACGACCGCAAGGGCATCCGCTGGCATCCGCCCGTCGACGTGGCCGCGGCGAAGGGCCGCGCCGACTCCGGCGACCTGGAGATGGACCTGATCGAGCTGTTCACGGACGCGGCCGACCTGGCCGGTGACCTGACCGTCGGCGTCGGGCTGTTCATCGACGAGATGCAGGACATCAGCGCCGATGACCTGTCCGCGCTGTGTGCCGCCTGCCACGAGATCTCGCAGCAGAGCGCCCCGCTGGTGGTCGTCGGCGCCGGCCTGCCGCACCTGCCCGCCGTACTGTCGGCCAGCAAGTCGTACTCCGAACGGCTCTTCCGCTACATCCGGGTCGACCGCCTGGCCCGGGACGCCTGCGACCGCGCGCTGATGATCCCCGCGGAGAGCGAAGGCGTGCAGTACGACGAGGAGGCGCTCGACGAGCTGTACGCGCAGACCGACGGCTACCCGTACTTCGTGCAGGCGTTCGCGCACTCCACCTGGGACCACGCCCCGACCTCGCCGATCACGATCAAGGACGTCGCCGTGGCCGGCCCCGAGGCCTCGGCCGAACTGACCGTCGGCTTCTTCGGCTCCCGGTACGAACGCGCGACCCCGGCCGAACGCGAGTACATGCGTGCGATGGCCGAGCTGGGCATCGGCGTCGACGACGGCTCGGTGCCGACCTCCGAGGTCGCCAGCACCCTGAACCGCAAACCCCAGTCGCTCTCCCCGGCCCGCGACGGCCTGATCAAGAAGGGCCTGGTCTTCTCCGCCGAACGCGGCACCGTCGCCTTCACCGTCCCGCACTTCGGAAAATTCCTCCGCACCCGAACGGCTTAACACAACGCGACTTTCGTGCCCCCGCAGCAATCGGTAAGGTCAAGTGCCATGACCACCCGACGGCGCGGCCAGCACAGTCGTCGGAAGTCCCATAAGGGACAGTGGCTGGTCGTGACCGCGTTGGCGGTGCTGGCGACGGTCGTGGTCGCGCATCCGGACGTGACCCACCGCAACAGCCTCGCGGCGCAGGCGGTTGCCGGCGTCAACGACCGGCCGGACGAGGAGCAGGTGGTGTCGGTGACTCCGACGCCGGTGCCCACGCCGACGCAGAAGTTCACCACGCCGCAGCGGCCGGCGCCGTCGTTGACGAAGAAGCCGAAGGTGTTCGTGTCCAGCGGCAAGCTCGCGGTCGTGCCTGGGCTCAGCAAGGCGAACGGCGTCCGCGACAAGCTGACGTACCGGGTCGAGATCGAGCAGGGTGTCACGGTGAACGGCGCCGAGGTCGCGGCGAAGATCCACAAGACCCTCACGGATCCGCGCGGCTGGCAGGCGCTGCACCCGGTCAGCTTCGAGCGCACCGACAAGCCGGACGCCGACCTCCGCATCATCCTCGCGACGCCGTCCCTGACCGACAAGCTGTGCCTCCCGCTGGACACCGGCGGTGAGGTCTCCTGCCGGGTCGAGGACCGCGTCGTACTGAACGCGAAGCGTTGGATCTACGCGATCCCGGCGTACAACGGCAACATCGAGCTGTACCGCAGCTACCTGGTGAACCACGAGGTCGGGCACGCGCTCGGCCACGGGCACTCGACGTGCACCACCCCGAAGACCCCCGCGCCGGTGATGATGCAGCAGACCAAGGGCCTGGCCGGCTGCCTGCCGAACGCCTGGCCGACGGTCAAGGCCACCTGAGACACTGACTACGGACGGGAGGGAGCAGCCGATGTCGTCACAGGACTTCCCGACGTACGGCCGGGACGACAAGCCCCGTGCGCAGCAGCCGCCCGGCGAGGAGCACCACTACGCTCCCCCAGCGCCGTACGGCGGCGGATCGTACGGCCCGGGGCACCAGCCGCCGCCGGAGCAGTTCCCGTACGCGCAACCTCAGCCTTACGGGACCCAGCCTTACGGGAAGCAGCCGCTGGCGGACGGCAACCCGGCGTACGTCCAGCCGCCGGCGTACCGCCCCGGCGCGCCGTACGGTCCGGAGTCGAACCCGCAGCCGCACGAGCTCCCGACGTACGGGCGTCCCACCGCGGCGCACGACCCACGGACCTCCCGCGTGCTCGCGCTGGCGGCCTTCATCGCGACGATCTACGGCCTGCTCGTGCTGACCGTCCAGCGGGTGGCGCTCCGGGAGATCTCGCAGGCGCCGGGCTCCCCGCTCAACCACCCGCTGCGGACCGACGTACTGGATGCGATCGGCCAGCTGCTCCTCGTGGTCGTCGGCGTCGCCGCGCTCGTGATGTGGGTCCGCGACCTGCTCGCCCGCCGGAAGACCGGCGCCAACCCGAAGCCGCCGGAGCTGGTCGGCCTGGGGCTGGTGGCGCTGTCCCTGATCCCGATCCTGGTCTGGCTGGTCGTCGTACTGTCCACCGGTCTCGGCTCCGACGACGGCGCCGTCCACCGGCTGCCGACGGCGTACGGCTGGGGCGGGTTCGGACTGCTGCTGCTCGCGGCCGGGTTCTTCCTCGGGTACCGCGAGCTGCGTCCCGACGTACCGAACCCGGTCGTCAAGGCGCCGCCGGTCAAGGCTCCCTGGGAGTGAGCGCGCCGGTCGTCCTCGTACCCGGTCTGGGCCTCGGCCCCGAGTCGTACGCACGGACAGTCGAACACCTCACCACGCCGTACCACGTGGTCACGCTCCCCGGGTACGGCGAACCGGCAGGCGCCCGGGAGGACCTGCACCCGCGGGCGCTCGCCGTCGCGCTGTCCGGCAAGATCCGCGAGCGGGCGGTCCTGGTCGGGCACTCGGCCAGCTGCCAGGTCGTCGTCGAGACCGCGGTCCGCTACCCGGAGCTCGTCCACGCTCTCGTCCTGATCGCGCCGACCGGAGACGTCCGCCTGTCGAGCTGGGTCGACCGGGCGGTCCGGCTCGTCGGTTCGGCCATCCCGGACGCCCCGAAGCTGGTCCGGATCACTCCGCAGTACGCCCGGACGACGCTGCCGACGATCGCCCGCGCCGGGGAGGCGTCGCGGCACCACGACCTGACGGCGGTGATGCCCCAGGTCCGGGCGCCCGTCGTGCTGGTCCGCGGCCGGTACGACCTGGTGTGTACGGCGGAGTGGCTCGCGCGCCTCGCACAGCTCAGCCACGGCGAAGCCCGCACGCTGGACACCGGCGCCCACATGCCGGTCGTCACGAACGGCCCGGAGCTCGCCGCTCTCATAGAACGAGCAGCCGCCCTTCCGGAAAGTACCTGACGCGTTAAACTCGGCAGGCACAAAACCTATGCGGGAGCTCGCACCGAGAAGCGCGGGCTGAGAGGGCGACAGCTGGGTCGCCGACCGCCTGAACCTGACCGGGTAATGCCGGCGTAGGGAGTGGGGTCACTCATGACCGATACAGCTGTTCGTCGTGCCGGTACCACCGAGGCGCCGCTCGTCCTCACCACGGACGCGCCGCGGACACTGAGCTTCTTCGACCAGTTCACGCTCTGGGGCAACTTCGGGATCTCGCTGTTCGGCCCGGTCACCGGCGCGCTGGTCGCGGCGTACACCGGGTCGCTGTGGCAGGGACTGCTCGCGGTGGTCGTCGGCTGCGCGATCGGTGCGCTGGTGCTCGGCGGGGCCGCGGTCTTCGGGTCGCACACAGGGGCGCCGGCGATGGCGAGCCTGCGCGGGCTGTTCGGCCGGCGCGGCTCGATGGCGCCGACCGTACTGAACATCGCGCAGAACGTCGGCTGGGCGACGATGGAGATCATCGTCATCTCGCAGGCCGCGGTCGCGGTGACGAGCGACCGCTGGCGCTGGCTGTTCGTACTGCTCGCCGGAACCATCGCGACCACGATGGCGGTGCGCCCGCTCGGCAGTGTGAAGATCCTGCGCAAGTTCATGGTCTGGCTGGTGCTGGCCGCGTCGATCTATCTCTTCGTCCAGGTCCTCAGCAAGCCGTCCCACGCGCTGCCGCAGGACCAGGTCTTCGGCTTCTGGCCGGCCGTCGACCTCGCCGCCGCCGGCGTCGTCTCGTTCGCACCGCTGGCCGCCGACTACACCCGGCACTCCCGCACCAACAAGGCCGCCTTCGCCGGCTCGTCCCTCGGCTACGGCCTGGCCGCGATCGGGTACTACGCCCTCGGCGTCGTTGCCGTCGCCACCCTGCAGACCACCAGCGACAACGTGATCACCGCCCTCGTCACGCTGCCCGCCGGAGCGATCGCGTTGTTCGTCCTGCTGGTCGACGAGGTCGACGAGGCCTACGCGAACGTCTACTCGACCACGATGGCGGTCCACAACCTCGTCGGTCACATCGACCGCCGCTGGATCTCGGTCGCCATCGGCGTCGTCGCCACCGGCATCGCGATGTTCATTGACCTTGGCAACTACACCCAGTTCCTCTACCTGATCGGCTCGGTCTTCATCCCACTCTTCGCCGTCGCCATCGCCGACTTCTTCCTGGTCAGCAAGATGCGCTGGGACGTCTCGAACACCGCAAAGTTCCGCTGGCAACCAACGGCCGCCTGGCTGATCGGCTTCATCGCCTACCAGTTGGTCAACCCCGGCACCGTAGCCGTCTGGTCCCCCTTCTGGACCAACCTCCAACAAACCCTCCTCAACCACCACCCAGCCCCCACCTGGCTAGGCGCGACGTACACCTCCATCGTGGTCTCGATGGTCGCCGCCGTACTCCTCGGCCAGGTAGGAAAAACAACCAAGAGGGGATAACTCGGGGCTGGCCGCGCCTTTGCGGAACTTTTCCGGCACCAGGCGCAAACTTTCTTCCGAAGAACCTGCCAGGTCGTGAGCGTTTGTGTCGCACCGCTCTCTTTCCTCTGTATGGCTGGGCCGCTGGACAGCTGACCCGGGGGGAACGGGATACTGACGCTCATGCTGAACTCCGCACTGCGTAGCCGGGCCGAGTACGCGGAACTAGGGGCCGACGGGTTGGCCGCGCGTACTACGCCTGAGCGGGACGCGGTGATTGTCAAGGCGGTGGAGGAGTTGCTGGTCGGGCGGGAGTCTGTGCTTGACCTGTGTTGTGGGTACGGGCGGATCGCGTTGCCGTTGCGGCGGGCCGGGAAGGTCGTCCGGGCGCTGGACATCTCGCCGAATCTGCTCGAGGCCGGGCGGGCGCAGGCGGTCGAGGAGGAACTGGCGATCGACTGGGCGATCGGGTCGATGACCGATCTGCCGTACAAGTGGGACTCGTTCGACGCGGTGATCTGTCTGTGGACGGCGTTCCACGAGTTGTTCGCCGAGGACGAGCAGATCTCGACGATCTGCGAGATCTCGCGGGTGCTGAAGCCGGGCGGGATCGCGATCATCGAGGGGCCGGTCTGGGGGCCGGCGACCGCGGGTGAGATCGCGAACGGGATGCGCCAGGGGCCCGAGCACCGAATCGTCACCACCGAGCACGACGACAACCGCAGCAGCGTGCACTTCATCCACGACGAGATCAGCTACGGCCGACTCTGCGCGGCCGCGGGGATCGACGACTACAAGGTCTACAAACGCGACTGGGGCGGTCGTCGTCGGCTCATCCTGGAGATCCACGCCCCAGCTGCCTGACAGGTAAGAGAAGCAGATCCCCACTCCACACTGGGGATCTGCTCCTTGGGGAGCGAGTCTAGATCCATTCCGGACGACTCCGGAAATGTCAGCGTTTTGCTTCCAGATTCAGCAAGAAGCGCTTCGCGTCCAGCCCGCCCGCGTACCCGGTGAGCGCGCCGTTCGCGCCGATCACCCGATGGCACGGCAGTACGACGCACACCGGGTTCGCGCCCAGCGCCGTACCGACCGCGCGGGCCGCCTTCGGCTTGTCGATGCCGACGGCAACGGCGCCGTACGTCGTGGTCCGCCCGTAGCTGGTGTGCTCCGGCAGGTCCTCCAGTACGAGCCGCTGGAACGGCGACGCGAGCACCAGGTCGACGTCCAGGTCGAACGTATGCCGCCGCCCGTCCAGGTATTCGTCCAGCTGCCGTCGTACGTCGTCCAGCGGCCGCGGCTGGCGTAGTACCCGAGGGGACACCGCCCGGGCGAGCCGGTTCGTCATCGTCTCCTCGTCGCCGAACGAGCTCGCGACGACGCGGCCGTGCGCGACCGCGAGCAGCATCGTCCCGATCGGCGTGTCGTGCAGGGTGTAGGCGACGTCGGCGTCCGGCAGGACGGGCGGTCGTAGGTCGGGGGTGGTCAGCCGGGTCAGCCGGCTCTCGAGTTCAGTCATCGTGTACTCCGAGTTTCGTGCGCAAGGTCGCCAGCGCGTCGCTGACCAGTCGGCGCGACGCGGCGGGCGTGGTGTCCAGAGCGGCGGCCACACCGTGGTGGTCCAGGTCGCCGACGTACTTCAGCGTGATCGCGAAGCGTTGCCGCTCCGGCAGTTCGTTGACGGCCCGCCAGAGGTCCGGGTCCGGCCAGTCCGCGGCCTCGGGGCCGTCGACCGCGACCGGCGGCGCGTCGTCCAGCGGGCGCTGTGGTTTCCGCGCCCGGTGGACGTCGGTCGCGCACCGGGCGGTGATCGTGAGCAGCCAGCTGCGCAGGTTCTTCGCCGACTTCAGCGTCGGGTACGCCGCGTACGCCTTCTCCCAGGCGCGCTGCGCGACGTCGTCACCGTCCTGCCCGGCCATCGCCCGCGCCAGCCGGGCGACGTCGCGCCAGTGCTCGTCGACCAATGCCTGAAACGGCGGCAGCCCCGTAGTCATCACGTAAGTAGAACGCATGCACCGCCGGGCGTGTGAGTCCGGATCACGAGATTGTCTAGTTAGCCAGTAGACATTGGTGCGAAGATAGCTGACATGACGACGACCCACCTCACCCGCCGTCGCGTCATCGATCTGCTGCGGACGGCGAGCGCCACCTGTCGGTGACGCGCCCCCAGTCTCTCGGCGAGCTCTCGCCACACACCCCTTCCTATCCAAGGGAGAGTCATGTCCGTACCCGCCCTTTCCGTCGTACCCGATTGCGCTGAAGAACGGATCGTGGACGCCGACGTCTACAAGTCCGTCTTCCGTCGCCACGCCGCCGGCGTCGTGGTGATCACCGCCGATGCCGGCCACGGCCCGGTCGGCTTCACCGCCACCTCACTCGTCTCCGTGAGCCTGCTGCCGCCGCTGGTCTCGTTCGCGATCGCCACCGGCGCCTCCAGCTGGCCGACCGTGAGTACGGCGACCAGCCTGGTGATCAACTTCCTGTCCGCCGACCAGCACGCGATCGCCGGCCGGTTCGCGACCAGCGGGATCGACCGGTTCGCCGAGCCGACCCGCTGGTCCCGGCTGGCCACCGGCGAACCTGCGCTCGACGACGCCCCCAGCTTCCTGCGTGCGCAGGTCGAGCACCGTTTCGCGGTCGGCGACCACTACCTGGTCGTCGCCCGCCTCGCCACCCACACCGAACGCCGTGAGCACGACTCGCTGCTCTACCACGACGGCTCCTACGCGAAAGCCCACCATGTCCAGTAGACGTCTCCTGACCACCCTCGCCCTGCTCGCGGTCGCCGTCACCGGCTGCGCCTCGAAGGCCGGCGCCGAGCAGAAGCTGGCGCTCGACGCCGCGCTCCCGACCACGATCCCGGACGGCACCAGGATCGTGGTCGGCGATCCGGCCACCGAGGTCGCGCTGAAGCTGTCCGGCCAGTACGACAAGGTCGCGAAGTACGTCCAGTTCGCGAACCTGAGCGGCGGACCGCAGACCACCGAGGCGTTCCGGGCGCACGCGCTCGATCTCGGATCGGTCGCCGAGATCCCGTCGATCAACGCGACCTGGACCGGCCTGCACGTGAAGATCGTCGCCTCGAAGTTCCGCCAGGACCCGATCGGCCACCCGATCTACAAGCTCGGCATCGCGCCCGGGGTGTCGGTGAAGACGCTCGGCGACCTGCGCGGGAAGAAGATCGCGTACAGCCCGGGGCAGGCGCAGGGCGCCCTGATCCTCAAGGTGCTGAAGAAGGCCGGCCTGACCAAGGAGGACGTGAAGCTGGTCGAGCTGCCGTCGACCGGTGACGTCTACTCGAACGCGCTCGCCTCGAAGCAGGTGGACGTCGCCCCGATCGGCGGCGTGCAGATCAAGCGGTACCTCGCGAAGTACGGCAAGGACGGCGCCGCCACCATCGACCACGGGCTGCGCGACGACGCCGGCCACCTGTACGGCCCGGTCGAGTCGCTCGAGGATCCCGCGAAGGCAGCCGCGATCCGCGCGTACGTCGCGGCCTGGGGCGTCGCACAGATCTGGATCGACCAGCACCCCAAGGAGTGGATCGAGGGGTACTACGTGAAGGACCAGGGCCTCGGCGCCGCCGACGGGCAGTGGCTCGTCGACAACGCCGGGCACCCGGACATCCCGGCCGACTGGAGCGCCGCGATCCAGCGCCAGCAGGAGACGATCGAGCTGCTCGCGAAGGAGACCGGCAACCCGGTGATCCAGGCGAAGGACCTGTTCGACCTGCGGTTCCAGTCCGTCGCCGCGGACGCGATCAAGGGAGCCGCCAAATGAGCGCGACCACGCTGCCCGGGCTCCGGACCCGGACCGCGGCGACGCCGGTCGTCCGCCGCCGGCGGCTCGGGCCGGGGAAGCCGATCCGGTTCGGCGCCGCGCTCGGGCCGGTGCTGCTGCTGGTGATCTGGAGTATCGGGTCCGCCGCTGGTTGGATCGACCAACGGATCCTGTCCGCGCCGTGGACGGTCGTCAGTACGGCCGCCGAACTGATCTCCGACGGTCGGCTGCAGTCGAACCTGTGGACGTCCGCGCAACGGGCGCTGCTCGGTCTCGCGCTCGGCATCGTGCTGGGCGTCCTGCTCGCGCTGATCTCCGGCCTGTCCCGGCTCGGCGAGGCGCTGCTCGACGGCCCGATCCAGATCAAGCGGGCGATCCCGTCGCTGGCGTTGCTGCCGCTGCTGATCCTCTGGCTCGGCATCGGCGAGTCGATGAAGGTCGTCACGATCCTGCTCGGCGTGTTCGTACCGATCTACATCCACACCCACAACGGCCTGCGCACGATCGACAGCCGGTACGTCGAACTCGCGCAGACCGTCGGGTTGTCGCAGCGGGAGTTCATCCGCCGGGTCGTCCTGCCGGGGGCGCTGCCCGGCTTCCTGCTCGGGCTGCGGTTCGCGGTCACCGGCGCGTGGCTGTCGCTGGTCGTCGTCGAGCAGATCAACTCGACCAGCGGCATCGGCTACATGATGGAGCTCGCCCGCACGTACGGGCAGACCGACATCATCATCGTCGGCCTGGTCGTGTACGGCGTCCTCGGCCTGCTCTCCGACGCGGTCGTCCGGCTGATCCAGAGGAGGGCGCTCTCATGGCGTCGAACGTTGGCCTCGTAACCGTCCAGGTCCGCGACCTCGTCCGCCGGTACGACGACCGCGCGGTACTCGACGGGCTGGACCTGGACATCGCGCCGGGCGAGTTCGTGGCGCTGCTCGGGAAGAGCGGGTCCGGGAAGAGCACGCTGCTCCGGGCGCTGGCCGGCCTCGACTACGACGTCGACGGCTCGGGTGAGCTCGCCGTACCCGAGAACGTGTCGGTGGTCTTCCAGGACTCGCGGTTGTTGCCGTGGGCAAGAGTGCTCGACAACGTCGTGCTCGGGCTGAGCGGTGCCTCCGACCGAGGGCGGAAGAGTCTCGACGAGGTGGGCCTGGCGGGTCGTGAGAACGCCTGGCCGAACGAGTTGTCCGGCGGTGAGCAGCAGCGGGTCGCCCTCGCCCGGTCGCTGGTCCGGGAGCCCGAGCTGTTGCTCGCCGACGAGCCGTTCGGGGCGCTGGACGCCTTGACCCGGTTGAAGATGCACGCGCTGCTGCGGCAGTTGTGCGCCGCCCACCAACCCGCAGTACTGCTGGTGACGCACGACGTCGACGAGGCGATCGTGCTGGCCGACCGGGTGATCGTGCTGGAGGCCGGCCGGATCGTCGCCTCCGAAACCATCGAATTGAGTGCGCCGCGGAGTGCGGCCGATCCAGGATTCGCCGCGGTTCGCTCGCGGCTTCTCGACGCCTTGGGAGTTTCGGTATGAGCAGGCAGTTGCACCTGAACGCATTCCTGATGAGCACCGGGCACCACGAGGCGTCCTGGCGGCTGCCGGAGAGCGACCCGTTCGCGAACACGTCGGTCGCGCACTACCAGAAGCTCGCGCAGTTGGCCGAGCGCGGACTGTTCGACTCGATCTTCTTCGCGGACTCGCCGGTGCTGTTCGGGAACGTCGGACGACGGCCCGCCGGGTCGCTGGAGCCGACCGTACTGCTGACCGCGATCGCGGCCGTGACCTCGCGGATCGGGCTGATCGCGACCGCGTCCACGACGTACAACGAGCCGTACAACCTGGCCCGGCGGTTCGCCAGTGTCGATCACGTGAGCGGTGGCCGCGCGGGGTGGAACGTCGTCACCACGGCCGGCCCGGAGGCGGCGCGGAACTTCAACCTGGCGGACCAGCCGGCGCATGCGGAACGGTACGAGCGGGCCGCGGAGTTCCTCGAGGTCGCGTACGAGCTCTGGGACTCCTGGCAGGACGACGCGGCGATCGCGGACAAGTCCGAGGGCGTGTGGGCCGTGCAGGACCGCGTCGTACCGATCGACCACGTCGGACGGCACTTCCAGGTCCGCGGGCCGCTGAACCTGCCGCGGTCGCCGCAGGGGCATCCGTTGATCGTGCAGGCCGGGTCGTCGGAGGACGGCAAGGGACTGGCGGCGCGGTACGCCGAGGCCGTGTTCACCGCGCAGCAGACGCTGGAGGACGCGCAGGACTTCTACCAGGACCTCAAGGCACGGGCAGCGGCGCTCGGGCGGGATCCGTCGACGGTGAAGATCCTGCCCGGGATCGTGCCGGTGATCGGGTCGACGGTCGAGGAGGCCGAACGGCTGGAGCACCAGCTGGACTCGTTGATCCGGCCCGAGTACGCGCGGTTGCAGCTGGCCCGGACGCTGCGCGTGGCGCCGGAGGACCTGCCGTTCGACCAGCCGTTGCCCGCCGAACTCCCGGACGAGGACGAGATCGAGGGCGCGAAGAGCCGGTACACGTTGATCGTCACGCTCGCCCGCCGGGAGAACCTGACCGTCCGCGAGCTGATCGGCCGGCTCGGCGGCGGACGCGGGCACCGGACGTTCACCGGTACGCCGGAGCAGGTCGCGGACGCGATCCAGCACTGGTTCGAGGCGGGCGCGGCGGACGGGTTCAACGTGATGCCGCCGGTACTGCCGTCCGGGCTGGAGACGTTCGTCGACGAGGTGATCCCGATCCTGCAGGCCCGCGGCCTGTTCCGGACGGCGTACTCCGGAACGACCCTGCGCGACCACTACGGCCTGGCCCGGCCCGCGGGACGGACGCCGGCACTGCAGGAGGCAACCGCCTGAGCCGTCGGGGTCCCGTCAGGTGGCGGGACCCCGGCCCGGACCGCCACGCCATCACAATCGCCCGCTGCCCCGAGGGCGCCCGCTCAACGGGCCGCGCGGGCGCTCATTGTGATGGCCTGGAGATCCGCACCACGACGTACCGCTGGAGCGCCTCGGCGGGCAGGTCGGAGCTCTCGCCGCCGTACGCGGTCAGCCGGACCCCGTTCGGGAGGTAGTCCATCGGGTAGAAGTCAGGGATTGTCCAGGAGTCGCTGAGCATTCCGGTGAAACACACCGTGCCGTGAACCGCTGTCGCTTTCAGAGTGTCGGGGAGAACGTTGGTCCCGACCAGTTCGAGCGCCGCCTGGACGCCGCCCGGGAGAATGGCCCGGACCTTTTCCGCAACGTTGCCGTCGTCAACGATCGGATGATCGACCCCGAGCTAGCGAAGCACCTGCAGACGTTCCGGATTGCGGGTCGTCGACAGCACGGTCAGCCCATGCTTCTTCGCGGGCACGGCCGCCGCGACGCCGACCGACGACGTACCGCCGCGAACGAGCAGCGACTGCCCCGGCTCGATCGCCAGGCCCGTGTAGAGCGAGCCGTGGGCGGTCTGCAGCATCTCCGGCAGTGCCCCGAGCGTCGCCCAGTCCAGGTCGGTCCGCACCGGGATCACCGACGACGCGGGGACGACGGTGTACTCCGCGTACCCGCCGTCGTACGCGCCCCATCCCGCCCATCATCGCGACCACCTGCTGCCCCGGGGCGAACTCGCCGCCCGGTGCGAGGTCGATCGTGCCGGCCGCCTCGATGCCCGGGATCACCGGGAACGTCGCGTTGCTCGCGAGCCCGGCGCGGAGGTGGTACTCGGACCGGTTCAGCCCGAACGCCTCCAACCTTGATCCGCACCCACCCCGCGGGCGGCTCCGGCACCGGGACCCGCCGTACCCGCAGCTCCTCCGGCGTCACCGGACCGTCCAGCACGATCGCCCGCATGTCCATGGCCTCCATCTTGGCCGACGCTGTGAAAGAGTTTCTCCATGCCGACGATCCCGCGCGTTGTCGCGCACCGCGGAGCCAGTGCGGAGCATCCCGAGCACACGCAGGCGGCGTACCGGCGAGCCATCGAGATGGGTGCCGACGGGCTCGAGTGCGACGTCCGGCTGACCGCGGACGGGCACCTGGTCTGCCTCCACGACCGGACGATCGAGCGCACCTCGAACGGGACCGGCGTGGTGTCGAAGATGACCCTCGCGGAGCTCCAGCGGTACGACTGGGGCTCGTGGAAGAACGGGGACGACGTCCAGCCCGTTCTCACCCTGGAGACGCTGCTCGAGACCGTCCGGGACGCCGGCCGGCCGGTCGAGCTGGCGGTTGAGACCAAGCACCCGACCCGGTACGGCGGCCGCACCGAACGCCGCCTGGTCGAAGCCCTCGACCGCTTCGGCTGGGCCCGTCCGCAGCTCGGAACGGAGTCGCCGGTCCGGGTGATGAGCTTCTCCTGGCTCTCGCTCCGGCGGATGCGCCGGCTGGCCCCCGGACTGCGCACGGTGCTGCTGATGGACAAGGTCCCGCTGCGCTTCCGCGACGGCACCCTCCCGGCCGGTGTTTCGTACGCCGGTCCGAGCCTCGCGATCGTGACCGCGAACCCGGAGTACGTCGACCGCGTGCACAAACACGGGCATCAGGTGCACGTGTGGACGGTGAACGCCGAGAACGACGTCCGGCACTGTCGCGACATCGGCGTCGACGCGGTGATCAGCGACCGCCCGGACATGGCCTTGCGGGTACTGGGGGAAGATGTAGGACGTCGCACCTGACCTGCGGGTTTGTGACACGCCTGGACGAGTTTATGTGGCTTGTGTCACGCTGGTGCGGATACGTAGCAGCATGAATGCGGGCGGTTATTGCATCGTTCAATTCCGTCGATTTCGTTACGGTTTTCGGGGGTTTAGGCGCGGCCTCCGCAGAGGCTATGTAACGGAATACTTGCGGGTGTTTTCGGGGCCCGGTTCGTGGGCAGAAGTCCAGATGGCTGAACCGATCATCGAGGAGACCCTGCTTGTCCTCTGCGACCCTGCCCGCCGACGTCAGCGTCGTGGACGTCGTACTGCCGCACGAAGTGTCCGCGGTAGCGGATGCCCGGCGCCGTCTCGGTGCCTACCTGAAGCGCTACCGGGTCGCCCGCACCGCCTCCGACGACGCCCAGCTCGTCCTGTCCGAGCTGCTCTCGAACGCGATCCGGTACGCCCCGCCGCTGCCCACCGGTGACGTCCGCGCCGCCTGGTGGATCGACAAGGCCGGTATCCACGTGGAAGTCACCGACGGCCGCGGCGACACCGAACCGCAGCGGATCACCGACCCGCATCCCGAGTCCGTCGGCGGCCGCGGCCTGGCGATCGTCGACGTCCTGACCACCGGCTGGGACGTCCGGACCGCCGCCACCCACCGCACGGTGCACGCCACCATCCCGAACTGAGCCCACCCGCTGGTTGGCTCTCGGGTGGTGCGGGCTGTAAGACTGCGGGGTTATGGGAAAGAAGTCGCGTCAGCGCGCGAAGACCACGACTCCGACTGTCACGCTCGACCCGGCCGACCTGGTGGACGTCGGCCCGCGGGAACCCTGCCCGTGCGGCTCGGGCAAGCGGTTCAAGCAGTGCCACGGCAAGGACCGGGCGCAGACGGCGGACGCGTTCGTGGTCCGGCCGTTCGAGGGGCTGCCGTCGGAGTGTGACCTGATCGCGTTCCGCGAGATCGTCCCGTCCGGCAGCGTGCAGGTCGAGCTGGTCGGCGACAACGCCGGCAAGGTCGTGAACCTGGTGACCCTGCTGCCGATGGCGATGCCGGGCCTGGTCCGCGACGACGAGACGATCTGGATCGGCCTCCAGACGCACGCCTCCTCCGGCGACCCGAGCCGCGACCTCGGGCACGCGATCACCGCCGCGCTCCGGACCGAGCCCGGCAACCCGATCCAGCTCGGCGACCTGATGAAGGACGGCCCGCGGCTGCAGGACCTGATCGACACGAGCAAGCCGCTCGACATTACGGTCCACGAGGGCTTCGAGTACTGGGTCGGCGAGAACGTCGAGGACCCGACCGGCGAGGTCGCCGCGGGCCTGGAGCGGGCGAACGCCGCCGCGGCCCCGACGGTCCGGCTGGAGTCGGTCGACGCGGCGTACTGGACGCAGATCGGCGACCGCATCTACCTGCGCTGGGTGATGCCGCACACCGAGGAGACCCTGCTCGACGCGCTGGCCCGGCTGCACGCCGCCGGGTCGTCCGCGCTGGTGAACGGCAGCCGGCTGATCGGCTCGTTCCGCGCGCTCGGCGTACTGGCGCCGGTCTGGGAGCTGCCGGCCGGGACCGAGGCTGCCGACGTGGAGAAGCCGGCCGCGGACTTCGCTGCCGCGCTGGAGAAGGCGCTGGCGACCGAGGCGCCGCTGACCACCGAGGAACGCGCCGCCAAGGCCGGCCTGGCCAGCCGTCAGCTCACCATCCGCTGACTGCCTGCTCAGACGAGAACGCCCCCTCAGCCGCGGCTGAGGGGGCGTTTCTGCTGGCTTACAGTGGTCTAGGCCATGATCGTTCAAATGGCCTAGAAACGTGGACGGCCCAAGTCCTGCTGACGGGGGAGCAACAGGGCCTGGGCCTAGGCATGAAGATTACCCAGGAACCCCCTCCGCCACAACCCCCGATTTCACTCCGCGTGTCGCCGGCCTCACGGGCGTGCGTCAGGAGGTCAGCGGAGCCCGCAGTACCGGGCAGGACATGCAGCGCGGGCCGCCGCGGCCGGAGCCGAGTTCGGAGCCGGAGATCCGGACGACCTCGATGCCGGACTCCTCGAGGCGGGCGTTGGTCTCGACGGTGCGCTCGTACGCGATGCAGACCCGCGGGGCGACGGCCAGCGTGTTGTTCCCGTCGTCCCACTGCTCGCGTTCGGCGGTGACCGGGTCGAGGCCGGTGTCGATCCGGCGCAGGGTGTCGATGCCGAGCGCCTTCGCGGCCGCGACCAGGAACGGTTCGGGGGCCGCGATGTGCAGTTCTCCGCCGTCGGCGGTGACCGCGAGCGCGCGCATCTCCTCGGCCATGTTCGGGTACATCAGCACGGCGTCGGTGTCGACCATCGTGCAGACCGTGTCAAGGTGCATGGTCGCCCGCTGCTGCGCGATCGGTACGGCGAGAACGGTGTGCGCCAGGCCCTTCGCGAACACCCGCCGCGCCAGCCGCTCCACCCCGGCCGGTGTGGTCCGCTCCCCGACCCCGACCGCGAGGACGCCGGGACCGAGCGCGAGGACGTCGCCGCCTTCGACGTGCTCGAGCTGGTGGTCGTACACCTTGTCGGCGCCCGCGAACCGCGGGTGGAACGTGTAGATCAGCTCGGTCAGCTGCGTCTCGCGGCTCCGGGCCGGCATCGCCAGCGACGTGACCGCGACCGAGTCCCGGATCCAGACGCTCGAGTCCCGGGTGAAGAGCAGGTTCGGCAGCGGGTCGATGAGGAAGTCCTCGTGCGCCAGCAGTGACGTGACCAGCCCACCGGCGTGTACTTCGTCGTTGCGGACGCCGGCCATCAGCGCCTCGGCCAGCGCGGCCGGATCGAGATCGCCGAGGGCTGCCCGCAGGTGGTCGCGCAGGGTGTCGCCGAGCCGCAGGTCCTCCGTCGCGCCGGCGACCGCTTGGGCCCGCGCCTCGGGGTGCTCGAGGGACTCGGTGAGCAGCTCCCCGAGGTACAGCACCTCGACGTCGCGGTCGCGCAGCGCCTGGGCGAAGGCGTCGTGCTCGTCCTGCGCCCGGCCGACCCACGGGATGCCGTCGAACAGCAGCTTGTCGTTGTTCCGCGGGGTGAGCCGCCGGAGCTCGTTGCCGGGCCGGTGCAGCATCACCGTTCGCAGCCGGCCGACCTCACTGTCGACGCCGTACGTGCTCGCAGCCATCTGTCCACCCTACTCCCGGCAATGTGTCTGATTGTCCGACAATATCAGTCGCGGACGCGGTCGTAGAACAAGCAGAGGGCGCCGGACTCGGTGGGGGTGCTGGCGGTGAGCTTCCAGGACGTGGCCGGCAGTCCGTCCTCGAACAGCCGGGCGCCGGCGCCGACCAGCTCCGGGTCGAGGGTGATGCTGAGCCGGTCGATCTCGTCGGCCGCCAGCAGCGCGCGGATCACACTGGAGCTGGCCAGCACGATGATGTCGCCGCCGTCCTGGGCGCGGAGCTGCTTGACCACGTCCGCCGGCTCGCCGTCGGCGATCCGGGAGTTCCGCCAGGGCGCCTCGGTCAGCGTCGAGGAGAAGACGATCTTCTCGGTCTCGTTCAGCCACCGGGAGAACGTTCGGTCCTGTGGGGCGGCGTTCTCGTCGTCGGCGACCGACGGCCAGAAGCTGCCGAAGCCTTCGTAGTTCTTCCGGCCGAGCAGGGCGGTCGTGGCCGGGCCGGTGACCCGGAGCATGTGCTCGCGGGCGCCCTCGGTGATCGCGTGCGGAACGATCCAGCTCATGTCGTAGTCGCCGCCGGCGCCGTTGGTACGGCCGTCGAGCGAGAGCGAGATGTTCGCCACCACGATGCGGGTCATGTCGGTACCTCTTCCGGGTTCGTTGTACTGATGTCTCACATCCTGCGGCCGGCGCCCGGGGCCGAACATCTGCCAGCCGGCAGATATCCGCCGATCGTTCGAAAGAACGAGATGTCCACAGGCGGCCGATACTGAGGAGATCGATCGGCTGCCGAGGAACTAGGCTGCGGTGCTGTGCCCGGTGATGTTGTGTCCCCCGACAAGCCCGACGACAAGGAACCGTTCGAGCGCGCTGTCGCCTGCGTGATTCCGGCGAAGGACGAGGCCGACCGGATCGCGGCGACCGTGGACGCGGTGCACAAGATCATCGGCGTCGACCTGGTCGTGGTCGTCGACGACGGTTCCGCCGACCGGACCGCCGAGGTCGCCGAGCAGGCCGGCGCGGTCGTCGTCCGGCACGAGCGGAACCGGGGCAAGGCGGCGGCGATGGAGACCGGCGCGGCGGCCGTCGCCGAGCGCGACGGCGCCCGGCCGCGGCACCTGCTGTTCCTGGACGCCGACCTGACCGATACCGCGACCGCGGCCGGTCCGCTGATCGCGCCGGTGCAGACCGGGCGTGCGGACATGACCATCGGGACGCTGCCGGCGCAGGTCCGCGCCGACGGGTCGAAGGCCGGCGGCCACGGATTCGTCGTCCGGCTCGCCCGGGCCGGGATCCAGGAGGCGATCGGCTGGGCGCCCGAGCAGCCGTTGTCGGGGCAGCGGTGCCTGACCCGCGCCGCGTTCGACTCCGCCGTACCGCTGGCCGCCGGGTTCGGGGTGGAGACGTCGCTCACCATCGATCTCGGGCGGAAGGGCTTCCGGATCGTCGAGGTGCCGATCGA
Source organism: Kribbella sp. WER1 (assembly GCF_054189145.1). Taxonomy (NCBI): domain Bacteria; kingdom Bacillati; phylum Actinomycetota; class Actinomycetes; order Propionibacteriales; family Kribbellaceae; genus Kribbella; species Kribbella sp. WER1. Next base: position 4,438,331 of record NZ_CM135186.1, on the reverse strand, counting down.
GGTCCGGCACCGCGCCACCGGGACCGACCTGCGCGGACAGCTGCACCGCGCGAAGCAGTACCTGCACGTCCGCCGTGCGCTCGCCGCCCGCAGCGCGCTGCCCGCGGACGGCGGTGGACCGTCGCTGCGCAGCCTGTTCCCGCGGAGACTCCGCAATGAGCACTGACCTCGGGATCAAGTACGGCCGCCGCGCGGTCGCTCTCTACCTGGCGTGTACGGCGCTGATCGTCGCGGTCGGCCTGCTCGGGCCGTCCGTCGTCGTGCTCACGCTGACCAACCGGCACCCGTGGCTCCCGTCGTACTGGTTCGACGCGAAGCCGAACGACTGGCTCGTGTCGGTGATGATCTACGTCGCGATCCTGCTCGGCGGGTACGGCGTCTACCTTGCCACCAAGGCGTTACGGCACGGCTGGGCACCGCGCGTCGACCGGTTGATTGCCCTGGGCATCGGTACGACGGCGGCCATCACGCTGGTGCCGCCGATGGCGTCCGGCGACGTGCTGATCTACGCGGCGTACGGGCGGATCATGGCGCTCGGCGGGGACCCGTACACGGCCTCGCCGGCCGACACCATCCGGCTCGGGTACGACCCGGTGATCACCGCGACCGAGCGTCCCTGGCAGGGCGCGCGCAGTGTGTACGGGCCGATCGCGACCTGGGTGCAGTGGCTGTCCTCGCTGATCGGCGGCGACTCCGCGCAGCTCACGGTGTGGATGCTGCAGCTGTCGATCGCGATCAGCCTGGTCGTCACCGGCCTGCTGCTGGTCAAGCTGGTCGGCAAGGACCTGCCGGCCAAGCGGCGCGTGATCATGCTCAGCCTGGCGAACCCGCTGCTGCTGTGGGCGGTGCTGGCCGGTGCGCACAACGACTCGATCGCGGTCATGTTCGCGGTGATCGCGCTGGTGCTGTTCCGGCGGCACATCTTCCTGGCCGGGCTGATGATCGGCGTCGCGGGCTGTACGAAGCTGTCGATCGGCCTGGTCGGCATCGCGATGCTGTGGGCGCTGCGCGCCGACCGGCGCAAGTGCGTGTACTTCTGCGGCGGCGGCGCGATCGCGATGGGCGGGCTGTACGCGATCGTCGGCCTGCAGGCGTTCCAGCAGGCGCGGTCGCAGACGTCGTTCATCTCCACCGGGACGCCGCACAAGGTGCTGCTCAGCTTCTTCACCCTGTTCCTGCCGAACGGCCTGGTTCGGACCGTGATCGCGATCCTCGCCTGGGTCGGGCTGATCGTGGTCGCGATCCTGCTCTGCCAGGTGTTCCCGAAGTCGCTGGTCCCGCAGACCCATCCCGACGACCCGACCCCGGCCGCGATCCGGTATACCGCGATCTACGCGATCGCCTGGTCGCTGACCGCGATGTACTCGCTGCCCTGGTACGACGTGATCGCCTGGGCCGCGCTGGCCGCGGTCGCGGCGTCGAAGGTCGACGGGTTGATGGTCGTCCGGACGACCATGCTCGCGATCGCGTACGTGCCCGGCCGGGACCCGCACGCCCGGCAGGTCGCCGCGAGCCTGACGGACTCGCTGGAGTTCTTCAGCTCGCGGCTCCGCGACACCCTCTGCCCCGCGATCGAGCTGGCGGTGCTGGTCGGGCTGATCCTCTGGGCGCGGCGCAACGGCGCCCAGTGGTGGCCGTACGACTGGCCCCGCCGGAAGCCGAAACCCGTGGTGGAGAAGGCGGCCGAGGTCGGCTAGTTCCAGGGCCGCCGGGGTCGGCTAGTTCCAGAGGGCCTCGGCGGCGGCGATCGCGCGGGCGAGGACGTGTTTGACCGGCTGGTTCAGCTCCGCGGCGGCGGCGACCACGTCGTCGTACTCCGGTTGCACGTTGACGACCTGACCGTCGTACCGGGCGATCTTGACGCTGATCGGGTGGCCGTCGAGCTTGATCGTGCTGAACTCGCGGTCCGCGGCGTGCTTGCGGATCGGGTACTCACGGAGGCCGATCGCGGACGTCTCGGTCAGCACGACGCGGCGGACGGCGTCGGCGTACGTGCTGGTCACGAGCACCGAGAGGGTGTGCGCCGGGCGGCCCTTCTTCATCAGGATCGGGGTCAGCCAGGCGTCCGCAGCCCCCGCCGCGAGCAGCTTCGCGAGCACCGGCGGCCAGAGTCGCGGGTCCAGGTCGTCGACGTTCGTCTCGTAGACCAGCTCGGTCGCCGGGCGGTCGGCCGACTCGCCGACGATCACGCGGAGGATGTTCGGCACCTCGACCGGGTCTCGCCCGCCGGCGCCGACACCCGTCGTGGTGACGCGCATGGGCGGCATCGGGCCGTACTCGTCCGCCAGCGTCGCGAGCAGCGCGGCCCCGGTCGGCGTGGTCATCTCGTACGGCGCCGTACCCCCGAGGACCGGGGCATCCGCCTCGGCCACGAGGTGCAGCACCGCCGGCCCCGGAATCGGAATCCCGCCGTGCTGACCGCGAACCTGCTTCCCGCTCCCGAGCGCGATCGGCGACACCACGACCCGCTCCAGCCCCAAACTCACCGCCGCGGCAGCAACCCCCACGATGTCCGCAATCGCATCCAACGCCCCCACCTCATGAAAGTGCACCACCTCCGGCTCCACCCCATGAGCCGCCCCCTCCGCCCGAGCCAACCGCGAAAACGTGTCAATCGCCCGCTCCCGCACAACCTCATCAAGCGAGGCTTCTTCCAACAACCGCCGCACATCAGCCCAAGCCCGAGTAGGCCCGTGCGAGTGCTGAGCCTCCTCGTGACCGTGACCGTGGCCGTGTCCGTGGCCGTGACCATGTCCGTGACCTGCGTCCGGGATGTTTTCCGGGTGGGGTGTGCCGTTGACCTCGACTGTTGCTTTGGTGGCGGCTATCTGGTGGCGGGCGGTGGTGGCGACTGTCACCGACAACGACGGGTCCACGGCGGCGACCGCCGTGTTCACGTACTCGACGTCGGCGCCGGCCGACAGCAGTGCGCCGAGGAGCATGTCGCCGGAGGCGCCGGCGGAGCAGTCGATCCAGGCTGTGCGCATCAGGCGTCCTTGGTTTCGCGAGGAGTGGACTGCCGGGCGACCCGGGCCGCGAACACCCCGGCCCCGAACCCGTTGTCGATGTTCACGACCGACACCCCCGGCGCGCACGAGTTCAGCATCCCGAGCAGTGCCGCGAGCCCGCCGAACGACGCGCCGTACCCGACCGACGTCGGCACCGCCACCAGCGGCACCCCGACCAGCCCGCCGACGACGCTCGGCAGCGCACCTTCCATCCCGGCGACCACGATCAGGCAGTCCGCCGCCGCGAGCCGCTCGCGGACCCCGAGGATCCGGTGCAGCCCGGCCACGCCGACGTCCGTGATCACGTCCACCCCGGCCCCGAACACCCGAGCCGTCGTCGCCGCCTCCGCCGCGACCGGCGCGTCCGACGTACCGGCCGCCACCACAGCCACCGTCCCGTGCGACGCCGGCGGCTCACCGAGGACCGCCGTACGCCCGACCGGGTCGACGACCGCGTCCGGCAGCCCGGCACGGACGGCCTCCTGCGCCTCGTCGGTCAGCCGGGTCGCGAGTACGGCGTGACCGGGGTGCGTCGCGTGCAGCGTACGGAGCAGCTCCACGACCTGAGACGGCGTCTTACCCGCGCCGTACACCACCTCGGCGTCGCCGGTACGGTCCAGCCGGTCGGTGTCGAGCCGGGCGAACCCGAGGTCGTGGACGCCCGGTTGTGGGCCCTGATCAGGCATATGTGTCACGCCGCGAATCTACGTTGCCGCGGCCCGAGGTACCGCATCCGCCCACAGCACGCACGCTGTGCGATCACCTGAACACTCAGGCAGAACACGCGATGCCTTAGGCTCTAGTTCTGTGTCTTCGACGTTAGCCGGTGCCTTCGGGGTCGCCGCCCTCTTCGTGGCGGTGCTTGCCCTGGTGTTCGCGATCCAGGCCCTACGGGCCCGGACAGGCCCGGCCGACGAACCCAGTACCCAGCCCGCGCCGGAACCCCAGCCCACCCAACCCGAGGCCAAGCCCGGCACGGTCAAGTCCGAACTCCGCCGACTCGACAAACAACTCGAGATCACCCGCGGCGAACTCAAGGAGACCCTGCAACACTTGGCGATCGTCCGGTACGACGCCTTCGGGGACACCGGCGGCAAGCTCTCCTGGTCGATGGCGCTCCTCGACAACAACGGCGACGGGGTCGTCCTCACGTCGATCAACAGCCGCGCCGACGCCCGCACGTACGCGAAGGAAATCAAGTCCTTCACCAGCGAGTCGAAGCTCTCCCCCGAAGAGGAAGAAGCCATCGACACCCTCCACAAAGAAGCCGGCCCCACGGTCGACTGAGCACGCTCGCGCGCAGGTGGTAGTCCCCCGCGTGCTTCCACCCGCCCACGGGCTTGGCGCCGGCCTTCTGCCCGCTGCCGCGGACGTTTTGCGAGCTGCCGCTCGCGGGTGACTGCGTAGGTGGAGGTGGTGCGTGAGGCTCGGCGTGATGGGTGGTTGCTGGGGTATGCGCACGGGCGGGTGTGCCGGACGGGTGAAGGCTGGTCCCCGGGCCTAGGTGGTAGCCGCGCGTGTAGGTGGTAGCCCGCCGTGTGCCTCGCAGCCGCTAGCCTCGTTGCGCTGCTCCTCGACGCGTCTGCTCCGCGCGCTCCCACCCGCCCACGGGCTTGGCGCCGGCCTTCTGCCCGCTGCGGCGGGCGTTCTGCGAGCTGCCGCTCGCGGGTGACTGCATGGTGGATCCGGCGCGTCCTGCACGGGTAGCTGGCAGTCGTCGTGGGTGGAGACAGTAACTGGTGACTGGGCACAGGCAATATCAGGTCCCCTGCGACCAGTTCTTGTGCTCCTCGACCACCACAAATCCAGCAGAAGAGCCGGATTTCCGGTCTCGCCGACCGCGTCTACCGGCGTTTCGGGACGCGGGCCGTCAAAGCGCCCGGTTCGATTTCGGTGGAGAGGTAGCGGCCGGGGCCTATGGGGTCGCCGTCCAGTTGGCGTTGGACGTCTACGGCGGCGTGGATTTCTACCTTGCGGCCGGTGAAGCGTTCCAGGTACATGTCTGTGCGTTTGGTGCGGGTCATCATCCCCCAGAGGACGATCGGCCACTGGGTCACGCGGCGGGGGGCGATCACGACGACGTCGAGGAGGCCGTCGTCGGGGCGGGCGTCGGGGAGGAGGGGGATGTTGGCCTGGAGCATGCCGACGTTGCCGATCACGACGGTGCGGACGCGGCGTTCGATGGGTTCGGCGTCGTCGATAGTGATCTGGACGCGGACGGACGGGTGGTTCACGTTCTTCGCCGCGGAGACGAGGTACGCGGTCCAGCCGATCTGTTTCTTCAGGTGCGGCGGGGCGTCGGACATGATCGCGGCGTCGAGGCCGAGGCCGGCCATTACGGCGTACCGGTCGTTGTCGAGTTCGTCGCCGTGGACGCCGACCAGGTCGATGCGGCGGTCGCGGCCTTCGAGGATCCGTTCGAGGGCGTCGTCGAGGTCGAGCGGGATGTGCAGGTTGCGGGCCAGCAGGTTGCCGGTGCCGGCGGGGATCACGCCGACCGGGATGCCGGTGTGGGCGAGGGCCGAGCAGACGACCCGGACGGTACCGTCGCCGCCGGCCACCAGCACCAGGTCCGACTCGTACTCGATCGCCTGTTTCGCCATCGCGTGCCCGGCGTCGTCCTCGCGGGTCTCCAGCCAGAGCGGGTCGTCGTACCCGCGGACCGCGAGCGCCCGGGTCACCTTGCGGCGGAACGCGACGCCGTCGCCGACCTTGATCGGGTTCACGATGACGGCGGCTCGCGGCGGGGCCGTCGTACCGTCGCCGTCGGAGTCCGCGCGCCGCCGGCGTCGCCGGAGTCCGGGGCGCAGGCCGAAGCCGATCGACGTCGCGGTGAGGATCGCCAGGCCGAGCGCCCAGCCGCCGAGGACGTCCGACACGTAGTGCACGTCGAGCGCGATCCGGTCCGCGGAGACGAGCCACACGACCGCGATCACCGGCAGCAGCACGAGCAGCCGGAACCGCCGCCGCCAGCCGCGCACGGACGGCAGTACGACGCCCAGCGCCCCGGCCAGCACGAACGCGGCCGTCGCATGCCCCGAGACGTACGAGAACCCGCTCGTCTCGACCAGCATCCCGGCCGGCCGCTCGCGCTCGAAGACTGCCTTCACGACCTGGACCAGCACCAGCTCCGCGACCGCGGTCGTCAGCAGCCAGATCGTCAGCAGCCGCGCCCGGCGATGCCAGAGGTACGCCGCCACGATCGCGATCACGGCCCGCGTCGTCCACGGCACCGCGACCGCGCTGACGACCTGCCAGAAGTCGACCAGCCCCTCGTGCGCGGCGCCGTACGCCGAAGCGCGCGCGGCGACCGACTGGTCCCAGCGGGCCAGCGGCGGCCAGTGCCCGAAAACCAGCAGGGTGATCACGGTGAACGGCAGGGCACCCAGCACGACCGTGAGCGCACGGCCGACCGCGGTACTGGGTGGGTGGTGGTTCATCGGCCGCTCGGATCCCCCTCGATGATGGCTGTTGCCAGCCCATCATCCCGAATAGACTTCGCCGCTTCAGACACGCCCCGATACCCTCAGGGTGTGATTGACGCGAAACTGCTCCGTGAGAACCCTGATGTCGTGCGCGCCGCCCTGACCAAGCGTGGCGAGAGTACGGACGTGGTCGACCAGATCCTGGTCGCCGACAGTGAGCGTCGATCGTCCATCTCCGCCTTCGAGGCGCTCCGGGCCGAGCAGAAGTCGCTCGGCAAGCAGGTCGCCCAGGCCAAGGGCGACGAGCGGGCCGCGCTGCTGGAGCGCACCAAGACGCTGGCCGCCGAGGTGAAGGCCAACGAGGCCGCCGCGAACGAGGCCGGCAGCCGGTACGACGCGCTCGCCGCCGCGCTGCCGAACCTGGTCTCGGACGAGGCCCCGGTCGGCGGCGAAGACGACTTCGTCGTGGTCGAGGAGGTCGGCAAGCCGCGGGACTTCGCCGCGGAGGGCTTCGAGCCCCGCGACCACCTGGCGCTCGGCGAGCTGCTCGGCGCGATCGACATGGAGCGTGGCGCCAAGATCTCGGGCAGCCGGTTCTACTTCCTCAAGGGTGTCGGCATGCTGCTCCAGCTCGGCATGCTGCAGCTGGCGGTCCAGCAGGCGGTGGAGAACGGCTTCACCCCGATGATCACGCCGACCCTGGTCAAGCCCGAGGTGATGGGTGGCACCGGCTACCTGTCGGCGCACGACGACGTCTACCGCCTCGAGGACCCCGAGCTGTACCTGACCGGTACCTCGGAGGTCGCGCTGGCCGGGTACCACATGGACGAGATCCTCGACCTGGCCAACGGTCCGATCCGGTACGCCGGCTGGTCGTCGTGCTACCGGAAGGAAGCCGGGTCGCACGGGAAGGACACCCGAGGGATCATCCGCGTCCACCAGTTCGACAAGGTCGAGATGTTCTCCTACTGCAGCCTGGAGGATGCGGCCGCCGAGCACCTGCGGCTGCTGGCCTGGGAGAAGGAGATGCTCGACAAGATGGAGCTCAGCTACCGGGTGATCGACACCGCCACCGGCGATCTCGGCGTCTCGGCGTACCGGAAGTTCGACTGCGAGGCGTGGGTGCCGACGCAGGGCCGGTACCGCGAGCTGACCTCGACGTCGAACTGCACGGACTTCCAGGCCCGCCGGCTGAACATCCGGCACCGGGACGCCGACGGCCGGACGCAGCCGGTCGCGACGCTGAACGGCACGTTGGCCACCACCCGGTGGATCGTCGCGATCCTGGAGACGCACCAGCTGGCCGACGGCTCGGTCCGGGTGCCGACCGCACTGCGCCCGTACGTCGGCGGCCGCGAGGTCCTCGAACCGGTCGCTCGATGACGGAACAGCCGACTGTTGTTGCCCTGGACATCGATGGCACGCTGATCGACCACGACGACGCGATGTCGCCGGCGGTGCTGGACGCGGTACGACGGGCCGCCGCGCGGGTGCCCGTCGTACTGGCCACCGGTCGCGCCTGGTCGACGACCAAGCCGATCGCCGAACGGCTCGGGCTGCCGGCCGACGGATTGGTTGTCTGTAGCAACGGTGCGCGCACGATGCGGTACCCGGACGGTGCGGTCGTCGACGAGCGGACGTTCGATCCGTCGACGGTGATCGCGTCGGTGCGCAGGTACGCGCCGAACGCGCGGATGGCGGTCGAGGACAGCGACGGCAGCTACCTGGTCACCGCGCCGTTCCCGGACGGCGACCTCGGGGCGAACGCGAAGATCCGCGTGGTCGGCGACGACGAGCTCGCGCCGCAACCCGTGACCCGGTTGATCATCCGCGACCCGGAGCAGTCCGAGAACGACTTTGTCCAACTGGCGGAACGCCTCGGCCTGCACGGGGTGAGCTACTTCGTCGGCTGGACCGCCTGGCTGGACATCGCACCGGAAGGCGTGGACAAGTCGACCGGCCTGAAGGTGGCGCTCGCGCAGCTCGACCTGGATCCGTCCGGCCTGCTGGCGATCGGTGACGGCCGCAACGACATCGAGATGCTCACGTACGCCGGTCTCGGCGTCGCGATGGGTTCCGCCCCCGAAGAGGTCAAGGCAGCCGCCGACGAGGTCACGAAGTCGGTGCAGGACGACGGCGTCGCGGCCATACTCAACCGCTGGTTCTGAGTCAAGTCCTTTCGGTCAGCGCCGAAATCTTGACAGCTGACAAGTAAAGGCCCGGAAACCCTGTGTGCACAGGATTTCCGGGCCTTTGAACCGATAGTCCGCTGGCGGGCCGAATATCGGCTCAGGCGACGCGTGTACTGCCCGTCCGGCGCTGCTGGTGCTGCTCGACGACCGTGTCGAACGCGTCCAGCACGGCGCTGACCTGCGGCCGGGGCCGCGGGGTCTTCGCTGCCGGGCTCTGGCCGCGGCGCGCACGCCGCAGGTGCCGCTTGACCGTCGACAGCGAGCAGCCGAGGCGCATGGCCAGCGACTCGAGGCTGTCGTTCGGGTACTGGGTGCGCAGCCGCAGGACTTCTTCGTGGCTCACCGGCCGGCGCGTCCCCCGCGCGCCGGCAAGCTGGTCGAAGTCGTCGGCCTGCACCTCGACGTCGAGCAGGTTCCGGATCGAACGCCGTTGTGCAGCAGTGGTTCCGGCGACGAAACCGCTCACGTCGTGCTCCGCGACCGCGCTGTACAGGCAGTCGGTGAAGAGCGGGCAGGAGGCGCACAGCGCCTTTGCTTCGCGCACGAGCTGTTCGTAGCGCTCGCGGGTACGTCGGGTGGCAGATGCAGGCGGCGGCTCTTCCATCAGGCGATGCTGAAAGACATCCGAACGGGCAATACAGCCGGTCATTGCCCCTTCCCTGGTGGAAGATGTGTCGACAGCCGCTCGAGAGCTACTGCCCCCCGGCCCCGTTAGGTTGGCGCTGTTGACGGTCATCAAGGCTCCCCAAGTATCAGGACCCGAGTGAACGAACGGTGAACGTCGTTCGTTCGCACGGCTCCACTAGCTGGTGGACCCGCACTTTGTTGCCGGCCCACCGTGTCGTCCCGGGCGTGGGACGCACCGATCCATAACTCTTGACGCCACTACTGCGGTTTTGGTTGCAGCCAATTCCGCAACAGTTCTTCGACGTTTGTGTGTGCTTCCGGAGGTGGGGCGGCATCAGTCGCGCTGATCCAGAACACGCATACGACGCGGCCGAACAGCCCCCGGTTCCCCGCCAGACCTCCGCATGAAATCATGCGCCAACCGTGCGATGCAGGGGAACTTGCTGCCTTTGCAGCATCCTGCCGTAACGGTCTGATGACGTTGTCAAAAGCTCAATCAGATAAGTCAAAAAGGCCTCAATCCAGGCCCCGACCGCTTGCGCACACCGTACTCGGAAGGGTAATGCGGGACAGGGTCGTCCGGCGATACGGTGAACCCGTGACGGCTTCGCATCAACCCCGCCTGATAGCCACCGATCTCGACGGAACGCTCGTCCGCAGTGACGGAACGGTGTCCGAACGCACCCGCGCCGCGGTGCTCGCGGCCCAGGCCGCCGGAAGTGTTTTCGTGATGGTCACCGCCCGGCCACCTCGCTGGCTGCACGACCTGTCGTACCTGGTCGGTGCGCACGGTGTCGCGATTGTTGCCAACGGCGCCATTCTGTACGACGTCCTGCACCGTAAGGCGATCCGCACCCGGCTGATCGATCCGGCCGTCGGGCTCGAGGTCGCGCAGGCGATCCGGGCGGCGATCCCGGACGTACAGTTCGCCATCGAGCGACCGAACCGCTACGGACAGGAACCGGTCTACCTGAACCGCTGGCCGAAACCCGTCGACACGTTGGTCGCGAGCGTCGAGGAACTGCTCGCGGAGCCGGCCGCGAAACTGTTGGTGCGGCATCCGAGTCTGCACTCCGACGACCTGCTCGCGCTGGTGAATCCGTTGGTCGGCCAACGAGTGACCGCGAGCCACAGCGGAGGTCACGGTTTGGTGGAGATTTCCGCGACCGGGGTCTCGAAGGCCGCGATGCTCGCCGATTTCGCCGCCACACAAGGGATCTCGGCTGCTGAGACGATCGCCTTCGGTGACTCGGTCAACGATCTGCCGATGCTCGCCTGGGCCGGTACGTCGTACGGCGTCGCGAACGCGCATCCCGACGTACTCGCGGTGGTGGACCGGACCGCCCCCGCAAACGACGAGGACGGCGTCGCCGCCGTCCTCGAGGAGTTCTTCCAGCCTGTGAACTAAGAGGGTTCTACAAGTACATCCCGCCGCTGCCCGGGCCGTCGGTGGCCTGGGGCGCGTCGGGGAACTGTCCGTCCGGGGGCAGCTGATGACCGCCGGGGAGGGCCCGGCGCATCTGCTCCAGCTGCTGCCGTGCGGCCATCTGCTGCGCGAACAGCGCCGTCTGAATGCCGTGGAACAGGCCCTCGAGCCAGCCCACCAGCTGGGCCTGCGCGATCCGCAGCTCGGCGTCGGTGGGCGTGCTGTCGTCGGTGAAGTCGAGGCTGAGCCGTTCCAGCTCCTCGACCAGCTCCGGCGCCAGACCGCTCTCCAGTTCCTTGATCGACGCCTCGTGGATCGACCGCAGCCGCGCCCGGGAGGCTTCGTCGAGCGGCGCCGACTTCACCTCTTCCAGCAGCTGCCGGATCATGTTGGCGACCCGCATCACCTTGGCCGGCTGTTCGACCAGCTCGGTCACCGAACGCGGTTCGTCGTCGTGCTCGTCGTCGTCCTTGTCGGAGCGCGGCGGTCCCTCGACGGCCATGCCGTCCGGCCCGACGATCAGCACCTTGCCGTCTTCGGTCCGCGCCCCGGCCATCGGAACTTCCTGGCCCTCGCTGCTGCTCTCGCTCATCTCCCCATCCTAGGCGTCTGATACGCGGGCGCGGTGGCGGCGTACGGCGTCGCGGTTGGCGCAGGCGGGGCTGCAGTAGCGCTGGCGGCCGGTGCGGGAGAGGTCGGCGTACACGGTGTCGCAGCCGTCCGTTGCGCAGCGGCCGAGGCGGGTGATGCCACGGCCCGCGAGGTGCAGCGCCGTACCGGTGCTGATCAGTGTCGCGACCAGCCGTCCGACGGGGACGTGGTCCGGCCGGTAGTGCATGTGCCAGCCGTCGCCGGCGTGGTTGGTGAGCCGCGGATGCTCGGTGTACTTCGCGAGCATCGCGTTCACCAGATCCACCCGGCTCTGCTCGTCCGCGGCGTCCACGACCTGCAGCCACTCGTCGAGCGCCGTCCGTACGGCGGCCAGGTCCGCGGCGGTCACCTGCCGCTCGCGGACCAGCCGGCTCTCGACACCGCTCTCCTCGCAGCGCCCGGCCAGCTCCCGCGGCGTACTCGCCGGCCGGGTGACCAGGTTCACCGCGAGCAGCACCGCGTCGGCGCCGTAAGGGTTGAGATGCATAATGCCATTACATCACGATGGATCCATGACAGAAGTCCACCGCCACCGCTGGAGCGCGGTCTCCAGCCACCAGGTCAGCGAAGGCCTGGTGGTGTACCAACGCTGCGCCTGCGGCCAATGGCGCATCACCAGCACACCCCCGTACCCCGTCGCGTACCCCGAGGTCGCGCTAATTGATACGGCTGACCATCGGTAGCCGCGACCGCGTGAGCAGCCACGCGAGCAGACCGGCGAACAGCGGTACGACGACCACGATCCCGGCCAGCTCCGCCCACGGGACCGTGAAGCGCGGCGACCCGAACGCGGCGTGCGCGGTGTAGCCGTACAGCGCGCCGACCCCCACGCCCAGCACGCACCCCAGCTGACCGAGCACCCACGCCTGGGCCGCCGCGAGCGATCGCCGGCGCCGCGGTGGGGCGCCGATCGCCGCCAGCGTCGCGAGATCGGCCCGGCCCTCGGCGGCGGACAACGAGACCGAGATCGCGACGCCGAGCAGCGTCACCACGGTGGCTGCGAGCAGGATCCCGATCAGGAACAGCCGGCCCGGGTTCTGGTACCCCTTCTCCACCGTGAGCCCGTCGTCCGCGCCGAGCAGCCGGCTGACCGCGGCGAGCTGGTCCTTCGACGGGTCGCCGGACAGCTCGAAGTGCACCTCGGACACCCGGATCGTGCCCAGCTGCCGGGCCGCGTCCGGGCTGATCAGCGCGGTGTCGCGGAGGAACTGGACCGCGGGCGGCGTACCGAACGACACCGCGTCGAGGTCCCGGAGCATCTTGTTGTCGTCATCGTTGTGCATGCCAACCTTCTGCCCGGCCTTCAACGGCACGCCCGGTACGACGACCTTGCCGTCCCGCAGCGCGGCCGCGGCCTGCTCGCCGTACGCGCCGAACTGCGCGACGAATGCCGGATCGGCCGTCAGCAGCGAGAAGCTGTCGGACCCCTCGAAGTTCTCCGGCGTCGCGACCGCGAGGACCGGCGTGTAGCCGTACTGGTTGGCCTTTGCGTTCGGCAACAGGACGTCGCCGAGCTCGTACTGCTGCCGCACCGGCAGGATCCCGTCCAGGTCGCTGATCAGCTCCGGCCGATACGTCAGCGCACCGGGAACGCCTTGATCAAAACGCAGTACGGCGTTGCCGTGCTTGCTGGCGGCAACGTAGTTCGCCGCGTCCGCCGCGATCGAGTTGGCCGCGGCGAACGCGACCGCCGCGGTACCGGCGACCGCCATCATGATCGCCGCCGTCGCCGGGCCTGTCCGGTGCCGGTGCCGGGACGCGTCGCGGAGCGCCATTCGGCCGCTCAACGGCAGAATCCGAGCCAGCCCGGCCGCCTTCGCGACCAGGCTCGGCAGCATCCACACCAGCGCGACGATCGTGGCCGTGATCCCGAGCAGTACGAGCGCGATCGGGCCGTTCGGCGTCGCGGTCGCCTGGCTGCCGAGCGACGTGTTCCGCGCCGACTTCAGCGTCGCGCCGAGCTGGGCGCTGCCCGCGAACACGCAGACCAGACCGACGACCAGCAGGACGACGGTGACGATCCGGATGCGTGCCGCCTTCGCGTTCACGGCGAACTTCCCGGCCAGCGCCGCCACCGGCGCCTGCCGCCCGGCGCTGATCGCCGGTACGACGGCCGCGGCGATCCCGGCGCCGATCCCGAGCAGCGCGATCGCGACGAGCATCCCCCACGGGATCTGCCACGCGGTGATCACCGAGTCGGTCATCGTCTCCCAGACCGGCTTCACGCTGAACACCGCGACCGCGGCGATCACGAGTCCGCCGAGCACCCCGACCAGCCCGGCGAACAGGCCCTGCATCACGACGATCCGCCGGACGTCGCCCGGCGTACCCCCGGCGGCCAGCACCAGGCCGAGCTCGCGGGTCTGCCGGCGGGCGCCGACCGCGAACGCGGTCCCGGCGAGCAGCACGATCTCCAGGATCCCGAAGCCGAGCACCAGCGCCATCGCGGCGTACGGTCCCGCGGGCGACCCGGGGGTGCCGAACGGGGACGGCGGCGGGTCGACGATCGTTGCTCGTGGCAAGAGGAACAGGCCCTGGTCGACGAGCTTCGCGTTCAGCTGATCGGCGTCCGCGGAGTCCGGGAGATCGACCAGGTACTGGACGGTGCGGGTCGGATCGGGCTCGGTCAGCGCGGTGTCCGGCGTACCGAAGACGGTCGGCGTGCTCTGGGTGCTGAGCATCCGGGCGATGCCGACGACGGTGTACTTCGTACCGTCCGCGCTGGTCACGGTGTCGCTCGACCCGAGTTTCGCGGCGAGCGACGGCGAGATCGCGACCTCGTCGGCCTTCGCGGGCATGCGGCCCTTGTCGAGCTTGACGGTCCCGATGGTCAGCGGGCTCGCGCCGTCGCCGACGACCAGCGTGGCGGCGGTCCGCGAGTCCGGTGTCCGCAGTTGGATCATCCCGGCGTCGACGAGTTGCCGAGCGATCGTGCTCCCGGGCGGCAGCAGCGGCAGCGGGTCGAAGGTCCCCGGGGTCCGGACGGGCTTCTCGTGTCCGGTGGACGGCGGCGGTTGGCCGTACAGCTCCTGCCCTTGGGTGACGTCGACCTTGTCGTACTGCGTGACGTCGAGGCGCGCGTCCGCGCGGCCGATCGTGTGGTTCGCGAGCGTTTCCCCGCTCGGATCCGCGCTCTTCAGCACGATGCCCAGCCAGGTCGCGGCCATCACCGGCAGACCGATCAACGCGGCGACGAGCAGCGTGCGGCCGAGCGATCTTCGTGCCGTCCGCCGGGCGATCCGCAGCGGCGGGCCCCACTGCCCCATCAGTTGCTCTCCTGCAGCAGCGCGTCCGCGTCGAGGAGTGGGCCTGCCTGGCCGACGAGGACGCCGTCGCGGAGGTAGACGACGCGGTCCGCCCAGGCGGCGTGGCGGGCGTCGTGGGTGACGAGGACGCCGCCGATGCCGTGCTGGTCGCAGCGGTCGCGGAGCAGGCGCAGTACGGCCTCGCCGGTGTCCGAGTCGAGGGCGCCGGTCGGCTCGTCCGCGAGCAGGAGGCGGCGTTCGCCGACGATCGCGCGGGCGATCGCGACGCGTTGCCGTTGGCCGCCGGACATGTCGTCGGGGAAGCGGTCCGCGAGTTCGTCGATGCCGACCTCCTGGAGGGCGGTGATCGCGTACTTGCGGGCGCTGCGGGTGCGGGTGCCGTCCAGTTCGAGCGGAAGTGCGACGTTCTCGGCGGCGGTCAGTGCCGGGATCAGGTTGAAGTCCTGGAACACGTAGCCGATCCGGCGCCGGCGGAGCGCGGCCACGGCGTTCGTTCCGAGGGTCGCGAGGTCGTTGCCGTCGACAAGTACTTCGCCGGCGGTCGGCCGGTCGAGTCCGCCGGCGCAGGTCAGCAACGTCGACTTGCCGGAGCCAGACGGGCCCATCACGGCGACCAGTTCGCCGGCGGCGACGCCCAGATCCACGCCCCGCAAGGCGTGCACGGCCTGCTCGCCCGCGCCGTGCGTCCTGGTCAGGTTGCGGATGTCGAGGATCACGAGCGGGCCTCCTGCTCGTCCGGCGCGTCGTACTTCTGCGGCACGGCGCGCGGCGCACCGCGGTGCCGTAACAGCATCGCCTCGCAGTGGTCGAGCCAGCGGATCTCGGCCTCGGCGCCGAAGATCATCGACTCGATCACGAGCTGCCAGGAGATCTCGGCCTCGGTGCTGTTCCGCTTCAGCCGGGTCAGCTCCTGCAGGGACTGCATCGTCGACATCCGCTGCCGCTGGACCACGGCGCGGACGTCCACGCCCGGGACCGCGAGGGCGAGCGCGAGTTTGATCGCGAGCTCGTCGCGCGGCCTTGACTCCCGGGTGACGGGCGTCGCGAACCACTTCGCGAGCTCGGTCCGGCCGGCGTCGGTGATCTCGTACATCGACCGTCCGTCGCCCTCGGTGGACGCGGCCCGGACGAGCCCGTCACGCTCCAGGCGGGTGAGCGTGGTGTAGACCTGCCCGATGTTCAGCGGCCAGGTCGCCCCGGTGGCGGCTTCGAACTCGCCGCGGAGCTGATAGCCGTACTTCGGCTCGTCCTGGAGCAGCGCCAGCAATCCATGCTTGATCGACATGGATACCGAGTATGCATACCGGGTATGCGAGTCGTCAATCCTCCTGGTGCAATCGGCGGACCAGGCGCTCGGTGATCGCGTGCACGTCGTACGGGCGGCCGGTGCCCGGTGTCAGCAGGTCGAGCATCAGGCCGTCGATCGCGAAGTGCAGCAACCGGATCTCCTCGGCGCCGCCCGGGAGGCCGGCGTGCGCGTTGAAGGCGACGTCGGCGTCGAACCCCTGGCGGAGCGTGCGGGACAGGATCTCGCGCAGTCCCGGCCGGCGGGCCGCTTCGAGGCGGAGCTCGAACAGGGCGAGCGTGAGCTCAGGGCGCGCGAGCAGGCGCTCGACGATGTAGTGCACGTAGTCGATCGAGAGGTCGATCCCGGGTTCGCGGTTCGCCAGCGGTTCGAGGACGGCTTCGTCCGGGGCGAGGCGTTCGAAGATCCGCTCGCCGAGGGCGCCGAGCAGGGCGTCGCGGGACTTGAAGTAGTTGGACGCCGTACCGGCCGGGAGTCCGGCGGCGGCGTCGACCGCACGGTGGGTCAGGCCGCGGGCGCCCTGGGCGGCGAGTACGTCGAGGCCGGCGTCGGCGAGCTGGGTACGGCGTTCCGGGTTGCGGGGCATGTTGACAGGTTAGCAGGAGTTCCACTACAACTGTCGTGCACAACAACAACAGCTGTAGTATTTAGGAGAATGTATGCAACCCGCAGTCTTCGGCGCGACCGTGGTCACCGACCGGCCGTCGGACGTCGCCGCCTTCTACACGCAGTACCTCGACCTGCAGGTCGGGATCGATCTCGGCTGGTTCATCACCGTGCGCCGCGGGACGGCCGACTGGGAGCTGGCGATCTGCGAGCGCGGCCATCCGACGGTCCCGGCAGCCGTGTCCGCGCTGACCGAGAGCACGAACGTCTTCGGCTTCATCGTCGACGACGCCGACAAGGTCGCGGCCGCCCTCCGCGAAGGCGGCGTACACCTCGAAGGCGAACCGGTCACCGAGCCCTTCGGCCAACGCCACTTCTTCGTCCGCGACCCGGCCGGCACCTGGATCGACGTGATCCAGCTGGTCGAACCTGACCCCGAATGGGTCGCGGCGCACCTGCCGACGGCACCATGATCCGCAGGTCCGCCTCAGATCGTGAGGAGGACCTTGCCCAGTTGGGTGGACTGTTCCAGCGTCTCGTGTGCCTTGGCGACCTCGGCGAGGGGGAACGTCGAGTGCACGACCGGGCGGACCTTCTTCTCGGCGATCAGCGGCCAGACGTGGCCGACGACCTCGGCGAGGATTCGACCCTTGTCCTCGACCGAGCGGAACCGCAGCCCGGTCGCGATCACCGAGCCGCGCTTGCTGAGCAGCCGGCCGAGGTCCAGTTCGCCCTTGGCGCCGCCCTGCATCCCGATCACCACCAGCCGCCCGTCGAACGCGAGCGTCTTCACGTTGTCGGTCAGGTACTTCGCGCCCATGATGTCGAGGATCACGTCCGCCCCGGCGCCCTTGGTGGCCTCCGCGACCACGGACGCCCACTCGGCTTCCTTGTAGTTGATCGCGACGTCCGCGCCGAGCCGGGTACAGAACGCCATCTTCTCGGCGCTGCCGACCGTCGTCAGCACCCGGGCGCCGTGCGCGACGCCGAGCTGGATCGCCATCGACCCGATCCCGGACGAGCCTCCGTGCACGAGCAGCGTCTCGCCGGCCTTCAGGTGCGCGGTCATGAACACGTTGGACCAGACCGTCGCCACGACCTCGGGCAATGCGGCCGCGCTGACCAGGTCGAGCCCGTCCGGCACCGGCATCACTTGCGGGGCGGGGACGACGACCTTCTCGGCGTACCCGCCGCCGGCCAGCAGCGCGCAGCACTCGTCACCGACCGACCAGCCCTCGACCTCGGCACCGACCGCCGCGATCCGGCCGGACACCTCGAGCCCGATCGTGCCCGGCGCACCGGGCGGCGGCGGGTAGAAACCCTGGCGCTGCATCAGATCGGCCCGGTTCACGCCGGCCGCGACGACGTCGATGACGACCTCGTCGACAGCCGGTTCCGGGTCCGGGATCTCGCCGATCCCGAGGACGTCGATCCCGCCGGTCCCTTCACACACGACAGCTCGCATGCTGCTCAACCTACTTGACGAGCCTTTCCATGTCCCGCGCGATGCTGTCCAGGTAAGTGGTTTCGCCGATCGACTTGAACCAGTCCCAGAGTTCGAGCGAGTGGTAGAGCCGATAGAGGTCGATCCGGTCCTGCGGTACGGCGCCGTACCCGTCGTACAGGCCGGCGAGTTTGTCGGCGTTGTCGTGTGCGGAGTACTGGATCGTCTTCGCGAGGTCGACGAGCGGGTCGGCGGCGATCGCGTTCTCCACGTCGATGAAGCCGCTGACCTGCCAGGTCACCGGATCCACGAGGATGTTGCCTTCGTGGAAGTCGTTGTGGCACAGGACGGCGGCCGTGTTCTCCGCGAACAGGTGCTGGTGGCGGTCGACGTGCTCCGCGATCTTCGCGTGCAGGTCGCGGTCGCCGCCGAGCTCCGCGAATTCGCGCAGCTTCTTGGTGAACTGGCGGCGCATGTACTGGTCGTTGTCCGGCAGTGGGTCGAGGATCTGATCGGTGAGATAGCCGTACTCCGGTTGCCCGATGCGGTGGATCTTCCGGAGCAGCTCGCCCAGCTGTCGGTACGTCGTACGCCAGTCGGCCGGGGCTGCCTGCGAGAGCGGTATGCCGTCGAGCTTGCTGAGGATCGTGACGCCGTCGCCGACGTGCAGCACCTTCGGGACCTGGCCGCCGACCTCGGGTTCGAGCATGCCGTACACATGGACTTCCTTGGCCTGCTTCCAGCGCCACTCCGGCGCGTAGACCTTCACGATCACCGGGGCGTCCGCGGTCTGCACCTCGTACACGGTGCTGAGCTGACCGCCGGTGCGTTCGGTGACCGGGCCGGCCTTGGTTTTCAGCGCGTCCTCGACCAACTGTGCGACGTCCATGGTGTCGAACCTAGGGGCGCCGTCCAGCGGTTTTCAGTCGTCCAGGTCGGCCCAGGTGTCGACGTCGTCGCCCGCGCGGGACGGCTCGGTCCAGGTGAGGTCGAGGGCGGCGAGCGTACGGCGTACCGACTTGTCCCGCGGGTCGCCGACCTGCGCGATCGCGGAAGCCAAGGCGGTACGCCGGTACGCCGTGGCGAGCTGCTGCTCCTGGCCGGAGGTGTCGCGCAGGCCGAACCCGTCGTGCCCGCCGAACCCGTCGTGCCCGCCGAGCCCGTCGTGCCCGCCGAGCCCGTCGACCAGCCGGGCGACGTCGTCCGCGGTGATCCACGGCAGGTCACAGCTGACCACCACAACCACCGGCGCCACCCCATGAGCCAGCCCCGCAGCCAACCCCGCCACCGGCCCGCCCGCCGGTGGATCCTCCACCGTCCAGGCCACCTCCCGGCATGCCGTACGCCTCGGCCCGACCACGACGGTGGACGCAGCCCCCGCCGTGGCCGTCAGCACGCGATCCAGCAACGACACCCCGTCCAGCACGAGCATCGCCTTGTCCACCCCGCCGAACCGCGTAGACCCACCCCCGGCCAACACCACCGCATCAAAGTCCACCCCCGCAGTCTCCCACCGCTTCTTTGATCAGTCCTGCGGAATCAGGGCTTGGCGTGCCTGCTGCATGCGTTCGCGTTCCTCCGGTGTCAGCGCCTCCATCGCCTGCTGCCGTCGTGCGTTCATCGCCTCGCGTTCCTCCTCGGTCAGGCTCTCAGCCAGTCGCCTCCGGTTCTCCGTCATCGTCTGGAATTCCTCGTGGGTCAAAGTCCGGTTCATCACTGTCGTCACCTCGATGAGTTCGATGAGTGTTCGGGCGGACGGCTCGCCGACGCGGTCGAGCCCGTCCAGGACACCGAGCAACTTCTCCCGGACGCGCGTCGCCGCCGCGAGCTGTTCCTCGACCACCTCGAGCTGGGTCCGGATCAGCGCGCGCGGATCCGTCAGCTCGCCGTCGAGCACTCGCCCGATCTCCGCCAGCGACAACCCGAACCCGCGGAGCGCGACGATCCGGTGCAGCCGCCGTACGTCGGCGGCGTCGTACTGCCGGCGCCCGGATGGGCTCCGCCACCCGGGCCGCAGCAGGCCGATGTCGTCGTAGTGGTGCAGGGTCCGGACGCTGAGCCCGGTGGCGTCAGCGAGTTCACCGACCCGCCAGGTCCTGTCCTCGGTGTCCATGCGTTCGACGGTAGGTCCTGACGCCGCGGGAGGTTCAAGCCCTGACTTGTGCGGCACCATGGAGAGATGAGGATCGCCGTGGTGCAGACCGCCAGCAGCTACGACAAGGCCGCCAACCGGGACCTGGTCACCCGCCTGGTCGCGGAGGCGGCGCAGGGCCGGCCGGACCTCGTCGTACTCCCGGAAGCGATGATGTCGGACTTCGCCGTCGAGGGAGAGTCGGTGGCGGAGGCTGCCGAGTCGCTGGACGGGGAGTTCGTCGAGACCCTTCGGAAGGCGGCGGTCGAGCACAACGTGGCGATCGTGGCCGGCATGTTCGAGCTCAGCTGCGACCAGCACCGCCCGTACAACACCCTGCTCGCGGTCGGCGCCGACGGCGTACTGCTGGGTGCCTACCGCAAGATCCACCTGTACGACGCCTTCGGCTACAAGGAGTCTGACCAGCTGACTGCAGGCGACGTAGCGCCGGTGGTGATCCAGGTCGGCGATCACCGGCTGGGACTCATGACCTGCTACGACCTGCGCTTCCCGGAGCTTTCCCGTGCCCTGGTAGACGCCGGCGCCGAGGTGCTCGTCGTACCGGCGGCCTGGGTCCGTGGGCCGCTCAAGGAGCACCACTGGACCACCCTGCTCACGGCACGCGCGATAGAGAACACTTGCTACGTCGCAGCCGCCGCCCAGAACGGTAAGAAGTACTGCGGCCTCAGCCAGGTCGTAGACCCGCAAGGCATCGCCCTGGCGTCCGTAGGTGAGGCAGACGGCCACACGTACGCCGAGATCACGCCCGAGCGCCTGTCCGACGTACGCAGGCGCAACCCGTCCCTGCAGAACCGCAGGTACTCCGTCACGCCCCGTTGACCAGTGCGCGGACCGCCTGGTCCCGAAAACCCGCTGACGCGTTAGCCTCCTGAGCGTGTTCGACGGGTTTGATCTGGAACATCACGGCGATCTCGAGGTCGGCGAGGGGCTGGTCGACCTCGCCGTCAACGTCCGTGTGGGTACGCCGCCGCCCTGGCTGCTCGGCGCGATCACCGCGAGCCTGACGGACCTGGCGGCGTACCCACGACCCGCGGCGGCGACGGCCGCGGTGGCCGGGCGGCACGGGGTCGGGCCGGATCGGGTACTCCTGACCGCGGGTGCGGCGGAGGCGTTCGTGCTGATCGCGCGGGCGTTCCGGCCGCGGCACCCGGTCGTCGTACACCCCCAGTTCACCGAGCCGGAGGCGGCGCTTCGGTCGGCCGGGCACCTGGTTGATCGAGTGGTACTGCGGCCCGAGAACGGGTTCGTACTGGATCCGGCCGCGGTCCCGCCGGACGCCGATCTGGTGGTCATCGGCAATCCGACCAACCCGACCTCGGTCCTGCATCGCGCCGACGACCTGCGCGAACTCGCGCGGCCCGACCGGATCCTGGTGGTCGACGAGGCGTTCATGGATGCCGTACCCGGGGAGACCGAGTCGCTCGCCGGGGCGTCGATCCCGGGGCTGGTGGTGATCCGGAGCCTGACCAAGACGTGGGGGCTGGCCGGGTTGCGGATCGGGTACGTCCTCGCGCACGCGAGCCTGATCGAGCAGCTCGCGGCGGTCCAGCCGCACTGGCCGGTGTCCACTCCTGCACTTGCGGCGGCGATTGCCTGCAGCAACGAGCGTTCCGTGGCCGAGGCGGCGCGGTCGGCGCTGGACGTCGAGCGGCAACGTGTCCATCTGGTTGACAGTCTCGGTACGGTTCCTGGCGTTTCGGTGTACGGCGTACCGCGGGCGCCGTTCGTTCTCGTGCACGTGCCGGGGGCGGTGGAAGTGCGGGAATCCCTGCGTGCACAGGGGTTTGCGGTGCGGCGAGGGGGCACGTTCCCGGGGTTGGGGCCGGACTGGTTGCGGATCGCGGTCCGGCCGGAGGATGTCACCGACGGATTTGTGAAGGTGCTGTCGGATCTGCTGCGGTGACAATCGAGTTGCCGCTGTAACGCAGCGGGGGGTTTAGCTGAGGTCCACTTTGCGCACAAGATGGCCAGGTGCCCGTTTGGTAGGTCTGGGCAACTTTCTGGCCGTTCGCGAAGGGAGCAACACCATGGGTCTCAGTGACGACGACATGAACACCTCCTCCTCCGGAGGCGACAACCAGGGCGGGTACGGCGGCTCGAACGACGGCGGCGAACGTTCGGAAGGTGGGTACGGCCAAGGATCCGGCGAGTCGGCCTCGTCGGGCGGCGGGTACGGCGGCGGTTCCGGTGGCGGGTCCGGGGAAGGGCCTGCTGACGGCGGAGCTTCGCAAGGCGGCCAGGACGGCGGCGCCGACGGCGGCGCGGGCGGCTACGGCGGCGGCGGTGACTCCGGCTCCGGCGGTGACTCCGGCTCCGGCGGTGGTGGCGGCTACGGCGAGGGCGGCGATTCCGGCTCGGGCGGTGGCGGCGGTTACGGCGGCGGCGACTCGGGCTCGGGTGGCGGCGGCGGTGGCTACGGCTCCGGTGGTGACGACGACTCGCGCGGTGACAACGACTCGCGCGGCGGTGACTCGCGGGGCGAGCGTGGCGGCGAAGGTGGCGGCTACGGCGAAGGGTCCGGCGGCGGCTCGGGTTCTGGTGGATCCGACAACGGTGCTGACGGTGGCGCGGACGGCGGCGCCGGCGGGAACTCCGGAAACTGGTGAGTACGGTGCCGGAGGCCGGGCCGTTGCGGGACGATCGCCCGGCACTCCGGCGCTGTGTAGCCGGCGACCTCGACGAGTTCGCCACGTCCTACTGGGGTTCCCGGGCGCTGCTCTCGCACGGCCCCGACCTCCCGGCGCCGTACGACGACCTGTTCAGCCTCGACGCGGTCGACGAACTGCTGTCCCGCCGAGGCCTCCGGACGCCGTTCATCCGGATCGCCAAGAACGGCTCGGTCGTCGGTGACAACCAGTTCACCGGACCGGCCGGCGCCGGAGCGGAGATCGCCGACCAGGTCCGCGACGACAAGGTCGCTGCGCTGTTCGCCGGCGGCCACACCGTCGTACTGCAGGCGTTGCACCGCACCTGGCCGGCGTTGGTCGACTTCTCGACGCAGCTGGCCGCCGACGCCGGTCATCCGGTGCAGATCAACGCCTACGTCACTCCTGCAGAGTCGCAGGGCTTCTCGGCGCACTACGACGTACACGATGTGTTCGTCCTGCAGGTCGCCGGCGAGAAACACTGGACCGTCCACGAGCCTGTGCACGTGGACCCGCTCCGCAATCAGCCATGGACGGATCACGCCCGGGCTGTCGAGAGGGCTGCGCGTGACACCGCTCCCGTGATCGACGAGGTACTGCGTCCCGGTGACTCGCTCTACGTACCGCGTGGGTTTCTGCACTCGGCTAAAGCGCTAGGCGGTGTCAGCGCTCACCTGACAGTCGGCCTGCACACGATGACGCGCTACCTGCTGGTACAAGAGCTGGCCGCGCTGGCAGCGGACCAGGCGGCGCTCCGTACGGCGCTACCGCTCGGCTTCGACCCTGGTGATCCGGAGCAGCTAGCGCAGGTACTGCCCGAGGTCGTCGACCTCTTCACGCAAGAGATCCGTCTCGCGACACCCGACGCACTGGCCGAGCGCCTGCGTCGCCGTACCTGGTCGAGCAACCGCCCCGCACCGCTCGCACCCCTCGCTCACGCCGCCGCGATCGCCTCGCTGGCGGTGGGTACGACGGTGCGCCTGCGTCCGGGCCTCCGCTGCCGCCTGGTCCCCGGCGACCCGCTCGTCCTGCAGCTCCCGGACCGAACGATCACGTTCCCGCCGAGCACGGCCGCGGCCGTCGAGCACCTGATCTCCGGCGCCGACTGCAAGGTCGGCGAGCTGCCGGCGCTGGACGAATCCGACCAACTGGTGCTCGTCCGCCGCCTGCTCACCGAAGCTGTGCTGGTGACCGACCGCCGATAGTGGACGACGTTCCAGCCCGATATCGCCCGGAGACCGGCTGCGCAGCGCAATCCGGCCTCCGCCAGGATCCCCTGCCCGCGAGTGCTCCGCCCGCCGAGCGATGGCTCCTCGTCGAATCCCGTCTGCCGTGGGCGCGGCAGGCTCTCGCCGCACTCGGCGCCACCGGGCAGACGGTGGCGCGGCGCTGCGCGGAGCTGGGGATCCGGCCGGTGGTGATCCGACGGTACGGACGGGTGGATCGGACGCGTCCGCGGCGATGGGGCCTGGTGGACTGCCGGCCGGGGCGGGAAGGCGTTCGATGGGGTGACCTACCGTCGGACGAACACCTGCTGGACGTCCTGGACGGCAAGGATCCGGGCGTGCCGAGTGATGAGCCGGTGTATCTCGTTTGCACGCATGGTCGGCACGACCCGTGCTGTGCCGTGTGGGGGCGTCCGATCGCGGCTGCGTTGTCGGCGGCGTATCCCGAGCGGACGTGGGAGTGCAGCCACATCGGCGGGGACCGATTCGCGGCGAACGTGGTCCTGTTGCCGCACAGCCTGTTCTACGGACGCGTCCCGCCGACACGTGCCGTCGAGCTCGCGGCGCAGTACGACCGGGGTGTCGTCGTACCGGATCTCCTCCGTGGGTCCGGTACGTTCGTCCCGCCCGTGCAGGCCGCGCAGCACTTCGCTCGCGCCGCCGGTCAATCGCTTGCCGTCAGCAACCTTCTTCCGCGGGTCGTCGAACAGCTGTCCACCGACCGCTGGCGGATCCTCCTCGCATCCACCAACGGCACGCTCGCCGTCGACGTGTCAGCACACCTCGACACCGTCGACGCCCGTCTGACCTGTGCGGGTTCCTCTCCCGCACAGCTTCGCCGGTTCCGGCTCGATCAGCTCAGCTCGGACCCACCTCACGATCCGTGACATGCACCCCGTAGTACTCCGACTGGCGCGCCATGATCTCGCGCATCGACGTACCGCGCGGAACGCCGTACACCGTGCCGGGGAAGTCCAGCTCGCGTTGGACCTGCCACAGCTCCTCGTGCCGTTCCGGGGAGAAGAGCTGCGCCGGGTCGCCGGCCGCGATCCAGCCGATCGGGAGGACCGTGCCTGCTGCCAGTCGCGAGTTCACGTGCAGCACGCTGTTGATCCGGAGCTCCGCGCCCGCGCAGGCGACGGAACCGGGGAACAACGCGGCGCCCGTGGCGATGAAGACCTCGTCCTCGACCGTGGCGCCGTTGACATGTGCATGGGGACCTACCAGAACCGCGTCGCCGACCACTGCAGGATGCTCCGCCCGCCCGCGCACCAAGGCGTTCTCCATCACCACACTGTTCTTACCGATCCGGACCTCGCCGTTCTCCGCCGTCAGCACGGCACCGTGCAGGACTCTGCTGCCTTCGCCGAGGACGACGGCGCCGCAGAGCACGGCCGATGGTGCGACATACGCGGAGTCGGGCACGACCGGTCGCCGGCCGCGGTGCTCCATCAACATCTGTCGGTGTCCTCTCCTAGCCTGGACCTCCTCAAGGTGTACCCGGTGTGCGGACTCTCCACTGCCCGGGTCCTCACAACCCGGGCGGCGGTGTCCTCCGGGCCGTCCACGTCGAGGTGGGAGGCTCGGTCCGTCGGACAATCCGGGTGGAGAACCGCGAACTGAGCCAACATTAGAACAGGTGTTCGATCAGATGCAATGCATCCTGACGGGTCAGGAAAACCCGCTCAGATGCGCTCGGCGCTCAGCCGCGGAGCGACGCGCGCGAGCACGTAGATCGTCACGCTCGCCACCAGCGCCAGCCCGGCGAGCGCCACCCACGGCAGTTCGTGACGCACCTCGAACAACTGCGCGAAGAACCCCGGCGCCAGCACGCTCGAGAACGTGAACGAGTACTGCCAGTACGACAGGTACTTCCCCCGCCCGACCTCCGGCGAGATAGCCGCCGACAGCGCGTTATTGGTCGCCGCATGCAGTACGTCGGCGAACGCGAAGCAGACAGTCGCCAGCACCAGCACCGGTACGACCCATCCGCCCGGAATGTGCACCTGCAGCGCCATCAGCAACGCCCAGGCCGCGTACGTCACCCCAGCAACCACCATGACGTCTGTACGACGCCGGCCCTCGGTGTGGCGCACTACCAGCGTCTGGCCGGTCGCCAGCACGACCGCCGTCGCCGCGATCAGTACGCCGACCAGCCACTTCGGCACCGTGAGCGCCTCGGTGACGTACACCGGCAACCCGACGCCGAGCATCATCGTGCAGAGCGCCAGCAGCGTGTTCGCGCCGATCAGCACCAGGAACGTCCGGTCCTTGCGCAGCAACGGCGCAGGGCCGCTGTCCTGCGCCGCACGCTGGTGGTGTGACGGATGCAGGCGGAGGAGCAGCAGACCGGCCAAGTAGAAGCTGACCGCGTTCACCGCCATCGCGATCAGGAACGGCTCGTTGCCACCGATCGCCAGCAGCCAGCCGGCGGCCAGGGCACCGATCGCCACCCCGCCGGCCTGCATCATCCCGCCGAGCCCGAACCACTTGTCCCGCTCGCCCTCGTCCGCGACGTCCGCGAGCAGACTGAAGATCGCCGACCAGAACACCCGCTGCCCGGTGGACATCACCAGCGAGCACAGGAACAGCAGCCAGATCGACCGTCCGAAGAAGAAGCCGGTGAACGCCAGCCCCTGGGCGAACTGCGCGCCGACGACGATGTTCCGCGGGCCGACCCGGTCGACGACCACGCCGACCGCGGCCGGTGCCGCGATCGAGAACAGCGTCGCGACGGTCAGCATCACACCGGCCGTGCCGAGCGGGATGTCGGCGACCTTGTTGAAGTACAGGAGCAGCAGCGGGCCCGCGCAGCCGCCGCCGAACGAGTCGATCGCCAGACCGGCCAGCAGCGGGACCCGGCCGCGAACGTTCGGGAGGCCGAGTGACGTGGCTGCGGGCATGGCGAAGCGCTCCCATCGGGTCATCTCGGCGGCTCGCGCACCCTAACAAGCGCCTGCCAGCCCGTTCCAGCCGATTTCACTCCGTAGCGGGTACCGGGCGCACTGCAACGTGCCGCAACGGACGCCACGCGACCACTGTCATCACCACCATCGCCACGAACGCGATCGCGAACGGAGCAGCCAGCCCGAACCGCTGCGCCAGTACGCCGCCCAGCGCGGAGCCGACCGCGGCACCGCCCACGGAGGCCAGCAAGTACACGCTGTTGACTCGGCCCATCAGTTTGTCCGGCGTGGCCAGCTGGCGCGTTGTGGTCGACACGATGCCCCAGACCACCGCATGCACACCGAACACCGCCATGGTCGCGCCGGCGACCCAGGGGCTCCTGGTCAGCGCCAGGACGAGATGGATGGCCGTCTCGACGACCAGCCCGACCCGGAGCAGCGTCACCGACCCAACCCGGGGCTCCAGGAAGTGGTACGTCGGCATACCGAGCACACCGCCCACTGCGCCGACCGACACGAGCAGCCCGAACTGGGTGTCGCTCAACCCGAGCCGCTCGCGCGCAAACAGCACCCAGGTCGCAAAGGCGGCGCAGAACGTGATGTTCATGACCAAAATGGACAGGGCCAACGTACGCACACCGGCGTGCTGCCAGAGCCACCGGACACCCTCACGTACTTCGTCCCACAGCGCTGCACGCCCGGCAGGGTCCGGCAGCGGCGGCCGTACAGCGACACGCGCTACGAGAGCCGCGGCCGCCGCGAAGGTGACTGCATCGAACACCAGCGGGATCCCAGCGCCCGCAGCGAACAGCAACGCACCCAGCGGCGGCCCACCGAGCTGCTGGAGCACCGTGCCGCTGGCGAACAGCCGCGCGTTCGCCTGACCTAGATGCTCCTTCGGTACGGCGCTGACGAGCAGTGCGCCGGATGCGTTGTCTGCAAGGGTTTCCGCTGTCCCCAGCAGGAACAGGACGGCGTACACCGTCCAAAGCGGCGCGGTGCGGAACAGTACGGCGGCACCGAGCGCGGCCAGCACCAGCGCGCGAAAGGTGTCAGCGGCAACGATCATCACGCGCCGGTCGAGCCGGTCCACCAGGACGCCGCTGAACAAGGCGAACAGCAGCCACGGCAGCTGCTGGACGAACGCGGCGGCCCCGACGGCCGCCGGCTGAGTGGTGATCGAGGCGACCAGCAACGGCCCGGCGGCGAGCATGGCGCCGTCGCCGAGGTTCGAGATGATCGCGGCCGGGAAGATCTTGCGGAAGTCGGATCCGAGCTCGGCCGGAACGACGGCCGCGCGAAGCGAACGCATGGGAACTCCTGAGGGCATGACGGAACGACGGGACAACCGGCTTCTTCAGCCGGCGCTCCGCCCGGTCGGTCGCGTCAGCGCACCGACCGGACGGTGTGTGCCATGTCCTCGAACGATCTGGACATTGCTCCCACCTCCGTCCGTACCCGCGACGATCCCGCCGCTGCGCACACCGTACCGGCCGGTCCCCGCCCCCGCACTCCGTTTCGCCCCACCGCTCCTGCGCTATCCTCGACCTTCGGCGGAAACCGCCAGGAGGGCTCGCATAGCGGCCGAGTGCGCTGGTCTTGAAAACCGGTATGGCGGGTGACCGTCATCGTGGGTTCGAATCCCACGCCCTCCGCTCAGAGCGTGCGCCTCACCCGGCGGCGAGGGTGTCGAGGTCGCGGGTGGCGAAGCGGAGGTGTTCCCATTCCTCGCCGAGCATCACGTGTACGCAGTAGCGGGTGGTCACGGTGCGTGGGCTGTTCGGGCTCGTGCGCGGGGTGTCGAGTTCGGCCGGGGTGATCGTGGCGAGCAGGTCGCGGATCATGGCCACCCGGCCGGCGCGGGCCTCGAGGACCTCGGCGTACGGGGGTGGGGTCGGGCGTTCGTCGGTGGCGGCGTAGCTGAGGCCCAGCGGGTGGACGTCGTCCCGGCCGAGGACGGCGCGGCCGATCCAGAGGTCGGTGGCGTGCACCAGGTGTCGCTGGGTCTGGGCGAACGACCACTCGCCGTCGACCGACGCGTCGACGGCGCCGGCGGACAGGCCCGCGGCGCGGTCGCCGGCCGCGGACCAGGCCTTTTCGACGGCGGCCCAGGCGGCGCGGAGACCGTCGGGGTCCTCGGCGCGGCGCTCGGAGCGCCCCGGGAAGCGGCGGTCCAGCTCGGCCTGCACGTACGGCGCGACCTCGACGCCGTTGACGATCAGGCTGGCGCCCTCCTCGGCCAGCCAGGGCGCATCGATGTCCGTGCCGCCGATGTCGACGCCACGCATCACCATGTCGGTGAGGTCGCACTCGACGAACCGTGCCCCCTTGAGGTTCGCATCCGCGAACTCCGCTCCTTGCAGGTTGTCGGAATGCCCGAACTTCGCCATGTCCACTCCCATTGATAGCTGTCGCGGTGAGCCTAACGGTGACCTCGGACACAAAAGTCGTGCGCCGACGCCCCGGCCCGTGGTGGGCTCGGCAGATGGACCTGATGACCGAGAACGCCGAGAAGATGATGCTGGTGTACTGCGGTGTTGGCGAGGACGATCGCCGCGCCATGCTGGCGGCGCGCCCGGAGCCGGAGCGGGAGCCGGAGTGGTGGGAGCTCACGTCGACGCTGGCCGCAGAGGTCGAGCGCGACCTAGGGCTCGCCGTACCGTCGACAGGCTTCACGAGCTGGCCGACCGTACCGGACGACGCCTCACCGGTTGGGCTCTTCGCCGCTGCGTGGGCGTTGCTGGCGAACCTGCCTCGGCTGCGCGAGTTCCACGCGCAACGCGGCGTACCGGAGGCCGTGACCGTGGCGACGGTGTCCGCGTTGGGCGGTGTGATGGGGACGCACCGGCACATCCACGGGCGTCCGGGAGTCGGGCTGATGCCGCTGTGGAGCCCACCGTTGCGCTTCCGGGGCGCGGACTATGAGATCGGCCGGCATGCGTTCACGCGGACGCACCTAGGGATCGGCGACGGTGTCTCAGGGCACGTACTGTCGATCCACATCCCTCCGATCGGCCCGCTCGACGCACAGGAGTCCGAGGCGTCGGTTGCGGCAGCCGTGGAGTACTTCGGACGCTGGTTCCCGGAGGAGCCGCTGGCTGGGATCGTCTGCCACTCCTGGCTCCTGGACCCGCAACTGGCCGAGTACCTGCGTCCTGACTCCAACATCATCCGTTTCCAGTCCCGCTTCGACCTGCTGCCGTACCTGCCGACAGACGACCCAACCGAGAGCGACCGCGAGCTAATGCGCCTCGGTCTGCACCTCCCGACACCTGATGGACCGTTGGACCTCGCGGCTGTTCCTCAAGACACCACCCTGCGGCGGGCGTTCGTCCAACACCTCAGGGCCGGTCGTCATTGGCAAGTGCGGACAGGCATGCTGAAGACATGGAGCTGACGATTCCGGTAGGGCAGGACACGGTCTGGACCGAACACCTCGCCGGTGACGGCGTACCGATCGTGCTGCTGCACCCAGGCATCGGTGACTCGCGCGTCTGGGACCAGGTACTGCCAGGACTCGACGGCCAACGCATCGTGCGGTACGACGTCCGAGGCTACGGGCGCTCGCCGCTGCCGACCACGGAGTTCTCCCTTCTGCAGGACCTGGAGACCGTGCTCGACCAACTCGCGTTGGACAAGGTCCTGCTCGTCGGCTGCTCGATGGGCGGCGGTACTGCGCTCAGCTACACGCTGGCGCATCCGGAACGGGTCCACGGGCTCGTGCTGTTGTGTCCAGGCGTACCCGGGTTCCCCTGGCCCGAGGAGCCCGAGCTAGATGCGCGGTACGACGTACTTGCGGCTGAGCGGGACGTAGACGGTCTCGTACACCTAGGGCTCCGGGAGTGGGCGCGGTCGGGCTCCGACGACACCGTGGTGGCTCAGTTGCGGGCAGCGATCCCGGCCTGGTTCGACCAGGGCGAGTACCTGCAGCCGGACCCGCCGGTGTACGACCGGCTGCAGGAGATCCAGGTCCCGTCGGTCGTCATGGTCGGCGACAAGGACCGGCCGATCCTCGCAGCCGTGGCCGGCGGTACGTCGGCGCGGATCCCCGGCTGCGAGTTCGTCTGGATGCCCGGCACGGACCACTTCCCGAGCCTTCGGGAGCCGCAGCTGGTGACGGAAACCATCCTGCGGCTGGCCGGGGACTAGGACGCCGGACAGGACAGGTGCTGGTGGATCATCCGCCACCCGGCGCCGGTCCGGCGGAACACCCGGGTCGCGCGGGACGTCGTCTCGGTTCCGTCCGCGGTGACGTGGTCGATCGACCAGGCGACGGCAAGGTCACCGGCGGACGTGATCGTCGGGTCCGGGATCGCGAACGTGATCGGATCAGGGCTCGAGGCCAGCCCGGCCGCGCACACCTCCCGGACGGCGGTCTTCCCGGTGTAGTTGCCGTCGATCTCGTACGACACCACGTCGTCGGCGATCGGCTCCATCAGCGCGTCCAGGTCGCCCGCCGCGGTGTCGGCGCCCCAACGGTCGAGCGTCGCGGTGATCTCCGGAGCCGCCGACGTGTCCTCGTGCGGGAACGAGTGGTGCTCGTGCGTGACCGTCCAACGGCCGTCAACCTTGCACAGGCCGATCGTCAGCCGCAGCAGCCGCCGGGGATCGCCATCCGCCTCCCGGCAGTGCAGGAGCGCGAACGCGAACGCGACGTCCGTACCGGCGGTCACCTCCAGCGATTCCAGCTCGAACGAGCCGCCGGACCGCTGCCACTGGAAGAAGCCCGGCCAGGTCTCGGTGTACGCCGCCAGTCCCCGGACGCCCTCGTACGGCGGCGGCACGTCGAACATCACGATGTCCGGCGCGTGATCCGCCAGCACGGTGTCCAGGTCACCCGCGTGGACGGCGGTGACCCAGTCCTCGATCAGTGTGCGGATCTGCTGCTCGTCAGTCATGTCTCTCCTTCGGGAAGTCGTCACCCCCTATAACCCGGGAGATCACCGAAACTCATCGCGACAGCTCGGCCGGCAGCCCGTACGTCGGGAAGTCCGCCTCCAGGTACGACACGACCTCGACGATCTCGGACCCGCGCAGTACGACCACGTCCAGCCCGCCCGGTACGTACCGATCGCCGTCGAGCAGGTACGTCCCGAACGCGAGCTGGCCGTTCGCGCGCGCCGGGAGGAACCGCCACTCCTCCC
Source organism: Kribbella sp. WER1 (assembly GCF_054189145.1). Lineage (NCBI taxonomy): Bacteria > Bacillati > Actinomycetota > Actinomycetes > Propionibacteriales > Kribbellaceae > Kribbella > Kribbella sp. WER1. The sequence goes on along the minus strand of NZ_CM135186.1, from coordinate 4,406,307 downwards.
GCAACGGCCTGTCGAGCAGGAACGCCCGGATCGCCTCCCGGCCGTGGAACCAGTCCGGCAGCGGGGGCATCGAGTACTTCGCGTCCGCAGCGAGCATGGCCACGATCGCCTCGACGTCACGCGCCTCCCACGCAGCTACGTACCGCCGTACGAGCTCACGCTCGCCGGACTCGCCCAACTCACGCAAGGTCTGCTGCTGACTCGGTACGGCGCTCACGACCGACCGGGCGCGCTGCAGCGCACTGTTAACGGCCGCAACCGACGTATCCAGCTGCTCAGCAACCTCACGCGCACTGAACGCGAGTACGTCGCGCAGTAGGAGGACCGCGCGTTGTAGAGCGGACAGGTGCTGCAAAGAGGCGACAAACGCGAGCTCTACCGACTCCAGCGCCAGCAGCTCACCCTCTGGCGTCAGCGACGACGTCCAGGCGAGCCTGCTTTCGGGATACGGCTCCAGCGCCTCCACATCGCGCCGACGTTCGATCAGCGTGAGGCATCGGTTCGTGGCGATCTTGTAGAGCCACGGGCGGAGCGAGCCGCGCTCCTCGTACTTGCCGAGTCCGCTCCACGCGCGCAGCAGCGTTTCCTGGACCGCGTCCTCGGCGTCCGTGTCGGATCCGAGCATCCGATAGCAGTGCGCGTGCAGCTCACCACGCCACGGGGCGACCAGCTGTGCGAACTCGTGCTCATCCATCACGGGCACGCTAACGACCGACCTGTCCAGTGATCCAGTACCGCAGCCGCCCGGCCACTGTCCACAGCCTCCCGGCACCGCTCGAAGCAGTCCGCCAGCTGTTCCAGCCCCGACTCCAACGACAGCGCCACCAACGCCGCAGCCGCATTCAGCAGTACGACGTCCCGCACCGGTCCACGCTCTCCGCCGACCAGCCCTCGCAGCAGTCGCGCGTTGAATGCTGCATCGCCACCCCGGAGCTCCGCGAGCGAGGACGGCCGCAGCCCGAGCGAACGCGGGTCGAACACCACCTCCGACGCCGAGCCGCCATGTACCAGCCACAGCCGCGAGTAGCCGGTGGTGGTGAGCTTGTCCAGCCCGTCGTCGCCTCTCGCGACCAGTGCTGAGCGGCCCTGCGCAGCAAGTGCTTCGGCGAGTACGGGCAGCATCCGCGCGTTGGCTACTCCTACGAGCTGGTGCTGCGGGTCAGCGGGGTTGAGCAGCGGTGCCAGCACGTTGAGAGCCGTGGGGACGGCCAGCTCGCGTCGTACGACCGCAGCTGCGCGGAGGGCTGGGTTGAAGCGTGGGGCGAACAGGTACGTCAGGCCGACGTCAGCAGCGGCCTGTGCGGCGGCAGCAGGTGTCAGGTCGAGTGGGACGCCCAGGTGTTCCACCAGGTCGCCGGAGCCTGCGGCTGACGACGAGGCGGCGCGGCCGCCGTGTTTGACGACCGTGACGCCGGTAGCGGCCACCACGACCGCGGCCATCGTGGAGATGTTGGCCGCGCCTGTGCGATCGCCGCCGGTACCGACGATGTCCACGAACGGTCCACGGATACGCACTGGCGTCGCGTGTGAACGCAGTGCTGTTGCCAGACCGTTGATCTCGTCCGCGGTCTCGCCCTTGGCGCGGAGAGCGATCAGGAACCCGGAGATCTGCGCCGGCGACGCCTCGGCCAGCACCAGTTGGTCCATGGCCCAGCCGGTGTCCGCGGCCGACAGGTCGGAGCCGGCCAGGAGCGTGGAGATCAGACCGGACCACGTCCGGAGCGTTGTTGCCATCGGCTTTCCTCAGGGTGCGGGACCGCCCACGAGGAAAGACATGACAACGGCCGCCTCGCAGGAGACGGCCGGGTGGATACGCGCGGGTTCAGGCCGTCTGGTCGACGGCCCACCACATACCTGCGCGCTGGAACATGCTCCTGACTCTACCCTGGCTGTCACATTGCGGTGGGCTGGTCCGTCAGGGCTCTGAGGAGGGCAGTAGTGAACGAGCACGAGCAGTTGGCGTTGCGGTTCGAGGAGAACCGTGGACACCTGCGGGCAGTTGCCTACCGGATGCTCGGGTCGCTGGCGGAGGCAGAAGACGCCGTGCAGGAGGCCTGGCTGAAGTTGAGTCGCACGGACGTGAGCGATGTCGGCAACCTGGGCGGCTGGCTGACCACGGTGGTGTCGCGGGTGTGCCTGGACATGTTGCGCAGCCGGAAGTCGCGGCGCGAGGACGCGTTGGACACGTACGTCCCGGACCCGGTGCTGACGGCGCTGGGGCCGGAGGACGAGGCGATGCAGGCGGATGCGATCGGGCTGGCGTTGCTCGTCGTACTGGAGACCCTGTCGCCGGCTGAGCGGCTTGCGTTTGTCCTGCACGACATGTTCGGGGTCGGGTTCGACGACATCGCGACGATTGTGGACAAGTCGCCGGCCGCGACGCGTCAGCTCGCCAGCCGAGCGCGGCGGCGGGTCCAGGGTGCGCCGGCCAGTGACGGGGACGTGGGCCGGCAGCGGGCGATCGTCGAGGCGTTCATGGCCGCGTCGCGGGGCGGGGACTTCGAGGCGTTGCTGGAGCTGCTCGACCCGGAGGTGCTGCTGCGTGCGGATGCGGGCGCGACGAGTGCGCAGTACGCCGGACCGGCCGTGTCGAAGCTGGTGCGCGGGGCGAAGGCGGTTGTCGAGCAGGCGCTCATGTTCAGCCGGATGGGGCCGTATCTGCAGGTGGCGCTGGTCAACGGGACGCCTGGGGTGATCACCGTGGTCAACGGGCGGTTGATGGGAGTCATGGCCGTGACCGTGACCGTGACCGACGGGCTGATCACCGAGCTGGACATTCTGGCGGACGTGGAGCGGCTGGAGGTCATCCCGCTGCCAGCCTGAGCAGCCGGCGCGCCTGGGCTTCTGCGGTGCCCGGTGGGTTCCTGCTGGCGCTGGGACAACCCGGGCCGATCAGTGCGAGCCAGAAACCGGCCCAGAGCAGACGTGCTGCGCGGAAACGGTCAGGGTCCGGCACGAAGCGGCGTACCAGCTGCGTTGGGTCGCCGGTGCGCCAGGCGAGATGCTCGACGAGGTTGGCCAGCTCCACGGTGCGGTCGCCGCGGCCGGAGTCCTCGAAGTCGATGATGCGGATGCGGGCGCCGTCCCAGAGGTAGTTGGTGACGTTGGGGTCGCCGTGGGCCAGCACTGGGTCTTGGGTTGTGGGGACTGGCGGTTCGTTGGTCAGCCAGGTAGTGGCTGCGTCCGCGATGACGCCGTTGGTGGTGGTGAGGGTGGTCAGGCCGGTGCGGGTGCGGTCTATGAGCTGGGTCAGGTCGATCGGGGCGAGGGAGTCGGATGGTGTCGACCAGAGGGTCTCGAGTGCGTCGCCCAGTGCTGTGAGGTGGGTGGTCAGCGGCGTAGACATAGGTTCACCGGGGACGCGGGTCATGCGGAGCCAGGGGGCGGGGGTGCTGGAGCGGGCGAGGGGCGTTGGGGTGAGGTCTGGGGGTGTTTGGGCGAGGGCTGTCCACTCGCGGTCAGGCTCGTTGCGGGACCAGGACGTGTAGTGCTTGGTGACTGTCGTCTCGGTGAATTCGATGTCGTGGGTCATGTCGATATCAGAGCTTTCTCTTCGACGTATGGGCAGGAGCTGATACGGCGAGGGAGTGGGACCTGATGTCTACGCAGGCTGTGGTGGCGGGTGCGCGGGATGTTGTGGCGGGGCTGGTAGGGGCGGGGTTCAACGGTGCCGTCCGGCTGCCGGGCGAGGTGGAGTACGACGAGCAGCGGCGGTCGGTGATTCCGTCGGTGGACTCGCGGCCGCTCGTGGTGGCCGAGGCGTACGGGCGGACCGACGTACAGGCGGCGGTGCGGACGGCTCGGGAATACGGCGTACCGATCGCGGTGCAGGCGACCGGGCACGGGACGCGGGTGCCGGCCGACGGGGGGATCCTGCTGAAGACGACGCCGATGACGACGGTGCTGATCGACCCGGAGCGCCGGATCGCGAAGGTCGCGCCGGGCACGCGCTGGGGTGCGGTCCTGGACGCCGCTCGGCAGTTCGGGCTCGCGCCGTTGTCCGGCTCGCACCGCGACGTCGGCGTCACCGGGTACACGCTCGGCGGAGGTGTCGGGTGGCTGGCCCGCAAGTACGGGTTCGCAGCCGACAGCGTCGTCCGGGCCGAGGTCGTGACCGCCGACGGCCGGCTGGTCACCGCGAGCGCCGAGCAGCACCCGGACCTGTTCTGGGCGATCCGCGGCGGGACCGGCAACTTCGGCGTGGTCACGTCGCTCGAGTTCCGCCTCTACCCGGTCCGCGAGGTGCACGCCGGCATCGTGTACTACGGCATCGACCGCGCCGCCGCGATCCTCCGCCGGTACCGCGACTGGACCGCGACGATCCCGAACGAGCTCAGCACCGCCGTCGTGCTGACCCGCGTCCCCGGCACCGAGCAGCGCGCCGTCGCGATCAAGGTCCTGTACGCCGGTCCCGCCGAGCTCGCCGAACACCTGCTCAAGCCGCTCTTCGAAACCGCCGGCCCACGCCTGGCGGGCGAACTGCGGACGATCGAGTACGCCGACGCCGCGATGGGCGGCACGCCCGCGCGGCACCTGGACTTCCTGGACACGCTCACCGACGAGGTCATCGACGTCGTCGCCGAACTCGAGGACGCGACCGTCGAGGTCAGGCACTGGGGCGGCGCGATGGCGCATCCCGGCCCGGGCGCCGGACCGGTCGGGCACCGTACGGCGGCGTACTCGCTGATCATCGACCGCGAGGTGACGGGACTGCCGTGCACGGGTCGTACCTTCGTGAACTTCCTCGGCGACCCGGGTCGCGCCGACACGGCGTACGACCCGAAGGACCTGCAGCGGCTGCGTGAGGTGAAACGGTCCTACGACCCGTCGAACCTGTTCCACCTCAACGCGAACATCCGCCCCTGAGGATCAGACCGTGCCCGTGTTGCCGTAGACGGACACGTGGACGTGGTCCATGTGGTTCGCGGTCGCGCCGCCGCGGTCCGGCATCGCGCGCCAGCCCTCGCTGCTGCGCTGCACCGTCCAGATGTGCTGCTCCCAGATCAGCTGGCTGACGCCGAGCTTCTTGTAGTTCGCCTTCAGCCAGTCGGCGATCTCCTGGCCCTCCGACGAGCTGTTGATCATGATGTCCACCGCGTGCCCGGTCGCGTGCTCGGAGCCGGTGTCGCCGGCCCGGAGACCGCCGTACGACGTGATGTCCGGGAACATCGCGCAGATCGCCCGGTGCACCCGGATCGCGTCCGGGGTCAGGCCCTGCTCCATCGCGGAGCCGGACTTGCAGGCGGCCTGCGAGATCGCGCCGGTGACCGCGTCCGCGACCGGCTTGGTGGCCGACAGGTACGCCGTCTTCACCCAGCGGGACTTCGCGTCGCTGACGACCTCGGAGTACAGCCCGTCGACCTTGCCGGTGACCGAGACCTTGGTGCCCTTCGGCAGCACGTCCAGCAGGATGCCGGTCAGCGGCAGCGACCAGAGGTTCACGTCGGTGGTGGTGTACTTCGTGCCGGTGACCACCGGCGCCGGCGCCTTCACCTCCTGGCTGGCGCGGGTCTTCGCGGCCGTCGGCTTCGGGATCGGCGCCTGCTTCTTCAGGTGCTTGGCCGTCGGGCTCGCGGTCGGCTTCGGCGTGCTGCTCGGCGTCGCGGTGGTGGTCGGGTTGATCGGCGGGCGCAGCGCGTCCCGGCTGATCGTGGTGTCGCGCGACAGCTGCAGGGACGAGCTGGCGATCGACGGATCGAGCTGAACGTGCTGGCTGGGGAACGCCGCCGCCGAACCGGTGGCCACCATCGCCACCGCCGCGCCGGGGATCGCAACCTTCACAATGCCGGGCTGGAGCACCTTCGGACGCCGCTGACGGTGCCGCGCCTGACTATGTCGACCTGCCACTTCGAGACCCAATCTGCCGAGACCAAAACGTTATCGACCGGAGGAGTCAAGCACACATCGCCGCGCCGGTTCGAATCGCCCCGCAGTCTTAACGCATTGCGAACATCCACAGGCGGGCCTCCGCCGTGATCTGCCCGATATCCGTAGGTGATCGGTTCGAGATCAAACGCTTGGTCGATGATTGACTGTCCCGGTGGGATTTCGGGTCGAGAGTGGTGTGGTCGCGCGACTGGTGATTGATCGGGTCGCGAAGCGGAACGCGTTGACGCGGGCGATGTGGGAGCAGCTGCCGGAGCTGCTCGCCGGCCTGGCCGCCGACGACGCGGTCAAGGTGTTGCTGGTGACCGGGGAAGGACCGAGCTTCTCGGCCGGCGCCGACATCCGCGAACTGATCTCCGGAGCGGACCCCGACGACCCGATGGCGGAGCTGCGCGCGTCCAACCTGCGCGCCCAGGCGGCGCTGCGGGAGTTCCCGAAGCCGACGGTGGCCGTCGTTCGCGGGCACTGCATCGGCGGCGGTCTGGAGATCGCGGTGAACTGCGACTTCCGGTTCGCGGCCCGGGACGCGAGCTTCGGCGTGACGCCGGCCCGGATCGGCGTCGTCTACCCGCCTGACGCGATCAAGGTACTGCTGGATCTGGTCGGTCCGGCGACCACGAAGTACCTGCTGTTCAGTGGTGAGCTGCTGATCGCGGAAGAGGCCGCGTCGAAGGGGCTGGTGGATCGGGTTGCCGACGATCCGATGGCGGCAGCGGAGGCGTTCGCGGCGACGATGGTGTCGCGGTCGCAGTTGACGATTCGGTCGGCCAAGGAGTCCGTGAACGCGTTGCTCAGCGGCGCCGATGCGGACGCGGCCGCGGTACGGCGGTATCGCGAGACGATCGCGTCCGGCGAACTCGCCGAAGGGATCGAGGCCTTCACGCAGAAGCGGGCGCCGAAGTTCAGATAACCGTCGCGCGCAGCTCGACCCGGTCGCCGACCGCGGCGGACACCCGGCCGGCCAGCGCCTGCGCGTGCTCGTCGTCGGCCGCGTCGACCAGGTAGAACCCGGCCAGCTGCTCCTTCGACTCCCCGAACGGCCCGTCCGTGACCACCTGCTGACCGTCGCGGATCCGCACGATTCGCCCTTCCTCCGGCGGCATCAGCCCCTCGGAACTGATCAGCTCGCCGGTGGTCGCAAGCTCCTGCTCGAGCGCGATCAACCGCCGCAGGGCCGCCTCGTCCTCGGCGGTCCACTGCCGGTCGATGCCGCGGAAGATCATCACGACGTACTTCATGAGATCACCGTAGTCACCGGGACGGACAGAACCCCGCGGACGAGCCGCGGGGTCCTTTCGGGTGTTCGTCCGATCAGTACCAGTGCCGCCTGCCTCCGATCGCGCGGCCGGTCGCTCCGAGGATCCAGAACACCGCACCGATCAGCACCAGGATGATGCCGACCGTCCACAGGATCGAGATGTGCAGCACGAACCCCAGGATCAGCAGGATCACTCCGATGATGAGCATGGGACCTCCCTTTTTAGCTCGGCCGCCGAGCGGCGACGACAGACCTCCGGTGCCCACCATTTGGTCCACGAACCTCCAACAGTTGTTTGATCAGCAGGCATCCCGCGAAACCGATCGCGATGAACGCCCACACGCTCGCGAACGCGATCCGGTATCCGTGGGTCAGCGCGCTCGGCGTAGTCCCCGACGTACTCGCTGTAGCGACCGCGGACACCGCCGCGACGCCGATCGCGCCGCCGATCTGGAAGCTCGCGTTCTGCAGTCCGGACGCGACACCGGCGTCCTCGCCCGCGACGTCGCTGAGGGATGCGATCGAGCCGGCGACCGACCCGGCGCCCAGTCCCGCGCCGAAGATCGTGAGGCCCCAGAAGGCCAGCTCGAAGTACCCGGACGTCACGGTGAGGCGGGCCATGAGCGTGGTACCGACTCCGGCGATCAGGAGAGATCCGAACGCGACCAGGCGCGGGCCGATGCGGGTCACGAGGTGCTGTCCGATCATCGAGCCGCCTACAGCGGTTGCGGCAAGTACTGCGGACATCAGGCCGTAGCGAACTGCTGACGCACCAAGAGCGAGCTGGGCGTACTGCGTGTACACGAAGTTCAGGCCGAACGCCGCGAGACCCCAGCTGATCGTGATGAGGTTCCCACCGACCAGCGCGCGCGACCGGAAGATCCGCAGCGGTACCAGCGGTGCAGCGGACCGTTTCTCCACAACGACGAACAGTCCGAACAGGAGCGCCGAAAGCAGCAACAGGAGGACCGTCTGAATCCAAGAGGACGCAGGGGCTTCGATCACGGCGTACACCAGCACCATGAGTGCGGCCGTGACCGTGACCGCACCTGCTACGTCGAAACCGCGTCGACTCGGGCCGCGGCTGTCCTGCAGCAGTAACGGCGCCAGTACGACGACCAACACACACACGGGCACGTTGATGAAGAAGATCCACTGCCAGCCGAGCCCGTCCGTGACAGGGCCTCCGATCAGCGAGCCCGCCGTACCTCCCACGCCACTCGTGGCGCCCCAGATACCCAACGCCTTGTTGCGATCCGGCCCGGACGGGAACGTGGTCATCACGATCGACAACGCGCTGGGAGCCAGTACGGCGGCTGCCGCGCCCTGCAGCCCGCGGGCGAGCACCAAGGCGTCACCGCTCCACGCGAACCCGCACAGCAACGACGACCCGGCGAACAGCAACAGCCCGGTCATGAACACGCGTCGGCGCCCCAACAGGTCGGAGACCCGCCCACCGAGCAGCAGCAGGCCACCGAACATCAACGCGTACCCGCTTGGCACCCACTGCACGCCACCGGTCGAGAACGTCAGCTCCCGCTCGATCGACGGGATCGCGACCAGCACGATCGACGCGTCCAGGATGATCATGAACCCGGTCAGGCACAGCAACGCGAGCGCCAGCCAGCGCTTGGACTCCGGCACCATCAGTCATCTCCAGTACGGCGGGGACACCCCGGCGGAGCGTCACTCGCCCGGTACGTCGGTGCCGACCTGCTGTACTTCGACATAGCCGAACTGTCGAAGTACGGCGTCCCTGCTTCGACGTACCCGGTAACCGGAGGTCACACAGGCCTCCGCTGGGGACAGGATGGTGTCTGTGAAGTACATGCTGCTGATCTACAGCAACGCCGAGAGTTGGGAAGGCCTGTCCGCCGAGCAGCGCGAAGGCCTGGTGCAGGCGCACGAGTCGATGGCGCGGGAGCTGACCGACCAAGGCCTGCTGGTCAGCGCGGCCGGGCTGGCGGACCCGATCACGACCAGGACCGTACGGGTCGTCGACGAGACTGCGACCACCACGGACGGGCCGTACGCGGAGGCCAAGGAGCACCTGGCCGGGTTCTACCTGGTGGAGTGCGACGACATCGACCAGGCGATCGCGTACGCCGCCCGGCTGCCCGACGCGGAGTACGTGGCCGTGGAGGTGCGACCGGTGATGGACATGTCCGGGCTGGAGATGTGAACAACTTCGACCTGCTGCTGCGGGAGCAGGCGCCGCAGGTGCTGAGTGCGCTCGTCCGGCACTACGGCCACTTCGACCTGGCCGAGGAAGCCGTCCAGGAGGCCCTGCTCGCGGCCGCGCAGCAGTGGCCGGAGGAGGGCGTGCCGGACAACCCGCGCGGCTGGCTGATCCGGGTCGGGTCGCGGCGGCTCACCGACCTGCTCCGCAGCGAGTCGGCGCGCCGGCGACGCGAAGAGAACGCGGCCCAGCTCGCCGCACCCGAGGAGTTCGTTGCCGCAGGCCCCGAGATCGACGACCCGGGCGGCCGTGACGACACGCTGACTTTGCTGTTCCTCTGCTGCCATCCCGCGTTGTCGGCCGCATCGCAGATCGCGCTGACGCTGCGGGCCGTCGGCGGTCTCAGTACGGCGCAGATCGCGGCGGCGTTCCTGGTGCCGGAGTCGACGATGGCGCAGCGGATCAGCCGCGCGAAACGGAGCATCAAGCAGGCCGGCAGCACGTTCGAGATGCCGCCCGAGGCAGAGCGGGACGAGCGGCTGGGCGCCGTACTGCATGTCCTCTACCTGATCTTCAACGAGGGCTACACGGCGTCGTCCGGTACGTCGCTGCACAGCGCGGAGCTGACAACCGAGGCGATCCGCCTGATGCGCGGTGTCCGGAAGCTGCTGCCGGACGACGGCGAGGTAGCCGGGTTGCTGGCGTTGATGCTGCTCACCGACGCACGGCGGGCAGCCCGTACCAGTGCGGACGGGGCGCTGATTCCGCTGGCCGAACAGGACAGGTCGCTGTGGGACCGCGCAGCCATCGTGGAAGGCGAGGCGTTGGTGAGCGATGCGCTGTCCCGGACGCAGCTAGGCCCGTATCAGGTGCAGGCGGCGATCGCCGCGGTCCACGACACCGCGGAGCACGCGGACGCGACGGACTGGCGGCAGATCGTCGCGCTGTACGACGTACTCGAGCAACTGGTCGACAACCCGATGGTGAAGCTCAACCACGCGGTAGCGGTCGGTATGGCGGTCGGCCCGAAGGAAGGGCTCGCCGTACTCGAGCCCCTCGCGTCGGACGACCGCATGAACCACCGGCTGGAGGCAGTACGCGCGCATCTGCTGGAGATGTCCGGGGACGTTGCTGCCGCCCGGGAGAGCTACCTGTTGGCGGCACGGCGTACGACGAGTGTCCCGGAGAAGCACTACTTACAGTCGAAGGCGGACCGCTTGGCGTGAGATGTTGGACCGGTGGATCTCACCAGGGCCTCACTCCTCCGGGAGATGCTGAGCGGTACTGAGCTGGGCAACCGGACCACCGACTTCGGGTACGCGCTCCGGCGGTTCACCACGAGACGTAGTGGGCTGATGCTGTTCGGACCGGTCGACGAGGAGCCGTGGCACCTCACCGCGCACCTGGACGACGAGCTGCGCATGGCCGGCGTCGAGGACATGCGCCCGTCCTTGGTGCGCTGGGCGCCGCCGCTGGACGCCCCACCGCACCTGGCGATCGGGCTGGACCGGTTACGCGACGCGGGCCGTGGCGAGTCGTTGCTGGTCGTCGCCGAGGACGCCCCGGCCGACACGCTGCTGGAACGCATCAGCGACGTCCGGAAACGCGGTACGACGATCTTCAGCATCGGGAACGGCGACAAGGAGCTGACATCGCTCAGCCACGAGGCCCTCGTCCCGGAACTGCTGGTGCCCGACGGGTTCGGCTGGACCACCCGGGAGATCGAGCCTGAGACTCCTGTGATCGACGAAGGCTTCGAGACCGCGCAACACCTCGTCAGCCTCGCCGCGGCCGACGACGAGGCCGGCCAGTCCGGCTGGCGCCGCCGCCTCCGCAACGCGATCGAGAGGCTGTCCGGAGAGCCCGCCTAGAGATACAGCGCGGCCAGCCGCGGCAGGTGGCTCTCCAGATCGTCCGAGTCGTCGAAGTCGATCTCCTGACCTGCAGGCACATCCGGTGTGTCCGGCGCGTCCGCGTCGACGGCCTTCCAGTACGCCGCTTCGTCGCCGGTCACGTTCTTGTACGCGTGACTGCCGACGTGCAGCATCCCTTCCCCGTCGAACCCCTCGAACCCTTCCGGCCGATCCTCGTCCACCACATCGGCCAACGAGTCCGGATCCGCCAGCGCGGCGTCCCACACCTCCCGCCCCTGCGCGATCAACCACCCCCGGAACGAGTCGAACCCGTCCTCGGTAGCACCCGAGTTGACCAGGTACGCCGCCGCCCACAGATCCCACCGGTACGACTCGACCTGCAACCGCGCAACCTCGGTCCCGAACCCGACAATCGCCTCGACCCGCCCCGCCCCCAGCACCTTGATCAGCGCATCCGCCACCCCGTCCGGATCAGCCACAGTGTCATCCACCGAGGCACGCGCATCCTCGACCAGACCCCAGAACCTGTCCCTGTCCACCCCCAAACCATCTCACCGACCCCGGGTCCAACGGGAGGGTGAAATCACCACACCTCGTCGAGTTGGCGGCGGTGGTCGGTTGTTAGTTGGAGGTGGGCGCCGGTGAGGGCGGTTTCGAGGTAGGCCGGTTTGCTGATGCCGACGATGGGGGTGACGGCGGGGGTGCCGCCGGTCAGCCAGGCGAGTACTACTGCGGAGGGGCTGGCGTTGAGGGCGGAGGCTACGTCGGCCAGGGCCTCCAGGCGGCGGGTGGTGCCGGGGTGGGTGAAGGCGGGATCCAGGGGGCGGTCGGGGCGGTTCTCGTAGGTACCGGACATCAGGGGGCTGTACGCGAACAGCTGCTGGTCGGGGTTGGTTTCGGCGTAGTCCAGGACTTCGTCGGTGATCCAGCCGAAGCGGTGGTCGTGGGAGTGGCCGCGGACGAACGGGCGGGGCTGGAGGTACGAGTACCGCAGTTGCAGGGCGGTCGGGCCGGGGACGCCTTGTGCGAGGGCCAGGCCGCGCAGCCGTTCGGCGCGCCAGAGGGCGTAGTTCGAGAGGCCGATGCGGCCGATGGTGCCGTTGGCGGCGTGCTTGCCGAAGGCCGCGGCCGTCTCCTCGAGTGGTGTGGATCGGTCGTCGCGGTGTGCCCAGTACAGGTCGATGTGGTCGACGCCGAGCCGGCGGAGCGAGGTCTCCAGCGCGGCGTCGATCGCCTTCGTGCTCAGGCCTTCCGAGTGTTCGGGGTAGCTGCCGGGCCAGAGCGGCTCGCAGCCGACCTTCGTCGCCAGCTTGATCCTGTCCCGTACGCCGGGCCGTTGCGCGAGCCACCGCCCGAGCAGCTCCTCGCTCTGACCGCCCTGTCCGCTCGGGTGCTGCCAGAACGCGTAGCAGTTCGCGGTGTCGATCCACTCACCGCCCGCGTCCACAAAGGCATCCAGCAACCGGAACGAGGTCTCCTCGTCGATCCGCGTCCCGTACTCCATCGCGCCCAGCGCAAGATTCACCATGCGCCAGATCCAACAAGCTAGAGCGCTGTCTAGGTCAAGTTCGCGAACTCCCGCAGCACCGGGTCCAGTGTGGCCGCCTCGGTCGAGTGGTTCTCGCCGGGGATCGCGGTCAGCGGCGCCTCCTGATTCTCCGCGACCGCGCGAGCGCCCGCGGACAACGCCGGCCACGTCTTGTCGCCGTGCAGCACCAGCACCGGCACCTTCACGTTCGCCCACCGGTCCGACGGCAGCGGGTTGCCGGACATCGTCGTACCCATGATGCGTCCGTCGTACGCGATGGTGTGCGCGATCGCCTCGAGCGGCGCCCAGTACGGCGACTGCTTCATCCCGGCGACCGCCTCCGCGGGCATCCCGGCGGCCGCGGTCATGAACAGCTCGGCGGCCTTGTCCCGGCGGCCCGCGGCGACGAACGCGTCCAGCTGCTCGACGTAGTCCGACGGCAGCGGCGGCCGTACGTCGTCCACGACGACCGGCGGCTCGAACAGCACCAGCCCCGCGACCGGCAGCCCCGCCGCCGCGGCGTCCAGCGCCAGCAGGCAGCCCGACGACCAGCCGAACAGGATGGCCGGCTGTCCAGCGTCCTCGATCAGTGCGGCAAGGTCCTCGATCTCGCGCTGGATCGCGTACGGCGCGGTGTCGGTGCTCTCGCCGCGCCCGCGCCGGTCGTACGCGTACGTCCGGAACCCGTCGCTCAGCAGCTGCCCGAGCTCGGCGTTGATCGGGTTCACGCCCCGGTACGCGGTCGCGCCGTCGATCATGATCAGCGGCCGGCCGGCGCCGTACGCGTCGAAGCCGATCGTGGTGCCGTCGGCCGATGTCACGGTGCTCATGGTTCTCTCCCCACCTGAAACGGAAACTAGACCGTACAGTACTGCGCCGAGAACTGGACTGTCTAGTATGGTTTTCGTCATGGAGCCAGAGATCGAAGGCCGGACGCCCCGCAAACGCCGCGCGATCCTGGCCGCCGCCACCGAGGTCTTCCTCCAGCACGGGTACCTCGGCGCGAGCATGGATGAGGTCGCCGCGAAGGCCGGCGTCTCCAAACAGACCGTCTACAAGCAGTTCGAGAACAAGGAGCGCCTGTTCGCCGAGATCGTCCTCGGCACCAGCGACCAGCTGATGGACGGCCTCTTCCAGGCGTACGTCGACACGCTCGACGGCGCGGCCGACGCCCGCGAAGCCCTCCGGGCGCTGGCGCACCGGCTGCTGCTGAGCCTGACCGCCGACAACGTGCTGCAGCTCCGGCGGCTGGTGATCGCCGAGGCGGACCGCTTCCCCGAGGTGTGCGGCGCGTGGTTCAACAGCGGTTTCGAGAAGTCGCTGGACGCGCTCGGCCAGGCGCTGACGAGGCTCAGCGACCGCGGTCTCCTGAAGCAGTTGGACGACCCAACGTTGGCGGCGTACCAGTTCGCCGGGCTGGTGATGTACAAGCCGATGAACCGCGCGATGTTCGCCGGCACCCGGCAGCGCGTCGACAACAGCGAGCTGCACAAACTCGCCGACCAGGCGGCCGACGTCTTCCTCGCGGCGTACGGGTCAGAGCGTCCCGCGCGTTGACGTCCGCACCACGAGTTCCGGGGTGAACGTGACCCGCTGGTGCTCGTGGTCCGGGTTCGAGGACTCGTCCAGCAGCAGCTCCGCCGCGGTCCGCCCGAGCAGCTGGCGCGGTTGCCGGACCGAGGTCAGTGGTACGGCGGCGGCCTCGGCGAACTCGATGTCGTCGTACCCGACGATCGCGAGGTCCTCCGGGACGCGCAGTCCGAGGCTCACGCACTGCTGCAGCAAACCCAATGCCAGCAGGTCGTTCGCGCAGAACGCGGCCGTCGGGCGGCGGTCCGCGGGCAGCCCGGCAAGTCGTTGCCCTGCGCCCCTGCCTTCGGCGACCGTGAGGGCTCCGGTGGTCAGCTCGATCAGGTCGGTGATCGGCTTCCCGGCGGTCCGCAGCGCGCGCCGGGCGCCGTCGCGGCGGTCGACGACCTGACCGAGCGTGTTCGGGCCGCCGACGTACGCGATCCGTTCGTGGCCGAGCTCGAGCAGGTGCGAGATCGCGAGCTCGCCGCCGAGCACGTCGTTCACCGCGACAGAGCAGTGCGTGGCCTCGTCGAGCGTGCGGTCGACGACCACGACCGGCGTACCGCGGGAAGGCAGTTTGCGGAGCCGGGACGAGTGCTGGTCGATCGGCGTGATCAGGATGCCCTGGACGCGTTGCTGCTCGAGCAGGTCCAGGTACGCCGCCTCCCGGTCGGCGTCCTCGCTGCTCGTACAGAGGAACACCGAGAGCCCGGCCGCCTGCGCCGCCTCCTCGACGCCCTTCGCGACGTCGGTGAAGAACGGGTTGCCGGCGTCGAGCATCAGGTAGGCGAGGATCCGGCTGGATCCGGCCCGGAGCTGGCGGGCCGACTCGTTCCGGACGAAGCCGAGCGAGGCCATCGCCGCCTCGACCTTGGCGCGGGTCAGCGGGCTGACCACCTCAGGCCGGTTGAGCACGTTCGACACGGTCCCGAGCGAGACGCCGGCGGCCGCGGCGACCGCCTTCACGCCGGCCGCGTGCGGCTTCGGCGCGGGGCGCCGGCGGGTGCGCTCGGGCAGGGCTTCGGCATCGTCCACGGCCTGCCACCTCCCAGCGCACTTGAAACGTGTTAGCTGCCGAAGGATACCCGGTCCGGGCGGAATTTCCGCCTCGCCGGTCCGGGATCGGACGGGAAAGCTGGGCAGGCTCTTGACGCCCATCCGTGCACCCCCTTAACGTCAGGGCACGCTCTTGAAACCTTTCACAGACCGCCCACAGCAGAGGTGCCGCCGTGAATCGTTACTGCTTCTGCCTGCAGGTCCGGCCCGACCGGCTCGACGAGTACGTCGACCGGCACCGCAACGTCTGGCCCGACATGCAGGCCGCGCTGCGCGAGTCCGGCTGGCACAACTACTCGCTGTTCCTCCGCGACGACGGCCTGCTGGTCGGGTACGTCGAGTCCGAGGACCTGGAGGCGGCGCAGCAGGCGATGGCGGCGACCGAGGTGAACACCCGCTGGCAGGCGCAGATGACCGAGTTCTTCCAGGGGATCGACGGCCGGCCGCCCGACGAATCGTTCCTGCTGCTGCCCGAGATCTTCCACCTGAAGGAGAACTGACCATGACACCCGATGCCGCGAAAGCAGCGCTGAGCCGCCAGGAGATCGAGCTGCCCTCGTGGGCGTTCGGGAACTCCGGCACCCGGTTCAAGGTCTTCACCCAGCCGGGCGTCCCGCGCTCGCCGGAGGAGAAGATCGCGGACGCGGCCGTCGTGCACAAGTACACCGGCGTGGCGCCGAGCGTCGCGCTGCACATCCCCTGGGACAAGGTCGACGACTACGCGGCGCTGTCGGCGTACGCGAAGGAGCAGGGGGTCCGGCTCGGGGCGATCAACAGCAACGTCTTCCAGGACGACGACTACAAGCTCGGCAGCGTGACGAACCCGGACCCGGCGGTCCGGCGGAAGGCCACCGACCACCTGCTCGAGTGCGTCGACATCATGGACCAGACCGGGTCGCGGGACCTGAAGCTGTGGTTCTCCGACGGCACCAACTACCCGGGCCAGGACGACATCCAGGACCGCCAGGAGCGGCTCGCGACCGCCCTGCAGGAGGTGTACGACCGGCTCAGCGACGACCAGCGGATGCTGCTCGAGTACAAGCTGTTCGAGCCGGCCTTCTACACCACCGACGTGCCGGACTGGGGTACGTCGTACGCCCACTGCCTGGAACTGGGGCCGAAGGCAACCGTTTGTATCGACACCGGGCACCACGCGCCGGGGACGAACATCGAGTTCATCGTGGCGTTCCTGCTGCGGACGAAGAAGCTCGGCGCGTTCGACTTCAACAGCCGGTTCTACGCCGACGACGACCTGATGGTCGGGGCGGCGGACCCGTTCCAGCTGTTCCGGATCATGAACGAGATCGTCCGGGGCGAAGCGCTCGACCCGGACGCCGGGATCGCGTTCATGCTCGACCAGTGCCACAACATCGAGGAGAAGATCCCCGCGATCATCCGCTCGGTGCTGAACGTCCAGGAGGCCACCGCGAAGGCGCTGCTGGTCGACCGCGACGTACTGCGCGCCGCCCAGCAGTCGGGCGACGTACTCGGCGCGAACGCCGCGCTGATGGACGCGTACAACACCGACGTCCGCCCGCTGCTCGCCGAACTGCGCGAGTCCCAGGGCCTGGACCCGGACCCGGTCGCCGCCTACAAGCGCAGCGGGTACTTCGAGCAGATCACCAAGGACCGCGCCGACGGTCAGCAAGCCGGATGGGGAGCATAAGTGAGTGACACCGCGGCCGAACTCGTTGCGCGTAGCAACCGACTCGGTGCCGATCCACGCAACACCAACTACGCCGGCGGCAACACGTCGGCGAAGGGTACGGCGACCGACCCGGTCACCCAGCAACCCGTCGACCTGCTCTGGGTGAAGGGCTCCGGCGGCGACCTCGGGACCCTGACGGCGGCCGGCCTGGCGGTGCTCCGTCTCGACCGGTTGAACTCCCTCGTCGACGTCTACCCGGGCGTGGATCGCGAGGACGAGATGGTCGCCGCGTTCGACTACTGCCTGCACGGCAAGGGCGGCGCCGCGCCGTCCATCGACACCGCGATGCACGGGCTCGTCGACGCGCCGTACGTCGACCATCTGCACCCGGACTCCGGAATCGCGCTGGCGACCGCGGCCGACGGTGAGAAGCTGACCGCGGAGTGCTTCGGCGACCGGGTGGTCTGGGTGCCGTGGCGGCGGCCCGGGTTCCAGCTCGGCCTGGACATCGCGGCCGTCAAACGCGAGAACCCGCAGGCCATCGGCTGCATCCTCGGCGGCCACGGCATCACCGCCTGGGGCGCGACGTCCGCGGAGTGCGAGGCCAACTCTCTCGACATCATCCGCACCGCCGAGCAGTTCCTGGCCGACCGCGGCGTCGCCGAGCCCTTCGGCGCCGTCGTCCACGAGCCGCTCGGAGCAGACGAACGCCGTACCAAGGCAGCTGCCCTCGCGCCTTTCATCCGCGGGCTGGCGTCGACCGACAAACCGCAGGTCGGCCACTTCAACGACTCCGATGTGGTCCTCGAGTTCCTGTCGCGCGAGAAGCTGGCCGAGCTGGCCGCGCTCGGCACCTCCTGCCCGGACCACTTCCTGCGGACCAAGGTTCGGCCACTCGTGCTGGACCTGCCTCCGTCGGCATCGGTGGACGAATGCATCACCCGACTGAAAGAACTACACACCCAGTACCGCGCGGACTACGAGGCGTACTACAACGCGTACGCCGAGGCAGACAGTCCCGCGATGCGTGGGGCGGATCCGGCGATCGTGCTGGTGCCTGGTGTCGGGATGTTCTCGTTCGGCAAGGATAAGCAGACCGCACGGGTCGCGGGCGAGTTCTACGTGAACGCGATCAACGTGATGCGCGGCGCCGAGGCGGTGTCGTCGTACGCGCCGATCGACGAGCGGGAGAAGTTCCGGATCGAGTACTGGGCGCTCGAAGAGGCGAAGCTGCAGCGGATGCCTCGCCCCAAGCCGCTCGCCACCCGGGTCGCGTTCGTCACCGGCGGCGGGTCGGGTATCGGCAAGGCGATCGCGCACCGGCTGGCGGCCGAGGGCGCGTGCGTCGTGGTCGCGGACCTGGACCAGGCGGCGGCCGAGGCGGTCGCGAAGGAGATCGGCTCGACCGACGTGGCGGTCGCGGTGGCGGCGGACGTGTCGTCGGCGGACGCGGTCGAGGCCGCGCTGCGGGAGGCCGTACTGGCGTTCGGCGGCGTCGACCTGATCGTCAACAACGCCGGCCTGTCGATCTCGAAGTCGTTGCTGGAGACAACCGAGCGCGACTGGGACCTGCAGCACGACGTGATGGCCAAGGGCTCGTTCCTGGTGTCGCGGGCGGCCGCGAAGGTGCTGATCGAGCAGGGGCTGGGCGGCGACATCGTCTACATCTCCAGTAAGAACTCGGTGTTCGCCGGACCGAACAACGTCGCGTACGGCGCTGCGAAGGCCGACCAGGCGCACCAGGTCCGGCTGCTCGCGGCCGAGCTCGGCGAACACGGCATCCGGGTGAACGGCGTGAACCCCGACGGCGTCGTCCGTGGTTCCGGGATCTTCGCCGGCGGCTGGGGCGCCAAGCGCGCGGCGGTGTACGGCGTACCGGAGGAGGAGCTCGGTGCGTACTACGCGCAGCGGACCCTGCTCAAGCGCGAGGTGCTGCCGGAGAACGTCGCGGCCGCGGTGTTCGCACTCACCGGTGGCGAGCTGACCCACACGACCGGTCTGCACGTGCCCGTCGACGCCGGCGTGGCTGCCGCCTTCCTGCGTTAGGAGCCGACTGGATGACCCAGCTGGAGCGGATCACGTCCCGCCAGACCCGGATCGGTCTGGTGGCCGGCGGGCTGGGCGCGTACTGGCCGCAGTTCCCGGAGCTCCTGCCGCAGTTGCAGGCGTCCGCGCGGCGGGTGTCGGAGAGGTTCGCCGCGCTGGACTGCGAGGTCGTCGACGTCGGGTTCATCTCCGACGCCCAGGAAGGTGCGGTGGCCGCCGAGAAGTTGCGGGCGGCCGACTGCGACCTGATCGTCGGGTTCCTGACGACGTACATGACGGCGTCGATGCTGGTGCCGGTCGCCCAGCGCAGTGGTGCTCCCGTGCTGCTCCTGAACCTGCAGCCGACCGAGGCGATGGACCACGCGTCGTTCGACACCGGCGCGTGGCTCGCGTACTGCGGGGCGTGTCCGCTGCCGGAGATGGCGAACGCGTTCGAGCGCTGCGGGATCGACTTCCGCTCGGTGTCGGGGTACCTCGAGGACGAGCGCGCCTGGACCCGGATCGACCGGTGGATCCGGGCGGCCGGCGTCCGGGCGGTGCTCCGGCACGGGCGGCACGGTCTGCTGGGACACGTGTACCCGGGCATGATGGACGTGATCACCGATCCGACGCTGGTGTCCGCGCAACTCGGCGGGCATGTCGAGGTACTGGAGATCGACGACCTCCGGGTCCGGGTCGAGAAGGTCACCGGCGCCGAGACCACCGCGCGGATGGAGCTGGCGCGGGAGATCTTCACGCTCGACGACTCGGTGAAGACCGAGGACTTCCAGTGGGGCGCCACCGTGTCGGTCGCGCTGGATCGGCTGGTCGAGGACTTTTCCCTTGATTCGTTGGCGTACTACCACCGCGGGCTCGATGGTGAGGCCCACGAACGGGTAGCGGCCGGGATGATCCTCGGCGCCTCGTTGCTGACGGCAAGGGGCGTGCCGGCCGCGGGCGAGTACGAGTTGCGGACGTCGCTCGCGATGCTGGTGATGGACAAGCTCGGCGCGGGCGGGTCGTTCACCGAGCTGCAGGCGCTGAACTTCCCGGACAACGTGGTCGAGATGGGCCACGACGGGCCGGCGCACCTGGCGATCTCGGCGCGGAAACCGTTGCTGCGCGGGCTCGGCGTGTACCACGGCAAGCGCGGGTGGGGCGTGTCGGTCGAGTTCGACGTCCAGCCGGGGCCGGTGACGGTGTGCGGGATGGGGCAGCGGCGGGACGGGACGTTCACGTTGATCGCGTCCGAGGGGACCGTCGTACCCGGGCCGTTGCTGCAGATCGGGAACACCACGTCGCGGGTCGACTTCGGGTGCGATCCGGGTGAGTGGACCGACGCGTGGTCGGCGTCCGGGGTCGCGCATCACTGGGCGCTCGGGACCGGGCATCGCGCCGCGGACCTGGCGGCCGTCGCGGACCTGTTGAAGCTCGACCTCACGGTGGTGTCACCGTGAAGCGGGTCGCGGCGGTGGATCTCGGGGCCTCGAGTGGGCGGGTGATGCTCGGTGAGGTCGGTGCGGACGTACTCCGGTTGAGCGAGGTCCACCGGTTCTGGAACGGGCCGGTTCCGGCGGACGGCACGCTGCACTGGGACATTCATACGCTGTACCGCGAGATTGTGCGCGGACTTCACCATGCCGGGCGGTTCGACAGTGTGGGGATCGATTCGTGGGCTGTCGACTACGGTCTGCTTGACCGGTCGGGGCGGTTGCTTGGCGATCCCGTGCACTACCGGGACTCTCGTACTGACGGTGTGATGGAGCGCGTGCTCGCGCAGGTGCCGGCGGCCGACCTGTACGCCGTGACCGGGTTGCAGCAGTTGCCCTTCAACACCATTTACCAACTGGTTGCCGACGGCACCGTGGGTGCGGCCGAGACGTTCCTGATGATCCCGGATCTGCTGGCGTACTGGCTGACGGGTGAGGTCGGGGCGGAGCGGACGAACGCATCCACGACCCAGCTGTACGACGTGTCGGCCCGGGACTGGAGCGATGAGCTGATCTCGCGGGTGGGACTGCCTCGCCGGATATTTCCTGCCGTGCGGGAGCCAGGCGACGTGATCGGGAACGTGCTGCCGGATCAGACCGGGCTGGCGTCGGGGATTCCCGTGATCGCGGTCGGGTCCCACGACACCGCCTCGGCCGTGGTGGCGGTGCCCGCACAAGGGGAGCGGTTCGCGTACATCTCGTCGGGGACGTGGTCGCTCGTCGGGCTCGAGCTCGACGAGCCGGTGCTGACGGACGAGGCACGGGAAGCGAACTTCACCAACGAAGGCGGGGTCGACGGGCGGACCCGGTTCCTGCGGAACGTGATGGGGCTGTGGATCCTGCAGGAATGCCGGCGGGCCTGGGGCGACGACCTCGAGGACCTGCTCCGGGCCGCCGCCGAGGCGCCGCCGTTCGCGGTACTGATCGACCCGGACGCCCCCGAATTTCTTGCCCCCGGCAACATGCCCGCGCGGGTCGACGAGCACTGTGTACGGACCGGCCAGGAGCCGCCGCGGACCCGGGGCGCCGCCGTACGGTGCATCCTCGAGAGCCTCGCGCTCGCGTACCGCCGTACGCTGCGGGCCGCGCAGACGATCGCCGGCCGCGACGTCGACGTACTGCACGTGATCGGCGGCGGTTCGCGCAACGAGCTGCTCTGCCGGCTGACCGCCGACGCGTGCGGCGTACCCGTGCTCGCCGGGCCGGTCGAGGCGTCCGCGCTCGGCAACGTGCTCGTCCAGGCTCGCGCCCTCGGCGAGCCCCTCCCGGACCTGGACGCGATGCGCGCCCTGGTCCGGGCCACCCATTCTCTGCGGCGCTACGACCCGCAGGGCAAACCGGCCGACTGGGACGCCGCCGAGTCCCGGGTCTTCGGAACCAGGTGATCAGCATGACCGTCCTCCCCCAGGAACTTCGACCGGTGGCGCGCCGGGTGCCGCCGCGCGAGATCAGTCACGACGACCTCCAACTGCTCCGGCTGCTCGCCACAGGGCTGCCGGTCGACGGCGTCGCCCGGCGCCTCGACCTGTCCGAGCGCACCGTCCGCCGCCGGACCCGGCTGATCTGCGACCGGCTCGGGTTCAGTACCGCGATCGAAGCCATCGTCTGGGCCGCCCGTCGCGGCCTGGTCTGAGAGGGGTTCGGGCGACGGCGACCGGGTACCGGTGGTGATGATCATCGAGCCGAGGAGGAGCGATGAACGGAATGACCATCGTCTGGATCGTCGTCGCCGTGGCGGTGCTGGTGATCCTGGCAGCCCTGGTGGCCGGCGCCGCGTCGCGGCGGTCGGAGCGCCGTGCCGCACAGGAGGCGCGCGAACACGAGGAGCGAGCGCGGGCGAGTGCGGCCGAGGCCGACAAGCAGGCCGCGATCGCCGACGAGGTGGACGCCCGGGCGCGGAAGGCACAGGCGGACGCCGACGAGCAGACGGCCCGCGCCCAACGCCTGGCCGCCGGCGCAACCGAACGCCGCGACGCCGCCGACCAGGCCCGCGCCGTGTCCGAGGAACACCGCACCCAGTCCCAGAACCTCTGGCCCGACGACGGCTCACGCAACCGCGAAGGCCAACCCGTCGACCCGAACTGGGACGACGGCACCCACCCCCACGACCCACGCCATTCAAAACGTGAGATCAGATAGCCGATCTCAGCCGAGGACAGGCGCGGGAAGAGGAAGGAAGAGAAGGAGAGTGGTGGCTGGGTCTGGTGGTCAGCCGGAGGTATGCCGCTCTTTGCCGAGTCGTGGCGAACGGCTCGGCGCCTGCTCGTCGAGTCGTGGATTGTGGCTGGTTTCTGGCGCCTTTTCTCACGACTCGCCGCAGGGGGTCTGGGCCGTTTGCCACGACTCGGCGGAGGACTGGTCGCCGTCCGAGACCTGGAGCACATGACGCCGAACCCCAACCACCACTCCCGATTTCTCTTCTTTCCTTCTGTTCTCTCAGATCAGGTAGCGGAACTCGGGGGAGTTCGGGTTGATGCGTTCGATGTCGAGGGGGGCGGCTTCCATGCGGGTGAGGAGGCCGGGGAGGTCGTCCCGGGTGCCGATCTCGATCCCTACCAGCGCGACGCCGGTCTCGCGGTTGTTGCGTTTCACGTACTCGAACAGCGTGATGTCGTCGTCCGGCCCGAGTGTCTCGTCGAGGAACGTCCGCAGTGCGCCGGGCTCCTGCGGGAACGTCACCAGGAAGTAGTGCTTCAGTCCTTCGTACACGAGCGATCGCTCGAGGATCTCGCCGTACCGGCTGACGTCGTTGTTCCCGCCGGACAGCAGGCAGACCACGGTCTCGCCGGGCCGTACGTCGAGACCGTTGCCGAGGGCACTTGTCGACAAAGCGCCCGCGGGCTCGGCGATCAGCCCGTCGGTCTGGTACAGCGCGAGCATCTCCGAGCACACCAGCCCTTCGGGGACCGCCATCAGCTCGACGCCGGCCTCGTGCACGAGCGGGAGCGTGACGTCGCCGACCCGGCGGACGGCGGCCCCGTCGACGAAGCTGTCCAGCTGTGGCAGCGTCACCGGCGTACCCGCCTCGAACGCGGCCGCCATACTCGCCGCACCGCCCGGCTCGACACCGACGATGCGGACGCCGGGATGCCGCGCCTTGATCCACGTTGCAACCCCTGCAACGAGACCGCCGCCGCCGACCGGCACCACCAGTACGTCGGGCGCCTGCCCGAGCTGCTCGACCAGCTCGACGGCCACGGTCCCCTGCCCTGCAACGGTTCTCGGGTCGTCGAACGCCGGCACCATCGTCGCACCGCGTTCGGCCCCGTCGGCGAGCGCTGCCGCGGCCGCGTCGTCGTACGTGTCGCCGGTGACGACTACGGTGATCTGCTTGCCGCCGAGCGCGGCGATCCGGTCCCGCTTCTGCCGCGGCGTCGTCCGCGGAACGTACACCTTGCCCTGGACGCCGAGGATGTGGCACGAATACGCCAGGCCCTGACCGTGATTACCGGCGCTCGCGCACACGACACCGGCCGCTTTCGCGTCGTCGTCGAGCTGCGCGATCAGGTTGTAGGCGCCGCGAAGCTTGTAGGAGCGGCCGATCTGCAGGTCCTCGCGCTTCAGCCAGACGTCGGCGCCGGTGCGCTCTGACAGGCGGAGATTGCGTTGTAACGGGGTCCGGACGGCGACACCGTCCAAGCGCTTGACCGCGGCCTCGATCGTGGCGGCGTCAACCGTCGATCGAGCGACTGAACTGCTGCCCTGCATGACGTTCCTTCCCGTGCATTTGCACGATCTTCGCCGATTCGCTCGCTGCCCAAGACGACCCGCGTCCAGAGTCCGGACCACGGGATTCCTTTTGCGTTTCAGACTCTTGCACCATGCGTGAAACGGCCCTTCACGGGGGAGTCTAGTTTTCATACGCTCACTCGGTGTAACGGCCAGGCCCCTGGATCGGATGAGCCGGGTAAAGCGGGTCAGTGAGGACTGGAGGGCACAGATGGGACTGATTCCGTTCAGTCTGTGGGGAGACGCCCTGTGGTGCGGTCAGGAGGTCGTGCGGGAAGCCCCGCACGAGCAGGCGATCCGTAGCCTGTTCCCGGACCCCATCCCGGCGCGTGGCGCAGATCTGGACACCGAGGCGGACCTCGTCCCGGAACCGCACAACCGTTTCGACCCGCGGTCGATCGCCGTCCGGGTCGACGGCAAGGTTGTCGGCTATCTGCCGAGGGACGACGCACACCGGTACCACCCGGTGTTGTCGGAGCTGATCGCACAGGGCCTGCAACCGCGGGTTCCGTGTCACCTGTGGGTC
Source organism: Kribbella sp. WER1 (assembly GCF_054189145.1). Classification (NCBI taxonomy): domain Bacteria; kingdom Bacillati; phylum Actinomycetota; class Actinomycetes; order Propionibacteriales; family Kribbellaceae; genus Kribbella; species Kribbella sp. WER1. The sequence continues at coordinate 4,381,536 of NZ_CM135186.1, read as the reverse complement.
AGTGAATGGGAGCCGGCCGACTGGGAGCGCAGGGGCACCCAGGGCACCGAGTTCCATGCCAGCGTGGCGATCGCCCTCGGGCAGCCGCACATGCTGGTGCCGGTGAACCTGCCCCCGCCAGGCAGCTTTCACCTGCTACCGCCCGGGAGCGGCATCGTGGTTCCGGGCAGCGAGGTCCATCCCGACGTACTGGCACCGTTCTTCCGTCCGGAGGGCGAGTGCTGGGCGTACGCCACCATGCACGCGATCGAGGAGGAGGACGGCATCCAGGACCGGCACCGGATCGTGGTCGAGATCCGGCTTGACGACGAACCCGTCGGCCGGCTCAGCCCACGGCTGAGCGCGGAGTTCCTGCCCGCCATCCACTACCTCGCCGACATGCGTGCCGAGACCGCCGCCCGGGTGACCGTCCGCGGCGACCGCTCCGCATCGGAGGTGATCCTGTACGCGGCACGGAGTCACGACCTGCCGGCCACCTGGCCGGACGGCCTGGCCCGGTCCCCAGTCGCTTCCCCGCAATGGCACTACTGGGCGACCAAAGAGGCCAACTAGGCGGCTGCGCAGTGCTGACCATGCCTCACCAGGCCGGCACTGCGGAGCTACTTTTCGAGAATTCCCAGGTGTGCATAACCGCTGTGGATAAGTTGTGGATTACGGGCCTAGCTTGTGGATAACTTCTGATCCAACAGGTCGCCGTTGGCTGCACACCAGCTGGCGTACGTCTGCGGTTCCCGTCCCGTAATCCGCCGTACGACGTCTGTTCGCAGTCCGGTCGTGTCCGCGCCGTCAGCTTCAGGCCCTCGACGATCGCGACCTGTCCGGCGAGCGTCAGCGTCTCGGGGTCGGTGATCGTGTACGCCGGTTCGTGGCCGTCCTCCAGCAGTACGGCGGCCGCGACCGCGGCGATGTCCGCGGGGTCGACCGGTGCCGGACGCTTGGATGAGCTGTTCGCGTTCGTGGTGCCAGCGGCCCATCGCGGGCACCGGGTCGCCGAGGACGGCGTACGACGAGAGGTACACGATCCGCCGTACGCCGGGGGAGATCGCCGCGAGCGTGAACGTGACCACGCCCGCGGTCACCAAGCTCGCGACCCGGGTGGCCGAGGCCGGGCGGCAGCAGTTGGAGGACCGGATCACCGCGACGCTCACGAAGACCGAGCGGGCTCAGTTGATGAAGGCGCTGACCAAGATTCACCAGGCGTTGCTGGACGGTGTGTGACATAGGTTGGCGGGATGGCGAACACACCGGTGTGCCCGAGCTGTGGAGAACCCGGCGTCCCGATCCTGTACGGCCTGCCGACACGGATCGCGCAGCAGGCGGCGTCGGCCGGGAAAGTGCGGCTGTTCGGTTGCGTCGTACCGTCGGAGCCCGACCAGTGGACCTGCGCGCAGAACCACACCTGGAAGGCGGGCGACGACGAGCAGTTGAGTGCCGCGATCGACGCCGCCCTGCAGGAGCACTAGATGCGGCGTATCACTGCCCCGGACGCCGCCCTGCTCGCCCGCGCCGTCCGCACGTTCATGGACGCGGACCCCGGCCCCGACTACCTCGCGACCCCGGGCACATTGGTGTTCGTGGCAACCGACGGCGACGACGTGGCCGGCTGGTGCTGGGGCTCCCAGCTGGCCCGCCCGGACGGTACGTCGATGCTGTACCTCCACCAGTTGGAGGTCGGCGCATCCCATCGCCGGAAGGGCATCGGACGAGACCTCGTCAGCGCGTTCATGACCGCCGGCCGCGCGGCAGGCGCGACGAAGATGTTCCTCACCACCGGCGCCCACAACGACCCGGCCCGCAGCCTCTACACCTCCCTCGGCGGCGGCCTCGCGACCCAGGGAGCGACCGAGAACTACTGGTTCAAGCTCTAGAGTTTGGCGCCGATCAGCTGGTAGATATCGTCGTGCGCGCCCGGCAGGTCGTCGTGCCCGAAGTCGGGATACGTCCGGAGCTCCTTCGAAGACTGGATCTTGTTGTACGCCGCGAACTGCGTCGACGGCGGGCAGGTCTGGTCCTCGAGCCCGACGAACAGCGTCACCTCGGCGCGGATCCGCGGCGCCAGGTTCTGGACGTCGATGTAGCCGAGCGTCGTGAACACCTCCTGCTGCCGGAGGTGCCGCGGATCGCGCTTGCGGAACCAGGTGACGATCTCGTCGTACGGCGGCTTGTCGAGGTTGAGGTCCCACGTCCGCTGGTAGTCGCAGAGGAACGGGTAGACGCTCGCGGTGTACTTGACCGTCGGCGTCAGCGCGGCCGCGACCAGCGACAGCCCGCCGCCCTGGCTCCAGCCGGTCGTCGCGATCCGGCCCGCGTCGACGTCCGGCAGCGCGCCGATGATGTCGGCCAGCCGTCGCGTGTCCAGGAAGACGTGCTTGTACAGCAGCCCGTCCGGCCCGTCGTCGAGACCGTGCACCAGGTGGTTGTGCAACGAGAAGCTGTTCGGCGCCTGGGACGGCGTCCGGTACCCGACCTGTTCGCGGACGTCGAGCGCGGCGACGGTGAACCCGCGGGCGACGTACGGGAGCAGGTCGACCCACTTCGGCTGCTCACCGCCGTACCCGTGGAACAGCAGCACGGCCGGTCCGGTCGGCGCGGCCGGGCTCACCACCTTCGCGTGCACCCGGTACCCGCCGGTGCCGTTGAAGTACAGGTGCTGCGCGACGCCGGTCGTCAGCGGGAAGTCGTCGGCGTCGACGAACTCGGTCTCCGGCGGGATCTCGTCGAGGGACAGCAACGCCTTGTCCCAGAACGCGTCGAAGTCGTCAGGCCTCGGGTTCGTGCCCGGGTAGGTCAGGAGTTCGTCGTACGACAGGTCGAAGGAGAGCACCGGATCATTCTGCGCTGCCGGTGTCCTCCGGGGCAGTCCCGTCCCAGATGGTGTACCCGTGCGCGGCGTTCAGCTTGTCGCGCAGCACGGTCTCCAGCGTGCCGACCTGCTTCGGCGGCAGCCAGGAGACCGGCAGCAGGATCGGGTGGTCCGGGTTCTTGGTGCGCAGCACGATCGCTTCGCCGTGCGTGGTCTCGACCCGGCCGACCTCGGTGATGTCGGTCCAGACCGTCTTCATGCCGCGGACGTCGATCTCGTGGTCCCGCAGCCGCGCGACCTTCGGCGGCCGGGCCAGGATCCACAGCCCGGCGAGCGTGATCAGCCCGCCGAGCGTGACGAACACCGACACCGCGACCGACGGCAGGCCGAACGCCCAGAGCAGGGCGGCCACCCCGAGAATGATCAACCCGGCAGCCAGGATCCCGAGGAATCGTCCCGCCCGCATCCGGTACGTCGTCCGCATCGACACAGGATCTCATCCGCCCCAAACGAGCAGGTCAGAAGGCGTCGGTCTCGGACGACGGCGCGTTGCCGAGCGGGGACTTGGTCAGGCTGATCGTCCAGGAGTACCGGCCCTCGAAGATGTCGTCGAACTTCTGGTACGAGCAGCTCTCGGTGAACCGGTGGTTCTTCGCGTCCCAGTTCGTCCCGGACTTGAAGTACACGTAGTAGTCCTGGCTGCGGATCCCGTTCAGCGTCGCGGTCTTGTTGGCGCGGACGTAGATCGACGCCTGCGGCTTCCGCGGGCTGCTGGTCGCGACCACGACCACCACGTCGTCACCGGCGTTGGTGATCTTCAGCGACCCCGAACCGCGCGATCCGGACCGCTGGAACACGTCGCCGTTGTCGCCGCGGCCGCCGATCACGGCCGGCGTAGCGGGCTTCGCCGGTACCGACATCGCGCCGAACTTCACGCCCTTGCCGATCGACTGCTGCACGCTCTGCGCGAGCCCCGCGAACGCGGTCCGGACACCGGTCTTGGCCTCGTACAGCCGGACGTCGGTCGCCTTCGGGAATCCGCAGCCGGTCTTCGTGTCGCCGGCCTTGCTCAGCTGCGTGGCGACGTCCCCGGCGTACGCGTCGAAAGCGTCCAGTACGGCGGGATGCGCGGTGACCAGGCCGCTCGGCGGGGTGATCTTCGCGAGCTCGTTGCGCTCGATCACGACCGCGGCGGCGAGCTGCTTGCGGCTCGCGTCGAACGCCGCGACCGACGGCGCGTTCATTACCCGCGCGACGGACGGCTTCAGGACCTTCTCGACGTTCGTCAAGGCCCGCTGGTACATCGGCACCGACAGCGCCGCCGCGGTTGGGGTCGGCTTCGGCGACGGTGCGGCCGACGTGGGCGGCGGCGGCGCGCTGCTGCTGGTCGAGGACGGCCCGGACGACGGTGCGGCTCCGCTGTCCGGCTTACTGCTGCTGCATCCCGCGCTCGCGAGGACCGCGATCCCGAGCACGACAACCAACGAACGCCTCACTGCCACCCCCAGGTGTGACCGGATTCCATTCCGGTCTAATACTTCCCCTGGAGGGGTTCACAACCCGAGGTCGTCTCAGTTTCCGGTGCCGGTTTCGTTCGGGTTGTACGCGCACGCGTCGTTCAGGTTCTGCGCGGTCCCCGGCGTGGCCGTCGTCTTCGGCGGCACCGGCTTCTTCGTCGTGGTGGTGGACGGCTTCCGGGTCGGCTTCGTGGTCGGCGTCGCGGCCACCGGGTTCAGCGACTTCTGGATGATCTGCTGCATCGCCGCGTAGTCCGGGTTCTTGCCGCTCGGGAAGTTCTTGTTCTTGTCCAGGTCGATGTTGGTGACCTTGGCGCTCTTCACCTTCAAAGCGAGCTGGATGAACGCCGGCAGGATCTCCTGCGGGATATCGGTGCGCAGCAGTTCCTTGCTGGCCTTCGCGATCTCCTGGTAGCTGGTGACCAGGGCCTGCGGGCTCGCGCTGTTCACCAGCGCGTGGATCGTGCAGCGCTGCCGCTCCTGCCGCGACGGGTCGCTCAGCCCGTACCGGCCGCGGGCGAACCACAGCGCGTGGTACCCGTCGAGCTTCTGGTTCGGGCCCGGCTCGATGTAGCCGCTCGGCAACTTGTGCCCGTTCGTACCAGGACCCTCGCCGTAGTCGCCGCCGATCGGGACCCGGTAGTTCACGTTCACCGTGATCCCGCCGAGCGCGTCGATGATCTGCTTGAAGCCGGCCAGGTTGACCTGCATGTAGTAGTCGATGTCGAGGCCGAGCGCGGCGCTCGCGGCCAGCTTCACCGCGTCCGCACCCTCGTTGTCGGTCGCGCCGAGGACGCCCGGGTGCTGCTTCGGAATGTTGTCGTACATCGCGTCGAGGTAGAACTCCGGCTGCTCGACGTTGCCCTGACTCGGGTCCCAGAACCCGTCCGGGTAGACCTTGTGCAGCGGCGAGTCGGCCGGGAACGGCATCCGCATCCAGTTCCGGCTCAGCGAGATCAGCGAGGTGTTACCGGTCTTCGTGTCGATGCTGGCCACGATCACCGTGTCGGTCCGGACGCCCGTCCGGCCGACGCCGTCGTCGGCGCCGAGCAGCAGCAGGTTCAGTCGCGGAATCTTCTCCCACGGGTCCCGCGCGTTCGTCACCTTCGGCCGGGTCGCGCTCTTCGAGTTGCCCTCGGACTGGAACACGCTGCCGACCAGGTCGCGCTGCGCCATCACCGTCTGCGCCGCGACCGTCGTCGGTACGGCGATCGCGAAACACAGCAGGCCGACGACCATCGAGCCCGCCAGCCGGCCCGTGTACGTCATGCTCACCGGGCGGATCAGCTTGTGCGACGCGATCACGACCCAGATCCAGCAGCCGCCCAGTACGACGACCGCGCCGGTCGCGATCAGCAGCTGTCGCGGGGAGACCGCGAGCGCGAGGACCGAGTCGCGGTGCGTGAGACCGACGTACGCGCCGATCAGCAGCAGGCCGACGCTGATCGTGAGCACGAACGCGCCGAGCTTCTTCCGGCCGCCCATCAGCAGGCCGGACCCCGGGACCAGGGCGCTGACCAGGGTCAGCCCGATCGCCTTCGACGCTGTCCGGGCCCGATGAGAGCGAGGCCGGGATCGGCCGGCGCGAGGCGCCGCCCTCCGGCCGGCTGCGCGAGTACTCCGCGACATAGCTCCGTTCCCTGATCGACGACGTCACGACCTCCCCGTCGGCCGCCGGAGCGACCCACGGTACTTCAGACGCCCACGACACCGATTTGGTTGACGTGATGCTGGCGACCCCCGTCGATGCTCGTCAGCGTACACATGCACCGGCCGACACACCCAAGGTCCCACCACCACCACTCAACGTGGCGAACACCCCGCCCCGCCCCGTGCCGTGCCGTGCGGTCCCCGTGGTGCTCCGGACGCCGGTCGGTGGAGAGCGTCAGGCTGGGGTGGAAACCCGTTTTGGCAGCGGGCCGGTCGAGCAGATAGTCTTGGCCGTCGTCGCGTCCCCTCCTCGGAGTGGACCGTCGGAGGAGGCGTCGCCTAGTCCGGTCGATGGCGCCCGCCTGCTAAGCGGGTTGAGGGTAACCCCCTCTCGCGGGTTCAAATCCCGCCGCCTCCGCTCTCGTGACCTGTGCCCGCGGAAAGCGCGGGCCGGGTCGCGTCGGGTGCCTTCTGGGGGTGCAACCCCCAGACCCCGCCCGGCGGGGCTCCGCCCCCCGGACCCCCTTTGGGGCTTCGCCCCTTTCCCCCTTGGGGTTCCGCCCCTTCCCCCCGCGTCGGTGGCTGGCTTTGTTTCTTGGTTCACCTTTGGTGGTGTACTGCTGTGTTCGCGGCTAGGTCGTGGGGGGCTCGGGCGTCTTTGCGGAAGGCGACCATGGCCAGGTAGATGAGTGGGAGCGCGTAGACCGCGACCAGGCCGGTGGTGATCCAGGACGGGGTGGGGGTGCCGGCCGCCACCAGTTGCCAGATGAAGAAGTGCGCGAGTTCCCAGGGGATCAGTTTGACGACGGTGCGAACGAGAATCTGGCGGCGGCTCGGTGGGGCGCCGGCTTTGGTGTCGGTGACGTGTAGGTGGAGTGCCCGTTTGCCGATGGTGGCGTGCCGCGTCGAGGTCTCGGTGAGGTACAGGTAGCAGCCGACCGGCAGCACCAGCAGGGCGAAACCGAGGAGTTCGGCACCGGCGGTGCCGCCCAGGTCCAGCCAGTTCGGGAGGGATCCGGTGATCAGGCGGACCGCCAGGGCGGCGGCCGCCAGTACTGCGATCCACGCTGAGATCAGCAGGTAGTCGATGAGGAGCGCCGCGATCCGGCGCCAGAATCTGCGACTACGCATCGATGGATCGGTTGGCTTCGGCGATCCGCTCGACCGTGCGGGGGGTCATCGGGTCGGGGGAGACGATCAGGTGCTCCACGCCCAGCTCTTCGTACGCGGCGATGGCGGCCGGCAGGTCTGTGACCGGGATGGCCTGGGGATTCGGGTCCGTCGACGGTTGGTCGGGGTCGCGGACGATGATGCCGACCGTGCGGGTGATGGTGTCGCGGTTTGCTGTCCGCAGTGCGTCGGTCAGGGTTTGCAGGCGCTCCTCCAGCTTCTCTGAGGGAGCGCCGTACCACGCTGTGTTCCAGGCGTCGGCCCACTGGGCGATCAGGCCGAGCATCCGCGGGCGGTGGCCGGCGATCAGGATCGGGATCCGGTGCGGCGGTGCCGGGTCGAGGTTCGCGTCGCGCACCGAGTAGTAGGTGCCGTCGTACGTGAGGGTCTCGCCGCGCACCAGCCGGGCGACGATCTCCAGCCACTCCGCGAACCGCCCGACCCGGTGATCGGTCGGAAGCCCGAACGCCTCGTACTCCGGGTCGTGCCAGCCCGCGCCGACGCCGAGGGTCAGCCGGCCGCCGGACACCTCGTCCAGCGTGGCCGCCATCTTCGCGGTCAGGCCCGGATCCCGGAACGACGCGCAGAGCACCATGTTGCCGAGCTCGACCCGTTCGGTGACGGCGGCGACCGCGCTCAGCAGCGTCCAGCTGTCGTGCATCCCGAAGACCTGTCCGTCGCCGTCGCGGTACAGGAAGTGGTCCGCGATCCAGACCGAGTCCAGTCCGCCCTGTTCGGCGGCCTCGGCGACCGCGCGGACGTCCTGCCAGCTGGGCATCCCGCCGCCGGGGCCGTCGCCGGCGCCGAGCGGGAGCATTACTCCGACCTTGATTGGCATGCGGTCAAGGTACGTGCCGCGCGAAGCACAGCGCATCACCCTGGCGAGTGAAGCCAGGGTGATGCGCTGTCGTCCGGCCGTCGGCTTCCGAAACGACGGCCGGTGCCGGTTCAGCCCAGACGGGCCCGCAGACTGTCCAGCTCGACCTTCAACGACGCCGGGACGGTGTCACCGAGCTTCGCGAACCACTCCTCGATCAGCGGGAGCTCGGCCTTCCACTCGTCGGCGTCGACGTTCAACGCGATCTCCAGGTCCTGCGTGGTGAGGTCCAGCCCGGAGACGTCCAGCGCGTCCGCGGCCGGCACCCGGCCGATCGGGGTCTCGATCGCGTCGGCCTGGCCCTCGATCCGCTCGATGACCCACTTCAGCACCCGGCTGTTCTCGCCGAAGCCCGGCCAGACGAACTTGCCGGCCTCGTCCTTGCGGAACCAGTTCACGTAGAAGATCTTCGGCAGCTGGGCCGCGTCGTGCTGCTTGCCGACGGTCAGCCAGTGGTCGAAGTACTGCCCCGCGTCGTACCCGAGGAACGGCAGCATCGCCATCGGGTCCCGCCGTACGACGCCGACCTGGCCGACGGCGGCCGCGGTCGTCTCCGAGGACAGCGTCGCGCCCATGAACACACCGTGCGCCCAGTCCCGGGACTCGGTCACCAGCGGTACGGTCGTCGCCCGGCGGCCGCCGAAGATGATCGCGGAGATCGGCACCCCGTTCGGGTCGTCGTACTCGTCGGCGAGGATCGGGCACTGCGTGATCGGCGTGCAGAACCGGCTGTTCGGGTGGCTGGACAGCTCACCGCTGTTCGGCGTCCACTCGCGGCCCTTCCAATCGGTCAGGTGGTCCGGCGGGGTCGGCGAGTAGCCCTCCCACCAGACGTCGCCGTCGTCGGTGAGCGCAACGTTCGTGAAGACCGAGTTGCCCTTCTCGATCGTCCGCATCGCGTTCGGGTTCGTCTTCCAGCCGGTCCCGGGGGCAACACCGAACAGGCCGAACTCCGGGTTCACGGCGTACAGCCGGCCGTCCTTGCCGAACCGCATCCAGGCGATGTCGTCGCCGAGCGTCTCGACCTCCCAGCCCTCCAGGGTCGGGTCGAGCATCGCCAGGTTGGTCTTGCCGCAGGCGCTCGGGAACGCGGCCGCGACGTAGTGCACCTTCTTCTCCGGCGAGATCAGCTTGAGGATCAGCATGTGCTCGGCCAGCCAGCCTTCGTCGCGGGCCATCGCGGACGCGATCCGCAGCGAGTAGCACTTCTTGCCGAGCAGCGAGTTGCCGCCGTACCCGGACCCGTACGACCAGATCGCGCGCTCCTCCGGGAACTGCACGATGTACTTCTCGTCGTTGCACGGCCACGGGACGTCGGCCTCGCCCGGTTGCAGCGGAGCGCCGACGGAGTGCAGGCAGGGGACGTACTTCGCCGTGTCGCCGAGCTTCTCGAGCACCTCGGCGCCGGTGCGGCACATGATCCGCATCGACGCGACGACGTACGCCGAGTCCGTGATCTCGACGCCGAACATCGGGTTCTCGGCGGTCAACGGGCCCATGCAGAACGGGACGACGTACATCGTCCGGCCGCGCATCGCGCCGCGGTACAGGTCCTTCAGCGTCGCCTTCATCTCGGCCGGCGCGACCCAGTTGTTGGTCGGACCCGCGTCCTTCTCGTCGACCGAGCAGATGAACGTGCGCTGCTCGACACGCGCGACGTCGCTCGGGTCGGTGCGGACCCAGAACGAGTTCGGCTTCTTCTCGTCGTTCAGCCGGACCATCGTGCCGGCCGCGATCAGCTCGTCGGTGAGCTTCGCGTACTCCGCGTCCGACCCGTCGACCCAATGGATCCGGTCCGGCTGGGTGAGGGCGGCGACCTCGGCCACCCAGGCGAGCAGGCCGGCGTGCTGCGTCGGGGCGCCGGTCAGGTCGTACTGCCGGTCGTTCGGCCGGTCGTTCGCCGGGAGGGGGGCGGTGCTGTCGGCTCGGTGGTCGGCTTTGGTACGGGTCGGATTGGCGATCGTCGTCATTCGCGGCTCATTCCCTCTCGGCTGCCGGGTCCGGAGACGTGCCGGCCTCTCGACGCTGAAAGGCGGGTACGGCGTCCGGCCGCCGGGGTCTCCGGCGGTTCGGTGCAGCTGGCTGGCGGTGTGATCTGTCGCATACCAGTAGTTCCAGTGGATACATACCAGTGTGCAAGTGGTTTTAACGGTACGCGACGCCGTACGGGTCTGAGAACCCCCAGAACGTGAACCCGGTCACAAAGTTTTCGCGACAATCGCTTTCCGGTGCCGCTTGTGAAAATGAGAACGGCCCGCGCGTGGTGCGCGGGCCGTTCCAGGAGATTTTGCGGTAGCTCAGCTGGTCTGCCGCCAGATGTCGTTGACCACCCGCTGCACGTCCGGCGCCTCGGCGGTCTGGCCGTACGCCATCACCCCGACCAGCCACCATTGACCGCCGCTCTGGAACGCCCGGGTCATGGTGATCGTGTACGGCGTCGTGGTCGACACCGACAGCCAGGTCCGCGCATCCTTCGCGGTGGCCGGCACGGTCGTCCGGTAGATCTTCGTCCACTGCCCGTCGAACGCCGTCCGGTCCGTCAGGCACTTCGCCAGCGTCGAGCACGGGTGCAGCGCGAACTGGATGCGCATCGAGTTCTTCAGACCGCCCGGGTCGTACGCGGTCTGGGTCACCACCCGCCGCAGGATCAGCTGCGACGACTCACCGAGGAAGTCGACCTGGGGCGGCCGCGGCCAGCCGAACGCGAACGGCAGTTCCGCGTTCGCCACCACCTGTACGTCGGCCCCGGCCGGGTAGCTCGCGCCGAACACACCTGGCGCGCCGTCGGGAAGCTTGTACGCCGCGGTCGTCGGGCGGTTGATCGCCGGGATCAGCACCTGCTTCGGGTACGGCTGCGGGGTGACCGCGGCGGCCGGATCCGCGGCGTCGGACGGCTTGTCCTTGACCGCGCCGCCGATCGCGGTGCCGACGGAGTACGCGATCGTGAAGACGATCAGCACGACGAGCGCGACCACGGCGTACACCCAGGCGCCGATCTTGCGGCGGTACTGGCGGGCGATCTCGATCCTCGACGGCTGCGCCTGCTCGTCGGGTTGCTGCTGCTCGGCCTCGGCGGGGCGGTCGACGTACGACGGGATGGTGTTGTCTGTCGGAGGTTGTACCGGTGCGATCGCGCCGTACCGGCTGAGTTGCTCGCGGACCGCGCGCAGGGACTCCTCGTCGTTGCCGACGATCCCGTCCAGCGGGTCGATCAGCCGCTCGGCGCCGGTCTGCCCCGGGACGAGCTGCGTGATCGCGTACGGGCGTTCCGCGTTGAAGCTCGCCGCCCAGAGCGGCGTCTCCTGCTGGCCCGGTACGAGCGCGGCGTTCCGGCTCGCGGCGGCCAGCCGGTCGACGACCGTCCGGTTCCGGGCGCCGTCCTCGCTCAGCACGAGCGCGACGATCTCCATCCCGGTGAACGTCCGGCCGTGCCACAGCTCCGCCAACGGGTGCTCGAGGATCCGCTGGTCCAGTTGGTAGCCGGGGATCTCCGGCGTGCTGTTGCTCACTTGCTCTCCCAGATCGCGCGGTCCGCGAGCGCCAGCGCCGCCTGCTGCGCGGTGTCCCCGTCGATCGGGTTGGCCGTGTACTCGACCAGTACGACGATGTCGCCGTGCTGGACGAGCGCGTGCACGTTCCACGACTCGCCCGCCAGCCCGCTCTCGGTCCGGCCGACCTTCGACGGGTACGGCCGGTCCTTGTCGTACGCCTTGAGCGGTGACCGGGTGAACGTCCGCTTCGCGACCTGGGCCGGCGTGAACGGGTCGTTCCCCGCACCGGCGTCCTGCCCGCCGTACGGCGTGATCGTCACCTTCACGCTCGCCGACGTGTACGCCCGGACCTTCGCCCGCGAGCTGCCCGCCTGGCAGGTGATCGCCGACGTACCGCCCTGCACCATCGTCACCGGCCCGGACGATGCCTTAGGCAACAGGCTCGACACGTCGCCGATCTTCGCGCAGAGGTCCTTCGCCAGCGCCCGCGGCGGCGCGATATCCGCCTGCGTCACCGGCTCGCCGACCGCGAACCCGACCCCGCCGCCGACCAGCGCGGCCACGCCGCACCCGATCGCCGTACCCCGCACCAGCCGACTAGCCATGCCCGCGACCTTAGCCACGCGGAGGTCCTCCCTCGCCGCTCGAACACCCCGCGTTAGACGAACGTCACCCAACTCCGGTTCCGTGAACAGTTCGTGGTGTCCGTGAACAAGCAATGGTGTCTGGGAACACGCCATACCTTGTCCCCAGACCCCACGAGGGCCGACCTGCCCAGGATCAGCCGAGCAGCGTCCGGACCGATCCGCCCGATTCTGTGAGCTTCGCCCCGAGCCCGTTCAGCGCCTCCCCGACCGTCGCGAGGATCCCCGACAGGTCCTGCAGGTTCCCGGCGAGACTCTCGATCTCGGTCGCCACCCCACCGATCTGCCCACTCCCGTCGTTCAGCTTCTTCGCCGCCGCGTCCCCGATCCCCGGAATCTTGTCGAACTCACCCGCCAGCCCCGCCAGCATCCCCGCCGCATCGTGCAACCGGTCCTTGGCCGCGTTCATCGTCCCCGCACTCCCGCTCAGCGCCTTCCGCGCCCCACCCTCCCCGTCCTCCCCGACCAACGCCCCCGCAGCCTTCCCCGCCTGCTCCCCCGCCTCCGCCAGCCCCGCCCCGATCGTCTTCAGCAACTCCGGCAACTTCCCGATGAACCCCACCGCATCGTCCGGCAACCCCCGCACCAGACTCAGCACCTTCTGGAAGTCGTCCGAGTTCTCCATCACGAACCCGACCGCCTTCTTCACGTCCCCCAGATCCCGCCCACCCAGCAACTCTTCAAGTCCCATCCGCGGATCGTAGAGCCGCCCTCCCGGAGCCGATTGGCAAACATCCGCCCCCTCCATGTATCGTTACTCGACGTTGTCCAGCGCTCGTAGCTCAACGGATAGAGCATCTGACTACGGATCAGAAGGTTGGGGGTTCGAATCCCTCCGAGCGCGCCACCCGAAAGCCCAGGATCAGCCCACTGACCTGGGCTTTTGTGTTTTTCGGAGAGGACTGTGACTGATGCACCTGAGCTGGCCCGACTGTCTCAACGTCCGCGACCTCGGCGGCCTCCCCACCAGTGACGGACGCCGGATCGCTGCCGGGGCACTGATCCGCTCCGACAACCACAGCCGGCTGACAGACGCCGGCGTGACGGCCGTACGGGCGGCATCCGTGAGCCGCATCATCGACGTACGAACGCGCTCGGAGTGCGCCGGCTACCCGTCGCCCTTCGCGGCGGACCCGCTCTATCGCAACATGCCCCTCTACAACGACGACGATCCGTACGACCCGACGCTGAGCCTCGACCAGAGCTACATGGCGATGCTCGACCTCCACCCCGAACTGTTCGCCGCCGCCGTCGGCGCCATCGCGGACGCCCCACCCGGCGCGGTAGTCGTCCACTGCCACGCCGGCAAGGACCGCTCCGGAAACGTGATCGCCCTCGCCTTGAGCGCCGCCGGCGTACCACCCGAATCAGTAGCCGCCGACTACGCCCACCTCGACGACCGCATGCGAGCCCACTTCACCGAACAACTCGCCCTCATCGAGGACCCCACCGAACGCGACCAACTAGCCGAGTCCTTCACCGCCCACCCAGAAACAATGCTCGCCCTACTCCAACACCTCAAAGACCACTACGGCAGCCCCGAGTCCTACCTCCACCAGGGCGGCCTCACCACCAACCAACTCACCACCCTGAAAGCACGCCTCGTCGCTTAACCCCGGTGGGCATCTCTCGCTGACCCCAGCCAGACCCCAACGAACTGCACAAGCACGTCGGCGGCTGTATCCGCAGCTCCGCGCCCTCGGCCCGGACGGCGTCGTACTCATGGACGGCTCGCTCCTCGAACTCACCGTCGATGACGGCTACCGGCACATCTGAGCAGCCTTGGTGAGGTAGTTGAGGGGGATTTCGGCGCGGGCGTGGAGTTCGGTGTTGTCGGCGTGGGGGATGAGGCGGGTCCACGAGATCAGGCGGTGGGCTGCGGTGAGGGGTGCCGTCGCGGCGAGGTCTCGGTGGAGTACGGCGGGGTCGGCGTCGAGGTGGTTGCGCCACGTGGCGACGTACGTGGTGAGGAGGTCGGCGTGGTCTTCGGGGGAGAGTGGGGCGCGGGTCCATTCGGCGACCGAGTCGAGGAAGCCGTGCAGGGTGACGAACGGGTGGGCCCACAGGGTGTTGCCGAAGTCGAAGAAGCGTGGGCGGAGTACGCCGGTCGTGCGGTCCGCGAAGATGTTGGCCGGGTAGACGTCGTTCACCTCGAGGTCGAGCGGTACGACGTCGCTGATGGACGCCGTACTCCGATCCAACGCCTCGGCCGCGGACTCCACCCGCGCGAGGAGGTCCCGCCCGATCCGCAGCGGATGGTTCGCCGGTAGTGCGGCCCACTTGCGCGCCACCGCCCGTACGCGATCACCGGCCGCCGTCGGCGCGAGCTCGATCACCCCGGGCGGCGCTTCCACCCGCCCGTGCACCGCACACTGCATCCGGGCCAAGGCGCGGACCACGGTACGCCGGGTCGCCTGGTCCGCCACGTCGGTGTGCGTGAGCGTCGGCCCCTGGTCGTCCGTGAGCAGCCAACTGCGTTCACGATCCACCGCCAGCGGCACGATCACGTACTCCGACGCAACCTCCGCCATCGCCGCCACCAGCCCCGCCTCGAACCGATGGCCCAAGTTGTTCTCCTTGAACCACACGAGACCCTCATCGGTCGGATAACACCGCACCACCGACCAGAGCCGCGCCCGATAAGTCACCGCCGCCCCGACCACCCGCCGCCCAGCCGCAGCCAGCCGCCGCCCGACCCACCCGTCAACCTGCCGCTCCCACCCCACCGACCCCCACCGCCGAACCCACTGCCCACCAGCATCCGGCCCCAACGGCCGAGCCGCCGGCACACCCTGCACCATCCCCCGACCGTAACTCCCGCGACCGACAGCCGGCGCCGGTCAGTCTCGTTCGCGCGGAGTCGGGCGATCCCGACGTACGGCCGGCGGTCGAGTCGTTGGTACTTCGGGGTGCGCCGCCGCCTGGTGATTCGCCAGCAGGCGTTCGGCTCGGACGGTCAGGAGGTGCAGCTCACGGTCGGGGTCGTTGCCGTCGAGGATGAGGTCGAGTGCGTCCTCGTCGGTGTAGTAGCGGCGGACCAACTGCCCGAGGTCGGCAGCCGATGCGTTCTTGAGGTGCAGGCGCCTGGCGAGGATGACGATGTCGCCGGCGTCCAGGGACCGGCGTGGGTGTTGAGCCATTCCTGGGGGAGCTTGCGGTCGGTTGCCATCGCCCGGGCTTCCTCGAGTACGACGTCGTCGCGGGAGCACGAGCTCGTGGTCGCGGCCACCGGAGCCCATCACCAGGCCCAGGCGGTGCTCGACGCGGTTTGGGAGTACCTCGAGGTCCAGTCCGACGCCGACGACGGCGAGGACCTGTCGCTCGGGATGGTCAGCGGTACGCCGGGACGCTCCGCTTCGGCGCGGATCGTCGCGGCCGACGATGCCCCGCTCCCCGACGGCACGCCGGTGACCGTCGACCCCACGACCAACGGATGGACCGTACGGCTCGGACCGCTCACCGTCGACGTCGGCCACGGCGAATGGCGGGAGAGCACCCCGCTCGGTCGTCCCGTCGTCGCGGCCGGCGCCTGGCAGGGTGACACGTACGTCGCCGACCTGTACGTCATCACGACCCCGCACCGGGTGCGCCTGACGGTCGCGGCGGGCACGGCGACGGCGACTTGGAACATCCTGCCGCTCACGACGCCCGACCTCGTCCTACACCTGACGAACCCGCTGATGACCCACCCGGACGTCAGCTGAACCTGCGCGACCATTCCTCCGGCGGGCACGCCAGCAACTGCCGAGCCATGTCGTCCGCGGCGCGCGCGGGCGTCGACTCGCTGCTGGTCAGGTGCAGGACCACCTAGCGCGCCACGATGTGCGGCGCGATCACGCCACATCCGGGCTCACCACACGAGCACCGATATACAGCCACCCGCCGCCCACCCTCAACAGGCACGAGCGGCCCGAGGATGTCCGCGGGATCGAAGCCGCGCCAGTCCGGCGCCACAGCTTCGAACGGGTTGGCCCCGTTGACGCGGATCTCCATCACCGGCCAGTCCGGCCGGTCGTCAACCAGTTCCAGCTGGAGCATCAGTCCAGGCAGAAGTCGTTGCCCTCGACATCGTTCATCCAGATGCAGGACTCGTTCACCTCGTCGGCGCGCTGCAGCAGGACCTCCGTCGCGCCCAGCGCCATCAGCCGGTCTCGCTCGGCCACGAGGGCGGCCAGCCGCTCCTCGCCGACGAGGCCGGTGCCGACGCGGACGTCGAGATGGACGCGGTTCTTCACGACCTTGCCCTCCGGCACCCGCTGGAAGAACAGCCTCGGGCCCTCGCCGGTCGGATCGGTGCAGGCGAACCAGTTGCCGGCCTGATCCGCGGGCAGCGTGCGGTTGTACTCGTCCCACGACGCGAACCCGTCCGGCGGTTCCGGTGCGACGTACCCGAGCACCTCGCACCAGAAGCGCGCGACCCGCTCGGGGTCCGCGCAGTCGAAGGTGATCTGGACCTTCCTGACCGTTGTCACCGCACCACGGTAAAGGGGCCGTCGGCGCCAGGTCCACCGTAAATCCGTACCGTTCCGGCTGTCCGGCACGCGATCATGACGAGCATGGACGTCGAGGAAGAGCTGCACGGAGGGAACGTCGCCGACCGGGTCGTGCGGATCGGCCCGACCGTCCGCAAGCCCGCGCTCGCGCACACGCCCGGCGTCGAGGCGGTGCTCGCGCATCTCGACGGTACGTCGTTCGCGCCGCGGACACTCGGCCGCGACGACCAGGGCCGGCACGTGCTCGAGTACATCCCGGGGCCGCTCGCGAACACGCTGCCGCCGTTCACCCCGGACGAGCTGCGGCGCGTCGGCCGGCTGATCCGCGAGTTCCACGACGCGATGGCGACGTTCGTCCCGCCGCCCGACGTGGTGTGGCATCCCGTCGTACCGGATCCGGCCGGCGGGGACCTGATCCTGCACGGTGACCTCGCCCCGTGGAACCTGGTCTGCGCCGAGGACCGCTGGGCCTTCATCGACTGGGACAACGCGGGTCCGTCGACGCGGCTGTGGGATCTCGGGTACGCCGCGCAGACGCTCGTACCGCTGCTGCCGACCGGCGACGTCACGGTGGACGCCCCGCGGTTGCGCGCGTTCGTCGACGGGTACGGGCTCGACCACGAGCAGCGGCTCGCGTTCCCGGCGCGGATCGCGGCCCGTACGCGCGGTTCGTACGAGATCCTGGTCCGCGGCCACGAGACCGGCGAGGAACCGTGGGCGACGCTCTACGCAACCGGCCACGCGGACTTCTGGGGACCGGCGGCCGAGTACTCCGCGACCCACCACGACGAGTGGGTCGACGCCCTGATCCACTAAGACACCCTGGAACCCAACTCGAACCGGAGCCCGAGGCCGCGACCCGCGCCGCACTCGGCCCCGCCCGGACCGCCCTGAACATCGGCGCCGGCGCCGGGTCGCTCGTCCTGATCGTGTCGCCGGGCTGACCCTGTTCGGCCGCGAGAATGAGCGGCCATGGCCAAGCTGCTGAGCGGGATCCTCGCACTAGGTGCGGTCGCGATGGCGATCGTTGCCATCGGCATTGGAATGCACTGGCCGTACCGGATCGACGGGCCGGGAGCGCTGTCGGCCGCGTTCGGTTCGTTCAGCACGTGGCTCGTGGTCTACCTGCTCGCTTCGGTGCTTGTCGTGGTCGACGCGGTCCGGCTGGTCCGCCGCCGCGACCTCGATGCGCTGCAGCGGTCCGCGAACCTGGTGAAGCTGTTCGCCGTTCCGTTCTTCGTGGCGAACTTCCTCGCGTTCGCCGAGTCGCTCCTGGTCGCCGGCGCCCGCGAGGGCGACCACCTCGGCATCAACCGGTTGGTGCTGGCGCTGGTCGTGGTCGTCCTCACGTACGTCGCGCTGCTGCCGACCTCGGCGTACGGCGTTGCTGTCCTGGTCCTGCTCCGCAGGGACGAACGGATCGGGCGGATCTTCTTCGGCGTGAACGTGGTGCTGCATGTTCTGTTCGTGGTGGACGTGCTCAGCTCGATCGTGGTGGTCGAGGTTGCCCGATCCGTCCTCGGCCATCGCCCGACGGCGCGGCTCCGCAACCTGCTGCCCGCCGTACTCGCTGCCGGCTCGGCGATCGCGATGGTCTGGCTGGTGCAGGTCGCGATCAACGCGGTGCTGTCCGGCGGCGCGTTCCCGGATTTCCTGCTGAGCGGCACCTGGTGGCTCGGGTACGGCGTGTTCGTCGAGTTCCTCCTGCTCGTCGTAGTGCCCGTCGTACCACTGGTCGCGTTGCGCACCGCGGTCCGCCTCTTCCTGCAGAACGACGCCGGAACCCTCGCCCGGACCGCCCGCACGGTGAAGCTCGTGATGATCCCCCTCTTCGTTCAGAACTTCGTCCTCTGCGCAACCGTCGTCTACGCGGCGTCAGTCTTCCCAATCGTCCTGTTCGGTGGCCGAATCGAACCCAGCACCGGCCTCGCAACCGTCATGGGTGCCCTTGCTCTCGGCGCGCTGATTCCCACCGTCATCGCCACCTACTTGATGCTCCTCCCAACCACGATCTACCCCCTCACCTACCTGGCCCTGCGCCTCCGCCAACGCACCATCACCCCTAAGTCCTACCTCCTCCACACCCTCCTACAGCTCCTCTTCCTCACCGACCTCCTCAGCACCCTCACCCTCACCAGCCGCCCTCACGCGAGCGGCTCCGGCCAAGCAGTAGCGGGCAACAACTCATGAAGCGGCAGCACCCGGTCCCGCCCAAGCACCACCTCGGCATCCAGGTTCGCCGGATCGATCTGCCGAATGAACTCCCGAGCCGTCACCATCGCCGCAATCGCCGCATGCTCAGCACAGAACCCGGTCCCGGACGAGGTGTCGATACACACTCCGACGTACACATTCCCGGCGTCGGTCACCAACGCCGCCGCCACGTCCCCGAACACCCGATCATCAACATGATGCGGATGCGACGAGCGGGCTGGTCATCGGGGGAGGAACACCTCGTCGGTGGGGTGGGTGGCGGTTGTCAGGTCGAAGGGGTGGATGCTGCAGTGGGCGATGCCGCGGGTGCCGGTGAGGGCTTCGATGACGACGCTGTGGCAGACGGCGATGAGGGGTGTGGGGTGGCGGTGTAGGGCGTTGAGGGCGCGGCGGCGGACGGAGGTGTGTGGCTCCCACGTTCGGCGTTCGCCTGGCGGCCAGATGCCGTTGTGTTTGGTGGAGTCTTCGATGGCGGCGAGTGCTTCGGGGGTGCGCCAGGTGAGGGTGTTGTCGGGGAGCCATTCGCGGAGGTCGACGTCGACGGCGGTGAGGGGGAGTTGGGTTTCGGCGGCGATCAGGGCGGCGGTTTGGAGGGCTCGGGTCATCGGGGAGGCGATGATGCGTTCGGCGCCGGAGTCGCGGAGGCGGCGGCCTGCTTCCTGGGCCTGGTGTACGCCGAGTGCGGACAGCGGCGCGAAGTCCCGTGCGGGACCCCACCAGCCTTCCGCGTCCAGTTGGGTGCCGTCGGCCTCGCCGTGCCGGACGAGCAGGATCATCATTCCTCCCCGGAGTACCGTTCCCACGCCGACTGCCGGCTGATCCCGAGCGCCTCGCCGATCCGCGCCCAGGTCACCGACCGCGAGCGCAAGCGGAGTACCCGGTCCTGGACGGCGGCCTCGACCTGGCCGCGGGACGCGTCCAGTCGCGCCATGTCCGCGAGCAGTTCCTCGTCGGTCTTCCCGTCCAGCGGCGGGAACGACGGCGGGTTGTCGCTCATCACGCGTTCGCACAGCGCGACGCATTCGTTGCAGATGAACACGCCGGGGCCGGCGATCAGATGCTGTACGTCCTCCCGGACCTTCCCGCAGAACGAGCACCGCAACACGTTGTCCGACATCTCGACCTCCTCGGGTTGTGTCAGGTAACGCCTGACAGCGTCAGGGTAGGCCTGACAAGCCGTGAAGGTCAATCACTTCTTCCGCGCGATCACGTACGCCCGCGGGATCGTCTCCCCTTCACCCGGCTCGCGTACCGTCGTCGACCACATGCGGAACCCGGCCGCGTCCAGCAGCCCCGCGATCTCGTCCGGCTGCTGCCGGTACCACTCCAACGAGATCGGTGTGCCGTACAACTCGGTCCGTCGACTCGACTCGCTGCCCACCTGGAACGCCAGCATCAGCACCCCGCCCGGCGCGAGCACCCGCTGGAACTCGGCGAACACCTGCGCCCGCAGCTCCCACGGCGTATGGATGATCGAGTAGAACGCGAGTACGCCGCCGAGCTCTCCGTCGGGCAGGTCGAGCGCCAGCAGCGAGCCCTCCTCGAACCGCAGATCGGGGTACGTACGCCGCGCCAGCGCCACCATCCCCGGTGACAGGTCGACCCCGAACGCGTCCAGCCCGAGCCCCGCCAGCACCGTCGTCACCCGCCCCGACCCGCACCCGACGTCCGCCACCGGTCTGTTGCCGTCGGCAAGTATCAGCTCGGCGAACACGGCGAGCAGCCCGCGCTCCAGCGGCAGCTCGTCCAGCCCGCCGCCGACCACGTCCGGATGCCGCTCTGCGAGATCGTCGTACGAGTCCCGCGTCGCCGTCAGATCCACCATGACCCGCGAGCGTAGACGGCCCCGCCGACAGATTCCGGGCAGAATCATCCGGGTGCCGACGTACGTGCGCTACCAAAGCCCCGCCCCCGACCGCCGCGGCCGCCGAGTCAAACCCACCGCCACCTACCTGCTCGAGCCCATCCCCGGCTACCTCGAGATCCTCGCCGCCCACAACCTCCCCTGCGAGCGCTACACCTCCGACACGCCCGGCCGCATCCTCTACGAGGACGACCACCAACTGGTCGTCGTCCCACCGCCGGACCCGACCGCCCCGACCACCCTCATGTGGCTCCGTCCGAAGGTCGGCTGATGGGACTCGTCTACCTGACCGGCCCGTCCGGAGCGGGGAAGAGCGCGGTCGGCGCGGAGCTGCGGCGGCGGGGTTGTCGCGTGTACGACGTGGACGCGGACCGGCTGGCGCGGTGGTTCGAGAACGCGTCGGGGCGGGAGGTGGAGATGCCGGCGGAGCGGGACGACGGGTGGTTCGCGGGGAACACCTACCGGGTGCCACCGGAGACCGTGCGCGGGCTGGCGCTCCACAACGGGACGGCCTTCGTGTGCGGGACGGTCGGTAACGACGGGGAGATCTGGGACCTGTTCGACGCCGTGATCAGCTTGAGTGTTGACGCGGAGACGCTCGAGCGCCGGCTCACCGCGCGGGGCGGGTTCGGGTCGAGCCCGGCGGAGCTCGGGCGCGTCCTCGGCTGGCACGCCACCGTCGACGCCGACAACGCGAAGTACGGCGCCACACTGATCGACGCGACCGGAGACATCCGCGACGTCGCGGACCGCGTCCTCCGCGTATTGACTGTGGGCATGGACTGGGATGATTCTGCACTCCCGCGCGGGATCGTGAGCCTGCTGACCGAGCCACACACGCTCACCGAGCTGGCGAACGCGCTCGACGCCACGGACGCCCGCGTGCTCTGGTACCTGGAGAAGCTCCGCGCGACCGGCCGCGTCGTGGAGGACGACGGGCGCTGGCGCCGTACGGACTCCGGCGCCGAGCTCGCGGCGCGCCCGCTGCCGGAGGACGGACCGCGTACGGCGATCCCCGGTTCGAGTGCGCAGGACTATGCGCAGGCGTACGCCGACGCGGCCGCGGGGATGTACGCCGCCGGCTTCGTGCAGGACAGTGGGGAACATGCCGGGCGGGTCCCGGGTGAGCGGGTGGCGGAGTTCCACGAGCGGCTGCTGAGTCTGGTCGGAGAGTACTTCGCGCCCGACAAGATCGACCGGTCCGCGACGCCGAAGTACGGGTTCCGGTGGGTGCTGACGCCGGTGGATCTGCACCCGTTGGACGAGTGATCAGGGTGAAGTGACGCGGCGGATCACTTACCGTAATGCTCATGGCGTTTGCGGCGAAGGGGAGTAAGGGCGAGTCGTTCCTTACCGTGGTCGTGGGTGGTGGGGCGGCGTTCGGGCTGATTGTGCTCACGTCGCGGGCGTGGAAGACGTGTCACGTGGACGTCGCCGGGAAGGTGCCGAACGGGCTGACGTTGCTGTTCCTCGGGGTGCCGATCGCGTTGATCGTGAACCTGGTGCTGTTCACCGTCGTCTTCCGGTACGCCGGGAAGGCGTTCCTGTTCTCGCTGTTCGCCGCTTGTATCGCGCTCGCGATCGCGGACCTCGCGCTGTTCTCCTGGCAGGGCACCCCGGCCGGATCACCCGGGACCTGCCCGGGCAACGTGCCGCCGTGGTGGCCGAAGATGATCCCGACCTGATCGGGGATCTCCAGGCCATCACAATCGCGCCGTCGCGGCGCCGGGCACGCTCGAGCGCGGGCGCTCGCCGCAATTGTGATGGCCTGGCGGTCAGGGCAGGAGCCGGAGCAGGGCGGCCGCGCGCTCGGGGACGCCGAGGTGCGCCGCGCCCGGGAACAGCCGGGCCCATGACCCCGCGCGGGTCAGCTGGCTGAGCCGGCGGGCGAGTTCAGCCGCGCGGCGCAGCTCGGCGATCGTGTGGCCGTCGCCGGTCCACACCTCCAGGTAGGCGTCCTCCAGCCGCGTGACGACCTCCGGGCCGTGCAGCTCGGCCGCGCGGTCGAGGGTGACGAGCAGGCTGAAGAACGGGTGCCCGACGTTCGCGTCGCCCCAGTCGAAGAACGTGTACCGGCCGGCGCCGACCAGGATCTGGCCGTCGTGCAGGTCCGCATGATCCAGCGAGTCCGGTACGCCGATCGCCCGCAACTCCTCGCACCACCCGACCAGCCGCGGCCGGAACTCCCGCAGCCGCCTGGCATCCTCCCCGCCCACGCACTCCGCGACCGCCGCGTCGAAGATCCCCGGCAGCGCCAGCACCCGCGCATCCGGTACGCCGAGCCGCAACAGGTCGTCCACCCGCCCGACCAGAGTCCGCTGGAATTCGGCGTACTGCGTCAACACGTCCGTCCACTCCCGCGTCCCGGCCGGCAGGCTCCGCAGCAGCTCGCCACCGGACGGCATCAGGGACCAGCCGCGCGCGGCGTCCACGGCGTACGGCGTGAGCACATGCCCGGGCACCCACCGCGCCAACGCCGCCCCCAACCCAGCCTCGAACGCCGCCCCAGGCGCCCCCGCCTTGAACCACACCGGCCCAACGGTCGGGGCGGGTTGGGGGACTTCGACTCGGATGATGACCGACCACGGGCGGACCCGGACGCGCCGTGGTCCGGTCTTCTGGGCGTCGAGTCGCGCCAGCGACGAGTCCAGCCACTCGAACGCCGCCGCGCGCCACGTCGGATCGTCCCAGGGGGTCAGTGCTTCCGGGTATGCGCCGCGGTCGATCTGCATCACGCGACCATAATCGAGGAATGACACGCTGGCCGGACTCGCCGTACCGAGTGGGGATCTCGGGCTGGCGCTACCCGCCCTGGCGCAAGGCGTACTACCCCGACGGCCTCCCGCAGCGCGCCGAGCTCGAGTACGCCTCCGCCCGCCTGAACTCGATCGAGCTCAACGGCTCCTTCTACGCACTCCAACGTCCCGAGTCCTACCAGCGCTGGTACGACGAGACGCCCGACGGCTTCGTGTTCTCCGTCAAAGGCCCGCGCTTCGTCACGCACCTGAAACGGCTCGCCGACGTCGAGGCCCCGCTCGCGAACTTCTTCGCCTCCGGAGTTCTTGCGCTCGGCAACAAGCTCGGCCCGGTCCTCTGGCAGCTCCCGCCCAACTTCCGGTACGACGCCTCCCGGTGCGCGGACTTCTTCGCACAGTTGCCGCGGACAACCGTCGCCGCGGCCGAGGTCGCGAAGGGTCACGACGAGCGGATGGAAGGACGTTCGTTGCTCGAGGCCCGCGTCGATCAGCCGCTCCGGTTTGCGATCGAAGTACGCCACGACAGCTTCAAGACCGACAGTTTCGTCGAGCTGGCCCGTGAGCACGAGATCGCGGTGGTCTGCGCGGACACGGCCGGCAAGTGGCCGATGTTCGACACCGTCACGGCGGACTTCGCGTACGTCCGGCTGCACGGCGCGGACGAGCTGTACGTGAGCGGGTACGACGACAAGTCGCTCGACCGCTGGGTGCGCAAGATCCGCTCGTGGAAGCGCGACGCGTACGTGTACTTCGACAACGACGCCAAGGTGCACGCGCCGTACGACGCCGAGCAACTGGCCAAGAAGCTGAAAGTCAGTTCGGCGGCCGCCGAAGCGTGACGGGCTTAGCGTCGGCGGCATGACACAGAACCCTGGAGAACTGGTCGCCGCAGCGGTCGAGCGGTCGCTGAAATTCGTCGTCACCTGGCCGGCGTGGGACGGCGTACCGCGGATCTCCGACGACGACCGTCCGTTCACGCCGCACAAGGCGGTCCGCCGGATCGCGGACCACCTGGTCGATCACCTCGCGGAGGTCGAGGCGCTGCTGGCCGGCGTACCGACGCAGCCCGACGAGTGGCACGCGAGCGCGCTCACGTCCGCGGCGGACCTCGCGTCGTTCACCGTGGAGGACGTCCGCGAGGCGGAGCAACGACTCACCCGCCTCGGCCGCACCTTCGTCCTGCGGTACGCCGCCCTCGACCCGGCCGAGTGGGACCAGCCCCGCACCCCGAACTGGACCCTCCGCGAAATCGCCGAACACCTCACCGAACTCGACTGGTACGCCGCACAGGTCGGCAACCTGTCCTAGAAGACACGCCTTAGAACAACCGCGCCCCGACCGGTTCCTCCAGGTCGAGGAGGAACTGCTTGCGCTGCAGCCCGCCCGCGTACCCGGTGAGCGAGCCGTTCTTGCCGATCACGCGGTGGCACGGGACGACGATCGACACCGGGTTCTGCCCGACGGCCTTCCCGACCGCCTGCGCCGGTTCCCCGAGCCGCGCGGCGATCTCGCCGTACGTCGTGGTCTCGCCGTAGGGGATCTCCGCGAGCGCCGACCACACCCGGCGCTGGAACGCGTCGCCGTTCAACCGGACCGGCAGGTCGAAGGAGACGCGCGATCCGGCGAAGTACGACTCCAACTGCTCGACGACGAGCGCGAGGAGCGGGTCGGTCGACTCGACCCGCTCACCCAGCGTCTCCGCCGACGGCTTCACCCAGTGGTGCGGAAAGTAGACGCCGACCAGCGCCCCCTCCGACACCACCACCGTGAGCTCCCCGATCCGGGTGCTGACCACCGCATGCCTGTTCATACAGGTAGAACGCGCCGGCACCCAGATGCGTGAGTGCTACGACCCGATCCGCTCCCGCGTCCGCCGCCGGAACTCGCGCCCGACCTGCGTCGTCTCGGCGTGGTGCATCTCGGCCACCGCCACCGCCGCCGATCCGTCCAGCGGCGCCTGCACCACCCACTCGCCCCGGGGATCGACGACGCCCGCCGTCAGCCCAGCCTCAGGGTTCGCCGGTACGGCGAGGCTGATCCAGGAGGTGTTGTTCACCGCGCACCCGCGCGCCTGCACCGCGATGTGCTCATGCCCCGAGACGCGGTGTGTCGCGTACGAGACCAGGACGCCGTCGGCTCCCAACTCGTCGTACTCGACGAAGAGCTCCGGGAACAGCACGTCCAGGCCGAGCGCGAGCCCGAATCGGAACCCGTCGACGTCGAACGTCACCGCCTGCTTTCCCGGCGAATACATCCACTTCACCTTGGTGGTCGACAGGGTGCGTTCGTCGTACCGTGCGACGACCTTTCCCTGGTCGGACACGACGTACATGCTGTTGTACGGGCGCCCCTCCGGCTGCTGATGCACGGATGGGAGCACGACCCACACCCCGAGCTCGCGCGCGAGGGTGTTGATCTGGTCGAGCTCGGACTGCAGCACCGACCACTGTGCCTTGGTCCAGTCCGAGGGGCCGACCTCGTCCGGACCGAGCGACGACATGATCTGCTTGCTCGGCCAGCAGATCGCGCCCTCGGTGAAGTGCACCAGGCGGGCGCCGGCCGCGGCCGCCTGCCTGATGAAGTCACGGAGTTCGGCGCCGCCCGCGCGGAGTTCGTCGGCGTTCGTCGGATCGTGGCGCATCGTCGACTGGACGACGGCGAACCGTAGTGTGGATTGTTCCGGCATGTCTGGTTCTCCTGGTGGAGTCGGACGGAAGTGCCGGAGGGCAGTCGTGTAGGACTCGCCGGTCTTGGCGGCGCGGGCGCGAACCCGATGCTTGAAGTTCCTGTGCGCTGTCATCTGGCCTTCCACGCACTCGCACGCGATCCCCCAGCGATCCGTCCGAGGCGGGTGACCAGGACGAGCGGCCCGAGACAGGAAGTCCCTTTGCCTTCTCGGTGTGACCGCGCTGGGGGCGATCGACGAAGGTGAGGCGCGGGCCGCGCCGGACCCACATCCTTGCCGAAGCCCCAGCCGGAGTCAATCAACGCCGCAGTACGTCGTCCGCCGCGTCCATCGCGACGCCGACGAGCTCGGGGCTGAGGTCGACGACCGTGTTCCCGTCGTCGTCGAGCTTTCCGCTCTGGGTGATCGAGAGGCCGATCAGCGCGAGCGCTCCGGCGCGGTGCCGCTGCAGGCGGGCGTACGGGTCCTCGGCCGGGTTCGGCGTGGTCGTGTCGTCGTGTTCCCAGGCGGCGACGGCCCGGTCGGCGAGGGCCGCGGGCACGGTCACGCGGATCGCGGGCAGCCCGGCGGCGCGGAACGTCGTACCGATCAGACCGAGCACTCGTGCGTCATTCGCATACACGTTCTGGATGCTAGAGGCCGAGGGCGGCATAAAGTCGGACGTGGACGCGGTTGTTTCGGAGTACGCGCAGACGACGTTGGGAGCAGAGGGTGAGCATTCGGGTCGGGTACAAGGCCTCGGCGGAGCAGTTCGGGCCGCGGGACCTGGTGGAGTACTCCGTGCGGGCCGAGCAGCTGGGACTCGACAGCGTGACCGTGTCGGACCACTTCCTGCCCTGGCGGCACGAGGGCGGGCACGCGCCGTTCGCGCTCGCCTGGCTGGCGGCGGTCGGTGAGCGGACGGAGCGGGTGCAGCTCGGTACGTCGGTGCTGACGCCGACGTTCCGGTACAACCCGGCCGTGATCGCGCAGGCGTTCGCGACGCTCGGGATGCTGTACCCGGGCCGCGTGATGCTCGGGGTCGGTACCGGCGAGGCGCTGAACGAGATCGCCGTCTCCGGGATGGAGTGGCCCGAGTTCAAGGAGCGGTTCGCCCGGCTGCGGGAGGCCGTGCAGCTGATCCGCGACCTGTGGACGAAGGACGGCGTCAGCTCCGAGGGGCCGTACTACAAGACCGTCGACGCGTTCATCTACGACCGCCCCGAGACCCCGCTGAAGGTGTACGTCGCGGCGGGCGGGCCGCTGGTCGCGAAGTACGCCGGGCGCGCCGGTGACGGGTTCATCGCGACGTCCGGGAAGGGCATGGAGCTGTACACGGACAAGCTCATCCCGGCCGTCAAGGAAGGCGCCGAGAAGGCCGGGAAGAAGTTCGAGGACCTGGACCGGATGCTCGAGGTCAAGGTGTCGTACGACCGGGACCCGGCGGCCGCGCTGGAGAACACCCGGTTCTGGGCGCCGCTGTCGCTGACGCCGGAGCAGAAGCACAGCGTGACCAGCGCGACCGAGATGGAGCGGCTCGCCGACGAACTGCCGATCGAGCAGGTCGCGAAGCGCTGGATCGTGGCGTCGGACCCGGAGGAGGTCGTGAAGCAGTTCCAGCCGTACGCCGACGCCGGATTCAATCACTTCGTCGTCCACGGTCCGGGGAACGATCAGGAGCGGTTCCTGACCCAGTTCACCGAAGACGTGCTTCCGTTGCTGCGCAAACTTGGCTGACAATCACCAGATGGGTGATTACGAGATCGTCCAGGACAGCGACCCGCGGTGCGCCGAGCTGGAAGCGGCCGGGTACCGGGTGGTCGCCGAGTCCTGGGCGGTCCGGCTGTTCGACCCGGACCGCGAGCTGCTCGAGTCCGCCGTACGCCGGGCGACCGTCGGCGGGCTGACCGTCCGTGAGCTGGGCCCGGAGTCCGCGACGGCCCTGCACACGCTCGAGTCGACGAACCAGCCCGACTACCCCGACACGCCCGCGACCCGCCACCACGTCGGCGAACTCGCCGACATCCGCGCCCTCTGGCCGGAGCACCGCGTCTTCGGCGCCCTCGACGGCAACC
Source organism: Kribbella sp. WER1 (assembly GCF_054189145.1). NCBI lineage: Bacteria > Bacillati > Actinomycetota > Actinomycetes > Propionibacteriales > Kribbellaceae > Kribbella > Kribbella sp. WER1. The sequence continues at coordinate 4,353,317 of NZ_CM135186.1, read as the reverse complement.
GCCTCGTCGGCGCTACGGTGATCCGCGCCCACGAAGGGTACGGCGACACCGCCTTCACCTCGGTGCTCGCGCAGTACCGCCGCCGCGGCGTCGGCCAGGCGGTGAAAGCCGCCTCGATCCTCGCCCTCCTCGACATCGGCATCACCCGCTTCAGCACCGGCGGCGCCGCCACCAACGAAGCCAGCCTCCAGGCCAACCAGTCGCTCGGCTATGTCCTGACGGAGCGCTGGCGCACCTACGCCCCATGACCTACTCGCACGGAGAACTCGTCGTGGTGGTCGACGTCGCGGACCTCGACCGCGCGGCCGACTTCTGGACTGCTGTACTCGGCTACGTCCGAGCGGGGGAGCCGTCGAGCTACCAGACTCTGCTCCCGAGCGACGGAGCAGGCATCGAGGTATTGCTGCAGCGCGTCGCGGACCGGAAGCAGTCGAAGAACCGGGTGCACCTGGACCTTCGGACTGCCGACCTCGACGCCGAGGTTGCGCGCGTTCTCGCGCTCGGGGCGCGGCAGTTGACCGAGGAGCCGATCCATGAGGACGGCTGGAGTTGGCATGTGCTGACTGATCCGGACGAGAACGAGTTCTGCGTGCTGCAGCCGCCTGGTTAGTGGAGGTCTTCGGAGAGGGACTTGGCGGCTTGGGTGAGGAGGGGAATGGCCTGTTCCACCAGCGGCTCGGTCATGCGGCCGGCGGGGCCGGAGATGGAGATGGCCAGGTGGGAGGGAGCGTCGGGGACGGCGACGGCGACGCAGCGGACGCCGAGTTCCTGTTCGCCTTCGTCCATCGCGTAGCCGTTGGCCTCGGCCTGGTGGAGTTGGGCGGTGAAGTCGTCCGGTGTGGTGATCGTGTTGTCGGTGTGTTTCGGCATGCCGGTGCGGTGCAGGAGGTCGCGGACCTCGGCGTCGGGGAAGCCGGCCAGGATCGCCTTGCCGACCGCGGTGCAGTGCGGGAGCACCCGGCGGCCGACCTCGGTGAACATCCGCATCGAGTGCCGCGACGGGACCTGCGCGAGGTACACGATCTGGTCGCCGTCCAGCATCGCCATGTTCGCGGACTCGCCGAGCTCGTCGACGAGCCGGGCGAGGTGCGGGCGGGCGAACACACTGAGCATGTGCGACGAACTCTCGCCGAGCCGGATCAGCTTCGGCCCGAGCACGTACTGCCGCGACGGCTCCTGCCGGAGATACCCGAGGTCGACGAGCGTGCGGACCAGCCGGTGGATGGTCGGCAGCGGCAGCCCGGAGGCGGCCGCGAGCTGCGACAGGCCCATCATGCCGCCGGCGTCGGCCATCGTCTCGAGCAGCCCGAAGGCGCGCTCGATCGACTGCACACTGCCGGTCCGGCCCTTGCCGTTCGTCTCCGCCATGTCCTCCACCTTTCCGGATCACGGAGGTTTAGCGCCAGATCCCGGAAGCCCGGACTCTTGTATCTTCCACAAGGTAGATATTAGTCTCCACAATACGGAAAAAGGAGGCCGGAGTGGATGACCTGATGACCGAACTCGACCGTCGGCTGGCCGCCGCGGACGCCGCCCTGACCGCCGACTACCGCGGTGACCGCGGCGTCCGGCAACCCGTCCACACCGTCTACGTCCCGGCCGACCGGTACGACGGCGGTACGGTCGCGGACTGGGGTGCGCAGGCCCGCAAGGCGCTCGACGAACACCCGGAGTTCGTGAAGGTGCTCGACCTCCCCGACGACGTCTACGAGCGCGTCCGCGGCAAGCTCGGCCGCGAGCCGATCGAGGACCTCCGGATCGACTTCGAGGACGGCTACGGCAACCGCCCCGACGCGGAGGAGGATGCCGCCGCGATCGCCGCCGCCCAGGTCGCGCAGCAGACGCCGTACTTCGGTCTCCGGATCAAGTCCCTCGAAGCGCCGACCCGCCGTCGCGGCGTCCGCACGCTCGACCTCTTCCTCCAGCATCTCGGCACCGTCCCCGACGGCTTCGTGATCACGCTCCCGAAGGTGACGTCGGTCGAGCAGGTCGAGGCGATGGTGTACGTCCTGGAGACGCTGGAGGCCAAGCACAACCTCCGGCCGTTGACCTTCGAGATCCAGGTCGAGACCCCGCAGGCGATCCTCGGCTCCGACGGTACGGCGCTGATCGCGCGGATGGTCAAGGCCGGCGGCTCGCGTGTCACCGGGCTGCATTACGGCACGTACGACTATTCCGCCTCGCTCGGCGTCGCGGCGGCGTACCAGAGCATGGAGCATCCGGTCGCGGACCACGCGAAGGACGTCATGCAGCTCGCCGCGGCCGGCACCGGCGTCTTCGTATCCGATGGGTCGACCAACGTTCTCCCGGTCGGCGACGCGATCCACGACGCGTGGCGCCTGCACTTCCGGCTGGTACGCCGTTCGCTCGCGCGCGGCATCTACCAAGGCTGGGACATGCACCCGGCGCAGCTCCCGACCCGGTTCGCGGCGACGTACCTGTTCTACCGCGAGGGCTTCGACCAGGCCGCGCTCCGGCTGCGGGCGTACCTCGGCCACGGCGAGTCCGGGTACCTCGACGAGCCGGCGACGGCGGTCGCGCTGGCCGGGTTCGTGCTGCGCGGGATCGAGTGCGGGGCGATCGACACCAGCGAGTTCGACGTGAAGGACCTCGCGAAACTCGCCCGGCGCGCCTAGCCTCGCCCCATGCGACTGGTTGCGGAGTTCACCACGGAACCCTTCGATGTCGAGGGCTCGCCGCCCGCGCATGCCACCGAGGCGCTGCGGGCGGCGGAGGAGGCCGGGCTCGACTGCGAGTTCGGCCCGCTCGGTACGCAGGTGAGCGGCGAGCAGGATCTGCTGCTGCCCGCGCTCCCGAAGGTGCTCGAGGCTGCGTTCGCGGGCGGCGCGAGCCAGGTGACCCTGCAGGTCCGGCGCGATGGCTGATCAGCACCCGCTCGTCGAGGCGATCACGCCGCTGGTCGACCGGCTGAACGCCGAGCTGATCGCGCCGGCGGACGCCCGCGGGGACGACATCCCGCTGGCGTGGGAGGGGGAACCGGTGGTCGCGGTCCGCCTGCCGCAAGCTCCCACCTCCGCTCCCACCTCCGCTCCGACCTCCGCTCCGACCTCCGCTCCGACCTCCGCTCCCGCCTCCTCCGCCTCCTCCGCCTCCTCCGCCTCCTCCGCCTCCGCCCCTGCCTCCGCCGCCCCAGCCCCAGCGCCAGCCTCAGCCTTCGGCCCGGCCTCCGCCGCCTCCGGCCCGGCCTCCGCCTCCGCGTCCTCCGCCTCCGCAGGCGGCGCTCGCGTCGGCGGCGTGCAGGGTCTGCTGGCCGATGTCGCGGCGGAGTTGGGTGGGCCGCTCAACGAGCTGTCCAGGACCGGCAAGCAGCAGGCCGTCCTCTTGCTGGAGTCTCGGGGGGCGTTCGAGTATCGGAAGTCGGCGGAGATCGTGGCCGAGGCGCTCGGCGTCACGCGCTTCACCGTCTACAACTACCTGAACCGCTCCCGCTGAAATTCAACAAACTGTTGACGTCGGGCCTGACGGGTGTCACGCTCTCGTCATACGGAAAGTTGATTTCGGGATTCGAGAAGGTGTGATCGTGGACCTGGCGGAGTTCAACTCGACGCCGACCGACCGTCTGCGGCCGGCGCTGATGGCCTGCTGCGACGTGCCGCGGTGGGTCGACGCGATCCTCGCCAAGCGGCCGTACGGCGACCTCGCCGCGCTGACCGCGGTCGCCGACCAGGTACTGCGGGAGTTCGCCGACGACGAGGTCGACCGGGCCCTGCAGGCGCATCCGCGGATCGGCGACCGGCCGCGGGGCGCGAGTACCGAGGCGGCCTGGTCGCGGTCCGAGCAGTCCGGGGTCGGCGACGACGCCGGCGTCCGGGAAGAGCTTGCCGACGGCAACCGTCAGTACGAGGACCAGTTCGGCCGGGTGTTCCTGATCTGCGCCACCGGGCTGTCCGCGGCGCAGCTGCTGGCCGCCCTGCGGACCCGGCTCACGCACGACGACGTCACCGAGGCGGCCGTCGTCCACGAGGAGTTGCGCAAGATCGCGCTGCTCCGCCTGAGCAAGGTGGTGACCGCATGAGTTCCTTGTCCACCCACGTACTGGACACCGCGCTGGGGCGACCGGCCGCCGGCGTTCCGGTCGAGCTGTACCGGGACGACGTGCTGGCGGCGAGTGGTACGACGGACGCCGACGGGCGGGTGGCGCTGGCGCCGACGCTCGACCCCGGGACGTACCGGCTCCGCTTCGACGTCACGACGTACGCGAAGTCCACCGGCCAGGACATCTTCTTTCCCGAGGTCTCCGTGACCTTCACGGTCGCCGACGAGCGGCACTACCACGTCCCGTTGCTGCTCAGCCCGTTCGCGTTTTCCACCTACCGAGGGAGCTGACCTGAGATGGCCATCCACCTGGGCACCAACCAGTACGGCAAAGCCGAGAACCGCGTCGTCCGGATCTACCGCGACACGCCCCGCCACCAGATCCGCGACCTGAACGTGTCGACCGCGCTCCGCGGGGACTTCGAGGCAGCGCACACCACCGGCGACCAGGCCGGCGTACTGCCGACCGACACCCAGAAGAACACCGCGTTCGCGTTCGCCAAGCAGAAGGGTGTCGGCGCGATCGAGGACTACGCGCTGACCCTTGGCGACCGCTTCCTGGAGGCGTCGCCGGCCGCGTCCGGGGCCCGGATCGCGGTCGAGGAGTACACCTGGGAGCGGATCCTCGTCGACGGTCAGGAGCACGACCACTCGTTCGTCCGCAGCGGTGCCGGGGTGCGGAACACGGTCGTCAACATCGACGGCCGCGGCGCGAACCGGAAGGCGTACGTCGTCTCCGGAATCAGCGACCTGGTCGTGCTGAAGTCGACCGGGTCGGAGTTCCACGGGTTCCTGAAGGACGAGTACACGACGCTGCCGGAGACCGACGACCGGATCCTCGCGACGTCGCTGGTGGCGCGCTGGCGGTACGACCACACCGAGGTCGACTGGGACAAGTCGTACGACGCGATCAAGGCGCTGCTGCTCTCACGGTTCGCGACGATCCACAGCCTGGCGTTGCAGCAGACGCTGTACGGCATGGGGTCCGCCGTCCTCGAGCAGCATCCGGAAGTTGCCGAGATCAAGTTCTCGGCGCCGAACAAGCACCACTTCCTGGTCGACCTGTCGCCGTTCGGGGTGCAGAACCCGGGCGAGGTCTTCATCGCCGCGGACCGCCCGTACGGCCTGATCGAGGCGTCCGTAACCCGCGACGACGCCAGCGACGCGGGCAGTGCCTGGGTCAACATCGCCGGCTTCTGCTGATGTCCCGGATCGTGATCGAGGGCGCCGCCGTGGCGACCCTCGATCCGGCCCGGCGCGAGTTCGTCGGCCATGTCGTTGCTGAGGGCAATCGGCTGGTGGCGGTCGGGCCGGGTCCGGCGCCGGCGTACGACGACGCCCGGATCGTCGACGGGCGCGGCTGCCTGGTCACGCCGGGGTTCGTGAACACGCACCAGCACCTGTACCAGTGGGTGACGCGCGGGTTGGCCGCGGACGCGACGCTCTTCGAATGGCTCACGACGCTGTACCCGGTCTGGGCGCGGATCACCCCGGAAACCGTGAACGTCGCCGCCCGGGCCGCGCTGGCGCAGCTCGCGCTGACCGGTTGCACCACGGTCGCCGATCACCACTACGTCTTCCCTGGCGGGGATCTGCTCGCGGCGGAGATCGACGCTGCCTCGGAGATCGGGCTGCGGTTCCACCCCGCGCGCGGGTCGATGGACCGCGGTCAGAAGGACGGCGGGCTGCCGCCGGACTCGGTCGTCGAGGACCGGGACACGATCCTCGCCGCGACCGAGGACGCGATCGACCGTTGGCACGACCCATTACCTGATTCGATGCTGCAGATCGTGGTCGCGCCGTGTTCGCCGTTCAGCGTGAGCAGGGGGCTGATGCGCGAATCGGCCGAGCTCGCCCGGCACCGCGGCGTACGGCTGCACACGCATCTCGCGGAGACCACCGACGAGACGGCGTGGTGCCGGGAGACGCACGGGTGTACGCCGCTCGAGTACGCCGACGGCCTCGGATGGACCGGGCCGGACGTGTGGTTCGCGCACGGCATCCACTTCGACGACACGGAGATCAAGCACCTCGGCGGCACCGGTACCGGCGTCGCCCACTGTCCGAGCTCGAACGCCCGCCTCGGCGCCGGCATCGCCCGTACCGCCGACCTCCGCGCGGCCGGCTCACCCGTCGGCCTCGGCGTGGACGGTGCCGCCAGCAACGAATCCGGCAGCCTCGTCGAAGAACTCCGCCACGCCTTGCTGTTCGCCCGAGCCCGCGGCGGACCGCAGTCCTTGACCGTCCGAGCCGCCCTCGAAATGGCCACCCTCGACGGCGCTCGCATCCTCGGCCGCGCCGACGACCTCGGCTCCCTCGAACCCGGCAAACTAGCCGACCTGGCCGTCTGGGACCTCACCACCCTCCCCCACGCCGGCATCCCCGACCCCATCGCCGCCCTGGTCCTCTCCACACCCCCACCCCTAGCGCTCCTCCTAGCCAACGGCCGCCCTGTCGTAGACCACGCCGTACTCCAAACCGCCGACCCCACCGCCCTGGCCACCGACGTCGCCCGTACCCAAGCCGCGCTCCTCAGCTAACCGGGAAGAGTGTCCGGGGACTTGGAAGAGGCAATGCCGTCTCCCTGGTCCCCGGGGGTTATCCACAGTTAGGCGAAGACGCGTTCTGGGGGCCGGCGGCGCGTGCATCTTCTTGGGCGTGAACAGGAGACTGGCAGTGATCGCGGCTGGGCGTGGCGGGTGGTTCACGCGCCCCGACGCGGCCGCCGCGGGCTACAGCGACAGCGAGGTGCGGCAGCGGATCCGGAGCGGGCAGTGGCTCCGGATGAGTTTCAACGCGTACGTCGACCCGCGCGCGTGGCCCGCCGACGAACCACCCTGGGACCGGGCGCTGCGGCTGCACCGGCTGAGCATCGGGATGACCCGAGCGAGGCTCGGCGCGGTCGTGGTGAGTCACCAGTCGGCGGCGGTGTTGCACGGGCTGCCGGTGTGGGGCGTGGACCTGACGAGGGCCCACTTCACCCGCCTGCGGGACGGGCAGTCGCGCGCCGGCCGTCACCTCCAGGTCCATCGCGGTGCGGTGGACAGCGACGAGATCGTCGAGCTGGACGGCCTGCAGCTCATGACCTGTGAGCGCGCGATCGTCGAGACAACGTGCGCGTCGTCGTACGAGGCCGGCGTGGTGCTGGCCGACGCGGCGCTCCGGATGGGCCTGACGACGCGCGAGCACCTGGCGGCCGTCGTACGGCGGCATCAGCACTGGCGGGGCATACCGGCGGCACGGCGCGCGGTGGAGTTCGCGGACGGGCTGAGCGACTCGGTCGGCGAGTCGCGCCTCCGCGTCCTGATGGCGAACCACGGCCTACCTGTGCCGGAGTTGCAGGTCGAGATCCGCGACCTGCGGGATCAGCTCATCGGACGCGTCGACTTCCTCCTGGCTGGGACGCTGGTCGTCGAGTTCGACGGTGCACTGAAGTACGACAGCAGGTCCGTCCTGCTGGCGGAGAAGCACCGCGAGGACCGGCTCCGCGAACGCGGCTACGGCGTACTCCGCGTCACCTGGCCCGACCTGGACCACCCCAACGAAACCGCTGCCCGGATGTGGCGCGCGCTCCGGAGAGAGGCTAAGGGGACCGGGAAGAGGTAATAGCCTCTTCCCGGTCCCCGGCGGGGGTGGTCAGTGGAGGAGGTCGCCGTTGAGCCAGACGGCCTGGATGTCTGCGGGGGTGCCTAGGGTGAAGATGCGGGCGAGGGCTTCTTCGGTGTCTTCGGCGTGGGTGATGGCTATCGCGAGCGGTGACTCTTCGGCAGGGCGGAGGAGTTGGGCGTCGAAGTGCTGGCCGACCGAGAGGTGGCCTACTCGGGGGAGGTTGAGGGCTTCGGCGCCGGCCGTGGTGGCCAGGTAGAGGAGGTGCGCCGCGGTGAGCGGGCGGCCCTGGTCGCCGAGGAGTTGCTGGCAGAAGTACGCCTGCAGGCCCTCCTTCAGCAACGAGAAGCCGGTGCCGGCTCCTACGTCGGACCCGAGCGCGACGCGGACGCCGTACTGCAGGTGGCGCGTCAGCGGGAACAGGCCGCTTCCCAGGGCGGCGTTGCTCGTCGGGCAGTGGGCGACGGTGGCGCCGCTGGTGGCGAGGGTCTTGAGCTCGACGTCGGTCGGGTGCACGTTGTGGGCGAGCACGGTACGCCGGTCCACCAGGCCGTGGCGGTCGTACGTCGTCACGTAGTCGCTGCCGCCGAACAGGTCGGCGACTGTCGCGATCTCGGCCTCGTTCTCGTTCACGTGCGAGGTGAACAGGGCGCCGGGGATCGCCTCCAGGAGTTCGTGGCAGGTGGCGAGCAGGTCGTCGGTGCAGGACAGCGAGAACCGCGGCGTCACGGCGTACCGGTTGCGGCCGACGTTGTGCCAGCGGTTCGCGAGCGCGAGCGATTCGGCGTACGCGCGGACCGGGGTGGTGAGCAGCTCCGGCCGGAGCAGCCGGTCGCTCAGTACGAGGCCGCTCGTCACTCGCAGCCCGACCTCGGAGGCGGCGTTGAACAGTGCGTCGACGGCGTCGGTGTAGTGCGCGCCGAAGACCAGCGCGGACGTCGTACCGGCCGCCGCCAGCCCGCGGACGAACTCGTGCGCAACGCCGGTCGCGTACCCGACGTCGGCCATCCGCGCCTCCTCCGGGAGGGCGTACCGGTCGAGCCACTCCAGGAGCGGCAGGCCGAGTCCGCCGACCGCGCGGATCTGCGGGAAGTGCACGTGGGTGTCGACGAACCCGGGGAGTACGACGCCGTCGCGGAGATCCACGACCTGCTCGGCGGGGTGCGCCTCGCGGAGCTCCAGGTACGTGCCGCGGGCAACGATCAGCCCGTCCTCGACGAGCAGGCCGGTGTCGCTGGCGACCCGCAGTCCGGCGCCCGCGAACGGGTTCTCCGGGGTGTCGATGAACGTGCCACGGTAGAGAGTCATGCTTGTGCCTTACGCTGAGCCGAGGCGGGGCGACGCTCGGCAGTACGGGCCGACACGGGAAGCCGCGCGGCGGACCCGGCCGGAGCGGACGACCGCTCCCCGGGCTCGGATGAAGCAGAATGGGTCGGCTCCGCGGTGAAGCGTTCGAGGAGCCAGGCGGCGACGGACACCGCGATCACGGCCGGCTGCTTGCCGGTGACGCTCGGGATGCCGATCGGGGTGGTGATCCGGTCGATCGCCGCGCGGGTGTTGCCGTCCTCGGCGAGCTTGCGCTGGAACCGGGTCCACTTCGCGCTCGACCCGATCAACCCGATCGTCGCGAGCTGCTCGTTGCGGATCGCGGCGTCGCAGAGCGCGGCGTCCTCGGCGTGGTCGTGCGTCATGATCACGACGTGCGTCCCGGGCGGCAGCTCGCCGACGACCAGCTCGGGGAGGACCGGGACGTTGTGGACATGGACCTGCGCCACCGCGTCGTCCAGTACGTCGAGCCGTCCGGCCGTCAGCTGGTCGGTCCGCGAGTCGACGAGGTGCAGCTCGATATCGTGCCGCGCGAGGATCCGCGCCAACTCGAGCCCCACATGCCCGATCCCGAAGATCGCTACCGACGGCACCACGGGCAACGGCTCCAGCAACAACTGCACCTCACCCCCACAACACTGAACCCCGTGCTGGTACGGCGCTTTGTCGGACAACGCCGCGGTCAGCACCTCAGGAGTGGCGGCCCCGGCCGCGATCATCTCCCGCGAGCGCTCCACCCCCAGCGCCTCCAGGTTGCCGCCACCAACCGTCCCCCAGACGTTGTCAACAGCAACAACCATCTTCGCCCCGGCCTCCCGAGGCGCATGCCCGCGCACGGACAGCACGGTCACCATCACCCCGGCTTCACGCCGGGCACGCAACTGCTGAACAGCCTTCACCCACTCCACGAGGCACCTCCGCGGGCTCGATCGAGCGCCCAGTAGACGGCCTCCGGTGTGGCGGGGGACGGGAGGTCGACGCTGGTGCCGGGTGGCCCGAAGGCGGCGGCTGCCTGGCGTAGGGCTTCGCGGACGGAGAAGGCGAGCATCAGCGGGGGTTCGCCAACGGCTTTCGAGCCGTAGACGGCACCCTCCTCGTGGGCCTTCTCCAGCAGCGTCACGTTGAACACTTCCGGCATCTCCGAGAAGCTCGGGAGCTTGTAGGTGCTCGCGGCCTGAGTGGAGAGCCGGCCGGACTTCGTGTCCCAGCGGAGGTCCTCCAGCGTCAGCCACCCGGCACCCTGGACGAACCCGCCCTCGATCTGGCCGATGTCGATCAGCGGGCTGAGGCTGTCGCCGACGTCGTGGACGATGTCGACGCGCCGCAACGTGTACGAGCCGGTGAACCCGTCGACCTCGACCTCCGACGCGGCCACGCCGTACGCGAAGTACTTGAACGGCTCGCCGCGCATCGCGTTCGCGTCCCAGTGCAGGCCCTCGGTCCGGTAGAACCCGGCTGCCCACAGCTGCACCCGCTGCATGTAGGCCATCCCAACGATCTCGTTCCACGGTACGCCGTCGCCGGACAGGCCGCGGACATCGCCGTCGACGAACCGTACGTCGGACGGGCTGATCCCGAGCTTCCCGCCGGCGACCTGCGCCAGCCGCTCCCGGATCTGCTCGCACGCGTTCTTGATCGCGGCCCCGTTCAGATCGGCGCCCGAGGACGCCGCGGTCGCGGACGTGTTCGGCACCTTGTCGGTCCGCGTCGGCGCCAACCGGACCCGTTCGAGCGGTACGCCGAGAGTGGTCGCGGCGACCTGCAGCATCTTCGTGTGCAGGCCCTGGCCCATCTCGGTGCCGCCGTGGTTGATCAGCACCGACCCGTCCTTGTACACGTGCACCAGCGCGCCGGCCTGGTTGAACGCGGTCAGGTTGAACGAGATCCCGAACTTCACCGGCGTCATCGCCAACCCACGCTTCACAAACGAGTGCGCCGCGTTGAACCCGGCGATCTCCGCGACCCGCTCGTCCACGTCTCCGATCGACCGCACCTGCGACCAGCAGGACTCGAGCCGATCCGCGTGCCGCACCGGTTGCCCGTACGGCGTGGAGTCGCCCGGCTGGTAGAGGTTCCGCCGCCGCAGCTCGGCCGCGTCGTACCCGAGCAGCGGCGCGCACCGGCCGAGGATGTCCTCGATCACGAGCATCCCCTGCGGCCCGCCGAACCCGCGGAACGCGGTCTGCGACGTCTTGTTGGTCTTCGCGATCTGCCCGTCGACGCGGACGTGCGGGATCTCGTACGCGTTGTCGATATGGCACATCGCCCGCGCCAGCACCGGCTCCGACAGGTCGAGGCTCCAGCCGCCGTCGGCGGTGATCGTCGCATCCAGCGCGACCAGCCGGCCGTCGTCGTCGAACCCGACCCGCCAGGCCGAGTGGAACCCGTGTCGCTTGCCCGACATCGTCATGTCCTGCGTCCGGTTCAGCCGCAACCGCACCGGCCGTCCGGTCAGCGTCGCGCCCAGCGCCGCGATCGCCGCGAACCCGTGCGGCTGCATCTCCTTGCCGCCGAACCCGCCGCCCATCCGCAGGCATTGCACGGTCACCGAGTGACTGGCCAGCCCGAGCACATGCGCGACGATCTCCTGCGTCTCGGACGGATGCTGCGTACTCGACTGCACGAAGATCTGCCCGTACTCGTCCACCAGCGCCAATGCCGCGTGGGTCTCGAGGTAGAAGTGCTCCTGCCCCGCGAACTCGAACTCACCGGTGTATACGTATGCAGCCTCAGCCAGCGCGCCGGTCACGTCGCCGCGCTCCAGGTGCCGCCCGATCCCCTGGAAGCTCCCGGCCTCGATCGCGTCGCGGACACCGATCAGCGCCGGTAGTTGCTCGTACTCGACCTCCACGGCCGCCGCCCCGAGCCGCGCTGCTTCCAACGTCTCCGCGAGTACCCAACACACCGCGTGCCCGTTGAACATCACCTCGTCCGGGAACAACGGCTCGTCGTGCTTCACCCCCGCGTCGTTCACTCCCGGTACGTCGTCCCCGGTCAGCACCCGGACGACCCCCGGCACGTCGTACGCCGGCTTCACCCGGAGCGCGGTGATCCGGGCGTGGGCGTGCGGGGACTGCACCGGGTAGGCGTGCAGGAGGTCGCGGGTGCGCATCACCAGGTCGTCGGTGTACAGGGCGGTTCCGGTGACGTGCAGGGCGGCGCTTTCATGCGGCAGCGGTACGCCGACAACCGCGGCGGCGGGCCGTTCGGACAGCGAGCTCATGCGCTCACCTCCTGGTGGTAGAAGCGCAACAACGACTGGCCGAGCATCGCGGAGCGGTACGACGAGCTCGCGCGGTGATCGTCCATCGGCGTACCCTCGCCGGCCATCACTGCGGCGGCGGTCCGTACGGTCGTCTCGTTCCAGGGGTTGCCGATCAGCGCGGCCTCGGTGGCGCTCGCGCGCAGCGGAGTCGCGGCGACCCCGCCGAGCCCGATCTTCGCGTCCTGAACGATGCCGTCGGCAACGGTGATCGCGTAGCCGATCGCGACGCTGGAGATGTCGTCGAAACGCCGCTTGGCGATCTTGTGGAAGGCGGTCATGGGTGCCAAGGGCAACGGGATCACGACCGTCCTGATCAACTCGTCCGGCGCCTTCACCGTCTGCCGATAGCCGGTGAAGTACTCAGCCAACGCAACCATCCGCTCCCCGCGGCTGGAAGCGAGGACCAGCTTGGCATCCAGTGCCAGGAGTGCGGGTGGTGTATCTCCGATAGGCGATCCGGTCCCCAGGTTCCCCCCGATCGTCGCCCCGTTGCGGATCAACCGCGACGCGAACTGCGGAAACAGCTGCGCCAGCAACGGCACCCGTCCGCTCAGCCTCCGCTCGATCTCGGTCAACGTGAGCGCCGCACCCAGCCGTACCTCGTCAGCACCGAAGCTGAACTCCCGCAGCTCCTCCAGCCGATCGATCGCAATCGTCAGCTGCGGCCGCGCCCCGAAGATGTTCACCTGCACCCCGAGGTCGGTCGACCCGGCGACTAAGACCGCATCGTCCCGCTCACCCAGCACCCTCAAAGCAGCACGCAGCGTCGGCGGCCGCAGGAACTCGCCTTCGGGCGACACCATCCCCGTCGCTGCCGGCGCAGGCGCCGGCGCGTCACGACGTACGGCGAGCGCATCATCCTCCGCGGGCTCGTCCAGCGCATACGCCGCATCACGAATCGGCCGATACCCCGTACACCGACACAGATTCCCGCTCAACGAATGCAATTCAAACCCGTTCGGCCCATGCTCGTGGTCACCCTCACCACACGCGCGGCCGGGGCGGTAGTACTCCGCGGCCATGCTGCAGATGAAGCCGGGGGTGCAGTAGCCGCACTGGGAGCCGCCCCGGACTGCCATCTCTTTCTGGACCGGGTGCAGGGAAGCGGCCGACCCCAACCCCTCCGAGGTGACGAGCTCCTGCCCGTCCAGCGAAGCAACAGGCAGCAGGCACGCGTTCACCGCGGTCCACTCGGTGGCTGCGGACGTGCCGGCCCGGGCGACCAGCACCGAACATGCGCCGCACTCGCCTTCGGCGCAGCCTTCCTTGGCGCCGGTGAGGCCTCGGTTGCGGAGCCAGTCGAGGACGGTGGTGTGGACGGAGACGTCACCGATCGGGGTGACGTCGCCGTTCACGGTCAGCGCGGGTGGGCGCAGGGCTTGGGTGGTCATCGGTTGCTGCTCCATCGGGTACGGGCGGAGTGGATCGGGTTGGCGTCGGACACGAAGTCGTCGAACCGGTAGCCGGCGATCTTCGCGATCTCGAGCAGGGCGGCCGCGTGTTCCTGGTTCTCGCAGTTCCCGAGCCGTTCGCGGCCCTGCTCGAGGATGCGGTCGTACGACTCGGCGTCCCGCACCGAGATCACCAGCGGGAACCCGAACCGGTCCTCGTACGCCGACGTGATCGCGGTCAGCTCGTCCCGCTCGGGGTCGCCGAGGAACGTCAGCCCCTTGTCGGACTGGTCCCGCAGCGACGCCTCGCCGCTCAGCCCGTCGGCGACGAACTGCGACCCGAGCTGCGGGTACGCCTGGATCAGTTCGACCTGCTCGTCGCGGGAGCCGGAGAACAACGCCTCCTGGAACGAGCGCCGCAACGCGTGCGTGTCGGCGTACGGCCGCATGTCCCAGGCCCGCTCGACCGCCCACCGGGACCCCTGGAACAACCCGCCGAACGTCTCGACGAACTCGGCCCGCGCCATCTTGTTCACCTGGTCGAGCCGAACCGTGTCGCCGGGCTGTCCCGCGACCGCCGGGCCGAAGTTCTTGCCGACGTGGTGGAACAGGATGTTCAGGAAGATCGCGGTCAGGCTGCCGAGCGTGATGCCGCTGCCGAAGATGATCTGCGCCCAGTGCGGTACGGCGTGCGCGACCTGCGGCTGCGCGGTCACGTACATCGCCAGCCCGACGCTGGTCGCGACGATCACCACGTTCCGGTGGTCGTGGAAGTCGACCTTCGCGAGTGTCTGGAACCCGACCACCGCGACCGTCGCGAACATCGCCAGCGCCGCGCCGCCGAGCACCGGATGCGGTACGCCGGCCACGATCGCGCCGGCCTTCGGCAGCAGCCCGATCACGATCATGATCGCCCCGGCGGTCGCGACCACCCAGCGGCTGCGGATCCGGGTCAGCCGGACCAGGCCGACGTTCTCCGCGAAGCAGGTGTACGGGAACGAGTTGAAGACGCCGCCGATCGTGGTCGCCAGGCCGTCGGCCCGCAGCGCCCGGGCGATGTCCTCGCGGCCGATCCGCTTCTCGACGATCTCGCCGGTCGCGAACACGTCACCGGTCGTCTCCACCGCGGTGATCAGCATGACCACGACCATCGAGATGATCGCCGCGACCGAGAACTTCGGCCAGCCGAAGTAGAACGGCTGGGTGACGCCGACCCAGGCGGCGTCGTGGACGGCGCCGAAGTGCGCGTCGCCGAACGCCCAGGCCACCAGCGTCCCCGCGACCAGTCCGACCAGGACCGCGATCGTCGCCATGAACCCCTTGAACACGCGCTGGATCAGCACGATCAGCGCCAGCGTGCCGAGCGCGTACGCCATGTTCTTGCCGCTGGTCGGTGCCGCCGTCGGTCCCGCCCCGCCGACCGCGTCCCCCGCCGCGACCGGAAGCAGTGCCAGACCGATGATCGTGATCACCGACCCGGTGACCACCGGCGGGAAGAACCGGATGAGCTTGCTGAAGTACGGCGCGATGAAGAAAGTGGCCAGGCCGGCGACCAGGACCGAGCCGTAGATGACGAGCAGACCGTTGGTGCCACCACCGGCCGCGAGCCCGATCGCGATCATCGGCGAGACCGCGGTGAACGTCACGCCCTGCAGCAGCGGCAGCCGGACGCCGACCTTCCAGAACCCGACGGACTGGATGATCGAGGCGATCCCGCAGGTGAAGAGGTCCGCGTTGATCAGGTGGATGAGCTGCTGCGTGTTCAGCCCGATCGCGCTGGCGAGCAGGATCGGGACGATCACGGCCCCGGCGTAGAACGCGAGCACGTGCTGCGCGCCGTACACCGCGAGCTTGCCGGGCGGGAGCACCTGGTCTACGGGATGGCGACTGGGTCGCAGGTTTGTCTTCATCGGGGACGCTCCTCGGCGCGGGGGATGTGACCTGCACCTGAGCATCGGCTCAACAGTCTGTGGATTGCACCCGGTGAACCTCCGAAGATGAACAGCCGGAGAACGCCCCGTTTTGTGTGATCACACAACTACAGCGATTTGAGCGCAAGGAAGATGTCGACCCGGTCCTCCAGGGTCGACAGATCGCGGCCGGTCAGTTGCTCAACGCGTTCGATCCGGTAGCGAACGGTGTTGACGTGCAGGTGCAGCGACTCCGCCGTCCGTGTCCACGAACACGAGCAGGCGAGGAAGGCCTGCAGCGTGGTCAGCAGGTCGGCGTGGGTCCGCCGGTCGTGGTCGAGGACCGCTCCGAGGACACGGTTGCTGTACGTACGCCGTACGTCGTCGGGCAGCGTGGCGAGCAGCAGGACGTGCGACGCGACCTCGTCCGACGTGACGACCGAGACCGGAGCGCGGGCCGCCCCGGCCGCGCGCTGGGCGAACCGGGCCTCCTCGAGCGCGCCGGCGAGCGCGTCGATCGAGGTCTCGCCGCTGATCCCGACCGCGAGGTGCGCCCGGTTGAGCCCCGGAGCGAGCCGCCCGAACGCCCGCCGGAGGTGCTCCGGGAGCTCCGGTGTGAAGGGCAGGAAACCGACGAGCAACCCGTCGCGGCCGGGCGCGACGACCGCCGGTCCCACCGTCAGCGCGACGTCCTCGAGCAGCGTCAGCGCGACCTCGCTGGGGCCGTGGTCGCTGCCGTCGTCGCGGAGGCGGGCGACCGCGACCACCGTCGGTCGTTCCGAGTGTGCGCCCGCCTGCCGCAGACGCGCGGCGACCTCGGTCTGTGGCGCGCCGGACTCGACGAGCGCCAGCGCGTCCGCGACCAGCGGGCGGAGCGCCCGGCGCCCCTCGTCGCGACGGGCGCGATCGAGGGCGGCGATCGCGCACAGCTCGTGCACTGCCTCGACGTGGTCGTGCGACCAGGTCGTGTGGTCACCGTCGATCGCCAGGAACCACGCCGTCAGCCGGTTCCCGAACCCAGACCCAACCGGAAACAAGCTGTACGCGCCTCCCGCGCCTGCCGCGCCTCCCGCGCCGGCGGCGACTGCCGGCATGCGGTCCGCGGTGAGGAAGCGGCGGGTGATTGCGTCGACCGTGTCGGGGTCGAGCTCGCCGGGACCCGGTACGACGTGCCGCCCGGTCGGCGTCAGGACCCGGCAGTCGTGCCCGATCTCGGCGGAGATCCGGGCCGCGAGCTCGTCCAGGCTGCGCCCGGCGGCGATCGACGACAGCAACTGCCGCTGCCGTACCAGGCTGGCCGACAGCCGCGCGCCGGTCTCCGCCGACCCGGCCGCCGCGACGTACTCCGTGACGTCCGCGAACGCGACCTCGATCGGCACCTCGACCAGCGTCATCTGATGCCGCCGGCACGCCGCCAGGAGATCCTCCGGTACGTCGCCCAGTTGCGCCTTGCCCGCGAGGATCGTGGTCGCCCCGCGGGCCGCGACCGACGCCACGAACACCTCGCTGTCCTCGGGCTGCCGCCGCCAGACGAGCCCGGTCAGCACCACCTCGCCGCCGCTCAGGTACCGCCCCGGCTCCAGCAGGTCGGTCGTCACCAGCCGTCCGATCGGGCGGTCCAGTACGCCGCCCGCGGAGTACAGCAGGCGGAGCCCGAGCTCGGGCGCGTCGAGCAGTTCGGCAAGCAGCACGGCGTACCTCCTTTAGAGGAACGTACAACGCGCGCGTACGCGGGGACAGCCCTCATATAGGACGGCCGGACGCTTGACGGCCCCGATCCGTCGTCTTATCGTCTTTTCGCAGAACAGAAATCAAGTTCCACAATGCGGAAACTGGAGTCGGGATGAGTCACCAGCTGCGGTACACGGTGAACTGTTCGTTGCTCTTCACCGAGCTGCCCCTGCTCGAGCGGCCCGCGGCCGCCCGGCGGGCCGGGTTCAGCGCGGTCGAGTTCTGGTGGCCGTTCGTCGAGGCCGTCCCGCCGGACCGGCAGGTCGACGCGTTCGTCACCGCGGTCACCGACGCCGGCGTCCAGCTCACCGGCCTGAACTTCTTCGCCGGCGACATGCCCGGCGGCGACCGCGGGCTGGTGTCCTGGCCGAAGCGGTCCGGCGAGTTCCGCGACAACATCGACGTCGCGGTCGGCATCGGCGAGCGGCTCGGCGCGCAGGGCTTCAACGCCCTGTACGGCAACCGCGTCGACGGCGCCACCGAGCAGGAGCAGGCCGACCTCGCGGTCGAGAACCTCGGGCTGGCCGCCCAGGCCGCCGCGCGGATCGGTGCCGCCGTCCTGGTCGAGCCGGTGAGCGGGGCGCCGCGGTACCCGCTCAAGCTCGCCGCCGACGCGCTCGCCGTGATCGACCGGGTCCAGCAGGCGTACGACGTACAGAACGTCGGGCTGCTCGCGGATCTGTACCACCTCGCGGTCAACGGCGACGACGTCGACAGGGTGATCGCCGAGCACACCGACCGGGTCGCGCACGTCCAGGTCGCCGACGACCCGGGCCGCAACGAACCCGGAACCGGCACGCTCCCGCTCGACCACCAGCTCGGCGCCCTCGAGGCGAACGGCTACAGCAGCTGGGTCGGGCTCGAGTACAAGCCGTCCACCACCTCAGAAGCAAGCTTCGGCTGGCTCCCGTTCGAGCGCCGCTGACTTCCCCCTAGGAGACGACATGACGAACATCGCCTTCATCGGCCTCGGCATCATGGGTAACCCGATGGCCGTCCATCTCGCCAACGCCGGGCACTCCGTGACCGGCGTCGACCACAGCCCGGAGCGCGCCGCCGCGCTGATCGAGGCCGGCGGCCGGTCCGTCTCCTCGATCGCGGAGGCGGTCAAGGGCGCCGACGTGATCTGCGTGATGGTGCCGGACTCGCCGGACGTCCAGGACGTCCTCGAAGGCGAGAACGGCGTCTTCCAGAACGCCGACACCGGCGCGCTGATCATCGACTTCTCCAGCATCCGCCCGGACGTCACCCAGCAGCTCGCCGAGCAGGCCCGCGCGCTCGGCTTCCGGCTGCTCGACGCCCCGGTCTCCGGCGGCGAGGCGGGCGCCAAGAACGCCGTCCTGTCGATCATGGTCGGCGGCGAGGCGGACGACTTCGCGCAGGCCAAGCCGGTGTTCGACGCGGTCGGCAAGACCGTCGTGCACGTCGGCCCGAGCGGCTCCGGCCAGACCGTGAAGGCCGCCAACCAGCTGATCGTGGCCGCGAACATCCAGGCGGTCGCCGAGGCGGTCGTGTTCCTGGAGGCGTACGGCGTCGACACCAAGGCCGCGCTGGAGGTCCTCGGCGGCGGGCTCGCCGGGTCGACCGTGCTGAACCAGAAGAAGGAGAACATGCTGTCGCGCTCCTTCGAGCCCGGGTTCCGGATCGACCTGCACCACAAGGACATGGGCATCGTCACCGCCGCCGCGCGGGAGGCGGGCGTCGTCGTACCGCTGGGTGCCCTGGTGGCGCAACTGGTCGCGTCCGCCCGCGCGAACGGCGACGGCAAACTCGACCACTCCGCGCTGCTCCGCGGCGTCGAGCGGCTGTCCGGGAAGGACCTCGACTGATGGCACGCATGCGGGCGGTGGACGCCGCCGTACTGATCCTGGAGAAGGAAGGCTCGACGCAGGCCTTCGGGCTGCCGGGGGCCGCGATCAACCCGTTCTACAGCGCGATCCGCGCGCACGGCGGGATCAAGCACGTCCTCGCCCGGCACGTCGAGGCCGCGTCGCACATGGCCGAGGGCTACACCCGGGCGAAGGCCGGCAACATCGGCGTCTGCATCGGTACGTCGGGACCGGCCGGCACCGACATGATCACCGGGCTGTACTCCGCCTCCGCCGACTCGATCCCGATCCTGTGCATCACCGGGCAGGCGCCGGTCGCGAAGCTGCACAAGGAGGACTTCCAGGCCGTCGACATCTCCGCGATCGCGAAGCCGGTCGCGAAGTGGGCGGTCACCGTGATGGAGGCCGCGCAGGTCCCGGGCACGTTCCAGAAGGCGTTCCAGGTGATGCGCGAAGGCCGTCCCGGCCCGGTGCTGATCGACCTGCCGATCGACGTCCAGCTGGCCGAGATCGACTTCGACATCGAGACGTACGAGCCGCTTCCGGTCTCCCGTCCCGCGGCCACCCGGGCGCAGGCGGAGAAGGTGCTCGACCTGCTCGCGGCCGCGGAGCACCCGCTGATCGTCGCCGGCGGCGGCATCATCAACGCCGACGCGGCCGACCTGCTGGTCGAGTTCGCCGAGCTGACCGGCGTCCCCGTCGTACCGACGTTGATGGGCTGGGGTGCGATCGCCGACGACCACCCGCTGAGCGCGGGCATGGTCGGGCTGCAGACCTCGCACCGGTACGGGAACGCGACGCTGCTCGCGTCCGACCTGGTCCTCGGGATCGGCAACCGGTGGGCGAACCGGCACACCGGCGGGCTGGACGTGTACCGCGGTGAGCGCAAGTTCATCCACGTCGACATCGAGCCGACCCAGATCGGGCGGGTGTTCGCGCCGGACTACGGCGTGGTGTCGGACGCGCGCGCCGCGCTGGAGGTGTTCGTCGAGGTCGCCCGTGAGCGGGCCGGGTCGCTGCCGGACCGTACGGCGTGGGCCGCGGAGTGCCGGGAACGCCGTACGACACTGCAGCGGAAGACGCACTTCGACGCGGTGCCGATCAAGCCGCAGCGGGTGTACGAGGAAATGAACCGCGCGTTCGGGCCGGACGTCCGGTACGTGTCGACGATCGGGCTGTCGCAGATCCAGGCCGCGCAGATGCTGCACGTGTACCGGCCGCGGCACTGGATCAACGCCGGCCAGGCCGGGCCGCTCGGCTGGACCGTACCGGCCACGCTCGGGGTCGCCACCGCGGACCCGGAGAGCACCGTCGTCGCGCTGTCGGGCGACTACGACTTCCAGTTCCTGATCGAGGAGCTCGCGGTCGGGGCGCAGTTCAACATCCCGTACATCCACGTGGTGGTGAACAACTCGTACCTCGGCCTGATCCGGCAGGCGCAGCGGAACTTCGACATGGACTACTGCGTGCAGCTGTCCTTCGACAACATCAACAGCCCCGAGGTCGGCGGGTACGGCGTCGACCATGTGAAGGTCGTCGAAGGCCTCGGCTGCAAGGCGCTGCGGGTGTCCGAGCCGGACGGGATCCTGCCGGCCCTCGAACAGGCCAAGAAGCTGATGGTCGAGCACCGGGTCCCGGTCGTCGTCGAGGTCATCCTGGAACGCGTCACGAACGTGTCGATGGGCGTCGAGATCGACAACGTGATCGAGTTCGAGGACCTGGCGATCGACCCGGAGGACGCGCCGACCGCTCTCGCCCTGCTGGACTGATGGGTACGGCGTCGTTCGAGGGGTTCGGCCTGCGGATGGTCGTCGCCTCGGACAAGTTCAAAGGCACCCTCACCAGCGCGGAGGTCGCGGAGGCGATCACCACCGGGGTACGACGAGTCTGCCCCGACGCCACCGTGACCTCCGTCCCGGTAGCCGACGGCGGCGACGGCACCCTGTCCGCTGCCGTCGCCGCCGGCTACACCCTGTTCCCGGTCACCGCCACCGGCCCCACGGGCGAACCGGTCCACACCGCCTACGCCCGCCGCGGCGAGACCGCCGTCGTGGAACTGGCCGACGTCTCAGGTCTCGTCCGCCTCCCCGACGCGGTCCCCGCCCCGCTCACGGCAACGTCGTACGGCACCGGCGAGGTAATAGGTGCAGCCGTGGACGCGGGGTGCACCCGGATCATCCTCGGCATCGGCGGAAGCGCCTCCACGGACGGCGGGCGCGGCATGATCGACGCGCTCACGGGGCGACCCTGTCGGCTTTCCGGAAACAAGTCGGCGCTCCGCGACGAAAAACTTCCGGAAAGCGGTGCTGACGTCCTTCGCGAACGGCTCGCCGGCGTGCAGATCGTGGTCGCGTGCGACGTCGACAACCCGCTGACCGGCCCGCAGGGTGCGGCGGCTGTTTACGGGCCACAGAAAGGTGCGACGCCGCAGCAGGTGGTGCAGTTGGATGCGGCGCTGTGCGAATGGGCTGATGTAGTGGCTCGCGAGACCGGGCGTGACCTCCGGGACGCGCCGGGTGCGGGCGCGGCGGGTGGGGTCGGGTTCGCGGCGATTGCGCTGCTCGGTGCTGAGCTTCGGCCAGGGATCGACCTGGTGCTGGAGATGGTGCGGTTCAGCGAGAAGCTCGCCGGTGCGGACCTGGTGGTCACCGGCGAAGGCGCCCTCGACGAACAAACCCTCCACGGAAAGGCCGTCGCAGGAGTGGCAGCCGCCGCACGCGGATCCACCGCGACCCCCGGGGCGAGGTCCGCCGGAGGTGTTCATGTTGTTGCTGTTTGTGGGGTGAACAAACTGGCGACGGAGCAGCTCCGGGAGATCGGCGTCACGGCGGCGTACGCGCTCACCGACGTGGACCCCGACGTACAAAGGTGTATCGCCGAGCCCCGTCCCCTGCTGGAAGAGCTCGGGGAACGCATCGCGGTGGAGCACCTTACGATGACACGGAGAGAGAAAGGCATCGCATGAACGCTCTGGATCTCGTGATCAGGTGCCGCCGGGTCGTGCGCGGTGGTGCCGAACAGGCCGCGGCTGTTGGCGTGCGGGACGGGCGGATCGTCGCGATCTCGCCGTACGACGCAGACCTCGACGCCGCGACCGACCTCCGCCTGGCCGACGACGAAGTACTCCTGCCAGGGCTCGTCGACTCCCACGTGCACGTGAACGACCCGGGCCGCACCGACTGGGAGGGCTTCACCTCCGCAACGAAGGCCGCGGCGGCCGGCGGCGTGACGACCATCGTCGACATGCCGCTGAACAGCATCCCGCCGACCTGCGACGTCCCGGCGCTCACGCTCAAACGCAAAACCGCGGAGACCCAGGCGTACGTCGACGTCGGCTTCTGGGGTGGCTCGATCCCGGGCAACGTCCCGGATCTCCGCCCGCTGCACGACGCCGGCGTGTTCGGCTACAAATGCTTCCTGCTGCACTCGGGCGTCGACGAGTTCCCGCCCCTCGACCCGGCCCAGCTCGCCGAAGCGATGCGCGAGATCGCGAGCTTCGACGGCCTGCTGATCGTGCACGCCGAGGACGCGCACCGGATCGACGAGGCGGCCCAGCCCGACGGCGCCAGCTACGCCGCCTTCCTCGGTTCCCGCCCCCGTACGGCGGAGAACGAGGCTGTCCAGCACGTCATCGACCTGGCCCGCGAGACCGGCTGCCGCGTCCATATCCTGCACGTCTCCAGCGCCGAGGTCCTCCCGCTGCTCGCGAAGGCCCGCGCCGACGGCGTACGGATCTCCGCCGAGACCTGCCCGCACTACCTGAGCTTCGACGCGGAGGACATCCCGGACGGCGCGACGCAGTACAAGTGCTGCCCGCCGATCCGCGAGGCCGCGAACCGCGAGCTGCTCTGGGACGGCCTGCGCGACGGCACCATCGACCAGATCGTGTCCGACCATTCGCCGTCGACGATCGACCTGAAGCACCTGGACACCGGCGACTTCGGCACCGCCTGGGGCGGGATCGCGTCCCTCCAGCTCGGCCTGTCCGCGATCTGGACCGAGGCCCGCACCCGCGGCTTCACCCTGCCGGACGTGATCCGCTGGATGGCCGAGGCCCCGGCCGCGCAGACCGGCCTCACGACGAAGGGCCGGATCGAGGTCGGGTACGACGCCGACCTCTGCGTGCTCGCCCCGGACGCGACGTTCACCGTCGACGCGCAGCGACTCCAGCACAAGAACGCCATCACGCCGTACGACGGCCGCACGCTGTCCGGGGTCGTCCGCGGCACCTGGCTGCACGGCGTACCCGTCGACATCACCGCCGACCCGCGCGGCCGCCTGCTGACCCGAGGAGAACGATGAGCTTCTACGCCCCGAAAGGCGGGCTGCCCGCGCAGACCGACCTGACCACCGACCGCGCCGTCTTCACCGAGGCGTACGCCGTGGTGCCGCGCGGCACGATGCGGGACATCACGACCAGCCGGCTGCCGTTCTGGGACGACACCCGGCTGTGGGTGATCGCGCGGCCGCTGTCCGGGTTCGCGGAGACGTTCGCGCAGTACATCGTCGAGGTCGCACCGGGCGGCGGCAGTGACCGGCCGGAGACCGACCCGGGCGCCGAGGTTGTACTGTTTGTTGTCTCAGGCAACATCGTGCTGACGGTCGCGGGCGAGAAGCACGCGCTGACCGAGGGCGGCTACGCGTACCTCCCGCCGGGCGGCGACTGGACCGTCCGGAACACCAGCGACGCGCCGGCCACGTTCCACCTGGTGCGGAAGGCGTACGAGCGGGTCGACGGGATCGACGTACCGCCGGCGCTGGTCACCAACGAGGCGGACGTCGCGGGCCGGGAGATGCCGGACACGAACGGCGCCTGGCAGACGCAGCGGTTCGTGGACCCGGACGACGTACGTCATGACATGCACGTGAACATCGTGACGTTCGAGCCGGGCGGGGTGATCCCTTTCCCGGAGACGCACGTGATGGAGCACGGGCTGTACGTCCTCGAGGGCAAGGCGATCTACCTGCTGAACAAGGACTGGGTCGAGGTCCAGGAGGGCGACTTCATGTGGCTCCGGGCGTTCTGCCCGCAGGCCTGCTACGCCGGCGGCCCCGGCCGCTTCCGGTACCTGCTCTACAAGGACGTGAACCGGCACCCGAAGCTCACCTTGTGAGCTCCTTCCGGAAGTAGATCCGGCTGACCCCGTCCGCGCTCGGAACCCGGCCGAACTCGACCCATCCGTGCCGGGCGTAGAAGTTCGGTGCCTGGAAGCTGATCGTGTACAGGACCCCGCTGACGCACCCACGCCGCCGCGCCTCGGCCTCGGCCTCCGCGAGGATCCTGCTGCCGAGGCCGGCGCCGCGCAGCTCGTCCGGCAGGTAGAGCAGGTCGACGAACCACAGGCCGAGCGACGTACGCCCGGTCAGCCCGCCCAGCGTCGCGCCGGTGGCCGGGTCCTTGATCAGCACCGCCAGCGGGCGACGGTCCTGGACGCCGGACGCTTCGACGTTGAACTTGTCCAGGCCGTCGGAGACCGCTGCCTCGTCGGCCTCGGTCGGGATCTCGGTGAGCACGACGTCGAGGTTCACGGTGCTGGACGCTAACCGGGCCCACCGACAGTTCTCAGCCCGAGACGCGGACCGGGCGGGCCGGGGCGGCCAGGGGGTCGGTGATCAGGCGGGCGTGGCGTTCGACGTCGTACCGGGTGCCGTCGAACGCGAGTCGCTGCCGCTCGACCCCTTCCGGGAGGAAGCCGGCGCCCCCGGCGACCGCGCAGGACGCCGGGTTGTCGAGCTGGTGGCCGAGCTCGAGGCGGTACAGCCCGGCCTCGTGATGGGCCCACTGCGCGAGCGCCCGGAGCGCGTCCCGGGCGACGCCGTGGCCGCGGACGTCGGCGAGCGTCCAGTACCAGGTCCAGCCGACCCGGTGCCGGTCGATGTTCGTCACCGCCACGCAACCGATCGGGTGATCGTCGGCGTCCGCGACGGCGTACACGTGCCCGTTGTCCAGGTCCGCGACGCGGCCGATCCAGTCGACCGCGGACGCCCGGTCCACGATGCCCCCCTGGTTCGCCATCGCCGGATCGTCGTGCGCCGCCGCCAACCGCAGCGCGTCACCAGTCCGCCACCGCCGGAGCCCGAGCTCCCCGAGCGCGTATCCCATCTGTCGAAAATACCCCCGCCGCCGAGTCACCATCCGGCGCACGGCGCGTTCACCCCCAGTTCAACCCGGCCCCACCACAGATCGCGACCAGTACGCCGAGCACCTCGACCAGCCGGTCGCCGAGCGGGATCTTCCCGCCGTACGCCCAGTACGTCGTCTCCTGGTCGAAGTTGAACGTCAGCCCGCGTCCCGTCCCCAGGCACAGCCCGGCCCCGATCAACCCACCGAGCACCAGGCCGAGTGGGACCGCCGTCGACGATGGCGTTGCGGTTGTCGCGATCACCAGTGCGACCAGGTAGCCCACGCCGGTGAAGATCAGGCAGCGCCCGCGTGCGTGTGCGGTCAGGCGGAGGACGGCGACGCCGGCCGGCCACGCGACATACGCGGCGAGGAGAACAATGCGCGGCACTGGTAGAGGATAAGGCGCATGGGATATCTGGATTTCAGGGATCAGGTCGTGGTGGTGACCGGGGCGAGCAGCGGGATCGGGGCCGCCGCGGCGGTCGGGTTCGCGGAGACCGGGGCGACGGTCGCGCTGCACTACCACCGCAACGAGGACGGGGCGAAGCACACGGTCGGGGCCGTGCAGACCGCGGGCGGTACGGCGACACTGCACCAGGCGGATCTGGCCGACCCGAAGGCGGCCGACGCGTTCGTCGACGAGGTCCTCGCCGAGCACGGGCGGATCGACGTACTCGTGAACAACGCCGGCGACCTGGTGCACCGGTCCCCGATCGCCGACGTACCGGACGAGGAGTTCCACCGGATCCTGGACGTCAACCTGACCTCGGTGTTCGCGCTCAGCCGGCGGATCGTGCCGGTGTTCAAGCAGCAGGGCGGCGGGTCGATCGTCAACGTCACGTCGATCGCCGGGCGGACCGGCGGCGCCGGCGGGTCGGTGGTGTACGCGACCTCGAAGGGCGCGGTCAGTACGTTCACCCGCGGACTCGCGAAGGAGCTGGCGCCGGACGGGATCCGGGTGAACGCGATCGCGCCGGGCGTGATCAAGACGCCGTTCCACGACCGGCATACCGCCGACGCACAGATGCAGGCGATGCTCGCGACGATCCCGATGGCCCGGACCGGTACGCCGCACGAGTGCGTCGGGACGATCCTGTTCCTCGCGTCGGAGCGGATGGCGTCGTACGTCACGGGCCAGATCATCGAGATCAACGGTGGCCAGCTCACGCCGTAGCCTCTTCAGAGGCTCTTGCCAGTAAGGGTTGATGGTTTCGCCAGGCTGGCTGGCTAGCTTCGTGGATGTCGCAAGCAGTTGATCGCGGCAACAACCGACACGAAGGAGAATCTCATGAGCCTGAAGAAGCTTGCCCCGCTCCCCAAGAAGCACCAGGCCCCGAAGCCGGGTGCCTGCCACAAGAAGCCGGCCAAGAAGGCGCCGCGCCGCCGGCCGATCGCACGCTAGTTCCCTGACGGTGGGGCCTGCTGTTTCCGCAGGCCCCACCGGCGTGTCCGAGGGGAGACGGTGATGACGATCCGGCAGGCGTTCGCGCGGTTCTGGCCGCTGACCCGCGGCGACCGGCGATGGTACGTCCTGGTGTGTTGCTGCGTGATCGCGGCGGCGGTCTGCGAGACGGTCGCGATCCTGATCTTCGGGAACCTGACCGATCACGCACTCGAGCAGGGTTCGCTGCGCGCGTTCTGGCATCCGGCGAGCGCGTGGCTCGCGGTCGCGGTGCTCGGCGCGATCATCGGGTACTTCGGGAACTCGCTGGCGTTCTGGAGCGGCGAGCGGTTCGTACGGCGGCTGCGGGCGCACGTGTTCGGGCACGTGCAGGGGCTGCCGCCGGACTTCTTCCAGCGGTACCGGCGGGGCGATCTGGTCGAGCGGCTGAGCGGCGACGTCGAGGCGATCGAGCAGCTCGTGGTCTCGTCGACGATCGGGGTGCTGTCGGCGGTGTTCCGCGTCGTACTGTTCTCGGCCGCGGCGTTCTGGTTGCGGTGGGACCTCGCGCTGGTCACGTTCGTCCTGGCACCGTTGTTGTGGCTGGCGGCGAAGGTGTTCTCCGGCCCGATCCGGCGGTTCGCGCGCTCGGAGCGGGTCGCGGACGGGGCGATCACGTCGGTGCTGGAGGAATCGCTGGGCGCCGTCGAGCTGACCCAGGCGTACAACCGGACGGCGGCCGAGGAACGCCGGCTCGACCGAGAGGCGGTCGCGTGGATGCGGGCGTCGGTGAACGGCGCGCGCCGGAGCGAGCTGTACGAGCAGGTTGTCGAAGTACTGGAGACGCTGTGCGTGCTCGCGGTGATCGGGTTCGGCGTGTGGGAGATCTCGCGCGGACGGATGACGCTCGGGGCGCTGCTGTCGTTCGCGGCGTTCCTCGGGTACTTGTATCCGCCGTTGCGGAGCCTCGGCGAACTCAACCTGACCGCGACCGCCGCCACCGCCGCGACCGAACGGCTCGAGGAGTTGCTGTCCGCCTCGCCGACGGTGCGCGATCCGGAACGCCCGGTCGAACTCGCGACGGTGCGCGGGCGGGTCGAGTTCGACCGGGTGAGCTTCCGCTACCGGGATGTCGGCGTACTGTCGGACTTCGAGCTGACCGTGGAGCCCGGCGAGTTCGTCGTACTCACCGGCCCGAGCGGCATCGGCAAGTCGACCCTCGCGAAGCTCCTCCTCCGCTTCCACGACCCGTCCACCGGCGAGATCCGCCTCGACGGCGTACCCCTCACCTCCCTGCCGGTACGCCGCGTCCGCGAGATCGTCACGCTAGTCGCGCAACACCCCGTCGTCCTCCCCGGCACCATCCGCACAAACCTCACCTATGGCAACCCCGACGCCGCCCCCGCCGAACTCGTCAAAGCCGCCCGGGCGGCCCAAGTCCACGCCTTCATCACCGCCCTCCCAGACGGCTACGACACCCCACTGTCCCCGTCATCCCCCACCCTCTCCGGCGGCCAACTCAAACGCCTGACCCTGGCCAGAGCCCTCCTCCGCAACACCCCGGTCCTCATCCTCGACGAACCCACCACCGGCCTCGACCCCACCACCGCCCACACCCTCATCCAGTCCCTCCCCCAAACCTCCACCAAACTCCTCATAACCCACGACACTTCCCTCACCCAGTACGCCGACCGCACCGTGGACCTCACCACAACAACAGCAGCCGGACTGCTCACAGCGGCCCGTGATCTCTGACGTCCGCATACTTGTCCGCATGGCAGACGTGACGGTCGAGCTGCACCGCTCGGGGTTCGCGGAGTGGCCCTACGAGGTCGCGTTCGGCCTGTCCGAGCACACGCTGTGGGGCTTCGTGCTCTTCCCGATTGCGTTTCTGGTGAGCCTTCTGGCCCATCTTCTGGTCTACCGCGGCGGGTGGACGCTGCACGTCTACACAGAGCACAGCCACACCAAGGTGCGGTATCGGCGGAAGGCCGATGCGCTCGCGGACATTCCCCGGCAAAAGGCTCTGGCGGCTGCTGTTCCGCCGCCAGAGCCCGTCCGCCTGCCTACGCGCGGAGGTTCACTGCGTCGGCCGTGGTGATCAGCGGGACAGCGTTCGGTAGCGGTGGGCGGAGAGGGGTAGGAAGATTGCGGTCAGGAGGAGCGGGGCGATGATGGCCGCGACTCCTGCGTGCTCTCCGATCCAGGTTGCTGTGCTGGATGGGTCCGGGTTGCCGAACAGGGCGCGGGACGCGGTGGCTGTTGCGGAGAGCGGGTTCCACTGGGCGATCGTGCCCAGCCAGGCCGGCATCGTTGACGTGGCGACGAACGTGCTGGACAGGAAGCCGATCGGCCAGACCAGGACCTGCACCATCGTCACGCTCTGGGCGTTCTTCACCGACAGGCCGATGAAGATCCCGACCCACAGCAACGCGAACCGGAGCAGCAGGAGAAGGCCGAACGCCGCCAGCGCCGACGGCAAGCCTTCGTGCCACCGCCACCCGAGCGCGAGCCCGGTCGCGACCAGCACCGCCAGCGTCACCACCGAGTCGAGCAGGTCCGCGATGCACCGCCCGAGCACGACCGCCGCCGAGCTCATCGGCAGCGAGCGGAAGCGGTCGGTCACCCCCTTCGACACGTCCGTCGCGACCGCCGTCATCGTGCCCTCGAGCCCGAAGAGCATCGCCAGCGCGAAGATCCCCGGCACGAGCAGCTCGTAGTACGACGCCTCCGTCGCCATCGCCCCGCCGAGCAGCCCGCCGAACAGCAGCAGCATCAACACCGGGAAGAACCACGTGAACACCACCAGCCCGGGCTGCATCCGCCAGTGCAGGAAGGTCCGCCGCGCGATCGTCCAGCTGTCCGCGAACACCCACATCATGCGGCCACCGCCGCCCCGGTCAGGTGCAGGAACACCTCGTCCAGCGTCGGCCTCCGCAACGTGATGTCCTCCGGTTCGATCCTTGCCTCATGCAACGAGTTCGCCATCACCACCAGCGCTTTCGTCCGGTCCTTCACCGGAATACTGACCCGTACGTCGGTCACCGCCACCTCCCCGTCCGCGAGCGGCCCGGCCAGCGCCACGACCCGCGGTACGTCGGCCGGGTCCGCGAGCACCAGCTCCAACCGGTCCGACCCGAGCTGCGTCTTCAGCTCGTCGGGTGTCCCCTCCGCGACCACCTGTCCCGCCTTCAGCATCGAGATCCGGTTCGCCAGCTGATCCGCCTCCTCCAGGTACTGCGTCGTCAGCAACACCGTCGTACCGCCGTCGACCAGTTGCCGTACGGCGTTCCACACCTCGATCCGCCCGGCCGGGTCGAGCCCGGTCGTCGGCTCGTCCACGAACAGCACGCGCGGCGCCACGATCAGGCTGGCGGCGAGGTCGAGCCGCCGGCGCATCCCGCCGGAGTACTTGCTCACCGCCTGCCCGGCCGCCTCGACCAGCCCGAACCTCTCGAGCAGTTCGTCCGCCCGGGCCTTCGCGTTCCGCAGGTGGTTGAGCCGCCCGAACATCACCAGGTTCTGCCGCCCGGTGAGTACCTCGTCGACGGCGGCGTACTGCCCGACCAGGCCGATCCGCCGCCGTACCTCCGCTCCTTGCCGGCGGACGTCGTACCCCGCGATCGCCGCCGTACCGGAATCCAGCTCGAGCAGCGTGGACAGGATCCGCACCGCCGTCGTCTTGCCTGCGCCGTTCGGGCCGAGCAGCCCGGTCACGGTGCCGGCCGTGACCTCCAGGTCGAAGCCGTTCAACCCCGCGCCCTCCGTGCCGCCGCGGTAGTTCTTCCGTACGCCGGCGGCCTCGATCACTCGCTCCGTCGTCACTTCCCCACCTCTCGAATCCGTGAGCCGTAGAGTGTACCGTACATTGTACGGCTCAGGTACGATTCCTCCAACGACAAGCGCTGGAGGAAGGTTCCGAGTGGCGGGAAGAAAGGCAGCGGCGCCCGATCCGGCGCGCAGTCTGGCGCTGCTCTGGGGCAGCCACACGAAGCCGGGCCGGTCCGGGCTGACGGTCCGCGCGATCGTCGCGGCGGCGATCGAGCTTGCGGACGTCTCCGGGCTGGACGCGCTCTCGATGCGGATGGTCGCCGACCGGCTGAAGGTCGGCACGATGTCGCTCTACACGCACGTCCCCGGCAAGGGCGAGTTGACCGACCTGATGTTCGACCAGGCGTACGTCGACCTGTACGCGGACGTGGAGCCAAGGGAGCAAGGCGGCTGGCGCCCTGCCCTGGAGTTCATCGCCCGCCGAAACTGGGACGTACTGACCGCGCACCCGTGGATCCACGACGTACCCACGATGCGCACCGCGCTCGGCCCGAACATCACCCGCAAGTACGAGATCGAACTCCGCCCGCTGGACGGCCTGGGTCTCACCGACGTCGAGATGGACTCAGCCCTGACGCTGGTCCTCACTCACGTCCAGGGCACCGCCCGAGCCGGCGCCGAACAACTCCGCACCCAACGCGACTCCGGCCTGACCGACGAGGAGTGGTGGCGCCAAATCTCCCCCACGCTCACCACAGTCATGACCGGCACCAACTTCCCCCTCGCCGGCCGCGTAGGCACCGCCGTAGGCGAACACTTCCAGTCCGCGCTCGACCCGTCCCACGCCCTCAACTTCGGCCTAACCACCATCCTCGACGGCCTCGCGAAGCTTGTTGCGGCGCGCGCGGAGGAGGATCAGGCCGGTTAGGGTCGCAACGGACCCGGCGATCGACCAGCTCCAGATCCCCGCGTGGTTCGGCCCGACGCCCGCCTCCCGCGACCACACGTCCCGTCCGTCGACGGCGTACTGCA
This sequence comes from Kribbella sp. WER1, assembly GCF_054189145.1. Taxonomy (NCBI): domain Bacteria; kingdom Bacillati; phylum Actinomycetota; class Actinomycetes; order Propionibacteriales; family Kribbellaceae; genus Kribbella; species Kribbella sp. WER1. Next base: position 4,321,895 of record NZ_CM135186.1, on the reverse strand, counting down.
CGATGATCCGGTCGCCGTTGCGCGGCGCGGGGTCGTCGGAGAAGTCGTGCGTCGACGAGTCCAGGGTGCTGCCGTCAGGCAGTTCGATCCGCAGGTGGACGACCGGACCGCCCTTCGTCAGCCGATCGACATCCGTCACGACGGCCGGAGCCGTTGGTGCACCGGCCAGTTGCTGGTTCTCGTAGTTGTCGAAGTAGGCGATGACGAACGCCAGTACGGCCCACGCGAAGAACCCGAGCGCCCAGCGCCTCGCGACCACCCACTTCCACACGGGAGCGATCATCCCGTGTGGATCAGCTGTTGAGTAGGTCCTCGAAGGGGGTTGGGTTTTCGAAGGGGTCGGTCTGGGTTGGGCGCTCGTGCTGGAGGGCGGCGACCAGTTCGGTCGCGGCCTGGGTGATGCGGGGGCGGAGGGTGCCGGCGTTCGGTCCCCAGTCGGTCGATGCGGCGTACACGGCGGTGGGGACGGGGAGGGCCTTGAGGTAGGCGAAGAGGGGGCGAAGGGCGAACTCGAGCACCAGCGAGTGGCGCTCCGTACCGCCCGTCGCGGCGAGCAGGACCGGCTTGCCGGCCAGTGCCTTGTCGTCGAGGACGTCGAAGAACATCTTGAACAGGCCGGAGTACGACGCGCTGAAGGTCGGGCTGACCACGATCAACGCGTCGGCGGCCGTGACCGTGTCGAGGACCTCGCGAAGCTTTGCCGGTGGGAAGCCCGTCAGCAGGTTGTCGGTGAGCTCGTGGGCGTGGTCGCGTACCTCGATCAGTTCGATCCGGGTGTCGATGCCGCGTCCGGAGAACTCGTCGCGGACCGCCTCGGCCAGCTGGTCGGCGAGCAGCCGGGACGACGACGGCGTCGTCAGCCCAGCTGTCACCACTGCGATGGTCTTGGTGTTCATTCGATCGTCTCCAGCTCACGGGCCCGCTCGGCGGCGGCCTTCAGCGAGGCGTGCGTCGGCGCGTCCGGTACGTGCGCGGGCTTCAGCGCAGCGAACTCCTTCCGCAGTACCGGAACGACCTCCTCGCCCAGGATGTCCAGCTGCTCCAGCACGGTCTTCAACGGCAACCCGGCGTGGTCCATCAGGAACAGCTGCCGCTGGTAGTCACCGACGCTCTCCCGGAAGCTCAGCGTCCGCTCGATCACTTCCTGCGGGCTGCCGACCGTCAACGGTGTCTCCCGGCTGAAGTCCTCGAGCGACGGACCATGCCCGTACACCGGCGCGTTGTCGAAGTACGGCCGGAACTCCCGTACGGCGTCCTGCGAGTTCTTCCGCATGAAGACCTGACCGCCGAGCCCGACGATCGCCTGGTCCGCGGCCCCGTGCCCGTAGTGCTCGAAGCGCGTGCGGTAGAGCTCGATCATCCGCTGGGTGTGCGACATCGGCCAGAAGATGTTGTTGTGGAAGAACCCGTCCCCGTAGTACGCCGCCTGCTCGGCGATCTCGGGCGACCGGATCGACCCGTGCCAGACGAACGGCGGTACGTCGTCCAGCGGCCGCGGCGTCGCGGTGAACCCCTGCAACGGCGTCCGGAACTTGCCCTCCCAGTCGACCACGTCCTCCCGCCAGAGCCGGCGGAGCAGCGCGTAGTTCTCGATCGCGAGCCCGATCCCGTTCCGGATGTCCTGCCCGAACCACGGGTACACCGGCCCGGTGTTGCCGCGTCCCATCATCAGATCCACGCGGCCGTCGGCCAGGTGCTGCAGCATCGCGTAGTCCTCGGCGATCTTCACCGGGTCGTTGGTGGTGATCAGGGTCGTCGAGGTGGACAGGATGATCTTCGACGTCTGCGCGGCGACGTACGCCAGCTGCGTGGTCGGCGACGACGGCACGAACGGCGGGTTGTGGTGCTCACCCTGCGCGAACACGTCCAGCCCGACCTCTTCCGCCTTGAGCGCGATCCGCACCATCGCCTTGATCCGCTCGCCCTCGGACACCGTGGTCCCGGTGGTCGGGTCCTCGGTCACGTCCCCGACGCTGAAAACGCCGAACTGCATCCGTCCTCCTCAAGTAGTTCACGATTAAACTATCAGAACATCAGGCAGGGGCGCGACATTCCGCGGACCCCAGCCACTCGGCAAACAGCAACGCCGACCCCGGGGCGCGCCTGCGCGCGGTGGGATCGGCGTTGCTTCGGCGGTTTGGTGAGTGCCGGCGGTCCGCCCTCAGAGCGAGTGCGGTGTGAGCAGCTCGTCGTCCCCGGTGAGCGCCGCCGCGATCCGGCGATGCTTGCCGGCTTCGTCGGGCCGGGACAGCCGCTCCAGGGTGCGAGCCATCATCAGGTGGGCGTAGTACTCGGTCGGCTCGCGTTCGATGACCGCGAGCAGCTGCTCCTCGGCGGGCTTGAGAAGTGCGGCGTGGTAGTAGGCGCGCGCCAGCAGCAACCGGGTCCCGACGTCCTCAGGCGTCTCGTCGACAACCGGCTGCAGCGCGCGGATCGCGCCGCGGTAATCACGCTCCTCGAAGTACTGCTGCCCGAGGCCGTAGCTCAACGCGCGCATATCTTCCATGCGCCCCTCAACACCGATCCACCGACAGCAATTCCGCAGGTCAGATCCCGTGGTACTCGATCACGGACCCAGCCGAACGGACGTCGACCTGCCAGGTCTGCCGTCGGAACGCGAGCACGATCCCGGCGAGCGTCACGCTACTGATGACTGCCGCACCGCCGACCAGCCCCACATCATCGGTGAGCCCACCGGCCACGACCAGCCCGAGCCCGGCGACCACCGCGCCGACCGTCAAGACGATCGCCGCCGTGCGGCTCTGCCAGACCCAGCGGCTACTCCGATCGACCTCGGCGTTCAGCCCGGTCGCGAAAGCACTCAGCTCGCCGTCCGAAGGGGCGAGTTCAACGATCTGCTGGACCGCCCGGCGTGCCAGTTCGAGCTGCCGCTCGCTGGCGATCAGCCGCACCTGGTACGAGGTGACGGCGAGTGATGCCTCGGTCATCCGCCGGATGGACCGAGCCAGCCGCACCCGAAGTTCACCGTCGTCCGGTCGAGCGAGCAGTTCCTGGTGCAGCCGGGCGACCTCGGCAGCGGGATCCTCAGCCATTGGTGACGCCCTTCACGGATTGGTGGCGTTGTAGGCGGTGGTGTACACGGCTTTCATGGCCGGCCAGTTGGTGACCAGGGCAGACGCGTACAGGACGTAGTCGTTGCCGCCGGTCCGCCAGTACACGGACTCGACGTGCTTGCGGCCGTCGGCGGTGTCGAACTCGAACTCCCAGCTGACGGACTCGTGCGTCCGCCAGGTACCGGGTCGGAGACCGATCAACTGATATCCGGGGTACTTCGCGCTGAAGCCGCGCTCCGCGTCCTGCATCACCTCGGCGAGCGGCCTGCTCGGCGACGGTGAGCCGCCGTATCGCAGGAAGCTGGTCGGTTGCGCCGGATCGGCCGCCTGCGCGTCAGTCCCACCGGAGCGGACCGCTGCCGACCAGCCCTGTGGAATCTTGGTCGTGATGCCTCCGGGGCCGGAGACATCCTGGACGTCGCCCGGGGTGCTTGCCGGTGGTGTGCTTGCCGGCGCACTCGATGACGGGTTCGTCGGCTCGGAGGTGTCGCTCGGCGTCGGTGTCGGCGCTGGTAACGTCGAGGTGGTCGGTGTACCCGCCGGGGTCTTCGGCTCTGCGGCTGTGGCTGAGTCACCAGTCGACCGCAGCAGAAGCAGACTGGTCCCGACCAGACCGCACAGGACCAGGTTGGCGGCGAACGCGATCACCGCCAGCTTGCGAGTGCCGATTCCGCGTCGGCTCATTGTGCCGGCGTGAACTTGATTGCGCCCTGCACGACAGTGACCGTCCCGGCGACCGCGAACGAGGTCGGGTCGTTGACCGGATATCCGCCGTACCCGACGCCGGTCAGCGTCACTTTGCCGTCCGCGGAGCTTTCGGCGACGACATTGCCGTCATCGGCCAACCGAAGCTCGATCGTGGGGTAGGTGTCGAGCCGCCAGACCGGGTGGGTGACGTCGCTGTTGATCGAGAACGGGCAGTTGCTGTCCGCCCTGGTCGCAGCGGTCAGACAGCCCTTCAGGTACGCCTTGACCTGAGCGTCGACGGCGGACTTCGCCGTGGCCTTGATCTGCGGAACCAGGTCGGCGGTGCGGTTGCCGAAGGCCGCGTCAACCGTGATCGGACTGCCGCCGAGCAACGGGTTGTCGACCAGACCGACGACGTACCGGCCCGGGAGCACCTCCAGGTGGCGTGACGACCCGTCCGTGGCGGGCAGTGTTTGGCCGTTCACCTGTACGCCGACCGGCACTGGGGTGTTGACGTCGATCGACGGCCGATCACCGGTGAGCTCCCAACCGCGGAACAGCCCCCAGGTGAGCGTGTCCTTGTGCCGCAGTCCGACCTCGCCACTCACCTTGTTGTCGCCGATCATGAAGCTGACCTTGGCGGTTCGCTGGTCCTTCTTGCCTTCGATCTTGTCGACCTTGAGGCTGGTCGGCGGGACGTATTGCTCCGAGCCGACCAGGCTGCCGGCCGTCGCGTCGCCGTTCTCGCTGTACGTGGCCGCCTTTTGGGCATCGCGGCGGGCAAGGGCTGCGTAGTACCCGTTGACGACCGACTCCGGGGTGAACCAGATTCGTTGCACCACGACGGTCGCGGCACTGAGGACGACGACCACCGCGATGATCAGCGCGGCGATCAACGTTCCGCGCGGCGTCGGTTTCCACGGCTCGACGAACGGGCCGGCCGGCCGGGTGTGTTCCATGGTTTGCACCGTCACGTCTCCTTGGGCGGCGATACTGCGGTACTGCGTACTTGGTCGACGGCGTCGTGTGCCGTACGGCGTGCCTCGTTGAGGTACTCGTCGCGCTTGGCTTGCCGGGCTGCCATGATCTGGTTGTGGTGGGCAACAGGTGGCTCGTGCCGACAGGTCGCGAGCTCACGCCAGGCCTGGGCCGACCGCCGCAGTTCGTTGTGCCAGCGAACGCCGTCGATCGGGTTCACCGCGGCCGACATCACCCACCGGTGCCAGTACCAGAACATCGTCAGCTCGGTGCGAAGCCCTTCATGCGCCGGCCAGCACGGAGGCAACATCACCCAGGGCGCGTAGGCATCCTCGAGCCAACCCACCCAGCTCGCGAGCCCGTCCCAGGACGTTGCCCGAACCTCTTCACTCAACCCGTCCCAAACCCAGGGCGGCGCCCCAGACGCCATCGTCACTCCCTCCCCATGCCGCTGTCGCCAGAACTCTCGTAGTCGCCCCCGCTGGAACTCTCGTAGTCACTGTCGTACGAGGAGTCCCCACCCCCATACCCTTCGTCCCCCGCATCGGACTGCATGGAGTCCGCAACCCGCGCATCATCAGAGGCGGCCTGCTCCTCGTAACCGCCACCGCCTTCAACCCGTGCATCAGCCCCGGCGTCCGCTCCCGCATCCGCGTCGACACCGCCACCATCACCCGCCTCGACCCCACCGCCCCCTCCACTCTCTGCTCCAGCGTCGGCCTCTGCTCCAGCGTCGACATCCGCCCCAGCGTCAGCCTCCGCCCCAGCGTCGACATCCGTACCCACCTCAGCCCCGTCCTCAGCCTCAACCCCCGACCCAGCCGCAGCATCCGCTCCGGTCTCGGTCTCGGTCTCGGTGTCTGAGCCAGCGTCCGCGTCTGCGGTGGTGCCTGCGTCGGCGTCGTCCTTGGTATCGGCGTCGTCCTTGGCGTCGGCGTCGTCCTTGGCGTCGGCGTCGTCCTTGGTATCGGCGTCGTCCTTGGTATCGGCGTCGTCCTTGGCGTCGGCGTCGTCCTTGGCGTCGGCGTCGTCCTTGGTATCGGCGTCGTCCTTGGCGTCGGCGTCGTCCTTGGTATCGGCGTCGTCCTTGGCGTCGGCGTCGTCCTTGGTATCGGCGTCGTCCTTGGCGTCGGCGTCGTCCTTGGTATCGGCGTCGTCCTTGGCGTCGGCGTCGTCCTTGGCGTCGGCGTCGTCCTTGGTATCGGCGTCGTCCTTGGCGTCGGCGTCGTCCTTGGCGTCGGCGTCGTCCTTGGCGTCGGCGTCGTCCTTGGTATCGGCGTCGTCCTTGGTATCGGCGTCGTCCTTGGTATCGGCGTCGTCCTTGGCGTCGGCGTCGTCCTTGGCGTCGGCGTCGTCCTTGGCGTCGGCGTCGTCCTTGGCGTCGGCGTCGTCCTTGGCGTCGGCGTCGTCCTTGGTATCGGCGTCGTCCTTGGTATCGGCGTCGTCCTTGGCGTCGGCGTCGTCCTTGGCGTCGGCGTCGTCCTTGGCGTCGGCGTCGTCCTTGGCGTCGGCGTCGTCCTTGGCGTCGGCGTCGTCCTTGGTATCGGCGTCGTCCTTGGTATCGGCGTCGTCCTTGGCGTCGGCGTCGTCCTTGGTATCGGCGTCGTCCTTGGTATCGGCGTCGTCCTTGGTATCGGCGTCGTGGGCGGTGGTCTCCTCCTCTTCGAGGTCTGTGGTGGTGTCTTCGTCGGGGTCGGTGAGCGGGTCCCGTTGTTGGGAGCTCTCGTTCTCCGCAGTCTCGCGGCCGACTTCCCGCTCCGCGGCTTCCCGCTCCGCGGCTTCCCGCTCCGCGGCTTCCTGCGCCTCGGCAGCCTTCCGCTGCCGAAGTTCTTCCTCTTCCGCCAGGACCCGATCGATGCTGGCTTGGCTAGCGGGATCGAGTGTCTCGGGCGGCTGCGGCGGACAGATCCGCTCATGGCCCGGCGGCGGTTCCATGTCTCCGTACCGCTCGGCCTGCAGTTGGCGTATCGCTAGCGTGCGGTCTGGGTTATCTGTTTGATCGGCGCGGTCCAGCTCATACAACAAATGGTTGTATGTGTCCTTGACCTCGAAGCTTTCCGGCGTATGGAACTGCACCTCGAACAGATGTTGGGCCTTGCCCTGCGGACCGACGATCGCCCAGGTCGAGTTGATACCGCGGTAGTCCGGTGTGTCCCAGCTGTTGCGGTCCTTGACCTTGACGAACCCCTGAGCTCGCAGGTTCTCGTAGCACGCAAGCACACCCTCGGTGTACTGCTCGCGAGGAAAGGTCAGCGTGTAGCGATTGAGGTCGTTCGTGGAGGTGGCTGCCGCGGGCGCCGTCTTCATTGCGTGGCGGCGGGCAACCTTGCTCCGAAACGACTCAAGACTCTTCAGGGAGTACCGAAGGCCCTCGAGATAGCTGTTGTGGCGGGCGGTGGCACGCCGAGCCGTCTCCAGTGCCTCGTCGAGTTCCTGCTGCCGATTGACAGCGCGGCGGTGAGCTTCCTCGACCGCCAGGTTCTCGTCGGCGTCGAGACGCAGATCGTCTTCGTGCCCCTTTCCCCTCCACGGTCCAGGACTCACAGCTCAGTGGCTCCGGTGATTCCGCGCGTTTCCTGGATGAGGCGCTCGGCGGTTTCGCGGTCGATGGGTTCGAGGTCAGGATGGTCGTGGGGGCCGGCGGCCTGGAAGTCTCGGATGTCCGGGGTTCGAACCCACGTGTTGTTGCGGCCGAAGCCCTCATCGATGTCGCCCTCGGGGCTCAGGAGTTTCCTGTAAACGAGAGTGTCTTCGTAGAGATCACCCTTCTCCGGGCTCAGGTACCAGACCCAGTAGCGGGCGAATCGCTGGCGGTCGTTGAGCAGGACCTGCACCTGCTCGGTGGAGATCGGGATGAGAAGGTCGGGGTGCGGTACGTAGGCGTTGCCGCTCGGTCGCCACGTCATGTCGACTGTCGACAGGTACTCGAGCTCGTCTCCGCGACGCCGCCACAACCCGCTGGGCCGGTCGACAGTTTCCTTGCCGGCCTTCGAGACGCGGGCGAGGTACTCGTAGCCGTCATCGATGCTCATCTGGGTAGCCCTTCGTCTGCGTGATCTCGTGGAAGGCGTCGGCTGGTGCAGTCGACCGCCGACAGGTGCTCGTGGTCGTCGGGCTCATGGGGTGAAGCCCCTTAGTTGGCTGAATTCTTGGATGGCGCCGGCTGGGCGGGCTTCTACCTGGAAGGGGGGTTCGCTGCGCCAGAAGAGCCAGGCGTGGAAGGGCGGCAGCATCTGGATCGCGTTGACGGGGAGGGCGGGGCGGAAGATGTTGCTTACGGTGTGGTTCTGGCCGGTGAGAGCGGCGCCTACGCCGACGGCTCCGGAGGTGGGGGAAGCGCCGTACTGCGGGCCTAGTTGAGTGCTCGTGGTGGTTTGGCGTTCTTCGCCGGCCCAGGAGGAAATGTTGTGTAGGTCCTCGCCGTTGGACATGCCGCCGAAGATCAGTTTGGCGGTTGTGGCGGCCAGGATCGCCGCTTGTTCCTCGACGCCGTACCGGACGCGGAGCTGCGCCAGGCTCTGGGTCGCCCAGAGGGTCACGATGCCGCGACCGCCGCCCTCGCTGACGAGGGATGGCAGGCTCTGCAGGGGCGCGATGTTGGCGACCTCGTCGAGCGCGAGCAGGAGTGGCGGGTCCAGTCGGCCGCCCCTCTTGGCGGCGAGCTCGGCCGCGCGTTGGGCGATGCTGTCGACCAGGCCGGCCATCAGCGGCGCGATCGCCTGCTGCTGATGGGACGGCCCGATGATGAACAGCGACGACCGGCTGTCCAGGAATTCGTCGATGTCGAGCTCGTTGGCCGAGCACGAGTCCAGAACGGTCGGTTCGGACGTCGCCTCGAGCGTGTTCCGGGCGACCGAGTAGAAGCTGCCACGCTCGCGATCACCGAGCAGCTTGACCGCGTCGAGGTCGTCGGCCCACATCGCGCCCGGGCTCGACGACAACCGCAGGATCGCGGTGGGGTCGCGGGTCTCCTGTGCGGTGAGCCAACGCCGTACGACGGAGACCGGGAGGCCCTCCAGCGCCGCTGCATGGAAGTATGCGCGGAGGATCGCTGCCGCACCGCCGCGCCAGTGGTCGCCGTCCTGCACGCCTTGACCCGCGACGGCGGTCATCGCCGCGACCCGCCGGTAGCAGACCGACGGGTCCTCGCAGTCGGCCAAGGGCGACCACTTCATCGACAGCTCCGGGTACTCGCTGCCGAACGGATCGTAGACCTTGACGGATCCGCCGTACGGCGCGGCGAGTGCACGCCGGCGGTCGCCGGTGAAGGCAAGGATGTCGCCGCGTGTCGACGTACAGACGAGCGGCCCCTCCCACCACAGGACTGTCGGCACGATCAGCCCGGAGGTCTTGCCGTACCGCGGTGGACCGACGATGCCGACCGAGTCCTCGGGTGCGCTCCAGCAGCGCTTGTACCCACCGCGGGCGTCCCAACCGAGGAAGACCTGCCGGCGCGGCTCGACACCGAACGGCGGGATCTGCGGCCATGCCTGGCTCATCCGGAGATCAGTCCCTTGCCAGCGAGCTGGTGATGATCACCGGCGTCGGTACGTCGGGCCGGTCGGCATCGGGCAGCGGGTACCGAACGCCTGGCTCCTCGACCTGTTCGAGCCGCAGCTCACTGGCCGGGTGTGTGGTGAGGATCGAGATGTCCCAGCCGTTCCGGGCGCCGTCGAAGGTCTCCCGGAGCTTCGCGAGGATCTTGCGGATTCCCTCGCGGTGCCCGGCGAATACCGCACCCTGGTCGGCCTGGTACTCGGCGGCTTGCACGCCCGCCATCTGGAGGGGCATCACGAAGAACCGGATGGCGAACACGATCGGCCAGGACACGAACCAGACCAGGAAGGTGATGATGCCCCTCGTCCGCCGCAGCAGGAAGCTGCAAATGCTGTAGGCGATGTAGAGCTGCAGAGCGACGCCGCGGATGAAGTAGCTCGAGACGGTGTCCGCGTTGCGCCAGTGGGTCAGCTCGTGGCAGAGAACGGCGGCCAGCGGCTCCGGCTCGTATTCGAACATGTCCAGGAACCCGACGTTGACGATGATGTGACGGCTGTACGCGGCCGCGTTGGGAACGCGGTCGTCGACCATCATCAGGACGGGCAACGACGCCAGGCCCATCCGGTGCGCGCACTCCTGAAGAATCGGCTCGATCAGCTCGCGCTCGCGCCGGCTCGGTCGCCGCCCGCCGTCGACGATCCGGATACGCCAGTACTCGACCGCGATGGCGTAGGTCGTGTAGAGGAAACCACACAGGAAAGCGACCAAGAGCTGAGCGAAGAAGCGTCCGATCCCTTCGAAGGGGCTGGCCGCGAACAGCGCGAGCCATGGCACCGCGAGGCCGAGCAGGAAGCCGCCCACCGCTCCGAGCGCGGCACCGAGCAGCATGCCCAGGATGCCGCCGCTCTGCAGGAAGGCACTGCTGAACAGGCTGTCCAGGATCGGGATGTCATGGACCCACGAGTCCGCGGTATCGCTACCGCCGAACGCACCGCCGACGTACCCGCTGACGCCTCCGACAACCATGCCGATGCCTCCGAGCAGGATGGCGACGGGCAGGTTGAACCAGCTGGCGATCAGTGCGCCGATGAGGCCGCGCCGGTTGCGCAGCATGCCGGTCATCAGCCAGGAGAAGTAGCTCGGATACGCGGGCGGCCGAGCGAACAGGCGGCGCCGCTTCGTCTCGCCCGAGGTCTGCGGAGGTCGGACAGATGCCTGCGGACCGGGGGCTGGATGCCATGGCGGCGGACCTGGGGTCGGCGGGCCGGCATGCTCCTGGAACGAGGCCGCGACCGGGCCAGGTGCGGCACCCGTCGCGTCGCAATGTGGGCAGCGGTTCCCGGCAGGGTCGCGCAGACTTCCACAGCGAACGCAGATCCCCACGAAGAGTCCTCCCGAGTCGTGCCGTTTGTCCGCTCAGTGCCACTTCGTGGTCACGGAGTGGCACTGAGGCAGACCTTAGCTTTCTCGGGGAGGCGTGTGGGGGGCCTTCAAGTGATCTGTGGACAACTTGCCACTTGTTGCAATCGAACGGGCTACGCGGCGTCCAGTACGGCGACCTGGTCGGCTGTCAGTTGCAGGTCGACGGCGGCGTACGAGTCCTGGATGGTCTCGGGGCGGCTGGAGCCGGGGATGGGGATGACGTGGGGGGATTTGGCGAGCATCCAGGCCAGGGTGAGGCGTTGGGGGGAGACGCCGAGTTCGGCGGCGAGGGTGTGGAAGGCGGGGTGTTTGGTGCCGAGGTCGCCGGCGCGGGTGATGCCGCCGAGGGGGGACCAGGGGAGGAAGGCGATCGACAGTTCGTCGCAGAGGGTGAGTTCGGGTTCGCTGGAGCGGAAGGCGGGGGAGAACTGGTTCTGGACCGAGACCAGGCGGCCGTCGAGGATGTTCTGGGCCTGGCGGATCTGGGTGGGGTTCGCGTTGGAGATGCCGGCCATCCGGATCTTGCCGGCGTCGAGGAGGTCGCGGATCGCGCCGATCGAGTCCTCGTACGGGACCCGGGGGTCGGGGCGGTGGAACTGGTAGAGGCCGATCGCCTCGGCGCCGAGGCGCTTCAGGGAGGCCTCGGCAGCGGCCGCCAGATGCTTCGGGGAGCCGTCCTGGGTCCAGCTGCCGTCGCCAGGGCGCAAGTGGCCGCCCTTGGTGGCGACCAGGACGTTCGAGGTGTCGCCGCCGTACGACGCCAGCGCCTGGGCGATCAGGGTCTCGTTGTGGCCGTCGTCGGTCGCGGTCAGGTGGTACGCGTCGGCGGTGTCGATCAGCGTGACGCCGGCGTCCAGCGCGGCGTGGATGGTCGCGATCGACCGGGCCTCGTCGGGCCGGCCCTCGATCGACATCGGCATCCCGCCGAGGCCGATCGCGGACACCTCGACGTCACCGATCCGGCGGGTCTTGTTCGTGTCAGCTGCCATGCGTCCAACCTCCCGCGCGACCGGCGACAATTCCAACAGGAATATCCGCACACAGTGAGCAGTCGGAGTGGTTAATCAGCCCGGTACGTCGAGCCGCTGGGTGCCGACGACCGACAGCAGCCGGAGCGCCTCCTCCGACGGTGAGCCGGGGGTCGCGGTGTAGATGACCACCTGCTGGTCGCAGTCCGGGATCGCCAGCGCGTCGCAGTTCACCGTGACCAGGCCGACGACCGGGTGCTGGAACGACTTGCACAGCGTCGGTTCGCCCACGATCTCGCGCGCCTCCCACAGCGCGGTGAACTCCGGGCTCGCCGACAGGTCGGCGATCAGCTCGTGCAGCTCCGGGTCGTCCGGGTACCGCGCCGCGACCGCGCGCAGGTGGTTCACCGAGCTCCGGGCGAAGCGCGCGCCGTCGACCACGGAGTACACGTGCCTGTCGCCGTCGAGGAACGCACGGCGCAGCAGGTTCCGTTCGGCGCGGGAGCGGACCGAGAAGTCCTCCATCAGCGCGGTCGCCAGGTGGTTCCAGGCGATCACCTCGCAGTACGCCGAGAGCACGATCGCGGCCGCGTTCGGCAGCCGGTCGAGCAGGTCGAGGATGCTCTGCCGGACCTCGCGCGGCGGTCCCACCGGGCGGATCGGCGGTACGCCGGCGAGATGGTGCAGATGGTTGCGCTCGGCATCGTTCAGCCGGAGCGCCCGGGACAGTCCGGCCAGCACCTCGCCGGACGGATGGGGCGCCCGGGCCTGCTCCAGCCGGGTGTAGTACTCGGTGGAGATGTACGCGAGCTGCGCCACCTCCTCCCGGCGGAGTCCCGGCGTACGGCGGCGGCGCCCGGCCGGCAGGCCGACGTCCACCGGCGCGACCCGCTCGCGGCGGTTGCGCAGGAACGCACCGAGCTCAGCCTTGTCCACGTCCTCCAGTCTGCCCCGTCGCCCGGCGTTAGCCAGGTACAACCGATGCCTGGTTACCGATCCGCGCGCGGCGAAGGCTCGACGGTATGAGCAAACTTCTCGACAACAAGGTCATCCTGATCACCGGCGCCGGCCGCGGGATCGGCGCCGCGGCCGCCCGGCTGTTCGTCGCCGAGGGCGCGCGGGTGATGCTCGCCGCCAGAACCGAATCCGAACTCGCCACCGTCGCCAACGAACTCGACGCCCGGTACGTCGTCTGCGACCTGGCCGACCCGGCCGCGATCCGCGCCGCCGTCGACCGGACCGTGACGGAGTACGGCCGCCTCGACGCGGCGTTCAACAACGGCGCCGTCGGCCAGCCGCCCGGCCCGATGGACGGGCTCAGCCCGGAGGAGTTCGACCAGGTGTACGCCGTGAACCTGCGCGGCGTGTGGTCCGCGATCACCGCCGAGGTCGCCGCGATCCGCGCCACCAGCGGCCACGGCAGCATCGTCAACACCTCGAGCGTCGGCAGCCTCGCGGGCAACCCGGCGCTCCCGGCGTACGGTGCGCTGAAACGGGCCGTGAACAGTCTCACGGAATCCGCCGCGATCACGTACGGCCCCGAGAACATCCGCGTGAACGCGATCGCCCCCGGCACCACCCTGACCGAGATGCTCCAGGACTGGGACCGCGCCCAACCCGGCATCGTCGACACGCTGATCGCCCGGGCCCCGATCGGCCGCGGCGCCGCCCCGTCCGAGGTCGCCGAAGCGGCCGCCTGGCTCCTCAGCGACCGCGCGTCGTACGTCACCGGCGCCGTCCTGCGCGTGGACGGCGGCCTCGGGGTGTGACCTGAGCTACCCGGCGCGCAGCGGCGACTTATGTAGGGTGGTTCGAATTGCTCGCGACCCGGGAGTTACCGATGGCCTACGAACCGTGCCGTTACGCGCAGCGCTGGCCGGAGCTGTTCGAACCGCTCGACGACGACCAGAAGCAGCACGTCAGCGACGCGCTGGCGAACAACCAGCTGGAGAACTGGGAGCCGGACCGCAGCGACGTCTCGGACCTCGTCGACCGGGAGCTCGGCCGGATCGACACCGCCGAGTACATCCGCCGGACGCTCTCCAAGGTGCCGGGCGGCGACACGGCAGGATAGAGCGCATGCAGACCGACGAACGGATCCGCCGCGCGCGGCCGGACGACGTACCGGCGCTGGTGGAGCTGATCTATGCGCTGGCCGAATACGAACGTGCGCGGCACGAGTGTCACGTCACCGAGGACCAGCTGCAGATCGCCCTCTTCGGCGAGAACCCGGCCGCCTTCTGCCACGTCGCGGAACACGAGGGCCAGGTCGTCGGCTGCGCGATCTGGTTCCTCAACTTCTCCACCTGGCGCGGCGTCCACGGCATCTACCTCGAAGACCTGTTCGTCCGCCCCGAAACCCGCGGCTCCGGCCTCGGCAAGGCGCTCCTCACCGCCCTCGCCCAGGAATGCGTCCGCAACAACTACGAACGCCTCGAATGGTCCGTCCTCAACTGGAACACCCCCGCCATCGACTTCTACAAGTCCCTCGGCGCCAAACCCCAGGACGAATGGACCGTCTACCGCCTCACCGACGAAGCCCTCACAAACCTGGGCTCCTGAAGAACCGCTGCCACAGCTCGGCCAGCAGTTGGTGCGCGTCCGCGAACGGTGTGGTCGCCATCCAGACGGTCTCGGTCGCCGCCTGAAGAGGGTCTTCGTTGAACGTCGGGAACACCACCGTCGTGGTGTTCTCGATGGGGTCGCGGCCGGCGAACCACCCGTGGGCCTGGTCCACCACCAGGTGGATGGTCGGCATCGGAATCCCCGGTTCGACGGGGCCTCGCGGGCCGTCGAGGGTCTCGAACCAGTCGGCGCCACGATCCATCCGGTCGAGGACGGCGGTGACCCGCTGGTTGCCGCCGTACCCGGCTTCCTCGCAGGCACGGCGCGCGGCCCAGCGGGCGATCGAGCGCAAGGTCTGCGGATCGGTCTCTGCGAGCGCATCCACCAACTGGCGGTCCAGCGCGGACAGTTGCTGGGCGTAGGCGACGTTCTCGAGGCGCTCGGTCGGTAGCGTTCCGCCCCAGGCGGCCTTGCGTTCGGCGAGGCGTTGTTCTTCGGCTTGGCGGGCCCTTTCGCGTTTCTGCTCGGCCAGTTCCGCCGGCGTGGGGAGCTCGCGGACCGCCTGGTGCCAGTACGCCGCCTGCCCGCTCGTCTGCTTCACCACCCGCTCGGGCGCCGGAGGCGCGGGCCAGAACTGGAGAAGATACCGGTCGACAGGCGGCTCCCCGTCCATCGGCGGTGCCCCTTGATGTCCGGCATCCATCCCCCACGCGGAGTACCGCACCCGGTAGTCCACCCCGGGTTCGAGTTCGAGCGCCCACGCCCCGGTACCACTCCAACTCACGAGCTGGGCGGCTTCGATCGGCCGGTACGACGCCTCGACGACATCCTCGGCGTCGTACTCGACCGCCGGCATCGTGTCGTGAAGCTCGACGGTGAACCCGACCTCCCCCGTGTGCATCCCGGTGATCAGCCACAACGTCCCCGGCGTCGCTGCCCCGCAGAGACCGTTCCGCTGCCCAGCGAAGCACTCGTCGAGATCAGCCCATTCTGCGCCGCTCTCGACGTAGATCTGTGCGTACGAGACCCACGCCCGGCCGCTCATCAGTGTGCGCATGTCCCGTTTCCTACATGTCAAAAGGTGCAAACGGGGGCGCCCAACGTGCTGAACGTGTTCGCGATGGCCTTCACGCTCAGCGAGGCCCCGGCGGCCGCCGCGCCGGTGTTCGAGCAGCGAGGGAGTAGGCCCACGCCGGTTCCGTGGGCCTACCTCCCGGGAGACTTCGCCGAGAACTTCCAGGCTGCTCGCCTCAAGGTGCTCAGTTGAGGCCGTGGGTCTTCTTGTATTCCAGGGTGTACGCGATCTTGCCGGGCTTGGAGTCCGTGTACGGCTTGCTCAGCTTGTCGAATTCGCCCTTGGTGTCGGACTTGCCGTCGTTCCACTCGGTCAGTGCGCCGAGCTGTTGCGCGGTGAAGCCGCTGCCGACGACCTGGTTCTTCGGGAGGGCGACCATTGCCTTGGTGAACGTCTTGACCGCCGCCAGGTAGCTCGCGGAGTCGTTGTTGTTCCAGGTCTGCAGCCCGCCGGGGTGCGTCTCGCGGATCCAGTCGCCCCAGTAGAACTCTTGGAACGCCAGCCCGTTCTGGGCGTAGCCGATGTCGCGGCCGAAGTACAGCAGGCTCCGGTACCGGTCGTTCTGGAAGTTGGCCAGGCCGACGTTCTTCGGAAGCTTGTTGACGCTGACCGGGCGGCCCTCGGGGTCGCGCAGGTACGTCCACTTGTTGGCCTGCATCGTGGCCCAGAAGGACTGCCGGGTGAGTGTGCTGAGGTTCGCGACGACGCGCAGCCGGACGTGGAGGTTCGGGCCGCCGTCGGGCGTCTCGTCGAACGCGGTCAGCGTGTGGTGGCCGTCGGTCAGGAACGGCTCGCCGCCGGGGCCGATGACGACGGTCTTCATCGCCGCGATGCTGTCCGCGGTCTCGCTGCCGGTCGGCAAGGCGCAGCTGAACGACGACGGGACGTCGAGCCGCGCGCCGGGCCGCACCGAGGCGGCCTCGACCCGGCCGTCGGCCTCGCACCAGTCGTCGAACTTCTTGTTGATCGCGTCCTTGCCGAGCGTGTACCGCCCGAGCTTGTAGTAGACCTCGTCGTACCCGAGCGACGGCTGCGTCGGGTGGACGTCGCCGATCCGGACATCGAGCAGTTCGCCGGGGGTGGCGCAGAGGTACTGCGCGTACGGCGTACTGCGTTGGTCGTGCCCGCAGAACGACGGATGGGTACCGGCGTTCGCCGGGGCGGTGCTGACCGTCGTACCCACCACGACGGCGGCGACGGCGGCAGCCAAGTGCTTGAACCTCACGGACTCTCCTCTCACGACAAGGTGTGCAGAGGATGCCCGGTCCAGACGGCGCAGGACCCAACTCGAGGTGAACAGTGCTACGGGCGGTTCTTCTTCGCGACGTACATCGCCTGGTCGGCCTCGTGCAGGAGCGCGTCGAGGTCGACCGACGTGGGCGTGATCGGGACGGTGCCGACGCTGGTGGTGACCTCGATGTCGATGCCCGGCAGCGGACGGCGGACGGCGTCCTCGAGCCGGGTGATCAGCGTGCTGAGGTCGTCCCCGGTGATGTCCTCGGCGAGTACGGCGAACTCGTCGCCGCCGAGCCGCGCCACGGTGTCGCCGTGCCGCACCGCCGTACTGAGCCGGGTGGCGATCTCGCGCAGCGCGTGGTCGCCGGCCTCGTGCCCGTAGCTGTCGTTGACCAGCTTGAAATGGTTGAGGTCGCAGAACAGCAGCGCCCCGGGCCGCCCGGTGAACCGGGTCTGCTCGAGGACCTTCACGAACCGCTGCTGCAGGAGCCGCCGGTTCGGCAGGCCGGTGAGCGGGTCGTGCGCGGCGTGGTGCCGGAGCTGCCGCTCGGCGTCCTTGCGGGCGGTCACGTCGTCGATCTGCACCAGCAGGATCCGCGGCAACCCGGCGCCCTGCTCGACCAGCGAGGCGGTGCCGCCGAGCCAGATCAGGTTCCCGGACGGCTGCGTGAAGACCCGCTCGAACCGGTACGTACCGTTGCTGGCGGCAACGTCCTCGAGCTCGGCCCGGGTCTGGTCCGGCTCCTCGTCGCGCAGGAAGCTGACCAGCCGCATCCCGAGCAACTGGTCCGCGGTGTACCCGGTGATCCGGCAGAAGGCGTCGTTCACCCGCAGGATCCGGCCCAGGTCCGGCCCGTCGAACGCGATCGTCGCCATCCCGTTCCCGGCGCCCTCGAAGACCAGCCGGAACGTCGCCTCGCTGGCCTCCAGCCGGGTCTTCTCGGCGAGCAGCTGATCGGTCAGCCGGGCCTTGTCGATCGCCACCCCGGCCTGGGTCGCGAAGATCTCCAGCAGCTCCCGGTGGATCGGCCCCGGCCGCCGCTGATCCTCGGGCAGGTCGACCGAGAGCATCCCGACCAGCTCGCCCTCGGACGAGTACAGCGGCGCGAACAGCGCGTCCAGCGGGTGCCACGCGTCCGGCGCGTCGGACACCGGTACGTCGGGCACCCAGCCGGTCACCTCACCCTCGGGCAGCCGCTCGTGCGGCACGAACCGGAGCTTGCCCCAGACGTCCGCGATCGCGAACTCCGCGTCGAACAGGTCCGCCGCGCTGACCCGGCCGAGGAGCGCGGCCCGGGCCTCCGGGGACCCGGCCACCGCGATCACCTCGAACTTGCCGTCCGGATATCGCAGGTTGAGCACCGCGATGCCGAAGCCGAGGCCGTCGACGACCCCGTCGACGACGGCTTGCAACGTCTCGGCAAGGCTGCGCCCGGCGCCCATCCGCGCACTCACCTCGTACAGGCGCCGGACGGCGGACAGCCGGACCGCTGGCTCGTTCTGCACCCACCGAGAATAGGCCGATTTCACCGGGCGTGAGCAGACGTATCCACAGCTGACCCGGTTAAGCGTTTGTTGTCACAGCTGTTTCAGTACTGCAGCTCGGTCAGACCGCGGTAGCTGCGCTCGGCCGATTGCCAGGCATCCGTGGGTTTGTCGTGCTCGACCAGGTACTGCTCGACGCCGCCGGACTCCGCGTGCGCGAACATCGCGCCGAAGTCCAGTTTCCCGGCGCCGACGTCCTCCCACGAGCCGTCCGCGGCCATGTCCTTCACGTGCAGCGCAGGGAACCGGCCCGGGTGCTCCTGGAACAGCTTCGCCGGGTCGTGCCCGCCGTCCACCGCCCAGTACAGGTCCAGCTCGAACCCGAGCAGCTCCGGGTCCACGTCCAGCAGGATGTCGTACAAAACCCGCCCGTCGAGCTCGTCGAAGTCGTGCCCGTGGTTGTGGAACAGCAGCTTCAGCCCGGCGTCCCGGGCCGCCTTGCCGGCCTCCACGAACGCGGCCGCCGCGGTCTTGAACCCCTGCACCGAATGCAGCTCGGACGGGATTGACGGTACGACGGCCCACTGCGCGCCGAGCGTCCGTACGTCGGCCAGCGCACCGGCCCAGTCGTCGCTCATCCGCGCGTACCCGACATGCTCGAGCACGATCGCCAGCCCCGCGTCGTCCGCGAACCCGCGAATCTCCTCCGCACTGTGCTCGAACCGCCCACTCACCCCCACGGTCCGATACCCGATCCCGGCAAGCCGCTTCAGCGTCCCCGGATAGTCCTGGGCGAGCACGTCGCGCATCGTGTAGAGGTGCATCCCGATACCGTCGGCGGGAATGGTCCGGTCAGTCATACAGGCAGCTCCTTCTAGAGGACGTGTTCCTGATACCTCGCGTACGCCAGGTCGAAGACGTCTTGACCTGGCGCGTCCCACAGTTGCTGGTTGAAGATCTCGACCTCGATCGGGCCGTCGTACCCGGCCGCGTCGCAGGCCGCGCGCAGCCGGCGGAGCTCGATCGTGCCGTCGCCCATCATGCCCCGGCCGAGCAACGTGTCGGCCGGCAGCGGTACCACCCAGTCGCTGACCTGGTACGACACGATCCGCGCGCCGGCCCGCTCGATCTGCCGGTACACGTCCGCGTCCCACCACAGGTGGTACGCGTCCACGATCACGCCGACCTGCTCGACCGGGAACTGCTCGGCCAGATCGAGCGCGCCGCCGAGCGACGACACCACGCAGCGGTCCGAGCAGAACATCGGGTGCAGCGCCTCGACCGCGAGCGTGACCCCGCGTTCGGCGGCGTACGGCGCCAGCTCGGCGAGCCCGTCGCGCACCATCGCGCGGGCCCCGTCGAGGTCCCGCGATCCGGGCGGGAGGCCGCCGCTGACCAGGACCAGGACCGACGTACCGATGGTGGCGGCCTCGTCGATCGCGCGCCGGTTGTCCTCGATCTTCGCCTGCCGTTCGACGGCGTCGGTCGAGGTGAAGAAGCCGCTGCGGCACAGCGAGGAGACCTTCAGCCCGGCGTCGGCGACCAGCTTCGCCGTCTTCTCGACGCCGTACTCCTGGATCGGCTCGCGCCACAGGCCGATCCACTCCAGCCCGGCCCGCGCGCTCGCACCGACGACGTCCTCGAGCGGCCAGTACTTCGTGGTCGCCTGGTTGAGGCTGTACCGGTTCATGCGTCGATCCCGCCGACGCGGAGGAGCTGGCGGAATCGGTCGACGGCGAGCTCCGGATTCGTCAGTACGCCGGCCTGGTCCGCGAGCCGGAAGGTGTCCGCGAGATGCGGGAGCGACCGCCCGGTCTGGAGGCCACCGACCATGGTGAAGCCGGGCTGGAACCCGTTCAACCAGGCGAGGAAGGCGATCCCGGTCTTGTAGTAGTAGGTCGGCGCGGAAAAGATCTGCCGAGCCAACGGCACGGTCGGCGCGAACACCCGCTCGTAGGTCTCCAGGTCGCCGGAGTCCAGGGCGCTCAGAGCAGCTGCCGCCGCCGGGGCGATCGCCGCGAAGATCCCGAGCAGCGCGTCGCTGTGCCGCTCGCCGTCCCCGCGGATCAGCTCCGGATAGTTGAAGTCGTCTCCGGTGTACAGCCGCACGCCCTCGGGGAGCTGGTTGCGCAGAGCAACTTCCTTGGAGGCGTCGAGCAGCGAGATCTTGATCCCGTCGACCTTGTCGACGTTGTCGTTGATCAGGTCCACGACGAACGCCGCGGCCGCGTCGAACGGTCCGCTGCCCCAATACCCTTCCAGTGCAGGGTCGAACATGGGGCCCAGCCAGTGCAGGATGACCGGCTTCGTGGACTGCGTGAGGAGGCGGTCGTACACCTTGCGGTAGTCGTCGGGCGACTCCGCCGCCGCACACAACGCGCGGCTGGCCATAAGAATCGGCTGCGCGCCGACACCCTCCGCAACAGCAAGCTGCTCCTCGTACGCGGCAATCACCGCGTCGAGCGCGTGACCGTCGCTCGAGCTGGGCTCGGCGGGCAGTTGGTCGGTGCCGACGCCGACGGCGATCCGCCCGTCCGGAGCCTCCGCCGCCGAGCGCCGGATCAGCTCCTGCGTCGCCTTCCAGTCCAGTCCCATCCCGCGCTGCGCGGTGTCCATCGCCTCCGCGACCGACAACCCCAACGACCACAGATGCCGCCGGAACCCCAGCGTGTGCTCCCAGTCCACCACCGCCGGCGCCCCCGGCGAGTTGTCCCCCACCGGATCCGCCACCACATGAGCCGCCGCAAACGCCAACCGCGAGGTCGCAGGCCCGTAGTTGCCATCAGCAACCGGCCGCCCAACCAGCTGATACGCCTTCAAGCCGCCATCGGTGGGAAGCTTCAGTTCCATCAGTTGGCCTTCAGGTCGAGGGTGGGGACCTCGAGTTTGCGGCCTTCGTGCCAGGACTTGAGGCCGAGTTCGGCCAGCTGGACGCCCTTGGCGGCCTCGACGAAGTCCCAGGTGAAGGGGGTGTCGTCGACGATGTGCCGCAGGAACATCTCCCACTGCACCTTGAAGCCGTTGTCGAACTGCTCGTTGTCCGGCACCGTCGCCCACTGGTCGCGGAACTTCTCGGTGGCGGGGATGTCCGGGTTCCACACCGGCTTCGGCGTCGCCGAGCGGTGCTGCACGCGGCAGTTCCGCAGCCCGGCGACCGCGGACCCCTCGGTCCCGTCGACGTGGAACTCGACCAGCTCGTCCCGGAACACCCGGGTCGCCCACGACGAGTTCAGCTGCGCGACGATCCCGCCCTCGAGCTCGAACACGCCGTACGCCGCGTCGTCCGCGGTGGCGGCGTACTCGTTGCCGCTCTCGTCGACCCGGGTAGGGATGTGCGTGGCGCCCTGGCAGTACACCGACTTGACCGCGCCGAACGTCTGGTCGAGCACGTACCGCCAGTGGCAGAACATGTCCAGGATGATGCCGCCGCCCTCTTCGGACTTGTAGTTCCAGGACGGCCGCTGCGCCTCCTGCCAGTCGCCCTCGAAGACCCAGTACCCGAACTCGCCGCGCACCGACAGGACCTTGCCGAAGAACCCGCCGTCGACCAGCCGCTTCAGCTTCCGCAGGCCGGGCAGCGACAGCTTGTCCATCACGACGCCGTTCTTCAGCCCGGAGCCGACGACCAGCTTGGCCAGGTCGACGGCCGCGTCCAGGCTCTCGGCGATCGGCTTCTCGCAGTAGATCGCCTTGCCGGCCTCGACGGCGGCGCGGACGCCCTTCTCGCGCAGCTGGGTGAGCTGGGAGTCGAAGTAGATCTCGACGTCCGGCTCGGCGAGCGCCTCGGCGAGGTCGGTGGTCCAGCGCTCCAGCCCGTACTGCTCGGCGATCTGCCGGAGCTTCAGCTCGTTCCGGCCGACCAGGATCGGCTCGGGGATGATCATGGTGCCGTCCGCGGCGGGCAGCCCGCCCTGCTCGCGGATCGCCACGATCGAACGCTCGAGGTGCTGGCGCAGGCCCATCCGCCCGGTGACGCCGTTCATCACGATGCCGATGCGTCGCTCGTTCACAGTCGTACCTCTCACGTCCCGGCCCCGTCCATCTTGGAAAGGGCTTTCCAAGATCTTGATCGCAACCATAAAGGGGTCGTAAAGGTCCAGTCAACCTGTAACGGAAAGCGATCTCCAGGGCCCACACTCCGCCGCCCATGAGAGCCCCCTGCCTGTCGGCATTTCGTGGGTGGGCGTTCGAGATGCCGGGTTTGCGCCGGTGATCCGAGGTGCAAACCCTGCACCTCGGACGCCCACCCATCAACGGTCCCGGATCAGGAGGTGCAGGCGGTGGCGGCGGTGCTCGGGTCGGGAGGTGCGGGCGGTGCCCGGGTCAGGAGGTGCAGGTGGTGGCGGTGTTCGGGTCAGGGGGTGCGGGTGGTGGCGACGGCGGTGGACCAGGCGGTGCGGCGTTCGGTGCGGGCCGGCGCGGCGAGGCGGGGCTCGAAGCGGCGGTAGGTGCGGTCCTTCGACCAGCCGATGGTCGCGCCGAGGGAGGTCCACGCCAGCTCGGCCACCCCGAGCGCGGAGATCTCCGGTACGTCGGCCGCCTCGACCGCGCACCCCAGTAGATCCGCCTGCGTCTGCATGAGTAGATCCGAAACCGTCGCCCCACCGTCCGCGCGCAGCGTGCTGAGTCCGCCGGGGATCGTGTCGGCGATATCGCAGATCTGCTGCGCGACCGCGTCGACGGCGGCCCGCGCGATGTGGGCGCGGGTGGTGGAACTGCTCATCCCGGTCAACGCGGCCCGCGCCTCGCGGTCCCAGTGCGGCGCGCCGAGCCCGGCGAACGCCGGCACGAGTACGACACCATCGGCGGTCGGCACGCTCGCCGCGAGCTGCATCGACGCCCCGACGTCCGGCAGCCCGAGCAGGTCGGCGGTCCAGGCAAGCGCGGCGCCCGACGAGACGATGTTTCCTTCCAGCGCATACACGGGCTGATCGGTCAGCCAGGCGAGCGTGCACCCACTCGGCACGAACTCGTCCACCGGCGTCATCACCGAGGACCCGGTTCCGTACGTCGCCTTCACCATCCCGGTCCGCGTACACCCCTGGCCGTACATCGCCGCGTGCGAATCCGCGAGTACGGCAACGATCGGGATCCCGTCCGGCAGTCCGGGCACGCCCTTCGTCTCCCCGAACCCCGCATTCGACCGCCGTACCTCAGGCAACGCCTCCCGCGGGACCCCGAACGCCTCGCACAGTTCCGCGGACCAGCCCAGCGTCGTCAGGTCGTAGAGCAAGGTCCGCGATGCGTTGCCGGCCTCGGTCAGATGCTCACGGCAACCGGTCAGCCGGTGGATCAACCACGAGTCGACGGTCCCGACGGAGGCGTCCGAGCGATCGAGCAACCAGCGCATCTTCGGCGCGGAGAACATCGCGTCGACCCGCAGCCCGGTACGCAGTCGTACCAGCTCGTCGACCGTCGCAGGTAGTTGGGAACACCAACTACTGGTCCGCACGTCCTGCCAGCCGAGCACCGGGCCGGCGGGGTGCCCGGAGCGATCCCATCCGACGACGGACTCGCGCTGGGTGGACAGCGCGATGCCCACGACCTCGACGTCATCGCTCAGGCAGGCAGCCGTCGCTTGCAGGACGCTCTGCCAGAGGTCGTCGGCGTCCTGCTCGACCCAACCGGGCTGCGGGGTCGAGAGCGCGACCGGGGCCGATCCGGTCGAGAGCGCCCGGCCGTCGGCGTTCACCAGGATCGCCTTGGTGTTGGTCGTGCCCTGGTCGATCGCGAGTACGGCCTGGTGCATCGGCGCTCCAAGTTTCAACTGAGGTCTTGACGGGACTCTAGCCCGATGGTGACACTCTGGGCGACAGGCTATGCACTACTGAATATCTATTCAAACGCCAAACAGCAAAAGACCACAAGAACGCCGCCTCCGGCGGCGGGTGGGGGAGCAAACGCTAAGCGGCAAAAGACCACGAGAACGCCGCCTCCGGCGGCGGGTGGGGGAGCAAAGTCCACAAGAACGCCGCCTCCGGCGGCAGGTGAGGGTTAAGAGGACGGATGGAGAGCAGCGTGAAGTCGAGTAGACGCCGGGTGATCATCAACACCGACGCCAAGAACGAGGCCGACGACCAGTTCGCGATCGTGCACGGGCTGTTGTCGCCGACCTTCGACGTCCGCGGGCTGATTCCCGCGCACTTCGGCACCCGCCGGTCGGACCGGAGCATGGAAGAGTCCCGCGAGGAGATCGACCTGCTGCTGGACCTGATGGACCTGACCGGCAAGGTCACGGTCGCGGACGGCGCCACCACCGGCATCCCGGACGAGCAGACCCCGCTGGACTCTCCCGGCGCGCGGCTGATCATCGAGGAGTCCAAGCTGGCCTCGAAGGACGACCCGCTGTTCGTGTCGTTCCTCGGCCCGCTCACCGACATGGCGTCGGCGATCCTGCTCGATCCGGAGCTGGTGCACCGCGACGTCGTCGTGATCTGGATCGGCGGCCGCGGCTACCGCGGGTACCAGACGTACCCAGGGATCGAGTTCAACCTGTCCAACGACATCCACGCGGCCAACGTGGTGTTCGGGTCCGGGATGACCGTCTGGCAGGTGCCGAGCGACGTGTACACCAAGGTCTCGGTCAGCTACGCCGAGCTCGAGGAGAAGATCGGCGACGCCGGCCCGCTCGGGAAGTACCTGATCGACCAGCTGGTCGAGTGGAACGCGCAGTACCACGGGGAACCGATCGAGTCGCGGTCGCTGGGCGACTCGCCCGCGATCGCGCTGATGCTTTATCCCCGCAGCGGGGACATGCGGGTCCAGCCCGCGCCGAGGTTCGGCGTCGACGGCTGGTACCTGCCCGGGACCGACAACCCCATCCACGTCTGCGAGCAGGTCGACGTCCGCTTCCTGCTGGAGGACATGTTCGCCAAGATCCGCCGTTTCGCCCGCCAAAGGAGTGCTCAATGATCAGCCGTAGAGGTTTCCTGGGGTTCACGTCCGCCGCCGCGCTCGGCGCCGGTCTGTCCGCCTGCACCGGAGGCGGTACGGCGACCACCGCCGGCTCGACCGGTGCCGCGTCGAACAACCTGCGCCTGTTCACCTACGAGGACGACTCGACGATCGGCCTGCTGAAGGCGCAGGTGAAGAAGTTCGACGAGGCCAACGGGACCACGACGACCGTCGACAGCCTGCCCGGTTCGGGTGCCGCGGTGTACCCGGACAAGCTCCGCACCGAGCTGCTCGGCGGCAAGGGCCCGGACGTCTGGCGGATCTGGGGCGGTCAGATCGGGAGCCCGTTCGCGAAGGCGAAGCAGGCGCTCGACCTGGGCAAGTACTACGACAAGTTCGGCTGGGACTCCAAGCTCAACACCACCGCGATCAGCGGCATGACGTTCGACGGCGTGAAGTCCGGCGTACCGTTCGTGCAGCTCGGACTCGGTGCCTGGTACAGCAAGTCGCTGTTCGCGAAGGCCGGCGTCAGCGCCCCGCCCACCACGTACGCCGAACTCGAGGCCGTGAACGACAAACTGGTGGCTGTCGGTGTCACGCCGTGCGGGCTCGGTGGCAAGTACGGGTGGGACATCATGCGGCTGTTCGAGTACCTGCTCGAGCACACCGCCGGGCCGGACCTGCACGACAAGCTGCTCACCGGCGCCGAGAGCTGGGACCGGCCCGAGGTGGTCGAGGCGTTCACGCTGTTCAAGAAGTGGCAGGACAAGAAGTGGCTGCCGCAGGGCGCGCTCGGGCTGGACCCGTCGGACGTCGAGCCCTGGTACGTGCAGGGCAAGACGGCGTACACGATCGCCGGGCAGTGGACCGAGGCCGGCGCGATCCTTAGCGCGAAGAAGAGCCCGTCCGGGTTCGGCAACTTCGAGCTGCCGACCGACAAGACGCCGGCCCGGCACTCGGGCTTCGTCGAGGGCTACATGATCAACGCCAAGACCGGGAACGCGGACAAGGCGGCCGCGCTGATCGACTTCATCGTGAAGCCGGAGACCCAGAAGGCGATGAACATCACCGCCTCCACCGTGAAGGGCGCCGAGCCGGACCCGAAGTCGCTGCCGCTGTCGGCGGAGTGGTCGAAGAAGTACGGCAGCAACGGGTTCTACACGATCCAGGACCAGGCGTTCCCGAAGAAGCAGGCCGACCAGTACTTCAGCGTGCAGAGCGACCTGCTGCAGGGGTCCGTCCAGCCGGACGCGGCCGCGAAGAAGATGCAGGAGATCGTCTCCGCCTGGGCGAAGAGCTGAGCGCATGGCCGGCACAGTCGCACTCAAACGCGGTGGCCGTTGGTCGCCCTGGTTGTTCGCCATCCCCGCCCTCGGGGTGTACGTCGCGTTCCTGGTGTACCCGGCGTTGTCCTCGTTGTGGTTCAGCCTGACCAACTGGGACGGGCTGAGCGCCTCGTACAAGTTCGTTGGCCTGAGCAACTACTTCAAGCTGCCGCAGGACCCGGTCGTGGTGACCGCGGTGAAGAACAACCTGATCTGGACCGTGGTCACGATCGCGGTCCCGACCGTGCTAGGCCTGCTGCTGGCGATCGCGCTGAACGGCAAGGTGCACGGCAAGCCCGTCCTCCGGCTGATCTTCTACACGCCCGCCGTCCTGCCGCTGGTGTCGATCGCGAGTATCTGGGGCTGGCTGTACAACCCGCAGTACGGCGCGATCAACTCGGCGCTCCGGGCGATCGGGCTGGACGGGCTGGCGCAGGCGTGGCTCGGGCAGGACTCGACCGCGCTGTGGGCGGTGATGGTACCGGCCATCTGGCTGCGGACCGGCTTCCCGATGCTGCTCTACTTGGCCGCCCTGCAGGGCATCCCGAACGAGTTGTACGAGGCCGCGACGGTCGACGGTGCGACGAAGTGGCAGCAGTTCTGGCACGTGACGATGCCCAGCCTGCGGCCGGCGCACTACATCGTGCTCGCACTGTCGCTGATCGACTCGTTCAAGGTCTTCGACCTGATCTACGCGATGACGTACGGCGGCCCCGGTACGTCGACGCAGGTGATGGGCACCTGGATGTACTTCAACGTCTTCCAGTACTACCAGGCCGGCTACGGCACCGCGATCGCCGTCGTCATCACGCTGGTCGCGATCGCGGTAGGAATTCCGTACGTCCGCTCCCAGACCCGGGAGGCCTCATGACCCTCACAGCCCAAGCCCCGGTGGACCTCCCGCTGGACGCGGCTCACTCCGACAGTCCTGGACCCAAGGGGCGTCGCGGCCTGGTGATGACGCTCGTCCTCGTCGTCATCGCGCTCTTCTGGATCTCACCGCTCGCGCTCCTGGTGATCACCGCCGTACGCCCGCTGTCCGACTTCATCGGCAACGGCCCGCTCAGCTGGCCCGCGGAGTTCACCTGGAAGAACTTCTCCGACGCCTGGGGCATCGGCAACTTCGCCACGACGTACCGCAACAGCCTGATCCTCGCGGTCGTCAAGGTCCCGCTCGGGGTGCTGGTCTCCGCGATGCTCGGCTTCGCGCTCGCCAAGCTGCGGATGAAGTTCCGCCGGACGGTGATGTTCTCGGTGTTCCTCGGGCTGACGATCCCGATCTACATCACGATCGTCCCGGTCTTCATCATGATGCGCTCGGCCGGGATGACCGACAGCATCTTCGGGCTGATCGGGCCGTACCTGGCGTTCGGCATCCCGTTCGAGGTGCTGGTGCTGCAGTCGTTCTTCCGGCAGATCCCGGACGAGATCATCGAGGCCGCGAAGGTGGACGGCGCCGGCGACTGGCGGGTGTTCTTCACGATGATCCTGCCGCTGTCGGTCCCGGCCCTGGTCACGGTGGCGATCCTGGACGCGGTCGCGACCTGGAACGAGTTCCTGTTCGCACTGATTCTGCTGAACTCGGACGCGCACAAGACCATCCCGGTCGGCCTGCTGAACTTCCAGGGCCAGTTCGCCAACAACAACACCGGTCTCGCGGCAGGCATCCTGATTGCCGTGGTGCCGATCCTCATTGCCTACACCCTGCTGCAGCGCTGGATCGTCGGCGGGCTCACCGCCGGCTCACTCAAAGGTTAGGAACGAGATATGACTGACATGCCGGTCTTCGGCGCGGGTATCTGGCACTTCGCCACCTACAAGGACCGCTACGCGACCGACGGGTACGGCGAACCCGTCGGCCTGCTCGAACAGATCGACCGGGCCGGCGCCGTCGGCGACCTCTCGGTGGTCGACCTGAACTGGCCGTTCGCGGGGTACGACGGGACGCTCGACGACGTCAAGGCCGCGCTGCAGCGGAACAACCTGAAGGCGATCGCGATCACCCCGGAGATCTACACCAAGGACTTCGTCAAGGGATCCTTCACGAACCCGGACCCGAAGGTCCGCGCCCAGGCCCTGGAGCTGTTGCACCAGGCAACCGAGTTGGCGAAGGACCTCGGCTGCTCGTACGTGAAGCTGTGGCCCGGCCAGGACGGCTGGGACTACCCGTTCCAAGTCAACTACCACGACGTCTGGAACCTGGCCCTGGACGGCCTGAAGGAACTGGTGTCGGCGCACCCCGACATCAACTTCGTGATCGAGTACAAGCCGCGCGAGCCGCGGGTCAAGATCATCTTCCCGAACGTCGCCCGCACGCTGCTCGGCATCGAGAAGATCGGCTTGCCGAACCTCGGCATCCTGCTCGACTTCGGGCACTCGCTGTACGGCCTGGAGACGCCGGCCGACGCGGCCCAGCTGGCGATCGACTACGGCCGGCTGTTCGCGATCGACGTGAACGACAACCTGCGCGGCTGGGACGACGACATGATCGTCGGCTCGGTGCACCTGGTGGAGACGTTCGAGTTCTTCCACACACTGCGGAAGAACAACTGGGACGGCGTCTGGCAGCTCGACCAGTTCCCGTTCCGCGAGGACAGCGTGCAGGCGGCGAAGCAGGCGATCACGTTCCTGAAGGCGATCCACCACGCGCTCGACGTCCTCGACGACGACGCGCTCGCCGCCGCCCAGGCGTCCCACGACGCGCTCGCAGCGCAGAAGCTGGTCCAGAAGGTGCTGCTGAGTTCGATGGCGGAGATCGTATGACGCTGACAGCCGAGCACGCGACGCTGCCGGTGCTCGGCCGGCTGCCGCTCCACAGCAGCCGCGCCGACCAGATCGCGCACATCGCCGAGGCCGCCAAGCAGATCCGGATCCAGGACCTCAAGCTCGTCCACCACGCCGGCGCCGGGCACATCGGCGGCGACTTCTCCGCGATCGACATCCTGGCCACGCTGTACGGCGCGGTGCTCGACATCTCGCCCGACACCGTGAACGACCCCGAGCGGGACCGCTTCATCCTGAGCAAGGGTCACGTCGCGGGCGCGCTCTACACCACGCTGGCCGCGTTCGGTTTCCTGCCGGTGGAACAACTTTCCACGTTTCTGAAACCGTTGTCCGCGCTCAACGGGCACCCGAACCGGAACAAGGTCGCCGGCGTCGAGGCGAATACCGGCCCGCTCGGGCACGGCCTGCCGGTCGCCGTCGGGCATGCCCTGTCGGCGAAGCTCGACGTCTCGCTGCGGCGTACGTACGTCCTGGTCGGGGACGGCGAGCTGCAGGAGGGGTCGAACTGGGAGGCGATGATGGCGGCCTCGCAGTACCAGCTGGACCGGCTGACCGTGATCGTCGACCGGAACCGGCTGCAGCAGGGCGCGACCACGAAGGAGACCAACGACCTCGACCCGCTGCCGGAGAAAGCGGCGGCGTTCGGGTTCGCGGTCGTCGAGGTGAACGGGCACGACCACGGCGAGCTGCTCGACGTACTGTCCGCGGTCCCGTTCCGGCCGGGCAAGCCGACGTTCGTGATCGCGCACACGCACAAGGGGCACCCGATCTCGTTCATGAGCAACAACGTCGCCTGGCACCACCGGGTACCCGATGCCGCTGAGTTCCAGCAGGCCCTGAAGGAGCTGAAATGACCGTCCTCGAGACCCGTTCGATCGCGGACCAGCCGCGGTACGACTGCCGGGACGCCTACGTCGAGACGCTCGCGCAGCTCGCCGAGGCCGATCACCGGATCGTTGGCGTCGTCAACGACTCGGTCGGATCGTCGAAGCTGAACAGCTTCCGGAAGGCGTTCCCGGACCGGCTGATCAACGTCGGGATCGCCGAGCAGGACATGGTCGGCGTCGCGTCCGGACTGGCCAACGGCGGCCGGATCCCGTTCGTGTCGGCGGCGTCCTGCTTCCTCACCGGCCGCGCGCTCGAACAGATCAAGGCCGACGTCGCGTACTCGAACACCAACGTCAAGCTCTGCGGGATGAGCCCCGGCGTCGCGTACGGCGAACTCGGCCCGACGCACCACTCGATCGAGGACATCGCCTGGCTGCGGGCGATCGCCGGGCTCCGGATCATCGTCCCGGCGGACCCGATCGAGACCGCGGCCGCACTCCGCTGGGCGGCCGCGTCGGAGGGGCCGGTGTTCATCCGGGTCAGCCGGATGAGCGTGCCGAAGGTGTACTCCGAGGACTACACGTTCGAGCTCGGCAAGGCGATCACGGTCCGCGAAGGCACCGACGTGACCGTGATCAGCAACGGGACCGTGCTGTGGCGGGCGCTCGCCGCCGCCGAACTGCTCGCGGCGGAAGGGATCTCGGCGCGGGTGGTGTCGATGCCGACGGTGAAGCCGCTGGACACCGACGCCGTGGTCGCGGCCGCGCGGGAGACGGCCGGCATCGTGACCGCCGAGGAGGCGGTGTCCGGTGGCGGTCTCGGCGGTGCGGTCGCCGAGACCGTCGTACAGCAGCACCCGGCCCGAGTGACGATCCTCGGGATCCCCGAGTTCGCGCCCACCGGGTCGGCCGGCTACCTGCTCGACCGGTACGGGCTGTCCGCCGGCGGGATCGCCGACGCCGCCCGCAAGCTGGTCACGACAGGTAGCTGACCAGGTCGGCGATCGAGATCATCGCGAAGCCATGAACGTCGGCGAACGCCCGCAGGTCCGCACCGGTCATCAGCGTGCCGTCGTCGTTCATGAGCTCGCCGATCACGCCGACCGGCGGGAGACCGGCCAGCCGGACGAGTTCGACCGTGGCCTCGGTGTGGCCCGGCCGTTCCCGTACGCCGCCGTCGACCGCCCGCAACGGCAGGATGTGACCGGGCCGGATCAGGTCCGCGCGCTGCGCCTTCGGGTCGGCCAGTACGCGGACCGTCCGCGCCCGGTCCGCCGCGGAGATCCCGGTACCGACACCGGTCGCCGCATCCACGGAGACGGTGTACGCCGTACGGAGGCTGTCCTGGTTGTCCGGGACCATCAGCGGGAGTTCGAGCCGGTCCAGCACCTCGGAGGTGGTGGGCGCGCAGACGTAGCCGCTGGTGTGGCGGACGAGCAGCGCCATCAGTTCCGGGGTCGCGAGGCTCGCGGCGAAGGTCAGGTCACCTTCGTTCTCACGGTCCTCGTCGTCCACGACCACAACCGGACGGCCAGTCGCGATGTCGGAGACGGCGCGTTCTATGGTGTCCAGGCTGGTCAATGTGTTCATCTTCGTTGTCCTCTCGGGCAGTGCAACCGATTGGCACTCCGGGGGCAACGACAAACCTCACGCCCCGGTTCTCGGGACGTGCGGTTGCCACGTGCGTCTTCCCATCCGGACTTTCACCGTCGGTCCTGGAGTTCCACCAGGTCAACCGCTCCTTCTCGCGAAGTCACGGGTCGCGGACTGTCACCGCCGGCTCGGAATTTCACCGACCCCAGAGCACGTGTGTTCTCTTCGTCCTCAGCTTAACGGCAACCAGCACCCCGGGAGTGTCATGTCCATCTCATCCGTCTGGAGAGAACTCGAATTCCCCGCCACCTCGGACTGGGTCGAGTTCACCCACGAAGACGGTCTCGCGCTCCGCCGACCGACGTTTGACACCGGCGGGGGTGGTCGGCGGCGGGTGCGGTTCGCGGCGCCGGTTGCCGGGCGGTGGCGGTGGGTGGACGGGGACGTGTCGGGCGAGTTCAACGTGATGGAGTCCGAGGAAACGAATCCGTTTTACGTGCATGGGTTTTGGAGGATGTCGCCGGGTGGGCGGAGTCTTGTGCATGCGGACGGGACGCCGGTTGTGCTGGTGGCGGATACCGCGTGGGCGTTGCCGTGGCGGGCGACCGCGGAGCAGGTGCGGGAGTATGCCGCCGATCGGCAGGCGAAGGGGTTCAACGCGGTCCTGCTGATGACGGTGCAGCCGGACATGCGGGCGGTCGGGCCGCGGGACCGTACGCAGGACCAGGGGTTCGGGGTCGGGTTCGAAGACCTTCCCGACGGTCGTCTCACCCGGATGAACTTCGAGTACTTCGAGTACCTCGACGAGTTGCTGCGGATTCTCGTCGAGCACGGGATCGTCCCGGTGCTGCAGCCGGTCTTCCACGGGTTCGGGTGGAAGGGGCTCGATGTCGCCGGCACCGTCGTACCGGCGGAGGAGTATGCGGAGTACTGCCGCTACCTCGTCGCGCGGTACGGCGCTCGGCCGGCGATCTACCTGGTCGGCGCCGACGGGGCCGGGACGGAGCCGCAGATCGCGGCGGGCGGGGCCGAGGTGCACGCGAGCGACTGCTACCACCAGCCGACCGGCATCCACTACCGCCCGCACATCCGCCCGGTCGCGCACCAGGACGCGGACTGGCTCGACTTCCAGTGGTGCCAGACCGGCCACACCGGCGAGCACGTCCCGGAGCGGGTCGCCGACCTGTGGCGCAACCTCCCGGTGAAGGCGGTCGCGAACGGCGAGCCGACGTACGAGCACACCGGCCGCACCGGTGTCGCCGAGGGCTGGTGGCAGGGGCACGAGGCGTGGAGCAACCTGTGCGCGGGCGGCACGATGGGGGTCGTCTACGGCGCGGGCAGCCTGTGGCAGTGGCGGCTGCACCCGGACGAGCCGGGCCATTCGGAGTACTTCCTCGCCCCGGGCGCGGGCTGGCGCGAGGCGCTCGGCTTCGAGGGTTCGACGTACGTCGGGATGCTCGGCAAGATCCTGGACGGCCTGCCGACCACCGACATGACGCCGGACTGGACGCGGGTGATCTCCGGGCGCGCGCTGAGTACGAAGGAGGGCGGTCTGATCGTGTACCGCGAGAACGGCGGGCCGGTGATGGTGTTCGACGACACCGTGCCGCTGGGGTACACGATCGTCGATCCGCGGGACGGCTCGGTGGTGGCGAGAGGTGCCCGGGACACGCCGGGAAGTCCATTGCCTGATGTTGGTGGCGCACCGAGGGTCTACATCTGCTTATAGTCCAGTTTGATCCTGTTGAGAGGGGTGTTGTGAACAGCAACCGCGCGGTGCGCCAGCCGGGGCTGGACGAGCTGCGGCTGCTTGCGAAGGTGGCCCGGATGTACCACGAGAAGGGCATCCGGCAACCGCAGATCGCCGCCGAGCTGAACCTGTCCCAGGCGCGGGTCTCGCGGATGCTGAAGCAGGCCGTCGAGGTCGGCATCGTGCACACGGTGGTGACCATGCCGAGCGGCGTGCACAGCGACCTCGAAGACGAGTTGCAGGGCCGGTACGGGCTGCGCGACGCGGTCGTGGTGGACACGATCGGCGTCGGCGACGAGGTCCTTCCGGCGCTCGGCTCGGGCGCGGCGGCGTACCTGGACATGACGCTCACCGGCGGCCACGTGGTCGGGATCTCCTCGTGGAGCGAGACGCTGATCTCGGCCGTCGACCGGATGCCGCGCAAGAGCGTGCCGGTGGTGGACAAGGTGGTGCAGATCGTCGGCGGTCTGGGCGACGCGGCGGTCCAGATGCAGGCGACCCGGCTGACGGCGCGGTTCGCCGAGCTGACCGGGGGGATGCCGGTCTACCTGCCGGCGCCCGGCCTGGTCGGGACCCCCGCGGTCCGGCGGGCGATGATGAACGACGTGTCGGTCCGGGACGTTCTGGGCACCTGGGGACAACTCACCGACGCCCTGGTCGGGATCGGCAGCCTCGAACCCTCGCCGTTGCTGCAGCGCAGTGGGAACGCGGTCGCGGAGGCCGACCAGGACGAGCTCCGCAGGCTCGGTGCGGTCGGGGACGTGTGTTTCCGGTTCTTCGACGAAGAGGGAAAGCTCGTGCGTTCTACGTTCGACCAACGGGTCATCGGGGTGACCGCGAAGGAGCTGCTGGCGGTGCCGCGCCGGATCGGCGTGGCCGGCGGCGAACGCAAGTACTCCGCGATCCGGGCCGCCCTGCTGGGCGGCTGGATCAACATCCTGATCACCGACCTCGCGATGGCGCACCGACTGCTAGGGGGTGTCTGATGGGTCCACGCCTACTGCGCGGCACTCGGCACGGCACCTCGCCGCACCGAGCACCTGCTCGCGACGGCGTGGACCCATCAGACACCCCCTGATGGAGCCTGACGAGCAGCGGGAGGTCTACGCCACCATCGACCTGGCGTTGCGGGTCGGTGAGGTGCTGCTGTCCAGCGGCGCCGGTACGGCGGACGCGACCGCGACGATCCTGGGTGTCACCGCGGCCGGTGGACTGCGCGGGTGCGAGGTCGACATCACGTTCACGTCGATGGCGGTGTCGTACCAGGAGGCCCCGGACGTCGCGCCGGAGACGCACATCCGGCTGGTCCGGTACCGCTCGCAGGATTTCTCCCGGCTGACCGACGTCGACCGGCTGGTACGGCGGTTCGCGCGCGGCGACCTGAATCGCGAGGAGGCGTCCCGCGAGCTCGCCCGGCTGACGTCAGCGGGCCCGCCGTACCCGCGGTGGAGCGCGGTGGTCGCGTGGGGCGTGATGGCCGGCGGCGCGACGCTGCTGCTCGGCGGCGGCTGGCTGATCACGCTGCTCGCGGTACTGACCGCGATCGTGATCGAGCTGAACAACCGCTGGTTCAACCGGCAGCGGCTGCCCGCGTTCTACCAGCAGGTGGCGGGCGCGTTCGTCGCGACCGCGGTCGCGTTGGTGCTGTACGCCGTCCACGCGCCGGTGAAACCGTCACTGGTCGTTGCCGCGGGCATCATCCTGCTGCTGGCCGGGATCGCCCTCACCGGTGCCGTCCAGGACGCCATCACCGGGTACTACGTGACCGCCGCGGCCCGCAGCCTCGAGGCGATGCTGCTCACCGGCGGGATCATCGCGGGCGTCTCGCTCGGGCTCGCGCTGGGGCTCCGGTTCGGGCTGAACGTCGGGCTCGAGACCCCGACGATCCAGCTCGCGAACCTTCCGGTGATGGTCATCTCGGGTGCGGTGATGTCGGTCGCGTTCGCGTACGCGTCGTATGCACCGCTCCGCGCGCTGTTGCCGGTGGCGGTGATGGGCGCGCTGGCGTCACTCGTCTTCACGCTGATGACGAGGGCGGAGTTCGGCCCGGCGTGGTCGACAGCGGCCGCGGCGTTCGTCGTCGGTCTCGGCGGGTACTCCAGCGGCCGGCGGACCGGCGTACCGCCGCTGGTCGTGGTCGTCGCCGGCTCGATCCCACTGCTGCCCGGCCTGACGATCTACCGGGGCCTGTACGAGTTGATGGGCCTCGGCAACCTGATCGGCATCGTCAGCCTCGCCACCGCCGTCGCGATCGGCGTCGCCCTGGCCTCGGGCCTGATCCTCGGCGAGTACGTCGCCCAGCCGATCCGCCGCGAGGCCCGCCGTCTGGAGGACCGGCTGGCGGGTCCGCGACTGGTCGGCCCCCGCCGCCCGGTCCGCCGCCGCTCCAACCGCCCCCGCCGCCGCGGCCGACGCGCGTCCTGACTATCGACCTGCCGGCCGACGGGCGCTGAAGGCGATGATCGCCGTACCGGCGAGGACACCGATGACGGTCCAGTTCGCCGTCGTGAGCGCGGCGCGGTAGGCGTTCGGGTCGAGGTCACCGGCACCCGCCTGCAGGATGGCGCCGACGACGACCGCGCCGAGCAGCGTCCCGACCTGCCGCAACGTACTGATGACCCCCGAGGCAGCGCCGGCCGACGCCGGCGGGACGTCCCGCAGGGCGAGCGCGTTCGCCGGCGCGAACACGGCCCCGGCACCGATCCCGCACACGACCATCCCGGGCAGCAGCCCGAGTACATGAGTGTCGAGGTCGGACGCGGCCAGCAGCAGGACGAAGCCCACCCCGAACAACGCGAGCCCGGGCGGGACGACGAGCCGCGGATGGACACGGTCGGCGAGCCGTCCGGCGACCGGTGAGATCAGCAGCGTGGCCAGCGACGGTGGCGCCAGCATCAGCCCTGCCTCGATCGGCGTCAGGCCACGGACGGTCTGCAGGTAGAACGTGTACAGCAGCAGCAACGCGACCGTCGCGAACAGGGCCGCCATCAGTACGACGTTCATCACCGCGAAGTTCTGCCGCCCGAACAAGTCGAACGGCACCAGCGGTACGCCGCCCTGCGTCCGGTATTGGTGCACCACGAACGCGATCAGCAGGACCAGTCCGACGACGACAGCCGGCCCGCCGTACCGCTGTCCCTCGAGCAGGGCGAACACGATCGCGAACAGCCCGCCGGTGGAGAGCAGCATGCCGACCAGATCCAGGCGGGCCCGACGCGAATCGCCGTACGGAAGCAGGAGGTACGCGCCGACGAGCGCGATCAGGCCGAGCGGAATGTTGGCGAGGAAGACCGACCGCCAGGTGAGGGTGTCGACCAGCAGACCGCCGACCGTCGGACCGGCGATGGTCGCCAGGCCGGCGACGCCGCTCCAGACCCCGAACGCGAACCCGCGCCGATCGGGCGGGAACGTGGTCGTGATCAGCGTCAGGGTCTGCGGCATCAGCATCGCCGCTCCGACGCCCTGCAGCGCGCGGGCGACGATGAGCTGGGCGGGGTCCTGCGCCAGGCCACACAGCGCGGACGCGATCGTGAACGCCGCCAGCCCCGCCAGGAACATCGTGCGCGGGGTGTATCGATCGCCGAGGCGGCCGAATGTCAGCAGGAGCACGGCGAAGACGAGCGTGTAGCCGTTCACCACCCACAGCGCTTGGTCCAGGGACGCGCCGAGCCGCTGCTGCAGGTCCGGAAGCGCGATGTTCACGACCGTGGTGTCGAGCATCGTCATGAAGAAGGCGAGGCACACAACGGCCAGGATCGGCCCTGGGCGTTGGACTGTGGGGGTCATACTGCCGCCATTGCGGGTTCGAGCGAGGACGTTCGGGTGCGGATCAGGACGACGCCGTACCAGGCGATCCAGATCACCCAGATGATCCAGCCGGCCAGGCCGATCAGGTCGACGGGGCCGGGGTTGCTGAACACCAGCGGTAGGAGCAGTGCACCCGTGAGTTGGAGGGCTCCGGCGACGAATCCTGTGCCGGCGTGCGTGCGGCTGATCAGCCCGGAGCGGCGGCCGGCGATCGACAGTCCGAGCATCGCGGTGGCCAGGTAGGTGCCGTTGAAGGCGAACAGTGCTTCGTTGAGCGCCCACAGGCCGTTGCTCGCCGACGTGTCCGTGGCGGTGCCGGTCAGGGCCAGCCTGGTCGCGATGAACACGGTGAAGGTGGCGTTCTGCAGCAGAAGGCCGGCCAGGCCGACGACGGACCAGGCTTCGCTACGTGCCCGTTCCGACGAACGCACCGCCGCGTAGGCCCCGGCGCCGAACAGGACGGCCAGGATCCAGACCGCGACGGCGAGAGTTCCGCTGAGCCCGATCAGGCCGGCGTGGCTTCCGAAGTACGCCATGACCGCGTCGGTCGGGTCGCCGATCAGTGGCAGGCCGGTCGGCGCCAGCACGAGGTTGGTCCCGGCGAGCAGGGCCGCGAAACCGAGCGCGGCCCAGCCGCCGAGGCGGGAGAAGGTCATGACGTGCGTTCCTTTCACGCGGCAGGAAGCTGCTACGCAGGAACTATATTCATTAGAAGGTGTGTAAAGTCAATGGTTCAGCGGATCTCCTCCAGTACGACGTCGTCGAGCTGCAGCCAGACGTCCTGGCTGTGCCCGAAGAAGCCGGCGTACAGCTGGATCAACGACTCCTGTCCGGAGTCGAACTCGACGCTGACCTGCGTGTACTGCGGATGCGCGCCGCCGGTCTGCTGGGCGATCGTCCGGCCGCGCAGGGTGCGGACGCCGAGCATCGTCTCGGAGTTGTTCTCGGCGGTGCGGACCCAGGCGGACAGCCGGTACCGGTGATTGGGGCGGACGGCAACTGTCTGCTGGAGCTGGTGGGTGCCGATCGAGTCCCGGACGTACGCGTTGTTGGTGCCGCTGTGGGCCAGGTTGCTGCGGTCGATGCCGCCGGTACCGCTCAGCTGCCAGGGCGCGGACGGCGTACCGCTCGTCTGTGCCTCGAAGCCGGGATCGCTGACCAGGTTGGTCGGCTTGGCGTCGTCGGTGAGCTTGGTGTGCATCAGGAACACGTTGTACGGGTCCCACTGCGCCATCGTGAAGTAGAGGTCGGGGCCTTGCGACCACGGGTGCATGAAGGATCCGTAGAGCCCGGGGTAGTCGGTGCTCTTGGCAACGATCTGCTCGCCGCTCCACGGGCCGGTCAGGTCGGTGGCCGAGCGGAGTACGATCGCGGCCCGGTGTTCGTCGAGGTACATCATCAGCCACTTGCCGGTGTACGCGTTCCACTGCACCGAGACCTCGCCGATCGGACCGGCCGCGACCGGTACGGCGGCTGCCTCCCGCGGCGACCAGGTCCGGCCGTCCCAGTACCGCCAGGCGTTCTTCTGCAGGACCTGCTGCTCGGGGACGCGGGCGAGGTGCGCGCTGCCGAAGCGGCCGTTCGGCGTACCGACCATGTAGACGTAGCCGTTGCTCTTGGTCAGCGCCGTCATCTGGAAGTTGTCGTCCCAGGCCTTGGTGTTCTTCCACTGGGCGGTCGGGGACTTGGTCCAGGTCTCGCCGTTGTCGTCGGAGTACGCGAAGCCGGAGTAGTTCGTGAACCAGCTGCCGGCCGGGCCCCAGTAGTTGACCGACATGTACTGCACGTACTGGCGGTGGCCGACCGAGATGCCCGCGGTCGGGATCACCGTGTGCTCGTCGCGGTCGATCTTCTTGCAGGGCAGGAACTCCTTGGCGTGCCCGGGCCGGTCCTCGGCGGCCGAGTCGAACGACATCCCGTCGGCGAGGTTGCGGTCGGTACTGCGGAGCAGCAGGTTGCACCGCCAGTCGATCGTGGCCTGGTCGCCGGCGCCGCCGCCCGGCCCGGTCCAGCCGCTGCCGTAGCTGTCGCCGAACGCGGACAGGATCTCGCCGGAGCCGTTGTCCCAGAGGATGCCGAGGTCAGTCGCCTTCAGGGCGAACCGGGCCTCGGTGTCGTTGATCGACTGCGGGCCGGTGAGCTTGGCGACCCGGTCGACGGGGGTCGGGACGGCGGAGGCTTGGGCGGGCGCCGAGGGGTCGGCGGGCACCACGGACGCCGCGATCAGGGCAGGGACGACCAACAACCATCGCTTCCGCATCAGGTTCTCCTCGGGCGGGTGGAGCTGGCAGAGAAATCGATTTCCGGTCACCGTAGCCGGGGGGTTTCGGCCGGGTCAACGGGTGGCGTGTGGTTTACTGCCCGATGGTGCGATTCCACGGAGTGACGGTTGGACACTGTTGTCCGGGCCCGTCGGCTCCGCCGGGAGGTGGAGTGACCCGGATGTGACCGGGGCCATGCGGTGATACCCCGCTCTCAGCTCGGACCCTCTGAGGTCCCTGGCCATCGTTGAATGATGGAGAGCGAAGCATGTTCACAGGACGTATCGAGAACGTGGGGACGGTCGCCGGGGTGGCCGGCGAAGTTTTGCGGGTCGCGTCCGACGTAGCGGTCGCGCCCGGAGGCGCGGTCTGCCTCGACGGGATCCGGTTCACCGCGGCGCCGGCGCCGCTGGGTGAGCTCCGGGTGGTCGTGACGGACGAGACCCGGCGACGTACGACGCTGGATCGGGTTGCTGCCGGTCTGCGAATGAACGTCGAACGGCCCGTGGCAATCGGCGACCGCATCGACGGGCACTTGATCCAGGGACACGTCGAGGGCGTCGGCAGGGTGCTGCGGGTCGATAGGGAGCCGGCTGGACATCGGGTGTGGCTCAAGCCACCGGAGCGGTTACTGAGCCAGTTGGTGGCGAAGACGTCGATCGCGGTCGACGGCGTGAGTATCACGGTCGCGGAGGTGCTGAAGGACCGGTTCTCGGTCGTACTCGTACCGAACATGCTGACCAAGACCACCCTCGGCGCGCTGGCCGCGGGCGACCGGGTGAACCTCGAGAGCGACCTGCTGGTCCGGATGGCCCGCGACGGGCACGGGCCCGAGTTGATGCGGGCCGTTGCGCAACTGCCGTGGGCGGGACAGCTCAGCGGCGAGGCCGGCGTCCAGAAGGTGGTCGCGCAGATCGCTGCTGGTGGTGGGGTGGTCGTGTGGGACCCGACAGCTGAGGCTGAAGGGGATGTGGTCTTCGCGGGTGAGCGGTTCCGGCCCGAGGCGATGCGGTTCCTGCTCACGCAGGCGTGCGGGCACACGACGGTTCCCTGTGCGCCGGAAGTGCTGCAGCGGTTGAAGATCGGGCCGATTCCGGGCGACGGGGATCGGCAGGGCACGGCGATGCACGTGTTCCCGTTGGCGGCGCGGCCCGGTCTGCCGGCTGAGCGAGGCGGACACACGGAAGCGACCGTTGCCTTGTGCAAGGCGGCGGGCCTGGCGCCGGTCGGTGTTTGTTGCGAGGTGATGCGTACCGACGGGGTGATGGCGGGGCCGGCCGATCTGGAGCAGTTCGCGCTGCGGTGGGAACTGCCGATGATCAACATCCACGATCTGGCCCGCTGGCTGTGAAGGGCGCCGAGTTGTACGACGATCCCGAGTTCCTGCGCGGGTATCGCGAGCTGCGCCGGGCTGGGCTGGGGATCAACGACGCGTTGGAGATTCCGGCGATGGCAGCTGCGCTGCCGCCGGTCGAGGGGTTGCGCGTCGTGGATCTCGGGTGTGGCGAAGGGGATTTGGCGGTGCGGCTGGCGGAGGCGGGCGCAGCCGAGGTGATGGCGGTGGACGCCTCGGCACAGATGCTGGCGGCGGCCGTACCGCATCCTCGGGTCCAGTTTGTGCGGGCCGACCTCGCGCAGTTCAACCAGCCGCGTGGGTTCGCCGACCTGGTGGTGAGCAGTATGGCGCTGCACTACGTCGCGGACTTCGAGGTCTTGGCCGGCCGGGTCTTCAGGTGGTTGAGGGACGCCGGGACGTTCGTGTTCACGATCGAGCACCCGATGGTGACGGCGCCGATGGTGGCGGCTGATTGTGTGGTGGACGACTACGCCGACGAGGGGCGGCGAGAGCGGACCTGGTTCGTCGAGGGAGTGGTGAAGTACCACCGGACCATCGGGACGGTGGTCGGCGTCCTGCGGCGGCACGGCTTCCGGCCGGAGCTGCTCGACGAGCCGCTCCCGACGGTGGACGAGGTCGCCGCTCACCCACATCTCGCGCTGCATCGCCGGCGCCCGCCGATCCTGCTGGTATCGGCGCGGGCTTGACGAAGTTTTATCCGTATGGGTAACTTTTACTCATGCGGATAAAACAGGACACCGATCGGAGCCGTAGTACGGCGGCGCGGCGGGATCAGATCGTCGCGGCGACGATCGCGGTGCTCGCGCTGCGTGGGTACGCCGCGACGTCGTACGACGCGATCTGTGAGCAGGCCGGGCTGAGCAGCAAGCGGCTGATCTCGTACCACTTCTCGACCAAGGACGAACTGCTCGCGGAGGTCCTCCGCCGCGTCACCACCGACGCGGCGGAGCGGATGCGGCCCGCGATCGAGGCGGCCGCTGATCCCGCTGGGAAGCTGGCGGCGTACATCCGCTCCAACATCCAGTTCATCGCGGACCACCCAGAGCACGTGCGGGCTGTGCAGCAGATCGTCTACGCGGCTGTTCCCACGGAGGAGGCCGATTCGGCGGTGGCTCGGCTGGCGGTCCTCTTCGAGGACGGGCAGCGCGCCGGTGCCTTCCGTACGTTCGACGCGACGCTGATGGCGCACACCGTACGAGCCGCCATCGACGCCTCCGCCGACCGGCTGATCGCCGGCGCCGACCCCACCCACTACGCCGGCGAACTGACCGAACTGTTCCACCAAGCCACGCGGAGCGACCGGTGAATCGCTCCGAGGGAGAGGCGGCCGGCGCTGCGCGCCCAGCGGAGGCGGGGAGCGTAGGCGGGTCGGGGGCGGTCGGCAGCCCCAGCGCGACCGGCCGGCCCGGCATGGAGGTGAAGCCGAAGGCGCGGTGGGGGGCTGTGGTGGCGCCGGTGCTGGTGGATCTGGTGGTGCCGTTGGTGATCTTCTACGGGCTTCGGCGCGCGGGGGTCGGGGTGGTGGGGGCGACGCTTGCCGGGTCGGTGATTCCGGTGCTGCGGACGGTGTACTCGGTTGTCCGCGGGCGGAAGGTCGACTGGATGGCGGTGTTTGTGATTGTGGCGTTGGGGGTGGGGACTGTTGCTTCGTTGGTGATGGACAGTCCGCGGATGTTGCTTGCCAAGGATGGTGTGATCACGGCCTTGTGTGGGTTGTGGATGCTCGGGACTGTTGCCCTGGGCAAGCCATTGTTGCTGGCGGTCGGGCGCGGGATTGCGGAGGCCAAGCGGGGTGAGGGTGGCGGCGAGGTGTGGGCGAGCCGGTGGGAGAGTGAGCCGCGGTTCCGGCACGGGATCCGGCTGATCACGACCGTGTGGGGTGTCGGTCTGGTTGCCGACGCAGTTGTTCGTGTGGTGATCGCGTATGCGCTCCCGCTCGACGCCGTCCCGGGAGTGACGACCGTGCAGTGGATCGTGCTGTTCGTGCTGCTCTACGGCTTCATGATGGTCTACTCCCGCAAGAACGACCTGCTCGCATGAACGTCCTCGTCGTAGGTGCCGGCCCGACCGGCCTGCTGCTCGCGTCCGAGCTGACCCTCGCCGGAGCCGACGTACAAATTGTCGACAAGGCGACGAAACGTTCCGGCCAGTCGAAGGCTCTGACCCTCCAGCCGCGCTCGGCGGAGATCCTGCACTCCCGTGGCCTCCTCGACGACCTGCACGCCGCCCCACAGCTCCCAGCCGGCCACTTCGCCGGCGTCCCCCTCGACTACACCGCCCTCGACACCCGATTCCCTTACCAGCTAGGCATTCCTCAGCTCCGCGTCGAGCAACTCCTGGAGACCGATCTCGACGTACGCCGTGGTCTCGAGCTGACCGGTCTCCACCAGGACGACTCCGGCGTCGACGCCAGGTTCGCCGACGGTACGGCGATCCGCGCGGACTGGGTCGTCGGCTGCGACGGAGCCCACAGCGCCGTACGAACCATGACCGGCCTCGGCTTCCCCGGCCGCGACGGGCGGTTCACCGCGGTCGTCGCCGACGTGGTCCTCTCCGGCATCGAAGCCGACTGGCAACTCCCGACCCTCGTCCCGCGCGACGGTGCCGTCATGACGCTGGTCCCGCTGGACGACGGCGTCCACCGAGCGCTGTTCACCGGCCCCGAACAACAACACCTCCCGAAGAACCACTCCGTCACCCCCGGCGAGGTCTCCAACGCCCTCCGCGCCTGGTACGGCGACCACGTCGTCCTCCACGAACTCCGCTACGCCTCCCGCTTCACCGACGCGACCCGCCAGGCCGACCGGTACCGGGCCGGCCGCGTCTTCCTCGCCGGCGACGCCGCACACGTCCACGCCCCGACCGGCGGCCAGGGCATGAACCTCGGCCTGCAGGACGCCTTCAACCTCGGCTGGAAGCTCGGCGCGGTCGTCCGACGGGACGCGGACGAGCAGCTCCTCGACAGCTACCACGACGAGCGCCACCCGGCCGGCGCCGCCGTACTCTCGAACACCCGGGCGCAAGGCGTGTTGATGGTGCCGGACGACGACATCGCCTGTCTGCGCGCGACATTCGTCGACCTGCTCGACGTACCGGAGGCGAACCGCCGGCTGGCCGGCCTCATCTCCGGCATCGACCTCGCCTACGCACCGGGCGAGCACCCGTTGATCGGCAAACGCCTCCCCGACCTGCGACTCCCGGACGGTACGACGGTCGCCGACCGCCTCCGCCCCGGACGGCATGTACTCCTCGACGACGCGGGCCTTCCGGCCGAGCGGATCCTGGTCCGCCCGGACGGGTACGTGCAGTGGGCAACCGACGACCCGGCCGCGACGCCACCGCCGAATTTCGGCCACCCGATGACCCCGGCCGCGTCCAGCCGTTAGAGTTACCGACTGGAAACATCAGCGCGACGAGGAGGATCGACGTGGCACTGGGTAGGACGTCCCCGCGGGACCTGCCGCTGTTCGCGGATCTGTCCGGACGCGACATCCGGGACATCTTCCGGGCCGGCGAGGAGGTCTCGGTGCCGGCCGGCTGGTCGCTGATCCTGGAGCAGACGCCACCGGACGCGGCGTATCTGATCCTGAGCGGCACCGCCGCGGTCCGGGAGAAGGGCACGGAGATCGCCGAGCTCGGCCCGGGCGACATCGCCGGCGAGGTCGCGGTCCGGAAGAACACGTTGCGGACGGCAACGGTCACGGCGAAGTCGCGGCTGCAGCTGCTGCACTTCACCCGGGAGAAGTTCGACGACCTGACCAGGCGGCTGCCCGCGTTCCGGGACGCCATCGACGCCACCATTGCCGAGCGCCGCGGTGGCTCCTGAACCTGACCTCGCCGGGGT
Organism: Kribbella sp. WER1; assembly: GCF_054189145.1. NCBI lineage: Bacteria > Bacillati > Actinomycetota > Actinomycetes > Propionibacteriales > Kribbellaceae > Kribbella > Kribbella sp. WER1. The sequence continues at coordinate 4,277,466 of NZ_CM135186.1, read as the reverse complement.
CCAGCGCGAGTTCGAGCGCACCCTGCTCGGCGGCGAGCGGAAGTTCACCCGCGTGCAGGTGTCCGAGCGGGCCGGGATCTCCACCGAGCGCGCCGAGCGGATGTGGCATGCGCTCGGGTTCGCGACGGTCCCGGACGACGAGGTGGCGTTCACCGACGACGACGTCGAGGCGCTGCGGCTGGTCGCGGCGCTGGAGGACGACGGGTTCATCGAGCCCGAGATGGAGTCGTCGCTGGCCCGCAAGCTCGGCCAGACCCAGTCCCGGCTGGCGTCCTGGCAGTCCGCGATGTTCCTGGAGTTCCTCGGCGGATCGAAGCTGACGGCGGACGAGTCGATCGAGGTCGCCGGGCTCTTGCTGCCGGCGATGGAACGGCTGCAGACCTACGTCTGGCGCCGGCACCTGGCCGCGGCCGCCGGACGTGCGGTCGCCGGGTCGGACGAACTGGCACGCGGCGTCCGCGCGGTCGGGTTCGCGGACATCGTCAGCTACACGCGGCTGACCCGGCGGCTGACCGAGGTCGAGCTCGGCCAGCTGATCGAACGCTTCGAGGGCACCGCCGCGGACGTGGTCGCGCTGAACGGCGGCCGCGTGATCAAGTCGATCGGCGACGAGGTCCTGTTCGTCACCGACAGCGCCGCGCAGGGTGCCGCGGTCGCGCTCGCGTTGCAGGACGCGGTGACCGCAGACCCGGACCTGCCCGAACTACGGATCGGACTCGCGTACGGCACCATCCTGATCCGGCTCGGCGACGTGTACGGCGAGGTCGTCAACCTGGCCGCCCGGCTGACCACGGAATGCAAGCCCGGCCGGGTGCTCGCCGACCGCGAACTCGCCGCCGCGCTCGACGGTCATCCGGCGTACACGATCCACCGGCTGCGCCGGGTCGCCGTCCGCGGCTACCGGCATCTCGTCCCGTACGCCATCCAGCGTGCGAACGGGTCACCCGCATGACATACGGTGTCACCCGTGCGGGAGATCAAGACGCCGGCCGAGCTGAAGCTGGCGAGTGGGGACGACTCGATCGTCGGATGGGCTGCCCAGGGATTCACCACCGGAGCGCGCGCCTGGAGCGCGGGATCAGCGGTGGTCGTCGCGTCACCGGACGTGTCGAAGCACGACCGGCTCGCGGTCGTCGGACCGGTGTCGGAATCGGTCCGGCTCGCGGCCGCCGTACTCACCGAAGTGGGGCCGTCGTTCCGGCCGTTCGGTGACGAGGAGCTGATCCGCGAGCTGGCCGAACACCTGCCGGGGCTGGAGTTCGCGGCCGCGTTCGGCTGGATGGACACCGACCAGGCGACGGAGGTGACGACGACCGCGGCCTGGCTGGACGGGGACGCCGGCGTGGAGCCGTTGCTCGAGGCCGCGTCGCCGTCGTCGTACGCGTGGCCCGGGCGTTCCGGTGTCCGGCGATGGGCCGCGGTGACCGGTGACGACGGCGAGCTGCTGAGTGTCGCGGCGGACGCGTGGAGTGCGCCCGGGGTCGGGTTCCTGGCCGGGGTCGCGACGCATCCTGTTGCCCGAGGCAAGGGATTGTCCCGCCAGGTGTGCGGGTTCGTGACGGCGGAGCTGGTGAAGCGGCACGGGCGGGTCGCGTTGATGGTGGACGGCGACAACGCGGCCGCGATCGCCGTGTACGAGCGGCTCGGGTACAGCTACCGCAAGGTCGCGGCGGCAGGTCCTAGCGCGTCGGTTTGACCGTCGGGGTCGGCTTGGGTGTCGGCGTCGGCTTGGGAGTCGGAGTGGTGGCCGGCGCGGGCGGTGGGGCGAACGGCGCCTTCGTGGTGTCCTTGCAGTTCCGGACGTTCGTGACCACGCCGTTCTCGTCCGGCACGATCACCGCCTGCGGGAACTGGTTGCTCGTGCTGCCGCGTTGCCCCGGCTGGTAGCTCTCCGCGCAGTCCTGGCGGTCCAGGTCGATCGGGTTGCCGTCCTGGTCGTACAGCCGGACGTCGACCTGCTTGCCCTGGGCATCGAACGGGTAGATGTTCGTCACCGGCGTACCGTTCAGCCGCAGCCCGTTGTCCGGCGGGTTGTACCCCGAGCTGCCGTGCCTGGCCTGGTAGTTGTCGAGGAACCCGAACGACGCACCCATGTACGCCGCCGCCAGGAACGCCGGTACGGCGACCGCCGCGACCACGTTCAGCGGTACGACGTACCAGAGCCAGCGGCCGTCCTGCTGGGTCCGGCGGCCGATCCAGATCGACACCGCCGCGCCCGCGAGCGCCCCGACCACGGTGACGGCCGGTGCGCCGAACAACGCGAAGAACCCGCCGGCGCCGATCATGCCGCGGGCGACCCACCAGATCGGCTGCCCGATGGTCAGCAGCTCGTGCCGGATGTTCGGCGGGATCTGGTCGATCCAGGTCCGGATCGCGGTCGCCCCGCGGGTGCCCTGCGGGGTGTCCAGCACCACCCGCGGGTCGTTCCCGCGCAGCGCCAGTACGCCGAGGAACGCCGCCGCGAACAGGATCCCGAACCCGAGCATCCCGAAGAACGAGGTCTCCCGCCGCGACCACGCGAAGATCGCGACCGCGATGAAGAACGGGCCGACGGTGGCGGCGATCACGCCCCAGCGCAAGGCGTTCCAGCCGGCGTCCAGGCGCTCCTTGTGGCTCTGCCCGGCCGGTCCGGTCCGTGGCGGGTACCCGGCCGCGGTCCGCAGCTCGTCGGCGTACTGACGCGGGGTGCCGAGGCGGTCCTGCAGCTGGCCGATCGTCGGCTCGGCGCCGAACTCGCCGGCGACCTCGCTGAGGTGACCGCCGACGTCCTGCAGTACGTCCTCCAGCTCGGCCGGCGGCAGGTCGCTGAGCTCGGACCGCACCTGCGCCAGGTAGATCGCCGCCGCCCCGGTGTTCACGCGGCCTCCTTGTCGACCAGCAGCACCGACATCGCGCCGGCGAAGTGGTTCCAGGTCTCGGTGGAACGCGCCAGCAGCTCCCGGCCGGTCTTGTTCAGCCCGTAGTACTTCCGGTGCGGGCCTTCCTCGCTCGGCTGCACGTACGACGTCAGCGCGCCCGCCTGAAACAGCCGCCGGAGGGTGCCGTACACGGAGGCGTCCGCGACGTCTTCCAGACCCGCGGCGCGCAGCCGGCGGAGTACGTCGTACCCGTAGCCGTCGGCGTCCCGGAGGACCGCCAGGACGGCGAGATCGAGAACGCCCTTGAGCAACTGGCTGCTGTCCACCCGGTCACGCTACTACACATAACGGAGTACTCCGCCAACCAGCGCAATTTCGATCAAGTCGGAGGAGGCCGGGTGGGGGCACAGTGGTGGACATGGCGGATGTGTTCGAGGAGTTCGTGGCGGTGGTCGCGGCCGGTCTGAGCGGTCCGTGTGACCCGGTGGACGGTGCCGGTCTCGCCGAGCGGGTGCATCTGTCGCGGTTCCACTTCGACCGGGTGATCGGCGCGGTGGCGGGGGAGTCCCCGTTCGCGTTCCGGCGGCGCGTGTTGCTGGAACGGGCGGCGTACCGGTTGCTGGCCGAACCGGTCGCCGTACTGGATGTGGCTGTCGAGGCCGGGTACGGGTCGAACGAGGCGTTCACGCGCGCGTTCGCCCGGGCGTACGGGATGCCGCCGCGGGAGTGGCGGCGGGAGGCGTCGCGGGTGTTCTTCCTGGCGGCGCCGAGCGGAGTGCATTTCCAGCCGCCGGCCGGACTCCGGCTGCCGGCCCGTCGAAAGGTGAGAGGGATGGACGTACTGGTCCGGATGGTCGAGCACCACGTGTGGCTGACCGGCGAGATGATCGAACGCGGCGCGCGCCTGGACGCCGCCGCCCTGGACCGGCCGATCGAGCTGTCCGTCGAGGGCATCGACGACGACATCTCGATCCGCTACCTGCTGGACCGCCTGGTCTGGCAGGAGGAGATGTGGCTGGCCTCGGTCGAGGACCGCCCGTTCCAGGTGCCCGAATGCGGCCGCCAGGTGGGCACGCCGATCCCCGAGCTCCGCACCCGGCACGCCGAGGCCGGCGCCCGCTTCACCGCCCTGGTCGCGCAGCTCAACGAGGACGGCCGCTTCGACGAGTCCTTCGTCGACACCACCTGCGAACCACCACGAGTCTTCACCTACGGCGGCATGGTCGCCCACGTCCTGACCTTCGCCGCCCACCGCCGCTCCCTCCTGATCGGCGCCTTCCACACCGCCGGCATCACCGACCTGTCCTTCGGCGACCCAATGCAGTTCGTAGCCGAAAGCAACTAATCCGCCGAGTCGTGGGAAAAGGCTCGAAAATCCAGCCGAAACTCACGACTCGGCGAAGGTGGGGCGAGCCGTTTGCCACGAGTCGGCGGGGCTACGCGGCGAGGTAGGGGTGGTGGCGGGAGCGGAGGTCTTCGTCGATGCGGGCGACGACGGTGCCGGGGCGGTCGTTCACGTCGGGGGCGGTGAAGACGCGGACCCGCCAGCCTTCGCGTTCGAGGTTCTCGCGGCGGCGGATGTCGAGCCGCCACTGCCGCGGATCCGCGAGGTGGTGCTTCCCGTCGTACTCGATCGCGAGCCGGACGTGCGGATAGGCCAGGTCCGGCGCGGCGAGCCAGCCGCCCGCGGAGTCGCGGACCACGTACCCGATCTGGGGTTCGGGCAGTCCGCCGCTGATGATGATCAAGCGGAGGCGGGATTCCATCGGGGAGTCGACGCCCGTCCGGACCAGCGTGGCCGCCTCGCGGGCCAGTCGGATCCCGCGTACGCCGATCGCCCCGGCCGCCGCTTCGAGTAGATGCGCCGGCTCGATCGTGGTACGTCGTACCAGTGAATCCCCCGCGGCGACGAGTCCGGCGAGATCGCAGTACGGCGCCAGATCGAGGAACGTGCGCACCGGCGGAGTCAACGGCAGCCCGTCCCGCAGTACCTGCTCGAGCTGCTGTACTTCGTGCACGCGCAGCCCACTCACCCGTGGCAGCGTCGCCCGGGGATCGCGTCGCACGGACAGGTGTACGTCGTTGCCCGTGTGTACGTCAGCTGTCCACAAGCTCAGCGCGGTGTGATGACTGACGACCGCTCCAGGCGTCAACAGCAGCCCCGCCTCCGCCCGCACACGGGTCGTGACGGCGGTCGACCCGTCGACGTACACCGACCCGAGCACCCGCCGATACCGCAGCCCGCGCAGCAGTCCCCGCGAGATCCCCGCCGCCCGCGCCTCCGCCGCCCTAAACACCCCACCATTCTCCGCCCCCTCCCACCCCGCCCCCCGACTTATCCACAACCCCACCCAGTCGTGGCAACCGGCTCAGACCCCCTCCGCCGAGTCGTGAGCAAAGGCGCGGAAAATCTGCCGAAATCCACGACTCGGCGAACGGCGGGCGAGCCGTTTGCCACGACTGGGTCAGTTCTTCGGGTCGTGCAGGTTTGGGCGTTGGGTGGGGGTGGTGATCTCGACGTTGATCGGCTGTACCTTCGCCGGTGCGGTGATCTTGCCGCCGGTGACCGGGATGTTCAGCTTGGTCCCGGACAGGTCGATGTCGATGGTGGCGCCGGTGTCGTTCGGCGTCGTCCACTCGGTGTCGGACAGGGTGATCGCGAGGCCCACCACGTGGCCCTTCGGGATGATCTCGTCCTGGGCGCGGAGGGGGACGTTGACGGTGGTCCAGGCGCCCGGCTTGAGCGGCGTCGGCTTCGACAGCGACTTGCTGTGCGCGGCGTCGATCCAGCCGCGGCTGACGATGCCGTGATCGCTCTGGGTGGTGAGCTTCTGCACCGTGTAGTAGCAGCTGTCGTCGTAGTCCGTGCTCTCGCCCTCACACGTGCTCTGGTCGGTACGGCGGATGCCGGAGTACCGCAGGGCGTTGCCGTAGTCGATCAGCCGGGCGGTCACCGGCGTGGTCGCCGAGTCGGACTTCATCCGCAGCGTGACCGACGGCGTACCGCTGACCCGCAGCGGGGTGGCCAGCGGGGCGGACAGGAACATCTGCCGGCCCGCGATCACCTCCGACGGATCCGCGACGATGTCGTCCTCGGTCAGGTCCGGGTCGTCCGTGACGGTGACCGTTCCCTTGCCTGCGGCCCCTAGTTTGCCGGCCGCGACCGGTACCGACATCGGCCGGTTCACGGCCGGCCAGGTCTTGTAGTCGCGCCACACGTCCGGCGTCGTCTCGACCGAGACCATCGGTTGCTTCATCACGCCGTTGTGCAGGCCCTGCAGCCAGTAGTCGAACCACTGGTGCAGCTCGTCCACCCACTCGTCGCGGCGGAACTCGAACGGGTCCACGTGGTCCTCGAGGCCGAGCCACAGCTTGCGCGGCACGTTGTTGCGGGCCAGCGCCGACCACCACTGCGAGAAGTGGTTGGTCTGCACGTTGTAGTCGCTGAGCCCGTGCGTCATGAAGACCGACGCCTTCACCTTCGAGGCGTTCTTCGTGTAGTCGCGGGCCGCCCAGAACGCCGTGTAGTCGCCGGTGTCGTCGTCGTCGCTGTCGCCGAGATTCCCGCGGACCTCGTCGCACGCCGGGCTGTCGTGGCCGACGTACCCGCCCAGCCAGGGCATGTAGTCGTCCGAATACGGTACGCCGCCGGAGCGGGTGTAGTCGTACCACGAGGAGATCGCCGAGATCGGCACGATCGTCTTCAGGCCGTTTACCCCGGTGGCGGCGACGCCGTTGGCCAGCGTGCCGTCGTACGACTTGCCGATCATCCCGACGGCGCCGGTGGTCCAGGTCGCTTTCACCAGCCGCCCGTCGGCGGTGTGCGCGGTGTTGCGGCCGTTCAGCCAGTCGATCACGTCGACCACGGACTGGATCTCGTTCGGGCCGCCGACATCGCCGCAGCCGGTGGAGCGGCCGGTGCCGAGCACGTCCACGCCGATCATCGCGTACCCGCGCGGCACGAAGTAGTTGTCGTAGAACAACGGCATCTTCTGGATCACGCCGTCGGCGTCGTACGACTTCTTCTCGTTCTCGTTCCCGCGGCCGCAGCAGGTGTAGTACGGCGAGGCGTCCATGATCACCGGGATCTTCACGCCGGTGAGCGCCGGCTCGCTGGGGCGGACGATGTCCACCGCGATCACGTCGTTCTTGCCGTCGGAGTCGGTGTCCATCGTGGTGTCGACGTAGACCGACTCGCGGATCGCGTCGGAGTAGTCGTAGACCGGCTGCGTGCTCTGGGTGCGCGCGTCGACGTGCTGCGGCACACTGGGTGCTGCGGGGGCCGGCGTACCGGGTCCGTCCGGGAGCGGAGCAGCCACGGCAGGACCTGCGAGGGTCGTCAGGCTGAGCGCGGCGGACGAGACCAGGATCGTCACCCTGGCGCGGACGGTCCTCATGGCTGGGAAGGCTAGTCACTCGGGCGCCGCAATGCCAGGTTCTGCCGAGATTGGCAGCGACCTGCCCGATACTCAGGGTGAGAACTGGCGAGTTCGATAAGGTGACCGCCACCGCCCCGGGGGACGCAAGGAAGGGTAGGCCATGAATCTGCGAGCACCGGTGACACTGCTGGACGTGGCGCAGCGTGCGGGCGTGTCGGTCGCGACCGCCTCCCGCGTGCTGAACGGTGGGGACCGCGTCCCCCGTCCGGAACTGCAGGAACGTGTGAAGGCCGCGGCCGACGAGCTCGGCTACACGCCGAACGCGCAGGCCCAGGCGCTGGCCAAGTCGTCGACCAACGTGGTCGGCATCCTGGTGCACGACATCGAGGACCCGTACTTCGCAGCGATCGCGAACGGCGTGATGCGGGCCGCGGACGAGCGCAACCTGCTGGTGATGATGGCCAGTACGTTCCGCGACTCCGACCGGGAGATCGCCTACCTGTCGTCGTTGCGGGCGCAACGGGCGCGGGCCGCGGTGATGATCGGCAGCCGCCGGACCGACGCCGACAGCCTGGCCCGGACCGCGGCCGAGGTGGACAGTTTCCTCAACTCCGGCGCGGGTCTGGCGCTGGTCAGCCAGTCCGGGATGCCCGCGCACACCGTTGAGCCGGACAACCGTTCGGGGTCGGCGGACCTGGCCCGCGAGCTGGTCGGGCTCGGCTACCGGAAGTTCGCCGTACTCGGTGGTCCGGAGACGCTTGCGACCGCGCGCGACCGGCGCGACGGGTTCGTCGCGGGGCTCGCCGAGACGGGGCTGGAGGCGGTACTGGTCGAGGCCGGTGACTTCACCCGGGACGGCGGGTACGTCGCCGCGGAACAGCTGCTCGACCGGAAGACCGACGTGGACTGCGTGTTCGCGGTGAACGACGTGATGGCGGTCGGCGCGATGTCCGCGTTCCGGGACCGCGGCGTCGACGTACCGGCAGAGCTCGGTGTCGCCGGGTTCGACGACATCGCGACGCTGCGGGACGTCTGGCCGGGGCTGACGACGGTCCGGCTGCCGCTGGAGCAGATGGGCCGTCGGGCGCTGGAGCTGGCGGTCGACGGCGGCGACCCGACCACCGAGACCTTCAAGGCCGAAGTAGTACTGCGGGAGAGCACCGCGCGGCGCTGAAATATGCTCCCAGGGTGACTGTCTCCGAGATCTTCGACCCGTCGGCCTGGAAGCAGGTGGACGGCTTCGAGCTGACCGACATCACCTATCACCGGGCGGTCGACGCCGGTGTGGTGCGGATCGCGTTCAACCGGCCGGAGGTGCGGAACGCGTTCCGCCCGCAGACCGTGGACGAGCTGTACCGGGTGCTGGACCACGCGCGGATGTCGTCGGACGTCGGCTGCGTGCTGCTGACCGGCAACGGTCCCTCGCCGAAGGACGGCGGCTGGGCGTTCTGCTCCGGCGGCGACCAGCGGATCCGCGGCAAGGACGGCTACAAGTACGCCGAGGGCACGACCGCGGACAGCATCGACCCGGCGCGGGCCGGCCGGCTGCACATCCTCGAAGTACAACGGCTGATCCGGTTCATGCCGAAGGTCGTGATCTGCGTCGTCCCGGGCTGGGCCGCGGGCGGCGGGCACAGCCTGCACGTGGTCGCGGACCTGACGCTGGCGTCCGCGGAGCACGCCCGGTTCAAGCAGACCGACGCGGACGTGGCGTCGTTCGACGGCGGCTTCGGATCGGCGTACCTGGCCCGGCAGGTCGGGCAGAAGTTCGCCCGGGAGATCTTCTTCCTCGGCGACGAGTACTCCGCCGAGGACGCGTACCGGATGGGCATGGTGAACAAGGCCGTCCCGCACGCCGAGCTCGAGGCGACCGCGCTGGAGTGGGGCAAGAAGATCTGCGCGAAGTCGCCGACCGCGCAGCGGATGCTGAAGTACGCGTTCAACCAGATCGACGACGGTCTGGTCGGGCAGCAGCTGTTCGCCGGCGAGGCGACCCGGCTCGCGTACGGCACCGACGAAGCGGCCGAAGGACGCGACTCGTTCCTCCAGAAGCGCCCCGCCGACTGGTCGCCGTATCCCTACGCCTTCTAGGGTTTGTGCCACTTCTGATTGACGCTGCCGCTGCAGCCGCGCAGCGTCAACCGGCCGCCGTTGCCGGGGGCATCGGCCGTCACACACTTGCCGGCGCTCGGGTTGACCAGCTCATGGTTGTTGCTGAGGGCAAATTTTTGGGCCCAGCCGCCGTTGCAGTTGACCAGCTGCACCTGAGTGCCGTCGGCGGTCGAGGCCCAGGCGAGGTCCATGCACAGGCCCATCGAGCGGACCGTGCCGTCGGGCTGGAAGACCCACTGCTGGTTGGCCGCGTTGCCGCCGCAGTCCCAGACCTGCAAGGGCGTTCCGTCGTGACCGACGCCGTCGGCCGCGTTCGGTACGTCGATGCAGCGGTTGCTCTGGTCGCTCTTCAGCGCGATCGGCGCGGTGGCTGCGGCCGGCGGCTTCTGGGTGTCCGAGTTGCTGGTCCGCGCGGGCGGCTTCGCCGTGACGGTCGTCGTCGCGGTCGTGGTCGCCGTGGTCCGGGTGGTGGCGGTCTTCGTGGCCGTTGCGGTCGTCGTCGCGGTGGCCGTGGTGGTCGCGGTGACCGTCGCGGTCGGCGGCGTACCGGCGAGCGGTGGCTTCGCGGTGACCGTGGTCGGCGGCAGGGTGACCGTCACGCCCGGCATGATCACGGTCTTCACGACCTGCTGCGGATCGCCCTTGACCGTCGTCGTCTTCGTGGGTCCGGCCACCTGCTCGGGGCTCGGCGTGACCGTCACCGTCGGTGTCACGGTCGGTCGGCTCTGCGGGACGTACGCGACGTCGGTCGTGTACGTCGGCCCGGAGCCGCCGCCGGTGAGCGCGGTGGCTCCGATCGCGATCCCGCCGATCAGCGCGGCGACCACCGCGGTCGTCGACCAGGCGCGCCGGTCCGGCAGCCGGCTGATCCGGGGCAGGCCCGGGCGGCTGGCGAAGGTGTCCGAGAAACGGGACGAACCGGGGGATCGGCGTGACCGCACGACGTGCTCCTGGGCTCGGGGACGGACGGCGAGAGCATCTCTGCTGCTGAGGATCACCCGGGCACCCGCCCGGCGTCAAACGGTGCGCGAAAAGGTGACCCCGATCACTGCGCGAGATCGAATTGTTGCTGAGTGTTCATCCATTGTCGTTGCCATGAGAGCGTTCTCAACCTATTTTGAGCCGAGCCAGGTTCTCCGCTACTGCATCGCCCCGAGGGAGATCCATGAACGACGAGCGCGCGTGCCGGACCACCGTCATGGAGCTCTGTCTGGCGGAGCGGGAAAGCCTTCGCCGCTACGTGACCAGCATTCTCGGCCGGGACAGCCATGCCGTCGAGGACGTGGTCCAGGAAACGCTGCTGCGTGCCTGGCAGCAGGCCGACCGGATCGAGTGGCAGGACCGGCCGGTGCGGATGTGGCTGTTCCGGGTCGCCCGGAACCTGGTGGTCGACCACCACCGCCGCTCCGGACGCGCGGTCCCGGTCGGCCTCGGTGCCGGTGAGTTGGCGGAGCGCGTGAGCCAGCCGGACCCGGCGGAGCAGGTGCTCGACCGGCGGGTGCTGGTCGACGTACTGCGTGGGCTGTCGCCGGCGCATCGTGAGGTGGTGGCCCGGGTGCATCTGCTCGGGCATGCCGGCGAAGAGGTGGCGGCGGCGCTCGGTGTCCCGATCGGGACGGTGAAGTCGCGGGCGCACAACGCGGTCCGGCAACTACGGGCCGAACTCAGCCGGATGGACCCGGCGGGAGCCGCTGCATGAGCACTGCGTTCGCGGGCGGGGGTGTTCGGGGGGTTCTGGGCTATATCGGTGTGATTCTGCTGGTCGTGGTCCTGGTCAACCTCCTGGTCCGCAAGCTCGGCGGCTGGAAACGGCTGCTCCGCTGGATCCGCCGGGAGACCCGGCGGACGGTCCGCGCGTTCACCGAGCCGATCGCGGCCCGTCGGCAGTACAAGCGGCGCCTGCGCCTGCTGACCTCGGTCCTGCGGGATCGCACCGCGTGGTCGGCCGCCGAACAGGCGATCGTCGCGGCGGCCGCCGTCACCCCGAGCATGGCGCCGTACGCCGTCGCGCTGGCCAAGGACCGGATCGGCGTACTGCTCGCGGGGATGTCCGAGCTCGAGCCGCCGGCGCCGTGGAGCGCCGACCCGGTGGACCCGTGGCTGTGGTGGATCCCGCGCGCCGCGGTCCCCGAAACCGGCTCGGTCCGCGAGCTTCCGCTGCTGGTCTGCGTCGGCACCGACAGCAGCGGCGGTCACGTGATCATGCTCGACCTGCTCTCCGGCCCGCGGACAGTGTCCGTGTACGGCGTAGACCGGACCGCGCGGGCCGTCGTCCAGGCGATGGCCGCGCAGCTCGACGTCCGGCTCCCGGTCGGGGCGATCGAAGTTGCCGAGGGCATCCATCCGCGGCACGACGGGATGCCGCTGGAGGAGGCCGCGCGGCGGCTCGGGGCCTGGTTCATCGTCGGCGCCGGACCGTTGGCCGGACCACTGCAGGCCGGCCGCCGGATGCTGACCCTCGGCGTCGCCCGCGGCAGCAGCCGGCTGATCGAGGCGTTGCCGGACCAGACGTTGCGGCTGCACGGCGGCGCGACCTGGCTGCGGATCGACCCGTTGCCGTTGGCAAAGGCCGTTGCGCGGTCGATCCGCCGGCTGCCACCGCACGAGTTCGAGAGCGGCGTACCGTTCAGCCCGGAGACGGTGCCGGCCGACGACCTCAGCGACCTGGAACTGCCGGCCGGATCGGTCGGCGTATCCGCGGTGACGGACGGAAAGGCGGCCTCGTGGAGCTGAACCTGACCACGGTCGACTCGCGCTCCGGATCCCGCGCCGACCAGCTCGTGAAGATCCCCCGCGGCCTGTCCGTCGGCGGTCTCGCGGACGGCCTCGGCAAACCCGGTACGACGCTGTTCCTCGGCCGCCGGCGTCTCGACCCGGCGGCCACGCTCGCGAAGTCCGGGGTCCGCAACGGCGGCGTGATCGGCCTCGGCGGCCCGGTCGACGTACCCGATCTGCTGCAGAGCGCCCCGGCCGGGCACGCGACCGCCGTCGTGGAACTGCACGCCGTGTCCGGGCCGCAGGCCGGGCGGGTGTGGCGGATCGGGCCAGGCAGCCACGAGATCGGCACCGACGCCCAGTGCGCGATCCGGCTCGAGGGCGACGACGTACCCAGGCGTGGGCTGTGGATCACGGTCGGCGCCCGCGGTGAGGCGTACTGGCACCGGACCGAGGACGTCGGCGGCGCGGTCTCGAACCGGCGGATCGGGCCGCCCGCGGACGACGCGGCGACCAGCGCGATCCGGCCGCAGGACGACGAGCCGATGCCCGGACCGGAACCCGAGCAGCGGGTCGTCGACCCCGGGACGGTGCCCGTCGGAGAGGTGCAGAGCTGGCTGCCGGACGAGGATCTGGTCGTCGGCCCGATGCTGCTGCGCTGCAGCGGGGACATCGAGCCGATCGCCGCGATCCGGGTCGCCGACGACGGGTTCGGGCTCGACTACAACCGGCCGCCGCGGCTCGCGCCACACCTCGACGAGGAGAAGCTCCGGCTGCCGCCACCGCCACCGCCGCCGCAGAACCGGCCGTTCCCGTGGCCCGTCGTCCTGATGCCACTGGTGCTCGGCCTGGTGATGGTCGGGCTGTTCAACTCGTACTACTTCCTCGTGTTCACGCTGGTCAGCCCGCTGATGATGGGGATGAACTTCTTCTCCAGCCGGAAGACCAACCGGCTCGACCACATCAAGGCCCGCAAGCTGTACTTCGCCCGGCAGGCCGCGCTCGACGAGGAGATCGCGGTCGCGGTCGCCCGGGAGCGGGTGATCCGGAACCTGACCGCGCCGGACCCGGTCCGGATCGCCCAGCTCGCGACCCGTCCGGGCAGCCGGCTGTGGGAACGCCGCCGGCACGACCCGGACTACCTGCTGCTGCGGGTCGGTACGGCGGACCAGGCGTCACTCAAGGAGCTCGACGACCAGGGCCGGGAGGAGAACCACCGGACGATCCGGTGGACCATCCCGGACGCGCCGATCGCCGTACCGTTGCGCAATCACGGCGTCCTCGGGATCGCGGGCGCCGCGCCGACGGTGCGCGGACTCGCGCGGTGGCTGACGATCCAGGCCGCCGTCCTGCATTCGCCGCAGTCGCTGCGGATCGTCGTGCTCGCGGAATCCGACGACGCCGCCGACTGGGACTGGGTGCGGTGGTTGCCGCAGTTGCGACCGGGCAAGGGGCCGGCGACGGTCCTGATCGCGAACGACGAGGTCACGACGGTGGCCCGGATCGGCGAGCTGGTCTCGCAGGTCCAGGGACGGCACCGGCGGGCCGAGGCGTCGACCGAGCGGCAGCCGATGCTCGAGAACGAGATCCTGGTGATCGCGGACGGGGCGCGGCGGCTGCGCGACGTACCCGGGTTCGTGCAGGTGCTGACCGAAGGACCCGCGGTCGGGGTGTACTCCGTCTGCCTCGATCGCGACGAGCGACTGCTGCCCCAGGAGTGCAGCGGCGTCGTACTGGCCGAGGACGACACGCTGCTCGTCCGGCGGCCGGGGATCCCGGACCAGGAGAACGTCCGGGCCGACCTGGTGACGCCGCAGTGGTGCGAGCAGATCGCCCGCTCGCTGGCCCCGGTCCGCGACGTCAGCCCCGACCACGACGCCGGGCTGCCGAAGACGGTGAAGCTCCTCGACGAGCTCGACCTCGAGCCGCCGGAGTCCTCGGACATCCTGACCCGGTGGCAGCGACGGCCGGCGAGTACGTCGTTCGTCCTCGGCTCCGACTTCGACGGGAAGTTCACCGTCGACCTGGTGGCCGACGGCCCGCACGGCTTGATCGCCGGTACGACGGGATCCGGCAAGTCGGAGCTCCTGCAGACGATGGTCGCGTCGCTCGCGGTCGCGAATCGTCCGGACGAGCTGACCTTCGTCCTCGTCGACTACAAGGGCGGCAGTGCCTTCAAGGAGTGCGCGGGGCTGCCGCACACGCTGGGCATGGTCACCGACCTCGACGCGCACCTGGTCGAGCGGGTGCTGGAGTCGCTGGAGGCCGAGCTGCGGCGGCGGGAGCGGATCCTGGCTGCTGCCGACGCGAAGGACCTGCCGGACTACCAGTCGAAGCGGGTGGCGAACCCGGAGCTGGCGCGACTGCCGCGGTTGTTGCTGGTGATCGACGAGTTCGCCGCGATGGTGCGGGAGATCCCGGACTTCGTCCCGGGGCTGATCGGGATCGCCCAGCGCGGCCGTTCGCTGGGGATCCACCTGATCCTGGCGACGCAGCGGCCGGCTGGTGTGGTGACCGGCGACATCCGGGCCAACACCAACCTGCGGATCGCGTTGCGCGTCACCGACCAGGCCGAGAGCCAGGACGTGGTCGACGTGAACGAAGCCGCGTCGATCAGCCCGGGGATCCCGGGACGGGCGCTGATCCGGCGCGGGCCACGGCTGGCGGATCTGTTCCAGACCGCGTGGGTCGGGGCCGATCGGCCGACCGACGCCGAAGAGCCCGTAGGACCTGCTGATCCTGCGGAGGTCCACGTCACCGAGCTGCCCTGGTCGGACCTCGGTCGCGCCGTCGACCGGGAAGCGGACGACCTCGACGAGAGCCGGCCCGGCGCACCGGTGCCGACCGATCTGCAGGCGCTGGTGCAGGCCTTGCGTACGGCGGCGGCCGAGTTGCCGGACTTCGCCGTACAGCCGCAGCCGTGGAAGCCCGCGCTCGGGCAGCAGATCCGGCTCGACGAACTGCCGGACACCAGCGAGACGCCGATGTTCGCGCCGTACGCGCTGGAAGACATCCCGGCGTTGCAGCAGCAGCGGGTCGCCGGGCTGGACTTCGAGACGTTCGGCCATCTTTATGTGATCGGGGCACCGCGGTCCGGGCGCACGCAGACGCTGCGGACGATGGCCGGATCGGCGGCGAAGAACCTGAGCGTCGCGGATGTCCACATCTACGGCATCGACGCCGCGGGTGGCGGGCTCGCGCCGTTGGAGCGGCTGCCGCACTGCGGCGCGGTCGTGTCGCGGCACGACATGGAACGGATGACCCGGCTGCTCCGCCGGCTGAACCAGGAACTGAGCGAACGGCAGGAACTGGCCGGCAAGCACAACGCGACCGGGCTGAACGAACTCCGCAAGGCACTGCCCAAGAAGGAGCGGCCGGCGCACGTACTGGTGCTCGTCGACGGCTGGGACGCGCTGGCGGCGACCCTGGACGACAGCGACCACAACCATCTGCTGCAGGACGTCATGCGGCTGCTGCGGGAGGGAGCCGGCCTGGGGATGCATGTGGTCGCCACCTCCGAACGCTCCCTGCTCGGCGGGCGGCTGGCGTCGCACAACGACCACAAACTGCTGCTCCGGCAGGCCGATCGGACCGACTACCAGGGCGTCGGCCTGCGGGTGAAGATCCCGTCGATCGTGCTGCCAGGACGCGGCTGGCACGTGCTGACCGGGACCGAGACGCAAGTCGCCGTACTCGCCGCCGGTGGCGGTGCCGAGCAGGTGGACGCGATCACCGCGATCGCGGCCGAGGCGACGAAGCGGGACGCGAAGGTACCGGCCGAGCGGCGGCCGTTCCAGCTGGCGGAGCTGCCGTCGTCGATCGAATTCGCCGAAGCCTACGAACACGTCGGCGACGCGGAACGCCGCCCGCAGTGGGGCCTGATCGGTATCGGCGGCGACGAGGTCGGTGCCGTCGGGGTCGACCTCGCCGGCGTCGGTTCGTCGTACGCCGTACTCGGTTCGCCGGGGTCCGGGCGGAGCAACGCGCTGTCCTGTCTCGCGGTCTCGCTGCTGGCCGGTGGTTCCTCGCTGGTCGTCATCACGCCCCGCGAGTCACCGCTCCGGTTGCTCGCGCGGCACCCGCACGTCCTGCTGATGGACCACGCCGACCCGGCGGACGACGTACTGCGCGGAGCTCTCGAGCAACTGCCCGCCGGCCCGAAGGTGGTCGTCATCGACGACGCCGACCTGATCATGACCGCCGCCGCGGACAAGGTCCTGAAGGAGATCGTCGTCTCCGGCCGCGACCAGGGCCTGGCGCTGATCTTCGGCGCCACCACCGACGGCTTCCAGTCCGGCATGAGCGGCTGGGCCGGCGCCGCCCGCCGCGCCCGCCGCGGACTGTTGCTAGAGGCCCGCTCCTTCAGCGACGGCGAACTCATCGGCGTCCGCCTGGCCGCCAACATCACCCGCAGCACCCCCCGCCAAGGCCGAGCCTGGACCACCGGCCCCGCCTCCCAGCCCGTCCCCGTACAAGTCCCCCTCACGGTCCTGAAACCCCAACTGTAAACAAGAAACAAGGATAAGAAACGAAAAGAACAAAGAAAGAAGAGATTTGGAGTGGTGGCTGGCTTCAGTGGTCAGCCGGAGGTTTGCCTGAGTGTCTGCCGAGTCGTGGCAAACGGCTCGCACCCCCTGCGCCGAGTCGTGAGAAGAGGCGCCAGAAACCAGCCATAATCCACGACTCGACGATCAGGTGCGAGCCGTTCGCCACGACTCGGTGGAAGCGGCCGCGAGACCCGGCCACCACTCTATATCTCTTCTTTTCTTTGTAATCTCTTATTTCTTTTGGTTGAGGCTGTCGCTGATGCCCTTGTCGAAGTCTTCGGCGTTCTTCATGATGCTGTTGAACATTTCCTTGAAGTCTTCGATGCCCTTGACGGCCAGGTTCAGGCTGGTGTCGAACTGGTTGTAGGTGTTGCGGATGACCTCGCTGGACTGCTTGAAGACCAGGCCGTCCTCGACCAGGTGGTTGACCTTGTTGCGCAGGTTGACGATGAGCGGGACGATCTGTTCGTGGGCGTTGTGCAGGAGGTTGGCGACCTCGGTGATCTTGCCGTACTCGAGGTTGATGCCGTCGTACGCCATGACTGCGCTGCCTTTCAGTAGGTAACCGGGATGTAGGTGTCGTCCGGGGTGTTCCGGTCGATGCTGTCCTGGGTCTCGACCCAGTCGGCCGAGGTGCCGTCGGAGTTGTCCGGCCCGCGGGTGTAGTCGTGGACGCTGCCGTCGCTGTTGGTTGCGTGCTTCGTCCCGCTGCCGTCGGCGCTCAGCGACACGTCGCTGGTGTCCTTCTTGCCGTCGGAGTCCGTGCTGGTCGTGGTCGTCGTACTGCTGCCGTCGTCCTTCAGGTGCGTGTCGTCGTGCACGGTGCTGCCGTCCGGATACGTGCTGTCGGTGATCACGTGGTGCTTGTCGTCGCTGTACGACGACGTCGACGTGTACGTCTTGCCGTCGTACGTGACCGTGGTCTCCTCCTTCACCACGTTGCCCTTGTCGTCCAGGGTCAGGTGGGTGTGGATGTTGCCGCGGTCGGTCGTGATGGTCTGGTCGAGCGGCTGCTGCCCGGGGTCGGTGGCGCTGCAGAAGTCCGGCGCCTTCTGGCCGGCCGGGAGGTTCTCGCACTCGCTCTTGTGGGACTGGTAGTAGTCCCACTGGTCCTTCTGCCGCTGCCAGTTCGACAGCGCCAGGTTGCTGTTGGTCACGTTCATGCCCTGCGCGATCTCGGCGTCGAACTGCAGGAACGCCTCGCCGACCGACCCGAACGAGTTGGCCAGCTCCTTCAGCCCCTTCTCGGCTTTCGTCATCGTGCCCTGCGCGTTCGTGTGCAGGTCGGTGATCGCGAGATCGATGTCGCTGCTGCCGAGAACGCTCGAACTGTCCTGCCCGGCCAGCGTGCTGAACAGGCTGTCGTTCAGCGTCGGCTCGATGTTGTTCGCCAGGTCTTCCAGGTTGCGCTTGGCGTCGTTCAGCAGGTTGTAGTTCATCTTCAGCTTGTCCGGCACAGCGATGCCTCCTCGAACACGACGGCTCCACCCAGACCACGCCGCAGTCCACGCCCGGGTTCATTTCGATCTGAACCCGGGACCGGGGTACTGCGTGGTCAGTACGGAGGACCGGATCACCAGGGAGGGTGGATGCCACGGCCGAGCGACTGGGACGCGATCGGACTCGGTGGCGACCCGACTCCCGGGGAGCCGGAGACGATCGGGCAGCTGGCCGAGGTGCTGCAGAAGCTCGGCGGCAAGGCGCGGGACATCTTCAACGCCATCCAGTCGGTGATGAACACCAACAACGACAGCGTGTTCGTCGGTCAGGCCGCGGACGCGTTGCGCGGCAAGGTGGACGACCGGTTGCGCGGGCATGTCGAGGACGTGGCGAACGCGTTCGAGACCTCGGCGCAGGCGCTGCGCGACTGGCGTGGGGTGGTCGAGGAGCAGCAGCGCAAGGCTGATGCTGCGCTGGCGGCCGGCCGCGGGCTGAAGGAGGACGACCCGGACCGGGACACCCAGAAGGGCATCGCCGAGCAGGCCGGGCGGGACCAGTCCGACCAGGCCTCGACGTACGCCGGGAAGATCAACGGGGTCTCCGACATCCAGTTGCCGATCTCCTCCTGCGAGGCGTTCTGGGAGGCGTTCAAGTGGCTGGCGATCATCCTGATCATCCCGGCGCTGATCTTCGGCGGTCCGATCGCGCTGCTCGCGCTCGGCGTCAACCTGGCGCTGTTCATCAAGACCATCGTCGACGTCGCGAAGGGTGACGCGTCGTTCCTCGACCTGTTCCTGGCCGGCCTCGGGCTGATCGCGCCGACCACCAAGGCGCTGCCGATCTTCAGCATCATCAAGGGCATCGCGAAGGGCATCAGCGCCGGCGCCAAGGGACTCGCCAGCAGCTTCCGGACCATCTTCAGCAAGGACTTCCTGTTCAAGATGATGACCGGGCTGAAGGGGATGCCGATGCTGGTCACCCTCTCGATCCGGGAGACCGGCCTGTTCGTTGCCTCGAACATCCGCAACTTCACCGTCTCGGTCGGCAACTTCGGCGCGAACTTCGGCTCGATCACCCTCGGGGCGCTGGGCAAGTTCGGTACGGCGTTCACGCAGCTGCCGGCCACGATCGTCCGCGGGTTCAGTGCCGTCGGCAAGGGTCTCGGCACGGTCTGGACCGGCAGCAAGCAGTTCATCTCCGCGCACTTCGGCGGGCTGCAGTGGACCCGGTTGTTCCTGCCCGTCGCGGCGGACGAGATCCGGGCCTTCAAGGCGCTCGGTATGACGGACTTCAAGGCGTTCACGCAGGCGTTGAAGGTCGGCGTGTTCGGGCGTGGTCTCGCCGGGCAGCACGTGTTCGGCCTGCCGATGGTGAGCGCGCTCGGCCACACGATCAGCGCCGTACCGATCAACACCCCGAAGCTGACGTTCCTGGAGAACGCGAAGGTGTTCTTCCAGGAGATGGTCGCGCCGCCGCCGCTGAAGCCGGACGTCAAGATCAACCAGTTCGGCTTCGCGACCGAGTCCGGGATCACCGCCGGCAAGGCGTTCGAGGACCTGCACCTGCCGCCGATGAACACCAACCTCGGGCACGGCGTCAACATGGAGACGGTGGTCACCCCCGGCGGCGTCCACGTGCCGTCGACGGCCGGTACGAACCTGACCACGAACATCCCGTCGGCGAACATCGGGCAGCCCGCGGTGAACAGCATCCACGGCGTCAACGGGGTGACGGGGAACGTGCAGATCCCCACCACCTCGACGTCGCTGACCCATCTCAACGGCGGCATGAACGTGACGCCGCCGGTCACGAATGTCTCCGCGCTGCATGTGTCCACGCCGCACTCGACGAGCATCGGTGACCTGGTCAACTCCAGCCTCCGGAACAACACCACGACCTCCATCTCGCCGCACATCACCACCTCGATCAACGAGGGCGTGTCGCACGGCTTCCAGGCGAACCACCTGCGGCTCTCGCTCGACGAGCTGACCCGGCCGCCGACGCCGGCCGCGACGAACGGCGGTCACGTGGTCAGCCCGCCGGCCGTGGAACGCGTGAACGCCGCGCTGGACCTGGTCACCGGCGGGCCGGCGGACCTCAAGATGGTCAGCCCGGTCAACCTCCGGACCGAGACGCCGACGTTCACCGGGGTACAGAACGTCGCGACTCCGCCGACCGCCCATGTGCAGCCGGTGAACGTGCCGAAGACCGACGTACCGCTGCAGCAGCAGGTCACGCCGCACACGTTCAGCCCGGGTAAGAGCGAGATCCCGCTGAATGGGCTGCCGGACCACCCGGGCATCGTGGTCAAGGTCGAGCGGTTCGAAGGCGGTGTCACCCAGTTCAACCTGCACGGTGGCGGCCCGAACGGGCGGCTCGACCCGCTGAACGGCGGCGGCCTGCGGTTCACCGACACCTCGAACGGTCTGACGACCCGCTTCGACCCGAACGGCGTCGTCATCGATCACGGCGTACGGCTGACCAAGGGCGACGGGCTCGCCCGCATCGACGACCGCGTGCTGATCAAGCAGCCGGACGGTGAGTTCCGGATCACCAACCTGGACGGCAGCGCGCTCCCGGACCAGGTCACGATCCGCGCGCTCGACACCGGCGGCGTCCACGTGCTGGGCAAGGACGGGATGTCCTGGCACTACAACGCGAACGGCAAACTGGAGAACCAGTCGCTGAACGCGGCCTGGAACAGCGACCTGGCCGCGAAGGCCGGCGTGTTCCGCAAGCCGGGCGACACCGACGCCGCGGTCAACGCGAAGATGGACGACTTCACCGGCGTCCAGCAGGCCCAGCGCAACCTCGACCTCGCGCACGAGAACGTCGCGATCCACGGCGACCGGGTGGACGGGCCGTCGAACGCGCCGTCGGTCGGCGAACAGGTGCACATCGACCTGCACGGCGCGCAGCACGACCTCGACCTGGCCAAGCACGCGTTCGAGGGAAAGCACGGGATCGGCGTCGACGGTCTGCAGAAGCAGCTCGACGACCTGACGACGGAGTCGCTGAGCGTCCGGCCGCGGCTGCTCGGCGGTGCGCGGACGATGACGTACGACGTACCCGGGCACGCCGGCCTGAAGTTCGACGTCAACGGTGCGCAGGTGCATGTCCACGGGCCGGGGGCGGACGACTTCACGTCCACGGTGGTCGGTAAGACGCTGACCATCTCCGATGGATCGCACACGTGGACGTACAGCCTCGGATTCGGTGGTCGCGCCAATCATGTGGGCGAGTCGTTCTCGTTGCACGGTGGGCATTTCGACGGCAAGCCGGTGTCGCTGGAGGGCAAGCTCGGGAATCTCGACAGTGGCATTGCCGACGGCAAGTACTCGGTGAAGGTCACCGAGGACGGCCTGGTGGTCGCATCGCCGCACGGGCCGATGCAGTACAACCGGGACGGCTCCTTCCACGGGATCGGTACGACGGCCACCGGCGACATGGTGCGGCCGGTACCGCCGCCGCACCTCGCCGGTGACGATCTGGCCCGGTGGAACGCGCAGGTCGACCTCTCCCGGACGCACCTCACCGAGGCGGTCGGCACCAAGGCGGTCGAGAACCTGATGAAGGACGTGATGGGCGGGTCGTTCACGTCCAAGCGCGGGTTCGGCGGGTATGTGAACCCGTCCGCCCTGGCCGACGGGACGCTGGTCACGAAGGTGAAGAACTTCGACGCGGTCGCGAAGGACCTGCAGTTCAAGGGCGCGACCGAGCACATCACCGTGTACCGCGGGGTGTCGATGGACCCGGTCAGCGCACAGGCCGACGAGTTCGTCGAGCGGCTGCCGATCTCGACGTCCAGCACGCTGAAGTTCCAGGACGAGTGGGCGAAGAACGGCGTCGACTCGAATCGGGTCGTGTTCAAGGTCGACGTACCGCCGAACCACAGCAAGCTGGCGATGTCGTACCCGGAGGGGTACCACCCGGGTGGCGGTGAGGCGCGGGCGTGGAACCAGGACCAGTGGGAGATCACGCTCGGGCCGGCCACGTTCCGGCGGACCGGACCGGACGTCATCGAGAACGGGCACCGGATCATCCCGGTCAAGGCCGAGCCGATCCCGGCGTCGAAGTTCGACGAGGTGATCACCGCGAAGTGGCCGGGGATCTCGTCGGAGTCGGCGTTCGGGGACTTCGTGAAGTCGTTCGAGACGCCGGGGTTGCGCGGGTTCGAAGGGCTCTCGGACGTGAGTACCCGGGCGACCACGAGTGTGGACGGCCTGTCGCACACGGTGCACGTGACGAAGCCGGGGTCGACGGACGAGCTGACGATCTCGGTACTGCGGAATCCGCAGGACGATTCGGTGCGGGTGATCTGGACCGCGGACGGGGCGAACAAGTTCGACAAGACGTGGAGCGGGCAGCAGTTCTCGAACCTGGCGACCGATCTGCGCGGGAACGTGCTGCACAACAACGACGCGTTCGCCGGGATGCCGAAGCCGTCGTCGTGGGATCAGGTGCCCGGCAAGGGCAAGGGGATCGCGCAGGCGTGGGATGACGACTTCGCGGCCCGCTTCGAGGTGTTCCGGGGTCCCGGGGACACGGACGCGATGGCCGGCGCGAAGATGGACGACTTCGTGCACGTGCAGCGCGCGCAGGCGCAGGTCGACGCGGCGATCCACGACGTACGGCTGTACGGGCATCGTGCCGACGGTCCGTCGGACGGGCCTCCGGTCGGGGCCAAGAAGTTCATCAACCTGTGGAAGGCGCAGGAGAACCTCAACCAGGCGAAGACGACGTTCGAAACCAAGTATCCCGGTCTGTCGGTCGCCGACATCCAGACGCAGCTGCGCAACCTCCTGGACCAGTCCCTCAAGGACCGGCCCCGCCTGGTCGGCGGCATGGACGGCCGAACCACCCTGGACGTCGAGGACATCACCCTCACACCCCCGCCTGGGATGCACGGAGGGCCGGCTGGGCCGAGCGCACACGGTGCGGTGCCGGAGCCGGGGGCGCATGGGGCGCCGCCGCCACCGCCACCGCCTCCGCCGTTGGCGGGGCACATGGTGCCGCCGCCTCCTGGTGCCGGGCATCTCGTACCGCCCCCGCCGCCTCTGGCCGGGCACTTGGTGCCGCCTCCGCCGCCTGTGGCTGCTGGGCATGCGCCGGTGCCGCCGGGAGCGGGGCATGGGACGCCGGTGCCGCGGCCGCAGCGGGTGGTGGCTCCGGAGTTCGGGAAGAAGTTCGACAGCGCGTCGTTCGGGACCGAGAGCGAGCTCGGCGGGTTCGTGGTCGCGATGCCGGAGGGGTCGCACCGGGTGTTCGCGTTCGTGAAGAACGTGGAGACCGACGAGTCGCTGGTGATGGTCACCAAGGACATGAGCAACGGGATCTACCGCAACCCGGGCGACCTGCCCGCGGCCCGCGGCGGCAACTGGACGACGCACACCGTCGAGCTCGTCAACTACCCGTCCCGTGTCGGCGACCAGGCGGGGATCGCGCTGCGCGACGACGCCACCCAGTTCCTGCTCGACACCTTCAAGGGTCGTCTGAACACCGCCAACCACCAGGCGATGGAGTCGATCACCAGCCCGGACGGACGCTTCCGCCTGGAGATCACGAACGGCAGGCACGTGATCGGCGGCGGCAGCGGGATGCAGCTCGACGACCTCGGCTCGGTCACGATGCCGCTCGGCGGCCAGCAGCTGACCGTCGGCGTGAAGGCCACCGAGTTCGCCACCACCGACGAGTTGAAGCTGCTCCGCCAGAACCCCTGGTACCACGACGGGTTCCGTACCGACGACGCCGTCCGCAACCTCGACCACGCCGCCCTGGACAACCCCGAGGCGGTCGCGTCGGCGTACACCTACCTGAAGTCGATCATCAGCTTCACCGCGAAGCAGGTCGACAAGCACGGCATCCCGATCGGCGCCCACCCGGGGGCGTCGCCGTTCCACAGCCTCACCGACCCGGTGGTGAAGAACGACTGGGCGGTGCTGCCCCGCACCCGGCCGAACATCGTCCTCGAGGGCCTGTCCGACGTGGACAAGGCGGCGACGCTGAAGCTGCTCCGGGAGATGCCGGAGATCGGCGACGGCACGATCTGGCGCGAGTCGAAGCTGTACATCCTGGGCGGCGGCGAGGTCGCCGGTCACGGCATCAACGACGCGGTGATCGGCGGCGAGAAGGCCCTGCTGTTCGAGTTCCGCACCGTACCGGACGGACTGAAGCACCTGGTCCCGACGCAGAAGCTGCCGACCGCCTCGATCACCGATCTGCTGGCCGATCTCGGCCCGGGCCGCCGCGCGGCGGTCCAGCACATCAACGGCGCCGTCGGCCACACCGACAACCGGGGCGACTTCGCCGGATGGTTCCGGGAGAAGTTCCCGGACCATGCGACCAAGACCGACCAGCGCATCGTCACCATGTCCACGGTCCAGCAGAAGGCCGAGTGGATGATGACGAAGTACCCGCAGGCGTGGGACCAGGTCCTGGGCGGCCAGGAACCGGTGATCGTCAGGACCGTGCAGCTGCCGCCGGTCCAGCAGCACGCGCTGGGTGGCGCGTTCGACCAGCACGTGGTGATCCGGCCGGAGGGCGGCACGCCGCACGTCACCGGCCCGAACGCGCACAACCTCACGCTCGACGACTTCGGCGACAACGGTTTCCGGCTCACCGGCCCGGACGGTCGCACCCAGCTGTACGACGGCAACGGCGTACTGCGCGGCGACGGCATCCGGCTGAATCACCCGCAGGGCACGCGGTTCACCGAGAACCTCCCCGGCGGGACCAGGCTGGTCGACCAGCACGGCACACCGATCCCGAACACCCATGTGCACCAGTTGCCGGACGGCGGATTCCGGACGGTCGGTCCGCACGGACAGGTGGCCCGGTACGGCGCGGACGGCGGCCACGTCGGCGACGGCGTCGTACTCCGGGACCCGTTCGACCCGCACGCGAACCTCTTCACCGAGCCGAACGGTGCCGGCGGGATCCACGTGACCGACGTGCACGGTACGGCGGTTCCGACCGCACAGGTGGAGCGCCTCGGAAACGGGAATTTCCGGGTTTCCGACAACGCTTTCCGGGATGTCCGGTGGTTCGACCGGTCCGGCATCCACCGTGGGACCGGACTCCAGGTCGCGGATCCGGCGTACGCCGGCCAGACCTTCCTGTATCGGGCCCACGGCATGGATCCGATACTCGTCGACAACGCCGGCGCGCAACTTCCCGGCCGGGTTACGGCCCTCGACGGCGGCGGTTTCCGGGTCACCGAGGCGAACGGGATCGCGCGTACCTTCGACGACGCGGGCGGCTACCTCGATCGGCAGATCCCGCTCGGCAACCAGCAGGTCGTCATCCACGACGTCAACAACCGCCTGACGCTGCACGACCCGGTCGGCGCCGGCCGGACCGTCGAGCACATCCAGGGCGGCGGCTACCGGGTCGTTGACGGTGGCAACTACCGCGCGTACGACCCGGACGGCGGGTTCCAGGCGGACGGACACGCCGTCAACCTGCCCGGCGAACACGGTTTCCTGGAGATCACCCCGACCGGCGCGCAACGTCTGGACGCCAACTACCAGCCGATCCCAGGCCGCACGGTCACCTTCAACGGCGCGGCCGGCGAGATCACGGTCACCCGGGCCGGCGGGCACGACGTCTTCGACCTGCAGGGCGGCGTACTGCGGGAGGTCACCGACCTCGACGGGCACGGCCTCGGCATCGGCACCACCCGAGTCACCCGCGACCAGAACGGCGTGGTCACGCTGACCGACCGCGCCGGCGCCCCGGTCCCGACCCCGCACCGGGTCACGATCGACCAGCACGGCGGCGTACGGCTGGAGGTCAATGTCCCGGGCAGCCCACGGAACGGCGAGTTCCACGTGTTCTCCCGCGACGGCCACCTGACCGAGCAGGGCTTCCCGGTGGTCCGCAACGGCCGCCCGACCGAGTTCACGTACGTCGTGAACCGCACCGACAACACCTGGCGCCGGGTGGACACCGCGAACCTCGACGGCACCGGCAACTTCCAGCACGGCACCGTCGACATCGTCGGCCTGGACAACGGCCGGATCCGGCTGCAGAGCACGACCGCGAAACAGGTCGAGGTCTTCGAACGCCGCTGGCTGCCGGACGGCACGGTCCTGGACACGTTCCGTAAGACCGACACCCTCGGCTACGGGTACTTCGACCGCCGCACGACGTGGGCGACGTACGACGCGAACGGCGCGCTGACGAACTGGGGCAAGCGGCACTTCAGCACCGGCGGATCGGCGTGGCGCGACTACGACCACCACGGCAACGCGGTGCGCGACTACCAGCAGGGCCTGCAGAAGTACGCGAACCCGATCGCCGAGCAGCCGACGCCGCTGGGCAAGGCGGACAAGGAGATCACCGGCCACGTGCTGGCGATCAAGGACGGCCGGAACTGGACCTGGCACCGCTACGACGCGAACGGCGTCCACGTTGCCGAGGGCAACCGGACGCTGGAGGCGATCGGCGAGGGCTGGACCGACAGCGTCAAGGTGCTGGAGAACGGCAACGAGGTCACCCGGGTCGCCCAGCAGAAGTGGGGCACCTGGCACGGCCCGGACACCGCCCGGCAGTACCAGGAATTCAAGCTCACCGCCGGCGACGGCCACCCGACCCGGTCGGGCGAGTTCGAGGTGCAGTCGCCGCAGCTGAAGTCGGTCGGCAAGGGCGAGCTGCTGGACAGCGGCGCGCTGCTGAAGACCGTCCGTCAGGGCGACCAGCGCCCGCCGGTGTGGGTCCGGAAGAACTTCCTCGACAACCCGCCGACCACCGGCAGCGTCGCGCACATCTCCGGCGACAACCGGTTCCAGATCTTCCGCTGGAACACCTCCGGCGACGGCATCACCGGCGAACGCGGCATCCGGTACGTCGGGACCGACGAGTCGATCGTCGACGTGAACCTGAACGGCGAGTTCGTCCGCTCGAAGGGCAAGCTGCACGACGGGACCGAGCTGAAGGTCGGCGACCAGGCGACCGCGCCGGGCACCGCGCATCCGACCTCGACGACCCCGTGGACCGCAGGCGACCTGAACGGCTGGCGGGTCTTCGACAACAACAACGGCTGGCGGGACGTCGCCGAGGTCGACGGTCTCCAGGGCTGGACCGTCGTCCGGGAGAGCAGGCCGGGCGGCGTGGTCCGCGAGTACCAGCGGCCGGCCGACCGCAACATCTGGGTCCAGCGGGACGCCCACGGCAATCTGGTCGGCAGCTCCCACCAGACCCCGGCGCCGGTCGGCGGGAACCACCGGTACGTCGTCGCCAACGGGGCCGCCGACTCCGAGCGCTGGCGTTGGCAGGAGCTCGACCACAACGGTGTACCGATCCCCGGCCGGGAGGGCGACCGGTTCCACTTCAAGGGCTCGTCGGACGAAGGGATCAGCTGGGACAACTCGTTCCGCGACTTCCACGGCGACGACCTGGTCCGAGACCGGCACATGCTGGACGAGCGGCGCTTCGTCGAGGCGTGGCAGGACGGCAACCACTGGAAGGTCGCGGAGTTCGACAAGACCGGCCAGGAGGTCGTCGGCAGCACCCGGCTGGACCGGCAGTGGCTCGATGCCCACGGCAACTGGCAGGGGAACTGGACGGCCGGTTCGCAGCACTTCCGGGACAGCCTGCCGCAGAACGGGCAGGTCCCGCCGCAGCTCGTCCGCGAGACGCCGACGCACATCGGCGACGGGCGGCCGGTCCGGGTCCGCGAGTACACGCTGGACAACGGGCAGACCGACCTGCGGCAGTGGAAGGAGTTCGACGTCGACAAGGTCGTCCGGGAGCGGGTGAAATCCGGCGACAACTACCTCGAGACCGACAAGATCCACGGCCAGTGGAAGCTGTACGACGAGCACGGCACGGTGATCGGGGAGCGGTCCGACAACGGGCTCGTGTTCGAGATGCGGGACGGCAAGCTGACGCTGACCGGCAACGAGTTCGACTTCCGCGGCGCGATGACGGAGTACCGCGGCTGGAACACCCGGATCGGCGACGCGCAGCGGCAGCCGTGGTTGATGCAGTCCGACTGGACGCTGGCCGACACGACGCTGACGCCAGGCGGGAACGTGTTCCGGGAGGCGAACTACACGCCGTTCTCGCGGCTGCTCACCCAGAAGGTGCTGCTGCAGGTCGGTACCGAGTTCTTCCTGGACTACGCGGCCAGCCTGATGATCGCGGGCATCGTCGCGGAGGCGCAGAACAAGCCGTTCACCGGGAACGACGCGTTGAAGGCGCTGATGAACGCGGCCGTCGGCGCGACGCTGAAGTCGGTGGCCGGCGCGGCGCTCACCGAGACCAAGCTCGGCGGCTCGCTGCGGAACCTGAAGCAGAGCATGGGCAACGTCGACGGCGGCAAGTTCGTCACCAAGCGGCCGAACAACAACGACGCCACCTGGGGTGTGGAGTGGGCCGGCAACACCAGCCCGATCCGCTGGCGCGGTGGCACGTTCGACTACAGCCTGAACATGCTGTTGCTGCCGATCACCGGCTTCGTGAACGGCGCCATGAACGCGGCGATCTTCGGCGTCCCGAACGCCGACGGCAAGACGGTCAAGCTGTCCGGCTGGCAGGCGGTCGGCGAAGGCGGGATCGCGGTCCTGACCGGATACGCGATCGCGAACAGCGCCGGCTTGGCCAAACTGCTCGGCGGGAACTTCGCGGTCGGCCGGTTCTACCAGAAGGGTGGACTCGCGGAGATCGTGCTGACGATGCCGTTCCGGTTGTTCGAGAAGGGGATCGGCGGGGCCTTCCTGACCCCGGCGATCCGGGCGTCGATCAACCCGGTGTGGTATCAAGTTCCGCCGGCTCTTGGAGGGACACTGTGACGAACCGCTACGTGACCCCGCGCGGCCGGGGCGGCTACCGCCGGATCACCGACGCGTTGCGGGCCGCGGCGCCCGGCGACGTGATCGTGGTCGGCGCCGGGGAGTACGCCGAGCCGCTCCGGCTGGACCGCTCGGTCGCGATCGTTGCCGAGGGCACCGTCGAGCTGGTCGGCGTACCGGGGGAGCCGGCCGTGATCGCCGAAGGGCTGGAGTGTTCGCTGCGCGGGCTGGTGATCCGGTCCGCGGGCGGCGACGTACCGGCCGTCGGGGTGGCGCCCGGCGCCGGGCTGCTGCTCGACGACTGTACGGTCACCGGCGGCCGGATCCATGCCCGCGGCAACGAGTCCGCCGGGTCCTCGGACCTCACCGGGTACGGCGTGACCACGCTGATGCTGCGCGGGTCCCGGATCGAGAAGGGCCGGCTCGCGGCGCTGCACCTGTCCGGCCGGGTCCGGGCGAAGGTCGAGGACTCGGTCGTCGACACCATCGACGGGATCGGCGTGGTGCTGTCCGGCAACGCGTTTCTGGAGGCCTCCCGGCTGCGGCTGACCGCGACCTCCGGGTACGGGTTCCGGCTGCGCGGGGCGAGCCGCCTGGAGGCCACCGACGGCGTCGTCCGGCAGACCGGGATGACCGGCGTACTGCTGGAGGACGGGTCGACGGCGGCGCTGACCGACGTACGGATCGACCAGGCCGGCGGGCCGGGGGTCCACGCGGCCGGTACGGCGAAGGTGCAGCTGACCGACTGCCGCGTGCGGAACGCGCGGGCCAGCGGCCTGGTCGCGCAGGACCAGGCGGACCTGACGGCGTCGGACTGCACGGTCGCGGACGCGGGCGCGAACGCATTGCTGGTCTCGGATTCCGCGACCGCGACGGTCACGGGCAGCCGGTTCGACCGGTCCGTGTACAGCGCCGTTCACCTGACCGGTGCGGCGGTGGCGCGGCTGACGGACTGCACGGTGCGCGAGGGGGCCGAGCACGGCGTCCACGCGACCGCGTCGTCGCGGGTCGAGCTGACGCGCTGCGGGATCACCGACGTCGGGCTGACCGGGTTGTCGGTTGTCGACGGGGCGACCCTGGAGGCTGCGGACTGCCGGGTCAGCGGCGGCGGCACCGGCGTACACCTGGAGTCGAGCGCGGCGACCGGGCTGCGCGGGTCGTCGGTGAGCGGGACGGGCGGCACCGCGATCGAGTTGGCCGGCGCCGGGCTGTCGACGGTCGACGCGGTCCGGGTGAGCGGGTCGAAGGCGGCCGGGATCGTCGTCGGGACCGGCGCGGCGGCCGAGGTCTCCGGGTCCGCGATCGAGGACTGCGGTGGGTCCGGGCTCGTCGTCTGGGCGTCGGCGTCGCCGACGGTGCGGGGGTTGCGGGTCGCCGGGGTCGCGAAGAACGGGATCTACCTCGCGGAGCGGGCGGCCGGGAAGTACGCCGACTGCGACGTGAACGGGACGAAGTACCCGGCGCTGCATCTCAGCAAGGCGGCGGCGCCGGTGTTCCAGCACCTGCGGATCCGGGACTGCGTGGACGCGGTCGGGCAGGAGGACGGCGCGCGGCCGACGTTCGAGGACTGCACGGTGGACGGCGTACCGATGGTCGCCCCGACGCCGGCCGTCGCCGCGAGTGCACCGGCGGTCGTAGCGACCGTCGCGGGGCTCGACGAGAGCATGCCGCCGGACGACGAGACGCTGGAGGACGTGCTCGCGGAGCTCGACGAGCAGGTCGGCCTGGACCGGGTGAAGCGCGACGTTCAGTCGATGGTGAAGCTCATGCAGACGGTTCGGATGCGGCAGGAGGCCGGGCTGCCGGCGCCACCGCTGTCGCGGCACCTGGTGTTCGCGGGCAACCCCGGTACCGGCAAGACGACGGTCGCCCGGGTGTACGGGCGCGTGCTCAAGGCCCTCGGCCTGCTCCGGAAGGGCCACCTGGTCGAGGTCGACCGCACCGCACTCGTCGGCGAGTACGTCGGCCACACCGGGCCGAAGACCACCGCGGCCGTGAACCAGGCGCTCGGCGGCGTGCTGTTCATCGACGAGGCGTACTCGCTGTCACCCGTTGGCATCGGCAACGACTTCGGCGCGGAAGCCATTGCCACGCTGGTGAAACTGATGGAAGACCACCGCGACGACCTCGTCGTCATCGTGGCCGGCTACGTCAACGACATGGGCCGCTTCATCGGCTCCAACCCCGGCCTGTCCTCCCGCTTCACCCGCACCCTGATGTTCGAGGACTACACGGCGGCCGAACTCGTCGCGATCGTCGAACACCAGGCCCGCGGCCACCAGTACGAGGTCACCCCCGACGCCCGCACCGCCCTCACCGACCTCTTCGAACGCCTGCCCCGCGGCGAAGGCTTCGGCAACGGCCGCTCCGCCCGCCAAATCTTCCAGGCCATGACCGAACGCCAGGCCCACCGCCTCTCCGAACTGACCGCCCCCACCCCCGACCAACTCGTCTCCCTCGAGTCAGCCGACATCCCGGCGAGCTCTTAACATCATGGAATGAGATTTTCACAGCAATTATCGTGCGAAGTGGTGACAGTTCGCGGTAGATCGCTTACGGTCTGGCGGCATGGAGAAACTCTCGCGGCGTGGGTTGCTTGCTGGTGTCGGTGCGATCGCGGTTGGTGGGGTGGTGGGTCAGCCGGCTGCGGCGGTCGGGGTGCCGGGGTCGCGGCGGTTTGTGCTGGACGGGCCGGGGGGTGAGGTGTTTCGGGGCAAGCCGTTGGCGGATGTGACCGTGATGCGGTCGATTGCCTTCGACAACCGGAATCAGCGGTTGTTCGCGGGGCAGCTGCGCGCCGGGTCGCCTGCCGACAGTGGGGATCTGACGTTGACGCAGCTCACGCCGGCGGGTGATGTCGTCGGGCATATGTACCTGAGCGGCTTCGGGCACGCGGTGTCGATCGGGGCCGAGAGCGTGGGGCGTACGACGTACCTGTGGACCGAGACCGATGTCGACACCACGAACGCGCGGGGGCGGCAGATCGCGCGGTTCCGGTGGCAGGACGGGGCGACGTTGACGAAGGACTCGCCTGGGCTGCGGAGTTGGAAGCCCGTTGCGGACGGCGCGTTGTTCACGCCGTCGGTGGATCAGGAGCACGGGCGGATCGGGATCCGGCACACGCGGGCGGACGGGTTTCACATCACCGTGTACTCGCTGGCCGCGGCGCGGGCCGGCAACTTCTCGCAGGTGCTTGCGTCGTTCAAGCAGCCCGCGATGACTGACGGGATCGACTTCCAGGGGTGGGTGCTGTACGGGTCGTATGTGTATCTCTGGGAGGGGGAGGCGAACAGCAGTACGTCGAAGCTGTGGACGTACGACATCAACCGCGGTGAGATCGTCGAGTCCGCGCAGGTCCTCGACGGCGCCGACCTGGTCTACCGGGAGGCCGAGGGCATCGGCGTACAACAGCTGCCGAGCGGCCCTCGCCTGTGCTTCGGCTTCGCCTCCGGCGTCACGGGCGACCGCCGAGCAAACCTCTTCTACCGCGACACCTTGGTCTGAACTACTGCGCTACGCCGTACAAGCGGTCGCCGGCGTCGCCGAGGCCGGGGACGATGTAGCCCTTGTCGTTCAGGTGGGAGTCCATGCCGGCGATGACCAGGTTGCACGGGACGTCGAGGTGGGTGAGTTCGCGTTCGACTCGTTCGACGCCTTCGGGGGCGGCGAGGAGGCAGATGGCGGTGATGTGGTCGGCGCCGCGGTCCACGAGGAACTGGATGGCCGCGGCGAGCGTGCCGCCGGTGGCGAGCATCGGGTCCAGGACGTAGCACTGGCGGCCGGACAGGTCCTCGGGGAGGCGTTCGGCGTACGTCGACGCGGTCAGGGTCTGCTCGTTGCGGACCATGCCGAGGAAGCCGACCTCGGCGGTCGGGAGCAGCCGGGTCATGCCTTCGAGCATGCCGAGACCGGCGCGCAGGATCGGCACCACCAGCGGCTTCGGGGCGGCGAGCTTCACGCCCTGCGCCTCCGCGACGGGCGTGCGGACGGTGACCGGACCGGTGCGCACGTCCCGGGTCGCCTCGTAGGCGAGCAGCGTGACGAGTTCCTCGGTCAGCCGGCGGAACGTGGGTGAGTCCGTCTGCTCGTCGCGCAGCGCGGTGAGCTTGTGGGCGACGAGCGGGTGGTCCACGACGAGGATCTGCATAACGTCGAACGGTACCGTCGGCGATTCGGAGCGGGAAAGCGCGCCCGCTGTCAGACTGGAAACTGCATTGGATTCTGCCCTGTCGCCCTCCAGGGAGTGAGCCGATGACCGAGAAGACGCCCGAGCAGCTCGACCGTCTGCGGCGCCGTGCGGCGTTCCTCCGGGAGCGCGAGGAGGCGCGGGCGCTGCGCGACCGGATCGCACCCCGGCGCGCCCGGGCCCGGCAGCTGCGCGAGGCGATGCGCTGGGCGACGTACCACCATTGAGCGGACCGCCGGCCCATCACAATCCCGCCGCCCCGGCCGGCGCAGGCGGAGGTCGGCCGACGAGACGCAATTGTGATGGCCTGGGCGTCCGCAACCCCCCACAACCCCCGCGACTCTGCGACCATGATGACGTGTCTGATACGGCTACGGACCTGGATTTCGCGGTCGCTGCCTACACCGAGGACGGGCATTGGACCGTCACTCCGCTGGTCCTGCGCGGTGAGCTGGACCTGGCCACGCTCGTCTCCGCGCTGCGCCGGTTCCCCGGCGACGCGGGGGTGCTCGGGCTGGTCTCGGTCGACGAGGACTTCTTCGTACTGGTCCGGGTCCAGGGCGGGCGCGCCCGGCTGCTGATCTCCGACGTCACCGCCGCGACCGAGTGGCCGTTGGCCCGGCAGATCGTCGACGAGCTGGACATCCCGCTCGCCGATGACGACGACGAGCAGGTACCGGCCGGTGACCTGGCGATCATCGCCGACCTGGGGATGACCGCGATGGACCTCGGCGCGCTCTGCGACGACGTCGACCTCTACCCGGAGGAGATGCTCGAGGAGATCGCCGAGGAGCTCGGGTTCGGCAGCCAGTTCCACGACGCGGTCGAGGCCGTTGGCTAGCCCGCTGCTGCGCCGGGAGTGGTCGCGGTTGATGGCGCTCGCGCTCGAGGAGGGCGAGCGGGCGTTGCCCGACGTACCGATCGGTGCGTTGGTGGTGACCGAGGACGGCGAGATCATCGGCCGCGGGCACAACGAACGCGAGGCGACCGGCGACCCGACCGCGCACGCCGAGGTACTCGCGATCCGCGCGGCGGCCCGGCACGTCGGCGAATGGCGGCTGACCGGCTGCACGCTGGTCGTGACGCTGGAGCCGTGCACGATGTGCGCGGGGGCGATCGTGCTGTCGCGGCTGGAGCGGCTGATCTTCGCGGCGTACGACGAGAAGGCCGGCGCGGTGGGGTCGTTGTGGGACGTCGTACGGGACCGCCGGCTGAACCATCGGCCCGAAGTGGTGGGCGGTGTGATGGCCGACGTGGCGGGTGCCCGGCTACGCGATTTCTTCATCGGCCACAGACCTTGATATTGTCCTCGGCGGTGGCGTGTCCGAGCGGCCGAAGGAGCGCGCCTCGAAAGCGCGTGACGGGCAACCCCCGTCCGAGGGTTCAAATCCCTCCGCCACCGCCATTTGCTCAGATGGTCCCGCACGGAGTGTGGGACCATCTGAGCAAATATCAAGTGCTGTGGGATTTGGGAGGAGCCTGCGACGGTTCCCTCCGCCACCGCCAACCGCCTTCGGGCGGCAGATAGCCGGAGACCCTGATGCTGTGTGATGCGTCAGGGTTTTCGTCTCTCTGGACCTGACTCGGGACCCGACGCTCGACGAGAGGCCCCCCATGGACGTAGCTGAGCTCGACCGGATCCTTCTCGGGAGCGCGGCTGTCCTGCTGGTGGCCGTGGTCGCGGTTCGGCTGTCCGCCCGGATCGGGCTCCCGTCGCTGCTGATCTACCTCGGCATGGGGCTGCTGCTCGGCGAGTCGGGCCCGGGGCACATCCATTTCGAGAACGCGCAGCTCGCGCACGCGCTCGGGTTCGCGGCGCTGGTCGTGATCCTCACCGAGGGCGGCCTGACCACCCGGTGGAACGAAGTACGGCCGGTGATGCCGCTCGGGCTGGTGCTGGCAACGGTCGGGGTCGCGGTCAGCGTCGCCGTGGTCGCGGGCGTGGCGCATTTCGTGCTCGGGCTGAGCTGGCAGCTGTCCGTACTGCTCGGCGCGGTGACGTCGCCGACGGACGCGGCGGCCGTGTTCTCGGTGCTCAGACGGGTGCCGATCCGGCCGCGACTGCGCGGGGCGCTGGAGGCGGAGTCCGGCCTGAACGACGCTCCGACCGTGTTGCTGGTCACACTCGTCAGCACCGGCGAGGTGGGCGAGAAGGGCCTGCTGGCGTTCTCGGGCCTGGTTCTGTACGAGCTGGTCGTGGGAGCGCTCTTCGGGCTGGCGGTCGGCTGGGTGGCCGTCCGCCTGATCCGCCGGATGGCGCTCGGGTCGGCCGGCCTCTACCCGGTCGCGGTGCTCGCGGTGGCGTTCATCTCGTACGCCGGGGGCTCCGTCCTGCTGCACGTGTCCGGATTCGCCGCCGTGTACGTGACGTCGCTGGTGCTCGGGCGGGCCGAGTTGCCGCACCGGATGGCGACCCGGTCGTTCGTCGACGGGATCGCCTGGCTGGCGCAGATCGGGCTGTTCGTGATGCTCGGGCTGCTTGCGTCGCCCGCACAGTTCAAGTTGAACGACGTACTGCTGGCGCTCGTGATCGGAGTCGCGGTGACGGTGGTCGGCCGGTTCGCGTCGGTGGCGATCTCGGCGGCGCCGTTCCGGTTGCCGTGGGCGGAGCGGACGTTCATCTCCTGGGCCGGGCTGCGCGGCGCGGTACCGATCGTGCTGGCGACGATCCCGCTCTCGGAGGGCGTGCCGCACGCGGACCGGATCTTCAACGTGGTGTTCGTCCTGGTGCTGCTGTTCACGCTGCTCCAGGGGCCGTCGCTGCCGTGGCTGGCGAAGCGGCTGGGCGTCCTCGACGAGAACGCGGCCCACGAGGTGGACATCGACGTCGCGCCGCTGGAGTCGCTCGGCGCGGACATGCTGCAGGTCCACGTTCCGAGCGAGTCCCGGCTGGCCGGTGTCGAGATCGGCGAACTACGGCTCCCGCCGGGCGTGTCGGTCTCGCTGGTGATCCGCGGCGACCAGGCGTTCGTCCCGGACCGCCGTACCGTGCTGCGGGCCGCCGACTCGCTGCTGATCGTCACCCCGAGCCCGGTCCGCGAACAGGCCGTACGCCGCCTCCGCGCCGTCTCCCGGGCCGGCCGCCTGGCCGGCTGGTTCGGCGAACGCGGCCGCGAACAGCATTAGTTCGGGTTCTGGCCCGAGGGGATCGGCTGCGGGGTGCGGACGACCGGGAGGCACACCGTCGTACCGGCCTTGACCGCGACGGACGGGATGCCCTTGAGCTTCACGGAGCCGAAGCCGGCACCGATCACCAGGTCGACCGAATGGTCGGTGCGGCCGTCGGCGATCATCTCGGCCTTCTGGTTGAGCTGACCGGCGACCAGCAGCATCTCGGGCGCCGTCGCGGTGGCACCGCGGAGCGCCACCACCGCGGTCTTGTCGCCCTTCGGCTCGTTCGCGATCTTGTCGATGTTGAACCCGCGCTTCTTCAGCGCGTCCGCGACCCGGCCGGCCGAACCCGCGCGGGCGCCGCCGTTGTACACGTTCAGCACGACCTGCTTGGGCAGCAGCCGGTTGTTGGTGAGCGTCTGCTCGGTGCAGGTCGGATCGGCGCTGGAACTCATCAGCGACTTCCAGCCCCACCAGCCGCCACCGGCCAGTATGACGAGCAGGATCACCATCGTGATCGGCGTACGCCACCGGATCCGCGAGTGCGGTCTCGGTTGCGGATGGATCGCTGTCATTTGCTCCACCCCCCGTGAGCGGCAGCCATTGGTCAGTCCACTACCAGTACCCGTGCATGGAGGACCTGACGCTGCTGCAGCGCGGCACGCAGCGCGCGGTGCAGGCCGTCCTCGAGATACATGTCGCCCTTCCACTCCACGACATGTGCGAACAGGTCGCCGTAGAAAGTCGAGTCCTCGTCCAGCAGCGCGGTCAGGTCCAGGGTGCCCTTGGTCGTGACGAGTTCGTCCAGCCGTACCTGCCGTGGAGGCAGGGCGGACCAGTCCTTGGGCCGCAGCCCGTGGTCCGGGTACGGCCGATCGTCCCCGACGCGCTTGAAGATCACCTCCCGGAGTCTAGCCGGGGATCAGGTCCCGCGAGGAGGTCATGAATGTCACCGGAACAGTCCGGAGCCGTTTTTCAACCTTTTGGAGGAGTACGGCGTCACCCCTGGACAGCGATGCCTGAGGCAACGTGGCGCGGATCCGGCCGTTCGGGCCGGGCCGACGCGTGGGACCGTGCCGGGCTGACATCGGAGGACTAGCATTCGAGCGGGTTATTTCCGTCAACCGGGGAAAGGCACGCTGAGATGGCCGAGAAAGCCGACGTCGTCGAGACCGTCAAGCAGGGATACGCGTTCGAGGGAGCGGCCCTCGAACTGGGTGCGCTGCTGGTCGACGGCGAGCCGAAACCGGAGGCGGCGGTCCGGATCCCGCTCGGGATGATGAACCGGCACGGCCTGGTCGCGGGCGCCACCGGTACCGGTAAGACGAAGACCCTCCAACTGATGGCCGAGCAGCTGTCCGCGAACGGTGTCGCGGTGTTCGCGGCCGACGTCAAGGGTGACCTGTCCGGGATCTCGCAGCCCGGCGCCGGCGGCGACAAGCTGCTGGCCCGGACCAAGGCGATCGGCCAGGAGTGGACCGCGAGCGGTTTCCCGACCGAGTTCTACGCGCTCGGCGGGCAGGGGACCGGGATCCCGATCCGCGCGACGATCACGTCATTCGGGCCGGTGCTGCTGTCCAAGGTGCTCGGGCTGAACGACGTTCAGGAGTCGTCGCTCGGGCTGATCTTCCACTACGCCGACAAGGCCGGGCTGACGCTGCTCGACCTGAAGGACCTGCGGTCGGTCATCCAGCACCTCACCTCGGACGAGGGGAAAGAGGACCTGAAGGAGCTCGGCGGGCTGTCCGCGGCCACTGCGGGCGTGATCCTGCGGGCGCTGATCGGGTTCGCCGACCAGGGCGCCGAGGCGTTCTTCGGCGAGCCGGAGTTCGAGACCGCGGACCTGCTGCAGCAGCGCGACGGCAAGGGCCTCATCTCGCTGCTCGAACTGCCGAACCTGCAGGACCGGCCGGCGCTGTTCTCCACCTTCCTGATGTGGCTGCTCGCGGACCTGTTCCACGACCTGCCCGAGGTCGGGGACGTGGACAAGCCGAAGCTGGTGTTCTTCTTCGACGAGGCACACCTGCTGTTCAACGACGCGTCCAAGGCGTTCCTGGACTCGATCGCGCAGACCGTCCGGCTGATCCGGTCGAAGGGTGTCGGCGTGTTCTTCGTGACGCAGACCCCGAAGGACGTGCCGGACGCGGTGCTCGCGCAGCTCGGTTCCCGGGTGCAGCACCAGCTGCGGGCGCACACGCCGAACGACGCGAAGGCGCTGAAGGCGACCGTGTCGACGTTCCCGAGCTCGTCGTACGACCTGGGCGAGGTGCTCACCCAGCTCGGCATCGGCGAGGCGATCGTGACCGTGATGAACGAGTCCGGCGCGCCGACCCCCGTCGCGTGGACCCGGCTGCGGGCGCCGCAGTCGCTGATGGCGCCCGCGTCGGCGGACCAGATGACGGCCACGGTGCAGGCGTCCCCGAACAACGCGAAGTACTCCGAGACCGTCGACCGCGAGTCGGCGTACGAGATCCTCGCCGCGAAGGTCCAGGCCGGCGCCGCCCAGGCCGAGGCCGAGAAGCAGGACCAGGCGAAGGAGCCGGAGGCGCCGCGGCCGCGCGCCCAGAAGCAGGAGAAGTCGATGGTCGAACAGGTGATCGGCTCCACCGCCTTCAAACAGTTCGCCCGCTCCGCCGGCCGAGAAATAGTCCGAGGCCTCTTCGGCGCCGCCCGCAAACGCTGACCCCACCCCCGCGGGTTCCACCGGGGTGGACGCAAGCGTCCGCCCCGCCGGGCGGGTGATCCGGGCTGGGCCTCCACCGCCCGGCACCTCACCTTCGCCTGGTGTGGGGCTCGGCTTCGCGGGTATTTGTGTTGTTTTTCCTGTCGTGCAAGGGAAAACCTCCGTTTGATTGTTGATCAAACGAATGAATACTGAAGGATCGACGATCGTTCTCAACTCGTCATCCACAGCCGCGCCGCGAGCGATTGGGCCTGAGCGGCCACTCGTCGTACCGTGTGAGGTGATGGTTGCACAGAGTAGGCAGGCGATCCGGTCCTGGGCGCTCTGGACCCTGACGGTCCCGGCGTTCCTGCTCGTCGTGCTCATCGACCTCGGCGCGATCGCGTACGGCGTGCACGCGTTCGCCGACCGCCCGAGCTGGCGCGGCCTGGACGTCGTGCTCGCGCTCACCGTCTCCGCGCTGATCGCGGTCGAGGGCGCGCGCCGGGTGGAGAGCCGTCGCCGCCGCGGCGGTGCCCTGCACAAGGACCTCGCCCCGGCGTGGATGATCGCCGCGGCCGTCGTCCTGCACCCGGCGCTGGCGATCCTGGTCGTCGTACTGCTCCGCATCTGGTGGCGGATCCGCGCCGGCAAGTGCATCCCGTATCGCTGGGCCTTCTCGACCGCGGTGTGTGTCCTCGCGGTCGGCGCCGCGCACGCCGTGTTCGTCTCGGCCCGGCAGCTGACCGGCGGCGGCGACCTCGGCCTGGTCATCTCGATGGCGGCCGGCGCGTTCGCGTACGTCGTCACCGACACCCTGCTGTGCGGCCTCGCGATCTCCTTGATCATCCCGGGCAGCAACCGCCGCGAGACGGTCGGCGGGCTCGACGACCTGTGCACCGACGCCACCGCGGCCACCCTCGGCTGCCTGCTCGCCGCGGCCTGCCTGGTGACGCCGTGGTTCGCGTTCGTCGCGATCCCGATCACGCTGACCGCCCAGCGTGCCCTGCTCCTCGGCCAGCTGGAGACCGAGGCGCAGACCGACCCGAAGACCAGCCTGTCCCGCGTCGACTGGTGGCGCCGCCGCACCGAGCAGATGCTCCGCACTTCGCGCAATCAGCACGAGCCGATGGCCGTCCTGCTGATCGACATCGACCACTTCAAGCACGTCAACGACCGCCACGGCCACCTCGTCGGCGACGAGGCGCTCCGGGCGGTCGCGACGATCCTGCGCAGCGCGATCCGCGCGAAGGACGTGATCGGCCGGTTCGGCGGCGAGGAGTTCGTGATCGCGCTCCCGGACACCGGGATCGACGAGGCCACCGTGACCGCGGACCGGCTCCGCAACGCGGTCGCGAACAGCCCGCTCGCCGCGATGTGCGCCGGCGTACTCGACGATCCGGACCTGGATCCGGACACGTTCCAGCTGACCGTCAGCATCGGCGTCGCGGTGTACCCGACCGACGGCTCGACCGTCGACGACCTGCTGCTGCGCGCCGACCGCGCCATGTATGCCGCCAAGGCCGCCGGCCGCAACCGGGTCCGGCTGGCCGCCGACACCGTCCCGCTGCACCATCTGACGCAATTCTCCGGACAGACAGAACCTTTGGCTCCTGCCCAGCGTCCTGTGAGATGAGGACGGCAGGACGGAGTGCGCATGGCGGCAACGGGGAGTCGTGACGACGACTTCACGGCATTCGTGCTGGCCAGATCCGCGCGGTTGGTGCACTTCGCGCGGATGCTCTGCGGCGACGCCGGCCTCGCGGAGGACCTGGTACAGACCGCGCTCGAGAAGGCGTACCTGCGCTGGGACCGGATCGAGATGGCAGACCCGTTCGGGTACGTCCGCCAGGCCGTCGTCAACCAGCACCTCTCGTGGCTCCGCCGCCGCCCGTGGCGAGAGCGCCCGAGCGGCGACGCGGCCGAACTCGACCTGTTCCTGGACGCGGAAACCGACCCGAGCGGCGGCGTCAACCGCCGGGTCGCGGTCCGGGCTGCCCTGGACGGCCTGAGCCGCCGAGAACGAGCAGTCGTCGTACTCCGCTACCTCGAAGACCTGACCGAACGCGAAACGGCCGCGGTCCTGGGGGTCGCCGTAGGAACCGTGAAGAGCGCCAACGCCCGCGCCCTGGACAAGCTCCGCACCGCCCCGGAGCTGAGCGGCGTAGGAGATCGCACATGAACTGGTGTACCGCGGCGCCGGGTCGGTGCGGGGAGAGCTCGCGGCTTGCTTTGCGCGGGTCGTGCGGCGGCGAGGAGTGGCGGTCGGTCGGGTTCTGTGTGTTGGGCGCCGTGTGCGGATTGGGGGTGTGGGGATGAAGGACGAGGACGAGATCCGGGATGCGCTGGCGCCGGACGGGGTGGCTGGGCCGCTTGATCCGGGGCGGGTGATCGCCGGGGCTCGGCGGCGACGGGTACGTGGACGGGTGATGACTGCCGCCGTGGCGTCGGTCGCGGTGGCCGGGGTGGTTGTCGTGGGTGGGGTGATCGGCGGGGGACGGCTGCGCGGCGAAGTACCGCAGCCGGCGGATCCACCATCGAGCGTGCCGGTCCGCCCGACCACGCCGACTGCCACCTACCCACCGCCGACCCCCGAGCCGACCGTCCCGCCGACGGAACCACCGTCGGTACGACCGACCGCGGTACCGACGCCCACGCGGATCAGTTCGCCCACCGACATACCCAGCCGAACCCCACCCCGCACGCCGCCCCCTAGCGCTGCGGTGACGCCCACCGGAGCGACCACCAACGCGCCGAGTACGACGACGCCCGGGCCACGCGGCGGCCGTACGCCGGCGCGGCACGCGACACCGACCACCCCGCCTACCCGATCGCCGAACTGAACCCCAGCAGAACCATCCGCCCACCCCACCGCGTCCTTCAGCCCGACCGAACATCAAAAGGTGCGGAGGGCAACAATGAACGGCACAGGCCGCAAACGCAGAACCACCCGAATCCTCCTGGGCGGCCTGGCCGTCGCAGCAGTCGCCGGCGTAGCAGTAGCCGGTACGGCGATAGCCCGCAGCAACAACACCGACACCACCGCCCAAACCCAAGGCGGTCCGGTGGCCACCCCGGTCGCCAAGACCCCAACCGACCAAAACACCCCCACCCGCCCAGCCCCCACCTGCTGGACACCTCCCACCGAGCCCCCCAGCCGCCGCCCCACCCCCGTGGCGACAACCCCGACCCGCGCCCGGGTCGCCACCCCACCACCGACCGTGTCCCCGACACGTGCCCGCCCCGCGACCCCGTCGCCGGCCGCCACCCCACCACGCGTCCGCGTCGCGACCCCGTCGCCGGCCGCAACCCCGACACGCGTGGCGACCCCGCCGCCGAGCGTGTCCCCCACGCGGCGCGCGGTACCCACTCCGGTGCCTCCGACCATGAGTCCCACCCGCCGCCCGGAGCCGACAATGCCCCCGAGCATGCGCCCGACCCCGCGCGACGCCGGCACCCCAAGCACCCGACCGGTGCCCTCAGCAACGGTCTCACCGCGCGCAGTCCCGCCCCGCCGGCCCGCCACGCCCACCGAGGCACCGAGCGCCGTACCGAGCGCCGTACCGAGCGCCGTACCGAGCGCCGTACCGAGCGCGGTACCGAGTTGCGAGCCCACCGCGACGCCAAGCGTCTCCCCGACAGATCCGCCCACCCGCACCCCCGGCCCGCGCCCAACCCCAACCGACGAGGCGACCCGCACCCCCGCCACGCGCCCGACCCCCACCGAACCGCCGACCCGCACCCCCGGTCCCCGCGCAACCCCGACCGAGCCCCCAACCGTCGCCCCGACCCGAGCCCCGCGTCCCGTCCCCACCCGCACCGCCGAACCGACCGACCCACCGACCGCGTCCCCGCGCGGCAAGTAACACCTTCCACACAACGGCCCCATACCCACGAAGGACGACCAGGCGTGCGGCCGTACGCCGGTCTCGGCTGACACCGGTCGATCCGCGAACTCGCTTGGCCCGGCGCCGTCGTACCCGCCGGCTCGTGGTGCGGTGCCGTCGTACCTGCGGGCTCGCTTGGCGCGGTGCCCGCCGGCGGCTGATGCGGTGTCGGCGTACCCGGTCGCTCGTGCTGCCGGGGCGGAAGCATCCGCGGAGCGGGTGGTTGCGGGTGGGGTAGCTCGGTGAGAGTCGGCTCGGCCTGCTGGAGGTCAGACGGGCGTGCGGCCGTACGTCGGGCTCGGGTGACTGCGGTCGATCCGTGGGCTCGCACTGTGTGCTGGCGTACCCGCCCTGCGCGTGGCGCGGCGTCGTCGTACCTGCCGGCTCGTGGTGCGAGGCCGCAGTACCCGCCGGCGCTTGGTGCGAGGCGGCGGTGCCCGTCGGCGGTTGGTGGGGTGTCGGTGTACGCGGTCGCTCGTGCTGCGGTGCGGAGGCACCTGCCGACGGGGTGGCTGCGGGTGGGGTAGTTCGGTGAGAGTCGGCTCGGCCTGCGGGGCAGGTGGGTGTGGGTCGTGCGACGGGTTCGGATGATTCGGGTCGCGGTGCGGGGCCCGTCGTGCCTGTCTGCTCGTGGTGCGGGCGGGCGGATCTGCATGCGGGTACGCCGGGTCGACGTACCCGCGGATTGTGTTGCTTTGGGCAAGTGGTGCGGCCGGAAGCTTGTTAGCAGTTGCCGAAGGTGCCGGCGTTTACCCAGGCTTTGGCTACGTACATTCCTGCGTTGACTCGGAGCCATACGTTGCTTGTGCCTTGGGAGCCGGTGACATTCTCGCCTGTTGTTTGGCATTCGACGGTTACCTGGGCTGATTTGCCGGCCATGCCGACTACCGCGCCCGTGGAGTTCGGGGCGTTGCGGATGTTCAGGTAGCCGGATGAGATGGACACCGTGCCGCGGCCGCCGTCGCCGGTCCAGAGGTAGGTGGCGTCCACCCAGCTGTTGTCGGTGAGTTTGAGGGCGTCCCAGAAGACGCCGTCGGCGAGGTCGATGCCGGCGGGGTTGGCGACGGTGCGGCCGAACTGGTCTTTGCCGCCGTTGTAGCCGTTCTGGTACGCGGCTTGGGCTTCCGGCTTGCCCTGGGCGAGGTCTTTCCACATTTCGCGGGTTGCGCCCGGGTTCCAGTAGTCGTCCTTGGTGTTCCACGGGCCGACGTCCCAGACGGGCTCGAACGCGCAGCGGGTCGCGGTGCAGACCTTGACCGTGTATGTGCCGGATCCGTTGCTGGACAGGCCGCGGCGGGACGGGAGGGCGACGAAGTGGTCGCGGCTCGCGATGACGTGGCCGTTGGCCGTCGTACCGCCGACCAGGCCTTCGCGGGTCGCGAAGACGTGGGACTTCAGCGGCGCGGCCTGGATCGTCATCCGCGGTGCGGCGGCCTTGTCGGTGGGTTGGACGGTGATGTCGCCGACCCACGGGCGGGCGCCGGTCGGCGGAGCGAGGACGATGATGCGGACCTGGACCTGGTCGCTGGCGCCGGGCAGTGCGGTCGGCGTACCGGACTTCGCGGCGGTCCATTCGGACCAGCGGTCGTTCAGACGTGCGCGTACGTCGACCTCGGCCGTGGTGCCGTCCGGCGTACCGGTGGTGTAGCCGACGACGACGACGGCGGACGTCGGCGTACCGAACCGGACCGGGGTCAACTCGGCCAGGCCCGAGCGCTGCTTGATCTCGGAGGCGCCGATGGACGCGGCCGCGTCG
This sequence comes from Kribbella sp. WER1, assembly GCF_054189145.1. Taxonomy (NCBI): domain Bacteria; kingdom Bacillati; phylum Actinomycetota; class Actinomycetes; order Propionibacteriales; family Kribbellaceae; genus Kribbella; species Kribbella sp. WER1. The sequence goes on along the minus strand of NZ_CM135186.1, from coordinate 4,233,020 downwards.
CCGAGGACGATCCGGTTGCCGTCGAGCTTCACGTTGCTCGAGTCAACTGGTTGGGCGGCGACGGCGACCGGTGAGGTCGGGGCCGCGGTGCTGGCCGGGGCCAGCGTAAAGGTCGCGGCAAGGATGGCCGCGGCAGCCGTCAGACAGGCTGCGGACGTGCTTCGACGGGTGATACGCATGGGCGGAACCTCCGGGGCGGTGAAGGTGTGTGCTCACCCAATGTGACTCATCAACGTCACTTGTGGCTAGCCCGTCAATAAATTTCTTCGAAGGAGTTGGTGACGAAACAGAACCCGATCGGTCGGTCACCGGGTTTGGACCGGTGTGACAGAGGCTGAGGCTGAGGAGATTCGATGACCCGGACCGCGGACGCCGACTTCGAGCGCTTCGTGCAGGCGCAGTCGACCCCCTTGCTCCGCTTCGCGGAGATGCTGTGCGGCGATCGGCACACCGCCGAGGACCTGGTGCAGCAAGCGTTGATGCGGTCCTACCCGAAATGGCACCGGCTGGAGGGCGACCCGTTGCGGTACGTCCGCCGGGTGCTGGTGAACCGCTTCCTCAGCCAGGCCCGCCGGCGCTGGAACAACGAAGTACCCAGTGATCCGGTGCTCAACGATTGGGACCAGCGAGCGGTGGCGGACTTCGCCGGGGCGGTCCAGACCAGGGAGACCGTGCTCTCGGCGCTCCAGGGTCTGACCGTCCGGGAGAGAGCCGTGGTCGCGCTGCGCTACTCGCAGGATCTCTCCGAGGCCGAGACCGCCGAGCTGCTCGGTATGGCACCCGGGACCGTGAAGAGCACGGCTTCCCGCGGGCTGGCCAAGTTGCGTCTGGCACCCGACCTGATCGACAGCGGAGTTGGAGGAAACTGATGAGTGACGAGCAGCAGGTACGCGACGCTCTCACGTACGAGATGGACCCGTGGCAGCCGAACGCCGCCGACCTGATGCGGCGCGGCAAGCGGCTCACCTGGCTGCGGCGCGGGCTGGCTGCGGCCGGTGTCACCGCGCTCGCCGGAACCGTTGCGACGGTGTCCGCGGCGGTGGGCGGACCGGCTCCGGTGAAGAACCTGCTGGCCGGGGGCGGTAAGCCGCCCGTGCCGGCGGTGGTGCCGACCGAGACGCCGAAGGTTCCGACGGTCGACCCGACCTGCCTGCCGCAGCCGCCGGAGAAGCCGCAGCTGCCGAAGGTGACGGTGTCGGTGAACAAGACGATCGACCCGAACACCCCGCCGTCGCTGCCGGCCAAGCCCAGCCTGCCGACCGCGAAGCCCAGCCTGCCGAACAAGCCGAGCCTGCCAACCGGCAAGCCGACCTTGCCGAGCAAGCCGTCCCTGCCCGGTAAGCCGACGCTGCCCGGTACGCCGACGCTGCCCGGTACGCCGAGCAAGCCGACCCTTCCCGGTACGCCGACGCTCCCGTCCAAGCCGACGCTGCCGTCGAAGCCGACTCTCCCGTCGACGCCGAGCCTGCCGTCGACCAAGCCGACGCTGCCGAACGTCCCGACAGCCAAGCCCACCTTGCCGACCAAGCCGTCGCTCCCGACCAAGCCGAGTCTGCCCGCGAAGCCGACGCTGCCGAACGCGAAGCCGACGGCCCAGCTCCCCGACTGCGTCCACGGCGTACCGACCGACAAGCCGAGTGTCCCCACGCCGACCGTGCCGGGTACGCCGACCGACAAGCCGTCGCTGCCGCCGAAGCCGTCCGCATCGGTCTCCGCGGGTGTCGAGGTGACCGTCGACCCGGGTACGCCGTCGGTCCCGGCGACCAAGCCGACCCTCCCGTCCGCGAAGCCCACGCTCCCCGGCAAGCCGAGCATCCCGGCTCCCACCGGCAAGCCGAGCTTGCCGACCCCGACCGGCGTCCCGACGTCGTTCCCTACCGGCCACCCCTCCATCGGCCGCTAGGGCTCCCCGCCACCGGCGAGTAGGCCAACCCTGCAGCCGCAAGGGGGTGTCCGCCCCCTACTCGCCGGTGGCACCATCCACGAGCTCGCGGGCCACGTCCAGGTGGCCTGCGTGTCGGGCGTATTCCTGGAGCACGTGAAACAGGATCCAGTTCAGCGTCGGCCGGTCGTCGGTCCCGAAACGGCCTCCGGCCGACGCGACCGCCGCGGGGTCCGCCCCGCTCACCACCTGCCGGGTGAACTCACCACCCGCATGCAGCTGCGCCAGCAGCCCGTCGAGCGTGTCGCCCGGCTCGAGCGTCCAGCGCCCGTCGGGGTCGTCGGCGGAGTCGCCCCACGGGTGCTCGACCTGCTCGGCGGTGAATCCCCAGCGCAGCCAGCGCCGCTCCATGAAGATCAGGTGCTTCAGCAGCTCCAACGGCGTCCAGCCCGACGGCAGCCGGCTGCTCCGCAGGTCGGCGTCGCTCAATCCGGTCAGCTTCGCCGCGATGATCCCGCGGTACCGGTCGAGGTACTCCAGATGCAGCTCGAGCGTGTCCGCGACGTCCCGGGCCGGCTTCACGACAGCGCCCGCAGGTACTCGGCGGTCGCGTCGTCGGCCGGGTAGAACGACTCGATCATCAGCTCCGACACCGTCACGTCGAGCGGTGTGCCGAACGTCGCGATCGTGGTCAGCAAGGACAACTCCTGTCCGTCGTGGGTGAGCCGGAACGGTACGACGACATCGGTCGGCCCCGGCGCGGCCGGCCGGTCGTGGGCGGCGTACTCGCGGAGCTCGTCGTACAGGTCCTCGAGCTCGGGATCCGCCGTACTCGCGACCTGCCGTTGCAGGCTTCCGAGCGCCGCCGCGCGGACGTCGGCGATGTTGCCGATCCGGCGGGCCAGGCCGTCCGGGTGCAGGGTCAGCCGGAGCGCGTTGACCGGTGCCTGCAGCAACTTCTCGTCGACGCCGGCGGTGAAGATCTCGATGCCGGCGTTCGCCTCGACGATGTTCCACCAGCGGTCGACGACGAGCGCCGGGTACGGTTCGTGGGCGCGCAGCAGCCGGCGCAGCGTCGTACGGATCGCGAGCATCGCCGGCGAGTGCAGCGAGGCCTCGCTGTAGATCGGCGCGAACCCGCCCGCGAGCAGCAGCTGGTTGCGGTCCCGCAGCGGTACGTCGAGGTGCTCGGCCAGCCGCAGCACCATGTCCCGGCTGGGCTTCGACCGCCCGGTCTCGACGAAGCTCACGTGCCGTGTGGACACGTCGACCCGGTTCGCCAGCTCGAGCTGACTGAGCCGCCGGCGCTCCCGCCAGCCGCGCAGAAGCTCACCCACCGGGCGCTGGAACGTCTCCTCGATCGTCGCTGCCATAGCTCTGACGTTATCGGGTCGCGTAGACAGTTCCATTACCTGTGACGTCATCGACGGTACGCCGTACCCGGCGGCAAGGTTCTGGTCATCACCGAACAACCGGAGGAGACACCATGAACGCCAAGGCCCTCGCCGACCAGTACTTCGCGCTGTGGAACGCCGCCGACGCCGACCGCCGGGCCGAGCTGATCGCGGCGAACTGGACCGCGGACGCGACCTTCCAGGACCCGAGCTTCGAGACCACCGGACCCGACGAGCTGAACAAGCTGGTCGGTGCGGCGCAGCAGATGTTCCCGGGGCTGAGCTTCGTGCGGATCGGCGACATCGACGAGCACCACAACTACCTGCGCTGGACCTGGCACCTGCAGGCCGAGGGCCAGGAACCGGTGGCGGGCGGTACCGACATCGTCATGCTGGACGCGGACGGCAGGATCCAGAAGCTGATCGGGTTCCACGACTTCGCGCCGGCGCACTGATACGCACACTGATACCGAGGGATGATCCCGGAGTAGCCGAACGGTTGATGTGATCCGTGTGATCTGCCGCATAAGTTGGCGGGCATGCGGAGATCGTTGACAGCGGCATCGATAGCAGGGGCCGTGGTGTTCGCCGTCGTACCGACAGGTACGGCGGCGGCCGCGGAATCCCTGTCCTGGAAGGAATGTAAGCCCGGTGCGGTGGAGCAGTGCGCGACGCTGACCGTGCCCCTCGACTGGTCGAAACCCGCCGGTCCGACCACGAAGGTCTTCGTCGCGAAGGTGCCGGCGAAGGACCAGAAACACAAGCTCGGCGCGCTGTTCTTCAACCCGGGCGGGCCGGGTGGAGCCGGCGGGTCGATCTTCGCGGCCGGGCTCGCGGACGCGGTGCTCCCGCAGTTCCGGGAGAAATACGACCTGGTCAGCTTCGACCCGCGGGGGACGGGGAGCAGCAGTCAGCTGGACTGCGGGCCGGTGCTGCGCCGCGGCGTCCCGGTGTTCCCGAAGACGAAGGCGCAGTACGACGCTTTGGTCGCGTCGAGCCGCGCGACCGGTGAGCAGTGCCTGAAGCAGCACGGCGACCTGATGCGGAACCTCGACACCGCGACCGTCGCGCACGACATGGACGCGATCCGCGCGGCGCTCGGGGAGCGGAAATTCAACTACATCGGGCTGTCCTACGGGTCGTACCTGGGCACGCTGTATGCGCAGCAGTTCCCGCAACGGGTCGGCCGGATGGTGCTCGACGGGATCGTCGACCACAAGCAGGACCCGACGAAGTTCATGCTCGACGAGGCGAAGGTGATGGAGGACGGCTTCAACCGTTTCGCCGCGTGGTGCACGAAGGAGACGAGCTGCGCGCTGCACGGGCAGGACGTCGGCGCGGTCTGGGACCGGACCGTCGCGAAGGCGGACAAGACCCCGCTGCCCAGCCCGAGAGGCCCGGTGAACGGCGACGTCATCCGGATGGCGCTGCCGAGTTTGTTGCCTTTGACATCAATGGTGTCGGACAACTGGCCGGCGCTCGCGACCGCGCTGGCGAAGGCGGTCAAGGGCGACGGCACCGACTTCGCGAACATCAGCTACGTCGGCGACCCCGAGTCGGCGTACGCCGCCGTGTCCTGCATGGATCTCCCGGGTGAGCTGCGCGGGTACGCCGATGCCCGGGCCCGGCTCGTGCTGGCGAAGGCGGTCGCGCCGCGGGTCGGCGCGGCAGTCGAGGGCTGGGCGATCACGGCTGCCTGTGCCGGCTGGCCGATCCCGCCGAGCAACCCGTGGCACGCGACGCCCGTGCACGGTACGCCGCCGATCCTGATCACGTCGACGCTGCACGACCCGTCCACGCCGCTCGTCAACGCACGCAGTCTGGCGCGGCAGGTCGACAACAGCCGGCTGCTGACGGCCGACACGTTCGGGCACACGGCGTACTTCAACTCGGCCTGTGCGCGGGACCGGATCACCGATTACCTGTTGGAGGGCAAACTGCCGACGCGGAACTGTTAATTCGGTGGCAGGCCTCGCGTGGTGGGCGCACGATGGAGCGCATGCTCACCACCGAGGAGCTGGAAATCTTCGAGCGGGACGGGATCGTCAAGATCCCGTCCGCGTTCTCCGCCGACGAGGCCGCCGGGATGCGCGACGTGCTGTGGCGCGAGCTCTCCGAGCGGCACGGGATGGATCGCGACGACCGGGCGACCTGGACGGTCCTGCGGCCGACCGGTCTCAAGACCACCAAGTTCGACCGCCGGGCGCACGCGATCCTGGGGCAGCGGGTGCGGTCCGCGCTGGACGGTCTGCTGGGCGAATGGCTCGAGCCGAAGCACCAGGGCCAGGTGCTGGTGACGATGCCGGAGGGCGTGCCGTGGGCTGTGCCGCACCGGCTATGGCATACCGACGTCGGATTCGACCAGCCGCTGAACGCGGTGAAGATCTGGGCGTTCTACGACGAGGTCGGACCGGGCGGCGGCGGTACGCCGCAGGTGGCCGGCTCGCACCGGGTATTCGAGCGGTTCCTGACCACGACCGACGAGCGGGACTTCAAGGAGGTCCGCGACCAGGTGCTGCGATCGGATCCGTGGTTCCGGAACCTGACGTCCGAGCAGCGGGCGGTCGATCCGATGGAGCCGGTCGAGCTCGACGGTCTGCCCGTGCGGGTGATCGAGCTGACCGGTCAGGCGGGTGACGTGTACCTGACGCATCCGTGGATCCTGCACTCGATCGCGCCGAACGCGGCCGACGTACCGCGGATGATGCGCAGCCGGTTCATCCACCGAGCGCAGTGACCAGCCGGGCGCAGCGCACCGGGTCCTCGGTCAGCCCGGCGGAGAGGCCCCACAGCCAGTAGTCGACGGTCCGCCAGATCACCCAGTCGCGAGCGCGGTCCCGATCGAGGCCCGCTTCCTGGACCGCGAGGTCGAAGTACCGGACGATGTTGTCCATCCTGTCGAGGTCGCACCACAGGACCCGGCCGAGGTCGTACTCGATGTCTCCGCGGAACAGGACCGGGTCGACGGTCAGCCACTCCTCCCGCTGCCCGGCGAGTACCTGAGCGGAGTGGAAGTCGCCGTTGACGGCCGCCGTGGAGCTGGTCGTGGTCGGCGCGACGTCGAGGGCTTCACGCAGGATCGCGGCGTCGAACGGGCGGCCGAGGCGTTCCCACTGCGGCTCCAGCTCCGCCGAATGAGTCGTGACGATGTCCGCGGTCGAGCGCGCGTCGTCGGGCGCGGGGACGGCGAGACGACGCATCAGCCGGCCGAGTACGGCGATGGTTTCGTCGACCGGGCGGGTCGTCAGCGGTGTGGACAACCGCTCCAGCAGCATCGCGCCGGCGTCGACGTCCGCGTCGTACAACTGGGCCATGCCCCGACCTGCCCACCACCGAAGCGCCCACACCTGCTCGGCGACCTCGTCACCCGGCGGCGACATCCGCAGCACGAACTCGTCCGCGCCACGGCCGACCGGCACCACCACCGCGTTCGACCCGTGTGCAACCGCTCCCACGACGCTCAGATCCCACGCGGAGCACTGCCGCTCCACCGCCGCCGGCAGCCCCCGCAACCACTCGGCCCCCTCGCTCCACCACCGAGGCATCGCCAGGAACGACTCCGGCAAACTAATCATCGCGTCAACTCTAGTGCAGGGCATTTCAGCTGATTTTGATCTGGCCTCCCCGGTGGACGGATCCGGGACCATGATGTGGGGATGGGCGGACAGGTCGAAGTGGAAGCGCAGTTCGACGCGCGTGGCTCCCGGCGGCTCGAGGCGGCGTACCTGACGCCGGACATGGTCGAGCAGCGGCGGGCGGTGCGGGCGGCGTTGGCGTTGCGGACGGGTGACCGGGTGCTGGACATCGGCGTCGGGCCGGGGCTGCTGGCGGCGGAGATGGCCGGCGAGGTCGGGCCGGACGGGCGGGTCTGCGGGATCGACATCAGCGACAGCATGCTGACGATCGCCCGCACCCGCGCGGCCGTCCCGGGCGGCCCCGAGATCGAGTTCACGCAGGCGTCGGTGGACCGCATCCCGTACCCGGCGGAGAGCTTCGACGTGGTGGTGTCCACGCAGGTCTTCGAGTACGTCGAGGACGTGGCCGCCGCGCTCCGCGAGGTACGCCGGGTGCTGCGGCCGGCGGGTCGCGTCGTACTCCTGGACACCGACTGGGACTCGATTGTGTGGCGGTCGAACGACGACGCGCGGATGGCGCGGGTGCTGGCCGCGTTCGACGACCACCTGGCGGATCCGCACCTGCCGCGGACGCTGGCCGACGTACTGGTGAAGACCGGATTCACGCCGACGCACCGGCAGGTGGTGCCGCTCCTGAACGCCGGGTACGACGAGCGCACGTTCAGCGACGGGCTGATCGACATGATCGCGGACTTCGTCCCCGGGCACGGCGGTGTCACGGCCGACGAGGCCCGCGCCTGGGCCGACGACCTGCGCGGACTCGGCGACGGCTACTTCTTCAGCCTGAACCGGTACCTGTTCGTCGCGTCGGCGCTCTGAGGCCGGACTCGGCGGGTGCATCCTGGGAGTGACACACCCGCCGCGCCGGTCGTTCTCCCGCCCCTCAGTGGGAGAACTCGCGGCTCGGTGAACACCACCCATGCCCGAATGGCAATGACCGAACCGCGGGACCACCTACTGGTACCCCAGATTCCGGCCCGACACACCTCCCGGCACGCTGGATCGTCGGAAAACTTCACATTCCCCAAACCTTGACGAGTCTCTGACCCGGCAACGGCCTACGCTGTACGCCGATTTCGCGGCACCGGGAGTCGGTGCGCGGGGGAGGATCCGCCATGCCGGAACTGTTCGACGACGAGCTGACCGAGGACCAGCTCGACGAGCTCGAGGCGCGCGGCGCGGCCGACGACGCCGACGTACTGCTCGGGCCCGGAGAAAAAGATGCCTGAGGCAAGGATCAGCTGGCGCGGGTTCACCATGAACAAGCGCACCGTGGCGATGGTCGAGGCCGCCGAGCGGCTGTACCACTCGAAGTTCGCGATCCTGCAGGGGTCGTACAACAAGGGCGGTGTCGAGGCGTCGGCCGGGACCCATGACGGCGGCGGCGCGGTCGACGTCGACGTACGGACGAAGAGCGCCGCGCAGCGGGTCGCCGTGGTGAAGGCGCTCCGCGAGGTCGGATTCGCCGCCTGGCTGCGGACGCCGGCGCAGGGCAACTGGCCGTACCACGTGCACGGGATCGCGGTCGGAGACAAGGACCTGTCCCGGGGCGCGGCCGTGCAGGTCGCGGAGTACCACCGGAAGCTGAACGGGCTGGCGAACCGCGGGAAGGACGACGGCCCGCCCGGGTACTACGGGATGACGTGGGAGCTGTACCTGAAGGCCCACCCGCCGAAGGAGCCGGTGCCGGACTCGACGATCTCGCTGGCAGCGATGGCGTACGCGCGCACCCACGACGCGATGACGGGGGTGTGGGGCGCGGACCGGGCCCGGGTGGTCGCGTGGGCGGCCCATCCGCGCGTCGGCGCGATCACGAAGGCGGAGACGGTCCCGGCGGCGGGTGTCCCGTGGCACCTGCACTTCCAGCGCGTCATCCGCAAGATCCAGCTGCACTTCAAGCTCGAGGTCACCGGCATCTTCAACACCCCCGTAGCCAACGAAATGAAGAAGTACGGCTACAAGATCGTCGCCTGACCAGCAACCTGAGACTCGCCTGAGCAGCTACCTCAGGTGAGAGACAAGGCCCCGCCCACTCATCTCTCTTCTTTTCTTTCCTTCCCTCAAACCAACGACAAGGCCCCACCGGTAGCAGCCGGTGGGGCCTTGGTGGTCCACTACCGCCCGGGCATCCCCGGTGCAGCTGTGGAGGTGGAGAGCGGAACCGACGCCGATGCAGGGGTCAAGACGTCAGCTCCGCTTGTCTGTGGAGTTATCTCGGATCCACCGCCCACACATGAGCGTGATGGAACTCGAGGTGCTGCTGCAGTGCGGCCGGAGAGCCGCCGGGGTTGCCGAGTCCGAGATGATTCATCGTCGGTACGACGACCGCCCGGACGTCCGAGCGTTTCACCTCGTCGAGCAGTGCGTGGAATGCCGCGGACTCGGCCGCGTCGCGTTCGGTGTAGACGGTACCGAGGGTGAATCCCTCGGCGCTGGCGAACGCGGCGAGCGAATCCGTCGCCGCAGCCAGCTCCTCCGCGCAGCTCAGCGCGTCGGCCCGTACGTACCCGAGCAACGTCGGCCGGGTGGTCATCGCTCGGCGTCCACCGCCACCGGCTCGCTCGTCACCCGGAGGGAGGCGAAGCGGCGCCGCATGGCTTCCTCGTACTGCACTGCCTGGTCCGCGTCGGCGGTGTGGTCCGCGATGGGGTGCGCGCCGAACCAGACCCGCACCCGACGGTGCGTTGCGGGGGCTTCGAGCGTCTCGGTCATCGCGGTTCCTTCGGCAGTCTCGGTCTCACCCCGGACGGCTTTGTCCGGCGTTGAGATAAAGAACACCAAACCTCCCGGCCCTTCGGAACACTTCGGTAGGGACCTTTACAGAGCCTTGACGCAGAGTAGGGAAACCTTCGAACGTGCAGGTCAACGCCGTCTCCGGAGCGTCACTGACCCCGCGGGAAACGGTGTCAAGAATGTTTGCAGCTATTTGCCAATAACGATTCGGAGACGCCCCGGGTTATTCGATGAGGGACGAAATCTATGACGTCCTGCTAACCCTTTGCGTGCGGCTGCTCACGGACCGGTAGTAAATGTGCGGGATGCCGCGGTACGACGGCCAGCGTCACGCCCGCGGCGCCGACCGCGAGTACCGCGAGCAGGTTGAGCGTCAGGTGCAGCCCGATCGCGAGCGTGATCGCCGGTGCGACGAGGCCGCCGAGCAGCAGCGCCAGCGAGTCCGCCGCGAAGAAGATCGCGCCGACGCTCGCCAGTACCTCCGACGGAGCCGCTCGCTGGATCGTCGTGCCCGCGGTGATCAGCAGGATGCTGCCGGGGAACCCGATCAGGACCGCCGCCGCGACGGCGATCGGGACACTCGGAGCGTTGAAGAGCGCGAAGTACGCCGCCGCGCTGGCGAGTTGGGTGACCGTCAGGAGTTCGCGGGTGTTGAGCAGCCGGGCGGCGCGGGTACTGAGGGTCGCGCCGATGAGGTACCCGGCGCCGAGGCCGGAGATCAGGTAGCCGACGACGTACCCGGGGGCGTGCAGACGGTCGACGGTGAACGGGACGAGGAGTGCGGTGAGGCCGGCGTTCGCGGTCAGGAAGACGGTCTGGCCGATCAGGATGCCGCGGAGCGCCCGGTGCCGGACGGTGGCGCGGAGACCTTCGAGCGGGCGCGGCGGTACGGCGGTGGTCGCGTGCCGTCGGGTACGGACCGTGGCGATCGCGGCGGCGGACAGCAGGTAGCTGACGATGTCGACGGCCAGGACGAACTCGATGCCCGGGCCGGCGAGGAGGAGCGCGCCGAGCGGTGGGGCGGCCAGGCGGAGGACGCTGCCGGTGACGGCGTTCAGTGCGTTCGCGGAAGCCAGTTCGTCGCCGGTGCCGACGACGGCCGGGAGCAGCGCGCGGGCGGCCGGGCGGAAGGCGGTGGTCGCGGTATTCTCGAGCAGGATCGCGAGATAGATCAGCCAGACGTGGTCGCGGTCCGCGAACAGGATCAGCGCGACGGTGGCGGCGCTCACCAGGTCGGCGATCCACATCGCGCGGGCGAGGTCCCAGCGGTCCAGGAGTATGCCGGCCCACGGACCGATGATCAGCGCGGGCAGCGCCTCGAGCGCCAGGGTCAGCCCGGTGGCGACGGTCGAGCCGGTGAGCGTGAAGACGTACACCGGGATCGCGACCACGAGCAGCCACGATCCGATGCCGGAGACGGCGCCGCTGAGCCAGAGCCGTCGGAAGTCTGGGTTCCTCACGGCTCGGGAATCTATCTTGAGAAGATAGACATCGGCAAGACTGTTTTGTGAGAATAGGCTGCATGGAGCTTGGCGACGTACTGCGGGATCGTCGGAAGGCGGCCGGCCGGACCATCGCGTCCGTGGCCGTCGACGCGGGGCTGTCGGTGCCCTACATCGCGAACCTGGAAAACGGCCGCGGCAACCCGACCGTCGCCGCGCTCGACCGCCTCGCCACGGCCCTGGGTGCCCGCCTCGAGGTCCGGATCGGGGACGAGACCCCCGAACCGGCTGCCTCCGCCGCAAGCGAGCTGCTCGCCGAGTCGCCTCGAGCCGACAAGGTCCTGGCCGCCCTCGCCGAGGGCCGCTCGCGCGCCGCCGTCCGCCGCGATCTGATCACGACGCTCGACGCCCTCCAGTCCGTCCTCGGCCGCCCACCCGACCCCGCAGACCTCAACCGCCTCCTGGACCTGCTCCAACTATCTGACTGACGTGCGGGTGGGCGTCGCGTAGGGTCCGCGGCATGGAGATCGGGGCGCGGATCGCGCGGGCGCAGGTGGAGGGACTGGGGCGGTCGCGACGGCAGATCGTCGCCGGGCCGCTGGCGGGGATGCTGCACGACCGGGACGACTGGTACCTCTCGACGATGGTCGCGGCCGAACCCGGCCGGCCGTACGGCGCGGACGACCTCCCGTGGGCGCTCGAGACGATCCGCCAGGCGTTCGCCGCCGAGGACCGCTGGCTCAGCGCCGAACTCGTCGAGGAAGCGAGCCCGGGCCTCGCCGAAGCGCTCGCCGCCCACGGCATGACGATCGTGTCCCGGCTGCCGCTCCTCGTCGCCGAACCCGCCGACCTGCTCATCCCGGACCTCCCGGACGGCGTCACGGTGCGCGTCGTCGAATCCGAGGCCGACCAGAAGATCGCCGACGCGGTGTCGTCGGAGGCGTACGAGATGCCCGAGTCCGGCTTCGCGTTCAAGCCCGACCCCGTCGACGGCGGAGCGGTCCTCGTGTACGCCGACGACGTACCGGTCGCGACCGCCGCGTGGACCGCGGTCGCGGACGCCGTGTCCGAGGTCGCCGGAGTCGGCACGATCCACAGCCACCGACGCCGCGGGTACGGCGGTATCGCAACGGCGTACGCGACCGTGAAGGCCTTCGAACTCGGCGGCGCCACCCTGGCCTGGCTGACCCCGGGCGACGACGGCGCGGACCGGGTGTACCGCCGGCTCGGCTACGCGCCCAAGGCAACGGCCGTACACCTCGGCGACCCGGGCGGCCACCTCGCCGACCTGCGTTGACCCCGCCCGATGCAACGCCGCGGCCACCTCGGCTCGTATCGAGGGGGACAAGCGGAGAGCGGGAGGACGACGGGTGGACAGGGACCAGGAGTACGTCGAGTTCGTCGCAGCGGCCGGCGGTGCGTTACGCCGTACAGCCTTCCTGGTGTGCGGGGACTGGCATCGGGCCGACGACGTCGTACAGGAATCGCTGGTCAAGCTCTACCGGTCGTGGACGAAGGTGGACCGGCACGGTAATCCGCTGGCGTACGCGCGGCGGATCGTCGTCAACACGGCCTTGGACAGCGGCCGGCGCTCCTGGCGCCGGGAAGTGCCGACCGCTGACCTGCCGACCGACCGGGTCCGGCCGGGCGATCACGCCGACCTCGCCGGCGATCAGGCCGCGCGTGACGAGCTGCTGACCGCGCTCGGCGCGCTCGCGCCCCGGCAGCGCGCCTGCGTCGTGCTCCGGTACTACGAGGACCTGTCGGTCGAGCAGGCCGCCGCGATCCTCGGGTGCTCGGAGGGCACGGTGCGCAGCCAGTCGGCCCGCGGCCTCGAAACTCTCCGGAACGCCATCGATCGGGCTCGGCAGATCGGCCAGGCCCGATGAAGGAGAACGAGATGGACGACCTCGGCGCCGAACTCCGGCGACTGGCGAACACCGACCCATTGGACCCGATCGACGGGCACGACCTGCTGGCCCGCGGCCGGCGCAGCCGTCGCCGGCGCAGATTGCTGTCCGCCGGCGGCGGCATCGCGGGCGTCGCGGTGGTCGCCGTCGCGGCGAGCCTGCTGCCGCACGCCGGTACGACGACATCGAAGCAGCCGGCGGTGAGCGGTCCGACCAAGTCGGCCCCGGACTTCACCGCCGTCCCTGGGATCCCACGCGGCGAGGCGGGAGCCGGCATGGAGCTCTCGTACGCGGAGGCGAACCGGCTGTGTTCGCTGCGCTATCCGAAGTACCCGCGGCCCGTCGACAAGCAGGTCGTGTACCGGACCGGGATGACCGTGATGCGGCAGCGGAAGAACGGCGACCCCGTCGTCGCGGGCTTCTGCACGATCCCCGGTGGTGACCGGCCGTCCGCGGCGCTCGTGGCCGCTGCGCAGAAGGACCCGATGCCGGCGACGGAGGCCGGGCAACTGCGCAACTGTTCGGTGCAGTTCTGGACCGACCTCACCAAGTGGAAGGTCGTCGCCCGCGAGACCGCGCCGAGGGCGGGAGCGAACCTGGTCGCCCTGTCGCCGTCGGGCCGGCTGGCGGTGCAGTGTGGGCTGTCACCGAAGAGAGATCCCGCGGCGCCGCTCGGATCCGGGCTGGGGATCTACAAGATCGCGACGCGTGGCCGGGATCCGCTCGACCGGGACTTCCTGATGTCCGGCGGGGAGCTGTGCGCGACCATCAGGCCGTGCCCTGGGTGGGCCTATCTGCGCAGCGGCCGGGTGGCGTCGAACATCGCCCGGATCCGGATCGAGCCGGTGGCCGGTGGCAAGCACGACGTCACGGTCACGGACGGCTGGTACGCGGTGGCCTGGCTGAACGGGGATCGGCAGGGGCGACCGGACGCGAAGCTGACCGCGTACGACAAGAGCGGGAAGGTGCTCAAGGTCGTCGCTCCCTAAGGCTGCAGGATCCGGGTCAGTGTGGTGTGGAGCGTCTTGTAGGCGGTCCGGGCGGTGAGGCGTCCGGCGGCGACCGAGTCGCCGGCCGCGTGGCCGAGTGAGATCAGCGTGCTGACCAGCCAGTGCACCGGCAGTTCGCGGGTGATCTCGCCCTCACGCTGACCGCGGCGGATCAGGCTCTCAAGCCGTTCCGTCACCGGGTCGTGCCGCGCGTCCGGGCCGCTGGTCTGCGGTACGTGCAGTAGCAGCGGGTGCCGCTCGAACATCCGCCAGGCCAGGTCGATCAGCCCGAGCGCGTTCCCGAACGCCGATCCGTGGTCGAGGTCCAGGTCGTCGATCGCGCGCAGCGTCTCCGCGGTGAGCTCGTCGAGGACGGCGTTCAGCAGCGCGTCGCGGGACGGGAAGTGCGCGTACACGGTCTGCCGGGTGACGTGCGCGGCCTCGGCGATCCGTTCCAGGCTGGCGTCCGGGTGCTCGTCGAGCAGCTCGAGCGCCGCGGCCAGGATCGCCGTACGGCTGCGGTCGGCGTCCGCGCGGCGGCGGCGTACCGGCTTGTTCTCTGACACCTTGTCAAGGTTAGCCGAGTCCGCGGGCTACGAGGTCGCGACGTAACGACGTACGCCGTGGGACGTAGGTGGGGAACCCTCGATGCTCCGGAGCGGGGATCTCCGAAGCCGCCCGGGAGCGGATGCCCGGCCCGTCCCTCGGGCGACAGGCTCTCATCATGGACCTTCCTCGCTTCTTCGCCGCCGCCTGCGGCCTGGCCGTCGCCATCTCCTCCCTCACCGCAGCGTCCGCCGGAGCCGCCACCTCCGACAGACCTGCCGCGGTCGTGCATACGGACGCCGGGCTCGTCCGTGGGACGGCCACCGACGGCCGTCGGGAGTACCTCGGCATCCCGTATGCGGCACCGCCGATCGGCCGGCTGCGCTGGCGATCACCGCGACCGGCAGCGCCGTGGTCCGGGGTCCGGGACGCGACCCGGTTCGGTCCGAGCTGCCCGCAGTTCGCCCCGGACGGCGGCGGCGTGATGGGACAGGAGGACTGTCTGACCCTCAACGTCTGGACGCCTGCCTCCGGTCGTGGCCGATTGCCCGTCGTCGTGTGGATCCCCGGCGGAGGGTTCGTGTCCGGCGCGGGCAGCCAGTACGACCCGACCCGGCTCGTCACTCAGGGCGGCGTCGTCGTGGTCACGGTGAACTACCGCCTGGGAGCCCTCGGCTTCCTCCGCTCACCGGCACTCGCCGCCGAGGACCCCTCCGCCGGCAACTACGGGCTCACCGACCAGCAATCAGCGCTGAGATGGGTACGCCGTGACATCGCCGCGTTCGGCGGCGACCCGCACAACGTCACGGTCGTCGGACAGTCGGCCGGTGGATTCAGCGTCTGCGCACACCTCGCCGCACCCGCCTCCCGCGGCCTGTTCGACAAGGCCGTCGCGCAGAGCGGCCCGTGCGGGAATCCGCTGCTCACGCGTCCCGAGGCGGACCGTCGCGGTACGGATGCGGCCACCACACTCGGCTGTACGCCCGGCGACCTCGTATGCCTGCGCTCGAAGCCTGTTGCCGATCTCGTCCGACTCGCTGCCGACAAGGTGTTCACCGACACGGCTCCGATCAGCGGGCTGCCGTGGTTGCCGGTGACCGGGACCGCCCTGCTGCCGGAGCAGCCGCTCGCCGCGATCCAGCACGGCACGGCGGCCCACGTACCGTTCATCCACGGCGGCACGCGCGACGAGATGTCGATCTTCGTGGCGTTGAACCACGGCACCGACCGCCCACTCACAGCGGATCAGTACGCCGCCGCAGTACGCGACCTGTTCGGGCCTGCCGGGACCGAAGTACTGCGAAGGTACCCGGTGGGGCACTACCCGAGCCCGGGCGAGGCGCTGTACCGGGTGCTCAGCGACTGGGGCGGGAAGCTCGGGTCGTGCTCCATGCTGCCCGCGGACGACGGGATGGCGCGCATCGGCCCGGTGTACGGGTACGAGTTCGCAGAGGACAGCGGCCCGGCGCAGGGGATGCCGTTCCCGCTGGGGGCTCCGCACGGCAGCGATACGCAGTACTTGTTCGACGGGACGTTCTCGCCGACGCACCCGACGACTCCGGAGCAGCAGGCGCTCGCCCGGACTATGGTCGCGTACCTCGCCCGCTTCGCCGCCTCCGGCAACCCGAACGGACCGGGCTTGCCACGCTGGCCGGCGTACCGGAATAACACAGTTCTCTCACTGGCGAGCGGCCCGTCCGGCATCACGCCGACAGACCTCGCCGGCGAGCACCGATGCCGTTTCTGGCAGGCGCTTCACCCGCCGACGTCCGGCTTCACCATCAGCGGACGGTGAAGCCGGTGACCGCGGGCGCCTGCCGCGGTGGTCAGCGGACGGTGAAGCCTGCTTTGCGGAAGGCGTCGGCGAGAGAGGTTTCGTCCATTGGGGTGTCGGACTGGCGGCCGCCGCGGTTGCCTTGGTTGCCGGAGCCGCCGCGGCTTTGACCGCCTTGACCACGACCCTGACCGCCACCGCCCGGGCCCCGGCCGCCTTGACCGCCTCCGCCCGGACCGCGTCCCTGGCCGCGCCCCTGCCCCTGGCCGCCGCGGTTGCCGCCTTGACCCCCGCCTTGACTTCCGCGGTTCTGACCCGCGCGACCACCTGAGCCGCCGACCTCGTCGTCCAGCCGCAGGGTCAGCGAGATCCGCTGCCGTGGGATGTCGACCTCGAGGACCTTGACCATGACGATGTCGCCGACCTTGACGACCTCGCTCGGGTCCTTCACGAAGTTCTTGGACAGCGCCGACACGTGGGCCAGCCCGTCCTGGTGTACGCCGACGTCGATGAACGCACCGAAGGCGGCCACGTTCGTGACCTGGCCTTCGAGCCGCATCCCCGGCTTCAGGTCGGCGATCTTGTCCACACCCTCGGCGAACACCGCGGTCTTGAACGCCGGCCGCGGGTCGCGCCCCGGCTTCTCCAGTTCGGCCAGGATGTCGGTCACGGTCGGCAGCCCGAACATGTCGTCGACGAAGTCCGCCGCCTTCAGCCGCTTCAGCTCCGCGGACCCGATCAGCGCCTTCACGTCCGACCCGGTCGCGTCCAGGATCCGCCGTACGACGGGGTAGGCCTCCGGGTGCACGCTGGACGCGTCGAGCGGGTCGTCGCCGTCGGGGATCCGGAGGAACCCGGCCGCCTGCTCGAACGCCTTCGGGCCGAGCCGGGCCACCTCGCGCAGCGCCGTACGGGACGTGAACGGGCCGTTGACGTCGCGGTGCTGGACGATGTTGTCGGCCAGGCCCGGGGTGATGCCGGAGACCCGGGTGAGCAGTGGCGCGGACGCCGTGTTCAGGTCGACGCCGACCGCGTTCACACAGTCCTCGACGACCGCGTCCAGCGAACGGGACAGCGAGTTCTCCGGGAGGTCGTGCTGGTACTGCCCGACGCCGATCGACTTCGGGTCGATCTTCACCAGCTCGGCCAGCGGATCCTGCAGGCGCCGCGCGATCGAGACCGCGCCGCGCAGCGACACGTCCATCCCGGGCAGCTCCTGGGAGGCGAACGCGGACGCCGAGTACACCGACGCGCCCGCCTCGGACACGACCGCCTTGGTGAGCTTCAGCTCGGGATGCTTCGCGATCAGCTCCGCGGCCAGCTTGTCGGTCTCGCGGGACGCCGTACCGTTGCCGATAGCAATCAGGTCGACGTCGTGCGCGGCGGCCAGCGCGGCCAGCGTGGCGATCGACTTGTCCCACTGGTTCTGCGGGACGTGCGGGTAGATGACGCCGGTGTTGACGACCTTGCCGGTGGCGTCCACGACCGCGACCTTCACGCCCGTCCGGAAGCCCGGGTCCAGGCCCATCGTCGCGCGGGTGCCGGCCGGCGCGGCCAGCAGCAGGTCGCGCAGGTTGGCCGCGAACACCCGGATCGCCTCGTCCTCGGCGACCTGCCGCAACCGCATCCGCAGATCGATCCCGAGGTGCACCAGGATCTTCGTCCGCCACGCCCAACGCACCGTCTCGACCAGCCACTTGTCGGCCGGGCGGCCCTGGTTCTCGATGCCGACCTTGCGGGCGATGGTCGTCTCGTACTCCGTCGGCCCGTCCACCTCGACGCCCGCGGGCAGCGGCTCGACGGTGACCGTGAGTACGTCCTCCTTCTCGCCGCGGAACAGCGCCAGGATCCGGTGCGACGGCATCTTCGTGAACGGCTCGTCGAACTCGAAGTAGTCCGAGAACTTCGCGCCGTCGGCCTCCTTGCCCTCCCGCACCGCCGACGCCAGCCGGCCCTGCTCCCACAGCCGCTCGCGGAGCTCACCGATCAGGTCGGCGTCCTCGGCGAACCGCTCGACCAGGATCGCCCGGGCCCCGTCCAGCGCCGCCTGCGGGTCCGGGACCTCGGCGTTCACGAACACGGCCGCGGCCGCGATCGGCTCCACGTCCGGGTCGGCCATCAGCCCGTCGGCGAGCGGCTCGAGCCCGTTCTCCCGGGCGATCATCGCCTTCGTCCGGCGCTTCGGCTTGAACGGCAGGTAGATGTCCTCCAGCCGGGACTTGGTGTCCGCGGCGAGGATCTGCTCCTTCAGCGCGTCGTCCAGCTTGCCCTGGCTGTCGATGGACTCCAGCACGGTCTGCCGGCGCTCCTCCAGCTCCCGCAGATACCGCAACCGCTCCTCGAGGGTCCGCAGCTGGGCGTCGTCCAGCATCCCGGTGACCTCTTTGCGGTACCGCGCGATGAACGGGACCGTCGAGCCCTCGTCCAGCAGCGTCACCGCTGCCCGCACCTGGTTCTCCCCGACCTCCAATTCGTCGGCGATCCGCTGCTCGATCGACTGCACCACCACGTCCGTTCCCCTTCACGCCCGACAACCACCGAGCATTCTGCCCCGGCCAGGCCCCATATCCTTCCCCATCCCACCCCCCACCCCGAAACCCGTCCCATTCCCCCTGTGGACAACCCCATGCGATCATCCCGCTGGGGAGGAGCCACATGGGCCAATTCAACGGATACCTCGAGAGCGGCGAACCACCGCCGTCGCTGTGGCGCGCGATCTTGATCATCGGGTCGTGCGCCGCCATCGTGAACGCGATCTTCAACAGGCAGCTCGACGACATTCTGATTGCCGTCCTGCTCGCGGTGCAGTGCCTCCCGGCCGGCATCACCCCGAGGCGACACCGCGCAGCTCTCGACGCACTGGACCGACGTCCGGTCCTCAAGTTCGCGACCCTCTGGACGGTGGGCACCTGCTGGTTCTTCGTGATGCTCTCCCAGACCCTCAGCCGGACGACCAGCCTCTATCTAGCGGTTCCAACAGCCCTCACCCTCACAACAGCATCCGCCGTCCTCCGCTACCGGCGCCTACGAGCAATGCCGTCATGAGAGCCGCCGCCCAACGCCTCGCCGACACCCTGCTGGCCTTCGACCAACGCCTAACCCGCCGAGCTACGAGGCGACCCGGCCGTACCTTGCGGTTGTTCGCGTTGGCGATCCTTCTGTTCAACCTCTACAGCCTGACCGGCGCAAGGACCTGGCACGACGGGCTGTCGGCGGCTGGAGTCTGCCTGTGGACAAGCCTGCTCGCCATCGCACCACGAGGCCTGTACGACGGCCGCGCCGACGCGTGGTCGAAACGGCACCAGGTCGTCTCCTGGCTATTGATGATGGTGTTCCTCGGCCTCGCAGGCTTCCTGGTGATCTCAGGGATCGCAGACGACTGGCAGTTCGGCCTGACCATCTTTGTGATCCTCGTCGGCCTGGCGATCGCCAGAAGCCTGGCAGCCCGCACCAAACGACCGTCGTCCCCTTAAAGGAGCCGAATGGGGCAATTCACCAGGTACGTCGAGAGCTACCACCCAGCACTCCTCGACCGAATCCTCGGCGTGGTGGTGCCGGTGGCCTTCATCGTGCGCGCAGCGGTTCTCCACACCTTCGAGAGCATCCTGTGGGCAATCCTCCTCGCGGTCATCATGCTCCTGCCCGCGATTGCCCCGGACGCAACCAAGAACCGAACGATGCGTTGGGAGCGCAATCACCCCATCCAGTTCGGCGCGTTCAGCCTGCTGACGATGATCTGCGGCTCTTATCTGATCCTCAGGTGGTTCCTGGACCGCCCGCACAGCATCTTCATCGCCCTCGCCGTGACGCTCGTACTCCTTACCACCGCCAAGCTGCACAGGCGCGGCAAATGACCAACAACGTCGACTGGCCGGGCCGTGGACCCACCTGGCTCGGAGTGCCGGCGCTGGTGGTTGCGGTGGTGGGAGGGCTCGGGTTCGCCGAGATCAGCGAGCGGCAGGACCTGAGCCGGGAGTTGCTCAGCTCCGGGAACGCTACGGTTGCCCGGGGCGTGCAGGTGGACGTCGTCGGCACGCGCGATCCGTACCTCGAGAACGTGCATGTCGAGTTCGTCGCCCCGGGCGGTCGGCCGGTGCGAGCTGAGCTGTACAGCTGGGAGGACAACCCGCAAGGCATGCCTGAGGGCTCTCAAGCTCCACGGGCCGGCACTCGGTACGCGGCGCCGCTCCGGATCGTCTATCGCACGTCGGATCCCTCCGTTGTGCTCGCAAACGTCGACACACAGCGTTGGCTCGCGCAACGCGATCGCTGGCGCACGTACGGCGCAATGCTCGTCGGTGGGGTGCTCGGCGTGTTGAGCGCGTTCGTCCTGCTGACCATCGGCGCGCGCCGTCGTGGGCTCGCCTGGTGGAAGTGGTACTCCCCAGGTACGACGAACTCCCCGTGATCGCGCACGGGGAGTTCGGCGTACCGGCAGGTCAGGCGGCTTCGCAGAGGAGTTCTGGCTCTGGGTCTTCCGTTGCGGCTGCCTGCTTGGCTGGGCGCATGACGGTGACGGCGATGGCGACCGAGGTGGCGACGATGGCGGCGGCTACGGCGAAGGAGAAGTGGTAGCCGGCGGTCAGGGCCTCCAGTGGGGACTTGGTGCTGGTGGCGGTGTGGGTGGCGGAGAGGGTTGCCAGGATGGCGAGGCCGAGGGCGGCGCCTACTTCGCCCATGGTGCCGATGAGGCCGGAGGCCAGGCCGGCGTCTTCGGGCTTGACGTCGGACATCGACAGGCCCATCAGGGCCGGGAAGCAGATGCCGCCGCCGAGGCCTAGCAGGGCCAGGACCGGGAGGACGTGGACGAAGTAGTTGCCGCCGACCGGTGCCTGCGTGAACAGGGCCAGGCCTACGACGATCAGCGACAGGCCGGCGATCAGCGGGCGGCGCGGGCCGAAGCGCATGACCAGTTTCTCGGAGTACTTCACCGACAGGAGCCCCATCACCAGGGTGGTCGGCAGGAACGCCAGTCCGATCTCGAGAGCGTCGTACCCGAGCACCCGCTGCAGGTACAGCGAACCCAGGAAGAAGATCCCGAACATCCCGGAGCTCGACAGTGCCTGGATCAGGTTCGCACCGGTCAGTGTGCGGGAACGGAAGATCCGCAGCGGCACCAACGGGTTCGCGGCTGTCGCCTCACGGACGATGAAGCCGGCCAGGAGCACCAGCGTGACGGCAGCCAGCACCAGGGTCCGCGGGGCGGTCCAGCCGAGCTCGGCCGCGGGCTTGACGATCGTGAACACGCCGACCATGAGCGCACCGGTGATCAGCACAGCGCCCGGTACGTCGGTACCGCGTCCCAGCCCGAGGCCCTTGTCCTTCTCGATGAGCTTGACGGCCAGGGCGGTCGTCAGTACGCCGATGGGCAGGTTCACGAAGAAGATCCAGTGCCAGCTGATCGCCTGCGTCAGTACCCCGCCGGCCAGCAGACCGATGGACCCACCGGCGGACGCGACGAACGCGTACATGCCGATCGCCTTCGCCTGCTCCCGCGGCTCGGGGAAGAGCGTCACGATCATGCCCAGGATCACTGCGGACGTCAGGGCGCCGCCAACGCCCTGGATGAAGCGTGCGATCACCAGGACCTCCTGCGAGCGTGCGAGGCCGCACAGCACGGACGCGACGGTGAAAACGACCAGCCCGGCCGTAAACACGTTCCGCCGGCCCAGGAGGTCGCCTAGCCGGCCAGCCAGCAGCAGGAGCCCGCCGAACGCGATCAGGTACGCGTTGACCACCCACGCGAGCGAGGAGCTCGTAAAGCCCAGGTCGTCCTGAATGGCGGGCAGGGCCACGTTCACCACGGTCACGTCGAGCACGATCATCAACATGCCCGCGCAGAGTGTGTAGAGGGCCAGCCAGCGCGAGCGGCCGCCCTGCGCGGCCGGCGTCGTCGCCAGGGTCTCGGTCGTCGCGTACATTCCGGTTCTCCTTGCAGTTCGTCGTAGTGGCCTTACACCTCTACGTCGAACCGGGAGAGCTCAGATTGACACGTCTTCAGAAGTTTTCTGCCGCCGCGGGCGAGATAGCCAGTACGCCGTGAGCGCCGGCACCAGGCCGCTCCCGACAAGGAGCAGGGTCGGCACCTGCGACGCCAGGGCGAACCAGGTGAGCAGAATGACCACACTGCCGGCCGCAGGCAGCGGACGGCGCAACAGGAACAGGTTGGCCGACTTGAACAGCGTCTTCATCGTGGCAGTCGCAGGTGCTTCCGGCAGGATCGCCAGACCGCTCAGGTAGAGCCCGAGGATCATCCCGGTGAGTGGAATCAGGATCGCCAGCGCGACGATCCGCACCGGACCCGCGGCGTACGCCCAGAAGGAGATGCCGAACGCGAGCATCAGCCCACCGGTCCACAGACCGAATCCGGGCAGCCAGTGCTGCTTCATCATCTGCTTGAACTCGGCGAAGAACCGCCGCAGCAGCTTCGGCCGCTCCTGGCTGATCGCGTCCGGCAGCACCCGCTGCATCGCGAACGCGGCCGGGAACAGCGTCAGGATGCCGATGCTGAGCACCAGGAACGCCAGCTGCAGCATGAGCAGATCGCCGACCACCGACAGCTTCGTCAGCACGGTCGCCGTCCGGTTCGCCTTCTGCACCGATCGTCTCCTCGTTCCATCCGGGCGGGTCCTGATCGTATGATCACGAACAATCACTGACAGATCAGGGGGCTGCATGCTTGCACAGGAGCGCCATGAGCTGATCCTGCGCAGCCTGCGGCAGCACGGACGGCTCCGGGTCGCCGATCTGGTCGACGAGCTCGGCGTCTCCGCGATCACAGTACGCCGGGACCTGGCCGAACTGGACTCCGCCGGCCTGCTCCGCCGCGTCCACGGCGGCGCCATCGGAACCTCCGCGGCCGACCGGACGAGCCCCGGCAACCGGCTCACGATCGGCATCGTCGTGCCGAGCGCGGCCTCGTACTACTCCGACGTGATCCGCGGCGCCGAGGCCGTCGCCGACCGGTACGGCGCCCGCCTCGTCCTCGGCGTCTCCGGGTACGACGTGACCACCGAGCGTGAACGGCTCGACAAGGTCCTCGGCATCGGCGTCGCCGGCCTGCTGATCAGCACCGCCCTCGGCGACGGCGACGCGGACCGGATGGACTCCCGGCTCGACGACATCGACGTACCCGTGGTGCTGATGGAGCGGGCGTTCGGGTTCCCGCAGCTGGGCCGCGAGTACGACCACGTCCGCACCGACCACGCGTACGGCGCGATGCTCGCCCTCCGCCAGTTCGTCGCCCTCGGCCACCGGCGGATCGCGATCAACCTGCAAGCCACGGTCACCGCGTACTGGCTCCGCCTCGGCATCGAGGCCGCCGCCAAAGCCCTCGGCGTCGAGGTCTTCCTCTCACCCGTCGACCTCCCCGCCCGCGGCGACGACCCCGGCGCCGTCGCCCAACTCGACGCCTTCCTCGCCGAATGCGAGTCCTTCGGCAGCCACGCCGTCCTCGTCCACTCCGACGAACACGGCGCCAGCCTCGTCGAACGCGCCATGGAACTAGGCCTCCGAGTCCCCGAAGACCTCGCCGTCATTGCCTACAACGACGTCACCGCCTCCCTGGCAGTAGTCCCCCTTACCGCCGTCTGCCCACCCCGCCGCTCCCTCGGCGAATCCGCCTGCGACCTCCTCCTCCGCCGAATCCACACCCCCCAAACCCCCATCCAGCACCTAAGCCTCCTCCCCACCCTCAACACCCGAACCTCCTGCGGAACAGCAGACACCCATACCTCCAGGTAACGTGAGAGGAATCTGAGAACGGAGCGAGGGGCGAGCAGTGGACTACGAAGCGTTCAGGGCGGAGTACGAGCCGGTGTTCGATGTTCTCGGCGCCAAGGCGTTGCCGGACTGGCTCCCTGCCGCCATCGCGCATCTGAAGGAGCTTGCGGCCACCATCGACGACCCTGCTGACCGGCGGTCCGCCGAGTTCGACATCGCCGATATCGAGAGCATCGCCGCGGAGGACTCGACCGGTGAGCCGAGTTCGCCGGCGATGATGGCCGCGATGCGGGTGTACTCCGATGCAGCGGCGAATCACGGGACGCCTGCGGAGCGCATCGCCCGCCTCGAGGTCGGGATGGCCGAGATCGGCCGGATCTCCGACACCGCGCCGCCCACGGAGCGGGCGCCGCTTCTCGGGCTGAACGAGTCCCTTTACATGCTTGTCCTGTCACTGCAGTCGGAGAGCAGGTGAGCGTTTCCAGCTACCGGGAGCTGATGGCGGAGCAGCACCGTGCCGCCGTCCGGGTATCTGGCGCGCATCATTCGTCCTGGAACGGCCGGCTCGCAGTCGCCGCCCCGAACGCAAAGTCAAGGGTGTGGCGCGGTGGGACCACACCATCGAGTACGCCGATGACACGGTGAACACTCCGCTGAAGGACATGTTCGCCAATGCCAGGGTGTACAACCAGGATCCGGAGACCCTGCAGTCGTACCGTGAAGCGGTAAAGACGGTGTTGCATGAGAACACGCACCTGCTCGCAGCTGAGGGCAGCGACCACGGAGATGCACAGCAGGCCTTCCAAAACCCTTCGGTTCGCGCATTGGAAGAGGGCATCACCGAGGTCTACAGCTACACCGAACTGGACCGGTACATCGACGACCTCGGGCTTGAGGAGATCGCACCCGGCATCAGCACGGCGGATGCGAATCCGTCGTACAAGCAGTTCACGCCTGCGGCCGGGAGGTTCGCCGAGGCGATCGGTCGCCGGACCGGCCTGGAGTCGGACGACGTCGTGAATCGGCTGGCTGTCGTCAACGCCGAACAGAAATTTCGAGTTGCGGCTGAGCTCATCTATGACAACAGTGACCTGCCCGGACTGGTGCCCGATCAGGAGCGTGCTGCGGCCCTCGGGCGGATCGAGGCGGCGATGAAGCCTGCATTTGCGGACGTCGACGCAATCGACAAGACCGACGACCAGAAGCTCCGGCGAGAGTCGGCCATCGCGGGTGCCCAAGCAGCCCAGGCTGGCTACAACGAGGTGCGGGCGCTGAAGCAGCAGTGGAGTATGCCGGCTCCAGAGCAGCAGGTGCAGCGAGGGAGCGCGGCGGAGCAGACTCGTAACCCGCAGCAGACTCAGTCTCCGGAGCGGTCGACAGGTCCGCGGGGGCAGCAATGGCAGGCACCCCAGCAGATGCAGGCGCCTCAGGAGCCGACTGCATCGGCGTTTGCCGCCGGACCTCGCCGCCGCGGCGCGTGCCGGGCTGACTGGTTCGAGGCCGCTCGCTTCGGCGTCGCGCCTGTCGGAGGATCGGCAGGGCTCGCGTGGTGCCGCGACTCAGGCCGTCGGCCAGCAGCGGCAAGGGCCTGAGACGCAGCGCTGAGCGGCTGTCAGTGGCGGCCGGTTGGCCGTTGGGCGGAACTGCGATCGGCTCGGTTCCGGTCTTGATCGAATGTGATCGTTCGAGCGCTGAGGTCTTGACTGGGAAAGCCCTTACCCATACTTTCGCTGCACTTGGGTCCGGCTGAAGAGGAGTTGTCCTGTGAGACGTGGAGTGGGACTGACTCTGCTGGTCGCTGCGCTCAGCGTCGTGGTCAGTGGGTGTGGCAACGGGGTGATCGACAAGAGTACGGACGGGGTGCCTCCGGCCGAGGCGACCGGGACGTTGCGGGTGCTGATTCCGTCGTTTCCGCCGAGTACCAAGGGCCGGGACGCGTTCCAGAAGGTTGTCGACGACTTCCACAAGACCTATCCGAAGATGAAGGTCGAGCCGGACTTCGCGACGTACAAGAACCTGAACGAGAAGATGTCGACCTCGATCGCGGCCGGCATTCCGTACGACGTGATGGTGACTGGTGTCGGCTGGATCCAGCCGTTCGCGTCGAAGCGGATCTTCGAGGACCTCGGGAAGTACGGCGTGACGCCCGACTTCATCAAGCAGAAGAGCACCCCGGCGCTGATCCCGGCCGTGACGTACGACGGCAAGTTGTACGGGTATCCGCTGGTCGCCGACGCGCGGGCGGTCGCGCTCCGGAAGAGCGCGTTCGTCGAGGCCGGCCTGGACCCGAACAAACCGCCGACGTCGCTCGCGGAGATCAAGGCCGACGCGGAGAAGCTGACCAAGCGGGACAAGAACGGCAACATCACCCGCAGCGGGTTCGACCTCGCGTCCGCGACCGGGTTCCGGCAGTCGTTCACCACCTTCCTGGCCTCGACCGGTACGCCGCTGTACGTGAAGGGCGAGCCGAACTTCGACAACAAGGAAGGCCTCGACACGCTGCTCTGGATCAAGTCGATGATCAACCACGTGCAGCCGTACGGGCAGACGAACGCCGCGCAGCAGCCGCTGGTGCTGACCGGTGAGGCCGCGATGGGGATCGTGAACGGCGGCGTCGACTGTTCCGCGGACGGGATCGGCCAGAAGAACTGCGACGACCTGAAGTTCTTCCGCTTCGACAGCGGCAAGGAGATCGAGTACGTCGGTGGTGACCTGGCGTCGATCGGGTCCCGGAGCCGGCACAAGGACGCGGCGTGGGCGTTCATCCAGGCGATGACGTCGACCGCGAACCTCGACATGATCGCGAAGCTGAACAAGAAGGTCCCGGCGTACAAGGACGCGAGCAACTCCCCGCAGGCGAAGTCGAACCCGCTCAGCCAGTTCGTCGCCGACGGGCTGGTGTACGCGGTCAACGAGAACGAGGTCCCGGGCAACTGGCTCGAGATGCGCGGGAACTTCGACATCCAGCTCACCCAGGCCGTCCTCGGTCAGAAGGATCCGGCGAAGGTGCTGCACAACCTGGCAGGACAGTCCCGATGAGTACAACTCTTGAACGTCCCGCGCTCACGTCCGCCGGCAAGACCGGGTCGTCGAAGGGCGACCGGACCCTGGTCCGCAGCCAGGTCCGGGCCGGCTGGACACTGCTGACTCCCGCGCTGCTGCACTCCGGCATCTTCATCGTGATCCCGGTGATCGCGGTCGTGGTGCTCAGCCTGACCGACTACAGCTTCGGCGACTCGTTCGACTGGGTCGGTTTCACCAACTACACCGACCTTTTCCGGGACGCGAACTTCCTGGCGTCGCTGTGGCACACCGTGCTCTACGCGATCGTGGTGATCCCGATCTCGATGGCGATCTCGCTCGCGGTCGCGATCGGGCTGAACCAGAAGATCCGCGGCCTCGGGTTCTTCCGGACCGCGTTCTACATCCCGACCGTGACCGCGACGGTCGCGGTGGCGACGATCTGGCTGTGGATCTACAACCCGGGCTCCGGCCTGGCAAACGGGTTCCTCAGCCTGTTCGGCTTCGCGCCGAACCAGTGGCTGGCCGACCCGGGTACGGCGCTCCCGTCGCTGATGCTGGTCGGCATCTGGCAGGGCCTCGGTACCAAGATCATCATCTATCTGGCGGCGTTGCAGGGCGTGTCCCGCGACCTGGTCGAGTCCGCCCAGCTGGACGGTGCGGGCCGCTGGCAGCGGTTCGTGAACGTCACCTGGCCGGCGATCGGCCCGGTCCAGTTCTTCGTCCTGATCACCTCGATCGTCGGCACGTTCCAGGTGTTCGACCTGGTGTACGTGATGACGCAGGGCGGCCCGGGTTCGGCGACCCGGGTGCTGGTGATGGACATCTACCAGAACGCGTTCCAGAACTTGAAGCTCGGTTACGCGTCCGCGGAGACCGTGATCATGATGATCGTGATCGCGATCTTCATCGCGGCCGGGCGCCGGCTCCAGAAGGCGGATACCAATGACTAGTGTTTCGTTGCCGGCCGTCGGTTCCGCGAAGCCGCCGGCGTTCCGGGCAGGACGGATCCTGCTGTACGTCGTACTCACCGTCGGCGCGCTGCTGATGATCGTGCCGTTCGTGTGGATGGTGCTGACCGCGTTCAAGAGCAACGGGGAGATCGCGAAGTTCAGCTGGCTGCCGTCCGAGCTGCGCTGGCGGAACTTCGTCGAGGCGATGCAGACCGCGCCGTTCCTGCGGTACTTCCGGAACAGCCTGTTCATCGCGATCGGCGAGACCCTGTTCACGCTGGCGGTCTGTACGACGGCCGGGTACGCGCTGGCCAAGCTGCCGTTGCGCGGCGCGAAGACGCTGCTGAACTACTTCATCGTGCTGCTCATGGTGCCGTTCCAGATCATCCTGGTGCCGCTGTTCCTGATCGTGAAGTCGATCCCGCTGTTCGGCGGCAACAACATCCTCGGCCAGGGCGGTATCGGCTGGCTGAACTCGTGGTGGGGCCTGATCATCCCGCTCGGCGCGGCGCCGTTGTTCACGTTCCTGGCGCGGCAGTTCTACGTCTCGCTGCCGGACCAGCTGGCGCAGGCGGCGCGGGTGGACGGGCTGGGCGAGTTCGGGATCTTCTGGCGGATCATGACGCCGTTGATCAAGCCGGCGCTGATCACGATCGCGGTGTTCCAGATCGAGGCCGCGTGGAACGGGTTCCTCTGGCCGCTGATGATCACCACCTCGGACGAGATGCGCCCGCTGCAGCTCGGGCTGGCGATCTTCTCCCAGAACCCGGCCGAGATCCAATGGCCGTACCTGATGGCCGGTACGGCGCTCGCGACGCTGCCGATGATCGTGCTGTTCGTGTTCGCGCAGAAACGCTTCGTCGAAGGCATGGCGAACGTGGGGATCAAGGGCTGATGCCGATCGTCTTCGTCGACCTGGAAACCACCAGCGTCCGGGAGCCCTGGCTCCCGGACGGCCGCCAGATCTGGCAGCTGGCGGTGATCAGGCGCGAGGACGACGGCCGGGAGACGGCGTACAACCGCTTCATCCACCTGGACGAGCTGGACCTGTCGACGTCGACCGAACGGGCGCTGGAGATCAGCCGGTTCCACCGCCACCCGTCGCTGAACGGCTCCGTCGAGGACGTCTGCAGCGGGCGGGAGGCGGCGGAGCTGATGGTCGAGCTGACCGCGGACGAGCCGGTCTGGGTCGGCGCGGCCCCGTGGATGGACGCGACCGACGTACTCCACCTGATGCACCAGCACGACCTGGTAGGCGCCGCCCCCGACGTACCGTGGGACTTCCGTCTGGTGTGCGTGATCAGCCAGCTGCTCGGCCGGACGAAGGCCGCGCCGACTGCCGAGGTCGGTGCGATGGCTGCGGCTATCGGGATCGACCAATCGTCGTACGCGATCCACGACGCGCTGGCGGATACGTACTTCGTGCGCGATCTGTACGACGCTCTGCAGCGCTGAGGCTCCTCGAACAGGTGCTCACCCCGCCCCGGGTGAGCACCTGCGAGGCCCCCCTCCAAATGCGGTGGTCCCGAAGAAACACCGGAGCTTCCCCTCGGCCCCCCGCTGGGTCGCTCACTCGTCTTATCGGCGTGATGTGTGACTCGTTACAGCATTTGTGAGGATTTTTCGCCGACCTGTCCGCGGTACGACGGTTCGCACGCGTCCGGCGACGTTCGGTACCGGATCAGCGCACGTGGCTGTGGACAACGTGCCGCACGATCGGCTCGAGGTCCGTCGTACCGAGCAACTCGAGCGCGTTCGTGGCACGGAGCGTGGCGATCCCGTGCAGGTTCGTCCAGAGAGCGGTGGCGCGGAGTTCGGCGTCGTCCGGATGCAGCCGGCCGATCACCTCCACGAACGTCCCGAACAGCGGCAACGACGTCGCCCGGAGGTTGCCCCCGGCACCGGCCAGCAGGTCGTGCCGGAAGATCAGGTCGAACATCCCCGGCCGCTCGGCGGCGAACTCCAGGTACCGCCGCGCGCTGACGACCAGCTGCTCCTCGGGTGGTTCGCCGTCCGGCGGTCGCAACCGGCCGGCGAGGTCCTGCAGCCCCGTCGCCGCGATCGCGGCCAGCAGCGCGTTGTGCGTCGGGAAGTACCGCCGCGGCGCGCCGTGCGAGACGCCGGTCCGGCGGGCGATGGCGCGCAGCGTGAGACCGGCGAGGCCTTCCTCCTCGAGGAGATCGACCCCGGCCTGAACGAGCCGATCGGGCAGGGACACGTCGCCATTGTCTCCTGCCGATCCTGGGGTACGATCACCGACGTGACTGCCGGGTCGGCTTCGAGCCATTACCGAGTTGGGTCCCCGGCTGCGTTCTGAGCGCCGCGCGGGCCCCGCCCGCTTTCTCTGATGTCTGCGTTCCCTTTTCACGACACCAGAGAAAGAAGCGAATCCTGAACGATTTCACCGCGCAACTCATCGCCGAGTTCAAGGCGACCTCCGGCCGCGTCAGTGGCCCCTTCGAGAACGCCAGGTTGTTGCTCCTGACAACCACCGGCGCCCGGACCGGTACGCCGCGCACCGCGATCCTCGGCTACTACCCGGACGGCGACCGGGTGCTGGTCGTCGGCTCGGCCGGCGGCAGCCCGAAACACCCGTCCTGGTACCACAACCTGCTGGCGAATCCGCAGGTCGACGTGGACACCGGCCTGTTCAGCTACCCGGCAACGGCCGTCGTACTGCGGGGCGCCGAACGCGACGAGGTCTTCGCCCGGCTGGTCGAGGCGGACGCCGGGTGGGGCGACTACCAGGCCGGCGTGACCCGCACGATCCCGGTCGTCGCGCTCGTCCCCGGCGGACCGCCCGGCGGGCGTACCGGCTCGTTCGCCGAGGCGTTGAAGAACATCCACGCCGCGTTCCGGCGCGAACTGGACCTGATCCGGCACGAGATCGCGACGTCCGGCACCGCCGGGCTGGGCGCCCAACTCCGGATCAACTGCCTGACGGTCTGCCAGGGCCTGCACTACCACCACACCGGCGAGTCGACGATGCTGTTCCCCGGGTTGGCGGAGCAACACCCGGAGCTCACCGACGTGATCGCCGTACTGCAACAGGAACACGAGCAGATCGCCGTACTGCTCGGGCGGCTGGAGCAGGCCGTCACCCTGGAGCAGGTGGACGAGCTGATCGTCCAGCTCAACGCCCACCTGGACCGCGAGGAGGAGGCGCTGCTTCCTTATCTATAAGGGTTTCCGGGCCAGCAGCGCGTAGGCGTTGGGGAGCCGGCCGGACCAGGCGGCGGCGTTCGTACCGTCCTGGGGTCGCCAGAACGGTTCGGCGTACTCCTCGAGGACCTGGAGGTGCAGGCCGGCCGTGATGATCGCGGTGACGATCTGGCCGAGCGTCCACTGCCACTCCTGCGCACCGTTGCCCGGGAACGTGTCGTTGATGTGCGTCTTGGCGAAGTAGCTCCGGTCGGGGCGGATGCGTGCTTCGTCCTCGTCCCACGTCCACAGTGGTACGGCCGGGTGGCCCTCGTACACGAACAGGTGCCCACCCGGTCGTAGTACCCGCGCCACGTCGCGTGCCCACGCGTCGATGTCCCGCATCCAGACCAGCGCGCCCTTGCCGGTGTACACGAGGTCCGCGGCGCCGTCCTTGACCGGTACGCCGGGCAGTTCCGCCACGACGTACCGACAGGCAACCCCCACGTCCCACGCCCGCCGCTGCGCCGCGCCCGCCGCCGTCGAGCTGTAGTCAACGCCAACGACACCACGGGCACCCGCCTTCACCAGCCCGACGTCGTCGAGCCCGTGCCCGCTCTGCAGATGCACCACGAACGGCTGATCCGCGAGTACGCCGGCCAGCAACGCCAGCTCCCGCTCCACCAACAGCCCATCACCACGGGCCGCCTCGAGCAACTCGTCGTACTCCCGCACATGCTTGGCGGAAGCCTGCTCCCAGATCGCCCGATTGACCATAAGTACAAGTCAGCCGGATCTCAGCCCTTCCAGCAACCGCATATCGTGCCGGTCCACGGGCCTCAGCTGGTATCCCTGGTGTGCCCTGAGCTGCGCGATCAACGGCATACACCGCACGGTGCGCCCACCGATCCGCCCTTCGACCGCGGGCGGGATGAAGTAGACATTCCCGTCGAAGTCGAGCTGCTCGGTCCCGCCACCATCCACCGGCGTACTCGGATGCAGATCCACCCGATGCCCTTCCAGCGCATGCGTCAGCTGCACCGTGACCTGTGCGTATCGATCGTCCGACACCTCGTACCCGAGCCCGCGCAACACGTCCAGCACCGCATCCAGCCGCGGCCTCGCCACCCCAAGATCCAGATCTCCGTGCTCCCGGGTCTGCTCGCCGACCAGGGCATCCACGCCCCATCCGCCGTCCACCCAGACGTCCAGCGAGGCGAGCGCGTCCAACAGTTCCAGGACTCTGTCCGGCGACATGAATCTCCTCCTAGCGCTAGTCTCTGATATGAGGGAAGAACTGCTCGCCTGGGCCACCGCCACGGTCGGCTCCGTCCGCGAAGTCCATCCACTCCACGACGACCAGGGCCCCTGGCGCCTCGTCACCTGCGAGCGCTCCGTCGTACTCCGCGCCCCGACCCCGCGTATCGGCCCCGCCATGATCGCCACCGGCGCGGCCGCCCTCCAACTGGCCGAGCGCCACCGCCTCCCCGCGCCCCGCCTCATCGCCTACCTGCCCACCCTCCCCGCCTCGCTCGAAACTGTCGCCCCCGGCACCACCACCTGGCCCGTCGGCACCCCCGAATCCCTTCAAGCCGCCGGCGCCGCCCTCACTCGCCTGCATGCGATCGAGCTAGAGGCTATGGACCACCTCCCGGTCCGCCCCCGCCCCACCGCCGTCGACGACTTCGCCACCGACCGCCGCATCGGCCGCATGCCCACCACGCCCCTGCTGGACGAAGCCGACGCCCTGATCCGGGCCTACGGCCGTCCATCCGAACCGACCGTCTTCCTCCACGGCGACGTCTGGCCCGGCAACATGCTCTGGTCCGCCAACAAGGTCGCAGCCTTCATCGACTGGAAGACCGCCGGCGTCGGCGCCCCCGGCGTAGACCTCTCCGAACTCCGCAAACAAACAGCCATAACGTTCGGCCCCGAAGCCCCCGACCACGCCCTGACCGGCTGGCAACAAGCCACCGACCGCGAAGCCCTCCACGTTCCCTACTGGGACGCAGTAGCCGCCCTCAACACCCCAACCAGCCTCTACTCACCCCAAGCCACCACCCGCCGCGACACCTTCCTCCGCGAGGCCATCAGACACCTGGCGTGACCGACTTGCCCAGGTACTTGGCCGCCAAGCGCTCTTCCGACACGCCGGTGTCCTCCCGGCGGACGGCGTACGCGCCAGCTCCTGGACGCGAGCCGACGACGTTCGCCAGCTCGCCGTCGACGAAGTGCAGCCCGACGCCGTCCTCAGCGGCGTACCCGGCCGGGAAGCCGGACCCGACCAACTCCAGGTAAGTGCCCCGCCGCAGCGCCTCGCCGTCGTAATGCGGGCATGCACTGCCCGAGAGGAACCCGAGCCCGTCGTCGAGCGGACCGCACCCGTTCGTGTCGAACGAGTCCGTCACAGACGCCTCGAATCAGCAGTTCATCCCGGCACTGATCCCGGCCATCACCACACCGGCCCGGTACGCCTTCTCGAGCGCCGTATCGAGTCCGTGTAACCGCCAGACGGCAAGTAGGTTCGCCGTGTTCCCGCCACCGACATACACAACGTCCTGTTCCATGACAAAGGCGTTCAGGTCGGCCACCGAGCGCTTGAACAGCGACAACACGCTCGCCTCCGCACGCTCCGGCGCAAAGGCCGCGAGAAACCGCTCGGCGTACCCCTCAGAGTCGCCGCTAGCTGTCGGAACAAAGCAGACCCGCGGCTTACGCCCCGCCGGCACCAATGACAGCACATAGTCATCCAACAGCGGGTTGTCCGGCTCCATCGAGAACCCACCGCCACCCAACGCCACAACCTGCGACCTGACCATCAACCGTCCTTTCCTAGGCGCTCCCGCGTCCGCTGCCGGAACTCACGCCCAACCTTCGTGTCGTCCTCATGCTGTACGTCGGTGCTGACCACCGCCGGTGAACCGTCAGCCGGCGCGTGCACCGCCCAGCCGCCACGCGGGTCGATCACGCCGGACTGGAGCCCGCCGTCCGGGTTGGCCGGAACCGCGAGGCTGATCCAGCAGGTGTTGTTCACCGCATTTCCCCGTGCCTGCACCGCGATGTGCTCGTGGTGCGTGACGCCCGCGGTCGAGTACGACACCAGTACGCCGTCCGCGCCGAGGCCGTCGTACTCCGAGAACAACTCAGGGAACAGCACATCCAGTCCGAGCGCGAGCCCGAACCGGAATCCGTCCACGTCGAAGGTCACCGGGTCCTTGCCCGGGGTGTACATCCAGGTGATCTTCGACGTCGACATCGTGCGTTCGTCGTACCGGGCAACCACCGTCCCCTGATCGGAGATGACGTACATGCTGTTGTACGGTCGCGCGTCGGGAAGCTGGTGGATGCTCGGGAGCACCGTCCAGACCCCCAGCTCGCCGGACAGTCCGGCGATGCTGTCGAGCTGCTCCTGCAGGACCGTCCATTCGGCCTTGGTCCAGTCGGACGGGCCGACCTCATCAGGTCCAAGCTCGGACATGAGCATCTTGCCGGGAAAGCTCAGCGCCCCCTCGGTGAAATGCACGAGGCGGGCGCCGGCAGCGGCCCCCTGCTTCAGCAGGGAGCGAACTTCGGCCCCGCCGGCGCGCAGCAGGTCGGGGTCAGTGGGGTCCCGGTGCACCGTCGACTGGGCGACGGCGAGCTTGAGCGTTTCCGGCAGGTCTTCTCCTGTGGGAGTCGGACGGAAGTGCCGGAGAGCAGACGTGTAGGACTCACCCGTCTTGGCGGCGCGGGCGCGAACCCGCCGTTTGAGATTCCGGTGCGCTGTCATCTGGCCTTCCGCATGCGCGAACCCGACCCTCCGGCGATCCCGTCCGCACCAGTTGACCAGGACGAGCGACCCGAGACCAGAAGTCCCTTTGCCCCCTACGACGAGACCGGGCCGGAGCCGATCACCGGAGGTGAGGCGCGGGCCGCGCCGACCCCAATCCTCTCCGACACCGCAGACCCGGTCAACCACCCTCACGCCCGGACCGGGCCGGACAAAGCAGGCGGGCCGGTCGCATCGCAACCGGCCCGCCCATCGGAGTGGCGGAGGATACGAGATTCGAACTCGTGAGGGGTTGCCCCCAACACGCTTTCCAAGCGTGCGCCCTAGGCCTCTAGGCGAATCCTCCAAGCGGAGAGGATACCGGGCGGTGGTGGGGAATCCGAAATCGGGGCGGGGCTAGGGTCGCGGGTGTGGACGAGTTGGTGGTGCGGGTGGTGGGGGTCGGCGACGTGGCGGCGGTGCAGGGGCTGATCGAGTCGGACCCGGGGTACACGGAGCGGATCACTGGGTATCCGCCGGGGGCGGCGGATGCGCAGAGTTTGTTGATGATGCGGCCGGAGGGGCTGGCGGAGGACGCGAAGGTGGTGTTGGGGGCGTTCCGCGGGCGGGAGCTCGTGGCGGTGGTTGATCTGCTTCGGGGGTATCCGAGGAGCGGTACGGCGTTCCTCGGGCTGCTCCAGATTCACGGGGAGCGACAGGGGCGCGGGTACGGCGGTGCGACGTACCGGCTGGTGGAGGAGTACGTCGGGAGCGCGTGGGTCGAGGTGCGGACGATGCGGCTGGCTGTGGTCGACACCAACGCGGAGGTTGCTGCCGGGTTCTGGGAGCGGCAGGGGTTTGTGGCTACCGGTGAAGCGCGGCCGTACCGGTACGACAAGCTTGAGTCGACCGCACGGCTGTATGAGAAGCAGCTAGGCGAGTAATACCGGCGCCAGCGCTTGCCATTGCTCGATCGGTTGGGGGCCGGTTACGCCTGTGATGACGTTGACGGCGACGTGGTCGGCGCCGGCGTCCAAGTGTTCGGTCAGCTTGCTCTTGATGTCGGCAGGGCTGCCCCAGGCGGCCAAGGCGTCGACCATGTGGTCGGGGAGCTCGGTTAGGTCGCTCTGGGAGAAGCCCTGGCGCTGTAGCGAGGCGACGTACCCGGGGATCGTCGTGAAGAAGCTGATGGTGTTCCTGGCGATGGTCCGGGCTTTGTCCGGGTCCGTTTCGAGTACGGCGAGGTGGCTGACCGCCAGGAGCTTGTCCGGGCCGAGAATCCGCCGGGCGTCGGCGGAGTACGACGCACGCGTCAGGAACGGGTACGCGCCGGCGGTACGGTCTCCGGCGAGCTTGAGCATCCGTGGGCCGAGTGCGGCCAGCACGGTGCGTTCTACAGGTACGTCAAGCTCGTCCAGGTAGCTGTTGAGCGTCGCGATCGGCTTGGGGCCGTGTGCACCGCCAAGGCCGACGGTGAACCGGCCGGGGGCAGCTGCTTCCAAGGCGGCGTACGTCACGCTCACGTCGGCGGCGCTGTACTTCACCACCGCCAAGATCCCGCTCACGAACTTGATCGTCGACGTCGCGTCCACCAGGTCGCGGATCGCCTGCAGCCCGGGCAGCGGGCCGCCGGACAGCCAGATCACCGGCCACCCCAGCTCCTCGGCCGCCCGCGCCGCGGCCACCGCCTCTGCGCTGCCGTCCAGTCCTGTGGTGATCCCGAACCGCCCGAATTGATGATCCGTCACGTAACCAGCTTGAACCGTCGCCGGCCGATCCGGCACCCCTGTTCGCTCAGAGCGAGCGCAGTACGCCGATTCTCGGTTGGCGAGGCGCATCCCGTACACTCATTGCTGGTTCCCCGCGTGGCGGTATCTCGCCCAATCCCCCCAGGGCCGGAAGGCAGCAAGGGTAAGTGAGCTCTTCCGGGTGCGCGGGGAATCCTCATGTCTAGGCTGGTGCTCCCCAGATCGAAGAGGAGCCTGATGAATCCCGAGAGCCGTTACCTGCAGGAACTGATCATCGCCGAGCTCGGCGTCCCGGCGGCGTTCGACGTGGACGGGGAGATTGAGCGCAGGATCGAGTTCCTGGCCGACCGGCTGCGGCAGACCGGGGTGGCGGGCTACGTGCTCGCGATCAGCGGTGGCGTCGACTCCGCGGTCGGCGGCCGGCTGGGGCAGTTGGCGGTCGAGCGGATCCGGGCCGAGGGCGGTCAGGCGACGTTCGTCGCGATGCGGCTGCCGTACGGCGTGCAGGCCGACGAGGACGACGCGCAGCGGTCGCTGGCGTTCATCAAGCCGGACGAGACGCTCGAGGTGAACGTGAAGCCGTCCACCGACGCGATGGTGGAGGAGGTCCGGCACGCGGGGCTGGGCGACCGTGAGGACTTCCACATCGGCAACGTGAAGGCCCGTCAGCGGATGGTCGCGCAGTACCTCGTGGCTGGCGCCCGCGGCCTGCTCGTGATCGGTACGGACCACGCGGCGGAGGCCGTGATGGGGTTCTTCACCAAGTACGGCGACGGCGCGTGCGACCTGACGCCGCTGTCCGGTCTGAACAAGCGCCGCGTCCGCGCGGTCGGCGAAGGCCTCGGCGCGGCACCCGAGATCACCGGGAAGATCCCGACCGCGGACCTCGAGACCAACAACCCGGGCGTCCCGGACGAGGCAGTGCTGGGCGTGACGTACGACGAGATCGACGACTTTCTCGAAGGCCTCGACATCGACGAGAAGGCCGCGAGCACGATCATCGCGACCCACCGCCGGACCGCGCACAAGCGGGCCGTCCCGCTCGCCTTCAGCTGAAGAACTCTGCCGGCAGCCGGGCGAACACGTCCGGCTGCCGGGCCGGTCTCAGGCGGTGTGTGCCAGCTGCACCTGACGGATGCGGTTCGCGAGGCGGGCCAGCCGGATGGTGGCGATGTTCCGGTATGCCGGGCGCAGGACGGTCGCGAGCGGCCCGGACTGCTCGAACGTGTGGGTGACCCGGCTGTCGTCGCCGATCGTCCAGGTGCCGACCTCGCGGAAGCCCGGGACCTGCCAGACGATCTCGACCCGGTCGGCCTCGACGACCGTGTACTGCAGGTCGCCCGTGAACCCGGGCCGGACGCGCAGCGCGTACCGAGTGCCTGGATTGGTCTCGCGGGGGCCCTCGATGGCGAGGAACGCCTCGTTCCACTCCGGCAGGCCGAGGGCGTCCAGCAGCACCTGCCGGATCGCCGCCTGGCCGGCGTGGATGGTCTCGGTGGCCTTTTCCATGACTAGTTCTCCTGATGGGCGAGTTCGGGACCCCGGCGGCGGGCCAGGGCGGCCCCGGTCGGGAAGGCGTCGGCGAGCGAGCGGAGCGTGGTGATGGTCTCGTCGAGCGCCTGGCCGGCGAGACGGTCGTGCATGGTGCGATGCAGCCGGTTCTCCGCGGTGACGATCCGGCGGTGCAGCGCCCGGCCCTGCGGTGTCAGGCTGAGCGTGAGGTAGCGCCGGTCGACCTGGTCGATGCCGCGTTTCACCAGTCCTTGGGCGACCAAACGATCGACGAGCCGGCTCGGGCTGTTGCCGGTCTCGCAGACCAGTAACCCGCCGAGCGCATTCAGCGTCATCGGCCCGTGGTCGCGGAGCACCCGCAGAACCTCTGCCTGTGAAGGCGTGATGCCCAGCGGGCGCAACTCGGCGGCGAGCAGCCGATTGCCCTCACGCTGAATCACCAGCACGAGATAGCGAAACTCCTCGACAACCTTCATGACCGACATATTACACGACACGTATGTCGTGTCATCTATCGGCCAAGAGTGTCGCCGGTTTGTTGTTGCCTGCGGCTCCAGTTCCGGATGAGTTCCGGAGAAAGTCCGGTTGAGGTCATGGTCAAGGGCATGCCGCGGCTGGCACAGTGTCTTCATGAAGGGTCTGATGCAGAGTTACCAGCTGTCGCTGGACACGATCTTCCGCCGGGCCGAGCAGTTCTACCCGGACAAGACCGTCTACACGGGCGGTCCGGCGCCGACCAAGCTGACGTACGGCGAGTGGGCCGACCGGAGCAGACGCCTGGGTGGAGTACTGGACACGCTCGGGATCAGCGCCGACGGCCGCGTCGCGACGTTCGCGTGGAACTCGGGGCGCCACCTCGAGCTGTACTTCGCGGCGCCGTGCACCGGGCGGGTGCTGCACACGCTGAACATCAGACTCTTCCCCGACCAGGTCGTGTACATCGCGAATCACGCCGAGGACGAGGTCGTGTTCGTCGACCGCTCGTTGCTCGGGTTGTTTCTGCCGTTGCTCGAGCGGATGCCGCAGCTGCGGCATGTCGTCGTGATGGACGACCTGCCGGCCGGTGCTCCCTCCGCGGTGGAGATCCCTGACGACCCGCGGTTCCACGACTACGAGGAGCTGCTGGCCGCCGCGTCACCGGTGGAGTTCCACGTCGAGGACGAGAACCAGGCCGCTGCGATGTGTTACACGAGCGGTACGACCGGCAACCCGAAGGGCGTGGTGTATTCGCATCGCTCCACCTGGCTGCACTCGATCGGCGTACTGACCAACGCCGGGATCGGGCTCGCCGAGACCGACACCGTGATGCCGGTGGTGCCGATGTTCCACGCGAACGCCTGGGGTCTCGCGCACGCGGCGCCGATGGCCGGCGCGTCGCTGGTGTTCCCGGGGCCGGACATGAGTCCGCAGGGGATCCTCAAGCTGCTGGTGGAGCAGGAGGTGACGCTGTCAGCCGGCGTACCGACGATCTGGCAGGGGCTGTTGCCACTGCTGGACGGGGTCGAGTTGCCGAAGCTGCGACGGATCCCGTGCGGCGGGTCCGCCGTACCGGAGGCGCTGTCCGAGGCGTTCCGGAAGAAGCTCGGCCGGCCGATCCTGCAGGCGTGGGGGATGACCGAGACGAGCCCGGTCGCGACCGCGTCCCACGTGCCCGCGCGGAACAAGGACCTTCCCGAGGAGGAGCAGGCGCACCTGCGCGCCCGGGCCGGGCTGCCGCTGCCGGGTGTCGAAGTACGGATCGTCGAGCCCGGGTCGGTCACGCCGCTGCCCTGGGACGACGAGGCCACCGGCGAGCTGCAGGTCCGCGGTCCCTGGATCGCCGCGGAGTACTACCGGCCCGACGACGGCGTGCAGCTGAACACCGAGGACGGCTGGATGAAGACCGGCGACGTCGCGGCGATCGACGCATACGGGTCGGTGCGGATCGTTGACCGGACCAAGGACCTGGTGAAGTCCGGCGGCGAGTGGATCAGCTCCGTCGAGCTGGAGAACCTCTTGATGGCGCATCCCGCGGTGAAGGAGGCTGCGGTCATCGGCGTACCGCATCCGAAGTGGGACGAGCGGCCGTTGGCCTGCATCGTCGTACAGGAGGGCGTGACCGTGACCGGTGAGGAGATCCTCGACTACCTCCGGCCGCTGGTCGCGAAGTGGTGGTTGCCGGACGCGGTCGAGTTCATCGACGAGGTCCCGAAGACATCGGTCGGCAAGTTCTCGAAGAAGGACCTTCGGACGCGGTTCGCCAACTACCACCTGAAGTGATACTCGGCGGGCGTAGGTTGGTTGCCGTCAGCATCCGTGCCTGCGGCAACCAATCCGAGGAGGACCGATGGATTCCAGCTCGAGCGGTGCGATCGGCGACCCGGACGACAACAACGACAACCCGGTCGGCGACGCGGTGGTGGGCGGCGTACGCAAGGTCCTGAACAAGCTCGGCCCAGCCGGTCAGAAAGCTGCCGAACACTTGCCGAAGCGCGACGAAGCTGACGGCAGTACGACTCCGCCGGAGTAGCGCGGCGGGTCAGGCGAAGTCGACGCCGAAGTGATTGCGGACGTGCTTGAGCGTCGCGTCGACGAACTCGGCCGGCCAGGGGCTGGCGGTGAGCTCGGCCAGTGCGGTGCCGCGGGCGATGAAGTCGCGACACATGTACTGGTTCGCCGCGATGATGTCGGACGGGTTGGTGCCCGCCGCCGGGATGGCCTCGAGGGCGGCGCGCTGCTCGTCGGAGAGTAGGGCGTTGAGGCGCTTCGCTCCGCTGGTCCGGCGGACGCCGCGTTCGGCGAGCATCAGCGCGATCAGTTGGTCGCGGGCCGCGCCGACGCCCTGGTTCGCGACGACCCGCTCGTCCCGCCCGAGCACCGTGACCAGGTTGCCGAGAAAGTAGAAGAAGAGATTCACGGCGCCGGACGGCCAATACGGCTCGTCGGGGCGGCCGCCCTTGGGCTCGATGTCGCCCTCCGGGAACAATGTTCCGTCCCGGTCGAACAGCACCTTCACCCCGTCGTACTGGAACCGATCGAACTTGGCCAGCGGATGCGCGATCAGGTCGACATGCAGCCAGTCCGGGGTAATCCCGAGCCCTCCGATCAGTCCCGGCAGCCGGTCCGCGAGCACGGTCGGCCCGGTGAGATCGCGCAGTACGTCGTCCCAGTGCTCGGTGAACCAGTCGACGCTGTCGTCCGCGATCACCAGATGTACGTCGACGTCGCTGAATCGATCGGCCGCACCGGTGCCGTAACTGCCGATCAGGTAAACCCCCAGCACCCGCCCATCCGCCGGCAAAACCTCCGCCGCCCGCTCGATCACACCCCGCTGCCGCTCATCCCCAGCCGTCACCCAACCCACCCTAGGCGCCCCCAAGCCCACCCACCCCACCACCGACGCGCACCCCCACGCGCGCACCCACCCCCGCGCCCACCCGCGCGCTCCTCCCACCCGCGCGCTCCTCCCACCCCGCGCCAACCGCGCGCGCACCTCCCATCCCGCACGTACCTCCCACACGTCCGCCACCTCCAGCCCGCGCCCAAGCACGCACGCACGCCGCCCCACGCGCACGCAACCCATACGTGCGCCACCCCACCCACGCGCACCTAACACGCGTGCAACCCTCACTAGCCTCCCCCGCACGCGTGCGCCGCCCCACGCGCGCACCCCACGTTCGCATCCGCCGCACGTGCGCGCTCAGCCCCGTGCGCACCCACCAACGCGCGCGCCTCCCGCTCGCCCGCCCCACGTGCGTACCCCCA
Organism: Kribbella sp. WER1; assembly: GCF_054189145.1. Lineage (NCBI taxonomy): Bacteria > Bacillati > Actinomycetota > Actinomycetes > Propionibacteriales > Kribbellaceae > Kribbella > Kribbella sp. WER1. The sequence goes on along the minus strand of NZ_CM135186.1, from coordinate 4,191,126 downwards.
CTCCCGCACGACCACGCCCACCCCGGCATACGCGCCCGCTCCGCGTGCGCGCTCCACGCGCGCGCCACCCCACGCGCGCGCCACCCCACGCGCGCGCCACCCCACGCGCGCGCCACCCCACGCGCGCCCCACCCCACGCGCGCCCCACCCCCACGCGCGCGCCCCGCCCGTGCGCGCCCCCGGCATACGCGCCCGCTCTACGTGCGCGCCCCGCGCGCGCCGCCCCGTGTGCGCGCACCTCACCCGCGGATGCACCCCAGGTGCTCGCTCACCGCACGTGCACCACTTGCCAACTCGTGCGCCACCTGGTCAAGTCCTATGAGGTGGTGTACGACGTTTGGTCCTTCGTCGTTGGCTGGTTAGGCGCTGATCGCGCCGGTGGTGGCGTTCTCCTCGGTGTTGGTGATGAGGGTGAGCCGGCTGCGGTGGAGTGAGTCGAGGCCGAGGTAGCGGCGTCCGTCGGCCCATTCGTCGTGTTGTTCGGCCAGGACGGCGCCGACGAGGCGGATGATCGAGGGCCGGTCGGGGAAGATGCCGACGACGTCGGTGCGGCGGCGGATTTCGCGGTTGAGGCGTTCGTTGGGGTTGTTCGACCAGATCTGCCGCCACACGTCCTTGGGGAACGTCGTGAACGCGAGGATCTCGTCCCGGGCCGCGTCGAGGTGCGCATGTACGTCGGGCAGGGTCTGCTCGACCTGGTCGAGGAGTTTGTCGTACTGCGTGTGCACGGCTGCGGCGTCGATCTGGTCGAACACCGAGTCATTGAGGGTGCAGCATCGCCTTCACCCCGCCCCAGGCGTGTTTGGGACAGGTGGCCATCAGGTTGGCGGTGTAGTGGGTGCGGCAGCGTTGCCAGGACGCGCCGGGCAGGTTGGCGCCGATCGCGTCGACCAGCCCGGCGTGCGCGTCGGAGGTCACTAACGCGACGCCGTTCAGGCCGCGGGCGACGAGGTCTTTGAAGAAGCTGTTCCAGCCGGCTCCGGACTCGGCCGTGGAGGTGGCGACGCCGAGGATCTCGCGGAACCCGTCGACGTTCACGCCGGTGGCGACCATGACCGCGATCTTGATCACCCGCCCACCCTCGCGGACCTTCATCGTCAACGCGTCAGCGGCCAGGAACGTGTACGGGCCCTCGTCCAGCGGCCGTTCCCGGAAATCCCGGACCAGCTCGTCGAGATCCCGGGCCATCACCGACACCTGCGACCGCGAGAGCCCGGTGACGCCCAGCGACTGCACCAGCCGGTCCATCCGCCGCGTCGACACCCCGAGCAGATAACACGTCGCCACCACACTGGTCAGTGCCGCCTCGGCGCGCCGGCGCCGCTCCAGCAGCCAGTCCGGGAAGTACGAACCCTCACGCAGCTTCGGGACCGCGACATCCAACGTCCCGACCCGGGTGTCGAGCTCGCGGTGGCGATATCCGTTGCGCGAGTTCACCCTGCCCGGGTCACGAACCCCGTAGGAGGCGCCGCACACGCTGTCGGCATCCGCGGACAGCAACGTGTTGATGAACCCTTCCATCAACTCACGCAACAGATCCGGACTGGCCTGCTCGAGATGCTCGTGCAAGAACTCGGCAGGGTCGATACTTGGCCCAGCGGTCATCGGTTTCCTTCTTCGAGTCGGTTGTGAGAGATCACTCGAAGGATCACCCGATGACCGCGTTCACGTTCCCGCGACCCACCGGGATCTCGCCGTACACCACTCTGCTGGACGCAACTGCGCCACACCTCCCCACCCGGGTGGTGGTTGGTGGGCGCGGCGGGCGGACGGTCGTGTGGTTTGTGGGTGGGTGGTGCGGGGTCCGGGTCGCGGGTGGGCTGTTACAGCTGGTGGGTGGGGCGTGTACTGCTGTGGGCGAGGGCGAGGGCGTGGGCGTGGGCGAGGGCGAGGGCGAGGGCGAGGGCGAGGGCGAGGGCGAGGGCGAGGGCGAGGGCGAGGGCGTGGCGGGTGTGGGGCGGGGAAATGTCTGGGGGCGGCGCTAGGGTTGCGGCGTGGAAGCGCCCCTTGCCTTGTATCGCCGGTACCGCCCGGAAACGTTCGCGGAGGTGATCGGGCAGGACCATGTCACCGCGCCGCTGCGGAACGCGTTGAGCAACAACCGGGTGAATCATGCCTACCTGTTCTCCGGACCTCGCGGCTGTGGAAAAACCACCAGTGCGCGGATCCTCGCTCGCGCGATCAACTGCGAGAAGGGCCCGATCGCCGAGCCGTGCGGGGTGTGCAAGTCCTGCACCGACCTCGCGCGCGGCGGGCCCGGCAGTATCGACGTGATCGAGATCGACGCCGCCTCGCACGGTGGTGTGGACGACGCGCGTGACCTGCGGGAGCGGGCGTTCTTCGCGCCGGTCGAGAGTCGCTACAAGATCTACATCATCGACGAGGCGCACATGGTGACCACGCAGGGCTTCAACGCCCTGCTGAAGCTGGTCGAGGAGCCGCCGCCGCACCTCAAGTTCATCTTTGCGACGACCGAGCCCGACAAGGTGATCGGGACGATTCGGTCGCGTACGCATCACTACCCGTTCCGGTTGGTGCCGCCGAAGGCGCTGGCCGACTACATGGCGACGTTGTGCGAGGCCGAGGGCGTGTCGATCGAGGCGGCCGCGTTGCCGCTGGTCGTACGGGCTGGGGCTGGGTCGGTGCGGGATTCGTTGAGCGTTCTCGATCAGTTGATCGGTGGGGCTGGGCCTGAGGGTGTGACGTACGAGCTGGCGGTTGCGCTGCTCGGGTTCACGCCGGATTCGCTGCTCGATGCGTGTGTGGACGGGTTCGCGGCGCATGACAGTGCGGCGGTGTTCGAGACTGTTGAGAAGGTTATTGAGACTGGGCAGGATCCGAAGCGGTTCGCTGAGGATCTGTTGCGGCGGTTGCGGGATCTGGTCGTGCTTTCCGCGGTGCCGACCGCGGTGATGTCTGGGTTGATCGAGGCTGCTGAGGATCAGGGGGAGCGGCTGCAGACTCAGGCCGCGGGGATCGGGCCGGCGGAGCTTACTCGGGCGGCTGACATTGTTGCGGCTGGGTTGTTGGAGATGCGGGGGGCTACGGCGCCGCGGCTTCAGCTGGAGCTGATCTGCGCGAAGGTGCTGCTGCCTGGGGCGGATGACTCCACGAACGGTATTCAGGCACGGCTGGACCGGATGGAGCGCCGGCTCGCTATTGGAGTGCCTGGGGATGGGGCGGGCGCTGGAGGAGCGCCGGGCACGATGGCGCCGGTCGCAGGAGCGGCGGGTACGGCGGGTCCCGGATCCGCTGGTGGGCCGGGCGCTGGAGCTGGCGGTACGGGTGCGCCGGGCGTGGGCGTCGCGGGTGCACCTGGTGTGGGAGCTGGTGGTGCGGCAGGAGGCGCGGGTACGGCGGCGGATGCTGCCTCCAGCCGAGCTGCGGCCAGAGCTGCCGCGAGTGCTGGCAGCCGGCCGTCGTCTGGTGGGGGTTCGGCTGCGGGCGACGCCGCTCCGGGTGCTGCTTCTGCGGCTGGTGTTGCGGGCGATGGCGGGGGCGTTTCCGCGGGCGGTAGCGCGGGAGGTGGCGGAGGGGCTGTGGCGGCGGCGCCGCACGCTGATGTGGCTGCGGCCGGCGGGTCAGCGGGTGCGGCAGTGGCTGGGGCTTCTGCTGGTGGGCCTGGGGGAGGTGGCTCGGGTGGGGCTCGGACTGGTGCCTGGGGTGATGAAGTAGAGGGTGCTTCTGGTGGGCACGGGGGAGCTGCTGGTGGGTCCGCGGGTGGCAGCGGGCCGGTGGGCGGAAGTGCTCCCGTGGGCGGTGGTGATTCTGCGGCGGGTGCTGGCGGCAGTGTTGCTGCGGTGGGGGGTGGTGCTCCTGGCGCGAGTGCGTCCGCTGCCGGTTCGTCTGCGGCGGGTGGGGCTGCAGGAGGTGCATCTGCGGTGGGTGGTGCTGCGGGTGGCGTGGCTGGTCCTGGGGTTGGGGGGCCGGGGGCGGGGAGTGTGGGGTTGGGGGATGTTCGGCGCTTGTGGCCTGAGGTGTTGGAGGCTGTCAAGGCTAAGCGGCGGTTCGCTTGGATCATGTTGAGTCAGAACGCTCAGGTGATTGCTATTGATGAGCAGACTTTGACGCTTGGGTTGGTGAATGCGGGGGCTCGCGAGAGTTTTGCGCGGTCTGGCAGTGATGAGATTTTGCGGCAGGCGATGATCGACACGATCGGGGTCAACCGGCGGGTTGAGGCTGTTGTGGATCCGTCGACTGATCCGGGGGCTGGTGGGGGTGGCGGGTCGGTTGGGCGTCCTGGGCCGCAGGCGGGTGGGCCTGGTGGTGCTGGTGGTTCGGTTGGTGGGGCAGGGGGTGCGCCGGGTGTTGGTGGCGTAGGTGGGGCGGGTGTAGGTGGGCCTGGTGGGGGCGGCTCGGTTGGTGGTGGGCCGGCTGCTGGTGGGGCTGAGGGTGGTGGGGCTGGTGCTGGTGGGCCCGGTGCTGCGGGGACTGGTGTGGGTGGAGTCGGTGTAGGTGGTTCGGGGGGTGGTGGCTCGGCGGCTGAGCGGGCAGTAGTTGGTCGGCCGGGGGCTGGTGGATCGGCCGTGGGTGGGGCTGCGGGTGGTTCTGGCGTGGGTGGCTCTGGTGCCGGCGGATCTGGTGGTGGGGGCGCTGGTGGTGGGGCGGCGGTTGGTGCTGCCGGCGGTGCTGCCGGCGGTGGTGCTGGTGGCGCTGGTGGGCAGGGCGGGGGGGTTGGGGGTGGGGCTCAGGTAGGTGGGGCTTCTGCTGGTGGGGGCGTCGACGGTGGGGGGCGGTCGGGGGAGTGGAGCGGGGCGGTGGCTTTGGAGGAGCCGCCGGATTCTGAGTACGACGTACCGCCTGAGGATCCTTGGGAGTCGGGGGCCGCGCAGCAGGGTGGGCAGCAGACGGCGGGTGCGGATCGGCGGGAGCAGGCTGCCAGTAAGCGGCGGGCTGCGGAGGCGGCGGTGGCTGCTGAGCAGGCTCGGCAGGCGGCGGCTGCGGCGGTTCCGGATGTGCCGTTGACGCCGGAGGAAGAGGCGGACTCGATCGGGGAGGACGATGTGGTGCTCGAGGAGGACTCGCGGTCGCATACCGACCTGTTGCGGGACACGCTCGGGGCCCAGATCATCACCGAAGAGCCGAACTGAGTTCACCTGGGGGCCCCTTGGTGGCCAACAGGTTCGTCCACAGGAATCGCGGCGGCGGCGCGGTGAATATCCACACAATCCGCAGGTCTGTGGATAAAGATGTCCACAAGGTTGTGGATAAGTGTGGGGACAACGGGTGGTTTCCGGGCGTCGGCGGGCGTTGTTAGGGCGACCGGCTAGTGTTGAGGCTCCGGCTGTCGGAGTGTTGAGGGCCGGGGTCAAGGAAGCGGTTCGGACGAGGAGATCGCAGTGTTCGACGGTGGCGGTGCTGGGGGCTTCGACATGTCCAACCTGCTCGCGCAGGCGCAGGCGATGCAGAACCAGTTGATGGAGGCGCAGGCCGACCTGGAAGGTCAGGAGATCGAGGGGTCGGCCGGTGGTGGACTGGTGACCGCTCTGGTGTCCGGTACGGGTGAGCTGCTCAGCCTGGACATCAAGAAGGAGGCCGTCGACCCGGACGACATCGAGACGCTGGCCGATCTGGTCGTCGCCGCGGTCCGGGACGCCTCGGAGAACGCGAAGCAGGCCGCGGCCGCCGCGATGGGACCGCTGGCCGGTGGGCTGGGTGGGGCGTTCGGTGGCGACGGCGGGGGCATTCCTGGGTTCGGTGGCGGAGCGCCGTCGGCGCCGGCCGGGTTCGGGTTGCCGGGTGCGACGACTCCGGCGGTCGAGCAGGGTGGCGGAGCTGCGGGCGACGAGACCACCGGCGAGAGCGGGCAGGTCGCCGCGCGGCCGGACACTCAGCCGGAAGGCGAGCAGCCGGGCGGCGGGCAGCAGGCGAGCGGCGCCGGGCGGGACGGTGCGGGAGCACAGCAGCCGGGTGGCGCGCAGGGTGCTGGTGGAGTCGGGTTCGTGAACCCGGGGAGCGCGGCCGGCGAGTCCGGTCAGAACCCGGGCTGACGTGTACGAGGGGGCCGTTCAGGATCTCATCGACGAGCTGGGGCGGTTGCCCGGTGTGGGGCCGAAGTCCGCGCAGCGGATCGCGTTCCACCTGCTCGCGGCGGACGAGACCGACGTACGGCGGCTCGCGCATGTGCTGGTGCAGGTGAAGGAGAAGGTCAAGTTCTGCGAGATCTGCGGCAACGTCGCGGAGGATGTGCAGTGCCGGATCTGCCGGGACCCGCGCCGCGACCTGAGCCTGATCTGCGTGGTCGAAGAGGCCAAGGACGTGGTGGCGATCGAGCGCACCCGCGAGTTCCGTGGCCGGTACCACGTGCTCGGCGGCGCGATCTCGCCGATCGAGGGCATCGGGCCGGACGAGCTGCGCATCAAGGAGCTCATGCAACGGCTGGCCAGCGGTGAGGTGACCGAGATCATCCTGGCCACCGACCCGAACCTGGAGGGGGAGGCGACCGCGACGTACCTGAGCCGCCTGCTGCGGCCCATGGGCTTGCGCGTCACCCGATTGGCTAGTGGACTTCCTGTAGGCGGTGACCTCGAGTATGCCGACGAGGTCACACTCGGACGGGCGTTTGAAGGGCGACGATCGATCGATGACTGAACCAACAGATATTGCGGCACGGGCACTGGCCACCGACAACGAGGACCTGACCGAGTTCGCCGAGCAGATCGCCGACCAGGTCCGGAGCTTCCTGATCTCGGTGCGCGACATCGCGGCGCAGCCGGACGAGGACGGGGTCGACGAGGGCCTCGCCTCGCTGCCGTACCTGCTGCTCGAGGTGAGCCAGTTGCTGCTGGCCGGCGGCCGGCTGGGCGCGTTCGAGGACTTCGTTCCGGAGGAGCGTTTCGAGAGCGATGCCGGCCCGGACCCGGACCTGGACGCGATGCGGGACCGGCTCGCGGTGCTGTTCGAAGGCCTGGACGAGTACGCCGAGGTCTTCGACCCGTACGCCGCGCCGCCGGAGATCACCGTGAACCGGCTCTCCGACGACCTGACCGCGATCGCGACCGACCTGGTGCACGGCCTCGCGCACTACGAGGACGGCCGGGTTGTCGAGGCCCTGTGGTGGTGGCAGTTCTCGTACGTCTCCACGTGGGGCGCGGCCGCGAGCGCCGTACTGCGGGCCATCCAGTCGCTGATCGCCCACGATCGCCTGGAGCCGGCGCACGACGCGGAGACCGAGGCCACCGACCGGGAGCTCGTCGAGGTCGCCGAGGAAGCCGTTCAGCGCCGGTAGTCGTGTCTGTTCTCGAGCTGGTCCGGCGGTTGCCCGAGCCGGCGGTCGTCCGGCGCGTGAGCCGGGCGCTCGCCGTTCTCGATGTGGTGCTGAACGAGGACCAGCAGACGCGGTACTACGAGTTCGACGCGCGCTGGTCCGCGACCGAAGAAGCCGCGTTGATGCGGGACGGGTCCGGGAACGAGTACTCGATCGTGTTCTCGCCGGACGGGGTGTTCGGGTACGGGTTCGACCACGAGTCGCCGGCTGCGCGCGGGGACCGGCGCGGGCTGGTCGACGGTGTGCCGGAGGTGTTCCACGAGCAGCGCGACGAGAAGGCGTTCTGCGACGACGGGGTTCCGCGGGCGACGGTGTGTTTCTGGCGTACGACGGACGACACGGCGTGGCGGTGTGGACCGGTCGACGGTGGCGCGGACGGGGCGGACGGGCTGTTCGGGCTGATCGCGGACGGCCGGCCCGAGGCGTACCTGACGTTCGCGGAGGAGTACTACGAGGTGGCGCTGGATCTCGAGGCGATCCGGCACGTGTACGCGCTGATGCCGTTGACGGAGTACGTCGTCACGTCCCTCAACCGCCAACGTCGCCTCGCAGACCTCACCGACGACATCGCCGAAATCGGCTACCCGCGGAGCTAGGGCGTGTCTCCTCATCCCACGCCTACTGCGGGGCACCCGGCGCGGCACCTCGCCGGGCACCTCCTCGCTACGGCGTGGGATGAGGAGACACGCCCTAGTCCGGCAGCATCGGCATCTCCAGGCCCTGGGATTTGCCGAGGAGGATGCCGCGGGTGATGGCGGTGGTGCCGAACTTGTCCTTGACCTGGTCGAGGGCGCTGTCGAGCTCGTTGTTCGCGGCCTTGTCGAAGGGGAGGGCGAGCTGCAGGGCGGCGTCGTTCTCCAGGTTGCCGACCGAGATGCCGATCATCGTGAGGCCCTGGGCGGCAATCAGGGGTTGGGCGCCGCGGAGCAGGGCGCGGGCCGTCACCAGCAGGGCGCGCGTCTGATCGGTTGCCTGCGGCAACGTGTGGGAGCGGGTCGCGCGGGTGAAGTCGTCGAACCGCAGGCGCAGCGTGACGGTCCGGCCGGAGCGGCCCGCGGAGCGCATCCGGCGGGTGACGCGGTCGACCAGGCCGGCGAGCACGGCGTCCAGCGTTGCCGGCGACTTCGGCGACCGGCCCAGCGCCCGTTGGGATCCGATCGAGCGGCGACGGCGCCCGACCTCGATCGGTCGTGGGTCGCGGTTGTGGGCGAGCGCGTGCAGGTGCCGGCCGGAGGCGCGGCCGAGCATCGCGACCAGCGCCGCCTCGGGCAGCATCGCGACGTCGCCGACCTTGGTCAGCCCGCGGCTGCGGAGCTTCTCCGCGGTCACCTCGCCGACGCCCCACAGCCGCGAGACGTCCAGCGGATGCAGGAAGTCCAGCTCGCCCTCCGGCGTCACCTCGAGCAGTCCGTTCGGCTTCGCGACGCCGCTCGCGACCTTCGCCAGGAACTTCGTCCGCGCCACCCCGACGGTGATCGGCAGCCCGACCCGGGACAGCACCTCGGCGCGCAGCCGGACCGCGATCTCCACCGGCGTACCGCGGATCTTCCGCAGGCCGCCGACATCCAGGAACGCCTCGTCGATGGACAGCCCCTCGACCAGTGGCGTGGTGTCGTCGAAGACCTTGAAGACCGCCCGGCTGGCCTCGGTGTACGCCGACATCCGCGGCTCGACGACGATCGCGCCGGGGCACCGGCGGAGCGCCTGGCCACCGTTCATCGCGGTGCGCACGCCGTACGCCTTCGCCTCGTAGCTGCAGGCGAGCACGACGCCCGCGCCGACGATCACCGGCCGCCCGCGCAGGCGTGGGTCGTCGCGCTGCTCGACCGACGCGTAGAACGCGTCCAGATCGGCATGCAGGATCGTCGCCGCACCGGACAAGGACACGAACATATGTTCGCATAATCACCGGACAAAACGTGAGATAGGGAGAATTCCCGAAGCGGCCGACATCGATGTCAGGAAACAATGCACGTTATGGACCTGTCGGCGTACCGCGACCTCTGGAAGACCCGTGGCGTGATGTCGTTGCTCGCCTCGGCGCTGATCGCCCGGCTGCCGGTGCTGGCGACGATGGTCCCGCTGGCGTTCCTCGCCAAGGACGCGGCCGGCAACTTCGGCTGGGCCGGCGTGGTGGCCGGTGCGTACTCGGTCGGTACGGCGGTCGCCAGCGTGGTCTGGTCCCGGATGGCCGACCGGAAGGGCGCCCGCAAGGTCGTCATCGGCACCGGTATGGCGTGGGGTGCGTCGATGGCCGTCGTCGCGCTGCTGCCGTACAGCTGGTACCGGCTGCTCCCGGTGGCGGCCGCGATCGCCGGCGTCTGCGTGGCCCCGGTCACCTCGGCGCTCCGGGCGAACTGGCCGCGGATCGTGCACGGGTCGCGGCTGCGTGCCGTCTACTCGCTGGACGCGACCGCGCAGGAGCTGCTGTTCGTCATCGGCCCGATGTCCGGCGCTGTCATCGTGAGCTTCGCCAGCCCGCGCGCCGGGCTGCTGGCCTGCGCGGTGACGGCGGCGGCGACCATCTGGTGGTTCGGCCTGAGCCAGCAGTCCGGATCGCACCACGACGAGAACTCCGGTCCGCGGCCGACCGCCCGCCAGTTGCTGTTCCATCAGCATCGTGCGCCGCTGCTCATCGCCTGGGCGTGTCTCGTGATGGGCTTCGCGGCGATGTCGCTGGGCATGGTCGCGGTCGCCGACCAGCACGGGAACCGGCTGATCGCGGGCGTCCTCGAGATGGTCGCGGCGATCGGCAGCGTCAGCGGCGGTGTGATCAACGGCGCACTGCCCGGCCGGCGGAACTCGTATGTCTGGCGGCGGATGCTGGCGCTCGCGGTCCTGGTCTCGGGCTGCGTCTTCGTGACCTCGTCGGTGGTCGCGCTGGCGGTGATGATGTTCGCGGCCGGCTGCCTGATCGCGCCGACGATCGCGGCGGTGTACGAGCGGATCGGCGAGCTGACGCCGTACTCCGCGCACACCGAGATCTTCGGGTGGGCGCAGAGCGGCGGCATGGTCGGGTCCGCGGTCGGGTCCGCCGTGGCCGGTGCGGTGGTCGAGGCGTTCGGCGTCCGCTACGCGTGGGTCCTGGCGGCGGGCCTCGCCGTACTGGCGACCCTGTCCCTGCTGCGCGTGCCGCCCCATCGGCCGTCGGACATCAGCGTCGTCGACGGTACGGCGGTCGCCGCGTAACGGACCCGGTAGTTCGCCTCGAGGACGCCGCGGTCGCGCGCGCACATCGAGATCAGCCGGAGCTGCCGGCGGTCCAGCAACGTCCCGCGGCCGGCGGCGACCGGGTGGATCAGCAGCGACACCTCGTCGACCAGCCGCCACTTGAGCAGCGAGCGGATCAGCGTGAGGCTGCCGATCACGTGCAGGTCCTCGCCCGGTACGGACTTCAGTGCGGTCAGGACCCGGCGGGTCTCGCCCTGCAGCATCTCGGTCCCCGGGCGGGCCACGACGGGGCGGGAGCCGATCACGAGGTTCCGGGTGCCGGCCCGGACGCCGAGCGAGCCGGCGTACCGCTCGAACGTCTGGCGGCCGAACAGTACGGTGCCGGTCGCGGGCATCAGCTGTCCCAGCGCGCCGCGCGGCAACCACTGCTCCGGGCGCTCCACGATGCCGTCTTCGGACATGCACAGCCTGGCCACTATGTTCCGCATACCAACCCAGATGCAGGCGTCGACGCAAAGGTTATGAGCGGCGGCCGCGGTGCAGCTCGGTCTCCAGCGCGTCCAGCCGGTTGGTCCAGAACTTGCGGTACCGGTCCAGCCAGGTATCGATCTCCCGCAGCGGCTCGGGGGCGACGGCGTACAGCCGCCGGGTGCCGTCGACGGTGACGGTCGCGAACCCGTTGTCCCGCAGCACTTTCAGGTGCTGGGACACGGCCGGCTGACTGATGCCGAACTCCTGGCCGATGGTGCCGGCGATCCGGCCGGCCGGCAGCTCGCCGTCGGCGAGCAGCTCCAGGATCCGGCGCCGCACCGGGTCGCCGAGGATGTCGAACGCATGCACCCGCCAATTATTTCAGCGATGGCTTATACGAACAAGGACCATTTCCCGCGTGAACCACACCGGGTCGGGGAACCTTCGGTGCGGACGGTGATCTGCCGGACCGGGTGCTGGTCAGCCGGTAGGCAACGGTCAGGTCACGGCTAGAATGACCCCCGAGACTACGCCTGGTGCAACGCCGCACGGCGTACCGCAACCAGTGGTTTGAGGAGACAACACTGTGGGACGCGTCGTACACAAGTACGGCGGTTCTTCGGTCGCCGACGCCGATGGCATCAAGCGCGTGGCCCAACGGATCGTCGCGACGAAGAAGGCCGGGAACGACGTGGTGGTCGTCATCTCCGCGATGGGAGACACCACCGACGAACTGATGGACCTGGCCCAGCAGGTCTCTCCGCTGCCGCCGCCGCGCGAGCTCGACATGCTGCTCACCTCGGGTGAGCGGATCTCGGCCGCGCTGCTCGCGATGGCGATCGCCAACCTGGGGTACGAAGCACGCAGCTTCACCGGCTCGCAGGCGGGGGTGATCACCACCTCCGCGCACGGCAATGCCCGGATCATCGACATCACGCCGGGCCGGATCGAGGAGTCGCTGGGCGAGGGGCACGTCGCGATCGTGGCCGGGTTCCAGGGGGTCGCCCAGGACACCAAGGACATCACCACGATGGGCCGCGGCGCCTCGGACACCACCGCGGTCGCGCTGGCCGCGGCGCTGGAGGCCGACTACTGCGAGATCTACACCGACGTGGACGGCATCTTCACCGCGGACCCGCGGATCGTGCCGGCCGCGCGGCACGTCCCGAAGATCTCCTACGAGGAGATGCTCGAGATGGCGGCCTGCGGCGCGAAGGTGCTGCACCTGCGGTGTGTCGAGTACGCCCGCCGTTACAACGTCCCCGTCCATGTGCGTTCCTCCTTCTCGCAGAAGGAAGGCACCTGGGTCGTCGATGCGAAGGAACTGGATCAAACGATGGAACAGGCGATCATCTCCGGCGTGGTGCAGGACACCAAAGAGGCCAAGATCACGGTGGTCGGGGTTCCCGACAAGCCGGGTGAGGCGGCCCGGATCTTCGAGACGGTCGCCGGTGCCGACACCAACATCGACATGATCGTGCAGAACGTGTCGGCGGTGGCCACCAACCGGACCGACATCTCGTTCACGCTGCCGCGCGCCGACGGCGCCCGCGCGATGTCCGCGCTGGCCCGGATGAAGGACGAGGTCGGCTACGAGCAGTTGCTGTACGACGACCAGATCGGAAAGGTCTCGGTCGTCGGGGTCGGAATGCGCTCGCACCCGGGCGTTTCCGCGAAGTTCTTCTCCGCGCTCGCCGACGCCGGCGTGAACATCGAGATGATCTCCACCTCGGAGATCCGGATCTCGGTGGTCGTGGACGAGAACCTGGTGAACGCCGCCGTGACCGCGGCGCACACCGCATTCGACCTGGACGACGAGCACACCCAGGCTGTCGTGTACGGAGGAACTGGACGGTGACCCCTGTGAGCGCTGTGGAGAACACGATCGAGGACCGGACGGGTCTGCCCTCGCTGGCGGTGGTCGGTGCGACCGGCGCCGTCGGGACGGTGATGCTGACCCTGCTCTCCACCAGGCAGAACGTCTGGGGCGAGATCCGGCTGATCGCCTCCGAGCGCTCCGCGGGCAAGCAGCTCGTGGTCCGCGGCGAGACCGTCGAGGTGATCGCGCTCAGCGAGGACGCCTTCGACGGCATCGACGTGGCGATGTTCGACGTACCGGACGAGGTGTCCGCGCACTGGGCGCCGATCGCGGCCGCCAAGGGCGCGGTCGTGGTCGACAACTCCGGCGCGTTCCGGATGGATCCCGACGTACCGCTGGTGGTTCCGGAGGTGAACGCCGAGGCCGCCCGGAACCGGCCGAAGGGCATCATCTCGAACCCGAACTGCACGACGCTGTCGATGATCGTCGCGATGGGCGCGCTGCATCACCGGTACGAGCTCGAGCAGCTGGTGGTCGCGTCGTACCAGGCGGCGTCCGGGGCCGGGCAGGTCGGGATCGACGCGCTGTACGACCAGTTGGCGAAGGTCGCGGGGAATCGCGAGCTCGGGAGTTCGCCGGGCGACGTCCGGCGGGTGGTCGGGAACGACCTCGGGCCGTTCGCGGCGCCGCTGGCGTTGAACGTCGTACCGTGGGCCGGGTCGTTGAAGGACGACGGGTGGTCATCGGAGGAGCTCAAGGTCCGGAACGAGTCGCGCAAGATCCTCGGGCTGCCGGATCTGAAGGTGTCCGCGACGTGTGTGCGGGTTCCGGTGGTCACGACGCACTCGTTGTCGGTGCACGCGCGGTTCGTGCAGGAGGTCGACGCCGACGGAGCCCGTGAGGTACTGCGGGACGCGCCGGGCGTGCTGCTGTTCGACAACCCCGCGGAGGGCGAGTTCCCGACGCCGGCGGACGTGGTCGGCACCGACCCGACCTGGGTCGGCCGGATCCGCAAGTCGCTGGACGACCCGAACGCACTGGAGCTGTTCGTCTGCGGCGACAACCTGCGCAAGGGCGCCGCGCTGAACACCGCGCAGATCGCCGAGGTCGTCGCCAAGGAGTTCATCCCAGCCGAAGCGTGACGTACGAGGGGCCCGCGCCGGGCCCCTCAATCAACTTAGAGCCAGTTCTCGCGGGCGGCGTGTAGGGCCAGTTGGAACCGCGTGCTGGCGCCTGTGCGGTTCATCAGGCGCTCCAGGTAGCGGAAGAACGTCCGGCGGCTGATGCCGAGTGTGCGGGCGATGGTGTCGTCAGCAGCGCCGGTTGCGAGCAGGGCCAGCAGGCGGCGTTCGATCGGCTCGAGTCGGTCGTCCTCCGCGCCGACCGACGCGTGCAGCGGCAACGCGTTGCGCCAGCACAGCTCGAACATCCCGATCAGCGCGGTCAGCAGGCTGCTCGGCCGGATGATCAGCAGCGAACGGTTCACCTCGGTGTCGCGCACCGACATCGAGACGTAGGCGATCGACGCGTCGATGATCGTCAGCTTCGCCGGTACGTCGGGCAGCACGCGAGCCTGCTCACCCGCCTCCACGCACGGAAGGATGTTCTCGGTCAGGTACCCCGGTACCTCGACGGACTCCGGCGAGTACACGACCCGGTACGCGACGCCGCGCTTGAGGTGGTCGATCTCCTCCTGGTTCGGGCCGCCGATGTAGTACGGCGGGGAGTCGATCGCCAGGATCTCGCGCTGCACGCTGTTCTTGATCTGGTGGATCCGCTCGACGATCGCGTTGCCGGTGACGACCTCGATCAGGTGCGTGGTCGACTCGCTGTGCACGGTCCGGCGGAACTCGTCGTACGCGTTCAGCACCTCGATCCGGGCCTGCTTGAGCTCGGACTCGCGGCGCAGCGTCATCGCCTCGAGGCCGGCGTCCGGCGGGACCGGCAGATAGCGGGAATGGTCCGAGCCGGAGCGGCGGGCGAGACCGGCCTGGACCAATCCGCTGAGGGTGCTGTCGATCGAACCGGCCCGGTCCGGGACGGCGTCGTCGAGTTCGACGATCGACGACGGACCGGTCCGCAGCAGATGCTGGTAGACCTTGATCTCGTCCTCGTTGAGTCCGAGCACCTTCAAATGGTCGGCACGCTCCGTATCCGTTGTGCTCACGACCCTTCCCTCCCTGCCGATTGCCGTCACCTCCCGCTACCGTCCCTCCAGGTTAGAGGGGCCGATCCAGCACCGAAGGCACTGTCCGTGTCGAGGTGGCTGCGTGCAGCGATATTTGTTGTCCTGTCAGCATTCTTGTGCCGTGTCACCATCTGGCCACCACTTCTTCGCGGTCCTGAGCGAGAATTGAGGTCCAGCAGCCCGGCGACGGACCACCTGAGCGCCGCCGGGCTGCTGTTCCAATTCTGGCCCGTGTCGGCTGCCGCGTCAGCGGAGCCGGTTTCGGTTGGATCTCGATCCGGCGTATCGGTGCCCTCGCACTTCCGTGCCATCACCGGCTGTGCCGGAGGGTGTACAAACTGTGGCATCTCCAATCGTGAGGCCGATTGAGGAGGAGTGCCCGATGCGACCGGTTCCGCCGTGTGCCGCCGCCCGTCGTGTCCGGTGTGCCGTCCCCAGCGCGAAGGCATCTTTGCAGGGATCCCGCGTAGCGCTGTCCTCCGCCGTCGGCCTCGGGAGGCCGATGACCGCCGCCCTGGTCATCGCCTCGACGGATCCGGTGCCGCCGTCCGCTACCGCCCATCGCGGATGCGCGCCCGGATCGATGGTGGAACCCCGGGAGCTGCCGGCCGGCGCTCCGTGGATGGTGAGGCTGTTCACGGGGAGGACGGACGTGCTGTTGCGTGACACGTCCGTACCGCGTCCGCGGCTCTCGGGGTCCTGCCGCTGAACTGGTGTGCCGCGTCACGCCAACTTCGCGCCGGAGCGTAGCGTCGTACCTGATGATTTGACCGCGATTTGACTTGCCTGGAAGGCGTTTTGGCCGCCACTGGCTGTCAAATGTATATTCCGGATAACGATCGGCGAAGGACGACGCAGGTGTTGTGGATGCAGCGGGGAACGACGTTCGGTAGCCGTCCGTACGTCGTTGCTCACTAAGGAGGACCGCTGTGTCGTCGGCGTCCGAGCGGATCCGCTACTCTGCTTCCCGGTCTGCGAGGCCCGCCGCCTTACCCCGGGCGGTATCCGCCGAAACCCAGGTGATCGGCCATCGTGGATCCAATTTCCGGCAGAGAGAGGCATCGCCTGCATGAACGCGACTAGCGTCGACGAGGAGTTCAACCCGTCGGTGCACGTGTACGAACCGCACAAGGTCGGACTGCCGGCCCTGCGCCCGTACTTCAAGGCGCTGTGGCAGCGACGGGAGTTCGCGGCGGAGATGTCCCGGACGAACATCCGGGGTGCGCACACGAACACCTTCTTCGGCCAGGTTTGGCTGGTGCTGAACCCGCTGCTCCTCGCACTCGTGTACTACCTGCTGACCGACATCATCGCCGGTGGCAGCGCCAAGGTCGATGCGGGCCTGCGGTTCGCCCACATGTGCGGCGGCCTGTTCGCCTTCTACTACTTCTCGGGTGCGATGACGGCCGGTGCGGCCAGCGTCGTCGGCGGCGGCAAGCTGCTGCTGAACCAGTCGTTCCCGCGGATGTTGCTGCCGCTGTCGGCGGTGCGGACCGCGTTCTTCCGGTTCGTGCCGACCCTGGTGGTGTACCTCATCATCCACGTGCTGATGCGGCAGAAGCTGCACTGGCAGATGCTGCTGGCGCCGATCTTCCTGGTCATGCTGACGGTCTTCGCCTCCGGTATGGGGATGATCTTCGCGGCCCTCCAGGTGTACTTCCGGGACACCGCGAGCTTCCTGCCGTACTTCGTGCGCATCTGGCTGTACATGTCCCCGGTGCTGTGGTTCGCCGAGCAGGCTCCGGCGAGGTTGAAGGGCTTCATCCAGTACAACCCGCTCTATCCGCTGCTCGGCGGCTGGACCGACCTGCTCGTCAAGGGGCACGTGCCGGATATGAAGCTGTGGATCGCCGGCGCGTTCTGGGCGGTCCTGGCCTTTGCCGTCGGGGCGTTGTTCTTCATGTCGAGGGAGCGTGATTTCGTTGTCCGTCTCTGAGACCGAGAAGAAGCCGATGCAGAAGACTCAGTCCACGGTTCCGGCCGTCAAGGTGCAGGACGTGTCCATCACGTACCGCACGACGTTCGAGCGGGTGCCGACCTTCAAGAGCGCGATCGTCCGGCTCGGCCGCGGCGAGCGTGCGGTCCGCGAGGTCAAGGCCGTCCAGAACGTCTCGTTCGACGTGAACCACGGCACCACGATCGGCATCATCGGCGCGAACGGCGCCGGCAAGTCGACGCTGATGCGGTCGATCGCCGGCATCCTGCCGCCGACCTCGGGCCGGATCGAGGTGCACGGCCGGGTCTCCACGCTGCTCTCGCTGGGCGTCGGCTTCAACGCCGCGCTGTCCGGCAAGGAGAACGTCGTCCTCGGTGGTCTCGCGGCCGGCCTGAGCCGCAAGGAGATCGAGGCGCGGTACGAGGAGATCGCCGAGTTCGCCGAGCTCGGCGACTTCATGGAGATGCCGATGCGGACGTACTCGTCCGGCATGTTCAGCCGGTTGGCGTTCTCGGTCGCGGTGCACATGGACCCCGACATCCTGATGATCGACGAGGCGCTGTCCGCCGGCGACGCGTCGTTCAAGACCAAGGCCGCGGCGAAGATGGCCGAGCTGGTCTCGAACAGCCGCACGATGTTCCTGGTCAGCCACGCGATGAGCAGTGTGCGCGAGATGTGCAACGACTGCATCTGGCTGCACAAGGGCAAGCTGATGATGCGCGGCGAGCCCAACGAGGTCATCCAGGCCTACACCAAGTTCCTGCAGGTCGGGGAAGAAGAAGCCGTCTCACTCGAGGACCTCTGAGCCGATGTCACGCAGCACGGCGCCGGACGTCGGGATCATCACGACCGGCCACGACGTGGCCGATGCGCGCCTGCACAAGATCACCGCGGCCCTGCAGCACCGCGACCTCCGGGTCGAGCTGTGGGGCCTCGGTGATGCGGAGGGCGGTCCGGCCGGTGCCACCGTGCACGCCGGTCCGCGCGGCAACCTGGTGCAGCGGCTGGCCCGCACCGCCGTCCTGCCGTGGCGGACCAGCGCCAAGGTGGTGATGACGGTCGACCCGGACATGATCCCGGTCACCCGGCTGGTCACCACGCTCCGGCGGCGCAAGCTCGTCGTCGACGTCCACGAGGACTACGAGCGGCTGCTGGCCGACCGTGCCTGGGCGAAGGGCCCGGCGGGACTGCCCGCCCGGCTGATCGTCCGCGCCGGGTCGAAGCTGGCCGCGGGCGCCGACCTGACCGTCGTCGCCGACACGCATCTCGCACCGCACCAGGCCAAGCACCGCCTGGTGGTGCAGAACCTGCCCGACCACGGCTTCCTGGCCCCGTCCCCGCCGACCGGTACACCGCGCGCGGTGTACGTCGGGGACCTGCGTACCAGCCGTGGCCTGTTCGACATGGTCGAGACCGTCGCCGCGGCGCCGGAGTGGTCTCTCGACCTGGTCGGCCCGGTCGCACCCTCGGACCGGGACCGGATCGAGGCCCGGATCGCGCAGCCCGACCTGGGCGGCCGGGTCCGGTTGCACGGACGCCAGCCACCCGCCGACGCCTGGCGGATCGCGCACGGCGCCTGGGCGAGCCTTGCCATGCTGCAGCCGACCCCGGCGTTCATCGAAGCGATGCCGTCGAAGATCTACGAGTACCTCGCCAGCGGCCTTCCCGTGCTGTCCACCCGGCTGCCCCGGCAGTCGAAGGTGATCGAGGAGTCCGGTGGCGGAGTCCTGGTGGACTCGGTGGCGGAGGCGTCCGAGACCCTGCGGCGCTGGTCCGCGGACCCCGGTGAGCTGGAGAAGCTGCGTGACCACGCGCTGCAGTGGGCGGGCGAACACCTGCCCACGAACACGCCGTACGACAACCTGGCCGACGCGATTCTCAACCTGCTAAGAGGACCTGCATGACCGACCGCCCACACCTGTTGTACGTCGCCTGGGGCTTCCCGCCCTGCCGGGGCGGCGGTGTCTACCGGGCACTGGCCACGGCCAACCGGTTCGCCGCGCTCGGCTGGAAGGTGACCGTGCTGACGGCCGACCGCGACACGTTCTTCCGGTTCACCGGTGCGGACCTGACCCTCGAGGAGCGGGTCGACCCGTCCGTCGAGGTCGTCCGGGTCCCGTTCGAGTGGCCGATCCTGGAGGCCGACCTGCGCCGCTGGTCCAAGCGCCGCGCCTCGAACCCGAAGCTCTGGGCCAAGTGGCGTACCAAGCAGGACCAGATCCCGTTCCCGGAGAGCGGGTACGGGCCCTGGCGTTCGGTGATCGAGAAGGCCGCGGAGCGGATCCACCGGGCGCACAAGGTCGACCTCACGGTCGCCACCGCCAACCCGCACGTCGCGTTCACGGCGGCGTACCACCTGCACAAGAAGTTCCAGGTGCCGTACGTGATGGACTACCGCGACGCGTGGCTGCTGGACGTGTTCACCGGCGACCGGCTGCACGAGCCGAACAGCCGCGCCGCCCGCTGGGAGAGGAAGCTGGTCGAGTCCGCTCGCGAGGTCTGGTTCGTGAACGACCCGATCAAGGAGTGGCACGAGAAGCTCTACCCGGCGCAGGCGTCGAGGATGCACACGGTCGCGAACGGGTTCGACCCGGACCTGGTGCCGGACACGCAGGACCGCGGCGCCGTGACGGACCGCCCGCTGGTCTTCGGGTACGTCGGGACCGTGTCGCCGAAGGTGCCGCTGAAGGAGTTCGTCGAGGGCTGGCAGCTCGCGAAGGAGCAGTCCGAGGAACTGGCCGGCGCGAAGGCCAAGATCCACGGGTACCTGGGGTACTACGCGCAGCCGCGGGCGGACATGCTCGCGACCATCAACGCCGCCGCGGACGCCGGGGTCAGCTACGAGGGCCCGGTCGGCAAGGCCGAGATCGCGAAGGCGTACGACGAGTTCGACGCGCAGCTGCTGATGCTGGGCAAGGGTCGGTACGTGACCAGCGGGAAGGTGTTCGAGTACCTCGCGACCGGGTTGCCGGTGGTGTCGGTGCACGACCCGGAGAACGCGGCGTCCGACGTACTGCGGGGGCATCCGTTGTGGTTCCCGGTGAGTGACGTGACGCCGGAGGCGATCGCGGCGGCGCTGATCGAGGCGGCGCACGCGGCCCGGACCGCGGACGAGGGGATCCGGGCGAAGGCGCGCGAGTTCGGCGCGTCGTACCGGCGGGACCTGCAGCTGGATCCGCGGATCGAGTCGCTGGCCGCGAGTGTGAAGGGAGTGGCCGCATGAGTAACGTCGTACTGCTGTCGACGCGGCGGCTGCCGCCGACGTACTTCGACCAGGTCCGCGAGGATCTGGGCGACCAGAACATCACGATCGACGTGGTCGGCTGGGTCGCCCCGTCGGCGTGGGTCGCCGACAAGGTCAACACCTTCACCCTGATCGGCCCCGGCCGGATGCCGTCCGCCCCCGAGCCGGAACCCACCACCGAACCAACCGACGAGGCCCCCGACGCGGTCATCGCCCCCGAGGCAGTAGCCGCCCCGGAGTCGGTCGTCGAAGACGAAGCAAAGGTCGCCCCGGCAGCCGCGCAGGTAGCTGCAGCCGGCTCGGCCGAAGAGCCGGCGGACGGCGCGGCAGCCCCCGACGGCGACGCCGGAAAAGCGGGCGCCGAGGGGGTGGCGGCTGCGCCGCCCGCAGTGTCGACCGGTGCCTCCAGCGCGGGTGCGGCGGCCTCGTCCAGTGGTTCGGGTGGGGCTTCGGCTGGTTCCTCCGGCTCCGCGGCGAAGCCGCGGCCGACCGGCGCGAAGCGCGTGGTTAAGGCTGTGGAGTGGCGGGCTCGGAAGGCTCGGAAGGTTGCGGGGCGGATGTTGCCGCCGGCAATCAAGGGGTCGGCGCCGGTGAAGTTCCTGCGGGGGCAGCGGGCGACGAGCGACCTCGGGAAGAACTACTGGGAGCGCGTGCTCAGCCGGCGTGACGTGTTGACGACGATCGACCAGGCAGACGTGGTGATCGCGCTGGACGCCGGTGCGATCTGGGCGGGGTGGAACCTCGGTCAGCGCAAGGCCAGCACCCCGGTGGTGCTCGGTCTGCCGGCTGCGCGGCGCGAGCTCGACATGATGAAGGCCCCAGTAGGTAATGGATGACACAGTGACGGTGACGCGCGCGATCCGCGAGCACCTGCCGGCGCCACTGGCCCGGACCGCGGGAGCGGTCCGGCGGCGCCTGCGGGGCGTGCGGTACTCGTTCGCGCAGCTGCCGGCGTTCCCGCCGGTACCGACGACGCCGGTGCGGATGCTGGTCGGACCGACCAACTCCGCCGGGCAGGGGCACGCCTGGGCACAGGCCGCGAACACCCTGCCGGACGTCGCCGCCGTCTCGTTCGCCTTTCACCGCAAGGGCCGCTTCCAGTTCGCCGACGACTACGGCGTACCGCTGGCCTGGTTCGGGCAGCCGCGCTGGCAGCGCGCCCAGCAGCAGTACGTCGCGCAGTACTCGCACGTGATGGTGGAGTCGCTCCGCCCGCTGTTCGGCGCCCGCGGGTACGCCGACGCGCAGCCCGACATCGAGGAGCTGCTCGGCAAGGGCGTCAACGTCTCGCTGCTCTTCCACGGCTCGGACATCCGGTTGCCGAGCCGGCACGCGAAGCGCGAGCGGTGGTCCCCGTTCGCCCCGGGCGACGACCTGACCGAGCGGCTCGAGCCGCAGGCCCGCCGGCACGCCGAGCTGGTCGAATCGTTGGGCCTCCCCGTCTTCGTCTCGACGGTCGACCTGCTGGACGACGTACCGTCCGCGCAGTGGCTGCCGGTCGCGATCGACCCGGTCCCGTGGCAGCAGGCCGCCCGGCCCTTGTTCAGTACGCCGAAACCGGTCGTCGCGCACGTCCCGTCGAACGCGAAACTCAAGGGCACGCAGGAGATCGACGAGGTCCTCACCGACCTCCAGGACCGCGGCGTGGTCGAGTACCGCCGGATCACCGGCGTCCAGCACCAGGACATGCCGAAGGTGATCGGCGACGCCGACATCGTTGTCGACCAACTGCACATCGGCCTGTACGGCGTGGCGGCCGCCGAGGCCCTGGCCGCCGGGCGGATCGTGGTTTCGTACGTCGGTGACGAGGTGCGCCGGAGGGTGCGTAGTCTGACTGGGCGAGAGGTACCGATCGTCGAGGCGGATCCCGACACCCTGGGTGATGTCCTCGGCGGCCTGATCGCCGACCGTGACACCGCTGCCGAGCGGGCCGCCGCCGGCCCCGGTTTCGTGACCGAGCTGCACGACGGACGCCGCTCGGCCGAAGTACTGAGAAGTTGGCTCATCACGAAGGAGACCCTGTGACGTCCCGCATCGCGCCATCCGCCGACGTCGACGACAGCGCCCAGATCGGCGACGGTTCGTCGGTCTGGCACCTGGCCCAGATCCGCGAGAACGCGGTCCTCGGCAAGAACTGCATCGTCGGCCGCGGTGCCTACGTCGGGACCGGGGTCCGGATGGGCGACAACTGCAAGATACAGAACTACGCGCTGGTGTACGAGCCGGCGTCCCTCGAGGACGGCGTGTTCATCGGCCCGGCGGTGGTGCTCACCAACGACTACTTCCCGCGCGCGGTGAACCCGGACGGGTCGCCGAAGAGCGGGCACGACTGGGAACCGGTCGGGGTGACGATGAAGGAAGGCTGCTCGCTGGGCGCGCGCAGCGTGTGCGTGGCCCCGGTCACGATCGGCCGCTGGGCGACGGTCGCCGCGGGTGCGGTGGTCACCAAGGACGTGCCAGACTTCGCGCTGGTCGCCGGGGTCCCGGCTCGCCGCCTCAAGTGGGTCGGCAAGGCCGGT
The DNA here is from genome assembly GCF_054189145.1 of Kribbella sp. WER1. NCBI lineage: Bacteria > Bacillati > Actinomycetota > Actinomycetes > Propionibacteriales > Kribbellaceae > Kribbella > Kribbella sp. WER1. The sequence continues at coordinate 4,168,511 of NZ_CM135186.1, read as the reverse complement.
GTTCCGCTGCTCTCCGTCGGGGACGGCGAGTGGAAGTGCCCGAACACGGGCGAGATGTACATCGAAACCGACGGGCGGCTGCGGCCGGCCGACGAAACACAGGAGGAGAACTGATGGTGCAGCCGATTCCGGCCGCGAAGCCGATCATCGGTAAGGAGGAGCGCGAGGCCGTCGACCGTGTCATGCAGTCCGGCATGCTCGCGCAGGGCCCCGAGGTGGCGGCGTTCGAGCAGGAGTTCGGCGCAGCGCTGGTCTCCGGCCGGGCGTGCGTCGCGACGAACTCGGGCACGTCGGGTCTGCACCTCGGCCTGCTGGCCGCCGGTGTCGGCCCGGGCGACGAGGTCATCGTCCCGTCGTTCACCTTCGCCGCGACCGCGAACAGCGTCGCGCTGACCGGCGCGACCCCGGTGTTCGTCGACATCGAGCCGACGTACTTCTGCCTGGACCCGGTGGCGGTCGAGGCCGCGATCACCGAGAAGACCAAGGCCGTCATGCCGGTGCACCTGTTCGGTCACCCGGCGAACATGACCGCGCTGCAGGCGATCGCCGACAAGCACGGCATCAAGATCTTCGAGGACGCCGCGCAGGCGCACGGCGCGACCTGGAACGGCGCCCCCGTCGGTACCTTCGGCGAGTTCGCGATGTTCAGCCTGTACCCGACCAAGAACATGACGTCCGGTGAGGGCGGCATGAACTCGGTCGCGAACGCCGACATCGAGCGCCGGATGCGGCTGTTCCGCAACCAGGGCATGCTCAAGCAGTACGAGAACGAGGTCGTCGGCCTGAACAACCGGATGACCGACCTGCACGCCGCCATCGGCCGGGTGCAGCTGACCAAGGTCGGCGGCTGGACGAAGCAGCGGCAGGAGAACGCGGCCTTCCTGGACGCGAACCTCGCCGGTGTCGGCATCCCCGCGGTGGCCGCCGAGGCGAGCCACGTGTACCACCAGTACACGATCCGGGTGACCGAGGACCGTGACGGTTTCGCGAACGCGCTGCGCACCGAGTACGGCGTCGGCTGCGGCGTCTACTACCCGATCCCGAACCACCGGCTGCCGTCGTTCCAGCGCGAGCTGGACCTGCCGCAGACCGAGAAGGCCGCTGCCGAGGTGCTGTCGCTGCCGGTCCACCCGTCGCTGTCCGAGGACGACCTGAACCGGATCGTCTCCGCGGTGAACACCGTGGCGAAGGCGGGTGCGTGAGCATGGCGAACCTGCGTGCGGGCCTGATCGGCCTGGGCATGATGGGCCGGCACCACGCCCGCGTCCTGGCGTCCCTCGAGGGCGTCGACCTGGTCGCGGTGGCCGACCCGGGTGGTGACAAGTTCGGTGTCGCCGGCGGTCGTCCGGTGCACGAGAACATCGAGCAGCTGATCGCGGAGAAGCTCGACTACTGCATGGTCGCGGTGCCGACGCAGTACCACGCCGAGATCGCGAAGGCGCTGGCCGAGGCCGGCGTGCACGCGATGATCGAGAAGCCGCTGGCCGGTTCGTCGGCCGAGGCGACCGAGATCGCGAAGGCGTTCGAGGCGGCCGGCCTGGTCGGCGCGGTCGGTCACATCGAGCGGTACAACCCGGCGCTGCAGGCGCTCCGGGTCCGGCTGGAGGCCGGCGAGCTCGGCGACATCTACCAGATCACGACCCGCCGCCAGGGCCCGTTCCCGGCCCGGATCGCGGACGTCGGCGTGGTGCTCGACCTGGCCACCCACGACATCGACCTGACCGCGTGGGTGACGCAGTCGCCGTTCGTCACGGTGGCCGCGCAGAGCGCCCACAAGTCCGGCCGGCAGTACGAGGACCTGATCGCGGTGACCGGCAAGCTGGCCAACGGCACCGTGACCAGCCACCTGGTCAACTGGCTGTCCCCGATGAAGGAGCGGCTCACCGTCGTCACCGGTGAGAAGGGCGCGTTCATCGCCGACACCCTGACCGCGGACCTGTCGTTCCACGCGAACGGCACCGTGCAGACCGCCTGGGACGACGTCGCGCACTTCCGCGGTGTCAGCGAGGGCGACATGATCCGGTACGCGATCAGCAAGCCCGAGCCGCTGAAGACCGAGCACGAGGCCTTCCGGGACGCGGTGCTCGGCAAGGAGGCGGACATTGTCACGCTGCAGCAGGGTCTGACCACCGTGAAGGTGGCCGAGGCCGTTCTGCAGTCGGCCTCCGAGGACCGGACCGTCGCCGTGGCCGGGGAGCAGTAGGACTGATGAAGGTCCTGAGCGTTGTCGGTGCACGCCCGCAGTTCGTCAAGCTGGCGCCGATCGCGGAGGCATTTGCCGCGACCGAGCACCAGCACGTGATCGTGCACACCGGACAGCACTACGACAAGAACATGTCCGACGTGTTCTTCGCCGACCTGCGGATCCCGGACCCGGACGTCCACCTGGGCGTCGGGTCGGGGAGCCACGGTGTCCAGACCGGTGCGATGCTGGCCGCGATGGACGCCGTCCTGGACGAGCACAAGCCGGACTGGGTGCTGGTCTACGGCGACACCAACTCGACGCTCGCCGGTGCGCTGTCCGCGGTGAAGATGCACCTGCCGGTCGCGCACCTCGAGGCCGGGCTGCGGTCCTTCAACCGGCTGATGCCGGAGGAGCACAACCGGGTGCTCACCGACCACGCGGCGGACCTGCTGCTGGCTCCCACCCAGGTGGCGATGGACCACCTGGCGAACGAGGGCCTGAAGGACAAGTCCCGGCTGGTCGGCGACGTGATGACCGACGTGTGCTTCCGGGTCCGCGACGCGGTCAAGGACAAGCCGCTGGACGGTCCGCTGGCGCAGGGCGAGTACGTCGTCTCGACGATCCACCGGGCCGAGAACACCGACGACCCGGACCGGCTGGCCGCGATCGTCGACGGTCTGGCCGCGGCCGGTACGCCGGTGCTGCTGCTCGCCCACCCGCGACTGGTCGCGAAGTGCGCGGAGCACGGCATCAAGCTGGAGCGTCCGGACGGTTCGCTGCACGTCCGGGAGCCGCTGGCCTACCCGGAGATGGTCCAGGCCGTGCTCGGCTCGGCCGGTGTGGTGACCGACTCCGGCGGTCTCCAGAAGGAGGCCTTCCTGCTCGGCCGGGTGTGCACCACGCTGCGCACCGAGACCGAGTGGGTGGAGACGCTGGCGGACGGATGGAACGTGTTGACATCCGACGTGAGTAAGCTGCCCGAGTTGGCTGCACGGCCGGCTCCCACGGGGGGACGCCCAATGCCGTACGGCGACGGTCACGCTGCAGAGCGTGTTGTCGCCACTCTCGCGGAGTAACCATATGACGAAGGCCGCCGAAGAGAACCAGACAGAGTCGACCCAGGACGCCCCCGGGTCGACTGCTGTCCCGACCCCGTCTCCCGGCGCGCCTGTCAGTCCTTCCGAAGGGGACGCGGGTCCTCCGCGTCCCAGCGGACGTTTGCCACGTGTCGAGTCGCTCACCGGTCTTCGCTGGTGGGCGGCCTTCTTCGTGTTCTGCCATCACATGACCCAGCTGGCGCCGCTGCCGATCTACGACTTCCTGAAGTACGGCGTATCCGGCGTCACGTTCTTCTTCGTGCTGTCCGGGTTCGTGCTGACGTGGTCGGCGCAGCCGGGAACGAAGATCCGGACCTTCTACCGGCGCCGGTTCGCAAGGATCTTCCCGCTCTACATCTTGACGCTGGTGGCGGCGTTCTTCGTCTTCTACCGGGTCGACCCGCCGGCCGGGATGCCCTGGATCAAGCCGGTCTCGCTCACCGTTCTGGCGCTGTCCGCGCTGCTCGTGCACGGCTGGTCGAACAACCCGACCATCCTGTACGGCGGCAACCCGGCGGGGTGGACGCTGTCGGTGGAGGCGTTCTTCTACGCGTACTTCCCGTTCGTGTGGCGGCTGACACGGCGGCTGAAGACCGCGGGCGGCCTGATCCTGTGTGTCGCGGTGGTCGTCCTCAGCGGCGCCTACCGGCTGGCGCTGTTCCACTACAAGACCGAAGTACCGATCCTGCCGCAACCGGTGCTGCACTCGGTGGCGTTCCTGTTCGGTATCGGCCTGGCGATCGCGCTCCGGTCCGGGTGGAAGCCGCGGATCCCGGTGTGGTTCGCGTTCCTGGTCACCGGCGGTGGCCTGTACGTGCTCTGGTACTCCGGCGCGCACCCGACGCAGTTCCCGGGCGCGGTCACGATGGGACTGTGCCAGAAGGAAATTCTCACGCTGCTGTACGGCTTCCTGATCCTCGCGGTCGCGGCCCGCGACATGCGCGGCGGCCGGTCACTGCTGCGCAGCAAGCCGCTGGTCGCGCTCGGCCAGTGGTCGTACGCCTTCTACCTGGTCCACGCGACCATCATGTACGCGATCAAGGAGTACCACGGCATCGCCGGCCCGATCGGCTGGTCGAACCTGACCTGGTACGCCGGCGTACTCGCCCTTTCGATCTTCGCCTCGGCGGTGCTCTACAAGTTCGTCGAGCACCCGATGGAGCGGCTGCTCCGAGGCAAACGATGAAGAATCACAACCTAGTGGAGTTGCTGTGCGTGTCAGTGTTGTTGCCTTAGGCAAGATCGGACTGCCATTGGCGGTCCAGTTCGCGGCCAAGGGCCATCAGGTCGTCGGCGTCGACATCAACGAGAAGTTCGTCGAGCTGGTGAACGCCGGTCAGGAGCCGTTCCCGGGTGAGGCCCACCTGCAGGAGCTGCTCGCCGAGACCGTGGCCGACGGCCGCCTGCGGGCGACCACGGACTACGCGGACGCCATCCCGAACAGCGACGCCGTCGTCGTGGTGGTGCCGCTGTTCGTGGACGAGAAGACCGGGCAGCCCGAGTTCGGCTGGATGGAGAACGCGACCCGTTCGCTGGCCGAGCACCTGACCCCGGGCACCCTGGTCAGCTACGAGACCACCCTGCCGGTCGGGACCACCCGGAACCGGTGGAAGCCGATGATCGAGGAGATCTCCGGTCTCACCGAGGGCACCGACTTCCACCTGGTGTTCTCGCCGGAGCGGGTGCTCACCGGCCGCGTGTTCGCGGACCTGCGCAAGTACCCGAAACTGGTCGGCGGACTGTCCGAGGAGGGCGCGAAGCGCGCCACCGCGTTCTACGAGGCCGTGCTGGACTTCGACGAGCGCCCGGACCTGGAGCGCGCGAACGGCGTCTGGGACCTGGGTTCGGCCGAGGCGGCGGAGCTCGCGAAGCTGGCGGAGACGACGTACCGGGACGTGAACATCGGGCTGGCGAACCAGTTCGCCCGGTTCGCCGGCCAGAACGGCATCGACGTCCACGCCGTCATCGAGGCGTCGAACTCGCAGCCATACAGCCACATCCACCGGCCGGGTATTGCGGTCGGCGGGCACTGCATCCCGGTGTACCCGCGGCTGTACCTGTACACCGACCCCGAGGCCACTGTCGTCCGGGCCGCCCGCGAGGCGAACGCCGGGATGCCGGACTACACGATCGGGCTGCTCGAGGGCGCGTTCGGCGAGCTCAAGGGCGCCAAGGTCGTGGTGCTCGGTGCGTCGTACCGTGGTGGTGTGAAGGAGACCGCCTTCTCCGGCGTGTTCCCGGCCGTGGAGGCGCTCAAGGCGCGCGGCGCGGAGGTCTTCGTGCACGACCCGATGTACACCGACGAGGAGCTCCAGGGGCTCGGCTTCACGCCGTACACGCTGGGCTCGCCGGTGGACGCGGCCGTGCTGCAGGCGGACCACGCGGAGTACGCGCAGCTGAGCCCGGCGGACCTGCCGGGCGTGAAGGTGCTCGTCGACGGTCGTGACCGCACCGACCCGGCCAAGTGGGCCGGCGTGCGGCGGATTGTGATCGGAAGGTCGGTCAGCCAGTGACAGATGCCGGCCTGCGGGTCGTGATGATGGTCGCCAACGACGTCACCAACGACAGCCGGGTCCGCAAGGAGGCCGCAGCACTGGCCGAGACCGGAGCAGAGGTGACTGTGCTCGGGGTCTCGGCCAACGGCCTCCCGTCGAGAGAGATGCTCGACGGCGCGCTGATCGTCCGGGTGGCGGTGCCCTACGCACTGCGTGAGGAACGGAAACGAAGCCGTACGGCGCACCGCAACTGGCGGCCGCCGTTGGTGGGATATCGGTACCGCGCGACCTATGTGGCGCGTAGCCAGCGGATCGCGGCCGAGCTCAAGGAGCTCAAGGCCGACTCCGGGCACGCGGTCGCACGGGCCAAGGCGGGCCAAGGAAACCCGATCAAGTACAAGGTCGGCGTCGCCACCCGACTGCTCCGCCGCGCGCGTTGGAAGGCGGCCGAGCGGGCCGCCTGGGTGCGCAAGGGCGTCGGCAACAAGGCGGACGCGCCGTTCAAGTTCAGCTGGCGGGCGTACGACGGTGTCCTGCACCGGCTGCCCTGGCCGGCTCCGTGGCGCAAGCTGCACCCGGAGGCGCTGGACCTGGAGATCGCGTTCGGCGACCTGATCGACCGGATCGAGCCGGACGTCGTGCACGCCCACGACATGCACGTGATCGGTGTCGCCGCCCGCGCCGCAGGTCGCGCGAGCCTGCGCGGCCGTCAGCTCAAGGTCGTGTACGACGCGCACGAGTACGTCGCCGGACTGTCGCAGTACGGCGCCCGGACGCGGCGCTCGATCGCGGCCTGGGCGAACCACGAGCGCGAGTACATCGGCGACGCCGACCGGGTGATCACGGTCAGCCCGGCGATCGCCACCCGGCTCAAGGCCGAGCACAAGCTCGACCACCTGCCGGCCGTGGTGATGAACACGCCGAACCCCGCTGACGTGTCGGTCGAGGTGTCCGACATCCGCAGCGTGATCGGGCTCGCGTCCGACGTACCGCTGCTCGTCTACAGCGGCGGTGTCACCCGGGCGCGTGGCATCCACACCGCCGTGCAGGCGCTGGTGGATCTGCCGGACGTGCACCTGGCCGTCGTGTGCGTGCCCGCGGTCGCGAACGACGCGGTCCGGGCGCTGCAGACGGAGGCCGCGCAACTCGGGGTCGAGGACCGGCTGCACTGCGTGGACCCGGTGAAGCCGGACGAGGTGGTGGCGTTCCTGCGCACCGCCGACGTCGGGCTGATCCCGATCCTGCGGTACCCGAGCCACGAGATGGCGCTGCCGAACAAGCTGTTCGAGTACGCCTTCGCCGGGCTGCCGGTGGTGGTCAGCGACATGCCGAGCATGAAGGACTTCGTCGGGCGTACGCGGATCGGAGAGGTCTTCGTCGCGGAGGACGCGCACGACCTGGCGTCGAAGGTCCGGACCGTACTCACGGACCTGGACGACTACCGCGAGCGCGTCGCCGACCCGGCGTACCAGCAGGAAGTCTCCTGGGCCGGGCAGGCCGCCAAGCTGCGTGAGCTGTACGGCGAACTCACCGGCAAGCAGCTGGAGATCCGGCGGCCGGGCGGCAAGATCGAGAAGACCGGGACGCACCTGCTGCTCGGTCCGGTCAACAGCGCCGGCCAGGCCTGGCTGTGGGCGACCGCGCTCGAGCGGGCACACCCGGACGTCAAGGCCGAGTCGCTCACCACGGGCAGCGGCGCGTTCGACTTCCGCGTGCACCGGACCGGGACGTACAAGCAGTACCGGACGGACCTGCGCTGGCAGCTGGAGCTGACGGCGTACGCGTTGCGCGAGGTGACGCACGTCCTGTTCGAGGCGGGCCGGCCGATGTTCGGGCAGCTGCCCGGCGACATGTGGACGGCCGACGTACCGGTGCTCGACCAGGCCGGGATCAAGCACGGCCTGGTGTTCCACGGGTCCGAGATCCGGGACCCGGCGCAGCACCGCGACCAGTACCGGTTCTCGCCGTTCCGGGACCCGGAGGACGAGCTGACCCAGCGGCTGCAGTCGGCGAACAACAACGTCCGACGGCACCTCGGCCGGTACAACGGCGCCGGTCCGATCTTCGTGACCACGCCGGACCTGCTGGAGTTCGTGGACAACGGCATCTGGTTGCCGCTGACCGTCGACATCGACACGTTCGCCTCGACCCAGCCGGTGCTGGAGCGGGAGATCCCGGTGGTGCTGCACGCGCCGTCGGCGAGCGCCCTGAAGGGCTCGGTGTACGTCGACCCGGTGCTGAAGGACCTGGACGCGCGCGGGCTGATCAAGTACCAGCGGGTGCAGGACGTGCCGCACAAGGAACTGGCCGAGATGGTCAAGAGCGCCGACATCGTCGTCGACCAGATGCTGCTCGGCTCGTACGGCGTGTTCGCGTGCGAGGCGATGGCGGCCGGCCGGGTCACCGTCGGGCACATCGCGGACCCGGTCCGGGAACTGCTGCCGACCGACCTGCCGATCGCCGAGGCGACACCGGACGACCTGGCGGAGGTGATCGAGCGGCTCGTCGCGGAGCGCGACACCGCCCGGAAGCTCGCCGACGCCGGCCCGTCGTTCGTCCGGGACCTGCACGACGGCCGGAAGTCGGTCGAGGTCCTGCTGCCGTTCGTCCGGAACGAGTGGGTACGCGAGGACGAGAGCGAGTAAGTGCGGATTCTGATGATCGCGCAGTCCCCGATCGCCGGGGACTCGCGGATCCTGCGGGAGGCGACGGCGCTCGCCGCGGCCGGTCACACGCTGCATGTGATCGGCCGGGACGTTCCGGAGGCCTGGCTAGCTGATCAACAGAGCGAGGTCGGGCCGGGCGTCACGGTGGAGTCCGTCTCCCGCTCTTCCGGTCTACGGGCCGGGAGCGGCGGGTTGACCGTCGGGCACGGGCATTCCGGGCCGAAGGTGCTCGCCAAGCGGTTCGGCCGGTGGCTGTTGCTGCCGGAACACCGTGCGCGCACCGAGAAGCAGTGGCGGGTCGCCGCGGCGCCGCGGGTGGCTGCCGTGGGGCCGGTTGATGTGGTGCATGCTCATGACTTCAACACGTTGGAGCTCGCCGCGGAGTACGCCGCAAGGTGGTCGGCGGCGCTGGTCTACGACAGCCACGAGCTGTGGTTCGACCGGGCGCTGCCGGGGCGTCCGACGCCGCTGTGGCGGGCACGCGGGCGGAAGTACGAGCTGTCGCTGGCGTCGCAGGCGCGGGTCGTGTTCACCGTGTCGGACGGGATCGCGGCACGGCTGCGGTCACGCGGGCTGTCCGACGTGCGCGTCGTACGGAACACGTTCCCGCGCGCGGACGATGTACCGCCGGCACCTTCGAAGCCGGAGGGATTGCTGTACGCCGGACGAGTGGGCGCTGGGCGGGACCTGTCCACGGTGGTGGCGGCTGCTCGTGAGCTGGCGCCTTTCCGGACGGTCCTGATGGGGTCGGTGGATCCCAACTATCGCTTGGATCTGGGGCCGGTGGAGACCGTGCCGGAGCGCTCGATCGACGAGGTCGACGACACGCTGCGGACGTACGGCATTTCGTTGGTCACCCTGACGAACACGTGCGAGAACCACCGCCTGGCCCTCCCCAACAAACTCTTCCATGCGGTCCGCGCCGGGGTTCCGGTCGTGGCCGCAGACCTGCCGGAACTGCGCGCCGTGGTCACCGAAAACACCCTCGGCACGCTGTACGAACCCGGCAACGCGCATTCCCTGACGACGGCCGTCCGGACCCTCATCGAGAACTACCCGACGTACACCGAGGGTGTCCGCACCGCCGCCAAGACCCTGAACTGGGAACACGACACCACCACCCTGCTGGACGCATACGCCGAGCTGGCCCACTAGTGCCGTCCCAAGAACCGCTCGCGCCCTGACCCCGCCCACCCTGGCCGAGCTGGACGATCCGGGGTTGGCCTCTGAGCTGGTGGGTTTGTCCCCCGTCATGCAAGACGCCAACCCACCAGTTCAAAGGCCAACCCCACCTGTCAGCGGGAGGCTTCTACCATCTGCCGCATGAGTTCGACCGGGTTCTTCTCCGGCTCCGGCTGGGCGAGCTTGTTCGCGGCTACGCGCGACTGGGGAGCTTGTGCTGTTTGAAGGGCCTGGGTGTAGCCCGTCAGCGGAAGGGTGAGCGCGGAACGGGTCGGGTCGAGCGTGATGGTCGCCCCGGCGAACGGCACCGACGGGTTGTCCGGCTCGACCGTCAGCACCAGGCCGAGGCGGTGGCCGGCCGCGAACACCACGTCGTCCGCGTTCAGCTCGAACGATAGGTTGTACCAACGATCGGACCGCAGCGATTCCTTGGTGTACAAGGACTTGTAGTGCCCGACGTCAGCAAGGGTTCGCACCACCACCGACGTGTCGGACACCGCGGTGTTGATCTGCGTCTTGGCGTAACACCCGGTGTCGAGCGCGTTCCCGCCGCCCCAGCACACGCGGGTATCAGGCACGTTCGTCACGTTCACGTACCGGTTCGCCGTACCGTAGTCGACCAGCCGTGCCTTGATGCCCGCGGCAGGCTTGTCGACCTTGACCCGTACCGACACCTTCCCGGTCCCGCTCACCCGGACCGCCTTCGACAGCGGATCACTCAGGAACACCGCCCGATCCGTCCGCGCCGCAGTCGGATCCAGTACGACGGTGTCCTCGGACTCGTTGCTCGTCCCGGTGAAGCTGACCGGCTCGCTCGACGCGCCCGCGATCGACAGCCCACCGGCCTTCGCGCCCGCCTTGCTCAGCTTGAGTGTCGTCTGCCGGGCACCGGCCGCCGGCCACCGCGGCTCGTCCACGAACGACCCGTCCTCGCGCTGGATCGTCGCCTGCGGGGTGTCCATCACGTGGTTCTGCAACCCCTGCAGCCAGTAGTCGAACCACGGGTGCAGCTTGTCGACCCACTCGTCGCGGAAGCTGAATCCGTCCAGGTGCACGCCCTGGTGCAGGAAGATCTTCCGCGGCACGTTCCGCTTCGCGAGCTCGTCCCACCACTCGCCGAACTGCCGGGTCTTGACGTTCTCGTCGCCGAGCCCGTGCACGACGTACACGCTGGCCCGCACCTTCGACGCGTCCAGCCGGTAGTTCCGCGGGTCCCACCACTTGCTGTACGACCCGGTCGGCGTGTCGGACGCCGTCTCGATCTCGTCGGTCATCGCCACGCATCGCGGCGACGCGTCGTTGCTGACGTAGTCGTGCAGGAACCCCATGTACTCGTCGTAGAACGGCACGCCGAACCCGCGGGTGTAGTCGTACCAGCTGGAGATCGCCGCGATCGGCACGATCGTCTCCAGTCCGCGGACGCCCGTACTCGCGACCGAGTTCGCGATCGTCCCGTTCCAGGACACGCCGATCATGCCGGCCTTCCCGGTCGACCAGTCCGCCTTCGCGGCGCCGCCGTCCGGCGTGTGGCCGGTGGTCCGGTTGTTCAGCCAGTCGATGACGGCCTTCGTGCCGAGGACCTCGAGCTGCGCGCCGACGTCGCTGCAGCCGGTGGACCGGAACGTCCCGGGCATGTCGACGAACGCGACGGCGTACCCGCGCGGCACGAAGTAGTTGTCCAGCCAGCTCCCGTACACCTGCCGGACGCCGGCGCCGTCGAAGTAGCTCGCCGGGTCGCTCGCGTAGTACGGCGAGGCCTGGATGATCACCGGTACGTCGATCCCGGCCGCGGCCGCCTCGCCCGGCCGGATGATGTCGACCGTGACCTGGTCGGTGATGCCGTTCGCGTCCCCGTCGAGCTGGGGTACGTCGACCTGTACCCGCTCGTGGATCGCCTTGGCGTAGTCGTACGCCGCGACTGTCTGGTTGCCTTGGACGAAGGGTTTGGGGCCCGCGGTGGCGGTCGGGCCTGCGGTGGCGGTGAGGGCGGCGGCCGGCGCCAGTACGGCGGCGACCAGCAGCGTGAGCCCAGCTCGTAACCGAGTTGTGCGCATTCGGGTATCCCCCTATGGGCGGTAGGTGAACGACTATTCTGTGCACAGAACTCACTCGCGCGCTCACTTCCCGTGTTCTGCAGGGGTAATACTTCGCGCGCAACTTTCCGTCTCCGCCCGGTATCAAGTGTTCCGAGAGGTCCTACGGCGAACGGAGAACAGCCCGATGATTCGCACGGCAATCGGTATCGGCGCACTCGCGCTCTCGTTGGGTACGGCGGTCCCACCGGCCGTCGCCGCCCCGGACGCCGTGACCGCGGCATGCGCGCTCGGGCTCGGGTCGATGGACATCAACATCCGCGGCGTGAACAGCCGGGTGCTGACGGCGGCCGGCGCGGGCACTGTCGTGAGTACGCCGAAGGTGTACGACACGCCGTACAACGTCGGCCAGCCGACCGCGTTCACCGCCGTACCGGCCGGGAACGGGCGGACCACGCGCAGCGGCAAGGTGGTGTGGGGCAGCGGGTACCTGATGCAGAGCACGTACACGATCGGGCCGGACGGGAAGCTGGTCGGGACGCCCGCGTTCCAGCGGATCGGGAACGGGTGGGGTGGACGGTTCCTGATCCAGTCGCAGTACAAGGCGTCGGCGGGGAGCAAGCCGACGCGGACGATGCTGTACCAGCAGGATCAGTACGGGCTGTTCGGGCGGTGGACGGATGTGGGGACGGGGCTGCGGAACACCGGGTACGTCAGCGGGATGAGCTCGATGAAGTCGTTCACGCTGATCGCGACGACGCCGACGTACGACATGTTCCTGGCAAACAACCGGGCGGGTGGGCTGTATACGGTGAAGGTACCGGTGACGGTGCCGCTGAAGCCGGTCATCACGCCGGTGCGGACGTCGAGCTGGCAGATCTTCGAGCAGTTGGTGTCGGCGCCGTGCGGTCGGGACGGGTCGCTCCTGCTGGGGATCGACAAGGACACCGACACCGGCTACCTGTACGCCGTCGGCCACGCAGCCGGTAGCAAGACCGTCATCAAATCCCTCGGCAAAGTCCCCACAACCTTCGCCGACTGGGACTACTTCCCCTTCACCCCCGCGTACAACCCGTTGAACGGCGGCTAAAGGACACGCATGGGCGGCTGGCAGAAAGGACACGCCTCCGGCGCGGCTGTTTGTTGGCCGACTTCGTCGGCGCGCGGGAGGTGTATGCCGGGCGGGCGTGTGCGGCGGGGCGGGTGCTCAACCGTGGCTGGTGGAATGGTCACGCCTTCGGCGTGGCTGTCTTGTTGCCGGAGGTCTGCGCCGGGCGAAGGTGTCCGGCGAGGCCGGACGTCCGACGTGAGTCGCCGGTGGGCGGGGTGTCTGACGTGAGCTGCTGGTGGGGCGGGTGTGCGACGTGAGTCGCCGGTGGGTCGGGTGTCCGGCGTAAGCCGCCGGTGGGCCGCGTTCGACGTAAGCCGCGGGCGGGGCCGGGGGCTGGCGGTATCCGGTCCGCATGATGTGAACCTCTCGCGGGTGATCATCCAGCTGTCGGGCGAGGGCTAGCGTGTGTTCACCCGGGGTTCGTAGCGTCGCGCGCATGATCACGACGCGACGGACGGTTTTGAAGGCTGGGGCTCTGGGGATCGGGCTGGCGGCGACGCCTGGGTTGGCGTTGGCGGCGCGGCCGCGGCGGACGCGGGTGCTGTTGGCAACCAACGAGCCCTGGGGGACTTACCACGCGCAACCGCTGCTGGCCGAGGCCAAGCGGCGTGGGTGGGAGCTGGTGCAGCTGGTGCCGGACCTGACGCAGGTCAAGCCGGGGGATCCGGTGCAGGTCGCGACGTTGAGCGACGTACCGCAGGCTGATCTGCTTGTGGTGAATGGAGCCGAGCCGTGGCCGGCTGACGTCGCCAAGGCGCTCAAGCGGTTGCCGATGGCAGCTAGTTCGTTGGCGTATCTGAAGCCGGTGGAAGCCCTGCGTGCCAAGGAGTTCCGGTCTCGGCTCGAGCTGGTGACGGCGGCGTCGCCGGCGGAGTCGGACGTGTTCGCGAAGTACCTCGGGTGGAAACGCCACGTCCGGATGGTCGGATCGGCGCAGACCGACGACCTGCCGAAGTACGCGCCGCAGAAGAATCGCGTTCTCGTGCTGACCAGCGTCACGCACCCCGACCAGACCGGCAACGCCGCGCCAGGTACCCAGCTCCTGCTCGACGCGGCCGCGAAGCTGCAGGCGGCGGGCAAGCACATCGTCGTCGGCCTGCACCCGCGCGAGGACCGGACCCTCTGGGACCAGTACGAGATCAGTGCGCTCGGCTCGGTCCCGGAGTCGGCGAGCGCGGAATGCGCTGTCGGAATCCCCGGAACGGTTTTCCCGATCGTCGCCGCGGTCGGCGTATCGCTGGTCGGGTGTGTGGATCCGAAGCTGCAGGTGCCGGACTACATCCTGAGTGTCTGCTCGTCGACGATCGACGCGCCGGAGCAGGCCGTCGCCGCGATCGCGAACGCCAGGCCGGCCAGTCGTGGCGCGGTGTTCGACGCGGTCGGGCCGATCGGTGGCTCGGCGCGGCGGCTGTACTCCGCGTGGCACGCGACGATTCAGCGCACCAGGTGCAACTTGACCGCCGCGGCGCCGACCTCGATCCGCTGACCCCAGCCGATGCTCAAGGTGTCGGACTCCATCCCGTCGCCGAACACCACCAGGTCCGACTCGGCGGTGATCGTCAGCGAGTCCGGTGCCTTGAGCAACCCTTCGGTGTTGTCCGTACCGGTCGCCGGTGACGGCCACGCCTCGCGGACGAACCAGCACAGCACCGGATCCGTCGGTGTTGGCAGCGCCATTGGACTCCGGCGTTCCTGCCAGGCGGACCGGCACCAGCCGGTCGATCCGGTGCCGGTGCCGACGAGGATCCCAGACGACGACTGCCGTTCGGGTAGGCCGTCCGGTGATGCGAGCTTGTAGCGGGCGGACTGGTGGCTGTGGTGGCCGACGTACACCTCGTTCAGCGCCAGCAGTTGCTGGCCGTCGTCGGTGCTCGCAGCAACCATCGTGTGCTCGGCAACTGTTGTGGTGCGCAACAGGTCCGCGATCGCGGCGGGCTCGTGCGGGACGAGTACGCCGGGGTTGCGCAGCGGCTCGGGGTTGATGCCGATCACCGGCTGCCCGTCCAGGTACTTCGCGACGTTCGCGACCAGCCCGTCCTGGCCGACCGCGATCACCACGTCCTCCGGGCCGAACCCGAACCGGTCGAGGTCGTTGCGCTCGGCAACCGCGCGCCGCCAGTCGAGCGGGATCGCGGCCGAGACCGTGGCCAGGGCGTCCTGCTGCGCCTGATGCCGGGCGTCGAGCTCGCCGAGGTCCCGGCCGCGCCCGGCCAGGAAGAACCCGGCCTGCTGGCGCGTCCCGTGCCGGGCGATCAGCTCGGTGAGCTCGGTGGCCCGGTGCACGATCACCGCCCGAGGTGGCAGGCTCACGCCGCGCCTCCCGTCGGCGCGCACGCCGCGCGGTTCACGACCGCTCCCCGGCGGTGAGCTTGGTGAGCAGCGGGGTGATCAGGTCCGGGGTCAGGTTCAGCGTGCCGATCTCCGGCAGTGCGCCCTGCTTGATCGCCATCGCGAGAATCGTGCCCTGGTCGAGCTCGGCGTACGCGTCCAGCAACGCCTTCTCGGCCGCCGCCTCCGCCGCACCGATCACCCGCTTCGCGTCCGCCTCGGCTTCGGCCAGCGCGCGCTGCCGCCCCGCCGCGGCTTGCGTCTCGATCTGACCGGCCGCCGCGGCCTCGGTCGCACGGGTGCGCTCGTTCTGACCGTGCTGGTTGACCAGCTGCTCCTCGCGGCGGGCCAGCTCGATCTGGTTCTGCAGCTCGTTCTCCGCGATTGACCGCTCGCGCTCGACGGCGAGCGCACGCCGTTCGTACGTCGCCTTGTCCGCCGCCTGCTGCACCATCTCGCGGGTGGGCGTCTGCAGCGCCTTCTCCACGTCCCGCTCGGCCCGGACGGCGACCACGCGGACGTCCTCGACGCCGATACCGAGCCCGGTCAGCCGCTCGTCCTCGCGCAGGCCGGTACCGACCGCCGTACGCAGCGCGGTCATGCCTTCGGACAGCGCCTCGGTGAGCGACATCCGGGCGAGCAGGTCGAGCGCGGTCTGCTGGGCCAGCTCGGTCAGCAGACCGCCGAGCTGCTCGAGCGGCGTCGAGCGCCACTGGCCGCTGTTCGGGTCGATGCCGAAGTCCAGGCGGCTCGCGGCCAGCGCCGGGTCGGTCACGCGGTACGTGACGGTCGCCTGCACCGCGACGTCCTGGAAGTCCTGGGTCCGTCCGTGGAACAGCAGCGGCTGCTCGCGGTCGTCGATCGGGACCTCGCTCAGCGACGAGTTCAGCGCCCGGAACCAGAACGCCTGGCCGGCGCCGTCGTGCGCGAGCTTGCCGTTGCGCAGGTGCCGCACGTGGGTGGTCGGGTTGGCCCGCAGGTGACTGATGAAGCCGAACCGGGTGATGTCTGCCATCTCTTGCTCTCCTTGTCGTCACTATGACGATAAGGGTCGGAATGGCTTCTCGTCAAGGTGACGATTAAGGTGGGCGGATGGACTTCGTACCGCTCGGACTGGCCACCGACCTGGTCATCCTGACCGTCCGCGACGGGCGCCTGCAGGTGCTGCTGATCCGCCGCGGCATCCCGCCGTACCAGGGGAGATGGGCGCTGCCCGGCGGGTTCGTCCGGCCGGACGAGGACCTCGAGGCGGCGGCGCGCCGGGAGCTGGCGGAGGAGACCGGCCTGTCCGCGGACCGGCTGCACCTCGAACAGGTCGCGACGTACGGCGCCCCGGACCGGGACCCGCGCGGGCGGGTCGTGAGCGTCGCGTACCTGGCGCTCGTCCCGGATCTGCCCGCACCGGTGGCCGGCTCGGACGCGGCGTCGGCCGGGTGGATCGACGTACGGGAGGCGGGCGAGCTGGCGTTCGACCACGGGCGGATCCTGGCCGACGCGGTGGAGCGGGCGCGGGCGAAGCTCGAGTACTCGCCGTTGGCGACCGCGTTCTGCCCGCCGGAGTTCACGATCTCCGAGCTCCGTGGCGTCTACGAGGCCGTGTGGGGCATCCCGCTCGACCCGCGCAACTTCCACCGCAAGGTCACCAAGACCGCCGACTTCGTCACCCCGGTGGGCGCCACCACGACCCGGGACGGCGGCCGTCCGGCCCAGCTGTTCCAGCGCGGTACGGCAACCGTGCTGCATCCGCCGATGACCCGTTGACCTCCAGTCCACTGGAGGTGGTTGCCTGGCACCCATGACCTTCGCCGGACGCCACGTCCTCGTCACCGGAGCCGGCCGCGACACCGGCCGCAAGCTCGCGCTCGCCTTCGCCGCCCGCGGCGCGTACGTCCTGGCCACCGCCCGGACCGGAGCCGCCGCCGAGGAGACGGCCGAGCTGATCCGGGCCGCGGGCGGCCACGCGACTCCCGCCGTACTCGACCTCGCCGATCCCGCGTCGATCGAGCGCCTGGACGTCGACCGGCTCGACGTACTCGTGAACAGCGGCGCCCGCTACCTCGAAGGTACGGCGGACGCCGACGCCATCGGCGACACGATCGGCGGTGCGGCGATCGGTACCGTGCTGCTCACCGAGCGGCTGCTGCCGCTGCTCAGGGCCTCTCCGGCCGCGGACATCGTCAACCTGATCTCGGCCGCCGGCGAGCCCGGGCACCACCGCTCAGCCGCGCACCCCGCCTTCTATGCCGCCAAACACGCGCAGGCCGGGTACGCCGAGATCCTCTCCGAACGGCTCCGTCCCGAGGGAATCCGCGTCATCTCGCTGTTCCCGCCCGACTTCGCGCAGGACGGGCCACGCGAAGCGGGCGCACCGCTGACAGCGGACTCGGTCGTCGAGTGTGTGCTGTTCGCGGTGGGTCAGCCGCGAGACTGTTTCATCCGAGCTTTCGCGTTCGAACAGCTAGCTCTTCCGCGGTGATCAGGTTGGTGTGGGTGCCGGGGGAGGTGCAGGCCCAGGAGGCGGCCAGCGTCGCGGACTGGGCCGCCTCGTGCCAGGACGCGCCGTCCAGGTAGCGGGCCAGGAACGCGGCCACGTAGGCGTCGCCGGCGCCGTTGGTGTCGACGACCGGGCGGTCCGGGAGGTCGATCGCCGGGAAGTGCCGGGGCTTCTCGCCGCGGAGATGCAGGTAGCTGCCGTCGGCGCCGGCCATCGCGACCACCACGTCCGCGCGGCCGTTCGCGAGGATCCAGTCGACGCCGTCGTCGGGCAGCGCGGCCTTCGACACGAACACGATGTCGGACGCCGTCGCGAAATCCTTGTGGTGGTCGTTGCGGCCGTCCCAGTCGTGCAGGTCGGTCGAGATCGAGCGGTCGGCGGCGATCGCGTCACCGAGCGCGTCCCGGGCGAAGTCCATGATCGACACGTGCACGTGTTCGGCGCGGCGGATCAGCGGCCGCCACAGGTTCGGGTCGACGCGGAGGCCGGCCGGGTGCCGGGCGTCGTACATCGACAGCCGGCGGCCGTCCGGGGCGACCAGGTTGACCGAACGGCGGGTGCCGCTCGGGTGCAGCACGACCCGCAACGGGATCCCGAGATCCTCGTACGCCCGCCGGATCCGCGCCCCCTCCGGATCGTCGCCGATCACGTCCACCAGCCCCGCGTTCAGCCCGAGCAGGTGACACCCGAGCGCGACACCGTGCCCGGTGTGCGCCAGGTACGTCTCGATCGGCTCCACCGGAACCGTGTCCACATCCGCCAACGGCAGGCCCGGCACCCGCACGATCGTGTCGATGCCCACTCCGCCGATCACCAGCACATCCAACTCCACGGGTCCCGTCATACCCGACTTTCGCCAAGGATCACAGGTGCCTTTCGCCAGCTGAACGCAGAGTCGGTATCCGCACACACTCAGTCCATGCTCAGTCGCCGAACGCTCATCACCACAACCCTCCTCACCCCACTCGGCGCCTTCGGCGCCTCGCCGGAGAGAGGAGGAACAGCTGCGCTCGGAGCCGGCACCCCCGCCGCCGCAAGGGGTGCTGCTGGCGCCGCGCGCGGCGCGGGTGGCGCAGGTGCTGCGGGGGGCGCGGGTGCTGCGGCTGCGATGCACGCAGGTGGGGGCGCCGCCGCACCCACGATGGGTGGTGCACCCGTGGCGGGTGCTGCGGGTGCGGGTGGTGTGCACGCCTCAGGCGGGGTGGCGGGGCCTGCCGTGGTGCCGATTCGGCTGCCTCGGCCTACGGGGGCGTTTGCTGTGGGGACTACTGAGCTGCATCTGGTGGATTCGGGGCGGGAGGATCCGTTCGTGGGTGGGCGGGTGCGGGAGCTGATGGTCAGCGTCTGGTATCCGGCCGCGCGGCGTACGGCGCCTGCCGTCTATCTCCCGCCGTTGACGGCTGAGGTGTACGCCGAGGGCGCGGCGGTCGCGCTCGAGCAACCCGTGGGGACTGTGGACTGGGTGGGAGCGCGAACGCATGCGGGTCTGATGGCGCCGGTGCATCCCGGGAAGCGGCCGGTGGTGCTGTTCTCGCCGGGGTTCGGCGTACCGCGGGGGCTCGCGTCGATCGGCGTCGCCGAGCTGGCCAGTCGTGGGTACGTCGTCGTCGCCGTCGACCACACGTACGAGGCCGCCGCCGTCCAGTTCCCCGGGAACCGGGTCGAACTCCAGACCCTCCCGCCGGCGCCGCACGCCCTCCGCGCCCGCACCACCCGGTACGACGATCTCCGCTTCGTCCTCGACTCCCTCGAACACCTCGCCCACGGCCGCAACCCCGACGCCGACCACCGAAATCTCCCACCGGGCCTGGGCGGACTGCTCGACCTCGACCGGATCGGCGCGTACGGGCACTCCGCCGGCGGGCTCAGCACGATCGACCTGCTCGTCGGCGACCCGCGGATCCGCGCCGCGATCGACCTCGACGGCGAACTCGGCTACGGGTACGACGACCCCGCCGACTGCCCGACCGTCGCGGCTGGCACCGACCGCCCGTTCCTCCTGATGGGCTCCGGCGCGATCGGCCCCGGACCGCACGACCACCACACCGACCCGTCCTGGAACCTCTTCTGGCGCAACTCGACCGGCTGGCAGCGCGACCTGAACCTTCCCAACGGCCGGCACTACAGCTTCATCGACCACCAGGCCCTGATCCCGTGGTTCCAGCGCTTCTTCCCGGTCCCACCGGACCTCGTCGAGAACACCGTCGGTACGGCGGACGCGGGCAAGGTACTCCGCGCCCTCCGCACCTACATCCCGGCGTTCTTCGACCAGCACCTCCGGCGCCGCCCGGCACCCGCGATCTGGCGCCGGGCGCTGCCGGAGACGGCGTTCATCGCTTGATCGGCGCCCCGGTCTTCTCCTGGAGCTCGTCGAACGTGACGCCCTCGGCGAGCTCCACCAGCTGCAGCCCGTCGTCGGTCACGTCGAGCACCGCGAGGTCGGTGATGATCCGGTTGACCACGCCGCGGCCGGTGTACGGCAGGTCGCACTCCGCGAGGATCTTGTGCGACCCGTCCTTCGCGACGTGTTCCATCAGCACGATCACCTTCTTGGCACCGTGCACCAGGTCCATCGCGCCGCCCATCCCCTTGACCATCTTGCCGGGGATCATCCAGTTCGACAGGTCGCCGGTCGCGGACACCTGCATCGCGCCGAGGATCGCGGCGTCGATCGCGCCGCCGCGGATCATCCCGAAGGACAGCGCCGAGTCGAAGAACGATGCCCCGGGCAACGTCGTGACGGTCTCCTTGCCGGCGTTGATCAGGTCCGGGTCCTCCTCGCCCTCGACCGGATACGGCCCGACGCCGAGGATGCCGTTCTCGGACTGCAGGACGACCGTGACGCCGTCCGGGATGTAGTTCGGCACCATCGTCGGCAGCCCGATGCCGAGGTTCACGTACTGCCCGTCCTCGAGCTCGGCCGCGGCCCGGGCCGCCATCTGCTCACGCGTCAACGGCATCTCAGGCATCCTTCCGCGGCTGGACCGTACGCTTCTCGATCGGCTTCTCGATGTCCTTGCCAACGGCAACGACGCGCTGGACGTAGACGCCCGGCAGGTGGATCGAGTCCGGGTCCAGCTCACCAGGCTGGACCAGCTCCTCGACCTGCGCGATCGTCACCCGGCCGGCCATCGCGGCCAGCGGGTTGAAGTTCCGCGCGCTGCGGTCGAACACCAGGTTCCCGTGGGTGTCGCCCTTGAGCGCGTGCACGAGCCCGAAGTCGGTGGTGATCGACTCCTCCAGCACGTACGTCGTGCCGTTGATCTCCCGGGTCTCCTTCGGCTCCGAGGCCTTCGCGACCGACCCGTCGGTGTTGTACTTCTGCGGCAGCCCGCCCTCGGCCACCTGGGTACCGACGCCGGCCAGCGTGTAGAACGCCGCGATCCCGCAGCCGCCCGCGCGGAGCTTCTCGGCCAGCGTGCCTTGCGGCGTCAGCTCGACCTCGAGCTCGCCGGACAGGAACTGCCGGGCGAACTCCTTGTTCTCCCCGACGTACGACGAGGTCATCTTGGCGATCCGCTTGTCGCCGAGCAGGATGCCGAGCCCCCAGCCGTCGACGCCGCAGTTGTTCGACACGACGCTGAGTCCGGAGACCCCCTTGTCGTGCAGCGCCCTGATCAGCTCCATCGGGTTGCCGGACAACCCGAACCCGCCGACCGCGAGGCTCGCGCCGTCCTCGATGTCCGCCACCGCTTCCTGCGGCGACCCGTACGTCTTGTCCATCAGCTGCTCCGTTGCAGTGTCGGTCCCGATTAGCTCCCGACTCTAACCAGCGGCACAGCTCGCCGCGATGTGGCTGACCCCACATGCGCGCCGGGGGGATATGCCGCGGCGGACTACGCCGACGCTTCGGACGCCTTCAGGGCCGCCAGCTCGTGCAATGCCTCGTAGTGCGCGTCAGGCAGCTCAGGGATCGTCAGTACGGCGGACAGGTGCGCCCGCGCCGCCGGGAGGTTCCCTGAACCGCGTGCTGCACGCCCTAGCCCGATCCTGGCGGCTGCCACGGTCTCGGGGAGGTCTGCGTGCTCCCCGATCGCCAGGGCCCGGCTGTAGTCCTCGTGAGCGTCTTCCAGCTTTCCTAGCCGCCGGTAGAGGTCAGCCCGCTCGCACAGCAGCAGGGCGGTCTCCTCGGTGAGGCATAGGTGCTCGGCCAGCTCCAGGGCCTCGGTTGTGGCGTCCAGGGGCTCGTCGACGACCTGCCGGAGCGCACTGAGCGCCAGGAACATGCCCCAGCGGTCCTCTAGCATCCGGAAGCGCCCCAGCGCCGTACGGAGCGCCTGAGCGGCCTCACCGGGAGGCCCTGGCGTAGTTAGGCCCGGGTACCCGCGGCAGAGCTCAACGGCTGCCCGGGTCCACGCGTCGCCGCTCTCGTTCCGCTCGAGCACCTCGTCGACCACCTCGGCCGGTTCGAACGGCCCGAAGACCAGCGACCACAACAGCACGGTGATGGAGTACTGGAATGGTGCCGTGGCCGTCAGGACGATCTGCTGGGCGAGCTCGACCTGCTCCTGCTCCGCGGACGCGGCGCCGTGGATGACGGCCAGCAGGTACTCCTCGTCCAGGCCGACCGGGACGGTCCGGCCGAGCATGCTGAGCACTCGCTCGGCCGCCGCCGCAGCCTCGTCCTGGAGCCCGTGCGACCACCAGTACGCCGAATAACGCGCGACCAGCCGGAGGGCGGTCCGTAGGTCGCTCTCGCACGCACGTTCGATCGCGCTGACGACCTGGTCCGCCTCCAGCCCGTGTGGTTCGCCGGAGCCCCCCAAGTTCACGTGCTTCATTGTCTCCCGGTCGTGTTAACGCCGTGTCACGGGCCCCTAGAAACGGAGGACGCCCCAAGTGGACGGCTGGTGCATGTCTTCGATGCCCTGCGGCGACCAGACCCAGAACTCGATCTGTTCGCCCTTCACGTACGCGCCGTCGACCACCTCGTGCGGCCACTGGCAGCGCATCAGGTTCATCCGCCACTCGTCACCCGGATTCGGCGGCGTCGCCCGGCCCTGGTTATACGGCGCGAGGTCCGCCCACGGTACGGCGAGCTCCACCGTCCAGCCGGTGTCGGTGTCCGACGGGTCGTTCAGCGTGCCGTCGACGTGCACCGCGGTCCGCAGACCGGGCAGATTCGACGGGTCGATCGGTACGCCGCCGTCGATGTACGGCTTCGGCAGCGTGAGCTCCCAGATCGTGCCGAGCGGGTTGATCTCGAACTCGTAGTAGTTCTGGCCGTCACCGTCCGGATCGAGGAACAGCTCGAAGTTGTTCTCGAAGTACAGCCGGCTGTTGTGCTCGGACATCGTCGACCAGACGTGCGGCTCCTCGAGTTCGCCGCCGACGTACAGGTACTGGTCGTCGTACATCAGCTTGGATCGGGTCCGGAACCGCGGCGTGGGGCCGTCGGCGATCGGGACGAAGTCGGTGGTCCAGGCGGCGGACGCCCAGGCCGGGTCGGTCAGGGTGCCGTCGAGGTTCGGCGCGGTGGCGGTCCGGCGGCACTCGTAGACGGGCAGGTCAGGCATCGGCACGCTCCAGCAGTCGGGCGACGAGATTGGCGAGCAGGAAGGTGATCGCGGTCAGCACCGGTACGGCGGCGATGATCCACGGTGAATCGAGGTGGCCGGTGAGGAACGCGACGACCAGCGCGACCATGAAGGCCACGCCGAGGAACGGGATCAGCTTCGGGTGCGGCATCGCCAGCCGGCTCAGCGCGAGCCCGCCGAGCACCATCGTGACGACCACGATCAGCACCAGCAGCGGCAGGCCGAGCGCACCGCAGTTCGTGGTGTCCCGGAACCGCTCGCAGCCGCGCTCGCTCAGCCACACCCCGGCGACGGTCGCGAACCCGGACAGCAGCCCGACCACGGCCAGAATCAGGGCCGGCGGCAACGGCGGGACGCCGTTCCGCCCCGGACGCTCCTGCTCGGACTCGTCGCCGTCCTCCTCCTGGCTCATTGCGGCAGGTTATCGGGCTCCCAGAGAGTTCGCGACGGCATCGCGCACGTCGGTTTCGCTCGGTACCGCCGTCCCTTGCTCGGCCGCCAGCTCGGCGAGCGAGACCATCGTCACGTCGTGCAGCCCACAGCTCGTGAACGTGTGAAAGACAGTCATGTCCGGGGCGACGTTCACCGAGAACCCGTGACTGGTCACGCCGCGCCGGATCCGCATCCCGATCGAGCACAGCTTCCGCCCGTCCGCGGTCCAGACCCCGACCAGGCTGCTCGCGCCCTGCGGGGTGTCCCGGCGGACCAGCGGGAACCCGAGCGAGCCGAGCGCGTCGATCAGCCCGTTCTCGACCCAGCGGACGATGTCGACCGGGCCGCGCTGATGCAGGTCGACGACCAGGTACCCCACCAGCTGGCCAGGGCCGTGGTACGTCGCGAAGCCGCCGCGGTCGACCTGCACGGTCGGAATCCCGGCCGCCTCCGCGGGCAGGTCGTCGAGGACCGTCCGCGGGCCGTACGTGATCCCCGGCGGGTGACTCAGCAGGAACAGCCGGTCCTCGGCCTTCCCCTCGACGCGTTCCTCGACCCAGCGGCGCATGTCCTTCGCCGCGACGTCGTACTCCACCTCACCGAGATCAACCCGCTGCATACGTTCACACTAGGCCGTACGGTGCCCGGTGCAGGATGTCGTACAGCACCTTGCGGTAGACCTTGCTGCCTTCCGGCTGCAGCCACGCGTGCAGCTCGCGTGCGGCTGACTGTGCCGACAGACACGTGACCTTCGCGTCTGCACGGTCCTGAGTGCGGACCGTGCCGCCCGTGTCCGGGTGAATGACCAGGAAGCCGCGTACGTCGACCTCACGCAGCCGACCGCGCCAGGACTCGACAGCCGCCTCAAGAGCGGGCGCAGGGCTCTGTAAGGGCTGCCCGTCCAGCTGTAGGCCACCGTAGGGGTCCAACGAGTACGTCCCGCCCGGGCCGACGATCGAAACGATCAACGCCGCACGGTGGCCGTTCAGCAGCAGGTGATCGACCACCATGGCTCCGAGCTGCGCCCCGTTGACGAGCTTCGCGCCGGGCAACGCCGTCAGCACCGGGTCCAGCAGGTTCGCAGTACGCCGCTGGAGCAGGCCGTCGTACGGCGAGATCGGCGCCGCCAGCGTGTCGCTGACGAGCGGCTCACCGGGCTTGCCCCACAGGTTGAACTCGAACGCCGCCTCCCGGTCGATGACGCGGTCCAGATCGTGGTACCTCGACCAACGCCCGGTGACGAACCGCACCACGAACAGCCCTGCGACCAGGGCGACGATCAGCGCCTTGTCCGCCCCGGCCATCGCGACGTGCGCGAACGGCAGCAGCGTGACCAGGTAGACGATCCCCATCAGCACGCCCAGCACCTTGAACAGACCACGGAGCGGCACCCGGCGGCTCCAGTGCGGCGGCAGCACGACCACGACCATCGAAGCCGTGGCGACGGCGAGGACATACGCCATGAACCCGGTGTAGTGCGTGGACACGAGCACGATGCCGACCAGCACCACGTAGACGCCCAGCGCGACCATCCCCGGGATCCGCCACTGGCCGAACGTCGGGTAGATCAGCACCGGGCCGACGCCGCCCGGCCGCACCGGGTCCGGGCCGGACGGCTCGCTGGACCACGGTTGATCGGTCGACCAGGTCCACTGCGGGTCAGGTTGCCGTGGTGGTTCCGGCGCCGGCCGGGGCGGTGGCGGGGTCGGGTGGCCGTCGAGGGAGCGGTCGTACGCGGCTCGCTTCGCCGGGTCCGAGAGCGTGTTCCACGCGTCCTGCACCAGCCGGAACAGCGCCGCGTTGCCGCCCTGGTCCGGGTGCACCTTCAGGGCCATCTTCCGGTACGCCGACTTGATCTCCGCCGCGCTGGCCGTGCGCTCGACGTTCAGCACCTCGTAGTGATCGGCCCCGCTCAACCCCTGCACCTCCGAGACGCTTCCGAACGCACTGAGGGCCAGTCACCGCAGTGACTGACCCTCAATGGTGGTCGGGCTGACAGGATTTGAACCTGCGACCTCTTCGTCCCGAACGAAGCGCGCTACCAAGCTGCGCCACAGCCCGAAGTCGCGAGTAGCTTACATGGGCTCAGCGTCCGGACGAAATCGGGTTTATCCGGGGCACCAAAGTGAGCAGCGTCGCCTCCGGCCGGCAGGCGAATCTGACCGGCGCGTACGGCGACGTCCCGAGCCCCGCGGAGACGTGCAGAGCCGCCTGGCGGCCGCCGTGTCCCCAGGTCGACAGCCCCTTCACGCGGGACGTGTCGAGGTCGCAGTTCGTCACCAGGGCGCCGTACAACGGCACCGCCAACTGCCCGCCGTGCGTGTGCCCGGCGAGGATCAACGGGTACCCGTCGCCGACGAATCCGTTCAGCACCCGCTGGTACGGCGCGTGCGTGACACCGATCGACAGGTCCGCCGACGGATCGATCGCGCCCGCGACCTCGTCGTACCGGTCGCGCTTGATGTGCGGGTCGTCGGTGCCGGCGAAGTCCAGCCGCAGGCCGTTGACCTTCAGCGACGCCTTCGCGTTGTTCAGGTCGGTCCAGCCGGCGCCGGTGAACGAGCGGCGCATCTCCTCGAACGGCAGGTTCGGCCCGTGCGGCTTGTGCCGCTGCTTGTTCGCGGGCAGCAGGTACTTTCCCGGGTTCTTGAAGTGCGGCTTCCAGTAGTCGTTCGACCCGAACACGAACACCCCCGGCAGATCGAGCAGATCGCCGTACGCCCGAAGCAGCGGGCGGACCGACTCCTCGTTGGAGATGTTGTCGCCGGTGTTCACGACCAGATCCGGCTCGAGCGCGGCGAGATCGTTCACCCAGCGGATCTTCCGCTCCTGCGTCGGCATCAGATGCAGATCGGACAGGTGCAGCACCTTCAACGGCGCCGTGCCCTCCGGCAACACCGGCACCGTGAACCGCCGCAGCGTGTACCACCGCACCTCGACACCGGCCGCATACGCGACACAAGCGGCTCCCAGCGCCGTGACCGCCGCGGTGGTCTTCAGGGCGGTCCTCGCGAAACTCATTCCTCCAGCCTGCCACAATCTCTGGTATGTCCAACTCCGGAATGAAGCAGCGCCTGCACGACGACATGACCGCCGCCCTCAAGGCGCGCGACGAGATCCGCAAGTCGACGCTGCGGATGGCGCTCACCGCGATCACCAAGGCGGAGGTGTCCGGCAAGGAGGCCCGCGAGCTCAGCGACGCCGAGATCGTCGACGTACTCAGCTCCGAGGCGAAGAAGCGCCGCGAATCCGTCACCGCCTACCGCGACGCCGGCCGCGCCGAACTCGCCGACAAGGAACAGGCCGAGGCGGACATCCTCGCCGAGTACCTGCCCGAGCAGCTCACCGAAGACGAGATCAAGACCCTGGTCACCGAGACCATCGCCGTCACCGGCGCCGCCGAACTGGGCCCCCGCGGCATCGGCAAGGTCATGGGCGCCCTCCAACCCAAGGTCAAGGGCAAGGCCGACGGCGCCATCGTCTCCGCCGAAGTAAAGCGCCAGCTCGGCGTCTGAAGCGAAGCGCCTGAAACGAACAGAGGGCCTCGTCCGTTGCCGGACGAGGCCCTCCACGTTGTTAGCCGTGCCCGCGGCCGCCACCACCGCCGCCTCCGCCACCACCACAGTTGGGGTACTTCGGGTTCCACGGTGGGCAGTTGGGGTTGATGGTGGTGGTGCTGGTCGGGGGCTTCGGGGTGTTCTGGGAGCTCGGCTGGTTCTTCTTGCTGCCGTTGGAGACGTAGATCGTGACGAGCGAGCCGGCGGGAGCCCCGTCACGCTGCCGGGGGTCCGTGTAGGCGACCGTGCCGGCAGTCTCCTCAGAGTTCACCGTCCCGGACGCAATGGTGACCTGGAAGCCCATCTGCTTCAGCTTGTTGGACGCGTCCTGCGGGTTCATCCCGTTCACGAACGGCAGATCCGTGACGTCACCCCGCTGCGTCTTGTCCGACGGCGCCACAAAGTGCGTCGTCGGGGTCCCCTGCAGCGCAGCCTTCATCGCCGCCTCCCAGATCGGCCCGGCGGTCCCGGAACCGGAGGCATCGCCCATCGTCTGGCCGTTGAGGGTCTGGCCGATCAGCTTCCGGTAGGGCAGGGACGCATCCGCCACGGTCGCGGCCGCTGCGAGCTTGGTCGAGTAGCCGGCGTACCAGACCGCCTTGGCGTCGTTGATCGTTCCGGTCTTGCCAGCGAGGTCGCTCGTCCCGAACTTCAGCTTGCTACCTGTGCCGCCTGTCTCCATCACCTGGTGCAGCACGGCGTTGACACCGTCGGCGACCCCAGGCTCCAGCACCTGCTTGCAGTTCGCGCCCGGGATGTTGACCGGCTTGCCGGCCGAGTCCTTGACGGAGGTGATGGCCCACGGGGTGCAGTACATGCCGCGCGCGGCGAACGCGGCGTACGCGTTCGCGAGCTGCAGCGGCGTGACCAGGTCGACGCCCAGGGTCATCGAAGCAACCTGCTGGAGGGGCTCGAGGGTCTGGGCGTTGTACATCCCCAGGTCCTTGGCCAGCGTGGCGATCGGGCAGATGCCGACCCGGAGCGAAAGCTGCAGGAAGTAGGTGTTCGTGGACTTCTGAGCGGCCTGGATCATCGTCGGGTCAGGCACGTTCTGCGTCGAGTTCTTCGGCGAGTAACCGGCTGGGATCTTCTGCGAGCCCGCACAGGTCGTGTACTTCATCCCGCCCATGTCCAGCGGGCTCGGCGAGTTGATCTTGTAGTTGAGCGGAATGCCCTTCTGGATCGCGGCGGCGATCGTGAAGGCCTTCATCGTCGAGCCGTTCTGGAAGCCGCCGTAGCCGCCCTGGTACGTCTTGGGAGCGTTGTAGTTGTAGGCGGTCTGGCCTCGTCCGCTGCCGTACTTCACGCTCTGCGCCATCGCCTTCACCAGGCCGGTGCCCGGCTCGACCATCGTGATCGCCGCGATCGCGTCGTCGGTCGGCTTCGAGTGGGTGTCGATGGAGCGCTGGGCGTCGGCCTGGATCTTCGGGTCCAGTGAGGTCTTGATCGTCAGGCCGGCGGTCTTGATGTAGTTGGACCGGTCGGTCTTCGTCTTGCCGAAGGCCGGGTTGTTCTCGAGCTCGCCGACGACGTACTCGCAGTAGAACGGGTACGGGCCGTTCGCGCAGCCGAGTTTGTTCGGGCGGACCTTGTTGGGGTCGATGACCGGGGTTTTGAGGGCCGAGTTGGCCTGGGAGACCGAGATGACGTTCAGCTGGAGCATCCGGCGGATGACGACGTCGCGGCGTTCCTTGGCGCGTTTCGGGTTGTTGGTGGGGTCGTAGCCGGTGGGGTTCTTCACCAGGCCGGCGAGCATGGCGGCTTGCGGGAGGGTGAGGTCCTTGGCGTTGACCGAGAAGTAGTGCTGGGCGGCGGCCTGGATGCCCCAGGCGCCGTCGCCGAAGTTCGCGAGGTTGAGGTACTTCTCGAGGATCTCGTTCTTCGAGTACTGCTTCTCGACGGCGATCGCGTACCGGAGCTCGGCGACCTTGCGCTGGTACGTGTCGGCGGTCGCGGCGGCGACCTCCTCGGGGGTCTTCGCCTTCTCGACCAGGCTGACCTTCACGTACTGCTGGGTGATGCTCGAACCACCCTGCTGGATGCCGCCGGACGACTGGTTCTGCAGCAGCGCGCGCAGGGTGCCCTTGAGGTCGAGCGCGCCGTGTTCGTAGAACCGGTCGTCCTCGATCGCGACGATCGCCTTCTGCATGATCGGCGCGACGTCCTTCAGCTGGACGGGCACCCGGTTCTGCTCGGCCAGGGTGGCGATCAGCGAACCGTCCGCGGCCAGGATCGTGCTCTTCTGTTTGAGCGGTACTTCGTCGAACTGCTGCGGGAGGTCCTGCAGCGTCGCGGAGGTCTTCTCCGTGGTGAAGCCGGCGAGGCCGGCGAACGGGATGGCGAGACCGGCAGCCAGAGCCCCCGACAGCACGCTCACCCCAAGGAACAGAACCACAGATTGGACGACTCCCCGGTCGCCCTTCTCCCTCACGCGCATGGTTGTAAAGACTACGGGATCGGCCATTTGGGTTACGACGAAGCGTATGAGTTCAGTCACAGCCGCTGGACAAAGTTCATCCAAAAGGAGGAAAAGGGCCCGGGCGACACGCCCGGGCCCCCTCTCTGTACTGCGTTATGCCGCGTACTGGTGCGCCTGTACTTCGGCCGGCTCGAGCGCCAGCTCCAGTACTTCGCGGACGTCGCTGACCGGGTGCACCGTCAGCTCCGCGAGCACGGACGCGGGCACGTCCTCGAGGTCGGGCTCGTTCCGCTTCGGGATCAGGATCGTGGTGAGCCCGGCCCGGTGTGCGGCGAGCAGCTTCTGCTTCACGCCACCGATCGGGAGCACCCGTCCGGTCAAGGACACCTCGCCGGTCATCGCGACCTCGGAACGGACCGGCCGCCCGGACAGCAGCGACGCGAGCGCCGTTGTCATCGTCACACCCGCCGACGGTCCATCCTTCGGGACGGCACCGGCCGGTACGTGGATGTGGGCGTTCCGCTCGGCCAGGTCGCCGACGGGCAGCCCCAGCTCCGCGCCGTGCGAGCGCAGGTACGACAGGGCGATCTGCGCCGACTCCTTCATCACGTCACCCAGCTGGCCGGTCAACGTGACGCCGGTCGGCCCGGTCTCCTTGTCGGCCAGCGACGCCTCGACGAAGAGCACGTCACCACCCGCACCGGTCACCGCGAGCCCGGTCGCCACCCCCGGCAGCGCCGTACGCTCCGCCGACTCCGGTGTGAACTTCGGCGACCCCAGGTACTCCTTCAGGGTGTCGGCGCCGACGGTCAGCGCACCGAGCTCCTCGCCCAGGGCCAGCCGCGCCGTCACCTTCCGCAGTACGCGGGAGATCGACCGCTCGAGCTGCCGCACGCCGGCCTCCCGGGTGTACTCACCCGCGAGCACCCGCAGCGCCGAGTCCTCGACCGTCACTTCGTCCGCCGTCAGGCCCGCCCGCTCCAGCTGTCGCGGGAGCAGGTGATCACGGGCGATCGTGACCTTCTCGTCCTCGGTGTACCCGTCCAGCTGCACCAGTTCCATCCGGTCCAGCAGCGGCGCCGGGATGGAGTCCAGCACGTTCGCCGTGGCCAGGAAGACCACGTCGGACAGGTCCAGTTCGACCTCCAGGTAGTGGTCCCGGAAGGTGTGGTTCTGCGCCGGGTCGAGGACCTCCAGGAGCGCCGCGGTCGGGTCGCCCCGGTAGTCCGCGCCGACCTTGTCGATCTCGTCCAGCAGTACGACGGGGTTCATCGAACCCGCCTCGGTGATCGCCCGGACGATCCGCCCCGGCAGCGCACCGACGTACGTCCGCCGGTGACCGCGGATCTCGGCCTCGTCCCGGACGCCACCCAGCGCGACCCGGACGAACTTGCGGCCCATCGCCCGCGCCACGGACTCACCGAGCGAGGTCTTACCCACACCAGGCGGACCGACCAGCGCCAGTACGGCGCCACTGCGGCGACCGCCGACGACACCGAGACCACGGTCCGCGCGGCGACGCCGTACGGCCAGGTACTCCGTGATGCGCTGCTTCACGTCGTCCAGACCGGCGTGGTCCGCGTCCAGCACGGCCCGCGCCTCGCGGATGTCGTAGCTGTCCTCGGTCCGCTCGTTCCACGGCAGCTCGAGGACGGTGTCCAGCCAGGTCCGGATCCAGCCGACCTCGGGGGACTGGTCCGACGTCCGCTCGAGCTTGTCGACCTCGGCGAGCGCGGCCTTGCGGACGTGCTCCGGCAGGTCGGCGGCCTCGACGCGGGCCCGGTAGTCCTCTTCCTCGGACTCGGCCTTGCCGTCCAGCTCGGCCAGCTCCTTGCGGATCGCCGCCATCTGCTGGCGCAGCAGGAACTCCCGCTGCTGCTTCTCCATGCCCTCCTGGACGTCCTTCTGGATCGTCTCGGAGACCTCGAGCTCGGCGAGGTGGTCCTTCACCCAGCCGATCAGCTTCTCCAGCCGCTCGGACACGTTCGCGTTCTCGACCAGGAACGACTTCTGCTCGTTCGTCAGGTACGACGCGTAGCCGGCCAGGTCGGACAGCTCCGCCGGGTCGTCGACCTGCTTGATCGAGTCGATGACCTGGTACGCGCCGCGGCGCTGCAGCACGGAGGTCGTGAGGGTCTTGTACTCGCGGGCCAGCTCCGCGGAGCGGTCGTCGGTGATCTCGTGCATCACCGTCGCGCCCACCCAGAGCGCCGCACCCGGACCGGTGGTCCCGGCGCCGATCCGGACCCGCTGGGCACCCCGGATCACGGCCGCCTGGGCACCGCCCGGCAGCCGGCCGATCTGCTCGATCTCGCCGAGCACGCCGGCCTTCGCATATTTCCCGTCGAGCCGCGGCACCAGGAGCACCTGGTCCTGACCCGAGGCCTGCGCGGCATCGATCGCCGCCCGAGCCTCGCTGTCGGCGAGTCGGACCGGCACGACCATCCCCGGCAGGACCACGACGTCGTCCAGCGGCAGTACAGGAAGATTCAACGTATCGGTCACGCTGTCACACCCTTTTCAAGATTGAGTCTGACAGGCTCAACCACAGGTGTAAGCAAGTAATTCCCCAGCCGATTTCACCGTGAGCGAACTTTGCCGGATCCGAACTGTCGGATCCGCCGGGTTCAGTTCGTGGAGATGTCGAGGCGGGCAACGAGTCCGCTACCGAGACGACTTACGGAGCAGCCATGAGCCAATACATCATCTACTTCAACCAGCAGTGGGTGGGCGATCACAGCGAGGAATGGTTCAAGTCGCGCGGTCCGCTCGCCAACGCCGTCGTGGAGGAGATGAAGGAGGCCGGGGTCTACCTGTTCGCCGGTGGGCTGGAAGAGGACCTCAGCAAGGCCTTCAGCGCCGACGCGACCAGCGGCAGGCTCGAGATCAGCGACGGGCCGTTCGGCCCGACCAAGGAGTACCTGGGCGGCCTGACCGTCATCGATGTTCCCGACGCCGACGCGGCGAAGGTCTGGGCGGGGAAGGTCGCCGAGGCGTGCGGCTGGCCGCAGGAGGTCCGGCAGGTCTGGTGACGGCTAGGGCGTGTCTCCTAATCCCCCGCCTACTGCGGGGCACCCGGTGCGGCGAGCTACCGCACCGGGCACCTCCTCGCGACGGCGCGGGATTAGGAGACACGCCCTAACCGTGCAGCAGGTCGCCGATCTGGCGCAGCCCGCTCAGGTCGTGGACGTCGTCGGCGAGGGCCGGGACCTCGATGGTCCTGATCGCCCGGTGGCCGCGGCGGAAGCGTTCGGCCCGTTTGTGGTCGCCGACGACCTGCTGCATCTTGTCGGCGTGCAAACGCAGTACGGCGGCCGTCAGCGGCGACTTGTCCGCTTCCTCGAGCTTCTCGGCCGCGGCGAGTGACCGTTCAGCGGACAGTTCCGCGGCCTGCGTGGTCGTCACCCGGTTCAGCACGACGCCGGCCAGCGGCATTCCCTCGGCCCGGAGCCGCTCCGCGAAGTACGACGCCTCCCGCAGCGCGTCGTTCTGCGGCGCGGCCACCACGAGGAACGCGGTGTGCGGCTCCCGGAGCAACGCCACGGTCTGCTCGGCCCGCTGCCGGAACCCGCCGAACAGCGTGTCGAACGCGGCAACAAACGTCTGTACGTCGGTCAGCACCTGAGCGCCGAGCACCTTGTTCAGCACCGACATCGCCATGTTCACGCCCGCCGACATCAGCTTGAACGGCCCCCGCGCGGGCGCCAGCAGCAGTCGGAGGAAGCGCCCTTCCAGCAGTGAGGCGAGCCGCTCCGGAGCGTCCAGGAAGTCCAGCGCCGACCGCGACGGCGGCGTGTCGACGATGATCAGGTCCCAGTCGCCGGTCCGCTCGGCCTGGTGGTGCAGCTGCCCGAGCTTCTCCATCGCCATGTACTCCTGCGTCCCCGCGAACGACGACGACAGCGCCTGGTAGAACGGGTTCGCGAGGATCTGCTCGGCCTTCTCCGGCGTCGCATGCTGCAGTACGACGTCGTCGAACGTCCGCTTCATGTCCAGCATCATCGCGTCCAGCCGGCCGCCGTTCTTCGGGTTCGCCCCGGCCACCGCACGCGGGACGTTGTCCAGCTCGGTCAGCCCGAGCGACTGCGCCAGCCGCCGCGCCGGGTCGATCGTCAGCACGACGACCTTCCGCCCCCGCTCAGCCGCCCGCAGCCCGAGCGCCGCCGCCGTCGTGGTCTTCCCAACCCCACCGGCACCACAGGTCACGACGATCCGCGTCTTCGGATCATCGATCAACACATCCAAATCAAGAGCAGTCACCAGCCACCCACCCACTCCCGCGCCGCTCCGCGGCTCTGCTTTCTCATCCGCGTAGTTCCTCGGCGAGGTCGAGCAGGGCGCCCTGGTCGATGCCCTCGGGCTGGAGCGGCAACTCCGTCACCTGCTTGCCCAGGGCATCGATCCGGTCGCGGTTCTCGCGCTCCAGCCCGACCCGGATGGCGTGGTCGTGGGCCTCGGCCGCGAGCGTCTCGACCAGGTCGTCGCCGATCGTCAGCCCGGCCGCCTTGAGTCCGCGGGTCAGCTCGGCGGCGGGCAGCTTCTCCTTCACCGCAAGGGCCAGCGCGTCGTCGTCGAGCGGGCTGTTCCGGACCATGTTCACCACGATCGAGCCGATCCGCAGATCCAGCTTCTCCAGCTGCTCGACCGCGTCCAGGGTCTCCTGCACCGGCATCTCCTCGAGCAGCGTGACCAGGTGGATCCGGGTCACGTCGGAGCGCAGCATGCCCATGATCGCGTCCGCCTGGTTCCGGATCGGGCCGACCTTGGCGAGTCCGGCGACCTCGTGGTTCACGTTCAGGAACGGCGCGATCCGCCCGGTCGGCGGCGCGTCCAGGACCACGGCGTCGTACGCGAGCTTCCCGTGCGCCTTCCGGCGGGTCGCCTCGTACACCTTCCCGGTCAGCAGTACGTCGCGCAGCCCCGGGGCGATCGTGGTGACGAAGTCGATCGCGCCGACCTTCTCCAGCGCCTTCCCGGCGCGGCCGAGGTGGTAATACATGTCGAGGTACTCGAGCAGCGCGGCCTCGGCGTCCACGGCCAGCGCGTACACCTCGCCGCCGCCCGGGCCGTGCGCGATGCGGCGCTCGACGTACGGCAGGGGTGGTACGTCGAAGAGCTGGGCGAGCCCCTGCCGGCCCTCCACCTCGCAGAGCAGCACCCGCTTGCCCTGATCCGCCAGGGCCAGGGCCATGGCGGCCGCAACGGTTGTCTTCCCGGTGCCCCCCTTACCGGTGACCACGTGCAGTCGCGCCATAGGTCCCAGGGTAGGACGTGTCCCGCAACACACCGCCGGGGCATGCCTCCCGACCCCACGCCTACTGCGCGGCACTCGGCACGGCACCTCGCCGCACGGGAGCAAAGCCCACGATGCTCCGCATCGAGACCTTCGCTCCCGCACGCCGATGCACCGCACCGAGCACCTGCTCGCGACGGCGTGGGGTCGGAAGGCATGCCCTAGAGTCCCCTGTTATGAAGAAGTTCGAGTACTTCACCGCGCCGTTGCTGGTCCACTCGACCAAGGAGATCCTGGACAACTTCGGCCAGGACGGCTGGGAGCTGGTCCAGGTCGTCCCGGGCATGAACCCGGAGAACCTGGTCGCCTACTTCAAGCGGGAGATCGAGGACAAGTGAGCCACCCGGAAGAGAAGCTGGCCGAGCTCGGCCTGAAGCTGCCCGAGGTGGCCAAGCCGGTCGCCGCGTACGTCCCGGCGGTCCGGACCGGAAACCTGGTCTACACGTCCGGCCAGCTGCCGCTGCGCGACGGCACCCTGATCGCCACCGGCAAGGTCGGCGACGCCGTCACGCCCGAGATCGCCAGCGAGTGCGCCCAGCAGTGCGCGCTGAACGCGCTCGCCGCGGTCAAGGCGGAGATCGGTGACCTGGCGAACGTGAAGCGGATCGTCAAGGCGGTCGCGTTCATCGCCTCCACGCCGGACTTCACCGGTCAGCCGCAGGTCGCGAACGGCGCGTCCGAGCTGTTCGGCCAGGTCTTCGAGACGGCCGGCGCCCACGCCCGCAGTGCGGTCGGCGTACCGGTCCTGCCGCTCGACGCCCCGGTCGAGGTCGAACTGATCGTCGAGGTCAGCTGACCGCTCGTGCGGGATCTCACCTCGCAGTTGATGACCGGCCGGATGGCGGAGGTCGCCCTCGAGTACGCCCAAGGCTCCCGTACGGCGACCCCCGCCCGCCCAGCCTCCACCGTCATCCTCCTCCGCGACGTACCGTCCGACCGCAGCGTGCAGGTGTACCTGCTGCGTAGGCAGCGGACGATGGCGTTCGCGGCGGGGATGACGGTGTTCCCGGGTGGGCGGGTCGATCCGACCGACTCGACGGTGGCGGACTCGTGGTTCGGGCCCGCGCCGGGCTGGTTCGCGGAGCGGTTGGGCTGTTCCGCGGAGACGGCGGCGGCGTACGTCGCGGCGGCGGTGCGGGAGACGTTCGAGGAGTCCGGCGTACTGCTGGCCGGCCCGGCACCGGACGCCGTGGTGGAGGACACCACCGGCGCCGACTTGGAGGCCGACCGGGTCGCGCTGGAGAGCCGGGAGCTCGGGTTCTCGGAGTTCCTGCACCGGCGCCGGCTGCTGCTGCGGGCGGATCTGCTCGGCCCGTGGGCGCACTGGATCACCCCGGAGTTCGAGCCCAAGCGGTACGACACCGCGTTCTTCGTCGCCGCGCTCCCGGCCGGGCAGGTCACCCGGGACGTGACGAGCGAGTCCGACCAGGTCACCTGGATCCGCCCGGCGGACGCGGTGACGGCGGTCGACGCGGGCGAGATGCTGATGCTGCCCCCGACGTACGTTTGCTGCCACGACCTCTCGCGGTACGGCGACGTACCGGCGATCCTGGCCGCGGCCGGCGAGCGTGAGATCCGGGCGATCATGCCCACGGTGCGCGTCGACGGCGACCAGGCCTATCTGGAGACCTCATGAAAGTCACCGACCACGCCACCCTGATCCGCGCCGCGAACCCCGGCCCGATGACCCTGGACGGCACCAACACCTGGGTCCTGCGCGCCCCGGGCTCCGAGCAGTCGGTGGTCGTCGACCCCGGCCCGCTGCTGGAGGACCACCTCCGCGCGGTCCTCGACGAGGCCGGCGACGTCGCGGTCGTCCTGCTCACCCACAAACACCTCGACCACTCCGAGGGCGCCGCCTGGTTCGCGAACCGGGCGGGCTGCGGGGTACGCGCGGTGGACCCGGAGTTCCGGATCCCGACCGACCACGCGCACGGCCTGTCCGAGGGCGACGTGATCACCGCCGGCGACCTCCGGATCGAGGTACTCCCGACCCCCGGCCACACGCTCGACTCGGTCTGCTTCTGGCTCCCGCAGGACGGCTCGCTGCTCACCGGCGACACCGTCCTCGGCCGCGGTACGTCGGTGGTCGCGTACCCGGACGGCGCCCTCGGCCCGTACCTCGACTCCCTCGACCGCCTCCGCGCCTTCGCGAACTCCGCCGCCGACGTACTCCGCCTCCTCCCCGGCCACGGCCCCGTCGTAGACGCCCCCGCCGACGTCCTGACGTACTACGTCAAACACCGCCAGGACCGCCTGGCCCAAGTCCGAGCCGCCGTCGCCGAAGGCCACACCACCCCCGAGGCGGTCGTGGAACACGTCTACGCCGACGTCGACAAATCCCTCTGGCCCGCCGCCGAACTCTCGGTCCGCGCCCAACTCGACTACCTGCTGTAGGTGCTGGCCCCCTCAGTTGGAGGGTCGCCTCCTCAGGTTTTTAGCGGGCAACCCTCCAGTTCAGGGGATATCCACTCAACTGGAGGGTTCGCGGTGGTGGCGGGTTATCCACAGGTGCAGGGGTGACGGCTGCACGGCGTGGGTGGTTCGGCTGATGCTTGAGGAGTGAACCCGAAGCTGAAGCTGCTAGCAGGCGAGCAAGGCGGGGTGTACACGCGTCGCCAGGCGGAGGAATGCGGGTACACGCCAGGCCAGATCCACGATCGGATCCAGGACGGACGCTGGGAGCGGCTCCGCCACGGGCAGTACGCCGAGGCGGTTGAGCTGAGCCACCTACCGCCGTGGGACCAGCACGTGCTGAGGCATCGTCGCCTGATCCACGCGGTCATGAACTCCATGCGATCAGGCACCGTTGCTGTGAGCCACCAGTCGGCCCTGACGATGCACGGCGTACCGCTGTGGGGATCGGACCTCGAGGAGGTCCACCTCAGCCGCCTCGATCGCCGTCGCGGAGGCCGGATTGCCGGCGTACGGCACCATCGCGGCAAGCTCGCCGACGCCGACCTGACCGTCGTTGGCGGCCTGGCCGTGACCACAGTGCCGCGGGCGTTGTACGAGATGGCGTGCATCTCGCCCTTCGAGGCGGCTGTCGTCAGCGCGGACGCCGTACGCCGGGAGCACCCGAGCGTCGCGCCCGACCTGGAGCGACTCCGGGTGGCCACCGAGTTCTGGCCGGGAAGCGCGACCGCCCGCGCAGCTCTCGACTTCAGCGACCCGTTGTCGGCGTCGGTCGGTGAGTCGCGACTGCGAGTGCTGATCCACACCCACGGTCTACCGGCGCCGAAGCTCCAGGTGAGGTTCGCCGACGCCGCCGGTTTCATCGGCCGGGTCGACTTCTTCTTCGCTGCCGAGCGGACCGTGGTGGAGTTCGACGGCTTGCTCAAGTACGGCGACGGCGGGCGGGAGACGCTGATCCGGGAGAAGCTCCGGGAGGACCGCCTCCGCGGCCTCGGTCTCCAGGTCGTCCGCATCACCTGGGCGGATCTCGCTCACCCCGAGCGAGTGATCGCGCAGATCCGCAAGGCCTTCGCCCGAGCCTGAAGCCCGCACCATGGTTGCCCACTGGCCTGGAGAGTTGCCCCCTCATAATTTCAGGAGGCAACCCTCCAACTCAGGAGATGCCCGTCGAGTTGGAGGGTTCGCCGGCTGGGCGTCAGCGGGCGCGGCGTTGGAGGCGGTCGACGTCCAGGAGTACGACGGAGCGGGGCTCGAGGCGGACCCAGCCGCGGGAGGCGAAGTCGGCGAGGGCCTTGTTGACGGTCTCGCGGGAGGCGCCGACGAGCTGGGCGAGCTCCTCCTGGGTGAGGTCGTGGTGGACGTGGACGCCGTCGTCGGCGGTGCGGCCGAAGCGGCTGGCCAGGTCCAGGAGCGCCTTGGCGACGCGGCCCGGTACGTCGGAGAAGACCAGGTCGGCGACCACGTCGGACACCTTGCGGAGCCGGCCGGCCAGCTGCAGCAGCAGGCCGCGGGCGACCGCGGGGCGGCCGTCCAGCCAGCGGAGCAGCTCGTCGTGGGTCAGCGACATCAGCGAGGCGTCGGTGACCGCGGTGACGGTCGCGGACCGCGGGCCCGGGTCGAACAGCGACAGCTCACCGAACATCTGGCCCGGCCCGAGGACGGCGATCAGGTTCTCCCGGCCGTCGGCGGAGGTCCGGCCGAGCTTGACCTTGCCCTCCACGACGACGAAGAGCCGATCACCGGAGTCGCCCTCGTGGAACAGCACCTGACCGCGGCGCAGCCGGCTCTCGGTCATCGAAGCAGCCAGAGCGTCGGCGGCCTCGTCGTCGAGCTGACTGAACAGCGGTGCCTGTCGGAGCACTGCGGCATCCACTTTTGGCCTCCTAGGACCTTCGACCACGACTCCGGACGTGGGATCCGCCACGTCCGTCGACCGATATGTGTACACCCGGTCGCCACAAAACCGTAGCTCCTCGGGTGTCGGCACCGCCACGTAGGCTTGCCTCCATGCCATCCCCGCGTGTCGCGGAGCCGCTTGCGGCGGTCCCGCTGAAGCTCCCCCGCAAGGCCCCTGTGTACGTCGACGAGACCCATACCCAGCTGGTCCGCCGGGCCCGGAAGATGCACAAGGTGCTCACCGAGACGTATCCGGACGCGCACTGCGAGCTCGACTTCACCACCCCGCTCGAGTTGCTGGTGGCCACCATCCTGTCGGCGCAGACCACCGACGTCACGGTGAACAAGGTGACCCCGACGCTGTTCACGAAGTACCCGACCGCGCAGGCGTACGCCGAGGCCGACCGGGACGAGATGGAGGCGATCCTCAAGCCGACCGGGTTCTTCCGGGCGAAGACGAACAGCGTGATCAAGCTCGGCCAGGCGCTGGTGGACGACTACGACGGCGTCGTACCGGGCAAGCTCGAGGAGCTCGTGAAGCTGCCCGGGACGGGGCGGAAGACCGCGAACGTGGTCCTCGGGAACGCGTTCGGCGTCCCCGGGATCACCGTCGACACGCATTTCGGGCGGCTGGTCCGCCGGTTCGGGTGGACGGCCGAGGAGGACCCGGTCAAGGTCGAGCACATCATCGGCGAGCTGTTCCCGAAGAAGGACTGGACGATGCTCTCGCACCGCCTGATCTTCCACGGTCGCCGCCGCTGTCACGCGAAGAAGCCGGCCTGCGGGGCCTGCCCGATCGCCCAGTGGTGCCCGTCGTACGGCGCCGGCCCCACCGACCCCGAGGCCGCCGCCAAGCTGGTGAAAACCCCGGCATGACTCCTCGCAACGGCCCGCAGCCCCGCACCCGGCGACCGCTCCGCGGAGCAGGTGTGGGTACGCCGCAACGCGGCGCGCGAGCGCTCCGGGTGTGGCTCGGTGCTGGTGCGGGTCGCCGGCTCCGGATGGGCGCTGTGTGGTGGGTGCCGCTGATGGTTGGGGTGCTGGCGGGGTGCGGGTCTCAGCAGGCCGACGGGGCGGCGACGCCGTCCGCCGGGGTGTCTGGCGCGGATCAGTTGGCAGCATGCCCGGCGACGCCCTCGAAGCCCGCGGTCAGCAACGGGCTGCCGGATGTCAGCCTGCCGTGTCTGGGTCATGGGCCGGACGTCCGGCTGGCCGACCTGCGCGGTCCGCTCGTGCTGAACGTGTGGGCCCAGTGGTGCGGCCCCTGCCGCGAGGAAGCGCCGTACCTGGCGAAGCTGGCGAAGTCCGGGAAGGTCGGCATGCTCGGCATCGACTACGACGATCCGCGCCCGGAGCTGGCGGTCAAGTTCGCCGGCTCGGAGGGGCTCGCGTACCCGCACCTGAAGGACCAGGACAAGGCGATCCAGCGCGCGCTGAAGGTCGGCGGTCCGCCGCTGACCGTGTTCGTCGCCAAGGACGGCTCGATCGCGTACGTGCACCGCGGCGTACTGACCTCCCAGCAGCAGCTCGACCAACTGGTCAAGGACAAGCTCGGGGTAACGCCATGACCGACATCCCCGACTGGCTGCACCCGCTCGCGAAGGCGTCCGAGAACGTCGACCCGAACCTGCTCTCCCGTTTCCTCCCGCCGGACGACCCGTCGGTGCGGAAGTCCGCCGTCCTGATCTTGCTTGCTGACGGCAACGACGACGGTCCCGAGGTGCTGCTCACCGAGCGCGCCTGGACGCTGCGCAAGCATGCCGGCCAGATGGCGTTCCCGGGCGGCGGCGCGGACCCGGAGGACGGTACCGGCGACACCGGTCTGGTCCGGACGGCGTTGCGCGAGGCCGAGGAGGAGACCGGGCTGGACCCGGCCGGCGTGGACCCGTTCGCAATCTGGCCGGCGCTCTGGGTGCCGGTGAGCAACTTCGGCGTGTCGCCGGTGCTGGCCTGGTGGCGTACGCCGTCCCCGGTCGCGGTCGTCGATCCGGCCGAGGTGGCCTCGGTGCACGAGGTACCGCTGAGCGCGCTGGCCGACCCGGCGAACCGGATCAGCTGCCTGCACCCGAGCGGCTTCACCGGCCCGGCGTTCACCGTCGGTGACCTCTACATCTGGGGGTTCACGGCCGGCCTGCTGGACAAATTGCTGCTGCTCGGCGGCTGGTACCGAGACTGGGACCCCTCGAACGTCGTACCGTTGCCCGACCGGCTGGTCGAGGCGGCCTGGCGCAGCGAAGGACGCCGGTCGGAGGACACTCGCCGGATGACGGCGATCGAGCACGACCTCGGCCACGGGCAGAGGCCTGATCCGAAAGGTGTGGAGTGAGCCACCTCGACTGGGCGTTGCTGATCGTCACCGCGCTGGTGGCGATCTCGGGGTATGTCGAGGGCTTCGTGCTGGGTGCCTGCGCGACCGTCGGCCTGCTGGTCGGTGCCGGGCTCGGGGTCTGGGGCGTGCCGAAGATCCTGGACAACTTCTCACCGAGCGTGACGGTGTCGTTCGTCGCGCTGGTGCTCGTCGTACTGCTCGGCGCGGCCGGGCGGACGGTCGGCGCGATGATTGGTACCCGGGTCCGCAACCGGCTGTCCTGGAAGCCGATCCGGTTCCTGGACGCGCTCGGCGGCGCGGCGCTGGCGGCCGCGTCGGTGCTGATCGTCGCCTGGGTGCTCGGCGTCGCGGTCAGCGGGGCGCGGATCCCGAGCGTGACGTCGGCGGTTCGCGGCTCGCACGTCCTGGCGAAGGTCGACGAGGTGCTGCCGGCCAGCGCGGACCGGGCGCTGGCGTCGTTCAACAACGTGGTGAACACGGACCTGTTCCCGCGGTTCCTGGACCCGTTCGTGCCGGAGCGGATCCGGGAGACGCAGCCGCCGGACGCGGCGATCGCCCGGCAGCAGCCGGTCCGGGACGCGTACAGCCGGATCGCGAAGGTCACCGGTGTCGCGAACTGCTCGCGCGGTCTCGAGGGCAGCGGTTTCGTGTACGCCCCGCAGCGGGTGATGACGAACGCGCACGTGGTCGCCGGCGTCAGCTCCCCGCAGGTCGAGGTGAACGGGAAGAAGTACGACGCGAAGGTTGTGGTCTTCGACCCGGAGACCGACATCGCGGTGCTCTACGTGAAGAACCTGAACGCCACGCCGCTGTCCTTCGACCTGACCGGTAAGGCGGACGCGTCGGCGGTCGTCCTCGGGTACCCGGAGAACGGCCCGTTCGACGCCGAGCCGGCCCGGATCCGCTCCGAGGAACGCCTCCGCGGCCCGGACATCTACGGCGACAAGACCGTCACCCGCGACGCGTTCTCGATCTGGGCCTCGGTCCGCCCCGGCAACTCCGGCGGCCCGCTGCTGTCGAACAAGGGCACGGTGTACGGCGTCGTCTTCGCCGCCTCGGTCGAGGACAACCGCACCGGTTACGTCCTGACCGCCCAACAGGTCGCCGCCGACGCCCGCACCGGCACCACCGCCACCCAGGACGTCTCAACGCAATCCTGCACCTGATGCAGCAGAGTCCCGTAGCCGCCGCGTTGAGGTGGTGTGACGGTGCTGATGATGAGTGATACGGGGCCGGCGCTCTCGTACGTCGAAGTTGTGCGTGCGAACGAGCGTCGGCTACTGCGGCTGGGCGTGATGCTGACCGGGAACAACCACACCGCGGAGGACCTGGTCCAGACGGTGCTGGCTCGGGCCCATCGCAAGTGGGAACGGATCCGCGGCGTCGACCATCCGGAGGCCTATCTGCGGACGATGGTCGTCAACGAGTTCCTCAGCTGGCGACGGTTGCTGAAGAACAACGAGGTATTGCTGGCCGAGCCGATCGAGCTGCCGGTCCACGACGACCTCGGTCTGCGGCAGGCGCAGCGGGACGCGGCGTGGCGGCTGCTCGCCAAGCTGCCGCGCAAACAGCGCGCGGTCCTGGTGCTCCGGTACTACGAGGATCTTTCGGACGCAGAGATCGCCGAGTTGCTCGGCGTCGCCGCTGCGACGGTTCGGTCGAACGCCGCCCGCGGGCTGGCGACCCTGCGCGAACACCTGACCGCCGAGGAGGCGAGCTGACATGCCCGATCTGACCGACGACGAGCTCGGCACGCTGCTCCGGGAGACTTTCGCGGACCGCGAGGCCAGGGTCGGACACGCCGTCCTGGACGACCACTACGTGCCGACGGCAACAAAGCGCCGCGGTCTGACGCCTGTTCTGCTGGCAGCGGCGATGGTCCTGGTGGTGCTCGGGGGCGTCCTGTACGGCGTCCAGCGCGTGCGCCCGGCCGACACGGTCCAACCGGCGGCCACGGTGACCGCGGCACCTGCCGACTACACGACCAGGGACGCCGAGATCTGGGGCCTGGCGATCGGAGTGATGCTCCGACGCTTCCAGCTCCCGGCGAAGCCGACAAGCTCCGGCCCTTTCACCCGGGCCATCGTGCTGGACCGCCCGGCCGCCGCGGCAAGTCGGATGCAGCTCGCGCAGCGGTTCTCCGTGGCCCAGCGTGCGGTCATCGTCTCGCACACGCTGCGGATCCTGCCCGTGACGTTTCTCGACCCGCCGCTGCCGGCCGACGCGAACTGCGCGAAGTACCCCAAGACGGCGATGATCGTGGTCAGCGAGGTGCTCGACAAGGGCGACCATCTCGAAGTCGGCGTGGCGCTGTCGACGTCGCTCGGGTGCCGTGGGACGGCGACCTCGCTCAGGTATCGGGTGGAGCCCAGGGGCGCGCACTGGGTCATCACGCAGACCCTGGGCGTCTGGAACCGCTGATCACCGGATAGCGGCCAGCCAGTCCAGGAGGAGGGTGTTGAACGCGGCCGGCGTTTCCTCGTGCGGGAAATGGCCGGCCGTGGCGATGATCTCGTGCCGCAGCGGTGCCGCGACCAGGTCCGGGGGTGTGGTCGCGGTGGGGGAGACCGCCGGGTCGAGGGCGCCCTGGAGTTGCAGGACGGGTACGGCGACCGGCGTACGCATCAGGTTCGAGTACTTCCGGCCGTCCGGGCGTAGACGCGAGCGGGCGAACCAGCGGTGGTACTCCAGCGCGCAGTGTGGCGCCGGCCAGACCTGGAGCGCGGCGCGGTACCGGCGGGAGGCCTCGGCGTCCGGGAAGGCGCCGCCCGGCGCGGCCCAGGCGCGGAGCAGGCGCTCGATGTGGACGCCGTCCTGGGCGAGCAGCCGGCGTTCGGGCAGGATCGGCAGCTGGAACCAGGCGGTCCGGGTGACCGCCCGCGTCTGCCCGGAGCGCGTGAGCAGCAACGGGTGCGGCGCGGAGACGGCGGCCAGCGCGCGGACCTGACGGGGCGCCAGTACGGCGGCCGACCACCCGATGAAGCCGCCCCATCCGTGCCCGACGACGACGGCGTCCGCGGCCCCGAGGGAGCGGACCACGCCGGACACGTCCGCGGCCGCGGTGTACGGGTCGTATCCGCGCGGCGTCTTGTCGCTGGCGCCGTACCCGCGCAGGTCCATCGCGACCGCGCGGTACCCGGCCGCGGCGACCACCGGCAGCTG
Source organism: Kribbella sp. WER1 (assembly GCF_054189145.1). NCBI lineage: Bacteria > Bacillati > Actinomycetota > Actinomycetes > Propionibacteriales > Kribbellaceae > Kribbella > Kribbella sp. WER1. Next base: position 4,123,880 of record NZ_CM135186.1, on the reverse strand, counting down.
GTGTCGCCAGGCCCACCAGAACTCCGGGAAGCCGTGCAGGAACAGGACGAGTGGATCGTCCGGCGAGCCACACTCCGCGACGTGGAACCGGGCCCCGTTGGCCGCGACCAGCGAGTGCGACCAGGGGCCGTCGACCAGCAGGTCGACGACTCCTGCCGGGCTCAGCGCCCTACGCCCGGCTCTGGCAGCGCGACGGCGGTCTCCTCGTCGTGGCCCTTGCCGATCGCCTTCAGCGCCTCGACCGACTCCTTCGAGGTCTCGATCGTCCGCGTCGGGCCCTTCGCGCTCTTCAGCGCCCGGAGCCCGATCAGCACCAGGATCGCGCCGATCAGCAGGAACGCGCCGGCCACGATCAGGAACGCGATCGCCGGATGCAGCCCTGCCGCGACCAGACCGTACGCCGCGGAGATGCACAGCAGGATCACCGCGAGCAGTGCCAGGAAGGCAGCCGCCGCGAACATTCCCGCCCCGGTACCGGCCGCGACCGCGGTCTTCTTCAGCTCGGTCTTCGCGAGCTCGACCTCGCTGCGGATCAGGCTGGACAGTTCCTTGCTGACGTTCGCGACCAGTTGGCCGACCGTGGGCTCGTCGTCCCCGTTCATCGACATCGCAACTCCTTCCGGACAGGCCTGACACTACCGTCAGTGCCCGCCCTCAATCGGCGTACGCGCGGTTACGGCGAGCCAGCAGCAGACTCGCGATCAGCGCCGCAAGCACCGACGCGATCAGTACGGCAGCCTTCGCGCGCTCGATCTGAGCGGTGTCCGACCCGAACGCCAGCTGGGCGATCAGCAGCGCGACCGTGAACCCGATCCCGGCCAGCACCGACACCGCGGCGACGTCCCGCCAGGCCAGGTCCGAGTTCAGCTCGGCCCGGGTGAACCGCGCGGTCAGCCAGGACCCGCCGAACACCCCGATCGCCTTCCCGAACAACAGCCCGGCAGCCACCCCGATCGCGACCGGGTCGGTCAGCATCTGGCGTACGGCGCTGCCGCTCAACGTCACGCCTGCCGCGAAAAGCGCGAACAGCGGTACCGCGACGCCCGCGGACCACGGCCGCAGCCGGTGCTCGATCCGCTCGGCCGGCGCGTCCTTCTCGTCCGGGTCCGCGACCACCCGGGTGACCAGCCCGAGCGCGACGCCCGCGATCGTGGCGTGGATCCCGGACTCGTGCATGAACCACCAGGCGCCGATGGCGATCGGGATGTAGAGAAACGGCGTACGGACGCGGAACCGCTGCAGGACGTACCAGAGCGCGATCAATGCGACGGCGGCGAGCAGCGACAGCAGGTGGAAGCCGTGCGAGAAGAACACCGCGATGATCAGGATCGCGCCGAAGTCGTCCACCACCGCAAGCGTCAGCAGGAACGCCCGCAGCGCACTCGGCAGCGACGAGCCGACGATCGCGAGGACGGCCAGCGCGAACGCGATGTCGGTCGCGGTCGGCACCGCCCAGCCGTGCGGGTTGCCGCCGGCACTGACGTTGACCACCACGTAGATGATTGCCGGAAGCACCATTCCGCAGGCGGCCGCGACCACCGGGACGACCGCCTCGCTGAGCTTGGACAACGACCCGACCACGAGCTCCCGCTTCAGCTCGACACCGGCCAGATAGAAGAACAGCGTCAACGCACCGTCGGACGCCCACCCTTCGACGGTCAACGGACCGAGCTGCAGGGCGCGGAGGTGGTGATACGAGTCCTGCCACGGGGAGTTCGCCCAGGCCAGCGCGATGGCGGCGGCCGCGATCAGCAGCAGGCCACCGGTCGTCTCGGCCCGCAGTACGTCGGCGAGGAACGCGCGTTCGCGGCCGAGGACACGGGGGAAGGCGCGCTTCTTCTGGCGGATCCGTGGGTGCTGGCTCATGGGTCGGCCCTTCGTTTCGGGGTCGGTCGGGCGAATGCCGACCAGACTTCCCGGCGCACCGCCTCCATTGTAACGGCTTGTGTTTGCCTGGGGGTCGGGTTTGCGGCAGGGTTGGGCGCGGTGCGCCGGGAAGTCTGGTCGGCAGGACCCGTGCCCCGGTTGGGGTTGCGGGGTGGTCAGCCGTTCCCAGGAGGTGCCGTGCACTGTCAGAGCCCTGTGAGAGACGTCACCGAGCCGGCTCGTTCCGTCGTACTCTGCAGGCGTGCACGGAGAGCAGATGGCCGAGGAATTCCCGGTGGTCGGGCTGGACGACGACGCCCGGCAGGCGGTGCACCTGCTGGCGTCCCGCCGGTTGCCGGGGCTGATCGTCACGCAGGCGGACGGCAGTCCGTGCTGTGTGCTGCCGGCCTCGCAGGTGGTGCGGTTCCTGGTGCCGAGCTATGTCCAGGACGATCCGTCGCTGGCCCGGGTGATCGACGAGTCGCTCGCCGATCGGGTCGCGGACAAGCTGGCCGGCCTCACGGTCCGCAAGCTGCTGCCGGCCGAGCCTCGCGAGATCCCGGTCGTCAACCACGACGACACGATCCTGGAGATCGCCGCCATCATGGCCCGGCTGCGCAGCCCGCTGGTGGTCGTCGTCCGGGACGGGCGCGTGCTCGGTGCGATCACCGCGTCCCGGCTGCTGGAAGTGGCGGTCGCCGCGCACTAGGGCAGCCTGCATGACGGTCGTCGCCGTCGTGGTGTTCGTCATCGCGTATGTGCTGATCGCGACCGAGTGGACCCACAAGCTGCTCGCCGCGCTCGGCGGAGCCGGCGTCCTGCTCGCCCTCGGCGTGACCGACGCCGAGCACGCGTTCTACTCGCCGGACACCGGGATCGACTGGGACGTCGTGTTCCTGCTGTTCGGGATGATGGTGATCGTCGGCGTGCTCCGGCGGACCGGCGTCTTCGAGTACGTCGCGATCTGGGCGGCGAAGCGGGCCAAGGGATCACCGTTGCGGGTGATGATCCTGCTGACGCTGATCACCGCGACCGCCTCGGCGTTCCTCGACAACGTCACCACGGTGCTGCTCATCGCCCCGGTCACGCTGCTGGTCTGCGACCGGCTCGGGATCGACCCGGTGCCGTTCCTGATCGCGGAGGTGATGGCGTCGAACATCGGCGGCGCCGCGACCCTGATCGGTGACCCGCCGAACATCATTATCGCCAGCCGCTCGGGCCTCACCTTCAACGACTTCCTGATCCACCTGACGCCGCTCGTCGCGCTCGAACTCCTGGTGTTCACGCTTGTGCTGCCGAGGTTGTTCAAGGGCTCGTTCACGGCCGATCCGGACCGTGTCGACGACGTACTCCGTCTGAACGAGAAGGAGGCGATCCAGGACCGGCGGCTGCTGGTCAAGTGCGGCGTTGTGCTGTTGCTGGTGTTCACGGGCTTCGTCGGACATGCCGCGTTCCACATCGCGCCGTCGGTGGTCGCACTGCTCGGTGCCGGCGTACTGGTCCTGATCTCGAAGGTTCCGACCCGGGACTACATGGCCGGCGTGGAGTGGCAGACGCTGCTGTTCTTCGCCGGGCTGTTCGTGATGGTCGGGTCGCTGGTGAAGACCGGCGTGATCGAGCACCTCGCTGGTTGGGTCGGCTCGCTGACCGGTGGGCACACGCTCTTCGCGACGATGCTGGTGCTGTTCGTGTCGGCCCTGCTGTCCGGAGTCATCGACAACATCCCGTACGTCGCCACGATGAGTCCCGTGGTCCTCGATCTGACCCACGGCATCGCGGACCCGGCGCAGGCGCACGCGCTCTGGTGGGCGCTGGCGATCGGCGCCGACCTCGGCGGCAACGCGACAGCGATCGGCGCCAGCGCGAACGTGGTGGTGATCGGACTCGCGCTCCGGGCCGGGCACCCGATCAGCTTCTGGGCGTTCACCCGGAAGGGCATCGTGATGACCGCGATCACGATCCTGGTCGCGGCGCCGTACCTGTGGCTGCGCTACTTCGCCTTCTCCTGAAGGGCTCCCGGCGCTGCCTAGGCCGTCCAGACCCGCGGGTCCGGGCCCTTCGGGACGATCCCGGTCGGGTTGATGGTGTCGTGGGTGACGTAGTAGTGCCGCTTGATCTGGTCGAAGTCGACGGTCTCGCCGAAGCCCGGCAGCTGGTACAGGCGGCGCGCGTACGCCCACAGGTTCGGGAACTCGGTGAGCTTCTGCCGGTTGCACTTGAAGTGCCCGTGGTACACCGCGTCGAAGCGCACCAGCGTCGTGAACAGCCGGACGTCCACCTCGCGCAACGAGTCGCCGAGCAGGTACGGACGGTCCCGGAGCCGCTCCTCGAGTACGTCGAGCCGCGCGAACAGGGCGTCGTACGCCGTCTCGTACGCCTCCTGCCCGGTTGCGAAGCCGCACCGGTAGACGCCGTTGTTCACGTCCCGGTAGATCTCGTCGATCAGCTGATCCATCTCGGCCCGGTCGTCCGGGATCAGCTGCGGGGCGCCGGCCCGGTGATGGTCGACCCACTCCGTGGAGAGGTCGAGCGTGATCTGCGGGTAGTCGTTCGTCACCACCTCGCCGGTCACCGTGTCGACGATCGCGGGCACCGTCACGCGGCCGTCGTACGCCGGATCGGTCCGCAGGTACGCCTCGGACAGGAACGCGATCCCGAGCACCGGGTCCCGACCGTCCGCGTCCAGGGCGAACCGCCAGCCACGCTCGTCGCGGATCGGGTCGACGATCGCCAGGCTGATCGCGTCCTCCAGCCCGAGCAGCCGGCGGACGATCACCGAACGGTGCGCCCACGGGCAGGCCAGGCTGACGACCAGCCGGTACCGCCCCGGCTCGACCGGCCAGCGACCCTGGTCGTCCGGTCCCGCGCCGGGCGCGGACGTCGATTCCCGGCTGATCCGGCCGGTGAACCTGTTGCCCTGCCGCTTCCACTCGCCGGTCGACGACGTCTCCTGTGCGAACTGTGCCGGGGTCATAACGCTAAAACTACCCTCGCTGGCAATTGGCTGAGGCTGTGGAAGGTCACTGGCCGTGAAGTGGCAGCGGACGTTACAGTCGGACTGACATGGTCTGCCGGGGCACCTTCGTACCGGACGGCCTGCGCGGTACGACACACCGCGGCCCGCGTACCCCGGCAACCGGTTTGCCGGGCAGAGTCTCAGGGATACTTGACCTCATGGCCCGCCCACGGAACAACCCAGGCGACCTCGCCGAGCTCCCTACCGAGCTGCGGACGGATCGCCCGAAGGGTGACCAGATTCGCGAGATTCTGGAGAACCTCACCCGCTCGCTGGCCGTCGGCACCGTGCTGCCGTCCGAGCGCGTCCTCGCCGAGCGGTTCGGTGTCGCCCGGATGACCGTCCGCCAGGAGGTCGACCGGGTCGTGGCCGAAGGCCTCGCCAACCGCCGCCCCGGCGGCGGCACCTTCGTCGCCGAGCCGCGCCCGTCCCGGATGCTCGCCTCCTCGTTCAGCCAGGACATGGTCAACCGCGGCATCCGCCCCGGCGCCAAGGTCCTCGAACACCGCGTCGGCGCCGCCGACGAACACCTCGCCCGCGAGCTCGAAGAACCCGTCGGCACCCCCGTCCTGCACCTCGTCCGCCTCCGCACCGCCGACGGCGACCCGATGGCGATCGAACGCACCACCCTGTCCCTGCACCGCTACCCCGGCCTGGACGAGATCGACTTCACCGAGAAGTCCCTCTACACCGAGCTCTCCACCCGGTACGGCGTCACCCTCGGCATGGTCAGCGCATCCATCGTCGCCGCCCCACCCGAACCCTCCGACGCCGAACTCCTCGAAATCGACAGCACCACCCCCTGCCTGATCATCACCTCGGCCCCCCGCACCGCCACCGACCAGGTGATCGAATTCGGCATCTCCATCTACCGCTCCGACCGCTACGACATAACCGTCGCCTACCGCGCCACCTGAGCTGAGGTCGCCGCTTACTGCACGGGTTCGATCGAGGGGCGATGTGTCGACGGCTGGGCAGAAGGGCCTGCGTTCCCGAAGGCGTTGCCCGATGATGTGCCGGCGACGGTCCGCGGTGGGCGGAACCTCGCACCGGCGGTGCGGAGCGGTCGCCTGGTTACTTGAGGTCGATGGCGATGATCTCGAACAGCGGCGATACCCCGAGGTGTCTTGCCAAGGCTGCCGAAGCCGCATTCTCGTGCAGGTGGCTGTAGAAGGCGATCTTCGCGTTTTGCTGAACGCCGGCTGCCCAGGCACGGGCAAGGGTGGCCGCGTAACCGTGGCGTCGATGCGCGGGGTCTGTCTCGATCCACAGTTCGGCAGCAGAGTCATTGCTGCGGCTCGACGATGCGGAGGCAACGGGTTGCCCGTCCCTGACGATCGAATAGGCCTCAGGGCCGTCACGAGTGACTGCTTGCTAGTGACTGCTTGCTGCTGAACTGCCGCGTTGTCGTCGAAGCGATAGGTGTGGAAATGACCCAGGCCGATGGTCTGGCCGTCGGTCTGGAGTCGCCTCGCCAGCACCTCGGGTCGGTCGATCAGTTCGTCGGTGCTGTATCGGCCGATCTGGTCCACGAACCATGCGGGCGCGGCCGCGGCGAACGCGAGCTCACTCGAGCCGTCGTGGTACCGCACCACGTAGCCGGTAGGCAGGGGATCCGGGGCTGGGCACGGCACTGGTACTAACCGGCGGTCGCTGTCGAATGCCTTGCACTCCAGCGCCAGTTGAACGCGCCAGAGGGTTGGCATGTCATTGACGATCATCGTCTGTTGGTAGCAGAGCTGGCGCGATTGCTCATCCGAGAATCGCCTGCCCCGCACCGGAGTGACCTACGTCGGCACCGGCCCGAGGCGCCCAGATTCTCGAGTTGCGTGATCGAACATTTGTTCTAATATAGTCACATGACTATAGCGCTGCTCGGCCCCCGCGCCGCCCGACCGGAGACCGTCGCACCGCGGTCCTGTCCTGGTCGCGGCCAAGCCGCTGTGGTGTCTGTAGTTCCGCCGCCCACAGATCTGCTGGCTGACCCGTTGCCGCCGGATCGGTGGCCACCCGAGCAGCCGCCTGACGATGCGTACGACACCGACTTCCTGGATGGTCTGTACGACGTCGACGGCTCGTGTCCACCGCGGTACGTGGGCGAGGAAGACCTGTACGACGACCTGCCGCCGATGTCCCGTGTCGAGCAGTTCGACTGGCAAGAGTGGGCCGGCGTCGACCAGGACGAGGCCGAACGGGCCATGCTGCGGCTGAAGGCACCGGCCTGGGTGTTCCTGCCACCCGGCGCCGAGCTGGCCGCCGCCCTGGAGACACTGCGCCCCCAGTGCGAGTCACCGATCGCGCTGATCGAGGCCATGAAAGCGGCCGCCCGGCTGGAGGCCTGGGCCGCCTCCGTCAAGACCGCCTCGATCGCCTCGTTCTGGCGGCAACGCAAAGCCCAAACCACCGGTCCGTCCGGGATCCCCCACCCCACCCACATCGACACCTCGGGCCGCCCGATCGACCCCGAACGGTCCTGGACCGCCGAAATCGGCGCCGCCCTCCACCTGTCCAAAGAGACCGCGGCCCGGCACATCGACACCGCCCTGCACCTCACCGGCACCCTGACCGCCACCCACACCGCACTACGCTGCGGCGCGATCTCGCTCTCCAAAGCCCTCGCCATCTCCGAAGCCACCCGCGCCCTACCCGCCACCGCCGCCCAATCCGTCGAAGCCCACATCCTGAAACGCGCCCCCGGCCAAACCCACCGAAACCTCAACCAGTCCCTGCGCCGCCAGGTCGCCAAACACACCACCCGCGAAGACACCGACCGCCACCGCGACGCGATCCGTGACCGCACCTGCAAAATCGTCCCCCTGGCCGACGGCATGGCCGGCCTCTGGGTCGTCCACACCGCCGACAAAATCCAGCAAATGTGGATCGTCATCCAAGCCATGGCCGACCTCGCCAAACGCGCCACCCCCACCAGCACGTCCAGCACGTCCAGCACGTCCAGCGCCTCCAGCGCCTCCAGCGCCTCCAGCGAACCCAACACCCCGGACACCACCGCGGTCAGTGCCGCAGACACCACGCCCGACCGTGCGCCTGGCAGCGCATCCGGACTCTGGGGCGCCGCACCCGCTCAGCGCCCCCGGACAAACACCAGCACCCCCGACCGCATGACACCCACCGAAGCCGCCACCCCGCCCGCCGCCGCCCAGACCCCAACCCCACCCACCGCCGAGGCACCCCGACCACAACCTTCCGCCCCGGCCACCTCGACCACCCCGGCCCCGAACACCGCGGCCGACCCGAACACCCCGGCCGACCCGGACTCCCCGGCCGACCTGGCTGACCTTCCCGACCTGGCCGAGCCGGACACCGTGGCCGACCCGGCCGATCCCGCTGAGGTCGCACGTCCGGCACGAGACGAACGGATCGCGCCGCAACGGCGCGCCGACGTCGTCGCAGACCTGTTCGAACACATGCTCCACAACGGACTGGACTGGCTCGGGCGCCGACTCCCCGACCAGCACCGCCGACGACCCCACATCGAAATCACCATCCCGATCACCACCCTGCTCGGCACCAACCAGCCCGACCACGAGCTGTCCGACGAGATGCCCGCCGAGATTCCCGATGAGGTGTGCGACGAGGTGCCCGATGAGGTGTGCGAACTCACCGGCTACGGCCCCATCCCCGCCGAACTGGCCCGCCGCATCGCCACCGACGGCACCTGGCGCCGCCTCCTCACCGACCCCGCCAACGGCACCGTCCTCGAAGCCTCCACCACCCGCCACGACCCCGGCACACTCGTCACCGAAACCCTCCTCGCCAGACACCCCACCTGCGCCTGGCCCGGCTGCAACCGCACCTCCCGCGAATGCGACCGCGACCACGGCAGACCCTTCGCACAAACCGGGACCACCAGCCTGACCGGCCTCGCACCGTTCTGCGAATACCACCACGTCATCAAAGACACCAAAGCCTGGGGCTGGACCACCACCAACCACCCCAACGGCTCAATCACCCTCACCACACCCACCGGCCACCGCTACACCACCGTCCCACCCGCCCGCGGACCCATCACCCAACAACCACCCCCAACAGGCAAACCCACATCGGACGACCCTCCACCCTTCTGACCGGCGCGCCGGTCACCGCGCCGGTCAATGCTCGATCGTCTGTGCAGGCGCGGCTCGCGGCGCCGGCGGCGTGGTGCGCCTGGGTGAGCTAGACGTTCAGGCTGCGCAGGACATTGGGTGGTTGGCCGCGGTCGGTGAGGTGGGTTACGACCTCGACGGTGAGGGCCTGGAGGAGGAGCGCGCCGACGACGGTGGAGGTGGCGCCGGTGGGTTCGGGGGTGCCGGGGACGGTTATGAGCGCGTCGCCGGGGATGCCGCAGTTGTCGAGTACGACGTCCGCGGTTTCGAAGAGGCGTTCGCCGGTGGGCGCGCGAGAAGCAACGGCGTTGGAGTGGGCGAGGGACGTCAGGGCGATCACCCTGACGCCCCGTTCGCGCGCGCCGAGGGCGAATTCGACGGGTACGGCGTTGCGGCCGGAGTTCGAGGCGATCAGCAGGACGTCGCCCTGCTCGAGCGGGTTGATCTCGAGGAGTACCTCGGCCAGCCCGGGGAGGCGTTCCAGGAGGGAGCTTTTCTGGAGGCCCTCGTGGAGCATCAGGCCGGGTTCGAGGATGGCGCGGACGTCGGCCAGGCCGCCGGCGCGGCCGTACAGCTCTTCGGCGAGGGTGTGGCTGTGGCCGGTACCGAAGACCCAGAACGTGCGACCGGCGGCGAGCGCGTCGGCGATCAGCCCGGCGGCGACCCGGATCGCGCCCAGTTGGGTCTCGGCCGCGCGGTGCGCGATCGCCAACGCCTTGTCCAAGTACTCCTCGGCCCCAGCCATGCCCCGAACCTATCGTCCGTACGCCGGACCCCGCGAGACCCCCGTCTAGACCAGTACGCCGTACGCCGCCCGGTGCCGCGTCGGGTGGTCTGCTTCGTCGACAAGCGCGACCGCGAATTCGGCGTACGAGATCCGCGCCCGCCCATCCGCCGCCCCGACCCGATACCTGCCCTCCCTGCGCTGCTCCGCGTGGTCGAGGCCACCCGCTGGGCCAACGCGCTGCCCGTCGTCCATGGACGGGTCCGCGTGGTTGAGGTCGGCCGTTGGGTCGACGTGGTGCCGGCCGTTCGTGGACCGGTCGGCGTAGTCGGGGTCGGCTGTTGGGTCGATGTGGTGTCCGTCGTCCGTGGGCTGGTCGGCGTGGTTGAGGTCGGCCGCCGGGTCGGTGTGGTGCCCGCGTTTGGGGGACGGGTCCGGGTGGCTGAAGTCGCCGGCGGGGGCGAGGGAGACCCAGTCGAGGTCGGACGCGGCGAACACGTCCAGCGCCGCCTGGTGTGCGAGGAAGAATGGGCGGTACTCGCGGGGATATCCGTCGGTGTCCATCAGCAACGTCCCGTCCGCGGTCGGCAGGATCGACGCCAGCCCGACCCACACGAGCCGCCGTACGCCGGCCTGCGCCAGCCCCTCCACCAGCGCCCGCGCCGCCCGCGGGAAGAAGTCGCCGGGGTTGGCCGAGCCGTCGTACACCCCCGCGATCACCGCATCCCGCCCACGCGCCAACTCCGCAATGCGCCCCACGTCCAACACATTCCCAACCACCACCCCGCCGTCCGCGGCGCCGCCAGCCCCCACCCCGCGCGCCGAATGATCGGCCGAGCGTTCCACCCTGCGGTCCGCCATGCCAGAGCCGGCTGTGCCGGAGCCCGCCGTGCCGGAGCCCGCCGTGCGGGAGTCCGCTGTGCGGGAGTCCACCGTGCGGGAGTCCGCTGTGCTGGGGCTGGCTGTGCGGGAGTCGACAGTGCGCGAATCCGCGGTGCCGGGGCCGGCCGCGCCGGAGTTCGCCGTACCGGAGTCTGCCGTGCGGGAGTCCGCTGTGCCGGAGTCCGCCGTACCGGAGTCCGCTGTGCCGGGGGTTGCCGGGGTGGGGGCGGTTGTGGTGGGGAGGTTGCGGGCGACGCTGAGGACCTCGTGGCCTCGTGCTCGGGCCTCCGTGACTGCCGCGGAGCCGGCCCGGCCTTGGGCTCCGATCACCAGAATCTTGCTCACCGCAACCTCCTCGACGAATGGGTACGGCGACCGTAGAAGAGGAGGTGGTTACCGATTGGATACCTTGGACGGCATGCAGGCGCTGCGTGCGGACATGTTCGAGGAGATCTGCCCGTCGACCGTGCTGCCGTTCCGGGTCGGGACGGACAAATGGTCAGGGATGGTGCTCCGCTGTCTGGAGGACGGGCCGCGCCGGTACTCCGAGCTCCGGATCCCGCTCGCCCGGATCAGCCCGAAGATGCTCACGCAGTCGCTCCGTGCCCTCGAGCGCGACGGGTTCGTCGACCGGGTGCAGGACGCGCGCCGGGTCACGTACGAGCTGACCGCCCTCGGCCGCAGCCTGCTGGAACCGTTGCGGGCGCTGTGCGAGTGGGCCGAGGACCACTGGGACGAGCTCCTCGACGCACAGGATCCAGCACCGGAGCCGACTCCGGCCGTCGCGTCAAATCGTAGGCCCGGCCAATAAATCGCCGATGGCGAACCGTTGACGACCTAGACTGCGCGGGTGGATGAGCAGACGCCGAGCGCCCTGACCCAATTGCCGAGCTGGTTGCTGACGCAGAGTGCGGCCCAGGCACACCGGATCGTCACCGAGTCGTTCGCCGCCGGAGGTGCGCGGGCGTACCACTTCCGCCTGCTCGCGACGCTGGTGGAGTTCGGCCCCGCCAGTCAGGCGGAGCTCGGGCGACGCAGTTCGATCGACCGTAGCGATGTGGTTGCCGCGCTCAACGAGCTGGAGGCGGAGGGGTACGTCGAGCGCAGCCCGGACCCGGCCGACGGCCGCCGGAACGTCATCACGATCACCACCGCCGGCAAGCGGCACCAGCGGCGGCTGAACAACCTGGTCGGCAAGGCGCAGGAGGAGATCTTCGCCCCGCTGTCGGCCACCGACCGGAACAAGCTGAGCACGATCCTCGGCAAGCTCCTCAAGTACCACCAGGAGTAGCGGCGGTCAGGCCGCCGGCAGCTGGGCGCGGAGCGCCGCCTGGGTCCGGCGGACGCGCAGCTCACGGGCGTGCACCCGACGCCGCGCGGCGCGGGAGATCTTCCGGTGTTCGTCGGTGGCGGCGGGTATCGGCGGGGTCGGCTGGGTCGGGTTCACATCAAGTCTGATGCAGGATCCGGCCGGTTGGTTCCGTCGTACGCCGAATTGACCCGGCCGCCGCTCTACTCTCCGCCCATGCCGACGCCGAGGCTGGTCGCGATCGTGCTGGTGCTGGCCGTCCTGAGCGGCTGCCAGTCGAAGGTGGACGCGAAGTACCCGGAGAGCCTGAGCGCCTGCGAGCTGCTGCCGCGGGAGCAGGCGGTCCGGGTGACGGACGTCGGTGCCAGGCTCGGTACGGCGCAGGAGAAGGAGTCGCACGTCCTGCTGCCGTACAAGTACTGCCTCTGGTCGTTCAAGCAGCCCCGCGCGCACTGGTACTCGGCGTACGCGAAGGGCCCGATCGAGCGGCGGCTGACGATCCACGTCAGCGTGTACCCCGCGAAACGGCACGGCGCGGACGGGGCGGCCGGGGAGTACGACGACCAGCGGAGCAGTCAGGTTGCAAACCACGCAACGGTCGGGGACGTGCCGGGGATCGGAGAGTCGGCGTTCCTGGCGACGGAGGTCTTCCACGGTATGGCCACGTCGCGGCTGTGGTTCCGGCGGTCGAACGCGCTGGTCGAGGTCGAACTCTGGGGCACCGACTGCTGCGCCGACAAGACCCAGGAGACCCAGATGCAGGCCGCGAACCGGCGGAAGCTGCTGCTCGCGGCCGCGACCGCCGCGGACCGGACATTGCTCGGCCGCTGAGCCCGCGGCCGGCCCCGTCCGGCCCCGGAACGGTCCTGTTCGGCGCAGATTCGGCGCGGCTGAGCGATACCCCGGTTCCTTGCAAGGGTTTGCATTGGTAGAAAGGTAACCGGGCGCGCGGCCGCGCCGAAGCCAGCGAGGAGGAGTCGTCGACGTGACGAATCAAGAACCACCGCAGTCCGAGGCACTGTCGAACCTGATGCACGAGGAGCGTCGGTTCGAGCCGCCGGCCGAGCTCGCCGCCAACGCGAACCTGAAAGCGGACGCCTACGAGAAGGCGGACGCGGACTTCGAGGGGTTCTGGGCGGAGCAGGCCAAGCGGCTGACCTGGGCGACCGAGCCGACCCAGACGCTGGACTGGAGCAACCCGCCGTTCGCCAAGTGGTACGCCGACGGCAAGCTGAACGCGGCGTACAACTGTGTCGACCGGCACGTCGAGAACGGTCTCGGCGACAAGGTCGCGTACTACTTCGAGGGTGAGCCCGGTGACACCCGCGAGATCACCTACGCGCAGCTCAAGGACGAGGTCTGCAAGGCCGCGAACGCGCTGCTCGAGCTCGGCGTCAAGGCCGGCGAGATCGTCGCGATCTACATGCCGATGATCCCCGAGACGGTCGTGGCGATGCTCGCCTGCGCCCGGATCGGTGCCCCGCACACGGTGATCTTCGGCGGGTTCTCGTCGGACGCGTTGAAGGGCCGGATCGAGGACTGCGACGCGCGCGTGGTGATCACCTCCGACGGCGGGTACCGGCGGGGCGCCCCGTCGGCGTTGAAGCCCGCCGTGGACGCCGCGCTGGTGGACTACCCCAAGGTGCGCAACGTGGTCGTGGTGAAGCGCACCGGGCAGGAGACCGCCATGGTCGAGGGGCGCGACCTGTGGTGGGACGACGTCGTCGGCAAGCAGTCGACCGAGCACACGCCGGAGGCCTTCGACGCCGAGCACCCGCTGTACGTGATGTACACGTCGGGCAGCACGGGCAAGCCGAAGGGCATCCTGCACACCACGGGTGGCTATCTGGTCGGTACGTCGTACACGCAGTGGGGTGTGTTCGACCTCAAGCCGGACACCGACGTGTACTGGACCGCGGCCGACATCGGCTGGGTCACCGGGCACAGCTACATCGTGTACGGCGCGCTCGCGAACGCGACCACCTCCGTGATGTACGAAGGCACGCCGGACACCCCGCACCAGGGTCGCTGGTGGGAGATCGTGCAGAAGTACAAGGTGTCGATCCTGTACTGCGCGCCGACCGCGATCCGGACGTTCATGAAGTGGGGCGCCGACATCCCGGCGAAGTTCGACCTGTCCTCGCTGCGCGTGATCGGGTCGGTCGGTGAGCCGATCAACCCGGAGGCGTACGTCTGGTACCGCGAGCACATCGGCGGGGACAAGGCGCCGGTCGTCGACACCTGGTGGCAGACCGAGACCGGGATGCACATGATCTCCCCGCTGCCGGGCGTCACCGCCGGCAAGCCGGGCGCCGCGATGAAGGCGATCCCGGGTGTGTCCGTCGACGTGGTCGACGACGCCGGCAAGTCGGTGCCGGACGGCTCCGGCGGGTACCTCGTGATCACCAAGCCGTGGCCGGCGATGCTGCGCACGCTGTGGGGTGACGACCAACGGTTCGTCGACACGTACTGGTCGCGCTGGCCGGGCGTGTACTTCGCGGGCGACGGCGCGAAGAAGGACGAGGACGGCGACCTCTGGCTGCTCGGCCGGGTCGACGACGTGATGAACGTCTCCGGCCACCGGCTGTCGACGACCGAGATCGAGTCCGCGCTGGTCTCGCACCCGAAGGTCGCCGAGGCGGCCGTCGTCGGCGCGTCCGACCCGACCACCGGCCAGGCGATCGCGGCGTTCGTGATCCTCCGCTCGGAGGCCGGCGACGGCGGACCGGACGTCGTCCAGGAGCTGCGCAACCACGTCGCGAAGGAGATCGGCCCGATCGCGAAGCCGCGGCAGATCATGGTCGTCTCGGAGCTGCCGAAGACGCGCTCCGGCAAGATCATGCGCCGGCTGCTCCGCGACGTCGCCGAGAACCGCGAGGTCGGCGACGTCACCACGCTGGCCGACTCGACCGTGATGGACCTGATCAAGACCAACCTGGAGTCCGGCAAGTCCGACGAGGACTGACCGGATCCTTCACAAGAACGACGGAAGTCCTTCGAGTTCGACAACTTCCGCCGGCGGGAACGCGGAGGAAGGGCCGTTCGGTCCTTCCTCCGCACGCCGCAGATACTTGTCGACGAACCGTTGGGTGTCGGCGAGAACACGCGCGCACTGAGCCGGCGTGATCTCGCCGCCCTCCAACGCTCCAGCCAGCTCGTCGAGATCCAGCACCTGATACCGCTCCACGCCCGGCGGAATCAGGAAGTCGACGTACAGGTCATGCACGACCAGCCCACCGATCAACAGTCCCGCGCCCCTCCACCCGGTACTCCGGCAGAATCGGCACGTCGTACCCGACCACCTCCCCGATCCGCCACCCCCGGCACCACTGCCCGGTCCGATGCAACACCCGAACCCCACTCACGCCGGCCGCGCCCGGAGGATGATGATCCCGACGTACCGCGAGAGCCACTCCTGCTTGTGCGGGTAACGCCGCTTGTTCTCGTCGGACAGCTGCGGTTCGAGCACTTCCTCGACCCGGAAGCCGTTGCCGGTCAGCGAGTTGTGGATGGTCGAGAACGTGTCGGTGGTGTGGGTGAGGGTGATTTCCGGATTCCACCGGGACGGATACGAGTACGGGCCGACCGCGTGGTACGCGTCCCCGATCCCGACCCCGTCGCGCTCGGACCGCTCGACGGCGTACCGGATCGGGTGCGCCATCGAAACCACCAGTACGCCGTCGTCGGTCATCAGCGAGCGGACCGCGCGGAGCGTACGGGCGCGGTCGCGGGCGTAGGCGAGGGTCTGGAGGAACAGCACCACGTCGAACCGCGAACCGTGCAGCACGTCGAGTTCGTCCAGCGTGGAGAGATCCCCGGAGTGGAACGAGACCTGGCTGGGCGGGGTGCGGAACTCGGCGCCGATATCCACGCCGACGACCGACGCAGCGCCGTACCGTGTCGCAAGCTCGATCGCCTTGCCGCCGTTGCCGCAGCCGACGTCGAGGATCGTCTTGCCCTCGACCGATCCGATCATCGAGCGCTGCGCGTCCCACTCCATCAACCGGTCGAGCGAGTCCTCCCGGGACCGGCGGTGTTCGTAGTCGGTGGTCAGGGTCTGCCACGGGTCCATGGCCGCGAGGCTACCCCGGGGTGCACCTGGTCGGGCCTACTGTCGTGGGGTGACGATCGAGGCCAAGCGGATCGAGAAGACCAACCGGGAGCGGAGCGAGCTGGCTCAGCAGTGGGGATGGCAGTTCCGGCCTGAGGCACCGGAGTTCGCGGATGCCTGGCAGGTGTTGCCGTTCACCGAGCGCGGGGACCAGCGGATCGTGTTCGGGGTGGTCAACGGGCAGTTCAACGGCATGCCGTTCCTCACCTTCGACTTCCACCGACGGCCGAAGGTGACGCACTACCACGACGCCTGGACCGATCGGGAGCTGAGCTCGCGGGACACCGTCACGATCGACTCGGTCTGGGTGGTGAAGCTGCCGCGGCCGTTGCCGTTCTTCCAGATTGCCTCCAGCATCGATCCGGCGTTCGACGTCGACCCGTTTCCGGAGCCGCTGACGCCGGACTCCAAGTTCAACCGCTGGTACAAGCTGGTCGGTACCGACCCGAACGTCGCCGCCTACTACCTCCACCCACAACTGATGCAGTTGATGCGCAGCGCGAAGCTGCACACCTGGGCGGTCGTCGGTGACGACCTGTTGTTCATGGAGCACCCGATCTTCGGCCGGACGAAACCCGACGAGATCGTGGAGACCCTGGGCAAGCTCGGGCAGCTGGTCGGGCTGCTGCCGTTCCAGGCGTTCGCGCAATGACGCTCGCGATCCTGGCGGTGGTGCATGCGGGGCTGGCGGCGGCCTGGGTGGGTGGGATGGCCTACTCGTTGTTCGTGGTGCAGCCGAAGCTGAAGAGGTACTTCGGGGAGGATCGCGAGGGGCGGGAGATGCTCACCGCGGTTATTGCCTCGGGCAACCGTTGGAAGGTCATAGGCCTGGTTGCGGCGATCGCCGTCACCGGGGTGGGGATGCTGCTGATCCGGCACGACAACTGGCAGCTGCATGCGGTCAAGGGCCTGCTGTTGCTGATCGCGAGCGGGATCTTCTGGTACGTCTCCTGGCGGCACTGGCCGCAGCGGGTGTTCGCGACCGCGGCCGAGCTGCCGGTGCTGCAGCGGAGGCTGGTTCGACTGGCGACCGCGATGCTCGGGCTCGCGGGACTGGCGTTCGCGCTCGGGGTTGTCGCGACGCAGCTCTGAGAGTTTGATCACTCAGCCGAGCGTTGTTGTCACTCTCCGCCAGAAATACATTGGAGTGGAATGTATTTCTGGCGGAGAGGAGCGAACCGGATGTGTGGCATCACCGGATGGGTGGCGTACCGGCAGGACCTCGAGGCGGAGCGGGCGGTCGTCGACGCGATGACCGAGACGATGTCCTGTCGCGGGCCGGACGCGCGGGGCACCTGGTATGCGCGGCACGTGGCGCTCGGGCATCGCAGGCTCGCGGTGATCGACCTGCCGGGCGGCGAGCAGCCGATGAGCAGCGACGTCGGCGGCGTCACGCTCGGGATGGTCTACAGCGGTGAGGTCTACAACTACACCGAGCTCCGCGACGAGCTGCGCCGCCGTGGGCATCCGTTCACGACCGACTCGGACACCGAGGTGGTACTGCGGGCGTACGCCGAATGGGGCACCGCGTTCGCGGAACGGCTGAACGGCATGTACGCGCTCGCGATCTGGGACCCGCGGACCGAGACCCTGGTGATGGTCCGCGACCGGATGGGCATCAAGCCGTTCTTCTACTACCCGACCGCCGACGGCGTACTGTTCGGCTCCGAGCCGAAGGCGATCCTCGCGAACCCTGCTGTACCGGCCGTGGTCGAGGCCGGCGGGCTGCGCGAGATGCTGACAATGTCGAAGACGCCCGGCGCCGCGCTGTGGTCCGGGATGCGCGAGGTCGAGCCGGGGACGGTCGTCACGGTGGACCGCAACGGCGTCCACGCCAGCGTGTACTGGCGGCTCGAGACCAGGCAGCACGTCGACGACCAGGACACCTCGGTCGCCCACGTCCGCGAACTCCTCGACGACATCACCCGCCGCCAGCTCGTCGCCGACGTACCGGAATGTGTGCTGCTGTCCGGTGGGCTCGACTCCAGCGCGATCACGGCGCTCGCGGCCGGCCAGCTGGCCGAGGAGGGGCGGAAGGTCCGCAGCTTCGCGGTCGACTTCGTCGGGCAGGAGGAGAACTTCCAGCCGGACGAGCTCCGCGGTACGCCGGACACGCCGTACGTGCACGACGTCGCGGATCTCGTGCACTCGCAGCACTCCGACATCGTGCTGGACAACGCCGCGCTGACCGATCCGGAGATCCGGCGGAAGGTGGTCCGCGCCAACGACGCCCCGCTCGGCGGCGACATCTTCGGGTCGCTGTACCTGCTCTTCTCGGCGATCCGCGAGCAGTCGACGGTCGCGCTGTCGGGCGAGTCGGCCGACGAGGTGTTCGGCGGGTACCTGTGGTTCCACGACCCCGACGTACGGACGAAGCCGATGTTCCCGTGGATCGCCTACATGGCGTCGCGGCGCAGCGGGAACCAGATACACGTGCTGCGGAAGGAGATCCTGAAGCAGCTCGATCTGGGCGGGCACCTGCGCGATCGGTACGCCGAGGCGGTCCGTGAGGTCGAGCGGCTCGACGGCGAGTCCGACGACGAGTGGGCGATGCGCAAGGTCTGCTACCTGCACCTGACCCGGATGGTGCGGATCCTGCTGGACCGCAAGGACCGGATGAGCATGGCCGTCGGGCTCGAGGTCCGGGTCCCGTTCTGCGACCACCGGCTCGTTGAATACGTATACAACACGCCGTGGTCGCTGAAGACGTTCGACGGGCACGAGAAGAGCCTGCTCCGGGCGGCCACCCAGGACGTGCTGCCGCAGTCGGTGGTGGACCGGCGCAAGTCGCCGTACCCGCAGACCCAGGACCCGGCGTACGTCGAGACGCTGGCCGGCCAGGTCCGCGAACTCCTCGCCGAACGGCACGCCGTGTTCGACCTGGTGGACCGCGACGTCGCGCTCCAACTGGCCGCCTCGGCCGACGGCGCGGCGCGCCGGCAGCTCGAGCAGACGTTGTCGCTGGCGACCTGGATGGACCTCTACCGACCGGAGATCAAGTTGCCGCGGTAGGAGAAATTTGGATGACTGTGCCAGGATGGCGCTTCCCGACGGAGGTGATCGCGATGGCGCAGGAAGCCTTGCAACTGCTGGTCAGCATGCACCGGATCGTCCGGCATCTGCGCCGGAGCCGGACCACCACGCTGATGCATCCGACCCAGTTCCTGGCACTGATGCTGATCGCGGACGAGCAGCCGATCCGGATCGGCGAGATCGCCGCCCGGGTCCCGTGTTCGCAGCCGACCGCGACCACCACGGTCGCCGGCCTCGAGGAGGCCGGCCTGGTCCGCCGCGAACCGGACCCGGTCGACGGCCGCGCAACCGCCGTCGTCCTCACCGACACCGGCGCCGAAACCGTCGAAGCCTCCGGCCGCCAGGCAGCCGAAGAACTGGCCAAACTCCTCAGCCGCCTGGACGACGCCGACCGAACCCTGGTACTCCAAGCCGGCGCCGTCCTCTCCCGGGTAACCGACGACCTCTAACCGCTCCGGGCGGGGAATCCTGGGGCAGCCGGGGGCACTAGTAAGAACCGCTCCGAATACCTGACGTTTCGGGCTACAGTTGAGCTTGCTGAGGGACACGAGTCCCCCGGAAGTGGACCCGGCAGCTCACCGGACGGTGGACGAGCCGGGTTTCGCGCTGTTCAGAGGTCATGTACGTCGCAGAACGGCGCCACGGCACACCTCCAGTCGCCGCCACGCATCCAGCTCCACGCGACGGCATCCGGGATCCAGAGCAACGGGTCCGACTTGGCCGGCATCACGTCCCACCGGAGCGTCTCGTGACACCCGTAGCGCCGGGTCGCCTCACGCAGGCACCGACGATCGTGCTCGTAGGTCGATTCCTCCATCTCCACGACGAGTCGTTCACCTGCCGGTGCACAGTCTCGAACGATCGCCTCCAAACACCGCCGACGATCCGCGTGTGAGTCGCGCGCTGTTCGGTAGAGGTCCACGAACAGGTGAAAACCCGAGATGACGTCGAGGATCTGCTTCCGCCTCGCCGGCTTCTCGTGGTTGAAGTGCAGGCGTTCTTGGCCGGGTAGTAGGAGGGCTCTGAGGGCCTTGCGGTTGACGGCGACGTCTCCTGCTGGGCAGCGTGCGGCCGCCATCAGGAGGCCTCGGGACTTGGTCTCGTCGACGAACACGTGGATTGGCATTTCCCCGCCTGGTGAGTGGCAAGGTTCGAGCTTCACACGTGGGACGACGGCTGCCCCGGTGGGACACCGGGCAGGTCGGGGCAGGGTGGGGCAGATTGGGATGGGGCCGCGAGGTGGTTGCTCGCGGCCCCTTTGCGGTTAGTTGCGGTGGATGGTGAAGGTGGTGGTGGTGTTTTGGATGTCGGTGGTGTTGTTGGTGAGGGTCAGGTTGGTGAAGGTGACTTCGCCTACGGCGGGGCCTTGGCCGGGTTCGGGGAGTTCGTTGGCCCAGATGGCGTAGCCGGACTTGGGGTCGAAGGTGTCGCCGGATTTGTGGGCGCCGGTGATGGTGGTGTTGGTGAAGATGGTGTCGGCGACCGGGAACTGGGGGCTGCCGCCGGAGTAGTTGGTTTGGAACATGATTCCGGAGTACGTCGGGTCGACGATGTCCAGGTCGGTGACGCGGATGCCCTGGAAGATCTTCGAGGCCGAGAACACCCAGACCGCGGGGAATGCCTGGTTGCCCCAGAAGTGGCCGCCGGAGCGGACGATCGAGGCGTTCTGGAACTGGGTCGGCGGGGTCGCGCCGAAGCCGTTCATCGGGATGCCGAAGTCCAGTGAGCTGATCGTGATGCCGGGGTAGGTCAGCATGTCCGCCGCGTACAGGTTTCGGAAAACGTTGTTCGTGCCGCCGTACACGGCGAAGCCGGCGGCCCGCCAGGTGAGCATCGCGGAAAGGTTCTCGAAAACGTTGTCCCGGACCTCGCCGCCGCCGTTGTCGGTGGCGTTGAACAACGCGAAGCTGTCGTCGCCGGTGGAGCGGGCCTCGTTGTTGCTGACCGTGTTGCCGGCCGACCCGTTCGTCATGTTGATGCCGTCGGCAAACGTGTCCCGGATGCGGGAGTTCTTGATCGTCGACGTGTCGGTGTTCGAACCCCAGTACAGGCAGACCATGTGTTCGACCCAGACGTTGTCGATGGTCATGTTTGCGGTGTTCGAGAAGTCGAACACCTTCCCAGGTCCGTCGATCCGGGACGTGTAGTTGCCGAAGTACGCGAACCCGCTGAACGTCGACCCGTTCGCCGAGGCCTCGGAGCGGAAACCGATGTCGGTGTTGTCCTGCGTGTCCGGCGCATGGAACCGGGTGAACCACGGCCCGGCCCCGACCACCTTCACCGCCTTCCCGTACACCTGGAACTTCGACGACGTCTGGTAGTCGCCCGGCGGCAGGTACACGCCCTGCAGCGAGCTGTCCTGCCGTACCTGGTCGAGCGCGTTCTGCACGTCCTGCTGCGTGAACCCGGCCGGCGTCACGAACCCGGCCCCCGGGTTCCCGATAGCCGAGGCCGCTTCGGTGTCGACGAAGTCGATCGAGTACGTCGTACCGTTCGCCGGGTCCTTCTGCAGCCGGATCTTCGTCCCGGCCGGGTACGTCCGGTCGAGCATCAGGTTCGCCTCGTCGTAGATGTGCCGCGCCGGTCCGGAGCCGGGCGAGTTGTTCGGCGACGCCTCCGCGCCGTACAGCCAGGCGTACTTCGAGGTGAGCGGCAACGTCTTCGCGAACGTGCCGTCGACGTAGACGCTGAGCGTCGACGACTGCCCGCCGCCGCCCGCGGAGTCGGGGATCGAGAACCGGGTGACCAACGTGTTCGTGGCTGCCCGGGTGGTGAACTCGACGTACGCGCCGTTGGTGTTCAGCGTCACCGCCCGCCGCCCGGACGCCTCGCCGGCCAGATCGCCGATCGTCCGGTTCGGGCCGATCACGGCCGCGCCGCCGCCGACCGTGGCGTCCTCGGCCTCGAGGTGGTCGTACGGCATGTTCGCGCCGCGCCCGACGAAGAACGGCCGCTCGCTGGTGTTGTTGGACCGCTTCACCGGCAGCTCGTTGGCGTCGTCCGCGAGTACGACGCGCACCGTGTAGCGGCCGTTCGCGGCCGTCCAGTTGCCCAAAGCAACGGCAGGCGTGGTGGCGCCGGCCGCGATCGAACCGCTGTACGAACCGGTCAGTGTCGTCACCACCGACGATCCGTTCAGTACCGTCAGCGTGATCCCGTGCGCACCGGACGCCGACGCGACACTGCCCTGGTTCTTCAAGGAAACCGAGAAGGAAACCGAGTTTCCTGCGGTCGGATTGCCCGGCGTCCAGTTCACCGCGCCGGCGACCAGGTCCGAGCTGGCCACTGGCGTCACGACGAGCGGACCCGAAGCGTTGGCGGTGTTGTTCCCGTCGTTCTGCTCGATCACCGTGTTGGCCTCGTCGACCTTCGCGCTGAGCGCGTACGAGCCCGCGTCGCGGGTCCCGATCGACGCGCTGACGGTCGTCGAGGCACCCGCGGCCAGCGCGCCGACCGGGGCGGTACCGACCTTGGTGGTGCCGAGGTAGAAGTTCACGTCGGTCGCGCCTGAGCCGGCAGTACCGCCGTTGTTCACCGTCGCGCGCACTGTGATCGCGTCGGTCTCGACCGGTGCCGTCGGCGTCCAGGAAACTCCGGAAAGCGTGAGATCCGGGTTCGGCGCCGGTACGCCGAGGACCTGCAGCTCGGCGACCTGTCCGGCCGGCGCGCCGGTGTTCCCGGTGAAGTTCAGCCGTACGTCGGCGACCCGCGCGCTGACCGGAATCGTCACCGTGTTCCCGCTCGCCGGATCGAACGAGTAGTTGGCCGATCCAACAAGCTGGACGAAGTCGGACGAGCTCTGCTCACGCCCGAGGACCGAGAACGTCTGCGTCCGCGCTCCCCACGCCGGATCCGGGTTCAGCCGGACCACGATCGAGCTGAGGTCCGCGTTCGCGCCGAGCTGGGTCGTGAGCGTCGCCGGGTTGGCGTTGCCCTCCCAGTACGTCGTGACGTCGTCGTCGTTCGCGTTTTCCGGAGCGTAGGAAAACGTGTGACCAGAGGCCGTGATCGGCTTGTGCAGCGCGAGGTTGCTGCTCGGCCCGCCGCTGCCGTTCCGCGTCACGGTGTTGCTGTTCGGCGACTGGTTGCCCGCGGCATCCTTCGCGCGGACGGAGTACGTCACCGACACGTTGGCCGGCTGGTTGTCCGTGTACGTCAGCCCGGTCACGCTCGTACGCAGCTGACCGTTCGCGTAGACGTCGTACCCGGTGACTCCGACGTTGTCCGTCGAGGCGTTCCAGGTGAGCTTGATCTGCCCGGCGCCGGGTTCGGTGAGGGCCAGGCCGCCCGGGGCGGTGGGAGCCTGCGTGTCACCGGTCGTCGGCCCGTACACCTCGAGCTCGGACAGCTGCCCGGCCGGCCAGCCGGTGTTCGCGGTGATCCGGACCCGGACGTACCGGGTGGTCGCCGTACCGTAGTCGACGGTCACGGTGTTGGCCGGCGGGGCGAAGGAGCGCACCGCGGACGCCGACAGATCGGTGAAGTTCTGGCCGTCGGTGCTGCCCTGGACCGTGAGGGTCTCGTCCCGGGCGCCCCAGTCGGTGGCCGGAAGCTTGAGGACGACCTGGTCGGTGGGAACCGACGACCCGAGATCGACCTGCACCCACTGCGGGAAAGCGTTGTTCGCGCTTTCCCAGTACGTGTTCTGGTTGCCGTCGGTCACGTTGGACGCGACGTAGTTCTGCGTACTGCTGCTGGCTGTGGCCGGCTTGCCGGCCGCGAGGTTCGCCGCGGCTTCGGCGGCCTGGGCGGGGGACACGAGCGGTGCGGCCGCGAGACTCGCGGCCAGCAGGGCGGTCAGCAACCGCCAACGGGGTATGCGCATGAGACCTCTCCTGAAGGGGCGGACAGGGAAGAGTTCAAAACTTGCGCCGACGTGCCAACTTCTTGCGCGGCGTGTGGCTTATTGTTACGGCACCGCTACTCAGGCGTCAACGGCTCGTGACCAACGAAAAGGGCCGGCTCGCAGACTGCGAGCCGGCCCTTCGAGAGGTACCGCGTCAGTGCTTCGCGGCGCCCTCCGCGCCCGCGCCGGTGAACGCCCGGACGGTGAGCTCGGCGTACCGCTTCTCGCTGGTCTTGTCCTTGCCGAGGTACGTCCCGAGGACGCCGAACAGGAAGCCCAGCGGGATCGACACGATGCCCGGGTTCGACAGCGGGAACCAGTGGAAGTCCGCGCCGGTGATCATCGACTTCTCACCGGCGCCCGACACCACCGGCGAGAAGATCACCAGGACCACGGCGGAGATCAGACCGCCGTAGATGCTCCACACCGCGCCCGAGGTGTTGAACCGCTTCCAGAACAGGTTGAACAGCAGCGCCGGCAGGTTCGCCGAGGCCGCGACCGCGAACGCCAGCGCGACCAGGAACGCGATGTTCAGCTTCTGCGCCGGGATCGCCAGCGCGATCGCGACCGCGCCGATCCCGATCGCCGCGAACCGCGCGACCCGCAGCTCCTGCTTCTCGCTCGGCTTCTCCTTCGAGATGACATTCGCGTACAGGTCGTGGGCGAACGACGACGCCGACGTCAGCGTCAGGCCCGCGACCACCGCGAGGATCGTCGCGAACGCGACCGCCGCGATCAGCGCCAGCAGGATCGACCCGCCGAGCGACCCGGCGCCACCGCCGACCGACTCGGCCAGCAGCGGCGACGCGACATTGCCCTTCGACGTCGCCACGGCCGAACCCTTGCCGGTGTCCAGCAGCGCCGCGGCGCCGAACCCGAGCGCGAGCGTCATCAGGTAGAACACGCCGATCAGGCCGATCGCCCACTGCACCGAGCGCCGCGCCGAGCGGGAGTCCGGGACCGTGTAGAACCGGATCAGGATGTGCGGGAGACCCGCCGTACCGAGGACGAGCGCGAGGCCGAGCGAGAGGAAGTCGATCTGGCCGGTGAAGTCCTTGCCGTACAGCAGACCGGGCTGCAGGAACGACTCGCCGTGTCCGGACTTCGCCGCCGCCGAGCCGAGCAGCGACGAGATGTTGAAGTGGAACTTCAGCAGCACCAGGAACGTGATCACGACGGTGCCGGCCATCAGCAGCACGGCCTTCACGATCTGCACCCAGGTGGTGCCCTTCATACCGCCGATGGTCACGTAGATGATCATCAGCGCGCCGACCAGGACGATGACCGCGGCCTTCACGCCCTCGCTCTTCACCCCGAGCAGCAGCCCGACGAGCGAGCCGGCGCCGACCATCTGGGCCAGCAGGTAGAAGATCGACACCACGATCGTCGAGGTCGCGGCCGCCGTCCGGACCGGCTTCTGCTTCATCCGGAACGCGAGCTGGTCGGCCATTGTGAAGCGGCCGGAGTTCCGCAGCAGCTCGGCGACCAGCAGCAGCGCGACCAGCCAGGCCACCAGGAAGCCGATCGAGTACAGGAAGCCGTCGTACCCGTAGAGGGCGATCTGGCCGGAGATGCCGAGGAACGATGCCGCGGACATGTAGTCGCCGGCCACCGCGAGGCCGTTCTGCGCGCCGCTGAACGAGCGGCCGCCGGCGTAGTAGTCGGCGGCGGTCTTGTTCTGCCGGGACGCCCACCAGGTGATGTACAGCGTCACGGCAACGACCGCGGTGAACAGCGAGATGGTCAGCGCCCGGTTGCCCGGTTCAGCTGCCAACGGAATGGCCAGCGGGACGAGCAGCGGGTTCACCGGCGACGCTCCCTCTTGTACTTGGCGTTCAGCCCGTGGGCCAGCGGATCGAGCTTGCGGTTCGCGAACCGGCCGTACAGCGCGGCGATCACGAACGTCGACACGAACTGCAGCAGCCCGAAGATCAGCGCCACGTTCACATGGCCGACCACCTTGTGGCTCATAAAGCCACGGGCCCAGTTGTTGCACGCGACGTACGCCAGATACCACGCCATGAAGGCGATCGTCCACGGCACGACGAAGTTCTTGTAGCGCCGTTTCAGCTCGGTGAAGTCGGCCGCGTCGTGCACCGCTTCGTACGCGCGGGCGTCCCGCTCGCGCACCATCTCTTCGTCCATGAGTTCCCCTTCACTGGACTGAACAGGTGCACGTTAGCGGCTTCAGAGGTGCGGCGCCACGGGACTGTCGAGAGTCCGCCGGTAGTTCGCGAACTCGCTCGGGTGCGCCCGGAAGCAGTCGGTGAAGTACGGCATCCGCAGCGGCTCCGGCGGCCGGGCGGTGTGGTCGTAGATCAGGTCGATCTGGTCCAGCACCTGCTCGCGCCGGGTCTCCTTGAGGATCGCGACCGCCGAATGCGACAACGCCAGCTGCCGCAGACCCTTGCGGTCCAGGTCCTGCCAGTGCCGGAACCGGGCCTGTTCGATCATCGAGAACAGGTTCGACCCCTCGAGAATCGGCATCGGCTCGAACCGGTCGCTCCCCCCGCTGTGCAACTCTATGTGGCAGTCACCCTGGATGACCTGATGGATCCGGCGGACCCACGGCACCACCGTGTCGGCGTTGTTCCAGAGCAGGCCGAGGACGCCGTTCGGGCGCAGGACCCGGGCGATCTCCGGCAGCGCGCGGGCGTGGTCGAACCAGTGGAACGCCTGTCCGACGATCACCGCGTCCACCGAGGCGTGCGCCAGCGGGATCGACTCGGCCGCGCCGACCATCGTGTCGATCCAGGTACGCCGGCGGCAGACCTCGAGCATCTCCGCCGACGGGTCGACCGCGATCACGTGGTGCCCGAGCGCGGCGGCGACCGCGGCCAGCTTGCCGGTGCCCGCGCCCAGGTCGAGCACCTGCAGCCCGCGGCCGGGGCCGAGGATCCAGGTCAGCGCCTCGAACGGGAACGTCGGCCGGCCCGCGTCGTACGCGGCCGCGACGGCGCCGAAGGACCTGGCGCGCGCGGCGTTCACGCCGTTCTGCGGGTCGCCGGCCGGATCGTTGGTGGTCATCACGGCAATTCTGCCGTAGCCGCGGGGCTGAGGCCTGCTACTCGCCGAGTTTCTTCTGTTCGATGTGTGCGTTCAGCGCGGCCAGCTCCGGGTGCTCGTCCAGGATCTTGACCAGTTCGGCGCAGCCCAGCCCGGTGCCGTCGAAGTCCTCGATGAGGGCGTCGAGCAACTTCCAGTCGTCCGCGGTGTCCAGCGTCAGCCGGTACTGCGCCGCGCGGTTCGACGACGGGCCGCCGGACCACGGCAGGTTCAGCAGCCGCATCTCGCCGGACCGGTTCTGGTGCAGGTACGACGTGACGTGCTCGCGGTCCGCCTTGAGCGTGGCCTTCGCGTCCGCGTCGTACAGCCGGGCCGCGGAGAAGATCTCGAAGTCCATGCCGCGCGGGTAGGTCCGCTCCAGGCAGTTCGAGATGTACAGGTCGGGGTCGTTCTCGGCGCGCCACCGATCGACGCCCGCGGCAACGATCTCCGGGTCGATCAGCGGGCAGTCCGAGGTGACCCGGACGATCGCGTCCAGGCCGTGCGCGCGGGCAGCCCCCGCGAACCGGCTGAGGACGTCGTCCTCGCTGCCGCGGAACACCGGGAAGCCGTCCTCGTTGCACAGCTGGACGACGAGGTTGTCGTTGAAGTTCGTGGTGGTGGCGACGACCACCGGCAGGCCGGTGCGGCTCAGCCGGTCCAGGTGGTGTTCGAGGTACGAGCGGCCCGCGACGGTCAGCAGTACCTTGGCGGGCAGCCGGGTGCTGGTCACCCGGACCTGCGTGACGATGCCAATCTTCAGCTGTTCCATCGGAACATCTCCCGGATCTCTGCGGGTCCGGCGACGTGGTCGACGCCCAGTTCGGTGTCGGTGAACTCGGCGGTGACCTGCGCCGGGACGTACGGCTGGTCCATCTCCGGCCACAGCCGCTTGATCCGCGCCTGACCGCCGAACGACGGGTGCTCGTTCTCCAGCACCATGGGATCACCGTAGACCCCGGCGGCCAGGCCGAGCGAACCGCCGTACAGAACGGCCGAGCTGAGCCGGTTCGACGCGACCCGTTGGTGGCGGCGCAGTTCGCGGAGCTGGTTGAGCAGGAACTTCGCGTTCGTCCGCCGCCAGTGCAGGCCGCGGTAGCCGTGCGTGATGACCCGGAATCCGGCGTCCTTGTAGACGTTGCGGATCGCGGGTTTGTCGTACTCGTTCCAGTACAGGCAGACGGTCACCGGGCCGGTCTCGTGCTCGTTGATCGAGGCAACGATCCGGCCGTGGTCGCCGAGTACGTGCTGGCCTTCCCAGCCGTGGAACGGGTAGAAGATGGTGCCTTTGGCCCGTTTGTCGGGCGTCGCGAGCTCGGGGTGGGTCTTCAGCAGGTAGAGCCAGACCGAGCCGATCACCGAGTAGTTGCGCAGCCCGAGCGCGTGCCCACGGCGTCGTACGCTGTCCGACCAGACGAACTTCGGCATCCCCGGCGCGAAGTTCGTGCCGTAGGCGAACCCGTCGAGGATGTTCCAGCCGTGCTGCAGGTATCCCCAGATCCGCGGGGGTGTCCTGAGGCCGGCGTACGTCGCCATGATGTTGGCGTGCCCGTAGAAGTGGTTGGCGTGGTGCATCAGCGACGGACCTTCTTCAGGACGCGCTTGAGGCGGCGGCGGATCACCCGCGCCGGGTTCATCACCGCGTGACCGATGCGGTATGGGCGGGACCTGCGGATGCCGCTGACCGTTCCTTCGAAGAGGATCGCGCGGGCGCTCGCGTGCGCCAGCTCGTCCGCCAAGCGGGCGACGGTTCGGAGCTGCTCGGCGCTGCCCCGGGGGCGTACCACCTCGTCCGGGGTGAACTCCGGCTCCGGGACGGTGATGCCGGCCATCGACGCCAGTCGTCCGGTCAGCAGGTGCGGGTCCGCCGCCGCGGGCCAAGGCTGCCTGGAGCCGCTCTCCAGCACCCGCGTCGCGAACCGCCGGAGATGCTCGACAACATCCAGGTCCTGGCGCTCCCCGAAGAGCCGGAAGGAGTCCCCGTCGAGGATCACGTTGTCCGCCGACCCCGCGCCGCCCGCGCCCAACCACGCCACATACCGCGGAATCACCCTCCGCAACGCCGCTTGGTCGTCACACCGCAGGGCCGTCATCAGGTGCTCTTCCAGCAACACCCCGTCGCCCTCTGGTACGACGCCTGCCGGGAGAACAGCCGGGCCTTCCGCGCCGACCACGAAGTACCAGGCCGGCGCCAGCTGGAACGCCAGACCGGCCTCGGCCGCGTCCAGCACCACCCGGTACGGGTCCATCAGCACGGGTCCGTCGTTGCGCGAGGCAACAGCCCGCGCGGCGACGACCGCCGCGAACCCGTCCACCGCGGTCAACGCGACATCGGCCTGCACCAGCGAGGGAAACACCGCGTACGTCTGCGAGACCTGCAGCCCGGAGCTCTCAACAGCCGCGGTCACCCGCTTCAGCCCCGCGGGCGCTCGATCCCCAACCTGCCGCCCCCAGTCCTCGTCCCGCGGCAACCCCGCGGCGATATCCGGCTGCACCAACCGCTCGAACCCGAACCCGTTGGCCGCCCCCAACAACACCCGACCCCCCGGCCGAAGCACCCCCACCAGCCGCGCGAGACAGTCCCCCCACCCGAACCCAGCCGTATCAGGCCCCACCAACCGCTCAACCCCATCCAAAACCACCACCACGTCATACCCACCGTCTCCGCCCGACTTCTCGTCGAGGGCGAAGCGGTCGAGGGAGCCGCAGAAGACTTGGCCCTTGGTGGTGTCGAGGAGTTCGGCCAGTTCTTCGGCGTCGGAGGCCGAGCGGAGCAGGAGGTCTACGGAGGTGACCTGGGCCGCGACCGCCTCGACCAGGTCGGCGGCGTGCGGGCCGGCGACGAGGACGGAGTCGTCGGGGGTGAGGGTGGCGGCCAGGAGTGCGGTGGCTGCGGGTCCGGCGGCCGCGGGGCGGGCGTCGCCCGGGTGCAGGTCCGACCAGTTGAGCATCTCTCCGCCGACCAGGTTCGATCGGGTCACATCCGTCACGTTATCCAACCAAATTCAGAAGGGTCTCGATCACCCGGTCCACGTCGCCGTCGGTGAGGTCCGGGTAGAGGGGGAGGGACAGTTCTTCGGCGTAATACCGTTCGGCGTTCGGGCAGAGGCCGCGGCGGTACCCCTGCCGGGCGAACACCGGATGCCAGTACACCGGGATGTAATTGACCTGTACGCCGATCCCGGCCGCCCGCATCGCCTCGAACACCTCGCGCCGGCGCCCGCCGAGGACGCGGAGCGGGTACAAGTGCCACATCGGGTCGACCCCGGCGCGCCGCACCGGCGTACGTACTCCGTCGACCCCCGCAAAGGCGGCGTTGTACCGCGCGGTGATCTCCGCCCGGCGGCGCTTGAACTCCGCGAGCCGCCGCAACTGGGACAGCCCGAGCGCCGCGCCGAGATCCGTCAAGCGGTAGTTCACGCCGTACTCGTGGACCTCCTGGTGCCACGGCCCTTCGTCGGTGATCTCGAAGCGGGACGGGTCGCGGACGAGGCCGATGAAGTGGAACTCGTGGGCGCGCTGGGCGACTTCGGGGTCCCTGCAGACGACGGCGCCGCCTTCGCCGGTGGTCAGGTTCTTGGTGGGGAAGAAGGACATCGTGGTGACGTCCGCGAGGTCGCCGACGGGGCGGCCGTACGCCGATCCGCCGACGGAATGAGCCGCGTCGGCGAGGGTTTTCGCGCCTACCCGGTCGGCCAGGGACTGCAGAGCCGGGTAGTCGGCGGGCTGGCCGGCATAGTCGACGGCGCTGACGACCCTGGACCGTTCGGTGAGCGCTGCCTCGACGGCGGACGGGTCCAGGAGCCCGGTTTCGTAGTCCACGTCCGCGAAGACCACCGTCGCGCCCAGGAGCGCGGCGCAGGACGCGGTGGCTACGAACGTCAGCGGCGTGGTGACGACCTCGTCGCCGGGGCCGAGGCCGAGCGCGGCGTACGCGATGTGCAGCGCGGCCGTGCCCGACGTACAGCTCACGGCGCGGTGGCCGCCGGACAGCTCGGAGATCGCGGTCTCGAAGGCGGTGACCGCCGGTCCGGTGGTCAGCCAGTCGCCGCGCAGTACCGCGGTGACCGCCGCGATGTCCTCCTCGGAGATCGACTGGCGCCCGTACGGCAGCATTAGTGCCTCACCAAGGAACGTTCGGCACGTCCAGCGGCGCCCCAGACGCCCGCTGGCGGCGTTGTCGTCGTCGCGAGATGCTCCGCATCGCTCTCCTCCTCCGCCTTGCCAGCGAACGACTGGACCACCGCTGGCCGCACCAACGTCCCTTGCTGAGGCACGTCACGCGTCGCTTTCGAGGATCTTGCGGATCTCCTCGATCGAGTACCACTGGTCGTTGGTGTCGGACGCGTAGTGGAAGCCGTGCGGGAGCGGGCTGCCGTCGGCGGGCGGCTGGTAGCCCCAGGTGGCGAGGTCCGGCTGCAGGACGAAGCGGTTGCCGAGGGACACCGCGCGGCGGCCTTCCTCGGGGCTGATCATCTCCTCGTGCAGCTTCTCGCCCGGGCGCAGGCCGACGTCGTGCATCGCCGCGCCGGGGGCGATCGCCGCGGCCAGGTCGGTGACCTTCATCGACGGGATCCTCGGGACGTACAACTCGCCGCCGGTCATCAGGTTGAACGTGTCGACCACGAACTCGACCGCCTGCGGCAGCGTGATCAGGAACCGGGTGCAGCGCAGATCGGTGATCGGCAGCGACTGCCCGGCCGCGTGCAGCGCGCGGAACTTCGGGATGATCGAGCCCCGGCTGCCCATCACGTTGCCGTACCGCACGACGCTGAAGCGGGTGTCGTACGCCGCCGCGTAGTGGTTGCCGTTGATGAACAGCTTGTCGGCGGTCAGCTTGGTCGCGCCGTACAGGTTGATCGGGCTGGACGCCTTGTCGGTGGACAGCGCCACGACCCGCTTCACACCGCAGTCGATGGCCGCCTCGATAACGTTCTGCGACCCGATCACGTTGGTCTGCACGAACTCCCACGGGTTGTACTCACCGCTGTCGACCTGCTTCAGCGCGGCCGCGTGGACGACGTAGTCGACGCGGTGCATCGCCCGCAGCAGCCGAGAACGGTCGCGGATGTCGCCGAGGAAGAACCGCAGCCGCGGGTCGTTGCCGAACGACTGCCGGACCTCCCACTGCTTCAGCTCGTCGCGGCTGAAGACGATGATCCGCCGCGGATCCAGATGCTCGAGCGCATGCCGTACGAACGTCCGGCCGAACGACCCGGTACCACCGGTGACCAGGATGTCGGAGCCGGTAAGGATTGACACGCGAGCGGGACCCCTTCTGACGGACAGTTCCGAACTGCGCACACGCGGTGCGGACCTCGAAACAATAGCTGCCCCGTGAACGACCTGTTCAATCCCCGTCTCGACTCGGTGTAATCAAACGCACGCTGGGGAAGTAGAAACGGAACGGTCGGGGGTCTCGGGTGATGACGTTGTAGCGGTGGACGGCGGCGTGGGCGCCGATGTAGAAGTCGGGGAGTGGTGAGGTCTTCGCGCCGCCGCTGCGGCGGTAGGTGACGAAGGCGCGGGCGGCCAGGAAGCCGGCCGGGAACGGGAGTGGCTCGCGGCGGAAGTCGGTCGTCGGCAGCGCGGCGTCGACGTCCTCGATCCGGTCGAAGCCGGCCGAGACCTCGGCGTACACGATCGGGTTGATGACCAGCTCGCCGAGGTCGCGGGCCTCCGCGACCGCGTTCGCCGACCAGTCGCCCCAGTCGCGGTCGTCGGTGAGGATGTCGAGCAACACGCAGGTGTCAACCAACGCAACCTGCGGCCCCGCCCCGCCACCGGACGGCCCGGTGTCGGGTTCCCCGGGGCGGCGGCGTGGGCCGGTGAGTCGGCTGGGGAGGTCAGTCGCCACGGAGCAGCTCCATCAGCTCCTCGGTGCTCATCCCGCTGGTCGCCCGGCCGCGCATCTCGCGGACCAGCCGTTGGCCGCGGCTCTCGGCGTCCGTGGCCCGGACGATCCGCAGCCCGTCGGCTGCGTCGATGACTGTCACTTCGTCCCCCTCGTGGAGATGGTGCTTGCGTCGGAGCTCGGCCGGGATCGTCACCTGGCCCTTGCTGTTCAGTCGCATCGTAACCTCCCACGTATTACATGTCGTACGTGTCACCATCCTATCCACAATGGCTCTTCTCACGCTCGCCTCAGCACGAAAACCGGATATACAGCCGATACGGTTCGGGCGTGAAATGCGTCGGGGTGCGGTGTGATGTGGGGCCGGTCCGGGGGATCGGGCATGTGATGCGGTGCCTGGCGCTGGCGGAGGAGGTGCGGCGGCGCGGGGTCGGGGTGGTGTTCGTGTGTGACGCGCACACCGTGCCGTGGGCCGCCGCGCAGATCGCCGCCCGCGGGATCGAGGTCCACCCGGCGGTGCACGGGCCGGGGGAGCATGTCGAGGTGTTCGAGCGGCTCGGGCTGGACGCGGTGGTGTTCGACTCGTACGACCTGGACGCCGCCGTCTACCCGGCGGTCCGGGCGAGCGGGCTGCCGACGCTGGCGATCGTCGACGGCGACTTCCGCGACGCCGAGGCCGACGTACTCGTCGACCAGAATCTCGCGGCGGAGCTCGACCACCCGGTGCTGCCGCGGAACGCCGTACGGCTGGCCGGTCTGCGGTACGTGATGATCCGCGACGAGATCCTCGCGCACCGCCCGGCGACCGCGCCGGCCGATCGGCGGAACGTCGTACCGAAGGTGTTCGCGTTCTTCGGCGGGACGGATGCCTTCGGTGCCGGGCCGTACGTCGCGCGGGCGCTGGCGGCGACGGGCCTGCCGTTCGAGGCGACCGTGGTCGCGCCGGGGCCGGATCTTGCCGCGCGGATCGCGGACGTCGAGGTGCAGCCGCATCAGCAGCTGCAGGTGATCGGGCCGACCGATCAGCTGGCGGCGCGGGTGCGGGAGGCCGATCTGACGATCAGCGCTTCCGGTACGTCGACGTGGGAGCTGCTGTGCCTCGGGGCGACGGCCGGTCTGGTGTGTGTGGTCGACAACCAGGTGATGGGGTACGAGCGCGCCGTCGACACCCGCGCGGCCGCCGGGCTCGGGTTGCTGAGAGCGCTGCAGGACGACCCGGGGTCGGCCGACCAGATTCTCAAACGCCTGCTGACCGACCCCGCGGAACGCGGTCGGTTGTCCCGCGCCGGCTGGGAGTTGGTCGACGGCCGAGGCCGTGAACGAGTAGCAGACGCGCTGCTGGATCTCATCTGAGTTCGTAGATCGTGGCGTCCAGGGTGGCGTGGCGGAGGCGGACGAAGTTGCGGAGTGCGGGCGATACCGTGCCGGCCCGGTTGTCGGCGTACAGCCAGCGGACCCCGGCCGAGCGGAGGCGTTCGATCGTCGTGGTGGACGGGGACTTGAACACGATGTCGTTGGCGGCGAGCTGTTCGCGGTTCCAGTAGGGGATCAGGCTCGGGTTGCCGTCCTCGGCGAGGGCGATCCGGTTCGCCTGGTTGGAGTACGACCAGCCCTCGACGAGCACCGGCCGCTCGGACAGCGCGGCCAGCCAGAAGTGCCGGCTGTCGCAGAGTCCGTCGCGCTCGATGATGCAGTGCGCGTTGGTCGCGATCAGCTCGCCGGGCTTGCTGTTCCGCCGTAGCCACTGCGCCGCGCCCGCCTCGGCCGCCGTCGCCCCGCCACGGAACGGATGCGCGAACACCAGGTTCGACGCCGAGTCCGACACGAACGCCTGCAGCGGCACCAGCGCCGCTCCGATCATGCAGGCCGCCACGGCCCCGCCGAGCAGCGCCACGAAGAAGTTCCCCGGCCGCCGCGCGACCTTCCACCCCACCGCCGCCAGCACGGCCGCGACGACGACCGCGGCGGCCGTCCACAACCACGGCCCCTTGATCCCGCGAAGATCCGCGGACGCCGACCGCGCGACCGCGAACCCGACCAGCCCGAGCACCCCCGCCGATCCCACGAGTACGACGGCCTTCCGATCGCCGAGCCGTCCGACCAGATTCGCCAGCCCGGCTGCCGCGAGCACCGCGATCATCGGGAACGCCGTCCGCAGGAAGTACAGCTGGCTGACCCCCGACTGGGTGGTCAGCACCGTCCCGAGCACCCCCGCGACCGCGACCCCGACCAGGAACACCGCCCCGGCGTCCCGCCACTTCTTGCCCAGGAAGAACAATCCGGACGCCGCCAGCCCCCAACTCAGCAAGGTCGTTGCCCCCGACAACAACTGGGCGTGCGGGTTCGACGCCAGCAGCGAGAACGGCGCCAGCTGCACGAACGTCTCGAACGGCTTGATCTGCGTCCCCCACGTGCTGCCGCCGAAGATCGTGAGCAACGCCGCCACGAACACCGCCAGCGACACCAGCCCGCCGACGAACGCGGGCCGCGTCCGCCGCCGCATCATCCCCAGCTGCAGGAACGCGAACGCGAACCCCACCCCGACCACCGGCAGAATCGTCGACTTGGCGCCCGCCGCGAGCAGCGCGAGCAGGATCAGCAGCACCCACCGCGCCGTCGGTCTCCCGTCGGCCCGCAACAGGTCCACCGCGACCACGCAGATCGCCAGCGCGATCAGTACGCCGAGATTCTGCGTCGGGCTCAGGTACGCCGCGACCGCCGTCGAGATCCCGCCCAGCCCGGCCGCGGCCAGCGGCTGCACCGCCCCGCCGAGCGCGGCGACGAACACCGCCAGCGGCCCGGCCCAGGTGGCACCCGACTCGGCGGACGGCGTCAGCCGGGTGGCGAGCGCGAACACCAGCCCGCACCCGGCCAGGAACAGCGGCAGCCAGCTCAGCGAGTGGATCAGGTCGGTCAGGTCGATCCGCGTCCCCCACTGCGTCGCGGCCGTCGCCTGGTGGAAGAACGTGTGGTACTTCATCGGCTCGCCACCGAGCCACAGCGTCGAGATCGGTACGTCGTACTTCGCGCTCGCGGCCAGCGCCTGCTGGAACGCGAGGTCCGGGTACGCTCGCAGCGGATCGGTGTACGCCGGCAGGAACTGCCCCGGGCCGCGCCGGTACACGATCAGCAGCACGACCGCGGTCGACGCCGCGAGCAACCACGCCTGCAGCGGCCGCAACGGCTGCTCGACCCGCCGCCAGACCCGCGCCCGCGCGTCGCGGTCGACGAGCGCGACCACCAGGACGCCCGGCGCCCACACCCACGACCACGCCTGCAGACCGATCGACGCGCTGGCGAGGTACACCAGCACCTGCCCCGCCGTACCGACCGCGAACCCGGCGGACAGGTCCTCGGCCAGGTTCCGCCGGTAGCCACCGATCAGCCGCCACAGCGCGAACCCCGGCAAGGCCACCGCCACCAGCGTGAACAACACGAACCGGACCAACTCGAACACCGTCGAGTGCAACGCGAGCAGCACGATCGCCAGCAGCCCCACGGCCAACCCAGCACCCACCCCGGCCAGCGAAGGCCCCGCGGTCCGCGGCCCCCGCCGCCTCGCTTTCGCGCGCATGTCGTAACACTAATGTGAAATCCGTCGCGCCACGAACGGGAAGGGTCACTGCGCGTGAGACTCGGAGTGCGGACTCCGGCTCGCGCGCTCGGTGTTGGGTCAGCCGGCGGAGTCGCGCTGCTCGCCGCTCACCCGCAGGTGAGAGCGTTCGCGAGGGACGTAGGCCTCCGGCGGGGTGCTTTCGAGGCGCTGCCGGGTCGCTCGCGCGGCAGCGGCGGCGGTCTCGACCAGTTCCCGGCATTCGAGCCACTGGGCGAAGGAGATCACGACGGCCTCGGGTTCGGCGGTGCCGCTGAAGACCATCGGCTCCGTCATGCCATCGCGGAACCGCTGCAGCATCGTGCCCAGATGACCGGCGGCCGACTCGGTGTCGATCACGATCACGTGATTGCCATCAGGAAGCTCGTGGTTCCACTGCGGCGCCATTCTTGTCCCTCCGTTCGCGCAGATCGCGCCCAACTACCGTACGTGCTGATGGAACCACTGGCTGGACGCCGCTGAGTGTGCACCGCTGCACGCCTAGTAACGCTGATGCCTTAAGCTCGTCTCTCTATGAGTTGGTACGAGGCGCTTGAGGCCGGTGAGTTGACGGTGCGGCCGTCGGTGGATGCGGCTAAGCGGTTCGGGGTCTCTATTGACCGGATGTCGGTGTCCGCATCGGCCGGTACGCCGCTTGCGGAGGTGCTGGCAGCGGTCGAGAAGTCGACTGCCGACGTGATCGTGTTGCGGTACCCGGCCCGTGAGGTGACGTGGTTCGCGGCGCTGGCGAGTGGTCCGCGGCAGGCGTTGCTCGCCGATACGGTCGTCTGCTGGGCGCTTCCGGTCGGGAAGGGGCGGCGGCCGGCGCCGTTGGCCGGGTTCAGTACCCAGGTGGAGGCCGACGTCGACGACGACCAGGTGGACGACCTGGTCGCGGACGTCTTCGGGGACGCCGGCAACCACTACTGCTCCGACCCGGTGTTCGACCGCGCGAAGGCGCTGGCCGGCCGCCAGGAGTGGGCGCGGCGGCGGATCGCCGCGGCCGGTGCCGTCGTACTGCGGGGTCCGGACCGGCGGGTGCTCGCGCTGGCGGCGCTCGACCAGCAGAACTCGTGGACCGAGATCCAGCTCGCCGGGGTGGTCCCGGCCGAGCAGGGCCGCGGGCGGTACGGCCACCTGCTGGCCGCGGTCGAGGACGTCTGTGCGACCCGCCGCCTGGTCGTCACCGCCCAGGCCCACCAGACCGGTATCCAGCGGATCTGGTCCCGGTACGGCTTCGAACCTGTGCATAACCTCCTGACGGTGCATCTCGTTGCCGCTACGTAAAGGGTGTGTCTGCCGATCCCACGCCTACTGCGCGGCGCTGGATCGGCAGACACACCCTCGACGAACGACTACGGCGAGGGAGGGCACACCGGAGTGACGCCGCGGTTGAGCGTGGTGGTGCCCTTCTACGGGGTCGGCGAGTATCTCGGGGACTGTCTGGAGTCGATCGCCCGGCAGGCGTGGAGCGACTTCGAGGCGATCCTGGTCGACGACGGATCACCGGACGACAGTGCCGTCGTCGCGAAGGAGTTCTGTGCCCGGGACGAGCGGTTCCGGCTGATCCAGCAGGAGAACGCCGGTCCCGGTCCGGCCCGGGACGCGGGTATCCGGGAGGCGACGGGTGAGTACCTGGCGTTCGTCGACGGCGACGACCTGGTCTCGCGGTACGGGTTCGCGGCGCTGGTCCGGACGCTGGACCGCACCGGTTCGGACTTCGCCGGCGGCAACGCGCGCCGGTTCAACAACAGCTTCGGTGTCCGGCCGTCCTGGTTGCACAAGGCGCCGTTCGCCCGGGTCCGGCACGCCACGCACGTCTCGGAGTTCCCCGACCTGGTCCTGGACCGGATGCTCTGGAACAAGGTGTACCGCCGCTCGTTCTGGACCGAGTACGGCTACACGTTCCCGCCGATCCGGTACGAGGACTACCCGGTCGCGCTCAAGGCGCACCTGGACGCGGTCACCGTGGACACGATCACGCAGGCCGTCTACTACTGGCGCGAGCGCGAGTCCGGCGAGTCGATCACCCAGCAGAAGTTCCAGCTCGGCAACATCCGGGACCGGGTGACCTCGGCCGGGATGGTCCTCGACCTGGTCGAGGACGCCGTCCCGGTGGTCCGTCGGCGGGTGCACGCGCACCTGGCGCAGATCGATGTACTGACGCTGATGTCCGCGTTCGGGTCGGTGCCGGCCGACGACGAGCAGGCGCTGGTGGACCTGTCCCGCGAGCTGGTCGACCGGCTCGACGAGGACGTGCTCGCGAAGACCCATCGGTACGACCGGATCCAGCACGCCGCGCTCCGCTCCGGCGACGTCGACCTGCTCCGCCGGCTCGCGGACTTCCGCAACTCCGGCGGCCTGCGGGGCGGGGCGCGGGCGGTGTCGCGGGGTCGCCGGCTCGAGTACAACTACCCGGGCCTCGGCGAGTCCGCCGTACCGCGGCGGCTGTACGGCGTCCGCGACCAGGACCTGTCGCTGGCGACCAGTGTCCGCGAGGTCGCCTGGGTGGACGGCAAGCTCTCGATCAAGGGCACCGCGGAGATCCGGCATGTGGAGACCGACGGTACGTCGACCCTCGAGGTCGCGCTGGCGGTCGGCGACACGAAGTACCCGCTGACCGTCCGCCGGTACGCCGCGCTGGACCTGCACGGGACGAGGACGCCGGTCGGGTTCGAGGTGCTGCTCGACCCGGAGGTCCTCGCGGAGTGCACGGGCGCGCCGGCGCACTTCGAGGTGCGGATGCGGTCCGGGCGACGTCAGCGCAAGGGCATGCTCGGCGGGCAGGGGCCGGGCAGCCCGGGCTGGCCGCCCGGCGCGTGGATCGACGCGACGAACTGGATCCAGCCCGGCCCGGGGAAGTACGGCTGGTTCTCGCTGCGGCGGCTGACCGACCCGTGCCGGCTGACCGCGGCCGAGCAGGTCGGCGACGAGCTGGTGCTGCACGGGCAGGCCTCGTTCGACGAGCCCGCGCTGTTCCTGAGCCGCCCGGTCGTCGGCGGCGAGGAAGAGGTGCCGCTGGAGGTCGACGGACGGGCCTTCACCGCTCGGCTGCCGATCCGCGACATCCTCGACGCGGCGAACCACGACGACCCGTTCGGCCGCCGGACGACCCGGGTGTTCCGGGTCCACGGGCCCGACGAGCAGCAGCGGGTGCTGTTGTGGACCGCCGGCGACACCGCGGTGACGCGGGTCGTCGATGGCCGCGTGGTCACGCTGACCCGGTCGACCGGCGGGTATGTGAACCTGCACGAGTCGCCGATCCGGACCACCGCCGTCTCCGCCGCGGTCGAGGGCAACGAGCTGGTGGTCCGCGGCGCGGGCGGCGACGCCACCTTCAGCTGGCGGCGCTACCTGACCGACTCCGACGACCACCTGGACGTCGCGTGCCGTCGTACGACGACCGCAGACGGCTGGACGGTGACCGCCGACGTGGGCGCACTGGTCCCGGTGACCGCCGTCCAGGTTTCCGTCGATCCACTGGCCGCGCTGGCCGACTGGATCCTGTTCGCAACGTCCGCAGACGGTACGGCGCACGCCGTCCAGTGCGAGCCGTTCCTGTGCAGCCGGTTGCCGCTGGCAATCACTCACGGAACGCACGCGCTAGCTGTCCGACCCCATGCCGGCACTCTGCACGTCGAGGTGCGCTGATGCATCACCACAACCACTACTACGGTCAGACGCACATCCTGTCCCGGTACGCCGGGTTCGACTTCGACCACCCGCCACGGCTGCGGGGCTACCTGCAGCACGGCTGGAACATCGGCTGCGGGTGGAACCCGGTGCACGAGTTCTACGACGGCGCCTGGCGGTTCACCTGGAGCGATGCGCCGAAGCGCCGCGGGCATTCGCTCGGGCGGCGGAACTACCACAGCATCGGCGCGCCGTTCCTGTACCTGACCGAGCTGGAGCCGGAGCCCGAGGAGCCGGTCGAGCGCGAGGGCACGCTGTGGTTCCTCTTCCACGGGTGGGAGGGCGGCAAGATCCACGGCGACCACCAGCGGCTGATCGACGAGATCCGCGAGACCGAGCCCGGTCCGGTGACGTTCAGCCTGTACTACACGGAGTTCGACCGACCCGAGGTGCGCGGGTTCTACGAGGACGCCGGGTTCCGGGTGGTGTCGTTCGGGCGCCGCGGGTTCTCGTACGAGGGCACCGAGCGGCGGTTCCTGTTCAAGCAGCTGGCCGAGCTCCGCAAGCACAAGCGGGTCGCCGCGAACCGGTTGTCGACCGCGATCTTCTACGGCGTCGCGGCCGGTTGCGAGCCCGCGGTGTACGGCGACCCGATGGAGATGGACGGCGAGAACCCGCTGTTCGGCGGGCAGAGCCGGATCGAGCGGCTGTGGCCGGAGATGCTCGGCAAGACCGTCGACCTGGAAGCTGCCCGCGCGACCACCGACCTCGAGCTCGGTCGCCCCTGGATGATGCCCGCCGCGGAACTGCGGTCCCTGTTCGATTGGAGAGAGCGTGTCTGAGGTTCAGGTGGTCCGCGGCGAGATGCAGCCGTGGACCGATCGCACGTCGCCGCGGCCGGCGCTGGCCACGTTGCTGACCGACGTCGTGCCCGCCAACCGGCGGACGCTGATCCTCGGGCCGCACGCGCCGCAGCTGATCGAGTCGGTGCTCGCGCACTCCGCGGACGTGACGATCCTCGTCCGGTCGGTGGCCGACGCGCAGCAGCTCGGCGAGGACTTCGGCCCGTGCCTGCAGGTGATCGCGGGCGCACTCGACGGGCTGCAGACGGCGCCGTACGACGTGATCATCGCGTCGGACGGTCTCGACCGGGTGCTCGGGTACGACAGCGCCGACCTGTCCTGGAGCGACCGGCTGGCGGCGGTCGCCGCGCTGGCCGTGCCGGACGCGGTCGTGGTCCTCGGGCTGGAGAACGAGTTCTCGCTGCTGAATGTGCTGGACAGCCGCCCCGCGGACGAACGGCACGGCGACGACGATTGGCGCCCGCTGCACGACGACCTGACCCGCCCGGTCTCCGTCGACCAGCTCCGTACGGCGCTCCCGTGGCCGGCCGAGGTGTACGCCGACTTCGCCTCCCGCACGTATCTCCGCACCGACGTCGCCGCGGCCTCCCGCCCGGGCGAGCTCCCGACCCGGCTGGCGATCGCGGCCGTCGAGCAGATCGACGTACCGCTGCTGTCGCCGGCTCACGAAGGGCTCGACGCGGCCGCGCGGGCCGGCCTGCTCGGCTCCGTCCCCACCGGGTGGCTGGCGATCGTCGGAGCGCAGCCGGCGCACGACATCTACACGGAGACCGCCGGCGCAGTTCTCACGGCCGACCAAACGTTGACGGGCTGGGACACGATCACGACCGGCGAGCCTTCGCCGGGTGAGCTGCTGTCCTTCGATCCCGCGGTTGTTCCCAGCACCACCTCCTCGGGGGTTTCCGTGGAGAGCGTGCTGTTCCGGCTGGCCTCGGCGGAGGACGTGCCCGGGTTCCGGAAGCTGGCGGCCGAGCTCGGCGAGTGGGCGAGCGAGTCGCGGGTCGTGCTGCGGTGGGACGACGTCGTGTACGACGGCGAATCCTTCGCGCACGGGGTCTCGGGGTGGGTGACCGAGGACGTCGTGGCGAAGGACGATCTGCTGGCCGCTGCTTGGGTACGGTTCCACGAGCGGCTGATCGGGCAGCAGCGGCGGCATCCGTGGCCGCCGTGGATGGTGGGGGACGACCTGGTGTCCGCGTGGCTGGCGATGTCGGGAGTGGAGGCGCCGGAGCAGTTGCCGGCGACCTCACCGGACAGCCCGCCGGCGACCACCGAACAGGTTGCCCGCGGCAAGGAGATTGCCGCCGCGCTGGGCGGCGTTCTCGGCGCCGCCGCCGCGCCGGTCGACGTCCGGACGGTCCTCGCCGAGGCTGAGTCGGCCAAACACGAGCTGTTCGAGCTGAAGGGTCACGTCTACGGCCTCGAGCGCACGCTCGGCTTCCGGAACAAGGCGATGAAGACCCGCGAGAACCGGATCCGCGAACTCCGCGGCCAGCTCCAGAAGCTGACCGCCGCGCATGAACGGATCCGCGGCTCCCGCACGTACGCGATGTCCCGGGTGTTCTTCCACGCGGCCCAGGTCCGCAAGCCGAAGGTGGTCGCCCGCAAGATCTCCCGCAAGATCCGGAATCGATGAGCCGGCCACGCCTGAGCGTGGTAGTTCCGTTCTACAACGTGGGGGCATACCTCGGGGACTGTCTCGACTCGATCGCGCGGCAGACGTTCGCGGATTTCGAGGCGATCCTCGTCGACGACGGATCACCGGACGACAGTGCGGTGGTGGCGAAGGAGTTCTGCGGCCGGGACTCGCGGTTCCGGATCGTCGAGCAGCCGAACGCGGGCCTCGGCCCGGCGCGTAACACCGGCGTCGAGCACGCGACGGGCGAGTACGTCACGTTCGTCGACAGCGACGATCTCGTCACGCGGCACGGGTTCGGGCTGCTGATCAAGGCGCTCGACCAGACCGGGTCGGACTTCGCGGCCGGCAACGCACGACGGTTCAACAACAGCTACGGCGTACGGCCGTCCTGGCTGCATGCGCAGGTGTTCACGGCGGACCGCCTCGCCACGCACATCTCGGAGACCCAGCAGTTGGTGCTCGACCGGATGGTGTGGAACAAGGTGTACCGGCGCTCGTTCTGGGACGAGTACGACTACCGCTTCCCGGCGATCCGGTACGAGGACTACCCGGTCACGCTGAAGGCGCACCTGGACGCGGTCACCGTCGACACGATCGCGGCGCCGGTGTACTTCTGGCGCGAGCGGGAGTCCGGTGACTCGATCACCCAGCAGAAGTTCCAGCTGGCGAACATCCGCGACCGGGTCGTCTCGGCCGGGCAGGTGCTGGACCTGGTCGAGGATGCGCTGCCCGCGATCCGGCACCGGGTGCACGCGCACTTCCGGCAGATCGACCTGCACTCGATCCTGTCCGCGTTCGGCACGGTGCCGGCCGAGGAGGAGCAGCACCTGGTCGAGCTCACCACGCAGCTGCTGGATCGGCTCGACAACGCCGTACTGGCGAACTCGCCGCGGCTCGCCCAGTTGCAGTTCGACGCGCTGCGCGCCGGGGACCTCGAGTTCCTGCACGCGGTGGCGCTCGACCCCGACACCGCCCAGGACGCGCTGCCGCGGGTGAAGACCGACTACGCCCTGGCGACCAGTGTGCGGGAGGTGGCGTGGGTCGACGGCGAGCTCGCGGTCCGCGGGACCGCCGAGCTGCGGCACCTGCAGGCGAAGCCGTCCAGCCTCCGCATCGGCCTGATGGTCGGTGGCCGCAACCACCGGCTGCCGGTCCGACGGTTCCTCGCGGAGGACCTGCGCGGCGAGCAGAACCTGGTCGGGTTCGAGGTCCGGGTCAGCCCGTCGCTGCTGGCGAAATGCCCGGCCGGGCCGTCGCACTTCGTC
The DNA here is from genome assembly GCF_054189145.1 of Kribbella sp. WER1. NCBI lineage: Bacteria > Bacillati > Actinomycetota > Actinomycetes > Propionibacteriales > Kribbellaceae > Kribbella > Kribbella sp. WER1. Next base: position 4,080,099 of record NZ_CM135186.1, on the reverse strand, counting down.
GTCCGGCTGCGTGCCGGCGGGGTCCGGCGGCGGGACCGGCTGCGCGGGCAGAAGGCCGGCAGCCCGGGCTGGCCGCCGGGTGCGTGGATCGACGACACCAACTGGATCCAGCCGGGCCCGGGCAAGGAAGGCGCGTTCGCCGTACGGCGGCTGCCGGACCCGAGCCGGCTGACCACGATCGAGCAGACCCCGGACGCGCTGATCCTGCGCGGGCGATCGGCGTACGACGAGCCGTCGCTGTTCGTGAGCCGGCCGCTGTCGGGTGGTGAGGAGCAGGTGCCGCTGGAGTTGCACGGGCGGGACTTCACCGCCTGGTTGCCGATCCAGCCGATCCTCGAGGAGATCAACCCGGACGACCCGTTCAGCCAGCGGACGACGCGGGCGTTCCGGATGCGGGAGCCAGGCGGGCGCGAGCAGGTGCTGCTGTGGACGGCGGGCGACCGGCTGGTGTCGCATGCGGAACGCGGCCGGGTCGTGATGCTGACCCGATCGACCGGCGGATACGTGAACCTGCACGAGTCGCCGATCCGGATGACCGCGACGGCTGCCGTTGCTGCGGGCAACAAGCTGGTGGTGCGCGGTCCGGACTGGGGCGACGTGGCGTTCAGCTGGCGGCGGTACCTGCCGGACTCCGACGACCACGTGGACGTCGAGTGCCGGCGTACCGTGTCCGACGACGGGTGGGCCGCGGTCGTGGACATGGAGGCGCTGGAGCCCGCCGAGTGGATCCTCTTCGCGACGGCTCCGGACGGTACGGCGCATGCCGTGCAGTGCGAGCCGTTCCTGTCCAGCAAGCTCCCGCTGACCGTCACCCGCGGCGCGCACACCCTCACCGTCCGGCCGCTGGCGGGGACGCTCCACCTCGACGTCACGTAAAATGCGCGAACCCTCCAGTTGAGGGGGTGTCCCCTCGACTGGAGGGTTGCCCCCTCGAAATTCGAGCAGGCAACCCTTCACCTCAACGGGCAGCTCACCGCCGAGCGATGAGCAGCTGGTGCGTGACCGGCCAGTCGACCGGGTCGCCGTCCGGGGTGGTGATGGCGGCGACCGGGGCGATCCGGTGGGTGATCACCCAGTCGTTGCGCCAGGCATGCGACGCGGGGTCGACGGTGAAGCCGGCCTGTTCGGCGACGGCGGTCCAGCCGGCGAAGTTCAGGCCGCAGAACTGTTCGTGGGTCTCGCTCAGCCAGTTGTCGACGTAGTCCTTGCGGGTCAGGAAGTCCATCGCGTCCGCCAGCCGGAGCTGGATGCCTTCACCGCGGACGGCGTACTCGAACGGGACCTTGGCGTTCCGCCGGAAGTCGTGCGCGAACTGGAAGAACCGCGCCCGCGTCGACAGCCTGCCGACGTACGCCGCGGGGTCGTCGAGGGCCTCGAGTTCGGCGATGTCCTGGTTGGCGCCGTCGCTGTCGTCCAGCCGCAGTACGACGGGACGGTCCGGCTCGTCCGGCCCGCAGACGTCGGAGTTGATCCAGACACCGTGCGGGGCCGTGTGCGCGAACACCGCGTCGGCGAACCGTTGCACCGTGGCGGGTCGCGACCCGTCGGCGTACGACCAGATCTCGTGGGTGAGCGCGAGCGTCAGCGTGGTGTCGATCGACCGCGGCGGGAAGACCGCGGAGCCGAGCATGTTGCGCTGGTAGAAGTAGACGTTCGGGTTGCCGAAGAGGCCCTGCTCCTTCTTGTGCACGCATTCCGCGTACAGGTGCCGGGCGACCTCGACGCCGATCAGGTCCGACTCGTGGAACCGGGAGTCCCGGTCGACGAGCTGCAGCGTGGCGCCGGTCGCGCAGCCGATGTCGAGGATCCGCCCCGGCCGGACGAATCCCTTGATCTGCTCCCATTTCCGGTCGGCGGCGGTCTCGAACGCGTCGGCGTACGTCTTGTAGTCCCGGGTCGTGGTCAGCCCGCCGTCGTCGCCGACCACCGGGTCGTTCACGCACCGCGCCACGTGTGCGTCCAGCGCGTACCGCTCGAACACGTCCACGGTCGCCGGATGCGCGAGCCGCTTCCACTCGTCGTTGCCGTCAGCAATCATCAGCAGCACGTCCCACGGCCGCGCCGCACCGTCCGGCTCGACCCCGATCACCTGATACCCGAGCTGCTCGTACATCTTGCTCACCTCAGGCGTCGAACACGCCACCACCGTGTTCTCCGGCGTCAACCGCACCCGATCGTCCGTCCCCGCCTCGATCGCCTTCACCGTCACCTCGGCGAACTCGTCCGTCGGCGGCGTGTCCACGACCCCCACCACCAACGACCGAACCCCCTCCACCACACTGAACCGCTCGATCGCCGCCTCCCGCCGATCGAACGCCACCGGATTCCGCTTGGTCGTCTGATGATTCGCCGAAGTCACCGCCCACACCACGGTCCGCTCCCCGAACCCCCGCAAAAACTCCCCCTGAAACCGCGTCAACACATGATGCCGCCCAGGAAACAGCAGGTACTCGCTCATTCCAGTCCCTTCACCGGGCTACCATCCATCGACACCACATGATCCCAGGAGGAGGGGCCTCGGGATGCACCGCCTTCTACGCCGTGCTTCGACGGTTGCTGTCGTCCTGCTGCTGACCGCCTGCGGGACCGCGAAGCGCCCCGCAGTGCCTTCGCCGAGCGTGCCGCCGACCAGCACGGCAAGCCCGAGCCCGGCAACTTTCCGGTACAACGTCAACCAGTTGCAGACCGCGCTCCCGGTGGCCGTCGGCCGGCATCGGTTCGAGTCGAGCATCTATACCTATCCGGTGAGTATCGGCTGGACATTGCGCGCCGATCCGCTGGACGGGTGGACCGTGGTCCCCGCCGAATGCCGGGCGATCATCTGGAACGGCGGACACCCTGGCCGTCCGGGTGATTTCATCGCGCCCGAGACGCCGTCCGCGAGCGCCACAGCCGAACTCGGGCCCCGGATGGCGGACGATCTCGAGCCCAACCTCCGGGTCTCGGTCATCGAGCTGACCGGTGCACTCGCGGACAAGTATCTGGACATGTTCAAGCCGACCCCCGCCGAGTGCGCGCACGTCACGGTGAACGGAGCGCAGCGCGCGTCGGCTGTGGAGCGAGCTGTTCCCGGCTTCGGGGAGCGCTCGCGGTTCATCGCTCGGAGCTTTCCGGCGTTGGGCAAGGCCTGGACCGAGCACATCCTGAACTACCGCACGAGCCGCTATGTGGTGGAGGTCCGCTGGGACGGCGAATCCGTTCCCGACTCGGCCTTCTTGGCCTTCGCCCGCAAGACCCGGGACCGGTTGACCGCCGCGCTCAAGGGCTAGAGCAGGTCCCAGGTGAGGGGGGTGCCGGCTTGGGCTTGGGTGCGGAAGGGGCGGCCTTGGACTTGGGGGAAGAGGTCGGGGGCCAGGCCGCCGGCGGGGCGGATGGAGCGGACGTTGTCGGGGGTGATGAGGTCGCCGGGGTGGACGTCCTGGGTGACGTAGAGGGACCGGCGGAAGCGGAGGACGTTCTGTTCGGCTTGTTTGGGGCCGATGACGGGTTTGCCGAGGGAGAGTTGGGCCACTCGGGTGCTTTCGACGAGGAGCTCGAGTTCCCAGGGCTCCAGGGAGAAGGCCGAGTCGACGCCACCGTCGACGCGCTTGAGCGTGACGTGTTTCTCGATGACGGTGGCGCCGAGGGCGACGGCTGCTACCGCGGCGCCGATGCCCATCGTGTGGTCGGAGAGGCCGACCTGTACGTCGAGGGCGTCGCGGAGGACCGGGATGCCGCGGAGGTTGGACTGTTCCGGCGGGGCGGGGTAGCTCGCCGTACAGGAGAGCACGATGATCTGCTCGTTGCCGGTCGAGCGGGCGGCGCGGACGGCGGCGTCGATGTCGGTCAGGGTCGCGGAGCCGGTGGAGATGATGATCGGCTTGCCGGTCTCGGCCATCCCGCGGACCAGCGGCAGGTCGCCGATCTCGTTCGACGCGACCTTGTACGCCGGGACGCCGAGTTTCTCCAGGAAGTCGATCGCGGTCCGGTCGAACGCGGACGAGAACGCGATCATCCCGAGCTCGGCCGCCAGTTCGAAGATCGGCTCGTGCCAGGCCCACGGCGTATGCGCCTCGCGGTACAGGTCGTAGAGCCGCGCGTCGCTCCACAGCTCGTGCTCGGACGGCAGCCGGAAGGCCGGCAGGTCGAGGTCGAGCGTCATCGTGTCCGCGGTGTACGTCTGCAGCTTGAGCGCCTGCGCCCCGGTCTCCGCGACCGCCCGGACGATGTCCTTCGCCCGCTCCAGGTCGCCGTTGTGGTTCCCGGACATCTCGGCGATGACGAACGGCTGGTGCTCCGGCCCGACCGGGACATCGCCGATTTCGATGGTGGTGTTCATGCTTTCCCCTGTCGACGATCCTCTTTGCGCAGGCTGATCGGTATCACGGTGAGCTCGCGTCCGTCGGCGTACCGAGTCTCCGGGGTGCCCTCGGTGAACCGGAAGCGCCGGTTCATCTGCCGGACCACCGCGTTGTGCTCCAGCACCTCCCCGGTCAGTACGTCGAGCCCGAGCTCGTCGAACGCGTACGTCGTGGCCTCGCGCATGATCTCGATCCACGCCGGCAGCGTCTCCCCGCGCTCGGCGAGCCCGTCCGCGTCGAGGAAGAACCCCCAGGCGCCCGTCGTACCGGCGAGGTCGAAGAAGTTCACCACCCCGGCGGTCGCGCCGTCGCGGGTGTAGATCAGCACCCGTCGCGACGGGTCGACGGACGTCTTCGCCCACCAGGCGGTGTGTTCGTCGGCGGTGATCTCGTGCGCGGTGATGCTCACGTCCCGGTTCGCCTGCTGGTTCCGCAATCGGCGGATCGTGTCGACGTCGTCTTCGGTCGCGGTCCGCAGCATGGTCCTAACCTAGCGTCTTCTCTAAACACGGCTGGTGTGTAAACATCTTTCCATTTCACCGGAATGCATAGTCGGAGAGTGACATGAGAGTCTGGCGAACCATGGGTGTTCTGGGTGCGACCGCGGGTCTGTTGCTGGGCGGGCTGACCGGCACGGCCTCGGCCACGGATCAGCAGGCGTGTACGCCGAGCACGTCCACCCCGCTCCGGCAGTTCCGGGCGAGCTGGATCTCGTCGGTGGTGAACATCGACTGGCCGTCGAAGACCGGGCTGAGCGCCGCGCAGCAGCAGGCCGAGCTGATCGGCTGGCTGGACGACGCGGTCCGGCAGCACCACAACGCGGTCGTCCTGCAGGTCCGCCCGACCGCCGACGCGTTCTGGCCGTCGAAGGTGGAGCCCTGGTCGCAGTACCTGACCGGCCACCAGGGCGGCGACCCCGGCTACGACCCGCTGAAGTTCGCGGTCGCCGAGGCGCACAAGCGGAACCTGGAGTTGCACGCCTGGTTCAACCCGTACCGCCTCTCGATGGGCACCGACCTGAACGCGCTCGTCCCGACGCACCCGGCGCGGCTGCACCCGGACTGGGTCGTCTCGTACGGCGGGAAGCTGTACTACAACCCCGGCATCCCCGCGGCCCGCAAGCTGGTCGAGGACGCGATCATGGACGCCGTCTCGAACTACGACATCGACGGCGTGCACTTCGACGACTACTTCTACCCGTACCCGGTGGCCGGCCAGACGTTCGACGACGCCGCGACGTTCGCGCAGTACGCCGACGGCTACACCGACCTGCAGGCCTGGCGGCGGCACAACATCGACCTGCTGATCAGCGAGCTCAGCCAGAAGATGCACGCGATCAAGCCGTGGATCAAGTTCGGCATCTCGCCGTTCGCGGTCTGGCGGAACAAGGCGACCGATCCCGAGGGGACCGACACCACGGCCGGCGTGCAGACGTACGACGACCTCGCCGCCGACACCCGCAAGTGGGTCCGCGAGGAGTGGATCGACTACATCGTGCCGCAGGTCTACTGGGCGCAGGGGTTCGCGCCGGCCGACTACAACAAGATCGTGCCGTGGTGGGCGGACCAGGTCCGCGGGACCCACGTGCACCTCTACATCGGCGAGGCGACGTACAAGGTCGCTACCTCGACGCAGTCGCCCGGCTGGTCAGTGCCGACCGAGCTGAGCAATCACCTGGCGTTCGACAGCGCGATCCCCGAGGTCAAGGGCAACGTCTACTTCTCCGCGAAGGACGTCCGCGCGGACCGGCTCGGCGCGACCTCGCTGGTCAACGCGAACTGGTACTCACGGCCCGCGCTGATCCCGGCGATGCCCGCGCTCGACTCGCGGCCGCCGCTCCCGGCGCATGCGGTGCACGCCGCGCGGACCGCCGACGGCGTACAGCTGAAGTGGTCGCGGACGTCGGCGGACACCACGTCGTACGCGATCTACCGGCGGGAGCTGAAGGGCGGCGACCACTGCCCGGACAACGACGCGCGGAACCTGATCGCGACGGTGCGGTCGACCGGGGCGGCCGAGTCGTACGTCGACAGCACGGCGACGCCCGGGACGGCGTACCTGTACTCCGTGACCGCGCTGGACCGGCTGTCTAACCAGAGTGTGGCGATCCCGGCGGTGTCGATCCGCTGATCGTCGGGCTGCTCGGCTGGTACGGCGGAATGGTCGTCGGAAAGCTTCCCGTCGGGAAACTCCCGGTCGGGAGGCTGACCGACGGGAACGGCACGGTCGGCTGAGTCCCGGTCGGGACGCTCGGCGTCGGGAAGGGGCTCGTCGGGAAGGGGCTCGACGGCGTGCTCGGGTCGCCGGGCGAACCGCTGGTCGACGAGCTGGGGAACGGCGTCGACGGCTGGTCCGTGGGGCTCTGGGTGGGCGACTTCGACGGGTACGGGTTCGCGGGCGGCGGCGGATAGATCTGGTAGACGCGGACCGTCCCGAGCTGGAACCGCAGTTCGGTCAGCTTGTCCAGGTTCTTCGGCGGCGCCGTGACCCGCTCGTCCAGCAGCAACCACTGCACGTCGTACTTCGACCGCAGTGTCTCGATCGTCTGCCGGGTCGGGTTGCTGAACACCTCGTCGTTCAGGTCGAGCAGATCCTGGTCCCAGTACGGCCCCTGGACGCCTGCGGGATAGCTGTCGTCCACCCGCGCCTGGTACGACCATCCCTGCACGAGCACGCGCCGCTCGGCGTACCCGGCGATCCAGTACGACCCGGTCGCGCAGTGCGACGCCCGCGCCTGGTGGCAGTGCAGGTTGGTCGCGATCCGGTCGTCGGACCCGGAGTTGCGCCGGATGAACCGGGCTGCCTCGATCCCGCCCGGCGCGATCGAGTCGTACGACGTCAGCGGCGGGTTCGCGAACCGCCGTACGGACGCGACCGTCGGCGACGCCGTGGTACCGACCAGCACCGCGACCGCGATCACCGCCCAGGTCCGCCGGGAACCGCGCAGTACCAGCCCGAACACGCCGATCCCGAGCGCCGCGATCACCAGCGCGACCGCGAGCGTCTGCCCGAAACAGTTCGCCGAGGTGCACGAGCGCGGCGACTGGTGTCGGCCCCAGTAGATCGCCGCGACGCCGATCGCGACCGCGACCGCGGCGATCCAGTACTGCCGCCGTTCCAGCGACCCGAGCCCCCAGGTCGCGAGCAGCACCCCGAACAGGAACCCGGTCCGGACGAAGAACAGTTGGGTGTCCCCACGATCCGCGAGCAGAACCGCGCCGAGAATCGCGGCCACGAACCCGGCCAGCAGGAACACGACCATCACGTCGCCGCGCTTGATCAGCAGCGCCCCGGCCAGCGGCATCACCCAGCCGATCAGGACCACCGCCGCGATCACGGTCACCGCGGCGCCGCCGCCCGTCCGTTCCGCCAGGCTGTGGAACGTCGCCCCGGGATCGAACCGCACCGTCGACGCCGCGCCGCGCAGTACGAAGAAGAACGTGAGCGCGTACGCCGCCGCGACGCCGACGCCGAGGACCAGCCCGCGCAGGTTCAGCCGGCCGCGGCGTACCGTCAGGTAGATCCAGGCGACCGCGAGCCCGGTGGCGTACACGGGCAGCGTCGTCGCCTTGGTCAATGCCAGCGCCGCGACCAGCACTCCGGCCGCGACGTACAGCCGGAACAACTGCGCGCGGGTCGTCCCCGGCTTCCGCCGCAACAGCACGGCTGTCACCGCGATCAGCGGCAGCAGCAACACCGTCGAGAACGCCTGCGGCGGGTTCGTCAGCCCGCCCAGCGAGAACGGGCCGTCCGCGAACACCCGGTCCGACACCGCCCACGGCCACGCGACCAGGTCACCGCCTGCGACCACGAGACCGGCGCCGATCGGCGCCGCGACCGCGCGACCGGTCAGCAGCATCCCGACGGCGGCCGCGCCGAGCACGGTCAGCAACATCCACGCGAACGGCACCATCCGGTGCGTCAGGACGTCGAGCGGCACGGTCGTGATCCAGTGCGCCGACGCGATGTGCTCGTACGCCGCCCAGTGACCGGTCAGCCAGCCGCCGTCGGCGTACGGGATCCGCGGCGGGAAGTGATGGGTCAGCTCGGCCGCGACGGCGAGGTTGTGCGGCGCGTCCGAGTTCGACCGCAGCGCATCGGCGCCGGTCAGCGGGACGAGGTGCGACCCGACCCGGACGAACCACGCGGCCGCGACACCCACCGCGACCATCACGCCGGCCACGGACCACCACGGCGTCGGCCGCTCGGCGAGCTTGTTCCGCGGCAGCGCCCGCCACATCCCGAACGCCAGCGCCGGCATCAGCAGCGCCGCGAACGGCATCTTGAACAGCATCCCGAGCGGATACAGCAGCGCCTCGGCGGCCATCCCGAACGCCGTACCGAACACGACGTCCGCGGACCGCCAGCCGACCCCGCCGGTCAGCCGCCGCCAGAACATCGTGCCCGGGATCACGATCACGACCAGCAGATAGCCGAGGTACGCCGCCGGCATCCACACCGGGTGCTCCTGCAGCGCCACGAACCACGCGATCGGCAGCACGGGCAGCGTCACCATCGCCGCGGTCAGCTTGCCCCGTCCGGCCGCTCTGATCATCGGGCGATTCTAGGGGGCCGACCTGTCCACGCCCTGGCCGGTCCGACGGAATGTGACCGGTCCGGCGCGCGAACCGTTGGTGACTCCGGGAGGTCCGACGCTAGGCTTCTGGACTATGAGTTCGGTGGATCGGAGTCGGGTCAGGGAGTTGATGGGCGCGGTGCTGGCGGCTCAGGGCCGTACGTTGCCGGCCGACGACACGGCGGACCTCCGCGAGATCGGGTTCCGGTCGCTGGACTTCTCCGAGCTGGCCCTCCGGGTGGAGGACGAGCTCGGCGACGAGCTGAACTTCGATGCCCCCGGGCTGCGCCGGATCGCGACGGTCGGCGACGTACTGGACTTCATCGAGCAACTCCAGTCCGCGTGAACACGCGGCGCCGCACCACCGCGCTGATCGGCGACGACAACACCGTCGTCGTCGCCGGCAAGCGGCTGACCTGGCGGACGCTGCACAAGCTCCCGCAGCTGCCGTCACCGGCGGCCGTGCTGGTCGCGAACGGCGGCGACGCGCTGGCGGCCCTGCGGCACCACGCGGTGCACGGCACCGAGCTGCTGGTCGCGACCGAGTCCCGCGTCGACGAGCTGATGCGCGAAGAGCTGGGCGAGTCCGGTTTCGCCGTCGTTCTGCCCGATGGGGAAGTCACCCCGGCCCGGCTGAAGCGCGTCGAGGAGTCCGGCCGCGCCTGGCTGCTGACCTCCGGTTCCACCGGCCGCCCGAAGCGGATCGGCCACACCCTCGAGTCGCTGACCACGGTCACCGCCGACCAGCCGCCGCGGACCTGGCTGCTGCCGTACTCACCCGGCACCTACGCCTGGTGGCAGGTGGTCACGCTCTCGCTGACCCAGGCCGACCAGGGCCTGGTCGTCATCGAGCCGCACGAGCTGGAGGACTGGCCCGCGATCGCCGCCGAACACGGCGTCACGGCAGCCTCCGGTACGCCGACCTTCTGGCGGCAGGCGATCTACCGCGACGCCGACGCGCTGGCCGCCGTACCGCTGGAGCAGATCACGCTCGGCGGCGAGCCCGTCGACCAGGCGATCCTCGACCAGCTCCGGGAGATCTTCCCGAAGGCCCGGATCTCCTGGATCTACGCCTCCTCCGAGGTCGGTGCGTCGATCGTGGTGCACGACGGCAAGGCCGGCTTCCCGAAGTCCTGGCTGGACCGCGACCCGGACCCGGAGCGGCCGGTGCTGAGCGTCGAGGGCGACGAGCTGGTGATCCGTTCGCCGCACCACGGTGCCGGGCTGGTCGGCGCGGTGCACACCGGCGACCGGGTCGAGTACGACGGCGACCGGGTGCTGATCACCGGCCGGCTGGACACCGACGAGATCAATGTCGGCGGTTCCAAGGTGTCGGCCGGCGTGGTCCGGAACGTGCTGATGGGCCACCCGGGCGTCTCCTGGGCGCGGGTGTTCGCGCGCAAGGCGCCGCTGGTCGGCCGGATGGTCGCGGCCGAGGTGGTCACGAACGGTTCGCTCGGCCCGATCACCGACGCCGACCTGGTCCAGTGGTGCTCAAGCCGGCTGCCGGACTACGGCGTACCGCGGCGGATCAGGTTCCTCGACGAGATCCCGCAGAAGGAAACCCTGAAGAGTGATGTCTGAAACCACCGTCCCGCCGGCCTCGGTCGTCCTGGTCTCCGGCGGGTCCCGGGGCCTCGGCCTGGCAATCGTCGGCGACCTGCTCGCCGCGGGTGTCAAGGTCGCCGCGTTCGCCCGCACGGTCACGCCCGAGCTGACCGCACTGGGCGGGCAGTACCCGGACCAGCTGCACTACGGCTCCGTCGACGTGAACGACGGCGCCGCCGGGCAGACGTTCGTCCGGGCCGTGGAGGAAAAGCTCGGCCCGATCGATGCCCTGGTCAACAATGCCGCGATCGGCCAGGACTCGCTGCACGTCCACACGTCCGCCGACCACCTGGCCGAGATCATCCAGACCAACCTGACGTCGCCACTGGTGCTGACCCGCTTCGTCCTCCGCCGGATGCTCGCGAAGGGCCTGAAGGGCCGGATCGTCAACATCACCTCGATCTGCGCCCAGCGTGGCTACCCCGGCCTGGTCGCGTACTCCGCCACCAAGGGCGGGATGGACGCGGCCACACGCTCGCTGGCCCGCGAACTCGGCGGCCGCATCCTCGCGAACGCGATCGCCCCCGGCTTCTTCGCCTCCGAGATGTCCGCGGTCCTCGGCCAGACCCAACTCGACCAGATCGTCCGCCGCACCCCCACCGGCCAACTGACCGAACCGGCCGACGTCCTCCCCCTGGTCAGGATGCTCCTGCTGGAAAACACCAACATCAACGGCCAGGTCCTGGTCGTCGACGGCGCAGCCTCGATCTAGCGCCGTACGGTGACGATGAAGCTGGTGGCGTCGTCGGCCGCGGGTTCCTCGGTGTCCTCGTCGAGGAGTGCGACCACCTGCAGGCCGGCTTCGACACAGAGGCCGCGGAACGAGGCCGGCGTGTGCCAGTGGATGATCCACTCGCGGTCCGCGATCTCGGTGCCGTCGGCATCGATGCGTTCGTACCGCGCGGTGGTGATCCGGGTGCGCCGTTCGCGGTCGTAGGTCTCGGACAGCGGCGTGTACCTGAGCTCGACGCCCGCGTCGTTCGTCGACCGGCTGACCCCGAGCTCGTCGGCGGGCGTCGGGTCCGGCACCCAGAGCGGGATCAACGCCGTACCGTCGTCGGTCAGCGCCGCGCGGATCGCGACCAGCGCCCGCAGTGCGGTCTCGTCGTCGGCCAGCAGGTTGAAGGTCGGACCGGCCAGGTAGATCGACGCGTACTGCCGGTCCAGACTCAGGTCTTCCATGCGCTGCTGGAAGACCTGAGTCGTGACACCACGCTTCGCCGCGTTGGCGCGGCATCGTTCGACCATGTCGCCGGACGAGTCGACGCCGTCGACCTCCAGCCCCGCGGCACACAGCTCGAGCAGCGGTTCGCCGTCGCCGCAGCCGATCTCCAGCCCGGGTTCACCGTGCGCCTTGACGAACTCCAGATACGGCTCCGGGGCGAAGGCCTCCGACTTCAACTTCGCGTACGCGTCGACCACGATGCCGGAGTAGAAGTCCGCAGGTTCCATGTCCGGCACCGTTTCACGCCGCGCCGCCGTCCGCCAGCGGATTAGGCCGCGTCGACCTCGGTCCGGAACCACTTCCACGGGCGGACGGTGAGGATGATCATCGTCAGGCTGAGGGCGGCGTACACCAGCGAGCCGATGAAGGCCGCGTGTACGCCGTCGACCAGCACCTCGCGGGGGATCCGGGACGTCGAGTTGCGGCTCGCCGTACCGAAGATCGTCACCAGGATGCCGAGCCCGAGGGCGCCGCCGACCTGCTGGACGACGTTCAGCATGCCCGAGGCTGCGCCGGAGTCCTCCGGTGCGACACCGGAGATCGCCCGGCCGACGAGCGGGATGAAGATCATCCCGGCGCCCGCGCCGAACAGCAGCAGCGGACCGACCACGTCGTGCAGGTACGTGCTGCTCGCGTTCAGCTGCGTCAGCCAGACCGTGCCGAGGGTGACCAGCGTCGACCCGGCCAGCAGCAGCTTGCCGCCGTCGATCCGCTGGACCAGCTTCGGTACGACGCGCGACGCGGTGAACAGCAGACCCGTCATCGGCAGGAAGGCCAGCCCGGCCGCCAGCGGATTCAGCGCGAGCACCCCCTGCAGGTACTGCGTCAGGAAGAAGAACATCCCGAACATCGTCCCGACCACGAGCAGCATCGTCAGGTACGACGCCGACCGGACCGGCGAACGGAACAGCCGCAGCGGCACGATCGGGTGGCTGACCCGCCGCTCGACGAGCACGAACGTCACCAGCAGTACGACGCCGGCAGCGAACGCGACCAGCACCTCCGGCGACGACCAGCCCTTCTCGGCGACCCGGATGAACCCGAACACCAGCGAGGTGATGCCGAGCGTCGACGTCAGCGCACCGGCGATGTCGAAGCGGCCGGTCTCCCGCTCGGTCTCGGTCAGCACCCGGCGGGCCGCGATCACCAGCGCGATCCCGATCGGGACGTTGATGAACAGCCCCCAGCGCCACGACACCCAGTCGGTCAGCATGCCGCCGAGCACCAGGCCGACGCTACCGCCGCCGGACGAGATCAGGCTGTAGTAGCCGAGCGCCTTCATCCGCTCGGGACCTTCGCGGTAGGTGAGCATCAGCAGCGTCAGCGCCGCCGGGGCTGCGATCGCGCCGCCGATGCCCTGCAGGACGCGGGCGGCGAGCAGCAGTTCGGCGTTCGGCGCAAGACCGCCGAGCAGTGAGGCGAGCGTGAAGATGCTGACGCCGGTGACGAACACCCGGCGGCGGCCGAGCAGGTCGCCGGCCCGGGCGCCGAGCAGCAGCAGACCGCCGAATGCGAGCGCGTAGGCGTTCTGCACCCAGGACAGGCTGGACGGGGTGAAGTGCAGGGCCTGCTGGATGTGCGGCATCGCGATGTTCACCACGGTGCCGTCGAGGATCACCATCAGCTGCGTGACCAGGATGACTGCGAGAACTACCCCGGGGCGCCGCGTGGGCGTGCCGGGATCGGCGCCCGCCGGCGCCGCGGTTGTTGCCGACATATTGCTCCTTACCCCAGTGGGGCTACAGTTGTGAGAGAAAGCGGAGACTTCCTCCGGATACAATACGGAGGCATCCTCCGCTTTGCAAGCCATTTGCGGAGCAAAGCAGTCAAGTACTGTTTGTTGGCGACACCTCGGGAGGAGGCTGGATGGTGCCGGAACCACTGCCCTGTACGCGGCCGACCCGCGCGGACGCGGCCCGGAACTACGACCGCCTGGTGACGGCCGCCCGGGAGACCTTCGCCGAGCACGGCACCGACACCTCGCTGGAGGAGATCGCCCGACGCGCCGGCGTCGGGATCGGCACGCTCTACCGCCGTTTCCCGAACCGGACCGCGCTGCTCGAAGCGGTCTACGTCGACGAGATCCAGTCCGTCGTGGACCGGGCGTACGACTTCGACAAGGAGCTCGGCCCGTTCGAGGCGCTGGAGGCCTGGCTGCGCAGCTTCGTCGGGTACGGACTGTCGAAGAAGAGCCTGTCGCACGAGCTGACGCTGGCGATCGGCGCGCAGTCGCCGTTCTTCCAGGCCTGCAAGACGAACGTCCAGGCGGCCGGGAATCTCCTGCTGGACAAGGCGAAAGCGGCCGGCGAGGTCCGGTCCGACGTGGAGCTGATGGACCTGCTGCGGTTGGTCGGCGGTATCACGCATTCACCGGAGACGCCGCCCGAGCAGGCGCATCGGCTGCTCGACATCGTATTGTGCGGGCTCAGGCCCGTAGCGCAGCCAGCGCAGGGTTAGCCGCGTCCCGCTCGGTGTACTTGAGCGGCAGGTCCGGCCAGGCGATCGCGAGCTCCGGGTCGAACAGGTCGACCGCGACCCGCTCCGGCGACCAGTGTTCGTTCACCAGGAAGTTGTATGTCGTGTGCGGCGTCAGCGTGCAGAACGAGTTCCCCACGCCGCGCGGTACGTAGAGCGCGTCGGCCGTCCCGAGCTCGAACGTCTGCACCCGGCCGAACGCGGCACCGGGCCGCAGTTCGACGATCGCGGCGAACACCCGGCCGGACGTCGGCGACAGGTACTTGTCCCACGGCTCGGCGTGGATCCCGCGCACGACCCCGGCGTCCTCGAAGTACGCGACGTTGTGCTGGACGACGTCCATCCCGAGCTCGGCGAGCTTCGCGCGGTGGAAGTTCTCCTTGAACCAGCCGTCCGGGTTCGGCTGCAGCTCCAGCTCGATCCGCAGCACGCCATCGATCGACGTCTCGTGCACCTTCATCGGCGCACCTGCCGACGCGCGTCGAGGGTGGCCTGGTCCGCGGCGGTCAGCCCGGCCTCCCAGCCGGCGCCGTTGGTGATCCGGGTCCGCCGAGTCGTCGTGTTCGGGAACAGCGTGGTGAACAACGCCTCCACCCGCTCCTCGCGTTGGCTCAGGGCCGGCAGCAGCCGCTCCGCCTCGGTCTGCGGTACGGCGGCCTCCGCGGCGGCCGCGGTCGCCTGCAGCCGCTCGCCGATCCGCATCGCATACGCCATCAGGAACGACTGCCGGAACGACCGCGTCCGCCCAGCCTGCTTGCCCGCGGCAAGCATCGCGCGATTCGCCTGCACCAGCAGGGAGGTACTGAGGATCTCGGTGTGCTGCAGATCCAGCTCCGCGCCGACGACCGTGACGACGGCCAGCGAGTCGATCACGACCGTCCGGCACCGGTTCGCCGCCGCGACCGCGCCGACGAGCTGCGCCTTCGCCGACACGTACGGCGTCTCCACCCACAACCGGCGGGCCGCCGAGTCGTCCGGCAGCTCCTGCTCCGCCTCCACCAGCGCACTGTCCAGCGAGAACTTCGCCATCAGCTCCTGCGCCTTGCCCGACAGGGCTTCCGCTTCGTCCGGGAACTCGGTCGCCTCCGCCTTCGCGAGCAGCGCCCGGATCCGCGCGAGCATCTTCCCGTTCGCCGGTACGGCGGCGCGCCCCGCGCGGGCCGGCGC
Organism: Kribbella sp. WER1; assembly: GCF_054189145.1. Classification (NCBI taxonomy): domain Bacteria; kingdom Bacillati; phylum Actinomycetota; class Actinomycetes; order Propionibacteriales; family Kribbellaceae; genus Kribbella; species Kribbella sp. WER1. The sequence continues at coordinate 4,064,708 of NZ_CM135186.1, read as the reverse complement.
ACCGGGCAACGGAAACAGCCGGGCCATGATCGGCAACGTCTGCAGGAAGCCCGCGAGCGACAGCGCGTGATGGAGAACGAGGAACCGCCCGACCCGCGCCTCGGCCGCCCACGACGTGAAGCTCAGCTCCGCGAACGGCCCGCCGACGCCGATGTCGGTCAGCTGGTCGAGCCAGCGCGGATCGATCGTGTCGGCGCGGTACGCCTGGTGTTCGGCGGAGATCGCCGCGAGCAGCAGCGACTCGATCGCCGGATCCAGCTCACGACGCCCGTACTGCACGACGTCGGCCGGGGACCAGCCGCGCTCCCACGCCGCGCGGACCAGACCGGTGAGAAACCCTTGCAGGCAACGATCCACCTGCGCCCGGTCGCGCTCGTCGAACGCCCCGAGCCGCGCCAGCTGCCCGTCCGCCCGGTCGTCACGCCGGGCGATGCTCGCTGCCGCGATCGGTAACAATCGCAGGACTTCCTCGTCACTCACGCCGCAGAGTCTGGCACCGCGAGTGTTTCCCGCTCAACCGGGATCCCGATCCCTTGTGGACAACCCGTTGTTTCTGAATCCTGTGAGACGAGAAGGGGGGAGGACCACTCATGACTCAACTAGCGGAAGGACTCGACGGCCTGCGGACGAACCTTCGGGGATTCGTCCTCGCGCCCGGTGACAAGGGGTACGACGAGGCCCGGCGGGTCTGGAACGGGGGGATCGACCGGCAGCCGGCCGTGATCGCCCGGTGCCGGAGCGCGGCCGACGTCGGCCGGTCGGTGCTGTTCGCCCGTGCCCACGGACTGGAGATCTCGGTCCGCGGCGGTGCGCACAGCACCGGCGGGAAATGCGTAACGGACGGCGGACTGATGATCGACCTCAGCCTGCTGAACCAGGTGACGGTCGATCCGGAGACCCGGCGGGCCCGGGCAGCCGGGGGCGCGCTGCTCGGGCAGCTCGACGCCGCGGCGCAGGAACACGGCCTGGCGACGCCGGCCGGGATGGTCAGCCACACCGGCGTCGGCGGACTGACGCTCGGCGGTGGCATGGGCTGGCTGACCCGAAAGCACGGGCTCAGCATCGACAACCTGGCCTCGGTCGAGATCGTCACCGCGGACGGCCGGATCCTGCGCGCCTCGGACGACGAGCATCCGGACCTGTTCTGGGCGGTCCGTGGCGGCGGCGGCAACTTCGGCGTGGTCACCGAGTTCGAGTTCCGGCTGCACGAACAGCAGCCGATGATCCAGTTCGGGCTGGCGTTCTGGGACCTGGACCGCGGCGCCGAGGTACTGCGGATGGCCCGCGAGGTGATCGCGAAGCTGCCGGACGACGTGAACATCGTGGTCGGCGCGGTGAGCGCTCCGCCCGCGCCGTTCGTGCCGGTGGAGTACCACTTCCGGCCCGGCTACGCGCTGATCGTGAACGGCTTCGGGGCGGCCGAGGAGCACGCCGCGGTGATGCGCGAGATCACCTCGACGGTGCCGCCGCTGGTCGAGTTCTCGAGCCCGATGCCGTACGTCGCGTTGCAGCAACTGCTCGACGAGGCGAACGCGTGGGGCTTCCTCGCGTACGACAAGGGCGTGTACATCGACGACTTCACCGATGACGTGATCCAGGTGATCACCGAGCACGTGCCACTCAAGAAGTCACCGGGCTCGGTGCTGCTGTCGTACCGGCTCGACGGGGCGTATTCCGCCGTACCGGACGACGCCACCGCGTTCAGCGGCAGCCGGACTCCCGGGTACGGGCTGTTCCTGATCGCGCTGGCGCCGACGCCGGACCTGTTCGAGCCCGACCGGGAGTGGGTGCGGACCTTCTGGGACGCGATGGTTCCGGTGAGCCGTGGCATCGGCAGCTACGTCAACGCGGAGAGCGACACCGACGACGACCGGATCCGCGCGTCGTACGGCGCGAAGTACGACCGCCTGGCGGCGATCAAGGCGACGTACGACCCGGACAACGTGTTCCACCTGAACTCGAACATCAAGCCAGCGCGAGTTGGTAGTTGACGTACTTCTGGTGGGTGCCGAAGCCGAGCTTCTCGTACAGGCCGAGTGCGCCGGTCGGGTTCTCGGCGTCGACGCCGAGGGCGCCGCGCTGGTATCCGGCGCGTGCGGCCTCGGCCAGCACCTTGGCCAGCGCGGCGCGAGCCAGGCCGCGGCCCCGGTACGCGCGCCGGGTCCCGACCTGGCCGATGTACAGCTCCCGGATCCCGGTCGCCGCGGTATCGGCCGGGTACTCGTAGCAGTTCACGTACGCCGCCACCGTGTCGCCGTCGGTCACCACGTACGACTGCGCGCCGCGGAACGCCCGTGAGGCGATCGTGCGCGACCGCCAGACCTCGGGCGTGGGCCGGGTCCAGCCCCAGTGGTCGGAGAACGCCTCGAAGTGCGCCTCGCGCAGCGCGTCCTCCCGCGCCGGGTCGAACGGGCCGAGCTCCAACCCGTCCGGCAGCGGTACGTCGGGGACCGGCTCGTCGAGCGGGCGCCGCATGTCGAAGTAGTACCGCACCGGCTCGAAGCCGAGGCCGGTCAGCAGCTCGGTCGCGCCGGCGTTGGTGATCACCGCGCCGGCCGCGACATACCCGGGAACCTCCGGGAACGTCGCCTCGTGCAGCTCCCGGGCCCGGTCGATGATCCACAGCGTCAGCTCGGTCCCGAGGCCGCGCCCGCGCCAGCCGGGGTGCACGACGGCGTCGGTCCGCACCCGGTCGATGTCGGTCACGGACTGCGAGGCCATCGCGAGCCCGTAGCCGGCCAGCTGGTCGCCGGCCCAGAGCGAGAGCGTGTCCCGCTCCAGGACCAGGCCCGGCCGGCTCAGCTCCTCGGCGAGATCCTCCGCGTCGAAGTTCTCCCCGTCCTGGTCGACCACCACCTTGGCGGCCACCAGCACCGCCATCGCCGCGGCGTCGTTCAGCGTCAGCGGGCGGGCCATGATCCCGTCAGGCAAGTCCATGGGTCGAAGGTACGGCGTCGTACCGCCCGCGGCACGCCATTTAGGCCAGCTGTTCGGCGAGCCACCGGACCGCCATCGGGTACCGGTACTCGATCCCGCCGTGGGTGCCCTCGAACAGCTCGAAGTGCATCCGCCCGTCCGGTACGCCGCCCCGCTGCGCGGCCCGGTGGAACGCGGTCGCGCCGAGGTCCAGGTAGTACTCGTCCTGGCGGCCCGCGTCGATCCACACCGCCCGCAGCGAGCGGAGCGCGTCGGCGTACCGTTCCTGACCCGCCATCTCGACCGGGTCGAAGGACATCCAGCGCGACCAGACCGCGGGCACGATCGCGCCGAGGTCGTCGAACGGCAGCAGTACGGTCCCGTCCGGCTCGGCCGAGTACGCCGACGCGTACCCGTACATCTCCAGCAGGTGCAGGTCCTCCATCGTGGTCCGCCCGGTCCGGGTCGCGAGGACCTCGAAGTACTTCTCGAAGCTGCCGTCGTACTTGTCCCGCAGCGTCCGCGCCCGCTCCGGGAACTCCGGGCGGTAGCAGACGTCGAACAGCGCATCACCCGCGTGCGTCGCGAGCGCGCCGAACACGTCCGGCCGCATCAGCGGCGTCACCATCGCGGTGTACCCGCCGCTCGACTTGCCGGTGATCGCGCGGTGGTCCCGGTCCGGGATCGTCCGGTACGTCGCGTCGACCCACGGCACGATCTCGTCGCACAGGTACGACTGGTACTGCCCGGTCCCGGGCGAGTCGAGGCATTGGCTGCCGCCGTACTTCGTCCACGAGTCGACGAACACCACGACCGCCTTCGGCGCGCCCTCCTCGGCGAACATCGCGTCCAGCAGCTCCGGGTACGGCTGCCGGAACGGGGTCCGGTTGAACCACATGCCGAGGTGGCCGGTGTAGCCCATCGTCACGTAGATCGACGGGTACCGCTCGTCGGAGTCGTCATACCCCGGTGGCACGTAGACCAGCACCGGGCGCTCGTGCGGATCGCCGAGCGGGTTCCCGCGCAGCAACTCGCTCGTGTGCGTCGTCTGGTCCAGCCGTCCCTTGTACTCCGCCGACCACGGCAGCATCCGGTACCTCCTACATCGCGTCGGGGGCCTCGATCCCCAGCAGGCCGAGTCCATCCTGCAACACCTGCCGGGTTGCCGTGCAGAGGGCGATCCGGCTGGCGCGGGTCTCGCCCTCGCTGCTCAGCACCGGGCACTGCTCGTAGAAGACCGACAGCGCGGAGGCCACGTCGTACAGATAAGTACAGAGCCGGTGCGGCTGGAGCGTCTCGGCGACCTGCTCGACGGTCGCCGCGAAGCCGGTGAGCAGGAGTGCGAGCCGTTGCTCCGCGGGGTCGGCGAGCGCGGTGACCTCCGTGGACGGGCCGGCCTTGGAGAGCAGCCGGGTCAGCCGGGCGTGCGCGTACTGCAGGTACGGCCCGGTGTTGCCGGTCATCGCGACCATGCGGTCCAGGTCGAACACGTAGTCGTTGCCCCGGTCGCTGGACAGGTCGGCGTACTTCACGGCGCCGATCCCCACCGCCCGCGCGGTTGACTCCCGGTCTGGCGCCCGTTGCACGGCACTGTTCAGCAGGTCGACCAGCTTGACCGTGCCACCCTCTCTTGTTTTGAAGGGCTTTCCGTTCGGTCCTAGCACGGTGCCGAACGACACATGTTCTGCCGGCACGTCCAACCAGCCGGCCGTTCTTGCGAGCGTGAAGATCATGTCGAAGTGCAACGCCTGCCGGTGGTCGACCACGTACACGATCCGGTCGGCGTGCAACGTGCTCACCCGATGCCGGACGGCGGCCAGATCCGTTGCGCTGTAGCCGAAACCACCATCGGACTTCCGCACGATCACAGGAAGCGGACTGCCGTCGCGACCCTTGAACCCCGGCAGGAAAGCGCACAGCGCCCCCTCGGACTCCGTCAGCAGCCCCTGCTCGTCCAGCTCTTCCACGACCCGCGGAAGGTCGTCGTTGTACGCACTCTCGCCCACCACGTCCGTCCGCTGCAGGCCCGTCCCCAGCAGCGCGTACACCTTGTCGAACTCGTCCAGCGACACCTCGACCATGTGCCGCCACATCGTCCGCGTCTCCGGATCGCCCGACTGCAGCGCGACCACCCGCCGCCGGGCCTTGTCCGCGAAGTTGCTGTCGGCATCGAAGTGTTTCCGGCTCCGCTCGTACAGGTGCTGCAACCCCACCAGATCAAGGGATTTCGCGGCCGTGTCCTCCTCGAGCAGCTGCTCGATCATCATCCCGTACTGCGTGCCCCAGTCGCCGACGTGGTTCTGCCGGATCACGTCGTACCCGGCGAACGCCAGTACGTTGCACAGCGCGTCGCCGATCACCGTCGACCGAAGATGGCCGACGTGCATCTGCTTCGCGACGTTCGGCTGCGAGTAGTCGACGACGACCTTCTGGTTCTTGCTCTCGAACGTCTGCGGGTGGTTGACGGCCGCGGCCAGCGTTTGGGGCAGCAGCGTCAGGTTGACGAAACCCGGCCCGGCGATCGTCGGTGGCTCGCAGAGGTCGTCGAGCTGCATCTCGGAGATGAGGCGTGCGGCAATCTCCCGCGGTGGTTGCTTGAGTTCGTTGCCGATCCGCAGCGCGAGATTGGTCTGGTAGTGGCCGAACTCGGGTTTGGTGCTCGACCGCAGCTCGGGATCGTACCTACCGAACGCGGCCGCGGCGGCTTGGATTCTTGCGGACAGGACAGGCAGCAGTGCGGACATGACAGAGTCCTTCAAGGGAGAGACGCGACTGGAACAGGCTGAGGTGTTCAGACAGTGCGTCGTCGTCGCAGGCTGAAGCGCACGCGAAGGGCGTGGGAGGGCTTCAGGCTGATCGACATGTCAGCCATTATGCACGAAGTACGCCGACGGTGCCGGGGTCCGGTCCTGCAGCGGCACGATCGGCGGTACGTCGGGCTCGCCGAGCAGCACCCGCCGGACCACCCGCTCGGCCGCGTGCCCGTCGTCGAACTCGCAGAACTTCTCCCGGAACAGCTGCCGGTGCTTGGCCGCCTCGGGCGCCGCGAACGCCCCGCTGCGGAGGACGCCGAACAGTTCCTCCGCGGACCGCGCGACCACGCCCGGCGAGAACTCCGTGACGTCGAAGTACGTGCTCCGCCGGTCCTCGTCGTCCACGTGCAGCACGATCGGCCGGTCCAGGTTCGCGTAGTCGAAGGTGATCGACGAGTGGTCCGAGACCAGCACGTCGGCGGCCAGCATCAGGTCCTCGACCGGTGCCTTCGGCAACAGCACGCGGGCGTGCGGCCCGGCCGCGAGCGCCAGCTGGCCCGGGTCGAGACCGTCCCCGGACGGCGCGTACAGGATCACCAGGTGCGAGTCGTCGTACCCGAGGCCGGCCCGGATCGCGCGGACCTGGTCGAGGGTCGCGGTCAGCAGCCGGTCGTTGCGCGGGTACCCGTATTCGAGCTCCTCGAAGTACGACGGGTACGTGCGCTCCCAGATCTCCGACGAGTACCGGTTCGAGGACAGGTTGAAGTCCCAGCGGTCGACCTCGCGCATCAGCTCCTCCTGGCCCTCGGCCGGCAGCCGCACCGTCGTCAGCGGCGTACCGTGCTGGGTCTGCAGGTGGATCTGCCCCTCGCGCTTGTCCAGGTCCTTCGGCCAGTTGGTGTTGCTGACGAAGTACGTCGCCCGGCCGAGCAGCTTCTCGTACGCCGGCGAGCCCGCGACGACGTACTCGACGCCCTCCGGGATCGCGCTCAGGTGGTCACCGTCGACGACCCAGACGCCGCGCAGGTGCGGCGCGAGCACGGCGGCCTCCTCGTAGATCGCGCGCGGATTCCCGGCGTACTGAGTGAACGAATAGGAGCCGTAGGCGACCAGGTTCCGGTCGAGCTTGCCGCGGCGCAGCAGCTTGCCGACCGTCTTCCGCGGGCTCGGGACCTGCAGCATCCGGGCGCTCAGTTTGAGCGTCGAGTAGGTCGCGTAGTCGTCGTGGATCACCAGCCAGCGCTTGAACCCGCGGGCCGTCCGATCGGTGGTGTAGCCCTCGGGTTTCCAGCGCTTCGCGAACGCGTGCGCGGCGTGGAAGAAGTCGGCCCGGTCCTCGGTGTCGATCCGCTCGGGCTTCGCGAGCACGGCCAGGATGTGGTCGAGCGACCGGTCGAACGCGAACCGCCGCCAGCCGGTCAGCTCCGGGTCGGACTGGATGAACGCGTGCACCCGGTCGTACTGGTCGAAGATGTCCCACTGCCGGTGGCCGCTGGTCGCGTGGATGTTGCCGCCGGTGCGGTGCTGCCGGTAGTGCACGACGATCCGGTCGAGGGTCGCGATCCGCTCGGCGGTCAGCATCGTCGAGTACGTCCAGGGCGCGTCCTCGTAGAAGCCGGACGTGAACGCGAAGCCGTGCCGGCTGAGGAACGTCCGCCGGTACGCCTTGTTCCAGACCACCTCGAGGAAGGTCAGGAAGATCGGCCGCTCGGCCGCCGTGAAGACGCCGGCGCCCTCGCGCGCGAACGCCTCGTGCCGCTGGCTGCCGAGCACCCGGCCGTCCCAGAAGTTCCGCTCGTAGTCGAACATCACGATGTCCGGCCGGTCGGTGTCGTCGATCCGGTCCGCGATCGCCGCGAGCGACCCGGCCGAGTAGGTGTCGTCGGCGTCCAGGAACAGCACGTACTCGCCGCGGCACTCCTTCAGCCCGGCGTTCCGGGTCGGCCCGAGCCCGACGTTCTCGTCCAGGTGCAGCACCCGCACCCGCGGGTCGACCGCGGCGTACTCGTCCAGGATCCGGCCCGACCCGCCCGGGTCCGCGTCGTCGACCGCGATCACCTCGAAGTCGGTGAACGACTGCCCGAGCACCGAGTCCAGGCATGGCCGCAACCATGCCCGCGAGGCATGACAGGGGACCACGATGCTGAACTTGGGGGCCATGCCTCGTCATCTTAAGAGATCCGATGGGTAGGCGGGGCTCAGCAGGTGCCACCTACCCATCGGGTCTCTAAGGTCAGGGCATGAGTGTTGATGTGTTCGAGCCGCTGGCGGGCCTGGAAGGGGTCGGATCGGCGGCGCAGGCGGCTCGGGACGCGGTCGACGTACTGCTCCGGGACCGCGGTCTGCGGCGGGTCGGAGCGGACATGACCGCCGAGGCGCTGCTCCGCGGCGCGCACGCCTCCGCCGCGCTGGCCGGCAGTACGGCGGCGGTCGACGACGTACGGCGTGGCGCGGCCGACGGACTCGCCGCCGGGGCCGTCCGGATGACCGGCGAACTGATGACGCTGGCGCCGCAGGTGGACAAGGCACCGGTGCAGGTCTGGACCAGACTGCACCAGCTGGCCGCGGCCGACCTGGTCGGAGAGGACCAGTTGGGACATCTGCGGACCAGTGCGGAACCCGTGCCCGACGACATCCCGGGACTGCCGCCCGCGCCCGGCGCCGACGAGATGTGGGAGCGGCTCAGCGCCCTCGCGCAGAACCTCACCCGCCCGACCAAGGCGCCCGGTCTGGTGGTCGCCGCGATCGTGCACGCCGAACTCGCCGTACTGCGCCCGTTCCCGGCCGCGAACGGACTCGTTGCCCGGGCCGCCGAGCGCTGCCTGTTGGTTGCCCGTGGCATCGACCCGGTCGCGGTCACGGTGCCGGAGGGCGGTCACTATGTGTTGCAGGCAACCTATGCGTCGGGGCTCACCGACTACGCAGCGCGAGGCCTGACCGGCGTTCGTGACTGGTTGCTGCGGTCCTGCGAGGTCGTGACAAAAGGTGCCGAACTCTCGCCGTTGGCCACGTCCTCCTGAGCTGCGCCGGACATGCGAGCGGCGCTCTCACGGGGAGAGCGCCGTCGCTGACACGTCACCCTGGTTACCATGCGTGCACCGGTTTGCCGCCTCAGGACGATGCCTGGGTCGCGCTGCCCCTTTGGGATGGGCTGGTCGCCGCGTGGGTTCCTGGGTTGTCGTGCAATCTCTACCGGACCCGAAGGCCCTTTGTTGATTCCTTTGTACTCCTGAAACGCCTTTCTGGGAAGGGGATCCGGCGTGTTCATGGAGTTGAGAACATGAAGCTGTCTTCAGCTTTCAGCGGCTTCGGGCACGCCGCCGGGAAGCCATCAGAAGTGCTCCCGCGGCCACCGCGGCGATCACGCCGGCCGCTACCGCTGGTCGTCGTACGCCCTGGAAGCCAGTGTGCTCCGAGGGCTCCGCGAATTCCAGGATCGGCCAGCCGCGCTCGGTCGCGACCCGCCGCAACGCCTTGTCCGGGTTGACCGCGAACGGGTGCCCGACGGCGGCCAGCAACGGCTCGTCGGTGATCGAGTCGGAGTACCCGTAGGAGGTCGCGAGGTCGTAGCCCTCGGTGGCGGCCAGCGCCTCGATCGCGGTCACCTTGTGCGGACCGTACGCGTACTCGGCGATCTCGCCGGTGTACTTGCCGTCAGCAACGACCATCCGGGTGGCGATCACCTTGTCGGCGCCGAGCATCGCGCCGATCGGCTCCACCACCTCGGCGCCGGACGAGGACACGATCACCACGTCCCGGCCGTCGCGGTGGTGCTGCTCGATCAGCTCGACCGCCTCGGCGTGGATCATCGGCCGGACGATGTGGTCGAGGGTGTCGGCGACGATCGCCTTCACGGTCGAGACGTCCCAGCCGGCGCACATCGCCGAGATGTACTCGCGCATCCGCTCCATCTGGTCGTGGTCGGCGCCGCCGAGCAGGTAGACGAACTGGGCGTAGGCGCTGCGCAGCACGGTCCGGCGGTTGATCAGCCCGCCGGCGTAGAACGGGCGTGAGAAGGCCAGCGTGCTGGAGCGGGCCAGAATGGTCTTGTCCAGATCGAAGAAAGCTGCCGATCGAGCCGTCATGCAGACGAGGATAGGCAGTCGGACGAAACGCCCGGGGGACCCGGGCTTTTGCGTGGGCCGGTATCCCGTTAGACTGGTGGGCAGTGTGACAGTGGCACTGGCCGGAACCACCCGATCGGGTGGGTTCAGCGCCTGGGTGACACACAATCGGTCGAAACCGAACTGAGATGTGTGAAGCCCGGTCTTGGGGGGTACATACCCCCTGACAGTGGCAGACTGTCGCCTCCTGAACGGCCCCCGGCTCCTCCCCCCGAGCCCGTGGCCGAAGACGGCCCCCGGTCACCCCCCCGCCGGGGGCCGTCGCCTTTCTCGGGACAGCCAAGAACCCGTAAAGATTCTCGCTTTTCTGCGCGTGGGAGCGTTCTCACTTTATGCAGGGTCTTGACAATGTAATTGACTGGTCACAGGTTGTAAGGCATGAAACCGCCTGCACACCGCCCCCAGGCAGCGGTCGTCATCAGCCTGATCGCCGTAGTCATGGCCTTCCTGGTCCCCGGTACCGCGTCCGCGGCCACCAATCTCGTCACGAACGCCGGGTTCGAGTCCGGCACGCTCTCCGGCTGGAACTGCCCGGCCGGCGGCGTCACGACGTCCGACCCGCACGCCGGCTCGTACGCGCTCTCGGCAACGCCGAGCTCGAGTGACATCGCCCAGTGCACGCAGTCGATAGCGGTCCAGCCCAATACGGCGTACACCTTGTCCGCGTGGGTCAAGGGGTCGAACGTCTACCTCGGAGTGGACGGTGGTGCCTCGACGTGGACGACCAGCTCAGGTTGGTCTCAGCTGACCGTTCCGTTCACCACCGGCAATGTGACGTCGGTGACGATCTACGTCCACAGTTGGTACGCGCTCCCGGCGTACCAGGTCGACGACGTCGTACTCGACGGCCCCGGCGGCGCTGCGGACACGACGCCCCCGTCGACGCCGGGTGGCCTGGCCGTCGGCAGCCCGACCTCCAGCTCGCTCAAGCTGACCTGGTCGGCCGCGTCCGACGCGAACGGGATCGACCACTACGACGTCGTCCAAGGGACCGGCGCCGCGCAGAGCGTGGGCAACGTGACCAGCTGGACCGCTACGGGCTTGGCTGCGGCGACCACCTACTCCTTCAAGGTGCGGGCGTGCGACCCGAGCGGCAACTGCTCGCCGTACGGCGCTGCCGTGTCGGGCACCACCTCCGAAGGTGGGTCGAACACCGGGACCTTGCCCGCGCACGCGCTGACGGGGTACTGGCAGAACTTCAACAACGGCGCGACTGTGCAGAAGATCTCCGACGTCCCGGCCGCGTACGACGTGATCGCGGTGGCGTTCGCGGACGCCGACGCGTCCAAGCCGGGCGGGATCACGTTCAACCTGGACAGTGCGGGGCTCGGCGGATACACGGTCGACCAGTTCAAGGCGGACATCAAGGCGAAGCAGGCCGCCGGTAAGAAGGTCATCCTGTCCGTCGGCGGCCAGAACGGCAGCATCTCCGTCGGCGACTCGACAGCCGCCGCGAACTTCGCGTCCAGCGCGCTGTCGGTGCTGCGGACGTACGGGTTCGACGGGATCGACATCGACCTGGAGAACGGCGTCAACGCGCAGTACATGGGTCAGGCGCTGAAGAGCCTGCAGAGCCAGTTCGGCAGCGGGCTGGTGATCACCATGGCGCCGCAGACGATCGACATGCAGAGCACCTCGACCGAGTACTTCAAGCTGGCGCTGGCGATCAAGGACATCCTGACCATCGTCAACGTGCAGTACTACAACTCGGGCTCGATGAACGGCTGCAACGGCCAGGTGTACTCGCAGGGCACGGTGGACTTCATCACCGCACAGGCCTGCATCATGCTGCAGGGCGGCCTGCGTCCGGACCAGGTCGGTCTGGGACTGCCGGCGTCGTCCCGGGCAGCCGGCAGCGGGTACGTCGACCCGACGGTCGTCAACAACGCGCTGGACTGCCTCACCAAGGGCACCGGCTGCGGCGCCTACAAGCCGAGCTCCCCGTGGCCCTCGCTGCGTGGGGCGATGACCTGGTCGACGAACTGGGACGCCTCGAACGGCAACCAGTTCGCTTCTCAGGTCGGCGGCCACGTGCACGGTCTGCCCTGATCATGCACAGCTTTCGACCGGCTCCGGTGCTGGAGGCGCTCGGTGTCTGCTCGGAGGACGAGCAGCTCTACCGGGTGCTTCTGGCCCGCCCGGAGTCCACTGCCACCGATCTGGCGTCGTCCGTCGACTGGCCCGCCAACCGGGTCAGCCGGCACCTACGGTCGCTCTTGTCGCTCGGTCTGGCGTCCCGTACGCCGGGCCGCCCGGCCAGGTACGTTCCCGCCGTACCGGATGCGGCTGTCGAGCTGTTGGCGCTGCGGAAGCAGGCCGCGATCGTAGAGGCCCGGCTGGGCGCTGCGATGCTGTCGGCCGAGTTCCGGCAGCCGGATGCGTTCACGGTGATCCGCGGCACCGAGGCGATTGCGCAGCGGTTCTACCAGGCACACCAGTGCGCGCAGGACGAAGTACTCGTGCTGGATCAGCTGTTGGTGTCGCCGCGTCACGGGGTGACGTACCGGACGATCTACGACATGGACTCGCTGTCCCAGCCGGGGGATCTGGCCGCGGCGCGGTCGTCCGGGTGCTGCCGGATGCTGCGGGACGTCCCGCTCAAGCTGGTCGTTGTGGACCGCCGTCTCGCCCTGCTGCCGACCGGTGCGGACATGGTCGTGGAGCTCGGCCCGTCGAGTCTCTTGGACGCACTGCTCCGTCTCTTCGACCTCTTGTGGCAGCAGGCCAGTCCTTTGACTCCAACGGTGTCCGAGGGCCCGCTGACGTCGGACGACCAGCAGCTCTTGTCGTTGGCGGCTGCCGGTCTCACGGACCAAGCCATCGCCCGTCGGCTCGGTGTGGCTCAGCGAACAGTGGAACGCCGTATGCAGCGCATCCTGAGGGCTTTGGACGCCACGACCCGTTTCCAGGCCGGCCTACGCGCCGGCCAGCAGGGTCTGCTCGTCTAGTCGGTAACGTCGGCCACGGTGGCGCCCAGGGCCTTCGTGAGCGCCTGGGTGTCCACTGTGATGCCTACGCCGTGGTCGCCGCCGCCGATCGAGATCGTGCCGGTGATCCGCTCGTCCGCGATCACTGGCCAGTCGTGCGTGCTGCCCAGCGGCGTGATCGTCCCGCGGACATACCCGGTGACGTCGTACGCCGTGTCCTTGTCCGGCATCGAGATCCGGTTGACCCCGAGCAGCGCGCGCAGCTTCGGCCACGCGATCTCGCGGTCGCCCGGCACCAGGACGAACCGGTAGTCGTCGTCCGAGAGCCGTACGACGATCGTCTTGATCAGCCGGGCCGGCTCGATGCCACGGGCGGCAGCGGCCTCCTCCAGCGAGTTCACACGGCCGTGCCTGGTCACCTCGTAGCTGAGTCCCAGTTGGTCTGCAGCATCCGTCGCCTTCGTCACCCGGCTAGTTTTGCACCCGGCTGGGAACGTTCTTCAGCAGCAGCGCGAGGATCAGCGTGACCACGAACAGCGCACCGGCCTCGGCCGCGACCCCGGTCCACTGCGCCCGGCTCCACGCCGTACCGGCAAGTCCTCCGAAGACGGAGGAGCCCAGGTAGAACGAGAACAGGTACATGCTCGATGCCTGACCCGTTCCGACGCCGCTGGCGTGCGCACGCGCCGGTACCCAGCCGCTGGCGACCCCGTGCACCGCGAAGAACCCTGCCGTCATCACGGCCAGCCCCAGCACGATGAACGGCAGCGGGGCGGCCAGAGTGATCGCGACACCGGCCAGCGTGATCAGACAGCCGATCGGAACCACTTTGCGCCGACCATAGCGGTCGGCCAATGTCCCTGCGGTTGCCGATCCGGCCGACCCGAGCAGATACACACAGAACACCAGCCCCGCTGCGCCAGCACTCAACAGGTAGGGCGAACCGGACAGCCGGAAGACTGCGCCGTTGTAGACCGCTACGAACGCGCCTACAGCCGTCGCGGCGATCCCGTACAGCGCGAGCAGCGCGGGGTCCCGGAAGACCTTGCCGGAGAACAAGCGAGCCGGGCTGGGGTGGAAGTTGCGTGATGCAGGTAGCAGCAGCCATACGACGGCCGCGCACAGTACGCCGACCAGGGCGATCCCGCCGGTCGCGAAGCGCCACCCGCCGATGTCCGACAACCCGCCTGCGATCAGGCGACCCGCCATACCGCCAACCGCCGTACCGGCTATGTAGAGGCCGCTGGCACGGGCGTGGCTGTCCTTGTGCACCTCCTCGCGCAGGTAGGCCATGGCTACCGCCGGGAGGCCGGCCATTGCGATCCCCTGGAGAGCGCGAAGGGCCAGGAGAAGGTGCCAGCTCGGGGCGAAGGCGCTGAGCAGGGCGAACACGGACGTGGCGGCGACCGACCAGCGCATCAGGTTGGTGCGGCCCAGGACCTCCGACGCCGGGCCGGCGACCAGCAGCGCCAGCCCGAGACCGAACGTGGCGAACGACACGCTGAACGCGCTCTGGCTCGGGGAGACGTGGAACGCCGTCACGAGCTCGGGCAGCAGCGGCTGGGTGCTGTAGAGCAGTGCGAACGTCGCGAGACCTGCCGCGAACAGCGCGACCGAGAGCTTGCGGTACTCCGGGTCGCCAGGCAGATACCCGGTCTGGGGTGCGACGGACTGGTGCATGTCTTCGACGGTCGCACTGTTCGAGCGATACGTAAAATGTCGATATCGGCGAGAGTCGATACGCTTTCGGTATGCATGTCGAGGATCTGCGGTGGTTCGTGGTGCTCGCGGAGACCGAGCACCTCACCGAGGCGGCGGCCGCACTCGGTACCAGCCAGCCGAATCTGAGCCGGTCGCTGCAGCGCGTCGAGCGGGCGTTCGGGGTGCCGCTGTTCGAGCGGGAGCGCCGCGGCGTACGGCTGAATCCGTACGGGCGGCTGGTGCTGGAGGCGGCGCGGGCCGGGGTGCTGGCCGTCGACACCGCGCGGCGCCGGATCGACGCGCTGCTCGACCCGGAGTCGGGGACGGTCCGGCTGGCGTTCCTGCACTCGGTGGCGACCAGCCTGATGCCGGACCTGCTCAAGGCGTTCCGGGCGGCGGCGCCGCATGTCGAGTTCGAGCTGCGGCAGGAGCCGGCGCACGACATCGTGCAGGACCTGGAGAGCGGGGAGGCCGAGATTGCGATCATCGCGCCGCGGCCGGATCCGTCGCGGTTCGGCTGGCATCTCCTGGAGCGGCAGCGGCTGCTGCTGCACGTACCACCCGGTCACACGCTCGCCTCCCGGCGCCGCGTCGAGCTGGAGGCGGCGCGTGACGAGGCGTTCGTCGGGTTGCAGCCCGGGTTCGGGTTCCGGCGGGTGACGGACCGGTTGTGCCGGGAGGCCGGGTTCAGCCCGCAGCTCGCGTTCGAGGCGACCGACCTCGCGACGATCGACAGCCTGGTCGGCGCCGGCCTCGGCGTGGCGATCCTCCCGGCCGGCGCGGTCCGCGGGAACGACAGTGGCGCCGTACCCGTTCCGCTGGCCGGGGTCCGGGCGCAGCGCGAGATCGGGATGTCGTGGCGGCTGAGTACGCCGCTGACGCCGGCGGCGGAGCGGTTCCGCGCGTTCGTGCGGTCCCGGCCGGTGACGACCAGTTGACTGCCGGAACAGCGACTTCCGTAGCGTTCGTCCGATTTTCCCGGTGTCGACTTGCAGAGAGAGGGCTTTCCGCCGCACCCTTGCCTGCGTGAGGAAGCGCCTGAGTGGGTTCCGGCCAAGTCGCCGGATGCTGTTCGCCGCGGGGACCGCGGCGGCTGCGTCGACGGTTGCGGCGAGCACGGCCGAGGCCACTGCGAACTTCTCTCCGGGAGCGTACGGCTCCGGCGTGCTCAGCGCCTGGGAGGGCTTCGCCAAGGCGATCTCGAACGAGGCCCAGATCCGCCGGACGCGGGAGACCGACGGCGTCTTCATGTTCGGCGACAGCATCGGTGTGCAGGACGGCCCGGCACTGGCCCGGCAACTGGCGCAGCTCGGGATCAACATGGCCGTCCACAGTTGGGCCGGGCGCCCGGTCACGCCCGCCGTGGACGCGCTCGAGGCCTGGTCGGAGCAGTACGGCCTGCCGCACCGGATCGTGATGTCGGTCGGCTCCAACGACATCTTCGTGCCGCCCGCGGTCGCCGCCCAGATCGAGCGGACCATGCAGATCGTCGGCGACGAGCGGACCGTGTACTGGGTGAACATCCAGGCGGCCCGTACGGCGCTCGGCCCCGACGTCAAGGTCGCCGACCAACGCAACAGCGCCTGGATCAACCTGCAGCTCGCCGAGGGCGCCCGGCGGCACGACAACCTGCGGATCGTGCACTGGGCCGAGCACCTGGCCTCCAGCCCGAACCGGCTGTCCCGGCTGCTCCGCGACGGCCTGCACCCGTCGAGGCCGCTCGGCCAGAACGCCCGCAACGGCCTGATCGTCTCAGCCATCAAATCCGGCTGAGACGACCAGACCCATCTGCTCTTTTAGAAGCCCGCAGTAATCCGCGTGAAGTCCCAGTCACCCTGGGCAATGCCACTGCAGTTCGACACGACCCCGCCACCGGCACACCCGCGGTCCCGGTTCACCGACCAGAACGCCAACCGCCCGAGCCCGTTGCTCTTCGCCCAGTTGGTGATGTTCTGCCAGGTCGCCGTACTGGTCATCTCCTGCTGGTCGGACAGACCGTTCATCCCGGAGATGCCCTGGTGCGCGTACGCCTCCGCGGTGGACCAGCCGAAGGTCGCCTTCAGCTTGTTGTTCAGGCCCTGGGACGCGCCGACCGTGTCGTTGTAGATGTTCGAGCTGCCGAAGTCGAACGGCATCAGCGTGAACACGTCGATGTTCGCGCCGAGCTCCTTCGAGCGGTCGATCAGCCGGTTGCCGTAGTAGTTCGGCCCGGTCGTCGACGTACCGAAGGTGACGATCGTCTCGATACCCGGATTGTTCTGCTTGACGATCTTCAGCGCGTTCAGGATCCGGTCCTGCACTGCCTCGTTCTCGAACTCGTCGGAGTTCTCGATGTCGATGTCGATCGCCTTCAGGCCGTACGCGTTGATCACCTGCTGGTACGCGCCGGCGAGCGCTTCCGGCGTACCGCAGTTCGGGCCGAGCTTGTTGCCACTCCAGCCGCCGAACGACGGTACGACGTCCCCGCCGGCCGCCCGGATCGCGGCGATCGTGCTGGCGTCCGCGCCGCCCTGCAGCGGACGGCTGCCGTCCCAGGCCGGGTTACAGCCGCCGGACGAGTTCACGAACGCCATGGTGAACCACTTGATGCCGGTCGCGTTCATTACGGTCGCCGGGTTCGGCGGGTCGCCCCAGCCGACGTACAGGTACGGCGCGGCCTGCTTGGTGCCGGTGTTGCCGCCGCTGGTGCCGGTCGTGACGGAGATGCTGCTGCTCTTCGGTCCTTCACCGGCGCTGTTCGACGCACTGACCTGGTAGCTGTACGCGGTGCTCGCGGACAGGCCGGAGTCGGTGTACGACGTACCGGCGGGGCTGCCGACCTTCGTACCGTTGCGGTAGACGTTGTAGCTGGTGGCACCGGACGCGGCGGACCACGTCAGGCTGACCGACGACGCGGACGCCGTACCGGACAGGCCACTGGGTGCGCCGGGGGCCGTACCGCCACCGCCTCCTGAGCAGGAGCCGCTGTTCAACCGGCAGGAGGCGATGCCGGCGAAGTTGCCGGGGCTGCCGTTGAAGCCGAACGAGACGGTCGCGCCAGGGGCGAGCGGACCGGCCCAGCTCGGCGGGGTGAACGTGTGCGTCTGGCCGCTGCTGCTGTGGTTGGCGTCCCAGGTGCTGGTGACGCTGTAGCCGGATGGGAAGTCCAACGCGACCGACCAGGTGCTGAGTGAGCTGGTGGTGCCGTTGGTGACCGTTACCTTCCCCTCGAAGCCACTGCCCCAGTCGGACACTTTCGTGAAGCTGGCAGTGATTCCTGCCGCACTGGCCGCCTGTGCGGTCAGCAGTGCGACTACTACCGCGGTGATGGCTGCTATCGCCAGAGAGATGCGTTTCATGATGCTCCGATCAGTGGGCGGTGCGTGATCAGACCCGGCCCCAGAGAGCGGGGACGTTCGGCGGCTCCCAGCCGGTCAGGGAGGTGTGACTCTGGATGCACTTGTAGGTGACACCGTTGTAGGTGACGAGCGCACCGGCCGCGTACGCCGTGTTCGGCGCCCACGGCGACGCCTGGCCCGGAGGAGTGGTGGGCGGCGTGGTCGGCGGGGTAGCGGGCGGTGTTGTGGGCGGGGTGGTCGGCGGTGTCGTCGGGGGAGTCGTCGTCGGCGGGCCACTGCATCCTGCGGTGCTCGCGTTGACGGAGTCGACCACGTTGTTGAAGAGCGTGACGCCCGAGTCCAGCGCCTCGAGCGAGTACATCATCGCGCCGGCCAGCCCGTTGCAGTGCTGGTAGTCGGCCTTCGCCTTGATCGACTGGGCGTTGTCTCCGGACCAGAACGTGCCGTTGCTGAAGAACCAGCTCGACTGCGTGGCGTCGTCGAAGTGCGTCGCGGACGGGTTGTCGACGAAGCCGGTCAGCTCCTTGTAGAACGAGACGCCTGGCACGTTACCGCTCAGCGCATGCCCGTCGGCCGGCCCGGTCGCCGTCTGGTACTTGCCGTTGTCGGTCGCCGGAACGCCCTTCCATCCCCTGTAGTAGAAGGGATATCCGATGCTCAGCTTGTTCGCCGGGAACCCGCCCGGGATGCCGTACGCCGAGTCGCCGGTCGTCCACGCCTTCACCGCCGAGTCGACGGAGTACTTGCCCTGCCCCGGCGGGATCGGACTGCTCGGGTCGTTCGGCGCCGTGTACAACGGGTCCTGGAAGTTCGTCGGCCCGGTGGCCTCCCAGCCGCCGTGCATGTCGTACGTCATCACGTTGTTGTAGTCGAGGTACTGCCCGACCTTGTTCGTCTCGATGTTCGCGATCTTGTCCTGACCGGCCGGGGTGGCGGCGGTCAGGTAGTACTTCTTCCCGGTCTGACCGCCGTACGCGTCGAGCTGCGCGCGGAACTCGGCCAGAAGCAGCGTGAAGTTCTGCTTGTCGGCGGCGCTGTAGTGGTTGCCGACATGGCCGTTCGGCGAGCCCGGGTACTCCCAGTCGAGGTCGACACCGTCGAAGATGCCGGCCGCGGAGCCCGCGCCGCCGAAGCCGTCGATGACCGGCAGGTCGCCCTTGAGAAACATGTTCACGCACGAGCTGACGAAGGCCTTGCGCGAGGCGTCGGTGGCGGCCGCGTCGGAGAAGTACTTCGAGTACGTCCAGCCGCCGATCGAGATCAGGATCTTCAGGTTCGGGTACTTCGCCTTGAGCTTCTTGAGCTGGTTGAAGTTCCCCTGGATCGGCTGGTTCCAGACGTCGCCGACGCCGTCGACGCTGATGTCCGCGCCGTACGACTTGCCGTAGTCGGCGAACGCGTCACCCGCGCCGTCGCCGGCGTTCGGGTTGCTCTCGTCCTGGGACGCGGCCTTGTTGGCCATGAAGCAGGTGTGGCTGGTCGGGTCGATGTTCGCGAAGGCGTAGTTCAGGATGTCCAGCTTGCCTGCGGCACCGGTGGTGACCAGGTTCTTCGGGTAGAAGGCGTTGGCGTAGATCCCCCACTGGGTGAAGTACGCCGTCTTGATGCCACCGCTGGTCGCCTGGGGCGCTGCGGTGGCCGCGTTGGCCGCGGTGGCGTCCGGGGTCGCGAGAGAGACGCCGGCGGCGGTGATCAGGGCGGTGGCCGCGACGGCGGCGGTGGCTGCGAGCGTGCGCAATCGACTCATCTGGTTCCTCCGGAGCGATGGGGACGGAAGCGGTCCGGTGAAATTTAGTTAAAGACGCTTCGAAAGGAACGGTAACCGTTCGGGGCGGGTTGGTCTCCGCCTCGTCGTGGCGGGTTCCCGCTGCTGACGGAAACCCGACAACCCTTTGTCCACAGGGATCCGATGCCGTGTCCGCACACCCCCGAACAACGGCATGTTCTAGGCATGGACACCAACCCACCACCCCATTCGGTGCTAATGGCAACTACCGACGAGGCCCTGCTCGAGGACTTCCTGCGGCTCGCCGCGGCCGCCTCCGTCACGCCTCAGCTCGAGCACAATCTCTCTGACCTCCGCCGTGACTGGCAGTCGGGTTCGCTGGTCGTGATCGGCCGCGACCTCGCCGAGCCGCTCGCGCGTCTCCAACCCGCCCACCGCGCGGGTGTGATCGTGGTCGGCTCGGCCGCGGACGGCGACGACCTCTACCGTTCCGCCTTCGACATCGGCGCCGACCTGGTCTGCCGACTACCTGCCGACGAGCCACTGCTGGCCGGCAAACTCGCTGACGCCCTCGACGGCACCACCTGCGCCGCAATGACGCTCGCCTTCGTCGGCGGCTGCGGGGGAGCGGGCTCGACGACGCTCGCCGCGGCGGTCGCGGTGCTCGGCAACCGGCGCGGGTTCCGGACCATGCTGATCGACGGCGATCCGCTCGGCGGCGGTATCGAGCTTGCCCTCGGCATCGAGCGCGATCCCGGCGACCGCTGGCCCAAGCTGCTGAACGCCTCCGGCCGGGTGAGTGCCGCCGCGCTCCGTTCCGCCCTGCCGTCGGTCGACCGCCTGACGGTGCTGTCCTGGGACCAGTCCGACGTCACGGTCCTGCCGCCGGACACGATGGGTTCGGTGATCGGCGCCGCCCAGCGCAGCACCGACCTGGTCGTTCTCGACCTGCCCCGGCGCGCCGATCCAGCCGTCGAAGAAGGCTTCATCCGCTCGACCGCGACCCTGCTCGTGGTCCCGTGCGACGTCCGCTCGGTGGCAGCCGCCAAACGCCTGTCCGGCCCGCTCCGATCCGTCGCCGGAGACCTCCGCGTCGTCGCCCGCGACTCCCGGCCCGGCCTCGCGCCCGCCGACGTCGCCGCCCACCTCTGCTTGCCCTTGGCAACCAGAGTCGGCATCGACCCGAAGGTCCCCGCGGCGATGGACGAAGGCCGCTTCGCTCCGCACCGCCGAAGCCCGCTGAGCCGCGCCGCCACCGAGATCCTCGACCTCTTCGACCTCGTCTCCCTGGAGCCCCGATGACCGTCACCGCCGTCCCCGACGGACTACTCGACCGCGTTCGCGGCACCCTTGCGATCACCGGGGCCGCACCGACACCCGTCCACGTCGCGGCAGCGCTCCGCGCCGACGGCACGATCTGCGGCGACGCGATGGTCCTCGCGGTCGTCACTGCCCTCCGCCGCGAGGCCCTCGGCGCCGGCCCGCTCGACAGCCTGCTCGCCGAGCCCGGCGTCACCGACATCCTGGTGAACGGCCCCGACGAGGTCTACATCGACCGCGGCCGCGGCCTCGAGTTCGTCGCGATCCGCACCGGCGACGAACAGGCCCTCCGCCGCCTGGCCACCCGCCTGGCCGCCGCGGCCGGCCGTCGCCTCGACGACTCCACGCCGTACGTCGACGTCCGCCTGGCCGACGGCACCCGCTTCCACGCGGTCCTCGCCCCGATCGCCGCCCCCGGCACCTGCCTGTCCCTGCGCATCCCGTCCCGCAAGGTCTTCACCCTCGACGACCTGATCGCCGCCGGTGCCCTACCCCCAGCCGGCGCCGCGATTCTCCACGACCTGCTCGACTCCCGCGTCGCGTTCCTGATCAGCGGCGGTACCGGCACAGGCAAGACCACGCTCCTCAATTCCCTGCTGTCGTTGACGAATCCCGCCGAACGCATCGTCCTCGTCGAGGACGCCAACGAGCTCCGCCCGGACCATCCGCACGTCGTGCGCCTCGAAGCCCGCCCACCGAACGTCGAAGGCGCCGGCGAGATCTCCCTCCGCGACCTGGTCCGCCAAGCCCTCCGCATGCGCCCCGACCGCCTGGTCGTCGGCGAGGTCCGCGGCCCCGAAGTCGTAGACCTCCTGACCGCCCTCAACACCGGCCACGAAGGCGGCTGCGGCACCATCCACGCCAACTCCGCCGCCGACGTCCCCGCCCGCCTCGAAGCCCTGGGCGCCCTCGCCGGCCTCACCCAACCAGCCATCCACAGCCAAGCCGCCTCAGCCCTCCACGCCGTCATCCACCTGACCCGCTCCCCCACCGGCCACCGCCGAATAGCCGAGATCCACACCCTCACCAAGCCCCTCAACCACCCCCTCACCACCCAGCCGGCCATCACCTTCCACCCCGACAACACCCACACCCTCCACCCCGCCGCCCACCTCTTCACCACCCCATGACGACCCCCCTCCTCCCCGCCCTCCTAACCCTCCTCACCACCACCCTCGCCCTCCCACCCCGCAGCCCCGGCCTCCACCGCCTAACCCCCACCCACCCCAGACCCACCCCTCTCCACCACCTACGACACCAACTCCTAGACCCCCACCCCGCCCCTCCTCAACCCACCAACCAACACCCGTCCAACAGCCCTCACCCCACCGTCCGACGCCTCATCCCACTCAGCCGCCACCTCGGCCGCCGCCCAACCCGCGCCTGGCTGGCCCTTCCACCAGCAGCCGCAGCCCTCATCAGCACCCAAGCCCTCGTCTCCACCCTCGCCATCACAGCCGTCCTCCTCCTGGCCGCCAACCAACGAGCCCACCACCACCGCCAAAAGACCATCGCCACCCGCCGAGCCACGATCATCGAAGCCCTCGACATCCTGTCCGCCGACCTAACAGCCGGCCGCCCACCATTAGCCGCCCTCGGAGGCGCCGCTTCCATCAGCCCCGACTTCCGCCCAGCCCACGCCGCCGCTCAACTAGGCGCCGACGTCCCCACCGCCCTCACCAAAGCCGCAACAACCCCCGGCGCCACCAGCCTCCGCGCCCTGGCAGCCGCCTGGCGCGTCACCGAACAATCCGGCGCCACCTTCGCCACCCTCACCGAACGCCTCGCCAACTCCCTCCGAGCCGACGAAGCAATCCACCGCCAAACCGAAGCCAGCCTCGCCACCGCCCGCTCCACCGCCCGAATCCTGGCCACCCTCCCCACCGCCGGCATAGCCCTCGGCTACGCCCTAGGCGCCCACCCCCTCACCTTCCTAACCACCACCCCACCTGGCTACGCCTGCCTAGCCACAGGCCTCCTCCTAACCACCACAGGCCTCCACTGGACCACCCACCTATCCACCCCAAACCCCTAACCCCCAAACCCCTAACCCCCAAACCCCTAACCCCTAACCCCCAGGCCCAACCCACCCGAGCCTGCCCCCTAAGTACCCCAGCCCTGGCCGACCACCCATGTCCCCAGCCGATCCCCCGGCTGACCACCCTCCCCACCCATCCGCACCATCGAACCACCAGCCACCGCACCACCCTCCCGCACCCGCGCCCCGCGCCACCGTGCCCCGCACCCGCACCCGCACCCGCACCCGCGCCCCGCACCCGTACCCGTACCCGTACCACCGCGCCCATCACCGCCTGTCACCGGCCGCCAAATCACCCACGGCACTCAGATCACCCACGGCCCACGGATCCATCCACCTACGAACCGCGGAGCGGCCACTCGTTTGCGCCCAGCGCCGCCACGCGTGTCCTCGCGCGAATGCCCGGCACACCGCTCGCCGCCCCCGCGACTCCCACACCGGCACACCACTCGACGCCCGTCGTTCCCAGATACCAGAACCAGCGCGTCCGAATTGCCCAACGAGACCCACATGCCCCAAGCCCTAGCCGCAGCAGCAACCGTTGCCCTTAGCACCTACCTGTTCATCCCACCCCGCCCCGACCTCCGCCGACTGACCAAACCCCGACAGAGCACCACCCCACGCCCTCCCCACACCCACCGCCTGTCCGCGATCGCCGCCGCCCTAGGTGCCCTCACCCTCGTCGGCTTCCCCTGGGGCCTCGTCCCAGCCGCCATCGCCTACTACGCCATCCCCAAAGCCCTCTCCCGCCTAGAACCCGCATCCACTAGACAACGCAACCTCCAAATCTCCCGAGACCTCCCCCTGGCCCTCGACCTCCTAACCGCATCCTTGAGAGCCGGCCGCCCACCCCAACAAGCCCTCTCCCTGGTAGCCGAAGCCCTCCCCGGACCCCTAGCGGACATCTTCACCAAGATCTCCCACCACCTAGCCCTAGGTGCCGACCCAACAACCGCCTGGTCCCACCTCAGCTCCGAACCTTCCTGCGCCCCCATGTCCCGAGCCATCTCCCGCTCCCTCCGCTCCGGAGCCCCTCTCTCCAAGACCCTCGAACACCTCTCCGACGAAACCCGCCGAGCCAACCACCACACCGCCGACCAACAAGCCCGCGCCGCCGAATCCCGAGCCACCCTCCCCCTAGGCCTCTGCTTCCTCCCCGCCTTCGTCCTCCTCTCCATAGTCCCCACCATCGCCGACGCACTGATCCCCTTCCTCCTTCGTCCCTAACCACCTGCCCCTGACTTATCCACAACCCCCAAACCCCTTCCAAACAAGGCACCTCATCAACGGCATCCTCCAATCAACCCACCAAACTCCCTCCCCCGAGGAGCCCCGCATGCCAACCGCACAACTACCTACCACCGACTCCCACCCTCCGACGCCCGAGCTCACCAACCCTCTGACCGGCTCCCACTCGCCCGCCGTCCAGCCGGCAGCCGTCCCCGCGACGGCTGTGCAACCGACAGCTGTGCAACCGATGACCGTTCGCGGGACTGCCGTGCAGCGGACGGTTGTTCACGGGGCTTCTGTGCAACCGATGACTGGTCACGGAACGGCTGTCCAACCGGCGGTCGCCCTACCGACCGCCACCCGGACGGCCGCCGTTCACCCGGCTGCTGGCCGCCCTGTGCCGACCCGCCCCGCGATGCGACCGCCGGTCGTTGATCTAGTTTCGAGTATGCTCGTTCGCCTTAAGAGCAAGGCGATTCGGCGTCGCAGATCGTGCCCGGACCGAGGCGCGATAACCGCCGAGTACGCCGTACTGATCGTCGGCGTCTGCGGATTCGGCGGGGCGATGGTTGCCCTTCTCAGGTCTCCTGCGATGCAGGCCGTCCTCAAGTCGATCGTGAACTTCGGTCTGAAGATCGCTGGTGTAGAAGGCGTCCACCTCTAGCGCACCACCTGCCACCGATCGGGAGGCGCACCCGCGACACTCGCGGCGGCGAGCGTCACGCCACCGGCGACCGCGTCAGACGCAGCTACTGCATCGGCGCCACCACAAGCCCGAGTGGTCTTCACAAAGCCCGAGGGCCACCACAAGTCCGAGGGGGCTCCCAAGTCGGATGGGTCTCCGCAAGTCCGCGGGTCTCCACGAGCCCGAGGGGTCTCCACGAGCCCGAGGGGTCTCCACGAGCCCGGGAAGTCTCCACAAGCCCGAGAGGCCTTCACAAGCCCGAGGGTATGTGGCGGGAGGCCGGGTTTGTCGTGCCTTGTTCGAGCTGTTCAGTTCGCCCTTGAACCGGCGGCTGGCCGCGTCCCCTCCGCGGTCGGCCGCCACCTAAGGAGTCCTATGAGATGCCAGACGTACCGCGCTCCGTTAGGAGTCCTATGAGATTCCAGACGTACCTCGCTCCGTTGTCTCCCACCTCAGCCCGAAGAGTTACCAGGCGGCGAACGTCCCGAGCTGGCCGTGCCAACGCCGTCGACCGCAAGCTGTCTCGGTCGTGCGGTCCGGGGACGAGTCTGCTGTCCGTCGGTGGGCGCAGTCGGCGGCGGAGCGGGGTGAGGGGGCGGAAAGTGGTCGGTAGGAGAGTGGCCCGGGGCGGGCTGCGGACGAGTTGGCGGGAGCGTGGAGCTGTTACCGCTGAGATGGCGCTGGTGCTTCCGGTCCTGGTGGGCCTGTTGTTGTTGGGGATTTGGTCCATTGGGTTGGTTGTGATGAACATCCGGTGCATCGACGCTGCTCGGGACGTGGCTCGCGCGGTTGCCCGTGGGGAGTCCGTTGAGACTGCACAGGCGATTGGTCACCGTACGGTCCCTAGCGGGACGGTCACCATTACTCGCGAGGGGGCTGACATTCATGTGACTGTCGCCGTCAAACCTGCTCACAGTCCGCCGCTCCTCACGTTCATCACCCCCACTGAGCTCGCGGCGACGGCCATCCTTCAATCCGAGCCAGGCACACCATGACTTGCCCAGACAACCGGCGGCGTAGGGCGGCTCGAGGTGGTGGGCTTCGTTGTGGTGCGAAGCGGTCGGAGCGGGGGAGCGCGACGCTTCAGGTGTTGTTCTGCGGCGTGCTGCTGTTCGCGGTGTTTGCGGCGGTGATTCTCTGGTCGGCGATCTCGACTGCGCGTCACAAGGTGAGCGCGGCGGCGGATCTGGCTGCTCTCAGTGCTGCTCAGGTGCTGACCACGCCATCCGTTGGAGATGCTCGGCGGGGCAGCTACCTGCTCAGTAGCTCAGGACGGGCAGGTGCAGTCGCGCCGGGGAGTGAGGCCTGCAGAGTGGCGGGGCGGGTGGCTGGGGGGAATGGGGCTCGGTTGGTGGGGTGTGAGGTTGTTGGTGGGGTGGTCAGCGTTCAGGTTTCGGTGGAGGTGGATCTTCGGGTGGGGCGGGTGACGCTGGTGGGATGGGCGCGGGCGGGGCCGGTGTGAGGTTGTGGTGTCAGGCAAATGTTGCAGTGGGTTCTGGTGTGGTCGCGATCTGGTCGCAATCTGGTAGAGATGCCGCGTTGATGTGGACGGCGTATGCGGCAGCGTTCCATCATCGGGAACCGAGTACTGCTCATTTCCGGACGTACTTCCCCGGCGTCCGGACGGTTATCTCGGAGGCTCGTTTTGCCCGACACGATTCGGCTGCTGCTGGTCGATGACCAGATCCTCAGCCGAGGCCTGCTTCGTAGCGGTCTGGAGCGTGAGCGCGATCTGGAGATCGTTGCCGAGCTCAACCGTTCCGACGATGTCGTGGGTGCCGCGAAGCGGCATCGGGCGAACGTCGCGCTGGTCGATGCCGGCGGGCCGGGGAACGACAGCATCTCGGTCACCACGGATCTGCGGACCTCGATGCCGGAGTGCCGGGTCGTCATGCTGACCACGTACGGGCGTCCCGTGCATATGCGGCGCGGGCTGGATGCCGGGGCGAAAGGGTTCGCGTTGAAGGGGAGTCCGGCGCCGCAGTTGGCTGATGCGGTACGGCGGGTGCACCTGGGATTGCGGGTGGTTGACGCGAATCTCGCGGCGGAGAACCTGCGGTACTCGGAGACACCGTTGAACGAGGACGAGACGGACACGTTGCGTGCGGCGCGGGACGGTGGATCGGTGTCGTTGATGGCGCGGAAGCTGGACGTGTCGGAGCGAGTGGTGCGTACGCGGTTGTGGTCGGCGATCGGGAAGACGGGTGCTCGTACTCGATCGGATGCTGTGCAGGTGGCCGAGCAGAACGGGTGGTTGCTCGACTGATCCCGATCGCGGGGTGCAGGTACTCGCGTGCAGACTGGGGTGATGAAGAGCGAGCCGGGGCAGGTCATCGTCGTTGACGCCGCGAACGTGATCGGGGCGCGGCCGGACGGGTGGTGGCGGGATCGTGCTGGTGCTGCTCGGCGTCTGCTGACTCGTCTGTCCGCGTTCCAGGCGCAGTCTCCCGAGACTGCCGTGATCGTTGTGCTGGAAGGTGCTGCACGGCGAGCCGCTTCAGGCGATGACGCGCCCGATACCGGTGACCTCCGCGTGGTGCTGGCGTCCGGGTCCGGTGACGACACCATCGTCACGGTCACCGAGGAAGTTGCTGCGCAGGAGGCCCGCCCCACCATCACTGTCGTTACGGCCGACCGAGGTCTTCGCGCTCGGCTGACCCCAACCGGTGCAACCGCCGTCGGGCCCAACTGGCTCCTGTCTCAACTGGATGCCCTCTCCTGACAACAGTTAGCTGCAGGCGGAGAGGAGTTCGCCGGTGTGGGTGATCAGGAGGTGGGGGCCGGGGGTGGCTTTCAGGTGGGTTTCCGGCGAGTCGATGGGGCGGCGGGTGCCGTCGGGGGAGATGACGAGCGTGTTGGGGGCGCCCAGGGCGATCAGTTCGTCGTCGGCTCGGACGAGGACGGGGGCGTTGTAAGACCAGGAGAGCGCGGTTCGGCCTGCTCGGAGGGCTTCCAGGGTGGCGGTGGGGAGGTCGGTAGGGGATTCGGCGGAGGCGTCCACGGCGATCCAGGTGGTAGGGGTGCCGGGTGGGGTGAAGGACGTGGGGTTGTGCCAGTCGCTGCCGCCGATCGGGGTCGTGGACTGCAGGCCCCAGGCTTGCCACCAGGCGAAGGGGCCGCCCCAGGTGTGGTCGAGCCAGGACGAGTGCCAGATTTCGGCGAGCGGTGGGTGCTCGGGGAGCGGGTGGCGCCAGGAGCAGTCGCCGCCGAGGGGGTGGTTGATCGAGAGCAGGCCGCCGCGGGCGGCGACCTCGGAGACCCAGGTGGCGGCGGGACGGCGGAAGTCGATGAAGCCGATGTCGCCGAACGCGTTGGCGTGGCCGGTGTCGGTGGTGACTTCCTGGCCGGGGATCAGACCGATGCCGAAGCGGTCGCTGAGGGCGGGGAGTTCGGCGTGATGGGCGACCGTGTTGTGGTCGGTGACGGCGAGTACGTCGAGACCGGCCGCGACCCCGAGCGCCGCGAGGTTCGCGATCGGGGTGGAGCCGTCGGAGTGCAGCGAATGCGCGTGGAAGTCGCCGGCGATCCACTTCAACCCGGAGGAGGCGGGCAGCGTACGGCGCGGTGGACGCGGCGGTACTGCGATCGCGGCCGAAGCCTCGGCATACTCGGCCAGGCCGGGGATCTCGTCGACGGGACCAGTGACGGCCTCGACGAGGAGCTCGACGCCTTCGACGGGCAGCCGGTGCAGGCCGAGGACGACCGACCACGTACCGGGCTCGAGCTCACCCGGGATGTAGCCGGGCGTGGCGGCATCGGGGGTGATCGCGAACGTACGGCGCGCGCCGCCGGACCAACCGCGCCACCCGGCGGCGCCTTCGCAGCCGATGTCGATGACGGCGCCGTCGACCGGCGGGACCGTGAGCGTGACGAGCAGACCCGGGCAGCCCGGCGGGATGTCGACGGGCAGCGAGTGCCAGACGGATTCGGCGCGGTCGTCGAGGGTCCAGCGTCGGCGGTACGACGTGACGGCCATCAGCTAGTTCTCCAGATACAGGTCACGCGACGGTGGCGGGTTGACGGGCGAGGAGTTCGCCGGATTCGCGGTCGTACAGCAGCACCCGTGAGACGGGAGCTGTGAGTGTGACGGCGGCGCCGGCGGCGGGCTCATCCTCTTCGGGGACCGTGACGCCGACGAGCGTGCCGTCGCAGTCGACCGTGACAAGGGACTGGGTGCCGAGGTTCTCGGCGACCACGACGGTACCGCGGAGGGCGGGGCCGCTGACGTCACCGGTCGTGAGCGTGAGGTACTCGGGCCGGATGCCGACCGTCACCTCGGCGTCCGCCGGTGTCGAGAAGGTTGTCGCAGGCAACGAGCCGCCCGCGACCGCGACAACCCCGTCCGCAACAGAAGCAGCAGAACTGCCTGCCGTCACCTTCCCCGGCAGCAGGTTCATCGGAGTGGAACCGATGAAGTTGGCCACGAAGGTATTGGCCGGCCGGGCGAACACCTCCCGGGGCGAACCGAGTTGCCGGAGCTTCCCCGACTCCATCACGGCGATCCGGTCGGCCAGCGCCAAAGCCTCGGCCTGGTCATGCGTGACGAACACAGTAGTAATGCCCAGATCACGCTGCAGCTTCTTCAGGAACGTCCGAGCCTCCAACCGTAACCGCGCGTCGAGGTTCGACAGCGGTTCGTCGAGGAGCAGCACCTTGCCCTCGGACGCGATCGCGCGAGCCAGCGCGACCCGCTGCTGCTGCCCGCCGGACAGCTGGCCGGGTTTGCGTTCCAGCAGCCCGTCGAGGGACAGCTCACCGGCGGTACGAGAAGCGACGGACGCGCGGGTGGCCGCGGCGACCCGGCGTACCTTCAACGGGTACGTGATGTTTTCGGAGACGCTCATGTGGGGGAACAGCGCGTAGTCCTGGAAGACCATCGCGACGCCGCGCTTGCCGGGCTCCGTCCGGGTCACGTCGGCCGCGTCGATCCGGACCGTGCCCTCGCTCGCGGTCTCCAGGCCGGCGATCGTCCGGAGCAAGGTCGTCTTGCCGCACCCGGACGGGCCGAGCAGGGCGAAGAACTCGCCGTCGGCAACCTGCAGGTCGAGCCCGTCGACGGCGCGGACGCCGTTCGGGTAGACGGTTGCGAGGCCTTCGATGTCGATGCCCGCCATCAGCTCTTGATCCCTCCATGGAAACGGAACCCGTAACGCGAGTTCACCAGCAGGTACAGCACGACGACCGGAATCGAGAAGAGCAGCGAGAACACCGGCAGCACCTGCAGGTTCACGCTGCCGCCTTCGTCGGTGAGGGTCTGCATCAGCACCGCACCGGGCTGCTTGTCGATCGACCGGATGAGCAGGAAGGGCACCAGGAAGTTGCCCCAGGAGTTCACGAACGCCCAGACCATGATGGTCGCCAGCCCGGGCCGCGCGACCGGGAGTACGACGTCCCGCAGGATCTGCAGCGTGGACGCGCCGAACACCCGGGCCGACTCCTCGTACGACTTCGGTACCGCGTCGACGAAGTCCTTCAGGATGAAGATCGCCGCCGGCAGCAACCCGCCGGTCATCACCAGCGCGACGCCGAACCGGGAGTCGATCAGCCCGAGCTGGAACATCATCACGAAGATCGGCACCATCGCCGCCGTGCCGGTGACGACCGACGACAGCAGCAGCAACCCGTACAGCAACGCGTCCCGCCCAGGGATCCGTACCCGGGACAGCGCGTACGACGCCAGCGCGGCGAAGGCCGTGACGGCCACCGCGGTCGTGATGCAGATCAGCAGCGAGTTGACCATCGAGTGCATCGCGTACGGATGCGCGAGCGTCTTCCGGAAGTTCTCCAGCGTCCAGTCCGGCCAGTGCACCCCGAGACCGGGCGACGCGTCGAACGGCGCCGACGCGATCCACAGCATCGGTACGGCGAAGAACAGCGTGATCGCGCAGATGAGGACGTAGAAGCCGATCCGGCGCAGGACGAAAGCCGTCATGACCGCCTCCTCAGCAACCGCAGGTAGACCAATGAGACCAGGAGGTTCGCGAGCAGCAGCAGGAACGAGATCGCCGACGAGTACCCGAGCTCACCGCCCTGCAGCGCCACGTTGTAGATGTAGACCGGCACCGTCTCGGACGCGTGGTTCGGCCCGCCCTTGGTGAGCAGGAAGGGCGAGAAGTCGTTCGCCGTCCACAGCGAGATCAGCAGCGTGTTCGTGAGGACGTGCCCGCGGATGTGCGGGAATACCACGTCCCGCAGCGTCTGCCAGCCCGATGCGCCGACCATCCGCGCCGACTCGAGCTGCGACGGCGGTACGGCCTGCAACGCGGACGAGTAGAGCATCATCGAGAACGCCGTACCGCGCCAAGTGTTGAAGACCACGAGACACGCCATCGGGTAGTCGATCAGCCAGGCGGTCCCCGGCGTACCCAGCAGGCTGTTCAACGTCCCACCGTCGCGGTCGTAGAACGCGACCCACAGGTACGCGACCACCGTCGACGGCAGGATCCACGCGAGCAGCGTCAGGGCCTCGACGGTACGCCGGACCGCCGGCCGGGCGCGCCGCAGTACCCAGGCCAGCGTGAAGCCGAGGACGTTCTGCCCGATGATCGCGGAGCCGAGAACGAACAGCATCGTCAGCCACAGCGCGTTGTGGAACAGCGCGTCGTCCAGCGCGCGGGTGTAGTTCGACAGCCCGACCATCGACGGTGACACGGCCTCGACGCCGGTCAGCCGGTAGTTCGTGACGCCGATGTAGATCGTCCAGAGCGCGGGGAAGATCAGGAACGCGCCGATCAGCAGCAACGCCGGTGCGATGAACCCGAGCGCGCGGCCGACCCCGAGCCCCGCGACGTCCCGCGCAGGGCCTCGGCCCCGCGCGGGTGCGGTAACGGAAGTCATCAGTTACTGGTGACCTTGTCCTTGCCGCCGGCCGCCGCTTCGACGGCCTTCTGGTACGCCGCGGCCGCGTCGGCGGTGCTCTTGCCGCTGATCACGTCCGCGGTCGCCTGCTGCAGCGCGGCCGAGACCTTCGGGTACTCCGCGCGGCCCGGACGGTACTGCGTGACCGGCAGCACCTTGTCGGCGATGTAGCTCAGCATCGGGTCGCTCTTCAGTACTTCGCTGTTCACGTCGGACCGCTGCGTGATCTTGGCCGCGCCGTCCAGCGACTCCTTCACCATGTCGGCGGAGTTCATGAACTGCAGGAACTCCCACGCCTGCTGCGGGTATTTCGTGTTCGGGTTGATCACGGTCGCGCCGCCGCCGGACATCGAGACGAAGTCCTGGCCCTTCACGCCGGCGCCCGGCTTCATCGCCGGGATCATCGCCCAGCCGACCGCGCTGTCCCGGTCGGCCATCTTGGCGACGCCCTCCTTGGGTTCGACCACGCTGCGCCAGAAGTAGTCGCTCTCCAGCAGGATGCCGATCTTGTTCGCGGCGAACTCGGCGAACGACTTGTCCCGGCCCTTGGCCTCCTTCTGCAGCACCGGGTCGCCGAGACCCGTGGAGTAGACCTGGTGGTAGAAGTCGAGCACCTGCCGCAGCTGCGAGGTGTTGCCGAGCCACTTGCCGTCGGCGTTCACCGAGGTGCCGGTGCCGACCAGCAGCGGCAGCACGCCCTGCATGGTGGTCGCCTCGCCCATCGCGGTGCCGCCGTTGATCTGGATCGGCGTGACGCCGGCGATCTTCTTCAGCGCCTGGCCCGCGGAGATGATGTCGTCCCACGACTTCGGCTGCCAGTCGGCGGGCAGCCCGGCCTGCTGGAACAGCTTCTTGTTGAAGTACAGCACCCGGCCGTCGGTGCCGCCGGGTACGCCGTACCGCTGGCCGTTGTAGCTGCCGAGGGCCTGGACCGCTTCCGGGATCTGCTGCCAGCCGTCCCAGTCGTTGACCTTGGCGGCGTCGCCGACGGTGTCGGTGAGGGGCTTGATGTAGTTGGCCTGGGCGAACTCGCCGACCCAGATGCCGTCGATCTGGAACAGGTCCGGTCCGGACTTGTTCGACAGGTCGAGGGACAGCTTCTGCTTGTAGACCTCGTCGTCGGAGCCGTCACCCTGGAACTTGACGGTGACGTCGACGCCCTTGCCCTTCTGCTCGGCGACGAACTTCGGGATCAGTACGTCGGAGATGAAGGTGGCGCCGGCGCTGCTCTTGCCGCCCTTGACCGAGTTCGAGCCGAAGGTCAGCTCGACCTTCTTGGCGTCGGCGTTCCGGTTCGCGTCCTGGCCGCCGCTGCTGCCGGAGCCGGAGGACCCCAGGCATCCGGTGAGCAGGGCGAGGGCCGCGGCGCCGAGGACGCCGGCGGTCGTGAACCGCGAGAGTGATCGCATCAGGGCTCCTTGCAAAGTGGTCCAGCGGGGCGTGCCGGTCAAACATTGGCATCATCGGGCGACTATGTGAAGACTTTTTCCCAACCCCGTGGCGAACGTTTGCCAAGCGCAACCAACAGCGAACTGTCAAGCCGGGATCCCACGGCACGGATTGCGGAAGAGTTAAAGATGACTCAAGGTTCTGTGGCAACCGGTAGTTGCCTAGATACACAGGGTGATCGAGGGAGCTACATTCTTGCCGTTCGCTTCAGTGGATCGGAGGTGAAAGACGTGAGACTTCTCCACGGAGTTGCTTGCCTGGTCGATGAACTGCTGGGTTGCTACTGCTGGTGGTGACGACCGGGGCGGTGACGACACCGGGCTCCCGCTGACGCGCAAGCAGCGGGGTATCCGGACTCGATCCCCGAGCATCGCCCGAACACACAAAAGAAACGGCCGGCCCCGACGATTGCCGGGGCCGGCCGTCTTCTCGTTGGCTCGGGGGCCAGTGCGATCAGCTCTGGGCCAGTTGCATCATCTGCTTCGGTAGCGTGGTCATCTGCGCCGGGATCGGTACCTGTGGCCGCAACAGCGACAAGAGGCTGGCGGCTGCGCCTGCGATCGGCAGCGGCAGCGCCAGGCCCAGTGACGCGAGCAGCGCGTTCACCAGCGCCAGGACGGCGCCCAGGATGTCCAGGCTCGGGACCGGGAGACCCGCCCAGGCCTCGATCGGAGTGCCTGCGACGCTCATGCTGCCGGTCGGTTGTGCCTGCTTGGCCTTCCCCTTGCCAAGCAGCGAGGTCAGGGCGAGGCCGCTGGCCGCGTTCACGAACGTGCCGGAGCCCTCGTCGTAGTTCCACTTCTGCCCGTCGCCGCTACGGCAGGGCAGGACCAGCAGTGGCGCTGCGGCCGGCACCTTCGCCAGGTCCGCTCCGCTGTCCAGGCAGGCTCCGGTCGTAGCAAGGGCGCCACCGACGCTCTTGCTCATCGCGACCTGCAGCTGGCCGGACTCGGTGTAGATCCACTCCTGGGTCTTGCCCTCCTTGCCCGGGGCACACGCCATCATGACCGCCATCGGGACCTTGTCGGCCGCGACGAACGTCAGGCAGTAGCGGGTGTCGGACCGGGTGGCGATCTGCTGGGCCACGCCCACCGTGACGCCCGGAGCCGTGGAACCGCGGGGTGCCGGGTTCGCGGCCTGGGCTGGTATGGCCGTGGCGATGGCGACGCTGACCGCGAGCACCACAACGCCGGTGCGGCTGAACAGCTTTCGGATGATCAAGACAACCTCCAGAGGTCGTGCTATCTCACGGCGTCAGGTCGTCGGGACCCCGTGGCGCGAGCCGGTATGCCGGCAGTGACTCAGCGCGACGTTGACGCCACAACAAGTAATGCACAGGACCGGGCGTGGAGGTTATGCCGATTTCCGGAAACTTGATGCCAATGGCAACTAACTGCCAAGGGAAAGTCGTTGCATAAGGCATCGGAATCGATTCGGTGGGTCGCCGAGCGGCCATCGAGAGCCTGCTGAGATGTTACAGCAATACAAGCGCTTTCCCGTTACTCTTCATGCCTTCGGCAACGAACTGGGATCCTGCGGCTGCTGGTCCGCGGCAGGCTTCTCCTCGAGCTCCGGTGGGACGTCGTCGTCGCGCTCCGTGGGCAGCTCCGGAGCGTCGTCACCGTGGGTGACCTGGGCGCGGAGGTCGCGCATCTCCTTGCGACGGCGTAGATCCCGGCCGAGGCCCTTCTTCAGCAACCACAGCCCGGCCATCAGCGCGGCGCCGGCGATCGCGCCGAGGAAGAAGACGGTGGTCACCGACATCCCGAAGTGGACGCCGAAGACCTCCAGCTTGGTCGCGGTGCCGGACGACACCGAGACGCCGAGTCCGAACAGCACCGCGAGCGCGATCAGGACGATTCCGAGAACGGCCATGGCGACCCGCCTCTCTGCCGGTCTACGCCGGCTCACTGCTCAGTAATGCCGAGAGCAACGCCACCGCGCCGCTCTTGTCGAGTGGGTTGTTCTGGTTCCCACACTTGGGCGACTGTACGCAGGACGGGCATCCATCCGTGCACTCACAGTGTGCAATCGCATCGCGTGTCGCGGTCAACCACTCGCGCGCCGCGGCGTACCCGTGTTCGGCGAAGCCGGCGCCGCCCGGGTGGCCGTCGTACACGAAGACCGTCAGCCGGCCGGTGTCGGCGTGCTTGGCGGTGGAGACGCCGCCGATGTCCCAGCGGTCGCAGGTGGCGAACAGCGGGAGCAGCCCGATCGACGCGTGCTCGGCCGCGTGCGCCGCGCCCGGTACGTCGGCCAGCCCGAGCGACTCGACGACGCCGTCGGGCACCGTCCACCAGACCGCCTTGGTCCGCAGCGTCCGCTCCGGCAGGTCCAGCGGCTGTTCGTCGAGTACGTCGCCGGTCGCGATCAGCTTGCGCTGGTACGAGATCACCTGGCTGGTCACCTGGACCCAGCCGCGGGACAGTTCCGCCGTACCCCAGTGGCAGGTCTCCTCGGAGGCGAGGATGCCGATCTCGGTGACGTCGCGGGCGAAGGTCGTGTAGTCCGGTGATGCCTGCTCGACGATCGCGGCGTGCCCTTCGAGGTCCAGCGAGCGCACCAGGTACGACTCGCCGGCGTGGACGTAGACGGCGCCCTCGTGGACCGAGGAGTGCGCCGAGCCGCCGTCGACGGTCCCGAGCAGCCGGCCGGTCCGGTCCTCGACGATCTGCACGGTCTTGCCGCCGGCCGAACGGATGTCGATCGCGTCGACGGCCCGCTCCCGCCGGGTCCAGAACCACCCGTGCGGCCGCTCGCGCAGTGCCCCCTGCCGGACCAGTTGGGCGATGACGGACTCCGTAGTACTGCCGAAGACCTCGTAGTCGTCCGTCGTCAGCGGGATCTCCTGGGCTGCCGCGCACAGCTGCGGACCCAGGACGTACGGGTTCTCCGGGTTGAACACCGTGGCCTCGACAGGGCGTCCGAAGATCGCGGCCGGGTGCCGCACGAGGTACGTGTCCAGCGGGTCGTCCCGCGCGATCAGCAACGCCACCGCGTCCCCACCGGCCCGCCCGGCACGTCCTGCCTGTTGCCAGAGCGACGCGCGCGTCCCGGGCCAGCCGGACAGCAGTACTGCGTCCAGACCGGCAATGTCGATGCCCAGCTCAAGAGCGTTCGTCGCGGCGACACCGGTGAGCTCCCCGCTCTGCAGCATCCCCTCGAGCCGACGGCGTTCCTCCGGCAGGTATCCGGCCCGGTACGCCGACACCTGTTCGGTCAGCGCAGGATCGACCTCGGCCAGGTTCTCCCGGGCCGTCATCGCCACCGCCTCGGCTCCGCGACGTGAACGGACAAAGGCGACAGTACGGACGCCTGTGACGACCAGGTCCGTCAACAGGTCGGCCACCTCGGCTGTTGCGGACCGTCGTACCGGCGCACCGTTCTCACCGTGTAAAGACGTCAGTGGCGGCTCCCAGAGACCAAAGGCGACCCCGCCGCGGGGAGAGCCGTCCGCAACGACCTCCTGCATCGGGAGCCCCGTCAGGCGTTCTCCGGAGAGCGCGGGCTCGGCCACGGTCGCGGACGCGCAGATGAAGATCGGGTGCGCGCCGTACTGCGCACACACCCGTCGCAGTCGACGCAGTACGCCGGCCACGTGAGCGCCGAAGACCCCGCGGTAGTGGTGGCACTCGTCGACGACGACGTACTGCAGGCAGCCGAGGAACCGCGCCCAGCGTTGGTGGTTCGGCAGGACCGAACGGTGCAGCATGTCCGGATTACTGAGCACGTACGTCGCGTGGTCGCGCGCCCAGTCCCGCTCGGTCCGCTCGGAGTCGCCGTCCAGCGTCGTGGCGCGCAGCCCGGGCACGGTGTACGACGAGACCGCCCGGAGCTGGTCGTGCGCCAGGGCCTTGGTCGGCGACAGGTACAGCACCGAGGCCGTCCGGCGGTGCGGTGACGCGGCCTGCGCGATGCTCAACGTGGCAAAGGCGGGCAGCAGGTACCCGAGGGACTTGCCCGAGGCCGTCCCGGTCGCCACCACCACGTGCTTCCCGGCGTACGCCGCCTCGGCCGTCGCGACCTGGTGCGTCCACGGCGCCGTGATGCCGGCGTCGCGTAGCTGGGTCAGGACCTCGTCCGGGACCCAGCGCGGCCAGTCGCAGGTCTGCCCGAGCCGAGGCGGGACGGATTCGACGTGGGTCAACCGGTCGTCGCGCCCGGCGGCCAGCCGTTTCAGGACAACCGCCGCCTCACCACCTGCACGCATACAGGGAGACTAGTCGCCGCCACGGACAGCTGCTCGCTGAGTGTGAGCTGAGAATGCACGTTCCGATGCACGCGGCTTTTTCCGGAGGGGAATCGACTTCCCCGGGCCGAGATGAAAGAGTTTTCGGCAACGGGTCTACTCACGGTCCGTACATGGTTGAATGCAGCAGTTCACGGGATCGGAGGCCGAAGTGGATCTGTCGCTGACCGCGCGCGCCGAGGGCGGGCGGACCGTCATCGAGGTCGCGGGGGAGATCGACGTCTACACCGCACCGAAGCTCCGCGAGAAGATCGCAGCGCTCGTCGACGAAGGGATCGTGGATCTCGTCATCGACCTGGAACGCGTGGAGTTCTTGGACTCCACGGGTCTCGGGGTGCTCGTCGGCGGACTGAAACGGGTGCGCACCCACGACGGATCCCTGTCCCTGGTCTGTACCCAGGAACGGTTGCTGAAGATCTTCCGGATCACCGGCCTGACCAAGGTCTTCGACATCCACCCGGACGTCGCCTCGGCGATCTGATCAAGCGAAAACGTAACTCCGGTACTACGTTGTGTGACGGTCACGCTCGGGTTTCGGCACGGGGCTTGCCGTTTCGGCCCGGTATGGCGTAGACCACCCTGTCACCAGGTCTGGTTCGGAACCCGTTAGAGTAACCCACCGCGCCAGTCCCCTGGCGCTGTGTCGTATTTCCCCAACCCTTCGGTTGCGGCAGACGGGGGCCGTCAAGCCCGGATGGGTTGCCTACAAGGAGGACGGATGTCCGCGCTGCTTGCTGCACAAGCGGTGGATCTTTCGTCGAGCAACACCACACTGGTGATCGTCGTCGGAGTGATCGCGATCCTCGCGGTCGCCATTGCGATGGTCTTCCGGGGCCAGGTGCTTGCCGCGAACGATGGCACCGAGAACATGAAGACGATCGCCGCCGCGGTCCAGGAAGGCGCATCCGCCTACCTGAACCGGCAGTTCCGGACGCTGTCGATCTTCGCCGTGGTCGCGTTCCTGCTGCTGTTCCTGCTGCCGGCGCACACCGACGGCGGGAACCAGACCACGCTGAAGATCTTCCGATCGGTCTTCTTCCTCGTCGGTGCGGGCTTCTCGGCCCTGATCGGCTACCTGGGCATGTGGCTCGCGACGCGCGCCAACGTCCGGGTCGCCGCGGCCGCCCGGGACGAGGGCCGGGACCCGGCGATGCGGGTCGCGTTCCGGACCGGTGGCACCGTGGGTATGGCGACCGTGGGCCTCGGCCTGTTCGGCGCCGCGCTCGTCGTACTGATCTTCAAAGGTGACGCCCCGACGGTGCTCGAGGGCTTCGGCTTCGGCGCCGCGATGCTCGCGATGTTCATGCGGGTCGGCGGCGGTATCTTCACCAAGGCTGCCGACGTCGGCGCCGACCTGGTCGGCAAGGTCGAGCAGAACATTCCCGAGGACGACCCGCGGAACGCCGCGACGATCGCCGACAACGTCGGTGACAACGTCGGCGACTGCGCCGGTATGGCGGCCGACCTGTTCGAGTCGTACGCCGTGATGCTGGTGGCCTCGCTGATCCTGGGCAAGGCCGCGTTCGGCGAGCAGGGCCTGATCTTCCCGCTGATCGTGCCGGCCATCGGCGCCGTCACCGCGGTCGTCGGTGTCTTCCTGACCCGTCCGCGGACCGGTGAGAACGGGCTGCGCACGATCAACCGCGCGTTCTACATCTCCGCGGTCATCTCCGCCGTGCTCTGTGCGGTGGCGGCGTTCGTCTACCTGCCGGCCAGCTTCAAGGACCTGACCGGCGCGGCCGGTACGTCGATCGCGAACAACAGCGGCGACCCGCGGCTGATCGCGACCGTCTCGGTGATCATCGGCATCGTGCTGGCGGCGGTCATCCTGGCGCTGACCGGTTACTTCACCGGCACCGAGGACAAGCCGGTCAAGGACGTCGGCAAGACCTCGCTGACCGGTGCCGCGACCGTGATCCTGTCCGGTATCTCGGTCGGCTTCGAGTCCGCCGTCTACACCGCCGTGGTGATCGCGGCGGCCGTGTACGGCGCGTTCCTGGTCGGCGGTTCCGGCATCGTGGCGCTGTTCGCGATCGCGCTGGCCGGTTGCGGTCTGCTGACCACGGTCGGCGTGATCGTCGCGATGGACACCTTCGGTCCGGTCTCCGACAACGCGCAGGGCATCGCCGAGATGTCCGGTGACGTGGACGGCGAGGCGGCCCAGATCCTGACCGAGCTGGACGCCGTCGGCAACACCACGAAGGCGATCACCAAGGGCATCGCGATCGCGACCGCCGTACTGGCCGCGACCGCGCTGTTCGGGTCGTTCACGGACGCGATCCGGTCCGCGCTGGCCGACAACTACGCGAAGTTCGAGGCGGACGCCCTGGTGTTCAACCCGGGCACGCTGGTCGGCCTGATCCTCGGTGCCGCGGTCGTGTTCATGTTCTCCGGTCTGGCGATCAACGCCGTCGGCCGCGCCGCCGGTGCGGTCGTCTACGAGGTCCGCCGGCAGTTCCGCGACATCCCCGGGATCATGGAGGGGACGGGCAAGCCGGAGTACGGCAAGGTCGTCGACATCTGCACCCGGGACTCGCTGCGGGAGCTGGCCACTCCGGGTCTGCTCGCGCTCACCGCACCGATCGCGGTCGGCTTCGGTCTCGGCGCCCCGGCGCTGGCCGGCTACCTGGCCGGTGCGATCGGCGCCGGCACCCTGATGGCGGTCTTCCTGGCCAACTCCGGTGGTGCCTGGGACAACGCCAAGAAGCTGGTCGAGGACGGCAACCACGGTGGCAAGGGTTCGCCCGCGCACGAGGCCACAATCATCGGTGACACCGTCGGTGACCCGTTCAAGGACACCGCCGGCCCGGCCATCAACCCGCTGATCAAGGTGATGAACCTGGTCTCGGTGCTGATCGCCCCGGCGATCGTCGGGATGTCGAAGATCGGCGACAACCCGAACACCGCGCTGCGGATCGTCATCGCGGTCGTCGCGGTGATCATCCTGGCCGCCGCGGTGTACGTCTCCAAGCGTCGCGAGTCGGTCATCTCCGACACGCCCGCGGAGGCGAAGGCAGCCGCCTGACGTAGGCAACTCCGCGCAACGGCCCGCCGGTCCAGTACCGGCGGGCCGTTCCGTTTCTCTGGACCCGGCACACCCGCCCCGATTACTGTCGTCGTACGACGGATTGCGGGAGGTAGGGGTGCGACGACTGCCGGCCGTGCTGCTGCTCGTACTGGTCGGGCTGCTGGTCACCACGCAGCCGGCGACCGCGGCGACGGCGCAGCCGGATCCGACGTACCTGAACACCGCGCATCAGCTCAACCTGACCATCATCGAGGCCGCGCACGCGGCGACCACGTCCGCGAAGACGTCGTGTGTCCGGAAGGCCGGCGCGCAGCTGGAGAGCGACCACCGCAAGCTCGCGGCGCAGGAGCTCGACGTCGCCACCCGGCTCAGCATCGTGCTGCTGACGGTGCCGTCGCTGGCCCAGCGCCAGCAGCTCGACGCGCTCGCCGCGAAGGCCGGCAAGCCGGGGTACGACGCCGCGTGGATGGCGTTGCAGCGCCAGCAGCTGCAGAAGTACCTGGCGCTGGTGAACGGCGATCTGCCGAAGAACGCGTCGCCGGCTGTGGAGTCCGTGGCCAACGCGGCCAAGCCCGTGATCGAGATGAACCTGCGGATGGTGGCGGGGCCGTGCAAGGCCGCGACCGGGCGCCCGGTGGTCCCGACCGGCGACGGCGGGCAGCACGCCGACGCGCAGCAGGTACGGACCCGGCGCGCGCTGATCCTGATCGGTCTCGGTGCGGTGCTGCTGCTGATCGGTAAGTCGATCTCGTTCCGCCGGCGGTTGGCCGGCATCGCCGCGCTCGGCGCCGGGCTGGTGATGATGTTCGGCGGGCAGCCCGCGAACAGCGGCAAGGTCCCGGACGCGAGCGCCACGCTGTCCGAGCGGGAGGCCGCCGTACCGCCGGTCAAGCTCAAGCTGCCCGGGTACCTGGAGGCCACGGTCCGGCCGGTCGCGACCGGTGGGGACGGGCAGCTCCAGGTGCCGAAGACGGCCGACGTCGGCTGGTGGGCCGCGGGCGCGGCGCCCGGTGCTGCCGGTGGCACCGTACTGCTCGCTGGGCACGTCGACACGGCGCAGGGGCTCGGGGTGTTCGCGCCGCTGTCCGGGGTACCGGTCGGCGCGAAGGTGGCGGTGACGGCCGGGGACGGCGACGTGCACTGGTACCGGATCGTGGCGCGCCGGACGTACAAGCAGGATGCGCTGCCGTCCGACCTGTTCCGCGGCGCCGTGAAGCCGCGGCTGGCGCTGGTGACCTGTACCGGCGCGTACGACCACAAGGCGCGGCGGTACAGCGACAACCTGGTGCTGTACGGCGTACCGATGGACTGAAGTACGCCCGGCCGTCGACTTTCGGCTGATGCGTTCACCCCCGGGATGGGGGATCGTCGGGGTCGTGGTCAGGGTTTCAACCGATGGCAGGCGCCGCCGGGGTGACGGCAGAATCAACCCACGGGTGGACACACCGGATCCGCCCGGGGTCCGATGCCTTGCACCGCCTGGACCTCGATACTGATGTCATCACGACACGTCCCGACCGCCCGGGAACGGTACGCACGCCACCGAACGAGGAGTACGGCGATGATCGAGGCAAAAGGCCTCACCAAGCGATACGGCGAGACAGTTGCCGTTGACAACCTGTCTTTCGAGATCAAGTCCGGTAAGGTGACCGGCTTCCTCGGTCCGAACGGTGCCGGCAAGTCCACCACGATGCGGATGATCCTCGGACTCGACACCCCGACGTCCGGCGTGGTCACGATCGACGGCCAGCGGTACCGCGACCTGAAGCGGCCGCTGACCAAGGTCGGCGCGCTGCTGGACGCGAAGTGGGTGCACCCGAACCGCTCGGCGCGCGCCCACCTGGCCTGGATGGCGGCGTCGAACAAGCTGCCGAAGTCCTCGGTGGACAAGGCCGTCGACCTGGTCGGCCTGGCCGGCGTCGCGAACAAGCGGGCCGGTACCTTCTCGCTGGGTATGTCGCAGCGGCTCGGGATCGCCGGCGCGCTGCTCGGCGACCCGGAGGTGCTGCTCTTCGACGAGCCGGTGAACGGCCTCGACCCGGAGGGCATCGTCTGGATCCGGACCTTCATGCACCGGCTGGCCGACGAGGGCCGGACCGTGCTGGTCTCCAGCCACCTGCTGTCCGAGATGGCGCTGACCGCCGAGGAACTGGTCGTCATCGGCCGCGGCAAGCTGATCGCGCAGAGCAGCACCCAGGAGTTCGTCGACCGCGCCAGCGGTACGACGGTGAAGGTCCGGACGCCGCAGCTCGATCAGCTGGCCGGCATCCTGAACGATCAGCAGCTGAAGACCCGGATCGAGGACGTCGAGAACGAGGGCAAGGTGCTCTTCGTCGAGGGCGACCTGAAGACCGACCAGATCGGCGAGACGGCCGCCGTGCACGGCATCGTGCTGCACGAGCTGAGCCTGCAGCGCGGTTCGCTGGAGCAGGCCTTCATGCGGATGACGGGCGATTCCGTCGAGTACCACGCGTCGGAGGACATCGCCGCCGTCACGCACCTGGACGCGCCGTCCGGCGCCGAGGTGGCCGCGGGTCCGAAGGAGGACAACTGACATGTCGGTCATCAACGTAGAGCGGATCAAGCTCTTCTCCACCCGCTCGCCGTGGTGGTGCATGGTGGTCGCGGCCGCGGTGACGCTCGGGCTCTCCGCGCTGGCGACCGGGTTCCTCAAGGGGGCCGACGAGGCGCGGGCGACGATCTTCATCACCCAGGGCGGTACGTCGATCAGCCAGATGGTG
The DNA here is from genome assembly GCF_054189145.1 of Kribbella sp. WER1. Lineage (NCBI taxonomy): Bacteria > Bacillati > Actinomycetota > Actinomycetes > Propionibacteriales > Kribbellaceae > Kribbella > Kribbella sp. WER1. Next base: position 4,021,625 of record NZ_CM135186.1, on the reverse strand, counting down.
ATGATGGTGATGGCAGCCCTCGCGGTCACCACGGAGTACCGCTTCGGCACCATCCGGACCAGCTTCCAGGCCGTCCCGCAGCGCGCGCAGCTGCTGCTCGGCAAGACCCTCGTGGTCGCCACCCTGGCCGGCCTGATCGGCGAGATCGCGGCCTTCGGCGGCTGGGGGATCGGCAAGCTGCTGGCCAGCGGCGCCGACCTGTCGATCAACACCGGCGCCGAGTGGCGGATGCTCGCCGGGCGCGGGCTCGAGTTCTTCCTGTCCGCGGTGATCGCGGTCGCGGTGGCGATCCTGCTCCGGCACACCGCCGGTGCGATCGCGCTGCTGATCCTGTGGCCGCTGGCGGTCGAGCAGCTGTTCAGCCTGATCCCGAAGGTCGGCGACGACATGACCAAGTGGTCGCCGTTCCAGAACGCCAGCAGCTTCATCGCCCAGGGCAACGACGGTGGCCTGGCCGGCAGTGTCGGGGAAGCCAGCAACTATGCGCTCGGACCATGGATGTCGCTGCTGTACTTCGCCGGCTGGGCGGTGCTGCTGATGGCGATCGCCCTCTTCACGGCCAGCAAGCGCGACGCGTGACAAGTCCACCCCGGTCGGAGGTTGAGGGGCCCTGACCGGGGCGCGGGGCCCGGCCGGGCTGAGGGGTCCTGGCCGCGAACGGCCCGTGGTACATCCGGGAAACCGGGTGCACCACGGGCCGTTTCCCTTGCCCCCGGCGACCGCATAGCGTGCCGCGCATGACCGATTGGGCGCAGGTGCGCGAGGACGGGTTCGCCGTACCCGAAGGGCGGGCGGTGCCGGAGTTGGTGGCCGAGCTGGTGGCGATGTTGCGGTCGCCGGATCCCGTCGTCCGGGACCGGCAGGCGTACTCGACGCTGGCGACCTGGATCGGCCGTGGGGTGCTGTCCGAGCCGGAGTTGCGCGCGCTCGGGGACGAGCTGGTGCCGCGGTTCGGGGATCCGGAGATCCAGGCGCGGACGTTCGTACCGTTGATTCTGGACTCGATCGTGTCGGCCGGCGTCTTCGAGCCTGGGTGGGTGCCGCCGTTCGAGCGGTGGTACGTCGGGGAGCGGGACCTGCGGGGGTACGACGAGAAGCTCGGCTGGCTGCATGCGGTGGCGCACGGGGCGGACCTGCTCGGGGCGCTCGGGCAGCATCCGGCGGTGGAGCCGGTGCAGATGCTGCGGCTCGGGATCGGGCGGCTGTTGACGCCGACGTCGTACGTGTTCCGGGACATGGAGGACGACCGGCTCGGGTACGCGCTTGCCGCGACGCTGACCCGGGCGGACCTCACCGGGAACGACGTGACCGACTGGCTGGACCCGGCGGCGCGGGTGCTGTCGAACCCGCCGGTCGAGGGGATCACCCCCGAGGTGACGAACGTGGTCCGGACCTTGCGGGTGCTGTACGTGTTCGCGGATCACGGACTCCGGATCGGCGATGCGAAGAAACTCACACCGATCCCGCAGCGCGAGCAGCTCAAGGCCCGGCTCGCCGACGTCCTGCGGATCCTCACGCCGTACTGGCTCTGAGGCATCCGACTTTCGGCTGGTTTTTCCCTGAATCCTCCCCGAGACACGGCATGTCGCCGTCCAGGGCGGCGTACAGGTGGTGTCAGGTGGCAGTGGAACCTCGGTCCATGACAAGGTTCTCTGCTGGTACGCCACGGCCCCCTCCCGTGGTGGTGCCAACGCCACTACCGGAGTAGTGCCAACACCATCAGATCTGGTCCCTGACGACGTTAACTTTGAGCCACAAAGCCGTTCGGGGGCGCAGTCGAGAGAGGGCGCGTAGAAGTCATGGTTGCGACATACCTGAAGCGTTGGGTCGGCAACCGGATCCTCAACAGGGCCACCCGGAAGGGCGGTCTGGACCTGTCGAAGATGCGGATGTTCCCCGACTCGGTCTCGATGCCGCTGCGCCGGCACGGCCTGGATCCGGTGCCCGAGCTGGCCGCCGTCCGGGAGACCGAGCCGGTGCACAAGCTGGCCCATCTGTTCGGGCTGAACATCTGGGTCGTGAGCGGACATGCCGAGGCGAAGTACGTGCTCTCCAACGAGGAGGACTACAGCCACGACATCCGCCCGCTGGTCGGATCCGATCCGAACAAGCCGTCCGAGGGGATCGGCGGCCTCGGGTTCACCGACCCGCCGGACCACACCCGGCTGCGCAAGCTGCTGACTCCCGAGTTCACCAAGCGCAAGCTGGCCCGGCTGGAGCCGGCGATCGAGAAGATCGTCAACGACCAGCTGGACCAGATGGACGCCAAGGGCCCGGTCGCCGACATCGTCGCGGACTTCGCGTTCAACGTGCCGTTCCTGCTGATCGCGGACCTGCTCGGGGTCGAGGAGCAGGACCGGGACCGGTTTCGGGCCCTCGGTCCGGCCCGGTTCGACATGTCCGGTGGTGGGATCGGGCTGTTCGGGTCGGCGTCGGAGTCGCGCGAGTTCCTGTTCGAGATCGTCCGCAAGCAGCGCGCGAACCCTGGCGACGGGCTGATCGGGTCGATCATCCGCGACAAGGGCGACAACATCGACGACGTCGAGCTGGGCGGGCTCGCGGACGGGGTGTTCCTCGGCGGGTACGAGACGTCGGCCAGCATGCTTGCGCTCGGCACGCTGGTGCTGCTCCGCGACCCGCGGAACTTCGAGCGGATCCGGAACGAGCCGGGCGCGGTCGACGTGATCGTCGAGGAGCTGCTGCGGTACCTGACCGTGGTCCAGGTGGCGTTCCCGCGGTTCGCGCGGCACGACCACGAGCTGTTCGGGCACCAGGTGAAGAAGGGCGACCTGGTCGCGGTGTCGCTGTCCGGCGCGGACCGGGACAAGGGCATCTTCGGGGACGACGCCGAGGACTTCTACCCCAAGCGCACGGTGTCGTCCGCGCATCTCGCGTTCGGGCACGGCATGCACCGCTGCGTCGGCGCCGAGCTGGCCCGGATGGAGCTGCGCGCCGCGTTCACCGCGCTCGCGCACCGGTTCCCCGACCTCGCGCTCGCCGTACCGGAAGAGCAGCTCCGGTTCCGGGACTTCTCGCTGGTGTACGGCGTCGACACGCTGCCGGTCCAGCTGCACGCCGCGGCCGGTACCGAACAAGCCGCCGGGTAGCCGGTGACGAGCGGGGGATACGCCGCGGGGCTGCCGCGCAAACGTGCGGTGGCCGGGGTGCTGTTCCGGTCCGCGGACGGACGGGTGCTCCTGGTCGAGCCGTCGTACAAGCCGAACTGGGAGATCCCGGGCGGGGTCGTCGAGGCCGACGAGGCGCCGTGGGCCGGGGCCGTCCGGGAGCTGGACGAGGAGCTCAGGACGGACCGGCCGGTGGGGCGGCTGCTGGTCGTCGACCACGTGCGCGGGTACGACGGCCGGCCGGACGGGATGATCTTCGTCTTCGACGGCGGGGTGCTGGCGGACGCCGACGTGGCCGGGTTCGTGTTCCGCGACGGGGAGATCCTGTCCGCCGGGCTGTACACGCTCGAGCAGGCCCATGGGCTCGGCAAACCGATGCTCGCGGAGCGCCTGACGGCGGCGCTCGCGGCCGTCCGTGAGGGTTCGGTCGTGCTCTGCGAGGACGGCGTACGAATCTCCTGACAACGTTTCGGCGGTCCCACTGCGTCTCGGTGGGCGTCGGGACGGGGCTGCGAAGGGATTCGGCATGGAATCGGAGTTCGAGGCGTTCGCCGTGGCGCGGCAGGGGGCTTTGTTCCGCTACGCGTACCTGCTCGTCGGCGACCGCGGGTACGCCGAGGATCTGCTGCAGGAGGCGCTGACCAAGACGTTCATGCGCTGGCACCGGCTGCGGGACTCCGCGAACGCCGAGGCCTACACGCGCCGGGTGATCACCAACACGGCGTTCAGCTGGTTCCGCCGGAAGGGCTGGGCCGAGAAGCCGCGGGACGACGTACCGCCGCTGCCGCACACCGACGACACCACGACCCGGCTGTGGCTGCGCGCCGAGCTCCGGAAGCTGCCGCCGCGGCAGCGTGCCGTGCTCGTGCTGCGGTACTTCGAGGACCTCAGTCTCGCCGAGACCGCGCGGATCCTCGGGTGCAGCGAGGGCACCGTGAAGAGCCAGGGCGCCCGGGCACTCGCCCGGCTGCGCACCACCCTCGGGCCGGAACAGACGCTGATCATCGAAGAGGTGGTGCTGTGATGAACACCCTGCTCAAGGACGCTTTCACCGAGGAAGCCGCGGAGGCGGGCGAGCCGAACCTGGATCTCGGCGCGATCGTCGGCAACGGTCGCCGGCGGGTACGGCGGCGCCGGATCACGACCGCGGTCGCCGCGGTGCTCGCGGTGGCGGCTGTCGCCGGCGGAGCAACCGCAGTCCGGCAACTCACCAGTTCGGAACCAGTGGTGCAGCCGGCCGGCGCGTTCGCGGAGATCCGCGCGACCTGGGCCGTCGGGAAAGTCATCCACTACGGCGGCACGACGTACGAGTCACCGGTCGCGATCGTGTCCTTCGTACAGACCACTGCCGGCTTCGTGGTGACCGGGGCGGACGGGGTGGTGTACGCGATCCGTGCGCACGAGCCGGCGAAGGCGATCGGCCGTGGCGACAAGGCTCAGCGGCTGGCCGCGGGCGGTTCGATCGTGGGGTGGGTCGACCAGCACGCTCCGACGGCCGAGTTCGTGCTGTACGACGTGGCCGCCGGCCGCGAGCTGATCCGTACCGCTGACAAGCCCGGCAAGGGCGCGATCAACTCCGAGCCGCTGCACGTGGTCGCGATCGACGGCGGTACGGCGTACCTCGCGGCCTCGGACGGTCTCCGCAGGCTGGAAGTCGGCACCGGGCACGACGAGCTGATCAAACCCGGCGCGCGGACGAGCTTCCTGCAGGCCGCGGCCGGGGGCCAGCTCGTCTGGGAGCACCCGGCCGCTGTGGCCGGCATCGACCTGGCTGTTGACCCGAACGTGAACGCCTCGGCGCCCCGTACCTTCCTCGGCTGGAGTGCGAACCTGTCGCCGGCTGGCCGGTACCTGCTGACCGACAAAGCGGACGAGGTCCGCATGTTCGACGTCGGCCCGGGCAAGCAGCTGCCGTTGAAGTTCCCGGGGTACACGCTGATCGTGCCGACGCAGTGGTCCAGCGACAACGTCTTCTATGCGGTCGGTTACCGCTCGGCCGAGAGTGACCCGGTAGACCTCCTGACCTGCTCGGTCGAGTCCCTGAGCTGCGCGGTGGCGGTCCCGGGGATCGCGTCGTCGAGCAGCCTGCCGTCGGCGTTCCAGCTCCCCATCGGCCGGTCGATGGACAGCTGATCCGGCTCGCCGCGACCCGGTGGTGCCGCGACACGCAGTACGGTGGGTGTGGCACTAAGTGGCCGTTGGCGGGTTCGGGCCGTGACAGGACGTCGATGGCGTGGTCACAATGGGCGGTCCGGCCCGAGAGGCGGGTGTCGGATCAGGGAAGGGCCGTCGGCGGGTATGGGGAATGGCGAGATGGCGGCGGGGGATCCGCTGACCGTCCGGATCGCCGCCGCGATGACCGCGGCTCAGTCCGGTGGGCAGGCCAGCGCCGCGGCCGAGATCGAGGCGATCCGGGCCGAGCTGGGCGGGGTGCCGAGCTACCCGCTGGCGGCCGCGGAGTACGTCCGCGGCGTGACCGCACACCACGCGAGCGACGCCGACGAGGCGCTGCGGGCGGTGGACGCGCTGATCGAGGTGGCCCGCGCGATCGACGAGCCCGGGTGGGAGGCGAACGCGCTCCCGATCCGGATCATCAACCTGGCCCGCAGCGGCCGCGGCGGCGACACCGTGAACGACCTGGTCGCGGCCGAGGCGGCGCTGTCCCGGACCAGGGACGCCGGGCTGATCGCCTGGGCGCACACCGGCCTCGGGTACGCGTACGACGTACTGCGGCTGTTCGAGCTGTGTATCCCGCACTACGAGCTCGCGACCCAGCTGGACGACGACGTGTTCGAGCTGGCCGAGTCGCTGGCGATCGACCGGCTGAACCTCGCGGAAACCTATCTGCGCTGGGCACACGAACTCGAGCGGCTCGGCGATCCCTTGTACACAACGGAGATCGCGGAGCGGCTGGCGTCCGCGGCCTACTGGGCCCGCGAGGCCGAGCGGGTGATCGTCGACGACGAGAGCCAGGAGTTCTGGAAGCTCAGCGCCCGGTTGTGGCTGGCCGCGGCCGCCACCGCGCAGGACCCGGCGCAGGCGGTCGCCGAGCTGACCGAGCTCCGCGACGAGATCAGCAAGCTCGGCGAGACCGAGCGGCTGGCGATCGCCGGCGCCTATCTGGCCAGGGCGTTGCGCGCGAACGGCCAGGCCGAGGAGGCGAAAGCGGCCGCGGACCGGGCCGCCGCGGACCTGATTCCGTTGGCCGACCCAGCGACTCACATCCTGGTCCTGCAGACCCGTTCGGAGATCGACGCGCTCGACGGTACGCCGGGATCCGTTGCGGGGCTGGCCTACGCGCGATCGGTCGCGCGCGGCTGGTGGAAGGAGCGGCAGCGGGCGCTGAACGCCGTACGGCATGCCCTGGCCGCGCACGATCTGCCGGCCCGGCACGATGCCGAGTGGCACGCGGCGCGGCAGGATCCGCTGACCGGCGTGGGAAACCGGCGGGCGCTCGACGAACGGCTGACCGCGGCCCGGGACTCCGGCCGGGCGGTCACGCTGCTGGCCATCGACGTCGACGACCTGAAGGTCGTGAACGACAGCTTCGGGCACGCCAGCGGCGACGAATTGCTGCAGGTTGTTGCAAATCTGCTGGTAGAACAGGCGCGCGCGACCGATGCCGTGATTCGATCGGGAGGCGACGAGTTTTTCGTGGTGCTCGACCAGCCCGACGCCAAGGGCGGCGCGCAGCTGGCCGAGCGGATCCGGGTCGCGGTCCGGGCGATCGCGGCCACTACGGAGAAGCCGTGGTTGCGCCGGCTCGGGCTGAGCCTCGGATACGCGGCGACCGCCGAAGGGCTCGGCGTCGAACAGCTGATCCGCCGGGCGGACCAACGGCTGTACGAGGACAAACACCGGAACGCGTGAGATCGGGGGGTGTGGTGCGGGAGACGTCGGGGGTGACGGCACGGATCGCGGCGGCGATGACCAGGGCACAGTCCGGCAACGCGGTCGACGCGATGGCCGAGATCAACGACCTGCTCGCCGAGCTCGACCCGGCCCCGAGCCCCGAGCGGGCCGCCGCCGAGTACGTGCGGGCCGTCGCGGCGCACCACGCCACCGACTCGGTCGAGGCCCTGGACGCGGTCGACGGCTGTATCCGGGTCGCCCGGGCGATCGACGAGCCCGGCTGGGAGGCGAACGCGATCGCGCTCCGGATCGTCACGCTGATCCGCACCGGCGAGGGCGGTGACTCGGTCGCCGACCTGGTCGCCGCGGAGAACGCGCTGTCCCGGACCCGCGACCTCGGGCTGGCGAGCTGGGGGCACACCGGCCTCGGGTACGCCTACGACCTGCTCCGGCTGTACGAGCTGTGCATCCCGCACTTCGAGGTCGCCGCCGACGGCAACCACGACCCGCTCGGCCTGCCCGAGTCGCCGGCCATCACCCGGCTGAACCTGGCCGAGTCGAACCTGCGCTGGGCGCACGAGCTCGAGCGGCTCGGCGACACGTCGTACGACGAAGAGATCCTGGAACGGCGGCGCGCCGCGCACCGCTGGGCCGGCGAGGCGGTCGAGGCGATCCTCGCGGCAGACCTGCTCGGGTACTGGCCGATGGCCGGGCGGATGTGGCTCGCGGCCAGCAACGACGACGCGGACGCGGCCGAGGCGGCGGTGATCCTCAAGGACTGCCGCGACCAGCTCGCGAAGCTCGGCGACCTGGAGCTGGCGGCGATCGCGGGCACCTACCTGGCCAAGGCGTACCTGACGCTCGGCCGGAGCGGTGACGCGCTGGAGGCCGCGGACCGGGCCGAAACCGACCTGCCGTTAATGTCGGACCCGCCCGTCGAGGCGCTGGTCCGGCACACCGTCGTCCAGGTGATCGCGGCGTCCGGTGACGTCGGCGCGACGACCGGCCTGCAGTACGCGCGGGCGATCAGCCGCGGCTGGTGGGCGGAGCGGCTCCGCGGTCTGTACGCCGTCCGCAGCGCGCTCGCGAACCACGAACTGTCGATCCGGCACGACGCCGAATGGCGGGCCGCCCGCGAGGATCCGCTGACCGGCGTCGGGAACCGGCGCGCGCTCGACGAGCGGATGTCGGTCGCGCAGGATTCCGGCCGCTCGGTCGCGGTGGTCGCGATCGATGTCGACAACCTCAAGGTGATCAACGACAGCTTCGGGCACGCCGGCGGCGACGAGGTCCTGCGGCGGGTCGGCGCGCTGCTGACCGAACAGTGCCGCGCCGAGGACGTGGTCGCCCGGGCCGGCGGCGACGAGTTCGTCGTGGTCCTGGACAACCCGGACGAGCGCGGCGCGCCGGAGCTGGTCGAGCGGATCCGGAGCGCCGCGGACCGGGAGGCCGAGCGGGCCGAGGCGCCGTGGTTCGCGCTGCTCCGGCTCAGCGTCGGGCAGGCGAGCAGTACGGACGGCACGCTGGTCGCGGACCTGCTCACCGAGGCGGACCGCCGGATGTACGCCGAGAAGCGCCGCCGTCGCCGTCAGTAGTCCAGGAACCCTTCCACGACAAGGTTTCTGACCTGCGGGAGGTACTCCGACAGCACGTCGACCACCGGGCGCTCGGTGAGGTCGGCGAGCGCCGCGAGGATCTGCCCGGTACTCAGGTCGCCGTCGCAGGCGCCGACGAAACCGGCCAGGACCGTGTCGACCTGCTCCGCCCGGCGCATCCCGCGCTGCCTGCGCACCACGATCGTCGCCGGATCCTCCGCGCCCGGTCGGCCGGTGGTCTCCTGGATCACGTCGTCGGCGACCCGCAGGTGGAGTCCGGTCAGGTCCTTCGGCAGCCCTTCACGCCGCTCGAACCGGTGCAGGACGTGCGGGCCGATCGGGCGCTCGATCTCGTACGGCCAGGCCTCCGCGTCGAGCGTGCCCGGGACGTTGTGCAGGGTGATCCAGCCCATCCCGATCGCCTCGACGTCGTGCTGGTCGAGGTAGCGCATCCATTCGTCGTACCTGGTCGTGTACTGCGGGCTGCCGTGCAGGCCGGCGTCGCGGAGCCAGAGTTCGACGTACTCCGCGGTGTCGAGCTGCTCGCGCTGCACGGCCCAGGCCTCCCGGTCCGCGGTCCAGCCGGCGAGCCGGTCCTGCCAGTCCTCGCCGCGTACGCAGGTCCAGTTCGCCAGCAGCTGGCACCAGCCGCCGTCGGCCAGATGATCCGGCGCTTGCCGGACGAGCTGCTCGACGACGGCGTCCCCGGTGAACCCGGTCTCCCGGTAGGTCAGGTCGCCGCCGGGTGGCGAGATCACGTACGGCGGGTTGCTCACGATCAGGTCGAACCGCTCGTCGCGCACCGGCTCGTACAGACTGCCGTCCCGCACGTCTAGCTCGACATGGTTGAGCGCCGCCGTCGCCCGCGCCAGCTGCAGCGCTCTCGGGTTGACGTCCGTCGCCGTGACGCTCGCCGCCCGGCCCGCAAGATGCAGCGACTGGATCCCACACCCCGTCCCGATGTCCAACGCCCGCTCCACCTTCACCGGCACGGTGAGCTGCATCAGACTCAGACTGGCCGGCGCGATCCCCAGCACGTAGGCGGACCGCATCGCCTCCCGCCGCCCGTCCAGCCCCGGCGTCAGGTCGGCAACCACCCACCACTCCCGCCCGTCCTCCACGAACGGCCGGACGTCCAGCAGCGCCCGGATTTCCCCACCACTCCGCTCAACGATGCCCAGAGCAACCAGATCGACCCCGGGAAACGCCTTGTCCACCAGCGTTTCCGGAACGGCCCGCTGCAACAAGAACAACCGCACCATCGTGTCGAGCGCATCCCCCGACGCGGTACGCCGTACCGCCGGAGCCGTCTCGTTCCGCGCGAGCGCCGCATGAGCCTGCGACCCGAGCCGGTCGGCCACCCCGTCCACGGTGTACCCCGCCCCGGCGAACGCCGTACGCAGGCCCTCCACCACAATCCCCGTCAACATGTCGCCATCCTCCCACCGGAGGGGTTGCCCACTCAGTTGGAGGGTTGCCCCCTCAGATTTCCAGGGGGCAACCCTCCAGTTCAGGGGTTGCCCCCCAGGCTGGCGGGTTGTCGCGCTTACGGGTTGCAGGTGAGTTTGGGGTTGGCCCAGTCGGCGTGGTCGCTGGTGTTGCCGTCGCCGCCGTCGGTCACCTGGAGGGTGAGGGTCTGGGCGTTGGTGACGTCGACCGTTGTCGTGGCCGTGGGGGATGTGCCGGTCAGTTGGTCGGAGGTGTACTTGGCGGTGCCGTCGGTGAGGACCTTGAAGGTGACCTTTCCACGGTCCTCCATTTCGTCGTCGATGCCGAGTTTGCTGGTGAACGTCGTGCAGTTGCCGCCGAGGCGGATCGAGACCGAGGACGGGGCGTGGGTGCCGAGGCCCTTGGTGTACTGGACGCCGTCGAGGGTGATCGGGCCGCCGTCTCCTGCGGCGTCCTCGCCGTTGCTGTGGTCGCGTTCGACCGGGCCCCAGCCGTTGGTGGAGTCGAGGAACTCCAGGTCGCTGACCCAGTTCTCACCGGTCGGTGCTGGGGGCAACGGTTTGTCGGCGAGGGCGGCGGCGAAGAAGCCGAGGCCGCCGCCGGGGAGCTTGATCGCCTTCACGGTCTTTCCGGGATCCAGTGGTACGGCGGTGTAGAAGACCCGGTAGTCCGTGGTCGTGTTGCTGAGGCCGGCCGCCGTGTAGCGGCCCTTCACCGAGACGGCGAGTTTGGCGCCGCCGGTGGTCGGGTCCTGGCAGCACCAGTTCGGGAGCTGGAAGGTGCCTTCGGAGGTCGACCCGTCGGTGTAGATGATCGTGACCGTGCCGCGGGCGTTCAGGCTGGCCCCGGCGCCGAGGAGCGCCAGGTGCGAGCCGGTGCCGGACACGAGGATCGGCGCGGACTGGTTCTTGACGAGGTTCGGCGAACCGGGGGCGCCCGTCGGCCAGGTGAAGTTCGCGCCCTGCACGGAGACCGTTGCTCCCGGCGTGTATCCGGCGGCCGCGAGTGCCTCGCCGTTGAAGCTGTTGCCGGAGCCATCGAAGTTGCCCTGCTTGTACGTCGAGGCGTCGGTGACCCCGATGACGTTCGCTGCCTGGGACAACGATGCGTACGGCAACTGCGCTGTCCCGCTCGCGGTGTTCGTATAACTCTTGCTCTGGGCAACGTACGACGCCTGCAGCGTGAGCGTGAAGCTCGCCGGTTTCACGTCCGCGCCAGGGGTGACCTGGAGCTTGGTCGTCACGCTCTGCCCCGGTGCGACGGTGGCGAACGTGTTCGGGCCGGCGACGGACCACCCGGACGGGACCTGGACGTCGAGCCGGACGTTGCGGACCGTCGTACCGGTGCCGTTGCGGAACGAGGCAGTCACCTCGGTCGGCTGGCCCGGCGCGTTCCAGAGCGGCGGCGTGGTGAGGTCGGGGGTGCCGAAGGTGTTGGTGACATCGGGTCCGCCGACGGCCGACGAGCCGGTGATCAGTACGGCGGCGTTGCGGGTGGTGGGGATCGATCCGGTCGGGATGCGGACGACTCCGTTCGAGTACGACCAGTTGATGGCCTTGCCATCAAGCGAGACACGATGGGGTGCGCTGCCTGTGTGGACCGTCAGTTCGTAGGGCCTGGTGGTCGGCTTGCCGGTGTAGGTGCCGACGCTCGGGCCGATGTTGACCGTGATGTCGCCGCGGCCCTGGGTGGGGGCGTTGACGGTGAACGTCTGGGTGGCCGAGTTCGTGGCGCGGGTGACGCGGTCGTCCTCGTACAGGGCGAACGACGACTTGCCGGACGGATAGATGTCGACGCTGATCGGGTCGCCGGGCTTCTGCTCGACGGCGTTGTTGATGCCGGGCTTCCACATCGGTACGACCGCGCCGGCCTTCACGAACAGCGGGAGCGTGTCCAGCGCCGCGTGGTACCCGTTCACCGTCGTCGGTCCCTGGTACACGCGCCCGGTCCAGTAGTCGATCCAGCGGCCGGCGGGCAGGTAGATCCCGTTCTTCACCTCGTCGGCGTCGTACATCGGCGCGACCAGGAACTCCTTGCCGGCCAGGAACTCGTACTTCGTCGTGTCGTCCCAAGCGCGAGGGTCGTTCGGGTACTCGAGCACCAGCGACCGGTCCAGCGGCGCGCCGGTCCGATGCGCCTCGGCGGCGTATGTGTAGAAGTACGGCAGCAGCCGCTCGCGGAGCTTCAGGTACTTCCGGTTGATCGCGGTGTACGGCTCGCCGTACGCCCAGGGCTGCTTGTACGCCGGCGTCGACCAGCCGGACATGCTCATCAACGCCGGGTTGAACACCTTCCACTGCAGGTCGCGCACGTACGACGTCGCGCTGCCGCCGAAGATGCCGTCCACGTCGCCCGCGCTGTAGGCGATCCCGGAGTTCCCGGAGCCGGTGATCGCGGGGATCTGCCACTTGATCGCGTCGAGCGAACCGCTGTGGTCGCCGGTCCACTGCACGGCGCACCGCTGCGCGCCGGCCCAGCCCTCGACCATCCACGCGAACCCGCGGGCGTTGCTGTACTGCTCGATGCCGTCGTGCGCCGTGTCGCAGGCGCTCAGTGCGTACCGGTACCCCGGGCCGACCCACGCGACGTCGAGCTTCCGGACACGCACTCCCGCGTCACCGATCTCGGCCGGCTGGCGGTCCAGCGATGACTGCGTCCACAGGCCCATCTGGAGGTTGCGGGCGCGCAGTTCGTCGCCGGTCTGCTTGAGCGCGGGGATGTCGCGCTTTCCCCACCACGTGCCGTCGACGAGCTCGGAGTCTGTGGTGGTGGAGTACCCGCAGCCGTAGTCGTCGTTGACGAGCATCCAGCCGCCGGGCATGTCCTGGTCGTGGAACTTCTGTGCGACCTTGACCGCGTCGAGTGTGGTGACCTTGTCCGGGTTGACCTTCCAGTCGTTGCTCGGGTCCGGGTCGGTCGCGTAGTGGCCGCGGTTGTAGCAGTCCGAGTCGCCGTACTCGAGCCCGTAGACCGGTGGCATGAACGGCCGGCCGGTGAGCTCGGTGTAGCGGTCGAGGGAGGTCTTCAGGTCGCCGACGAAGTAGTACGCGTCGAAGCGCTTCTCGTCGTGCGTGGTCGCGACCGGGTCGGTGAAGCTGTAGCTGCCGGGGCTGAACGTGTTCCGGAGTACGCCGTACCCGGCGGTGCTCATGTAGTACGGCGATGCGTTCGGGTTGCCGCCGTCCTCCCAGTTGAAGTCCTTGGTGATCTTGATCGTCGTGTCGCGGTGCGAGAACCGGCCGTTCTGCATGCCGCCGCCGAAGAACTGCTCGTCGGCGCCGCGGGCCAGCGTCTGCGTGGTGGACGTGTCGGTCCATGACAGCGGCGCGGCCTCGGACCAGACGAGCTGGCCGTTCGACCGGTAGACCGAGAACTTGAGCGGCTGCTTCTGCGCCCGTACTTCGATCTTCCCGGTGCTGAGCGAGTAGTACGTGCCGCGGTCCCGCCAGGTCGTCCGCGGGGTCCCGTAGTCGGTCTTGGTGACGATGGTCGAGCCGTCGCCGGTGCTCGCCGGGTCGGTGAAGTTCCCGTCGGGGGCCATCCAGAGCCGGAACACGTCGTCCTTGAGGAACACGACGCGGACCTTCGCGGGGCCGGCAGTGAGGGTGTACGTCTCCTGATCGGTGGAGAACGCGGTGACGTCACTGAGCGTGGTGCCGGCGGCCCGGGCGGGACCGGCGGTGTACACGAGTGCACCGGCGAGTAATGCCAGCGCGACTACTGAACGTTTCATGCGGACAAAGATGCTCATGACTGCCTCACTTCACGCATCAATGAACAAGATGTGCACAGTGAAGCTCATCGATCGCGGATTGTCATCAGATCAGCTTCATCAAGTTGAGATGATGTCGCCATCACGGGGTGAAACGGGGCGATGACGATGAGTCGCATGGCGAACTCGCGTCCCACCGGCCCCAGCAGCCCCAACCTCACCAGGCGCGCCCTGCTGCTGGCCGGCCTGGCGGCCGGCGGGCTGGCGGCGGGAGCGGGTACCGCGCACGCCTCACCTTTCAACCCAGGAACCCCCCGCCCCTCCGGGGCAGCGGGAGATCCCGACTTTCATCCGGTGCGGTTCAGCTTGCCGGCGCCGACTGGGCGGAAGGCGCTCGGGACGACAGCCGTTCATCTGGTCGACAGAGGGCGGATCGATCCGGCGATGCCGAGTGGGCAGCGGGAGTTGATGGTCAGCTTCTGGTACCCGGCCGGGATGGGTGCGACGGCGCCGGTCGCGAAGTACATGCCGGCCCGGACCGCGGTAGAGGTGGACGCGCTGTGGACCGGCGAGGACGGCCTGGCCCTGCCGGCCGGGTCGTTCGACTTCGGGAACACCGTGACGCACTCGCGGGTCGGCGTACCGATGCAGCCGCTGCGGCACCCGGTGATCCTGTTCTCGCCCGGGTACCAGACCAGCCGGTTCGTGAACACCGCGCAGGTGGAGGACCTGGCCAGCCGCGGATACGTCGTGGTGACGATCGACCACTCGCACGAGACGCCGGTGGAGTTCCCGGGCGGGCGCTTCCTGCCCGGTACGACGCAGGACCCGCCGCAGCCCGGCGCCACCCGGACGGCCGTCGGCACCCGGACCGCCGACGTACGGTTCGTCCTCGACCAGCTGCAGCGGATCGCCGACGGCGAGAACGTCGACGCGGACGGGAAAGCGCTGCCGGACGGGTTCGCGGACGGGCTCGACGTCCGCAAGATCGGCATGTTCGGGCACGCGCTCGGCGGGTACGCGACGGGGAACGCGATGCTCGCCGACGAGCGGATCCTGGCCGGCGCGAACCTGGACGGCACGCTCCAGGACGACCGGCTGAAGGGCCCGCTCGGCGACGTCGCCGAGCACGGGCTGGACCGCCCGTTCCTGCTCTTCGGGTCGGCCGAGACGCAGCGCACGGAGCCGGGCAAGGACTACTACGACAAGTCCTGGGCCGCGTTCTGGACCGCCCAGCGCGGTGGCCGGCTGAACCTGACGCTGAACAGGTCGAAGCAGAAGGCGTTCACCGACTACCAGTTCGTCTTCTCGCAGTTGTTCCACGCGATCTACGGCGAGGACCCGATCGTCTCGTCGGTGATCAAGGCGCTGGTCGGCAGCGCGAAGCCGGCCCGGAGCGTGCTCGCGCAGCGCGAGTACCTGGCCGCGTACTTCGATCTGACACTGCGCCGGCGGCCCGCGCTGCTGCTCCGCGGCGACTCCCCGAAGTTCCCCGAGGTCCGGTTCGTCCGCTGAGACGGCGTACGCTCGGGAAGGTCGGCGGGGGCACACTGTGGTGTTGTCGCGACGCGCCGTAACGGTGGGGTGTTCGCCACAGTCTGGCACCCTCGGAGGCATACACCGGCCGTCAGCGGTTACCGTGCGTTGAGAAATTGCATTGCCGTCGGCCGTACTCTGTCTGCGGGCAGGGTCGGTCTGTGCTCGGGGGAACAGGCCTCGGACGAGGGGCGTTGTAGGAGCGAGAGTAGGGAGCGCAGTGGCAGGGGCAGCAGGGACGAAGACAGCGGCAGGGACCCGTTTGGTGATCGTCGAGTCGCCGAAGAAGGCGCGGATGATCGCCGGTTTCCTCGGGTCCGGGTACGTGGTGGAGTCCAGCTTCGGCCACATCCGGGACCTGCCGAGCGGGGCGGACGAGATCCCCGCCAAGTACAAAGGCCTGCCCTGGGCCCGGCTCGGCGTCAACGTCGAGGACCACTTCGACCCGCTGTACGTCGTACCGGCCGACAAGAAGGCGCAGATCCGCAAGCTCAAGGACCTGCTCAAGGGCGCCGACGAACTCTTCCTCGCCACCGATGAGGACCGCGAGGGCGAGGCGATCGCCTGGCACCTGCTCGAGGAGCTGAAGCCGAAGGTCCCGGTCAAGCGGATGGTCTTCCACGAGATCACCCCGAAGGCGATCCAGGACGCGGTCGGCAACGCCCGGCAGATCGACGAGGCGCTGGTCGACGCCCAGGAGGCGCGCCGGATCCTGGACCGGCTGTACGGCTACGAGGTCTCCCCGGTGCTCTGGAAGAAGGTCATGCCGCGGCTGTCGGCGGGCCGGGTGCAGTCGGTCGCGATCCGGATGGTGGTCGACCGCGAGCGTGAGCGGATCGCGTTCCGGAGCGCGTCGTACTGGGACCTGGACGCCACGCTGGACGCCGGCGAGAGCCGCAACCCGCAGTACTTCCCCACTCGCCTGGTCTCGGTGGACAGCAAGCGGGTGGCGCAGGGCCGCGACTTCAGCTCGACCGGTGAGCTCAAGGGCGCGAACACCGTCCACCTGAACGAGCAGACCGCGACCGCGCTGGCCACCGCGCTGCGGGACTCGCAGTTCACGGTCCGGTCGATCGAGTCCAAGCCGTACACCCGCAAGCCGTATGCGCCGTTCCGGACGACCACGCTGCAGCAGGAGGCCGGCCGCAAGCTCGGCATGTCCGCGTCGCAGACCATGCAGGTCGCCCAGCGGCTGTACGAGAACGGCAACATCACCTATATGCGTACCGACAGCGTCACGCTGTCGGAGACCGCGATCACCGCCGCCCGGGCGCAGGTCCGGGAGCTGTACGGCGCGTCGTACCTGCCGGACAAGCCACGCGTCTACACCTCCAAGGTGAAGAACGCGCAGGAGGCGCACGAGGCCATCCGGCCCGCGGGCGAGACGTTCCAGACGCCGGCGCAGACCGGGCTGAGCGGCGCCGAGTTCCGGCTGTACGAGCTGATCTGGATGCGGACCATCGCCTCGCAGATGCGGGACGCGGTCGGGAACAGCGTCTCGATCAAGATCGACGCCACCGCCGGGACCGGCGAGCAGTGCGAGTTCACCTCGTCCGGCCGGGTGATCACGTTCCACGGGTTCCTGAAGGCGTACGTCGAGGGCGCGGACGACCCGTCCGCCGGGACGGACGACCAGGAGACCCGGCTGCCGGACGTGGCCGAGGGCGACGTACTGCCCGCGACCGAGGTGCTGGCCTCGGGGCACGAGACGAAGCCGCCGGCGCGGTACACCGAAGCCACGCTGATCCGGGAGCTGGAAGAGCGGGAGATCGGGCGGCCGTCGACGTACGCCTCGATCATCGGCACGATCCAGGCGCGGAAGTACATCTACAAGAAGGGCCAGGCCCTGGTTCCGGCCTGGCTGGCGTTCGCGGTGGTGCGGCTGCTCGAGGAGCACTTCACCCGGCTGGTGGACTACGCGTTCACCGCGACCATGGAGGACGTGCTCGACGAGGTCGCGGCCGGGGACCTGCAGCGCGAGGGCGTGCTGTCGCGGTTCTACTTCGGCGACGACCAGCTCGAGGGCCTGCAGTCGATGGTCACCGACCTCGGCGACATCGACGCGCGGGAGATGTCCACGTTCGGCGTCGGCGGGGACGACAGCGGGATCGTCGTCCGGGTCGGGCGCTACGGGCCGTACGTCGAGGACAAGGACGAGCGGCGGGCGAACGTACCCGAGGACCTGCCGCCGGACGAGCTCACCGTCGACAAGGCCCGCGAGCTGCTGGAGCAGCCGTCGGGCGTCGAGCACGAGCTCGGCAACGCGCCGGACACCGGGCTGCGCGTGGTGGCCAAGGCCGGGCGGTTCGGGCCGTACGTGACCGAGGTGCTGCCGGAGGACGCGCCGAAGGGCGCCAAGCCGCGGACCGGGTCGCTGCTGAAGTCGATGACGCTCGACTCGATCGGCCTCGACGACGCGATGAAGTTGCTGTCGCTGCCGCGGGTGGTCGGCAAGGACCCGGAGTCCGGCGACGAGATCACCGCGCAGAACGGGCGCTACGGGCCGTACCTGAAGAAGGGCACGGACTCGCGGTCGCTGTCGACCGAGGAGCAGATGTTCGACATCACGTTGGAGGAGGCTCTGAAGATCTACTCGGAGCCGAAGCAGCGTGGGCGTCGCGCGGCGGCGCCGCCGTTGAAGGAGCTGGGCGAGGACCCGGAGTCCAAGAAGCCCGTGGTGGTGAAGGAGGGCCGCTTCGGTCCGTACGTCACCGACGGGGAGACCAACGCGACGCTCCGCAAGGACGACTCGGTCGACACCATCTCGCTGCTCCGCGCGGCCGAACTGCTGGCCGAGAAGCGCGCCCGGGGTCCGGTGAAACGGCCCGCGAAGAAGACAGCTGCCAAGAAGACCGCCGCGAAGAAGACCGCGACGAAGAAGACGGCCGCCAAGAAGGCGACCACCAAGAAGGCCGCCGCCAAGAAGACGACCACGAAGAAGTCCTGAGCTCAGCCGCCGAAGCTGCTGAAGCTGTGGATGATGAAGTAGAGCACGAGCGCGAAGACCACCAGGATCGCGATCCCGATCGGAGCCACCAGCCACCACGGTGGCCTCTGGCCGCGGACCGCGACCCCGGTGCTCGTGCTGAGGATCTCCCGCGCGACCAGCCGTCCCCCGCGCCACTTGCCGGACACGGTCACGTCCTCGCCGTCCACGACCTGCCCCGTGAGAGCGAGCGTCCGCAGTTCGACCTGGACGGGCTGCTGCCCGGGTTGCTCGAGCCGGAACGTCAGTACCTGGATCGCGCCGTTGTCCGAGCGGGCCTCGGAGCGGTACTGGACGTTCCGCGCGACACCGCGCAACTGCGCCGAGCCGCTTCGGGCCAGTGCGTTCGGCTGATCACTCATGGGAGTTCTCCCGGGTGTAGGACGTGGTAGGAACGTACATTGGGTTGCGTCGGGACCGAGGGATTTGCGAGGAGCGCGGATGACGAGTGCTGTCGAGGTCAGCGCGCAGCGGTTGCGGGAGCGCGGTGAGCGGGTCACGCCTGCGCGGCTGGCGGTGGTGGAGGTGCTGGCGGGGACCGAGGAGCATCTGAGCGCGGAGCAGATCGGCGAGCGGGCCGAGCAGTTGCGGCCGGGGATCCATCGGGCGACCGTGTACCGGGCGCTCGACGCGCTCGGTGAGTTCGGCCTGGTGACGCATGTGCACCTCGGGCGGGCCGGTACGACGTACCACCTGGCCGGCGACCTGGCGCCGAAGCACCTGCATCTGCGGTGCTCGGAGTGCGGCACCGTGTACGACGCTCCCGGCGACATCCTCGAGTCCGCCCGGAAGAAGCTCGCCCGCGATCTGGGATTTCATCTCGCCCCCGAGCAGGTCGCCCTGGTCGGGGTCTGCAAGAACTGCGGCGCGCCCTGATCGCACCACCGGGTTAGGATCCCCGCGTGACCGCGCCCGTGATCGACCTGTCCGCTGCCGGCTTCTCCGTGGACGGCGTCGCCGCGGGACAGTTGCCGCTTCCGATCGACGTACTGTCCGGGCATTGGGGCGCACCGGCCCGCTGGGACGGTAAGGCGGGCGCGGTCGTGGCTTGGCACGACCGCGGGATTTACGCGCACCTGCTGGACGACGAGCACGTCAAGACGCTCGGTCTGCAGTTCCGCGCCGAAGAGGACGGTCCGAGCTACCTACCGACCGGGCTGTTCTCCGGGACGTTCCGGATCGACGGGGCAGCCGCGGAGCAGAAGCTTCCGGGAACCGACGGCCCCGTGGACCTGCACGGCGTCCGCCTTTACGTGACGTACGCCGGCGGCGCCTTGGAGGCCGTCGAGGTGAGCAAGCCGGCGCAGCCGGTGCGGGATGACAAGTACGCCGTCCGGCCGGCTGCGGGCGCACCGCTGGTCTTCACCGACCTCAACCTCAAGCTCGCGGTCATCGACGAGTTGATGTACCAGCAGGAGGTCGTCGAGCCGAAGTTCTCACTGGCCGAGTTCTTGCGCTGGTACGAGGGCCGCGAGATCGACCTGGCGGCCGAGGGCGGGGCCCCCGTCCCCGAGGCGTTGGCCTGGTTCGAGCGGCTGGAGATCGACGCGACGCTGGCCGGCCGGGTCCGCAACCTCGTGGTGGACGCCGGGAACGAGATCTACGGGCAGATCGCGCCGCAGTGGGACGGCGAGGACGACACCTTCGACATCGGCTCGTGGGACGACCTCGCCCTGCTGCCGAATCTCGAGCAGATCGACTTCGTCTCCCTCACTCCCGATGCCGAGACGCTGCGGGCGCTGCGCGGCCGCGGGCTCGACATCGAGGACTGAGACTGCCGACGACAGTCATGGCTGTCCATATCTGTTGATAGGTGTGGAGTTGTGAACAGTTAGGCCTTAGGGTCGACTTTCGTGACTCATTACGTCGAGGACTTTGCCTCCGGGGCGAACGTGCTGCCCCCGCGTTCGTGGCTGGATGACGACTCCGGGCGGCTGCCGCTCAGCGGGGACTGGAGCTTCCGGCTGTCCCCGAGCGTCGCGGACGCGCCGGACGACCTGAAGGATCCGGACACCTCCGGCTGGGACACCATCGCGGTCCCGGGCCACTGGCAGCTGAGCGGCTACGGCAAGCCGGCGTACACCAACGTCGTGTACCCGTTCCCGCTGGAGCCGCCGTACGTGCCGACCGACAACCCGACCGGCGACTACGTCCGCACGGTCACGGTGCCGGCCGACTTCGCGGGGGCGCGGATCGTGCTCCGGTTCGAGGGCGTGGACTCGCGGTTCGCGGTGTACGTGAACGGCGAGTGGGTCGGCTGGTCGTCGGGCTCCCGGCTGGTGAGCGAGTTCGACCTCACCGAGCTGGTTGCCCCGGGCAAGGAAGCGCGGATCGCGGTCCGGGTGCACCAGTGGTCGACCGGCAGCTACGTCGAGGACCAGGACATGTGGTGGCTGTCCGGCATCTTCCGCGAGGTGAACCTGCTCGCGCTGCGCCCGGACGCGCCGACCGACGTGTTCGTGAAGGCCGCCTGGGACCACGTGGACGGCGTCGGCACGCTGCTCGTCGAGTCCGACGTACCGGGCACCGTTTCGGTCCCGGAGCTCGGGCTGGAGCTGGCGACCGGTGAGCACGCGCGGGTCGAAGGTGCGCAGCCGTGGAGCGCCGAGTCGCCGCGGCTGTACGACGCCGTCCTGCGGACCGCCGGCGGCGACGTCCGGCTCCGGATCGGGTTCCGGACGGTCGCGATCGTCGACGGGATCTTCACCGTCAACGGCAACCGCGTGCTGTTCAAGGGCGTCAACCGGCACGAGTTCCACCCGGACCGCGGCCGCACGCTGACCGAGCAGGACATGCTCGACGACGTACTGATCATGAAGCGCGCCGGGATCAACGCGGTCCGCACCAGCCACTACCCGCCGCACCCGCACTTCCTGTCGCTGTGCGACGAGTACGGGCTGTACGTGATCGACGAGTGCGACCTGGAGTCGCACGGGTTCGGGTACGAGCCGCAGCCGCCGAAGCTGCCGAACCCGGTGATGGACCCGCGGTTCCGCGACGACCTCGTCGACCGGATGCGGCGTACCGTGCACCGGGACAAGAACCACCCGTCGATCGTGATCTGGTCGCTCGGCAACGAGTGCGGGATGGGCTCGAACCTGAAGGAAATGTACGACGCGGCGAAGGAGCTGGACCCGTCGCGGCCGGTGCACTACGAACGCGACACCGAGGCCGAGTTCGTCGACATCTACTCGCGGATGTACACCTCGCCGGAGGGGTGCGCGGAGATCGGTGCCGACAGCAACCTCTACCGGAACCTGCCGTTCATCCTCTGCGAGTACGGGCACGCGATGGGTAACGGCCCGGGTGGGCTGCTGGACTACCGCGAGGTGTTCGAGAAGTACCCGCGCTGCCAGGGCGGGTTCATCTGGGAGTTCATCGACCACGGCATCCGGACGACGATCGACGGCCGCGAGGTGTACGCGTACGGCGGCGACTTCGGCGAGACCATCCACGACGGGAACTTCGTCTGCGACGGCCTGCTGTTCCCGGACCGGACGCCGTCGCCGGGCATGCACGAGTACGCGAAGGTGATCGAGCCGCTCCGTATCGTTGCTGACGGCAACCGCGTGTCGATCGCGAACCTGTACGAGGTACTGGACACGAGCCACCTGACGTTCGGCTATGTGGTCGAGGTCGAGGGTGTACAGGTGGATGCCGGGAGCTTGTCGGTGCCGGTGATCGCTGCGGGTGAGAGTGCGACGGTCGACCTGCCGTCGGTTGATCCGTCGAAGCCCGAGACCTGGGTGACGATCACGGCGTCGTTGGCTGCTGATACTGCGTGGGCCGACGCGGGGCATCGGATCGCCTGGGGGCAGATCCGTCTGGACGAGCCGGCACCTGCAGCCCCGATCGCCCCCGGTGCGCCGGCCGAAGGTGTTGCTGGTGTGGACGGGATTTCCGTGGCGGGGCTGCGGAACGTTCGGCTCGACGTCTGGCGGGCGCCGATCGACAACGACACCAACCCGGGGGTCGCGGACAAGTGGCGCGAGGAAGGGCTGCATCGGGTGCAGCACCGGATCGTGTCGCAGGGGGAGCGCGACGGGGCCTGGGAGGTCGTCACCCGGACGGCGCCGCCGCAGCTCCAGTGGGGTCTGCGCAGTACCTGGCGCTGGACCGCTGTCGACGGTGCGACCGTGCTCGAACTGAGCGTCGTACCGGAAGGCCTGATCCCGGAGGTACTGCCGCGGCTCGGGATCACGTTCGACCTGCCGAAGGCCGAGCGGGTCGAGTGGTTCGGCACCGGCCCGAACGAGGCGTACGTCGACACCCGCGAGGCCGCTGCGGTCGGCCGGTACTCCGCCACGGTCGCGGAACTGCAGACGCCGTACGTCCGCCCGCAGGAGAACGGCCAGCGCATCGACACCCGCTGGGCCACGATCGACACCCTCCGCGTCGAGGCGATCGGCGAACTCTTCGGCCTGACCGTCCGCGACTGGACCACCCACGACCTGGAATCCGCCCACCACGCGGCGGACCTGGTCCCCGGTGATACCACCCACGTCACCCTCGACATCGCCCAAACCGGAGTAGGCACCGCCGCCTGCGGCCCCGCCCTCCCCGACCGCGACAAACTGAAGACGGCCCCGGCCACCCTCACCCTCCGCTTCACCACCCACTGACCCCACCCCGCCGCGCCCCCTACCCCTCCTCAGGGCGCGGCGGGGTAGGTCAGTTCACTAGGCGCCAGGTGCGGCCGTCGGCAGACCGATGTCGGCGGCCGCGGTCAGCAGACGCTTGTCGTAGGTGACCAAAGCCGTGAGCTCCATGCCTTCGAGAACCATGGACTGGGCGGATGCCAGGTGGATCGCGTCGAGCGTTCGCAGCATCGGATCCGCGTACGCCGCCGCGGTCGAGAGAACCGTGTCGTCGATCGGGACCCTGGCGAGCCTGGCGAGGACCGTAGGCACGGCCGCGAGCCGGCTGGGATCTGATCGACGTAGCGCGCGCGGGACCTCGGTCAGTACCAACGACGACGCGACGAGTTCCTTGTCCGGCTGCTGTGCGAGCCAGGATTCGAGTGCCGCACTCTCCGCTTCCCGTCGGATCATCTTCACGATCGCGGCCGAGTCGAGGAAGATCACAGCCGCTCCTCCCGCAGGTCCGAGATGACCTCGGTGGAGTCGGTCGTCAGGTCCGGCTCGCCCGGCGGCAGAACCAGCGGGCCGGGATTGCTGGCCGGGATCAGCCGGCCACGACGAATCAGGTCCGTGCGGAGGTTGGTGTTGTCGTCGATCGGCACCAGTCGTGCTGCCGGATGTCCGCTGACGGTGATCTCGAGCGTCTCGCCGTTGGCCACGCGTGCCAGAACGGCGCTCGTGTGCTGATTGAGCTCACGTACCGGAATGCTGTCCATGAATCGAGTGTAGAACGTTGTGTTCTACACCTGCCAACTCAGATGGCGATGGATGGACGTCTGTGGGTTGGGACTGCTGGTGGGCGGTAGGTGTGCCAGGCGGTGGTCAGGCGGCGGACTGCTTCTGTGAGGTCTGCTGGGCGGGCTCGGAAGTGTAGGCGGAGGTGGGAGTTGCTGGCGCCGGTGATGTCGAGGCCGGCGCCGGGGAGGACGGCCAGGCCGTGTCTTAGGGCGGTCTGGGCGAAGGAGTTGCCGTCGCCGTAGGGGAGGCGGACCCAGAGGCATTGGCCGCCGGTTACTGGTGGGACGTGCCAGGTGGGGAGAGCCTCGGTCAGTTGCGAGTGCAGGTGGTCGTGGACGGCGCGTAGGCGGGCCAGGCGGTTGATCAACGGTGGTGTCGCGCGGCCCCAGCCGATTCGGAGGCCGCCCCAGACGCTCTTGCTGAGTGAGCCGATCGAGATCACAGCGTCGCCGTACGCCGCCATCGGCGTGACCGCGGGCTCACCGGGGAACGCGAGGTCGGCCGGTACCTCGTCCTCGATCAAGGGCACGCTTACACCCGCCAGCCGCTGCCGACCCAGCGCGGACAGCACCGAGCCAGTCGGGTTCTGGTACGCCAGGGTCGGGCGCCGCTCCCGGACCGCCGCCTCCAACCCGTCCAGCCCGACCGGCAACCCACGCAGTACGGCGCCTTCCTCCCGGAACACCTCCAATGCTCCCGGGTACGTCGGTGCCTCCACGATCACCTGGTCGCCGGGTGACACCAACGCGTGTGCCAGCAACGAGAGAGCCTGCTGGCCCCCATTAGTGACCAGGACCTGCTCCGGCCGCGTAGGCACCCCGCGAGCCGTGTACCGATCCGCCAACGCCTGCCGCAGTGTCGGGTGACCGTACGGGTAATACCCGATGTCGTTGTCGACGTGAGCCAGTTCCGGCACGATAACAGCGGGTCGACCGGTGCGTCCTCAGCCGCAACACCGTTGGGTACGCCGGCCACCCGCGTACCGCTGCCCTGGCGCCGGGTAATCCGTCCTTCGGCCCGGAGCAGGTCGTACGCCGCGACCACCGTCGTACGGCCGACCGCCAGCGCAGCCGCGAGCCCGCGGTCCGGTGGCAGCAGTACGCCGGGCGGGAGCTCGCCGTCGTCGATCAGCTGCCGCAGACGGGCCGCGAGTAGCAGGTAGAGCGGGCCGCGGCCGGACGACCAGCGGCCCAACCGGTCAGCCACCTCGATTGGTCTCATCTGCGAACCAATTCTGCCGGATTGGCTCTGCAGTGGCGAGCGGATCCGCAGAACGATGGCGGTATGCCGAAGTTCCCGCGCCACCAGATCATGTCCCTGACCGGCGAGCAGGCCCGCCACGAGCTCGGCGAGAGCTATGGCCCGGGCCTCCGGCTCGCGGAGCTGCTGACACCCGAGCTGGCCGAGCTGGAGCTCGGCTACGGTACGGCGGCCGGCGACGTACGGCTGCGGACCGCGATCGCGGAGCGGCACGGCGTCCGGGCCGATGACGTCGTCGTCACGGTCGGCGGGATGCACGGGATCTTCCTGCTCGCGTACCTGCTGGCGGAACGCGGCGAGGTGGTGACGACCGCGGCGGAGTTCCCGATGACGCGCAGCGCGTTCGAGACGGTGGGGGCGTCCGTGCGGGTGGTCCCGGTGGGGTTCGACGACGGGTATCAGGTGCGGGCGGAGGACGTCCGGGCGTTGCTCACGCCGGAGACGAAGCTGGTGAACCTGGCGACGCCGCAGAACCCGTCGGGGGTCGCCGTACCGCTGCCGGTGCTGAGGGAGATCGTCGACGCGATGGCGGTGGTCTGCCCGGATGCGTATCTGCTGGTGGACGAGACGTACCGGATGGCGACGTACGGCGCGGATGCCGTTGCGGAGACGGCCGTGGGTCTTGGGGATCGTGTGGTGTCGGTGGCGTCGTTGTCGAAGTGCCACGGGGCGGCTGGGCTGCGCGTCGGGTGGGTGATCAGTACGGACGCGGCGTTGGTGGAGCGGCTGGTGACGGCGAAGTTCAGCACGGTCGTGTCGGTGTCACCGGTGTGTGAGGCGCTCGCGGCGCGCGTGTTCGAGACGGAAGACCTTGCAGAACGCGGCAGCTGGTTGGAGCAGAACCTTCTGATCACGCAGGACTGGGTGAACGCGAACAGTCGGCTTGTGGAGTGGGTTCGGCCTTCGGCGGGGGCTTTGTGTGTGGTGCGGGTGAAGGTCGACCCAATGCGGTTCAAGCAGGCGGCAGCGAAACACGGCGTACGGCTGGCCGATGGGGACTGGTTCGGGGACGAGTCGCGGGTGTTCCGGCTCGGGTTCGGCTATTTGCCGGTGCCCGAGTTGAAGGCTGCGTTGCACGCGTTGACCGGCGCTTTGGAGCAGGCGGCCTTGGGGATTTGAACGGTCGGGCTCGGGTGCGGCTTCGGCGGCGTCGATCCGGACGGGCTGAAGATGGCGGTCCCGGCGAGGCCGACGGTCCCGACGAGGGTCGCGATCGCCGCGACGCCGACGGGTGCGCCCGAGCCGCGTCGAGGCATTCGATGTCTGCTGTGGTGTGCTTTGACGTGGCTCATCGGCTCCCCGAACGCTCGACTACTTTCAGTGTGGACCTGGTCCCGGAGAGTTGCGATCGGGATGCGTGTCGGGCTGTCCGCGCTGCCCACTAGGCTTGCGGTGTGCCGGAGGCCTATGACCCGCTGACAGACCCTGCACCGGCGCACGATGTGCGCGCGGTGCTGCGGATTCGGGCGTTCCGGCGGCTGTGGATCGGGTTCGGGCTGTCCAGCCTGGGCGACTGGATCGGCCTGCTGGCGCTGACCGCGATGGCGAAGTCCTTTGCCGGCGACAACTACCAGCTGGCGAACTTCGCGATCGGCGGCGTGCTGTTCCTCCGGGTGCTGCCGGCGCTGGTGATGGGACCGGTCGCGGGCTGGGTCGCGGACCGGCTGGACCGGCGCTCGACGATGATCGTCGGCGACCTGGTCCGGGCCGCGTTCTTCGTCACGATCCCGATCGTGCACACCCTCACCTGGCTGCTGGTCGCGACCGTGCTGATCGAGGTCGTCAGCCTGATCTGGGGCCCCGCCAAGGACGCCAGCGTGCCGAACCTGGTGCCCCGGCACCGGCTCGAGGCGGCCAACCAGCTCAGCCTGATCACGACGTACGGCTCGGCGCTCCCGGCGGCGGCGATCTTCACCACGATCACGCTGGTCTCGCGCTGGGCCGGCGACTTCGCCATCGACCTGGCCGTGTACGTGAACGCCGCGACGTTCGCGATCTCGGCGTTCGCGATCGTGTCGGTCGCCGAGATCGGCCGCGCGGTGCATGACCACGAGGACCACCCGACGCTGTGGCGGACGATGGTCGAGGGCTGGTCGTACGTCACCGGCACGCCGGTGGTCCGCGGCCTCGTGGTCGGGATCTCCGGGGCGTTCGCGGCGGGCGCGGTGGTGGTCGGCCTCGGCCGGACGTACGTCGAGGACCTCGGCGCCGGCGACCCGGGGTACGGCCTGCTGTTCGGGGCCGTGTTCGGCGGGCTCGCGCTCGGGATGGGGTTCGCGCAGCGGATCTTCTCCGGGCTGTCCCGGCGCCGGCTGTTCGCGGCCGGGCTGGTCGGGTCCGGGATCTGCCTGGCCGCGCTGGCGCTGATCCAGCAGATCGAGATCGCCACGATGATCGCGATCCTGCTCGGGTTCTGCGCCGGCGGCTCGTGGGTGTCGGGGTACACGCTGCTCGGGCTCGAGGTGCCGGACGCGGTGCGCGGGCGGACGTTCGCGTTCGTGCAGTCCGCCGTACGCACGGTGCTCGCGGTCACGCTGGCGATCGCGCCGTTCGCCGCGGGTGCGATCGGGCGGCACACTTGGACGATCGCCGGGCATTCGGCGACGTACAACGGAGCCTCGATGACGATGGTGATCGCCGCCGTGGTCGCCGGGGTGATCGGGCTGCTCGCCTGGCGGCAGATGGACGACCGGCCGGGCGTGCCGTTCTGGCGCGACGTCCGGCGGAGTTTCGGCAAGACCCGCGGTCACTACCCGACAACCGGGCTGTTCGTCGCGCTCGAGGGCGGTGAGGGCGCCGGCAAGTCGACGCAGTCCGCGCTGCTGGTGAAGTGGCTGGAGGACCAGGGCCAGCAGGTGCTGCTGACCCGCGAGCCCGGCGCGACCGAGCTCGGCAAGACGCTCCGCCAGATCGTCCTCGACCCGGCCACCGGCGACATCTCGCACCGCGCCGAGGCCCTCATCTACGCCGCCGACAAGGCCGAGCACGTCGACTCGGTGATCAAACCCGCGCTGAAGGGCGGCGCCGTCGTGATCACCGACCGGTACGTCGACTCCGCGCTCGCCTACCAGGGCTCCGGGCGGGACCTCGACCTGTCCGACGTCGAGCGGGTGAACCGCTGGGCCACCGACGACCTCCGGCCGAACCTGACGATCCTGCTGGACCTGCCGCCGAAGAGCGGGCTCGGCCGGTTCCGGGAGCGGGACCGGATCGAGGCCCAGGGCGACGAGTTCCACGAGCGGGTCCGGCATGCGTTCCTCGAACTGGCCGCCGCCGAGCCGCAGCACTACCTGGTCCTGGACGCCTCCCAAGACCGCGAGGACATTGCCCGGCAGATCCGGGCACGCCTGCAACCGATGCTCCCGAAGGTGGACCTATGAGTGTTTGGGACGACCTGGTCGGGCAGGAGCCTGCCGTCGCCGTACTGCGGAAGGCCGTGGACGGCGCGGCTGCCGTACTGCGAGGTGAGTCCGGCGCCGCGGTCCACGGGATGACGCACGCGTGGCTGATCACCGGGCCGCCCGGGTCCGGCCGGTCGAACGCGGGCCGTGCGTTCGCGGCCGCGCTGCAGTGCGCGGACAACGGCTGCGGCGAGTGCAACGAGTGCCGTACGGCGATGAGCGGCGCGCACCCGGACGTATCGCTGATCCGTACCGAACTGCTGTCGATCCGGGTCAGCGAGGTCCGCGAACTGGTCCGCCGGGCCGCGATGAGCCCGACGCAGGGCCGCTGGCAGGTGATGGTCGTCGAGGACGCGGACCGGCTCACCGAGCAGGCCGCGGACGCGCTGCTGAAGAGCATCGAGGAGCCCGCGCCGCGGACCGTCTGGGTGCTGTGCGCGCCGACCGTCGAGGACGTCGTACCGACGATCCGCTCGCGCTGCCGGCTGCTCGTGCTGCGGACGCCGCCGGTGGCAGCGGTCGCCGAGATGCTGACCGCGAAGCTCGACGTCGACGCGGACCTGGCGTGGTTCGCGGCCCGGGCCGCGCAGGGGCACATCGGACGGGCGCGGGCGCTCGCGCGGGACGCCGAAGTACGGGACCGGCGGACGCGGGTGCTGGAGGTGCCGTTCGCGCTGCGTGACCTCGGCGCCTGCCTGAAGGCCGCGCAGCGGCTGGTCGACGCGGCCAAGGAAGAGGCCAAGGCGAGCGCGGAGAAGGTCGACGAGAAGGAGCGCGCCGCGCTCGAGCAGGCGCTCGGCGTCGGCACCAAGGGCGCCAAGCCGCGGGAGGCGAACGCCGCGCTCAAGGAGCTCGAGGACCAGCAGAAGGCCCGTGCGAAGCGGTGGGAGCGCGACGTCCTGGACCGTTCGCTGGTCGACCTGATGGCGCTCTACCGGGACGTCCTGATGGTGCAGACCCGGGCCGGCGGCGAGCTGATCAACGCCGAGCTGGAGCGCAACATCCAGCAGTTCGCGGCCCGGACCACGCCCGAGCAGACGATCCGCCGGATCGACGCGATCGGCATGTGCCGGGAGGCGATCGAGGCGAACGTGGCGCCGCTGGTCGCGCTCGAGGCGATGACGGTCTCGCTGTTCGAGGGTCGCAGCGACGGGTTCACGATTCCGCGCCGGGTGCTGCGCTGAGAACTGCCGTCGAGACGTGACTCACGTCCGATAACTGGGCGGCAGCTGTAACACCGAGACGGGCGGGTCCGATGACTGGGGGTGTCCGGGGTAGCCCGGCGCCACCTCCCGAAACGGACGTCGATGACCCAGCCCTCCTCCCCGATCCAGCCGGTGCGGCAACCACTGCCGCCGGCCGAATCCTGGCTGGAGGGCGTCCCGGATCCGGTGAAACGCCAGGACGGGTACGCGATCGCCGCGCTCGCGGTCAGCCTGCCCGGGCTGGTGCCGATCGCGGTCGTGCTGGCCGGTGTCGCGCTGCGCCGGATCAAACGGGCCGGCGGGCACGGGAAGCGGCTCGCGTACGGCGCGTTGCTGGTCTCGCTGTGCTGGGTGCTCGCGATCGGTACCGCGGTCACGCTCAACCTGATCGCCGAACACCGCCGCGGCATCGGCCGGACCGTGTCGATCTCGCAGGTGGACGTCGGCCGCTGCTTCGACGCGGACCTGGAGTCGGACGC
Source organism: Kribbella sp. WER1 (assembly GCF_054189145.1). NCBI lineage: Bacteria > Bacillati > Actinomycetota > Actinomycetes > Propionibacteriales > Kribbellaceae > Kribbella > Kribbella sp. WER1. Next base: position 3,991,647 of record NZ_CM135186.1, on the reverse strand, counting down.
GCTGCGGCTGGTACGGATCGCGGACTGCGCAGGGCCGCACACCGGCGAGGCGTACGCGAAGGTGCAGGCGGCGCTGGTCGGGCTGACCGGCGCGCAGACCGGCGCGGAGGCGACCCAGCAGTGCGCGGGCGCGTTCGTGGATTTCGTCGGGAAGCCCTACGAACGGTCCGAGCTGGACATGTACTACGTGGTGCTCGAGGACCACGCCGTTGCTGACGGCAACGTCCTCTGCTTGCTCGGGATGCCGGGAATGCACCTGAGCGGTACGATGCGCGGAGCGCAGCGGTAGCGCCTGCGGGGGAGTGGGAGACGACGTGACTCAGCCGCCGTACGGATCCGAGCCGCCATCGGAACGGCCGCAGGACCGGCCGCACGACCCGACGCGGGTGTTCCCGAGCTATGGGCGCCCGGAGCAACCGAGTGGTACGCCGTGGGCGGCGCCGGGGCAGCCGCCGCAGTACGGACAGCAGCCGTACGGGCAACAGCCTTATGGACAGCAGCCGTACGGGCAGGCGCCTTACGGGCAACAGCCGCCCTATGGGCAGCCGCAGTACGGGCAACAGCCTTATGGGCAACAGCCGTACGGATATGGGTACGGGTACGGGTACGCGGGTGGGCAGGGCGGGACGAACGGGCTGGCAACCGCCTCCCTCGTGACCGGGCTGGGCGGGATCGTCGTCGGGATCTCCGCGCCGGTCGCGATCGGGCTCGGGATCGCCGCGCTCGTGCAGATCCGCCGACGCCCGCAGGCCGGCAAGGGAATGGCGATCGCCGGGGTGGTGATCGGTTCGCTGGTCACGCTCGGCTACGTGGCGCTGATCGCGCTGGCGTTCGCGTTCGGCTCCTCCACCGACGACTCGGGTGCGCCGAGCCCCGGATCCAAGGTGTACGTCGACGAGCTCGCGATCGGCGACTGCTTCGACGAGACCGGCGTCGAGGACGAGGTGTTCCGCCGCGACTGCCCCGTCGAACACGACGGCGAAATCGTCGCCAGCGTCACGCTCCCGCCCGGCGCCTACCCCGGCGACAGGGCCATCGACGACGCCGCCGATCGCGCCTGCGCCGGCCCGTTCGGCTCGTACGTCGGCAAGTCCCGCGACGAGTCCGAGCTCGACCTCGCCTGGTGGACCCCCGACAAACGCACCTGGAACTCCGGCGATCGCCGCGTCCTCTGCGCCGCCTACGGCCCCGGCACCGACAAACTCACCGGCACCGTCAAGAACACCCACCGCTGACCCTTGCCCCCAGCAACAGGAACGGCGCCGTCCGACAAGGAGGGTTATCCGCTCGCGTTGCCCCTTCTCCGCCCTTGACACCAGCAGAGAACCGGCAACACCAAGGGAGAACCCCGCGGCTGTTCCTGGGGCTGTGTGGGGGCTTGTGCGGGCATCTGCAAGTAGTCTGGCCGCGTGGGCATGGTGATGGCGGTGTCGTTCGAGCGGTACGGGCGGCTTTACTACCTTGATCCGGGGGAGTTTCGGCCTCGGGTGGGGGACAAGGTGCTGGTGCCTACCGACGACGGGCCCGAGGTTGCGGAGTGTGTCTGGGCGCCGCAGTTCGTGACCGAGGAGGTCGGCGGGCTGCCGGCCTGTGCGGGCCTGGCGACGTCCAAGGATCTCGAGCGGGACGAGCAGAACCGGCAGCGGCGCGCCGACGCGCGGGTGATCGCGAAGCGGACGATCCGGCAGCACGACCTGCCGATGAAGGTGGTCGGGATCGACTTCGTCGACCGGCGGCCGGACATCGACCAGCTGGTGATCGTGTACTTCTCGGCGCCGCACCGGGTGGACTTCCGGGAGCTGGTCCGGGACCTGGCGCGGGCGCTGCGGGCGCGGATCGAGCTCCGGCAGGTCGGCGCGCGGGACGAGGCCCGGCTGCAGGGCGGGATCGGGCCGTGCGGGCGGGACCTGTGCTGTGCGACGTTCCTGAAGGACTTCGAGCCGGTCAGCGTCCGGATGGCGAAGGACCAGGACCTGCCGCTGAACCCGTTGAAGATCTCCGGTGCCTGCGGCCGGCTGATGTGCTGCCTGAAGTACGAGCACCCGCTGTACCAGGAGTTCAACGCGAAGGCCCCGGCGCTCGGATCCGCGGTGGAGACCCCCGCGGGTGATGGAGTGGTGGTCGGGCACAACGTGCCGAGCGACACCGTGGTCGTCCGGCTGGCGGCTTCGGGCCGGCGGTGTGCGTGCAGCCGGGCGGACGTGTGTTCGCCGCGGCAGCAGTACGAGGCGTCCGCGACGACGACCCCGGACGCGCCGCCCGTCGTACCCGACGAAGTACCGGAAGAGACGCGCGAGGAGCGTCGCGCCCGCAAACCGCGCCGGCGGCGCCGGTTGCACCACGACGACGAGGGAGACACCGCCCAGTGAGATTCCGCACTCGCCCCGCCCCTCGCTTCGCCCGGGGCGGGGCGGCCGTACTGCTGGCGACTCTTGCGGTGGGCGTGAGTGGGTGTGGGGTGGCGAGCCGGGCCCAGGACGCGGGCAACGGTACGGCGCCGGGCGTCGGCAGCAACCCGCCGAGCGGACCGGTCGGGCCGATCCCGGCCGGGCTGGAGAAGTTCTACCAGCAGCGGCCGGACTGGCAGCGCTGCGGCACGAACCAGCAGTGCGCGACGATCCAGGTGCCGCTGGACTACACCAAGCCGGCCGGTCAGACGATCGAGCTGCGCGCCCGGAAGGTGCTCGCGAAGGACCGCGGCGGCCGGATCGGCACGCTGTTCGTGAACCCGGGCGGCCCGGGCGCGAGCGGGCAGGAGTTGGCGGCGCAGGCGCCGATGCTGTTCGGATCGTCGGTACTGCGGAAGTTCGACGTGATCGGCTGGGACCCGCGCGGGGTCGGCGAGTCGACGCCGGTGAAGTGCCTGGACACCGCGCAGCTGGACGCGATGATCGCGGCCGACGGCAGTCCGGACAACGCGGCCGAGATCGCCGACCTGGACAGGCAGTCGAAGGAGTTCGCGGCCGGTTGCGAGCAGCGTTCGGGGCGGTTGCTGCCGCACGTGAATACGAAGGACGCGGCCCGCGACATCGACGTACTGCGGGGCATCGTCGGCGACAAGCAGCTGTACTACCTCGGCATGTCGTACGGGACGTACCTGGGCGCGACGTACGCCGAGGAGTTCCCGAAGAACGTCGGCCGGATGGTACTGGACGGCGCGGTCGACCCCGCGATCACGTCCGAGGAGATGGGGATCGAGCAGGCGAAGGGCTTCGACAAGGCGCTGGACGCGTTCGCGGAGGACTGCGCGCAGCGGTCCTGCAAGCTCGGCAGCAGCAAGGACGAGGTGCTCGCGAAGGTCGACCAGCTGCTGAAGAACACCGACGAGACCCCGCTCCCGGGCGACGGGCAGCGCAAGGTCACGCAGGCGCTGGCGATGCTCGGCCTGGTCTACCCGTTGTACCTGAAGGAGTTCTGGCCGCGGCTCGAGGACGCGGTCGCGGCCGGGCTGTCCGGCGACGGCAGCCGGCTGCTCGCGCTGGCCGACGAGTACACCGACCGCAAGCCGACCGGGTACGCCGACAACTCGAACGAGGTGCAGATCGCGGTCAACTGCAGCGACCGCCCGGATGCCACCTCGATCGCGCAGATCCAGGCGGAGGTGCCGAAGTTCAAGGCGGCGTCACCGCGGTTCGGCGAGTTCATGGCCTGGTCGTCGGTGTCCTGCGTGAACTGGCCGGTGAAGCCGACGAACACGCCGCACCCGATCAAGGCGGCCGGTGCCAAGCCGATCATGGTGCTCGGTACGACGCGCGACCCGGCGACGCCGTACCAGTGGGCGGTCGGCCTGGCGCACGAGCTGGAAAGCGGTGTCCTGGTCACCCGGGACGGCGACGGCCACACGGCATACCTGTCCGGGAACGCCTGCGTGAAGAACGTCGTCGAGAGCTACCTGGTGCAGGGCAACACCCCGGCAGCCGACATCAAGTGCTGAGGGCACGTTTCCCGGCCCCGCGAGACGTGCCCTAGTTGGGCCGGTTGTCGCCGGGGGCGACGGGCACCTTGAGGGTGTCGACGGCGTGCTGGAGGACGGCGCGGAGGCCGGCCTCGTCCTGGGGGCGCCCGCCGACGGTGATCTCGACGGCTGACGACTTGCCGCCGTCGAGGGAGATCCAGCGCGACAGGCCCATCCGCGGTCCGCGGGTCTTGTCGACGTAGGTGTAGACGAGCAGGCCGTTGTCGCGGCTCATCACCTGCAGGTCCTTCTCCTCGATGCTGCGCTCGCGGCCCCGGACCAGCTCCTCGGGGCTCTGCTTGCTGCCCCGGGTGTCGAACCGGATCTGCCAGACGCCGGTCGAGTCGACGAACTTCGGCCGGGTGCCGCTCTGGGAGCTCTTCCAGCCGGTCGGCACCTCCGCGGACACCGGGTCGTTGTCGGTGCCGAAGTTCTGCACGACGTACTGCAGCCCGTCCGCCTGCAGGCCGTCGCCGTGACTCGGCGTACTCGACGGGGTCGGGCTGACGATGCTCACTGGCTCGTCGTGCGCTGTGAACGGGTTGCCGCCGTGGACGGCGACGACCGTGCCGAACGCGACCACGCCGACGGTCATTCCCGCCAGCGTCATCAGCAGCGCCTGGTGCCTGGGCGTGAGCATCCCGACCTCGCTTCCCTCTCTCCCGGCAGATTATCCCTGACAAGAGGGGCGTCTCCGCAAACCGCCGCGTACGCTGGCACGTCGTGGAGATGTCAGACACCGCTTTCCAGCAGGCCTTGCGGCATTACGACGACGGTACGGCGGAACGCGCCGAGCTGAAGCTGCTGACCAAGACGTTGCTGAACCGCCTGGTCGCGAAGGCGCCGGGGCACGCGGTGGAGGTACGGATCCCGCCGTACGGCGCGGTGCAGTGCATCGAGGGCCCGCGCCACACCCGCGGTACGCCGGGCGCCGTGATCGAGATGCCGGTCGAACTGTGGATCGACGTCGCGCTCGGCCGGATCAGCTGGGCGGACGCGCGGGTGTCCGGAAAACTCCGCGCCAGCGGCGAACGGACCGACCTGACCGGGCTGCTGCCGCTCACGAACGACTGAGCCGCGGTGCCCGAAAGGGCAACCCGCGGCTCAGACCTGAGGAGATTCTCAGCTGGTCCAGACGACCGTGCGACCGTAGACGATCGCTAGCTTGCCGTCGTCGCGCATCTGCAGCACGGAACCCTTACGGGTGGTCTTGGTGGCCCAGAGCGCCTTCTTGGCCGCGCTGTACACGACGAAGTTGCCGTCGGTCTGCATGGTCGCGAACGCGCCCTTGCTGACCGTCTTGGTGCTCCAGATCGGCGTCTTGCCGTACCGGACGACGACCAGGTTGCCGTCGGCCTGCATCTGCGCCCGGTACACCCGGTTCTGCGAGTACAGGGCGACCGGCGAGGCCAGGACGCGGCCCGGGTACAGGTTGACCATCACCATGTAGCGGGACCAGACCGCCTTGCGACGGACGTTGTAGAGCACCAGGTTCGAGTCGTTCTGGACGTTCAGGATCGCGCCGGTGCTGCCGCCGGTGCCGCTGGCCCAGACGACCGTACGGCCGGAGACGACGACCAGGTTGCCGTCGGGGCGCATGATCAGCGAGGACGCCTTGCGGTTGGTCATGGTCGCCCAGATCGGCGTCCGGCCCTTGATCAGGACCGCGTTGCCGTCGGTCTGCATGACCAGCGTGTAGACCTTGTTCAGCGACCGGAGGTACTGACCGGGCTTGAGGTACTGACCGGGCCGCAGCAGTCCGCCCGAGGGCGTGGCGGTGGCAGCGGTGGCAGCAGTGGCGTTGGTGGTGGCCGTCTGCGACGCGGGGGCGGCGTGCGCGGCCGACGGAACAAGCAGGGTGGTACCGGCCGCTGCGCCGACGGCGAGGGTGGCGAGCAGCCTGGTACCGGCCGACTTGATCGAGATCATGCGGTTGTTCTCCGATTCCCGAGGATCGGCCGGGGTTTTCCCGACCGGCGAGATTGACGCCTTGGGCAACCAATCGGTTGTCACGCTAGGACGGCGCCGGGTCGCTCCCGGATCCTTTCGATGCTGGTGGAAAGGCTGGCGGTTAATCAGGTTCGTCCGGGCGGTCGGACCTGTCACCATGTTCCGGTGGCAGCAAGTCTCCGCGCGCGGCTGGCCCGGTTGCGTGTCGATCTGACCCCGTGGCGTGGTTCCCGCGACTTCCGCATCCTGCTGGTCGCCGGCTCGGTCTTCTTCCTCGGCGGCATGGTCGGGTACGTCGCCCTGCCGTACCAGCTGTACCAGCTCACCGGCTCGAACTTCGCGGTCGGCGCGATGGGCCTGGTGACGATCGCACCGCTGGTCGTGTTCGGCCTGTACGGCGGTGCGCTCGCCGACCACGTGGAACGCCGGAAACTGCTGGTCGGCACCGGGATCGCGCAGGTGGTGATCTCCGCGCTGATGGTGGTGAACACGCTGCTCGCGCACCCGCAGGTCTGGCTGATCTACGTCTGCGGCGCGCTGAACGCGGTCGCCTCGTCGCTGCAGCGGCCGTCCCGCGAGGCGCTGCTGCCGCGGGTCGTGAAACACGCGGAGATCCCGGCCGCGGTCGCGCTCAGCTCGCTGACCTCGCAGATCGGGCAGCTCGCCGGCCCGGCGCTGGGTGGCGTACTGGTCGGCTCGGTGGGCGTGACCTGGGCGTTCTCGGTCGAGCTGGCCGGGATCGTGTTCGCGACGCTGCTGTACGCGCGACTCGGGTCGTACCGGTCGGGAGAGCACACGACGGCGCCGAGCCTGCGGGCGATCGGCGGCGGGATCGTGTACGCGTTCCGCCGCAAGGACCTGCTGGCGACGTACCTGGTGGACATGGTCGGGATGTTCCTGGCGATGCCGATCGTGCTGTTCCCGGCGTTCGCGACCGTCGTCCTGAAGGAGCCGAAGCTGCTCGGGCTGCTGTACAGCGCGGAGGCGATCGGGGCGATGTGCGCGTCGCTGACCAGCGGGTGGGCCAAGCACGTGCACCACCAGGGGCGGGCGGTCGTGCTCGCGACGATCGGCTGGGGCGCCGCGGTCGGAATCGCCGGGCTGGCGCCGAACATCTGGTTCGCGATCGGGTTCTTCGCGCTGGCCGGCGCCTGCGACATGGTCTCGGTGCTGTTCCGCTCGGTGATCTGGAACCAGACCATCCCGGACGAGATGCGCGGGCGGCTGGCGGGGATCGAGATGCTCGGCTACTCGCTCGGCCCGCTCGGCGGCCAGGCCCGCTCCGGCCTGGTCGCGGACCTCACCGGCGTCCGTACGGCGATCGTCAGCGGCGGGGTGATGTGCGTCGCCGGCGTGGTCGCCACCTCGCTCTGGCTCCGCGAGTTCTGGCGGTACGACGCCCGCACCGACGAACACGCCGTCCGCGAAAGGCAACTCCGCACCGCCGGTTAGAGTCACACACATCATGCGTACCCTGATCGCCGCCGGGCTGGCCGTCGTACTGCTCGCGGGGTGTGGTGGACACGGGCAGGAGACTGCGCCGAGTGTGGCGCCGCTGGTTTCGGTCAGCGGGTTCGACACTCCGTCGGCGACCCCGTCGGACACACCCTCGCCGACCGCGTCCGCGACTCCGGCCGACACGTTGTGCCAGCGGATGGACGAGACGTTGGTCCGGACCACGCTGGCGGTGCCGGTGGTGAAGATCGACCGGCAGAATCCGCCGGCCGAGATCGACATCCCGTCGTACGACGTCTGCCAGCTGAGCCTCAGCGCCGCCGAGGGCGGTCCGGTGCTGCGGGTCGGCGTCTCGGTGCTGCAGGCGACGGCGGCGACGCTGGCGGCGGCCCGGAAGGCGTACGCCGCGCACGGGCGCGAGCCGGCCGTGGCCGCGAACCTCGGCGAGGGCGGGTACGGCACGAGCCAGTTCGTGGTGTTCCTGCTCGACCACCGGCTCTACAAGATCACCGGCCCGCAGGCCACGCTCGCGAAGTACGTCGTGATCGGCCAGGAGGTCGCCCGGCAGGCGCCGGGGCTGTCGGTGCCGGCGCTGGAGATCACCCGGCCGGAGTGCGACCGCGGATCGGACGCGGCCGAGAAGGTGATGGGTGTCGCGGCGACGGCCCGCCGCGACGGGGAGACCCTGGTCGGCGACCCGGTGTGCGGCTGGATCACCGCGACCAGCGTGCTGTACTCGTCGGTCCGCCGGGAGCCGGACGCGAAGGCGTTGATGGCGCCGCTCCGCAACGCCGCCACCTCGCAGTCGATCCCGCTCGGCGACGAGGGGTACATCGACACCGCGACCGGCCGGACCACGATCCGGGTCGGCGACAACAAGCTCGTCGACCTGGTCCCGCTGCCGGCCCGCGCGGTCAACCCGGACCTGATGACCCAGTTCGCGCTCGCGCTTTCGTCGCTCTATACCCACTGAGGCCGGGTGTTAGGGTGGCCGCGCCGTGGTGTTCGGGAAGCCGGTGAAGTACCGGCGCGGCCCTCGCCACTGTGATCGGGATGTGCACCTGTCGTACTCCGTGAGGGGGACCACTGGTCGTGTGAGCGGCTGGGAAGGTCAGGCTGGTGGACGCGGTACCCGTCAGCCAGGAGACCGGCCACGGCGCTGACCCGTCCACGAGGTGCTGGAGGAGCGGTCCGCCCATGGCCGTCGTACGTGTGCTTGCTGTTGCCCTGTCGCTGAGTGTGCTGGCCGGCTGCGCGCCGTCCGCCGCGGAGAAGCCCGCGGCCGCCACCACGGTGCAGAACTGCGGGATCGACGTGTCCGTCGACGGCCCGCCCAAGCGGGTGTTCGCGGCGTACCAGCCGGCCATCGAGATGGCGCACGCGCTCGGCATCTCGGACCGCCTGGTCGGGACCGCGTACCTGGACTCCCAGGTGCTGCCGGAGTACACCGCCGCGCAGTCGAAGGCGAAGTACTTCAAGAACCTGCCGAGCCGCGAGGAGCTGCTCAGCCTGAACCCGGACTTCGTGCTGTCCGGGTTCAACGACGTGTTCAGCGCGGCCGGCAGCGACGGGAGCTTCGGCAGCCGGAAGGGTCTGGCCGAGCTCGGCGTGCAGACGTGGATCTTCAGCCCGCTCTGCCCGACCGCGGACGGCAAGGGCGACGAGGCGATCGACCCGTCGACGGTCTCGATGGACAACGTGTACGCCGACCTGCGCGACCTCGGCCGGCTGTTCGGCGTCCAGGACCGTGCGGAGCAGGTGATCGCCGACCAGAAGAAGCGGATCGCGGCCGTCGAGGGCGCCGTGAAGGACGCGCCGCGCCCGACGGTGGCGATCATCCGCCCGGGTCTCGAGGGCGGCGGGATGACGGTGTCCGGCGGCCCGGACTTCGGTACGGTCCTGATCCGGCAGGCGGGTGGCGTGAACGCGTTCGCCGACCTGACCTCGAAGCGGAACGTGAAGATCAGCGTCGAGGAGTTCATCAAGCGTGACCCGGACTACGTGCTGATCAGCGGGTGCTGCGACGCCGGGCTGACCCCCGCGGCATCGCAGCCGGACGTCCGGAAGATCCTCGTCGATCCGGCGTTCGCGAACCTGAAGGCAGTGCGCGCGAAGCACGTCGTACCGTGGCTGTTCGCGAACCACTCGGCCGGCGTCCGCGGCGCGTACACGACCGAGAACCTCGGCCACATCCTGCATCCCGACCCGGGGCGTGTCTGGTGATTCCCCGCCTACTGCGGGGCACCCGGCACGGCACCTCCTCGCTACGGCGCGGAATCACCAGACACGCCCTGGTCAAGTGAAGCGGGCCGCCGGCCTGCTCGTCGTCCTGGCGGCCGTCGTGGTGCTGTCGCTGTGCGTCGGCGAGCACTGGATCGGGCCGGGCGAGGTGTACCGGGCGCTCGCGGACTTCAGCGGCAGCGACAGCGACCGCGTCGTCCGGTACCTGCGGATGCCGCGGACCGTCGCGGGGCTGCTGGTCGGCGCCGCGCTCGGGCTGTCCGGCGCGGTGATGCAGGCCGTCACCCGGAACCCGCTGGCCGACCCCGGCATCCTCGGCGTGAACGCCGGCGCCGCGGTGGCGGTCGTCGCGGCGATCGGGGTGTTCGGCATCCACAGCCTGACCGGCTACGTCTGGTTCGCGATGGGCGGGGCGCTCGTCGCCACCGTGGCCGTCTACCTGGTCGGCGCCGTCGGCCGTATGACGCCGGTGAAGCTCGCGCTGGCCGGTGCGGCGATCTCCGCGCTGCTCGGGTCGATCACGTCCGCGGCGACGCTGCTCGACCTGTCGACGCTGAACGAGTACCGCTTCTGGGTGGTCGGCTCGTTGTCACTGTCCGACCACGGGATTGTCGTCCAGGCCGTCCCGTTCGTTGCTGTCGGCATCGTTCTCGCGCTGGTCCTCGGCCGGTCGCTGAACCAGCTCGCACTCGGCGACGACCTCGCCCAGGCGCTCGGTACCCGGGTCGCCGCGGTCCGGGTCCTCGCCGGCGCCGCGGTCGTGGTGCTGGCCGGTACGGCGACCGCGATCGCGGGACCGATCGGCTTCCTCGGGCTCGCCGTACCGCACGTCGCGCGGCTGATCGTCGGACCGGACCAGCGCCGGATCCTGCCGTGGTCGATGCTGCTCGCGCCGATCGTGCTGCTGCTCGCCGACATCGCCGGACGGGTCGTCGCGCGTCCCGCGGAGCTGCAAGTCGGGATCGTGACCGCGTTGATCGGCGCCCCGCTGTTCATCGCGCTGGTCCGGCGCCGGCGGATGGCTGCGCTGTGAAGGTCGGCGTGGTGGCGTCCGTGCTGACCGTCGTCGTGGGTGCGTACGCCCTGACCCGCGGCGACTACACGCTGCCGCTCGCCGAGGTACTGCGGACCTTGTCCGGGCACGGCACCTTGATCACGTACGACGTGGTCGTCGACAACCGGCTGCCCCGCGTACTGGTCGGGATCGGCGTCGGGGCGGCGTTCGCGATCTCCGGCGCGATCTTCCAGCAGCTCGCCCGGAACCCGCTGGTCAGCCCGGACCTGATCGGCATCAACGCGGGCGCCGCGTTGGCCGCCGTACTGATCATCACCGTGATCGGCAGCGGGTGGATCCCGCTCGGCGCCTTGCTCGGGTCGTTGCTGGCGGCGGTCAGTGTGTATGCGCTGGCCTATCGGAACGGGATGTCGGGGAATCGGCTCGTGCTGGTCGGGGTCGGGGTGACGGCGATCCTCGGGTCGTTGACGGCGTACCTGCTGACGCTGGCCGACATCTACACGGCGAAGAGCGCGTCGATGTGGCTCGCGGGGAGTCTCGCCGGGCGGTCGTGGACGCATGTCGTACTGATCGGGGTGACGCTCGCGGTCGGGGCGCCGGCTGCGGTGGTGCTGACGCGGCAGCTGCGGTTGCTCGAGCTGGGCGACGACTTGGCGCGGGCGCTCGGGGGACGGGTCGAGTTGGCGCGTGGGGCGTTGATCGGGTTGGGGGTCGGGTTGGCGGCGTTCGCGACGGCGGCGGCCGGGCCGGTCGGGTTCGTCGCGTTGGTGGCGCCGCAGTTGGCGCGCCGGCTGGTGGCGCGGCCCGGGTTGCTGGTTCCGGGGACGATCGGGGCGTTGCTGGTGGTGTCGTCGGATCTGTTCGCGCGGACGGTGGTCGCGCCGACGGTCCTCCCGGTCGGGGTGGTGACCGCGTTCTTCGGGGCGCCGTACCTGCTGTATCTGTTGACTCGTCGTCCTAGCTGACCTTCGCGATGGTGGCGATCGCGTCGGTGATCTCGGTCGGGGTGCGGGCGGCGTACCCGAGGACGAGGCCGGGGGCGTGCGGGAGCTGGCAGTGCCAGGAGAGCGGGTGGCACTTCACCCCGGCCTCCAGCGCGGCCGCGGCGAGCGCGACGTCGTCCGCCTCGTCGAACGTGATCGTCAGGTGCAGGCCGGCGGCCGCGCCGTGGATGGTTGCTGTTGGCAAATGGTTGCGGATCGCGGCGACCATCGCGTCCCGGCGGGTCCGGTGCCGGCGGCGGAGCAGCCGGAGCTGGCGCTCGAGTTCGCCGGACTCCATCAGGTGCGCGAGGGTGAGCTGCGGGAGCGCCGCGTTGCCGAGGTCCGCGAGCCGTTTGCGGGCGATCAGTTCCTCCTTGTACTGCGGGGGCGCCAGCATCCAGCCGATCCGCAGCGCCGGCGCGAGCAGCTTGGAGACGCTGCCGACGTAGAACACCTGATCCGGGAGCATCGCCCGGATCGCCGGCACCGGTGGCCGGTCGTAGCGGTGCTCGGCGTCGTAGTCGTCCTCGAGGATCAGGCCGCCGTCGTTCGCCCACTGGACGAGTTCGCGGCGGCGCTCCCCGTCGAGGACCACGCCGGTCGGGAAATGGTGCGCCGGGGTCGTCATCACCACCGCGGCCTCGGACTTCCGCAGTACGTCGACCTGCAGGCCGCGGTCGTCCACCGGGATCGGCGGGGTCGCCATCCCCCAGCTCTGCAGATGCTGCCGCGAACCGAGCGACCCCGGATCCTCCACCGCGATCTCGTGCACCCCGTGCCGCTGAAGCATCTGCGTGACCAGCGCGAGCGCCTGCGCCACCCCCGCGACCACGATCAGATCCTCCGGCTCGGCGGCAATCCCCCGATACCGCGCCAACCACCCCACCACCGCCCGCCGGAGCGCCATGGTCCCGGCGGGATCGCCGTACCCGAACTCCCCAGCCCCCAGATCACTCAGCACCGCCCGCTCGGCCCGCAACCAAGCCGCGCGCGGAAATGCCGCCAAATCCGGCACCCCTGGCGTCAGATCCACCCGAACGTCGACCCCTCGCAACCAATCAAAAACCTCCACCCCAGGAGCCCCCACCACCCCACCAGTTGCTGCACGGCCGGGACCACCACGTGCTGACCGGCTGCCACCACCTGCTCCACCAGCAACTGCACGCCTTGCTGGGCGGCTTCCCTCCGCTGCTGTTCTTCTTGTTGGCGGGAGCGGGGCTGCCACCACGATGGTGCCGGCACGGCCTTGGCCTGATAGTTGGCCGTATTCGGTCAGTCGTTGGTAGGACTCGGTGACGACACCTCGGGAGATGCCCAGGTCGGAAGCCAAGGTGCGGGTCGCGGGGAGGCGGGTGCCGATCGGAAGGTGTCCGTCGGCGATGGCCGTGCGAAGGCGTTCGGTGAGCCAGTCGGCCAGACCGCCGGGCGGCGCCTCGGACGGATCCAGTTGCAGGAAGTCCGCACCGCCTATGGACCGGCCACTTGGTGCCGGATTGGACCTGTTCACTGGACCATTGTGGCGCGACCGTGGAGGGATGGGAATCCACCACCCCGACCCACCGGACCGAAGATGATCGCCTTCCTGATCCTGATCGCCGCAATCTGCCGCGCCCTGAACCGCAACCGCCGCCGTCAGCTCCGCCCGACGCTCGGCGGTGTCACCGATCGGGATCTGCAACGATTGGTAGACGATCTGAGGTCCTGTTCATGAACGCCTGGTAAACAAGGGAGATGGCCCCGACTGAGCAGCTCGAGATCGAGACGAAGTACGACGTCGGCGAGGACGCGATCGTGCCGGCGTTGCACGAGCTGCCCGGGGTCGCGAGTGTCGCGCAGCCGGTCGAGCTCGGCCTGAAGGCGGTGTACTACGACACCGCCGCCCTGGACCTGGCTGCCCACAAGGTCACGCTGCGGCGGCGTACCGGCGGCGAGGACGACGGCTGGCACGTGAAGTTCCCGGGGACGTCCGGGCGGGTCGAGGTCCGGTATCCGCTCGGCCGGTCGGTGCGCAACGTCCCGATCGCAGTCGTGCGGACGGTCCGGGTCCACGTCCGGGACCGCGCGCTGGAGCCGGTGGTGACGCTGGCGACCCGGCGGGTGGTGCACCGGCTGCTCGACACGGACGGCGCGGTGCTCGCGGAGCTGGCCGACGACCACGTGACCGCGACGGTCGCGGGTGCCGAACCGGAGAGCTGGCGCGAGTGGGAGGTCGAGCTGGTCGACGGCGACAGCGCGCTGCTGTCGGCCGCGGGTGATCTGCTGATCGACGCGGGCGCCCGTCCGGCGGCCGGCCCGAGCAAGCTGGCGAGGGCGCTCGGCGACCGCGTCCCGGCGTACGACGAGGGCACCTTGCCGAAGAAGCCGCGGACGTCGGACCTGTTCCGGGCGTACGCGGGTGCGCAGGTGCGGGCGATCCGGGAACGGGATCCTGAGGTACGGCGGGACGTGCCGGACTCGATCCACAAGTTCCGGGTCGCGACGCGGCGGCTGCGGTCGGCGCTGGCGACGTACCGTCAGGTGGTCGACCGGGCCCGCGGCGACGAGCTGCGGGCGGAGCTGAAGTGGCTCGCCGGTGAGTTCGGGGTCGCGCGGGACGCCGAGGTCCAGCGCGAACACTTCGCGGCCGAGGTCGCCGAGCAGCCCGTCGAGCTGGTGATGGGCCGCGTCGCGGGCCGGATCGACGACCACCTCCGCCGCGTCTACCGCGACGGTCGCACCGGTGCGCTGGCCGCCCTGGAGAGCCCGCGGTACTTCCAGCTCCTCGACGCCCTGGACGAACTGATCGCGAACCCCCCGATCACCGGCGACGACCGGAAGGCGGCGAAGCAGATCGGCGACCTCCTCGCCCACGACTACGACCGAATGAGCAAGGCCGTACGCCGCTCCCAACAGGCAGACACCACCGCGGAACAGGACCACCAGCTCCACGAAGTGCGCAAGTCCGCCAAGCGCCTCCGCTACGCCGCCGAGTCCGCCGTACCGGTGCTGGACGACGAGGCCACCGCACTCGCCGCCCGCGCCGAACAGGTCCAGGAGATCCTCGGCGAGCACCAGGACTCGGTCGTCTCCCGCAACCTCCTCCGCGCCCTCGCCCTCCAGGTCTACGCCGAAGGCGGCAACCCCTTCACCTACGGCCGCCTGCACGCCGCGGAGGAGTACCGCGGCAACACCTCCCGAGAGGCCTTCTACGAACTCTGGCCCACCCTCGAATTCAAAATCTGACTGCTCCGACCCCGCGGCGCGCAGCCCGGCTCCTTCGTCGCCGATCTACGCGCCGCTCCCGCCCACCCGTGGCTGTGCGCACGCGCCGCACTAGCGGTGCGGACCGCACGACGCGAGGACTGCCGATGATTCACGGTCGTCGTCCCCCGATTGCACTTGGAGCGACGAGATCCGTGGTTCTCTAGACGGGATCTAGAGTTCAAACGTCCACTTGGCATCGGCGCCGATGATCTTGCTCTGGTCTGGGCCGAACTCGACGACCATGTCATGGAGTGGGAAACGCCCGGCCGCTTCCCATCGGGCCTGGACGCGCTCCAAATCGTCCCACAAACGCCGGGGACCACTCTGGTGGATAGCCCGATGGCTACTGTCGACCCTTGCCCAGGATCCGTCAGCCGCAAGGAGCCACAGGAGTTGGGTGCCGTCGTCGCGGGTCGCGGATCGGTTCTCGATGTCGGGAGTGTCGAGTTCGTACAGGCATCGCAGTTCCCAGTCCTCCCACAGATCGGGTAGGGGACCGGTCAGCTGACGGATCTCGTCGCCTGGCTGGTCGCGCGCAGCGTCGTACACGCCATCGAGGCGGGCGGGATAGTCAGTCTCCCGGCGAGTACGCATGAACGTGGCCGGATCTGGTTGGACACGGCCACGGACGACTCCGTCCGGTTGCTTCTCGGCGCCGATCAGGAGTGACGTCCCGACGATCGTTGTAACGATCCTTCGCATCGTTGCTCATGATTTTCTCCTTCATGGGTTGGGTTTGGAACGGCCGGCCCAGGACGGACTCGCTATCTCGTCCCGCGCCGGCCGGCTTTGGGCTGTGGTGTCGGTGATCCGCTGACACCGCAGGTGCCGGCCCGGTAGGCCGTGGATGCGCAGGCTGATGACCTGCGCGTACTGTTCGGCGAGTGCAGCCGGGGCGATGTGCTCCTCGATCAAGTACTCACCCAGCCACAGCTGGACGCTCCACAGTTGTCGCTCGTTCATCTGTTGGCGTCGAGCCACCGCACGAAGGTCTTGCCGCCGTGGCCGTGGACTGCCAGCAAGGCATCGAGGCCGTAGTCCCACACCACCGTGGTTGCCCACTTCCCCCGCCACCGCAGCGCGACCGTTCCGTCCGACCACTCGACTCCCTCGGCGATGTCTCCGGTGCCGCTGATCCCGCTGACATCGACATCACGCTGTAGAACGAACCTGCGCGGTGCATCAGGCACCGCCGTATCCGGCGAATTGGTTCTGAGCGTCGTGATCATTGCGGCGCCACCGCCCACCAATGTTCAGCGGGCAATGGCGTCCCACCTTGTGCCTCTTGGTCGATCGTGACCCGGAGGCCAAGGAAGCGGCGCTCCATCGCGGCGGCGTAGCGCAGCGCGAGAGCGGGCTCAGCCGTGTAGTCCGCGATCGCATGGTCGCCAAACCACACTCTGACCCTGCAACGGCCACCAGCGAGTGAGACCGAAGCTACTGGGCAGGTGGTCGCCGTTTGGCCATCGCGGTCCATGACAAAGCTCTCCTTTGTGAGACGGATTGGGAGCGGTGTGACGGACGCAGGTCGCACGTCCGCCACACCGGCAGGGGAAGGAGCCCTCGACCTCGGGGGGTCTGCTGCCGGCTGTTGGCAGTCGGCACAGGCCGAGGGTTCCCGTAGGAGGGGCGGGATCAGGCTCGGCGGGAGGATGCGCCGAGCTGGTTCGAAGGTGCGGGTGAGGAGTCCCGCGTGATCCCGCCCCAGACTTTGGATGACGATGAACTTGTGGATTCTGGTGAGCAACTCTCCGTTGCTCTTGGTAACTGATCTTCGCGGTTCCCATCGGGCTGGTGACAGGACGGTCAACCCCTCCAAATACCCCTCTGTTCTTCGCTGCCGGGCGACGCGTTCGGTACAGATCGTGGTTTAGCGTTGACAGTGAGCAAGCTGGGGAAGGGGATCGTGCCGATGGCTTCCGAAGGCGCAGGTGCACCGAACGTCCGCTTTCAGCGGCTCGTCGCCGATCAAGGCTGGACCCAGGCCCGGACAGCTGAGCTGATCAACGCTGAGTACGAGCGGATCACTGGGCGGCCAGGCAAGTACGGCGAGGAGCAAGTCCGGCGGTTGGCTCGTGGAGCAGTCACGTGGCCACACGCGCCGTACCGGGCTGCGATCTGCGGTTTGTTTGGTGTGACTGAGGTAGAGGCTGGGTTTCGGCCCAAACGCTCCGGTCCCAAGCCTGTCGAGGACTTCGAGGAGGACGGCGAAAATCTGCGGCGCGTCGAGTTCCTGCGCAACCTGACGGCGGCGCCTCCGGTGACTGGCCTGCCACCGGCACTCCTTGGAAGCTCACAGTGCACTGCCGGACTGAAGCCGACCCGTGCTGGCCTGCCGCAACGGATCGGACGCGAAGACGTTCATCAGATCACACAGATCGCGAATGTCTTCCGGGTCGCTGACCATGCCGGACATCCGATTGCGAGCGAAGCGATGGCGGCGCAGTTGCAGCATGCGTTGAGGTTGCTGGAGGCAAAGGCTGATCGCGAGACCAAGGTGGCGATGCAGGTTGCGGTGGGACGCTTGGCCAATGTCATCGGGTGGTCGCAGTTCGACGCCGGCTGCCATTGGGAGGCCGACCAGTACTTCCGGATTGGTCTTCACAACGCGGAGCAGGCGGGAGCGTGGTGGCTGCGTGCTGACGTACTCACGCATATGGCGCGCCAGGCTGTGTATCTCGAAAGGGCCGATGACGCGCTGACGTTGATCGGTACCGCGAAAATCCGTGAGGACCGGCTGTCGTCGTTGCGGCGTTCAGCCTTGTGCATTGTCGAAGCTCGCGCGTTCAGCGAGCTGGGCGAGGCACGCGAGGCTGCTCGCTCAGTCGACCGCGCAGTGCAGTTCTTCAGCGAGGCTGACGACCGGGGCGACCCCGATTGGGAGCTGTACTCGGAGTTCTTCTCCGAGGCACAACTCAACGGCGACACCGGGCATGGTCTGTGGGCGGTTGCAGTACACGGGCTCGAGACTGCGAACGCCGCACAACGGCTGTCGGCTGCAATCGACAGCTACCCCGACACCTACGCCCGCTCCCGGCTGTTCTGCATCGCCCGGCTGGCAGCTTTGACGCTGCATCAGGGAGATCCTGACGAGGGAGTTGCCCTCGGCCGGCGAGCACTCGCCGAAGCACGGCAAGTTCGCTCGATGCGCGTGCTCGACGACCTCGGAGAGGTCCATCGCGCCACCACGAAGCTTCGCGACTCGCACCACGAAGTTGCCGCACTACGCCGTGAAATCACTGCCACACTTCGGGGCGATGACCAACAGGAACTCAGCAATGCATGACGCCGATGCCGACCCACTGTATGCGCAGGTCGGCCTACTGCTCAGGGAATCTGGCGCCAGAGTCGGGCAACTCGGCAGCATGATCCACGCCACCGCGCCCAATCCTATTGCGTCCCTACAAGCTCTTCAGCATCTACTCTCTCAAGCACCACTCCGGCTGAAGCAGAACCCCAGCTGTACAAATGCCGACGTCCGGTTGACGGTGCTGGACTGGATCGACCGCGCAGTTGCGATCACGATCACGGTCGATCCACTGCGCCCCGCTGCCAAGGGCTGACCGGACTGGCTTCGAATGCAAGCCCGTCGATCAGGCGAAGGTCATCCTGTCGAGCCGATCCAAACACATGGCCGGACCCGACAGAGGTAACGCGATGATGTCCGGGTCTGTCGCTGGATGGCCGGCCAGGAGGTATGTCTCCAGTGCCGGGTATCTGCGTTGGGTCGTCGTCAGATTGACCCGCCAGCCGCTACTTGCACGATGGCCGCGGGGATGCCAGTTGAATGTTGTGATCGGCCCAGACACCTCCGCGGACGCTGCGAAGCATTCTGCGACCGCCCTGCCAGCCAGACGCTCGGCGTCCTCGCGGCTCGGAACCGTTGTCGAGACCTGCACGTAGCCGTCCATGACACCGAGTGTAGAGGGCTGATCACAGAAAGTGCGGTCATCTTGTCCGGCTGACGACCTGGCGGTCTGCAGGCTCACGGCCGCTCGTAAGATCGAGCGCATGGCGCGCATCGTGGTGATCAGCGGCGGCGGAACTGGAATTGGCTTCGCGGCCGCGGAGACATTCGCGGCCGAGGGCGACCAGGTCGTCCTCGTGGGACGTCGCGAGCAGGTTCTGGCCGAGGCGGCAGAGAAGGTGCCGGGATCGCTGTTCTGCGCAGCCGATCTGAGCGAGCCCGTAGGAGCACGGCGCGTTGCCGACTTCGTCAAGCAGGAGTTCGGCACCGTCGATGTCGTGGTTCACAGCGCGGGCGGCAACGGTGGCCTGGAGGAGCAGGTCGACCACCCAGACCCGCTCGACGCAGTGGCTCACGACTGGACTCTGAACTTCCGGCTCAACACTCTCACCGCTGTCCTGCTCACCGAAGCGCTCAAGGAGTACCTCGCCTCTCCTGGCGGACGGGTGCTCTTCCTCAGCTCGATCTCAGCCTACCGAGGCTCGGGCCGCGTCGCCTACGGATCGGCTAAGGCCGCCCTCCATCCGTACGCGTTCGCGCTCGCTCGGGAACTCGGCCCCCGCGGCATCACCGTCAACGCCGTCGCGCCAGGACTTATCGATGACACCCCGTTCTTCGCCGGCTCCATGACCGACGAACGGCGTCTCGCCCGCGCGGCCGAAACCGCCACGGGACGCGTCGGCCTCCCCAGCGACGTCACCGAAACCCTGCGTTGGCTTGCGTCCGACGGCGCGGGTCACATCACCGCCCAGGTCATCCAGGTCAACGGCGGCGCCGAATCCAGCCGCTGACCCAGCGATGACGGCGCGCTGTGTCGCGGCCTTGATGTGTTGGTTCTTATCTGTCGATCTGTGACGCACCGCGCAGGTGTTCTGATCGCTAAGAGGTGATGTTGCCGGTCAGGACAGCTGGCATGTCTTCGTCTGCAGGGAACCGGCTTTCATCGCTACGCGTCCACACCTAGAGTGACCGAGTCGACGCTCCGAGCTACACAGGTGTGACGAAGAGGAGATGAATTGAGCGTTCCAGTGATCCGACGCCCTGGTGGCAGGACACCGAGCCTGAGTGATCGCGCGATGTGGATACGCCGGATCGCCTTGCTCTCGATGACCGGTGCGGTAGCAGAGTTCGCAACGTTCATGCTGCTCGGCCCGCTGGACAGGTTCGCCAGCCACGACGCTGAGAGGTTCTTTGTGCTGGCGGTCAACCTTGTGTTGATTCCCGCGGGCGTGTTTTGGTGGCGCGAGCGGATCTGGCACGCAGCCGACGGTATGGCTCCGCGAGCTCTTCCCAGACCTCTGCGGTCTGAGTGGTCACGGAGGGCGCGATTGGAGGCGATCTCTCAGACCTCTGGCTCCCTCCTTGGCCTGACCACGGTCTGGTTCGGCGCGTTGTTCTCGTTGCTCGGCGCATGGAATCTTGCCTTCGAGTTGCGGCCGACTCCGACCGTATTCTGGACCGTCTTCGTTGTTGGAGCCTTCGCTATCTGCGTCTACTGCGTGTGGGTGTATCGAACCAGTCGTGCCGACTGTCTCGAGACGTTCGCGAATCGGACGCCGCCGCAGATGGATCGGGTCTATCGGCTCCAGGATCAGACGAGGGCGCTGGAGCAGGTGTTGCACGAAGCGACGAGCCTGTCCGAGGAACTGCAACTAGCGATCGAAGCAGACAAGAAGCTGATCGGTGAACTGCGCGATGAAGCCAGCAAGGCCATGTCGATCGCGGACCTGTCAGACGAGCAACTCGCAGTTCTCACCGAGCAGATCAAGGAGGCACACCGCACGCCAACGGCTCGTGGCATCTTGATCGGGGTGATCAACCTCCTGGCTGGCTATTTCCTGAGCCTCGTCAGCCCCGGTTGGGTAAGTAGCCTCTTCCACGATGGGTGACCGATGTTGCCGGGAGAATCCGCCACCAAGCGCTGCGCTCGGCAGTCGTCACGGTTGCCGATCTGAGCCCTATGAGACTCCAGATGGCGACGGGTCTGTCGAGTTCGGCGCGTGCAGCGATCATCGCAGGTGATCGAGTGCCGAAGTTGCCGGAGATGGTGCTGATCGCGCACGCTACAGGATGCACAGTCGGACAACTTGCCGGGGCGCCCTCAGCGGCCGCGCGGGCTCAGTGTGCGGACACCGCGACCGATGTCTTGAGAGCGGGCGAACTTCGTGATGCTCTGCTTCAGTTCCTGGAGTTGAACGATTGCCTGGAAGAGCACGCAATTCCCGTTGCGGTTGGCCACCCGCCAGTTCGACTCTCGCCTTGATGAGCGGAGTGGCCGGCCACCAACCCAGCCGAGGGCGCACCGCCAACTCAACCGACGCCCGGCCACTCTAATCTTCTTTTCTATGTTCTTTCTTTCGTGGCCTTGGAAACCTTAGGGTCAGTGCCGAAGGTGACCACCACTCTATATCTCTTCTCTTGTATCTTCTTTTGTTCTTCTCCCATCTCCATTTCTCTTCTTACCATCTTTTGTTTGGGGCTGTCAGGCAGGTTCGCGTCGACTCAGCAGAGCCTGCCTGACAGGTCTTCTAGTGCGACACCGCCTTTTCGGCGCCGGCGCCGGTGAGAGAGCGGACCTCCATCTCGGCGAACTTGTCGACGTCGACCGGCTCCTTGCTGGTGATCGTGCCGAGCCAGCCGAGCAGGAAGGCCAGCGGGATCGAGATGATGCCCGGGTTGTCCAGCGGGAACCAATGGAAGTCGATCCCGGTGTCGGTGATCATCGACAGGCTGGCGCCGGTCTTCTTGTCGACCTTGCCGGAGACGACCGGGCTGAACACGATCAGGATGATCGTCGAGGCCAGGCCGCCGTAGATGCTCCAGAGCGCGCCGCGGGTGTTGAACCGGCGCCAGAACAGCGAGTACAGGATCGTCGGCAGGTTCGCGCTGGCGGCGACCGCGAACGCGAGCGCCACCAGGAACGCGATGTTCTGCCCGTTCGCGAAGATGCCGCCGATGATCGCGACGATGCCGATCACGACCGCGGTCAGCCGCGCCACCCGGACCTCGCCGTCGCCGCTGATCTGGCCCTTCTTGATGATCTGGCCGTAGATGTCGTGCGCGAACGACGTACTCGCGGTGATCGTCAGCCCGGCCACCACCGCGAGGATGGTGGCGAACGCGACCGCGGAGATGATCCCGAGCAGCACCTCGCCGCCGAGTTCGTAGGCGAGCAGCGGGGCGGCGGAGTTCGCCTTGCCGGGGGCCGCCTTGATACGATCCGGCCCGACGATCGCGGCCGCGCCGTACCCGAGGACCAGCGTGAACAGGTAGAAGATGCCGATGATCCAGATCGCCCAGCTGACGCTGCGCCGCGCCTCCTTCGAGTCCGGCACCGTGTAGAACCGCATCAGCACGTGCGGCAGGCCGGCGGTGCCGAGGACCAGGGCGAGCGCGAGCGAGATGAAGTCCAGCTTGGTGACGCCGGTGAGGCCGTACTGCAGGCCCGGGTTCAGCAGCTTCTCGCCGGCCGCCGGGCTCTTGTCGACCGCGGCGCCGAGCAGGCCGGACAGGTTGAAGGTGTACTTCGCCAGCACCCAGAGCGTCATGATCCCGGCGCCGATGACCAGCAGTACGGCCTTGACGATCTGCACCCAGGTGGTGCCCTTCATGCCGCCGACCAGCACGTACACGATCATCAGCAGGCCGACCACGGCGATCACGATGCTCTGACCGGTCTTGCTGCTGACGCCGAGCAGGAGGGCTACAAGACCCCCGGCGCCTGCCATCTGCGCCAGCAGGTAGAAGAAGCAGACGCCGAGGGTCGAGATCGCGGCCGCCATCCGGACCGGCCGCTGCTTGAGACGGAACGACAGTACGTCGGCCATCGTGAACCGGCCGGTGTTCCGCAGCAGTTCGGCGACCAGCAGCAGCGCGACCAGCCACGCCACCAGGAAGCCGATCGAGTACAGGAAGCCGTCGTACCCGTTCAGCGCGATCGCGCCGGCGATGCCGAGGAACGACGCGGCGGACAGGTAGTCGCCGGAGATCGCGATGCCGTTCTGCGGGCCGGTGAAGTTCCGGCCGCCGGCGTAGAAGTCGGCCGCGGTCTTGTTGTTCCGGGAGGCCCGGAAGACGATCGCCAGCGTGGCCAGCACGAACAGCCCGAAGATCAGGATGTTGACGGTCGGGTTGCCTACGGTTGCCAACGGCAACATCAGGGGGGCGGTCACTGCGGGTCTCCCTCGAGCTGGTGGCGGAGCTTCTCGGCGTCGGGGTCGATCCGGCGGTCTGCCCAGCGGACGTAGATCATCGTGATCGCGAACGTCGACACGAACTGGCCGAGGCCGAGCAGTAGCGCGACGGTGATGTTGCCGCCGATCTTGTGCGACATGAAGCCGTGCGCGTAGTCGGCGAGCAGGACGTAGACGAAGTACCAGACCAGGAACAGTCCGGTCATCGGGAACACGAAACGCCGGAACCGGCGACGCAGCTCGGAGAAGTCCGGTGACACCTGGACATCCCGGTACGTCGTGAGTTCCGGTTCGCGAGTGGATTCACTCATGCGGGACCTCCAACGGGGATCACGCCGGGCGGTAGGGAGCCGGCTGCCCCGTACTGTGTCGTGGGTCACTGCCGTCCCGACAGCACCGGCGCGCACCGGTCGCTCAGCGGAGCACACCAGTCGTTCGGTGGATCACTGAACTGCGGTGAACGGTAGGAATCCCGCGACGAACGGTCAGCGCGCCGACGGCAGCCCGCGGTCGACGTCGACGGCCTCCGGGGTGTGCAGGCGGACCATGCTGCGGGCGGTGCCGGCCGGGATCTTGTTCGGCGTGAGCTTCGAGACCACGACCACGGTGAGGAACGCGAGCGGCATCGTCCACGCGGCCGGCTGTCCGACGAGCGCGCGCGGCCATCCGCCCTGCGGGCCGCCGGACACGTTCACCAGTGCGGCGGCGCTGGCCGCGATCCCGCCGACGACCAGCCCCGCCGCGGCGCCGGTCGTCGACATCCGCCGCCACCAGATCCCGAGGACGAGCAACGGGCAGAACGTCGACGACGCGAGCGCGAACGCCAGTCCGACGGTGTCCGCGAGACTCAACGCGCCGGTGACGGTGAACGCGAGGTACGGCACGATCATCGCGATCAGCGCCGCGATCCGGAAGCTGTTCACCGCGACGTAGTCCCCGCTGGTCCACCGGTGCAGGCGGCTCCGCAACAGGTCCTGGTCGATCACCCCGGCGATCGCGACGGTCAGCCCGGACGACGTCGACAGGAACGCCGCGAACGCACCCGCCGCGACCAGTGCACCGAGCAGATCCCCTGCTGTACCAGGGAAAACCCGGCCGGGCAGCTCGAGTACGACGGTGTCGCCGCCGGTGCTCACCAGGTCCGGCGCGAACGTCCGGCCGAGGACGGCGTACATCGGCGGGAACAGGTAGAACAGGCCGAGCAACGCCAGTACGACCACCGTCGTACGCCGGGCCGCGCGGCCGTCGGGGTTGGTGTAGAAGCGGACCAGGACGTGCGGGAGGCCCATCGTCCCGAAACAAAGGGCCAAGAGCAACGAGTACGTCGCGTACAGCGGGTGGTCGCGGCCACCCGCGCGGGACAGCGGCTCGGCCCACGTGGCGGCGGCTCCGTGCAGCGAGTCGAGGACGTCGGTCGGCTGATGCCAGAGCAGCAGGATGACGAAGATGGGTGCGGCCAACGCCGTCAGCTTGAGCCAGTACTGGAACGCCTGGACGAACGTGATCGAGCGCATCCCGCCGGCGGCGACGTTGATCACGACGATGACCGTGACGACCGCGGCCCCGACCTGCGGCGGCGCGCCGGTCACCGTTTGGACGGCCAGGCCGGCGCCTTGCAGCTGGGGGAGGAGGTAGAGCGTCCCGATACCGACCACGAGCCCGGCACAGATTCGTCGTACGGCGGCGGACTCGAAGCGGGTCTCGGCGAAGTCGGGCAACGTGTACGCGCCGGAGCGGCGGAGCGGGGCGGCGACCAGGACGAGCAGCATCAGGTAGCCGACGGTGTAGCCGACCGAGAACCACAGCATGTCGGCGCCGTTCACCAGTACGAGTCCTGCTACGCCCAGGAAGGACGCGGCGGACAGGTACTCGCCGCTGATTGCGGATGCGTTCCAACGCGGCGAGACGGCCCGGCTGGCGACGTAGAAGTCGCTGGTGGTCCGGGAGATGCGGAGACCGAACAGGCCGATTCCGATCGTGGCCACGACCACCAGGCTGATCGCGGTCACGCTGAGCGCCGGGGACACCTACTGCCGCCCTACGAACTCTGTGAACTCCGCCTCGATCCGTTCTGCGTTACGGACGTAGATGCGTGCCGCGATGTACACCACGGGGTACACGAGGATGCCCAAGATCACCCAGGGCAGTGGCAGGCCCAGGACGGACAGTGTGCGCGTTGGAGGGACCAGCCAGAACAGCAATGGGATGCTGCCCAGCACGAGCAGGACGCTGCCGATGACAGCCAGCGTCAGCCGGAGCTGGGACTGGACCAACGACTGCATGTAGACCTGGCCGAGCCGTGTCTGCTCGTCGATCTCCCTGGTGCCCGTAGGAGTCAGCGGACGCCGGGCTGCGCTCGCTCTAGGGCTCGTGACGCGGACCCGGCGCGGTCCGTCAGGCGTACTCATCGGGAGCGGACCAGGAGGTCACGGAGCTCGCGGGTATGCCGTCGGCTCACCGGGAGCCAGTCGTCGCCGACCCGGACCGCGCAGCGCCCGCCGTCCACCCGCATCTCGTCCACGTGCTGCAGAGCGACCAGGGTGCTCCGGTGGATCCGCGTGAAGCCCGCGTCCCGCCAGCGCTCCTCCAGTGTGCTCAGCGGGATGCGTACGAGGTGGGAGTTCTGGCCGGTGTGTAGACGCGCGTAGTCGCCCTGGGCCTCGACGTACCGGACTGTGGAGCGCTGGACGAACCGGGTGATGCCGGCCAGCTCGACCGGGATCACCTCGTCGTCGGTCTCGTCCGGAGTCTGCAGGGCGGCCGGTGCGCCCTGGGTGACCACTCGGCGGACCGCTTCTGCCAGCCGTTCCTGGCGGACCGGCTTCATCACGTAGTCGGTGGCCTCCAGGTCGAACGCCGCGACCGCATGCTCGTCGTACGCCGTCACGAACACGATCTGTGGCCGGCTGGCGAACTTGGAGAGCACCCGCGCCAGGTCGATCCCGTCCAGCCCGGGCATCTTGATGTCGCAGAACACCACGTCCAGATCGGTCGCCTGCAGGATCTTCAACGCATCCGGCCCGTTCGCGGCCGTCCGGATCTCTCCGATCCGCGGGTCCTGCCCCAGCAGGTACACCAGCTCGGCCAGCGCAGGCTCCTCGTCGTCCGCAACCAGCACGCGCAGGGGAGTCTCGGCCATGCTGCGAACACTAGCTCCTACGACAGCATGTGAGGCAGATGATCGGGCGGGTGCTCCCAACGCAGCCGGTGTGCGCCGAAGCCGGCCGCATGGACACCGTCGTGCCCGCGCGGGCGCCGGCAGAAGTAGTACGGCGAGTACAGGTCCTTGCAGGAGTCGTCGTAGCTCGTGTACGCGAACTCGAGGTCCAGCCGGCCGTCACTGGCCATACAGCCTCATCCCAGCAGGACTCGGCCCGGCGGGAGCGGGACCTCGCCGCTCCCGCCGGGCGGTCCGGCTACTTGATCAGTCCGTGCGGGTCCAGCACGTACTTGCGCGCCGCGCCGTGGTCGAACTCGGCGTACCCCTGAGGCGCCTGGTCCAGCGAGATGACCGTCGCGTTCACGTTCTTCGCGATCTGCGTCCGGTCGTGCAGGATCGCCTGCATGAGCTGACGGTTGTACCGCATCACCGGACACTGCCCGGTCGTGAACGCCAGCGACTTCGCCCAGCCGAGGCCGAGCCGGATCGACAGCGAACCGGTCTTCGCCGCCTCGTCCCCGGCGCCCGGGTCACCGGTGACGTACAGCCCCGGGATGCCGACCGCACCACCGGCCCGGGTGACGTCCATGACCGTGTTCAGCACCGTCGCCGGCCGCTCGGCCTTCGCGTCGCTGCCGTGGCCGTGCGCCTCGAACCCGACCGCGTCGATCGCGCAGTCCACCTCGGGCATCCCGAGAAGCTGCTCGATCTGATCCTTCGGGTCGCCCCGCGACACGTCGATCGCCTCGCACCCGAAGCTGCGCGCCTGGTCGAGCCGTTCCTTCTGCAGGTCGGCCACCATCACGACCGCGGCACCGAGCAGGAACGACGCCGTCGCCGCGGCCAGTCCGACCGGACCGGCGCCCGCGACGTACACGGTCGACCCCGTGGTCACGCCGGCCGTGACGGCGCCGTGGTACCCGGTCGGGAAGATGTCCGCGAGCATCGCCAGGTCGCGGATCTTCTCCAGCGCCTGCGCCTTGTCGGGGAACCGCAACAGGTTCCAGTCGGCGTACGGCACCAGCGCGTACTCCGCCTGACCGCCGACCCAGCCGCCCATGTCGACGTACCCGTACGCCGACCCCGGCCGGTCCGGGTTCACGTTCAGGCAGACGCCGGTCTTGCCCTCCTTGCAGTTCACGCACCGCCCGCAGGCGATGTTGAACGGCACCGAGACCAGGTCGCCGACCTTGATGAACTCGACGTCGCGGCCGACCTCGACCACCTCGCCGGTGATCTCGTGACCGAGCGCGAGCCCGGACGGCGCCGTGGTGCGGCCGCGGACCATGTGCTGGTCGCTGCCGCAGATGTTGGTCGCGACCACCTTCAGGATCGCGCCGTGCGGGATCTGCCGGCCGACGTTCGCCGGGTTGACACCCGGCCCGTCCTTGAGTTCCAGGGTCGGGTAGTCGATGGTCTCGACCGCCACGGAGCCTGGTCCCTTGTAGATCACTGCCCTGTTTCCTGGCACGGGTCGTGCTCCTCTCCAGGGTTTCCCCACCGCGCACGGTGGAGACGTGCGCTGTCGCAGGCCGAGATCGCCGCTGGGAGAGAAGGCGATCCGGTCGTCGCCTGCCCCGGTCGATGTCATCTCCGGGATGCTGCCGACGCTAGTCCGCACACTCGGAACCGTCAACGAAACAAGGGTTTCCTACGGCGTGGCGTGCACACCCGAGGAGTACTTCGGGATTCTGAACGTCACCTTGGTGCCGGCGTCCACGGCCGTCTCCACGATCAGCCCGTACGGGTCGCCGTACACCTGGCGGAGCCGGGCGTCGACGTTGCCGAGGCCGACCGAGTCGCCGCTGGCGACGCCGGACAGGGCCGCGCGGATCACCTCCGGGTCGCTGCCGGCGCCGTCGTCCTCGACGCTGATCTCGGCCTCGTTGATCCGGTCCCGGGCACGGATCGTGATGTTCCCGACCCCCGTCGTACCTTCGAGCCCGTGTCGTACGGCGTTCTCCACCAGCGGCTGCACCACCAGGAACGGGATAACTACCGGCAGTACCTCAGGAGCGATCTGCAACGAAACCTTCAGCCGCTCACCGAACCGGGCCTGCTCCAGCACCAGGTACCGCTCGACGTTGCGCAGCTCGTCCGCCAGCGTCGTGAACTCGCCTCCACGCCGCAGGGCGTACCTGGAGAAGTCAGCGAACTCCAGCAGCAGCTCCCGCGCCCGCTCAGGGTCCGTGCGGACAAAGGACGCAATAGCCGCCAGGGCGTTGTAAATGAAGTGCGGGCTGATCTGAGCACGTAAAGCCCGCAGCTCAGCCTCCATGGCGCGCGTACGCTCCTTGTTAAGTTCAGCCAGCTCCACCTGCCCCGAAACCCAGCGGGCGACCTCGTCCGTCGCTCTGACGAGCGCGGCCGACGTGCTGTTGCTGTAAGCGACCAGCACCGCGACAACCCGCTCTTCGGTGACGATCGGCGCAACCACCGCCGTACGGATCGGACACTGCGGATCACCGCACGCCACGTCGTGTGCACCCAGTACGGCGGTCCGCCCGGAGCGCAGGGTCGGCGCGGACAGGTCCTTCGCGTCCCGCCGGTGGTTGCTCTCGTACGGGCCGCCGATACCGTCCCACGCCAGTACGCCGGACGCGTCGCAGATCGCGATGGCCGCCGTACCCAGGAGGTCCCGGAGGTGGCGGCTGGCCTTGCCGGCCGCGGCAGGCGTCAGGCCTTCGCGCAGGTGCGGGCTGGCCAACGAGGCGGTGTGCAGGGTCGCGTACGTCGCCTTGTCGGCCGGGGTCCCGAAATGCTTCCGCCGGCGGGTGAACACCCCCTGACGGTAGCCGCTCAGCCCTCCGCGCGCGGCCTGAACGCCTCCAGCGCCTCCGTGTCGGAGTACGTGTGCAGCAGATACTCCTCGACCCATTGGCTACGCCCCGGGTACGTCGACTCGCCGACGATCCGCTCGGCCGCTTTCGTCGCGTCGATCGGCGTGTAGCGCAGTTGTACGCCGTTTTCGGACAGGAGCGCCCAGGTGGGACCAGGTGCGCCGTACGGCATCCCAACGCTGCCCGCGTTCACCACCTGCCGACGGTCGACCTGTCGTGCGTAAGGCATATGTGTGTGCCCGCAAACGACAGTCCTGACCTCCTCCGGCAGTCCAGAGAACACCTGCGCCCACCGGGAGATCGGGCTGTCCACAAGAACCATCTCTACGTCGTCCCGAGGCGTGGCGTGACAGAACAGCACGTCCCCGATCGTCACCGTGAGCGGTAGCGCCCCCAGCAGCTCCACCTGATCCGCCCGCAGCTGCTCGGCGGCCCACGGAGACACGGCGTCCGGCGGTTCCTCGTCGTACGTCCCGCGGACCATTTCCACCAGCTCGCGGTCCGCATTGCCCCGTACCCAGACGACCCGATCGCCCAGGCCCGTCAGCACGTCCAACGTCTCCACAGGCATCGGCCCGCTGGCTATGTCTCCCGCCAGCACCACAGCATCAGCCGCCTGCACCTCAGGCTCGGCCAACACAGCCTCCAGCGCCGGCAGCACGCCATGGACATCCGCAAGCACAGCAATCCGCTCCATGCCGCCAGTCTGCTGCCCAACGTCCCTACAACAATGCCTGATTCGCTCAGGGCAGATCAGGCGCCGATCTGCAGCTCACCCTTCGCAGGTGTCGTGGCGAGCTCACAGGCGCCGCTTGCGATCGTGCAGCGGACAATGGCAGCCGGCGTACCTTCGCCGTTGTCGGCCAGCAGCAGTAGGTGCTGGTCGTCCTCCGGGACCGTCTGCCGGAACACCCCGGTCCACTCGTGGATCAGGCCGCCGCCCTTGGCATCCAGTGCGGCCGCGATGCCCTGGCCGTAGCCGTCCTCGTACTTCGGGCCGGCGATGACCGTCGAGGCGTCCGGGGTGAAGCCTGCAATGATGTAGTCGCAGGTGCGCCAGAGCCGTTTCCCGGTCGGAATGGCGAGCAGGCTGCTGCAGCTGTTCTGATTCGCCAGAGTGGTGAGCGAGCCCGCGGTGCCGATGCTCGAGACGGCTGTCGCCGACGGGACCGCCTTGATCGGGGTGGCTTTCGAGTCGCCGGGCGTCCACGCGTAGAGGTTCGTGGTCCCGTCCTGCGTGGTCGACGCGTCGAAGTACACTGTGCCGTTGGCGTAGCCGCGCAGCATCGTGTTCCAGACGCCCGGGACCTCGACCTTCTGGACGTTCTGGGTCTTGGCGTCCTCGGCGTACACGATCGCGCCGGCGGTCTGTTCGCCCGTGGACTTCAGCTTGCTGCCCAGGTACGCCGCGGCGGTGCCGTCGTCGGTGGTGACGATCTGGGTGACATCGGGCGTGTGCCGGACGATCTTGCCGTTGTCGTCGAAGGTCAGGAGCTCGTTGCCGAAACCCTTGCTGACCACTGCGAGTGACGTGATGCCGAGCCGGGCGACCTGCTGGATGTCCATCGTGCCGGGGATCGTGACGTCGTTGCCGGCGCCGCCGCGGATCGTGCGGCCGCTCAGGTACGCGACCTGCGGCGCGCGGCCCTGGGCGAGCTTCTTCAGGTCGATCTTGGTCGTCGGACCGCTCGTGGGCGTGCTGGTCGACGGCGTTGGGGTCGCGGCCGGTTTCGGCGTACCGCTGGTGGTCGCTCTCGGGGTGCTTGCCGCCGACGGGGACGTCGACAGCGGGACGGCCGCCGAGGCGTCGGCCGGCTGTGGGCCCTGGCGGTAGGCGAGCGCTCCGCCGCCCGCCACGGCGGCTACGGCGACAGCAGCGACGAGGGCGGCCAGTCCGCCGTTCGGCACGCGCATCGGCGATCTCCTTGCACAGTCATGGTCTGGTCACGGTCGGTAGCGGACCGTGCGGCGGACCACGGTCGGAGCGGGAGCCAGGCCCCCGCCGTCGGGGACTGTGACGCCCGGAAATGCCGCTTTGTTCACTCCCGCGAACGGGTCGCAGGTCAGATCGAGCATAATTGCGCCATGGACCAGCCTGACCGGATCGGCCGGTACTCCCTGGTCCGCCGGGTGGGTGCCGGAGGTTTCGCGACCGTCTGGCTGGCCCGGGACGACCAGCTCGACGCCGAGGTCGCGGTCAAGATCCTGTCCGAGAACTGGGTCGAGGACGAGGACGTCCGCCGGCGGTTCCTGGCCGAGGGCCGATTCCTCCGCAAGGTCGACTCGCTGTACGTCGTCGGCGTGCACGACATCGGCGAGGCCGACGACGGCCGCCCGTTCATGGTGCTGACCTACGCCGACGGCGGCACGCTCGCTGACCGGATCAAGGCCGGGCCGCTCGAGTTCGGCGAGGCGGTCCGGGTCATCACCCAGGTCGGCCGCGGCCTCAAGCACCTGCACGCCCGCGGCGTCCTGCACCGGGACGTGAAGCCGGCCAACGTGCTGTTCCGCTCCGACCCGAACGGTGACCGCGCGATGCTGTCCGACCTCGGGCTGGGCAAGTCGCTCGCCGAGGTCTCCCGGATCACGCTGCCCGGCGGCACCCCGGCGTACGTCGCGCCCGAACAGGTGATGGGCGAACGCCTCGACCATCGCGCCGACCTGTACTCGCTGGGCGCCGTCGCGTACGCCGCGTTCACCGGCCGGGCGCCGCACGGGGTCGCCACGCTCGGCGCGGTGATGCAGATCGAGAAGCCGCCGCCCTCGATGACCACGCTGCGCGCGGACGTCCCGGACGCGATCGACGTCGTCGTACGCCGGGCGCTCGAGCCGGACCGGGACCAGCGCTGGCCGGATCTGGACAGCTTCCTCGACGCGCTGCGTGAGGCACACACCACGGGCAAGGTCCCGGCGCGGCTGGTGCCGGCAGCCGAGATGCCCGCGCCGACCGGGACCACCGCTCCGGTCGACCAGGCGACCGCGTTGTCCAACGCCAACGAGCGGACGGTCGCGGCGAAGCCGAGGCGCCGACGGGCCGGGGTGATCACCGCGCTGGCCGCGGTGGTGCTCGCAGCGGGCGGCGGGTACGGCGGGTACGAGTACGTGCTGACCCGGCCGGTGAAGGTGGCCGATCCCCCCTTCTCCGTCGAGGTTCCGCGGGACTGGGGTCAGAAGGCGGTCGACGACCAGACCTCGCTGCTGGTCAGCTCGGACACCCGAGCCTGGCAGTCGAACGCGAGCGTCGAGGGCGTGTATGTCGGCCTGGTGCAGGCGAGCACGCTGCCGCGCACGGTCACGCCTCCGGACGGCTGTACTGTGAGCGGTCAGGACGTGCAGGGCGCCAAGGCGACGTTCCAGCTCACCTGCGGCCGTGGACCGGCGGTGGTGGAGCAGTACCGCCAGGAGAACGGCGTACAGGTGCACATCCAGGTCCGGGCCGCCGACGCGTCGACCCGGACCGACGTACTGAACTCGGTGCGCTACACGGCTCCCTAGGGGACCAGCGCGGTCAGCGACGAGATCGACGCCTTGTGCAGGCGCGGGATCACGTTCAGCGTCGCGGGATCCGACGCGTACAGGTGCGACCCGGACTCGTACACCAGGTACGCCGTCCCGTTGTACTCCGTGATTCCCTCGGTCATGCTCGGCGCCCGGAAACAGCTCAGCGCCGCCGCATCGAGGTCCTTCTGGCCGCGCTTCACCACGTAGATGTTGCTGCGATTGCCCCGCCCGTACGACGTGCTGTAGATGAAGTGGTTCGCCGTCACCGTGAGGCCTTGCGTCTTCGTCGGGATCTCCCACGCGCCGGCGACCGTGGTCAGCGTGCCGTCGTCGGCGATCTTGTACTCGTACATCGTCCCGCGCCCGGTGTCGTTGAACGTCCCGGCGAACAACGAGTCCCCGTAACTCCCGATGAACGACGAGCCGGCCACGTCCCGGGCGGTGCCGACCTGCCCGAGGTACGGCGTACCGGCGGCCTTCAACGCGTCCCGCAGATCCGTCAGCCGGTACTTCCGGATGCTGCTGCCCTGCCCGGACACGAACGCCCAGCCCTTGCTGACGGTGATCCCACCGACATGCGACTCGGCAATCGCAACCACCCCGACCGTGGACCCGGTCGCCGGATCGATCCCGTAGATCTCCGAGTCGGCACCGGCACGGTACGCCGCTACCAGCAGCAGGTTCTTCCCGGAACCGTCCCAGTTGTACCAAGTACCGGCGCCTTGCGGGGTGTAGGTACTCAGGTTGGGGATGCTCGCGCTGTTACTGAACCGAGCGTCGTACTTCTTCGAGGCGGACGGGCCGTCGTAGAACGTCGATCCGCCGGTGGTGGCGGTGTCGCAGCTGATGGCGGCGCTCGCCGGCAGCGCCGGGGTGAGGGCGGCGGCCGTGACGACGAGGGCGATCGCAAGTCTGGTCATGAGATCCTCTTCGGTTGGGCGGAAACCTTCGAGAATTTCAGAGTAAGACGGCAAATATTGACGTGGCTAGGTGAACTGGGCGTCGGCTTCGCGAACGGACGCCGTACGGTTGTCGCATGACCGATCTGTCCGCGGCGATCGACCGCGTTCTGCCCAGTGTCCGTGCCGACCTCGAGGACCTCATCCGGATCCCGTCGGTCAGTTACGAACCGGCCCGTGCGGCCGACGTCCAGCGGTCCGCCGAGGCGACCGCGGCGTTGTTCGAGGCCGAGGGGTTCACGGTCAAGATCGTCCGTGCGGGCGACGGTGCGCCGGCGGTGATCGCGAAGAAGCCGGCCCCGGCCGGGAAGCCGACCGTCCTGCTGTACGCGCACCACGACGTGCAGCCGACCGGCGACGTCGGGCAGTGGACGTCGGACCCGTTCGAGCCGACCGAGCGGGACGACCGGCTGTACGGGCGGGGCGCCGCCGACGACAAGGCCGGGATCGCCGCGCACCTGGCCGCCGTACGGGCCTTCGGCAACGATCTGCCGGTGGGCGTGACGGTGTTCGTCGAGGGCGAGGAGGAGATCGGCTCGCCGACCCTGCTGCAGCTGCTCGACGAGTACGCCGACGAACTCGCCGCGGACGCGATCGTGATCGCCGACTCCGGCAACTGGGAGGTCGGCCACCCGGCGCTGACGGTCTCGCTGCGCGGCCTGGTCGAGTCGTACGTCGAGGTTCGAACGCTTGATCACGCCGTCCACTCCGGGCTCTTCGGCGGCCCGATCCCGGACGCGCTGTCGGCGCTGTGCCGGCTGCTCGCGACGTTGCACGACGACAAGGGCGACGTCGCGGTCGACGGCCTGCACGCGTCCCGCGCCGCGGACGTCGTGTACCCGGAGGACCGGCTGCGGGCCGAGTCGTCGGTCCTGGACTCCGTCCGGCTGACCGGCTCGGGTTCACTCGTCGACCGGCTGTGGACGAGGCCGGCGGTCGCCGTGGTCGGCATCGACGCGCCGTCCGTGGCCGAGGCCAGCAACACGTTGGTACCGGTCGCGCGGGCCAAGGTCAGCCTGCGCGTGGCCCCCGGTGACGACGCCGTGAAGGCCAGCGCCGCCTTGCGTGACCACCTGGAGAACAACGCGCCCTGGGGCGCGCAGGTCACCGTGACCGAGGGCCAGACCGGCCAGCCGTGCAGCGTGAACGCCCGCGGCGCCGGCTACGAAGCCGCCCGTTCGGCCTTCCAGGAAGCGTGGGGTGTGGAGCCCATCGACATGGGGATGGGCGGCTCGATCCCGTTCATCGCCGAGTTCCAGCAGGCCTTCCCGGCGGCGACGATCCTGGTCACCGGCGTCGAGGATCCGGACACCCGCGCACACGGCATCGACGAGGGCCTGCACCTCGCCGAGTTCCGCAAGGTCTGCCTCGCGGAAGCCCTGTTGCTGCAGAACCTCGCAAACCAGGCGTGACCAGGCTTTCCGGCGACCCACAGTTTGGCATAGGTTTCGGCGAGTGAAGATCGCAGTCGTACGGGAGACCAGGCCGGCCGAGCGCCGGGTCGCACTGGTGCCGGAACATGTCGCGAAACTGATCGAGCTCGGCTACGAGGTCGCGGTCGAGCCGGCCGCCGGTGAACGCGCGCTGTTCTCCGACGACCAGTACCGGGAGGCAGGCGCCGAGGTTGCCTGGGGCGCCGATCACGCCGCCACCGTGGTGGCGTCGGTGCAACCGCTGGAACGCGAACGCCTGCAGCGGCTGCACGCCGGTACGGCGCTGATGTCGTTCCTGCCGACGAACCCGCCGGACGTGGTCCGTACCGCAACGCGGGCCAAGCTGACGGCGTTCGCGATGGAGCTGATCCCGCGGATCTCCCGGGCCCAGTCGATGGACGCGCTGTCGTCGCAGGCGCTCGTCGCCGGGTACCGGGCCGCGATCGTCGCCGCCGAGCGGCTGCCGCGGTTCTTCCCGCTGAACATGACCGCGGCCGGCACCGTCCCGCCGGCCCAGGTCGTCGTCCTCGGCGCCGGGGTCGCCGGCCTGCAGGCGATCGCCACCGCGAAGCGCCTCGGCGCGGTCGTCAAGGCGTACGACGTCCGCACCGCCGCCGCCGAGGAGATCGCGTCGATGGGCGCCGTCCCGATCGAGCTCGAACTCGGAACGCTCGACGGAGCAGGCGGATACGCCCGCGAGATGACCCCGGAACGCGCGCAACTCCAGCGCGAACTCCTCACACCGTACGTCGCCGCCGCGGACGCGCTGATCACCACCGCCGCCGTCCCGGGCCGGACCGCGCCGATGCTGGTGTCGCGGTCGATGGTCGAACAGATGAAGCCCGGATCGGTCGTCGTCGACCTCGCCTCCGAGCAGGGCGGCAACGTCGAGGGCTCGGTCGCCGGGACCGAACTGACGATCGGCGACGCGCTCGTCTGGGGCGGCGCGAACGTCCCGTCGCAGATGGCCGGCCCGGCGTCCCGGCTGTACGGCCAGAACATCGCGAACCTGATCCGGTTGATGACGCGGAACGCCGCGTTCGACCCGGACTTCGAGGACGAGATCGTCCGCGGCTGCTGCGTGACCCACGACGGCAGCGTGCTGCACGAGCCGACCCGTGCCCTGCTGGAAGGACCCCAGGCATGAGTGAATCGATTGCGCTGCTGACGATCTTCGTCCTCGCGGCCTTCGTCGGCGTGGAGGTGATCAGCAAGGTCTCCTCGACGCTGCACACCCCGTTGATGTCCGGGGCGAACGCCATCCACGGCGTCATCCTGGTCGGCGCCATCATCGTCACCGGCGCCACCGACTCGGTGATCGTGATGATCGTCGGGCTGCTGGCCGTCGTACTGGCGACGGTGAACATGGTCGGCGGCTTCGTGGTCACCGACCGGATGCTCGAGATGTTCAAAGGTCCGGGGGCTCGCAAGAAGGAGCTGCACAAGTGATCCCCACCTGGGCCCAGATCGGCTATCTGGTCTCCGCGGTCTGCTTCATCGTCGCGCTGAAGGCGCTGTCGTCGCCACGCAGCGCCCGGACCGGCAACCTGATCGGCGCCGCCGGTGCCGTGCTCGCGGTGCTGATCACGTTCGCGGCGTACAAACCGAACCACCTGGCGCCGATCCTGATCGCGTTGATCATCGGCACGATCGGCGGTGTGATCGGCTCCCGGCGCGTGCAGATGACACAGATGCCGCAGCTCGTTGCCTTGTTCAACGGTGTCGGCGGCGGGGCGGCCGCGCTGGTCGCGTTGCTCGAACTCGGTGAAGTGACGGCGGACGCGACCGTCGCGGCGATCGCCACCGCCTTCACGATCCTGGTCGGGGCGATCAGCTTCGCCGGCTCGGTGGTGACGTTCGCGAAGCTGCAGGAGCTGATGACCACCCGGCCGGTCACGTTCCCCGGTCTTCCGGTGCTGTTCGTCGCGTCGCTGCTGGGCGGGGTCGCGCTCGGCGTGTGGCTGGTGTCGGACCCGCGCGTGTGGGTCGGCGTACTGCTCTGCCTCGTCGGCCTCGCGATCGGCGTGATGCTGGTGCTGCCGGTCGGCGGTGCCGACGTACCGATCGTCATCTCACTGCTGAACGCCTTCACCGGTCTGACCGTCGCGGCCGGCGGGTACGTGCTCGGCAACACGCTGCTCCTGGTCGCCGGCACGCTGGTCGGCGCCGCCGGTACGTTGCTGACCAAGCTGATGGCCGACGCGATGGGGCGGTCCGTCTTCAACATCCTGTTCGGCGCCGTCCGCGGCGGCTCCACCCTCGGCGCCGGTACGGCGTCCGACCGGCCGGTGATCTCGGGCGGACCGGAAGACGTCGCGATCCTGCTCGGGTACGCGAACAAGGTCATCATCGTGCCCGGGTACGGCCTCGCCGTCGCACAGGCCCAGCACACCCTCCGCGATCTCGTCGAGGAACTCCAGGGCCGCGGCGTCAAGGTCGACTACGCCATCCACCCCGTGGCCGGCCGGATGCCCGGCCACATGAACGTCCTGCTCGCCGAGGCCCAGGTCCCGTACGACCAACTCAAGGAAATGGACGACATCAACGGCGACTTCAAGTCCACGGACGTGGTCCTGGTCGTCGGCGCCAACGACGTCGTCAACCCCGCCGCCCGCAACACCCCCTCGGCCCCCATCTACGGCATGCCGATCCTGAACGCCGACGAGGCCCAACGAGTCATCTTCCTCAAACGCTCCATGCGCCCCGGCTTCGCCGGCATCGAAAACGAGCTGTTGTACGACCCCAAAACCACCCTCCTCTTCGGCGACGCCCGAGACTCCCTCACCAAACTCCTGGCAGCCCTCAAAACGGTCTAGGCGCCGGCCCGCTGACCGGTCCGAGCCGCTGTGCGGAAACTATTCGTCACCTGGCGCCAGAAAGTTTCCGCATAACGGCTCGGCTGCCCGCCTCGGACAGAATGTGTACGCCGCGACCGGGCAGCCGACCCCCGCCCGGCGACCCAGTGTCCCCCAGCAAGAAGGCGACGTACTCCCCGGCGGACTTGTTCGACTGCTCGACCGCGCGGCGCTCGCTCCCGGTGCACGGGTACGCGTCCTGCCCTCGCCCACGGCACACCTGGCCGCCCCCGGCCAACGACCTCCCCCGGCCAGCGTCGCTCGTTGCCCCACCCCACACCCTCTGTTTGACTCTCCTACCGAGAGGCGAACGGGCGGCGCACCCATTCCTCTCACCCTTCCCCCGATCAAGGAGAACGCTTTGTCCTGCCCTGTGAAGACCCTTTCCCAAGCCTGGGACTGGGGCTAATCCACCCACCCCCGCTGCGCCGCCCGAACCCCCAACTCAAACCGCCCCGAAGCCCCCACCTGCTCACTCAGCTTCGCTGCAATCCGCCGCACAGTCCGCAACGAAACCCCCAACTTCCGCGCGACCTGCTCATCGGTACCCCCACGCACCAGCAGCCGAAGAAACTCCCGCTCCTGAGCCCCAATCCCCCCATTCCGAGCCCACTGCTCCTCCGCAAACGGCTCGAACGCCCGGTCCCAGTAGCTCCGATGGAGCTCCGTTGCCAACCGCACGACAGCACGGCTGTGGTGCACCACCGCGCCGACTGTGGTGTCATCAGGATCGATCCCAACCACCACGGACTCGTTGTCGAAGATGATCATTCGGAACGGAACCGACGGCGCGATGCGAACCTTGCCGCCAAGGCTCACGATGAATTCCAGAATCTCGCGTGACCCCGGTCGTTTACGTGTTGCTTCCGGGATGAGATAGCGCAACTCCACTCCGCGTTCGAGATGCGGGCGATCAGGGAAGGTCTCCGGATCCCAATTGCCGATGCTTGCGTCTTGCAGGAATGCCCACATCGATGTCCTCGGCTCGAAGCGCTGCATTCTCTGGTTGGCGAGTTCGAGACCTTCAAGGATCTCGACATCGTGGGCAGTTCGCTGAGTCAGGAAGTTCGCAAGGCCTGCCGTGAATCTGTCCGCAGCGAGTTTGTCTGACCGCAGTTCTTCACTCAGCGCGTCAATTTGCCGCTGCCGACTGTCGGCAAGACCGCCGAATGCGAGTGCTGGATCGAGCGGGTACTCCACGCCCTCGAACCAACTGGGTACCACGAACCCCATCGCACGTAGCTGCTGCATGTCCCGGGCCGTCTGGTCCGTCGTACGGCCGACCTCCGCGGCGAGTTCATCGAGCCGCGTCGCCCTGCCGAGGTCCGGCCGCTGCAGTAAGACCCGGTAGACCGCGAGCAGATCCTCCGTCAGGCCCGACGAGTCGAACAACGGCGTCAGACCCAGCCGCGCTTCGCCGCCGCGACCCCGAGCTCGAACCGGCTGGCGGCGTCGAGCCGCTCGGAGAGGTTCGCGGTGATACGACGCGCGGTACGAAGCGAGATCCCGAGAAGCCGCGCCACCTGCTCGTCCTTCGCCCCACCGGCCAGCAGCCGCAGTACTTCGGACTCGTGAGGCGTCAGCGGCGTCTCGTCGTCGCGGTCGTCGGCGTCGAACATCTCCGTTGCGCGGGACCAGTACGAGTCGAAGAGCGCGAGGGCAACCGACACGACAGCGGGGGTCCGGTGGATCACTGCGCCGGCGGTGGGGTTGTCCGGGTCCATCGGCATGACGGCGATCTCCTGATCGAAGATCAGCAAGCGCATAGGCAGTGTCGGCGTCATCCGGACCTCGCCGCCGAGCTTGTGCATCGTCGCGGCGTACTCCAGCGCCTGCTTCGACGCGGTCATGCTCTGGAGGTACACGGTTCGCATCTTGAGCCCACGCCCCAGGTGCTCGAAGTCGGGCGACCGCTCCGACTTCGGGACCGAGTCGTCGAAGTGAGCGGGCACCAGCCCCCAGAACGTGTCCTTGGCCTTCAGTGCGAGTTCCTCGATCCGACGCGATGCGTTCGCGCGACCCTTGAGTACCTCGACGTCCCCGCTGCTCCGCGACGTCAGCAGTTCGTTGTACTGCTCTGCGATGACTTCTGCGGAGGCCTCGGCTTCTCTCAACTCGCCGAGCGCCTTGTTCAGCTCGGTACGTCGCCGTTCGGCAAGGCCCGTGAGCCCAACGCGGGGATGTACCGCGTGTTCGCCATCCGGGTTGGTCCACGTCGGCACCAACAGTTCGAGCCGCCGGAGCTTGTCCATGAACTCATGGACTTCGCTCGTCGAGCGATCTACTAGCGCCGCTATCTGCTCGGGCGTACTGTCTGGATGGCTGAGCAGGGCGTGGTAGACCGCAAAAGTGGCTTCGTCCACCCCCAGCGGCTCGAGCACGATCCCTCTCCTTCAGAACTTGTCGGAACCGACCATATACAGACAGCGTCGACAAAGAGGACCCAACGGCAGGTTCCGGATTATTTCGAAAGGCCGAAACGTGATCAAGAAGTTGCTGAGTGTAGCCGCATCTGCGCTGCTTCTTGCGGCCGCCTCGGCGGCTCCGGCATCGGCTGTCAGCCCATCTGAGCCCGCCTGCGGGCCGCTCCAGACCTGTTGGTAGTCGCTGGTCGTTGCTCCCGGGGCGTCCCGTAGACTGCTCGTGTGGCTCGTGGCGATGGTCGGCTTACTCATGAACTCGACCCGCAGGATCTGGGTCCGCAGGACGCTTGTGGCGTCTTTGGGGTCTGGGCGCCGGGTGAAGAGGTTGCCAAACTGACGTACTTCGGGCTCTATGCCTTGCAGCATCGGGGGCAGGAGTCGGCGGGGATTGCGGTCAGTAACGGGAATCAGATTCTCGTTTACAAGGACATGGGGCTGGTCAGCCAGGCCTTCGACGAGGCGACGTTGGCGTCTCTGAAGGGGCATATCGCGATCGGTCACTGCCGGTACTCGACGACCGGGTCCAGTGTCTGGGCGAACGCGCAGCCGACGTTCCGGAGTACGGCGACGGGGTCGATCGCGCTCGGGCACAACGGGAACCTGACGAACACCAGCGAACTGGCGGCCAGTCTCGCCGGTGAGGGTGATCTGGATCTCGGTCTGGACGCCGAGGTGGACCATGCGAAGGCGAACGCCAAGCACAACGCCTCGAGCGACACCGACATCCTGACGTCGATGCTGGCCGGGTACCCGGATCTGACGATCGAGCAGGCCGCGGCGCGGATCCTGCCGAAGGTCAAGGGTGCGTTCAGCCTGATCTTCATGGACGAGAACACGCTGTACGCCGCCCGCGACCCGC
Source organism: Kribbella sp. WER1 (assembly GCF_054189145.1). Taxonomy (NCBI): domain Bacteria; kingdom Bacillati; phylum Actinomycetota; class Actinomycetes; order Propionibacteriales; family Kribbellaceae; genus Kribbella; species Kribbella sp. WER1. The sequence continues at coordinate 3,950,615 of NZ_CM135186.1, read as the reverse complement.
AGGGCATCCGCCCGCTGGTGCTGGGCCGGCTGGAGCGCGGCTGGGTGATCGCCAGCGAGACCGCCGCCTTGGACATCGTCGGCGCGAGCTTCATCCGTGAGGTGGAGCCGGGGGAGATCGTCGCGATCGACGCCGAGGGGCTGCGGTCGACGAAGTTCGCGGAGCCGGATCCGAAGGGTTGCCTGTTCGAGTTCGTGTACCTGGCCCGCCCGGACACCCAGATCTCCGGGCAGCGGATCTACTCGACCCGGGTCGAGATCGGCCGCAAGCTCGCCCAGGAGCACCCGGCGGACGCCGACCTGGTGATCGCGACGCCCGAGTCCGGTACGCCGGGCGCGATCGGGTACGCCGAAGAGTCCGGTATCCCGTACGGCTCCGGCCTGGTCAAGAACGCGTACGTCGGCCGGACGTTCATCCAGCCGAGCCAGACGATCCGCCAGCTCGGGATCCGGCTGAAGCTGAACCCGCTGCGTGAGGTGATCGAGGGCAAGCGGCTGGTGGTCGTCGACGACACGATCGTCCGCGGCAACACCCAGCGGGCCGTGATCCGGATGCTGCGGGAGGCCGGCGCGAAGGAGATCCATGTCCGGATCACCGCGCCGCCGGTGAAGTGGCCGTGTTTCTACGGGATCGACTTCGCCAGCCGCGCCGAGCTGATCGCGAACGGGCTGAACACCGAGGAGATCTGCCGCTCGCTGGGCGCCGACTCGCTCGGGTACATCAGCCTGGACGGCCTGGTCGAGGCGACCACGGTCCCGATGGACCGGCTCTGCCGCGCCTGCTTCGACGGGGTGTACCCGGTCGCGCTGCCGGATCCGGAGCGGCTCGGCAAGCACCTGCTGGAGGACCCGCTGCGGACCGACGCCGACGGACTCGCGACGGTGGCCGGTGGAGCCGGCGCCGCCGACGCCCTCAGCCGCCCGTAGTACGTACGGGACCCAGAGCCGCGACAGGAAGAGAAGAACAGTGACTGAAGGGGCGAGCTACGCCGCCGCCGGGGTCGACATCGAGGCCGGGGACCGGGCCGTCGAGCTGATGAAGGAGTGGGTGGCGAAGGCGACCCGGCCGGAGGTGGTCGGCGGGCTCGGCGGGTTCGCCGGGCTGTTCGACGCGACCGCGCTGACGTCGTACCGGCGGCCGCTGCTGGCGACGTCGACGGACGGGATCGGGACCAAGGTCGCGATCGCGCAGAAGCTGGACAAGCACGACACAATCGGGTTCGACCTGGTCGGGATGGTCGTCGACGACCTGGTCGTGTGCGGCGCGGAGCCGCTGTTCATGACCGACTACATCTGCACCGGCAAGGTGGTCCCGGAGACGATCGCGCAGATCGTGAAGGGGATCGCGGAGGCGTGTGTCGAGGCCGGTACGGCGCTGGTCGGCGGGGAGACCGCGGAGCACCCGGGCCTGCTGGAGGCCGACGAGTACGACGTGGCCGGCGCCGCGACCGGAGTCGTCGAGGCGGACGAGGTCCTCGGAGCGGAGCGCGTACGCCAGGGAGACGTCGTACTGGCGATGGCGTCGTCGGGGCTGCACTCGAACGGGTACAGCCTGGTCCGGCACGTGTTCTTCGACCGCGCCAAGTGGACGCTCGACCGCACAGTGCCCGAGCTGGGAACGTCGCTCGGCGAGGTGCTGCTGACGCCGACCCGCGTGTACGCGAAGCACTGCCTGGAGCTGATCCAGGAGCTGAACGACGCCGACGCCAAGCCTCTGCACGCGATGTCGCACATCACCGGTGGCGGGTTCGCGGCGAACCTGGCGCGGGTGATCCCGGCCGAACTGTCGGTCCGGATCGACCGGTCGACGTGGACGCCGGATCCGATCTTCGGGCTCGTCGGACTGCTCGGCGACGTACCGCTGCCGGAGCTCGAGAAGACGCTGAACATGGGCGCCGGCATGGTCGCCGTGCTGGACCCGTCGTCGGCCGATGCCGCGATCCAGGCGTTGGCGGCCCGCGACATTCCCGCCTGGGTGTGCGGCGAAGTCACCGCGACCGCGGGCGGCACCGTGACCTTGGAAGGCACGTACGCCAAGTAAGTGCACCGCGCCACCTGCGGGCGGGTCCGTTCGAGCAGTCCGACGCCTCGGGCTGCCCGAACCGGTGGTCCGCCACAGGTGGTTCTGGTGTGTGGAACGCGTCGGGCGCACGGTGAACTGCTCAGCCACCCCGCGAGGGGCGCCTGAGCAGCTCAGCCGGGCTAATCCTGCGAGGCCGCCCAGGGGCTCTGCGCCTACTGCGCGGCACTCGGCGGGCACCTCGCCGAACTGGAGCGGAGGGAACGATGAAACCACATCGACCCCTCCGCTCCAGTTCGCCGAGGCACTCCGCCGAGCACCTGCTCGCTACGGCGCAGAGCCCCTGGACGCCCTCTTACCGACGGGGGTGGTAGTCGTCGGCGTCGTCTCCGTCGCCGTCGTTGTCACCGTTCGCAGAACGGTCGCCACCCTGGTCACCGGACAGCTCACGCTTGAGCTGGTCCAAGTCGGTGTCCCAGGTGCGGTACTTCAGGTCGCGTGCGACCTTCGTCTGCTTGGCCTTTGCACGGCCGCGCCCCATAGCGTCGACCCCCTCGCACAAGTCAACCGGGTACGCTGCGTGGCGCCCACGGATCAGTCGTCAGTAATCGTGGTTCAAGGATACCCGGAGCGGCGGATCGACACACGCACCGCCCCCTCGTCGGGCCCCTCAGAGGTCCGATCACAGCATCGGCGAGGTGGGCCGATCCCCTCAAACCGGCCCACCTCGCCGCGTCCGGTCCCTGCTACTTGACCTCGCGACGTGAGCTTGCCCACAGTCCGACGATGGTCGGCAGGACGATCCAGACCCCCACCGCGGTGAGCGTCTCCGCGGCCATTCCGTGCAGGTCGCGCTCCGCGATCCGGCCGAGCGCGCCGAACACGTCGAGCCACTTCGCGTTGTCCTTGAACAGCGCCGGCCCGGCCAGCGACCAGGCGGTCGGAGCGATGAAGTACATCAGGATCGCGACCGCGGTCTGCGGTACGACGGCACCGAACGCGGCACCCATCACGACGTTCAGCGCGACCGTCAGGTACGCCCCGGCGAGCTGCCCGCCGAACCCGGCGTACGTCGTGGCGTGGTCGGTGGCCGCACCCGTCAGCGCCGTGGTCGTCAGCGCCAGTACGACGACCCCGGTCAGCACGACAGCGCTCAGCACGATCGCCGACACGAACTTGGCCAGCTGTACGCGGACCCGGCGCGGCGACAGCGTGAACGTGGTCAGCGCGGTCCGCTGGGTCCACTCCGAGGTCATCGTCATCACGCCGATCACCGGCAGCAACAGCATCACGCCGGTGATCGCGGCGCCCAGGAAGAAGTCGAAGCCGACGGTCCCGGACGGCAGGTGGGTCAGCTGCCAGGCGAGCGCGGCGAGCGCGATCAGCAGGATCGCGGCGATCAGTACCCGGCCGCTGCGGGTGTTGACGGACTTGCGGAGCTCGATCGTGACGAGCTTGAGGAAGGACTGGCCGCGGGCGGGCGGCAGGCTGGTCGCCACCTCGCTGCGGTGCTTGGCGTTCGTCGCCGGCGCGACGTCGGTCACGGTGGTCATTTCACTGTCTCCAAGAAGGTGGGGTGATCAGGCGGCCGCGGGCGTCGCGGTGAGCTGGAAGAACAGGTCCTCCAGGCCGGCGCCGTCGCTCTGGCGGAGTTCGAGAAGGATCTGACCGGCAGCGGCGGCAGCCCGCCCGACCTGCTCGGCGGTGGCGTCGACGCGGAGCGCACCGTCGGCCGCCGCGTCGACCGCCAGCCCGGCGGCGGTCAGTGCGGCGCGCAGCCCGGCCGGGTCGAGACCGCGGACCAGGGTGCCGGAACCGGCGAGCAGCTCGTCCAGCGAGCCGTTGGCCACGATCCGGCCGCCGCCGATCACGACCAGCCGGTCGACGGTCGCCTGGACCTCACCGAGCAGGTGGCTGGACAGGATTACGGTGCCGCCGCGGGCGGCGAAGTCCTGGAGCAGCCCGCGCATCCAGCGGATGCCCTCGGGGTCCATGCCGTTCGCGGGCTCGTCGAGAATCAGTACGGCGGGGTCGCCGAGCAGCGCGCCCGCGATCCCGAGCCGTTGCCGCATGCCGAGCGAGTACTGCCCGACGCGGCGCTTCGCGGCGTGGCTGAGGCCGACCGCCTCGAGCATCTCGTCGACGCGGGCCTTCGGTACGCCGAGCAGGCTCGCGTTCAGCAGCAGCGTCTCGCGGCCGGTCCGGCCCGGGTGCTGCGCGGCGGCGTCCAGCATGACCCCGACGACGCGGCCCGGGTTCGGCAGGTCGACGTACCGCTTGCCGCCGATGGTGGCGGTGCCCGAGGTCGGCGGCGTCAGCCCGGTCAGCATCCGCAGCGTGGTGGACTTGCCGGCCCCGTTCGGCCCGAGGAAGCCGGTGATGCTGCCCGGCTGGACGGTGAACGAGACGTCCTGGACAGCCGTGGTGCTGCCGTAGCGCTTGGTCAGGTTCTCGACGGTGATCATGGCAACGAGTCAACCGTCCGGGACCCCCTCCGCACATCGGACGAGCGGCTGCTCCGACCCCCTACGAAAGTCGCCGCTCCGGGCGGGGAACCTAGCCAGAAGGACGACGTGTTCGCGTCGCCGGTCGAACTAGAGTGACTGAATGCGACGGTTGCGCCGGTGGTACGCCTGGTGGATCAGGCATGCCCCGCGGCTGCGCGACATCCTCTACACCGGCTTCAGCCTGCTGACGATCGTCGCCCAGGCCGCATCCGGCGCCGGCGGCTGGGGCATCAAGGACTGGTACGTCCTGGGCGCCGGCACGGTCGCGTCCCTCGCGCTGATCTGGCGCCGGCGGTTCCCGGTGACGGTCACCGCGATCACCGTGATCGCGATGCTGACCGGCTCGATCTTCGTCCCGATGGGCCTCGCGCTGCTGACGCTCGCGATCCGCCGCCGCGACCTGGTGCTGGCGATCCTCGGCCTGGCCGCGTACGCGGCGTACGTGCTGAGCGGCTGGGGTGAGCGGAACCAGATCTGGGTCTCGATCTTCACCGGCCCGTTCCTGGTCGGCACCTGGATCGCGATCGGCGCGTACGTCGGGGCCCGCCGCGACCTGATGGTGTCGCTGCGGGACCGGGCCGAGCGGGCCGAGGCCGAGCGCGAGCTGCGCAGCGAGCAGGCCCGACTCGGCGAGCGGTCCCGGATCGCCCAGGAGATGCACGACGTCCTGGCGCACAAGGTCTCGCTGATCGCCCTGCACGCCGGCGGCCTGGAGGTGAATCCGACGGTCGGCCCGGACAAGGTCGAGGGCTCCGCCCGGCTGATCCGGGAGACCGCGCGGCAGGCGATGGAGGATCTCCGCGAGGTCCTCGGCGTACTGCGGACCGACGTCAGCGTGGCGGGCGCCGACCTGGCCCCGGTCCCGAAGGCCTCCGACCTGGAGCGGCTCGTCACCGCGTCCCGGGACGCGGGCGTGACCGTCGGGTACGCCGGGACGCTGCCGGACGACGTACCGGTGGCGATCGGGCGGACGGTCTACCGGGTCGTCCAGGAGTCGCTGACGAACGTCCACAAGCACGCCCGCGGCGCGACGACCGACGTCGAGGTGTACGGCGCCCGCGGCGACGGCGTGACGGTCCGGGTGACGAACGTACGGCCGGTGGCTGCTGGTTCACTGCTGCCCGGGGCCGGCGCCGGGCTGGTCGGTCTGCGGGAGCGGGTGGAGCTGGCCGGCGGGCGGTTGTCCACAGGCCCGACGGCCGACGGCGGCTGGCGGGTCGAGGCCTGGATACCGTGGGACGACCATCGGCAGGACAGCGAGCCGGTGCTCGTGGACGAGGGAGAACGATGACGCGGCTGCTGATCGTGGACGACGAGGCGCTGGTGCGGGCCGGGCTGAAGATGATCCTCGAGTCCGACGACGACCTCGAGGTGGTTGCCGAGGCCGACGACGGCGCGGACGCGGCCGCGATGGTCAAGGAGCACAAGCCGGACGTCGTACTGATGGACATCCGGATGCCGCGGCTGGACGGGCTGGCCGCGACCCGCGAGGTGCAGGCGCTGCCGGATCCGCCGAAGATCGTCGTCCTGACGACTTTCGACCTGGACGACTACGTGTTCCGGGCGTTGCAGGCCGGGGCGAGCGGTTTCCTGCTGAAGGACACGCCGCCGCGCGAGCTCGTGCAGGCGATCAAGGTGGTCGCGGCCGGCGAGGCGATGCTCTCGCCGGCGGTGACCCGGCGGCTGATCGGGCACTTCGCCGGCGACCCGCGCGCCGACCGCCGACGGACCGCGCAGGAACGGATCAGCAAACTCACCGAGCGCGAGCGGGAGGTGCTGGTCGAGGTCGGCCGCGGCCTGCAGAACGCCGACATCGGCCGCAAGCTGTTCATGAGCGAGGCGACCGTGAAGGCGCATGTCTCCCGGGCGCTGGTGAAGCTCGACGCGAGCAACCGCGTCCAGGTCGCGATCCTGGCCTACGAGGCCGGCCTCCTGGACGACTAGCGGTTGCGCACGTACATGATCGTGAGCACGAACGTAAGGATCGAGAGGGGCCAGAGCACCGGGTAGAACCAGCCCGGGGCTTGGTGCCAGATGACCATCTCGTCACCGGACGTGAGGAAGACCCGGAGCTGGGACTTGCCGGTTTCGTGTGACCGCTCCACGAGTGCCCGCGTGTAGGCGTAAGTGCTGAGGCCGATCGAGACGGCCCAGAGCGCTATCACCAGTCGCTTCACGCACGCCTCCGCTGTCGAAGAGCGGTCAGCGTAGGAGCCGCGGGTGAACAAAAGGAAACCGGCCAGGACCGTCGGAGGGGTGGGGGCGACGGCCCGGGCCGGTTTCGGAAGCCAGCGTGCCTGGGGGAGGGACGCTGACGACCGGCGGCGCCCGATGGGGGCAGGGCGGCCGCCGGTCAGGGATCAGACGCGCCCGAAGGAGACGCTGCTGCTCCAGATCTTCGACTTGGCCACCGGACGTCCCGGCTTCGAGGCCTGCCACAGCATGTTCCCGCCCGCGTAGATGCCGACGTGGTACACACCGCCGCCACCGTTGTGGAAGAACACCAGGTCGCCCGGCTTGGCGGCGCTGCGGCTGATGTGCTTGGTCGCGGCGTACTGCTGACGCGACGTGCGGGGCAGCTTGTGCCCGGCGTACTTGTACACGTAGCCGGTGTAGCCGGAGCAGTCGAAGCCGCTGGTGCTCGTGCCGCCGTAGCGGTACGGCGTGCCCTTGAGCTTGGCGGCTTCCTTGAGCACCTTGGTCCGGAACGTACCGACGGCGGCCGAGGCCGAGCTCGCACCGTGGTTGCCGTAGAGCACCTTGTGCTTCGCGGCCCAGGTCAGCCGGCCCCAGGTGTTCTTGTCGGTGTAGCCGGTGGCCTTGAGGCCCCAGGACGTCTGGAACTTCTTCAGCACCGCGACGGTGCTGTTGCCGAAGTAGCCGTCCGGTCCCAGGTGCAGGGCCTTCTGGACGTACTTCACGGTCGGGCCGGAGTCGCCCTTCCGGAGCAGCGGCCGGCTCGGGATGCTCGTGTGACCCCGCTGCTGGGCGGCGGTCATGGCGGCCGCGGACGCGGTCGCGGGGGTGGCGCCGATGCTCAGCGCGGCTCCACCACCGACAGCGAGACCGACCGTGAGGACGGCGGCTGCGGCGCGGGGCGCACCGGACTTGCTGGTCTTGCGGTGCTTCGCCAGGGTCCGGCCGACGGGCCGGTCGGTACTGGTCTCAGCGGTGACGGCGCGCGAAAGCGTCGTCCGTCGGGCAGTGACGGGCATGGTTGTCTCCCGACGCCTGTGAAGTTAGCTGTCGGGTTCGGGCTGGGATTCATAGCCCGGTCCGCTCCCGCGGACTTCACCCCAGGGTTTCGACCACTCACGGTCGAGACCCAACTTCCTGGGTCCCCCACCTCCGCCATTGGTATTCGAGGGGAGCACACGAGCCTGGCGGAGCTCGGCGTTGACTCGTGTGCGGTTCGTGTTGGTTACCGAACCGCCGACGACTGTATAACAGAACGATCACGACGCAAACCCTTCAATCCACAAAGTCGTTCTCAAAAGGCCCTCAACGGTCCTCTGACGGGTCAGCAAGTGTGGATGAACACCAGGTGTCCTGAGCGCGTCCGAGCGGGGCTCAGGCGCCCACTGAGCGATTCGATGTGTCCTCGGTCACATTCGCCGGTGGCTTTCTGTGACAACGGGCACAGAACGTGCTCAGGGCACCCTAAAGTTCTTGAGTTTTCAGCAATTCCAGGAAGCGCTCCAGGCCGACGTTCCCGCCGGACAGCACCACTCCGACGCGCTCCGGCAGCCCGTGGATCCGCCCGGCCAGCAACGCCGCCAGCGCGCTGGCCCCGCTCGGCTCGAGGACGATCTTCAGCCGCTCGAACGCGAACGCCATCGCCGCCACGATCTCCGCGTCGCTGACCAGCTCGAACGACTCCACCAGCCGCCGGTTCACCGCGAACGTCAGCTCGCCCGGCGACTCGACCGCCTGCCCGTCCGCGATCGTCCGCGGTACGTCGATCCGCACCCGCTCGCCGGCCGCCAGCGACCGGGCGTGGTCGTCGCCAGCGGCCGGCTCGACGCCGATCATCCGGATCCCCGGCGACATCAATGTCGCCGCGGTCGCGCAGCCGGCCATCAGCCCGCCGCCCCCGACCGGGACCAGCAGCGCGCCGAGATGCCCGACCTCCTCGATCAGCTCGAGCGCGACCGTGCCCTGCCCGGCCATCACGTCGCAGTGGTCGTACGGCGGGATCAGCGTCCGCCCGCGGTCCGCCGCCAGCTCCTGCGCCAGCGCGGTCCGGTCCTGCGTGTACCGGTCGTACGTCACCACCTCGGCGCCGTACCCGCGGGTCGCCGCCAGCTTCGTCGCGGGCGCGTCCTCCGGCATCAGGATCACCGCCGACGTACCCGCCAGCCGGGCCGCCAGCGCGACGGCCTGCGCGTGGTTCCCCGACGAGTACGCCGCCACGCCGGCCGCGAGCTGCTCCGGGCCGAGCCGGCTGATCGCGTTGTACGCGCCCCGGAACTTGAAGGCGCCGATCCGCTGGAAGTTCTCCGCCTTCAGGAACACCTGCGCCCCGACCCGTTCGTCGAGCGTCCGCGAGGTGAGCACCGGCGTACGGTGCGCCACCCCGGCGAGCCGGTCGGCGGCGGCCTGGACATCTGTGAGACTCAGCCCGGTCATGGAAAGAAGTTAGAGCATGTCAAGGAGCGCCCGCCCGCTCCGTACTGATGGATGAAGGCGCCCGATCGGCGGGGGCCGGTCCCGAAGGAGACACCGTGAAGTACCTACTGGTCCTGAACATCAACACCGAGATTCTCGAGGCGCTGCCCGAGGCGGAGCAGCAGGCCATCGGCGCCGGGCACCAGAAGTTCATGGACACCATCAAGGCGTCCGGGGAGTTCGTCAGCACGCTCGCGCTGACCCAGCCGGCCGAGTCGGCGGTGGTCAAGGTGCGCAACGGTGTACCGGCGGTCACCGACGGGCCGTTCGTGGAGTCGAAGGAGTTCCTCGGCGGGTTCTACCTGATCGACGTGGCGTCCAAGGAGCGGGCCTGCGAGCTGGCGGCGATGATCCCGGACGCCGGCATCGAGGGCCTGGGCGTCGAGATCCGCGGCGTGGTGTTCTCGGAAGGACTCTGAGAAGTACTGCGGGGGTTCTCCGCTCGATCGTGGAGAACCCCCTTGTTTTCTTGGGGTTTCAGTCTGTCTGGTCGTCGACGTTGGCCTCGCCGGCGTTCTTCTTGATCGACTCGATCCCGTTGAGCGCGGAGGCCTTCGTCTTGTAGCCCTCGCTGCTGGTGGCGATCACCTCGCCGTTGCCGGCCTTCAAGCGGAACCGGAACTCGCCGGACTTGTCCTTGTACAGCTCGAACTTCCCCGCCATTCGATGTACCTCCATAGAGAGTGGTACTGCTCCGTCTCGGAGCGTAGTCCTCCCGAACCGCTTCGTGCGGTCAGACACACATCACTGATCGAGGACGCCGCGGATCCCGGCGACCACCAGATCGACGCCGACCGCGTAGTACCGGTCCTGGGACGACGGGCAGACCAGCGCGCCCGCGGCCGAGGTGACCAGCGGGTACTGCGTCGGCGACAGCGCGCTCAGCGACGCGCGCTTGCGGCGCAGCGACGCCTCGCGGGCCTCCGGGTCGCTCACCTCGCGGGCGACCGGGTCCGTGGTGACGAGCGCGATCAGCGAGCAGATCGACTGCCGTCCGACCTCGGCGGCGTCGTCGATCGGGAAGCCGCCCTCGACCAGCAGGCCCAGCGCGCGCTCGGCGAGCGCGAGACCCGGCTCGGCGACCAGGATCCGGGCCAGCGTCAGGTCCGCCAGCCGCGGATGCGCCCGGAGCGCGTCGACGAACGCGGTCAGCAGTGTGTGCAGTTGCTGGTCCCACGGCTCGTCGGTCGGCGCCGGCAGGACGACGTCCGCGAGCAGGTGATCGCCCAGCGCCGCGAGCAGGTCGTCCTTGTCCTTGAAGTGCCGGTACAGCGCCATCGGGGTGACGTCGTGCTGTGCGGCCAGTTTCCGGAACGAGACAGCGGCCGGTCCCTCGTCGTCGGCGATCGCCACGGCGGTGTCCACGACCTTCTTCGGATCGAGGCGGCGGACGGTCTCTTTGCTGATCACGTTGACAAGTCTACACCGTAGACCTACCGTCTACTGCGTAAGCTTACGCCGTATACATACGGCGTAGACATCACTCCGAGTAATGAGGTACGGCGATGCGACGCAGTCCTTGGGCCACCCTGGCGGTGCTGGCCCTCGCGCAGTTCATCGTGGTGCTCGACGTGACGATCGTGAACGTCGCGCTGCCCCACATCCAGGCGGACCTGCACTTCTCCGCCGACTCACTGCAGTGGGTGATCAACGCGTACACACTGCTCTTCGGCGGCTTCCTGCTGCTCGGCGGGCGGATGGCCGACCTGCTCGGGCCGCGCCGGGTGTTCACCGCGGGCCTGCTGCTCTTCGGCGCCACCTCGCTGATCGCGGGGCTGTCCAACTCGCCCGAGTTCCTGATCGGTGCCCGCGCCGTCCAGGGGCTCGGCGGCGCGCTGCTGTCACCGTCGGCGCTCGCCATCCTGACGATGACCTTCGCCCACGGCCGCGAGCGCAACATCGCGATGGGCGTCTGGGGCGGCCTCGCCGGACTGGGCGGCACCCTCGGCGTCGTCGCCGGCGGGATCCTGGTCGATTCCCTGAGCTGGCAGTGGGTGTTCTTCGTGAACGTCCCGATCGTGCTCGCCCTGGTTGCCCTGATCCCCGTTTTCGTGCGGGACGTGCGGCACTCGACGGGGCGCCGTACCTTCGACACGCTCGGCGCTCTTCTCGGCACTGCTGGGTTGATGGCTGTTGTCTATGGCGTCGTACGGTCGGAGCCGTCCGGGTGGGGTTCCTTCGAGGTGGTCGGAGTACTGACCGCGGGCGTTGTGTTGCTGGCGGCCTTCGTGTTCGTGGAGTCGCGGTCCGTGGCGCCGCTGGTGCCGCTGCGGCTGTTCCGGTCGCGGGCGTTGAGCGTCTCCGGCGCGTCGCTCGCCTTGAACGGGGCCGGGTTCCTGTCGATGTTCTTCCTGACCGCGATCTACCTCCAGCAGGTCCGCGGCGACAGCGCACTCCAGGCCGGCATCCACTTCCTGCCGATGGGCGGCGCGGCGATCGTCGGCGCGGTCCTCGCGTCGCAGCTGGTGCAGCGCTTCGGCACCCGCACGGTGCAGCTGGCCGGCGCGGTGCTGAGCGTCGGCGGTCTGCTCCTGCTCTCCCAGGCCGACGCCACGGGCAGCTATGCGAGCCAGCTCCTGCCCGGCCTGATCGTGTTCGGCTTCGGCATCATCGGGGTCGGCGTACCGGGCCAGATCAACGCGGTCTCCGAAGTACGCCCGGTCGAAGCGGGTGCCGCGTCCGGCGTGGTGAACGCGATGTACCAGGTCGGCGGCGCACTCGGCCTCGCGATCGTCACCACCCTCTCCATCTCCCACACCACCCACGAACTCACCCACGGCGCCACCCAGGTACAGGCCCTCCAAGCCGGCTACGAACGAGGCCTGCTCGCAGCCGCCGCCTTCGCGATCGCCAACGTCCTCCTGACCCTCGCAACCCCGCAACTACAACCCACCCCCGACCAACTCACCGAAGCCACCGCCGCCGCCTGACGTTGCACACAGCAACCATCCCGAGGGTGCGACTGCTGGACAAGTGGGTGGATCGCGCAGTCGCATCACGGGGTGATCCCTGATGTTCACGGGGTTCTGAGACGGGAGGGTTGGGGCAACGAACTAGGTGAGGAGATGGGGATGCTGGTGGCGTTGGTGACTGCTGCGGTGTTGGCTGCGGTTCCGTCCGGGGGTTTGCCGGATGTGCCTGCGGTCGGGGTGGTGGCTGAGGTGCGGGACGGCGGGCGGGTGTGGCGGGGGACCAGTGGGGTTGCGGAGTTGGGGACGTCGCGGGCGGTTCCGGCCCAGGGGCGGTTCCGGGCGGGGAGTATCAGTAAGACGTTCGTGGCGACCGTCGTACTGCAGCTGGTCGGTGAGGGGCGGATGCGGCTGGACGATTCGGTCGAGCGATGGTTGCCGGGGGTCGTGCCGAACGGCGAGAACATCACCGTGCGCGAGCTGCTCAACCACACCAGCGGGATCTACGACTACAAGAACACGCTGGCGATGCCGCCGAACGCCGAGTTCTACACGTATCAGTACCGGACCTGGACCGCGGCCGAGCAGATCGCGCGGGCCGTTGCGCATCCGCCGGTGTTCGACAAGCCCGGGTCGCAGTTCAACTACTCGAACACGAACTACCTGCTGCTCGGCGAGATCATCGAGAAGGTCACCGGACACACGTACGGCGTCGAGATCGAGCGCCGGCTGATCCGACCACTCGGTCTCCGCGGTACGTCGATGCCCGGGACGTCGACGGCCATCCTCGGCGCCCATATGCACGGGTACGTCCCGAAGGACGGCGGGCTGGTCGACTTCACCGACATGAACCCGTCGCTCTTCGGCGCCGCCGGCGAGCTGATCTCGACGACGCACGACCTGAACCGGTTCTTCGCCGCACTCCTCGGCGGCCGGCTGCTCCCGCCGCGGCTGCTCCACGAGATGAAGACGCCGGGCGTCGAAGGCGGGACGTACGGGCTCGGGCTGTCCTGGCACGACACCAGCTGCAAGGTACGGGTATACGGCAACGACGGCGACGCGCTCGCGTACCAGGCGTACTCGTACGCCACCGAGGACACCCGGCGGCAGGTCACCGTTGCCGTCACCCCGGACTTCACGGCCAACCCGGACGCCGCCGTCGACGCGTTCGTCGACCGGGCGATCTGCCGCTGAGGACGATCACACTATGTGACATTGTGGGCGTGACGGTTTGGTGCTGGGTTGTTTGATGATGGGGCGAAACGGCGACACTGGTATGGATGCTGTGCTGCCATCTCCCGAAGGGGTCCGGGGACCTTGGAACTCGCCATGCTCGGTGCCGACGACTGGCCGATCGCCCGAGAGGTACGCCTCCGGGCCCTCAAGGACTCACCGTCGGCGTACATCGCCGACTACGAGGACGAGGTGACCGTCGGTGAGGACGGCTGGCGGGAGCGGTTCACCCGGATGCACTGGGTCGTCGCCCGCGACACCGCCCGGATCGTCGGCCTGGCGAGCTCGGTCCGCGTCGACGGCCGCCCGTCGTACGAACGTCACATCGAGTCGGTCTGGGTGGACCCGCGGTACCGCCGCAACGGCGTACTGCGGGCCATCCTCGCCCAACTCGCCGCCGCCGAACCCGCCGTCACCGAATGGCGGGTCTGGGTCCTCGACACCAACACGATCGCCCGCGACGTCTACGACCGCCTCGGCTTCAACCCCACCGGCGAACGCCAACTCCTAGCAGACGGCTCCGGCCGCCGCGAGATCCGCCTGCGATTCGGTCGGTAGCCCGTACCCGCAGGAAACCCAGTTCGTCAGCTGCAGCTGGCTCAGCGCGTCCTCCTTGCGCAGCCCGGACGGGAGGTTGGCGAGCATCTTCTGCCAGAGCTCCTCGTCCTCCTGCCAGCTCTTGATGAAGTCCGCACAAAGCTCGGCCGAGATGCGGTTCGTCCACGCTCGCGCGGTCTCCAGCGACCGGACGACGCGGTGGAACTCGTCGATCGACGCCTCCGCTCTCCACATGGCCGCGAGCGTGTCCTCGATCGTCGCGAGCCGGATCGCCTTGAACCGATCCCAGTACGTCGTCCGCATCGCGATCCGCAACTGCTCCTCGAACGGCATCCCGGGCTGGCCTTCGAACGCCGCGTAGAGCCCCTCGGCCAGCAGGTCGCCGAACTCCTCGCGGGCGGCCCGCTGCGGATCGGCGAACGGGTGGTACTCGAGCTGCCGGACCTCGCCGATCTTCGGGATCGCCCGCCGGGCGGCGTACCGGGCGAAGAAGAACCAGTCCTCGTTGTAGATGTCGGCGAAGAAGGACAGCTCCGGGCGCTGCAGGTCGACCCCGAGGACGGCGCCGCTGACGAACACGTCCTGCGGCGCGACCTTCCCGCGGGCGTGGCAGACGACCGAGTTGTCGGGGAACTTCCGGCTGGCCATCGAGGCGACCGGATGCCGGTCGAGGTAGCCGGTCAGCCGATCGACGTCCGGGGACCTGAGGCCGCGGATGTCGTCGTCGACGAACAGGATCTTGTTCCAGCCGCGCAACCGGCCGTACAGCAGGCCGAGGTTGCGTTTCGCGCTGAGGTCACTGGACCGGTTGGCCGAGGCTTCCTGGAACCTCAGCGCCGAGGTTTTCGGGGTCGGGCACGGCGGCCGGTAGTCCTCCGGCACCTGGATGACCAGGGCCTGGGCGTACAGCGTGCTCTTCACCCGCTCGACGACCTTGTCCAGCAGCGCTTCGCGGCTGCAGAGGATGACGAGCGGTACGCGTTGGTCGGCGGCCAGCGTGATCACGGGCTGCAGCTCGGCCGCCCGGCGCGCGGCCGGCACCACGATCGCGTCGAGTTTGGTGCTCGCCGACGGATCCGCGGGCGCGGAGCCGTCGCAGAGCAGGCCCGCGTGCGACGCGCGGATTTGTGGGGACCGGCGGCTCATTCGGTGTCGTCCTCCGGTGACCATTCGAACAGCCGGTTGTCCTCGATCTCCAGGTCGGGCGTGACGGCTTCGCCGTTCACCACCGGGACGCGCATCAGCATGCCGAAGACGCCGCCCGGGAAGCGGCTCGCCAGATACGCCTCGTTGCGTTCGCGGACGGCGTCGTCGGTCAACGTCCGGACCGCGCCCAGTACGCCGCGGCTGTAGACGCCGTTGCAGATCGTGATGGTGCGGCTGTGGTTGAACGGGTTGGGCAGCCGGGCGAACAACGCCACGTCCTCGACCAGCTCGCGCGGCTTGTCGCCCCGCCATGCGTCCTGCGCCTGGTCCGCCTCGAGGGCGGCCTTCGACGGCGCCCCGTCCGCGTCGACGTCGAAGTCCTTGCGCTCCTCCCACACCGGCCGGTACTCCTGGCCGTCGCGGGACCGGAAGATCTCGCCGTCGACCAGGTCCGGGACCGACAGCTGCCGGATCGGGAGGTTGTCGAGTACCCGCAACAGCCGGCTGGTGACCCGGTTCCAGGCGATGCCGCCGATCAGGACGAGGTGGCCGGACAGGTGGTCCGCGCTCACCTCGGAGGGCAGCCGGTGCCGGACCCGGAGCTCCGGGTTGGACGCCCGGACGTGGCCCCACATCTCGATCAGCGCGTCGAGGTCGGCGTATCGGTAGAGCTTGGTGAAGTTCGGGTTGTCCGGCTCGGCGAGCGACGACCGGCTGTCCTCCGGGATCTCCGGGCAGATCAGGGTGATGCGGCCGGATTCGAAGTCGAAGGTGTAGGAGCCGCTGGAGGTGGGGGTGCCGGTCTGGTGATGGCGGATCTCGTCGCGGAGGCCTACGAGTTCGCGGTGCAGGGCGCTGAAGCGTTCGCGTTCGGCGGTGTTCAGGTCGCCTTCACGCGGTACGCGTTCGGGGACGACCGTCATCGCGAACAGCAGTGCGTACGAGCGCAGCCGCTCTTCCGGGGGCAGCTTCGGATTGGACTGCGACTCCCAGGAACTGATCGTCGCGACCGCGACGCGGACCTCGCCGGCGCTCAACGCGTTCGACAGGTCCTTCTGGGTCAGTCGCTCGGATTCCCGAAGGTCCCGGAGTCGCCTGGCGAGTCGTACGGCCTCTGGAGAGGGGGCCACTCTCACTCCCGAAATGGTCGACCAACTGCGGGTGCGGCGGATCGGCTGATCGTACACCCGGCTCTACCCGACTTCACCGAGCCCCATTGAAGTGCGGCGTCCGAGGGTCGCTCGTCCGTCGTGCCGACTGTGGTTCGAGGGGGCTCCGGCCTGAGATCGCTCGCCCGTTGTTCCTGACAAACTGGCGATTGACCGTAGTTACACCGTAGCTCTACCGTAGTACCGAAGTCGACCTGAAGCCAGCTGAAGCCACGCGGCACGCGGGCGGATCGGGGAATCTCGCAGCCGGCCGGCCCGTCGTACGGCCGTGGAGACGACCGTACGACGGGGAGCGGTGGGTCACGCCCAGACGCGGACCCAGTCGACCCGGAGGGCGCTGCCGGGCGTGATCGCCTCGTCCGCGTGCTGCCGGATCGCGTAGTTGAAGATGAGGAACTGCGGGAGCGTGGCGTTGAACGCGTGCGACCACAGCGGCTTGCCGTCGTAGTAGAAGGTGACGTTGCCGTTCGTCCACTGCGACCCGAAGTTGTGGCAGCCGACCAGCGGCGTGGACGAGTACGTGCCGCCGTCGTAGAGCGGGTTCGCGTAGTGGAGCGAGGCCTTCGTCCCGCCGCTGATGCCCTCGAGTACGTCGATCTCGCCGTGGTCGGGCCACGGGACCGAGGCGGGTCCGTTCGTCCACCAGGCCGGGAACCCGTCGACCTTGCCGTCGCCGTTCGCGTCCGGCAGACAGACCCTGGCCTCGAACGAGCCGTACAGCTGGCTGAACGACTTACGGGTGTTGACCAGGCCGGACACGTAGTCCTTCGTGCCGCCGCGGCAGGTCGCCTGGCGCTGCGCGAGAGTCAGGTTGAGGAAGCCGCCCGACTCGGTGACCTGCTTGCTGTCGTAGCACTGGAGGTTGTCGCTGTTGACGCCGTCCGAGATGCCTTCCTTGAACCAGCCGGTCTCCCACTTCGTGGTGTCGACCGCGGTGCCGCTGAACTCGTCGTCGAACGTCAGCCGGTGCGAACCGGTCGGACTCCAGGACGGCGCGAGTTCGGTCGTCGTCGGGGTCGCCGGCGGGGTCGTGGTCGGCGGTGTGCTCGGCGGTGTGCTCGGCGTACCCGGCGTGCTCGGAGAGGCGGTCGGGGTACTGTTCGAGGCAGCCGGGGTGCTGGGTGAGGCGGTGGTCGGCGTGGACGTCGGGGACTGGGTCGGCGTACTCGTTGTTGTCGGCGATCCGGTCGGTCCCGCGCTCGTCGGCGTCGAGCTGTGAGATGTCGTCGGGCCGGTGCCCGCGCGGACGTAGGCGATCTCCAGCCTGGTCTGCTTCGCCCCGGCCTCGCGCGAACCGTAGACGGTGGCCGCAGTACCGACCGGTTGGGTCAGCGCGAGGTTCAGCTCGCCGGCGGCGGTGATGCCCTTCGACACGTCGATCCGCAGCTGCGTCGACCGGCCGTCGTCCGCCGCGGTCGCGAACGGAGTACCCGGCCGAGGCGCGTTCGCGTAGGTGGTGGATTCGCTCCATCGGCCCGACACGTTCGACACCGCGATCTTCGCCGGGCTGCTCGTGGTCATGCGGTGCAGTACGAGCGTGGCCTTCCGTTCGTAGCCGGGCGCCACCGGAGGTACGACGTACCGGACGAGGCTGGTCGACTGGTTCCGCTTCACGACCAGGCGGGTGGATCGGCCGTACTTCCGGGACGTTGACCCGACCTGTACGTAGGTGTCGGCGGTCGCGGTGAGGCTGACCGGAGAAGGGGTGCTGTCGGCGGTGAGTCTGACCGGCGACGAGGAGTTGTCGGCGGCGATCGCCGCGCCGATCCCGGCGGTGGTGGCGAGCAGCGAGAGGCCCGCGACGACAGGGATCACTGCGCGGCGGTGGGCCTTCGCGGCCGGTTGTCGCGTTCCACCGGAGGAATCAGCGGCGCGATGTCGTGCCGAGAATGCATCCCGCATGGGGACAGTCCTTCCTGCACGCCTGTGAGGTTAGCTGTCGGGCTCGGGCCGGAAGATGCCCGGTCGCTGGTGCGACTTCGCCCCGAGGACAGGCCGCAGCACACGGCCGGTCCGGAGAACCTGGGTTCCCCACTTCCGCCCTCGGATGCTGTGGGAGGGGCCACCGACCCGGAGGGCGGAACTCGGCGTTGCGGGTCGGCGGGGTGGTCCTTGCTCTGACGGCATCCGGTCCCCAGTCCCGAAGCGCAGGCCAGAGCATACGCACACTTTTGGCGAGGTCTCAAACCCGTAACGCGGCCACTGTTCGTGACGATTCGACCGGCCGATCGGCGCAGTGTGACGACGTCCACGGCCCCGTCCCACTCGGCACACCACGGTCCGTCGTACCACCCCGATAATCGGATGCCGGGGCGTACTGCCTGTGACAGTCCGTCCCGGCCGAACCCCCTGAATTCCTTCGCATTCCGGACGGTTTCGCCGTCATAGTGGGGGTCCGTGAGCGAGGTCCGAGTCGTAGCCGCCCATACCGAGCGCGCGACCGTGCGCGTCGGCGACCTGTTCCTGAAGGTCGACCCCGACCGGGCGCGGATCGACCGCGAGGTGGAGGCGATGAGCCTGGCGCCGGTGCCCACCCCGAACGTCCTGTGGCGAGAGCCACCCGTGCTGGCGCTGTCGGCGGTACCGGGCACCGTGCTCGGCCGGATCGGCCGGCCGTCGACCGCTTCCCCCGGAGCGTGGGCCGCGGCAGGCGCCGCCCTCCGCGTGCTGCACGACGTACCCGCACCACCGTGGCGCGGTCGAGCCGGCCGCCCGCTCGACGAACTCACGACGGACCTCGACCGCGAATGCGAGCGGTTGATCGCCGCCGACGTACTCCCCGTCGCCCTCGTCACCCACAACCGCGACCTGGCCGAAACCGCCCTCCGCCCCTGGACGCCCACCTTCACCCACGGCGACCTCCACATCGCCCATGTCTTCGCCGAGGGCAACAAAATCACCGGCATCATCGACTGGTCCGAAGCCGGCGGCGGCGATCCCCTCTACGACCTGGCCAGCCTGACGGTCGCCCACCAGAACCACCTCAACGACGTACTCACCGGCTACGGCGCATCCGTAGACCTCGACGTGATCCACGCCTGGTGGTCCCTGCGCACCCTCCTCGTAGTCCGCTGGCTGACCGCCCACGGCTACAACCCATCCACCCCAGGCGGCGCCATCGACGTACTAAAAGCCCAGCTCTAGTACGCCGATCGAAGTCCGCCTGATCCTTCGGCCGGGGTCTGTAAACCCTTATACAACTCGCCCACAAAAGAAAAATCCCTCTCCGGTTGGTGGAGAGGGTTGTGGTGGTCAGGGGCGGTCTCGAACCGCCGACCTTCCGCTTTTCAGGCGGACGCTCTACCAGCTGAGCTACCTGACCGGGGAGAAAATTCGGCGGCGGTGTGTGGACACCGCCGCCTTCTCCTGGCGACCCAGACGGGACTCGAACCCGCGACCTCCGCCGTGACAGGGCGGCACGCTAACCAACTGCGCCACTGGGCCTTGCGACTCGATGATCCTACAGCATCTTCGAGCTAGGTTTTGCACCGGCCTTTCGGCCGTATCCCCAACGGGATTCGAACCCGCGTTACCGCCTTGAAAGGGCAGCGTCCTAGGCCACTAGACGATGGGGACTCGGACCCGCGGGAGCCGAAGCTCCAGGGACAGCCGTAAGCATAGAGGAGTCCGCGCCAGCTTCCAAAACGAGATACTGGGAGGGTGATCGAGATGAGCCGGGCGGCCTTCGAGGAGCTGGTCGGGCAGGCGCTGGACGAGGTGCCGGTGGAGTTGGCGGCGTTGATCGACAACGTGGCGGTGTTCGTGGAGGACGAGCCGCCGGCGGGGGATCCGGAGCTGCTGGGGATCTACGAGGGCGTGCCGCTGACGGAGCGCGGGCACTACTACGGCGGCGTGCTGCCGGACCGGATCACGATCTATCGGAATCCGACGTTGAAGATCTGCGAGAGCGTCGACGACGTGGTGGAAGAGGTGCACATCACAGTCGTCCACGAGATCGCGCACCACTTCGGTATCGACGACGAGCGGCTGCACGAGCTCGGGTACGGCTGAGCTCGGGTACGGCGGCATGCCGAAGCCGCCGTACGACGACGCACGGCGGCGGGCACATCGCGCAGAGCTCAGGAGCGGCCGAACAACAGCTTCCACGGCATCAGCGCCGACTCGAGCTGGACCTTGAGCGACATCTTGGAGACGCCCTCGGTACGTTCCTCGAAGCGGATCGGCGTCTCGGCGATCTTCAGGCCGCGCTTGACGGTCCGGTAGTTCATCTCGACCTGGAACGAGTAGCCGTTGCTGGCGATCGAGGCGACGTCGATCCAGCGCAGCGTGTCGGCCTTCCAGGCCTTGAAGCCGGCGGTGGCGTCCTTCACGTGCAGGCGCAGGATCGCGTTCACGTAGAAGTTGGCCCAGGCGGACAGTGCCCGGCGGTGCCAGCCCCACTCGGCCGCGGCGGAGCCGCCGGGGACGTACCGGGAGCCGATCACGACGCCGGCGTCGGTGGTCCGCAGGATCTCGACCATGGTCGGGACGACCGAGGCGGGGTGCGACAGGTCGGCGTCCATCTGGATGACGATGTCGGCACCCTCGTCGAGCGCGCGGGTGATCCCGGCGACGTACGCGCGGCCGAGGCCGTCCTTCACGGTCCGGTGCAGTACGCCGACCTTGTCCGGCGACTTCTTCGCCAGGTCGTCGGCGACGTCGCCGGTCCCGTCGGGGGAGTTGTCGTCGACAACCAGCAGTTCGAGGCCGGGCAGGTTCAGGTCGGACAGCAGTCCGGCCAGCACAGGCAGGTTGTCCCGCTCGTTGTAGGTCGGTACGACGACCACGATCTTGGCTAGCTCACCCATGACTTTCCTTCGTCGGAGACACCGGAGGCTACCGCACCCGGTGGCCTCGAAGGTTCAACGACCTCACAAGTCCGCAAGTGCCTCGCTCGCGGTGCCGTAGATCCGGAACTGCCCGCCGAGGCCGGTGACGGTGAGCGGGCGGTCGACGGGGCGGCCGACGCCGACCAGCGCGAGTGTGATGTCGTGCTGGCCGGCGAGGTTGCGGGCCTCGACCAGGTTGCCGAGGCCGGCGGAGCTGCAGAACGTGACGGCGGACAGGTCGATCAGCACCAGCCGGGCGGGCGGCGCGATCGCGGCGTGGATCGCGGCGGCGGCGAACTCGGTGCTCGCGATGTCGATCTCGCCGGACATCCGGACCAGCAGGACGCCGGCTTCGAGCTCTTCGGTGACCGCGTCGAACGTGGTCTTGATCATGTCGCCGTCCCGCGGCTCTGGCTGGCTTGTCACGCGGGTATCTCCCCCGGGGTAGCGCCACGAACGCGGGTCCTGGCGGAAATGGAACTGCCCTGCCCTCACACCGTATGCCTGATCGCGCAGGCGTCACAACGGGTGTCACCTCGATGGAACCCGGAGCGTGACCTCTCCGACCTGAGCTGGTGGTAGACAAGGGCCTCATGGGCGTTCTCGACGGCATGGCAGCGCTGGTCACCGGCGGTTCCCGGGGCATCGGGGCGGCGATCGTACGCCGGCTTGCCGCGGACGGCGCGGTGGTCACGTTCACGTACGCGAGCAGCGGATCGGCCGCGGACCAGGTGGTCGCCGACGTCGAGGCCGCCGGCGGCCGGGCGATCGCCGTACGGGCGGACCAGGCCGACCTGTCCGCGATCGACGGGCTGTTCGACCGGGCGGCCGAGCCGACCGGCGTACTGGACATCCTGGTCTGCAATGCCGCGCGGTCGATGGTGAAGCCGATCGCGGACGTCACGGTCGACGACTACGACCAGCTGTTCGCGACGAACGTGAAGGGCCCCTACTTCGCGATCCAGCGGGCCGGCCGGGTGCTGGCCGACGGCGGCCGGATCGTGGCGCTGTCGACGCTGAACACGGTGATGCCGGGCCCGGGGATCTCGCTGTACGCCGCGAGCAAGGCCGCGCTCGAGCAGTTCGTCAAGATCGCGGCCCGCGAGTACGGACCGCGCGCGATCACCGTCAACACGGTGTCGCCGGGCGCGACCGACACCGACATGTTCCACGACCACAACCCGCCCGAGGCCGAGCAGTTGCTGGTCGGCATCACCGCGCTCGGGCGGATGGGTGAACCGGCCGAGGTCGCCGACGTGGTGGCGTTCCTGGCCGGTCCGGACTCGCGCTGGATCACCGGGCAGAACCTGCGGGCGACGGGCGGGATGCTGGTCTGAGTACGCAGCAGCTCCTCGCCGACGTCGACGCGGCCGCTGACCCGGCGGCCGCGGAGATTCTCGCGCGCTACTTCAAGCTCGGGCCGGGCGAGTACGGGTACGGCGACCGGATGATCGGCGTGAAGCTGTCCACGATCCGCGGCATCCTCAAGCCGTACCTGCGCGAACCCCTACCGCTCGACGACCTCGAGCAGGCGCTGCGCAGCCCGATCCACGAGCACCGCCTGACGATCCTGTGCGTGCTGGCCGATCGCGCGACGCGGGCGCTCAAGCCGCGGACGGCGAACCCGGACGAGCTGCACGCGGTGTACGAGCTCTATCTGCGCGGTACGGCGTACATCAACAACTGGGACCTGGTCGACTGCAGCGCCCCGCAGGTCGTCGGCGGGTACCTGCTCGACAAGGCACGGGACCCGCTGGACGAACTCGTCCGCTCGACGTCCCTGTGGGAACGGCGGATCGCCCTGGTCGCCACGCAGTACCTGATCAACCAGGGCCAGACCGCCGACACGTACCGGCTGTCCGCGGAGGTCCTCGACGACCCAGAAGACCTGATCCACAAGGCGTCCGGGTGGATGCTCCGCGAGGCCGGCAAACGCGTCGACGAGGCCGAGCTCCGCGCGTTCCTCGACCGGTACGCCGGCCGGATGCCGCGGACCATGCTCCGCTACGCGATCGAACGCCTCGACCCGGACAGCCGCAAGCACTACCTCGCGGTCCCGAGGATCCGGTAGGTAATTGCCGCGAGCAACAAATAGCCGGGGATCAGCAGCAGTACGTCGGGACTCGCCAGGTCGGCGGACCAGCCGGCGTCCCGGGCGGCGCCGTCGATGCTGAGCCGGTTCACGGTGAGGAACGTCAGGTGGGTGCCGATGCTCGTCCACAACGACCCGGTCGCCCGCCGGGCCGCGATCAACGTGAACCCGAAGACGGTCAGCAGGATCAGGTACGACGCCGGCTCCTGGCCTGCGGGCACCAGGCGCACCGTCTCCGGCGACGCGGTCAGGATCGCCTGGACCACGGACGACAGACCGGGGACGAGTAGGAACAGGAACGTCGTACCGATGGCCGCGACCGCCGCGCGGTACCGCGAGCGTAACGTCGTCCAGGTGTGGCCGCGCAGGCAGATCTCCTCCGGGAACGCCTCGAGCAGCGTCGCGATCACCGCGTTGGTGATCACGAAGACGAGCACGTCGCCGAGGTGGAAGCTGCCCCAGGAGATCCAGCCGGCAAGGGTTCCGAGGCCGAGGACGACGATCGCGCTGCCGCCGGTCACGGCCACCCCGGTGCCGAAGCCGCGCAGCCCGTCGACCAGCCCGAGCTCGGTCCGGCGCCGCAGCGGGCGGATCAGCAGTACGGCGACCAGCGCGCAGACCGCTGCCGGTACGTAGCGGTTGCCGATCAGCTCCGCCACCGCCCCCGCGGCACCGAGCGCGACCGCCATCGCGATCGCGCCGAACGCGGCCCGCCCCCAGATCCTGCTCGTTTTCCGCACGATCGTATCTTAAAACCGCTGGGGACAAGTCGACAAATCAGTTCTTGCTGTCCGCGTACGGCGGGGCCTCCAGCGCGCAGTGCGGGTGGTGGTGCACCACGCCCGGGCGGGCGCGGTCGCCGAGTGTGAGCCAGGCGATCGCGCCCCCGGCCGCGGCCAGCACCGCCGAGATCACCAGCGCGTTGCCGAAGCCGTTGTGGAAGGCAACGGGATTGCGGTACGCGTCGCCGGTGATGCCCGCTGCCATCGGGATCGCGGCGACCGCCATCAGCTGTGCCGACCGGGCGACCGCGTTGTTCACGCCGGAGGCGATGCCCGCGTGGTGGTCCTCGACCGACGACAGCACGGTCGCGGTCAGCGGTGCCACCGTCGCGACGAGACCGAGTCCGAGCAGGACGACGGCCGGCAGTACGGCGGTCACGTAGCTGGAGTTGCTGTCGATCCGCAGCATCAGCAGGAACCCGCCCGCCATCAGCACCGGTCCGACGGTCATCGGGATGCGCGCGCCGATCCGGTCCGACAGTCCGCCGGCGTACCCGGACAGCCCGAACATCAGCGCGGTCATCGGCAGCAGCGACGCACCGGCCCAGAGCGCCGAGTAGTGCAGCGCCGTCTGCAGGTAGACCACGACCAGGAATGTCGCCGTACCGAGGGCGCCGTACACGACGACCGTGACCAGGTTCGCGCCGGTGAAGCGACGGTTGGCGAAGATGCTCAACGGCAGCATCGGGTGCGAGCCGCGCCGCTCGACCTCGACGAACGCGGCGAACGCCAGTACGCCGATCACCAGGCTGGTCAGGACCGCCGGGTCGCGGAAGCCGTGGTCGCCGGCGCTGATCAGGCCGTACGTGAGCCCGGCCAGCCCGACGGTCGCGAGGATCGCGCCGTTGAAGTCGAGCTTGCCGCCGGCTTCCTCGTCGCGGGTCTCAGGGACGTGCCGCAGCGTCACGAGGACCGTCGCCAGCGCGAGCGGCGCGTTGATCAGGAAGATCAGCTGCCAGTACCCGCTGTCGACCAGCGTGCCGCCGACGAACGGCCCGACGGCCGCCGCGACCGATGTCAGGCCCGACCAGGTGCCGACCGCCTTGCCGCGATCGGAGTGCTGGAACGTGGTCTGCAGGATCGCCAGGCTGCCCGGTGTCAGCAGCGCGCCGCCGATGCCCTGCAGTACCCGGCCCGCGATCATCACCTCGAGGTTCGGCGCGACCGCGCAGACCACCGAGGCCGCCGCGAACCAGATCACCCCGATGACGAACGTCCGCCGGCGGCCGAGCCGGTCGCCGAGTGAGCCGCTGAGCAGTACCAGCGAGGCGAGCATCAGCATGTATCCGTTGACGATCCACTGCAGACCGGCCATGTCGGCGTTCAGGTCCTTGCCCATCACCGGCAGTGCGACGTTCACGACCGTGCCGTCCAGGAACGCCATTCCCGATCCCAGCGCCGTCGCGGCCAGCACCCACCGGCCACGGGCCGTGCCCAGCGCGATCCGCTCTTCTGCCATGCGCTCAGCGTGGCAGATCGAGCTGCAGCACGACGAGGGCCTTTCCGGCCGGGATTCCGGGAGTGATCGTGAGGTTCGGCGGATCGCCGACTGTGCAGCGCGGTTCGGACAGCAGCGGGCAGACCGCGTTCAGCAGCCCGGTCGTCACCGTGACGTCGGTCGGCAGTGATCCGTCGGCGCCGGCGGTCAGCGGCCGGATCGCGGCGCCGGCCCGCCCGGTCTGCGACGGGGTCGCCAGGACGGCCGAGCCGGAGAGCCGGTACGTCAGCTGGATCCGGGTGGCCGCGGCGGTCAGCGGGACGTAGTCGGCGCCGGGCAGTGAGGTGTTCTCCAGTGGTACGGACTGGTCGTCGGCGAGCACCCGGAGGTTCGTCACCTGCGGCTTCGTCGGCGACATCATCCCGGGCAGGTCCGCGCCGGACGCCGGCAGTTGCAACGTGAGCATGTCCGTGGCCGCCGGCAACAGCAGCGACTCGGTGACGTCGAACGACCCGTCCGGCTGCGGTACGACGGTGAGCGAGACCCCGGGCGTGCTCCGCCCGGGCGTAGTCGGCGGAGCCGTCCCGACGGGTGGCCGGGCGCTGCCCAGCCCGGGACTCGGCGCCGTCGGTACTACGGAATCGGCCGAACAGGCGACGGCCGTGCTGTACCCCAGCAACAGCACGGTCGCCGCCAGTAGTCGGGCCCGCTCGTGCACCCCCGATGTCACCCCCACGCAACCGGGCCGGGCCGCCGACATACAAGACCGGTGCGTCCTCTGGCGGCCTGCTCGAAGTGCTGTTTAGGATACGCCCGAATTCGTTGGGTGGGGGAATTGTTTCGCTATTTTCAGGTGAACTCCGAGGGGGAGAAGAATGCGAGAGCGGAGGGTGTCCGGGTCATTCCGGGCCGTACACAAAAATGTTTCGGGTATTCCTGGTCCGGTAATTCGGAGGGTGCTTTCGTGGGCACTCGCGGTGCTGGTCGCCGCGGTCCCGGCGGTGCTCCCGGCGCCGGCCGGAGCCGCTGCCGGCGCGAATCTGTACTTCGTCCAGGGATTGCCCGGGCGCAGCCTGGACATCAGCGTGGACGGGCGCCTGGTGGCCGCCGGGGTGGCCGGCGGGAAGCTGGTCGGGCCGTTCGGGGTGGCGGCCGGCCAGCGGACGATCACCGCGAAACAGGGCGGCAAGGTGGTGATCCAGCGGGAGGTCACGGCGGGGTCCGGGGCGAGTCTGGACGTCGTCATTCATCAGCCGGTGTCGCCGTCCGGGGCGCCGTTGGTCACCACGTACGCGAACAAGTTGACCGCGGTACCGAAGGACAAGGGCGGATTGCGGGTCGCGCACGACGCGGCGGTCGGTCCGGCCGACATCCGGGTGAACGGAAAGGTGCTTTTCCAGAACGTCGCGAACGGGGAATCGCTGGACGTGGTGGTTCCGGCCGCGACGTACACGGTCGAGATCGTGCCGACCGGGGCGACGTCGCCGGTCGTGCTCGGTCCGCTGCCGCTGCCGGTCCGGGCCGGGTACCTGACCCGGGTGTTCGCGATCGGCGCGCCGAGTCAGAAGACGATGACGGTCGCGCTCGGCACCATCAAGGTCCCGGCGACCGGGTCGGACAAACCGCGGGTGGTGAACACGGGCACCGGTGGACAGGCGGCAGCGCTCGACCAGGCGCAGAGCTCTGCCGGCCAGTCCGGGCTGTGGGTCGTGGTGCTGCTCGCCGCGCTCGCCTTCGCCGTCGGAGCCGCCCGCAAGGCAGTCGTCCGGAAAGCGGTCCGTCGCTGAAGCGGTTGCTGGTCATCAGCTCGTGCTGTCTCGCCCTGGCCGGATGTTCGGCCGGGGCGAGCAGCGCGGTGCCGGCGCCGACGACCCCGTTCACGTTCCACACCACCGGTACGCCGACCACCGGTACGCCGGCCTCGCGGACGTCGGTGCCGCCCGGCCAGATCGGCACGCCCGCGCCGAGCCAACGCATCCGTTTCGTACCGCAGCTGGTCGTCCTGCCCGGCGGTGCGCACGCATCGGTGCTCACGGCAACGACCGTCGACGGTCAGCTGCAGGTGCCCGCGCAGGCGCGGAACGTCGGCTGGTGGGACGGCGGCGCCGAGGCCGGGGACCCGTACGGCTCGGTCGTCCTCGCCGGGCACGTCGACACGAAGACCGAGGGCCTCGGGTACTTCGCCCGGCTGCGCGACGTACGGCCGGGCGAGGTCGTCGTACTGCGGGGCTCCGGGCACACCGCGGCGTACCGGGTGGTGTCGGTCGAAGCGGTCCGGAAGGACGCGCTCGCGACGACGAGCGGGGCGTTCGACCAGACCGTCGACCAGCGGCTGGTGCTGATCACCTGCACGGGCGCGTACGACGCGTCCCGGGGCGGATACCAGGACAATCTGGTGGTGACCGCGGTACCCACCGGGCCGGCGCAGTAGGCTCGACGGCCATGGCCAGGTATTTCGACATCCATCCCGAGAACCCTCAGCGGCGGTCGATCGGGCAGGTGGTGGACCTGCTGCGCGAGGACGGGCTGATCGCGTACCCGACCGACTCCTGCTACGCGCTCGGCTGCCAGCTCGGCAACCGGGACGGCATCGACCGGATCCGCACGATCCGGCACCTGGACGACCGGCACCACTTCACGCTGGTCTGCGAGAACTTCGCGCAGCTCGGGCAGTTCGTGCACATCAGCAACGCGGTGTTCCGCTCGATCAAGGCGGCCACGCCCGGCAGCTACACGTTCATCCTGCCGGCCACCAAGGAGGTCCCGCGCCGGCTGCTGCACCCGAAGAAGAAGACCGTTGGCGTGCGCATCCCCGACCACATCATCACCCAGGCACTCGTCGCCGAGCTCGGCGAACCGCTGGTCTCCAGCACGCTCCTGCTCCCCGGCCACGAGGAGCCGATGACGCAGGGCTGGGAGATCAAGGAAGAGCTCGACAACCAGATCGACGCGGTCATCGAGGGCGAGGTCGGCATCGAACCCACCACCGTCGTCGACTTCTCCGACGACGTCCCCGAACTGGTCCGCATCGGCGCCGGCGACCCGACACCGTTCGAGTAGTACTACCAGCGGTCCCAGTGCAGGACCTCCTCGCGCGGAACCCGCTTGGCCGGCCGGAATCCGGTACCGATCGTGAACGCCAGCGGGATGAACGCCGCGAGCATGAAGCTCCACGTGGCCGGCAGGATCGACCCCCATGTCCCCGACTGTACGGTCGTCGGCGCACGGTCGGTCCGCCCTTCGACGGCCGGGATCACGAACGCCGGCACCCGGTGGATGTTGTCCACCAGGTACTGCAGGCTGTCGAACACCCGCTCCGTCGACCGGGCGTGGTGATTCATCCGCCGTACGTCGTCCGCACTCAAAGGCTGCCCCGGCGCCTGGCCGACAGCCCGCCGGAAGATGTCCGCGACCGCTCGGCGCGGGTGGTGGACAGGAGTTCGTCGGTCGGCAGGTTCAGGGGCATGGGTCGATCCTTTAGTAGATAATCTACTTCGGGACTACTGTAGACTGCTGTGCGTGACCTACACACTCGATCTCAATCCTGATGAGCTGCTGACCACGACGCGGACGGTGCGGAAGCGGCTTGATCTGGAGCGGCCGGTGCCGATGGAGGTGATCCGGGAGTGTCTCGAGATCGCGTTGCAGGGGCCGTCGGGGAGTAATCGGCAGACGTGGCACTGGGTGGTGATCACGGATGCGGAGAAGCGGGCCGCGGTCGGTGAGTACTACCGGCGGGCCGTCGAGCAGTACCTGGCGGGTCCGGGTGCGGCCGGGAAGCTGCACGCGGAGGACCCGGAGCGTGGTCCGGTGCAGCGGCGGGTCGGGGACAGCGTCGCCTACCTGGGCGAGCGGATGGGGCAGGTCCCCGTGCTGGTCATCCCTTGTCTGCAGGCGAAGAAGCTCCCCGCCGGGAATCAGTCAGGGCTCTGGGGCTCGATCCTCCCGTCGGCGTGGAGCTACATGCTCGCCGCCCGCGCTCGCGGCCTCGGTACGGCGTGGACGACGCTGCACCTGACCTACGAGCAGGAGGTCCAGGAGCTGCTCGGGCTGCCCGAGGACATCCGGCAGACGGTGCTGATCCCGACCGCGTACACGATCGGGACCAACTTCAAGCCCGCGCCCCGTCAGCCGTTGGACGACGTCCTGCACATCGACGGCTGGTGAGTCACCGCACCTCCAGCTCCGCGAGCTGCATCCGGTAACCGCCCTCCCCGTCCGGCCGCAGCTGGGTGCCACGGACCTGCACGTACCGCGCCGTCCGCGCCGCGAACGTGTGCGTCACCTGGCCCGCACCCGGCTGCGCCGCACCGCTGACCGTCGCGGCCGCCGTCCAGGTGACCCCGTCGAGCGACGTCTCCACCGCGTAGTCGATCGGGAACCCCTGACCCGTACTCGCCCCGTCCGACCGCCCGTACAGATCCACCCGGCCGATCACGCTCGGCCCGCCGAGGTCGACGCGGACCGACTGCGGCGACCCGGCCGGGACCGACTCGCTCGTCCAGCCCATCGAGTTCCACAGCCGCGACTGCCGCGCGCCGTCGGTCAGATTCGCTCGCAGCCAGCCCTCGTTCGGGTACTCCGAGGACGTCGACGAGCTCACCGGGCGTCCGGCCGCGAGGTTCCCGCCGGCCACCTCCACCTCGGCGAACTGCATCCGGGTCGCCCCGAGCGGATCCGGGCTCAGCCGCGACCCGGTCACCCGCACGTACCGCACGTCCCGCGCCGCGAACGGCACCGTCTGTACGCCGCTCGGCCGCGCCTGGTCCTTCCGGTCCGCGACCGTCGTCCACGTGGCCCCGTCTGCCGACACCTCGACGGTGTAGTCGACCGGGAACCCGGCGCCGAGGTTGCCGCCGTCCGTCCGCGGATACAGGTCGACCCGCCCGATCGACCGGACGGCACCCAGGTCGAGTTTGAAGACCGCGCTCGGGCCGACGTCACTCGTCCACCCCATCGAGGACGCGTCCGAGGTACGCCGTCCGTCCACCGCGGCGGCCGCGCTCCAGCCGTCCCGGTCGTACGTCGAGGACACCTGCACCGCCGAACCCTCGGCCGGGTTCACGTCCGGGTTGATCCGGACGTTGTCGAAGGCAACGTTCACGCCGCCGCTCGCGAGCCCGATTCCGCCTGCGGTGAAGGCCGAATCGGTCACGGACAGCACCTGCGTCGTGCCGACGTACACGATGATCCGGGACCCGCGAGCGACCACCCGGAGCCGGTTCCACTGCCCCTTGACGTAAGGGGCCGCAGCGGTCGCGAGGGTCTTGCCGCTGCGGTACACGAAGACCTCGCCGTTGTTCCGTTGCGCGACCAGGTAGCCGGTGTCCATGTCGGTCGGATTCAGGTTGCGGATCACCATCCCGGCCCAGTTCGTGTCGCCGCCGTACGCGTTCACGCCGCGGATCTGCAGGTCGACCGAGGCAGCGACATCGCCGTACGCCCGCGCCTCGAGGCCGGCCACGTAGTCCCACTGGGACGTGTCGGTCTGGGTGAGCGCGCCGCCGGAGACGGACCAGGTGCCGCCCTTGGACTGCCAGGACTGCGAGCCGGTCGCGAAGTCGTCGGCGTACGGATAGGACTGGTCGGGGCCGCCGGCGGCGAGCGCGTCCAGGACCTGGCGGTGCACGGTGTCCGCGGCGACACCGGACTTGTCGGCGGTGAACGAGTTGGTCAGCAACGAGTTCGCGAGCGCCTTGGCCAGCACGGGCTTGGTCGCGGCGAGCTGGGTGAACAGTTCGTAGTCCTCGATCCCGTCCAGTTGCGCCTCGCTGCGGATGCTGTCGTAGAGGTCGTACGCCGCCTTGTTCGGCCGGACCAGGTACGCGTCGCCGGTCTGGGCGCCGTCGAACGTGTCGATCGGGGTGTCGTTGCCGCCGTACCAGTAGTTCCAGCCCCAGTGCAGATAGCCGACGGCGCCGGTCTTCCAGGCCAGCAGCGGGGTCAGCCGGGTGCTGGCGAGGTACGACATCAGGAAGCGGTTCAGGTACGTGCCGCGCGGGACGGTGCAGTTGTAGAGCCAGAGCTCCGTGCCGTTGAGCTTGTCGGTCTGGAAATAGCCGGCGTTCTTCTCGTACAGGTCCATCAGCGGGGTGTTCGCGGTGACGGTCGCGTTCGGGTTCATGATCGCCAGCTGGGCCTCGTTCAGGCGCGGGTTCGGGAAGTGCCGGCGGTAGATGGCGTACAGCCAGTTCGCCGCGTCCCGGTCCGCGTTGACGGTCGTCTCGTCGTTCGCGCTCATGTAGAAGATGTCGGTCAGCCCGAGCTGGTCGAGGTGCTGCTTGAGCGCCGCGAACAGCTTGTCCAGGTACGCCGAGGCCTCGGGCGTCCCGGTCGGTACCGGGACCATCTGCGTCGACCCGTCCGCGGCGCGCTGCAGCATCTCGAGCTGTGGGCCGTGACCGGAGCCGCTGGCGTTCAGTAGGTGCGGGGTGTGGATCCACTGCAGCGCGCCCGCGTCCTGGTAGATCTTGATGAAACGATCAAACGACTGCCAGCCGAAGCTGTAGTTGCCCGCGGCATCGATCGTGGTGTTCGGGATCAGCAGCGCCTGGAAGTCAGCGAACACCACGTTGTTCCGGTGCTTCGCGTGATCGCGGGCCATCGCGGTGATCACCCGCCACCAGTTCTCGTCGTACATCTGGACGCCGTACTGCAGCGGGATCGCCTTGATCGTGCCGGTGTAGTCCCAGCCGGCCGACGTCGTCCAGTTGTTCATCCGGAACGTCGACCGGTTCGTCGGCGGGATCGTCGACGGGTAGACCGTCACCCGGACCGGTACGACGGTGTTCCCGGCGCTGCTCTGCACGGTCGCGGAGCCGGTGTAGACGCCGGGCGCGGCGCCGGCCGGGACGTGGACGCTGTAGTGGTACGGCTGGGTGACGTTCGCGCTCAAGGTCCGGGGCGTGTTGTCGACGAGCGCGTCGTAGTACGCGGAACCGGTGCCCTGGATCTCGACGCCGGGGCCGATCGGGACCACGTTCGGGTGCAGGTACTCGCGGCGGACCGCGATGTCGGAAAGCGTCGCGCCGCCGGGGCCGGTCAGCGGGGTGGTCGTGATCGAGACGTTCTGGACCGCGGCCGCCGGGCGGATCGCGACCTGGGCGGCCTCGGTCTCGTTGCGGGCGGCGTACAGGTCGATCGCCGTCGGGGCGTTCGCCGGGCGGGCGTCGTACGGGAAGAGCCGGTCGGCGGCGTTGTGGGTCCAGACCGTGGGCGGCGCGGCGGTGGCCGGGAGCGGGAGCAGGGCGGCGAGGAGTACGCCGGACAGTAGGGCGGCAGGCGTGCGCATTGGTGTCCTCCGGGGCGGTGAGGATTTAGGACCTGTCTGGTAATCCAGCGCCTACTGCGGGGCACCCGGCACGGCATCTCGCCGCACGGGTGCAAAGGGAACGATGCTCCGCATCGACCCCTTCGCCCCCGCGCGCCGAGCTACCGCACCGGGCACCTCCTCGCTACGGCGCTGGATCACCAGACAGGTCCTACGCACGAGTGTCTCAGGAGGCGGCCATTTCCTCTATGGTCAGACCACTCAGCACCGAGTGCGGTTCGGCGGTCGTCAGATCGAGGCCCGGGTCGGCATCCGCGTCCTTCACCTTGACCAGCAGCCAGTCGCCGCCGGTCCGGGTGAAGGCCCAGGCGCCGTTCAGCTTCACGCCGTGCAGCTGCACTTTCAAGTGCCCGCGCTCGATCGCCTCGGCCGGGTCGACGAGCTGCCGCCGGTCGTCGCGGGTCAGGTTCGTGTAGACGCCGGCGTCCCAGACGATCACCGCCCCGCTGCCGTACTTCGCCTCCCGGTGTACCCCCTCGTACGACGCGTACTCCAGGTCGTGGTCGTCGGTCATCACCGCGAGCCGTTTCACGACCGGATCCAGCGACGGCCCGCGCGGCACCGCCCACGACTTCAGGACGCCGTCCACCTCCAGCCGTACGTCGTAGTGCAGCCGCCTGGCATCGTGCAGTTGCACCACGAAGATCGGCTTGGGCATGTTGCTCCTGACGATTTCGAGTTACCGCTAACGGTCTGTCATGCTGCGGTTGTAGGCTTGCGAATGGCTGAACAGCAGCCCCCCAAACCTTCCTCCATCATCCGCCCCTGTCCAGAAGCAGGTGCCATGCCCGTAGCCCCCTCACCGGCGCGGCCGATCGCAGTACAGATCCTGATCGGCGGACGCTGGATCGCCGGCCAGGAACTGGGCCGCCGGACCGGGACGGCCGGGACCGACGAGGTCCTCGTCAGTCACCACGGCCATCTCGTATGGATCGACCAGAGCGCGGTTCGCGAGAGCTGAAAGCCCTTTCCTTAAAGGGTTTTCAGTAAAGAGCTTTCGCAACCAGGTTGCCGATCTCGATCGCCGACGGCGAGCCCGCCGGGTCGAACAGCGTCCTGGTCAGTGCGAACGTGACGCCTGCGCGGGTGTCCGCCCAGGCGACGCTCCCGCCCATCCCTGGCCAGCCGAACGACGCGGGGCTCTCCTCCGCGCTCGATCCCAGCCGCCCGATCGCGTAGCCGAGCGCCATCTTCGCTTCGTTGCCGAGCAGTTCGTCCTTCGTGACCAGGGCGGGCCCGGTGATCACCGGTACGGACTCGGGGCGGACCAGCCGTACGCCGTCGACCTCGCCGATCAGGCCGGCGTACAGCTTGGCGATCCCGCGCGCGGTCAGCACGCCGCTGGACGGGTCCTCGACGCCGAGGTTCTCCGGCTGGTTCAGGACGGCGGCGCGCGGCATCGTGGCCGGCGGCGCGACCTGGCCGAACAGCTCGGCCAGCATCGCGAACATCGGCTCCGCGCCCGCGGGTTCGACCAACGGAACCAGCCGGTCTCGCTGGTCGGCCGGGAGTGCGAAGAACACGTCGTTCTCGATCCCGAGCGGGGCGACGACCTCCCGCAGTACCTCGCCGATCGTCCGGCCGGTCGCGCGCCGGACGATCTCGCCGACCAGCAGGCCGAACGTCTCCGCGTGGTACGTCATCTTCGTGCCCGGTTCCCACCACGGCTCGGCGGCCGCGAGGTACTCGACCTTGCTGAGCAAGGTCTCGCGCGTGGTGTCCGGCGGCAGCGCGGGCAGCCCGACCGAGTGCGTCAGGACGTGCCGCAGCGTCGCCTTCTCCTTCCCGTGCGCGCCGAACTCGGGCCAGACCTCGACGATCGGCCGGTCGTAGTCGAGCACGCCGCGGTCCACCAGCACGTTCGCGACCGTCGCGGACGCGCCCTTGCCGGTGGACGCGGCGAAGTACAGGGAGTCCGGGGTCACGCCGTCGCCGGCGACCGCGTCCACGACCAGCTCGCCGTGCCGGTACGCCGCCACCTGGAGCCCGAGCTCCGCCTCCACCAGTTCGTCGATCCGCTGCTGCACCGCATTCTGGATGTCCATACCCGTACGTCGTAGCACGGGCCGCTGCCTTTACACGTAGTCGAGCGCGAACCTGATCGTCCGCTCGATCTCCGCGTCGGTCCCGACCGGGCAGAACAGGAACTCCGTCGTGCCGGCGTCCCGGTACTGCTGGATCTGCCTGGCCACCGCCGCCTCGTCGCCGACCACCGCGGTGTCCTCCGGCCCCGCGTTCCCGCCGCGATCGAGCACCGCGCGGTACGCCGGCATCGAACCGGCGGCGCCGTAGTGATCGCGGATCCAGGCGCGGGTCCCGTCCGGGTCGTCGGTGACCGCGACGCAGGTCCCCGCGACGACCTGCGGCGCGGGCCGGCCGGCGGCGATCGCGGCCCGGTCGATCGTCGGGCGGACGAAGTCCTCGATGACGTTCGGCGTCGCCCAGCTGGTCGTCGTACCGGCGGTCAGTTCGCCGGCCGTCTTCAGCATCCGCGGGCCGAGCGCGGCCAGGATCAGCTCGGGCGCCTCGGTGCCGGGGACCGTGACCTGCCCGCGGGCGGTCAGCCGGTCACCCGCGTACTCGGTCGGCGCGCCGGTGAGCAGCGGGCCGAGCGCCTCGACGTACTCGCGGACGTACGCCGCGGGGCGATCCATCGACAGGCCGAGCATGCCCTCGACCATGTGTGGGTGGCTCGAGCCGACGCCGAGCGTCAGCCGGTTCCCGATCAGCGCCTGCACGCTGAGCGCCTGCGCCGCGAGCGCCAGCGGATGCCGCGGGTACACCGGCACCACGCCGACGGCGTACTCGATGGTCCTGGTGTACGGCGCAACGCCGGCGATCAGTGTCAGCGCGTCCCAGCCGAGCCGCTGGCTGAACCAGATCCGGTCGATGCCGGCCTCCTCGGCGGCCCGCGCGGCGGCACCGATCTCGGCGACCGTCTTGCCCTCTTCGTCGATCCACAGTCCGATCCTCATGGCACCAGTCAACGGGCGCCGGGAGCGCTGACCCAGACGCAGTTACGCTGTACAGCGATAAGGAGTCGTGATCGCTGATGGAGCTGCGGCAGTTGCGGTACTTCGTCACGGTCGCCGAGGAACTGCACTTCGGCCGCGCCGCCGAGCAGCTGAACATCGTCCAGCCCGCGGTCAGCCAGCAGGTCGCCCGCCTCGAACGCGAACTCGGCCTCCGGCTCCTCGACCGTTCCTCCCGCCACGTCCGGCTCACCGGCGACGGCGAACGGATGCTCCGCGAGGCCCGCGCCGTCCTCGCCGCCGCCGACCAGGCCGCCGAGGTCGCCGCCTCGCTCGCCTCGGGTCTGTCCGGCACCCTCCGCATCGGTACCGCGCCCGGCCTCCGCGCCCGCCTCGAACGCGGCCTCACCACCCTGCGCGCCCGAACGCCCGGGCTCGAGATCCAACTCAGTTCCGGGACCACGGCCGAGTACCTGACTGCGCTGCGTTCGGGAGAACTCGACGTCGCGTTCGTCCGCGGAGAAGTCGCGGCAGCCGACCTGACCGTGGTCGAACTCTGGCGCGACCCGCTCTCGGTGCTGGTCCCGGCGGCGTACCGCGCCGACGACGGGGTGAAACTGATCGACCTGGCCGGGCTGCCTTTGCGGTTGCCCAACGACCCGTGGTTGCGCGACGAATTGACGGCGGCCTGCCGCGCGGCCGGGTTCGAGCCGACGATCGGCCGGTCCGCCGACGACCTGGAGGCGGCGATCGTCGAGATGTCCACCGGCGCCCCGGCCTGGACCGTCGTCTACGGCACCGCGTGCGAGCCGGCCGAGGGCGCGCTGTGGATGGGGCCGTTCGCTCCCGCGCTGAGTGCGCCGGGGCAGCTGATCATGGCCGACGGCCACTGTCTGGACGAACTGGTTGCCGCGTTCGGGTGAAGGTCTCCGGCGGGCCCTGACAGCTCCGCCGGAGACCGGAGTGTTGATTTCTCAACAAGCACCGGATCGTACGGGCGAAAACCAGTTTCGAGGAGGGCCCGTCTCATAATTCATCCGACGAGCGTTTGATGGCTCCCGGTGAACAGTTGCTGACGGCGCGGGATTAAAGTTGATAGTTGCAACCAAATATCGGGCTGGGTGAGGTCTGGGGCGTCCCCCCGGCGCCGGCCGTTTCCGCCTCGGGGCAGTGCACGCCACTGCTCCGGTCGTCGCGTTCCCGCCGTACGAAACGGAAGCTGATGTCTGCCACCCAGACCCAGCCGGCCACACCGGTCGGCCACCCCACCTACCGCTCCCGCTATGCCGAGCCGGAGTCCGCCCCGGCCGCACCGCCACCACCACCGTCCGCGGGTGATCCCGAGCTCTCGCACCGGGAGATCCTGGAGATCCTCGCCGGGCTGCTCGCGGCGCTGTTCACCGCGGTGCTCAGCTCGACGATCGTCAGCAACGCGCTGCCGACGATCATCGCGGACCTCGAGGGTTCGCAGACGCAGTACACCTGGGTGGTCACCGCCAGCCTGCTCGCGATGACCGTCTCCACGCCGGTGTGGGGCAAGCTGTCCGACCTGGTCAGCAAGAAGCTGCTGGTGCAGCTCGCGATCGTCGCGTTCGTGATCGGCTCGATGCTGGCCGGCGCCTCCCAGAACGTGCCGTTCCTGATCGGCGCCCGGGTCCTGCAGGGGCTCGCGATGGGCGGCCTGATGGCGCTCGCGCAGGCGATCGTCGGCGCGGCGATCCCGCCCCGCAACCGCGGCCGGTACTCCGGGTACATGGGTGCCGTGATGGCGCTCGCGACCGTGAGCGGTCCGCTGGTCGGTGGCGTCATCGTGGACACGTCGTGGCTCGGCTGGCGCTGGTGCTTCTACGTCTGCGTACCGCTCGCCGTGGTGTCGCTGATCGTGCTGCAGAAGTTCCTGCACCTGCCGTTGGTGAAGCGCAAGGTCAAGATGGACTACCTGGGCGCGCTGCTGATCGCGGGCGCGGCCAGCCTGCCGCTGATCTGGGTGTCGTTCGCCGGCGAGCACTTCCCGTGGTGGTCCTGGCAGACCGGTGCCTACCTCGGCGGTACGGCGGTGCTCGCGATCCTGGCCGTGGTGGTCGAGACGCGCGCGGCCGACCCGCTGGTACCGGTGCGGGTCGTGAAGGAGCGGACCACGGCGCTGGCGATCCTCGCGAGCCTCTCGGTGGGGATCGCGATGTTCGGCAGCGCGGTGTTCCTCGGGCAGTACTTCCAGGTCGCCCGCGGGTACAGCGCCACCGAGGCGGGGCTGCTGACGATCCCGATGATGTTCGGGTCGTTCCTCGGCTCCGTCGGGTCCGGGCAGCTGATCACCCGGTTCGGCAAGTGGAAGCGGTACCTCGTGATCGGCGGGCTGTGCCTGACCGCGGGCCTCGGCGTCCTCGGCACCATCGACCACGAGTCGCCGTACTGGTACGTCGGCCTCGGGATGCTCGCGATGGGCCTCGGGATGGGCATGACCATGCAGAACCTGGTGCTCGCGGTGCAGAACACCGTCGACGTCAGCGAGGTCGGTGCGGCGTCGGCGACCGTGACGTTCTTCCGGAGCCTCGGCGGTGCCGTTGGGGTGTCCGTGCTCGGCGCGGTGCTGGCGACGCGGGTCACGCACCTGATCACCGAACACCTGCGCGAACTCGGCCCGGGTGCGGCCGCGGCGGCGCAGGGCGGGTCGGGCAGCGTGCTGGACGTGAACTCGCTGCCGGGTCCGGTGCAGGAGATCGTGCGGCACGCGTACGGCGACGCGACCGGGCGGATCTTCGTGATCGCGGCCGGTGCGGCCGTGGTGAGCCTGCTCGCGGTGCTGTTCATCCGGGAGGTGCCGCTGCGGCGTACGGTCGCGATGGGTGCGTCCGCGGAGGAGGCTCCGGCGGAGGGCGTCGTACGGGAGACCGTTCCGGACGATCCTGCCGAGCGGGCCGCGGTGGTCGCGCTCGACGTCATCACGTCGGCGGAGCGTACGGCGCGGGAACGCGAACGCGAGGCCAGCGAGCGGGTGCAGGCGGCGGCGACCACGATCCGCCAGATGCGGACCGACGTCGCGGACCTGTTCACCCGCGTCGACCAGCAGATCGCGGCACTCGAGAACACCCTCCCCGACACGGAGATCCCGCAGCCCGCAGCCGCCATCCTCGACTCGCAACGCCCCGCCGGCGAACTCGTCGACGAGCTACGCCGCTACGAACTGAGCGTCCTGAGCGCGAGCCAGCGCACCGCCGACCACCTCCGCGAAACGGCCCGCACCGACGCCGACACCGTCCGCACCACCGCCCAGACCGACGCCGAAAACCTCCGCACCACAGCCCGCGCCGACGCCGAGAACCTGGTGGCCGAAGCCCGAGCCGAAGAACAAGAAATCCGAAACCGCATCACCGAACTGGAAGCCGTAGAACGCCGCCTCCTCACAACCATCCGCGACAACCTCTCCACCACCCCACCCCCACCCGCACCCACCCCACCCACGACTCCGGCGGCAGCCGCCGCACCCGCGGTGCAGCCGGTCCACCCGGACGGGCGCTCCGGGCAAGCGGCCCCCGGTACCCACCAGACGCACGCACCCACCCACGCCGCGGGCAACGGCTACCCCGAGGAACACCAGCACCGCCAGCCCTTCGGCTGACCCAACCCAAACCCCCAAGCGATTGCCGAGTCGTGGCGGATGGTCCGGGCAGGGTTCGCCGACTCGTGAGAAACGGCGGCTTTTTCGAGCCGATGTTCACGACTCGGCGGGCGGGGTGTCGGGGGTGGGTGGGAGGATTTGGGGGGACGGCTTGGGTGAGGAGTGGTGTGGGGTTGTGGGACGTGGAGCAGGTGCTGGGGTTGGCGTCTGATTCTGCGTCTGCCAAGGCCGGGCAGGGGTTGGCTCGGGGGGAGAAGTGGGCGGGGACCGGCGCGAGCGAGCGGGCGGTCTGGGGGTTGTGTCAGGGGAGCGGGAAGCAGCCGTACCAGACGGCCGTCGAGCTGGCGGGGCCGGCGTACAAGTGTTCCTGTCCGTCGCGGAAGTTTCCGTGTAAGCATGCGCTCGGGCTGTTGCTGCTGCAGGCGAAGGGCGAGCTGTCGGCCGGGGACGAGCCCGACTGGGTGCGGGACTGGCTGGAGCAGCGGGCCGAGCGGGTGGAGCGGAAGCCGGGTGAGGTCGCGGATCCGATCGCGGCCCAGGAGCGGGTCGCGCGCCGGGCGGACCGGGTGTCGGCGGGGCTCGCGGAGTTGGCCGGGTGGTTGGACGATCAGGTGCGGCAAGGGCTCGGCGGTTTCGACCAGCGCGCGTACGGCGAACTCAACCGGCTCGCCGCCCGTATGGTCGATGCCCAGGCCCCCGGCGTGGCAGGTGCGGTACGCCGAGCCGCCGGGGTCGTCGGACGCGGTCACGGCTGGCCGGGCGAACTCCTCGAGGAGTTGTCGCTCATCCACCTGATCGTCGCCGCCCACGCCCGCCTCGCGGAGCTCCCGCCGTCGCTCGCCGACACCGTCCAGTCGCGGATCGGCTGGCCGACCGAGACCGCGCGCGTTCGGCTCGAAGGCGAGCAGGTCGAGGACGATTGGCTGGTGCTCGGCCGGGTGGTCGAGCCCGACGACCGGCTCACCGTCCGCCGCGTGTGGTTGCGCGGGGCAACGACCGGCCGGATCGGGCTGATCCTCGCGTTCGCCGCCGCCGGACGGCCGCTCGACCCGCTTCCGGCGCGCCCGGGCGAGGCCGTCCCGGGCACGCTCGTGTACTACCCCGGTGCGCTCCCGATGCGCGCACTCCTCACCCAGACCGACACGCGTCAGCAGGCACCACGCCCGCACGGCCACACGGTCCAGCAGGCGCTGGCGTCGTACGTCGAAGCGCTGGCCGCCGACCCGTGGAACGAGCGCTGGCCACTGGTACTGCAGGACGTCCGCCCCGCGCGGCACGGCGACGGGTGGGCGCTCGTGGACGCGGCCGGTGACGGGCTGGAGATGCTGCCGGGCTGGGATCCGCTGAAGCTGCTCGCGGTCTCGGCGGGCGATCCGATCACGGTCGCCGCCGAGTGGAACCGCGCGGGCCTTCGCCCGATGACGTGCTGGCGTGATGATCGGCCGGTGACGCTGTGAAGGGCTGGGACGGGCTGGTCAGCTCGGTGCTGCTGGGGACCGATCGGCGTCCGCCGGCCTTCGACGAGCTACCGGAGTACGTGCGGGAGCGACTGGGCGAAGGCGGTCTCCTGGACGCCGCCGCACTGGCGACCGTCTACAAGCGCGCCGGACGCAAGCCTTTACGGGACCTGACCCCGCTGGAGCCCGCGGGCGGCGAGGATCGCCCGCTGCCACGCTCAGGTGCAGTACGTCGGCTCGCGGCGATGCTCGGCGGGTTCCAGACCACCGCGCTCGGCGAGTGGTTGCGTACCGCGGACGCGCACGGCTGGGGTGTACCGCCGGAGCATCTGCCGGCGCTGGCCGACTACGCCCGCAACCGGGCGGAGTACCGTCCGCTGGTGATCGCGGCGGCCGGGCGCCGAGCGCGGTGGCTCGCGGACCTGAATCCCGAGTGGCGGTTCCTGCACGCGGCGGATGCCGAGGGCAACGAAACGCAGACCTGGACCCACGGGAACGCGGTCCAACGACGGACCTGGTTACTGGCGCTGCGACGACAGGATCCAGCGGCCGCGCGCGAGGAGCTCGCGGAGGTCTTCCCGAACGAGACGGCCGCCACCCGCGCAGACTTCCTCGGCCTGTTCGGCGAAGGGTTGTCGTTGGCAGACGAGGAGTTCCTCGAGGCGGCGCTGGACGACCGGTCGCGGGAAGTACGGCGGGTCGCGGCGCGGCTGTTGGCGCGGTTGCCGGGCGCGCAGTACGGCGTCCGCATGGCCGAGCGACTGCATGCGCACCTCCTGGAATCGCAGGGCGTTCTGGCCGTCGACCTGCCGCGGACCATCACGTCGTCGATGGAGCGCGACGGCCTCGACTCGCAGAACCCGGAGGGCATCGGCAAGCGGGCGTGGTGGTTCCACCAGATCGTTGCCAACACGCCCCTGTCGGCCATGGAGCCGGCCTGGTTGCAGACCCCCGTCGAAGGTTGTGCCCCCGAGATCCTCCAGTCCGCCTGGACCGAGGCCGCGATCCGCGAAGGTTCCGCGACCTGGGCCCGAGCGCTGCTGGAAGCCAACGCGAGCACGGGGAGCCGAAGCCCCGCGGAGCTGGTCCGGTTGCTGCCGGCCGACGAGTGGGCGTCTGCGGTCGATCTGCTGCGGCGGACCACCGACGTGACCGAGGTCGTCGGCGGGTTGCCGGTGCCGTGGCCTCCCGAGCTCGGCACGATGGTGCTCGATCAGCTCGTCCGGGTCGGCACCAACCGTGCCTGGGCGCGGCTCGCCAGTATCGCGGCCCGCGCGGTCCCGGCCGACGTACTCGACCATCCGATCACCCGCGATCCGACCGGCGACGAGGACACCTGGCGCCGCCGGCTCGTCGAAACCCTGATCTTCCGCCGCGAAATGCACGAGGAGCTGACATGACCGAGGTACTGCGCCCGCACGCGGAAGTCGAGTACGCCGACGAACTGCAGGCGCTCGGGGCGACCGACGACAAGCCGCGCCCGCCCGCCTGGCAGCTGTCGCCGGGCGCGGTCGTCACGTACCTGCTCGGCGGTACGGCGGGCAGCACCGAGATCTCCCCGAAGTACGTCGGCCCGCGCCGGCTGATCGAGGTCGCGGTCGCCACCCTCGCGACCGATCGCGCGCTGCTGCTGCTCGGCGTGCCGGGTACCGCGAAGACCTGGGTGAGCGAACACCTGGCGGCGGCGATCAGCGGCGACTCCACCCTGCTCGTCCAGGGCACCGCGGGCACCGCCGAGGAGGCGATCCGGTACGGCTGGAACTACGCCCAACTGATTGCCCAGGGCCCCAGTGAGGCCGCGCTGGTGCCGAGCCCGGTGCAGCGCGCGATGACCGGGGCGAAGATCGCCCGGATCGAGGAACTGACCCGGATGCCGTCCGACGTCCAGGACGCGCTGATCACGATCCTGTCCGAGAAGACGCTGCCGATCGCCGAGCTGGCCACCGAGGTGCAGGCCCGCAAGGGGTTCAACATCATTGCCACCGCCAACGACCGCGACAAGGGCATCAACGAACTGTCGAGCGCGCTCCGCCGCCGGTTCAACACCGTCGTGCTGCCGCTGCCGG
Organism: Kribbella sp. WER1; assembly: GCF_054189145.1. Lineage (NCBI taxonomy): Bacteria > Bacillati > Actinomycetota > Actinomycetes > Propionibacteriales > Kribbellaceae > Kribbella > Kribbella sp. WER1. The sequence continues at coordinate 3,907,821 of NZ_CM135186.1, read as the reverse complement.
ACTCGGCCGAGGACGAGGTGGAGATCGTCTCCCGCCGGGTCGCGCAGCTCGGCTCCGCGCTGGAACTGCCGCAGCCCGACGACGCGCTGGACGAGATCCGCCGGGTGGTGACGATCTTCCGCGAACTCCGCTCCGGCCGCACCGAGGACGGCCGGACCGCGGTCAAGTCGCCGTCCGGGACGCTGTCCACCGCCGAGGCGATCAGCGTCGTCACCGGCGGCCTCGCGCTCGCCGCGCATTTCGGTGACGGCGTACTGCGGCCGACCGACGTCGCGGGCGGCATCCTCGGCGCGGTCGTCAAGGACCCGTCGGCGGACCGGGTCGTCTGGTCGGAGTACCTGGAGACCGTGGTCCGGGAGCGCGACGACTGGGCCCCGTTCTACCGCGCCTGCCGAGAGATCTCCGGATGACCGTTCACCTGTTGGGGATCCGGCACCACGGGCCGGGGTCGGCGCGGGCGGTGGCTGCCGCGCTGGCGGCGATCGAGCCGGACGTCGTACTGATCGAGGGGCCGCCGGAGGCCGACAAGATCGTCGACCTGGCGGCGTCGGAGGAGATGGAACCACCGGTCGCGCTGCTCGCGTACGCCGTCGACGATTCGACCCGGGCGGCGTTCTGGCCGTTCGCGGTGTTCAGCCCGGAGTGGCAGGCGATCCGGTACGGGCTGGCGGCCGGCGTACCGGTGCGGTTCTGCGACCTGCCGGCGGCGCAGCAGTTCGCCTCGTCCGGCGGGCGGTCCTCGGCCGCGATGGACCCGTTGGCGACGCTGGCCGCGGCAGGCGGGTACGACGACCCGGAGCGCTGGTGGGACGACGTGATCGAGTCCCGGCGGGACGGTGCCGAGCCGTTCACGGTGATCGCGGACGCGATGCGGGAGCTGCGCCACGGTGGGGAAGCGGTCGGGCGGGAGGCGCAGCGCGAGGCGTACATGCGGACCGTGATCCGGAAGGCGCTGCGTGAAGGCTTCGAGCGGATCGCGGTCGTGTGCGGCGCCTGGCACGTCCCAGCCCTCGGGGTTCCGTTGCCCCCGGCAACCCACGACCAGCGGATCCTGAAAGGCCTGCCGAAACGGAAGGTCGCCTGCACCTGGGTGCCCTGGACGCACGGCCGGCTGGCCGCCACCAGCGGGTACGGCGCCGGCATCACGTCCCCCGGCTGGTACCACCACCTGTTCACCGCGCCGGACCAGATCACCGCGCGCTGGCTCTCCAAGGTCGCCCAGGTACTGCGGGCCGAGGACCTGCCGGTGTCCAGCGCGCACGTGATCGAGGCGGTCCGGCTCGCCGACACGCTCGCCGCGCTGCGTGAACGTCCGCTCGCGGGGCTCAGCGAGGTCACCGAGGCCACGCGGGCCGTCCTCTGCGGCGGGAACGACGTACTGCTGGATCTCGTCACGCGGGAGGCGGTCGTCGGTGAGCTGCTCGGGTCGGTGCCGGGGGCAACGCCCCAGGCGCCGGTCGCCGCGGACTTCGCGGCGCAGGTACGACGACTGCGGATGAAGCGGGACGCGGCCGAACGCGTGATCGAGCTGGACCTGCGGAAGCCGAACGACCTGGAGAAGTCCCGGCTCCTGCACCGGTTGCGGATCCTCGGCGTCGACTGGGGCGTGCCGGCCACGGACGAGCGTCGAGCGCAAGGGACGTTCCGCGAGATGTGGCGGCTGGCGTGGGACCCGGGGCTCGAGGTGGAGCTCGTCGCCGCCGGTGTGCACGGTACGACGGTGCTCGGTGCCGCGACGACCGTGATGCTGAAGGCGGCCGACTCGACCACGCTGGCCGACGTCACGGCCGCGCTGGAGAAGTCGCTGCTCGCCGACCTCGCGGACGCGCTGCCGCCGCTGCTGCAGGGCATCGACACCCGCGCCGCGGCCGACGCCGACGTCGGTCACCTGATGGCGGCCCTCCCGTCGCTGGCCCGAGCCTCGCGGTACGGCGACGTCCGTGGGACCGACACCGCCGGGCTGGCCGCGGTCGCGGGGCGGATGGTGTCGCGCGTGTGCGCGGGCCTGGCGCGGACGGTTCACGGGCTGGATCCGGACGCGGCGACCGCCGTACAGGAGCTGATCGACGGGGTGCAGGACGCGACGGCCTTGCTGGCCGAGGACGTCCGGGCGGAGTGGCTGAACACCCTGCAGGGGTTGAGCGATCGAACCTCGGTGCCGCCGCTGATCCGCGGGCGGTTGACGCGGTTGATGCTGGACACGTCGCGGTTGCCGGACGGGGAGGTCGCGCTGCGGCTCGGGCGGTCGTTGTCGCCCGGTACGCCGACGGCGGACGCGGCCGGGTACGTCGAGGGGTTCCTCGCCGGCGGCGGGTTGTTGCTGGTGCACGACGAGCGGCTGCTCGCGCTGGTGGACGCGTGGCTGGGCGGGATCCCGGACGACGCGTTCGTGGAGGTGCTGCCGTTGCTGCGGCGTACGTTCGGGACGTTCGCGGCGCCGGAGCGCCGGACGATCGGGTCCCGGGCACGGGTGCTGAGCGATCCGTCCGCGCTGGTCGTTGCTGATGACAACGAGCTGGACGCCGAGCTGGCCGCGACCGCGCTGCCGGTGGTCGCGCAACTGCTGGGGGTCTCGTGAACTCGGAGGAACGCCTGCGCCGCTGGCGGCTGGTGCTCGGCGCGGAGGCCGAGGAGGAGACGGGCACCGCGCTGTCCAAGGCCGATCAGTCCGTCGACGCCGCGTTGGCCGCGCTGTACGACGCCGGGGAGAGTTCGGGGACGCAGCGGGCCGCCGGGCTCGGGTCGTCGGCGCCGCGGGTGGCGCGCTGGCTCGGGGACATCCGGCAGTACTTCCCGAGCACGGTCGTCCAGGTGATGCAGCGGGACGCGGTCGAGCGGCTCGGCATCACCCGGATGCTGATGGAGCCGGAGCTGCTCGGCGCGGTCGAACCCGACGTACACCTGGTGTCCACGCTGCTCGCGTTGAACGAGGTGATGCCGGAGGAGACCAAGCAGACCGCGCGGGAGGTCGTCGGCCGGGTCGTCGCCGAACTGGAGGCGCGGCTGGCGGAGCGGACCCGGGCCGCGGTGACGGGCGCGCTGGACCGGGCCGGGCGGACGTCGCGGCCGCGGCACTCCGACATCGACTGGGACCGGACGATCCGGGCGAACCTCAAGCACTTCTCGCCCACGCTGGGGACGATCGTGCCGGACCGGCTGGTCGGGTACGCCCGCCGCAACCACAGCGTGCAGCGCGACATCGTGCTGGCGATCGACCAGTCCGGGTCGATGGCGGAGTCCGTCGTCTACGCGTCGCTGTTCGGCGCGGTGCTCGGGTCGATCCGGACGCTGCGCACGTCGCTCGTGGTGTTCGACACCGCGGTCGTGGATCTGACCGATCAGCTGGAGGACCCGGTCGACGTACTGTTCGGGACGCAACTGGGCGGCGGGACGGACATCAACCGGGCGCTCGCGTACTGCGAGGAGCTGGTCACGAAGCCTGCCGACACGGTGCTGGTGCTGATCTCGGACCTGTACGAGGGCGGCGTCCGCGAGGAACTGCTGCGGCGGGCGCGGTCACTCGTGGAGTCCGGCGTCCAGGTGATCGCGCTGTTGGCGCTCGCCGACTCCGGCACCCCGTCGTACGACGCCGAGAACGCGGCCGCACTGGCCGGCCTCGGCGTACCGGCGTTCGCCTGTACCCCGGACCAGTTCCCGGACCTGATGGCGGCCGCGATCCGGCACGAGGACATCACCACCTGGGCAGCAACCAACATCACCTGAGGACTAAGGGCATGCAGATCGATGCAATCCGGCCCGATGAGTACGACCGGGCGGCCGAGCTGTGGGAGGCGTCGGTCCGGGCGACGCACGACTTCGTCACCGAGGCGGACCTGGACGTGTTCCGGCCGCTGGTGCGGGCGTCGTTCGGGGCGATCGCGCAGCTCGCGGGGCTCCGGGAGGACGGCCGGCTGATCGGGTTCGTCGGGGTCGAGGACGGGAACGTCGAGATGCTGTTCCTGGACCCGTCGTACCGCGGCCGCGGCGGCGGGAGCCTGCTGCTGCGGCACGCGTTCACGGAGTTCGCCGCGACGTCCGTTGACGTCAACGAGCAGAACCCGCAGGCCATCGGCTTCTACGAACACCACGGCTTCCACGTGGTGTCCCGGACCGACCACGACTCCACCGGCAAGCCGTACCCGATCCTGCACCTGGAGCGTTAGCCGCCTGAGTCGCTAGCCGGCGATCTCGAGGATGTCGATCGGGGTGTACGGGTCGGCCTCGGCGAAGCGGAGGGCCCACTGGACGGCCTCCTCCTTCGAGTCGACGCGGATGATCGAGACGCCGGCGACCAGCTCCTTGGTCTCCGCGAACGGCCCGTCGATCACCCGCGGCTGACCCGGCGCCGGGAACGTCACCCGGGCGCCGCGTGAGCTCGGCATCAGGCCCTCGCCGAGCACCAGCACACCGGCCTGGCGCATCTCCTCCAGCACCGCGTCGGCGCGCTCCAGGATCTCCGGGTCGGGCGGGTTCCCGGCTTCCAGGTTGTCGTTGGTCTTGTGCAGCAGCATGTACCTCATAGCGCAGACCTTAGTGCGGTCCAGAACGGTTCCGGGATGCTCGACGCGTGCCACGCCGCCACCTCGGCGATCTCCCGCGGGCTGCGCGCCCCGACCACCACGGCCGGTACGGCGGGATGCCGCAACGGGAACTGCAGAGCGGCGGCCAGCAGCGGTACGTCGTACGCCCGGCAGACCTCCCGCAGTACGGCGATCCGCCGCAGCACGTCCCGCGGGACCCGCGCGTACCCGTGCGGCGCGCCGTTCGCGGTGTCCGCGAGTACCCCGCCCTGGAACACCCCGGCCGCCAGCACCGCCACGCCGTACTTCCGGCACAACGGCAGCAACTCGTCCGCGCCGGACTGGTCGAGCAGCGTGTACCGCCCGGCCAGCATCACGAGGTCCGGCCCGCCGTCGGTCTCCCGGAGAAACCGTGCGGCGACGTCGGCGTGGTTGACACCGAGCGAGATCGCCCGGATCGTGCCGCGTCCACGCAGCTCGTACAGCGCGCGGAACGTGTCGGTCGACGCGCCCAGCTCGGGATCGTGGATGTGCAGCACGTCGATCCGGTCGATCCCCATCCGCTCCAGACTCGCCTCGAACGAGCGGATCGTGCCCGCGTACGAGTAGTCCAGCCGCGGCCCGACCCCGGCCGGCGGCTCCGCCCAGATCGGCTGCAGATCCGGTCCGCCCGGCTCGATCAGCCGGCCGACCTTCGTACACAGCACGAACGTGTCTCTTGGACGCCCGCGCAACGCCAGGCCGGCGCGCTGCTCAGACAGCCCGTACCCGTAGACCGGGGCGGTGTCGAACAGCCGTACGCCCAGCTCCCAGGCGCGGTCGATCGTCGCCACCGCCTGCTGCTGCGGAACCGCCGCGAACATCCCACCGACGGACGCGAGCCCCAACCCCAGCTCGCTGACCCGCAACCCCGTCCGCCCCAGCTCCACCGTCCGCATGCTGCGGAGGTTAGACGCTTCCACCGACAAGGCGCGGACCGCGAGGCCATCACAATCGACCGCTCCGCGCGTGTTCCCGCCTGCGGCCGCCGGCCGCGAGTGATTGTGATGGCCTGGGGATCCGCCTTTTACAACCGAAGTGTGCCCGGAGCGTAGTAACTCTCCGGTTCGTCGCACAGCGGCGCGTCGGTGAGGTCGCCCAGCAGGATGGCGTGACCCTTGGCGATCGCGGGCTCGAGGTACTCGTGGCCGGGCAGGTCGGCGACCGCCGTACGGCAGCCGAGCGCCATCCCCTCGAAGAGCGCCGTCGTCGACACGCCGACCTGGTACGTCGCGGTCGCGAGCAGGTCGAGCGTGCTTCCGCCGGTCGACAGCTGGACGCCGGGCGGGACCGTGTAGTCGGCGGGGCGTTCGCTCGGGTGCAGGCGGTACAGGACCTCCAGCTCCGGATGCTGCTGCGCGATCGCCCCGGCCGTGCGGACGAGCTCGGCGCCGATCGTGCCCTGGGAAAGCACGACCACCCGGTTCGTCTTCGGCCCGGGCGCCGGGAGGAACGGGGCGCCGGTGACCTTCGTACGCATCCCGGCGGGCAGGTCCGCGACCTCGGTCCAGTACGACCCGAAGCACCACAGCTCGTCCGGCTGATCCGCGACCTCCGGCCGGCCCGGATAGCTGTACCCGAGGTGGAACGGGCTGATCGCGCCGTGCTGCAGCTCGACCACCCGGATCCCGAGATCGCGGGCCGCGCCAACGATGTGCTGGTGGAAGTACGCGACCACGCAATACACGGTCTCGATCCGGTGCTTCTTCAGCAGCGCGCGGTAGAGCGCCCGCAGCCGTTGGTGTTTCGGCACCTCACGGCTCAGCAGTGCGCCGATCGGGACCCGGATACCGGTGAGTTTCTCCAGCGCCTTCTGGACGCCGCGGTCGTCGGCGGTCCGGCCGTGCACCGCGCCCGCCGCCGACGTGAAGAAGTCCAGGTTCTTGCTGCCGTCCAGCGGTACGCCGTTGATCCCGGAGTCCAGGATCAGCGCGCGGTCGCCGAGCAGCGCCCGGAGCTCGTCGGTGTAGATCTCGACACCGTTCGGTTTCCGCGGGTGCGGGACGACCAGCGCGTCGTACCGGCCGGGGAACGGGTTCCGGGTCACCACGCCGGCCACGTGCCGCGCGACCAGGGCCGCCTTGTCGTACCGGGTCCGGCGTACCGGATGCGGAGCGCCGTGGATGCCGCTGCGGCGGGTCAGCTCATGGAAGACGCGCATCCGGATGATCGGCCAGGGATGCATCCCCCTCAGCTGCCAGGTCAGCAGCCCCAGGTCGCTCTCCACCGTCCAGATCGCCCGGCACAGCTCCGCCACCGTCGGCCGAACCGTGCCGTTCCCGGTACTCGTCATGGTTGATCCCAACTATCCCGGCGAGACTACCGACGCCCGAGAAGAACCGGCGGACTGCCTTCAGCAGGTGCGTCTTCCGCCCGAGCAACAGCCCGGCGAGGGCGAGCCCGAACGCCGAGACCACCCGGGCCGAAGCATAGGCCAGCACGAGTACGTAGCTGACCGCGCCCGGGCGGATCAGCAACCGGCTGATCGTGTCGCCGCTCCCCGACCGGAACGCCCGCCGGACCAGCCAGCGCAACGTGGTCCGCCCCGCCGGGACGTCCTCGGCGATCCACGCCTCCTCGCACCACACGATCCGGAACCCCGCGCGGTGCACCCGCAGGAAGAAGTGCAGGTCGCTGGAGCCGGTGTAGCGGAACGCGGGATGGAACCCGGGCGTGACCGCGTGGTACACCCGGCGGCTGACCAGCGTGTTGTTCGTGTACGCCTTCTTCAACTCCTCGCCGGTGGTGTGCCGGCCGGTCGAGTCGTGGACGTCGCTGTACTGGTTCCACGGTGGGGCGCCGTCCGGGAGATTGCCCTTCACCGGACCGGTGACGACGTCGGCACCGGTCGTCTCCCACGCCTTCAGCAGCGTCGCCAGCCACCCCGGCGGGGCCACCTCGTCGTCGTCCACGAAGATCAGCGCGTCGTCGTTCCAGCACAACTCCACGGACCGCTCCCGCGCGAAGGGGATCCCCGGCTCCGCTTCCACCACCGACTCGATCGGGTACGGCGTACCCTCCCCGAACTCCTCCAGCACCCGCGCCGCCGACCCGTCCGCGTCGTTGTCCACCACCACGATCCGGATCGCGTAATCTCCGCCCGCCGGCAACTCCTGCGCCTGCAAACTCGTCAACAACCCCCGCAACAGAGCAGGTCGCCTGAAGGTAATCACCGCAATGGCGACGCAGGTGCTCATGGCGCCCGAGACTATCGGTCCCCACCAGCATCCACCCAGTCACCAAGCGTGCCGCCCCCTCCCATGTGTGCTTCCCCACGCGACCCAACCGCCGGAGGGCCGCGGGCGCGCGCGTATACCCAGGTTGGGGAGGATCCTGTCCCGCTCCGGGCCAAAATCCTCCCCAAGCAGCCGAGGCCGAACAACCCGACCAGCGCAGCGTCGGTCAGGCGTCGGACGGCCCCGGCTCCCAGCCGGTGTGCTGGGCCCAGGCGTCGGCCCGTTGGATGGTTTGCCAGAACCAGGGCAGCTTGCCGTCGGTGTACGCCGCGCGGTTGGTGGGGTGGGCGGCGGCCAGTTCGCGTTTCAGGTGTTCGTACGGCGGGAGTTCGGCGGGGTGGGTGCGTAGGTAGTCGCGGAGCAGCAGTGGGAACTGTTGGGAGAAGCTGCCCAGCTTCCGGACGTGGATGTGGGTGCGCGGGCTGCCGGGTGGTTCGCGGAAGTAGCGCTTGGTGCGTTCGGGGTTGTCGGGGCGGTAGACGTAGCCGAGTGCCAGCAGCGGGTCCCGGAACGGCGCTACCGGTTCCAGTGCGGCGACCGAGATCTGGAGGTCGATGACCGGCTTCGCGGCGAGATCCGGTACGGCGGTGGAGCCGATGTGGTCGATCCGCAGCGCGACATCGCCGAGGGCAGCCCGCAGTACCCGGCCGAGCTCGGCGAAGCGCTGGGGCCAGGCCTCGTCGTACGGCTCGATGGTGATCACGAGCGGGCGGGGAGCCTCGTGTCGAGGGTCTTGAGGAGGGCGGCGAGCAGGAGGCCGAGGACCAGTACGAGGGTGGCATTGCGGAGGGCGGTGGGTAGGCCGAGGTCCGTCACGTCCAGGAACGGGTACGGGTACCAGTGGGTGAATGCGCCCTGCGTGAAGATGTAGACGAGCCAGGCGAGCGGCCACACGAACGCCAGACCGACCGCCCGCCAAGTCAAGCGCGGGCGTGGTCCCAGGACGAGCCAGGCGGCGAGTGTTGTCCACGGGGAGATGTAGTGGAAACCGATCGTTGCCGCCAGCGCCCAGCCGGTGAGGTGGACCTGCGGCGCGAGGACGATTGCGAACACCAGGCCGGTGATGACGATCCCGAGCAGCGAGTCCAGGCGGGCCACGCCCCAGAACGCGCCGTCCCGGGTAGGGCGCAGCACCAGGCCGGCAGCTACCGCGAGCACGATCAGGTTGCTCTGGATCGTGAAGAAGCTGAACAGCCGCCACAGCCGCGTTCCGAGCCCGACCGCGGCGCCGCTGTCGCCGGAGTTCGCGTCCGCGCCGCCGGTGAAGATCAGCACCAGTTGGATGACCAGCGAGGCCAGGATCACCGCCGCGATCGCTCCGTGCCACCACCGTGAGACTGCTGCAGTTCTGGATCGATCCGCCACCTTCCCCAGTGTGCAGGCCTCGAATCGGTCACGGCGGGACGACAGGCCGGTCGGTTCTGTAACGCCGGAGGGCCTCCCAACGATTTAGGACCAGACCGATTGTGGTCTTTCCGCCCTGTCGAGGTCCTGGGGGTTTGTGGTGTTCAGTAAGCGTTTGCTGCGGCTGGTGCTGCCTGCGGCGATGATTGCGGGTGGCGTGGTGGTGGTCACCGGGTCGAGTGGGTCGGCGGTGCAGCCGCGGCCTTATCGGCCGCCGTTCGCGGCGGGGAAGCATGCGGGGGAGTACGACGCGCACTCCGTGATGGTGAAGTTCAAGCCGAAGGCGACGGCGGCGAACCGGCGGGCCGCGGTGTCGCGGTACGGCGCGACCGCCGAGGACCCAGTGGCGTCGAATGCGGTGAAGCTGACCAGCGACCTGCCGGCGACTGACCTGCTCAAGAAGGTCAAGGCCGACCCGACGGTCGAGCTCGCCTCGCTGAACTACAAGCGTTACATCTCGGCCGTCCCGAACGACGAGTACTACGCCAGCGACCAGAAGACATACCTGAACACCGTCCGCGTCCCGCAGGCGTGGGACCTGTCGAAGTCGACCGGGAGCCAGATCGTCGCGGTCCTCGACACGGGCGTGGACGCCGGGCATCCGGACCTCGCCGGGCACCTGGTGCCGGGGTACAACGCGGTCTCCAGCACCCGGCCGAACCCGGTCGACGACCACGGGCACGGCACCATGACGCTCGGCATCATCGCCGCGGCCGCGAACAACGGCGTCGGCGTCGCGGGCGTCGGCTGGAACGTGAAGGCGATGCCGGTCAAGGTCCTCGCCTCCGACGGCGGCGGGTACGACGCCGACATTGCCGAAGGCATCGACTGGGCGGTTGCCCACGGCGCCAAGGTGATCAACATGTCCCTCGGCGGCCCGGACGACAACGCGGTGCTGCACGACGCGGTCAAGCGCGCGTACGCCAAGGGTGTCACCGTGGTCGTCGCCGCAGGCAACGACGGGAACGACGCCCTGCAGTACCCGGCGGCGTACCCCGAGGCGATCGCGGTCGGCGCGACCGACGCCGCCGGTGCGTTGACCGACTTCAGCTCGTACGGCGACTGGGTCGACATCGCGGCGCCGGGCTGGGACATCCTGAGCACCGGCTCCCGCGCGCTGACCCCGCCCGGGTATGAGCCGTACTGGTACTGCACCGGCACGTCCTGCTCCGCGCCGATCGTCGCGGGCATCGCCGCGCTGGTACGGAACAAGTGGCCGACCTTCACCCCCGCCCAGGTAGCCCAGCGCCTCGAGACCCTCGCCCGCGACGCCGGCCCCCGCGGCATCGACCCGTACTACGGCCACGGCATCGTCGACGCGTACGCCGCCCTCGGCGGCAAGTGGACCGCGGACTTCCCGGTCGCCGCCCCGGACGGCAACGACCAGCCCGCGCGGGCGACCACGCTGACCCCCGGTACCACGGTCAGCGGCACGATCGGCACCGAAGGCGAGACGGACTGGTACCGGGTGCCGACGCCCGCCCAGGCGGTCCAGGTGATCCTGACCGGGCCCGAGTTCAACGGGGACGCGTACTCGGCGAACTTCGGCCCGCAGATCGAGCTGTACGACGCGAACCTCTACGGGATCGGCTCCGCCTCGAAGCCGTACCCCGACATCGATCCGAGAACCGACCGGCCGATCTGGGCCGCGCAGGTGGCCAAGACCACCACCGCGACGCCGTCCGTGGACGGCGACGTCTACATCGCGGTCCGCAACACCAACGGGGCGCGGGTCACCCGGCCGTACACGCTGAACGTCAGCCTCGGCGGCACCGTCAACCCGGGTCCGCTTCCGCTGTATCCGGTCCGGGACGTGGTGCCCGCCGACCTCAGCGTGAACGCGACGGCGACGGCCACCCCAACCGTGACGTTCGCGCACGCGATGAACCCCGACACGATCACAGCGAGCACCGTCCAGCTGCTGAACGGGAAGACCGGAGCGGTGGTTCCGAGCACGCTGACGGCGTACGACGCGGACACCCAGAGCGTCACCATCAAGTCGACGGCGCCGTTGCTGGAGGCAACGCCGTACCGCGTGCTGGTCAAGGGTGTCCGGGAGTTCAGCGCCAGTGCCGACCTTCCGCAGTGGAGCAGTGTGTTCTCGACGGTTGATCTGGTGCCGCAGAAGCTGACTGCGTTCAGTGGTAGTGGTGCTTACCTCGCGGCGAATCTGGCGTGGACGATTCCGCCGACGCCGGATCTCGACCAGGTGATCGTGCGGCGGAACGTCGGGAGCAAGGCGCCGACGCCGACGACCGGGACGTTGGTGTACGCCGGGACCGGGACGTCGGTGAAGAACACCGGGCTGGCGCAGAACACGACGTACACGTACGGCGCCTGGGTGCTCGACCGGACGGGGCACTACAGTCCGATCGCGGTGAAGCAGCTTCTGGGGATGAAGTCGGGGATTGCGACGACGTCGACGTTGGTGACGTACGGCGGGGCGATCACGATCAAGGGGAGCACCCTGCGGATCGACAACAAGGCGTACGCCGGGTTGCCGGTGAACGTGTACGTGCGGCCCAAGACGTCGTCGAAGTTCACGTTGCTGGCGGCGGCGAAGACGACGTCGACCGGGACGTTGTCCGTGGTGACGAAGCCGGCCGTGTCGTCGGTGTACATGCTGACGTTCCCGGGGAACGCCGACCTGATGGGGACGCGGACCGCCGACATCACCGTCCAGGTGGCTCCGTCGATGTCCGCGGTGCTGTCGCCGGCGGCGATCAAGCTCGGGAAGACGACCGCGTTCAGCGGATACGTCGCACCGGCGCACGCGGGCAAGCCGGTCTACCTGCAGCAGTACGGCAACAAGGTGTGGAAGTCGATCGCGTCGGTGAAGCTGAGCTCGTCCGGCAAGTACGCGTTCGGCATCCGTCCGGCCCTCCGCGGCAAGATCGCCTACCGCGTCTGGTTCCCGGCCGACGCCGACCACGCGACGGCGTACACGGTGAACAAGATCGTCACCGTCAGCTGATCACGACCGGCTGGGGAGGGCTGCCTCCCCAGCCGGTTGCTATTTCAGTTCGACCGTCCAGGGCCCACTGCGGAGGACGGTCCAGTTCGCGGTGGGGCTCAGGGCGACGGTGAACTCCGTGTAGAGCTGGTAGTCGCCCGGCGTCAGCGGGGTCTGGGCGGTGCCGCAGTGCTGGAGCGGCACCGGGATGGCCAGCGTCTCGCGGGCGCCGGCCGCGAGTACCAACTGGAGGGCGTTGGCGGTGATCGCCCCCGTCTTGGCGACCACGGTGCCGTGCTTGACGACGATCACGCGGACCGCGCTCGCGGTGGACCCGTTGACAGCGGTGCGCGACTCGTTGGTCAGTACGCCGGACACCCGCCCGTACGGGCCCGCCCGCACGATCCGCTGCTCGGCGATGGTCACCCGCAGCGGCGACTCGGCCGGATGCTGACCGGTCAGAGCCGCGCCGCAGTCCTTCGGGAACGGCACCGGGGCGTTCGTCACCGGGGCGGTCGCGGCCGGCGCATCGCCGGGGCGGACCGCCCAGACGAGCGCGGACACCACGGCCACTGCGCTCACCGCGCCCGCGACGGCGGCGATCCGGACCGCCCGGGTACGGCGCCGGGCGATACGGCGCACGACCGCCTCCTCGGCGAGATCGACCGTCTCGCTCCCTTCGGCGGCTGCGCTGCGTAGCAGGTCGCGTAGGTCGTCAGAAGTCATCGGACACTCTCCTCACTCGTGCCGAGCAGACCGGCGAGGTTCGCTCTCGCGTCGGACAGGTGGCGCTTCACGGTTCCTTCGGTGCACCCGAGTTGGTCGGCGATCTCGGGCACGGTGAGGTCCTCGTAGTACCGCAGGACGACACAGGCCCGCTGTCTCGGCGCCAACGTGCCGAGTGCTCGCCGTACTTCGTCCGCGACGGCGAACCGGTCGTCGTCGTGGATCGGCGGGTCGACCAGCAGGTGCCTGGTCGCGTTCCATCGCAGTAGCCGTCGGCGCCCGTCGACGTACTGGTTGAGCATCGAGCGCCGAACGTACCCCTCGAGTTGGTCGATGTCGCCGCCGCTCCGCAGTCGCCCCAGCACCCGGACCAATGCGTCCTGCAGCAGGTCGCTCGCCGTACTCGCGTCGCTGGTCAGCAGGTACGCGTACGCGCGCAGTGCGCCGCCCCGCGCCGCCAGCAACTCCCGCAGGTCCTGTTCCCAGCCGGTCATCGGCACCGTCCTTCCTCCACACCCAGGACGATCGGCGCGACCGAAACGTTGAGCCGGGGTTCCTGTACCTCTCGGTACAGTGTGGGGGTGGAGACGGTCGAGCGGTTGATTCGCAGTACTCAGGAGTTGCTCTGGGAGCGGGGGTACGTCGGGACCTCGCCGAAGGCGGTGCAGCGGCTGGCGGGGGCCGGGCAAGGGAGCATGTATCACCACTTCGCGGGGAAGGCCGAGTTGGCGAAGGTGGCGATCGAGCGGTCCGGGGCGGAGTTGCGGGAGGCCGCCGAGGGGCAGTTGGGGAGCGACGGTACGGCGGAGGCGCGGATCGTGGGGTATCTGACCCGCGAGCGGGACGTGCTCAAGGGGTGCCGGATCGGGCGGCTCGCGGCGGATCCGGAGGTGGTGGCGGATCCGGTACTGCGGGAACCGGTCGCGGAGACGTTCGCGTGGCTGCAGCAGCGGCTGGCCGAGGTGGTTGCCGAGGGCAAACGTGATGGCGAGTATCCGGAGTCGCTCGACCCGGAGCGGACCGCGGCGACGATCGCCGCCGTACTGCAGGGTGGGTACGTGCTCGCCCGTGCGGCCGGTTCGCGGGAGCCGTTCGACCGTGCCGTTCAGGGACTGATCGACCTGCTGGAGGCGAAATGAAGATCGGTGCGGTGTTCCCGCAGCTCGAGATCGGGGCGGATCCGGCGGTCGTCCGGGAGTGGACGACGACGGTCGAGGCGGCCGGGTACAACCATGCGCTCGCGTACGACCACGTGCCAGGACCTGTCTGGTAGTCCAGCGCCTACTGCGGGGCGCTCGGCACGGCAGCTCGGCGCACGGGTGCAAAGGGAACGATGCTCCGCATCGACCCCTTCGCCCCCGCGCGCCGAGCTACCGCACCGAGCACCTCCTCGCTACGGCGCTGGACTACCAGACAGGTCCTAGGCGCGGACCCGGCGAACCGGCCGGGGTGGACCGGGTACACCGACAAGTCCTTGTTCCACGAGGTTTTCGTGCTGTTCGGGTACATGGCCGCGATCACCACGACGCTCGAACTGGTCACTGGCGTCCTCGTCCTCCCGCAGCGGCAGACCGCGCTGGTCGCGAAGCAGGCCGCGGAGGTCGACCTGCTGAGCGGCGGCCGGTTGCGGCTCGGTGTCGGGATCGGGTGGAACCAGGTCGAGTACGACGCGCTCGGCGTACCGTTCGAGAAGCGTGGGGCCCGCCTGAGTCAGCAGGTCGACCTGTTGCGGAAGCTGTGGGCCGAGCCGGTCATCTCGTACGACGGAACGTTCGACCACGTCGAGGAGGCGGGCCTGAATCCGTTGCCGGGCCGGCGGATCCCGATCTGGTTCGGCGGCGGCGCGGACGCCGTACTGCGGCGCACCGGGCGGATCGGCGACGGGTGGATGCCGCAGTCCGCGCCGGACGACACCGCCCGCCGGCAGATCGCGCTGATTCGGCAAGCGGCCGAGGACGCCGGCCGCGATCCACAATCCGTCGGCATCGAGGCCCGCCTGACGCTCGGCGCCGTACCCGAGCAGGACTGGCGCGCGTTCGCGGACGCCTGGCGCGAACTGGGCGCGACCCACCTGTGCGTCAACACGATGAACATGGGCCTCGCGAAGCCCGAGGACCACGCCCGAGTCCTCCGTGAGGTCCTGCCGAAACTCACCTAGCGGTTCAGATCGAGTGCGCGAGCGCGGCCGCCTGCGCCAGGTGCTCGGCCTGGAGAGCGTCGTCGCGCAGGACAGTACCGCCGAAGACGACGAACTCGCTCGACTGCGCCCGCCGGCCGATGCGGTCGGTCAGCATCGTGGTCTTCATCGCCTGGTAGCACCCAGACGCGGCCAGTTCGTCGACGGTGTACCCGGCCGTGCACATCACCAGTGCCTTCCGGGCCGGGCGTACGCCGGTCGGCTTGTGGGCGAAGCCGACCGTCCACACCCGGTCGAACCAGCCCTTCAGCCGGGCGGGGCAGTCGGCCCACCACACCGGATAGAGGCACGCCCAGACGTCCGCGGCGGCGAGCTTGGCCTGCTCGGCGGCGACGTCGTCCGGCACGCGGGCGTCCGGTGCGCGGCCGGTTTCCCGCTCGTACTCCGCCAGTGTGAGCTCGGAGCGAAACTCCATCGCGTAGAGGTCCGAGACTGTGTACGTGTGGCCGGCAGAGTGGAGGCCGGCCACGAAGGCGTCGAAGATCTCGCGGGTGAAGCTTTGCGCGCTGGGGTGCGCGTAGACGAGGTGGACCTGGGACATGCGAGTCAGTGGCGGTTGGCGGTGGTACCGCGGATGGCCAGTGGGCAGGGGAGCGTGATCACCTCGGTGGGGCGGTCGGGGTCGGCGATGCGGTGGCGGAGGAGCTGGATGCCCTTCTCGACGATGCTGTGGACGGGTTGGTCCACCGAGGTCAGGTCGAACGACTCCCAGGCGGCCATCTCGGTATTGTCGAAGCCGACCACCCAGACGTCGTCGGGGACCCGGGCCCCACACGCGCGAGCACCGTCCAGGATGCCGAACGCGAGCAGGTCCGTGACGGTGTAGATCGCCGTCGGCGGCTTCTTCCGGGACAGCAGCTTGACCGCGGCCGCGTGGCCGGCGGAGTGCGGTACGTCGACCGAGACGACGTTGCTCGGCTTGATCTTCACGCCGGCGTCGGCGAGCGCGGCCCGGAAGCCGAGGTCGCGGTCGCGGGACGTGCTCCCGGTGTGGGTGAGTGTCACCAGGCCGATGTCCGTGTGCCCGTGGCCGACCAGGTACTGGCCGGCGTCGTACGCGCCCTGGTAGTTGTCGCCGACGACCTGGTCGCAGTCGAGTCCGTCGATGCCGCGGTGCAGCAGCACCGTCGGTGTCCCGGAGGCGAGCGCCATCGTGTGCAGCGTCGAGTCGTACGTCGCCGACGTGAGCAGGAACCCGTCGACGAGCCGTTGCTGGAGGACCTCGGCGATCGCCTCCTCCGGGTCGTGCTCGATGTTCCACAGGATCATGTGCTGGCCCATCGAGCTCAGCACCCGGCCGATCTCGTCCAGCAGCTCCGCGTGGAACGGGCTGGTCACCCGGGTCATGAACACGCCGATGGTGTCGGTGCGCCCGGTCTTCATCGCCCGGGCCAGTGCGTTCGGCTTGTAGTTCGCGTCCTTCAGCACCTGCAGGACCCGTGCCCGGGTCTCGGCGTTGACCTTCGGGTTGTTGGTCAGCACCCGCGACACGGTCGCCTGCGACACCCCAGCCAGCCGTGCCAGATCGCGGCTCGTCGGTGGTCGTGACATCTCCGCCTCCCCTCGTCCGAGGTGTGAACACTACTGAAGAGTGTTACCACAGCCCGTTGACCACGCCGGAACCGGTGTGTATACGTATTCAATGCCTGAGTGTATACGTATTCATCCCTCCGTGGATGGGAGATTCCGGTGCAGACACATCTTCCGTACCTGAACCGCCGCAGGTTTCTCGCCGGACTGACGGGACTCACAGCTGCCGGCCTCCTGGCCGGCTGTGGTGGTAACGGCAACGCAAGCAGTGGTGGCAAGAAAGGCCTGACGTTCCTCAACTGGGAGCAGGTCAAGGGCAACCCGCTGGAGCAGGCGATCCAGGCGTTCGAGAAGCAGTCCGGGACGCAGGTGACGATCCAGCCCGCGGTCACCCAGGAGTACGACACCAAGATGCGCACGCTGATCGCCGGCGGCAGTCCGCCGGACGTGATGCGGATCAACGACGACTTCGTCCGCGGCTTCTCGGAGCAGGGCGCGCTGCTCGACCTGCAGCCGTACATCGACAAGGACAAGCTGGACACGTCCCAGTTCGCCAAGGAGACGTTCGAGTTCCCGAAGCAGCCGGACGGCTCGCACACCGCGTGGGTCCTCGGGTACGAGCCGCGGCTGATCTTCTACAACGTCGACCTGTTCAAGGCGGCCGGCGTACCGCTACCGCCGACCACCTGGTCGTCGGACGGCTGGACCTGGTCCGACTTCGAGGCGAAGGCGAAGAAGCTCACCGACCCGGCGAAGCAGCAGTACGGCGCGCTCGTCTACCTGGACACCGGCTACGAGCAGACGTTCACGGTGAACCACGGCAGCCAGACGGGCATCTTCTCCCAGGACGGTACGCAGTTCACGCTGCCGGGCCAGAAGGAGTCCGAGGCGCTGCAGTGGGCGACCGACCTGACCTGCAAGGACAAGGTGCAGCCGCCGTGGTCCGTGCTGCAGCAGGACAACGTGCAGAACCAGATGTTCGCGCAGGGCAAGATCGCGATGATGTTCGCGACGTTCGGCACGGTGCCGTACATGCGGCAGACGATCAAGGACTTCACCTGGGACGTCGCTCCACCGCCTGGTGACGTGGAGCAGAAGACCGAGTCCAGCGTGATCGTGTTCTGCGTCCCGAAGAAGGCGAAGAACCCGGACGCGGCCTGGAACCTGCTGAAGTACCTCGCCAGTGAGGACGGCGGCAAGATCCTGCTCCAGGGCGGCGCGTTCACGCCGATCAACCTGAAGGCCGCCGCCGAGCTGGCGCCGAACGGCAAGTCCCCGGCGCACATCGGCTTGTTCGCCGAGGCGGCCAAGCACCTGACCGCGACCAACCAGACCAAGAACACGATCGGCGCGCGCGAGCTGTACAGGCCCGCGCTGGACACGGCCTACAACTGCGAGAAGCCGGTCGCCGACGTGCTCCAGCAGATCAAGCCACAGGTGGAGAACGCCTTGAAGGGTTGAGGTCGATGGCAACCATCACGATGGCGCGCGACACCGCCCGCACGGTGCAGCAGGCCGACCTCCGGCGGGCGCGGCGCAAGCGGAACCTCACCGGCTGGCTGTTCATCAGCCCGATCGTGGTCGGCGTGGTGGCGTTCCAGTTCTTCCCGATCCTGGTCTCGATCGGCGCCTCGCTGACCGACTGGAACGGCATCTCGGCACCGAAGTTCGTCGGGCTGAAGAACTTCACCGAGATGTTCAGCGACGATCCGCTGTTCCTGCAGACGTTCAAGAACACCGTCTACTTCACGCTAGCGAGCATCCCGCTGACGATCGGGATCGGCCTGGTGCTGGCGATGCTGTGCGCCCGCCCGATCAAGGGTGTCGCGTTCTTCCGGACCGCGTACTTCGCGCCGTACGTGACGAACGTGGTGGCGATCGGGTTCGTCTGGTTCTGGTTCTTCCAGCCCGACAACGGCGTGATCAACGGGCTGCTCGGCCAGCTCGGGATCCACGGCCCGCAATGGCTGTCGAGCTCGAGCTGGGCGATGCCGGCGGTGATCATGGTCAGCGTCTGGCAGGGCATCGGCTACCCGATGATCATCCTGCTGGCCGGCCTGCAGGGCCTGCCGAACGAGTACTACGAGTCCGCGAAGATCGACGGTGCGGGAAACTGGCAACGGTTCCGGTTCGTCACGCTGCCGCTGCTGACGCCGCACTTCCTGTTCCTGCTGATCACGCAGTTCATCACGTCGTTCCAGGTGTTCGGCCTGATCTACGTGATGACCAAGGGCGGGCCCGGGCATGCGACCAGCGTCTACATCTTCAACATTTACCAGAACGCGTTCAGCTACGGGAAGGTCGGCTACGCCTCGGCGATGGCGTGGATCCTGTTCGTGGTGATCGCGGCCGTCACCTACCTGCAGTGGAAGCTGCAGAAGAGGTGGGTGTTCTACACATGAGAATCGTCTCGAAGACATCGCAGTACGTCGTGATGTCCTTGTTCGCCGTCGTTTTCCTCGCGCCGCTGGTGTGGATGATCAGCGCGTCGCTGCGGCCGGAGGCGAAGGTGCTGAGCGTGCCGCCGAAGTTCCTGCCGACCGACGCGCACTGGGACAACTACCGGCAGGTGTTCGAGCTGATCCCGGTGTTCCTCTGGAACAGCGTGAAGCTCGCCGGGCTGAACGTGATCGGCATCCTGATCGTCGCGTCGATGGCCGGCTACGCGTTCGCGCGGCTGAGGTTCGCCGGCCGGGACGCCGCGTTCATGGTGCTGCTGGCCACCTCGATCATCCCCGGAATCGCCTATTTGATCCCGCAGTACATCGTTTTCCGGCAGATCGGGTGGGTGGACACGCAGTACCCGCTGTGGGTGCCGAAGGTGCTGACGCCGGTGTTCGCGACGTTCCTGATGCGGCAGTCCTTCCTGACCGTGCCGCAGGAGCTCGAGGACGCGGGCAAGATCGACGGCGCGTCGACGTTCGGCATCTACTGGCGGATCATGCTGCCGCAGACCAAGCCGGCGCTGGCCGCGATCGGGGTGTTCACGTTCCTGGAGTCCTGGAACGACCTGTTCGGCCCGCTGATCTACATCAACTCCGAGAACCTGCAGACATTGCCGGTGGCGCTCGCCCAGTTCCAGGGCGAGTACTTCACCCAGATCAGTCTGCTGATGTGCGGTGCGACGGTGTCCGTCGTACCGGTGATCGCTGTCTTCCTCTTTGCGCAGCGCTATTTCATCCAGGGCATCACGATGACAGGAATGAAGGGGTGAGCACCGTGCCGGACCGGCTCGTTGCCATGCAGATCGGAGCCATCTCGTTCGTCGACGAAGGTGTCGACCGGACGCTCGACATCCTGGCCGAACGCGGCGCGGTGAACGCGCTGTTCCTGGCCACGCCGACCTGGACCCGGGGGACCGGCGGCCGGCAGATCCCCGGGCACCCGATCCCGGACCACGGCGGCCAGGAGTACGACCTCGGCTGGGTCGGCGGGAACTACGCGACGCCGCACCCGGAGTACTACGGCAACACCGTCCTCGGCTCGGCCGGCCGGGCGCCCGAACACCCGGAGCTGGACCTGCTCGCGGAGGTGATCCCGAAGGCCCGCGAGCGCGGCATGCAGTCGTTCGCGTGGATGGAGGAGAGCGGCGGCGCCCGGCAGCTGCGGACCTACCCGAACTTCGCCAAGGTGCTCGAGGTGGACGCCTGGAACCGGCCCGGCCGCCGGCCGTGCTTCAACAACCCGGACTACCGGAACTGGCATCTCGGCTTCGTCGAGGACTACGTGCAGAGCTACGAGCTGGACGGGCTCGCCTGGTGTTCGGAGCGGCCCGGTCCGCTCAACCTGCTGATGCAGAGTACGCCGGACGTCGCCGAGATCGGCTGCTTCTGCCGGCACTGCCGCGCGATCGGGACCGAACGCGGGATCGACGTGAACCGGGCGATGCAGGGGTACCGCGAACTCGTCGACTGGAACCAGCGGGTCGGTGCCGGCGAGCGGCCGGTGGACGGCGCGTTCGTGGCGTTCTGGCGGATCCTGCTGACCTTCCCCGAGGTGCTGGCCTGGCAGACGCTCTGGACCGAGAGTCAGCGGCAGCTGTACCGGGACATCTACGGCGTGACGAAAGCGATTTCCCCGGAGGTGCAGGTCGGCTGGCACGTCTACCACAACATCTCGTTCAGCCCGTTCTATCGCGCCGACCAGGACTACGCGGAGATGGCGAAGTTCTCCGACTTCATCAAGGTGGTGATCTACAACAACTGCGCCGGGCCGCGGTTCTTCACCTGGGTGAAGAGCATCTGCGGCGCGCTGTTCGCGGACGCCGAACCCGAGGACGTGTACCCGTTGATGATGAAGCTCCTGCAGCTCGACGAGGGCGACTACGAGAAGCTGCCGCAGGCCGGTTTCACCTCGGAGTACGTACGGCGGGAGACCGCGCGGGCGGTCGCCGGGGTCGGCGGGCAGAGCCGGATCTACCCGGGCATCGACATCGACATCCCGGTCGGGGTCGCGAAGCAGCGCGGGCTGGAGTCGCCGCGGGACCTCGGGACCAAGATCAACTGGGACGACAACGAGGGTGAGCTGACCCGGTGCACCCGCGAGTCTGTGCGGGACGCGACGCTGGCCGCGTTCGCCGGCGGCGCCGAGGGCGTCGTCCTGAGCCGGAAATACTCGGAAATGCTGCTGGAAAACCTTTCCGGCGCCGGTGACGCGGTCCGGGGCATCGCGTGAAGCCCTGGTACCGCAGGACCTTGCGCTGGGCGCAGACCAACCTCACCGAGAAGGACCCCGCTCGGTACGACGCCGAGTGGTGGCGCGAGCAGTGGCGGCGGACGAACGTGCAGGGCGTGATCGTCAACGCCGGCGGGATCGTCGCTTACTACCCGAGCAGGTACGAGCTGCAGCACCGCGCGGAGTACCTCGGGGACCGCGACCTGTACGGCGAGATCGTTGGCCTCGCCAAGGAAGACGGGCTGACCGTGCTCGCCCGGATGGACTCCAACCGCGCGCATCAACCGTTGTACGACGCACACCCGGACTGGTTCGCGATCGATGCCGACGGCAACCCGTACCGGGCCGGCGAGCTGTACGTCGCCTGCGTCACCGGACCGTACTACCGGGAGTTCCTGACCGGGATCCTCGAGGAGATCATCGAGCGGACCGCGCCGGACGGGCTCACCGACAACAGCTGGAGCGGCCTCGGCCGGGAGTCGATCTGCTACTGCGCGAACTGCCGGGAAAGCTTCGGTCAGAAACTTCCGAACACGGTTTCCTGGTCTGATCCGGTGTACAAGCAGTGGATCCGCTGGAGCTACGAACGCCGGCTCGACGTCTGGGACCTGAACAACTCCGTGACGACGACGGTGGGCGGACCGGACTGCCTGTGGATCGGCATGAACGGCGGTGACCTGGTCTCCCAGAGCAAACGCCTGCGGAACGACGCGGAGATCTGCAACCGCGCGCAGATCTTCATGCTGGACTCCCAATGGCGGCACGAGGAATCCGGTTTCCAGGCGAACGCCGACTCCGGCAAACGGCTGCACGGGATGCTCGGCTGGGACACGCTGATCCCGGAGAGCACGGCGATGTACGACGCGGGCACGCCGACGTTCCGGCTCGGGAGCAAGCCGGAGCCGGAGGCGCGGATGTGGGCGCTCGAGGGCTGGGCCGGCGGCATCCAGCCGTGGTGGCATCACATCGGGTCGGTGCACGAGGACCGGCGGCAGTACGCGACGGCGGGGCCGCTGTTCGCGGAGCACGCGGCGTACGAGGAGTTCCTGGTCGATCGGGAGCCGGTGGCGACGGTCGGGCTGCTGTGGAGTCAGCTGAGCGTCGACTTCCATGGGAAGGACGAGCCGGTCGAGGTGAGCCAGCTGCCCTATCAAGGGTGGGCGGATGCGCTGATCAGGGCGCGGATTCCATACTTGCCGACAGCTGAGGTGGATGAGCGGTTCGACGTTCTGGTGGTGCCCAACGTCGGGGTGTTGACGGACGAGCAGTGCGCGCAGTTGGAGGCGTACGTCGCGGCCGGCAAGAAGCTGGTCGTGAGTGGGGAGTCGGGGCTGTACGACGCGTGGGGCGATCGGCGGGATCGCTGGGCCTTGGGCGAGTTGCTCGGAGTACGGCACCAGGGCAAGCGGTTCGGGGACGGATCGGTGGGCGACTGGGAGACGTACGACTCGCACAGCTACCTGCGGATCGAGGACCGCGACGTGTTCGACGGGGACACCGATGTGCTGCCGTTCGGCGGGCAGTTGGAGGTGGTGGAGACCGATGCCCGGAAGGCGCTCACCTGGATCCCGCCGTTCCCGATCTACCCGCCGGAGAAGTCCTGGATGGCGGAGCCGCGGACCGACGTACCGGCGCTGGTGCTCGGCGAGCGGACGGCGTACCTGGCGGCCGACGTCGACCGGCTGTACGCGAAGCACCACCACCCGGACCACGGGCGGTTGCTGGCGAGCCTGGTCCGCCACGACGGGATCCCGCTGCGCGTCGACGGTCCCGGCGTACTCGACTGCCAGCTGTACCGGCAGGGCGACCGGCACGTCCTGCACCTGGTCAACCTCGACCAGGGCGGCGCCTGGCGCGGCCGGCTGGAGGAGCTCACGCCCGCAGGTCCGTTCGCGGTGTCGCTCAGGGTGAACGCGTCCCGCGCCCGCCTGCTCGTCTCACGGCGGACGGCGGACGTGCAGCAGCACGACGGCTGGATTACGGTGCTGGTATACCGAATCACCGACCACGAGATCGTAGTTCTGGAGTAAGGAGCCCCCAGTGTCAGTCGACGTCACCGGCCCGCTGCACGAGCGGTACGACGAGATCCTCAGCGAGCGGGCGCTCGGCCTGATCGAGACACTGCACCGGGCGTACGACGCGCGCCGGCGGGAACTGCTGGGGCGGCGTGCCGAGCGGATCGCGGCGATCGCGGCCGGGACGGAGCTGGGGTTCCTGCCCGAGACGCAGCAGATCCGCGACGACCCGGAGTGGCGGGTGGCGCCGCCCGCTCCGGGGATCGTCGACCGCCGGGTCGAGATCACCGGGCCGACCGACCGGAAGATGACGATCAACGCGCTGAACTCCGGCGCGAAGGTCTGGCTGGCCGACCAGGAGGACGCGAACACGCCGACCTGGGAGAACGTCGTCGGCGGCCAGCTGAACCTGCTGGACGCGATCACCCGGAAGATCGACTTCAGCACCGGCACGAAGAGCTACGCGCTGAAGCCGGACGCCGAGCTGGCGACGATCGTGGTCCGCCCGCGCGGCTGGCACCTGCCCGAGAAGCACATCCTGGTGGACGGCTCGCCCACCTCGGGATCGCTGGTCGACTTCGCGCTGTACTTCGCGGCCTGCGCGCAGCTGCAGCTCGACCGCGGCCAAGGCCCGTACTTCTACCTGCCGAAGATGGAGTCGCACCTCGAGGCACGGCTGTGGAACGACGTGTTCGTGACCGCGCAGGAGGCGCTCGGGATCCCGCGCGGCACGATCCGGGCGACGGTCCTGATCGAGACCTACCCGGCGGCGTTCGAGATGGAGGAGATCCTCTACGAGCTCCGCGAGCACTCGGCCGGCCTGAACGCGGGCCGCTGGGACTACATGTTCAGCGTGATCAAGACGCACCGCACCAGCGGCAAGGCCTTCCAGCTGCCGGACCGCAACAGCGTGACGATGACCGTGCCGTTCATGCGCGCGTACACCGAGCTGCTGGTGCGGACCTGCCACAAGCGCGGCGCGCACGCGATCGGCGGCATGGCGGCGTTCATCCCGAGCAAGGACCCGGCGGTGAACGAGCAGGCGTTCGCGAAGGTCGAGGCGGACAAGACACGCGAGGCCGACGACGGGTTCGACGGCTCCTGGGTCGCGCACCCGGGCATGGTCGACACCTGCCGGAAGGTGTTCGACTCGGTCCTCGGCGACCGCCCGAACCAGATCGACAAGCTCCGCGAGGACGTCTCCGTGACCGCGGAGCAGCTGCTCGACGTCGCCGCCACACCCGGCGAGGTCACCGAGGCGGGGCTGCGCAACAACGTCAGCGTCGCGCTGCAGTACCTCGCGGTCTGGCTCGACGGGACCGGTGCGGTCGGCATCTTCAACCTGATGGAGGACGCCGCCACCGCCGAGATCTCCCGGTCCCAGATCTGGCAGTGGCGCCGCAACGAGGTCACGCTCGACACCGGCGACACGGTCAGCACCGAGCTGGTCGAGCGGATCGCCGACGAGGAGATCGGCAAGCTCGGGGACCCGGCCCGGTACGCCGCCGCCCGGTCGCTGTTCCTCGAGGTCGCGCTGGCCGACGAGTACGTCGACTTCCTGACACTACCGGCGTACGACAGCTTCAGCTGAATAATTACGGTTAGGGCCGTAAAGCGTTGACTCCGACGCTTTACGGCCCTACGGTCGCGCCATAAGTCGAGTTCAGGACGCCAGAAAGGCGGCACTCCCTTGGCTAACAGCGCGCCCCCTGTGGGCCAGACCCGGCGTGATTTCCTCCGGCTGTCCGGCCTGACGCTTGCCGCGATCGGTGGCAGTTGGTCCTTGACCGGCTGTGGACTGTTCGGTGACGACAGCAAGGCCTCGGACGGCAAGTCCACGTTGACGATCGACTACGTTCCGGTCGAAGTGCTGGATCCACAGGTGATCACCAACGGCATGTGGATCCTCAGTCGCGGGATCTCCGAGGGCCTGGTCACCCAGAACGAGAAGGGCGATGCGGTCGTACCCGGTGTCGCCAGCGAGTGGAAGATCGCCGACGACCACCTGACGTACACGTTCACGCTACGCGACAACGCCCAGTGGTCGAACGGCAAACCGGTCGTCGCGCAGGACTTCGAGCGGACGTACAAGCGGCTGTTCACCCCGGCCGGCGGCTCGGCCGGCGGTACGACGCTCGGCGCGAACAGCTACCAGACCGCCACCGGGATCAAGGGCGCGCAGGACTTCCTGTCCGGCGTCCTGACCGACTGGTCGAAGGTCGGCGTCAAGGCGACCGGTGACCACGAGCTCGTCCTCACGCTCGGCAACCCGAACCCGGACTTCCTGCTCGCCCTCACGCATCCGGCGATGCTTCCGTTGCCGATGGACCTCGTCGAGAGCAAGCCGAAGGACTGGCAGAACCCACCGAACTACGTGTCCAACGGCCCGTACACGGTCAGCGAGTGGGTCACGAACTCGCGGCTGATCCTGGTACCTAACGAGAAGTACTGGGACCACGGCAACGTCAAGCTCAGCCGGATCCAGGTGAATCTGGTCGAGCCGAGCGCGGCCGCGACCGCCACCGTGCCGTACGAGAACGGCGAGACCGACCTCGTCCAGCTCGCCGGACCCGACGTACTGCGGTTCCAGAAGAGCGAGTCGTTGTCGAAGGAGCTCAAGCAGACCGAGAACTACAGCATCCTGTACCTCGCGAAGCTTCGCAGCCAGCACAAGGCGATGGACGACGTCCGCGTCCGCAAGGCCCTGTCGTTGGCGCTCGACCGCAAGACACTGGCCGGCGTACAACCCGGTCAGCAGCCGGGCGTCTCGCTGGTGACCAGCCGGACCGCGGGCTGGGACGACAGCATCGCGATCAAGGAGGACGTCGGCGAGGCGAAGCAGCTGCTCGCGCAGGCCGGGTACCCGAACGGGCAGGGCCTGCCGCCGATCCGGTTGCTGGTCGGCGTACCGGACACGACGCTCGCGGACGCGATCGTGGACAGCTGGAAGAGGCAGCTCGGGATCAAGGCGCTCGTCGACCACGTCGAGGCCGGTGTGTATACCGAGCGCCGGTGGGAGGTGCAGAAGGGCGACTACATCGGCTTCTACTACGGTACGTTCGCCGGACTGCCGACCTGGCCGACGATGGTCGGTTCGCTCTGGTCGCCGCAGAACGTCCAGGAGATCAGCCTGTCGAGCGACCAGTGGCAGAAGTACCAGGCCGTGCAGGACGACAAGAAGATGACGCCTGCTGCCAAGACCGCTCAGCTGAAGGCGATCCGGACCGGGTTCGCGGCCAAGCCGGCGTTGGAGATCGGCGCGCTGGTCGACCAGGCTGCGGCCGAGTCCGACGACGCGAAGCGGCTCGCGCTGTACAAGCAGGCGGCCAAGCTGCGCGAGGAGCAGTACCTGTACCTGCCCGTGCTCTGGCAGAGCCTGTTCCACGCGGTCAAGCCGAAGGTGCACGGCCTGCAACTGCGGGCGTATCCGGACTACTTCTACCTCAAGCCGCTGAGCGTGGTGAGCTGACCGTGGGGCTCGCCGTCTACATCGGCAAGCGCCTGGTGCGGCTGATCCTGTCCCTCATCGCGGTCTCGGTCCTGACCTTCACCCTGCTGCAGCTCGCACCCGGCAACTTCGCGGACCTGCAGCGGGTGAACAGCGGTGCGACCAACCTCGGCGGCGTCGGCACCGAGTCGATGGTCGGCGAGCTCGAGTCCCGGTACGGCGCCGACGTCCCGGCCTGGAAGCAGTACCTGATCTTCATGAAGGGCGCGGTGCACTGGGACTTCGGGCCGTCGTACAAGTACGCCAGCCAGAACGTGCAGGACATCATCGCGAAGGCCTTCCCGGTGTCGGCGACGCTGGCGTTGCTGGCCGTCCTGCTCGCGTTGCTGATCGCCGTACCGGTCGGGGTGTTCGCGGCGTTGCGGCAAAACTCGAAGTCCGACCACACGACGATGTTCGTGGTCACGCTCGGACATGCGCTGCCTAGCTATCTCACCGCGGCGTTCATGATCCTGCTGTTCTCCGCGACGCTGAAGCTGCTGCCGTCCGGCGGCTGGAACGGGCCGAAGGACCTGATCCTGCCGGTGCTCGCGCTCAGCCTCGGCCCGGCCGCGGTGCTCGCCCGGTACGTCCGGTCGAGCATGCTGGAGACGTTGCGCGAGGAGTACATCACGGCGGCGCTGGCCAAGGGCGGACCCCGGCGTACCGTCATCGTCCGGCACGCGTTGCGGAACTCGCTGATCCCGCTGGTCACGGTCGCCGGACCGTTGCTCGCGGCATTGATGACCGGCACCGTGTTCGTCGAGGCACTGCTGCGGATCCCCGGTCTCGGCCTGTACTTCGCGAACGCCGCCGCCAGCCGGGACATGCCGCTGCTGATGGGTACGGCGTTGTTCTTCGCGCTGATCCTGATGGTGACCAACCTGATCGTGGACCTGGTGTACGGGCTCCTCGATCCCCGTATCCGTGCTGCCGGAGGTGGAGCCCATGACGGCGACTGAGGGCATCGAGGCCGCGGTCGAACCGGCCGAGCACGTCACCGTCGCCCGCGGGCCGTGGGCGCGGGCGTGGTCCCGGTTCCGCAAGCACCGGCTGGCGTTCTGCAGCCTGATCTTCTGCGCGTTCCTGATCGTGGTCGCGATCGCCGCGCCACTGATCGCGCCGTACGGCTACGAAGAGACCGACATCCGGCACACGCTCGCCGGGCCCGGCTCCGCGGGGCATCTGCTCGGCACCGACCTGCTCGGCCGGGACATCCTGAGCCGGCTGATCTACGGTCTGCAGACCGCGTTGACCGTTGCCTTCGGCGCCGAACTGACGGCGCTCGTGCTGGCGCTGGCGATCGGGCTGCTCGCGGGGTACCTCGGCGGCCGGGTCGAGCAGGTGCTGATGGCGTTCACCGACGTGATGTACGCGT
Source organism: Kribbella sp. WER1 (assembly GCF_054189145.1). NCBI lineage: Bacteria > Bacillati > Actinomycetota > Actinomycetes > Propionibacteriales > Kribbellaceae > Kribbella > Kribbella sp. WER1. Next base: position 3,879,662 of record NZ_CM135186.1, on the reverse strand, counting down.
TCCCGACGTACCTGTTCGCGGTCGTGATGGTGACCGTTCTCGGGCGGAGCATCTTCGCGCTGGTGGTCGCGATCGGCATCGCCTCCTGGGTCACGCAGGCCCGGCTGGTCCGCGCGCAGGTGCTTACGCTGAAGCAACGCGAGTACGTCGAGGCGGCGCGGTCGATGGGGGCGAAGGGCACCACGATCGCGATCCGGTACATCCTGCCGAACGCGATCGGCCCGATCCTCGTCACGACCAGTTTCGCGATCCCGGCCGCGATCGCCGCCGAGGCAGGGCTCGCGCTGCTCGGGCTCGGCGTACAGCCGCCGACGCCTTCGTGGGGCGCGATGATCAGCGACGGCAGCCGGTACCTGCTGGCCGCGCCGCATCTGCTGGTCGCGCCGGCGGTGCTGTTCGCGCTGACGTTGCTGGCGTTCACCTGGATCGGAGACGGCGTACGGGACGCGTTCGACGCGAGTGGGGAGCAGCGATGAGCCTGTTGTCGGTCCGCGAGCTGCGGACGACGTTCCGCCGCGACGGTGGTGATCTGCTGACCGCGGTCGACGGGGTCTCGTTCGACGTCGAGCGGGGCCAGGCGCTGGCGGTCGTCGGGGAGAGCGGCAGCGGGAAGAGCGTGACGATGCGGAGCGTGCTCGGCATCCTGCCGCGGACCGCCCGGACCACCGGCCAGGCGTTGTACGGCGACCGGGATCTGCTCGCGCTGGGCGACAAGCAGCTGCGCCGGATCCGCGGGCGCGACATCGCGATGGTGTTCCAGAGCGCGATGGAGGCGATGAACCCGACGCTGACCCTGGAACGGCAGCTCACCGAACACCTGATCTGGCACGGCCTGTGCACCAAGGCGGAGGCCCGCAAACGCGCGATCAAGGCGCTCGGCGACGTCGGCATCCCGGATCCGGAGAAGCGGATCCGCACGTACCCGTTCCAGCTCTCCGGCGGGATGCGGCAACGCGCGATGATCGCGATGGCGATGGTGACCGAGCCCGCGCTGCTGATCGCGGACGAGCCGACCACCGCGGTCGACGTCACCGTCCAGCGCCAGATCCTCGACCTGCTCGCCGACCTGAAGTCCCGCGGTACCGGGATCGTGATGATCACCCACGACCTCGGCGTCGCGCGGTACTTCTGCGACGACGCGGTCGTGATGTACGCCGGCCGGGTCGTCGAACGCGCGCCGATGGGGCAACTGCTCGACGACCCACGGCATCCGTACAGCGTCGGCCTGCTCGGGTCCGGCGTCGAGGTCGGCGGCCGCGACCTGCCGTTGCGGCCGATCCCGGGGAGCCCGCCCGACCTGTCCCGGCGGCCGGAAGGCTGCCCGTTCCACCCGCGCTGCCCGCAGGCCGAGCTGCCGCGCTGCGGTACCGAACAGGAACCGTTGACGATCGGCCCCGCCCGGGACGCCGCCTGCTGGAAGGTGACCGCCGATGCCTGAACCGCTGATCCGCGCCTCGTCGGTGACGAAGGTGTTCAAGACCCGGGCCGGTGAGGTCCGGGCCGTCGACGACGTGTCGCTGACCGTACATCGCGGCGAGACACTCGGGCTGGTCGGCGAGAGCGGCAGCGGCAAGTCCACGATGGCGCGGCTGATGATGGGACTGCAGACGCCGACCGCCGGCCGGGTCGAGTTCGACGGCCACGATCTGGGAGAGCTGCCGGCCCGCGAGCTGCGGTTGCTGCGGCCGCGGATGCAGATGGTGTTCCAGAACCCGTACGGGTCGTTGCTCCCGCACTTCAGTGCCCTCGGCAACGTGATGGAGCCGCTGCGGTTGCACGAGCGAGGTTCCAAGGAATCCCGCCGTACGTCGGCGCTGGAACTGCTGGAGCTGGTCGGGATCAACACCAACCACGCGGAGCTGTACCCCCGACAGTTCTCCGGCGGCCAGCAGCAACGGATCGCGATCGCCCGCGCGCTCGCACTCGAACCGGAACTGCTCGTCTGTGACGAGCCGACCTCGTCCCTGGACGTGTCGATCCAGGCCCAAATCCTCGAGCTCTTCACCGACCTCCGGGAGCGACTGGGCCTGTCCTTCCTCTTCATCTCGCACAACCTGGCGGTCGTCGAACGCCTCGCCGACCGAGTCGCGGTGATGAACAAGGGCAAACTGGTCGAGGAAAGCACAACAGAGGACCTGTTCCGAGACCCGAAAGACCCTTACACACAACAACTCCTGGCCGCCGTACTCCCCATCCGTCAACAAACCTAACCCACCCGGGCCCCACCAGCCACAACCCCGACCACCCCACCCCAGCCAGCGCCGTCCCGGCCTGGCCCCGGCTAGCGCGGTACCGGCCCCGTCCGGCTTGCGCCATACCTGCCCGGCCTCGGCTAGCGCCGTACCTGGCTCCGCGCACCTGCCTCCGGCTGGGCCTTCCGCCCACGCGCATACAAGAGGTTCACACCTCGCCGTGCCCCTTCACACACCGCATGCAGCAGGCGAAGGGGCCGTTTCAGGGGTGAACCCCTGAAACGGCAGCAAGTATCGGACGAGGTGGGCTGTTGGATCGGCCGGCGGCTACCGTCCGTCGGCCGGGTTGGGAGACTGAGTCTTGTGTACACACCGACGCCGGATGAACTCGCGCTCGCGTTCGACCTGGGATCGACGGGTCGCGAGCTGGTCCATGTACGGCGCGGCGACAACGACGCCTGGCGGTTGGGCGAGTACTTCGTCAAGGGGTACTTCCCGACGACGGGCGGCCAGTTCAACGGTACGGAGCTGACCGACCAGCTGGCGGTCGCGATGGCGTTCGAACAGCTCGCACTCGACGCCGGCGTGGACATGCCGGAGCCGGTGCGGCCGGTCGATCCGTACCTCGGCTGGCTGACTTGGGTCGAGGACCGCCTGTTCCGGGTCCATCGCTGGGTCGAGCACCGGCCGGAGCCCGCAGACGTCTCAGTGTGGCTCGGCCGTACGATGCAGCAGGTCCACGAGCTGCAGCCGATCGGCCAGGCGCCCCTGCCCAGGTGGTGGCGCGACTCGGTCCGCTCACCGGAAACCTGGGAAACCTGGCTGACCAAGGCCAAGGACATGCCCTGGGTGGGGCTGTATGCCGAGGCCCTCCCGGATCTACTGACGGCCGCCGAACGCATCACCTCGATCTGCGACTCCGTGCCCGACCTGGTCAGAACCCACGGCGACTTCAAACCCCACAACATCGTCAACTCGCCGACCGGCCCGGTCCTGGTCGACTGGGACAGCGTCCGCACCGACAGCGCCGCCCTGGAAGCCGCCCGCGTCGCCTACATCGTCGCCGCCGGCGACCGCGACGGGATCGCCGCAGTCCTCAGCAGCTACACCGGCGACCTCACCTGGCCCGGCGAAGACCTCTTCCTCAGCGTCACCAGAAACCACCTGCAGATCGTCGGCGAACACCTCCAGGTAGCCCTCGGTGAAAACCCTCCGGCCCGCTGGATGGGCAACACCACAACCATTGAGAATGCCATCAGCAACAGTTTGCGCGCCCTCCCCGGCCGGATCGCCGACCTGCGCTACCTAGCCGCCGACCTTGCCCTCAACTGATCTCCCCCTCCACCGAGTCGTGGCAAACGGCCCGCACCCCCTGCGCCGAGTCGTGAGAAGAGGCGCCAGAAACCAGCCACAATCCACGACTCGACGAACAGGTGCCGAGCCATTCGCCACGACTCGGCGAAGAGTGAGCGGGGTGGTCGTGCGGCAAAGTGTTTGTGCGGCTGGGTCGTATGCCTCACGCTCGTCAGGTGAGCACATGGGCGCTGCATTTCGGGAGAGCGTTCTTTGAGCTGCAGGCGTTTTGGGTCGAGCGTGTTGTCGAGTTGGTGCGGATCGATCGGCACACCGCCTGGCATGACTGGACCAGCATGTCGGCGCTGGTGAATTCCGATGGATGGCGGGCGATTGACGACGCGGTGCACCACGGTGCGGCGGCCGAGGCGGCACACCGGTCGTGGCTTGCGCTGCGGGCGGGCCTGGGTACGCCGCAGCATGGCTGTTTCTGGTATGAGGTCGAAGACGAGGGCCGCCGGATCCGGCTGCACTTCGCGAATCGCGAGGGGCCGGGCGCCCTCGGTTCCGACCGGCGTGCGTTTCGGCGCGCCGAGCTGGCCAGTGCTCTGGACGATGCCCGCAGTGTTGCGCCGCAGGCCGATCGGCTCCGTGGTGGTTCTTGGCTGTACCACCTACCGGGATATCGGGCCCTGTTCCCGCCTACCTTCCTGGCGGGTGCAGTCGAGGCTGACTCTCGGCGTGAGGTCGGCGAGTTGGCGCTGTGGGGGCAGTTCGTCAGAGGTGACGGTGAGTTGTACCAGCCCCGCACCGACCGGTTCGTTCGAGCCTGTGAGCAAGCCAGGCAGGTCGACGATCTCGTCGCAGCGTTCCCGCTGAAGAAGCTCGATGTCGTCGGATCTCTCGACGAGGTCGCGGCCTGGGGCACCCAAACCTGACCGCGCCGTCCTTCACCGGACAGCGGTGGTGATGGCGGCTGCCAGGGCTTGGGTTTGGGCTTCGGTGCCTAGTAGGTAGGGCTGGGGGAGCCAGATGGTGTCTTGGGAGATGGTGTCGGCGTTGGGGCAGGGGGGTTGGGGGTAGGGCTGGTTGAGGCGGGTGGTGATGGACTGGGCTTCGCGGAGTACTGCGGTGTTGCGGTGGAGGGGGACGTAGCCGGGGGAGGCTTTGGCTACGCCTGTTGTGGTGAGGGATTTGAGGACGGCGTCGCGGTGGCCGGGGATGCGGAGCATGAAGAGGTGGCGGCCGTGGGCGGTGATGGCGGGGTCTTCGGGGGGTAGGTGGATGCCTTCGACCGTGGACAGGAGGTCTGTGAGGAGGCGGGCGTTGCGTTCGCGGAGTTGCTGGAGGTGGGGGTGGCGGCGGAGTTGGACGCGGAGGATGGCGGCCTGGAACTCGGTCAGGCGGAGGTTGTAGCCGACCGACTCGTGCTGGTACCAGCCGCCGCCGGGCACCCGGCCCACGTTGACGAGCGAGTAGACCGCGCCCGCCAGTTCGGGTGAGTCGGTGAGTACGACGCCGCCCTCGCCGGCGGTGATGTTCTTGCTGCTCTGGAAGCTGAACGTGCCGAGGCTCCCGATCGCGCCGACCGGCCGGCCTTTGTACGCCGCGCCGTGCGCCTGGGCCGCGTCCTCGACGATCGTCAGGCCGTGCCGGTCCGCGAGCGCGGTGAACGCGTCCAGGTCCGCCGGCCGTCCGGCGAGGTGGACGACGACGATCGCCTTGGTCCGTTCGGTGATCGCGGCCTCGGCGGCGTCCGCGTCGAGCAGGTGGGTGTCCGGGTCGACGTCCGCGAAGACCGGCACCGCGCCGACGAACAACGCCGCCGACGCCGTCGCGATGAACGTGTACGGCGGGACGATCACCTCGTCGCCGATCCCGACGCCGGCGGCCCGTAGCGCGACCGCGATCGCGAGCGTCCCGTTCGCCAGGCAGACCGCGTGCCCGGCCTGCTGGTACGCCGCGAACTCCCGCTCGAACGCCGCGACCGTGTCCCCGCTGGTACTGCCCCACTTCCCCGAGCTCAGCACCTCGAGCAGGGCCTTGGCTTCCTCGTCGTCGTACTGCGGCCACTCCGGCATCATGGCGTGATCACCCATCTGTTGTCTCCGGCAACAATATCCGCGGTCAGCTCGACGAAGGTCCGGCCGAACCGGTCCAGCGTCCGCGTCGATCCCTCGCCCTCTTTGACGATCGGGTCGCGCCCGGCATCCGGTACGGCGAGCAGTATCGCCGCGCCGGGGACCGGCTCCGCGGCCTGCGCGCGCACCGTGAACCCGTCCGGATGCGGCGCGACCGACAGCGTGACGCCGCGCCGGCTCCGCTCCCACGCGTTGAGCTGCCCGGCCGTCCACCACGGCATCCCGCGCCGACGCGCCTCCGCGGCGAGCTCGATGCATGCGGATCGGGTCGGCGGACGCAGGTACAGGTGCGGCCCGTGGAAGAGGAAGTGCGCGACGCCGTGCACCGCCTGCGCCCCGTCGAGGATCACGTCGCGGACGGCGGAGTGCCCGGCCCACGCGAGGTCCTGCGTGTGCAGCGGCAGGTTGAGTACGTCGTACAACCGGTTGCCCTCGGCCACCGGTGCCATCGGGAACGTCAGGTGTGCGGTGCCGAACGTGAAGCCCACATCCCCTTGTTTACTGGGCCCGCGGGACTCGTCGATCTGGATGCCGAGCCGCTCGCACCACGGGTAGAAGTCGGTCCAGCCCTCCCACCGGGTGTAGTGGTTCTTGTTCGAGACGATCCGCTCGGTCCCGGTGACGGCCTGCGCCCACGCGTACTGCGCGCGCAGTTGCGGCCAGCCCCATACCGCCAGGTCCGCATCGCCCATCGCGTTGTAATGCAGGGCATTCTCGTGGCCGGCCGCGGTGATCTCCACGTGTAGATCCGGGGAGTAACCACCAGGGAAGAGGTGGCACCACGTGACCTTGACGTCGGCCTCGGCGAATGCGTCGAGCGCGGCCTGGCCTTCTTCCTCGACGTTCCCGTCCGAGTCGTGCGACATGTGCGCGACCGCGTCCACCCCGGCCGGCCAGTACCAGAGCCACGGCACCACGCCGCCGGACTGCTCGGCACTCCACCACAGGCTCTGCGCGAACAGTGCGCACCACCAGTCCGCCTGTGGCTGATCGAACATCGGTACGGCGCTCGGCGGTGGATACGTATGCATAAACCGCCCGTCCAGCTCCGGCTCGCCCGGCGGCATCGCCCGGTCGTGCTCGAAGCTGAGCGCCATCCCGTCCTCGCACTTGAGGATCCCGTCGTCGATCGGCGCGGTGCCGTCCACGGCGGGCGCGCCGTCCGCGGTGACGGCGTACCCCTGCCGGATCCGGACGACCGTCTGCCAGAGGTCGACGCCGTACGTGAGGACGACGCCCGCGCCGACCCGGCGCAGTGTGATCGCGGCCGCGTCGTCCTGCCAGCGGCCGATTACCTCGGCGTCGGACGGTTCGAGCCGTCCGCCAATCGCGTGCAGCGCAGCTGGCGGGCGCTGGGACCAAACCGGGCCGTCGACGGTGACGTGCCCATCGGCGACGACGGAGTACGCCGAGACGCCCGCGAGCGTGGCGAGTGGACCCGGATCGCCGACGACTACCAGCCCTCCGCCGGCCCGTACCCAGTCCTCAAGGTCGGGAGCCGGCCCCGGCGTCGCGGCGATCAGCACCGCCACGTCGTCCGGAATGTTGTCAGGAGAGACCGCCGCGTACGGCAGCCGCAGCTGCCCGAGGATCTCGTTCAGGTAGACCCACCAGGCGTCCTGACCCGCCTGGTGGGCCTGCTCGGTTGCCGCCCGGTTGTCGATCACCGCGATTGCAGGCATGCCGACCACCCTGCCTCAGCAAGTGAGCTTCGGCAAGGTCCTAATAGCAGTTATGGATGTCCGTAATAACTAGCGCGGGAGTTTCTCCACCAGCAGCTGGAACGGCCTCGGCGGTCGGCCGAGCCTGTTCGAGCGCGGCGGCGGCATCGGCCAGGCGAGGCCTTCGTCCACCAGCGTGGTCAGCGTCCGGCGCGCGGTCCGCAGCGTGACGCCGAGGAGTTCGGCGACCTTCTCCGCGTCGACGACTCGCTCGGTGTCGTTCGCCTTCTCCAGTTGTTCGGCCAGCGTGGCCAGGATCTGCAGCGCGCGCGAGTCGCCGGGCACCGGGCGTTCGGCGGCCCGGGTCCGTTCGCCCGGGACCTGCAGGACGAAGCCGTGCGGCCCGACCACGAACGCGGTCCCGCCGCCGGCCGCCTTGTCGACGGCGGACTGCGCGTTCACCTCGGCCTCGCGGGTCGACGTACCGAGGCCGATGCCGACCTCGAGCCGGATCCCCAGCTCCTCGGAGATCCGGTCCAGGAACGGAGCCATCGACAGATTGTCGGTGGCCAGCCGCAGCGAGCCCATCGTGGTGACGATCAGGAAGCTGTGCTCGTCACGCGGCACCACCGCGGCGTCCATCGGCCGGGCGTCGCGGAGCAGTTCGCGGTGCAGCGACAGCCGCAGCTCCTGGTACCAGTACGCGCTCGCGCTGGCGTGCGCCGGCAGCGAGGCCGCGGGCACCCGGACGATCATCGTGACGATCCGGGACTCCTCCAGCTTGGCGCCGCCGCCCATCAGGATCGCGGTGGTCAGCGCCTGCCGGATCGTCATCGACGACGGCGTCATCCGCAGCGTCGGTACGCCGGCCTTCCGGAGCGCGACGTCGACGGTCGGCACGGTGGTGACCGCCCCGGTGGTCCGGCCGCGTTCGTGCAGCGTGCGGTGGAAGTCGAGGAACTCCTCGGCCGACTCCGGACCGGCGTACTCCTTCAGCCGCACCCCGGACGCGCTCAGCCCGATCTCCTCGTACACGTGCTTGAGGTCCCGGCGCGCCATCGTGTCGACGCTGATCCGGGCCGGGTCGAAGACCTTCTCCAGTACGCCGCGGAGCAGCGCCGAGAACAGCGCAGGCCCGCCGCTCGGCACGTATGTCGCGGGCACCGGCAGCCCGCCCGCGACCGCCACGTCGTACGGCAGCGGTCCGGCGAACAGGAAGACGTCGACCCGGGACGCGATCCGGGCCGCCTGCTCGTGTGCGGCGTGCTCGTCGTCGTAGACCGCGGTCACTAGCCGCAGCGCCGGGTTGTCGAGCTCCCGGGCCAGGTTGATGATCCGGGGCACGATCTGGTCGGCCCCGACGACGCCGACCGTGACCTGTTCGTGGATCGACATGTCAGCGCGGCGCGTCGACGTTCACGGTCGGGATCCCGCCGCCTGCCCGGGCGATGATCGCCAGCGACGGCTCGCGGCCCGGGTTGCTCTCCCGGTGGACCGTGAACGCCGGCACGTGCACGAAGTCGCCGGCCACCGCGTCCAGGTACTCGTCGGTGCCTTCGAACTCCAGCCGGAGCACCCCGGACACGATGTACAGACTGCTCTCGTTCTTGTCGTGGTGGTGCCAGCCGGAGCTGATGCCGGGCTCGGTGATCACCTGGCCCGCCCAGAGGATCGGCAACTCGAACGCCCGCATCCGAAGCATGCCGGACGTCGGGTCGGCGGCGACCAGGTCACCGGCCTTGATCACGCGAACGGGGTCGGACATACCTTCAGTGTTGCAGCAATGCCTCGGCCACGGGCGCGATCTCGGCGTAGACGCCAGGGTCGCCCGGCTGGGCGCAGCCCTGGCCCCAGGACACCACGCCGAGCAGGCGGCCGTTGAGAACCAGTGGCCCGCCGGAGTCGCCCTGGCACGCGTCTCTGCCGCCCTTGAGGTATCCGGCGCAGATGTTGGTGGCAGCCGCGTACCCGTTGGCCACGTAGCTCTTGTTGGCCAGGCATGTCTTGTCGCCCAGGTCCGGTACGGCGGCCTTCTGCAGCGTTTCGTCCGGCCCGGTGTCCTGCGTGTCGCCCCAGCCGTACACGGTCGGTACGGCGCCCGCCGCGTCCGCCCGGACCCGTGTCTCGAGCGGCAGCACCGGTACGCCGGTGAACGGCTTGGCCAGCGTCAGTACGGCGACGTCGTACCGGTTGTTCTTCGTGTTGTACCCCGGGTGGATCCACACCTTGCTGATCGTCGACACCTGCCCGGCGGACGTGTCGGCGAGGTCGGCGCGGCCCTGGACCGCGTAGTACGTCGAGGTGGCCTCGTCCATGCAATGTGCGGCGGTGACGATCTTGTCGGGCTTGATCAGCGTCGCACCGCAGTACCGCCCGCTGGACGACTGGGACTGCGTGGTGTTCAGCGCGATCACCCACGGGGCCTCGCTGGTACTGGTGACCGTGCCGCCGACGATGCACGGCTTCGCACCGGCGGTGAGGGTCAGCAGGCCGGCAACAACGAGTACGCCCCGTGAAAGTCTCATCGCTGTAGGTTAGCGAACCACCGGAGCCTGCAGACTGCCGTACCTCTCCATGCGCTGCCAGCGCAGCCTGGTCCCGGCCAGCGCCGTGAAGACGGACTGGATCACCACGAGGTACATGAGCTGCCGGTAGACGAACTGCTGCAGCGGCAACGTCCACAATGGACCAGGCCGCTCCCCGTCCAATCGGAACGCGTAAAAGCCCATCACCAGCTGCAGAAGCACGAAGCCAGCCCATACGCCGAGCACACGCACCGGGTTGAGGAAGATCAGGCCGTAGATCGCGAAAACGTCCACAACCGGCGCCAGCAACGGCAGCAACACCTGGAACAGCATCAGGTACGTCAGACCGCGCCGGCCGAACTTCCCGGCCCGCCCGCGCTGCACCATTGCGCCCCGGTGCTTCCACATTGCCTGGAGCGTCCCGTAGCACCAGCGGTACCGCTGCCGCCAGAGAGCGCCCATGGAAGCCGGTGCCTCGGTCCAGGCCACCGCACTCTCCTCGTAGACCACCCGCCACCCGTCGCGGCACAACGCCATCGTCAGGTCGGTGTCCTCCGCCAGCGTCACGTCGCTGAGCCCGCCGATGCGTTCCAGCGCCGTACGCCGGAACGCGCCGACCGCGCCGGGCACCGTGGGCATGCACTCGGCCAGGTCGAACAGCCGGCGGTCCAGGTTGAAGCCGATCACGTACTCGATGTGCTGCCAACGTCCGATCAGGCCGCCGCGGTTGCCGACCTTGGCGTTGCCGGACACCGCGCCGACGGCCGGGTGCCCGAACGGCTGGATGAGCTTGCGGATCGCGTCCGGCTCGAACACGGTGTCGCCGTCGACCATCACGATCAGCTCGCACCGGGCCGCCTTCAGGCCGGTGTTCAGCGCGACCGGCTTGCCCGCGTTCGCCTGCCGGATGACGCGGACGCCGGGGATCCGCAGACCCTCGACGATGTCCGCCGTACCGTCCGTGGAGCCGTCGTCGACGACGATCACCTCGAGCGGATGGTCGGACGCCACCAGCGACCGGATCGCCGCCTCGATGCCCGCGCTCTCGTTGTACGCCGGGACGATGACGCTGACCGGCTCCGTCACGGGCGGCCCGTAGACCCAGCCGCGCATCCGGGCGTGCCGGCGGGCGGCGATGACGGTCGTGATCGCACGCAGCACGCTGAGCGCGCCCGCGGCGTACAGCAGCCAGCCGATGACGCTCAGGACCCAGTCGCTGATCCGCATCACCCAGATGACCGCAAGCCCGCGCGCCTGCTCCAGCGCATCGGCCTTGTGCGTCGGGTCCGGCAGGCCGACTGCGTCGCTCACAGTCGCAAAACGGAACCCACGTGCCTTCAGTCGCGGTAGGAGCTTGTTGAGCGCCTCTATGGTCTGGCTGCGGTCACCACCAGCGTCGTGCATCAGTAATACCTGCCCGGTAGTACTGCGTGGCATCGAGTTGGCGATCACCTGGTCAGTACCGGGACGCCGCCAGTCCTCACTGTCCTGGCTGGTCAGTACGGCGAGGTAACCGGCCTCACGGACCTGCTGGAGCGCCTTCCAGTCCAGGTCGGTCAGTGCGCTCGGCTCAGACGAGTACGGCGGTCGCAGCAGCGTCGTATTGACACCCGTGGCGCCGGCCAGGATCAGCTGGCTCTGCCGGAGCTCCAGTGCGCGTCGCCACGGGGCTGCTGTCGACAGATTCGCGTGGGTGAAGCTGTGCACGGCAATCTGGTGGCCTTCGGCAACGATTCGGCGGGCGAGGTCCGGATGCGCGGCGACCGCGGTACCGACGACGAAGAACGTCGCGTGCACCTGCTGTTCGCGCAGCAGGTCGAGGATCCGCGGCGTCCAGACCGGATCCGGGCCGTCGTCGAAGGTGATCGCGATCGTCCGGTCGTGCGGCGCGACCGAGCGCGGTGCGCCGGTGCCGGCGTCGATCACCGGGCCGCCCTTGACGATCTGCCGCGGCACGGTTCCGGACCCGCCGACCGGCTGGACGGCGCCGTCGGGGGCCGCGCCGAACATGTGGTGCGTGTAGCCGTTCAGCAGCAGCATGGTCGACAGGCAGACCAGCAGCATGGTCAGCACGATCCAGTGCGTCCGCAGCGGTACCTGCTTGGCCCGGCGCGCTGCCGGCCGGCTCACGGGTTGTTCGGCGTCTTGGTCTTACCGGGCGGTGCGGTCGGCTTCTTGCCGTGCGTCGTCGTGGTGGTCGCCGTCGGTGCCGGCGTCGTCGTGGTGGCCGTCGTGGTCGGCGTGCTGGTCGGGGCGGTGGTGCCCGGCGGTGCGGTCGTCGGCACGGTCGTCGGTACGACGGTCGGCGGCACCACCGTCGTACCCACGGTCGGGACGGTCGTCGCGGCGGACGTCGGCGCCGTGGTCGGCGCGGTGCTCACCGCGGAGGTCGGAGCCGTGCTGCTGCTCGTCGACGGAGCGGGGGTCGAGGAGTCGCTGCCCGGGCTGGTGCTCGACTGCTGGGACGGACCGCTGCCCGGCGTCGACGAGCCGGTCGTCGGCTGCGGTGTCTGCACCGCTGCCTCGACCGCCGGCGTCTGCTGGTGCCTGGCCTTGGCCGGCTCGGGGAGCGGGATCAGCGGGGTGTCCATCCGCGGTCCGCCGAGCAGACTACTGGTCATGAGCACGAGGTAACCGACAGTAGGCACGGCCAGGAAAGCCCCGGTCCGTCGGAGGGTACGACGCCGGCGTCCGGTCGAATCCAGGAAGACGGGCCGCCGAGGGGAAGGCGGTTTCACAAGCGTGGGAGCTTAGCGCAACTGCAAGAAGATTGGGACGTTCCAACCCTTGCAGCTTCCTGCAAGCCCTTCCCGGGTGAATTCTCGGAACTGAAACACCGGGGTGTGCAGTGAACCGGTCCGGGGTGGCTACTGTCGTCAGGTGCAGAAATGGCCAGGTCGTCCTTACCCTCTCGGCGCCACGTACGACGGCGCCGGGACGAACTTCGCGGTGTTCTCGGAGGTTGCCGAACGCGTTGATCTGTCGCTGCTCGGCGACGACGGAACCGAGCAGCTTGTGCAACTGACCGAGGTGGACGGGTTCGTCTGGCACGCGTACCTGCCCGGTGTGCAGCCCGGCCAGCGGTACGGCTTCCGCGTCCACGGCCCGTACAACCCGCCCGAGGGCCACCGCTGCAACCCGTCCAAGCTGCTGCTGGACCCGTACGCGAAGGCGGTCGACGGGCAGATCGACGGCGACGAGTCGCTGTTCAGCTACCGGTTCGCGAAGCCGGACGAGCTGAATACCATGGACAACCGCGAGCACACGATGCTCTCGGTGGTCACCAACCCGTTCTTCGACTGGGGCAACGACCGCCCACCGGGCCACGCGTACCACGAGACCGTGATCTACGAGGCGCACGTCAAGGGCCTGACCAAGACCCACCCGGGCCTGCCGGAGAACATCCGCGGCACGTACGCCGGGATCGGCCACCCGGCGATCATCGAGCACCTCAAGGAGCTCGGGGTGTCCGCGATCGAGCTGATGCCGGTGCACCAGTTCGCGCAGGACGGGCATCTGCAGGAGATCGGCCTGTCGAACTACTGGGGCTACAACACGATCGGCTTCTTCGCGCCGCACAACGCCTACGCGTCCACCGGCACCCGCGGGCAGCAGGTGACCGAGTTCAAGGCGATGGTGAAGGCGCTGCACGAGGCGGACATCGAGGTGATCCTCGACGTCGTCTACAACCACACCGCCGAGGGGAACGAGTTCGGCCCGACGCTGTCGTTCAAGGGCATCGACAACGCGGCTTACTACCGGCTGGTCGACCAAGACAAGACGCACTACTACGACACCACCGGCACCGGTAACAGCCTGCTCATGAGGCACCCGCACGTACTGCAGCTGATCATGGACTCGCTGCGCTACTGGGTCACCGAGATGCATGTGGACGGCTTCCGCTTCGACCTCGCAGCGACGCTGGCCCGCCAGTTCCACGAGGTCGACCGGCTGTCGGCGTTCTTCGACCTGGTCCAGCAGGACCCGGTGGTCAGCCAGGTCAAGCTGATCGCGGAGCCGTGGGACGTCGGCGACGGCGGCTACCAGGTCGGCAACTTCCCGCCGCTGTGGACGGAGTGGAACGGCAAGTACCGCGACACCGTCCGCGACTACTGGCGGGGTGAGAAGTCGACGCTGGCCGAGTTCGCGTCCCGGCTGACCGGCTCCTCCGACCTGTACCAGGACGACAGCCGCCGGCCGCTGGCGAGCATCAACTTCATCACCGCGCACGACGGCTTCACGATGCGCGACCTGGTCTCGTACAACGAGAAGCACAACGAGGCGAACGGCGAGGGCGGCAAGGACGGCGAGAGCTTCAACCGCTCCTGGAACTGCGGCGCCGAGGGTCCGAGCGACGACCCCGCCGTACTGCGGCTGCGGGACAAGCAGGAGCGCAACTTCCTCACCACGCTGCTGATCTCGCAGGGTGTGCCGATGATCGCGCACGGCGACGAACTCGGCCGGACCCAACGCGGCAACAACAACGTCTACTGCCAGGACAACGAGATCTCCTGGATCGACTGGGACCTGCAGGAGCCGCAGAAGCACCTGCTGGAGTTCACCCGGGCGCTGGTCAAGCTGCGCAACAACCACCCGGTACTGCGCCGCCGCCGGTTCTTCCATGGTGACACCGGCATCGACGGCCTCGGCGACCTCGTGTGGTTCAACCCGAACGGCACCGAGATGCAGAACGGCGACTGGCAGCGCGACGACGCCCGGGCGATCGCGGTGTTCCTGAACGGCGACGCGATCTCCGAGCCGGACCCACGCGGCGAGCCGGTCGTCGACGACTCGTTCCTGGTGCTGCTGAACGGCAACTTCGAGCCGGTCGACTTCCTGCTGCCACCGGAGGAGTACGGCGAGACCTGGACGGTCGCGGTGGACACGACGACGTCGACCGGGACCGGCGACGCCGATCCGCACGCGGCCGGGTCGACCGTCCAGCTGGAGGCGCGCAGCACCTTGGTGCTGACGCGGGCGAGGCAGGTATGACGCAGGTCCCGCAGGCCACCTACCGGTTCCAGCTCCGCGCCGAGTTCGGCTTCGACGACGCCGCCGCGACGGTCCCGTACCTAGCGAGCCTCGGGGCCTCCCACGCCTACCTGTCCCCGATCCTGCAGGCGGCCCCCGGTTCCACCCACGGGTACGACGTGGTCGATCACAGCCGGCTGTCCGAACCGATGGGCGGCCGGCCCGCGTTCGACCGGTTGTCGGCGCGGCTGGCGGAGCATCGGCTCGGCGCGATCGCGGACGTCGTACCGAACCATGTGGCCGTGCCGACGCCGGAGAGCCTGAACGCGGCGCTGTGGTCGGTGCTGCGGCTCGGGCCGGGTTCGCAGTACGCGGACTGGTTCGACGTGGACTGGGGTGCGGGGAACCAGCCGTTGCTGATGGCCGTGCTCGGTCAGCGGATCGGCAAGGTGTTGGCGGACAACGAGCTGGCGGTCGACGACGGCGTACTGCGGTATTACGAGCACGAGTACCCGTTGCGTCCCGGGACCGAGGCCCTGCCGCTGGAGGAGCTCGTCACGGAGCAGTGGTACCGGCTGGCGCATTGGCGGGTCGCGGACGAGGAGCTGAACTACCGGCGGTTCTTCGACGTGGACACGCTGGCCGCGGTACGCCAGGAGGTGCAGGAGGTCTTCGACGCCACGCACCAGCTGCTGTTGGCGTTGCTGCAGGAGGGGAAGCTCAACGGGTACCGCATCGACCACCCGGACGGGCTGGCCGACCCACGCGGGTACCTGCGCCGGCTGGCCGAGCGTACGCGCGGTGCGTGGGTCGTGGTCGAGAAGATCCTCGAAGGCGACGAGGAGCTGCCCCGCGACTGGCCCTGTGCCGGCACCACCGGGTACGACGCCCTGCTGCGCGTAGGCGGTCTCTTCATCGACCCTGCGGGCGCTGCACCGCTCTCTGCGCTGCACACCGAGCTCACCGGAGCCCCTGCTGATTTCGGGCCGGTTGTCGAGGAAGCGAAGCGCGAGGTCGTCCAGCACGGGCAGTACGCCGAGGTGCATCGCCTGGTCGAGCTATTGGCTCGCATCTGCCAGGACGACGTACGGCTGCGTGACCACACCAGGCGGGCGTTCCACGAGGTCGTGGCCGAGCTACTGGTCCACTTTGACGTCTACCGCGCGTACGTCGTCCCTGGCGAGGAGGCGCCGCCGTCTGCGGTGGCTGCGATGGAGCGGGCCGCCGAGAAGGCGCGGGCGAACCTCGATGAGGACCGGCAGGCCACGCTGGACGTCGTACTGCACCTGCTGCTCGGGCGGGAGTCCAGCACGATCGACGAGCAGGCGCGGGCGGAGCTGATCGTACGGTTCCAGCAGACGTGCGGTCCGGTGATGGCCAAAGGCGTCGAGGACACCGCGTTCTACCGGTGGCTGCGGCTCACGTCGCTCAACGAGGTCGGTGGCGACCCGGAGCACTTCGGGGTCTCGCCGGAGGAGTTCCACGCGTATGCGTCGCGGTTGAACAAGCACTGGCCGAAAACGATGACCACGCTGTCTACGCACGACACCAAGCGCTCAGAGGACGTACGGGCTCGGTTGGGCGTGCTGTCCGAGCAGCCGGCCGCCTGGTCCGAGGCGGTACGTGAATGGCGGCGGCTGGCCGAGGACCATCGGAATCCGTTGCTGGACGGCAGCACGGAGTACCTGTTCTGGCAGACCTTGTTCGGTACGTGGGACGACGGACCGCTGGCTGAGGACCGGATGCAGGCCTACCTGCTGAAGGCGATCCGTGAGGCCAAACGGCACACCTCTTGGACCTCACCGGACGAGGAGTACGAGCAGACCGTCGCGGCGTTCGCCAACGCAGTACTGAAGGACAAGACCGTGCTGGACGCGGTACGGCGGTTTGCGGACGAGCAGGCCGAGTACGTGCGCGCGGCAACGCTCGGGCAGAAGCTGGTGCAGCTGACGATGCCCGGCGTACCGGATGTGTACCAGGGGACCGAGCTGGTCGACCTGTCGCTGGTGGACCCTGACAACCGCCGGCCGGTGGACTACCAGCAGAGGATCGAGCGGCTGCAGCGTTTGGACGCTGGGGGCAAGCCGGACGACCTGTCCGACGAGAAGCTGCTCGTCACGTCCCGTGCGCTCCGGCTGCGTCGGCAGTACCCGGCCGCGTTCGCTGGCGGCTACACGCCACTGCCGACGTCGAACGGCCATGCGGTCGCCTTTGCCCGTGGGGACGAGGTCGTGACCGTGGCGACTCGTCTACCGGCGGCTTTGCAGCGGTTGGGTGGCTGGGGCGACAGCACGGTGGTACTGCCCAGCGGGCGGTGGAAGAATGTGCTGACCGGCCGGGACGTCACCGGCGCTGCCCGCATCGACGACCTGTTGACGGACCTGCCGGTCGCTTTGCTGGTCAGGAGCTGACATGCACACGTTCCGCGTCTGGGTGCCGGAGGCAACCACCGTCGACCTGGTGCTGCGGGACGGCGTGCTGCCGATGCGGTCCGCCGCCGAGGGCTGGTGGGAACGCCAGGTCGCCGAGGCCCACCACGGCACGGACTACGCGTACTCCGTCGACGGCAGTGACCCGTTGCCCGACCCGCGCAGCCCGTGGCAGCCGGACGGCGTACACGGGTTCAGCAGGGTGTTCGACGCGGACCGCTTCGACTGGACCGACGACAGCTGGACGGGGCGCGACGCACGCGGTGCTGTCTTCTACGAGCTGCACATCGGGACGTTCACGCTCGAGGGCACGCTCGAGGCGGCCGCGGAGCACCTGGACTACCTGGCGGTGCTGGGCGTCGAGGTGGTCTCGCTGATGCCGGTGGCCGCGTTCCCCGGCGTCCACGGTTGGGGGTACGACGGCGTCGACCTCTACGCGGTGCACGCGCCGTACGGCGGGCCGGAGGCGCTGCAGCGGTTCGTGGACCGCTGCCACGACGCAGGGCTTGCCGTTTGCCTGGACGTGGTCTACAACCACGTCGGGCCGAGCGGGAACTACCTCGGGAGCTTCGGCCCGTACTTCACCACCCGGCACGACACCCCGTGGGGCCCTGCCGTCAATCTGGACGACACAGGCAGCACCGAGGTACGCCGGTGGATCTGCGACAACGCCCTGCGCTGGTTCCGCGACTTCCACCTCGACGCACTGCGGCTGGACGCCGTACACGCGCTGGTTGACGACAGCCCGGTGCACCTGCTCCAGCAGCTGTCTACGGAGACGGCTGCGCTCTCCCGTGAGCTAGGGCGTCCTCTTGGACTGGTAGCCGAGTCCGACCTCAACGACCCGCGGACTGTCGAGCCGGTTGCTGCCGGTGGGATGGGGATGACCGCGCAGTGGAGCGACGACTTCCACCACGCGCTGCACTCGCTGCTGACCGGCGAGCGGTTCGGGTACTACGTGGACTTCGGGGATCCTGCCGTGTTCGCGAAGACGCTGACCAAGGTGTTCCTGCACGACGGGACGTACTCGACGTTCCGGCACAAGCTGTGGGGGCGGCCGGTGGATCCGCGGACGCATCGCGGCGGGCAGTTCCTCGCGTACACGTCGAACCACGACCAGATCGGCAACCGCGCGCTGGGTGACCGGCCGGCGCTGACCCCCGGGCAGCTCGCGATCGGCGCCGCGCTGGTGCTCACCTCGCCGTACACGCCGATGCTGTTCATGGGCGAGGAGTGGGGCGCGTCGACGCCGTGGCGGTTCTTCACGGACTTCTCTGCCGACACCGAGCCGGAGCTGGCCGAGGCAGTACGGAACGGGCGGCGGCGGGAGTTCGCGGAGTTCGGGTGGGACGCGGACGAGATCCCCGACCCGCAGGACCCGCAGACGTGGCGCAGCTCGGTCCTCGACTGGTCGGAGCCGGACGAGGCGCCGCACCGCGACGTGCTGACGTGGTACCGGCATCTGCTCACGTTCCGCGCCCGGATGCCGGAGCTGCGGGACGACTCGCTGGAGTCGGTGGCGGTCGCGTTCGATCCCGGCGGAACATGGTTGGTGGTGAGCCGCGGCAGCCTGCGGGTGGTGGCGAACCTGGGCGCGGCGGAGGCGGTTGTGCGGGTGGATCAGGAGCCGGAGTACCTGGTGATGGCGTTCGGCGGGGCCGACGTGACGACCGACGGCGTGTGGTTGCCCGGTCACGGGGTCGCGATCGTTGCCGTGTAGGACTTTCCAACAAGTGCACGTTTGTGGGCCAATCCAACAGAACTCGGCGTTCGAGCGTGTTGATCCGTGGTGATTTCCGGAATCGCTTGTCTGGCGGTGTCCTCGTGACGGACTGTGGATGGGCCAGCAGGGGACGGGGGATTTGACGGGAGGTCCGGATGACAGTCGGAGGCGTCGACACCTACTACGACTACGACGAAAAACAGTGGAAGAGCCGGAAACTGGGCGGTGGCCCGATCCACCACGGCCCCGTCTGCCCGGCCCCACGCACCCCAGACCACGCGGTGCACACCCCCACACCACACGAGCGCCACGCCGCTCAACCACACGACATACCAAAACACACCCTCAACTGACTCCCCGGGCCAGCGGTCGCCGCCCCAACCCCGCGACGACCGCTGAACCCTGCCCGCGAAGTACAAGAGCGAAGTACAAGAGCGGATCGAGTCTGTGATGTGCCGTGGTCTGACGCGCGAAGTCCGCGCTGACAACTTCCGTCTGACCAGCGAATTTGGCGAGTCGTGGCGAACGGCTCGCGCCTGGTCCTCGAGTCGTGGATTATGGCTGGTTTCTGGCGCCTCTTCTCACGACTCGGTGCAAGGGGTGCGGGCCGTTTGCCACGACTCGGACGGCCCGGCTGAGGGGTGAAGCCACCTCTGTTAGCTGGCGGCGGTTATTACGTCGGTGGCTAGGAGGGAGCGGAGTTCGTCTGTGGTGGGGCGGCGGCCTAGGGTGCGTAGGCGTTGGGATTGGGCTTTGCGGATGGCTTCTACCAGGCGGCGGGCTTCTCGGGCGTTGCCGAAGTTGGGGGTGGTGGCTATCTGGTCGAAGTAGGTGGTGAGGGGAGCGCCGGCGGCCGGGTCGAGGCGGTAGTCGCCGACGGTGACCATTCGATCGGTGATCAGGAGGAGTTCTTCGGCGGTGTAGTTCTCGAATTCGACGGTTTTGGAGAAGCGGGACGCCAGGCCGGGGTTCGCGGCCAGGAAGTCGTTCATTTCGGTGGTGTATCCGGCGACGATGATCGCTATCTCGTCGCGGTGGTCCTCCATCAGTTTGACCAGGGCGTCGATCGCCTCCTGCCCGAAGTCGCCGTTCCCGGCCGCGCGGGACAGCGTGTATGCCTCGTCGATGAAAAGCACCCCGCCGAGCGCCTTCTCGAACACCTGCGCGGTCTTCTCCGCGGTGTGCCCGATGTACTGCCCGACCAGGTCCCGCCGCGACACCTCGACGAATCCGCCGTCCGGCAGCACCCCGAGCGCCTTCAGCAGCTTCCCGTACAGCCGTGCCACGGTGGTCTTCCCGGTCCCAGGGGCTCCGGCGAAGATCAGGTGGTGGCTGACCGCCCCGATCGACAGTCCGGCGGTACGGCGCCATTCGTTGACCTGGATCTCGTCGACCAGCGCCCGTACCTCGGACTTCACGCCGGGCAGCCCGACCATCGTGTCGAGGTCCCCGAGCAGGTCGTCGACCGGGCCGTTCTCGGCCGCCCCGGTGCTCTCCTCCACCACCTCGACCGTGCTGCCCAAAGCCAGCGACAGCGCGGGCTCGGCGGTGTTCGACGTACGCAGCCCCTCGACCGTCCCGCCGCACCCGGCCGCGAACGTCAGCGCCGGTCCGCGCGTGTCGTGGACCTGGGGCCGGCGCACCACCGGCGTGCTGCCGTGCGCGACCCCGAGCCCCTCGGCGCCGGTCTGCCCGATCTCGACGTCGACGAGCTCGGGCCGGCCGTACTGGTAGATGTACACGCCGCGCCCGCCGCAGCCGGTGACGGTGCAGCCGCGGATCACCGGATCGGCGCCCAGGGCAACGACAATCCCGTCGCCGGAGACCTCCCGGACAACGGTGTCGAGGATTTCCCCGCCGGCGCCTTCGACCACGATCCCGGTCTCGGCGCCGGTCACCATGCAGTGCTCGATCCGGAACTCCGTCGTCGCGTGGATGCCGACGGCCGGGCGGGTCTTGCCGGTCACGGTGCAGTGCGTGAGCGTCAGCGCGGTCCGGTCGGCCGAGACCGCGATCCCGTCGGTCGCGCGGATCTCCAGCCCGCGGACCGTGAGCGCGCCGTCGACGGCCCGGATCGTCGGCCAGTCCGCCCCGGATCCGTCCAGTACGACGTCCGCGCCGTCCTCGGCCTGCAGCGTGACCGTACGGCCGGTGAGCTCGAGCGTCTCGGCGTACGTCCCGGCGGCGATCGAGACCGCGGCGCCGTCGGGTGCGTCGAGCAGCGCGGCGCCGATGGTCGGGTACGCACCGGGCCGTTCCGGTGCGACGGACAGGATCCTCATGACGCGCGCTCGAGCAGCCAGCCGCGGTCGGCGGCCTTCACGCCGGCCTGGAACCGGCTGCGGGCGCCGAGCCGGTTCATGATCTGCGCGACCATCCGGCGGACGGTTCGGACCGAGATGTCCAGGTGCGCGGCGGCCACCTCGTCGGTCGCGCCGAGCGCCAGCAGCCGCAGCATCTCCTGCTCCCGCAGCGACAGGTCGGCCTCGTCCGGCAGGTCGCAGTCGGCCAGCGGTACGGCGTCCGGCCAGATCCGCTCGAACAGCTCCAGCGCGGTCACGACCACACTGGTCAGCCGCAGTACGGCGACGCTGCCGTTCGCGGTGTCGGCAGGCAGTACGGCGACCGCGCCGTCGATCACGATCGCGTTCATCGGTACCTGCGGGATCGTCCGGACCGCGACGCCGGCCTGGGACAGCGCGCCGAGGTGCCGCCCGACGGTGGGCGTGGTCCGGGCGTGGTCCGGGAACACCGCCCGGTACCGCACGCCGTGCTTGACGTCCCGCGCTCCGAACGTCGGGCCCGCTAGGGTGTCCATCGCGATCACCTCGTTCTCGGCGGACGCGAGCAGCTCGGCGACGCCGCCGTGGGCAGGGATCTGCTGGAATCCGGACGGCCGGTTGAGCATCGTTACGGTCATAGTGGGACCCCCAAGGGAAGGGTGGCGGCGACGCCGGTGGCGTGCCGGCCGTCGAGGCGTTCCGGCTCGACCCCGAAGGACCGGGCCAGTGTGATCAGGACGGAGAACGCCGTGTCGAGCGTGGCCGGATGCGACGCGGCCAGGCGCAGTACGACGTCGTGGCGGGCGGAAGTCGAGGTGACGGTGACGGCGATGGTCTGGGCGGCGCCGGTCCCGGTGCCGAGCAGGGTGCCGATCAACGCCTGAGTGGTTGCTGCCGGCAAGGATGCGGATCCGGCCAGCCGGACGCACAGTTGCCGGACCGGCCCGCAGGACCAGGACGTCCAGCGTTCGTGCAGCTGTCCGCGGCCGGCGTTCGCGTGCGCGAGCGCCCCGAGTGACGCGAGTACGTCGGACTCGTCGAGCGGCATCGTCTCGAGCTGCTCGCGGTCGAACCGCCGTACCAGCCGCCGGACCGTGTTCGCGAGCACCTGGCGGAGCTGCTCGTCGGTGGCGATGTCCGGCGTCCGCTCGGCCGCGATCGCGATCCAGGCCCGCGGCGGCTGGTGCTGCTTGACGCCGGTGTGCAGGATCAGCTGTACGCCGATGCCGACCGGCTGCTCGTCCGTGGCTTCCGCGAACGTCCCGAGCTGCGGCAGCAACCGGTGCTGCGTCTCCGGGCCGAGCCGCAGTGCGACGCTCGCACCGGCTGGCCGGCTGAGGACGCCGTACGGCTGCTCGCGGACGACGACCTGGTCGGTCGAGGTGCGGCCGAGGAACATGCTGACCAGCCGGATCGCGATATCGTCGCCGAGGTCGAGCTTGCGCCGGCGTACCGCGAACAGCAGCAGGACGCCGACCCATCGGTACAGCCACAGGCCGCGGATCCGGATCGCGGTCAGCAGGATCAGCGAGACCGCCGCGACCGAGGTCAGGATCAGGACGGTCCGGGACGCGGTGGTCGCGGTACCGATCGCGACGACGGCCAGCTGCCAGCAGATGATCTGCCCGACCCGGACGGCCTGGTCCGGACGCTCGACCGTGTCCGCCGTCGGCGTGGTCACGGGCGGCTCGACGTTCGCGTGCGCCCGCGGTTCGGCCGGCTTGACCGTGCCGACCGACGCGACCAGCGTCCGCGTCGGCGGTTGCTGGACCCGCGGTTGCGCGAGCGGCGTACCGATCGCGGTTGCCTGCGGCAGCGTCGCGGTGGTCCCGGCGTACGTCGTCTCGCCGTCGGGCTGCGGCGCCGTGCCGTACGCGGCCGAACTCATGCGACCAGCTCCGCTTTCGGGCCGGCCGCGACCAGCAGCTGGTTGGCGTGGTCGCGGACGACCGGGAGCAGTTCGAAGCGTCCCGGCGCCGGCTCGGTGACCAGGTTCAGGTCCATCAGCTGGTCGATCATCAGTTCCGCCTCGGACTGGCCGCAGCCGGTGAGCCGGGCGGCCTGGCGGAGGTCGAACCGCGGCGTCATCCCGATCAGCCGGTACAGCCGTTGCACCGGCCCGGGCAGCGCCTCGTACGCGCCGTCGAAGCGCGCCAGTACGTCGGCCAGCGCCTGGCATCGCGCTGTCTGATCCTCCAGCCGCGCGGCCATCCGCTCCACAGTCCACGGCTGCCGGTTGCGCAGCCGTTCGACCAGGTGCCGGATCGCGCCGGGATGCCCGCCGCAGCAGTCGAGGATCTGCTCGACGTCGGTGAGGCGGGTGGCGTCGTCCGGGGTGAGCAGGCCGAGCGTGATCGCGGCGGACCGGTCGAGGTCGGCGAGCCGGCGGCGACTGATCACCAGCACCAGGACGTTCGGGTCGTTGGGGAGCAGGTGCCGGACCTGGCCGGCGTGCTCGACGTTGTCCAGGATCAGCAGACCCGTTGCCGTTGGCAAGGACCCGGGCCGGTTCAGGTCGACGTACTGCTGGGTCTCGTGCCCGGAGGCGGCCGCGACCTCGAGTGCGAACGCGGTCTTGCCGATGCCCGGCATCCCGTCGATCGTCAGCACGCCGGTCGCGCCGCGGAGCGCCCGCAGTTCGGGATCGCGGCCGACGAATCCGCGGACCCGCGGCGGCAGGTTCGAGCTCACCGGCGGCGCGGGCGGCGCGAGGACCGCGGGCGACTCCTCGCTGAGGATCTGCTGGTGCAGCGCGGTCAGCTCGGCGCCCGGCTCGATCCCGAGATCGCGGACCAGCGCGGTCCGGGCCCGCTGGTACGCCGCGAGCGCGTCGTGCCGGCGCCCGACCTGCCGGTACGCCGCCATCAGCCGCGCCCATGCCAGCTCCCGGAGCGGCTCCTCCTCGGTGAGCGCCCGCAGTACGGCAATCGCCTCGGCCGGCCGTTCGAGCAGGAGTTGCGCGTCCGCGAGGTCCTCACGCAGCGCCCGGTGCAGCTCGGTCAGCCGGTCGACGGCGGACGTCGCGTCGGCGGTCAGCCCGTCGTACGGCGCTCCTCGCCAGAGGCCGAGCGCCTGCTGGACGACCCGTACCGCCGGGCCTGCGTCCTTGCGGCTGAGCAGGTCTCGCGCCTCGTCGCACAGGGCAGCCGCGACGTCGGCGTCCAGCTCGCCGGGCAGGACCCGCACCCGGTACGCGCCCGGGCGGCTCTCGATCCGTTCCTCGGGGAGCGACCGGCGGAGCTGCCAGACGTACGTCTTGAGGTTGTTCTGCGCCGACTGCGGCACGTCCCGCCCGGCCCAGACCGCGTCGACGAGCTGCTCGGTGCTGACCCAGGCGTTGCGGTGCAGCAGGAGCAGGGTCAGGACGGTCGCGGGCTTGCCGCCGCAGAGGTCCAGCGGGTGTCCGTCCGGGCCGTCGACCTCCAGCGGGCCGAGCACGCGAAAGGCCAACCGCTCCGGTGAGTGCGTTGCGTGACCGTTCATGACACATACGATCCGGGGAGACGATGACATTTCGATGACACACGGGGTTGAGCGTGCGCGTACTGGTGGTAGAGGACGACGAGGAGCTCCAGGTGGCCGTCCCGGCGGCGCTCCGCTCCGCCAAGCTCGCCGTCGACCTGGCCGGTGACATCGCGGCCGCGGACGAGGCGCTGTTCGTGAACGCCTACGACTGCGTGGTGTTCGACCGGATGCTCCCGGACGGGGACTCGCTGGAGCACGTCCGGCAGCTGCGGCAGCGCGGGTTCGCGGTTCCGGTACTGTTCCTGACCGCGATGGCCACGCTGCCGGACCGGCTGGACGGGTTCGAGAGCGGAGCCGACGACTATCTGGGAAAGCCGTTCGCGGTCGAGGAGCTCATCGTCCGGGTGCTCAGCCTGGTCCGCCGGGGTCCGACCATCCGCCCGCCGATCGTCCGGTACGCCGACGTCGAACTCGACACCGCGCGCCGGACCGTGCACCGGGCCGGCGTGCTGCTGACCCTGCGAGGGAAGGAGTTCAGCGTGCTGGAGTACCTGATGTCGCGCCCGGAGCAGCTGGTCACCCGGGCCGAGCTGATCGACCACTGCTGGGACGGCGACGGCCCGATGTCGAACGTCGTCGACGTCACGATCACCCGGCTGCGGAACCGGCTGCGCGGCGGCCCGGACCTGATCCAGGCGGTCCGCGGCCAGGGGTACCGGCTGATCACACCGGGCGGCGCCGGATGAGCCGGCGGGACAACCGCGACCCGGGTCGTGCGCGATGAGCGCGCGCGGCATGCGCGGCCCGTCCGCCGATCGCCTGCGGCGGCTGCGCTGGTGGCTGACGGTGCTGTTCACCGCGGTCAACACGGTCGCGCTGATCGTGCTCGCCCCGGTGATCATCATCCTCGACGGTCAGCGCGCGAGTGACCGGGTCGACAACGACCTGAGCGTGGTCGTACAGCCCGTGCTGCGGCTGATCGGCGACAACCCCGGGGCGGTCGTGACGTCCCGGTTCCAGGGCGATCCGCTGACCTCCGGCTGCCCGGACTTCGTGGTGATGCCGGCGAAGTCAGGTGACTTTCCGCCCCAGTCCAGCACCGGCAACTGCCTCGCGATCGACGACCGGATCAAGGCGGAGGTCACCGCCGACGCGGTCCGCGTCAAGGGGACCATGTACCTCGACCGGAAAGCGGCGGACGGGCATCCGATCCGCGTCACGGCGGTGCCGTTCAAGGACTCCAGCGATCGGTACATCGGCGCCGTCGTCGCCTGGGAGGACACCACCCCGCAGGCGGACCGGCACCAGCAGCTCACGATCGCCGTACTGGTTGTCTGCGCGATCCTGATCGGCGCCGCCGCACTGGTCAGCTACTGGTTGTCCGGTCGCGCGATCCGTCCCGCGATGGCCGCGCTCGAACAGCAGGAGACCTTGCTCGCCGAGACCGCGCACGACCTTCGTACGCCGGTCGCGGCGCTCCGCGCCCTGGCCGAGACGGCTGCCCGCGATCCAGAGCAGCGCGCCGAACTCCTGCCACGGACCGTCCGGCTGGCCGGGCGGATGGGCGACATCATGGACGGTCTGCTCGTTCGGGCACGATTGGCGGCCGGTGTGGAACACCTCGCGATGCAGCCGGTCTGGCTGGACCAGCTGGTCGCGGGCGTGGTCGAGGACCTGCCGACCGAAGGCGCGCGGTTCTCGCTGGTGACCGCGCCGACGATGGTGAAGGCCGACCCGACGCTGCTGCAGCGGGCGGTCGGCAACGTGCTCGGCAACGCGATGCGGCACGGGCGGGCGCCCGGCGCGGACCAGGCGATCATCACGGTGACGGTCGCCGACGGCCGGGTGACGATCGCCGACCAGGGGCCGGGGATCGCCCCGGAGGTCGGCGCGGACCTGTTCGACGCGTACACCACGGGCGGCGGTTCCACCGGTCTCGGCCTGTCGATCGTCCGCTGGGTGGTGCTGGCGCACGGCGGCGACCTGAAGGTCTACAACGCCGACGAGGGCGGCGCGATTTTCGAGATCCAGCTGCCTACCGTCCAGTAGTGGACCGGTTCTGGACGTGAGCTGGACCACGGCTGAGTAGGGTCACCCACCATGAGCGCAACGATCCCGCCGGGGGAGGCCTACCGCTTGGTGGCCGACAACCTGGCGAAGGTGATCCACGGCAAGCCCGAGGTGATCCGGCTGGCGCTGACCGCGCTGTTCGCCGAGGGCCACCTGCTGATCGAGGACGTGCCGGGACTCGGCAAGACCACGCTGGCGCGCTGTATCGCCCGCAGCATCGACGCCAGCTGGAACCGGATCCAGTTCACCCCGGACCTGCTGCCCGGCGACATCACCGGCGTGATGGTGTACCACCAGGGCACCGAGGCCTTCGAGTTCCACCCGGGCGGCATCTTCGCGAACGTCGTGGTCGCCGACGAGATCAACCGCGGTACGCCGAAGACCCAGTCCGCGCTGCTCGAGGTGATGGCCGAGCGCCGCGTCACGGTCGACTCGAACACCCGCGCCGTACCGGATCCGTTCCTGGTGATCGGCACCCAGAACCCGATCGAGATGGAAGGCACCTACCGGCTGCCGGAGGCCCAGCTCGACCGGTTCCTGATGCGGATCGAGATCGGGTACCCGGACCACGACGCCGAGGTTCGGATCGTGCTCGGCGACACCGGCCGGGTCGGGCCCGACTCGCTCAGCCCGGTGATCGACGTACCGGCGCTGCGGAACGCGATCGCCGCCGTCCGGTCGGTGCATGTCGACCCCGCGATCAGTTCGTACGCCGTGAAGCTCGCCGCCGCGACCCGCGAACACACCGCGGTCCGGTACGGCGCCAGCCCGCGTGGAAGCATCGCGCTGGTACGGGCGGCCCGCGCGTTCGCGGCCACCGACGGCCGGGCGTTCACGACGCCCGACGACGTCAAGCAGGTCGCGCATCCGGTGCTCGCGCACCGGTTGGTGCTGACCCCGGACGCGGAGCTGAGTCAACGCCCGCCGTCGTCCGTCGTCGACGAGGTGCTGTCCGCCGTACCGGCACCGACGGCCGGCTCCACCGCGAGCTGACGATGCGGCCGGTCAAAGACGTGTGGCGCTCCCGGGCGGCGCTGGCCGTCGTCGTGCTCGTCTGCGTGGCGACCACCGCGCTCGCGGTCACCGGCGCCGGCGCGAACACCAGCGGGATGAAGTTCCTGCAGACCGGCCACCTGATCTACAACAGCACGCTCGGCACCGTGTTCCACATCGACGGCGGGACCAAGTCCGTCGACGGGCAGCTGTCGGTCCCCGGCCTCGGTCCGGGCGTGCAGACCGTGCAGACCGACAAGCACGGGTTCATGCTGGCGCGCGGCAGTATCACCGAGTTCGGCAAGTCCGACCTGAAGGTCGAGGACCCGGTCGCGGCACCGGCCGCGGAACAGCCGGTCGCGCTCGAGGCCGCGGGCGTCGCGTACGCCGTCTACCGCGAGGCCGGCGCGATCGCCCGGCTCGGCGAGGACCCGGTGACGGTGCCGGGCAGCGGCGCGCTCGGCCCGCCGGTGGTGACCGCGGACGGGACGCTCTGGGTGCATCGGCTGAACAGCCGCGAGCTCTGCCGGCTGCCGATGGGCGCGGACCGGCTCGCCTGCCCGGCCGACGTACCCGCCGGGCACACCGGGGCGCTGACCGTGGTGTCGGACCAGGTCGTGTTCGTCGACTCCACCGCGCGGGAGCTGCGGGCGCTGTCCGGCGACGGGTTCGGGCGGACCGTGCCCGTTCCCGACGTACCGTTGACGCCCGCGTCGCTGATCGCGCCGTACGACGTGAGTGGGCGGATCGCGATCGTTGACCCGGCCAACAACGAGCTGCGGCTGGTCGACGGCGCGCCGGTACTCGGCCACCGGCAGCCGGCCGCGCCGGTGGCGAAGAAGTTGCCACCGGGCAAGTACTCGCAGATCGCGTCCAGCGGGCACAGCGTCGCGTTGATTGACTCGACCAACAACAAGCTGGTGACGTTGGGGGCCGACGGCAAGGAACGGTCCGAGGAAGCGATCCCGCCGCCGTCGGCGAAGGCGAAGCCGGACGGCAAGGACCGGCCGACCTTGTTCCGCGGCGCGGACAAGCGGTTGTACGTCGACAGCGTGGCCGGCGAGCACTCGATGGTCGTCGACGACGACGGCGAGGTCACCGAGGTCCAAGCTGTCGGCCCGCAGAAGCCTGCGAAGACCAAGAAGCCTGCGACGCCCGCGTCGACGCCACCCTCGCCCCCGCCCTCGACGCCGCCGTCCACACGTCCGCCGCGGACCCAGGCGACGCAGCCGCCCGCGAATACCGACCACGGGGACCAGGGCAAACACACCACCCGGCCGCCGGAGCGGACCGAACCGCCCGCCACCCACAAGCCGGTGCGCCGGACCACGCCACCTGCCAAGCCGACCCCACCACCGACGACCAAGCCGACCCCGAAGCCCACTCCCAAACCGAAGCCGACGCCCAAGCCGACTCCGAAGCCCAAGCCGAAGCCGCCGGTCAAGGCGACCCCGGCCGCGGCGCCGACCGGCCTGCGTGCGACCCCCGGCGACAACCAGGTGACCCTCACCTGGCGCCGCCCGAACCTGAACGGCGGCACGCTGATCAGCTACAGCGTGATGCAGAACGGCGACCCCGAGACCGCCCCGGGTACGCAGTACACCTGGGACGGCCTGGACAACGGAAAGTCGTACACGTTCGAGGTCCGCGCGGTGACCCGCGGGACCAACGGGGAGCTGCTGATCGGGGTCGCCGCCTCGATCACCGCGACGGCCGGCACGTCCGGGGCGCCGAAGTTGTCGATCAGCTACGGGCCGCAGGTCAGCAAGTTCACCGACTCGAACTGCCCGGACGACGACAAGACCGACTGCCATTACATGGTGCTGCATGCCCGCGGGTTCGAGCCGAACACCGACTATACGTTCCGCGCGTACTCGAACGGGAAGCAGATCCACGACTCGTACACGCTGACCACCGACGACAACGGCGACCTGGACCAGGAGAAGTTCCACAACTCGCGCGTCGGCGAGACGGTGTACGTGAAGGCGAGCGGGCCGGGCGGGACGTACACGTCCAACAAGTTCATGTGGCCGCCCGGATGAGGCTGACGGGGCGCGGGGGCGCCGTCCTGCTCGGCTCGATCGCCGCGTACGTCCTGGGCGAGCTGGCCGGGTACCCCGTCTTCCGGGCGCTGGCCGGGATCGGGATCGGCGCGCTGATCGCGGCGACCGTACTGACGGTTCGGCAACCGCAGGTGACCGTGCAGCGGGTGCTGTCGCCGGACCGGGTCGAGCGCGGGCGTCCGGCGCTGGCGACGTTGCGAGTGCGGAACGAGGGCGCCCGGTGGCAGGCCGCGTTCGCCGCGCACGACTCGGCGGGCGAGGAGCGCCAGGAGGTGAAGATCCGGCGGCTCGGCCCCGGCAGCGAAGCGACGTACCGCTATGAGCTGCCGACGTCGCGGCGCGGGAAGATCGCCGTCGGCCCGCTGACGCTGGAACGCCGGGACCCGCTCGGGCTGGCGCGGAACAGCAAGGCCACCGGCGAGGTCGCGACCCTGTGGGTGCACCCGCTCCGGCACCCGACCAAGACCGTGGTCGCGGGCCGTCCGCGGCACCACCACGTCGGCCGGACGGCGGACGACTCGCTACGCGGCTCGGCGGACCTGCGCGACGTCCGCCCGTACGTCGTCGGCGACGAGGTCCGGCACCTGCACTGGAAGGCCACCGCGCGGACCGGGCAGTTGATGGTCCGCGACTACGCCGACCCGGACCAGCCACGGCTCACCGTGCTGCTCGACACCCGGCGCGGACCGTTGGCCGAGGCAACGTTCGAGGAGGCGACCGAGGTCGCGGCGTCGATCCTGTTCGCCGCCTCGACGGCCGGGCATCGTTGCCGGCTCGTCACGACCGCGGGCGCCGACCTGGCCGCACCGGGTGGCGCGGTCGCGTCGCGGATGTTCCTCGACGAGCTGTGCGTGGTCCAGCAGCGCGACGACAAGGCCGGGCTGCTGCCGCGGGTGCTCACGACCGGAGCGTCCGCGGGCGGTGCGATCGTCGTCGTCACCGGCGCGCGCGGGTCCGCGACGGACTTCGCGCCGCTGCTCAGCCGGTACTCGTCGGTGACCGTGATCGGCCTCGGTGAGGCGCAGGGCGTCGCGCCGATCCTGAGCGCGCAGGTCGTGCTCGGAAGTTCGGCGCGCGAGGCGTTGCAACAGTGGACGGGAGTGCTGCAGTGAGCCGGCGGCAGACGATCGCGGTGCTGGCAGCGGTGCTGGTCGGCGGGCTGTGTTTCGGTCCGGTGTTCGGGCTGCGAAACCTGTGGTTGCCGGTGGCATCGGTGTGCCTGATCACGGTTCTGGTCACGGAGATCTGCCGGCACTGGCTGGCTGCTTGGCGACCGGTCCTGATCGTCGTGGGCGGTCTGCTTGTGGTCGTCGAGACGGTGCTGCGGGCAACCACTCTGGCCGGATTGCCAACTGTGGCGTCGATCCGGGCGCTCGGGCGTGGGTTGACCGGGTGGCGGTTGACGTTGGAGTCGACCTGGCCGGCGCGGCCGGATCCGGAGCTTGTCGTCTTCGTTCCGCTGTTGACGTTGATCGCCTGCCTGCTCGCGGTCGAGCTGCTCGATCGCGCGCCTCCGCTGGTCGCGCTGCTCCCGGGGCTGGGCGTGATCGGCGCGAGCCAGTTGTACATCGCGGCTTCCGGGTGGAGCGCCGTACTGCTCGCGGTCGCGCTCGGGTTGATCGTGGTGGCGTTGCTGCTCCCGGAGAACCTCGAGTACCGGCGGATCGCGCCGTGGCCGGCGACCTCGGTCGTGACGGTGGCCGCGATCGTGTGCGGGCTGCTCGTCAGCGCGGTCGATCCGGTCGGTCGGGCGCCGTACTCGTTGCAGAAAGTGCAGTCCGCGGCGGCGCCCGGCGTACGGCAGACCAGCCCGTTGGACGAGCTGGCCGGTCGGCTGAGTTCGCGCGAGCGGGACGATGTGGTGTTCCGGTACAAGGCGTCGCAGCCGGTGGATCGCTGGCGGCAGGTGGCGCTGGACGACTTCGACGGGTCGAACTGGACGACCGACCATCCGTTCCTGCGGATGGGGTCCGAGCTGGCGTCCGGCGTCCGGGTGCCGACGACGGTGGAGTCGGCGAGCGTCGGGCTCGACGGGCTGGACGGGCCGTGGTTGCCCAGTCAGTTGCTGTTGGCAACGGTCAACGGCGTGCCGGATCCGCAGGTAGAACCGCTCGGCGGGTCGTTGATGGCGGCCGGGCGGCCCGGCGACTACCGGCTGACCTGGCGGAAGCCGAGCGTCGACGCGAAGTACCTGATCAGCGCCGGGATCGACGGGGACGTGATGGACGGCCTCAGCGACCTGCCGCCGGTACCGCCGGAGATCGCGTCGCTCGACCCGCTGAAGGGCCGGCGCGCGACGGTGGAGACCGCGATCGCGCTGGAGAAGTACCTGCGGCAGCACTACACGCTCGCCGTCGGCGACAACCAGCCGACCGGGTACGGATGGCCGCAGCTGAAGAAGTTCCTGCTCGCGGACCGGACCGGCGGCGAGCAAGGGGTCGCCAAGGACCCGGGGACCAGCGCGCAGTTCGCGGCGGCGTACGTCGTCCTTGCCCGGCTGAACGGGATCCCCGCGCGGCTCGTGGTCGGGTTCCGCCCACCGGCGAAGGCCGAGGCGGACGGGTACTACGTGGTGCACAACTCGGACGCGTTCGCCTGGCCCGAGGTGGCGATCGACGGCGTCGGCTGGTGGCCGCTCGACCCGGCCGTCAACGCGGCCACCGGGAAGACCGCGGCGGCCGGCTCGATCGACGACATCACCAGCCAGGCGCGGGCCGCCGTACCGCCGGTGAACGAGATCCAGGACCCGGAGGTACCACCGCCGTCGGACCACAGGGCCGACGACGGCGGGATCGGGCTGCCGCGGATCTCGCTCACCACGGTGTTCGCGGTCGCGGCCGGGCTGCTGCTGCTCTGGTTGATCGGCGTACCGCTGCTGAAGTCCGTCCGGGCGCTGCGACGTCGGCGGCGGGCCGGGAGCGCGGGCGTGGTCGGTGCATGGGCGGAGGCGCGGGACCGGCTGCGCGCGTACGGCGTACCGGTGACCGCTGGGATGACGGTGCGGGACCTTGTGGACGCCGCGCGGGACATCCCGGAGACCGCGGGCGGGCTGGGGCGGGTCGCACAGGCCGTCGATCACGCGTTGTGGTCGGGCGCGGGGGCGACGCCGGAGGTCACGAACCACGCGTGGGCAGGGGTTCGCGAGGTCCGGAAGGCGTTGCGGGGGCGGCCGTTGGTGGACCGGTTCCAGGCGGCGCTGGAGCTGCGGACGCTGTTCTCCCGGTAGTTCCGGTGTCCGGGAACCGGGCGGTAGAAAAGGACAGGCCGGGGTCGGGGGCGAGGTAGTCCCCGGGTCGCATAGAGTAAGCGTCGTTCTCGACAGGAAGGTTTTCGTGCGATGACGGACGCAAACGACCAGCCGCCGTACCCGGGCTTCGACATCACCACGCCGAGCATCGCCCGGACGTACGACTACCTGATCGGGGGCAAGGACAACTTCGCCGTCGACCGCGCGTTCGGCGACCGCTTCATCAACGAGCTGCCCGGCTCGCCGGTGATCGCGACCGACAACCGCGCCGTCCTGGTCCGCGCCGTCGACCAGATCGTCCGGACGACGCCGATCCGGCAGTTCATCGACCTCGGCAGCGGCCTGCCGACCGCGAACAACGTGCACCAGGTCGCCCAGCGCTTCGCGCCCGAGACCAAGGTCGTGTACGTCGACAACGACCCGATCGTGCTCGCCCACGGCCGCGCGCTGCTCGCCGAGAACGACAACACCGCCGTCATGCAGGCCGACCTCCGCGACCCGAAGACCATCTTCGAGAACGAGGCCGTGCACCGCCTGATCGACTTCGAGAAGCCAGTCGGCGTGATCTTCAGCGCGGTCCTGCACCACGTGAACGACGACGAGGACCCGGTCGGCATCGTCTCCTTCTGGAGCGACCGCATCGCCTCCGGCAGCCACGTCTTCGTCAGCCATTTCCGCAGCCAGAACGACCCCCGCAGCCAAGAGCTCGAACAGGTCCTCCAAGGCTCCCTGGGCCGCGGCCGCTGGCGCACCAACGACCAGATCCTCGCCCTCTTCGGCGACACCTTCACAGTCCTCGAGCCCGGCCTCGTCCCCGCCGCCGAATGGCGCAACGACGACGAGCCCGACGACCTGACGGACTACCAGCAACTAATCACCGCAGTCCTGGCCCGCAAGAACTAACCCCCCACCTCCCACACCGGTCGGAGGAGCCAGAACCTCACCCGGCTCCTCCCACCACCCTCCCCACAGGGCCCGGCGCCTCACCCGGCTCCTCCCACCGCGTCTCCGCACAGGGTTGGCTGCATCAGCCCCACCCAACCACCGTGACCCGCTCCACCGGCGTACCGAAAGGTGTCGCGGCCGCCCACCGTGCGAGCCGTCCTGCGCCGGCGCCTCTCCCGCGTGCACCGAACGACTACGCAAACGCCCCACAATCCGCAGCCCGAGCCCAGGAAAGCGGCACGACGCCACGAGCGCCAAGCTGACAGCCCCACACGGTGCAGCCCCACACGGTGCAGTTGCCTCGGCGAGGCGCAGCTGCTTGCGAACCACGCGTGCGACTGCCAGGCACCAGGCGCCAGCCCGAACCCGGCATCATCAGCCCGGGACTCCCGAGCGTGTACTGCGCTGAGCGTGGCGCCGGAGCTGTCCCGTCGCCCCGTCGCGCAGGTATCCGTCGCGGAGCGGTCGGCGACAGGTGCTCACCACATGTGCAGGACGAACCGCCACCTGCCAGCGCGTCCCACGCGGATGCTGTTCGAGCCCCTGGCGGTAGGTACAGCCCCCACAGTCGTGTCGTGCCAGCGAGCACGCACCAGCCGCCGGCCGCACACGTGCTTGCGACCGCCACCAGCGCTGCTCGGGGTGTAGGTGCTTGCGGCTGGCGGATGTGCTGCTCGGGGTGTAGGTGCTTGCGCGGGTCAAGTCCTGTGGGGTGGTGTACGACGTTTGGTGATTCTCGTTGTCTGGTTAGGCGCTGATCGCGCCGGTGGTGGCGTTCTCCTCGGTGTTGGTGATGAGGGTGAGCCGGCTGCGGTGGAGTGCGTCGAGGCCGAGGTAGCGGCGGCCGTCGGCCCATTCGTCGTGTTGTTCGGCCAGGACGGCGCCGACGAGCCGGATGATCGAGGGCCGGTCGGGGAAGATGCCGACGACGTCGGTGCGGCGGCGGATTTCGCGGTTGAGGCGTTCGTTGGGGTTGTTCGACCAGATCTGCCGCCACACGTCCTTGGGGAACGTCGTGAACGCGAGGATCTCGTCCCGGGCCGCGTCGAGGTGCGCATGTACGTCGGGCAGGGTCTGCTCGACCTGGTCGAGGAGTTTGTCGTACTGCGTGTGCACGGCTGCGGCGTCGATCTGGTCGAACACCGAGTCATTGAGGGTGCAGCATCGCCTTCACCCCGCCCCAGGCGTGTTTGGGACAGGTGGCCATCAGGTTGGCGGTGTAGTGGGTGCGGCAGCGTTGCCAGGACGCGCCGGGCAGGTTGGCGCCGATCGCGTCGACCAGCCCGGCGTGCGCGTCGCTGGTGACGAGTGCGACACCGTTGAGGCCGCGGGCGACCAGGTCCTTGAAGAAGCTGTTCCAGCCGGCCCCGGACTCCGCGGTGGAGGTGGCGACGCCGAGGATCTCGCGGAACCCGTCGACGTTCACGCCGGTGGCGACCATGACCGCGATCTTGATCACCCGCCCACCCTCGCGGACCTTCATCGTCAACGCGTCAGCGGCCAGGAACGTGTACGGGCCCTCGTCCAGCGGCCGTTCCCGGAAGTCGCGGACCAGCTCGTCGAGATCCCGGGCCATCACCGACACCTGCGACCGCGAGAGCCCGGTGACGCCCAGCGACTGCACCAGCCGGTCCATCCGCCGCGTCGACACCCCGAGCAGGTAGCACGTCGCCACTACGCTCGTGAGCGCCGCCTCCGCCCGCCGGCGCCGCTCGAGCAACCAGTCCGGAAAGTACGAACCTTCGCGCAGCTTGGGCACCGCGACGTCCAGGGTGCCGACCCGGGTGTCGAGCTCGCGGTGGCGGTACCCGTTGCGGGAGTTCACCCGGCCCGGATCACGCGTCCCGAACGCGGCACCGCACACGCTGTCGGCATCCGCGGACAGCAACGTGTTGATGAACCCTTCCATCAGTTCCCGGAGCAGATCCGGGCTGGCCTGCTCGAGGTGCTCGTGCAGGAACTCGGCAGGGTCGATACTGGGTGATGCGGTCATCGCTGTGAACTTTCTCTTCGAGTGGGTTGTGAGAGATTCCTCGAAGAATCACGCGGTGACCGCACCCACGTCCACGCCCGGGCCAGCCACCACGCCGTACACCACTCTGCTGGACGCAACTCTTGCGCGCGGGCCAGGCTCTGCCCGGCCCGCGTTCTGCCCGGGTGCCGCTGGCCGCGATGCGCCGCGTGGTGTGTCCTGAATGGCATGCCGGTTGTGGGAGTACGCCGCGCGCAGAGCGCGGCGCCGCTGGTCTTCTCGTGCGGCTCGGCGGCGTGTTTCAGCTGACAGAGTTGGCGTGCGGGCGTACGGCGGTGCTGACCGCGGGCGAGGTGCTGCGCAGGCGCCTGCGATCGCTGCGGTCAGAGGGTGGCGAACGGCGGTGGTCCGGCACGGGGCTCTGATCGGCGTGGTGATGTGGTGTCGCCCCAGACCGCGAAGCGGGCTGCCTCGGCGAGGGTGGCTTCGTCGGCTTTCCACCGGCTTGGTCGTACTCCCCTCGTACGAGCTGCAGGCGCATCCGTCCCCGCCCACGGGTCGACCCAGTCGTTCTGCGGCCCGGCGGTCTGAGCCGCAGCCAGGTCGGATCGCGGACGAGCGCGATCCGACGCGGACCGTGGTGAAGTGTCGGCCGGCGCGGGCGGTGGTGAATCGCTGCCTGGGGTGGGGCGCGGTGGAGCGTGATCCAGGGTTGGATGTGGTGGCGTGTCGGCTGGGGTGAGGTGTGGGGGTTTGGGGTCTGGTGGTTGGGGTTCTGGGGGAATGTTGGCTTGTGGCTGGGTGGGGTTGGGGGTGGGAGGCGAGGGGGTGGCCCACGGTGGGCGGGCTACGTGGGGGTGGCCGTTGGTGATGGTGATTAGCCAGCGGCCGGCGTGGAGGTCTACGTGGTGGCGACGGCACAGCAATGCCAGGTTGTCGATGGCGGTGGGGCCGCCGTCGAGCCAGGAGGTTAGGTGGTGGGCGTCGCACATGACGGGTGGGGCGGCGCAGACTACGCAGCCGTGGTCGCGGGCGATCAGGGCGTGGCGCATTGCGCGGGTGACTAGGCGTTCGCGGCGGCCGACGTCCAGGGGTTCGGAATTGGAGCCGAGGACGAGCGGGATGACGTTGGCGTCGCAGGCCAGGCGGCGGATGGTGGCGGCGGAGAGGTCGTCGCCGTAGGTGGTTTGGCCGGTGGCGTTTGCGGTGGCCGACTTCAGGTCGTCGAGGTCGATGGTGACGGTGATGTTGGCTTTCGCGCCGTGGCTGACGGTGTCTGTGTCCCAGGCGTTCGAGGCGACCGTTAGTGCTGTGGTGAGGGCGTCGGCCTGGCGTTTGTCGCGGGCGCGCGGGTCGTGTTCGCCGTCCACGGTCCTGTGGGGGCGGGCGCCGGTGTGGATGACGGCGCGCAACAGTTCGGCGTTTTCGTTGGCTAGGTAGCCGCGGAACTTTACGCCGTTCTCCGCAGTGGTGAGAGTGAGGGACTCGCGCTCGTACGCCTTCTGTTCTTCGGGTTCGGGGCCGTCGGAGTCCAGGAGGTTGCAGAGTTGTTTGGCGGCGGTGCGGAGTTCCTTGGGGGTGAGGTGGGTCGCGAGGCTGACCAGTTGCTGTTCGGCGACGTCCAGGTCTTCTACTGGGACCCGGGTACGGACGCGTTCTAGTTCGGTGATGATCGCGGACGCGTGGGCGGTTTGCAGGAGGCGGGTGCCGTCGGGTGCGTCGATTCCCTCGGCGAGGGTTGTGGCGACGGCGCCGTACCTGGGGAGGGCGCGGGCCAGGCGGACGTCGCGCCAGGCTTCGGGGCGGTCTCGGCGGTGGCGGAGGGTGAGGAGTTCGACGGTGTCGCGGGCGCCTAGTTCTTGGGGGAGGCCGGACTCTTCGGCGCGGGAGATGAGCTGGAGGCGGAGGGCTTGGAGGCGGGTGATCTCGGCGTCGACCTGGTCGAGGGCGGGCAGCACCTCGTGGTTGCCTAGAGCAACCACTGAGCGTCCGCCGAGAATGTCCATGCACAAACTCTAGCCACCGCCTCCGACAGTTTTCAAAGCTGGATCCCCTTATTTTCAAGGAGATTAGTTATCCACAGATTTGGCCTGTTCCTCAGGGTTGAGCGGCTTCGTGTGGAGCTGGTTCGAGTGCTCCGTGGGTCAGCTTTGATCGGTGTTCGGTGGTGACCGGCGTGAGCCCGTCCTCGCAGCAGAGTCCGGCGCTGCTGTCGTGACCTGCTTCTGCTCGCGACGCCCCGAGTTGCCCGGGCGCTCGAACGACCAGGTGTCGCCGGGCGTCACGCGGTAGGTCAGCTGGCCGGACGAGAGCCGTGCGGCACGGCGGAGGGCCTCCGCGTTGCCGGCGGCGTGGTCGATCGTCGTGCGATCGAGCGGCGGTGGGTTGAGGGGGCACCTCTAGCCCGACTTCCAGAAGAACTTGTTGGAGGTGTAGGTCTTGCCGGCGCCTTGGACGGTGACCCACGTGAGTTGGCCTACGGCGCTGCAGGGGAACTGGTCGGGGACGAGGAGTTGGCCCTGCGCGTCGGTCTTGGTGCTGTAGCCGGGGTTGAAGTTGCCCCAGTCGGAGGTGTACGGCTTGATGTCGTACGTCGTGTTCGGGGTGAGGTTCTCGATCCGGACCTGGACGTAGGCGCATTCGGGGTGCTGGCAGTCGGTGCCGTACGTCGTGCCGTTGCCGCGGGAAGCGACTACGCGTTGGGTCGGGGTGTCCTTGCCGATCGATGCCGCGGACAGGCTGGTGAACTTGCCGATCACCTCCTGGCCGTCCGGCGCCTTGGTGATCGCGCGGACGTAGAACGTGGAGGCCTTGCCGTCGGTGAGGCCCGTGATCGTGGCCTCGGTGGTGGTTGTCCGCGCGCGGACCGGGGCGGTGCGGGAGCCGATCGAGACCTCGTACCGCAGGAAGGTGCCGTCGCCCATCGTCGGGGCCATCCAGCCGAGGGTCAGCGCGCCGGTGGTGCCGTCCTTCGAGACGAGCAGTTCGCGGGGCGACTCGGCGGGGGTCCATTTCAGCTCGACCTGGTTGGACTTGACGGCAGGGCCCGCGCCGACGCTGTTGGCCGCGGTGATCGTGAAGGTGTACGGCGTTTTGGTTTTGAGGGTCGGGATCAGGACCGAGCGGGTTGTGCCCTTGGTGGTTGTGGATCCGCCGGTCCAGGTCAGGCGGTACGCCGTGATGGTCGCGCCGTGGGCGGCTGCCGCGCCCCAGGTGACGACTGCGCCGCCGTCGATGATGCGTGCGGTGACGTTGAGGGGTGCGCCGGGGCGGGTGGCGCGCGCCGGTGGTTTGGGCGGTGTCGTGCGTTTCGGGGGTGTGGTGCGTTTGGGCGGAATAGTGGGTTCGGGCGGGGTTGTGCGCTTGGGCGGGGTCGTCGGTTTGGGCGGTGTCGTGCGTCGGGGCGGCGTGGTGCGTTTGGGTGGGGTTGTCTTCGGGGGCGTGGTCTTCGGCGGGGTTCGCTTCGGAGGAGGTGTGGTCTTAGGCGGAGTGATCTTCGGAGGAGGCGTGAGCTTTGGGGGCGTAACAGTCGGTTTGTCGCCTTGGCCGACGTCCACCGGTTCGGCCCGCCCGTCGTGGTCCACGACGACGACCCGGTCGCCGGTCCCGTTCTCGACGTACACACGGGAGTCGTCGCCGCGGTAGAGGTTCGCTTCGGGCGCGGCCGGGCGGCTCGGGAGCTTGGTGGGGTCGCCGACCTGGCGGCCGTCGCGGTCGAGCGTGAGCAGGCTGGAGTTCTTCCGGTCGAGGAGCGCGAGACCGTCGCCGGAGGAGGCGACCTTGTCGTAGCTGCCCTGCGGGATCGGCGTACTGGTCGGCTTGTCCGCGTGCGCCAGGTCGACCAGGTGCAGCCGATGGTGGTTGCGGTCGACGATCGCGACCCGCCCGGCGACGTCGTTCCCGGCGACCAGCGCGTCGTCCGGTACGTCGAGGTTCCCGAGGTCGGCCCTGTCGTCCATCCCGTCGCCGCTCAGCGAGTACACCTTGCCCGCGGTCAGGTCGACGAACACCGCGCCGGTCCCGACCGCGGTCAGCCCGCCCTTGTGGCCCTTCGGCGCGGTCGCCGGGCAGGTCATCCGGTCCGCGGACAGCGGCAGCCGGCACAGGTCGCCCTGACCGGTCCGGTGTACCCACAGCGTGCCGTCGGACGTCACGACCGGATCGTCGAGCGGCCCGCCCGGGAGCGCGATCGTCTCCTTGTCGCCGAACCGGATCACCCGCCCGGCCTGCCGGTACACGGCGAACGCCGCGCCGGACGTCTCGAGGCCGACCGGCTGTTCGTTCGCGGCCGGCGGGGTGACCGGGTCGAGCACGGTCAGGTCGGACTTGCCGAACTGGTCGATCCGGTTCCGCGACAGCACGTACCCCTGCTTGTCGGTCTGTACGACCTGCGCGCCGGGCTGCGGGTTCCGGGTGGCGGTCTCGGCGTCCACCCGGCCGGTCGAGCCGTCCAGGTGGAAAATCTTCCCGACGACGCTGTTGTAGACCCAGTGCCCGGACTGCGTGAACTGGACGCCGTTGTCCGGCGAACCAGCTCCGGTGAGTACGACCACGCTCAGCAGCGCGACACAGCCGGCCACCACGGCGGCGAGCGTGGCCTCGGACCGGCCACGCCCACGGAGCGCCTCGGTGAGCCGCCGGGGGCGGAACGGGATCGGCTTCACCGGACAAGGTTAAGTGAGCCCGGTCCAGAACCGGTCTACTCCGTGTCCAGGTTCATTTCGCGCAGGTGGCGCCCCGGATCGGCGTCGGCGCGCTCTCGAAGACCTGCGAGCCGTCGGTGCCCTGGATCAGGAAGCAGTACTTGAGCCCGCTGCTGACCTGTACGGTCATCGACGTCAGGTGCCCGCGCGGCGTGGTCCGGGACTCGGCGACGCCCTGTTCCGCGACGATGACGGCGTACGTCAGCGTCTTCGGGTACGACCAGGTCAGGACCACCGACGTACCGTTGTCCACCGGCGGGTTCAGCTTGATCGCGGCCTGCTCGACCAGGGTCGGGCTCGGCGTACTGACCGTCACCGGCGGCGCCGGGGTCCGGTCCGCGGCGTCGTCGTTGCCCGGCCGGATCACCACGGGTACGACGGCGACCAGCGCGATCGCGGCGCCCGCGCCGAACAGCAACGGCTTGCGGGACTTCCCGGCAGGCTTGGCCTTCCGTACTTTCGGCTTCCGCGCCTTCGGCGCCTCGACCACCGCGAGCGGCGCGCTCCGCCCGGCAGCGAGCTCGTCCCGGAAGTCGTCGAAGTCGAGGTCGTCCTCCACCGGCGCCCCGGCCAGCAAGGCCTCGAACTCGCGGACCAGCTCCGCCGCCTCCGGCCGCGCGGCTGGTTCCTTCGCGAGCATCCGCTGCAGCAGCCCCGACAACGCCGGCGGCACGTCCCGGCCCGTCACCTCCGCGGGCGGCTCCCGAAGCACCCGCAGTACGACGCCGTCCGGCGGCTCACCGGTCCGCGCCGGGAACGGTGGCCGCCCGGTCAACGCCAGATACAGTACGGCGCCCAGCCCGTACACGTCGGCCGCCTCGGACAGCTCGCCGTCCCGCAGTACCTCGGGCGCCGTGTACGCCGCGTCGCCCATCAGATCGCGCGGGAACCGCAGCCGCAGCGCCATCCCGAAGTCGGCCAGCGCGGGCTGCCCGCTGGACCGTTCGAGCACGTTGGCCGGCGTGACCCCGC
Source organism: Kribbella sp. WER1 (assembly GCF_054189145.1). Taxonomy (NCBI): domain Bacteria; kingdom Bacillati; phylum Actinomycetota; class Actinomycetes; order Propionibacteriales; family Kribbellaceae; genus Kribbella; species Kribbella sp. WER1. The sequence goes on along the minus strand of NZ_CM135186.1, from coordinate 3,838,015 downwards.
CGTGCACCAGCCCGAGGTCGTGCGCCTCGGCGAGCACCGAGCTGAGGATCTGCCCGAGCACGATCACGTCGCCGATCGGCAGCGGCCCGTTCGCGACCAGGTCGGTCAGCGACTGCGGGCAGAACTCCATCCGTAGCCCGGTCCGCCCGTCCGGCAGGTCGTCGAGCGACTCGACCCGGACGATCGACGGCGCGGACCGCATCCCGGCCAGCTTGGACTGCTCGACCTCGATGCCGTTGTACGTGCGCCGGTCGAGCGGCTGCGGGTACACCTTCAACGCCGCGGTCCGCCCGCCCGGGGACACGACCAGGTACAGCGTGGCCACCGGCCCGGTGGCCCGCGGCACCAGCGTGTCGGGCGAGATCTCGGCCATCAGCGTCATCTTGTCACCCCGCCACGTCGAGGTACGCGCAACCGCGTGCCACCAGGAATCGCAGGTCCCCGAGGATCTCGGCCAGCGCCGCCTCCGGATCCGGCCGCGCCGACGGCTCCGCCGACACCGTCGCCCGGACCTCGCAGCTGTGCCACACCGTCGGCGCTACCGACCCCCACTGCCACAACTCGTAGCTCTCCGGATCGAGTACGGCCGCCGTGCCGAGTCCGGGGATCCCGATCGCGTGCCCCTCCAGGCGATCCGGCGTGTTCCCGAGCCCGACGAACATGACGTCCATCCGGTACCGGCGCGCGAACTCCCGGGCGTCCGTGACGACCGCGAGCAGTCCCGCGTCGGCGAGCCGTTCGACGTACGCCGCCGGCTCCTCGACGCCGGACTTCTCCGCGTGCACGAGCAGGTCGTCAACGGTCCACGCGCCCTTGCCCACCTCGGGTACGCCATGCGCGAGGACCCAGATCGCGAACGCGTCCGCGTCCAGCCGGTGCTGGCTCCAGCCGACCCGGACGACCTGCTCGTCGTCGCGGATCCCGTGGTAGTGGCCGATCGGGAACACGATCATCGGAGCCTCCGCCGGTCGAAGTACGCCGCCCGGACGCAGAGCAGCCCGTGCACCTGCCCGAGTACGCCGGCCAGCACCTGCCGCGGATCCGTCTCCGCGGCCGTCGTGACACCGGCCTGTACGGCGACCTTCGCGGCATCGTGGCATCCGCTCCACAGCTCCGGCGCGAGCTGCGACCACATCAGGACGTCGTACACGGCTGCAGAGACCTGAGCGACCGGCTGGTTCAGCAACCCGACGGTCTGCATCCACGGCTGCTCCGGGTCCGGCCCGAGTCCTTGGAGCAACGGGAACAGCTGATGCCGTTCGGCGAACTCGACCGCGCCGTCGCCGTCCGGGTCGACCGCCATCAGCAGCCCGTCCCGCAGGAACCGTTCGACGACCTGGCCGGCATCCAGCCCGAGCTTCGCCGCCCGGTCCGTCAGCGACGACCGCGTCGGATGGTCCTGGTCGTCGACCCCGTGCGCCAGCAGCCAGACCGCGAACTCCTGGTCCGGCAGCTCGGCCACCTCGACGCCCACCCGCACCTGCTGCCGCCGCTCGTCGGGCCCGGAGTACACGACACCCAGGTCGTGCCCCACGGGGATCAGCAGCTCCCGATCACTCACGGTTCCTCCACATCGGCCGGTACGCACAGCACGCTAAGGCGCTCCGAAGTACTCCGGTCCGCGACGGCAGGAACCTGTCGCGGGCGCGCACGGCGGGCCGCTCGCGGAGACCCTGAGCAGCATGAACATCACAGGTCTGGTCCGGGTGACAGTCGCGGCGCCGCAGCGCCGACTCGACCTGGCGCTGCCGGAACAAGCAGCCATCGCCGAGGTCCTCCCCGGCCTGCTCACCAAGGCCGGCGAACACCTCGCCGACCAAGGCGCACCGGACGGCGGCTGGGTACTACGCCGCGCCGACGGCACCGAGCTGAACCTCGGCCGCACCCTCGGCTCGCACCGGATCCGCGACGGCGAGATCCTGCACCTGGTGTCCCGCGGCCTCGACTGGCCGGAGCTCGAGTACGACGACCTGGTCGACGCGGTTGCCTCCGGCGCCGGCAAGCTCGGCGTACCGTGGTCCGCCCGGCACACCCGGATCGCGGGCCTCACCGGTGCGGCGCTCGCCGTACTCGTCGTGATGGCCGTCGTACTGCGGCGGGGCGCGCCGTGGGCCGATGCCGCGACCTGGCTGCTGCTCATGTCCGCGCTGCTGGTCGCCGCCGGCGTCACACTCGCCCGTGTCGTCGGGGATTCCGGCGCGGGCGCACTGCTCGGCGGGCTCGCGTTGCCGTTCGCGGGCGCCGGCGGCGGGCTGTTGCTCGCCGGTACGGCGACCTGGCCGGCGATCGGTGCGCCGCAGGTACTGGCGTCCGGGATGGCGCTGCTGCTCGCCGGGGTCGCGTGCTACCTGGGGATCGTGGACAGCGGCACGTTGTTCGCGGCCGCGATGGCCACCGGGCTCCTCGAGCTGATCGCCGGCTGGATCGGTACGGCGGACTCGCTCGACGGCCCGGACGTCGCCGCGATCGTCGGCGCCGCGGCGTTCGCGTTCTCGCCGTTGCTCGGCCCGTTGGCGTTGCGGATCGGCCGGCTGCCGATGCCGATCCTGCCGCGTACCACCGCCGACCTGGTCCGCGACGACCCGCAACCGCCCCGGCGGCACGTGTACGGCGCGGTCGTCCGCGCCGACGGTCTGCTCACCGGGATGCTGGCCGGCGTCGCGATCACCGTCTCGGTGTGCCTCGTACTGCTGACCACGGACCGCAGTACGTCGGCCACGGTGCTGACCGGGCTGATCACGCTCGGGTGTTTGCTCCGGGCAAGGGTCTACCCGATCGTGAAACATCGCCTGCTGCTGCTCGGTACGGCGCTGACGGGGATCGCCTGCCTGGTCCTCGGCCCGTTGAGCGCAGCAACGAATGGCCAGGTGTCGTTGGTGGTGCCCATGATGGTGCTGTTCGCGGCGCTGACGATCTTCTGCGGCCTGCGGTACAGCGCCCAACTCCCGAGCCCGTATCTGAGCCGGTACGCCGAGATCCTCGAAGTACTGGTCACGCTGGCGCTGATCCCGCTCGCCTGCTCGGTGCTCGGCCTGTATGCCGTCGTCCGGGGCTGGGGAGGCTGAGATGGCGACCAGGAAGGACCAGCTGCAGTCGCATCAGTTCTCCGTCCAGCGGATGGTGTCCGCGCTCGTCACCCGCGAGACCGATCCGGAGCAGCCGCCGTTCAAACGCGCCACCTCGGCGGCGTTCGGCTCGGTCGCGATCATGGTCGTGGCGCTGGCCGTCGTCGGCGTGTACGGGATGGTCGTCCCGGGTGGCAACAAGTCCTGGAGCAAGGGCGACAGCGTGATCGTCGAGAAGGAGACCGGCACCCGGTTCGTGTACCTCGACGGGCACCTGCATCCGGTCACGAACTACGTCTCCGCACTCCTTGCCCTCGGCAAGAAGGGTGAGACCCGGCGGGTGTCCCAACGATCGCTGAACGGCGTCCCGCGCGGCCCGCGGATCGGCATCCCGGACGCGCCCGACGCGTTGCCACCGGCAAACAAGCTGCTGACCGGCGGCTGGTCGCTGTGCTCGCAGCCGGCCATCGACCCGAGCGGCGCACACACCAGCGAGTCCGTGCTGATGGTCGGTCAGCAACCGGCCGGCGGTACCGCGATGGCGGACACCGCGATGCTCGTCGAGGTGATCGAGACCGGTGACCAGTACCTGATCAGCAAGGGCTACCGGCACCGGATCACCAAGTCCGACACGGTCACGGTCGGCCTGGCGCTGGCGTCCGAGCCGTGGGCGCGGGTCGGTGCGGCCTTCGTCGCGGCGCTGCCGGACGGCCAGCCGATCGCGCCGATCAAGCTCGCGGGCATCGGCCTGCCGTCCACCGCCGTACCGGATCGGCCGAAGACGCTGATCGGCCAGCTGTTCGTGGTCCGGACGTCGGGCGGCGGCGCGCAGCACTACATCGCCACCAAGAACACGCTGCTGCCGATCTCGGACCTGCAGTTCGACATCCAGCGTGCGTACCGGCCGATGCAGGCGGCGTACGGCGGGAAGGCGCCGACCGCGATCGAGCTGAGCCTGCTGTCCGTGGGCCAGTCCGCGCAGCCGCCGAACACGGCCGAGGAGGGCCGTGCGCCGCGGAGCCGGCCGACGTTCGTGGCGCCGCGGGACGGGCTCGGGACGGTCTGCGCGACGTTTGCGCCGGGCGCCGAACTGCCCACGGTCGCGATCGACCCGGCGATGCCCGCGCGCGACGTGATGACCGAGACCGTCAAACGCGGCAAGGCCGGTACGGCGCTCGCGGACCGGATCGTCGTCACGCCCGGTACCGCCGCGGTCGTCGAGGCGCGCCAGTCCGACCAGGCGCCGTCCGGGACCGTCGTACTGGTCACCGACCTCGGCCGGGCGTACTCGCTGTCGGACCCGAAGGTGTTGTCGGCGCTGGGGTACGACAACGTGGACCCGGTGCCGATCCCGGCCGCGCTGATCGCCCGCGTGCCGCAAGGTCCCGCGCTCAACCCGACGGCCGCGCTGCGACCCACCAACTGAGAGAAGGGCCCGGCTCGTCACGAGCCGGGCCCTTCCGTTGTTGCGGATCAGTTCGCGTAGTGGCGCTGCGGTGCGGTGTCGGTGTCCTCGACCTTCCAGAGGTCCTCGTCGAGGAGCTGGAGGGTCTCGACCGGCGCCTTCTCCTGCCGGCGCCGAGTGTTCGCCGGTGCCACCGGGAACGCACCCGGCAGGTCCTTGCCGGCCTTCCCGCGCAGCCCGGTCGGTACGCCGGGGGTCTCCTCGCTCTGCCGGTCCCGCTTCCGGGCGGCCGGGCGGATCGTTCCCGCCGTACCGGACGTACTGCTGCGACCGCCACCGCCCATCCCGGCGGCACCTGCGCCCGGCGGCATCATCGGCGGTACGCCGCCACCGCCGCCCGCGCCGGAACCCGGCGTACCGGCGAGACCGCTGCCGGTCGGTGAACCGGGAGCCCGGCCGCCGGTCGGCGCTGACTGCGGGGTGAGCTGTTCGCCGGCGCGCGCGATCTGCTTGTCGCCGTTCAGGCCGACCACTCCGGCCTTCGGGAGGTCGGACTTCCCGTGCCCGATCCCACCGCCGACACCGCCACCGATCCCGCCACCCAGGCCGCCGCCGAGCCCACCACCGCCGATCCCGCGACCGCCGCCGACACCCGGCAGCGGCAGGCCGCCGACCGGGAGACTGGCGGCCGGAGTGGTCGGCGTCATCGGAACGTTCGGCGGCGCGAACTGCTCCAGCGACGGCGGCACCAACGGCGCCTTCGGCAACGTCGGCAACCCGGCGAGCCCGGTCCCAGGCACTTGGCTCCCCGGCACCTGGCTACCCGGCACGTCACTACCGGGAACCTGCCCCTGCTGATCCCCACCGCTCTGACCACCCTGCTGGTCACCCTGCTGCCCGGCCTGATCGCCACCCTGCTGATCCTGCCCGGCACCACCCTGCTGATCACCTTGCCCGCCCTGCTGACCGCCCTGGCCCCCACCCGGCGAACCACCCTGGTTCCCGGACCCGGCCGGCGTACCAGCAGGCAACGTGTTGCCGGCGCCAGGGCCCTTCCACTGCATGCTCTGAGCCGACCCGACGATCTGCGGCCCGACCCGCTCGTACTCCGCCGCCAACGCACTCAACTGCGCCCCGGCCTGGACCACCGTCGGACGGTTGATGTCCACGAACAGCTTCTCCAGCAGCTGCGCGCCGACGTCCTGGCTGAACGTCTCGACCGCCTTGTCCAGCGCCTCCTTGGCCGCCGCGGTCGCCGTGGCCACCTGCCCGATATAGGTCGCGAGCCCGGTCAGCATCACCGGGATCGACTCACCACCGCCGGCACCGCCGATGATCGCGGTCGCGGCGTTCGTCAGCGAGTTCGTCGACGCCTCGGCGGCGTCCTTGTAGACCGCGACCGGTGCCGGGCTCAGCCAGTTCGACATGAGCTTGTTGTTCGCCGCCCGGAAGGTCTGCGCCGTGTTGTTGAGCGTGTCGTACGACGCCTGCCACATCTCCGCGGCCTGCTGCAGCGACGGGCGCAGGCCCGCGTCGGCCTGGGCCTTCGCGGCGATGTCGTTCATCACCGCCTGCAGCTGTTCAACGGTCTGCGCCCCGATCGCGCCGGCTCCGTAGTCCGTCGGCATGTCAGTTCCCTCCGGCTGGGTGAACGGTGAAGGCCCGGTCGTTGGGGACCGCCCCGTCGTGCGGCCGGAGCAGGGTCTGCAGCCGGCTGCGGGTGAGATGGACCAGGCCGTGATGCTCGTTGGACAGCTGCTGGGCCGCGCCGTGGTAGCCCTCCAGACCGCCCGCGGTCTTGGTCATGAACTGCGCCAGCAGATCGTGTGCCTGCTGCTGTTGCTGCATGAACACCTGACTCTCGGCGGTCCCGCCGGCGGCGCCCGCGGCACCGGCCTTCGCGCCCGCGGACGCCAGGCCGTCGTGGAAGGTGCCGGCCACCGTTCCTAGTTCGGATGCGGATGTGTCGAGGGCGTCGACGTCCTGGACGTGGACGACGTCTCCGCCGCTGTTGTCGGCTGCCATGGATGATCCTCCTTCTGGATGGTCAGACGACCTGGCGATCGTCCGTCGGGGGGTTGGTGAGCTGGATCAGCTGGTTCGTGCCCTGGCGGCTGATCAGCCAGCCGCGGCCGGGTGGCATCGGCTGGGCGCGGACGCCGCCGAGCAGCGGGCCTTCCTCGCGGCTGCCGGACAGCAGCAGGCCGGGGGAGCCGACGTCCCGCATCCGGGCCAGCACCGGCTCGAACAGGCCGCGCATCGCGCCGCCGGTCCGGCGGGCGACGAAGATCCGCAGCCCGAGGTCGGACGCCTGCGGGATGAACGGCAGCAGCGGCATCAACGGGTGGTTCTCCGAGGACGCGACCATGTCGTAGTCGTCGATCAGGACGAAGATGTCCGGCCCGCTCCACCAGGACCGGTCCCGGAGCTGCTGCGGCGTCACGTCCGGACCTGGCACGCGTTCCTGCAGGATGTTCGCCAGCCCGGCGATCAGCTCGGCGCTCGCCTGGTGGTTCATGCCGTACCCGAGCAGGTGGTCGCTCTCGACGCCGCCGATCAGGCTGCGCCGGTGGTCGACGACGACGATCCGCGCCTCGTCCGGCGTATGCGTCTCCCGGATCCGCGAAGCCAGCGTCCGCAGGAAGCCGGACTTCCCGGAGCCGGTGTCGCCGAGCAGGATGAACGTCGGGTTCGCGATCGGGTCGAGCAGGACCGGCGCCAGCGTGCTCTCGGCGACACCGACCGCGAAGCCCTGCTCGCGCGAGCTCGCCCCGTCGACGGTCTCGTACGCGACGTCGCCGGGCAGCAGCCGGACCTGCGGTGCCTGCGCGCCCGGCCACGCCTCGTTGATCGTGGCAACCAGTTCGGCGAGCCCGGTGGCGACCCGTTCGGTACCGTCCTGCAGCCGCGGCGCCGCGATCAGGAAGTGGTGCTTGCCGGTCGTCATGCCGCGGCCGGGGGAGTGCTCGGGGACCAGGATCGCGCACCGTCGGTCGATCAGCGAGTCGATCGGGTCGCCCAGCCGGAGTTCGAGCTTGGTGCCGCACAGGTCGCGGATCTGGTTCCGTAGGTCGAACCAACGGGCAACGCTGATCACCAGGTGGACGCCGTACGCGAGACCGCGGGTCGCGATGTCGCCGAGCGCCTGCTCCAGGTCCTCGTAGTCGTTGCGGATCGTCTGCCAGCCGTCGACGACCAGGAACACGTCGCCGTACGGCGAATCGCCGGCCTCGCCCCGGCGGCGCCGCTCGCGGTACGTCTGCATGCTGTCGATCCCGGCCGCGGCGAAGGCCTTCTCGCGTTCGGCGATGATCCCGAGCAGCTCGATCACGGTACGCCGTACCGCGTTGGTGTCCTGGCGGCCCGCGATACCGCCGACGTGCGGCAGGTCGCGCAGCGCGGAGAGCACGCCGCCGCCGAAGTCGAAGCAGTAGAACTGCACCTCCTCGGGCGTGTGTGTGAGCGCCAGCCCGGTCAGGACAGCCGCCAGCGTGGTGCTCTTGCCGCTCTGCGGGGCGCCCGCGACCGCGACGTGACCGCCGCCCGCCGACAGGTCGAGCAACAGCGGATCGCGGCGCTGGTCAAGCGGCCGGTCCACGATCCCGGCGACCGTGGTCAGGCTGTGCGGGCGGACCAGATCGCCGGCGCTGCGCAGTACGTCGCCGAGTGCGGGCGGCTGGTCGAGCGGCGGCAGCCAGATCTGGTGCGCGGGCCGGCCCTTGCCGTCGAAGCGGTCGACGAGGATGTCCAGCAGCGTCTCGCCGACGGTCTCGTCGAACGCGCCGTCCGGATCCGGGTTCTCCTCTTCCTCCTCGGCGACCGCGGGCGCGACGTACCCGCTGGAGTAGTCGAGCAGCTCGATCGAGTTGTCCGGCGCCACCGGGAGACCGTTCGCCGACGGGCGCCGGTGGACGCCGGAGACGTACGCCGAACGGAACCGGTCCATCGGGTCCGTGCCGACCCGGAGGAACCCGTGACCCGGTGCCCTCGGCAACTGGAACGCGTCGTTCACGCCGAGCACGGTCCGGCTGTCGATATCGGAGAACGTCCGCAGCCCGATCCGGTACGACAGGTGCGTCTCGAGCCCGCGCAACCGGCCTTCCTCCAGGCGCTGGCTCGCAAGCAAAAGATGTACGCCGAGCGACCGCCCGACCCGCCCGATCTGGACGAACATGTCGATGAAGTCCGGCCGCGCGGTCAGCAGCTCGCTGAACTCGTCGCAGATCACGAGCAGCGTCGGCACCTCCTCCAGCGGAGCACCGGCGGCGCGGGCCTTCTCGTAGTCGCGCAGCGAGGAGAAGTTGCCTGCGGCCCGCAACAGCTCCTGGCGCCGGAGCAGCTCACCGTTGATCGCGTCCGTCATCCGGTCGACGAGATGCAGCTCCTCGGCAAGGTTCGTGATCACCGCGCTGGTGTGCGGGAGCTTGTCCAGCCGGGTGAACGTGGCGCCACCCTTAAAGTCGACGAGCGCGAAGTTCAGCGACCGCGGCGGATGTGTGATCGCCAGCGCGAGGACCAGCGTGCGGAGCAGTTCGCTCTTGCCGGAGCCGGTCGCGCCGATCAGCAGGCCGTGCGGGCCCATGCCCTCCTGCGCGGACTCCTTCAGGTCCAGCTCGATCGGCTGCCCGTCCGCGCGCAGCCCGAACTTCACCCGCAGCCGGTCCCGGCTCGGCCGCGGCAACCAGGTGTCGTTCGGGTCGAAGTCGTACGGGTCGCCGAGATCGAGCAACTCCGCCAGCCCGAGGTCCGCGCTCAGCGGCGCATCGCCCTGGGAACCGGCCGTCAACCGCAACGGCGCGAGCTGCCGGGCCAGACCCTCCAGCGTCGCGACGTCCAGCCCGTCGGCGAACCCCAGCCGCTCCTCGCCCTCCATCGTCTCCGCCGAGAGATTGCCGTCGGCATCGACGTCGAGGCTGATCGCGGTCGAGTCGATTGCCCGCGGCGGCGTCATCGTCAGGTCCAGCACCGTGACGCCTTCGAGTCCCGCCCCGACCAGAAGATGATCCGAGCCGTCGACCTCGCCGCCGTCCAGGATCACGACCAGGTGCGGCCCTGACACCCGCCCCGCGACGTCCGGGTCGAACCGCGGCCGGTTCGTCAGTACGTCGTCCAGCATCGCCTCGATCGCGGTCACCGACGGGGCGATCAGCCGCAGCGGACCGAGGGCGTCACCGCGCTCCGGATGCAGGGCGTGCGGCAACCACTTCGCCCAGTCCCACTCGTCGCGGTTCGACGTACAGACGGCGATCCGGAGGTTGTCGGGCGCCTGCAGCGTGACGAGTTGGGCGATCATCGCCCGGACCAGCGCGACGGAGCGGCCCCGGTCGCCGGGCAGGTAGATCCGCCCGAAGCCGGTCACCGCGATCGCCAACGGCAGCCCGGGCACAGCGGCGTACGTCGAGACGAAACGGCGCAACGCCAACGCGGACAGCGGCTCCAGGCGTTCGAGCGGCTGCGTGTCCGGCGGTACGACGGTGGTCGACGGGTGCTGCGGGCCGACGCCGATCCGGGTCGCGCCGAAGTCCGGGTCGTCCTGGCGGCGTTCCCAGAGGCGATAGCTGCCGGCCAACGCCCACAACGACTCCGGTTCCGGGTGCAGGTACGCGAGTGCATCGCGCTGCTGGCCGATCGACCGGCCCAGCCGAAGCCGCTGCTGGGCGAGATGCCGCAGGTACGTCCGGCGCGCCTGGCCCATCTCGGCCTTGCCGGCGCCGCTGCGACTGAGCACCGACATCAGGATCATGCCGACCATCGCGAGCCCGAACAGGCCGAAGATCACGTACCGCAGCCCGTTCACGATGCTGCTCGAGTACAGCAGCAGCATCGCGCCCATCATCGCGACCATGGGCAGCACCATCAACATCTGCGTCCACTGCCGGCCGCCCGGCTCCGGCACCTCGGGCGGTGCCTCCAGCAACAGTTCGCCGCTGGGGAGCTCCGGAGCGGGCCGTCGCATCGGCCGCCGGACCATCATCGTCGCCATCTCGCACCACCAACCCTTTCGGCTGTCCGCTGCGATCTTCACGCCGCCGGAGCGAGGCCGGAGCCGGATGGCAGGAAGGTGTCGCCGGGGCCGGGCGGCGGCGGCCGAAACCTAGCTTGTGGCTGACACATCCATGAAGGAAGGAGACAGTGATGTCCGGGATGTTCATCCAGGGTCTGACCGACCCGATGGCGCACCATGCCAACCAGACCGCGATGTTCGCCGACTCGGTCGGCGAGAAGATCGGCCGGTCCGAGTCGAACACCATGGACCTCTCGACGGCGTCGTTCCGTGGTGAGGCCTCGCAGGTGAACGTGCAGGGCCACGAGAACTGGCGGCAGGCGGCGCACCTGAAGGGCCAGACACAGGCCCAGATGCACTCCGACGGGGTCAGCCAGATCACCAACCACTACGGCCAGTTGAGCATGAACAACGTGCACTCGCTGACGACCGTCAACATGCCGACGGCCTGACGCGGCACGGGACAGAGAGGAACGCATCGATGGCTGAGATCTTCCAGCAGTTCGGCGGCATGATGGACGCCGCCCAGGGCTACAAGAACATCGGTCAGAACTACATGACCGATGCGACCGACCACCAGGGCGTCGCCGCGGCGCTGCAGCCCGAGAACGCCTGGGTGAGCCGGGACTTCGACGAGTACTTCGCCAACGTCACCAAGATGGTCAACGAGGCGCACGCCCACGGGACCGACCTGATGAACCGCGGCAGCGTCGTCGACCAGTGCGCGGCGGACGGCCAGTCGACGCTGGCCACCACCTCCGCGATCGCCGCCAGCCTGCGGGTCTGACGGGCAGCACCACGAGAAGCCCCGGCCGCCGGCGGCCGGGGCTTCTTCAGCGCGTGAAGAGGAAGTCCGGCGGGAGATCCGGCGCGGGCCTCGGGGACGACGAGGTCTTCGAGCGCGCGGCCGCCCAGCGGCGGCGGTGGCCGGTGACGACCAGCCAGCTGAGCAACAGGATCGTGGTCATCGCGCCGGCGGCGAGCATCGCGACGGTCCGAGCCTCCAGGCCGCGGGCGCGCCACCAGGCGGCGATCGCGAGCTGCTGCTGGTCGGGCGGTACGACGTGAGCCGCGGGCAGGGCGCGGCCGGCACCCGCCATTGCTTCCGTCACCGCGCGGTACGGATCGACGATGCCGGCGCCGTACTCCATGCTGTCCCGGCCACCGCGGGCCGGAGTCGCCGTCGCCAGCAGGCGTTGCGCGACCTGGGCGGCGGTCAGCTTCGGCCACGCGGCGCGGACCAGGGCCGCCGTACCGGACACGAACGGGGCGGCGAAGCTGGTGCCGTCGTCGTAGGCGTGACCGGCGACGCGGGTGGTGCTGAGGACGCCGGCGCCGGGCGCGACCAGGTCGACGTACGGGCCGACCTGCGAGGCGTTCAGGCGGGCGCCGGTGTTGTCGATCGCGCCGACGCCGATCACGCCCGGGTACGACGCCGGGTACGACGGGAGCTGTCCGTCGTCGAGGCCCTGACGGTTGCCCACGGCAGCGACCACGACGACGTCCTTGCGGACCGCGTACGCGATCGCCTGCCGGACGGGCTTCTGGTCCTGGTCGCCGGACACCGACAGGTTGATCACCCGCGCGCCGGCGTCCACGGCGTACCGGATGCCCTTGGCAAGGATCAGCGGGTCGATCAGCTCGGTGTTGCCGTTGTTGTCGGCCTCGCGTTCGCTGACCCGGACCGGGAGGATCTTGGCGCCCGGCGCGACGCCCTGGAAGCCGATCCCGGGCTTGCCGTCGGCGGCGATGATGCCGGCCACGCCCGTACCGTGCGAGACGCAGTCGTAGTTGCCGGGGAGTTTGCCGACCAGGTAGAAGTCGCGACCTGGGAGGACTTTCCCGGGGCGATGCAGCTGCGGGTGGTCGGCATCCACGCCGGAGTCGATCACCGCGACCGTGACGCCGCTGCCGTTGCTGAACGGCCAGGAGCGCTGCGGCATCAGCAGCTGCTGCGCCCACGGCAGCAGGTGGACGACGGGGTGCGCCGGCTCCGGGTTCTGGCAGGCGCCCTTCGGCGGCGCCGCGAGTGCGGGCTGGGCGCCGAGGCCCAGTAAAAGGGCGCCGGCCGCGAGTACGGCCCCGATCCGTCTGGTCTTCACGGGTACGAGCCTGCGGTCGCGGACCGGCGTACAGCCGCCGATGGCCGGAAGAGGTCAACCGGGTCCGGGCCTGCTCGGGGCGCCGGAAACTGCAATCAGGTTCCGGCTGAGGGAGGCACGATGAGCTCGCGTGACAACGACCGCGTCGGCGACGAGGCACGCCTCGGACAGCTCGAGGAACTGAACCGCGAGGCCCTGCGGATCCGCGCCGCGGTCGCCGACACCACCGGTACGGCGGAGTCGCCGGACGGCCTGATCGAGGCGACAGTCGGCGTGTACGGCGAACTCGTCGAGCTCGACCTCGACCCGCGGATCTTCCGCCGCCAGGACGCGACCGCGCTCGCGGAACAGATCCGCGCGACGGTGAACTCGGCGTACCAGGAGGCGCAGGACAAGGTACGCCGGGAACTCGTCGGCGCCGGTCCGGAGGCCGAGGGGCTGGCGTTCGGCCCGCTCCTGAACAAGCTGGAGGCAGCGCGATGAGCGAGGCACCGCACCCGATCAGCACCGGCGCGACCGGCGACATCGACATGTACCCGGCGGAGGCGAACGCGGCCGTCAGCGGGATCGCCGACGCCGGCAAGATCATCGGCGCCGCCTGGGCCGCCGCCGCACCCGCGCTCGCCGCCGACGAGGCCAAGGTCGGGACCGGGATGGACGACCTGAGTGCTGCGTTCCGGCAGCAGTACAACGCCGCCAAGCCCCAGTTGGAAAAGGTCGCGGAGGGCGCGCAAGGCAACTTCCAGGCAATGGGGGCCAACGGCAACAAGATCGTGATGCACTACATGGAGCTGACCCACCAGCAGACCGACCGGTTGCGCAGGCTCGAGTGATTCCCGAGCCCACCGGCCCGCTGTGGGACTGGCTGCAGAAGTTCAGTGACACGAACATCTGGCCGCGGACCGACGAGGACGCGGCCCGGCGGATGGGCGACAACTGGCACCGCCTCGACGTCGCGATGCGCGACACGATCACCGCGGCGTCCGGCCAGAACAACCAGCTGCCCGGCGTGTGGAAGGACGCCACCGGCCTGCTGTACCACCAGAACATCGCCCGCAACCTCGGCGCCGACGGATACGCCTCGGCGGCCGACTCGTTCGGCCAGGTCGCGCAGATGTGCTGGAACCTGGCGCAGACCGTCGCACAGATCAAGGACCAGATCTACTCCGAACTCATCATGAACGCGGTCTTCTTCGCGGCGACCTTCGCGCTGCCGCCCGGGGCCGGCGACTTGATCCGCTGGCAGCTGGCGAGAATGCTGGTGCAGCGGTTCGCGGCCTTGATCCGCAGTGCCGCCGGCCTGATGGGACACGGCGCCGAAATCGCCGGTTCCACCGCGCTGCGACGCCTCGGCGGCGAACTGATGAAGGAGTTCGTCGACGAAAGCGTGACCGAGGTCATCGGCCAGCAACTCGACATCCAACGCGGCTACCGCCCCGACGGCATGAACTGGGGCCAGGTCCTGGTCGCCGGCGGCGCCGGGATCATGGGCGAACCCCTGGGCCGCAAACTCAGCCCCCTCGGCCGCCTCGGCTCGGCCCCCGCCGGCCGCGCCGCCGACCTCCTCCGAATCCGCGGCCGCGGCAAAGACCTCCTCGAACACAGCGGTCACGCCTTCGTCGTCAACGGCATCTCGTCCCCCATCACCAGCAGCGCCGCCCAATCCATCGCCGACGGCAACTGGCAACAGCTGGTCAACCCCGCCGAATACGCCCACGCCATAGTCACCGGCGGCTTCAACGCCGGCGTACTCGGCGCCGGCCGAATAGCCGCCGTCCACACCGGCGACATAGCCGGCCAATCCACCCGAGACTGGTCCCGAGAAATCCGAGGCCTCCCGCCCTACACCCCCGACCCACCCCACACACCCCCCACCAACCCAACCCCCACCCCAGACCCATCGACCACAGGCACCCCAGGCGCAGGTACGTCGACTGCTGGAACATCTGGTTCAGGAGCTGCAACCTCAAGCGGTACGAGCACGGGTGGTGCTGTCACCAGCTCAACCGCCCACAACACATCCCCCTCCCACAACACCACCTCCGAATCCCACCAACCCCAACGCACAACCCAACCCGAAGACCACCAAAACCCCGCCGATCAAGAGACCCCCAACCACCAACAAGCGCCGGACGAACAACCGTCCGCCCACCAGCAAGCCTCCGACGCCCAACAGACCCCCGGCGCGGATCCCGCCTCAACCAACACCCTCCAACCAACAACCGCCGCCCCAACACCCACACACGCCTCCACCGCCCAACCAGCGACCGCCCAACCACCCGCCACCCAGTTCGCCACAGCCCAACCCACGGCCACCCAAACCCCCACCCAGAGCACACCTCAGCAGCCTGCCTCCACAACAACCTCACCAACCACGACCAACCCCACCAACAGCTCACCCACCACGAACGCCACCCCAACCGCGAACACCACAACAAACACCGCCACGACCCCCACCACGAGCACGACGGCGAACACCACCGGGAACGCGACGGTCGACGGTGCCTCGAACAACGGCAGACCAGCACCGCGCGCGGCGGACACCTCGGGTGACCAAGGACCCGCCGTGACAGGTGATCCGGCCACCACCCCCACGCCCGACGCCGCCCCCAACGTCGCCGCAACTCCCACCGAAACCACCTCCCCCACTGCGACGGCGTACGCACCAACAGCCGCACCAGTCCCCGTCCCCGCACCCACGACGCCCGCCGAAGCACCCGCACCCCGTCCCACCCGCACCCGATCAGTCGCCCCGTCGACAACACCCCACGAGCTGGCACCGGCGGCACAGCACGAACCCGCACCGACCTCACCAGACGAGCAGACCCCGGCGTCACAGCACGACCCGTCGCGAACGTCACCCATCGACGCGACACCGACCACCCCCCAAGAGAGAGCACCGGCCACACCCCACGAGGCGACCACCGCCCAGCACGCCCACACCCTGTACTCGCGAGGCTCCGAGCGTTCCAACCAGGACGTGGTCGACAACGGTGGCGGCCTGGACCGCACGGCCGAGACGATCGCCGAAGCCGCCGCGGCAGCCGGCATCGATCTCACCGAAATCGAGGTCGTCGTAGTCACAGAGTCCGACGAGATCCGCTACCTCGACTGCCAAGGCGCCTGCGCCTGCACCCCCGCCGAGCTCGGCGGCGCACAGATCCGCCTGGGCCCAGCAGCCTTCGCCGATCGTGAGACGCTGGTAGCGACCTTGGCCCACGAGAAGACGCACACGGACCAGCTCCGCTCCGGCGCCGACGTCGACACCGAAAACCTCAAGCACCTCGAAGACGAGGCCTACGCGAGCGAAGCACCCGCACTGGAAAGGTTGAGAGCGCATGACCGCGATCAAGTTCACGATCGAGTCGACGTTCGACCTGGCGAGCCGGGGCAGCCTACTGGTCCCGGGCGAACTGCAGAGCGGCACGATCCAGACCGGAACGATCCTGCAGATCGAAGGCACAACCCAGACAATCCAGGTCCAGGGCATAGAACTCCACTCTTTCGAAGGAACCAGCCCGGAGACTCGCAAGGTAACCCTGATCCTGAACCGCAAGCACGCCCAACTCCTGCAACCGGGAACAGTACTGGTCACCCCAACCTGACCCCGTCCACCTGGGGCCGCAACGAGCTCTTCGTCAACGAGCACGGCGACCAGGTACTCCGAATCCGCGAAGTCCACCCCCAACCGAACGCAACCCAGCACCCCGGCCCACGCCTACAGGGAAGGGTCCCCGGCTGGTCCCTCTTCCAGAACGGCGCGGTACTGCCCGCCGACGCCCACGTCCCCTGGCACGCCTTCCTGCGGCTGGAAGACGCAATCGAACACGCCGTACGCCGAGGCCTGGAAGTCGACCTGACCTTCACAACCAACCCCACCACAAAGTTGCTAGAGGCAACCGCTCAAGTCCACGATCCCACCACCGGCGAATCAGTAACCCACCGCCAAGCCCCCATCCCCACCCTCGCAACCCACCTACGCCCATCCGTAGCCCGCACCCCCACCCACCAATCCACTCAACCAAACCCCACCCCCACCACACGCCCAACACCCACCACGCACGCGACTCCCACCACGCACGGGACCCCCGCCGCACACCCGAACTCAGCCACACACCCGGCCTCCGAGCGGACGTCGGCCGCCTCCACTGCTGATCGAGCAACTGAGCGTGCAGCCGCATCCGAAGCGCAGCACGTCGTCGGACGACGTGGAGCGGTACTCGGGGACGGGGCAAGCACCGGGCGGGTGGGGCCGGTGGAGGGCGAGGTTGTTGGACGGGGCGACAGGTTCCTGCCTGGGTGGTTGTTGGTGGGGGTGGAGGTTGGTCGGGCTGTTCTGAGTGCGGACGTACAGCAGGCAGCGGGTGTGGTTGATGTGGTGCAGGTGGGGGCGAGCCGGTACGAGGTGACGCGAGCAGACGGCCGCACCTTCGTCCTGCAGGTGCGGGTAGGGCCACTCGACGCGACAACAGTCGCGCAGTACGTCGCCGTGCCGAATGCCCCCGCCGAGGTGACGTTCTCCGACCGTATGTCCCTCGCGGAAGCCTCAGCCGTGGCAGCGCGCGTCCTGGCAGAGACCGCCGCCGCCACCCTCGACCCAACGCCCGCCCAACTGGCAGCCGCCGACGAGCACCCCACCCTCCGCCCCGACAGCGATCCAGCGCACGACCCGCTCCTGAAGGCCGAGGACCACGGTGCCCTCGCCGGGACCCGCGCTCTGGCAGCCGAACACGACGCCTCCGCCTCGATGACCCGCCGCCGCCACCTCCGCGGCCTGATGGCGAGCCTGATCGCCTCCATGAGCCTAGGCACCGAGCAACCCAACTCCGACCTCCTCCACACCCTCCTCACCCCCGACGACAGCGCGATCGCGCAACGTTTCGCTGACCGCCGCTCACCGAAGGACGACCGCGTCCCATCCCGCGCGTACGTCGTGAAGGCCGTCCGCGGCTCCGTCCTCTCGGCCGTACTGATCGGATCAGCCGGCTACGTCGCCACCGGCAGCGCCGTCACCGGCATCGCCCTCTCCGTACCGACCATCGTCAACTCCCTCGTCGGCGCCCTCACCGAACGCTGGCTGGACGGCCGCAAGGAAACCGGCAGACAACCCGCGTACGACGCCGACCGCGAAGTCCGCAACCGCCGCTACCCCGGCATGACCGGCCTCCTCGACGGCGCCCCAGCGGCCCCGCTGGACCAAGCCAAGATGCCCCGAGCAACACAACAGGCGCACTACCTGGTCCGCCACGCCGTACCTCTCCTCGCCGCGTCCGGCACCGCCGCGGCACTCACGATCTCCGGCATCCCCGCGATGTCCGCCGTCGTCGTGATCGGCATGTCGGCAGTCGCCAAGTCCCTGGCCGAGCGACTTGTCGACATGAAGAAGTTCGACTTCCGTCTCGGCCGCGTGAACAGCACCGTCCTCAACCAGCTCGCCGACCCGAAAGCCCTGCAGAACCAGCTCGTCGACCTCCTCCAGGACTACCGCACCCACATCGCCGACCTCCACGCCCTCCTCACCGGCACCACGCCCACCGCACCGCGCGCGACCACCGAACCCGAGACCTACGAATCACCCGGTACGCCGGGATTCGGCATCCAGGCGGGCGCCCAGGCGATCGACAACGTCACGGCCGCGGCCCGCCGCCTCCTCAGCCACCTCGCCGCGACCCAGAACCAGGCCCCGACGCAGAACCCGGCCCCGACGCAACACCTGGACGCGGTAACCCAGGCACTGGTGAACGCGGTCGGCCCGGCGGTCACCGGTCTGTTGCTGGGCGCGGTCGGCGACAAGATCTTCGTCAACCTCGAGGAGCGGGCCAGTGACGCGCAGAAGTTCTGGGATCAGGCCGAGCGCGACGCCGTCCGCGGCCAGGCGCTGGTCGACGTACTCACGGATCAGTTGCAGCAGGTCGACACCGCGCTCCGCGAACTCCATCAGTTGGCGGCTGCGCACCGAGGCGTCGACCTCGCCGATCGGATCGCGGACCGCGCGACGTTCCCGACCGCGCCGCAGTTGCCGGAGGGCGCGCGGCCGCCCGGGCAGTCGAAGTACTGGGTGTATCTGCAGCAGGTCGCGTTCGCGGCGATCGGTGCCGCGGGTGGCGTGCTCGTCCTGGATCAGGTCTTCGACCTCGACACGGTGAGCGTGGTCGTCACGCTGGCGGGCGCGGTGGGCGGCGTGACCGGTACGCCGGTCGCGCGGATGCTGTTCCGGCGCGCTGAGCTGCACCGGAAGGAGGTGAACGCGGCCGACCTCGCGAAGCAGACGATCGACCGAAGCGACCTGAACCGGCAGGCGGCGATCGGCAAGTACCTCGTCGCCCAGTTGCTCGACCAGATCCAGCAACTGCGCGACACCTTCCTCTCGTCGCCGACGGAGGTCCGCGCGGACGAGTACACGGACCGCGTGCGGGCCGCCGCTGAGCGCGCGTACGTCGACAACCTCACGACCACGGACCGCGTCGCGCAGACGCACCGGCTCGAGATGCTCGAACGCATCGACCACCTGGCGGCCGCGCTGGACGCGGAACCGTCCGACACTGCGCGATCCCGTCTCGAGCACGCAATCGCTTTGTACGAAGGGATTGCGGACGAGCACGGTACGCACAAGAAGTTCCCGGACCTCGGCCAGGTGTCGCCGGCTCATCGCGTGATCGGCGGTCCTACCGACCAGATCCGCGCCGGCGCCGCCCGGGCCCTCGCCCGGATGCTCGCCGAACCGGTCGGCAAACCGCTCCTCGAACAGCGCCTGATCGCCCTCGAGGAGATCGTGCGCGCGGCCGACGCCGTGGATGCACACGTCGCATCCGGTACGCCGGAGTCGCTCGCACACGTCCAGCAACACCTGGCGAACCGCATCGCCGCGTACGAGGAGCTGCTCGACCAGGCGGATCTCCCTGGCGGACTCCCACGCCCGGCAATCAGCCCTGCACCGCCGGTACTCGCGAAGGTCGGAGACACGCTCGGAATCGCGGTCACGGAGGCCGGCCTGGCCCGACCGGTCCCGGTCGAACTGGTGTCCGATCCGCAGGTGCTCGCCGCGGTGGAAGCCCGATGGGCCGAGCTGGTGCGGGACGGGTATCAGGTGCAGGTCACCGTGACGAAGGCCGCCGGGCGGCACGCGACGGTCGACTCGTTGGAGTACACCGTCGAGGTCACCGATCCGCACAGCACCGTGCCCTCGGAGACGCGTGACGTGTACGGTCCCGCCGACGTACGGCGGATCGCCGAGGAGATGATCACCGAACAGGACACCACCCCGGGCCGGCACCGGCCGACGTACCTGACACCGGCGCCGTACGACCCGTCCCTCGGTCCCGTCGCGGGCGAGGTCGTCTCGAACCAGACCGCGAACCGCGCCAGGTGGAGCTTCGGCGACCAGTCCGAGGTCGTCCTTGAACTGCACGAGGTCCTCCCACCTGAGGGCCTCGCGAACCCGCGCGGCAAGCCCGAGCCGCTACCACGGATCCCGCTCGACTGGGCATTCGCCCGGGACCGGGCCCGAGGTCTGATTCCGCCCGGTACGACGATCCCCGCGCCGGAGTTCGCGAGCCTGGAGCAACGAGTCCACGAGCTGATCGCAGACGGTCACGTGGTGCGACTCCGGATGCACGTCGCCAACGGCCACCTGACCCTCGACGCCCACGTCCAGCACACAACCTCCGGCAACAGCGCCGTACACCAGGACCTGTCCCTCCCCGACCTCCTACACGAACTCGAAGCCCCGCTCAGCGTCGCGGAAGTCGCCGTCCACACGGCCGTCGCAGCCCTCGACGCGATCCACCTGCAGGACGGCAGCATCCGCGTCACCACGCCCGACGGCCGCCAGGTAACCATCCCCGCCAAAACCCTCGAACGCCTCACCACCAACCTGACCCAGCCAGGCATCTCCCAAGCGACCCTCAACACCGAAGCCACCCGCCGAATCGCCGAACACCTAGCCCACCCAGCCACCCACCCCACCCCGAACACGCGCCGTGCGCCGGATGTGCGTCCCGCAGCGGACACGGAACGTGCGCTGGACACAAACCCCACGCCGGGCAATCGCTCCGTGCCGGATCCCCGCTCCGTGCCGGACGCTCGCCCTGCGCCGGATACACGACCCGCGGTGGGCGGCCGGTCCGCGGCGGATGCCGGACCCGCGGTGGACGGCCGGTCTGCGCGCTCGGCGGCTGATGTACTTCGTGCGGCTGCTCATCGGGTTGCTGCGGACGAGGTCGTCCGGCGTGCTGAAGAGCTTGCGCCGGAGCAGCCGCGTTCGGCGGCCACGAACGACGATCCAGGAAACTTTGGAAACGGTCGGAAAACGTATTCGCCGCAGGTCAAAGGCACCCGGTACGTCGCCAACGGCCGCGAAGCTGCAGACGGTCCGCTCACCACCGGCCGCGTGCTTGCCGCCGTCGCCGGCGTCCTCGCGTCCGACCTCGGCGGACTCGCCACCGGCGACCCCACCGTGCAACCAGCCGCGCACCCGACCGGGCCGCCCTCCGCGCAGCACCCCCTGCAACCCACCGGGCAGCACACCGGGCAACACACCGGGCAACACACCGGGCAACACAACGTGCAGCCCACCGGGCAGCCCTCCGTGCAGCACGACGTGCAGTCCAGTGCGCAGCCAGCCCTGCAGGACGGCGTGCAGGTCGTCGGACGGGTTGTTGTGCCTACCTCCGGCGGGGCGCAGCACTTTCGGGTGCAGGTTGGGGTGGTGCGCCGGGGGCGGCTGGCGGGGACTGAGGCGCGGGGTGGTACGGCGGAGGATCCGCACGTCGTCACCGTCTCCGCTGGGGTTGCCGACAGTCAGCTGACCCGGGTCTGGGTCCACGAGCTGAGTCACACCCTGCAAGAACTCCGCGCCCCGGATGGCGGTCCCCTCCGACGGCTCTGGCACCGCCTCACCGGCACCGGACCGAACGCGTGCGTTGATGCCCAGTACAACGAGTTCCGCTACCTCCAGCGCCGCTGGTCCGTCGCCTGGGGCCAAGAGCAACTACAGCTCCGCCAGGACATCGAAGGTCTCGTCAACGCGATCGCGAAGCGTGGTCACGTGCCGCCGACGCTGCCGTGGGACTCGCCGATCCCGCAAGACCCACGGGCCGAACTGAAGGCCGCGATCGCCCGCCAACTCACCGGCTTGGACGAGACCATCGCGGGGCTCAGATCTCTTGCCGACAGCAAGCATGCCGCTGCCGCAGAGGCGATCGCGGAAGCCCAGGAAGCCAGGGAAGATCTGGCGAAAGCTCAGAGTGCAAAGGACAACGGCGCGCTCGCACGCCAGCGCGAGGCGCAAGCGGAGGAGCAGAAGCGGACCGACCTGGCCGAGTGGCACGAAAAGATGGCCGCCAACTACGAGCAGGCATTGGCCAAGCTCACAACGGCCCGCGCCGGCTACACCCAACTCCTGCAGAACGCCGACACCGCCGCACCGCAGCGCCTCGTTGCCGAAGCGCACAAGTTTGCCGCGGAAGTCGCGGCGTACCAGACCGCCCTGCAAAGCATCGCCCCGCCGGCCGCAGCGCTGCCGAGCATGCATCCGACCGGCCGCCTGCCGCACCTGGCCGCGCTCACCGCTCGCCTCAACGCAACTCTTGTTGCCAACAACATCGACCAGGTCTTCACGACGGATCAGCTGCAGCAGCTGCTCAGCGCCGAGTTCGGACGAGCGCTCAGCAGTGATGGCGTCGTACTCCGGGTCGGCGACCGCGCCGAGCTCCGCATCAAGCTCTCCGTTGCCGAGCTGGTCGAGGTCCGCGACCCGAAGATCAAGGCGTCCGAGACCATGCACGGCGTCTTCCCGCAGGGCGGTCGGCGGCTTGCGACGACCGCGACGTCTAAGTTCGGCACGGCGTTCACCGTGCCGATGAAGGCGCTCCTGCAGCTGCTCGGTGCCGCCACCCACCAGCCGTGGCTCGGCGATCTCACGCTGAAGGGTGAACTCGACCTCGGTCGCAGCCGCAGCGTCACCGGGAACGCCGCCGAGTACGCGCAGCCCGGCGCCGTCGAGGACAACCGCGGCGAGTCCGTCCTGTACACCGGCAAGGCGACCTGGCACCTCGACGTACGGACCGATCGGGCGACCGGATGGTCGCGCACCGAGACGGTTGCGGAGAGCAACGACGAGCTGCGCGCCTGGGTCTCACACGCATATACGACCGCCGCCCAGCGCACCAACCAACGCCTCGACCTTGCGAACGGACGACTGCCCGCGCATGTGCTCTCCTCCGTCGAGGGCCTGGGGCAACTGACCGACGACGTGATCGACGCGAACGCGGACCGTCTCGCCAAGCTCGGCGCGGGCCGAGCCCAGGTCGAGGAGCAGCTGCACGCGGTCCTCAACAACGACCTCCCCGGCCGGCTGACCGACTCCACGGATCACGTGGTACTGCGACCGCTCACCGTCGACGGCAAGCCGGTCGGACACGTCGGCGTCAGCACGCGGATCCGGTACGAGAAGGTCGAGCTGGTCGGCGTGCAGAGTACAGAGCACTGGCAGGAGTCGGTGCGGATCGGGTTCAGCAGCACGAGCACCCAGCAGACGTTCGGCGCGTCCACCGCGGCATCGGCCAAGGCCGGGTACGACGGTGCGGCCGTCCACGACGTCGCGGCGGACGGCACGGACGTCGGCCCGAACGTCAGCGGCGGCCGGTCGGCGACCCGGTCGGACGGGCTGTCCGGAGGCGGTACGGCGATCCACGTCGGCGTGCAGCGGTTCACCGGGCCGACGCAGGCGTACCGGATGGTGCTGGAACATGTCGTCACCGTCGTACTGGACGGCAAGGCGGCGGTGGCGAACGGCGACAGTACGGTCGTCGCCCGGATCCGGGTGCGGGACGCGTACCGGCACGGGTTGCCCGTCGACGAGAATGCGGTGCACACCGGCGGCCGTACCGTCGACGGCGAGGTCGACGCGCAGGGCGTCGTACCCGGGCGGAAGCTGGAACTGCCCGCGTGGGCGACGGACTCGACAGGCCGATTGAACGCGGCGGGGCCGTGGAACCTGCAGGACGTCACCGGTGGACAGGCCGCGTTCGAGGCGATCGTCGGACGGCTCGCCGAGCGCGGGTTCGTACCGCCGCTGGACCGCAACGGTCAGCCGGATCTGGGCAAGCTCTCCACCGATCCGGTCGAACGGCATGCCCAGCTGCTCAACCTCGAGGAGCTCCGCGAGCAGCTGTCGACCGAGCGGCTCGAGGCCGGGTACGACGTCGCCGCCCGGGACGGGATCCTTGTCACGCTCACCCATGCCCGGACCGCCCAGCCGGTGCAGACCGTCGTCCTGCGGATCGGGATCGAGCAACACGCGGCGAAACCGGTGGGGGTCACCAACGACGAGGCGGTCGTCCGGCTCAACATCGGCTCCGAGACCGCCGGGCGGTCGATGTCCCGGACGAAGGTGTGGCCGTGGCGGGCCGATCCGCTGGCGATGAGTTCGGCCGAGGCGAAGGTGTCGCTCTCGTACGGGCGGCAGGCGCTCGGCCGGGCGGTCGCTTGGTTCACCGGCGGCACGATCAACCAGGTCACCCTGCTGGAGAGTACGTCGCCGGTCGCAGTGTTCGACGTACCGCACACGCTTTCCGTCAGCGAGGACAACGAGACCTTCCACACGAGTAGATCCGAGAGTGCGCGGGTGCTGATCGACGGCGACCTGCTGCCGTACGCCGAACCGCTGCCGGCGACCGCGCCGTCCGGGCCGGTACTGCCGTCCGTCCTGCAGCGGATGAACCTGCTTGCGCTCGGGTCCGCCGAGTTCGCAGCGAAGTTGCCCAAGGCAATCAGTTCCGAGGCGACCGCGCTGCAGCAGCTCGGCGTCTTCCTCAACCCGCGGAACCTGCTGGCACACCCGGAATGGACCGGCACCGGGTACCGCACGACGCTCCTCCTACCCGCGCTGGCCGGGGTCTCGCGGCGGATCGCGGTGACGCTGACCGGCCGGCTGCAGAACGCGCAGGTGGTTGCGGTGACCGAGGGTGTGAGCGGCGATATCAACCTCGCGCTCGGCAGTCATGGATCGGGGAAAGCGCGTTCGTACGGCGGCAGCGCGCAGGCGTCGGCCGGCGTGACGCAGGACGTCTCCGGTGGCGGGGCAAACGCCTCACTGGGTACGAACAGCTCGGTGTCGAAGTCGGACCAGGACATTTGGGGCGTCGAACGGCTGACGGTCGAGACCGGACGGCACTACGTGTTCACGGCCGACGCGGACCTGTCGCTTGCGGTCGGCAACAAGTCGTCGGAGGTGACTGCCGGGACCGTGTTCCAGCTCGCCGAGCGGGAGGCGCTGCGGTTCTATGCGCAGAACGAGCTCGCGCTTCCGCTGCAGCAGGTCGCCGACGCGGTCGAGCGGTTCCTGCACGGGGACCTGGAGCTGGATCGGCGGGCGGCGGTCGGCGTGGTGCGGCAGTACGTCGCCGATCTCGCAGCGGCCCGCCGGGGTGGGACGCCCGTTCCGGCGTTGTCGTCCGGGCACACCGTCGAGGCTCTGGCGGCGAAGCTGCGGCCGAGTCCGCGGCCGGTTCCGGGGTCGGCGGTGGACCGGTTGGCCAAGATCCTGCGGTTGCAGGCGCCGCCGAAGATCGCGCTGCCGGCCCATTACCAGGAGCATCTCGGGTTCAGCTTGATCGAGAGTACGGATCACGAGGTGCTGGCGGAGGTGTACGACGTACTGCGGTCCGAGTTCGGGGTGGATCCGGCGGCGGATCCGGCGTTCGCGCAGGCGTTGTTCGTGGACTTCGCCGGGAAGCGGTGGTGGGGTCGGCTGGAGGACATGCTCGGGCGCGGCGGGTTCGCGCGGAGCTATCCGGTCGGGCGGCCCGGGCAGTTGTCGGCGCAGCAGGTGACGGTGCGAGTCACGGCCGAGTTCGTCGACGAGGCGGAGCGGCTGGGGGAGGCCAAGGACGTCGTCGGGATCGTGCAGCGGTACCTGTACGGCGACCAGAGCCGGTCGACGAGCAGCGGCCGGTCGACCGGGATGGGCGCCGACGCGACGGTGGACGCGGCGCATTCGGGGGCCGCGAGTACGGCCCGGAGCGAGGGGACGGCGACCAGCGCCGGCGACCAGGTGACGCGGCTGGAGCGGATCGCCGGGTTCGACGGGATGACCCGGGTCCGGCGCGGGCTGCGGTTGCGGGTCGAGGTCGAACACGACTCGGCGGCGCCGACGCGGACGCCGCTCGGCCGGCGGGTGTCGCCGCGGTTGTCGGTGGCAACAAAGGTGCGGGAGATCTCAGGGAAGGTCGTCCAGCTGATGCCGACGGTTGCTGTCGGCAAGAACGTGGCGCCGCGGCCCGTCGTACGCGAGGAGGTGGAGCTGCCGTCGACGTATCACGTGGAGGGCGTCGGGCCGGCGGACGGGCGGGTGGATCTGCTGGATGCGGTGGCGTCGGCGTTGGCGGACAAGCAGTTCCTCGGCGCGGACGGCGTACGGCTGCATCGCGCGGAGTTGGAGAACAAGCTGTCGGCTTCGGCGCGGAACGCACAGTTCAGCCGGATGGCGTCGGCGGAGGGGTTCACGTTGGCGCCGCTCGAGGTGGCTGGGTCGAAGCAGGACACGGTGTCGGTGACGATCCGGGCACGGGTGTCGAGGGTCGAGGTGATCACCGAGCCCTTCGACGGCGAACTCGGCGAGGTCAACCGCCACCAGCAAACCACCACCCACTCCACCACCACTGGCCGCCTGCTGCCCACGACAAGCTCCGGCACGTACTCCGCCCTCGACGCCAGCGGCTCCGCAACCACCGGCGCCCAACTCACCGACACGACCACCGACGTCCGAGGCACCCGCACGGAACGCAGCCGCTTCGAAAAGAGCCAGCTGATCACCATCCGCACCCAGGTCACCTACGACCTGACCCTCACCCGAACCAGCCACAGCCTGCACATCCCCGAAGCCACCACCGGCCGCGCCTACCTAACCCTCCACACCCCAGACCAGGAGGCCCTCGTCCCGACCCCACAGACCCACCCCACGCCACCCCCACTTCCCACCATGCCCGCAGAGGATGGTGGAGGTGTGTCGCCTGCGGGTGGTGGGTGGCCGCGGTGGACGCCTGTTCATGGTGGGGCTGCTACCTTGCTCGCGTTTGAGCGGGCCAGGCGGCAGGCCGAGGAGAACCGACGGAGGTCCGAGTGAAGCAACTACCCGTCGCGCGCAGCCGCGACGAAGCTCGGCTGTACCTCGATCTGACTGCCTGCGACTGCGGCGCCATCGACGCCGACTGGCAGCACGCGACCGGGCTCGTGGACGAGCAGTTGGCGAGTATGTACGACGCGACCTGCCCTGAGTGCGGCGCGGACCGCGAGTACGCCTTCGCCCTTCCCGACCATGAATCCGCCGGCGAGTATCCGGACTTCGGCGGTGCCGAGCCGTCGGAGTTGATCGACCCCGGCCGGTGGCTCGCGCTGGCCGATCACCTGGCGGCGAACCTCCCCGCCGACGATCCCACGACTGTCGGAGAGGCGCTCCGGCTTGCGGTCGCGACCGTGGATGAGGTCCTCAAGTTCATCCCGCCCGGCGCCACCGCCGTACCCGCGGCTGCCTTCTGGTCCGCCGAAGGTCAAGCTATCTACACCGAAGACCCAGCCCGCTTCACCGGCGCTCGTCTAGAAATCATCCGCTCCACCTGGCGGCGTCTAGCGGCGGCGGAAGGCTAGCTGCGCGGTTTTGGTGGTGCCGTTGGGGTGGGCGATCTTTGCCTGCGGGCCAAGGATGAAGCCGCTTCGCTGGAAGCGTTCGATCGCCGGCGCATTCCGTACGTCCGGGTCCACCACGATCCGCGGGTTGCCGAGGTGTTCGAAGATGAAGGTCAGCAGTACCTCGATCAGCGTCCCGGTGAAGCCGGACCGAGCGTCCCCGGGCGCGACCAGCAGATGTACGCCGAGGTCGCCCGCCTCCACCTCGTACGATGCCCCGACCGGATCCGCCTGCGGGTCGTACGTCTGCAGCAACGCCACCGCCGCCCCGTCCACCCGAACCACATAGACATGATGCGTAGGCACCGAATCCAAGAACCGGTAAATCTCCCCGACCTCGTCCCGCGACAGCGACCGCATCCCCCAGAACGCAGCCCGCTCCGCCGTCACCCACTCGTGGATGAGCTCGAGGTCCCGCTCCGGATCCGCCTCCTCGACGCGGACCGCCCCGAAGCCGTCCACGGTCTGCTCGTAGCTGTGGTCTTCGCGGACGGCCTCGGCGTCGACGGGCGCGAGGGATCCCTTCAGCCACAGGGGAAGCTGGTCGTGGTGGTGCGGATCGCCGAGTACGCCGGACGCGCCGAGCGGCACGATCCACCGGCTGGCCGCGCGCTCCCCGACATCCCAGGCATACCGCGCCGCCGACGCCCGGATCGACACATCGGTCAGCCCAGGAAGGCTCGACGTCGACATCACGCAATGGTGATCGCCGGACAACGGGAGGTCGAACGGCTGCTCCCACGGCGCGAACACCGGACCGCGCAACGCGTGTAGCGGCGCAAGCTGATGCGTCTCGCCCCACGCCGGCCGCGGACTGTTGGCCGCGACTTCCTCCAGAGCCTCGCGAGCGAGCCATCCGACGTTGACCTCGGGGATCAGGTCCGTGGCCAGCAGGTTCTCCAGCGCGTACGACACGTGCGCCAGCGGGTCCATCCAGGGCGTGAAGACGTCCGCGACCTCGGCGTTCTCGAGCATCGTGAAGTGGTCGGTGAGGCGCGAGACAAGCGCCTTGCGGATCGCGGCGTACGACGACGCCGTCGTACTCGTCGCGTCCATGTGCCGGTCCCACGCGAGCAGCTCGTTGCGGAGGGCAACTGCCTGCGGGGAGAGGTCGTCCAGGCCGGCGAGTAGGTCGAGGACGGAGCCGGCCGAGCCGAGGTGCGTGTCCCGGTGGATGTCGGGCATGTCGTCGGCCGTCCAGTCGTTGCGGGCGTTCAGCAACGATCGGATCCGGTCCGCCCGGTACGGCGCGGCGAACTCGACGCCCAGCTCCGCCGCCAACTCGCGGGCGTTGGCCATCACTGCCGGCCCGTCGACCTCCGCGCGGGGCATCGCGTGCCAGCCGTCCCACTCGTGCCCGGGCTCCCAGGCCGGTACGACGCGCAGCATGTTGTCCCGCGCGCGCCGCGGTACGACGCCGGCCGTCCGGTGCAAGAGCCCGCCCGCGGTGTCGGCGGCGAGTACGACGTTCACCGGCTCGACCCAGTCGTCGAAGGCGGCGTCGACATCGGCCACGGTGGTTGCACGCAGCAACCGAGCCATCGCCTCGAACCCGAGCTTGCCGGTCACCCGCGGCGGATACCGCAGCGAGAACGCCTGAGTACCCGGCCCCGTGATCACCGGGCCGCGGTCGGTCTCGATCACCTCGACCTCGACCGGATCCCCGCCCGCGACCTCCACCACCTCGGTGTGCGCGGTGGCCGGCGACCATCCGTCCGGGCCGAGCGCTTCTACACGTGTAGCTGTCCGGCGGAGCTGTTCGGCGTACAGATCCTGGTAGTCGGACATCGCGTTCGTGATCGCCCACGCGACGGTCCCGGTGTGGCCGAAGTGCGCCAGGCCCGGGATGCCCGGAACGGCCAGGCCGAAGACGTCGTACTCCGGGCAGGTGAGCCGGATCTGCTGATAAACGCCGGGGTTCTCGATGTACCGGTGCGGGTCGCCGGCGACGATCGGCTGACCCGAGGCGGTGTGCGTACCGGGGATCAGCCACCCGTTGCTGCCGGCGCCGTGCGGGCCCTCGGACGAGAAGAGTTCGAGCGCGTCGTCCCCGAGGATCGACGCGACATGCGTCCGCCAGAACTTCGACGGGAACCCGGCGAACAGGATGTGCACGGTCAGCCAGATCCCGAGCGGCGCCCACGGCTCCCACTGCTGCGGCGTCAGCCCGGTCTCGGCGAACTCCGGCGCGCGCCGCGCCCCGCCCGCGAGCGCATGGTTCACCCCGTCGACGTACGCCGAGACCCATTCCTGCGTCTCGGTGTCGAGCGACTCGAAGCACGTCCGGGCAGTGTCCGCGAGCCGCGCCTGCCGCGCGAACACGTCCCACCCGACCGCCTCCACGCCGAGGAACGCGGCACTCGTCCCGAGGCAGCGCCGGCGCTCCAGTTCGAGCTGCCAGGCCCGGTCGCGTGCTGCGTTCACACCCTGCAGGTACGCCAACGCGAGCGGATCCCCGGCCTGCAGTTGCGGTACGCCGTACGCGTCCCGGAACACCCTCGCGTTCACAACATCCCCCCAGGTTAGGCTCGGCTAACTTCTGCGGCATCAATAGTAGGGTGCCGCCTGTGATCACCACGGTCGACGTCTCCGACCGCTCGCTCGCCGTGCGGTTGCTCGCGATCCAGCACGCCGCGTACGCAGTGGAGGCCAAGCTGATCGGGTTCGACGGGATCCCGCCGTTGCAGGAGGATCTACACGAGTTGATGGCCGCGCCCGAGCACTGGCTCGGCGTGTACGACGGGTCGCTGCTCGTCGGCGCGGTCGCCTACGAGTACCCGGACGAGCGGACCGTCGAGATCTCCCGGCTGATCGTGGATCCGGCGTACGCGCGGCGCGGGTACGGACGGGCGCTGCTCGACCGCCTCGACGAGCTCGAACCGCGGCCGGTCAGCGAGGTCTCGACCGGATCGGCGAACGTCCCGGCGGTGAACCTGTACACGTCCCGCGGGTACGCCGAGACCGGCCGCGTCGAAGTTGCCCCCGGCATCTACGTCACGCGTTTCCGTCGCGGGTCCTGACCTGCTCGAACCCGTAGTACAGCGCCAGCAGGAACACGATCACCAGCGTGAGCCGCGGCGAGACGAACGAGACCCCGATCGTCGCCGCGTAGATCACCGTACCGATCGAGTAGCGCAGCAGCGACTTGCGGATCTCGCTCTTCGACATGTTGTGCTCGACCAGGTGGTGCCGCAGGACGTACCACCAGATCAGGCTGAACGCGATCGCCGCCAGTGTCAGCGTCGCGCTGTAGACCGCGGCCGCGACGTGCCCGTTGCTCGTCTTGTCCTCGAGGTGCTCCGCGAACAGGCTGGTCGGGAACGGCAGCAGCGTGACCCACAGCAACAGCAGCAGGTTCAGGAACATCAGCCCGCGATCCGCGCGCTGGATCTGGCGGAACATCGAGTGGTGGTTGACCCACATGATGCCGAGGATCGCGAAGCTGGCCAGGTACGCCGCGAACTGCGGCCACTCGTGCAGCAACGCCGGCCACAACCGCTGACCCCCCTCGAGCACCGGAGCATGCAGCTCCAGCACGAGGAGGGTGATCGCGATCGCGAAAACGCCGTCACTGAACGCTTCCAGCCGAGTCGTCTCGGCGAGGTCGGACTGTGTACTCACGGGCACACAGTCTGAGCCAGCGACGTCAGTCCGTCGACAGAGAAAACGCTGTCCAGCTGATCGCCGGTAGCGTAACCACGAGCTTTCCGTCGACGAGCTTCGCCGACTCGAACGGCCGCGCGGTGACTCGGTCGGGAGTGGCGGCCGTGTTGGTGGCGTCCGGGTCGTCGTCGTGCACGATGACGGCCTCGGTGATCGCGGTCGCGGCACACCGGCTGAGGTCGATCGTCACCTCGACCGGGCCTTCGCTCGACCGGTTCACCGCGAACACGGACAGCCGGCCGTCGTCGTAGGTGGCGACGGCGTCGACCGCCGCGACCTCGCCGAACTTCGCGGTGGTCACGGTCGGCGAGTCGATCTCGACGCGCAGTACCTGACCGGCCGCGAGCCGGGAGGTGATCGCGAACGGGTGGAACGTCGGCTGCCGCCAGGCCGCGCCGCCTGGCTCGGTCATGATCGGCGCGATCACATTCGCGAGCTGCGCCAGGCAGGCGACGCCGACCCGGTCGCTGTGCCGCAGCAGCGAGATCAGCAGGTTGCCGACCACAACGGCATCGGTGACGTTGTACTCGTCCTCGATCCGCCGCGGGGCGACCTCCCATCGGTCGCCCGGCCCGTCGGTGCGGCGCGAGCGGTCGCCGTACCAGACGTTCCACTCGTCGAAGGAAATGCCGATCTTCTTGCTGCTCTTGAGTTCCGCGCCGACCGCGTCGGCGGTTGCGACGACCGAGTCGATGAAGTGGTCCATGTCCACCGCGGACGCCAGGAACGACGCGGTGTCGCCGTCGTCGTTGCCGTAGTACGCGTGGCAGGAGATGTAGTCGACGAACTCGTACGTCTCGCGCAGGACATCGCGTTCCCAGGTTCCGAACAGCGGCATCTTCGAGGATGACGATCCGCATGCGACCAACTGCAGGTCCGGTTCGATCATCCGCATCGCCCGCGCGGTCTCGGCCGCCAGACGTCCGTACTCCGCCGGCGTCTTGTGGCCGACCTGCCACGGCCCGTCGAGCTCGTTGCCGAGACACCAGAGCTTGATCCCGTACGGCGTCGCACCGTGTGACACGCGGAGATCCGACAGCGCCGTACCGCCGGGGTGGTTGGTGTACTCGAGTAGATCGAGCGCTTCCTGGACGCCGCGAGTGCCGAGGTTGATCGCCATCATCGGCTCGACGCCGGCCTTGACGCACCACTGGCTGAACTCGTCCAGGCCGAACTCGTTCGTCTCGACGCTGTGCCAGGCGAGGTCGAGCCGGCGCGGGCGCTGATCGCGCGGGCCGACGCCGTCCTCCCAGCGGTAGCCGGACACGAAGTTCCCGCCGGGGTAACGGACCACGGAGACGCCGAGCTCCCGCGTCAACTCCAGGACATCGTTTCGGAAACCGTTTTCGTCGGCGGTCGCGTGGCCGGGCTCGTAGATGCCGGTGTAGACGCACCGGCCCATGTGCTCGACGAACGTGCCGAAGGTCCGCCGGTTGACCGGCGCGACCCCGAAGGCGGGATCCAAGGTGAGGCTGGCAGACGGCACGAGCACTCCTTCTACATCGGTGTAGTACATCGGTGTAGAAGATCATCGGGCAGCACCCGCCCGAGGTCAAGAGCCGGGCCTCGGCCGCCCGTCGGGCGTCAGCCGGAGGTCGGCTGCGCTCCGGTCGACTCCCGCAGGTGAAGTTCGTACGGCGCGACGATCTCCGCGGGCGCCGCGTCGTCGCCGCCCAGCCGGCGGACCAGCAGTTCGACCGCGGTCCGGGCGATCTGAACCCGCCCGGCGTCGACCGTGGTCAGCGCCGGACTGCTGAACGCCGACTCGTCGATGTTGTCGAACCCGGCCACCGCAACGTCCTCCGGCACCCGCAGCCCACGACCGATCAACGCCCGCATCGCCCCGAGCGCCAACAGGTCGTTCAACGCGAACACCGCGTCGAACTCGACCCCGCGCTCCAGCAGTTCGTGCACTGCATCCGCACCGCTCGACCGCCGCCACGCCCCACCCGGTACGGCGAGTTCCGCCGCCACCGGTACGCCGTACTCGGCCAGCGTCGACGTGTAGGCGCCGTACCGGATGGCCGCCGTGCCGACCTGTTCGCCCGGGCGGACGCCGAGCACCGCGATCCGCCGGCGGCCCTGGTCGAGCAGGTGCCGGATCACCGCCTTGGTGCCGTCGACGTTGTCGATCATCACGTGGTCGACCGGGCCGTGGAAGATCCGCTCGCCGAGTAGCACCATCGGCGTCGAGGTGTTGAGTTCGTCGACGTCCTCCGGGCCGAGCCCGAGCGGGCTGTAGAGCAGCCCGTCGACGAGATGGCCGCGGGGGCGGGCGAGCGCGGACAGTTCGCGTTCCCGGTCGGCGCCGGTGGTCTCGATCATCACGGTCAGGCCGTGGTCGCCGGCGGCCTCGATGGTGGCGTCGGCGAGTTCGGCGAAGTACGGGTTGCTGAGCTCGGGGACGGCGAGCGCGATCACGCCGGTGCGCCCGGACTTGAGGTTCCGGGCCGAGATGTTCATCCGGTAGTCGAGCGCGTCGATCGCCGCGAGCACCTTGGTCCGGGTCTCCTCGCGGATGTACGGGTACCCGTTCATCACGTTCGACACGGTCTTCGGCGACACCCCGGCCGCGCGCGCGACGTCCCGCATCGTCACCGCCATGCCGTCACCATGGGCGTCACGGTAGTGCACGACGTACGGAGTGGGTCAGTCCTTGGGGCGGCGTGGGGGATTCGGCTGCGGACCGGCGGACGGTCCGCCCGGGTGGTCGGGGATGTCGGGCTCGTCGTCGTCGGTGAACTCGACGCCCTCCTCGCGGAGCGCGTCGTCGACCGCGGGATCCATCTCGTGACCGGGATGCGGCAGACCGGGCCTGTCGAAGCTCATGACACCCTCCCTGGCGAATCGTTGCCTATCACCACGATACGACTGTCAATAAGTAACCAATACCTGTAGTGTCGTTGGCGAAAACCTTCATCTTCCGTTCGCCCCACCGGAGGTTGCGATGGTTCGCCGTACGCTCGTGCTCTGCCTCGCCCTGGCCCTCACCGGGCTGATCGTCCCGCTCCAGCCGACGCAGGCCGCCGTCGAGGCCGGCCCGACCGCCGACCAGCTCCGCGCCCGCGCCTCCTGCGAGATGCAGCTCTCCAACGGCAAGTACGCGACCGACGAGGACGAACCCGCCACGGTCGCCGTCTGCAAGTCCGGCGACGCCGTGCACTGGACCGCCGACCTCGACATCGACTGCGACGGCCAGCAGACCACCCAGTGCAACAAGAGCACCGACCCGGACTTCCAGAACGACACCTCGTTCCATCAGTCCGACGACCAGCCACTGAACTCGGCCGGCCTCCCGTTCATCGTCGTCCCGCTCCCGAGCTCCCTCTGGCGCTACCCCGACTCCGGCATCACCGGCGGCACCGTCGCCGCGGTCGTCTACCAGGACAAGGTCGCGTACGCCGTCGTCGGCGACGAGGGCCCCACCGGCATCATCGGCGAAGGCTCGTACAAACTCGCCCAGCAACTCGGCATCAACCCCGACCCCTCCTCCGGCGGCGTCGACGGCCCAGTCGTCACCTACATCCTGTTCCCCGGCATAACAGCGACCCCGATCGAGAACACCGCCGACGCCGTCAGCAAGGGAGAAGCGGCCGCGAACGCCTTCGTCAGCGGTCGGACAGTGGGCGGCGCCATTGGGTGATGTCGGTGATTGATTGGGGTTGCCAGGCGGCGTCGGCGCGGTAGAGGTCGGTGCCGGGTGGGACGATTTCGTCGATGCGGTCGAGGGTTTTGTCGTCGAGGGTGCGGTCGGCGGCGTTGATCAGGCCGTTGAGTTGGTCCAGGGTGCGCGGGCCGGTGATCACCGAGGTGACGGCGGGGTGGGACGTCACGAACGACAGTGCCAGTTCGGGCAGCGTCGTACCGATGCTGTCGGCAACCTCCACCAGTTGCTCGACGGCGTCGTACTTCGCCGCGTTCGCGGGGAGGGTCGGGTCGAAGCGGTCTGGGGCCATTGCGGCGCGGGTGGAGTCGAGGGGCTGGTTCTTGCGGACCTTGCCGGACAGGAAGCCGAAGGCGAGTGGGCTGTACGTCAGCACGCCCATGCCGAGGCGGCGGCTGGTCGGGAGCACGGAGCGTTCGATGCCGCGGGCCATCATCGAGTACGGCGGCTGGTTCGTCCGGAAGCGGCCGTAGCCGCGGCGGTCGGACACGTGGTACGCCTCGACGATGTCCTCGGCGGGGAACGCCGAGCAGCCGAACGCGCGGATCTTGCCGGCGCTGACCAGGTCGCTCAGTACCCAGAGCGTCTCCTCGATATCGGTGGTGTGGTCCGGCCGGTGGATCTGGTACAGGTCGATCCAGTCGGTGCCGAGGCGGCGCAGGCTGTCCTCGACCGCGCGGGTGATCCAGCGGCGCGAGTTGCCGCTCCGGTTCCGTCCTTCGGTGAACGGGAAGTGCACCTTGGTCGCCAGGACGACGTCGTCGCGGCGGTCCTTGAGCGCCTTGCCGACAATCACCTCGGACTCGCCCGCGGAGTACATGTCCGCGGTGTCGACGAAGTTGATCCCCTGGTCCAGTGCGGCGTGGATGATCCGGACGCAGTCGTCGTGGTCGGGATTGCCGACCGCACCGAACATCATCGCCCCGAGGCAGTGGGTGCTGACCTCGATCCCGGTCCCGCCCAGCATGCGGTAACGCATCTCTTGTCACTCCTTCGTATCGGAGCCCCGACGCTAGGAGCTAGAGCGCTGTCTAGGTCAACCCTCTTTGGGCACCCACCAACCGTTTCGAGACCGGGAGAGTGGTTGGTGGGTGCTCAAAGAGGGGTCCGTAAGGTGAGGGGATGCAGATCGCGGAGCTTTGGGAACCGGAGGCGGGCTGGCTGAACACCGCGTCGTACGGGCTGCCGCCGCGGCCGGCGTGGGAGGCGTTGCAGGCGGCGTTGGCGGACTGGCGGGTGGGTGCGACCAACTGGGAGCCGTGGGACGAGTCGACGACGCGGGCGCGGGAGTCGTTCGCGCGGCTGATCGGGGCGCAGGCGGCGGACGTGTTCGTCGGGAGCACAGTGTCCGCGGCGGTCGCGCCGATCGCGAACGCGCTGCCGGACGGCGCGAAGGTGCTGACCGACAACGTCGAGTTCACGTCGAACGTGTTCCCGTGGCAGGTGCACGCGGACCGCGGCGTCCAGGTGGTTGCCGTACCGTCCGCGGAGCTGGTCGCGTCCATCACGCCCGGGATCGACGTGGTCGCGGTGAGTGCGGTGCAGTCGTCGACCGGCGACGTCCTCGACCTCCCCGCGGTAGTTGCCGCGAGCAAGCAGATCGGCGCGCTCGTGGTGCTCGACGCGACTCAGGCGGTCGGCTGGCACCCGCTCAGCGTGGACGGCGTGGATGCGCTGATCGCCCACAGCTACAAGTGGTTGATGTCGCCGCGCGGCGCGACCTTCGGGTACCTGTCGCCGCGGTTGCAGGAGCGCTGCCGCCCGTCGGCCGCCGGGTGGTACGCCGCCCGCGACGTGCACGGCTCGTACTACGGACCGGCGATGGAGCTCGATCCGGGAGCGCGGCGGTTCGACCAGTCGCCGGCGTGGTTCAGCTTCGTCGGGGCGGCGCCCGCGCTGGAGCTGGTCGAGCAGATCGGCGTCGACACGATCAACCGGCACAACCTGGAGCTGGCGAACGAGTTCCGCGCCGGGCTCGGGCTGCCGCCGTCGAACAGCGCGATCGTCAGTACGGAGCTGCCCGGCGCGCAGGAGGCGTTCGCCGCGGCGGGGATCCGGGCCGCCGTACGGGACGGGAAGCTGCGGGCGTCGTTCCACGTCTACACGACACGGGCCGACGTACAGCAGGCGTTGTCGGCGTTGAAGCCGCTGATCTAGTGCGGGGTTAGGGTGCGGACATGGGTGGACTGAGTATCGGGCAGGTGGCGGAGCGGACCGGGCTGAGTGTGCACGCGCTGCGGTTCTACGAGCGCGAGGGCCTGCTCGCCGATCAGGTACGACGGGAGTCGAACGGGCGGCGCGTCTACACCGAGGACGACGTCGAGTGGCTGGACATGTGCATCAAGTTCCGCTCGTCCGGGATGCCGCTGGACACGATCCGCAAGTACACGGACCTGGTCCGGCAGGGTCCCGGCAACGAGGCGGACCGGCTCGCGTTGCTGAAGAGCCACCAGGACTACGTGGCCGCGCAGATCGCCGAGCTCAACGAGTGCATGAACGTGATCACCTGGAAGGTCGACATCTACCAGCAGCACGTCGACGCGGGGACCGCCGACTGTCTGTGGACTACGCCGCCCGCGCAGGCCGAGAAGAGCGAAGCCTCCTGATTTGCCGGGTGCTCTCGGCCGAGGTCAGAGTGCGGACTCCATCGCGGCGAGTGTTTTCCGCATGTTCGCGGCCAGTTCGTCGAGGCGGCCCTGGATGATCTCGGCGGCGCGGTCCGGGTTCTTGCCGACGCCCAGCCGTAAGCCGCTGTCGCCCGGTCCGTGCGTGAAGGTCTGCCGGACAAGGGTCGAGTCGCCGCGGGCCTCCAGCTCGTAGGTCCAGTTCGCCAGCGGGGCCTCCTCGCCGCCATACACGTTCCAGCCGAACCGCTTCGGCACCTCGAAGGCGGTGACGCTACACGTGACATAGGTTTCCAGGCCGTTCGGAAAACGGTTTCGTGCCTCGAAACGGACGGCGGGCTCCAGCCAGGCGCCGTAGTAGCACTCCGGGCTCCACTCGCCGTACCGGTCGATCGCGGTGATCCCTGCCCAGACGGTGCTGGCCGGCAGCTGCATCAGTACCTCGACACCGGTGGTCGCACCGGTCACTCCGTAGTCATTCATGCCCGGTACGTCGGACGTGCCGCGACAGGCTCGACATTTCGGGTCAAAAGATCCACGGGCGGGCGCCCGGGTCGATCGGGAGCAGCCGGGCGGCGATCGCCTCGGACGGGCCTGGAGCGACCACGGCGAGGGCGTCGGCGACGGCCGGGCCGCGGAGCATGGCGGCGCCGTCGTGGCCGACCGGTACGGCGCCCTGCGGGGTGCGGCGGATCGGGACGAGTCTCGTGTTGGTCGGGTGACAGGTGATGCCGCCCGGTACGGCGATGTTCGCGAGCGCGGGGAGGGCGAGCCCGCGCATCCGGGTGATCGCGGCGACGCCGAGGGTCAGGAACGCGACGAGCGCGGCGTGCGGGTTGCCGGGGAGGCCGAGGACGAGACGGCCGTCGGGGAGCTGGGCGAGCGCCTGGGGATGACCGGGGCGGCAGGCGACACCGTCGACGATCAGCTCGGCGTCGAGGTCCGTGAGTACGGCGCGGAGGTGGTCGGCCGGCCCGGCGGCGGACGAGCCGGAGACGAGGACGAGGTCGGCCTCGGTGTCCTTGAGGGTGTTGACCAGGGCGTCGCGGTCGTCGCCGAGGTGGGTGAGCGGTCCGTTGTGGGCGCCGGCGCGGGTGATCAGCCCCGGCAGCATCGGGCCGATCGCGTCGCGGATCCGGCCGGGGGAGGACGGGCCGCGCCGGACGAGTTCGTCGCCGGTGATGACGGCCGCGACGGTGGGGTGCGGGACGACCGTGAGGCGGTTCAGGCCGACGGTCGCGGCGAGTCCGAGGACGGCCGGGTCGACGACGATGCCTGCCGGCAGCAGCTGGTCGCCGGGCTTGCACTCCTCGCCTGTCCGCCGGATGTGCCGTCCCGTCTTCGCTGGTCCTTCCAGTCGGTCGCCGTTCACGACCGCATCCTCGGACCGTACGACGGAGGTCGCTCCCGCCGGGACCGTCGCACCGGTGACGATGCCGGTCGCCTCGCCGTCCTCCAGCGCGCCCGGATCCGCGCTTCCGGCCGCGACGTGTCCGACGATCCGCCACGGCCCGTCCCCGCGGACGGCGTACCCGTCCATCGCCGACCGATCCACGGCTGGTACGGCGACGGGCGCGACGAGCGGGGTGCCCAGCACGCATCCGTCGGCGTCCGCCAGCTCCCGGGAAACCACCCGCCCCGGCCGC
The DNA here is from genome assembly GCF_054189145.1 of Kribbella sp. WER1. Classification (NCBI taxonomy): domain Bacteria; kingdom Bacillati; phylum Actinomycetota; class Actinomycetes; order Propionibacteriales; family Kribbellaceae; genus Kribbella; species Kribbella sp. WER1. Next base: position 3,799,157 of record NZ_CM135186.1, on the reverse strand, counting down.
GCGACCGCAAACGCCAACTGCCGAGCCACATCCCACTCGACGGCATCGCGCCTTCGACGCGCGCGTATCTCCCCGGGCCTGTCGTCCACACCCCCACCCTCTCCAACCCCCAGCCGCTTGTCGAACCGGCCCGACACCTCCTGCTCACCCGCGCGGCGAGCGAGCTCCTCTCCGGGTAACGCCGTGTGTGGTTCGCCGGGCTGGGTCACGGGGTTTGGAGTTGCTGGGCGGCGAGGGCTGCGGTGGGGGTCAGGTCGGTGGCGCCGGAATTGGCGTGGGCGATGAGGGCCTGTTTCATGCGGGGGTCCCAGACCGCGTTCATGTGGTTGGCGATCGCGGTGGCAGCCTCCGTGGGGGAGCGGTGGGCGAACTGGGCGGCGATCTCGTTCGCCAGTCGCACGTACGGCGGCACCCCGACGGTCATCGTTTGCCCCCAGCAACTACCGCCTCGGACTCGACTGCGACGGGCGACGGGACCAGGTCGACCTGGACAGCCGTGACCTTGTACTCGGGGCAGTTGGTGGCCCAGTCGGAGTTGTCGGTGGTGACCACGTTCGCGCCGCTCACCGGGTGGTGGAACGTGGTGTAGCAGACCCCGACCGGCATCCGGTCGGAGATCTTCGCGCGGAGTTCGGTGCGCCCCACCCGGCTGGAGAGCGCGACCAGGTCGCCGTCCGTCACGCCGCGAACCTCGGCGTCGTGGGGATGGATCTCCAGCACGTCCTCGGCATGCCACGCCACGTTCGCGGTCCGCCGCGTCTGCGCACCGACGTTGTACTGCGACAGGATCCGCCCGGTCGTCAGGATCAGCGGGTACTTCCGCGTCGACCGCTCCGACGTCGGCACGTACACGGTCTCCATGAACCGTCCCTTGCCGCGGGTGAAGTCGTCCTCGTGCATGATCGGCGTGCCGGCCGGATGCGCCGCGTCGCACGGCCACTGGATCGAGCCGAGCTCGTCGAGCCTGCCGAACGAGACGCCGGCGAACGTCGGCGTGGTGAGCGCGATCTCGTCCATGATCTGCGCGGCCGAGTCGTAGTGCATCGGGTATCCCATCGCCTGCGCGATCTCGCAGACGATCTCCCACTCCTGCTTCCCGGTCCGCGGCGCCATGATCGGCCGTACCCGGTTGATCCGCCGCTCGGCGTTCGTGAACGTCCCGTCCTTCTCCAGGAACGATGTCCCCGGCAACAAAACGTGCGCGAACTTCGCGGTCTCGTTGACGAACAGGTCCTGGACGACGAGCAACTCCAGCGCGCCGAGCGCGGCGAACACGTGCTGCGTGTTCGGATCCGACTGGGCGATGTCCTCGCCCTGCACGAACAGCGCCTTGAACGACCCGTCGATCGCCGCGTCGAACATGTTCGGAATCCGCAGTCCGGGCTCGTTCAGGATCGGCGTACCCCAGAGGTGCTCGTAGACCGACCGTACGTCGTCGTCCGACACGTGCCGGTATCCGGGCAGCTCGTGCGGGAACGAACCCATGTCGCACGATCCCTGCACGTTGTTCTGCCCGCGCATCGGGTTCACGCCGACGCCAGGGCGGCCGATGTTGCCGGTCGCCATCGCGAGGTTGGCCATGCCCATCACCATCGTGGAGCCCTGGCTGTGTTCGGTGACGCCGAGGCCGTAGTAGATCGCCGCGTTCCCGCCGGTCCCATACAGCCGGGCCGCCGCGCGGATCGTCTCCGCCGGGACGCCGGAAATTTCGGAAACTGTTTCCGGGCTGTGTTCCGGCTGCGCGATGAACCGTTCCCAGGCCTCGAAGTCCTCGCACCGGCTGTTCACGAAATCGCGGTCCACCAGGCCTTCGGTGACCACCACGTGTGCGAGTGCGTTGACGATCGCGACGTTCGTCCCGGGCGCGAGCTCCAGGTGGTACGCCGCCTCGACGTGCGGCGAGCGCACCAGGTCGATCCGCCGCGGGTCGATCACGATCAGCTGCGCGCCCTGCCGGAGCCGCTGCTTCATCCGGGACCCGAACACCGGGTGCGCGTCGGTCGGGTTCGAGCCGATCACCAGGATCACGTCCGCCGCGTCCACGGACCGGAAGTCCTGAGTGCCGGCAGATTCCCCGAACGTCTGCTTCAGCCCGTACCCGGTCGGCGAATGGCAGACCCGCGCGCAGGTGTCGACGTTGTTGTTTCCGAACACGGCGCGCACCATTTTCTGGACCGCGTACACCTCTTCGTTCGTGGTCCGCGACGAGGTGATCGCGCCGATCGAGCCCTGGCCGTTCGCGGCCTGGATCTCCCGCAGCCGCCGCGCGGTGAACGTGATCGCCTCGTCCCAGGAAACTGTTCGCCACGGTTCCGAAAGCGTGTTCCTGATCATCGGCTCGAGCACCCGGTCGGGGTGGCTCGCGTACCCGAACGCGAACCGGCCCTTCACACACGAGTGCCCCTCGTTCGCACCGCCGTTCTTGTACGGGACCATCCGGACCAGCTCGTCGCCGCGCAGCTCGGCCTTGAACGAGCAGCCGACCCCGCAGTACGCACACGTCGTCAGCACGGTCCGTGTCGGCATCCCGAGCTCGACCACGGACTTCTCCTGCAACGTCGCGGTCGGGCACGCCTGTACGCACGCCCCGCAGGACACGCAGTCCGACTCGAAGAACGGTACGCCGGCACCGGCCGCGACCTTCGAGTCGAAACCGCGCCCCTCGATCGTCAACGCCAGCGTGCCTTGGACTTCGTCGCAGGCGCGGACGCAGCGGGAGCAGGCGATGCACTTCGACGCCTCGAAGTCGAAGTACGGGTTGGACGAATCGGTCGGCGCGTCCAGGTGGTTCGCGCCGGCCTCGGCGCCGGAGCCGTACCGGACCTCGCGGAGGCCCGTGACGCCGGCCATGTCCTGCAGTTCGCAGTCGCCGTTCGCGGAGCAGGTGAGGCAGTCGAGCGGGTGGTCGGAGATGTACAGCTCCATCACGCCACGGCGGAGTTTCCCGAGCCGCTGGTTCTGGGTCCGGACCACCATGCCGTCGGCGACCGGTGTTGTACAGGAGGCCGGAGTACCTTTCACGCCGTCGATCTCGACCACGCACAACCGGCACGACCCGAACGCCTCCAGGTTGTCGGTCGCGCACAGCTTCGGTACGTCGACGCCCGCCTGCTTCGCGGCCCGCAGTACCGACGTACCGGGCGGGACCTGGACCGCGACCCCGTCGACGGTCAGCGTGATCGTCGCCGGACCGGGTCGTTCCGGCGTTCCGAAATCGGGTTCCTTGAGCAGGGTCATGCCTGGAAGTCCTCTCCGAAGTGGCGGACGGCGCTGCGGACCGGCATCGGGGTGAGGCCGCCCATCGCGCACAGGGAACCGTCGGTCATCAGGTCGCACAGGTCCTCGAGCAGCACCAGGTTCCGTTGCCGGTCGGTGCCGGCGGCGATCCGGTCGACGGTTTCGACACCGCGGACCGCGCCGACCCGGCACGGCGTGCACTTGCCGCACGACTCGGCCGCGCAGAACTCGAACGCGAACCGCGCCATCGCGGCCATGTCCACGGTGTCGTCGAACACCACGATCCCGCCGTGCCCGACCATCGCCCCGGCGGCCGCGAACGCCTCGTAGTCCATCGGCAGGTCGAACTGGTCGACCGGCAGGTACGCGCCGAGCGGCCCGCCGACCTGGACGGCTCGCACCGGGCGCCCGGACGCCGTACCGCCGCCGAAGTCGTTCACCAGCTCGCCGAGGGTGATTCCGAAAGCGGTTTCCGCGATTCCGCCGCGGGCGACGTTCCCGCCGAGCTGGAAGACACTGGTACCGCGGGAGCGCCCGACCCCGTACGCCGTGTACGCGGCGGCGCCGTCCGCGAGAATCGCCGGAACCGTTGCCAACGACAACACGTTGTTGACCACCGTCGGGCGGCCGAAAAGCCCTTGTAGTGCAGGGATCGGTGGCTTGGCGCGGACCATGCCACGTTTTCCTTCCAGGCTTTCCAGCATGGAGGTTTCCTCGCCGCAGATGTACGCGCCGGCGCCGACCCGGACGTGCAGGTCGAAGCCGAACCCTGCGCCGAGCACGTCCGGCCCCAACCAGCCAACCTCCCGGGCCCGCTCGATCGCAGCCCTCAAGGTCTCGACCGCGTCCGGATACTCCGACCGCAGGTAGACGTACCCTTCCGCGGCACCGACGGCGTATGCCGCGATCGTCATCCCTTCGATGAGCGTGAACGGGTCGCCCTCGATCAGCATCCGGTCCGCGTACGTGCCGGAGTCGCCCTCGTCGGCGTTGCAGCACACGAACTTCAGGTCGGCGTCGGCGTCGATCACGGTCCGCCACTTGATCCCGGTCGGGAAGCCTGCGCCACCACGCCCGCGCAGCCCGGACTCGACCACGCTCTCGACGACCTCACCCGGCGGCAACGCCAACGCTTTCCGCAATCCGCGCAGACCGCCGTACGTCTCGTAGTCGGCGGTCGACAGCGGATCCACCACCCCCACCCGCGCAAACGTCAACCGCTGCTGCCGCCGCATCCACGGCAGCTCCTCCACCGGCCCGAGATATGGCCCAACCTCAGCCCCCGCCAGCATCCCGCCGGCCACCAGTCCGTCCACGTCCTCGACCGCGACGGGCCCGTACCCGACCCGCCCGTCCGCCGTCTCCACCTCCACGAGCGGCTCCAGCCACAACATCCCCCGCGACCCGGTGCGGACCACCTCCACTCCGTCCACCAGACCAAAACGCTCAGCCACCTCGTCCGCCCCCACGGAACGCGCAGCCGAGTCCTTCGGTACATAGACGTGGACGACGGGCACATCCCGAGGATCGCGCGTGCTGGGCGGCGTCGTCATCGGGCCTCCCCGAGCAGGGCGTCCAGCCTGCCCGGCGTCACCCGGCCGTGCAGCCTGCCGGCTATCTGCACGGCCGGTCCCAACGCGCAGTTGCCGAAGCAGTAGATCTCGTCCAGCGTGATCCGTCCGTCGGCGGTCGTCTCCCCGAACGAGCAGCCGATCGACCGCTGGGCGTGCTCCCCGAGCGGCACCGCACCGGCGGCACGACACGCCTCGGCCTGGCAGATGGAAACCGTCGTCCGGCCGGCCGGAGTACGCCGGAAGTCCTTGTAGAACGTGACGACGCCGTGGACCTCGGCGACCGCGACGTTCAGGACGTCGGCGATCACCGCCACGTCCGGCTGGTCGACATACCCGAGTTCTTCCTGGACCGCATGCAGGATCGGCAACAAGGGGCCGCGCAGATCGGCCAGCCCCGCGGCGATCTCGCGGACGCGTCGTGCGCGGACGCGGGCGGTGACCATGACCTCATTCATGTATACAACATTCCGTCGCCAATGGCCCGCAGTCAAAGCAACGCTGCCTATCACCCGATAGGCAGCGCCTATCAGCGCATGCTGTACGCCGGACCGTAGAGCGCGCTCGGCCGGTCCTCGACGAACGCCCAGTACCGGTCGCCGTACGACCAGTGCCACCACTCGGTCGGGTAGTTCACCAGCCCGGCAGAGGTGAGTACGTCGGCCAGCAGTGCGCGGTTCGTCCGGGCCTCGCGGCTGATGTTCGCCGCCGCGAAGAAGCAGGCGCCGTCGCTCTGTTCGGGGGTCGCGTCGATCGGCGTCCCCAGGTCGAGCGGCCCGTGCGCGCCGAGCAGCGTCAGGTCGACCGCGGCGCCGGCGACATGCGGCGCCACCTCGATCGGCGACACGAACCGGCTGGCCAGTACGCGGACGTCGGCGTCCGAGATCCCCGGATGCAGCCGCTGGAGCTCGGCGCAGTACCCGTCGTAGATCTCGCGCTGGCTCTCCACCGGCCGGAGACCTTCGACGATCTGCAACCGGATCCCGGCCGGCAGGAACGTGTCGGCCACCGCGAGCCGGTCCGCGACACTCTCCCGCGCGAACTGCTGCCCGATCGTCGCCAGCCCGCGGGTGAACAGGTCGACCAGCGGCTCGCCGCTCTCGACCGCCGGGATCGCGGTGATCCGGTCGTCGCTCAGCAGTACGGTCATCCGCGCGCCACCGCCGTCCGGATCAGGGTGTCGACGACCTCTGCGTACGACAGCCCGGCGGCCGCCCACATCCGCGGGAACTGCGAGGCGGGCGTGAACCCGGGGAACGTGTTGATCTCGTTCACCACCGGCCGTCCGTCCGCCGGGACGAAGAAGTCCACCCGCGCCAGCCCCGCGCAGCCGAGTACCTCGAAGACCTCGATCGCCGTACTGCGCAACCGCGCCGCGAGGTCGGCGTCGAGCGGTGCCGGTACGACAAACCGGGTCGCGCTGCTGTCGTACTTCGCGGTCGCGTTGAAGAACGGCTGCTCCGGATCCGGGTGGATCTCCAGCGCGGGCGCGGTGTCGACGCGACCGTCCGGGAACTCCAGTACGGCGAGGTCGATCTCGCGGCCGACCATCTCGCGCTCGACCAGCACGTCCGGCGCGGCGTCGGCGATCGCGGTCAGCAAGGACGGGAGGTCCGTCGCGCGGGTGACGCCGAAGCTGGATCCGCCGTTCGCGGGCTTCACGAACAGCGGGTAGTCCAAGCCGGCCACCTTCAGCTTCTGCAGCATCGCCTCGGTGTCGGTGAGGTCGGTTCCGCGCAGGGTGACGCCGGGCGTGACCGGGATGCCGTGCGCCGTGAGGATCGCCTTGGTCAGGTGTTTGTCCAGCCCGACCGCGCTGGCCGCGACGCCGCTGCCGACGTACGGGATGTTTAGAGAGTCGAAGAACCCTTGCAGGCGGCCGTCTTCGCCGCCTTCGCCGTGCAGGGCGGGGATCGTGACGTCGCACGCCTGCAGGATCTCGATCGCCTCGTGCTGTCCGTCGGTCCAGTTGCCGTTGGCATCGATCACCAGCGGAATCGCTGTGTGGCCGAGGATTTCGACGGCCTTCGCGATTCCCCGGCCGCTGGCCAGGGACACCTGGTGTTCCGGGCTCGCGCCGCCCATCACGATCGCGACCTTCATCGCGCACCTTCCTCGTAGCGTCGGGGGATGCGGTGGCCGATGCCGCAGTAGATCTCGTGCGGGATGGTGCCCGCCCAGTCAGCCCACTCCACAACCGTCGGCTCCCCGGAGATGCCGGGGGCGGAGCCGGAGGTGTCGGGGCCGAAGATTGTTACGGGGGTGCCTGGTTCGACCGGGTGGTTGCCGGCGTCGACGACGAACTGGTCCATCGCGATCCGGCCGACCACCGGCATCCGTACGCCGTGGCACCACACGCTCGCGCGCCGTCCGGCGACCCGCGGGATGCCGTCGGCGTACCCGATCGGGACCAGGCCGATCGTGGTGTCCCGGTCGGCGACGAAGTCGTGGCCGTACGAAACCCCTTCGCCGGCGCGGATCCGGCGTACCTGGGCGAGCTTGGTCACCAACCGCATCGCCGGGCGCAATCCGATGCCGAGCTCGTCGATCCCGTACAGGCCGGCGCCGAGCCGGACCAGGTCGGTGTCCGGCGCGTCGAGCGTCAGCGACCCGGCCGAGTTCGCCAGGTGGACGACGTCCGGCCGCAGCCCGGCCCGCCGTGCGAGGCCCACCCCGGTCCGCAGGAACTGCAGCTGGCGCGTGCTCTCGACGGCGTCGGCGGAACTGCCGTGCGACAGGTGCGACCAGATCCCGCGGACCGTGACGGCGCCGAGCGCCTCGTAGTGCGCCGCCGTTCGGGTGAGCTCGATCCACTGGTCAGGCGTACTGCCGGCCCGGTGGAGTCCGGTGTCCAGTTTCAGGTGGACGTGCTGGACGGACGGTGTGGACACCACACGCTGCAGTTCGGAAACCGTTGACACGCTGACGTCGACGTCGACGTCGCCGAGCAGCATCAGTTCGGCGGCGTCGTACAGCCAGGTCAGGATCGGGACCCGCAGCCCGGCCGCGCGGAGCTGCAGCGCCTCGTCGGCGTGCGCGACGCCGAGCCAGCTCGCGCCTGCCTCGACCGCGGCCCGGGCGACCGGTACGGCGCCGTGGCCGAAGGCGTCGGCCTTGACGACCGCCATCAGCTGCTGCGGAACACGCTTTCGGAAGTTTCGGACATTTTCCCGGACGGCGGACAGATCGACGATCGCTTCGGCCAGTCCGGCGATCCCACGGGTTGCCGGGCGGTGGTGGGACTGCACGAGGTACATGCCGATCATTGTTGTTTCTGGCAACTATCGGCATCATCGGAGTGCGGGCGGATGTCTGCCGGCACCGACTACGACCCTGGTATGACGGACCTCATCCCGGTGAATGAATTCGCCCGCCGCACCGAACTTTCGCGGATACTGGTCCGGTGGAAGCCACCGATCACCTGAAGGACTCGCTGACCGCCGCGATCGCGCTCGCGAACACCTTCGGATCCGCCGAGCGGCAGGGCCGTCCGGCGCGCGCGGTCGACGCGGCCGCGGTGGACGCCGTACTGCGGCTGACCACCAAGCGCCCGCCGGTCGTCGATCCCGCCGACTACGCGACCGGTGCGAAGACGCTGTACGACGCGCTCGGCAGCCTGCCGGACGTCGACCGGGCGGTCCCGCTCGTCAATCAACTGCTGCAGCAGACCAAGGCGGCGCCGCAACTGACCCGAGCCGTGGGCGAACCGTGGCACCTGCACTTCGGTAGCCCGGACGCCGCGGCCGGGTGGCTGGCCGAGTTCGCCACCGCGGTCGCGATGCTGCTCGGCAGCGAAGAGCTGGAGCGGGTACGCCGGTGTGCGGCGGTGCGCTGCGACGACCTGTTCCTGGACTCGACGCGGAACCGCACCCAGCGCTTCTGCTCAACCGCCTGCCAGAACCGCACCAAGGTCGCCGCGCACCGGGCCAAGACGAGCACCTGACGCCGTCACCATTGTCGCCTCGGCGGTCCAGCCGAGGCGACGGTACAGCTGGAAGCCGTCGGCGGTCGCCATCAACAGTCCGGTCCGTGCGCCCCGGTCGATCGCTCGCCCAGCCAGCGCGCCCATCACCACGCTCCCGAGCCCGCGCCGCCGGTACGCCGGATCCGTCTGGATGTCGTGCATCACGGCATCCGCTCCGACGACGGCCGCCCTACCGCGCGCGGCGACGACGCCGTCCGAGGTCACCAGGTGCACGTGGTCGAGCGGCCCTTCGGACGTGAGCTTCAGCAGATACCCGTCAACCGCCTGCGCGCCCGGGCGCAGGTCGATCGACATCAGCGTGTTGTGCTCGGGGAACGGATGGGTGCCTGCGGCCACCAGCTGGCCGGTGATCCGATCCGGGGTCCGCGTGGTGACCGTCAGCCAGGTGTCCTCCGGCAGGCCGGTCGCCAGCCGGTGCACCGTCGCGGGGTCGTCCGTCCGGGTGAACAGTTCGCGGTCACGTCCCGGCAACCGCAGTACGGCGACGTACGCGTCGGGGTACTCGATCACCGGCTCCAGGCCGCGGCACAGCCGCCAGCCCTCCAGCCATCGCCTCATCATGGCCACGAGTGTAACTGACTATTGAAGAATAGACAGTTACTGCGACGTTCCGAGGACGAAGGTCTGGATCGCCACCACTGCCGCGCCCCGGGCCCATTCGCTGAAGTCGGCGGGCTGCATCACCATCGGCAGCTCGGCCGCCGACGGGTGCCGGTCGGCGTGCAGCCCGGCCAGCAGGTCCTCGTGGGCGACCTCGGCCAGCCGGATGCCTTCGCCACCGAGGACCACCAGCTCCGGCAAGGTGAAGTTCGCGGCCGCCGCGATCAGCTTGCCCAGTGCGCGGCCCGCGCGCCCGACCACCTCGCGCGCGGCGGGATCGCCTTTCGCCGCGAGATCCAGCGCCTCGTCGTACCCGACCGTCCGGCCGAGCGCCGTGCCGAGCTGGCTGGTGATCGCGCCGACGGTCAGCAGGCTGAGCGCGCAGCCGCGGTGGCCGCGGTCACACAGCGGGCCGTCGGGGAGCAGCGGGTAGTGCCCGATCAGGCCGAGCGTGACGTCCGGGCTGTCCACGACCTGGTTGTGGACGACCAGCCCGTAGCCGACGCCGGCGCCGACCGTGACCAGGATGAAGCGGTCCGAGTTCCGTCCCTCACCGAACCAGTGGGTGGCCTCGGTGAGCGAGGTCAGGTCGTTCGCGAGCACGATCGGGACCGCGGTGTGCGCGGCCAGGATGTCGCCGAACGGTACGTCGACCCAGTTCAGGTACGGGCCCCAGCGGACCTCGGAGCGGTTCGCGATCCGGCCGCCGATCGAGACGCCGAGCCCGGTCAGCGGCCGGCCGCCCGGGACCTGGAGCTGGAGTTCGTCGGTGATCTCGAGGACCAGGTCCGCGACGGCCGACGGGGTCTGGTCGACGATCGGGCGCTCGACGCTGGCCAGTACGTCGGCACGCAGGGTGGTCAGGACGCCGATCGCGGAGTCGCCGGTGAGCTTGATGCCCGCGAAGTGGTGCGCGTTCGCGTCCAGGTCGAGCGGCTGCGACGGGCGGCCGACCCGGGCGTCGGTGGGACCGCCCTCGACCTCGACCAGCAGCCCCGACTCCACCATCGGCTTCGTCAGCCGGGTCAGACTCCCGGGCGACAGGCCGACCCGCCGGGACAGCTCAGCGCGCGACAAGGGCCCGTCGAGCAGGATCTCCAGCGCGACCTGCCTCGATGGCCCCGCCAACGGCCGCCACTCACCCATGCCGTTCAGATTAGGCGATGCCCAAGGCTTGTGGCGCCGGGACGTGACCCGGCCCGCAGTACTGGCCGCACAAGTCCCGGCGTCAAGCTCATCTCGCAGTATGCAACGGTTTGCCCGGTACCGCGTGCGGACAACGGTGTCAGATCGTTGTCAGTGTGGGAGTTTGCGCGTATCGATGAGCTGCTGCGCGACGTCGCGCAGTTTGGTGTTGGTGTCCTGCGAGTACCGCTTGAGGATCGCGAACGCGCGGTCGCCGTCCACGTCGAAGCGTTCCATCAGGATCCCCATCGCCTGGCCGACCAGCTTCCGGGCGTCGACCGCCTGCGCCATCGTCTCCTCGTGCCGCGCGGACGCCACCGCGACCGACGCGTGCTGCGCGAGGACGTACGCGATCGCCTCGTCGTCGGCGGTCAGCGCGCCCGGCTCGGCGCCGTACAGCCCGAGCACCCCGACCGTCCGTCGCGCTGCGTCACCGGTGGCCAACGGTACGTCGAGAACGCTCCGGATCGCCGGCGAATCCGCACCGAGCTGGGGCCAGCGCGCGTCGGACGCGGTGTCCTGGATCAGGACTACCGTCCGTTCTCGCAGCGCCGTGATCAGCGGGCCACTCTCGGTGGCGATCTGCCGTTCGTAGAACGCGGTCACCACCGGATCGGTCACCGCGGCGATCTCGGCCTGCGAACCGCGCGTGTACAGGGCGACACCGGCATACGTGCAGCTCAACGCCTGCTGGGCGAACTGCACCACCGCATCGATCGTCTCCTCGACACCGGGCGCATCGTGCAGCTCGATTGCCAACCGGGCGAACGTGTCCGCGGAGTTGGCGAGATCGGGCTCAGTCACTGGAATCTCCAGGGCATGGACTGCAGTCGGGCACCGCACATCATGCAGGCCGAGGCCCGAAGAGTGTTAGCCGCCCCAAGAATCAAGGCCCTCCATTTACAGTGTGTTCATGGCGGACGTGGCTGGTCTGTTGGGCGGGCGGACCGACTGGCGGCGGGAGTTCGCGGCGCCGTTGCGGGCGTTTCTGCGGACCGAGGCGGGCAGTTCCGGGGTGCTGGCGGCGGCGATCGTCGCTGCCCTGGTGTGGGCGAATGTGGCGCCGGGTACGTACGACGCGGTCTGGCGGACCGACTTCTCCTTGGGGCTCGGAGGGCACGAGCTCGCGCTGGACCTTCGGGAGTGGATCAACAGCGGGCTGATGACGCTGTTCTTCCTGGTGGTGGGGCTGGAGGCGCGGCGGGAGTTCGACCTCGGCGATCTGCGGGAGCGCAGCCGGTTCGTGCTGCCGATGCTCGCAGGCGTCGCGGGCATGGTCGCGCCGGTACTGATCTATACGGCGTTCAACGGCGGCGGGCCGGGCGCCCACGGGTGGGGTGTGGCGATGTCGACGGACACCGCGCTCGCGCTCGGGCTGCTCGCGCTGGTCGGTCGCGGCGTACCGGATCGCGTCCGCGTGTTCCTGCTCACGGTGTTCGTGGTCGACGATCTGCTCGCGCTGGTGGTGATCGCGGTCGTCTACAGCGCGGACGTGAAGCTGGTCCCGCTCGTACTGGCCGTCGTCGCGTTCGCCGTCGTCCTCGCCCTCGCCTTGCTCAAGGTCCGCAAATCCTGGGTGTACGTCGTTCTCGGCGTCCTCATGTGGGCCTTCCTGCTGAAGAGCGGGGTCGACCCGGTCGTCGCCGGGCTGGCGATCGGCCTGACGGCGCCGGCGTACTCGCCCGGTCGTGAGGAACTCGAGGAGGCGACCGGCCTGTTCCGGCTGTTCCGCGAGCAGCCGACGCCGGAGCTGGCGCGCTCCGCGACGGTCGGCCTGACCACGACGATCTCGCCGAACGAACGCCTGCAGTTCCTCTACCACCCGTGGACGAGCTACCTGATCGTCCCGCTGTTCGGCCTCGCGAACGCCGGCGTGACGATCGACGCCGGGTTCCTCGGCCGCGCCTTCAGCTCGCCGATCACGCTCGGCATCCTGCTCGGGTACGTCGTCGGCAAGCCGATCGCGGTGACCGGGATCTCCTGGCTGCTCGAACGGGTCACCGGCGGACGGGTCCGCCCGGGAGTCGGCTGGGCCTCGGTGCTCGGCAGCGGCACGATCGCCGGCATCGGCTTCACCGTCTCGTTGCTGATTGCAACGATCGCGTTCGACGGCGACCAGTTGGCCGAGGCAAAGGTCGGCCTGCTGTCCGCGGTGATCGTGGCGTCCGCGCTGACCTGGGCGGTGTTCCGCGCCGCCAAGCTGCTGTCGCCGCCGCGGAAGGCGCTCGCGCTGCTCGGTGACGCGGAGCAACTGCTCGACCTGACGGACCCGGTCGACCCGGACCGCGACCACATCCGCGGCCCGGCGGAGGCGTCGGTGACGCTGGTCGAGTACGGCGACTTCGAGTGCCCGTACTGCGGGCTCGCCGAGCCGATCGTCCGCGACATCTTGCAGGACGACGACCTGCGCTTCGTCTGGCGGCACCTGCCGCTGTCCGACGTGCACCCGCGCGCGCAGATCGCGGCCGAGTTCGCGGAGGGGGCCGCGGCGCAGGGCGCGTTCTGGGAGATGCACGACCTGCTGCTCGCGCACCAGGAGAACCTGCAGCCGAAGGACCTGATGAGCTACGCGGAACGGCTCGGTCTGGACACCGATCGGTTGCACGACGAGGTCAAGCGGCACGTGGCCGCCGCGCGGGTCGCGCAGGACGTCGAGTCCGCGGACACCAGCGGTGTCTCCGGGACGCCGACGTTCTTCGTGAACGGGCAGCGGCACTACGGCGCGTACGACGTGGACACGCTGAAGCAGGCGATCAAGGTGGCCCGGGCGCGGTCGAAGATCCGTCGCGGCTGAATCTTGATGCAGTAGGGCATTCCTGCCACTGTCGGTGCACGGCGGAATCCCCGACGCTGGGCGTCATGACCAAGCAGATCGATGAGGCCGCCGTCGCGCACTTCGCCGGGCGGCTGGCGTACGAGACGGACGCGGCCGACGTCGCCGCGGACATCGGGGCCGGCGTGACCGGCTGGGTGCTGATCGACAGCCGCAGCCAGGAGAGCTGGGACCAGGGCCACGTACCGGGCGCGGTGCACCTGCCGCACCGCGAGATCACCGAGCGTACGGCGGCCGCCGTCGTACCGGACGGGGCGACCGTGGTGACGTACTGCTGGGGTCCGGGATGCAACGCCGCGACCCAGGCGGCGCTCGCGTTCGCGCGGCTCGGGTACCCGGTGAAGGAGATGATCGGCGGCTTCGAGTACTGGGTCCGCGAAGGTGGTCCGATCGAGACCGCGGCCGGCATCGAACGGCGCGCGTCCGACCCGCTGAGCGCGCCCCTCGGCGTCGCCTGTGCCTGCTGAAAACCCTGTGAATGTTGAGGTTTGACAAGGATTGAACACGCCGTGGTGAAACGCTGACGCTCCGTGCGTTAGGCTCGGACGAGACCTGACGTGAGGAGACAGCGTGACCGATCAGCCGAGGTACGACGGTGGGCTGGTCGCGTTCGGTATCGACACCGCGCACCCGAGCGTCGCGCGGGTCTACGACTACTTCCTCGGCGGCAAGGACAACTACGAGGCCGACCGGGAGCTGTACCGGCAGATCATGAAGGTCGCGCCGGAGGCGCCGGAGTGGGCGCGGGCCAACCGGCGCTGGCTCAAGGAGGTCGTCACCTGGCTGGCCGAGGAGCGCGGGGTCCGGCGCTTCATCGACGCCGGCTCCGGGCTGCCGACCGCCGAGAACACCCACCAGATCGCCCAGCGGGCGAACGCCGAGGCGCTGGTGGTGTACGTCGACAACGACCCGTCGGTGGTCGCCCACGGGCGGGCGTTGCTGCTCGACAACGACCGGACCCAGTTCGTCGCGGCGGACCTCACCAAGCCGGCCGAGGTGCTGGCCGAGCCGCCGATCGCGGACCTGCTGTCCGCCGGTGAGCCGGTCGCGCTGGTGATGGCGCTGATGCTGCACCACATCGCCGACTACGACGAGACGCTGGCGGTTGCCCGGCAGTACGTCGAGGCGCTGCCGCCGGGGTCGTTCCTCGCGATCACACACGCGTGCAAGCCGGGCGACGGCGGCGCGGTCGACGCGCTCGTCACCGAGCTGCAGGAGAAGATCAAGCACGCGTTCCCGACGCTGGCGTTCCGGTCGGTCGAGCAGATCTCCTCGCTGTTCGGCGGGATGGAGATCCTCGATCCGGGCGTCGTCCGGCTGGTCGACTGGCACGTCCCGGGCGGCCGCGTCGACGAGGAGCCCGAGCCCGGCGTCCGCGACGCCATCTACGGCGGCCTCGCCCGCAAGAACTAGAGTCCCGAGAGGTATTCGGCGTTGCCGCGGATCGCGGCCTCGTAGCGCTTGATCTCGGGGGAGTCGACCTTGTCGGCGATCACCAGCAGCAGCGTGGCGAGCGCCTTGTCCTGGTGGCCGCCCGCGTGCAGCGTGAGCGCCTTGAAGACGCGCAGCGAGTCCGATTCCGGGTACTCCGCGCACGCCTTCTTGAACAGCGCCAGCGACTCGTCGAAGCGGCCGAGGTTCCGCAGCGTGCTGCCGTACTGCACCAGGCACTTGCGGCGGGTCTCGCCGGACAGCCCGGGCAGCGCGCGCTCGTAGTACCCGACCGCGGTCTCCTCCTGCCCGGCGGTGTCGTACGACCCGCCGACCTCGTACAGCACGTATGGGTTGTCCGGGTGCTCGCCGAGCAGCTTCTCGAAGAACGCGATCGTCGGGCCCATGTTCGCCCGGTCCCGGCGTGCGAACCCTTCCTCGATCGTCGCGGCCAGTTCCGGCGTCAGCTCAGTCGTCACACCACCATCATGCCGCGTGCCGGACGGATGTTCTGGTTCAGGTGGAAGACGTTCTCCGGGTCGTACGCCGTCTTGAGCGCGACGAGCCGCTCGAGCTTCGCGGGCGGGAACGCGCGCTGGATGGGGTCCTCGTTGAGCGTGTTCACGTACAGGCCACCGGCGTACGGCGCCAGCGTGGCCGCGTACGAGCGGAGCATCTCGATCTTGGCCTCGTCCTCGGCCGGGTCCTCCCAGCGGGTCGCGGTGACGAACTCGAACAGCGTGTCCCGGTGGCTGAACGCCGCGTCGCCGTCCGGCACCTCGGCGATCGCGCCGCCGTACGCCTGCAGGCTCGCGCCGACGCCCGGGTTGTCCACCAGCGCCCGGATCACCTCGTCGGGCAGCGACTTGAAGTAGTGCCCCTTCCAGTACCGCCGGTACCGGTGGCCCTGCAGGCTGTCGTCCCGCGTCTGCAGCTTCAGGTACGTCGTCTCCTCGACGACCTCGCCCGTGACCGGCCCGAGCGCCCGGAACGCCGGCAGCAACTCGTCCCCACCCTCGCCGACCCAGATGTATCCGACGGTCACCGAGTCGGCGGAGATCGCCGCGGTGAACGTCGCCTCCCGCGGCGCCGTCGCGTTCAGCTCCCGCCAGCCCCGCAGTACGTCGACACCGGCCGCCGACGGGTACGTGAACTCGACGATCAGCGCGCGCGTCCCGACCCTGTGCAGCCGGAACTCGAACGACGTCACGATCCCGAAGTTCCCGCCACCGCCGCGCAGGCCCCAGAACAGCTCGGGGTTCTCGTCGGCGCTCGCGGTCACCACGGAGCCGTCCGCGGTGACGACCTCGTACGAGACGACGTTGTCGCAGGCCAGCCCGCACCGCCGGGCCAGCCAGCCCATCCCGCCGCCGAGCGTCAGCCCGCCGACGCCGGTGTGCGAGACGTTGCCCGCCGTGGTCGCCAGCCCGTACTCCTGCGCCGCCCGGTCCAGCTCGCCCAGCAGCGCCCCGCCCTGCACCCACGCCCGGCGCGCCTCCGGGTCCACCCGGACCGCGTTCATCGGGGTCAGGTCGATCATCAGCCCGCCGTCCGGGACCGCGAGCCCGGCGATGTTGTGCCCGCCGCAGCGGACCGCGATCTCCAGACCGGCCTTGCGTCCGTAGCGGACCGCTTCCGCGACGTCCGCGGTGCTCGAGCACCGGGCGACGACGGCCGGCCGCCGGTCGATCATCGCGTTCCACACGGTCCGCGCCTCGTCGTACCCGGCGTCCCCACTGCGCAGCATCTCGGTCATCGTCATCTCCCCTGGTGAATCGGTGGTGGTCACCACCCTGACAGCGCGGCGGTACGCCGATAAGGTCCAGTTCTGTGAGCCGAATGAGGACCAGTTCCGGAGCCGGCGAACTCCTCGTCGAGCTGCACCGGGACAACGGCGTACCGCTGCACCAGCAGCTCGAGAGCGCGATCCGGACCCGGATCCGGGCGGGCCTGCTGCGCGCCGAGACCGTGATGCCGTCGACGCGCGCGCTCGCGCAGGACCTCGGCCTGTCCCGCGGCGTGGTCGTCGAGGCGTACCAGCAGCTCGTCGCCGAGGGCTACCTGATCAGCCGGGGCGGCGGCTACACGCTGGTCGCGGACATCGCCGTGATCTCCCCGTCGGCCACGGCCCGGCCCACGGCCGGTCCGCCGCGGATCGACTTCCGGTACAGCAAGCCGGACGTGTCGCAGTTCCCGCGCGCCGCCTGGCTCCGCTCGGTCCGGCGGGTCCTGAACGAGACCCCGAACCGCAGCCTCGCCTACATCGACGGACGCGGCACGCTCGAACTTCGGACGGCGCTTTCCGACTACCTGAACCGGGTCCGCGGTACGGCGGCGCGTCCGGAGAACATGATGATCTGCAACGGTTTCGCGCAGGGCTCGCGGCTGCTGCTGCAGGTGCTGGTTGCCCAAGGCTACAAACGGCTCGCGGTCGAGGATCCGTCCGACAACGACCTGCGCGAGGTCGCGGAGGCGTCCGGGATCGAGGTCGTCGGCGTACCGATGCTGGCGACCGGCCTCGACGTGGCGGCGCTGACGCGCTCCGGCGCGGACGTCGTACTGGTGACGGCCGCGCACCAGTTCCCGACCGGGGCGGTGGCGTCGGCCGAGACGCGGGCCGCGCTGGTCGCGTGGGGTGGGCTCGTGATCGAGGACGACTACGACGCGGAGTACCGGTACGACCGGGAGCCGATCGGTGCGCTGCAGGGCCTGGCGCCGGATCGGGTCGCGTACGCCGGGACCGCGTCGAAGACGCTGGCGCCCGGGCTGCGGCTGGGGTGGCTGATCCTGCCGTCGTCGCTGGTCGAGCCGATGACGCAGGCGAAGCTGATGGACGATCGCGGGTCGCCGGTGCTGGACCAGTTGGCGTTCGCGGACTTCGTCGCGCACGGCGAGTTCGACCGGCATCTGCGGCGGATGCGGCCGCGGTACCGGGAGCTGCGGGACACACTGGTCGAACGGCTGGCCGCGCGGGTTCCGGAGCTGGAGCCGGTCGGGGTGTCCGCCGGGCTGCACGTGATGACTTGGTTGCCGCCGGGGCTGGACGAGGTGGCGTTGCAGGACGCGGCGCTGGAGCGGGGGCTCGGGGTGTACGGGCTGGCGCCATACTGGCTGGCCGGAGACGGGCCGGCCGGGCTGGTCTTCGGGTACGGATCGCTGAGCCGGAGCGAGGTTGTCGAAGGCATCGACCTGCTCGCCGACGCGATCCGCGATCTATGAATAACTATCCATTTCATTGCAATTCGATCCGGCCGGTTCTACGCTTGGTGGAGTGATCGCCGCAGCTCGAATCGACACCCTGATGAACCAGGGCTGGCCCGCCGCCGACAGTACCGAACTCGACGGCTGGGTGGTCCGACGCAACGCCGGCGTCACCCTCCGAGCGAACTCCGTGCTCCCCAAGGGCGCGCCGTTCGACCTCGGAAAAGCCTTGGACTACGTGGAGAACCTGTACCTCGCGCACGACATCGCGCCGTCCTTCCAGGTCGGCCCGGCGGCCCAGCCCGACGACCTCGACGACCGGCTCGCCGCTCGCGGATACGAAGTCCGGAACCCGACGCTGGGTGATGGGCGCCGAGGTCGCCGACGTCCTCGCACACCTCGGCGAACCGGCCGCACCGGTGAATATTTCCGCCGCGCCCGACGACGCCTGGATGGACTTCTGGTGGGCCGTCGACGGCCGCGGCGGATCCGCCGCACAGGCCGCCGCCCGGCAGATCCTGAACCGGGCGCGGGCGCTGTACGCCGTGATCCCGTCCGGCGAACCCGTCAAGGCGATCGGCCGGCTCGCGCTCGTCGACGACTGGGCCGGGCTGTACTGCCTCGCGGTCGACCCGGGCCATCGGCGCCAGGGGCTGGCGCAGTCGGTCATCCACGGGTTGTTGCATGAGGCAAGCACGTTGGGGATCGGCCGGGTCTGGCTGCAGGTTGTCGAGAGCAACGGGCCGGCGCGGGCGCTGTACGAACGGCTCGGGTTCCGGACGGTCTCGCGGTACCACTACCGGGTCAGAGCGTGACCTTCTGCAGGTGATCCAGGACGACGAACTCGGCGCCGGCCTTCTGGACCGAGGTCCGCAGCGGAGTCAGGTCGGTCCACGGGACGCCAGGCTCGTCGAGCGGCTGGTCGAAGTCGTCCCAGTGGGTCGCGACGACCTTGCGGACGGGCTTGAGCGTCTGCAGGAGCCGGTCGGTGATGCCCGGCTCGCCGCCCGGTGCCGCGAGTACGACGTCCACCTGCAGGTCGCGGAGCGCGATCGGGTCGAAGTTCGCCGTACTGAGGCTGAGGATCCGGAGGCCGCCGATCGTGATCACGAACGCGAGCGTGCCGCCTTCGACCAGGTCCTCGATGACCCGCGGGCGCGGCGGGACGGCGTACCGGTAGCCCGGGTAGGCGTACGTGTGGCGCGTGCCGCCGCAGGAGTGCAGCGACGGGAAGACCTCGATCGCGAACCCGTCGAACGGGAGGTACTCGCCGCCACGGACCGGTGAGAGCAGATCGCCCGGGGTCTTCATCGCGCGGAGCAGGTTCGCGTGGGTCTCGGTGCAGAGGACGGTCGCCTGGGTCTTCTGCGCGACGTACGGGACGTCGGCCATATGGTCGTAGTGGCCGTGGTGGACGAGGATCGCGTCCGCGGTGCTGAGGTACTTGTCGATCACGGCCGGCTTGATGACCAGCTTGGTCTTCGGGTCGGCGCCCTCCGGGGTGAACGTGCCGGTCTTGAAGCGCGTCAACCACGGGTCCGTCAGTACGACGGCCTTGCCGCAGCGGATCTCCCACGCGTGCGTGCCGAACCAGGTCAGCTCCACGGGCTCTCGCTTGACCTCGGCGGTTGCCTGTCCTTCGAAGCCGACCACGCCAACCGCTCCGACGGCGGCCGCGCCGGCCAGCATGCCTCTCCTGCTCACCTTCACGCTCGTCTCCTCTCGTCGTCCCTGGGCTTGCAGTCAAGGGGAGGGCGGCCACACCTGTCGAATATGCTCTTGGGCATGCACCGATTGTCTGGAGATATCACTGCAGGTCAGCGGGGTCCTGATGCTGACTGAGCGTCATCTGCAGATCTTCGTTGCCTTGGCCGAGGAGCAGCACTTCGGTGACGCGGCCCGGGTCGTGGGCATCACCCAGCCACCGCTGTCCCAGGGGTTGCGTCGGCTCGAGTCCCTCGTCGGCGCCAAGCTCTTCGAACGTGGCGCCGGCAGCGTCGAACTCACCGCGGCTGGTGCCGCCCTGCTGCCGTACGCCCGCCGCGCCCTCACCTCGCTGGAAGAGCTCCACCAGGCCGCCGTCTCCCGCGACCCCGAAGGCCCGGAAATCCGTCTCGGCCTGACCCCGGAAGTCCCACCCGCCGCCGGCGCGGCGCTCGCGGCCGCCTGCGCCGCCTCCATCCCCGGCAGCCGAGTCACGGTGGTCACGTCCCCCACCAGCACACTGGTCAACCAGGTAGGCACCGGCCGACTCACGCTCGCCGTCGTACAACACCCAACAGTCCTAGACGGCCTGGAAGCCGGCTGCGTGGTGCTGCTGCCGACCTGGGCCCTCGTGCCGCAGACGGCGGGCGACCTCGGCCGCCGGGTCCGTGGCGGCGACGACGTGCAGGACCTGGGCGAAGCGTTGGCGGCCGCCCGACGCGCCCCTCGGGCCGGCGAACGCGACCGCGCTGATCGTGCCGACCGTGCCGACCGCGGCGGGCGTGGTGCGGGTGGCGGGCGTGCCGTTAGCGGGGGTGCGGGAGACGAGCGCGCCGTGGATGGAGGTAAGTCGGGGCGTGCGGCCTTCTCCAACAGCTTGCATGAGGTGGTGGGGTTGCGGGAGTTGAAGGGGTTGCCGGTGGCGGTGCGGCCTCGGGCGGAGGCGCCGGCGGCGCGGGATCTGTTTGTGGACACGGTGGCGTTGCATCGGCCGGGCGGTGGGACGGTGGTGGTGACGGACGAGCGGGCCGGGCTCGCGATGGTCGCGGCGGGTCAGGCTCTGCTGGTGACGGCCGATCCCACGCTGGCTGCGCCCGGCGTCGCCCGATACCGCCTGGCCGGGGATCCACTCCCGTTGCGCCTGCGGCTGGTGTGGTCGCGGACGCGGACGCCGTTCCTCCGTCCGAACGACGTGATGGAGCACCTCACGGAAGCGCTCGCCTCGTGAACGCGCGGATCCGCGGCGTGTTCGAGGACGCCGGCGTCCGCGGCTGGCTGCACGCCGTCGCGCTGGACGACCCGTCCGCCACGGTCGAGGTCGACCCGGACGGAATCGTGCCGCTCGCCTCGGTCTACAAGCTCCCGCTGCTCGCCGGCTTCTGCCGCCTCGTGGACCTCGGCGAACTCGACCCGCGCCACCAACTCACGATCGACCCGACCACGAAGACCGCCGGCCCCACCGGCCTTTCCCTCTTCGCGGACCCCGTCACCGCGTCCCTCCGCGACCTGGCCCTCTCGATGATGACCGTCTCCGACAACGCCTCCGCCGACGCCCTCCTCGACCTCGTCGGCCTCCGTCGTCTCGCCGGCCTGCTCACCGAGTTCGGCCTCGAACGGACGTGGGTACGCCGAGGTACCGCGGGCAACCTCCGCGACCTGCAACGACGTACCGGGACCAACGATCCGGACGCGGCGCTCGCCGTCCTCGCCGACAACGACCGCACCGACCCGGCCGGTGTCTACGAGGCCGCGAACGCCTCCGCGAGTACGGCGCGCGACATGACGTTCCTGCTCCGCCGGCTGTGGGCCGGTGAACTGCTGTCGCCCGGGCAGACCGAGTTCGTCCGGGCGGCCATGCAGCGGCAGATCTTCCTGCACCGGCTGGCGTCCGGCTTCCCGCACGACGGCATCCGCGTCGCGGGGAAGACCGGCACGTTCGGCGCGCTCCGCCACGAGGTCGGCGTGGTCACGCTGCCGGGCGGATCGGCGTACGCGCTCGCCGTCTTCACCCTCGCGGCTCGCGGCGATGTACGCCAGCCCCGCGTGGACGCCGCCATCGGCGAAGCCGCCCGCCTCGCCGTCGACCTGCTCCGCTGAGCGTTCACACCACCGCGTAGGCCTCGATCTCGATCAGTGCGTCGGGGCTGAACAGCGCCGCGACCTGCACCGCCGTACTCGCAGGCTTCGGTCCCGGAAGGTACCGGTCGCGGACGACGCGGATCGCCGGCAGGAACCCGATGTCGGTGACGAAGAACGTCAGCTTCACCACGTTCGCGTACGTCGCACCGGCCGCCGCGAGGCAGCGCTCGAGGTTCGCGAACACCTGCTCGGCCTGGGCACCCGGGTCGCCGATCCCGACGAACGCCCCGTCCGCATCCAGCGCCACCTGCCCCGAGATCGCCACCCACTGGCCGGTTCCGGTCACCACATGGCTATAGCCGTTGCCTGGGGCAACGCCTTGGACCTGCGGAAACTCCAGTTCTGTCACCTTTTCCTCCGTTCGGTGTGTAGGTCCATCCGATCACACCGGGGGTTGAGAAACCGGTTTCCATCGGGAGAGGATACGGACGTGGGCCGGACACCGAAGGACACCATCACGATCGCCGACGTCGCACGCGTAGCGTCGGTGTCGCGGGCGACCGTGTCCAGGGTGATGAACGGCCGTCTCAGCGTCGCACCCGAGATCGTCGCCCGGGTCCGGGCCGCGGCCGAGCAGCTGAACTACCGCCCGAGCGACCTGGCCCGGAGCCTCTCGCTCGGCCGGACGAACATGGTGGCGCTCGTTGTTCCTGATCTCGGAAACCCCCTTTTCCAACAGATTCTGCGCGGCATCACGAACGCCTCCGCCGCGGCCGGGTACAAGGTGCTGGTCGCGGAGACCGACGAGGACCCGGAGGCCGAGGCGGCGATCGCGATCGAGGCCCGGCGGCGCTGCGACGCGTTGATCATGGTGTCGCCGCGGATGGACGAGGAGCGGCTGGTCGAGCTGCTGCCGCAGGTGCAGCCGGTCATCCTGGTCAACCGCCAGGGCCCGGCGGAGGTCGCGTCGGTGGTGGTCGACTACGGCCGCGCCGTACGGATCGTCGTGGATCACCTGGTCGGGCTCGGGCATCGACGGCTGGCGTTCCTGTCCGGACCGGCCGCGTCCGCGTCGAACACGCTGCGGCTCCGCGCGCTCGAGGTCGCCGAGCGGGAGATCCCCGGGCTGGACCTGGTCCGGCTGGAGTGCGGCTGGTCGATCGAGGCCGGGTACGGCGCGATGGAGCGGGTGCTCGAGTCGCGGTCGACGGCGGTGGTCGCGTTCAACGATCTGGTCGCGTTCGGGCTGCTCGCGCGGCTCAACGAGGTCGGGGTCGCCGTACCGGCGGATCTGTCGGTGACCGGGATGGACGACATCGGGCTGGCACGGTTCGCCGTACCTTCGCTGACGACCGTTCGGGTGCCACAGAAGGACCTCGGGGAGCTGGCGTGGCAGCGATTGCTCGCGTCGATCGCGGGGCCGTCGGACGCGGTGGACGACGTACCGGAGCTGCGGCTGGCGGTGCGGGCGAGTACCGGGCCGGTGCCGCAGGAGCGGCGACCCGCGGCGGCGGACGACCGGATCGGGTGGCAGCGGCAGGGCGACGTGTACGAGCTCGGGAGTTCCGCGGGGTTGCTCGCCCGGTACGAGTTCGGCCGGCGGATGCCGCAGGTGCATGCGCCGCGCCCGTACCTGCATCCGGTCCGGACGCTCGGCGGGCATCCGTTGACGCAGGTCAGCCCGGTCGACCACCGGCACCACTACGGCGTCTCGCTCGCCGTCGCGCAGGTGAACGGGACGTCGCACTGGGGCGCGCGCACGTACGTCCGCGGGCAAGGCCCGACCCTGCTCACGAACCACGGCCAGCAACGCAGCCGCGGCGTCACCGTCGACGATCGCGAACTCGTCGACGACATCACCTGGTACGACGAACAGGGCCGCCCGCAGCTGGTGGAACGCCGGAGCCTCACGGGCGACCTGGCGCTCGGCGGCTGGCGGCTCGACTGGCGGAGCGTGCTCACCGCCCGGTACGGCTCGATCCGGATCGATAGCCCGGCGACGACCGGTCGCGACGGCGCGGCGTACGGCGGGATCTTCTGGCGGTTGCCGTTTTCCGAAATCGTTGTCCTGAGCGCGGACGGTGAAGGGCTGGAGGCGGCGTTCGGGTCGACCAGCCCGTGGATCGCGTTCGTGCAGGGCGAGGTCAGCCTGCTGCTCGTGCAGCCCGAGCAGGTCCGGCCGTGGTTCCTGCGGGTCTCGCAGTACGTCGGCGTGTGTCCGGCGCTGGCGTGGGACGAATCGTTGGCGCTGCAACCGAACCAGGAGCTGACGTTGGCGTTGACCGCCGTACTCCTGGATCGGCCGCTGGATGCGGCGGAGGCTAAAAGGCTGGCAGGCCAGTTGTAGGCGACGACGCGAGCGCGGACTGCCAGCGGCGCGGGACCCGTCCGGCCAGGCGGGCGTTCCGGCCGGCGGAGACCGCGTCGCGCATCGCGGCCGCCATCAGCGCGGGCTTCTCGGCGCGGGTCACCGGGGTCGCCAGCATCACCGCGTCGCAGCCGAGCTCCATCGCCAGCGCGGCGTCACTCGCCGTACCAATGCCGGCGTCGACGACCACCGGGACGTTCGCGGCTTCGGCGATCAGCGCGATGTTGTGCGGGTTCCGGATGCCGAGCGCCGAACCGATGGGTGCGGCCAACGGCATCACGGCCGCACACCCCGCCTGCTCCAGCCGGCGGGCCAGGATCGGGTCGTCGTTGGTATAGGGGAGGACCGTGAAACCGTCGGCCACCAAGGCGTCCACGGCGTCCAGCAGCTCGATCGGGTCCGGCAGCAACAGGTGGTCGTCGGCAACCACCTCGACCTTGATCAGGTCGGTCTCCAGCGCCTCACGGGCCAGCTTCGCGGTCAGGACGGCCTCGGCGGCGGTGTGGCAGCCGGCCGTGTTCGGCAGTACGTCGATGCTGTGCTTCTTCAGTACGTCGAGCACCGAGCCCTCGTGGCCGGTGCCGAGCCGCCGCATCGCGACCGTGGTCAGTTGGGTGCCAGAGGCAACCAACGCCTCCTCCAGCACCTCCAGGTTCGCGGAACCGCCGGTGCCCATGATCAGCCGGGACGCGTACGTCCGCCCGCCGAGCTCGAGGGGATCGTCCATCTCAGCCTCCCTGCGTCGCGCTGACGATCTCGACCCGGTCGCCCGGCCGCACTGTCGTCTGCGCCCACTCGGCCTTGGTCAGCACGTTCTGATTCACCGCGACCGCGATCCCGGTACTCCGATCGGAGTATTCCGCGACCAGTTCGGCCACCGAACGCCCGGCCGGCCCGTCGACCGCCGTACCGTTCACCCAGACGGATTCCATCCCGCTCCTCCCTACGCCGGAATTACCCGATTCAGGTTCAGCGGTCGGTGACGGCCCAGTCACCCTCTCAGCCCACTCCCTGCAAGCTCCCGCGGACAGTCCCGACTATAGCGCCCCGGCCAGGAGCGGTATCACCTGCTCTCGCACTGCGGGCATGAGGAGCAGGTCGTCGCCGGGGGCGAACCGGCGCGGTTCGGAAAAGTTCGGAACACGGTTTCGGAACGTTCCGCAACTCGGCCGTGTGGTTCTCCATCGTGGCGGGGAGCTCGGTGTCGTGCGCCATCACACCGAGCTCCTCCGGCAGCTCTGCTGCTACCACGATCAGTGCATCGCTCGTCACGGGTTGATCCGTCACGAGCGATCCCGGCTCAGGGGGTCGTCACCGACGTCACGGTCGAGCCGGAGATGTAGGTCGGCCAGGTGCCGACGGTGACGGTGGCCTGACCGTTCGCGTTCGGGGTCAGGGTGTACGGGAGGCCGTACAGGCTGGTGACCTGGACAGGGCCGGTGGCGTTGACCGTCACGGTGGTGTTGGCGCCGGACGCCGCCCAGATCGCGCGGAACGGGGTGCCGTCGTTGGCGGCGTACACCTGGTCGATCAGCCCGTTGCCTGGGTACTCCTTGCCGAGGAACGTCGCCCCGCGGAGCTGCCGAGCGGCCGTGGCGAAGGCGACGTACGACGGCTTCGGGGTGTAGGCGCCGAGCGCGTCGGCCTCGTTGTGCACCAGTCCGAAGTTGTGCTCCTGGTTGGCGGGGTCGATGCCGTCGTTCTTGAAGTCGTACGGGTAGAACCGGTCGGCGTCGTGCCCAGGGACGTTGAGCATTGCGCGCGCGACGTACATCGCCTGGGTCGCTTCGCTGACCGGCGCCGCGCTGCCCGCCCCGGTGTACCAGCCGGCCTCGGTGATCCAGATCGGTTTGTCGACACCGCCGTTGTACTGGCGGATCGTCGCCCGTACCTGGTCGAGGAACGTGCCGAGGCTCTCCGGGGCGTTCAGGTAGTTGTACGGGTGCACCGAGACGACGTCCAGGTACTTCAGCCCGCCGAGCTGGCAGAACTGCTGGAACCACGCCTGTTGCGTGACGTCGGTGTCGCCGCCGCCGATGATGGTGAGCCCCGGGTGGTTCGCCTTCAGCTTCGGATACGTTGCCTTGAGCAACGCCAGGTAGCTGTCCGGGGTGAAGTTCGACGGGCCGGCGGCGTTGACGTCCCACTCGTTCCAGATCGCCATGTTCTTCACCTGCGGGTACTGCGTCGCGAGCTGGTCGGCGTAGTTCGCGAACCCGGCCCGTCCGGCGTCGGTGAACGGTGCGTCGAAGATGTTGTCCGGAACGTCGTCGTACTTCGCGTTGCCGTAGTCCGCGATCAGCAGCGGGTCGATCCCGTTGGACTGGAAGGACTGCAGGTAGGACGTGAACTTCGGCGGGAAACTGTAGTTTCCGACGGTCGTCTCGATGGCGGACCACTGCGCCTCGTCGCGCGCGGATCGGGCCCCGGACTGCGCGAGCACCGGCATCAGGTCCTGGTTCCATGCACCGCCGAAGTGCGTCCCGGCACCCTGGTACGTCGGGGCCGTGGTCGCGGCGACCGCATCGACGTTAACGGTCGCCGTCGTACCGCTGGCGTTGATGGCGCTCTTGTCCAACGTGAGCGTGATCGCCTTCGCCGGGCCGTGCCA
Source organism: Kribbella sp. WER1 (assembly GCF_054189145.1). Taxonomy (NCBI): domain Bacteria; kingdom Bacillati; phylum Actinomycetota; class Actinomycetes; order Propionibacteriales; family Kribbellaceae; genus Kribbella; species Kribbella sp. WER1. The sequence goes on along the minus strand of NZ_CM135186.1, from coordinate 3,772,352 downwards.
GACGCCGTCGTCGGCGCCGCCGAAGTGCAGGTAGCCGGAGCCCTGGTCGAAGCGGCTGACGCTGAGGTGCTGCCAGGCCGATCCGGAGATCGCGAGGCGCTGCTGGTGGACCTGGCCGGTCGCGTCCGTGAGCCGCAGACCGATCGAGGAGAGCTGGCTCGATTTCACCCACAGATCAAGGGCTTTGAGGTCGATCGGGACGAAGTTGCGCTGCAGTGCGACGTAGTTGCCGCCACCGGTGAAGTCGCCGCTGAGCTTGGCCGACTGCGCGCCCGCTTCCGGGGCGACCGTGTCGTAGCTGAGGCTGCCGGTCGCGCCGGGGAACTCGCTGCCCGGGTAGAACGACCAGCCTTCCGCGGCACTCTCGTAGTCGCCGAGCGGTGTCGTGGGTGCGGCCGCCGGGGCGTTCAGCGTGAGGTCGTCGAGGTTGACGCTGCTGCTCGTGGCGCCGCTGATCGCGCCCTTGTCGAGGATGATCTCGATCTGCTTGGCCGGGCCGTGCCAGACGCCGTCGTTCGCGCCGCCGAAGTGGCTGTACTGCTTGCCGCCGTCGAACCGGGTGACGCTCAACGGCTGCCAGTCCGTTGCCCCTGACAACGTCAGGCGTTGCTGGTGGACCTGACCGGTCGAATCGGTCATGCGGAACGTGAGGAACGACAGGTTCGGCGTCTTCGCCCAGAAGCTCACGCTGGTCGCGGCGACCGAGGGGAGGGGGCGGTTGACGCTGACGTACGCGCCACCGGCAGAGAAATCGCCGGAAAGTTTTCCGGAACTTGTTCCGGAGTGGTTTCCGGTGCTGTCCAGCGCGAAACTCCCGGTCGCGCCGGGGTACTCGCTGCCCGGGTAGAACGTCCAGCCTTCGGCGGTGCTCTCGAAGTCGCCGACCCGGTTCGTGGTGAGGCCGGCGACCGGCGCCGTACTGAGCGGGCTGAGGATGGCGAAGGTGGTCCGGGCGGTCGCCGTACCGGCCTGGACGGTCAGGTCGTACCAGCCGCGGGTGGTGACCGCGACCTGCAAGGTACTGGCGGCGGCCTGGCTGCCGGAGGCGACCACGGCGCCGTTGACGTCGGCGGCCGACCAGGTCACCGTCGAGGCGTCGGTGGTCAGGCCGATCTTGACCGGCTGGCCGTCGGTGAACACGTTGCCGGTGGTGATCGGGGTCAGGGCGAGGGTCGCGGCGTGGGCCGGGGTGATGGTGCCGATGCCGAGGAGGAGAACTCCGAGGACGAGCGCAACAGTACGTCTCATGCCGACTCCTGTTTCAGGGCGGTGTGCGGGGACGTCGGCTGCCACGACGTGTATGCGAAATCGCTTTCGCAAACTATTACCGGATGTTAAAGCGGTGTCAACGGTTCGCTACCGGTGAGCAGTGCGGCAAGCTCGGTCGGGCGGTAGAGCACCTGCTTGCCGGTGCGCTGCGGCTCGACCAGCCCGGTACGGCGGAGCAGTTGCAGGTGCTGGCTGACCGCGGACGGGGTGACCTGCAGTTCGCCGGCCAGGTCGGTCGTGGTGCGTGGGTACGTCAACAGCGCGAGGATGCGCGCCCGCGGCGTACCGATCAGCTGGGCCAGGTCTTGGTGGGACGGTGGTTCGGCGACCGACCACAGGTTCGCCTGGCCGCGTGGCGGGTAGCCGAGCAGCGGATCGGCGCCAGGCGCGAACGGAATGACGGCGTACGGGCCGAAGAGCGTCGGTTGGAGTACGAGACCGCGACCGTTGATGTCTTCTTGACGGCTCAGCGCGGCGACCCTGTCGACTTTGAGGAGTCCGTCCGCGTAGCTGATCGCAGGGCCTAGGCCGTTGAGCATTGCGCCGGTGCCGTGCTGTGTGAGGACGTGGCCGCGGTAGCTGATGTCTGCGGAGAGCAGGGTCCGCATACGGTTCCAGTACGGCGCGATCATCGCGTGCCAGTAGTCGCCGAGCGCCTGGACGACCTTGTCGATGATCAGGGCTTCCGGGAGTTCGCCGTTCACCGCGATGAGCTGCTTCTCGAACGTTTCCTGGTCCACGGCCGCGATCAGGTCCAGCTCGTCCGACAGTTGCGTCAACGGCGACGAGGGCCGCGGCGTGAGGAAGTCCGGGCTTCCCATGGTGTCGTTGACCAGCCACCGCAGTACGTCCCAGTCGAGCTCGGTCACCCGCGGCTGCACCGCCCGGACCCACCCGAGTTGCAACGGGAAGCGCCCGGGCTCCCGGAGAGCGCGCAATGACAGCACCATCTCCGCGACCGGCGACACCGCGAACCGTACGTCGGCCAGGTCCTGCGAGTTCAGGACGTACGTGAGCACCGGACAAGTATGTCGGTGGCGGGTGGGAGGGTGCGTCCATGGGGTTTCGAACGATGGACGACAAGGAAATGGCCGAGTTCCTGGCGCTGCCGCTGGTCGCGGTGTTCGCGATCGACGACCCGGGCTGGTCGCCGCACGTGACGCCGGTGTGGTTCCACCACGTCCCGGACGGCAATCGCTTCCAGGTGATGACCCCGGCCAGGTCGAAGAAGACCCGCCTGCACCGGACCGGTTCGGGTGAGCTCTCGCTCTCGATCCAGACCGCCGACGGGCCGACCGCCCGCTACGTCAACATGCAGGGCGTCGCACGGTTCCTCCCGCTCGATCCGGCGTTGCTGGACGCGATGGTCACGAAGTACCTGCCGGAGGAGGCACGGGCGGCGTACCTGGCGAATCCTCCGGAGGACTCGATGTTCGACATCACGCCCCGGCGGATCACCACGGGGGTGATCGGCTGACACTTCGGGGTGCTGCCTCGTCGTACCGGCATGCCTGAATACGTTCTCGACCAGACGCGCAGCCGCATCGGGTTCACCGCCGCGCATCGGGTCGGCAGCAGGGTCCACGGCCGCTTCGAGACCTTCGAAGGCACCCTGGACCCCGCCGCCGGCCGGGTGACAGTCCGGCTGGACAGTGTCAACACCGGCAACTCCCGCCGCGACGACCAACTCCGCAAGGACTTCTTCGGTACGGCGGCGTACCCGGTGATGACCTTCGTGACGACCGCGATCACCCAACGCTCCGCCGACCGGTACGACGTCACCGGCGATCTGACCCTGCGCGGAACAACCCAGCCGCTGACGGTCCCTTTCGTTGTGACTCAGACCGCCCGCGAAGCCCACTTCACCGCGACCGTCACGCTCAACCGCCACACCTGGCATGCCAACTGGAACGCGTTCACCACCGCGCTGGTCCATCCGGACGTGGTCGTCGACCTGGACGTCACCGCCACCCGCCGCTGACTACTCGCAGGCGATCCCGTCGTGGTCGGCGTCCAACCGATAGATATCGGTCCCGATCACCCGGATCGGCCCCTGCACGTACTCCGGCCCGTTGCCGCTGCCACCCGCACAGTCGACATCACTCGCGATCGGAACACAGCCGCTGTAGTTCGGATCGCACCCACCCGACTGGCTCGGCTCGTCCACCTTCGTCCCCACCACAGTCACCTGCGTCCGCGGCTCCTTGGCCACCTCGTCGCGCACCAGCCGCTTGGTCGTCTGCACGCCGTTCACCAACGTCACCCGATACGTCAACCGCCGTACCCCGTCCACGCCGGCCGTCCGCACCGACTTCTCGCCCTTGGCCACCGAATCATCCGTCACGGTCCGCTTCTTGAACGGGATAACCCGAAGCTCCACCACTTCCTTGGTGGTCCGCACCACCGGCGGCTGCGTCGGCACAACCGACTGGCTCGGAGTAGGCGCGACGACGGGCGCCCCGCTGGGCGTCACAACCACCGGACTGGCAGACGGCGACGCAGTAGCCCGCACACTCACCGGCACCGCCGGCTCACCCACACCCGATTCCCTCGCCCCACACCCAGCAACCACCACAACCGCAACCGCCCCCACAACAACACGACCCCACACCACAATCTCCCCCCACCCCGCCGTCGGTTCCCCCCGCGACAGGAATGTCAGCACCCGGCCCACCCGAGCGAATTCCGATCTATACCACCGCCCCACCCGCCCCGCAACCCCTCACCCCCGCCCCCCACCGAGCAAACCCCCACCAAACCTGACACACTGTTCCCCTCACCAACTGAGGGCCTCTAGCTCAACTGGCAGAGCAGCGGACTTTTAATCCGCGGGTTGTGGGTTCGAGTCCCACGGGGCCTACAAGTTCTTGCAGGTCAGGCGCGGATCGCCGCCTCGGCCAGGAAAGTCGGGTCTGCGCAAACTCTGCCAATACTCAGAGTGGCCGATACATGCCCGTCTGAGAGGGGTAGGCGGCTCCGCGCAGCCAGCTGGCTGCGCGTTGCTGAGCGACGTTTCGCATCGCGTCGCACTGCTCTCGTTTCGCCCGATCTCCGGCCTGCCCAGCCGTTGAGCTTCCACACGCAGCTGGACTGTGGAGGGCCGACATGAGCAGGCCGCACCTTCCGATCGGAACGTGGGGCAACGTCCGATCCCGTGCAGAGAGGAAGGACGCCGAGGGCAAGGTGGTCTCCTGGCGCGCGTCCGCATACTTCCGTGACCACGACGGACGTACCCGTGAGGTCACCGCATCCGCCAAGACCAAGGGCGCAGCCGAGCACCGCCTATTAACGAAGCTGCGAGACCGGGCAAAGGTCTCCCAGTACGGCGAGCTGAGCCCGACGGACAAGATCAACGACCTCATCGACCTCTGGATCGAGAAGTTGGAGGAACGCATCGAAGACGGCCGGCGATCACCGACGACATTGACGACGTACCGCACGGCCATCAAGAACTACGTACGCCCTGCCCTCGGCGAACTCCTGATCGGTGAGGCAACCACGCCCCGCATCGACAGAGTCATCGGCACCATCAAGCGCAGCGCCGGCCGCCCCACCGCCAAGACGTGCCGCGCGGTCATCTCCGGCATGATGCAACTCGCCGTCCGGTACGGCGTCCTGACTGTGAACCCGGTCCGCGAGGTCGAGGGAGTCGAGGCCCGCCCAAAAGACCCGCCCCGAGCGCTGACCACCGAAGAGATCGCCCTCCTGCGCCAACAGTTGACCACCGATGAAGCCGCCCGGCACGCCGACCTACCGGACCTGGTCGTCTTCATGCTCGGAACAGGAGTCCGAATCGGCGAGTCTCTCGCGGTCCTGTGGTCGCAGGTCGACCTGGAAGCCGGCGCGGTGCAAATCACTCACACCGTTGTTCGCGTCCCAGGCCAAGGCCTGATCCGCAAGGCCCCGAAGTCCAGGGCAGGCGTACGTGCCCTGCCCCTGCCCGACGGGGCCGTCACCATGCTCTGCCGCCGCCACGCAGCCGGCGTGAGCCTCGACGCCCCCATCTTCGCCGACTCCCTCGGAGGCTTCCGCGACCCGTCCAACGTCCGCCGAGCCCTCCGCCGAGCACTGTCCCCCGTAGCCAGCACCGCCCGCCGCGACCTAGGCGAGACCCTCCGATCCGCCCGCCTCCAAGCCGGCCTCACCCGCAAACAGGTCGCCACCAAACTTGGCTGGCCAAAGACCAGACTCGAGCTGATCGAGACCGGCCGCATCAAGCTCGACCGCGAACTCGTGACCACCCTCGTCAAGACCTACCGCATAAACCTCGACGCATCCCCCACCCTCAGCGCCCAAGTCGACCAAGCAGCCCAACCCTCACCATCAGACGCCCTCACCTGGATCCGCTCCCACACCTTCCGCAAAACCACCGCCACCGCCCTAGACCGCCGAGGCCAATCCGCCCGCCAAATAGCCGACCACCTAGGCCAAGCCCAAGTCTCCATAACCCAAGACGTCTACATGGGCCGCCGAATCCACAACCCCTCCGCCGCAACCGCCCTGGACGAAGAGTTCGCCGACCTCGACCTTTGGTGAGCGCGCCTTGGCATTGGGCGAGGTGAGCCAGGGCTCACCTTGGTCCGGAACTGCCGGCGTCCACCGGAGTCGTTGTGTGGTCGCCGTCTTTCGAGGCACATGGACCTTGTTACGCCTGATCCTTGGCTTGGGGCTGCGTGTCCTCGTCTGGTCGCGTCGCCGACTTGTCATTGAGGAAGCGCAAGAAATACCGCTCGGAAAAGCCGGCCAGAAAGGCCGCCACAACATAGGTTCCGCCACTGGTGATCTTGATGCCGTTGATCGTCTCCCAGCTCAGCAGCAGGTAAACGCAAACTGCAGCCGTGGCGCCGATCAGGGGCTTCAATGTGAAGTTGTACATGCTCGTTCGGTAGTCCTTCAGACTCGCGCGCGTATCCCGGACACGGAACATGCCAGAGATGACGCCACCGGTAGCGCCCAACGCTGCGAGACCGAGGGCTCCGAGAACCAGGAACGCCGAATCGGTCACTTGAGAACCCGTGCGGGTGTAGATCAGCGGCCAGATGGTCTGGAACGGCCCAGTGTCAGCTCGTTTGACGGTTGTCGTGAAGGGGACCGCGGCGAGAACGACCACCAAGGCTGCGAGCAGGAACCAACGTGACCGACGTAGTCGGGTGACCTGAAGATCGTCCTCGATGAGTTCGTTCTCCTGCGCAGCGTGTATATGCGTTAAGCCATCGCTGAGGATCTGCCGCGTCGCGAGATCATCGTCGCCAGTTGATGGAGTCTTGAGCTCGTGCGTGAGTCCGGCGATCAGCGCGTGCGGTCTTGGTCTCATGGTCTCAAGCTGAGCGGCGACTTGGCTGCATCGCAGGCCGACCACCTCCCGCGGGTACAGCCAGACGAGCGATCTGTCCGCCAGGGAAAGAAGCTGTGACGCGACAGGGAGGTTCGGCTCCTTGTCACTCTCGAGCTCAGTCTTGGCGGCCTTCAGGTAGTCACGGACGCGTTCGATGTAACTTTGCACGTCGGGGTCCGGTGTCGCGCGCGTCAGCACCGCGGCTGAGACCATGAAGTCGCCACGTATATGCACGTAGCGGCCGACGAGTACGCTGAGCTGGGACACTAGGTAGCGGTTCCCAGCGTAGATCTGCTTCGTGTCCAGCACGCCTGGATCGATTTCGTCGCGCGATTGGCCTTTGCCCATTGTGAGGATGGTTGCCTGGCCGACGTCGCCGCCGTTGTCCTTCCCCGCGTCGAACATCTTGTGCGGTGCTTCGCTCATCATTTCCCCCTGATGCACCGATGGCTGCACTCGGCGCTTGGCCGAAGAATCCACCCCGCTCAGCCATCTATTCCGAAGATCGCAGATTCCACGATGGTTGTCTACAAGCCGTAACCGCGCTCAACTGCCGTTGATCCGTCGAACGATGCTCGGCAGATAACCGCCACATCTCTGAGGATGGAAGGAAGCAGCGGATGTCACCGATAGGGCCGTGATCAGCCCCAGAAGATGTTGGTGGGGTCGCGGTCGATCTCGGTCAGGACGTCGTCGATGCGTCTCGACGGTGCGAGTCGGCGGTAGGCGTGGAAGCGCTGGTGCTGGTCGACCCAGTACAACGTCCAGGACTTGTCGGTGGCGTTGTAGCGCAAGCGAGCGATTGGGGAGCTGGTCCAATCCGCCTGGATGTCGTCGTGCCAGGGCGGGCGCCGTTCAACGATCGTTAGGTGGCGTGGAGCGACTTCGCACTCGATACGCAGCTGATCGCGAGCCTGCTCGGGAACCCGTGCGGTGCACCACCGCTGCACGCGTTCGACATCCAGTTCGGGCAGAGCCATTCAATTCACCAGTCGTCGGGCGACCTGAGCTGCGCCGATCTCGTGAGCAGCTTGGTCAGTCGGTCGTGCGGGTCGGCGACGCCGCACCCCAGACCCTACCGAGACCACGGTAGGTGGGCCTCGTTCCGCCCTGTCATTCTGGCTGGCGTAGTGGGAGGAACTGAGGTGGCACGTAGACGGGCGCCGCCACTCGGCGGGTTCCCTCCTCGATGGTCGGATACTCGCAAAGTGACGAGCCTATCGCCATGCATCTCTGAAAGTAACGAATGGATGTTACTATTAGAGCATTTGGGAGGTGAGGGTGATGCGTGCGGTTGACGTTTTGGAGTCGCTGGAACTGGTTGGTTCCAGCCAGTGGGGACTGGTGACGACGGCCCAGGCCTACGAGGCCGGTGTGTCCAAGATGCATCTGTCCCGCCTTGCTGACCGCGGAATTGTGCAGCGTGTTCGCCATGGCGTCTACGCACTCCCTTCCGCCGACACCGGACCATTGCAGGGTCTGCGTGCAGCCTGGTTGGCCACCGGCAGCCAGCCGGCGGGGAACCAGCCGCTGGCCGTGGTGTCTGGTGAGTCTGCGGCAGCGGTGTACGGCCTCGGCGATGTGCTGGCTTCCAAGTACGAGTTCACTGCCGCGGTACGCCGGCAGACCACGCAGCCGGACATCCGGTATCGCAAGCGCGGCCTACCGGACGGAGATGTCGCGTGGGTCGATGGGCTGCCGGTGACTTCCGTCGCGCGTACCGTCAACGACCTGGCCGCCGGCGGTACCGACTTCGACCACCTCGCTGCAGTGGTCCGCGATGCAGTCGCCACCACCGACGTCACGTCCGGTTCCCTCGTACAGGCGCTCGAGCCGGCGGCCGAGCGGTTCGGATCTCCGGATGGCAACGCCATGCTCGCGGCGCTCCTGAAAGCAGCTGGCTTCCGACCTGACACCGGGCTTCTGGAGTTGGCGGCCCCTGAGCTGCGGGAGAAGCTCCTCCGCGCACTCGCGCCCCAGTTCGAAGACATCGTCAGCCGGGCCGTTGACGAGCAACTTCGCCAATTGGGGCAAAGGATCGACTACACCTCGGCGACTCAACACCTAGTCGATGCAGCGCCCCCTGACGGAACACGAGATGCCGCACGCCGGCAGAACAGGAAGATCGACGATGGCGGAGCCGCTGACTCAGCTGGAAGCGAACCGGCTGCGACAGTCCCTGGGGACCAAGCTGGCCAGCGAGGCCAAGAGCCGCGGCGTCGCGGCTGACCCGATCCGCAAGCAATACATCTTCACGATCTTCCTCAGTCGCATCTTTCAGGACACCGACGCCCCATGGGTGTTACTGGGCGGCAACGCGCTGCTGATCCGAACCGGAGGCGGCCGATTCACCCAGGATGTCGATATTGCTCGCGAGACACCGTGGACCAGCACCGACGATGCGTTGTCAGAACTGCGGCAGCTGTCCGGCCGTCCGTATCACGGGGACCCGTTCGAGTTCGAGCTGTACTCAATGACCATCCAGCGAGAGGCCGACCCCTACGGCTATGGAACCGAAACCGCCAAGGTGAAGGCGCGGGCGTTGCTGGGCGGTCGAGAGTTCGAGTCCTTCAGCATCGATCTCACGACCCGGCGACACCTCGATGCCCCGGTCGACCAGGTGCCACTCAAACCGATCATCGACCACGAAACCCTGCAAGACCTGCCCTCGGTACCCACCACCCCGATCGAACACCACCTCGCCGACAAGATCTGCGCGCTGTACGAACGGCACGGCCCGGACCGTAGCGAAGCATCTACCCGCTACCGCGACTTGGCCGACATTGTCCGGATCGTTGCAGCGATCCCGTTCGACGCCGCCCGGCTCTCGACGGTCCTCGGTCGGGAAGCCGGCCGCCGCCAGTTGGCGCTGCCGAACAAGGTGCATGCGCCAAGCGAGGACTGGGTAGTCGGCTTCCCCCGGTCCGCCGCCGGGTTCGCCGAGTACCCACGTGAATACTGGGACCTGAACGCTGCACTGACCTTCTGCAGCACCTGCCTGGACGAGATCCTCAACGCCGAGCGAACCACTGGTACCTGGGATCCAGCCCGCCTCTCGTGGCAGTAGGACTGGGGCAAGACCGCACCGGCGTGCTCCTATGGGCAAGCTCCTTCTTCGGCGCCGGTCCTGCTCATGACTGTCAGCCGGCCTGCGTTGAAGTGATGGATTCTGGAGGCATCGCCGAGGGATCTGTGTGGTTTGTCGGTCGTTCGGAGGCGCCTGATGAGCAGGCACTGAGCATGCTCAGGAGCCGGGAGTGTTGACGGCGTCGCACGGCTGCCTTCGCTGGTGGTGCGTCTCCGAGGCCCGAAGGCGCATGGATCTGGTAGCGCTCCCTGTAGGCGGCGATCTCGCCGACAAGCTCGGCGAGATCCTGGTCGGGTGGGATGCTGGCGTCTCGATGCAGTTCTCGGTACCAGGCAGGCTGCTCGGCTGAGGCTTTGCCGGCCAGCCAATCGGCGCGTTGTGCAATCTGGGATTCGAGCTCGCGGAGTGGGGCGATCAGGTTCGGGTCACCGACGTACGTTGCCGGGGTTACTAGGCCGGCGACAGTAGTTGGGTGTTCGCCTCGGCGGCGGAGGGTTCTGGAAACGAGGCGATCGACTCTGGCGTGGAGGACAGCTGCGAGGTCGTTGGCGTTCGTCAGAGGCGATTGGTTCACGGCGCGGTGGAGAACCTCGGTGACGTTGATGCTGGCGTTCTCGGCGCGGCGGAGCTCGGCCATGAGAGGGCCGTAGGCGGGGGAGGCCTGGAGTGCGGCTTGGTCTGCTGGGTCGAGTCCCGAGGCACCGATGGCCTGCTTGTAGCGCTTCTTGGCGTCGAGTTGGCAGAGGTGTTCGTGGATGGCAACAAGGCGGTCGAGGCGGGTGGCGTTGTCGAGTTCTTGGCGCATGACCTCGTGGGCAGATTGCTCGACGCCGGGATCGTTGAGGACCGATTCGAGCACGTCTTGCATGGTCTGTTCGGGGTGGGGTTCGTGGAGGTCGGAGCTCGCCTGGTGGGTGGCGACGTAGACGTTGTTGGCGTGGCGGCCGCGAGTCATGCCGACGTACATCAGAGCTCGGGTGAGCTGTTCGGTCACGAGTAGGTGGGCGGTGTCCACGGTGGTGCCCTGGGCTCGGTGGGCCGTGGTGGCGTAGGCGAGTTCGACGGACTCCTGGACGTACGCGGTGGGCAGCGTGACGGTGTCGCCGGTGCGGTTTTGGACGGTGAGGGAGCCGTCCGGCCAGCGGCGGATGACGGTCCAGTGGTCGCCGTTCTTCACGAATTGGCGGTGGCCGTAGGAGAGGCGACGGTTGTTGAGGCGGGCGACGATGTGGTCGCCGAGGCCGACATGGTTGCCGTTGTGGAGTTCGATGCCGTCGGGTTCGACCTCGCCGGTGGTGATGCGGTCGAGGCGGGCGCGGGCGTTGAGTCGGGCGACGGTGGCGTTGTCGGCGGCGATGAGCAAGCTGGTCTTGTCGTTGTTCGTGTCGGCGAGCCAGGTCTTATAGGCGGCGTCTTCCATTGCCTCTGATGAGCCCGCGGTCAGGCGATCGTGGTCGTCGTATGCGTCGATGGCGGTGGGGTTTCCGCGGCGGAGGGCGAGGCTGGCATCGCGTTCCCAGGGGTTGGTGAAGCGCCAGACCTCGGTGAGCTCGGCGGCTTGGGTGTCCTTGGCGATGAGGCGGAAGGCGCCGCCGGTGTCGGCCGCGGAGAGTTGGGCATCGTCACCGACCAGCAGGAGTTTGGCGCCGGCGGAGTTGGCCGCGCGGGCGAGCGTGGCGAGTTCCATGGTGCTGGCCATGGAGGCTTCGTCGACGATGACGAGCTGGTTCTGGTGGAAACTCCATCGATCCTGCTCCGCTCGCAAGGCTGCGAGCTGCCCGATCAACCGCTGGCGGCGGAGACGACGGCGTGCCTGGCGTGCGAGGCCCGCGGCGTGTTCGCTGTGCAGAATCTGATCGCGGCGCTGTTCGGCACCGAGGCCGGCGGATTCGTAGATCCATTTGGCGATGTTCTCGGTGGGTGTACCGATGGCGTCGGACAGGATGGATGAGGCGGCTGATGATGGGGCGAGCGCGATGATCGACCCGTCGCCGTAGGCGGCTTCCCAGCTGGCGGTGAGGGCTGACAAGAGGTTGGTTTTGCCGGTGCCGGCTGGTCCGATAAGGGCTTCGAGCTTCTGGCCGCTGGTCGCGATTCGGTGGAGGGCGGCTGCCTTGTCGGCACTGAGATCTGCCGTAGGGATCGTCGCTGGGGCAAGGGTTGGTCCGCTGGTGTCCCGGGCGAGATCTAGCAGGACTGCTTCGGCGCCGAGGATCACAGGCGAGGTGTAGATCTGGCCGTTGTGGATGGCAAACACGCTCTCGCCGCTGGCGCGGGTGACGGGGATGGTGACCAGGTCGGGTGCGGTGAGGCTGATCGAGTGCTGTTCGGCTCGTTCGACGATTGCCTGCAGCGCGGCGATGCGGTCGTTGGTGGAGACGAATCGGAGCAGTCGAGTTCGGCGTGCGGCTTCGGCGAGAAGGTTCCAGCGGGTCCAGGTCGCGCGTTTGGTTTGCAGTGTCAGTACAGTCGCGGCGCCGTACGCGTCGAGCGTTTCTGGGCTCAGATCTGCTGCGGCCAGCGGGCGTTCGCTGGCCGCGTTGAGGGATCGTTGGATGGTGGCGACGGCGTCGTGTCCGATGGCCTGGTCGGCGCGTTTTCGCCACTGCGCCATGAGCGCGGCGAGGGGTTGGGCGTGGTGCTTCGATGGGCGGTTCAGGAGGGTTGCGTGCTGCCGTAGGGCGTACATTTCGCGGCGGTCGGGTGGGTGGATCTGGTCGGTTCGTTCGTCGAGAAGTGCGTTGAGGTTGGCTTCGATCTGTGCGGTTCTGGCGGAGAACTCGTGGATCAGGTCGTCGGGAACCGCGTCGATTTCGAACGCCGGATTGCGCCGCGGGCCGCGTTCGCGCAGCTCCCAGTTCACGCCCAGACGCCGGCTGAGGTGGTCGGCGAGAAGCACGTTGTGGATCTCTGACATCGCCACCGCGGCCCGGTACAGCACCCGCCCATCCAGCGTCCGCACGCACCGTCCGGCCCCTGTACGCGGTTCGCGACCACCACGTGAGTGTGCAGTTGCGGGTCACCGCTGCGACTGTCCCAGTGGTCGAACGCCGCCGCGATCAATCCGCGAGTATCGAGCTGCGCGATGCCGCCGTCGCCGCTTCTGGTGAACGCCGCGTGCTGTTCAATCAGGGACAACACGTCAGCCACAGCGTCGTGATGGGCGGCGACGATCTGTTCCTGGATGCCGACGTCGGCCGTCGCCCACAGCGCCGAAACTGACTTCACAGGCGAGAACGTCAGGTCGAACCCAGCGACCGCCTGCCGCGACTTCTTCCGCATCTCCTCCCGCCGGATCCGCGCAACCGCTTGCTGGCTTTCAGCGTCAGACAGGGCCGGATCGAGATCGCGGATCCGATCGCGGATCCGATCGCGGATCCGCTTCTCCGGACCCTTGAACACGCGATACGGCTCTCCTAGTGTGCGGCCGGTCAACGGATCCTCGGCGCGTCCGAACAACCCCGCCATTTGCACTTCGGTGACCTCGCTTCCGGACACCAGTTGGCCGTCGCCCAGGCCGCTGAGGCCCTGTCCCATCCAGCGGCCTGGCGGGTATCCCGACGCGGTGTAGTACGCGGTCAACGGCGTAGCCATTCGCCGATCGACCTCGCCGGCAGCGACATGGCGCAGCAGGTAGAGGTAGCCCTCTCCGGCGTTCATGCGGTGAATACTCAGCACAGTTGCCCGCCCGAAAAATGGCGGCTGCGCGGGTTCGTCAGCTCGGTCATGCAAGCTCAACGGCTGAGCGGTCGGCGTGCTGATCGCTCCGGCTCGCGCGGACTCGCGCCTCGCATGCAAGAGGTTTGCCCGATTTGCGGCTGTCGTTGCGCGTCCTCCGCGCCGCTCGCCTACCGCGTCCCGGCTGAACTTCGTGCCGGCGCGTTCGCTACTTTGGTAACGATCTGTTGAATCACCGCTGAGTGGACGCTTCGTCAGTTCACTCATGTTGAGCGAACAGACGAAGGCGTCGATGCCGAGAAGGTGACAGTGAGCTAGTGCGGACGTCACTTGTGCAGCGCATGAGGCTTGGCCCCGATCTCGCTCACGGACCCCGGCGAACTGGCTGACGTACAAGCCTGGTCAGGTCCCGGACGAGATACGTGTTGGCGTCGGCCAGCTGATGGCTCGCCTCGGCCTGGTCTTCGGTGTACTCGACTTTGTAGTTGCACGTGACGACCGATGGTACTTCCTAGACGACCGATGGTACTTCCTAGAGGTCAATGCAAACGGCCAGTGAGCGTGGCTTCCTGGTATCGCGGAAGCGGTCGCCTGTGCGATCGCTGACGAACTCACGGCACCGAGCGCGTCGGGTTGATCAAGGCCGCCCCGCAGACGTGTGGCCCGGGCCTGAATGCTCTGACACGCACCAGCGATCACCGCCCGATGTGGGCCTCGCGGCGGATACTGTTCGCGATGGTTCCGCTACTTCGGGTTTGCGTAGGCGTCGATAGGAGATGGCTGTGTCCGAGCTGAGAGGTCGTGGCGGCGACGACCCGAGCAAGGGCAACACGCCAGGGGATCAGGCTGGCGAAAGTGGGCGTCGTGAGAACGAGGCGTCTCGGCAGTCTGACGGCGACGTGCGTGATCAGCCGGCAAGCCGTAGAGATGCTCCGACGCCGGATCGCCACGTCGCCATGCATCATGAGACGCCGCGTCCATCTACTGGGAGCGAGAAGTCCGAGCAGCGCCTCGATGACGTCTGCTGGCCGGGCAACGCGCGCGGGGCATCGGCTGAGCAAGGTGATGGCTCAGCCGGCCGGGATTCAGCCGATGTCGCGGACCAGGCTCCGGAGAGCAAGCAGGAGAACTTGCAGCTGTCCGATGACCCTCGGCTGAGGGAGGGGCAAGCATCCGAGGCTGACTCAATTGACGAAGACGGGACCGCGGACCGTCGGTCCTCGCCGCCGCTGACTGCTCGCGAGAAGCTTGAGCAACGTCTCGATGAGCTGTACTGGCCTGGGTACTCCAAGTGGTCGTCAGCCGAGCGGAGCGATGACGAGTCGGCCGAGGAACGACGGGGCGATCTTCCCTCGGCCCCGGCGACGGCGCCGGTCGATGATCGGCCCGAGCCGGAGGACCCGTTCGCCTCCTACTCACCAGAGCTTCGGGCCCAGACGCTTCACGACGACACCTTGGCCCGTCTCCAATACCTCAGCCCGCCAGATGCCCAGGCGGAGTCGACATCCCAAGAGGGAGATTCCCCGACCGACGTAGAGTTGGGCGATCGCGACACGCAGAAGTCCGAGACTGACCAGCACGGCGAGACAGAGGGTGTCGGGTCTGCGGCTCACGACCGCAGCTCAACAGCCGCACTGCTACCCAACGAGGCGGCCGTTCCCGTTACTGCTGACTGGCTTCGCCGCGATGATCCGCCAAACGCCGTCCAGCATGTCGAGGCGACGGATCGCGAGCGGGACGCCCATGAGGATCCGGTCGTGCCGCCCGTCACTCCACATGCAGACGATGTTGCCGTTGGCACCGACTGTGTTCGGGAGCAGATCGCCGACATGGACGGGCGGGTTGAGGCCGGCCATGAGTTCGTGGAAGACGCGACTACGGCGGAAATGGAGCAGTATCGCCGTATCCGGGAAGCCGACGATCTGGACGCTCTTGCAGAGAACAGCGGGATGCCGCGCGAGGTCATCGACGAAGCGAAGCAACACCTGTTCCAGCGCCAGCACGATGTGGCCATCGGCCCGGGCGAGGTCAGACATGGCTACTTCACGCCCTACGCGGAGTTCGGGGACCTGTGGGAGCGTGTGGCGTCAGGCAACGAGCTGACTGACGGACAGCGTCAGGAGTTTCGATCGCTGCTGGCGCACGAGTACGTCGAGTCGAAGCTGATGCAGGCTGGGGTGCCGTACAAGTCAGCGGATCCAGGGGCCTGGACCCTTGCAGGGATGATGAGGGTTTCAATGGACTACCCGTCGGCCCATAACATCGCTCCGCTGAGCGCACAATCAAGACCGAAGGATCTGCTGAGACTCTGGGACGATCCATTGGGCTTGCCGAGAGGCGATCTTCGGGTGGCAGAGGATCTGTCGAATCTGGACGAAGTGGTACGTGTAGCGAAGAAGGGGCTCGGCTTGTGACGGATACTGCGGCGTGCGAGAGGCTGTTGTCGCGCTTGGTGGCGGCGAACTGGGACGATGATGCCGCCGCGTTGCGGCGCGCCGCGTCACGCGGGCTGTTAGCGGCTGAGTACCTGCGCCGAATGGCAGTCTGGGCCGACGCGCTGGCCGTGCCGGAAAAGTGGCCGTTCTTCGACCTGGCTGCGGCGTTCGAGCCGGCTGTTGAGATTGATCCGGCCTGGATGCAGCGGCTGGAGGCCGGCATCGGGCATCGGTTGGGGACGATGTCGACAAAGGTGGTCACGGACATGTTCCGCTGGGCGTCTCTAGGCGACCGGACGAAGGAACGTTTTCCGACGTTTGAGGATCCGTACGAGCCGATGGTGCAACTGTTCGAACGAGGCGGCGAGATCTGGCCCGGTCACCGGGAGATCGAGTTCTATGGCGGCTCCTTGCCGTTCCGCGGTATTGCTGAGCGGCTGACCCAGGCACCGTTCGAGATCGACGCCGTGAGTCTTGACGAGATCGACGAGGAGGAACGCATCCGGGCCGAGCAGTCACGCGCCCGCAGAGCTGCGAAACCAGCCGAGTAATGAGCCGATTGGGCGAGCCGCCGACTGATCCGCCAGGTAATCCTGATTCCATGGGGCGACAACTACGTCTCACCCCACCGAAGAGGCTCGGTGGGGTGAGACGCGGCAGATCCCGGAGTTCAGCTCAGGGATCCCCTCCAGACTTGGTGTTGGTTGTTGTCGCAGGCCTGGACGGTGATCGGGCCCGGGTGGGTGGTGGACCCGTGGGCGGTGAGACAGCGGCTGTCGGCCTTGAGCCGGTAGTAGCCGACGCCGACGTTGACGAGATTCCAGGTCGCGCCCGCTCCGCTGTCGCAGGGCTCCAGGCGCCCGTCGGTCTTCAGGCATGAGTTGTCGGCGGCGCGGACCGCGTACGACCCCTGATCCTGCTTGCTGATCTGCCAGTGCTGTACCGCTGTCGCGTCGCAACCTCCCTGGCCGGCGTGGTCCGTGCCGGCCGTGATGGTGAGACAGAGTGCAGTGGCGGCGCTGGTTAGTGGTGAGGTGGCTCCGTCGCGGACGCCGACGTCGTCGCCGGTGCCGACGCTCGAGCCGGTGTCGAAGTACGCCTTGCACTCGCCGTCGGGAGCCCAGGCACTGGCGATCTCCAGGACCTTCCGGCCATCCTCTGAGGGCAATAGCGGCGAGCTGTAGTTGGGGCAGAAGTTGTTGTACGGGTTCGGCACCTCGACAGGCGCCGCGACCTCGTACCAGGGGCCGGTGCCGTTCTCGGTGTTCACGAAGATGGTCCGGCCGTTGCCGTCAGCAACGGAGCCGTCGGCGTTGTTGAGGATCTGTCCGATCAGCAGCAGCTTGCCGTCGCGGTCGCCTTCGTTGGTGCTCCAGGCGATGGTGGGGGTGTGGGTGAAGTACTTGCCGTCGGCGGTCCGAGGTTGGATTCCCCGATCTTTCGGGTCGCCCCAGTTCCACCCGTCGCGCGAGGTTCGATAGAACGCCGCGCAGTCGTACTGGCCACCGAGGGCGCAGATCTCGTACGTCATGAAATAGGTGCCGTTCGGCAGCTTGCGGACGATTGGCATCCCCGGGCGGTGCCGCGAGTCGTCGCTGGTGACTGTTGCCCGCCGGTCGGTCCAGTGCACACCGTCGGCGGAGCGGACCTCCATCAGCTTCTGGTTCTGGGCCGGATCGGTCTCGTCGGAGTAGTGGCAGACGAGCTGACCGTCGGCCGCGATGGAGAACTCGGGCTCCCATAAACCGCGCGTGTTCGCCGCATCCGCACAACTGGACAGGTAGGACCACGTCCGGCCGAGGTCGTTGCTTCGCCAGATCCGCAAGGACATCGGTCGGTGGGAGGCTCCGACCGACGCGGACCACAGCAGCGTCCCGGCAGGCAGGTGGCCGACGGCCCGCGGCAGCTCGTACAAGGTGGCGCAGCACAGTCCCTGACCGTCCGCGGACTCTGGGTCAGCGACCGCGCCGACCTGACGGAAACTGGCACCTTCATCGGTGCTTTCGTAGATCGCGCCGAGCCCGTCGCCGTTCCCGACAAACGTGACCACGTTGGCCAGGATCCGACCATTGGCGGCGCCGCTGTGCTGCAGCCGGATCACCCGGGGATACAGGCCCGCTCCGTCGCGAAGCAAGGTGCCGCCCGCGCCGTTCCCGACGGCCGCCGGTGCGACCGAGGACACGGCCGGCTCGTCGGATGCGACGGCTGTCCCAGAAGCGGTCGGCGCGCCGGCGGCGAGGCAGGACGTGGCAGCGAGGGCGACGACCGACAGCGTCCGGAGTATCGGCCTCGCGACACGTCTGAGCTGGTTCAGCATCATCGTTGACAGTTCCTCTCTGGGCGGGGGAGAAGGGCGGTCGACCGCTACTCGGCAACCGAGCCTTGCAACGTTGAGCCATCCTGACGACCCTGTTACAACGATGCAATGGCGACTCCGTAGTAACTTCCGCCACGCTGGGCAACGACCGCAAACGTCCACCACGGCGCCCGAGTACCGAGCCGAACCAGTGGGCGGCCGACGTTCAAGCCACCCTGGCGGATGCCCGCCAGCGCTGACGCTGTCGGCGCGCAGAACCCACGCTCCAGCGCAGTCGTCGAGAAGGACGCGCTCACTTATCTGGCCAGGCGTCTGTCCGATCGGCGTACGTCTGGTGGCGGATGCAGTGGAAGTTCGGGGTGGTCGGGCATGATCCCGGTAGTGACGACCTGGCAGCGCACGTCAAGGACTCAATGCGGACCTGGGATCGCGATTGCCGTGACCGCACGGCCGTTTCGAGCCCATGACGCACGATGCCGCACGCGGCGAGCTGACGGCCGGCCGCCTCGCCTCGCCAATCCGCAGAATCGGCTGAGCATTGACTGGCAGTAGCTCATCGGCCCGGTAGCGCGGCATCGCCGGACTCCGTGGTCCGCCAGAAAATGGTGCCCTCCGATGTGACGGTGCCGATCTGCGCTGCTGGCGTCGGCGTGTGGTTGCTCGACAGCGGCGTCTCATCACGGCCAGCCGTATCTGACACCGCGCAACTCCGTAGGGCCAGCCCGGTAAACCGTCAGAGGGCAAGATTGCCTCATGCGACTCCTTATCCTCGGTGGCAGCTGGTTCCTGGGGCGAACGCTGATTGTCGATGCCTTGGCTCGGGGGTGGGAGGTCACGGCTTTCTCCTGTGGCAAGAATGGTCAACCGCCGGCTGGCGCGACACACGTTCTCGGTGATCGTCGCAACGACGCAGACCTCCAGCGGTTGGCCGAGTCTGGCCAGTGGGACGCGCTCATCGACACCAGCGCCTATGAACCCGTCGACGTCACTCGGGTGACGAAGGCGCTCGGAAGGCACATTGAGCAGTACGTGCTCGTCTCGACCGTGAGTGCCTATCGCGATTGGCCGGATGTCCCTGTCAGCGAGAATTCGGCGCTCTGGCCATCGTCGCCGACCTACACCGAAGATTCCCCCGAGCTAGCCGACCTCACGATAGGCGGCCAGTACGGCACTCTGAAGGCGGGCTGCGAGACAGCGGCGATGGACGGAGACACGCGCAGCTTGATTGTGCGGCCGGGTGTCATCCTGGGGCCAGGTGAGTACGTCGGGCGCGGACTCAAGCTGCTGGCACGAGCTGCACGCGGTGGCCGATGGCTACTCCCTGCGCCGCCTGAGCAGTCCATTCAGCCAGTCGACGTACGCGACGTGTCAACGTTCCTCCTCGATTCCGTCGAGGCGAAACGCGACGGCGTCTTGAACCTGGTCGCTCCGATGGACCACTCGACGTACGGCTCCTTGATCGACGCCTGCCTGGCGCTGACCGGACACCGTGCTCAACCGGTTTGGGTAGACCCCAGGTGGCTGGATGAGCAGGGTGTTCGACAGTGGACAGAGATCCCGCTATGGCGAATCGCTCAAGGCACCTGGCAAGTCGACGGCCGGCGCGCCGCTGAGGCGGGATTCGTCTGCAGACGATTGCGCGACACCTTGTACGACTTCAAAGAGACGCTTGACCGCGAAGGGCTCATCGACCACCCACGTCAAGACCAGCTTGGAATGCGCCCCGAACGAGAAGCTGAACTCCTCGCCGCTTGGGATGATGCCCAGCCGTCAAGTGCTGGGTAGTGCCAGCCGCGAGACCGCCTCGGAGTTGAAGATCTCGATCTGATCGCGCAGGTCCACGGCCTCTGCGGAGTCGCGCCAATCGCGACTGGTGAGCCGACGAGACAGTTGCTCCATTCGCCCGGTCACACCATGACGACGGCTTGGCGCTGGGATCGTCCAGACGGACTCGAGCGCGTTCACGCTCGCGTCAAGACGGCCGGCCAGGAGTTCCGCGGTTGCCAGGTCGACCTGTGCCCGTGCAGGTGCCAAACCACCCAGTGGGTCCTCTGGCGCCAGGGCAATGGCGTCCTGAATGCGAGTCACAGCCGGCTCGCCTTGACCCACTGTCAGCAGGGCCGTTCCAGCGCACGCCGAATGGCGACTCCGACCCCAGCCGAATTCTCCACCGGCAGTGCTGTACAGCTCGCTGTCCCGTGATTGCTCCATCTCCATATCGGCCAGGCGCAGGGATTCCTTAACCTGGTCCGGCCGCCCTAGCTCGGCCCACGCCTGTGCCTCAATTGCTCTGAGTCTCGCGGTTGAGGCACCGGCTGGGGCAGCATCGATGCTGCTGGCGATCAGGTCGACGGCCCGCCGACTCTGGCCACGCCAGTTAGCGATGAGAGCCTGCGTTCCCCGGGACCATGCCTCGAGGTGCGCATCACCAATCAGTTCGGCGTAGGTACGTGCTGAGCGGGCTTGTTCCTCGGCGGCGTCCCAACGCGCTAGGTCGAACGACACGACTGACAGCAGTCCACACGCTTGTCCTGCCACCTGATAGAGCTGGCTGGCCTGCGCTGGTCGTCTCGTCTTATCGAGCAACAGGTAGGCCACATTGCGGATGTGGCGGGCTTCGGTGAGCAACTGCAACGGAGGTTTGGTCTGGTAACCGCGGGCTAGTTCAAGAACCGACTCCTGGAGCAACGAAATGTCGTCCGAGTCAACAGTGCCGGCGGTTCGGGCTGCGTGCTCAAAACTCTCGTGGGCGGCCATAACTGCCGCTGCCTCCAACGATTCGACGTCAACGGAAGGGCCAGGCGCGGCCGTTCCGTTGCGAAGCTCGAACTCTGCCAACTCATAAGGCAAGCCGAGCAAGACCTCGAAACGGTGACCCCAGAACGCTTCGGCCACGCGCTGCGCGACTGCTCTCGCGTGACCGACGTCGCCGCGCATCCACCGCGCCAACTGGCGTGGGGACAACGTCGCCGACTCCTTCATCTGCCGTGCCTTGATCTCGAACTCACGGCACGTTTCCTCGACCGTCCAGGGGCCTTCGTGGACGATCTGCTCTAACAGCGTTCTGTACTGCGCCGTAGCCACGCATTCACCGTACGTCAGGCTAGTGGGTCGCAAGCGGGTTCCGCGCGTCGATGGCAGCCGAATGTCCGACAGATGGCAGCCAGACGTCATGCCCTGATCTCTGGCATTTCGGCGTCGGATGCGCCTCTGCCGCCCGTTGCAGCCCCAAGCGGCAATCAGATGGCAGCCGAGTGTCCGGTGCCGTTCATGGTGACGGCAGACAGACCGGCGGGAAGCTTCTCGTCACCGAAAGTGCTAACCGCGACGACGGGGTGACGTTACGTGATACCGGAACTGTGGCTTCTCTGGCTGCTGGCGGCCGTGCTCTACGTCTTCATGATCCGAGACATCATCCAGGAGGTGACGGGCGAATGACCGTCACTCAGCTACCACAGCCGACTGATCGCCGCGTCCGGGTCTGGTTCGGTGAGCACGTCATCGCGGACTACACCGCCGAGTCGGCGAAAGCAATCCAGTACCACGTGTGCATGACTCGGCGATTCGCCAGTCTTCGTATCACGATCGAATCGCTACCCGCGGCGGTGGATGAAGATGCTGCCGACTTGTGAACGGCCAAAGCCGCCGCGGCTGGTGGTCCCGACTCTGGCAGCGCTTGGTCGCGGCTTTCCGTCGCTGGATGGACGAGGATCGGTGACCGACTACAGCCGGCCATTGCTGCTCGGATACGCACGCCGGGACCTGTACGTGTCCGGCCGACACGTTGACGACCTGAAGCGAACTCGGGGAGTCCGCCCAGCTCGAAGGCTTTCTCATGGGCTCGGTGTACGTCGAAGACCCCGAAACTGCGCCGCAGGCCTTCGAGGTGCTGGTTGCCTCGGTCAACCGCTACCAGATCACCGCGGTCGTGCTGCCGGGTCTGCGGCACCTGGCACTGGTGGGAGATCCACCAGACGTAAGTGTGCGGTTCGAGCGGGTCACGGGGGCTCGCATCATGCTGCACGAGGTCACGCCATGAACTGGCAGGCCCGGTGGGAAGTACTCCTCACCTCCACTCACGTGCAGTGTGGCCGCTGTACGCCCACTGGCCCCGCGGTGCCGCGGTCCTTGTCCGAGTCCTCTTCTCCCCTGTGGAGGGCTCGGCCAGGGTCCGCTCAGATGCCGGCTGGCACGGGACGCGGAAGCGAGTCCGTTCCGTGTCAGCCGCTCAAGCACCGAGGCGCGGACGGGTGCCTCGGTTTCGGTCGGCTGAGTGGTTGGGGCGGACGCGCCCGGGCGAGCAGCCACTCAGCCACCGCCGTTCAAGACCAGCGGGCGGGCGCACAGCCTGCAGAGCGGACGCCTGCCCGCTGTTCCACCTCGACGATAGGGAGCGGAGCGCAGTGGACACGCCCGTAATCCCGCTGGAACGGCTGACCGTCGATCCAGCGATAGAGACGCACTACTCGAGCCGCTGGGACGAGTCCGCCCGGTTGAGCTCGACTGTCAAGGGGCGCTTGGAACAGGCCCGGCTCTACGACTTCCTTGGCCAATGGTTCCCGCCGCCTCCGTCTCGTGTGGCTGACATCGGCGGTGGTCCCGGTGTGCACGCTGGCTGGCTCCACGACCAAGGACACGACGTCGTACTACTCGACCCAGTGCAGCGTCACATCGAACAAGCTAACGCGGCAGGCATCACGGCGGAACTTGGCGACGGACGCCGGCTTCCATGGTCGAACGAGTCGTTCGATGCCGTACTCATGGCGGGTCCGCTCTATCACCTGCCGGAGGCACGCGACCGCCGGCTGGCACTTCGCGAGGCATTGCGGGTGTTGCGTCCCGGTGGCGTGCTGGCTGCGGTGGCGATCAACCGCGCAGCGAACCTGATCGGCTCGACGCTCGCCAACACGCTCCTGACACGACATGGCGTCGTGCGCGACATCCTGGAGACCGGCCACAGCGCCGACAACGAGCGCATGGCGCACTGCTACTACCACCGCGAGAGCGAGCTGCGCAGCGAGCTCGTCAGCGCCGGGCTGCGGCCGGTGAACATCTTCGGCCTCACCGGTCCCGGTGGCTGGCTCACAGTCATGATCGACGCACACTTCAAGAACCAGCCCTACACCGACAAGCTGGCCGAGCACGACCCGCTCGACACCGCGCTGGAGTGCTCTCGCCTGGCTGACCGGATGCCGGAGCTGGTGGCAGCTAGCTCGCTGTTCCTCGCGGTTGGCCAGAAGGTTTGAACCATGGTGTCGTGCTGCACGGCTGGCGAGATCTCAGCCAAGGCGGCCGTGCAGCTCGACGTACTCCACTTCGGCACGCAGCACCTTCGACAGCACCGCATCGGCGCTCGGCAGTGGATGGAGCGGGAAGTTCGACCCGTCCCACCTCAACCGGCCACCCGTGGTCGTCGACGGCGGGATGACCACGGGTGTCCCCGGCTCGACGTACTCGACGCCGGTAGCCAGCGGGCCGAGGTTGGCTTCGGGCTGGAGCGTGCAGGTGATCCAGCCGCCGTCCGGCAGCTTCATCGTCGGCGGCCAGATCCCAGGTCGCTCCTGCTCGTACAGCCGCTTGCCGTAAGCGCCGGCGATCCGTGGCAGGTGCCAGATCGCTACGGTCGGGCAAGACGTGACCGCCAGGTTCGGCGGCTCGGCGACGTCCCAGAGCACGCGGGCCGCATCGGCATCGGTGATCCAGTCGCCGTCCGGCGTACCCGCGATAGTTGCCGCCCGCACCGGAATCTCACGCTCCACGCAGGCGAGAGCCGTGTCCAACAAGGCGTTCTTGCGTCGAATCATCTGCCTGATCGTCCTCCCGTATCGGGAACATCATTGCCGCGCCACCGCGCGGCTTGTCAATCCGGACCTCAGCAGATCGCTGATTGTCCAACCAAGTGAGGAGCCGTACATGTCCCAAGTCGAACAGATGAAGATGCAGCTGCACGGCTTGGCAGATCAGTCCAGACAAGGCGCAGCCAGCCTGGCTGGGTTCAAGCAGCGTTTCGAACAGTCCAGCCAGCAGGTTCAGGCCCTCATTCGCGGCACAGCGACGCGGGCTGATCAGGACATTGCAACGATGCTGGATGCCGCCGCCAAGTCGGTTGACCAAGCCGTCCAGTCGTTGCAGATCGCCGAAGCCGGGTGTCGCGGCTACGCCGACCAGATTTAGCGGGCCGAGGCAGCGCATGCCTTCCGAGCTGCAGCGGGTCGCCGAACAGCTGCTCGCCTGCCTGAACGAGGTACCGCGGGCGGTCGGCTATCTGCATGACCGAGCCAGGAAGTGCCGCGAAGCCGCGGCATTGATCGGGAGCACCAGCAACCACCCGAGCGGCCGAATCGCCGCCACGCAGCTCGATGAAGCGGCAAGGCGCTGTGAAGAGGCAGCCCACTACTTGTCTCAGGCGGAGGCTCGAGCGAAGCAATGGGTCGAGCAGATGGTGAGCGGCATTCGAACCGCCGGGCCAAGCGGTGGCTCGAGGAATGAACGGTCGCCAGGAGCAGGTGGCAGAACGCCTTCCGCGGACGGCCGGCGTGACGACCATGACGACGAAGCGGATTCGAAGACCCCGGACAGGATTGGGCGAGCCAGCGATGAGACGAGTTCGGAGGAAGATGGACCGCCGTCGCGGGGCGCCGTCGACGATCGGGCGCAGGACAGCGCCGGCAGTGATGTAGCTGGAGATCAGCCGGAGCCCGCTCCGTTCATCGAGCGGATCTTTCGGCGACTACCCGAGCGGCCGGGAGACGTCGGGCCGACATCCGGCATTCTGACCAGGCCGGACGGTGGCGGCCTGATTCATGTGCGCAGCGGGACGCGAGGCCCCGGAGGTACGGCGCCAGGTCTCGGCGGCCGAACCGCCAGCCTCGACTCTGCGCGAGAACACGCGGAGGGCCACGCGGCCGCCCTCATGCGCCGTGCCGGAATGCCTCGAGAAATGACCCTGTACGTGAACAAGCGTCCCTGCGGTGGTCGGTACGGCTGCGACAACACGTTGCCCTGGCAGCTGCCGCCCGGTACCAAGCTGACGGTCTATTGGCCAGGCGGCTATAAGGTCTACATCGGTGATGGGAGAGGACTCGCATGAACGACTTCTTGACGGCCTACTACGACGATGACGCGGGACAGCAGCGCATCGGCAGCCAGGCCGAGCTCGACGAGCTGCTCGACCGAGTCGCAAGTCTGCCCCGGCCGACCTGGGTTGAACTGGTCAGCGCGGACGAGCTCGCCACAATGAACATTGGGCTAGGGGCGGCCTTCAGTTCCTTGACGCTCTACGACGACGTCGATGGCTCCGCAAAGTACCGCTCAGCTGGCACGCTCGACGAGCCACAGGAAGCTACATTCGACTACGGTGGCGTGCCGACGACCATGGGCAAAGGCAGCGCGATCACCCTGAAGGAGGCTCGTGCGGCGGCCTCCGAGTTCTTCGCCACTGGCAGGCGTCCTGAGCTGGTGGCCTGGGAGCTGGCAGTCAACTAAGCGCTCCCATGGCGAAGATAGAACATATGCGTATGGTGTGGCCGGTCGAGGCTTCGTCCTGTCGAACTGCCGCCAATGGTTGCCAGGAACTGGCTGATCGCTCCGCACGGGGGCACATCTGGCTTCCGGGCCAATCATTGATACCTAACTCAAGGGTGCCAGCGGCTTACGCCAAGGGAGCGACCATGACCCTGACCTTGATCCGCCGTGCGGGGATCGAGGGGCTTGAACTCGTCCCGAGACTCAAGCCGCTGTACGCGAACGCCTACTCCGAACCTCCGTACGAGATGTCGGACGAAGACATCGAGCAGTTCGAGCTCCGGATCACGAAACATGCCGGCCTGGACGGCTTCGTTCTGGTTGCCGGGGAGCTCGACGGACGCCTCGTCGGGTTCTCGTACGGTTTCACCTTCCCGCCTGGACGATGGTGGACCGGTGTCAAGACTGATCCGCCTCCTGCTGACGTTGCTTCAGGCCCTCTTTTCGCAGTGATCGAGCTCGGCGTACACACCGACTTCCGTGGCCGCGGCTTCTCCCGCCAGCTCGTCGACGCTCTCCTCGCCGGCCGACCGGAGCCGTTCGCGAGTCTCATCTCCCGCCCAGGTGCACAGGCTCACGCGATGTATCAACGCTGGGGATGGAAGAAGGTCGGCACGACCCAGACATACCCGCACTGGCCCGTTGAGGACATCGACGTCCTCCCTTTGCACAACAGCAAGTCACCTGACCTCTCGAGGAAGGGACCACGATCATGAGCAACCATCCGTTCGGGATCGCGGGTGCAGTTTCGGCGCGCTCGCGGACGAACTACGGCGGCGAACGAACTGGCTTGATCAAGCTTGTAGATTCCGGTCACGAGTTCGGCGCCCGACGTACGGAAACGGAGGACCAGGTCGGGGCACAGTTGCGGCGTTCTGAAGTCTTCTACGTCGGCTGAGCAAGAGGAGACGAGCCGGAACATGACTTGGGATCCTTGGGCGATCAAGCCCGATTCCGAGCGAGAGGTCTGGGACTTCAGCCCGCTGGCGGCTGTGGGACCACTCATCTTCTGGATGGAGCACCACGAGGTGGAGCAGGCGGTCGGACATCGAGCGAGCCTTGGCCGTTGGGGCGACCGACTTAGCAGTGCAAGCTTCAGTCAGGGGTTCACGGCGTACTACGAGGATGGACATCTGCACGCGGTTGCAATCGACGCCTGTGTAGGTCCACACGTGAGGTTCGAAGGCGCTCAGTTGGTCGGCCGGCCGCCGTCGGAGGTAGCCGACTGGTACGGCGACAATTTCGAGCGTCTACAGGCGGACTATGTCATCAACCAGCATGGCGACCCGTCGTCCGACCGCCTCGGCTTCGTCATCCGCACGCAACGCGCAGGTGATCGCCTCCTCAGCTGTCCTGTCTTCGTCGGCTGGCACTGGTCCGGCAGCTGCGGCGACATCCAGGAAAGCTACATCCCGGAGGAAGAGTGGCAGGTCCGCTGAGCTGAGGCCTTCAGACCCTGGCTGCTCATGTATCCGTCGGCTGATCGATCGCGGCCTCGTAGAATGCGTCCGCGAGCGCGATGATGACAGCGTTGATGCCAGGTCCGTCGCTGAAGAAGTAGTCGGCCATGGTGTTGTGAGCTTCCTGGTTTTCGACCACCGCCTCGGTGACCGCTGCCTGGAAGTCTCGCGACTCGATGAACTGCTTCTTCGAGTTCACCTTGGTCTGGTTCACCAGGTCGGGGTAGGCGAGCAATCGCTGCACCAGCCCTTGCACGAACTCGCGAATCTGAGACTCGGCAAAGGATTCCGCACCGAAAAGGTCGTTCATTTTGTCGATGACGACCTGGAGTGCGACGTACTTGGGCTCCTTCCGGGTTCCGGTGCCCGCGCCGCTGATGCCCTTGAGTTCGCCGTCTCCGGTCAGCGAGATGTTGACCGCGGGGCCCTTACTGTGCTTGACACCGACGAGGACCACATCAGAGAGGTCGACCTCTGCGGTCCAGGACGAGTCTGCGATGACCTTCTCGAGGAGCCGCAGGAAGATGGACAGCATCTCCATGTATGGGTCGCCATAGTCGACGATTTGGCTCATGAAGTCATAGAGCCGGACGTAGGTAGAGACGTCCTTGCGGAACAGATCGAGGGTGTTGAGGGTGACCTTGTCGTCGGCCTCGATCGCAGCCGCATATCGGCGGGCGAAGTCGTTCTTGGCCGGGCTGATCGCACCCGAGAGCGCGTTGTTTCCCCTCCGTGTGACCCACAGTTCGGCGACCTCACGCACTTGCTCTTGCGTGTAGATTCCCGCCTGGGCGAGCTTGGTGGCGAGGTGGATGACGACGTACGGGTCGGTCTCGGTCTCCAGGGTAGCGTTGGTGAAGTAGGGCTCGAACGCATCCCGGATGTCCTCGGGCTTGTTCACGAAGTCGATGACAAAAGTCTTGCGTTTCTGCTCTCCGCCCGCAGTGCGGTGGGTTCGGTTGAGCCGGGACAGCGTCTGCACGGCGGTGACACCGGAGAGCTTCTTGTCGACGTACATCGCCGAGAGCAGCGGCTGATCAAAGCCTGTCTGGAACTTGTTTGCGACCAGCATGATCTTGTAGGTCGTGCCCTTGAAGGCGGCGGCAAGGTCCGAGCCGGCGCCAGGGTTCAGGTTGGCCTCCGTGAACTCGTCGTCCTTGCCCGGCTGAGGCCCCCAGTCCGAGACCCACTCCTCGTCTTCGGCCATCGTCACCGATGCGGAGAAGGCCACCAGGGTGCGGTAGTTGTACGAGGCGTCCTCGGCGGCCCGCTTGGCGATGTAGGCGTCGATCGCCTTCTTGTACTTCACCGCGGCTTTGCGTGAGTCAGTAACGACCATCGCCTTCGCTTTGCCCTCGAGCAGATGGGCGACGTTGGCGTGGAAGTGCTCGACGATGATCTGCACCTTCTGGCTGATGTTGGTTGGGTGCAGCTTCACCCACCGCATCAGTCCCTTACGAGCGGCGGCCTCCTCCACCTCGCTGCCGTCGCCGCTCTCGGCCTTGCCGGCGATCTTCAGCGCGGTGTCGTAAGACTGGTAGCCCTTGAGCACGTCGAGGATGTAGCCCTCCTCGATCGCTTGCCGCATCGAGTAGAGGTGGAACTCAGCCGGCTTCCCGTCCGGGCCCTTGCGGCCGAACAGTTCCAGCGTCTTGTTCTTTGGCGTTGCCGTGAATGCGAAGTAAGAGATGTTCTCCGACTCGGCCCGCTCGGTCATCTCCGAGGCCAGGATCGCCTCGACGTCGACGGAGCCGCTCTCCTCGATCTCCTTGACCTCCTCCGCGGTCAGCACAGCCTTGAGCTTGGAGGAGATCTGGCCGGACTGCGAGGAGTGCGCCTCGTCAGCGATCACCGCAAACCGGCGTCCCTTCAAGGACGAGTCGGCCCGGATCTCGTCGAGGGCGAACGGGAAGGTTTGCACCGTCACCGCGATGATCAGCTCCCCGTTCTTCAACGCGGTCGCCAACAGCCCGGACTTCGACTTCGCCCCTGCCTTGCGGACGTCTTCCGGGCTGATCGTGGCCACGATCTTCCCCGTGCCGTCGATCTGCCGGATCGCGTCCTGGAGCTGCCCGTCGAGGACGGTGCGGTCGACAACCACGATTACCGAGTCGAAGACCTTCTCGTCGTTCACATGCAGTCGTGCCAGGCGGTGAGCGGTCCAGGCGATGGTGTTGGTCTTACCCGACCCTGCGGAGTGCTCGATCAGGTAACGCTGCCCCACGCCTTCTTCGGTCACCGCTGCGACGATGTTCGTCACGGCCTCCCACTGGTGGAAGCGAGGAAAGAGCATGCTGGTACGCCGCACCGACGTGCCCGTGGTGACGTCCCACTCCTCCTTCGTCTCCACGATCATGAGCCGGCCAATGATGTTCAGCCAGGCGTGCTTCTCCCAGACGCGCTGCCACAGGTACGCCGTCGCCGACCACCCGCCCTCACCCGGCGGGTTCCCGGCGCCATTCTCATGACCGATGTTGAACGGCAGAAAGTGCGTTTTCTCGCCCTCGAGCCGAGTGGTCATCGCGGCCAGGTCGTTCGAGACCGCGAAGTGCACCAGCGCCCGATGCCCGAACGACAACAGCGGCTCCGGACGCCCATTGGTCAGCGGGTGCCGGTCCTTGCGGTACTGGTTGATCGCCTCATCAAGAGACTGCGTGAAGTCCGTCTTTAGCTCGACGGTGGCAACCGGAAGCCCGTTGACGAAGAGGACCAGGTCGATGCTGCGCTGGTCAGCGGTGGAGAAGCGGACCTGACGCATCACCCGCACCCGCATCGCCGCGTACTGCTCATTGGTGGTCGCATTCAGGCTGGTCTCGGGGCGAAACTGCGCCATTTTCAACCGGCCACCACCGATGTACTGCACACCGTTCCGGAGGATGTTCAGTGTCCCGCCGCCATGCTCCAACGGCTTGTCGAGCGCTGTTGTCAGCACGTCGAGGAACTTCGCCTCGGACCCCGCTGCCCTCAACGCCTTCTTGTACGCCGTCAGCTGTGTCTCGGTCAGCCAGGCGAACACGTCCTCGGGGAAGAGCGCCCGCTCCTGGTCGTAGCCAGCGTGGTTCACCGAGTACAGCCACCCGTGAGCCTCCAAGTACGCGCAAATCTCGGACTCGAAGACGACCTCATTGTGATCGGCCATCACACCATCTCCCGTACGTCGACCTGACCCGTCACCGCCGCCGTGATCAACGCCGCCCGACGCTCGCGAGACAGATCGATAAACCGCTCGGTCTCAGTGATCAGCAGGTCGATCGTGCCGGTCTCAGCATCGAGAGCTTCAACAACTCGACGCTGCACGTCCAGCGGCGGCACCGGCACGGGCAGATTCCCAAGGGTCCACTTGTTGGTGCCCGCCAAATTCGTCGTCTGCTTTGCTGTCGTCTGGAAGTACGTACGGGCAATGGGGCCATCCAACCAGTAGACCAAGAACTCGGAGTCGAGTGCCTCGCTCGGCCGCACAGCGAAAACGTGGTTTTGGTGCAGCATTTCAGGCAGCTCGCCGCGCCAGAGCGCTCCTCGGCCTAGCTTGTCGATGTCACCGCCCTCCGTCATAAGGACATCTCCAGGCTGGAGCATCGACGCTGCGGCTCGGTCAGGTGGAACTCGGACAGTCTTGATCTCCCGCAAGTCCACATATCCGACCTGGACGTTTGCGACACGCAAGTATGACCACTCTGGGTCGGCAGGATCGCCCTCCCCGTTCAACGTGACCCCAGTCTGA
Organism: Kribbella sp. WER1; assembly: GCF_054189145.1. Lineage (NCBI taxonomy): Bacteria > Bacillati > Actinomycetota > Actinomycetes > Propionibacteriales > Kribbellaceae > Kribbella > Kribbella sp. WER1. The sequence goes on along the minus strand of NZ_CM135186.1, from coordinate 3,741,525 downwards.
ACCGTGGAAACGTGCTTCAGCCTCGTCATTTCCCCGAGCGACTCCAAGCGCTCTGCGATTGCAGCTGCGCGCCGTTCGCGTAGCATCTCGATGAGATGCTGCTGCTCCTCGACGAGTGCATCGATGCGGGCGGTCTCGCGGTCGAGGTAGTCGACGATGGCGCGCTGCTCGGCGGCCGGCGGCAAGATGACCGGCAGACGAGCGACGTCCGCGAACTTCAGGGACTGGCGGACACCGCCGCCCAGCCCGTAGAAGACCTTGGTGAGGTCGTACGACCTCATCAGGTACTCGGCGTAGCGCGCATCAATGCCGGCTGGTCGTGCCGAGACATAAGCAGACGTAATGATTCCGCGCTTGACGACACGGGCCGTTCGAAGGCTGCGGTGGTCGTTCTGTAGGTCGGTGAAGCGGAATACCAGGTGGTCTGGCTCGACGACCTGATAGGTCTCGAAGGATTCGGGCAGGAGCCCACCCAGTGCCCCGATGTCCTTGGGGACGATGCGCCCGTAACTGAGCGACAGGAGATTGTTCTCGACCAGGCCTTCGTTCTTCACCTTCGACTCACTGAGCACAGACATCAGCGGAACGACGGCCCACTGGGACGGGATTCGTCCCACCCACGGGATGTCGCTGTCACGATATGTGGCGTACGCCTTCATCATCGGTCTTCAACCTCCCGGAGCAGGTCGAGGATCTTGGCGATCTGCTTCTCCAGGTCGGCGTCAATCTCTGCGAGGGGGCGAGGTGCGACGTACTTGTAGAAGTGGCGGGTGAAGGGGATTTCGTAGCCGGTCTTGATCTTGGGCCAGTCGATCCAGGCGTCGGGGGCGTGGGGCTTCACCTCGGCGTCGAAATACGCCTGAACGACGTCGACCTTGGCGGCCACCCCGGTGGTCGAGCCGCCATAGGTGAAGGGGACGTTCTCGGTGTCGCGCTTCTTCGTGTCCGGCTTAGCCTTCCCCTTGCGGTCAACGACGGGTCCGCCGAACTCATCGAGGAGTGGGCGCTCTACGGTGATGCTCCAGTAGCCGAACTCATCGTTGCGCAGCACCTTGGAGTAGTCCGGGTCGGCGTCGGCGAAGTCGGCGTACAGCTGGACGATCTTGGCGCGGTCCGCGTCGCTGATCTCCCGGCCTTTCGATCCGAGGTTCTTGCGCATCTTGGTCCAGAACGAGGTCCCATCAATGAGCTGAACGAGTCCCTGACGATCGGGGTGCTTGATGTTGTCCAGGATCCAGATGTAGGTGGCGATGCCTGTATTGAAGAACATGTTGGTCGGTAGAGCGACGATCGCCTCGACTAGATCTTCCTCTAACAGGTACTTTCGAATGTTGGAGGGGCCGGACTCGGCGGCGCCGTTGAAGAGCGGCGAGCCGTTCATGACCATGCCGACCCGGCCGCCGCCGTCCTCGGGGGCGCGCATCTTGTGAACCAGATGGAGCAGGAAGAGCATCTGCCCATCCGAAGTCGACGGGAGGCCAGGGGCGAACCGGCCGTAGGGACCAGCAGATGCCTTCTCTTCAGTGACCGCTTTGGCATACTGCTTCCAGTCGACACCGTAAGGCGGGTTGGACATGCAGAAGTCGAACTGACGGTCCTTGAACGCGTCGTCGGTGAGCGTGTTGCCGAAGGCGATATTGGTTGCGTCGTGGCCCCTGGCTAGCAGGTCGGACTTGCAGATCGCATACGACTGCGGGTTGTACTCCTGGCCGTACAGGCTGAGCTGGGCGTCGGGGTTCTGCGCGAGTAGGTGCTCCTCGGCCAAGGCGAGCATGCCGCCGGTGCCCGCGGTCGGGTCGTATAGCGTGCGGACGATGCCGGCCTCGGTCAGGTCGGCGTCCTTCTCGGCCAGGAGCAGGTCGACCAGCAGCCGGATCGCGTCCCGCGGGGTGTAGTGGTCACCGGAGGTCTCGTTCGCAGCCTCGTTGAACTTGCGGATGATGTACTCGAACGCATCGCCCATGTCGGCGTTGGAAACGACATCCGGGTGCAAGTCGACGGCTTTGAATGATGTGATCACCTGGCGAAGGAGTCCGGCCTTTTCCAAGGCGAGGATCTCCTTCTTGAAGTCGAAGTACTCGAAGACGTCGACATCGGGAGACCAGTGGTCAATGTAGTCGGCGAGGTTTTCCGCCAGCCCGTCGGCGTCTTCGAGGAGGTTGGCGAACGAGTAGTTCGAGGTGTTGTAGAACGGCCGCCCAGTTGCCTTCTTGACCTCAACCTTGAGCCGGCCAGGACTCGCGTACTTAGCCGCCAACTCGCGCACCGTCCGCAAGTCGGGCTCAAGAATGCAGTCGAGTCGACGCAGGATCGTGAGCGGAAGAATCACGTTGCCGTACTGGTTGGGGCGGTAGGGTCCCCGAAGCTGGTCAGCGATCGACCAAATGAAACTACCGAGTGTGCTCACAAGACTCCTTACAGGGCTCGCTCGACGTCATATTGCGGTGGTGCGCAGCACGACGCCTCGTGCGCCGTCCGAGCAGACCGCCCACAGTCGCAGCAACTGTGCGTCACAACTGCATCATTGCGCATCACCGCTCCCCGAGCGCCATCGACTCGTCATCGACCGTCCAGCGAAGCCGCCGCGGTCATGGCAAGCCAGGTCCCGTTGCGGCACCGAACGCAGCGCCGGATCAGTGGTACACCCTCGTGCCTCCGTGCAAGTACTTATCGAGCCAGAACCAGATCTGTTACAGGTATCCGGGATACACTCCTACCGGTGGCGTCCTCCATCTATGGCATGCCTGGTCTGCAGAACAAGTCGCCCGCTCCCGCTTGGTACTGGAAATGCTCGCCACAGGTCAGGTGGATCCGACCGTCGGCGAGGACCTGAGCCGCGAAACATCCGCCGCGGCGCGGGCCGATCTGCTCAAACCCGGATGCTGCGGTGGCAAGGAGTTGAGCCGTGTGCCCGCCTATACTGTCATTCGCTGGTCCGAGGGACCTAGATTTGAAGCTCTCGATCGCATCGGGAACGACGAGTGGATCCGCCTCTTCATCTGGCGGAGCACGAAGACGATTCGGACAGCGCCGGGTGAGCGACCTTGGAGCGGTGCCGAGAGTCACCTGTGGGTGGATGGTGGCCCGTGATGCCCGAATCCTCTGCCTAAGGTGCCGCTAACAGCGGGACCCTACTGTCAGGTGATCACGGGAGGAACTGCGACTAGTGTGGACGCGATGATCGCGTGCAGGTCGACATCCGTCTCACCCAGATCGGCGCTCACCACGATCGAGTACGGCAGCTCGTTGGCCCAACTTGAGCTCGAGTCGTCCCACCAACCGACCACGGGGTAGACAGCCAGTAGCCGCGACTGTCCCGCGATGTCGGCTGCGGACACATCTGCGAAATCCTGCTGCAACGTCCCACGCGATCGCGTGTCAGTTCCGATCGTCCATGGGTAGGAGCCGGCGCCTCTGGCGATGCCCTGGTCCCTTACCAGCCTGTTGATGCGCGCCCGAAAGGCGTCTGGCTCCTCCGTCGGACCTTGGAGATCCCAGCGAAGCCGTCCGCCGGCGTACGAGCGTCGGGTGAGGTTGTCTGTGGGTTCGACGAAGTACGAAAGAGTCACGGTGAGTCGAACAGGCAGCTCGCCGATTGCATGGAGTTCGTCCTCGGGGAACGGCAGTTCGATGAAGTCAGCTCGCCGATCGATGGCCTTGTCACTGCGACGGCTCGGCTGCAGCGATCCTTCGTAGATCATCACGGGGCGGTTGGAGGAGCTGCTCGTCGCGAGTTCAGGAGCCGGAACGCCGTACCCGAATGAGCGCAGGAGGTCACGCCGGTCGGTGAGTTGTTGGACCGCTGCCGCCGGCCACCGCGCTGTATGAGCCAACAAGGCTCGCCAGGTTGCAGGTCTGAGGGTCGGCTGGGCGGCGGCGATCCTCGCGAGCGCATTCGATGCGGCTGCGGCGGCTGGGCTGGTCTTGAAGGTGCGACGGACCAGCGAGCCGCCGAGGGCGGAGTTCGATCGGAGGGTGAGAACAGTAAGACCTTGGGCTTCTGGGTTCGATAGTCCGCCACCCGGTGCAGTGTTGCCCGCTTCCATGACGAGGTCGGGCTTGATCGGGCGATTGGCTCCCGCGGACGTTCTGCTGTGTGGGCTCAGCTGACCAGCCTCGGCCAAGGGTTCCGGGTAGCCGTCCGTCAGATCTGCGGCCGTGAGCTGATCGAGGTTGGTGTAGCCACCGATCGTCAGAACATTCCAGGCTTGGCCGGGCTGTTGCAGGAATGGGGGTCCGAGATTGAGAACTGGGTAGTTCTCTCGGTCCGGATTCTCATCATGATTGCCACCAGCAACGACTATCAGACGGCCCTCACCGTTGTTCCAGGCGAGCAGGTCCGCGGCCACAGACCATGCCGTGCGGTCGTTCCGGCCGACTGTCTGGTTGTCGGCGCCGATGCTTAGGTTGTGAATCACCGGAAGACCGCGGCCGAATCCATCGGCCGTCTCGATCGACTCCCGGGTGCGCTCTGCCCACATTGCGCCACGCTCGGGGTCGCCGCCGGAACTGGTCGCCGAATCGAGCAGTCGCATCGAGATCAGCCACGCGTCGGCGTGCAGGAGACCACCTGCAAGACCGTCTGCCAGACGTGAATACGTTGCCACGCCGGCCATCTGCGTGCCGTGGCCGTCGGAGTCGGTCGTTCCGGGCTCCCCCGGAACGACGCTCTCCGCCTCAAGCAGGATCGGCGTCACGTAGGGATGGGTCGAGTCGATGCCGCTGTCGTGCACCGCGACCACCGCCGCGTCCGCGGGCGGTGGATCGACGTCGGCGACCTCACCGGCAGCGTCCTGTGCCTCCGCCATCACGATCGGGAACACAGTCGGTGCCAGGTGAACCTCGGCTGCATCAGGTAGGAGCAAAGGCAGTGCCTTAAGTGATTCACCGGTGGCCAGTACCACGTGGACATCTCGCTCGGGTCCGCGGAAGACAGGTATGCCGTAGACGCCGTCGGGCGTCAGTTCGGCGAATGCCTCCACGGCCGCGTCGATCCTTGTGTGCTGGTCCGAGGGGAGATTCGGGTCACGCCTGGTCCAGACCTCGACCCAGATCCTGGCCTCGTCGTCGACGTCGTCCGGGATCTCGCCGAGACTCAGATCCGAGATGGTTGCCAGCTCTATCTGATCGATCCGGGCGATAAGGGCGTTGTTCTTCGGGTTGCCCCTGCTGGTGTTCTCGTTCGCATAGGCGGTGGCCTTCGTGCGAAGTGCTCGGAGGTTGTCCTCTACGCGGAATACGACTCGCCCCTCACTACTAGTGAGTAGCTCCGCGTTCGAGCTCGCGGGTGCGAGCTGCGACGATATGGACGGGTCGTCGAGCCCAGGGCCGACGGCGGTGACGACTGCTGCTGTGAACGGCTGCGACAGCGACTCGCGCACTGCCGCGATTGACTGAGCTGCAGTGTCGATCTGGGATAAGACGGCTGCCGCGTGCTGTCCTCTGTCGCGCTCTGGCACCGGCCGAGACCGTCCGGTCCGCGTCGTAACGAAACGCTCCTGCAGGGCTTGCCGCAAGCTCAGTAATGGCAGACCGTCGACAATCACGTCCGCGATTCTGGCGGTTGAGCTGTCTTAGCGCCACTCGGCCGACGTGTGGCGCGTGCCCGCGAGACGAGCTCATCCAGAGACAGCCCCAAAGCGTCGGCGAGCGATGCCACGACTGTGAAGCCCGGATCGGTCACCGCAGCCTGCTCGATCTTGGCAATCGTGTGCAGCGAGACGCCGCTGACCGTGGACAGCATCTGCCTGGTCATAGCGACCTCGCGGCGCGCTTGGGCGAGGAGCCGCACAACCTCGCGTGCCTGGTCCTCGCGGGCGCGCGTCCCTCGGGTGGGGCGTCCACGTCGAGTCATGGCCGAATTCTAGTGCTAAAATAATACCTCTAACTCAGACGCCGTACCCTACTCCTGAGGAGGTGGATCGATGGCAAATGCCGAGTACCTAGCTGAACTGGTGCGGGCGCACTATGCCGGGGACGATCGACGCTTCTCCAATCTCCTCAATCAGGTGATCGCTTCGGAAGCCCGGGCTGGTCACGCACGTCTGGCCGAGCGTCTTCGGGAACTGAGGATCGAAGGCACACGAAGCGAGAGTCCAGTTCGGGCGACACCTCTCGCGCGCGCTCCTCGGAACCTTGAGCAGGTCCTTTCCGTCGGCTACAGCGACGTCAAGCTGACTGACTTGGTGCTCAGCGAGGAGAATCGCCGCTCTTTGCAGCGGTACGTCGTTGAACAGCGGCGATCGGACTTGCTGGCCGCCCACGGCTTGCGGCCACGGCGGCGACTGCTACTCCATGGGCCGCCTGGTTGCGGCAAGACGATGACGGCGCAGGCCCTCGCCGGCGAGCTCAAACTGCCGCTTGTTCGGGTCCGATTGGAGGTCGTTTTCAGCAAGTATCTCGGCGAGACAGCGAGCACATTGACGGATGTGTTCGCAGAGTCGGGACGGGTGCGAGGTGTCTACCTCTTCGACGAGTTCGACGCCTTGGGACGCACCCGGCTTGATGACACCGACGTCGGTGAAGTTAAGCGCGTAGTCACTACCTTCCTTCAGTTGCTTGACGCAGACCAGAGCGACAGTCTCCTAGTCGCTGCCACCAACACGAGCCAGGTACTCGACGTGGCGCTCTTCCGGCGCTTCGATGACGTACTCGATCTGCCAGAGCCTACGCCTGAACAGAGAGCTGAACTGCTCTCACGTTTGCTGCGTACATGGCGAATTAAGACAACTGCAACGCTGAAGGACGCCGCCTCCGGCCTGTCGTACGCCGACATTCGCGCAGCCGTGGAAGACGCGTACAAGGACGCCGTACTGAACGGTCATGATCGCCCCGAACGTGACGAGATCGCCGACAAGCTCCGCGAGCGGACAAGTCGCGTCCCTGCACAAGGACTCTGACCAAGAGGACCGATCTGCTGATTGGACGACGGTGGTTCCTGAAGCCCCGAGGAGCGAGGCTTCTGCTTTTGCGACCCTTGAGGACAAAGACTCCTTCAACGCGGCCGTCGTCCAGCATGATGGCGCCGGAAACCTGTATCAGACCTTTCGCAGTCGTGGGGCGTGGCAACGGTCCGCGGACCATCCGATGGTCCGTCTCAGTGGTCAGGGTCAGTCGTCGGGCGACGGTGACGACAGAACTGCCCTTATCGCTCGGCCTCACTCGCTGTGGCGACGGGTGTCAGCTACTACTGTTCCGTCATGCGCTCGCACAACCTGTACACACTGCCTGCGGACGAGATCGACTACGACGTTGTCCTGAACTTCGTCTTGGACATCGAAGCAGCAAACCTGGTGACAGAGTCGCTCACTCTTGAGCTGAAGTTGAAGCCAAATGGCCAGAACGTCGTTGAGGCAGTCGCTGGACTGAGCAACACAGACGGCGGACTCGTGCTGGTCGGTGTTGCTGAGGATTTCGTCGGCGAAGAGCGTTTGGTTGGCGTTCCTCGATCGACGCACGATCGCTTGGTGAATCAGTTCCGAAGCCAGATTCCCACGGCCTTGCCGGAGGTAATTCCTGTGGCGATGCCTGACGGACAGAGCCTGATCATCGTCCTGCGAGTCGATGCGGACGCAGTCCCTCATCCCGTAACTGTGAGCGGGCGAGTCCTCTACAGAGTGCCTGGCGCAACCGTGCCGGCCGATCGGGGGCGCGTCATTGATCTTGTTGACAGGGACCGCGCAGTCGACCTGGGTTCATCTCGACCAGGCCATTTCATGCCAGCTCCCTCCGAGTACCAGTTCTGGAGCGACGATTTGGACTCTTTGGCGACGATTCGCATCGTGGGAGGCCTGGTCCTGCCGGGCAGGATCTCTTCCAGGCCCTGGCTCGGAACCGCAGCGCGCGAGGCCGCCATCGACTCGCTCAATGGGTCGCCATTCCCTGCTCGATGCTGGGGAGTAGACCCCCAGCAAGCTCCCTGGCCCGGGTGGGAGGTTACAGACGCGAGATCGACATGGCTGCGACTGCATGGTCCAGCGGAAGATCGATTCAGATCGGCTGGTGGCGTGCATATGCAAGCATCTGCCTATGTGCAGCTGGTCGACCGGCGACTGACCGTGCTGCTCGGGCTGCGATGGTTTCCACTGAACGACAAGGTTGTTCCACTGTCATTCGACAGTCTCTACAGCGCCTTGCTTGCCGGATTGATCGCAGTAACAGAGGCAACCGAGGCTATAGCCGTCGCGGTAGGTGCGGCCGCTCCAACCGAGCCAGCGCCGTTCGAGGCCTGGCTACGTCCGCGCGACGAGTTGCGAGTTGCAGATGTAGTTGCAACAAGCAAGTTCTTACAGGACGGCAACGAGAGACCGTGGGCGGTTGGGTTCCCGATGACATTGGTCTCGGTGGCTGACTCGACGAACCTTGACCGCCTTGCGCGAGAGTGGATGAACGTTGCCCTCCTCGACATGGGACTCAAGGGTTTCGAGGCTTGGCTGACCGACCTTCAACGACCCGCTTGGGCCTGAGGCTCCGCTGACGCGCTCGCCGCGTTCGACCCTGGTGTACCCGTGGCTCTACTGCACGGTCAAGCGTCTTGACCTCGACCGCGGAGCTGTAGTCTGCCTCAACGGTCGACCGATTTGCTTTCATCAACACGCGGCTATCCACCAGAGAATGCAAGCGCGCGCATCCAGCTTGCTGTGATCGTCGCGAACCTCCTTCAGAAGATCACGGATCTCGCGAACGCAGTAAGTAGCGCGTCGGGGAGAGGTAGGCCGCGCCGAGCTCACCAACCCCGCCCTGCGCCAGCTGTCCCGCGACGATAGGCAGCACCAGGCCGAGGTGCCACTTGCTAGACGATCTTCCTCATGCCCGTTCCATGGGCACACATACGTGCTCCGGCGCGCTGACAGCCATCGCCGTCAGGCGGACCTTGCCTGCCTCGCCCACCGCTCGATGCTCGCCTGGCGCGATCTAAGAGAGCATGGCGCGATATGCCATCCACCCTGGTCTGCCGACAGCGCGGCCCCGATGTTCAGCTACCGGTCGGCTGGAGAGTTGGCGAGGAGCTGATGCAATCCTTTCAACCGGTCGAGGACCTCGTCGAACGCGAGCACCTCGACACCGGCGAGGCCGTTCCGGTATCGCATGAACGACTGTCGTTGTTCGGTGGTCAGTGTGCTGATTGTGCCGGCGAGCACCGCTCCTTGCACCACACACGTATCTAGGCTTGGCCAGCCAGGTGTTTCACTCACTATGCGAGCGAGGTGGAGCTGAGCGGACTCGATTTGCGCTTGGACCTGAGCAATGGCGGCAGCCAAGTCCCGGTGTGGCGGGTAGACCTCAGCGCCACCCTTTCCTCGGTAATGCGGCCCCGTCAGGTCCGTGCGGGGCGTCTTGATCTCGACCACAAGGGCGTTTTGGGTCACCGTGTTGACGAGAATGAAGTCTGCGATCCGCTCTCCCTTGCCTTCGGCGTTGCTACTCTTAACCGTCAACTGACTCCCGTATAGCGCCACTGGCGCGGCGAAGAGCTGTTGTAGCGCGAATGGGTTCGTCTCGAAGAACCTCTGCCAATGTGCCTCGTCTTTCGATCGGTCGCCGCGGAGGCCTTCGCCGAAGTGGCCGATAAGCGTCTCGAGTGACACGAGTTCGATGTCATGCCGAAGTTTTCCGAACTCGGCCGGCGCCTCACGCGCTGCCACCTTCGACTCTGCCGCCACCTGCGTCATGAGATTGCGACGGTCGTCGGCATCCATAGCGGGTTCTCCGAGGAGTTCGCGAGTGATCGCTTGGATGATGGGATGTCTGCCGACTGTTGGCTTCCGGGGTTCAAGACCGAGCACTTCAGCGATCGCGTTGTGTGACTCTGTCTTGTTGACTCGAGAGATGACCACCGTACCCCGGCTGTGGTTTAGGTCAATTGCGTGTTTGTAGCTCAGGAACTGGCCAAGGTGGACGTGGAAAACGGGGCCAACCGGCCCTTCATGCGCTGGGTCCCCGAATCGGACGACGCTGCACTCTGAGTTGCCTTCGATTGCATGCACGATTCCTCGGTATCTCCGTCGCAATCCGAGTCCGTACATGAACATCTTGCTAAAGCCTTTCGGGAGACCGGGCATCTCAAGCCCCGCATCGCCATCGACGACAAGCTCCTCTGGCTCCCATGCAGTCAAGTCATCGCTGTCGAGCTGCAACTCTGTGACCTGGCTGAATTGACGCACGAGGCCTTCGCCTGACCTCGTCCTTGGGAAGATCCTCAGCAGTCGATCCTCGGGAACGAAGCGAGCCATAACAATCGGTTCCTTACGGGAACCCTTGACCTGCCATCGGAACACCAGATCCCTGCCGTCAGCCGCAACCTCGACAAACTCTTCGCGACCGTTGTACCGCGTCATCCAGCAGTCTCCCGACTCTCCCCTTGCATGTTGAACACAGCGTATGCTCTATGTGTAGCTCGATGAAGCGGTCAGCGAACTGGGATGCAGAATCTACTGCAGAGACCACACGCGAGTCACGGCGATAAGCCGGACCATGGCGTGCTGGTCAACCAGATCAGAAGCATCCGCTTTGACCTAGTTTGCGCAGCATGCGATCCCCGCTCGCGTAGCCAACCGACTCGCGTGCGGACGCCAGCTGATCCTGGGCATGGACCCGAACGGATCCTAGGCGACCAGAAATCGTTCCAGGTTTGGGTTGTCCGCCCTTTGCTCAGCAGAATCAACGGAAGACTAAGGCTGCGCACAGGAACTGATGCGCATCCTGGTCGTGTGAATTCGCCGATCATGGGTAGTTTTGGCAATTGATGACAAATGATGAGCGCATTCTTGCTAGAGTCCGCGGGTTGTGGGTTCGAACCCCGGGGGCCTACGAAAGCCCAGGTCAGAAGCTTGCCCGGGGGCGGTACTCGTCGTAGGGCATGGTTTACCCCGTGGATTTGCTCTCCGGATCAGCGTTGAGAGTCCGCTCCAGAGAGCTTAGTGCGGCTGGGTTCTTGGTCTTTGGCCTATGTGGATGTCCTGCGTTGTCGACGGTCGTGCGGGCTCGGGGTGGGTTGCGATCTGTGGCGTGCTTTTGGCTGGCGTTGTTGGGGGTCGTCGCGGTCGTGTTGCTGAGCACGTGGGACGTGCGTCAGGGGAACGCGTCGGCCTTGGTCGGTTTGCCTGTTTCGGTTGGTTCTTGACGGTCCTGGTATGCGGGAGATGAGTGAGGGGTGTCGGGCCGTGCTGGCGGTAGTCAGGGGCGGTGGGACTGTGGGGACATGGTCCGGGGCCTTGATCTCTGGGGGCGAGTGCCTTGTGTACCGGTCGAGCGGGGGCTCGACGCACGTTGCGCCATGTCGATGTAACACCGGTATCTGTGAGTGCGATACATCCGGAGGCGGGGCGGACTGCGCCTATTTCTGGCTGGGTTGGCGTGTCGCGACCAGCGTGGCCTGTTGATCGAAGGGACCGGTGGGATGCGTCTGCGATATGGGCGGTCGGCTCTGCTTGGGTTGGTGTTGCTCGGTTTGACCGGTGCGGGGGTGGGAGTAGCTCCCTCTGCGTTCGCGGACCAGCTTCCGGCGCCGACTGTGAGTGCGTGGTCGGCGCCTGATGGCGTCTTCGTCGACTGGGACGACGTGAATCCCAGCGGCTACTACCGCCTGACACGCACCGTCGATGGGGTCAGCACCACGCAGGTGTCGTGGGGAAGCCATTACAGTGATTCCGCCTTGCGGCCGGGGCAGGAGGCTACGTACGTCGTCGAGGCGTACGTCAGCTCTACGGAGACAGGAGTGCCATCGACGCCCGTCACCGATCATCGTGCGACCGAGGGTTGGGTCGCACCGGGTGGGGCCGCGAACGCGCTCGTGATCGGCGCCGAGGGTGTGGCCGCCAATCCATCGAGTCCGCTAGCGCGTACAGAGCTCGCTTGGGACGAGCTAACGGCCATTCCCAGCAGCGCCGAGGGCGACTTGGCCATCGGACGTCTCCCGGGGCCCGGCAGCTACTCGTTATCGGAAACGGCCACTCCGGGATCGGTGCGGATCCGGTCTGCACGGGGCTGCTCGTCGACGCCGGCGAGCGACGTTCAGGGCACCATCACGGTGTACGACGTCGTCTATGGCGCAAGCGGGACACCTCTGGAGTTGGGAGCGGACCTCTCCTGGACCTGTCAGAACGGTCCGGTGCAGCGGGCCAGCGTCCGGATCGCCAGCCCACAGCCGTTCGCGCACGTGGTCGCCGACAAGCCGGCTCGGACGCAGGTAGAGGAGGGCAAGCCGGCCACGGCGATCTGGAGGCTGCACAACGACGGCTCTCAGCCGGCTGCGATCAACGGCGCTGAGGTCAACAAGGGCACCGTCGACGCGACCAACTGCACCGCAGTGCCCCTTGCGGCGGGGACGAGTTGCAACGTGGTCGTGACGGTTCCAGGTTCTGGGGCCGACCTGGACTACTACGACCTGATCGTTGACGTGGACGGGCAACCGAGTGCGGGCGGGATGGGGGAATTCAGCGTCGTCCCGCCGCTCGCGCCGCCGACTGTGCGGCTGGAGGGCCGGCTGCCGCACGCAGCCGAGATTTCATGGGAGGGCGGCGCACCCGGGGTGGGCTCGCTGAAGGCGTATCGCGTTGAGCGACTCGCCTCCGACGGCACCTGGCAGGTCGCCGGGGAGACCACTGGATACACATGGACGGCGCGTGACCTGCGCTCAGGCCAGGACGCGACCTTCCGCGTCGCGATCGTGAACTCCGCAAACCAGGTCTCCGAGCCGTCCACTCCGGTGTCGGTGACGGCCCCGCTGGAGGGCCTGCTCTGGCTGAACAACGACGTCCGGGGCGGCTCCAACCCCACCGACCCCGGATCGGTGTCCGTCATCCCGACCATCACTCCCTACGGCCTGGTCGGGGCCAACGGTGTTGACGTCGCACCGGATCGCAGGCACCTCGCGGTGACGACCGGTGGCCCAGCACGTGGCGAGTGGAAGCTGCTGGTCACCGACCTCGACGGGACCAACCAGCAGGTCGCGTACGCCGTCACCGACACGAAGCGCGGATTCAGCACCCCCCGCTTTAGCCCTGACGGTCGACGGCTTCTGATCAGTTACGGCGTTGCACCCCAGATCGTCGACATCGCCGCCAAGACGGTGACGTCGCTCGACTTCCACCAAGGCGAGCCCAGCGGCTGGTCCCCGGACGCCACACGCGTACTGCTGCGCGGCGGCCTGCTGCCCAACGGCCAGACCGACACCGGCGTGCGTTGGGCGCTCGCCAAGGCCGGCGACCCGGCCGTCACGCAATTGGCCGGTACCGCCGGCGCTACCGGGGCGGACGTGTCTCGCACCGGTGCCGTCGCGGTCACCATGCCGTACGGCAGCGGTGGCGGCGAGCTGCGTATCGTCCCGCCGCAAGGCGGCGCGCCTGTCACGGTGTGGCAGCGATCCGACTGCTCGGTAGGCCAGCCGCGGTTCGATCCCACCGGAAACCGCATCCTCGTCCTGGCCGGCGGGACGAACTGCGCCCTGGGTAACGGGCGATTCGTCCTCACCCTCCCGCCGTCCGGTCCTGTCTCCGACATCAGGCATTTCGTGAAGCAGACCACTGGCCCCGCGGTGTGGGAGGTGCCGACAGCGATCGCGCCCACCGCGACGGTCACGATCCCCGCCGTCACCGGGCCAACCGCGACCGCAACCATCACCGCAGCCGACGCCGACGACGCCGTCGGCGGCCTGACCCGGCAGTGCCGACTCGACGCCGGAGCCTGGACAGCCTGCGGCGTCAGCTGGACAGTCGGCAAACTTCCAGCGGGACGCCACACGATCTCAGCTGCAGTGACCGATCCAGCCGGCAACACCAGCCCCGCCGCGTCGGCGTCCTGGACCGTCGACACAACCGCCCCCACCGTGTCGCTGACGCCGCCGACCAGCCCGGTCCTCGGTAGCGCATTGACACTTCGCTGGACCGGCACCGACACCGGCGGCGCCGGCGTGAACAGCTACGACGTGCGCGTGCGATACGCGTCGCCGTACGGCGCATTCACCGCCTACACCCAACCGTCCGCCTGGCAGGGACTCCGCACCAGCGTGCTCAACCTGAAGCTCAGCCAGGGCTACACCTACTGCTACGCGGTCCGGGCCCGCGACAACGTCGGCAACATCGGAGGCTGGCGCACGGAGCGCTGTACAACCAGTGCTCTTGACGATCGAGCTCTCAGTGTCTCGACCGGCGTTGCCCGCGGCACCAATACGGCGTATACCTACGGCACCTACAGCCGCGCGACGGCCAGCGCACGGACGTTCGCCCGGACCGGCATCCAAGCGCGCAGGCTGGCCGTCGTCGTCACCACCTGTCCAACCTGCGGCTCCATCGACGTCACCCACGCCGGTGTCTACCTCGGCCGGATCTCGCTCACCTCGACCAGCACGCGGGTCAAGCAGGTGCGGTGGCTCCCACTGCAGTCGGCCACCAGGACCGGCACCGTCACTCTCCGAACCCTCAGTACACGGCCGGTGGTCATCGACGGCCTCGTTGTCCAACACTGATGCCTACCAGACTGGCTGGGCGGGTTTGTTTCGGTGGGGTTGCTGTTGTGGGGCGGTGTGGTGGCGGGGTTTGGGCTGGGTTGAATGGTTTGTGGGGTGGGAGGGGGCCGTCTAGCGTCGGGTGGCGTTGCGTAGGGCAACGAAATCGACGTGAGGGAGATGGCTGATGAGGGCTGTTCGGCGGGCGGTTGTGATGGGGGCTGCGGCGGTGGCTGTGGTTGTTGGTGGGGCTTCGGCGGCGCATGCGCAGACGGAGGCTGAGCACACCACTACCTGTGCGACCCAGGACGCGTGTATCAAGTTGCAGAACATCACTCAGCACAACGGGTACCAGGTGTCCGACGTCTGGTATCGGGATCCGGACACGACCTGTGCGCCGGAGTGGAACTGTGCTTACGGGTGGCAGTTCCAGTGGTGGGACTGAGCTGACTCTGGGGTAACTCGGCGGGCGGCATCCCCTCTCGGAGGTGGGATGCCGCCTGCTGTCATGTCCGGGGTCTTTTTGACCCACCGGTCCGGTTTGATGGGTGGGGCTGGGGTAGTTACCTTCAGTAGTGGAATGTCGGCGGTGTGTGCGGAACCGTCTGGTGGCTCTTTGCGTCGGAGTGGTTCGTTGAGTCCAGCGCAGGTGGAGGTGTGCGGCGGTGTTGTTCCGGGTGCTGGGGCCGGTGGAGATCGATGGCACCGATGCGGTGAGCTATATCCGTGCCGACAAGCCCCGGGCGCTGCTTGCTCTGTTGCTGGTGAAGGCGAACAGCTGGGTGGGCGTTGGGGAGATCGTGGATACGGTCTGGTCCGGTCGGACGCCGCCGGTGTCGGCCGAGCGCAACATCGGTACGTACATCTGGCAGCTGCGTCGGACGCTCCCGCCGCTCGGTTTGGACGGGCAGCGGATCGAGAGCCGGTCCAAGGCGTACCGGATCCGGGTCGAGGCCGGTGAGCTGGATTCCGATCGGATGCAGACGCTGCTGGACGCGGGTGGTGACGCCCTGACGGCGGGGGATGCGCCGATGGCGTTGAAGCACCTGGAGACCGCGCGGGCGCTCTGGCGCGGTACGCCGTACGAGGGGCTTGTGACTGACCAGCATCAGCCGGAGGTGACGCGACTGACTGAGTTGCACTGGTCGGTGCGGGAGCGGCTGGCGGATGCGTTGATCGGTACGACGCGGTTCGCGGACGCCGTGGCGTTGTGTAAGAGCCTGACGACCGAGGACCCGCTCCGGGAGACGAACTGGGCGCGGCTGGTCGTTGCGTACCGGGACGCGGGCCGGCGTGCTGACGCGCTCGCGACGTACCAGAAGGCCCGGGCGGCGCTGGTGGACGAGCTGGGGACCGAGCCGGGGCAGGAGCTCCGGACGCTGCAGCAACAGCTGCTGACCGACGTACCGGAGCAGCCCAAGGAGCCGGCCGGGCCGGATGCGTACGTGCGGACAGTGCTGGAAGCGGCTGATGCGTTGGACGGCGAACACGCCGTGGCCGCGCGCCACTGGTTCACAACGAGGCATGTGGAGTTCGCTACCGCCGTACGCCGGCTGCTGGCTGAGAAGGACGTGGCCAACGCGTGGCTGCTGACCAGTGCGTTGCACCAGTTCGTGGAGACGGGCGGTGACGTACCGGACTGGGCTTCACTCGTGGCTGATGTCGCTGCGGCTGCCCGTGCCGGTAAGGACTGGTACGGCGAGCTCATCACGCGCAACATCCTCGGGAGCGCGTTGACGCGGACCGGGCGGCTTACGGCGGCACGTGCCGAGTTCACGGCGGCTCTAGGGATCGCCTCGGTGCACGACGACCGGGACGCCGAGGGCACGGTCCTGGTGAACCTGGCGATGGCCGAGGCGAGCGGTGGTGCCCGCCAGCAGGCTGCTGAGTACTTCCGCCGCGCCCTGCGGCTGCTGCCGGAGGGGCCGATCGCCGCGGAGGCCCGGCAGGCCCTGGCTGAGCTGGGCGAACCCGAGGACCCCGCGCACGCGACCGTGGCCTCGTGACGACCGCTTCCGGACGTCTCGTGGCCGGATGTATCGCCGCTGTACCGCAGCTGGACAATAGAAGGGCACGTTTAGCCTCATGACTCGCCTCGCCAGTGCGATCCGCCGCCCCGTCGCGTGGTGGACGATCGCGGCTCTGGTCCTCGGGACGTTCATCGGGTACTCCGCGCTCGGCCGCGGCGCCCCGGCGGTCGCGTTCCAGCAGGCCGGGCACTGGGTGTACAACGCCACGCTCGGTGCCGTCTTCCGGGTCGACGGCGGCGGCAAGAACGTGGACGCCGAGGTCCGGGGCGTCCAGGCCGAGTCCGGCAGCCAGGTCGTCCAGGGCGCCGCCAACGGGTACGTCGTACGTTCCGACGGCGTGATCGTGTTCGGCAAGTCGAACCTGACCGTGAAGAACTCGGTCCGGATCGGCATCCCGGAGGAGCCGCTGGGGATCGAGGCGCAGAGCGGCCCGTACCTGGTGTACCGCCAGCACGGCCAGATCGTCCGGCTCGGTGACCAGCTGCAGACGATCACCGTGGGCAGTGTGGTGTCCAGTGCGATCGCCACCGCCGACGGTGCGCTGTGGCTGCGCGACGCCGACCACTTCTGCAAGCTGGCGCCCGCGGCGACCACACTGGCCTGTGAGCTGCCCGCACAGGGCAAGGACGCCGGGGCGCTGCTGAGCGTCGCTGGCAAGCCTGCCTTCGCCAACCTGAGCAAACGCACCCTCACGCCGCTGTCTGGCGACAAGGCGGGGCATGCGGTGCCGCTGGACGTTTCTGGCGCTCTGCCGACCACGTCGGTCGTGGCGCAGTCGGACGTCAACGGCCGCATCCCGATCCTGGCCGGCCAGCGACTGCTGCTGGTGGACGCGGCCGGGGCCAAGGCGGCCGAGAGCATCACCCTGCCGCCGGGACGGTACGACGCCGTCGCCGCGACAGGGGCCTCCGTGGCGGTCCTGGACGCCGACAAACGCGTCGTACGGACGTTCGCGCCGGACGGCAAGCCGCTGCACACGCACGACCTCGGCAAGAAGAAGGGCGACCGGAAGGGCGGGCCGCGGGTCACGGCCGGGCAGGACGGCCGGCTGTACATCGACGACGAGACCGGCCAGGTGGTGACCGTCGTCGACGGTGACGGCTCGGTCAGCGAGGTGGACGTGAACGGCGGCGACAAGCCGGTGTCGCCGTCCGCGACCAAGCCGACCACGACCCCGACGCCGAACCCGACCACGCCGACTCCGACGAGTACGCCGACGTCGACGCCGTCCACCCCGACGCCGACGCATCGGCCGATCCTGCCGCCGGTGCGGGTGACGATCGGGAAGCCGCGCGCGACCGAGACCGTGCTGCCGCCGCGCCCGACTGTGCACAAACCGAAGAACACCGTGACGACCAAGCCGACCCCGCCGCCGACCACGAAGCCGACGAAGCCCACGGCCAAGCCGCCGCGGAAGCCGACCGTTCCGCCGCCGGCCGCGCCTGGTGCGCCTGGGGCGGTGACGGCCAAGCCCGGCAGCGGTAAGGCGACGGTGACGTGGACGGCCGCACGGGCCAACGGTGCCGCGATCTCCGGCTACAAGGTGAGCTTCCGAGTCGCACCGGGCACGTATGTGGTCGGGCTGCCGGCGTCGGGCACAGTCACGGTGTCGGGCAGCTCGCGGAGCCATAGCTTCAGCCAACTGCTCAACGGCGGCGGCTACATCTTCACTGTGCAGGCGATCAACAGCGTTGGGTCTGGGCCTGCCGTGGACTCCAAGGTGATCTCGATCAACGGCAAGGCTGACCCGCCCGGGCCGCCGACGAAGGTCACCGCGGCCGCCAAGCCGGACGGCTCGGTGACGGTCTCCTGGACGTCGCCCAACGCTTCCGATTTCACGATGACCGGCTACACCGTGATCGGTTCGGACGGCACGAAGACCCAGGTGCCGACGTACACCACCACGACCACGCTCAACCCGGCCAAGGGCAAGGCCGTGAGTTACCAGGTGACAGCCTCGAACAACGCCGGTACGTCGAAGGGCTCCGCCGCCAGCCGCACCGTTTACCCGTACGGTCCGGCGGCTGCGCCCAAGGTGACCGCTACGCCGGGCAAGGGCTCGCTGACGGTGACCTGGACGGCGCCGAACCTCGGCGGCGGCCAGTTGGTGCACTACGTCGTCTCCGTGACTGGTCAGGCGGACAGGAACGTGACAACGACCAGCACGCGCTACACCGGCATGTCGGCGCTCGCGGTGACCGTCTCGGTCACGGCCGTCACCCGCGAGCGCAACAACAGCAGCAGTGCAACAGCGACTGGTACGGCGGGTTCGACCACGGCGACGCCGGCGGCGGGTGCTCCCGCGCTGCCTCCGGCGAGTGCGCCGGCCGGGGTCGTCCGACGGACTGCGCGGCGACGGAAGGACAGGTAGTGGGGATGCGGGACGCGGGCGGCAGCATGGAGCCGCAGCAGGCGTACGAGCTGATCGCGGCCAACGTGCAGCGGGTGATCCGCGGCAAGCCGCAGGTCGTCCGGCTGGCGGTGGCCACACTGTTCGCGGGCGGCCATCTGCTGATCGAGGACCTGCCCGGCCTCGGCAAGACCAGCCTGGCGCGGAGCCTCGCGCGCAGCATCGGCGGTCGCTGGAGCCGGATCCAGTTCACGCCCGACCTGCTGCCCGGCGACATCACCGGTGTGGTCGTGTACGACCAGGGTCAGGGCCGGTTCGTGTTCCACCCGGGCGGTGTGTTCGCGAACATCGTGCTCGCCGACGAGGTGAACCGCGGTACGCCGAAAACCCAGTCCGCGCTGCTCGAGGTGATGGCCGAGCGGCAGGTCACCGTGGACGCGGAGACCCGGCGGGTGCCGGACCCGTTCATGGTGCTCGCCACGCAGAATCCGATCGAGATGGAGGGCACGTACCAGTTGCCGGAGGCGCAGCTGGACCGGTTCCTGCTGCGGATCGAGATCGGGTACCCGGACCACGACGCCGAGGTCGAAGTGGTCGCGCTCGACGGCGCCGGCCCGACGCCCGACGACCTCGAGCCGGTCATCGACCCGGAGACGCTGCGCGGTGTCGTGGCCGCGGTGAAGTCGGTGTACGTCGACGAGGCCGTGATGGCGTACGCCGTCCGGCTCGCCGCGGCGACCCGTCTGCACAGTGCGGTCCGGTACGGCGCCAGCCCGCGCGGCAGCATCGCCCTGGTCCGGGCTGCTCGGGCTATCGCTGCCACCGACGGCCGGTCGTTCGTGACGCCGGACGACGTCAAGAACATCGCGCACCCGGTTCTGGCGCACCGGCTGGTGTTGACCGCCGACGCGACGCTGGCTCGTCGTACGGCGGAGAGCGTGGTGGACGACGTACTCGAAGACACTCCTGCCCCGGGTAACCCCGTACGGCGTGATCTCAAGCGGGCTCTTGGCGTCGTGTCATGACGACGCGGCTCACGCTGCGAGCCTGGGGAGTGCTGGGCGGCTCGGTCGCCCTGCTGGTGGCGGGGCAGCTGCTCGGGTACCCAATGCTGCAGGTGTTGGCCGGAGCGGGACTCGCTGTGGTGCTCGTGAGCGTGCTGACCGTCGTACGACGCCCGAAGGTGACCGTGGAGCGCGTCTTGTACCCGGACCGCGTCGAGTGCGGTCAGCCCGCACTAGCGCGGCTGGTTGTTCGTAACGAGGCCACCCGGCGGCAGCCGGCGTTCGTCGCGGCGGACACGGCCGGCCGCCACCAGTCGGAGGTAGCCGTCGCAGCCCTCGCGCCCAACGGTGCTGCGACGTACCACTACGAGCTGCCAACGTCCCGTCGAGGCCCTGTACCGGTGGGACCGTTGCTGTTGCGCCGGTCCGACCCTTTCGGGCTGGTGTCATGCCGGGTGTCGATCGGTAGCGCTGCAACGCTTCTGGTCCATCCGAAGCGGTACGCCGCTCGTACCGCATCCGGCATCCGGCAGCGGCATCACTTCGAGGGCCCAGTGTCTCAGTTGCGCGGCTCGATCGACCTGCGGCGGCTGCGTGAGTACGTGCCGGGTGATGAGGTCAGACACGTGCATTGGAAGGCGTCCGCGCGCGCAGGTCGCCTCATGGTGCGTGAGTACGTCGACCCGGACCAGCCGCGCCTCCAGGTCGTGCTGGACACGCGGACGTCGGTGTTGTCGGCCGACCAGTTCGACACCGCTGTTTCCGTCGCGGCCTCGATCCTGGTCGTTGCTGCACAGTCCGGCCAGCGGCTGCGGCTCACGACTCCGTGCGGTACCGACCACGACGTACAGTCCGTGAGCGATCTGCTCGACGAGCTGGCGAGGATCGAGCAGTCGACGACTACGTCCAACCTGTTGGAGTCGCTGCCGGCGGTACGGGACGGTGGGGCGCTGGTTGTGCTGACTGGCGACACCGCTGACCTGTCGACGGTACGGACGAGCTACCGGCCCGTCGTGTGCGTTGACGTGACTCATGAGGAGGCGGCGCTCCATACAGCTGCCGGTGTCCACGTCATCCACGCGGACAACGCACAGAACGCCGTTGACGCGTGGAACGTCGTACCGACATGAGTCGACGGCTACCGGTCCTCGGAGTACTCGCCGCAGCTGTCGTAGCGGGCCTGTTGTTCGCACCGCTCTTCGGTACGTCGGCTGTGCTCTGGCCGATGTTGGCGGTCGCGGTTGTCGCTTACCTGGTTGAGGAATCGATCCTGCACCGGCCGCAGCTCGTCCGGTGGCGGGTGCCGTTGACGCTGGTCGGTGGCGTTGTCGCGTTGCTGGCGGTCATTCCTGGTGCGGCCCGGCGTCCGGTGTCGTTGTGGGAGGCCGTGACCTCTGGCTGGCGCCGTACGCTCGAGTCGACGTGGCCGGCCAGTCCGGTGCCTGATCTTGTCGCCTTCGTGCCGCTACTGGTCCTTCTTGCCTGTTTGATCGGTGCGCGGGTGCTGGAACGCTCGCGGCTATTGGCTTCGCTGCCTGCGGTCGTGGTGGCTGGGCTGTCGCAGGCCTATGTAACGGTGACCGGTTTCGATGCAGTGCTTGCAGGGCTGGCGCTCACAGCTTGCTGTGTGCTCGTTATGGTGCAGTGGGAGTCCTGGGTCCGGCTGGTCGCAGCACTCGCTGTTATGGCAGTGGCAGGCAGCACGCTCGGTGTGGCGTTGCCTGCGTCCAGCGCCGTACACCTGCCCAAACCCAGCCCTCCTGATTCGCCGACGGTGTTGAGTAACCCGCTGACCGAGATAGCTGCACGGCTGCACTCACCGGACACCGTGGTCTTCACAGCACGTGCCAACGGGCCTGTGGATCGTTGGCCGGTCATTGCGCTCGACTCGTTCGACGGAGTGACCTGGACGGCCTCTCCGAAGTTCCAGCGGCTCGGCCGCGAGCTCCCGCTCGACTCACATGTCACAGTCCCGGTACGGCGCCAGTCCGCCGATGTAGCGCTGGGGGACTGGTCCCTGCCGTGGCTGCCGAGTCAGAGCCGCACGGTGTCCGTGGTGGACGACAAACCGCTACTGGTCGACCCGTCCTCGGGGGCATTGCTGGCAGAGCAGTCGCGGCCGTCGCAGTACCGCGTCAACTGGGACGAGCCGACGGTGAACGTCGACGACCTGGCGTCGGCAGGCGTCGACTCGGACCTGCGCAGCGGTGACGACCTCGGCGAGGTGCCGACCGGTATCGACGAACTGGCCCGCACGATCGCCGGCGACGTCCGGCCGTCGTTCGAGCTCGCCCTCGTGCTCGAGAAGTACCTGCGGACCAACTACAAGCTCGCGGCCGGCGAGAACCTCCCGACCGGCCACGGGTACGCCCAGCTCAACTACTTCCTGCTGCACAGCAAGCGCGGGACGTCGGAACAGTTCGCGGCGGCGTACGTCGTGATGGCCCGCCTGCTCGGGCTGCCGGCGCGCCTGGTGGTCGGGTTCAAGCAGCCTGACACGCCGAGCCCCGACGGTACGTACGTGATCCGCAACCGCGACGTGCTCGCCTGGCCGGAGGTCGCGGTGACCGGCGTCGGCTGGGTACCGCTGGACCCGACCGGCACGGCCACGTCCACAACGGGCAAGGGCGGCCTGGCCGGAGCGGCCGAGACCGTACGCAAGAACCTGCCGTCCACCAAGGAGATCGAGCGCGAACACCAGTCCGAACCGAACCTCCCTGCTCCGAAGCCCCCAGCCACGCACCACTTCCCGGGCTGGGGCGCGTTGCTGGTCGCGGGCGGCGTAGTGGTCCTCGCACTGCTGCTGTGGCTCGTAGGAGTCCCGCTGGCCAAAGCCGTACGTCGTCAGCGCCGTCGACGGCACGGGACGCTCGGGGCGTGGGCGGAAGCCCGTGACCTGTTGCGGGACCACGGCATGCGGGTAACGCCGGCCGCGACCGCACGGGACCTGGCGCGTGATTCGGACGGTGCCGTGTCGCAGGCGATGACCTTGCTGGCCGGGTGTCTCGACCGGGCGCTGTGGTCCGGGCAGGACGCCGACCCGGACCGGGAGTTCGCGTGGTCCGCCGTACGGAAGGCCAGGCGTGGTCTGGCCGAGGGACGGTTGACGCAGCGGATCCGGACGACGCTCAGTGCGCGCAGCCTGATCGGCTGATCAGCGCCCTTCGCACTGGGCGTCACGGATCGGGCGGGACTGCGACTGGCCCGGGTTGAGCCCGTCGGTCGCCTGGATCGCGAAGCAGTACTGCACACCGGGCACCACGTCGACCTTGTACTTGGTCCGCTTGTAGACGAGGGTCGTCTTGGCCTTCTGGCCGGCCTGGGCGACGACGACCGCGTAGTTGACGTCGGACGGTCCGCTCCAGCTGAGGTCGACGTACGTGCTGTGGTCCACGGGCGGGTTCAGCGTGATCACCAGGGCCGGGGTGGACGATTGTGTCGGTGTCGGCGCGCTGATCGGCGGCTGGTCGGTGTGGTCCTTGCGGTTGGCCAGGGCGAAGCCTGTGATAAGCGCAGCGGCCAGTACTACGCCACCGGCCACCAGGAGGCGGTTGCGGCGCTTGGCCGGTGCGGGTGGCGCTGCCGGCGGTGGTTGGGCAGGAACAGGAACGGGCGCAGGCGTTGGGGGCGGAGTCGCGACCGGCTGAGGTGCTGGTTGGGGCTTAGGAGCAGGCGGAGCCGGGTTGGTTGCCTGAGGCCACGATGGGAGGTCCTTCCGTTTCAGGACCGTCGGTCGTGGCCGCATCGCGGCAGCCACCGGCTTCGGCGCGGGAGCGACGGTCGGAGCGACCGAGCGCGCAGCGGGCATCGGCGTCGCGGAGGCCGCGAGTACGCCCAGCGCGGCCGCCACCTCCGCCGCGGAACCCGGTCGCTTGGCCGGGTCCTTCTCGAGTAGCCGCGCGATCAGCCCGGCGAACGAGTCCGGCAGTACGTCGAGGCGCGCGGGCGGGTCGTTCAGCACCCGGAGGATGTGTTCGCCGGCCGTCTCGCCCATCCGCGCCGCGAGCGGGGGTTTGCCGCTGCCAGCGGCGTACAGCACGGCGCCGAGCGCGTACAGGTCGGACGAAGCCGTCAACGTCCCGTCGCGCAGGGTCTCCGGTGCGATGTACAGCTGGCTCGGTGAGTTCAGGGCGGCGTGGCCGGTGTGTTGACCGAGTCCTAGCGTCAAAGCGGACAGCTGCGGGCGGCCGTCCTGCTGCAGCACCACGGCGCCCGGTGTGAGGCCGCCGTGCACCAGCCCGGCCGCATGGATCGCGGCCAGCCCTTCCGCGAGCTGCTGGCCCAGTACGGCGAGATCAGCCGGAGAACGTAGCTGATCGCGCAGTTGGTCCGCCAGCGTGCCGGTGTCGGCAGTCGTGATCAGGTACGGGTAGCCGTCGGTCATGCCCGGCTCCAGTACCCGTGCCACCTGCGGATGGTCCACTCCCTGCAGCGCCTTCGCCTGCTTGGCGAACGTGGCCGCCGTACCGGCGTCGACGCGCACCGGGTACACCAGGGCGCTGACCGTGGTCCCTTGCCGTAGGCATCGGTACACCTGCGGGATACCGGACCGGACCAGCGCTACGTCCGTACAGCCTGGAACGGCCGGTCCTGTGTCTGTCACGTTGTCCATCTTCTCTTGTGAGCAGGTCGTTCGCCGCGACACCGGCGGCTGCGGCCACACTCTGGCCACATGCTGCAAGCTGTCTGCCGCCGTCGGCCGCGGCTGTCACCGTGAGTTGCATGACCACGTTGATGTTCCCGATCGGCCACTGCCTCGGGACGTACTACGCCGCGGGCACGGACAGCCATGTCCAGCAGGTGCGGCTCGGTGGTGAGATCGTGGGGCTGACCGACGAGGAGTTCGCGGTCTGGTCGCTGGCTCACGGCCTGGCCGACGACCGCAGCCGCTGGGACCGCCACCGGATCGGCGAGCTTTTGTCCGGCAGCGGGATCCCGGATTGCGTCGACCAGCTGCTGGCCAGGAACCTGCTGGCCGAGGTGGACCTGGACGGCCCGGCCGACTTCGCGGCACGCCACCGGCTGCTCCCGCTGCACCTGGGCCTCGGGAACTCGCCGGAGATCACAGCCGTGTTCAGATCGGGTACGACGGAGCTCCCGCTGGCAGGCATGACCCGTACGCTCTACGACCTCTGGCTGTCGGGTCACCGGTCTCCCAATCTCCTGGTCGCGTGCAAGGCCCACGACGCGGACCTGAACGCCGTACTGGCCTCACTGCATGCGTTGCTCGCTCCGAGCGCCGCGTGCCTCGACCTGGCGACGGAGGAGCAGCCGTGATCTTTCCTGTCGGCCATGGCGCCGGGCCGCGCGCCAACGACGAGTACGTGATCCGCGTTGGTGGCGCGGAGGAGGTGCTGAGCGAGCCTGAGTTCGCTGCTTGGGTACGCGCGCACGAGGAGGACTACACAGACCAGGAGCAGGTGGACGTACTGCTTCGGCGGGGGCTCTTGGTGCAGGTTGACGACGTCAACGCCTTCGCACAGCAGTACAGGCTGCTGCCGTTGTTCATTGGGCTCGGTAACCGTCCGGATGACCAGCAGCAGTTCGCCATCGGCGTGCCGGGCCTGGAACCGCTGGCAGTGGTGTCGGCGACGACGTACGAGCTGTGGCAGTGGGGTTGGGTGGCGCCGTCGCTCTGGGCGCATTGTGAGGTGCTGGGAACGATCGGCGAGCGGCCGAAGCTCGATGCCGTACTCAACGGCGTGTCCGCGCTGCTGGCCGACTTCGTCGCGGTTCTTGATCCGGTGTCATGAGACTGCTGCGCTCACGTCGTCCAGGCGGAGCGTACGGAGTTCGCTGAGGCCTGGCATGCCGCCTAGCTTCCGTAGGCGCTGCGACTGCGCCTTGCGGACCCGGTCGAACAGCCGGCGGGCGTCGCGGGCGTTGCCGAAGTTGGTGGCCTGGGAGACGACGGCGAAGTGCCGGTGCAGCAGCGGCTCGGCGCCGTCGTCCAGGTCGTACTCCTGGGCAGCGACCATTCGCTGCACGATCAGCGTGAGCTCGTCGGGGGAGTAGTTCTCGAAGTCGATGGTCTTCGAGAACCGGGACGCGAGGCCCGGGTTGGCGTCCAGGAAGCGCAGCATCTCGTCGCTGTACCCGGCCACGATCACCGCTGCCTCGTCGCGGTGGTCCTCCATCAGCTTCACCAGCGTGTCGATCGCCTCTTGGCCGAAGCTGTCGTTCTCTGCGCCGGCCCGGGACAGCGCGTACGCCTCATCGATGAACAGGACGCCTCCGGTCGCGCTCTCGAACACCGTGGTCGTCTTCTCCGCCGTATGGCCTAGGTACTGACCCACCAGGTCACGCCGTGCGACCTCGTTGAACTGGCCCTTCGGCAGTACGCCGAGCGCGGCGAGCAGTTTGCCGTAGATCCGGGCAACGGTGGTCTTTCCGGTCCCAGGAGCGCCGGCGAACACCAGGTGGTGGCTGAGGCTCCCGATCGGCAGCCCTGCCCGGCGTCGCCACTCGTTGACCTGGATCTCGTCAATCAGGCTCCGTACTTCGTCCTTCACACTCGCCAGGCCGACCATTGCATCCAGTTCGGCGAGCAAAGACTCCACGTCTGTGCCTGCAGGCTCGTCTGTGGTCACACGTGCTTGCTCAGCATCTGTTACGGCGACCAGTTCGGGCTCGGCCAGCTCGAGTGCGGGCTCTGCCGTGTTCTCCCAGCGGCAGGACAGTACCTCACCACGACAACGGCGCCCGTACGCAACAGCCGGTCCGGCGACGTCGCGGACGACCGTGTGCCGCAGTACCGCTGTCGAGTCGTAAGCGATCAGGATGCCTGCTTCCGACGTACCGGAGACCTCGCACGCGTCGATGGTCGGGCGGCCGTACTGGTACGCGTAGACGCCGCGGCGGCCGCAGTCGGTGATCTGGCAGTCGTGCAGTACGACGGTCGCGCCGAGGCGGACGATGACGCCGTCCGCGGACGCCCCGGTCACCTTGGTGTGCTCGACCTTCGCCGTGCAGTCCTCCAGGACGAGGCCGTGCTCGCCGCCGCTCACCTGACAGTGCGACACCGTGACCTCGGCCGGACCGGTGACCTGAACGACCGGACCGAAGCCGGCCGACAGTACGGACCGCTCGGCGCGGAGCGTGCCGCCGTCCAGCTGGATCGCCGGGGCGTCGCCCGCGCGGATCGTCAGGTCCCGGAGCGTCAGCCGGCCGCCGGACGCGCGCAGTACCGGTGCGGCGGCGGTCGTGGCGTCGATGATCACGTCGTCGCCGTCCGCGGTCAGGGTCACCGAGCGGTCGGCCAGATCGATGGTCTCCAGGTACACGCCCGGGGCGATCGAGATGACCGCGTCGTCGGGTGCGTCCAGGACGGCGGACCCGATGCTCGGGTACGCGCCCGGACGGTCCGGCGACACCAGCAGGGTCCGGCTCATCGCGTCCCCACCCAGCCGCGCTCGGACGCCTTCAGCCCGGCCTGGAACCTGCTCTGGGCCCCGAGGCGGGCCATCATCTCGGACACCATCCGGCGTACGGTCCGGACCGAGACACCGAGCTGGGCGGCGGCCGACGCGTCCGTACCGCCGTCGCTGAGCAGGGACAGCACCTCCCGTTCGCGGACGGTCAGCCCGGACGCGTCGCCGAGGCCGGTCGGCTGGCGGAGCGGGGTGGCGGCG
Organism: Kribbella sp. WER1; assembly: GCF_054189145.1. NCBI lineage: Bacteria > Bacillati > Actinomycetota > Actinomycetes > Propionibacteriales > Kribbellaceae > Kribbella > Kribbella sp. WER1. The sequence goes on along the minus strand of NZ_CM135186.1, from coordinate 3,714,067 downwards.
TGCCAGACGCGTTCGAACAGTTCGGTCACCGCGCCGACGGCAGCGGCCAGCCGGAGGATACTGACCGCGCCACGGCCAGTACGGTCGGCCGGGAGCGCCACGGTCGCCGTGTCGACGATCATCGCGCAAAGCGGGACCGTGGTCGCTGTACGGACCTGGGCGCCGTTCCTGGTCAGCTGCTGCAGCCGACGGGCCAGCATGGGGTCGGTGCGGGCCGCGTCCGGTACGAGGATGCGGTAGCGCACCGGTAGGACGCCTGTGCCGAGTTCACGGAGGCCCGCGATCGGGTCTGCGAGCGCGGCGGTGGCCGGCGTACTCACCAGCACCTCACCGGAGGCTGAGCGGAGCAGGCCCTCGATGGTGCGCTGGGCCGCGGCCGGGCTGCCTGCCCAGTCCAGGGCGCCGTTGCTGTCGCCCAGCGGTGCCGGGTGCCGGCGGGCGAACTCCCCGGCGATCTCGGCCGCGGCGACCCGGCTGCGCTCGAGGTCACGGGTGACCCGGGCGAGGTCGGCCTCGCGTTCGGCGAGCAGGGCGGTGAGGCTGAGCCGCGGGTTGAGCGGCCGGACCACGTCACCCGAGCTGTCGCGGGCCAGCAGGCCCAGCGCGGTCAGGTGCCGGATGACCTCGTGGGTGGACTCCTCGTCCAGGCCGAGCCGCTCGCCGAGTTCGGCGGCGGTCCAGGACGGCCGCTCGAGCACCGTCAGGTAGGTGCGCTCGGCGGTCGCGTCGACGCCCAGGTGGGCGAGTCGCAGCCCGGTGAGGCGTGGCTGCGGCGGGTTGGGTACAGCACGCGGGTAGCGGACCGCACGGGGGTACGAAGCGCCTTCGACGGGCTCTGACTGGGACACGGGACACCTCGCTGGGATTCGGTGAGTCGGACGGACTCGATGGCGAACACCAGAACCATCCCGGCCGGTCGTCCAGCGCGGATCTTGCGGCTGTCCACGCGTGATACAGCCGATACAGCGGCTGTCCAGCGGCCGCTGTATCAGGGCAGAGCAGCCAGAAAAGCAGCCCGGTGCCGTCCGGTCTGTGGGACCGCGTCCGGCGCCAGTGGAGCGTCTGCTGGAGCAAGAACGAGCGCATGGTCCAGGTCACTGGACGTACTGACGACCACCGCTCCAGGTTGCTGCAAGGCGAGGTGGAGGGGCACGGTGTACATCCGGAAACGAGCAGGGCCGACAGCCAGCGCGTCCCACTCCTCGGTGAGCTGTTCAGGGGCCAGAGCGGCCAGTACTTCGGCCAGCTCGGCCGGATAGAGCGGTACAGCCCGGAAGTTGCGGCGGCGCATCCGCCTGGTCAACCGGCGGACTGTGTTCGTCAGCAGCAGCTCCAGCTCGGTGTCCCGCGGACGGTCGGCGGAACGCAGCGCGGTCAGCGCGATCCAGGCCCGGCCGGGCCGCCGCAGCAGCTTGAGCCGTACGCCGCTGTTCTCGTCCAGCAGCTCCGCCGGGGTCAGCTCCGGCGGTACGTCGGTCTCCAGCAGCACCGTGAGCCCATCCGACCGGACGATGGTGCCAGCCCCGTCCTCGAGCTCACCCCGTACCCCGTCCGTCCCGTGGAACCGGGTACCACGCGCCAGGTACGCGACGGCGAGGTACAGCCACTGGTACGACCACAGCCCGCGCCGCCAGCTCGCCGTGAGTCCGACGATGACCAGCCCGACCACCGCGGCGACAACAGCCGCCACCCAGCCTCGGCCGATCGCGGCAGCGACCACACCGGCCGCGAGCTGCCAGCTGACCACCTGCCCCAGCCGCACGCGCGGTGTCCGCCGTACGTCGACCCGCGGCGTAGCAACGGGTGTCGCCGTAGCAACAACTGGCGGCACAGGCACCGGAGGAGCCGGCCGTACGACGGGCCGGGCCGGTGGCGGCGTCGGGACAGCCCGCGGCGGCGCCACTGTACTCGTGACCGCCCCCGCGACCGCGGGGACAGCCGTAGCCGCGATCTGCGGGGCTGAGGTCGGAGTGGTCGTCACGTGAACAGCTCGTCATCCAGAGCAGGCCCCGCGGCGGTACGGCGGCGTGCCGGCGGCAGGGTGAACTGCTCGTGCGCCGTACGGCCCTGGAGGTCGGACTGGACGCCCGTACGACGCAGGGTCTCCTCGGAGCTGCGCTTACGGTTGCCAGGGCGGCTCTCGTTCGAACCGCCACCGCCACCGCCTGACATCGGCGGGGCGATCGTCGGCATCGCCTTGGCCGCTGCCGACGCCGCAGCCCGCGCAGTACCGCCGGCCAGCGCCGGTTCCGTCCCGGCCGCGATCCGTGCACCTGCAGAACCCAGGCGGCCCGGCGTTGGGGTCGCCGTCGAGCTGGTCAGCGCCCCCAACGACCCGGCCAGCGCAGCCGCGGGCAGCCCGCCCGGCAGGCTTCCTCCAGTCGAGGTGATCGCGGACACCGGCTCGGGCAACGTGGCCGGCGGAGTGGCCGTCCCGCCCGCCAGCGTCGGCAGGTCGGAGTGGATGAGCGTCCCGGGCAGGTTCTTGAAGTCCGGCAGCTTGGTCGTCGACCCCGGCGTACCCCCGAGACCGCTCGACTGCATCAGCCCGGTGACGGTGGTCAGCAGACCGACGCCCTTGTCCATCACGTTGAACAATTTCTCCGTCGCGTCCAGCACCTCGGACGCCGGTACGGCGGGAACCGGCGACGCGGGCGTCGGCGCCGCATCGGCACCCGGCCCCTGCCAGCCCTGAGCCGGCGGCGGCACCGCGGTCGGGGCCTGCATGACCACGCCGACCGCCTCCATCATCCCGGCGCCGACCTGCTGCAACCCGACCGCGACCTGCGCGGCGAACGGCCCGATGATCGGTACGGCGCTCAGCGAGACCGCGGTGTCGTACCCGCTCTGGATCGCAGGCATCACGGTCTGCGCCGCGTTCAGCGCCGTACCGCCGAGCCGGAGGGCGGCCGACATCGCCCCGGTGTACGCGGACCATTCGCCGAGCGAGGCGAGGCTGCCGATCACCTGCCCGTTGAACGCGACCTGCGACACCGAGCCGATGCTGAGCGGCCAGGTGGCGATGGCGGCGTTCGCGGCGCCGAGGTCGCCGTGGGTGGCGAGCAGTTGCTGACAGGCCGAGCCCCACATGTCGGCACCCGCGTGCCAGGGCTCGGCGCGCTGCCCGTAGAGCATCGCCGCCATCGTGTTGAGTTCCATCCCGAAGTACGCACCCATCGCGGTCCCCAATCAGTCCGGGAGTTCGTCGGCCAGCGCCCGGTGCACGGTCGCGTTGGCCTGGTCGGCGGTCTCGAAACGGCTCGCGATCGACAGCGCGGAGTCGATCAGCGAGGCGATGCCGTTGGTCGCCTGCAGCGTGACGGTGCCGGTGTGCTCGGCGCAGAACCGGACGTGCGCCTCGACGGTCACACTCTCCGGCATCGGACCGGCCAGCGGCGGTGTCGCCTGCACCGTGCCGGAGACCGGGGTGACCGTGGCCAGCGGTGCGAGCGCCGCGAACTGCCGCAGCTCGTCGGGCACCACCGTCAGTGTGCCGATATCCATACTTCCTCCTAGATTCATCAGGGGCCGATCGGGTACGTCGCCGCGGACGGGTCGAGCGCGTGGCCTGCGGGCATTCGGCTGATCAGTTCTGCGGGCAGCCGCACGACGGGCGGCTGGGTGTAGCCGAGAACGCCCAGTACGTCCCGGCTGGCCAGCTGGTACCGCCGGCCGAGATCACTCACGAAGGACAGCGCCCCCGACCCGGCTGGCTGCGCAGGCGACGCCATGGACTCCACGACGGCCCCGTGGCCCGGCGGTACGACGACCACGTCAGCCAGCGGCAGCCCGTTCGCATCGCGTCCGGCTGTCGCTCCGGCATCACCTGCTGACGGGAGCGAACCGGCCAGCGTGAACCGCGGCCGGAACTGGCCGTCCGCGAACACCGCGCACAAGGACGCCCCTGACGAGTCCGGTCGTGCAAACGTCGGCCTGGTGGCCGGTAGCGCGGAGTCGGCGGTGGTAGTACCCACGCCGCCGGACACCTGCGCCACCACAGCCGGATCCAGCGGAACGGCGACCGGCACAGCACCCGGGTACGCCGCGCGTGTGGCTGGCGCTGAGCGTTGTACGTCGTACTGCAATGACGTGATCGCGACCAGCCGGTCCCGCTGCAGCAGGTAGTACTGTCCCTGGCCCGTCGACGTCTGGACGACGTACAGCGTGCCGACGCGTCCTGGTCGTAGCAGGGCGGACGGGGCGCCCGCGCCGGGGACGGAGATCGGGCCGAGCGCCGGGCCGGACGGAATGAGGTCCAGCCAGACGGACGGGACCTGGATCCACGCCTCGTCGTTCAGGGCGAGTGCTGCCGCGACGGTGGCCTGTTGCTGGATCAGATGCCGATAGCCGTGCCAGATCAGGTACCGGCGTCCACCGGGGCCGACGACGAGCAAGGAGTCCGCCGACGTACCGCCCCGCTCAGTTCCGACCAGAAGAACCGACTGGACGATCGGGCTGCCCGAGGAGTCGGTGCCTGGCTTGGCGCACATCGACCAGCCGTCGCCGAGCAGTCGTCCCTTGTCAGGCAACGAGTCGGGCGCGTCCGCGATCCCTACCCGCTGGCCGCGCGGTACACCGAGCAAGGACTTCGCCGACACCATCAACGGCGCGCTGTACTTGTTCGCCAGCAGCAATGCGGACACGTAATTCGCAGCTGGGTACAGGACGCCGTCGCGGTACACGTACCGGGTGCCTGTCTCCTTCTCGACGATCACGTGGTCGCCCGACTTCCACGACGTCTTCCCACCCGGCGACAGCTGCCCGTAGACACCTGAGCCGACCAGCACGAGTACGGCGAGCCCGATCCCGACGAGCATTGCCACGATGCCGCGGCGGAACGGCGGGTACTCCGGGTCCGTCTCGCGCAGCAGCAACGCATGCGTCATCCGTTGCTTGACGAACTGGTGTGACTGCAGCTGATCCCGCTTGGACGCCATCGGTCACCCACCCAGCCCACGGACGTACGCGTACAGCCCGAGCACCCACAGCACGACGGGAACGACCAGCAGCACCAGTACGACCTCGGCCAGCTCGGCGTACCGCGCCAGGTACGCCCCCGGCCGGTGCCGCGCGTACCAGAGCCCGAGGAACCCAGCCACCACCGCAAACATCAGCAGCAGGTACGGCGACTGCACCAGCAGGCAGCCGAGTCCGACGAGACCGGCGACGACCAGACTCAGCCGATGCGCCACCACCGGCAACAGCCGCGCCCGGAGCAGGCAGATGCCGACAACCAGCACCACCAGCAACCGCCCGGGCGTGGACGAGGACCGGGCCAACACAGAGAGGCAGCAGGCGAGTCCAATAGCCAGCCCGGCGAGGATGCCCGTGTAGAGCGCAGCAGATCGCAGTACTGCGGCGTGCACCAGACGGCGAGGTGGTTGCGGTGCGTCGGCCAACAGATCCGCCGTACTGGTAGGCAGCACGGGCTTCGGCAGCCGTCCCAGCCGCATGGCCAGCGGTGCTGCGACAGGTATCAACGCGACCGCCACGGCACCGACGACGGCAGCTGCCCTCGTAGCGTCCAAGGCACCGCCCAGCCAGCCTGCAACGAGTGCGAGCGCTCCTAAGGTGACAGCTGCCACGAACACTGCGGTATGGCGAGCAATACCGACGTAACCGAGCAGCCCGAACAGAAGGAGTGCGGCGCCGCCTGCAGTCAGCTGTGGTGCGCCGAACGACGGCAACTGGATCAACAGCGCTCCACCGGCAACCGCGAACACCAAGGAGACGGCGCCCGTCATCGCAGCGGCGGCCGCGTCGCCGACAGCACGCGACAGCAGGACCCCGGTAGCCATCAGCACGCCCGCGACCACAAGAGCGAAGTACGCGCTGTGCATGAGGATCAGACAGGCCAGTAATGCGGCGGTTGAAGCGAGCAGGCCACACCAGCGACTCGCTCCCGGCGTCCACGCGCGGCCGCCGGACCGGGCGTCGGTGGCTATCGCGTCGACCAGGTCGTCGTACTCCAGCTCCGGCCAGTGCTGGTGGGCCGGGGCGAGGTGCAGGATCTCCCCGTCGCGGACGCCCTGACCGGACAGGTCCAGGTGCGTCTCCAGGGCTTCGCCGTCGGGACGGCGCAGTACCCAACCGCCTTGCAGTGCGCCGAAGTCGGCGAGGTCGTCGCCGGCGTGCCGGAGGATCCCGGGCAGCACCTCGGCCACCGTCGACCGCTCCGGCAATGCCAGGTCGATGCGGCGTTCGGGTGCGTCGATGGTGACCTTGACCAGTCCACGAATGCTCACGTCCGTCACCGTGACACGCGCTGAACCACCAAACCGGACGGCTGCAGCTTGTGGACAGTCCGCTAGTGGCCGTCACCTCCTGCAGGTCGGTTACGGCGCCTAGCGTCCTGGAACATGTCCACAGTCATCGTCAGCAGACCGCCGCGGCGCGAGGGTCCCGCGTTGCCGAGCGGCGACGTCACGCTCGACCCGCCGCCGGCGCTGCCGCGTCCGGCGGGCAAGCAGCTCTCGCAGTACGTGATGATGGTGCCGATGCTCGCCGGCGGCGGGGCGATGGCGTTGATGTACTCGACGCTCGGCGGTGGCGGCAAGATGAGCTATATCGTCGGCGGGCTGTTCGGCCTGTCGGCGTTGGGGATGGCCGCGGTCGCGTTCGCCGGCCAGGGCGCTCCACGGCGGGAGATGGCGCGGGCGCGGCGCGGGTACCTCAGACACCTGTCCCAGCAGCGCATCCGGGCTCGGCGGGCTGTCGTACAGCAACGTACTGCGCTCTCTTACCTGCACCCGGACCCGACACAGCTGTGGACGTTGGTGGAGAGCTATCGGCTCTGGGAGCGGCGTAGGAACGACCCTGACTTCGCCATCGTGCGTGTTGGGACAGGAGCGCAGCCACTGGCCACACCGGTTGCACCACCGGACACGGTCCCGTTGGAGGAGCTGGAGCCGTTGTCAGCGGGTGCATTGCGTCGTTTCATCACCACGTACTCGTCTGTGCCCGGGCTGCCGGTGGCGATGGCGCTGCGCGGTTTTTCCCGCGTGTACGTCGACGGCGAGCCGGACCGTGCTCAGAGCCTGGCGCGTGCGCTGGTGGCGCAGTTGGCTACGTTCCACTCACCGGACGACCTGCTGATCGCGGCTGTCATCGGCCCGGAGACCAGAGCGGACTGGGAGTGGCTGAAGTGGCTGCCGCATGCACACCACCCGGACAAGTCCGATGCTCTGGGTCCCATTCGCCTGATCAGCAAGAGCGTTCCGGACCTGGAGTCGGTGCTGGGCGACCTGCTCGGGCAGCGGCCGCGGTTTGACCCGGCCGCGACGGGCCGCGTTGACGGGCCGCACATCGTCGTACTGATCGACGGCGGGGACGTACTCGGCTCTGACCACCTCGTGACCGGCAACGGCGTAGAGGGCGTCAGCGTCATCGACCTGACCACACAACCGCCACGGCTGCTCGACAGGTCAACCGTGCTGCTGGACGTCGCCGACGACGGCGCACTGACCAGCGTGACGATGGACGGCGACTCTGACGTCGGTCTGGCGGACAGCTTCACCATCCAGGACGCTGACGCTCTGGCCCGTCTGCTCGCGCCGCTGCGGCTTTCGGCCGGGGGAGACGGTGAAGAGAGCTTTGCGTCGGTGTTCGGCCTTACGGACCTGTTAGGGCTCGGAGACCCGTACAACTTCGACCCTGCACAACGCTGGGGTCCCAGGCCGAACCGGGACCGCCTGCGGGTCCGCTTTGGCGTCACGGCGGACGGTACGCCGGTAGAGCTCGACCTGAAGGAGTCCGCGCAGGACGGGATGGGCCCGCACGGCCTCCTCATCGGTGCGACCGGTTCAGGCAAGAGCGAGCTGCTCCGGACGCTGGTACTCGCATTGGCTGCCACCCACTCGTCCGACAGCCTCAACTTCGCCCTGGTGGACTTCAAGGGCGGTGCCACGTTCACCAAGCTGGACAGGCTTCCGCACACGAGTGCAGTGATCACCAACCTCAGTGAGGAGCTGGCACTCGTCGACCGGATGTCCGACGCGATCGGCGGTGAGCTCATCCGCCGGCAGGAGCTGCTGCGCCGGGCTGGCAACTACGAGTCGGTCCGCGAGTACGAGCTCGCCAGAGCGGCCGGAGCCGACCTGCCGGAGGTGCCGACGCTGCTGGTGATCTGTGACGAGTTCTCCGAGCTCTTGTCGGCAAAGCCCGACTTCATCGACATGTTCAACCAGATCGGTCGCCTGGGACGCGCTCTCGGCGTACACCTGCTGCTGGCGAGCCAGAAGCTGGAAGAGGGGCGCCTACGTGGGCTGGACGCGCACCTGTCGTATCGGATTGGTTTGCGGACGTTCTCGGCGATGGACAGCCGCGTGGTGCTCGGTATGCCGGACGCGTACGAGCTGCCGCGCGCGCCGGGGCATGGGTTCCTGCAGATCGGTACGGAGACGCTTGTGCGCTTCCGGTCGGCGTACGTGTCCGGTGTGCATCGGGCGGCCGCTCACACGGTCTCCAACGAGGTTGCGGACGACGTGGCCGAGTACACCAGCGCATACGTGTCGATGCCGGCCGCTGAGGTCGAAGAGCAGCCGGAAGACGACGGCGTTGGTGAGAAGTTGCTCGACATCCTGGTGGATCGCCTGGAAAACAAGGGAAAACCGGCCCATCAGATCTGGCTACCGCCGTTGGACGACCCGCCGTCGCTCACAACGCTGCTGCCTGCGTTGACCGTCGACCCGGACCGAGGGCTCACGGTTGCCGCAGCCGCCGCGCAAGGGACGCTACGGGTACCGATCGGCCTGGTTGACAAGCCATTGGAGCAGCGGCGTGATCCGCTCACCGTGGATCTCGCAGCCGGCGCCGGTCACGCGGTCGTCGTCGGCGGTCCACGCAGCGGCAAGAGTACGGCGATCCGCACGCTGGTGTCGGCGCTCGCGTTGACGCACACGCCACGCGAGGTGCAGTTCTACTGCCTGGACTTCGGCGGCGGCTCGCTCGCGGGACTCCGGGAGCTGCCGCACGTCGGCGGCGTCGCGTCCCGCCTGGACGTCGGCGCCGTACGCCGGACGATCGCCGAAGTACAGCAGCTCCTCGTCCAGCGGGAGCGGTACTTCGCCGAACACGGCGTCGAGGGCATGACGTCGTACCGGCAGCGCCGTGCGGCGGGGGAGTTCACCGACGACCCGTGGGGCGACGTGTTCCTGGTGATCGACGGGTGGTCCGTGCTGCGCTCGGACTTCGAGGACCTCGAGGCGACGCTCGGCGAGATCGCCGGCCGCGGGCTCGCGTACGGCGTGCACGTGGTCGCGACCTGTTCGCGCTGGTTCGACCTGCGCGGCACGATCCGCGACCTGTTCGGCACCCGGATCGAGCTGCGGCTCGGTGACCCGTCCGACTCGGTGATCGACCGGCGCGCGGCGATGAGCGTACCCGCCGACAAGCCCGGCCGCGGCCTGGCCGACAAGGCGCAGCACTTCGTGATCGCCACCCCGGACGCCGACCTCGGTCCGCAGCTCGCGGCCGCCTGGCCGGTGTCGGGCGCACCGCGCGTACGGCTGCTGCCGCTGCACCTGCAGGAGGCCGAGCTGGCCGCCGTACTGCGGCGGAAGCCCGTGCAGGGGTTGCCGATCGGGCTGGCCGAACGCGACCTCGGCGCGGTGTCCGTCGACCTCGAGGCCGACCCGCACTTCCTGCTCTTCGGCGACACCGAGTCCGGGAAGACCGGGTTCCTGCGCTGGATCGGCCGGTCGCTGATCGAGCGGTACCGGCCGGAGGAGGCGCGGATCATCCTCGTCGACTACCGCCGGACGCTCGGCATCACCGGCGAGCACGTGATGGGCACGTTCTCCGAGCCGCGCGGTGTCGAGGCGATGGTCGCCGACCTGGTCCCGGTCCTCGAACGCCGCCAGTCCGGCGACTGGACCGGGCCGCAGATCCACCTGCTGGTCGACGACTACGACCTGGTCGTCGGCCAGACCGGCAACCCGCTCGCCGGCCTCACCGACTACCTGGCGCACGGCCGCGACATCGGCCTGCACCTGATCATCGCCCGCCGCAGCGGCGGCGCCGGCCGGGCGATCTTCGAACCGCTGATCGCCCGCCTCCGCGACCTCGGCACCCCCGGCCTGCTGCTCAGCGGCGACCGCTCCGAAGGCCCCCTGCTCGGCACCACCAAACCCGAAACCCTGCCCCCCGGCCGCGGCCGCCTGGTCGCCCGCCGCGGCGACACCCAACTCGTCCAACTCGTGCAACCCGCCGAGGACCCGAACGGAGCCTGATGACCGACCTCGACTTCAACGCCGACGAACTGACCAAGTTCAGCGGGATCGTGCACGACATCAAGGTCCCGGGCTTCGCCGACGAGAGCGGACCCGACCTCGGCAACGGCATCCGGGGCAGTGACGTGGCGGTGACCAAGTACGCCGCCGTCGCGGGCGCCGCCGAGTTCTACCTCGACCGTGCGCGCCGCGGTCTGGAGGCGTTCGGCCAGGTGACCCGCGACATCGCGCAGCAGTTCGGCGACACCGACCGCGTGAACGCCGACGCGCTGCAGAAGGCCTGGACCGACGAACACGGACCGCTGCTCGGCAACCGCAACGCCGACACGCCGCCGCCGCTGCCCGCCGAACCCGATCCGGCGAAGCCGGCCAACTCGGTCCCGCCGGAGATCCAGCAGCAGATCATCGACGGGTACGAAGGGAAGCCGGTCCGATGAACGCGATCCCCGGTCTGATCGGACCGTACACGGGCTGCACCGACGTCCAACTGATGCACGACGATCTCGCGCGGCAGCTGTCGCTGCCGTGGCGGAACGACGCGCAGCACTGGACAGACGCGGGTACGAAGCTGCACGACGCCTCCGGTCAACTCGCCGGCGCGCTGAACAACATCCAGGTCTGGCGGCGGAGCAGCGGTTCCGACTCCTGGAAGACCTTCAACACCGAGGTGACCCAGTCGGTCACCTTCCTGGAGGACTGGAAAGCCCAGACAGCCAACGTCGCGCAGCGGATGACCAGAGTCGCGGAAGTACTGGACAGTGCGCGCGAGGTGATGGACCAGTACCTGACGGAGTGGAAACAGGCCGACGAGGCGCTCAAGTCCGACAACGAACTGGTCCGCAACATCGGCAAGGTCGGGAAGGAACAGGTGAGTCTGCAGGCGTCCGTCCAGATGAACATCCTGTCCGAACTGCTCGGGATGGTGTTCGACGGCCTGCAGGCGGACTTCGCCAAACACGACTGGCCGGGGCCGGAGGTCGCCAAGCCGGGCGGCGGTGGAGACGCCCCACCGACCAAGGACCAGGGCGGCGGCGGTGACCAGGCCAAGGCCGGTGGCGGCACCGGTACCGACGGGGGTGCGCAGCCGAAGGTGTCCGCGGACGACAAGAACCCTGCGGACAAGAAGCCGGACGACAAGCAGCCGGAGGCCAAGGATCCGATTGAGGAGGCCGGGAAGTTTCTCGACGTGGTGGCGAAGGTGCCGGAGATCGCGGACAAGGGGATCACCGCGCTGCAGCACCTGAAGGACCTGCTGACCCCGAGTACGCCGGCGACCACGACCACAGTGCCGACGACGACCACCACGGACCCGGCGAAGTCGTCGATGGACGGGCTGGTGGCCGATCATCCGTCGCTCGCCGGTGGGACCACGGCGACCGCGCCGACGTTCCACCCGAGTCCGACGCCGCCCGCGGTGACCGGTGACGGGCTGACCCATCTGCCCACGGGCTCGATCGGTGGCATCGGCAACAGTTCGCTCGGGCACCAGTCGAACACGAAGGAAACCACGCCTGTCCAGAAATCGACGACCGTGGCCGGCAGTGCGGGCTCCGAGCCCACGTTGGCCGGCAAGACGTCGACGACCGGGGCGGCGACGACCCAGCAGAGTACGCCGCCGATGTACCCGCCGCAGAACGGCGGTATGGGGGCCGGAGGCAACGGTGCGCGCGACATCAAGCCGGGCGCCGGGGCGAACCGCAAGCCCGGGTTCAACGTCCCGGCCGAGCAGAGCGAGACCGAGCGGATGCGCCGCAACGGTGTGCAGTCCGACCTGCAGGGACGCAACGGCGAGCAGCGCGCGGCCGGCGTACCGCAGCGCAAACGCAGGCGTACGGCGACCCGTGCGGTCGAGCGCGACGTACTCGACGAAGACCTGTGGCGGATCCAGTAGCCGCCGCACAACCGGCCATCCGATGGCCGTAACCGGTACCCGCCGGGCGACCGGCGGGCACCGACCTAGCGTGACACCGACCGGTGATCACGTGCCGGCAATCCAGCAGAGGAGGAACACCATGCCCGGTGTGCAGACCGAAAGCGCCAGGATGGTGCAGACGGCCGCGGAGGCAGCCCGGATCGGCGACGCGCTGAAGGCCGTGATGACCATGCTCGACAACTCGATGAGCGGCCTGACCACGATGGACGGCGAGATCAAGAACGTCTTCTGGCGGGGCCATCACAACCACCTCGAAGCGGTCGACCAGCTGTGCGCGAAGTTGCACCGGATGGCCGACGGCATCTCGACGTCGAAGACGGCGTACGAGACCGAGGACGCCAGCAGCCAGGCGGCGTTCAGCCGGCTCGGCTCCGAAGGTGCCGGCGGCGGGCCGGTCGGCGGCGGCGGTGGCGGCGGCGGGTCCGTTGGCGTGTCCATCGATACCACGGTGCTCTAGGAAGGGATGCAGTCATGATGCTCAACTATCCGTTCGACCGGATGGCGCAGGGCGCCGTCGACATGGTTGCCGCGAACAAGCAGGTGACCGATCTGCAGGAGCAGTTCCAGACCGCGATGCGGTCGCTGCTGGACGCGTGGAGCAGCCAGGCAGGCTCGCCGCAACTCCAGCAGGTGCAGCAGCTCTGGGTTCAGGCCAACGAGGAGATCAACATGGTGCTCGGTCGCCGCAGCACCGCGCTCGACGACTCGTGGATCGGGATGAAGCGCGCCGACAACGTCGCCGCGAACGCGCTCGACCAGGTCTGAGAACGGCGCGAAAGGCCCGGCCCCCGCAGAGGGGGCCGGGCCTTCAGCTTGCCCGCCAGCCGCGTCGTCGGCCGAGCGGTACGACGACCGCGACGATCAGCACCGCCCCCGCGAAAACCCCGGCGAACAAGGCGATCCGGCCACTCTGATGTCCCGCGGAATCCCAGACCGCGGTACGTCGTTCCGCCGCGGCGTCGGCCTTCACCGGGCGGACCCGCGGCAGCGCGGCGGGCTTCGCGGCGGCGAGGACGTCCTGCACGGCCCGCGACGGGTTCACCACGCCCGCGCCGTACTGGTCGGCCGGACCGGGCGCGGGCGTCGCGGTCGCGATCAGCCGGTTCGCCACCGCGCTCGCCGACAGCGTCGGATCGGCCGAGCGGACGAGGGCCGCCGTACCGCTGACGAAGGCCGCGGCGAAGCTGGTGCCGTCGTAGTACCGGTGGCCGCGAACCCGGGTCGCCGCGAGGACCCCGCCGCCGGGCGCGCAGATGTCGACGTACGACCCGACCTGCGAGTTGGACAGCCGGGTGCCGTCGATCGTGATCGCGCCGACGCCGACGACACCGGGGTACGCCGCCGGGTACGTGACCGGGTCCGCCCCTTGCTGGGCGTGCGCGTTGCCGGCTGCCGCGACGATCAACGCGTTGTGCCGCTGCGCGTACCGGACGGCGTCCCGGACCGGTTTCAGGTCGGAGTACATCGACAGCGAGATGTTGATCACCGAGGCGCCGGCGTCCGCGGCGTACCGGATCGCGCCCGCGAACACGGTGGCGTCGACCGACTCGCCGGTCTGCTCGCTCGCGTCCCGTTCGCTGACCCGGATCGGCAGGATCCGCGCGCCCGGCGCGACCCCGCGGAAGCCGATCCCGGCCGCCGGACGCGCCGCGATGATGCTCGCCACCGCCGTACCGTGCGAGACGCAGTCGAAGTTCGCCCGGAGATCGCCGGGCGTCAGCAGGTCGCGGCCCGGCAGGACGGCACCGTTGAGCTGCGGGTGGTCCGCGTCCACACCGGAGTCGATCACCGCGACGGTCACGCCACGGCCGTCGACCTGCGGCGGCACCCGGTCCGGCGCCAGCCAGGTCTGTGCCCAGGGCAACTTACTCACCGGCGTTCCACCGGCTTCGGCGTTCTGGCACAGGCCTGCCGGCGGTAGCGCGACCGCGGTCGGCGTCATCATCGGCAACCCGGCGAGCAACACCCCGGCGGCGGCCGCGGCCCAGCGGCCCGTTCTGACAGTCATCACGTTCGCGACGCTAGGCCCCGTCCCGATCGGGCCACGGGTTCTGACCCCTTGTGGCCAACCCCTGACCACGACCGCCATCCCCAACGGACCCTTGTTCCCATGGAACCCTCGGAGACCGGACTCGGCCGGCAGTTGGCCGCGATCGGCCTGCAGAACGAGCTCGAGCGTTCGCTGGCCGCGATGAACGCCGTTCAGACCGAGCTCGAGTCGGTCACCGCGACCGCGGTCTCGCCGGACCGGCTGATCAAGGTCACCATCGGCGCCCACGGCGACGTCCGGGAACTCGAGTTCGACCCGGACGTCTTCGGTACCCACGACCCGCAAGGCCTCGCCGCCGCGATCGTCGCCACGCTGTCCGCGGCCAGTACGGCGGTCGCCACCAAGATCGCCGAGCGGTACGACGACCTCGTGGAGCGGCTGTCATGACCGACGTCGACCTGCAGGCCGTGTACGGCGCCGCCGAAGGAGTGCTCCGCACCGGGATGGACGCCGGCCCGGCGCTCACCGCCGCGCTGAACGGGATCGGCACCGAGTCGGTCCGCTCGGCCTGCGGCGACGACGAGACCGGCCGGGCGATCTTCGACGGCTTCACCGCCCGGATGGCGGGCCTGACCGACGCCGGGACGTCGCTGCAGCAGAGCATGACGAACATCGCGGCCGGCCTGGCCGGTGCCGCGAACCTGCTCCGGCAGACCGACGGCCACAACGCCGAGGCGATCCAGGCCGCCGACCTCGGCCTGCAACCGAACGGCAAGCCGCTCCCGGCCACGCCCGACCCGACGTAGCCCGCGATGAGCTTCTGGCATCCGATCGTCGAGTTTCTCGGCGCGATCGTCGGCGTCGACCCCGACGACTACCCGGCCGGCGACGAGGACGCGCTGCGCGAGTACGCCCGGCAGTACGACGCGATTGCCGCCGAACTGCGGGCGACCGCCGCGACCGGATGTACCACCGGGGCCACCGCCGTCGAGGCCGCTTGGAGGCTGCCGGCCGGCACGGCACTCGGCGGGCAGATCCGGGGCTACGGGACGGACCCGGAGTTCGGCGGCGTCGAGGCGATCGCGCAGGCCGCCGAGGAGGTCGCGAAGTACCTGCGGGACCAGGCGGACACCATCGTCCGGGCGAAGGTGATGATCTGGGCGCAGGTCGCGCTCGGCATCGCGATGTTCGCGATCCCGGCCGGGAAGGCGCTCAGCCTCGGGATGCGCGAGGTGCTCAAACGCGCGCTCAAGGACTTCATCCACAACCGGTCGAAGGGGATCATCAAAGCGGCTCTGGCCGTGATCAGGACGCGGGCCCAGAAGGCGCTCGCGATGGCGCCGGTCAAGGTCTTCCGCGGCGCGGCACTCGCAGGCGTCGGGGCCGGGGTGTACGGGCTCGGGCCGAACACGATCGCGCAGGCGTACGGCGTACTCACCGATCAGTCGCGGCGCGGGGTGATCGACGACCAGGGCAAGTACCACCACGAGGACGGGTGGGACTGGGACGAGACCCGGAAGGACGCCCTGGTCGCGGTAGCGGCGATTCCGATCGCGGTGGTGCCGAGCGTCGGACTGGGATGGGTCGGGAAGAAGCTGACGTCGAACGTCGCGGCGCTGAACGCGCCGGTCGCGCGGTTCGTCGGGCGGCGGGTCGCCGGCGCGACCACGATGGCAGTGACGATGCCGACAGCTACCGCGCTCGGCACGTGGCACCTGCCGACGGCCGGCCAGGCGTTGGACGAAGCGTGGCGGGCCGGCGTGATGGGTGCTGCCGTACCCGGCGGTGGGTCGCACACCCCGTCGCCGGCGCATGGCGATCCGATCGAGGTCGCGCAGGTCCGCAACCACTCGACCATCGCCGACCACCGGCCACCCGACGACCCACCCCAGGTCGGCGTCACACCTGGCACCGCGGGGGCGCACGCCGGCGTCGCCGATGCTGCGAGCGGGGCCGGGCAGACCGGCGGTACGGCGCAAGGCGGGAACAGCACGGCACATCACGCGACCACGGAAGCCCGCGCCGAATCCACCCGCACCGAGACAGCCCGCGCCGAGTCCGCCGGCGTCGTACTCCCGAACGCCGCCCAGCCCGCGGCTGGTGTCACCCCGGAAGCCTCCGCCCGCGCCGCCGCCCGCACCGGCACGTCCGATGGAACGGCCCCCAAGCCCACCGAACTCCAGACCACCAAGGCCGTCCCCGACAAGCCGGTTACGGCCGCCAAACCCGCGGCACCCGACAAGCCCCCCAGCGGTCCGGACAAACCCACCTCCACCAAGCCGGCGACCCCGGACCAGGAGGCACCAACCACCCGCCCCGAAGCCACGCCGCCCGCCGAGCCCGCTCCCGCGGAGAAGCAGCCGCTCGCAGTCGCCGCCGGGTCACCCACGCCGAAACCCCTACACCCCACACACCACACCCCCGAAACCGGCCCCCACCAAAACACCCCCGACCAAGCTGCTCGTGCCGAGCAGGCTGCTCGCCCTGAGCAAACACCTCGCCCTGAGCAAACTGCTCATGCCGAGCAAGCTGCTCGCACCGAGCAAACTCCCCGTGCGGAGCAAGCTGCTCGTGCGGAGCAAACCCCAGCAGCTGAGCAAGCTCCTCGTGCGGAGGAAGCTCCTCGCGCCGAACAACCAACCAGGGGAGAGCAAGCCCCTCGCGCCGAACAAACCTCCCGCGCGGAGCAGGCGCCGCGTGCGGAGCAGGCTCCTCGCCCCGAACAAGCTGCTCGTCCCGGGCAAGCCGCCCGTGCGGAGCAGGCTCCTCGGGCCGAGCGGACCTCCGGTGCGGAGCAGGTGCCTCGGGCGGAGGAGGTTTCGCGGGATGGGCGGGAGTTGCCTGGCGGGCAGGTGCGGGGGGACGAGCCGGCTCCGGCGGATCAGGGGTTGGGGTTGCGGGAGAGGACTGAGGGGCAGGCACATCAGGACGAGGTGAGGCTGCGGAAGCAGGCGGCTGACGACGCGCGGCGGGAGTACGAGAAGGTTCGTCAGGATCCGGAGGCAGCCAAGGAAGCTGCGCGGGCAGTCGACGACGCGCGGCGGGAGTTGAAGGCTGCTCGGAAGGAGCTCCGGGACGCCGAGCGCGCCCACGAGAAGTACACGAAGATGCACCCGACGGACCCGGCCGTGCGGGAGACCGATCCGAAGGTTGCGGCGCGGGTGCGTGACCTCGACAGCAGGGTCGACGCGGCGGCGCGGCGGTACGAGGTGGCTCGGGGGACGATGCGGGCGGCCGAGGCGGTGGAGTTGCCGGTGCGGGAGGCTCGGCTGCGGGCCGAGGCGCGGCGGGTCTCGTACCTGACGGCGAAGCTCGACTACGCGCTCTCGCGGTTGACCCCGAAGGAGATCAGGCAGCTCGGCGAAGGCAAGCTCGACGTACTCAAGGATCAGCTGCCGCCGGACCTGACCCGCGACGAAGCGTTGCAGCTCGCCATCCACGAGATGATCCACCGGACCAAGGACGGCTGGGGCTTCGCGCTGAACTGGACCCAGCTGCACGCCGAACTCGCCCTGCGCGACGAGCTGACGGTCCAGATGATGACCGGCGAAGGCAAGACTGCGGTGGCGGCCGTCGCGCTCGCGACGATCGCGGCGGATCGTCCGGTGCACTTCATGACCTCGAACCGGAGCCTCGCCGCGCAGGCGTACGGCAAGTTCCGTTCGGTCCTCGAACCGCTCGGCTACGACGTCGTCCAGGTCGACCCCGCCGTCCGGTATCCGAAGCCGCGGCGCCGGACCGTGTATGTCGGTGACGTCGCGGCGTTCGGCTGGAGCATGGGCCGCGGGCATCGGGTACCGGGCAAGGACGTGATCGTCGACGAGGTCGACGCCGTTGCGGTCGAGCTCGCGTCGCAGGCGTACACGCACAGCTCCGGTGCCGCCGGCAAGGCGAATGCGCGGACCGAGGCCGAGGTACTGCTGGCGAACCGGGCGCTGGCCGACCACACGTTCGAGCGCGCTGACTTCGGCCTGCCGCCCGAGGGTGAACCGGTCGACGGGCTGCGGCCGAAACTCACCGACGACGCCCGGGCACGCCTCGCGGACCAGCTCGGCCCCGGCGTACGGCCACGCCGCTTCGAGCAGCACGTCCAGCGGCTCGAGGACGCGGCGCAGGCGCAGTGGGTACTGCGTGAGGGCCGCGACTACATCCGCGCCCAGATCGGCGGCACCGAGCGGATCCTGATCATCAGCAAGCACTCCGGCGAGCCGCTGATCGACCGCGAAACCCTGCTGGAGCAACGCTGGACCGGCGTCGCGCAGGCCCTTGAGGCGCACCACAAGATGGAGGTACGGGCGGACCCGACGCACACCAGCGCCGTACGGACCCGGGACCTGCTGGACAGCTACGACCACGTGAGTGGCATGTCCGGTACGGCGAAGGACGCCGAGCACGCGATCCGCGACCTGTACGGCGAGGACCGGATCGGCCAGGTGGTCGAGATCGAGCGGTTCAACGACCCGAAGCTGGTGTTCCGGGAACCGCAGCACTTCGCGACCGTGGAGGCGAAGTACCAGGCGATGGTCGACCAAGCGATCGCGGACCTCGCCAGGAACGGCGACGTGACCACCGGCCGGCCGCAGGCGATCGTTGCCGAGCACAACGACGAGGTCGCGGTCGTGGAACGCCTGCTGCAGAAGGCGATCGCCGACCGTCAGCTCCCGGACGGGATCCGGATCCAGAAGGTCGACGCCAAGCGGATGGCCGAGATTCTCGACCAGGCACACGAGTTCGCCAAGGACTCGGACGACCCGAACGCGGCCGCCAAGTACGTCCAGAAGGCGACGGACGCGATCTGGGACCTGGCCGGCGAACCGGGCGTGATCACGATCGGGAACAAGGTGCTCGGGCGAGGTATCGACATCCCGCTGCATGCCGACGCATTCACCTTCCGCGACGGGCCGGGGGCGTCCGCGCATGTCTTCACCATCGACGGGCGGGAGGCTGCGGAGGGTGGGTTGGCGGTCCACGTCGGGTTCCACGACCCGGACTCGCCGCGCGGCACCGTCCAGGCGCTGAACCGCGCCGGCCGGCAGGGCGCGCCTGGTGAGGCTTCTCTGTACTCGTCCCATCAGGACGAGCTCTTCCGCCGCCAGGGCTCTGCTCTTGAGGCTGCGGTGGCGTATCACGATGCACCGTCGACCGCCGCGCGGAACCGGGCAATCCATGCGTACGTGGAGGCGACGGTCGCGCATGCGAAGGCGACGGCACTCGGCCAGGAGAGCCGAACCGCCGACGCCGTACGGGCGGCGGCCGAGGCGGTGAAGGCGGCGGAGAATGACGTTTCCTCAGACAACTACCGGGCGGCGGTCAAGGCTGGTCAGCTGGGTTCGCAGGCAGTCAATCTCGCCCAGTTGCGCAGCCAGCACACTGCCGTACCCGAGACGCCGCAGGCTGCGGACGACACTGCGCGCAGCCGGAAGCTGCCTGAACAGCCGCAGAGCGATCCGCTGGATGGGGTGGCGTATCGGGGGTTGTCGGAGGCTGAGCGGGTTGAGGTTCGCGGGGTTCTTGGGGCTGTCACGATGGGCGATCCGGTTCGGCTGGAGGGGTTGCGGCCGATCCTTGAGAGCGGCTGGCTGCGGTCGCTCGGGCCGGAGCGGTTGCTGGAGGAGATCCGGGGGTGGGCCGGGGCGGGGTACTCGGAGGTGTTCGGGAAGGGGGTTCTGTACGGGATCGGGACGGCGGACGCACCGATGCCGGTGCCGCTGGTGCCGCCGTCGCGGGATATCGCAGACGCGGTGGACCTCGGCGTACACGAGACCTTGCCCGGGCAGGTGAGTGGGCCGGATGGAGCTGAGTGGGTGGTCAGCTTCCATTCGGACGGCGAGCAGGCGTTGGCCGAGCTCGACGGTCTGTACGGCGCCTACCTCACCGGCTTCGGCCCGTCGCCGTACGGGCTCGTCCAAGCGACGGTCGGCAACCGGCGGTACGTCGGCGTCGGAAGAGCCCCGGTACCCGGCGAGCTGACCGCGGCGACGGTGGTCGGGCCGCCGGTTGAGGCGGGTGCGGTTGCGGAAGGTGCGCGGGGGCGGGCGACGTTTGGGACTGCGCGGCAGCTTGATGTGTTTGCTCGGGGGTTGCTGGCCAACGGGTACGTGCTCCGGGGGGAGTTGAAGTACTTCGTCGACGATACGGGGAACTTCCGGCCGGTCGGCCTGGCGGGTGTGGCGGAGTTGCCTGCGGAGGACCGGGAGAAGGCGATCGCCGACCACTTCGCGATCGTCGCCGATCACCGGAAGGTGCTGCTGGACGCTGCCGTCGCCAACGGACAGGCCCAGCACCAGGCGGGCGCGCGGGAGACCGCGGGTGGGCGAGGAGCGGCAGCTCCGGTGCATGCGGCGGGTCCGGTGGTTGCGGAGTTGTTGGGTGCGGTGCCGGCGTTCGGTGGGCTGTCGGGTGGGCAGCAGGGGCGGTTGGTTGAGATTGTTGGGCGTGTTACCGGGGGCGATCCGGTGTTGTTGGAGGGGATTCGTCCGTTGTTCGAGAGTCCGGGGCTTCGGGCGCTCGATTCGGGCGGGTTGCTTGCGGAGATCGAGGCTTGGGACGGGGTCGAGTACTCCGCCGTCTTCGAGCGCGGCGCCGTGCTCGGCGTCGAGGTTGCTCGGGCGCCGCAGCAGATCAGGCCGGCGACGTACCCGGTGACCTGGGCCGACGCAACGCATCTCGAGCTGCGCCCGTCGGAGCTCCGTCGGCTCAGCAGTGGTGGTACGCCGGGGTCCGTCGCCACCCTCGGCGAGTACTCCGGTGTCTTCCAGATCGAAAGGCCTGACGGACGGCCCTGGGCTCTGAAGCTCTGGCCGGCAGGCGGTTTCGAGCGGCAGATCATGCGTGAGTTCGCCGGTCAGCGTGCGGCCGAGCCGACCGGATACGCCCCAGAGCTGTACGGCCTGGTCAAGGTCACGATCGACGGTCAGGAGTACGCCGGTGTCGCGATGCAGCCGCTGCCCGGCGGGTTCATCAGTACGGGCAGTCTCGACCCGGCGGTGGTCGCCGAGACAAACCGCTGGCGCGCGGCCGTCGACTTCAACACCGTCCGCCAACTCGACCAATACCTCCAGCGCCTCGCCGGCAACGGGCATCACGTCCAGGACGAGCTGCAGTTCCTCGTCGACGACGCGGGCAACGTGCACCCGATCGACTTCGAGGCCATCCGCCCCCTCTCCAAGACCAAGGACGACACCTTCGGGCACTTCCTGGCCCACAGCACCCGCAACAACCTCCTGAACGTCGCGATCGAGAACGCCCGTCACGAGGCCGGCCGCGCTCGGCTGGTGGAGGGCGTCGATGGCGGGATGACACTCGAAGACGCTGAGCAGGCGGTGAAGGACGCCCGCAAGCACCTACGCCTTCCCAAGAAGATCGCCGTGCGGTTCGTCGTCGGTGCCACCAATGACGAGCTGGTGGGCAAGCACAGCATCGAACCGGCGGAGGGTTCGCGGCCCGGATATTTCCGCATGGAAGGCGGTGTTGGGGTCGTCTACGTGTCGGCGGCCGATCATCTGTCGGCGGAGGATGTCCGGGCGACGATTGCGCACGAAGTGATCGGGCACTACGGGTGGCGGTTGTTCGACCCCGAGGCCCGGGCGGGGCTGCTGGCTGAGGTGGATGCGCTCGCCCGCAGCCTCGCGCCGGAGGGTTATGACGCGATCAAGGCGTTGTACGACGACCACCACGCCGAGGAGTTCCTGGCCCGGCTGATCGAGGGCGGCCTACCGCGACGGCTCGCCGACGCGGTGATCGCCGGCCCGTTCGGCAGGTTCCTGAATCGGCGCGGCTGGCTCAGCGACGAGCGGCTCGACCGCGCCCGCCGGCACCGCGAGCTCGAGCCGCTGTACCGCATCGCCCGCCTACTCACCCGCGCCGTACAAAGGAACAGACCGCTCCACAACCCGACGGCCGTCGTCACAAGAACCCGCACCGGGCCGAGCATCGCCCGGATCCGGCCCGCGCAGATGAACAAGTACGACGGTGAAGGACTGCCCGCGTTCAGCACCGCGCTCACGGAGACGTCGTACGACGACCTGCGCAACGGCACCGCCGACGACCAGGCGCTCGCGGCCGTCGCACACCCCGGCACCGTCAAGCGCTTCCAGATCGCCGCGGCCGACGAGAACCATGTCGAGATCGAAGGTGCCCGGCTCACCCCCCACCACCTCGCGGTGATGATCGACCTCTACCACGGCGTCTCGGTGGTCCTCGACGGCGCCCCGCACGACTTCGCGCAGCGGGTCGCGGACGTGATGGGCATCGACATCACGATCCGTACCCCGGACGGCTGGCAGGCCCTGCATCCGCACCCCGGGCCGGACCGCGAAGGCACCGTCGAGATCCTCGAGGACGAGACGTACCTGGTGCGCACGCCCGCGCATCCGGACGGCATCCGGTTCGAGGACGTCGAGCCGCATCTCGGGCGGCTGCTCGGGATCGGTGGGTCGAAGGCGGCGTTCGCGTTCTACGACAAGGTGGTGCTGATCGCGCTGCCGACGGTCGAGGTGTCGTTCTACACCCAGCTCGATCGGCTCGAAGGGCTGATGGAGAAGCCGGGGGCGGCGGCCGTGATCGCGCCGCTGCATTTCACGACGGTGTTCGGGCGGGACGCGTTCGTGGCGGACCGGTTCCCGCGGATCAGCCGCGACGTGTGGGTGAGCGTCCCGGACTTCAGCACGCCGGATGCGCTCCGGCCGACGCAGGCGTCGCTCGACAGTCTGCTGGCGGTCCGCGAGTTCTTCGTCGCGAACAACCTGACCATCGGCGACCTGCAGTTCGGCATCGCCCCGGACGGCCGCTTCTGGGTGTACGACGTCGGCCGCGTCCGCCCGCTCGCCTACGACCTGCCGCCGGGGACCAGCCAGGAGATCTTCCAGAAGCGGAACCCGCTCGAGGTCGTCGACGCGTGGATCGCCTGGGCCGCCGACGGGCACACGTTCACCCCGAACGGCCGCCCCCGCACGTCCCCGGCGCCGCGCGAGGACCTGCAACCCCCGTCGTACGACTGGAGCACGGCGAGCGCCGAGCATCCGCCCACCCAGCTCTATCCGGACACGCCGGAAGCGCGGGAGCGTGCCGTCGCGGAGCTGGAGCGCGCGTACGCTGCCGCGCGCACCGGCTACGGCCCCGCCCCGGTCGGGCTCATCACGACCGAGCTCGACGGCGAGCGGTACGTCGGGTTCGCGCTGGAGCCGGTCGATCCCGCGGTGCACACGGAGGCGGTCACGCTCGACACCGTCTACCAGCTGCACGAGTACGTCCGCCGGCTGGATGCCCTCGGCTACCGTCCGGCCGGCGAACTGCACGGCGCCGTCGATGCGCACGGGAGGTTCCACGCGGTCGACTCCACCGGGATCGAGCCGCTGCCGGGGAATGCCGAGGTCGAGCCGCTCGCGGATCAGTTGCTGCAGGCAGCGTTCGGGAACGTGAAGCGGGCCTTCGGCAACGAGACCGGCCGGGACCGGCGGGTGCACCGGGATCTGCCGCGGGGCGGGGCGGGCAGCATCCATCGCAGCGACTTCCGCGGTGACGGCCGCCGCAAGCAGGACCCGACCGTCGTCTGGACCGCCGCCCACGAGGCCCTGCCGCAGATCGCGGCCGCGGTCGGCACGGTCCGCGACGACGTACGGGCGATCGCGCTCGACGCGAACCGGATCACGATCTCGTTCTGGCGTGCGCCGGACCTGACGCTCGAGCTGAAGGTGTCCGGAGATTTCACCAACGCCGGACCGGTCCGCTGGGAGCGCACGCCCACGTCGATGCACTGGGCAACGATCACGCTGTCGCCGCGGACCCGTGCCGCGGTCGTTGGCCGCGCGCTGACCAACGCGATCGCCGGCGTCCTGGCCGCGCACGGCGGCGCGGCCCCGGAGGCGCACAACGAGATCGCCCGGCACGCCGAGGTGGGCTACCTGGTCGGACGGGTCGAACACGGCGAGTCGCGGTATCACTTCCGCAAGGAACTGCGGATCCTGCTGCACCACCTCGGCAAGACCGGCACCAACCTCCCGCCTGCCCTGCAGCAGCGCGTCGCCGCTGTCCTGCGGCACGGCGCCGCCGCGAAGTGGGTGGCGAGGCTTAACGAGGCGGAGGACGGCTGGACCGACCCGGCCGCGTTCCGTCCGGTACAACTGCCGGCTCTCGACGACAGCCAGCCGTTCGCGCCCGACCCGGCCGTGGATCGCTTTGTGCACGGCCTGTTCCGGCACTTCGCCAAGCAGCCGGAGGTGTCACCCGAGTCGGGCCCGTCGATCAGCCGGCTCACGGTTCTCCGCGAGCAGCCGCTGCTGCGACAGTTCGTCAACTGGCACGGTCCGGCGAAGGCCGCCGAACTCGGCAAGCTCGACCCGACCGCGTTCGCGGCCCGGATCAACGCCTCCGACCGGCAGACCGTCGCCGCGGCGTTCGCTCGCCTTCGAACCCTGCTCCGGCAAAGCAAGACCGCGCCGTCGGCGCTGGGCCGTCGGACCGCGGCCCGGCAGTTCTCCGAGCTGGCCAACGCGCTCGGCGTGGTGGCGCACGACGACCTCCGGTCCGCGTTGCCGCACGACCTCGCGGCCGCGGTCGCCGAGCTGAAGCCGACCCTGCTGCAGCGGGCCAACCGGGCCGTCGACGGCGGCGCCAAGTCCATGCCCGGACTGCGCGCGGACCTCGTCCTCGGCTTCCTGGAGACCGTCCCGGCCGGTGTCGCGTCTGCGGCGGTCCTCGCCGGCAACGGCCGCGTCGGTCTGGCGGCCGCCGTACTGCTCGGCGCGGTGGCGCTCTCCCCGGTGCGTACGGTCGCGAACCGGTACGTCGAGTCGCGCGAGGAGCAGGTGAAGGCCGACCGCCGGACGTACCGCCGTACCCTCGACGAGCAGGCTCGCGAGCCGCAGCGTGCCGTCCTCGGCACCGCCGTACGGACCGCCTACCAGAAGGTCCTGGCGGCGACGGGCGTCCCGGCAGCTCAGCGCCCGGTGCCGCGGGCGGAGCTGGCTGCTCCGGAGAAGACGGCGCCGGCGCTGACCACGCCGTGGTGGTCGTTCCCGCTGCGCAGTTCGATCCCGATCGCGGCCGCGGCGATCCCGATGGCGTTCGCGGTACCGACGGTCGTCGTCGGCGCCGCGGTCGGGCTGGCCGTCACGGTGGTCGGCACCACGCAGTACCTGCTCGCGCGGCACCAGGCGGCCCTCGACGACGAGCGCCGAATCCGCGACTACGAGTGGCGGAGCTGGCGGCAACTGGTCGCGGAGGTCCGCAGTACCGCCGACCATCTGGTCCGCTTGCGGGCCCTGGGCAATCAAGCCGGCGCGCCGGCGGAGCCGCTGCCGGTGTTCGACTTCGAGGCGCCGACCGATCACACCGGCCGCGGCGTGGTGCCACGCAAGACGTTCTTCGCCGGGCGCGAGCTGCCGCTCGGCACGATCCCGATGGCGCACCGCGTCACCAGCGTGTACTTCCAGCAGCAGCTCGACACGGCGCCGACCGCCGTACTGGAGGCACTCGCCCGGCTCGGGACGATCGGCGCGGTGTCCGGCCTCGTCGAGGCGTTGCACGCCGAGGCGAACCGGAACGCGTTCGACCGCCGGATGCACAACTGGCTGGACCTGCTCCGGCTCGCGGTGCAGGCCTGTACGGACGAGATCAACGACCCGCTGCTCGGCCGCCTGGACGCGTTGCTGGCTCAGGAGCCCGACGAGACCCTGTCGATCCCGGTCCTGCCGCCGTGGTCGCCCGTCCTGCATCCCGACCGTGAGTCCACCACCGGGCGCCGCTGGTACGCCGCCGGCGCGCTGGCGATCGCGGCGTCGGGCATCGGCGTCGCGAGCTCGATGGTCTACGCCTTCCACCTCGACCCGTTGTACCTGTGGCAGGCGACGTTCGCCGGACTCGTGCTCCCGGCCGGCTACTACGCGAAGTACCTGCGTCGCCGGATGCGGGTGAAGTCGGACATGGCCGAGCGGGACCGCGGCGCCGAGAAGCGCGCCGCCGACGAACTCGACCGCGAGCGCGCCACCGCCGCGGACACCGCGCACGAGGTCGACCGGATCGAGGACGCGCTCGCCGGCCGGACGCCGCGGAACCGCCCGGCGCCGACCAGCGAACTGACCGCGTTCGTCGCCTTCGAACGCCGCGAGGACCGCGGGCCCGCCGAACTCAGCCGCCTGCTGATCAAGCTCGAGAAGCTGGATGAGCAACGGGACCAGCTGCTGCGGCACCACGAGGAGCTGCACGAGATCACCGACGTACTGGTCGCGATCTCCACGACGCTGACGCAGTACGCCGACATGCTGCACAAGCTCGGCGTCGACCCGCACGTGCGACTCGCGGGCCCGCAGGACCGACCGGTCAGCGACTCGGTGCTGCACCACGACCCGGTGCACGCGCGCGTCCTCGCCGACCGGACCTGGTCCGCCACGGCACCGGTCGAGGACGCGGCGCTGATCGCCGCCAAGGTCCACCTCGCCACTGGCGATCGGTACGGCCCGTTGTCCTTCGCGCAGATCCAGCAGCACGCGGCGCCGGGCAGGCAACTGCTCGACATCGCCGCCGACGTGGTGACCGCCGCGGAACGGCGCCGCGGTCCGGCCTGGTCCGCGTCGACCCGCGCGCTGAAGGCCCGGGTGGAGTTCCTGCGCAGCCTGACCGCGGACCAGGCGCGGGCGATCCCGGCGCGCCTCCTCCAGCAGGAGCGGATCGCGATCGACTGGCCGACGTACGTGCGGATGCGGGTCGGCGCGATCGAGCAGCAGCGGACCGAGCTCACCGCGCGCGCCGACGCCCGGACCGAGAGCGCGGCCGAGACGAAGGACGAGGAGAAGGCCGCCAGACATACTGCGATCGCGGAGGCCTGCCGGACGGCGGCGGACGAGGCCGATCGTGCCCGTGACGCGTGGCAGGCGTTCCGCGACGACCGGACGCCCGCGATGCTGGCGATCGCGCAGCAGGCCGAGGCGTTGTACGAGCAGCGGCTCGCGGAGAGCCTGCCGTCGAAGGATGTGCTGCAGACCGCGGTCGTCTCTGGTGACCTTCCGCATCTGAGCGCGCTGGCCGACGGGTTGAACCACGCGCTTTCCCAAGCAGGCAAGGAGTTCCGGTTCACACCCGAGCTGCTGCACCGCACGTTGCGGGCGGAAACGCGTCGGTTGCTGTCGCCCGACGGCCTGCTGCTGACGGTCGGCAACGACCCGACGGCGGACGTCAGTGAGCTGGTGCAGTTCGAGCTGACCCTCGATCCGGACCAGTTGCAGGAGGTCCTCGACCACCCGGTCTCCTTCGAAGAGGGCCAGCTCGGCCAGGTGGTGCAGGGCGGCACGAGCATCGGTACGACGACGACCGCGACGTACGGCGCGAACGGTGCGCTGAAGCTCGGCACGATGCTGTCCGGGCTGCCCGACCACAACCCGGTGAAGGCGGTGGCGACGGCCGTTGCGCCGAGCATCGAATACGGGAAGCACACCGGCCTGAGCGTGACCGGCGGCGCGACGGAGTACGGGCTGCCCGGTGCGGTCGAGGTGATCCAGGGTGAGGTCCTCCGGTTCCGCGCGAACCGGCCGCGCTGGACCTGGCGGATCCGCACGTCCGCGGTCGGCACCTGGTCCGAGCAGCACGTCGTCGCCGGTACGACGGGGACGCTCGACCTCGGCATCAGCCACGCGTACACGGTCGGCGCGCCGAGGGACACCGTGACGATCGAGGACTTCGGCGGCACCCGCGGTACGGCGCTTCCGGAGCACGCCGCGACCCGGGTGGACGGGCTGAGCGAGCTCGCCGACCGGGCGATCGCGGGCCTGCGGCAACGACTGGGCAAGCTCGACCGGATCGGTCACGACCAGATCCGCGGCATGCTCACCGACGACGTACCGGGCCGGCTCGCGCAGGCGACCCGCCCGGGCGGCCTGGTCCGGCCGATCACCAGCGGCGGCCGCGTGGTCGCCTACGCCCAGCTCGAGACGGTCGTGGTGCACGAGCAGACGACGCTGCTCGGCGACAGCTCGAAGAACCACAAGGTCGAGCGGCTCCGGGTCGGCTTCTCGGGCACGTCGGGCAGCCAGACCACCTCGGCAGGCGACTCGTACGCGATCTCCGCCGGCGGTACGGCGGTCGACGACCTGATCGGCCCCTGGGACGTCGGCGCCGGCGGCAAGGCGGGACTTAGCACCGGGTCCGACGTCACCGCGAGTACCGGGGACATGGCGATCCACCCGAGCGTCCAACGGACCCAGCCGACGATCGGCGTCAAGCTCCGGCTGCAGCATCGCCTGACGATCCACCGCGTCTCGAAGCGCGACAACTTCACGCTGACGGCCAAGGGCGACGCCGTACTGCGGATGCCGGAGAACGACGCGTTCCGGTACGGGCTGCCGGTCCCGGCGGAGGCAGTCGTCCACGACGAGAACGGGCAACCGACGTACGGCAAGGACGGGCGGCTGCTGCTGCGCGGCGATCCCGCGCCGGACGGTACGCCGCACCAGCTGCCGGTCTGGATGCAGGCGATCCGCGGCGCCGGGCCGGCGTTGATCCAGGAGCTGAGCGGCGCCGACGAGGTACTGGCGCAGTTCCTGGAACATCTCGCCGCGAAGGGGCTGATCCCGAACGGCGAACCCAGCGGCTGGACACCGCGACTGGCCGCGAGCCAGCTGGCGAACCTCGAACGGGTCCGCGAGCAGTTCGCGCGGCATCGGCTGGAGACCGGGTACGACATCGCGGCCCAGGAAGGGATCCTGTTCCAGCTCGACGTGCACCGGCCGGGGCTGCTGCCGGAGCAGCACACGTACCGGATCAGGATCTACCCGGACACCGCGACGGCCGACTTCCTCGGCGTGACCGACGGCGTGACCGTGGTCAACCTGGACATCGGCTCGAACACCACCGGCAAGTCCGGCGGCTGGTCGCACAGCCTGCCGTGGCAGTTCCGCGGCGGCCTCAGTAACAAGGCGAAGGTCGGGACCACGCCGGACGGCGGTCTGACACGCGCCCGGTCGGTGCTCGGCCGGTTCGTCAGCTGGGCGACCGGAAGCACCGTGAACCGGGTGTCGCTGACCGAGAGCACCGCGAAGGTCGCGGTCTTCGACGTGCGGCACCGGATCGTCGTCACCGAGGTGACCGACGAGTCCACCCCGCTCGCGACCGCGACCGGCACCGCCCAGCTCGCGATCGACAGCGAGTTCTGCTCCGACGGCACCCAACCCGTGACCGCGATCCGCGGCGAGGTCGACCCGCTGCTGTTGCGCTCGGCAACGTTTCAGGCGGTCGACGTCGGTGACCCGGTCGGGCGGCTGCTCGCACTGCAGCCGCAGCTGGCCCGCGCGGACAGCTCGGCGTTGCACCACCTCAGCGCGTTCCTGAACCCGCGCAACCTGGCGGCACGTCCCGAGCTGCTGATCGCGCCGTACCGGACCAGCCTGCTGGTCACGCCAGTGCCGTCGACGCCCGGACAGGCCGTCGCGCAGCACCGGATCACCACGGGCCGTGCGAAGCTGACGGTCACCGCGTCCGTGTGGAACCTCCGGTACGTCGGTTACGGCAGCCCGGTGAACGGCGAGATCAACCTGACCCTCGGCAGCACGACGATCACGACGGGTACGTCGACGGGCCGGTCCGTCGCGGCCGGCTTCAGCGACGGCCTGGCCGAGGCGGACGGATCGTCGTACGGCGGGACGCTCGGCCTCACCCGGTCGGTGAACGAGTCCGCGAGCCGGACCGAGACACAGATCGGCGGCGTCGAACGGCTGGTCATCCGCAACGGCCGGCAGTACCAGTTCTGGGCCGATCTCGCGGTTGTCGCGGAGCTGGAGGAGAGCGGTGCGCAGCCGCAGCAGATCGGGCTGGCCGACGGCGGGCTGATGCTGACGATGCCGGAGCGCGACGTACTGCGGCTGTACGGCGACGGCAAGCTCGAGCTGCCGGACGAGATGGTTGCCGAGGTCATCGAACGGATCCGCGCGGGCAAGCTGGAGCTGGACCAGCGGACCGCGGTGTCGGTGATCCAGCGGTACGTCCTCACGGCCCGTCCAGGTGACGTCGCGCCGTTGGTCGGTCAGCTGACCGGGGCGAAGGTCCACCGGCTGGCGAAGCTGCTGGCCACCGCCCAGGTGCTGGCCGAGCGGCGCGTCAAGGTCAAGCTGCCGAAGTACTACGACAGCACGATGGGCGCGGCGATGATCGACAGCTCGTCGGTGCGCGCTCCGGACGGTACGGAGTCCGACCTGTACCGCGAGGTGCTCGCCGTACTCGACCGGGACGCGCTCGAGGACCCGATCCTGTCCGCGGGCCTGCGCGGTGACCTGGCCGGATTGCGGTGGCACGGGCACCTCGACAACCTGCTCAGCCCGAGCGGTTTCGTCACCGAGTACCCGACCGCCGACGGCCGCCGGGTGAAGGTGCGGGCCAGGCTGCGGTACGACGGCAAGTTCACGATGGACCGGCGGCCCGAGGACGAGCCCGACGCGAACGCGACGACGATCCTGCAGGTCTACAACTACCGCGAACTGAGCCGCGGCATGACCAGCACGACGTCGTACGGCGGCGAGCTCGACGGCGCGCTGTCGCCGCAGAAGGTCGGTGTCGGATCCGACCTCACGACGTCGACCAGTACGTCCAGCACCGACCAGAACACCCGGATCACCCGGACGCTCTGGGACCGGACCGTGCGGGTCACGCGCGACTTCACGCTGAGCGTGCAGATCGACGACGGCGAGCCCCGGAACCTGACCGGCGAGCTGACGTTCCTGGTCCCGCCGTCAGTGATCAACGTGCAGCCGGAGCAAGGTCCGGCCGATCCGCGCACGGTCACGCTGCCACGCGGCGCGGTCGCCGAGGGGACGACGGCGGACGGGTTGTTCGAGGCCGTGCACGAACGGCTGGGCAAGCCGGACATGCTCACCAGCGCCGGCGTACGGCTGCACGCGACCACGCTCGAGAACGTCCTGTCCGCCGCGACCCGGCTGGCCGCGTTCGAACGGATCGCGTCCCCCGACGGGTACGTCGCGGCGCAGCTGCCGGTGCCCGGCCACCGGTCGCGCACGGTCGCTGTCCACGTCCGGGCCGAACTGTCCGGGCTGCGGCTGATCGCCGAGGACAAGACACAGCTCGGCCAGATCGACCGGGAGCAGCACGTCACGCAGGTGACGACGAGCAGCACACACCTGCTGCCCGCCGCCGGTTCGTACGGGGCCGACAACCCGAGCGGAGTCCTCAACGTCGGCGTTTCCGGCGGCGAGCAGGCGACCGAGAAGGTCACCGACGGCACGGGCGGCCGGAACGAGACCTCGATGTACGAACGCGGTCCGGTCGTCACGGTGCAGGTCGACGTCGACTACCACCTCACGTACACCCGCCTGCACGTCAACCGGGACGGCCGCCCGGACACCGCGGTCGTGTCCGGGACGGCGTACCTGACCATGTACCGCCACGAGTACGAGGCGATGCTCGACCGTCGGTGTCAGCGCGGCCAGGAAGGGTTGCGGCCGAGGTAGGCGACGATGCCGTCGAGGCTCTCCTCGTCGGACCAGGGCACGTCCTGCGCGAACGGCGTACCGGGCATCACCCGGACGTCGCCGGTCGGGACGGCCCGCGCCACGGTGTGCGCGGCGGCGAGGACGTCGGGACCGAAGGAGACCGTCGTACCGAGGGACTTCGCGACGTCCCAGCTGTGGACGACGTAGTCGATGAAGTGGAAGCTGACCGCCTGGGCGGCCGGGAACGCGGCGTCCGGCCCGAACTCGCTGAGCGGGAACGTGCGCTCCGCGACGCCGGGCTGCGCGAACGCGTCCAGCACGTGCTCGGCGGACTCGACGTACGCCTTCACCGGGTCGTCGCCGAGGTCGCGGACCTTCCACACCGTCGGGTCGTCCTCGCCGCGGGAGGCGGCCGCGAATCCGTAGTGCTGGGTGGCCATGTGGGCGAGCAGGCCGTAGAGCGTCCAGGCCCGGCAGGGCGTCGGCCTGGAGAGGTCGTCGGGGGTCGCGGTGCCGACCAGCTCGATGCTGGTCCGGACGGCTTCGGCGTCGAGGGCGATGTAGTCAACAGTAGGCATGCGCTGATCATATGCGCTCGCATATCATTGCGCCAGTGCTACCTTTCCGGACATGGCAACCGAGCGCTCCGACCTGGCCGCGATGCTCGGCCCGCTGGTGCGCGACCTGATCGCGATCGAGCTGCCGATCCTGGCCGCGCACGAGGTCTCGATGTGGGGGTACGTCGTGCTGAACGCGCTCGACGAGACCCCGGTCCGGACCCAGGCGGCGCTCGCCGAGGCGATCGGGGCGGACAAGTCCCGGATCATCGGCACCCTGGACGAGCTGCAACGGGCCGGCCTGATCGAGCGCACCCCGGACCCGGACGACCGCCGCGTCCGGCTGCTGTCGATCACCCCGCAGGGCCGGACGGTGCGCCGTACGGTCCGCAAGGACATCCAAGCCGCGGAGCTGCAGGTGCTCGACGGTCTGCCGGTCGCCGAGCGAAAGACGTTCCTCCGGCTCCTGCAGCAGTTGCACGCCTCCCGCTGACCTTGGAGGACGTTCACCCGCTCGGGTGATCCGGGGGCCGGCTTGCCGTCGGAAGACTGGCGGTATGCGACGAGCGGTGGTGGTGTGGGCGGCGGCGTACTGCGCCTTGCGGATCTGGTACCTGACCGGCCATGCGCCGGTGTGGAAGCTCCCGGGTGACGACCTGCTGGTCCCGGGCTGGGTTGCGGTGGCCGGGTGTGTGGCCACTGCGCTCGCGGTGATCCGGATCCGCCCGCGGTTGCTGTGGGCGCTGGCGGCGGGGTGGCTAGCGGCGGCCGCGTTCATCCTCCTGGATGCGGTGGCTGCCGTCCTTCCGGGGCTCGGGATTCCGTTCGACGTGCAGGGGATGCTCAGCCGGCTCGGTGCGGTCGTGGGCGCCGTACTGCTCGGGCTGCTTGCCCGGGCGCATCAGCCGCCGGCCAGGGCGTGGCCGGCGTGGGTTCCGATCGCGGGCGCCTGCCTTGCCACTGTGGGATGCCTCACGCGGCTCGGGGCGCAGGCGGCGGTCGGCTTCGAGAAGACGCCGTACGGGGACAGCCTGTCGTTGGTGCTCTTCGAAGGCGGGTTCGTGCTCGTCGGGACGTTGCTGCCGTTCCTGCTCGTGCATCCGTTCGGGCGGCGGTTCCCGCGGTGGTTGTTGCTGCTGCCCGGATACGCGATCGGTTGCGGCATGTCGGCGTACTTCGGGGTCGGGCTGATCCAGATGATCGCCAACGTGGTCCAGGGGCGGCCGCCGTACGGCGACGTGACGCTTGGGCTGCCGGACAGCTTCTTCTGGGTGGCGGTCCCGGCGTACCTGCTCTGGGGTGCCGGGCTGGTGGTGGCGACTCGGGGGTATCAAACGTCACATCGTTGAACTAAGTAGAGCGTTCAATCGTTCGAATCAGGCACAGACACCAACCCCACCGCCCCGAGGAGTGAGGCCCTGTGCACGTGCTCGAACGTTTTCAGAAAGAGGTCATCGGCGTTTTCCGGATCGTCGTCGGATTCCTGTTCGCGACCCACGGCGCCGCGGCGCTCTTCGGCGTACTGGGCGTCGAGAAGGTCGGTCTGCTGGTCTGGCCGTCCTGGTGGGCGTCGCTGATCCAGACGGTCGCCGGTGCGCTGGTGATGATCGGGTTCGGCACCCGGTACGCCGCGCTGCTCTGCTCCGGGTCGATGGCCTACGCCTACTTCACGGTCCACCAGGCCGGCGCTTTGCTGCCTGTGCAGAATGGTGGCGAGAAGGCGGCGCTGTTCTGCTTCGCCTTCCTGCTGATCGCTTTCCTCGGCAACGGCGCCTGGTCCGTGGAGCGGCCGGCCAAGGTGACCGTGCAGACAATCGCGTCCCGGTAGGGATGACCGACAGGGCAGGAGCGCCGATGGCCGACGACCGGGCGACGCTGCTGCGGGAGCTGCACGACGTACATGCGCCTGCGCTCTGGCGGTTCGTCGTCCGGCTGACCGGCGACGACCGGCTGGCCGAGGACGTCGTCCAGGAGACCCTGCTCCGGGCCTGGCGGCGGCCGAACATCCTCACCGAGGACGAGCCCGGCGCCCGCGCCTGGCTGTTCACGGTCGCCCGGAACCTGGTCATCGACGACCGGCGCAGCGCCCGGGTCAGCCGGGAGGTCGCCAGCGACGACCTCCCGGAGAACCCGAGCGCCGACCACGCCAACGCCGTACTGGACGCCTGGCTGGTGGCCGAATCACTGGCACAGTTGTCGGAGGAACATCGGCAGGTGATCGTCCGCGCGTACTACGGCCGCCGGACGGTCACCGACATCGCCGAGGAGCTGGACATCCCGTCGGGCACCGTGAAGTCGCGGTTGCACTACGGGCTGCGGGCGCTCAAGCTCGCACTGCAGGAGAAGGGGGTCACGAGTCAATGAGCGACCCGTACCGCGAGTGGGACGCGGCGTACCTGCTCGGCGCGCTGTCGGCGAAGGACCGGCACGTGTACGAGGAGCATCTGCGCGACTGTGCCGAATGCTCGGCCGCCGTCGCGTCCCTGGCCGGCGTCCCCGGAATGCTGGCCGCGCTGCCGGCCGACAGGGCGCTGGCCACCGTCACCGCCGAACCGCCGAACCTGCTCCCCGCGCTCACCCGGAACGTGCAGCGCGACCGGCGCCGGCAACGGATCCGGTACGGCGCCCTCGCCTCCGCGATCGCCGTCGCCGCGGCCGTCGTCGGCGCGGTGGTCGCGATCCCGCTGACCAAGGACGACCCGAAGGGCGACTTCGTCGTACTGTCCCAGACGGTGTCCAGCAAACTGTCCGCGGACGCCCGGCTGGTCCCGGAGCCGTGGGGTACGACGATCGAGATCAGCTGCAAGTACAACGAACTCGCGACGCCGAGCGAACGCTCCCGCGGGTACGAGTTGTTCGTCACTGACACGTCCGGGAAGGTCCAGCTGATCGCGAGCTGGACCTCCGCTCCCGGCACCACCGTGAAGCCGGCCGCCACCACCAAGCTGAAGCGTGACGAGATCCAGGCGCTCGACATCCGCAGCTCCGAGACCGGACGGGTCCTGCTCGCAGTCCGGTTCTGATCGGCGTGCATGACAACCGCGCAGTGGGGCACCTGGGGACCAAGAACGACGATCGCTCGAGAGGCCGTCGATCCAGACCCCGGTGTTCAGGGACGTGCACCGGGGTCGCCGCCTGTCGTGATCTTTCCGAAAGAAAATTCCTGCACTGCTGTAACACTCGGGATGTCACCGGCGATACACCGTGTGTAACGCCACTGAGAATCCCGTCCCAGGTCGTCCGCCCGAAGGACCTGGGCCGGGATTCTCGATGCGTATGAGGCGCCCGCTGCGTTACATACGAAGGCCCCCGGTGAACGCTCACCCGGGGGCCTTCGCAGTGCGCACCCCTCCCTAGGACGCTTGTTCAGTCGGGCCTTCCGACGGCGGCAGCGCGATCCGGTCCGCCGGCAGGCGTTCCGTCCGCTCGTTGCCGTCGTCGCCCTCGTACTGCACCAGAGCGGTCCATCCCGAATCCTCGTGGTCGCGGCCGATCAGCCAGCCGCGACGCCACTTGCCGTCCGCACGGACGACGACATGGCTGGGCAGAGGGAGTCGGGACACCAACTCGGTGCCGGGCTCGAACTCGGTCATGGCCGAAGGCTAGGTGCAAACCGGACGCGGCGCCTGTTGAAGGCGTGTTCTGTCACACCTTTCTCAGACTCCGGACTCCAGTCCAAACGCTTGTACGGCGCCGTGCACCTTCAACGCCCGCCCACCCGGTATCCGCGTCACCCACCCCTTGTCCAGCGCATGCGCGCACAGCGCCGCACCGACCGCCCCGGCCAGATGCGGCCGCCGCTCGGTCACGTCCAGGCAGGACCTCAACGCCCGGCGTCCCCGCCGTACCTCGATGCCGAGATCCTCCAACCAGGCCTGGCCTTCCGGCGTCAACGCGACCCCCTCCGACCAGTCGATCAGCCCGCGCTCCGTCATCGCATCCGCCAACGCGACCCCCAGCTTCCCGGCCAGATGGTCGTAGCACGTCCGCGCCCGCGCGAACGCGTCCCGCTTGCTCACCGCCCTGAGACTGTTCGCCACCTCGACCCGCCGCGGCGCCAACGCCGCCAGCCCCTCGATCAACTCAGCCGTCTCCGGGCCCGCAAGCTCCACATACCGGTGCCGCCCCTGCCGCACCTCACTCAACAACCCACCCTTGACCAGCAAATTCAAATGCTCACTGATCGTCGGCCGCGAAACCTTCGCCAACCGCGCCAACTCACTCGCCGTCCACGCCCGCCCATCCAGCAACGCCAAACAAACCGTCGCCCGAGTCCCATCAGCCAACATCCGCGCCCAGCCGGCCAACTCCTCACCCTCGACAGTCATACCGCCCATCATGCCGCGTCATCGGTTAGCCCCCGACCGAACAGTTGAGGACTGTGGTTAGCCCCCCGCATGCTCCGCAGGTGCTCCGGTCGCTCCACTCCCTCTGGCACCCGCTACGCGCGCTCCCACCCACCCCACCGGCTTAGCGCCGGCATGCAGCCCGCTGCCTGCAGACGTGGGGCCGACGGGTGCCCCGCTGAGCGTGAATGTGTTAGCCGGCGGGCAGCCGGGGAACTGTCGGACACCTCCTGGGGGCCGTGAACAAGTAATTGCCTGTCCATAGACTCCACAGGGTGTTCACGGTCGCACCGCCGGGTCATCTGATGGCGCCTGGATTAGGCGATCGCGCGTGGCGCCGCGTCAATTCATCAGGTGGCCGATGTCGTGGCTCGGGATCGTTGCCGCTGTGTGCACCGGCTACGGCGGGGTCGCGGTGATCGAGCTGACTTCGCGAGCCGACACTGCGCAAGAATTCCTGGACACGGGTCTCCCCGCCATCGCAGGCCCAGTGACCCTGGATGTTCAGGTCGGAAAGGGAGCCCCTCACCTCGCCGAGGTGCACGTCGATTTCAAGACAGCGGATCAACAGACCGTCCAAACAACCCTCTCGTGGATCGACCTGGACACACCGATCCCGCACGACGAGGAGCACCAGACCCCCGAGCCGGGAACCAGGTATGCACCCCCGCTCAACGTCCGCTACCTGCCAGACGTGTCCCACACAGCGATCGCCGAATCCGACGCCCAACGACTCATCGCCAACCGCGACAAGTACCGAGGCTGGGCTGCAGCATGTCTAGGTGCGGGTCTGACCGCGCTCGGAATCCTGCTGACCATCCTTGTACGACAGGACTTGGCATCGCGAGCAGCCCGCCGCGACCGCCGATCGAGCCGCGCCGGGTGGAATCCGCTCACGAAATGCCGGCGCTCACCGGGTCTCCCGCCACTCCGTCGGCGGTGCAGCTGGGGCAACCAGAGCGGAGTACCTGCGGAGCACGCAGGGCTCGCCACATCCACTTCTTCAACACACCCACCTGCCCTCACGTCTGCATGCACCACTCACCACGTGAGGTCTCACGCACCACAGTTGCGTCCAGCAGAGTGGTGTACGGCGAGATCCCGGTGGGTCGCGGGAACGTGAACGCGGTCATCGGGTGATCCTTCGAGTGATCTCTCACAACCGACTCGAAGAAGGAAACCGATGACCGCTGGGCCAAGTATCGACCCTGCCGAGTTCTTGCACGAGCATCTCGAGCAGGCCAGTCCGGATCTGTTGCGTGAGTTGATGGAAGGGTTCATCAACACGTTGCTGTCCGCGGATGCCGACAGCGTGTGCGGCGCCTCCTACGGGGTTCGTGACCCGGGCAGGGTGAACTCGCGCAACGGATATCGCCACCGCGAGCTCGACACCCGGGTCGGGACGTTGGATGTCGCGGTCCCGAAGCTGCGTGAGGGTTCGTACTTCCCGGACTGGCTGCTGGAGCGGCGCCGGCGCGCCGAGGCGGCACTGACCAGTGTGGTGGCGACGTGTTATCTGCTCGGGGTGTCGACGCGGCGGATGGACCGGCTGGTGCAGTCGCTGGGCGTCACCGGGCTCTCGCGGTCGCAGGTGTCGGTGATGGCCAGGGACCTCGACGAACTGGTCCGGGATTTCCGGGAACGGCCGCTGGACGAGGGCCCGTACACGTTCCTGGCCGCTGACGCGTTGACGATGAAGGTCCGCGAGGGTGGGCGGGTGATCAAGATCGCGGTCATGGTCGCCACCGGCGTGAACGTCGACGGGTTCCGCGAGATCCTCGGCGTCGCCACCTCCACGGCCGAGTCCGGAGCCGGCTGGAACAGCTTCTTCAAAGACCTCGTCGCCCGCGGCCTGAACGGCGTCGCGTTAGTGACCTCCGACGCGCACGCCGGGCTGGTCGACGCGATCGGCGCCAACCTGCCCGGCGCGTCCTGGCAACGCTGCCGCACCCACTACACCGCCAACCTGATGGCCACCTGTCCCAAACACGCCTGGGGCGGGGTGAAGGCGATGCTGCACCCTCAATGACTCGGTGTTCGACCAGATCGACGCCGCAGCCGTGCACACGCAGTACGACAAACTCCTCGACCAGGTCGAGCAGACCCTGCCCGACGTACATGCGCACCTCGACGCGGCCCGGGACGAGATCCTCGCGTTCACGACGTTCCCCAAGGACGTGTGGCGGCAGATCTGGTCGAACAACCCCAACGAACGCCTCAACCGCGAAATCCGCCGCCGCACCGACGTCGTCGGCATCTTCCCCGACCGGCCCTCGATCATCCGCCTCGTCGGCGCCGTCCTGGCCGAACAACACGACGAATGGGCCGACGGACGCCGCTACCTCGGCCTCGACTCACTCCACCGCAGCCGGCTCACCCTCATCACCAACACCGAGGAGAACGCCACCACCGGCGCGATCAGCGCCTAACCAGCCAACGACGAAGGACCAAACGTCGTACACCACCTCATAGGACTTGACCCGCACCACCCCCACCTATGTAGTCACCCGCACGCCGGGGGGTCGCATCTGCTCCTTCAACACAGCCGCCTGGCTCCACGCCTGCATGCACCACTCACCACGTGCGGGTTTACACACCACCTCCGCTTAGGTAGTCACCCGCGAGCGGCAGCTCGCAACATCCGGGCGCCAGCCCGGGGGTGGGTGGGAGCGCGCGTAGTAGGTGCGGGAGGGAGCAGAGCGACCGGAGCACCTGCGGAGCACGCGGGGGGCTGACCACATCCCCCCGTTCACCACATCCCCCCGTTCACCACATCCCCCCGTTCACCACATCCCCCCGTTCACCACATCCCCCCGTTCACCACATCCCCCCGTTCACCACATCCGCTCGTTCACCACATCCGCTCGTTCACCACGTCCGCCTGTTCACCACATCCCATCTCGCGTCGGCGGTTACAGCAGGCGGAGGCGGTCTATTTCTTCGTCGCTGAGGATTACGTCGAGGGATGCGAGGACGTCGGGGAGGGCCGAGGGAGGTACGGCGCGTTCGGTGGTGGGGGTGTTGGGGTGGTCGGTGTAGAGGGTGGTGCCTACGAGGCGGCGGACTTCGCCTTCCCGAACTCGCATTGCTACCGGGCGGCCGGTGAAGGGGGAGTTGGGGTGGGTGGAGACGTAGTGGTGGTAGACCTCGTAGTCGATCGGGCGGACTGGTTCGTCGTTCGAGGCGTGTTGGGGGATCCAGCCTTCCGACTCCCGCTTGGACAGGGTCCAGAGGTCGCCGTCTTGGGTGAGGCGGTGGTCCCAGCCGGCTTGGTTGATGACGATGCCGTCCTTCAGAGGAGTTGGGTACAGCTGGCCGGCGCCGAAGCCTACATCTGCGAGGAATTCCGAGCCGTCGACGCCGACCTTCAGCAGGGCGTGGGTGCGGGGTCCGGACTTGTGTGGCTGGACGCGCGCGACCCGGCGTTCGACGGCGTACCCGAGTTGCTCCAGTGCTGCCCCGAACAGCAGGGCGTGTTCGTAGCAGTAGCCCCCGCGTTGGCGGCGGACGAGTTTGGTCTGGATGGCGTCCAGGGAGATCCCGGGATGTGTCCCGAGGATCACGTCGATGTTCTCGAACGGGATCGCGAGCACGTGCGCGCGGTGCAGACTCCGCAGCGCGTCGGCCGACGGCGCGACCCGCGGGTGGTCGATCCGGGTCAGATAGGCGTCCAGGTCCAGTTCTTCGGTGTCCCACATGCCCATCACCTCAACACTTCCAGTTCACTTGAGGTCAAGCTCGGTGAACAGCGTGAGCTGAATGCCGCCCGGCGTCTCCAGCCGCGCGTTCAGCGAGTTCCACGGCGTACGCACAGGTTCGGCGATCACGGTTGCCCCGGCCTCCGACAACTGGCGGGTGGCCGCGGCGGAATCGTCCACCTGGAAGGCGATCCGGTACTTGCCGGCCACCCGTCGCCCGACCTCGACCGCGTCGATGAAGTCGGCCTGGGCCGGATCCGCGATCTCCAGGGTCGCCCGCTCGACGGAGAGGATCGTCACCCGGCCGTCCTCCGACGAGTACGACGCCTGCTCGGGCAGCCCGAGTACGTCGCGGTAGAACGCGACCGCCTCGTCGTAGTCGTCCACCGTGACGACCAACCGCAGCTCCATCACCACGCCTGGGTCAATGCCGTGCTGCTCGGTGTCAGCCGATACCCGGAATGGGCCGAGTACTCCGCCGACAAGGCGAACCGGTCGCCTCGGACGATTGTGTGCCGCCACTCGACCGGGCGGTTCTGGGCGCTGCCCTGGCGGACGATCGAGAACACGGCGGCGTCCGCGGGGCAGTGCAGGACCTTGCGTTCGGCAACGGTCGGCGTGACCGCGCGGATGTCTTCGCGGCCGTGGTCGAGGACGATGCCGGTGCGGTTCGCGAGTTCGTTGTACAGGCTCGTGTGCGTGAAGTCCGCGTCCAGCAACGGTTCCGCGAGCGTCGCGGGAAGCCAGACCCGGTCGAGCGCGAGCGGTTCGTCGCCGGCGTACCGGAGGCGTTCGAGGTAGAGGAGCGGGATCGACTCCTCCAGGTCGAGGCGGGCCGCGACCACGCCGTCGGCGCGGACGTCGAGCGCCCGTACGACGCTGCGTTGCGGCAGGCCGGAGGCCTCGACGGAGGAGAACAGGCTGTACAGCGCGCCCATCGGCTGCCGGATCTCCGGTGTCGTCGCGACCCGGGGCTGCCGGCCGCGTTCGGCGACGATCAGGCCGTCGGTGCGCAGTTGGACGAGCGCCTGCCGGACGGTGTGCCGGCTGACGGCGTACTCGTCGACGAGCGCGAGCTCCCCCGGGAACGCGTCGTCGAACTCCCCGGATCGCAGCCGTCGGACCAGGTCCGACTGCAACTGCTTCCAGAGCGGCTCGCCGCCGCCTCGCTCCAGCTTGGGCACACGCGTTCCTTCCAGAGTTGCCAAATGTCCGGTCATCTCCTACCTTGAATGTACGTACATTTCTGGCAGAAGGGGAGCAGCTAGTGGTGCAGCTCGAGGTTAGGACACCTCACTACCTGGCCGCCGCTGTTCCCGCCGTACGCCGCCTCGGTACGGCGTTGTCGCGCCGCCGGGGACTCGCGATCGTGCTCGCCGTGACCGCCGTCGCCGTACCGCTCGGCCGGCTGGTCCCGATCGTCGGCGGACCGGTTTTCGGCATCCTGATCGGCGTGGTCGCGGGCAGCGTGCTGCCTGTACTACGCGCCGACGTCTGGCGCCCGGGCTACGAGTTCGCCTCGAAGACGCTGCTCCAGCTGTCGATCGTCGTACTCGGCACCGGCCTGTCGCTGCAGCAGGTCGCGCGGGTCGGCGTCTCGTCGTTGCCGGTGATGCTCGGCACGCTCGCGATCGCGCTCGGCGGCGCGTGGCTGTTCGGCCGGATCCTCGGCGTCCGCGGTGACACCCAGACGCTGATCGGCGTCGGTACGGCGATCTGCGGCGGCTCGGCGATCGCGGCCGCGACCGCGGCGATCGGCGCCAAGCGCTCCTCGGTCGCCTACGCGATGGCGACGATCTTCACGTTCAACATCGTCGCGGTGCTGACGTTCCCGCCGATCGGCCACCTGCTCGGGATGAGCTCGGAGGCGTTCGGCCTCTGGGCCGGTACGGCGGTCAACGACACGTCGTCGGTGGTCGCGGCCGGGTACGCGTACAGCCAGGCCGCCGGCGACCAGGCGATCGTGGTGAAACTGACCCGGTCGCTGACGCTGATCCCGATCGTACTGACGCTGGTCGCGCTGAAGATCCGCCGCGAGAACCGGGCGGCCCGTGCCCTCGACGCGGCGTCCGACGGCAAATACGAAGGCGCCACGGCCTCGATCCGCAAACCGTTGCCGTGGCGCAAACTCGTACCGCTGTTCCTGATCGGCTTCATCGCCGCCGCGGGCCTCCGCTCGGCGGGCGTCGTACCGGAGTCCTGGCTGCCGACGCTCACCGTCGTCGGCAGCACCCTCATCACCGCCGCGCTCGCCGCGATCGGCCTGTCGCTCCGCCCCCGCGAGCTCCGCGACGCAGGACCCAAGCCGCTCTTCCTGGGAGCGATCCTCTGGATCCTGGTCGCCGTCGGCAGCCTGCTGCTTCAGTCCTTCTCGTAAGCGGCCTGACGCTCCTGGATCGCCTTGATCCGCGGGACGTCGAGCTTGTTGCTGCGGTCGAAGTTGTAGATGCCGTTCTCTTCCTGGAACACGTCGGTCAGCTGCGTGTAGCAGTAGCCGAACATCA
Organism: Kribbella sp. WER1; assembly: GCF_054189145.1. NCBI lineage: Bacteria > Bacillati > Actinomycetota > Actinomycetes > Propionibacteriales > Kribbellaceae > Kribbella > Kribbella sp. WER1. The sequence continues at coordinate 3,671,381 of NZ_CM135186.1, read as the reverse complement.
GCTCGTTGTCGAGCAGCGCGTCGATCAGGCCGGCGAAGCGGACGTAGAAGTCCTCCTCGTTCGCGACCCGCTGGCCGTAGCCCCAGGAGTCCGCCGAGTTCCCGCTCTTGCCCGCGGCCGCCTTCTCCGCGTTCCACCAGATGCCGCCGAACTCGCTGCAGAAGTACGGCTGGCCGTCGTAGGCCAGCGAGAGCGGCTTGTCGTCGCGGGTGTTCCCGTACGGCTTGTCGTTGACCAGGTCCGCCATCTGCCGCGCGAACTCGGCCGGGTCCTGCTCGTAGTTGTGCGAGTCCCAGACGTCGGTCTCGGGGACGCGGTGGCTGTAGCCGGAGGCGTCCAGCACCGGGCGGCTGGTGTCCGCGGCCTTGGTGGCCAGGAACATCGCGCGGGTCACGTCGTCGAGCTGGGTGATCCGGTCGTGCAGCAGCTGGTGGGTCTCGTTCAGCGGGCACCAGCCGACGATGCTCGGGTGGCTGTAGTCCCGCTCGACGGCCTCGAGCCACTGCCCGACGTACGTCGCGGTCGGCTGCTGGTTGTCGTTGCCGGTGTCGCCGACGCCGGAGCCCCAGTCGCCGAACTCGCCCCAGACCAGGTACCCGAGCCGGTCCGCGTGGTACAGGAACCGCTCCTCGAAGACCTTCTGGTGCAGGCGCGCGCCGTTGAACCCGGCCGCCAGGCTGAGCTCGATGTCGCGCACGATCGCCTCTTCGGACGGCGCCGTCATCAGGCTCTCCGGCCAGTACCCCTGGTCCAGGACGAGCCGCTGGAAGACGTGCTTGCCGTTGATCAGGATCGCCTTGCCGTTGATGCTCACCGAGCGCAGGCCGGCGTACGAGTCGGCGCCGTCCACGACGTTGCCGTCGGCATCGACCAGCTCGACGCGGACGTCGTACAGGTGCGGGTCGGTGGTGTCCCAGAGCCGGACGCGCTCGGCCGGGACCGGCAGCGTCAGGCGCGGGGCCAGGTCGAGGTCGGCGCGCACCTCAGCGGTGGTGATCTCGCCGTCGGCGTCCTTCAGGACCGCGCGCACCTTCCAGCCCGGCTTGTTCGCGGAGAGCGGGACCTCGAGGTGGAAGCTGGAGCCCGCGACGTCCGGGGTGATCCGCGGCCGCTTCAGGTGCACGGTCGGCACCGCCTCCAGCCAGACGGTCTGCCAGATGCCGGTGGTCCGGGTGTACAGGCAGCTGTGGTTCGCGTACAGCTGGCTCTGCTTGCCGCGGGCCTGCGGGCCGCGGTGGGTGTCGCGGGCGCGGACGACGACCGTCGCCTGCTCGCCGGGCTTGGCGACGTGCCGCAGGTTGGCGCTGAACGGGGTGAACCCGCCGCGGTGCCGGACGACCTCTTCGCCGTTCACCCAGACGGTGGCGTCGTGGTCGACGGCCTGGAAGTGCAGCACCGCGTCCTTGCCGTCCCAGTCGGCCGGGATCGTCACGGTGGTGCGGTACCAGACCGCCTCCATGAAGTCGACGTCCTCGATCCCGGACAGCTCGGTCTCCGGGGCGAACGGTACGACGATCCGCCGCTCCAGTTCACGCTCCCGCAGGCCGCGCTCCAGGCCGGAGTCCGACCGGTCGATCTCGAACTGCCAGTCGCCGTTCAGGTTCAGCCAGTCGGGCCGAACGAACTGCGGACGCGGGTGCTCCGCACGAGGCTGCGTCATGAACTCTCCCGTGGTGCTGATCTGGTAGGGGCAGCAGCACTTTACAACGTTGGAATGACCGGGGCAACGGGTCGTTCCGCGGACAGCCGGAGGCGCTAGTGAGGCAGTGCTCGAAGGGCGAGCGCCTGGGTCAGCGCGAACGCCCCGACCTCGGTCGCGACCGCCGCCAGCAGTGCGGTGAGCACGAACTGCTGGCTGGTCACCGCGGCCGCGACGATCCCCGCGGTGGCGACCAGGTTGACCGTCAGTACGACGCGGAGCGCCTGCCGGCGCGGAGCCCGCGCGGTCAGGTAGGCCAGATACGCGGACCAGGCGAGTACGCCGATCCCGGAGACCGCGAGCGCCGTCGCCGGCAGCTGGGCCAGGCCGGCCAGCGGGCGGGCGAACGCCATCAGCGCGACGGCCGCGACCGCGCAGTACAGGACATCGAGGCGGAGAGTCCTGTCACCGGTCATGCGTCCAGCGTAGGCGGGCGGGTGAAGAGCGCGGTATTCAGGAAATCCGCGGCCAAGGCGTCCGGGCGTTCCTGGACCGCGCGGAGCTCGACCGGGGTGAGGTTCGCGAAGATCGCGCGGAGGTCGTCGAGCGTGAACGCCATTCCGCCGTACGTGTCGCCGGTCGCGACCACGTCCAGGTCGCTCGGGGCCTCCATTCGCTCCGCCGCGAACACCACGATCCCGAACCGTCCACCGGGCCGGACGAGCGGCAGCACCCGCTGCAGGTAGGTGATCCGCCGATGCGGCGCGATGTGGTGGAAGCACCCGGAGTCGTACACCACGTCGTACGCACGATCCGGCAGCGGATCCCGCAGTACGTCGGTCGTCGTCAGCGTGACCGTCGCGGGCATCGTCGGCCGGACCTGGTCGAGCAGGTCCGCGGCGAGGTCGATCCCGTCGACGACCGCCCCGCGCTCGGCGAACCACCGGGTGTTCCGCGCGCCGCCGCACCCGACGTCCAGCACCCGCGCCCCGTCGAGGTCCCCGAGCAGCCCGCGCTGCTCCCAGTCCACCAGCGGCTCGTCCGGAAGCCGCGTCGCCAGCGGATGCCCCGGTGTACTCAGCAACCCACTCCAGAACTCCGCGGCCGACGCGTCGGACCGGTCGCCCCGGCCGCTCGCGGCCACCACCCGATCGAGGATTTCCAGCAGCTGGCTAACGGTGTGAATCCGAGTGTCGGGCACGCGCCGATTCTACTGCAAAACAAGGCGATTCTCGCCCTCAGAGGGGCTTGCCGTAGCAGTGCGTTCGAGGCTCGTTGGTGTATTTGCCCCAAGGGGCTATGCGTGCGTAGCCGCTTGATTGGTAGAGGGCGATGGCCTCCGGCTGGTTCTCCGAGGTGGTCAGGCGCAGGTATGGGTGGCCGGCTGATCGGGCCGCCTCTTCGACGGCGGCCAGCAATCTGCGCGCGTGCCCTCGACCGCGGGCGGCCGGGGTCACGTACACCCGCTTGATCTCGGCGTCTCCGGGATGAGGAGTGTTCGGGCCGAACACCTGGAGTGCGCCGCATCCGACAGGCTGTCCCTCGTCGTCGAGTGCGACGAAGTACCGCGCGCCGTCCTTGACCTGTGTCCGTCCCTCGGCGCCGTTCCTGGAGACGAGCTCGTCGAACGCGGCCTTCAGCAGGACAGCCAGTTCCGGGTCCTCCGTCGGCCGTTCGTCCACGTGTGCCATCCGCCAAGAAAATCAGATGAGGACGGAGTGCGCGACCGAATACCCTGCCGTCGATGTCGTGTTCCTGAAGGCGCAGGTAGGACCGCGGCCGGCCCCGGGTGGGGTCGGCTCGATGCGGCATGTCTGCGCCGCGCTTCGACTCATCCGTCGATCGCGAGCCTTCGGGAGCGTTCATGCTCAGCATCACCGACCACCTTGTCCTGCGTACGATCGACGGCGCCGCGGACCTCCTCGTCGAGGAACTCCGTGCGCTGCCGTCCGTCCGCTCCGTCCGCCAGACGTCCGCCTGCGTCGTCGTGTGCACCCTCGACGGGCCGCTGGACGAACTGGCGGCCTGTCCGGTTTACTCGACCGCCGAACTCCGCGAACCGGACCGGTCGCGGCAGCTCGGTCTTCCCGGCGCGCTGGCCTGGAGCCGCCGCTTCGGCCGTCACGAGCGGTTGCCCTGGTCAACCAATCTGATCGTCGCCGAGGTCCTCGTCAGGCTGGCGAAACTCCGGCCGGGCCAGCTCGTCCTCGACCCGTTCTGCGGCACCGGCACGATCCTCCGGGCCGCCCGCCGCCACGAGCCGGCGGTCCGGCTGATCGGCCTCGACCACCAACCCCTGGCCGGCCGCAACGTCGTACAAGGCAAGGCCGAGGCCCTTCCGCTGGCCGACGGCTGCGTGGACCGGGTCGTGGCAAACCTGCCGTTCGGAAAACTGGTCGGTACCCACCGGGACAACAGCCGTCTCTACCCGGCCGCCCTGAGCGAACTCGACCGCGTGCTGACGCCGGACGGCCGCGTCGTGCTGCTCACCGAGGACAAGCGCCTGCTCCGCGAAACCGTCCAGGCCAGCCCGTTCAAGGTCGTCCGCGAACGCCTGCTCAAGTACAACGGCGCGACCCCGACCGCCTACGTCCTCACCCGCACCCGAGCAGCCGGGCGCCGTTCGACCAGCACACCGCGCGGAGCCAGTCGTCGCCGAGCTCCAGCTCCTCCAGCGCCGTGAGCTGTACGGCGTACTCGTACGGGATGTTCGGGAAGTCCGACCCGAGCACGATCCGGTCCTGCAGGTCCCGCAACCGCGGGACCAGCTCCCGCGGGAACGGCATCATCGCCTCGACGAACGGCGTCAGCGCCATCGTCGTGTCCAGGTGCACGTTCGGGTACGCCGTCAACGCCAGGTGCTCGGCGTACTCCGGCATCCCCAGATGCGCGATCACCGCCGTCAACGCCGGGTGCCGCCGCAGGACCTCGCCGATCGGCCCGGGACCGGTGTGCCGGCCGGGGATCGGGCCCGACCCGCAGTGCACGACGACGGGTACGCCGGCCTCCGCGAGCTGCCCCCAGACGTCGTCGAGCTCGCCGGACCGCGGGTCGTAGTCGCCGACCTGGACGTGCACCTTGAAGATCCGCGTCCCGAGCTCGAGCGCCTCCCGCACGTACGCCGCCGCCGACGGCTCCGGGAAGAAGGTGCCGCTGGCAACACAGCCCGGGGTCCGCGCGGCGAAGTCCCGCGCCCACGAGTTCAGAGACTCGGCCATCCCCGGTTTGTGCGGGTACACCAACGCCGGAAACGCCCGTACGCCCAGGGATTCTAGCGTTTTCAGCCGTTCCTCCACCGAGGTCCGGTACGTGATCGGCCACTCGGTCCCGTAATGCGTGGACGCCTGGTCGAAGTACGCCCAGACCGCGTTCAGCACCCGGTCCGGCAGGAAGTGCACGTGGACGTCGACCAGGCCGTCGAGCCCGAGCCGCCGCCACCACGCCGGTACGTCGGAGTCACGCATCGGCGACCCAGAGATCGGTGAGCCCCTTGAAATGCGCGAAGAACTTCTCCTGCTCGTGCACCGGGTACGTCGCCGCGACCGTCTCGCGGAGCACCCGCTCGAAGTCCGGCCCGGCCACCCAGTCCTTGACCCGCAGGTCGAAGTCGCCCAGGTGCGACGCGCACCATTCCTGGTACTTCGCGGTCTCGAAGTGCTCGTCCGCGAGCCCGAGATACCCGTCCAGCTTGGCGTCGTAGTCCAGCGACGGGTCGTCCGCGATCTCGAAGTACCGCTCGGTGCGCAGGTCGACCGACGAGCGCCGGCCGGTCGCCAGGCAGAACACCGACCACTTCACCAGCGCGCTCAACGCCCAGGGGAAGTAGTAGTGCAGCGACGTGACCGCGACGTCCGGGCAGGCGTTGGCGTAGTCGATCGGGTGCACCTCGTCGCCCTTGACCAGCATCTCGCAGGAGTTGAACTCCCAGCCGAAGAACGCGTTCACGATCCGGCTGATCGCCACCGCCTGGTGCCCGGCCGACGCCGACAGGAAGTCGTGCGAGACGGCGTACCGGTTGTGCATCGGCTGCTCCGGCCGGAAGTCCATCACCATCGTCTCGGCGCCGATCGACAGCGCGCGGGCGAACTTGTCGTAGTCGACGGTCGCCTGCAGGTGCATCAGCATCTCGCCGGACTCGTCGTACGCGCGGTGCAGGTCGTCGGCGTTCTCGATCCGGGACACGCCCCGCCAGCCGCCGCCGTCGAACGGCTTCATGTACAGCGGGTACCCGAGGTCCGCGGCGATCGCGTCCAGGTCGAACGGCTGGTTGTACTTCGCCGACGTGTACGCCCAGCGCACGTTGTCGACCGGGTTCTTGTACGGCACCAGCACCGTCTTCGGGATCTTCAGCCCGAGCCGGAGCATCGCGCAGTACGCCGAGTGCTTCTCCATCGACTGGAACGTGAACGGGGAGTTCAGCAGGTACGTCCCGTTCATCAGCGCGGCCTTCTTCAGCCACTCGCGCGGGTGGTAGTACCAGTACGCGAGCCGGTCGATCACCAGCCCGACCTTGACCGGGTCGTTCAGGTCGAACGGCTCGATCGTCAGCCGCCGGGACCCGAACTCGTGCTCGCGTCCGTCGATCGTGACCGGTCCGACGCGCTGCAGCAGCGCCTCGAACGCCTGTGGCCAGTCCTCCTCGGCGCCCAACAGCAACCCGATCAAGTGCCGCGTGCGATCAGCCACAGTCGTCCTCCCGTCCGTCGGCGTGCCTCTTGAGGGTATGTACCCGAACGCATCCCGTCGACCGGAACTCGGGCCGGTCGCCGAACGTCCGAGCAGACGTGGAAGCCGGAGAGCTCGCCCAGCGCAGCAGTACCGCGCTCCGTTCGCTGAACACGCTGCGCGGATTCCGGCGGCACACGACCAAGGCCACCGGTGTGACGGTCAGCCTCGGCGCCCTCAGCCTGGCGGGCCTGGCCGGCGGCGTCGTCGAACTGGTCCGCGACCAGCCGCACGCACTCCTCTTCGGCGGTGTCGGCGTACTGCTGCTAGCGGCAACGGTTGCCGTCCACCGGCTCCGCGGACGCCGCCTGTACGCCGCCTTCCGCCGCGACGGCTGGATCGCGGTGCAGGCGCCGACCGGGTTCCTCTGGGACGTCGAAGCCTCGACGCTCCGGTACGGCCCCGGCCCCGGCGAGCCGCTGACGCTGATCGCCGCCGCGAACCTCCAGCCCGCCGACTTCGTCCGCCCGCTGACCGCCGTACGCCGGTACCTCGAAGGCCTCACCGATGCCGAACGCGCCCGGCTCAGCGAGCGGATCCGGCAGGCCGGCCTCAGTACGCCGCTGCCCGCGGACCGGTTCTTCCCGGACGCGACGGGCTGCCTGCTCGACGTCGGCCGTACCGACCTCGTCGTGGTGATCCCGCCGAAGTACGTCATCCCGGTCAAGGTCTAACAGAACCGCGGCAGGTGGTGAGCGATCTGCTGCCGCCACCACGGCCAGTCGTGGGCGACGTCGAAGCCCCAGAGGTCGAGCTCGTGCGGGATGTGCTTGTCCGCCAGCAGGGCGGCGGTCTTCAGGGCCGACGGCAGCGAGCCGGTCGGATGCGTCTCCCAGTCGCCCTGCCCGACGGTGAGCAGGATGAACAGCCGCGACCGCAACCACTCCAGATGGTCGCCGGACAGCCCGGGCAGGTAGTCGGCCGGGTTGTTGAAGTACGTCGCGTCGCCGCGTTCGCCCCACGCGTGCCAGCTGGCCGCGTCGTAGTTGCCCGACTGGCAGATCGCGACCGGGAACAGGTCGGCGCGCTTCAAGGCGAAGTTGAGTGCATGGAATGCGCCAAGACTGCACCCGGTGGTGATGATGTCCGGTGCAGCCGGCGAGTCCGCCCCTATCATCGGCACCACCTGGTTCACGATCCAGGACTCGAACAGTTCGTGCCGCCGGGCGCGGAGTTCCAGCTGGATGCTGCTGTCCGACCAGCTGACGTGGTCGTAGGAGTCGACGCAGTACAGCTTCACCCGGCCTGCCTCGATCAGGTCGGCGACCGCGTCGACCATGCCGTTGTTCTCGTAGTCCCAGGCGCGGCCCTGCTCGCTCGGGAAGACCAGCACCGGGCGGCCGAAGTGGCCGTACCGGATCAGGGTGCCGCGGCGGTCAAGCCCCGGCGCCTCCAACTCGACCTGCACCCGTTCCATCGGCCCCACCCCAGGTCTGTCGCAGTAGCTCCGTCAGCTCAGGATCCAGCACATCCCGCCAGGCTGTGAAGTTGTGCATGTCGGGAGTTTCGTCGAGTACGGCGGACAGCCCGAGCTCGGCCAGCTTCGCCGCCAGCACCCGGTTGTTGTGCACGTTCTCCTCGGTCGTCCCGGCCGTCAGCGCGACCGGCGGCGTACTCGGGGCCGTGGTCGCGGTCAGGACCTGCTCGACGAAACCGGTGACCTGGGCGTAGTACTCGAACTTGGCCTCCTGCGGGTCGGTCTCCGGCGTGAAGAACGACCCGGACTGCAGGAACAAGCCGGAAAACGTGTTCGGAAAGTTCCATTCCGCGTGGAAGGCCGCCAGCGCGCCGAGGCTCGCGCCCATCATCACGGGCAGCCGGCTCCGGTACTGCGCCTGCACGGCCGGCAGCACGTGCTGCGTCAGAGCGGCGGCGTACTCCGGGCTCGCGGCGTACCAGAGGTTCCGGTACGTCGGCCGGAGCAGCGCCAGCCGGAACGGCGGGAGGCTGCCCGCGGCCACGAGAGCGCCCGCGTAGTGCGTAAGCCCGGCGTACGCCGCGAACTCGGGCCCGTCGTGCGCGAGCAGCAACGGCAGCTCGAATGTCGGCGCGATCCCGTCCGGCGCCCACACCTGGACGTCGACCGGTCCGACCGGGGAGTCGACAGTGAGGGGCGTGAGCGTGGACGCGATCGGCGCGACCGCGATCCACGAGGGTTCGACGTACCCCGGCAGCGGCAGCCACGAGTGGTCGCCGAACGCGCCGCCCACGACCCGCGGGTTCGTCGGGTCGGTCCGCATGCCGAGGTCGGCGATGTCGAACAGGTACTCCATCCGGTGCACCGACGGCCGCGGCAGCCGCAGCTCCCAGCCGTAGCCGACCGGCTTGAACTCGAGCAGCTCCGCGGGAAGCCCCAGCTCCTGCCACAGCCGGACGCCGGTGAACGCATGCGCAGCGTCACCGAGGCGGAACACCACTTCGGCCCCTTCGACCGCGCTCACGACAGCAGGCATCCGACCACGGTAGCCCGGGAAATGCTGACAACCCCTGTCAGTGATGGCGTTCTATCGTGGGAAGGTGGTCGATCTCACCGACATCCGCGCCATCACCGCGGACCTGCCCCGCAGCTACGAGGTTGTGGTCCGCGACCGGATCAAGTTCCGCGTCGGCCAGATCGTCTACCTGGCGGTCGCGCCCGACGAACAGACCATCGGCCTCGGCTTCCCCCGCGAAGAACGCGCCGCCGCCCTGGCCGCCGAACCGGACAAGTTCCTCCCACCGCGCCCGTCCGACGAGCGCTTCCAGTGGATCGAACTCAACCTGTCCGCCGTCGACTACGACGAAGTCCGCGAACTGATCCTCGACGCCTGGTCGATGTGCGTCCCGAAGAAGGTCAGAGCCCAGTACTTCGGCTCAACCTGAAGAACGATCAGGCTTCCCAGAGATCGAAGTTCGGGTAGCTGACCGGCCCGACGTTCCGGCAGTCGTAGCTACCGGCGTACCCGTTGCGAACGTCCGCACTGCCGGCGTTGTTGCAGGCCGTCCAGTTGTGGCCGTAGCTGCGTACGTAGTGCCAGGCGTCGGCGTTGGCCTGCAACGGACCCGCGAACGCGGCCAGTGCGGTGGTTGCGATCGCGAGCGTGACGACTCGGCGCATGGTGACCTCCTGGGAAGACGGGCGGTGACCTGCTCGACAGTCACAGAGAGCGTTGACTGCCGCAACGAATTCGACAGGGGTGGAAACGCTCTGTCAGGTGATGACTACAGGGGTTGCCGTGGTGCCGATGAAGGTGAGGAGGTTGGTGGCTTCGGCTTCGAGGGCGGATCTGGTGCTGGGGCTGATCGGGGCGTGGGGCTTGATCTCCAGGGTCTTGCCGCGGTGGTGGCGCCAGTCGGCGCTGTAGTCGCCGTCGATGAGGACTGTGCCCATCGTGGCGCCGTTGCCGGGTGGGAGGGGGACGGGGCGTTCGGCCGGGTTCACGCGGCGGCGGTCGGCGTGGGAGAGCAGGAGGTTGTCGTACTCCGGGAGGAACCGGACCGGCGCGGGCGTCTCCGGGTCGGGCAGGGGACCGTCGGGTACGTCGTACAGCTCGCGCCCGGCCTCGTCGGCGTACACGCGGAGCCCGGGGCGGAGGCGGTCGACGACCTCGCGAAGTTTCGTCAGGCCGGACCACATCTGGATGTCGGCCACGGTCGCCGGGCCGAACACCGCCAGGTACCGCAGCACCAGCGCGTCGATCGACGGATCCGCGTCCGCGGACCGGCCGAGCCAGCTCTCGACGGTCTGCAGGGCCGCGGCGCCGGTCTTGCCCCAGACGCCGCGGGGCGTGACCTGGACCGTGCCGACCAGGTAGCTGACCGCGTACGCCATCGCGGTCGCGTCCCACTCCGGCCAGCGCTTGCCCAGCACCTCGCCGAGCCGGCTGCGGGTGTACGGCTCCTGACTCAGCAGTTCGGCGCCGTAGGCAACGACCGCGTCGAGGTCGACACCGGCCAGCCGCTTGCCGAAGGCACCACGCAGCCCGCGGTCGGCGACCGGGTGGACGAGCCGCCACAGCCGCAGGCAGTCCTCGGCGGTGACCAGGTGGATCGTGGCCCGCATCAACGAAGCCCGCACCGCCCGCCGGTCCGTCATCAGCGCTGCCAGTTCGGCCGGGTCGAAGTTCTCCAGCCGCGACCACAAGGCGACGTACGCCGCCAGCGGCGCCTGCGCCTGGAGCCCCACCAGCCGCTCGATCAGCTCGGCGCTGGTCCCGGGCTCCCGGTGCAGCAACTGCTGCCGCTGGAGCAGCGCACGGTTCAACTGACGACGGCTCAGGACGGTGGCGTTCACCGCCCAAGCCTACGAAAGGCGCGGCCGGTCATCCTCAGGTAGTAGACCGGAACCATCCTGACGGCCGATGGGTACGGCGTCCCCGCGACGCACTCTGGAATCATGACCGGGGACTTCTTGCCGCAACGCCGAAAGGCGTCGGCGCTCAGCCAGATCGTGACCGTAGTACTGCTGCTCGTCGCTGCCGCCGTGGCCGCCTGGCTGTTCCTCTAGGACTCCCAGCGCACGTCCGCCTCGCCGGGCCGGACCACGCCGGCCTCGTACGCGACCACCACCGCCTGGACCCGGCTCGACAGCCCGAGCTTGGACAGCACCGAGCTGACGTGCGTCTTCACCGTCGTCTCGCTCACGAACAGCTTCGTCGCCAGGTCCCGGTTCGACAGCCCGCGGGCCATCCAGACCAGGATCTCCCGCTCGCGTTCGCTCAGCTGCGCCAGCAGCCCGACCCACCGCGGATCAGGCTGCGCCGGCGCGGCAACCGACGGACCGCCGTCGACCTGGCGTTCCAGCTCCATGCAGCGTTCCAGCAGCACCCGCGTCGACGCCGGGTCGACGAGCGAGTCGCCCCGGTGCACCGCGCGGACGGCCGACACCAGCAGATCCGGGTCCGTGTCCTTCAGCAGGAACCCGGACGCCCCGGCCCGGACCGCCGCCAGCACGTACGCCTCGTCGTCGAAGGTGGTCAGCACCAGTACGGCGGGCCGCGCCCGCCCGGCCGCCCGGTTCGCCGCGGTGATCCGCTCGGTCGCCACCAGTCCGTCCATCACCGGCATCCGGATGTCCATCAGCACCACGTCCGGGTCGTACCGGTCGATCAGCCGGAGCGCCTCCTCGCCGTTCTCGGCCTGTGCGACCGTGGTCAGGTCCGGCTCGTGGTCGAGGATCATCGCCAGGCCCATCCGGATCACACCCTGGTCGTCCGCGACGAGGATCCGGATCGGCTCGCTCACTTCTGCGGCGGCAGCCATGCCTGCACTCTCCATCCACCCAGGGGGCCGGCCGCGACGGCGAGGGTTCCGCCGACCGCTGTGGCCCGTTCCCGCATCCCGATCAGTCCGTTGCCGCGACCGCTTTCCTTGCGGCGCGCCGTCTCCAGTACGTTCACCGGCGGCGGGCCGCCGTTCCCGTTGTCGTCGATGGTCAGCAGCTCGCCCTGCGGTCCACTCTGCCAGGTCACCCGCGCCGCGGACGCCTTCGCGTGCACCATCACGTTGGTCAGCGCCTCCTGGATGATCCGTACCGCGGTCAGGTCGGTCGCGGAGGTCAGCTGCCGCTGCCGGGGCGGGAGCACCATCGTCACGTCGATGCCGACCGCCTTCAGCCGCTCACCCATCCGCGCCACGTCGGCCAGGTCCGGCACCGGCGCGGTCCCGCCGCCCGAACCGGTGTCGCCGGCGATCTGCGGCGAGGCGGTGTTCAGCACCCGGACGGTCTCGCGCATCGCGGTCAGCGCCTCCTTGCCGCTGGCAATGATCCAGCGGATCGCCTCCCGCAGTACTTCGGGACGCTGGTCGGCGACCCGGTCCGCGGCCTGCGCCCGGATCACGACCGCGCTGACGTGGTGCGAGATCACGTCGTGCAGGTCGCGGGCGATCCGGGTCCGCTCCGCGACCGCGGCCCGCTCGGCCTCGACCGCACGCAGCCGGACGAGTTCGGCGTTCCGCTGCTCGAGCAGGGCGACCGACTTGCGGCGCCGCCGGGTGTCCGCGCCGAGCAGCACCATCCCGCAGATCAGTGCCTCGGCGAACACGAACAGTGAGATGTCGATGTAGGTGTAGAGGCTGCCGACGTCGCGGGGGAGGGCCTTGTACCGCGGGCCCTGCAGTACCGCGCGGTTGACGTGGCTGAGGACGATCGCGACCACGGTCGGCAGGCCGATCATCAACCCGGCGAGGCTGCCCATCGTGAAGAACAGGCAGGTGAACCGCCGTACGCCGGCCGACGCGGCGAGGTACCCGACCACCAGCAGCGGGACCAGGTGGATCTCCGACTGCAGGGCGGCGTCGCTGATCTCGGGCTGCCCGAAGATCGTCAGCCCGAGCTGCGCGGCCAGCCCGGTGCCGACCGCGGCGTACATGAACGGGTACAGCGCGGAGACGATCACCAGCATGGTCCGCGGGATCCGCCGCGCGAACGCGATCGTGGCGACCAGGAACGCCCCGGTGACCACGGACACCGCCGGGTTGTGCGGCCGCAACCAGGTCCCGTTGATCAGGTTCAGCGCCACGAACCAGACCAGCCCGACGACCGCAGCCAATAGCAGATCCTGCTGCCCCTGCGTCATCCGCCGCCACAGTCCCATCACGTCGCCCAGCGTAGTGAACTGCTGTTTGCCGAAGCTTCATCTCGCCGGAGGGGCGTTCTCTCCAACTTTTGGAGGAGGCTCGGCGTCCGAACTGATACTCAGGGGCTACAGATAGGGCCGCAGGACGGTCCCTGGGACGGATGCGTCGACCGCCCTGACCACGAAAGGCTGTACCCCATGACCGAGGACCACCCGCCCGACCGGCCCAAGGGGCGCCGATTGCTGTCCGTGATCGGTGGTGTCGGGGTCGTTGCGGTGGTCGGGTCCTTGCTGGTCTGGCACCAGCAGGTCGGCGACGCCCTCGGCCTCGGCGCCGACAAGGTGCCGGTGGTGTCGACCGAGAGCGCGCCGGCGTACAGCGTCCCGGCCACGACGGCGGTGCCGACCAGCACCCCGACGCCCCGCCGTACGACGAAGACGCCGCCCACCACGACCCCGGCGGACAAGCCGACCAAGAAGCCGACGAAAAAGCCGACGCAGGTGCCGCGCGAGGAGGACATCGACGCGCTGTCCCCGAAGCTCGAGGCCCGGCTGAAGAAGGCGTTCGCGGCGGCGGAGGCGGCCGGGGTGCCGATCCGGATCAACTCCGGCAAGCGCAGCGCCTCGAAACAGCAGCGGCTGCTGAACGAGGCGATCGAGAAGTACGGCTCGTACAAGGCGGCGACCCGCTGGGTGCTGCCCCCGAAGTACTCCGCCCACGTGCTCGGCAAGGCCGTCGACATCGCTCCGGCGGCCGCGATGACGTGGCTGGACAAGAACGGCTGGCGGTACGGCATCTGCCGCCGGTACGACAACGAACCCTGGCACTTCGAGGCGATCACCACGCCAGGGACGAAATGCCCGCCGCGTGAACCACACGCGGTGGCCGCAACAGACTGACTACTTGGGGGAATACCGAGATGACGATGACCTACGCACAGCCCTTGACCCGGCGCTACACCCGCGCCCGGCTCGCCGTCCCCGCCCTGTGGCGGCAGGTGATCCGGACCAGCGACAAGACAGAGCAGACGATGGCGGAGCCGGACCGGTCCGCGTACACCCAGCTGGAGATCTACGACGGCATCCTGGCCGCCTTCGAGCGCCGCGACGAGGTGGCAGTGGTACTGCGCTCCGCCGCCGACCGCCCGGCCGTCGTCCGCCGGCTGCGCGCCGAGTTCGGGCTCAGCCACCTGCAGGCGACGGCGCTGGTCGACCTGCCGCTGACCACCGAGTGCCGGGACCGGATCGCCCGCCGCGCCGAGGAGCTCCGGACCGCCCTGCACCGCTGATCCGGGTACTGAACAGTCCGCGCGCGAGTCGCATTCAAGAGGTCACGCCAAGGCGTGGAGCCTGCTGCGCGCCGCCCCGCGGGGCCCTGGGCGGCGTTGTCGTCGGTCGACAGGACTCCGTCCTGCCTCCCTCCTCCGCCTTGCCCAGCACCCCACGGGACGACGCTTGCGACGGCTCCACGCCTTGGCGTGACCTCTTCGGTGGTGGCGGCTCGCGCGGACCTGCGGTATTTGCGTGCCGTGGGGAGGATGGAAGCGTGATCACGATCGAGCAGGCCGGACGACTGCGCAAAGCCGGGGTGCTGTGGACCCCCGGCGCCGGGGACCGGTTCGTGGTCCCGGACCGGGACATGGACGACGACGTGTTCGTGGTGAGCGACATGACCGTCGAGGTGCACGACTACCAGGGCAGCAAGGTGATCGGCTTCAACGGCACCACGGAGTGGGCCCTGGACAGCATCGAGCAACGTGAGGTGATCTGGCTACCCCGCGAGGAGCAGCTCCGCGCCTTGCTCGGCCCCCACTTCCACTCCCTCGAAGCAACCCCCGACGGCTACCGCATCACCCTCACCGGCAGCACCCACGAAGCCGCAGACGCCGAACAGGCGTACGCCGAAGCCGTCCTCCACTTACTGGATGCTTGAACGCGTCATCCATCCACACCCCGCCGCTGTATCAGACCCTCCAGTACTGCTTCTTGTCTTTGTCCTTCACCGTGTAGCCGAGGTGGGTCAGCTCGTCGCGGAGTTCGCGGAGGTCGGCCTTGCCCTTGTCGCCGTCGTCGAAGGCCTTCGAACGGACCTTGAGGATCGCGTTCACCGCCGGCGGCAGATCCGGGTCGTCCTCGATCCAGCGACGGAAGTCCGCCTCGTGCGGGTCGCCCGCCTCGGACCACGGGTACCCGTGCGCCCGGAACGCGGCCGCGATCTTCGGCGTCTCGGACTTGAACTGGTCGTGCTTCTCGCGCGCCAGCTCCCGCGAGCTCGCGTCCTGCAGGACGATCTCCTTGCCCTCCAGGAACGCCACCGACACCTTCTCCCGCGGCACCGCCACGGTCTTCTGGTGCTTCAGGAACTCCACGGACCGGTTGCTGATCGTGATCCGCAGCGTGTCGTCCAGCGCCATCGCGGCCAGTACGACGCCCGCGACCAGGCCGACGGCGACGCAGATCGCCACCACCCACCAGCTGTCCCACGCGGCGATCAGCCGCAGCGGTCCCTGGAACGGCACCCACTCGTGCCCGCCGGCCCAGTGCGCGATCCGCGGCAGGAAGAAGCCGAGCACGAGCCCGGCAACCGGCAGCCCGCCGAACAGCACCGCCTTGTCCGCGGCCGAGTGCCCGATCACGGTGTTGTTCGGGCTGCCCGGCGTACCTGTCGTCGACCCCATGCCTCGAACGTAACGTGCGCGCGCGAGACTTAAGTATCGATCGACGGCAACCGAAGGAGCCTGTGTGTCCGAGGGAATCTGGCTGCGTTTCCTGAGCGGTCCGGACATCGGCGCACTCGGCCTCACCCGGCTGGAGATCGTCGACGCCGTCGAGGAGGCGGTCCGTGAGCACGGCGAGGGCCGGACCGCGTTCGAGCCGCGCGTGCACCTCACCCCGGACAACGGCGGCATCGGGCACTTCAACGTCCTGCGCGGCCATCTCGACGGGCTCGGCGAGCACGGGATCAGCGGCGTGAAGGTGGTCGGCGACTTCGTCCCGAACTACCTGAAGGGCCTGCCCAGCGAGCTCGCGATGGCGACCTTGTTCGACCCGACCACCGGCGTACCGCTCGCGGTGCTGGACGCGACCATGATCACCGCGGCCCGGACCGGCGCGATGACGACCGTCGGCGCCCGGCACCTGGCCCGCCGGGACAGCAAGGTCCTCGCGCACGCGGGCGCCCGGGGTACGGCGTGGTGGAACGTGACCATGCTCGACGACCTGCTCGACCTCGACGAGATCCGGGTGACGTCCGCGCGGCCGGAGTCCCGGGAGAAGTTCGCCGCCGACCTGGCCGCGGAACTGTCGACGCCGATCCGGGTGTGCGAATCCGCGGCGGAGGCCTTCGACGGCGCCGACGTACTCGTCGAGGCCACTCGCCTGACCGAACCCGAGCCGCTGCTGCGGACGGCGGCGGTCCGGCCCGGCGCGTTCGTCGTACCGTACGGGACGATCTCCGCGGTCGAGCTGGACCTGCTGGACGTGATGGACAAGGTCGTCGTCGACGACTGGCGCGAGGCGCAGTCCGGCCGCTTCGGATCGCTCCGCCGGCACGTCGACACCGGCCGGCTGTCGCAGGACTCCCTGTACGCCGAGATCGGGGAGATCGTCGCGGGCCGCAAGCCCGGCCGCGAGACCCCGGTCGAACGCACGCTGTTCTGGCATCGCGGCCTGTCCCTGCTGGACGTCGCGATCGCGCACCTGATCCTCCGCCGCGCCGAGGCCGCCGACGCCGGCACGATGCTGCGGTTCCACTGATGATCAACGAACCGAGCGAGTTGGACCCCGCCGGCACCGATCCGATCGAGCTGGCGCCCGCCCTCCTGGACCGCCTGGCCGGCATCCGCGCCGATGCCCTCCACACCCTCACGTCCGGCGACCCCGTGTACGGCGTGAACACCGGCATGGGCAACCTCAGCAAGGTCCGGCTGACCGAGGACGAGCAGCGCCGCCACCAGCGCAACCTCCTCCGCGGCCGCGCCGTCGGCGGCCCGCCCTGGCTGCCACCCGACGAGGCCCGCGCGGTCCTGATCGGCCGGCTCCGCACCTTCCTCACCGGCGACGCGGCCGTGTCGGTCGACCTGATCCACCAGTTGGTTGCCCTGATCAACAGTGGTGACACTCCGGATATCCCCGCCGAGGGCGCCGGATCGGCCGGCGAGATCATCCCGCTCGCCCACGCCTTTGCATCGCTCGACCCCGGGCCGAAGGAAGGAATCGCCTTACTGGCAGGCATTCCCGGCGCCACCGGCCGCGCCGCGCTGCACGCCGGCCGGGTGCGTCGGCTGGCGGATCACCTCACCGCGGTGTCCGCCGGCGCGATCGCGGTCATCGGCGCGAACCGCGATCCGTACCAGCCTCCCGTCGGCCGCGGCGACGACGTACTGGCCGCCGAGCTCACCAGCCTCCGCGACCTGGCAGGTCCCGAACCGGAGCCGCGCAGCCTCCAGTCGCCGGTCTCGTTCCGGGTGGCCGGACATGTGGTCGCGCACGTACGGCGCTCCGTCCAGCAGCTCGACGACGCCGTGGAGCGGGCGTTCGGCGGCGTCACCGATTCACCCGCGTACCTGGACGGCGAGTTCGTCGGCACGGCAGGCTTCCACGGCCTCGACCTCACGGCGTACTGCGACCACCTGACCGCGGCCCTCGCGCATGCCGCCGAGGTGTCGACCGCTCGCCTGCATCGGCTGCTCGACCCGAAGGTCACCGGCCTGCAGCCGCAGCTCGCCCGCGACCCCGGACCGCAGGCCGGCCTGGTCGCGGTCCACAAACGCGCCGTCGCGACCGCGCACCGGCTCCGCCGTCTGACATTGCCCACGGCAATCAGTACGGCGGAGACGTCCAACGGTCAGGAGGACGTCCAGACGTTCTCCTGGGAGGCCGTCGGCAACCTGGCCGAGGCGATCCGGCTCACGCGCGACACCACCGCCTGCGAACTCCTCGCCGTACGCCAGGCCTTCGCGCTCTCCGAACGCCCCGTCCCACCGGGCCTGCAACCGCTGATCGAGGCGGTCGACGCCGTCGTACCGCCGATCGACGCCGATCGTCCGTTCGGCGAGGACCTGACCAGGATCCTCGCAGAGGTGCTATAGGGCCTTCTTCAGCATCGGGGCCAGCTGCGGCAGCGCGTACTTGATCCCGAGCGGTCCGCCGATCGACATCGCGCTGGAGAACTCGCCGCTCGGCGTCCCGGTGTTGATCACCGGCGCGCCGCCCCAGTACGCGATGTGCCCGGCCTTGACCGCGGGCAACGCGTTGAACAGCTTGTCGTTGACGACCGCGGGATCGAGCGTGCCCGAGCTGTCCAGCGCGGCCATGAAGATCACGTCGGCGTTCAGCTTCGGCGTCAGCTCCGGCGAGATCTTCACGTAGAAGTCGCCGTTGTCCATCGCGTCGACCTGCGGGTTGGTCTTGAAGCCGAGCGAGGTCAGCAGCCGCATCCGTGGGTCGGACGGCAGCCATGCGTTCAGGCTGTTCGCCGAGTACACGCCCGCGGTAATCACCTTGCCGGCGAACTCCGGGTTCGCCTTCGCGGTGTCGGTGACCAGCTTCTCGGTGTCCTTGACGACCTGCTCGCCGGCGGCCGTCGTCCCGGTCGCCTTCGCGATCTCGCGGACCTGGTCCTGCCACGGCACGCCGTACACGTTCTTGGTGCCGGCCGGTGCGGCGATCGTCGGCGCGATCGCGTTCAGCGTCTCGAACTGCAACTTGTCATTGATCGTGTTCACGTACACGATCAGGTCCGGCTGCAGCGCCGCGATCTCCTCGTACTTCGGCTCCGAGGCGTTGATCAGCTTCGGCGCCGGGCGGTCGCCGAGCGCGGACTTCACCCAGCCGCGCAGGTTCGTGTTCCCGAACCAGTCGGCGCCTGCGACCGGGACGACGCCGAGCGCGATCGACGCCTCCATGTCCCCGCCGCCGAGCGTTACCACCCGCTGCGGCTTGGCCTTGATCGTGGTCGAGCCGAACAGGTGGTCGACGGTGACGGGGAAGCCCGCGGTGTCGCCGGTACTCGCGGCGGAGTTCGTGGTGGCGTCCTTGCTGCAGGCACCGAGGGCGAGCACGGCGATCGCAAGAGCCGCGACCAGTCGAAGGCGGGGCGGAATCATGTAGGTAAGCCTAACCTCACTTCCGGTTCTCTTGACAAGAGCGTCGAGAGCTGGTCATCCTTAACCACATGGTTTCAAAACCATTAGGTTATGAAGATGGATTGACCGGTGTGTTCGCGGCACTCGCCGATCCGACCCGACGCGCGATCCTGACCCGGCTGAAGGGCGGCGACGCCACCGTCGCGGAGCTCGCGGCGCCGTTCAGCATGTCGCAGCCGGCCGTGTCCAAGCACCTGAAGGTGCTCGAGCAGGCCGGGCTGATCAGCCGCTCGCAACGGGCGACCGCGCGGCTCAGCCACCTCGAGGCCGAGCCGCTGCGGACCGCGGCCGGCTGGCTGATGGACTACCGCGCCTACTGGGCGGAGAGCTTCGACCGCCTCGACGACCTGCTGGAGGACCTGTGAAGATCATCGCCGAGCCCGGCTCGCCGCAGGTCGTCATCGTCCGGGAGTTCAACGCGCCGCGGGAGCTGCTGTTCCGCGCGTACACCGAGCCCGACCTGGTGAAACGCTGGCTGGGCCCGGCCGGATTCGAGCTCGTCGTCAACCAGCTCGACCCGCGGCACGGCGGCCGCTGGCGCTTCACGCACTACGACGCCGCGGGCAAGGGCTACGCGTTCCACGGGCTGTATCACGGCGAGCCGACGCCGGAACGGATCGTGCAGACGTACGAGTTCGACCAGGCGCCCGGCACCGTCTACCTGAACCTGATCACCTTCGACGAGGCCGGCGGGGTCACCACCCTCACCCAGCGGACCGTGTTCTTCGCGGTCGAGGACCGGGACCTGTACGTCGACGGCGGCATGGACCGCGGCATCCGCGCGTCCATGCAACAGCTGGCCGACCTCGTCACCGAACTGGAGGCCACCTCATGATGCTCACCGGAAAACAAGCCGTCGTGTACGGCGCGACCGGCCCGATCGGCGGCGCCGTCGCCCGCGGATTCGCTCGGGAAGGCGCGACCGTCCACGTGGCCGGCCGTACTCCCGAAACCCTCGAAGCACTCGCCGCCGAGATCCGCTCCGCGGGCGGCAAGGCCGAGGCCGCCGTCGTCGACGCCCTCGACGAGCAGTCCGTCGACCGGCACGCCGCCGTACTCGACCGGATCGACATCTCGTTCAACCTGATCGGCCACAAGCAATACTTCGGTACGCCGCTGGTCGACATGTCTCTCGCCGATGTCGAGGAGCCGGTGCGGAACATGCTGCGCACCTTCTACCTGACGTCCCGCGCCGCCGCCCGGCGGATGATCGAGCAGCGCTCCGGCGTGATCCTCACCTTCGGCGGGTACGGCGACCCGGCCGCGAACCTCGGCGGTTTCCAGGTCGGATTCGGCGCCGTCGAGGCACTACGCCGCAGCCTCGCGCGGGAACTCGGCCCGCACGGTATCCGCGTCCTCACCCTGCAGACGAACGGCATCCCGGAGTCCAACCCGGACTCCTACCCCGAGGACTTCCGCCGCGCAGTGGCCGAGCGCACCGCCGCCGCCACCATGCTCAACCGTGCGGCAACCCTGGCCGACGTCGTCGCAGCAGCCACCTTCGCGGCCTCCGACCACGCCGCCTCCTTCACCGGCACCGCCCTCAACCTCACCGCCGGCGCCGTCGTCAACTGAGCGAGGCCGGCGGCGGGACCTTGTGGTCGGAGTACAGGTCGGCGATCGGGATCGGCATCCGCCAGAAGTGCGAGTCGGCCTGGATCATGCCGTGCCGGACGGCGATGTAGCGGAGCAGCCGCAGTGGGCCGGCGATCAGGACGAAGGCCAGTGGGAGTTCGACAAGGAGGGCGCTGAGCAGTGCCTGGGTGAGGTCGTCGCCGCGCTGGCTGGTCATCACGTCCACCCAGGCGTCGCAGATCAGCAGCACGCCGGACGCGAACGCGGTCGGGAACACGAACTGCTTGCGCTTCCAGCCGCCGATCGCGGTCAGGAGCAGCATGGTCAGCAGCAGGATGTCGAAGCCGACCCAGGTCGCGCCCCAGTTCCGGGCGACGTAGTGGTCGGGCAGGGTGAGCGCCAGGTACACCGTCCACGGGACCAGGACGGCCGCGCAGGCCAGCACCAGCACGGTCCGCCACTTGCGGATCCGCTCGATCGTCCGCCGGGACGGCATCCCGCCCGGCCGCGGCGCGAGCCGCAGGATCAGGTCCCGCCGCTCGGCCGGCGTCATCGCCGAGATCTCTTCGTCGGTCAGCTGCACACTTCCGAGTATGCCTTGTGATTGCATTCACAAACTTGTACGCTGAAATTCACAGGCAACTCCAAGGTGAGGTGCGGACCATGACCGAGCGCAAGCCACCGGGCATGAAGCCCCAGGATTGGGTCGAGGCCCAGATCAAGCGGGCCGAGAACGCGGGCGACTTCGACAACCTGGCGCACGCCGGGAAACCACTGCGGCTGGCCGAGGGCCACGACCCGGACTGGTGGGTGAAGGACTTCATCCGCCGGGAGAACATCGAGACCGACGCACTGCTGCCGTCCGCGATGCAGCTCCGCAAGGAGAAGCAGCAGCTGCACGAGAAGGTCCGCGGGATGCGCCGCGAGTCCGAGGTCCGCGAGTACCTGACCGATCTGAACAGCCGGATCCGGCGCGCGATCCGCGACACCACCGGCCCGGTCGTCCCGACCGGCCCGGTCAACGAGGACGCCGTGATCGCCCAGTGGCGGATGGAACGCCCGGCCCGCACCGCCGCGCCGGTCGAGCAACCGCAGCCCGCGGCGAAGAAGAAGTCCTTCTGGCAGCGCCTTTTCAGCTGAGCAGCTCGCGCGCGGCGTTCTCGATGGTCTGCTCGCTGAGCAGTACTTCGTGCGCGGCCGCGCCCAGCGGCACGTACGAGTCGTAGCTCGTCACCCGCGCCAGCCGGCCGGCGTACCCGTGGTCGATCAGCGTGGCCAGCACGCCCTCGGACACCCCGCCGGACCGGCGGGTCTCGTCGGCGACCAGCACCTTCCCGGTGATGTTTGCCTCGCGCAACAGATCCTCGACCGGCAGCGGCGCCAGCCAGCGCAGGTCCAGCACCCGGATCCCCGGCACCCGCGCGGCCACCCGGAGGCTCATCGGTACGCCGTTCCCGAACGTCACGATCGTCAGCCCGGTCCCGTCGCCGTACGTCCGGCCGCGCCCGATCGGCACCGGCTCGCCGGCGTACGGCGCCAGCCACTGCTCGTCGCCGTCGGCGTACAGGTCCCGCCGGTGGTAGAGCGCGATCGGCTCCAGGAACACGCTCACCGCACCGGTCGCCCGGGCCGCGGCCACGCACGTGTGCAGCATCCCGGCCGCGTCGTCGGGCCGCGACGGTGACGCGATCACCACGCCCGGGATGTCCCGCAATACGCCGATCGCGTCGTCGTTGTGGAAGTGCCCGCCGAAGCCTTTCTGGTACCCGTACCCGGCGATCCGCAGCACCATCGGGTTCGCGTACTGCTCCTGCGAGAAGAACTTCAGCGACGCCGCCTCGCCGCGCAGCTGGTCCTCGGCGTTGTGCAGGTACGCGAGGTACTGGATCTCCGGGATCGGCAGCAGCCCGGAGACGCCCGCGCCCAGCGCGAGCCCGAGGATCGACTGCTCGTCGAGGAGCGTGTCGAACACGCGGGCCGGCCCGTACGCCTTCTGCAGCCCACGCGTCACGCCGTACACCCCGCCCTTACGGCCGACGTCCTCGCCGAAGACCATCGCCTGCGGGTACGAACTCAGTACGTCGCTCAGGGCACGGTTGATCGACTGGCTGAGCGTCAGCCGTTCCGCGGTCGGCCGGGGGCGTCGGAGGGCCTCGGCCACCACGTCCGCCGGTGGGAAACGCAGCGGCGCGGCGATCGCCGCGGCGTCGGTCAGCTGGGGGAGACCCGCGACCTCGGCCGCGATCCGGAGCGCCTCGGCCTGCTTGTCCTCGTACAGCTCGACGATCTCGTCCACGGTGTAGCCCGAGCCGAGCAGATAGCGCGCCGTACCGAGCAGCGGGTCCAGCTCCTCGTCCGCGGCCAGCTCGGCGGCGGAGCGGTACGCCGTTTCCACGTCGGAGCCCGCGTGGCCGAGCAGGCGGACAGTCCGCAGCCGGAGGAACGCCGGGCGCCGGTTCCGCCGTACGAACGTCGCCGCCTCGGTCGCCATCGAGAGCGCCGCGTCCAGGTCGGTGCCGTCCGCGTCGAAGTACCGCAGGCCGGGACGGGAACCGTACGCCTGGCGGATCCAGCCGTCCGGGGTACGCACGCTGATCCCGATCCCGTTGTCCTCGCAGACCAGCAGCAACGGCATCGGCAGGCCCTGGTACGACGCGTGCAGCGCGGCGTTGATCGCACCGGTCGCAGTCGAGTGGTTCGCGGATGCGTCGCCGAAACTCGTCACCACGATCGCGTCGTCCGGCCACGGTGACGGTACGCCGAGCTTGTGCGACCGGTTCATCGAGAACGCGACGCCCATCGCGCGCGGCAGGTGCGACGCGATCGTCGACGTCTGCGGGATCACCGACAGCTCGTGCCGGCCGAACACCTTGTGCCGGCCGCCCGCGATCGGCTCGGTGGTCGCCGCGGCGACGCCGAGCAGGATGTCCCGCA
Source organism: Kribbella sp. WER1 (assembly GCF_054189145.1). NCBI lineage: Bacteria > Bacillati > Actinomycetota > Actinomycetes > Propionibacteriales > Kribbellaceae > Kribbella > Kribbella sp. WER1. The sequence goes on along the minus strand of NZ_CM135186.1, from coordinate 3,647,805 downwards.
GTCCCTCCTTGGAGCCGCACTGCGCCGCGCGGGTCAGGTAGAACGCGCCGGAGCGGTAGTGCAGCAGCGCCGGGTCGGTCGGCTGCAGGGCGGCGGCGACCGCCGCGTTGCCCTCGTGGCCGGCCGAGCCGATCGTGTAGAAGCCGGTTCCCTGGGACTGCATCCAACGGGCGGCCAGGTCTGCATGCCGGCTGCCGAGCTGAGCGTCGTACAGGCCGCGGAGCAGCTCTGCGTCGTGCTCCCACCGGGCCGGGGCGAGGCCGCGGACGCGTTCGGCGAAGGTCCTCATTTCAACCATGATCCGGGAAGACGGCGCCGATGACAGCAGCGACCACGCGTTGAACAGGTCACGCGGGGAACCGGGGTGACCGGCTGTTCGTTCACTCGGCGAGGGGACTCTGTGGGGTGTGGTGACGGTGAGTGAGCTGTGGTGATGCACCTTTCGCGGGTGGTAAGGCGGGTGGGAGTCGCGGCCGGTCTCGGAGTCGGGACCGCCGGGGCGATGGCCGGCGTGCTGCTGCTCGGCCCGCTGGCCGCGTCGGTACTGCTCGTCGTGGTGTTCGTGCTGGTCTGGCCGCTGGCCGCGGTGGTACGGCACGTGACCGAGGAAGCGCCATACGGCTCGGCGGCGCTGGTCGCGGCGACGGCGGCAGGTGCGGTGTTGTGCCTGCCCGGGATGGTGCGGTTGCTCGCCTGGGGAGCACTGGGTGTGACGGCGGCGCTGGTTCTTGCTGCGGTGTTCGTGGTGATCGACCTCGCCGTACCGGATCGACGGCCGCGGCGGGTGGTGGCGAAGTCGCGGCGGCAGCGGCGGCTCGAGCGGTTGACTGACGCGCAGCTGGCGGAGGACGAGCAGCTGATCGCGTCACTGCAATGCCCACTGTCGATCGCCGAACTGTGCGGCGTCTGGTCGGAGACAGCTACCCAGCTGGCGCAGGGCGCCGGGCCTCGCGACCGGCAGGCAGTCGCCGAGGTACGACGGATCTGCCTGGACGAGTTCGAACGCCGAAACCCCACCGGCTTCCACCGCTGGCTAGACGCAGGCGCCCCCGCCAACCCCAGCCGCTACCTACTACCTGTCCCCGGCGAGTAACTACAACCAGCTGTAGTTACAAGCGGCTGTAGTTACAAGCGGCTCTAGTTACAAGCGGCTCTAGTTACAAGCGGTTGTAGTGCTTGCGGGCCTCGCGGCTGTGCTTCTGCGCGTCGCGCGCGACGCGCCGCGCTTCGTCCAGCTCCGTGCCGAGCTGATGTACGAGAGCCTGCGCCTCGGAGAGTGCATCCCGCGCGTCGTCCAGCCGCTTGTCGAGCTCCTCAACCTTCGCCTCCGCGTCCTGCGCGCTGGCGACCGCATCCTCGAACGCCCGCTTAGCCTCCGCCTTGGCAGCCGCCTCCCGCTCCGCCTGCTCGCGCTCCTCCCGCTCCCGCCGCTCCCGTTCCTCTCGCTCCCGCTCCGCAGCCGCCCGCCGCTCCTCCGCCCCTACCCCGGCATCCTCCACCAGCGCGCCCGCACCCACTCCACCCGCGCCTGCGCCGCCCGCGCCGCCTGCTCCAGCCGCGCCGCCTGCTCCAGCCGGGCCGCGCGCGCCGCCTGCGGCGCCTGGTGCATCCGCGCCGCCCGCGCCACCTGTCCCGCCCGCGCCGTCCGCTCCGCCCGCATTACCCGCACCGCGTGCGCCACGTGCTCCGTTTGTTTCCTGGTGGGTGTGGCGGCGGTCCGCCGCCGCGCGGCGGCGGTCGTCGGTGAGGGGGGTGACGTTCGACGGCTCGCCGTTCTCGTCGACGACGCCGAAGCCGACGTGTCGCAGCGCGCTGCTCAACCGCCCCTCGCGAACAGCATCCCCAGCCGCCGGATCGACCAGCGCGGCGTCGAGCGTCTCCCGCAGCTTCGTCGCGACATCAGCGCTGATCTTTTGCCCGGCATCACCAGCCAGCCGACCGGCGTCCTTCGCCAGCTGGTCCAGCAACTGGTGCCGCCGCGGCGTCAGCTCGCGCAGCCGGTCGCCGTCCAGGTCAGCTGTCGCCTCGCGGAACTCGTCCCCAAGCGCCAGCAGATCGTCGACCTGCTCCGGCAGCTCCCGCGCCACCAGGTTCGCGATCCAGGCCGCGACCGTCGGCTTGCGCAGCGCCTTCAGCCGGGTCGACCCGAGCGGGTCGCCGGCGGCCTTCAGCTGCTTGGCCAGCTCGTTGCGAGTAGCAATGAATTCGGCCGCCGGCGCCGCGTACACCGCGTCCGCCGCCTCCTCGAAGTCCACACCGCGACGCTACCGCAGGATCGGCGGAGGCCTACGCGCCGATCCGCGTGCCGGGTTCACCTCCGAGATGGCTGGTTAGCAGCCTGCATGCGAGTGCTGAACCCGCCATCTGAGAGGTGAACCCCTCAAACGGGAGACACCGCGTGCCCAGGCGCTGCGCGCTGGGCGCGGGGAGCGGGCGTGCGGGAGGTGCGGGGTGCGGAGGTGCGGGAGGTGCGGGGTGCGGAGGTGTGGGGGTGCGGGAGGTGCGGGGGCGGGTTCGTGTCGGCTATGCGTTGTTCGGTGTGGGTTAGTCGTTCTTCGGTACGGCCTCGGCAAGTTCGGAGCGGAGCGTCTCGAGGATGCCGCGGAGCAGCCGGGAGACCTGCATCTGGCTGACGCCGAGCTCGTGCCCGATCTCCTCCTGCGTGAACCCGTTGCAGAACCGCAGCTGCAGGATCCGCTTGTCCCGGTCGCCCAGGCACGACACCGCCGGCGTCAGCCGGTGCACGTCCTCGACCAGGTCGTACCCGGCCTCGGCGTCGGCGACCGTCTCCAGCAGGCTGGTCCCGCCCTCGGCCGCACCGGGCGCGTCCAGCGACAGCGTGCTGAAGCAGCCGCGCACCGACGCGGCCTCCGCGACCTCGGACGGATCGGTGCCGAGCGCCGCCGCGGTCTCCTCGTCGCTCGGCACATGACCGAGCCGCTGGATCAGTTCCGGTTCGGCGGCCGCGATGCTGCCCTGCATCTCCTGCACCCGCCGCGGCGGGCGGATCGTCCACGCGCAGTCCCGGAAGTACCGTTTCAGCTCGCCGCGGATGGTCGGTACGGCGTACGACAGGAACGCCGTCGCCGCGTCGAGCCGGTAGCCGTTGGCGGCCTTCACCAGGCCGAGGTACGCGACCTGTTCGAGGTCGTCGGCGTCGACCCCCTTGCTGCGGTACCGGGAGGCGATCGAGCGGGCCACCGGCGCGTTCAGCAGGACGACCTGCTCGAGGCAGGCCTGGTGCCGGGGATCGGGGACGCTGTCCGCCTCGAGCAGCAGCTCGTGGGTGGCGTCGGCGATGCTTTGCTTGGATTCTTCGGTTGCTGCGATCGTCACGGGAGATACCTCGTCGTGTCGTCGTGCAGGCTCGTGGCAGGGGGCTCGACCACTGCCTCCACCAGATCAAACTCCCGGAGCGCTTTCAAGTCCGAGGCTGTTACGGGTGTTTCAAACGACTGTCGCCTGACAGTAACTGTCAGGTTTCGATGGTTTGGTTCTCACCATGAACGAGTGCTGCGCCGTTGCGGACTTGCGCCAGTACACGCTGCATCCCGGGCAGCGTGACACCTTGATCGACCTGTTCGACACGTACTTCGTGGACGGGCAGGAAGCCACCGGGATGCACATCGCCGGCCAGTTCCGGGATCTCGACGACCCGGACCGGTTCGTCTGGATCCGCGGCTTCCGCGACCTGCCGGCGCGGGCGGACGCGCTGAACGCCTTCTACTACGGCCCGGTCTGGCGCGCGCACTCGGCGGCCGCGAACGCGACGATGATCGACTCCGACAACGCGCTGCTGCTGAAGCCGGTCCGCCTCGGGCCGTCGTACCCGGCGCTCGACGCTCCGCGCTCCGGCGACACGGCGTCGGTGATCGCCGGCGCGGTCCACCACCGCGGCGCCGCGGACGACGGGTTCGTCGAGTACTTCGAGGACCACGTCGTACCGGTGTTGCGTGCGACCGGTGCCGAGCCGGTCGCGGTGTTCGAGACGTTGGTTGCCGAGAACAACTTTCCGCAGCTGCCGTTGCGGGACGAGGTGGTGCTCGCGTGGTTCGCGCGGTTCCCGGGGATGCCGGCGTACGACGAGCATCGCCGGCAGCTGGCCGCGTCGCGGATCTGGCAGCAGCAGGTGCTGCCCGAACTGGTCTGCCGGTCCGCGAAGCCGATGCAGGAACTGCGGCTGAGCCCGACCGCGCGATCCCAGTTCCGGTAAATACGTTGCGGGGCCCGCGACGGGCGGGCATTCTTGTGTCGCCGAGCAGCGACGAGCGCTGCCTGGACCTAAGGAGGGCTGACGGATGGCCATCACTGTGCTGCGGCATGTCCGCGTCAGTCTCACTTCACGGTTCAGGAGCAACTCCGTTGTCTTTTCCCGAGTACGAACTCACCGATAACTCCTTCACTTTCCAGTTCCAGTCGATCGACGAGAATCTGGGGACGGACCAGCGGTGGTCCACCTGGCTGGACGTCGAGCGCGGCTCTCGCGGCCCGGAACCACGCCCCGAGTGGGTTGTGACGGAACAGGCCGCGATCGATACCGAGCTCGGCGTCCTCAAAACCGGCAAGGAAGCCGACGTCTTCCTGCTCGAACGGGCCGTCGAAGCCATCGGCGACAACCCGGCGAAGTCCTCGCTGCTGGCCGCGAAGCGGTACCGCACCGAGGAGCACCGGTCCTTCCACCGCAGCACGTCGTACGTCGAAGGCCGGCGGACGCGGAACAGCCGCGACAGCCGGGCGATGGCGAAGAAGTCCGCCCACGGGCGCAGCGTCGCGGCCGGTGGCTGGGCGTACGCCGAATGGGAGGCGCTGAACCGCCTCTGGAAGGCCGGCGTCCCGGTGCCGTACCCCGTCCAGGTGGACGGCACCGAACTGCTGATGGAGTTCATCGACGACGGCCAGGGCGGCGCCGCACCCCGACTCGCCCAGGTCCGCCCGCCGAAGGACCTGCTCGAGGTGTACTTCGAGCAACTCCGCAACGGCATGCGTGAACTCGCCCGGGCGGGGCTTGCGCACGGCGACCTCTCGCCGTACAACGTCCTCGCCCAGGCGGACCGGATCGTGATGATCGACCTCCCGCAGGTGGTCGACATCGTCGGCAACCCGAAGGGCATGGACTTCCTGCTCCGCGACTGCCACAACATGGCAGCCTGGTTCACCAACCGAGGCCTGGAGACCGACGAACAGGAACTCTTCGCCGACCTACTCACGATGGTGTTCTAGCGGACGGCTTCGGCGGCCGCGCGGCCCGCCGTGCGGCCCGTGAAGAGGCAGCCGCCGACGAAGGTTCCTTCGAGGGAGCGGTAGCCGTGGGCGCCGCCGCCGCCGAAGCCGGCTACCTCCCCGGCGGCGTACACGCCGGGGAGTGGGGTGCCGTCGGCGCGCAGTACGCGGGAGTCGAGGTCGGTCTGCAGGCCGCCCAGCGATTTGCGGGTGAGGATGTTGAGTCGTACGGCGATCAGCGGGCCGGCCTTCGGGTCGAGGATCCGGTGTGGGGGCGCGACCCGGATCAGCTTGTCGCCGCGGTAGTTGCGGGCGCCGCGGAGTGCGGTCACCTGGAGGTCCTTGGTGAACGTGTTGGTCAGCTCCCGGTCCCGGGCGACGATCTGCCGTTCGAGGTCGTCGAGGTCGATCAGATGTTCGCCGGTCAGGTCGTTCATCCCCCGGACCAGATCCGGAAGGTTGCCGCGGACAACGAAGTCCGCGCCCTTGTCCATGAAGGCCCGGACCGGCGGTGTCGCGCCGCCGCGCGCGCGGCCGAGGACGCCCTTGATGTCCTTGCCGGTCAGGTCCGGGTTCTGTTCCTGGCCGGAGAGCGCGAACTCCTTCTCGATGATCTTCTGGGTCAGCACGAACCACGTGTAGTCGTACCCGGTCCGCATGATGTGCTCGAGCGTTCCCAACGTGTCGAACCCGGGGAACAACGGCACCGGCAGTCGCTTGCCGGTGGCATCGAACCAGAGCGACGACGGGCCGGGCAGGATCCGGATCCCGTGCAGCGGCCAGATCGGGTCCCAGTTCTGGATGCCCTCGGTGTAGTGCCACATCCGGTCCCGGTTGACGTACCGGCCGCCGGCCTTCTCGGTGATCGCGAGCATCCGGCCGTCGACGTGCGCCGGTACGCCGCTGATCATCCGCTTCGGCGGTTCGCCCATCCGCGCCGGCCACTGCTGACGGACGAGGTCGTGGTTGCCGCCGATCCCGCCGGACGTGACGATCACGGCCTGCGCGGTCAACGCGAAGTCGCCGGCCTCGACGCGGGAGCTCGACACACCCCGCGGTACGTCGCTGGGCTCGAGCACCTTGCCCGCGACCCCGTCGACCACGCCGCCGGTCACGGTCAGCTCGTCCACCCGATGCCGGAACCGGAACTCGACCAGCCCCTTCGCCACCGCCTCGCGGACCCGGCGCTCGAACGGCGCGACGAGCCCCGGCCCGGTACCCCAGGTGATGTGGAAGCGCGGTACGGAGTTCCCGTGGCCGTCCGCGTGGTACCCGCCGCGCTCGGCCCAGCCGACGACCGGGAAGAACCGGACACCTTGGGCGTGCAGCCACGGGCGCTTCTCGCCGGCGGCCCAGTCGACGTACGCCTCGGCCCACTGCCGGGCCCACTTGTCCTCGTCGTCCAGCCGGTCGAACCCGGCCGAGCCGAGCCAGTCCTGCAGGGCGAGGTCGCGGGAGTCCTTGATCCCCATCCGGCGCTGCTCGGGGGAGTCCACGAACAGTAGCCCGCCGAACGACCAGAACGCCTGCCCGCCGAGCGACGCCTCCGGCTCCTGGTCGAGCAGCAGCACCTTCCGGCCCGCGTCGGCCAACTCCGCGGTCGCCGCCAGCCCGGCCAGCCCTGCCCCGACGACGATCACATCAGCGTCCATGTCGACCATGTATAGCGCACTTGCGAAGCTGTGCAGTTTGAAATGATGGTGTCTGTGACGACTCTTTCTGCGCAAAACCTCGTGATTCCTGCAGCTTCGCTCGGTCCGGAGAACCCGTTGCCGCCGCTGCGCACCCAGCAGGAACTCCACCAGGTCCAGAACCTCGCAGAGCTCCCGGCCGACCTGCGGGCGAACATCGAGTACGGCGGCCTGCACAGCCCGCTGCCGTGCCTCAACCAGGACGCGTACGACCGCACGCTCGTCGAGACCTCGCTGCCCGCGCTGGTCCTCGAGAACGAGCACGTCCGCGCGACGGTACTGCCGAGCCTCGGCGGCCGGCTGTACTCGCTCGTCCACCACGGCACCGAGCTGCTCTACCGCAACCCGGTGTTCCAGCCCGCGAACCTCGCGCTGCGCAACGCCTGGTTCGCCGGCGGCGTCGAGTGGAACGTCGGCAGCACCGGCCACTGGACCGGGACCTGCGCGCCGATGCACGCCGCCCGCGTCGACGGCCCGGACGGTACGCCGGTCCTGCGGCTGTGGGAACTCGAACGCACCCGGAACCTCGTCACCCAGCTCGACTTCTGGCTGCCCGCGGACTCGGAGTTCCTGTACGTCGGCGTCCGGCTGCAGAACCCGTCCGACGCCGACGTCCCGGCGTACTGGTGGTCGAACATCGCCGTACCGCAGTCTCCCGACCGGCGGGTGCTGGTGCCGGCCGAGCAGGCGTGGCAGTTCGGGTACGGCAGCCGGCTCGACCTGGTCGACGTCACCACGGACCTGACGTACCCGATGCGGCATCCGCGGGCGATCGACTACTTCTTCGAGCCGCTGGCGGGGGAGGGGTCGTGGATCGCGTCCGTTGACGGGGACGGCGACGGGCTGGTGCAGGCGTCGACCGAGCGGCTGCGCGGGCGGAAGCTGTTCGTGTGGGGTCAGGGGGACGGTGGGAAGCGCTGGCAGGAGTGGCTGGCGCCTGGGATGCCGGGTGACGGGTACGCCGAGATTCAGGCCGGGTTGGCTCGGACGCAGATGGAGCACCTCAGGCTGCCTGCTGATACCTCCTGGAGCTGGCTGGAAGCGTACGGACGTCTGTCCATGGACGCCGGTGTTGCGCACTCCCAGGACTGGAAGGCGGCTCGCGAAGGTGGGGCTGCTGCGTTGGGTCCGGTGCTGGGTGGGTTGGCGGAGCGGGAGCGGGAGTGGGCGCGGGTGGTTGATGCTGCGCCGGTGGAACAGCTGGCGTTGGGGTCCGGGTGGGGTGCGTTGGAGCTGAAGCGGACCGGCTGGGCCGTGTCGGCGGGTACGCCGTTCAGCCAGGACACCCTGACGTCGCGGGAGCTGGCCTGGCTGCCGTTGCTCGACGGGCAACTGCCGGCGGAGGGCGACGTACCGGATGGGACGTTGGTGGCGTGGCGGGAGCTGCTGGAGGCGGCTGAGGACAACTGGCTCGTCTGGTACCACCGGGGCGTCGCGCGGCACTACGACGGGGATGTGGACGGCGCCGTTGCGGCGTGGCGCGAGTCGGGGGACAACGCCTGGGCTCTACGCAACCTCGGTGTAGTTACGGGCGAGTTGGATTACTACGAGCGTGCCGTCGCCCTCCAGCCCCGGTTGGTACCGCTGGTGGTGGAGGCGGTCACGGCCGCGCTCGACTCCGACGTACCGCGGGCGGAGCGGATGCTGGCCGAGGCGCCCGACGACCCGCGGATCCAGCTGCTCCGGGTACGGCACGCGCTGGAGACCGGAAATCCGGCGAAAGCCCATGAATTGCTGGCGGCTGGGATCCAGCTGGCCACCGTCCGGGAGGGTGCGAACCCGCTCGCCGACTACTGGCTGGCCGCCGAGGAGGCGCTTGGCACACAGCGGCCAGTACCGCCGCAGTACCGGTTCGGAATGGGCGAAAACTGACAACTACAGGTCAACTCTACCTCTAGAAACACCGCTCCACCGGACTCTACTATGGTCCTGTAGACGAAAAAGTGGTCCTGTAAAAGTTTCGTGAAGTTACACGGAACCAAGTGGAGTCCGGTGGCGTCCCACCGGTGTACGGCAAGGGCCGTGCAAGGCAGTTTCGACAAACGACCGCGTCGCTCGCGGGCGGCGCGTCGGGGGTGAGTGCCATGTTGACGATCGTTGTACTAGGTGGGTTCGGCCTGGTGCTGGTGGTCGCGGCTTTCATCGTGACCGAGGTTCTGGCCGGCCTGCGCCGGACCGAGCTCCCCACCGGCACGGAGGAGAAGACCGCAGGACGAGTGGTGCGGGTACGAGGCCCGGTCCGCGGTCAACTGGAGGGCGGTGCCCCGGCGATCTACACCGAGGTCATCGTCGAGTACTACACCCGCCGGGGTGAGGGTCCGTACGAGGTGGCCCGGAAGTTCCCGGTCGGGAGCCGTATCACCTACGCGAAGGGTGACCGGGTGATCGTCGCGTACGACGTCCGGAACCCGCGCCGCGCCCGGCTGGCCGGCCGGGTCAGCCACTGGCCGACGATGGGGCCGTACTCCGCGGCCCCAGCAGCCTGACGGAACACCTGCTTGGGCCCCTCCCGGCTCAAGCAGGCAGATGCGGGGCGAGCAGGTCGTAGAGCACCGGCCGGCCCCGATCCAGGACGTACTCCGCCTCGTCCCCGGACAGCCGATCCGCCAGGTGCGCCAGCGCCTCGCCCATCGTGATGCTGAGCGTGACCGCCAGCCGGAAGTCGCGCGACTCCCGCGCGCCGAATCGCGCCACCAGCAGCTCCGCGAACTCGCCGGCGTGCTGGTCGTCGAACTCGCCCGGCTTCGCCTCCAGCTCCGGGTCGCCGAGCCCGCTGAGCACGACCGCCTTGAACCCCGGGTCCGTGCGGTGCATCTCCCGGAACGTGTCCAGCGTGACGTCCACGGCGCCCCGCCAGCTGGTCACCGCGGCCAGCCGCTCGCGGACCGCGTCGGTGTAGCGCGCCTGGTTCCGGCGCTCGATCGCCTGGATCAGGCTGCGCTTGTCCGGGAAGTACCGGTACACGCTGCCGACCGCGATCTCGGCCCGTTTCGCGACCCCGCTCGTCGACGCCGCGTCGTACCCGCGCTCGACCACCTCGGCGCAGGCCGCGTCCAGGATCCGTTCGACCTGCCGGCTGGCCCGGTCCTGGGTCGGCGTACGGCGGAGCGGATACGCGCCCGATGTCACCATTCACTCATTGTCCACGGTTCCGGGGACAGCGTTGCCACCTCTTTGTGACAGATTGCCGACAGTTGGTCATGAGGAGGGGAATCTTTTATGCGCGTCAACAAAACCGTCGTCGCGGGCCTCGCGTCCGCCGCGCTCGCCGCGTCCGGAGTGGCAGGTACGGCGTACACCCGGCACGGCTCGCCGGGCGACGACCTGCGGCTGAACCAGCTCCAGGTGGTCGGGTCGCACAACTCGTACCACCGTGAGCTCAGCCCGGCCGAGCAGAAGGTGCAGCAGCAACAGAACGCCGGCTCGGTCGACCTCTGGTACTCGCACGCACCGATCACCCAGCAGCTCGAGGACCAGAACGTCCGGGCGCTCGAGTTCGACCTGTACCCGGACCCCCAGGGCGGTCTGTACACGTACCCGCTGATCCGGAAGCTGACCGGGCAGGGTCCGCTCACCGATCCCGCGATGGCCAAGCCCGGGATCAAGGTCATGCACATCCCGGACTTCGACTACAACACGAACTGCGACACGTTCGTCGGCTGCCTGCAGCAGGTGAAGACCTGGTCCGACGCACACCCGAACCACGTGCCGATCGCGATCAACCTGGAGCTCAAGCAGTCCGACCCGGCCGTCGTCGCGGCCGGTGGGGTGAAGGCGCCGCCGTGGGACGCCGGCAACCTGGACAGCGTCGACACCGAGATCCGGTCGGTGTTCAGCGAGAACCAGATCCTGACGCCGGACGACGTCCGCAAGCCCGGCCTGACCCTCGAGCAGTCCGTGCTGACGAAGGGCTGGCCGAAGCTGAACAGCGTCCGCGGGCAGGTGATGTTCTACTTCGACAACGGCGGACCCGGCGAGATCCGCGACACCTACACCGCCGGCAAGCCGAACCTGGAAGGCCGTGCGGTGTTCACCCGCGGGCCGGAAGGCGCACCGGACGCGGCCGTCACCGAGGTGAACGACCCGCGTGGCGCGAACCAGGCCGAGATCCAGCGGCTGGTGCAGAAGGGGTACCTGGTCCGCACGCGGTCCGACGAGCCGATGGCGACGATCCGGGACAAGGACTACACCCGGCTCGGGATCGCGCTCGCGAGCGGCGCGCAATGGGTGACGACGGACTTCCCGGTGGCCGGGATGGCGGCCCGGTACGACAGTGACTACGTCGCCAAGCTGCCCGGGCACACTCCCGTACGATGCAATCCCGTCACCGCAGCCGCGAAGGCGGCCGTCTCGGAAGGGTGATACCCCATGTCGGAGCACGTGGTCGACGTCAGCTGGAGCCGTGGCGAGCACGACTTCACCTACGACAGCTACAACCGCGACCACGAGTGGCGCTTCGACGGCGGCATCGCGGTCCCGGCCTCGGCGAACCCGGCGTACCTCGGGAACCCGGGGCCGGTCGATCCGGAAGAGGCGTTCGTGGCGGCGCTGTCGTCCTGCCACATGCTGACGTTCCTGGCGATCGCGGCCCGCAAGCGGCTGGTGGTGGACGCGTACGACGACCACGCGGTCGGCGTGATGTCGAAGAACGCGGCCGGGCGGCTCGCGGTCACGCATGTGACGCTGCACCCGAAGATCGTCTGGGGCGGCGCCGAACCCGACGCCGCGACGCTCGGCAAGCTGCACCACCTGGCGCATCAGGAATGCTTCATCGCGAACTCGGTGACCACCGAGATCACTGTTGCGTAAGGCAATCAACGTGAAAACCACCCGCCGACCTGCCTGAGCCTCGCGCAAGCGGCGTCAGGACGGTCGGCGGGTGGTTGGCGGCGCACCTCTGTGGCGGTGCGCCGTAACGGATCCGGGGGCGCCTCGCACTAGGGCGCCTCTGCGTTTGGTGTGCGACTTCCGTGCGGTCTGGCTCGGTGGGCAAGACCGTCCGGGTCGCCGCCCGGTTCCGTTCGTCCGGCTGGCGCCTTACTGCTCGGCGGCGGCGTCGGTCCGGTCGTCAGGGGTCTGGATGTCGATCGCCAGCAGGTCCTCGAGATCACGAACCTGCTCGGTGGCCATCGTGCTCATCAGTCGGTGGATCGTCATGCCGGTGAGACGCGGAGCGTGACGAGGTATGACGGCGAAACGAGGTGTGACCTGAGTCACTTACTTCTCGTCGAGCCCGTCCAGGCGGAGCGGGACCAGCTTGCGGGCGTCGTCGTACGACGTGCCGGTGAGTTCGAGCAGGTCGATGATCGTGGACCGGAGCTGGCCGAGGACGACGACCGCGGACAGGCCGGTCGGCAGCGGGAGTTCCGCCGTACGGCGGCCGAGCTCGCCGAGGACCCGGTGGGCCGCGACGTCGGCGGCCGGTTCGAACAGGGACTCGCCGATCAGCCGGGTGCCGTCCGCGAGCCGCTCGAGCAGCATCGGGTACTCCGCCGGCATCCCCTCGTCCCGCCATACCGAGACGGCGCACCGGCGGACCAGGACCCGGGTGTTCCGGATCGCCCGGTCCAGCGGTACGACGAGGTCCGCGATCTCCTGCACCCGCCCGCGGTGCCGACGGCGGAACGGGGACAGCCGGACCACCGCGACGCCTTCCTCGGCTGCGCTGCGCAGGTCGTCGAGCCGGGACTCGCTGGCCCGGGCCCGGCGGAGGGCGTCCGTGACCGCCTCCTCGTGCCGGGAGCGCAGGCCGTCCGCGGTCTCGTTGAGGATCTCCGCCAGCTCACTCAGGACACCCGCGGCTTGTTGCCGAGGGCGCCGGATCGCGGCGGCCGGCGCGATGGTGGCGGCCGCGAGCGCGACCAGACCGCCGAGCGCGGCGTCCTGCCAGCGGCTGAAGCCGGCGTTCGGGTTCGGCAGCAGCGTAGTGACGATCGCGGCCTGGACGCCGGCCTGGGTGGTCATCAGGTTGCCGGCACCGAGCAGTACGGCGACGCTCATCGCCAGCGCGATCACGAAGATCAGCTGCGCGACGCCGGTACCGAACACCTTCACGAACAGGTCGCCGACCCCGACCCCGACCGCGACGCCGACCATCACCTCGGCGACCCGGCGCAGGCGCTGACCGAAGCTGAACCCGAGGCAGACCATCGCCGCGACCGGCGCGAAGAACGGCTGCTTGTGACCGACGACGTACCGCGCGATCGTCCACGCCACGCCGGCCGCCAGTGCGCACTGGGCGATGAAGAACGCCCGGCTGCGCCAGCGCTCGATCCGGCGCCGGATCGACGCACGCGACCGCCGCGCGGCCTGCGGGGCGATGTCGTCCCGCAGTTCCCGCAACTGGTCCAACGTCAACCTGACCGGATCCACGAGCCCCATTCTCCGTTGAGCTTGATTCCGCCGTGTGCGACGCGCCAAGGTTTGCACATGAGCGACAACAACCGTGAGGACTACGGCAGCTACTCGGTGGACGACGAGGACCAGTTGCAGCCGGGGGACACCCTCAACGACCGCGGCGTGGCCGACCTGCTCGACGAGGGGTACTCGCCGCCGGAGAAGTGGTCCGCGGGCGAGGGCTTCGGTACGACGGCCGACGAGGCGCTGCAGGGCGAGAGCCTGGACCAGCGGATCGCGCAGGAGGTCCCGGACGTCGACCCGTACGCCGAGGACGGCGAGGACGTCGGCGGCCCGGAGGTCGGCAACACCCGCTCCGGCCGGCTGGTCGCGTCCGACGAGGGCACCCGCGAGGACGACGACAGCGAGCTGTACGCCTCGGACGTCGGCATCGACGGCGCAGCCGCCGGCGCCGAGGAGGCCGCCGTCCACGTGGTCGACGAGGACGACTTCGAACTGTCGGACGACGACGAAGGCGACCGCTCGAACTATCGCGACGTAGACCTGGGCGACGTCGGCGACCCCGAAGACTGACCGTCCCCCAAGCCTCTGGTGGGTCTACCCACGAGATGCAGGGTTCGCCCACCAGATACTGGGCGCAAACCCTGCCTCTGGCAGGTAGACCCATCAGAGGCAGGAGGGCGGGGCTTGCCCCGGGGCGTCGGGTCAGCGGCGGCTTACCGTGACCTCGGCTCCGTGGCGGGGGACCAGGGTGACGTTCTTGGGCTGGGCCGGTTCGGGGGTGGGGTCGGGGGCCTGGAAGTTGTACGTCGTGAGGGCGGCGCGGAGGATCTCGGTGCCCTCCATCAGCGAGAAGCCGGCGCCGATGCAGCGCCGGGCCCCGCCGCCGAACGGGATCCAGGTTCCCGGCGCCGGCGGGTCGTCGGACAGGAAGCGTTGCGGGCGGAAGTCCTTCGGGTTCGGGAAGTGCTCGCCGTCGCGGTGCACCAGGCCGATCGCGGCCATGATCGTCGTCCCGCGCGGCAGCCGGTAGCCGGCGATGTCCGCGGTCTCGGTGAGCCGGCGGCCGACCTGGTAGACGACCGGGTGCAGCCGCAGCGCCTCCTTGACGATCGCCTCCAGCTCGTCGTCCGCGCCGGCATCGGCCGCCCGCTGGCCGAACGCCAGCTCCTCCGGCCGCCGCGCCAGCTCGTGGAACGCCCACGCCATCGCGGTCGCCGTCGTCTCGTGCCCGGCCAGCAGCAACGTGACCAGCTGGTCCCGCAGCTCCACGTCCGACCAGTTGCCCGCGGCAAGCAATCGCGACAGTACGTCGTTGCGCCCGGCAAACGTCGTGCGGCGGCCGGCGATCTCGTCGGACAGGATCTCGTCGATCCGCTGCTGGGTGTCCAGGAACGTCTTCCACGGCCGGACCTTGAGCAGCGGCGGGTAGAAGCCGCCGAGCATGATCACCGGCGACACCGAGACGATCTTGTCCAGCAACGGCCGCAGGGTGTTCAGCCGGTCCACGTCGGTGACGCCGAAGATCACCTGCAGGATGATCTCGAGTGTCAGGTTCCGCATCCGCTGGTGCACCTTGAACGGCGTACCGGTCGGCCACTGCGCGACCTCGGCCTTGGCCAGTTCGTGCACCATCCCGGCGTACCCGCGCAGCGCCGCGCCGGAGAACGCCGGCATCAGCTGCTTACGCATCCGGACGTGGTCCTCGTCGTCGAGCAGCAGCAGCGAGTGCGAGCCCATGATCGGCTCGAGCACCGTGTTGCCCTCGCCGGCGTGCATCACCGCGGGCGGGCTGCCGAACACCTCCTTGATGTGCTCGGGCCGGCTCAGTACGACGCAGACGCGGCTCGACGGCACCAGCCGGATCGTGAACACGTCGCCGTACTTCTCCCGCATCCGCGGGAAGAACGTCTTGCGGTGGCTCGCGAACAGTACGGTCTGGGTGAGCGTCGGGAGCTTCGGCCCGGGCGGCAGCGTGCGCGCCGTCTGCCGGTCGAGGGTGCGGGAACCGAGCAAAGGTGTCGGAGCCATACTGGCACGCTACGTCAGCCGGGTGAACGCCGGGCGTCGAACGCGACAAGCGCCGCCACGATCCGCGGCAGCTGGTCGTCGCGGCCCGGATCCAGGCCGGTCAGCCGGCCGACCTGGCGTAGCCGGTAGTCGACGGTATTGGCGTGGACGTGCAGGTCGATCGCGGTCTGCCGGCGGTTGCGCGCGTTCGAGAGGTAGCGGCGCAGGGTGGTCATCAGGTCGTGCCGGTCGGCGAGCGGTGCCAGCATGTCCGCGAGGCGCTCGCGGGCCGGACCCGGTCGGCTCAGCTGGTACTCCAGGAGCAGGTCGTCCAGTTCGTAGACGCCGGCGGGTCGGTGGTGGAGACGTACGACCTCGAGCAGCTCTCGTACCAAGCCGACCGCGGCCGGTACGTCGTTCGGCGCTGCCCGAGCGACCGCGATCGTCACCTCGGCCCCGGAGACCCGCTCCAGCCGTTCCCGCAACCGCCCAAGCCAGGCACGCCCGGCCGCGGTTGCGGCGCCGCCGGCCGGGAGAAGGGCGAGGCCGCCGTCGGGGACAGGGCGGACATGCTGCCCGGGGTGCGGTCGAGCTCCACGCGGAGCCGCCGGAGCTTGCGGCGGGCAACGATCTGCGCGTCGACGCCGGGCCGGGACTCGTCCGGATGCGGACCGGCCGCCAGCCCGAGCACGACGTACGCCGCCGCCAACCGCGCCCCCGCGAATCCACCCGCACTGTCCGTCCACTCACCGGTCGGCAACCCCTCCGTCCCCCGCTCGTCGCCCGCGCGTTGGGTGGGCAGGCGGCCTTCGACGAGGGCGGTGAACAGGGTCTGGCGGCTGGCCTGGTCCTCGCCGGCGATCGACTGGCGTTCCTCGAAGTAGCTCGCCGACACGACCGCGGTGACACGCTGGAGGAAGTCGAGGATCAGCCGGTTGAGCGCGAGCGCGTCCGGCAGTTCCTCCGGGCGGAACCGGGCCGCGACGTGCTCCGCGCAGACCTTCCCGCCCAGGTGGTACGCCGCGAGCAACGCCTCCAGCGGTACGCCCTCCTCGGCCCGGCGGGTCGCCGACTCCCGCAGCGGGTCGAGCGCGGCACCCGTCGGCACGACGCCGGTCCGGAACGTCTCCGCGAACGCGCGCAGCGTCCGCTCGGTGATCCGCCGGATGTCACCCTGCAGCTCCTCGTCGGGCAGCTGCGCGTACAGCGGGATGTCCGCGACCAGCTGCCGCAGGACGTCGTCGACCAGTACGCCGAGCTCGGCGCGCAGGATCTCGTGCACCGGTACGCCGCCGGACCGCAGCTCCTTGTGATCGGTCACAACGATCACCTTCCGAAGTCTGGGTGTGGCCCTAGCGACGGGCGGGTGCTTTGGGGTCGAACATTACTACTCGAAGGTAGTGATCGATCGGCGGCGAAGGGTGACAGCGATGCGACGAGGCGTTCTGCTCGCGGTGGGTGTGTTGATGGCGGGACTGGTCGCCGGGCCGGCGACGGCGCGGGCGGCCGGGCCGCTCGAGTACGTCGCGCTGGGGGACTCGTCGGCCGCGGGGCCGCTGATCCCGCCGCAGGTCGACGTACCGTGTCTGCGGTCGGGGGTGAACTACCCGCATGTCGCGGCGGCCGCGCTCGGTGCCCGGTTGACCGATGTGACGTGTTCGGGGGCGGTGATTCCGGACTTCAGCGGGAAGCAGTTCGGGTTCGAGGCGCCGCAGTACGACGCGCTGAAGCCGACGACCGATCTGGTGACGGTCGCCATCGGCGGGAACGACACCGGGCTGGTCGCGGCCGCGCTCAGCTGCATCAACCTGCTCCCGCCACCGGCCGGCGCCTCCTGCAAAGCGCGCTTCACCGCGGGAGGCACCGACCAACTGGCCGCCCGGATCGCGGCCACCGCCGCGCCCTTCGGCGCCGCACTCGACGAGATCCACCGCCGCAGCCCACACGCCCGCGTCCTGGTGACCGGCTACGGCACGTACATCCGCCCGAACGGCTGCTATCCCCAGATCCCCGTCTGGCCGGTGGACGCCAACTACCTGCAGTCCACCATCGACCGCCTCAACACGATGCTGGCCACCCAGTCCGCCGCCCACGGCGCCCACTACGTCGACCTCCGCACCCCCAGCATCAACCACGACGCCTGCGCCCCGACATCCCGGCGCTGGCTCGAAGGCCTCATCCCCACCTCAGCCGCCGCTCCCCTCCACCCCAGCACCCAAGGCATGCAAGCCTTCGGCCAACTGGTCACCGCGGCAGCCCGCAGCTAAAGGTGAAGGCCCGCCCAAGGGGGGATTGGGCGGGCCTTCGGGGTGGGGTCAGGCGCGCTTGAAGCGCAGGGTGAGGATTTGGAACGGGCGGAGTTCGAAGGTGACTCCGTTGTCCTGCAGGTCGCGGTCGGCGAGGTCGCGTTCGAGCAGGTCGACCTCGGTGACGGACGCGGCCGCGAACGACGGGGTCACCGTCGCGCGGGAGCGGCCGCCGGTGGACTCGTAGAGGCGGACGACGACGTCGCCGGACTGGTCGTCGGCCAGCTTCAGCGCCTCGACGATCACGTTGCTGTTGTCGACGGCAACGATCGGCTCGACCGCGCCGGCGCCGCTGACGACGCGCTCCGGCAGGTTGATCCGGTAGCCCTCCTCGATCGCCTCGGGAATCCCGGCGCCGACCACCAGCGCGTGGTTCACCACGTGCACGCCCTGGTCGGTCTGCGGGTCGGGGAACCGCGGCGCGCGGATCAGCGACGTCCGGATCGTGGTCGTCGTACCGCCGTCCTCGCGGGCGGTCCGGTTGATGTCGTGGCCGTACGTCGAGTCGTTGACCACGGCAACGCCGTACCCCGGCTCGCCGACGTGCACCCAGCGGTGCGCCGCGATCTCGAACTTCGCCGCGTCCCACGAGGTGTTCTGGTGGGTCGGCCGGAAGATGTGCCCGAACTGCGTCTCGGACGCGGACCGGTCGGCGTGCACGTCGACCGGGTACGCCGCCTTCAGGAACTTCTCGGTCTCGTGCCAGTCCATCTCGGTCTCGATGTCGACCCGCTTGGTACCCGGAAGCACGCGCAGGGTCTGGGTGACCGTGGACCGGCCGAAGGACCGCTTCACGACCACGACCGCCTCGTCGTCGGCAGTGCTGAAGTCGACGCTGTCGACCTCGGTGACGTCGCGGACGTTGTTCTTGTAGAACGAGTCGACGTCCCAGGCGTCCCAGTGGTTCGGGGTGTCCACGTGCAGCTGCAGAAGGTTGCCCACGGCACCCGGTGCGATGACCTCGCGGCCGGCTTCGACGTCGTACAGCGAGGTGATCAGGCCGCGCTCGTCGATCGTGACCCGGATCAGGCCGTTGTCGATCACGCCGTTCTCGACGGTGACGGCCTGGCCCGCGGCGGTCGCGACGCCGGCGCCGAGACCGGCGACACCGTTGCGGCCGTGCGGCGCGGCGTTGAAGACGATCTGCTCGTCACCCTCGCCGGCCAGCGCCTGCTGCGCGCGGGAGATGATCGCGTCCAGTTCGTCGGCGACCTTCGCGTAGGTGCGCTCGGCCTCACGGTGCACCCACGAGATCGACGAACCCGGCAGGATGTCGTGGAACTGGTGCAGCAGCGCGATCTTCCACAGCCGGTCCAGGTCCTCGTACGGGTACGCGTCGAGCTTGCCCGCCACGACCGCCGCGGCGCTCCACAGCTCGGCCTCGCGGAGCAGGTGCTCGGTCCGCCGGTTGCCCTGCTTGGTCTTGGCCTGCGAGGTGTACGTCGCCCGGTGGATCTCCAGGTAGAGCTCGCCGGACCAGACCGGAGCGTGCTCGGAGTACTCCTCCTCGGCCGCGCTGAAGAACTCCGTCGGCGATTCGATGGTGACGCGAGGCGAGGACTCCAGGTCCTTCACCCGGCGCGCGGTCGCGACGAACTCACGGGTGGGGCCGCCACCGCCGTCGCCGTACCCGAACGGAACCAGCGACCGGGTCGCCGCGCCGTTCTCGGCGAAGTTTCGCTGCGCGTGCGCGAGCTCGCGGCCGGACAGGTCGGAGTTGTACGTGTCGATCGGCGGGAAGTGCGTGAACACCCGGGTCCCGTCGAGGCCCTCCCACCAGAACGTGTGGTGCGGGAACTTGTTCTCCTTGTTCCAGGAGATCTTCTGGGTCAGGAACCACTTCGACCCGGACAGCTTCACCAGCTGCGGCAGCGCCGCGGTGTAGCCGAACGAGTCCGGCAGCCAGACCTCCTGGGTGTCGATCCCGTACTCGTCCAGGAAGAACTTCTTGCCGTGCACGAACTGCCGGGCCAGCGCCTCGCTGCCGGGCAGGTTGGTGTCGGACTCGACCCACATGCCGCCCACCGGGACGATGTGGCCCTCGGCAACGGCCTTCTTCAGCCGCTCCCAGACCTCGGGGTAGTTGTCCTTCACCCACGCGTGCTGCTGCGCCTGCGAGAACGCGAAGACGAGCTCCGGGTACTCCTCGGCGAGGGTGGCAACGTTGGACACGGTCCGGGCCACCTTGCGGCGGGTCTCCCGGAGCGGCCAGAGCCACGCGGAGTCGATGTGCGCGTGCCCGACCGCGGACAACTGGTGCGCGCTCGCGTGCGCGGGCCGGCTCAGTACGTCGGTGAGCTCGGCGCGGGCGGCCGTCGCGGTACCGGCGACGTCCTCGTAGTCCAGCGCGTCCAGCGAGCGGCTGAGCGCGCGGAGGATCTCCCGGCGGCGCGGCTCCTGCGGCGACAGCTCCTTCTGCAGGCCGTCCAGCGCCTCGAGGTCGAGGATCAGGTCCCACACCTCGGCGTTGAAAACCGCCAGGTCGGCGCGGGTCAGCTGGTAGATCGGGTGGTCGCCGAGCCCGGCGCCGATGTCGGTCTTCGCGTAGGCGTTGTCGAGCGGGATCTCCGGGTTCGCGGCCGCCTCGACGTAGAACTCGACGGTGTCGCCGGCGGAGGCCGCCGTACCGTCCGGGCCGAGGATCGACAGCGGCGCGTACGTCTGCCGCGGGTGCAGGCCCTTGAGCGGGCGGCCGGTGGTGGTGTGCACCAGGCCCTCGGCGGAGAACCCGGGGCCGCCGCTGAAGCCGAGGTCGATGACGGCCTCGATCTCGCTGCCGGCCCACTCGGCCGGCACCTGGCCGCTGAACTTGAACCAGGCGGTACCCCACGCGGGTCCCCACGGCAGCCCGATCTGGGCAGGCTCGTAGGTCTGGGCGAGCGCCTCGGCAGGGGTCACCGGCTCACCCGGTGCGTGCCATACCTGGATGTCCAGCGGGACGGCCGCGCCGTAGATCGCGGGGCGGAGCCGCTCCCGCAGGGCGCGCCTGAGCCGCTCCTCGATGAGTTGACGGTCGTCGTGCACGAAATCAGCCTCCGGGAAAGGTTCCTCACACGGCCGCTACGGCCGCACGGATGACAACGCTGTCACACCAACCCCGCGCGCGTCCAGACGCAGTTTCGCCACGAAACCCCGGGTAGCGGTTGGGTTGCGGGGCGGCGGCACGGCTACCCGCTCGGCCTGATTGTTGTCTAGGTTGTCTGCATGGATCGCCCCCGCCTGCTCACCCCCGCCCGGTCGACCGGCCTGACCCGCCGCAGCCTGCTCGGTTTCGGCGCCGCGGCCGCGTCCGGGCTGCTGCTGCCGGGCTGCTCCCGCGGCCGCGCGGACGAGCCCGCACCGTCGGAGAAGGCCGTCTTCGCCACCGGCAACGCCGGCGGCGTCTACAACGTCTTCGGCTCGGCCCTGAGCAAGCTGGTGAGCGAGGTCACGGGCGTCGAGCTGACGCCGATCCCGACCGACGGTTCGGTGGCCAACCTGATCGCGGTCGCCAGCCGCAAGGCCGACCTCGGCTTTTGTACGTCGGACACCGCGCTGGCGGCGTACGAGGGCACCGGCGCGTTCGCGACCGGTCGGCTGAAGTTCACTGCCCTGGCCCGGGTGTACGACAACTACGTGCACGTCGTCGTACCGATGGCGTCGAAGGCGACCAGCCTCGCGGACCTGTTCCCGAACAGCGACGCCCCGACCCGGCGGGCGGTCGTCGGTGTCGGCCCGAAGGGTTCCGGCACCGAGATCGTCGCGAACATGATCCTGGACCGGGTGAAGGCCTCCGTGATCGATGCCAACGCGAAGCTGGCGCCGGGCTCGCGGATCGACCCCACCAAGATCGACGTGACCCGGCAGAATATGAGTCTGGCCGAGATGGCCAGGGCCGTTCAGCCGAAACCGGGCGCCACCAAGGGGATTCTCGACGCGTTCATCTGGAGCGGCGGCGTGCCGACCGACCCGATCGCCTTGCTGCAGAAGGGCATCGGGTTCCGGCTGCTGGACATCGGCAATGTCGCGCAGCAGATCGCGCTGAGCGAGTTCGGCGGCTTCCTGGTCGCACCGATTCCGCCGTCGCAGTACGGGCTGGCCAGCTCGGTGCCGACGCTGGCGATCCCGAACTACCTGATCGCCCGGAGCGACCTGTCCGACTCCTGGGCCTGGTGGACCGTCAACACGCTGTTCCGCCGGCAGAACGACCTGGTCAAGGGGGTCGCGATGCCCAGCGACACGCCCGCGACCCCCGGCGCCAGCCCGACCCCCGCCGGTAACCCCGAAGCCGGCGCCCTGGACCCCCGATCGGCGATCGCCACGATGCCGGTCCCGCTCCACCCGGCCGCCGAACGCTGGTACCGCCAGAACCACATCTGACGCCGCGTTCCCGCGCTCCCGCGCGCCGGCCTCCTGCGCTTCCGCACACCGGGAACGGTTGTCCGTTCGTCTTGCCGGGCGTCTGGCGTGGGTCAGGCGTCGTAGTCCTCGAGGAGGGGGACTCGGACCTCGATGACCAGGCCGCCGCCGATCGGGGGGCGGGCGACCACGCGGCCGCCCACCCGGGCCGCCTCGGAGCGGACGATCGCCAGGCCCAGACCGGTACCGGGCATCTCCCGGTGGTGGGCGCTGCGCCAGAACCGCTCGCCGACCTTCTTCAGGTCCCGGGACCCGAGCCCGAGCCCGTGGTCGCGGACCGACATCACGACCTCGGTACCGTCCCGCGTGACCGACACCTCGACCGGCGGCGCGCCGTACTTCGAGGCGTTGTCGAGCAGTACGTCGAGGATGTCGTCGACCTCGAGCTCCGGGGCGACCCCGCCCGGGACCATCTCGCCGACCACCAGCTCCATGTCGTCGGCGGCGTACACGGCCTTCCAGCCGACCAGCCGCTCCTTCACCGCCTGCGCCAGGTCCAGCGGCGCCTCGTTGCCCTCGGCATCGGCCGACGGACGGTCCGAGCCGGCCAGCCGGGACAGCCGCTGGACGATCCGGCCGAGCCGGTCGATGTCGCTGAGCGCGAACCGCGCGGTCGGGGACAGCCGGGACAGGCCCTCGATGTGGATCCGGGCCGACGTCAACGGGGTGCGCAGCTGGTGCGACGCGTCCGCGACGAACTCCCGCTCACGCTGCCGTGCCTGGTGCAGGCTCAGCGCCATCGAGTTGAAGCTGTCGCCGAGTCGTCGCAGTTCGGGTGCGCGGCCGTCGGTCGAGACGCGGGTGTCGAGCGCGCCGCGGGTGATCTGGTGGGTCGCGTTGTCGAGGTCCTGCAGCGGCCGCAGTACCCAGCGGGTGATCGGCCGGACGATGCCGACGATGATCGCGCCGATGCTGATCAGCAGCCCGCCGAGGAGCAGCAGCAGCCCGCTCTGCACCTGGTCACGGGCCTTCTCGGTCGGCACCCGCAGTACGGCGGCACCGAGCACGGAGCCGTTGTTGACGACCGGACGGGAGACGATCATCTCGCCGGACCGCCACGGCCACATCGCCGGGGGCTCCGGTGGCAGCCGGCCCGCCAGCGTGCTGTGCAGGGCGGTCGCGATGTCCTCTTCCTTCACGTCCACGCCGGACACGGACGTGGCGATCACCCGGGAGTCGACGTCCACGACGAAGACCGGGGTGTTGTAGAGCTCCTGGTACCGGACCGCGAGCTCGCGGAGGTTGGCGATGTCACCGGTCTGCAACGGGCCTTCGGCCATCGCGGCGAACCAGTCCGCGTCGTTGCTGCGGGACAGGAAGAGCGTGCGCGACGTACTCGTGGCGATGAAGTTCGCCAGCGGGATGACCGCGACGATGGCCAGGGCAACGACCATCGGGACGAGGGACTGCAGTAGTCGACGGCGCAACGGTCAGTCCGAACCCAGGCGGTAGCCGACGCCGCGGATGGTCTGGACCAGTTCGGGCCGGCCGAGCTTGGCGCGCAGCGAGGCGACGTGCACGTCCATCGTCCGCGACGACGCCTCGAACACCGACTGCCACGCGTACAGCGCGACCTGTTCCCGGGGGACCACCCGGCCGTGGTGCGCGGCCAGTACTGCGAGCACGTCGAACTCCTTGCGGGTCAGACTGATGGGCTTGTCCGCCACCTGGACCGTGCGGGCCTCGATGTCCACGGTCAGGTCGCCGACAGTCACCCGGGGGCGGGGCTGCAAGAGACCGGTACGACGAAGTACAGCATCGATGCGGGCCAGAAGCTCGGAAATGGCAAACGGTTTCACCACGTAGTCGTCCGCGCCGCTGCGCAGCCCGCGGACCCGGTCGGCCGCTTCGCCACGCGCGGTCACCGCGATCACCGGCACGTCGGACACCGTGCGGATCTGCCGGCACACGTTGATGCCGTCCCCGTCCGGCAGCCCGAGGTCCAGCAGGACCAGGTCTCCGGGGTCCGCGGCCAGCGCATCCGCGGCCGTCCGCACGTGCGTCACCATCAAGCCGTAACGCCGCAAGGCGGGTATCAGGGCATTGGCGATATCGAGATCGTCCTCGACCAGCAGAATCCGGACCGCGCCACTCATGCGGTGATCGTAGGCCAGGTCACGGCCTCATGTGTCAGATCTTGGTAAAGACGTAATCACGTGACTCCATGCAGTGTTCGGCAACATTAGCCTTCCGGGCACAGGAGGGAGCCGGTCGATGACTGTCGGTATTGATGACGGGGAAGGGGCCACGGCGCCCTCCGACGAAGAGCTGGCCGAATACGAGCAGGAGCGGCCCGCGCGGCGCCTACGGCCCACGTTGGACCTGGTGCTGTCGGTCTGGTGCACGATCGTCAGCGTCGGCGTGCTGGCCCAGGTCTTCTTCCCTTTACCACAAGGCACGCAGTTCTACCTGGTGATCTTTCTCGCAGCAGTCCTGCCGATCACTTTGCTGTGTTACCGAGGTTTTCCGGGGCGTAGGGGCACGCACGACGACCCGGGGATCCTGGACTGGGTCCTCGCCGTGCTGGCCCTCGTTGTCTGCGTTTACCCGCTGCTGGACTTCGACGGGTACCTGGAGCGTCGGCAGGCGCCTACGGCGATGGACGTGATCGCAGGGGCCTTGTTGCTGGTGCTCCTGCTCGAGGCGTGTCGTCGTACGACCGGCTGGGTGCTGCCGGTGTTCAGCCTCGTCTTCATCGCGTACGCCTACTACGGCGGGTACCTGCCGTACACGTGGGCGCTTGCGCACCAGGGCTTCAACTTCGACGCGATCATCGCCCAGCTCACGATGGGTACGGCGGGCTTCTACGGGACGCCGTTGAGCGTGGCGGCGTCGTACATCGTGCTGTTCACCATCTACGGCGCGGTGCTCGACTACTCGGGCGCGGGCAAGTTCTTCATCAACCTGTCGTTCGCGGCCTTCAAACGCAGTCGTACGGCGCCCGGCCGCACCGTCACGCTGGCGGGCTTCCTGCTCGGCACCGTGTCCGGTTCGGGTACGGCGACCGCCGTGTCGCTCGGGACCGTCTCCTGGCCGATCCTCCGCCGGGCCGGGTATCCGCCCGAGCCGGCCGGTGGGATGCTGGCCGCGTCCGGGATCGGCGCGATCCTGTCGCCGCCGACGCTCGGGGCGGCCGCGTTCATCATCGCGGAGTTCCTGCAGGTGTCGTACCTGAAGGTGCTCGGGTTCGCGGTGATCCCGACGATCCTGTACTACCTGGGCATCCTGCTCGCGATCGAGATCGACGCCCGCAAGCACGGGACGACGTCTGCCGAGGTGTCCATCGATTCGGCGTGGCGGCTGCTGCTCCGGTTCGGGTACCACTTCCTGTCGCTGTTCGTGATCATCGGCTTCATGGCGGTCGACGTACCGCCGTTCAAGGCCGTGGTCTACGCGGTGATCATCCAGTTCGGGCTGTCGTTCCTGGACCGGGAGCACCGGCTGACCGGGCGGCCGTTGTTCAAAGCGCTTGCCCAGGGCACCCGTTCGGTGCTGCCGGTGGTCGCCACCTGCGCGACCGCCGGCGTGATCGTCGCGGTCACCACCCAGACCGGGCTTGGGCTGAACCTCGCGGAGATCATCGTCAACGCCGCGCACGGGCTGACCGAGAACCACACGGTCGTGCTGATCCTGACCGTGGTGCTGTCCGGGCTGGCCGTGATGATCCTCGGGCTCGCGGTACCGGTGACCGCGTCCTTCATCATCGCGGCGGTGATCATCTCGCCGGCCCTGGTGAACCTCGGGGTGACGCAGCCCGAGGCGTACATGTTCATCTTCTACTACGCCGTCCTGTCGGAGGTGTCGCCGCCGACCGCACTGGCCGCGGTGGCGACCGCCGCGATCACCGGCGGCCGGGTGATCCCGACGATGTGGCAGGCGTGGAAGTACACGCTGCCCGCGTTCCTGGTGCCGTTCGCGTTCGTGCTCACCGACAACGGGTCGCATCTGCTCGGTCAGGGCTCGTTCGTCGGCATGGTCTGGACCACCGTCGTGTCGATGCTGGCCGTCGCGGCGTTGGCCGTGGTCACCGGCGGTTGGGTGTTCGTCCGGGCGACCTGGCTCGAGCGGGCGGTCTGCGTACCGGCCGCGGCCCTGCTGCTGTACCTCGCGCCCGTAACCATCACGGTCGGAATCTGTTTGCTACTTGTCGCCGTCGTCATCAACCTGGTCCGGCGGCAACGCCAGTCCACTGCCGAGGAAGGAACCGGATGAGATTTCGTCCTGTTGTGGCGCTTCTGGCTGTCGTCTCCCTTGCTGCCTGTGGTGGTCAGCGTCAACCCGCCGGCTCCTCGGAGGGCGGCGGCCGGCTGACGATTGCCACCGGCAACACCACCGGCGTGTACTACCAGCTCGGCGGCGCGCTGGCCTCGGTGATCTCGCAGAAGATGTCCGGGTACCGCGCGACCGCGAGTGAGACCGGTGCCTCGGTGCAGAACATCCAGGGCCTGGTCAGCGGCAACTACGACGTCGCGTTCTCGCTCGGCGACTCCGCCGCGGACGCGGTGAAGGGCGTGAACAGCTTCAAGGAGAAGCAGGACGTCGTCGCGCTCACCCGGCTGTACAACAACTACACGCAGGTCGCGGTACGGACGGCGGCGAACATCAACTCGATCGCGGACCTGAAGGGCAAGCGGGTCTCGACCGGCTCGCCGAACTCCGGCACCGAGGTGATCGCCCGCCGGCTGCTCTCGTCCGCCGGTCTCGATCCGGGGAAGGACGTGACCGCGCAGCGGCTCGGGCTGCCGGAGTCGGTGGACGCGATGAAGTCCGGGTCGATCGACGCGCTCGTCTGGTCGGGCGGGCTGCCGACCGGCGGCATCACCGACCTGGTCACCAGCATGGGCAAGGGGGTAAAGCTCTTGCCGATCACGGACCTGCTGCCCAAAATGCAGGAGAAGTACGGCGAGGTGTACTCGGCGGCACCGATCCCGGCGGCGACGTACAAGCAGCCGGCCGACGTCGCGACGATCGTCGTACCGAACGTCCTGCTGGTCCGCAAGGACATGAAGGACGAGCTCGCCGAGCAGCTCACGAAGACGCTCTACGACAACCTGGATTCCCTGGTCACGGTGAACGCGGCCGCGAAGGGCATCACGCTCGACAGCGCCGACAAGACTGACCCGGTGCCGCTGCATCCGGGCGCGAAGAAGGCGATCGACGGGCTGCGATAACACCCCATGGACCGTCCTCCCCCGCACACCAGGCGCAGCGGGGGAGGGCGCAGGGTCCCGGCACCGCACATCAGGCGCAGCGGTGACGGGCCCCGTGCCGGCTCCCACAACCAGGCGCAGTGGGGGCCGGCACCCTTCTACTGCGGCTCCTCCTCGCGCGGCATCGGGGTGCCGTACAGGTAGTGCGAGAGCGCGGAGTCGCGCTTCGGGTGGGCGTGGTACTTGGTCGGCACCACGCGCCCCTCGGCGCTGTCCCAGGCGGTGTCGGCCATCCGCCACATCCGGTGCGCGATCCGCCCGGCCATCCCGGTGTGCGGGGAGGCGGGGTGCGCCCTGGTCGGCGCCACTTCTTCGGCCTCCAGCAGGTCCTCGGTGAGCGCGTTCACGTCGGGGTCGGCGAGCTCCTCGGTGATCTGCCGGCTGTACGTCGACTCCATCGCCTCGTGCTCGTCGAGCAGCCGGTCGATGTACTGCCACAGGTCGTAGTGCTGGAGATGCAGGAACCGGCTGTCGCCGTACTGCCGTCCCTTCAGGTAGCGCAGCGAGCGCTCCAGTTCCTTCGCGTTCCCGACGTACTTGTCGACCAGGCCGCTCCCGTCGGGCAGCCGCCGGATATGCGGTACGAGCACGTCCTCGGCGGCCGCCAGATGCTGCGAGGCGATCGCGTAGAACCAGTCCGTCTGATGCCGGTGCTCGGGATGCGCCGCATCGGGATGATGAGCCGGCTCAGCCAGCTCCCGGATCCGCGCGTGCTCGTACGTCAGGGCCATTTCGAGCGTCGAAGCGGTCACGACAACCACCTCCAGATGTCACTCCCAGCCTGTGCCCATCCGCGCCAAACCGCAACCACCCCGAACCCCTCCGTAACCCACCCTCCACCCTGCCCGCCGGGTGCCGGAACGGCGAACGCCCGCCGTGCGGTCGGCGGGCGTTCGAGGGGTGTCAGCGGGGATCAGGCGTCGGAGCTCTTCTTCCAGAGGTTGATGCCGGCTTCCACGGCGTCGGCGTCGATGGCTTCCAGTTCTTCGGCGGAGAAGCCGAGGTTGCGGACCGTGGCGAGGTTGTCCTCGAGCTGGGCGACGCTGGACGCGCCGATCAGGGCGCTCGTGACGCGGTCGTCGCGGAGGGTCCAGGCGAGGGCCAGCTGGGCGACGGACTGGCCGCGCTCCTTGGCGATCTCGGCGAGGGCGCGGACGTGCTTGAGGGTGTCCTCGGTCAGCGAGTCCGGGTTCAGTGACTTGCCCTGGGCGGCCCGGGAGTCGGCGGGGATGCCGTCGAGGTAACGGTTGGTGAGGACGCCCTGCGCCAGTGGCGAGAACGCGATCACGCCGACGCCGAGCTCGCCCACGGCGTCCAGCAGGTCCTCCTCGATCCAGCGGTTCAGCATCGAGTACGACGGCTGGTGGATGAGCAGCGGCGTACCGAGCTCCTCCAGGATCCGGGCCGCCTCCCGGGTACGGTCCGCGGAGTACGACGAGATGCCGGCGTACAGCGCCTTGCCGGAGCGGACGGCCGCGTCCAGCGCGCCCATCGTCTCCTCGAGCGGGGTGTCGGGGTCGAACCGGTGCGAGTAGAAGATGTCGACGTAGTCCAGGCCCATCCGGCTCAGCGACTGGTCCAGCGACGCGAGCAGGTACTTCCGCGACCCGCCGCCCTGACCGTACGGCCCCGGCCACATGTCGTACCCGGCCTTGGTCGAGATGATCAGCTCGTCGCGGTACTGCTTGAAGTCCCGCGCGAAGTGCGTCCCGAAGTTCGTCTCGGCCGAGCCGTACGGCGGGCCGTAGTTGTTCGCCAGGTCGAAGTGCGTGACGCCGAGGTCGAACGCCCGCCGCAGGATGTCCCGCTGGGTCGTGAACGGCTTGTCGTCACCGAAGTTGTGCCACAACCCCAGCGAAATCGCCGGAAGCCGCAGCCCGCTCCGGCCCGTCCGCCGGTAGCTCATCTGGTCGTCGTACCGGCCCGCAGCCGCCACATAATCAGTCACGAAGCCCCAGTCTGCCCCATGGACGAACATCTTCAAACCCCCTTGTTTTGCGGCAGAAACCCCATCACTGACACCAAGAAGTCCACCTTCTTGATCCTCAGACGAGGTCGGCCCACGGGGCGGGCGGCGTGGTCGTGAAGAACTGCAGGAGACCGAGCAGCCGGCTCGTCGTCGGCGCGGTCCAGTGCCGTTGGCCGGGCCACGGGTCGGCTGGGAGTTTGGCGAGCGCCCAGGACAGGTGGAACCAGAGCACCGCGGCGGCCAGGTCGTGCTCCGAGGTCCCCGGAGACCCGGCCTGGCGCAGATACGACGGCAGCAGCGCGGCGACCTGGGTCAGCGGGATCTTGGCGAAGTCCATGGCGGCCGGCGCCCACGCCGCATCGCCCCAGTCGATGAGCGCCCGGAGGTCGTTACCCGGCCCGGCCAGAAGGTTGTGGGCGGCAACGTCTCCGTGGATCAGGACCTTCGGCCCGCCCGCGTCGATCCGCTCGGCCAGCCGCGTGAACCACCCGGTCAGCCAGGTGGCGGTCGCCGGATCGATGTACCCCCGGTCGGCCAGGTCGTCGATCGTCCGCCACGGATCGCCCCACCCGTCCTCCGGCACCTCGGACAGGTCCAGACCCGAACCGGCTCGCTCGAACTGATGCAGCCGCGCGAGCTGCTCGGCCAGACCAGCAGGTACGTCGACGGGCTCGCTCCCGTGGACGCGTTGCATCACGACGTACGGCGCCTCGACGACCCGGCGGCCGGCGTCGTACTCGACGATCGCCGGGGTCAGTACGCCGACCGACCGGGCGGCCGGCACCACCTGGGTCTCCTTGCGCAGGTCGTCCTCGTACCCGGGACGGCTGACCCGCAGGAACAGCTCCTCGCCGAGCACGAAGCCCCGGTTGGCCACCCCGCCGGCGACCTCCCGCACCTCCGCGGGGTCGACGCGGTGCCGCCGCGCCACCGCGGCCACCTGCTCCAGGAAGTCGCCCTGCTCGCCCAAACCACCGCTCCGTCGTCCGCGTGACCCGCCGTCCCGAGAGGTGGGTACGGCGGCGTCCACCGAGTTTGATGTACTGCGGGCGTGCGTGTCGATGTGGATCCGGAGAGCGCCGGGCGCCGGGAGTTCTATGCACTGCTGAACTCCGTGGTCGTCCCGCGGCCGATCGCGTGGGTGTCGAGCCGCTCCGCCGCCGGAGTGCTGAACCTGGCGCCGCACTCGTTCTTCACGGTCGCGTCCGTGCAGCCGCCGATGGTGCAGTTCACCTCGGTCGGCCGCAAGGACAGCCTGAACAACGTCGAGGCGACCGGCGAGTTCGTGGTCAACTTCGCCGCCGAACCGCTCTACGAGCAGGTGAACGCCTCCGGGACGAACTTCCCGCCCGAGGTGTCGGAGTTCGAGGCGATCGGCGTCACCCCCGAGCCGTCCCGGACCGTCGCCGTACCGCGGGTCGCGGAGTCGCCGGTCGCGCTCGAGTGCACGCTGCACACCACGCTGCCGCTCGGTGACTGCACACTCGTCATCGGTCAGGTCCGGCATCTCGCGATCGACGCCGCCATGCTGGACGGGAACCATCCGGACGTCCATCGGCTCCGCCCGCTCGCCCGGCTCGGCAAGGACGAGTGGAGCACCCTCGGCGAGGTCCGTGAGATCTCCCGCATCCGCTACTCCGACTGGCCTGGTCATTTCACACCTCCTGGTAGTTGAGAACGGCGGACGTCAGCGGGTGTGCTCACCGGTGGCGAGCCGCCGCGCGAGCACCTCGAACTCGGCGGACGGCCGCAGCCGAAGGTCGCCCGGCGGAGCGGTGGTGGCGGGATGCCAGACCAGCTCGGGCGTCACCAGGTAGACGTCCGGAGACAGCGGCCCAGGATCGCGGGCGTACGACCGGGCCGCGAGACTCAGCATCAGCCCCAGGGCCGGGATCATGCTGAGGTCCTCGATGACGTGCAGCATCAGGTTGTCGCGGGCCGGCACGGCGGCGAGCACACCGAACGGCGCGTGCTCGACCTCCAGGCTCTCGCGGAGCACGGTGTCGAGGACGAGCGCGCGTGAGGCGCCGTACCCCGTCCCGCTGACAAAGGCGATCCGGGCGCCTTCGTCGCCGAGGTAGGTCACGTCGTCCTCGAGACGGCGGAGGTTGGCGAGGCCGAACCGATCGGCGTCCGTCCGGCTCACCCCCAGGTCGGCGGCGTCCAGGAACAGCGTGATGATGTCGTCCTGTTGCGTGGACGGCGCCGCGATCAGCCCGGGCAGGAAATCGGGTCGGTCCTCGGTCCAGTCGGGCGGCAACGCGTCGCGGGCCACGATCCGCTGGATCAGCTCGCGCTCCGGGTCGGCAGGTGGCACCGGTGGACCTGCGCGGAACTGCTCGACGACGGCCCCGAGGTGTTCGGTGACGATCTCCGGCCAGCGGTCCTCCTCGTAGCGGCTGACGACGCGGGCGAGGTTGCCCAGCCCGAGCACCGGACGGTCGGCGGAGCGGTCGACCGGCACCAGCGCCGCGTCGCCGTGATAACTCAGGGACAGGCCGAGCCCCGCGGCCGCGGTCAGCGCGAGTTGCACCAGCCGGTCGGCCTGCGGTCGGGTCAACGGTGGCAGCATCGGGTCGAGCAGCCCTCGGCGGTCAAGGCAAGGGTCAAGACAGGGGTCGTTGCCGTGGGCATGGTCTGTGGTGTCGACGGGCATCGCGGGGCCTCCGGATCGGTGGAGCTGCGGGGAAGTCGGCAGAGAAGGTACGAGGATCGGGCCCGCGCGGAACGGCCGATCCGGCCCTGTGGACAACCGGGCCGGATACCCTGCGGCAGTCCCGGCACGAAGTTCGAAGGAGCATCTGTATGTCCAGCAGCCCGGCGTCGCGGCCGACCTCGGAGACGCGGCTGTCGCTGTCGCACATCACCGCGCAGAACGAGACCAACCTGCTCGGCACCGTGCACGGCGGCGTGATCATGACGCTGGTCGACTCGGCCGCGGGTGTGGTCGCCGCGCGGCACTCCGGTGGTCCGGCGGTGACCGCGTCGATGGACGAGATGGTGTTCCTGGTCCCGGTCCGGGTCGGCGACGTCGTGCACTTCAGCGCCCAGGTGAACTGGACCGGACGCAGTTCGATGGAGGTCGGCGTCCGGATCACCGCCGACCGCTGGGACGCCGTCGGTCCGCAGGTGCACGTGGCCTCGGCGTACCTGGTGTTTGTCGCGGTCGACGAGGACGGGCAGCCGCGGAAGGTACCGCAGGTGGAGCCGGTGACCGACGAGGACCGGCGGCGGCTCCGGGAGGCGGAGATCCGCCGCAGTCACCGGCTCGCGCGCCGGGCGGCGATCATCGCCTCGCGCGAGAGCGACCGATGACGCTGCTGCGGTACGCCCGGAGGAACCCGTCGGCGGTGCTGCTCGTCGTCCAGTTGCTCGGCGTTCTGGTCTACCCGGCGATGGAGGGTTCCAGCCCGGGGCGGGTGGCGTTCGAGATCCTCGGCATCGTCGTACTCGTGCTCGCGGTCGTCTCGGTCCGCGCGACGCCGGGCCTCACCTGGGTCAGTATCTGCCTGGGCATTCCGGCGGTCGCGCTGTCGGTGCTCGACGCGTTCAACCCGGCCGGCGCGGTCGTCGCGATCTCCGGCGTACTGCACGCGGCCTTCTACTTCTACGCGGCGTACAGCCTGCTCCGCTACATGTTGTCGGACCACGACGTGAGCGTCGACGAGCTGTTCGCGACCGGCGCCACGTTCACGCTGGTGGCCTGGGGATTCGCCTATCTGTACGTGTTCGTCCAGGCGCTCGTCCCGGGTAGCTTCACCGCAGCCGTTGCCCCGGACAACGACCGTACCTGGATGGAGCTGCTGTTCCTCAGCTTCACCACGATGTCGAGCACCGGCCTGAGCGACATCGTCCCGGTCACCGCGTGGGGCCGGTCGGTCGTCATGCTCGAGCAGCTGGCCGGCGTCGGATACGTCGCGATGGTCGTGTCCCGCCTCGTCGGCCTGACCGTCACGAAACGCAGCAACAGCTAGCGCGGCCAGCCCGCCAGCAGATCGGCGGCTGCCCGCGCCGCGACCTCCGGTGCCGAGGGCATCGCCGCGACGCGGTAGCTGACGAGCGCTCCTTCGTGGAGCAGCAGCAGCCGATCGGCGAGTTCAGCAGGATCCACGAGCCCGGCGGCCCGGGCCTGTGCCTCGAACTCCGCGCGCAGCCACTGCTTCTGGCCGACGATCACCGGCATCGCCGGGTGGTCCGGCGCGGCCAGCTCGACGCTCGCGTTGATGAATCCGCACCCGTTGCGCGACCCGGCCAGCCAGTCCGTCAGCGCCGCGAACAACGCCAGGATCATCGCCTCGGGTGTCGCCGGCTTCCGCTCCGTGAGTTGGTCGTCGAGGAACCGGTGCCAGGTCCGGTCGCGCTCCTCCAGATACGCAGCGATCAGCCGGTCCTTCGACCCGAACCGGTCGTACAGCGTCTTCTTGGTCACGTCCGCCGCGGCGGCGATCGCGTCGACGCCGACGGTCCGGATCCCCTGCTCGTAGAACAGGGTCGACGCGGCCGCCAGGATCCGCTCGCCGGCCGGGGTCAGGCGTGGTGCCGCAGGCACCTGGCGGTCCACGAGCAGTCTCATCTGCTGGTCCAGCATACTGACAGTATACCGACCGGTGTGGTTACTGTCGCCCGCATGAAGGTACTGAGCTTGGCCGCCGGCGCCGGTTTCGTCGTGTTCTGGAGCTGCGGCTTCATCGGCGCGCGCTGGGGAACGGAGTACACCAACGCCTTCGACCTGCTCGCCTGGCGGTTCCTGGTCGCGGGCGCGATCGCGGTCGTTGTCCTCGCCGTCCGCCGGCCGCGGATCTCCCGGCGCGATCTCGCGACCCAGCTGTGGATGGCGTTCCTCACCCAGTTCGTCTACCTGGGACTGATCTTCACCGGGATCGGCCACGGCATCACGGCCGGCGTCACCGCGCTGATCGGCTCGCTGCAGCCGATCCTGATCGCGACCGTCGCCGGGCCACTGCTCGGCGAGCGGGTGAACCGGCAGCAGTGGCTCGGACTGGTCCTCGGCCTCGTCGGCGTCGGCCTGGTTGTCGCCGACGACCTCGGCGCCGGGCACGGCTCGCCGCTGCTGTTCCTGGTACCGGTCGGCGGACTCCTCGGCCTGGTCGCCGGCACCTGCCTCGAACGGCAACGACGTCCCAGCATGAGCTCCCTTGACGCGCTGGCGATCCAGAGCCTCACCTCGGCCGTCATGTTCACCGCTTTGGCCGCCTCGACACACAAGCTGACGGTGCCGAGCGAGCCCGGCTTCTACGGCGCGGTCGTCTGGCTGGTGCTGCTGGCGACCGGCGGCGGCTGGGGGCTGTACCTCGTGAATCTCAAGCTCTCCGGCGCCACGAGGATCAGCTCGTTGCTCTATCTCGTGCCGCCGACGACGATGCTGTTCGCGTTCCTGCTCTTCCACGAGACGATCGGCGTCCTCGCGGTCGTCGGCATGCTGATCTGTGCTGCCGCCGTACTGCGGATACGCTGCGGGGATGGCGGAACCCCGGTGGCTGAACCAGTCCGAAGCGCAGGCGTGGCGTGCGTACATCGCGGCGCAGCGCGTAGTGAGCAGCCGGATCGAGCAGCAGTTGCAGCGCGACGCCGGAATCCCGCACACGTACTACGAGATTCTCGTCCGGCTGTCCGAGGCGCCGGGCAACCGGCTGCGGATGAGTGAACTCGCGGTCGCCACCCAAGGCTCCCGCAGCCGGCTCTCGCACGCGGTCAACCGGCTCGAGCAGAACGGCTGGGTGCGCCGCGAGGGGATCGAGTCCGACCGTCGCGGCCAGGTCGCGATCCTCACCGAGCTCGGCCGGCAGAAGCTCGTCGACACGGCCCCCGGGCACGTCGAGGAGGTCCGCACGTCGATCTTCGACGCGCTCACCCCCGAGCAGGTCGAGCACCTGTACGACGTCTGCGCGACGCTGGCCCGGCACTCCGGCGACACCGTGGACCGCGCGGCCTGGGAGCGAAGCTGAGATGAGACGTCCGGTCGCGCTGATCGCGCTGACTGCACTCGTCGTCGCCGGCTGCGGTGGCAAGGGTTCCCAACCGACAGCAGGACCGAGCACCGTCCCGTCGTCGACGGTTCCCACGACTGAGGCGACGGTTCCCACGACCGAAGAGCCGAGTACGCCGACCCCGGCAGACACCCCTGGCCAGACACCGACCACGGCGCCGAGCTGTGTCGACCAGAAGCTCAAGGCGCTCACCCTCCACGAGCAGGCCGGCCAGCTGATCATGACCGGCATCGCCGGCACCGGCATGACCTCCGCCCAGCGGTCCGTCGTCCAACGGCAGAACTCCGGCGGCGTGTTCCTGGTCGGTAACGGCGGCAGCCTGGCGAGCACGCGGACGGCGATGGCCGCGGTGAACTCGGCCGCCACCGTCGAAGGCGTCCGTCCGTTCATCGCGGCGGACCAGGAAGGCGGCAAGATCCAGCGGCTCAAGGGCCCCGGGTTCGACCGCATCCCGGCCGCGACCGTCCAGGGCACCTGGTCGGCGTCGAAGCTCACCGCGCAGGCGCAGGGGTGGGGCAGCCAGTTGAAGCAGGCCGGCGTCAACGTCGATCTCGCCCCGGTCGCTGACGTCGTACCCTCCTCGCTCAAGTCCCAGAACGCTCCGGTCGGCCAGCTGGACCGTGAGTACGGCGACACGCCGCAGGAGGCGGGTCAGGGCGTCAAAGCGTTCGTCCAGGGCATGCGCAACGCCGGGATCGCGACCTCGGTCAAGCACTTCCCGGGCCTCGGCCGGGTCCGCGGCAACACCGACTTCGCGGCCGGCGTGGTCGACGACGTCACAGTCCGCGGCGACGCGAACCTGCAGCCGTTCGCGGACGGCATCAAGGCCGGTACGTCGATGGTGATGGTCTCGACCGTGACGTACAGCAAGATCGACCCGAAGAACCGGGCCGTGTTCTCGCCGACCGTCATCCAGGGCATGGTCCGCGGCGACCTCGGCTGGCAGGGCGTGGTGATCACCGACGACGTCGGCGCCGCCGCGGAGGTCAAGGCGGTGCCGCCCGGCGAGCGGGCCACCCGCTTCGTGGCGGCCGGCGGCGACGTCGTGATCAACGCCGAGTCCGGCCTGACCGCGTCGATGGTGAACGCCCTGGTCGCCGAGGCGAAGCAGGACAAGCTCTTCGCCGCGAAGCTGACGAGTAGCGTGCGGCGTGTGCTGACTCTCAAACAGGACCTCGGCCTGGTGAGCTGCGGATGAGCGAGGAAGAGGAGCCCGACTACCGGTTCACCCTCGCGAACGAGCGCACCTACCTGGCGTACCTGCGGACCGCGCTGGCCTGCTACGCCGGCGGCCTGTCCGCGGTGCAGTTCCTCGACCTCGGCCCGGACCGCTGGCCGGCCCGGGTCATCGGGATCGTGCTGGTCCTGACCGGAATCGTCACCACCGCCGGGGCGTTCCGGCGCTGGCAGCTGAACCTGACCGCGATCCGTCGCGGCGGCGCGCTGCCGGCCAGCCGGCTGCCGCTGATGCTGGGGGCAACGATCGCGACGGTCGGCCTGATCGGCCTGCTGTTCTCGCTCTGGCGATAAGTGTGGCAATGAGCACACCTGATCCCGGACGGCAGCCGGAGCGGACGCTGCTCGCGTGGCGCCGTACAGCCCTCGGTCTGATTGCCAACGGCACCCTCTTGCTCGCGTCCGGGCACGGGTCCTCACAGGTCCGGACC
This sequence comes from Kribbella sp. WER1, assembly GCF_054189145.1. Taxonomy (NCBI): domain Bacteria; kingdom Bacillati; phylum Actinomycetota; class Actinomycetes; order Propionibacteriales; family Kribbellaceae; genus Kribbella; species Kribbella sp. WER1. Next base: position 3,610,969 of record NZ_CM135186.1, on the reverse strand, counting down.
GGTCTCGGAATCGTCGTTCTCGTGCTCTCCCTGGGCTGCTGGACCGCGGTGAGCGCCGTCTACCGGCGCACCAAGGGTGGCGCCGTGCACGCCCTGGGCCACGACCACGTACTGCGGATCGCGGCCGGTCTGGTGCTCGTCGTCGGGCTGTTCGACCTGTACGCGGTGATCACGAAGTGAAACCGATCGGTTACCTATCGTGCGCAATGTGAAAGGCCAGTTCATAACGACGCGATACGTTGACCCGGCCGGATGCCGCGTCAGCGGTCCGTTCCCCCTAGCATGTTCACGGTTTGTCCCTCGTTCACCCGGAGCTTGAAGTGCCGTTACGTCTGCGTCCGAACGACCCGACGTTCTACGACCTTTTCACCGAGTCCGCCAACCACCTCGTGGACGGATCCCGGATCCTGGCGGAGCTGCTCGGCAGTACGGCGGGTACCGGGCTGTCCGCCAGCCACCAGATCGCCGCCCAGATGAAGGACGCGGAACACGCGGCCGACGAGACCACGCACTCGATCATCCGGCGGGTCAACTCGACGTTCGTGACGCCGTTCGACCGCGAGGACATCTACCGGCTGGCCTCCGACCTCGACGACGTCATGGACTTCATGGAGGAGGCCGTCGACTCGGTCCACCTGTTCAACCTGGAGAAGCTGCCGGAGGAGATCGCCGAGCAGATCGAGGTACTGCAGCGGGCGGCCCAGCTGACCGCCGAGACGATGCCGCGGCTGCGCACGATGAAGGACCTGGCCGAGTACTGGATCGAGATCAACCGGCTGGAGAACACCGGCGACGCGGTCCACCGGCGGCTGATCGCCAAGCTGTTCAGCGGCGAGTACGAGGCCCTCACGGTGATGAAGGTGAAGACTGTGGTCGACCTGCTGGAGGCCGCGATCGACGCCTTCGAGAGCGTCGCCAACACGGTCGAGCAGATCGCCGTCAAGGAGAGCTGAGCGTGGAGCTCACGCTCGTCATCGCCGTCGTCGTCATCGCGCTCGCCTTCGACTACACCAACGGCTTCCACGACGCCGCGAACGCGATCGCGACCTCGGTGTCCACCCGGGCCCTGACCCCGCGGGTCGCCCTCGGCATGGCCGCGGTGATGAACTTCCTCGGCGCGTTCCTCGGCACCGAAGTCGCCGAGACCGTCGGCAAGGGCATCATCAGCGCACCGGCCGGCCGGCACGGGCTGGTGATCGTGATCGCGGCCCTGGTCGGCGCCATCACCTGGAACCTGATCACCTGGTACTTCGGCCTGCCGAGCTCCTCGTCGCACGCGCTGATCGGCGGCCTGGTCGGCGCCGGGCTGGCGTCCAGCAGCGTGGTGCTGTGGTCGGGGATCCTGGACAAGGTCGTGATCCCGATGGTGCTGTCGCCGGCCGTCGGGTTCCTCGGCGCGTTCCTGCTGATGATCGCGATCCTGTGGCTGTTCCGGAACCGCAACCCCGGCAAGACCACGCGCGGGTTCCGGTTGGCGCAGTCGCTGTCGGCGGCCGCGATGGCGCTCGGGCACGGCCTGCAGGACGCGCAGAAGACCATGGGGGTCATCTTCCTGGCCCTGCTCACGACCGGGCATGCGAACGCGAAGGACGGGATCCCGATCTGGGTGAAGCTGGCTGCCGCGACCGCGATCTCGTTGGGGACGTATTCCGGTGGCTGGCGGATCATGCGGACGTTGGGGCGCCGGATCATCCACCTGGACCCGGCCCGGGGGTTCGCGTCCGAGGCGGTTTCGGCGGCGGTGCTGTACGTGATGGCGATCGGCCTGCACGCCCCGGTCTCGACCACCCACACGATCACGTCGGCGGTGATGGGCGCGGGCGCCACCAAGCGGCTGTCCGCAGTCCGCTGGGGCGTCGCCAAGGGCATCGTCACCGCTTGGGTGCTGACCATCCCGGCAGCCGGTGTCGTCGCCGCACTTGTCTACGGCCTGGTCCATTTGATCTTGGAGTAAATTCCCTGGTCCGGTTCATTTCAAATTCACTCACCGGGCCTACCGTCGATCCAGGCTGCTGATCGTCCGCCTAGGGGAAGTGATCGCGAATGGACCTGTCGTTCCTCGTCGTCGTGGTGATCATCACCGCGTTGGTGTTCGACTTCACCAACGGGTTCCACGACACAGCAAATGCGATGGCGACGTCGATCGCCACCGGCGCACTGAAGCCCAAGATCGCGGTCGCGGTGTCCGCGGTGCTGAACCTGGTCGGCGCGTTCATCTCCACCGAGGTGGCCAAGACGATCTCGAGCGGCATCGTCGACGACGCCAAGGTGACCGTGCCGGTGATCTTCGGCGGCCTGGTCGGCGCGATCCTCTGGAACCTGCTGACCTGGTACGTCGGCCTGCCGAGCTCGTCGTCGCACGCGCTCTTCGGCGGGCTGATCGGCGCCACCTGGATCGCCTCCGGGAGCAGTGCCGTGCACTTCGGCACCGTCGTCCAGAAGATCATCATCCCGGCCGTCGCGGCCCCGATCGTGGCCGGTGTGGTCGCGCTGCTCGGGACCTTCCTGGCGTACAAGATCACCGCGCGGGCCCGGAAGAAGACGGTCGAGGACGGGTTCCGGGCCGGGCAGATCGCGTCCGCCTCGCTGGTCTCGCTCGCGCACGGCACCGGTGACGCCCAGAAGACCATGGGCGTCATCACGCTGGTGCTGATCACCTCCGGCAGCCTGCATTCCGGCGCCCGGCCCCCGGTCTGGGTGATCCTGGCGGCCGGTACGGCGATCGCGCTCGGCACCTACCTCGGCGGCTGGCGGATCATCCGGACGATGGGCAAGGGCCTGGCCGAGATCGAGTCGCCGCAGGGCTTCTCCGCGGAGACCAGCTCGACGTCGGTGCTGCTGATCTCGTCGCACCTGGGCTTCCCGCTGTCGACCACGCAGGTCTGCTCCGGCAGCATCCTGGGCGCTGGCCTCGGCAAGCGGCTCGCCGAGGTGCGCTGGACGGTCGCCGGCCGGATGGCCGTGGCCTGGCTGCTGACGCTGCCGGCCGCCGCGATCGTCGGCGCGCTGTCCGGTGAGGTGGCCGACTCCGGCAACCTCGGCGTCGCGATCATCGCGGTACTGGCGATCGCCGCGGGTGGCGCGATCTACGCGGCCTCCCGGCGTCGCCCGGTGACCTCGGAGAACGTCAACGAGTACCCGAGCTCGACCCCGACCGCGACCACGCCCGCAGCGGCCTGAGAGGAGTACGGCGATGCACATCAACTGGAGTGCTCTCGGTGAGGTCGCGCTGGTCAGCCTGATCTTCGGCGTCGGCCTGGCGGTGCTGTTCGCGTTCGGCGTCACCGCGATGTCGCGGCGTGCGGTAGCGATCGACGAGAAGCGGCAGCCGTCTTTCGTGGACACCGGCGTTGCTGCACTGTGTTTCGCGGCCTGTCTCGCGGCCGTGCTCTACGGGCTGTACCTGATCATCCCGCAGTTCCACTAGCGGTTCCAGCGGCGTACAGCCTTGGCCACGTCCCTAGCGCGGATGGAGCCAAGGTTGTACTCCCATGCGGCCAGTAGACGGCTACCGAGCACCTCTGCGTCCAAGTAGGTGCGTGGGCGTACGGCGACCGCCCAGGTGGCTGCGGCTGCGTGTCCTTGCTGGTGGAGCAGGTGGTCGACGGTTGCCTTGATCCGGGTGCTCTGTTCGCCCCGGAGCCCGTCTGTGGCCCATTCCTGCACGATCTGCGGGTCGTCGGCGGTCATCCGCGCCAGATAGGTCAGCGGGCCGCGCCAGAAGCCCTTGCTGCCGATGCTGTCCAGCGTCTCCAGCGGGAACCAGCCGTTCTGGTTGCGCCGGCCGTTCACCGCGGACTCGATCTCGCGGGCGCGGTCCGCGGACAGGTCCCGGGTCGCCCAGTCCACGAAGTACGCGCCGGCGTCCGGGATGTGCTCGGCCACGTGCGGCGCGGGCGTCAGCGCACCGGGGTCGAAAAGGTGCAGCTCTTCCGGTGAATCGACCACTTACCTGCCCCCGCCTGCTCGAGTACGCGGGCCGTCGTGGCCCACCGAACAGGAACCCCCCAGGTGCCTGTCACGTCAACGAGTGCTTTCGTACCCTCGATCCGCCCCGAGGGTCAAGAGCTCTTCCGCCGTTCGGCCCGCTGGGCCAGCTCCTCGCGGTCCAGCCGCTCGGCCTCCTCCGGCGTCGGCGCGCTCCCGCCGTACGCGGCCGGCAGCCACCACGCCCCGGCCGGCTGCTCCGGGTACCCGCGGATGCTCTCGTCCAGCATCCCCGCCATCGTCGACCGCAGCCGGGCGGTCGCCTCCACCGGGTCGTCGTCCGGCGTCACGGTGAGCGGCGCGCCGATGCTGATCGAGATCGGGCGGTGCCGGGTGAAGTCCCGCGGGTGGTCCTTGGTGAACATCCGCTGGGTGCCCCACAGGATCATCGGCAGCACCGGTACGCCGGCCTCCGCCGCCATCCGGACCGTGCCGGACTTGAACTCCTTCAGCTCGAACGACCGGCTGATCGTCGCCTCCGGGAACACCCCGACGAGCTCACCGTTCCGCAGGTACTCCACGGCGGTCCGGTACGACGCGGCGCCCGCCTCCCGGTCCACCGGGATGTGGTGCATGCCGCGCATCAGCGGGCCGGAGTACCGGTTCCGGAACAGCACCTCCTTGGCCATGAAGCGGACCAGCCGCCTGGCCGGCACCGCGCCGTACCCGCCGAGGATGAAGTCGACGTAGCTGATGTGGTTGATCGCGATCAGCGCGCCGCCGGTGCGCGGGACGTGTTCGGTCCCGGTCCGGCGGATCTTCAGGTCGAGCGCCAGGAAGGCGGACTTGGCGAAGCCGATGACGGGCGGGTAGACGAGGTCTCGCATGACCCGATTATGGTGGGCAGTGACAACTACAGACCGCGGGAGCTCGCACCGTAGTGGGCTGAGAGGGCGGCTGGATCCAGGAATCTGACCTGGCCGGCGCCGCCGACCGCAGAACCTGTCCGGGTAATTCCGGCGTAGGGAGCAGCAGCATGGTCACTGTCAGCACCGGCCCGATCTCGGGGTCGGAGAAGATCTACCGCGGTGAGCTCGGCGTTCCGGCGCGGCGCGTCAACCTGACCGACGGCGAGTACTTCGACCTCTACGACACGTCGGGTCCGTACACCGACGCGTCCGCGCGGATCGACGTACAGCAAGGTCTGCCGCCGTTGCGGCGGGACTGGATCGCCGAACGCCCCGGGCTGACCCAGCTCGGGCACGCGCGGGCCGGCACGATCACCGAGGAGATGCGGTACGTCGCGGTCCGGGAAGGGCTCGATCCGGAGTTCGTCCGGGGCGAGGTGGCGCGCGGCCGGGCGGTGATCCCGGCGAACCGCTGCCACCCGGAGACCGAGCCGATGATCATCGGGAAGAACTTCCTGGTGAAGGTGAACGCGAACATCGGCAACTCGGCCGTGTCCTCCTCGATCGAGGACGAGGTCGAGAAGCTCGTCTGGGCGACCCGGTGGGGCGCCGACACGGTGATGGACCTGTCCACCGGGAAGAACATCCACGAGACCCGCGAGTGGATCCTGCGGAACTCGCCGGTGCCGATCGGTACGGTCCCGCTCTACCAGGCGCTGGAGAAGGTGAAGGGCGATCCGGCCGCGCTGTCGTGGGAGGTGTACCGCGACACCGTGATCGAGCAGTGCGAGCAGGGCGTGGACTACATGACCGTGCACGCCGGCGTACTGCTGCGGTACGTGCCGTTGACCGCGCGGCGGATCACTGGGATCGTGTCGCGCGGCGGATCGATCATGGCCGCGTGGTGCCTCGCGCATCACCAGGAGTCCTTCCTGTACACGCATTTCGCGGAGCTCTGCGAGATCCTGCGGGAGTACGACGTGACGTTCTCGCTCGGCGACGGGTTGCGGCCCGGGTGCATCGCGGACGCGAACGACGAGGCGCAGTTCGCCGAGCTGCGGACGCTGGGGGAGCTGACCCGGATCGCCTGGGAGCACGACGTCCAGGTGATGATCGAGGGCCCGGGACACGTGCCGATGCACAAGATCGCGGAGAACGTGCGGCTCGAGGAGGAGCTTTGCGGTGAGGCGCCGTTCTACACATTGGGGCCGTTGGCAACTGATGTGGCGCCGGCGTACGACCACATCACGTCGGCGATCGGCGCCGCGCAGATCGGCTGGCTGGGGACCGCGATGCTGTGCTACGTCACGCCCAAGGAGCACCTCGGGCTGCCGGACCGCGACGACGTGAAGACCGGTGTGATCACGTACAAGATCGCTGCCCACGCGGCCGATCTGGCCAAGGGGCATCCGGGTGCGCAGTCCTGGGACGACGCGTTGTCCAAGGCAAGGTTCGAGTTCCGTTGGGAGGACCAGTTCAACCTGTCGCTGGATCCGGACACCGCGCGGTCCTTCCACGACGAAACGCTGCCGGCGGAGCCTGCGAAGACCGCGCACTTCTGCTCGATGTGCGGCCCGAAGTTCTGCTCGATGCGGATCACCGCCGACATCCGCGCGTACGCCGAGGAACATGGGCTGACCTCGGCCGAGGCGATCGAGGCCGGGTTCGCCGAGATGTCGGAGACGTTCCGGTCGGCCGATCAGAAGCTGTACCTGCCGATCGCGGACTGAATCCGCCCGGATCCGGCCCGGGGGAACTCCCCGGGCCGGATACGGGGAGTGATCGGGCTGAACCGATTCAGGTTTTGGCCTTCACTCTACGTAAATAAGACTGTAGCCTTAATCCGTCGGAAGGAGGTACGGGCGATGGTCTTCGTTCTCACCGTAGATCAGCGCGGCAGCCGAAGCACGAGCGATCTCGTACCCGAGCTACTGACCGCCCTGAACCGCCGGCCGCGGCGGACCGGGCTGCTGCGGAAGTTCGAGCGGACCGCCGGCGACGAGGTGCAGGGCGTCCTGTCCGAGGCCCGCGCGACCGTCGACGTGATCGTCGAACTGCTCCGCTCGGACAGCTGGTACGTCGGCCTCGGCATCGGCGAGGTCACCGAGCCGCTGCCGCGCAGCACCAGAGCAGGCAGCGGGGACGCGTTCGTGTTCGCCCGGGAGGCGGTGACACGCGCCAAGTCCAGCCCGCACCACGTGAACGTGGTCGGAGCGGACGAGCACAGCGCAGAGCAGGTGGAAACGGTCCTCTGGCTGATGGCGTCCGTACTGCGGCGCCGGAGCGAGCGCGGCTGGGCCGTGGCGGACCTGTTGGCCGAAGGACTCACCAGGCGGGAGATCGGCGTGAAACTCGGTATCAGCCAGTCGGCAGTGACCCAACGGGCCCAGGCGGCCGGCTTCGCCGAGGAACAGCGCGGACGGGTGCTGGCAGCGGACCTCCTCGACCACGGTGTCGCTGCGTGACGGCCCTGGTCCTCTCGCTGACCGCGGTCGCGCTGGTTCTCGCCGTACTGGCGTGGGTCCCCAAGTCGGGGTCAAACCTCGAGATAGCCATCAGTGGCGTGATGCTGGCCTGTCTGGCTGCTGTCGGCGTACTGCTGCTCGTCAGCGACGGTGTGGCCGGCTGGGCCGAGCAGTGGTGGGATCTGCTGCTCCTGGTCGCCGGAGGGCTCGCAGTGACCGGGGGAGGCCCGCTGACGACGTCTGTGCTGGCTTTGGCGGACAGACGCAGTACACACGCCCAGTCGACGCAGAAAGCCGGAGAGGTACTGCGTGGCGGCGCGCTGATCGGTGCACTGGAGCGGCTGGCCATCTACGCGGCCTTGGTGTCGGGCTGGCCGGAGGGCATTGCGATCGTGCTGGCGATCAAGGGCCTTGCCCGCTACCCGGAGCTGCGCAGCCCCGATCAGCCCGCCTCCGTTACGCCGCAAGCCGTCGCGGAACGCTTCATCATCGGCACGTTCACCAGTGTGCTGTGGGCAGTCACCTGCGCGGGGCTACTGCGCTCCCACTGACCTCAGGTGCGCACCACGTACGTGTTGGCGACCTTGTCGTGCCAGGTCTGCTTCTGGTCGTCCCAGAGGGGCCAGAGGGAGTCGAAGAAGCAGGCGTTGTTGAAGACGGCGCTGAGGAACTCGCGGAGGAACGCGCGGCCGGCTCCGACAGGCTGGCCGGTTCTGGAGTCGACCAGGCGGAGGTGGAGGATGCTCTTGCCCACGCTCTGGCCGGTGCTGCCTTGGCGGAAGACCCTGTTCCAGAGACCTAGCCCGAGGCTCACGAGGAATCCGACCAGCAACAGGATGACCGCGTAGACGGGCGGGGCGTCGTTCGACGAATCGTTGGCCGCCTGACTGATGGCCGCCCCGATCATCACGCCGTACCCGAGCAGGATCGGGATCCCGGTGATCAGGCCGTCGATCAACGAAGCCCCGACCCGCGGCAACCAGTCCGCCAACGGTGGCACCGGCGGCCCGTACCCGTACCCGTAGCCGGGCTGACCGTAAGGCTGGTTGTAAGGCTGGTTGTACGGATGGCCGTACGGTTGCTGTCCGTACTGCGGCTGGTCCTGCGGCCGTTCGCCGTACCCCGGTGTGCTCATCCGGCAGGTTCCGTTCTGGTGGAAAGCAGCGGACGCCGTGGCCAGTTGCGGCCACGGCGTCCGGGAGCTTTGATGCGGTCAGACCTTGACGACGTACGAGTTGTTGATCTTGTCCGCGAAGGTCTGCTTCTTCTCGTCCCACAGGGGCCACAGGAAGCCCAGGTAGCACGGGAGGGCGTCCAGGATGTGGGTGATGTCGCGGAGGATCGTCTTGCCGATGCCCAGCGGCTGGCCGGTGTCGGCGCCGACGAGCTTGATGTTGACGATCTTCTTGCCCCAGGTCTGGCCGGTCTTGCCCTGCTGGATCCAGCGGTTGTACACGAACAGGCCGAGACCGATCAGCGTCAGGATCAGGCTGACGATGGTCAGGCCCGTGTTCTGGCTGCCACCGCTGTTCAGCGCGTTGCCGATTCCGCTGGGGATACCGACGATGAAGCCGTCGATCAGGTAGCCGCCGACACGCAGCGGCCAGCTGGCCAGCTGACCTGACGGCGCGCCGCCGTACCCGTAGCCGGCCTGGTTGTACCCCGGGAAGCCCGGCTGCTGCCCGTACTGCCCCGGCTGCTGCGGGTACCCGGGCTGCTGCCCGTAACCCGGCTGCTGCCCGTAGCCAGGCTGCTGGCCGTACTGCCCAGGCTGACCTGGCTGCTGGCCGTAGCCCGGCTGCTGCCCATAGCCCGGCTGCTGCTGCTGCCCATACCCGGGCTGCTGGCCGTACTGTCCCGGCTGTCCGGGCTGTTGACCGTACTGACCCTGTCCGGGCTGCTGCCCGTACTGGCCCGGCTGACCGGGCTGCTGGGGGTCTTGCGGGCCGTAACCCGGTGGTGGCGTCGGAGTGCTCACGACGATCCCTTCTGGCGTTAGTGCATTTGAGGAGTGAGTTGCAGGCTAATCGTCGGACGGCTCAGATCCCCTGATGGATCCCAGGTGTCGAGAGATACCTTTGGGTTTGTGAGCCTCTCGCAGAGCGTCGTCCTCCGGCCCACCGGTCCGGTCCAGCCCTTGGACCGCCGGATCTGGGGCCTGACCGCCGTCGGCGTGGGCGGCTTCCTGCTCGCCGGTGTGTACCAGCTGTCCGGCCAGCGGATCGGCATCCCGTGCGTGCTGCACGCGACCACCGGCCTGAACTGCCCGCTCTGCGGGTCGACCCGGATGGCCGCGGCCATGCTCCGCGGCGACTTCGGCGGCGCCTGGCACTTCAACCCCGTGGTGTTCGTGCTCGGCCCGCTGGTGGCTGTTGCCGTCGGCTACCAGGTGCTTGCCTGGTCGCTCGAGTCGCTGCACGTGGTCCGGCTGCCGCGGCTGCAGATGAGCCGCCGTACCGCCGATCGGCTCGTCTACGCGGTGATCGCGCTGCTGATCGTGTACGGGATCGCGCGCAACCTGTTCTGACGTCCGGGCGGGCGACATCTGCCGCCCGCCGCGAGACCTATTGGTGCTGCAGCCGAACGATCGTGCTGATGATGCCGATGATCAGCGCGACGATGCCGCCGATCCAGGCGACCCGGGCCAGCGTGTCGGAGCGACCCTGCTCGCGGAACTTACCCTGTGCGACGAAGCCGAGGACGATTGCGGCCGGCGAGCAGCAGAACCAGCAGACGATGCCGATGATCGACAGGACCATCGGCGTGTTGTTCTGCGGCGTGGCAGCTCCGTAGCCTGCGTTCCCACCGGGGTACTGCCCGTAGCCGCCAGGCTGCTGGCCATAACCCCCGGGCTGCTGCTGGCCGTACCCACCCGGCTGCTGCCCATAACCGCCGGGCTGCTGCTGGCCGTACGCACCAGGCTGCTGCTGACCGTAGCCGCCGGGCTCCTGCTGACCGTAGCCAGGCTGCTGGCCGTAGCCCGGCTGACCCGGCTGACCGTATTGACCAGGCTGGCCGTACTGACCCGGCTGCTCGCCGGGCTGCTGGCCCGGATAGCCCTCCGGCCCGTTCGGATTGTTCTGGTCGTCGCCGGGAGGTGGCGTCGGTGTGCTCACCGCGGTTCCCTTCTGAGAACGTCGTGGAATCAGCGCAGCCTATCTTTCCCACGGGTTCGCAGTCATGTCCCCACTCCGAGCCCGGAAACGTCGAACGGCCGTTGTGACAGGTGGTCACGACGGCCGTTCGGCGGGTTGCGGTGGATCAGCCGAAGCGGCCGGTGATGTAGTCCTCGGTGGCCTTTTCGGTCGGGTTGGAGAAGATCTGCTTGGTCGGGGCCATCTCGATCAGCCGCCCCGGTTTGCCGGTCGCGGCCAGGTTGAAGAACGCGGTCTGGTCGGAGACCCGGGCCGCCTGCTGCATGTTGTGCGTCACGATCACGACCGTGAACTTGTCCTTCAGCTTCTCGATCAGGTCCTCGATCGCCAGCGTCGAGATCGGGTCCAGGGCCGAGCACGGCTCGTCCATCAGGATCACCTCGGGCTCGACCGCGATCGCCCGGGCGATGCAGAGCCGCTGCTGCTGACCACCGGACAGGCCCGCGCCGGGCTTGTCGAGGCGGTCCTTGACCTCGTTCCAGAGGTTGGCGCCCTTGAGGGACTCCTCGACCACCTGGGTGAGTTTCTTCTTGTCCTTGACGCCGTTCAGCTTCAGCCCGGACGCGACGTTGTCGAAGATCGACATCGTCGGGAACGGGTTCGGCCGCTGGAACACCATGCCGACGACGCGGCGGACCGCGACCGGGTCGACCCCGTTGCCGTACAGGTCCTGCTGGTCCAGCGTGACCTTGCCTTCGACACGGGCGCCGGGGATCACCTCGTGCATCCGGTTCAGGGTCCGCAGGAACGTGGACTTGCCGCAGCCGGACGGGCCGATGAACGCGGTGACCGAGCGGGGCTCGATCGTCATCGACACGTCCTCGACGGCCTTGAAGTCGCCGTAGTAGACGTTGAGGCCGCTGACCTCGATGCGCTTAGCCATAACGGAAAGGGAACCTCTCGCTATTTCGACTTGACGGCGCTGAACCGGGCGATCAGCCGGGCCAGCAGGTTGAGGACGAGGACGAGCAGGATCAGGGTGAGCGCTGCCGCCCAGACGCGGTCGTTGGCAGGCTGCAGGGCCATGTCGTTGCGGTCCTGGTTGATCATCGTCGGCAGCGCGCCCATGAAGCCGCTGAACGGGTTCAGGTTGATGTTCTTCGAGTACCCGACCAGGATCAGCAGCGGCGCGGTCTCACCCATCACCCGGGCCAGGCCGAGCATCACGCCGGTGACGATGCCGCCGAACGCCGTCGGTACGACGACCTTGAGGATCGTCTTCCACTTCGGAACGCCGAGCGCGTACGACGCCTCGCGCAGCTCGTCCGGTACGAGCTTCAGCATCTCCTCGGTGGACCGCAGTACCACCGGGAGCATCAGCAGGACCAGCGACAGCGACACCGCGAAACCGACGCGGTTGAAGCCGAACACGGTGATCCAGACCGCGTAGATGAACAGCGCCGCGACGATCGACGGGACACCGGTGAGGATGTCGATCATGAAGCTGACCACCCGGGCCGCGCGAGTCCCCTTGGCGTACTCGACCAGGTAGACCGCGCCGAGAACCGCGATCGGTACCGCGATGACCGCGGTGATCAGGCCCATGATCAAGGTGCCCATGATCGCGTGGTACGCACCGCCGCCCTCGCGCCGGACCGTGATCCCGCGCTGCGACTGGTTCCACCAGTCCGCGTTCAGCAGCAGGTGATAGCCCTTGGTGACGACCGTGTAGAGGATCCACAGCAGCGGGATCATCGCCAGTACGAAGGCCAGCACCATCAGCACGGTCGCGAGCGTGTTCTTGAACGCCCGCGCACCGGATTTGCCGGACAGGTCCAGAGCCCTGCCGTCGTACGCCGCCTTGTCGGCAGTGGCAGTGGTCATGACCCGGCTCCTTCGGCAGCAGTGGACGAACCGGCGCGCCGGTTGCGGCGGGTCCGCCGCGCGCCCGGGGCGCTGCGTTCGACGATGATCCGCGCGATCGAGTTGACCAGGAAGGTCACCACGAACAGCACCAGACCGGCCGCGATGTACGCGCCGGTCTTCTCCGGCGAGTCGAACTCGGCGGCGTTGTTGGCGATCTTCGACGCGAACGTCTCGCCGCCGGCGAAGATCGACGAGTTCCACGGGTCGTTGGCGTTCGGCACCGACAGGATGATCAGGACGGCGACGGTCTCACCGAGCGCCCGGCCGAGGCCGAGCATCGAGGCGCTGACCACACCGGAGCGCCCGTACGGCAGCACTGCCATCCGGATCATCTCCCACTTGGTGGCGCCGAGCGCGAGCGCGCCCTCGCGGTGCGCGATCGGCGTCTGCGCGAAGATCTCCCGGCTGATCGCGGTGACCACCGGCAGGATCATGATCGCCAGTACCACCGAGGCCGTGAAGACCACGCCGACGTCGCCGCCGGGCGGGGCCTTGAACAACGGGATCCAGCCGAGCGCGTCGGACAGCCCGGTGATCATCGGGCGCAGGATCGGCGCGAAGAACAGGATGCCCCACAGGCCGTAGATGATCGACGGTACGGCGGCCAGCAGGTCGACCGCGTGCGCGACCGGCGACGCCAGCCGCTTCGGGGCGTAGTACGTGACGAACAGCGCGACGCCGACCGCGACCGGTACCGCGATCAGCATCGCGATGATCGAGCTGACCACGGTGGTGTAGAACAGCGCGGCGATACCGAACTGAGGGTTGTCGCCGCCCGGGTTCCAGACCCGGGAGAACAGGAAGTTGCTCTTGTCCCCGGCCAGTGCCGGGATCGCCAGCGCCAGCAGGAAGATGCCGACGAACGCGACGATCAGTACCACCAGGCCGCCGGAGCCGCGGGCGAGCCCGCCGAACAACCGGTCGCCCAGGTGGCCGACCGGGCCGAGGGCCAGGGCACGGTCGCCGTCGGCCTGCGCGGCGGGCGTGGCCGGCGTACCCTCCGTGCTCTCGACGCCGGACTCGGTCAGTACCTCGGTGGACTGCTGCGCTGCCTCGTGGTCGGCGTGCTCGGCGGCCAGGCCGCCGAACTGCGGGGTCGGGCCGGCGTCCTCGTGGACCAGATCCTCGATCGCGGGATCGGTCCGGCCGGTGGCGGGATCCGCCGCGGCCACCTGGTCCGCGGCCGTGCCGTCCGGCCGGTCGGGCGGTGCCGTGCCGTCTGGACTACTCATCGATGGTGCTCCAAGCGCCTGGGTCGTGACGTGTGACGTCTGGTCTCTTCAGTGGCGCGAGCCCCGGCCGCCTCCGATGACTCGGACCGGCCGGGGCTCGCATCAGTACTGCTTCGCGATCAGCTGATCGCCTGGATCGCGGCGACGACCTTCGTCTGGACGTCGGCCGGCAGCTGGCCGTAGTTCAGGCTGGTCAGCGCGGACTGGCCGTCGGCGCTGGCGAAGTAGCTCAGGAAGCTCTTCACCATCGCGGTCTTGTCGGCCGGAAGACCCTTGGTGCAGGCGATCTCGTAGGTGACCAGGACGATCGGGTAGGTGCCCGCGGCCTTGGTCGTGTAGTCCAGCTTCAGCGCCAGGTCCTTGCCGGTCGCGTCGGCCGGCTTGGCCGCGGCGAGCGCCTTACCGGCGGACTCGGCGGACAGCTCGACCGGGGTGCCGGAGCCGTTGTCGATCAGCGCGATGCCGAGCTTGTTGTCGACCGCGTACGACCACTCGGCGTACGTGATCGAGTTCTTGGTGCTCTTCACGGCCTCGGCCACACCGGACGACTTCTCCTTGCCGGAGCCGGTGCCGGTCCACTTCTTGGCCGGGTCCTTCGTCCAGGCGCCACCGCCGGCACCCTTCAGGTACTTGGTGAAGTTCTCCGTGGTGCCGGACTCGTCCGAACGGAAGAAGACCGAGATCGGCGCCGACGGCAGCGTGACGCCCGGGTTCAGCTTGCTGATCGCCGGGTCGTTCCAGGTCTTGATCGTGCCCGCGAAGACCTTCGCGGCGGTCGGGCCGTCGAGGATCAGCTTCGACACGCCGTCGACGTTGTAGGCGATCGCGATCGGGCCGACGACCATCGGCAGGTCGATCGCCGGGTTGCCGCCACAGCGCTTCGTGGCCGCCGTCATCTCGTCCGGCTTCAGGGCCGAGTCGGAGCCGGCGAAGTCCACCTGGTTCGCGTTGAACTGCTTGATGCCCGCACCGGAACCGGTCGGGTTGTAGTTCACCGTGACGTCGGCGCACTTCTCGTTGTACTTGCTGATGATCTCCTCGATGGCGTTCTTCTGCGCCGTGGAGCCCTCAGCGTTCAGGGTGCCCTTCGGGCAGTCGGCCTCGGTGCTGGACGACGAGCCGGCGGACGGCGACGAGGAGCCGGACGACTGCGGGTCGCTGCCACAAGCGCTGAGCGCGAGGACGCCGATGGAAGCCACGGCGACGGAGCCGACGCGGAACAGGCGATTGACGGACACGAGAGTGTTGCCCTTCTGCGGGAATCAGACTTCTGAACTTCCACAGACGGTAGGGAGACCAGGTGACGCGGCGGTCCGTCGCTGGTGAACGAGCGGTGAACGGTTCCGGTAGCGTGTGCGACGGCTGGCGTGCCGCCAGGCGGCCAATAGGTGAACTGAGTTAAGAGCCGTCACTCTCCGTAGATGTAAACGGCTTCTTTCTCACGTTTCGGTAACGCTCAGCGCATCCGACAGGCATACGGTAGTACGGCGGCATGCCAGTGGCGCCGCCTCGTTGATAACTTGCCGGTCACATCATTGGTCGGACCAATTGATGAGTCAGCTGGAGAAGTCCTCCGGGGCGACGCCGTCCAGGAACTCGCGGAAGCGTTCCAGCTCGGCCTGCTCCTCCTCGGGAGTGGCGACGCCGGCCTCCCGCAGGACCTCCTCGGTGCAGCGGATCGGCGTACCCAGGCGGACCGCGAGCGCGACCGAGTCGCTCGGTCTGGCCGACACCCGGGCGCCGTTGGCGAGCACGAGCTCGGCGTAGAACACCGCGTCCCGCAGTTCGACGATCTCGACCGCCTTGATGTGGACGTCGAACGCCTGGATCAGGTCCCGCATCAGGTCGTGGGTGAGTGGGCGCGACGGACGCAGGCCCTGCTCCTCGTACGCGATCGCCGTCGCCTCGACCGAGCCGATCGAGATCGGCAGGTAGCGGTAGCCCTCGGTCTCGCGCAGCATCATCACCGGGGCCCGGTTGGGCGATTCCATCCGGATCCCGATCAGTGTCAGTTCTCGCATCATCGTCATGGTGCGCCCCGAACCTCTCCTCAGACCGGCACCCGGTGGGACGCCGGTTCCTCGGGTAGGAACATACCCGTCACCTCCAGTGTCTCCCGGACACCCCTACGCCCGTACCGCGATCGTCACCGAGCCGTGTCGCTAAGGCGCGCTGAACCGCTCGGTGATCACCCGGCCGTCCCGCAGCCGGTGCGCCACCAGGAACGATCCGGTCGCGAACTTGCCGACCTTGAGGCCCAGCTCCCGCGACAGCGCCGCCAGCACCGGACGGTGCGAGCAGATCACCGTCACCTTGCCCGGGCGCCACACCCGTTCCGCCAGACCGCGCAGGCCGTCCGGGTCGGCGTCGTACCCGCGCTCGGAGATCTCCGGCCAAAGATGGATGTGCCGGTCGATCGAGGCGGCGTACGGCGTCACCGTCGCGGCGCAGCGCTCCGCGTCGCTGCTGATGATCCGGTCCGCGCCGAGCGTCTCCAGTACGCCGCTGAGCCGCTCCGCCACCGCCGTACCCGTGCTGCTCAGCGGACGGAGCGTGTCCTTGCCGTCCCAGTCCTTCCGCTTCACCGCATCCGCGTGCCGTACGACGACCACCGCCGCCTCGACCGGCACCGCGTGCTCGAGCGCGTCCAGGATGTCCACGTCACGCGGGTAGCTGAGCCGGCCGCGGGCCTTCTCGACGGGGAGCCAGCCGATCTGGTCCACCTCGTCATTCGGCTCGAACGCACCGTCGTCGACCGGTACGGCGGACCAGTAGTGCACGAGCTTCTCCGCCGTACCGCCGTTCTTGCGGATCGGGTACCGCTGCACGCCGAGCGGCGGGCCGAACAGCACGCGCTGCCCGGTCTCCTCCTCGATCTCCCGCCGCGCGCCGAGCAGGACGTGCTCGTGGGCGTTCAGCTTGCCCTTGGGTAGGGACCAGTCGTCGTACCGGGGGCGGTGCACCAGCAGCACCTGCCGGGTGTCGCCGCGCTCGCGCCAGACGACACCACCCGCGGCGATAACGGTCGCCGGGACGCTCATACGGACACCCTAGGTCAGCTGATCGGGTCCGACGTACGGCGGCGTCCGCGAGTCGCGATCAGCCGCTCCTGCAGGTCACGCAACGGTGTACCGTCCGGACCGTTCAGCCGGGGCTGCCAGCTGTCGTCCGGCTGCAGCCACCACGAGCCGGTGCCGTCGTCCATCGCCAGGTCGAACATCTCGCCCAGCTCGGTCACGTGGTCCGGCTCCTTCAGCTGCACCAGCACCTCGACGCGGCGGTCCAGGTTCCGGTGCATGAGGTCGGCGGAACCGATCCACACCTCCGGCTCACCGCCGTTCTCGAACAGGAACACCCGGCTGTGCTCGAGGAACCGGCCCAGGATGCTGCGGACCTGGATGTTCTCCGACAGCCCGGGGACACCGGGACGCAGCGTGCAGATGCCCCGGATCCACAGGTCCACCGGTACGCCGGCCTGCGACGCCCGGTACAGCGCGTCGCACAGGGCCTCGTCGACCAGGCTGTTCACCTTGATCCGGATCCGCGCCGGACGGCCGGCGTGGTGGTGCTGGATCTCGCGGTCGATCCGCTCGAGCAGACCCCGCCGTACCGACTGGGGCGCGACCAGGATCCGCCGGTAGCCCGCGCTGCGACCGAAACCGGACAGGTGGTTGAAGAGCAGCGCCACGTCCTCGGTGACCACCTTGTCGCTGGTCAGCAGGCCGAGGTCCTCGTACAGCCGGGCCGTCTTCGGGTGGTAGTTGCCGGTGCCGATGTGCGCGTAACGGCGCAGCCCGTCCGGCTCGTCCCGGACGACCATCGAGAGCTTGCAGTGCGTCTTCAGGCCGATCACGCCGTACACGACATGGCAGCCGGCGTGCTCGAGCTGACGGGCCCACTTGATGTTCGCCTGCTCGTCGAACCGCGCCTGGATCTCGACCAGCACCAGGACCTGCTTGCCGGCCTCGGCCGCGTCGATCAGCGCGTCGACAATCGGGGAGTCACCGCTGGTGCGGTACAGCGTCTGCTTGATCGCCAGCACATGCGGATCCGCCGCGGCCTGCTCGATGAAGCGCTGCACGCTCGTGGAGAAGGAGTCGTACGGGTGGTGGACCAGGACGTCGCGCTGCTTGAGCGCGTGGAACATGTCCGCCGGGTTCGCCGTCTCCACCTCGGACAGGTGCGGATGCGTCGACGGTACGAACGCCGGGTACTTCAGCTCCGCCCGGTCCAGGCTCGCGATCGTGAACAGGCCGCGCAGATCCAGCGGGCCGGGGAGCTCGAACACCTCCGCCTCGGTGACGCCCAGCTCCGACAGCAGCAGCGCCTTCACCTGCGGGTCGATCGACTCCTCCACCTCGAGCCGGACCGGCGGGCCGAACCTACGGCGCAGCAGCTCCTTCTCCAGCGCCGCCAGCAGGTTCTCCGCGTCGTCCTCCTCAACCTCGAGGTCCTCGTTGCGGGTCACCCGGAAGGTGTGCTGCTGGATCACCTCCATGCCCGGGAACAGCTGGCCCAGATGCGTCGCGATGACGTCCTCGAGCGGCACGAACCGGCCCTCGGCGACCTTCACGAACCGGGGGAGCAGCGGCGGCACCTTCACCCGGGCGAAATGCTCCCCGCCGGTGTCCGGGTTCCGGACCACGACTGCCAGGTTCAGGCTCAGGCCCGAGATGTACGGGAACGGGTGCGACGGGTCCACCGCGAGCGGCGTCAGCACCGGGAAGATCCGGTCCCGGAAGAACCGGGTCATGTCCTCGCGCTCGCTGTGCTCCAGCTCGTCCCAGCGCAGGATCTCGATGCCCTGCTCGGTCAACGCCGGCTGCACCGACTTCCGCCAGGTCTCCGCGTGCCGATCCATCAGCTCGCGGCTCTTCGCCAGGCTCCGGTCCAGCACCTCCCGCGGCAGCAGCCCGCTGGCCGCGCGAACCGCGACACCCGCCGCGATCCGGCGCTTCAGGCCCGCCACCCGGACCATGTAGAACTCGTCCAGGTTGCTGGCGAAGATCGCGAGGAACTTGGCCCGCTCCAGCAGCGGGATCTGGTCGTCCTCGGCCAGCTCCAGCACCCGCTGGTTGAACGTCAGCCAGCTCAGCTCCCGGTCCGAGAACCGGTCCGCCGGAAGGTCACCGGCCGCGCTGATGTCGTACGGCGGTTCTACGTCGTACTCCCGGTTGTGGGACGCCAGCAAGTCTCCAGCCACGTCGACAAGGATCCCACCCTTTCGTGAACATCGGGTAGCGGTCCGCGCGTCCCCGAATGTGACGTTTTCGTTGCCGCCCGGACGTACTTGCTAGCGTCACTCCTTGTGAACCCACGACTGGACTCGGTACTGCGCGACACGCTGACCGCCGTACAAGCGAACGCACTGGCCCCGCTCTACGCGCTGCCCGCCGCCGTCCGCCGCCGCCTCGCCGGCACCCCGATCCAGATCGACGGCAACACCCTCGACCCCGACATCCAGCTGCTCCTGCGCGTCGACAACCTGTTGCCTCACACAACCAAGACGGACGCAGCCGCCGCCCGCACCCACTTCCGCAACCTCTGCAAACTCATCCCCGGCACACCCCCCGAAGTACAACGAGTAACCGAACTAACCGTCCGAGGCGCCGCCGGCCAACTAGGCGCCCGCCTCTACATCCCCCGCGGCACCCCCTCCCGCAGCACCAGCGGTGGTTCCGAATCCGGTGGTGCTGCTGCGAGCGGTAGTTCCGAGCCGGCTGGTACCGGTGGTCGTACCTCCAGCGCGGGTGGGCCCGGGGTTCCTGGTGAGGTGGGACGTGGGCTGCTGGTGTTCTTCCATGGTGGCGGCTGGGTCGTGGGCGACCTCGACACCCACGACGCGGTCTGCCGCTCGATGGCGGCCGAGGCCGGCATCCGCGTACTCTCCGTCGACTACCGCCTGGCCCCCGAAGCCCCCGCCCCCACCGCCGCCGAAGACGCGATCGCCGCCTTCACCTGGGCCGTCGACCACGCCGAAGACCTGGGCGCCGACCCCGCCCTGGTCGCCGTAGGCGGCGACAGCGCCGGCGGCAACCTGGCCGCGGTCGTCGCCCAGCAAACCGTCCGCCGGGACCTCCCGCGCCCGGCCCTCCAGGTCCTCCTCTACCCCGCCGTGGACCTGGTAGCCCGCCGCCCCAGCCGAGACCTCTTCTCCGAAGGCTTCATCCTCACCGAAGAAGACATCATCTGGTACCGCGACCACTACACCCCCGACCCCACCCTCCGCCCCGACCCGATCGTCTCCCCCCTCCGCGCCGAAGACCTCACCGGCCTCCCCCCGACCTACCTCACCACCGCCGGCTTCGACCCCCTCCGAGACGAAGGCCGCGAATACGCCGAAGCCCTAGCCGCCGCCGGCAACCACCTCACCCACGCCCACCACCCCACCCTCCCCCACGGCCACACCAACCTCCTAACAGTCCCCGGCACCACCCGAACCGCCCACACCCACCTCACCAACCACCTGAGAGCAACCCTCCACTAACCAGCCCTCGTGGACAGCGCCGTCCCGCCGTCCGACCGACTGGCGGGCAGCACGGCATCCCGTCCGGTTCCCGCCTCGAACATCCCGATCAGCCGTGGCGGCAGCCGACGATCCCGCTGATCTGGGGAGCATCGTGCACCCGAATCGGCAAGAAACACTCCCCAAACCCCATACACCGGCCCGGGGTGCCGGGGCAGGGCACGACGTTTGCCGTGTTTGACCCTGCGCGCGGATACGCCTGGCACAGATGGCAGCCGGCCTCGCCGACGGACCCGCATGGGCGCGACGTCATCACGTCGTCGACCCTCCGTCGTGGCCGGTGCGGCCCGGCTCAGCGCCCGGGATCCACCAGCACAGGCACGGCTTCGCGGACCTGGAGGAGGGTGGCGGGGCCGGTGATGGGAACGGTGCCTTCGATGTACTGCCAGCCCGTGTCGGCGACGTTGAAGCGGGCGGCGTAGTTGGTGGTGACGGTGATACCGACGCCTTGGCGCTTGCTGTACTTGTGGGTGATGTCGGCCGAAGGGTACGGCTTGCCCGGGGTGGTTGTGGTGACGGTGGCACTGCCGTCACCGAAGTTCCACGTGTAGCTGATCGGCGTGGCCTCGACCACAACGGGAAAGCCGAGCAGCGTCACGGTCGTCGTCGACACCTTGCTGTCGTCGGTGTAGACGATCGTCGCCATATTCACCAACGTCTTACCCTCCGGCTGCACCTTCACCGAAAGCCCAGGAAAGACGACGTTCTTCGTCTCCGACCGCACCTCCTCCCAGGTAATGTCCTGCGGCTTAGGCGGCACCACCTTCGGCGGAACGTTAGGACGCACCTTCCCATCAATCCTCCGACTCACCTGACACCGCGTCGGCCCAGGAACCGTCCCGTCGGGCTGCACACGACCACAGATCCCGATATTGAGCTTGAGGTCGTCCTTGGCGGTGTCTCGTTGACTGTCGCGTGGAGGCGGGTCGGCGACTGGGTGTTTCTTCCGGTTGGATGTCTGTTCCGTCGTATTCGACTTCCTGCCGTTCGGTCTGCGTCTGCTGATGCGCTCCTCGCCCCCGGCCTGAAGGCCGTCGCGGACCGGCACAGCAGTCACGTCCGGGGGATCCGCTGCCTTGTCGTCAGTCGCAAGAGCTGTGCCAGGTATGGCTAGCCCGAGTCCTCCGATCAGAGCCAGCGCGATGCCGATTCGCAGCGCCCGGCGGCTCATTGTGGAACCAGTTTCATTTCGTACATGACCCACGATCCTTGCTGCGGGGACAAGGTGAACTCACGCTTGTACTTGCGAACCGCGCTGGTCACAGGCTTTCCCGACGCGTCATTGGATGTGTACGAACCGATCGTGACCGCGGCGTAGCCACCGAGGCGTCCGCTGTCCCCGCGGAACAGGTCCGGCACGTCGTTGACACGCTCGAAATAGTCGCCCTTCAGCCCGCCGTTGGCCGCGTTCACTTTGTGCACGTAGTCCGAGTAGGCCTTACACAGATGGCAGCCAGCGTCGCTGGCGGACACCATCGGCGCGATGTCGCCCGTGGTCGACGCGTAGTTCATGAGGCTGACGTAATACCGCACGAATGCCTCGCCGGCGGCCAGTGAGGTGCCGGTGGCCGTAGTGGGGCGCGTGGGCGGGACGGTCGGTGTCGCCGGTAGTGATGACGAGGTAGATCCCCTGGGAGTGCCGGTCGACGTGGTCGCCGATGAGCTTGAGGCGGGTGGTGGGGCTGTGTTGGGTTGGCCGGCCTCGGGGCTGGATTTGGTGCAGGCGGTGAGGAGTGTGGTGGTGGCTAGGCAGGCCAGTAGGGCGAGTGTTGGCCTGTTGCGGTGTGTCACGTGTGTCAGCCCTCCGTAGTTGACACGAATCGTAACGGGGTGGTGGGGCGGGGGGCGATGTCAATTGGTGCAGTTGTGGATAAGGCCAGGAGCCGCTCGGCTGGGGGGTTAGAGGCTCGGGCGGCTCCTGGTTGATGGGGGGACGGGTGGGGGTGGGGAGTTATGACGCGAAAGGGGTGGGGGAATTGGAGTGATGGTGGTCACTGAGGGTGAGGAGTGTATTGGACGTCCAGGGCGGCGGTGGTGAAGCCGAGGGTGGTGTAGAGGGCTCGGGCTGGGGTGTTGGTGCCGTCTACGTAGAGGACGATCTCGTCGAGGTTGCGGTCGTCCTGGAGGTGGTGGAGGCCTTGGAGGGTTAGGGACTTGCCTAGGCCTCGGCCTTGGTATGCGGGGGAGACGCCAACTACATAGACCTCTCCTACGCCCTCCTCGACCTTTGTCCAGTGGAAGCCGGCTACGGCTTCCGTGGCGGAGTCGACGGCCAGGAAGAAGCCCTGGGGGTCGAACCACGGCTGTTGGAGGCGTTCGGCCAGGTCGGCGGCGGTCCAGCTGCCTTGTTCGGGGTGGTCGGCGAAGGCTGCCGCGTTGACCTCTAGCCAGGCGGTGTTGTCCTGCCCGGGCACAAACGTGCGTACGGCGATCCCGTCCGGCCACACCGGTGCCGGTAGAGCAGCCCTGGTACGGCGGAGGAAGTACAGCTCGCGTGTTACCTCCAGGCCGAGCCGCTGGGCGAGTTCGTCGGCTCCGGGCAGGCGGCCGTGGGCCCAGACGCGGGTGTGGGAGCCGCCGTGGTCGAGGAGCATTCGGAGGAGCGCCGTACCGAAGCCCTGGCGGCGGTACGGCGGGGCTACGACGAGTTCGGCGGAGCCGTCGGGGGAGAGGGCGGCGTACCCGGCGAGGTTGCGGGCGCTCTGCAGGCCGGTGTTCTCGATCGTGCCGGGTTCGCCGAGGTACGCGAGGACGTGGACGTCGCCGGGATGCTCGCCGTCCAGGTGCAGGAGGGTGCGTTCGGAGAGCGGGTGGACGCCGTCGCTGTCCGCTGCGGCGCGGGCGAGTTCCGTGACGGCGGCGGCGGTGGCCGGGGGCAACGGTGAGGGAACGGCTTCAAGAGTCACCGGAACACAGTAAAAGGTTCAGCTGAGTTCATTCTCAGGTCCTGGAAAGAGTGTTTGCTGCTCAGGTAGCTTCAGCCAACTCACCAACCAAGAACACGGAGAACGACATGGCACGAGACAGAGCACGGCTGGGGGGACGGCGAGCTGCTGGTCTGCTTGCCGCCGGGACGGCCGTAGCGGTTGCCTTGGCCGCGGGGGGATCCCTGAGCCAGGCGGGGGCTGCGACCCAGTCCGGCGCCGACGCCCAGGTGTCCGCCGTACAGGCGAAGAAGCCGACGCACTCGCAGATCCAGCTGCTGGCGATCAACGACTTCCACGGGAACCTGGAGCCGGCCACCGGTTCCAGCGGCAACATCAACGGCATCCCGGCCGGCGGCGCGGCGTACCTCGCCACGCACCTGAAGGAGCTCCGGGCCGCTGCGAAGGCCAAGGGGCAGGACTCGGTGACGGTCGCCGCGGGTGACCTGATCGGTGCGTCGCCGTTGCTGTCGGCGGCGTTCCACGACGAACCGACGGTGGAAGCGCTCAGCGGGATGGGACTCGAGGCTGCGTCGGTGGGCAACCACGAGTTCGACGAGGGCTGGCACGAGCTGCTCCGGATGCAGACCGGCGGTTGCCTGCCGGACGGCGACGGGCAGAACAACCAGAACTCCTGCCCGGACCCGAAGCACCCGTTCGAGGGCGCCAAGTACAAGTACCTGAGCGCCAACGTGTTCTTCACGAACACCCAGAAGACCCTGTTCGCGCCGTACACGATCAAGACCTTCAAGGACGGCAAGAAGGTCGCGTTCATCGGTATGACGCTGGAGAACACGCCGAACATCGTCACCAAGTCCGGTGTCGAGGGCCTGACCTTCAAGAACGAGGTCGCGACCGCGAACGCGCTGGTCCCGGAGCTGAAGAAGAAGGGCGTGAAGTCGATCGTCGTGCTGCTGCACGAGGGCGGGTTCCCGGCCGACCCGAAGGCGTACAACAGCTGCCCGGGGATCTCCGGCCCGATCGTCGACATCAACGCCGGGCTGGACCCGGAGATCGACGCGATCATCTCCGGCCACACCCACCAGGCGTACAACTGCTCGCTGCCGGACAAGGCCGGCAAGCCGCGGCTGGTCACCAGCGCGTCGTCGTTCGGCCGGCTGGTCACCGAGGTGCGGCTGAGCATCGACAACGCGACCGGTGACGTCGACCGGACGAACACCCTGGCGCAGAACCAGATCGTCACCCAGGACGTCGTGCAGGACCCGAAGACCGCCAAGCTGATCGCGAAGTACAAGGCGCTGGTCGCCCCGATCGAGGGCAAGGTGATCGGCCACATCAGCACCCCGTCGGTGGTGCGGACGAACGACGACTCGCTGGAGTCGCCGCTGGGCAACCTGATCGCGGACGCGCAGCTCGCCGACCCGTCGGTGGTGTCCGGTGGCAAGGCGCCGGTGGCGGCGTTCATGAACCCGGGCGGCATCCGCGCCGACCTGGCCTCGAACGCGGGCGCGGTCACCTTCGGGCAGGCGTTCACCGTGCAGCCGTTCAACAACTTCCTGGTCTCGATGGACATGACCGGGACGCAGATCAAGGCCCTGCTGGAGCAGCAGTTCTCCGGTGTGAACGGCCCGGACGCCGCGAAGTACAAGGTGCTCCAGGTCGCGGGTATCACCTACACCTGGAACCCGGCGGCCGCGGCGGGTTCGAAGGTCGTGGCCGGCTCGATCAAGATCGGTGGGCAGCCGCTGGTCGACGGTACGTCGTACCGGATCGTCACGAACAACTTCCTCTCCGACGGCGGTGACGGCTTCCCGGCCTTCACGACCGCGGCGAACAAGGTGTTCGGCGGGCTGGACATCGACGCGTTCGCGAACTACCTGAGCGCGCACGACCCGTACACCCCGGTCGCGACCGACCGGATCTCGCTCGGCTCCTGAGCGACTCACCCGGAAGGGCCGGTGCGGCGACGCACCGGCCCTTTTCGTATCCGTCAGGGATCCTGGTACCTTGCGTACTCAGGCACTTACGGAAGGTGAGCGATGGCGCACGTTGCTCCGACCTCGCACCGGCGGGCCACTCGCGCGTCACATCGGGGTCATCGCAGCGCGGACGGCCCGGTGCAGATCACCAGTTGGCTCGGTCTGGCGTTCGCGTTCGTGGTCGGGTGGATCCTGACGTTCCAGTCGCACGTCGGCGTGCACGCCGCCGGCATCACGATGCTGGTCATGCTGGTCCCGATCACGGTCGGCACGTTGCTGGCCGGTTTCAAGCAGGGCTTCGGCTCGTGGCTCGCGGCGCTGCTCCCGGCGGCCGGACTCGCCTTCACCTTGCTGAAGTTCTTCTTCTAGACCTTCGCGTCGGCCGGCTCACGCGTGGTCGGCGCGGGCGGTACGACGAACCGGTAGCCGACGTTGCGGACGGTACCGATCAGCGCCTCGTGCTCCGGCCCGAGCTTCGCGCGCAACCGCCGTACGTGCACGTCGACCGTCCGGGTGCCGCCGAAGTAGTCGTAGCCCCAGACCTCTTGGAGCAGTTGCTCGCGCGTGAACACCCGCCCCGGGTGCTGCGCGAGGAACTTGAACAGCTCGAACTCCTTGTACGTCAGGTCGAGCGCCCGCCCGTTCAGCTTCGCGGTGTACGACGCCTCGTCGATGACCACGTCGCCGCTGCGGATCAGCGTGGACTCGGGCTCGTCGTCCCGGGTAGCCGCGAGCCGGCCGATCACCAGCCGCAGCCGGGCCTCGATCTCGGCCGGGCCGGCGGTGTCGAGCAGTACGTCGTCGGCGCCCCAGTCCGCGTTCACCGCGGTCAGGCCGCCCTCGGTGACGACCAGGATCAGCGGTACGTCGATGCCAGTGGTGCGGATCAGCCGCGAGGCGCTCCGGACCGCGACCAGGTCCCGCCGGGCGTCCAGCAGGACGGCGTCGGCGTCCGGGGCGTCGACCAGCGCGGCGACCTCGGCCGGCAGCACGCGGATCTGGTGTGGGAGCAGGGCGAGCGAGGGCAGGACCTCCGTGGAGGCCTGCAGCGCGTTCGTCAGCAGAAGCAACGTGCTCACGCCGTCTCCAGGTGCTGATCGTCGGATCCTGGCGCAGCGATCCGGTCCTCGTGCACGACAGGCCCCGACGGCGTCGTTGCCGGGGGCCTGGGACACACTGGGTCTAACAGCAAGCTGACATAATACCGGAAGACCTACCCGACGAGTGAGGCGCCGATCAGATGCCGGAAGTGACCATCAGGTACTTCGCCGCCGCGCGTTCGGCGGCGGGGACGTCGACGGCGACCGCGGATGCGGGCTCGATCGGCGATCTTGTGACGACGGTCTCCACCGACCGCCCGGAGCTGGCCCGGGTGTTGTCGATCTGCACGTTCCTGCTGGACGGCGAGCGGGCGGACGCGAGTACGCCGCTGCGGCCGGGGGCGCTCGTGGACGCGCTGCCGCCGTTCGCGGGCGGCTGACCGGACTCCTCGCGGGGTACATTCGTCGCCGTGGCGATGGAGTCGGGGACGCTACTCACTACGGTGGGGCGGGCGGGGGTCCTGTTCGGGAAGGCGTGGCCGCGGCTGGCGGCGGTCTTCCTGGTCGCGCAGTTGGCGCACCGGGGTCTGCAGTGGGTCGCGGTACAGGCCGGTGCGAAGGCCGAGGCGGCCGGTATCGCCGTACTGGCGTTGCTGGTCGTGGTGTCATTGGCCATGTACGTGACGATGTTCCTGGTACTGCGTGGGGAGCTGCCGTTCCACAGGCGGGCTGTTGCCGAGGGCACGCTCGCTCCTGACGGCATGGAGCCTGGGAGCGAGCACCGGCCGCTGGACGCGATCGCTGCGGCGATGCTGCCGTTCCTGGCGTTCTACGCGGCATACAAGTTCCTGCAGAATGAGGCGCTCAACTACGAGTACCAACTGGCCGTGAAGAAGGTCAACGACGCCGCGGCGACGGTTTTGACCGGCGGGACGGTCCCGCAGCAGTCGGAGGGCCTCCAATCGCTGTCTACGTGGCTGTTCATCGGCCTTGGCGTCACGGCGTACCTGCTGCGCTTCGTGTTCAAGAAGTGGAAGAAGGAGAAGGAAGGGCCGGTCCGCAAGCTCTTTGTCACGTACCTCGAGGCCCTGTGGATCTTTGTGGTCGCGTACCAGGCCACGTCCGTGATCCCGCCGCCGATGACGTGGCTGAAGACGCGTGTGCTCTGGCAGTGGCTGCAGGACGGGTACACGTGGGTGTTGGACCACGTGCTGGGCGTCAACCAGGTCCGTGAGGTGTGGGACGCGGTCACGGGCTTCATCGCGTCCGGCATTGGCGACCTGTGGAGTGCGGCCGTGCTCCCGTTGATGTGGATCACGATGACAGCAGTGATCTACGGCCGCGTCGTACAGAAGCTGGAGAAGCCGCGGTGGCGGTTTGACCGGATCACCAACCGCTGGCAGCAGACGCCACGGATCGTGCGTGTTGCGGGAAACTCGGTTGTTGCCGACTGGAAGGACCGCTGGAACCCGGTGATGGACGCGTTCCGGCTGGTACTCCGCTCCGGGCTGCGGCCGATGCTCGGGTACTTCCTGGCCTGGGCGGTCGTCACGTTCGCCGCCAGCGCTGTCTGGATCGTTCTGAAGCTGTGGGTACTCGGACCGCACACGTTGCAGTTCTGGCTGGTGATCGACGAGCCGTTGAACCTCATCACCGATGGGCTGAAGACGATGCTGCAGGTCTGCCTGCTGGCTGCGGCGTACGACCGCATGATCGGCGGCCTGGCCGGCTACCTGACTCCGCGGACCCGTGCGGTGCACGAGCAGCCGTCCGGCGACCATGGTGTCACCGACCTCGGTGCTGCTACCTCGGGAATGCCAGGTACTGAGGGAGCTTCGTAGCCCACGTGATCGTCGGCTGCACGCTCCCGGCGACCGAGGACGGTACGACGAAGATGGCAACGGTCTCGAAAGGCTTGCCTGCCGTCGGTTTCAGGTAGTACTGCGCGGCAGCGCCCCGCCAGCTTGACGGCTTGTCGTCAGTACCGCCCGTGCACCCGGTAGGACGGTCCTGGTAGTTGTCGGCGACCACGGTCTCGTCCCAGATGCGGCCGTCCGGCGCCCGGAGGTGCATGCTGCACCCGCCGAGCCCGTCCAGCGCGGACAGCTTGTCCACCTGCAGCCGGAAGTACACCCGGACTCGTGTGGTCCCAGGAGGCAGCGTGTCCTTCTCGCCGGCCTGTAGCGGTTGCGGGTCCTGCTGGACGCTTGCGGCGTACCAGGTCGCGCCGTTGTACGGCGTACCGCCGGCAGACACCACGACGGGATCGCGGGGCTTGTCGTCGTACCAGGACTTGTAGTCGCTGTGCGTCGTCCACCAGCCGGCCAGCGGGATCGCCACGACCAGGGCCGCGAGGGCGACGGAGTTCGACCGGAGCCAGCCGCGGCGGGCCCGGCGCGCGCCGCTCACGTGTCGCTCGCAGTGGTCAGTGTCACGACGTCCTCGAGCTTCGGGGCGTCGTCACCGAGCGGCACGGTGACCTGTGGCTCGAGGTCGTTCAGGATCGACTTCTCCATCACCAGCAGCGTTGCCCCGGGCAACTTGTCGGCCGGCATCTCGACCACGAACGAGCCGCGCACCGGGATGTCCGGCGCGAACTCGCTGCCGGTCAGGTCGACCTGGTCCAGGCCGTTGCGGTTCGAGCCCAGGTAGGTGATGCCGTCGGACGAGCGGATCCGGACGTCGAAGATGTGCATCGGCTCCCGGTTCGCGGTGACGGTCGCGTCCACCACCACGAAGTCGGTCAGCGAGTCACGGTCCGGCGTGGACTGCGGGATCCGCAGCTTCTTCCCGAGCCGTACGTCGTTCACGGTCAGGTCGAAGCGTGGCGTGTGCACCGTACGGCCGACGATGCCCTGCACAGGCGTCGGTTTCTGGATGTCCTGCTGTGTCGGCGTCAGCCGGTACAGCCCGACGATCGCGACCAGCACCGCGAGCGTCAGGCCGACGTTGACGAGTCTGCGGCCGTTCACTTGAGGTTGTCCTTGACCTTGGCCGTGGTGTCCGCGACGAGCTTGTCGGTCATCCACTTCTCGTGGTGGTCCAGGATCGAGTCGTCGATGTGCTCGTAGCCCTGCACGGTCAGCTTGACCTCGGTCGGCAGCTGGGTGGCCTTGGGCAACTTCCAGACGTACGCGACGTCCTCGCCGGCGTCCGGGGTGAGGACCGGGTTCATCGTCTCGTCGCGGATGTTCGTGGTGCCGAGCGGCGGGTCGGTGTCCTTCACGCCCGGGACGCCGATCAGCCGGATCAGGTCCGCCGGGGGCCTCGTACCGGTGTCGTCGGTGACCTTCAGCTTGGTCACGACCGCGATCAGCGCGCCGCCCTCGTCCGGGGTGAACAGCGGCTTCAGGTCCTTCACCGCGACCACGCGCTGGATCGTCACCTCGAACTGGCCGGCGTCGATCGCGGTACCGGTGTCCACCTGCGGCGTCTCGTCGCCGGCCTTCTTCAGCCCGCCGAACGCCGCCGCGACCACCAGCAGTACGGCGCCGGCGCCGATCGACCAGGTCTTGACCGAACGGCCGCGCACCTTGAGGTCCTGGAACTCCGGAAGCTCCTCGTCCCCAGTTTCCCCGCTCCCCGTTTCCTGCACGCCCGCAAGCGTAACCAGCTCAGGGGGCGCGTCAGTCGTCCGGCCGCCCGCGCAGGCGCTTGGTCTCGCCGCGGCGCTTCTTGGCGTCCAGACGACGGCGTACGGACGACTTGCTCGGCTTGGTCGGGCGGCGCTTGCGGGGCGGCGGCGCGATCGCCTCGCGGAGCAGGACGGCCAGCCGCTCGCGCGCGGCCTCCCGGTTGCGGAACTGCGACTTGTACTCCGACGCCGCGATCGTCAGGACGCCGTCCACCAGCCGCGACTGCAGCCGCTCCAGCGCGCGCGTCTTCAGTACGTCGCTCAACGCCGACGTACCGGCCACGTCGAAGCTGAGCTCGACGCGGCTGTCCGTGGTGTTCACGGACTGCCCACCCGGCCCGCTCGACCGCGAGAACCGCCAGGTCAGCTCAGCCTCCGGAACCACCACGCCCGAACGCACCGTCACTCCGCTCTCCACACCACCATTAGACCGGAGCACAATCACCAGATGGATGCCTGCGTCTTCTGCGGTCTCATCTCCGCGGATTCGGCCCGCTGGATCGCGAAGGAGCCGGCCGCGGTCGCGTTCCTCCCGCTCCCGGGCGAGGAGATCGCTCCCGGCCACACGCTCGTCGTACCGCGCCGGCACACCGCGGCCGGCGTCCTGGACGTTCAGGCGGGGGACCTGGCGCAGGTGATCGACCTGGCGCAGCGGGTCGCCCAGCGGATCGTGGAGCGGCTTGGGGCGACCGGGGTGTGCCTGCTGAACGCCAGCGGTCCCGGCTCCGGGCGGAGCGTCGACCACCTGCACTTCCACGTCGTACCGCGGTACCCCGGCGACGGTGACGACAGCCTGCCGTGGCCGACGGGGCGGTCGGTGCATCGGTTGAGCGGGGACGTGCAGGACCTTCTCAGTCCGTGAAACGGGCGGTTGAAAGGTGAACGGGGCGTCGTACCGTGGGTAGCTGTGAGTCTTGGGTTGTGGGTGCTGGCCGGCGCGGTGGTCGCCGGTGTGGTGCTCAGTGTGCTCAAGGCCTGGGTGGACGGGCGGTTTCGCGGGAAGAGCGAGGACGACGTGGAGCGGGTGACGGCCGCGGAGATCGGTGCGGAACTGGGTGAGCGGGCGACGCTCCTGCAGTTCTCGTCCGCATTCTGCGCGCCCTGCCGCGCCACCCGGCGCACGCTCGGCGAGGTCGAGGGCATGGTGGACGGTGTCCGTCACGTCGAGCTGGACGCCGAGTCGCACCTCGAGCTGGTCCGCCGGCTCGACATCCTCCGTACGCCGACCACGCTGATCCTGGACGCGACCGGAGCCGTCGTGAAGCGGGCCAGCGGAGCACCCCGGAAGCCGGACGTGATCGCCGCGCTGGCCGCCGCGATCGACCGCCAGCCGAGCTGACACCCGTCCGTTAGGTGCCACCGGATGGCCAACGCCCCAGGGCGTAGGCAAGACTTTCCCGGTGAGCTCTCAAGTAGCAGGTTGGTACGACGACCCCGAGGACCCGTCGCAGCAGCGGTACTGGGACGGGAACGCCTGGACGGATCAGCGTCGGCCGCAGCAGGGCCCACCTCCGTTCGACGGGCAGTTCGGCCAGCAGCGGCCGGCCGACTTCCCGCGGTACGGCGAGCCCGCGCAGCACGGCCAGGTGTACGGGAGCCCGCAGCCGGGCCAGCCGCAACAGCCGCCGCAGCAGAGCGAGCCGCGGTACGGCCAACGCATCCCGGGCTACCAGCCGCCAGCGCAGCCACCCGCCCAGCAGTACGGCCAGCCCCAGTACGGGCAACAGCAGTACGGGCAGCCCCAATACGGCCAACCGCAGTACGGCCAGCAGTACGGCGCTCCGCAGTACGGGCACGGTCAGCCGGGCTACGGCTACCCGGGCCAGCGCGTCTACACCACCCCGGACGGCCAGATGCTCTCCGGCTGGTGGCGCCGGGTGTTCGCCCGCATCCTCGACGGGATCATCGCGGGCATCATCGGCCTCCCGCTGACCGGCTACTTCCTCTACCAGTACTCCAAGGTGCTCTGGACCTACTTCCAGGACACGATGGACAAGGCCGCGGCCGGTACACCGACGACAACGACCACCCTGCCGCCCGAGGTCTACAAGTGGATGATCCCGGCGACCCTGATCGGCCTGCTGGTGTCGTTCGTCTACGAGTACCTGTTCCTGACCAAGAAGGGCGCCACCCCGGGCAAGATGGCGCTCGGCATCGCGGTCCGGCTGCGTGACGTCCCCGGCAAGCCGCCGGCTGTCGCGGTCCTCAAGCGCTACGGCCTGTACGTCGGCCTCAGCCTGGTCAGCGCGATCCCGCTGGTCGGCACGCTGTTCAGCTTCGTGGTGCTGCTGAACTACCTCTGGCCGCTGTGGGACGACAAGAAGCAGGCCCTGCACGACAAGGTGGCCGCCACCAACGTCGTCCGCACCTGATCCATCATGTGATCAGTTGTCTCACTCTATGGGACCAATGGCGGCAGGCCCGCCCAGGTTCCGTACTCTCGACACGTGGTTTACACGACATGGCTGACCAAGCGCAGGGCAGTGGACAACTGCCGGATGCGCTCGTCGCTGTGTCGACGCCGCTGACCAGGCGGCGTCCCGAGCGCTGCGGAACCGGTCGCTGAGCACGGTTCCGTGTACGTCGTCTCCCGCACATCCGGGCGGGTTCCGGCTCGACATCCTCCTTCACCGGGAGTCGTCATGTCCGAACAACAGGCGGCACAACAGACGGCACAGCAGGTCGATCCGCGCGGTCTCCGGTTCGCGGCAGCGATCACCACGGTGGTGCTGGCGCTGACGCTGGTGCTGAACAACCCGTGGCCGCTCGCGGTCCAGGCCGTGGTGTTCGCGATCTCGGTCGCGTTCGGCGTCCAGGCCTCGCCGTACGGCTGGCTGTTCAAGCGCCTGGTCCGGCCCCGGCTGGGCCGGCCGAGCGAGCTGGAGGACGCGGCCCCGCCGCGGTTCGCCCAGCTGGTCGGGCTGGTCTTCGCGGTCGTCGGCCTGGCCGGGTACCTGACCGGCCTCACCGTGCTGGGAGTGGTCGCCACCGGATTCGCCCTGGTCGCCGCGTTCGTGAACGCGGCCGTCGGGCTCTGCCTCGGCTGCGAGGCCTATCTGCTGATCCACCGCATCCGTACGCCAGCTACCACCGCTACCAACTGAGAGGCAGCACACATGAGCAGGGAATCCGCGCTCGTCTCGGCCGACTGGGTCGAGGAGCACAAGAACGACGCGAACGTGGTCCTGATCGAGGTCGACGAAGACGTCTCGGCGTACGACGCCGGCCACATCGCCGGCGCGATCAAGCTGGACTGGAAGGACGACCTGCAGGACGCGGTCCGTCGCGACTTCGTCAACCAGGAGCAGTTCAGCGCGCTGCTGTCCGAGCGGGGCGTGAAGAACGACGACGTCGTCGTGCTGTACGGCGGCAACAACAACTGGTTCGCGGCGTACGCGTACTGGTACTTCAAGCTCTACGGCCACGGTGACGTCCGGCTGCTCGACGGCGGCCGCAAGCGCTGGGAACTGGACAGCCGCGAGCTGACCGACGAGGTCGTGAAGCGCGAGGCGACCGAGTACCAGGCCAAGGACCCGAACCTGGACATCCGGGCGTTCCGCGACGAGGTCAACGAGGCCATCGGTGTGAAGAACCTGGTCGACGTCCGCAGCCCCGACGAGTACGCCGGCCGGCTGCTCGCCCCGGCGCACCTCCCGCAGGAGCAGGCGCAGCGTGCGGGCCACATCCCGACCGCGGCGAACATCCCGTGGAGCAAGGCGGCCAACGACGACGGCACGTTCCGCGCCGACGACGAGCTCAAGCAGTTGTACGCCGACGCCGGCGTGGACTTCGGCAAGGACACCATCGCGTACTGCCGGATCGGCGAGCGCTCGGCGCACACGTGGTTCGTGCTGCACGAGATCCTCGGCCAGGAGAACGTGAAGAACTACGACGGTTCGTGGACCGAGTGGGGCTCGCTGGTCGGCGTACCCGTTGCCCTCGGCGACGAACCCGGAAAGGCCTGACACATGTGCGGAGCGAAGCAGGGCGGCCTCGACCTCAAGGGCGTTGACGTCGACAAGGAGGCCGTGATCCAGGGCCAGGTGCTGCGCGGCGAGGAGCCGGTCGGCGGCGCGTACGTACGGCTGCTGGACAGCACGGGTGAGTTCACCGCCGAGGTCCCGACCTCGGCCACCGGGCACTTCCGGTTCTTCGCGGCGCCGGGCAGCTGGACGCTGCGCACGCTGGCCCCGAAGGCGCAGCCCGTCGACCGCCAGGTCGTCGCCCAGTACGGCGAGGTCGCGGAAGTGGCCGTCACTGTCTGAGTTGTTGCTCGTTACACAAGGTGCCACCCCCACCAGACGGTGGCCCACCCTGAAATAAGCACCGAAGGGCCCGGACCTTGCGCGTCCGGGCCCTTCGGCATGCCCGGAAACGCCTTGCCGGGCAGCGGATTCCGACATCGCATCCGGGTTACGGGGCGACGGGGAAATCTCGCGGATACGGACGGCAATGTAACGGTTTGATCTCGGAGCGGGGTCGGCTCGTCACCTAACGCAGTCGGCTGAGTTGTGTCTGTGTCCTGACCCGCAGTTCGGGTCACGTCATCACTCAGGGAGGAGGGGTCAATGCGACCCCGCATCGGATACAAGAAGCTCGCTGCCGTCGGTGTTGCGGCGGTTGTCGGCGTGGCTTCTACGATTGCGCTGACGTCTGGTTCCGCGTCCGCCTCGCCGGTCTTCGGCTACAGCGGTTACTCGTACGGGACGGACGTCGAATCCGGGCTGGCGAACAGTGGCCCGCAGGTGATCAGCAAGTTCGGTTGCACCACGGACGCCAACAAGGCTGACAAGAACGACATCGCCGCGGCGAACGTGAACGGGCAGGCCATCGCGCGGACGATCAAGACCGACACGCACGGGTTCAACAACGCCAGCGGCACCGGCGTCACGAGCACCGCGACGGCGGCCGACGTCAAGCTCGGCAACCTGCTCACGCTGACCGGCGTGAAGACCACCACCACGTCGAAGTACTCGAAGGGCCAGCTGTCCTACACCGGCAGCACCACCTTCGCGGGCGTGAAGATCGGCGCGATCTCGGTGCCGTCGCTGCTGAACCCCGGCCCGAACACCAAGGTCGCCGTTCCGGGCCTCGGCTACATCGTGCTGAACCGTGTCGGCGGCGTGAAGACCGCTTCCGGCATCTACTCCTACGCGCAGGCCGTCGTGCTGCACGCGACGGTGAAGAACCAGTTCATCCCGCAGGGCGTCGACGTCGCGGTGCTGAAGACCCGCGCGGAGATCTCCAAGCCGTCCACCGCGCTGGTGATCGGCTCGGCGTACGGCACCAAGGCCACGGCCGACAAGCTGGTCGTCTCCGACGCCACCTCGCTCCAGACCACCTGCCAGGGCACTGAGGGCAAGACGGTCAAGGTTGCGGTCGGCGAGCTGAACATCCCGAAGGTCGCCTACGTCGGCGGTGTCTACACCACCAAGAACGGCGCCATCGGCGAGAACAAGTCCTACATCAACTTCACCTCGCACGTTGCGGGCGTGAAGGTGGGCACGCTGTCCATCGGCGCCATCGAGTCCTCCGCCTCCGCGTGGAAGACGAAGGACGGCAAGGCCGGCGTCAGCTCCTCCTCGAGCATCGCCTCGATCAAGGTCGGCAACAAGACCTACCCGGTGAAGACCGGCGAGAACCAGACCCTGGACATCCCGGGTGTGGCGAAGCTGACCTTCAACCAGGTCATGCGGCAGAAGCGCTACATCGAGGTGAACGCGCTGGTCGTCGACGTCTACAGCCTGAACACCAAGGTTGTCGTCGGTCACTCGGCCGCCGGCGTCGTCAGCTGATCACGGCAGACACCGTCTGAGCACCATCTGAAACACGGCTGAGTCGAACCTCACCGACCCAGAGCACCGGCCCCCGGATCCCGCACGGATCCGGGGGCCGGTTCCGTTATGCGTCCAGGATCAGCGTGACCGGGCCGTCGTTGACGAGGGCCACCTTCATGTCCGCCCCGAAGACCCCGCGATCCACCTTCGCGCCGAGTGCCTCGAGTGCGGTGCAGAACGAGTCGTACAGCGGCTCGGACGCGGGGCCGGGCGCGGCGGCGCTCCAGGACGGGCGCCGGCCCTTGCGCGTGTCGGCGTACAGCGTGAACTGGCTGATGGCGAGGATCGGCGCCTGTTCGTCGGCGGCGGAGCGTTCGCCCTCGAGGATGCGCAGCGTCCAGATCTTCGCGGCCAGCGCGGCTGCCTTCTCCGCGGTGTCGTCGTGGGTGACCCCGACCAGGATCAGCAGGCCGGGCCGGTCGATCGCGCCGACCACCTCGCCGTCCACGGTGACCGACGCCTGACTGACTCGCTGCACTACGGCTCTCATGGTCCGATCCTCTCGTGCCGGAGATCGTCCGGTCATCGGACCCGTTGACCGGCAAATATCCGTTTCAAGACCCGATCTGGCAGGATTCGTCCATGGCGTCGACTCTGATCACTGTTGCCCCCACCGGTGCCGAGACCGCGAAGGCGGACTGCCCGGCGTTGCCGACCACGCTCGACGAGCTGGTCGAGACCGCGAAGCGCTGCGAGTCCGCGGGGGCCGCGATGATCCACATCCACATCCGCGACGGTCAGGGGCGGCCGACTCTCGATCTGGGCCGACTGACCGAGACGGTTGCCGCCATCCGGGAGAACACCGCGCTGGTCGTGCAGCTGTCGACCGGGGGCGCCGTCACGGATCCGTACGAGGACCGCCTGCGCGTGCTCGACGCCGCGCCGGACTCCTGCTCGCTGACGATGGGTACGGTCAACTTCGGCGACGACGTCTTCATGAACCCGTGGCCGTTCGTCACCCGGCTCTTCCAGCTG
This sequence comes from Kribbella sp. WER1, assembly GCF_054189145.1. NCBI lineage: Bacteria > Bacillati > Actinomycetota > Actinomycetes > Propionibacteriales > Kribbellaceae > Kribbella > Kribbella sp. WER1. The sequence goes on along the minus strand of NZ_CM135186.1, from coordinate 3,574,540 downwards.
ACGCAGGAGCGCGAGGTGGTCCCGGAGTTCGAGCTGTTCGACCTCGGCCACGTCGCCGCGCTGCACCGGCTGCTGGACAAGTACGGCCTGCCGTACGGCGGTCGCGTGCACTGCGACCTGGTGATGGGCGTCCCCGGCGGCATGCCCGGTACGGCGGACGCGCTCGTTGCCGCGGTCAACGCACTGCCCGACGCCGTCACGTCCTGGTCCGCCACCGGCATCGGCCGTACGTCGCTCACCGTCGCCCTGGCCGCGCTGTCGAAGGGCGGCAACCTCCGCGTCGGCATGGAGGACACGCTGACGCTCGCGAAGGGCGTACCGGTCACGCACAACGCCGAGCTCGTCGAACGCGCCGCCGCCCTGGCGACCCTGGCTCAGCGCCCGCCGATGTCTCCCGACGAGGCCCGCAGCCTGCTGAACGTGAAGTAGCCGACGGCACCGATCGCGACAATGGTTGTCTCCAGCAATAACCAGTCGCGGAGGTAGTCGCGCGGGAGAATGGTCGGATTCGCGCCTGTGCCCTCCCTGACCATGAGCGGCAGGGCAATCAGAGTGGTGATGCCTACGTATAACAACGTCGTCCGCACCACTCCCACCGTCCGATGCGCGTCCGGTCGATGCGACCACCTCATCACCAGCCACCCGGCGGCGATGGTCAGCGGGGCAAGCACGAAGTCGTCCACCACCACCGCCCCGCCCAGCCACAACGGCAACCGCACCAAACCGCCCAGATCGACGTTGCGGACCAACTCCCAACCACCCCACAGGGCCATCAGCACACCGACGCCTGCGAGGGAGATTCGCGCCCTCACACGATCACCTCCAACCGATGCACCCACTTGGTCTGCAAAACCCCCGGCCGGTTGGGCGCGATGATCCGCGCCGGAAACCCGTGGTCCAACGCAAGCTCCGCGCCGTTCAGCCGCAGCGCCAGCAACGTCAACGGATCCGCCGCGAACTCCTCCGGCAACTCGCTCGTCGCATAGAACCCGCCCTTCTCCATCGACACCACGCGCACCCGCGACTTCGCCGGCGCTCCGCACAGCTCCAGCAGGTCCCGGATCCGTACCCCTTCCCACCTCGCGCCCTGGCTCCAGCCTTCGACGCAGGCGATCGGCAGCGCGGAGCGGCTCTGCGGCAGGGTCCGGAGTTCGTCGAGGCTGTACGACAGTTGCCGGGGGCCCGTGATCGTGAACCGCCAGTCCGCGTCGACCCCGGTCACCCCGGCGGCCGCCGCCGTACGGTTCACCGGCAGCCCTTGCGGTCCGACGTTCGGCTTCCGGGGCGCGAGTACGGCGATCGGCCCGAGCGGCGTCGCGGACTGCCCGGCCGTGGTGATCCCGACCAGCGTCGCGGCGCCCGCGACCGTCCGGAACAGCCCGCGCCGGGTCAGGCCGGTCGTGTCAGCGGGGAGCGATTCCGGCCGGCGTTCCGGCGTACGCCGCCAGTTGGCGCGGATCAACGGGAGCTTGACCGCGAGATGGACGAGCAGCGCGCCGACGATGATCCACGCCAGCGCGTAGTGCGTCTGGCGGAACGGGAACGGCCACGGATACCACTGCAGGGTGTTGATGAATCCGATGAAGAGTTCGAGTCCCATTGAGGAGACGAGTACGAGGATCGACAGCCGCTCGATCAGCTGTGCCGGTTTGAGGTCCGGCTTCGCGAAGAGCTTCGGATAGACGGTCCAGAGCTTGGCGAGCAGCAGCGGTACGGCGACGGTGCCGCTGATCACGTGCAGGCCCTGGGTGACGCGGTACAGGTTCGCGGGGCGGCTCGGGACGGGCAGCCAGCTCGGGGTGTCCTGGAAGAAATGGCTGTAGAGACCGGTGAGGAAGCAGATCACCACGGTCGTCCCGAGCCAGCGGCCGATGACCGTCGCCACCCGCGGATGGTGCAGTGGCGACGCGAACGTCGGTGGTGCCGGGAGCTTCATGTTTCCACTAGAGCGCAGTCGGGGACGTGTGAACGGCGTACCGCGGTTACTGCTCGCGAACGGCGTCCCCGGAACCAGTTGTCCACAGGTCTGCGATCAGCGGCTCTTGGTGGTACCGATCGGGGCATACTCTGGGTCAACTTGACGAAGGGAGTGTGGCGGCGTGAAGACGCAGGAGCGGTCGTCCGACGACGACGAGCGCGCGATGGCGGACCTGGCCGAAGTCAGCGACTGGCGGACGGTCTGGGGCCCACCGGCCACCGGCGCGGAGGCGATCCGTGCGATGGTCGACCGCGTCACCGCTGCCACCGGCTGGCGCCCGTGGGCGCCCGGTGACATCGACCCCGGGCGGTACACCTGGGGCCTGGTCACCCAGCGCGAGACCGTGATGCTCGTGCTCCCCGACGCCGTGCTCCCGGACAGCCCGCGCAGCGGCTGGGCGGCGTACGAGATCGCTCCGTCCGAGGTCCCGCTCGCCGAGGAGAGCCTCGACCTGCACTGGCCGGCCCAGCTCCGCCTCGCCCGCCACTTCTGGGGACCCCCGGTGTACGTCGGCCCCGGCGACGACATCCGGATCCCACCCGAGTGGCGCGGCCGCCGCCGCCACCTGGCCGTCTGGCTACGCCCGGGCGCCGAGTTCCACCTGTACGCATCCCAGCCCGGCCCCGACGAAGACGCAGCCGGCTTCGCATACTCCGTCTATGCCAGTGAGGTGGCGTAACCATGTCGATGATGCACACGGGCGACGAGCACCTCGACGAGGTCATGACGGCGCTCAGCCGCGCCGGAGCGGACCTGAAGAGAATCGTCAGCGAGGGCCGCCGCGCCGGGCGGAACATCTGGGACCGGCTCAACCGCTCGCAGCGGCAACGCTCAAGCATCGAGCAGATTCGCAACCGGGCACGGTTCGACCGGGGCGTCGACCGCGGGATGCAGGGCGTCGATCCGCGGGTCCGATCCCGGGCCGCCGAGGTGTCGAGCCTGCAGGCCGCGGTCAACGACGGCAACCGCCGGATCGGCGATCTGCAGGCTCAGCAGCAACAGGAGCGGGAGCGCGCCGACGCGCTCCAGCGCCAGGTGGACGAGCAGCGCAACAACAACGACCGGGACCACAACGGCGTCGACGACCGCATCGACGACCGCACGGACCGCGATCGGAACGGCGTCGACGACAACGTCGACCAGGACAACCGCCTCGACGAGCAGAACAACGACCGGGACCGCGACGGCAACGGCGTCGACGACGCCGTCGAGGACCGCGAGGAGCAGCGCGCTCGCGACGACGCCGACCGGGAGAAGCGCGAAGAGCAGGACCGCAAGGCCGAGGCCGACGCCGAGCGCGGCGGCATCGACCCGGCAGCCGCCGCGGGCACAGCCGCCGGCGCAGTCGTAGCCGCCGAGGAACTGCGCGACCTCGAGGAAGAGCGCGACCAGGCGGACAAGTCCGACGACCAGCAACAGGCCGCCCCCGACTCCGACCTGGACACCACCCCCAACACCACCGACCCCGACCGCGACCCGGCCCTGGACACGAACGACCTGTCGCACACCAACTCCCTCGACCAGAGCGATCCGTCCCGCGACCAGTCCGACTCCGCGCTCGACGCCAACGACCCGTCGAACCCGTACGTAACGGACAACCCTGAGCTCGACACCCAGCAGCAGAACGCGGACGTCGCCAACACCGACGAACTCACCAACGACGGCCCGGACCAGAACGGCACCGACCCGTACGTAACAGACACAGCTCTCGACAACGACGTACAGCAGGACGGCCCGGACGCAGCCCAGGACGGCGCCAACCCGTACGCGACCGACACCTCCCGCGAAGACCTGGCCCAGGACGAAGCCGACCTCGGCCAGGACCCCCAGCCCCAAACCACCGCGGGAGCCGACCAGAACCCCCAGGTCGACACCCAACAGTCCCCAGATCTCGACCAGCAACAGCAAGCCGACAGACCGCAGGCCGACGTACCCCAGGCCGAGGGACCGCAGGCTGAGGCGCCGCAGGTCGACGGGCCGCAGGCCGAAGCACCGCAGGCCGAACAGCTCAACGCCCAGTCCCCGGAGCAGACCCAGCAGGCCCCCGACCAGGCCCAACAGGTCAACGTCCAAGCCGAACCGCCCCGGCAGACCAACGCTCCCGAGCAGTTCCAGCAGGGCACAGAAGCGCAGCAGTCTCCGCAGCAACCCCAGGCCCCCAGCGGCCCGAGCATGCAGGACGCCGCCGCTGCCACCCAAAGTGCAGTAGAGGCCGAAGCCGAGGCCCCCGGCCAAGGCACCGCTCCCCAGGGCCAAGGCAACCAGCAACAAGGCCCCCAACGCCGCGCCCCCAAGAGCCACGCCGAGGACGCCGCCCTGGACGGCAACCGCGAGCCGCACCCGCCCGGCCAGAACATCTCCGCCGAAGAAGCAGCCAGCCTGGTCGACAGAACCTCCAAGGGCCACGCCCACGCCTCCGGCGCCACCAGCGCCGAAGCCGGCACCACCTCCAACGACCGCCCCGGCACCGCCGGCCAACAAGCCCGCGACCGCACCGCCGCCCGCACCCCCGAACGAAGCGACGACGGCCGCGGCCGCTAACTCCACCCCCGCCAGCGCCAACAAACCCACCCGCCAGCAGGTCTGCTACGGCGTTCACGACACGGAGGTCGGAGTGGACATGGGCGGGTGGAGCGGACGCGGCGGGTGGAGTGGCTGCGGGCGGGTCGACGGCGCCCTGCCGTACCTCGGCCCCCGGGGCGGTCACCAGGACCGTGGTCGGCGACACCCGGACGAACGTGACGGGCTGCGCGGGCGCGGTCGCCATACCGGGGCGTGGTGGATGCCGGTGGGCTGGTCGGCCGACATCTGAGGGGTTGCCCACTGAGGTGGTGGGTTGCCCCCCTGAGAATCCGAGGGGACAACCCGCTACTTCGATGGGCAACCTCTTCGCTGAGCCGCGGTCGAGCGGAGATGCTGTCGGCAGTGGGATGACGCTTCGCCGAGCGGGGTGGTGTCAGTAGACGATTGCCTGGGTGTTTTCGGTGAGGATTTCTTCGGCGAAGGTGGGGGCGCCGGCTATGCGGGTGTGGGGGAGGACGTCTGCTTCGGTGAGGTTGCGGCGTTTGGCGCATTGGGTGCAGACGGTGAGTTGGCCGCCTTCGAGGACTGCGGTGAGGAGGTCTGTGAGGGGGGCGGCGTGGGGGAGGGTGAAGGAGTCGGCGCGGCCGGGGACGGCGAACCAGACTGCTTCGCCGGTGAGCCAGAGGGAGACGGTGGCTCCGGCGGCTACGGCGGAGGCGGCGACGGTGAAGGCTTGGTTGGCGCGTTCGGGTTCCTCGGCGCCTGCAGTCAGCTTGATGACCAGCGTGCGGGACATCCCGCCACCGTAGCCGAACCCGCCTCCAGTCCCTCCCTGCGTACGGGAGTTCGCTGGCACGCGGGACCTACCCGCCGTCCTCCCGTGCGGGAGTTCGCTGGTGGGTGGGGTTGGCGGCTGTTGTCACGTGCGGGGGTTCGCTGGTGGGAGTTGGCGGCTGTCCTGCCGTGCGGGAGCGTGGGGCTCGGTTGTCTCCCGGAGCGGCGGACCGGCGGACCAGCGGGCGGCGGATCAGCGGATCAGTGGAGCGGCGGGGCGGCGGGGCGGGGCGGGGCGGCGGAGGGCGGAGCGGAGAGGCGCGTACGCGCGGGTTGCTGGCGGCTCGGGTGGTTGGGGCGGCGTGCGGGATGTCACGTGGGGGTTGGCGGGGGTGGTGGGGTGGATCCTTTAGACTGGCGGATGTGTTGCATGTCGTGTTCACCACGTTGCTGATCCTGGTCTGTGTGTTCATGGGCTGGTTCTCGGCGTTTGTCGTCTATCGGCTGTATCGCGGCCGTAACGCGAGCTGAGTGGTCCGATGGCGTTCGAGATTCCGCAGGATCTGCATCCGGATCTGATGCCGCTGGCGTGGTTGCTCGGGCGCTGGGAAGGGCGCGGGCACGGGGACTACCCGACGATCGAGAAGTTCGAGTTCGGGCAGCAGATCGACTTCACGCACAACGGGAAGCCGTACCTGCACTACGTGAGCCAGACCTTCAAGGTCGCCGAGGACGGGACCAAGGAGCGTCCGCTGGCGGTGGAGACCGGGTTCTGGCGGCCGCAGCCGGACAACAAGCTCGAGGTGATCCTGGCGCATCCGACCGGGATCGCGGAGATCTGGTACGGCGACATCGACGGCGCGAAGATCGAGCTGCAGACCGACGTGGTCGCGCGGACCACCTCCGCGAAGGAGGTCACCGCCGGGCACCGGCTGTACGGGCTGGTGAACGGCGAGCTGCTCTGGGCGTACGACATGGCCGCCGAAGGCCAGTCGCTCCAGCCGCACCTCTGGGCAACCCTCGTCCGCAGCTAGCCCAACTCCAACGGAACTGGTGGCCTCGGACCCCAACCGGTCCCCGTGCACAGGAAACAACCTGTTCACGCCCACCGCGTCCTGTGCAAGGTCCCGCAGCTAGCTTTCGGCGACCCAGGAGTACTCGACCTTGGGGCGGCCGCTGCGGCCGTCGTAGCGTTGCGTGCGGAGCGCCTGGCCCTGGTCGGCGAGGTGTTCGAGGTAGCGCCGCGCCGTGATCCGGGACGTGCCGAGCGAGGTCGCCACCTCCTCGGCGGTCCAGCCCTCCCGATCGGCCAGCAGCTGTACGACGCGGTCCAGCACACCCCCGGCGAGCCCCTTCGGCACCGACGAGACGGTTGCCGGGTGCAACAAGCGGTCGACCTCGTCCTGGTCCGCGACGACCTCGCCGAGCGCGGCGGCCCGCCGTTGCCGGGCGTACGCCGTCAACCGGTCGCGCAGCGTCTCGAACGCGAACGGCTTCAGCACGTACTGCACGACCCCGATCCGCGCCGCTGCCTGTACCGCGGCGACCTCCCGTGCGGACGTCACCGCGACCACGTCCGTTTGGTTGCCGAGAGCACGCATCCGCCGGACGACGTCCAGCCCGTGCCCGTCCGGCAGGTGCATGTCGAGCAGCACCAGGTCGAGCCCGCCCCGGGCGAGTACCTGCAACGCGCGCCCCGCCGTACCGGCGACGCCGACGCAGGTGAAGCCGGGCAGGCGGTCCACATAGGTGCGGTGCGCCTCCGCGGCGACCGGGTCGTCCTCGACGACGAGTACCCGTAGGTCAGGCACTGGCGCTCACCGCCCGCGGCAGCCGTACCCGCACCGTCAGCGCGGGTACTTCGTCCAGCTCGGAATCGGGATCGACCATGAGCGAACCCTGCCACCGTTCGACCGTGCTCCGCACCAGCACCAACCCGAGACCGTGTCCCGGCTCGGATTTGGTCGTCCAGCCGCGCTCGAACATGTGGGCCAGCTCCACCGATCCCAGCTCGGCCCCGGTGTTCGTCACGATCAGGTCCACCGCGTCCGCGGTCGTCGCGGCCCGGAACTCGACCTTCCGCGGCGCCGGCCCGCCGCGCGCGGCCTCGATCGCGTTGTCCAGCAGGTTCCCGACCACGGTCACCACGTCCTGCGCCGGCAGCCGGGTGTTCAGCGCCTCCCGCCCGAGGTCGAGCGAGAGTACGACGCCGCGCTCCTGGGCCTGCGACAACTTTGCCAGCAGCAACGATGCGAGGACGGGGTCGCCGACCGTCCCGACGACGCGGTCCGTCATCGCCTGCGCGAACTGCAACTCCGACACTGCGAACTCCCGGGCCCGTTCCGGTTTGCCGATCTCGATCAGGCTGACCACGGTGTGCAGCCGGTTCGAGGCCTCATGATTCTGTGCCTGCAGCGATTCCGCCAAACTCCGGACGGCGTCGAGTTCGCCGAGCAGCCGTTGCAGCTGGGTGTGATCCCGCAGTGTCACGATCCGCCCGCGCCCGGACGGCTGCTGATTCACGACCACGACGCCGTGCGCCCCGAGGTGCAGTTCGTCGTACGCCGTCTGCCCGGTCGCGAGGAGTTCGGCCAGCGGGGCGCCGAGGTGCAGGTCGGCCACCGGCGTACCGGGAACGACCGTACGGAGTCCGAGCAGTGTCAGGGCTTCGTCGTTCGCGAGCTGGACGCGGCCGTCGACGTCGAGCAGGATCAGCCCTTCGCGGGCGGCGTGCAGGACGCCTTCGTAGAAGTCGAGCATCCGGGCGAGCGACTGCGTGCCGACACCGCGGGTGGCGCGGCGTACCCGCCAGGTGACGAGCGCGTTGCCGGCGATCGCGATGCCGAGCATCAGGCTGGCGATCCCGAGCATCGAGCGCAGGTCGAGCTGGACCAGCTCCCACCAGCTCGGCGCGGGCAGCCCGCTCACCGCCGCGTCCCGGAGGGCCTGGGCACGGGAGCGGCTGACCATCACGACCCAGACCATTGCGATGAGTACGGTGGCCGTGACCGTCTGCAGCCAGAACACCTGGCGTCGCAGCTCCCACGGCCTCCGCTTCATGCCGAACAGTTTGCCCCTAACTCGCTCAGCGAACGATATGAACGAAATGCGCGCTTCTCCTGTGCGTCACGTCACAGTTACCCAACACCCCTCCGCCACGGCCGATACAGGAGTCCCACCATGTCGAGCCAAACCGAACCCCGCCCGACGCCGGTCCGTAACGACCGGACGCATTTCCTCTACATCGCCGTCATCGTCGCCGTCCTGCTCGGCATCGGTGTCGGGTTCCTGTTCCCCGATTTCGCCGTCGAGCTGAAACCGCTCGGCACCGGATTCGTGAACCTGATCAAGATGCTGATCAGCCCGATCATCTTCTGCACGCTGGTGCTCGGCATCGGCTCCGTCCGGCAGGCCGCCAGCGTCGGCAAGGTCGGCGGTCTCGCGCTCGTCTACTTCCTGGTGATGTCGACGGTCGCACTCGCCATCGGTCTGGTGGTCGGCAACATCGTCCAGCCCGGCGCCGGCCTGAACCTGACCGACAAGCTCCGGGAGGCCGGCCAGAAGCAGGCCGCCGGCGCGCACACCAGTACGACGGACTTCATCCTCGGCATCATCCCGAAGTCGCTGCTGTCCTCGCTGACCGAGGGCGAGGTGCTGCAGACCGTACTCGTCGCGCTGCTGGTCGGCTTCGCGTTGCAGGCGATGGGTTCGAAGGGCCAGCCGATCCTGGTCGGCATCGGTCACATCCAGCGGCTGGTCTTCAAGGTGCTGTCGATGATCATGTGGACGGCGCCGGTCGGTGCGTTCGGCGCGATCGCGGCCGTCGTCGGCGCGACCGGCTGGGACGCGCTGGTCAGCCTCGGCAAGATCATGCTCGCCTTCTACATCACGTGCTTGCTGTTCGTGGTCGTCGTGCTCGGCGCGATCCTGCGGATGATCACCGGCGTCTCGATCTTCCAGCTGCTGCGGTACCTCGGCCGGGAGTTCCTGCTGATCGTGTCGAGCTCGTCGTCGGAGACCGCGTTGCCGCGGCTGATCGGCAAGATGGAACATCTCGGCGTGGACCGTTCGGTCGTCGGTATCACGGTGCCGACCGGGTACTCGTTCAACCTGGACGGGACCGCGATCTACCTGACGATGGCGTCGCTGTTCATCGCGGAGGCGATGAACACACCGTTCTCGATCGGGCAGCAGATCTCGCTGCTGCTGTTCATGATCGTGGCCTCGAAGGGTGCCGCCGGTGTCACCGGTGCGGGCCTGGCCACCCTGGCCGGCGGTCTGCAGTCGCACCGGCCGGAGCTGGTCGACGGTGTCGGGCTGATCGTCGGCATCGACCGGTTCATGTCCGAGGCCCGCGCGCTGACGAACTTCGCCGGGAACGCGGTGGCGACGGTCTTGGTCGGCCACTGGGTCGGCGAGTTCGACAAGGAGCAGGCGAAGCGGGTCTTCTCCGGCAACGACCCGTTCGACGAGGTCGCCTTCGCCGCTGGTGACACGCACGGCGAGTCCGCACCGCCCGCGGTCGCCGAGGCACACGCCTAGGCCATCTGTCCCACCCCTCAAGCGCTGCCCGCCGGAGCCACAGCCCGGCGGGCAGCGCTGCGTGCGGATCGCCAGGCCATCACAATCGCCGCGGCGGCGGCGCTCCAGGCGTGGATCCCCGCGCGGGCGCACGATTGTGATGGCCTGGGCGTCCGCACTACTTCCCGTGCAGCAGTTCCACCACCGGGGCCAGGTCCTCGAGGTACGTCGAGTTGACCGTGATGTACGACGCCCCGAACTCGTCGCGCCGCCGCTGCAGCTCGTCCGCCATCTGCTGCGGCGTACCGCGGAGCAGCATCAGCGAGTCGCCGGCCTCGAGTACGTCGGGGTCGACGCCGGCCGCGCGCTTCGTCCACGGCGGCAGCTCGCGGGTACCGGCCGCGAACAGGTTCATCGCCAGCTCGATGTCGTCCGCCCGCGCCCCGGCCAGCTCGCGCAGGTCCTTCACCAGCTGGGCGACCTCGGCGCGCGGCGTCATCGCGTCCTTCGCCAGCGAGACGATGTCGGCGCGGGCAGCGGCCAGTGCGAGCGCCCGCGGTCCGCCGGCGGCCAGCATGATCGGCGTACGGCGGTCACCGTCGAGTTCCTGCAACGTGTCCAGGGTCTTGCGTACCTGGTCGCGGCGCTCCTTGGCCGAGCCCCACGGCAGGCCGATGTCCGCGGTCTGCTGCTCCGCGTCCGGGCGGCCGGTCCCGATGCCGAAGTCGAACCGGCCGTCGGTGAGTACGGTCAGCGTGTGCGCCTCCCAGGCGGCTGCCCGCGGTGTCCGCAACGGCGCCGCCGCGACGAACGTGCCGACCCGGATGTCCGCGACCGCGGCGGCCATCGCCAGCGACGGGAACGGCGACGGCAGCTGCAGCCCGTCGGGCATCAGCACGGTCGTGTAGCCGAGCTCCGCCGTCCGTCGTACGGTCGCGGTCCACTCTGCACCGGTCCGCGGGCTGCCGACCACGCCGAACCGGAATCGCCTGTCGCTCATCGCCCTAGCTCCCCTCGATGGTTTCGATAGCTCCACAGTGGCGGTAGCGGGGGTCTGTCCACATCCCACGGCGGGAGTCCTTCGGCGTACGCCGGAGGACGTACTCTGGTGACATGTCACGCAACCGCAGCCCCCTGCTGGACCGCCCCGGCGCCGTCGAGGCCGACGGACTCGACGCCGGAGTCGCCGCGCACTACGGTTCGGACCTGCGCGAACAACGCGCGCTGGTCGCGGGGACGGCGTTCGTCGACCTCTCGCATCGCGACGTCGTGACGATCACCGGTCCGGATCGGCTGACCTGGCTGCATGCGTTGACCACGCAGTACTTCGAGGGGCTGAAGCCCGGGACGTCGACGACGGCGCTGCTGCTCTCGCCGACCGGGCATGTCGAGCATGTGATGTACGGCGTGGACGACGGGGAGACGTTCTGGCTGCACACGGAGCCGGGCGCTGCGGCGGCGCTGGTGGAGTGGCTGCAGAAGATGGTGTTCATGTCGCGGGTCGAGATCGCAGACGTGACCGATGGCTACGCGATCGTGTGGCGGCCGGGTGCTGCTGAAGGTGAGCATCTGACGCGCAGCGGTGAGGATTCGCTGGGCGGGCATGAGGTGTTCCTGCCGCGCGGCGAGCTGGCTGGTCTCGAGGGTCCGGCGGCCGGCGTGTGGGCGTACGAGGCGCTGCGGATCGCGGCCGGGCAGCCGCGGTTCGGGTTGGACACTGACGAGCGGGCGATTCCGAACGAGCTCGGCTGGCTCGGGGTCGGCGTACACCTGAACAAGGGGTGCTACCGCGGGCAGGAGACCGTCGCCCGGGTCCACAACCTCGGCCGCCCGCCGCGCCGGCTGGTGCTGCTGCATCTGGATGGATCCGTCGATCACCTGCCGACGCACGGGTACGCCGTTCGCGCCGGGGACAAGCAGGTCGGGTCGATCGGGTCCGCCGCGCGGCACCACGAACTCGGCCCGATCGCCCTTGCAGTGGTCAAGCGGAACGTCGACCCGGCGGTCGAGCTGGAGATCGTCGCCGAGGACCAGCCGACCGTCACGGCCACCCAGGAGCTACTGGTCGACCCCGAGGTCGGCCTGCACGTCCGCTCCCGGCTGTAACGTCCGAGGTCAGTGCTTGAAGGCGTCCTTCGCCTTCTCGGCGGCCGCCTTCAGGTCGGCCTTCGACTGATCGGTCTTGCCCTCGGCCTCGACCTGCTCGTCGCCGGTCGCCTTCCCGAGCGCTTCCTTGGCCTTGCCGGCCGCGTTCTCGACGCTGTTCTTGGCCTTGTCCGCGAAGCTCATCGTGCTCCCCTTCCTCTCCTGGATTCGGCACAGCGGTACCCCGGAGGGCGGCCTGTATGTGCGCGATTACGCCGGAGATCGGAGTCGGCGGCCCGGCAGACCGGCCTTGCTGGACAGGCCGAGGGCGCGGAGGAACTGTTCGAGGCTGAAGGCGGCCATCCCCAGGGCGACCGGGTTGCCGGGGACCTGGGAGGCTTCGACGGTGAGGTCGGGAAGGGACCCGGGCAGGACGTGGTCGGGGAGCTCCCGGCGGACTGCGGGGATCAGCCAGTCGCTCAGGGCCGACGTGGTCCAGCCGGTGAGGGTGATGTGCGAGATGTTCAGCAGGTTCACCAGGTCGCCGAGGGACGCGGCGAGGTAGTGCGACGTACGGCGGGCCAGTTCCGCCAGCGCGGCGTCGTCGCGTGCCAGCCCGTCCGCGACGGCGTCCACGAATCCGCGCTGCTGCGCCTCCCGGAGCGCGGCGTGATCCGGCGCGATCTCGGTCAGCGTGGTCTGCAACCCGCAGACTCCCAGGTACGCCTCGACGCAGCCGCGTCGACCGCAGCGGCACGCGCGACCGTCGAGCTGGAGCAGCGTGTGGCCCCACTCGCCGGCGTTGTTCGCCTCGCCGCGGAGCAGCGTGCGGTCGATCACGATCCCGGCGCCGACGCCGGTGCCGAGGTTGACCACGGCCATGCTCTTCGCGGTCCGCCCGACGCCGAACCACAGCTCGGACAGCGCGACCGCCTTCAGCGGGTTGTCGACGTACACGGGCAGGCCGAGGCGTTCGGCGAGCAGCGCCTCGATCGTGACGTCGTGCCAGTCCCAGTTCGGCGCGAACACCGAGACGCCGGCGTCCGGGCGGACCTGGCCGGGCATGCTCACGCCGGCGCCGATGATCTGGTCCCGCCGGGTGCCGCCGTCCGCGACCGCCGCGTCGATCGCGCGGACGATCCCGTCGACGACGTACGCCTGGCCGTTCTGGTGCTCGTCGAGCGGGACCTGGCTCTGCCCGAGCGGCTGCAGCAGTACGTCGTACACGGTCGCGTCGACGTACGTCTCGGCGACGTCGATGCCGAGGATCCGGCCGCGGTCGGGGTCGATGGTGAGCCGCTCGTACGGGCGCCCGACGGTGTTCTGCTCGACCGTCGCGATCCGCAGCACGCCCTCGGACAGGAACTGGGTGACCAGCGTCGCGACCGTCGCCGTGCTCAGGCCGGTGTGCCGGGCGATCTCCTGCCGCGTCGACGGCCCCAGGGCGAACAGCGCGTGCAGCACCTCGAACCGGCTCTCGTTGCGCAGGTCCCGAGACGTCTGCCGCGGCAACTGTCCTCCCTAGATGCTCTCGATCCCGACTCTCCGAAGCTCCGGTACGGCCGGTCCGGCGACGCCCTGGACCAGCAGCGTCAGTCCGGACCATCCCGGCGGGATCCACAGTACGTCGGGATCGCCCCCGGAGAACTCAGGCCGGTCGCCGAGCCAGATGCGGCCCAGGCACTCCCCGGACGCCCAGCCGGTGATCCGGACCTGCGTACCCGCGGCCCGCACCAGCGCCCCATTCTCCAACGTTGGAAGCGCCAGGTCGAGCCACGCCTCCGCACCCGGCCGGAGCGTCAGCGGCAGCTCGACGTCCACGCCGGCCTCGCGCCGGGACGCGAAGTCCGTCAGGAGTTCGTCGTTCTGCGTCGAGCACGTCCAGTCACGGATCTCGCTCAGCGTGAGCAGTTCGGCCCGGAGCCCGCCGCCGCTCGGATCGTGCGGGAGCGTCACCGAGATCCGCTTGGTCCCCGCGGGCAGGAGTACCCAGGGATCCTCGCGGTGGACGGTCAGGGGTTCGCCGTCGTCCGCGGTCACGCTGACCGGTGCGCGGACGCCGTCCAGGTGCAGTGCGGACGGTGCCGCGGTGTCGACTCGCCGCGTGTAGCTGATCGGCGTACCGATCCGGGTGCTGCTCCAACCGGCCAGGTTGCGCACCGGAGCCGGCTCACCCGCCCAATGGCCGTCGACCGTCCAGAGCGCGGAGAGGTCCCGCGCCTCGACGACGTTCCACAGGGTGCCGAGGCCGCGGAGCGCGCCGAGGCGGAGGGACGGGAGCCGTACGTCGTCGAAGTTCGCGTGGCCCCAGATCTCGACGGTGGCCCGGATCGCGCCGTCGAGGCCGCGGACGTCGATGCGTTCGGTCGCGCCGAAGCCCGCGAACGTGTGCATCCGGCCGCCGACCGACAAGTCGACGATGTCGGCCGCGCCGACCAGCAGCAGCTCGTCGGTGAGGTCGGTGGTCGTCGTGTACGTGCCACGCCCGCGGTGCACGCCGATCGCCTCGAGCGCCGGCGGGACCTCGTACGTCCCCGCCGAGACCGCGGGCGGCTCCGACGTACGTCGCCGTACCGTCGGCTCCAGCAGCGCGGGGGCTTCTGGCTCGGAGACTTCCGGCGGGGGCTCGACGGTGACCGTGATGCCTTCGACGATCCGCGACGAGCCGACCGGGATCACGTCGGTGGTGTCGCCGATGATCACCGTCACCGGGACGGACGAGCAGAGCAGCAGGTCGTCGTTCGCCGCCATCAGGTCGGCCGACGCGAAACGCAGCGTCGCCGACCCGAGCGGCAGATCGAGCAACATCAGCGGACAGGAATCGGCGGCGACCTCGACCGTGGTTCCGGCGACGGTCGCGTACCCGTCCTCAGAACCCAGGTTCGGTACGGCGACCAGCCGCCCGCCGCCGTCCAACTCCAGCACCGAAGGCGACGAACTCGTCGGGAAATCCGCCACCACCTCGATCGGCGTACCAGGTGTGGCCGCCGCCAGCCGCGGCCCGAGCGCCTGCAGGACCCACGCGAGCACCTGCGCCTCGGCGTACTCCGCCCGCTCGACCCCGGTCGACGACACGTAGCCGCTGAAGTCGTACCCGTGGCTCATGAAGCTGCCCGGCCGTCCCCAGTTCCCGGTCGACGGGGTGTAGCCGAAGTTCCACCCGGAGGACTGCAGGTACGGCGCGATGAGCGACGCCCCGCTGGCCAGCAACCGACGCAGTGTCCGGTGCCGGCGGTTCGTCTCGGTGATGAGAAGGGGGAGATCCCGAGAGGCGAGCAGCCGCGCGTACCGCCGTACTTCCTCCTCCACGGACGGTGAGTCGTCGTTCGGATAGAAGTTGCACGCCGGTACGACGCCCTCGACGTCACCGGTGGCGCCGTACAGATCACCCTGCCCGGAACACGCGACCAGCGGTACGTCGATGCCGTGGGCAACGGCCTTGTCCCGCAGCGCGGCGATGTACCCGGGCCGGTCGGTGCAGTCGAAGAAGTCCAGCTCGTTCTCGAGCTGGACCATGATCACCGAGCCGCCCGCGCCGTACTGCCGGGCCGCGAGGATCGGCAGCACCTGGTCGAACCAGGCCATCACCTGCGCGAGGTAGCGCGGCTCGTTCTGCCGGACGCGCAGCGCCGGGTCGAGCCCGAGCCACGCGGGCAGAGCGCCGCCGTCCCACTCCGAGCAGATGTACGGACCGGGCCGGGCGATGACGTGCAGCCCGGTCTGCGCGGCGAGGTCCAGGAACGCCGCGACGTCCCGGCGGCCGTCGAACGACCAGCGGCCGGGGGAGAGCTCGTGGAAGTTCCACGGCAGGTAGACGTCGACGCAGGTGTAGCCCGATCGCCGTACCTGCTCCAGTCGTTCCTGCCACTGCTCGCGCGGCAACCGGAAGTAGAACAACGACGCACACAGCACGACCTGCGGCGTACCGTCGATGGTGATGCCGCGTGCATCCAAAGAGACTGTCACTTGACCCCTGCGCTTCCGCCGCTGATGTCCATCTCGTACAGGTACCGCTGCCCCAGGTAGTACACCAGGATCATCGGCAGCGTGAGCAGGATCGACCCGACCATCACCAGGTTCCACGGTGGCGACTGCAGTGCCTGCGACGTACTGGTGATGTACTGCACGCCCAGCGCGAGCGGCATCTTCGACTCGTCGTTGAGGTAGATCAGCGGGCCCATGAAGTCGCCCCAGGTCGCCGTCAGCGTGAAGATGCCGATCGCGATCAGTACCGGCGCGAGCATCGGCAGCATGATCCGCCGGTAGATGCCGAAGAAGCCCAGGCCGTCGACCATCGCGGCCTCGTCGATCTCGCTCGGCAGCCGGGACACGAACTGCCGGACCAGGAACACGTTGAACGCGTTCGAGAAGAAGTTCGGCACGATCAGCGGCAGGTACGTGTTCACCCAGCCGAGGTCCTTGAACAGGATGAACTGCGGGATCATCGTGATCTGCGACGGGATCATCATGGTCGCGATCACCACGATGAACAGCGCGTTCTTGCCCGGCGCCCGCAGCCGTGCGAACGCGTAGCCGACCAGGCCGCTGGACAGCACCTGGCCGAGCACGGCGCCGGCCGAGATGATCACCGAGTTCAGCAGGAAGCGCTGCATCGGCAGTTCGGTGCTGAAGACCCGGGTGAAGTTCTCCCAGTGGAACTCGCGCGGCAGGATCGTGAAGGTGTTCGCGTTCACCGTCTGGTCGCTGGACAACGCGATCGACACCACGAACACCAACGGGACGCAGAGTACGGCGGACACCAGGATCAGCGTCGCGTAGCTGAGTGGCCGCGCCCGGAAGGTCCGCATCACTTCACCTCGGTCTCGTAGAACACCCAGCGACGGGCGGTGCGAAAGGCCAGCAGGGTGAACACCAGGATCACCAGGAACAGCAGCCACGAGACCGCCGAGGCGTACCCCATCTTGTAGAACGAGAACGCCTGGTCGAACAGCAGCGGCACCATCGTCTGGCTGGCGTTGTTCGGGCCGCCCTTGGTCAGGATGTAGACCTGGGAGAACACCTGGAACGCGCCGATCAGCCCCATGATCAGGTTGAAGAAGATGATCGGCGTCAGCTGCGGGACCGTGATGCTCCAGAATTGCCGGATCCGGGACGCGCCGTCCACCTCGGCCGCCTCGTAGAGCTCACGCGGGATACCTTTCATTGCCGCGAGCAACAGTACGGTCGCGCCGCCGGCGCCCCACACGGACAACAGGATCAGCGCCGGCTTCACCCACACCGCCTCCAGCAGCCACGACGGACCCGGGATGCCGAACACCCCGAGGACGTCGTTCAGCGGGCCGGACGGCGCGAGCACCATCTTGAAGATCATCGCGGTCGCGACCAGCGGGACCAGTGTCGGCAGGTAGATCAGCGTCCGGAACAGCTTGCGGGCCCGAACCTGCTTGTTCAGCAGGTTCGCCAGCCACAGCCCGATCACCAGGCCGAGCGGGACCGAGATCGCGGCGTAGTAAAACGTGTTCCACAACGCTTTCCAGAACACCGGGTCGTCGGTGAGCAGCCGGGTGTAGTTCTGCAGCCCGACCCACTTCGGCGGCGTGAACGAGTCCCAGTCGGTCAGTGAGATGTAGATCGACGCGATCATCGGCCCCAGCAGGAAGACCACGAAGCCGATGATCCACGGCGATGCGAACAGGTAGAACCAGAGCGCCTCGCGGCGCCGCAGTCTCGACATCAGCCCGGCTTGACGATGGACTCGAGCTGCTTCTGGATCGCGGTCAGCGCCGTCCGCGCGTCCTGCTTGCCCAGCCAGAAGTCGGCCAGCCCGTCGTCGAACGCCTTCTGCATCTCGTTCCACTGCGGGATGAACGGCGCCCGGTACACGAACCCGCTGGACTCACCGAACACGTTCATGTTTACCGGCTTGGTCATCCACGACGGCTTCAGGAACGCGTCACTCTTCTGTACGTCGAGGTTCGCCGGCACGTCCTGCCCGGTGCCGATGATCTGCTGCTGCGCGTCCGGCGATGTGAGGAAGTCGATCGCCTTGAACGCCGCGGCCGGGTTCTTCGCCGTACGGGAGATCGCGAGGCCGCTGCCGAACGCGGTGACCGCCTGCTGCTTGCCCTTCCACAGCGGGGCTATGTCCCAGTCGATCGTCGACTTGGTCAGGCCGCCGATGCCCCAGAACCCGGTGGTGTTGACGGCGACCTTCCCGTTCGCGAACGCCTGGTCGCCGCCGACGTCGGCGCCCATGTTCGCGTAGTCCTTCTGGGTCGGGACCACGCCGTGCTTGAAGATCAGGTCGCCGGCCCACTGCAGCGCCTCGACCACCTCGTCGGTGGCGACCGCGGGCTTGCCGCTGTCGTCGATGATCTTCCCGCCGTTCTGGTACACGAAGCTCCACCACTGCGCCCACCAGCCGGATCCGGCGTACCCCCACTGCTTGCCCGGGACGGTGAGCTCCTTGAACGCGTTGAGGGCGTCGTCCCAGGTCCAGTCGGCGCTCGGTACCTTGATGCCCTTCGCCGCGAACAGCGCCTTGTTGTAGAACATGATCATCGCGCCGGAGCGGTCCGGGATCGCGTACACCTTGTCCTGGTAGGAGTACAGCTTCCCGATCGAGCCGAACCGCTTCTCCAGGTCGAGCCCGGCCTTGCCCGCCAGTTCGTCGAGCGGCTGGATCTGGTTCTTGCTCGAGTACACGTTGACGCTCTCGGCGACCTGCATGATGTCCGGACCCTTGCCGCCGGCAATCATCGTCTGGACCTTCTGCGCGTACCCGTCGTTCGGGATCAGCTGCAGGGTGATCTTCAGCTTCGGGTACTTCTGCGTGACCAGGTCGATCCGCTTCTGGTACGTCGTCTTGTCGTTCTCGCCGCCCCACACCGTCATCACCAGGTCGGCGGCCTCCGCGTCACCCGCGGCGGTGGCGCTCTTGTTGTCCGATCCGCAGGCCGTCAGCGTGATGACGCCGGCCGCCAGTCCCATCCCGAGAAATCCACGCCGTCCCAGCCGTGTCCCGTCCATCGTCATCGCGTGACCTTCCAGCCATGTTGGACCCTGAGGGTTTCTGTTCAACCCTGAGGATTTGGGTGGCGGTTAAACTAACCATTGGAATAACCGGTGACAAGACCTCGCCCCGCGAAAAGCCAAACCGTGACCGGGTCGGCGCCCCGCCCCTGCGCACCAGGAGTGGGGAGGATTTCGTCCCGGACCGGGCGCAAGATCCTCCCCAGGCCGGACGGATGTGCCTTGGATCATTGGCAACCGGGTGTTTTGCACCTGTACTGTTCAGCCGTGACCGAACCTGTGATCCTGGCCGACGTGGTCCGCAGCGGCTTCGTCGAAGGCCACCACCGCGGCTCCGTCGTGGTGACGAACCCGGACGGCTCCGTCGACTGGTCCGCCGGCATCGTGGACGAGCCGATGTTCCCCCGCTCCTCCAACAAACCCATGCAGTCCCTGGGCATGCTCCGCCACGGCCTCCCGCTGACCGACGAGCTGCTCGCGCTGTCGGGCGCCTCGCACTCAGGCGAACAGTTCCACCTGGACGGCGTACGCGCGATCCTCGCGAAGGCCGGTCTCGACGAGTCGGCGCTGCGGACGCCTCCGGCGTACCCGGTGGACGAGACGGACCGCGACGCCTGGATCCTGGCCGGTCGTACGCCGGAGCGCGTCGCGATGAACTGCTCGGGCAAGCACGCCGCGAAAATCCTCACCAGTACGCTGAACGGCTGGCCGATCCACGACCGGGCGACCGAGAACGACCTACACGCGCAGTGGGGCAGCGACGACTACCGTTCGCCGAACCACCCGCTGCAGCGCGAGATCCGCGCCGCGATCGAGGATTCGGCCGGCGAGAAGGTGTCGTACGTCGCGGTCGACGGCTGCGGTGCGCCGATCTTCGCGCTCAGCCTGGCCGGGCTCGCTCGGTCCTTCGGATTGTTCGCCGCCGCGGCGCCCGGTACCCACGAGGCACAGGTCGCGAAGGCGTTCCGCGAGTTTCCGGAGTACGCCAGTGGGAGCAAGCGGGACGAGGCCGAGCTGATCCGCGGCGTCCCCGGGCTGTTCTGCAAGGTGGGCGCGGAGGGCGTGTACGCCGCCGGCCTCGCGGACGGCCGTGGGATCGCGATGAAGATCGAGGACGGCGACGGCGTCAAGCGGGCCCGCCAGGTCGTGATGGCCGCGACGTTGCGCCGACTCGGTGTCGACGAGCCGGTGATCGAGAAGCACAGTGCGCTGCCGGTCCTCGGCGGCGGTGTCCAGGTCGGCTCGATCCGCCCGTCCGCACTCTTCGACTGAGCCTTTCCGGAGCATTTTCGCCTCCTGCTGACGGTTTCTTTCCGGAAAGGTCAGCCGCGGGGAGGCCTTGGGGATACGCCCGCTGTCGTATGCGTACGACGGCGGGCGTTTCTATCGTGGTTGTGTGGACGAGGCGATCGTGGTGGGTGGCGGGGTCGGGGGGATGGCGGCTGCTGCTGCGCTCGGGCGGGCTGGGTGGCGGGTGCGGGTGCTGGAGAGTGCGCCGGAGTTCCGGGAGGTGGGGGCCGGGCTCGCGGTGACGGCGAACGGGCTGCGGGCGGCGCGGGTGATCGGGGCCGCGGACGGGATTCGCGCGAACGGGTACGTCGTACGGGCCGCCGGGACGCGTCGGTGGGACGGCGAATGGTTGCTCAAGGCACCGGACGGTGACGGCACCCGGATGACCGGGATCCACCGGCAGCGGCTGCACGACGCGATCGCCGGGGTGCAGCAGGCCGACGTGGTGACGGGGGCTCGGGTCACCGCGGTCGAGCCCGGCATGCCGGGTGCCGAGCGGGCGCTCGTGACGTGGAACGGGAAGCACCGCGCGTGGGCGGACCTGGTCGTCGGGGCGGACGGGCTGCGCAGTGTGACGCGGACCAGCCTGTTCGGGAATGCCTTGAAATACACGGGTTTCAGCTGCTGGCGGGCCGCCGCGCCCGACACGACGCTGGACGACCGGTTCGCGATGACGTGGGGACGGCGTGCCGAGTTCGGCGCGTTGCGGATCAGCGTGGACGAGGTCTACTGGTACGGGTACGTCGCGATGCCGAGTGGGCGGGTGATCGGCGACGAGGTGCGGGCGGTGCGGGAGTACTTCGCGGGGTGGGCGCCCGACGTACGGCGGGTGATCGCAGCAACCGATGACGTGATCCGGCACGACGTGTGGGTGCTGGCGCGGCCGTTGCCGCGGTATACCGGTGGGCGGGTCGTACTGATCGGGGACGCGGCGCATCCGATGCTGCCGACGCTCGGGCAGGGGGCGAACTCGGCGATGGAGGACGCGGTGTCGCTCGGGCTGCTCGTGCCGGCCGGGAGCGACCTGCAGGCGGGGCTGCGGAAGTACGAGAAGGCCAGGTACCGGCGTACGCAGAAGCTGGTGAGCAGGTCGGCGTGGATGGGGCGGACCGGTGCGCATCTGGGGCGCGGTCAATGGCTGCGGAACGCGATGCTCAGGCTCACCCCGCCGCGAGCGGCGCTGCGGAACGGGGCCCGGATCTTCGAGTGGACCCCGCCGGGCTCATTTGGCGCGTAGCCGGTCCACGGGCGGTGAGTCGAACGGCAGCGGAGTAGCCGGAGCGGGCAGCGAGTATCCGGCGTACAGCCGGCGGCGGACCGCGTCCAGGGGGAACGTCTCGCGGTAGATCGCGAGCTTCACGGTCACGCCCTCCAACGTTGCTCTGAGCAACATCTCCTCGACGGCCGGGTCGGCCGCGCCGCGGGCCGCGAACACGTCCCGGATCGCGTCCTCGACCAGCGACAGCCGGTCCGACTTGGCGTCCTCGACGCGGGCGAACACGTCGTGCGTCCCGGGCTGCATCATCAGGCTGATCGCCAGCCGCTGGATCGGCAGCGAGCCGGCCGCGGCCAGCAGGGCGCCGTCGATGATGCCGGCCAGACGTTCATCAGGAGTTCCCTGGATGGACAACAGGCCGGCGATGCCGTCCAGCCAGCGGTCCAGGAGTTCGGCGGCCAGCTCCTCCTTGGTGGCGAAGTAGTACGCGACCAGTCCGCGGGAGACGCCCGCCGCCTTGGTGATCTCGGAGATCGACGCGGACTCGTACCCCTTCGCGGCGAACACCTCGAGCGCCGCGGACAGGATCCGCTCGCGGGAGCGTTCCCGCAGTTCCTGGTTCAGGCTCGCCGATCGCGGCAACGGTCTCCTCGCAATGGTCAGGGCCCTGAAGCGCCGGGCAACCCCCACACCTCGTGCCCGGCGCCTCGGGGCTGACCCCCCGTGGTTACGGCCCCTCCCCAGGCGCCGTCTATAGACTGGACGTCCAGTCAACAAAAGTCAAAACTCGTCCCGTTTTTCGGACAAGCGCGATGGGCCGGTAAGATGTAGTTGCTGCGCCCTGTGTCGAGTGGCACGTGAAACCAGCCGTAGCCACCGCTAAGGGGGTGTACGGCGTGCAACCGCCAGACACCCCCTACACCCTCTGACTGCTTGGAGCGCTTCCTCATGCCTGTCCGTAACGACCTGCGCAACGTCGCGATCGTGGCCCACGTCGACCACGGGAAGACCACCCTCGTGGACGCGATGCTGTGGCAGTCCGGCGCGTTCGGTGCGCATCAGCACGTCGACGAGCGGGCGATGGACTCCGGCGACCTGGAACGTGAGAAGGGCATCACGATCCTCGCCAAGAACACCGCCGTCCGGCACAAGATGGCCAACGGCGAGCAGATGACGATCAACATCATCGACACCCCGGGCCACGCCGACTTCGGCGGCGAGGTCGAGCGCGGGCTGTCGATGGTGGACGCGATCGTGCTGCTGGTGGACGCCTCCGAAGGCCCGCTGCCGCAGACCCGGTTCGTGCTCCGCAAGGCGCTGGCCCGGAAGATGCCGGTGATCCTCGTGGTGAACAAGGTGGACCGTCCGGACGCCCGGATCTCCGAGGTCGTCGACGAGACGTACGAGCTGTTCCTGGACCTGCTCGACCACGACGCCGACCAGAGCGCGCTGGACTTCCCGGTCGTGTACGCCTCGGCCCGGGCCGGCCGCGCCTCGCTGAACCAGCCGGCCGACGGCGGCCTGCCGGACTCGGAGGACCTCGAGCCGCTGTTCGAGACGATCCTGAACAACGTGCCGGCCCCGGAGTACACCGAGGACGCGCCGCTGCAGGCCCACGTCACGAACCTGGACGCCTCGCCGTTCCTCGGCCGGCTCGCGCTGGTCCGGGTGCACGAGGGCACGCTGAAGAAGGGCTCCCAGGTCGCCTGGTGCCGCCACGACGGCTCGATCCAGAAGGTCAAGATCACCGAGCTGCTGGTCACCGAGGCGCTCGAGCGCGTCCCTGGCGACTCGGCCGGCCCGGGCGACATCGTCGCGATCGCGGGCATCCCGGAGATCATGATCGGCGACACGCTGACCGACCCGGACAACCCCAAGCCGCTGCCGCTGATCACCGTGGACGAGCCGGCCATCTCGATGACGATCGGTACCAACACCTCGCCGCTGGCCGGCCGGGTCAAGGGCACCAAGGTGACCGCGCGACTGGTCAAGGACCGGCTCGACCGCGAGCTGATCGGCAACGTGTCGCTGAAGGTGCTCGGGACCGAGCGGCCGGACGCCTGGGAGGTGCAGGGCCGTGGTGAGCTGGCGCTGGCCATCCTGGTCGAGCAGATGCGCCGCGAGGGCTACGAGCTGACCGTCGGCAAGCCGCAGGTGGTCACCCGCGAGATCGACGGCAAGCGGCACGAGCCGGTCGAGCGGCTGACGATCGACTGCCCGGAGGAGTACCTCGGCACCGTCACGCAGCTGCTCGCGGTCCGTAAGGGCCGGATGGAGCAGATGACCAACCACGGCACCGGCTGGGTCCGGATGGAGTTCCTGGTCCCGGCGCGCGGCCTGATCGGCTTCCGGACCGAGTTCCTCACCGACACCCGCGGTACCGGTATCGCGCACCACGTGTTCGAGGGGTACGAGCCGTGGTTCGGCGAGCTGCGGACGCGGCCGTCCGGCTCGCTCGTCTCCGACCGCGCCGGCGCGGCCACGTCGTACGCGATGATCAACCTGCAGGAGCGCGGCACGATGTTCGTCGAGCCGGCCACCGAGGTGTACGAGGGCATGATCGTCGGTGAGAACTCGCGCGCCGACGACATGGACGTCAACATCACCAAGGAAAAGAAGATGACCAACGTCCGCTCGAACGCGGACGAGTTCGAGAAGCTGGTCCCGGCCCGGAAGCTGTCGCTGGAGCAGTCGCTGGAGTTCTGCCGCGAGGACGAGTGCGTCGAGGTCACGCCGGACGCGATCCGGATGCGGAAGGTCGCGCTGACCCAGATCGAGCGCGCCAAGCTGGGCCGCAAGACCAAGTCCTGACGCGTCCAGGACACGAACCGGAAACGGTCGGTCACGGGAAGCAGTCAAGATACATCCGAGTGTGATACACCATTCCTCGGCCGACGGGTGGGGTCGGCCGGGGGAAAGAAAGTTTTGATTCGTTACCAACCAGACGTGAAGTAGCGACGTCTGTCTTGTGGAAGCACTCTTTGGGGGAAGGACAAGGGAATCATGGGCATTCTGCGTAAGCTCGGCGCGACCTTGACGGCTGCCGCGTTCGTCGGCGTCGGAGCACTTACGGCGACCACCGCGGCCGACGCCGCACCGCGTCTGGCGGGGTCGGCGCAGAGCTCCACGACGGCGCCGAAGCCGGTTGGCCTGCCGCCGTCGGCCGCTCCGGCGGCGGCGAAGAGCACCGCCGCCAGCCAGGCCGCGGTGATGCGTAAGTACAGTCTGGACAGCCGCTGCATGACCCGCGGCCGGGTGCTGTGCATCAACAAGCACACCCGCAAGCTGGTCTACCTGGTGAACGGCAAGCCGGTTCAGGTGATGGACGTCCGCTTCGGCGCGATGAAGACCCCGACGCGGAACGGCGTCTTCAAGGTCTACCGCAAGTCGAAGAACCACGTCTCCACGCTGTACCACTCGAAGATGCCGTACGCGATGTTCTTCAGCGGCGGTCAGGCGGTGCACTACTCGTCCGACTTCCGCGCCCGCGGCTACAACGGCGCCTCGCACGGCTGCGTGAACGTTCGGGACAAGAGCAAGATCGCCTGGGTGTTCGCCCGGGTGCACGTCGGCGACAAGGTCGTCGTCTACAGCAAGTGAGCTGATCGCCACGGCGGCCGGGGAGCTACTCCCCGGCCGCTGTCGCGTTCCGGAACGCCTTGTGCAGCCGGGGTTCCACCAGGCAGAACGTTGCCTTCGACACCTTTGTCGGCGTCCGGCGCAGCGTCTGTATGGCGATCTCCGCGGCCGACTGGGCGGGCCAGCCGTAGATCCCGGCGGAGACCGCGGGCAGCGTCATCGTCGCGACGCCGAGGTCGTCCGCGATTCGCAAGGCCTCGGCGTAGCAGGACTCGAGCAGTGCCGGATCCCGTTGGCCGGCGGTGTAGTTCGGCCCGACGACGTGGATGACGTACGACGCCGGGAGCGCCCCCGCGGTGGTCCACGCCGCCGTACCGGTCGGGGTGCCGTGCGGGTACCGCTCGACGAGCTCCGCGAGGATCTCCGGGCCGCCCGCCCGGTGGATCGCGCCGTCCACGCCGCCACCGCCGCGGAGCGCGTGATGCGCCGCGTTCACGATCGCGTCCGCCGGCACCGTGGTGATGTCCGCCGTACTGAGCACGATCTCCATGAGCGATTCCTCCGGTACCCTGAGGGACCAACCATTTCGGTGGTCGGGACGTCCTACGAGTGTAGGAAAGGGGGCCTGATGCGCGGGCTGATCGTTCGGAAGCTGCTCACGACGCTGGTCGTCGGCGGCGCGATTGCGGCACTCATGGGGGCCGGAATGACCGCGACCGCGAACACCGCGGACGTGCGCACGACGCCGTTCGAGATCAGCGGCGAGCTGCCGATCTACCCGAAGGCCGTGTTCAAGAACGGCTCCAGCGGGAAGGACGTACGGACCGTCGAGGCGCGGCTCGTGCAGCTCAAGCTCCTCGAGAAGCGGTACCAGGACGACGACTTCGGGACCATGACCCGGTCCGCGGTGAAGAAGTTCCAGCAGTCCAAGGGCATCCCGCAGCTCGGGTACCTCGACCAGAACACGCTGGACCAGCTGGTCAAGGCGACCCACACCCCGACCCAGGCCGAGCTGTACCCGCCGGCGCCGGTGGTGGACGGCAAGAAGCTCGACGCACGCTGCGCGACCGGGGTGGCGCTGTGCATCGACAAGACCACTCGCAAGCTGCGGTACGTCGTCGACGGCGTCGTGAAGATGCAGTTCGACGTCCGGTTCGGCGCGGTGAAGACCGCGACCCGGGAGGGCAGCTTCACGGTCGGCTGGAAGAGCCGGAACCATGTCTCCACGCTGTACGACTCGAAGATGCCGTACGCGATGTTCTTCAGCGGCGGACAAGCCGTGCATTATTCGTCGGACTTCGCGGCCCGCGGCTACAACGGCGCATCCCACGGCTGCGTGAACGTCCGCGACCTGGCCAAGATCAAGATCCTCTTCGACGAGGTAAACGTCGGCGACAAGGTGATCGTGTACCGCTCGTAGTCACCACAAAGAGCTGACAGGTGCTGTGGTGCCTGCGCGGTGGAGCTGTCAGGTGCTGCACAGCCCGGGGCTAGAGCTGACGGGTGATGTTGCTCGGCGGGAGACCTACCGAGTGCTGTGCCGGCCGTCGAGGAGCCTCGGCGCATGCCCGGGCGGGGTGACGGTGGCAGTTCGTCCGTCAGACGGCGCAGTACCGGTCAGCTGTCCCGGCAGGCGGTGCCGCACCCGTCAGCTCGCCCAGCGGGCGGCGCTTTACCTGTCAGCTCTTGTTCCGGGCTAGCGCAGCACCTGTTAGCTCTTCCTTCGGGCTGTGCAGTACCTGTCAGCTTTCGACGTGCTAGAGCGGGCGTGGTCCTCGGCGGCGGCGGAGGGCGCCCCAGCCGCCGCGGCCGCGGCCGGTGGCGGCGCGGAGGGCGGGGCGGGCGTCTACCAGGTAGACGGCGGACGCGACGATGCCGATCAGGCCGAAGAAGCTCAGCCAGCCCTGGAACACCTGGCTGAGCGCGAACACCGCCAGGATCAGCACCCAGCCGGGCTTGGTCAGCTTGTCGGCGGCGATGAACACGGCGCGTGGCCGCAGCAGCGCGTCGGCGAGGGCGACCAGCTTGATGGCCATCAGGACCCACCAGATCACCGACAGCGGATCTGCGAATCCGGGGATCAGGCTTTGCCAGATGCTCATACTACGAGCCTAACCGACAGCCGGGCGGCCCACCGCTGCTCGAGCGCAGCCGATGACCGCCCGGACCCGGGATTCACCCCGAAGTGGGTGAATCGTCACACTCGGTCGCGATTCAGTCGCCGACCTTGTCGGCAGCGGACTCGGCGGCCTTGGCGGCGGCCTTCGCGGTCTTGCGGGCGCTGGTCGCGGTCGCCTTCACGTTCCGGGACGCGGTCTGCGCGGTCTTCTTCGCGGTCGTCCGGGTGGCCTTGGCCTTGCTGACCGTGGTCTTGGCGGTGGTCACCAGGTCCTCGGTCGCCTGCTGGTGGCGGATCCGCTCGACGAGGTCCTTGCCGCGGCCGGCCAGGTCCTCGTACGTCTCCTCGGCCTGGCCGAGCACGACGGTCAGACCGGACTGCGCGGTCTTCGGCAGCTCGCGGAGCCTCGCCGGGGCGGTCCGGGCGTCGGCGACGATCGCGTCGAAGCGCTTGGCCAGCTCGGACTGCGCCTTGGTCAGCTCGGCCTGCAGGGTCTTCTGGTCGAGCTTCGCGAACCGGGCGGTCATGTCGACGCCGACGGCGCGGACCTTCTCGACCGCGAGGTCGCCGGCGCCGGCGATCGCGTAGAACGGGGTAACGGGCGTACGGGTAGCCATCAGGCTGCTCCTCGGGGTGTTTGTCTCAGTCAGCAGTGGGGGTGTTCTCGCGGACGAACGACGCGTACACGTCCAGCAGCACTCGCTTCTGCCGTTCGTTCAGCGCCGGATCGAGCAGGACGGCGTCGACCACACCGGAGGGCTGCTTGCCCTCCTGGCTCTCGTCCGGATCGAGAATGCCGGCCCGTACATACAGGGTCTCCGCGGAGATCCGCAACGCCTTCGCGAGCTGCTGCAGCACGTCGGCCGACGGTTTCCGCAGGCCGCGCTCGATCTGGCTGAGGTACGGGTTCGACACTCCGGCCAGGTCGGACAACTGCCGCAGCGACAGCTGCGCGTGCCGCCGCTGCTCGGCGAGGTACTCCCCGAGGGAGCCCACCGCCCCAGCTGCCCGATCACTCAACTTGGCCATGACCCCAGTGTGCTAGCAAGGTGCTTGCAATTGCAAGCAGACCCGCGGTGACCCCGCTCACGCGGACGGACAACCCCTGGTCTCGCCGGTTCTCCGCTGCTGTGAAGAGGGGAGAACCGGCAACACCAGGGGACAACCTGCCGGGTTACTGCTCGCGGTGGACCTTGTGTTGGGCGGCTTGGGCGCGGGGGCGGACCGTGATGCGGTCGATGTTGACGTGGGCGGGGCGGGTAGCGATCCAGGCGACGATGTCGGCGACGTCGTCGGAGGTCAGCGGCTCCCGGACCCCGGCGTACACGGCGTCGGCCTTGGACTGGTCGCCGCCGAAGCGGGTCAGCGCGAAGCCCTCGCTCTGCACCATGCCCGGGGCGATCTCGGTGACCCGGACCGGCTGGTCGTACAGCTCCAGGCGGAGCGTGTCGACGACGGCCTTCGCGCCATGTTTCGCGGCGACGTATCCGCCGCCGCCCTCGTATGCGACCTGGCCGGCCGTCGAGCCCATCACGATGATCGTGCCGTGGCCGGCGATGAGGGCCGGGAGCAACGACTTGGTGACCGCGGCGACCGCGATCACGTTCACCTCGTACATCCGCCGCCAGGCGTCCAGGTCCGCGTCGGCGACCGGCTCCAGGCCGAACGCGCCGCCGGCGTTGTTCACCAGCACCTGCAGTTCGCCGCCGACGGCCTCGGTCAGTTTCGCGACATCGGCCGCGGACGTGACGTCGCACTGTACGGCGCGGCCGTCGATCTCCTTGGCCAGCGCCTCGATCCGGTCCAGCCGCCGCGCGGCGCAGATCACCTCGAACCCTTCGCGGGCGAGGTACCGCGCCGACGCGGCCCCGATTCCACTGCTAGCACCGGTCACCACCGCAAGAGGACGAGTCGTCATACCCCAAGCTTCTCAAAAGCCTTCGCGGGCTCGACGGGCTGTCTCACCGGCCGTCGAGCTGCCGCCACGACCGCCGCCAGGGCGACCAGGCTGACTGCCATGAACCCGCCGAACATTCCCAGTGTCTGACCGTCGGGGTGGATCAGCGACTGGCCGCGGAACGCTTGTACCGCGACGGTCACCATCACGCCGGTGTACGCGAACGCCGCCACGCCGACGAGCCGTGCCCGTACCCGCTCCGGCTGCAGCCAGGTCATCCGGCGGCCCAGGAAGTGCAGCGCGAGCAGGACGATCAGCAGGAAGTGGATCGCGTGCAGGCCGACGAAGTGCGGGATCCGCAGGTCGCCGCCGACCGTACTCCAGTGCGTCAACGGCATCCCCGGACCGCCTGCCTCGACGCCGATCGCGTGGCTGCCGGCCAGCGTGACCGGGTTGCCGTACGCGTCCTTGACCTCCGTGCGCTGCCCGTTCGCCCCGACCAGGTAGAACGCGAGCGCCATGCCTGCGACCGCCAGACCGAGACCGATCCGGATCGCCCGGTTCAGCGGCGCGTCGCCGACCCGCTGGAACAGCAGCATGATCGCGACCACCAGACTCGCGCCGAACAGTCCGAGTACGCCGGACATGAACACCTGCTGCCCGACCTGGTTGAAGGTGTCGCCGGTGGCGTTGAAGTGGCTGAACGTACCGCGGGCGGCCTGGATCGCGATGAACCCGACGTCGATCACGCCGGTCACCGCGAACACGGTGCCGACCCACCAGCCGAAGCGTTTCGCCTTCCGCAGCTTGGACAACAGCCACGCCAGCGTCGCGCCGTACAGGACGAACGAGATGCCGAACTTGAACGGCTTGAGCCACACGGACTCGTTGAGGATCTCCCGGTGGTCGACCGCGAGACCGACCCCGGAGGCGAGGACCAGACCGGCCATGGCGAGCACCATCAGCATCAACGGGCGATGCCAGGACTTGGCTTCTGCAAGGGCTGTACGCATGACTCAATGCTTTCGGCGGACGCCCGGTAAAGCAGTGGTGCGAGTCCGTCTCCCGGGGTGGGGGTAGACCCACCTTGAGAGAATGCGAGCCATGATCGCGCTGCGGGCGGACCGGATCTTCGACGGCGAACGTCTCCTGACCGAGAACGTCGTACTGATCGACGACGGGAAGGTGGTCGCGCTGGTGCGCGAGGCTCCGGCGGACGTGCAGGAGCTTCCGGGCTGCACGATTCTGCCGGGACTGGTCGACGCGCACGTCCACCTGACCGCGGACGCCGGGCCGGGCGCGCTGGACCGGCTCGGGAACCTGCAGATCGCCGCTCGGACGGCTGGTATGGCCGCGACCCGACGGGCGCTGGCGGCGACGATCGAGCGATCCTTGCGGATCCACCTGGCAGCCGGCGTCACCACGGTCCGCGACCTCGGCGACCCGTACGACGCTGTCCTCAAGTGGCGCGCCGACGCCCCGTCCGGGCTGCCGACGGTGGTCGCGTCCGGGACGCCGCTGACCAGCGTCGCCGGGCACTGTGCGAAGTTCGGCGGCGAGGTCTCCGGAGTGGAGGCGATGCGCGCCGCGGTCCGGGAGCGCGTTGCGAACGGCGCCGACGTGGTGAAGGTGATGGCGAGCGGCGGTGTTCTCACACCCGGCACCGACACCATGAGCGCCCAGTTCACTCTCGACGAGTTGACCGCCGCGGTCGACGAGGCCCACGCGCACGGCGTGCCGATCACCGCGCACGCCCATGCGCTCGCCGCCGTGCGTCAAGCGGTCGACGCGGGCGTCGACGGGATCGAGCACTGCACCTGCCTGACCCCGGACGGCGTACTCGTCGACGACAAGCTGCTCGCAGATCTCGCCGGGATCTCCGTGTGCGGGACGCTCGGCTCGGACCGGTCGGTCGTCGTACCACCGGAGATCCTCGAACTGGTCGCGAAGGCCGGCGTCAGCGAGGCGGCCCTTCAGCAAGCGGTGCGGAGGCTGTACGACGGCGGCGTCCAGCTCATCGCCGGCTCCGACGGTGGAATCGGCCCCGCGAAACCCCACGGCCTGCTCCCCGCCACGCTCGCCGAATACGTCGAGGCCGGCGTCCCCGCGACGGCCGCGCTGATCGCCGGTACGTCGGCCGCCGCCGACGCGCTCCGGGTCCCGAAAGGCCGGATCCGCCCGGGCGCGGACGCGGACCTGCTCGTCGTACCCGGGGATCCGGCCGTGGACATCACGGTGTTGGCCGCGCCAACGAACGTCTTCCTGGCCGGGGTCAGGCTTGGCGGGTCGGCAGGGCGATGACCTGACGCAGGTTCAGCTCCCGCCGGCGGCTGACCGCGAACGTGACCACGTCCGCGATGTCGTCGGCGTGCAGCGGGCCGATCTGGTCGTTCATCGACGCGATCAGGTCCTGCCCGGGCGCGTCCAGGTGGGTGGCGAGCTCGGTGTCGGTCAGGCCCGGTTCGATGTTCGTGACGCGGACGTCGTACGGCGAGAGGTCCGCGCGGAGCGCCGCGGACAGCTGGGTGAGGGCGGCCTTCGTCGCGCCGTAGACGGCGTACCCGGGGAAGATCGCGTGCGCGCCGATCGACGAGATGTTCACCAGGTCGGCGGTCCGGCCGTCGCCCGCGGCCTTGATCAGGTCGGGCGTGAACGCGTGGATCAGCCGCAGTACGCCGGTGACGTTCGTGTCGATCATCCGGGTCCAGTCGTCGAGCCGGCCGTCGGCGATCGGGGCGGCCAGCATCACACCGGCCGCGTTCACCACCAGGTCGACGGTTTCCAGGCGTTTCTGAATCTTTCCGAAACCGTTTTCCACGCTTTCCTGCTGTGTGACGTCGATCCCGACACCGAAGGTCCGGTCGCCGAGCTTGCCGGCCAGGTCGTCGAGGCGGTCCTGCCGCCGGGCGACCAGCGCGACCGCGGCACCGGCCTCGGCCAGTTGGGTGGCGATCGCGGCGCCGATACCGCTGGCGGCGCCGGTGACTACTGCGGTGCGAGTGCTCAAGTTGGTCATGGCATCGATCCTGGGGCGGTCGCGACGGCTTACCCAGGTGTCTGTCGAGCCTGGTTCTGGCAGGACCAGGTTGGCGATCCGGCCGGTCTGGATACTGGAGGCATGGATCGTCGTGCGGAGCTGAGCGAGTTCCTCAAGTCCCGGCGGGCCCGCGTGCAGCCGGAGGAGCTCGGCATCAAGGTATACAGCGGGCGGCGCCGGGTCCCCGGCCTGCGCCGCGAGGAGCTCGCGCAGGCCGCCGGCGTCAGCGCCGACTACTACGTCCGGCTCGAGCAGGGCCGGACCGACAACGTCTCCCAGGAGATCCTCGACGCGGTCGCCGACGTACTCAGGCTGACCGACGACGAACGCACACACCTTGCACTGCTGGCGAAACCCGTGCGCCGGGCGCCGCGACGTCGTCCGGCCCAGCGCCTTCGGCCGGGTCTGCAGGCGCTGCTCGACGCGATGCCGGACGTGCCCGCGTTCGTCCTCGGCCCGCGGATGGACGTCCTCGGGTGGAACCGGCTCGCCGCCGCCCTGATCGCCGACTTCGACGGCATGGACCGCAAGGAGCGCAACATCCCGCGGCTGGTGTTCCTCGACCCGGCGTCGCGCGACTTCTACCCGGAGTGGGCGACGGTCGCCGACGAGACCGTCGGCTACCTGCGGATGTACGCCGGCCGCTACCCCGACGATCCCGAGCTGGCCGAGCTGATCGGCGAACTGTCGATCCGCAGCCCCGAGTTCCGGGACCACTGGGCGCGGCACGACGTGAAGGACAAGACGTTCGGGAGCAAGACGCAGCACCACCCGCTGGTCGGCGACATCACCGTGCGGTACGAGACGCTGCAACCGCCGGGCGAACCGGACCAGCTGCTCGTCACGTACACCGTCGAGCCCGGATCCGCGTCCGAACAGAACCTCCGGCTCCTCGCCAGCTGGACGGCCGTGGACGCGGATCGGCCCGCGGAAGTCCCGGAGATACCCTGACGGAGTGACCCAACCCTCCGCCGACCGTCCGATCCGGCGGGTCGCGATGATCAGCCTGCACACGTCACCGCTCGACCAGCCCGGAACCGGGGACGCCGGCGGCATGAACGTGTACGTCGTGGAGCTGTCGAAGCAGCTGGCCGGGCTCGGGATCGAGGTCGACGTGTTCACCCGGGCGACCGCGTCCGTGCTGCCCGCCCGCGTCGAGCTGCAGCCCGGTGTCACGGTCCGCAACGTTGCCGCCGGCCCGTACGAGGGGCTGACCAAGAACGAGCTGCCCGCCCAGCTGTGCACGTTCGCCCGCGCTGTACTGCGCGCCGAGGCGATCCACGAGCCCGGGTGGTACGACGTGATCCACTCGCACTACTGGCTGTCCGGCCAGGTCGGGCTGCTCGCCCGCGATCGTTGGGCGGTCCCACTGGTCCACACGATGCACACGATGGCCAAGGTGAAGAACGCCAGCCTGGCCGAGGACGACGTACCGGAACCGCCCGCCCGGCTGATCGGCGAGGAGCAGGTCGTCGAGTCCGCGGACCGGCTGCTCGCGAACACGTCCGACGAGGCGGGGGAGCTGATCGGGCTGTACGGCGCCTCGCCTGCGAAGGTCGAGGTGGTGAATCCGGGCGTCGACCTGGAGCTGTTTCACCCCGGTTCGCAGTCTTCGGCCCGGCACGAGCTCGGGTTGCCGGCGGATGCCGTCGTACTGGCGTTCGTCGGGCGGCTGCAGCCGTTGAAGGCGCCCGATCTGCTGATCCGGGCCGCGGCACGGATGCTCGAACGCGACCCGGGGCTCCGGTCGCGGCTCGTCGTCGCGATCATCGGCGGCCCGTCCGGGAACGGGATGGAGCACCCCGAGTCGCACGCCGAGCTGGCGCGGGCGCTCGGCGTCGACGACGTGACCCGGTTCGTGAAGCCGATGGAGCGGACGCGGCTCGCGACGTGGTACCGGGCGGCGTCGGTCGTGTGCGTTCCGTCGTACTCGGAGTCCTTCGGGCTGGTCGCGCTCGAGGCCCAGGCCTGCGGTACGCCGGTGGTCGCGGCGGCGGTCGGCGGTCTCGGTACGGCGGTCGTCGACGGCCAGACCGGGTACCTGGTCCACGGGCACCGGGTCGACGACTTCGCCGACGCGCTGGCGCGGATCGCGACGGATCCCGCCGTACGCGAGACCATGGGCCGCGCGGCGGTCACCCACGCCCAGGGGTTCGGGTGGGAACTGACCGCGCGCAGGACGCTCGCGGCGTACCGGACCGCGGCGCAGACGATGGCGGCCGAGATCGCCGCGGAGGTGGCTGGGTGAGAGTCGCGGCGGCGGACGTGATCCGCCAGGTCCTGGTGGAGAACGAGCTGTCGTTCACCGAGGACGAGGTGGGAATCTTCGCGGCAGACCTGCCCGGGGAGCGGAAACTCAAGACGACCGTGACGCTGTCCGTCGGGCCGCAGGCGGTGCACGTGCATGCGTTCGTCGCGCGGCACCCGGACGAGAACCACGCCGCCGTGTACCGGTGGCTGCTCGAGCGGAACCTGAAAATGTACGGCGTCGCCTTCGCCGTCGACCACCTCGGCGACATCCACCTCGACGGACGGGTACCGCTGCACGCGATCACACCCAGTGAGGTCGACCGGCTGCTCGGGGCGGTGCTCGAGTACGCCGACACGTCGTTCAACACGATCCTCGAACTCGGGTTCGCGACGTCCATCCGGCGCGAGTACGAATGGCGGGTCTCGCGCGGCGAATCCACCCGAAACCTGGACGCTTTCAAGGGCTGGCTGGAGCCTCGGTAGTCTTCGGGTATGACCTATCGCCTGATCCTGCTCCGCCACGGCCACAGCGACTGGAACGCCAAGAACCTCTTCACCGGCTGGGTCGACGTCGACCTGAACGCCCAGGGTGTCGAGGAGGCGCAGCGCGGCGGCGAGCTGCTCCGCGACCGCGACCTGCTGCCCGACGTACTGCACACCTCGGTACTGCGCCGCGCGATCCGGACCGCGAACATCGCCCTCGAGGTCGCCGAGCGCCAGTGGATCGACGTCCGCCGCTCCTGGCGGCTGAACGAGCGGCACTATGGCGGCCTGCAGGGCAAGGACAAGAAGCAGACCCTCGACGAGCTCGGCGAAGAGCAGTTCATGCTGTTCCGCCGGTCGTACGATACCCCGCCGCCGGCCATCGAACGCGGCTCCGAGTACGACCAGGCCGGCGACCCGCGCTACGCCGCCCTCCCGCCGGAACTCCTGCCCACCACGGAGTGCCTGAAGGACGTCGTCGAGCGGATGCTCCCGTACTGGTACGACGCAATCGTCCCTGATCTGCGGGCTCAGAAGACCGTCCTGGTCACCGCGCACGGCAACAGCCTGCGCGCGCTGGTCAAGCACCTCGACGACCTCGACGAGAAGACGGTCGTCGGCCTGAACATCCCGACCGGCATCCCGCTCTTCTACGAACTCGACGACAACTTCAAGCCGGTAACCCCCGGCGGCGAATACCTCGACCCCAACGCCGCCAAGGAAGCCATCGAAGCAGTCAAGAACCAGGGCCGCTAACCCTCACCCCAGCCGCGCCAAAGGACACGCCTTCGGCGCGGCTGTCTTATGCCCGGCTTCGCCGGGGTGCGACCACCGAGCCGAGGCGCTGGTGCGGGATCGGGTAGTGGGGCGGGAAGGTCGCGCCTTCGGCGCGGCTGCCTACTGCCCGGCTTCGCCGGGGTGCGCGTCGCGTACCACCGGGCCGAGGTACTGGCGCAGGCTCGGGTGGTCACGCAGGAAGGTCGCGCCTGCGGCGCGGCTGCCTGGTCCCCGGCTTCGCCGGGTGCGCGTGAGGTGTTACCGGGCTGAGGTGCTGGCGCAGCTTCGGGTGGTGACCCGGAAAGGACACGCCTGCGGCGCGGCTGCCTGTTGCCGGCTTCGCCGGGTGCGCGGCGGGCCCTACCGGGCTGGGGTACTGGCGC
The DNA here is from genome assembly GCF_054189145.1 of Kribbella sp. WER1. Taxonomy (NCBI): domain Bacteria; kingdom Bacillati; phylum Actinomycetota; class Actinomycetes; order Propionibacteriales; family Kribbellaceae; genus Kribbella; species Kribbella sp. WER1. The sequence goes on along the minus strand of NZ_CM135186.1, from coordinate 3,538,635 downwards.
AGCGTCGGGTGGTGACCCAGAAAGGACACGCCTTCGGCGCGGCTGCCTACTGCTCGCCGGGGTGCGCGTCGGGTACCACCGGGCCGAGGTACTGGCGCAGGCTCGGGTGGTCGCGCAGGAAGGTCGCGCCTGGAGCGCGGCTGGCTGTTGCCGGCTTCGCCGGGTGCGCGTGCGTGGTGCCGAGCGGGGGCGTTGATGCGGGTTCGGGTGGTGGGGGTGGGAGGGTCGCGCCTGCAGCGCGGCCGTTTGTTGTCCGCTTCGCCGGGGTGCGGGCCAGGCGCTACTGGGCTGGGGTGGTGGCGCGGGTTCGGGTGGTGGGGGTGGGAGGGTCGCGCCTGCGGTGCGGCTGTTGGTTCCGGGCTTCGCCGGGGGTGCGCGCCAGGTACCACCGGGCTGGGTGGTGGCGCGGCGCGGAGCTGGTGACGTGCGCAGGTCGCCTGGCCGCGCGGATCCTTGCGAGTCCGGCTGCTGACCCTTCGGGTACGCGAGGGGATAACCCGTGGGCTTGACGGTTCTGTCCGCTTGAGGCGAGGTGAGAACCGGCAACCTAGGGGGTTGTCCCCTCTTGTGCACGGCGACCGCGGAGCACCGTGTCCGGCGCCCCGGCGCCCCGGTACTCCGGTACTGCGGAGCACGCCGGCTTCCCGGCATCGCGGATCCCGGCTCGGCGTCGTCGGCGTGCGGATGCGGTGGAGGGTGCGCCAGGGCGCCCGCGCCCGCGCTCAAGGTGCGCGTACTTGGGGTGAGGTCTTGCCCACCTGCAGATGCGGGCTTAATCTCTTATTTACCGGATTTACTTTCAGAATATCGAAGATATCCGTATTCCACCGCTCTGGAGGACGGAATGATGCGTCGTGTCTGGATTCTGTTGGTTGTGTTGTTGGTGATCCCGGGGGCTGTGCCGCGGGCCGCGGCCGGGCCACCCGCGAAGGTTCCGTTCCTGTCCGCGATGGAAGGTGGGAACACGGTCGAGGCGAAGATTCGTGAGGCCCGGCCGCGGGCGGACGGGTTTCGGCATATTGATACGCCGGCGACGATTCGGCGGCTGCGGCAGATGCACGCGACGATGTACACGTTCGGCATCTGGGACAAGGCGACCGACTGGGACGACCTGCGGCTGGAGTTCGCGCCGGCCGCGGCGCGGGCCGGGATCGACGTGATGGTGTACCTCGTCCCGCCGTCGGAGTGCTTCCCGAACCCCGTGCGGTACCTCGACGGGCGGTGTTCGCGGCCGTTCAACACCGACTACATCCGCTGGGCGACCGAGCTTGCGAAGCTTTCGTTGGTCTACCCGAACATCAAGTCGTGGGGGATCGACGACTTCCTGGTCGGCGCCAACAGCACGCTGTTCACGAAGGACTACCTCGGCCAGGTCCGGGCCGCGATGAACGCGGTCAACCCGCACCTGAAGTGGTACGTGACCCTGTACTCCTGGGACATCACCACCGCCACGGCCGACAAGATCAAGGACGCCCTGGACGGCGTGATCTTCCCGTACACGGGCTACGTCAACAACTCGATCGACCCCACCTGGCTCGAACCCCGGCTCAACTCAGCCCTCGACGTACTGCGTCCCGCGGGCCTCAGCCTGGCCCTGCTCGTATACACCGGCCGCTTTCTCGACGGCATGATCCCCCCGGACGAGCGGTACGTCGCCGACGTCCTGCACCGCGCCACGCCGTACCTGAAGGACGGGCGGCTGGACGGGGTCATCGCGTACGGCGCTCCGGTGCGGATCGATCTGCAGGAGCCGAGCTGGAGCTTCTGGGGACACAGCGGCAACGGCCGGCTGAGCCTCAGCGTCGGGAACTTCACGTCGACCGTCGACGGGAGCTATGCGGCCGCGTCCCAGCAGATGGTTGTCTCCGGCAATGGTCCACGGTCGATCACCTTCAAACACAGGGATCCCGACGTCGGTGGTCTGCTGGGGTACCAGTTCAAACAGGTGCTCGTCGACGACCAGGTGGTCTGGCAGGCGGACGTCGAGGAGGACCCGAAGGAGACCTGGCTGACGACGACGGTCGACCTGACCGCGGCCCTGAAGGGTAAGACGTCCGCCAAGGTCACGTTCCGCCTGTTCGATCAGCGCGGTGTCGGCTGGTGGCCGCTGGACTGGAGCATCGACGACGTCACGGGCCGCGGTGTCGTCGTACGGAACGGCGGCTTCGAGCAGAACCGGGACTGGGAGCTGACCCGCAACTACCCGACCATGCAGCCGTACATCGACATCTACTCGATCGACCGGCCTGCCCGGATCTTCAATGCGATCGGCGCCGCGTACGCCGGGTACCGGGGCCGGCCGTACGTACCGGTCCAGGGTCCGCGCGGGAACTCGGTCAAGATCGGCCCGGACAACCGGGCGATGTACGGAAACGGGTGGCTGTCGTTCACGGTTCCGAACGGGCCGATCCCGGCGAACACCTGCGCCACCGCCACCCAGCAGGTCCGGGTGAAACCGGGCCAGTCACGGTACGAGATCTCGTTCTGGCACGCGGATCCGGAGCAGGCGCGGTTCGGCGAGATGTTCAAGCAACTGTGGGTCGACGGCCAGCTGATCTGGAGCCGGGATGCCGGTGACTACTGGCCGTGGTTCTACATGAACGCCTCCGACCACCAGGGCGGGATCGACGTGACGGACCTGGTGAAGGGAAAGTCGTCGGTGTCGATCCAGTTCGGGATCTGCACCCGGCAGGCGGCCACCAGCCCGGGCATGTTCGTCAACTTCGACCACATCGAGGGCATCAACCTCGACATCCACAACCCGGGCTTCGAGAACCGGTCGGCCTGGTCGCTGTCCGCGGACAGCCCGCTCAAGGCGGACATCGCCATCGCCCGCTGAACCGAAGCGCCCGCTGAACAGAAGCGCCCGCCGAACAAAAACAGGCGCCCCCGGCAACAAACCGGGGGCGCCTGCCGCAGAGTCAGGTCAGTCGTTGCCGTTCGGGTTCGGCGCCGAGGCGCCCGCGCCGGAGCCGGCCGCGGTGCCGCCGACGGCGACCGGGAGCTCGCCGGTGACCAGGTACACGACCCGGCGGGCCATCGCGACCGCGTGGTCGGAGATGCGCTCGTAGTACCGGCTGAGCAGCGCCATGTCGACGGCGACCTCGACGCCGTGCGGCCAGTCCGCGTCCATCATCAGCCGGAACTGGTTCGAGCGCAGCTTGTCCATCTCGTCGTCGCTGGCCTCGAGCTTGCCGGCCGCCTCGACGTCGCGGGAGGCGATCACGTCGCCGGCGGCGTCGACCATCTTGCCGGCCACCGAGCCCATCGACTCGATCACGTCGTGCAGCTCGGTCGGGATCGCGGGCGCCGGGTAGCGCATCCGGGCGATCTTCGACACGTGCGCGGCCAGGTCGCCCATCCGCTCCAGGTCGGCGACCATCCGGAGCGCGGCGACCAGCATCCGGAGCTCGTTGGCGACCGGCGACTGCCGCGCCATCAGCTCGAAGACCTTCTCCTCGACACCTTCACCGGCGGCATCGAGCTGGATGTCGGCCGCGATGACCTCTTCGGCCTTGCGGATGTCGGCCTCCAGCAGGGCGGCCGTGGAGCGGCGTACGGCGGTGGACACCGTCCGCGTCATCCGCTCCAGCTCGGCGAGGATGTCGTCGAGCTGCTCGTGGTAACTGTCACGCATGGTGTTCGAATCCGATCTGTGGTGTCCGGTGCCGCGGTCGGGCACCCGCAAGGTACCCGCCCATCGGTGACCGTATGCCGTCGAGGTTGCCGGACGGCGACGAGTGGTGAACGCCTGATGAACAGTTGAGTCGTGTCCCGGTCATCCGGTGATCATTCGGTCTTTCCCTGCTGGTTGCCCGCGTAGCATCGTTGCCGTGGACCCCACGCTGGCTGCGGTGCTGGGCGGCGTCATCGGCGCGGCCCTGGCTCTGCTTTCGCTCGGAGCGATGATGCTTTCCGAGCGGGCCCAGCGCAAGATCCCGGAGTCCCCGGAGCCGATCGTCCCGAACGGCGTCGCCACGGTGCTGTCCGTACTGCGTTCGAGCGCGGTCGTGATGGGCCCGGAGGACCAGGTCCTGCAGGCCAGCGCGCCGGCGCACGTGCTCGGCATCGTCCGCGGTGAGCGGCTTGTCGTCGACGACATCCTGACGATGGTCCGCCAGGTCCGCCGGGACGGGGAGATCCGCCAGCAGGACCTGGAGATCGTCCGCGGCCGGCTCGGCGCCACGCAGTACGTGAGTGCCCGGGTGGCGCCGCTGGGCAGCCAGCTGGTCCTGGTGCTGGTCGAGGACCGGACCCGGGAGCGCCGGCTGGAGGCGATCCGCCGGGACTTCACCGTGAACGTCAGCCACGAGCTCAAGACCCCGGTCGGCGCGCTGATCCTGCTCGCCGACGCGGTGTCGGAGGCGTCCGACGACCCGGAGGCCGTGCAGCGGTTCTCGGACCGGATGCGGATCGAGGCGTCGCGGCTCAGCCGGCTGGTCAAGGAGATCATCGAGCTGTCCCGGCTGCAGGGCGACGACCCGCTGGAGAACCCGGGCCCGGTGGACATCAACGGCGTGATCGAGACCGCGGTGGACCGCTGCCGGATCGACGCCGACGACCGGGACATCAAGATCGTGGTCAAGACCGAGCCCGAGCTCGAGGTGCTGGGCAGCGAGGACCAGCTGGCGATGGCGGTCGGCAACCTGGTCGAGAACGCCATCAACTACAGCCCGGACGGGACCCGGGTCGCGGTTGCCGCGCACCCGATCGGCGACCTGGTCGAGGTCACCGTGTCCGACCAGGGCGTCGGGATCCCGAGCAGTGACCTGGAACGGATCTTCGAGCGCTTCTACCGGGTCGACCGGGCCCGCAGCCGGGAGACCGGCGGCACCGGGCTCGGCCTCTCGATCGTGAAGCACATCGCCTCCATCCACGGCGGCGACGTACGGGTCTGGAGCGTCGAGGGCCAGGGCTCGACGTTCACCATGAGACTCCCGTTGCGGTTCGAACCCGCACCGGGCCAGACCGACTCCCCCAGCCAGGAGGAGTCGGCCGCCTACCCGCCGCCTACCCCGGTGGGTCAGATCGCAAAGGAGACAGCTTCGTGACCCGAGTGCTGGTCGTCGAAGACGAAGAGAGCTACAGCGACGCGCTGTCGTACGTCCTGCGCAAGGAAGGGTTCGAGGTCGCCGTCGCGGAGACCGGGCCGGACGCGCTGGACGAGTACGACCGTGCCGGTGCGGACATCGTCCTGCTCGACCTGATGCTGCCGGGCCTGTCCGGCACCGAGGTCTGCCGGGCGCTGCGCAGCCGGGGCAACGTCCCGGTGATCATCGTGAGCGCCAAGGACACCGAGGTCGACAAGGTCGTCGGGCTCGAGCTGGGCGCGGACGACTATGTGACCAAGCCGTACAGCCCGCGCGAGCTGCTCGCCCGCGTGCGCGCCGTACTGCGGCGTGGCCAGGACGTCGAGCTGCTGCCGGACACCCTCGAGGCGGGGCCGGTCCGGATGGACGTCGAGCGGCACGTGGTGACCGTCGGCGGTACCGAGATCCGGCTGCCGCTGAAGGAGTTCGAGCTGCTCGAGATGCTGCTCCGGAACACCGGGCGGGTGCTGACCCGCGGCCAGCTGATCGACCGGATCTGGGGTGCCGACTACGTCGGTGACACCAAGACCCTGGACGTGCACGTGAAGCGGCTGCGTTCCAAGCTCGAGAAGGACCCGTCGAATCCGCAGCACCTGGTCACCGTGCGTGGCCTGGGATACAAGTTCGAGTCCTGAGTCACACCCCCACGAGTCGCGACGGCCATTGGGGTTAGCTTAGGCTCTCCTTAGTTGAGGCAAGCTAAGGAGAGTCATTCATGTCCTGGTCCCGTAAGAAGGTCGTCGGCGCGGTTACCACCGTGCTGCTCGCCACGACCTCGCTGGCCGCGTGCGGCAGCGGCGACGACAAGGCGGCCAGCTCGGCCGGTACGGCGTCGTCCGGGTTCCCGGTCACGCTGAAGAACACGTTCGGCGAGACGACCATCACCAAGAAGCCGGAGCGGATCGTCACGCTCGGCTGGAACGCCCAGGACGTGGTCTACGCGCTCGGCGAGACCCCGGTCGGGATGCCGAAGGTCACCTACGGGCAGACCGCCGACGGCGTCACCGCGTGGGACGCGGACAAGTTCGACAAGTCCAAGACGACGCTGCTCGACACCGGCGACAAGTACCCGTTCGAGAAGATCGCGGCGCTGAACCCGGACGTGATCCTGGCGCCGTACGAGGGGTTCGACGCGGCGACGTACAAGACGCTGAGCGACATCGCGCCGACCGTCGCGTACCCGGGGGCGCCCTGGCAGACCACCTGGCAGGACCAGACGCTGCTGGTCGGCGAGGCGCTCGGCAAGAAGGCCGACGCGGAGAAGCTGATCACCGGCATCCAGGACAAGATCAAGCAGGTCGCGGCCGACCACCCCGAGTTCAAGGGCAAGACCGTCACGGTCGGCTCGTTCGGCGCCGAGAACTACGTCTACATGCCGGGCGACCCGCGGGTGCAGATCCTGAACGAGATGGGCTTCAAGAACGCGCCCGGCGTCGAGGCGCTGGAGAAGACCAACTCCAAGAAGGAGTTCTCGCTGACGATCAGCAAGGAGAAGGTCGCGGACGTGGACGCCGACGTTCTGATCGCGTACGTCGACGGGATCGGGACGCAGAAGTTCCTGGCCGACCCGGTCTACTCGTCGCTGAAGGCGGTGAAGAGCGGCGGCGCGTACCCGCTGCAGGACCAGCAGGTCATCTCCGGGATGAGCGCGGTCAGCGTGCTGAGCGTCCCATGGGTGCTCGACAAGGTCATCCCCGGCCTGTCCAAGGCCGCAGCCGCCACCAAGAACTAAGCCGGACTCTTCGCATACCGCATGCAGGCGCTGAACGGCCCCTTTCAGGGGCTAACCGCCGAAGCGCGCGCGCTGGTGGGCTGCTGCGGGTGGGCGGCTGCGGGCGCCCGGATGCAGGGGCGGTTTGGGTGGTTAACCGCCGGAGCTGTCCGTTCGCATGCTGCATGTGGGTGCTGAACGGGCCCTTTCAGGGGTTAACCGCTGAAAGGGCGCGGGTGCGGGCCGGCCTCGTGTGGGCGCGGGTGCAGGCGGACCGCTGTGGCCGGTTCGGTGCGGGTGGGCGGTTGCGGGCGCCCGGATGCAGGGGGCAGTTTGGGTGGTTAACCGCTGAAGCTGTCCCTTTGCATGCTGCATGCGGGTGTTGAACGGGCCCTTTCAGGGGTTAACCGCTGAAAGGGCGCGGGTGCGGGCCGGCCTGGTGTGGGCGGGCGGCTATGGGCGGTCCGGTGTGGGTGGTGCTGGCCGGTGCGGGCAGGAGGGTGTGGCCGGCTGCAGGCTGGTGCGCACGGGTGCGGGCCGGGCGGCCGGCCCGCCGGGCGGGGTGGGGCTACTCGGCCGGCGGCGGGGTCGGCGAGTAGTGGTTGTCGGTGAGGACCGGGACGTACGTCGAGATCGGCGCCGCGGTGCCGAAGGTGATCGTCACGTTGACCATCTGGCCGGGCTTCGCGCCGGTGACGACGATCGACGGGCCGTTGTCCTCGGCGCCGGGGGTCGATGCCGTCGGGGTCTCGGTCGGGGTGCCCGGCGTTGCTGACGTGCCGGGAGTGGCCGTCTTGCCGGGGGTGGCCGTCGCGCCCGGAGTCGCCGAGGCGCCCGGGGTCGCCGTACCGGCGGCCTGGGCCTCGGCGGCGGTGGTGCCGGCCAGCAGGAGCGCCGAGTTCGGCTGCAGGTCGACGGGGTCCTTGAGGCCGGTGAACGTGACCTGACCGGCCTGCCAGCTGCCGTCCTGGCCGTCCTGGGTGCCGGCCGGGGCCTGCGCGATCCCGACCAGGGTGTCGGCCGCGTCGCCGTCGTTCACGATCACGCCGTGCAGCTCGCCCTTGCCGGCCGCGTCGGACAGCACCAGCAGGTTGCGGACCTTGATCTGGCCGCTGTCGATGTTCGTCCCCTCGGCGGCCTGGTACGGCTGCAGGGTCGGCGCATCGAAGCTCGCGCTGCACGCCCCGAGCGCGAGACTGAGGGTGGCGGCGGCACCCGCCAGCGCGGCGCGCCGGGCGAACCGCGAGGACAACGTGATCGGCACTGGAATCCCTCTCGTGCAAGCTGATTCGGCCTGAGTCGGCACTGTGTGCAGGACAACTGTGGAACTCTTGTGGCACCGTCAGGCAGCGGCCTCCGGCGCCCCAAAGCGTAGCCCGCGGCCGTCGCGGGCCGGACGCCGGGATCCCCATCACCGATGTCCGAGGCAACGGCACACGCGCGCACGATGCATCCCGGAGACCGTTTGTCAAGGCAGGAAGTGGGCCCTGACCAGCGCAAACGCCCCGACCGGACCACGCGTCACGTGGTAGGATAGATCTCGGAAAGGGGCACTTCACACATGACTTTCACAGTCGGCGAGACGGTTGTTTACCCCAATCACGGAGCGGCCGTCATCGAGGACATCGAGACCCGTCAGATCAAAGGTGAGGACAAGACCTATCTGGTCTTGAGGATCGTCGCTCAGAACGACCTGGTCGTCCGGGTCCCCGCGTGCAATCTCGATCTCGTCGGCGTGCGTGACGTCGTGGATCAGGCCGGCCTGGAGCGCGTCTTCGACGTGCTGCGTGCACCGCACACGGAGGAGCCGACCAACTGGTCGCGACGCTACAAGGCGAACCTGGAGAAGCTGCACTCCGGTGACGTGCTGAAGGTGGCAGAGGTCGTCCGCGACCTGTGGCGCCGGGAGCGCGACCGCGGTCTGTCCGCCGGTGAGAAGCGGATGCTGGCGAAGGCTCGCCAGATCCTCGTCTCCGAGCTGGCGCTGGCCGAGCACACCAACGAGGACAAGGCCGAGGCCATCCTCGACGAGGTCCTCGCTTCCTAACACAACAGTCGCATGAGCAGCGCGGTCGTGATTCCCGCGGCCGGGTTGGGCCTGCGGCTGGGTGGTGAGACACCGAAGGCATTTCGAGAGGTCGGTGGCGATTCGCTGCTGGTCCACGCGGTGCGTGGCCTGACGGCAGCAACCGCCGCCGATCTCGTCTGTTTCGTGGTCGCGGTGCCCGCGGGCGCCGAGGAGACGGTCGCCAAGGAGCTCACGCCGTACGTCGGTGACGCGCGGCTGATGGTGGTGGCCGGCGGCGCCGAGCGGCCGGATTCGGTCCGGGCGGCGCTGGATGTACTGCCCGACGACGGGATCGACTGCATTCTCGTGCACGACGCGGCGCGGGCGTTCGTCCCCGTCGACGCGATCGAGCGGGTCGTGGCGGCGGTGCGTGCCGGGGCCGCGGCCGTCGTACCGGTGGTGCCGGTGACGGACACGATCAAGGTGGTCGGGCCGGGCGGTGCGGTCGTGGACACGCCGGACCGGTCGACGTTGGTCGCGGTGCAGACGCCGCAGGGTTTCGCTCCCGACGTACTGCGGCGGGCGCATGCGGCCGGGGCGGACGTTGGGGTGACCGACGACGCGATGATGTGCGAGCGGATGGGGATCACCGTGCAGACGGTCGAGGGTTCGCCGGACGCGTTCAAGGTGACGCGACCGCAGGACCTGCTGCTGGCGGAGGCGTTGCTCGCGGAGAGGCGGCTGTCGTGAAGGTGCCGCGGGTCGGCACGGGCGTCGACGTACATCCGTTGGAGGAAGGCCGGCCGATGTGGCTGGCCGGGCTGCACTGGCCCGAGGAGACGTCGGGGCCGTCGGGGCATTCCGACGGGGACGTCGCCGCGCATGCGATCTGCGACGCGCTGCTGAGTGCTGCCCGGCTGGGCGACCTCGGCTCGAACTTCGGTACGGCGGAACCCGAGTGGGCCGGCGCCTCCGGTGCGTCGTTGCTGGCGGAGGCTGCGCGCCGGGTGCGGGCGGCGGGGTTCGAGATCGGCAACGTATCCGTTCAGGTGGTCGCGAACCGGCCGCGCTTCGCGGCGCGGCGGGAAGAGGCGGAGAAGGCGCTGAGCGCGGCGTGTGATGCCGAGGTGTCGGTCAGCGCGACCACCACCGACGGCCTGGGTCTCACCGGCCGCGGCGAGGGCATCGCGGCGCTCGCTACCGCCCTCATCTACTGATCTACCGAACCAGAAGTAGCAGGCAACTGCTCCACCGGGTCTGGTGAGAAGCGCGCTTCTCGTGGGTTGAGTTCGTTGCCACTCCGTTGCTGAAGAGAACGAACAGGCCGTTGTCATGGGCCCGCGACGGCAGCCAGCGGAGCAGCCACTCGCGGCCGCTCGGGCCGTTGAACGCGGCCTCGACGGCGCCCGGGTCGGTCAGCCGGTTCTCCCAGACCGACAGCGGGATCGGCTTCATGCCGTGCGGGCTGCGGGAGTTCGTGCCGCCGGTCTGGTGCGGCGCGATCAGGACCGTTGCACCGAGCAACGCCGTGATCCGGACGTTCTCGACCAGGTTGTTGTCCCAGCAGATCAGCAGCCCGGCCCGGAATCCCCAGGGCGTGTCGAACACCGTGTACGTCGATCCGCTCGCGATCGCCTCGTGCTCGAACGCGTGCAGCGTACGATGCACGTGGACGCGCCCGTCCGGCAGGCACACGGCGTACGCGTTCAACAACTCTCCGTCCGCATTCTCCAGGAATCCCAGGCCGATCCCGGCGTCGAGTTCCTTGGCCAGGGCAACTACCTGCGCGACGGACGGCCCGTCGGCCGGCTCGGCGAGCTCGAGCAACCGCTCGCGGGTGTGGTTGCGAAGATGCCAGTAGCCGAGCAGGCACAGCTCCGGGAACACCACCAGCCGGGCGCCGCCCGCGACCGCCTCCCGGGCGAGCCGCTCGACCGCGGCGAGGTTGACGGAGGGCTCGTCGGGGGTCGGCTCGAACTGGGCAACGGCTGCGCGGAAGGTCGTCATGCAGCCATCGAAACGCTGAGGCGTCCATGACGTCCATCACCGTTTGACCGGATTCCATATCCTGAGGTTATGGATCTGCGGCTGCTCCGGGCGTTCGTCACGGTCGCCCGGCTGCGGAACTTCGGGTCGGCAGCGGCTGAGCTGTCGACCAGTCAGCCGGCGCTGACCAAGCAGATCCAGGTCCTGGAGCGCCGGGTCGGGACGGTGCTGTTCACCCGCGGCCGGCATGGGGCGCGGCTGACGCCGGCCGGGGAGCTGCTGCTGGCTGACGCGCTGGAGTTGCTGGAGCGGTCGGAGGCGTTCGAGCGGCGGGCCGCGCAGGTCGCGGCCGGGACGGAAGGGTCGCTGGCGATCGGGTTCGGGTTGTCCGGGATCGAGCTGGCGCCGCGGGCGGTCGCGCTGTTCCGGAGTCGCTGGCCGGGGGTGACGATCTCGCTGGAGGATCTGCCGTCGGCGGTGCAGTGCGAGCGTCTGCTGGCGGGGAGCCTGCAGGTGGGATTCGTACGGCTGCCGGTGCCGGGCGGGTTGGAGCATCTCCGGCTGCGGCGTGACCGGCTGGCGCTCGCGGTGCCGGCCGGGCAGGAGCTGCCGCGCGATCTCGTCAGCTGGATCGACGCCCGGCCGCTGATCCGGCTGACGCCCACGCGGGGAGCGGGGCTGACCGCACAGATCAACAGCCTGTACGCCGAACTTGGTTGCCATCCGCAAGTACTTCAGGAGGCCGGGGACCTGCAGACGGTCCTCGCGCTGACGGCGGCCGGGGCGGGACCGGCCGTCGTACCTCAGACGGCTGAGCGGATCGCACCGCCGGAGGTCCGGCTGGTCCCGCTGCCGGGTCGGGCGGCGACCTGGTGGACGGGAGCGGCGTGGGCGACCCGGACGCCGCTCACCGAACGTTTCGTGAAAGCTGCCGCCGAGGTCGCCCGCACCAGCTAGGAGCCGATCGAGCCCCAGAAGGCGCACTGGTGTTCCTTGGCCAGGTCGACGGACGTGATGCTCGACGAGCCGAGGGACTGGACGTTGCCCTTGATCTGGAACGGCTGCCACTGGGGCTGACCCGCGCTGTTCGGGTTTCCGGTGTGGGCGAACTGCGTCCAGTAGCTGATCATCGTCGCGGCGAGTTGCTTCTGCGCGGGCGTGCTCGGGCCGGGGAGCTGCTCGTCGTTGAAGAGGTACTGCAGCTCGGCGCCGTGGAACGCGCCAGTCGGGAAGTTGGGCTTCGGGAGCGTGGTGAACCACGGCGCGGTGTCGTCGGCGAACTCGTACGCATACAGCGGGGTGTGTGCGGCGATGGCGCGGTCCCTGGGCAGCACCTCGCAGCCCCACGCCCAGTCGGTGACGACGGCCGACAGCGCTTCGCCGGCGGACCGGTACTTGTCGACGGGGTAGCGGGCCAGCACCCGTGCGGCGTCCGACGGGCTGAAGAGCGTGTGCATCTGCTCGCGGTAGCTGGCGGGGGTCGCCACCTCTCCGGTTGCCGTCTCGATCGCCGCGGTGAACAGCCTGTGCTCGTCCCGCGTGGTGCCCTGTATGACCGGCACGTGGTTGAAGCGGCCGGTCGCGAAGGCGACCTCCGGGCTGATCGGCAGCATGCCGCCGCCGACCGTCGGGCCGGATCCGACACCGTCGTCGGACCACTTGACGAGCTCTTCCGTGGACTTCGACCGCAGACAGGCCGCGGCGGTCGCCGGCTTGGAGCAACCGACCTTGGTCGCGACGTCGAGGCCGTGCTCCTCACGCTCGGACCGCGGCAGCGGGAACCAGGTCGGCGGCCCGGGTGACCATTTCCGGCCGGTGCACTCGGCACTCTGCACGATCGCCTTCTGGAACAGGCCCGCCGAGCCAGGCGCGGCCAGCTGCGAGCAGACGCTGGTGCCACCGGCGGACTCACCGAAGATCGTGACGTTGCCCGGGTCGCCGCCGAACGCGGCCGCGTTGCGCTGGACCCATTTCAGCGCCGCCTGCTGGTCCTCGAGGCCGAAGTTGCCGGAGAGCTGCCGGGCTCCGCCGTGGTCCAGCGCCGGGTGCGCGAGGAAGCCGAAGATGCCCAGCCGGTAGTTCGGGCTGACCACGACGACCTGGCCGCTGTCCGCCAGCTTCTGCGCGTCGTACAGGCTGCCGGCTCCGCTGATGAAGCCGTTGCCGTGGATCCACACCATGACCGGCACCTTGCGGGTGCTGCTGTCGCGGGGCGTGGTGACGTTGAGGTACAGGCAGTCTTCGGTGGTGCTCGCCGGGTCGATCAGCCCCTCGGCCTGGGCGCAGCGGTTCCCGGGCTTCGTGGCGTTGCGGACCCCGTGCCACGACGCGGCCGGTTGCGGCGACGCCCAGCGGAGCTTGCCGACCGGCGGAGCGGCGTACGGGATGCCCTGGAAGAGCCGGGCGTGCTCGGTGAGCTTGCCGCGGACGGCGCCCGTGTCGGTCGAGACGACGGTCGGCGCGGGCGTTGCCGGCGTACTGCGGGTGCTCGTCGCGGCATCGGCCGCGCCGCTGCACGCTGCCACCGAGCTCGTGAGCAAGGCCGCGATCAGCAGTCCTCCGAGCCGCCGGGCACGCGGTCGTCGGCGACTCTGCCCGTCGTTGTGGTCCATTGCCTGCTCGCTTTCGATCTATTCGTGTGTGGGTCGCACTAATATAAAGTGTAAGGTACACACGAAGTCAAACCGAGGAGCCTGCCGATGCCGACAACCGACGATGAGCACCTGCCGCCGGGACTGGTGCTGGCCTGGGGCCAGCCGGCCAAGCACCGACTCGGCCGGAAGCCGACGCAGAGTGTCGAGCAGATCGTCGACGCGGCCCTCGACCTGGCCGATGCCGACGGGTTTGCCGCGCTGTCGATGCCCAAACTCGCCCAGAAGCTGGGCCTGACCGCGAACGCGATCTACCGGTACGTCAGGTCCCGCGACGAGCTACTGGTCCTGCTCGCCGACGCCGCTTGGGGTCCGCCACCGGACCTGGACGCGGGGGACTGGCGCGCCGGAGCGGCCGGCTGGACCCGGGCGATGGTCGATCGCTGCGACGTCCACCCGTGGCTCTCCGACCTCCCGATCCGCGGCGCGCCGATGACCCCGCACCTGCTCGGCTGGGCCGAGGCGATCCTGCGGGTGCTGACCGGCGCCGGGCTGAGTCCCACCGAAGGTCTGTCGTGTGCGCTGCTGCTCGACGGGTACGCGCGGCGTACCGCCAGTGCCCGTCGTGACGTGCGGGAAAGCACGACCACGTCTGTCGAGCCGGTCGCGGTGACCCAGTTCCTGGAGCCGCGGCTGCAGGAGCTCGGCTACTCGATCCTTGCCGGTTTGATGGCCGGCGAGCACTACACCGACGAGGTCCACGACGACGACATCGCGTTCGGCCTCGAACGGATCCTCGACGGCATCGAGGTACTCATCACCCAGAAGCGGTCCGGGCTAAGGGCCTGAGCTGTAGCCGGGGTTGGCGACGTGGGGGACGTTTCCGCGTCGCCGGCGGTTGGTGACGGCCGCCGCGGCCACGATGCCGGAGGCGCCGAGCAGGCAGAGGACACTCGCGACGACCTTGGTGGTGACGTGCATCGGGCCGGCGAACTGGGCGGGGAGCACGTTGTTCGGGTCGACGATCAACTGGACCTGGCCGTGCGGGAAGTGCTTGTAGTCACCGCTGCTCATGTCGTGGCTGTGGCCGTCTGGGCAGTCGGCCGTGAACGACTGCACCCCGGTCCCGTCGTAGTCGCGGACCTTGCAGGTCACCGTCCGGCCGACGTGCGACATCACCAGCGGCGTCGGCGTCATCATCCACGGGACGGCCGCCATGCCGGCCGCGGCCGCGCCGAGGTACCCGAAGTAGCCGCCGCCGAGCGTCGCGATCCCGATCACGAAGAACCCGCAGCCGAGCACCATCACCAGTGTCGCCAGTACGACGCTGTGCGGCGGCAGCGTGTACAGCCCGCCGGCCGCGACGAACAGCACCGCGCCGATCGCGATGTTGCGCCAGGTGGGTCCCTTCGGCGAGCCCGGGCGGCGGAGCCGGCGACCGGCGACGATGACGATCAGCAGGATCACTGCCGTACCGCCGAAGAACTCCCACCCGATGCTCATCCGACTCAACGCCTCCGAGGCAGCGACGGCAGTTCGTACGCGTCCAGCCAGGCGGCGAACAGGTCCCGCAGCGCGTCCTCGTCGGAGCTGAACGCGCTGGCCAGCGCGATGAACTCCGCCGTACTCACGGATCCGTGCCGGTGCGTCTTGGTCCAGGTGCGGAGCAGTTCGAAGAACGCCTCGTCGCCCAGGTGTTTCCGCAGTACGTGCAGGGTGATCGCACCGCGTTTGTAGAGCCGGTCGTCGAACATCAGCTCGGGCCCCGGGTCGGACAGCAGCAGGTCCTGGTCCAGGCCCTTCAGCCGGGTGTGCGCCTTCGCGACCTGCTGGTCGGCGGTCAGCCCGCCGGACTCCTCCGACCACAGCCATTCGGCGTAGCAGGCGAAGCCCTCGTTCAGCCAGATGTGCTGCCAGTGCGACGGGGTCAGGCTGTTGCCGAACCACTGGTGCGCGAGCTCGTGCGCGACCAGCCGTTCGGATCCGCGGCGCCCGTCCACGTGGTTGCTGCCGAACACCGAGATGCCCTGCGCCTCCAGCGGGATCTCCAGCGGGTCGTCGGTCACCACGACCGTGTACCCGCCGAACGGGTACGGCCCGAACAGCCGGCAGAAGACCTTCATCATGTCCTGCTGGCGCCCGAAGTCGTGCCGGAACTCGCGGATCTGCCCGCCCGGCAGCACGCCCCGGGTCGTCACCGGGGACGTGGCCAGGTCGACCTCGTCGTACCTCCCGATCTGCACGGTCGCGAGGTACGTCGCCATCGGCGCCGCCTGGTCGAACACCCACGTCGTCCGGCTCGCCTTCACCCGGCGCGACACCAGCCGTCCGTTCGCGACCACCTGGTACGGCGAGTCCGTGGTGATCGAGATCCGGTAGTGCGCCTTGTCGCCGGGGTGGTCGTTGCACGGGAACCAGGTGGCCGCGCCGCTCGGCTGGCTGGCGACGATCACGCCCTCGGTGAGCTCCTCCCAGCCGAGCTCGCCCCACGGGCTGTCCTCGGGCTTCGGGTTCCCGCCGTACTGGACGTCGATCGAGAACTCGGCGCCGTCCGGGATCGGCGCGGTGACGTAGAGCTTGCCGGCGCGCTGGGTGAAGCGCTGCGGACGGCGGCCGTTCACCGAGACCTTCGACGCGCGGAGGCCGGACAGGTCGAGGCTGAAGCGGGTCAGCGGCTCGGTGGCGAAGGCGGTGATCGTCGCCTTGCCGCTCAGCCGGTTGCTGTTGACCCGATAGTCCAGCTCCAGGTCGTACGACTCGACCTTGTAGCCGGGGTTTCCGTGGGTGGGCACATAGCGGTCAACCATCAGCCCTGCCAGGGGGCGATCGGGTTCCCTGCCCAGCGCGTACCGGCTGGGACACCTTCACCACGCATCACGAGAGACACCGGGCCGATGGTAGCCCCTGCTCCGATCCCGGCGGCCGGGAGGACGATGCCGTGCGGCCCGAGTGTTGCCCCGGGCCCGAAGGTGACTGTACTCATGGAGAGAACTCGATCATGAAAAAGGTGCGTCTGCAGCACGCAACCGCGATTCACCGTGGCGCCGTCGCCCAGGGTGATCAGATCCGCCTCGGGCAGCCAGTACGTCTCGCACCAGACGCCCTTGCCGATCTTCGCTCCGAGTGACCGCAGCCAGAGGTTCAGCACCGGCGTCCCGGCGGCGGCGTTCGCGAACCACGGCGCGGCGACCAGTTCGACGAAGCTGTCGACGACCTCGTTGCGCCACACGAACGAGCTCCACAGCGGGTACTCGACCGCGCGGGTGCGGCCGACGATCAGCCACTTCGCGACCGTCGCCATCCCGCCCGCGACCGCGCCGGCGGCCAGGATGACCGCACCGGAGAGCAGCATCGCGAGCCACGGGCCGAGCCAGATGTCGAGCGCTTGCAGCCCGAACAGCACGCCGAGCGCGATCAGCACTGTGCACATCATCGGCACGAACCGGCACAGCTCGACCAGCGCGCGGGCGACCTTCAGCTTGAACGGCGGGTTGTACGTGCGGCTCTGGTCGCCGGAGACGGCCTGCCGGCGGAGCTTGACGGGCGGGGAGCCGAGCCACGACGTACCGGCTTTGGACTTCTTTGGCGCCGCGGAGAGCACAGCGACCAGGCCGTTCTTCGGGACCGCCCGGCCGGGCGCGGTCATCCCGGAGTTGCCGAGGAACGCGCGCTTGCCGACCTTCGCGCCGGCCACGTGCAGCCAGCCGCCGCCCAGCTCGTACGACGCGATCATCGTGTCGTCGGCCAGGAAGGCGCCCTCACCGACCGTGGTCATCTTCGGCAGCAGCAGCACCGTCGACGCCTCGACGTCGCGGCCGATCTTGGCGCCGAGCGCCCGCAGCCACCACGGCGTCAGCAGGCTGGCGTACAGCGGGAAGAGCAGGGTGCGCGCGGAGTCCAGCAGCCGCTCGGTCGCCCAGACCTGCCAGCCGATCCGGCTACGGACCGGGTAGTGGCCCGGCTTGATGCCGATCCCGAGCAGCCGGACCCCGATCAGCGTCAGTACGGCGATCGTCGCGAAACCGACCACCGTCATCAGCGGAACGGCGCCCAGCGCATGCAGCGCCGCCTCCTGCAGGTCCGACGTACCGCGCAGCGCGTGCCCGAGGACGGCGAACGCCGCGGCGGCACCGGCCACCGGGATCAGCGACATCAGCGCGGACTGCGCGCCGTACGCCGCGACCCACCACGGCGCGCGGTTGGGACGATGATCCGGCCACGGGTGCCGGGCGCGGCCGATCCGGGCCGCGGGGGAACCGGACCAGCGCTCGTTGGCCGGGACCTTCCCGGAGACCGCGGAGCCGGCCATGATCTCGGCGTTCCGGCCGATCTCGGCGCCGGGCAGCAGCGTGCTGCGGGAGCCGACGACCGCGTCGGCGCCGACCGAGACCGCGCCGACGTGCAGCTGGTCGCCGTCGGTCCAGTAGCCGGCCAGGTCGACCTCGGGCTCGATCGAGGCGCCGCGGCCCATCGTCAGCATGCCGGTGATCGGCGGGAGCGTGTGCAGGTCGACGCCGCGGCCGATCTTCGCGCCGAGCGCGCGGGCGTAGTACGTGATCCACGGGGCGCCGGCGAGGTTCGCGGCGCCGGCCGCGTCGGCCAGGTTCTCGGCCGCCCAGAGCCGGACGTGGACGTTGCCGCCCCGCGGATAGGTACCGGGCTTCAGGCTGCGGAGCAGGATCCGGGCGCCGACGACCGCGATGCCCATCCGGCCCGCGGGGCTGATCAGGATCAGCCAGCCGGCCAGGATCCACCACCAGGACACGGTCCGCGCCCACGGCAGCGGGTCGATCAGCGCGGCGAGCAGGTTGTTCAGCGTGAACAGGTAGACCAGCCAGCGGACGCCGACGACGGTCTGCAGGATCAGGGTCAGCGCGGTCTGCAGCAGCTGCGTACCGCGCGGCGTCGGCCGGATCTCGCGCAGTTCGACGGGCTCCTGCAGGGCGGGCTGGAAGTCGTCGAGCCGTTCCGCGAGCGCCCCGAGCCGCGGGTACTCGTAGATGTCGCCGACCGTCACCTCGGGGTACTGCTCGCGCAGGGCGGACACCAGCTGCGCCGCCGCGAGACTGCCACCGCCGTGCAGGAAGAAGTCGTTGTCGGGGCCGGTGACCTTCGCGCCGAGGACCTTCGTCCAGCGCTCGGCCAGCCAGCCCGCCGTACCGCTGAGCTCGGCCGCCGGGCCGTCGCTGTCCATCCCGGGCAGCGGCCAGGGCAGCGCGTTCCGGTCGACCTTGCCGGAGGTCCGGGTCGGCAGCGTGTCGACGATCGCGAGCAACGGTACGAGCGCCGCGGGCAGTGCCTCCCGCAGCCGCTCGGTGGCCTTCGCGTTGTCGAACGCCTCCGGGTCGTCCGGTACGACGTACCCGACGAGGAGCTGGTTACCGGCCGCGCTGTTCCGTACGGCGGCCGCGGCGCCGCTGACGCCGGGCAGTGCCTGGAGGGCGGCGTCGACCTCGCCGAGCTCGATCCGGCGGCCGCCGAGCTTGACCTGCTCGTCGGCGCGGCCCTGGAACAGCAGGCCGAGCGGATCCGACCTGACCAGGTCGCCGCTGCGGTACGCGCGCTCCCAGCCGAGCGTCGGCATCGGCGCGAACTTCTCCGCGTCCTTGACCGGGTCCAGGTACCGGGCCAGGCCGACGCCGCCGATGATCAGCTCACCGATCTCGCCGTCGGCGACTTCGTTGCCTGCAGCATCGACCACGGCGAGGTCCCAACCGTCCAGCGGGAGGCCGATCCGGACCGGGCCCTCGCCGGTGAGCCGCGCGGCACACGCGACCACGGTCGCCTCGGTCGGGCCGTACGTGTTCCAGACCTCGCGGCCCTCGATCGCCAGCCGCTCGGCCAGCTCCGGCGGGCACGCTTCGCCGCCGAAGATCAGCAGCCGGACCTGGTCCAGCGCGTCGGCCGGCCAGAGCGCCGCCAGCGTCGGCACGGTCGAGACCACAGTGATGCCTTGGGCAACCAACCACGGGCCGAGGTCCATGCCGGTGCGGACCAGGCTGCGCGGCGCCGGCACCAGGCAGGCGCCGTGCCGCCAGGCCAGCCACATCTCCTCGCAGGACGCGTCGAACGCGACCGACAGCCCGGCGAGCACGCGGTCGTCCGGGCCGATCGGCTCGCTCTGCAGGAACAACCGGGCCTCGGCGTCCACGAACGCGGCGGCCGAGCGGTGCGTGACCGCGACGCCTTTCGGTACGCCGGTGGAGCCCGACGTGAAGATGATCCACGCGTCGTCGGCCGGCTCCGGGCCGGTGCCCTTCGGTTCCGTCGTACTCGAGGCGTCCATCCGGGCGGAGTACGGGTAGTCGAACGCGCCGTTGGCCGCGTCGTTGTCGATCGGGTCGGGCTGCGGACGGGTCAGCGTGAGCGCGAGGTCGTCGCCGACGGTCGCGGCGACGTCGGCCTCACCGAAGACCAGCTCGGCGCGTTCGTCCGGGTCGTCGGCGTCGACCGGTACGTACGCCGCGCCGGCCTGCAGGGTGCCGAGAATCGCCACGTACAGGTCGTTGTGGCCGGACGAGATCCGGATCCCGATCCGGTCGCCCGGCCCGATCCCGGCCGCGGTCAGCCGGGCCGCGAACTTGCCGGTCTGCTCCAGCAGTTCGCGGTAGCTGAGGCTGACGCTGCCGTCGTCCAGTGCCGGCTCGTCGGCGTACGTGCCGGCGGTCTCTTCGAGAACGTCCACCAACGTCCGCGCGGCCGTCGCCAACTCCCCGCGTCGCAACGTCACGGGCGGATAATACGCCGCTCAGTTACCAGTTCGATAACCCGAAGCGAACACGTGGGTGTGTCCATCAACCGCTTGAGCTACACCGGGACGTTGATCGCGTTGTCGCGGGTCACGGCGCACACTCCGGCTTCGGGCCCTGGTATCCGGGGCGGGACGAGTCGTCGATGCCGACGTAGCAGTCGATGTCCGGGCCGACCTTGTTGGTGCCGATGGTGGCGTTCGTGGAGTTGATCGCCAGGCCGACCACCTTGTCCGGCCTGGCCGCGAACGTGTTGCCGGTGACCGTGAGGTGCTGGATGTCCTCGATCATCAGCGCCTGCGACGCGTCCAGGGTCTGGCAGTAGTTGTTGCGGAAGACGAAGTGGTCGCTGTGACCGTGCCCGTCGCCCTCGCCGTCGTTCGGACCTTCGGCCATCAGGCACATGTTGTCGATCTGCTCGCAGCGGTTGCCCTCGATCAGCACCCGCCGGCTCGGCGGCGTGTCCGACGCGAACGTCTGCAGGCAGTCGGCGTGCCGGTCGTCGGTGTTGTGTGTACCGCGGATCGTGTTGCCGACGATCTTCAGGTCGTTCCCGAAGAACCGGATCCCGTCGCCGTCACCGCCCTGCGGATCGGTGATTGTCACATGCGACACCGTGATGTTGTTGCCGGTCACCTCGACGCCGGGTGCGTCCGGCTTCTCGAGGACGTAGTTCCGGACGACGACGTTGTCGGCCTCGACGGTGATCCCGGCGACGGACCGGCCGTGGCCGTCGTACACCTTCGGGTTGGCCGCCGTACCGCCGGAAGTGATCTCCAGGCGGTCCGCGGAGGCGTGTGCAGGCAGCGGGACGAGCAGCGTGAGGGCCATCAGCAGCTTGAACATGCGGTGAAGCTAAAGCCGGTCGCCGGGGACCCCTCCCGAGCTCAGTCGTCCAGCACGTCCAGATCCCTCGGGACGAGCGTGGTGGTCAGCAGCAGCACCCGGAACAGGTTGTCGTTCAAAGCGTTGCCGACGGGCTCGCCGACCTCTTCACGCGTCAGCCCGGGTACGCCGTCCCGCGACAGCCGGGTGCGTACGTTCGAGACCAGGTGCTCGACCCGCTTGGGCGTCCAGCTCTCACCGGGCTGTACCTCGGCCAGCTGATCCGCGGCCTGCCGCCACGACAGCGGGAGCGGGTGCAGGTCGTGGAGCAGGTACCTCTGGCCGACCACGATCAGCGCCAGCTTCTCCGCCGGCGAGAGCTGCCAGGTCCGCGGCGGCTGCGTTGGGTCACGTGGCCGCAGTACCGGGCGGCTGCCGCTGTCGCCCACGACGTACACCTGCAAGAGGTGCTCACGGCCGCTGGAGCCCTGGACGAAGAGCGGTGTGTAACCGGCTGCGAGTGGCATCGGGTCCTCGCCGCCGAACAGCATCTGCTCGCGTGGGAACCGCACGGGCAGCCTGCCGGTCACTGCTACCCACCACTGGCCGCCGCGGTAGCTGATGGACCCGTGCATGCGGCTGACGCGCTGGTCATCCTCACCGACCGACACGTGGACCTCTGAGCGGTTCCGGCCGAACAGGATGGTCCGGTGCGGACCGGGGTCGGCGCTGACGCCGCCCTCGACGCTCAGTACGAAGATGGTCCCCGGCTGCGCGTCCGGTACGCCGGACGCGAGGCTGCGCTGGTCCTGGGGGAGTCTGCGGATCGGCTCCATGTCACGCCTTCGGGAGCTTCGGCGCGGCGGACTCGGCCAGTTTTGTCGCCAGCCCGCACAGGGTGGTCGGTTTTGCCGAGCCTGCGACGGACACGGTTACCAGTTCGTCCTGGTCCTGCCCGTTGGTCTCGACGTACTCCCGGAAGACGATCACTACCGCACACGTCTGCGGACCGTCGTTCTCGTTGGACACGACCGCGTGCCGGCCGCCTACCGTGATCGGCTGGCCATCCGTCCCGTCGGGCTGGTCGCGGTCGAAGTACAGGTCCACCTCGATGTCGTTGGCCGTGCTGTCCCAGCCGCATCGCCAGTTGCCGAACGACTTGTCCTGGCGCGCCGCGTTGATCCCGGGGACCACTGCCAGCGCCTTCTGGTCCAGGAGCGTGCAGGCGTTGACGTGGGCGAGCGAGTTGGCCGGGAGCGGTTCGGTGCGGCGCGGGATCGGGCCTGCCTGGATGACACCGATCGCCTTCTGGGTGACCGCTTCGGCCATGCTGCAGAGGTCCATCCCGGAGCCCTGGGTGTACTTGGCGACCACCTGGATCTGTGTCTTGTCGGACAGCACCAGCAACCGCTCGCAGGAGTCCCCGTCGACCTTCTCTCGCGTCACGGTTCTTAGGTTGCCGGTGTACTTCTGCACGGTGCCTCGGAGCGAACTGTTGCCGGGGAGGTTCAGCTCGGCACGTACGTCGACCTCCTGGTCGCCCTTGCCGGTCACGACCACGTCGCAGCGGTCAAAGTTCCCGTACGCCGGATCCAGCGACGGCTGGCCGAAACGGCTCAGGGACGCCTCGTCGATCAGCGCGCACGGGTTGACCGTCAACGGATCGCCTATTAGGTCTGCCGCCGCAGGCGTTGTAGAGGTTCTAGGTGGTGATGCGGTGGGTGGCTGTCCTGAGACGGCCCTCCCGATCAGTACGCCTAGTACTGCGACAACAGCGACGCCTGCTGCGGCGGCTGGGATCACCCAGCGTCTGCGGGGCTTGATCGGCGTAGGAGCCGTGCCACCGAGCTCTTGCATCACCTGGTCGACTGTCGGGCGGTCTGCCGGATCTACGGCGAGCATGCGGGTGATCAGCGGCGTCAGCTCGCCTCCCCGCCGCAGGGGCTCGATTTCCCCGCGGGCTGCGCGTCGTAGTACCGCTAGCGTGTTCGGGTCCTCTCCGAACGGCGAGTGGCCTTCCAGTGCGCTGTAGAGCACCGCGCCGAGTGAGAAGACGTCGGACGCGGTCGTGGGTTCGCCGCCATTGGCCACCTCCGGGGCGAGGTGGTTCGGCGTACCGACGGTCGAGCTGTCGGTGAGCGTCGCCTCGGCCCAGATGCGGCGGGAGATGCCGAAGTCGGCGAGTTTCGCCGTACCGTCCGCTGTGACCAGGATGTTTCCCGGCTTCAGGTCCCGGTGGATGATGCCGGCCGCATGGACGGCGCGCAGCGCGGACGCGATCTGGCCGCCGATCCGGGCGACCTGGTCGACGGGCAATGCGCCGAGTTCGTCCAGGCTGCGCGACGGCAGGTACTCGAGCACCAGCCAGTGCTCGTCACCGTCCGACACGACGTCGAAGATCGTCACCACGTGCGGATCGTGCAGCCGGGCACCCGTACGCGCCTCACGACGCAGCCGCCGGCCCTCCTGGTCGTCCACACCGGGGTGTGCGCGCTTCAGCGCGACCGTACGGTCCAGCTGCTCGTCGTGGGCACGCCAGACCGAGCCCATACCGCCCGAACCGAGCGGTTCCCCCAACAGGTAGCGGCCCCCGATCAGGCGGCCCGTCACTTCACCAGGTCCGCCGATACCGCGAAGGTGTCGCACGCCTTGTTGGCGCCGACGTTGAACCCGTTCTGGATCCAGAACCCCTGGCTGGTCGCCAGACCGTGCGTACGCTCGTCCTCGGGCGTGTCCGGCGACTCACCGAAGCTGTTGCTGGACTGCTCCTTGAACTCGGCCAGCCGCTGGGTCAACGGGTACGACTTCGCCACCGCCCGGCTGAACACGCCGCCGAAGCACGACGCCTGCAATTCGTTCCGCCGCGAGCTCTCGAGCTTCTGGTCCGGATGATCCTGCAGGTACGCCGCCCGCGCGTAGAACAGCCCGGTAACACCCTGCACGTGATGCCCGTACTCGTGCGCGATCGTCATCAGGTACGCCAGGTCCTCCTTCGGACCGAACGCCTTGTCCATCTGCTTCACGTCGACGTACATGACCTGGTTGCCGTAGCAGTAGAACGCCAGCACCCGGCCGGACAGCGGCTCGAAGTTGCCGCACGCGGTTTGCACCGGCTTGTCGAAGACGACCAGGCCGGGGTCCGGCTTGTCCTGCCCGAGCTCGTGGAAGACCGGCCGCCACGCGTCGTTCAGGCACTTGAAGAGGCGCTGGTAGTAGACCTTCTGCGCGGCCAGGCCCCCGTTGCCGAGGTCGGCCGACTTGCAGTTCTGTTCCGCCAGCGGGCCGGTGCGGTACACGTCCGCGTTCAGCAGGAAGTCCTCCGCGGACCCCTTCTCCGGGTGCGTGGTCGGCTCCGGCACGATCGACGGGCCGGACACCTTGGGCTCCACCGGCCCCGAGGCGGTGGTCGTGTCGCCACGGGTCCACAGCACGACCGCCATGATCGCTGCCGCGACACCGATCACCACGAGGAGCGAGAAGCCGAGCAGCACCAGCCGGAACGAGTTGTCGCGCCGCGGCGGCGGGTGGAACCCGTTGAAGTGGCCGGGGGCGCCGTACGGCTGGCCCTGGCCCTGCTGGCCCTGGTACGGCTGGCCCTGGTATGGCGCCTGGCCCTGTTGCGGGGGCCATGGCGCGGCCTGTGGCGGCGGCAGCACACCAGGTGGCGGGCCGAGCGGCCGGCCTTGCGGCTGGCCCGGTTGCTGGCCACCGTAGCCGTACGGGCTGCTCACAGCTCTTGGCCTCCATGTGGTCGGTCACGCGGTCTGTCGGGTTCGCAGCACGAACCGGCACGAGACTACTCTCGACCCATGTCACCGAAGCGCCGCCTCCTCCCGGCAGCCCTCCTGATGTCCCTGACCGCCCCGGTCGCGGGCCTGTTCGTTGCCCTCAGCCCGGTGTCCGCGCAGGCCGCCGTGGCCACAGTGACCGCGGACGACCAGATCACGGCGTACACCGCGGACGCGACCCTGACCAAGGACGGCAAGCTGCAGGTCAAGGAGACCGTGGACCTGGCCCCCGGCGGTACGACGTTCAGCCGGACGTTGTCCACCCAGGTCCGCGCCGACGCCGAGCGGGACCGGACGTACGGCATCACGGACGTGTCCGCGACGGTGAACGGGCAGCCCGCGCAGGGCTTCGAGAACCAGAGCGTCGACGGCGGCCGCAAGCTCACGCTGAACGTCTCCGGGAAGTCTCAGATCGTCTACAACTACACCGTCGACAACGTGGTCGCCGACTCGGTCGACGGCCGCGAGGTGAGCTGGCCGGTCGTGCAGGGCTTCGGCGTGTCGATCCCCGAGGCCAAGCTGAACGTCAGCATCCCGTTCGCGACCTGGGTGACCTGCTTCGCCGGCCGGACCGGGTCCAGCATGCCGTGTACGACGTCGCAGCTGGGCGAGTCCGCCGAGCTGGAGATCCAGCAGAACGGCGTCCCCGCGGCCGGCCGCGTCACGTTCCTGACCGGGCTGAGCGACCAGGCCACGGTGCAGCCGAATGCGAAGTACACGACGCCGTGGTCGCTGAGCCGCGCGTTCACGGTCGACTCGACCACCGGCGGGCTGGCGATCCTGGTGTTCGGGATCGGGCTGCTCGGCGCGGTCGGCCTCTGGTTCTTCCGCGGCCGCGACGCCGCCAAGGTCGGCCACGGTGCGCCGGAACGCCCGGTGCTCGACGGTGCCGACGGCCCGCAGTTCGCCGCGCCGGACGGTATCCGGCCCGGCCAGGTCGGCACCGTGGTCGACGAGTCGGCCGACGTCGTCGACATCACCGCGACCCTGCTGGACCTTGCCGTTCGCAACTACCTGACGATCGTCGAGCAGCCCCGGGACTCGCACTTCGGCAAGCTGGACTGGGAACTCAAGCGGCTGCACCCGGGCGGCCCGGAGCTGCTCGCGTACGAGAAGGCGCTGCTGGACGCGGTCTTCGCCGACGGGGACTCCGTACTGGTGTCCAACCTCGGGCATTCGCTGCGGCCGCGGCTCAACCTGGTCCGGGAGCAGCTGTACGCCGACGTCGTCACGCAGGGCTGGTTCAACAACCGCCCGGACGCCGTACGGAACCGTTGGACGACCGCGGGCGTGGTGCTGCTCGGTGCAGGCGTCGTACTGACGATTGTGCTCGCCATCGTCAGCAAGTTCGCGCTGGTCGGGTTTGCCGTGATGGCTGCGGGTCTGGTGCTCGCACTGGTCGGTCAGGCCGCGCCGGCGCGTACGGCGCGCGGTGCCGCCGTACTGGGCCGGGTGTTCGGTCTGCAGCACTACCTGGCGAACGAGACCTCGGCGGACCTGCCCGAGGGCAGCCGGCTCGAGTTCGCGTCCCGGTGCCTGCCGTACGCCGCCGTACTCGGGCTGACCGAGAAGTGGGCGCTGGAGATCGCCGCCACCGATGACGACGACGACCCGGACGAGGGCATCGGCTGGTACTCCGGCCCGGACAACTGGCACCTGTCGAACATCGGTGAGTCGCTGAGCAACTTCGTCACCTCGTTCGGCGGCTCGCTGAGCAGCGCACGGCGGCTGTTCGGCTGAGAACGTTGAAGAGCCGGCCCATCGTGTTGATGGGCCGGCTCTTTTGTTGTTTCCGTCAGTTGACGCGGACGTCAGCCGCCGTGAACGTGTTGCAGGAGTTGGGCTGCTTGCTGTTGAACCCGGCAATGGACCACTGGTAGTTGCTGACCCGGTTGCCGTGGTCGTGACCGCGCGGCACGGCGTAGTCGTCGCCCATGTGCGCGATCAGGATCTTCCAGTTCGCCAGCAGCGGCCCGGACATCGGGATGAACGGCGCGTTCGCGCCCAGGTACACCGAACCGAGACAGGTCGCCTGCAACTCGCGCCGACGGCTCTCGGTCAGCTGCTGCGTCGCGTTCATGCTCTTCTGCCGCGCCATCGACGACCCGAGGATCCCGCTCAGCTTCTGCACGTGGTGCCCGTACTCGTGGGCGAACGTGTTGAGCATGACCGCGCGGGCGTAGACCGGGTTCTTCGTGTAGTTGGCGTTGTCGACCGTGAACGGCAGGTAGATGGTCTCGTTCGCCAGGCAGTACGCCGCGCGGACGCTGCGCTGCATGCCGCACGGTGAGGAGAGCTTGCCGACGTACACGACCGCCTTCGGGTGCCGGAACGGCAGATTGCCCTTCTTCATCGCCAGCCACCAGGTGCGACCCAGACAGAGCAGCAGCCGGTTGTAGTACTGCTGATCGGCCGCGACGGTAACCGGCGCCCACGCGGGCTCCACACACTTCGAAGCCGCCACCGGACCGATCGAGTACAACCGGCTCCCCTTGACAACCTCATCCACCGTAGGCCCCCGCGGCGTCGAAGGCGACGGCGAGGACGGACTGGGCGACGGCGAAGGCGACTCCGAAGGCGTCTGCGAAACCGACGGCGACTGCTTGGCCTCCGCGTCACCGCCGCCCACACTACGCACGATCAAAGTGATCCCGGTGCCCAGCACCAGCACCGCCAGCGCCAGCAACCCGATCAGCAAAGGCCGCGTCAACTTCTTCTTCTTGCGGCGCCGACCACCCGGCGGCTGCGGAATAGGAATAGGCGGATACTGCCAGGTCGGCGCCTGCTGCACCGGCTGCCCCATAGGCCCAATCTGCGCCCCCGACCCACCGGGGCCATTGGGTCCACCGGGCCCATTTGGCCCAGTTCCACCTGGGCCACCTGGGCCGCTTGCCCCACCGTGCCCGCCCTGACCACCGTGTGCCCCTGGTCCACCAGGCCCGCCCTGACCGCCCTGCGATCCAGGCCCGCCCTGCGATCCAGGCCCACCCTGACCCGCCCATCCACCCTGCCCGCCCTGCGGCGCAGAGTGCCGTCCACCGCCCTGCTGGTTCTGAGGCGGCAACGCATTACTCCAAGGCGAAGCCGGCTGCTGCTCCTGACTCCCCTGAGCCCCCCACAAATAAGACCCCTCAGAATGCGGCCCCGCCTGCTGCTGCCGAGGCTGCGAAGGCTGCGAAGGCGAGGCCTGCCAAGCACTCGACTCCGACTCCCGCCCACCACCCTGCAACGTCCAAGACTGATTACCCCAGCCCCCACCGTCCCCAGCCGGCGACCCACCACCATCCCGAGCACCACCCACACCACCCCGGTCCGACCCACCACCGGCACCAGCAGCCGCACCACCCGCCCCGGCAGCCGCACCACCGGCCCCGGCAGCCGTACCACCGGCCCCGGCAGCCGTACCACCGGCCCCGGCAGGCGTACCAGCTGTACCAGCAGCCGCACCGCCCGTACCGGCAGACGTACCAGCCGCACCACCCGTGCGGGCAGACGCACCAGCCGTGCCGGTAGACGTACCCGAGTTGCCGCCGGGCGACGTACCGGACGCGCCAGCGGACGACGTACTGGAGCTGCCGGCGGACGGCGTACTGGAGCTGTCGGCGGACGGCGTACCCGAGGTGCCGCGTGACGGTGTACCGGACGAAGCGTCCTGGGACTGACCTGCGCCGGACTCAGGCGGCTCCGACCACGACGGCCGAGGCTGCCACGGATCCGGAGTACTCGACCCGCCCTGCCCCCGATTCGGCTGCCACAGCTCGGAGGTCGCCGAATCACCCGGCGCAGGCTCCACCGGCTGCTCCGACCAGGCCGGCGTCGACGGAGACCAATCCGGATTAGCCCGCCAAGCCTCCTGCCCATCCTCAGCCGCCCCAGCCCCGGCCGTACCCGGACCGGATGCACCGGCCCCGGATGTGCCAGCCCCGGATGTGCCAGGGCCGGATGTGCCAGGGCCGGATGTGCCAGGGCCGGATGTGCCAGGGCCGGATGTGCCAGGGCCGGACTGCCCCGGCCCTGGGTAGCTCAGCCCCGACTGCCCGGAGCCGCCCTGCCCGGAGCCCGGCCGACTCGAATCCGCCTGCCCTGCGCCGTACTGCCTTGCGCCGTACTGCCCTGCGCCAGACTGACCCGCGCCGTACTGCCTAGGGTCAGGCTGACCCGGTCCGCTCTGACCCGAGTTGGACTGCCCGGGCCGGTACTGCCCGGACCTGTACTGCCCGGAGCCGGGCTGACCAGCCGCGGGCTGACCGGGACCGAGCTGATCCGGTCCACCCTGCGCCGAGCTGCCCTGGTCGGAGCTGTACTGGCCGGAGCCGTACTGCCCGGAGGCGGATTGACCTTGGCTGGAGTTGGCGGGGCCGGAGTTGGCTTGGCCGGGTTGGCCTGGGCGCTGCGTGGGGTAGCTGGGGGCGGGGGAGTGCTGGGTGGGTTGGGCTTGGGGGTATTGGCCGGGGGCTGGTTGGCCTGGGCCTCGGTTGGTGGGGGGTTGGTTGGGGATCGGCTCGTCGGGGTGTTCGCGGCGGGTGGGGTCCCAGCCGCCGTCGAACCAGTTGTTGGCGGGGGCGGCGGGTTGACCTGGGCTTTGGAATTCGCGCTTGGTTTCGTTGTCGCCGCTCCACCAGCTGGAGGACTGTCCCTCGCTCGTACCGGGCTGGCCGTCGTTGGGCGCCTGCGGTCCGCGATCGTTGTCCCGCGCACCGAACCATCCACCGGACGAGCCCTGCCCGCCGGAGCTACCAGCACCGGTAGAACCCGCAGTACCACCAGAGCTGCCCGCGCCGGAGCCGCCGGGGGCGTGCTGATCGGCTGAGCTCGTGCCGGGGCCGCTCGTCTCGGGCTCACGTCGGGAGAACCAGCTCTCCCCAACACCTGACCCCCCAGGCCCGCTCGTACCAGGGCCGCCAGTTCCGGGGTTGCCGGAGGGGGCGTACTGGTTGGGAGCGCCCGAGGTACCTGGGCCGTAGCTGCCGGGGGCGTCCGGGCCCGACGTACCCGAGTTGGAGTTTCCTGCGTCGGACGCGCCCGGGCCGTAGCTACCCGCGCCGGGTGTACCCGGGCCGGAGCTGCCCGGGGTGGACGTGCCTGGGGTGGGGTTGCCCTGGTCGGGCGTGTTCGGGCCGTCCTGGGCCTGGTTGGGGGTGTTCGGAACGGGCTCCTGTGGGGGGTTTCCCGGGGGCTGGTTCCTGTTGTCCGACATCGATGCTCCTCACGACCTTGCTTGGCGTAGCTCGTTGGTGGGGCGCCGAAGCCGCCTCCCCCGGCACATACTCTGCGCGATCCGGACCCACCAGGCTAGCTAGTTCGGCAGGTCGGCCGGCTGGAGTGATCGGACTGTGTTGTCACTGGACCTTGTTGGCCGAGGCGGCCCAGGTGTTGCAGACGCGGGGGTCGCGGGCGTTGTAGCCGCGCAGGGCCCAGTACTGGTGGTTGTTGGCGTCGCCGTGGTCGTTGTTGAGGTCGGTGACGTGGCCGATCAGCCAGCGCCACTGGACCTGGGACTGGCCGGTGACCGGGTAGCTGCTCTTGTTGGCGCCGATGAAGATGTCCGAGAAGCAGGAGGCCTGGAGTTCGAGGCGGCGGCTGTCCTGGAGTTCCATGGCGTAGTTGGGGCGCTCGTAGCGGATCCGGGCGTACGCCTGCAGGATGCCCATGTTGTTCTGGACGTGGTGACCGTACTCGTGGGCCATCTGGTGCAGCATCCACATCCGCGCCCAGACCTTCTGGTAGCTCTGCGGGTACCGGTTGTAGTTGCCCATGTCCTCGGTGAGGTTCATGTAGATGGTGTCGTTGGTGCCGCAGAAGAACGGCGGGTTGGAGTCCTGGTGGGTTCCGCACGGCGACGACACGGAGCCGCTGAACGTGATCACCTTCGGTGCGCGGAACCGGCCGCCGGCCTTGGCGACCATCGGGGCCCAGGCCTTGTTGAGGCAACCCAGGAGGTTCTTGTAGTTGGCCCTGGCGCCGGCTGCGGTGGCAGGGCGCGCGCTGGACTCGCGGCAGCGCACCGACGCCATCACGCCGGCCTTGTACAGGCTGTTCTTGACGACGAGGTCGCTGTCGCTCGGGCCGGGGTTGGTGGTCGGCTTGGACGTGGTCGTCGTCTGCCGGCTGGCCGTCGGGCGGGTCGGCTGGGTGGTGGACTGCGTCGTGGTCGGCTCGCCGCGGGTCGACGGCGCCTCGGTGGGCTCGGTCGGGCGGGTCGGGCTGTACGTCGTCGTGACGCTCGGCTCGGACGTCGGGTCGCCGTCGCCCTTCAACGCCGCCGAGATCGCCTTCAGCGCGGTGCCGCCGATCAGCAGTACGCCGAGGACGACCAGTACGGCGATCAGCGCGCCGCGGCCCTTCTTCTTCGGCGGGCGTGGTCCGCCGGGCGCGGCGCCCCAGCCGAACTGCTGCTGCGGCTGTCCAGGTCCGTGGTACGGCTGCCCGGGGAAAGGTTGCCCAGGGAAACCAGGTCCACCCTGCCGCGGCGGTCCCTGCGGCGGTCCTTGGTACGGCCCCTGGTACGGCGGACCCTGCGGAGGACCCTGGGGAGGACCTTGCGGCGGCCGCCCCGGAGGCGGTGTTCCGCCGTACCCAGGCCCCTGCTGCCACGGTTGTTGCGGCTGCTGAGGTGGGTACTGCTGACCGGGCGGTGGTCCCCATTGGTTGCCTGACACCCCCGTGACGCTACCGGAGTGCGGGCTCAACTTCGGCAGCGGTCAGGGTCCCCCGTTGCTCGCCTGACACCTGTCAGACGCTAGGGTGCCCGGTGTCAACCTGACCCTCTCTCTACGGTGTGATTGGGCGATGCGTCTACGTCTCCTCGGGCTATCCCTGTGTGCCCTCGGCCTGCTCGGCCTGTCCGCTGTCCCCGCGGGCGCGGCCGGGACCGGTGCCGCGGCCGGAAGCAACGCGACCGCCGACCCGGTGGTCACGAACTACGACAGTCAGGTCCGGGTCGAGCGCGACGGCCTGCTCCGGGTTTCGGAGACCTGGAAGCTGAGCAACGTGAACGGGACCTTCACCCGGTTCGTCGTCACCCGGGACCACCTGGACAACGACATCGACCACGTCCAGGAGATCGGCGACCTGCAGGTCAAGGCCGGCGGTCAGGACAAGAAGCCCGAGGTGAAGACGGACGGTGACGTCACGTCGATCGCCGTACCGGATGTGACGAGCAGCACGACGCAGCTCGACTTCACGTACACGGTGAAGGGTGCGGTGTCGAAGACGCTGGACGGCACCGAGGTGCAGTTCGCTCCGTTGACCGGGATCAGCATCCCGATCCAGGAGGTGAACACGGTCTTCAGCGTGCCGGACGTCACGCACGTGGCCTGTTTCGCCGGCCCGGTGAACAGCAACGTCCCGTGTTCGCTGGCGCAGATCGGTGAGACGTCGGGCCCGACGTTCAAGCAGACCGCGCTGCCGCCGGGCAACACGGTCCGGATGATCGTCGGCTTCCCGAAGGACCAGATCGCGGCGAACACGATCGTCGAGTACCGGCACACCTTCAAGCGGGCCTTCTCGACCGACACCGCGCAGCTGATCACGGCGCTGCTGGTGCTGCTGCTCGGCGCCGTCGCGCTCGGTGTGCTGTACCGGCTGCGTGGCCGCGACCAGGTGGACCCGCGGCGCGTCGTACCGGCGTCGCTGTTCAGCCTCGGTACGGACGCCCGGATCGACTTCACGCCGCCGTCGGACCTGCGTCCGGGTGAGGTCGGCACGCTGATCGACGAGCGGATCGACCCGGTCGACGTGACCGCGACGATCATCGACCTCGCGGTCCGCGGCCACATCACGATCATCGAGCTGGACAAGCGCAGCGAGTTCGCGCGCGGCGACTGGGAGCTGCGCCGGGTCGCGAACGCGCCGGCCGAGGAGCTGCACCGCTACGAGAACGTCCTGATCCGCGCGATCTTCGGCGACGCCGACTCGGTGCTGGTCTCGGAGCTCGGCAAGCAGGTCCGCGCCGGTCTCGAGCAGGTGCAGGACGCGCTGTACGACGGTGTCGTGAAGCGCGGCTGGTTCACCGAGCGCCCGGACCGGACCCGCTCGCTGTGGGCGACGATCGGGATCGGGACCACCGTCGTCGGCGTGATCGCGACCGTACTGCTCGCGCTGCTGTCGACGTGGGGCCTGCTCGGCATCGCGATCACGCTGATCGGCGTCGGTCTGCTGGTGGTCGGCCGCTACATGCCGGCCAAGGCTCCGGCCGCGGGCCGCGTGCTCGGCCAGGTCGCCGCGATCCGCGGTGAGCTGCTGGAGATGGACGTCAGCGAGCTCCCGGCCGACCAGGCCGTCGACCTGTGCTCGCGGGCGCTGCCGTACGCCGTCGTGCTCGGCGGCTCGGAGCGCTGGATCGACGCACTGGTCGCGACCGACACCACGCCGGGCGTGGAGGACGAGGGCTTCCCCTGGTACCGCGGACCGCAGCATTGGCACCTGCAGTACCTGCCGGACTCGCTCCGCAACCTCACCACGCACCTGACGGGCGCGTTGTTCGCCCGCTGAGGCTCGTAAAGAACAGAGCCCGCCACGCCGCCCCGGCGTGGCGGGCTCTGTCGTCTCACCAGTTGTGTTGCGGGTCGGACGGCGGCGGCAGCGCCGTACCGGCCGGGTGCACGACGTAGACCAGTCCGCCCGAGTGCGGGACCCACGCGTTCTCGAACGCGGTCCGGTCGTACGTCGTCCGGACCTGGTCGTCGCTGGCGATCAGATGCGAGGCCGGGTCGTTGACGACCACGTTGCCGTCCTTGTCGAAGCCGACGATCACCATCAGGTGCCCGTTCGTCCCGTACCCGGCGCCGGGCAGGTCGCCCTTCTTGAACGACAGCGACGCGATCAACGGGATCCCGGCCTTGATGAACTGTTCCGCCTCGGTCAGCGACCGCAGCCGCGTCACGAACGCGTCCACGCCACGGGAGCCGGCGTACGCCGTGTTGAACGGCCAGTTGCCCGCGCCGTCGTAGGAATAGTCGAACACCGAACGCGCCGAGTGGTCCACCTGCGGGTCCGGATCCGACGGGTCCACCCAGGACGTCTCGGCCCGCGTCGGCCCGGCGCCCCAGTAGTCGAGCACCATCGCGGACGACGTCGCCGAGCACCAGGCCTCACCGCCGCCGTCCCACTGCGGGTAGTGCCCGATGTGGGTCTCCTGCGAGTACGTCGGTACGTCGAGCGTGAGGCCCTCCGCGCCGCCGAGGGGGCTGACGGCAACCTTCTTGTCGGACGGCAGCCGGGACGCCATCGCGCCGACGGAGCGGACCACCGGGGAAGCCGTGGTCCCGGTCAGCCGGTACAGCGTGATCTTCAGCTGCCAGCGGTCCAGCCACTTCCCGGTCGCGGCCTGAAAGGTGTCGACGGCAACGGATCCGTCGGCGTCGCCCTGGCTCGGCACCGAGGTCCGGTGGATGTCGCCGGCCGCGGTGTCGTCGCCGCCGGACCAGCGGCCGAGCACGTACCACTTGGTCGGCGTGCCGAGGTTCGTCGTACCGGCCATCGACACCTCGACCCAGGTGCCGGGCGGGGTGGTCGCGTTCCAGGACGCGACCAGTTCGGTCAGCCCGAAGCCGGTGCTGACGTGCGGCGACACCCAGCTGGTTCGGTCGTACGTCTTCGCGGTGCCGTCGCCGAACGGGTCGGCGTACGACGTGGTGCCGGTCGGCGTACCGAACGTGAGCGCGCCGTCGGCGACGGTGGTCCCAAACTGCTCGCCGGCCAGGAAGTCCGCGGTCGAGGTCCAGCCCCGGTACGCGACCTCGCGCGCCGGGGCGACCTTGACGGCCTGGCTCGGCGCGGCACTGGCACTGAGGACCACGAGCCCCAGCATAATGGAAAGAATTTTACGAGCGGTCGTCCCACTCGCTGTAGAGCATCGCGAAGACCAGTTCATCGGTCCACTCGCCCTTCAGGTACTCGTTCTGCACGAAGTGCGCCTCCTGGCGCAGCCCGAGCCGTTGCAGCAGCTTCACCGAGCCGGTGTTACGAGCGTCCAGCCGGGCGATGATCCGGTGCAGGCCGAGCTCCTCGAAGCCGAGGCGCAGCAGTTCCACGGAGGCCTCGGCGGCGTACCCGTGGCCGTGCGACTCCGGGTGGAAGACGTACCCGATCTCGCCGGTGCGCTGTTCGGTGTTGTTCATGAACAGCGTCACCTCGCCCAGGTGCTGACCGGTGTCCCGCAGGATGACCGCGACGGTGAGCGCTTGACCGTCAGCATCCATCGGGACATCGGCCAACCGGCCGGTGAGGGCCTCCTTGACCTGCTCGGGCGTCCGTACGTCGTACAGCAGGAACCGGGTGACGTCCGGGTTGGACTGCAGCTTCAGCAGGTCGTCGTAGTCGTTGTCGACGTAGCGTCGAAGGGTCAGGCGGTCGGTCTCGATCGGCAGCGAGTAGCTCACCGATCGAGACTATTCGACCGCTGCAACCCGTTTAGCCGTTGGCCAGCGCCTGCAGGCGGCTGTAGTCGCCGTTGAAGCGGTCCTGGTCGATCGGCGTCGAGCTGTACTGCCAGATGGTGTGGAACGGCCAGCCGCCCGGCAGCGTGCCCGGCGAGGAGGCGTACTTCGCCACCCACAGCGGGTTCGTCGAGTTGAAGGCGGTGCTGTTCCCGGTGCAGCGGCTCCACCAGTCCAGGTTCGTGTAGATCGGTACGTCCCGTCCGGTCTTCGCCTTGTAGGTGTTGGCGAAGTCCCGGATCCAGTTGACCATCGCGGACGCGCTCAGCCCGTAACAGGTCGCGCCGTACGGGTTGTACTCGATGTCGAGGGCCCCGGGCAACGTCTTGCCGTCCTTGGACCAGCCGCCGCCGTGGGCCAGGAAGTACGTCGCCTGATTCGCGCCGCTGGAGTCGTTCGGCGTCGCGAAGTGGTAGGCGCCGCGGATCATCCCGACGTTGTAGGACCCGTTGTACTGCTGGGCGAAGTACGGGTTCGTGTAGTAGTTGCCTTCGGTCGCCTTTGTGTAGGCGAACCGCTTACCGGCGTTCCACTGCGCGGTCCAGTCGACGTTGCCCTGGTAGCTGGCTACGTCGATACCTTCGACTGTGGCGGCCGGAGCCATGACGGCCGGCGTGGCGGTTGTGCTGGACGTCTTGGGGTTCGTCCAGCCCATGTAGCCGCCACCGGCGACGGTGACGCCGTGCTGGCGGGCCTGCGCGGTGGGCTGATGGGCGTTGCTTGCTTGGGCGGAGCCGACCGAGGCCAAGAGCAGGCCAAGAGTCACGGCGGCACCCGTGAAAAGGGCGGACTTCACGGTTCTCCTCCAGAGAGCGATATGAGGGGCGGACAAAGCGCTCGCCGGAGGTATTACCCCGCCTTGGAGGAAATCAACCCTTTACACCTTGCGTTTGGTGATCATTTACCGCACGTACGACGCGGGCACGGTGAACGTGTTGCAGGCCGACGGGCTCCGGCTGTTCCACCCGGCGTTGGTCCAGATCGGGTATACCGCCCGGCTTCCGTGGTCGGGCTGGACGCCGTACTCGTCGCCCTGGTGCGAGTGCAGCCAGGTCAGCTGGTACCGCTTGTCGCCGCTGATCCCGAAGCTGGAGCGGTTGGCGCCCAGGAACACGTTGCCGAAGCAGCTGGCCTGCAGCTCCGTCCGGCGGCTGAGCTCCAGCGCCTTGGTCTGCGAGGAGGAGGCGTACCGGAGGTTCCAGTACGCGCTGAGGATGCCGACCATGTTCTGCACGTGGTGCCCGAATTCGTGGGCGACCGTGTCGGCCATCTTCATCCGCACCCAGTCGCTCTGGTACGAGATGTTGCCGTTCTTCCGCCAGAACGTGACGTCGGTGCCGGCCTCCATGTAGATGGTCTGGTTCGTCGGGCAATAGAACGAAATGCCGGCGCCGGTGCCTCCGCCGCACGGGCTGGTCGTGGCGCCGGAGAAGATCATCAGGTTCGGCGGCCGGAAGCGGCCGCCGGCGGCTGCTACCTGGCCGGGCCAGAAGCGGTTCAGGCAGAGCAGGACCGTGGAGTAGTACTTGCGCGCGTTCGTCAGGCTGGTCGGACGGGAGCCGGGCTCACGGCAGCTCACTGACCTCATCACGCCCGCCTTGTAGATCCGGTTCTTGGTGACCATGACGTTGTCCGACGGCGGGGCGGCGGTCGTATGGGTCTGCGTCGGCTGGGTGGTCCGGGTCGTGCGGCTGGCCGGCGCGGTGGGGGCCGTGGTCGTCGGCTGCTCGGTGGCGGAGCTGGTCGGGGCGTACGTCGGGATCGCGGCCGTGCTGGTCGTCGGTTCCGGCGGGGTGGAGCTGACGTCGGAGTTGTGCTTGACGAGCGACAGTACGACGAAGCCGGCCACCACGACACCCAGGAGGGCGACCGGGATGAGGATCAGCGGCGCCTTGCTCTTCTTCCGGGGCGCCGGCGGGAAGCCGTTCGAGCCGAACCCGAAAGCCGGACCCATCGGGGGACCTTGGGGCGGGCCTGGTGGCGGACCCCAGTTCGGCGGTCCGGGCGGCGGGCCGTACTGCTGTGGCCGCGGATACTGCTGCTGCGGACCGGGGTACTGCTGCTGCGGCGGCTGGGGTGGGTACTGCCCTGGTGGCGGCCCGTACGGCCCTTGATGAGACAACTGACCGGTCCTCCCGAGTAGGTGCTGTGGATATCTTGTCAAGAGGGGGTGCCACTTCCCGTTACCCTTGACCGGTGACACTTCGCTTGTACGACACCGCAACGGCAGCAGTGAGGGATTTCGAGCCGGTCCATCCGGGCAAGGTCGGGATCTACCACTGTGGGCTGACGGTGCAGGGTGCCCCGCATGTCGGGCACATCTACAAGGAAGTGGTCTTCGACGTCCTGCGCCGCTGGCTGGAGCGCTCCGGCTACGAGGTCACCGTGATCGCGAACGTGACCGACATCGAGGACAAGATCCTCGCGAAGTCGGCCGAGCGCGGCGTCCCGTGGTGGGCGCACGCCTACGAGTTCGAGCGCGAGCTGCACTGGGCGTACGACGTGCTCGGCTGCCGCCCGCCGACGTACGAGCCGCGCGCCACCGGGCACATCCCGGAGATGCTCGAGATGATCGAGCAGCTGATCGACCGCGGCCACGCGTACGTCGCGCCCGACGGGTCCGGCGACGTCTACTTCGACGTCCGCTCCTGGCCGGAGTACGGCGCGCTCTCGCACCAGAAGATCGACGACATGGAGGCCGCCGCGGACGCGGACCCGCGCGGCAAGCGCGACCCGCGCGACTTCGCGCTCTGGAAGGGGTACGTCGAGGGCACCCCGCGGACGGCCTCGTGGCCGACGCCGTGGGGCCGCGGCCGCCCGGGCTGGCACCTGGAGTGCTCCGCGATGGCCGGGAAGTACCTCGGCGAGGAGTTCGACATCCACGGCGGCGGGCTGGACCTGCGCTTCCCGCACCACGAGAACGAGCTGGCCCAGTCGACCGCGGTCGGGCAGAAGTTCGCCCGGTTCTGGATGCACAACGCGCTGGTCACCACGGCCGGCGAGAAGATGTCGAAGTCGATGGGCAACAGCGCCGTCGTGCGGAACGTGGTCGAGCGGGTGCGCCCGATCGAGCTGCGCTTCTACCTCGTGCAGTCGCACTACCGGTCGGTCGTCGAGTTCTCGTTCGAGGCGCTCGAGGAGGCCGCGAAGAGCTTCCAGCGGCTCGAGGGGTTCGTCGACCGGGCCACCGAGGTGACCGGCGGGGTCGAGCCGGCGGCCGGGCTGCCGTCGGACTTCGTCGCCGCGATGGACGACGACCTGGGGACGCCGGCCGCGATCGCGGTGCTGCACAACACCGTCCGCGACGGGAACAAGCTGGTCGCCGACGGCGACTCCGCGGCGCTGCGGGAGGCGCTCGCGTCGGTGCGCGGGATGCTCGGCGTGCTCGGGCTGGACCCGCTGTCCGAGCCGTGGGCGTCGCGGACCGGCAGCAGCGACGAGCTGACCGAGGTCGTCGACGGCCTGGTGAAGGCCCTGCTCGAGCAGCGCCAGTCTGCCCGCGAGCGGAAGGACTACGCCGCCGCCGACGCGGTCCGCGACCGGCTGAAGGCGCTCGGCGTCGTCATCGAGGACACTCCCCAGGGGCCGCGTTGGTCCCTGGTATCTACAGACGAAGGAAACTGACGTGCCAGGCAGCAGCCAGCGCAAGGGAGCCATTCGGAAGAAGCCGCGGGGCAATCCGACGGCCGGTTCCGGTGGCCGGGTCCGCCGCGGTCTCGAGGGCAAGGGCCCGACGCCGAAGGCGGTGGACCGGGTCAAGCACCCGGCGCACAAGCGGGCGAAGGCGGCCGAGCGCGCCAAGGAACGCGAGACCCGCAGCCGCCGTCCGGCCCGCAAGGACGCCGACTCGACGGTCGAGTGGGTGTACGGGCGGAATCCGGTCGTCGAGGCCCTCCGGGCCGGCGTCCCGGCCTCCGCGCTGCACGTTGCCGAAGGCACCGAGCGGGACGCCCGGCTGCGCGAGGCGCTGCTGGTCGCGGTCGAGACCGGCGTCTCGGTCCTCGAGGTGCCCCGCTCCGAGCTGGACCGGGTCACCGCGGGCGGCTCGCACCAGGGCGTCGCGCTGCAGATCCCGCCGTACGAGTACGCGCACCCCGACGACCTGCTGCAGCGGGCGTACGACGCGCACGAGGTGCCGCTGATCGTGGCGCTCGACGGCGTCACGGACCCGCGCAACCTCGGCGCGATCACCCGTTCCGCGGCCGCGTTCGGCGCCCACGGCGTCGTCGTCCCGGAACGTCGTACGGCGTCGATGTCGGCGTCCGCGTGGAAGACGTCGGCCGGCGCCGCGGCCCGGATCCCGGTCGCTCGCGCCGGCAACCTCAACCGCGCCCTCAAGTCCTACAAGGACGCCGGCCTGCTGGTGATCGGCCTGGACATGAACGGCGAGGTCGACCTGCCGGAGTTCGAGGCCGCCACCGAGCCGATCGTCCTGGTGATCGGCTCCGAGGGCAAGGGCCTCGCCCGCCTGGTCCGCGAGAACTGCGACCTGATCGTCTCGATCCCGATGACCAGCGCCACCGAGTCCCTGAACGCCGGCATCGCCGCCGGCGTAACCCTCTACGAAATCTCCCGCCGCCGCGGTTAGAACGTGAGTGTGGGGCCGGGAGATCGCTCCCGGCCCCCACTCATGTCCGGATCAGTAGACGCTCACGCCGTAGCGGGAGAGGGCTTCGGTGACGGGCTGGAAGTAGGTGGTGCCGCCGGAGGAGCAGTTGCCGGAGCCGCCGGAGGTGAGGCCGAGGGCTACGGTGCCGGCGAAGAGGGCGCCGCCGGAGTCGCCGCCTTCGGCGCAGACGGTGGTCTTGATCAGGCCGCTGACGGTGCCTTCGGCGTAGTTGACGGTGGCGTTCAGGCCGGTGACCGTGCCGCTGTGGACGCCGGTCGTGCTGCCGCTGCGCTTGACCGCCTGGCCTACGGACGCGTTGCCGGCGGATGTGATGTCCTGCGAGGAGCCGTTGTACAGGTCGACCGTCCCGGGCGGGGTGCTCGCCGACGAGCTGTACTTTACGATCGCGTAGTCGTTGCCCGGGAAGCTCGAGCCGTACGTCGTCCCGAGCAGCGTGGTCTTGGCGGAGTTCGAGTACCAGCTGGACGCGATGTTGCCGCAGTGCCCGGCGGTCAGGAAGTAGTACGTGCTGCCGCTGCGCACGTTGAAGCCGAGCGAGCAGCGGTACTGCCCGCCGTAGATGGCGTCGCCGCCGGCGGCGTACTTGGTGAGCTTGCCGGACATCTTCTCGAGCTTGATCCGGCTGCCGAACTGCTTGGTCACGCCGGTCAGCTGCGCCAGCTTCGCGCCGGTGACCGTGTCGTCGTACGACACGATGATCCGGCCGTTCGGGTCGGTCTCCCAGGCGGTGCCGGGGATCGTCGCGTTCTCGGCCAGCGTGGACGAGATCGCGGCGGCCGACAGCGTGGCCGGGTTGACCGGTGCGGCCGAGGCCTGCGTTGCCAGAAGTCCGGCGGCAGCAAGCCCGGCCGCGGCCAGGAGTGCGGTGGTACGGCGGAGTGGGGACAGATTCATGGTTTCAGCCTCCTCACGATGAGGACGCCTTCGGGGCGGGGCGTCCTTGACTTCAACCGTGACGAGTCCTACCCACTATCTCGCTGAGTATTCAGGCAGTCTCGGAGCGTAGGGGAAACCTGCGCTCAGTAGATGTAGACCCCGTACGCGTTCAGCGCCTGCACGATCGGCTGGAAGTACGTCACGCCGCCCTGCGTGCAGTCACCGGAGCCGCCGGACGTCAGCCCGAACGCGTACTGCCGGTAGAACAGCGGGCCGCCCGAGTCGCCCGGCTCGGCGCAGACGCTGGTCCGGATCAGGCCGACCACGCGGCCGTCGCCGTAGTTCACCGTGGCGTTCAGGCCGGTGACCCGGCCACTGTGTAGGCCGCTGGTAGCGCCGGAGCGGTACACCAGCTGGTTGAGGCCCGGGTTCATCGCCTTGGTGATGTCCTGCGAGTGGCCGTTGTACAGGTAGACGCTGCCGCCCGGGGGCTTCGTCTTGATGTCGGTGCGGTACACGACCAGCGAGTAGTCGTGGTAGGGGTACGTCGCGTTCCAGACGGCGCCGGTGTAGACCTTGTGCGCCTGGTCCTGGTACCAGCGGGCCGCGTCGACGCCGCAGTGGCCGGCGGTGAGGAAGTAGTACTTCCCGCGGCGCTGCACGTTGAACCCGACCGAGCACTTGTACTGGCCGCCGAACGTCGCCATGCCGCCGCTGATGTACTTCTGCAGCTTGCCGGGCAGCTTCTCCATCGTGATGTTGGTGCCGAGCTGCTTGGTCAGGCCGGTGAGCTTGGTCAGCTTCGTACCGGTGACCGTGGAGTCGTACGACACCACGACGGTGCCGTCCGGCTTCGTCATCCACGCCGTACCCGCGGTGTGGATCTGGTCGTTCAGAGTGGCGGTGATCGCCTTGGCGGACAGGCGAGGCGGCTTCACCGGATCTGCCCCGGCCGGCGCGGCGGCGGTGAGGGCGAGGGCGGCGGCCGCC
This sequence comes from Kribbella sp. WER1, assembly GCF_054189145.1. Classification (NCBI taxonomy): domain Bacteria; kingdom Bacillati; phylum Actinomycetota; class Actinomycetes; order Propionibacteriales; family Kribbellaceae; genus Kribbella; species Kribbella sp. WER1. The sequence goes on along the minus strand of NZ_CM135186.1, from coordinate 3,496,952 downwards.
ACCACGGCCGCGGTTCGTCGGAGAGATTTCATGGTGATCAGCCTTCCGGGGCGTACGGCTCTGATGCACGAGATGGCAGCAAGAGGACGATGACCCACCCTAAGGGGACGGCTGGTTCAGTCGAGCCTGAGGGAGTGCAGGACGAAGGAGGCCAGTTCGCGGTACGCCTCGGCGTCGTTGAGGCCGGTGCGGCGGGCGATGTCGCCGCGCTGGATCGCCTGCATGGTGTGCGCGATCATCTCGGCCGCGAACGCGATGTCGACCTGCCGGAACGTCTTGTGGTTGATTCCGTCCTCGATCAACTGCCGGACCCGCTCGGCGGCGATCCGGGTGTTCCGCTCGTACACCGACCGGGCCGGCGCGAAAGTCGCGACGTCGTCGAGGAAGGTCCGGCTGGCGGGCCGGAGCGCGTCCGCGACCGCGCCGAGGTACGCCGCGATCCGCCGGTCGTGCCGGGTCTGCCGGGCGACCGCGGACTCCACCTGCGCGGTGGCATTCTTGAAGTAGTGCTTGACCACCTCGACGGCGAGCTGTTCCTTGCTCGGCGCCAACGCGTACAGGGTCGTCTTGCTGCAGCGCAGCTCGGCGGCCAGGTCGTCCAGGGTGAAGCGGCTGAACCCCTGCTCGAGGAACAGGGACAGGAGCCGGTCCAGCAGCTCGGACTGCCGGCGGGTACGTCGGCCCGGAACGACTGTTGTCATATCGAGACAGCATAGAACGATACTGCATTAGGTGCGTCAGTATCGTTCGGAGTATCATTTCGTCAGCTGTTGAGAGGGGGTTCCTGATGGCTGTCGACCGACTCCTGCCGACTGACGAATCCATTGACCTGCTGGCCCTGGTCCGCGACCTGTGCGACCACGAGCTGGCTCCGCACGCCGCGCACGCCGAGGAGACCGAGGCGTTCCCGCGGGACGCGTTCCGGACCCTCGGAAAAGCCGGCCTGCTCGGCCTGCCCTACCCGGAGCAGTACGGCGGCGCCGGGCAGCCGTACGAGGTGTACCTGCAGATGCTGGAGGAGATCGCGTCCGCGTGGATGTCGGTCGGCGTCGGCGTCTCCGTGCACACGATGACGTCGTACGGGCTGGCCACGTTCGGTAGCGACGAGCAGAAGGACCGGCTGCTGCCGGACATGATCGGTGGCGAGCTGCTCGGGGCGTACGCGCTGTCCGAGCCGCAGGCCGGGTCCGACATCAGCTCGATGACCACCCGCGCCGTCCGCGACGGGGATTCGTACGTGCTGAACGGTACGAAGGCGTGGATCAGTCACGGTCCGTACGCCGACTTCTTCACCACGTTCGCCCGTACGTCGGACGACCGCAAGCACGGGATCTCCGCGTTCCACGTCCCGGCCGGCGTCGACGGCCTGAGCTTCGGCGCGCCGGAGCGGAAGATGGGCCTGACCGGGTCGACGACGACGCTCGTGAACTACGACGACGTCCGGATCCCGGCGGAGAACATGATCGGCGCGGAGGGCGACGGGATGCGGATCGCGCTGTCCGCGCTCGACTCCGGGCGGCTCGGGATCGCCGCCTGCGCGGTCGGCCTGGCGCAGGCGGCCCTCGACCTCGCGACGTCGTACGCGAAGGAACGGCAGCAGTTCGGGCAGTCGATCGCGGACTTCCAGGGCATCCAGTTCCTGATCGCCGACATGTCCGCGGCGGTCGAGTCCGGGCGGGCGACGTACCTGCACGCGGCCCGGCGGCGCGACCTGGGCCGGACGTTCACGCGGGAGGCGGCGATCGCGAAGCTGGTCTGCACGGACGCGGCGATGAAGGTCACCACCGACGCGGTCCAGGTGCTCGGTGGGTACGGTTACACCCGGGAGTTCCCGGCCGAGCGCTACATGCGCGAGGCCAAGGTGACCCAGATCTTCGAAGGTACGAACCAGATTCAGCGACTGGTGATCAGCCGCGATCTCTTGAGGAGCATTTGATGGAGTTCAGCCCGTCCGACGTCGCTCTCGTCACCGGTGGTGGTTCGGGCCTCGGGGAGGCGACCGTTCGGCGGCTGGCGGCGGACGGGCTCGGCGTGGTGATCGTCGACCTGCCGTCGTCGGCGGGCAAGGCGATCGCGGAGGAGCTCGGCGACCGGGTGGTGTTCGCGCCTGCCGACGTCACCGACGAGGCGGCCGTGACCGCCGCGCTGGATGCCGCCGCGGAGCTCGGGACGCTACGGGTCGTGGTGAACTGCGCCGGCGTCGCGACCCCGGGCCGGGTTGTCGGCCGGAAGGGTCCGTTGCCGCTGGCAACCTTCCGGCAGGTGATCGAGATCAACCTGATCGGCACCTTCAACGTCCTCCGGCTGGCCGCCGAGCGGATGATCGCGTCCGAGCCGAGCGACGACGGCGACCGCGGCGTCGTGGTGATGACCGCGTCGATCGCGGCGTACGACGGTCAGATCGGGCAGGCGGCGTACGCGTCCAGCAAGGGCGGCATCGTCGCGCTGACGCTGACCGCCGCGCGCGACCTCGCCGACAAGGGGATCCGGGTGGTGACGATCGCGCCCGGCACCATGGAGACGCCGATGCTCGCCGGCCTCCCGGAGGAGACCCGCACGGTCCTCGAGCAGCAGGTCCCGCACCCGTCCCGGCTCGGCAGGCCAACCGAGTACGCCGCGCTGGTCCGGCACATCCTCGACAACCAGCTGCTGAACGGCGAGGTCATCCGCCTCGACGGCGCCCTCCGGATGCCGCCGCGCTGATGCGCGTCCCCGCGATCCTGCTGCGCGCGGGTTCGCCGTTCCTCCAGCTGTGGTGGCGGATCCGCAAGCCCACCACCTTCGGCGTGAAAGCCCTGCTGCGCCTGCCGGACGGCCGCTTCCTGGTCGTCCGGCACTCGTACGCCGACACCCGCCGCTGGGCGCTGCCCGGCGGCGGCTACAAACCCGCCCGGGAAACGCCCGCCGAGGCGGCCGCCCGCGAGGTCCACGAAGAACTGGGCCTGACCATCCGCCCGGCCGAGTTCAGGGTCCTGGACACGACCGTCACCACCCTCGAAGGCAAACGCGACACCCTCACGATCCTGACCGCACTCTCGGTGTCCTCCGAGACCACACTCTCTTCGGAGATCGCCGAGGCCCGTTGGGTGAAAGACCTTCAGGAATTGGGTGATGCACCGCTTTCGAGATGGTTGCTTTCGGCCCTCATCGAATAGTTCCGCGGCCTTTCGGGGTGACCCGAAAGCAGGTGCGGGCCTCGTGGCCGGTCGACATGCTCGAAGTGTTCGGACCAACCACGAAAGGGACGGATCATGAGTATTCGCAGGGTTTTCTACGGTGTCCTCGCCGGTGCGGCGATCACGGCCGGCGGCCTCGCCGCCCCGGCAGCGCAGGCGGCGCCGGCGACCACAGCGCCGGCGGTCACGGCGGCGGCGGTCACGGCGGCGGCGCCGACGGTTGTTGCCGGTGACAACTGGGAGTACGTGGGGGACTTCTTCTGGCAGTCGGACTGTCACGCGGCCGGTGCCGCCGGCACCAAGTGGACGAAGTACAAGTGCATCAACGGCTCGGCGTTCCCGGGCGACGACTACGAGCTGTGGGTCGTCTACAAGTAGGCCACCGCGGAGACCGTGTCCGGGGTGGTCCCCGGACACGGACTCTTTCGTCAGAGTGGCGCGCTGAGCTCGAGCCAGCGAACTCCGTGCGCGGGGACGGTGTACACGCGTTCGGTGGTAGGCGTGCCGGTCCACAGATCGCGGACCGGGGCGGGGAGCTCGTCCGGGAGCGCTACTTCTCGGGGGCCAGCGCCTGTCCAGAAGAGTGCTGCGTACGAGTTGGTGTCGCCCTGGGCGGTCCAGACGATCAGCTCGCCGTCGTCCAGCGGTTCGCGGACGGTCTCCCGGGCGTCGGACGAGGACCGCAGTACCTCGGCGAGTGCCGGATTCGTCAACAGGGCAAGGGTTTCCGGCGGGGTGGTCGGCAGGTCGCCGCCCATCATCAGCGGCGAGCGGCCCATCACCCACAGCGTCAGCAGGGTCTGCTGCTCGTCGGCGGTGAGTCGGCTCATTCGGTCGTCGCCGCGCTCGGCGCGGATGCCGATGTGGCCGAGCGGGAGCATGTCCGCGTCCGCCCAGCCGCCGTCCTGCTGGAACGGCGCCCATCGCGCCAGCCGGGCGAACTGGGCGTGCACGTCCTCCCACCGGTCCCACAGGTCGTCCGAGATCCGCCACATCCGCGCGTTCGCGCGCAGGTGGTCCAGGTGGTGCGTGGACAGGTGCGTCCCCGGCGACAGCGACAGCGCGATGTCCCGCCCGCTCCGCTCGATCGCCCGCGCATACGCCGCGATCTCCCGGTCGTGGTACGGCGCCAGCATGTCGTCGGCCTTGACGAAATCCACACCCCACGCGGCGAACTGCGCGACCTGCGCGTCGTAGTACGCCTGCGCACCGGGGTGGTCCTGGTCGAGCCCGAGGTTGTCCGGGTTCCACGTGCAGACGTGGTCGTGGTCCGCGACATCGCGGGCCGTCCACTCGGTCCCGTACACCGGGAGGTCCAGCTCGACCGCCCGGCGCGGGATCCCGCGCATGATGTGCAGCCCGAACTTCAGCCCGAGCGCGTGCACCTTCTCCGCCAGCGGTCCGAAGCCGGCGCCGTCCACGGCTGAGGGGAACCGCGCCGGCGCCGGCAACTGACGGCCGTACCCGTCCAGGACGACCGGCGCGTTCTCGTTGTAGCCGTGCGACCGCGCGGTCGGGTCGTACCAGGCGATGTCCACGACGACCGTGTCCCAGCCGAACGGCAGCAGTTGGTCGTGCATCACCTGCGCGTTGGCCAGCACCTCGTCCTCGGTCACGGTGGTGCCGAAACAGTCCCAGCTGTTCCAGCCCATCGGCGGCGTCACCATTCGGCGAACGATCCGTCGTCGTGCCGCAGCACGGGGGAGCGCCAGCGGTGCGGCTCCGCGGCCGCCGCGCGGACGACCTCCTCGTTGACCTCGATCCCCAGCCCGGGTCCGGTCGGGCGTTGCACGCGCCCGTCGGTGAACGCGAACACCTCCGGATCCACCAGGTAGTCGAGCAGCGCGTTGCCGCCGCCGTACTCGATGCCGAGGCTCTGCTCCTGGATCAGGAAGTTCGGGATCGCGAAGTCGATCTGCAGGCTCGCGGCCAGCGTGATTGGCCCGAGGGGACAGTGCGGCGCGACGTTCACGTCGTACGTCTCGGCGAGGGCGGCGATCCGGCGGACCTCGGAGACACCGCCGGCGTGCGAGATGTCCGGCTGCGCGACCGCGATCCCGGTCGGGATCACGTCCCGGAAGTCCCAGCGGGAGAACAGTCGTTCGCCGATCGCGATCGGGATGCTGGTCGACTCGGTGATCCGGCGCAGATCGCGCGAGTACTCCGGGGTGACCGGCTCCTCGACGAACATCGGCAGCAGCGGCTCGAGCAGCGGCAGGATCTGCCGGGTGGCCGCCGTACTGAATCGGCCGTGGAAGTCCAGGGCGATGTCGATGCCGTCGCCGAGCGCGTCCCGGAGCGCCTCGACCCGGCTGACCGACGCCCGCAGCTGCGCGGCCGACGGGATCGGCGGCAGCGCCTCGGACAGGTTCAGCTTAAGAGCGGTGAACCCCGCCGCAACCTTGGCCTGCGCCTGGTCGACCAGCTCGGCGTTGTCACGGCCGTGGACCCAGGTGTAGACCCGCGCCCGGTCGCGAACCGGCCCGCCGAGCAGCTCGTGCACCGGGACGTCGTGGAACCGGCCCTTGATGTCCCAGAGCGCCTGGTCGATCCCGGCCAGCGCACTCGACAGCACCGCGCCGCCGCGGTAGAAGCCGCCCTTGGCCATCACCTGCCAGTGCTCCTCGATCCGCAGCGGATCCGCACCGACCAGATACTCCATCAATGCCGCGACCGCGCCCTGCACCGCCTCGGCGCGGCCCTCGACGATCGGCTCGCCCCAGCCGCTGATGCCTTCGTCGGTGTCGATCCGCAGGAACTGCCACCGCGGAGCCACCAGGAACGTTTCGTATCCGACGATCTTCACACGGCCTCATTCGGTTCGTGGGCGGGTGCGGCGAGCAGTGCCGCGACGAGCTGGTCAGTCTGCCGGAGCACCAGGGCGGCGGCTCCGGAGGCCCCGGCGCGGGCGCCGAGGTCGAGCTCGGCGCCGACCACGTCGACGTCCCGGGTCAACGACATCGCGGTCCGGCGGAGCGTGCCGCGGATCGGCTCCAGGATCAGGTCGCCGGCCCGGGCGAGCTCGCCGCCGACGATGATCCGGGCCGGGTTGAGCAGGTTGCAGATGTTCGCGAGCACCCGGCCGGTCAGTTCACCGGCTTCACGGAGCGCTTGTAAGGTTTCCGGCTGTCCGTCCGCTGCGGCGGCGAGCAGTTCGTCGAGGCCCGCGTCCGCGCCGAGCACCGGCTCGAGCTTCGCGAGCACGGCCTGCAGCGACGCGTACTGCACCAGGCAACCGCGATTCCCGCACGGGCACGGCGCGCCGGAGGTATCGGCGGACAGGTGGCCGAGCTCGCCGCCACCACCGCGGGCGCCGCCGTGGTGCAGGTTGCCGTCGACAAGCATCCCGGAGCCGATCCCGGTCGAGAGCCCGACATACAGCACATCGTCGAGATCGCGGCCGGCGCCCCAGGTGAACTCCGCGACCGCCTCCAGGCGGGTGTTGTTCTCCACCAGCACCGGCACGGTGAGATGGCGGCCGAACTCGGCCGCGACGTTGACCCCGGCCCAGGCCTGCCCCGGTAACGACGGGCCGACCACACCGGTCTGCAGGTCGAGCGGACCGGGCACGCCGATCGCGACGCCGACCAGGTTGGCGCGCTCCAGCCCGGCCTGGGTGAGCAGCTCGTCGAGCAGCGTGAGCCCGGCCGTCAGCCGCTCCTGCCACGGGGTGTCCGGCGCTGCCCGCACGCCGTCGCTGGCGAGCGTCGCCCCGGACAGATCGGTGACGTGGCACCAGACCCGCTCGAGGGTGAAGTCGAGGCCGGCGGCAGCGCCCGCGGCCGGGTTGGCGCGCAGGAAGCCGCGGGCCCGGCCGTCGACCTCGGACGCGTCGATCCCGGCCCGCGCCGCCTGCTCGCCGTGCACCTCGATCACCACGCCGCCGACGATCAGGTCGGCGGTGATCGTCGACACCGTCGTCCGCGAGACGCCGCAGATCCGCGCCAGCTCGGCCCGGTGCAGCGCGCCGTGCTCCATCAGCGCGGACAGCATCCGCTCGGAGTTGGTGCGCCGTAGCGCTCGGAGAGATCCGGTGTCCTTCGCAGCCACGACGTCGAGTATCCGGGATCGAGGCCACCGGAGTCAATTCAACTGACAGTCTGTGTACGAAGACTTGACACAAACGCCGAACTGCTCGAACAATTTCGCCACAGCCCCGGGGATCGCCCCGGGCCCGGCGACCGGATGACCGACATGGACGGTGCGCAGAACGGCAAGCTGCCGCTGGTGGTGATCACGGGCGGGCTGGGGCGCGTCGCGACCGCGGTGCTGCCGTGGTTGCGCAAGCAGTACCGGGTCCGCCTGGTCGACCGGGCCGTGCCGTCCGGGCCGAGCGAGCTGCAGGCGGTGCAGGCCGACATCGGCGATCCCGATGCGGCCCGCGAGGTCCTGTCCGGTGCCGACGCCCTTCTGCACCTCGCGGGCAACAGCAGCCCCTGGCAGAGCTGGGACAGCGTGTACGCCGCGAATGTGTGGCCGACCCAGGTGGTGCTCGAGGCTGCCCACGCCGTCCCGAAGATCGTGCTCGCCAGTTCGTTGCACGCGTCGGGGGAGCACAACCGGCGGCAGTACTGGCCGGTCGATCCACGGCTCGATCCGCGCCCCTGCTGTCCGTACGGGCTGGGCAAGGCGGTGCTGGAGGCGCTCGGCCGGATGCATGCCGGCCGCACCGGCGCCTCGGTCACCTGCCTGCGGCTCGGCCTGACCGGCTGGCCGCTGACCGAACGCCGCTACCTCGGGCAGTGGCTCTCCGACGACGACGCCGGCCGCCTGATGCTCGCGGCGCTGCAGGCCCGCGAGCGGTTCGGCGTCCACTTCGGCGTCTCCGCGAACACCCGCGACCACTGGGACATCACGTCCGCCCGGCACGAGCTGGGCTACCGGCCCGAGGACGACAGCGAAGCCCTCGCCGCGCAGGCAGGCCCGGCGTCGGGTCCCGTCTGCCGGCTGTTCGACCCACAGACTTCCGAATGAGAGGTTGACCATGACCACAACGACCCCGGGGCTGTCCCGCCGCCGGTTCCTGGCCATCGGCGGCGCGGCAACTGGTGGTGCCCTCGCAGTCGGTTGCTCGCCCGCGTCCTCGTCGAACACGCCGGCCGCCGGCGCCGGGACGTCCGCCGCCAAGGGCACCGTGACCGTGATGTCGCAGTCCGGCGAGTTCGGCCCGAAGGAGGCCAAGGCCGCCGGCCAGGCGCTCGGCGTGACCGTGAAGACGGTCGAGTTCGACCTGACCAAGCTGACCGCGATGCTGGCCAGCGGGAATCCGCCGGACGTGGTCCGCGGTACCGGCGCCACCGAGACGGCGTACCTGGCCGCCCGCGAGGTGGCCGAGGACCTCGATCCGTACTTCGCGAAGAGCTCGCTGATCAAGGCCGACGACATCGACCCGGTGAACGACCTGTGGCGGTTCGACGGGCAGAAGCAGGGCGCCGGCCCGCGGTACGGGTTCGCGAAGGACTACTCCCAGGACGCCATGCTCTGGTACAACGGGACGCTCTTCGACGGCGCCAAGGTTCCGCACCCGAGCGCGGACAAGCCGCTGTCGTACGACGAACTGCTCGACCTCGGCAAGAAGCTGACCAAGCGGCAGGGCGCGAAGATCAGCGTCTACGGGATGAACCCGGCCGGCAGCAGCGTCTTCGTCGCGCTCTCCACGATGGTCGCCTCGGCCGGCGGCAAGGTGCTCGCGGACGACCTGGCGTCGATCGACCTGAGCAGCCCGGAAGCGCTGAAGGCGATCGGCTGGTACCTCGACTACGCGAAGGCCGGCATCGGCCCGACCGTGCTGAACCCGGACCCGAACGGCTGGGACGGCCCGACCTTCCAGGCCGGCCGGATGGCGATCGCCACCGACGGGTACTGGTTCGGCGGCGTGTTCAGCAGCGACCCGAAGCTGGCGACCGCGGCGCATCTGCTGCCCGCGCCGCAGTTCGGCGACCAGCGGATCAGCCCGTGCTACGCGGCCACCGGCCTGTGGATGCCGAAGGCCGGCAAGAACAAGGACGCCGCCTGGGCGGTGATGGAGTGGTACCTGGCCGGCGATCCCGCCAAGGAGCGGGCGAAGAGCGGCTGGGGCATCCCGGCGCTGAAGTCGTTGCGCGACCTGATGCCACGCACCAAGCCGTACCAGAAGGAGGCGTACGACGTTCAGCTCGCCGAGCAGAAGTACTTCTCGGTCTCGACGTTCACGCCGTACGCGCGGATCGATGCCATCGAGGGGATCATCGGCCGCGAGTTGCCGAAGGCGATCAAAGGCGCGAGCTCGGCGGCGCAGTTCGCGGACGCGGTGACCAAGCAGGTCAACGAGCAGTTGGCGGACGGAAAGAAGCGACTCCGGTGAGCTCGACGACGACGGAAGCGCGACGATCCGCGGCGCCGGCTCTGGTGACGTCGCGGGAGCGCCGGAAGAAGCCGCCCAGCCTGAAGCGGGCGCGCACCTTCTACCTGTTCGTCGCGCCGTGGGTGCTCGGGTTCGTCGGGCTGACCGTGTTTCCGCTCGCGTATGCGTTCTGGCTGAGCCTGACCGACTCCGACGGGCTGTCGCCGCGGACGCACTTCGTCGGCTTCGACAACTACCTCGAGGTGTTCCGCGATCCGTTGACGCTCAGCTCTCTCGGCAAGACCGGGCTGTTCGCGCTGATCACGGTGCCGCTGTCGATCCTGGCCGGGCTGTTGCTCGCGGTGATGCTCAACCAGCCGATCCGGGGCCGTGGTCTGCTCCGCGGGCTGATCTACCTGCCGGCCGTGGTGCCGCCGGTGGGTGCCGCGCTGACCTTCCGGCTGATCTTCGACCGGGACGCCGGTGCCGCGAACGGCATCCTCAGCGGTCTCGGGGCGAATCCGATCACCTGGCTCGTCGACCCGAACGTCCGGTACGTCCTGTACGCGCTGGTGTTGTGGGGCTGCGGCGGGTCGATGATCATCTCGCTCGCGGGCCTGCAGGACATCCCGAAGGAGTTGCAGGAGGCCGCGCTCGTCGACGGCGCGTCGTACTGGCAGTCGTTCACCCGGATCACCGTGCCGTTGCTGTCGCCGGTGATCCTGTTCCAGGTGATCACCGGGATCATCGGATCGCTGCAGTCGTTCGCGCCGCTGCTGCTGTCGTCCGGGACGTTGAGCGGCGCGGGGACGGTGCCGCAGGGCAACTACCTGTACATGATCCACGTGTTCGCGCAGTACTTCAGCGCCGCCCGGTTCGGGTATGCGTCGGCGATGCTGTGGCTGCTGTTCGGTGTGATCCTGCTGGTCACGCTGGTGATCCTCAAGGTCAGCGCGCGCACGGTCTTCTACACCGTCGAACCGGAGGGCCGCCGATGACCCGCTCCTACCGCTGGGCGCTGTACGTCGTCCTGCTGGCCGTCGTCCTGGTGATGCTGAGCCCGATCGTGTGGCTGGTGTCGACGTCGCTGAAGTCCCCGGCCGAGATGGCGTCGTTCCCGCCGACCTGGTGGCCGGCGCACCCGCGGCTCGCGAACTACAGCGACGCCGTCAGCAAGGTGAACTTCGTCGGCGCTGCCCGGAACTCCCTCACGATCGCGCTGATCAGTACGACGCTGACCACGTTGAGCTCGGCGTGGGTCGGGTTCGGGTTCGCGCGGCTGACGGCGCCCGGGAAGAAGCAGCTCTTCGTGATTCTGCTCGCCACGATGATGCTGCCCGGGATCGTCACGCTGGTCCCGACGTACCTGATCTTCTCCAAGCTGCACATGGTGAACACGTACTGGCCGTGGGTCGCGTGGGGCCTGGGCGGGAGCGCGTTCCTGATCTTCCTGTTCCGGCAGTTCTTCGCCGGGATCCCGCGGGAGATGGAGGAGGCGGCGATCATCGACGGCTGCGGGTACATCAGGATCTTCTGGCGGATCTTCCTGCCGCAGTCCTGGCCGGTGATCGCGGCGAGCGTGATCCTGTCGTTCACGCACGCGTGGGGCGACTTCGTCGGACCGGCGATGTTCCTCAGCCAGGACAGTACGACGCTCGCGGTCGCGATGGCGTCCGGGTACGTCAACAGCCAGGGTCTGCCGCTCAACAACCTGGTCGCGGCCGGGGCGGTCCTCTACGTGCTGCCCGTCCTGCTGCTGTTCCTCTTCATGCAGCGCCGGTTCGTCAGCGGGTTCAACACGTCCGGGCTCAAGTAGTCAGCGGGCCGTGTCAGTACTCACAGGTCGCGGCCGCGGTGACTGCGCGGGGCCGGGAGCAGGTACTTCGTGGGTGGGCTGGGGATGTGTGGTGCTGTGCAGCGCGGTGATCGCGATGGCGACAAAAGCGACCACGAGGGCGCTGATGGCAAGGGTTGCTCGACGGCGGTGTAAGCGGGCGTGGACGGCGGGGAGGAGGTTGTCGTTGGTCGGAGCGTTCGCCGCGTTCGCCGCGTGTTTCGCCAGGCTGTCGGCGACGAGTCGTTCCATCACTGCGTCAAGCTCCACACTCAGATCACGCTGGTGCGGGCCCGAACGTTGCAGGTGTCAGTCAGGTTCCGGCAAGGTCGGCGTCGGCAGCGCGAGCTTCTCGTCGGGCTTCGCAGCGAGTACGTCGTTCACGTACGAGCGGGCCGCCTCCATCGTGTCGACCTCGTGGCCGGCCTGCTCGGACAGGAACCAGCGGTGTTCGAGTACCTCGTGGAAGATCTCCGCGGGCTCGAGCTTGCGGCTCAGGTTGCGCGGCACCGAGCGGACGACGGGCTCGAACACCTCGGTCAGCCACTGGTGCGCGACGATCTCCTCGTCCTCGTTCTGCTGGTCGGTCGCGGCGGCGAACGAGTCCAGGTCGTTCAGCAGCCGCCGCGCCTGGTTCTCCTCCACGTCCAGCCCGGTCAGCCGCAGCAGCCGCCGCGAGTGGTGGCCGGCGTCGACGACCTTCGGCTGGATGCGGACCTGGCTGCCGTCCCAGTCGGTGATGATGTCGATCTCGGCGACGTCGAAGCCGAGCTCGTTCAGCCGCCGGATCCGCGAGTCCAGCCGGTGCATCTCGTCGTTCGCGAACTCCTCCGGCGCGGTCAGCTCCGCCCACAGCGCCTCGTACCGCTTCTGGATCGACTCGACCGTCTCCTGCGGGTCGATCGACTCGTCGAGCAGCCCGCCCTCCTGCAGGTCGAGGAGCTCACCGAACAGGTTGATCTCGGCCGTGTACAGGTCGTGCGCGCGCTGCCCGTCGGAGATGTCCTGGTGCAACTCGCCCGTCTCGGCGTCCACGAGGTACGCCGCGAACGCACCGGCGTCGCGGCGGAACAGCGTGTTCGACAGCGAGCAGTCGCCCCAGAAGAACCCGAGCAGGTGCAGCCGGACGATCAGCGCGACCAGTGCGTCGATCAGCCGGTTCACGGTGTCCGGGCGGAGCGTGCTGGAGAACAGCGCGCGGTACGGCAGCGAGAACTGCAGGTGCCGGGTGATCAGGATCGAGTCGATCGGTTCGCCGCTGCGGTCGACCCGGTCGGTGATCACGCCGACGGGTTCGACCGACGGCGCCTCCAGACGCTCGAGGTCGCGGAGCAGCCGGTACTCGTGCATCGCCAGGTGCTCGAGGACCTCCTTGATCGCGTACACGCTGCCGTTGACGCGGACGAACCGGACGACATGCCGCGAGATACCGCGCGGCAGCGCGACCAGTTGGTCTTCGGGCCAGTCCTCCAGCGGGATGTCCCACGGGAGCGAGAGCAGACCGGTGTCCGGGCGGGTGGCGACGAATCGAGGCACGACCACCAGTCTGTCAGGAATCTTGAGTGTTCAGGGAGGCGCGCAAGCTCTTGCAAGAACTTGCGCGATCTGGCGTAGAGTTTGCGCCATGACTCGACGACTTGCAGAGGTGGCCAAGAAGGTCGGCGTCAGTGAGGCCACGGTCAGCCGGGTGCTCAACGGGAAGCCGGGCGTCTCCGACGCCACCCGGGAAGCGGTGCTCACCGCGCTGGATGTGCTCGGGTACGAGCGGCCCACCCAGCTGCGTGGCGACCGGGCGCGGCTGGTCGGGCTGGTGCTGCCGGAGTTGCAGAACCCGATCTTCCCGGCGTTCGCCGAGGTTGTCGGCGGAGCACTCGCGCAGCAAGGTTTCACGTCCTTGCTCTGTACTCGCACGCTCGGCGGCGTGTCCGAGGCGGACTACGTCGACCTGCTCCTGCAGCAGCAGGTGTCCGGCGTGGTGTTCGCCGGCGGGTTTTACGCGCAGGCCGACGCGCCGCACCAGCACTACGAGCTGATCCAGGAGCGGAAACTGCCCGCCGTCCTCGTGAACGCGGCGGTCGACCACCTCGGCTTCCCGCAGGTCTCGTCGGACGACCATGTCGCCGCGGAGATGGCGATCGGCCACCTGCGCGCGCTCGGGCACCGGCGGATCGGCATGGTGCTCGGGCCGCGCGACCACATCCCGTCGCGGCGGAAACTGGACGCGTACCTGGCCGCCGAGGACACGGACGCGGAGCTCGTCGAGCACAGCATGTTCTCGCTCGAGGGCGGGCACGCGGCCGCCACCAAGCTGGTGAACGCGGGCGTCACCGGCATCGTCTGCGCCAGCGACATCCTCGCGCTCGGCGCGATCCGCGCGGTCCGCCGGGCCGGGCTGAGCGTGCCGGACGAGGTCTCGGTCATCGGGTACGACGACTCCGCGATGATGAACTGCACCGACCCGCCGCTGACCACCGTCCGGCAGCCGATCGACGCGATGGGCCGGGCCGCCGTCGACATGCTGGTCGCGCTGATCGAGCGCGCCACCGTCCCGGCCGACGAACTGCTCTTCGAGCCTGAACTCGTCGTCCGCGCCTCCACCGCGCGGGCCCGCACGTAGGGCGTGTCTGGCAATTCCCCGCCTACTGCGGGGCACCCGGCACGGCTTCGCTACGGCGCGGAATCACCAGACACGCCCTAGCCTCCGCGCACACCCCAGCAGCCGCTGACCGATCCGGTCGGCGGCTGTTGTCGTCTGCCCAGTGGCAGGCAATCTCCCATGAGAAGTCATGTTTTTGCAATTTCAAATCGAAGTATTGCGCTCATGGATCCAGTTCCCTACGGTGACGGCACCAGAAAGGGAGAGGGTGGACATGACCACAACGCGTCGCGGGCTCAGCCTGCTGCTGGTGATGGGACTCGGGCTGGTGACCGCGTCCTGCGGGACCGACAAGAAGCCGGCGGGGGACTCGGCCGGTGGGCAGGTGACGATCACGGTCGGCTGCGAGCCGCCGAAGAGCAATCCGAAGGAACGCGCCGCCTGGGAGGCGGACGTCACCACGTTCCAGAAGGCGCACCCGAACATCACGGTCCAGGGGAAGGACGCGTTCCCCTGCATCAACCCCGACACGTTCCAGGCCAAGCTGGCAGGCGGGACCCAGGAGGACCTGTTCTACGTCTACTACACCGACGTACGGAAGATCATCGAGAAGAAGCAGGCCGCGGACATCAGCCAGTATGTCGGCAGCGTCGGCGCGGTGAAGGACCTGCGGCCGGACGTGATGGGCGTGTTCAAGGACGGCGAGAAGACGTACGGGCTGCCGCGCAACAACTACAACATGGGCCTGGTCTACAACCGGAAGCTGTTCACGCAGGCCGGGCTGGACCCGGCGAACCCGCCGAAGACGTGGGACGACGTACGGGCGGCGGCGAAGAAGATCGCGGCGCTCGGGCCCGGGTACGTCGGGTTCGGCGAGTACTCGGCCGGGAACACCGGCGGATGGCACTTCGCGGCGGAGCTGTACGCGCGCGGCGGGTCGATGGTGAGCGACGACGGGAAGACCGCCGCGTTCAACAGCGACCAGGGCAAGGCGGTGCTGGAGAACCTGCAACGGATGCGCTGGGACGACAACTCGATGGGCAGCAAGCAGTTGCTGCAGTGGGCGGACCTGATGCGCATGATGGGCGGCGGCAAGCTCGGGATGATGATCGGGGCGCCCGATGTGGTGCAGTCGGTGAACAACGACTTCAAGGGCAAGTTCGACGACTACGGGGTGACCGCCGTACCGGAGTCGGGCGGGCAGTCGTCGCTGAGCGGGGGCGACGGGTACATGTTCAACCCGAAGGCGTCGCCGGAGAAGATCAAGGCCGGGTTGCAGTGGTTGGAGTTCCACGAGCTGACGCCCGGGCAGGGGCAGTTCAACTACGCACGAGCGAAGGAACAGGGCCGGCCGGTCGGGTTGCCGATTCCGGATCTGTACGGCGACAGCGCGCCGGGGCAGCAGATCAGCGCGCTCCGGAAGCAGTACGCGACGGTCCCGGTCGACAACTTCACGCCGTACGTCGAGGCGCAGGGCAAGATCACCAACAAGCTCGAACCCCCGAAGGCGCAGGAGCTGTACGCCGTTCTCGACGTCGCGATGTCCGCGGTGCTGACCCGCAAGGACGCCGACATCACCAAGCTGCTGTCGGACGCAGAGTCCAAAGCCAACAAGATCCTGGCGAAGAACACCTGATGACAGACGACACCACAACAAACCCCCGCCGCCCCCGCTCCGCGGGGACGGCGGGCGGTGGGAAGGACAAGCCGCCGGGCACGGCGGGCGGTGGGAAGGACAAGCCGCCGGGCACGGCGGGCGGTGGGAAGGACAAGCCGCCGGAGGCGGGGACGGTCGGTCGTGGGGAGGACGGGCTGCCGGAGGTGGGGATGGCGGGTGGTGGGGAAGCTCAGCCGCGGGAGGGGGTGAGGGCGGCAGGTCGTGGGAAGGGTGAGCTGTCGGAGGCGGGAGTGGGGAAGGGAGGTGATGAGGACGCTCAGCTGCGGAAAGTGGTGGGCGGTGGTGACCTCTCATCCACCGGTAGTGCGGGTGCCCTGCGGAGGGCGGTTGGGCGGAATTTGACCGCGTATGGATTCTTGTGTGGGGCGTTGGTCTGTTTCGCCTTGTTTTCCTGGTATCCGATGGTGCGGGAGATCGTGCTGAGCTTTCAGGAGAACAACTTCGTCGACCCGGGGAAGTGGGTCGGGTTCGACAACTTCAGGACGGTGTTCGCCGATCCAGCCTTCGCGGTGGCCTGGTTGAACACGGCGGTGTTCAGCGGGCTGGCGTTGGTGATCGGGTACGCCGTGCCGTTCGTGCTGGCCGTCGTACTCAACGAACTGAAGCACGCGAAGGCCTACCTGCGCTTCGTGGTCTACCTGCCGGTGATGCTCCCGCCGGCGGTCGCCGTGCTGCTGTTCAAATGGTTCTACGACCCGGGCTCGGGGCTGTTCAACCAGGTGCTCAAAGTCGTACATATCCCACCACTGAGCTGGCTCGACTCCACGAACACGGCCCTGATCAGCCTGGTGATCGTGTCGACGTGGATGAACCTCGGCACCGGCACGCTGATCTACCTCGCCGCGCTGCAGAGCATCCCGGGCGACCTGTACGAGTCCGCCGAGCTCGACGGCGCGGGGCTGCTGCAGCGCGTCCGGCACGTGACGATCCCGCAGACCAAGCTGATCCTGCTGGTGATGCTGCTGCTGCAGATCGTCGCCACCATGCAGGTGTTCATCGAGCCGTACCTGCTCACCGGCGGCGGCCCGGAGAACGCGACCGTCACCGTCGCCTACCTGATGTACCAGTACGCGTTCAACTTCGGCGACTTCGGTGGTGGGTCGGCGCTCGGGCTGATGTTGATGATCGTGCTGCTGGTGTTCTCCGCCGTCTATCTGCGGGTCTCGCGTGAGGAGAGCGCGCGATGAGAACTCTCGTGTCACCGCTGACGTTGCGCACGACGCGCGGCCGAGCCGTCTACTGGACGGTCCTCGTAATGACGGTCGTCGGCTTCACCGGCGCGTTCGTGTTTCCGCTGTACTGGATGGTGACCGGCGCCCTCAAGTCGCCCGACGAGCTCGCGGAAATCCCACCGAGCTTCTTTCCGAAAACGGTTGATTTCCACGTGTACGTCGACGCGTGGCAGCAGCTACAGCTCGGGGTGTTCCTGAAGAACACGGCGATGTACGCGGGCGGCGCCTGGCTGTTCACGCTGGCCGTCGACGTGACGGCGGCGTACGCGTTGTCGAAACTGCGTCCGGTGCTCGGCAAGCTGGTGCTCGGCGCGATGCTGGCGACGCTGATGATCCCGCCGATGGTGCTCCTGCTGCCCATGTACCTGGTGGCCAAGGACGTGCCGATCCTGCATGCGGATCTGCTGAACACCCCGTGGGCGATCTGGTTGCCGGCGGCAGCGAACGGTTTCTTCGTGTTCCTGCTGAAGCGTTTCTTCGACTCGATCCCGAAGGAGTTGCTGGAGGCGGCGGAGATCGACGGCGCGTCCCCGTTCCGCATCCTGTGGTCGATCGTGCTGCCGGTGTCGCGCCCGATCATCGGCGTGGTGTCGATCCTGTCGGTGGTCACGGTCTGGAAGGACTTCGTCTGGCCGCTGCTGGTGCTGCCGGAAACCGACAAGATGTCGATCAGCGTCGGCATCGCGTCGCTGTCCGCGCAGATGCCACAGAACGTGCTGATCGCCTCTCTGGTGATCGCCAGCCTGCCAACAATCCTTGTGTTCTTCGTGTTCCAGCGCAGCATCATGGCGGGTCTCACCGCCGGAAGCCTGAAAGGTTAGGAGATTCGATGGGCGGCGAGTGGTGGCGGGGAGCTGCGATCTACCAGGTGTACTTGCGGAGTTTCGCGGATGGGAACGGTGACGGCGTCGGGGATCTCGCGGGGCTGCGGGAGCGGCTGGGGTATCTGGCCGACCTGGGCGTGGACGCGATCTGGCTGAATCCGTGGTACCCGTCCCCGATGGCCGACGGCGGGTACGACGTCGCCGACTACCGCGCGATCGACCCGGCGTTCGGCACCCTCGCGGAGGCGGAGGCGTACATCGCGGAGGCACACGCGCTGGGCATCCGGACCATCGTCGACATCGTTCCGAACCATGGGTCCGACCAACAGGACTGGTTCCTCCAGGCGCTCCAGGCCGGACCAGGATCCCCCGAGCGTGACCGCTTCCTCTTCCGCCCCGGCAAGAACGGTGGACCGCCCAACGACTGGCAGTCGATCTTCAACGGACCGGCCTGGACACAGGTCGAGGACGGCGAGTGGTACCTGCACCTGTTCGCCCCGGAGCAGCCCGACTTCAACTGGCGCAACCCGGAGGTCGTCGAGGAGTTCCACGACGTCCTCCGGTTCTGGCTGGACCGCGGCGTCGACGGCATCCGGATCGACAGCGCCGCCGTCCTGTTCAAGGACCTCGACAGCGCCACCGAGTCGTACACGGACCACGACGAAGTACACGAGGTGTACCGCGGCTGGCGCCGGATCGCTGACAGGTATGACGAGAGGTTCTTCGTCGGCGAGATGTGGATGCCCGACCAGGAACGGTTCGCGCTGTACCTGCGCCCGGACGAGATGCAGACCGCGTTCAACTTCGACTTCCTGTCCCGCCCGTGGGACGCCGCCGAACTGCGCGCCTCGATCGACCTCACGCTCTCCACCCACATCCCGATCGGCGCCCCGCCCACCTGGGTCCTCTCGAACCACGACGTCACCCGCCCGGTCACGAAGTACGGGCGGTCCGACACCTCGTTCTCGCACCAGGACCGCAAGCACGGAGTGCCCACCGACCCGGTCCTCGGCGAACGCCGCGCCCGCGCCGCCGCACTCCTCGCGATGGCGCTGCCGGGCGGGCTCTACGTCTACCAAGGCGAGGAGCTCGGCCTCCCCGAGGTCGAGGATCTGCCGGACGACGTTCTCCAGGACCCGATCTTCGCACGGTCGAACGGCGCCGACCGGGGGAGAGATGGTTGCCGGGTGCCCCTACCGTGGTCGGGCAACGAACCACCGTTCGGCTTCGGCGACGGTACGCCGTGGCTCCCGCAACCCCGCGACTGGAAGAACCTGACCGTCGAAGCGCAGACCGAGGACCAGAACTCGATGTTGTCCTTGTACCGCAACGGCCTGAAGCTGCGCCGGGAGCTGCTCGGCGACGGGGCGTTGGTGTGGTGGGAGTCCGGGCCGGAGGTGTTGGCATTCCAACGAGAGCGGCTCACCTGCGTCACCAACTTGAGCGACAAAGCGGTAGACCTGCCGCCGTACGAGGAGCTGCTGATCTCCAGCGTTCCCCTCGACGGCGGCAGGCTTCCGAGCGACGCGACCGCCTGGCTCAGGTGAGTGTCTTGAACCGTCGCAGTCGCAGGCTGTTCGACACCACGAACACTGAGCTGAACGCCATCGCGGCGCCGGCCAGCATCGGGTTGAGCAGGCCGGCGGCCGCGAGAGGCAGGGCGGCCACGTTGTAGGCGAAGGCCCAGAACAGGTTGCCCTTGATCGTGCGGAGGGTGCTGCGGGAGAGCCGGATGGCGTCCGCGGCCGCGCGCAGGTCGCCGCGGACCAGCGTCAGGTCGCTCGCCTCGATCGCGACGTCCGTACCGGTGCCCATGCTCAGGCCGAGGTCGGCCTGGGCGAGGGCGGCCGCGTCGTTGACGCCGTCACCGACCATCGCGACCACACGGCCCTCGTCCTGCAGCTTCTTCACCGCGTCGACCTTCCCGGCCGGGAGCACCTCGGCGATCACGTCGTCGATCCCGACCTCGGCGGCGACCTTCGTCGCCACGGCCTCGTTGTCCCCGGTCAGCAGGACCGGCCGCAACCCCAGTTGGCGAAGCTGCCGGATCGCCTCCACGGACGTCGGTTTCACGGTGTCCGCGACGACGAGTACGGCGCGTGCCTCGCCGTCCCAGCCGACCGCGACCGCCGTACTGCCCTCCGCCTCGGCGTGTTCCTTCGCGTGCGCCAGATCCGCGGGCAGGTGCTGGCTCCACTCCTCCAGCAACCGCGTCCGCCCGACGAGTACCGCGTGCCCGTCGACGATCCCCTGCACACCGAGCCCCTCGACGTTCCCGAAGTCCTCGACCTCGGGCAGCTTCCCTTCGAGGGCGGCCGCCCGGGCGACGGCCTGGGCGATCGGGTGCTCGCTCGAGTGCTCGAGCGCCCCGGCCAGCCGCAGTACCTCGGATCGCTCCTGACCGGGAGCCAGCAGTACGTCGACCAGCTCCATCCGGCCCGTGGTGACGGTGCCCGTCTTGTCGAGTACGACGGTGTCGACCCGGCGCGTGGACTCCAGCACCTCCGGCCCCTTGATCAGGATCCCCAGCTGCGCGCCCCGGCCGGTACCGACCATCAGCGCGGTCGGCGTGGCCAGGCCCAGCGCACACGGGCAGGCGATGATCAGTACGGCGACCGCGGCCGTGAACGCGACCTCCACCGGCGAACCGTTGCCGAGCCAGAACCCGAGGGTCGCCAGCGCGAGCCCGATCACGATCGGTACGAAGATCCCGGACACCTTGTCGGCCAGCCGCTGGACGGCGGCCTTCCCGTTCTGCGCGTCCTCGACCAACCGAGCCATCTGCGCGAGCTGCGTGTCCGCGCCGACCCGGGTCGCCCGTACCACCAGCCGGCCGCCCGCATTGACGGTCGCACCAACGACCGCGTCGTCCGGGGCCACCTCGACCGGTACCGATTCGCCGGTCAGCATCGACGCGTCGACCGCGCTGCTGCCGGTCACCACCACACCGTCGGTGGCGATCTTCTCGCCCGGCCGGACGACGAACTCGTCACCCACGACGAGCTGGTCGGCCGGGATCCGGGTCTCGGTCCCGTTCCGCAGTACGGCGACGTCCTTCGCGCCGAGCTCCAGCAGCGCCTTGAGCGCGGCGCCCGAACGGCGTTTCGCGCGGGCCTCGAAGTACCGCCCGGCGAGGATGAACGTGGTGACGCCGGCCGCGACCTCGAGGTAGATCTCCTCGGCGCCGCCGCCCCGGGACGGGATCAGCGTGAACGGCATCTTCATCCCGGGCGCGCCGGCCGAGCCGAGGAACAGCGCGTACAGCGACCAGAGGAACGCGCTCACCACGCCCAGCGAGATCAGCGTGTCCATCGTGGCGGCGCCGTGCCGCAGGTTCGTCCAGGCGGCCTTGTGGAACGGCCAGGCCGCCCACGTCACCACCGGGAACGCCAGCGTCAGCGACGCCCACTGCCACGAGTCGAACTGCAGCGCCGGGATCATCCCGAACGCGATCACCGGGACCGCGAGCGCGATGCTCGCGATCAGCCGCTCCCGCAGGGGTTTCAGCTCGTCCGGTGCCTCCGCGGACGGCTCGACGGCCGGCGACGGCAGCGCCGCCGTGTACCCGGTCTGCTCGACAGTGGCGACCAGGTCGTCGGTCGAGATGCCGTCGTCGTACGTGACCTTCGCCTTCTCGGTGGCGTAGTTGACGGTCGCGGTGACGCCGTCCATCCGGTTCAGCTTCTTCTCCACCCGGGCCGCGCAGGAGGCGCACGTCATGCCACCGATGATGAGCTCGACGGACTGACCCATGATGTGTTGCCTCCGCTCAGTGTCCATGGGGCGTTTCCGCGTGCCCCGGTGTGGTGGTTGTTGCCTTCGATGGGACGATCGTCGTCCCGTTCGCGCCGACCTCGACGGTGAACTCCGCCGTGTGGACGGCGCCGCCGTGCTGGAAGTCCAGGAACAGGCTGTAGGTCCCCGCGGTCGGGAAGGTGGTCGCGAACTTGATGTCCGGGCCACCCTTCGCCCCCGGCTCGGCGTGCTCCGCCGGGTGGTTGTGCAGGTAGGCCAGGTCCCCGCCGCGCAGCGACACCAGGTGCCCGAAGGCGCCGAGGTACGGCTGCAGGTCCGTGACCGGCTTGCCGTCCTTGCTGACCTCGAACGTCAGCTCGGACTCCTTGCCCGCGACGGGCGTGCCTGCCAGCGTCACGTCGTACCCGTGGAAGCTGTACACGCTGGCCGGTTCGGCGACCGGGACCGGGACGTACATCCCGGTGACGTTGACGTCCGTACCGAGCGTGATCGTGCTGTCGTGCCCGGCCGGCTGGAAGTCGGCGTACAGCCGCCACGTCCCGCCCGCGGTGAACGTGAACGGGATACTCCACGTCCCGTCCGCCGCCAGCACCGGATGCACGTGGTGGAACCCGGACAGGTCCCGCCGTACGACGATCAGATGCAGGTCCTTCTCGTGCGTCTTCGTGTACTTCGTGACCGGCTTGCCGTCCGGCCCTTGGATCGTGAAGCGCAACTCCGACTTCGTACCGCCGGTGAAGAACGTCTTCGCCGGCGCGAACGTATACCCCTGGTCGGACACGGCCAGCCCCGGGACCTGCCCGCCGGCGTCGTGCCCACCGTGTGAGCCTTGCTCCATTCCACCCATCTCCTCTCCGTGCGCAGGCGCCCCGGAGGTGTCGTCGGCCGCCGCGATCGGATCAACCGCGGCCCCGATGCCGAACGCCGCCCCGAAGGCCAGCACGACCGCACCGGCGAACGCGCCGAGCCGGAGCGCAGCGGCCCGGTTCACGACGCCGCCAGTTCGTAACCCGCCTCGTCGACGGCAGCCCGGACGGCGGACTCGTCGAGCGCGGCCTCACTCGTCACATGCACCGCGGAGGTGCCACCGGCGACGAGATCGATCTTCACGTCCTGGACCCCGACGAGCTTGCTGATCTCCTCGGTGACCGCGGAAGTGCAGTGCCCGCAGGTCATACCGGACACGGAGTAGGTAGCAGTGGTGCTCATATCAGTTCTCCTTGCTCGAAACGGGTTATGTCATTCGGTGGAGGTTGGTGCAGCTACAGGATGTGGCGCTGAGAGCTGCGGCTGGTCGGGCTCAGCTGCGGACGAGGCGGGCGATCGCGTCGGAGGCTTCACGAACCTTCTCGTCGGCCTCCGGACCACCCTTCTGCGCAGCCTCGACCACACAGTGCGACAGATGCTCGTCGAGCAACTCCAACGAGAAGGACTGCAGTGCCTTAGTGGCCGCCGACACCTGAGTGAGGATGTCGATGCAGTACTGATCCTCCTCGACCATCCGCTGCAGCCCCCGAACCTGCCCCTCGATCCGCCGCAACCGCTTGAGGTGCCGATCCTTCTCCGCGCTGTATCCGTGCACGTGCTCGCCGCTCATCTCAACCCTTCCTCACCTCAACTACCCCTCCGGGGTATCTCCACGCTCCCGAAGTTACCCCCTATGGGTATTGAAAGCAAGCCCTGTGCGCATACGGGATGGGGGTATATGCGGATCGTGCCTGCGGGTCACTGACGCAGGTCGGAGGCACGCCTTGCCGCCCAGGCGACTTGACCATCTGGCGACACCCCCTGGGGACCTTGAACAGGCAATAGCTTGTCGCCTGTCACCACGGGATGTGCACAGCCACGCTCGGCGCCCCCATCCGCCGCAAATTCCCGCCGGTCGCCCACCGCGCCCCGCCAGCACCCGCCACGTGCGGCCTCACGCACCACCTCCGCAGGACGCCGGGGATCAACCTGTCGGCCGCCGGCGGCGGCGTACTGCGCCCAGGCCTGCGATTCCGAGGGTCAGTACGAGCGCGGCGGCGGCGATTGCGAGGCCTCGGGTCAGGCCGGGTGGGGTGAAGTTGCAGGTGACTTGGGTGGTTGGGCCGACGATGGGGACGGCCATCAAGCCGCCGAAGTTGCTGGGGATCTGGTCCTTGCCGCCGGCGTTGCAGGACCAGCCGTCGATCTTGGGTACGCCGATGACCGCCCAGCCCTTGCTCCCGGCCGGCAACGTCGCCCGCAGCGAATGGCCGCCGGCCTGCACATCCGTGGCCCCGGTCGCCTGCAGCGTCTTCACGGCCTTCTCCAGAGCGACGGGGCTGAAGCATCCGATCGCGTTGTGCGGCGGGATCCCCTGGGGGTCCTCGCCGAAGTTGACCTCGACGAGCACCACTCCGGACTTGGGTACCGTCCCGAGCTCGATCATCGCGCTGCTCGTGTTGATCCCGGGCCGCCGCGTGGCACTCAGCTCATGCCAGTCCCCGCCCGCGAGCCGTGCCCGCCCGCCGACGCGCGGCATGAACAGGTACGCCGTACTCGTCGGCGCGCAAGCTGCCACCAGCTTCACGTCCCCGGTCGCGAAGCGGGTGCCCTTGTACTCGGGCACCTCGTACACAGTCGACCCGAGCAACCGCTCCTGAGCGAGATAAGCATTCGGCGCATCCGTGTCGACCTGCACCGCGGGATCCAGCCGGCGTCGCACGGTGACCAGCGGCGGTACGACCTCCGTGCGGATGTGTGGGTCGCCGTTGATCATCCGCATCCGCGCGCCGACGGAGAAGATCGCGTCGGTGACCGGGTTGTCGAGCGTCCGGCTCGCCCGTCCGTAGCCGGACCAGCCGAAGCCGAGCTGCGTCATCATCTGGTTCACCGAATACGGCAGCAGGCTGCTGTATTGCCCCGCGCCCTGCCCGCCGAGCAGCATCGGGTCGTTCGGCGTGACCGCCGTCCCGGGCTCGGTGCGGTACTTCGGCCAGTCGTCGGCCTTGCGGAGCTCGTCGTACCGGGCGGTCTGTTTGGCGTCCCACGGGTCGGCCGATGCGCTGAGCAGCTTGCTCCGGTACTCGTCGGTGACGACCGCGCTCCAGGTAGCCTCGAGTGTCACGACCGCGAGCAGTACGGCGAAGGCTGCCGCCACCGGGAGCCGCCGGGGACCGGGCTTGCGCCGCAGCAGCCAAATGGTGCCGAACACAACGAAGGCGACCGCTCCGGACACGACAAGCACCGTGAGCCAGTGTTCCTTCAGCAGCGGGCTGCCGTCCGACACGGCCACGATCACGGCGAGCAGCGCGCCGCCGCCGAGCAGGGCGAGCGGCCCGGGCAACCTGTGGGCGACCGAGATCCAGGCGACCGCGACGAGCAGCCCGCAGAGAACGAACGCCTCGCGGTACTGGCTGCCGTTCGGGGTGTCGAACGCGTGCCAGAACGCCTGTGTCGGGCCCCACCGGAACGTCAGCGCCACGCCGACGATCGTGATCACCCAGACGATCTTCGACCGCCACGGGACGAACTTGTTGAACGGCATCGTCAGCGCGAGCAGCAGCGCGAGCGTGCCGACGTACACGCTGGCCGTCTTGCCGACACCTTCGGTCAGCGGCAGCAGCCGGGACAGGAACACGCCGATCGCCGACGGGTGGAAGATCCCGGACGGGGACGGCGTTGCGGCGCGGTTGGCGAGGATGATCGGTAGCAGGATAGGCGCGATCAGGCCCATGCCGAGCGCGAACGACACGCCGTGCCGGACGAGCGACCGGAGCCGCAGCGACCAGCTGAGGTCGCTGCTCAGCAGCCGGGCGATCAGGTAGATCCCACCCGCGAACGTTGCCATGTAGGCGGTGTAGAAGTTGGACAGCCAGAAGACGGCCACCACCAGCACGCTCAGCACCCGGTTGGTCCGCCGCAGTGACCATTCGGCGACCAGGAAGAACATCGGCAGGGCGATCAGGCCGTCCAGCCACATCGGGACGTAGGATCCGTCGTCGAGCGCCCAGCCGCAGACGCCGTACGAGATGCCCAGCATCGCCGCGACCCACCGGGGGCCCGGCCGCATCTTCAGCAGCGCGGCGGCCATCGCGGCGGCGGCCAGGCTGAGCTTGAGAGTGGTGATGACGAAGACGGCGAGATCGACCCGGTCGCGCGGGAACAGGCCCACGAGCAGGGACAATGGGCTGCCGAGATCGACGCCGAGGTCGGCCCAGAAGCCGACGCCGAACGCGCTCTGCCAGTTGAACAGCAGGTCGCCCTGGGCCTGGCCGTGCAGGACGTCCCAGAGGTGGGCGAAGAAGGGGACGTACTGCGTGCCAAGATCGTTGGTACTGCGGGACAGCGAACCGAAGGGATAGGTACCGCGGATGATTCCGGAGGCGACGAACACCGCCGCCACCCCGACAGCGGCGACGCCGGCAGGGAGTAATGCCGAACGCCCCCGCGGGGCCTGTTGTTCGACAGCGTCCTCGGAAACCACTGGCCGCCCCTTCGTTCCGATCGTTCGGCCGCCAAAGCTAGCGGGTAGTACTGGTCTGGACAAGAATCGCACCATAGTCGGCGTGCGGGCCGGACGGGGACAACGATGCGGTTGAGTCTGGTGGTGCCGTGTTACAACGAGGTCGAGGTGATCTCCCGGTTCCATCAGGCACTGAGCCGGGAGCTCGCCGGGACCGGCCGTCCCTACGAGATCGTCTATGTCGACGACGGTAGTGCTGATGGGACGCTCGACGCCCTGGTCGGGTTGGCAGCGACCGACGAGTCGGTGAGATACCTCTCGTTCAGCCGCAACTTCGGCAAGGAGGCGGCGATGCTCGCGGGCCTCCGGTACGCGACCGGTGACGCCGTGGTGATCATGGACGCCGACCTGCAGCATCCGCCGGAGCTGATCGGCCGGATGCTGGCGGAGTACGAGCGGGGATTCGACCAGGTGATCGCGCGCCGTAACCGGACCGGCGACCCGGCGACCCGGACGCTGTTCGCGCGGGCGTACTACTGGCTGATCAACAAATGGGCCGACGTCGAGCTGATGGACGGGGTCGGCGACTTCCGGCTGCTGTCCCGGCGCGCGGTCGACGGGCTGCTCGAGCTGAACGAGTACAACCGGTTCTCCAAGGGCCTGTTCGCGTGGATCGGGTTCGAGTCGATCCTGTTCGAGTACGACAACGTGAAGGCCTCGGCGGACCGGAAGAGCCGCTGGACGTTCCGCCGGCTGCTCGAGTATGGGCTCGACGGGCTGCTGTCGTTCAACAACAAGCCGCTGCGGGCCGCGATCTACATCGGCCTGCTGCTCACCGCGGTCGCCGCCGGGTACGCCGTCTGGGTCCTGGTCGCGGCGATCCTGCACGGGGTCGACATGCCCGGGTACGTCACGCTGATCGCGGCGATCACCGGCCTCGGCGGACTGCAGATGGTGATGCTCGGGCTGATCGGCGAGTACATCGGGCGGATCTACTACGAGACCAAGAAGCGCCCGCACTACCTGCTGAAGCAGACGAACATGGACCCGGCCGACCGGCTGGAGCGGAGTCGCTGAGAAATGGCACCGGCCCCGGGTGGACGAGCCACCCGAGGCCGGTAGGAGTACAGCTGCCGAGGATCAGGCGGTGAGCCGCTCCTCGGTGGAGGTGGAGAACAGGTGCAGCTTCTCCGGCACCGCCTGCAGGCGGACGGTGGAGCCCTTCTCGACCTGCATACGGGCGTCGATCCGGGCGACGATCTGCTGGCTGTCGCCCTCGGCGGTGTCCGCGGTGCCGTACAGGTACGCGTCCGCGCCGAGCTCCTCGACGACGGCGACCTTCACCGGCAGGCCCTCGTCGGCGACCTTGAAGGCCTCCGGACGAACGCCGACGGTCAGGGTCTTGTCGCTACCGGCCTTGGCCAGTACGTCGCGCGCCACCGGGATGGTGTAGTCGCCGACCTTGGCGCCACCCTCCGCGATGTCCGCGGTCAGCAGGTTCATCGCCGGGGAGCCGATGAAGCCCGCGACGAACTTGTTCTTCGGGTTGTCGTACAGGTTCAGCGGGGTGTCGACCTGCTGGAGCAGACCGTCCTTGAGGACCGCGACCCGGTCGCCCATCGTCATGGCCTCGACCTGGTCGTGCGTGACGTACACGGTCGTGACCCCGAGGCGCTGCTGCAGCTCGGCGATCTGGGTACGGGTCTGGACCCGGAGCTTGGCGTCGAGGTTCGACAGCGGTTCGTCCATCAGGAAGACCTGCGGGTTACGGACGATCGCGCGGCCCATGGCGACACGCTGACGCTGACCACCGGACAGGGCCTTCGGCTTGCGGTCGAGGTACTCCTCCAGGCCGAGCAGCTTGGCGGCCTCGCCGACGCGCTTCGCCCGGTCCTCCTTGGAGACACCCTGCATCTTCAGCGCGAAGCCCATGTTGTCGGCGACCGACATGTGCGGGTAGAGCGCGTAGTTCTGGAACACCATCGCGATGTCCCGCTCCTTCGGCGGACGGTGCGTGACGTCGCGGTCGCCGATGTAGATGGAGCCCTCGTTGACCTCTTCGAGGCCGGCGAGCATCCGGAGCGAGGTGGACTTACCGCAACCCGACGGGCCGACGAGCACCATGAACTCGCCGTCCTCGATCTCGAGGTTGAGCTTGTCGACGGCGGGGGTGTCCGAACCGGGGTAGACCCGGGTTGCCGCCTTGAACGACACAGTGGCCATGACTGTACTTCCCTTCACCGGCAGGAACGTGCCGGACGATCCGAGTAAAGGTTCCCCCGGGCGGGGGAGTCCGCCTATCCTCGCCCGGCGCCACTCGTCCTGACAAGGTGTGTGGCGTGTGATGTGTCCGTTCTGTTCACGGAGTGGACACCGGCGCGCAGTCTGCAAGTTCTTGCAGGATCTTGCTGAAATGTCAGGCGGGGCTCTGTACAGTGCCCGCGTGAGCAGCAGAGCGCGGCTGGCGGACATCGCGGCCAAGGCGGGGGTCAGCGAGGCGACGGTGTCCCGGGTGCTGAACGGGAAGCCCGGGGTCGCCGAGGACACGAAACAGTCCGTGCTGACCGCTCTCGACGTCCTCGGGTTCGAACGGCCGGCCAGGTTGCGGCGGCGGTCCGCCGGGCTGATCGGGCTGGTGATGCCGGAGCTGATGAACCCGATCTTCCCGGCGTTCGCGCAGGTGATCGAGTCGGCGCTGTCGCAGCGCGGGTACACGCCGGTGCTGTGCACGCAGTCCCCGTCCGGCGCGACGGAGGAGGAGTACGTCGAGATGCTGCTCGAGCGCGGCGTCTCCGGGATCATCTTCGTCTCCGGGCTGCACGCCGACACCGGGGCGGACCACGAGCGGTACCAGGCGCTGGTCGAACGCCGGCTGCCGGTGGTCTTCGTGAACGGCTGGCTGCCGTCGGTCGAGGCGCCGTTCGTGTCGTCCGACGAGTACGCCGCGATGGAGCTTGCCGTCTCCCATCTCGTTGCCCTCGGCCACCGCCGGATCGGGTTCGCGTCCGGGCCGGAGCGATTCCTCGTCGTACAACGGAAGCTGGCCGGTTACCGGACGTCGATGAAGGCCCAGCTGGGGTTGTCCGACGAGGACCTCGACCCGATGGTTGCCCTGAGCATGTTCGGCGTCGAGGGCGGCGAGGCGGCCGGCCGGCAACTCCTCGACGCCGGCGTCACCGCGGTCGTCTGCGGCTCCGACATGATGGCCCTGGGCACCATCCGCGCCGCCCGCCAACGCGGCCTCACCGTCCCCGGCGACCTCTCGGTGGTCGGCTACGACGACGCCCCGATGATGGAGTTCACCGACCCACCCATGACCACCATCCGCCAACCCGTCCAGGCGATGGGCCTCGCCGCCGTCCAGTCCCTCCTCGAAGAGGTCCGCGGCCACGCCACCCCCCACACCGAATTCCTCTTCCGCCCCGAACTGGTGGTCCGCGCCTCCACCGGCCCGGCCCGCTGAAAACGGACTCCGGCCCGGGGCCGTCCCCTGCCGGGCGGCTCCGGGCCGGAGGTTTGTGGGGGTTACTTGGAGATGTGGAGCGGGGTGACGGTGTTGTTGAAGCCGTTGGCCCAGAGTTGGTTGACCTTGGCGCTTTCGGTGGCGTTGGGGTGGGTGTTGGTGCAGGACGGGCCGGGGCCGCCGCCGGACATCAGTTCGGAGCAGGGGCCGGAGTAGTGGTCGGGGAGGCCAAGGACGTGGCCGGTTTCGTGGGCGACGATGCGGGTCTTGTCGTACTGCTCGGCCTGCGTATAGTCGATGAATACGTATCCACTGCCGTGGCCGTCGGTCGACGCGTACGAGCCGCGGGAGTCGTTGCCCTCGGTGTAGTAGAAGTCGGAGTTGCTGCCCTCGGCAAGCTTCACGTTGCTCACCGACGAGTTCCAGATCTGCGTGCTGGCGGCGATCTGGGACGCGAACGTCGGTGCGTCGACCGAGTACGTCACGGTCACCGCGGTGACCTTCTGGCCCTTCGCGGCCTGCTTGGCCATCTTGGCGCGGGCGGACTTCATCACGGCGTCGTAGAACGCCTTGGTGGCGGCCTCGTCCTGCGGCGAGCCGACGTACGCGGCCCGGGACTCGGCGGTGGAGATGGTGCTGGGCGCGGCAGTCGAGGGGGACGCTGCGAGCGCGGGGACGGCCAGTGCGGCGGCGGCGAGCCCCGCGAGACTGGTCAGGATACGGCGATGCGACATGGAGGCCTCACTCCGTGATCGGTGGCGGATAGCGACGGGCGGATTACCGATCGCCACATTCGGATGCTGCCAAGCACTCCGGTTTTCCGCAGCAGATCGCGGGATATCGAGGGGTTAACCCGCGCGCCGGGGTTCAGGTTCTATGACCCGCATAACGAGCAGGTTATGAATCTCGGTGCGCCGCGAGGAACGCCCGTACGTCGCCCGCGATCCGCTCCGGGTACTCACCGTTGATCGCATGCGACGCGTCCGGGTAGAACGCGACGGTCTTCGTCCGCAGCGCGCGTTCGGCCGTACTGCGGGCCTTCGCCGGGTCGTGCATCACCGAGCGTCCGGCGATGATCGCGAGCACCGGCATCGGGAGCGCGGACAGCTGCTGCTCGCTGATCCGTCGCGGCTGCGGCTGGCGGATCGTGTAGTTCTTCATCCCGGACTCGATCATGTCCGCGACCGGGACATGCTCCACCGGGGCGCCGCCGGCGGTGTACGAGTTGAAGCTGTCCCGCCACGAGCGCGGCAACCACTTCACCGCGGCCGGGAGCGCCCGCAGCGCGGTCTCCACCGGGATCCCGTCGTACACGTTGACCGCGTCGAGCGTCGTGACGGTCGCGATCCGCTCCGGGTGCCGGACGGCGAGGTTCATCGCGGTCCAGCCGCCGATCGACATCCCGAGTAGGTTGAACCGCTTCTCGGGCAGTGCCGCGAGCGTCTGGTCCAGCCAGGCGGCCTTGTCCTCGTCGGAGGTGATCGGCCTGCTCTGCACGCTCAGCCCGGGTTCGCCGAGCAGGTCGATCGCGTACACATCGGTGATCGCGAGCAGCGACTTGAGATTGTCGGCCCAGACCGGTGTGCCCGAGGACGTCCCGGGCAGCAGGACGAGCGGTGCGAGGCCGCTCCGCGCGCCGGCGAACCGGTAGACGCGGACGATGCCGTACTCGGTCCGGACGTCGCGGACGCCGGCCGGCGCGGGCAGGTCGCGCATCGCGGCGTCGTACTTCGAGCGGTAGTCGTCGAGGCCGGCCGCGCTGTTCCAGTGGCCTAACGGATTCATGATCTCCTAACCGATCGGTAAGAGATCCAACCATACGGTAAATTGAGAGCATGCCCTCAGCGCGCGGCCGGAACCTGACCTTCACCGAGGAGGCGCGGCGCGCGCAGCTGGTCGACGTGACGATCGCGCTGGTGGCCGAGCAGGGCTACGCGGCGGCCTCGCTCGGACGGATCGCGGAGAGCGCCGGGATCACGAAGGCGGGGATCCTGTACCACTTCCCGTCCAAGCAGGCGCTGGTCGAGGCGGCGCACGCGCAGGTCCTGGACGCGCTGGTGGCGGAGGTAGGGGCCGCGGTCGACGCGGCGGATCCGGCGGACGGGCCGGCGGCGTACATCCGGTCGATGGTCGGGTACTTCCGGGCGCGGCCGCGGCACGTGCGGATGCTCGTGGAGGCGATGACGTCGGTGGCGCCGTTGACCGATTCCGAGGCGCGCTGGTCGGCGGTCGCGGACCTGGTGGCTGCGGCGCGGGCCGCGCGTGGCGTCACGTCGGCGATGGATCTGCGGTCGGCGGCGCTGGTGATCGGGGGCGGGATCGACGCGATCGTGGCGGAGTCGCTGCGGGATCCGGAGTATGACGCCCTCGCTGCCGCCGAGCTGCTGGTCGGCGTGATCGAGCGCGGGCTCTTGTCCTAGCTCTCGCCCGGGATGCCCACGTTGAGCAGCCGGGCGCCCGGGCCGCGGGTGGAGAGGCGGTCCTCCTTGTTGTACAGGTTGCAGCGTTGCAGGCTCAGGCAGCCGCAGCCGATACAGGTGTCGAGGTCGTCGCGGAGGCGCTCGAGCTCGGCGATCCGCTCGTCGAGACGGCTGCGCCACGACTTCGACAGCTTGCTCCAGTCGGCGCGGGTCGGCGTCCGGTCCTCGGGTAGCGAGTCCAGCGCGTTCTTGATCTCGGCGAGCGCCAGCCCGACCCGCTGCGCGGCCTGCACGAACGCGATCCGGCGCAAGGTACTGCGCTGGTACTGCCGCTGGTTGCCGGCGGTTCGGCGGGACGCGATCAGGCCCTGGTCCTCGTAGAACCGCAACGCCGACGCCGCCACCCCGGACCGCTGCGCGATCTCCCCGATCGAGAGCCAGTGCTCTTTGCTGGGGACGTTCTCCTCCGACATACAGCCACCCTAGAACGGGGCTCCAAACATTCAAGGATGCTTGAAGTGTTGGAGGGGACCAGTCGATCGGCTGGTCTGCTGGTCAAGGCGGTCGTCACGATCGGTTATACTTTTGTGGTGTCGGTGCGCGCGTCGCGTCACCAGAGATGTTCCCAGGCGCTCCGACCCGTCGGTTTCAGCATCCGCTGAAGACTCCGGCGACATGGGTGCAACGCGATAGCACCCGCAGGTCGATGCCCGTCTCCTGCTGAGTACGTAGTCCGGTCATGTTTCGTGACCGGCGCTCACGTGCGGCTGCGATCCGGCGCCCCTCGTCCGTGAATACGAGAGAGAGTTTGCGTGACCCAGCACCACCAGTTCGACGCCGATTCCGCCGACGGGCGGAGCAAGAAGCCGCGGCACAAGAAGCACCAGAACCAGTCGTACGGCGAGCGGATGGCCGCCGCGGAGCCGACGTACGACGCACCCCGTGAGGACCGCGCGCCCGTGAAGGGCTACCGCTCCGAGCAGCCCCGGGCGGACCGCGGTCAGCGCCGCGACGACCGGAACCGTGGGGAGCGCTCGTACAACCGTGACGAGCGTCCCGCGTACAACAAGCGTGACGACCGCCCGTCGTACAACCGCGATGAGCGTCCGTCGTACAACCGTGACGACCGTCCGTCGTACAACCGTGACGACCGTCCGTCGTACAACCGTGACGACCGTCCGTCGTACAACCGTGACGACCGTCCGTCGTACAACCGTGACGACCGTCCGTCGTACAACCGTGACGACCGTTCGTCCTACAACCGTGGTGACAAGCGGCCGTTCCGTCGTGACGAGCGCCCGGCCTACAACAACCGCGACGAGCGTCCCGCGTACAACAAGCGTGACGACCGGCCGTCGTACAACCGCGACGAGCGGCCCCGGTTCAACCGGGACGAGCGTCCGCGGTACTCGCGCGACGACCGGCCGTCGTACAGCAACCGGGACAACCGCGACAACCGGCGGTTCGAGCGGGACGACAAGCCGCGGTTCGAGAAGAGTTTCCGCAAGGAGGAGCCGGTGCAGCAGCCGGTCGACCTCGGCACCGTTGCCGAGGACAACCAGTTCGCCGCGCTCGGGCTCGCCCCGCGGCTGGTCCAGCGGCTGGCCCGGGACGGCATCACGGCGCCGTTCCCGATCCAGGCGGCGACCATCCCGGACGCGCTGGCCGGCAAGGACGTGCTCGGCCGCGGCCAGACCGGTTCCGGCAAGACGCTCGGCTTCGGTCTGCCGACGCTGATGCGGCTGGCCGGCGGCCGGACCGAGTCGCGCCGTCCGCGCGGCATGATCCTGGTCCCGACGCGTGAGCTCGCGATGCAGGTGCACGACGCGCTCGAGCCGCTCGCGCACGTGATGAACGTGTCGCTGAAGCTGATCGCCGGCGGCCTGCCGTACCCGAAGCAGATCGACGCGCTCCGGCGTGGGGTCGACCTGCTGATCGCCACCCCGGGCCGGCTGATCGACCTGTGCGAGCAGGGCGCGGCGGACCTCGGCGCGGTCGAGGTCGCGGTGCTCGACGAGGCCGACCACATGTGCGACATGGGCTTCATGCCGGCGGTGACCACGCTGCTCGACATGACCCCGCCCGAGGGTCAGCGGCTGCTGTTCTCCGCGACCCTGGACAACGACGTCGACACGATCGTGAAGACGTACCTGAAGGACCCGGTGATCCACTCGACCGATGCCGCGCAGGCTGCGGTGACGACGATGGAGCACCACCTGCTGGTGATCGAGCCGGCGCACAAGCAGTCGCTGACCGCGGAGCTGGCCAGCCGGGACGGGCGGACGATCGTGTTCGTCCGCACCAAGCTCGGCGCGGACCGGGTCGCGACCCAGCTGCGGGACCGTGGCGTGATGGCCGCGGCGCTGCACGGTGGCCTGACCCAGGGCGCGCGGAACCGCACGCTCGAGCAGTTCAAGGACGGTTCGGTTCCGGTGCTGGTGGCAACGGATGTCGCGGCCCGCGGGATCCACGTCGACGACGTCGGCCTGGTCGTCCAGGCGGACCCGGCGGCGGACCACAAGGACTACCTGCACCGTGCCGGCCGTACGGCGCGTGCCGGTGGCGAGGGCGCCGTCGTCACGCTCGTCCTGCCGCACCAGCGGCGCGGGATGGTCCGGCTGGCGGAGTCGGCCGGTGTCGACGTCGAGCCGGTCCGGGTGCGTCCGGGCGACGACGTGATGACCGGGCTGACCGGCGGCAGCAAGCCGTCCGGGTACCCGGTGAAGCTGCCGGCCCCGAAGCCGCGCGGCAACAAGGGCGGCGGTCGCCGTTTCGGCAGCACCCGCCCGGGTGGTCGCGGCAACGGCCCGCGCCGCAGCAACAACGGCGGCCAGCGTCGTACGGACGGAAGGTCCTACCAGCACTGAGCTCCACCGTTTGAGGGGTTAACCATCGAAATTGTCCCTTGGCCCGTTGCATGCAGCAGGGCTAAGGGGCAAGGCCGGGGGTTAACCCCTCAAACGTTGTGGGGGCGTGGTCAGGTGAGGACGGCCCAGAGGCGGGCCAGGACGGCGGCGATCTCCTCGGCGTCCAGCGGGACCAGTTCGAGCATCAGTTCGTCGTCGTCCACGCGGTCGGTCATCACGTAGATCGGCGGCGTACCGGCCTCGAGTTCGTTGGCGACGCGTTTGGCGTCGGCGACCTTCAGCAGCACCCGGGTCACCGGTAGGCCGGTCGGGTCCGCGACGGCCTGAACCACGACGCCGGGGATCCGCGACGCGGCGGCGACGAACGAGTCGACCTTGGCGCGTTCGTCGGCCTGCCACTTCACCCGGTCGATCGCCTGCCACTCCTCGAGCGCCGCGAGGACGCCGATGATGGCCTCCTTGGTCGGCTTCATCGCCCGCCCGATGCCGTGGTCCTGGGCGCGGACCGCCTGCACCAGCGGCCAGGTGCCGGCGACCAGCCCGGCCGTCGGCGAGCCGAGGTACTTCTGCCCGCTGACCAGGACCAGGTCCGCGCCGGTGGCGAGCAGGTCCGCGATCTTCGGGAACTGTCCCGCGCCGTCGATGACCGCCGGTACGCCGCGCCGGTGCGCGGCCTTGATCGCGGACGCCAGGTCGATCGGCTCGCCGCGGGTGAGCCGCGACGCGACCAGCATCAGGCAGGCGACGTCCGGCCCGTCGAGCTCTGCCTCCAGGTCGGCGATCGTACAGCCGTCCTCGTCGCCGGCCAGGTCGACCTGCGCGCCGGACAGCCGGATGGCCTGCAGGTTCGAGTGGCCGTAGTCGACGACGTGGCAGGCTGGGAGGACGACCCGGTGGTGCATGTCGGTCGTGTCCGGCAGCGACGCCGTACGCCGTGGGTCGCCGCCGGTCATCGTGGCCGCGACGGCCAGCGTGATGGCGGCCGCGGTGCAGTGCACGACGGCACCGGCTTGGGCGCCGGTGAGCTGCGCGATCGCCTCGCTCGCCCGGTCGCGCAGCTCGTCCAGCACGAAGAACTCCGGGAGCGCCTCGGCGACGGCGGCCGCGACCGCGTCGGAGCTCCTGGACACGCCGAGCGGCGTGTACGTCCCCCTGGCGTTGATCACCACACTCAATCGATAACGATCGTGGATGCTCATGGTGTTGCTGAGCGTAGTGGTCACGGACCGCAATTGGCGAGAGTCTGTTGGTGGCGAGTTCTTGACCCGAAGCTACTGCTGAGTCATCCTCACTTTTACCAACCTGAGGAGGGACCGTGCCCCGCCCCGCACTTCGCACCCGCCTTCGCACTCACCTTCGGCTGATGGCCGCCGCGGCTGCCGTCGTCGCCGTCCTCGCCGCGCTGCCGGCCCCGACCCAGGCGGCGCCGCAGGCCGTTGCCGCGGACCCCACGGATTATTGCCTTGGGCAATGTCGTGACATCCTGCCGCCGGGCCAGAACGGCAGCGCGACGTTCACGGATCTCCTTGCTTTCAAGGCGTTGGGGGTCCGGCCGCCGCATTTCAGCGACAGCCTGAAGCCGTACCAGGACCTGGTCTGGAACTCGCAGGGCATCACCGACGACGGCCTCGCGCCGTACTACGACGACTCGTCGTTCGGGGTGAAACCGGATGACGTGGCAAGCACCGTCCACCCGCGCAGCGACGTGACGATCGTCCGCGACAAGTCCCGCGGCATCCCGCACATCACCGGCACCACCCGGCTCGGCACGATGTTCGGGGCCGGGTACGCCGGCGCGCAGGACCGGCTGTTCGTGATGGACGTGTTCCGGCACCTCGGACGCGGTCAGCTGACGCCGTTCGCGGGCGGCGCCGCGGCGAACCGCGAGTTCGAGCAGGAGTTCTGGCGGACCGCGCCGTACACCGAGGCCGATCTGCAGCGGCAGTACGACGACGCGCCCAAGCTCTACGGTGCCGACGGCGTGAAGATGCAGCAGGACATCCAGGCGTGGGCCGACGGCGTCAACCACTACATCGACACGGTCGGCATCGGGTATCCCGGCGAGTACGTCGCGCTCGGCCTGCAGTGGCCGACGCCGCACTGGAAGGTGACCGACGTGGTCGCCACCGCGGCCGTGGTCGCGGGCATCTTCGGCACCGGCGGCGGTTCCGAGGTGACGTCGGCGCTCGCGCTCCTCGAGGCGCAGGCGAAGTACGGCGTTGCCGAGGGCACCAAGGTGTGGGAGTCGTTCCGCTCGCAGAACGACCCCGAGGCGAGTACGACGGTGCACAACGGGACGACCTTCCCGTACGGGACCACCGGGCCGAACCCGCCCGGCCGCGCGCTGCCGGACCGCGGCTCGGTGACCGCCGAACCCGAGGTGATCGACCAGACCGCGAACAAGGCCGCCGCCGCGAAGCCCGCGCCGAAGGGATCCGAGGCGCTCAAGGGAATCTTCGACAAGGGACTCTTTCCCGACGGTTTCGGAACGAAGGGAATGTCGAACGCGCTGCTGGTTTCCGGCGCGCACACCCAGTCCGGCAACCCGATCGCCGTCTACGGACCCCAGACCGGGTACTTCGCCCCGCAGCTGCTGCTCCGCCAGGAACTGCAAGGCCCGGGCGTCAGCTCGCGCGGGATCGCGTTCGCCGGCCTGAACTTCTACACGTTGATCGGCCGTGGCCCGGACTACTCGTGGAGCGCGACGTCCGCCGGGCAGGACATCACCGACACGTTCGCCGTACCGCTGTGCGAACCCGGTGGCGGAACGCCGACGAAGTCCTCGCAGTACTACGTTTTCCGCGGCCAGTGCGTGCCGATCGAGCGGCTCGAGCGGCACAACTCGTGGTACGCCAGCCTCGGCTCGTCGGAGCCTGCCGGGTCGTACACGCTGGTTGCCCTGCGCACCAAGTACGGCATCGTGACACACCGCGGAACAGTTTCCGGAAAGCCTGTTCTCTTCACGAAGAACCGATCGACGTACGGGAACGAGGCGGGGTCGGCGCTCGGGTTCATGCAGTTCAACGACCCGGACCGGATCCACTCGGCCGCCGACTTCCAGAAGGCCGCGGCGAACATCGGGTACACGTTCAACTGGTTCTACACGGACAAGAACTCGATCGCGTACTTCAACTCCGGCGACAACCCGGTCCGCGCCGACGGCGCCGACCCGAATCTGCCGACCTGGAGCACGTACGAGTGGAAGGGCTGGAACCCGGACACCAACCGCGCGACGTACACGCCGCCGGCGCAGCACCCGCAGGTCGTGAACCAGGACTACCTGACCAGCTGGAACAACAAGCAGGCCCCCGGGTACTCCGCCTCGGACGGCCAGTGGGGGTACAACGCGGTCTACCGCAGCCAGCCGCTCGACGACCGGATCAAGGCGGTGATCGGCAGCGGCCAGAAGTTCACCCGCGGCAAGCTGGTCGAGGCGATGGAGGACGCCGCCACCGTCGACCTCCGTGGCGACCAGGTGCTGCCGTACCTGCTGCGCGTCCTGAAGTCCGCCCCGATCACCGACCCGGCCGTGGCGGACGCCGTCGGCAAACTGACGGCCTGGCAACAGTCCGGCGCCCATCGCAAGACCCCGAACGCGTCGTCCCGCACGTACACCGACGCCGACGCGATCCGACTGCTCGACGCCTGGTGGCCGCTGCTGGTCCCGGCCGAGTTCAAGGACCTCGGACCGGATCTCTACGGCGCACTGACCGCGAACCTGAAGATCGACGAGCGCCCGAGCGCGCAGGGCTCGTCGTTCCAGAGCGGCTGGTGGGGCTTCGTCCAGCGTGACATGCGGAAGGTGCTCGGCGACCCGGTGAAGGCGTCCCAGCCGGTGACGTACTGCGGCGGCGGATCGCTGGCGGGCTGCCGGGCGGTCCTGACCGAGACCTTGCTGGCAGCAAGCAAGACGCCGGCGGCGACCACGTACCCGGCGACGGCCGACTGCGCTGCCGGTGACCAGTTCTGCGCCGATCAGATCGCGCACAACCCCATGGGCGGCATCACCCAGGACCGGATCGCGTGGGTCAACCGGCCGACGTACCAGCAGGTGGTCGAGTTCCCGGCGCAGCGCGGCGACGACGTCAGCAACCTGGCGGCCGGGAAGACCGCAACCGCGAGCAGTTACGAGAAGGGCTGGTACGACTCGCCGCCGACCCAGGCGGTCGACGGGAAGCTCGACACCCGGTGGGCCAGCGACTGGTCGGACCCGCAGTGGCTGAAGGTTGACCTCGGCAACGAGCAGCCGATCAGCCGGGTGGTGTTGCGGTGGGAGTCGGCGTACGCGAAGGCTTACCGGGTCGAGGTCTCGCGGGACGGGTCGACGTGGCAACAGGTGTACGCGACGACGTCCGGGAACGGTGGTGAGGACGTGGTCAGGTTCGCGGCGACGCCGGCCAGATATGTCCGTGTCACGGGGACGCAGCGGGCGACGTCGTACGGCTATTCGCTGTACGAGTTCCAGGTGTTCAGATGGTGATGCCAGGATGAGTGCATGACACAGAACTTTCCTCCGAACCAGCCGTATCCGCCGCAGCAGCCGGGCTACCAGCAGGGTCCGCCTCCGGGGTACCAGCAGGGTCCGCCGCCCGGATACCAGCAGGGGCCGCCGCCGCAGCAGCAGGGATACGGCCAGCAGGGCGGGTACCAGCAGCCGTCGAACGTGCCGCACGTCGCGCCGCAGGGTTCGCCGTACCCAGTGCTGGTCTCGACGATGAACGACTTGCCCGGGTACACCGCGGAGAAGGTGTTCGGCGAGGTGTTCGGGCTGACCGTCCGGAGTCGCGACTTCGGGTCGAACTTCACCGCGAGCTTCCGGTCGCTCGGCGGCGGCGAGGTCCCGGAGTACACCCAGATGCTGGCTGAGTCCCGGCACGTCGCCGTACTGCGGATGTGCCAGATGGCGCAGCAGATGGGCGCGAACGCGATTCTCGCGATGCGGTTCGACTGCAACGAGATCGCGAACACGATGAGCGAGGTCGCCGCCTACGGGACGGCGGTCGTGGTGCGGAAGGTCGAGGCACCGCGGGTCCAGGACACCAAGCCTGATGAGGATGATGCGAATGACAGCTGACCTGATCCTGCCGCCCGGATTCAGGTGGGGCGTCTCGACGTCGGCGTACCAGATCGAGGGTGCCGTGGCCGCGGACGGCCGCGGCACCTCGACCTGGGACACGTTCTGCGCCACGCCCGGCAAGATCCTGAACGGCGACACGGGAGCGGTGGCCTGCGACCACTACAACCGGTACGCCGAGGACGTCGCGCTGATGCGGGAGCTGGGCGTGGACACCTACCGGTTCTCGTTCGCCTGGCCGCGGATCCAGCCGACCGGGAGCGGACCGGCGAACGCGGCCGGTATGGACTTCTACGACCGGCTGATCGACACACTGCTCGGCGCCGGGATCCAGCCCGCGCCAACGCTCTACCACTGGGACACGCCGCAGCCGCTCGAGGATGCCGGCGGCTGGCTGAACCGGGACATCACCGAGCGGTTCGCGGAGTACGCCGC
This sequence comes from Kribbella sp. WER1, assembly GCF_054189145.1. Classification (NCBI taxonomy): domain Bacteria; kingdom Bacillati; phylum Actinomycetota; class Actinomycetes; order Propionibacteriales; family Kribbellaceae; genus Kribbella; species Kribbella sp. WER1. The sequence goes on along the minus strand of NZ_CM135186.1, from coordinate 3,456,846 downwards.
GCTGCTGGGCGCGCGGTTCGCCGACCGGGTGCCGCTGTGGATCACGATCAATGAGCCGATGGTGCTGACGTTGATGGGGTACTCGCTCGGTGCCCATGCCCCCGGCAAGGAGTTGCTGTTCGACGCGCTCCCGGTGGCGCACCACCAACTGCTCGCCCACGGCCGCGCGGTGCAGGCGCTGCGGGCCGCCGGTGCAACCCAGATCGGGATCGCCTCGAACCACGCGCCGACCTGGCCGGCCAGTGACAGCGCCGAGGATCGGGAGGCGGCGGGGCTGTACGACAACCTGATCAACTGGATGTTCGCCGACCCGATCATCCTGGGGGAGTACCCGTCCGGGATCGGCGACGGCATGCCAGGGCCCGTGGCCGACGACCTCGCGATCATCTCGACACCGCTCGACTTCTTCGGCATCAACCACTACGCGCCGGTGTCCGTCGGCGTCGCGACCGGTCAGGCCGACACGGCCGCGACGGACGGCGTACAACTGCCGCCTGGGTTGCCGTTCGAGCCGCGGACGCTGCCCGGGTACCCGACGACGGACTTCGGGTGGCCGGTGGTGCCGGAGGCGTTCGCCGAGACGCTGCGGATCTTCCGCGACCGGTATGGCGACAAACTGCCGCCGATCTACATCACGGAGAACGGCTGCGCGATCAACGACGGGCCGGTTGACGGGGTGGTGGCCGACCAGCGTCGCATCGACTACCTGGACGGGTATCTGCGCTCGCTGAAGTCTGCGATCGACGACGGAATCGACGTTCGTGGGTACTTCCAATGGTCGCTGTTGGACAACTTCGAGTGGGCGGCCGGGTACTCGCAACGCTTCGGCCTGGTGCATGTCGATTTCGAGACGCAGGAGCGGACCCCGAAGGAGTCGTACTTCTGGCTCCAGGCTCTGATAGCCCAGAACCGCAGATGAGCACGGAGGGGGTCGTGGCCGCTGGGGCCTTGGGGGAGCCCACCGTGCGGGTCGGGGGCGGATGGACCGCGGCTGTTGTGCTCGCGAATGTGGGGGTGTTCGCCGCCTGGCTGGGGCCGATCCAGGTGTTGCTGGCCAAGCAGTCCGAGGTGGTTGCGCCGGGCAACAAGGAGTTCGTGTTCGGCCTCGTGACCGGGGTCGGGGCGGTCGTGTCGGTGGTGGCCAATCCGGCGTTCGGGGCGATCTCGGACCGGACCGTGTCACGGTTCGGGCGCCGGGTTCCGTGGGTGATTGCGGGCGCGGTCGGCGGTGCGATCGGGCTCGGGATCCTGTCCGGGGCGCGGGTGATCGTGCTGATGCTCATCGGGTGGTGCCTGATGCAGCTGTTCGGCAACGCGCTGCTCGCGGCCGCCACCGCGGTCGTCCCGGACCGGGTCCCGGTCGCGCAACGCGGGGTGGTCGGCGGCTGGGTCGCGATCTCGCAGGTCCTCGGCGCGCTGGTCGGCACGGCCCTCGCCGCAGCCTTCGACAACTTCACCCTCGGGTACGTCGCCTGCGCCGCGTTCCTGCTGCTCTCCGTCGTACCGTACCTGCTCCGCAGCCACGATCAGCCGTTGACGGAGCGTTCGCCGTTCGTCCTGCCCGACTTCCTGAAGAGCTTCTGGATCAGCCCGCGCCGCTACCCGGACTTCGGCTGGGCCTGGCTGACCCGGTTCCTGTTCAACGTCGGCAACGCCCTCGGCACGCTGTACCTGTTCTACTACCTGCAGGACGAGGTCGGCATCACCGACCCCGACACCGGCGTACTGATCCTGACCGCGATCTACAGCGCCTGCGTCCTGACGACCGCGATCAGCTTCGGCCGCTGGTCGGACCGGTCCGCGCGCCGGAAGGTGTTCGTCACCGCGTCCGGCTGGGTGATGGCGGTGGCCGGCGTGATCCTCGCCGTCTGGCCGACCTGGGCAGGCGCGATCACCGGCGCGATCGTCCTCGGCGCCGGCTTCGGCGTGTACCTGTCCGTCGACTTCGCCCTGCTCACCGAGGTCCTCCCGAACGCCCGCGACCGCGCCAAGGACCTCGGCGTCATCAACATCGCGAACTCCCTGCCGCAAGTCCTGGCCCCGGTCATCGCCGCCCCGATCGTCAAGCACCTCGGCGGCTACCCGGTCCTGTACCTGCTGGCCGCCGCGGTCACGGTCCTGGCCGGCGTCCTCGTCACCCGGGTCCGCTCCGTCGCTTGACTGGACAGCGCCTGGGGTCACGCGACAAGCAATAGCTTGTCGCGCGACCCCAGGAGTTGATCAGAGGCTGCGGGCCAGCGCCTTGGCGGCAGGGGAGGTGGCGGTGACCCGGATGTGCCCGAGCCCGAGCCAGGTTGCCAGTTGGCGGAGCTCGGCTGCCAGGGGCTCGACGAAGTCGGCAGCTCCGGGTTCGGGAGTGAGGGTGGGAACGACCAGCGTCGACTCCGGGCGGTCGGACTTGAGGTCGACGCGGGCCACCAGGCGATCCCCGAGCAGGAACGGCAGCACGTAGTACCCGTGGACGCGCTGCGGGGCCGGCGTGTAGATGCTGATCCGGTAGAAGAAGTCGAACAGCCGGTGTGCCCGGTCCCGATTCCAGATCAGCGGGTCGAACGGCGACAGCAGCGCACACGTGTCGACCGGACGATCCTCCGCCTCGTGCCAGCGGTACGCCTGCTGCTTCACCCCCTCGGCGCGCACCGGCACCAGCTCGGCGGACTCGACCAGCTCCCCGACCACCTCACGACCGGTTGCTGCAGGCAATGGAAAGTGCGCCTGCCCGGTGCCGCCGCAGAGCTCCCGCAACGTCGCGATCCCCAGCCCTCGTGCCGCGATCCGGATCAGCTCGCGGCGGGCCTCGGCCGCGGTCGGCTCCGGGGCGTCGAGCACCGCGGCGGGCAGCACCCGTTCGGTCAGGTCGTAGATCCGCTCGAAGTGCCGCCGCCCCGCGATCGTCACCTGCCCGGTGCAGAACAAGTACTCGATCGCGATCTTCGCGTCCTGCCAGTTCCACATCGTGCCGGTCGTCGGATCCGGGTCCGGGTCGGTGCGCTGACGCCGTACGCCGTCCGGGCTCGCCTCGCCCGCGGTCAACGGTCCCTGGTCCGTGACGAGCCGCAGGACCTGGTCGACGTACCCGGGCCGCTCCGCGGTCAGCCGGCGCATCCCCGCGACGACCGACCACGGAGCGGTCACGTCCGGACTCAGCTCCTCGTCCCACACCTGCCGCTCGGCCGCCCGCATCCGCCAGCGCATCAGCGGGTAGTTGCCGAGCGGGATCAGTGCGGCCTTGTGCCCCCAGAAGTACTCGAACAGCTGCCGGTCCGCGCCCCAGCTCAGCTCGTCCAGCGTGTCCCGCGGATAGTTGCCCACCCGCGAGAACACCGGAAGATAGTGCGACCGGCACAGCACGTTCACCGAATCGAGCTGCAGTACGCCGGCCCGCCGGATCGCCCAGCCCACGTCACCGGGCTGATGCGCCTCGCCGAACCCTTGCGCGGTCAGCGCGATCCGCCGCGCCACTTCCGTCGAGACTTCGTCGCCTACGGCCACCATGACTCGAACGTATAGCGCGCGATCGGGTCACCGGGGCTAGCGCTTGGAGACCGCGTACGTCAGATGGGTGACCTGTGACGACGGATCCACCCGGGTCTGCCGCAGCGCGATCCGGTCCGCGTCGAACTGGTCGAACAGGCGGATCCCGGAGCCGAGCAGGACGGGCGCGAGCGAGATCGAGAACTCGTCGACGAGCCCGGCGTTCAGGTACTGCTGGATCAGATCGGCACCGCCGGAGATGCGGACGTCGTCGTCGCCGGCGGCCTCCCGGGCCTGGAACAGCGCGCTCTCGATGCCGTCGTTGACGAAGTGGAACGTCGTACCACCCGGCCGCTCCCACGGCTCCCGCACCGTGTGCGTGACGACGTACACCGGGGTGTGGAACGGCGCCTCCTCCGGCCAGGCGAGCTCGCCGCCGTCGAACATCCGCTTGCCCATCACGTTCGCGCCGATCCGCTCCTGGGTGGCCCGGGAGATGTCGTCGTCGAGCCCTTCCTCGCCGCCCTCGCCGAGCTTCAGGTTCTCCCGGAACGACCGCTGCGGGAACAGCCACGCCTGCAGCTCCGACCACTTGCGCAGCCAGCGCTGGACCCGCGGATCGTCCTGACTGTCGGGCGAGAACACCTCCGCGACCGTCACGTCCGGGACCGGTGCGACGAAGCCGTCGAGCGACATCGTCACGCCGAAGAACACCTTTCCGGCCATTGCTTCACTTCCTTCCGGTCAATTCGGCGACGTACGTCGCCAGGTTGTGCAGCGTCTGCTCGCCGCCCTCGATCGCGTGGTACTTCTCGACCGCCTCGTCGCGCAGCTCCTTGGTCGGGAACAGCGTGGACATGACGATCCGGGTGTCGTCGCCCTCGGGCTCGAACGTCAGCACGGAGGCGAAGGCGTTCGGGTCGTCGCGGGACTCGCCGTGCATCAGGGCGATCCGGGCCGGCGGGTCGATCTCCGACCAGGTGATCCATTCCTGGTACTCGGTGCCGTCCGGCCCGTGCATCACGAAGTCCCAGTCGCCGCCGACGCGGAACTCGAAGGACCGCGTCTTGGTGCTGAAGCCCGCCGGGCCCCACCACTGCGACAGGTGCCGGACCTCGGTGAACGCCTCGAACACCAGCTCCCGTGGGGCGCCGATGACCCGGGAGATCACGATCTCCCGGTCCGCGGAGTCGCCGCTACTCATCCTCTGATCCCTTCTGCCGTTCCTGTTTGAGCTCCTGCACGTACTCGTCCAGCCGGCCGAAGGTCTCGTTCCAGAACCGCTCGAACCCACCCACCCACTCGTGCACCGGCCGCAGCCCGCGGGCGTCCAGGTCGTACAGCCGCTGCTTGCCCGCCCCGCGAACCCGCACCAGCCCGACCTCGCGCAGTACCCGCAGGTGCTTGGACGCCTGCGGCTGGCTCATCCCGAGATCCCGGGCGAGCTCCGTCACCGGACGCTCGCCGTCGCGCAGCAGCACCAGAATCTCCCGCCGTTGCGGCTCCGCAATCGCGTTGAACGCATCCGAGGTCGTCGCCGCCCGTGCCATGGCAGCATCATATGCCTATATCGGCATGCGTCAAGCCATGGCGGAACGCAGCGCCTCGAAGTCCGCCGGGTCCAACGGGACCAGGCCGCGACGGAGCTGGTAACCCCAGTTCGGTTGGCGGGTCAGTTCGAGGTCGACATCGCGGAGCATCGCCCGGTGGACGGGGAGGAACTCGATCCGCCGGCGCCACGGCTCGACCGTGCCGCGGGCGCCCATCGACATCGGCTCCGCCTGGTACGGCGCGTCGTCGGCGACGATCCCGAGCGCCGTGAACGCACGGAGCGGCGACTTCTCGCGGTACCGCTCGGCCGGGGAGTAGATCGCGAACCCGTCGCCGCGCCGCAGCCGGGCGACGCCGTACCGCTTGCCGTGGTTGAGCTGGATGAAGTTGCCCTGGACAGCCCGCTGGGCGTGGTCCCCGGAGACCACGCCCAGCCAGGCCCTGTGCATGTCGTTCATGCACCCAGTGTCAGGCCGAAATTACGACATCTTTCGTCATGATTTTCCGGCGCAGGCGGGCGATCAGCGGCCAGGCGATCATCAGCAGGATCGCCGCGTAGATCACGTACGCGACCGGGCCGCCGACCAGGCCGGAGACGTCGCCGTTCGACAGTTGCAGCGACATCCGGGCCTGCCGTTCGGCGATCGGGCCGAGGATCACGCCGATGATCAGCGGCAGCACCGGCAGCCCGAACCGGCGCATCCCGAAGCCGAGCAGCCCGAGCAGCAGGAGCAGCAACAGGTCGAGCGGCTGCGCGTTCACGGCGTACGCGCCCATCGAGGCGAAGAAGATGATCCCGGCGTACAGGTACGGGCGCGGGATCTGCAGCAGCTTCGCCCACGCGGGCGCCAGCGGCAGGTTGAGCAGCAGCAGGAACAGGTTGCCGATGAACAGGCTCGCGATCAGCGCCCACACCAGCTTCGGCTCGCGCTGGAACAGCAACGGCCCGGGCTGGATACCGTACGACGTGAACGCGGCCAGCATCACCGCCGCCGTCGCGTTCGTGGGCAGCCCCAACGCCAGCATCGGGACCAGCGTGCCGGCCGCCGACGCGTTGTTCGCGGCCTCCGGCCCGGCGACGCCCTCGATCGCGCCGTTCCCGAACTCCTCCGGGTGCTTGGACAGCTTCTTCTCGGTCGCGTACGACAGGAACGTCGGGATCTCGGCGCCACCGGCCGGCAGTGCCCCGATCGGGAAGCCGAACGCGGTACCGCGCAGCCACGGTTTCCACGACCGCCGCCAGTCCGACTTGCCCATCCAGGGACGGCCGACCGGGATCACCGTGCCCGGGTTCCGGCGCAGGTGCGCGGCCACCCAGAGCGCCTCGCCGACCGCGAAGATGCCGACGGCAACCACAACGACATCGATGCCGTCGGCAAGCTGCGGGATGCCGAGCGTGAGCCGTTGTTGCCCGGTCACCTTGTCGATCCCGACCAGGCCGATCACCAGCCCGAGCAGCAGCGCCGCGAACCCGCGGATCCGCGACGACCCGAGCACCGACGTGGCACCCGCGAACGCGAGCAGCATGATCGCCAGGTAGTCCGGCGCGCCCAGGCTGATCGCGAACTTCACCACCTGCGGCGCGACCAGCACCAGCAGCAGCGTGCCGATCGTGCCGGCGACGAACGACCCGATCGCGGCCGTCGCGAGCGCCTGCGCGGCCCGCCCGGCGCGGGCCATTTTGTTGCCCTCGATCGCCGTCACCACCGAGGACGACTCGCCGGGCGTGTTCAGCAGGATCGACGTGGTGGAGCCGCCGTACATGCCGCCGTAGAAGATTCCGGCGAACAGGATGAACGCCTGCACCGGCTCCAGCCCGTACGTGATCGGCAGCAGCAGCGCGACCGTCATCGCCGGGCCGATCCCGGGCAGTACGCCGACCGCCGTACCGACGGTGACGCCGAGCAGCGCGAGCAGCAGGTTGACCGGGGTCAGCACGTCGCCGAACCCGGTCAGCAGGTTCGTCAGGTTGTCCATCAGAGAATCCCTTGCAGTACGCCGGCCGGCAGGCCGACCCCGAGCCCGATCGCGAACCCGTAGAACGTTGCCAGCGACAACGCGACCGCGATGAACAGGTTCCGGATGTGGTGCCGGCTGCCGAGCGCGAACGCCGAACCCCAGAACAGCAGGGTCCCGCTGATCACCCAGCCGAGCGGCTCGATGGTCGCCAGGTTGATCACGAACGCCGCGATCAGCAGCAGGACGGTGCGCCAGTCGACCGGGGACGTCACGTCGACGTCCTCGCCCTCCTCGGCCGCACCGGTGCCGCCGCGGGCCACGTTCACGGCGTACAGCGCAGCAACCACCAGCAGCAGGACACCGAGCACGATCGGCACCGGTTTCGGGCCGATCGGATCGTTGCTGGTGGCAATGTGGGGGAGCCGGGCGGCGTCGACGATCACCAGGACGCCGACCACCGCCAGGAACCCGCACACTCCGTACTGCGCCGTGTCCCGCCGGGTAACGGCTTCCGTCACGACGCCAGGCCAAGTGTGGTCAGGATGTCCGCGACCGCCTTGTCCTGGTCGGTGAGGAACTTGCCGAACTCGTCACCGGTCACGAACGCGTCGGTCCAGCCGTGCTTCTTCTCCTCCGCCTTCCACTCCGCGGAGTCGTGCATCTTGGTCAGCGCGTCGATCCAGACCTTCTTGTCCTCTTCGCTGATCCCGGGCGGCGCGACGATCCCGCGCCAGTTCGTGAACACCAGGTCGATGCCGGAGCCCTTCAGCGTCGGCACGTCCTTCAGCGCCTCGATCGGCTGCTCGCTGCTGACCGCGAGGACCCGGACCTGGCCGCTGTCCACCTGGTCGAGGAACTCGCCGAAACCGCTGGTCCCGAAGGCGATCTTGCTCCCCAGCAGCGCGGGCAGCAGTTCGCCGCCACCGTCGTACGAGACGAAGTTGACGTCCTTCGGCTCGATGCCGACGGCCTGCGCGAGCTGCATCGGCAGCAGGTGGTCCGGGCCGCCCGGCGACGAACCGCCGCCGACCGCCATCCCCTTCGGGTTCGCCTTCCAGGCGGTGACCAGGTCCTGGATCGTCTTGTACGGCGAGTTCTTCGGCACCACGATCGCGCCGGCCTCCTCGATCAGCTTCGCGATCGGGGTGGTCTGGGTGAGCGTCGCCTTGGACTTCGACGTGTACGTCGCGCCGACGACGCCGAGACCCATCTGCATCGCGAGCTTGCCGTTGCCCTTCTCGTTCACGACCCGCTGCAGGCCGACGGTGCCGCCGGCGCCGGGCAGGTTGAACACCTGGACACCGGTGGCGATCTTCGCGTCCTCCATCGCCTTCGCGGCGACCCGGGCGGTGGTGTCGTAGCCGCCGCCGGCGGTGTTCGGCACCATCAGCCGCAGCCCGGTGGCCGGCTTGCCGCTGTCCTCGTTCCCTGCATCGGTCTTGTTCGCGGTCGCCCCGCAGGCGGTGACGCTGAGCAGCGCGACGGCTGCGATCAGCAAAGGCCTGGACCTCATGTGGCGGTTCCTTTCAAGGGGGTTCAGGTGGCGACGATCGTGGACCTCCCGGGTTGTCCGAGTCTGCGTTGTGGCCGCAGCGGTGGTTGAGTTCATTGTGGTCACAGGCCGAATCCGGGTGAACTGTGGCACTGGGACGCCACAACGGTGATCATGCGGCAGGACACGTAGGGAGGTGAAGATGGCGGTACGACTCGGCAGACGGCCGACGCTGGCCGGGCAGCTGCTCGTGCTGCAGCTGGCGATCGTGGTGATCGTGCTGGTCGCGGTCGCCGCGGTCTCGCTCGCGCAGTCCGCCGCCACCTTCAACCGCGTCGAGGGCCGCCGGGTGACACTGCTCGCCGAACAGCTGTCGTCCAGCCCGGCGTTGCGGTTCAACATCCGGAACCCGGCACCCGCGGAGATGCTCGCGCCGACCTTGCAGACCAGCCTCGCGCAGTCCGGCGTCAGCTCGATCACGGTCGCGAACGCCAACGGAAAGGTGATCGCGGCAACCAACCCGACGCTGATCGGAACGCGGCTCACGCTCGGTATCCCCGAGGTTGCCCAAGGTCGCGGCTGGTCCGGCCGGTTGGGCGGCGAACTGGTCGCGCAGGTCCCGGTGCTCAGCGAAGGCAGGGGAGCGAACGGCCCGGACGGGACGCTGGGCGACCAGATCGGGACAGTGATGGTGGGCGAGCGGTCACCATCCGTACTGCAGCGGCTGCGCGGCGCGTCGTCGTACCTGGCGATCTATCTCGGCATCGCCTGCGTCCTCGGGCTGCTCGGGTCATGGCTGCTCGCCCGGCGGATCAAGCGGCAGACGCTCGGGCTCGAGCCGCGCGAGATCGCCGGACTGGCCGAACACCGGGAAGCCATGCTGTACGGGCTCGCCGAGGGAGTCGTTGCCCTGGACCCCCATCTGCGGGTGACGCTGGTGAACGACGTCGGCCGGCGGCTGCTCGACCTGCCGGCGGACGCGGTCGGGAAGTCCCTGCGTGAACTCGGGATCGAGGGGCGCCTGCGCGAGGTACTGTCCGGCGACGACGAGGCCCGCGACGCGGTCGTCGTACGGCGCGGCCGCGTGCTGGTGATGAACCGGATGAGCGTCGTCAAGGACGGGCGGTCGCTCGGCTCCGTGACCACGCTGCGCGACCGGACCGAACTCGCCCAGCTGGAACGGGAGCTCGGGTCGTTCCGCTCGTCCGCGGAGCTGCTGCGGGCCCAGACCCACGAGTTCGCGAACCAGCTGCACACGATCTCCGGACTGATCCAGATCGGCGAGTACGACGAGGTCGTCACGTACGTCGGCGCGCTCAACCGCTATCGTGAATCGCTCGACCTGACCGTGACCCGGCGGGTCCACGACACCACCGTCGCCGCCCTGCTGATGGCGAAGTCCTCGCTCGCTGCCGAACGCCGCGTCGAACTCCGGGTGTCCGAGCGGACCACCCTGCTCCGCCTCGACCCGGCACTGTCCGCCGACATCGCGACCGTCCTCGGCAACCTCGTCGACAACGCCGTCGACGCCGCGGCCCAGTCCGGTACGCCGCTGTCGCCCGCGTGGGTCGAAGTCGAACTGCGGCAGGACGCCGCCAGCGTGGAGATCGTCGTACGGGACTCCGGGCCCGGGGTCGCGCCCGAACTCGCGCAGGAGGTGTTCGCGCACGGGTTCACCACCAAGGCCGCCGCCGAAGGCGAACGCGGGATCGGGCTCGCGATGACCCGGATGATCTGCCGGCGCCGCGGCGGCGAGGTCGCGGTCACCAGCCCGGCCACCGGGGGCGCCGCGTTCATCGCCCGGATGTCCACCCAACGAACGCCGGAAGGAGCCCGATGATCACCGTCCTCGTCGTCGACGACGACTTCATGGTCGCGCGCATCCACCGCGGCTTCGTCGACCGCGTCGACGGCTTCGAAGTCGTCGGCACCGCGAACTCCGGCGACGCCGCCGTCACCGCGCTGGAAACGCTGACCCCGGACCTCGTACTGCTCGACCTGTACCTCCCGGACGTCTTCGGGCTGGACCTGATCGCCCGCCTCCGCGCCGTCCAGCCGTCCGTCGACATCCTCGTCATCACCGCCGCCCGCGAAGCCGACGCCGTCCGCGGCGCCGTCCGCCAAGGCGTCGTCAACTACCTGCTGAAACCCTTCGGCTTCGACGACCTCCGATTGCGGCTGCAGGAGTACGCCCGGCGGCGCGCCAGCATCCCGTCCCAGGTCACCTCACAAGCCGACGTAGACCGCGTCCTCGCCCCCGCCCGCCCCCTCACCAACCGCCTCCCCAAAGGCCTGTCCCAAGAAACCACCGACCTCGTCACCACCGCCCTCCGCAACACCCCCGACAACCTCTCCGCCGCCGAATGCGCCGAACTCATCGGCATCTCCCGCGTCAGCGCCCGCCGCTACCTCGAATACCTCACCACCCAAGGCCAAGCCGAGGTAACACTCCGATACGGCACCACCGGCCGCCCCGAACGCCGCTACACCTGGCGAACGTGAGGACGCTGGGCGTACGAGGCCAAGGGACAGGCGGGTGTGGTGAGGTGCGGGTGTGGTGAAGGTGCGGGGGTGCTGAGGGACTGCATGTGATCATCCGCAGTACGGCGGCATCCGCGCCGGCCCGCTGCGGCGTCCGGGAAGTCGATCCCGCTGTTGGACGGGTCGCCCGCGTGCTCCGCAGGTGCTCCGGTCGCTGCGCTCCCCTCCCGCTCCTGCTCCGCGCGCTCCCACCCACCCCGCCGGCTTGGCGCCGGGATGCGCCCGGCTGCCGCCGGGGACTTGCCCGCTGCCGCGGGCGATTTGCGAGCTGGCGCTCGCGGGTGACTGCGTAGGCGGAGGTGGTGCGTGGGGCTGCTGGTGGTGGGTGGTTGCTGGAGCTGTGGGGGCAGGCGGGTGTGTTGCAAGGAGTGGATGTGGTTAGCCCCCCGCGTGCTCCGCAGGTGCTCCGGACGCTTCGCTCCCTCCCGCTCCTGCTCCGCGCTCCCACCCACCCCGCCGGCTTAGCGCCGGCCTTCTGCCCGCTACCGCGGGCGATCTGCGAGCTGCCGCTCGCGGGTGACTGCATAGGCGGAGGTGGTGCCTGAAGCTGCTGGTGGGTGGTTGCTGGAGCTGTGGGGGGCAGGCGGGTGTTACAAGGAGTGGATGTGGTTAGCCCCGCGTGCTCCGCAGGTACTTCGGGCGCTCCGCTCCCTCCCACGCCTGCTGTGCGCGCTCCCACCCGCGCACCGGCTCGGTGCCGGGATGCGCCCGGCTGCCGCCGGGGAATAGCCCGCTGCCGCGGGTGATCTGCGAGCTGGCGCTCGCGGGTGGCTGGATAAGCAGAGGTGGTGCGTGAGGTCGCTGGTGGTGGGTGGTTCCTGCAGTGGTGGGGACAGGCGGGGTGCTGAAGGAGCGGATGTGGTCGGCCTTCGGGTGCTGCAGCACCGGCGATCTGGCGACAACGGTGGTCGGACGACACCTCCTGGGGGGTGTGAACAGGTCATAGCTTGTCGTCCGCCACCACGGGGTAGGCCCAGTCACGCCCGGCGCCCGTTCAGGTGCCGCTGGTACACATCCGCCAGCTCAGGAGGTGCATCCTCACGCGGCAGCTCTGCGTGTGCAGTCGCCCGCGGGCGGAGCCTCGTTTGATTCCTTCAGCGCACCTGCCCTGCAGCAACCGCACACCACCAGCTGCCTCACGCGCCACTCCTGCTTATGCAGTCGCTCGCGAGCGCCAGCTCGCAAGTCGCCCGCGCCAGCGGGCAATAGGCCGGCGCTCAGCAGGTGGTGGGAGCGCGCGCAGCACGTGGATGGGAGCGCGCGTAGCAGGAGCGGGAGCGCAGCGACCAGAGGAGGTGCGCAGCACGCGCGGGGGCTGAAGAGATCCAGTCCCTCAGCGCGCCCCGCCTCGCCCCGCAACGTGAGGTGGTTCTACTGCTCAGCGGCGCGGGCGGCCTCTTCTATCTGTGCCCAATGCCCCACCCAATCAATACTCGGATCGGCGTCGGCTCCGGTGTTGAGTTGTTCGCGGAGGATGTCGGCATGTCCTGTGTGGCGGTTGGTTTCGGTGAGGACGTGGACGAGGACGTTGAACAGCATCACGTCAGGACGCGGCCACCACGGGACTGTGGCGCTGGCGTCGATCGGCAGGGCCTCGATCGTCGCGTCGGCGTGGGCGCAGGCGCGGTGGTAGTTCCCGAGGATCTCCGCGCGAGTCTCGTGCTCGCGCACCCACAGGTAATGGCGGTTCGCGTACCCGGGATCGGTGTAGCCAGGAAGCGGATCCGCATACGGGCGGCCGAAGACCTCGCCGAGATAGCGAGCCTCAGTAAGGGTGAGGTGCTTGATCAGCCCGAGCACGTTCGTGCCGGTATGCGTCAGCGGCCGCCGTACGTCGTACTCGGACAACCCCACCACCGTGCCGACCAGCGATTCACGCACCGACCGCAGCGCGTCATGCAGGTAAGCCTTCGCGAAGGCGTCGATCACGGCTCGACCTGTTCGACCGTAGCGGCGTGCCGTTCGGCCAAGGCGTGGTAGACGGCGGCGTTGTGGTCGACGAAGAGTTTGGCGGTGCCGTCGAGCGGGATGATTTTCTTGGCGGGGCTGCCCATCGCGACGGATTCCGGGGGTACGACGGCGCCGGGCGTGACGGTGGATCCCGCGGCGACCAGCGAGCGTTTGCCGATGACGGCGCCGTCGAGGACGATGGCGCCGTTGCCGACGAGGGCTTGTTCGCCGATGGTGCAGTCGTGGACGAGGCACTGGTGGCCGACGGTGGCGTTCGGGCCGATTTCGCAGCCGTTGTGGCCGACGTGGATGACGGTGTTGTCCTGGATGTTGGCGCCGGCGCGGATCGTGATGGTGCCGAGGTCGGCGCGGATCACTGCGCCGTACCAGATGGAGGCCCCGGCTTCGACGACGACGTCGCCGACGAGGGTTGCGGTGGGGGCGATCCACGCGTCGGGGTGCACGGTCGGGCGCTTGCCTTCGAAGGAGTACAGCGGCATGCGCAACACCCTAAGGGGCGCGGAGTTGCGTGTGGATCTGGCCGAGGATGTTCAGCGACACGACGAAGTCCAGTACTTCGAGGTTGTCGAGCGCGATCTCGCCGCCGAGCTGCGGCGGGTGGGTGAACGAGTACACCTGGTCCCCGGACGGTACGACGCCCTCGTCGACGGCGCCGAACACGAGCCCGGCCAGCAGGTACTGGTCCTGCCCGTCCGCGGTGTTGAGCTCCCGCTCCAACTCCTGCGCGCTCGTCCACGGCCGGGTCAGCGTGCCCTCGAGCGTGTCCAGCCACCAGAACCCGTCCGCCGCCTGGAAGAACACGTCCCCGAACGGCGACGTGAACAGCGGGACCTTTCCCTCCAGGTCGAGGAAGACCCACGACTCGAGGGCGTGCGCGTACTGCGTGTCGGTGAAGGTCCGGGTGAGGTCCATGGCCCAATCCTGCATCAGGGAGAAACCTGATGTGCGCGGGCCGGGACGCGGTTACGGTGGGCTGGATCGACCGAGGAGGGTGGCATGACGGAGATTGCGAAGTCGGGGGCCGCGGTGATCAGCCGGGCCGACGGGCGCGCCGACGGTGAGGACTGGACCGAGAACTACACCGAGCTGCCGGGTGGTGCCGGGGTTTCGCTGATTCTGGAGTCGACGACGAAGGAGGGTGTCGGGCCGCGGCTGCACAAGCATCCGTACGCCGAGACCTTCATCGTCCGGCGCGGTTCGGCGACGTTCACCGTGGACGGCGAGGAGATCGTCGGGTCGGCGGGGCAGATCCTGGTGGTGCCGGCGGACACGCCGCACAAGTTCCGCACCGGGCCGGGTGGTTACGAGGCCGTCCACATCCACGCGAACCCGACGTTCGAGACGATCTGGCTCGAGTAGTCAGACCGCGACGCGCTCGCCCGGCGGTGTGTACGCCGCCAGCAGCGTCGCGGTGATGTACGGCGCTGCCTCGGCGGAGGTGATCCGCCCGGCCTGGATCTCGTGGGCGGCGCCGTGCATCACGTTGTGCATGATGCTGACCAGCCACGCCGTCGGCAGGTCGGTACGGAACGCGCCCTCGGACCGCCCGCGTTCCAGCAGCCGCTCGACCCGGGTCATCGGGTCGGCGTGCAGTTCCCGGACGCGCGCCGGCGGCAGCACCTCCTGAGCCGCGATCAGCAACGTCCGGAACCTGTCCACCAGCTGCCAGCTCGTCTCGATCAGCCGGATCAGCGCAGCGCGCGGGTCGCCGGTCAGGTCGACCTGCCCGAGCGCCTCCTCGCCGGTCGCGATCGCCCGCACGAACACCGCGTCGAGCAGCTCGGCGCGGGACGGGAAGTGCCCGTACAGCGTCACGCGTCCGACGCCGGCCGCCTTCGCGATCTCCGACGTACTCGCGGCCGGGTTGCGGCTCAGGCAGTCCGCGGCGGCGGTCAGGATCGCGTCGATGTTGCGCTGCGCGTCCGCTCGTTTGGTGGTCGCCGGCATCCGTCCTCCTTGATCTCGAACATCAGTGTACGACTTCCTCTTGTCGAACAGCAGTGTACGGGTTACCTTCAACTCGTACATACCTGTTCAACTTAAGGACGAGACCATGAATTCACCCGACCCCCGGCGGTGGCGGCTGCTGGGGTTGCTCGCCGTCGCGCAGTTCATGCTGATCCTCGACGTGACCGTGGTCGCGATCGCGCTGCCCAACATCGAGACCGACCTGCACCTGCAGCGCGCGACGCTGACCTGGGTGGTCAGTGCGTACACGCTGATGTTCGGCGGCCTGATGCTGCTCGGCGGTCGCGCAGCCGACCTGTTCGGTTCCCGGCGCGTCGTTCTCGCCGGGCTCGCCGTGTTCACGCTGGCCTCGCTGGTCACCGGTCTCGCGCACGGCCCCGAAGTACTGCTGGGCGGGCGTGTCGCGCAGGGGATCGGCGCTGCGATGCTGTCCCCGGCAGCGCTTTCCGTGGTGACGAAAACGTTTTCCGGACAGGAAAGAAACAAGGCGCTCGGCATCTGGTCGGCGATGGGCGGTGGCGGGTCCGCGATCGGCGTCCTGCTCGGCGGCCTGCTGACCGCCGGACCCGGCTGGCAGTGGGTGTTCTACATCAACCTGCCGATCGGCCTGGTCGTGTTCGCGCTGCTGCTCCGGATGCTCCCGTCCGACGTACCGGGCGAGCGCCAGGGCCGCCTCGACGTGCCGGGCGCACTGCTCGTGACCGCCGGCACCGGTACGGCGATCTACGCGCTGATCAACGCCGGCGACCGCGGCTGGTTGTCCGTCGCGACGCTGGGGACCCTGGCCGGCGCACTCGTCCTGTACGGCGGGTTCGCCTGGGTGCAGCGCACCGTCCGGTCGCCGTTGATGGACCTGCGGATCCTCGCTCGCCGATCTGTTGCCTCAGGCACCTTGATGATCCTGGTCGCGACCGCGCTGATGATCTCGATGTTCTTCCTCGGCTCGTTCTACCTCCAGCACTTCAAGCAGTACGGCGCTCTGCGGACCGGCCTGCTGTTCCTCCCGGTGGCGGTCGCCGCGATCGTCGGCGCCCATCTGGCCGGGCAGCTCGTCGGCAAGGCCGGCGCGCGGCCGATCGCGATCACCGGGTTCCTGCTGACCGCGCTCGGTGTCGCGGCTCCGGCGCTGTGGGACGGCGCGGCCGTGGTCGTGAGCGGGATGGCGGTCGGGACGATCGGGCTCGGCGCCGCGTTCGTTGCCTCGTCGACCACGACGTTCGCGCAGGTCGAGCACCATGAGGCGGGGCTGGCGTCGGGCATCCTGAGTACGTTCCACGAGTTCGGTGCGTCGCTCGGGGTCGCGGTGGTGTCGAGTGTCGCGGCGGCGAGCCTCGCGGGGACCGTGACGACCGGGTTCACGCGCGGGTTCACGTTCGCGGCCGTCACGGCGGCGGTGGCCGCGGCGTTGACGTTGGTCGTCGTACCGTCGTTCAAGTCGTCAGGGGAGCCGGTTCATGTCCATTGAGATTCGCCGTGCGGAGAGCACGGACGCCGAGATCGTGCTGACGATGCTGGGGGAGTTGGCGGCCTACCAGGATCAGCGCGCGTACGTGACGGCCGAGGTCGCGGACTGGGAGGAGTTCCTGGAGCGGGGCGACGTGATCGTGCTGATCGCGTCCGTCGACGGCGCGGTCGCGGGGTACGTTTCCGCGCTCCGCCGCCCGTACCTGTGGGTCGGCGGGGACCAGTTCGCGCTCGACGATCTCTATGTCCGCAAGCCGTTCCGGGACGCCGGCGTCGGTCGGCAGCTGATGCTGGCACTGGCCCGGATCGCGCTGCCGGAACGGCTCCCGATCGGCTGGGGCCTGCGCGTGGAGAACACCGCCGGCCACCGCTTCTACGAACGTCTCGGCGCCCGGCTCGTCACGAAGACCGCGGCCTCCTGGCCGGCAGAGGCGTACGAGCGTCAGCTCAGCGTGTAGGTGGCCGCGACCGGGTAGTGGTCCGAAGCGAACCTGAGCGGGACCGACACGGCGGTGGCTACCAGTTGCGCACTGTGCAGTTGGTAGTCGATCCGCTTGGTCGGCAACGGAACCGGGTTGGTGAACCCGAGCCCGAGCCCCTTCTCCCGCCAGGTGTCGGTCCAGTACGCCGTCAGCGTCTTCACCTCGGCCGACGTCGGTACGGCGTTCAGGTCGCCGACGAGCAGCGTCGCCTCGGGCGCGTCCTTCAGCAGCCCGACGATCGCGTTCACCTGCTCGACGCGTTCGCCGTCGTTCAGCGTGGTCAGGTGCGTGTCGGCGAAGCGCAGCGGCGTGCCGTTCACGTCGATCAGCGTCTCCAGCAGCCCGCGCTGCTCGCTGCCGGGATGCAGCGGCAGCAGCATGTTGCGCGAGTCGACGATCGGGTACTTCGACAGCACGAGCGTCCCGTACTGCCGGCGCGGCTTGCCCGGCTCGGCGGGATCCCAGTCCAGGTTGGCGGCGAAGACGTAGTTCATCTTCAAGCGCGTCGCCAGCCAGGACGGCTGGTCCACCCAGTTGCTGCGCGCGTCGAAGAACCTGTCGACCTCCTGCAGCCCGACCAGGTCGGCGCCGGACGCCTCGATCGCCTTCGCGACCCGCTCGAGGTTCAGCTTGCCGTCGATACCCGCGCCGTGGTGGATGTTGAACGTCAGGGTCTTCACCGTCACCGCCTCCGTCTTCGCGTACGCCGTCAGCGGTGAGACCGCCAGCAGCAGGGCGAGCGCAGCGAGTATTCCTGATCGACGCATGCGCGCAGTATCCCGGGACCGCGGGGTCATTTTCCGTTCCGGAAATCCAGACGCGAAAACGTTTTCCGAAACGGCATGGTCGTTCGGCATCGTGATTCCTACTGTGGATCGCGTGCGCAGGACCGTGCCACCGTAGGCGTACTTCGTCGTCAGCGCCGTCTTCCACTACCTGGGACCGGCGCTGGCCGTGCTGTTGTTCGCGCGGATCGCGCCGCTCGGTGTGGCGTGGTTGCGGATCGCCGCGGCCGGGCTGATCTTCGCGGCCTGGCGGCGGCCGTGGCGGGCCTGGCGGATCCTCGACCGGGGCAACCGACGGCTCGTGGTCGCGTGGGGCGCCGTACTCGCGGTGATGAACTGCTGTTTCTACCTGGCGATCGACCGGATCCCGCTCGGTACGGTCGCGGCCGCCGAGTTCGCACCGGTGATCGTGCTCGCGGCGATCGCGGTCCGGAGCTCGCGGAACCTGCTGGCCGTCCTGCTGGCCGTGATCGGGGTCTACCTGCTGACCGACATCCGTCTGTCGCACGACTGGATCGGGTTGGTGTTCACCGCGCTCAACGCGATCCTCTTCGCGGGGTACGTCGTCCTCGGCCACCGCGTGTCGCGCGCCGCCGGGCTGCGCCGGATCGACGGTCTGGCGCTGGCGATGGCGACCGCGACGGTGCTCGCGCTACCGGTCGGCGCGTGGGCCGCGGTCCCGGCGTTCACCGACCTTCGGCTGCTCGGCGCGGCCGTCGGCGTCGGGGTGTGCTCGTCGGTGATTCCGTACGTCGCCGATCAGCTCGCGATGGCGCGGCTGAAGCGGTCCACGTTCGCGTTGATGCTGGCGTTGCTGCCCGCCACGGCGACGGTGATCGGTGCCGTCGTACTGCGCCAGTTCCCGCGTCCGGCGGAGCTGCTGGCGGTCGCGATCATCGTCGTCGCGGTCGGGCTGCATCGGGAAGCTACATCGCCTTGACCGACAGGTCCTGCCAGTCGGCCCAGGTCTTCAGGCGGTCGGCGTAGGTCTGCTGGGCCATCGGGTAGCCCTGCGTGCCGAAGAAGATCCGCAGTGGTGGGTTCGGGGTGTCGGCGAGTTCGAGGATCGCGCGGCCGGCGGCGGCCGGGTCGCCGAAGTCGGCGGCGGCGACGTACGCCGTCAACGCGTCGCGCAGGTCGTCGTACAGCGGGTTCGGCGCCGATTGCACGCCGCCGGTGACGCCGTCGGTCGCGTAGCCGCCGGGTTCGAGGATCGTGACCTTGACGCCGAAGCCCGCGACCTCCTGGGCGAGTACTTCGCTCAGTCCTTCGAGTGCCCACTTCGACGCGCAGTACGCCGCGCCGAGCGGAAGCCCGAGCAGACCGGCCACCGACGACACCTGGATGACGCGGCCGTCGGCCTGGTCCCGCAGCAAGGGCAGCGCGGCCTGGACGACCCAGAGCGGACCGAAGAAGTTCGTCTCCAGCTGGTCGCGCAGTTGCCGCTCGTCCAGTTCCTCGACGGCGCCGGACAGGCCGTAGCCGGCGTTGTTCACGATCACGTCGAGCCGGCCGAAGTACGCGTGCGCCTGTTCGACGGCTGCGAAAACGGCCGCCTTGTCGGTGACGTCGAGGACCAGCGGCAGTACGGCGTCGCCGTACTGCTCGGTCAGCTCGGTCAGGTCCTTCCGCGCCGTCGCAGCCACCTTGTCCCCGCGGGACAGGGCGGCCTCGACGAACGCGCGACCGAGACCGCGCGACGAACCGGTGACGAACCAGACCTTGCTCATACCGGCCGCACGTTGTGGTTGCCCGCGAACACGTTTTCCGCATCGTATTTCCGCTTGATCTCAGCCAGCCGCTGGTACGTCGCGGCCGGGTAGATCGCTGTGGCGTCGTCGTCGGACTGGAAGTTCGCGTACGCGCCGTTTACGTGCGGACGCAGCGTTTCCCACAGCTGCTCGCGGGCCGGCCGGGTCGCCTCGATCACCGGCGGCGGGCCGATCGTGGTCGTCGCGAACATCAGGTCCGCCTGCCGGTGCGCGTACGCCGTCGCGTCCTCGGCGACCTGCGCGACCGCACCACCGAGGCTGCGCACGGCGATGATCGGCGCACCCTGCGACGTACCGGCCGCGGCGAGGATCCGCAGTACTTCGGGCGCGGAATCCTTGTCGACAAAGGCACTCCGGGTCACGAGCTGGATCCCTGGCGGCGGCACCGCACCGTCCACCAGCACCTCGGCGTACGGCGTCAGCGTGACGTCGTCCTCGAGCAATGTGCCCAGGTCGCGGATCGGGTCGATCGCCTGCGCGGCCAGGTCCGGGTCGTCACCGTCGTACACGACCTCGATCTGCAGCGGCGCTTCCGGACCACCGAGGAACGGGTTCGCGAACGTCGCGATCGAGGTCAGCTCGGCCGGTGCCGTTCGCTGGTACTCCGCCCACCGGGGCAGCACGACAGCGATTTCCTCCGCAGGAAACATCAGTTTCCCGAAGTGGACATCGGTGGTCTGGTGCGCCGCGAACTCGAACGCGGTCACGACCCCGAAGTTCCCGCCGCCACCGCGGACCGCCCAGAACAGATCGGGGTTCTCGTCCGCGGACGCCCGCAGTACGTCGCCCGCGGCCGTGACCAGCTCCACCGCGAGCAGGCTGTCCAGCGCGAGCCCGTACTTGCGGACCTTCCACCCCATCCCGCCGCTCAGCGTCAGCCCGCCGACGCCGACGCTCTTCGTGTCACCCGACGAGATCGCCAGGTTGTGCGGCGCCAGCGTGGCCGCGACCTGTCCCCAGGTGGCGCCGCCGCCGATCCGCACCACGTGACGGTCCTTGTCGACGACCTCGATCCCGGCCAGGCCGGACAGGTCGATCACCACCCCGCCGTCGTTCGTCCCGAACCCCGCGAACGCGTGCCCGCCACCCCGCACCGCGAGTGGCAGCCCGCTGTCCACGGCGTACCGCACGGCCTTCCGTACGTCGTCCACGCCCGTCGGCCGGAACACGTATTCCGGGCTGCCGGAAACCAGCACGGTCCGGCTCGCCGCCTCGTACTCCGCGTCCTGCGGCCCGACGATCTGCCCACCAAATCCTTCGACCACTGCAGTCATGACGTTCCTTCGCGTTTGCCCTCATCGAACAAACACCTGACGTCCGCCGCTCACCACATGTGACGTGAACAAGCCCACATCACAAACCACCGGGCTATTTCGTCCCGGTCGGTCGATTCCGGTGCGAACCGCTCGACGCAGAGATGACGACAACGTCTTCGGAAAGGCAAGTGACATGACTACAGTGACGGTTCCGACCACTCGCGTCCCCACCCGGGTCCTGCTGACCGGCGGTGCGGTCGCCGGGCCGCTGTACGTCGCGGTGTGGTTGATCCAGGCGTTCACACGCAAGGGATTCGACATCACCCGGCATCCCGCGAGCATGCTCGCGAACGGCGGGCCGGGCTGGATCCAGACGCTGAACTTCGTCGTGTGCGGGCTGCTGTGCATCGGCGCGGCGTTCGGACTCCGCTCCGCCTGCGCCAGGTCCGCGCGGGGACGCGTGTGGGGCCCTTGGCTGCCGGGCATCTATGGGTTCGGGCTGCTGCTCGCGGCCGCGTTCCCAGCCGATCCCGGCGCGGGCTTCCCGGTCGGTACGCCGACCGACTACGCCGAGATCAGCGCCCGCGGCATGGGGCATTTCGTGGCCGGCACGATCGGCTTCTCCGGATTGATCGCGGCCTGCCTCGTGTTCGCGGCGCACTACCGCGCGCTGGGCCGCCGTACCTTCGCGCGCTTCTCCACGATCACCGGCGTGCTGTTCTTCGGCGCGTTCGCCGGACTGAGCGCCGGCGCCGGCAGCCGGCCGACGATCATCGCGTTCGACCTCGCCGTCGTCCTCGGCTCGGCCTGGATCACCGCGTTGTGCCTGGACAAGCGGTCTTGAGAGCGGTGACGAGGCGGGTGGCGCGTGGATCGCCGTGACCGATCATGCGGTTCGCGGTGTAGGCGAAGGCGATGCCGAACTCGTCGTCCGCGAACGCGAACTGCCCGCCCGCGCCGTCGTTCGCGAGGCTGCGCGGGCCGAGCGTGGGGCGGAACGGCGAGTCGAGCAGGAAGCCCGAGCCCCACCGCGCGCCACCGTCGAACCCCAGGAACCCGGTACCGGACGACACCTCACGCAACGCATCGTCGACGGTCGCGGTCGAGAGCATCGGCGGCGCACCGTCGAGCCCGGTGATCGCCGCCGCGTACGTCCCGGCCAGCCCGCTCGCCGACGCGACCGCGCCGGCACCGGGCAGCTCCATTCCGAGCAGCGCCGGATCGTTCCACCCGTGCGGGTCGTCGAGACCGGGAAACTCCAGCGCCCCGTTCATCGTCACGATCCGCATCAGCAGGTGCTCCGGGTCCAGCGCCGCCGGCCGGCTGTCCGCCTCCGCCAGCCGCGCGAGCTGCGGCAGCTCCGTCGCCGGCAGCCCGATCCACGCCTGCAACCCGAGCGGATCGCCGATCACCGTCCGGAAGTATGCGCCCGGCAGCTGCCCGGTGATCCGTCGTACCACCTCGCCGAGCACGAACCCGAACACATGCCCGTGGTACTCGTACGTCGACCCTGGTTCCCACAACGGCTGCTGGTCTTCGATCGCCGTGATCACCGGGTCCCAGGCCGCGATCTCGGCGAACGTCAGCGTCTTGTCCAGCACCGGTATCCCGGCGCGGTGCCCGAGCACCATCCGGCAGCTGATGTTCTCCTTGCCGTGGGCATTGAACGACGGCCAGTACGTCCCGATCGGAGCGTCCAGGTCCAGCCGCCCCTCCTGCGCCAGCAGGTGTACGACGACACCCACGAGCCCCTTCGCGCACGAGAACACCGGCACCACGGTCTCCGCCGACCAGGTCCTCCCCGGTGCTGCCTCGCCGTCCCAGAGCTCGACCACCTTGCGGCCGCCGGAGTACACGGTGACCGCCGCCCCGAGCTCCGGGAACAACGTGAAGTTCTCCGCGAACGTGTCCGCGACAGCGCCGAACCCGTCCTCCGCCCATCCCTCACCCATGCCTCGAACGATAGGCGGCTGGACCGTATCGGCACGATCGAATTACGGCAGCGCCCAGCGTTGGTTCACCCCGTTGTTACACGTGTAGACGATCAGCTGCGTACCGTTCGCGGCGGAAGCACCGGCCGCGTCCAGACACATCCCGGACGCCGCGTTCACCAGCGCACCGTTTGCCTGCGGCATCCACCGTTGACCGGCCGAACCGTCGCAGGTCCACAGCACGGCGGGCGTGCGCAACGTCGTACCGCGGGCCGACAGGCACTTGCCCATTGACCGTAGGGTGCCGTCGTCGAGGGCCGGCGTCCACTGCTGGTTCGTGGTGCCCTTGCAGGTGTACAGCGTCGTCGGCGTACCGTCCGCGGTCAGCGCGCGGTACACGTCGATGCACTGGCCGCCGATCCCCACGCTCGGACCGGTGTCGCCGAACGCGCCGAACTCCCACAGTGAGTAGTAGCTCCCGGCAACGGCCCGCTTCGTCATCACGATCCGCACGTACCGCGCGTAGATCGGCGAGAACGTCACGTTGTCCGTCCCGCCGTCCCCGGAAACAGTTGCCGAAACCGTTTTCCAGGAGCGTCCGCTGCCGGACACCTGGATCTGGTACGACTTCGCGTACGCCGTCGACAACCAGTTCAGCAGCACCCGGTTCACCAGTTGCACCGACCCGAGGTCGGCCCGGTACCACTGCGGATCGGCCCGCGCGCTCGACCACGCCGTACCCATCGACCCGTCCAGCGCCTTCGACGCCTCCCGCCCGGCAAGGTAGGTGCTGGAGGCAACGGCAGACCGGGCGAGGTTCCGCTTCGCGGCGTACTGCGCCGTGTACGTCGTCGGGGTCGCCGGCGCCACCAGGTTGTGGTCCCGCGCCCCGCCGTCCGACCACAGCCCGAACCGGTAGATCTTGTTCGCGACCGTCTGCAGCGGATCGGCCGCCACCGAAACGCTCGACCCCACGATCGTCGTCCCGCCGAGCGGACTCGGCCCGCTCTTGTCCAGGAACGTCACCGGCAACCCGGCCGGTGAGGTCTTCAACGTCGTTACGACCGTCTGAGGATCCAGCCGCACGCTCTTCGTATCGGTCAGCCCCTCCGCGTCCGTCGCCGTCAGCCTGAGCTCCAGGTACGACGGATACTCGTGGTCCGGCGCCGTGAACGACCCGCTCGCCCCCGTCAGCGACGTGATCGTGTGCGTATGGCAGTCGCTCGGGCAGTGGTGCATGATCAGCGTCCAGGTCAGCGCCGACGCCGGCAACGTGCCCTGCTCGGGATCCGTCGCGGACCCGGAGAAGTTGATGGTGTCACCAACCTTCCAGGTCGTCGCCGGACCGGGCGAGGTGATCAGCGCGGTCGGCGCCGTGTTCGCGACGTTGATCTGTATCGACGTGGTGCTCGACGTCTTCCCGTCCGACACCCGCAACCGCGCGGTCACCGTTCCGGCGGTTGTGTACGTGTGCTGTACGGTCGCCGCCGTCGAGTCGTCGTACAGGCCGTCGCCGTCCAGGTCCCACGCGTACGTGAGCGGATCGCGGTCGGCGTCGTTCGAGGCGGTCGCGTCGAAGGTCACGGTCAGCGGCGTCGGCCCGCTCGCCGGGGAGGCGTGGATGATCGCGGTCGGCGGGTTGTTCGTCCCGTTGTACACGTACCGCAGGATCCGGCCGTTGTCGTAGTCCACCGCGAACAGGTCGCCGCCCGGCCCGCTCTGCAGCCGCGTCGCGCCGTACCCCGAAGCGAACAGCTGGATGTTCGCGGGATCCGGCAGACCGTTGCTGCCGGGCATCATCGCCCACGTGCACTTACGGCTGTAGTCGGTGAAGAACAGTGCGTCGTCGTACTGCGCGGGGTAGTTTCCGCCCTTGTAGAAGGACATTCCGGAGATCGAGGAACTTCCGGTCGAACACGTTTTCCCGACCTGGTCGCTGTGTTTGTACGCGTAGTACGGCGCCGCGACCGCGGACGGGCCGGCGGCGTACAGGTTCTGGCAGATATTGAGCTTCGCGCCCGCGAACCCGGGTTGCTGCGCGGGGCCTTCGTAGCACGGCCAGCCGAAGTTCGTGACGCCCGCCTTCGGGTCGGTGATCCGGTCGATTTCCTCCCAGGTCGAGTACCCGACGTCGCCGATCCACAGCTCGTTCGTCCCCGGACGGAACGTGAACCGCATCGGGTTGCGCAGCCCCTCCGCGACGATCCGGCGGGCGTTCAGGTCCGCGCTGTTGATCAGCGGATTGCCCGGCGCGGCCTGTCCGGTGTCCGGGTCGATGCGGATGATCGAACCGTCCAGCGTGGTCGGGTCGTTCGGCGTCCGGAGGTCCTGCGCCCGCAGCGCGCCGCCTTCGGCCGTTGGTGGGGTCAACGTTGCACCGACCGGCGCCGGCCCGTCACCGCACGGATTGTCGGGCGAGAGGCTCGACGGCGCGTTGCTGTTCTGCCCGTAGTCGATGTAGTTGAAGCTCCCGCCGTCTCCGCCACCGGCGTACAGCATCCCGTCCGGGCCGAACTCGATCGAGCCGATCGAGTGACTCGGGAACACCTGGCACCAGTCCTCGACCAGCACCTGCTCCGCACCGTTCGCGTTCAGCACCGAGAGTCGCGCACTGGCCAGGCAGCCGCGCGCGGTCGGGCCGGGCGGCGACGGGCACGGGTCCGCATCGGTGTTCGGCGTACCCCACTTCGGCGTCGGGCCGCCGATCAGCCCGTCGTGCGTGTACAGCACGTAAATGCGCGGATCCGTTGGGAAGTTGGGATGCAGCGCGATTCCGAGCAGCCCGCGGTCCCAGTAGTTGTAGACCTCGGTGCGCAGGTCGGCGTACACCTTCGGGTTCGGGTCGTCGAGCGAACTGAAGACCTTGATCAAGCCGCTCTTCTCGGCCACGAACACGCGACCGTCCGGCGAGAACACGACGTTCGTCGGATTCGTCAGGCCGCTGAACACGACCTGCTCACTGAAACCGGACGGCGTGACCGCGGCGCGTGCCGGCGTGATCACGACGAGCGGCAACAGCAGAACGGCACACACAAAGGGCAGCGCGCAGCGCAGCCACTGGGCAGTTTTCCTCACGAAGCCCCCCAGGCCCGAACTCCGTCGTCTGTCCCCACAGCCCCCTGCAGACACCCGGATCGCCCGTCAGAATGACGCTTCGGTACGACGCCGCGCAAGACCCGGCGAGCATTCGTGGCCAACCCGCCGTCGCACGATCACGCGGCCGATCCGAGCAGGCACACTGGGCTGATGATCAGCAGTGTCCGCGAGCTTCCGACCGGTCCGGGGGTGTACCGATTCCGGGACGATGCGGGCAAGGTGCTGTACATCGGACGGGCGTGGAACCTGCGCCGCCGGGTGCAGTCGTACTGGACGCATCTCGGCGATCGTCCGCACCTCGCGCGGATGGTACGGCGGGTCGCCCGGGTCGAAGGGGTCTGGTGCGACTCCGAGCACGAGGCGGCCTGGCTCGAACGGAATCTGCTGGAGCATTCGAAGCCGCGGTGGAACCGGACCGAGGGCGGCGCCGAGGTGGTCGGGTACATCCGGCTCGGCGACGGCGCGCGGCCCGGGCTGCGGTTCGAGCACACGGTCACCGGTACGGCGCCGCACTTCGGGCCGTACCTCGGCGGGCTGCGGATCCGGCAGGCGATCTCCGGACTGCACCGGGTGCTGCCGTTGCAGTACACCGTCTCGGGCGACGGGTCGGCCGAGGAGTTCGGGCGGCTGTTCGGGATCGGGCCTGAGGATCGGGAGGCGTTGGCCCGTACGGCGATCGCTGTGCTGGAACGGGATCCGACCGCTGTCGACGCGTTGCGGTCCGAGCTGGTACGCCGGCGGGACCGGGCGGCGGGGGAGTTGCGGTACGAGTTCGCGGCGAAGGTCCAGGGGGAGATCGAGGCGCTGGAGTGGATCGTTGCCGAGCAGAAGGTGGCGTGGCTGGAGCCGCGGGACGCGGACGTGTACGGGTGGGCGGACGGGGTGCTGGTGCGGTTCGAGTTGCGGGCCGGGCGGATGTGTACGTGGACGCAGCGCGCGTGCGGTGAGACGGCGGCGCGGGAGCGGGTCGCGGCGACGCCGGAGCTGTGGCGGCCCTTCGCCGAACGCAACGCGCAACTGGCGGCTCGCCTGCGGTGACTTCCTGTTTACCTAGCATGTGGGTATGACGCAGCCCCCGGGACCGCCGAACGGACCGCCGTACCAGCCCTTCCAGCCTGGCCCGGGATATCAGGTTCCGCCGCCGCAGCGGTCGCGGGGGCCGTTGCTGATCGTCATCGGTCTCTTGGTGCTGGTCGTCGCGATCATCGGCGTCGGCGCGGTCCTGCTCGTGACCCGCAGCAGCAACGACAAACCGGCCGCCAAGGAATCCCCGGCCGTCAACACCAAACCGTCCGACCCGAAGGCCATCGAGTTCCGCCGCGTCCTCGCCACCAAGTCCGGCACCTGCCCGACGCCGGCCACGGACGGTACGGCGTGCGACGACAAGGGCATGGTCTACACCGTCGGCAAGGTCGAGCTCGACGGCAGCCACGTGTCCGAGGTGAAGGCCGACTACGAACCCGGCAACACGTCCTGGTTCATCAGCCTCGACCTCGATCCCGAAGGCACCAAGCTCTTCGGCCAGCTGACCGCCGGCCTGGCCAAGCAGGACCCGCCCGCGAACCAGCTCGCGATCCTCGTGCACGGCCAGGTGGTCACCGCCCCGACCGTCCAGTCCGCGATTCCCGGCGGCAAGATCCAGATCTCCGGCGCCTACACCCGCGAGGCTGCCGAGGCGCTCGCGAAGAAGATCACCGGTTAGTGACCTCGAATGCGACGATCGCCGCGGCGACCGCGACGTTCAGCGACTCGACACCGGCGTGCAGCGGGATCTGCAGGTCGGAATCGGTGGAAACCGTGATTCCGTTCGTTTCCCCGCCGAGCACGTAGACGGCCCGCGGCGCCAGCTCGGTCCGGAACAGCGAGTCCCGCGACCGCGCCGACAGCCCGTACACGTGGTACCCGGCGGTGCGCAGCAGGTCGACCGCGGCCTTCGCGGTCGAGGTGTTCACGATCGGCGCCTGGAACGCGATACCGGCCGACGCCTTGATGACCAGCGGCCCGACGTGCGGCGTACCGGCCCGGGGCAGGATCACACCGTCGAACCCGGCGCCGGTCGCGGTCCGCAGGATCATCCCGACGTTGCCCGGGTTGGTCACGCCGTCGAGCAGGAAAACGTTGGTCGGACGTTTTCCGCGGTCCCGGACGAACTCCTCCAGCGGCGTCATCCGCGGCGCGTTCACGTCCGCGACCACGCCCTGGTCGTGCTTGCCGTTCCCGGCCAGCCACTTCACCCGGCTGGGCGTCGCCCGCTCGACCGGCGTCCCGTACCTCTCCGCGGCCCGGAGGATCTCCTGCATCGAACCGCCGGTCGCGTTGTCGGCGAGTACGACCTTCGCCACCGACAACTTCGGATCGTGCAACGCCTCCAGCACCGGCTTGCGGCCGTAGACGGTGATCCACTTGTCCCGCGGTGACTTCTTTTCCACGGGCCTACCGTAGCTTTTCCACGCGCCTGCCGTAGCGCTAGGCGGTCAGCGGGTTGGTCGCCTTGCCGTCCAGCCAGAGCATGTTGCTCGGGTCCGAGTGGGTGCCGTTGCTACCGACGTGCTTGTCGCTGATCTGTGCACCGTTCTTGATCACGTGCATCAGCGCCATGCCGTGCCCGCGGCCGAGGTCGTAGTCCGCCTTCAGCCAGTCCAGGATCGTCCCGGTCTTGACGTCCGCTGCGCCGTACCCCCGGCCGATGGCCTCGTCGACCAGCTCTCGCGGGGTCTTGCCGGTCTTCTCCTCGATCTTGTCCAAGTACGCCTGGAACGACATCGTTTCCTCCTGGTTGGTCGTCGTACATCCCTGCGTCGAGCGACCCCGGCGGAAATCGACACCGCCGATCAGGAAACTTTCCGCACCATCGCGATCACGGCGTCGACCGCGGCGTCCGGGCGGTCCATCGGGACGAGGTGCCCGGCGCCGTCCACGAAAACGTGTTCCCCTGGTTCCTGCCAGAGCTCGTCGTGCAGCCGGTTGATCAGGGCGCGGAGCCGGTACGCCTTGTCGCTCGGCGGCACCGGCGCCCCGGACAGCACCGTGATCGGCAACCGCAGCCGCGCCGCGACCCGCCCGGTCTCCTCGAGTGTCGGGCCGAGGTTCCCGAGCTCCAGCCGGTTCGCCCGGTTCGCGCCGTCGGACAGGTACGCCGTACGTAATGCCTGCTCGTGATCCGGAGCGAGGCCCAGGGGGCCGACAACCTCGGGCTTGAGCAACTGCTTCAGCCACAGCGGACGGAGGGCCGGAACATTTTCCGAAACTGTCAGAAAGCGGTTGACGAGGCCTAGCAGCACCCGCTGCCGGCCGTCCAGCATCCGCTCGTGGCTCGGGTCGACCAGGATCAGCGCGGCGACCCGTTCCGGGTACAGCGCCGCGAAGACCCGGACGTGCAGCCCGCCGCGGGAATGCCCGACCAGCACGACCTTTCCGGTCTCCCCGAGGACGTCGAGCAGCGCCGCCAGGTCCCGCGCGATCGTCGACGGCAGCCGGTCGTCCGCGGCCGGGTCGTAGCTGGTGAACAGCAGCCCGGGCCGGTCGTACGCGAGCCACCGCACGTCGTCCGGCAACCTCCGCAGGACGGCCCACCAGCTGTCCGCGCTCGCACCCGCGCCCGCGTCGAACACGACCAGCGGCCCGGTGCCACCTTCCGACCGGACGACCCGTACGTCGCGACGCCCGACGCGGACCAGACCTCCGGGTACGCCGGGCGGCAGGCCGGTCACCAGATCACCGGCTTCCGTCCGCGCCACGGCATCGCCGCCTCGAGCTGCGCGGCGAGCTGCAGCAGCGTGACCTCGTCGTACGGCCGCCCGACGAACTGGACACCGATCGGTATCCCGCCGTCCTCGCACAACGGCAGGCTGATCGCCGGCTGCCCGCTGACGTTGTACGCCGGCGTGAACGAGGAGAACGCGGCGATCGCGGCCCACTCGGCCGCCGGATCGTCGTCGTTGCGCAGCGCACCGATCCGCCGCGGCACCTGCGCGAGCGTCGGCGTCAGCACCACGTCGTACTCCGCCGTCGCCGCGATCGACGCCACCGCGAGCTGGCGCAGGTACGTCAGCGACTGGTTGTACTCGGCAACGGACAGCGCGCGCCCGCGATCCCGGAACCACCGCGTGATCGGCCGCAACACCTGCTCGACCTCGGGCGGCAGCGGCAGACTCACGGCCGCGCCCGTCCAGACCGTGAGGAAGTGGTCGTCCATCCCCTCGGGGAACGGGCAGTCGATCTCCTCCACCTCGTGCCCGAGCTCGAGCAGCTGCCGGGTCGTCACCTCGACCGCGTCGAGACAGGCCTGATCCACCGGCACCCGGTTGATCGGCGTCGTACAACGAGCGACCCGGAGCCGGCGCCCGATCGGCCGCGCCTGCTCGAGAAAGGTTGCCGTCGGCACCGGTACCCGATCCATGTCGCCGGCGTACGGACCGGCCATCACGTCGAGCGCCGCGGCCGCATCGGCGACGGTACGAGTAAGCGGACCGGGAACGCTGAACCCGGCGGCCTCGTACTGACCGCACCGCCCGCGGCTCGGCTTCAATCCGACCAGCCCGCACGTGCTGGCCGGCGTACGCACCGATCCGCCGCCGTCACTGCCCGGCGCCCACGGGACGAGGCCCGCGGCGACGGCGGCCGCCGCGCCGCCGGACGACCCGCTGGGGGAGCGGTCGAGGTCCCACGGCGTACGCGTCGGCGGCCGGCCCTCCGGTTCGGTGTAGCAGACCAGCCCGAACTCGGGCGTCGCGGTCTTGCCGAGCGCCACCACGCCGGCGTCCTTCAACCGCCGTACGCTCGGCTGATCCTCCGCGGGTACGTACTGCGCGAACGCGGCCGAGCCCATCGTCGTACGGACGCCGGCGGTCAGGTCCAGGTCCTTGATCCCGGTCGGCACGCCCGCGAGCGGCGAGCCCCGGCGTACCTGCCGCGCGTGCTCCAGCGCGCGCCCGGGGTCGACGGTGACGAACGCGCCGACCGTCGGGTCGAGGCGTTCGATCCGGTCCAGGTAGTGCTCGGTCACCTCGACGGCGGTCAGTTCGCCGGCGGCGATCGCGCGGCCGAGTTCGACCGCGCTCAGGTCGTGCAGGTCACTCATGCGCTGCTCCGATGGTCTGGGTCAGTCCGGTGATCAGTGCCTCCAGCCCGAGCGCGAACCCCTCGTCCTGCGTGGTCGCGGGTGTCTCGGACGCGGTGAGTTCGGCGAGGAGTTCGGCGTACTCGTCGGCGAGTTCCGGGTCGCCGATCTCCTCGAGGTACGCCGCCATGCTCCGGTGCTCGTTGCCGATCAGGCCCTCGCCGCCCTGCTGCAGCGAGAACCCCGTGACGTACCCGACGATCGCGGTGTGCGTCGCGAGCAGCTGCTGGACGGGTACGCCGCCGCGCCGCAGCAGCATCAGCAACCGCATCGACGCCTCGATCCCGGCCGGCGACCGGCGCGCCACGTCGAGGATCAACGTCGCCGCCCGCGGGTGCCGCAGCAGCACCTCGCGGTACGACGTCGCGACCAGGCGGACCCCGTCGCGCCAGTCGTCGGCCGCGTCGGCCCCCGTCCGCGGGTCGAGCAGGGCCTCGCGGAGCAGGTGATCGACGACCGCCACCAGTACTTCGGTGCGCTGGCCGACGTGGTGGATCACCGTCGACACGGTCACCCCCAGTGCGTCGGCGAGCTGCCGGAGGCTGAACGCCTGGTACCCGTCGGCGTCGAGCATCCGCACCGCGGTCCGCACGATCAGCTCACGCGTCACGGCCCGGGACCTGGGCCGCCCGGGGCGGCGGCGTTCGCTCATACGGCTGACAATAAATCACCCGGTGAAACATTTGAAAGGACTGGACTACAGTTCGCCCATGCAAATCCGGAGTCGGTGGTCGCCGATCGTCGGCTACTCCCTGGTCGGCGCCGCCACCCAGCTCGTCTGGCTGAACTTCGCCGGCGTCACCACCGTCGCGGCCGCCCGCTACGGCGTGTCCGAAAGCGCGATCGGCTGGCTCGCCCAGGTCTTCCCGCTCCTGTACGTCGTCCTGGCGATCCCGTGCGGGCTGATCCTCGACCGCTGGTTCCGCGCGGGCCTGCTGGCCGGCGCCGTCCTCACCGCGCTGGGCGCCGCCGTACGCCTGCTCGGCGACACCTTCGGATGGCTCCTGGCCGGCCAGATCCTCGCCTCGATCGCCCAACCCCTGGTCCTGAACGCCGTCACCGGCATCACCGGCCGCTACCTCCGCCCCAAGGACCGCCCCACCGGCATCGCCATCGGCACCGCCAGCATCTTCGCCGGCATGGTGATCGCCTTCCTGCTGTCGGCGATCTTCACCACCGCGTCCTCCCTCCCCACGATGCTCACCGTCACCACAGCCTTCTGCACGATCGCCGCCGCAGCCCTCGTGCTCGCCCTGACCATCCGCCCCACACCACTCGAGCCGGCGCCCGGCGTCCCGCCCGACCCGGCCTCGCGCCCCGCACCCGGTACCCCTCTCGCGGGCGTCTCGGCCGACGCGGCCCCCCGTCACGACCGAGGCGCGCTGGCAGCCGCCTGGGGAGACCCGCTCATCCGCCGCCTCTGCATCCTCGCGATCTTCCCCTTCGGCGTCTTCGTTGCCATGAGCACCTTCGCCCAAGCCCTCCTCGAACCCGCCGGCGTGACCGGCGGAACCGCGAGCACGATCCTCCTGCTCCAGGTAGTAGCCGGCGTCATCGGCAGCGCCACCATCCCCATCCTCGTCGTACGCCGCCGCGCCGAATCCCTCCTCCTGGTAGTAAGCCTCACCACCACAGCCGCCGCCTGCGCCCTCCTGGCCTTCGCCCCCAGCACAGCCACCGGCTTCCTCTCCATCACCGTGATCGGCCTACTCCTCCTCCCCGCCCTCCCGATCGTCCTGGAACTCGTAGAACGCCGAACCGGCGAAGCCGAAGGCACCGCAGCCGGCCTCATCTGGATGGCCGGCAACCTGGGCGGCCTGGTAGTAGCCGTAGCAGTAGGCCTCCTGGTCCACCACCCCACAGCAGCCTTCCTCGTCATGGCCGCCATAGCCCTCATCGCAGTCCCCGGCGCCAGAGCCCTCCACCGCCCGATCACCGAACTCCGCCCCTAGCCCCCGATCCTCTACTATGTATCCGCACACCCGCCGGTGTGGCGCAACTGGCAGCGCACCGCTCTTGTAAAGCGGGGGTTAGGGGTTCGAATCCCCTCACCGGCTCTCTGGTCTTGGTTACGCCTGTCCCGGCTACGAGGTGTTGCCGGGTGGTGCGGTGAAGGTGTTGCAGGCGGCGACGTCGTGGGTGTTGAGGCCGCGTTCGGCCCAGTAGCGGCGGTTCGTGGCCGAGGCTCTGCCGGGTGGTGTCGGTGGGCCGCTCCGCGGTACGACGTACTGCAGGTAGATCGTCACGTCGGCCCTGGTGACGCCGTACGACTGCAGATTGGCTCCGATGAACGCGCCGCTCAGGCACGACGCCTCCAGGTCGACTCTGCGGCCCTGCTCCAGCTGGGCGTTCGCGGCCAGGTTCTCGCGCTGATGGGCCTGCGCCAGGATGCCGGTGAGCTGTTGCACGTGGTAGGCGTACAGGCGGCTGATGGTGTCGGTGGCCAGCAGTTTCGTGAACGCACGCCAGGTGCTGTCCAGCACCGAGTAGCTGAGGTA
This sequence comes from Kribbella sp. WER1, assembly GCF_054189145.1. Taxonomy (NCBI): domain Bacteria; kingdom Bacillati; phylum Actinomycetota; class Actinomycetes; order Propionibacteriales; family Kribbellaceae; genus Kribbella; species Kribbella sp. WER1. Next base: position 3,423,487 of record NZ_CM135186.1, on the reverse strand, counting down.
CAGCGTCTGGTTGGACGCGCAGTAGAACGAAGCGGACGGGGCGCTCGCGCAGGGGGACTGCACATCGCCGGTCCAGTAGATGATCCGGGGCGCTGTGAACTTGGCGCCCGAGGAACGCACCTTCGGGCCCCAGGAGTTGTTCAGGCAGGTCAGCAGGTTCGTGTCGTACGTCCGCAACTCGGTCGGCGTGGACAGTGCGGCCTGAGGCTGTCGACAGTCGACCGAGTCGAGAGGCCCGGTGGCGTAGAACGCGTTCGCCGCCGCGACAGGGGGAACGGCATACGACGGCGCGGCGGCCGGGGCCGTCGATCGCGTCGCGGGGTTGTGCTGGTGGATCGTGACAACAGCCGCGACACCGAGGAGGGCGGCAGCGCAAACCACTCGTAGACCGGCCACGAGGTCGTAGTGCCGCCGCTCCTCGACACTGAGAATGCTGGGATCAGGCCCCCAGCCCAAGCCGCCAACAGGCTCCACGCGTGACACAGGTCCCCCAACCTCGGTACCAATCATCATGCCACCGATGAATCGTGTACGGCGCTTCGTTAGGGGTCAGCTGATCAAGGGGGAGCCGTACAGTTCCCAGGTGTACCCGGAGCGGCCGTCGTCGGTGACGTCGTACTGAAGGAAGCCGTCGGCGGACCACCCGCCCGCGGAGAGGCTCCCCGTCTTGGTGGCGCCGATGGTCACGCTGCCGGAGTACTGCGCGTCGATCGATGCCGTGTAGTAGCTGCTGGTAGAGGCGCGCTCCGCGTCGTGCTGCTCGAGCCGGAGGCCGAGATAGACCAGGTTGAACCGCGTCCCGCCGATGAACCCGTAGTTACCGGTCCAGCTGAGCTTCGCCTGGGCGTGGCGGTAGGTGCCTGACCCGCTGACGCAGAGCTGGACCGTGAACTTGACGTCCGGCTTCCCGGGCAGACTGACGCTCTTGACGTTGGTACGGCACGCGGTCGCAGCACTCGCCGGGGTGACCCCCAGTGTGGTCACTGCGGCGAACGCGACGGAGGCAGCCAGTGCCGTGCTGCCGAGACGCTTGACGATGCTGTTCAAGATGAACTCCTCGTGACGGGGCTAGGTGTAGTGGCACTGAGTACGTCCAGATAGCACCCGAAAATGTGAGGTCGCCCCTCCCAAGGTTCAGCGGACGAGGCCTGATTCCCAGGCCCAGACGGCTACTTCGGTGCGGTTGCGGGCGTGGATCTTGCGTTGGATGGCGGAGAGGTGGGACTTCACCGTCGAGAGGGAGATGACGAGTTCGTCGGTGATCTCGGCGTTGGTTCGGCCGCGGGCTACCGCGCGCGTCACCTGCAGTTCGCGTTCGGTCAGTGGTGGTACGGCGCGGCGCGGCGTACCGCTGGGGGTGCTGAAGTGTTGCAGCAGGCGGGTGGTGATCGACGGGGAGACGAGGGAGTCGCCGTTGGCGGCGGCGTGGACTGCTTCGACGAGGAGGCGTGGGCCGGCGTCTTTCAGAAGGAAGCCGCAGGCGCCGGCGTGCAGGGCTTCATGGACGAGTTCGTCGAGGTCGAAGGTGGTGACGACGAGGACGCGGAGGGGATCGGCGACGTCCGGTCCGGCGAGGAGGCGGGTTGCGCCGAGGCCGTCGAGGTGCGGCATCCGGATGTCCATCAGCGTGACGTCCGGGCGCAGTTCGCGGGCGAGTTCGACGGCCTGTTTGCCGTCTTCGGCCTCGCCGACGACCTCCATGTCGGGCTCGCGTTCCAGGATGAGGCGGAAGCCGGTCCGTACCAGTGCCTGGTCGTCCGCGAGCAGGATCCGCAGGGTCCGCGATGTCACGAGGTCCTTCCCTTCTCCGGTGCCGCGGCCCCTCCGGGCAGCGGGAGTTCGGCGAGGACGCGCCAGCCGCGCTCGCCGTTGTCGTCCGGACCGGCCGTCAGGCGGCCGTCCAGCGCATCGATCCGCTCTCGCATGCCGATCAGGCCGTACCCTCCGGCCGTACGTCGGGCGCGTCCTGCGCGGAGCCCGTCGTTCCTGACCTCGACGCGGAGCAGGTTCCCGGCCGCGGGCTGCACCGTGACGGTGACGGTCCGCGCGTCGGGTGCGTGCCGGCGTACGTTCGTCAACGACTCCAGGACGACGCGATGCACGGTCGACACCGTCTCCGGCGTGACGGTCAGGTCCTCCAGATTCGGCGCGAGTCGCAGCTGCACGTTCGGGTGACCTTCGACGGCCGACTCGACGGCTTCCACCAATCCGTCGGAGGTGAGCGGCACGGTCGGCTCGGGACTCCGGAGCATCGTCACGAGGCGTCGTACGGCGGCCAGTGCCTCGGCGCCGGCGCCCTCGATCTCGCGCAGCAGCTCCTGTTCGGGGCCTTCGGCAAGTACTACCTGGGCGGCCTGGGTCCGGACCACCACCCCCGTGATGTGGTGGGCGACCAGATCGTGCAGCTCCCGGGCGAGCGCGAGCCGTTCGCGGTTCCGCGCCGCCGCGAGCGCGGCCTCGCGCCGGGCGTCGGCGTCCCGCAGCATCAGGCCGATCGCGACGCTGCAACCCCACAGGATCGTCCAGAAAACGGCGAGGGTGAGCGTCGTCGAATCCCTGCCGTAGCGGAGCATCGGCGCCGTGACGAGCGCCAGCCCGCCGACGATCGCGACCGCCGCGGCCGGCAGCGATCGGAGCCGATGGCAACCAGCTCCGATCAGCAGCACCAGCGCGAGCGTCTCGGCGTCACCCCCGAACGGCGCGGCCGGCTTCGCGAAGAAGCCGACCGCGCTGAAGATCAGCGAGAGCGCGAACGCGGCCGCGACGAGCTGCGCGATGGCGCCCGGGTACCGGCGCCGCAGTAGCGCCAGCACGCTGATCACGGTCCCGGACGCGAGGAACAGGATGCCGCCCGGAGTGACCTGGTCGCGCAGGATCAACCGACGGACAGCCTCGTCGACGTTGAAGCCGACCAGGGCGACGACCTCGAGGACGACCAGGATCCGGCCCAAGGTCCTGTTGGTACTACGGATCACCGGGTACGTCGCCCTTCCTCGTCCTGCGGTACGTCCATCATCGCGGCCCGCACGTCACGAACCGATCAGCGGGGTGTTGCGTCCGCGGAACAGTGGTAGTCGCGCTCCGGCAGCCGGCCGGTCAGCAGGTACGACGTCGCGGCCGTGTTCGCGCACTGGTTCTTGTTGAACAGGTACACGCCGTGGCCTCCCTGGTCGGCCGTCACCATCCGCGCCCGGTCGCCCAACGCCTTCCGCAGCTGCTTGGCACCGGCGAGCGGTGTCGCGGGGTCGCGGAGGTTCTGCACCATCAGCACGTTCGACGGGCCGTTGTCGCCGACCTTCACCGGCTCCTCGACCGGCTTCGGCCAGTACGCGCACGGGTTGATGTTCGCCCCGGCCGCGCCGAACAGCGGATGCCGGATCCGGTCGATGGCGACGTTCTGCTGGTACGACTGCACCGACGTCGGCCAGTGCGAGTCGTTGCAGATCATGTAGTAGCGGGCGGAGACCAGGTTGTCGACGTCGGCCGCCTTGGTCGTGGCCGTCGTCCCCGCGGTCAGCGGTGGGGGCGGCTGGTTCGCGTCCAGGGCCTTGAAGACCCCGGCCAGGGTCGGCATCTGCGTGGCGCCGTACGAGAACCCGAAGGTGATCAACCGGAACATCGCCCCGTCCCACACCACGTCCGGGCCTTTGACCGGCGTCTTGTCCAGGCGCGCGGCCAGTGCGAGGTACCGCGCCTTCACCTGCGCGGGCGTGCGGCCGAGGCCGTACTCACGGTAGTTGGCGGCGACGTACTTCGCGAAGTCCGGGAACCGGTCGTCGACGCCCTGCGACCACAGCCGCTGGCTCGCGTAATCCCAGCCGGCCGGACCCAGGTTGCTGTCCAGTACGACGCGATCGGTGCGCTCCGGGAACATCGTGGCGTAGACGGATCCGAGGTACGTGCCCCACGACGCCCCGAGGTACGACGCCTTCTCCTCGCCGAGCGCCGTCCGGATGCTGTCCAGGTCGCGCGCGGTGTTCCTGACGCTGACGTACGGCAGCATCGACGCGGTGTCCGAGGCCGCGCACTGCTTCGCGATCTGCTCCGACTGCTTCGCGCGCGCCGTGACGTCGGCCGCGTTCCGCGCGTACGGCGGGATGTTGCCGAACAGCAGCTGCTCGTCGGTGAGGTCGCACTTCACCGGCGTACTCCGGCCCATGCCTCGCGGGTCGAAGCCGATGAGGTCGTAACTGTCCAGCACGGCCTGCGGCATCTTCGCCGCCACCAGCACCGCCGGGTAGCCGAGCCCCGGGCTGGGCCCGCCCGGGTTGGTCAGTAAGATGCCCCGACGTTTCTCCGGATTCTTGCTGGGCAGCCGCGAGACCGCGATCTCGATCATGCGCCCGTCAGGCTTCTGATAGTCCAACGGAACCTTCAACGTCCCACACTGCATCCCCGCCGGCACCGGCAGCCCGTCACCGACGTCCTTGTCACACGCACCCCAGGTGATGTCCTGCTTGGGCGCCGCGGCATTCGCCGTCGTCACCTGCGAAACCCCCGAGGCCGCCGCTGTTGCCACTGCAGCAACCGCGACGGCGATGGTCACAACCTTCCGCATCCTGCTTTCCCTCCAGCCGGCAAGCCTTCCTGACGCCCCTCACTCTGCCGACCCCGACCGTCCCCCCACATCCCGCCCGCGACTGGTCCCCACCCCACCCGAAAGTACTAGTCCACTACTTGTGGTCGCGGGCTGCGAGTTCCAGTTCGTGGTCGAGGGGGGAGGCTAGGTAGCGGTCGAGGGCCAGGGCGGCGGAGGCGTGGGCCCAGTTGCCGGCTCGGCTGTCTTCGTAGTATTGGACGCTGGCTTCGCGGCCGACGAGTTCGTGGTGGCGGGTACGGATGGCTTCGAGGCAGGCGGTGATTTCGTCGGGGGTGCCGAGGCGGCCGCGGACGACGGTTTCGGCGGGGGCTACGAGACTCATGATCAGTGGGATGACGCGGCCCAGGTCTCGGGCCCGGGAGCGGCGGAGTTGGCGTAGTTGTTTCGTGTCCTCGGTGGGGTAGAGGTCGCGTTGCAGGGCGCCGGGTGGGAGTAGGCCGGCGTCGACGGCGCGGCGGAGGAGGGCGTCGTCGGTGCAGGTGGCCTTGACGCAGCCGATCTGGCCGCAGTCGCAGCGGTACCTGGATCCCGGTACGACGAGGTGCGACACCAGGCCGCCGGTATACGGACCGCTTCCGACCAGTTCGCCGTCGCGCATCTGCGCCACCCGGATCGAGCGCCCGACGAGCACCGTCAGTACGTCGTCGCCCGCGCCGTCCCACCAGTAGTGCTCGACGGCCAGCGCGCGGACGTTCGGCTCCACTCGAACGGGGAGAGGACACCGCTCGCGCAGACCTTCGAGGAGCTCGTCGTGGTCGACGTCGGCCACGAGTGGCGGCGGTTGCCCGTGATGGACCTCGGCCCAGGGCGTCGTGACGCCGACCCCCAGTACGGCGGAGGGGCCGGCCTCGGTGACGACCTCGTCGACGAGCCGGGCCGCCTCCTCGATCCGCTCGTGCTGGTTGCGTCCGCGGGCCGGCGCCGTCCGCCAGGCGATCCGCTCGCCGCGGAGCGTGAACGCGCCACACGACGTACTTTCCGGATGCAGGTGCGCGCCGACGACGAGCCGCTGCTTGTCGGGTACGTCGAGCGGTACGACGGGACGCCCGGCGCCCTTGGGCGTCAGGCGTGCCGACTCGGTCAGGGCTCCGAGCTCGATCAGCTCGGTCACGGCCTTCGTGATCGTGGTGAACGTGACGCCGGTGGCCGCCGCGAGCCCTTTGCGGCCGAGGGGGCCCTGGCGGACGATCGCGCGCATGATCGCGGAGGCCGTCGCATTGCGCTGACGCACCATGAGCTCGGTCCGCACCGTGCCGGAAGCCATCGTTGAATACTAGGTCAGAGCCTCACGCGGGCTGCCCGGCCGCGGCCGGAGGCGGTACGGGTCCCCGCAACAGCGGGTCGTCGGTATCGATCATCCAGCGGTCGAGGCGTACGGCGAGGTCGGCCTGGATCGCCGCCGTCGCCGGGTCGCCGGCCAGGTTGGACCGCTCGTGCGGGTCGAACAGCACATCGTGCAGCCGGACCCGAGGTACTGGATGATCTGCCCAGCCCGCCTCGACCCACAGCGTCTTGCTACCCGATGCGTCGACGTTGTTGAGGTTCGGCCGGTCCTGGTCGTCGAACGATCGGACGTACAGCCACCGGTCGGTGCGGATCGCCCGCTGCGGCTGGTACGCGGCGTGATAGGTGATCTCCGCGAACGTCTCGTCCCGCACCGACTGCCCGTCGATCGTCGGCAGCAAGGACTGTCCCTGCAACCACTCCGGCTCGTCGATCCCGAGCAACGCGCACAAGGTCGGGAACACGTCGACCTGGCTGACCAGCGAGTCGACAGCCAGACCGGCCGGCAGCCCGGGAGCCCGCAGCATCAGCATCACGCCGGTCCCGGTCGCCCCGAGCGTGCACTTCATCCCGGGCATCGCCAGTCCGTGGTCGGTCGTCACCAGTACGACGGTGTTGTCGTCCAGCCCCTGCTCGCGCAGCGTGTCGAGTACGGCGCCCAAGGTCTGGTCGACCTGTCCGGCGGCAGCGTGGAAGGACGCCATGTCCCGGCGCGTGACGACCGCGTCCGGCATGGTCGGCGCCGGCGCGGTCCACCGCTCGTCACCGCCCGGGTGGCCGAACAGCCAGTCGGCCGACTTCATCGTGTGCGTCTCCAGGAGCCCGACCGAGAGGAAGAACGGCTGGTCGTGGCGGCGCCGCAGGTAGCTGACCGCCGCGTCCCGTCGCGCCGGCGCCAGCTCGTTCGCGGTCGGCACCTCCTCGTGGTACCCGATGGTCTTCGTCGCCGACCTCGGACCACTCGCCTCATGCTGTACGCCGACCAGCGCGGACGTGTACCCGTTCCGGTGCAACGTGTGGATCAGGTGCTCGTCGTAGTTCCGGAGGCGGTGTCCGCGATGGGCGAGGCCGAGCATTCCCGAGCTGTGCGCCCATTGCCCGGTGAGGAGTCCGGCCCGGCTCGGTGAGCAGGTCGGCGCGACCGAATGCGCGTTCCGGAACACCACCGACTCCTCGGCGAACGCCTGCAGCCGCGGCGTCCGGATCGGCGCACCGTAGGGCTCGACGTACCGGCCGGTGTCGTGGGTGTGGAAGTAGACGATGTTCGGTCGCCGCATGGCGAAGGATCCTCCTGGCGGGAAAACGTGTTCGGAAACCGGTCAGCGAGACGATTTGTACTGTGTGTACAGCTCTTCGGCGATCTTGTCGCCGCCGGAGCTCTTCCATTTCTTCACGGCCTCTGCCCAGGCCGACAACGGTTTCCGGCCCTGGATGATGTCGTCGGACACCGCGTTCAGGTCGCGGGTGAGCTGGCCGCCCTTGCGGCTGGCGGTCTCGGAGTACATACCGTCGACGGGGTTGGGGATCGCGTCCGGGCAGATCTGCTTCATCGCGTTGAAGCAGGCCTCGCTGCTGCCCTTCCGCTCGGGCAGGAAGATCGCCCACGGCCCGTCGGCCTGGTACTGCAGGGCGAGCTGCGTCTCGCTGAAGCCCTTCTTGGTCAGCACCGGGTCGCCGTCGCGCACCTGGTAGTCGATGCCCTTGATGCCGTACTTGCGGAACAGGTACTCGACGGTGCCGAACGGCGCGGCCAGGTAGTTGAGGTAGGCAAGCATCGTCTCGACCCGGTCCTCGGCCGACTTGCTGATCGCGGTGACCGACAACGTTGGCGCACCCAACCAGGTGTGGCCGACACCGGACCCGTCGTGGGCGGGCGGCGGGATGATCGCGATCTCGGCGTCCTGGTCCATCGTCTGCAGGTACGTCGGCCAGCCGCTGAACGTTGCCTGAACCAACGGACCGGTGCCGTTGCCGAACCGCGTCTTGCGGTCCTGGTTCTGGCTGGTGAACGCGTCGGGGTGGATGTAGCCGGCCTTCCACAGCTTCTGGACCAGCGCGAGCGCCTCCTCCTGCGCGGGATCCTCGAAGCTGCTGACAAGCTTGCCGTCGGCCTCTTTCCAGCTGTTCGCGATGCCGAACATGTTGCGGACGTACCCGGTCGGCAGGTCGGCCATCGCGAACCGGTTCTTCCGCCGGTCGGTGAGCGCCTTGCAGAGCCGGACGAAGTCGTCGGCGCTCTTCAGCTCGGCCGGGAGGCCCTGCGCGTCCAGGATGTCCTTGCGGGCGTACAGCACCTCGGAGCTGATCGCGCCGCGCGGGATCGGGACGCCGTACACCTTGCCGTCGAAGATCGTGGCGTTCCAGCTGGTCTCCGGCAGGTTGGCCAGGTACGGGTACTTCTTGATCTTGTCGCCGGCCAGGTGTGGCGTCAGGTCGACGGCCTTGGCCGCGAGCATCTGCGGTTTCTGCGGGACGTTGCCGATCGAGAAGATGTCGCCGAGGGCGCCGCCGGCCACGGAGGTCGCGAACTTCTGGTCGTACTCGACCGACGGCGTCAGGCTCAGCTGGACGGGTGATCCGACCTGCTGGTTGAACTTCTGCCAGAACGCGTTCTGGGTGACGTTCGGCGGGATCGGGGTGTTCGTGCTGGTCAGCACCTGGATCGGCTTGCCGTCGCCTGGCGGCTCGGTGATCGCCTGCACCGGCTTGGCCGGGTAGTGGACGAACCCGTCGGGGATGCCGTACTGCGCGCCGGGCAGGTCGGCCTTGACGCCGTCGTACCGCACGTAGGCGGGCCGGACCTTCGCCTTGGCGGCGGAGTCGTTGGCGCCGGAACCGCCGCCACGGCCGGAGTTGGAGCACCCGGGCACGGCCGCGGCCACACCGAGCGCCGCGCCGGCGCCGAGCACCGTCCGCCGGGACAACATCTGCGAATCGAACTTCGGCATGGTGTTCAGACCTTCCACGGTGACAGCAGGGCCGGTTGCCGGGTCACGAGATTCGCATCGGCTCGAATAATTTGTCAAGGGCCTATTGTTAATTCGACTTCGAGAAATAGAAATGTCTCTGCTAATAGGTATTATCTTCTTGACGTGACGCCCGGCCCCGGAGTTGCATGAGCGCTCGACCGCTGATCGTCGACTTCTCCGAGGTGCGCCATGCCCGACCCCTTGTCCGCGCCGAACCTCTCCCGGCGGAACCTCCTGTGGGGTGCCGTCCTGGTGCCGGCCGCCGTCCAGCTCACCCACCCGAAAGCCACCTCGGAGACCGACTTCGACGTCGTCCGCCGCCAGTGGCTCGAGACCCTGGTCGCCCAGGACGCGAGCGATCCGGTGGTCGCGAAGTACGTCCGGGACTCCGCGGCCGTCGCGGCAGACCTCTGGCGCACGATGGACAAGTCCGCCGCACGCACCTGGCTCTGGTCCGACCTGGACAGCAGCACGATCCCCGCGGTCCAGCGCAACAACATCGGCAGGCTCAGGCAACTCGCGCTGGCCCTCCGATCACCCGGCTCCGCCCTGTACGGCGACAAGGAACTGACCGCCGACCTGATCGAGGCGTTCGACTGGTTCCTCGCCCACAAGTACGGCGTGACCGCGATCTACGGCGGCTGGTGGGACTGGCAGATCGGCATCCCGTTGGCGCTCAACGACTTCTGCGTGCTGATGTACGACGACCTGTCGACGGACCGGATCACCACCGCGATGACGGCGATCGCGCGGTACGAGCCCGATCCGCACGTCATCGGATCCGGCAAGGCGACGAGCGCGAACCTGAACTGGACCTCGGCCGTCACCCTGCTCCGCGGCGCGCTGAGCCGGGACAAGGCGACGCTCGACCTCGCGAAGTCCGCCTGGTCGGGCATGTTCCCGTACTCCACCGCCGGCGACGGCTTCTACACCGACGGCGGCTTCGTCCAGCACGTCCACTACTCGTACAACGGCAGCTACGGTGTCTCGCTGCTGCAGTACCTGACCTACGGGATGGTCGCGACCCGCGGGACGGCCTGGGCGTTCTCGTCCGAGGCGGTCGACCGCGTGGTCAGCTGGGTCCAGGACAACTACCTGCCGTGGATGTACGGCGGCGCGTTCATGGACATGACCCGCGGGCGGGCGCTGTCCCGGTTCTACGAGACCGATCACCGCATCGGCCGGCTCACCACCGCCACGTTGCTGCAGCTGGCGCAGGCGTTCCCGGACGTCCAGGCCCGGGCGCTGAGGTCGCAGCTCAAGACGTACCTGACCGCGGACACGTTCCAGCCGTTCTTCGTGTACGACCCGATCCCGATCGAGCAGGTCCGGATCCCGTCGATCGCCGAGGCCCGCGCCGTACTGGCCGACCGTACGCTTCCGGCCGCCGGCGAAAAGGTCGCGACCAGGGTCGCCCCGTCGATGGCCCGCGCGGTCCACCGGCGCCCCGGGTTCGCGTACGGCATCGCGATGGACCGGCACGCCGTCTACTCCTTCGAGACCGCGAACCAGGAGAACGGGCGGGGCTGGTACACCGGCGAAGGCGCGGTCTACGTCTACCTGCCGGAGCAGGTCGGGCACTGGGCCGACATGTACTGGCCGACCGCCGACAACTACCGCATCCCCGGCGTCACGAGGGACCTTCGTACGCTGCCGCAGGGCGTCAGCCGGTACACGTTCAACGAGTGGGCGGGCGGGGCGGTTCTCGACGACCGGGCCGCGGTCGGCATGCAGCTGAACCCGAAGGGCCAGACGCTGCGCGGGAACAAGTCCTGGTTCTGCATGGACGACGCGGTGATCTGCCTCGGCTCCGGCATCTCCGGTACCGACGGCTTCGGCGTCGAGACGGTCGTCGAGAACCGGAACCTCGGCGCGTCCGGTACCGCTCGGCTGACCGTCGACGGGCGCGTGCTGGACCCCGGTACGGACGCGACTCGCCGGCGGATGCGCTGGGCCCACCTCGACAAGGTCGGCGGCTACGTCTTCCCGGAACCGACCGAGGTCGACGTACTGCGGGAGCACCGCTCCGGGCGCTGGACCGACCTCGACCTGCGCGGGGTCTACGAGGACCCGGCGCTCTACACGCGGCGCTTCGCGACGATGTGGATCGACCACGGCACCGACCCGGCCGACGCGCGCTACGCGTACGTGCAGCTGCCCGGGGCGTCGCGGACCGCCACGGAACAGTTCGCCCGCCGCGGCGTGGTCGACGTACTGGCGAACACCCCGGCGGTCCACGCCGTACGGCGCCGTGACCTCGGGCTGACCATGGCGAACTTCTGGACGCCCGGTACGCCGCCGGTCGGAGGCATCTCGGTCGACCGTACGGCGTCGGTGGTCGTCAGCGACCGGCGCGGCGTACTCAGCGTGGCCGTCTGCGACCCGACCCAGCTGCTGACCGGCAACGTCACCGTGGAGGTGGCTGTCCCGGCCGGACAACACCTCGGCGGCGACGCGCAGGTCCAGGCCGCGAGCCACGGGAACTCCGTATCGCTGACCGTCGACCTGACCGGATCGGCCGGTCGCTCGTACATCGCTCGTTTCCGCCACTGAGACAGGAGCCAGAGCATGCCGTCACTCGAACGCAGAATCGCCCGCCGCCACGTCCTCGCAGGTACCGCCGCCCTGCTCGCAACCGGCGCCGCCGGGTCAGCCGGGATTGCCGCACCGGCGCGGGCCGCCGCCTCACCGCGTAAAGCACCGTCGCTGGAGCTGGACACCGCGCGATACGTCGAACTCGACGCCGACTTCCTCAACACCCAGACAGCCCACTACGCGCGCATCAAGCGGATGCGGGACGGCCGCTTCATCCTCATCTACCAGACGTCGCAGCAGGCGTGGAGCATCTACTGGACGACCAGCAGCGACCTGAAGACCTGGGCCAAACCGCAGCTGCTGTTCGCGACCCGCAAGATCCTCGACGGCGCCGACGACCGCTGCTACTCCTCCGCGGACGCGCGGGTCCTCGACAACGGTGACCTCCTCGTCGTGTCCTCGTTCCGCGCGAACAAGGCCTTCAGTACCAACATGAAGCTCGACGGCCTGATGCTGCGCCGCAGTACCGACAACGGCCGCACCTGGGGACCCGAGCAGGTGATCTACGTCGGCGCGAACTGGGAACCGTTCATCCACCAGACCGACACCGGCGAGGTCCAGGTCTACTTCACCCACTCCGCCCCGAAACGCGTGGTCGAGAACGTGACCGGCTCGACCGGCGTCGCGATCATCCGCTCCCAGGACCGCGGCCGCACCTGGACGCCCGACGTCACCGACTACCCGTTCGCCGCCGACCGCGTCGCCCAGCAGTACACCCGCACCACCGACACCGGCGTCAAGATGTTCACCGACCAGATGCCCAGCGCCCTCCAGATCGACCCCAGTGGCGGGATCGCCCTCGCCATGGAGTCTCACCTTGCCGACGGCAACTACATGATCTCCCTCGCCTACACCGCCCAGAACTGGCCGGACCGCCTCGGCATGGACGAACCAGGCCCAGCCGACCGCCAGAACAACCTCTTCCCCGGCGCCGCCCCGTACCTCGCCCGCTTCCCCTCCGGCGAATCCGTCCTCTCCTACAACCAGGCCTCCCGCCAGCAAATCCGCCTCGGCGACCGCGAAGCCCGCACCTTCGGCGACGCCACGGCATACCTACCGGGCAAGGGCTTCTGGGGCGCCATCGAACTGGCCGGCCCCCACCACCTCGTCACCACCATGGCCAACGTCCGCCCCGACGGCAACAAGATCATGATCGGCGTCCTCAAGCTGATATCAAAATAATCGTACAATAGTTTTTAATCCTTGACCCTGGTCCGGCCTTGGTGGCACTCTTCGGCAGATGAGGAATCAAAGGGCGGGCCAGGTATGACGATCGCTCCGGTAGTCCGCCGTGCTGCGGCGTACACGTGGTCGTGGGACCCGGACGGTGACAGGTTCACAATCACCGATCCCGCGGACCGGGCGATCGTCGGTGCGGCGATGCAGCCGGTGCTCGAGTTCGCCTCGGGCGACCTGTCGGAGTGCGTCGTGCAGGCGGTCGACGACGACGCCGGCCGCCTCACAGTCGAATACGGGAACGGCGACGGACTGCGGATGGTCGTGTCCTGGCGTTTCGAGGACGCGGCGTGCTGGCTGGATCCGGTGCGGGTGGTGGACCCGCTCGCGCGGCCGCTGCGGTCGATGCACCTGTTCGCGGGGAGCGGCGCGGTTCCGGCGCTCGCGTGTACATATCTGGTGCAGCCGGGGATCAGCGCGTCGCCAGGGGTGGGGCCTGTCGTCGACAGCCATGCGGTGTTGTCGTTCGCCTCCTGGGTCGGGCGCGGCAGCGGGATGGACGACACGGTCCAGCATCAGCAATGGGCCTTGCCGGTGCACTACCTAGCCGGGCACAGCCTGCACGGCTGGCCCAACCAGCGCGACGCTTTGCGCGAGAAGCTGTCGCACGCGTTCTGCGCCGGTCTCGCCGATCTCCCGGCGGCCGATCTGCGGCTGGTCAGTCGCGCGGGGCGCTACAGCGTCGTGTTCGACTACCGGGAGGACCTGTGGGGGCCCGCCGACGCCGGGTCAGACGTTCGAGGCTCGACCTGGTGCTGGTCGTTCGCCGGCCATTACAGGGACGCGATCGCTGGCTACTACCAGGCGCTGGTCCGGTCAGGTGTCGTCGCGATTGCCCAACCGAACGCGCGGAAGCTCCAGGTGATGGCGGCCGCGCAGTACAACACCTGGGGAGCGCAGGCCGGTTCCGGGCGGCAGTGGAACTTGTTCGACCAGGAATCGCTGGACAACATCTGGAGTGAACTCAACGCCTCCGGCCTGCGGCCCCAGTGCTTCGTGATCGACGACAAGTGGGAACACAGTTACGGTCCGCTCGAGCACTGCGAGGACCGGTTTCCCGATTTCGAGAAGCGACTGCGGGACATCCGTGCGGCCGGCTGTTTCGTCGGGCTGTGGACCGCCTTCCTGAGGTGCGAGAACCCTGCCGAGGTAGGACTGGGACCGGAGCACATGCTGCACGGACCGGACGGCAGCCCGGTGGTGAAGGGCGGTCGCGACGGCAGGTACTACCTGTACGACGTCACCCAGCCTGTCGTCGCCGACACCCTTCGAGAGTTGGCGCGGCGGTTCGCCCGGCGCTACCGGCCCGACCTGGTCAAGTTCGACTTCGGGTACGAGCTTCCGTCGTTGTCGATCGCGGCGCCCAAGGACCCGCGCTGGGGAGGCGAACGCCTGCTGAAGCTCGCCTTGGAGATCGTGATGGGAGCGGTCCGCGAGGAGGTTCCGGACGTCGTGGTGATGTATTACCACCTGTCCCCGCTCTTCGGCGACCACATCGACCTGCACAGTATCGACGACGTCTGGCTGGCCGGCGAGGAGTACCACGAGGAGTCGAACCGCCGGCTGTACTTCAGCAGCCTGCTCGGCGAGCTCGGCATGCCCAGCTACGGGTCCGGCGGATACGACTGGCCGAGCATGGCCGAGATCTGGTTCGACACCGTGGCGACCGGGTCGATCGGCTCGCTCGGCAGCTTCACCGGCGACCCGATCGGATCCCGGCCGAGCCGGCGGGACATCGCCAAGTACAACGGGCTGGCGCAGCTGGTCCGTCGGTCGGCGGTGTTTCGCGTCGAGCCGCTCCGGGCGCCGCGGATCGGCGCGTCCACCGCGGCCCGCTCGTCGTCCTGGGCACGGCTCGAGGACAGCCTGCCGACGCTCGTCGCATTGCGGCCTCGGCACTTCAACGGCTCGGGCGGTGTCACGGAGTACGGCGGTGTCGACACCACCGCGCAGGTCGTCGTCGCTGCCGGCGGCGACGGCGGCATCGTCGGCGCATCCGAGCTCCGGATCGTCCCGTACGACGCCGGCCGACTTCGCATCACGCGCGCCGTCTCGGGGCAGGCGCACATAGTCACGCACCTCGACGACGGCTCTGCCGTGGAACGTCGGCAGCCGATCGACGGCCGCATCCTCGTGGTCGACCTGGCAGAGCAGGCGGGCTCCGCGCAGGTCGAGTGGGTTCAGGTGCGCTTCTCCGACGACGCGGAATGAGCGCCAGTCGATGACCGCATCTTTCGGACCCGACAAGTTGATGGCCGTCGTCGACGCCCGGCGCGGCGCGAAGATCCGTTCGTTGCTCGATGCGGATGGGTACGAGTGGTTGCTGCCGCCCTGCAGACCGGCGCCGCCGGGGACGCCCTTCGTCGAGGCCGAGATGGGTGGCTGGGACGAGTGCGCGCCGACGATCGTCGCATGCTGCGGACCGGCGGGGGAGGCGCTGCCCGATCACGGCGACCTCTGGGATGCGGTCTGGACGTCCGACGGCGCGAGTACCACGGCCCGCGGGACGAGTCTGCCGTACCGGCTCCGGCGTACGGTCTCCCGGCGACGTCAGGGGATCAGCCTCGAGTACGAGGTCGTCGCCGAGCAGGACATGCCGTTTCTGTGGGCCGCGCATCCACAGTTCCGCGCGCCGGCGGGCAGCCGGGTTGAGGTTGGCACCGACCGGGCCGTCGACGCCTTCGACAGACCGGGTCACCGGTTCGTGCTCACCGACGCTGACCTGAGCATCGACTCGGTCGCCGCCGGTGGTTGCCGCAAGTTCTACCTGGACCCGGCGGTTCCGGCCGACAGCGCGGCGTTGGTGGTGCCGGGGGCCGGGCGGCTGAGGCTGCGGTGGGATGGAGACATCGCACCCTACGTCGGCCTCTGGTTCGACAACCGCGCGTACGCCAGGGAGCCGGTGATCGCGATCGAGCCGAGCACTGGGTACTACGACTCGCTCGCCAGGGCCGTCGAGAACGATGCGGTCCTCCGGCTGCGCGCGGGCAAGCCGGTCAGGTGGACAATGGAGGTCGACATCCGATGACAGATTCCGGACGCCGCACCCCGACCGATCAGCAGACGCAGTTGCGGTCGGTCGCGGACAGTCTGTTGGCGCTGCCCTATGAAACCTGGAGCTTCGGAGACTCGGTGGCCTTCGAGGCGATGGCCGTCGCCAGCGATCGACTGGACGACCCGACGTACGCCGCTTTCGCCCGCGGCTGGATGCGCGGCTGGGCGACTCGCGCCGAGCCGTTCCGGCGGCTCGACTGCACCGCGCCAGGTCTCGCGATGGTGCGGGCCGCTGTCCGGTACGACGACGACCAGTTGCTCGGCGCCGCGGTCAAGCTGGCCGACTACCTGATCGCACGGCCGACGGTGAGCGGCGTCTTCGCGACCTGGGATCGCGCACCGCTGCTCGAGCCCTACGGGCCGGCGACGCTGCACGGCCACGATGCTGCCCTGCAGAAGGATCCACCACCGGGTGTGTTCGTCGACTGCCTGCACTTCGACCCGGCCTACCTGGTCGCGCTCGGTGCGACGACCGCGCAGGAACGGTACTGGCGGACAGGCCTCGACCAGGCGCTGGGTTACGTACGGCTGCTCCAGCAGGACAACGGTTTGTTCGATCACTTCTTCCTGGCCGGGGACTCCCGGACGTTCGGTCCGGGGTGGGGGCGTGGACAGGGCTGGGCGCTCCTCGGGCTCCTCGACGTTCTCGAGTCCGCGCGCGACGTGGCGAGCGCGCCGGCCCTCGAGCCGCTCGTGGTGGCCGCCCGGCGGTTGATCGGGTCGATGACCGAGCTGCAGCGGGCCGACGGTCATTGGTACGCGGTGGTGACCGATCCGTCCTCGGGCCGGGAGTCCTCGACGGCCGCCTTCATGGCCGTGGCGTTCCGCCGTGCCGAGGACGTCGGTCTCATCCCACCTGGCCGGGTGTCCGCGACGAGAGCGGCGGCGTCCTCCGCGGCAGAGGCGGTCCGTGCATCGCTGCAGCCCGACGGCACGCTCGCCGACGTCTCGGCGGCAGTGTGGGCCTGTACCGAACCGAGCCACTATCGGCACGTGCCCCGTGGTTTCCGGGTGCCATGGGGCCAGGGACCCGCAGTACTCGCGTTGGGTACAAGACCATGAACCTCGCCGGGCGAACTGCGCTCGTGACGGGCGGCGCGCATGGGATCGGCGCGGCGACCTCCCGACGGCTGGCCCGCGACGGCGCGTCTGTCGTACTCGCGGACGTGGACGTCGACACCGGGCGCGCCGTCGCCGACGAGATCGGCGCCGCCGCGACGTTCCGACAGCTCGACGTCGGTGATGCCCGGTCCTGGGACGAACTCGCGGCGGATCTGCCAGGTCCGTTGGACATCGTCGTCAACAACGCCTTCACGCTGACCGTCGCGCCCGTGACCGCGCTCGCTCCCGAAGACTGGGAGCGGCAGCTGGCCGTCGATCTCGGCTCGGTGTACCACTCCGCGCGGGTGGCGCTGCCGATGCTCTCCGCACGTGGTGGCGCGATGGTCAACGTGTCGTCGGTGCACGCCGTCGCGGGGTACCGCGGCCATCCGGCGTACGCCGCCGCGAAGGGCGGGATGGCGGCGCTCACCAGGCAGCTGGCCGCCGACTACGGCCGTACCGTCCGGGTGAACGCGGTCATGCCCGGAGCGATCGACACCCGGGTCTGGGACGGGGCCGCCGACGTCGAGCGCGTGCATCACGCGGACCTGGCCGCGATGGGACGCCTGGGACGACCCGAGGAGGTCGCGTCCGTGATCGCCTTCCTGGCCTCGGACGACGCGTCATACGTCTGCGGAGCCTGCATCGTCGTCGACGGCGGCCTGACGACCACTCGGTACTGACCGCGGCGCTGCCGTATTGGATGCCTAGGGCAAGTACTGATCGGTTGCGAGCGTTCAGCCTGTAGTCACTTTGTATGATTACTTCTTGACGGCCCATCGTGTGGCTGGCACCATCGGGAACAGCCGGGGTACGGCGATTTCCCGAGAGGAAACGGCATGATCACCAACACAGTCTCCGTGCGAGCGAGCCGGGCGAGGACCGGGCGGGCGCTGTCGAGACGCACCTTTATCGGCGGGGTCGCGGGGGTTGGCGGCGCGGTCGCGGCCGGTCCACTGCTCAGCGCCTGCGGCAGCGGCACCGGAAGCAGTCCGTCGGGCGGCACGGTCGACCTGAACTACCTCTACCCGGTGGGTGTCTCGGGCCCGCTGGCCAAGACGATGCAGTCGCTGGTCGACGACTTCAACAAGGCGCATCCCAAGATCCGCGTGAAGCCGTCGTTCACCGGCGACTACACAACCAACCTGACCAAGATCCAGACCGCGGTCAAGGGCGGCAACCCGCCCGACGTCTCGATCCTCTCGCTCGGCGATCAGCAGTCGCTACTGGACGTCAAGGCACTGCAGCCGATTGACGAGCTCGCGCACAAGAACAACGTCTCGATCGCGTTCGACGACTTCTACCCGGCGTTCCTGAACGAGACGAAGTCGGACGGCGGCACCTACGGCCTCCCGTTCCAGCGCAGTACGCCGGTGCTGTTCTACAACGCCGATGCGTTGCATGCCGCCGGCGCGACCTCGGCGCCGGCGACCTGGGACGACGTGGTGAGCACCAGCGAGAAGATGATGGCTGCCAAGAAAGTCCAGTGGGGCGTTCACTTCCCCACGGTCATCTGGCAGTTCCAGGGGCTGGCCATGGAGGCGGGGCAGGACCTCAACGGCTCCGACCTCAGCCACGTCGCCTTCAACACGTCGGCCGCGATCAAAGGCCTGTCCTGGTTGGTGGATCTTGCCACGAAGTACAAGGTCTCGCCGCAGGGCGTGATCGACGCGGTGTCGGCTCCCGCAGCCTTCAGTGGCGGCAAGGTCGGCTACCTGTACAACTCCAGCGGCGGCCTGACGAGCATCCTGCAGCAGTCGAAGTTCAAGGTCGGCACCGCGTTCATGCCGAAGGACCAGAAGTACGGCGCACCGACGGGTGGCGGGAACCTGTATGTCTTCAAGAACATCCCAGCCGCCCGGCAGGCTGCGGCGCTCACCTTCATCGAGTGGATGACGCAGCCGGCCCAAGCCGCGCGCTGGTCGGTCGCCACCGGTTATGTGCCGAGCCGCAAAGCGGTGGTCGACACGGCGGCCTGGAAGCAGTACAGCGTCAAGTACCCGCAGGCGAACACCGCGATCCAGCAGCTCCAGTACGCCGCCCCGTCGCTGAACTCGCATGCGACGAGCCAGGTCAGCAACATCCTTCTCGGTGCTCTGCAGGCCGCGGTCAGCGGGCAGTCGAGTGCGTCGGACGCGCTGGGCGACGCGCAGAAGAAGGCCGACTCGATCCTCGCGCAGTACCAGTGAGGCGTGCCGACCTGTGACAGCGATCAATCTCGTGGCGGCGCGGGTGCGGGTCCGCTCCAGCGCGCGGCTCCGGTACGCGCCCGCCACGCCCTACCTGCTCGTCCTTCCGGGCCTCTTGTTCATCGTCGTGTTCACCGTCTACCCGATCGGGTCGTTGCTGGTGCGCAGCTTGTTCCGCGAGAACACGGCACACCCCGACCCGACCTTCACCGGCCTGGCGAACTTCCGGGCCGTTTTCAGCGATCCGGTGTTCCTGAAGTCGCTGACGACGAGCGTGATCTACGCGCTGGTCGTCGCACCGGTCTCGGTCGCGATCGGGCTGTTGATTGCCTTGCTGATCAACCGCAAGGGCTTCGTCGCGGGACTGTGCCGCGGGGCGTTCTTCTATCCGATAGTGCTGCCGATGGTGAGTGCGGCGTCCATCTGGCTGTTCATCATGACTCCCGACTACGGCCTGCTGTCACAGCTCACGTCGTTCCTGCACCTGGGGTCGGTGTCGCTGCTGACGAACCGGTCGACGGCCTTGTGGGCGATCGGTGCCGTCGCCACCTGGCGACAGGCGGGCTTCTTCGCGATCTTCCTGCTGGCCGGGCTGCAGGCGATCGACCCCGACGTCCAGAACGCGGCCCGCCTGGACGGAGCGTCGCAGGTCCGGGTGACCCGGCACATCACGATCCCGCTGCTCTGGCCCACGCTGGTGTTCGTCTTCACGATGTCGTTGTTCAGTGCGTTCCAGACCCTGGACCTCGTGTATGTGATGACGCAGGGCGGCCCGACCGACTCCACGCGCGTCCTGCTGATGAACATCTACGACACGGCGTTCTCGTACCAGAACACCGGATGGGCGTCGGCGCAGTCGGTGGTGTTCCTGGTGATCCTGGCGGTCATCGCAGCGATACAGATCTTCGTCGTCGACCGGATGCGGGGCGAGCCACTTGACTAGGACACTGAAGGCGTCGCGGACGGCCGCAGCGCTCGTGCTCGCCGCGCTGTGGCTGGTGCCGTTGCTCTGGATCGCGGTGACCTCGCTGCGATCGCAGACAGACTCGGTCGCGGGTAGCCTGTTTCCGCGGGGACTGACGCTGAGCACGTTCACCGCCGCGTGGCAGGCCGCACCGTTCGGCCGGTACTACCTGAACACCTGCATCATTGCCTTCGGCACGATCTTCGTGCAGCTGGTGACGTCGGTGCTGGCGGCGTACGCGTTCGCCCGGATGCGCTTCAGGTTCCGGAACCTGCTGTTCTACATCTACCTGCTGCAGATGATGATCCCGCTGTCCGCGCTCGTCGTACCGAACTACATCACGATGAAGCAGTTGGGCACGCTGGACCAGCTGATCGGCATCATGCTCCCGTACTTCGGTTCGGCGCTCGGCACGTTCTTCCTGCGGCAGAACTTCCGGAGTATCCCGATCGAGTACGAGGAGGCGGCCCGGATCGACGGGGCGAGTCTCTGGACGATCATCTGGCGGATCTATGTACCCAGTGCGAAGGCTGCCGTGCTGTCGTTCCTGCTGATCTCGTTCAGCTACCACTGGGACGACTTCTTCTGGCCGCTGATCGTGACGAGCAGCGACGAGCGGCGTCCGGTCTCGGTCGGCCTCGCATTGTTCACCCAGTCCTCCGAGTCCGGTGCGGCCTGGCAGTTGGTAGCGGCCGGTGCGATCCTGGTGTGCCTGCCGGTGCTCGTGCTGTTCGGGGTGTTCCAGCGCCAGCTGATCACCGGCTACGCCCGGGGCATGCGGTGACACCAGTGGTGCGGCTGGTCGCCGTGGACCTCGACGGAACGATTCTCGAGGGTGGCGAGATAATCCGCCCCGACACGATCGACTCGATCCGCCGGTGCCGCGACCGAGGCGTCCAAGTGGTCACCGCCAGCGGACGGCCGCACGCCTTCCAGCTGGAAGTGCTCGCCCGGCACGGGCTCGATCGCGGGGACTTCGCGGCGCTGATCTGCGACGAGCGCGAACTCTGGATCCGCGGCGCCGACGGATTCGACTCGGTGAGCGCGTGGAACGAACCGACGTACGCGCGTTGGCATTCCCTGGTTCCCGAGGTGAGCCGATGGGTCGAGTGGAGTCTGACCGAGGCGCGCCGGAACGGCTGGCCGGCGGCTCACCACTTCTCGGCCGAGCAGACCGTCGCCCACGGACTCGGTGTCGTGGCGCTGGAGCAGGAGGAGGCCGCGGTCCAGCTCGAGGGTCTGCTCCGGGCACGGTTGAAGGCCGAGGCGCCGGCGATCGCCTGCAACCGGAACAAGCGGCTCGTCCAGCTCCACGACGTACTGGTCGACAAGGCACGGAGCCTTGCCGAGCTGGCCCGTCTGCTCGGTGTCGATGCGCGTCAGGTGCTGGCGATCGGTGATTCGGGCAACGATCGCAGCATGCTCGACGGTACGCACGGCTTCCGCTCGGCCACGGTCGCGAACGCGTCCACTGAGGTGAAAGAGGCTGTGGTCCGGGCCACCGGCACCGTGGCGAGCAAACCCTCAGGGGCGGGGGTCGCGGCCATCCTCGATGCGCTGGTTCGGGGTCAGGCGCCGTCCAGTGAGTAGCTGCGTGACAGGTCGAGCCGCAGCTCGGCCGCCGCCTCCTGTTCTGCCGATCCGGCGTAGACGGCGTCAAGGCTCAGGCCGTGGACGGCCAACAGCTCCGCGCACTTGTCCAGAACGGCGTCGAGCAGGTGCGGCACGGAACCGGCCGTGTCGAACCAGCCCTGATCGACGAGCCCGACAAGCAGACGATCAGTACTCGGATCCCGCAGTACGGCGTCTGCGGCCGGCTGGAGTGGGAAGAGGTCCTCCCACCGGACGGGCAAGGCGCCGAAGCACTGGGCGAGGTTCACGAACGCGGCCGGCCGAAGTGGCCCGTCTTCGAGGAGTGGAACGATCTGCATCCGCACAGGAGCATCGGATGCCCCGACATCGTAGAGCCGGTAGCAATGCGGGGCCTCGGCCAGAGCGGACCCGGTCGCGAACGTCGAGCCGCCGTCGTGGATCAGGTCCGTGCCCGGGTGATAGTGCCCCGACAGGGAGAGCCGGACGCGACCCGACTCCACGATCCGCCCGCGGAGTTCCCGGCCGTCCTGGTACGTGTGCGGCCAGTCGTCGTTCAGCTCCGGCGTGACGACGAAGTGCTGCAGATGCACCTGATCCGGACCGGTGCTGGTGAGCAGGTCGTCGAACAGGGCACGCTCGGCCCGGCGGCGATGTGGGATGTTGGCGTGGTCCTCGCGGTCCCAGAAGCTCACGAAACGCAGCTCGCCGATCTCCCGGACGAGCGGACCGGTGCCGAACACGGACCCGGTCATCGGATACGAATCATGGTTGCCGGGGACAACGATGTACGGCAGACCGGAACCGTCGAGCAGGTCGCGGAGGAGCCGGTAGTCGGCCGCCGCCGCGGACAGCCAGCGGTCGCGGTCGAACGCGTCGTACCGCTCGCCGGTCAGCAGGAACGACGGCACGTCGACGAGGTCGCCGGTGACCACCACGACCTCGGCGCCGCGGCGGCGTGCGTCGTCGAGTGCCTTCGAGGTGAGCCCGAGCGCCTCGCGACTGCGGCGGCGGCCGAGGACGGAGGTGCCGGGCAGATGTGCCCGGACGTGCAGGTCGGTCAGCTGAGCGATGCGCATGGTCACCCCAGGATATCCGCACGCTGTCGGACTGTTGTAAAGAATATCATCATACTATAACTTTTATAGGCCAGAGTCTGCCGCCCGTCTCCGGAGGTAGCAAGATGACCGATTCCGTACGACGTCATGCAGGCGTGATCACCAGGCGACGAGGGCCGTTGGCCGTCGGTGCACTACTGGTGGCCGCCGTGCTCACTGCCCTGCCCGACCCCGCGGCCGCCGGACCGGCTGCCGGTCCGGCGGCCGCAGTCACGAGTGGGACGATCACACTGTTCAACAGTGACCCGCACACGTTGATCGGTGGCCCTGTCGGTGGTCAGCCGCCGCTCGCCACCCCCGACTACGGACCGAGCAGCGCGATGGTCGCGCTGATCGACAACACACCGGCCGGCGCGTCGATCCGGATGACGAACTTCGACATCCAGACCGACGTGAACGGCGGCCTCATCGACGCCCTGAACAACGCGTCCCGCCGCGGCGTCGCCGTGTCCGTGGTACTCGACGAGTACAACTCGGAGCACGGCAAGAATGCCGCAGATCTCATGGACGCCGCGATCCACAAGACCTTGTGCGAGCACGGATGCATCAACACCGACGGGTCCTCGATCGGCACCGACGGCGGGAAGCCGGGCATCGCGCACAGCAAGTTCTTCCTGTTCTCCAAGACGGTCGACCAGAACGGCGTCACCCGGACGAACGTGGTCGCCAACGGATCGCAGAACTTTACCCGGCAGCAGTTCATCATCCACAACAACTGGGTGGTGAGTTACGACGATCCTGCGCTGTACAACGGCTTCCTGAACTTCTGGAACGCCCTGGACGCGCAGAACGCACTGCCCACCAACCCGGCGGTGTCCACCGCGGTCACCAGCTCGACCGGGCTCATCACGACTTACTTCTACCCGCGTCCGAAGGCCAACGACCCGGTCGCGGACGCCGTCAACTCGGTGGACTGCAGCAAGGGCGGCCAGATCTACGCCGAAAGCTCCACCTGGGATTCGGACCGTACGGCGGTGAACAACGCCCTGATGGCGCAGGCCGACGCCGGGTGCACCGTGCAACTGATCATGGACGCGGTGGACGGGCCGGAGAGCAACGACGGGGTGAACCTGAATGACGGCTCGGATACCAACGAGCTCGTCATGCCGACCTCCGCGAACATCAACATGAACTCCAACGTGTTCGCCACCCACGGGATCACGGTGTACGGCTCGGCGCCGGGCGGCTGCCGCTACTCCACGGAAGCCTCGCTCAACCACTACTGCGACTTCGTCGGCGGCGGGTCGCACGAGAAGTACCTGGTCGTCAACGGCACCTCACCGGCGGGAGCCCCGGTCAAGAAGGTCCTCACCGGTTCCGAGAACTTCGCGAGGCGTGCGCTCACGTCGTACACCGAGGTGGACCAGATGATCACCGACCCGACGATCACCCAGGGCTTCATCGACGACTTCAACCGGCAGAAGTCCGAGACGATCACGATCAGCCCGGAGAAGTACCCGAACGCGTCGTACACGACGGTGAACTCCGCGGCATCGGGCTCCCAGAAGCAGGCAAGTATCGCCCGGGTCGCCAACTACACGGCGGTGGCCTGGGCCGACAACGGCAATCCCACGCCGGCGGCCGCCGGCAAGTTCGGGGCGATCTACCTGAAGCTCATGCGCAGCGACGGCTCGGTGGTCTACGAGGTACCGGTCCAGGCGCAGGCGGCCGCATCGTCCGGAAGCGACTACGAGTCTCCGAGTGTCGGAATCGACAGCAACGGCAACGCGGTCGTCGCCTGGCAGGACGACGACGACCACAACGGCAGTGACAACATCGTCATGCGTTCGGTCACCAACAACGGCACCGCCACACCGGTGATCGGATCGCGCGTCACGGTCAATGCAGTGGCGACCGGTGAGCAGAGCTCGCCCTCGCTGGCGATGACCCCGGACGGGCACTTCAGCGTGTCCTTCCTGGACGACCAGGCCGTCACCGGCAACACGCAGGTCCGGCTGGCGACGTACACCTCGGTCGCCGCGAAGGTGAACGAGATGCAGGTCAACGGCACGAGTACCGGCTCCCACAAGCAGGCCAAGGTGGCGGTGTACCCGACGTCCGGCGGTGACTGGGCCACGATCGTGGTCTGGAACGACGACTCCGACGCCAACGGCATCGGTGACATCAACGGGCGTGCGGTGACGTCGACCGGAGCCGCGGTCTGGGCCGAGCAGCGGCTGAACGGCGACTACACCGGCGACCAGACCGTGCCGGTCGTCAGTGCCAACGCCACCGGATTCGTCGTCGCGTGGGAACTCTGGACCGGCGGGACAGCGTGCCACACGTACTCGCTGCTGCAAGGCGCGCAAGCCCCGACGGCCTCCGACACCGGCCGATGCATCCAGGCACGCGAGTTCAACGCCTCGGGTACGCCGACGGCGCCGGAGTTCGAGGTGTCGAAGGGCCTGTTCTCGACGAACGCGTACGTCGGCAGCAATTCGTGCTCGCTCTGCCCGGTCCCGAACCCGAACATCGGTGACCAGCGGGCGCCGAGCGTGGCACTCGACAATGTCGGCGACTACGTCGTGGCGTGGGAGGAGCTGACGCCGTACCACCCCGGTTGGGACATCTTCGCCCGCGGCTTCACGAAGGGCGGCGGTGCGAACGCCGGCACCCTGAGCGAATACCAGATGAACCCGGTGATTCCCAACAATCAGGTAAACCCGGTGGTTGCCGCCGACCCGAGTGGCAACTTCTCGTTGGTCTACGAGGACGACTGGGACCGTAACGACTCCACCCAGTTGATAGAGCGGAGTGGATTCTTCATCAGTTGACGGCAGCGCGGCCCCGCCGACTCGGTGGGGCCGCGCCCAATGTGGTCAGGTCAGCGACCGGGGCAGCCGCGCCCCCTAACCTGGACCCAAGCACTGGTCGTCGTTGCGCCTCCTCGGCCGCGAGTACGGCCCGGTCAGAGGAGAGCACTGTGGATGTGGTCAACAAGGGCGGTTTGCACGGTCAGGCGGTGCAGCTGATCGGCACCCGGATCGTGCAAGGCCAGTACCAGCCCGGCGACGTACTCGACCCGGCGGACATCGAGCGTGAGCTGAATGTCAGCCGGACGGTCATCCGCGAGGCGCTCAGGGTGCTGGCCGCCAAGGGCCTGGTCGGTGCGCGGCCCCGGAAGGGCACCTTCGTGCGGCCGCGTGGGGACTGGAGCCTGCTCGACGCCGAGGTACTCCAATGGCAGTTCGGCCGGGCCGACAACAACGACCTGCTGCGCGACCTGGTCGAGGTGCGGGACATGATCGAGCCCGCGGCCGCGGCCGCGGCCGCGCGCCGGCGTACGGACGAGGACGTCGAAGAGTTGGCTGCCGCGTTGGCTGAGTTGCGGGACGCCGGCGACGACCCGATCGCGCTCACGACGGCGGATCTGCACTTCCACCGGGTGCTGCTGACGGCGACCCACAACGAGTTGCTGACGCGAATGTCGGTCGTGATCGAAGTGGGGCTCCGGGCGCGGGACGTACTCGTGCACTCCGGCTCCGTCTGGAGCGATCCCGTTCCGTTGCACGAGGCCGTCTTTGTCGCCATCCGGCGCCGCCAGCCGCGGAAGGCACTGACCGCCATGCAGGCGCTGCTCAGCCAGGCCGGTGAGGCGTCGATTCCCGAGTGATGAGCTGAGATCAGCGGCCGCGCTTCATGATCCCGTCGGCCAGCGCGTCCGCGGCCTCGCCGAGCCGGAGTCCGGCGACGTCGAGTCGGCGCAGCAGCTCCCGGGTCTTCAGGATTCTCATGTCGAGCGGCTGCTCGAAGAGTTCGGCCAGCTCGTGCTGGTAGCACTGGCGTACCCGGCCGACGGCCTTCTTCGTGCCGAGCGTGACGTGCGCGGCCGTCGTACCGTCGCTCAGCGACCGGGATGCCTGCTGCAGTCCCTGCAGGCCGTCGATCAGCGCGTCCAGGACCGGTACGACGGCCGGCGGGCGATCGAGGGCGTACAGGTCCGACTCGCGGACGAAATCCCGCACGTTGTCGAGCACGTCGTCGATGCAGCGTGACAGCCGGAACAGGTCCTCCCGATCCACCGGGGCGGTCAGCGTCGCGGCCAGGGCCTGGACCATGCGCCCGCGCTCCCGGTCGCCGCGATGCTCGATCGAGCTCATCCGACTACGAGCCTGGTCCGCCGGCAGCCCGCCGGCGGCCATCTCCCGAGCGAGCGTGGCCCCGTCGATCGCGGCGTCGAGCTGGCTTCCGATGATGCCGATCAGTTGCCTGTCCGAGCGGCCGAGCAGGTCGCCGACGAAGCGGCCCAGCCGGGACGCCCTCATCGCAGGCCTCGCACGGACGCGGCGCCGGCGAGCGCCAACGCGACGCTCGCCGGAAGGGTCAGACACCACGCCCTTCCCAGCCTGGCCACCCCGGTCCAGCGCACCCGCCGCCGGCTCTCGCTGACGCCGGCTCCGACGTACGCGGCGGCCACGACCTGGGTCATGCTGACCGGCATGCCCGCGGCCACACTGGTCAGCACGGCTGCGGTCGAGGCAAGCCCGGCGGACAACTCGTGGACCGGGCGGACCGGCAGCAGGTCGTTGCCGAACGCACCGGCCAGTCGGCGGGCGCTGACGATCGAGCCGGCGCCGAAGCAGCCTCCGATGACCAGCATCGTTCGAATCCCCAACGTTGGTCCGGCCGCACCGCAGACCGCGAACACCGCGATCATCTTCTGGCCTCCGTTCGCTCCGTAGGCGATCACCTGGCCGAGGTACGCGGCGCAGGTCGCCCAGCGCACCGCGGCGGGCAGATACGGTCCGCGGCCGAGCCGTCGGAGAGCGCCGGCGAACGCCGCGCCCGCGAACGTTCCGGCCACCGGGGCGATCACACCGAACAGCAGGATGTCGCCGACACCCGTCCAGGAAACCGGAAGACCGAACCCGAGGCCGGCGCCGGTGATACCGCCGACCAGCGCCAGGCTGAGACTGGTCGGCAGCCGCAGCGTCGTGAGTACGGCGACGACCAGCAGCGCACCGCACAGCCCGATGCCGAACGCGATCCGGCCGTCCGGTGCACCCGCGTCGACGAGCCGGCTCGCGAGCGTGTGAGCCACCGCGGTGCCGAGCACCGCCGGGACGGCCACGACGCCGATGGTCAGCGCCATCAGCGCACCGATCGGACGGAGCGGCCGCAGATGCAGCCCCATGGTCAGGATGGCGCCGCCCTCGTTCGCACCGGTGACCAGGGCGAAGGCAAGCGCCACGACGGTCAGGACGATCCGGATCACCCCCTCAGTGACGAAGATATAATATGATTTAATTACTTGGCGTCAAGGTCTGGGGGATCTGGAGTATTGACAGTCGCGATAAGAGTCCTATTGTAAGATAATCATACTTTTGGAGGTTGAGTGGTGAATCGGACCCCCCTCGCCGGTCTGCGGGTCGTGGATGCGACGCAGATGCTCGCCGGCCCTCTCGCTGGGATGCGCCTGGGTGATCTCGGCGCCGACGTCGTCAAGCTCGAGAACCCGCGGACCGGGGAGTTCAACCGCGATCACGGGTTCGCCGGCCTCCAGATCGGTGGCGAGATGACCACCTTCCTCGCGGTGAACCGGAACAAGCGCAGCCTCGCGCTGGATCTGAAGGACGCGCGGGCCCACGACGCGCTGGTCGAGGTCATCGCCGGAACCGACGTCTTCCTGCAGAACTTCCGGCACGGCACCGCGGAGCGGCTCGGTATCGGCTACGAGCAGGCGCGCGAGATCAACCCACGGCTGGTGTACTGCTCGATCTCCGGCTACGGCTCGAGGGGCGCCTTGCGGGACCGGCCGGGCCAGGACCTCGTTATCCAGGGATACAGCGGGTCGATGTGGTCGGTCGGCAAGGCCGGCGACGCCCCGGCCCCGGGTGCGCTGTGGGCCGCGGACGTGATGGGTGGCTACCAGGCGACCATTGGCATCCTGGCCGCGCTCCAGGAGCGGGCGATCAGTGGCCAGGGGCAACATGTCGAGGTCGACCTGTTCAGCGTCGTCCTCGATGCGCAGCTCCAGGAACTGGTCACTTTCCTGAACACGGGGGTTCAGCCGGAGCGCACCCAGGAGGCGACCGCGCACGCGTCGATCCCGGCGCCGTACGGGGTGTATCGCACCGCCGACGGCTGGCTCACGTTGGCGATGTGCCCGCTGCCCGCACTCGGCAAGGTGCTCGACGACGACATGCTGATCGGTCTGGAGCACTACAACGACGGCCACGTCCACAAGGACGCCGTCTACGCACGGATCCGCGATCGCTTCGCCGGCCGGACCACCGCCGAGTGGATCGAGCGGTGCGATGCCGAGGGCGTCTGGGCCGGCCCGGTGTACGACTACGAGCAGCTCGCCGCCGACCGCGACGTCCAGGAGAGCGGGGCGTTCGTGGAGCAGCCGCAGTACTTCGGGACGTCGATCCGGACAGTCCGGCCGCCGATTCGGATGTCGCGGACGGCGCCGAGTGTCCGGATGGGTGCACCCGCACTGGGCGCGCACAGCCGGGAGATCCTCGGCGAGGCCGGAGTACGGCCGGAGGTTGTCGAGCAGTTGATCGCCGCGGGCGCGGTACGGGCCGTGGACGTGGACCCGAGCGAGCAGGAGATCGAACAGACATGGGCGTAGGTGAGGACGGCGGCATCGTCGTCAGCAAGGACGGGAACGTCGCGACCGTCACCATCGACCGGGAGGCCAAACTCAACGCGATGACCGTCGCGATGGACCGGCGGATGAACGAGATCGTGTACGACCTGAACCAGGACTACGACGTCCGGGCAGTCGTGCTGACGGGCGCCGGTTCGCGGGCGTTCTGCGCCGGCAGCGACATCAACGACCTCGGCGAGTACGGCAGCGACTGGGAGTACCGCAACCGGTTCGACGCCCGGAAGGACTATGCGCGTGCCATCTGGCTCATCCGTGCACCGGTCGTCGCGGCGATCCGCGGCTACTGCATCGGCGGCGGGCTCGAGATGGCCTGTGCGTCGGACACCCGGATCGCCAGTCACAGGTCGTCCTTCGGGGCCAGCGAGATCCGCTGGGGTTGGCACGGCGGCTCCGGCGCGACCCAGTTGCTCACCCGCGCGGTCGGGCCGGGACATGCGAGCCGGATGCTGCTGACCGGCGAGCGGATCGAGTCGGACGAGGCTCTGCGAATCGGCCTCGTCGAGGAGCTGCGGCCCGACGACGAGGTGCTGCCGGCGGCACAGGCGCTGGCGGCGGCGATCGTCGCACTGTCGCCGATCGCCGTTCAGCGCACCAAGAACATGATCCGGATGGTCGGCAACATCCCACTGGACGTCGGCCTGCTGGTCGAGAACGACTCGTTCGCCGCCTGCATGACGACGGCCGACGCGGCCGAGGGACGCGCCGCGTTCGCCGAACACCGAACCCCGCGATTCGAGGGCCGCTGATGGTCGAACTGGCACCGGGTGTGCACCGCATCGACACGCCACTGGGCGATCGCGTCAACTCGCTCTGGCTGATCCGGGGCGACGACCGCGCGGTCCTGTTCGACACCGGCGTCGATGGAGCGATTCCATCCGCGGTGCTGCCATACCTGGGCACGCACGGCGTTGATCCGGCGTCGGTTGCCTGGGCGCTGGTTTCGCACGCCGACGTCGACCATTTCGGCGGCGTTGCCGACGTCCACGACCAGCTGCCCGGAGCCCGGGTCGGTGCGCACCGGCTGGACGCCGAGCTGATCGAGAACTACGAGAGGTTCGAGGACGAACGGGTCCGCGGCTTCCGCGAGCCCTGGCGGTACGACGAGTCGCCGGACGGCATTGCCTGGTGTCGCTCGGTGGCGCGGGTGGACTGGGTCGACGATCGCCTGAACGGCGGAGAGCTGCTCGACCTGGGCAACCGTCAGGTGCAGGTGCACTCGGTGCCGGGACACACGGACGGACATCTGGCCTTGTACGACAGCGATGGCGATACCTGGTGCATCTCGGATGCGGTGCTCGGTACGTCGGTCCCGCTCGCCGACGGCACCCCGGCCTTCGCTCCGACGTACCGCCACGTCGACGACTATCTGAACACCATCGCCTTCCTCGAGCGGGCGGCGCCGCGGATGCTCTGCACCGCCCACTACGGGGTTTTCGCCGGGGACGACGCACTGAGGTTCCTGCGGGAGAGCCGTGCGTTCGTTGACGAGCTCGACCGAGCCGTCGTGGGCTCGCTCTCTGACCGCGGACCGGCCACGTTGCAGGAGATCCTCCCGGCCATCAACGAGCAGGTCGCGCGCTGGCCAGTGAAGGACACCGAGATGTCGCTCGCGTTTCCGGTGGTCGGCCATCTCGAGCGGCTGATCATGCAGCGTCGGGTCGCGGTCACGACGAACTCCGAGGGGCAGGCAGTCTCCACGCTGACAGCGTGAGCACCCGTCCTCACCCTTCCTGACATCGAGTTGGGACGTTGTGTTCGCTCAGTGCGCCCCCGCAGCATTCAAAAGTTGGGCGATTTCTTCGTAGCCGTGGGACTGCGCGTGTTGGAGGGGTGTGGTGCCGTCGGCGTCGGGGAGGTTGGGATTGGCGCCGGACTGGAGGAGGAGGGTGACGATCTCCTGCCACGGGGTGGTGCCGCGGCCGAGGATGATGGCTTCGAGGAGGGCGGTCCAGCCGAGGTTGTTGACGTGGTCGACGTTGATGCCGGTCTGGAGGACGCGGCGGACGTAGGCGACGTGGCCGCGTTCGCTGGCGGGGATGATCGAGATGCCGCCGAAGCGGTTGCGGAGGTTGAGGTCGGGGTTCGCGGGGAGCAGGGTTTCGAGCATCGCGACGCTCCCGGTGACGCCGGTGGCCAGCCAGGGGGAGTCGAGGCGGTCGTCCTGGGCGTTCGGGTCTGCGCCCAGGGCAACCAGTAGGCGGGCGACGTCGACGTTGTCGTTCAAGGACGCCAGCAGGAGTGCGGTACGGCGATTGCCGTCGCGGGACTCCAGCGGTGCACCGGCCGCCAACGCTGCCGCCGCGAGGTTCGCGTCGCCGGTCGTGGCCGCCTGGAGCAACGCGGTCGGAGGGTACTCCGGGCGGGCGGTCTGCAGGACGGCGAGTACGTCGGCCGTCGCGGCCCGCAGCGGCGTCGTGCCATCGCGTTCCGCGGGCTTGTCCCGGTCGGCGCCGGCGGCGATCAGCAGGCGGACGGTGTCGACGTACGGCGGGGTGCCCCGGCCGAGCAGCACTGCTTCGTGGAGGGCGGTCCAGCCGAGGTTGTTGACGTGGTCGACGGGGACTCCGGCGCGGATGAGTTTGCCTACGACGGTGGCGTGGCCGCGTTCGGCGGCGCGGATCAGCGCCGTACCGCGGTAGCTGTCGAGGCTGTGGACGTCGGCGCCGTGGGCGAGGGTGAGGTCGAGCAGGTCGGCGTACCCTTCGCTGGCCGCGATCAGGAAGGCGCTCTGCACGGTCTCGTCAAGCGCGTTCACGTCCGCGCCGGCGGCGATCAGCCGGGCGGCCTCGGGGACGTCGTTCTGCCAGGCGGCGGCGATCAGCTCGGAGGACATGCTAGAAAGTATACAGATCAATACTCAAACACAGCACGTGGCGTCAAATGATCGATAGTTGTATACATTAGAGCTGTGAAAGAGCTTTGCGGGGCCATGCTGCGGGATGTGTCCATCGGTGAGCTGGCGGGGCTCGGCGGGCGGGTGCTGGTGCTGCCGTCGCCGCGGGCGGTGAGTCCTGGGCTCGATCGCGGGGAACTGCGCGAGCTGCGGGCCGAGGCCGAGCGGCACGGGATCAGTCTCGAGGTCAGTATCGGCGAGGTTCATCCCGACCGGCTGCAGTGGGAGGAGAAGCTCGCCCTGCTGGCGGCCGGCGAAGTGCTGGGCGTGACCGCGTTCCACACGTCGTTCGGCGTGCTCGCGGACCGGCTGGCCGGGATGGCGAGCTGGTCGCGGCAACTCGAGCAGGGAGTGCCTGGCCTTCGCGAGCTGGTCGCGCGCGCCGAGCGTCCCGTCGTGATGCGCACGCACGAGGAGATGACGACGTTCGAGCTGTGCCGGCTGGCCGCGGAGGTACCGGGCCTGCAGGTGGGATTCAGTCCGGTGAACGTCGTGACGCGCCTCGAGGATCCGCTCCGCGCGCTCGATCGGGTCGCCGACCTCGTCCGGACCGTCTTCGTCGACGACACCTGGGTGGTCCGGACTCCCGAAGGACTCGCGCGCCGGCTGCGACGGATCGGCGACGGCGACCTGCCGTGGCCGGCGATCGTCGCGCGGCTCGCCGATCGGCCCGTCGACCACGTCCTCGACATCCACCGGGCCGAGTTCGACATGCCGGTGTACGACGAGGACTGGCTCGCGCTGCAGCCGGACCTCGACGTCCGGGAGCTGGTCGCCGTCCTGCGGTCCGCGCGGGACGCGGGCGAGCAGACCCCGGCGGCGGAGCGCGCGTCGTGGGGCCGGGAACTCCTGCGTGCGGCAGGGGTAGGGTTGGGCGACCGGAGCAGTTCGGAGTAAGGATGACGGGGTGAAGCAAACGTCCGGGCCGCGGCTGTCGTCGCGGCTGTACGAGGAGCTGCGACGCGGCATCATCACGGGCGTGTACCCCCAGGGCCAGCGATTGACCGAGCAGAGCCTGGCGGCCGAGCTCGGCGTGTCCCGGATCCCGTTGCGCGAGGCCTTGCCGCAGCTCGAGGTCGAGGGCTTCATCCAGAGCTTCCCGCGGCGCGGCGTGGTCGTCAGCCGCTGGACGGACGAGGCCGTGCATCACGTGTTCGACGTACGGATCGCGCTCGAGGGTCAGGCCGCGCGCCTGGCCGCACGGCGGGCGGCGAACGGGAAGGCCGAGCTCGACCGGTTGTGGGAGCGGCTGGAGGAGTCGGAGGCCCAGATCCGCGCCGGGGATGCGCTTGCGGTCGCGCAGGCGAACGCCGACTTCCATCAGGAGGTCGTGGCCGCGACCGGCAACGCGTTGATGTCGTCGCTGATGGCGGCGGTGGCGGGGCGGCTGGTGTGGATGTTCTACCTGTCCATCCGCAGCGACCCGAAGAGCCCGAGCCCGGAGCACCGCACCGTCACGCAGGCGATTGCTGACGGCAACGAGTTGCTGGCCGAGTCGATCATGCTCGCCCACATCGAGTCCGGCCGCGAGCCGGCCCTGCGGATGCTGCGGCAGAGCTTCACCGAGGCCTGAGCTTCCGCGATTCAGTGCGGCTCAGGCCTTGACGCACGTCTGCGTTCAACCCAAAATGTATACATTCCATAGCAACACCTCTCTTTGATCTCCTGCTATTTCAGGAGATCTGGTTCTACTGCGCCTTGATGAGGGGAACGAATGAATACAAAGTGGCGAGCCGCGCTGGTCCTGCTGGCAGTTGCCCTGAGCGGCTGTACGGCGGGCCGCGCGGCCTCCGGCGGCGCTGCGGCCCAGGACGTCCTGGTCTGGGGGCACAAGGGCCAGGTGCCGACGCTCGACCCGGCCAGGTCCGACTACTCGCAGACGAACGACGTGGACCGACTGCTCTACGACACGCTGCTCGACTACGGTACCGACGGGAAGCTCGCCGGCCGGCTGGCGACGAGCTTCACGTACTCCGCCGACGTCCGCTCGATCAGCCTGAAGCTCCGCGCCGACGTGAAGTTCCACGACGGTACGCCGTTGACCGCGAAGGACGTCGCGTACACCCTCGACCGGAACCGCCGGATCGGGCAGGGCATCGACACGATGACCAAGTCGTACGCGTCGACCGAGGTCACCGGCGACCACGACCTGGTCATCCGCCTGAACAAGCCGGACACGTTGTTCCTCGGCGCCCTCAGCCGCGTGTACGTCGTGAACTCCACGCTGGTGCAGAAGAACGCGGGCACCGACCTCGGCCAGTCGTGGCTGGCGAGCAACGACGCCGGCTCCGGCCCGTACACGCTCGGCTCGTCCGAAGGCGGCCGCGTCGAGCTGCATCGGTACGACGGATACTTCGCGCCGAAGCCCGGCCGCCCGAAGACGTTCGTCCAGCTGCAGGTCGACGAACCGGGCGCGCGCCGCGACGGCATCGTCGCGGGCCGGATCAACGCCGCCGACATCGACGTCCACGACATGAAGGCGGTCACGGCCGGCGGCGGCAAGATCTACCGGTCCACCGGCAACGGGCTGATGTCGGTCTATTTCAACACGCAGTACGGCGCCGCCGCGAACCCCGCGGTGCGCGAGGCGATCAGTTACGCATTCGACTACCGCGGCGCGCTGGACAAGATCGAGTTGGGCAACGGAACCCTCGCGAACGGGCCGTTGCCGCCGAACCTCGACTGCCGTCCCGCACTGCCGACGGTCCAGCAGGACCAGGCGAAGGCCCGCAAGATCCTGGCCGATGCCGGGCTCCGCGACGTGAAGCTGACGTTGCGTTTCCAGCCGTCGTTCTCGGACCAGGCGCAG
The DNA here is from genome assembly GCF_054189145.1 of Kribbella sp. WER1. Taxonomy (NCBI): domain Bacteria; kingdom Bacillati; phylum Actinomycetota; class Actinomycetes; order Propionibacteriales; family Kribbellaceae; genus Kribbella; species Kribbella sp. WER1. Next base: position 3,388,469 of record NZ_CM135186.1, on the reverse strand, counting down.
GTCGCGACCTTGCTGCAGTCCAACCTGGCCGCGATCGGCGTCAAGCTGGCGCTCCAGCCGATCACGTTCCCGGCGTACCTGACGATGCTGAGCGACTTCCGGACCGTCCCGGAGATGATGCTGGCGACGGAGTCCCCGGCGTACCCCGATCCGGGCGTGATGCTGTTGCAGAGCTACAGCTCGAAGGCGGTCGGCACCAACAAGACCGCGTACAAGAACCCGAAGGTGGACGCGCTGCTGACGCAGGCCGCGGCCGCGCCGGAGGCCGACCAACGCTGCACGCTGTACCGCCAGGCGCAGACGCTGATCGCGGCCGACCATGCCGTGATGCCGATGATGTTGTTGCTCGGGGCAATTGGCTACACCAACGATGTCGGCGGCATCGACCAGCACGCGGTGACCGGCGGGTTCGACCTGTACCGGCTCGAGATCCAGAAGAAGTGAGGCCCCGATGAGAAGAGCAGTGGCAGGCTGCATCGCGATCACGCTGATCGTCACCGGCTGCACCGCCGGCCGTGGCGGCAACGCCGCCGGCAAGGCGGCCAAGGACACGGTCGTGTTCGCCGACCGCGGCCAGGTGCCGACGCTGGACCCGGCCCGGTCGGACTACGTCCAGACCGACGCCGCGGACCGGATCCTCTACGACACGCTGGTGACGTACGACAAGCAGGGCAGGCTGGTCGGCGAACTCGCCGAGTCCTTCGAGTACTCCGCGGACGTCCGCTCGATCAAGGTCAAGCTCCGCGCCGGCGCCAAGTTCCACGACGGTACGCCGGTGACCGCGAAGGACGTCGCGTACACGCTCGACCGGAACGCCAAGATCGCCGGCATCAACATGCTGACGAAGTCGTACAAGTCCACGACCGTCGACGGCGACCTCGACCTGACCATCCAGCTGACGCAGCCTGACACGTTGTTCGCCGGGGCGCTGAGCCGGATCTACATCGTCAACTCCGCGCTGGTCCAGAAGAACGCGGGCACCGACCTCGGCCAGTCCTGGCTCGCCAACCACGACGCCGGCTCCGGACCGTACGCACTGACGTCGTCGGTCCCCGGCCGCATCGAGACCCAGCGGTACGACGGTTACTGGTCGTTCGACCCCGCGCGCCCGAAGAAGTTCGTCGAGCTGCAGGTAGACGAGACCGCGGCCCGCCGGGACGGACTGGTCAGCGGCACGATCGACATCACCGGCGTGAACAGCCAGGACCGGGCCGTCGTGGAGAAGGCCGGGATCCAGTACCAGCCGACCGCCGGCGGCGGGATGGACGCGATCTTCTTCAACACCAGCTACGGCCCGACCGCGAACCCGAAGGTCCGGAAGGCGGTCCGGCTCGCGTTCGACTACGACGGGTCGGTGGCGAAGATCGACGCCGGTGACAGCGAGGTGGCGAACGGACCGCTGCCGTCGTACCTCCCGTGCCGCCCGGACCTGCCGAAGTCCAAGCAAGACCTCGCGCAGGCGAAGCAACTGCTGGCCGAGGCTGGTGTGAGCAATCTCAGGCTGACGATGGCGTTCCAGCCGGCGTTCGCGGAGCAGGCGCAGAAGGCGACCCTGCTGAAGTCCAACCTGCAGCAGCTCGGCGTGACGCTCGACCTGCAGCCGATCACCTACCCGAGCTACCTGACGAAGCTGCGGGAGTGGAAGCAGATCCCGCAGCTGATGCTGCTGTCGGAGAACCTCCCGTACCCCGAGCCGGGGATCGAGCTGTCCCAGGTCTACAACTCGAAGGCCGTCGGTACCAACAAGGGCGCCTACAAGAACCCCAAGGTCGACGCGCTGCTCGACCAGGCGGCGACCGAGCCGAACGCCGACAAGCGGTGCGAGCTGTACCGGAAGACGCAGGAACTGATCGACGCCGACGACGTGATCATGCCGCTGAACTACGCCAAGAGCGGCGTGTACCACTCGCCCGACGTCACCGGGGTGGACCGGATCGCGGCCGCCAGCGGCGTGGACCTCGGGTACGTCGAGCTGAAGCGCCAGGAGCCGCGATGAAAGTGCTGGCACGGCTGATCGCGCAGCGGCTGATCGGCGCGGCGGGAAGTCTGTTGATCCTGGCAACGGCGATCTTCTTCCTGCTCAAGCTGGTCCCGGGCGACGAGGCGATCGTTGCCGCCGGCCCGGGTGCGAGCGCCGCACAGGTCGCCGCGGAACGAGTCCGGCTGGGCCTCGATTCGCCGCTGTTCGTCCAGTACGGGCGGTACCTGGGACGCCTGCTGCACGGCGACTTCGGGGTCTCCAACTCCAGCCGCAGCCCGGTCGCGCACCAGATCGTCACGTTGCTTCCGGCCACTGCCCAGCTGGTCCTGCTGACCGTGTTCTTCACGGTGCTGATCGCGATCCCGCTGGCCTCGCTGTCGGCCTTCCGGACAGCCGGCGTCACGGACACGGTACGGCGGATCGCGGTCGTCGCGATCGCCGGCGTACCGACGTTCTGGCTGGCGTTGATGTTGCAGAACCTGCTGGCCGCCAAGCTCGGGATCCTGCCGGTCGCGGGCACCCTGTCCGAGGGGCTCGCGGTACCGCGGGTCACCGGCGCGGTGGTCGTCGACGCCCTGCTCGCGGGTGATCCGCTGGCCGCCTGGGACGCGATCCAGCACCTCTTCCTCCCGGCGCTGGTGCTGGCGATCCCGAACATCGGGTACGTGTATCGCCTGGTCCGGGCCGAGCTCGTCCGGGTGCTCGCCCGCAACCACGTGATGGTCAGCCGGGCCGCGGGGCTGCCGGAGTCGTGGGTGATCCGGCGGCATGTCGTACCGCACGCGCTGACCCCGGCGATCATCATCCTCTGCGCCGAGTTCGGCGGCCTGTTCGGCGGGGCGATCCTGGTCGAGTCGATCTTCGGGCAGAGCGGGATCGGCTCGCTGATGATGAACGCGGTCGGCCAGAAGGACACCACGATGGTCGAGGGCGGCGTCCTGATCATCGGCGCGATCGTTGTCGCCAGCAACCTGCTGGCCGACGTCATCCAGCTGATCCGCGATCCCCGGATCCGGGCCCGGGAAAGTGCAGGGAGCCGATGAACCGCCACAACCAGTGGGGTATCCCGCGGATCCGCGCGCCGCGACGGCGACCGCCGTACTTCGACCTCGTCGTGCTCTGCGTCGTCGTGGGGCTGCTCCTGGTCGCACTGCTCGGTCCGCTGTTCGCGCCCGACGTCAACGAGTCGCACATCCTCGAGGCCCTGCAACCGCCGAGCGGCGCCCATTGGTTCGGCACCGACCAGCAGGGGCGTGACGTCTTCTGGCGGCTGGTCGCCGGAGCACGGGTCACGATGCCGGCAGCGATCCTCGTGGTCTGCGTCTACGGGACGATCGGCAGCCTGGTCGCGGCCGTCGCCGCGTTCGGGCCGCGCTGGCTCGACGAGGCGCTGATGCGGCTGACCGACGTCGTACTCGCGTTTCCTTCCCTGGTGTTCGCGCTGGCGGTCGCGGCCGGGCTCGGTCCGAGCCTGCGGTCGACGATCATCGCGCTGGCCGTCACCGGCTGGCCGCTGACCGCGCGCCTGTTGCGCGGCACGATCCGCGAGACCACGGCGCTGCCCTTCGTCGAAGGCGCGACCGCATTGGGCGTCAGCCGGCTGCGGCTGATGCGGGTCCACGTGCTGCCGAACTCGTTGCCGCCGCTCCTGATCAAGTGGGCCGCCGACGTCGGTACGACGATCCTCGCGATCGGCGGGCTGTCGTTCATCGGCGCCGGAGCGCAGCCGCCGTCGCCGGAATGGGGCGCGATGGTGAGCAGCGCGCAAGGACTCGTCTCGAGCGCCTGGTGGGCAGCGTTCTTCCCCGGTCTCGCGATCGCGCTGACCACCACGGCGTTCGGGCTGTTCGGCGACCTGCTGCACGCCCGGAGCGACTCCACTGTGACGGTGCGGACCCGAGCGAGGCGACCATGAGTACGGACGAACTGCTGGCCGTCGACGGGCTGACGATCAAGGTCCCCGCCGACGACGGTACGCCGGTCACGCTGGTCGACCGGCTGAGCTTCAGCGTCGGCGCCGGTGAGCGGGTCGCGATCGTCGGCGAGTCCGGCTGCGGGAAGTCGGTGACTGCGCGCGCGATCCTGCAGCTCGACCAGGCCGCCGAGCTCGGCGGCAGCATCCGCTGGCGGAACCGCGAACTGATCGGCCTGAAACCCCGGCAGCTCAGCAAGGTCCGGGGCGCCGAGATCGGGATGATCTTCCAGGACCCGCTCAGCGCCCTCGACCCGACGATGCCGATCGGCGAGCAGGTCGCCGAGCCGTTGGTTGCCCGCGGCACCCGTCGCGGTACGGCGCGGTCCCGGGCGCAGGCATTGCTGACCGATCTCGGCGTCGCGGACGCGGCCCGCCGGATGCGGGCGTACCCGCACGAGTTCTCCGGCGGAATGCGGCAACGGGTCGTGATGGCGCTCGCGCTGATCAGCGAACCGAGCCTGCTGATCGCGGACGAGCCGACCACCGCGCTCGACGTCCGGGTGCAGGCGCAGGTCCTCGACCTGCTGGCGGACGTGGTTGCGGCGCGCGGGTTGGCGCTGATCCTGATCACCCACGACTTCGGGGTGGTCGGCACGATGACCGAGCGGGCGCTGGTGATGTACGCCGGCCGGTTCATCGAGTCGGCGCCGGTCGACGACCTGCTCGGCCGTCCGGTACACCCGTACACCGACGGCCTGCTGGGCGCCGTACCGCGGGTCGACGGTCCGCTGCAGGAACGGCTGGTGGCGTTGCCGGGGATGCCGCCGGCGCCGGCCGAACGGGGTACCGGGTGCGCGTTCCGGACGCGGTGCCGGTACGCCGTCGAGCGGTGCGCGACCGACGTACCGGAGCTGGAACCGCGGCGTCACGGCGGGTTGGTGGCGTGTCATCGGGCTGGTGAACTGGAAGGAGAGGTTCTTGCTTGAGGTACGGGGCATCTCGAAGACGTTCAAGCGCTTCGGCAAGCCGCCGGTCCGGGCGATCTCGGACGTCAGCCTCGACGTCGGGGCAGCCGAGACCGTCGGACTGGTGGGCGAGTCCGGCGCGGGCAAGTCGACCGTACTGCGGTGCCTGCTGGCGCTGGAGCGGCCGGACCAAGGGAGCGTGGTGTTCGACGGCCGGGCGGTCGCGGACCTGCACGGCAAGCAGCTGGCGGCGTACCGGCGGCGGGTGCAAGTGGTGTTCCAGGATCCGGCCGGCAGCCTCAACCCGCGGATGACCGTCGCGCAACTGGTCGGCGAGGGGATGCTGATCCACCAGCGGTGCACGCGGGCCGAAGTACCGGATCGGGTCGCGGCGTTGCTGGCCAAGGTCGGGCTGTCCGCGGCGGTGATGGATCGGCGGCCGCCGTCGTTCTCCGGCGGCCAGCTGCAACGGATCGCGATCGCGCGGGCGCTCGCCGTCGAACCGCAGGTGCTGATCTGCGACGAGCCCGTGTCGGCGCTCGACGTGTCGGTGCAGGCGCAGGTTCTGAACCTGCTCGCCGACATGCGCGAGCAGCTCGGCCTGTCGATCCTGCTCGTCTCCCACAACCTCGCGGTCATCCGGTACCTGTGCTCACGGGTCTTCGTCCTGCAGCACGGGACGATCGTCGAGACCGGCAGCCGCGAGCAGATCTTCGAGCGGCCGCAGCACGAGTACACCCGGGACCTGCTGGCGGCCGTACCGCGGGCCCGGTCCACGACAGCAGAAGGGCAGTCATGCTGAACCCAGAACGTCAGGCATCCGTTGCCGGCAGCCACCATGTGTCGGCCGCGAACTTTTGGCCCGAGGTGGTTGCCACCGGCGACTTCCCGGACCGGGTGCACCTGATCGACTCGACGCTCCGCAAGACCTACTTCACCGCGGGCAATGCGGCGACGCAGGCCGGCTACCTGCGGATCGCCGAGGCGCTGGTAGAGCTCGGAATCGAGACGACCTGCCTGAACGTGACGTTCGGCGGCTCCGACCAGCCGACGCCACAGGACTGGGCGCTGATGCAGACCGTGCTGGACGCGGACCTGCCGTTGCAGGTGAACGTCTGGTCGGACGTACTGCTCGGCAACGGCCGTGACCAGGGGAAGCTCGACCCGATCGCGGCGCTGCACCGGTTCGTCGACGCCGGCGCCCGGATGATCGCACCCGGGATCGTGCCCGCGCCGGACCGGGACGCGGAGGCGCGGCAGGCCGACCAGTTGGCGGCGTACGTCGCGGAGGCCGATCGGCTCGGGGTGACGACGACGATCACGCTCGCGCAGGTCGGGCTCCGGGACTTCGACCAGCTGGTCGCGGCAAGCCGGCACGCGGTGGAACTCGGGGTGACACGGCTGGACCTGATGGACTCGACGAGCTCGATGGGGCCGGAGGCGATGCGGGCGTTCGTCCGGAAGTTCCGGGGCGGGGTCGGGGAGGAGGTGCGGGTGACGATGCACATGCACGACGAGTTCGGACTGGCGACAGCAGGGGCGCTTGCGGCGGCCAGTGAGGGGGCGCATCCGGATGTTTCGGTGAACGGGATGTCCTATCGGTGCGGGTTCGCGGCGCTGGAGGAGGTCGCGTTGGCGTTGGAGGTGCTGTACGGGGTTGATACGGGGTTGAATCTGGAGCGGCTGGCGCACGTGTCTCGGGTGGTGGCGGAGGAGTCGCAGCTGCCGGTGCCGGCGTTGAAGCCGTTGACCGGTGGGTATGCGTACTTGAAGCACATGCCGGGGGATGCGGCGGCGGCGATCCGGACCGGGCAGGATGCGTTTCCGCCGGTGAGTCATGGGTTGGTGCCGGCTCGGATGGGGGCTGAGGTTCGGTGGGTGTGGGGCGGGTTCAGCTCGGACGACCTCACGCGGGCGTTGGCGGAGTCGTGTGGGGTGGAGTTGACGGATGAGGAGGTCGCGGAGGTGCGCGTGCGGCTGGATGGAGCCGTCGCTCAGCGCACGCAGTATCCGCGCTGGCTGGAGCCGTCCGAAGCGGCGGAGTTGCTCCACGCAACTGTTTCCGAGCTACGCGGCGACGCGCCGGCCGAGCAACCCCCGGTAACCGCCTCTGAGTTGCTCCACGCAACCGCCTCCGGGGTGGAGGTGCGTGAGGTTGTCGACGGGCTGTCGGTCGGGGAACTGATCGACCTGCTCAGCAGCTTCGGCCGGCTCGACGGGACCGAGCCGCTGTCCGACCAGTCCCGCCGCGAGGAAGCAGGCATCGCCACCTCGGACGCCGCCGATCGCGCCGCGCTGATCGATGCCGCCCAGGCGTACGAGGCGCACTTCGGCTTCCCGCCCGTCGTCCACGCCGGCGGCCGCTCGGCGCGTGAGGTGACGACGGTGCTCGAGACAGCTCTACGCAGTACGCCGTCCGCCGAGCTGACCCGGGTGCGCCGTGACGTCACCAGCATCCTCCTCGGCCGGGCCCGGCGTACCGTCACGAAATCGGCGAAAGGGTGATGATGACAGCGGACTGGTGGCTCGACCGGGTCGGCGTGGAGACGTCGATCGTGCAGCAGGCTGACGGCGCGTACGAGACGCAAGTCGACAGCTGCGCCCTGCGGATCGAGGACGGCGTAATCGTCGAGGTACTGCGCGGCCGACGCGCGCCCGACGACGGGCGCCGGGTGTTCGACGCGGACGGGATGCTGCTGATGCCGGCGCTGCGCGACACCCACATCCATCTCGACAAGACGTTCTACGGCGGCCCGTGGCGCGCGCCGATTCCGGGGCGGTCGTGGCTCGCGGAGGAGGAGCGGCTGCTGCCGGAGATGTCGGAGCAGATCCCGGTCCGCAGCAACGCGATCCTCGACCTGCTGATCTCCCGCGGTACCACCACGGTCGCCGCGCACTGCAACGTCGACCACATCGTCGGCACCCGGAACGTCGAACGGCTGCTCGACGTCCTGCGTTCCCGGACGGACGTCGACTGGACGGTGATCGCCTACCCGCAGCACGGCCTGCGTGACGGGACGATCGCGCCGCTCCTCGAGCAGGCGCTCGGGCTGGGCGCGACGGTTGTCGGCGGCATCGATCCGGCGCGGATCGAGGGCGATGTGGCGAAGGCGCTGGACGTGACGTTCGGGCTCGCCGTCGACCACGGCGCCGGGATCGACTTCCACCTGCACGACGGCGGCAGCCTCGGGCTGTACGAGATCTCGCGGATCCTGGACTTCGTCGAGGCGACCGGATGGCAAGGAAAGGTTGCCTTAAGCAACGCGAATGCGCTGTCCGGTGCGTCGCCGGACAGTGTCCGGGAGCTGGCGTCGCGGCTCGCGGCGGCGCGGGTCGGCGTCGGTACGACGGTCGGCGTGAACGGCGCGCTGCTCCCGTTCCGCGCGCTCGACGAGGCGGGGGTCGACGTCAGCCTGGGCAGCGACAGCATCATGGACATCCTGACGCCGTTCGGGCCGGGCGACCTGGTCGAGCAGCTGTGGATCCTCGCCCAGCGCCTCGGCGTGTCCGACGAATGGGGCATCGCGCAGACCCTCCACTACGCGGCGGGCCCGGCCGGCCGCTGGCAGGACGACCGCACCCGCGCCTGGCCGGCCGCCGGCGATCAGGCGAGCTTCTTCCTCACCCCCGCAACGTGCAGCGCCGAGGCAATCGCCCGGCGCACACCTCGGCGGTACGTCTTCCACCGCGGCGTGCAGGTGCACGTCGGAAAGGACCAGTAACCAGTGATCATCAAGAACGTCCTGCTACCACACCGCACCGGCCGATACGACGTCCACGTCGCCGCCGGAATCATCACCCAAATCACCCCCGCCACCAACGCCACGGGCGTACCTGCGTCCCACGCCACCGGTGTACCGGCGCTGGACGGCGGCGGGGTGCAGGTGCTGGATGGCGCCGGCAAGGTGCTGTTGCCGGGGTTCGTCGACGCGCACTCGCATCTCGACAAGTCGATGCTCGGTCGGCCGTGGTACTCGCGGCAGCCGCGCGACCTGAACCAGCTGCTCGCCGACGAGCGCGCAATGCGCAGCGCGCCGAACTGGGACGCCGCAACGCAGATCCGGCGGAACGCCGACGTGATGATCGCGAACGGCGCCACCCACACCCGCGCGTTCGCGGATGTGGACACGGAGATCGGACTGAGCGGTGTCGAGGGGATGCTGCAGGTCCGCGACGACCTGCGGGACCAGCTGACGATGCAGGTCATCGCCTTCGCGCAGAGCGGGGTCGGCGGACGGCCGGGGACCGAGGAGCTGCTCGACGCCGCCCTGGCCGCCGGCGCGGACATCGTCGGCGGGATGGATCCGTGCTCGTACGAACGGGACCCGGTGGGGCACGTCGACCTGATCTTCAAGTTGGCCGAGCGCCATGGCGCCGGAGTGGATATTCACCTGCACGAGCACGGCGAGCTGGGCGCGTTCTCGGCCGGGCTGATCATCGAACGGGCCAAGGCGGTCCAGCTGCCGCGCCCGGTGGTGATCAGCCATCCCGACTTCCTCGGCACGCTGCCGGCCGACCGGGCCGCGCGGATCATCGACGACCTGGCCGAGGCGCGTGTCGCGGTCACCACATGCGTCCCGTCCGGTGGGCCGATGCCGCCGTTGAAGGCGCTCGTCGAGGCAGGTGTCGCGGTCGGTGTCGGTTGCGACGGGCAACTGGATTCGTGGGGGCCGTTCAACCGGTCCGACATGCTGCTGAAGGTGTATCTGCTCGCTTGGCGGTGCGGCTTCGGCACCGACGCGGATCTGCAGCTCGCGGTGGACCTGGCGACCTCGGGCCGGGTGCTGGGGCTTCCGGACCACGGCGTCCGCGAAGGCGCCGCGGCGGACTTCGTGCTGTTGCCGGGCGCGACGGTCGGCGAGACGGTCGTTGGACTGCCCAGCGAACGGATCGTCGTCAAGGCCGGCCGTGTGATCGCCGAGGAGACCGCAGATGCCCACTGAATCGATGGCAGTCGACGCCGTACAGGTCCCGCTCGGGCACTCCCGGGACGTGTCCGGCCTGCAACGGCTGGTCGCCGACGGCCGGCTGCGGCCCGACGACGTGGTCGCGGTGACCGGCAAGACGGAGGGCTGCACCCCTGGTGAGACGAGCCGGGTCGACGCCGACCAGGCTGTCCGCGGCTTCCTGTCCGAACACGGCATCCGGACCGACGACCAGATCGCGCAGATCCCGATGGTATTCACGTCGGGAGGCATGGGCATCCTGACGCCGCAGCTCGTCGTGTACAGCCGCCGTCCCGCCGAACCCGCCGCGGACGGTGGTCCGCGACTCGCCCTCGGCACCGCACGGACGGCGCAGATGCAGCCCGCGTGGACCGGTACGTCGCGCGTGATCGAGGAGACCGCGGCGGCCGTCCGCGCGGCTGCCGCCGAGGCCGGGATCCCGCCGGAAAATGCGGAATACGTTATCGGAAAGGCGTATCACGTTCCGCAACGGACGCTCGCGGCCGCGCGGGCAGCCGGCCAGCCGATCCCGGAGTACGACGACCACACGCTGTTCCGCCGGACCAGCGGGAGTGCGGCGCTCGGCGTAGGTACCGCGGTCGAGAGGCTGCCCGTGCTCGACGGGAACGACGTCGGCGTCCGGATGGACGTGTGGAGTGGTCGCGCGTCCATCTCCGCAAACGAATGGGAAGGCGCCGCCGGTGGCCCCGACACCCAACTCATCCTCCTCGGCAACCGAGCTGGCGCCGGCGGCACGCTCCGGGTAGGTCATGCGGTCGTCGCCGACATGCTCGACGTCGACGCCCTGCCCCGCGCCCTGCGCCGAGCCGGTTTGGACGTTGGTCCCGGACCCCTGACACCCGATCAGCGCGCCAGGGTCGTCGCCGTCTACGTCAAGATCGGCCCACCCCCGAACGGCCTCCTCCGCGGCCGCCGCCAGGTAGTCGAAAACCCGGCGTACGGTACCGAGGTCAAGGCAGCCGTCGCCGGCATGTTCGCCGCCTGGCTTCAAGACAACCTCATCTGGATCTCCGGCTCCGCCACCCACCAGGGCCCCCTGGGCGGCGGCACCCTCGCCGCAGTCGTCGACGTCGGCTAGGGGATCACGAGCCGCAGCACAACACTCTGCTCGGCGAACCCGAGCCGGTCGTAGAACGCCCGGGCGCCCTCGTTGGCGGCGTAGGCCGTGACGGACACAGCCACAGCATCGTGCGTGCGCGCCCACCCCGTGAAGCTGGAAACGAGCGCCTGCCCGATGCCGCTGGCGCGGGCGGCGTCGTCCACGTAGAGGCTGCGGATCTCGGCGGTACGGCGCTCGAAGCGGGTCGGCGACGGCGCGCTGAGGTAGCCGACGAGATGACCTCGGACGTGCCCGTCGTACCGCGCGACGAGGACGACTGCCGACTCACGATCGATCAGCCGAACGAAGTCCTCCCGCGCCGCCCGCCCCGGCCAACCGGTGTCCACGAGCGCATCCTGGGCACCAGCATCGTCGCGGAACAGGCCGGACTCGAGGCGAACCAGCTCGTCGAGGTCGCTCGCCTGTGCGACGTCGACGACGATCCCGGGCCGGATTGACATCGGGTGATGGTAGTCCGGGTTCAGGGCTGGGTGGGGTGTTCGATGCGGTACTGCTCGGCGAGTTCGTCGAAGTTGCCGGTGGTGCTTTCGGTGAGGGTGGTTTCGTGGGTGGTCAGGTGGTGGACTGCTTCGGTCAGCTCGGCGGCCTTGGCCGGGGTCGCGTAGATGCCGAGGACCAGGGTGTGGTCGCCGGTCAGGGTGAAGCCCCACGGGACCTCGCACGGGCTGTTGTGTTCGGGCTCGGGGCAGAGCAGGCGGGCGATCGGGTCCTGGTGGGCGATCGCGTCCGCGCTGTCGGCGAAGCCGGTGATCGCGATCTCGTAGGTCATCACCTGACGGAAACTACCGGCGTTCGGAAACTTTCCGCATCGGGAAACGGCCGGGGCCGACCCCTGAGCCGAAGTCCGACCACGGTCGTACGATCGGTTGATGGACGTACTGCGGGTTGAGGACTTGGCGGCTGTTCATCTCGGGCTGGCGCGGAAGAGCGACAACGGGCGGAGTGCCACGACCCTGTACGGGCGCGGCGGGGCACGTTTGCGGCAGACGTTGATCGCGCTGGACACCGGCCAGACGCTGGGGGAGCACCAGAGCCCCGGCGACGCCTCGCTGATGTGCCTGGAGGGCGAGGTCGTCCTGCGGTCCGGTGACACCGAGGTCGAGCTCCACGCCGGCGAACTGGTGGCGGTCCCGCCGCAGCGTCACGACGTCCACGCCCGGGCTGCGTCCGTCCTGCTCCTGTCGGTCGCACTGCACTGACGCCGCCGACAGAGTTTCTCGTCCGCAGGGACAAGGACGGCCTATCGTCCGGGAATCCCCGTGGCTACCTACTTCACGGTGCGTGACGAGGCCGGTGCACCGCGGCAGTCCGCGGACGAGCAGTTGTCCAGTCCGATCACGACCTCCGGCGGCGAGTTCCGGGTATTGATCGAGCTGGCCTGGGGCCAATCGATCGACGACCTGCCGGACGCCGAACAGCGCTGGGTGGAGACCCCGGTGGAAGGCCTGGCCCGGGTGGGCGACCGGCTGGTCGGCGAGATCGCCGATCGGGACGAGGCCGGGCTTCAGGACCTGGCCACGCCGTGGGCGAAGCTGGTCCCGGACCTCAGGGCCGCGGACCTGGTCGACTTCCTGACCGACCTCCAGCACCTTGCTCGGCACGCCAAGGCCGAGGGGCTGCACGTGCACTCCCTGCAGCTCCGCTGACGCTCAGTACACGGCGTCGATCCGGTGCTCCGTGGCGTCGTAGGTGAACGCGTCGCCGGCGTGCAGGCCCTTGACCGCGCCGTACAGCGGTGCGTCGGTCGTCATACCCTCGTACGTCGCCCCGTCGCACTCGAACGGTGAGCTGACCACGCCCACGACGTACCGGCTGCCGTCCAGTACGACGACGGCGCCGGGGCGGACCTCGGTCGCCGGGCCGAAGTCGAGCTGCTCGGCGACGTCGACCGTACTGTGCTCGCGCTCCTCGACGTCCTCGAACAGGCCGCCCAGGTCGCCGGCCTCGTCCGACTGGGACTGGTCGTCCACGGAGAACGCCGAGTCCGGGTCGAGCCGGGCCGCCGAGTCCTCGCGGCCGACCGCGGCACCGGTCGCGCGCAGATGTTCCTCGAGGTGTGCCAGCAGTGCATCCCTGACCCGCAACTTCGCCGTGCTGTCCATCGTGGAAACCCTTCGTCGATCGTTTCCGAAACCGTTGTCCAGTGTTGCGCAGGTCGGCGCGCGATGGGCGACAGAACTCCTTGGCGGTGGCAACATGTCTTCCGACGTGACCCGTGACGTGCTGCTCAGTCCATTCCTCCGGTTGACGATTGCGGTCGTCGCCGGGGTCGCAGGCATGCTCGTGGTCGGCCTGCTCGGAAACTTTCCGCTCGGTGTACTTTCCGGGATTTCCGTGGCGACCGCGACGTTCGTCGGCACCGGGATCGCCGTGCTGTGGCCGATGTCGGCGGACGCGACCCGCGCGTTCGCCCGGCGCGAGGACTTCCGGCCGTTCGCCGAGGAGGTGATCGTTCTGATCGCCGCGCTGGCCAGCCTGACCGGGATCGGCGTACTCGTGGTGCTCGGCAATTCCGGGGCGCGGCACACGGCTGCGGCGATCGGGCTGATCGGGGTGTTCCTGACCTGGGCGACGGTGCATCTGATGTACGCCGCCCGGTACGCGCACCTGTACTTCCGGGAGCCCGAGGGCGGGATCGACTTCAACAACCCGGCGGAGGTCCCGTCGTACCGGGACTTCTTCTACTTCAGCTACAACCTCGGCATGACGTTCCAGGTGTCGGACACGAGCGTGTCGAACAGCGCGATCCGCGCGGTGATCCTGCGGCACTGCCTCCTGGCATACGTGTTCTCGACAGTCATCCTCGCCGCCACCATCAACCTGGTCGCCGGCATCGCGTCGAGCTGACGCCCCGGCGGACGTGCAACTCTGTCCGTCCGTGAAAGGTGTTCGTGAGGGGTGGGGGCATGAGTGTTGCGGTGTCGTGGGCGCGGGTCGTGGGATGGCTTGAGGAGAATCATCCCGGGACGGCGGAGCTGGTCAATCCGCCTGCTACCGCGGTTGACATCCGGTATCTGGAGGCGGCTGTCGGGCGGCCGCTTCCGTGGGACCTGGTGGAGTTGCTGGAGCTTGCCAACGGTACGGAGCATCGGGCTGTGCGGGGGTCACTCATTCCGACGCTCTACAACCTCGTGCCGGTGATTGACATGCTGTCGATGCGGCAGGTGGAGCAAAAGATTCAGCGTCAGATCTTTGGGCCTGGTCCTTGCGAGGGGGAGGGTGAGCCGGCCGGGGCGCCGAGCAGCGATTGGCTTGGGAGCTTTCTGCCGGTGGCGGATGCGGCTGATGCCGGGTTGCTGTACGTCGACTTGCGGGACGGGGATCGGTTCGGGTGTGTGTGGGAGTGGTACCCCGAGGGTGGTGGGGAGTCGGCGCCCTGGTGGGGTGGCGTCGGCGAGATGATCGACGATGTTGCGGCGGCGCTCGTCGATGGGCGGCCGGCGCTTCAGGCCTATGCGGCCGGGGCCGTGCGGCCGGGTGAGCGGATCGGGCCGGAGTTGCCGGAGATCGATGAGGGGCATCTGCGCTGGTCCACGATCTAGAACGGGATGGCTTGGATCTCGACCGGCTGCCGTCCGCGGTGGTTGAATGAACAGGCGTACTTGAATATCTAGTCGCCTGGAGGTTGTTGTGGGGCGTGTTGCGTTCGTGCACACCGGGGCCGTGGTGATCCCGACGTTCGCTCAGCTCGCGGCCGAGCATCTGCCGGGCGTCGAGGTGCAGAACCTGCTGGACGACAAGATCGTCGCCGACCTCGGGCGGGGCGCGGCGGCCGAGGATGTCGCGCGGCGGTTGGCGGATCTTGGTGATGCGGCGGTCGCGGCCGGTGCGGAGGCGGTGCTGTTCACCTGCTCGTCGATCTCGCAGTACGCCGCTCCGTTGGCCGAGCGGCTCGGCGTACCGGTGTATCGCGTGGACGAGGCGATGGCGGACGAGGCGGTCGCGGCCGGCGAGCATGTCAGCGTGATCGCTACGTTGGCGACGACCGTGCAGCCGACGGCGGCGTTGCTCCGGGAGCGGGCGGAGTTGCAGGGGCGTGCGGTGCGGATCGACGAGGTCGTCGTACCGGGTGCGTTCGAGGCGGCGGTTGCCGGGGATCGGGCGCGGCATGACGCGCTGGTTGCGGCGGCGATCGACGCGGCGGCCGGTGAGGTTGTTGTGCTCGCGCAGGCGTCGATGGCGACGGCGGCCGAAGGTGCGTCCCGGCCGGTGCTCACGAGTCCGACGCCCGGGATTCGCCGGCTGGCGGTCCAGCTCGGCTAGTTGGTTTTGCGGTTGGCCGTCAGGCGGTCGAGGATGCCGTAGCCGGCGAGTACTAAGGCTCCCAGGGCGACCAGGAACAGGATCACCGCGACCGCGATGTTGAGTGGGCGGGCGATCAGCCCGCCGACGGCGAGGACCGCGCCGACGAGTGCGAACGTCACGACCAGGCGGCGGCTCATCGGCTCGTTGATCACGGCGGG
The DNA here is from genome assembly GCF_054189145.1 of Kribbella sp. WER1. Taxonomy (NCBI): domain Bacteria; kingdom Bacillati; phylum Actinomycetota; class Actinomycetes; order Propionibacteriales; family Kribbellaceae; genus Kribbella; species Kribbella sp. WER1. The sequence goes on along the minus strand of NZ_CM135186.1, from coordinate 3,373,058 downwards.
ATGGTATCGGCCGGTCCGGTTCACCTCTTGACGGACGGTGGGTTCTCGGGCAAGGTTTACAGCGCTGTATTACAGCGCTGTAAACCACCGGCGACGAGCACCACCCCTCGCTCCGCTCGGGGCGGGGTGGCGGAACCAAAACAAGCACCACCCCTTGCTTCTCTCAGGGTGGGGGTGGGGGCAACCAAAACAAGTACCACCCTCGCTTCGCTCGGGCGGGAGGTGGGCCACTCCTCGCTCCTCCGAGACGGGAGGTGGGGCCACCTCTTGCTTCTTCCCGAGGCGGGAGGTGGGGGCCGACTACGACAAACATCACCCTCGCTTCGGGCGGGGGTGGGGCGGAGCAGGAATTGGGTCCCGACATCGTCATTGTGATGACCGATCAGCAGCGGGTGGGGCTGACGCGGCGGAGTGGGTATCCGGTGGACACCATGCCGTTCGTCGACGCGCTCGCAGCCGGCGGCACGGACTTCCGGACGGCGTACACGGCCGCGCCGGCGTGTGTGCCGGCGCGGACCAGCCTGCTCACCGGGCGGTTCCCGAGCGCGCACCGGGTCCGCCAGAACAGCAACGCGCAGTACGCCGCGTACGACCACGACCTGCTCGACGTACTGCGGGCCGCCGACTACCAGCTGCACTTCGCGGGCAAGCCGCACATGCACCGCGGACCGGCCGACTTCGACACGTACGCCGGCCCGTACTTCCATACCCAGGGTCCCGAGCGGAACGCCGACGAGAAAGCGTTCGACGGCTGGCTCGAGCAGCTCGACCACGGCGTCGCCGACGAGCCCACGCCGTACGACGTCACGACCCAGCTCCCGTACCGGATCACGTCGGACGCGCTCCGGGCGATCGACAACGCGGACCCGGACCGCCCCGGCCTGTTCTGGGTCTCCTATCCCGAGCCGCACAACCCGTACCAGGTCCCGCGGCCGTACTTCGACCTGGTCGCCCCCGAGGACGTCCCGGACCGGACAACGGGGCCGGAGGCAACAACAACCAAGGGCGGAACGTACGCCTGGTTGCGCAAACTCCAGGAGGAGAAGCGCCCCGGGTACGACGACAACTGGCGCCGGTACACCGCGAACTACCTCGGCATGCTGCGCCTGCTCGACGACCAGATCAGCCGCCTGCACGAGGGCCTGAAGCAACGGACGCGTCCGCGCCTGACGATCGTGCTCGCCGACCATGGCGACTACGTGGGTGAGTACGGCCTGCAGCGCAAGGGTGCCGGGCTGTCCGAGTTCCTGATGCGGATCCCGCTGATCGTCAGCGGCGACGGCATCGTGCCGCAGCACCGCGACGAGCCGGTCTCGATCGTCGACGTACTGCCCACCATCTGTGAGGCCGTCGGCCAACCCATTCCCGACGGTGTCCAGGGCCGCAGCCTGCTGCCACTCGCGCAGGGGGAAACCGCCCCGGAAAACGAATTCGGAAACATCGTCGCCGAGCACGGCTACGGCGGGCGCACGTACGACGTGACCGCCCGTCCGCCGCTGCACTTCAGCTACGACGGCCCGACGTTCGACGAGCTCAACACGGTCACCCAGTCCGGCGCCGCCCGGATGCTGCGCAGCGGCAACTGGAAGCTCGTCGTACACGCGGACCTGGACGGCGAGCTCTACGACCTGGACTCCGACCCGGCCGAGCTTGTGAACCTCTTCGACGACGACCGGCACCTGGTCGTCCAGGCCCGACTGCTGCACCAGCTCACCCGCTGGCAGGCGCGGCTGACCGACGACCTCCCGAACGGTAACTACACCCCGCTCCGCCTGCCGCACAACTGGCGGTGGGCTCCCCAAGGAGAAGCACCATGACCACACTCAGCCGCCGGTCCCTTCTCGGGCTCGGCGCCGCCACCGCCGCAGCGATCACGATCCCCGGCTGCTCGGGGAAGTCCGGCCCGATGCGCGTGTCCTGGTACGGCCCCGACCCGGTCACCAAGGCGCTGAACAAGGCGCTCGACGCCTGGAAGTCCAGCGGCGGCACCGACTACACCGCGGAGAGCGCGCCGTTCGACGACTACTGGGACAAGCTCGCCACGCAGACCTCCGGCGGCAACGCCCCCGACGTACTGCGGATGTCGATGAGCTACTTCAGCGACTACGCGGGGCGGAGCGCACTGAAGGACCTGAGCTCGTCCGGGATCGACACGTCCGGCCTGGACAAGAGTGTCGCGGACAGCGGGCTGAGCGACGGCAAGAACTACGGCATCGGGCAGAGCTCGATCAGCTACGCGATGTACGTCGACGAGGCGGCCGTGCAGAAGGCCGGCGGGACAGTGCCGGCCCAGGGCTGGACGTGGGACAAGTTCGCCGAGTTCGCCCGCGACTACAGCGGGGCGGTCCAGGGCTCGTACGGCTCGACCGACCAGGCCGGGAACTTCCAGCTCTTCGAGGTGTACGCCCGCCAGCACGGCACGGAAATGTTTTCCGACGACGGCGGAAAACTCTCCGTGACCAAGGAAACGATCCAGGAGTGGTTCCAATATTGGGCGGACCTGCGGAAGGCGAAGGCCGCCCCGGCGCAGAACATCAGCGCCGAGACGACCGCGATCGAGAAGTCGCTGGTTGCCAAGGGCAAGGCTCCGCTGCAGTTCGGCTGGGTCCAGCAGGTCACGTTCTACCAACCCGTGGTGAAGAACCCGCTGTCCGTACTCCCGGTGCCGCAAGGAACGGCCGGTGACCTGAAGGGGCAGTTCGTCAAGGGTCTCGACCTGTGGTCGATCTCCTCGGCGAGCAAGCACCCCGAGGACGCGGCGAAGCTGATCGGGTTCCTGCTGAACGACGAGAAGGCGATCAAGGCGATCGGCATCCTGCTCGGCGTCCCGCCGTCGCAGAAGGCCCGCGACCTGGTCGCCGCCGACGCCGGATCGGCCGGAGCCCGCGCGATCAAGTACGTCGAGGACATCGCCGGCAAGGTCGGCCCGTCGCCGAAGCCGTGGCCGAAGGGGTACGGCGAGTTGCTCACCGGGTTCGGCCGGATCGCGGAGAACATCGGTTTCGGAAAGAGTGATCCGGCGAAGGGCGCGCAGGAGTTCGTCGACCTGGCCGGAAAGACCTTGGGACAGTGATTGCCCGTCTCCGGCGGAGCGTTCCGGCGTACCTGTTCCTGCTGCCCTGGTTGATCGGCATCGTTGGGCTGACCATCGGTCCGATGCTGTTGTCGCTGTACTACTCGTTCACCGACTACGCGCTGCTCAACACCCCCGAGTGGCAGGGCCTGCACAACTACACGGCGCTCTTCCACGACACGCGGTACCTGCAGTCGCTGAAGGTCACGTTCATCTACGTCGGCGTCTCGGTGCCGTTGGAGATGACGTTCGCGCTCGCGGTCGCCGTACTGCTCAACCGCGGGCTCAAGGGTCTCGCCGTCTACCGGGCGCTGTACTACGTACCGAGCCTGCTCGGCGGGAGTGTCGCGATCGCCCTGCTCTGGCAGCAGATCTTCGGCAGCGACGGCCTGCTCAACGACGTCCTCGGGGTGTTCGGGATCCACGGCCGCGGCTGGATCTCCGAACCCGGCACGGCGTTGTGGACGCTGATCGTGCTCCGCGTCTGGCAGTTCGGCGCGCCGATGGTGATCTTCCTGGCCGGGTTGCGGCAGATCCCGGACGAGGTACTGGAGGCCGCCGAGGTCGACGGTGCGGGCCGTTGGCAACGGTTCTGGCGGGTGACGCTGCCGCTGCTGTCGCCGGTGGTGTTCTTCAACCTGGTGTTGCAGATCATCGGCGCGTTCCAGGCGTTCACGCCCGCGTTCGTGATCAGCGGCGGCAAGGGCGGCCCGTCGGACTCGACGCTGTTCTACACGCTGTACCTGTACCAGCAGGCGTTCGGCAACTTCAAGATGGGGTACGCCGCCGCGATGGCGTGGGTACTGCTGCTGATCATCGCGGTCTTCACCGGACTGAACTTCGTCCTCGGCCGCACCTGGGTGTTCTACGGAGACGAAGGGGTACGCCGATGAAGCGCGTGCTGGCCCACGTCGGCCTGACCGCCGGCGCGCTGATCATGCTCTACCCGCTGCTCTGGATGGTCAGCGCGTCGTTGCGCAAGAACACCGAGATCTTCAGCCACCCCGGGCTGATCCCGGAGCACCCGACGCTCGGCAACTACGCGCTCGGCTGGTCCTCGACCGGGACGAGCTTCGGCGTGTACATCGTGAACTCGCTGATCATCTGCGCGGCGGTCGTGATCGGCAACCTGATCACGTGCTCGCTGACCGCGTATGCGTTCGCGCGGATGACGTTCGTCGGCCGGAAAGCGCTGTTCGGGCTGATGCTCGCGACGCTGATGCTGCCCGCGCACGTGACGCTGATCGCGCAGTACTCGATCTTCCGGAAGCTGGACTGGATCGACACGTTCTGGCCGATGATCGTGCCGAGCTTCCTGGCCACCGACGCGTTCTTCGTGTTCCTGATGGTGCAGTTCATCCGGTCGATCCCGGTCGAGCTGGACGACGCGGCCCGGATCGACGGCTGCGGGTACTGGGGGATCTACCGGCGGATCATCCTGCCGCTGCTGTCGCCGGCGCTGGTGACGACCGCGATCTTCTCGTTCATCTGGACCTGGAACAACTTCTTCAGCCAGCTGATCTACCTGTCCACCAGGACCAAGCTGACGGTACCCGTCGCGCTGCGCGGGTTCCTCGACGCGACCGGCAGCTCGGAGTGGGGCGGTCTGTTCGCGATGAGCGTGGTGACGCTGGTGCCGGTGGTCGTGGTGTTCGTGGTCTTCCAGCGCCGGATCCTGGCCGGAATGGCTCATACCGGGCTCAAGTGAGATCCTGCCAGCTATGAGGCCGCGCTTGACCGATGTCGCCGAGGCGGCCGGGGTGTCGATGAAGACGGTGTCGAACGTCGTCAACGGCGCCGAGCACGTCCGCGAGGAGACCCGGCAGAAGGTGCTGGCCGCGATCGACAAGCTCGGCTACCGGCCGAACATCGCGGCCCGGAACCTCGCCCAGGGCCGCAGCGGCGTGATCGCGTTCGCCGTACCGCAGCTGGACCGGCCGTACTTCGCGTCGCTGGCGGCGCGGATGCTCGACGAGGCCGAGGCGTTCGGGTGGATCGTGCAGTTCCACCAGACCGGCGGGCGCCGGGAGGCCGAGCTGGCACTGCTGAACGACCGGCATCCGGCCCGGCTGGACGGGATCGTGATGAGCCCGCTCGGCCTCACGCCCGAGGACGTCCGGGACCGTGCCGCCGGGCTGCCGCTGGTACTGCTCGGTGAGAAGGCCGGCGTCGAGCATCACGCCGACCACGTCGGGATCGACAACCGGGAAGCCGGGCGGGTCGCGACCGATCACCTGCTGTCGCTCGGCCGGCGACAGGTGATGGCGCTGGCACCGGGCCCGCGGATGGACGACGAGCGGATCAACGGGTACCGCGACGCGCTGGCCGCGGCCGGGCTGCCGGTCGACGAGGACATCGTGCTGCCGACGGGCGGCCTGCGCGGGCAGGACGCCGAACAGACGCTCGGCGACTGGCTGGACTCCGGACATCCGGCGCCGGACGCGGTGTTCACCGCAACCGACTGGCTCGCGATGGGTGCGATCCGGGCCCTGGTACTGCGCGGGCTCCGGATCCCGCAGGATGTCGCCGTCGTCGGCTTCGACGACATCCCGTACGACCTCGCGACCCTCCCGACGCTGACCACCGTCGCCCCGGACCGGGTCGCGATCGCACGCCTTGCCCTGCAGGCGTTGCGCGATCAGCGACCCGGCGGGGACCCCGTCCGGCTGCAGGCCCCGTTCAGCCTGGTGGTCCGGGAGAGCACGACCGGGATCGGCTAGCCCGCGAGGGTCAGCGAGACGGTTGCCTTGTTCAGGGTGGTGCCGAGCAGCTTGCTGTCCTGGGGCGAGCCGGCGGTCGAGATCTCGACGTCGTCGGCGTTCCGGCCGGAGGTCCCGACGTACCGGGTCGCGACCCAGCGGGTGGTGTTGCCGCTGCGGTAGGTGTAGACGACCGTGCTGACCCGCAGCGGGCCGAGGCCGGTGGTGGACTTCATCGTCACCGTCGAGGTGCCGACGATGTGCAGGCTGCGGGTGCCCTTGAGCGACTTGATCTTCTGGTTCAGCGCGGTGATGGTGCCGTGGTTGCCGTCGTACGACGTGTTGAACCGGATCATCCGGTTGTGCGCCGCGTCGTCGAAGCGCGCCTGCCACGGGCCGAGCACGACGGACTTCCAGGTCGCCGGCAGTACGGCGCTCGCGTGGTAACCCTCGCTGCCGTGGTTGAAGTACCGCACCTTGTAGGTGACCGACGAGCTGTTGCTCGCCGCAACGGTCTGCGGGGCGGCCTGGCTCGGCAGCGCGCCGCCCAGGACAACCGCACCCGCGCCAGCCAGCGCCACAGCTCCGGTCACGATCCGCTTCATCATCTTGGTGTTCCCCCTGGTCGTTGCGCGGCCCCTTGTGAGCAGCGCACCCACTAAGACCACCGGGGGCGGCGAAAGGTTGAGTACGAATTCCAGGTTGTTGACCACGGACAGTGCCGACTCCATACTGCTTTCACCGCCGTCGGCGGGCTGTGGGGGCAGCTGGGGATTCATGGGGACCAAGGGGGGCACGCTGTGCATGCCTGGAAGTTGATTCGTGCTGCGCTGATCACGGGAGTTCTCGGTACGTCGCTGGCGGTTCCGGTGACCGCGACCGCCGCGGACCCGCCGCCGACCAGCACCGTCGACGTCAGCTCGACGACGCTGAACCCGGGGGAGACGCTGACCGTCACGCAGACGGTCCACAACACGATCGGGATCCCGATCGAGGGCGGCAAGGCGGCGCTGTACGCCGAGGGCGCCGACCTCACCGGGCGGCTCGACCTGATCAGTTGCACCGGGGCAACGATCTGCTACCCGTACAACGGACAGCACTACCGCGCGGACGTCGGCGACGTACCTCCGGGCGAGTCGCGGACCGTGGTGTGGACGCTGCGGGTGAGGGACAACGCGACGCCGTTCGTACTGCGGCACCAGTTCATCGGCGACAACTACGCGTTCGACGCGTACACCGGGCCGACGATCACGGTCACGCCGCAGGCGGCCGACGTCGCGGTGGCGCTGACCGCGTCGGCGCGGAGCCTGCTCACCACGCGGATCACGTACACGCTCACGATCAAGAACAACGGCCCGGGTGCGGCCTCCGGGATCCGGGTGGTGGGTACGTATCCACTCGGGCTGGTCTACGCGGGATCGACATGCGTACGGGTCGGTACGACGCGGTCCGTGAACTGCGACGTCGCGTCGCTGGCCGCGGGGGCGAGTACGACGCGGACACTGACCGCCGATACCACGCTGCTCACGGTCGGATCGCTGACTGCGACCGCGCAGCGGGCCGCGAGCTCACCGTCGGATCCGGTCGTTGCCAATGACAAGGCAAGCCGCACCTGCACCGCCCTTACGGGGCTGGTAGTGCACTGCTGACAACTTACTGAAACACAGAAGACGGCCGGCGGCCGCGGGTTCTCGAGTCCCCGCGGTCGTCGGCTCTTGCGTTGAGGGGGCCCCGAGGTTTACGGTCCCGGTTAACGTTTAAGTGAGTGTTAGTGAGCACTTCTTCGAAACTTGGAGCAACTATGATCAGTCGGCGACGGTTTTTGCAGGTGACCGGGGCGGCGATCGGCGCCTCGACGCTGGCGGCCTGTGGAGACGGTGGCGCGTCGAGCGGGGGTGCGAAGGCCTCGAGCGAGCTCAAGCTGCCGACGTACAAGCCGTTCGAGGGCCTGCACCCCGACCTCGCCGGGGCCGAGTCCGGCCTGGAGCCCGGCTTCCTGAAGTTCCCGGCGGACGCCGTCGCGAGCGTGAAGTCGCCGCCGCTGAAGAACGCGGTGACCGCGCTCACCGAGACGTTCGCGACGCCGCCGCCCCCGATGGGCAGTAACCCGATGTGGCAGGCGCTGAACCAGGCGCTCGGCGCCGAGCTGAAGCTGACCATCGGCACCGACCCGGGCTACCCGGAGAAGTTCGCCACGCTGCTCGCCAGCGACTCGCTACCGGACCTGATGTGGCTGCCGCCGAACCAGGGCATCCCGAACATCGGCCCGATGCTCGAGGCGAAGTTCCAGGACCTCACCAAGTATCTGTCCGGCGACGCCGTGCTGGAGTACCCGAACCTGGCCGCGCTGAAGCCGGCCTCCTGGCGGACGGCCGTTGTCAACGGCAAGATCTGGGGCGCGCCGATTCCGTCGACGCCGTTCGGCCAGGTGATGATGGGCAACCCGAAGACCTGGGCGAAGGTCGGCGGCCTGCAGTGCAAGACCGCCGACGAGTTCTTCGCCAAGTGCAAGGAGCTGACCAACGGCACGAACTACGCGCTCGAGCCGGCCATCATCAACATGCTGCACATGTTCGGCGAGTGGTTCGGCGCCCCGAACACCTGGCGGGTCAACCAGGACCGCTCGCTCACCCACCTGTACGACACCGACAACTACAAGGCCGCCGTCGAGTACGCCGCGAAGCTGTGGGCCGCGAAGGTGTTCTACCCGGACCTCAACCTGGCCGACGCGACGCCGAAGACCGTGAACGGGCAGATCGCCGCACAGGTCGTGGTCGGCCCGCGCGCGACCTCGGACTTCCGCAACCTGGACCCGACGCTGTTCGTCGACACGATGATCCCGTTCGGTCACGACGGCAAGGCGAAGCCGACGTACGACATGGGCTACGGCACGGTCGGGTTCACGCCGTTCAAGAAGACCGACGAAGGCCGGATCCGCGAGCTGCTCGCGCTGATGGACTACCTGTCGGCGCCGTTCGGCACCAAGGAGTTCCTGCAGAAGAACTACGGCGTCCAGGGCCAGCAGTACCAGCTCGACGCGCAGCAGAACCCGGTGCTGACCAAGGCCGGCAACCAGCAGGCGCCCGGTCTGGTCAGCGCGCTGCAGATCATGAACTCGCCGGAAAGCGTGATCTTCAACCCGGCGTTCCCCGAGGACACCAAGAAGATCTACGCGACCGAGCAGGAGCTGCTGAAGTTCGCGGTCCGGAACCCGACCGCGGGCACGTACTCCGACACCTCCAGCAAGGTCGGGCCGAAGCTGACCGCGGCGTTCCGGGACACCATCGTCGACATCGTCACCGGCCGGCAGAAGATGGACGCGTACGACGCGGCGCTGAAGCGCTGGAAGTCCGGCGGCGGTGACAAGATGCGCGACGAGTTCGCCGCCGTGCTGCCCGCCAGCGTGCCGGTGTCCTGATGCTGAAGCAGAACTCGTCGAAGCGGCAGGCCAAGAACGGCCTGCCGCTGAAGGCGAAATGGGCCCGGGACTGGCAGATGGTGCTGCTGATGATCCCCGGCGTCGTCTTCCTGCTGGTGTTCTTCTACCTGCCGGTGCTCGGCAACGTGGTCGCGTTCCAGGACTTCCAGCCGTACCTCGGCATCATGCACAGCGAGTGGAACGGACTGCAGAACTTCGTCAGCCTCTACGACAACCCGGACTTCTGGGACGCGCTGCGGAACACGTTGCTGCTGGCCGGCGTCCAGCTGCTGCTGTTCTTCCCGGTGCCGATCGGGCTCGCGCTGATCGTCGACTCGCTGGTCAGCAACCGTTTTCGGAAATGGTTCCAGACGATTGCCTACCTGCCGCACTTCCTGTCCTGGGTGCTGGTGGTGACGCTGTTCCAGCAGTCGCTGGGCGGCGCCGGGTTCGTCAACAACCTGCTCCGGCACGCGGGGCTGGACCCGATCCCGTTCATGACCAACCCGGACACCTTCCCGCTGCTCGTGGTCGCGCAGCTGATCTGGAAGGACGCCGGCTGGGCGATGATCATCTTCCTCGCGGCGCTGACCACGGTGGACGTCTCGCTGTACGAGGCGGCCGCGGCGGACGGTGCCGGGCGCTGGCGGCGGATGTGGCACATCACGCTGCCCTCGCTGCGGACCGTCATCGTGCTGCTGCTGATCCTGCGGATCGGCGACATCCTCAGCGTCGGGTTCGAGCAGTTCATCCTGCAACGCGACTCGGTCGGGCCGGGTGCGGCCGAAGTACTCGACACGTTCACGTACTACGCCGGTGTCGTCGGCGGTGACTGGAGCAGCGGGGCGGCGGCCGGATTGGCCAAGGGGGTCGTCGGTGCGCTGCTGCTGTGGGGCGCGAACTCGCTGGCGCACCGGCTCGGCGAACCGGGCATCTTCCAGAAACGAGGGGCCTCATGAGACCGGTCTGGAAAGAGAACCCTTCTCCTGGGTACCAGGCGATCAAGGCCGTCATCCTCGGCGGCTTCGCGCTGGTCATCATCATCCCGATCGTGGTCGTGATCTCGACGTCACTGGCCAGCGACCGCGACATCATCAACGCCGGCGGGTACGTGTTGTGGCCGTCGCATCCGACGTTCAAGGCGTACCAGACGCTGTTCTCCGGCGGGCTGATGGGCAGAGCGATCCTGGTCAGCGTGTTCGTGACAGTGGTCGGTACGGCGATCGCGCTGGCGGTGACGATCGCGCTCGCGTACGCGACCTCGCGGCCGGTGCTGTTCGGGCGGCCGGTACTGCTGATGGTGCTGTTCACGTTGCTGTTCGCGCCTGGCATCATCCCGATGTTCCTGGTGGTGAAGCAGCTCGGGCTGCTGGACAGCCTGTGGTCGCTGATCCTCCCGGGCGCGCTCGGAGCCTTCAACTTCGTTGTCCTGCGCACCTTCTTCATGAATGTTCCGGGCGAGCTGCTGGAGAGCGCGCGGATCGACGGCGCCAGTGACTTCACGATCCTGCGGCGGATCATCCTGCCGCTGTCGAAGGCGGTCGTCGCGGTCGTCGGGCTGTTCTACGCGGTCGGGTTCTGGAACGCGTTCTTCAACGCGCTGCTGTACCTGAACGACACCTCGAAGTGGCCGGTCCAGGTGATCCTGCGGACGTACGTCCTGCAGGGCAAGTCGCTGTCGGCCGACCAGCTCGGCGTGACGCCGCTCCCGCAACCACAGTCCCTGCAGATGGCCGTCGTGGTCGTCGCGCTGGTCCCGATCGCGATGGTGTACCCGTTCCTGCAACGGCACTTCACCAAGGGCGTCATCACCGGTGCGGTCAAGGGGTAGGCCGTGCCCGAACGGCTCCCACCTACTGCGCGGCACTCGGCACGGCACCTCGCCGCACCGAGCACCTGCTCGCTACGGCGAGAGCCGTTCGGGCACGGCCTGATCTGACAGAATCGGGATATGTCCTCACCTTTGGCCGAGCGGCCGACGCTGCGGATGGTGGCGAAGGAGGCAGGGGTCTCGGTCGCGACCGTGTCCTACGTGCTGTCCGGGCGGCACCGCAGCCACACGATCAAGGACTCCACCGCGGACCGGGTCCGCGAGGCCGCGTCGCGCCTGGGCTACCGGCGCAACGACGCGGCCCGCGCGATCCGGACCGGGAAGTCGGACCTGGTCCTGCTGTCGCTCAGCTACCTCGCGGACCCGTGGTCGCAGGCGGTCGCGGCCACGGTCAGCAGCGCGGTCTCGCCGCTCGGCAAGACCGCGCTGATCGTCGCGGACGGTGACTGGCGGACCGTCCTGACCAACCGCACGCCTGACGTGATCTTCATCGACAGCGTCAAACCCGAGCCATCGCAGGCCGACGAGATCGCCGCCTTCGCCGCCCAGGGCGTCCAGATCGTCGTGTTCAGCGAGACCCTCGAACCGCTCGGCTTCGACGTGATCCGCTCCGGCGCCGAGCCGCGCTGCCACCTCGCCGTGGAACACCTGCTCGAGCGGCACGACCACATCGGCGCGCTCACCTCGCGGACCACCGGATTCGCCCGCTTCGACGCGTACGTCAACACGCTCCGCGCCGCCGGCAAGCCGATCCACAGCGAGGACATCGAGGTCTTCGAGCAGCACCCCGAAGGCGCCTACCGGGCCGCGATGGCGCTGCTGTCCCGCCCGGACCGGCCGACCGCGCTGTACTGCACCACCGACTTCGCCGCGATCGCCGCGGTCCGGGCGGCGCACCGGCTGCGGATCGACGTACCGCGGGACCTGGCGATCATCGGTGTCGGCAACACCCTCGACGGCGAGAACCTCGACCCGGCGCTGTCCACCGTCGGGCCGGTCGGCTTCAACGAGGCGCTCGCCCGGATCATCGTCGGCCGCCTGACCGACCGGGAAGGCGCGCCCGGCGAAGTGTTCGATTTCCCCTGGCAACTGATCGTGCGGGAGTCCTCTTGAGTCAGCCGAACGTCGTACTGATCTGTGTCGACGAGTGGCGGGGCGACGCGATGTCGTGCGCCGGCCACCCCTACGTCGAGACTCCGCATCTGGACGAGCTGGCGCGGAACGGCGTCCGGTTCAGCCGCGGGTACTCCGCGACGCCGACGTGTGTGCCGGCGCGGGTCGCGTTGTTCACCGGGCAGTCGCAGGAGCGGCACGGGCGGGTCGGGTACACCGACGGCGTACCGTTCGACGTCGCGCATCCGGTGACGGTGCAGGGTGAGTTCAGGCGCGCCGGGTACCACACGCAGGCGATCGGGAAGATGCACGTCTGGCCGGAGCGGGCGCGGCTCGGGTTCGACGACGTCGTACTGCACGACGGGTTCCTGCATCACTCGCGGCGGGAGCACCGGCAGCAGTTCGGGTTCTTCGACGACTACGTGCCGTGGCTGCGGCGGCAGCCCGGGGTGTCGCCGGACGCGGAGTACTTCGACCACGGGGTGAACTGCAACTCGGTCGTCGCCCGCCCGTGGGACAAGGCGGAGGAGCTGCACCCGACGTCCTGGGTCGGCACCCAGACGATCGAGTGGCTGTACCGGCGGGACCCGACGAAGCCGTTCTTCCTGTACCTGTCGTTCCACCGGCCGCATCCGCCGTACGACCCGCCGGCCTGGGCGTTCGACCGGTACGACGCGCTGCCGCCGTACGAGCGCGAGCTGGGCGACTGGGAGGGCGACTGGGACGAGTACCGGCAGGACGGGGACTACCAGGCGTCGATCGGGGACCTGCCGGACCGGGTCGTGCACCGGGCGCGGGCCGGGTACTACGGGCTGATGGCGCAGATCGACCTGCAGGTGAACCGGATCCGCGAGGCGCTCGTCGACTTCGGCGTGTACGACGACACGATCATCGCGTTCACGTCCGACCACGGCGAGATGATGGGCGACCACCGGATGTTCCGGAAGTCGGTGCCGTACGAGGGATCGGCGCGGGTGCCGTTCGTCGTCGCGGACCGGGCGTCCGCGGGCGGGGCCGTCCGCGGCGGGGTGGTCGACCAGGTGGTGGAGCTGCGGGACGTGATGCCGACGCTGCTGGACCTGGCCGGCGTACCGGTGCCGGAGTCGGTCGACGGGGTGTCGCTGGCGCCGTTCCTGCGCGGGGAGACCGTCGACGTACGGGAGTGGTTGCACGGGGAGCACTTGCACTTCGGGCAGTCGCTGCAGTGGGTGACCGATGGGAGGACCAAGTATGTGTGGGGGTCGGATCGGGGCGTCGAGCAACTGTTCGACCTCGTCGAGGACCCGGGGGAGCTGCACAACCTGGTGTCGTCCCGCCCCGAGCTGCGGGACCTCTGGCGCGCGCGGCTGATCCAGGATCTGACCGGCCGGGAGGAACGCTTCGTCGCCGACGGCGAGCTGGTCACCGGACGGCCGGTGACCCCGATCCTCAACCACACAAGGGAGAGACTTGCTCAAGCCACCGGGTGACGGCTGGACGATCGTCGACGTCGGCGAGTCCGACACGACGGTGTACCGCCGCGACGACGTGTATGCCAAGTGCTGCGACCCGTCCGGCGTCGCGGAGCTGTCCGCCGAACGTGACCGCATCCGCTGGCTCGGCGGCACCGGGTTGCCGGGAGCAACGGTCCTCGACTGGCTCGAGTCGGCGGACGGCGGGTGCCTGCTGACGTCCGCTGTTCCCGGCGTACCCGGCGACACGCTCTCACCGGATGCTTACCCACGCGCGATGGGCAGTCTGGGGCGGCTCATGCGGGAGCTGCATTCGCTGAAGGGCTGCCCGTACGAGCGGCCGCTGGCGGACGTGATCGCGTCGGCGGCGGACGTCGTACGGCGGGGTGCGGTGAACCCGGACTTCCTGACCGACGAATGGCGGAAGCGGACGCCGGAGCAGCTGCTCGCGGAGGTGGTTGCCGAGAGCCCCTACGTGGAAAGCGTGCTGGAACCGGTCGTCTGCCACGGCGACGCCTGCCTGCCGAACATCTTCTTCGACCCGGACACCCTCGAGGTCACCGGCCTGATCGACCTCGGCCGCCTCGCTGTCGCCGACCGGTACGCCGACCTCGCCCTCACCACGATCCAGCTCCACGACGAGTGGTCCGCCGACCCGGCCCCGTTCCTCGAGGCCTACGGCGTCCCGACGCCCGACGTCCGCCGCCTGCACTTCTTCCGCCTCCTCGACCCTCTGACCTGGGGCTGACATGACCGCGGTCGAGATCGTCGCACTCGTCGTCTCCCGGCAGCACGCCTTCGAGGGCCGCCCGCAGGACGGCCCGCGCCCGGATCCCGAGCCGGTCGCCCGGACCGAGATCGAGATCCGCGCCGGTCTCGGCATCGTCGGCGACCGGTACTACGGCCAGGCCGTCCACAAGAACGCCGCCGTCACGCTCATCGACGCCGCCTCCCTCGACGAGGTCGTCCGGACGCTCGGCCTCGGCGCCCCGCTCGACCCGCACCTGACCCGCCGCAACATCACCCTGCGCGGCTTCCCGATCGACGAGTTCGCCGCGCACCGGGCCGCCGACGGCTCCCGCGTCGAAGGCCGCCGTTTCACCCTCGGCGGCATCACCTTCCAGGCGAACCGCCCGGCCAACCCGTGCGCCTGGATGGACGCCGTCCTCGCTCCCGGCGCGATGCGGGCCCTCCGCGGCCACGGCGGGATCCGTGCCACGCCGCTGACCTCCGGCGTCCTCCGCCTCGGCCCGACGGAACTCGACGGGTAGCCGAGTTACGCCGTAGTAGCCGACTCCCGGATCAGCGTGGTCGGTTTGCCCGCCAGCGCGGCCGGCAGCAGCGTCCGCAGCCCGGGTAGCCGGAGTACGCGCAGCAGCAGCCGTCGCACGATCAGCTCGGTCCGTGACTGTGGGAGGAACCAACGAGCAGTCGACCGCGCCACCTTCTGCTTCTCCTCCACCACCGGCCGCCAGACCCGTTCGTACTCCGCCATCCCGTCCTCGATCGTTGGTGCCTCCACCAGCTTCTCCGCCAGCAGATACGCCCCCGCGATCCCGAGCGACGCCCCCTGCCCGGCCAGCAGCGACACGGCCCCGCATGCGTCCCCGACCAGCACGACCCGCCCCGAACTCCAGCGCGGCATCACCACCTGCGACACCTGGTCGTAGTAGATCTGCTCCGGTTCCGGGCACAACGCCAGCGCCTGCGGCACCACCCAGCCCAGCCCGTCGTACGCCGACCTGATCGCGGCCCGGGTGTCCACCGGTACGGCGGGATCGGCCGTCCGGTGCACCGCGAACGACGCCACCCGCCCGTCCCGCAACGCGTAGAACCCGAACTGGCTGCCGATCGTGTCCGTGAGGCAGAACCGCCCGCCCACCTCGGTGTGGATCGCCGGCGCGTCGAAGCTGTACGCCGCCGTGTGGAACCCGAGGAACCGCACGTACGACGACCCGAACACCTCCCGGCGGATCGCGGAATGGATGCCGTCGGCACCGACCAGTACGTCGCCGTCGACCGTCGACCCGTCCGCGAGCCGCACCCGGACGCCGTCCGCGGACGACGTGACACCGGTCAGCGTCGCGCCGTACCGCAGGTCGACCGCGCTCGGCAGGTGATCCCGTAGTACCTGCTCGAGGTCGGGCCGCATCACGCTGAGCAGCTCGCCGTCCGCGAACTGGCGGATCGTGATGCCTGCCCGCTTCCGGCCGTGGTTGTCGACGAGGGCCGCCTCCTCGACGTGGTACGCGACCTCCTGCAGCGCCGGCAGCAGGCCCATCGCCTCCATCGCGTCGTACCCGGGGCCGAAGAAGTCGATCATGTAGCCCTGCGGTCGCGGGCCCGGGCTGCGTTCGAGGACGGTGACGTCCTGGCCGAGCGTCGACAAGCGGTGTGCCAGCGCGAGTCCGGCGATCCCGGCTCCGCAGATGATTGCGTGCATTCAACTCACCAGCCTTTGCAGAACGGTGCGGAGGGCCGGGGGTTCCGGCCCGAAGGTGCGGTGCAGGAGCAGGCCGTCGAGGGCGGCGGCGAGGACCGCGGCGGTCGCGGACGGCTCGGCGACCTGGTGGATCGCGAGCCAGTCGGCGACCCGGGTCCGGAAGTCCGCCACCAGGGCGGCGATCTGCGTACGCAGGCGTTCGTCGCGGGTCGCGGCCAGGTACGTCTCGGTGAAGAGAAGCGACATCGGGTCGCTCCCGTCGTACTGCTCGACCGAGGCCAGCAGCGCGTCGATCGCGGCGGGTGGGGTGGTCGCGGCGGTGAACAGCTCGTCCGTTGCCGTCAGCACCTGTCGCATCGCGCTCACCGCGGCCTCGGTCAGGACGTCCTGCACCGACGAGAAGTGGTAGTGCACGACGCTCGGCGTCACCCCGGCCCGCTCCGCGAGGATCCGCGTACTGACCGCCGACCACCCGCGCTCCGGGATCAACTCGACCGCCGCGGCCATCAGCCGGAGCCGTACTTCCTGACCTTGCTGCGCGGTCGGCGCCATCCGACATCCTCCAGGGCGATCGTCCTGTACGATCGTCCTGATCGTAACCACGAGAAGAGCCCGGGCACAAGGCCCGGGCCTGACGACTACTTACGGCCGAACTTCCACCACTTCGGCTTGTTCATCTTGATCTCGTCCGGCTCCATCGGCGGCGGCACCGGCGGCCGCGACTCCTCGGTGAGGAAGTTCCCCGACTCGGTGTCGTACGGCGTGACGCCGAGCCTCCGGCTGATCTCCATCACGATCGGGATCGACCGCGGCCCGTCGTTCAGGTAGAAGGTGATGTCGCGAACCTCGACCCCCTTCCCGATCGTCATCTCGACGTCGAACTCCGCACTCCGCAACGCCAGCCACGACGGCTTGCTGGTATCCACCTCCGGCACCAACTCCCGAACCGCGGCCACCACATCGGCCGACGTCCCGACCGAAGGCGGCTCGTAGTCCACCGGTACGTCGTCGAGGCGCCGTACGCCTCCTGGCCCGCGCATCGCATAGACAGCCCAGCTCATACCCCCAGCATGCCAGGTGATCAGCGCTTCCGGGCGGCGAGGATCGCGAATCCGAGGTACTGACCGTTGTCGGCCGTCAGCATGTCGATCGCTCCGGCCTGCGGCTCGTCCCGGAACTCGGCGACCGCGCGGGACCACCGGAGCCAGTCCGCCCAGCCACCTTCCTGCCACCGCGCGGCCGTGATGTCGACCAGTTCGGTGACCTCCCACTGGAACCGCCACCACTCCGGCGTGTGCCACGCAAGCGCCTCCCACCCGACCACCGCGCGGATGTGCTCCGGGATGCTCCCGAGCTCGTGGATCTCTCGTGTCATCGCCGGCGTCGCCACGCCGAGCTGGCCGCCCGGAGCGAGGAAGCGCGTGATGTACGCGAGGTA
Organism: Kribbella sp. WER1; assembly: GCF_054189145.1. Taxonomy (NCBI): domain Bacteria; kingdom Bacillati; phylum Actinomycetota; class Actinomycetes; order Propionibacteriales; family Kribbellaceae; genus Kribbella; species Kribbella sp. WER1. The sequence goes on along the minus strand of NZ_CM135186.1, from coordinate 3,355,592 downwards.
GTTGTCCGCGGTGCCGAAGTACTCCCAGGCGTCGATGCACACGATCGCGTCGAAGAACCCGTCCGCGAACGGCAGCGTGTGGGCCTCGGCCTTCACCGTGACAACCTCCGGCAGGTCGGTCGACGCCGCCGCCTCCGTTGGATCAACCCACAGGTCGGCCGCCCACACCCGGACGCCGTACTCCTGGGCGAGGAACACCGACGTGGCGCCCTTGCCGGAGCCGAGGTCGAGTACTCGCATGCCGGGGCGCAGGTCGAGGTCGCGGGCGAGATCCTCCAGCAACCACAGCGGATTCGGGCCCATGTCGCGGCTCAGCAGCCAGTCGGCGGCGTACCGGTTGGATCGGGGGTAGCTGTCGTGCCGCAGATCCATCGGCACAGGGTAGCCGGGGGGAATCCGGGTGTGCCTGCGGTTTTCGGTGTTGCAGGGTGGGGGCATGGTTGAGCTTGATCCGGTGATTCGGGCGTTCTATCGGGATCGGTATGTCGAGGACGATCGGCTGGTGCGGAACGGGCACGGGCGGTTGGAGTTCGTGCGGACGCAGGAGTTGTTGCGGCGGTGGTTGCCGGCGGCGGCCGACGTGCTGGATGTCGGTGGGGCGACCGGGGTGCATGCGCGGTGGCTTGCCGCGGATGGGCATCGGGTGACGTTGGTGGATGCGTTGCCGGAGCATGTGCGGACGGCTGCCGCGGTGGGGACGTTTGCGGCTGAGGTCGGGGATGCGCGGGCGTTGCGGCAGGGGGACGCGAGCGTGGACGTGACGCTGCTGCTGGGTCCGCTGTACCACCTGGTGGAGGCGGCGGACCGGGCGCAGGCGTTGGCCGAGGCGGTTCGGGTGACGCGGCCGGGCGGGATCGTGGTCGCGGCGGTGATCAACCGGTACGGCGGGCTGCTCGAGGCGGGGAGCAACGGGACGCTGTCCGAGGAGAACCTGCCGATGTACGCCGAGGCGTTCGCGTCCGGGCGGATCGACGGGTCGAGCGGCTTCACGGTCGCGTACTTCCACCACGCCGACGAACTCGCCGCCGAGCTGACCACCGCCGGCCTCGCGGACGTCGACGTACTCGGGGTGGAAGGTCCGGCCGCCGCCATCCTGCAGAACGCGGCGCCGGAGCGGTTCGACGACCTGCTCCCGGCGGCTGCTCTCTTCGCTCGGCAGGTCGAGTCGGACCCGCGGTTGCAGGCGGCCAGCCAGCACTTCCTCGGGTACGGACGGGTAGTCGGCTGAGTGCGGTCCGTAGCGGGGTCGCGAAACGGTGTCAATAGCTGCAACCAGGTTCTCCGGATGGCGGTCCAGGCCGTAATATCAGCCGGCGGTCGGTGCGGGGGTCGTTGCCGGCCTATCTGACGGGGCTCGGCGCAAGCCGGTACTGGGGAGAAGCGAAACCTATGGCGGACGAGTCGGCGCCCAAGCCCGGGCACTTCCTGCCCGGCGGCGACGGGGACCGGACATCGGCGGACCAGCGGAAGCCGGACGGGTCGGCACCGTTGGCGGCACCCACACCACGGCTCGGCAGGGACGACCAGCCGGCCCATCCACAGCTCCGCGGCAGCCGGATCGACCCGAACCGGCCGTCGCTGTCCGGCACGCGGCTCGGCCCGTCGCCCGCGGAGGACCGCGCGGCCGCGGCGTACCGCGAGGTCTTCCACCCGGAGCCGATCCCGTTCGTCCCGAAGAAGCGGTCGAAGGGGCTGATCGCGCTAATCGTCGCCGCCGTACTGCTCGTGCTCGGCGGCGGCGCGACGTTCGCGGTCAAGGTGCTGTCGAACTACGACGGCTTCGTCGCGAACCCGATGGGTACGCCGTCCGCGCAGCCGGCCGACGGCACCGGCGGCGGCCCGACGACCGCCGCACCGGCCGGGAAGGGGACGCCGGACGCGGACATCGTCGGCAAGAACCCGATCTACGCGGCCGGGAAGCTGGCGGCGGTGAACTGCCCGGAGCCCGCGTTCCGCCCGACGTCCAAAGAGAACGTACGGTCGTACTACCAGGCGCTCACCGCATGTATGGACAAGGCGTGGCAGCCGCTGGTCACCAAGGCGGGCTTCGAGTTCCGGTCGCCGCGGCTGATCGTCTTCGACGACGGCGAGGAGACCGCGTGCGGCGTCCAGAGCGACGACCTCGCGTCGTACTGCCAGGACGACCAGGGCGGCAGCGTGACGATGCCGTGGCAGAAGATCGTCGAGGACTACCCGAAGCACCGGGCCGCGACCCGGGTGCAGATGGCGCAGTCGTTCGGCTTCGTGTACGGCGCCCACGTGCAGAACCTGACCGGGATGGCCGCGGCCGCCGGCAACCTCGCGGACACTGCCGCGAACAAGACCGCCGAGCTCGAACAGGACCGGCGTACCGCGCTGCAGGCGTCCTGTTTCGGCGCGGCGTTCTTCGGTGCCGCGCGGGCCAGCTTCCCGCTGCGCGGCGAGCTGCTGCAGCAGTGGAACGAGCAGGTCCGGCGCAGCGGCGACGAGTTCAGCAAGGACAAGACCCGCGACCACGGCTCCAGCAAGAGCACCACGCTGTGGATGAACCAGGGCTTCGCGACAACCAACCCCGGGTCCTGCAACACTTTCGGCGCAGCATCCGCCAAGGTCAGCTGAGCCAGATGGGAACCATCGATGCCTGACTCCGTCCCGCAGCCGGGCCACTTCAGCACGGGGGAGCCGCCGCCCGGGTCCCAGCCGCTGTCCTTGAAGACAGCACAGCCCGTCGGCCTCGGCAAGGCGCGCCCGGTTGCGTACGACGACTCGTCCGTCCGCCGGAAGGCCCGTCCGCTGCCGACCGAGCCGGGCACCGAGAGCGACTACAACGGCCCGCCGGCCGCACCGCTGACGGGTGCGCCGTACGCCCCGCTCACCGGCACCCGTCGCGTGGGCGGCCCGCGCCCCACCGGCTGGCACTCGAACCCGTCCCGCACCGGCGCGCAGTTCAGCGCCGAGCCGCCGCCGCTCAAGCCGCCGCGCCAGTACTCGCGGCCGATCATCGCCGGCCTCTCGGTCCTGGTCGTCGTGATGCTCACCGGCGCCGCCATCGGCGGCTTCAAGCTCGTCGACTCGTACGGCCTCCAGCGGCCGCTGTCGCAGCCCTCGATCAAGAAGTCCGAGGCTCCGCTGCCGCCCCCGCCGGACCCGACCGTGACGGTCACCGTCCAGGGCGTCCCGGACATGGTCCGGCTGCAGCAGAACAAGATCTACGCCGCCGGGACCGTCGTGTCGGTCAGCTGCAAGGAGCCGGCCATCAAGCCGAACTCGCAGTCGACGATCCTGCGCTACTACCAGGCGTTGCTGCCCTGCCTGAACAACGCCTGGGCGCCGATCGTGAAGAAGGCCGGGTACGACTTCCGGTCGCCGAAGGTGAAGCTGCAGACCAGCCAGGTCACCGACGACGAGGACTGCACCGGCGAGTCGGACACGGCGTACTACTGCAGCGCCGACGAGAGCATCAACATCAGCTGGAAAGAAGACCTCAAGTACTACAAGGCCGAGCCGCTGGCCGCGCGGGTGTGGATGCTCGACACGATGGCGCACGAGTACGGTCACCACGTCCAGCAGATGACCGAGATGATGACCGCATCGTGGTCGCGCGAGGGCTGGACGAAGTCGAAGGCGATGAAGCTCGAGTGGTCCCGCCGCCTCGAACTGCAGGCGACCTGCTTCGGCGCGGCGTTCCTCGGCGCCAACCAGAAGTCCCTCGGCCTGTCCGGCGAGAAGCTGAAGACCTGGCAGTGGGAGGCGTCGCACTCCGGCGACGAGTACAACCCGGAGAAGATCCGCGACCACGGCTCCCGGAAGAGCAACTGGGCCTGGTCCGGCCCGGCCTTCGGCTCCGCCAACCCCAAGGACTGCAACACGTTCACCGCACCGTCGGCAAAGGTGAGTTGATGCGGCGCGTCTGCGTACTGGTGCTGCTGCTGGCCCTGGCCGGTTGTGCGCGGACCGAACCGGCGGCTGCTCCTCCGTCCGTCACGCCTACCCCTACGCCTACCCCCACTCCGGTAAAGGTCACGACGCCGTCAGATCCGCCGACGTTCGACATGACGACCGACGTACTGCACAACAAGCTGTACTCCGCCGGCCGGGTGCCGGTGGTGCGGTGCGCGTTGCCGCGGCCGAACCTGAAGACGAGGGCCGGACTGGTGGCCTACGGCAACGTCCTCGTCGCCTGTATGACGAAAGCGTGGTCGCCGCTCGTCGAGAAGGCGAGCGCGGTCCTGTCCGAGGTCGAGCTGATCCCGTACAGCGCGCGCCGCCCGAAGGCCGTGCCCGCCTGCACGGACCCGCCCGGCAACGCCGACGCGTTCTACTACTTCAGCGGCTTCACCGGGAAGATCTGCTTCGACACCGACCTCTACCTGCAGTCGAACGACCAGGAGTTCAACCTGGTCAACTTCGAGCAGCTGATCGCGCACGAGTACGGCCACCACGTCCAGTACGGCGTCGGGATCCTGACGCTGTACGACGAACTGATGCGCGGCAAGTCCGCGTCCGGCCAACTCGAGGTGATGCGCCGCAAGGAACTCCAGGCCAGCTGCTTCGGCGCCGCCTTCCTCGGCGCCAACAAACGCACCTTCGCCCTTTCCGGCACCCGCCTCAGATACTGGCGGTACGTCGTCAGCCACGTCGGCGACGAATACAGCAAGGTCCGCGACCACGGCTCCCGCAAGAGCCACTCCTACTGGACAACCCGAGCCTTCACCTCCACCACCCCCGCCACCTGCAACACCTTCACCGCCCCCGCCAAACGAGTCAGCTGAGCCATGCGCAGGACAGTCGTGGTGATCGGGCTCCTCACAGTGGCCGGCGCCTGCGTCGCCGCGCTTGGCACGCCGGAACTGCCGCGCCAGGTGGAGCAGGCGGCTGCGAGTTTCACGTCGCCGACTCTGCTCGACAACCAGCTGTACTCGGCGGGGCAGGTACCTGCGGTCGCTTGCAGCCTGCCGGACGGCCCGTTGAAGACGCAAACCGACGTACAGCGAACCGGGGACGCGATGGTCGTATGCCTTGAGCGGGCCTGGAAGCCGGTCGTCGAGCGAGCAGACGAGAGCTTTTCGCCCACCACTCTGCACGTCATGACGGTGGGGTCACAGACCGCCTGTGGCGACTTCGACGACGACACCGATGCGTTCTACTGCTCCGAGAACTCGGACATCTACCTCGACTGGACCCAGCATGTCGAGGAGAGCCCGGACGACCGGCAGGACGTGTCGGCGTACCTGCTGTTCGTGTTGGCGCACGAGTTCGGGCACCATCTCCAGCAGCTGGTGGGGATCATGGCGTACTCCGACGACAGCCTGGAAGAGAGCCGCCGCATTGAATTGCAGGCATCCTGCCTGGCGGCCGCGTTCCTCGGCGCGAACCGGGACACGCTCAACCTGTACGACGACCGCTTCGACGCCTACGAGGACGGGGCCTACAGCGGCGACTACGGCCACGGGTCCGGGAAGAACAACAAGTTCTGGTCCAAGGCCGGCTTCGCCGCCAAGTCTCCCTCAGCCTGCAACACGTGGGCTGCCCCCGTGAAACGAGTCAGCTGAACCATGCGCCGTATGACGCTCCTCCTGCCGGCGCTGGTCCTGGCTGTGCTTGCTGGTTGCTCGGCGCTGTCTGCGGCTCGAAGTTCGGTGCCGTCGCCGGTGCAGCCGGTGGTGGCGAGCGCTACGCCGACCGTGACGTCCGTGTCGTTGGAAGAAACGTACCTGCTGCACAACAAGCTCTATTCGGCCGGGCAGGTGCCGGCGGTGGGCTGTTACCTGCCGGGTGGGCCGTTGAAGACGCGGAGCGACGTACAGCGGTTTGCGAACGCGGAGTTGGTGTGCCTGCAGCGCGCGTGGAAGCCGGTCGTCGAACGCGCGGACGTCGCCTTCTACCCGACAGCCCTGTACATCGTGACCGTCGGCGCGCGGACCGCCTGCGGTAGCTTCGACGACGACGCCGACGCGTTCTACTGCCCCGACAACTCCGACGTCTACCTCGACTGGACCGTCTTTGCCGAGGCGGACGTGGACGACCGCCCGTACGCCGTGGCCTCGCTGCTGTTCGTGATGGCGCACGAGTTCGCCCACCACCTCCAGCAGCTCACCGGCATCTCGGCGTACTACGACGACCGCCTCGACCGCACCACCGGCGCCGCCTCCCTCGAACAAACCCGCCGCCTCGAACTCCAGGCCTCCTGCCTGGCGGCGGCGTTCCTCGGCGCGAACCAGCAAACCCTCAACCTGTACGACGAACGCTACGAAGGCTACGAGGAAGAGGCCTCCACCGGCGACGAAGACGTCGGCCTCGACCGCGACCACGGCTCCCGCAAGAACAACACGGCCTGGACCGAAGCAGCCTTCTCCACCAAGTCCCCGTCCGCCTGCAACACCTGGACCGCCCCCGCGAAACGAGTCACCTGACATGCGCCGTACGACAGCATTTCTGGCGGCGGTGCTGCTCGTCGCCGGCTGCTCCCGAACCTCCGCCGTACCCGACTCGACGCCGACTGCGGTCCCGCCTGCGAGTGTCACGCCGACCCGGATGCCGAGGTCGCTGACCGTACGGACGCCGGAGCCGATCAAGGACGAATTCCTGCTGTACAACCAGTTGTACAAGTCCGGGGCGATCACCGCCGTGCGTTGCTCGCTGCCCACCACCACGCTTGTGACCAAACAAGCCATGCTGCGGTACGCGACTGCCTTGGTGACCTGCCTGGACCGTGCATGGGCGCCTGTCATCACCCGTGCCGGGTTCGAGTTCATCCGGCCGTCGGCCGTCTTCTCCGCACCGCCGGGGACCAGGACCGCCTGCGGAACAATGGAGAAGGACGTCTACGGGAGGTACTGCGAGGACAATCGCGGCATCTACTTCAACTGGCCCGAGTACGTCGTCGAGGGCACATTCGGCCAGCACGACGCCGAGCAGTGGGTGCAGTGGCTGATAGGCCACGAGTACGGGCACCACGTGCAGGCGTTGACCGGCATTCTCGACCAGTACGGCGACCGGTACTGGGCTGCCAAGGCGACCGCCAGGGCCGTCGAGGAGAGCCGCAGCGAGATGCAGGCGCATTGTTTCGCGGCCGCGTTCTTCGGAGCGAATCGGGACACCTTCCGGATTCGCGGCACCCGTCTCGGCCACTACGGACACCCGGGCTACGACCGGCACGCCGCCGACATGGTGAACTTCGACCGGTGGATGCGGAAGGCGTTCACGGCGCGAGGACCGGCCGGCTGCAACACCTGGGCGGCGCCGGCGAACACCGTCACAGGAGCTTGAGTTTGAAGCCTTCGTGGGTGTTTTCGAAGCCGAGGTTGGTGTAGAAGCGGTGGGCGTCGGTGCGGGTCTTGTCCGAGGTCAGTTGGACGAGGGTGCAGCCGCGGGTGCGGGACTCCTCGATGGCCCACTGGATCAGGGTGGTGCCGAGGCCGGAGCCGCGGGCGTTGCCGGCCACCCGGACCGCTTCGATCAGGCCGCGGGTGGAGCCGCGGCGGGAGAGGCCGGGGACGATCGTGAGCTGGAGGGTGCCGATCACCTCGTGGTTGCGTTCGGCAACCACGAGGAGTTGGTTGGGGTCGGCATCGATCTGCTCGAACGCGGCCAGGTACGGCGTCAGGTCGTCCGTCGACTCGCGGGTGGCGCCGAGTTGGTCGTCGGCGATCATGGTGACGATGGGGGCGACGTCGGCGGCGGTGGCGCGGCGGATCACGAGCTCGGTCATGGGTCCAGGATCGCAAACAGCTGAAGCGGTTCAGCCGCCGGGGTAAGCACCGAAGTACCGCCATGGTGATTGCCTTACGCAAACACTTTTCGTTGCCCGCCTCGCCCGGGATCGTTGTTTGCCTCAGGCATCAGCGGGTAACAGTCATACTGGACACCACTGCATCCGCCCGTGCCGGGGTTGGGGCAGTCATGCGCCGACAGCGGATGCGGGCCAGTCCTGAAAGGTTCATCCGATGTCAGCGTTAGCGATTGACTTCACCCAGCCGTTCGAGGATGCCTTCAGCAAGCTGCTGTCGTTCATCCCGAACCTGCTGGGCGGCCTGGTCATCCTGGTTGTCGGCTACTTCGTCGCCAAGGTGCTCGGCAAACTCGTCGGCAAACTTCTCGGCCGGGTCGGCTTCGACAGCTGGATGGAGCGGGCCGGCGTCTCCGGTGTGCTGCAACGGTCGGGCACGGGGCTGACCGCTTCGGCGATGCTCGGCAAGGTCGTGTTCTGGTTCGTGTTCCTGATCAGCTTCACGATGTTCGCCTCCGCGCTCGGGGTCCCGGAGATCTCGAACTTCATGAGCGACATGCTCGGCTACATCCCGCGGATCTTCGCCGCGATCGTGATCGTCTGCCTGGCGGCTCTGTTCGCGAACTTCCTGGCCGCGATCATCCGCGGTGCCACCGGCAACGAAACCCTCGCCAAGGTGGCCCGGTACGCCGTCCTCGTGTACGCCGCGTTCGCCGCGCTCACCCAGCTCGGCGTAGCCGTCCAGCTGACCGGCAACACCCTGCTGATCGTCCTCGCCGGCGCAGCCCTCGCCCTCGGCCTCGCTTTCGGCCTCGGGGGCCGCGAGATGGCCGGCCGTGCGCTCACCAACGTGTTCTCCAAGGACAACCTGAACAAGCCGGCCGCAGACCCCAACACCACCGGCTCCAACGGCACCGCGGAGTACCCGGCCCAGGGCAACTACCAGGGCAACTCCCAGGGCAACTACGAAGGTGGCTACCAGCAACAGCAGCCCGAACAACACCCCGCCACCCACAGCGCCGGTTGGTCAAACGGCAACCCCCAGAACGGCAACTGGCAACAGGGCCAGTAACCCACCCCCCCACCAACGGGCGGCAACCCATCCGGGTTGCCGCCCGTGGCGTGTCCGCCGACGGCTCATTCGGCGAGTGGATGAGTGTGCTGCCCGAGGAGTGTGCCTGTTTCAGCTGTTGTCCGGGCCGGCTTTGCGGACTTCTTCGACCTTTGTCATGGCGGTGCGGAGGTCTGTCAGCCAGGACTCGCTGTGTTGGGCTACGAGTTTGACGCACCAGCCGAGGGCGTCGCTGCGGGACCGGGCTACGCCGGCGTCTACGAGGGTGTCGAGGACCTGGCGTTCGGGCTGGCGGAGGCGGGTCATGACGGGGGCGGAGAGGGAGGTGAAGACGGTGCGGGTGTCGCCGCAGCGGACGCCCCAGGCGACCTTGCGGCGGGCGGCGTGTTCCAGTTCGCGGGCGATCTCGATGCGGCGGTCGCGGGTGTCTTCGCGGAACTGCTTGATGCGGCCGTCCTCGGCGGCGGAGCGCTCGGCGGCGCTGACGTCCTTGTTCTGCTCGGGTGCGGGGATCCGGCCGACGATCAGGATCTCGTCCCGGTCGATCGACAGTTCGGTGTCGCCCTCGAACCAGTCGCCCGGCAACCGCCCGGTCAGCCAGCCCCGCACCTTCTCCTGCTCGGTCTGCGTACTCATGTAATCATGATTACACCACAACAGGTCGAGCTCAAGCGGTCAGTGGTACTGCACCGTGTAGACCGCGTGCGCGTCGCCCTGCGACAGGCCGACGTTCGAGACCCCGATCACGAGCGTGTGCCGGGTGACGTCGTTCCGGTACGTCACGTACGTCGTCCCGGCCGCGCCCTCGGATGCGATCCGCGTCCAGTGCGTGCCGCCGGCCGCGGGCACCCGGTGCAGTTCCCGGACGGCGGTCGGTGTCGCGTAGTACGCCGTCCACTTGCTGTCGCCGCGGCCCCAGGCCCGGACGAGGTTGTCCGACCACTGCACCGCGTTCCAGGCCTTCGGTTCGCCGCTGAACTTGGCGGTGTACGCCGCGTGCCAGCCGCCGGCGCCGCGCAGTCCGACGTTCTGTACGCCGATCGTGAGGTTCCCGCCGCGGGCGTCGTCGTGGTACGTCACGTAGATCGTCCCGGCCGCGCCCTCGGTGGAGACGCGCCGCCAGTGGATGCCGCCCGGTGTCGCCTGAGCGAACAGGGTGCGAGCGGTGGTCGTCGAGGCATAGCAGTCGGCAGCCGCCGTGTTGCCGCTGCCCCAGGCGCGGACGAGCCGGTCGGCGTACGTGACCGCGGAAACTCCGGAAACGGAACCGGAACACGTTGTCGTGGTTGTGGTGGTGCCGGCATTGGCCGGCGTTGCGCCGGTGAGGACGAGCGGTGCGGTCACCGCAAGTGCCGTCGTGGCGCCAAGACCCAAGATCCTTCGAATCATCATCGACCTCCCGAGTGGATGTGGTCCTACTGATTGGGACGCCGCATCGCACTCGGGAGTTTGGGCTGCAACACGCTTGCAATATCAAGCAGCAGGTGGTGGCGCGAACGCGGACCGTAACCGCTCCTGCGCCTCCGCTCCGGCCGCGGTCCGGTCGAGCCCGAGCAACGCCGCCCCCACCACCGGAGGTACGTCGACCACGCGCGGCACAGCCTTCGGGGCAACGTCGGCGAGCAGCCGGGTGACCCGGTCGAGCAGGACCGGGTGCCGCGCGGTGAGGACGCCGCCGCCGAGCACGACCGTGACCGGATCCGCGAGCAGGTCGAGCCGCCGCAACGCGCTGAGCGCCATCGCGACGATCTCCTCGGCCTGCTGCTGAACGATGCCTAAGGCAACGGCATCGCCGGCGGCCGCGACCTGGAACAGCACCGGCGCCGCCTCGAGCTGCCGGTCCGGCGACAGCTCGCCGAAGTGGAACGCCTCGATCACCGCGTCCAAGGTCGGCTTGCCGAAGTGCAGGCACAACGCGGTGACCAACGCGGTCGCCGGCCCACGCCCGTCCTCGGCGCGGGACGCCGACCAGAACGCCTCCTCGGCCAGCTGTGCGCCGCCGCCCCAGTCGCCGGTCACCTTCCCCAACGCGGTGAATCGCGCCGTACGGCCGTCCGGCAGCATCCCGGAGCAGTTGATCCCGGCACCGCACACCACGGCCACACCGCGCGGTTCGTCGACCCCTGACCGCAACAGCGCGAACGTGTCGTTGGCGACGTACACGGACTCCGCCCAGCCGCGCTCCTCGAACACCGTGGTGAGCTGGTCGACCTCAACAGGCAGGTCCGCGTTCGCGAGGCAGGCCGACAGCTGTTGCACGACAGGTACGTCGCCAACGCGCAACCCGGCCGCCGCGACCGCAGCCCGCACCAGGGGCTCGAGTTGGTCGATGGCCGCGACAGGGCCGATCTTCTGCGGCTCGAACCCGCCGCCGCGCGCCGTGCCGAGCACTGTGCCGTCTGCTGCGACCAGTGCGACGTCCGTCTTGCTGTTGCCGGCGTCGAACGCGAGTACGCCGCCCGGGACTAGCGCGCCCACGGCAGGTACGCCTTGTTGTGCGCCAGCAGCTTGTCCGTGAGTTCCTGCGCGATCGAGATCTGCCCGACGAGTGGATGCGCCAGCAACGCCTGGAACACCCGGTCGGCTCCACCGTGTACTGCTGCCTGCAGCGCAAGGTCCTCATACGCCGTCACGTGTGCGACAAGCCCTGCGTACAAAGGCTCCAAAGGCGACACCGCCAACGGCTTTGCGCCCTGGGCGTTGACCGTTGCGGGTACCTCGATGACGGCGTCGTCCGCGAGGAACGGGAATGTCCCGTTGTTGAGCGCGTTCACCACCTGTACGTCGCCGGTGTCGTTGAGCAGGGACGACGCCAGCGCGACGGCTGCCTCCGAGTAGTACGCCCCGCCGCGCTGTTCGAGCAGCGCAGGCTTCTCGTCGAGCTGCGGGTCGGCGTACATGTCCAGCAGCTGCTTCTCGAGCGCAGCGACCTCGGCTGCACGTGAGGGCTTGTGGAGCAGCTCCTGCACCACCGCGTCGTGCTGGTAGTAGTAGCGCAGGTAGTACGACGGAACGACGCCTAGCTGCTGTACGACGTCAGCCGGGAGGTGCAGGTCGTCCGCAATGTCGCCCAGGTGCCGTGAGAGCAGTTGGGGAAGCACGTCCTCGCCGTTGACGCGTACGGCGCGCTCCCAGGTCAGATGGTTCAACCCGACGTGGTCCAGCGACACCTCCTCCGGCGTAACACCCAAGAGCGCGGCGAACCGGCGCTGGAACCCGATCGCCACGTTGCACAGCCCGACAGCTTTGTGCCCGTGCGACAACAGCGCCCGCGTGACGATCCCGACCGGGTTGGTGAAGTCGATGATCCATGCGTCCGGGTTGGTACGTCGTACGCGCTCCGCAATGTCCAGCACCACCGGGACGGTCCGTAGCGCCTTGGCGAGCCCGCCCGCGCCCGTAGTCTCCTGGCCGACGCAGCCGCAGTCCAACGGCCACGTCTCGTCCTCGTTGCGCGCAGCCTGCCCACCGACGCGCAGCTGCAGCAGTACTGCGTCAGCGCCGTCGATGCCCGCGTCCAGGTCCGACGTGGTGATCACACGGCCGGCATGGCCCTGTTTGGCGAAGATGCGTCGCGCCAGGCCGCCGACCAGCTCCAGCCGGTCCGCCACCGGGTCCACGAGCACCAGCTTCGACACCGGCAGCGTGTCCCGCAACCGGGCGAACCCGTCGACGAGCTCAGGCGTGTAGGTGGACCCGCCACCAACAACTGTCAGCTTCATCCCTTGACCCCTGTCAGTGTGACGCCTTCGATGAAGGCCTTTTGCGCGAAGAAGAACAAGATGATCACCGGGGCCATCACCAGCAGCGTTGCGGCCATGGTGAGGTTCCAGCTGGTGTGATGGGCGCCCTTGAAGGACTCAAGGCCGTAGCTGAGCGTCCAGGCGGCCGGGTTCTCGCTGGCGTAGATCTGCGGACCGAAGTAGTCGTTCCAGCAGTAGAAGAACTGGAACAGCGCCACTGCGGCGATAGCCGGCCTGGCCATCGGCAGGACGATCCGGACGAGCGCCTTGAACTCACCGCAGCCGTCCACCTTGGCCGCGTCCACGTAGTCCTTGGGAATCGTTAGCAGGAACTGCCGGAGCAGAAACACCGAGAACGCGTCCGTGAACGCCATCGGGATGATCAGCGGCCACAATGTCCCGGACAGGTGTAGCTGCTTCGCCCAGAACAGGTACATCGGCACGATCACCACCTGCGGCGGCAGCATCATCGTGGCGATCACCAGCATCAGGGCGACGTTCCGGCCGCGGAACTTGAACCGGGCGAGCGCGTACGCCACCGGGATACTCGACAGCAACGTGAGCGCCGTGCCGAGCACGGCGTAGAGCAGGGTGTTCTTCCACCAGGTAAGGAAACCTGGTGTCTCCCAGACGGTCCGTAGGTTCTCCCAGTGCCAGCTGTGCGGCCACAGGTCCCGCGTGAGCGCCTGCTGGTCGCTCATGAGCGCCGTGAGGAAGATAAACACGAACGGCAGCACGAAGAACAGGGCTGCGGCAATGGCGAGCGCGTGTACGCCGACCCAGTGCAGGAAGCGCGTACGACGGGCTTCCCGAGCAGCAGGTGTCACGGCGACCGGTGGGGCCAACGTAGTCGCGGTCATGCGGCACTCCTCTCGCTCATGGAGCGCATGAGGAACCCGGTGAACGCCATCGCCAGTACGAACAGCACTAGCGCGATCACGGACGCCCCGCCGGTGTCGAAGCGCTGGAAGCCCAGGTGATACACGAGCTGCGGCAGCGTCAACGTGGACTTCTCCGGGTACCCGGGCTCGAACTGCTGCCCCGCACCGCCGATGACCCCACTGGCGACCTTCCCGGCCACCAACGGTTGTGTGTAGTACTGCATCGTCTGGATCACGCCCGTGACGACCGCGAACAGCACGATCGGCGAGATGTTCGGCAGCGTCACGAACCGGAACCGCTGCCACGCGCCCGCGCCGTCCAACGACGCTGCCTCGTACTGTTCCTGCGGTACGTCGAGCAGTGAGGCCATGAAGATGACCATCAGGTCACCGATGCCCCATAGTGCCAGCATCGTCAGCGCGGGCTTCGACCAGTGCGGGTCATTGAACCACCCCGGCTGCGGCAACCCGAGGCTGCCGAGGATGTTGTTGACCGGCCCGGTGCCCGGGTTCAGCAGGAACGCGAACGCCATCGTGGCGGCGACCGGCGGCGCCAGATACGGCAGGTAGAACGCCGTACGGAAGAAGCCGGCGCCTGTCTTCACCTTGGTGATCAGCAGGCCGATTCCCAGTCCGAACAGCACCCGTAGCGTCACCATGACCACAACCAGCCAGAGGGTGTTGCGCAGTGCGGGCCAGAAGAACGGGTAGTCGGTGAAGACGTACTGCCAGTTCTTGAGGCCGGCCCAGGTGGGTGCGGTGAACCCGTCGTACTTCATGAAGCTGAAGTAGACGGTCGAGACCAGCGGGTAGAGGAAGAAGAGGCTGACGCCGATCAGCCAGGGCGACATGAAGGCCAGATTGCGCAGGGTCTCCCTGCGGCGCTTCTGCTGCAGTGTCATTTCGCCTGGGCCAGGTCTTTGTCGATCTGCTCGTCCGTCTTCGCCAGACCGGCCGCGAGGTCAGGGACCTTGCCGGACTCGTAGGCGTAGCCGAAGTCCTGCAGCGTGAGCTGGTATGCCCCACCGTTCGGGCTGGCCGGCGTAGTGCTGCTCTTAGGGTGCTGGGCGATGCCGATGAACGGTTTGAGGTCCGCACTGAGCTTGGGGGACTTGAGAGCGTCCAGCGTGGACGGCACGTTGTGGATGGCGTTCGCGAAGCTGACGACGGCGTCGGTGTCGGTCGTCATGAACTTGACCAGCTCCCAGGCCGCGTTCTGCTTCTGGCTGGTGCTGGCGATCCCGATCACGGTTCCGGACAGGTAGCCCTTGCCGTAGCTGTCGGCCTGGTCGTCAGGCACCGGGAACGGCGCCACACCGATGTCGAACTTCGCCCCGGCCTCGCGCGCCATCCCGAGCCGCCACTCGCCGTCCATCGTCATCGCGACCTGGCCGGTGTGGAACGGGTTCTTGGCGCCGAACTCGTCGCCGAACGTCGCACGGTACTTCTCCAGCTTGGCGAACCCGCCCAGCTGCTGCACCAGCCCTTGCTGCCACTTGAGCATGCTCGCGAACGCCGGATCCTTGGCCAGGTTCGACTTGCCGTCGGCCGTGAAGTACGTCGGGTTCCAGAGCGCGGCGAAGTGCGACGTGGTCGACTCGTACCCGTGGAAGTTCGGCATGAAGCCGAGCTGCGTGTAGCTGTCGCCCTTGACCTTCGTGAGCTTCTTGGCGTCGGCGTCGAACTCGGACAGCGTTTTCGGCGGCCCTGCGATCCCAGCGGCCTTGAACGCGTCCTTGTTGTAGTACAGGCCGTACGCGTCGTTCAGCAGCGGGAGCGTGCACCGCTTGCCCTGGAACTGCGTGTAGTCCTGCAGCGGCTTCGGGAACGTCTTGTCCAGGTCGATGCCGCTCTTGCCCAGGAACGGCGTCAGGTCGCTGAACACGTTCGATGCACAGAACGTGCCGACGTTGTCCGTGGTGAACGACGACACCACGTCCGGCGCGTTGGAACCGCCGGCCCGGAGCGCCTGCTTGATCTTGTCGTCGTTGATGTTGCCGACGACCTTGACGTGGATATTCGGATGCTTCGCCTCGAACGCCTTCACATTGGCGTCGATCGCGGCCACCTCGGAAGGTGCGCTCCATCCGTGCCAGAACGTGATCTCCACGTTCTTGCCGGCATCATCGGTGGCCTGCGGTGCGTTCGTCGTACCAGTGCAGGCTGTCGCGAGTAGCGCGACTGCGGCGGTGCCGATGACGGCACGGTGGAAGCTTCGCATCCGGTCTCCTACTAGGTGATGGGTGGCCCCGCGGTGTCGAAGACCTCGTCGCGGGTCGTGCTCAGTGCGGACTGCAGTGCTCCGGAGAGCACGGGGTCGGTGCTGATCGCGGTCATCAACAGCTGCGGCCGCGGTACGGCGAGGTCGGCGAGCTCGTCCTGGACCAGCCCGCGCAGGCGCTCTCCGCCGGCGGTGATGACGCCGCCGGCCAGCACGATCAGCTCCGGGTCGACGACCGCGACGATCGCCGCCAGACCGACCGCGAGCCGGTGCGCGAACTCGTGCAGTACGGCGTCGCCGGCGCCCTCGGTCTGCAGCGCGACCGCGATCGCGGCCTCCGCCGTCCGGGCCTTCAGGCCGTGTTCACGGGCGAGCTCGAGGACCGGTTCGCCGCCGGCCAGCTCCTGGAAGCCGCCGGCGTTGTTGCGGCCGACGTTGCGGATCAGCGGCGTACCGGGCAGCGGCAGGAACGCGACCTCGCCGGCGCCGCCGGTCGCGCCGCGGTGCAGCCGGCCGTTGATCACGATCGCGGCGCCGATGCCTTCCTCGCCCCAGAGCAGCACGAAGTTCTCGTGCTCCTGGGCATGGCCGATCCGCTGCTCGGCGACCGCTGCCAGGTTGACGTCGTTCTCCACCTCGAGCGGTACGGCGATCGCCGCGGCCAGCTCCTCGAGCAGGTGCGGGGCGTGCCAGCCCGGGAGGTGCGTCGCGTACCGCAGCCGGCCGGTCGTCGGGTCGAAGCCGCCCGGCGTACCGATCGAGACCCGGCGCAGCCGCTCCCGGCTCAGCCCGGCCTCGCCGGCGGCACCGTCGAGCGCCTTCACGACCCGGTCGACCGTGCCCTTGGCGCTGCGGCCCGGGGTGGCCAGCTCGTAGTGCCCGACCACGTTCCCGGTCAGGTCGGCGACCGCGGCCCGGATCCGCGTCGGCGTGACGTCCAGCCCCGCGACGTACGCGATCTCGCCGTTGATCTCGTACAGCTGCGCGTTCGGTCCCGGCCGGCCGGCGGTGGTGCCGCTCGGACGGACCAGACCGGCCGCCTCCAGACGGGCCAGCAGCTGCGACGCGGTCGGTTTGGACAGCCCGGTCAGGTTGCCCAGCGTGGTACGGGAGAGCGGGCCCTGGCTGAGCAGCAGGTCCAGGGCGGCGCGGTCGTTCATCGCGCGCAGCAGGCGCGGCGTTCCGGGTGTCGTTGCCATGAGCCAACCCTGCCTCCCTTCGCCGCCCGCGGGTACTCGCCGCGCTGAAGATCCGAACTGTTAGGAAAGTTTCCTATTAACGCGAGACCGTACGGCGGACTACGCCGGGTGTCAATCGGCGGGCATGAGTTAGGGTTGCCTAACTATGACGGCTGGGGAACTCTTGCGGCGGGCGGTGCGCCGGCATCGGGGGCGGATGGTCGCGGGTGTGCTGGTGCTGTCGTTGCATCAGGCGACCGAGGCCGCGGTGCCGGTGGCGATCGGTGTGTTCGTGGATCGTGCGGTGTCGACGGGACACGTACAGCCGTTGCTGTGGTGTGTGGTGATGATGGTCGTGCTGTTCGCCGTCCTGTCGAACGCCTGGAAGACCGGTGCGCGGCAGGTGGTGCACGCAATCGAGTACGAGAAGCACCTGCTGCGGCTGGAGATCTCGCGGCGCGTGCTGGATCCTCGTGGTCATCGGACGGGGCTGCGGTCGGGGGAGTTGCTGTCGATCGCCACGTCCGATGCGGAGAAGGCCGCGCTCGTGATGCGCGGGCTGTCGATGGGCGCGGCCGCCTGTACGGCGTTGATCGTGTCGTCGGTGTCGCTGCTGTTGGTCGACGTACCGCTCGGACTGGGCGTTTTGATCGGCGTACCGCTGCTGGTGCTGGGGATTCAGGCGTTGTCACCGTTGTTGACGCGTCGTACGTCCAGCCAGCAGGAGGCGGTGGCGCAGACGACTGCGTTGGCTACCGACCTGGTGAGTGGGCTGCGGACGTTGCGGGGGATCGGGGCGCAGCATTACGCGGCTGCGCGGTACCAGCGGTCCAGCCAGGCGACACTGAAGGCCACGCTGCGTGCGGCGTCGACGAATGGGCTGCAGGACGGTGTTACGACCGCACTGAGTGGGCTTTTGCTGGCTGCGGTGGCTGGTGTGTCCGGGTGGTTCGCGCTGAACGGGCGGATCACCATCGGTGAACTGATCACGGTAGTCGGGCTGGCCCAGTTCGTCGCCGAGCCGGTGGGGACGCTCGGCTACGCCAGCCAGGTGATCGCCATGTCCCGAGCCTCTGCAGCCCGACTGTCCACAGTCTTGGCCGCACCTCCGCTCTCTGTTACTGGCGTCGTGACTGCGCTTGACCCGACTCAACCTGTTCTGGCGTTGGAAGGTGTCTCGCATGGGACCCTCTCGTCGCTGAGTTTCGCAGTGCGCCCAGGCGAGTCCGTAGGTGTCCTGTGCTACGACCCGCGCGACGCTGACGCTCTACTGGCAGTGGTCGGCGGCCAAGCTCCCGAGCACGCCGGCACGGTTCTGCTCGGCGGCGCGACCTTGGAACAGCTGGACATAGACCTGCTGCGGCGCACCGTGCTGCTCGAACGCCACGAGACAGACCTCTTCGAAGGCACCGTGCGCAGCAATCTGTTGGCCGGCGACGGTCTCGAACGCGTGATGAGCGCTGCAGGTGCCGCCGACTTGGTAGGTGAGCTGGATCGGCCGTTGGCCGACCGTGGGCAGGCTTTGTCGGGTGGTCAGCGGCAACGGCTCGGGCTGGCGCGAGCGTTGCTGGCTGATCCGCCGCTGCTGGTGCTGCATGACCCGAGTACGGCGGTCGACGCCGTGACGGAGGAGGTGCTGGCCGAGGGACTGGCGGAGGAGCGAGCCGGCCGGACGACGCTGGTGTTGACGAGTAGCCCGGCTCTGTTGGGGAAGATGGATCGCGTTCTGGTGATCGCTGACGGGGTGATGGTTGCTGAGGGCGTCCATTCCGAGCTGGCTGCGTCTGACACGACCTACCAGGAAGCGGTACTGCGGTGAACCTTCTTCCGGTTGCTGGGGCGCGGGCTACCTGGGGCGTGCTGTGGCGGGAGCTTCGGCGGCTGCCTGTGCCGGCGGTTGTCGCGGCCCTGGTGATCACCGGCGCCAGTGCGGCGGGGCTGGTCGCGCCGTGGGCTCTCGGGCAGTTGATCGACAACATCGGTGACAAGTCGGCCATCGTGCGGGTAATAGTGCTGATCGGCGTGGCCGCGGTGCTTTCCGGCGTACTGACTGCGCTGGGAGTCACCCTGGTCGCGCGGGTCGGTGAGACCGTGCTGGCGCGGATCCGTGAACAAGTACTGGACCGTGTGCTCCAGTTGCCTGCCCCTGTGCTGGAGAAAGTGCGGACGGGCGACCTGTTGTCCCGGGTGGGCGACGATGTGGCGGCTGTTGCGTCGGCGTTGACCGAGGTGGGACCGTCCGTTCTCGGCGCGACGCTGACGATCCTGCTGACCGCTGGCGGCATGTTCGCGCTCGACTGGCGGCTCGGGCTTGCCGGACTGCTCGCGGTGCCGATGTATTACCTCGCGCTGCGCTGGTACCTGCGCCGCTCAGCGCCGTACTACAAGCAGGAACGGGTGGCGATGGGTGAGCGGTCCGAGGCGATCATCGCTTCGCTGCGCGGCAGCGCGACCGTGCGCGCGTACCGCCTGGAGGACCGGCAGCTGGCGAAGATCGACGAGACGTCCGGTACCGCGCGGGACATCGCGATCACGGTCTTCCGGCTGTTCAGCTTTTTCTCGTCGCGGATCAACCACGCCGAGTTCACCGGACTGACGGCGATCCTGGTCACCGGGTTCTTCCTGGTCCGTGCCGGCGCGGTGAGCGTTGGTGCCGTGACCGCGGCGGCGCTGTACTTCCACCGGCTGTTCAACCCGGTGAACGTCGTACTGATGGAGTTCGACCAGATCCAGGCCGCCGCGGCCGGGCTCTCCCGCCTGGCCGGCGTTCTCGAGCTGGAGCCCGCCCCGCAGCCGCCGGACGGCCCTGGCCCGGCCGATGCGTCCCTCGAACTGCAGGACATCACCCACCGGTACGACGGTCCCGAGGTCGTCACGGGGATCACCCTGCGGCTGGAACCAGGCGAACGGGTCGCCCTGGTCGGCGCAAGCGGTGCCGGCAAGACCACGCTCGCCGCTATCGCAGCGGGCGTCCTAGCGCCGTCCGCAGGAGCGGTGAAGCTCGGCGGCGTCGACATACGCGACCTGGGCGAAGACCGTACCCGTACGCAGGTAGCCCTGCTCAGTCAAGAGGTCCACGTCTTCTCGGGCACTCTGCTGGAGGACGTGCAGCTGGCACGTCCACAAGCATCACCAGAGGACGTCGAAGCGGCCCTGGAACGCGTAGGTGCGCTGAGCTGGGTCCGTGCACTGCCGGAGGGCCTGCAGACAGTAGTAGGCGAGAGCGGACACCAACTGACGGGCGCACAGGCCCAGCAGCTCGCCTTTGCGCGTTTGGTGCTGGCCGATCCGCCGGTGGCTGTTTTGGACGAGGCGACCGCAGAGGCGGGTAGTGCGGGCGCACGCGAGCTGGAGCGAGCGAGCACAGCAGCAACGGCGGGCCGGACCACCCTGGTCGTCGCGCATCGGCTGACCCAAGCAGAGCAGGCAGACCGCATCGTCGTGCTCGATCAGGGCCAGGTGGTTGAGTCAGGCACCCACGACGGCCTGCTGGCGACAGGCGGCCGCTACGCGCAGCTGTGGCGCAGCTGGACCGGTACGGCTACGCCTGATCAGCCAGGAGGGCGAACGACACCAGCCAGTGCGTCGACATGAAGTCTCCGTCCGTCACTGTTGGCAGCACGGCCTCCACCTGACGGTCAGCACCGGCCCGCAGTGCATCGGCAACGTCAGGCAGAGCAGGCGCCAGCGTCTGTAGCTGCCAAGCCCGGGACAACGCCAGCCCACCAAGGTGCGCCAGCTGACCGTCGCCGGAGTCGTCCGTCACCGGAACCTCCAGTAGGTGCCGGTGCTGCCCCTTCCCCAGTCCAGGAAGGAACGCGGACAGCCAGCTCCCGAACTCCGCAGCCGGCAGCACCCGCCGCATCAACTCCGCCTCAGACAACGCAGGCGACAAGAAGTCAGTCCCAGAAGGCTCGAATCGCGTGTCGTACGCCGTGTCCCCGCCGTACCACTCCAACGCCCGCCCGCGCACTGCCTCCACCACATCAGGCCGCCCGAGCTCGCCGTACGCCTCATGCAGCAACGCAAGAGCAAACGCCGAGTTCAGATGTACGCCGTGCCGCACCGGGTAGGCCTGCTTCGGCAGCCACGCGAGTACTAGGTCCGCGATCACATCACCCAATGGAGCAAGGGCTGCCGCCCACCGGGTATCCCGCGCCGCGGCGACCAGCATCGCCGCCCACGCCCAGCCGTACGGACGCTCGTACGCCGGCCGCTCCCGCAGGTACGCCACCTCGACGGCGATCGCGTCCGGCGTCAGCCGTCGATCCAGCAGGTCGACCAGGCGTCGGCCGACCTGATCCGGTGCCAGCGTCAGCAGCCGGACCAGGGACCACTGCATGTGCGCGCTGGAGTGCCAGTCGTACGACCCGTGGAAGGCAGGGTGTAGACGGTCCGGCGTCACGTCCACGTCGTCCGGACCCTTCGACGCGTGCGCGGCGCCGTACGGGTACGGCGTGTCCAGCACCTCGCAGGCGATGTCGGCCCAGGCAGCGGCGTACTTCATGGAACTCCTTAGAACGCGACGACGTACATGATCACGATGTTGCACGCCAGCAACGGGATCGCGGTCGGGATCTGGGCCTTGATCGGCCCGTACTGGTCCTTCATCTGCAGCAGCGCCGCGGGCACCAGGTTGAAGTTCGCGGCCATCGGCGTACACAGGGTCCCGCAGAACCCGGCCAGCATGCCGACCGCGAACACCACGGCGGGCGTGCCATGGAACTGCTGCACCAGCAGCGGCCAGCCGACCGCGGCCGTCATCACCGGGAACGCCGCGAACGCGTTGCCCATGATGATCGTGAAGATCGCCATCCCGACGCAGTACAGGATGACCGCCGCGACCAGCGAGCCCTTCGGGATCAGGTGGTCGGTGACGTGGCCGACCGCCTTGCCGACGCCGGACGCGTTGAACAGCAGGCCGAGCGTGGCCAGCATCTGCGGCAGGATCGCCGTCCAGCCGATGTGCTCGAGCAGCCGCCGGCCCTCGTGCAGCGGGACCGCCGGCGACTTCGGTTTGAGCAGCACCATGCCGAGGACCAGGGCCAGGATCGACGCGACGCCGAGCCCGATGATCGTGGCGGAACCCGTTTGCAGCAACGGTTTCCCGCCGCCGAGCTTCACCTTCGCGAGCCACGCGCCGAAGATCGCCGCGACCACCGGGATCACCAACGCCGGCAGGAACAGCTTGTTGCCGAACCGGTCGGCGAAGCGTACCCGCTCGGCCGGCGTCGTGGTCCGCTCCTCGCCTTTGCCCGGGAAGCCCGAGCCGGCCAGCACGGCGAGCCCGATGACCGCGATGCCGAGCAGCCAGGACGGCGCCTGCTTGTTCACCACGAACGTGCCGTAGCCGAACGAGATCCCGAGGATGCCCCAGAACGCGGCACTACCGATCCGCTTCGGATTGCTGCGGTCGTTGCCGGTCTGCAGCGCGATCAGTACGAAGAACAGCCCACACAGCCAGTAGAACCACTCGACCTTGATCATCGCGCGGCCTCCTTCTCCGCGCTCTTCAGCTCCACCGCGAGCTTGTCCAGCTTGCGATCGAGCAGCAGCAGCCGGGTGCCGTGGATCAGCAGCGCGCAGATGCCGGTCGGGATCGCCCAGAGCGCGATGTCGATCGCCTCCAGGTGCAGGCCGTACGTCGTGTCGACGAAGCCGGTGATCAGCAGGATCGAGCCGATCGCGACGAAGATGTCCTCCCCGAAGAACAGCCCGACGGTGTCGGCGCTGGCCGCGAAGGCCTTGATCTTCTCCTGGATCTTCTCCGGAAGCCTGCCGTAGCGGCGTTCGGCGGCGCCGGCGGCCATCGGATGGATCAGCGGGCGGACCGCCTGCGCGGGACCGCCGATGCTGGTCAGTCCGAGGGCCGCGGTGCCCTGCCGGATCAGTAGGTAGATGGCCAGCAGCCGGCCCGTTGTGAGGACCTTGAGCTTGCTGATCAGCTTGCGGGCCTGGTGCTGCAGCCCGTAGCGCTCGATCAGCCCGATGACGGGCAGCGTGACGATGAAGACGGTGACGGAGCGGCTGCCGGCGAACCCGTCGCCGAACGCGTCCAGGATCTTGACCGGAGACAGGCCGCCGATCAGCCCGGCGACGATCCCGGCCGCCGTGACGACCAGCATCGAGTTGATCCGGAGCGCGAACCCGACGACCACCACCGCGATAGCGAGCAGAACCCACATGGTTCCTCCCGGGGACGGAACGGTGTTGCAGAGGGAGATGTTCCGCTCACCATAGGGATTGTTGAACGATCCTGCAATGGATCATTCGAACAAATTCTCTACCGGTTCGACTGTCACGACGCCTTCGGCCTTGGCCGCGAGGTCCGGATCGACGGTGATGAGCGCGTCGGCCTGCAGCTGGGTGACTGCGAGGTACTCGGCGTCCCGGAGCGTGTCCCAGTCCTGGTCGCGGGCGATCTTCCACGCAGTCCAGCGGGACACCCGGTCGCCGAGCGCGCGGATCTTCAGCTCGGTCATCCGGGTGTGCAGCCGGCGCGCGTCCTTCTCGGTGCGCGTACCCAGGCGGACGTCGCGGAGCAGCTGCTCGAGGGCCTCCGAGCGGATCGCGGCAGGCGCGACCAGCTGGTGGTGTGCCGCGACGGCCAGATCACCGTCGACGAGGTGCAGCAGGGTGGGGGCATCGATCACGTAGCGCGTCATGCACCTCAGAGTGCCTCAGGGCAGGCGCCAGTCCACGGGAGAAGCGCCCTGCTCGGCCAGCATTGCGTTGACCCGGCTGAACGGGCGGGAGCCGAAGAAGCCGCGGTCCGCGGACATCGGGCTCGGGTGGGCGCTCTCGACGTACGGCGTGCTGCCCAGCATCGGCTTGAGCGTCTGCGCGTCACGGCCCCAGAGGATCGCGACCAGCGGGCCGCCGCGGTTCACCAGCGCGTGGATCGCCTGCTCGGTCACGGACTCCCAACCCTTGCCGCGGTGCGCGCCGGACTTGCCGGGCTGCACGGTCAGCACTCTGTTGAGCATCAGCACGCCCTGGTC
This sequence comes from Kribbella sp. WER1, assembly GCF_054189145.1. NCBI lineage: Bacteria > Bacillati > Actinomycetota > Actinomycetes > Propionibacteriales > Kribbellaceae > Kribbella > Kribbella sp. WER1. The sequence continues at coordinate 3,331,788 of NZ_CM135186.1, read as the reverse complement.
GGCCCACGGTGTCAGGTCACCGTTGGACGGTGTCGCCACGCCCACGTCCTGCATCAGCTCGCGGTAGATGTTCTGCAGGCTGCGGGGGATCGGCCGTACGTCGGGAGCCACCGAGAAGCTCAGCCCGACCGGGTGGCCCGGCGTTGGGTATGGGTCCTGCCCGACCACGAGCACCTTGACCTCGGCCAGTGGACGGTGGAACGCCCGCAGCACGTTCTCGCCGGCCGGGAGGTACGCACGGCCCGCGGCGATCTCACCGCGCAGGAACTCGCCCATCCGCGTCACAGTGCCTTCGACCGGAGCCAACGCCTCAGCCCAGTCCGGCGCCACCAGATCCGCCAACGTCTTAGGACTCACCCGCCACAGTCTCGCAGTACTGCGGTTCGTACTGCACGCCGGGTTGTCGCCTGCTGTTCGCGTGTCGCTCAAACGCTGGTGTGACCGCGAAAGGTACAAAGGTCGCGGCCCCGCAAGGTATGAGCTTGCGGGGCCCTTAATTTGCCGAGCTATGCGGACAGCCGGCGCAGGGCGGCTGCGTAGCGCGTGGCTGCGAAGTGCTGGGCCTTGCGGGCGACGGGTCCGGCCAGACGCGTGTACCAGCTGGCGGGGCGGCTGTACGCGCGGATGGCGACGTACACGCCCTCGGCGTCGCGTGTGACGAGGAAGGACTCCTCGCCGGACTCCGGGTGGCCTTCGAGCGTTCCGTAGGCGAAGCCGACGCGGTCCGGCTCGTCGACCGTCCAGACGACCCGGCAGGGGACGGAAATGCCCAACCGGCTTCTCAGCCGCTTGCTGATCGCTCTTGGTCCCAATAGCCCCAGGGCGTTGGTGCCGACCTGCGGTGGCGAGGCGGTCGCCGTCATCGGCAGCCCCGCCGCCCGCTGCATCCGCCAGGCCAGCAACGCATCCGCGGCCCGCTCGAACACCTCGTCCCCGTCACCGAGCCGTTCGCGGTGCTCGAGCCGGTGATAGCCGTCGGGTGTCTCGTCGTACCGCGTGCAGCCCACCTCGTCGTAGGTGAGCTGCAGCCCGGCCAACTCGTCCAGCTTCATCGGGGTGATGCGGATCAACTGCTCTTCAGGCCGCTGGTCTTGTCCTGCTTGATCGCGTCGAACAAGGCCTTTGCCTTCTCGGTGTCCCACTTGACCGCGACACCGCGGCCGTGGCCGAGCTGGTAGTTGTCGTTGCTCACCGGCACCGTCAGCGTGACACCGCCGCTGCCGGAGATCGCCCGCATGCCGTTCGCGAACCGGACGAAGTCCAGCAGGCTCATGCCCTTGTCCACGGTCAGTGCGTCGACACCCTTGGTCGCGACGTTGTAGTAGCGGATCGGGTTCAGGAACGTCGACGGCGAGCTGGCCTTCTTCGCGACGGCGCCGACCATCTGCCGCTGCCGCTGGACCCGGCCGAAGTCGTTCTGCCCGTCCGCGTGCCGGGAGCGGACGTAACCGAGCGCGGTCACGCCGTCCAGCTGCTGGCAGCCGGCCGGCAGGTTGATGTGCGCGAGCTTGTCATCCATTGCCTTGGGCAAGCACATCTGGACGCCGCCGATGCTGTCGATCACCGAGGCGAAGCCGCCGAAGCCGACCTCGACGTAGTGGTCGACGCGCAGCCCGGTGACGTTCTCGATGGTCTGGATCAGCAGCGCCGGGCCCTTGTTGAAGGCCGCGTTGATCTTCTGTTTGCCGGACACGCCCGGAATGTTCACGGCGCTGTCCCGCGGGATGCTGATCAGCACGGTCGGTCCGGACTTCGGGACGTGCATCAGCATGATCGAGTCGGTACGCGCCGGCCCGGCGTTGCCGCCGGTGTGCAGCTTCGCGCGCTCGGCGCGGCTGAGGTTCTCCCGAGCATCCGACCCGACCATCAGGTACGTCGTGCCCGAGGTCGCGGCCGGCCGATCGCCGGTCGGCATCGCGTCGATCTTGTCGATCCGGCTCCATGCGTAGAGCGGGACCGCGATCAGCATCAGAACGAACAGCAGGACGATCAGTCCGACGGTCCGGAGGAACCAGTTGCGCCGCTTCTTCGGGCGGCGCGGCGGCGGGTTCGCGGTTCGCGGGTCGAGGCGCTGCGTTTCACTCATAGCCACGACGGTATCGGTGCCCAGGCCCCAAACACGTCACCCCACTGAATGGTTTTACACGTCGGAAAGTCGATGGCGCCTCCTTCGAAGGGAGGAAATCCGCCTCGTGAGCGAACAAGAGTCCAAGAGGCGGGTTCGGGTGTCCATTCCGTTCGGTGCCCGGCTGCGGCTGGAATGGGGAGCGTGCTGACGTCGAACGGATACGTACTGGATGAGCGGCGGCTGGGTGAGCTGGCCGCGGTTCCCGCAGAAGAACGTGGGGATCGGGAGGTGCTGCGGGCGCGGCTGCAGCGGGACGGGTACCTGTACCTGACGGGGATGCTGGATCCTGCCGCGGTGCTGGCGTTCCGGGAGTACTACTTCGGGTTGACGGCTGCTGCCGCGGACAGGGCGACGTACCGGAAGGTGTTGTTCGAGAAGATCGTGCCGGGGCCGGAGTACGCGGCCTTCTGTACGCAGCCGGCGTTGAAGGACTGGTTCGCGTGGTTCCTGGACGGGGAGCCGTTCCTGCACCGGCGGAAGATCATCCGGCAGACCGCGCCGGGCGAGAACGGCATCGGTACGGCGACCCAGGCGCACTACGACCTGGTGTACCTGCGGGACGGTACCGACCAGGTGCTGTCGGCGTGGATCCCGCTCGGCGACTGCCCGGTCAGCCGCGGCGGGCTGACGTACCTGGAGGGCAGTCACCACCGGGTGCTCGCCGACGAGGCGGCCGGCCGGCTCAAGCGACCGGCGGCGTCGATCACCGCGGACCTGCCCGCACTGGCCACCGAGTACGACGCGAACTGGCTGGTCGCGAACTATCGGGCCGGGGACGTCGTCGTACACACCGCACACACCGTCCATGCGGCGCTCGACAACGTGTCCGACGGTATGCGGCTGTCCACCGACATCCGGTACCAGCGGGCCGACGACGCCGTCGACGCCCGCTGGCAGCAGCACTGGCACGACCGCGACGGCCTCTGACCGGCGGACGCCTTCTCGCTAACGACAATCATTTCGGTTAAGGTGGGCGCGGAAGTGCGAACCAAGTCTGAGGAGAGTCGTGAACCGGAACGAACTGATCACCGGCGTGGCGCAGAAGGCGGGCATCCCGCGGAACCAGGCCGAGAAGGTCCTCGACGCGCTCGGCGACGTGGTCACCGAGGCCGTGCAGCGCGGTGACAAGGTGTCACTGACCGGCCTGCTCAGCATCGAGCGGGTCATGCGCGCGCCGCGCACCGGCCGGAACCCGCAGACCGGCGAGCCGCTGAACATCCCGGCGGGGTACTCCGTGCGGCTGTCCTGCGGGAGCCGTCTGAAGGCGGCCGCGCGCGGCGGACGCTGACAGTCGCCGGCTTGTCCACAGCGAGGCGATGCCCGATCCCTGGCAGCTCGCGAAACAGGTATGTTCGCTGGCAGCAACTCCACTCGTGACAAGGGGCCAGGGATGACAGCAGGAATCGACGGGTCGGCCGCGGCGCGACCGCAGGACGATCTGTACCGGTTCGTCAACGGGGCGTGGCTGGCGGAGCACGAGATCCCGGCGGACAAGGCGATCCACGGCGCGTTCCACGCGCTCTGGGACACCGCGGAGCAGGACGTCCGCGCGATCGTCGAGAAGACCGCCGCGGCCGGGCATCCGGACGGCAGCGAGCCGCGCAAGATCGCCGACCTCTACACCAGCTTCATGGACACCGAGACGATCGAGCGGCTGGGCGCCGACCCGATCGCCGACCAGCTCGCGCTGGTGGCGGGCGTCACCGACGCGGCCGGGCTGGTGTCCGTGCTCGGGCAGCTCGAGCTGCAGGGTGTGCCCGGCGTCTTCCACTACTGGGTCGACGCCGACGCCAAGCAGTCCGACCGGAACATCGTGCACCTGACCCAGGGCGGCCTGAGCCTCCCCGACGAGTCGTACTACCGCGAGGACGCGTTCGCCGAGATCCGCACGGCGTACGTCGCGCACGTGGCGAAGCTGCTCGAGCTGGCCGGGCTGCCGGACCCGAGCGGTGCCGCGGAGCGGATCCTCGAGCTGGAGACCCGGATCGCCGGCGCGCACTGGGACCGGGTGAAGGAGCGGGACGTCCAGCTCACGTACAACAAGCTCGACCGGGCCGGGCTGGACGCGCTGACGCCGGGCTTCGACTGGGCGACCTGGCTGGCCGGTGCCGGCGTACCGGAAGACGCGTTCGCGGAGGTCGTGGTCCGCGAGCCCGACTTCCTGACCGCCGCGGCCGGCGCGCTCCAGGAGGTCGGCGTCGACCGCTGGAAGGAGTGGCTGAGCTGGCAGATCGTGCACAGCGCGGCGCCGTTGCTGAGCCAGGCCTTCGTCGACGAGAACTTCGCCTTCTACGGCAAGACGCTGACCGGTGCGCCCGAGCTGCGGGAGCGCTGGAAGCGCGGCGTCGGCGCGGTGGAGTCGGCGCTGGGTGAGGCGCTCGGCAAGCTGTACGTCGCGGAGCACTTCCCGCCGGACGCCAAGGCCCGGATGGTCGAGCTCGTGCAGAACCTGGTCGCCGCCTACCGGCAGCGGATCGAGGCGCTGGACTGGATGGGCCCGGACACCCGGCAGCGGGCGCTGGAGAAGCTCGGCACGTTCGTGCCGAAGATCGGCTACCCGGACGAGTGGAAGGACTACTCGGCGCTCGAGATCGACCCGGCCGACCTGTTCGGGAACGTCCGCCGTTCGGTCGCGGTGGAGACCGCGCGCGACCTCGACAAGCTCGGCAAGCCGGTCGACCGGAACGAGTGGCGGATGACGCCGCAGACCGTGAACGCGTACTACAACCCGCGGATGAACGAGATCGTCTTCCCGGCCGGCATCCTGCAGCCGCCGTTCTTCGGGCTGGACGCCGACGACGCCACCAACTACGGCGCGATCGGCGCGGTGATCGGCCACGAGATCGGCCACGGCTTCGACGACCAGGGCTCGCGCTACGACGCCGACGGCAACCTGAACGACTGGTGGACCGACGCGGACCGCGCCGCCTTCGAGCAGCGCACCGACAAGCTCGTCGCGCAGTACGACGTCCTCGAGCCGGCCGAGACCCCCGGCCAGAAGGTGAACGGCAAACTCACCCTGGGCGAGAACATCGGCGACCTCGGCGGCCTGTCGATCGCTTACGTGGCGTACAAGTTGTCGCTGGACGGCACCGAGCCGGACGAGGAGCTGCAGGCCGGCGCCGAGCGGTTCTTCGCCGCCTGGGCACACGCCTGGGCGACCAAGACCCGCCCCGAGGAAGCCGCCCGCCGGCTGACGATCGACCCGCACTCACCGCCGGAGTTCCGCTGCAACGCGGTGGTGAAGAACATCGACGAGTTCCACACCACCTACAAGACCACCGAATCCGACGGCATGTGGCTGTCACCGGAGGACCGCGTCCGCATCTGGTAGTTCGGTGTCGGTGGCCGGTTGGTTCCGAGTGGGGAGTCACCTGAGCGCCGTGTGGTTGAAGGTGTTGGCCGGGTCGTAAGTGGACTTGAGCCGGCGGAGGCGGGTGAGTTTGTCCGGGCTGTAGGCGCGGTGGACGGCGGCGGGGTCGTTGTCGTCGGAGAGCGTGTTGACGTAGCTGCCGCTGGTGTACGGCTCGAGGGTTGCGGCGTAGGCGCGGGCCGCGGAGATGCGGTCTGCGTCCTCCGCCGGGTCGGCCCAGTCGTCGCCGGTGGTGAACTCGACGAGCGCGTCGCGGTGGCTGTAGGCGGTCGCGTCGTCGGGTACGTCGGCGATCGCGCCGCCGTTCAGCGTCAATCGGGCGCCCGGGAGGTCGCTGGAGAGGAACGCGTCGATCGCGGCGTCGGGCAGGGCGCGCAGGTAGTGGCCTTTGCAGTAGCGGCGTAGCGCGTGCCGTTCGTCGTCGTCGGACTGGGTCTGCAGGTCGAGGTAGCTGACCTCGCGGACCCGCTGTTCGAGGGGACGGCCGATTGCCTGGTACGACGGGAGCAGCCGGCGTCCTTCGACGGTGTCGCCGACCCACACGTAGCCGATGCTCGCGACCGGCCGTCCGTCCCGTCGGCCCACGCGGGCGAACGGGGTGGCGGCCCGGGGTGTCTGCGCGAAGAGGTCGCGCCAGCCGCGGAGCGCCGTACCGCCGTCGGCCAGGTCGTAGTTCAGGTCGACGATCAACGCCTGCGTTCCGGCCGGGTGCAGGCGGAACTCGAACTCGGTGACCACGCCGAAGCTGCCGCCTCCGCCGCGCAAGGCCCAGAACAGGTCCGGGTGGGAGGTCTCGCTGACGCGCAACACGGCGCCGTCGGCGGTGACCAGTTGGTACGACACGACGTTGTCGCAGGTCAGGCCGTACGCGCGGGCCAGCCAGCCGACGCCTCCGCCGAGGGTGAGGCCGCCGACGCCCGTGTGCGAGACGTTGCCGGCCGTCGTCGCCAGGCCGTAGCGCTGACTGGCCACGTCGAGGGCGCCGAGCAGCGCGCCGCCGCCGACCCGCGCTCGACGGCTGACCGGATCGACCTGCACCGAGTTCATCGCGGACAGGTCGAGCAACAGGCCGTTCTCCACGACCGGGAGTCCGAGGAAGCTGTGCCCGCCGCCCCGGACGCCGAGCTCCAAGCCGGCGTCGCGGGCATAGCGAAGGGCTGCGACCACGTCCGCCGTACTCGCGCAGCGGGCGATCAGGGCTGGGCGGCGGTCGACCATCGCGTTCCAGACCGCCCGGCCGGAGTCGTAGTCCGCATCCCCCGGCCGGGTCAGCAGGCCTTCGAAGGCTGTGATCGTCATCGCCCGACCACCGACTGCAGGACGGTCCGGATCGACGCGCGCCGGAACCAGACGATCACGGCCGTCACCAGCAGGTACGCGAGCGGGATCACAGGTGCGGCACCCAGCGCGAAGATGTTCGTCAGGGTGGCTCCGACCAGCACGAGCGACAGCCCGAGCGCGGCCAACCCGCACAACCGCGGGACGAGCAGGCCGATCGCGCCGGCGATCTCCAGTACGCCGACCACGTAGCGCAACCACTGCCCGACGCCGACCGCGTCGAAGATCTCCACCATCACCGGGTCGCCCGACAGCTTCGGAAGACCGGCCATCACGAACAGCGCCGCCAGCACCACCTGCGCCACCCACAGCGCCACCGTCCCCGGTCGGACCCGGCGCGCCGTTGTCATCGTCGAACTCATCACTGCCTCCAAGAGTTGATCTGGTACGACGACTCTCGCGGCGGCGACCGGGGTGCCACATCCGTGCCGACCACGGATCCACCACGGAGAACCCCACGGATCGGTCATGATGGAGCGCGTGAACGAGGTGTCCGCACGCGAAGCCGAGGTGCTGGCCGCGCTGGCCGACCACCGGTCGAACGCGCAGATCGCCCACGCCCTGCACATCTCCGTGCGCACCGTCGAGAGCCATGTGTCGTCGTTGCTGCGTAAGTACGGCGCCGGCGACCGCCGCGAGCTGGCGGACCTGGCTGGGGCGCAGCAGGGCCGATCAACTGCGTCTGGGATGAGTGGGCTGCCGGCTGGGCGGACCACGTTCGTCGGACGGGCCGATGAGACGGCCACGCTGCGTACCGCGCTGAGCCAGTCACGGCTGGTCACGCTGCTCGGCCCTGGCGGCATGGGGAAGACCCGGCTGGCCGCCGTCGTCGCAGCCGAGGTCGGCCGGGCCGGGGCCGGCGGGGCTGGGGTCGGGGGAGGTGGGGCGTTCGTGGATCTGGTTCCGGTGCGGGAGGGGCAGGTGACGCGGGCGGTTGCGACAGCGTTGGGGTTGTCGGAGCGGCCGCCGCAGAGTCTTGAGCAGGTTCTGGTCGAGTACCTGCAGCAGGGCCCGTCGTTGCTGGTGCTGGACAACTGCGAGCACCTGGTTGACGAGGTTGCCGAGCTGGCGGAGCAGTTGCTGCGGACCTGTCCTGAGCTGACGATTCTCGCCACCAGCCGGGAGCGGCTCGGCGTACCGGCGGAGACGACCGTACTGCTGCCGCCGTTGGACGCGGCGACCGAGCTGTTCGTGGACCGGGCGCGGGCGGTCGACCCGAGCTTTGCGGCGTCGGACGAGGAGCTGGCGGAGATCTGTGCGCGGCTGGACGGCCTGCCGCTCGCGATCGAGCTGGCCGCGGCGCGGATCGGGTCGCTCGGGGCCGACGGGCTGCGGGCGGCACTCGACGACCGGCTGCGGGTGTTGGCCGGCGGGCGCGGGATGGACGCCCGGCATCGGTCGCTCGCGGCTGTCATCGGTTGGAGCCATGAGCTGCTGGACGAGCAGGAACGGCTGCTGTTCCGGCGGTTGTCGATCTACGTCGGCGGCTTCGACCTGGATGCGGCAGGCGCGACCAGCCCGGAGCTGGGGCGCGGTGAGGTCGCCGATCTGCTCGGCCGGCTGACGGACAAGAGCCTCCTGGTACGCCGGGGATCCCGCTGGCGGCTGCTGGAGACGATCCGGGAGTTCGCGCGGGAGCAGCTGACCGCGGACGAGCTGGCAACCGCGCGAGACCGCCGCCTCCACTGGGCCGCCGATACCGCCACCGCGCTGGAAGGGCGGCTCGACTCGCCCGGCTGGGAACAGCCGTACGACGAGGTCTCCGCCGACCTCCGCGCCGCGCTGGCGGCAACCGCCGCAACCGCCGCAACCGCCGCGGACGCGCTGGCCGCGGACGTCGACGTCGCGCCCGGGCGGAACGAGGTAGCCGCCGTGGTCGGGCTGGTCGGGGACGGCGACGTCGTGTCCGGACGGGACGAGGCGGCTGTGGTGCAGGTCGGTTTTCGGTGTGGGCCGGACCCGACGGCGCATCGGCTGGCGCGGGCGTTGGCGCATCTTGGGTTTGGGCGGCGGCAGTTCCGGGAGTCGATCGGGGACTACCGGGCGGCGGCGGACCGGGCCGCGACCGGCGAGGCGGCGGCGCTGGACCTGCGGTCGGCGGCCGATGCCACGCTGGCGATCTCGGACGCGGAGACCGGGGTCCGGCTGCTGCTGGACGCCGCCGACCGGGCGGTTGCTGATGGCAACGTTCGGGCGACGATGCTCGCGCTCGCGGTGATCGCGGTGAATCGGTACCCGACCGGCTCGCTGTACGCCGTACCCGCCGAGCGCACCGAACGCCTGCTGCAGCAGGCGATCGAGTGCGCGCAGCCGGGCGACGCGCAGGTGGCCGCGCTGCTCGCGACCGCCAAGGCGTGGGAGTACGGCGATCGTCGGGTCGGCGCCGACGCGGAGCTTGCCCAGGTGGCTGTGGACGCGGCCCGCCGTACGGGCGATCCGGTGCTGATCGCGGGCGCGCTGGACACGCTGACCGTGGCCGCCGGGAACGCGGGCCGCCTGCGCGACGCCCGCTCGTACGCCGTGGAACGCCTGGCGCTGGTCGGTCCGCTGCCACGGCACGAGCCGTACGCCGCGGCCGAGATCATCGACGCCTTCCACGTCGCCTCGACGACGGCGAACGCGGTCGGCGACCTGAAGGCCGCGGGGGCGCCCGCGCCGGACGATCCGGTCGGCGACCATCCGTACATCTCGCTGCCGCGGCTGATCCGGGCGACCGCGCTGACCGGTGAGTTCGACGCCTGCGTGGCGCACGCGGACGCGCTGTGGGAACGCTGGCAGCGGGCGGGAGCGCCGCCGGTCGAGTGGATGGCGTCCGCATTGTCGGCGGCCGCGATGGTGCACGGGCTGCGGGACGACGGGCTGTTCGACGTCTGGCAGGAGCGTGCGCTCGAGGTCGCTCGGTGCACGGATCTGGAGGACGCCCCGTGGCTGGCGGCGCCGTACACGTTCGTCCGGGCGCGGGTCGCCGTACAGCTCGGTGCTGTCGAGAAAGCGCCGGACATCGTACGGCGGGCGTTCGCGGGCTTCGCTGAACGGTGGTGGGCGCCGTATGCACGCTCCGCCGCGGCCGAACTCGCCGTGGTCGCCGGCCTGCCCGAAGCCCCGGAACTGCTCGACGCCATCGGCCCGGACGCCGTCGAGAACAGCTGGGCCGCGGCCTGCCGTATCCGGGCCACCGCCCGCACGACCGGCGACCTCGATGCCCTGCTGGAAGCAGCCGACGCGTTCGACCGGATCGGGGCACGCTTCGAGCACGTCAGCACCCTCGCGCTGCACTCCGAACTGGATGGTGGCGCTCGGCAACGAGTGTGAGCCGGTCGGTCGCTAGTTTTGGTCTCGACCTGATTCTTGGCGGAGGGCTGATGATCGTGCGTACGCGGAAGCTGACGGTGGCGGTTGCGGTCGTCGCGGCGGGGGCGTTGGCGGGCTGCTCGGGCGGTGGGACGGACGCCGCGAGTTCCCCAGCCACTCAGTCGTCGCCAACTACGCCAGGTTGGACGCCGACGGATCCCGCAGCCCTTCCCACCGACACCCCGACCACCACGCAACCCGCGCCGCCCACGACCCCGGCAAACCCGACCACTCCGGCGAAGGCGGCCTCGGGCGGTGTGCCGGATGCGGCCGGGATCAAGACCGCGATGGCGCAGACCGTCGAGGTCAAGCAGCCGAGCGTGCACTTCGTCCCGAGCACCGTGAAGGCGACCGTTCCGGACGGCGACGGCGGCAAGCTGACCGCGGTCGTCGGCACCCGGTCGAACGCCGCGGACAGCGGCGGCCAGGTGGTGTTCTTCTTCCACGGTACGAAGTTCGTCGGTTGGGACGGCGACACCGAGACGTCCGGCGTGACCAGCCTGGCCGGCGCGGGGACGGGCGCGTTCGCGATCAAGTACACGCATTTCGCCAAGGACGACCCGGCGTGCTGCCCGTCGCTGAAGCCGGTGACGATCCACTGGAGCTGGCAGGACAACGACGGCTTCGCCCCGAGTGGCGGCAGCCGCCCGTACGCCGGCACCCCGGTCGCGATCCGCCTCAAGGCCTAGCCTGCCCTGGCGCTCGACAGCCGGTGCGGCATATCGTCCGGAGATGCGGAGATCGTCGGACTTCACGTCGCGACTCGTGCGGACCACGGCCGCGGCCGGCGAGATGCCGCCGGTCGAGAGCGATCTGCGGCACGCGATCCTGACCGGTGACCAGCCGCCCGGTACGGCGGTGCCGATCGACGAGGTGGCGGCGTTCTTCGGGGTCAGCGCGATCCCGGTGCGGGAGGCGCTGAAGACCCTGTTCGGCGAGGGCCTGGTCGAGCATCGGCCGCACATCGGGTACCGGGTGGCGAAGCTGACGTTCCTGGAGTTCCGCGAGCTGTACGACGTACGCCAGGCGCTGGAGGCCGCCGCGCTGCGGGCTGCCGCCGTCAACGCGACCGCCGCGGACCACGAGCGGATCCGCGCCACCCACGGCTCGCTGGCCGCCGCGAGCGCCGCCGGTGACCGCGAGTACGCCGCCGCGACCCGGCGGTTCCACTTCGCGCTGATCGAGCCGTCCGGCATGCACCGGCTGATCCGGATGTACGAGACCGCCTGGAACATCACCGAGCCGGCCCGGCCGATGGCGCGGGTGCCGGCGCACGAGCGGGCCGGGTTCCACACCGACCACGAGCGGCTGATCGCGGCGTACGTCGCCCGTGACCTGGAGACGCTGATCGCCGAGTCCGAGCGGCACTACGCGCACCTGAAGGCGGCGATCGCGGAGTTCGCCGACGATCCGGAATGCTTCGCGGATCCGGTCTGACCCCGACTCCTATATTTGACGGCCATTTCCTATATTTGACCGTTTTACATGGCGATCCACGCGTGGCGTGGCTAGCTTTCGGTGCACTCGGCCGCGCGATCCCGCGCCGCGGCCAGGCCCCGAGGAGGCCAGCATGGTGACCGAACCCCGTGTGCCCGCAGATGTCGTCGACGCGGCCGGCTACCCGTCCGAGCCCACGCAGGACAACTACCATCCGCGGCTGACGAACGCGGACCTGGCGCCGCTGAAGAAGCAGACCTGGCGTAGCTACAACATCTTCGCGTTCTGGATGTCGGACGTGCACAGCGTCGGCGGCTACCTGACCGCGGGCAGTCTGTTCGCGCTGGGGCTGACGAGCTGGCAGGTGTTCGTCTGCCTGATCGCCGGCATCTGCATCGTGCAGTTCTTCTGCAACCTGGTCGCCAAGCCGAGCCAGCAGGCGGGCGTCCCGTACCCGGTGATCAGCCGCGTCTCGTTCGGCGTACTCGGCGCGAACATCCCGGCGATCATCCGCGGCCTGATCGCCGTCGCCTGGTACGGCGTCCAGACGTTTCTCGCCGCGGAGTCGCTGAACATCGTGTTCCTGAAGCTCTGGCCCGGCCTCGGCCCGTGGGCGGACGCACACCTGCACGGGTTCCTCGGCCTGTCGACGCTCGGGTACGTCAGCTTCGCGATCCTCTGGCTCGCGCAGGCGGCGCTGTTCTGGCGCGGCATGGAGACGATCCGGAAGTTCATCGACTTCGCCGGCCCCGCCGTCTACGTGGTGATGCTGCTGCTGTGCGGATACCTGCTGTACAAGTCCCACTTCCACATCGACCTGAACCTGTCCGGGCACAGCCTGTCCGGCTGGGCGACGATCGGCACGATGCTGAGCGCGATCGCGCTGGTGGTCTCGTACTTCTCCGGCCCGATGCTGAACTTCGGCGACTTCGCCCGCTACGGCAACAGCTTCAAGAGCGTCCGCCGCGGCAACTTCTGGGGTCTGCCGGTCAACTTCGTGTTCTTCTCGCTGCTCACCGTCCTGACCGCCGGCGCGACGGTTCCGGTGTACGGCGAGTTGCTGACCGACCCGATCAAGACCGTGGAGCGGATCGACAACACGTTCGCGATCCTGCTCGGCGCGCTCACGTTCGTCACCGCGACCGTCGGCATCAACATCGTCGCGAACTTCATCTCGCCGGCCTTCGACTTCTCGCACGTCAGCCCGCAGAAGATCAGCTGGCGGATGGGCGGCATGATCGCGGCCGTCGGCTCGGTGCTGCTGACGCCGTGGAACTGGTACAACAACGACACCGCGATCCACTACACGCTCGGCATCCTGGGCGCGCTGATCGGCCCGCTCTTCGGCATCCTGATCGCGGACTTCTACCTGATTCGCAAGCAGAAGCTCGTCGTCGACGACATGTTCACGCTCGACAAGGCCGGCGCGTACCACTACCGCAAGGGCTACAACCCGGTCGCGATCCAGTCCGTGATCGCCGCCGGTGTCGTCTCGGTCGCGTCGGTCCTGGTCCCGCGCTGGATCGGCGAGGCGTTGTGGATCAGCGACTACAGCTGGTTCATCGGCTGCGGTGCCGGGTTCGCGCTGTACTCCGTCCTCGCGCGGCGTGCCGGTATCGCGGCGACTCCGGCGGCCGCGGCGGTGGAGGCGTGATGCGGATCAAGGTCGTCAACCCGAACAGCACCGCGTCGATGACCGCGCTGATCGGCGAGTGCGCCCGGGCCGTCGCCGGTCCGAGGGTCATCGTCGACGCGGTCAACCCGCCGCACGGGCCGGCCTCGATCGAGAGCCACGCCGACGACGCGCTCGCCGTACCGGGGCTGCTGCAGGAGATCGTCGAGGGTGAGGCCGCCGGGTACGACGGGTACGTGATCGCGTGCTTCGGCGACCCGGGGCTGAAGGCGGCGCGGGAGCTCGCCCGCGGGCCGGTCGTCGGGATCGCGGAGGCCGGCATGCGGACGGCGGCGTACCTGGGCCGCGGGTTCAGCGTCGTCACCACGCTGGCGCGGACGGTCGGGCACGCGCACGACCTGGCCGCGGAGTACGGCGTCGCGCGGCAGTGTCTCGGGATCCACGCGTGCGAGATCCCGGTGCTCGCGCTGGAGACGGACCCGCACGCGCGGGCCACGATCCTGCGCGCGTGCGAGGAGGCGCTGGCGCTGGACGGCTCCGACGCGATCGTGCTCGGCTGCGCCGGGATGGCCGACCTGTGCCACGACCTGTCGGCCGAGCTCGGCGTCAGCGTGATCGACGGCGTCGCGGCGGCCACCACGACGGTCGAGATGCTGGTGCGGATGCGGCTGCGAACCGGCAAGCTCGGCGAGTTCGCGCCGCATCCGCGCTACCAGACGGCTTAGGACGCCATCCAGTTCTGGATGCCCTCGATGGTGCGCGGCATCGCCTCGGAGAGGTTCTCCGGGGCGCCGTCGGTGATCAGGATGTCGTCCTCGATCCGGATGCCGATGCCGCGCAGGTCCTCCGGCACGGTCAGGTCGTCGGCCTGGAAGTACAGGCCGGGCTCGACGGTGAGCACGTACCCGGGCTTCACCGGCCCCTGCCGGTACGTCTCGTTGCGGGCCGACGCGCAGTCGTGGACGTCGAGGCCGAGCATGTGGCTGACGCCGTGCAGGGTGTACCGCTGGTACAGGCGGCTCTCGGGGTCGAGGGCCTCCTCCAGCGACACCGGCAGCAGTTCCATCGCGTCGAGGCCGCGGACGACGACCTCCATCGCGGCCTCGTGCCCGGCGCGGAACGCCGCGCCCGGGGTGAGCGCGGCGATGCCGGCGTTCTGCGCGTCCAGGACCAGCTGGTACAGGTCGCGCTGGCGCGGGGTGAACTCGCCGTTCACCGGCAGCGTGCGGGTGATGTCGGCGGTGTACAGCTGCCGGTTCTCGACGCCCATGTCGAGCAGCATCAGCGTGCCGTCGTTCACCGGGCCGTCGTTCTCGATCCAGTGCAGCGTGGTCGCGTGCGGCCCGGCGGCGGCGATCGACGTGTAGCCGACGTCGTTGCCCTCGGCCCGGGCGCGGCGCCAGAACGTGCCCTCGATCCAGCGTTCGCCGTACCGCCGGACCTTGTCCATCTCGGCGAGCACGTCGGAGAAGCCGCGGTGCGTGATCGCGACCGCGTCCCGGAGCTGCTCGAGCTCGTACGCGTCCTTCACCAGCCGCAGCTCGGACAGCGTCGCGGCCAGCTCGTTGTCCTTCAGGTCGTCGGTGTGCGCGCCGCTCAGCAGGGAGGCGATCGACTGGTCCTCGTCGCGCCGGACCCGGGTCGGTACGTCGCCCTTCAACGCGTCGGCCAGCTGGTCGACGTGCCGGGTCTCGATCCCGAACTCCTTCGCGGTCTCGGTCAGCGACGGACGCCGGCCGGCCCAGAGCTCGCCGTACATCCGGTCGCGCCAGAACTCCTCGCCCTGGGCGCGGTCGGCCCGCGGGCGGAAGTACAGCACCGAGTCGTGGCCGGTGGTGCCGTTCGGCTCCAGCACCAGCACCGCGTCGGAGGTCTGGTTACCGGTCAGCCACACGTAGTCGGTGTGCGGGCGGAAGACGTAGTCGGTGTCGTTCGAGCGGACCTTGTAGGTGCCGGCCGGGATCACCAGCCGCTCGCCGGGGAACGCCTGCGAGAGCGCGTCCCGGCGCTTCGCCGCCCACACCCCGGCGTCGCCCAGTGACAGATCGTGCCGCTCGGAGTCGGCCCAGCCCGAGTTCATGAACGCCCGCAGCTTCGGGCTCGGCTCGTTGTCGTGCGACGCGGTCTTCGGCGCGGCCGCTTCGGCGTTCTCGGTCATCGTCGACCAGTCCTCATCTCGCTACGGGTGCAGTTGGTCCCCGCGCCGCATTCCGCTGTCAGGAAGGGCCTCCGCGGGGTCGGAGCCGATGCGCGTGATCGCATTGTGCTCGTCCACGAAGACTACGCTCGGTACGAAGCCCTTGGCCTCGGCGGTGTCGAACATCCCGTAGGCGATCAGGATCACCAGATCGCCCGGGTGGATGAGGTGCGCGGCGGCGCCGTTGATGCCGACGATCCCGGACCCGCGCGGACCCTCGATCAGGTACGTCGACAGCCGCTGCCCGTTGGTGACGTCGACGATGTCGACCTTCTCGCCCGGCAGCAGGTCCGCGGCGTCCATCAGGTCCGCGTCCAGCGTGCACGAACCGACGTAGTTCAGGTCCGCCTGCGTGACCGTCGCCCGGTGCACCTTCGACTTCATCATCTCGCGCCACATGAGCGGCAATGATCCGTCGTACCCAAGCTGTTGTCAGTGGTCGCAGTCACGTCGGCAACTTTCCGTGCGTTCGCGGTGTCTCAACGGGTGCGCTGCCGACGGGGGAGCGCCTGACGGAGGGGGATCGCAGGATGAAGCGGAACGGTGTGATCGCAGGGGTCGCCACGGGGGTCGCGGCGGTTGCCATGGTGCTGGGGGCCGCACAGCCGAGCAGCGCGGCGCAGACACGGCAGCCGGTGAAGTTGACGGCCGCTCAGAGCAGTACGTCGCTGACGTTCGTGAAGCGGTACTTCGAGCGCAAGTACCCGCACGGGTACCTGTCGAACGCCGTACTGCCGAAGACCTGGCGCGAGGTGCACATCGCGGCGCACCAGACCCGCTTCGACGGCAGCGGCCAGATGATCCGGTTCAATACCTGGTGGGGCCCGCAGACGCCGCAGAACGCGCTCAAGCAGAAGATCGCCGCGCTCAAGGGCACCCGCGGCCTGCACATCGTCGGTACGTCGACCGTCGGCATGCCGTCCACCGCCGGACAGGGCCGGCTGACGGTCAGCACGATCGTCTACACGTACAAGAGCGGCAGCACGACCCGCTGGGTGGCCACGCGGTACGTCGCCCAGAAGGGCCGCACCCTGACCGACGCCGAGATCACCGTCGCGGGCCGTCCCGCCGACAGCAAGACCCTGGGTCTGGTCCTCAACAAGGCGACTCAGACGCTGGTCATCACCCCCTGACGGGCCGCGGGGGCGCAAATCCGCCCCCGCAACCCTCAGGATCAGCCCACGGTGCAGTCGCCGAGCAGAAGCCAGCCTTCGGCGGTCTTCTCGCCCTGAGCGGCCAGCTGCACGCCCGGCCGGTTGCCCGCGGTGGTGTCGACGATGCCGACGCCCCAGCGGTACCGTCCCGAGCGGACCGTCGGCAGCGCCGGGCTGAACGTGTAGCCCTTCGGGGTGCCCTTCAGCCAGTCGGACGGCTCGGCGGCGCCGTCGACGAAGACCTGCGCGACCGACTGGTCCGCCGGGTTCAGCAGGGCGAAGGCCGGCTTGTACTTGTGGTTCCAGGCCGGGATGTTGTTTGGGAGGTAGCCCCAGCCGTCGTTGGTCCACTGGTGCGTGATCGTCTCCCGGCTGCTGGTGTGCAGGACCCGGGGCAGCGACAGCGTGTCCGGGTACAGCCGGTAGGAGCCCTCGGCAACGAAGGCGTCGATCAGGTCGTGCGCGTCGGTGAACCAGGTCTTGGTCTCGTTGCCGACCCGGAAGTCCATCATGTTCACGTGTGCCTCGGCGGAGTCGTCGAACTCGCCCTGCCGGACGTCGTGGACGGTCTGGTACCCGCGCGGATCGACCTTGTAGTTCATCGATCCGACGATCCAGCCACCCTCCATGATCACCGGCCGCCGGTACCGCCACTGCGCCGCGAGGTCCTTCTCCCACTGCTGGTAGTAACCGGTCATGCCGAACGCGTCGTGCCGCAGTACGCAGCCCTTCTCGAACGCGGAGTTCAGCAGGTCGGCGCTGCCCGGCGCGGGCGCGCCCCAGGCGGTCGAGACCGACGGCGGGTCGCCGGGCTTGTGCCAGCCGATGAACCGGTGGTAGTTGATCGCGACCGGCACCCGCGAGAACGCCCGCAGCCACAGGTCGATGCTCCAGTGGAACACCGGTTCGCGGTTCGCGTCGTCGAGATAGATCAGCGAGTGCCCCTCGCCCCACTTGCCCAGCCCGTACCCGTCCATGAAGTCGACCACGTCCGGATCGTTGAACTTGGCCCCGAACGCGACCAGGAACTTCTCGTACTTCGCCTGGAACACCGGGTCGTCCGGGTACGCCGTCCACACCGTCACGCTGCCGGTCTTCGTCTCGTACCCCTGCGCGCCCGCGGCCCGGACGTACGCCGGCGTGAAGTCGGTGCTCTTGTCCCGGCTGTCGGTGACGACCCGGAACGCCAGCTTCATTCCCCGTTGGCGGGCTGTGGCGATCAGGGCCTTCAGCTTCGGGTCGGTGTCCCAGCCGTACACGTCCTCGGCGGGGTTGAGCACCGACCAGGCGATCCGCATGTACAGCGTGTGCGCGTACTCCTGGATCTGCACCGGCGCGGAGAGCGTGTCCAGGGATGTCCAGTAGTCGTCGGCGACGCCGGTCGTGCCGTACAGAACCCAACCGGACAACGGGTTCTTGAGGATGGTGCTGGTGTCGGCGGCGACGGTGGCGAGGTAGTTGCCGGGGATCCGGTGGTCGGGTGC
Source organism: Kribbella sp. WER1 (assembly GCF_054189145.1). NCBI lineage: Bacteria > Bacillati > Actinomycetota > Actinomycetes > Propionibacteriales > Kribbellaceae > Kribbella > Kribbella sp. WER1. The sequence continues at coordinate 3,313,693 of NZ_CM135186.1, read as the reverse complement.
GGCGGTCGCGGTGAGCGCGGGCAGCGCGAGGCCGGCGGCTGCGGCGGCGCCGAGACCGAGGGCGGTCCGGCGGGTCAGGTTCGAGTGTCCGATGGCGGGTTCGTTCTGCATGGGCGGGTCCTCTCAGAGCACGGTCTGATATTCCTGGCGGATCTTGTCGCCGCCGTTCTTGCGCCATTTCTCGACGGCCGGCTTCCAGTCCGTCAGCTTCTTCCGGCCGGCGACGATGTCGTTGCGGACGTCGCCGATGTCGGTCCCGAGCTGCTTGCCGACCTTGTCGGCGGTCGGCGAGATCAGGTTCTTGCAGGGGTTCTCGAGCGCGGTCCGGTTCACGGTCGCGTTGGCCTCGGTGTAGCGCTTGACGTACTCCGCGTCGGAGTTCGAGATCGTCAGCCCCGGACCGGCCAGGTAGTTCCACGGCACGGTCAGGTCCCGGGTGCCCTGGTCGGTGAGCACCGGGAAGCCGCTCTTGTCGAGGGTGTGCTCGCTGCCCTCGACGCCGTAGTGCAGCAGCGTGTACTCCTCGCTGCCGAACGGCGCGGCGAAGAAGTTCAGCGCTCCGAGGAGTTCCCGGATCCGGGCCTCGTCGTTGCCCTTCTTGCTGATCAGTGTCGACCCGAAGGTGACGTTGTCGTAGTAGGTGGCGGCCTTCTTGCCGGGCTGCCCGACCGGGATGTACGGCAGCGGCTTGCCCTCGGGCATCCCGGTCCAGTACCCGAGGTACCCGGGCAGCCCGTCCTGGACGAACGCCGCCTTGCCGGCCTTGAAGCCGTTGCTCCGCGCGGTGCCGTCGATGCCGTCCGAGCCCGGGACCTGCAGCCCGTTCTTCACCATCTTCGCCATGAACTCGATCGCGGCCGCGTACTCGTCGGTCTCCAGGTCCGCGGTCAGCTTGCCGTTGTCGTTGCGCCAGCCGTACGGCACGCCGAACATCATCGCGATGATCTGGAAGTACGTGTTGCCGGTGGTGTTGATGAAGCCCCACTGCCCGTCCTGCGGCCGGGTCAGCTCGACCAGCGCGTCGTAGTACTCCTCGGTGTTCGTCGGCATCGTGGAGATCCCGGCCTTGTCGAGCAGGGCCTGGTTGTAGAAGCCTGCGCCGGCGCAGCCGCCGCGGGGGATCGGCAGCATGAACAGCTTGTTGTCGATGACGCAGTCCTTCCACGCCAGCGTCGGGATCGCCGCCAGGTTCGGGTAGTCCTTGACCGCGTCGCCGGACAGGTACGGCGTCAGGTCGACCGCCAGCGCGTTGAAGAACTCCGCCGGGTGGTCGACGCCGGCGTACAACGAGACGTCCGGGAGCTTCTTGCCGGCCACGGCGGTCTGGAACTTCGTGAGGTAGTCGCTGTTCGGCACGATGGTCAGGTCGAGCTGCGCGCCCAATCGGCGCTCGACCTCTTGCCAGGCAGGGTTCTTGGCCCGCGGGGTCGGCAGTGGATTGAAGATCCCGACCATCCCGGACATCGGCTTGCTGAGCGGAGCCTTGGTGACAGTCTTGACGGCCTCAGCTGGGTACTTCGAAAAACCTGCAGGTGCGCCCGGCACCGTCGACGGGTACTGCGGCGCCGGGCCTTTGAACGGCACGTACGCCGGCAGCTTGACCGTGTTGACGGCCGGCTTGGTGTTCGCGACCTTCGGGCCGGTGGAGCACGCGGACAGCAGGGGCGAACTCACCGCGGCCAGTGCCAGTCCGCGAAGGACACTGCGGCGGCTGAACGATGTTGACATCTGGGACGGTCCTTTCTGCTTCGGCTGAACGCGGTCAGCCCTTGATGGCTCCGGTCAGGACGCCCTTGGTGAAGTAGCGCTGCAGGAACGGGTAGACGAGCAGGATCGGGACCAGGGCGACGACTACGACCGCCATCTGGATCGCCTGGATCGACGGGATCGCCTCGGTCACCGTGGTGTTCCCGACCGGCTGGCCTTGGAGGACGTACAGCCGCAGTACGAGCGGCAACGGCCACTTGTTCTGGTCCTGCAGGTAGAGCAGTGCGTTGAAGTACGCGTTCCAGTGGCCGACCGCGTAGAACAGCGCGACCACCGCGGTCACGGCCTTCGACAGCGGCATGACGATCCGGAGGAAGGTCGCCACGTCACCGGCACCGTCGACGCGCGCGGAGTCCAGCAGCTCACCGGGGATCGACTGGAAGAAGTTCCGCATCACCAGGAAGTTGAAGGCGCTGACCAGTCCCGGCAGGATCAGTGCGGCCAGGCTGTCGTACAGCCCGAGGGCGTTGACCAGCAGGAAGTTGGGGATGATCCCGGCACCGAACAGCATGGTCAGCAGCACGGTGGTGAGGATGAAGCGCCCGCCGACGATCGGCCGGCTGAGCGCGTAGGCGAGGCTGGCGGTGAAGATCACGTTCAGCACGGTGCCGACCACGGTGATGCCGATGCTGATCAGCATCGCCCGGGTGACCGTGCCGCCGGCGAAGATCGTCTGGTACGCCGCCAGCGTCGGCGCTTCGGGGAAGAACGGGATCAGACCGCCGTGCCGGGTGATCTCGTGCTCGGACGCCAGACTGGTCGCGATGATGTTCCAGAACGGGTAGATCACCGCGAGGCAGACCAGCACCAGCGCGATCCCCTTCAGGGCGGACAACCACAGCGGCGGCTTCTCCATCCACGGCGGACGGCGGGTGTCCCGGAAGTAGGCCTTCTCGGCGGCTGTCGTCATCGTGAGTAGACCCCGTCCTGCCCGAAGACGTGCGCGAGCTTGTTGACGCTGAGGATGAGGACCAGCCCGACGACGCCCTTGACCAGGCCGACCGCCGTACTGGTGCCGAAGTCGCCGTCCACCACGCCGTGGAAGTAGACGTAGGTGTCGAGCACCTCCGCTGCGTCGGCGCCGACGGCGTCGCGCTGCAGGAGGATCTGCTCGAACCCGACCGACAGGATGCTGCCGAGCTGCAGGATCAGCAGCAGTACGGTCACCGGCATGATCGCCGGCAGCGTGATGTGCCAGAGCCGCTGCCGCCCGCCGGCGCCGTCGATGGCGGCGGCCTCGTACTGCTGGGTGTCGATGCTGAGCAGCGCGGCCAGGTAGATGATCGTGCCCCAGCCGGTGTCCTTCCAGATCGTCTGCAGTGTGATCAGGAACGGGAAGAACGAGCCGTCGGTCATCAGGTCGACGCGCGGCAGGCCGACCGATCCGAGCAGGTGCGGCAGCAGCCCGGTGCCGCCGATCAGCTGCTGGCAGATCGACACCAGGATCACCCAGCCGATGAAGTGCGGCAGGTAGACCACGCTCTGCACGAACCGGCGGATCTTCGAGCTGACGATGCTGTTCAGCAGCAGCGCCAGCGCGATCGGCGCCGGGAAGAACAGCACCAGCTGCAGGAACGAGAACTTCAGCGTGTTCAGCAGCGCGTGCAGGAAGTCCGGGTCGCCGAGAACGGCGAAGTTCTGCAGCCCGACCCAGGACGACCCGAGGAAGCCCAGGTACGGCTGGTAGTCCTTGAACGCGATCAGGTTGCCGAGCAGCGGCACGTAGTGGAACAGCACGAAGAAGCAGAAGCCCGGAAGTGCCAGCAGCAGCATCGCCCGGTCCCGGCGGATCCGGCTGAGCAGCCCGCGTCTCGCCTGTCCGGCGGTGTCCGTCATCGTCGGCCTACTTTCCTCAGATTTGAAAGCGCTTACCAACTGATGAAGGAGCATGCTGTGCGGTAGATGCGTTGTCAATAGGCCGTAGATGTATGGAAAATGTAAGGGGTTACTATCAACCCGACCTGCTGTGGTTCGATTGCCTGCAGAACCGAAGGGATGATGCGAGCGATGGCAGAGCGAGGGACCGGTCAGCGCCGGGCGCGCCGGGACGAGCCGGGAGCGACGATCTACGACGTGGCGCACGAGGCGCGGGTGTCCACCGCGACCGTGTCCCGGGTCGTGAACGGCAACTACTCGGTGAGCGCCGCGACCCGGGCGCGGGTCGAGGCGGCCATGCAGAAGCTCGGCTACGTCACCAACGCGCACGCCCGCGCGCTCGCCGGCTCCGGCCGGCACCTGATCGGCATCCTGATCGAGGAGCTCGGCGATCCGTACTTCGCCGCGATCGCGCGCGGCGCCCAGCTCGAGGCGACCGCCCACGGCCGGCTCAGCCTGGTCTGCAACACGCAAGGCAACGCCGAGCTCGAGGACAGCTTCCTCGACCTACTGCTCGAACATCGCGCCGACCTGGTCGTGGTCGTCGGCGGCCCGACCACCGACGAGCGGTACCAGCAGACCAACCGGATCCGGGCCCGCCGCCTGGCCAGCACCGGATGCCGGCTGGCGCACTGCGGACGGCCGCCGCTGGACGAGCCGAACACGATCGGGATCGAGTTCGACAACGAGCAGGGCGCGTTCGCGGTCACCGACCACCTGCTGACCCTCGGACACGAGCGGATCCTGTACCTCGGCGGCCCGCCCGCGCTGTCCACGACCCAGAACCGGATCGCCGGCTTCGAACGCGCGCACCGGACCCGCGGCCTCTCGGTCGCCCCGGGCATGGTGATCACCGGCGCGTTCACGCAGCACTTCGGCTACCGGCGGATGAAGGAACTCCTCGAGCAGGAGCCGGACTTCACCGCGGTGTTCGGCGGCAACGACTTGGTGGCCGCGGGCGCCTACCTCGCGGTCAAGGAGCACGGCCTGCGGATCCCGGACGACCTGTCGATCGTCGGGTACGACGACGTACCGCTGGCGCGGGCGCTGGATCCGCAGCTGACCACGGTGCGGGTCCCGACCGAGGCCATCGGCCGGGAGGCGGTCAAGGCCGGGCTGGCGCACGTGACCGGCGGCTCGGACCCGTACGCCGACCCGGACGAGCCGGTCAGCCTCGGTACGTCGCTGATCGTCCGCGGATCGACCGCCCCGCCGAGGCCGTGATCACAGCTCGGAGGCTTTGACCGCCAGCTCCCGCAGGGCCTCGTAGCGGACCCTCAGCGGGTCGAGCCGGGCCATGTCCTCGTCGACCGGGGTCAGGTGCTCGCCACCCGGCTCCGGCGACAACCCGAGCGCCACCGCCGCCGCGCCGCGCGCCCCGACCTCGGGCTCCGCGCACACCGTGGTCGGCCGCGCGAACGTCGCCGTCAGGCACCGCCGCCACCACTCGGACGCGTCGATCCCGCCGCCGCCGAGCACCACGTCCAGCGGCCGGTTGAACAGCGCGTCCAACTGCCGCAGCCCACGGTCGATCTCCAGTGACGCGCCCTGCAGCGCGGCCGCGAGCAGATCGGCGGAGCTGTCGTCGAACGACAGCCCGAAGTACACCCCGGATCCACCCGGCACGTTCGCGGGCGGCCTGGTGCCGGCCATGAACGGGATCGCGATCGCGTGCGGCCCGCCGATCTCCACGCCGAGCGGTTCGTCGGACTCCAGTCGCAGTACGCCGGTCAGCCACGCGTGCAGGTTTCCGGCCGCGGAGAACGCCATACCGGTCACCGCGCGCTTGTCGTCGACGCGGTACCGCCAGAGCTCCCACGGCAACTCCGGCGCATTCTCGATCGGGTGCACGACCCGGACCGCGGCCGACGTACCGACCGTCACGGCCGCCGTTCCGGCGTCGTACCCGCCGGTGCCGACGTTGGACGCGGCGCCGTCGCCGGTCGGCGGATGCACCGGTACGCCGACCAGCCCGGGCCAGCGGCGCTCGTACTCCATCGACAACCGCCCCGTCCATCCGGTCGGCACGATCGCGGGCAGCCGGTCCGCGGTGACGCCCGCGACGGCCAGCGCCTCGTCGTCGTACGCACCGGTCGCGAGGTCGAGCGTGCCGGTCCCGGACGCGACCGAGACCGACGTGACCCGCTCGCCGGTCAGCCGCTCGAGGACGAGGTCGGGCAGGCCGGCGAAGGACGCGGGGGAGTCCGCGGACAGCAGCCACGGGATCCGGCGGGTCCAGTACAGCCGGTGTAGCCAGGTGCCGGTCCGGGCGTGGAACGCCTGCTCGTCGAACGACGTCCCGAGGTCGAGATCCACCGACCGGGTGTCCGCCCAGGTGATCACCGGCGTCCGCGCGGCACCCTTGTTGTCCAGGGCAACGATCGAGTGCCACTGGGTGGACAGCACCAGCGAACCGATGCCGTCCAGGTGCCCGTTCTGCTGGAGCTCGTCCAGGCAGCCGAGCAGCCCTTCGACGTACTCATGCAGGTCGAGCGTCGCCGAGCCGTCGTGGCCGTACGTCGGGGAGATCTTGTGCCGGGCCAGTGCGCCGGGGATCGGCGAGGCGTCGGACTCGTGCAGCACCAAGGCCCGGGCGGACGACGTCCCCAGGTCCAAAGCGAGGATCCGCCCGTCAGTCTTCGTCATGCAGCGCCTTCAGGAAGGTCTGGGCCCAGACGTTCACGTCATGCGCCGCGAGGTGCTTGCGCATGGCCTTCATCCGGCGGCCGAGCTGGCGTTCGTCGGTGTTCATCGCGTCGACGATGGTGTCCTTCATGCCGTTGATGTCGTGCGGGTTCACCAGGAAAGCTTGCCGGAACTCGTCCGCCGCGCCCGCGAACTCGCTCAGCACCAGCGCGCCGGTGTCGTCGTACCGGGTGGATACGTATTCCTTCGCGACCAGGTTCATGCCGTCCCGCAGCGGGGTCACGACCGCGACGTCGGCGGCCCGGAGCAGCGCGGCCATCTCGGTCCGCGAGTACGTCGTGTGCAGGTAGTTGATCGCCGGCGTCCCGATCCGGCCGTGCTCGCCGTTGATCCGGCCGACCAGCAGCTCGATCTCGTCGCGCAGCACCCGGTACTGCTCGACGCGCTCCCGGGACGGCGTCGCGACCTGGATGAACACCGCGTCGTCGACCGAGACCCGCTTCTCGTCGAGTAGCTCGCCGAACGCCCGCAGCCGCTGCCGGATGCCCTTGGTGTAGTCGAGCCGGTCGACGCCGAGCAGGATGTGCTCCGGGTTACCGACCTCCTCGCGCATCTCGGCCGCCCGGGCGTTGGTTTCCGGCTGCCGGGCCAGGTTCTCCAGCTCGTTCACGTCGATCGAGATCGGGAACGCCTTCGCGCGCACGATCCGGTCGTCGGGCAGGTGGATCCGGTCGCCGCGGGTCCGCAGGCCCATCCGGTTGCGGGCCAGCCGGGCGAAGTTCGACGCGGCACCGGGCCGCTGGAACCCGACCAGGTCGGCGCCCATCAGCCCGTCCAGGATCTGCCGCCGCCACGGCATCTGCGCGAACAGCTCGGTCGGCGGGAACGGGATGTGCAGGAAGAACCCGATCCGGACGTCGGGCCGCAACCGGCGAAGCATCGCCGGCACCAGCTGCAGCTGATAGTCGTGCACCCAGACGTCGGCGTTGTCGTCGGCCGCCTCCGCGGCAGCCTCCGCGAACCGGCGGTTCACCGCGACGTACGACTCCCACCACTCGCGGTGGAACTCCGGCGCCACGATCACGTCGTGGTACAGCGGCCAGAGCGTCGCGTTCGAGAAGCCCTCGTAGTACAGCTGCACGTCCTCGGCGGTGAGCATCACCGGGACCAGGTGCATGCCGTCGTTGTCGAACGGGTCCAGCTTCTCGTCCGGGCTGCCCGTCCAGCCGATCCAGGCGCCGTGGTGGCCCTGCATCACCGGGGCCAGTGCGGTCACCAGCCCGCCCGGGCTGCGGCGCCATGCCGTGCTGCCGTCGGGCATCTCGATCCGGTCGACCGGCAGCCGGTTGGCCACCACTACGAAGGAACTCCTACCGTTCGGCTGTGTAGACATGGTCAGCGTCATCCACTCAGGTCGTCGTCGTCACCGGGGTAGCGGACCCCGATCTGGCTCCGGGTCTCGTCGAGCAGGTCGAGAATCTCGAGGGTGGCGGCATGGGGCAGGACGGGCACCTCGACCAGTCCGGCGCGCAGCGCTGCGATCACTGCGCTCGCCTCGTAGTGGTACCCACGGCCATGCGTGGGTACGTCGATCCGCTCCGCTCCGGAAGCGGTCGTGCGCAGGTAGTACTCGGGGTGGTGGAAGCGGTGCGGGACCTGCAGGTTCCCGTCCGGGCCGCTGATCGCCGCGACCCACGGGTTCTGCGACCGCAGCCCGCAGGTCAGCGCGGCGACCGCGCCGGAGTCGTACCGCCAGGCCATCGCGACGTTCAGGTCGACGCCGTCGTCGTTGAGGGAACCGACTGCCTTCACCTCCGCCGGGCGGCCCAACGCCATGTGGGCGAAGGTCATCGGGTAGATGCCGCCGTCCATCAGCGAGCCTCCCCCGAGCGCCGGGTCGAGCAGGCGAACCGGCAATGAAGGTTTGTGGAACGCAAAGTCCGCGGTCACTTGCTGCGGCTCACCGATCACGCCGCGTTGCAGGTCCTCGAACAGGGCCTGGATCACCGGATCGGTGCGCATCCACATCGCCTCGGCGAACAACGTCTTGTGTTCGTGGGCGACCGCGACCAGGTCGCGCGCCTGCGCGGCGGTGAGTGTCACCGGCTTCTCGCACAGTACGGCGATGCCGGCCTGCAGCGCGGTCCGGGCGATCGCGTAGTGCTGCGGGTGCGGCGTACCGATGTAGAGGACGTCGACCTCGCCGGAGTCGATCAGGCGGCGGTAGTCGTCGTACGCATGGGGGATGCCGAACTCGTTCGCGAACCGGTCCGCGCTCGCCTGGCTACGGGATGCGACCGCGGTGGCGACGGCGTCGTCCGGCAGCAGCCCCAGGTCGTGCGTGAACTGGGTCGAAATGTTGCCGGTCGCAACGATTCCCCACCTGACGCGATCTATACCCACTGTCTGAACTCCGGGGTCGGGAACGGTCCGTCTGCTGCGATTCTCGCGGTTTCGAAGGCGTGCGCCAAGCGAATGAGCGTGACCTCACTCCGCCCCGTACCGCTGATCGTCAGTCCGACCGGGAGCCCCGAGACCACGCCGGAGGGAACCGAGAGCAGCGGGTAGCCGGCCAGCGCGGCGTGCGCCGACGAGCTGCCCATCACGTGGTCGCCGTTCACCAGGTCGATCGTCCAGGCCGGCTGGTACGACGGGCTGACCAGCGCGTCGAGCTGGTTGTCGCGGAGCAGGTTGTCGATACCGTCCCGCCCGGCCCGCAGCGCGGTCAGCCGGGCGGCGACGTACACCGGCGAGTCCAGGCCGTCCGTCGCGGCGGCGCGCTCGAACAGCTCCTGACCGAACCACTGCAGCTCCTGGTCCGCATGCTCGTTGTTGAACGCGATCAGGTCGTCCAGCGTCCGCGGACCGCCGGGTGCGCGCGTCGCAAGGTACGCCGCCATGTCGCCCTTCAGCTCGTGCGAGAGCACGTGGAGCTGGTCCTCGTCACCACCAGGCGTCGGCAACGACAGGTGGTCGACCAGCGTCGCTCCGCACCGGCTGAGCACTTCCAGCGCCCGCTCGGTGACCTGGTCGAGCCCGTTCGAATACCCCCAGAGAGGCCCCCGCGGTACGCCGATGCGCACGTCGCTGAGGTCCGTACCGCGACAGGCCTCCGTGTAGTCGAGCTGGCCGCCCGTCAGGACCGTGAGCAGCGCGGCGGTCTGCTCGACCGTCCGGGTCATCGGGCCCGCGGTGTCCTGCGAGTGCGAGATCGGGACGATGCCCTGCTGCGGGATCAGGCCGACCGTGGGCTTCAGGCCGACGACGCCGTTCAGCGCGGCCGGGCAGACGATCGAGCCGCTGGTCTCGGTACCGATCGCGTAGTCCGCGAGCCCCGCCGCGACCGCCGCGCCGGAACCGGACGAGGAGCCGCCGGGCGAGCGGTTCAACGCATACGGGTTCCGGGTGAGGCCGCCGTACGCGCTCCAGCCGGACGACGACGCGGAGCCGCGGAAGTTCGCCCACTCGCTCAGGTTGGTCTTCGCCAGGATCACGCAGCCGGCCTCGCGCAACCGGCGGACCAGCGGCGCGTCCTGCGGCGGAGGCGGCTGGTCGGCGAGCGCCAGCGAACCGGCCGTGGTCGGCAGGTCGGCGGTGTCGATGTTGTCCTTGACCAGCACCGGTACGCCGTGCAGCGGGCCGCGGACCCGGCCCTCGTCACGTTCGGTGTCGAGTCGGGCGGCGTCGGTGAGCGCGGCGGGGTTCGGCGTGCAGACGGCGTTGACCAACGGGTCGACATCCCCGATCCGCCCCTGCAGCTCCTCGACCCGGGCCACGCTGGAGTCGGTTGAGCTCACCCCCAAGATCCTGCCAGAGTTGAACCGGTCCGGTTGCCTCGTCAGCGACACGCTTCGTGTCGGTCGTCGGTGAATGACATTGCTGTTGTTCAACACGTACAGTAGCTTGCGGACGGACGATCACCGACCGCACAGGAGTCAGCAGCAGATGGACAGCGCCAACGCCAGCTCTTCCGGCCCCGCCGAAGCTGCGCCGCCGGTCGTCGCCGGACTCTCTGAGAGGGACGGCCAGATCCTCGCCTTCGAGCGCCATTGGTGGAAGTACGCCGGCGCCAAGGAGCAGGCGATCCGGGACCAGTTCCAGATGTCCGCGACCCGGTACTACCAGGTCCTGAACGCGCTCATCGACCGGCCGGAGGCCCTCGCGCACGACCCGTTGCTGGTCAAGCGCCTCCGCCGGCTCCGGGCCGCCCGCCAGCGCGCCCGCTCCGCACGTCGCCTGGGCATCGAGGTCTGAACCGTGTCCCGCCGCCTGAGGGCGTGCCTTACTGCCCCACGCCGTCGGGGCGAGCAGGGGCAGGTGCTCTCGTCGCTCGTTGCGGTCGCCGCCGTGGTCGCGATCGTCGCCGGGCTGCTGGTGCTGTTCGGCACCCGCGGGAACAACAGCCAGGCCGACGAGAAGCCGGCCGCCGCGAGTACGCCGACCACCAAGCCGTCGGCCGGGCCGTCGACAGTCGGCGCCAGCGTGCCGCGGCCGTCCGAGAAGCCCTCGTCGGCGAAGCCTCCGTCGGAGAAGCCGACGCAGCCCCCGTCGACCACTGAGCCGACCGCCGGACCGACGTCGCAGCCGACCCAGCCTCCGAAGACCACCGAACCGCCGCAGCCCACCCAGCCGGTGACGATCCCGGCCGAGGAGCGGCCGGCGATCGAGGTGTACAACAACACCCCGCGCAAGGGCCTCGCCGACTCGGTCGCGAACCGCGCCAAGGCGGCCGGCTGGACCGTCTCCGGCTCGCCGGACAACTGGCACGGCAAGGTTGCCGAGAGCACCGTGTACTACCCGCCCGGCATGATCGCGGCCGCCAACCAGCTGGCCCACGACCTCGGCATCGGCCGGTCCAAGGGCGCGCTGGACAACATGAAGAAGGACCGCCTGACCGTCATCCTCACGTCGGACTACACAGGATGAATTCTCCGGTCATCAGGACCGATGCCGGCCACCAGGGCTGGGAGGCGATCGCCTCCGACCCGGCGTCGGCGGTGATCGCGACCGACTTCGACGGCGTCCTGTCGCCGCTGGTCGAGGACCCGGCCCGGTCCCGCCCGGTCGAGGGCGCCCTGGACGCGCTCGCCCGGCTGGCCCGGACCGTGAACCAGGTCGCGATCGTCACCGGCCGGCCGGCGCTGGTCGCCACCGAACTGTCCGGCGTCAGCGGTCACCCCGGCCTCGGGCGCCTCGTCGTGCTCGGGCACTACGGCCTCGAACGGTGGGACGCGACGACCGGCAAGGTCACCAGCGCGCCGGTGCCGGCAGGTGTCGCGACGGCCCGCGACCGGTTGCCCGGTCTGCTCCGGGAAGCCGGCGTACCGGATGCGTTCGTGGAGGACAAGGACAGCTCACTGGCCGTGCACACGCGCCGGCTGGACGATCCGGCCGAGGCGTTCGAGCTGCTGCGCGGGCCGTTGACCACGCTCGCCGAGGAGACCGAACTGCGGCTCGAGCCCGGCAACCTGGTCCTCGAACTGCGCCCGCCCGGCATCGACAAGGGCGTCGCGATCCAGAGCCTGCTCGAGTCCACCGGCGCCCGCTCGATCCTGTACGCCGGAGACGACCTGGGCGACCTCGCCGCGTTCCGGGCGATCCAGGCGCGACGTGCCGACGGGCTCCCCGCCGTACTGCTCGCCACCCGGTCCTCGAACGCGACCGAGCTGATCGACGCCGCCGACATCGTCGTCGACGAGCCGAGCGGCGTGGTCACCGTCCTCACGGCCCTTTCGGACGCGATCGCAGCCCGCTGAACGCCTGCGTCACGGTCTTCCCGATCGGCTGCACCGGGCGCTCGACGTACCCACCGTCCTTCAGCCCCGCCAGCCGCTCGAACGGATTCCGCGACGCCGGATCCCCGGTGAGCAGGAACGACACCACCACACCGACGACGTACAACGGCAACATCGGCAGCCCGAGCAGACAGAAGTACTGCCAAGAATGCCGCTCCTCATGCCGCACGAGCCGGCCATCGTCGAAGTACGCCCGCTCGTTCTTGCTCAACACCACGTTCCCGATCGTGAACGCCCCCGCCACCGGAAACCCGAGCCTGTAACCGTTCGCAAAAAACAGCCCCCGCGGCCCCCGACTGAACCTCGCCCTCCCGATCACCCCGACCACGCCGCCCGCGAGGGTAGACAGATTGAGGAAGTTCCCAACGAGCTTCACCCACTGCCAAGCAGTCATGGGGATCAGTATGAGTTCTGTCGGTGGGGTGGGTAAGACTTGGCGGGTGAGTTCGGTGGTGCGGGTCTGGCGGCCGGGGCGGGTGGTGGATCCGCAGTCGGTGATCGGTGGGTTGCGGAAGGGGCCGGGGGATCCGGCGTATGTGTTCGATGCGGGGCGGCGGACCGTGTGGCGGGCGACGCGGACGCCGGAGGGGCCGGTGCTGCTGCGGTTGACGCCGTACGCCGGGGCGGTCGAGGCGGAGGCGTGGGGGCCGGGGGCCCAGTGGGTGTTGGACGGCGTACCGGAGCTGCTGGGGGACAAGGACAGCTGGGACGGGTTCGAGCCGTTGCCGGAGCATCGGGTGCTGGTGGATGCGGCGCGGCGGTTCCCGGACGTGCGGGTGCCGCGGTCGCGGGCGGTGTTCGAGGCGATGGCGGCGGCCGGGATCGAGCAGGTCGTGACCGGCAAGGAGGCGTTCCGTGCGTGGCGGTTGCTGTTGCGCGAGTACGGCGAGCCGGCGCCGGGGCCTCGTGAGCAGGGCAACCGGGTGATGATGGTGCCGCCGGCGCCGGAGCAGTGGCGGCTGATCCCGTCGTGGCAGTTCCTCCGGGCGGGCGTGGAGAACCGGCGGTCGCGGGTGGTGCTGACGGCGGCGACCCGGGCGCGGGCGCTGGAGCGGACGCTGGAGCTGACCGACGGCGCCGAGATCGAGCGGCGGCTGCGGTCGCTGCCCGGGGTCGGCGTGTGGACGGCGGCCGAGGTACGGCAGCGGGCGCACGGGGACGCGGACGCGTTCTCGTTCGCGGACTACCACGTGTCGCGGAACGTGTCGTACGCGCTGATCGGCGAGGAGCTGGACGACGACGGCTGCGCCGAGCTGATCGAGCCGTACCGCGGGCACCGGTTCCGGGTGCAGCGGCTGATCGAGCTCGCCGGGATCGGGCATCCGCGCTTCGGCCCGCGCAAGTCCCTCCCCACCCACACCCCCGGCGCCACGCACCGCCTGTGATCCGCCGCCACTCACTAACCCCGCCCATCCGCCCCAGGCCTGGCACCCGCCGTCCGGCGGTTGGGAGCGGTTGGTGAGTGGTGGGTGTCCGCCCGAGGCTGATCTCCAGGCCATCACAATCCCCGTCTGTGGCCGTCGGGCACGCTCAGGTACCAGACGCAGGCTGGATTGTGATGGCCTGGAGATCCGGGGCCGGCTCTGAGATCGCCCGTCTCGGATGGTGGGACCACGGGACACAATATGGACCCGATTGGGTAATCTCGGGGCAGCTCATCCAGAGGGACTGAGGGAAACGGCCCGTTGACGTCCCGGCAACCCTCCCCGCCGTACGCCCGTCCGGGCCGAAAGCGAGGGAACGGTGCCAAATCCGTCCCGCGCCGAGATCCGGCTCCCGGGGAAGATGAGAGGGGAACCTCACTCATGAGCCAGGCCGCCACCCACACCATCCGTGAAGGTGCCTTCGGCAACGGTACGCACCTCAGCTGTCGCGCGTGCGGCGCGAAGTCCCCGCTGGGCCCGTTCTACGCCTGTATGGAGTGCTTCGGTCCGCTGGAGGTCGGGTACGAGTACCCGGCCATCACCCGCGAGCAGATCGAAGCCGGCCCGAAGAACATCTGGCGCTACCAGCCGCTGCTCCCCGTCCCGGTCGACGTGGCGAGCTTCCCGAACACCGAGCCCGGCTACACCCGGCTCGTCGACGCGCAGAACCTGGCCCGCGAGCTCGGGCTGCGCAAGCTCTGGGTGAAGGACGACTCCGGCAACCCGACCCACTCCTTCAAGGACCGAGTCGTGGCGAGTGCGTTGAGCGCCACCCGCGAGCTCGGCATGAAGGTCTTCGCCTGCCCCTCGACCGGCAACCTCGCGAACGCCGTCGCCGCGGCCGCCGCCCGGGCCGGCATCCGCTCGGTCGTGTTCATCCCGCACGACCTCGAGCGCCCGAAGGTGATCACCACCGCCGTGTACGGCGGCACCCTGGTCGCCGTCGAGGGCAACTACGACGACGTGAACAAGCTCGCCTCCGAGATCGCCGGCGAGGAGGAAGGCTGGGCGTTCGTCAACGTCAACGTCCGGCCGTACTACTCCGAAGGCTCCAAGACGCTCGCCTTCGAGATCGCCGAGCAGCTCGGCTGGCGGCTGCCGCAGCAGGTCGTGATCCCGGTCGCGTCCGGCTCGCAGCTCACCAAGATCGACAAGGGTTTCACCGAGCTCGGCAAGCTCGGGCTCGTCGACGCCACCGACTACAAGGTGTACGGCGCGCAGGCGACCGGCTGCTCCCCGGTGGCGCAGGCGTTCCGCGACGGGCACGACGTGGTCAAGCCGGTGAAGCCGGACACGATCGCGAAGTCGCTGGCGATCGGCAACCCGGCCGACGGGCCGTACGTGCTCGACGTGGCCCGCCGTACCGGTGGCGCGATCGAGGACGTCAGCGACGACGAGGTCGTCGAGGGCATCCAGCTGCTGGCCCGGACCGAGGGCATCTTCGCCGAGACCGCGGGCGGGGTGACGGTCGCGACGCTGAAGAAGCTGATCAAGACCGGGCAGCTCGACCCCGAGGCCGAGACGGTGATCATCAACTCCGGCGACGGGCTGAAGACGCTCGACGCCGTGGCCGACCGGGTCGGCCCCAAGGTGACCATTCCCGCGTCGTACGACGCCTTCGTGAAGGCAGGCCTGCAGTGAGTGTGAGTGTGCGCGTCCCGACCATCCTGCGGCCCTACACCCAGGGCGCGTCCGAGGTGTCCGCCGAGGGCGGCACGCTGACTGAGGTGCTCGACTCGCTCGACACGTCGTACCCCGGGATCAAGGGCCGCGTGCTCGACGAGTCCGGCGAACTGCGCCGCTTCGTGAACGTGTACGTGGACGACGACGACGTACGTTTCGCCCAGGGCCTGCAGACCGCGATCAAGGACGGCGGCCAGGTCTCCATCATCCCGGCCGTCGCCGGCGGCTGCTGAACGTCGCCTCGGGGTCCCGAGGGGAACGATTCCTGCGTGGGCTGACTATGGTCTACGCATGCGTGCAGTGGTGATCGAGGAGTACGGCGTACTTCCTGAGGTGCGGGACGTGCCGGAGCCTGCCGTCGAGGGCGGCGCGGTTGTGGTGAAGGTCGAGGCGACCGGGTTGTGCCGCAGCGACTGGCACGGGTGGATGGGGCACGACGCGGACATCGTGCTGCCGCACGTGCCCGGGCACGAGCTCGCCGGGACGATCGCCGCGGTCGGTGCCGGCGTCCGCGGGTGGGCGGTCGGCGACCGGGTGACGACGCCGTTCATCTGCGCGTGCGGGACCTGCGAGCAGTGCCGCGAGGGCAACCACCAGGTCTGCCCGAACCAGCTCCAGCCCGGCTTCAACTACTGGGGTTCGTTCGCCGAGTACGTCGCCGTACCGTACGCCGAGGTGAACCTGGTCCGCCTCGCCGACGACATGTCCTTCACCACGGCCGCCGGCCTCGGCTGCCGCTTCGCGACGTCCTTCCGCGCCGTCCACCAGGTCGGGCAGGTCCAGGCCGGCGAACGAGTAGCCGTCTTCGGTTGCGGCGGAGTAGGCCTGTCCGCAGTGATGATCGCGGCCGATCTGGGCGCCGAGGTCACAGCGATAGACACCAACCCGGAAGCCCTCGCCCTGGCCCGAACCTACGGCGCCACCCACACCCTCCAGGCCCCCGCCCGCGACCTGGGCGGCTTCCACGTGACCATCGACGCCCTCGGCTCGAGCGACATCGTCCAGCAAGCGCTGCAAGCCCTCCGCCCCCGCGGCCGCCACGTACAGGTCGGCCTCCTACCGGGCGGCGTCACCCTCGACGTAGGCCGCCTGATCGGCCAGGAACTCACCTGGCTCGGCAGCCACGGCATGCCCGCGCACGCCTACCCGGAGATGCTCGACCTGGTTGCCAACGGCAACCTGAACCCGCAGCGGCTGGTCACGCGCACCATCACCCTCGAAGAAACCCCGGCCGCCCTCGCAGCCCTGACCAACGGCACCTCCGCCGGCGTCACGGTCATCACCCCGTAGCCACCCCACCCACCGCAGGGGCCGCGGCCCGCGAGGCCGACGCCGCCCGGAGCCTCCAAGCGGGGAGACCCGTCTTTGCGGAACTTTTCCGGCAGCAGACAGCGATTTGTTTCCGGAAAGAGCTCTGGATCCCGTCGCCGCGACCATGCGACCGTCGGACTGCACGACGTACGGGCGGCGCTGCGCTGGATCGAGCGCAATCCGCTCGGTCTACCGGTCGACCCGCGGCGGGTCGGTATCTGGGGGCAGTCCGCCGGCGGCCATCTCGCCGCCGTCGCCGGGCTCGTGCGCGGCGGCGCGTTGGGTGCTGATGCGCGTCGAAGGCGCCGCCGTTCTGGCAGTACGACGGAGTCCGCACGCGCGGCCGAACCGCAGATCCGGGCCGTGGTGACGATCAGCGGTCCGAGCGATCTCCTGCACCCGGGCGGCGGCCTGCGGATCGACCGGCCCTCGCCGGTGACTGCTCTGGTCGGAGGAGACGTGACCACACATCGCGAGCAGCTCCGTGCGGCCGGCCCGATCGCCCATGTGGGCCCCGACGCGCCGCCCTTCCTGATCGTCCACGGCACCGCCGACGAGACCGTCCCGTACGAGCACGCCGCACAGCTCCACCGGGCGCTGCTCGCTGTCGGTGCCCGCTCGCGACTGCTGCCGATCGTTGGCGGCGACCACGATCTACGCGATGCGCGGTATGCCGTGGCGGGTGAGGCGGCGCGCTTCTTCCGGAGTGCTCTCTAGCTACAGGCGGATCAGGTAGACGGTGGGTGGGCGGCCGGTGCGGCCGTGTTGCTGGGTGCCGGTGGGGGCGGCGAGGCCGGCGCGTTCGAGGCGTTTGAGGACTCGGCGGGCGGTGCGGAGCTGGACGGCGAGGTGGTCGGCGACGTCCTGGGTGGTGAGGCCGTCGGGGAGGGTGGCGGTGAGTTCGCGCATCCTCGCGAGGGTCTGGGTGTTGAGGCCGACGCGGCGGGCGAGCAGCGGGAGGCTTTCGGTGCCGCGGATCGCGGACGGCTGGTCGCCGGTGGGCTCGATGACGATCTCGACGTCGTCGGACATCGACACCACGCCGGCGACAGTGCCGATCGACGCGGCGCGGCCGACTGCGCGGCGGGCCAGCGCCTCGGCCTCGGCGGCGGTCCGCCCGATGCCGAACCCGACGTACGCCGTGCTGTGCCGCGCCGCCAGGTGGTCCAGCAGCGGCATCCGGGAGAACTGCTCGGTCGCCTGCTCCAGCAGGCCGCGGGTGGTGACGACGAGGTGCCGGCCGTCGGGGAGCGCAGCGAGGCTGCCGCCGAGCGTGATCAGGTCCGCGGCGAGCGCGTCGTCGGGTTCGGGCAGGTCGATGACGCCGAGTGCGACCTGCGCATCGCCGACGTGCTGACCGGTCGTCGTGAGGACGAGCGCCTGCAGCGTCGAGCGGATGGAGTACCGCGACGGGGCGAGCCGGACCGACGGCATCTCGTTCTCGATCAGGTGGAACGCGGACCCGAGGCAGCTGATCGCGACCTTCGTGTCGTGCTTCTCGCGGGCGGTCCGGTGGAACGAGACGATGTCGTCCGACGTCAGCCCGGGCCGGTACGGCAATACGTGGATCCGGTCCGTCGGCAGCTTCGCCTCGATCAGCGTCTCCAGTACTTCGGAACGCCGCAGCGTGTCGATCGAGAACTGCGTGACGTTGTGCCCGAGCCGGAGCAGTTCGACGAGCGCCCGGAGCAGCGTGGCGCCGTCGTACGACACGTACATCGCGGGGCGGTCGACCGCGCCGGCTTCGGTGGCGATCGTGTACGGGACGACGCCGGTGAACAGGTACGCGTCGACGTCCCCGTGCGCCTGCCGGACCAGGTCGACCGCCTCGGTCTCGTGCCGGTACGCCAGCGGGACCAGCGTCGTACCGCTCGGCGCGCCGACCACGGTCACCCGCTGAACCAGATCCTCAGGCCCGACGACCCCGACACTGATCCCCACGGCAGCCTCCGACGACTTCTGGCCTGGCCCTCAAGTCCGCTCTGAACGCAGAATAGCGCAGTAAGGTCCGAGATCTTGACGTTCGGCCTGAGCTCTCTTAGTTTCGGTCAATACCACAATTGCCGGCGTCGGTGTGGTGGAGCGAAGGAGGGAGCGCGCCACCTCACTGCCCGTGGAGCTGCTCCAGGCAGTTGACGACGAGATCCCGCTCGCCCGGTGGCAGCTCCGGCCCGTACGGGTCGTGTGCGGCCGCGGCCGGTACCAGCCCCTCCCACTCGGCCGCCCACAGCATCCGCTGCACGTAGCCCTCGATCGGCGCGTAGAACGTCGCCGCCGCGAACCGGTCCAGCCGGTCCGACGCGGCCAGGAACTCCGCGTGTTCGCCGGCCGTCCAGGCCCGCAGTACGGCGGCCGACAGCTCGACCTGCGCCGACGCGATCCCGACCAGCGCGGTGTCGGCGCCCCACAGGAACGACGGCCCGTACATCCGGTCCTCGCCGGTGATCAGCAGCTTCCCGGTGCCGCGGCCCGCCCAGATCGCGTCCTGGCAGCCGATCGCCCGGTCCAGCGTCGCGGTCTTCACGCCGAGCATCGCGTCCAGCGACAGCAGGTCCCGGATCAACTCCGGCGAGTACGGGTACCCGCCGGCCTCGCCGTGCAGGTAGAACCCGACCAGCGGCAGCCCGCTCTCCGCGGCCACCCGCTCGTGCAACGCCACCGCCTGCGCGTGCCCGTCGGAGACCTGGTTGAACCCGGCCAGTGGGTACACCATCACCGCGTCGGCCCCGCCCGCCGCCGCGGCCCGCGCCATCTCCACGGTCGCGTCCGCCGCCTCCTGCAGGGTGTGCGCCTCGGCAGACTTCGGTACGCCGGCCCCGGCCACGATCGGTACGTCGGTAGCCGCCCGCCACGTCTCGAGCACCTTCGCCCGATCGCCCGGCGACAGGTACAGCCCGCGGCCGGTGTGCGCCCACACGGCGACACCGCCGATCGCCTGCTTCGTCAGCGTCACGGCGTACGCGGACAGGGCGTCGTACGCGACGACGCCGTGAGGGTCCATCGGGGTGACGACCGCGGGGAGGAGCGTGCCGCGGAGCCGTTCTACGAGCGGATGCATCAGATGACCTCTCCCTGAGGGTGTCTTGGAAGACACCCTCATACGTCGTGGCCGAGACCGGGGTGCTTGGGTACGTCGATCCAGCCGTCGCAGTCGGCGAACACGGTCGGGGCCAGCGGGTCCTCGTCGACCATCAGCGGCCCCACCAGGTCGGCCGCGACGGTGGCGCCCGGCACGGCGGCGGCCAGGTGGACGGCGGCCAGCGTGGCGACGCCCAGCTCCGGCATCGAGCCTACCTTCACCGCGAGCCCGCCGGCCTCGGCGACGGCGGCGATCTGCAGCGCCCGGTGCAGGCCGCCGACCTTCAGGATCTTGATGTTCAGTACGTCGGCGGCACCGCGGCGGGCGATCTCCAGGGCGTCGTGCAGCGAGTGCATGCTCTCGTCGACCATCACCCGGACGTCGAGGCGGTCCCGGAGCCGGACCAGCCCGGCGAGGTCCCAGCGCGGCAGCGGCTGCTCGAGCAGGGTGAGGCCGGCCGCGCTCATCTTCGCGAGGTACGGGAGGGCGGTCGTGGCGTCGTACCCCTCGTTGGCGTCCAGGCAGAGCTCGGCGTCGGCGGGGATCGCGGCGCGGACCGCGCGGATCAGCTCCAGGTCCTTCGCCGGGTCGTGGCCGCCCTTGACCTTCAAGTGCCTGAACCCGCGACCGGCGTACTCCGCGGCCTCGGCGGCCATCTCGTCGAGCGTGCCGAGTCCGACCACCCAGGTGGTCTGCACGCGGTCCCGGACACTGCCGCCGAGCAGCGCGTGTACCGGCCAGCCGCTGATCCGCCCCGCCAGGTCGAACAGCGCGATGTCGAGCCCGGACTTGGCGACCTGCTGGCCGCGCAGGACGCCGTCCATCACGACGTGCGCTCCGGCCCGGTCCAGCGGGTCGCGGCCGACCAGCGCCGGCGCCAGATGCTCCTCGATCGCGGCCTGAACCCCGGCCAGCGTCTCACCGGTGTACGCCGTCATCGGGGACGTCTCGCCGATCCCGACCGCGCCGTCCGCGGTGTGCACCTCGACGACCAGGCTGATCAGCTCGGTGCTGACCCCGCTGCTGATCCGGAACGGCCGCCGGTAGCGGGCGCTCACGACCCGGGTCTTGATCGCGCTGATAGGTGCGCTTTCGGCCGGCTCTGCTGCAAGACTCATAACCGGCTCCTAGCGTTCTGGGCGGAAAGCATTTACGGTCAAGACCGTAAATACCCTAAGCGCTCCCTGTCAACGGCGGAAGGCGGCACCCCCGATGCGGCTGGGTCTCTATCTGAACCTCTACGGCACCCCGGGCGAGCGCCCGGAACTCGCGGACGCGGTCGAGCAGGCCAAGCTGGCCGAGCAGGCCGGGTTCGAGTGGGTGGTGCTCGGCGAACGGCACCTGCACCGGCCCGGGTACCACGAGATCCTCACGTCGATGACCTGGCTGGCCGCGCACACCTCGCGGATCGGGATCGCGACGGCGGGGATCGTGGCGCCGCTGTACGACCCGGTCGTGCTGGCCGAGACGCTGGCGCACATCGACGTACTCTCGGGCGGCCGGCTGACGGCCGGGTTCGTGCTCGGGTACCGGCCGGAGGAGTTCGCGCTGTACGGCGTCCGGCAGCCGGAGCGGGTCGCGCGGTTCGAGGAAGGGCTGGAGATCCTCACCCGGTTGTGGACGTCGTCCGAGGTGACGTACGACGGGAAGTTCACGTCGATCCAGGACGCGTACCTGTCGCCGCGGCCGGTGCAGTCGCCGCGGCCGCGGTTGTGGAACGGCGGCCGGGTGTCCGCCGTACTCGAACGGACCGCGCGGATGTGCGACGGCTGGACGACGTCCTTCAACGAGCTGGACGCCGACCTGCCGGACAAGATCGCGGAGTACCTGTCGTACCCCCAAGGCCCCGACTCCCTCGGGCACGAGGTCATCCTGTGCCGCGAAGGCTACTGCGCCGACACGTCCCAGGAGGCCCGCGCAGCCCTCGAGGAGCCGCTCCGCGACCTGTACGACGCGTACACCGGCTGGAAGCGCACGTCGACCGACGCGGCCCGCTACACCCAGGGCTGGGACGACATCACCGCCCGCAGCCTGATCGGCTCGAAGGCCGAATGCGCCGAACGCCTCGCCCACTACGAGCAAATGGGTGCCGACGGCATCATCCTCCGCATCCAGCCGCCCGGTATGTCCCAGTCCGACACCCTCAAATCCATCGAAAACTTCGGCAAGCTCCTGTAGCCCCCCGCGTGCTGCGCAGGTGCTCCGGTCGCTGCGCTCCCTCCCGCCCCTGCTACGCGCGTTCCCACCCACCCCCGGGCTGGCGCCCGGTTGTTGCCGGCTGCCGCCGGCGAGTTGCGGGCTGCAGCCCGCGGTCTGCTCGCTGGCGCTCGCGGGTGACTGCATAAGCGGGGGTGGTGCGTGAGGCTTGCCGTGGTGGGTGGTTGCTGGAATGCGTGCGCAGGCGGGCGTTCTGACGGGCGGAGCGGTAGCCCCCGCGCGTTGCACCCGGGTGCTGCGCTCGCGGGTGACTCCGGTGGGTGGAGGTGGTGTGGTCGGCCTCCCATGGGCCGTGAACGGGGAGTGGGAACACCTCGTGGGGACTGGCGACAAGCTATTTCCTGTCTTCAGTCTCCAGCAGGTGTGCTCCGGGTCTACGCCTTCAGGCCGGACATTGCGATGCTGTCGGTGAGGTAGCGCTGGAGGAGGCCGAAGACGAGGAGGCTGGGGACGACCGTGATGGTGGCGCCGGCCATGATTTGGTTGATGGGGACGGCTTGGCCTTGGAGGGTGGCCAGGCCGACGGTGAGGGTTTGCATCTTGCCGGACTGGCCGATGACCAATGGCCAGAGGAAGTCATTCCAGTGCCAGAGGAAGACGAAGATGCCGAGTGTGGCAAGGACCGGGCGGATCAGTGGTAGGACGATCATCGTGAAGATGCGCCACTCGGCGGCGCCGTCGATTTCGGCTGCTTCGAAGAGTTCGTCGGGGAGTTGCATGATGAACTGGCGCATCAGGAAGACCGCCTGCGAGTTCGCCAGCGTCGGGACGATCAGGCCCCAGTAGCTGTCCACCCAGTTGAGGTTCGCGACCAGGATGTACGACGGGATCAGTGTCGCCTGGAACGGCACCATCAGCGTTGCCAGGAACGCCCAGAACATGATGTCCCGGCCGGGGAACTTCTTCTTCGCGAAGGCGTACCCGGCCATCGAGGCGAACAGCAGGACGCACGCCACCGACACCAGGGAGTACAGCAGCGAGTTCACCGTCCAGCGTGGGATGTCCGAGCTGGACAGGACGTCGCGGAAGTTCCCCAGCGTGAAGTGTGCCGGGTTCAGCGCGCCCGGAAAGGTCTGTCCGCTCGGGGGTGCGAAGGCGACCAGCACCATCGCCGCGAACGGCACGATGGTCACGATCGCGGTTAGCGTCAGCAGGGTCGGCAGTGTCAGGCGGGCCGCGGTACGCCGGCCGGCGGAAGCGGTCTCCACCACCGGGCGGGCCTCGAGTACCTGGGTCATCTAGTCGTCCCTCCCGACGAGCCGGCGCTGTACGAGCGAGACGACCAGGACGATCAGGAACAGCACCAGACCGATCGCGCTGGCGTAGCCGAAGTCGAAGTACCTGAAACCGCTGTCGTACAGGAAGTACACGATCGAGTAGCTGGCGTGGACCGGGCCGCCGCCGGTCATCACGTACATCGCGTCGAAGACCTGGAACGCGCCGATCGTCTCGATCACCAGTACGAAGAACAGGACGGGGCGGAGCTGGGGGAGCGTGACGTACCGGAAGCGTTGCCAGGTGCCGGCGCCGTCGATCATCGCGGCTTCGAGGTACGACTTCGGGACTGCTTGGAGGCCGGCGAGGAGGATCAGCATCGAGTAGCCGAAACCCTTCCAGGCCGAGGTGACGGCGATCGACGGGAGCACCGTGCTTGCCTGGCTGAGGAAGTCGATGGGGCCGATGTGGACGAGGCCGAGGATCGAGTTCAGCAGGCCGTCCTGGACGTCATAGATCCATTTCCAGATCACCGCGGCGAGGACGATGCTGGTGACGTACGGGAGGAAGAAGACGCCGCGGAAGAAGCCGCGGTTCCAGACGACTCGGTGCAGGAGGATCGCGGTGCCCAGGGAGAGCAGGACGGTGAGGGGTACGAAGATCACCGTATAGGTCAGGGTGACCACGAGCGCGTCGCCGAACATGCCGTCGGTGAACAGGCGTTTGTAGTTGTCGAGGGCAATGAAGTCCCATTTGCCGCTGATCCGGTAGTCGGTCAGCGAGAGCAGCAACGCACCGATCACCGGCAAGAACCGGAAGAGCAGGAACAACACCAGCATCGGCGCGACAAACACCAACCCGACCCACGGCCGCCGGAGCCCGCCGGAGAAGCGCCGAGCCCGCCCACGCTCGAGGCTGACAGCAGCAGCGTGGGACGGGTCCGGCGGGTTCGCCTTGGTCAACGTTGTCTCGACAGGAGGTCGTTGGCTTGTTTGGCGGCGTCGTCGAGGGCGGCCTGGGGCTGCTTCTTGCCGGTCAGGACGGCCTGGATGTCGGTGCTCAGGAACGACATGATCTGCCGGGCCGCCGGGTTCGGTTCACCCGGTACGGCGTACTGCAGGGCGGCGGCGAACTTCGGTGCGTTCGGGTCGGCCAGCTCGGACTTCGCGTCGCTACGCGGGGAGTAGTACCCGGACGCCTTCGCGAGCCCGTCGAGCTGGGCCGGCTGCATCATGAACGTGAGGAACTTCTTCGCCCCGTCGACGTTCTCCGACGCCGCGTTCACCACGAGACCGCCGGGCAGTCCGAGCGCGGCCTGCTTCTCGTCCTTCAGCGGCATGCCGATCTCGACGTTCTGCGCGCCCCACGTCTTCGAGGCGGTGCCGGCGTCGGCCAGGACGGAGCTGAACGACATCGCGACCTTGCCCTTGCCGAGCGGCGAGTCGGCGATCACGTTGCCCGCGGTCAGCGCGGTCTTCGGGATCGCGTCCTCGTCCCACAGCGTCTTCAGGAACGTCAGCGCCTTCAGCCCGGGCGCTTGGTTGAACGTGACGCTCTTGCCGTCGTCGGCGAACACCTTCCCGCCGGCCTGCCAGAGCAGCGGGTAGAAGTTCAGGTTCAGCGTCGCCTCCGGCGAGGCCGAGTAGTCGAGCGTCTGGAACCCGGCGGCCTTCAGCTTCGGCGCCGCGGCCGTGATCTCGTCCCAGGTCTCCGGCGGCTTCGCGATCCCGGCCTTCGCGAGGACGGTCTTGTTGTACATCGTGGTGGTGATCGTGTGGTAGATCGGTGCGCCGTACACCTTCCCCTGCACGGTCAGGCCGGGGACGGCCGACGGCAGGAACTGGTCCTTGAGCGGGTTCACCACGTCGTCGACCGGTTCCAGGTTCCCGTTCGCGACGTACTGCGGGATCTGGTCCGGGATCATCGGCAGCACGTCCGGGCCCTTCTTGCCGGAGAACGCGGCCGCGAGCTTCTGGTCGCGGTCGGTCCAGGGCTGCTGCTCGATCTTCAGGTCGATGGTCGAGTTGGCGGCCTCGAAGTCGGTCTCGACCTTCTTCCAGTACGTGTCGTTGGCCGCCTTGTCGGCGATCACCGGGTACATCCAGAGCGTGAGGCTCTTCTTGCCTCCGCTGTTGCCGCTGTCGCTGCCGCCGCAGGAACTGAGCGCGGCGGCCAGCACGAGCGCGGTCAGTGGCGCCGCGATACGGCGGACGGTGAGTTTCATCGCACCCCCAGGGTGTCCGGAAGTCAGGGCCGGAACTGCTCGAACCGAATAACGGTCAGGACCGAAAGTAGCCGGGGTGAATTTCGGCTGTCAACGGCTGATATCAATCCGGAACAGCTCGGAGCCGCTGGTCATCAGTAGTTGGTGGTCTCCCCGGACGCCGAGCCGCCGGTGCGCGTGCTCGACGAACAGCGTCGGGACGGACTTCGCGCCCGGCGCGATCCGGTAGATCTTGTTCAGGTCGATACTGACGTACACCGCCTCCGAGGTGGCGACGATGTCGCCGCTGGAGGTCGTCGTACCGAGCGTGAAGGACCGCTTGACCTTCCCGTTGCCCGGAGAGAGCGCGAACACGGTCTTGCCGGCGACACCCCAGAGCAGGCCGTCCGGCCCGATCGTCACCGAGGACACCGTCGCCGCGCCCGGCACCGGCACGGTCTCCCAGAGCTTCTTCTTGCCCGTCACGTCCCACGCGAACACTGTGCCCGCTTCCCGGGTCGGCGGGGTGGTCGTCAGGCCACCGGCAATCGACGTTCCGCCGTACACGATGCCGCAGCGCGACGTCAGGCCGAACACGGATTCGTCCTGGACGACGTTCCGGTACTTCTCGCTGGTGCCCGACGCGGGGTCGTAGATCACCAGCGCGCCGCCGAGCCGGTCGCCGTCGGGGACGGTGCCGACGGCGATCTTCCCGTTCACCTCGGTCAGCGCCCGGGCGCGGGTCTGGAACAGGTCGGGTTTCAGGTTCAGCAGCTGGGTCGGGTTGTCCGGCGTCCCGGGCGGTCCGGGGGAGTACTCCGGGCTGCTCCAGGGCTTCGTGGGGTCGTACGCGTACAGCCGGGCCTCCGGGTACGCGCCGACGTACACCGTGCCGTTGGACGCCTCCATCAGCGCCTCGACCTGGGAGAACCGGTTGAACTTCGCCTCACCCGTCGACGGATTCACGACCGAGACGCCGCCGTTCAGGAACCCGCCGGCGTAGATGTTGTCCTTGCCGCCGGCCACCGAGAGGATCTCGATCGGCTCCCGGCGGACCTTGGTCTCGAAGATCTCGGACTTGCCGGTCTGCGGGTTGTACCGGAACTCCTCGCCGCGCCAGAGCGTGCCGACCACGCTGGTCCCGGGGTAGTCCGGCAGGTTCAGGTCGGCGTACCCGATCGAGCGGGCGTTCTGGATCCGGCCGGTGAACGTCAGGCCGGTCCCGGTCAGCGTCTTGGTGGCCGGGTCGTACTTCTTCAGCTCGCTCGCCTGGATCATGTAGATCGAGCCGTCCGTGCCGACCGGCGAGATGTCAAGGCCGTGCTCGTTCGGGATCGTGTCGACCCAGGTCCTCGACGCGATGTCCCAGACGTACAGCGGGCCGGGGAAGGCGGTGCTGACCCGGGCGTACATCCGGCCGCCGCGGACGTTCAAGTCGTACACGACCTGGTCCTTCGGGTCACCCATCCCGGGCGGCGCCGGGATCTCGGTGACCGCGCCGGTGCTGACGTCGACCTCGGAGAAGTACGCGTCCGGCTCGGAGCCGGTGTAGAGCTTGCCGTTCCAGTAGTCGATGCTCTTCACGTACCCCTGGCCGGCCTTGATCGTGCCGTAGTCGCGGACCGCGCCGGTCGCGTGGTCGTACCGGAAGACCTTGCCGTGCGGGTACGTCCCGCCGTACACGTTGCCCTGCTCGTCGACGGTGATCCGCAGGATGAACGTCTCGGTGGACAGCGGCCGGCCGAGGTCCTCGGCGGTCGTTGCGCCGGGCTTCAGCCGGTACAGGTGGCCGTTGTTGTAGGTGCCGGCGTAGATCGTGCCGTCCGGCGCGGCGGCCACCGCGTAGCTGCCGTCGGCGCCGGGCAGCGCCGCGGACAGCAGGCTGTCGCCGGTCGCCGGGTCGATGGCGTTCAGGTACGCCGGGCTGCCGCTGGACACGTTCCAGATCGCGGTCTTCCCGTTCGGGCCGGGCGCGACCGTACCGCCGATCAGCAGTACGTCGGACAGCGGTGTACCTAGTGAGACGACGGTGCCCACAGCGGGCTTGTGCCCCGCCTGGGCCGGAGTAGTCAGGGTGCTGGCGAGCACGGCGACGAGGGCCAGTGCGAGAAGGGAGCGGACTGATCGCATGCGGTGCCTCCGGGGTGCCGTATTTACGGTCCTGTCCGAAAGTGAAGCCCTCGCGGGCTGACGAAGTCAACGGCTTGGCGTAATTTGCCACTACTGGCAGCGATCGCGGGTCTTACGGCCCTGCCCGTTAGGTCGGCGGCAGCTTCGCGAGCAGCTCCTGGAGCAGCTCGCGGGTCGCGGCGAGGTAGCTGTCGTCGCGCTGCAGCGCCCGGTGGAAGGCGGCCAGCTCGGCCGCGGAGATCGTGTTCGAGAACGTGCTGACCTCGGTCAGGTCGAGGCGCCGGTTGAACAGGTGCACGGTGTCCCGCCAGCGGTGCAGCGTCCCGACCAGTTCGGCGTCGCGGTGCAGGCCGAGGGCGCCGGACACCAGCGCCAGGTCGACCGCGGACACGATCAGCCGCGGGTACACCTGCCGGGTGGTCGGCGCGTCGGGGGAGAACCGCGGGTCGTTGAGCAGCCGGGTGTTCTCCTGCAGCTCGTCCGCGACCGCCCGCAGTACCTCGGTACGCCGTTCGGCCTCGGACGTCAGCCGCTCGACGAAGATGCCGGTCAGCCCGGCCACCAGGGTCAGCGAGTTGACGGCCGGCTCCCAGCGCGAGTTGCCCGGCCAGATGAACCAGATGACGCCCAGGACGAACGCGACGCCGAGCAGCCCGTACGTGATCCAGCTGACCAAGCGGCGCCGGTTCACTGCGCCCAGATGTCGTCGGCCAGGGTGTGCGGGGTCTCGCCGGCCGCCTCCGGGGCGAGCAGCAGCAGCTCCAGGCCGAACGGGTTCGGGCGGCGGGTGTAGCGGAACTGGGACTGGATCGCCTCCACCGGGGTCAGCTTGCACGCCTCGGTGAGCCGCTTCAGCCGGTCCGCGGAGTACTTGCGCGTGGTGTAGAGCCGGATCGTGTCGCCGACCGGCAGCACCACCTCGGTGTGGTCCGGCAGCTCCATCCGGATCTCTTCGTCGGTGTCGTTCTGCCAGAGGATCTTCACCAGCAGCGCGTCGTCCTCGAGCTCGCCGACGAACTTCACCAGCTCGTTGTTGATCTTCAGGTCGGTGTTGTACCGCAGCGCGCTGGTCACGAACTCCGCGAACGCCCGGGTCTGGTGGTACTCGTCCGCGGCCGCGTCGGCCGCCTCCTGGTCGAGTCGCGTCGTACTGGCGACCTCGAGCAGCAGCCGGTCCTGCGGCCGCAGCACCCGGGTCAGGGTGCCGAGCAGCTCCTCGTCGCTCTCGAAGTTCGCCAGGGTGTTGCCGGTCAGCGTGAACAGGATCGGCTCGTCGCCGACCAGCCGGGCCAGCATCTGGGCCAGCTCGTCGACGTTGTCGTCGATCGAGAAGTCCAGCTGCACCGGCAGCACCTGGGACACCGGGAACCGGGCGCCGCGGACCGGCTCCAGCGTCCCCATCCGGAGCATCTCCGAGCTCATGTCGACCGGGATGTAGTACATGTCCGGGTTGTGCCGGCGCATGTCGCCGATGATCGTCCGGTCCTTGACGCCGGTCCCGACGCCGAGGCTGACCAGGTGGAAGCCGCCCTTCTCGACATGCGGGCGGAGCTTGCGCCAGTGCCGCAGGAACGACTCGGTGCCGGCCTTCATCACCAGGTAGAACGGGTCGTTGGTCGCGTTCGCCCAGGCGATCGTCGGGCCGATGCCCCAGTACGAGAAACCGGACGTGATCTGCTTGCCGTCACCCGAGTCCGAGAACGGGCCGCGCAGGTCGCCGGTGAGCGTGGCGAGCTTGTCCGTCTGGTCCTCGCCGACCAGCAGCAAGGACCAGGCGAAGTCGTCGTCCGCCAGCGCATGCTCGAGCTTCCGGATCACCGGTACCGGCTCAGTCACGTCTCACCCCTCACACGATGAGACGTCAGGCTACCGGTTACCGGACCGGACCGCTGGGCGGAGGACGTCTGGGAGCCCTCACACCGGGGTGACCGCGTCGGCCTCCCGGCCCTTCGGCCCGTCAACGATCTGGAAGTCGACCGGCTGGCCGTCCTCCAGCGTCTTGTACCCGTCGGAGACGATCTTGCTCCAGTGCACGAACACGTCGTCCTGCCCGTCGACGGCCAGGAAGCCGTACCCCTTGTCCGCGTTGAACCACTTCACGGTGCCGCGCACCATCGAATCTCCTCGACCACGGAACCCGCTTCACCCGGGCCCCTCGCGACCAGCAATCTTAGAGGGTATCTGGGAACTCCGCGCCTACTGCGGGGCACCCGGCACGGCACCTCCTCGCTACGGCGCGGAGTTCCCAGATACCCTCTTAATCGAGCCGCCGACGAGCAGTGCCGTGCCCACCAGCGCCGCGCTCACCCACAGCGGGCCGCGGTACCCGGAAACGCCGATCGCGAGACCGCCCAGGACCGGCCCGGCGGCGGCGCCGACGTTCAGCGCGGCAGTGGCCAGACCGCCGCTCAGGACCGGGTACTCCGAGCCGGCGTAGAGGGCGTACGCGATCAGCGTCGAGCCGACCGCGAACGACAGCGCGCCCTGGGCGAGGACCAGCACGACGGACGGTACGACGTACGCCGCCGTGAGGGCGAAGGCGCACCAGCCGAGCAGCAGGATGCCGCCGGCAACGAGTACGGGACGGTGGTCGCGGCGGTCGGCGTACCGCCCCGCGACCGTGACGCCCGCGAACGAGCCGAGACCGAAGAGCGCGAGCATCGCCGGCACCCATCCGACGTCCAGCCCGGTGACGTCGGTGAGCAGCGGGGAGAGGTAGGTGAACGAGCAGAAGGTGGCGCCGTTCACCAGGGCGCCGAGCGGCAGCAGTACGGCGAGCCGCGGCCGGATGCTGATCCGCGCCGGGGCCGCCGGGCCGGTCGTCCGGGCGGGAACCGAACGGAGGATGCCGATCAGCGCGGGCAACGAGATCAGCGCGACCGCCCAGAACGCGGACCGCCAGCCGAGGGAACGGCCGAGCACCGCGCCCGCGGGGACGCCGACGATGCAGGCGAGCGTCGTACCGCCGAGCAGGACCGAGGTCGCGCGGGCCTTGGCGTCCGGGCGGACCAGGCTGGTCGCGGTGGCGAGCGCGATCGCCAGGAAGCCGGCGTTCGCGAGGGCGGCGACGGCACGGGTGACGAGCAGTACGGCGAAGCTGCCGGTGACGGCGCCGACGACATGGACCGCGAGGAAAACGGTCAGTGTCACCAGCAGCGTCCGGCGGCGCGGCCAGCGGGCGCCGAGGACCGCGATCGCGGGGGCGCCGACGATCATCCCGAGCGCGAACGCCGACGTCAGCCAGCCGGCAGCCGGGATCGAGACGCCGAGGTCCTGGGCGATGTCCGGACCGAGGCCGGAGAGCATGAATTCGGAGGTCGCCTGGGCGAAAACGGCCAGGCCTAACAGGTACAGCACGAAGGGCATGGAGGTGCTCCGTAACCAGAGAGAGGACAGACGTGTGCCGTCTCCGGCCTGTTGAAAGGCCGGATGGTTACGGTTTGTCTGCCTCCGGGCTGGTCACGGAGCGAAGTCTAGCCCCGGCGGGAGGCGGCCAGGCCGAGGAGGCCGGCCGCCACCAGGAGCAGGGCGCTGGTGACGCCCAGGTCGTCGGTCTGCAGGACGCCGTTGTCGGTGAGCATCCAGATCGTGGCGGCGCCGGTCAGGACCGTGCCCGCCACCACGCCGGGAACGTCCGGCCTGGTCTTGCGCTGCTGGTTCATCCGCGTTCCACCTTGATACTGCCGAGCTTGAGGTTCAGGTTCAGGGTGACCTGCTCGCCGGGCTTCGCGTCCGCCCCCAGGTCGTCCAGGGTCAGCTTCGCATTATGGCCGCTGCGGTCCTCGTTGAGGAAGGCAACGTTGCCCATGTCGGCCGACAGCTGCCCCTTCACGTCGACGTTCTCCGGGAGCTTCACGACCACCTCGCCGGCGCCGCCGTTCACCTCGACCTTCGCGCCAGGCGCGAACTTCGCCTTGGTCAGGTCCAGGTTCACCGACCCGGCGTCGAACTGGTAGCTCGACCCGGTCGCGGTGATCGTCTGGCCCGCCGGTGCCACGTAGTTCGTGTCGGCGAAGTTCCGCGGTACGTCGGTGAAGACCGTACTGACCAGGGCGCCGGCCGCGAGCAGGATCCCGAGCGGCAGCAGGCCCAGCGTCCGGCCGACGAACCCGCCGAGCAGCATGCCGCCGCCGAGCGTGGCCAGGCCGATCACCAGCATCGTGGACGTGGTCGCCCCGGCCAGCGCGGCGATCGCGATCGCCAGTCCGGTCAGTACGACGACGATCGACTTCACGCCGCGCATGCCCTTCGCGGGCGGTGCGGCCGGTGTGGTCGCCGCGGGAGCGGTCTTCGTGGCCGGCTCGTCGGTGTACAGGCCGAGGGGGTCGTCCTCGGTCCACACAGACTGGACCGGTTCGACGGTGCGGTCCTGGGGTCGCTGTGTGGCCGAGGACGACGGGCCCGCCGGGGGAGCTGACGGGCCGGTCTGCGGGGGCGTGTACGCCGAGCCGTACTGCTGCTGGGTCGGCTGGGTCGACTGGGTCGACTGGGTCGACTGGGTCGACTGGGTCGACTGGGTGGTCTGGCCGGGCTGCTGGGTGCCGAACGGCTGGGTGCCGGGCGGCGTACTGTCCTGCGGCCGCTGCTGGCCGTGCTTGGCGCAGTTGCCCTTGCGCTGCTTGGAGATCAGCCAGATGACCGCGATCACGATCAGCGGGCCGGGGATGAAGTGGCCGAACTTGAACGACGACATGGTCGCGATGCCGGCGAACACGCAGATCCCGATCACCACCGGCCAGAACCACGGGTGGTCGGTCCGGACCCGGTCGCCGAGCACGCCCTGCAGCGGGACCCGGTCACTGCCCTCCTCGGGCATCAGCACCCAGGCGGCGATGTAGAAGACCAGCCCGGGGCCGCTGATAATCAGCACCGCCATCACCACGCGGACCAGCACGGGGTCGATGTTCAGCCCGCGGCCGATACCGCCGCAGACGCCCGCGACCCAGCGGTCCGACCTGCTGCGCCGCCAGGTCTGGGGGTTCTGCAGGCGGCTGCGGTCGAACCCGGCGGGTCCACTCTGGTTCTCCATACTTCGATGGTCACGTACGAAGGAGAGCTGGGCATCGGGGATGCACCCTGACAGGTCCCCGAGTGCCTGGAATTCGGGGTTCTCCCCGAGTGGACCCTGACGGCGGCGGGCCGGCGCTGAGGAGGCGGCCCGGGACAAGCCTGCTGGTGTCGGGCCGGTCCACATGTGACGATCGTGGTGATGAGCCAGCCAGCAGCCACGCCGCCGGGCGGACCCTCCACCACCGGAGACCAGCCCGCGCCGACCCCTGGGCAGAACCAGGACCAGTGGCGCTACAAAGGCTGGGGCCCCCAAGGCCCAGGCCAGTACCAAGGCCCCTACGCAGCCTACGCCGCCCGCATGGGCGCTCAAGCTGGTGCTCCTGGTGCTCCGGGTGCCCCAGGTCCGCTCCCTCCGCCTCTGGGCCCTCCATATGCGGTTTCTTCTGGTACCCCTCCTACGGCTGATGGGCCGCGGCGGGCTTATCGGCGGACTGATGGGCGGGTTATTGCCGGGGTTGCCGGGGGAATTGCGGATCATTTGGGGATTTCGGACACCGTGGTGCGGTTGGTGTTGATTGCCACCACCGTGTCCGGCGGGTTCGGCGTCCTGATTTATGCGGCTTTGTGGTTCCTGATGCCGTTGGCGCCGGAAACGGTGCCGGGGGCACCGGGGCTGGCAGCGCATACGCGGAGCGGGCTGCGGACCGACGGGCCGTCGGCGCCCGTCACCGAGGCGAAGCAGCGGAAGCGGGAGAAGAGCCGCGGGCAGTTGCCGGCGCT
Source organism: Kribbella sp. WER1 (assembly GCF_054189145.1). NCBI lineage: Bacteria > Bacillati > Actinomycetota > Actinomycetes > Propionibacteriales > Kribbellaceae > Kribbella > Kribbella sp. WER1. The sequence continues at coordinate 3,280,558 of NZ_CM135186.1, read as the reverse complement.
GATCGCGATCGGGATCGGTCTGCTGATCCTGCTGCAGGTCGCCGGGTTCGGCATCGCCGGGAAGCTGTTCTGGCCGCTGGTGTTCGCCGCGACCGGTCTGGCGCTGATCTGGCGGCAGGCGGACGAGGCGCAGAAGGACAAGTGGACGCAGGACATCCGGGTCCCGATCCTCGGGCTGGTGCTCGGCAAGGGTGGCTGGAAGTCGCTGGTCCGGATCGCCGTCGGCCTGGTCCTGCTCGGGACCGCGGTGACGTTGTTCCTGGTCCAGAACGGCCGGCTCTCGATGGTCGGCGACGTACTGATCGCGCTGCTGCTCGCGGTGGTCGGGATCGGCGTGATCGCCGGCCCGTGGGTGCACCGGCTGACCCGGGACCTGAACTCCGAGCGCGCCGAGCGGGTCCGTTCCCAGGAGCGCGCCGACATGGCCGCGCACCTGCACGACTCGGTCCTGCAGACGCTGGCGCTGATCCAGAAGCAGGCCGACGACCCGAAGGCGGTTGCCCGGCTGGCGCGTTCGCAGGAGCGCGAGCTGCGGTCCTGGCTGTACGACGAGGACCACGACAAGGACCAGACCATCGCCGGTGCCGCGAAGCAGGCGGCCGCCGAGGTGGAGGACTCGCACGGCGTACCGATCGAGGTGGTGACGGTCGGCGACTGCGACCTGACCGAACCGCTGGCGTCGATGGTGCGGGCCGCCCGGGAGTCGATGGTGAATGCCGCGAAGCACTCCGGTGCTGCGAAGATCGACGTGTTCGTCGAGGTGGACGGCGACCGGGTGGAGATGTTCGTCCGCGACCGCGGCAAGGGCTTCGACGTGGACGAGGTCCCGGACGACCGGCTCGGCTTGCGGCACAGTGTGATGGGCAGGATGGAACGGCACGGCGGCCGCGCGACGGTGCGGTCCGATCCGGAGACAGGGACCGAAGTGCGACTGGAGATGGACAGATGAGCAGCAGGCGGGTAGTCGTCGTCGACGATCACGACATGTTCCGGGCCGGGGTCCGCAGCGAGATCGGTACCGCGGTCGACATCGTCGGGGAGGGGTCCGACGTCGACACCGCGGTGAAGGCGATCGTCGGCACCGAGCCGGACGTCGTACTGCTCGACGTGCACCTGCCGGGCGGCGGTGGTACCGAGGTGATGAAGCAGGTCCACCAGCGGCACCCGGACATCAAGTTCCTGGCGCTGTCGGTGTCGGACGCGGCCGAGGACGTGATCGGCGTGATCCGGGCCGGCGCCCGCGGGTACGTGACGAAGAACATCTCCGGCGCCGAGCTGGTGGACGCGATCAACCGGGTCGCCGAGGGCGACGCGGTGTTCTCGCCGCGGCTGGCCGGGTTCGTCCTGGACGCCTTCTCCGGCGCGATCGACATCGCCTCGGTGGACGAGGACCTCGACCGGCTGTCGCAGCGCGAACGCGAGGTACTGCGGCTGATCGCCCGCGGCTACGCGTACAAGGAGGTCGCGCGCGAGCTGTTCATTTCGGTCAAGACCGTGGAGACGCACGTCTCGTCCGTACTGCGGAAACTGCAGCTGTCGAACCGGCACGAACTGACCCGTTGGGCTACGGACCGCCGTCTGGTCTGAACTCTCCGTACTGGCGCGTTTCGGCCAGGGCATGGATTCGCCACTCCGTACCGGCGGTCGGTGCTTGGGACCTGTTATACGGTCGACTGTTATGGAGCGGAATCTCACAGCCGATCAGCTCGCGCTCTTCGAGAAGGAGTTCGCGTCGAACCCGCAGTACCGGGTGATGCAGAACGCCGTCACGCAGACGCCGGTCAACAACATCGCCCTGGATCGTCAGGTCGTCACGTCGATGGACCATTCGGTGTCCCATCTGCTGGACGACTGGAAGGTGACCAACCAGAAGAAGAGCGGCCGGTGCTGGATGTTCGCCGGGCTGAACCTGCTCCGGGTCGGCGCCGCCGAGAAGCTCGGCGTCAAGGACTTCGAGTTCTCCCAGAACTACGTGCTGTTCTGGGACAAGTTCGAGCGGGCGAACTTCTTCCTCGAGGCGATCATCGAGACCGCCGGCCGGGACGCCGACGACCGGACCGTGGCGCACCTGCTGTCCGACCCGATCGGTGACGGCGGCCAGTGGAACATGTTCATCGCGGTGGTCCGCAAGCACGGCCTGGTGCCGAAGACCGCGATGCCGGAGAGCGAGAGCTCGTCGGCGACCGCGCAGCTGAACGACGTCCTCCGCAAGCTGCTCCGCCAGGGCGCACGCGACCTGCGGGCGCTGGACGGCGACGAGGCCCGCCGGGACCGCAAGGGCGAGATCCTGACCACCGTGCACCGGGTGCTGAGCATCCACCTCGGTACGCCGCCGCAGAAGTTCCTGTGGCAGTGGAAGGACTCCGACAAGCGCTTCCACCGCGACGGCTGGATCACCCCGACCGAGTTCGCGGCGAAGTACGTGCAGCTGCCGGTCGACGACTACGTCTGCCTGGTGCACGACCCGCGCGCGACCAGCCCGGTCGGCCGGACGTTCACGGTGGACTTCCTCGGCAACGTGATCGACGCGCCGCCGGTGGTCTACCTGAACGTCGAGATGGAGCTGATGAAGAAGCTCACCCAGGACGCGATCGTCGGCGGCGAGCCGGTCTGGTTCGGCTGCGACGTCGGCAAGCAGATGAGCGGCGACCTCGGCTTCTGGGACGCGAAGCTGTACGACTACGAGGGCGTGTACGACACGGAGTTCACGCTGGACAAGGCCGAGCGGCTGGTGCACCACGAGACGCTGATGACGCACGCGATGCTGTTCACCGGCGTCGACGTGGTCGACGGTGAGCCGCGCCGCTGGCGGGTCGAGAACAGCTGGGGCGACGAGAAGGCCGACAACGGCTTCTGGACCATGAACGACTCCTGGTTCGGCGAGCACGTCTTCGAGATCGCCGTCCGTCGTTCGGCGCTGCCCGAGGACCTTCAGGCCCGCCTGGACGACGCACCGATCACCCTCCCGGCCTGGGACCCGATGGGCGCCCTCGCCGACTGACGTTCAGCACCTCACGTCCCGGGATCCGCTGCGGATCCCGGGACGTCGTGCGTCAGCGGCCGCGAAGCGTGGAGGTCAGCCGGTGCAGGGTCCGGCGGCGCGGGTGCAGGATCGTCTGGTGGCCCTGGGGGCGGGCGGCCGCGACGGTTGCGGCGCGGAGCGCCAGGTCGTCGTCCAGCGGTTCCAGTTCCTCGACGCCGTAGCGGCGGCGGAGGGCGCACAGCAGCAGGTGATCTGCGAGCCCGGGATTCTTCGGCAGCGCGGGTCCGTGCAGGTACGTGCCGATCGTGTTGCCGACGACCGCTCCCTCGTCCCCGGTGCCGCCGTTGTTGCCGAACCCTTGCCGGACCGTGCCCAGCGCCTGTTGCCCTTCCTCGAGCACCGTCCGGCCCGAGTGGTTCTCGAACCCGACCAGCTGCCCGAACGGGCTGTCGACCACGATGTTCCCGACCATCCGGTGCCGGCCGGCGGTGGTGCTGGTCCGGAAGATCCCGAGGCCCGGCAAATGCCGGCCGTCGGGGTCGACGAATTCCCGGCCGAAGAGCTGGTAGCTGCCGCAGATGAGCAGCATCGGGACGCCGTCGGCGGATATTTTCCGCAATTCGTCGCCGCGCGCGAGTAAATCCTCCGCATTGACGGTTTGCGCGGAATTCTGGCCGCCACCGCCGAAGACCAGATCGACACTCGAGAAGTCGAAGATCTGTCCTGGTTCGACCGGCAGGACCTCGGCCCGGAATCCGCGCCATTCGAGTCGTTTCGCGAGCGCGATCACATTCCCCAGGTCGCCGTACACGTTCAGGTCCCGGGGGTAGAGGTGCGCGATCCGCACTGTCCTGGTCATGCGGCCTCCTGCCGGCTGCGGAGCGCCCGACGGACCTGCAGCATTGCGGTGTACGTCGGGAGGATGTACCCGTGCCCGCCCGGCGGCAGCCCGGACAGCAGCCGGGTGATGCCGTCGTCGACGCTGGACGCCACCTCCGCCTCGGTCCCGGCATACCGCAGCCGCAGCGCCATCTCGGCGGCTCGGGTGCCGGCGGTGACGACCTCGGGACGGCTCGCCGCCAGCGCCTCCAGCGGGACGTCCCACAACCAGGAGACGTCGCGCCCGTCGGCGGGCAGGTCGTTGACCGCGATCAGGACCCGCGGCTGCGTCCGTCCGACGAGGAACGTGTCCAGCACCTGCGCGAACCCGGCCGGGTTCTTGATCAGCAGCAGCCACAGCGTCCGGCCCTCGATCTCGGTCTTCTCGACCCGGCCGAACGCGGCCTCGGTGGTCCGCAGCGCCTCCGCCGTCACCGCGGGATCCAGGCCTGCCCCGGTCGCCACGCTCACCACGGCCAGCGCGTTGTAGAGGTTGTACGTCCCGGACAGCCCGCACCGCATCGGCCGCGGTACGTCGCCGATCGCCACGGTGAAGTCGGTCCCGTCCAGATCGGCCTGCTGTACGCCGGTGACCGTGACGTCCGGGGACGGCCGCTCGAAGTCGCCGTTCGGGCAGCTGTAGTGGCCTAGATGGCTGTAGAAGACCCGGTCGAACCGCAACCGCTCGCCGCACCGCGGGCACCGGTCCGAGTCGACCGCGGACCGCTCGTCGGTCAGCCGCTCCGGGAGCTGCTCGATCCCGAAGTAGCTGACCCGGTCCGCCGCGGTGGCCAGGTTCGCGACCCGGGCGTCGTCGGCGTTCAGGTACAGCCGGGCGTCGGTGGCCGCGATGCCCTCGGCGATCAGCTCCGCAGTGGTGTCGAGCTCGCCGTACCGGTCGAGCTGGTCGCGGAACAGGTTCAGCACGACGAGGTGCCGCGGCCGGAGCTCCGGGGCGATCAGGCGCAGGCTGGCCTCGTCGACCTCGAAGACCCCGACCGTCGCGGCGACCCGCCCGCGCAAATCCGCCGCCAGCAGCAGGGCCGAGACCACGCCGCCGCGCAGGTTCGCGCCGGAGGAGTTGGTGAGCACCGACTCGCCGCCCTCGCGGAGCGCGGCGACCAGCAGTTTGGTGGTCGTCGTCTTTCCGTTCGTACCGGTCACCAGAATGCAGCCGCGTGGTAATTGTGCAGCCAATTTCCGGGGCAGATCCGGTGCTATTTTTCCGGCGATCACGCCGGGGAGGGTCTGGCCACCCCGCCCGAGCCGGCGACTGAGCGTGGCCACAGTCCGGGCGACAGCGATGGCGGCCGTTTCTCGCATAAGAGAATTCTAGGACCGCTGGTCAATGGAAACTCAGCGTCCGCTCAGCTGGGTAAATGCTCAGTAAAAGCTCAGGAAATAAGTTTCAAGGCCTCGCTCGGGCGTTCGAGCGTGGGCAGGTGCCCGGCCCACGGGAGGTGGATCCGCTCGACGTCCGGAAGCCGCTCGGTCAGGTACTCCGCGCTGTCGGTGAAGAACCGGTAGTCATGGGCGCCGGTGATCAGCCGGACCGGGACGGTGATCCGCTCCGGCTCGACCGGCCATTCCTCGTCGTCGACGTCACCGGCGGCCAGCTGGACGTCGTACGCGTGCTTCTGCATCACCCGGAGCAGCTCGCGGGCGTCGTCGTCGGCGTCCGGGCCGATCCAGTTCCGGACGGTCAGGTCGGTGGCGCCGTCCACGTCGCCGGCCTCGAGGAGCTTCTCCTCCTCGCCCCACAGCGCGCGCAGGTCGGCGTCCGGCTCCACGTTGTCGGTCGGCGCGCAGATCAGCACCAGCCGCGCGAACAGGTCCGGCCGGCGGCCGGCGAGCTGCTGTACGACGTACCCGCCGAACGAGGCGCCGACCGCGGTCACGTCCCGCGCGGCGGCCTCCTCGAGGACCGCGAGTACGTCGGCCGCGTGGCAGAACTGCGGCGCCGACGGCGTCTCGCCGTACCCGCGGAGGTCGAGGGTGATCACGCGGTGGCTGCCCTGGAGCTCCGCGACCTGCCGCGCCCACATCCGGGAGTCGGCGACGCCTGCGTGCACCAGCAAGAGATCCGGACCGTTCCCGGTCACGTCATGAGAGATAGTCATCGGGGCCAGCTTCGCGGGCGGGTGCCCGGCGGGCAAGCCGATTACAGACGGACGACCGTGAAGGCTTCCGCGTAGTGCCCGGCGGGGAGTCCGGCGGTGGTCGCGACCCGGGCGAAGTTCGCGCGGATGCCGGTACGCAGGCCGTCGGGGTCGCGGTGCTGGCTGGTGTGCGACATCAGCGCGGCGAGCTTCCGGTCGAACGTCGCGGTGACGTCGACGTAGTGGTTCGCGGTCGGGTGGTCCATCATCCACAGCTCGCCGACGTCCCACGCCTGCTCGGTCAGGTCCGGGTACGCGTACGGGTTGCCGGCGGCCGGGTAGAACGCGCGGACGGTCGCCTCGGCGGCGGCCAGATGGTCCGGGTGCGAGACCTGCAGGCGATGCCACGAGCGCTCGGGGGACTGGGTGAGGAGGCGCTGTGGGCGGACGGTGCGGATCACCCGGCTGATGTCGCGGACGAGCTCGACGGTCGGCTCGACGGCGCCGTCCTGGTACCCGAGGAAGTGCAGGTCGCGGACGCCGACGTGCTTCGCGGCCGCGGTCTGCTCGGCCCGTCGTACGGCGGGGATCTCGGCCCGGTCGCGCTCCGGTTCGAAGCCGCCCGCCTGCCCGTCGGTGACGATGCAGTACTGCACCTCGATGCCGGCGTCGGTCCAGACCGCCACCGTCCCGGCGCCGCCGAAGTCGATGTCGTCGGGGTGGGCGACCACCACGAGAATCCGGTCGATCTCTGCATCGGGTCGTGGTTCGGTCACGGGCCGACACTAGCCGCTTGCGCGGGCGGGCACAGTGGGATCCATGGAGTTCGGTGGCACCTGCGATCCACAGGACGCCGGCTTCGACCCCGAACGGCTCGCGGAGGCGGTCGGGCTGATCGAGGCGCGCGGTGGGGTCGCGCAGCTGTGCGTCGTCCGGAACGGGCGGGTGGTGGTGGACCGCGCCTTCGGGTGCTCACCGAACGCGTTGTTCTGGCTCTTCTCCGCGAGCAAGCCGTTCGTCTCGGTGGTCGTGCACCAGCTGGTCGAGTCCGGCCGGCTGCACCTCGACGACGCGGTTGCGGCGTACTGGCCGGAGTTCGCGCAGAACGGGAAGCGCGAGATCACCGTCCGGCAGGTGCTGCAGCACCGGTCCGGGTTGTCGCACGCCGGGTCGTTCCTCGGCGAGGCGCGGGCGATGGGCGACTGGGCGCGGTCGCTGCGGCGGATCGAGGACGCGAAGCCGCGCTGGCCGATCGGGACGGTCGCGTACAGCCCGCTGGCGTTCGGTTTCGTGCTCGCGGAGGTCGCCCGCCGGTGCAGCGGCTTCCCGATCGGAGAGCTGGTACGGCGGGACGTGCTCGAGCCGCTCGGGCTCGCCGACACGTACCTCGGGCTGCCGGCCGAGGAGTGGGGGCGGCACGTGCCGATCAAGGCGGGTGGTGCGCTCGGGCCGTTCTTCCAGTCGGTCGTGAATCGGCGCAGTACCCGGACGGCGGTGGTTCCGGCGGCGGGGATCTCGACGACGGCGCGGGATCTGGCGACGTTCTACCAGGGGTTGCTGGTCGGGGCACTGCTCGCGCCGGAGACCCTCGCGGTGGCGGTCGAGCCGAGCAGCGAAGGCGAGGTGGACCGGACGGTGCAGGCGCCGATCCGGTGGTCGCAAGGGTTCCAGCTAGGCGGGCCGCGGTGGCTGGACGGGGCGGGGACGCCGCTCGGGGCGCTGAGCAGTCCGCGGACGTTCGGTCACAACGGCAGCAACTGCTGCATCGGCTGGGCGGACCCGGACCGGCGGATCGCGTACGCGTACCTGACGAACCGCGTCGGCCACCCCACGGCCGACCTCCAGCACCACTCAGCTGTCGCCGACAGGCTCCTCGAAGCCGCGACCTGACCCCTCTGCCTTTGGTGGGCTGGCCCACGAGGTGCAGGGTTTGCGCCCGAGATACCAGGCGCTAACCCTGCACCTCGGACGCTTACCCACCAAAGGCGGGCTAGGCCAGGGCCGGGGCGGGGAGGCGTTCGGCGATGACGTGGTCGACGATGCCGTAGGCCTTGGCGCCTTCGGCGGTCAGGACGTGGTCCCGGTCGGTGTCGTGGCGGAGGCGTTCGACGGTCTGGCCGGTGTGCCGGGCGAGGATCTCCTCGACCTGGCTGCGGACCCGGACCACCTCGTCGGCCTGCAGGATCAGGTCCGGGATGGTGCCCTGGCCGCGGCCGGCCGGCTGGTGCAGGACGACCCGCGCGTGCGGCAGGATCGCCCGCCGCCCCTCGGCCCCGCCGGCCAGCAGCACCGCCCCGGCGGAGATCGCCTGCCCGACGCCGTACGTCGCGACCGGCGCCTGGATGTACCGCATCGTGTCGTAGATCGCGAGCATCGCGGACATGTCGCCGCCCTCGCAGTTGATGTAGAGGTTGATCTCCGCCTCGGGGCTGTCCGTCTCCAGGTGCAGCAGCTGCGCGATGATCGCGTTCGCGACGCCGGAGTCGATCGGCGTCCCGAGGTACACGATCCGCTCGGTCAGCAGGTGCGAGTAGACGTCCATGATCCGCTCACCCCGCGGGTGCTGCGCGATCACGTTCGGAATCGTGTAGCTGCTCATGCTGCCGCCCTCCCTGGCATCACCTGGTCGAACGACTCGACGATGTGGTCGATGAACCCGTACTCCCGCGCCTCTTCCGCGGTGTACCAGTGGTCGTGCCGCGAGTCCTCGTGCACGGTGTCGAAGGACTGCCCGGTGTCGCTCGCGATCAGCCCGAGCACGGTGTCGCGGATGTGCCGCAGGTCGTTCGCCTGGATCTCGATCTCCACCGCGGAGCCGCCGATCCCGGCCGAGCCCTGGTGCATCAGCACCCGGGCGTGCCGCAGCGCGTACCGCTTGCCCGGCGTACCGGCCGACAGCAGGAACTGCCCCGCGCTGCAGGCCAGCCCGATCGCCAGCGTCGACACGTCGCACGGCACCAGCCGCATCACGTCCCGGATCGCCAGCATCGACGGCACCGAACCACCGGGCGAGTGGATCCAGAGCGCGATGTCGGTCTTCGGATCCTCGGCCGCGAGGGAGAGGATCTGGGTGGCCAGCAGGGTCCCGTTGTCGTCGTCGAGGACCCGGTCCAGTACGACGATGCGCTGCTCGAGCAACCGCTGCCGCGCGGTCTCGTTGAACAGCGGCGGTTTCATGTCTTCTGCCATGTCCCCAGCCTGGCCGGACCCGCCCCGCGGTCCCAGCTTTTCTGCTGACGGCAACTCTGCCGTCAGCGAATCGCCCGCTACAGCACCTTCGCCAGCAGCTCGCCGAACCCGTCCGGGAACGCGTGCCCGAGCCCCGGCACCGGCTCGATCGTGCAGCCGAAGGCGGTCAGCTCGGCGGCCTTCTCGTCCACCACCTCGCGCAGGTCGTCGCCGGTCCCGATCCAGATGGTTGCCGGCGACAACGGGTTGGCGGCGGCGTCCGGCAGTTCCCGCAGCGCCGGCGCCAGTGCGAGTACGCCGGCGACCGGCGACGGCGTGGCGGTGAGCGCCCAGTCGAGCGCGGCCCGCCCACCGGCGGAGAACCCGGCGGCGATCGTCGGTACGTCCAGGTCCGGCAGGCCTCGCAGGGCCCGGGCGATGTCGGCCGCGGCCTGATCGCGGTCGGGCCAGGTGCGGTACCTCGGCGACATCCGCCGCGACGACTCCACGCACACCAGCGCATACCCGTGATCCAGCACCGCGCCCCAGTCCGCCCGCGCGTGCGCCGCCGTCTGCCCCGCGCCGTGCAGCGCGACCACCACGCCCCGCGGCCGGTCCGGTACGTCGACCACCGCCGGTACGACGTCGTCCGCGACCCGCGCGCCGGACACCGCCAGCAGTTCCTCGAACTCGGGCCGCCCGCGCAACGCCTCCAGGTCGTCGTCCTCGGCCAGCACCTCAGGCACCCACCAGGCCCCGTCCGCACTCGCCTCCCGCAGTACTCGCAGCGCCTCGTCGGCATCCCCGCGGAGCCCGAGCAGACACGCCTCCACCTGCGTGAGCTCGGCCCGCCACGGTTCGAGTCCGCCGCGCTCGGCCCGCAGTACCTCCAGGGCCTCGTCGTACGCCTCGACCTCGTACAAGGCGTACACGCGGTCGCTCAGCTCGTCGTAGCGGGTCACCGGATCCATGGCGAGCAGGGTACGATACTGTCCATGTGGACAGTAAATGATCCAAGTGGACAGTCAACCCGTCTCGACTACCTCGACCGGCTGAAGCTCGGGCTGGTCGTGCTCGTGGTCCTGCACCACACCGCGCAGCCGTACGGCCCGCCGGACTGGTGGTACGTGCAGGGCGCCGCGCGGTGGGAGCCGCTCGAGCGGTTCACCGTGGTGAACGGGGCCTTCTTCATGAGCCTGTTCTTCGCGATCTCGGCGTACCTGCTGCCGCGGTCGTACGAGCGCAAGGGCGGCCGCCGGTTCCTGGTCGACCGGTTCCGCCGGGTCGGTGCGCCGTTCGTGTTCGGGGTCGCGGTGATCGTGCCGGTGCTGATGTGGCTGCACCACCGCACGTACGGCGTCTACCCCGAGTTCTCGTTCGCCCACCTGTGGTTCCTCCAGCACCTGCTGGTGTACGCGCTCCTGTACGCCGGTTGGCGCGCGCTCCGGCGTCGCCCGGTGGTCCAGGAGCCGCGGCCGCTGACCGCCCGGACGATCGTCGCCGGTACCGCGGTGATCGCGCTCGGCACGTACCTGATCCGGATCAAGTGGCCGGTCGACACCTGGATCGGCATCCTCGGCTTCCTCCAGGCGGAGCCCTCCGACCTCGTGCAGTACGGCGGCCTGTTCGTCGCGGGCCTGTTCGCGTACCGGTACGGCTGGCTGACCGGCGTCTCCCGGCGGACCGGCTACGTCTGCCTGGGGATCGGCGGCGCGCTCGCGGTCGCGCACTACGCGGCGCTGCCGGCGTTGTCCCGGTTCTACGCGCCCGGCGGTACCGGCGTCCGATCGTTGGTGTGGGCAACGGTCGAGAGCGTCCTGTGCGTGACGTTGTGCGTCGGGCTGGTGGTGCTGTTCCGCGAGTACGGGAACCGGCCGAACGCGTGCCTGGCCCGGCTGGGCGCGGCGTCGTTCACCGTGTATATCGTGCATGTGCCGGTGGTCGTCGTACTGCAGTTGCTCGTCCGCGACCTCGCAGCCGCGCCGCTGGTGAAGTTCCTGCTGGTCGGTGCGGTCGCGCTGCCGGTCAGCTTCCTGCTGGCGGCCGGCCTGCGCCGCGTCCCGTACCTCCGAGCCTGGGTGGGAGCCTGAATGGTTGACGCACGATCCTCGGACCTGACCGCGCGGGCGCGGCTGCGGCTCGCGGCGCTCAAGCTGTTCGCCGAGCACGGGTTCGAGGCGACGTCGACGCGCGCGATCGCGACCGAGGCGGGCGTGTCGCACGCGCTGCTGCGGCACCACTACGGCTCCAAGGACGGGCTCCGAGCTGCCGTCGACGAGGACGTCCTGGACACGTTCGACCAGGGCCTCGCCACGCTCGACGCCGACGACCTGACCGCGCTCGGCCAGGTGACCGCCCAGCTCTTCGGCGCGGACGAGGTACGCCGGAACTACCTGCGGCGGGTGCTGCTCGAAGGCGGACCCGCCGGGATCGCCCTGTTCCGGCGGCTGCTCGATGGGGCGCGCCGGCACCTGAGTGCGTTGCGTACCGGCCCGGTCGACGAGGCCGACGCGCGCTGGGCGCCGTACCAGGCACTGTTCCTGGTGCTCGGGCCGATGCTGCTCGAGCCGGTGCTGGCGGCGACGCTGGACGACCCGGTGTTCGCGCCCGGACCGCTGGCCGAACGCAGCGCCGCGAACCAGCGGCTGATCGGCAAAGGACTGCTCGGCTGACTCGTTTTCGGAAACTGTCGGGGCGAGCGCCTAAGGTGTTGGGTGATGACTACGCTGTTCTCGCCTGATGAGCTTCCGGTGCCGCTGGAGGAGTCCAAGACGTCCCGTCCCGACCCGGACGCGCTGCTCGAGGGACTGAATCCGCAGCAGCGCGCGGCGGTCGTGCATGCCGGGAAGCCGTTGCTGGTGGTGGCCGGCGCGGGCTCGGGCAAGACCCGGGTGCTGACCCGCCGGATCGCCTACCTGCTGGCGGCCCGGGACGCGCACCCGGGGTCGATCCTCGCGATCACCTTCACCAACAAGGCGGCCGCCGAGATGCGCGAGCGGGTCGTCGACCTGGTCGGGCCGCGGGCGAAGATCATGTGGGTCTCGACGTTCCACTCGTCCTGTGTGCGGATCCTGCGCCGCGACATCAAGCGGTTCGGGATCAACTCGACGTTCTCGATCTACGACGACACGGACTCGCGGCGGCTGATGACGCTGGTCTGCCGCGAGCTCGACCTGGACGTCAAGCGGTACAACCCGCGCGCCGTGCTGAACTGGATCTCCACCCAGAAGAACGAGCTGATCGACCACGAGACGGCCGCCGCGAAGGCGGAGAACCATCTCGAGGAGACGTACGCGGAGTGCTACCGGATCTACCAGGAGCGGCTCGCGCAGGCGAACGCGCTGGACTTCGACGACCTGCTGATGACCACGGTCAACCTGCTGCAGGCGTTCCCCGAGGTCCGGGAGTACTACCGGCGCCGCTTCCGCCACGTGCTCGTCGACGAGTACCAGGACACCAACCACGCGCAGTACACGCTGATCCGCGAGCTCTGCGGCGAGGACCCAGCTGACTACAACGGCCCGACCGCGCCGCCGGCCGAGCTGATGGTGGTCGGCGACTCCGACCAGTCGATCTACGCGTTCCGCGGCGCCACGATCCGCAACATCCTCGCCTTCGAGGAGGACTTCGCCGGCGCCGAGACGATCCTGCTCGAGCAGAACTACCGCTCCACCCAGACCATCCTGTCCGCCGCGAACGCGGTGATCGCCCGCAACGAGGGCCGGATGGCGAAGAACCTCTGGTCCGACCAGGGCGCCGGCGAGCAGATCGCGGTGTACGTCGCGGACAACGAGCACGACGAGGCGCAGTTCGTCGCCGACGAGATCGACCGGCTCGCCGACGCCGACGGCGTGAAACCGTCGGACGTCGCGGTGTTCTACCGGACCAACGCGCAGTCCCGGGTCTTCGAGGAAGTGTTCATCCGCACCGGCCATCCGTACAAGGTGGTCGGCGGCGTCCGGTTCTACGAGCGCAAGGAGGTGCGCGACGCGCTCGCGTACCTGCGCGTGCTGGTGAACCCGGAGGACACCGTCTCGCTGCGCCGGATCATGAACGAGCCGAAGCGGGGGATCGGCGACCGCGCCGAGGCCGCGATCGAGGCGCTCGCGCAGCGGGACCGGATCTCGTTCGCGCAGGCGATGCGCCGCGCCCAGGACGCGCCGGCGATGGCGTCCCGCTCGGTCAACGCCGTCCAGGCGTTCGTCGACATCCTCGACGAGCTGACCGCGATGGTGGACTCGGGCGCCCCGCCGGACGACATCCTGGACGTCGCGCTGCACCGCTCCGGGTACCACGAGGCGCTGCAGAAGTCGCCGGATCCGCAGGACGAGACCCGGCTGGAGAACCTGGACGAGTTCGTCTCGGTGGCCCGCGAGTTCGTCGAGGAGCGGACCGCGGCGGGCGAGCCGGCCGACCTGCAGGCGTTCCTGGAGCGGGTCGCGCTGGTCGCCGACGCCGACCAGATCCCGGACGCGGCCACCGAGGGCGTGGTCACGCTGATGACGCTGCACACCGCGAAGGGCCTGGAGTTCCCGGTCGTCTTCCTGACCGGCATGGAGGACGGCGTCTTTCCGCACTCCCGGTCGCTGACCGACCTCAAGGAGCTCGAGGAGGAGCGGCGGCTCGCGTACGTCGGGATCACCCGCGCGCGGCAGCGGCTGGCGATCTCCCGGGCCGCCGTGCGGTCGGCGTACGGCGCGCCGCAACACAACCCGCCGTCCCGGTTCCTGGAGGAGATCCCGGCCGAGTTGCTCGACTGGCGCCGCGACGACTCCGCGATCACCCGCTGGTCCGGCACCGGCACGACGCGTGGCAGCGGGATCCCGAGCAGATACGAGCCGGCCCGCAAGACGGCGTCCGACAAGCCCGTGATCAGCCTGAACCCGGGCGACCGGGTGGTGCACGACAGCTTCGGGATGGGCACCGTCGTGGTGGTCCGCGGCGAGGGCCAGCAGGCGCAGGCCGACATCGATTTCGGGTCCGAAGGTGTGAAACGTCTGCTGCTCCGCTACGCACCGGTGGAAAAGATTTGACTCATATGCGTTGCATCTGACCCGGAGATTGAGACAATCAAGAATCTTCGGCCCCTCCCGGAAGCGCGCCCCTATGTCCAAGTCGTCGGCCGCCCACCGCCGGATCATCCTGGCGGGGGCGAACCCTGGCCTCCGGCTGTTCGACGAGAACGGCAAGGTCACGGCGTACGCGTCGATCTGGATGGTCGACTGGTCGATCCGTGGATCCGGTACGGCGGTGGTGCTCTGGTTCGACGGGATCGTCCGGGTGGTGTCCGAGGACGTCGACCTCGCGTCGTGGCTTGAGCGGTACTTCGTCCGCTCGTTCCTCGAGGTCCAGGGCCTCCCATGGCACGAGCCGGCCGTCGAGCGGGACCTCGTCCAGGTCTCGATGAACCTCGCCGACGGGTTGAGCGCGAAGGCCGCGGACATCCAGATCGAGATGGGCGGCGTACTCGACCGGCGGCTGTTCGCCACCGACAACTTCCAACTCGCCGACGGAAACCACAGCCTCAGCCTGGTCATCGCCCCCGTCCGCTCCGCAACCGTCTCCATCGGCGGCGCCTCAGTCCCCGGCTTCGTCCAGGTAGACGGCTCCCCCGACCGACCGGGCTCCTCCGCCTTCCTCACCACCGCCGAGGTCTGGCAGCGCTAGACCCAGGGGTCCGGGTAGAGCACCCCCGGATCACCGATCCGGTACGTCGGCATCGACTCACCCAGCCACGCCTGCTCGACCACGACCCCGGTCTGCGCCTCGAGATGAGCGAGGCACAGCGCGTACGCCGAACCCGGCTCGGGCTCGGGTCCGATCGCCCACTCGGGCCGCGTGTCGGACTGCACCTCGTATGGGTGATACGCGTGTAACGACTCGAAGCGTGCCGTGATCCGGCCGTCCTTGGCCTCGGTCAGCCAGCCGTGGGCGTTCACGTTCCAGTACACGCTGAAGAAATGCCCCCCGGCCGAGCACCGCCGGGCGACCTGTGGGACGGAGCCGGTCCAGCCGTTGCTCTCCAGCGCGACCGTGTAGTCGCCGACCTGGCGTAGTTGGACCTGGAACGTGAGGTCTGGGTAGGTCTCGCCTTGTAGTGCGCCTGCCTCGAAGAAGGTGAGGGGGCCGAGGGATTCCTCGACGCCGTACGCCTCAAGGAGGGTGTCCGGGCGGGAGCTGACGGCGATCGTCCAGGCGTCGATCGAGTTGGCCCAGCCGTAGTTGGTCATTGGAGCGTCCACCAGTTCTCCATGCGGGGGACGGTGCGGTGGTCGCCGTCTACGGCTCGTTGGAGGCGGAAGAGGTAGGCCGCGATGCCTGCCGCGCCTTGCATCCAGCCGACTCCTGGAGGGAGGAGGGGGTCTTCGTTGCGGTGTTCTACGAAGCGCCAGTAGCCGGCGGGGTAGGCGTGGGCGACGAGGGTGTTGCCCATGCGTACGGCGAAGTCGAGGTGCTGCTCGTTGCCGTCGTGGTGCCAGGCGTCGAGGAAGGCGTCGCCGACGCCCGCCGTACCGCAGCAGCGGCCATCGTTGTCCCAGAAGCCGGGGTGCAGCCGCTCGGGGATCCCGGAGTACCGCACGCCGTCGAGGCAGCGTCGGCGCCAGGTGGTGGGGGTTTCCCCGGCGACGGACGGTACGCCGGCGTACTCGAGCGCGGCGAACGCGGCCGACGTACCGGCGCCGCCGTGGCACCAGTTGTACGTGAACTCGTCCCCGTGCCGCTCCGCCCACGGAATCACCCGCGCCACCCGGAACCCGCGGCCGTCGGTGATCCCCAACGTCACCAGGTGCTCAGCCCCACGCCGCGCCAACTCGACAAGCTCCGCCCGCCCAAGCTCAACCCCAGCCACCGCGAGCACCGCGACAATCCCAGCCAGCCCATGAGAGAAGTTCGGCATCGCCGTCGGCTCATCACTCCGAAACCGCCGAGACACAAACTGCCAGTCCACACCAGTAGCAACCTCCTCCCGCTCCCCAACCAACAACCCCACCGCCCGCTCCGCCAACCCCACCGCTCGAACAGCAGACCCCTCCGCAAGGCCCGGCGGCGTGCTCGCACCGCCGGGCAACTCCACCGCCCGGAGGGCGTGTTCTGCAGGCGGGGCGGAGGGCTCCGCCCGCCCGGTGGTCCGCTCGATCGGCCGGGCTGGCTCGTCGGCTGCGGTCTGCGGTTGGCGTAAGGCCCAGAGGGAGCCGAGGAGGATGGCGCCGGTGCCGAGGGTGACGTCGTTGGCGACGGCTCCCGGCGTGTAGCGCGGTTCGTCGAGGAAGCTCTCCGGCCAGCCGTTCGTGGTCTGCAGATTGCGTAGGCGGGCGAGTGCTGCGTCCACGCCGGGCTGGTCCAGCGCGGTGAGTACGCCGATCGAGCTGACCAGCCCGTCGAAGAACGTCGTACAGGTCGCGGCCGGGATCGTCGTACGGATCCGGTCGCCGATCGCCGCGGCGAGGTCCGTCTCCGCGGGCGTCCACGCACGCGTCAGCCGGATCTCGGCCAGGACGTGGGCCAGGCCGCCGATCCCGCTGTGCATGCCGTCCCGGTACTCGCCCGGCTGCTCGTCGCCAAACGCCTCCGGGATCCACGGTCCGTCGTCGTCCCGCCGGACCTGGTCCAGCACCCACCCCCACGACGTCTCCGCGAGCTCGCCGTACGTCACGGCTTGGCGTTTCGCATCCGGATGCCGCTCCACTCCAGCGTGCTGGTGGTCGCCGCGGCCCAGAAGTCGTGCAGCCGGGGCAGTACCCGCAGCTGGATCCCCGCCTCTTCGTGCAGCTCGAACAGGTCTCCGACCCGCTCCGCCGGCCCCAGCGGCCGTACGTCGGTGGTCGCGACGACGGCGACGTCGTGGTGCGCGACGAAGAGCCCGGCAGGCAGCCGGTACGCGTACAGCTCGACGGTCCGCATCGCGTCCAGCCAGCCGTACTCGACGGCGTGCACGCGGGTCCCGGAGCCGGCGCCGATGATCCGGTCGCGGTCCTCGGCGGTGCTGTCCGGCCCTACCCAGGCCATCGCTCGCGGGCACTCCCGCGGGAACCAGTAGTCGGGCGCACGATCGTGGCCGACGGCCCACACGTACGCCGTCTCCTGGCGTGCCGTCTTCGCGACGTGCGGGCGGAAGATCTCGATGGTCGGATCTTCGGAGAAATGCAGGACCTCGCCGGCAGCCGGGCGCATGCGCCGCAGCTTAGCCGGTCAGCGACGAGGTGAGCTCACATCGCGGTGTACGGGTTGATGCCGCAGTGGTTGCGCAGCCACGGGTCGGGGTCGACCGCGGAGCCGCCACCCGGGTGCACCTCGAAGTGCAGGTGCGGACCGGTGGTGTTGCCGGTCATCCCGACCGCGCCGACCTGGTCACCGGCGTACACGGTCTCGCCGACCGACACGCTGAACTTCGACATGTGGTTGTACCAGGTGGTGGTGCCGTCCTCGTGCCGGACCTGGACCTGACGGCCGTACGGACCGGCCCAGTCGGCGAAGATCACGACGCCCTTCATCACGGCGCCGATCCGGGTACCGATCGGGGCGGCGAAGTCGAGGCCGGTGTGGTTGTGGGCCCAGCGGTTGCCGCCCTGCCCGAACGTCGCGGTGATGTGGTAGCCGGTCAGCATGATCTGACAGCGGGTCGCCGACTCGCGGGCCTTCTTCTCGGCCGCGTCGGCCTTGGCCTTCGCGAGGGCCAGCGCGTTCGCCCGCTTGGCGGTGAGGGCCTTGCTCGCGTTCAGCTTCGCGGCGCGGGCCTTGGCCAGCTGGCTGGCCGCGGACGCCTTCTTGGTGGTCGTCGTGTCGGCCAGCTGGACCCGGGAGGAGTCACGGGTGGCGAGCTGGCGCGCCTGGATGCGTGCCGTGGTGATGCCGGACAGTTGCTGGCCGCCGTCCAGGCTGAGCGCCGCGAGGTTGACCGCGGTGTTCGCCTGGGTCGGTGACGCCAGGGAGCTGTGGCTGAAGCCGACAGCTCCGGCTGCCGCGGCGAGCGCGGCGGTCAGTCCGACGATCTGGGTACTGCTCGGGGTGTTACGCCTGGCGACGCGATGCTTGGCACTGTGACGTCCTGCGCCGTTCTTGCGCGCAGCGTTGCCGGGCGTGACGCGGTCGCCCGCGGCACGGTGCTGGGACACAACGTGGCCTTTCGGTCACAGGGGAGGGGATCTGCCCGTCCTCCTGGAGCTTTATTCCCCGGGAGGACTCACAGACCATAACGGAAGGGTCACGGGGTGACAAACCCCGCCACCCACTTTTCGGGGGCTCCTTCACGAAACTTTTGCATGCGCGCCTGCACGTGCATCCGTTCCAAGCGCTCAGAAGGCTTCCTGCTCAGGCAGTTCTGTTGCGACATCGAGATGTGCCAGAACGCCGGTGATCCGGTGGACGACGTCCCCGTGGAACGGCAGCGACAGGTGCCCGACCCCGTGCACCCGGACGTTGGTTGCCTGCAGGTCGGGGTGCCGGATCCGGGCCCGGCGCTGCGGCACGATCAGCTGGTCGACGTCGCTGTAGAACGCCAGGAACCGCGTCGAGCAGTCCGGTGCCGGCTCGTCGAGCTCGGCCAGCAGGTCGCTGTCCGGCCGGACCTGCTTGACCAGCGGCCACGGCAGCAGCTTCGCCGCCATCGTGCCCTGGTGCGGCGTGCCGAGCGTGACGCAGGTGTGCACCCGGGCGTCGCCGCCGAGCCGCTGGATGTAGTACCGCGCGATCAGGCCGCCGAGGCTGTGCCCGATGACGTGGAGCTGGTCCGACCCGGAGGCCTCGCAGATCGCCTCGATCTCCCGCCCCATCCGCTCGGCGGTACGACGTACGTCCAGGGTCAGCGGCGAGTACGAGAACGTGTGGATGCTGCCGAATCCGCGCCGGACGAGGTGCCGGCGCATCAGCGCGAAGATCGTGTGGTTGTCGATGATCCCGTGCGCGAGCAGGATCGGCGTACCGGCGGCCCGTACGTCGCTGACCAGCAGGCCGCGCTGGGCCGGGCCGAGGCCGGCGAGGTTCAGCCGGGCGGGCAGGACCGGCGCGCGGCCGACCAGCCCGAGCGGGTACATCGCGAGATGGGTGGTCAGCCAGCCGAGCTCGACCGCCGCGCCGTGCAGCACGCTCGGCGAGAGCGCAGAGCGCGCGCCGTACGCGAGTCCGTCCAGCGCGCCGCGGACGTCGTCCTGCCAACTGCTCATGGGCGACTCCTCACCAAACCAGACCCCCCGGTGGTCCGATCACTTTCCACGGTAACCGGTTCCCGTCGAGCGTGTGGGCGAACACACGCGTCCGTGTCTTATCCGTGAGTTACCGGGCGGGTTAGCCTGCCCACATGCCTGCTACGAGCCCGTTGCGCGTCGTCGTCGCCAAGCCCGGTCTGGACGGTCACGACCGCGGTGCCAAGGTCGTCGCCCGCGCCCTGCGGGACGCCGGCATGGAGGTCATCTACACCGGGCTGCACCAGACCCCGGAGCAGATCGTCGAGACCGCGATCGCCGAGGACGCGGACGCGATCGGCCTGTCGGTGCTGTCCGGCGCCCACATGACCCTGTTCAAGCGGGTCCGCGAACTGCTCGCGGAGCGGGACGCCGAGGACATCGTGGTGTTCGGCGGCGGGATCATCCCGGACGCCGACCTGCAGCCGCTGGCCGAGCTCGGCGTCCACAAGATCTTCACCCCGGGCGCCACCACCACCGAGATCGTCGAGTGGGTGCGGGCGAACGTCGGGGACACTTCTGCGACCGCGTAGCCGTTCTGAACAGCTCTGCCCATTTCAGCGATATTACTAATCAGTAATACCGAATCGTTAAGAAATACCCGGTTGTGCGGGCTTCCCAAACGCGGTCGCATACAGCCATGCGGCTGACCGTTTCAGAGACCGTGCGGCAGGCTGTGTGTGGCTCAGAACACATCGGCCCGTTCTCGGTTACTGTCCGGACAAGGTGGATCGCAGCGCGGTGGGGAACTGCGACCCACCACCGCAGGACCAAGCGACGTCCCGAATCGGGAGAGGGCAGGTAAACGATGAGGTTTGAACGATCACACGCACGTGGGACGGCCTTCGTCGCCGTCGCAGGCAGCCTGGTGCTGCTTGCCGCCGCGTGTGGTAGTGGCGACAGCGGAAGCAGCAGCAGCGGGGGCAGCTCGGCGGAGGCACTCGACGGCCGCGGGCCGATCACGCTTGCCAGCGGCAAGGACACCTCCGGGAACCTGCAGAACCAGCTCAATGCCTGGAACGCGCAGCACCCGAACGAGAAGGTGACGCTGAAGGAGCTTCCCGAGGACGCGGACGCGCAGCGCCAGCAGATGGTGCAGAACGCGCAGGCGCAGTCCGACGCGTACAGCGTCCTGGTCATGGACGTGGTCTGGACCTCGGAGTTCGCCGCGAACCAGTGGATCACCCAGATCCCCGAGGACAAGGTCCCGGACCTCGGCAAGCTGGTGCCGGCGACGGTGGAGACCGCGAAGTACCGCGACAAGCTGTACGCGGTGCCGATGACGTCCGACGGCGGCCTGCTGTACTACCGCACCGACCTGCTGAAGGCGGCCGGTATCGCCGAGGCGCCGAAGACCTGGGACGAGATGAAGGCCGACTGCACCAAGGTGCAGGCGACCCCGGCCGGCAAGGGCATCGGCTGCTACGCGGGCCAGTTCGAGAAGTACGAAGGCCTGACGGTGAACTTCTCCGAGGCGGTCAACTCCGCCGGCGGTGAGGTCGTCGACAAGGACGGCAAGCCGAACGTCAACACCCCGGAGGCCAAGGCCGGTCTCGAGGAGCTGGTGAACGACTTCAAGTCCGGCGTGATCCCGAAGGAAGCGATCACGTACAAGGAGGAGGAGAGCCGCCGCGCCTTCCAGGACGGCAAGCTGCTCTTCCTGCGCAACTGGCCGTACGTGTACGCGCTGGCGAACAAGACCGACGGCTCCTCGAAGGTGGCCGGCAAGTTCGCGGTCGCGCCGCTGCCGGGCAAGACCGGCCCGGGCGTCTCCTCGCTCGGCGGTCACGACTACGCGATCAGCAAGTTCGCGAAGAACAAGGCGACGGCGATCGACTTCATCAACTTCATGGCGAGCGAAGCCCGCCAGAAGGCGAACCTGGAGGCGACCTCGCAGGCGCCGACCTGGGCCTCGCTGTACGACGACCCGACCCTGAACAAGCAGTTCCCGTACCTGGTCCCGCTGAAGGCCTCGATCCTGAACGCGAAGCCGCGTCCGCGGGTGGTCAAGTACGGCGACGTCACCGCGGCCATCCAGGCGGCGGCGTACGACGCGCTGAGTCAGAAGACCGCGCCGGACAAGGCGCTGTCCGACCTGCAGACCAAGCTGCAGTCGCTCATCACGAACTGATCGTCGTGCCGGGGCCGGTGGGTGGAGTTGTCGTGACCACGCACCGGCCCCGGCCCGTCCCTGCCCGGGTGGTACCCGGGGAACGAAGGAGTCTCAGGTGACTGTAAGTGCGCCGGTCGCGGAACGACCGGCCAAGAAACCGAAGCGCCAGCAGCGCTTCGACGAGGGCACCGGCCGGCTGGCCGCGCTGCTGCTATCCCCGACGCTGATCGTGCTGGGCCTGGTGGTGCTGTTCCCGATCATCTCGGCGCTGCGGGAATCACTGTTCCAGAGCGGCCAGCACCTGGACGCGAACGGGTTCGTGGTCCAGGGGTCGCAGTGGGTCGGACTGAAGAACTACGCGGACATCTTCCGCGGCGACACCGGGCACCGGTTCTGGAACGCGTTCTACAACACGACGTTCTTCACCGTCGTCTGTGTCGTGCTGGAGACCGTGCTCGGCGTCGCGATGGCGCTGATCATGCACAAGGCCTTCAGGGGCCGCGGCATCGTCCGGGCCAGCATCCTGGTCCCGTGGGCGATCCCGACCGTCATCTCGGCGCTGCTGTGGAAGTGGGTCTTCCAGGCCGACGGGATCTTCAACGCGATCATCGGCACCCAGGTGCTCTGGTCGACCGACGGCTGGCAGGCCAAGTTCTCGGTCGTGATCGCAGACACCTGGAAGACCGCACCGTTCATCGGCCTTCTGGTCCTGGCCGGGCTGCAGACCATCCCGGCCGAGGTCTACGAGGCCGCCAAGGTGGACGGGGCCAACGCGTGGCAGACGTTCCTGCGGATCACACTGCCGCTGGTGAAGCCGGCGCTGCTGGTGGCGGTGCTGTTCCGGATCCTGGACACGCTGCGGATCTTCGACCTGCCGTTCGTGCTGGTCGGCGCGCACAAGGACTCCGTCGAGACGCTGTCGATGCTGGCGTACGACGAGGCGTTCAACGTCAGGTACGGACCGGCGGCGGCGTACGCGTTCGTGCTGTTCGTCTACGTCGCGGTGGTCGCGTACATGTTCGTGAAGATCCTCGGCGCCGACGTGATCGGTGAGGCGCGGGCGTCGAAGAAGTCCGGCGGTCGCCGGAAGAAGAACGGTGGCGCCGGTGCCGCGGCAGGCTCGGCCGCCGTCACGCTGGGCGCCGCGTCCGGTTCAGGGAGGGCTGTCTGATGGCGAGCGAAACCCCGCAGGTGCGGGCCGGCGAGAACGCGTTCCTGAAGCGTTGGCTGCCGTTGCTCGGCGTCGCGATCATCGTGATCTACTGCCTGGCGCCGTTCTACTGGATGCTGGTCTCGGCGTTCCGGCGCCCGTCCGACCAGTTCTCGAACGCGCCGATCCCGGCACCGTTCTCGTTCCAGAACTTCAAGGACGTGTTCAGCGGCTCGAACGGCTTCGGCCGGGGCCTGCTGAACAGCCTGATCGTGGCCGGGTCGGTGACGATCCTGACGCTGATCATCGGCATGATCGCGGCGTACACGCTGGCCCGGCTGGACTTCCGGGGCAAGAACATCGTGCTGGCGATCATCATCACGACGTCGATGTTCCCGGGCATCTCGCTGGTCGTGCCGCTGCTGAAGCTGTTCGTGAACATTCACTGGATCAACACCTACCAGGCGATGATCGTGCCCAGCCTGTCGTTCGCGCTGCCGCTGGCGGTGTGGAACCTGACCGCGTTCTTCCGGCAGATGCCGCAGGAGCTCGAGCAGGCGGCGATGGTGGACGGCTGTACGCCGGCTCAGGCGTTCCGCAAGGTGATCATCCCGCTGGCGGCACCGGGTGTGTTCACGACCGCGATCATCACGTTCATCGCGGCCTGGAACGAGTTCCTGATCGCGCTGAGCATGACCAACAAGAAGTCGATCCAGACCGCGAACGTGATCATCTCGCAGTTCACCGGTACCACCGGCCGAGACCAGCCGTTCGGCAGTCAGATGGCCGCCGGCGTGGTGGTCACGATTCCGCTGGTGATCGCGGTGCTGCTGTTCCAGCGCCGGATCGTCGCCGGTCTGACGGCGGGTGGCGTCAAGTGAGCCTGTTCCGTCGCGAGCAGGACCGCCGGGACCGCGATGACCGGGACCGCCGGGATCGTGAGGACCGGGACCGGCGCGATCGCGAGGACCGGGACCGCCGGGACCGGGAGGACCAGGACCGGCGGGACCGCGACCGCTACCGCTGAACAGAAAACGGCCGGAGCCAACAGGCTCCGGCCGTTTCTGTTCTCAGTTGCTCAGCCAGGCGGTCGCGTCCGGCGGGAGTTCACCGTCGGTGACCGGTTCGCTGGAGAGCAGGACTTTGCTGTGCTCGGGCAGTGTGACCGGGCTGTCGCTCACGTTGACGACGCAGCGGAAGCCGGGGTCGCGGGTGAACGACAGGACGCCCTCGGGCGCCTCGGTGTCCCAGACGAGCCGGCCTTCGCCGAGTGCGGGGTGTTCGCGACGGATCCGCAGCGCCGCCTTGTAGAGGTTCAGGTGGCTCTCCGGGTCGTCCACCTGCGCCTCGGCGGTCAGCGGCGCCCAGCCGGCCGGCTGCGGTAGCCAGGGCTGCCCGGTCCCAGACCCGAAGCCGTACGGCGGTTCCGCGCCGGACCACGGGATCGGGACCCGGCAGCCGTCCCGGCCGCGGACCGTATGCCCGGAGCGCTCCCACGTCGGGTCGTCGAGCTTGTCCTCGGGCAGGTCCTCCACCTCTGGCAGCCCGAGCTCATCACCCTGGTAGATGTACGCCCCGCCCGGCAGCGCCAGCTCCAGCAGCGCCGCGGCCCGGGCCCGGCGCAGACCGAGCGCGAGATCCGTCGGTACGACGCCCGCACCCTCGAGCGCGTCCTTCAGCTCCCGTCCGTACCGCGTGCGGTGCCGGATCGTGTCGTGGTTGCTCAGCACCCAGGTCGCCGGCGCCCCGACCGCCCACAGGTTCTCCGTCGTGTGGTCGATGACCTCGCGGAGCTCCTTCGCGTCCCACCTGGCCCGCAGCGCGTCGAAGTTGAACGCGGAGTGCAGCTCGTGCGACCGCACGTACTGCGCGAGCCGCTCGGCCGGCGACAGCCACGCCTCGGCCACGAACACCCGCGGGCCCTGCGGCGTGTCGGCGTACTCGTCGGCGATCGCCCGCCAGCGCTGGTGGATCGTGTGCACGCCGGGCTGGTCGTAGAACGGGTTCCCGACGTACTTCTCCCGGGTCGGCTCGCCGTTCTCCAGCGGTACGTCGGGCAGCGCCGGGTCCTTCGCCATCGAGTCGGCGACGTCGATCCGGAACCCGTCGATCCCGCGGTCGAACCAGAACCGCAGGATCGAGTCGAACTCCTCGATCACCTTCGGGTGCTCCCAGTTCCAGTCCGGCTGGGAGATGTCGAACAGGTGCAGGTACCACTGCCCGTCGTCGATCTGCTGCCATGCCGGCCCGCCGAACGCCGCCGGCCAGTTCGTCGGCGGCTTGCCGTCCGCGGAGTCCCGGAACCAGAACAGGTCGCGCTCCGGCGAGCCCTTCCCGGCGGCCAGCGCGGCCTTGAACCACGGGTGTTCCCAGGAGCAGTGGTTCGGGACCAGGTCGATCAGGATCCGCAGGCCGAGCGCGTGCGCCTCCGCGATCAGCGCGTCGGCGTCGGCGAGGGTGCCGAACTCCGGGTTGATGTCGCGGTAGTCGGCCACGTCGTACCCGCCGTCGAGCAGCGGGGACGGGTACCAGGGGCTGATCCAGAGCGCGTCGACGCCGAGGTCGGCGAGGTACGGCAGCCGCGCGCGGATCCCGTTCACGTCGCCCGTCCCGTCACCGTCCGCGTCGGCGAACGAACGGGGGTACACCTGGTAAACGACGGCACTACGCCACCAGTCGTCAGCTGGTCTGCTCTGAGGATCGGTCATGCGGACAAGCCTCGCACGGTGCGGCGGGAGCCTGTGACAGTCGTCTCAGCCAGTACCCCGGCTGTTGCTCCGAGCGCAAGGGTGGCTAGTGTCAGGAATCCGTACAGGCGAGAGAGGGACCACACTCGTGGATCTGATGGAATTCCAGGCGAAGACGGTCTTCGCCAAGCACGGGGTGCGGACGACCGTGGGTGAGGTCGTCACGACTCCGGAGGAAGCACGCGCGGCAGCCGAGAAGATCGGCGGCCGGGTGGTCGTCAAGGCCCAGGTCAAGACCGGCGGCCGCGGCAAGGCTGGCGGCGTCAAGCTGGCGAGCAGCCCGGACGAGGCGGAGGAGAAGGCCCGCGAGATCCTCGGGCTGGACATCAAGGGTCATGTCGTCAAGATCCTGAACATCGTCCCGGCCGCGGCGATCGCCGAGGAGTACTACTTCTCGTTCCTGGTCGACCGGGCGAACCGCAACTACCTCTGCATCGCCTCCGCCGCCGGCGGCATGGAGATCGAGGAGGTCGCGCACACCAACCCGGACGCGGTCGCGCAGATCTCGATCGACCCGGCCAAGGGTGTCGACGAGGCGAAGGCGCGGGAGATCGCCACCGCGGCGAAGTACCCGGCCGACGTGATCGACGCCGTCGTCCCGGAGATCGTCAAGCTGTACGAGGTGTTCATCGCCGAGGACGCGTCGCTGGTCGAGGTGAACCCGCTGGTCAAGCTCGAGGACGGCAACGTCGAGGCGCTGGACGGCAAGGTCACGCTGGACGAGAACGCGGACTTCCGGCACCCGGAGCACGCCGAGTTCGAGGACGTCACCGCGGCCGACCCGCTGGAGGCGGCGGCCAAGGCGAAGAACCTGAACTACGTGAAGCTCGACGGGTCCGTCGGCATCATCGGCAACGGCGCGGGCCTGGTCATGTCGACCCTGGACGTCGTGGCGTACGCGGGTGAGGAGTTCGGCGGCCAGAAGCCGGCCAACTTCCTCGACATCGGCGGCGGCGCGAGCGCCGAGGTGATGGCGAACGGGCTGGAGATCATCATCTCCGACCAGCAGGTGAAGAGCGTGTTCGTGAACGTCTTCGGCGGCATCACCGCCTGTGACGCGGTCGCGAACGGCATCGTGCAGGCGTTCGAGCTGCTGGCCTCGCGCGGCGAGGCCGTGACCAAGCCGCTGGTCGTCCGGCTGGACGGCAACAACGCCGAGGAGGGCCGCCGGATCCTCGACGAGGCGGGCCTCGCCGGTCTGGAGCGGGTCGACACGATGGACGGCGCCGCCAAGCGCGCCGCCGAGCTGGCTGCGAAGTAAGGGATCGCCGAACAATGTCTATCTTCCTGACCAAGGACAGCAAGGTCATCGTCCAGGGCATGACCGGTTCCGAGGGCACCAAGCACACCACCCGGATGCTCGCCTCCGGCACCAACATCGTCGGCGGCGTGAACCCGCGCAAGGCCGGCCAGAGCCAGGACTTCGACGGCAAGGCGGTGCCGGTGTTCGGCACGGTCGCCGACGCGGTCAAGGAGACCGGCGCGAACGTGTCGGTCATCTTCGTCCCGCCGAAGTTCACCAAGGACGCCGTACTGGAGGCCGTCGAGGCCGAGGTGCCGCTGGTCGTGGTGATCACCGAGGGGGTGCCGGTGCACGACACCGCCGCGTTCTTCGCCGCCGCGCAGGCGTCCGGCAAGACCCGGATCATCGGCCCGAACTGCCCCGGCATCATCACCCCGGGCGAGTCGAACGCCGGCATCATCCCGGCCGACATCGCCGGCCAGGGCCGGATCGGCCTGGTCTCGAAGTCCGGCACGCTGACGTACCAGATGATGTACGAGCTGCGGGACTTCGGGTTCTCGACCGCGATCGGGATCGGCGGCGACCCGATCATCGGGACCACCCACATCGACGCGCTGCAGGCGTTCCAGGACGACCCGGACACCGACGCGATCGTGATGATCGGTGAGATCGGCGGCGACGCCGAGGAGCGGGCGGCCGCGTTCATCAAGGAGAACGTGACCAAGCCGGTCGTCGGGTACGTCGCGGGCTTCACCGCACCGGAGGGCAAGACCATGGGTCACGCCGGCGCGATCGTCTCCGGCTCGTCCGGTACGGCGGCCGCGAAGCAGCAGGCCCTCGAAGCCGTCGGCGTGAAGGTCGGCAAGACGCCGACCGAGACCGCCAACCTGATGCGCGAGATCATGCAGGGCCTGAGCAAGTAGTACGGCCCGGCGAACGGGACCTGCCCCCTCGGGGGTGGGTCCCGTTTCCTATTTGTAGGCCGCCGAGCGGTCGACCGCGCGGGCCAGCGTCTCGTTGAACGCGGCGTCGGTCAGGTCCAGGTCCTTCAGCACCGGGAACAGCAGGTACACCGCCCGGTCGCCGGAGCCGGCGATGCCGATCCGGTAGTGGTACTTCTTGCCGTCGCCGCTGTCGTACGTCGCGGTCCAGCTCTTGCCGGAGATCGTGCTGGTCTTCAGTGTCCCGGTGGACTCGACCTTCGCGTTCGAGACGTTCTTCTCGCAGGCGTCGACGTTCTTCCGGACCTTGGCGACGAAGTCCGACGCGGCGGCCGTGCTGGCGAACTTCAGCACGGTGTCGTCCATGCCGAACTCGGTCGGCACCTTCGCCTCCGGCGCCACGTACGTGATCGTGCCGACCTTCGTCGGCTTCGCCTTCTTCAGGCCGAGCTTCTCGCAGCCGGTGCCGTCGCCGGGCTGCGCGGAGGCGCTCACCCACGGCTTGTCGACCTGGGCGATCAGCGGCAGGTCGACCGGGGCCATGAATCCCGGGTTGTCGGTGTTCGGCAGCAGGGCCGGTTTCGCCACCGGCGCGCCGGTCGCACAGCCGCCGGTCTCGGCGCAGATCTTCTTCGCGGCCGCGGTCGTGGTGGCCAGCACCACGTCCGGCTTCGGCGGGGTCGCGGCGGTCGTGTCGTGCTCGACGACCATCGTCGCCTGCCCCGACAGCGTCACCGAGACGGTCCGGTACTTCGTCGTCTTCGCGCCCGGGACCTGCCCGAAGACCGCGATCACGCCGGTCTGGCCGACGCCGGAGGTCACGTACCCGGCCGACAACCGGGTCTGCGGCGTGGTGCACTGACTGAGCCAGTGCACGACCGTGTTGTACGTCTTCGCGGCCGTGGCCTTGTCGTTGGACACGTCGATGTACTGCACCGCGGTGTCCTTGGTGGTCGGGTTCTGCAGGGTGCGGACCCAGGTCCGCAGGCCGCTCGGGTCGGCGAACCGCTGCAGCTGGCACGCGAACGAGGTGTCCGGCGCCGAGTCGCCGCTGGCGGTCCCGGTGATCTTCCAGGCGCCGGTCGCGCCGAGCGTCTTCGCCGCGGCCGCGTCCAGCAGCACCTTGTCGTCGGACAGCACGTTCGACTGGCTGGACTTGTCGTCGGTCGGGCTGCTGCTGCCGGCCTTCGGCCCGGACCCCTTGTCGCCGCCGAACGCGTTCAGTGCCGCGACACCGCCGCCGCCGACCAGGACCACGACCGCGGCGCCTGCCGCGATCGTCTGGTTCCGCTTGCGTGCCTGCTGGCGCCGCGCCTCCCGGGCAGCGGCGCGGGTGCCGCCGCGTTGTCCACGGTGGGAACCGGCCAAAGCTCGACCTCCTGACTGATTCCACCTGACAGTACCGGGTGGATCCATACCGCCCCCACTCAGCTACCACCAGGCGAACACGCGGAGACCGAGGGTGAGCAGGCGGGCTGAAGTCTCCCACATCCGGCGTGTCAGGACGAGTCAGGTCCGGGACCGGGGAGACGATGGGAGCCAGATGACCGACATGCTGAGCCGCCCGGGCGCGCGGGACGGTGAGACGCCGACGTCGGAGATCACCGCCCAGAGCAAACCGCTGCCGGTGGCGGCCGTGATCTCCGCCGGAGCCTGCCTGCTCACCGGCCTGCTGACCTGTGCCGCGGTCGCGGTGATCGGCTGGCTGGGCGCGACCTTCGGCGGCGCCTCCGGAGCGGTCCGGGCAGGTGCCGCGGCCTGGCTGGTCGCGCACAAGGCAGGGGTGACGCTCGGCACCGGCCGGATCAGCGTCGCGCCGCTCGGCCTCACCCTGTTCTTCGCCTGGTGCCTGTACCGCGGCGGCAAGTCCGCGACCCGCTCCAGCGGCGCCGACCGGACCAAGGAACTGATCGGTCTCGCACTGGGGTTCGCCGCCGTCTACGGCCTCGGCGGGCTGATCGTGGCGTTGCTCACGGCGGACGGCCCGCTGAAGGTGTCGCCGCTGTCCGGGTTCCTCGGCGCGTTCTCGCTGGCGCTGGTCGCCGGTCTCGCGGGCATCATCGTCGAGTCCGGCGCCGGCCACGACCTCGCCGACGCCACCCCGGCCGGGCTGCGGGACGCCGTACCGGCCGCGTTCGCCGCGGTGCTCACGATCGTCGCACTGGCCGCGCTGCTGTACGCCGTACTGCTCGCGATCCACTTCTCCCGGATCACCGGGATGCTCGAGCTGCTCGACGCCGGCGTGATCGGCTCGGTCGTACTGTTCGCGATCTGCCTGATGCTGGTGCCGAACATGGTGCTGTACGTCGTCGCGTTCCTCGCCGGGCCCGGGTTCCAGCTCGGGACCGGTACGACGATCGCGCCGACCGGCGTGAACGTGGGCAGCCTCCCGGCGCTGCCGCTGCTGGCCGCCGTACCGGCCGACGGGTCGACGCCGACGTACCTGCTCGCGCTGACCGCGCTGGTGCCGCTGCTCGCCGGGGTCGTCGCGGGCCTGGTCGTCGCGCGCCGGGGCCTCGCGGAGCGGGACGCCGACGCGCTCGGCTGGGACGCGTTCGCGCTCCGCGGCGGGATCGCGGCAGTGCTCGCGGGGATCGTGCTGTTCGCGCTGCTGGCGCTGTCCGGCGGCTCGGCCGGACCGGGGCGGCTGTCCGTGGTCGGCGTACCGAACGCCCTCCCCGCCGCCGGCGTCCTGGTCGCCGGCATGGCCATCGGCGCCGCCGTCACCGCCGCGGTGGTCGCCGCCCGCCGCTCGAAGGACGCTGACGCCCCAACCACCTGACGGCCGGGCGGGTACCGGGAGATAGGCTTCCGGGCGTGACTGCCGCTTCTTCTGACTCCGGTTCTGCGCGCCTCGTCGTGCTCGTCTCGGGGTCGGGGTCGAACCTGCAGGCCCTGCTGGACGCCTGCGCCGACCCGGCGTACGGCGCCCAGGTCGTCGCGGTCGGCGCCGACCGGGACGGCATCGCCGGGCTCGACCGGGCCGCGACCGCGGGCGTGCCGACGTTCGTCCACAAGGTCAAGGAGTACGCCGAGCGGGCCGACTGGGACCGCGCGCTGACCGCGTCGGTCGCGGAGTACAAGCCCGACCTGGTCGTCTCGGCCGGCTTCCTGAAGCTCGTCGGCGACGACTTCCTCGGCGCGTTCGGCGACCGCTACATCAACACCCACAACGCGCTCCTGCCCGCCTTCCCCGGGATCCACGGTCCCCGGGACGCGCTGGAGTACGGCGTGAAGGTCGCCGGGGCGACGCTGTTCTTCGTGGACGGCGGCGTCGACACCGGGCCGATCATCGCGCAGGTCGTGGTCCCGGTCGCGGACGACGACACCGAAGAAACCCTGACCGAGCGGATCAAGGAGGTCGAACGCCGCCAGCTGGTGGAGTGGGTCGGCCGGCTGGTCCGCGACGGCTGGACCATCACCGGACGAAAGGTTCGACTGAAGTGAGCACCGACCGCAGGCCGATCCGCCGCGCGCTGATCAGCGTCTACGACAAGACCGGCCTGGAGGAGCTCGCCACGGCGCTGCACGCCGCCGGTGTCCAGCTGGTGTCGACCGGCTCCACCGCGGCCCGGATCGCCGCGGCCGGCGTACCGGTGACCAAGGTCGAGGAGCTGACCGGGTTCCCGGAGTGCCTGGACGGGCGGGTGAAGACGCTGCACCCGATGGTGCACGCCGGCCTGCTCGCGGACGTGCGCCGTCCCGAGCACGTCGAGCAGCTGAAGGAGATGCGGGTCGAGCCGTTCGACCTGCTGGTCAGCAACCTGTACCCGTTCACCGAGACGGTCGCCTCCGGCGCGTCGGTCGACGAGTGCATCGAGCAGATCGACATCGGCGGCCCGTCGATGGTCCGGGGCGCCGCGAAGAACCACGCGAACGTCGCGGTCGTGACGTCCGCCGCGCAGTACGACGCGCTCTACACCGCGATCGAGGAGGGCGGCTTCTCGCTCGAGGAGCGGGCCCGGTTGGCCGCCGCGGCCTTCGTGCACACGGCGGAGTACGACATCGCGGTCGCGTCCTGGATGGGCAACGTGCTCACGGACTCCAGCGAGGGCTCCGGCTTCCCGGCCTGGGTCGGCTCGTCCTGGGACAAGTCCGCGGTCCTGCGGTACGGCGAGAACCCGCACCAGCCGGCCGCCCTGTACCTGAACGGCCGCGGCGGCCTCGCGGCGGCGGAGCAGCTGCACGGCAAGGAGATGTCGTACAACAACTACGTCGACGCGGACGCGGCCCGGCGTACCGCCTATGACTTCGCCGAGCCCGCGGTGGCGATCATCAAGCACGCCAACCCGTGCGGCATCGCCGTCGGCAAGGACATCGCCGAGGCCCACCGCCGCGCCCACGAGTGCGACCCGGTGTCGGCGTACGGCGGCGTGATCGCGACGAACCGCCCGGTCACCGTCGACCTCGCCAAGCAGGTCGCGGAGATCTTCACCGAGGTGCTGGTGGCGCCCGGGTTCGAGGACGGCGCCGCCGAGATCCTGCAGGCGAAGAAGAACATCCGCCTGCTCGTGGCGCCGGAGGTCTCGGCCAACGAGACCGTCGAGATGCGCGCGATCAGCGGCGGCCTGCTCCTCCAGCACCGCGACCGCTTCCAGGCCCCCGGCGACGACCCGTCCACCTGGACCCTGGCGGCGGGTTCACCGGCCTCGCCCGAGGTCCTGGCCGACCTCGCCTTCGCCTGGAGGGCCTGCCGCGCCGTCAAGTCCAACGCCATCCTCCTCGCCTCCGACGGCGCCTCGGTCGGCGTCGGCATGGGCCAGGTCAACCGCGTCGACTCCTGCCGCCTCGCCGTCTCCCGCGCCGCCGACCGCGGCCCCGGCTCGGTCGCCGCGTCCGACGCCTTCTTCCCCTTCCCCGACGGCCTCGAGGTCCTGATCGAAGGCGGCGTCAAAGCCGTAGTCCAGCCCGGCGGCTCCATCCGCGACGAAGCCGCCATCGAAGCCGCCACCAAGGCCGGCATCACCATGTACTTCACCGGCACCCGCCACTTCTTCCACTAACCGAAAAGGCCGGATCGGGCCCCGCTCGTGGGGGCTCGATCCGGCCTCGTCATCCTCAGTTGAACGTACGCCGGTAGGCGACCTGGTGTCCGTCGTCCCGCGTCTCACCGGACCGGACCCAGCCGGTCCGCTCGTAGAACCTCTGCCCCTGCGGGTAGTTCGCCAGCGTCCAGAGGATGGCTTCGTCGTACTGCTCGGCCAGCTCTTCGAGGGCCTTCGTCATCAGGGCGGTGCCGACGCCCTGGCGCCAGTACGGGCGGTCGACGGCGATCGTGTCCAGTTCGCCGAGGGTCGGATGGACCGGGTCGCGGCTTGGGCCGATGCCCACGAAGCCGGCGAGGGTGCCGTCCAGCTCGGCTACCCACCAGTTGCCGTCGGCAACAGTTGCCGTCCACTGCGCGATCCGTCGCGCGTCCAGCACCGCCGGAGGCATCAGCTCGCCGAACCCGTCGTTCCACGAGTCCACGTAGACCCGCGCAACCTCGCCCCCGTCCGCACCCACCGCACTCCGGATCGTCACCATCCGCCCGAGTATTCCGCCTCCGGGGCAGGTGCGCAGGTGGTTATCGGTTCCAGCCGAGGCGGTTCAGCGTGGTGTCGATCTCCTCGTCGTCGGCTTGCCATGACCAGGTGCGTAGTTCGACGAGCTTGATCAAGCCCAGCAATGCGATGGGATCCTCGGCGACGTACGTCCCGTCGTCGGATGACGCCTCGAGGAGGCCGTTCTCGAGCTCGCGGACGCGGTAGCCGCTGCTCTCCAGCGCCAGCACCGCCGGGACCACGGTGTTCCCCCCCGGTTGCGATCGATTTGTGCATGGACGACGGTACGTCGTGGATCAGTTCGGGACGATCAGGCCGAGGACGGCGATGGCGGCGGCGGTGAGGAAGAGGAAGGTGGTGTCGAACATGCGGCTGCGGACGTGCAGGAGGCCGGCCTTGGTGTCGGTGAGGGTGGCTCGGAGGAGGCCGGCCAGGCCTACGGAGCCGGCGAAGATGAGGACGCCGTTGCGCCAGTTGTAGAACCAGAGGACGACCAGCCCGGTCAGTGCGACCAGGAGCGTCAGAGCCAGCGGCCACTGGCTTCGGCGCTGGGTCTCACCTGCCATCAGCACGTCACACCTGTTCGGTTCACCGGGGGAGGGCCGCTTCGGCGGCCTCCACCACGTTGCTGAGCAGCATCGCGCGGGTCATCGGGCCGATGCCGCCGGGCATCGGGGCGATCCAGGACGCCTGCTCGCGGGCCGCCGGGTCGATGTCGCCGACGATCTTGCCCTCGGCGCTGCGGCTGGTGCCGACGTCGAGGAGGACCGCGCCGGGCTTCACCATGTCCGCCGTGATCAGCCCGGCGGAACCGGCCGCCGCGATCACGATGTCGCCGGTGCGCACCACCGCGCCCAGGTCCTTCGTCCCGGTGTGGCACTGCGTCACGGTCGCGTTCTCGCTCCGCCGGGTGAACAGCAGCCCCATCGGCCGCCCCGCCGTCACACCGCGCCCGACGACGACCACGTGCGCGCCGGCGATCGGTACGTCGTACCGCCGGAGGATCTCGACACAGCCCTTCGGCGTACACGGCAGCGGGCCGTCCTGCCCGAGAACCAGCTTGCCGAGGCTGACCGGGTGCAGGCCGTCCGCGTCCTTGGCCGGGTCGATCAGTCCGAGGATCGTGTTCGTGTCGACGTGCTTCGGGAGCGGGAGCTGGACGATGAAGCCGGTGCACTCCGGGTTCTCGTTGAGTTCGCGAACCTTGGCCGCGATCTCGTCCTGGGTCGCGGTGTCCGGCAGCTCGACCTGGATCGAGGAGATCCCGACCGCCGCGCAGTCGCGGTGCTTGCCGGCCACGTACGCCCGGCTGCCCGGGTCGTCCCCGACCAGGATCGTCCCGAGCCCAGGGACCACGCCTTGTTCGGCCAGCTTCGCGACCCGGACCTTCAACTCGTCCTTGATCGCTGCTGCCGTCGCCTTGCCATCCAGAATCTGCGCCGTCACCCGAAAAGTCTCCCATGCCCGGGTTCGGCGGTTGGTCCCGCACCGCCAGGCCATCACAATCGGCGCCGCGACGGGCGGCTGAGCGGGGGACCGCGCCGTCGCGGCGATTGTGATGGGCTGGACGTTCACCGGAATCAGGAGGTGAGCTTGTAGACGGTCGTGTTGCCGACGGTGGTGGCGGTGTAGTTGGACTGGACCCAGGACTGGATCTCGCTGGCTGCGGACGAGCCGCCGCCAGGGCCGCCTTGCCCGCCGCCCGGGCCGCCGGCGATGTAGTACGCGATCTTGCCTTCGGCTACCCATTGTTTGAACTGGGCGAGCGTGGGGGCGTTGTCGGTGCCGCTGAAGCCGCCGATGGCGATGACGGACTTGCCGGTGGCGAGTTCGAGGGAGGCGGCGGACTGGGAGCCGCTGGTGGCGGCGGCCCAGGGGGTGGTGGTTTTGGCGAGGAGGGCGGTCAGTTCGCTGCCGGCGGTCGCGTCGCCGCCCATCCCGCCGCCCATTCCGGCACCTCTGGTAGAGCCGGTCGAGTTGGTCGAGCCTGGCGGGGTGGAGTTGGTGGGCGGGGTGCCGGTGCTGTTGGTGGGCGCTCGCATTCCGCCTCCGGGGCTTCCGCCGCCCATGGCGGATGAGGTGGGGCCGGCGGTGGGGATGGAGCCGTTGTGCGGTTGGGCGGCGGTGGCGGCGGCGTACGCCGTCGTGCCCAGGCCGAGGGCGAGCGCGCCGGTGAGGATGACCGCGGGGAGTGCCCGGCGGAGGTGCTGCCCCAGCAGGAGCAGCAGGGTCGCCAGGACGCCGGCGGCGACGATCGCGTACTTCGCCCACGGGGCGAACGTCGGTGTCCGGGTCAGCAGGACGTAGTCCCACACCGCCGTCGGCAGGATCATTGCCGCAAGCAACCGCCGGTGTTTCCGGCCGAGCCAGACGCCGGTGCCGACCAGTCCGGCGATCGCCGGCGCCAGCGCGACCGCGTAGTACGGGTGGATCGTCCCGCTCATGAAGCTGAAGACGGCGCCGGTGACGAGCAGCCACCCGCCCCACAGGACGATCCCGGCGCGCAGCAGGTCGGTGCGCGGTGCCCGGCGCCGGAGCCAGAGCCCGCCGGCCAACGCGATCAGTGCCGCCGGCAACAACCAGGAGATCTCGGTTCCGAAGGCGTCGCCGAACATCCGGGTGATCCCGGTGCTGCCACCGAACCCGGTGTTCCCGCCACCCCCGGCGCCGCCACCCCCGCCGCCGTTCCCGGATCCGCCGAGCAGGCGCCCCAGTCCGTTGTACCCGAGCGCCAGCTCCAGCAGCGAGTTGTTGGTCGACCCACCGATGTACGGGCGACTCGACGCCGGCCACAGCTCCACGAGCGCGACGTACCACCCGGCGCTCACGACCACCGCACCAGCAGCACCGACGAGATGCACCACCCGCTTGCCCAACGACGTCGGCGCCGCGATCAGATACACCAGCCCGAACGCCGGCAGTACAAGGAACGCCTGCCCCATCTTCGTCAGGAACGCGAACCCGATCGCCACTCCCGCCAGCATCAGCCACCGCACCGACGCCCGCTCCAACGACCGGACGACGCAGTACGCCGCCGCGACGAGCAGCAACACCAGCAACGCATCCGGGTTGTTGAAGCGGAACATCAGTACGGCGACCGGCGTCAACGCCAACGCACTCCCGGCAACGAGCCCGGCGACCGGCCCCGCGACCCGGCGGACCGTGAGGTACAGCAGCCCGACCGCGGCGATCCCCATGAACGCCTGCGGCGCGAGCACCGTGAAGCTGTTGAACCCGAACACCCGCGCGAACGCCGTCGCCACCCACAGCGCGCCCGGCGGTTTGTCGACGGTGATCGCGTTCCCGGCGTCGAGCGACCCGAACAGCCAGGCCTTCCAGCTCTGCGTCCCGGCCTGTACGGCGGCGGCGTAGAAGCTGTTCCCGTACCCGGACGCGGTCAGGTTCCACAGGTACAGGAACGCCGTACCGATCAGCATCGCCAGCGCCGCCGGCCGGACGTACGCCGACTGGCCGGACGGGGCGCGCACCAACCGCCGCAGCCGGCCGGGTGGCTGGATCGGGGTCTGAGGTTCCACGGGGCGGTCGAGCAGCGTCGTCATGATCATCTCCAGTTCGCGGGACGGCTTCCACTGACGACGGTGCCAACCGGGACTCCAACGACCCTGGGCGGCGGCTGGGAGCTGCCTGTGAGCCGGGAATAGGACCACTCTTGCCGCCGTTCGACCAGTTAGTTTATTCTTGAACTACCAACCGATCGAGGAGCACACCATGCCCGCCGTGACCGTCAGCGACATCACCGTCCTGCCCCGGATCAGCCCGCAGGACCCGGCCGTCGTGCGTGAGCGTCCCGTGAAGTCGGTGACGTCCGCGCCGAGCGGCTACGAGGGCGAGGGCTTCCCGGTCCGGCGTGCCTTCGCGGGCGTCGACCTCCGCGACCTGGATCCGTTCATCCACATGGACCAGATGGGCGAGGTCGAGTACGCGCCGGGTGAGCCGAAGGGCACTCCGTGGCACCCGCACCGCGGGTTCGAGACCGTCACGTACATGCTCGACGGGATCATGGAGCACCAGGACTCCAACGGTGGTGGCGGCGTGATCTCGAACGGCGACACCCAGTGGATGACGGCCGGCAGCGGCCTGCTGCACATCGAGACGCCGCCGGAGCACCTCGTCGTGAGCGGCGGCCTGTTCCACGGCATCCAGCTCTGGGTGAACCTGCCGAAGGCGCTCAAGTGGGCCCCGCCGCGCTACCAGGACATCCGCGGCGGCGACTCGGCGCTGCTCTCCACCCAGGACGGCGGCTCGCTGATCCGGGTGATCGCGGGAACGGTCGACGGCCACGACGGGCCCGGGTCGACGCACACCCCGATCACGCTCGTGCACGCGACGGTCAGCCCGGGCGCGGAGCTCGTCATGCCGTGGCAGCCCGACTACAACTCGCTCGTGTACGTGCTGGCCGGCCAGGGGACGGCCGGCGCCGAGCACCGCCCGATCCGCAAGGGTCAGCTGGCCGTCTTCGGCCCCGGCGACTTCATCCGTACCGCGGCCGCGACCTCGCAGCCGCAGGCCGAGCCGAACCTCGACGTGCTGGTGATCGGCGGCCGCCCGATCCGGGAGCCGGTCGCGATGGCCGGGCCGTTCGTGATGAACACCCGCGCCGAGGTGGTCCAGGCGTTCGAGGACTTCCAGGCCGGCAAGCTCGGCTCGATCCCCGCGGTCCACGGCGCCCCGACCGAGCTCCGCAGTACCGGCACCTAACCCTCGGGGTAGAAGAGGAACAGCGTGCAGCCCGCGGCGGACTGCGGGATGTGGGACGACCCGGCCGGGGCGTGGATGAACGAACCGGCCGGGTAGTCACGTTCGCCGTCGTTGAAGACGCCGTCGACGACGAACACCTCCTCGGGGCCGGGGTCGTGGACGTCGATGCCTTCCCAGGTCGAGCCGGGTTCCAGCTGCAGCACGTACGCCTTCGCGACGGCGCCCGACCAGAGCGGCCGGAGCCGGATGCCGGGGAACAACTCACGGACCGGTGCGTCGTCGACCGACGCCCACTCGTAGGTCTCCATGGGGTCGATCCTGCCGTTGTCCACAGCCTGATCCCCAGTGTCTGAATAGTCCTTATCGAGTACTTTTCTGCCATGCACCGGGTTGTCGCGCTGGTCACCGCTCCGCAGGCGAGCTTCGAGTTGGGGTGCGCGGCGGTGGTGTTCCGGGATCCGCCGTACCGGTTCGGGGTGTGTACGGAGGTGCCGGGGAACGTGCGGACCACCGAGGGTTTCGACATGGTGGTCCGGTCGGGGCTGCGGGCGCTCGACCGGGCGGACACGATCGTCGTACCGGGGTGGTTGCCGATCAACCGGGAGCCGTCGGACGCGGTACTGCGGGCGTTGCGGCGCGCGCATCGGCGGGGCGCGCGGCTGGTGAGTATCTGTTCGGGGGCGTACCTGCTGGCCGCGACCGGGTTGCTCGACGGGCGGCGGGTGGCGACGCACTGGCGGTATGCGGACGAGCTGCAGCGGCGGTTCCCGGCGGTGCAGGTCGATGCGGACGTGCTGTACGTCGACCACGGGGACGTGGCGAGCAGCGGCGGGTCGGGGACGGGGATCGACCTTTGTCTGCATCTGGTGCGTGAGGATCTCGGGGCGGCGTACGCCGCGCGGGTGGCGCGGCGGATGGTGATGCCGCCGCATCGCGAGGGAGGTCAGTCGCAGTACCGCTCCGCGGAGAACGCTCCGGCAGAGTCCTTGGGAGTGGTGCTGGAGTGGGCGGGGGAACGGCTGGGTGAGCCGTTGACCGTCGAGGATCTGGCACGGCGGGGGAACGTGTCGCAGCGGACGTTGGCGCGCCGGTTCGGGGAGCAGCTGGGGATGTCGCCGGGGCAGTGGTTGCTGGCGCAACGGATTGCCAGAACGCGTGTGCTGCTTGAGGAAACGGACCTCTCGGTCGAGGCGATCGCGGCGCGCGTCGGGCTCTCGTCGGCGACCAACCTGCGCCGCCGGTTCCGCGCCGCGCTGCACACCACCCCGGGCGCGTACCGGCGGGCCTATCAGGGCAGGTAATCGTCCAGCACGATGTACGGAAAGTACTGTGATTTGCACCCCGGTTGGCAGCATCCTGACGGGATGACGATGGAGAGTACGGTCGACTGCCCGCAGTGCAGCCGGCCGTTGCCGGCCGATCGGCGGTACGCCGTCTGGTGCCGGCACTGCGAGTGGAACCTGGAGCCGGCGCCCGCCGCGCAGCAACCTGACTGGCAGTTCGAGCGTGAGCGGAAGCTCGCGGACGCGCTGGCCGAGCGCCCGGCGTCCGGTCCGGAGCGTTCGCTCGGCGCCTTCCTGCTCTCGCTGCCGGTCCTGCTCCTGCCGCTGCCCGGTCTGCTCGGCGGGATCGTCCTGCTCGCGTTCTACCGGCCGCTGTGGTTCGCCGCGCCGTTCGCGGTCGTGCTGTTCGCGTTGACCGCGGTCTTCCGGCCGCGCATCACCCGCCTGCCGTACGGCGCTCAGCCGGTGAGCCGGGCGGAGGCGCCGCAGTTGTACGACGTACTCGATCGCCTCGCCGCGCAGACCGGATCGCCGAGGCTGGAGCACGTCGTCGTCACGGTCGATGAGCGGATCGCCGTCGACCGGGTCGGTTGGGGTTACCGCCGGACGCTCCGGATCGGCCTGCCGGCGTGGTCCGTGCTCGGGCCGCAGGAGCGGTACGCCGCGCTCGCGCACGCGTTGTACGACGACCAGCGCGGCGTCCACGATCGGGTCCTCGGGGCGGCCCAGCACATCATCGGCGAACTCGCGGCGACCGTGACGCCGGGCAGGCTCGACTCGGCCGGGGACGGGCGGCTCGAAAGCATGGGCGGCATCCCCGTGATCAGGTCGGGCAGCGACGACCAGATCCTGCACAGCCGGCTGGTCAAGGTCATGAGCGCGGTCCTGGGCCCGCCGATCCGCGGGTACTGGCGGCTGCTGCATCGTCTCGACCTGGTCGGGCGGCAGCGGCGCGAGTACCGGATCGACCGCCGGGTGGCCGAGCAGGTCGGGTCCGAGCCGACCGCGTCGTCGCTGGAGCGGGTCCTGCTGGCCGGGATCTGCTTCCGGGCGGCCGAGCGTGCCGTCCGTTTCGGCCGGTCGGGCGACCCGCTCGACACGTTGCGGCGCACCGCGGCCGAGATCCCGGACCACGAGTTCGCGCGCCTGGTCCGGGTCGACCGGGCGCAGAACGGGCGGAGCGACGCCGGACATCCACCCACCTGGCAACGGACCCGCCTGCTGCGCGCACACCCGACGCCGACGACGACCGTCTTCGCCCCGGCCAAGGACGACGAGCTCAGCACGGCAGCACGAGCCGCGCTGGCCGCCCTCCACGACTGACGAGATCCGTCAGTCGTCCGCGGTCCGGGCCCAGGACCGCGGATAGGGTCGCCGGTATGACGACTGTTGCCGCCGACCTCGCGCCCACCGGTGTGCTGCGCGCCTCCATCAACCTTGGGAATCCGGTGCTGGCGCAGGGGACCGCGGAGGCGCCGGCGGGGATCACCGTCGACATCGCGCGGGAGCTGGCGCAGCGGCTCGAGTTGCCGCTGGAGTTGGTGTGTTTCGACGCGGCGCGCAAGTCGTTCGAGGCGTTGACGACCGGGCAGGCCGACCTCTGTTTCCTCGCGATCGAGCCTGCCCGCGCGGCCGAGGTGGCCTTCACCGCGCCGTACGTCGTGATCGAGGGCGTCTTCGCCGTACCGCAGGACTCCCCGCTCGCCACGGTCGCCGACGTGGATGCCCCGGGGGTGCGGATCGGCGTGAAGCAGGGCTCGGCGTACGACCTGTACCTGACCCGCACGGTGCGGCAGGCGACGATCGTCCGCGGCACCGACGGCGTCGACGTGTTCCGCGCGGAGGGCCTCGACGTCGCGGCCGGGATCCGGCAGCCGATCACGCAGTACGTCGCGGAGCACCCCGGCCTGCGGCTGATCGACGAGCGGTTCATGCAGATCCAGCAGGCCGTGGGGACGACGAAGGACAAGAGCGAGCCGACCGTCGCCTACCTCCGCGAGTTGATCGACGAACTGAAGGTGAGCGGGTTCGTCGCGGCCTCCCTCGCCGCTGCCGGGCAGTCGCCGACCCTCATCGCCTCCTGACAGAAAGTAGTCAGGCAGGAACCTGCCGTGGCAGGTGTTCCTGGCAACCTTTCACCCGGTCCCGGACATCTACCGGTGAGTGGCCGCCCAACTCCACTCCGTAAGTGGTCTGGTGCGGTCCGATGTGAGGACAACGATCGGGAGGGACTCATCGTGGGAACCGCACCACGATCGAGGCGCCTCGGCGTAGCCGCCGTCGCCTCGATCGCAGCCCTGGGGCTCGGGGCGTCCGCGGTCCAGGCGACCGCCGCACCACCAGCTGCCCAAGCAGGACCACCGGCGAAGGACCGTAGCGTCACGCTGATCACCGGCGACCGGGTGACGCTGCTGGGCGGGGACCCGGCGCGTGCGACGATCGCGCCCGGCGCGGGCCGTACCAAGGTCGCGTTCAGCGCGTACCGCGAGCAGAACCACCTGTACGTCGTCCCGTCGGACGTCCGCACCCGCCTGGCCGCGGGGACGCTGGACCCCCGGCTGTTCGACGTGACCGGCCTGCTCAAGGACGGGTACGACCGCACGCTGCCGCTGATCGTCACGTACCGCGGCCAGGCCCGCCAGCGCGCCGCCGTACCGGGCACGACCGTCCAGCGGCAGCTCCCGGTGATCAACGGCGCCGCCCTGACGGCGACCAAGGACGCGAAGGTGGTGGCCAGCAAGGACATCGACAAGGTCTGGCTGGACGGCAAGCGCAAGGTCACGCTGGACCAGTCGGTCCCGCAGATCGGCGCGCCGACCGCCTGGCAGGCCGGGTTCACCGGCAAGGGCGTCCCGGTCGCGGTCCTCGACACCGGCATCGACAAGTCGCACCCGGACCTGGCCACCCAGGTCGTCGGCATGAAGAACTTCACCGACGCCCCGGACGGCGACCACTTCGGCCACGGCACCCACGTCGCCTCGACGATCGCCGGGACGGCGGCCGCGTCGAACGGCAAGTACAAGGGGGTCGCCCCGGACGCGCGGCTGTACGACGGCAAGGTCTGCGACGACGGCGGCAGCTGCCAGGACTCCGCGATCCTGGCCGGGATGGAGTGGGCCGCGAAGGACATCAAGGCGAAGGTCGTGAACCTGAGCCTCGGCGGCACCGACACCCCGGGCATCGACCCGCTCGAGGAGGCCGTGAACCGGCTGACCGCCGAGACCGGCACGCTGTTCGTGATCGCGGCCGGCAACGAGGGACCGGGGGAGCGCACGATCGGTTCGCCGGGCAGTGCGGACGCCGCGCTGACCGTCGGCGCGGTCGACAAGCAGAACGGGCTGGCCGACTTCTCCAGCCGCGGCCCGCGGGTCGGCGACGGCGCGGTGAAGCCGGACATCTCCGCGCCGGGGGTGTCGATCGTCGCGGCGAAGGCGAAGGACTCGGTCATCGGCGAACCGGTCGGTGACCAGTACCTGCGGCTCGACGGGACGTCGATGGCGACCCCGCACGTCGCCGGCTCGGCCGCGATCCTCGCCCAGGAGCACCCGAACTGGACGGCCGCCGAGCTCAAGGGCGCGCTGATGGGTTCGGCCAAACCGGCCGCGGACCAGACCGCGTTCGAGCAGGGCGCCGGCCGGGTGAATGTTGCCAAGGGCATCAAACAGACCGTGATCGCGGAGCCCGGCGACCTCTCCTTCGGTACGGCGGTGTGGCCGCACGACGACGACAAGCCGGTCACCAAGACGCTGACGTACCGCAACCTCGGCGACAAGCCGGTGACGCTGGACCTGGCCGCGACCCTGAACGGACCGGACGGCGCGGCCGCTCCTGCCGACGCGCTGACGCTGAGCGCGACCTCGGTGACGATCCCGGCCGGCGGTACGGCCGCCGTGCAGGCGACGTCGAACACCAAGCACAACGGCCCGGATGGGCTGTACTCCGGCCGTGTCACCGCGACCGGCGGCGACGCGAGCGTGACGTCCGCGGTCGGCGTGGAGAAGGAGAAGGAGAGCTACAACCTCACGCTGAAGTCGATTGGCCCGGACGGCAAGCCGGCCGAGTTCGGCGGTGCGCTGATCGGGGTGAACAGCGACCTCTTCCAGTTCCTCGGTGACGGCAGCACCACGCTGACGCTCCGGCTGGAGAAGGGCGAGTACCTGGCGGAGAGCAACCAGTACGTGCAGAAGTCCGACGGGGACGGCGCGATCTACGACCTCGTGCAGCCGTCGATCCAGCTGACCAAGGACACCACAGTGGTGTTCGACGCCCGGACCGCGAAGCTGGTCAAGGTGACCGTACCGCAGGCCGGCGCGCAGGCGGCGCTCGCCGACATCGGGTTCGACCGCAGGTCCGCGGACGGCCTGCACAGCTCCGGGTACTCGGGCCTGCAGTTCGGGTTCGGCGAAAGCTACACCGCGCAGGTCGGATCCGCGGTGCTGCCCGCGGAGCAGTTCACCAGCCACGTGGCGTCGCAGTGGGCGAAACCCGATGCGGACGGGAACTTCGGAAACTCGCCGTATCTCGTCGGTCAGGTGGACACGTTCCCGGGCGTGTACCCGACCGGGTTCGTGCGGGCGGTGAAGCCGAGCGAGCAGGCCACGCTGGTCCAGACGGTGAACGCGACGACGGACCACGCGCACGAGCGGGTCGTGCAGGGAACCGGGCCGGGGATGGGCGGTAGTTGGGCCGTCGCGCTGACCTACGGCAAGGCGCCGCTGACGACCACGGTCTACGCGGACGGCGGGCCGGCGACCTGGCAGACCGACGTCAGCGAGGTCGTGCCGAGCACCGACCCGAACGACCCGTTCCCGCAGACGGTCAGCCGGCTCTCGTCGCCGATCGCGGCGTACCGGGCGGGCCGGACGTACCACGAGCGGTTCAACGCGGCGGCGTTCTCGGCCGCGCCGGACCAGGCGACCCGGACGGGCGGCGACCTCTACGTGTCGGCGTACGGTCTCGCCGACGCGGACGGGAACTCCGGCGGGATCCTCGCCGACACCGGATCGACCAAGCTGACCCAGAACGGCAAGGTCGTCGCGGAGTCGCCGTACTTCGGGTACGTCGAGGCGACCGGGCTGCCGGCGGCGAAGACGACGTACACGCTGGAGTCGTCGCAGACGCAGTCGACCAGCCCGTACGCGACCCGGACCGACCTGATGTGGACGTTCAGCTCGGGTGCGACCGCGGCGGAGACTCGCCTGCCGTTGCTGGGGATCCGGTACCAGCCGAAGGTCGACGACCACAACCTCGCCGACCGCAAGCCGGTCACGGTGCTGCCAGTGGTCGTGGATCCGCAGGCGGGCGTGCCGCTGCAGGCGATCCGGAAGTTCACCGCCCAGGTGTCGGGTGACGAGGGCAAGACCTGGCAGAACGCCGCGGTGGTTCCGATCGGGCACGGCCGGTACAAGGCGATCTTCGAGACCCCGGCGGGCCAGAGCGTCTCACTGCGGTCGCAAGTCGTCGACAGTGCGGGCAACCAAACGGACCTGACCGTAATCAAGGCCTACGTGTTCCGCTGAGCACGCAACCCCGGAGGCCGGTGGCTGCGTTTCAGATGGTGCGCAGACAACCGATTTCTGGGGAGGCCCTGTGAGTTCGAGATCCATGCGCGCAACCGTGCCCGCGATCGCCCTGCTGGCGGTCGCGGGCCTCGCGGCCGGTGCACTGACACCGGCCGCGGC
This sequence comes from Kribbella sp. WER1, assembly GCF_054189145.1. Lineage (NCBI taxonomy): Bacteria > Bacillati > Actinomycetota > Actinomycetes > Propionibacteriales > Kribbellaceae > Kribbella > Kribbella sp. WER1. Next base: position 3,235,831 of record NZ_CM135186.1, on the reverse strand, counting down.
CGCCCAACCTGTCGAGAAGCCGACCGCCGGTCAGCAGAACGTCAGCGTCACGCTGATCACCGGCGACAAGGTGCTCGTGCCCGGCGGCGACCTGGCCAAGCTGACGGTCGAGCCGGGTGCCGGCCGCCAGCACGTCGGGTTCGTCAAGCAGCGGTACCGCGGGCACGCCTATGTGATCCCCGCCGACGTCGGCAAGGACGTCGGCAGCGGCCGGATCGACCGCCGGCTGTTCGACGTCGCCGAGCTGGTGAAGGACGGGTACGACGACGCGTCGACCGGCACGATTCCGGTGCTCGCGACGTACAACGGAAAGGCGAAGCGTGCCGTGCCGGCCGGGGCGAAGGTGACGCGGCAGCTGCCGGCCATCACGGGCGCGGCGATGAAGGTCAGCAAGAGCAACGCGCGGAGCTTCCTCGGATCGGCCGGGTTCAGCAAGCTGTGGCTGGACGGCAAGCGGCAGATCCAGCTCGACCAGTCGGTGCCGCAGATCGGCGGGCCGGACGCCTGGCAGGCCGGGTTCACCGGCAAGGGCGTGCCGGTCGCGGTCCTCGACACCGGCGTCGACGCGACGCATCCGGACCTCGCGACCCAGATCGCGGGCGAGAAGAACTTCACCACCGAGTCCGCCGACGACCTGGTCGGGCACGGGACGCATGTGGCGTCGACGATCGCCGGCACCGGCGCCGCGTCGGACGGCAAGTACAAGGGGGTCGCGCCGGACGCGCGGATCTACGACGGCAAGGTCTGCGAGGTCTACGGCTGCGAGGAGTCCGCGATCCTGGCCGGGATGGACTGGGCCGCGAACGACGTCAAGGCGAAGATCGTCAACCTCAGCCTCGGCGGCACCGACACCCCGGAGCTCGACCCGCTCGAGGAGGCCGTGAACCGGCTGACCGCGCAGACCGGCACGCTGTTCGTCATTGCCGCCGGCAACGATGGACCCGGCGACGGGACCGTCGGGTCGCCGGGCAGTGCGGACGCCGCGCTGACGGTCGGCAACGTGACCAAGCAGGACGCGCTGAACCCGACCTCCAGCCGCGGCCCGCGGGTCGGCGACAGCGCGGTGAAGCCGGACGTGACCGCGCCGGGTACGGACATCGTCGCGGCGAAGTCCAAGGACTCGTCGATCGGCGAGCCGGTCGGTGACAGGTACCTGCGGCTGTCCGGTACGTCGATGGCGACGCCGCACACCGCCGGCGCCGCCGCGATCCTGCTGCAGGAGCACCCGTCCTGGACGCCGGCCGACCTGAAGGGCGCGCTGATGGGATCGGCGAAGGTCGCCGCGGACCAGACGTCGTTCCAGCAAGGCGCCGGGCGGATCAACCTGACCACCGCGATCAAGCAGAGCGTGGTCGCGGAGCCGGGCAGCGTCTCGTTCGGGCTGGCGGAGTTCCCGCACAGCGACGACAAGCCGGTGACGCGGGACGTGACGTTCCACAACCTCGGTGACGCCGCGGTGACGCTGTCGCTCACCTCGGTGCTGAACGGTCCGGACGGCGCGGCCGCCCCGGCCGGTGCGCTGAAGCTGAGCGCCGATTCGGTGACGGTTCCGGCCGGCGGTACGGCGTCCGTGCAGGCGACGTCGGACACCACGCTCGGCGGTCCGGACGGGCTGTACAGCGGGCGGATCACCGCGACGGGCGGCGGGCAGACCGTCGTCGTACCGGTCGGCGTGAACCAGGAGGGACCGGCGTACAACCTGACCGTCAAGATGGTGATGCGGGACGGTACGCCGGACGTCGACTACCCGGTGAACGTGTTCGGTGTCGACACCGACGTGTCGCAGTCCATGAACATGCCGGACGCGAACGGCACCTACACCACCCGGGTGCCGCAGGGCGAGTACACCGTCAGCACGTTCCAGGAGTTCGAGCGCGGTACCGACGACTGGATCTTCTTCAGCCTGCTCGCGCCGAGCGTCAAGGTGACCTCCGACATGACGGTCGTGTTGGACGCGCGGCAGGCGAAACCGGTCACCACGTCGGTCCCGGACCCGACCGCCAAGCAGGCGAACTCGGGGATCGGGTACGACCGGCAGATCAACGGCGGGATCTACACCTACTCCGCGTCCGGGTTCCTGTCCGGCACGATGTACACGTACAACGCCGGCCCGAAACTGCCCGCGGACCAGCTGATCGGGCACTTCACGTCGCAGTGGGGCGTGCCGGGCGCCGACGGGCTGTTCACGAACACGCCGTACCTGTACGGGATCGCGAACTACTTCCCGGGCGACTTCCCGACCGGCTTCGACCGGAAGGTCAAGCAGTCCGACCTCGCGACGGTGGACGCCACCGTGAACTCGGCGGACGGCAAGCGGGTCTTCAAGATGCTGTACCCGACCGGCCCGAACGGCGACAGCGGCTGGGCCCGGGTGATCCGCCTCGACGTACCGCGGAGCATCCGGTACTACGTCGACCAGACGCCGTACGGGTTCGCCGGCTCGACCGAGGAGGACGTCGACGGCACGGACTTCGGGTTCCCGAAGTGGTCGCTGCCCGGGACGTCGATGCCGTACCAGGCCGGGCGGCACTACCAGGAGCGGTGGAACGCCGCCGCGTTCGTGCCGTCCGTGTACGCCGCGACCCGGTCCGGCGGCACGCTCCGGGTCTCGCTGAACACGCTCACCGACGCGGACGGGCACACCGGGCGGATGGAGACCACCGGCAGCACCAAGCTGTACCGGGACGGGACCGAGGTCGGATCCGAGGACCGGTTCGGGTACGTCGAGGTCGCGGACCAGCCGGCCGGTAAGGCGACGTACAAGCTGGTGACCTCCGGGACGCAGCAGCTGTGGCCGTTCTCGACCCGGATGGACCTGGAGGCAACGTTCACGTCGTCCGCGGGTCAGGCGAGCGTGCCGATCCACACCGTCGGCTTCCGGCCGGACGTGGACGGGAACAACACGATGGCGCGCAAACCGGTCACGGTGCTGCCGTTCATTGCTGCGGGCAGTGCGGGCGTGAAGATCGAGTACTCCGGCGACGGCGGAGCCACCTGGCGGCAGGCGCCGGTGGCGGGCGGGAAGGCGATCTTCCCGACGCCGTCCGGGACCTGCATCTCGCTGCGGTCCACCGCGACGGACGCGGCCGGGAACACCACCGTGCAGACGGTGATCGGCGCGTACGCCCTGCGCTGAGAACAGCAGAAGGCCCCCGGGACACGTGGTCCCGGGGGCCTCCCTGTGGTGCTGTCAGCCGATCAGGCCGAGGTCCTTCACCGCGTCGCGCTCCTCGCCGAGCTCGGCGACCGAGGCGTCGATCTTGCCGCGGGAGAACTCGTTGATCTCCAGGCCCTGGACGATCTCCCAGTTCCCGTCCTTCGTGGTCACCGGGAACGACGAGATCAGGCCCTCCGGCACGTCGTACGAGCCGTCCGAGACGACCGCCATCGAGGCCCAGTCGCCCTCGGCCGTACCCTTCAGCCAGTCGCGGGTGTGGTCGATGGTGGCGGCCGCGGCGGAGGCGGCCGAGGACGCGCCCCGGGCCTCGATGATCGCGGCGCCGCGCTTCTGCACGGTCGGCAGGAAGTCGCTCTCCACCCAGGCCTGGTCGTTCACGACCTCGGCGGCGTTCTTGCCGGCCACCTCGGCGTGGAAGATGTCCGGGTACTGGGTCGCGGAGTGGTTGCCCCAGATCGTCATCTTCTTCAGGTCGGTGACGTGCACGCCGGCCTTCTTGGCCAGCTGCGCCAGCGCCCGGTTGTGGTCCAGCCGGGTCAGCGCCGAGAACCGCTCGGCCGGGATGTCGGGCGCGTTGCTCTTCGCGATCAGCGCGTTGGTGTTCGCCGGGTTGCCGGTGACCGTGATCCGGATGTCGTCGGCGGCGTGGTCGTTCAGCGCCTTGCCCTGACCGGTGAAGATCGCGCCGTTCGCCTCCAGCAGGTCGCCGCGCTCCATGCCCTTCGTCCGCGGCCGCGCACCCACCAGCAGCGCGACGTTGACGCCGTCGAAGACCTTGTTCGGGTCGTCGCCGATCTCGATCCCGGCCAGCGTCGGGAACGCGCTGTCGTCGAGCTCCATCACCACGCCCTCGAGCGCCTTCAGCGCCGGGGTGATCTCCAGCAGCCGCAGCTCCACCGGGGTGTCGGGCCCGAGCAGCGCGCCGCTCGCGATCCGGAACAGCAGGCTGTAACCGATATTCCCCGCGGCCCCGGTAACGGCCACCTTCACCGGTGTAGTGCTCACGACTCGCTCCTAGCTCATCAGATTGTGTGCTTCGGACGCTAGCAAGCCGCGTGCCCGGTACCAACGCTGGGGGCCGCGCGATTACCTCACATCCCGATGGATCGTTCACCGATCGGTCATCCGGCGTACCTCGTGGGGCCGACGCTGTGCCTGAGTGTGAGCTGAGAATCCCCTGGCGTGTGAGGAGAACCTTCATGAAGCTGTCCAGCCGGTTGTTGCCGGTCGCCGCGTCGGCGCTCGCGGTCGCCGCGGCCATCGTGGTCCCGTCCGCCTCTTCGGCGCCTTCTTCGGGGCCGGTCGCCGCGGCGAAGCACGACGACTTCGTGATCGTGGGGCACCGGGGCGCGTCCGGGTACCGGCCCGAGCACACGCTGGCGTCGTACGAGCTGGCCGCCCGGATGGGTGCGGACTTCATCGAGCCGGACCTGGTCACCACCAAGGACCGCGTGCTGGTCGCCCGGCACGAGCCCGAGATCGGCGGGACCACGGACGTCGCGAACCACCCGGAGTTCAAGGACCGCAAGAAGACCAAGATGCTCGACGGCGTCGCCACCACCGGCTGGTTCGCCGAGGACTTCACGCTGGCCGAGCTGAAGACGCTGCGCGCCGTCGAGCGGATCCCGGCGGTCCGGCAGCACAACACGGTGTTCAACGGGCGGTACCAGATCCCGACCTTCCAGGAGGTCGTCGACCTGTCGAAGCGGCTGTCCAAGGAGCTCGGCCGCCCGATCGGCATCTATCCCGAGACCAAGCACCCGACGTACTTCCGCTTGCAGGGCTTGCCGCTGGAGCCTGTCTTGGTACGTGCTCTGAACCAGAACGGCCTCAACCGCCCGGGTGCCAAGGTCTACGTGCAGTCCTTCGAGGTCGCCAACCTGAAGGCGCTGCACCGCGAGCTCCGGGTGCCGCTGGTGCAGCTGACCAGCGCGAGCGGCGCGCCGTACGACTTCGTGGTCTCCGGCGACAAGCGCACGTACGCCGACATCGTCAGCGCGGCCGGCCTCCGCGAGGTCGCGACGTACGCCGACGGCGTCGGCCCGTCGAAGGACCAGGTCATCCCGCTCGACGCGACCGGCAAGCTCGGTACGCCGACCGCGCTGGTCGCGAACGCGCACAAGGCCGGGCTGGTCGTGCACCCGTACACGTTCCGGGTCGAGAACACGTTCCTGCCGGCCGACTTCGACAGTTCGACGGTGGCGTCGGACTCGGGCGACCTGTTCGGCGAGATCGCGGCGTACCGCCGGGCCGGGATCGACGGGCTGTTCACCGACAACACCGACATCGCGGTGGCCCAGGAGAAGGACGGGCGCTGAGCCTGAAAAGATAGCCAGGTGGAGCGGCGAACGGGTTCGGGGCTGGCGAGTGTCGAGGCTGAGCAGGACGGGACGTTCGTCCTGCGGGTCGACGGATCACCGCAGTCGCAGGTGGACCTCGCGGACCCCACCCACCTGTCGTTCGAGTACATGCGCCGGATCGGCGACGTCGTGGACGCGGTCGCCCCACGACGTCAGCCGATCGCGGTCCTGCACATCGGCGGCGCCGCGCTCAGCCTCCCGCGGTACGTCGCGACCACCCGCCCCCGCTCCCGGCAGATCGTCCTCGAACCCGACGAGGACCTGACCGACTTCGTCCGCGAAGCCCTGCCGCTGCCGAAGCGCTCCGGCATCAAGGTCCGCCCGGTCACCGGCCGCGCCGGTATCGGGGACGTGTACGAGGACTCGATGGACCTCGTGATCCTCGACGCCTACGAACACGAAGCGGTCCCGTCGAACCTGGTCACGTCCGAGTTCTTCGCGGAGTGCGCCCGGGTGCTGCGGCCGACCGGCGTACTCGTCGCCAACCTCATCGACGGCCAGGCCGGCCTGCCGTTCATCCGCCGTACCGCGGCCACCGTCGCGTCGGTCATCGGCGCGGGGGTAGTGCTCGCCGAACGCAAGATCCTTCGCGGCAAGGGCTTCGGGAACGTCATCCTGCTCGCCTCCCCGAACACCCTGCCCAACCTCACGGACGCCGGCCGCCGCGCGCAGCCGCCGTACGACCTGATGCCGCTCCACGAACTCGCCGGCAAAGCCGCACCCCTGACCGACGCCGAGGCCTTCACCACTCCGCGGGCGCCCGCCTCGGTCTTCCGCAGCTAGGTCCGGACCGGCGTACTCAGCCGATCGAGAGTCCGGGCGACGGCGGAGCGTTCGTCCTGCGTCGCGCCGACCGTACGGACCAGGTGGTCGAGGCGATCCCGCCCAGGCGACCTCGTGCCGCGGAGCCAGGCCTGGATCGTTGCCCGAGGAATACCGGTCAGCTGCTCGAGCACCCGCAACGAACGCGGCTGCGTGAGCGCGGCCACCGCGGCCCCCAACTCCTCCAGCGTCTGCGCTCCCTCCAGCAGTCCGACGACATCGCGAGGATCGCGCCCGGCCTCCTCCCAGCGCCGCCGCCACACCGGCACCAGGTCGGCCGGCACCCCACACCCCGCGAGGAACGCCGCGACCACATCCCACGTCGGTAGCTGCTTCCCGCTGGTGGCGCGGATCAGATGCGCGTGCGAGTAATGCGCTCGCTCCGCAAGCTCGCGGTACGTCACGCCCGCGTGCCGCCGTACCCGTTGCAACGCCGCAGCAAATCCCTCGACATCCTCCACGTGATCAAACATAACTCAACATGTTTCAACAGATCAAGCCTCCGGTTACGCTTGGGCACGTGTCTGTCGCCAAGGTTGCCGCCCTCATCTACTACCCGGTGAAAGGCCTCGCCGGGATCCCCGTCGACTCCGCCGAGGTCGGCCCGACCGGCCTCCGCAACGACCGGCTGTTCATGCTCGTCGAGCCCGACGGCACGTTCCTCAGCCAACGCAAACTCCCCGCGATGGCCACACTGCGCGCCGCCCTCACCGACGACGTACTCCATCTCTCCGCCCCCGACGGCGCCACCCTCGACATCCCCATCCGGTACGACGGCAAGCGCCGCGACGTCAGCCTTTTCGGCAAATGGTTCGGCCAAGGCGTCGTCCAGGACCCCGACGCCGACGCCTGGTTCACCGAACGCCTCGGCACCCCCGCCGCCCTCGTCCACGTCACCCCCGAACACGACCGCCCCGGCTGGGGCGCCCACCGCGGCCTCACTGGCTACGGCGACGCTCACGCCCTGATGATCACGTCCGAGTCCTCCCTCGACGGCCTCAACGCCCGCATCCGCGACCACGGCGGCACCGCCATCCCGATGAACCGCTTCCGCCCCAACATCGTCATCACCGGCTGGCCCGACCCCCACACCGAAGACAAAGTCCTCCGCCTCACCGCCGGCACCACCACCATCGGCTACTCCGCCCGAGGCATCCGCTGCGCCGTCCCCACCGTCAACCAGTCCACCGGCACCAAATCCGGCCCCGAACCCACCCGAACCCTCGCCACCTACCGCCGAGAACCCACCTATGGCGGCGGCGTCAGCTTCGGCATCAAAGCCGCCGTCCTAACCCCAGGCCAAATCCAGGTAGGCAACAAAATCACCGTCCACGAATGGATCCCACCCCAAACAGACCCCGCCCACCCAACAACCAACTGACTGCCAACCAACCACCGACGCCGAAAGAGCTGCCACGCAACCAACTACTTGGGGAAGAGCTGACAACCGAGCGCCTACCCAAGCAAGAGCCGCCAGGCAATCACCTACTGGGAAGGGCTGCGAGGTAACCAGCTACTTGGGGAAGAGCTGGCAGGCAACCAACTGCCTGGGACGGGGCAGGCGAGCGTAGAGCCGAGAGCTGAAGTGCTACGTGGGAAGACCTGAGAGGCGAGCGACGGCCTGGGGATGGGCTGAGAAGCGGGCGGCTGCTGATGGGGCAGTCGAGGGTGTGACCCGAGGAACGGCTGACAACCGAGCAGCCGCCTGGAGAAGCTGTCAGGCAACCAACTCTGCGGGAAAGGGCTGACAACCGAGCAACTAGTTGGGGAGAGCCGGCAGGTGGGCCCTCGGGGGTACAGGTGCTGAGTCAACGCCCGTGTCACTCGGCAGAGTCCGCGAGCGCAACCCAAGCGAAACCACGCCATCGATCCAACATGCGTCGACCCGGCTGTCTGCTCTCTACAGAGCGACGCAATACGAATCGACCTGTTCTCCGCAGAGCGGCGCGACACGAATCGACTTATTCTAAAGAGGTTTGCTGTAGCTGGATGACGGTCCAGTCAGCGAAGGGCGGCGGCGAATTGGTCGTGGTGGGTTGTCCACCAGGCGCGTCGGCGGGCGTACTTCTCGATGCCGCCGCTTCGGTTCACCCTCGCAAGGGTGGTCGGGCCTCCGGTGGCGATGCTGCGGCGTGCGGCTGCTTCGATCCGGGCGAGGGCGTCGTTCACGGCAGCGAGCAGGTCTGTGCGGCCGTCCCGGTCCAGTCCGTAGGCATCGGCGACGAGCCGTAGCCGTGCCGGACGGTCTGCCGGCTGCCAGCCGATCCGGTCCTGGTCGAAGTCGTCCTCGATCGGTACGCAGAGCCGGGCGAGCTGGGCGAGGTCGTAGACGGGCCGACCAGGGGCGGCGAACTCGAAGTCGAGCAGCGCAACCGCGATACCGTCACGGAAGACGACGTTCGAGAGTTCGACATCGTTGTGGCACACCAGCGTCCCGCCCGCGGAGTCGGCCAGGCCGCCGTTCCAGGTACGTCCCCGTGGGTCGAATCCGTGAGCCGCGTCATGCAGCCCACGCAGCAACCTGGCGACGGACGCCAGCGCGCTGTCGGACTGGCTCCAGTCCGGATAGGGAGCCAAGGGGACCTCGCCCTCGATGAGCCAGAGCCGCTCGCGGCCGTCCTCGTCGATGCCGACCGGTGTCGGGGCGCCCTTGAATCCGGCGTCGTTCACCGCCCGCAGGAAAGCGTGAATCGAACCTGAGTACGGACTCGAGGGGCGCAGTACATGCGGACCGACGCGGACGACCTTGCCCGCGTTCGTGATCCCGCCCTCGAGGTGCTGCTCGGGCATACCGGAAGTTTGACAGCCGGGTACGCCGGCGGGTGTCAGATTGTCGCGAAGGATGGGGGCCCTGTGCTGGACTCATTGGGCTGGCGCCCATTCCAGACTGCGAAGCGGGCAGCTTCGGCGTAGGTGGCAGCGTTCGCGCGCCAGCGGCTTGGTGGCTCATCTTCCGTTGTGGTGCTGGGCAGGGGTGTCCCGCGGAGGGGTGACCCATGCGGGGCGGCGCCGGGTGCGGGTGGCTCAGGCTGGTCTGAACCAGGCAGGTCTGAACCAGGCATGGGTGGTCCAGACGCGGGTGGTTCAGAGAGCGGTGGTTCAAGCAGGGGTGGTTCAGACACCGGTGGCGTGGGCAGGGGTGTCCCGCGGAGGGGTGGCGTGGGTGGGGCGGCTGGTCTGCGGGTGTGGGGCGGTGGGTCGGCCCAAGTGGGGCGGGCTACGTGGGCTTTGCCGTTGGTGATGGTGATGGTCCAGCGGCCGGCGTGGAGGTCTACGTGGTGGCGGCGGCACAGGAGGGCGAGGTTGGTGAGGGCGGTGGGGCCTCCGTCCAGCCAGGAGGTGAGGTGGTGGGCGTCGCACATCACCGGAGGTGCCGCGCAGACTACGCAGCCGCGGTCGCGGGCGTTCAATGCGTGGCGCATTGCGCGGGTGACTAGGCGTTCTCGGCGGCCGACGTCCAGCGGCTCGGAGTTCGAGCCCAGGACGAGGGGGATGATGCCTGCGTCGCAGGCGAGGCGGCGGACGGTGGCGGCGGACAGGTCGTCGCCGTAGACCATCCGACCGGTACCGCCGCTCTTGCCCGATCCGCCGGGCTGGCCGGTTCCGCCGGTCTGGTCGGTTCGGTCGGTTCTGGCGCTCTGGCCAGTCTGCCCGGTCGCGTTCGCGGTGGCGGCCCGCAGGTCGTCGAGGTCGATCGTCACGGTGATGTTGGCCTTGGCGCCGTGGCCTGGGGTGTCTGTGTCCCAGGCATTCGAGGCGACCGTCAGTGCGGTGGTGAGGGCGTCGGCTTGGCGCTTGTCGCGGGCGCGCGGGTCGTGCTCACCGTCCGATGTCTTGTGAGGGCGGGCGCCGGTGTGGATGACCGTGCGCAACAGTTCCGCGTTCTCGTTGGCGAGGTAGCCGCGGAACTTTACGCCGTTGTCTGCATTGGTGAGGGTCAGGGACTCGCGCTGGTAGGCCTTTTGCTCGTCGGGTTCGGGGCCGTCGGAGTCGAGGAGGTTGCAGAGTTGCTTCGCGGCGGTGCGGAGCTCGTTCGGGGAGAGGTGGGCCGCTAGCCCGACGAGTTGTTCCTCGGCGATGTCGAGGTCTTCTACCGGGACGCGGGTACGGACGCGTTCTAGTTCAGTGATGATCGCCGATGCGTGGGCGGTTTGGAGGGTGGTGAGGGCTGCTTGGACGGTCTTGTATTTGGGGAGGGTGCGGGCGAGGCGGACGTCACGGGAGGCTTCGGGGCGGTTGCGGTGGTGGCGGAAGGTGAGGAGCTCGACCGTGTCTCGGGCGCCGAGGTCTTGGGCGAGGTCGGATTCTTCGGCGCGGGTGATGAGTTGGAGGCGGAGGGATTCGAGGCGGATGATCTCGGCGTTCACGGCGTCGAGGGCGGGCAGGACCTCGTGGTTGCCTAGAGCAACCACTGAGCGTCCGCCGAGAACATCCATGCCTGCAACTCTAGACACTGCCTCCGACAGTTTTCAAAGCTGGGATCGCCTTGTTTTTAAGGGAAATAGTTATCCACAGATTTGATGGGTTAGCAGCCGACGCGGGAGCGGCCGGCGACGGCCTTGTAGGTGCAGGTGTCGAAGGTTTTGCCTGCGGGGGTCTGGAAGCGGGCGGTGTCGCCGGTGTTGTTCCAGACATACCAGCTCTGGTTCCAGTACAGGGTCAGGGCGCGGTTGCGGTTCTTGCCGGTGCGGACGATCACGGTGGAGCGGCCTGGTAGGACGTAGCCGCGTGGGAAGACGAACACGTGGTTCGCGGCGTCCAGGACGCGGAAGCCGGACAGGTTGATCGGGCGTGAACTGATATTCCGGACCGTGAAGAACTCGTTGTTGATCTGGGCGTTGGTGCGGGTGTCGGGGCCGGGCGGGTCGTACTGGATCCCGCTCAGGACCGCGGTGATCGCCGCGTCGGCCGTCAGTGGTGCGAGTACCGCGGTGCCGGCAAGCACCACGGCGGCCGTCGCGGCGGAGAAGAGCGTGCGAAAACGTTGTCCGAACACAGGAAATCCCCCTTGGCAGTGGGCCGATGTCCCCCCGGCCCGGTGTACTCATGCTGCCGGTTCCCCCCGGCGGTCGGACACGCTAGTCGTCACGCTCCGTGCTCGTCAAGCCCTCAAGAAAGCGTTTTCGGAACACCGTGAACAAGCATTTCCACGCGGTCCTCCAGACCGGCCTCCCGGAACGCGGCCAGGAACTGCTCTGGGCCTTCGCTGAAGTGCGTCCAGCCCTCCGTGTGGACCGGGACGATGATCGCGTCGCCGAGGATCCGGGCTGCCTCGACCGAGTCCTCCGAGGTGAGCGTCAGGTTGGCGCCGCCGAGCAGTCCGGTCCGGGCCGCGCCCGCGAACAGTACGGTGATGTCGATCGGCGCGAACCGGTCCGCGATCTCCTTCACGTGGCCGAGTGACGCGTTGTCGCCGGACACGTAGACGGTCGGCAATCCCTCGCCCTGCAAGACGAATCCGGTCACGAACCCGACGACTGCCTCGGCGCCGTCCGGGCCGTGCAGCGCCGGTACGCCGGTCACCGTGACCACGCCGCCGTCGGGCCGCGGGAGGTCGATCGTCTCCCAGCTCTCCAGGCCGCGGACGCCTTCGATACGCAGCGCCGCGCCGGGTGTCGACAGTACGGTCGGAATCGACGGCAGCAGGGCGCGTCCGGCGTCGTCGAGGTTGTCCTTGTGCTCGTCGTGGGACAGCAGTACGACGTCGACCGGGCCGAGCTCCGCGGCCGGGATCGCCGGGCCGGTCAGCTTCGTCATCACCCGGCCGGGCAGCTGGTAGTCGCGCGGCTCGTCGAAGGCCGGGTCGGTGAGGAACGTGAGGCCGCCGAGATTCAGGACGGCGGTCGGGCCGCCGATGTGCGTGATCTTCATGACCACGATCCTCCGCGTCGGCGACCGTCCGAACCATTGGCCCGGGAGCCATAGTTGCCGAAAATCGGGCCATACTGTTCTCATGCGTACCGTCGCCGTTCTCGCGTACCCCGGGATGAGCCCGTTCCACCTGTCCGTGCCGTGCCTCGTCCTCGGCGAGCGGCGTGGCCTGCCGGATCGGTACGACGTACAGGTCTGCGCCGAGCAGCCCGGGTCGTTCCCCACCAGCGCCGGGTTCGGGATCACCGTTGACCACGGGCTCGGCGCGATGGAGCGCGCCGACGTCGTCGTACTGCCGAGCTGGGAGCCCGGGCTGGTCGCGTCCGGCGTACTGCTGGACGCGATCCGGAAGGCGCATGCGCGCGGGGCGACCGTTGTCGGGTTGTGCGTCGGGGCGTTCCTGGTGGCGGAGAGCGGGATCGCCGCCGGGCGGGAGGTGGTGACGCATTGGCGATTCGCCGACGAGCTGCGGTCGCGGTACCCGGAGCTGAAGGTCCGGGCGGATGTGCTGTGGTCGGATCAGGGGGATCTCGTCACGTCGGCCGGTACGGCGGCGTCGTTGGACTGCTGCCTGCACCTGGTCCGGACGCATCACGGGTTCGAGATGGCCGAACAGGTCGCGCGGGACATCGTGGTCGCGCCGCACCGGAGCGGATCGCAGGCGCAGTACATCCCGGTCCCCGTACCGCCGGACCCCGCCGACGACGTGATCGAGAAAGCGATGGTGTGGGCGCGGGCGCGGCTCGACCAGCCCGTGTCGCTCGACGAATGGGCAGGGGCGGTGGCGTTGTCGCGGCGTACGTTCACGCGGCAGTTCCGGGCGCGGACCGGGAGTTCCGGGCAGGTGTGGTTGCTGCGGCAACGGCTCGACCGGGCGCGGTTGTTGCTGGAGACAACGGATTTGTCAGTTGAGCGGGTCGCGACCGAGAGCGGGTTCGGGAGCAGTGACGCGCTGCGGCACCACTTCCACACGGTGCTCGGTACGACGCCGCAACGGCATCGGCAGGAGTTCTACAGCAGCACGAGCAGGATGTAGACCACCGGCGCCGCGAACGTGATCAGCAGGATCCACGCCATCATCCGGTGCCCGGTCTTGCCGCGGTCCAGGGACGAGGCGAAATAGAGTACGGCGCCCTCTTCGGTGTGCCGGCTCAACCCCATCTTGCGCGCCTCGTCCGGCCGCGGATCCGGCCGCTCCTCGGCCAGCGCATCCGGATGAATCCCGAAGTGCGCCGGCCCGGCCCGATCCACGTCATCACGCTCGAAGAACATCCAGCCTCCCGCAGGTTGGTGGACCAGGTCGCCCAACCATGGTCGCACCAACCGGCGGATAGCGTGCGCAACTACTCGAAGTCGGCGACCCAGGCGTGCCGATCCGCCGTGCCGGTCAGGCAGAGCAGGATCTTGCAGTGCGTGGTGCTCGCGTAGCCGATCGCGAGGGTCTTCAGGCCGCAGTTCAGAACGGTGCTGCGGCTCTGCGACATCATCTGGTTGTACGCCTGCTGGGCGCTGACCCCGTCGCCGCCCGCGGTCGTCTTCGAGCTGCCGGTGCTGTTCGTCGAGCCCGACTTCGACCGGCTCGAGGCGTCCGAGCGGGCGCTCGTCGTCAGGCTCGGGTCCTGCTCCAGCGGTGCGCAACCGGCGTTCTGGCGGGCGCTGTCGATCATGTCGAACAGTTGGAGCTCGTCGGGCGTCATGCCGCCGTCGCGCGCCGGGGGCGGTGGCGTCGTCGGGGGTGGGGTGGTGGGGGTCGGCTTTGTGGTGGTGATGGTGCGGCCGGGGGAGGTCGGAGCCGTGGTGGGGGCGGTGGTGGGGGCCGACGTGGGGGTGGGGGTGCGGGTGGAGGTTTTGGTGGGGGTGTCTGTGGGCGATTCGGTGGGGGTGTCCGTCGGGGTGTCGGTGGGGGTGGCGGACGGGGTGTTCGTGGGGGTGGCCGACGGGGTGGTGGTCGGGGTTGCTGTGGGGGTGACCGTGGGGCGGGTGGTCGGGGTTGCGACGGCGGCCTTGGTGGAGGGGGTGATGTAGGTGTCGTCGGTGCGGGTGACCATCGGGACGGAGGCGTCGGCTGGGTCGTTCTGCGGTTGGTGCAGGAGGATCCAGGAGATGGGGGTGATCACCAGGAGTACGGACGCGACCGCGATGACCGCGCGACGTCCGCGGGAGGCCCGTCCGACACGACCCGCGCTGCGACGACCGGGGCCCGATCCGCCAGGGCCGGAGCTGCCGGGGCCGGAGCCGCCCGGGCCTGAGCCGCTGGGGCCGTTTCCGGATCCACCGGCGCCAGAACCGTCACGGCCGCTTGCCACGTGGTTGCCGTCTGTTGCATACGCTCCAGCGGCGGTCAGCCCAGCCGCACCTGCGGCGGCGGTGGTACGCCGGGAGTCGGAGGCGGCGCTCGTACGTCGGGGATCTGCGGCGGCGTACCCGCTCGCGGTTCCCGTGGTGCTGGCGGTGGTGTTGTGCTCGTTCGTGGTTGTCGTACGGCCGGCGTCTGGCGTGGCGGCGTACTCGCTCGCGGCGCCGGGAGTGCCTGCGCTGGTTGGGGTGCCGTAGCCGGTTCGCGCGGCGCTTTCGGTGGTGTTGTGCTCGGCGGCTGCTGCCGTACCGGTGGCGGCGTACTCGCCCGCGCTTGGTGCCGTGCTGTAGTTGCCAGCTGCGGCGGCTGACGGTGGGTCGTACTCGCTGGCTTTTGCTGTGGTGGGGGTGCGGTCGGCGCCGGCGGCTGAGCCTGCGGCAGCGAGGCTGCCTGCGGCGGAGCCGGCTGCGGCTAGGCCGGCGGCTGCGGTGGTGTCGGCGGCACGGCGGGGGCTTGGGGTGGTGGCCGGGGTGTTGTTCGTGGTGGCGGCCAGGCGGTCCGTGGAGGCGGTGCCGAACCAGGAGTCCTGGTCGGTGTTCGAGGTGGCGGCGGGGCCGAGGGAGGCCCAGTCGTCGGCGGCTCGGCGGGTGGACCAGGTGCCGGCGGTTTCGCCTAGCGGGGTGGTGGATTCGCCTGGGGTGGGCGCCGAGGCGGCCGTGGACGAGGCCCCGGAGGCGGCCGCGGAGGCAGTCGTGGAGGTGGCCGTGGAGGAGTCGGTTCGGGCGGCTCGGCGGGGTTGCTGGGGGGTGCCGGGCGCGGGGGAGTTTGTGGGGTCCGCGGTCAGGGATTGGTTGACCCACGACGGGGTGCTGCGGTATGGGTCCTCGGAGGACCTGGGTGCACGAGCTGCCTCGGAGGAGGAGCTGGGCTCGGGAACGGCCGCACGGGGAGAGGTTGCCTGCGGCGAGGTCGCCTCGGGCGTGGTTGCCTGGGGTGGGGCTACCTCAGGTGTGGTGTAGCTGGGGAGGGCGCCGCGCGGGGCGTACTGGGGGGTTGCCGGGCGGGACTGGTTGCTGCCGGCCCAAAACGGGGACTCGGTGCCGCCCTTGGGGGCGTTGGCCCAGAAGGGGGACTCGTCGCTCGA
Organism: Kribbella sp. WER1; assembly: GCF_054189145.1. Lineage (NCBI taxonomy): Bacteria > Bacillati > Actinomycetota > Actinomycetes > Propionibacteriales > Kribbellaceae > Kribbella > Kribbella sp. WER1. Next base: position 3,220,160 of record NZ_CM135186.1, on the reverse strand, counting down.
GCGGGGTGCGTAGCGCGGAGGCTCGGGTGGTGGGGGCGGGGTGGAATCCGCGGGCGGGGTGGGACGGTTGGCGGCGCGCGACGAGCGGGCGGCTCGGGTCGCCTTGCGTCGTGGCTTGTACCGGCCGTTGCCGGACTCGGACATTAGTTCGGTGTTCCCTTCGAAGTCGCGCGCCCAAGACGTGCCTCATCAACGAGACGAGCCTCACCAGCCGTCTCACCGGAGCCCCCCAGGAACGTCCGGCACCATGACAAGGACGGATCTACCCGCCTGGACCGGCCGTCATGCGGCCGGACATTGTGGCTCTGGGACAACGTTCCAGCCACACTCGGTGCTTGCGAGACAATGACAGTCACGATCGGCCGAAGTCCTGGACCCAGCTGCCGGGTCCGTAGTCGGAGCGCACCTGGCCGGGGTCGTAGCCGATGCCGATCGTGGTGAAGCGGCAGTTCAGGATGTTCTTGCGGTGGCCGTCGCTCTGCATCCAGGCGGCGACCACCTTCTGTGCGGTGTCGTACCCGGCGGCGATGTTCTCGCCCCACGTCGATCCGCGGTACCCGGCGGCGCGCATCCGGTCGCCCGGGTCCTGGCCGTCGGGGTTGGTGTGGTCCATGTAGTGCCGGCGGACCATGTCCGAGGCGTGCTTGCCGGCGGCCTCGACGAGGGAGCTGTCCAGCTTCAGCGGGCCGCAGCCCTGCTGCTGCCGGATCTGGTTCGTGTAGTCGAGGACCTGGCGTTCCTGCGCGTTCGTCCCCCCTCCGCCGGCCGGCGGTTCGGGGGTGTCGCTCGGAGACGGCGAGGTGGTCTTCGTCGGCGTACTCGACGGCTTGCCCGGCGTCGTACGTGCGGTCGGCTTCGGCCGGACGGTGGTGCCGTCGGTACTGCGGGGTGCGGTCGGCGAGACGGTCACCGTCGTTACCCCGGTCGTCGGCGCGGTCGGCGTCGCCGGTGTCGACGAGGTGGCCGGCGTCGTCGACGTACTGCTCGGTGTGTCGGAGGGGGAGGTACTCGGCGACAGTGAGACGGGTGCCGAACCGGCCGCGGCCGGGCCGACGACAGCGGTGGTCGTCGCGCCGTTCGGCAACGTCTTCGTGATCGTGACCATCGGACCGGCGGTCGTACCGTCGACCGTGGCGTCGTCGACGCTGCTGTTCTCGACCACGTTCACCACCTGGGTGGCGTCGTCGGTGCGGGAGTTGCCGTGCGACATCAGCCAGACCACCGGGCCGATCGCGACCAGCACCGAGAGCGCGCTGACAGCCGGGCCGACCAGGCCACGGCTCCGCCGGGGAGCACGTCGACTACCGCGGTGCCGCCGGGGGGTTGGCGAATCCGTCATGGGTGGGCGAATCCTCTTCGTTTCTTCGTGATACCGAAACAGCGCGTCGTTCCCCGTGGTACAGCCAGGTCCCCCCTGGTCACCGAACAGCGACCTTAACCGACGCGCGAGGTCATCGTTACGCGGGCGTGAACCCTCTTAACGATTCCTGAAGAAAACGATTGACTGAAAACGGGTCAGCCGCCGAAGTCCTGCACCCAACTGCCGTTGCCCCACTCGGGTTTGACCTGGCCGGCGTCGTAGCCGATGCCGATCATCGAGTATCCGCAGTTCAGGATGTTCGCGCGGTGGCCGGGGCTGTTCATCCAGCCTTTCACGACCGCGGCCGGGCTGGTGTACCCGACGGCGATGTTCTCGGCCATCGACCCGCCGCCGAAGCCGGCCGCCTTCATCCGGTCGAACGGGCTGCGGCCGTCCAGGCTGTCGTGGGCGAAGAAGTGCTCGAGGACCATGTCGGTGGCGTGCGCCTGGGCGGCCTTCGTGAGGGACTTGGCGAACTTCAGCGGGGCGCAGCCGGACCTGGCGCGTTCCTGGTTGGTGAGGGTGAGGACCTGCTGTTCGGCGGAGCCGTTTCCTTCGTCCTCGTTCTTCGGGGGCTTGGTGGTCTTGGCGGTCTTGGTCTTCGTCGGCTTGGCAGTCGGAGTCGGCGTCGGTGTTCGAGTTGGTGTTGGAGTTGGTGTTGGAGTTGGTGTCCGAGTCGATGTCCGAGCTGAGCTCCGAGTTGGTGTGGGCGTCGGCTTGTGAGTGGTGCGAGTTGGAGAAGGCATTGCAGTACGCGACGAGGTACGAGTTGGTGAAGGCGTCGGCTCCACCGGCGTACTGGCCGACGTGATCGGGGCTTCCTGGCCGGTCGGGCGTGCCGGTGTACCGGACTGGCGCATGACGAACCACCCGACTCCCGCGACCAGGACCAGCGCCGACAAGGAGGCAAGAAGCGGACCGGCCACACCGTTGCGTGGTGACCGTCTGTGGTTCGTCATGGTGAGCAGCCTTGCCCAGGTCACCGCCTGCCGATGCGCACCGGAGCCCGCACTTCACAAAGCTCTGACGATGGCAATCGTTTGAAAGAAGCTAGCGTGACCGGGCGATCACGATGTCCGCGATCACCTTCCAGCCCAGGCTTCGGTACAGCCGCAGCCCGTCGATGGACGCGATCAGGATGCCGCGCTTGGCGCCCTTCGCCGCGGCGGCCTCGACCAGCGACGCCATCACCGCACTGCCGAGTCCGCGCCGCCGGTGCGCCGGGTCGGTCTCGATCCGGTCCGCGACCGCGTCCTCGCCGACCACGGCCATCCGGCCGCTGGACACCACGCCGCCGTGCAACGTGGCACGGGTGATGATCAGGTCGTCCTCGAGTTCGGCGTGCAACGCGTAGCGCTCGTGCAGTTTCAGGGCCGGCTGCTCGGACAGCTGGATCGTCATCAGCCAGTCCTGGTCCTGCTGGACCTCGAGACCGAGGTCCTCCAGCTGCTCGATCCGGGCCTCCTTGTCGTCGGTGGCCAGCGTGATCCAGCCCGACCCGCGTCCACCGCCGTCGGCGAACGCCAGCTGGGCGGCGCGTTCCACCCGTTCCGGTTGACCGTCGGCATCCAGTACGACGTACTCCGTCGGCCGGCTCTCCTCACCTTGCCGGACGATCAGAATGCCGTTGTGGTCGTCCTCAACCGTGGTCCAGCCCCGCGAGACGGACCACCCGGCCTGCCAACGGCGGACGAGTTCCTCACGATCTATCACCCGTCGATTCAAGCAGCCCGGCCGCACAACGGCGAGGGGAACCGGTGTCGGATGACACCAACTGGCCGTAAATCCCTGCCTGCGCTCGGTGACCAATACTCCTGCGATTTGACCGGGTCAACCCCTGGGGACGTCCGAGGCGAGCAGGTCGTAGGTGAGCATGCTGTCGTACGTGCCGTCCCGGCGCGGATCGGCGGCGCGTTCGTCGCCGACCTTGGTGAACCCGTTGGCTTCGGCAACATGCGCGGACGCCGTGTTCGGACCGGCGCACTTCACCAGCAGCCGGCGTCGCCCGAGCCCGCCGTCCGCGATCGGCCGGAACGCGTGCGCGATCACCAGCTGTACGGCGGTCGACATCACCTTGCGGCCGCGCGCGTCCGGGTGCATCCAGTACCCGATCTCGCCGCGCGTACCGTCCATCCGGCTGCGCATCCCGAACACGCTGACGTTCCCGAGCAGTTCGTCGGTCTCGGGGTCCGCGATCGCCCACGCGACGCCCTCACCGCTCGCCGACGCGTCCGGCCGGCTCGCGATGAATCCCTTCGCGTCCTCGAGGGTGTACTGCGCCGGCATCCCCGACAGCCAGTACTGCGTCCGCTCGTCGCCGCACGCCTCCATCACGCGCTGCGCATCCGATTCCCGCAACGGTCGCAGCCGTACGCCGTCGCCCTCGACGACGGGCACCGTCCACCAGTTGTCCTTGGGTTCGAGCTCGTCGTCGCGCCCGACCGTCGCGACCCACTCGTCCTTCCGGACACCGCGCGACCGCCCGCCGCCGGGGATCGTGACCAACCCTCGGAAACCCACTTTCCATGCGACTTTCCGGCTCGCGTAGTTCCCGACGTACGCGCGCCAGATCACCCGTTTCCACTCCAGTACGTCGAACGCGTACCGCACCACCAGCCGCAGCGCGCGGGTCATCACCCCGTGGCCGCGGACCTCCGGCGACACCGCGAACCCGACCTCGCCGACGCCGCCCTCACCGTCGCGCAGGTCGATCGTGCCGGCGTACTGACCGGCGTACTCGATCGCCCATGCCCACGAAGTGTTCGCCTGCCAGCCGGCCGGGATCTCCTGAGTGAGGTAGCCGACCGCATGCTCGTGCAGGTACGGGACCGGGATCGTGGTCCACTGCTGCATCTCCGGGTCCTGGCACATGCGGTACGCCGGCTCCACGTCGGCGGCGACGTGCGCACGCAGGGTCACCACGTCGTCGGTCAGCACCGGTACGTCTTCGGGGAATCGCATGCTCCAGGGTGACGCGCTGCCACCGGCCGGGCAACAGATTTCCACGCCGCCAGCGCGTATTCTGTGCAGCGTGAACGCAGCCGGAGCAGAACAGCCCCGCGGCCGCGGCGGTCAACTGGCCGCCCAGCGGCAGGCCACGATCGTTGCCGAGGTCAACAGCCGGGGCGCGATCACGGTCGCCGAACTGGTCGACCGGTTCGGTGTCTCGGACATGACGATCCGCCGCGACCTGGACGCGCTGGACTCCAGCGGCCTGCTGCACAAGGTGCACGGCGGCGCCACGTCGGTCGGCCTGCGCAGCGCGCACGAGCCGGGTTTCGACGCCAAGCTCACGCAGGAGTCCGCGGCCAAGCAGGCGATCGCGGCCGAGGCCGCCACCCGCGTGCAGCCGGACAGTGCGATCGGCATCGGCGCCGGTACGACGACCTATGCGCTGGCCCGGCAGCTCTTGCGGGTCGAGAACTTGACGGTTGTCACGAACTCGGCGCGGATCGCGGACGTGTTCCACGGCAACGGCCGCTCGGACCGGACCGTCGTGCTGATCGGCGGCATCCGGACGCCGTCCGACGCGCTGGTCGGACCGATCGCGACCGCCGCGCTCGCCTCGCTGCACCTGGATCTGCTGTTCCTCGGCGCGCACGGCGTGGACGCCGAACACGGTCTCAGTACGCCGAACCTGATGGAGGCCGAGACGAACCGGTCGTTCATCGCAGCCAGCCGCGAGGTGGTCGTGGTCGCGGACCACACCAAGTGGGGGACCGTCGGCCTGAGCACGTTCGCGAACTGGTCCGACCTGGACGTGATCGTCACCGACGACGGCCTGTCGGCCGCAGCCCGCAAGGCGATGCGCGATACGGGCTGCGACCTGGTGATCGCTAGCTGATCCTCGAAGCGCCGGCCGACGGGGTCGCGGCGATCGCGGACGGAGCCGCGAAACCGTGTTCCGCAAAGGCTTTCTCGATCGCGGACAGTACGGCGTCCGCCGCGGACGCCTCGACGAGCGCGATGATGCAGCCGCCGAAACCGCCGCCGGTCATCCGGGCGCCGAGCGCACCGGCCTCGAGCGCGGTGTCGACCGCGACGTCCAGCTCGGGAACGGTGACCTCGAAGTCGTCGCGCAGCGAGACGTGCGACGCGGTGAACAGCGGCCCGACGTCGCGCAGCCGGCCGGCCCGCATCAGCGCGATCGCGTCCTCGGTGCGCTTGATCTCGGTCACCACGTGCCGCACGCGGCGCCGGTCGACGTCGTCGTCGAGGCGCGCGAGCGCGGCGTCCAACCCGGCGTACTCCACCGAACGCAGCGCCGGTACGCCGAGCGCGGCCGCGGCGTGCTCGCAGCTCTTCCGGCGCGCGGCGTACTCGCCGTCGGCGTGCCGGTGCGGCGCCTTCACGTCCACGACCAGCAACCGCAGCCCGTCGGCCTCGGGGTCGAACGGGATCTGGTCGAGCGAACCGAAGCGGATGTCGAAGGCCAGCGCGTGACCGGCCGTACAGCACATCGACGCGGTCTGGTCCATCAGACCGACGGGTGCGCCGACGTACTGGTTCTCGGCCCGTTGGGCGAGCCGCGCCACCTCGGCCGGGTCGACCTCCTGGCCGGCCAGCCCGAGCAGCGCGATCGCGGTCGCGCACAGCAGGGCCGCGGACGACGACAGGCCCGCGCCCGAGGGCAGGTCCGACTCGAAGCGCAGGTTCGCGCCGCCGATCGGGTACCCGGACTCCCGCAGTATCCAGGCCGCACCCGCCGGGTACGCCGCCCAGTCGCCGATCGAACGTGGTGCCAGCTCGTCGATCGCGAACTCGACCACGCCGTCATGACCGCCGGACGCGACCGCTACCCGGCCGTCGGTCCGCCGGGACGCGGTCACCACGATCTGGTTCGGCAGCGCGATCGGGAGTACGACGCCGTCGTTGTAGTCGGTGTGCTCGCCGATCAGGTTCACCCGTCCGGGTGCCCGCCAGCTGCCGTCCGGCGACGTACCGAAAACATCCTCGAAGGAGCTCACGAACCAACCTTCCGCAAAGTCTCGGCCACGTCTTCCGGCCGGGTGTCGCTGATGAACGCGCCCATGCCGGACTCCGAGCCGGCCAGGTACTTGATCTTGTCCTTGGCCCGGCGGATCGACAACACCTCCAGGTGCAGGTAGCCGAGCTCGCGGTCCACCCGGACCGGGGCCTGATGCCAGGCGGCGATGTACGGCAGCGGCTCGGCGTACAGGCCGTCCAGGCGCTGCAGGACGTCCAGGTACAGCTCGGCGAAGTCGTCGCGCTCGCCGACCGACAGCTCGTCGATCCCGCCGACCTGGCGGTGCGGGTACAGGTGCACCTCGACCGGCCAGCGGGCGGCCTCGGGGACGAACGCGGTCCAGTTGCCGTTCTCCCCGATCACCCGGGTGCCGTCCTTGCGCTCGGCGGCCAGCACGTCGGCGAAAAGGTTGCTACCGGCAACCTCCTGGTGCTTGCGGGCCTGCGCCAGCAGGGTCCGCATCCGCGGCGGGACGAACGGGTACGCGTACAGCTGGCCGTGCGGGTGGTTCAGCGTGACGCCGATCTCGCGGCCGCGGTTCTCGAACGGGAACACCAGTTCGACGTCGTCGCGGGCGCTGAGCTCCGCGGTCCGGTCGGCCCAGCTGTCGACGACCAGCCGCGCCTGGCCCTGCGACAGGCCGGTGAACGAGCCGTTGTGGTCACTGGTGAAGCACACGACCTCGGTCCGGCCGGGGCCGGCGAAGGACGGGAACCGGTTCTCGAAGACGGCGACGTTGTAGTCGTGGTCCGGGATCTCGGTCGGGTTGCCGGTCTTGCTCGGGCACAGCGGGCACTGGTCGGCCGGCGGCAGGTAGGTCCGGGTGTTGCGGTGCGTGGCGTAGGTGATCACGTCGCCGGTCAGCGGGTCCGTGCGCAGCTCCACCTGCGGTTGCGGGGCGGGCAGGCCGCGGGTGTCCTCGAGTGGCACCCGGACCGGCGCGTCGGCCGGGTCGTAGTAGATCAGCTCGCGGCCGTCCGACAGAGTGGTGTCGGTCCGGCGTACGCCACGGGGTGTGTTCATCGTGTGACCTTCCCGGCCGTACGACGCGTCCGGCCAGGAATCATCGTAAACCAACAAACTCGAACATGCATCGTGATACCTGTCGCCGGTAGAGTAGATAAATGGACGACTACGCCCAACGCACGCCCTCTCGACATACGACGAGAGGGCGCTAGGAACTCCGACCCATGAACGACTCCCTGCTGCTGAACATCGTTCTGATCTTGGTCTTCGTGCTGATCGGCGGCGTCTTCGCGGCCGCCGAGATGGCTCTCGTGTCACTGCGGGAGAGCCAGCTGAAGGCCCTCTCCCATCGCGGCAGGCGCGGCGAGATCGTCGCCAAGGTGGCCGCCAACCCTAACCGTTTCCTGTCCGCCGTGCAGATCGGCGTGACCCTGATGGGCTTCCTGTCCGCCGCCTTCGGTGGCGCGACCCTCGCCGACGCCCTGGCGCCGCATCTCCGCAACCTCGGCCTCCCGCAGTCGCTGGCGAACACCGTCGCGCTGGTGCTGATCACGATCTGCATCTCGTACGTGTCGATCGTGATCGGCGAGCTGGCCGCGAAACGCCTCGCGCTGCAGCGGGCGGAAGGCTTCGCGCTCGCCCTCGGCCCGCTGGTGGACCGGATCGCGTCCGGCGCCCGGCCGGTGATCTGGCTGCTCTCGAAGTCCACCGACCTGGTGGTCCGCGCGCTCGGCGGTGACCCGAATGCGAACCGTGAGGTGATGACCGACGAGGAGCTCCGCGACCTGGTCACCGCCAGCGAGTCGCTCGGTGAGGAGGAGCGCAAGATCGTCGACGACGTCTTCGAGGCCGGCAGCCGGCAGCTCCGCGAGCTGATGCTGCCGCGCACCGAGGTGGACTTCGTGGACGCCGAGATGCCGGCCTACAAGGCGGTCAAGTTCGCCGCCGAGCGGCCGCACTCGCGGTACCCGGTGATGAACGGCTCGGCCGACGACATCGTCGGGTTCGTCCACGTCCGGGACCTGTTCGACCCGGCGGTCGCGAGCCGCTCGGTCCGGGTCGGCGACCTGGCCCGGGACGTGCTGATGCTGCCGGACACCGCCAAGCTGCTGCCGACGCTGACCGAGATGCGCCGCCGCAGCACGCACCTGGCGATCGTCCTCGACGAGTACGGCGGTACCGCGGGCATCGTGACGCTCGAGGACCTGGTCGAGGAGCTGATCGGCGACATCAAGGACGAGTACGACGAGGAACCCGCCGAGACCACCCGGCTGGGCAGCGGCGACCTGGAGATGGACGGCCTGCTGAACCTCGACGACTTCGCCGACGCGACCACGATCGAGCTGCCCGACGGCCCCTACGAGACCGTCGGCGGGTTCCTCGCCGCCAGCCTCGGGAAGGTCCCGACGACCGGCGACGAGGTCCAGCTGGACGCGCACACGCTGACCGTCACGCAGATGGACGGCCGCCGGGTCGCCCGGGTCCGCCTGCACCAGGTCACGCCGGCTGAGGAGCAGCCTGAAGCTCCAGCACCCGCCGCCGACTGAGGATGACCAGCCCGCCGGCGACGTACCCGAGGCCCTGGAAGACCAGGACCGGGATGATGCCGACGGCGTCGCCGAGGACACCCGCGGCCGCGATGCCGATCAGCACCGCGACGCTCTCGGCGGCGCCGACCGCGCCGTAGATCCGGCCGCGGGTGCCGTCCACGGTGAGGTTCTGGAAGACCGTCATCATGCCGGCCACCGTGAGTGCGCCGGGCAGACCGACGACGATCATGCAGACGAACGCCGGGATCACGCTGGTCGACATCAGCGGATACAGGAACAGCACGGTGTCGATCAGGCCGAACGCCAGCGCCCCGATGCCCCACAGCGTCGGGGCCGGCCGGCGGGACCCGATCGCCGCGGCGATCAGCCCGCCGACGATCCCGCCGATGGCCTGCGACGAGACGATCAGCCCGTACGCCTTCCCGTCAGCGCCGAGCTCCGCGCTCACGAACGGCGCGAACAGCGTGCTCATCACGCCTTCGCCGACTCCGGTGACCAGGCAGAACACGAAGAACAGCCGCATCGCCGAGGTCGCGACGCACAACCGCAACCCCTCGGTCCACTCCTCCTTCAGCCGCCGGATCGCGCCGCCCGCGCTCTCCTCGTCCTTCGGCGGTCGGTGCCGGCGGTGCCGCATCGCGGCGACCAGTACGACGGCGACCACGAACGTCGCCGCATCCCCGATCGCCAGCAGCGTGAGCCCGCCGGCGGCTGCCAGGACGCCGCCGAGTGCCGCGCCGATCAGCCGCGCGAGGTCGCGGATCTGGCTGTTCAACGCGTTCGCGGTCACCAGTTGGTCGGAGTTCACCACCAGCGGGACGAGTGACTGCTCGGCGGGCGTGAAGAACTGCTGCAGGCAGCTCTGCGCGAGCACGACGGCGTACACGATCCAGATCAGGTTCGCGCTGTGGACGGCGATCAGCGGGAGCAGGACGACCGCGTTCAGCACGTTCGTCACGATCATCGTGGTCCGCTGGCTCCACCGGTCGACGAAGACACCGGCGAGCGAGCCGAGCAGTACGGCGGGCAGGAACGACGCCAGCAGCAGCCCCCCGGAGGCGAGCGTCGAGCCGGTCAGTACGTACACCTGGAAGGCGAGACCGGTGCGCAGCAACCAGTCGCCGACCAGCGAGATGAGCCCGGCGCTGAGCAGCAGGCGGTAGTCGCGCTGCCGGGCAAGGACACCCCACAAGTCCTTCATCTGCTACTCCTCCGGGCTGATCGTGACGATCTGCGTGAACGAGACGTACCGGCTGCCGGCCGGACGGGTCGACTTGTCGTCGATCGGGCGCTCGTCGACCCAGCGCTGCAGCAGATCGTTGATCTGGCCAACGACCTGCTCGAGCTCCGCGCCGGTCAGGTAGAGGCCGGTCTGGCCGATGCCGGAGTTGTCCCGCCAGACCGGGTCCGCGTCCGGGCGCTGCTGCTGCCACCGGGCGAGCGAGTCCAGTGCGCGCTCGGCCATCAGCTGCTCGAGGACCTCCGCGGCCGCGGCGCCTTCCGAGGTCTTGATCGCGTCCCCCCAGGTCTGCGAGGTCGACACCCGCCGCCACGGCCGTTCCCGGTTGTCCTTCCCCGGCGCCGGCTCGACGAAGTCGTACTTCGCCAGCTGCCGCAGGTGGTGCGACGCCAGCGCCTGACTGATCCCCAGCCGGCGCGCCGCGTCTGCCGCGGTCAGCGGGCCTTCTCGCCCGAGCAGCGCCAGCAGATCCAGCCGGACCGGATGCGCCATCGCCCTGATCGCGAGCGGGTCGTCGAGCAGCCGGGAGCGCCGCGGATCCTTTTCCAAAGACATGCTTGGAATATGCGCCGTACCGAATCAGATGTCAAGGACTTGCTTGGAATGTGGGTCGGGTACCTCCGCCGAGCTGTCCCGCCTGCCTGCACCGGCGTTTCGATGGTTAACCGCTGACGTTGTGCCTTTGCAGGCAGCATGCGGGGGGTGAAGGTGCAAGTTGCGAGGTGAACCTCTGAAATGGCGTGCGGCGGAGACGCTGCACCCGGTTTCGGCAGGTGTCAGGTGGTCGGGTCGCGGAGCCAGGTCAGGGCCCGTTCGGCCTGGCCGAGGACGGTGATGTGGCTGAGGTTCTCGTGTAGGTCGAGCGTGGCGGACGGGATGTGGGCGGCCAGCCAGTGGGCGTGTGAGCAGGGGATGATCCGGTCGGCGGTGCCGTGCACGAGCAGCGTCGGCGCGGTGATCGCGGCCGGGTCGCCGCTCCACGGGAGGACGTACGCGCAGTCGTCGTCGACGGCACCGTCGGGGCCGTTCGGCATCGCCTGGTCGCCGGCGATCGAGCCGAGCCAGCCCCACGGGCCGCCGAACATCGCAAGGTCGGTGTCGGTGAACTCCGGGTCGTACTCGACCTCCTCGTTCAGCACCCGCGCGTCGCGACCGGCCGCCGCGGCCCGGAGCGAGGCGACGCCGGACGGGATCATACCGTCGTACCAGTCGAGGCCGGGGGCGTCGTACGGCGCGATCGCGGCCAGTGTGGCGACGGCCGTGACGCGGTCGCCGAGCAGGGCGGCGGCGCCGAGTGCGAACGTGCCGCCGCCGGAGTACCCGAGCTGGGCGAACGAGCCGATGCCGAGCGTGTCGAGGACCGTGGTCAGGTCGGCCGTGACGTCGGCGACGGTCCGGCCCGGCGCGGCCGTGGAACCGCCGTACCCGGGCCGGTCGAACCCGATCCACCGGACCCCGAGCCGCTCACTGGTCGCCGCCAGCGGCGCCGGCGGCGTCCCGAGATTCGGCGTCCCGTGGTGCCAGACCACAGCCGGTCGATCGGTCGCGCCCGGCGCGCTGTCGTACCCGTGCAGCACCCGGCCGTCCGGCAGCCGGAAGTCGATCTCGTCCATGGCGATCAGCCTACGAGGGTGTCTGAGCGCCCTGCACCTACTGCGGGGCACCCGGCACGGCACCTCCTCGCTACGGCGCAGGGCGCTCAGACACCCTCGAATTGTGGAAATGTCGAGGACCGGCAGGTGCTTCCGACCTCTGCTGCGAAGATCCAGTCACCTGTTCCGAAAGGACGTCCGGACATGAAGTACCTGCTGATGATCCACAGCAACCCGATCACCTGGGGTCACCCGTCGTTCCTGCACACCGCGGAGGGCAAGGCGCTGCCGAAGAAGGCGCGGGACGCGCTTGCCGCGCAGCTCGACAAGCTCCTCGACGAGCTGAACGCCAGCGGTGAGCTGATCACCGCCGTACCGCTCGACCCGCCGTCGAAGACCCGCGTCGTACGAGTCCGCGAAGGCGTCCGGGCGACCACCGACGGGCCGTACTCCGAGGCGAAGGAGCAACTCGCCGGCGTCTTCCTGATCGACGTCGCCGGCCAGGACCGGGCCGAGGAGATCGCCGCGACCATCCCCGAAGCCGAGTTCTACGCCGTCGAAATCCGCCCCGTCTCCACCTTCGACTGACCGCCGAGTCGTGCGGAACGGCTCCGCACGCGATCGCCGAGTCGTGGGAAAGGGCGCCGAATTGCGACCTCGATCCACGACTCGGCGGGGGTTGGTCAGTCGACGAGGCGGGCGTGGGTCTGCGGGGTGGCCAGGGCCGGGTCGAGGGCGCCGAGGGCCAGCCAGGTGGCGCCGCCGACGCCGTCGCGGGCGGTCCGGACGTCACCGGCGAAGTGCTCGCGGATCAGCTGGCCGACCGGCGAGGACTCACCGGCGACACTCCCGGCCAGCACCATCGGACCGATGTCCGACGTGGTCTTCAACCGCGCGGCCGTCTCCGTGAGCAGCTCGGCTGCGCGTTTCACCAGGGTCCGCGCAGTCTCGTCGTGCTCGGCGTACGCCGAGATCACCGTCGGTGCCAACTCTGCGAGCATGACCGGTGGCCGGCTGTTGACCGTCATCACCAGCAGATCACGCAGCGCGTCGTATCCTTCACGATGTGCAGTCAGGTCTTCGTCGCGACCGGGAAGAATCGCCTGCACGACGGCCTGCCCGAGCAACCCCAGCGGCTCCCGCAGATCCAGCGCCTCGAGCACGCTGCGGACCGCTTCCCGGCCGAGCCAGAAGCCGGACCCGTCGTCCCCGAGCAGCCAGCCGTGCCCGCCCGCGGTCCGTTGCAGCTGGTGGTTGCGGACCAGCCCGACGTTGCTGCCGGTGCCCGCGATGAGCACGGTCCCGTCCGGTTCCGGCGTACCGGAGGCGAAGGCGACCTCGAGATCGCCGATGTACTGCGGTGCCGACTTCAGCCCGGCGCCCGTCCAGGCTGCCTCGAACTGGGCGGCGACCTCCGGCCGCTGGAGCGCGACGCCGCCGGCCATCCCGACGACCGCCGACCTGACCGTGGACGCGTCCACCCCGGCGAGGGCCGCGTGAAGCGCCTGCCCGAAGTTGGCCGCCGCGCTTGCGGGATGACTGGTCGGATTTCCGCCCGCGGCCGCGCCGCGACCGACTACGTTGCCCTCGGAGTCCGCGATCACGATCCGGGTGGAGGTTCCGCCGAGGTCCCCGCCCAGGACCAGTTCGTCCGACATACGCAATGCTCCAAACTGCTTACGCAACGGTCCCGATTGGGGAGATCACACGGATGAGCCTTGACTTTAGCTGCGAGTTGAGAAAAGTTCTGTCCAGCAAACCGCAAACTTGCGCATTTGTCGGCACTGCGAGTGTCGCTGTGAGCCGAGGAGTCGAGGGGTGGGCCGCTGATGGCCAGCAGTAGCACGGGGGAGACCGACGGTGTCCAGGGCGTGAGTGCGCAGGCCTATGTGCACACTCTGACGCCGATCCTGGCCGCGGTCACCACCCAGATCGACGGACCGATCCAGGACGGCGCCGACCTGATGACCGCGTCGCTGCGCGCGAACGGTGTCATCCAGGCGTTCGGCTCCGGGCACTCCGAGGCGCTCGCGATGGAGATCGCCGGCCGGGCCGGCGGCCTGATCGCCACCAACCGGATCGCGTTGCGCGACCTGGTGCTGCTCGGTGGCGAGCCGCCGGAGCTGCTGCGCAGCGCCGAGCTCGAGCGCGACCCGCAGTACTCCCGGAAGCTCTACGAGCTGTCCGCGGCCCGCGAGGGCGACATGTTCATCATCGCCTCGAACTCCGGCGTGAACGGCTCGATCGTCGAGCTGGCCAGCGTCGCCAAGGAGCACGGGCACCCGCTGATCGCGATCACGTCGCTGCAGCACACCGGCGGGATGGAGTCCCGGCACCCGTCCGGCAAGAAGCTGATCGACTTCGCCGACGTGGTGCTGGACAACCACGCGCCGTACGGCGACTCCGTCCTGGACCTGCCCGGCGACGCCGGCAAGGTCTGCGCGGTGTCGTCGATCACCGCCGCGCTGATCGCCCAGCTGCTGGTCGCCGAGGTCCTGCGCCGGATGACCGACGCGGGCGAGACGCCGCCGGTGTACCTGTCCGCGAACATCCCGGGCGGCGACGAGCACAACCACGAGCTCGAGGCCCGGTACGCCGGCCGCATCCGCCGTACCGCCTGACGCCACCCAGAGGTAATAGCCTGCGTTGGTGCTGAAACGGCGGACCTTACTGCAGGGGGCACTGGCCGGTGCGTTGCTGAGCGGGTGCTCGAAGGCGCCGGTCACCCCGGCCGTGTCGCCGGAGAACCCGTTCACGGTGAACGGGACCGCTCCGGTCGACGTGGTGATCACCGAGGAGTACGGCGGGTTCGCCGCGGCGGCGTACCGGAAGAAGTACGCCGGCGCGACGATCACGCCGAAGCTGACGGCGCAGCTGATCGACGACCTGATGCCGCGGTTCGCGACCGGCACGCCGCCGGACGTCGTGCTGTCCACCGGCGACCAGAAGCTGGAGCTCGGCCGGCTGGTGAAGGACGGCCAGCTCGCCGACCTGCAGCAGCTGCTGGACGCGCCGTCGTGGGACAACCAGTCCGCCAAGGTCAAGGACCAACTGCTGCCCGACATGCTGGATGCGGGCAGCTTCGACGGGACCCAGCGGACCCTCAACTACATCTCGACCGTGTACGGCATCTGGTACTCGGCCAGCCTGTTCCAGCGCAACGGCTGGCAGGTCCCGCAGACCTGGCCGGACCTGCTCGCGCTCGGCGCCGACATGAAGGCGGCCGGGCTCGGCCCGTTCATCTACGCGGGCACGCACCCGTACTACCTGCTCGAACTGGTCCTGACGCTGGCCGCGAAGACCGGCGGACCGGACGTGCTCAAGCGGATCGACAACCTCGAGGACGGTGCCTGGAAGGACGAGAGCGTCACCCGGGCGATCGCCGCGGTCGGCGAACTCACCAAGCGCGGCCTGCTCGCGACCGGCACCGCGCAGTACGACCACATCGGGTCGCAGAAACGTTTCCTGGCTTCCAAGGCCGGGATGCTGCCCTGCGGGAACTGGCTCGAGAACGAGATGAAGGGCCTGGTCCCGGAAGGGTTCGCGCTGACCGTGTTCGCGGTCCCGCCGCTGGACTCGTCGCCGGCGCTCGCGAGCGGACTGCACGTCGCGGCGACCGCGCCGTTCCTGGTGCCGGAGAAGGCGAAGAACAAGGCCGGCGGGCTCGAGTACCTGCGGGCGCTGCTGTCCGCGGACGTCGCGGCGCAGGTCAGCTCGGAGTCCAAGCAGCTCACGATCGTCCGTGGCTCGGCCGACGGGCTCGAGCTGACCACCGCGCTCAGCTCGGCGCGCGACCTGCTGTCCGCGGCCGGCGACCAGGTGATCAGGTGGTACTTCGACACCTGGTACCCGGCGTTCGCGACCGCGGCGGCCGAGGCTACCGGGCAGTTCATGGCCGGCGGGCTGCAGCAGTCCGAGTGGACCGCCCGGATCCAGGCGGCCGCGGACAAGGTCAAGCAGGACGACGCGATCACGAAGTACCGCCGGGACTGAGACCTGGGTTAGGTTAGGGCAACCTAACTCGAATCTGTGAGGTCTCGTATGCGCCCGCTGGTGGTCCTGGCTGTCCTGTTGCTCGCCCTGACCGGGTGCGGAAGCGCGGACGACGAAGTGCCGCAGAGCTCGCCCGGCGGCGCGTTCCCGGTGACGATCAAGAACAAGTACGGCGACACCGTCGTGAAGCAGGCGCCGCAGCGGATCGTGACCGTCGGGCTCGTCGAGCAGGACGCGCTGCTCGCGCTGGGCGTCGTACCGGTGGCGACGACCGAGTGGTTCGGGGAGAAGCCGGGCGCGCTGTTCCCGTGGGCGAAGGCGAAGCTCGGGGACGCCGCCGTACCGCAGGTGCTGAGCGACAAGGACGGGCTGCAGTTCGAGAAGATCGCCGCGCTCCGGCCGGACCTGATCATCGGGCTGTACTCCGGGATCACCGCCGACGACTACCAGAAGCTCAGCGCGATCGCGCCGACGGTCGCGCAGCCGGTCGGCGTACCGGACTACGGGGTGTCCTGGCAGGTCGTCGCGCAGACGGTCGGCCAGGCGGTCGGGAAGCCCGCGGAGGCCGACACGTTGGTGCAGGGGATCGAGAAGCGGTTCGCCGACGTACGGACGCAGCACCCGGAGTTCAAGGGCAGGACCGCGCTGATGGCGACGCCGTACGACGGGTACTTCATCTACGGGACGCAGGATCCGCGGTCGCGGCTGCTGACCGACTTCGGGTTCTCGCTGCCGGCCGGGCTGGACAAGGCGATCGGGGACAAGTTCGGCGCGAACATCAGCGCCGAGCGGATCTCGCTGCTCGACCAGCAGGCGCTCGTGTGGTTCCCGACGAAGGGCGGTACGGCGAAGCTGAAGGCGGATCCGCTGTACAAGAACCTCAAGGTACGGACCGAGGGCCGCGACGTGTTCGTCGAGGAGAACTACGACGACCAGCTGTACGGCGCGACCTCGTTCGTGTCGGTGCTCAGCCTGCCGATCGTGCTCGACGAACTCGTCCCGAAACTCGCGGCCGCGGTGGACGGGAACCCGGCCACCAACGGCTAGCTCAGCGCCGCCGTACCGCCGTACGCTCTGTAGTGGGAAGTGAGAGCGATGGCGTGGCTGGTGTCGTTGGGCGTGTTTCTGCTGCTCTGCGTCCTGCTCGGGGAGTTGCTCGGACTGCTGGTGCCGAACCGGCCGCAGCCCCGTTGGCGCCGCGCTCTGGGGCATGGGCTGGGGCGCGGGGCGGCCCGGGTGAAGGCGCGGCTGCGGCCGGTGACGCCCCCGGAGCCGGACCCGTTCGACACGCTCCGCCTGCAGACCCGCCTCGGCAGCGTCTCCACGAAGATCCGCAGCATCGAGTCCACGCCGCACGTCTACGCCCGCGCCCACCGGCTGATGGCGCTCGAGGCGGCGTACGACGACCTCCTCGACGAAGCCTGCCGGCTGGCCGGCTGCCCGGACCCGCCGCACGCCAAGCGCTCCGAGGCGAAACGCTGGGAGGAGGAGCAGGCGCTGGCCGCCCGTGGCTGGACCTGGTGACACAGCTGGTGACACGGCTGGCAGAATCATCCCCATGTCCCATGCTGCGTCTGACCCCTCCGCAGCCGGTTCCCAGCGGCGCCCCCGCGTGCTCTCCGGGATCCAGCCGACGGCGGACTCCTTCCACTTCGGCAACTACCTCGGCGCGTTGCGGCAGTGGGTGGCCCTGCAGGAAGACCACGAGGCGTTCTACTGCGTCGTCGACCTGCACGCGATCACGGTGGAGTACGACCCGAAGGCCCTCCGCGAGCGCACCCGCCGGTCCGCGGCGCAGCTGCTCGCGGCCGGCATCGACCCGGAGCGGTCCACCCTGTTCGTCCAGTCGCACGTGCCCGAGCACGCCCAGCTCGCCTGGGTGATGTCGTGCATCACCGGGATGGGCGAAGCCAGCCGGATGACGCAGTTCAAGGACAAGACCGCGAAGGGCGGCGCCGACCGCGCCACCGTCGGCCTGTTCACGTACCCGATCCTGCAGGCCGCGGACATCCTCGTGTACCAGGCCGACCGGGTCCCGGTCGGCGAGGACCAGCGCCAGCACGTCGAGCTGACCCGCGACCTGGCGCAGCGCTTCAACCACCGGTTCGGCAAGACCTTCCGGGTGCCCGAGGCGTACATCGTCAAGGAGACCGCGAAGATCTTCGATCTGCAGGACCCGTCGTCGAAGATGAGCAAGTCGAGCTCGTCGCCGGCCGGCATCATCGACCTGCTCGACGAGCCGAAGGCCAGCGCGAAGAAGATCCGCTCCGCGGTCACCGACTCCGGCCGGGACGTGATCTTCGACGAGGAGAACAAGCCCGGCGTCGCGAACCTGCTGACCATCTACTCCGCCCTCACCGGCCGGAAGATCAGCGAGCTCGAGGACGAGTACGCGGGCCGTGGGTACGGCGACTTCAAGAAGGACCTGGCCGACGTCGTGGTCGAGTTCGTCACGCCGTTCCGGGAGAAGACGCTGACGTACCTGGACGACAAGGCGCAGCTGGACGCGATCCTCGCGGCCGGCGCCGAGCGCGCCCGCGCGGTCACCGAGCCGACCCTGGCCCGGGTCTACGACCGGCTCGGTTTCGTTCCCGGCCCGGCGCTCGGATGACCACCATCGGTGTCGCGATCCCGATCGCGGAGCCGTTCGGTACGGAGCTGCAGAAGTACCGGGCCGACTTCGGCGACCCGATGGCCGGGTCGATCCCGACCCACGTGACGCTGCTGCCGCCGACCGACATCGCGGCCGGGGACCTGGAGACGATCGACGAGCACCTGCTCGCGGTCGCCGCCCGGTTCCCGCGGTTCCGGATCCGGCTGCGCGGTACGGCGACGTTCCGGCCGATCTCGCCGGTGGTGTTCGTACCGCTCGCGGAGGGCATCTCGTCGTGCGAGGTGCTGCAGTCGCAGGTGCGGTCCGGGCCGCTGCGGGTCGACCTGAAGTTCCCGTACCACCCGCACGTCACGGTCGCGCACGACCTGGACAAGGACGCGCTCGACCGGGCGTACGACGCGCTGTCGGAGTACGACTGCGACTTCGACGTCGAGTACTTCAGTCGTTACGAACACGGCGCCGACGGCGTGTGGCGGCCGCAAAGGTCTTTCCCGCTGGCAGGCTGACTCTCTTCACCCGGGGTACTGGAGACAGATGAAGCAGCTGAAGGCGATCTGGCGGCGGTTCAGCCGGACGCAGCTCTGGCGGGCCTGGCAGCGGTACGGCCAGCAGCGTGGCGGCCGGTTGGCCGCGGCGAGTACGTTCTTCGGGTTCCTGTCGCTGTTCCCGCTGATCGTGCTGGCGGCCGCGGTCGTCGGTTCGTTGCTCGGCCACGACGCGATCGAGGCGCTGAAGGACTCGCTGCGGCAGAACCTGCCCGGCATCGGCAACAAGATCGACATCGACGGGCTGATCTCGCACGCCGGCACGATCGGCGTCGTGTCCGGTGTCGGCCTGCTGTTCACCGGCCTCGGCTGGATCGACGCGATGCGCGCCTCGATCCGGCTGATGCACGGCCTCGACGACCAGCCCGGCAATGCGATCCAGCAGAAGGTGACCGACTTCGGCGCGCTGATCGGACTCGGCCTGATCGGGCTGATCGCGACCGGCGCCTCGTCGGTGCTCACCGGGCTGTCCGAGCGGATCGTCCGCGCGAGCGACCTCGACGGCACCTGGCTGGCGAGCTGGGGGCTTCAGCTGATCAGCATCGTGGTCGGGATCGGCGCCGGCGCATTGCTGTTCGGGTACCTGCTGACGGCGCTGCCCCGGGTCGTGCTGCCACCGAAGATCCTACTCATCGGCGCACTGGCCGGCGGCGTCACGTTCTACCTGGCGCAGAAGCTGGGCAACGTGTACGTCGACCACGTGATCGGCACGAACGCGGCGTACGGCACCCTCGCCCTGCCGCTTGCCCTGCTCGTATGGATCTACCTGGTGATCCGCGTGATCATGCTGATCGCCGCCTGGACCGAAGAAGCCACCCGCGACCGCCACCCGGCGACCGAACCGTCGGCGCTCGAACCTTCGTCGCCCGAGCCCGAGGCCGAGCCGCTCCGCCTCGGCCCACCCGGCAAGCGCTACAAGATCATCCCGATCCCAGAACGCAAGGCCGACACAGTCGCGGTCGCCGCCGGCGCGGTGCTGGGCGCCACGGCGACCACCCTCGCGGTGCAGGCTGTCCGCGCGGTGCGCGCCGTACGCCGTCGCTGACCGGACCCGTCGCTGTGGCAGGGTGGACGTTTTCCACCTCGCAGGAGGCTCCAGTGCGTCCACTGATCCTTCGCCACAGATGGCGGGGCACTGGCCCTCTCAGGACGGTCCCGAGGCCGATGCGATGAACAGGATCCCCGCGCGGGAACCTGGCGCTGACTTACACGCGCGCTCAGTGACGGCGGCGGCGGAGGGCTCGGGGGCGGCGGAGGAAGAGGCCCAGGAGCAGGACAGGCGGGCCGGCGTACGCCCAGACCGGGACGCGGAAGGCGAGTGACGTGACCGCCTGTCCGGGGCCGAGGGCGGTGCGGGTGGGTGGCTCGCCGGCGGTGCGGACGGTGGGCTTGTCGTCGGTGCCGTTCTTGCCCTGCGTCTGCGTCTTCGGCGGCGCGGCGGCCGGCTTCACCAGCGTGCCGACCGGCTTCAGCTTGCCGTAGTTGTCGAACGTCCAGGTCAGCAGGTTGCTCGCGTCCTGGGTGATGCCGTGCGGCGCGTTCATCATCGTGACCACCAGCGTATGCCCGTTGCGGCGGGCGGCGCCGACGAAGGTGTTCCGGGCGAGCGTCGTGTACCCGGTCTTCACGCCGAGCGCGCCGTCGTACCCGAACAGCAGCTTGTTCTGGTTCGCGACCTGGTACGTGCCCTTGTTCCCCACGTTCGGGAAGTTCGTGTACTTCGTCGACGCGTACGTCGCGAAGTCCTTCCGCCCCAGCCCCGCCTGCGCGAACAACGCCAGGTCGTACGCGCTGGAGTACTGCCCGTCGGCGTCCAGCCCGGTCGGGTCCGTCACGGTCGTGTCGAGCGCCCCGAGCTCCTTGGCCTTCGTGTTCATCCGCTGGATCGTCGCCGGGATCCCGCCCTGATCGTGCGAACAGAGCGCGTGCACCGCGTCGTTCCCGGACGCCAGGAACATCCCCTGGAACAGCAGGTCAACGGTGTAGTGCAGCCCCGGATACACCCCGACCTTGCTCCCGATGATGCCCGCGTCGGCGGTCGTCCCGATGACCGGATCGGTCTTCTTCAACCGCGGCAGCAGCACCAGCGCGGTCAACGTCTTGAGCGTGCTCGCCGGCCGCAACCGGGCATGCGGCGCCTTCGCCGCCAGCACCTGCCCGGTGTCCAGATCGGCCACCACGTACGCCGACGCCTGCACGGCCGGCGGCGCCGCCCCGTCGGCGACCACCGTCGGCTTCGCCGTCAGCAACTCACCCCCGACCGGCCCCTGCGGACCCTGGTCGACGGCACTCGCTGTCAGAGGCCCGGCAACCACCAGCGCGGTGGTAGCGCACGCCGTCAGAAGCAAACGCATCGGCCGCACTCTAGTTGCCAACCGGTCCAGATGTCACAGGAGGGTCTCGCTCCTCGGGTTGACAGCGGTTCGGTTGGCTGAGTCAATGGACTGGAAACAGACCAATAGGCTCCCGGGAGTGGTCGTGTTGGGTGTTGAGGAGTTGCGGCGGCTGGTGGCGGACGGTGTGGTTGACACCGTGCTGGTGGCGATCACGGACATGCAGGGGCGGTTGCAGGGGAAGCGGTGTGGGGCTCGGTACTTCCTGGAGGAGGTGCTGAAGCACGGGACCGAGGGGTGCAACTACCTGCTGGCCGTGGACGTGGACATGAACACCGTCGACGGGTACGCGATGTCCTCCTGGGAGCGCGGGTACGGCGACATGGTGATGGCGCCTGACCTGGACACGCTGCGGCTGGTCCCGTGGCTCGAGGGGACCGCGCTGGTGCTGTGCGACGTCCAGTGGCTGGACGGTACGCCGGTGGTCGCGTCGCCGCGGCAGGTGCTGCGCCGGCAGCTCGACCGGCTGGCGGAGCGGGGGCTGCGGGCGTACGTCGGGACCGAGCTCGAGTTCATCGTGTTCGACGACACGTTCGAGGCCGCCTGGGACAAGCGGTACCGCGACCTCGTCCCGGCGAACCAGTACAACGTCGACTACTCGCTCGTCGGCACCTCCCGGGTCGAGCCGTTGCTGCGCGACATCCGGAACGGGATGGAAGGCGCCGGCATGTACGTCGAGTCCGCGAAGGGCGAGTGCAACCTCGGCCAGCACGAGATCGCGTTCCGGTACGACGAGGCGCTGGCCACCTGCGACAACCACTCGATCTACAAGACCGGTGCGAAGGAGATCGCGGCGAAGCACGGCAAGAGCCTCACGTTCATGGCGAAGTACGACGAACGTGAGGGCAACTCGTGCCACATCCACCTGAGCTTCCGTGCCGTCGACGGGGATCCGGTGCTGGCCGGTGATCGCGATCATGGGTTCTCCCAACTGATGGAGCGCTTCATCGCCGGGCAGCTCGCCTGCCTGTCCGAGTTCACCTATCTGCTGGCGCCGAACATCAACTCCTACAAGCGATTCGCGAAGGGCAGCTTCGCGCCGACCGCGGTCGCGTGGGGGCTCGACAACCGCACGTGTTCGCTGCGCGTGGTCGGCCACGGCGACTCGCTCCGGGTCGAGAACCGGCTCCCCGGCGGCGACGTGAACCCGTACCTGGCGGTCGCCGCGATCATCGCGTCCGGCCTGCACGGCATCGAGCAGGAGCTGGAACTCGAGCCGCTGCTGGAAGGCAACGCGTACGAGTCCGACAAGGAGCACGTCCCGTCCACGCTGCGTGAGGCGTCCGCGTTGTTCACCGCTCGAAGCTCGCCCGGACGGCGTTCGGCGACGAGATGGTCGACCACTACGGCAACGCCGCCCGCGTGGAACTCGACGCGTACGACGCGGCCGTCACCGACTGGGAGCGGGTCCGTGGCTTCGAACGCCTCTGAACGGCCGCGGATCGGGATCACGACGTACCTCGAACCGGCCACCTGGGGCATCTGGCACCGCGAAGCCGCTCTGGTGCCGAAGGTCTACCTCGACGCGGTGGTTGCGGCCGGAGGGGTGCCGCTGCTACTACCACCTGTGGGCACGGACCCATCGGTACTGGGTCTGCTGGACGGTCTCGTGATCGCGGGCGGCTGCGACGTCGATCCCGGGGCGTACGACGCGACGCCGCATCCCGAGACCGTCGACACCAGGCCGGACCGGGACCACCACGAAACGGTCCTGATCCGCGAAGCCTTGGACCGTGAGCTGCCGTTGCTGGCCGTGTGCCGAGGGCTGCAGATGCTGAACGTGGCGCTCGGCGGGACGTTGCAGCAGCACCTGCCCGACGTGGTCGCGCACGACGGGCACCGGCCCGCGCCGGCAGTCTTCGGACGAGTCGGCGTGAAGATCGAGCCCGGCACGCTCACCGCGCGCATCCTCGGTGAGCAGGCGACCGGCAGTTGCTACCACCACCAGGCCCTCGACGTGGTCGCGCCCGGTCTCAAGGTCACCGCCCGCGCGGACGACGGCACGGTCGAGGCCGCCGAGGTGGACGGCAGGGAGTTCGCGCTGGGCGTGCAGTGGCACCCGGAGGAAACCCCCGACGACCTGCGGCTGTTCACCGCTTTGATCAGGAGCACCAGATGACGTACGACGTACTCAATCCGGCCACCGAGCAGGTGGTGCGGACGATCGAGCTCGCCGACGAGGCGGGCGCGGACGCGGCGATCGCGCGGGCCCGGAAAGCGTTTGATTCCTGGCGGAACGTGGCGCCGGCGGACCGCGGCCGGCTGCTCCGGCGGTTCGCCGACGCGGTGGACGCGGACCTGGAGAACCTGGCCGCACTGGAGGTCGAGAACGCCGGGCACACGATCGGCAACGCCCGCTGGGAGGCCGGCAACGTCCGCGACGTGCTGACCTACTACTCGGCGGCGCCGGAACGCCTTTTCGGAAAGCAGATTCCGGTTTCCGGCGGCATCGACGTGACGTTCCAGGAGCCGCTCGGCGTGGTCGGTGTGATCGTCCCGTGGAACTTCCCGATGCCGATCGCGGGCTGGGGGTTCGCGCCTGCCCTCGCCGCAGGAAACACCGTTGTCCTCAAGCCCGCCGAACTGACGCCGCTCACCGCGATCCGCCTGGGCGAGCTGGCCCTGCAAGCCGGACTGCCTGAGGGTGTCCTGGAAATCGTTCCAGGCAAGGGAAACGTTGTCGGAAACCGTTTCGTCACGCATTCCGCCGTCCGCAAGATCGTCTTCACCGGGTCGACGACGGTCGGGAAACAGATCATGGCCGGGTGTGCCGATCAGGTGAAGCGGGTGACGCTGGAGCTGGGCGGGAAGTCCGCGAACGTCGTGTTCGCCGACGCGGACCTGGAGCAGGCGGCGGCGCAGGCGCCGTACGGCGTGTTCGACAACGCGGGGCAGGACTGCTGCGCGCGGTCGAGGATCCTGGTGGAGCGGTCGGCGTACGACCGGTTCATGGAATTGCTCGAGCCGGCCGTCCAGGGCTTCAAGGTTGGCGACCCCAACGATCCGGCGACCGAGATGGGTCCGTTGATCTCGAAGGCACAGCTGGAGCGGGTCACGTCGTATGTCCAGAACCCTGCATTTCAAGGCAGTGCGCCGGAAGGCCCGGGGTTCTGGTTCCCGCCGACCGTGCTGGCGCCGCCGGACGAGCGGGCGGCGCGGGAGGAGATCTTCGGGCCGGTGGTGGCGGTGATTCCGTTCGAGGACGAGGCGGACGCGGTGCGGATCGCGAACGACAGCGAGTACGGGCTGTCCGGGTCGATCTGGACGCGGGACGTCGGGCGGGCGATCCGGGTCGGGCGTGCGGTCGAGGCCGGCAACCTCTCGGTCAACTCCAACTCGTCGGTCCGGTACTCGACGCCCTTCGGCGGCTACAAGCAGTCCGGCCTCGGCCGGGAACTCGGCCCGGACGCCCTCGCCGCGTTCACCGAGACCAAGAACATCTTCATCGCAGAGTCGTAACGGGAGGACTGAGGAATGGACGTCAACGCTCACCGGCTCGAAGGTCGCGTCGCGGTGGTCACCGGCGGCGCCAGCGGCATCGGCCTGGCCACGGTACGGCGACTGGCCGCGGAGGGCGCGCACGTCGTGATCGGCGACCTCGACCCGGCCGCCGGAAAGAACGCCGCCGACGAGGCGGGCGGGCTGTTCGTGGCGACCGAAGTCACCGATCCGGCCGCGGTGGACAACCTGTTCCAGCAGGCCTTCGACACGTACGGCGCGGTCGACATCGCGTTCAACAACGCCGGCATCTCGCCGCCCGACGACGCGTCGATCCTCGACACCGGGCTGGACGCCTGGCGGAAGGTGCAGGAGGTCAACCTGACCTCGGTGTACCTGTGCTGCAAGGCGGTGATCCCGTACATGCAACGCCAGGGCAGAGGCTCGATCATCAACACCGCGTCGTTCGTCGCGATCATGGGCGCGGCGACGTCGCAGATCTCGTACTCCGCGTCGAAGGGCGGCGTACTCGCGATGAGCCGGGAACTCGGCGTCGAGTTCGCGCGCCAGGGGATCCGGGTGAACGCGCTCTGCCCGGGCCCGGTCAACACGCCGCTCCTGACCGAGCTGTTCGCAAAGGACCCCGAACGCGCCCAGCGCCGCCTGGTCCACGTCCCCATGGGCCGCTTCGGCGAACCGGAGGAAATCGCCGCCGCCGTCGCCTTCCTCGCCAGCGACGACTCCTCCTTCATCACCGCCAACACGTTCCTCGTCGACGGCGGAATCTCCGGCGCCTACGTCACCCCGCTCTGAGTAACCCCTGCACTGCGCGTCCCCAACCCCTCCCAGCAGTCCCCATTTGAGGGGTTCACCCATCGCTTTGTCCCTTCACACACCGCATGCGAGGGGTGAAGGACCAAGCTGAGACGTGAACGCCTGAAATGGCGGAGAGGGCGGCGGGGAGGGGCCGGCGGGGCGGCGGGCCGGCGGGGTGGGGGTCGTTCGGGCTGGCGGTGTGGCGGGGTGGGGTCGTTCGGGCTGGCGGTGTGGCGGGGTGGGGTCGTTCGGGCTGGCGGTGTGGCGGGGTGGGGTCGTTCGGGCTGGCGGTGTGGCGGGGTGGGGTCGTTCGGGCTGATGGCGTCGGGTGGTTGTCCGCGGAGTCTGGTGGGGTGTGGCGTGGCCTTAGGCTGAGTTCATGGTCGTTCAGGCGGATGATGCGGTGTTCCGGCCGGTGCGGGCCGGGAACCCGTTCGAGGAGACGGTCGAGCGGTTGCTGCAGGCAATCAAGCTCGGGGTCGTCGTGCCGGGCGACCGGTTGCCGCCGGAGCGGGAGCTGGCGGCCCGGCTGAACGTCAGCCGGGTCACGCTCCGGGAGGCGATCCACGCGCTCACCGAGGCGGGGTACGTCGAGTCGCGCCGCGGCCGGTACGGCGGCACGTTCGTCAACGAGCAGCTCCCGAAACCCCGTCGTACGCCGGCCAAACGCCTGGCGCGGGACCTCGGTGACGGGCTGGAGGACGCGCTCACGCTCCGCCTCGTCCTGGAGACCGGCGCCGCCGAGGCCGCCGCGTCCCGCGCGCTGTCCACCGCCGAACGCGACCACCTGCAACGCTGCCTGGCCGACAACGCCGCGGCCTCGCTCACCGACTACCGCCGCCTCGATTCCCGCCTGCACCTGGCGATCGCTGAGGTCACCGGCTCGCCGTCGCTGACGTCCGCGATGGCCGACGTCCGCATGCGCCTGAACGAGCTCCTGGACGCGATCCCGCTGCTCGAACGCAACATCCAGCACTCCAACGAACAGCACGCGGCGATCGTCGGCGCCATCCTCGGCGCGGACCCCGAGGCCGCCCGCCGTGCCATGCAGGAGCATCTGCAAGGCACCGCCGTACTGCTGCACGGCTTTCTCGACTGACTCCTTGACACGTGCCCCGACCGGCTGCCTCAATGAATTAAAGGTCTGGGGGGAGACCATTGAGGCGCCACTGTCAGGAGGCCAGCAGTGAGCAACGACCGTGCCGAATCCGCCGCCCCGATGACTGACGACGAGCAACGCCTGCACCAGCTGGGCTACGCCCAGGAACTGTCCCGGACGATGTCCGGCTTCTCGAACTTCGCGGTGTCCTTCACGATCATCTCGATCCTGTCCGGCTGCCTGACCCTGTACGGCTTCGGGATGAACACCGGCGGCCCGGTGCTGATCGTCTGGGGCTGGCCGATCGTCGGGCTGATGACGTTGTTCGTCGGCCTCGCGATGGCCGAGGTCTGCTCCAGCTACCCGACCGCCGGCGGCCTCTACTACTGGGCCGCGAAACTCGCACCATCGAACGGCGCCGCGTGGTCCTGGTTCACCGGCTGGTTCAACTTCCTCGGCCAGGTCGCGGTGACGGCCGGCATCGACTTCGGCGCGGCGTTCTTCCTGAACGCATTCCTCGACCTCCAGTTCGGCTTCAGCGCCACCCCCGGGCACACCATCCTGCTGTTCGGGATCATCCTGCTGGTGCACGGGCTGCTGAACTCGTTCGGCGTGAAGCTGGTCGCGAAGCTCAACGACATCAGCGTCTGGTGGCACATCGTCGGCGTACTGGCGATCGTCGTCGTGCTGATCGTCGTCCCGAGCAAGCACCAGTCCGCGTCGTTCGTGTTCGGGCATTTCGTGAACAACACCGGCTGGGGCTCGACCTTCTACGTCGCACTGCTCGGCCTGCTGCTCGCGCAGTACACGTTCACCGGGTACGACGCCTCCGCGCACATGACGGAGGAGACGCAGAACGCCGCGATCTCCGGCCCGCGCGGGATCGTGATGTCGATCCTGGTGTCGCTGGCCGCCGGGTGGGTGCTGCTGATCGGGCTGACGTTCGCGATCCAGAGCTACGACGGTGCGTTGAAGAGTTCGACCGGCGTACCGCCCGCGCAGATCTTTATCGACGCGGCCGGCGCGGTGACCGGGAAGATCCTGCTGCTGGTGGTGATCGGCGCGCAGCTGTTCTGCGGGATGTCGTCGGTGACCGCGAACTCGCGGATGATCTACGCGTTCTCCCGGGACGGCGCGCTGCCCGGCTCGGCGTTCTGGCACAAGATCAACCACCGCACCCGGACGCCCACCAACGCGATCTGGCTGGCCGCCGGCGGCGCGTTCGTCCTCGGTCTGCCGTACCTGTGGAACGCGACGGCGTACGCCGCGGTGACGTCGATCGCGGTGATCGGCCTCTACATCGCCTACGTACTGCCCACGTTGCTGCGGTTGCTGCAGGGCGACCGGTTCCAGCGCGGCCCGTGGCACCTCGGTCGCTGGAGCCGGCCGATCGGGATCGTCGCGATCGTGTGGGTCGTCTTCATCACGATCCTGTTCATGCTGCCGCAGGTCAGCCCGGTCACCGGTAGCACGTTCAACTACACGCCGATCGCGGTACTGGTCGTGCTCGGGTTCGCGGCGGCGTACTGGTTCCTGTCCGCCCGGCGCTGGTTCACCGGGCCGAAGGTGCAGGGCACCGAGGCGGAACTGGCCGCGATCGAACGCGACCTGGAATCCATCTGACAGCTGTCTCGACGTGCCGGGGGCCCAAGGGTGCCCCGGCACGATCGTGCCGTCCTGACTGCTCGGAACTGGGCAGTAGTCGATGACAGGATAGTGGCCAGCAACTTTCCTCATGTGACACTCGCCGTGTCGAGCACCCATCGACTGTGATAATCGGCGAAGGTAATCCTTCGAGGAGCTGGATGACAGACGACGAGCTGGTCGGACGTGCCGCACTGGTCGAGCGTGCAACAAAGCAGCTCGAGACCAGCGGCAGCGTGCTGCTCTACGGCCCGACCGGTATCGGAAAGTCTGCCCTCGGCCGGGCGCTGGTCGCCGACTTCGGCCGCAAGGGCTGCCGGCTGCTCAGCGCCGCACCGTCCAACTCCGAGGCCGGCCTGCCGTATGTCACGCTGCTGGACCTGCTCTCCAGCCAGCTCGAGTTCGCCTGGCAGGTGCTGCCGGATCACCTCCGCCAGCCGCTCGAGGTCGCGCTGCTGAAGGCCAGCGCGCCGGACACGGTCCGTGACGAGCTCGCCGTCCGCCTCGCCGTACTCCACGTGCTCCGTCGCCTCGCCACCACAGGGCCGGTGTTGATCGTCGTCGACGACATCCAGTGGGTCGACCAGTCCAGCCTCGAAGTGCTCACATTCTGTGCTCGCCGGTTGTCCGAGGGCGTGCGCGTCCTGGCGACCGAGCAGGTGGCCGACGGCGACCTCCCGGTGATGGCTGCCGCGTGCCCGGAGCCGGTCCTGCAGCTCGAGGTGCCGCCGCTCACAGAGCCCGACGTACTCGGGCTGCTGCGGCAGCGGCTGTCCAGCCCGCTCCCGGTCCGCACGGCGCGCCGCATCTTCGCCGCCAGCGCCGGCAACCCTTTCATGGCGCTGGAGCTCGGCCGCGCCGTACTGCGGCATCCGAAGAGCGTCTCGCCGAACGACCCGCTCCCGGTCTCGAACCGGCTGAAGACGCTGCTCAGCGAGCGCCTCGCCGACATGTCCGCCGACACGCACGAGCTGCTGCTGCACGCCGCGTCGTCGCCGCGCCCGACCACGACCCAGCTCGCCCGGTCGCTGGACCGCCCGATCGACGCCGACCTGGCCGCCGCCGAGACACTCGGCCTGATCGACGTCTCCGCCGAACGGCTCCGCTTCACGCATCCGCTGCTGCAGGAGTTCGTGTACGCCGAGGCGACGTCGGCGGACCGTCGCCGCGCGCACGCCAAGCTCGCCGCCGTGGTCGACGAACCCGTCGAGAACGCGACCCACCGTGCGCTCGCGACCCAGGAGGCCGACGGGCAGCTGGCCGCCGCGATCGAGGAGGCGGCCACGGTCGCCGCCGGTCGTGGCGCACCCGGCGCCGCCGCGAACCTCTGGCGGCTGAGCGCGGAACGTACGCCGATCAGCGACCCGGACGAGCGCGCCCGCCGGCTGACCCGGGCCGCCGACGACGCGGTCGCCGCCGGTCACCCGGCCGAGTCGGCCGACATGGCCCAGCTCGCCGCGCAGGTCGCAACCAAGCCCGAGACCAAGGTGCCGGCGCTGCTGCTGTGTGCCGACGCGGTCTGGCCGGACCGGGAGCGCCGGGTCGAGCTGCTGGCCGAGGCATTCGACGCAGCGGCCGGGAACAAGGCGCTCGAGGCACGGGTCCGGATCGAGCGGGCCAACAGCCACTACTTCGACCGCAGCCTCGATGCCGCGCAGGAGGACGCCCGGATCGCCGAGCAGCTCGCGCGTGAAGCCGGTGACACCGAGGCGGTCGTCGACGCGTTGAGCGCGGCCAGCTCGGTGCTGGTCGTCCGGGATGCGGGCGAGTCCGCGGACGCGCTGCTGCAGCAGGCCGCCGAGCTCGCGAAGGGCCTGCCGCTCACCCGGACCACCGTGAACGCCCGCCAGATGGCCGCGATGCAGGAGCTGTTCCGCGGCCGGACCGCCGAGGCGATCACCGCGATCAACGCGCTCGCCGACGAGGTCCGCGACCACGGCGCGATGCGCTGGCTGGCATCTGTGCTGATCTCCGCGACCGCGATCTACGAGCGCAGCGGCCGCGGCGCCGACGCGCTCGCCGCGGGGCACGAGTGCTACCAGCTGATGCAGGACATCGGCGACGAGGCCGAGGTCGGCCTGGTGATCGCCAGCCGCGCCGAATGGGCCGGCGGTACGGCGGCGCTTGCGCGGCAGCTCGCCGAGGCAGCGCTCGAAGAGGTCCGGCTGGTCGGGAACGACGAGTGGACCGGCCCGGCGCTGGCAGCGAACGGGCTGATCGGCGTCTTGGCCGGCGACCCGCAGCGGGCCGTCGAGGCGTTCGACGCGATCGCCGAGTCCGGCGAGAACGCGATGCCGTTCGACCCGGCGATCATCCCCTGGCACGCCGACTACGCCGAGGCACTGGTCGCGGCCGGCCGGCTCGACGACGCGGCCGCGCTGATCGCCGAAATCCGGACCCGCGCCGAGAACCTGGACCGCGTCGTGGTGAAGCTCGGCCTGAACCGCGCCGAGGCGCTGCTGGTCGCCAAACAGGGCGACCCGGCCGCGGCGCTGGAGCTGCTGGAGAAGTCGATCGGTACGGCGGGGGACCGGGTCTACCCGCTCGACCTGGCCCGCGGCGAGCTGACCCGCGGCCGGATCGCCCGCCAGGCCCGGCGCCGTTCGGTCGCCCGGACCGCGTTCCTGGACGCGATCGAGCAGTTCGAGGCGTACGGCGCACCCGGCTGGCGGGAGGTCGCGGAGACCGAGCTGGCACGGCTCGACGTACCGAGTCGCAGCCGGCAGCCGTCGGAGCTGACCGACAACGAGCAGCAGATCGTGTCGATGGTCCGCGACGGCTCCACGAACCGCGAGATCGCGGCCGCGCTGTACCTGTCGGTGAAGGCCGTCGAGTCGCAGCTGACCCGCCTGTACCGGCGCTTCGGGGTCGCGAACCGGACCCAGCTGCTCCGGACGGTGGACCGGCCTGGTCACAATGGCTAGGTGAAGCTCGAACGGAAACACGCAGTCGTCCTGCTCGGTATCGCCGCCTGGAACGTGATCACGTACGCACGGTTCATCAAGGCGCTGATGGACACCGAGGACCGCCCGACCGGGTACTACGTGGCGCACACGATCCTGATCATCGTGAACTTCGCGATCGCGGCGCTGCTCGGCACCTGGGGTGTCCGCGCCTACAAGGAAGCCGCTAAGGAGTCGCAAAACTCCTCGGTGTGACGCCGAGCACCTTCTTGAAGTGCCGGTTGAGGTGCGACTGGTCATAGAACCCTGCCAACGTCGCCACCTCGGCCGCCGGCCGACCGTCCAGCAGATACCGCCGGGCGAGGTCGACCCGGCGACCGGTCAGATACCGGTGCGGCGGCATCCCGAACTCCTGGCTGAACGCCCGCACCAGGTGCACCGGATGCGCCTGGATGATCCGCCCTGCCTCCTCCAAACTCACCCCGTCCGCGACCCGCGAATCCAGCAACTCCCGCAACCGCCCCGCCACACCGGCTCCCTGACGGGTGTCCGCCACACCAACACCCCGCCGCGCGAGATGCTGCTGGAGCCGCTCCTCGATGAGCAGCAGCCGGCTCTGGGCCTCCAGGTCCTCCCGGCCGTCCCGGAGCACCCGATGGAGCTGATGGATCCGCTGCCGCAACAACGGGTCGACGTACTCCGGCTGGTCGACCGCGGCCCCGATCAACCCCAGATCGAGCCGCTCCGGCGCCAGGTACAACACCCGCTTCCGGAAACCTCCCGGCCGCACCGACCGCCCGTCGTGCGGCACATGCGGCGGCAACAACGACACCTGCGCCTGCGCCAGCCCGTGCTCGTGCCGATCCAGGTCGTACCGCACCGCCCCTTCGTCGACGATCAGCACCGTCCACGCGTCGTGTGTGTGACTCGGATACGCATGCGACGGAAAATGCGCATGCAACACCTCGACGACCCCGGGCACCCCAGGCCGCCACGCCCGAACCTCGGCGCCGCTGCTCATGGTTAGAACATACGCTCTGGGTGTGAAGGTCTATGTGAGTGCGGACATGGAAGGCGTCACCGGAGTCGTCGACGCGGAGGACGTGCAGCCGCCTGGGCGGGACTACGAGCGCGCCCGGGTGCTGATGACCGAGGACGTGAACGCCGCCGTCCGCGGCGCATACGCCGCCGGCGCCGCCGAAGTACTCGTGAACGATGCGCACGGCCCGATGCGCAACCTGCTGCCGGACCTGCTCGACCCGCGCGCCGTCCTGATCAAGGGTCGCCCGAAGCCGATGGGAATGATGGAGGGGCTGACGCCGGAGCACGACGCGGCGCTCTGCATCGGCTACCACGCCCGCGCCGGAATCCTCGGCGTCCTCAGCCACAGCTTCATGGGCCATGAGATCGAAGACATCTGGCTCGACGACCAACTCACCGGCGAAATCGGCCTCTTCCACGCAGCCGCCGCAGCCCACGGCGTGCCAGTAGCCCTCCTCACCGGCGACGACACCGCCTGCGACGAAATGAAGGCCTGGGACCCCATGGTCGCGACCGTCCCTGTCAAACAAGCCAAAGACCGCTTCGCCGCCCAACTGGTCCCCGTAGCAGAGGCCCGCGCGGCAATTGAGACAACCACCACCGAATCCCTCCGCACTCTCACCACCCCTGACCCGACCGCCGGCTCCCGCGCCCTCGCCGTCCGCTGGCAGTCCGCCTCGGTTGCTTCTCATCTCACCGCCATCCCCGGCGTCACCCGTCGCGACGACCGCACAGTTGTCGTCACCGACGACATGCTCCAGCTCTACCGAATGTTCAACCTGTTCCTCCGCGTCTGCTCCTCCGTCACCTCGAATCCTCCTTACTGCTAAAAACGTACAAGACCTGCACCGCCCAGAACCGGCAGTCTTCGAGCTGTGGAAAAGTTCGATACGAAGATTGCCGTGCTGCTGCGGGACGACCTGGCTGTCTGGCAGCGGTTGAACGTGACCGCGTTTCTGGTCAGCGGGATTGCCGGGACGCACCCCGAGATCATTGGTGAGCCCTACGAGGATGCCGACGGGACCGAGTACCTCCCGATGTTCCGCCAGCCGGTGATGGTGTTCGAGGGGTCGAAGGAGTTCATGACCACCGCCCACGAGCGCGCCCTCGGGCGCGGCATCGAGCACTCGGTGTTCACCCAGGAATTGTTTGCCACCGGCAATGACCAGGACAACCGTGCAGCGGTGAAGGCTGTCCCGACGGCCGAGCTCGACCTGGTCGGGATCGCCTTCTACGGCCCGAAGAACGCCATCGACAAGACCCTCAAGGGCGCCACCAAGCACCACTGAGCACGTATCACTCGGGACTGGCCGCATCGTTTGAGGGGTTAACGCCTGAGATGCTGCGTTTGCGGTCGGTGTGCGGATCGGTAACCCCACCTCTCAGGCGTTAACCCCTCAAATGGGCGGCGCCGGGAACGGTTGCTGCGGCGCCTTGGGTCGCCAAGCGCCGCTGAGGTAGCGCTCAGGGGCGAAGGGCCGCAGTTCCGCCGGGCGGGTGTTGTCCAGGATCAGTGGTACGACGTGCCGGGCGGTGCCGGGGGCGAGGGTTAGGCCTAGCATGCCGTGGCCGGTGGCGACGTAGAGGCCGGGGTGGGTGGGGATGGGGCCGATCAGGGGGAGGCTGTCGGGGGTTGCGGGGCGCATGCCGGCGAAGGTGGCGGTGGAGGGGCCGGGGCGCCAGGTGGCGAAGTACGGGGTGGTGCGGTCGAGGATCGTGGTGAGGCGGCGTTCGGTGATCGGGCCGCCGGGTCGGCCGAGGTCGAGGCGGGCCGCGATTCGGACGCCGTCGGCGAACGGGGTCACCGCGATGCTCGGTTCGACGAGCTTCACCGCGACCTGCGGGGCGCGTCCGGTGCCGGGGGTGGTGATGCTGTATCCGGTTGCTGCCAGCAACGGAATCCGTACGCCGAGTACCGCCAGCAACTCGGTCGTCCAGGCACCCGCCGCCACCAGCAACCGATCCGCCGCGAATCGTCCGACGCTGGTCTCCACCTCCCACCCGGGGCGCAGCCGGCTGACCGTCGCGTTGATCAGTCGTCCGCCCGCAAGGACAAGCTGTTCCTGCAGAGCACGCAGTACCTGCTCAGGCCGCACCTGCACCTCGTCGACCGCATGCACCGCGCCGGAAACAGCCGGGCCCAACGCAGGTTCGCGCGATCGAGCAGCGGCGCCGTCCAGGACGTCGTACCCGCCCTTGTACCCGGCCGACGTCGTAGCCTCCGCCAGCTGTGCGACCTCGTCCAACCCGGCCTGCGTCACCGCCGTCATCAGCAGCCCTGTCTGCTGCAGCTCCAGCTCGGCCCGGTCCTGCAACCGCGCGAAGTCGTCCACACACCCGGCCCCCAGGTCCAGCACGGCCCGCAACCCAGCGGCGTACCGCTCCGCCGAACTGCTCCGCACGAACCCCACGATCCACCGCAACAACGTCGACGTCAGCCGCGGCGCCACGCTGAACGGGGCTTCCCGATGCAGCGCCTGCCGCGCGGAGTGCAGCAGTACGCCGGGACCGGACAACGGCGCCGACAACGCCGGTACGACCCACCCGGCCGCGGCCGGCGACGCGAACCCGGCCTGCGGGCCCGCGTCCAGCACCGTGACGTCGGCCCCCGCCTCCGCCAGCCCGACCGCCGACCACAGCCCGATCACCCCGCCGCCGATCACCAGGACGCGCATCCCTTACTGCCCTGCCGCGTAGGAGGCGAGGAACGTCCGGGTCCGCAGCTCCTGCGGCTTCCCCAGTACGTCGGCGGGCGCGCCCTGCTCGACGATCCGGCCGCCGTCGACGAACACCACCCAGTCCGCGACGTCCCGTGCGAACGGCAGTTCGTGGGTTACCAGCACCATCGTCATCCCGTCGTCGGCCAGCTCCCGCATCACTCGCAGTACCTCGGCCGTCGACTCCGGGTCGAGCGACGAGGTCGGCTCGTCGAACAGCAGTACGGACGGCTTCAACGCCAGCGCCCGCGCGATCGCGACCCGTTGCTGCTCGCCACCCGACATCTGCTCCGGATAGGCGAGCGCCCGATGCCCCAGACCGACGCGCCGCAACAAGGCAACGGCCTTCTCCAACGCGTCCTTCTCGGAGGCACCGGCTCGCAGCTGCGCGAGCATCACGTTCTCGACCGCGGTCAGATGCGGGAACAGGTTGAACTTCTGGAACACCATCCCCACCGACTGCCGCAACCGCGCCAGGTCCCGGCACTGCACCGACGACCCGCTGAAGATCGTCTCGCCGGCCACCTCCAGCAAGCCCTCGTCCGGCTGCTCCAGCAGGTTGAGACAGCGCAGCAAAGTGGTCTTCCCGCCGCCACTCTGCCCGATGATCGCGACGATCTTCCGGTGCCGGACAGTCAGGCTGACCCCGTCCAGCACCAGCCGCCCGCCGAACGACTTGTTCAGGTTCTCGATGCGTACCACGACATCGCTCAGCGCCGTGACACTCATGCCGCCCCTCCTTCCAGCAAGGCGCGCGCGGCCCGCAACCGGCGCCGGCGCCTCGGGGTCAGCGGGACGCCCGCGCGGATCTTCCGTTCCAGCCAGAGCAGACCCTGCGACAGCGGGTAACAGAGCGCAAAGTAGATCGCCGCGATCACCAAATAGACCTCCAGCGCGCGGAACGTCGCGGACGTGATCAGCCGGCCCTCGGACATCAGTTCGGCCGCGGAGATCGTGACCAGCAACGACGTGGACTTGAGCAGGTCGACCAGCATCGTGTTCGTCCCGGGCAGCGCGGACCGCAACGCCTGCGGGAACACGACGTACGCGAACGTGCTGATCCGGCCGAGGCCGAGCGCCTCGGACGCCTCCTGCTGACCGTCGTGGACGCCGGAGATCGCGGCCCGGAAGATCTCCGACAGGTACGCCGCGTAGAACACGATCAGGCTCACGCAGCCCGCGCTGAACACGTCCAGCCGGAGCCCGGCCGACGCGAGGCCGAAGTACGTGACGAAGATGATCGCGAGCAGCGGGATGTTCTTGAACACCTCGGTGTAGATCGCGGCCGGGATCCGCAGCACCCGGTGCCGGGCGACCCGGAGCAGCGCGAGCGCGAGGCCGAGGACGGCGGCCCCGGCGAAGCTCGCGATCGTGTAGAGGACGGTGCGGACCAGACCGTCCAGCAGCGCGGGCGCGTAGTCGCCCCAGGGAACTTGGAACATCGCGCTCTCCTCAGATCGACGGGGGCTGCCAGCCGGCCGGACGGTCGACGCCCTGCCGGGACTTGGCGATCCCCGGCGCGGGCTTCAGGAACTGGTCCGGGTCGCCGCCGTACTTCTGGATCAGCTTGGTCAGCTCGCCGTTGTGGTACATCGCCCGGATCTGCTCCGAGATCGCCTTCTCGAGCGCGGTCGACTGCTTCGGCAGGTAGAACGCGGTCATGTACGGCTGGAAGTACTGGTACGCCGGGTGCGCCTTCAGGTCCGCGGCCGACGGCGGCGTCAGGTACTGCGTCTCGACCTTGAGATCCGGGCGCTCCTTCTGCGCGGCGAGGACCAGCAGCGGATCCAGGAAGCCGACGTTGATCCGGCCGGCGCCGAGGTCGTCGAAGACGCCGTTGCCGTCCGGGTACGCGTGCAGCTTGGCGCCCGGCACGGCCTGGATCGACTTCACCCAGACGTACCCCTCGACCGTGCCGAGGTCCTTGCCCTGCAGGTCCTGCACGGTCCGGTAGTGCTCACCGGACCGGACGGCCATCGCGGGCGGCGAGTAGTACGGCGGATCCGTGAACAGCCCGGCCTTCTGGCGTTCCGCGGTCCAGGCGACGCCGCCGATCGTGATGTCGACGCGGCGCGACTGGACGCTCGCGAGCATTCCGGCGAAGTCGGTCAGCTCCGGCTTCACCGTCAGCCCGAGCTTCCCGGCGACCGCGTTCAGGATGTCGGCGTCCAGGCCGGCCATCTTGTCGCCGACCATCGAGGTGTACGGCGCGTACGGCTGGATCGCGACCTTGAGGACGCCCGGCTCGAGCGTGCCGAGCGCGGCGGCCGCGTCCGAGACCGGGGGCTTGGAACCGCCGCAGGCGGTCAGCGAACCGGCCGCCAGCGCGACGGCGAACAACGCAGTAACGAGTCTTCTCGACATGACGTGCCTTTCCGTGGCCTCACCCCGATCACTTCCAGGCTAGGGAGATGGTCCGGCGGCGTCATTGGACGAGTCGTCCATGAATTGTTCAGGTTTCGGGTGTTGCGTCGTACGCTTCGTCCAAGATGCTCTCTGCTCCGTTGGCCCAGCAGATCGCCCGCGACACCTCCGAGGTGATCGGGTACAACGTGCTGATCACCGACGACCGCGGGATCGTGATCGGCAGCGGGGACCCGGCCCGGGTCGGGTCGTTCCACGAGGCGTCGGTGGCGGTGCTGGCGTCGCAGCAGGCGGCCTGGCACACGGCGGCGGAGGCGGCGCGGCTGCGCGGGGTGAAGCCCGGGATGACGCTGCCGATCGTGATCGACGGCGAGGCGGTCGGGACGGTCGGCATCACCGGATCGCCGCGGCAGGTCCGGCGGTTCGGCCTTGTCGTACGGCGGCAGACCGAGATCCTGCTGCAGGAGTCGATGGAGGTCCGCTCGCGGCTGCTCCGGGAGCGCGCGCTGGAGGAACTGGTCCGGGACATCGGGTCGTTCGACGCCGACGTGGTCGATCCGGCGTTCCTGGTGGCTCGCGCGAAGGAGCTGGGCTTCGACCTGACCGTGCCGCGGACGGTGATCATCGTCGAGGTGGCCGAACCTGTTGACGGGGTTGCTGTCCGGCCGGAGCTTCTCCGCACCCTCAGGCAGACCTTCGGGCCCTCGGACCTGGTCGCAGCCCTACCCGCAAGCCGCTTCGCGGTCCTCCCCACGCTGCTGCGCGCTGGAGGTGTGCGGCGGCGGGGGTTGGGGGAGAGGGTGGTTCGGGCGGTGGGGGACTGTTATGGGTTCACCGCTCGGGTGGGGGTGGGTGGGGCTGCTGCCGGGATTGTGGAGTTGGGGGCGGCGTACGGCGATGCGGTCGACGCGCTGCGGCTCGGGAAGGAGTGCGCGCCAGGCGAGACGGCGTACCTGATCGACGAGTTGCGGAGTCAGCAGGTGCTGGCGGCGGTCGGGCCGCGGGCGCGGGGTCGGCTGGTGAGCGTCGTCGCCGGCGAGCTCGCGGCGCATTCGGACTGGCCGGAGCTGCGGGACACGCTGATCGCCTGGTGCGAGTCCGGCTGCAATCTCGTCCGGACGGCGGAGGCCCTGCACATCCACCGCAACACGCTCATCTACCGCCTGGAGAAGATCGAGCGCCTCACCGGCACCTCGTGGCGCGACCACCGCGCCACGCTCACGCTCTACCTCGCCTGCCTGGCGTCCCAGCTGGACTAGCTCGAACTAGCGCGGCGCGAACTTCGTCCAGGTGGTCCCGTTGTCGGTGCTCAGCACGACCTCGGTGGTACGCCGCTTCGGCACCTCCGGCCCGTACAGCAGCCGCTGGTCACCGGACAGGTCGGCCAGGTCGCCCGGATACCCGCCGTTCAGCTTCGCGGCGCCCTCGCTGATCCGGTACACCCGCGGCCGGGCGCCGGGCGGTCCGCCGATCATCAACGCCGTACCGTCGTCGAACGCGACCGGCGACGTGCTCAGGCTGAGCGGCGGGTTCTGTACGGCGGTCCAGTGGTTTCCGCGGTCGGTGGAGATCGCCATCTTCGCGACCTGCTGCCCGGTGTCGGTGACGACCACCGTGGTGCTGACCAGAGTGTGCCCGTCCGGGCTGACCGCGAGCTTGCCGAGCTGGTTGTGGGTGTCCAGCGACTGTGCGCCCCACGTCTTGCCGCCGTCGTCGGTCCAGACGATGTCGGTCCGGCCGATCCCGCTGAGCATCCAGCAGCGGCCCGTCCCGTCGCAGATCGGCGACCGGGTGCCGCGGCCCTGGAGGACGCGGACCGTCGAGTCCTCCGGGTTCACCACCACGATCCGGCCCGGCACGATCTGGTCGGACAGCACCTCGCCCTGGCTGAACGTCGGGGTCGGCACGCGGTACCGGAGCTTGGTCAGCTGCGGTCCGTCGTACGTCAGCCGGAACATCATCGACGCGCTGCCGTCCAGGGTGCCCTCGACGGGCGGCGCGACCGCGATCGCCTCGGTGCCGGTCTGCAGCGTCACGTACGGCACTGCCCAGGTCGGCGCGGTGGCCCGGACGCCGTCGCGGTCGACCACGGCGGCGTACTTGCAGCCCGGGCCGGTCGTGCAGTCCGACCAGCCGGCGGCCCACCGGTTCCGGGTGGCCATCGTCATCGACAGCACCTGCGCGCGGGTCGAGGTCACCACCGCGGTACCGGGCGGACCGGCGACGGCCGGCGAGACCAGCGGCGGCTTGTCCGCGGCCGCCTCGGGCGTCGACAGGTGCAGGACGGCGACGACGATCGACGTGATCGCGGCGAGCACCCCGACGACCAGGAACGGCGGCATGCTCCGGGGCAGGCCGCAGCGCTCCAACAGCTCCACCGAGCGACGGTAGAAGCGGTCGGACAGCTCACGCAGGCGCGGCTCCACTGTCACCCCCCAAGGCAGAGATCTCCCCCGCGCAGCAGGGTCAGGTCGGCGGCAGAATCTTACCGTGCGGGAAGCGCAGGCTCAGACCCGGCGGAAAATGAGCGCTCGTTTCACTTCCTGGATCGCCTTGGTCACCTCGATGCCGCGGGGGCAGGCGTCGGTGCAGTTGAAGGTGGTCCGGCAACGCCAGACGCCTTCGGCGTCGTTCAGGATCTCCAGGCGCTGCTCGGTGCCCTCGTCGCGGCTGTCGAAGATGAACCGGTGCGCGCCGACGATCGCCTGCGGGCCGAAGTACTGGCCGTCGGACCAGAAG
Source organism: Kribbella sp. WER1 (assembly GCF_054189145.1). NCBI lineage: Bacteria > Bacillati > Actinomycetota > Actinomycetes > Propionibacteriales > Kribbellaceae > Kribbella > Kribbella sp. WER1. Next base: position 3,180,159 of record NZ_CM135186.1, on the reverse strand, counting down.
ACCGGGCAGGACGTCGTACACGCCGCGCACAGGATGCACTTGGTGGTGTCGTCGAAGCGGTCCCGGTCGGCCTGCGACTGGATACGCTCCCGGGTCGGCTCGTGACCGTTGGTGACCAGGAACGGCATCACCGAGCGGTACGCCTCGAAGAACGGGTCCATGTCGACGACCAGGTCCTTGAGCACCGCGAGCCCCTTGATCGGCTCGACGGTGATCTCCTTGTCCGGGTTCAGGTCCTTGATCAGGGTCTTGCAGGCGAGCCGGTTCCGGCCGTTGATCCGCATCGCGTCCGAGCCGCAGACGCCGTGCGCGCAGGACCGCCGGAACGTCAGCGTGCCGTCCTGCTCCCACTTGATCTTGTGCAGCGCGTCCAGCACCCGGTCGGTCGGCTCGAGCGTGACGGAGTACGTCTTCCACTCGGCCTCGTCGACGACCTCGGGGTTGTACCGGAGGATCTTGACCTTGACGTCCATCAGTACTTGCGCTCCATCGGCTTGTAGCGGGTCTGGACGACCGGTTTGTAGTCGAGCCGGATCGTCTCGTTGCCGTCCGCATCGACCTCGCGGTACGCCATCGTGTGCCGCATGAAGTTCACGTCGTCGCGCTTGTCGTAGTCCTCGCGGAAGTGCCCGCCGCGGGACTCCTTGCGGGCCAGCGCGCCGACGACCAGGACCTCGGCCAGGTCGATCAGGAAGCCCAGTTCGACGGCCTCGAGCAGGTCGGTGTTGAACCGCTTGCCCTTGTCCTGGACGGCGACGTTCGCGTACCGGGCCTTCAGCGCCTCGATGTCGGTGAGCGCCTGCTTCAGCGAGCCCTCGGTCCGGTACACCTGCGCGTTCAGGTCCATCGTCGCCTGCAGGTCGGACCGGATCGCAGCGATCCGCTCCTCGCCGGTCGAGTTCCGCAGGCCCTCGACCAGCTCGACGACGTACGCCGACGGGTCGTCGGGAAGCTCCTCGAAGGCGGCGGTCTCGGCGTACTCCGCGGCCGCGATCCCGGCGCGCCGGCCGAACACGTTGATGTCCAGCAGGGAGTTGGTACCCAGCCGGTTCGCGCCGTGCACGGAGACGCAGGCGACCTCACCCGCGGCGTACAGGCCGGGGATCACGTCGTCGTTGTTGGCCAGCGCCTCGCCCTTGATGTTGGTCGGGATGCCGCCCATCGCGTAGTGCGCGGTCGGGAACACCGGGATCTGCTCGGTGTACGGCTCCACGCCCAGGTACGTCCGCGCGAACTCGGTGATGTCCGGGAGCTTCGCGTCGATGTGCGCCGGCTCCAGGTGCGTCAGGTCGAGCATCACGTACGCGCCGTCCGGACCGCAGCCGCGGCCCTCGCGGACCTCGTTCGCCATCGCCCGGGCGACCATGTCCCGCGGTGCCAGGTCCTTCACGGTCGGCGCGTACCGCTCCATGAAGCGCTCGTTGTCCTTGTTCCGCAGGATGCCGCCCTCACCACGGGCCGCCTCCGACAGCAGTACGCCGAGACCCGCCAGGCCGGTCGGGTGGAACTGGAAGAACTCCATGTCCTCCAGCGGCAGGCCCTTGCGCCAGACGATGCCCATCCCGTCGCCGGTGAGCGTGTGCGCGTTGGACGTGGTCCGGAACACCTTGCCGAAGCCGCCGGACGCGAAGATCACGGACTTGGCGTTGAACACGTGCAGCTCGCCGGTGGCCAGCTCGTACGCGACCACGCCGCTCGCCTTGCCGTCGGTCATCAGCAGGTCGAGAACGTAGTACTCGTTGAAGAATTCGACGTTCTGCTTGATGCACTGCTGGTACAGCGTCTGCAGGATCATGTGACCGGTACGGTCCGCCGCGAAGCAGGAGCGCCGGACGACGGCCTCGCCGTGGTTGCGGGTGTGCCCACCGAAGAAGCGCTGGTCGATCTTGCCCTCGGCCGTCCGGTTGAACGGCAGCCCCATCTTCTCCAGGTCGAGGACCGCGTCGACGGCCTCCTTGCACATCACCTCGGCGGCGTCCTGGTCGACCAGGAAGTCACCGCCCTTGACGGTGTCGAAGGTGTGCCACTCCCAGTTGTCCTCTTCGACGTTCGCCAGCGCGGCACACATGCCGCCCTGGGCCGCGCCGGTGTGCGACCGGGTCGGGTACAGCTTGGTGAGGACGGCGGTCCGGGTCCGCTTGCTCGACTCGAGGGCCGCGCGCATTCCGGCGCCACCCGCGCCGACGATGATGACGTCGTACTGGTGCTGCTGCATCAAGATCCTTTATTTGCAGACCGACAACGTGGAGTTGGGGTCGAGGCAGGGGTCGAAGGTGAAGATCACCAGGGTGCCGAGGACCACGACCACGAGCGCGGCGGTGATCAGCAGGGCCTTGAGCCAGAACCGGGTCTGGTCCTTCTCGGCGTAGTCGTTGATGATCGTGCGCAGGCCGTTCGAGCCGTGCAGCATCGCCAGCCACAGCATCAGCAGGTCCCAGACCTGCCACAGCGGGTTGGCCCACTTGCCGGCCACGAACCCGAAGTCCAGCGCGGTGATCCCGCCGCCGAGCATCAGGTTCACGAACAGGTGCCCGAGCACCAGGATCACCAGGGCGAGCCCGGACAGCCGCATGAACAGCCAGCTGTAGAGCTCGAAGTTGGTCTTGGTCCGGCGGCTGCTGCTCCGCGGTGCGGCGATGTCGGTCATGTCAGCCTCCGAACACGTGGCTCAGGTGCCGGATCACGAACGGCACGAACAGGACCACCCAGAGCACCAGCACGCCGATCATCAGCTGCCGCTGGTAGCGCGGGCCCTTGGCCCAGAAGTCCACCAGGATCAGCCGGACGCCGTTGAAGGCGTGGAACAGGATCGCCGCCACCAGCCCGACCTCGAGCAGCCCGACGACCGGGTTCTTGTAGGTGCCGATCACCTCGTTGTAGGCGTGCGGCGAGACCCGGACGAGCGCGGTGTCCAGCACGTGCACCAGCAGGAAGAAGAAGATCCCGACACCGGTGATCCGGTGTGCGACCCATGACCACATGCCCTCCCGGCCGCGGTAGAGCGTGCCGGCTGGTTTGCTGGGCAAACCCGTCCTCCGATCGGACCGAAGAAACCTGGCGGAATCCAGGTCGGTTCGATGCTAATCCCGCCGTACCGGCCGAAAGGTCCAGACAGGTGTGAGATCCGTCGCGTCGATGGCCCATCCGCACCGGCCCGGAGTGGCCCTCGACGGTTGGCCTTGACTTCAACTTCACTTGAGTTCGTTGACTTCCGGCATGACTGATGAGGGGAAGAACACGGTGAGTTTCTGGATCTGTGCAACGTGTGCGGTCGAGCACTCCGAGCAGGTCGCGGTGTGCGCGATCTGCAACGACGAACGGCAGTGGGTGCCTGCCGACGGGCAGCACTGGACGACGCTCGAGGAGCTGGCCGGGACCGAGGTCACGATCGACGAGGTCGAGCCCGGCCTGTACGGCATCCGGTCGAAGCCGCCGGTCGGGATCGGTCAGCAGTCGATGCTGTTGACAACGACCGCGGGCAATCTGCTGTGGGATCCGATCGGCTACGTGGACGACGACGCGGTCGCTCGGGTGCGGGAGCTGGGTGAGGTGACGGCGATCATCGCCAGCCATCCACACATGTACGGCGTTCAGGTCGAGTGGAGCCGTCGGCTGGGCGGCGTACCGGTGTATGTGGCCGAGGCGGACAAGGAGTGGGTCGCGCGGCAGGACCCGGTGATCCGGACCTGGTCGGGGGAGCTCACGCCGCTACCGGGTGTGACCGTTCTGCAACCGGGTGGGCATTTTCCGGGCAGTGCGGTGGTGCACTGGGCGAACGGTGCCGACGGCAAGGGAGTGATCCTGTCCGGCGACACCATCTTCGCGAACCCGGACCGGACATCGGTCAGCTTCATGCGCAGCTACCCGAACCGGATCCCGCTGTCCGGCGCGGTCGTGGACCGGGTGGCGCGTTCGCTGGATCCGTTCGAGTACGACCGGCTGTACAACAACTTCGGCGCCTCGATCCCGGTGGACGCGAAGGCTGTCGTCCGGCGGTCGGCGGACCGGCATGCCGCCTGGGTCCGGGGCGACTACGACCACCTGACCTAGGCAGCCAGGCGGGCGTGGGCCAGGCGGCTGTGCAGGGTGAGCATCCGGTCGACGCAGGTTTGCCAGCGGTAGAGCTCGGCGCGGCGGCGGGCCGCCGCCCGCCGGCCGGGGAGGTCGGCGAGGGCCAGTACGGCGTCGGCGAGGTCCGCGGGGTTGGCCGGGGCCCAGCGGCCGCAGGTCTCGTCGACCAGTTCGCGGGCGCCGCCGGTGTTCGCGGTGACCACCGGCGTACCGGCGGCCAGCGCCTCCAGGACCGCCAGACCGAAGGTCTCGCCGGGGCAGACGGAGAGCGCGATGTCTGCCTCGGCGAGGTGCTTGGCGAGGGTACGGCGGCCGTCGACGTACCCGTGGAAGTGCACCGGCGCGTCACCGGCGATCTCCAGCAACTCGTCGAGGTGCGGGCCGGTGCCGTACACGTCCATCCGCAGGTTCACGCCGCGCCGGTGCAGCTCGGCCGCCGTGGCGACCGCGAGGTGCGGACTCTTCTCCCGCGACAGCCGCCCGGCGTGGACCAGCTTGAGTACGCCGTCGTCCGAGGGCGAACCCAGCGACGGGTGGAACGTCTCCAGGTCGACCCCCAACGGGATCCGCACCAGCGGCGTCGTCACCTCGTCGAACTCGGCGGCCGCGTAGCGCGAGGTCACCACGACCGCGTCGTACGTCCGGCCGAGGATCTTGTACAGCGCGGCGACGGTCGCGACCATGTGCAGCTGGCTGTACTTCACGCCGTCGGCGCCCCACCACGCCTGCCGCAGGTTCGCCCCGCCGAGCATCCGGCCGGGCCGCAGTACGTCGTTGCCGCCGAGCTGACCGGGACGCGCGGCGCCCAGCGCGAGCATCGCGTCCAGGCGCTCGTGGCTGAACAGGACCGTGCCGATGTCGTTGCGCCGGGCCCAGCGGGCGACCGGGAGCAGCGTCGACTTGTCCGAGATCTCGACCGTGGTCGGCCCGAACTTCTTCAGCAGGTCGATCACCGTCCACGGGTTGGTGATCAGCCGGTACCCGCCGCTCACCTTCGGGGCCTTCACCCGGACCACCGTGCCGAGCTCGGTCTCGACCACCACGTCCTTCTCGCCGGGCGTGATCACGATCCGCTCGGCACCGGCCTCGACGTACCCCTGGCCGACGTGCTCGATCGCGGTCCGCATCCCGCCGGACGTCGGCCCGACGAAGTTCGCCAGTTGCGCGATCCTGAGCCCGTTCATGCGACGTGCCGGACTGCGGCGGCGTCCCGGAGTACCTCGGCGTAGTGCCGGTCCACGAGATCGTCGACGACGGCCGGCCAGGTCCGCGACTGCACCCGCTGCAGGCCGCTCGCCGCCATCCGGCCGCGGGCGGTCGGGTGATCGAGCAACGTCTTCACCGCGTCCCGCAGCGATCCGGGTACGCCGGGTTCGAACAGCAGGCCGTTCTCGCCAGGGTGGATCAGGTCCAGCGGGCCGCCCGCGGCCGGGCCGACGGTCGCGACGCCGGAGGCCTGCGCCTCCTGGATCGTCTGGCAGAACGTCTCGTGTTCGCCGGTGTGCACGAACACGTCCAGCCCGGCGAAGATCGCCGCCAGGTCGGTGCCGCGGCGCATCCCGAGGAAGGTTGCCGTCGGCAACGCATTCTCGAGGGAGGCGCGGTCCGGCCCGTCGCCGACGATCACGATCCGGCAGTCCAGGTCGGTCAGTTCGGCGAGCCTGCGGACCTTCTTCTCCGCGGCCAGCCGGCCGACGTACCCGACGATCGGCCTGCCGTCCGGGGAGATCTCCCGGCGCCACTGCTCGTCGCGGTTCGCCGGGTCGAAGAGGTCGAGGTTCACGCCGCGGCCCCAGCGGTACACCCGCGGGACGCCCCGCTGCACGAGCGCCTCGACGGCCGAAGTCGACGGCGCCAGGGTGCGGTCGGCGCGGGAGTGCGTGCGGCTCACCCAGCGCCAGATCCCGCGGTCCGCGGCGGCGTACCAGGGGTACTGGCGGGCGAAGCCGGCGATGTCGGTCTGGAAGATCGCGACCGTCGGTACGCCGAGCCGCCGCGCCGCGCGCAGCCCGTACGCGCCGATGATGAACGGCGACGCGAGGTGCACGAGATCGGGCTTGAAGTCGGCCATCGCACGCTCGATCGACGGGTCCGGCAGGCCGACCGGGTACTCCTTGTACCCCGGCGTCCGGAAGCTCCGGGCGCGCAGCACCGGGACGTCGCCGTACGTGTCCGGGCCGGGTCCGGGGGCGATGATCAGCAGCTCGTGCCCGCGGGCGCGGAGCCGGTCGGCGACGTGGCGAGCCGTGTTCGCCACGCCATTGATCTGCGGCAGGAAGGTCTCGGCCACCATCACGATTCGCACACTTCGAAGGTTCCTCACCGCTCATGAACCCTGGGCGACACTCTCGTGACACGGCGTCGATGGCCTGTCGACGGCTCAAGGGCCGCCGGGTGACCACTTGGTGACCACCCGGCGGCCGATCCAGGTCCGGCCGCTCAGCTGAGCGGCTGAGCCGCCTGGACGAACTCGTTCGTGTAGGTCTTCGAGAGGTCGATCGCCTTGCCCTTGACCTTGGGGTTGAACGCTCCCAGCACGGCCAGGCAGGTCTTCGGCCCGTCGGCGGGCATGATGCCACTGGGGTTGAAGATGCCCTTCTCGCTGTTCAGTGCCGCCGTGTACGACGCCTTGCCCACACCGGCGTAGTAGTCCGGCGGCATCATGTCCGCGATCTGGGCGGCGGTGTGCGTCTGGATCCACTTCAGCGTGGCGACGTACGCGTTGACCAGTTTCTGTACGACGTCCTTGTGCGACTGCACCCAGCTCGTCTGCATGTACAGCGAGGTGGCGGGATAGGTGCCGCCGAGCGACTTCTTCGCGCCTGCCGCGGTCCGCATGTCCTCGATGATGTACGCCGTCTTGTCCGCGAGCAGCTTCGACACCGTCGGCTCGGTGGTCATGCCGCAGTCGATCTGCTTGTGCTGCATGGCCGCGATGAACGTGTTGCCGGCCTGTACGCCGATCCGCGTCGTCTGCGACGGGTCGATGCCGTTCTGGGTCCCGAGGTACTGGGTCAGGAAGTCGGTCGACGAGCCGACGTCCGTGATGCCGAGATGCCGGCCTTTCCAGTCCTTCGGGCTGGTGACCGTACCCTTCAGGTCCGACCGGCACAGCTCGACCTCGCCGGGGACCTGCAGCATCGACACCACCGACTCGGCGCTCTGGTCCTGCGCCCGCAACGCGATCGTGTGGTCGTAGAACCCACCGGTTCCCTGGACCTTGCCGGCCATCATCTCGGTGGTGGCGTCGACGCCGGCGCCTTCGCCGATCAGGCTGACGTTGACGCCGGCCTTGTCGTAGTACCCGAGCTGCTTGGCCAGCATGAACGGCAGGTAGATCTGCTTGTCCAGTCCACCGACCATGATCGTGACCTTCTCGCCGCTCGCACTGGAGCTCGATCCGGCGACCACCTGTCCGGAGCCGCCCTGGGCGTTGTTGGCGCAGCCGGCCAGGCCGAGGGCGACGGCGCACGCGATCGAGGTGACCACCGCGGTACGTGATTTCATGACTTTCTCCTTCTGTGGTGGGTGGTTCAGACCGCGGCGGGCTCGGCGTCGCCGAGTTGCGCGGGGCGCCAGCGCAGCAGCCGGCGCTCCAGCCGGGTGATCAGGAATTCGGCGAGCAGCGCCACCACGGCCATCAGGACCATGCAGGCCAGTACGCCGCTCTGGTTGAAGTTGCCCTGGGCCGTCTTGATCAGCATTCCGAGGCCGCGCTCGGCGCCCAGGAACTCGCCGACGATCGCGCCGATGATCGCGAAGCCGAAGCTGACGTGCAGACTGGCGAGGATCCAGGTGAAGGCCGACGGCAGCACGACCTGGCGGGTGACCTGCCAGCGGGACGCGCCCAGTTGCCGCGCGTTGGCCAGCAGGTTGCGGTCGACCTCCCGCGTGCCCTGGAAGGCGTTGAAGAACACGCCGAAGAAGACCAGCACGATCACCAGCAGCACCTTCGAGGTGAGGCCGAGCCCGAACGCCACCAGGAACAGCGAGCCCAGCACGATCCGCGGGATCGAGTTCATCACCTTGATGTACGGCGCCAGTACGTCCGCGAGCAGCCGGCTCCGGCCGAGTGCGATCCCGGCCACGACGCCCGCCAGGACGCCGATGACGAAGCCGATCACGGCTTCCTCCATCGTCACGAAGATCTGCTCGCCGAGGCTGCCCTGCGCCGTACCCTGGGTGATCCAGGTGACGATCTGCGACCACACCGCGCTCGGCTGGCCGAAGAAGAACGGGTCGATCAGCTTGGTCCGCGCGGCGATCTCCCAGCCGCCGAGCCAGAGCACGAGTACGCCGATCCGGAGCGCCAGGACCAGCCGGCGGCGCGGCGTCCACGGCCGTCCGCGGCTCATGCCGCCACCTCGATCGTGGTACTGCGGGCGTACGCCTCGGCGACCTCGGCGCGCAGCGCCTCCCAGATGTGCCCGTACAGCGCGACGAACGACGGGTCGAACCTGATCTCCTGGACGACCCGCGGCCGCGGCAGGTCGATCGCGAACTCGGCCTTCACCGTGCCCGGACCGGCGGTGAGTACGACGACCTTGTCGGCGAGCGCGATCGCCTCCTCCAGGTCGTGCGTGACGAAGACGACGGCAGGCTTGGTCTGGTCCCACAACGACAGCAGCTCGGTCGACATGATCGAACGCGTCTGTACGTCGAGGGCGCTGAACGGCTCGTCCATCAGCAGGATCCGGGGCTGGTTGATCAGCGACTGGGCCAGCGCCACCCGCTTGCGCATACCGCCCGACAACTGGTGCGGGTACCGGTCCTCGAACCCGGCCAGCCCGACCCGGCGCAGCCAGTCCCGGGCCTGGGTCCGCGCCTCGGCCTTCGGGGTGCCGCGAAAGAGCGGTCCCGCGGCGACGTTGTCCAGCACGTTCTTCCACGGGAACACCGCGTCCTGCTGGAAGACGAAGCCGGTCGTGGGGTTGATGCCGGTCACCGGCTGCCCCGCCACCAGTACCTCGCCCGCCGACGGCTCCTCCAGCCCGGACACCAGCGTCAGCGTGGTGGACTTGCCGCAACCCGTCGGACCGACGACGGCGCAGAACTCGCCGTCGGCCACGGTCAGGTCCAGGTCCTTCAGCGCGGTGTAGGTCCCGCCGTCGGCGGTGCGGAACCGTTTGGTCACCCCGCGAAGCTCGATGGCCGTCATGGTCTGCTCCTTCAGTCGTGAGTGGCGTCACACTAGGAAGCAGGCGGCAACGGCCGGAACCCTTGTCCGCGTTGCGCAAGTTAGTCGCGATAGCCGTGGTTTTGTGCGTTCTTCTCAGCCACTCTGGGGTGATCGCAGCCGCCCGGAAGGAAGTGGAACGTGAGATTCCAACGGGCCACCCTGGCGTCCCGGATACTGCTCGCCGTCCTTGCGATCGTCGGGCTCACGATGGCGGCGGGGCTGGCGCTGTACGTGTCGGTGACGCGGGAGACGGCCGACCGGAACGCCGAGGAACGGGCCGCCGGCATCGCCACCTCGGTGGCGGACCTGCCGCTGGTCGCGCAGGCGATGACCGATCCCGGCGTCCGATCCGAGCTGCGCGCGGCCGCCGATCACGTGGTCGCCGACACGGGCGCGTCGTACGTCGTCGTCATCGGCGCGGACGGCGTGCGGTACACGCATCCGATCGCCGCGCTGATCGGCCAACGGATCGAGGAGCCGGTGGTGGCGCTCGACGGCAAGGTCCACACCGGCGTGGACAACGGAAGCCTGGGCCGGTCGGCGAACGCCCGGGTCCCGGTCCGCAACGTGGCCGGTACGCCGATCGGCGAGGTCTCGGTGGGTATCCGGGAGAGCGACGTCTCGGCGCGGGTCAGCCAGGTGGTCTGGCCGGTCGTCTTCTACACCGCGCTGGTGCTCGCGATCGGCGTCGCCGCGTCGCTGATCCTGGCGCACGCGATCAAGCGGGTCACCTTCGGCCTGGAGCCCGCCGAGATCGTCGGGCTGGTGCAGGAGCGCGAGGCGATGCTGCACGGCATCCGGGAAGGGGTGATCGCCTTCGACCCGGACGGCCGGGTGAACGTGCTGAACGACGAGGCCCGCCGGCTGCTGGATCTCCCGGCCGCACAGCTCGGCCAACGGCTCCCGGAACTCGTCCCGGCGGGACGGTTGCGTGACCTGCTGTCCGGCGTGGTGGCGGGCAGCGACGTAGTGGTTGTCACGGACAACAATCTTCTGGTGCTGAACCGGATGCCGGTGATCGTGGCCGGCCGGAGCGCGGGCTGGGTGGTGACGATCCGGGATCGGACCGAGCTCGAGGCCCTGGTCCGTCAGCTCGACTCGGTGGAGGCGCTGACCACGGCGCTCCGGGCGCAGGAACACGAGTACTCGAACCGCCTGCACGTCCTGTCGGTGCTGCTCGGCATCGGCGAGGTCGAGGAGGCGACGGCGTACGCCGAGGAGGTGATCGGGCAGTCGTCGCTGGCGGCGGACGTCGTACGGTCCCGGATCGCGCCACCGGTGGTCGCGGCGCTGCTGATCGCGAAGACGACGGTGGCCGCCGAGCGGGACGTCGAGGTACGGCTCGCACCGGGCAGCGAACTGCCGGCGGGCGACCTCGACTACACGCCGCTGCTGACCGTGCTGGGCAATCTGATCGACAACGCCGTCGATGCCGTGTCCGGTGCGGCGGCGTCGTCGCATCCCCGCGGACGGGTGACGGTGGAGCTGGACGGAAGCACGTCCGAGGTCCGCCTGGTGGTCTCCGACACCGGCCCGGGGATCCCGGCTGACCGGCTGGCCGACGTGTTCCTGGACGGGTATTCCACCAAGGAGCCGCGGGACGGCGGGATGCGGCGCGGCGTCGGCCTCGCACTGGTGCACCGGCTGGTACGGCGGGCCGGCGGGACGATCGCGGCGACGTCGCCTGCTGGGGCCAGGTTCGAGGTTCGGCTGCCGCTGTGGACCAGGGCGAAGGAGACGGTGTCGTGATTCGGACCCTGATCGTGGACGACGACTTCCACGTCGCGCACGCGCACGCCCGGAGCGTTGCCAAGGTGCCGGGTTTCGTCGTGGTCGGTGAGGCGCACTCGGCGGCGGAGGCGTACGAGTCGGTGAGCGCGGCCGCTCCGGACCTCCTGCTCCTCGACATGTACCTGCCGGACCGGACCGGTCTCGATCTCGTCCGGCAGCTCGCCGCCGAACCGGCCGGGTCGTCAGGGACCGGCGTACCGGATTTCATCCTGATCACCGCGGCACGCGACATCGAGTCGGTCCGGGCGGCGATCCAGCTGGGTGCGATCTACTACCTGGTGAAGCCGTTCGCGTTTCCGGCGTTGCGCGAGCAGCTCGAGGCGTACCAGCACTGGCGGCTCCGGCTGAGCGAGACCCGGGAGGCCGACCAGGACACCGTCGACACGCTGTACAGCATGCTCCGCTCACCGGCGGCCGATGCCCGCCAACGGCGCCGGCTGCCGGCCACGATGGCGCGGGTGCTCGACACGGTGGCCCGGGCGACGACGTCGGTCGGTGCGGCGGACGTGGCGGAGACGCTCGGTGTCAGCCGGCCCACCGCGCAGCGGTACCTGGCCATCCTGGTCCAGCGAGGGCTGGTCGAGCTCGACCTCGCGTACGGTGCCACCGGTCGTCCCGAACACCGCTATTCCGCCCGGCTCCGCTGACTCGCACCCGGGCTGTGCTTGGTTGGTGGTATGCGAACTCTGGGGATCGTGGTCGCGGTGGCGGTCGTGCTCGGCGCGCTGCTGTGGTGGCGGAGCAGCCGGAAGACCAAACGGGACCGGGACAAGAACCTGATCAGCTGGTGGGGGACGCGGAACGGCTGGCGCTACACGACCGGGTCGGACGGGCTGCTGGACCGCTTTCACGGTACGCCGTTCTCCGACGGCACCAGTCACGACGTCCAGGATCTGCTGTCCGGGAACACGATCGCGGGCCGGCCCGGGCTGTTGATGCAGTTCAGCTGGTACTACACGCCGGACCTGCCGCAGTCCTCGTCCACCGGGTCGAGCGGCCTGCGGAGCGGGATCTGCGCGGCCGCCGTCGTCGAGCTGCCGAGCGCGCTGCCGGCGCTGACAGTACGGCGATCTGCGCCGGAGGACGTGGTCCGCGGGCACGGGATCGAGTTCGAGAGCGGGCAGTTCAACGAGCGGTTCCGGGTCGAGGGCGCGGACCTGAAGTTCGCGCACGACGTGGTGAACCCGCGGGTGATGGAACTGCTGCTAGACGACCCCGAACCGCCGCACTTCGCGATCGACGGCGCCACCCTGGTCGTCTGGCGCGACGGCAAGGTGAGTACGCCGCCGGAGCTCGGCGCGCTGGCGGACTTCGCGGGGCGGCTGCTCGAACTGATCCCGGCGTTCGCGCTCGAGGGAGGCGGGCCGGGCGACGGCCCGATCTCGACGATGCCGCCGGCGCTGCTCGGCGAGTCGCCGACCGGGGCGATCGCGTTCCTGCAGCAGCTCGACCACCGCGGGCACCACCTCGAACGCTACGAGCACTTCTCGGAGCTGTGGCGGGAGAAGAAATGGGCGGTCGTGGTCAAGATCGACGTACCGACGCTGTGGCCGGTGTGCATGACGGTCCCGAAGGCGCTCGCGCCCGCCGGGGTGATCCCGCGGTTCGACGACGAGTACCTGACCGGCGACCCGGCGTACGACCAGCTCTTCGCCACCGGCACGCCGCGCCCGGACTTCGCCAAGGTGCTGCTGACGCCCGAGCTGACCGGTTTTCTCGCGAACGACCGGCGTGCGCTCCGCGCGCACTTCATCTTCCAGTCGGCCCGCCAGGCCCAGCTCTGCGTGATGGCACACGGCCGCCTGTCGGACCAGACCCTCGCCGACACGCTGACCGATCTGGCGTGTGACGTGTATCAACATCTGTCCTCGGAGGCGCTCGCGTTCCGTCGGGACGCGTGACCGGGAGTGCCCGAGGTCATACCAGTGAGGTGGTGGTTCGGAATACCTTGGGGGGATGAGTCATCGCAGCGAGTCGGGGTTCGAGTTCGCGCCGGTGTACGGGCCGCTGGACGGGTTCGACCCGGCGACCCAGCTCGGCGAGCCGGGGCAGTACCCGTACACCCGGGGCGTGTACCCGACGATGTACACCCAGCGGCCCTGGACGATGCGCCAGTACGCCGGGTTCGGTACCGCGGCCGAGTCGAACCAGCGGTACCACCAGCTGATCGACCACGGCACGATGGGGCTGTCGGTGGCGTTCGACCTGCCGACCCAGATGGGGTACGACTCCGACGCCCCGATCGCGCACGGCGAGGTCGGCAAGGTCGGGGTGGCGATCGACTCGATCGACGACATGCGGGTGCTGTTCGACAAGATCCCGCTCGACCAGGTGTCGACGTCGATGACGATCAACGCGCCGGGTTCGGTGCTGTTGCTGCTGTACCAGTTGGTGGCCGAGGAACAGGGCGTCTCCGGTGACAAGCTCACCGGCACGATCCAGAACGACGTACTCAAGGAGTACATCGCCCGCGGCACCTACATCTACCCGCCGAAGGAGTCGCTGCGGCTGATCAGCGACATCTTCGCGTACTGCCAGGCCGAGCTCCCGCGCTGGAACACGATCTCGATCTCCGGGTACCACATGGCCGAGGCCGGTGCGACGCCCGCGCAGGAGATCGCGTTCACGCTCGCGAACGGGATCGCGTACGTCCGCGCCGCGGTCGCGTCCGGGCTGGACGTCGACGAGTTCGCGCCGCGGCTGTCGTTCTTCTTCGTCGCCCGGACGACGCTGCTCGAGGAGGTCGCGAAGTTCCGGGCCGCGCGGCGGATCTGGGCGCGGGTGATGCGCGACGTCTTCGGCGCCAAGAACCCCAAGTCGCTGATGCTGCGCTTCCACACCCAGACGGCCGGCGTCCAGCTGACCGCCCAGCAGCCCGAGGTCAACCTCGTCCGGGTCGCGATCCAGGGCCTGGCCGCCGTCCTCGGCGGGACCCAGTCCCTGCACACCAACTCGTACGACGAAGCCATCGCGCTCCCGACCGAGAAGGCCGCCCGCCTCGCGCTCCGCACCCAGCAGGTCCTCGCCTACGAGACCGACGTGACCGCGACCGTGGATCCCTTCGCCGGCTCGTACGTCGTCGAGTCGCTGACCGACGAGGTCGAGGCCGCCGCGGTCTCGTTGATGGACCAGGTGGAGGAGTACGGCGGCGCCGTCGCCGCGATCGAGCAAGGCTTCCAGAAACAGGAGATCGAACGCTCGGCGTACAGCATCGCCCAGCAGATCGACTCCGCCGAACGCGTCGTCGTCGGCATGAACAAGTTCAAGATCGCCGACGAGGAACCGTACGAACCCCTCCGCGTCGACCCCGCCATCGAAGCCCAGCAGGTAGCCCGCCTCACCACCCTCCGCGCCACCCGCGACCAGCCCGCCGTCGACGAAGCCCTGGCCGCGCTCAAGAAGGCTGCCCAAGGCAACGAAAACTGCCTCTACCCGATGAAACAGGCCCTCAAGTCCCGAGCCACCGTAGGCGAAGTCTGCAACACCCTCCGCGAAGTCTGGGGCGTCTACATCCCCGCCGACACCTTCTGACCCCACCGCTCCGCGGCACCTGCTGGTTCCCCGCCTCCGGCGGGTGCGCGGGGAGGTGTCGCCGGGTGGAGGCGGTCGCGCAGGGGTGCTGTGGTGAGTGGGGCTCTTCGCAGGTGGGGGCGCAGCCGGGTCCGACTCCTTCGGCGCGCTGCGGTCGCCCCACTGACGGGTTGTATAACGACTGCCGCCGCCGAGTCGTGGCGAATGGTTGGCACCCCCTGCCCCGAGTCGTGAGAAAAGGCGCCGAAATCCGACCACAATCCACGACTCGACGAACACGTACCGAGCCGTTCGCCAGTTGATGCTGCCGCCGGCGCCTTCGCCGTGCTGCGCACCCGCCGGAGGCGGCGGTCGTCGCGGAGCGGCGTCCTTTCGCGGAGGTGTCAGTCCAGGAGGGCTGTTGAGGTTAGGACGGTGGTGCCTAGGGTGATGGCTTCTTCGGAGGGGGTGAAGCCGGGGGTGTGGAGGTCGGGGGCGGATTCTTGGGTGGGTGGGCGGACGCCGAGGCGGGCCATGGCGCCGGGGACGTGTTCGAGGTACCAGCCGAAGTCTTCGCCGCCGAGGCTTTGGTCGGTGGGGGCTACGGCGCTGGTGCCGAGGGTTTGCTGGACGGCGTTCTGGAGGACGCTGATCGCGGTGGTGTCGTTCATGACCGGCGGTACGCCGTGCGTGACCTCGGTGTCGACCTCGACGCCGTACGGCGTGACCAGTTGTGCGGCGAGCGACGGGATGAGTTCCTCGGCGAGGCGCCAGGCGTTCACGTCGAGGCAGCGCAGGGTGCCTTCGGCCTCGCCGCGGGACGGGATCGCGTTGGCGGCGGAGCCGGAGGTGATGCGGCCCCAGACGAGGGACATGCCGGCTCGCGGGTCGACGCGGCGGGAGAGGGCGGCGGGGAGTTCGGACACGAGGGTGGCGAGTGCGTAGACGAGGTCGGCGGTCAGGTGCGGGCGGGACGTGTGGCCGCCCGGGCCGGTGAGCCGGACGAGGAGCCGGTCGGCGGCCGCGGTCAGCGCCCCGACGCGGAGCCCGACCTGGCCGACCTGGAGCCGCGGGTCGCAGTGCAGGCCGTAGATCCGGCGTACGCCGTCCAGCCCGCCGGCCGCGATCACTCCGAGCGCACCGCCGGGCATGACCTCTTCGGCCGGCTGGAAGATCACCCGGACGCGCCGGTCGAGCTGCCCGTCGCGGGCCATCCCGGCCAGCACCAAGGCAGCCCCGAGCAGCGCGGACGTGTGGACGTCGTGCCCGCACGCGTGCGCCACCCCGTCGACGACGGACCGCCACGGTACGTCGGCCCCGTCCGGCACCGGCAGCGCGTCGATGTCGGCCCGGAGCGCGACGCACGAGTCGCCGGCGCCGATGTCGCAGATCAGCCCGGTCCCGGTCGGCAGTACCCGTGGCGAGAGCCCGGCCGCGACCAGCGCCTTCTCCAGCAGCTCGGTCGTCCGTACCTCGTGCCAGCCGAGTTCCGGGTGCGCGTGCAGGTCACGACGTACGGCGACCATGTCCTCGCGCACCGCCTCGACCCGGGCCAGGACGTCGGCGACCAGCAGCTGATGAGTCATCCCGCGATTGTGCCACCCCGTTCACCCAGCGCGCCGACCACGGAACGTGAGCGTAACCACGGAGCGTGCACACCGTGATCTCGGCACAGCAGCCCGTGACCGTGCCGGAGAAGTTGTCGAAATGTGACGCAAACGCCGGTCACTTTCCGGTATCGAGGCCTGCTCGACGTTCAAAGAAAGACGGACAGCGCCCTATAGTCTGCGGATGGTACGTGGGGGAAGGCGTACCTGTTAAAGGATTCTGGTCGACGAAGGAGACGTCCGGTGAAGAAGTACGTGCGGGGAACGGCGATCGTGGGCGTACTGACGCTCGCCGTCGCCGCTTGTGGCAGCAAGCCGACCGACAGCAACTCGAGCGGCAGCACCGCCAACAAGAACTTCAAGGCCTGCATGGTCTCCGACTCTGGGGGCTTCGACGACAAGTCGTTCAACCAGACCTCCTACAAGGGCCTGCAGGACGCGGTCAAGGAGAAGGGCCTGACCGAGGTCAAGGCCGAGTCGAAGTCGGACAACGACTACACGACCAACATGACCGCGATGGTGAGTGCCAAGTGCAACGTCATCGTCGCCGTCGGCTTCAAGCTCGAGGACGCCACCGAGGCGGCCGCCAAGGCGAACCCGAACATCAAGTTCGCGATCGTCGACTCGGCGCCGAAGGCACCGATCGCGAACCTGAAGCCGCTGCTGTTCAACACCGCGCAGACCAGCTTCCAGGCCGGCTACCTGGCCGCCGCGATGACCAAGTCCGGCAAGGTCGGTACGTTCGGCGGCCTGCAGATCCCGACCGTGACGATCTTCATGGACGGCTTCGCGCAGGGCGTGCGGTACTACAACCAGCAGAAGAGCAAGAACGTCCAGGTGCTCGGCTGGGACGACCAGAAGCAGAAGGGCCTGTTCACCGGCGACTTCGAGGACAAGGCCAAGGGCCAGAACAACGCGCAGAACCTGATCACCCAGGGCGCGGACATCCTGTTCCCGGTGGCCGGCCCGTCGGGTCTCGGCGGCCTGCAGGCGGCCAAGGCCAGCAACGGCAAGGTCAACGCGATCTGGGTCGACACCGATGGCTGCGTGAGCGCCGCGGAGTACTGCTCCACCCTGCTGACCAGCGTCGAGAAGGGCATGGACGTGGCCGTGAAGGACGCGGTCCTGTCGGTGCTCGACAACAAGTTCGACAACACCCAGTTCACCGGCACCCTGCAGAACGGCGGTACGGCGATCGCGCCGTTCCACGACTTCGACAGCAAGATCCCGGCGGACGTGAAGTCCGAGCTGGACACGATCAAGGCCGACATCGTCAGCGGCAAGATCGTCATCGAGTCGAAGGTTCAGCCCAAGGCGTCCTGATCCGCCACACATTTGCGTAGTACGGTGCGAGCCAGGTAAGGCGGACCCACAAGGTCCAGCCTTCCTGGCTCGCCGTCTGAAGGGGAGGCTGCCCGTATGCACCTCGAGCTTTCCGGGTTGACCAAGAGTTTCGGCTCGCTGGTCGCCAACGACCACATCGACCTGGTGATCGAGCCGGGCGAGATCCACTGCCTGCTCGGTGAGAACGGGGCCGGCAAGAGCACCCTGATGAACATGCTCTACGGGCTGCTGCAGCCCGACGAGGGCGAGATCGTGATCGACGGCGCGAAGGTGCGGATCACCTCGCCGAGCGACGCGATCCGGCACGGTATCGGTATGGTCCACCAGCACTTCACGCTGGTCCCGGTGTTCACCGTCGCCGAGAACGTGATGCTCGGCCGGGAGAACACCCGCCAGGCCGGCATCCTGGACCGCAAGAAGGCGCACACCCGGGTCACCGAGCTCTCCGACCGGTACGGGCTGGCGGTCGACCCGGAGGCGCTGGTCGAGGACATTCCGGTCGGCGTCCAGCAGCGGGTGGAGATCCTGAAGGCGCTCGCCAACGACGCCCAGGTGCTGATCCTGGACGAGCCGACCGCGGTCCTCACCCCGGCCGAGATCGACGACCTGATCGCGGTCATGCGGCAGCTGAAGGAGAGCGGTACGTCGATCGTCTTCATCACCCACAAGCTCAAAGAGGTGAAGGCGATCGCGGACAAGATCACCGTGATCCGCCGCGGCAAGGTGGTCGGCCAGGCCGAGCCGTCCGCGTCCGAGGAGGAGCTCGCCGAGCTGATGGTCGGCCGGGCGGTCGACCTGGTCGTGGACAAGGCCCCGGCGGAGCCGAAGGAGACCGTACTGCGGGTCACCGGGCTGACCGTGATCGACGAGCGCGGGTTCACCGCCGTCGACAACGTGGACCTGGAGGTCCGGGCCGGGGAGATCCTCGCGGTGGCCGGTGTCCAGGGCAACGGCCAGACCGAGCTCACCGAGGCGTTGCTCGGGCTGACCCCGATCGCGGCCGGGCAGATCTTTCTTGACGGGGCGGACCTGACGACGAAGTCCACCCGGCACCGGCTCGAGGCCGGTATCGGGTACGTCCCGGAGGACCGCGCGCACGACGGGTTCGTCGGCTCGTTCACGGTCGCCGAGAACCTGATCCTGGACCTGTTCCGGGAGGCGCCGTTCGGCAACGGGCTGGCGCTGCGGACCGACGAGATCGACAAGAACGCGACCGCCCGGGTGCAGGAGTTCGACATCCGTACGCAGGGCATCGGCCTGCCGGTGTCGTCGCTGTCCGGCGGCAACCAGCAGAAGGTCGTACTGGCCCGCGAGCTGTCCCGGCCGCTGAAGCTGCTGGTCGCCTCACAGCCGACCCGCGGCGTGGACGTCGGCTCGATCGAGTTCCTGCACAACCGCATCGTCGAGGAACGCGACCACGGTACGGCGGTCCTGATCGTGTCCACCGAACTCGACGAGATCGCCGCGCTGGCGGACCGGATCGCGGTCATGTACCGCGGCCAGGTGGT
This sequence comes from Kribbella sp. WER1, assembly GCF_054189145.1. NCBI lineage: Bacteria > Bacillati > Actinomycetota > Actinomycetes > Propionibacteriales > Kribbellaceae > Kribbella > Kribbella sp. WER1. Next base: position 3,161,149 of record NZ_CM135186.1, on the reverse strand, counting down.
CGGCGTCGTACCGGCCGACACGCCCCGCGACGAGCTCGGCCTGATGATGGCCGGCGCCTCGAAGTCCGAGGCACACGAGACGGCGATCGAGAACCCGACCACGTTGGGAACCATCTGATGAGCACTGAGACAACGGCCGCGCCCGCGCCGGCGCCGGCCAAGGGGGAGCCGGCACGGTCCGGGCTGCCGTCGTGGGCGATCCAGGGCCTGGTGTCGCTGAGCGCGATCCTGCTGGCGCTGGTGGTCGGGGCGGTCCTGATCATCATCGGCGACCAGCAGGTCCAGAAGGCGGCCGGCTACTTCGGTGCCGCGCCGATGGACACCATCTCCGCGGCCGGCAGCGCGGTCGGCAACGCATACCAGGCGCTGCTGTCCGGCGCGCTCGGCGGGGTCACCCCGATCAGCGAGTCGTTGACCCAGGCAACACCGCTGATCTGCGGCGGCCTGGCGGTGTCGCTGGCGTTCCGCACCGGGCTGTTCAACATCGGCGCCCAGGGCCAGTTGATCGGCGGCGCGATCCTCGCGGGGTACGTCGGGTTTGCCTGGCACCTGCCGCCGGTCCTGCACCTGATCGTCGCGATCGTCGCCGGCCTGGTCGGCGGTGCGCTGATGGGCGGTGTGGTCGGCCTGCTGAAGGCCCGTACCGGCGCCCACGAGGTGATCGTGACGATCATGCTGAACTACGTCGCGCTGTACCTCCTGCAGTGGTTGCTGACCACGAAGACCTTTCAGCGGCCGGGGCGGACCGACCCGATCTCCCCGATCGTCGACGGCAACGCGCAGTTCCCGAAGTTCGGCGACACCCGGCTGCACCTCGGGTTCGTGCTCGCGCTGCTGGCGGCGGTGTTCGTCTGGTGGCTGCTGAACCGGTCGACGATCGGCTTCGAGTTGCGCGCGGTCGGCGCGAACGCGGACGCCTCCCGGACCGCCGGTATGTCGGTCGGCCGGGCGTACGTGATCGCGATGGTCGTCGCCGGTGCGCTGGCCGGTCTGGCCGGCGTACAGCAGGTGCTCGGCACCGACCTGCCGCTGACCGACGGGGTCGCGGCGTCGGTCGGGTTCGACGCGATCACGGTCGCGCTGCTCGGCCGCGGTACGCCGATCGGCACCGTCCTGGCCGGGCTGCTGTTCGGCGCGCTGAATGCGGGCGGTCTGCAGATGCAGCTGATCACCCAGACGCCGTTGACCCTGACCACTGTCCTGCAGGCCGTGATCGTGCTGTTCGTCGCGGCTCCGGCGCTGGTGCGCTCGGTCTTCCGGTTCCTGCCGAAGGACCGCGGCGCCGGCGCAGTGCTTGCGAAAGGCTGGAACGGATGAGCGAGACAACCCCGGACGCCGTACCTGCGGCGGCGTCCAAGCCGGAGATCATCGAGGGGCCGGCCGAGCGGACCCGGCGGCAGCGAGTCGGCGGCGTGATGCTGGTGTTCGCGCTGATCGGGCTCGGGCTGGCCATCTTCACCAAGTCCGGCAAGGCGACGTTCCAGCTGGTCTCGGGCGACCTGCAGCACAACCTGCTCGGGCTGCCCGCGCAGCCGGTCGGCCTGATCCTCGGCATCCTCGGTACGGCGGCCGCGGTCGCGTACGTCGTACCGTCGGTGCGGCAGCGGGTCCCGCAGCGGTACGCGGGCTGGCTGGCCGCCGTCCTCGGCGTGTGCTTCATCGGCGCGTTCCTGTGCTGGGCCTCGGCGGGGAAGACCTTCCCGCTGGCCAACCAGTTCCAGGGCACGCTGAACTTCGCGACCCCGCTGATCCTCGGCGCGCTCGCCGGTGTGATGTGCGAGCGGGCCGGCGTCATCAACATCGCGATCGAGGGGCAGTTCCTGGTCGGCGCCTTCACCGCGGCGATCGTGTCGAGTACGACGCACAGCGGGGTCGCGGCGCTGGCCGCGGCGGCCGCGACCGGTGTGGTGATGGCGGCGCTGCTGGCGGTGTTCTCGATCAAGTATCTGGTCAACCAGGTCGTGCTCGGGGTCGTGCTGGTGGTCTTCGCGACCGGTATCACCGGGTTCCTGTTCGACCAGTTCATGCAGCCGAAGGCGGATCAGCTGAACACGCCGGTGGTGCTGTCCGCGATCAAGATCCCGCTGCTCGGGGACATCCCGTTCATCGGGCCGATCCTGTTCCGGCAGACGATCCTGGTGTACCTGATGTACCTGGCCGTCGCGGTGGTCACGTTCGTGCTGTTCGAGACCCGCTGGGGCCTGCGGATCCGCGCGGTCGGCGAACACCCGAAGGCGGCCGACACGGTCGGCATCAAGGTCAAGCGGATCCGGTACTCCGCGGTCCTCGCGGCCGGCGTCCTGGCCGGGCTGGGCGGCGCGTTCTTCACCGTCGGGTACGCCGGGTCGTTCAGCAAGGAGATGACCGCGGGCAATGGGTTCATCGCACTGGCCGCGCTGATCATGGGCCGCTGGCACCCGGTCGGCGCCACCGTCGCCGCCCTGTTCTTCGGCTTCGCGACCCAGCTGCAGTCCCAGCTCCAGATCATCCAGACCCCGATCCCGGGCTCCCTGCTGCTGATGGCGCCGTACGTCGCCACGATCATCGCGGTCGCCGGACTGGTAGGCCGGGTGAGAGCGCCGAAGGCCGACGGTGAACCCTACGTCACCGAGTGAGCTCGACTGGCCGGCGCTGCGGGCGGCGGCCGTCGAGGTGATGCGCCGCGCGTACGCGCCGTACTCCGGGTTCCCCGTGGGTGCGGCGGCGTACGCCGACGACGGGCGGATCGTTGCCGGGTGCAACGTGGAGAACGCGTCGTACGGGATCACCCTGTGTGCCGAGTGCGGGCTGGTGTCCGAGCTGCACCGTACCGGCGGCGGGCGACTGGTGGCGTTCACCTGTGTGGACCGGCACGAGCACCTGCTGACGCCCTGCGGGCGCTGCCGGCAGTTGCTGCACGAGCACGGCGGGCCGGCGCTGCTGATCGAGACCACGAGCGGGATCCGGCCGCTGCGCGAGCTGCTGCCGGACGCGTTCGGACCTGAGTTCCTGGAGGAGTAGTCATGAGCTTCGACGCTGTGGACGTGATCCGTACCAAGCGCGACCGGGGCGAGCTGAGCGACGGCCAGATCGACTGGGTGATCGACGCCTACACCAAGGGCGGCGTCGCCGACGAGCAGATGTCCGCGCTCGCGATGGCGATCCTGCTGAACGGCATGAACCGCCGCGAGATCGCCCGCTGGACCGCCGCGATGATCGCGTCCGGCGAGCGGATGGACTTCGGCAAGCTGTCCCGCCCGACCGCCGACAAGCACTCGACCGGCGGCGTCGGCGACAAGATCACGTTGCCGCTGGCACCGTTGGTGGCGGCCTGCGGGGTCGCCGTACCGCAGCTGTCCGGCCGCGGCCTCGGGCACACCGGCGGCACCCTGGACAAGCTGGAGTCGATCCCCGGCTGGCGCGCGGCACTCACGAACGACGAGCTGATGCGGCAGCTGGAGGACGTCGGCGCGGTGATCTGCGCCGCCGGCGACGGCCTGGCCCCGGCGGACAAGAAGCTGTACGCGCTCCGCGACGTGACCGGCACCGTCGAGGCGATCCCGCTGATCGCCAGCTCGATCATGAGCAAGAAGATTGCCGAGGGCACCGGCGCGCTGGTGCTGGACGTGAAGGTCGGCACCGGCGCGTTCATGAAGGACCTCGCCGACGCCCGCGAACTCGCCGAGACGATGGTTGCCCTCGGCACGGACGCGGGCGTGAAGACCGTTGCCCTGCTCACCGACATGTCGGTCCCGCTCGGCCGCACCGCCGGAAACGCGTTGGAGGTCAGGGAATCCGTCGAGGTACTGGCCGGTGGCGGACCTGCGGACGTGGTCGAACTGACCGTTGCCCTGGCCAACGAGATGCTCGCCGCGGCCGGTGTCACCGGCGTCGACCCGGCCGACAAACTCCGCGACGGTACGGCGATGGACGCCTGGCGGGCGATGATCGCGGCCCAGGGCGGCGACCCGGACGCGGTCCTCCCGGTCGCGCCCGAGCAGCACGTCGTACCGGCGCCGGCGTCCGGCGTACTGTCCAAGCTGGACGCGCTCGCGGTCGGTGTCGCCGCGTGGCGGCTCGGCGCCGGGCGCGCCCGCAAGGAGGACCCGGTGTCACCGGTGGCCGGTGTGGAACTGCACGCCAAGCCCGGCGACCGGATCCAGGAGGGCCAGCCGCTGCTCACCCTGCACACCGACGACCCGACCCGCATCGACCGCGCCCTGGAGTCGCTCGCCGACGCCGTGGCGGTCGCGGACTCCTACCGTCCCGGCCCGCTGGTGATCGACCGGATCACCGCCTGACCCGCGAGAATCAGCCACCCGCGCCAATGCACCGCTGCTGAGGAACCCGGTCAGCAGCAGGGCAAGGTTGCCGAACACGAAGATCGGGACCGCACCGCCCAGCACGTGAAGGTTCTCGTCGACGTCCGCCGGGGACAACCCGGCCACCATCCACCCGGCGCCCGCTACCGCCAGCAACACCCGGACGAGCCGGCTGACCGCGGTCCGCGGCCAGACCGGACGGGTGAGCAGCGCGCCGAGAATCATCAGTACGCCGCTGCACGCCGTGAACGACACGTTCATCACGGCGTGCAGCGGCGAGCACACATACCGCCCGCCGAAGTCCCCGCAACGGACGTTGCCCAGGTCGCTGATGTTGTTCGAGGCCCAGCTGTACGGCGTCCGCCAGGCGAGCTGCACCACGACCATCAGCACGAAGAACTGTCCCGCCGCCACGATCCAGCTGATCGCGCCCGCGCGCACCGCCCGATTGTTCATGCCTCCGACTCAGGACACTAGGACCGCGCGGCCGGCCGGACGATCGCGCAGACGACCGGTCGTGGGTAGCGCCTGGGCGACTCAGTTCGACGCCGCGGTCAGGCGGGTGCGCTGGTCCTTGGCGAGGGTGGTGACGAGGCCGGTGTCCGGGGTGAGCGTCGTACCCAGGGCGGCGGTCTCGCGGACGGTCAGCTCGACGACCAGCGCGCCGACCGTGAGGCTGGCCTCGGCGGTTGCCACGGAGCGGTCGGCTGCGCCGTCGTACTCGACGTTCGCGTCGGAGAGTGCGTTCGGCACCGCGAACGGGTGGTCGTGGGCGTCCTGCTTCCAGAGGCCGTTCTGCAGGGCCTGGGCCTTTGCGGACGAGGCGGTCTTGAACAGCTGCACGGTGAAGCGCTTCTTCTTGTCGGGGCTGAGCCGGGTCGCCCGGTACCCCTCGACGAAGCCGGCGTTCAGCAGCAGCGCGCGGTCCAGCGCCGGGTCCGCGGACCAGGTGCTCAGGTACGACGTCGTCGTGAACGCGCCGGTGGGGTTGCCCGGGTCGGCGACGAACCCGCGGGGCAGCACGACCAGGTCGGCGAGCGTGCTCTTCGCGGTCTTGCCCGCCGTACCGGTGAGCGCCGAGTGCTTCGCGGCCGGCGTCTCGGCAGCCGTCGCCGAACTACCGCTCTCGCCCCCACACGCCGTCACACCCAGCAACAGCACGGCTACTGCAACGGCACCACCAAGGGCAGGTCTCCGTGTCACGGTCCCTCTCCGTTCGGCCACTCGCCCCCCGAGTGCATCCGATGATCGGCACCGATACCAACAGAAGTTGGTTAACTTCAGGCGAACAATCTTGTGTCAGCGGGAGGTTGTCGTGGTGAGAAGGGTCTCGATCCGGGCCCGGGCGGCCTTCGGGTGCAGGGGTTCGCAGCCGGCGGCGACGCAGCGGGCGACCACCTGGGGGTCGTCACGGAGCAGTAGCAGACCACGACGGAGCAGGGTGCGCGGCGGTTTGCGGTGCTCGCGGAGGTCGCGCTGGAAGCGGCGCGCGAACGTCACGATCCGGTGGTGGTAGACGCAGATCGCGGCCGCCAGCAGGCCGCGTTCGGCCAGTACGCCGGTGATCCGGTCCGCGAAGATGCCCTCAGCAACGATCAGCGGCGCGGAGCCGATGCTGAACGGCCGGTGCCCGACGGTGCCGTCCGCGGCGATGTCGTAGATCGGCAGCTCCGCGGATCCTGTCGTACACAACCGCTCCAGCGCCGCGACCGCCCGGTCCCCGTCCCAGGATCGCGGATCGTCCCAGTCGACGATGCCGAGCGGCGACCGCGGCATCGCGGCGTCGTCCCCGTCCCGGTAGAAGTCGTCCAGCCGTACGACGGGCAACCCGACCTGCTCAGCCAGCCGCGACTTCCCCGCCCCCGAAGGCCCCGCCAGCAACACCACCCGTGAACGCACCGGCCCATTCTCGTCCACTCCCCGTGGTAACAGCCAATCCCCCTGCGCGATAACCAGATATGCCAAAGCTCAAGCTGGGTGCAGCCGTCTACGCGCTGATCGCGCTCGCGTCGCTCGCCGCCGCCTGGACCGCCCTCCGCGGGCACGGCAGCTACGCGGGGGCCGACCGCCCCTTCCTGATCAGCATGGCGATCGTGTTCCTGCTCACGGGGGTGTTGTTCGGCATCGGAGCGGTCACTCGGCGCGGGCTGCTCGCTGACGACGGACCGTGGATCTGCCGCACCGGCTGGATCCTGGTGGCCGGACTGATGGTCGCGTCGTGCGCGTTGTCGTTCCTGTTCGACACGGGGGATTCGTCGCCGATGCCGCCTTTTGTGGTCGCCTTCGTGCCGGCGTGGATCAAGAGGCTGCAGGAGAAGTATTACGAGGGGGTGGCTGAGGCGGAGCGGGAGCTCAGTGCAGCAGGGCCTGGTGAAGGGACTCGGTCTGGGTCTTGAACCAGGTGTTGGTGCGGTCGGTCAGCTCGGCCTCGCCGGTGGTCCAGCGTTGGTGGAACCAGGGGTGGCCGGATTCGGCGCCTCGGCGGACGTAGTCCATGCACCAGACGTGGTTGTCGGCCGCCGCGTCCACCAGCCGCCCGCGATCCGCCTCGGTCAGCCCGTACGCGTCGGCGAAGCGGCGGAAGCGCTGCAGTGAGCGACCCCGGCGTACGTCGTCGATGTCCGCCTCGGGGCGCAGCGGGGCCCACAGCCGTACGGCGGTGGCCACGTCCCACAGTGCCGACCCCGGCGCGGCGAGGTCGAAGTCGATCAGGGCGGTCGCGGCGCCGTCGCGGAAGACCACGTTGTCGAGGTTCGGGTCGTTGTGGCTGATCAGCCCGGTCACGTAGTCGGCCGGCACCGGCTCCGCCCACGTCAGCCCGGCCGGCCGGAAATCCGCCACCGCCTGGTGGTACTCCCGCAGCAGCACCGCCACGCTGTCCAGCGCCGCATCCGTCATCGACCACGCCGGGTACGGCGGCTGCACCGTCTCGCCGGGCAGGTACGACAGCACCTCGCGTCCTTGCTCGTCGATGCCCAGCAGTCGCGGCGCGCCCTCGAATCCGACCCGCTCGAGGTGCTCCAGCAGCGCGTGCGTCGCCGTACTACTGGCGCGCAGCGGTCGTCGGACGGTGTCTCCGATCCGCACGACGAACCCGCGGTTCGCAGTCCCGCCGAGCAGCAATGTCTCGTCAGGCATCGCGCGCTAGTTTGTCTCGTTCAGCAGCGCCTTCGCCAGGGGTGCGTGGGTAACGATCGCGTTGACCAGCCCGCTGCGGACGGCGGCGCGGACCGCGTCGACCTTGGCGAGGCCGTACGGGATCGCGATTACCTCGTCGATCTTGTCCATCTGTTCGGCGTTGATCGCGATCACCCGGTCGGTGACGCGGCTCTGGACGGCGGCCCCGTCCGCGTCGACGAACACGCCCGAGATGTCGGCCACCACGCCGCGGCGCTGGAGTTGTTCGCAGGCCTTCTCGTCCATCGCGTCGTACAGCGTCGACTGGCCGGCGGCCCAGGACCCCAGCCCGACGACTGCCTTCGACACCGAGTCGAAGTGGCTGATCGCCTCCGCGACCTCGGGCTGCTGCCGCAGCGCCCGCGCGGTGGCGGCGTCCGGGACGACGAGCGGGGCGTAGAACAGGTACGCCGGACCGCCCGAGAGTCGCGCGGTGTGCCGGACGAGCTCGACCGAGTTCGCCTCGACGTCCGGGCGGGTGAGCGCGCCGGTCAACTGGACGACCGGGACCGGGGCGAGTGACGTGAGCTGCTCGGTCATCGCGGTCACGGCCCGCGCCCAGGCCAGCCCGAGGACGTCGTCGGGGGTGACGATCTCGGACAGCAGGTCCGCGGCGGCCTTCCCGAGCTGGGTCCGCAGCGCCGGCTCGTCCACCTCGGGGGTGTCGACGACGATCGCGCGGCGCAGGCCGAGCGCTTCCTGCAGGCGGGCGGACAGGTCGAGGTCGATGGCGCCGGGGTGGCTGATCTCGATCCGGACCAGCCCGCTGCTGCGCGCCTGGTCGAGCAGCCGCGCGACCTTGAACCGGCTGAGCCGGAATTCGTCGGCGATCTCCACCTTCGACCGTCCGTCGACGTAGTACCGGCGCGCGATCGACGCCGTCAGCACCAGCTGTGCCGGCCCGAAGGTCTCCATCACAAACCCTCCCCGCTCATATGAGCACCACCGGACCCAAGTGTTGCACAGACTCTTGACAGGTCAAGTGCCTTACCGGTCTACTCATGGTGTGAGCGGACGCGTGCTCAAATGAGCGGAGGCAGATGTGCTGAGTAGGCGCAAACGCATCGGAGCGGTCGGGGTCGCGCTGGTGATGACCGCGGTCACCGGGTGTGCAGGCTGGGGTGGTGGGGTCGGCGGCGGTGGCGCCGACAGCATCAACGTGCTGATGGTGAACAACCCGCAGATGGTGGACCTGCAGAAGCTGACCGCCGACAACTTCACCAAGCAGACCGGGATCAAGGTGAACTTCACCGTGCTCCCGGAGAACGACGTCCGGGACAAGATCAGCCAGGAGTTCTCCAGCCAGGCGGGTCAGTACGACGTCGCGTCGGTGAGCAACTTCGAGATCCCGATTTACGCGAAGTCCAAGTGGATCGCGCCGCTGTCGGACTACATCGCCAAGGACCCGTCGTTCGACCAGAGCGACATCCTGAAGCCGATGACCCAGTCGATGACCGGCGAGGACGGCAAGATCTACGGCGAACCGTTCTACGGCGAGTCGTCGTTCCTGATGTACCGCAAGGACATCCTGGCGTCCAAGGGCATCCAGATGCCGGCCAAGCCGACCTGGCAGCAGGTCGCGGACATCGCGGCCAAGGTCGACAACGCCAAGCCCGGTATGCGCGGCATCTGCCTGCGCGGTCAGCCCGGCTGGGGTCAGCTGTTCGCTCCGCTCACCACGGTCGTGAACACCTTCGGCGGCACCTGGTTCACCAAGGACTGGCAGCCGCAGGTCGACTCGCCGGCGTTCACCGAGGCGACCAAGTTCTACGTCGACCTGGTCCGCGCGCACGGCGAGGCGGGCGCGCCGCAGGCCGGCTTCACCGAGTGCCTGAACAACACCATCCAGAGCAACGTCGCGATGTGGTACGACGCCACCTCGGCGGCCGGCTCGCTCGAGGCGCCGAACTCGCCGGTCAAGGGCAAGATGGGCTACGCCCCGGCGCCGGTGGTGAAGACCGACAGCTCCGGCTGGCTGTACGCGTGGGCCTGGGGGATCCAGCAGGCGTCGAAGAAGAAGGACAACGCCTGGAAGTTCATCTCCTGGGCGTCCGGCAAGGGCTACGAGAACCTGGTCGGTCAGAAGGTTGGCTGGTCCAACGTTCCGGCGGGCAAGCGGGCCTCGACGTACGAGAACCCGGAGTACCTGAAGGAGGCGGCCGCGTTCGCGGAGCCGACCAAGAACGCGATCGAGCACGCGAACCCGAACGACCCGGGGGTCCAGCCGCGGCCGGCGCCGGGGATCCAGTTCGTCGACATCCCGGAGTTCCCGGACCTCGGGACCCAGATCAGTCAGGACGTGAGTTCGGCGATCGCCGGGAAGACGAGCGTCGACGACGCTCTGAAACACGGGCAGAAACTGGCAGACGACGTCGCCGAGCGGTATCGCTCGCGGATGGCGAAGTGAGGGCGTCATGAACGAGCGAAGCGAGTTCATCATCAAACACAGCGTGTCTTGTGCCTCATCGGCGCCCGGAGCGAAGCGAGGACGTCGATGAGTACCGAAACCCAAGCGCGACCGGCCCCGGTGACGGCCGGATCCGAAGGCACGATGATGCGCAAGGCCGGCGACTGGGCGCGGCGGGCGCCGTTGCTGCCGGCACTGATCTTCATGATCGTCGTCACCCAGCTGCCGTTCGTGGTCACGATCGTCGTGTCGTTCATGAACTGGAACGCGTACTACCCCGACGAGCGCGGGTTCGCCGGGTTCGCGAACTTCCGCCGGGTGGTGACCGACTCGAACACCCGGAACGCGATCTTCGTGACGATCCTGCTGACCGCGGGCGTGGTGCTGCTCAGCCTGGTCCTCGGGCTGCTGATCGCGCTGCTGCTGGACCGGAAGTTCCGCGGTCGCGGTGCCGTCCGGACGATGATGATCACGCCGTTCCTGGTCGTCCCGGTCGCGGCCGCGCTGCTGTGGAAGCACGCGCTTTACAACCCGACGTACGGCCTGTTCAACGGGGTCCTGAAGTGGATCTTCGGCGAGAACGCGCCACAGCCGGACTGGATCAGCAACCAGCCGTTGTGGTCGATCATCTTCGCGCTGGTCTGGCAGTGGACGCCGTTCATGATGCTGATCCTGCTGGCCGGGCTGCAGAGCCGGCCGCTGGACGTGATCGAGGCGGCGGGCATCGACGGCGCCAACCAGTGGGAGATCTTCCGCTACATGACGCTCCCGCACCTGCGGCAGTACCTGGAGCTGTCCGCGCTGCTTGGGTCGATCTACGTCGTCCAGAACTTCGACGCGGTGTTCACGATCACCTCGGGCGGCCTCGGTACGGCGAACCTGCCGTACACGATCTACCAGACCTTCTACACCGCGCACGACTACGGCCGGGCGTCCGCGGCCGGCGTGATCGTGGTGATCGGCACGATCCTGATCGCCACGTTCGCGCTGCGGTCGGTGTCCACACTGTTCCGAGAGGAGACGGGTCGATGAGCGGGCAGGTCACGATCGTCACGGGTAAGAAGAACCGCGGCGGCGGGTTCGTGCTGAGCGGGCTGGCGTGGATCGTCGGGATCCTGTTCGTGCTGCCGGTGCTGTGGATGCTGCTGACCTCGTTCCACTCCGAGGAGAACGCGGCGAAGAACCCGCCGGACATCGCGGCACCGCTGACGCTGGACGGGTACCGGTCGTTCTTCAGCAGCGGTCCGTGGCCGTCGATCGCGAACTCGCTGACCGCGAGCATCCTGTCCACCGCGCTGGTCCTGCTGCTCGCGTTCCCGGCGGCGTACGCGCTGTCGATCCGGCCGGTGCGCAAGTGGACGGACGTGCTGTTCTTCTTCCTGTCCACGAAGATGCTGCCGGTGGTCGCGGGCCTGCTGCCGATCTACCTGTTCGCGCAGTCGGTCGGGTTCCTGGACAACATCTGGCTGCTGATCATCCTGTACACGTCGATGAACCTGCCGATCGCGGTCTGGATGCTGCGCAGCTTCCTGTCCGAGGTGCCGGTGGAGATTCTCGAGGCGGCCTCGGTCGACGGCGCCTCGCTGACCCGGACGTTGCGCTCGGTGGTCGCGCCGGTGGTGACGCCGGGGATCGCGTCGGCCGCGCTGATCTGCTTCATCTTCAGCTGGAACGAGTTGCTGTTCGCCCGCGTACTGACCGGCACAGTGGCGCAGACGGCGCCGGTGTTCTTGACTGGGTTCGTGACCAGTCAAGGATTGTTCCTCGCCAAAGTCTGTGCCGCGTCCATCGTGGTGTCGCTGCCGGTGCTGATCGCCGGGTTCGCCGCCCAGGACAAGCTCGTCCAGGGCCTGTCGCTGGGGGCGGTCAAGTGAAGTTGACGGCAACCAATCTCAATGTCCTCGGCAACGTCGGCGTACCTGACTACGACCGTACGGCGGTGACGCCGGGGATCGTGCACTTCGGGGTCGGCGGCTTCCACCGCGCGCACCAGGCGATGTACCTCGACCGGCTGATGTCCGAGGGCAAGGGGCTCGACTGGGGCATCGTCGGCGTGGGGGTGTTGCCGAACGACCGGCGGATGGCCGAGGTGCTGGAGGCTCAGGACTGTCTGTACACGCTGGTCGTCAAGCATCCGGACGGGACCCTCGAGCCGCGGGTGGTCGGGTCGATCGTGGGGTACCTGTTCGCGCCCGATGATCCGGAGGCCGTGCTGGACCGGATGACGGATCCGGCGACCCGGATCGTGTCGCTGACCATCACCGAGGGCGGGTACCACGTCAACCAGGTGACGGGCGAGCTGGACGCGTCCGACCCGGCGCTGGCCGCGGACCTCGTACCGGGTGCCACGCCGGGGAGTGCGTTCGGGTTCATCGTCGAGGCGCTGCGCCGGCGGCGCGACGCCGGCGTACCGCCGTTCACCGTGATGTCCTGCGACAACATCCCCGGGAACGGGCAGGTCGCACGGAAGATGATCGCCGGGTTCGCGCGGCTGAAGGACCCGGTGATGGCCGAGTTCCTGGAGAACGAGGTGCGGTTCCCGAACTGCATGGTCGACCGGATCACCCCCGTCACCACGGACGCGGACCGCGAGGCGCTCCTGGAGCGGTTCGGCGTCGAGGACGGGTGGCCGGTGGTGTGTGAGCCGTTCACGCAGTGGGTGCTCGAGGATTCCTTCGGCGGGGTGCGGCCGCCGTACGAGGACGTCGGGGTGCAGATCGTCGAGGACGTCGAGCCGTACGAGCTGATGAAGCTGCGGCTGCTGAACGCGTCGCACCAGGCGCTGGCGTACCTCGGGTTCCTGTCCGGGTACCGGTATGCGCACGAGGTGTGTCGGGACACGCTGTTCGTGGACTTCCTGCACGGTTACATGGACGAGGAGGGTACGCCGACGTTGCCGCCGGTGCCCGGGGTGGATCTCGATCGGTACAAGCACCAGCTGATCGAACGGTTCGCGAACCCCGAAGTACGGGACACACTGGCGCGGCTGTGCGCGGAAAGCTCGGACCGGATCCCGAAGTGGCTGCTGCCGGTCGTCCGCGAGCAGCTCGCCGCCGGGCGGGAGATCACCCGGTCGGTGCTCGTGGTCGCGTCCTGGGCGCGGTACGCCGAGGCCGTCGACGAGCAGGGTGAGCCGATCGAGGTCGTCGACCGGCTCCGCGACAAGCTGGTCGAACGCGCGCAGCACAACCGGGAGGATCCGCTGGTGTTCATCTCGGATCCCGACCTGTTCGGGGACCTCGGGTCCGACGAGCGGTTCGTGACGCCGTACAAGGCTGCCTTGCAGTCGCTGCACGAGATCGGCGCCCGCGCCACGCTGGAAGCGCTCTAGTGTGGGGGCATGACTGAGCCGAAGCTGGTCGCCGGGGTGGACTGTTCCACGCAGGCGACCAAAGTTCTGGTGTGCGACGCCGAGACCGGCGCGGTCGTCCGCGAAGGCCGGGCGCCGCACCCCGACGCCACGCAGGTGGATCCGGCCGAGTGGTGGAAGGCGTGGGAGACCGCGTCCGACGGGCTGCTCGACGGCGTGCAGGCGATCGCGGTCGGCGGTCAGCAGCACGGCATGGTCCTGCTGGACGAAGCCGGTGAGGTCGTCCACCCGGCCGTCCTGTGGAACGACACCAGCTCGGCCGACGCCACCACCGAGCTGATCGCCGAACTCGGCGGCCCGGAGGCCTGGGCCGACGCGATCGGCTCGGTACCCGTCCCGTCCTTCACGGTGACCAAGCTCCGCTGGTTGCGAGACGAAGCCGCGCGCCACGCGCCCGGCGGTGACGCGGCCGACGGTCGCGGTGCTGCCGGCGACGCCGCGGCTGTCGCCGCGATGCGGCGGGACGCTGTGCGGCGGGCTGCTGCGGTGGTCCTACCGCATGACTGGATGACGCATCGGCTGGCGGCTGATCGGTCCGGGGTCGAGGGGATCACCACCGATCGGGGCGACGTCTCCGGGACCGGGTGGTGGTCGCCGACGGCGGAGAGTTACCGGACCGATCTGGTCGAGCTCGCGTTCGGCCGGCAGTTGCAGTTGCCACGGGTGGCCGGACCGGCGGAGATCGTCGGGCAGACGGCGTTCGGCGCCGCGATCGCGGCCGGTACCGGTGACAACGCGGCCGCCGCGCTCGGGCTCGACCTGCAGCCGGGCGACGTCGCGGTCTCGCTCGGCACCAGCGGTACGGCGTTCGCGCGGTCGGCGCATCCGACGAAGGACGCGACCGGCCTGGTCGCAGCGTTCGCGGACGCCACCGGCGAGTACCTCCCGCTCGTCTGCACGCTGAACGCGGCCCGCGTGATGTCCGCGACCGCGCAGATGCTCGGCCTGGAGCTGTCCGCGTTCGACGAGGCCGCGATCACCTCACCCGGCTCCGACGGCCTGGTCCTGCTCCCGTTCCTGGACGGTGAACGGACGCCGGACCTCCCGCACTCGACCGGCCTGATCTACGGCCTGACCCGCGCCACGATGGAGCCCGCCACGATGGCCCGCGCCGCCGTCGAAGGCCTGCTCTGCGGCCTGGCCGACGCCGTCGACGCCCTCCGCGACCAGAACGTCCCCGTCCACCGCGTCCTCCTCCTGGGCGGCGGCGCCCGCTCCCGCGCCGTACAGGCCCTGGCCCCCGCCCTCCTCGGCGCCGAGGTGGTCCTTCCCGAACCAGCCGAATACGTAGCCCTCGGCGCCGCCCGCCAAGCAGCCTGGGCCCTCTCCGGCGCCCCCACCCCACCCAGCTGGAACATCCCGGTCGGCAAGGCGGAGCCGCCGGTCACCGTCGACGCGGCGACGATCCGCACCAACTACGCGCAGGTGCTGACCAGCACCCGCCCGCTCCTCTCCCAGCCGTACAACCAGTAGGTGGCCGCCGGCGAACCTCGCTTCGAGCGCCGCGTCCGCAGCACCGCCTTCCTGCTCGCGGCGCTCGTCTTCACCGCCATCGCCTACTTCCAGGTCCACGACACCTACCTGCTGAAGCAGCGCGGCGAGCAGGTCAGCGGACTCGTCGTGCACGTGCACGATGGCAGATCGCCGTACATCACCGTCCGCTACCGCACGCTCGGCGGGGATACGATCACCTCGGACACCTCGAGGTACGACGCCGCCGATCCCGGCGAAACGATCGACGTCGTCTACGACCGGAAGGAGCCGACCCGGGTGCAGGCGGCCGACTACGGCTTCGACTACTGGATGGCTGGGGTCCTCGCCGTGATCGCCCTCGGCTTCCTCGGGCTCGGGGTTGCCGGGTTCAGATCGCGGCGGTGAGGAGCGACTCGGCTGTGGGGGTTCGGGAGTAGAGGACTACTCGGCCGGCGCGGTGGGAGGTGACGAGGCCCGCTTGGCGGAGGGTGGTGAGGTGTTGGGAGGTGCCGCCGGGGGTGAGGTTGGTGCGGGCTGCCAGGTCGGTGGTGGAGCGTGGGGTGTCGAGGTGAACCAATAGAGCGGCTCTTGAGCGGCCCAGGACTGCTGCCAGGCCTGCGGGGGTTGTGGGGGTGGGGATGGTCCAGAGGGTGGCTATGCCGCGGGCGGGGTAGGTGAGCGTGGGTTGCCACGGTGGGATGGTGCTCGAGTAGACCGATGGCCAGACGAAGGCGGACGGGGTGAGGAGCAGGCCTTCGCCGGTGAGTTGGCGGGTGCCGTGGAAGCGGCGGTGGCGGATGGAGAGTACGTCGTCGCGCCAGCTCACGCCGGTCGCAAGGTCGTCGAAGAGCCCGGCGGGACCCGCCTGGCCGAGGCGGCGGCCGCGGTACAGGAGGTCGCCGTCGAGGAGGGCGCGGATCCGGCCCCAGTACGGCGCGATCGCCAGCTCCCAGTACCGCTCGACCTGCTCCGCCAGCTCGACCATCCCGCCCGCGGGGTCGGCGTACAGCTCGGCGACCGCGGCCGACGGCAGCTCGCCGGGGCGCGGGCTGCGGAGGCGGCGCGGCATCCGGGCCTCGGCGAGGGAGCCGAGCGGGGTCCGGCGGGCGTACGCGAGCACGTCGAGGTCGGCCCGCACCTGCTCGGTCGGCACCCGGCGGAGCGCGCCGAGGTCGGTCTCCAGGTCCGGCACCGGGCTCTTCGGCGGCGGCGTCAGGAAGTCGGCGAGGTACCACACCGCCGGATCGACCAGGTCGAACAGCAACCCCAGCTCGACCCCGTCCAGCCGCCGTCGCGCCGCGCCCACCCACGTGCGGTGGAACGGGTGCGGCCGCGCCGACCTGAGCAGCCGGACGCTCGCGACGACCTCCCACAGTGGGGACATCGCGAGCCGCGTCCGGGCCAGGTCCGCCACGGTGAAGGTCAAGGTCAGCATTCAGCTCAGACTAAATCATTTCCGGTACGCCGTCCTCGCGCCGGACGCTGTCACCCATGAACAACTCCCGCATCAAGATCGGCGAACTCGACGTCCACCGGCTGGGCTTCGGCGCCATGCGGCTGACCGGCTACCGCCCCGCCGAGGACCGCGCGGACGCGATCCGGGTCGCCCGCCGCGCGGTCGAGCTCGGCGTCGACTTCATCGACACCGCGGACGCGTACGGCGTCGGCGCGAACGAGGAACTGCTGGCCGAGGCGCTGCACCCGTACGACGGCGTACTGATCGCCACCAAGGTCGGCCACACCCGCCCGTCACCGCGCGAGTGGACGCCGTGCGGCCGCCCGGAGTACCTGCGGCAGGCGACCGAACTCTCGCTGCGCCGGCTCCGCGTCGAGCGGATCGACCTGCTCCAGCTGCACCGCGTCGACCCCGCCGTCCCGTACGCCGACCAGCTCGCCGCGCTCGCCGGACTGGTTGCCGAGGGCAAGGTACGGCACGTCGGGCTGTCCGAGGTGACGGTCGAGCAGCTCGTCGAGGCCCGGCGGTACGTCGACGTGGTGAGCGTCCAGAACCGGTACAACCTGACGGACCGTAGGCATGAGGCGGTTCTCGACTACTGCACCGCAGAGGGGATCGCGTTCGTCCCGTGGGTGCCGATCGCGCACGGTGATCATGCCGCGTCGCAGCTGCTCGGCCTGATCGCGGGCGAAATAGGGGCCACCGCCGCACAGTTGTCGCTGGCCTGGCTGCTGCACCGCTCGCCGGTGATGCTCCCGATCCCAGGCACCAGTTCGGTGCCGCACCTCGAGGAGAACGTCGCCGCCGCCGGCCTCGAGCTGACCGCGGACCACCTGGCCCGGCTCGCTGCGTTGAGCCCGGTCGGCTGAACTGCCCTCTACAGTGGGGGAATGGTCTACATCGGTGGGGTGCTCGGGCTGATCGGGCTGTTGACGTTGCTGTTCCGTGACGGCGACGTCGTCGGGCTGCCCGCCGTGGGTGTCGGCGCCGGGCTGCTGGTGATCGGCGTCGGCCTCGGCGCGCTGGGCGTCCTGCGCCGTCGCGCCGTGCGCCGGAAGAAGATCGCGCGCGGCGAGCCGGTCCCGGTCGGGAACGTGTTCGAGCGCGCGCAGGCCCTGCCGCGGCTGCTCCGCGACGTCCGCCGCGGCACCTACACCGACCTGCCGCGGAACCGGACGTTCCTCTGGCTGATCGCGATCGTCTACCTGGTGTCGCCGATCGACATCATCCCGGACCTGTTGCCGATCATTGGTGTCACCGACGACGCGGGCGTGTTCATGTGGCTGCTCACCAGCGTCTCCACCGCCGCCGGCCTCTACCTGCGCAAGGAACGCGAGCAGCTCCCGCAGCAACCGCCGCCGCAGGGCCGCCGGGCTACCGACGGCGGTTGAGCCAGTCGGCGACGTCCTCCGCCGCCTCCTCGGGATGCTCGTACGCGAACCGCTGCAGCGTGTCGTCCGGCCTGCCGCACCCGTCGAGACGGTTGGCTGCGGCAACCAACTCCCGGGCCGCGGCGAGTACCCGCGCCGCCTGCGTAGCCGCCTCCACCGGGTCCTCCAGTTCCGCCACCGCGGCCGCCAGGTCCGCGACCTCGCAGGCCTGGTACGCCATCGCGATCCGCGCCCGGTTCATCCGAACGCCTGCACGAAGAACAACCCGGTCATCAGTACCGCGGTGCTCAGCACGAGCCCCCGCAGTACGCCGGCCGGCAGCCGCCGGACCAGGTGCGCTCCGGTGTACCCGCCGATCATCGCGCCCGCGAGCATCGCCACCAACTGCCACGGCTGCGCCAGTACGTCGGCCGCGAACACGAAGATCACCGCCGCCGTCAGGTAGACCGCGGCGACCTGGATGACCCGCAGCGGGTTGCCGCGCGCCGGGTCGAGCGTGGTCGTCGCGGTCCAGAAGGCGAGCATCATCAGCCCGACCGCGCCGCCGAAGTACCCGCCGTAGACCGCCAGCAGGAACTGCCCCGCGAGGATCGACGCCGGGCCGGCCTGCCCGAGCCGGAGCGCCGCGGTGAGCCGCTTGCCAAAGGCCAGCACCAGGGTCGCGAACGCGAGCAACCACGGCACGGCCGCGTCGAACGACGCCGACGGCAGCACCAGCAGCAGCCCGGCCCCGATCGCGCCGCCGCACACGCTGGCGAGCGTGAGCCGCAGCGGCGACGGCCGGTGGAAGCCTTCGAGCTCGCGCCGGTAGACCCACGCGCTGGTCGCGTTCCCGGGGAGCAGCGCGACGGTGGTGGTCGCGTTCGCGGTCACCGGCGGCATCCCGGCGCCGACCAGCGCGGCGAGGGCCACGAAGCTCCCGCCGCCGCCGACGGCGTTCAGCGCGCCGGCCGCGACACCGGCCAGGAGGATCAGCAGCACCCTTCGAGGATCCAGGTTCCGCGAACACTCCACAATGCGCGATCCCCGTAGCCAGCCTCAGGCTGAGACGTAGGCTGGAGGTATGCGGTATGACCTCGACGATCTCCGGCTGTTCACACACGTCGCGGCGGAAGGCTCGATCACCGCCGGCGCCCGGGTGATGCACCTCAGTCTGCCTTCGGCCAGCGCGCGGGTCAGAGCGCTGGAGGCGCAGGCCGGCGTACCGCTGCTGGTCCGCGAACGGCGCGGTGTCCGGCTGACCCCGGCGGGTGCCACGCTGGCCCGGCATGCGCGCGAGGTGCTGGCCGAGACGACCCGCCTGGACAGCGCGGTCGCGTCGTACGCCGTCCCGCGTTCGGCCCCGATCCGCCTGGTCGCGGGCGGGTCCGCGATGCACCAGCTGGTCCCGCTCGCGCTCGCCACCTTCCTGCGCGACCATCCGGAGTACGACGTGAACGTGAGCGAGCGGCGGACCGTCCGGATGGTCCGGCTGCTCGCGGCCGGTGAGGCGGATCTCGGCGTGATCCTCGACGACGAGCCGACCCCGCTGCGCACCGAACGGCTCGCCGACGACTCGCTGGTCGTGATCGGCCAAGCGGGCGGCACGCTGTCCGGCCGGGCCTCGATCGCGTACGCCGAGGTCGCGGAGCATCCGCTGGTGGGGCTCGTCCGGAACTCGCCGCTCAGCGAGTGGATGGACGACCGCCTCGGCCCGCACGCGCCGGCGCCGCGGTACCGCACGCTGGTACCGACGTTGCACGCGCTGATCACGCTCGCGACTGCGGGCGCCGGGCTGGCCGTCGTGCCGCGGCGTGCTGTCGACCCGAGCGCCGAGGTGGACATCTGCCCGCTGCAGGACGCGTGGTCGACGCGGCATCACCTGGTCTGTTACGCGGCCGATGCGCCCGAGGCGGCGCACCTGCTGGCGGAGCATCTGCACGCGGCGGCTAGCGTTCAGGCATGAGCGCGGACATTCCCCTGCAGGCGTTCGAGGCGTTGTTGCGCAGTCCGAACGTGCCGACGGTCTGCCGGGCGCTGAACATGTATCAGGTCGCGGCGGCGTACACGCAGCTCAGTGGTGGGAACCCGCTCGAGCCGCTGGCGGCCGACGTACGCCAGGTGGCGCTCGAGATCCTGTCGCGGCCACCTGTCGAAGCGAGCGAGGACATCCGCGCCGGGTTCGACCACGTGAGCGCGTTGAACGTTCTCACCACATTGGCCGAACCTGCCGACCTGCCGGTCATCACCACGATCCTCGAGACCAGTCCGCACGAGGAAGTACGCGCGGTCGCAGCTTTGGCGGCGACGACGGCGCGGAAGGGATAGCGCATGCGCGCGTTGACTGTTGACGAGGCCCGGCAGCGGGCGACGGACCTGAGCCTGCGGTCGTACCAGGTCGCGTTCGACCTGACCGATCCGGGCGACACGTTCGTCACGACCAGCCGGATCCGGTTCGGGGCCACAGGCAGTACGAGCTGGGTGGACGTGAAGCCCGAGCGGCCGCTGGCCGTCGAGCTCAACGGGCGGACGCTCGACCCCGCCGCGCTCGACGGCGGCCGGTTCCCGCTGACCGACCTGCAGCCCGAGAACGAGCTCGTCGTCACCGCGACGATGCTGTACTCCGCGGACGGCGAGGGACTGGTGCGCTCGGTCGACGCCGCGGACGGGCAGGTCTACACGTACGCGATGTCGTCGCTGGAGTCTGCGCCGCGGTACTTCGCGTGCTTCGACCAACCCGACCTCAAGGCGCCGTACTCCGTCACCGTGAAGTGTCCCGAGGACTGGGTCGTGCTGGGCAACGGCGCGGCCACCCGGACCGCGCCGGGGGAGTGGACGCTCGCCGAGACCAAGCCGCTGTCGACGTACTTCGTCACGCTGGTGGCCGGCCCGTACCACCAGATCACCGGGGAGCACGACGGGATCCCGCTCGGACTAGCCTGCCGGCAGTCGTTGCGCGCGCACCTGGACAAGGACGCCGAGGACCTGTTCCGCACCACCCGCGAGGCGTTCGACGAGTACCACCGGCTGTTCCGCATCCGGTACCCGTTCGGCGGGTACTGGCAGGTGTTCGTCCCGGACTTCAACATGGGCGCGATGGAGAACCCGGGCTGCGTGACGTTCACCGACAGCCTGCTGTTCCGCGGACCGGCGACCGTGGCCGAACGCAGTACCCGGGCGCGGATCGTCGTGCACGAGATGGCGCACATGTGGTTCGGCGACCTGGTCACGATGAAGTGGTGGAACGACATGTGGCTGAACGAGTCGTTCGCCGAGTACATGGCGCACCGGGTGTCCGAGGACGCGACCAGCTACGGCGGCAACTGGACCGACTTCGCGTTCGTCCGGAAGTGGTGGGGCCTGGTCACCGACCAGAGCAGCTCGACGCATCCGGTCGCGCCGGACACGCTGAAGGACGCGCGGCAGTCGCTGGACGACTTCGACGGAATCTCGTACGCGAAGGGCGCGGCGGTCCTCAAGCAGCTCGCGAAGTACCTCGGGGACGACGTGTTCCTCGAAGGCGTCACCGCGCATCTCAACGCACACGAGTACGGGAACGCCGATCTGCACGAGTTCATCGCGAAGCTGACCGAGGCCGGCGCCCGGGACCTGGACAGCTGGTCCGGCCAGTGGCTGCGGACGTCCGGCGTGGACACGATCACCGCCGTACGCGCGGAGTCCGGGGTCGCGCTGCACCGGACGAGCCCGGACGCGTCCCGGCGGCTGCACAAGCTGAGCGTCGGCGGGTTCGACGCCGACGGATCGACCGCCGCGGTGGACGTGGCGCTGACGGGCGACGCGGTGGACGTTGCGCTGGGCAACGATGTGGTGGTGCCGGACGCCGGCGACGACACCTGGGCGAAGATCCGGCTCGACGAGCTCAGCCTGCGCAGGCTGCCGGACGTGCTGCCGACGATCGCGGACGGTACGACGCGCGCGGTGATCTGGAACTCGGTCCGGGACGCGGTCGCGGACGCCGAGCTTGACCCGCGGCGTGCGCTCGACCTGTTCACCGCGGCGCTCCCGCACGAGGACAGCGACATCGCCGTCGGGTCGCTCGTCCAATGGCTCGAGGACCGTGTCCTCGGCCGCTACCTCGACTACGACACCTACCGCGTCCCGGTGGCCGACGCCCTACGCGACAAGCTGGCGACCACCGCGCCGGGCAGCAGCCTGCAGCTCGTGACGGCCCGCGGCCTGATCGCGACCAGCGACGACGTCGAACTGCTGACCTCCTGGCTGGACGGCGCTGCTCCGGACGGTCTGGAGATCGACACGGACCTCCGCTGGTCGCTCGTCCTGCGGCTGGTCCGGCTCGGCGGGTACGGCGCCGCGGAGATCGACGCCGAGCTGGCGCGGGACCGCTCCACCGAAGGCATCAACCACGCCGCCCGCTGTCGCGCCGCGCTGCCCGACGGCAAGGAGGCCGCCTGGACGCGGATCATGACCGACCCGTCGGTCGGCGTGAAGGAACTCCTCGCCGCCGCGGAGGGCTTCTGGCATCCGGGACAGGCCGCACTCACCGCGCCGTACGTCCGCCGGTTCTTCACCGACATCCCGGGCACCGGCGCGATCCGGTCCGGGATGGTGCTCGGCCTGACCGCGCACCGGATGGCCCCGCGGTTCGCGATCGAGCCGGAGCAGGTCGCGCCCGCCGAGGCGCTGATCGCGGACGCGAGCGTGGTGTCGGGGATCCGCCGGCAGACCGCGGACTACCTCGACGACCTGCGCCGGGCGCTCGCGGTCCGGCGGACCTTCAGCGGACGGTGAGGCGTTCGGCCACGGCCTTGCGGGCCTGGTGGATCCGGGCCTTGACGGTGCCGAGCGGGACGTCCAGCTCGTCGGCGATCTCGGCGTAGGACAACGCGCCGAGGTCGCGCAGTACGAGCGGCTGCACGAGTTGCGGGTGGCTGGACTCGAGGGCCTCGAGGGCTTCCAGCAGATCCAGGCGGGAGCCGGCGATCACCGACGTGGTGCGCGGGTCGACCGATTCGGGGAGGACCTCGGCGGACTGCTCGACCGAGCGGCGCTTGAGCGTGCGGTACGTCTGCCGGGCCTGGTTCGTGGCCACGATCGTCACCCAGCCGGCGAAGCTGCCGGTGCCGCGGAACGTGTGCACCTTGTTCGCCACCTGGAGCAGCGTGTCCTGGACCGCCTCCTCGGCGTCCTCCCGGTACGGCAGGAACTTCGCCACCCGGCGCTGCACCTGCGGCCGGATCGCCTGCAGAAGTTGTGGAAGCACCGTTTGGTCCCCGGCAGCGGCTCGGGACGCGAGTTCTTCCAACTCCTCGGTCATGCTCCCCCTTTTGAGCTTGGTTGTAGCAGAGAATAGCCGGGATGGATGTCATCGGGCGGTACCGGTTACGGGACAAGATCGGCGCTGGCGCGTTCGCCACCGTCTGGCGGGGGTACGACGACGACCTGGACGTCGACGTCGCCGTCAAGGTGCTGGCGGACAACTGGGCGTCGCGGGCCGACGTGCGCGAACGCTTCCTGTCCGAGGCCCGGCTGATGCGCCGGATCTCCAGCGACCGGGTCGTGCGGGTCTTCGACCTCGGCAAGCTCGACGACGGCCGGCCGTACTTCGTGATGGACTACGTCGGCGGCGGCACGCTGGCCGACGTCCTGCGGCAGGGCCGGCTCGACCCGGTCGACGCGCTCTGGTGGGGCGCCGACCTGGCCCGCGCGGTAGCGGCGCTGCACGGCGAGGGCGTCGTCCACCGCGACGTCACCCCGGCGAACCTGCTGCTCCGGGCGGGCGAGGAGGCCGGCGGTGGCACGCACCGGATCGTGCTCGCCGACCTCGGCCTGGCGAAACGCGCCGCGGAGGCGTCCGGCCTCACACAGGCCGTCGGTACGCCGTCGTACATGGCGCCGGAGCAGGGGCGCGGCGACGGTGGGTTCGACGAACGCGCCGACATCTACGCGGTCGGCGCGGTCACGTACGCACTGCTGACCGGCCATCCGCCGTACTCCGCGGCCTCGATCGGCGACGTGCTGAACCGCGACCCGGACCTGCCGCCGCAGAGTCTCCGCCCGCTGCTGCACGACTCGGTCGGCCAGCTCGACGACGTGTTCGCGCGGGCCCTCGCGTACCGGGTCGCCGACCGCTGGGATCGCGCCGACTCCTTGGCCGAGAGGCTGGAGGCCGAGGCGTACCGCCTGGAGCAGGAGGCGCCGCTGCGCGCGGCCGAGCGGACCACGATCACTGAGGACGACCTGGACACCACGGTCGCCACCGACCCGCCGGTACGCCGTCGTCGCCGACTGCGGGCGTGGTTCCTGCTCGCGGTACCGGTGCTGTTCGTGGCGGCCGGTGCCGGCGGGTGGTTCCTCTTCGGCAGGTGACTGCATAGAGTAGTCGTATGGCTACTTACCGCAGTCTTGTGGTGATCCTCGCCTTACTCGCCCCCGCCGACCAGCCGGTCGCCACGTACGCGTGCCGCGCCGACACCAAGTTCGGCAAGCACACGATCTCGCTCCGCCAGGGCGTCGACGCCCAGGCGCCCGCCACCGTCCGCGCCAACGCCCGCTTCACGATCGCCGTCCACTCCCAGCAAGGCACCCTCCCGACCGAGGTCAAGGGCTTCAAACTCCAGGAGGTCCGCGACCTCACGCTGCGCATCCCGGTCCCCGCCAACGCGGCGTACCTCAGCTCACAACTGATCGGTGGCTCGGGCCTCAACTCCACTCCATCCGTTCAGCTGGAGGGAAACACCGCCGTCGTCAAGGTGTCCGGCCCGATCCCCGGCGGCGCGACCTTCCAGCTCCCCACCCTCAGCATCCGCCTGCGAGCAGGCCGGCCCGGCGTCATCGAGACCAAGCTGAAGGGCACCAGCTACGACGACCCAGGCCTCACCCTGCAGGCCAAGATCAAGTGGAAGTTCATCACCACCACAGCCCCGGTCGCCTGCTATCCCGACCCGAACCCGGCCCTCACCCGAACGCTGGTCCGCTAGGCCGTAGGCAGCACCCGAGCCAGCGACAGGCGGGGGCGGCTGGTCCTGTGCCACTTGAGGGGTTGGCCTCTGAGATGGTGGGTTCGCCTACCGGCATGCAAGGGGCCAACCCACAAGGTCAGGGGTCAACCCCGATGCCGTCCAGTTGGGCGGTGGGGGATTGGGGCGTGGGGGCGCGGGGGCGTGGGGACGGAGCGTGAGCTCGACGCTCGGGGGAGGCGCTAGTAGGTGACCGTGATGCGTTGCGCGGCCGGGTCGAGGTGGATCTGGCCGCCGTACGGCAACGTCAGCATCGGGTCGGTGTGGCCGATGTCGAGGCCCTTCACCACGACCGCGTCCGGGCTGTACTCCGCCAGCGCCCGGTCGACCGCCAAGTACTGGTCGGTGACGTAGGCGACCGACTGGTCCGGCGTCAGTTCCGCGAACAGCGACCGCGACTTCGGGCGCCCCCACAGGACGGCGTCGAAGCGCTCGAGCAGCCCGCGTTCGCCCATGTTCCGGAGGATCCGGTACACGGTCTCGGCGGACGGCATGTCCTCGCTGGTCTCGCAGAACAGGACCCCGTCGTACGACGCGGTCGGCAGCATCCAGCGGTTCGCGGCGAGTTGCCAGTCGAGGATCTCGACGCACCCGCCCCAGAGCTTCCCGGTCACCGCGCGGGACCCGCTCCACAGCCAGCCGGTGCCCGGGAACAGCTCCGGCTCGGTCTCCAGGTTGGCCGCGACGTTCCAGTCGTGGTCGATGTCCGTCCACCCGGTCGCCGGCGTCAGGTCGTACGAGCCGCCGGTGAACATTGCCGCCCGCAACGACCGCTCGGTGTCCGGGTGCATCGCGCCGCCGCGGCCGAACTGCACCATCACGCTGCCGCCGTAGTACCCCGGCAAGCCCAGCGAATACAGGAAGTTGTGCAGGTTCGTGTTGTCGCTGTAACCGAAGAACGGCTTCGGGTCCGCCTGGAAAACGGCCGGGTCGAGATGCTTCAGCACCGTGATCTGGTCGTCCCCGCCGATGCTCGCGAACACCGCCCGGATCGACGGATCCGACCAGGCCGCGTGCAGATCGGCGGCCCGCCCCGCGGGCGTCGCGCCCATCCGGCGGGTCGTCGGGTACTCGACCGGCTCCAGCCCGAAGTCCTCGCGCAGCCGACGCAGTCCCAGCTCGTACGGCCCCGGGAAGATCTCCGGCAGCCCCCGGGACGGCGAGACGATCGCGACCCGGTCACCTGGCTTCAGCACTCAGACTCCGATCGGGTGCCACACGGTCTTCAGCTCGAGGTACTGCGTGAGCCGCGACAGGCCCTGGTCCGCGGACCAGTCCTCCTCGGCGGGACGGCGTACCCGCTTGAGGTTGTCGGCCGCGGCGACCTCGAGGGCCGTCGCCTCCTGCGGGTCCTCGATCCCGCACAGGTCGATCGCGTTCACGTCCTGGTGCGACGCCAGCCACGGCCCGATCTCGGACGCGGACCCGGTCAGCAGGTTCACCACGCCACCCGGTACGTCGGAGGTCGCCATCACCTCGCCGAGCGTGACGGCCGGCAGCGGACGCTCGTACGACGAGACCGCGACGACCGTGTTGCCCGAGACGATCGCCGGCGCGATCACCGAGGTCAGCCCGAGCAGCGACGAGTCCTGCGGGGCGAGCACCGCGACCACACCGGTTGCCTCGGGCAATGAGAAGTCGAAGTACGGGCCGGCCACCGGGTTCGACGAGCCGACGACCTGGGCGATCTTGTCGGCCCAGCCGGCGTACCAGACCCAGCGGTCGATCGCCTCGTCCACGACCGCGCGGGCCTTCGAGATCGACAGGCCTTCGCCGGCGGCGACCTCGGCGCTGAACTGCTGGTGCCGCCCCTCCATCACCTCGGCGATCCGGTACAGCACCTGACCCCGGTTGTACGCCGTCCGCCCGTGCCAGCCGTTGAACGCCTTGCGGGCCGCGACGACCGCGTCCCGGGCGTCCTTGCGGGAGGCCTGCGACGCGTTCGCCAGGAACTTGCCCTTGGCATTGTTCACGACGTACGACCGGCCCGATTCGCTGCGCGGGAAGGCGCCGCCGATGTAGAGCTTGTAGGTCTTGCGCACTTCAAGCCTTTGCGTCTCTTTAGTGGGCAAGGTAGGCCTCCAGACCGTGGCGACCGCCCTCGCGGCCGTAACCCGACTCCTTGTAGCCGCCGAACGGCGAGGTCGGGTCGAAGCGGTTGAACGTGTTCGCCCAGACGACGCCGGCGCGCAACTGGTTCGCCATCCAGAGGATCCGGGAACCCTTGTCGGTCCAGATCCCCGCGGACAGGCCGAACGGGGTGTTGTTGGCCTTCTCGACCGCCTCCTGCGGAGTACGGAAGGTCAGCACCGACAGCACCGGGCCGAAGATCTCCTCGCGGGCGATCCGGTGCGCCTGCGAGACGCCGGTGAACACGGTCGGCGGGAACCAGTAGCCCTGCGGCGGCAGCTCGCACTCCGGCGACCAGCGCTCGGCGCCCTCGTCCTCGCCGATCTGCGACAGCTCGCGGATCTTCGCCAGCTGGGCGGCCGAGTTGATCGCGCCGATGTCGGTGTTCTTGTCCAGCGGGTCGCCGACGCGCAGGGTCTCCATCCGGCGCTTCAGCCGGCCGAGGACCTCGTCGTACACGCTCTCCTGGACCAGCAGCCGGGAACCGGCGCAGCAGACGTGGCCCTGGTTGAAGAAGATGCCGTTGACGATGCCCTCGACGGTCTGGTCGATCGGGGCGTCCTCGAAGACGATGTTCGCGGCCTTGCCGCCGAGCTCCAGCGTGACCGCCTTGTGCGTCCCGGCGACCGACTTCGCGATCGCCCGGCCGACCGCGGTCGACCCGGTGAACGCGACCTTGTCGACGTCCGGGTGCTCGACCAGCGCCTGACCGGTGCGGCCCGCGCCGGTGACGATGTTGACCACGCCCGGCGGCAGCTCGGCCTGCTGGCAGATCTCCGCGAACGCCAGCGCGGTCAGCGGGGTGGTCTCGGCCGGCTTCAGTACGACGGTGTTGCCCGCGGCAAGCGCCGGGGCGATCTTCCAGGCCAGCATCAGCATCGGGAAGTTCCACGGGATCACCTGGCCCGCGACACCCCACGGCTGCGGGTCGTCGCCGACCCCGGCGTACTCGAGCTTGTCGGCCCAGCCTGCGTAGTAGAAGAAGTGCGCGGCCACCAACGGGATGTCGACGTCGCGGGACTCGCGGATCGGCTTGCCGTTGTCCAGCGACTCCAGGACGGCGAGCTCGCGGGACCGCTCCTGGATCAGCCGCGCGATCCGGAACAGGTACTTCGCCCGGTCCTTGCCGCTCATCGGGCCCCAGACCTTGTCGAAGGCCTTCCGGGCCGCGCGCACGGCCTTGTCGACGTCGGCCGGCCCGGCCTCGCTGACCTCGGCCAGGACCTCCTCGGAGGCCGGCGACACGGTCTTGAACGGCTTGCCGTCCGTCGCGTCGACGAACTGCCCGTTGACGAACAGCCCGTACGACGACTTGATGTCCACGATCGCCCGGGACTCGGGCGCGGGGGCGTACTCGAATCTGCTCATGCCTGTCAGTCCAAGGTGAAGTAGTCGGGGCCCGGGTAGTGCCCGGTGGCCAGCTTGGTGCGTTGCATCAGCAGGTCGTTCAGCAGGCTGGAGGCGCCGAAGCGGAACAGTTCCGGGTCCAGCCAGTCCGGTCCGGCGGTCTCGTTCACCGTGACCAGGTACTTGATCGCGTCCTTCGCGGTCCGGATCCCGCCGGCCGGCTTGACGCCGATGTGCAGCCCGGTGGCCTCGTGGTAGTCGCGGACCGCCTCCAGCATCACCAGCGTGACCGGCAGCGTGGCCGCGGGGGACACCTTGCCGGTGGAGGTCTTGATGAAGTCCGCGCCGGCCAGCATCGCCAGCCAGGACGCCCGCCGGACGTTGTCGTAGGTGACCAGCTCGCCGGTCTCCAGGATCACCTTGAGATGTGCGTCACCCGCGGCCTCGCGGATCGCGGCGATCTCGTCGAAGACCATCGCGTACCGCCCGGACAGGAACGCGCCGCGGTCGATCACCATGTCGACCTCGTCGGCACCGGAGGCGACCGCGTCCTTGGTGTCCTGGACCTTGATCGCCAGGCTGGAACGCCCGCTGGGGAAGGCGGTCGCGACACTCGCGACGTTGATCCCGGAGCCCTGCAGCTCGCGCTTGGCGGTGGCGACCAGGTCCGGGTACACACAGACCGCGGCCACCTGGGGCGCGCTCGGGTCGGCCGGATCGGGCCGTTTCGCCTTCGCACACAGGGCTCGGACCTTGCCGGGGGTGTCCTGCCCCTCCAGCGTGGTCAGGTCGATCATCGAGATCGCCAGGTCCAGCGCGTACTGCTTGGCGGTGGTCTTGATCGACCGGGTGCTCAGGGTGGCGGCACGGGCCTCCGCGCCGACCTGGTCGACGCCCGGCAGCCCGAGCAGGAACCGGCGCAGCCGGTCCTCCGAGGAGGTCACGTCGGCCAGGGTGTCGACGCCGCTGTCGAGTGTGGTCACCCAAGGCAGTCTAGTGCCGAATCGGAGAGCCGGTTACGTTGTGCTGGTGAAGTCGAAATCGCCGGAGAGCGAGCAGTACCTGTCCGCGTCGAACCGGATCACCGGGACCATCGTGCTGGTGATCGGGGCGCTCGGCCTGCTCGACGTGGTCCTGGAGTGGCGGACCGCGACCGGCGTCCTGGTCGGCAGCATCATCGCGATCTTCATGACGCTCGCGTACGTCGGCCTGATCCGGCCGTCGGTGACGCTGGACCCGGACCACCTGCTGCTCCGCAACCACCTGCGCGACTACCGGATCCCGTGGTCGAAGGTGACCGGCGCCGACGTCACCGACCTGCTCCGGGTGCACACCGAGGCGAACCGCTACCGCGCGCCCGGCGTCCAACTGGTCATGCGCGATCTTCGCAAGCAACGGGTCGGCGGCCGCAAGCTCGCCGCGGACAGCTCGATCTCCAAGGCCGACATCGTGGTCAACCGCATCGAGAACCATATGGAGCGGTACGCCGCCACCTCCGAGGGCGACGTGGTCACCGCCTGGGCCCGCCCGGAGCTGATCGTGATCGCGGTGCTGGCCGTGCTCGCCGTCGTCGCGGCCTTCCTGCGCTGACCCGGGTGCTGAGCTGTTGCTGACTCGCCGTACGTTCTTACGTACCGGCGCGGCCGCCGCGGTGGCTGCCGTTGCCGGAGTGACCGCTCTCGAGGCCGGTGCCGTACCCGGTCGCGGACGGGTCCACGAACTGCTCGGGCTGACCGGCCCGGACGGCGTGGTCCCCGACGTACCCGCCGGTCCGGTCGTGTCCGGGACCTTCGCCTCGCGAGCCCGCCGTACCCAGGTGGGCTACAGCGTCATCTACCCCGACGGGTACGCCGCCGGGGCCCGGCTGCCGGTGGTGCTCGCGCTGCACGGCCGGGGCGGTGACCATCGCTCGGCCGTCAACGACCTCGGCCTGGATCGCTACCTGACGTCCGCGGTCCGCGCCGGTACGCCGGCGTACGCGGTGGCGACCGTCGACGGCGGATCGGACAGCTACTGGCACCGTCGCGCGGACGGTACCGATGCCGGCGCGATGATCGAGCAGGAGCTGTTTCCGTTGCTCACGGCCCGTGGTTTGACCACCGCCCGGTACGGCGTACTCGGCTGGTCGATGGGCGGGTACGGCGCACTGCTCCAGGTGCTGCAGCGCAAGGTCCCGCCGGTCGCCGCCGGCGCGATGAGCCCGGCGCTCTGGCACCGGTACGCCGACGTCCAGCCGGGGGCGTTCGACGGCGAGGCCGACTTCGAACGCAACCAGGTGCTGGGCCGGGCGAGCGGCTTCCAGCAGGCCGCCGTCCGGATCGACTGCGGGCGGGACGATCCGTTCGCGGGAGCGGCCCACGATCTGCGCGCCGAACTGCACGCCGACGGCGGTCAGCAGCCCGGACTGCACACCGGCGGCTACTGGCGGCGCATGCTGCCTGACCACCTGCGATTCCTGGGTGCGAAACTTGCCGGCTGAGACACAACTCAACGGAACTGTGGCGCGAATCGCCGCGTCCTAGCCCGTGTTCCAGCCCGGGTGAACCCCTGTGCACCCCAGGATTGGTCCAACAGGTCCCTTAGACACATCGAGAGTGGAGCTCATGGTCAACCTCTCCCGCTACACCCTGCGTGGCGTGGCCACCGTCGGCGCCCTGGCCGGCTTGGCCGCCCTGGCGTTGCCGAACGCCCAGGCCGCGCAGACCTCCAGCACGGCGACCACTGCCGCGACGGCCGCGACCGCGACCCCGTCCGCGCCGGTCGACGGCACGGCGTACGCGATCGGCAACCCGCCGGCCGGCGACGGCCTGACCACGAAGTCGTCGGCGACGAACGTCGTGCAGTACAACCGGCTGTACAAGACCGGCGCCATCCCGACGTCGAAGTGCAAGGAGCTGAACGTCTCCCTGCGCACCTTCAACGGTGTCGTTGCGTACGAGAACAACCTGTTCAAGTGCCTGTACGGCTCCTGGGCGCTGCCGCTGAAGCAGGCCGGCGCGAACTACAAGGTCGCCCCGAAGCTCGTCGTTCACAACAGCCGCTCGGTCAACTCGTACTGCGGCGTCGTCACCGACACCGCGTTCTTCTGCGGTTACAACGGTACGCAGACGATCTACATCCCGGCGTACCAGATCATCAACTACTGGAAGCAGAGCCCGACGATGGCGCGGGCGTACGCGACCTTCACGCTGTCGCACGAGTACGGCCACCACGTGCAGTGGATGACCGGCATCCTGAGCTCGTCGTTCCAGCGGACGGCCGCGATCAGCACCTACGCCGGACGGCTCGAGGAGAGCCGTCGTCGTGAGCTGCAGGCGTCCTGCCTGGGCGGTGCCGTGGACGGCGCGAACAAGCGCAACTACCCGTTCAGCGGCGGCTTCATGACGCAGTACAACTGGGTGGTCAGCCACAGCGGTGACCAGCCGGGCGGCGCGCGGGACCACGGTTCGCTGAAGAACCACGCGTTCTGGGTGACCTCGGGCTTCAACGCGAAGCACAGCTACACCGTCGCCGGAAACTGCAACACCTTCCGTTCGTCGTCCGCCTACGTCGCCTGATCCAGACGTGAGCTGACGACTCGCAGCACGTAACTCAGCCGCCCGGTACGCGTTGGCGTACCGGGCGGCTGTTGCGTTTTGGCGACACCTGCACGATCTGCGATCGTGTGGTTACTTGTTCGGAGTGCGCAGGCCCTAGAGTTCTGAGTCGATCGTCGAACGGCAGGAGTCAGAGTGAACTACGACGAGTTCAACACCGAGTACGCGAAGGTGCTGGACAAGATCAAGAGCGGTCGCTGCACCTGGTCGGAGCTGTCCGGGCACGTCACCCGGTTGCGGCAGGCGACCGTCGGCATCACCGCGCCGGTGGAGCGCACCCAGGTCGACCACGACCTGCAGGCGCTCAGCCAGATGGTGGACATGTCCCGGCGGACCAACGACAAGGAAGACGTCTGGACGGTCACGTCCGACGCGATCCGCAAGGCCAGCAGCCAGGAGGGGACGGTCGCCGACCGGATCGCCCGGATCGAGGCCGCGATCAACGACATCTCGGCGCTGGCGAACCGGAACCCGGACGAGCGGGACGCGCTGATGCAGTCCACCAGCACGCTCCGCATCCTGCACTCGTCGCTGCAGAGCTCTCTGCACGCCGAGGCCGCCGAGGCGGCAGCTGCTGCTCGCTGAGCCCCGGAACCACCCGCCAGGTGTTCCGGCTCAGATACCTGCCGCGGCAGCCAGAGCTGTCTTGATGGCTGCCAACGCGCCCGCTGCCTCGATCCGTGCCGCGGCCACGTCCGTGGTCACCGGCACGACCACCTCGAGGTAGCACTTGAGCTTCGGCTCGGTACCCGACGGGCGTACGACCACGCGTGCGCCGTCGGACAGCGTGTAGCGCAGGCCGTCCGTCGGGGGCAACGACTCGGACCCCTGGCTCAGGTCGTCGATCCGCTGCACGCTGTACGCGCCGAGCGTGGTCGGCGGCGTCGCCCGCAGCCGGTCCATTGCCTGCGCGATCAGCGACAGGTCCTCCACCCGCGCTGACAGCTGGTCGGTCGCGTGCAGGCCGTGCTTGACCGCGAGATCGTCCAGCAGGTCGACCAGCGTCCGCCCGGCCGCCTTCGCCTGCGCCGCGAGCTGCAGCACCCGGACGAGCGTCGAGATGCCGTCCTTGTCCTTCACCGTGTCCGGGTCCACGCAGTACCCGAGCGCTTCTTCGTACCCGAAGGCCAGCTCCGGGACCCGGCCGATCCACTTGAAACCGGTCAGTGTCTCGACGTACCGGACGCCGTACGACGCCGCGATCTTCCCGAGCAGCGAGGACGACACGATCGAACAGGCGGCGACACCCTGGGACCCAGGGAGCAGGAATTCACCGAGAAGGCTGCCCAGCTCGTCGCCTCGTAGCATCCGCCAGCCGCCCGCGTCCGGGACCGCGACCGCGCACCGGTCGGCGTCGGGATCGTTGGCGACGGCGATGTCGGCGCCGATCTCCCGCGCGAGGTCCAGCGCGGCGTCGATCGCGCCCGGCTCCTCCGGGTTCGGGAACGAGACGGTCGGGAAGTCCGGGTCCGGGTCGGCCTGCGTCGCGACCACCTGCGGTACGGCGAACCCGGCCCGCTGGACCGCTTTTTCCACCAGGGCGCGCCCGACCCCGTGCAGCGGCGTGTACGCGACCTTCAACTCCCGCGGGGCGTCCATCGGGACGAGCTGCGCGATCCGGTCCAGGTACGCGTCCAGCAGGTCGTCGCCGGCCGTCTGCCAGTCGTCCCCGCGCGGTACCTCGGCCAGCGGGCCGACGGCGGCGATGGCGGCCGCGATCCCGGCGTCCGCGGGCGGCACGATCTGCGAGCCGTCGCCCAGGTACACCTTGTAGCCGTTGTCCTGCGGCGGGTTGTGGGACGCGGTCACGACCACGCCGGCGACCGCGTGCAGGTGCCGGATCCCGAACGCGACCACCGGCGTCGGGGCCGGCCGGTCCAGCAGTACGGCGTCCAGCCCGGCGCCGCGGATCACCGCCGCGGTGTCCTGGGCGAACACGTCGGACTTGTGCCGCGCGTCGTACCCGATCAGCACCGGGCCGTCGGTCAGCCCCTGCGCCTTCAGGTACGCCGCGAGCCCGGCGGCGGCGCGGATCACGACCACCCGGTTCATCCGGTTCGGCCCGGCGCCGACAGCGCCGCGCAGACCCGCCGTACCGAACTCCAGGGTGCCGGAGAAGCGGTCGGCCAGCTCGTCGGTGGCCCCGGCGTCCAGGAGCCGGGTGAGCTCCGCACGGGTGTCGGGGTCGGGGTCCTCACGCAGCCAGGCCTCGGCCGCTGCCATCAGGTCTTGGTTCACATGGGCACTCTAAGGCCCTGTCTGGTGATCCAGCGCCTACTGCGGGGCACTCGGCACGGCATCTCGCCGCACGGGTGCAAAGGCCACGATGCTCCGCATCGAGACCTTCGCCCCCGCACGCCGAGCTACCGCACCGAGCACCTCCTCGCTACGGCGCTGGATCACCAGACAGGACCTAATGACCCGACGACTGACAGGGACGGGAACGGATGTCCGCCACGTAGTCGTCGGGGGCGCCGGCTGCCTCTGCGGCCTCGGCGAGGATGCCCAGGTAGCGGGCCGACGGCAGGCCGCCCTCGTAGGCGTTCAGGACGTACATCCAGGCCAGCTGCTCGCCGTCCAGGGTCTGCACCCGGACCTGGATCTTGCTGTACACGCCCTGGTCGATGGCCTCCCACTCGTCGAGGCGCTCGACGTCCTTGGGGTGGACGTCGTACAGCGCGACGAAGACCTGGTTCGCGGGGTCGGCCGGGTCCTCGACCACGGTCGCCATCGCCCCCTCCCAGCCGAGCTCCTCGCCGCCGAAGGTGAGCCGCCAGCCGGTGATCCAGCCGGTCCCGCGCAGGGGCGAGTACGGGCACCGCTCGGCCATCAGGTTCGGGTCCAGATTCGACGCAAACGCGGCGTACAGGGTCACGGAAAAACAGGATACGGAAGAATGGCCTCCCGTGGCGCGAGTTGTGATCATCGGAGGCGGTCCAGGTGGGTACGAAGCGGCCAGTGCGGCTGCCCAGCTCGGTGGGGAGGTAACGGTTGTCGACTCGGACGGAATCGGCGGTTCCGCGGTGCTCACGGATTGCGTTCCGAGCAAGACCCTGATCGCCACCGCCGAGGTGATGACCGAGGTGGAGGAGGCCGGCGAGCTCGGTGTCCGGCTGGACGACGGCGACGAGGATCCCGCCAACTCCGTGCGTGTCGATCTCTCCGTCGTCAACAAACGGGTGAAGGCGCTGGCCGCCGCCCAGTCCTCCGGGATCAGCCGCCGGCTGGATCGGGACAGGGTACGGGTGATCCAGGGCCGCGGCCGGCTGGACGGTCCCGAGACCGTGGTGGTCGGCGACGAGCGGCTGGACGCCGACGTGGTGCTGATCGCCACCGGGGCAAGGCCCCGCATCCTCAAGGGCTCCGAGCCGGACGGCGAGCGGATCCTCACCTGGGAGCAGGTCTACGAGCTCGAGGAGCTGCCAGAGCGGCTGATCGTGGTCGGGTCCGGCGTCACCGGCGCGGAGTTCGCCAGCGCGTACGACGCGCTCGGCAGTGACGTCGTCCTGGTGTCGTCGCGGGACCGGGTGCTGCCGGGGGAGGACGCGGACGCGGCGGCCGTCCTGGAGGATGTGTTCAAGCGCCGCGGGCTGACCGTGCTGAGCAAGTCCCGGGCGGAGTCGGTGAAGCGGCACGGCGACGGGGTCGTGGTGACGCTGACCGACGGCCGGAAGGTCGAGGGGTCGCACGCGCTGCTCGCGGTCGGATCGCTGCCGAACACCGACGACATGAATCTCGTCGAGTCGGGCGTGTCGCTGACCGACGGCGGGTTCGTGCAGGTCGATCGGGTGTCCCGGACGACCGCCCGCGGGGTCTACGCGGCCGGCGACTGCACCGGCGTACTGATGCTCGCCTCGGTGGCCGCGATGCAGGGCCGGATCGCGATGGCGCACGCGCTCGGCGACGCCGTCACGCCCTTGGACCAGTCAACGGTGTCCGCGAACGTCTTCACCGCCCCGGAGATCGCCACCGTCGGCCTCTCGCAGGCGGTCGTGGACGCCGGCGGCAGTACGGCGATGGTCGTCAAGGTGCCGCTGTCCGACAACGCCCGGGCCAAGATGCAGGGCGTCCGGGACGGTTTCGTGAAGCTGTTCTGCCTCCCGAACACCGGCATCGTGGTCGGCGGCGTGGTCGTCGCACCGCGGGCCAGCGAGCTCATCCACCCGATCTCGCTGGCCGTCGGCGCCCGGCTGACCGTCGACCAGGTCGCCCAGTCGTTCACGGTCTACCCGTCGATCTCCGGCTCGATCGCGGAGGCGGCCCGGCGGCTCCACCTCCGCAACTGAGTCAGTCGCCGTTCAGCGGGGGAACGCTCGCCGACGTGTACAGGTAGTACACAGGGTCCTTGTAGGTGCCTGGGACCTTGCCCAGGCCCTTGATCACGGTCGCGCCGTGGCTGACCGCGTAGAGGTACGCCGTACCGGTGTCCTTGTCGATCGCGGTCAGCAGGATGCTCTGCGTGCCGCAGCGCTGGGCGACCAGGCTCTCGAAGGTCTGCCAGGTGGAGGTCCGGATCTTCGTCACGATCGGCTGCTTGCCGGCCGCGCGGGGGATCCGGATCGTGTAGAGCGCCCCGCCGCGGGTGTTCGCGAGGAACGTGTCGTACGCCGGCGTCGAGCTGATCAGCGCCATCGTCTTCACGGCGGAGAACCCGTTGAACCGGGTCGTGGTGTCGTACGGGAAGTCCGTCCAGTGCCGCTCGAAGCGGTACAGCACGCCGTCGCCGCGCAGCCGGTACGTGTCGACCAGCAGGTGGTCCGCGCGGTACGACGTCTGCTCGTCGTAGACGTAGCCCTGGAAGTTCTTGCCCGAGTTGCTGAAGCCGGTGATCGGCTTCCCGGTCTTGTCGGTGCCGTACCAGGCCTCGTACAGGCTGGTGTTCAGCACTACCTCGCCGGAGGCCAGGTCGCCGGACGACGACTTCGGGTTCCGGATCCAGGTCGTGCTCAGCTTGGTGATCCCGGGCGTGAACATGTGTACGCCGGTGAACTGCTTCGCGGTGACCGGCCACCCGGCCGTGATGTTCGAGTAGCCGATGTCGCCGCCGGGCGTGACGGATCCGACCGTCATCGTGCAGGCCGTCGTGGTGGTGGTCGTGGTGGCGGACGCCGGTGTCGACGCGAGGGCGCCGAGGAGTACGGCGGACGCCGCGACCGCCGAGGTCCGGGTCAGGCTCATGCCGGACAGCTCCTTTCCGGAAACGTGTCTCCTTCATCTCGATACCACCGACTCCGGGAAAGTTGCCGGTAACTTTTCCGGTCGAGACCGCATCGTGCAGGTTGTGAAGAGCCCGAAACGTGCCACCGCCACCGCCACCGCCGCGGCCGCCGTGCTGCTCGGCGCGCTTGTGACCGTGCCTGCACACGCCACCCCGACTTCTGCTCCGACCCCTACCTGCAAGCTGCAGCTCCAGCCGCTGACAAGCCGCGGTGACGCGCCGAACACCACGATCACCGCCTCGAACCCACCGACCGCCAAGACCACGGCCGGCCCGCACCTGTTCACGGCCGGCGCCGCCCGGATCAGCTCCACCTGGCGCTGGGACGCCGGCTCGAACGACGCCTACGTCGTCCTCGGCGCCCGGCTCTACCAGGTCTCGTGGGGGTACGACGAGATGACCGGGGAGCTGTACGACTACCAGAACCCGGTCGGCGGCGGCTGGGACAAGTTCACGATGTTCGAGCAGGCGACGTACGGCTCGCCGGCCACCCGGATCGCGCGGTACGGGCTGCGCAACGACGGCGTGCTGTTCCGCTGGACGAGCTGGAAGAACGTCCGCCAGTACCCCGGGTTCGCGTCGGTGAAGGCGATGACGCTGATCGCCGAGACCAAGACGTACGACACGTTCCTGGCCACCACCCGCGGTGGCGCGCTCTACACGATCCACATCCCGGCCGACACCCGGTTGCAGCCGACCGTGAAGAAGGTCCGGGCCTCGACCTGGCAGAGCTTCGAGACGCTCGTCGCGGAGCGCTGCGGAACCCAGAGCACGTTGCTCACGGCAATCGACAAGGACACCGGCGCCGCGTACCTCTACGCGGTCAGCCACGGCGCCGCCGTCATCAAGGGCCTGGGCAAGGTCCCCGGCACCTACAAGGACCCGGTGATCTCTCGCTGGGTCCGCGACGACGCACCCAACCGAAACGGAGAGTAAGTCAGGTATGAAACTCAAGCGCACATGCGCGGCAGCGGCCTCGGCCCTGCTGCTCGGCGGTGCCGCCCTCGCGTCCGCCGCCCCCGCTCACGCCGCCACGACGACGTCCACCGGCGCGACCGCTGCCTGCCAGATGTGGCTGGGCTCGGTCACGTCCGGCGGCGACCTGGCGAACGCCGCGATCACCGCGGGCAGCCCGATCACCGTCAAGCGGTCGACCGGCCCGCACATGTTCCCGGCCGGATCCGCGAAGGTGCTGTCCACCTGGACCGAGACGATCGGCATCGCCGGCGAAGCCTCGTGGTACGGCGACGCGATCCTGAACTCGACGCTGTACTCCGGCGGGTACGGGACCGACTCGACCGGCAAGCCGTTCACCTCTCTGAAGGCCGTTGGCGGCGGCTACAACGGTTACAAGGCGATCGACGACACGTTCTACGGCGGCAAGACCGTTCGCGGCGCTTCGTACAAGCTGCGCGGCGACGGCGTGCTCTACCGGTACGACGCCGACCACAAGCTGTCCTCGCGGTACACCGGCTACTCGGCGGTCAAGACGATGACGCTGATCAGCGAGACCGCGACGTACGACACCTTCCTGGCAAACACCTACGGGGGTGCGCTGTACACGATCCACGTGCCGGCGAACATCAAGCAGGCGCCGGTCGTGAAGAAGGTCCGGACCTCGACCTGGCAGGGCTTCGAGTACCTGGTCGCGGAGAAGTGCGGCACCCAGAGCACCCTGCTCGCCGCGGTCGACAAGGACAGCGGTTCGGCCTACCTGTACGCCGTTGGGCACGCCAACGGTGCGGCGACCGTGATCCGCGGGCTGGGCAAGATCCCGGGCAGCTTCAAGGACCCGGTGTACTTCCTGAACACCGCCGAGGGCACCCCGCCGCTGTTCGGCGAATGAGGTGACGACAAGGCCCCGGTGACCAGCTGGTCACCGGGGCCTTTGCCGTTGCTGCCTAGAAGTCGCCGCCGAAGTCTCCGCCGCCGAAGTCGCCGAAGTCGAAACCGCCGCCGTCTCCGCCGTCCCCGCCACCGTCGCCGAAGTCGCCGCCATCGCCACCGTTGTCGCCGCCGTCGGCCATGCCGTCCTGGTAGCCGGCCGCGTAGTCGCCGTACCCGCCGCCGGCGAACATGCCGCCGAGTGCGGTGCCGATGAACATGCCGGTCAGCACACCGCCGACGCCGCCGAACAGACCCTGCGCGTACGGCGAGTAGGCCGGGCCGGCCTCCCAGTACGGCACCCGCTGCGGGCCGACCATGACCTTGCGGACGTCCGGCTCGGCGCCGGCCCGGACCCGCTCCGCGTCGGCCGCACAGGCCGGCACCTCGCGCGGCGCGCCGCCCGGCGGCGACCACATCACGTCGACCACCGACGGGCCGTGCTGCGGGTTGAAGAAACAGGCCGGGCGGCGCTGCGGCAGCGGCTCGCCGTTCACCCGGGCCTTCACGCAGGCGGCCGCGTACCGGCCGTCCTCGAGGATCTCGATCACGTGTTTGATCTGGTCGGCCTGGGTCACCTGGCCGATCGCCTGCTTGGCGGACTCGTAGGAGTCGAGCGCGCGCTGGTAGTCCTGCCGGGCGCCGTCCCCGAGGTCCTTGCCGACCATCTCCAGGTCGAGGTCCTGCAGCTCCTCGCCGAAGCGGGTGATGTCCTCGTCGGCGGTCCGCTTGACCGCGTCGAGCTCGGCGGCGGTGATCTCGTGCTGCTTCTGGTTCTGCAGCTTGGTCCGGCGGTAGGAGTTGTACGCCAGCACCGCGATCACCACGACCGCGATGATCAGGATGAATTCCATGACGGGCCTCTCTCGGGGGTCCTTTCCGGCAACCCTATCGAATGCCACAAGCGGGCCGCCGCCACGCAGGGTGATGCAATCCCGGGAAAGCGGTCACCGGCGACGCATAATCGAGGAGCGCGCCGCCCAGCGTCTGTCCCACCCCCGCCGGAAGGCCGCCTATGGGCAAGACCGCGCGACTGCTCCCGCTCGTACTCACCGCGACCGCCTTGGTCCCGCTGCACCCCGCCGACAACCCCTCCTACCAGGAGATTTCCCTCGACGGACCCTCCGTCCAGGCCGCCACCGCGCCGTACGGAATGGTCGGCATCACGTGGCCGGAAGGTGTGCGGAACGTCACCGCGAAGGTGCGGGTCGAGCAGAACGGGAAATGGACCGATTGGCAATCGTTATCTGTCGAGGACGACCACGGGCCCGATCCATTGGTGCCTGAAGGAATTCAGCGTGCGGGCACCGAACCGTTATGGGTCGGAAATGCGACCGGTGTCCAGGCGAGTGCGGTCGGCGAGACCGGTACGGCGGTTTCCGGCGCGAAGGTGGTGCTGATCCAGCCGGGCGTGCTGAGTTCGGACGCGGACCTGGGCACGGTCGGTGCGCCAGCGAGCGGGTCGCCGTACCCGATGCCGTTGATGGTCAGCCGGCGGCGGTGGGGCGCCGACGAGCGGCTGCGGTCGTACAACGGGGCGTCGTGCGTGCGGCCGAAGTACACGACGACGGTGCTGGCGGCGTTCGTGCACCACACCGCGGACCGCAACGACTACACCCGGACGGACGTCGCGGGGATGGTGCGGGCGATGTACGCGTACCACGTGAAGAGCCGCGGCTGGTGCGACCTCGGGTACAACTTCCTCGTCGACCGGTTCGGCCGGATCTTCGAGGGCCGCGCGGGCGGCGCGCAGCTGCCGGTGCTCGGCGCGCACACCGCGTCGTACAACGCGAACTCGTTCGGCGTCGCGGTGATCGGGAACTTCGACAAGACGGCGCCGCCGGCCGCGATGCTCGAGTCGACGGCCCGGGTGATCGCCTGGAAGCTGGACGCCAACTACCGCTCGCCGTCGTCGACGATCCGGCTGGACGGAAAAAGTCTGCACACGGTTTCCGGACACCGGGACACGAAGGCGACGGACTGTCCCGGCACCGAGCTGTACAAGAAGCTCGGCTGGCTGCGGCAACGGGTGAACACGTTGATGGCCGGCAGCTTCTCGACCCCGATCTACCGGTATGCCAGGAAACTCGGTTTCCGAAACATCGGACAGCCGTTCTGGGGCGAGCACCCGACCCGGACCGGGCGGGCGACGTACTTCGCTACCCGGGACGTCTTCTACTCCGTTGCCACCGGCCCGCATTCGACCGCCGGCGCGTTCCGGACCAGGTACCGGCGGCTCGGCGCGGGCAGTGCGCGACTCGGGCTGCCGATCACCGACGCGTACCAGGTGCAGGGCGGGGTCCGGCAGAAGTTCCAGCGCGGCTGGCTGGTCTGGGACCGCCGCACCCGGCAGGTCCAGGTCGTCTACGGGAGGGATCTATGAGAAAACGTGTGATCGCGGCGGTCGCGCTGTCATCGACGATGGTGTCGACGGCGGTGAGCGCGCCTGCTTTCGCTCGCGAGATCACACCGGCCGCGGCGGCCGCGCCGGACACCGCGATCACCGGGCGCGGGTTCGGGCACGGCCGCGGACTGTCGCAGTACGGCGCCCAAGGGGCCGCGCTGGCGGGGAAGTCGGTCAACCAGATCCTCGACTTCTACTATCCGCGGACGACCACCGGGAAGGCGACCGGCAGCATCCGGGTCCGGATCAGCGCCGACACCACCGACGGCGTCCGGGTCAGCGTGGTGAACGGGCTCGCGGTCCGGTCGCTTGCCACCGGCAAGGTGTATCCGTTGCCCAAGGCATCGACGATCGACCAGTGGTCGATCGACCCGAACGGTGAGCACGGCACCAAGCTCAGCTCGTACGACGCGTCGACCAAGAAATGGACGCTGTACAAGACGTTCACCGGGATGGCGCAGTTCGAGGGCGCCGCGGTGATCGGGCTGATCCTGCCGAGCGGCGCGGTCCGCCGGTACCGCGGGGCGCTGCGGGCGATCGACGTGTCCGGCGCACACCTCGACACCGTCAACGTGCTGCCGCTCGAGTCGTACCTGCGCGGCGTCGTACCGCGGGAGGCCGTAACCAGTTGGCGGCCCGCGGCGCTGCAGGCCCAGGCCGTTGCCGCGCGCACCTATTCCGTCTACCACCGGGACCGCGCGAGCGGACGGGCGTACGACCTCTGCGACACCACGTCCTGCCAGGTGTACGGCGGGTACGACGACGAGGAGACGTCGACCAACAACGCGATCGCGGCCACCGCCGGGCAGATTCGGCTGTACAACGGCAAGCCGATCATCGCGGAGTTCTCGTCGTCGAACGGCGGGGCGACCGCGGCCGGCGACGCGGCGTACCAGGTGACCAAGGTGGACGGCTGGGACGCGTACCCGCGGAACGGGAACCCGAACGTCACCTGGAGGGTCACCCGCAGCGCCGCCGAGATGCAGGCGGTGTTCAACGTCGGGTCGATCCGGTTCGTCCGGGTGCTGAAGCGGACCGGCGTCGGCCCGGGCGGCGGTCGGGCGGTCACGGTGCAGGCCGTCGGGTCCCGCGGGTCCCGGGTGCTGACCGCCGACCAGGTCCGGATCCGGCTGCACCTGCGCTCGGCCTGGATCAGCTTCCCGGCGCGCTGACCTGATATGCCAACCAAGGCTTCCGAAGAGTCGGAGGCTGAACCATTGACGGGCCCTCCATGCGCCGGTTAGAACGTGACATCGCTGTCAACCACCGCCCAGGAGGAGCAGGTCGATGCGCAGAAAGCTTGGTATATCAACACGTCTGGCCGCCGGAGTTCTCGCGGTCGCGGTCCTCGGAGCGCTGAACATGTCCACCGCGAGCGCCGCGGACACCGAGGGCATGGCCGGTGCCGATCCCACCGCCGCCGCCCGGGCCAGGGCGTCGTACGACGCCATCAACAAGTACTTCGACGCCGGCAAGGGTGGCCTGCTGCTCGAGGAGTACCCGAACACCCAGTCCAACGCGTACTCGTACGTCTGGCCGTACTCGCAGGCGGCGATCGCGGCCGAGGACCTGGCCGGAGCACCCGGCGCGGGCCGGGCCGGATCCGCGGAGGCGGACCGGCGGATCGCGGCGTACGAGTACTACTGGAACGCCGGGACCACGCCGACCGGGTACGACTCGTACGTCCGGCCGCCGAACGGCCAGGGCGGCGACAAGTTCTACGACGACAACGAGTGGATCGGCCTGAACTTGATCCAGCGGTACAAGCGGACCGGCGACCCCGCCGCGCTCGCCCGCGCCAAGGACATCTTCGCGCTGACCGTGCACGGCTGGGACACGGACCCGTCGCACCCGTGCGCCGGCGGCGTGTACTGGACCCAGGCGCCGTGGAGCCAGGACCGCAACACGATCTCCAACGGCCCGGGCGCGGAACTCGGCGCGCACCTCTATCTGCTGACGCGGGACAAGTCGTACCTGAGCTGGTCCAAGAAGATGTACCAGTGGGCGCAGACCTGCATGCTCGCGCCGAACGGCCTGTACTGGGACCACATCGACCTGGCCGGGAACGTCGAGAAGACCCAGTGGAGCTACAACCAGGGCGTGATGCTCGGCGCCGGAGTGTTGTTGTTCAAGGCAACGGGTGATGCGCGTTACCTGCGCGACGCGAAGTCGGTCGCGAACGCGTCACTCGCGTTCTACAACACACCCGAGATGCTCGCGAAGCAGGGTGCCGCGTTCAACTCGATCTGGTTCAAGAACCTGCTGATCCTGGACTCGGTCAGCCCCGACCCCCGCTACCGCAAGGCGATGCAGTCCTACGCCGACTACAACTGGAACACCACCCGAGACCCCGCCACCAACCTCTACAAGTTCCGCGAAGGCACCGTAGAACTCCTCCAGCAATCAGGCATAACCCAAATCCACGCCCTCCTCTCCTGGCCCCGCTCCCGCTACACCCTCCTCGCGTAACACGACAGCCACCTCGCCAAGGCTGACCTTGGTGAGCGCCGGGCCACCCGCCACCCACCCGTGTGCGGGAACCACCCACCCGCTGCCCGGGCAACACCCGCAGCAAAGCTGCCGCCCGGGCAGCCCCCACCATCCACCTACTGCGCAGACAGCCCCTGCGGTGCGGTTGTTGTGCGGGCTGCGCCCGCCGTCCACGTGTTGTGCAGGTAGCACCTGCGGTGCGGTTGTTGTGCGGGCTGCGCCCGCCGTCCACGTGTTGTGCAGGTAGCACCTGCGGTGCGGTTGTTGTGCGGGCTGCGCCCGCCGTCCACGTGTTGTGCGGGCAGCACTCGCGGTGCAGCTGTTGTGCGTACGGCGGCTGCCACACACCCGCTGCGCGGGTAGCACTTCTGCGCACGTGCTGTACAGTTCCCCGCGCTCGACGAGGACGCCGCGCACGTGCAGCACCCACGGGTGCACCTGCGTGCGGGGAGCAATCCCGCGGCAGGGCATCACATACAACACCGCGCCGCCCGGCCCCGGAGGGGACGGGCGGCGCGGTTTGGTTTTTCAGGCGGCAGCTGTAGCTGTCTTGATGTCGACGGGCGTGATCGGCGTCCCGTCCTGCGGACCGTTCTGCGGTGTCACCCCGGCCTCCGCGACCTTGTCGATCTCCTTCAGCCCGGCTTCGTCGATCGTCCCGAACGCCGTGTACTGCGCCGTCAACCCGGACGCATCGCCGTACACGATGAAGAACTGGCTCCCGTTCGTGTTCGGCCCGGAGTTCGCCATCGCCAGCATCCCGCGACCGTACTTCAACGTCGGATACACCTCGTCCGCGAAGCTGTACCCCGGCCCGCCGGACCCGGTCCCCGTCGGATCCCCGCACTGCAGGACCTGCAGCCCCTCGCCAACGGTCAACCGATGGCACTTCGTGTTGTCGAAGTACTTCTGCCCGACCAGACTCAAGAAGTTCTTCACCGCACAAGGCGCCAGCGCACTGTCCAGCGTCA
Source organism: Kribbella sp. WER1 (assembly GCF_054189145.1). Classification (NCBI taxonomy): domain Bacteria; kingdom Bacillati; phylum Actinomycetota; class Actinomycetes; order Propionibacteriales; family Kribbellaceae; genus Kribbella; species Kribbella sp. WER1. The sequence continues at coordinate 3,116,557 of NZ_CM135186.1, read as the reverse complement.
GCTGCAGATCACCGATAGACGTGTTCAGACTGACCTTCGACGTCCCGGAAGCCTTCGTCTTCCCGTCCGCCGGCAGGTTCACCTTCTTCGCCGCCGGCTCAGCGCTCTTCTTGTACGTGCAGTTCACCTCGGCAGCCAGCGGCGTCGCCCGCTTCGGCGCCGGGAACATCGCGGTCGGGATGCTCGACGGCTTGTTGTCCGGCGCGGCCTCGGTACTGCCGGCCGCCGGCTGGTTGTCGCCGCCGCCCCCGAAGACCACGAACGCCCCGACGACGACCACGACCACCGTCACGACCGCCGCGACCGTGACCGCGAGATTCCGGCGCTGCCGCCGATGTTCCGCGTCCCGTTCGGCCTGCCGCTTCGCTTTCCGCGCCGCCAGCTGCTGCTGGTGGGTCTTCTTGGACATGCAGTAATCCTCCTCAACCGGATGCCTGGACGGAACTTACAGCGTCAACCTGAGAACTGTCTGTCAATCCGAGGTCCGCGAGCACGATCACCCGATCGGCCGCGGTCAGCGTCAGCTCGGCGTCCCGCGCCGGGTTCAGCATCACGCCGTACCCCGGCGGCCGGTGGAACCCGCTCGCGAGCCGGTACCCGATCGCCGTCTCGCCCCGCCGGCGCGCCGCCTCCGCGACGGTCGCGAAGTTCGCGGCGGCTCCAGGGACGACGTAGTCGGCGGCCGGCTTCAGGTAGATCTCGGCGCCTTCCGGACCGAGCAGTTCGGTGAACACCTCGGCCAGGTGCAGGTTCTGGCTGAGCTGGGTGAGCAGCAGGCTGATCAGCTTCTCGCTGACCACGAAGTCGTCGGCCTCGGTGACCTGCGCGATCTCCCGGTTCGCGTCGTCGTTGATCTCGCTGACGATCGAGTACGGCGCCTTCAGCCGCTGCTCGAGGTCGCGGATGTGCAGCAGCGTGAGCAGCGTCCGGGCGTCGGCCTGCTGCTCGTCGAGGGCGTCCGCGGCCAGGATGATCACGTGCTGGTAGCCGCCGACGTCGAGCGCCTCCAGCGCGCCGCGGTTGGTCGGGTCGCAGGCCGTCGTACCGATCGTCAGGTTCTGGTAGGTCCCGGGCCGGGGCTCGTCGGCGCCGGCGATCTGCAGGTGCGAGCCGCAGGTGGCGAAGTCGTCGAGCAGCTCGAGGATCTTCGGGGCGCGCTTGTTCCAGCCGATCATCAGCGTTCGGGCCGGGCAGGGCTCGGGTTCGGCACACACCGCGATCGCGTCCTCGACGATCCGCACCGGGACGGTCGACCGGCGGATCAGCGCCTCGTCCTCGGCGAGCAGGATCAGCTCGTCGTTGGCGCCCGGTACGGCGTCCACGGGCGGGTTGAGTACGACGCGCCCGTCGGCGTACCGGATGCCGACCGGGACGCCCTGGTCGTACGCGCGGCTGGCCTCGCCGAACGGCTGCCCGACCGCGGCCGGATCGCTGCGCAGGTAGAACTCGTTGCCGCCGAACGACAGCAGCTCCATGCACACCGCGGACAGCCCGGACTGCCGGTGCGCCTGCACGATCAGCCGTACGGCGAGGTCGTCACCGCCGACCAGCTCGGTGCGAGGCCCGCCCGCCAGCTGCGCCGCCGCCAGGTTGTCGGACTCCCGGAGCGCCGCGACCACATGCGGCCCGTCGGCGCGGCGGGCGCGTTCGCCGAGCGCGAGCAGGATCTTGATCACCTGGATGTCGGCGTCGTCGGTGGCCGGCGGCAGCACCATCACCGAGCTCGCCGCGGACAGGTTCACCAGGTCGAGGTCGGCCGGGCGCAGCGGGTTCCCGGTCCGGCAGACGACGACGGTCTTCCCGTGGTCACCGATCCGCGCGCGGAGCTCGTCCTCCATCTCGACCTTGTCCTTGTCGGCGAGAATCGCGACGCAGGTACGGCGCTGGTCCTGGTTGGCCTGCACCAGCTCCGCGACCACCGTGAACACCTGCTCCGACCACCCCAGTACGACGGTGTGCCCGCGCTCGACGACCCGCGACCGGCCCTTCCGCAGGTCCTCGATCTTCGCGTCCAGGCCGGTCGTGATGACCCCGATGAACGCACTCACGACGAAGATCCCGCCGATCGTGATCAGCAACATCAGGAACAGGAACAGCGGACTGCCCTGGTCACCGGCCATCGTGCCGGTGTCGATGGCGCGCAGCAGGGCCATCCAGAACATCTCTGTCCAGCCCCCGTGCTGGACGACGTCCCTCGGCACCAGCACGATCACCAGCAGCGACATCACCAGCACCATCAGGGCCGAGGCGAACCCCAGCCAGGCGATCAACGCCGGCGTGCCCCGCGACATCGTGCTGTCGAACCAGTACCGCGCCCGCTCCCGCCACATACCCCGCTCCTCACGTCCAACCCAACCCGCGCACTATCCCACAACCCCAACCCCACCAACCGCCCCCAAAGGACACCGCTCCCCGGCGCCTGTTCCGTCACCGCCTCCGGCGGGTGCAGGAGATGGCGTCCTACGGCTGGAAAGGTCACCGCTTCGCGGCGGCTGACCTGTTGCCGCCTTCGGCGGGTGTGCAGGTGGTGCTGTGGCGCGGGTGCTGGCGTCGGGTGCGGGTGGTGTGGTGCGGGTGGAGAGGTCACCGCTTCGCGGTGGCTGATCTGTTGCCGCCTTCGGCGGGTGCGCGGGAGGTGGTGAGAGGCGGAGGTGCTGGCGCGGGTACGGGTGGTGGTGTGGTGCGCGGACAGGTCGCCGCTTCGCGGCGGCTGGTTTGTTGCCGCCTTCGGCGGGTGCGCAGGAGGTGGTGCGGCGTGGAGGTGCTGGCGCCGGGGTTCAGGTGGTGTGGTGCGGCTGGAAAGGTCACCGCTGCGCGGCGCCTGTCCGTCACCGCCTCCGGCGGGTGCGCAGGAGGTGGTGAGAGGCGGAGGTGCTAGCGCCGGGTGCGGGCGCGGCGGGGTGCGGGTGGTGGCGTGGTGCGGGTGGGAGTCCCCGTTGGGCGGGCGGGCTGTCTGTGCTGCCTTCGGCGGGTGCGCGGATCGGGGCGCGACGGCGACGCGCTGGCGCCGGGTGGTGCTCGACTGCAGGTCGGCGGGGGACTACCGCTCGTCGGCTCGGCCCGCAGACCGGCTGGGCACGTCTGCACCCGGCGAGATCCAGCAGATGGCTCGCGTCAGGTGAGACGGAAATCAGGCGCCAAGGGTCTTGCGGAACGCCCGGTTGAGTTCCCGACGACCAGGCACATACGGCGGGATCGCCTGATACCCGGACGCCAGGTAGAGCCGTATCGCCGCATGGTTCAGTGCGCCTGTCTCCAGCAGCATCCGTCGGGCGCCATGAGCGATCGCGTGGCGTTCCAAAGTGCTCAGGATCTCGCGCCCTACACCCTGACTGCGGTGCTCCGTGGTGACGAACATCTTGCGCACTTCAGCGGTACTCGTCGCTCGATCGTAGGTACGCCAGCCACCGCAGCCCACAGGTCGACCGGACGGCGAACAGGCGACCAGGAGCAGACCTGTCGGCTCCGCATAGTCGTCGGCAGTCTCCAGATCGGGTGAATCCGCGAAGCCGTACGTAGCGAGCTGTTCGGCATGGAGGGCTCGGACCAGCAGCTGGACATCAGGATCGTCGTATGGCCTCGAGGAGAGCTCGACTGGCGGCGACGTGCCGCTGGCATCGGCGGACGGAGCTGGCACTGTCATCAGCCCCGTCTGCTCGTCCCGTGCCAGTGATCGGCGAACTCGGCGACCACTGGCACTCCTCCTGCTCAGTCCTTGATCTCGCAGATGGTGGCGCCGGCGGCGACGGTGGCGCCGACCTCGGCGGTGAGGCCGGTGACGGTGCCGGACTTGTGGGCGTTCAGCGGTTGCTCCATCTTCATCGCTTCGAGGACCACGATCAGGTCGCCCTCGGCGACGGTGGCGCCTTCCTCGACGGCGATCTTCACGATCGTGCCCTGCATCGGCGAGGTCAGCGAGTCACCCGAGGCCGCGGAGCTCTTCGTACCGCCCGCGCGCCGGGCCGGCTTCTTCTTCGCGCCGGTCGTGGGCGCGACCCCGCCGAGCCCGCCGGGCAGGACGACCTCGATCCGCTTGCCGCCGACCTCGACCGTGACCTTCTCCCGGTCGGCGTCCTCCGGTGCCTCGGCCCTCGGGCCGTCGTACGGCGTGAGCTGGTTGTCGTACTCCGTCTCGATCCACCGCGTGTGCACCTTGAACCCGTCCGTCCCGACGAACGCGGGGTCGGACACCACCGAGGCGTGGAACGGGATCACCGTCGGCATGCCCTCGACGACGAACTCGCGCAGCGCCCGTCGCGACCGCTCCAGCGCCTGCGTCCGGTCGCGGCCGCTGACGATCAGCTTCGCGACCAGCGAGTCGAACGCCCCGGGTACGGTTTCGCCCTGGTCGTACCCGCCGTCCAGCCGTACGCCGGGACCCGACGGCGCGTGCCAGCACAGCAGCGTCCCCGGCGCGGGCAGGAACCCGCGCCCGCCGTCCTCGGCGTTGATCCGGAACTCGATCGAGTGCCCGGACACCGCCGGGTCGTCGTACCCCAGCTCCTCGCCCTGAGCGATCCGGAACATCTCCCGGACCAGGTCCAGCCCGGTGACCTCCTCGGACACCGGGTGTTCGACCTGCAGCCGGGTGTTCACCTCGAGGAACGAGATCAGCCCGTCCTGCCCGACCAGGAACTCGCACGTCCCGGCGCCGACGTACCCGGCCTCGCGGAGGATCTTCTTTGACGACGTGTAAAGGATCTCCAGCTGCTCGTCCGACAGGAACGGTGCCGGCGCTTCCTCGACCAGCTTCTGGTACCGGCGCTGCAGCGAGCAGTCCCGGGTCGACACCACCACAACGTTGCCGTGGGCATCGGCCAGGCATTGCGTCTCGACATGCCGCGGCTTGTCCAGGTACCGCTCGACGAAGCACTCGCCGCGTCCGAACGCGCTGACCGCCTCCCGGGTCGCGGACTCGAACAGCTCCGGGATCTCCTCCATGCTGCGCGCGACCTTCATCCCGCGACCACCACCGCCGTACGCCGCCTTGATCGCGATCGGCAGCCCGAACTCCGCGGCGAACGCGACCACCTCGGACGCGTCCGCGACCGGGTCCGGCGTCCCGGGGACCTGCGGCGCGCCGACCCGCTCCGCGATGTGCCGGGCCTTGACCTTGTCGCCGAGCGAGTCGATCGCCGACGGCGGCGGGCCGATCCAGATCAGGCCCGCGTCCAGGACGGCCTGCGCGAAGTCGGCGTTCTCGGCCAGGAAGCCGTAGCCCGGGTGGACGGCGTCCGCGCCGGAGCGGGCCGCGACGTCCAGGATCTTGGCGATGTTCAGGTAGGAGTCGGCGGGCGTCGACCCGTCCAGCGCGTACGCCTCGTCGGCGAGCCGGACGAACAGCGCGTCCCGGTCCTGGTCGGCGTACAGCGCGACACTTCCGAGCCCCGCGTCGGCGGCGGCCCGGACGACCCGGACGGCGATCTCGCCCCGGTTCGCGACCAGCACCTTGGTGATCTGCTTGCTGTCGGACACAGCTGACTCCCTTCGGCTGGCCCGAGTCTAGGGTCAACCGGCCGTCCAGGAGGACAGGGTGTTGCTCACACCACGGTGGGTCGTCGCTCGAAGAACGTCTCCAGCACCACGACTGTCTGCGTACTGGTCACGCCGTCCACCTGGTGGAGAGCGCGGAGGGTCGCCTGCAGGTCCTCGGTGGTTGCCGTCCGCACCTTCACGAGCACCGACGCCGGGCCGGCGATGACATGCGCCTCCTCGACTGCCGGGACCTTCCGCAGCGCGGCCATCGTCGGCTCGTCACCCATCCAGGCGTCGGACTCCAGCAGGACGAACGCCAGTACGCCGAGGCCGACCGCGGCCGGGTCGACGTCGACGGTCGTCCGCCGGATCACGCCCGCGGTCTTCAGCTTCCGGACCCGCTCGTGCGCGGACCCGGCCGACAGGCCGACCGCCTCGCCGAGCGCGGCGTACGACTGGCCGGCGTCGTCTTGCAGCGCGGCGAGCAAGCCGCGATCCACATCGTCTATGGTCATTTGCGTCACATGCCAAATCTTGTTCTGTTTAGATGGTCCTGCGCAAGACTACATTCAGATCATGACCGTGACGATCAACCCCGCGCCGGCGCGGCTCCGGGCCGAGCCGGTAGTGCTCGACGACCGCTTCCGGACGGTCGCGGGCGACGAGTACCTGGAATGCCTGTACGACGGCGGCCGCTGGCTCGAAGGACCGGCGTACTCCGCCGCCTGGCGCTGTCTGGTGTTCAGCGACATCCCGAACGACCGGATGCTCCGCTGGGACGAGCTGTCCGGGCAGGTCAGCGTGTTCCGGCAGCCGTCCGGCTACGTGAACGGCAACACGATCGACCGCGCCGGGCGGCTGATCAGCTGCTCGCAGGGCGACCGCCGCGTCGTCCGGACCGAGTACGACGGCAGCCTGACCGTGCTCGCGTCGCACCTCGACGGCCGGCGGCTCAACAGCCCGAACGACGTGGTCGAACGCAGCGACGGGTCGATCTGGTTCACGGACCCGCCGTACGGGATCACGTCGAACTACGAGGGGTACGCCGCCGCGCAGGAGCTGGACGGCTGCCACGTCTACCGGATCGGCCCGGACGGCACGCCGACCGTGGTCGCGGACGACTTCATCCGGCCGAACGGGCTCGCGTTCTCCCTCGACGAGTCGCAGCTGTATGTCGTCGACACGCCGGGCAAGCACATCCGTCGCTTCGACGTCGACGGGGACAAGCTGACCGGCGGCGAGGTGTTCGCGCCGTGTACGGCGGGCATGTTCGACGGCATCCGGTCGGACAGCACCGGCCGGGTCTGGGCGGCGACGCACGAAGGCGTGCACTGCTTCGACCCGGACGGCACTCTGATCGGCAAGCTGCTGCTACCGGATGTCGTGTCCAACCTGACGTTCGGCGGCCCGAAGGGCAACCGGCTGTTCGTCACCGCGACCACGACGCTGTGGTCCTGGCTGACGAACGTTCAGCGGTAGGACTTCGACACCGCGTCCAGCAGCTGCTCGAGGGTGTCGTACGTCGGGGTGTCCGCGACGTCGATCACGTCCTTCGCGACCGGGATGTTGCGCTGGTTCACCACGTTCGCGAACTGCGACTCGTCCGCGGTCCGGAAACCGTGCCGGGCGGCGAGCCGCTGCAGGTCGGGGTCGGTCGAGAGCAGTCCGCCGAGCTTCTCGCCGTTCGCGTTCAGCGAGACCAGCGTGTGCTTGGACTGGACCGTCGGCGACGGGTACATCAGCACCATCCCGGGCTTCAGCTTGTGCTCCACCGCGGCCTCGACGAACTGCGCCTCGTAGATGTTCACCATCGGCGACTTGCCCATGCCGAGCGAGAGGTAGTCGTCGAACGGGCCCTCGCTGGAGTTGTCGGTGTACCCCTGGTTCACGAACAGCGGCGCGACCAGCGGCAGCACCTTCTGCTCGTCCGCCGCGCTCTGCACCACACTGTTGTGGTTGGCAACATACGTGACGATCGACAGGAACATCGCCGCCGAGTTCGAGGTGCGCGGGTCGGTGGTGGTGATCAGGATCCGCTTGTTCACCGGGTACGTGGTGTTGCCGCGGATGTTCGTCCAGCGCCAGTTCGCCTTCGCGAGGTCGACGTACTTGCGGACGTCGAAGTACCAGGTGCCGTTGACCTTGCGGGCGATCCCGCTCGCGGACAGCAGGTCGACGATCGGCTGGAACGTCGCGATCGCCATCGGCGACGAGAACACCGCGTACTTCTTGCCGCTGACCGCCGGGCGGCCCGACGTCGGCTGCAGGATCCGCTCCGCCGCGGTGCTGCTGGACGGGAACGCGAAGTCGTACTTGCCGAGGTCGACAGTGGTGGCGATCTCGCGCGATCCGGCGGTGTCGACCTTGACCTCGAAGCCGTGCTTGGCCAGCGCGGCCTTGACGTCGGGGTCCTCGAAGTACGCGCGCTTCTCGGAGCCGATCACGCCGGAAACCGTGATCAGGCCGGAGTTCGCCTGCGCGTCGTTGCCGTTGCGGACCACGAGGACGGTGGTGACGGTCGCCAGCACGAGGACGCCGGCGACAGCGGCAGGCAGGGCGATCGGGAAACGCTTTCGGAACATTCCGAAAACGTTTTCTCCAGGACCGCCTCCGTCGCCTGCGCCGTCGCCCGCGGCTTCGGTGGTCGGGGCGGCGTGTTTGCCGGTTTCCAGGGCGACGGCCGGTCTGGTCCACATCGCCTGGCGTTCGTCGGCCGCGGACTGGCCGGCCGGGTCGGGCCTCGGGGTGAGTTCCTGGCGGACGATGCGTTCGACCAGGATCGGTACATAGTCGCGGACCGGGTCGCCGGCGAAGGACTCGCGGGCGCTGCGGATCGCGTTCTCGATGTCTTCGGGAGTATGGATGTCGGCGAACGTGGTGGTGAGCCTGGAGGTCAGGTTCTCGATCGCCTTCTCTTCACGCACGGTGTCAAGCTTCAAGAGGATGTCTCCACATGACGGTCACTTGCGGCGCCGGACCTGAAGCCCCCGTATGCGGCGCCACGCATATCCTTCCGTCCCAAGGGTCCAACCAGGAGGAGACGAGATGACCGGAATTCTCGAGCCGTTGGCAGGCACCGCTCCGGCGGTCTGGGAGAAACTCGACGACCGGTTCGCGGGCCTCCGCGGCGACAGCCGGCTGGAACGGCTGTGGACCGGCGGCCGCTGGCTCGAGGGCCCGGTGTACTCCGCGGCCGGCCGGTACCTGCTCTGGAGCGACATCCCGAACGACCGCATCCTGCGCTGGGACGAGACGTCGTACCAGGTCTCCGTCTTCCGGCACCCGGCCGGCAACACCAACGGCCACACCCGCGACACCCAGGGCCGGCTGGTCAGCTGCGAACACGGCAACCGCCGCGTGACCCGCACCGAACACCACGGCGGCATCACGGTGCTCGCGCACGAGTACGACGGCAAGCGGCTGAACAGCCCGAACGACGTGGTCGTCAAGCGCGACGGATCCGTCTGGTTCACGGACCCGGCGTACGGCATCGACTCCGACTACGAGGGCTACAAGGGCGACATCGAGACCGGCGGCTGCCACGTCTACCGCGTCTCGCCCGACGGCATCCTGACCCGCGTCGCCGACGACTTCAACCGTCCGAACGGCCTCGCCTTCTCCCTCGACGAGTCGTTGCTCTACATCACCGATTCCGAAGAGGCCACGATCCGCGTCTTCACCGTCGACGGTGACCGCCTCACCGGCGGCGACCTGTTCGCCGAATGCGGCAATGGCATCTTCGACGGCATCCGCCTCGACACCCAGGGCCGCGTCTGGGCCTCGGCCGCCGACGGCGTCCACATCTACCACTCCGACGGCACCCTCCTCGGCAAACTCCTCGTACCCGAAACCGTCAGCAACCTCACCTGGGGCGGCCCCAAACGCAACCGCCTCTTCCTCACCGCCACTACCTCCGTCTACTCCCTCTTCACCACCGCCAACGGCGCCCCCGAGGCCTACGGCCCTCGTGCCTGAACGGGTTCCCTCTGGCGGGGGACCAGGTTCGCCCGCCAGAGGGAGGTGCCGCCGAGGCGCTGCCTGGAAGGCTCGATCTCGTCGACCTGCGCCAGGCGGGCCCTGATCGAGGAGTGCGGATGCGGTTCCGGCGTGTGCTGGCAGGGAGTCTGGCTGCTGTCGTGGCGTTGTCGCTCGGTGCCGCCGCGCCATCGGTCGCTGACAGCAGCCATCGGCACGACTTGATGAGCGTGACCGGCGGAGGCGGCGGCACGCTCGGGCCGGAGTGGGGGCCGTACGCCGGGGACCCGGTGCGGTTCGAGATCGACGGCACGGCGACGGATCCGTTCCGTCCGTCCGGGATCTTCCACGTCGTGCACCGGAAGCCGGACGGCCGGTTGCTGGCCGATTTCCGGGGTCGGCTGACCAGTCTGACGGCTGTCGACGAGGTTGCCGTGGTGACCGGCGTGATCGAGGCCGCGGACCATCCCGGCGTACCGCTGGAGATGGTCGGGAAGCCGGTCAGCCTCACCGTGTACGACGGCGGGCGCTCGGACCGGATCGGCTGGATGTGGGGCTTCTTCGGCGCACCGGTGGACCTTCTGCAGGGGACCGCGCCGGTTCTCGCGCTGACCGACGGCGGCTTCTCGGTCGACCACACCCGCCGGGTGGCCGCACCGGTTGGCGCCCCGGGCAGCGGAGAGGTCGTGCGGGCCGCGGTCGACGACCGCACGGTGCGGCTCGACCTGGCGGCCGCGATCCCGGCCGGCGGTGGGCCGAAGGACGTCACCGGTGACTTCCGCTTCGGCACCCGGCACGGCGCGGCATACGTCGAAGGAAAGATCGACTGTCTCGCGGTCGGTGGTCCGGTGGCGATGGCGACCGGTGTCGTGACTCGCTCCGACGACCCGGCGAAGATCGGCAGACCGGTGTCGTTCTCGCTGAAGGACGGTTCGACCGACCGGGTCGGCTGGCTCTGGAGTTGGTCGGGCGGTGGGACGACGATCGCCGACTGCCGCTCGACCGTGCCGTTTCACGCCGCGCGGCCGGGCAGCGTCCTCTCCCGGGGCTGAAAAGAGGTCGCTGTTGTGGTGCGCAGTACGAGATGATGGCCTGCTGACCTGATCCTGGGAGGACTGGTGGGCATGATTCCGGAGCATCTGCGGCAAGTGGCGGACGGCGTACTGCGCGAGGCGGCGAAGGACCCACGGGTGCTGGCGGTGATCGCCGGTGGGTCGGTTGCCTCGGGGATCAGTGATGAGTACTCCGATCTCGATCTGGTGCTCGTGTGTACGGAGGAGGGGCAGCCGGACTGTCTGGCTGAGGCGAAGGAGTTTGCGGCGCGGGTCGGGCCGTTGCTGTCGAGCTTCACCGGGGAGCACGTGGGGGAGCCGCGGTTGCTGATCGCGTTGTACGGGCCGCCGTTGGTGCATGTGGACCTCAAGTTCGTTACGCCGGACGGGTTGCGGACGCGAGTCGAGGAAGGTGTCGTGTTGTGGCAGCGCGACGACACCGTGGACAAGGTACGGGCGGACTCGGAGCCGTCGTGGCCGCAGCCGGATCCCCAATGGATCGAAGACCGGTTCTGGGTGTGGGTGCACTACACCGCGGTGAAGATCGCGCGGGGTGAGTTGTTCGAGGCGATCGAGGCCCTTGGTGCGCTGCGCGGGTCGGCGATCGCGCCCTTGGCGACGCTCGGCCGGACGTCGCGGCCGGCCGGTGTACGGCGGCTCGAGACGTTGGCGCCGGAACTGGTGCCGGAGCTGCGTGCCACGGTCGCGACCGCTGACCCCGACGACTGCCTGCGGGCGCTGCGGGCGGCCGTCGGCGTCTACCGGAAGGTGCGTGGCGATCAGGTGGTACGGCGTACTGCTGCCGAGGAGGCGGCGGTCGCGTTTCTCAGAGCTTTTTGAGTTGGTCGAGGGCGGTGAAGACGGCGAGGAAGCCGAAGGCGAGGAAGGAGAAGAGGAGGACGGCGGTGCGGGAGGTGGTGATGCGGATGGCGTCGGGGAGGGCTCGGGAGTTCATCCACCAGAGCAGGCCGGAGTAGATGAACATCATGGTGCCGGCGGTGCAGGCGGAGATGACCAGGAGGACGAGCGGTTGGGTGAGGCCGGCCAGGAGAACGATGATGCCGAAGGCAACGAGACCCCAGACGAGCCAGAAGTAGAGCTTCGACTCGGTGATCTTCGACGTCCGCAGGTAGCGGGACTTGATCATGTCCGAGGCGAGGCGGGACGTGTAGTCGACGATGCCGGCCGCCGCGGCGAAGAGGGAGAACGCGCCGACTGCCCAGAACAGGTACCCGAACCAGCCGCCGACGATCGTCTGCAGGGTCGTGCCTTCGAGCTTCAGGAAGCTGATGCTGTTCTGTACGCCGGCGTTCCCGAAGAGGGTGGCGTGCGCGAGCATCGACGTGAACGCGATCGTCAGGACGGTGATCGCCACGAACGTCGCGGCCTGTTCGATGTTCGCGAACCGCCACCAGCGGCGCCAGCGCGCGAGGTTCGCGTCGTCGGGCGGGAACGTGTAGCCGTTCGCGGTCGGGTCGGCCTCGGGTTCGCCGGTCACCGGTGAGGTCAGCCGCGGGACGTGGAGGCCCATCCCGAAGCCCTTGTCGCGGATCCAGTTGCTCTGGACGAGGTTCTGCCCGCCGCCGGCCCCGGCGTATGCGATCGCGCCCATCACCAGCGCGAACCCGAGCTGCTCGGCCGGGAACTGCGGCTGCGTGACCGCGTGCCCGAGTGCGCTGTACGTCTTGCCGCGGATCGCGAACACCAGCGCCAGTACGACCAGTAGCGCGACGGCAGCGATCTTCACCGCGATCAGCCGTTCGAGCATCACGTAGACGACCGGCGCGAGGGTCAGGATCGCGCCGATCACCAGCAGCATCCCGATCGCGATCCAGCGCGGATCGCCGCCGCCGAACAGGTAGGTGAGCATGCTCGCGGAGCTGGTCGCCCAGCCGGGCCAGAGGTTCGCGAAGTACGTCATGATCGCGAAGAACAGGCCCCAGTGCTTCCCGTACCGGTTGAAGCCGGTCAACGCTGTCTCACCAGTGGCCAGCGTGTAGCGCTCGATCTCCATGTTCAGGAACCACTGGACGACGACGCCCACGACCGCGCCCCAGAGGAACACCAGGCCGACCTGGCTGGAGATGTACGGCCAGAGGATGAACTCGCCGGACGCCAGCCCGACGCCGGCGCCGACCATGCCGGGGCCGATGATCTTCCAGGTGCTCGCGGGCGGCTCGGGAAGATCGCGGACCTGCGGCGCGGGCAGGTTCTTGGTCGGCAGCGCGAAGTGTCCGTGGTCGGTCGGTGCGGTGTCTGTCATCAGGCTCCTCACGGTCTCGACCCCCTGCTCTCGGAGGGTAACGTATACAGTCGACAACGGCGACCCGACACAGCCCGGTGGCAGACTGGCGCCCATGGGTGGGGTGACGATTCTGACCGCGTCGTACGCCGGGACCGCGAGCGCGCCGGCGTACGCGCGGCTCGCGGGGCTGGCCGGCGAGCTGCCGGGGGAGCAGCTGGTACGGCGGGACGCCGGGTGGCCGGTGCTCGCGTACGCGACGGTGGCCGAGGCGATCGCCGCGGCCGGGGTGCTCCGGGAAGCGGCCGCGCTGGTACCCGCCGGGGAGCTGCTCCGGATCGCGCTGCACACCGGGATGGCGGCCGGTCCGGCGGTGCGGCATGCCGAGGAACTGCTGGCGATCGCGAACCCGGGGCAAACGTTGCTCACCGCAACAACTGCAACCGGTGTCGCGGGTGTGGTGGATCTCGGGGTGCATCGGTTGCGGGATCTGGGGCCGGCGGAGCGGATCTTCGAGCTGACCGGGACCGGTACGTCGCTGCGGTCGCTGGACGACGTGCCGAACAACCTGCCGGTGATGTTCACCAGTTTCGTCGGGCGTTCGACGCAGGTGGCGGCGCTTCGTACGCAGCTCGCGGGGAGCCGGTTGGTCACGCTGACCGGCGCGGGTGGGAGTGGGAAGACGCGGCTGGCGGCGCAGACCGCCGCGCAGGTGGCCGAGCGGTGGGCGGACGGTGTGTGGTGGGTGGATTTGTCGGCGGTGACCGACAGTTCGCAGCTCCCGGAGGTAGTGGCCGGGGCTGTCGGGTTGCTGGTCGAGCCGGGGGATCGGCTGTTGATCGGGCAGTTGCGGGACAAGCGGGCGCTGATCTGCTTGGACAACTGCGAGCAGATCGTCGACGGGGTGGCCGAATTCGTGACGGCGTTGCAGGTCGGGTGCCCGGACATCACTGTTCTCGCGACCAGCCGTGAACCCCTCGACCTTCCCGGCGAAGCCGTCTGGCGAGTCCCCGCTCTCGCACCTGAGGAAGCCCGAGTCCTCTTCCTCGAACGATCGGACGCGTCGGCGGACGGGGAGGAAGCCGAGCGGGCGGTTCGGGGGATCTGCCGGCGGTTGGACGGGATTCCGTTGGCATTGGAGCTTGCCGCGGCGTGGGGGCGGACGTTGACGCCGATGCAGATCGAGGCGGGGCTGGAGGACCGGTTCGGGCTGTTGACGAAGAACGTGCGGGGAGTCGCCGCGCGGCAGCGGACGTTGGCGGCGTCGATCGAGTGGAGCTACGACCTGCTCGACGAGGACGAGCGGCACGCGTTCCGGCGGCTGGCCGTGTTCGCGGGCGGGTTCACGCTCGACGCCGCGGCCGCGGTGGGCGACGCGGTACCAGGCATCCTTGCGCGGCTTGTCGACAAATCGCTCGTGGTGGCGGAGGACGGGCGCTACCGGCTGCTGGAGACGATCCGCGAGTACGCCGCCGCCCGGCAGACCGACGACGACGTCCGCGACGGGCATCTCGACTATTACCTGAGCGTCGCCGAGGCCGCGGAACCGTTGCTGGACAGCGATCGCGACGCCTGGCGCGCGCTGATCGAGCCTGATCGCGAGAACTACCGTTCCGCCCTCGACCACGGTCTCGCCGCCGACGACCCGGACCGCGGCCGCCGGCTCGCCGCCGCGCTTCGCTGGTTGTGGAACCTGCAGGCGACCGGTGCCGAGGGCATCGGTTACCTGCGCCGCGCGATCGATCGCGCCCCGGAAGACCGAACGTTGCTCCAGGCCCGTTTGTACTACGGCTACGCAACGATCGCCGACACCGTCGACCCGTTCGGGTACGACGCCGCCGGCCGTGGACTCGCCCTCGCGACCGAGCTGCGCGACGACCGGCTGCGGTCGCTGTTCCTCGCGATGAGCGCGGTCGGCCTGTTCTTCACCGACCTGCAGAAGGCCTGGGACCTCACCGTCGAAGGCGTTCAGCTCGCCGACGGCATCGGCAACGAGCATGCCCGGAACGCGAACGTCGGCCTGCAATGCGTGCTGCTATCGCTGTGGGACCGGCACGACGACCTCCACCCGCTGCTCGACCGCGCCGCGGCCGGCCTGATCTCCAGCGGCGAACGCGGGATCGCGTCGACCGTCCTCACCACCTGGTCCGAGAGCCTGATGTCGACCGGCGAACCGCGCAAGGCCGTCGAGCTCGCCGAACGCGCCCTGGCCGCGGCCGAACCGCTCGCCGACTTCCACCGCGTCGGCTCGGCCCGCGGCCAGCTCGCCTCGGTTCTCGCGCGCACCGGTCGCCCCGAGGAGGCCCGCGCGCTGATGCGGCCGCTGATCGAACTCGCCGAGACGTCCGGCTCCGTCGTACCGAATCTCGGTCAGGTGATGAGCGTGATCTCGTACTGGACCGGCGAGTACGCCGCTGCCGTCGAGTGGCTCGCCCGCGAGACCGCGCCGGACAGCCCGCTCGCCGGGACGTTCGCGCCCGCGATGTTGCTGCCGACCGTGGCCGCCGCCCGACGTGCCCTCGGTGAGGACCCGACCGACTTGCTCGAACGGGCCGTGGACCTCGCCCGTAGGTACAACCTGCCGCGCGTCCTCGCCGAAGCGCTCGACCAGCTCGGCCGCGCCGCGCTCGCCGAACGCCCGGACAAGGCGGCCGAACTCTTACACGAAGCGCTGACGATCCGCGTCGACCACGGCCTCCGGACGTACCTCGTCGACAGCCTGGAATCCCTTGCCCTGTTGGCGAATCACACCAGCCGGCCGACGGACGCGGCCCGCCTGGCCGCCGCGGCAGCGCAAGCGCGGGCCGACATCGGGTACGGCGTACCGGCTGATCATCCCGTCCTTCCGCAGTCCGATGAGCCGCCTCTCGGGCTGGACGAGGCGGTTGCGTATGCCCGGCGTACCCGAGGAGCACGCGGTCGCCCGTCGTCCGGCTGGGCCAGCCTCACGCCGACCGAGGAACAGGTGGTCGCGCTGGCGGTCGAGGGCCTCAGCAACCCGGAGATCGGCGAGCGGCTGTTCATCAGCCGGGGCACGGTGAAAACGCACCTCGCTCACGTCTACGCGAAGCTTGGTGTCGCCAACCGTACGGAGCTGGCGTCGCTCAGGAAGTCGTGACCATCTCGACGGCCTTCGCGATCCGCCGCGCCCGCGTCTCCGGCTTCTTCGCCTCGTTGATCGCCTGCACGTGCTCGCGCCGATGGCTGTAGCTCAACTTGTCGAACGCCTCCCGTACGCCGGCCTCCGCGAGCGCGGCCGCGAGATCTCCCGGTACGTCGACCGTCCGCTCGCCGGCGTCTCGCTCGACCGTCACGGTCACCGGATCGCCGTCGCCCTTGCCCAGCTCGGCCCGGATGCTCTTCAGGATCCCCAGCGCCATACAGCCGCCCATCGACGCGATCGATCCCTGATAGGCCACGCCGTCGAACGTCGCGCGGACGGGGATCCGCCCGCCGCCGCCCAACGCCGTGACCACCGCGTCCGGCACCTCGACCCAGGCGCCGCCGTCGTTCACCAGGATGCTTGCCTCGAACGTCTCCATGTCGGGCAGCCTAGGACGCCAGCTTGCTCGGCCACCAGACCTTCTTGCCGATGTCGTGTGCCAGTGACGGGACGAGCAGCGAGCGGACCACGGTCGTGTCGAGAAGGACGCCGAAGGCAACCATGAACGCGATCTGCACCAGGAACAGGATCGGCAGCACCGCCAGCGCGGAGAACGTTGCCGCCAGCACCACGCCGGCCGACGTGATCACGCCGCCGGTGACCGCGAGCCCGACCAGGATCCCCGGTCTGGTGCCTTGCTCCTGCGACTCCTCGCGAACTCTGGTCATCAGGAAGATCGAATAGTCGATGCCCAGGGCAACCAGGAAGACGAATGCGTACAGCGGGATCCCGGGATCCGCGCCCGGGAACTTGAAGACGTGGTTGAACATCAGCGCGCTGACGCCGACCGTCGCGCCGAACGACAGCACGTTCGCGATCACCAGCAGGACGGCGGCGACCAGCGAGCGGAGCAGCAGCATCAACACCACGAAGATCACGCCGAGGATGGTCGGGATGATCACCTTCAGGTCCCGCTGCGCGGCGTCCAGGACGTCCAGGTTGATCGCGGTGTTCCCGCCGACCAGGATGTCCGGGCTGATCTGGTCCAGATCGGCCCGCAGGTGCTTCACCACCGTGGTCGCGTCCGGCGAGTCGGCCGGGATCTTCAGCGTCGCCTGAACCAGGACCTTGCCGTCGACAACCTTCGGCGGTACGCCGGGAGCGACCGAGGCGGAGGCGGCGCCGACCCCGTCGACCTTGGTCGCGGCCTGTACGACGCGGTCCGCGAGCGCCACCGGGGTGAGGATCTCGACCGGCGTACCGGCGCCGGCGTCGAAGTGCTTGCCGAGCTGCTCCTGGCCGGTGACGGACTCGACCTTGTTCAGGAACAGGTCTTCCTGCGACGTTCCGCTGGCCTTGAACGTCGGCAGGAACGCCGCACAGGCCAGCAACGCCAGCGCGGTGATCGCCCAGACCCGCCGCGACCGCCGGCCGACCAGCCCGGACACCCGGCCCCAGAGCCGGCGTCCGCCGACCTGGTCGCGGGAGTGCACGTGGTCGACGTGCGGGACCGACGGCCAGAAGATCCGCCGCCCGAACGCGAGCAGGATCGCGGGCAGGAACGTCATCGCCGCGACGAACGCGCCGGCGATCCCGAGCGCGCCGACCGGCCCGAGACCCTTCGTACTGCCGAGCCGGGAGAGCAGCAGACAGAGCAACCCCAGGATGACGGTCGCCGCGCTGGCCGCGATCGGCTCGATCGACGCCCGCCACGCGACCCGCATCGCCTGGAACTTGCTCTCGTAGTCGTGCAACTCCTCTTTGTAACGGGAGACGAGCAGCAGCGCGTAGTCCGTCGAGGCGCCGACGACCAGGATGAACAGGATGCCCTGACTCTGCCCGTTCAGCTGCAGTACGCCGTGCTTCGCCAGCGGGTACACGACCGACGCGGCCAGAGCGAGCCCGAACACGGCGGTCAGCAGTACGGCGATCGGCAGGATCGGGCTGCGGTACACGATCAGCAGGATCACGAACACGACCGCGAGCGCGACGCCGAGCAGGATCCCGTCGATCCCGCTGAACGCCACCACGAAGTCCGCGAACACCCCGCCCGGACCGGTGACGTACACCTGCATCCCGGTCGGCGTCAGCGTGTCCTTGATGTCGGCGCGCAGCGTTTTCGCGACGGCGTACAGCACGGTCTCGCCCTGGCCGACGACCTCGTCGGCGCGGTCGCCGTCGATCTGCACGGTGAGCAGCAGCGCCTTGTGGTCGTCGGACGGTCGTGGGGTCCCGAGCGGTGCGACCAGGTAGTCACCGACCTTCTTGCCGTTTCCGAGGTCGAGCGCCGGTACGCCGGCCACGAACGCGGCGACCTTCGCCTTGTCGGCCTCGGTGATCGGGGTGTCGCGCTCGATCAGGACGAAGTACGGCAGCGCCTTCGAATCGACGAACTTGGCGGCCGCGTCGGCGACCAGCGTGGACTCCGCCTTCTTCGGGAGGAAGTTGGCGTTGTCGTTCTGCTGGACCTCGCTGAGCTTGCCGACGGCCGGTCCACCGACAGCGCCCAGGACGAGCCAGACGATCAGTACGGCGGCGATCCCCGCCCTCCACATCCACCGCTGCTTCACAACCGGCACAGTACCCGGGATCTCTCAGCCCGCACCGGCAGGTGTGCGGGAGCCGTTTCGGCGGCGTAACAACAAGATGACTACGCGGAAACACCCCGGTCATAACGTCCAGGCCTAATCAGTGAGGTCGGATGATCGGAGACTTGCGATGACGCTCGAGGCAGGACAAGCGGCTGTCGCCACCCGCGAGGGCAGTGGCGCGGTCGGCACGGTCGAGGCCCCGCGGCGCGGGCGCTGGATCGACGTCTGGGATCCCGAGGACGCCACGTTCTGGGCCGGGAAGGGCCGGGCGGTCGCGCGGCGCAACCTATGGCCCTCGATCTTCGCCGAGTTCCTCGGATTCTCGGTGTGGCAGCTGTGGAGCATCGTCGTGGTGTCGATGCCGAAGGCCGGCTTCACGTACAGCACGGACCAGCTGTTCTGGCTGGTCGCGCTGCCGAGCCTGGTCGGCGCGACGCTCCGGCTGCCGTACACGTTCGCCGTACCGCGGTTCGGCGGACGGAACTGGACGACGGTTTCCGCGCTGTTGCTGCTGATTCCGACGGCCGGGCTGTCGTACTTCATGACGCAGCCGGACACGCCGTTCTGGCTGATGGCGCTGGTGGCGGCGACCGCCGGGGTCGGCGGCGGGAACTTCGCCAGCAGCATGACCAACATTTCCTTCTTCTACCCGGAGAAGGAAAAGGGTTTCGCGCTCGGCGTGAACGCGGCCGGCGGGAACCTCGGGGTTGCGGTCGTACAGCTGCTGGTGCCGATCGTGATCGTCGCCGGCGCCGGGCTGACACTGAACCGGTCCGGGCTGATGTGGCTGCCGCTGATCGTGCTGGCCGCGGTCTGGGCGTGGAAGGCGATGGCCAACCTGTCGGTGGCGAACTCGTCGTTCCGGACCTCGATCGCCGCGGCGAAGCGGCCGCACACGTGGGTGATCTCGTTCCTCTACATCGGGACGTTCGGGTCGTTCATCGGGTTCGGGGCGGCGTTCCCGCTGCTGATCAAGACGACGTTCCCGGACGTCACGCCGGCGCACTACGCATTCCTCGGAGCGCTGGTCGGGTCGGTCGCGCGGCCGTTCGGCGGGAAGCTCGCCGACCGGGTCGGCGGCGCCTGGGTCACCGTCTGCTCGTTCGTGGTGATGGGGATCGGCATTGTTTCCGCGATTTTCGCGCTGCGTTCGGAAAGTTTTCCGGCGTTTCTGGCGAGTTTCCTGGTGCTGTTCGTGGCCAGCGGGATCGCCAACGGGTCGACGTACCGGATGATCCCGGCGGTGTTCCGGCTCACCACGGCCGACGATCCGGGCCGCGCCCGGCGGGAGGCCGCGGCCTGCATCGGGATCGCGTCGGCGGTCGGGGCGTACGGCGGTTTCCTGGTGCCGCGCGGGTTCGCGATGTCGACGAGCCACTTCGGATCGCTGATTCCGGCGCTGTACGTGTTCTGCGGGTTCTACGTGGTCTGCCTCGCGGTGACGTACTTCTGCTACCTGCGCAAGGGCGGCCCGCTCAGCCGGGAGCGCGTATGACAGCAGTCCCGACCCATTGCCCGTACTGCGCGCTGCAGTGCGCCACCACGCTGCACCCGGTCTCGCGGCCGGGTGCGGTGGAGGTGCAGCCGCGGGACTTTCCTACCAACCGCGGCGGGCTGTGCCGCAAGGGCTGGACGGCTGCCGAGGTACTCACGGCGCCGGACCGGCTCACCGTGCCGCTTGTTCGCAACGCGGCGGGTTCGCTTGAGGAGACCAGCTGGGACGACGCGCTGGACTTCGTCGCCGCGCGGATCACGGCGTTGCAGGCGGCGCACGGGCGGGACTCGGTCGCGGTGTTCGGCGGCGGTGGGCTGACCAACGAAAAGGCTTATGCGTTGGGGAAGTTCGCGCGGGTCGTGCTGCGGACGGCGAACGTGGACTACAACGGGCGGTTCTGTATGTCGTCCGCGGCGGCCGCGACGAACCGGGCGTTCGGGATCGATCGCGGGCTGCCGTTTCCGTTGGCGGACATCGGCGGGGCGGACGCCGTACTGCTGGTCGGCAGCAACATCGCGGAAACGATGCCGCCTGCGGTTGCGCATCTGCAGGGGGCGAGGGACGCGGGTGGACTCCTGGTCGTCGACCCGCGCCGCTCCGCCACGGCCGGTCTCACGGACGAGGGAGCCGGCATCCACTTGCAGCCGACGCCCGGAACAGACCTGGCGTTGCTGCTCGCCCTCACCCACGTCGTACTGCAGGAAACACTTTCGGACACCGTTTTCCTTCGCGAGCGGGTTGATGATCCCGACCTGCTGATTCGTTCGACGGCCTCGTGGTGGCCGGAGCGGGCCGAGCGGGTGACCGGCGTACCGGCGGCCACGATCCGGCGGGCGGCGCGCGTACTGGCGGCGGCTGCTCCGGTGCACGGTGGGGCTGGCGCTTATGTGCTGACGGGGCGTGGGGCCGAGCAGCACAGCAAGGGCACGGACACGGTGACGGCCTGCATCAACCTCGCGCTGGCGCTCGGACTGCCGGGGCGGACGGGGAGCGGGTACGGCTGCATCACCGGGCAGGGCAACGGGCAGGGTGGCCGCGAACACGGCCAGAAGGCGGATCAGCTGCCGGGCTACCGCAGCATCGAGGACCCGGCCGCACGTGCTCACGTCGCCCAGGTGTGGGGCGTGCGCCCGGACGACTTGCCGTACTCCGGGAAGAGCGCCGTCGAGCTGATCAACACTTTGGGTACGGCGGAGGGTCCGCGGGCGTTGATGGTCCACGGCAGCAACCTGCTGGTGTCCGCGCCCAACCTCGCCTCCGTCCGGGAAAGGCTGACCGCGCTGGAGTTGCTGGTCGTCGCGGACGTGGTCCCCTCCGAAACAGCGATGCTCGCCGACGTCGTCTTCCCCGTCACCCAATGGGCCGAGGAAGACGGCACCATGACCTCCCTCGAAGGCCGAGTACTCCGCCGCCGCGCCGCAATCCCCCCGCCAGGCGAGGCCCGCAGCGACCTCGCCATCTTCGCCGGTCTGGCCGAACGACTCGGCTCCACACCAGCGACCCGCTCCGCAGCGGCTGGGTTTTCGATGGATCCGGCTGTGGTGTTTGAGGAGTTGCGGCTGGCTAGTGCTGGGGGGAAGGCGGACTACTCGGGGGTTACGTGGGAGCGGCTGGAGGCGGGGGAGGAGTTGTATTGGCCGGTGCCGGGGGTCGGGCATCCGGGGACGCCGCGGTTGTTCGGGGACGGGTTTGCGACCGGCGACGGGCGGGCGCATGTGGTGGCGGCGGATCATCGGGCGGTTGCGGATGATCTGACGGGCGAGGCGCCGCTGTATCTGGTGACCGGGCGGTTGTTGCAGCACTACCAGAGCGGGGCGCAGACGCGGCGGGTGCCGGAATTGGTGGCGGCGGAGCCGGAGGTGTTCGCGGAGTTGCATCCGCGGGTGGCGGCGCAGTTGGGGATCGGCGACGGGCGGCCGGTGCGGTTGACCACGGCGCGTGGGTCGATGGTGCTGCCGGCCCGGATCACGGCGGACGTACGGGCGGACACCGTTTTCGTACCGTTTCACTTCGGTGGGGCGGAGGCGGTCAACGAGCTCACCAACGATGCGCTGGACCCGGTGTCGCGGATGCCGGAGTTCAAGGCCTGCGCGGTGCGGGTGACGGCGGCGGAGGTCGGCGCGGCAGAGGTTGGCGCGACGGGGGTGCCGGCGTGAAGGTGGTGATCATCGGCGGCGGGATGGCGGGGCGGCGGCTGGCCGAGTTGTTGCCGTCGTACGACGTGACTGTGCTGGGGGACGAGCCGTCGTACAACCGGTCGCGGTTGACGGAGTTCGTTGCCGGTCGGGTGGAGGTTGCTGTTGGCAATGAAGCGCGTGTGAGTGCGGTGGGGGTGGATCGGGTACGGCGGGTTGTCGTCGGTGGAGACGGGCGCGAGTATCCGTACGACCGGTTGGTGTTTGCGACTGGCGCGGCGCCGGTGGTACCGGATGGGGTTGAGGGTGGGTTGGCGCTGCGGTCCGTTGAGGATGCGCGGGCGGTGGTTGCGGCGGCGGGTGTGGCGCGGCGGGCTGTTGTGGTGGGCGGCGGGGTGTTGGGGGTTGAAACGGCGTGCGCGCTGCGGGAGCGTGGTGTGGCGGTCACGCTGGTCCACGACGGCGAAACCCTGCTCCACAAGACGATCCGCCCGTCGGCTGGTCGGCGTGTCACGCGCGCCGTACGTCGGCTCGGCGTCGAGGTTCTGCTCAACACGCAGCTCGCGCGGACCGAGCTGAAGAACGGACGGTTTCACGCCCTGCACCTGCAGAGCGGTCGCCAGGTCTACGGTGAACTGCTCGTGGTTGCCTGCGGGGTTACGCCGCGGACCGAGCTGGCCACCGGGCTGACCGTCCACGCCGGCATCGTCGTGGACGACACGTTCTCCACCAGCGATCCGAATGTCTACGCCATTGGCGACTGCGCCGAGCTTCCGCGCGGGGTGACGGGAACGGTTGCGTCCGCATGGGAGCACGCAGAGCTGCTGGCAAGCCAGCTCCAGGCTGCAGCCGCTCACGGTGCAGCTCCTCATGCGGCAGCTCATCACCCAGCGACCGCTCACCCAGCGACCGCTCATGCGGCGGGTGCGGCCGCGTCGGGCGGCTCGGCGGCTGTTCCAGCGGCTGCTCCGGTGGCTGGTCCGACGGACGCTCCGGTGGACGCTCTGACGGTTGGTCCGGTGGACGCTCCGCCGATTGGTCCGGGGGACGCGCCAGTGGTTGGTCTGGGAGGGCTCCGGGCGGCTGGTTCCGCGTCAGCGGCAGCTCATGGCGTGGAGGTTTTGCGGGTTACTGCTGGTGGGCTGGATGTGTTGGTGATGGGGGATCGGGGCGCGGTTGGTGAGGTTGTTCGGCTGGAGGATGAGGGGCGGTATGTGCGGGCCGTGCTGCGGGGCGGGGTTGTGCGGGCTGCCGTCGTGGTGGGGGCACCGGAGGTTGCGGCGGAGTTGGTGTTGTTGGCGGATCGTGGGACGCCTGTCGTGGCGGACGGGTTGCTTGGTGGGGCCAATGAAGGGCCTAAGAAGAGGGTGGCGACCGTGTGCAGGTGTAACGGCGTTACCAGGGTCGCGATCGAGGCGGCCTGGCGTGGGGGTGCCGACAGTGTGGCCGGCATTGCCGCTACTACGCGGGCGACGACCGGGTGTGGGAGTTGCACCGGCGCCGTCGGTGAACTGCTCGACCGCTTCCGGCGCGGCGAGACCGAACCCGTCCCGAGCAGGAGGGCGACGATGGCAGAGCTGAAGAAGGCCAAGCACGTGGTGGTGGTCGGCGGGGGCATGGTCGCCCACCGCCTGGTCGAGGCGCTCCGGCAGCGCGACCAGGACGTCGAGTACCGGATCACCGTGTACGCCGAGGAGCCGCGGCTCCCGTACGACCGGGTCGCGCTCACCAGCTACTTTTCCGGCCGCGACCCGCAGGACCTGTCGCTCGGCGACCCCGACCTGTGGGACGACCCGGCCGTGAACCTCCGCAAGGGCGTCACGATCACCGCGATCGACACCACCGCGAAGACCGTGACGACCGCCCGCGGCGAGCAGGTGACGTACGACGAACTCGTCCTGGCGACCGGTTCGTCCGCGTTCGTGCCGCCGGTCAAGAACAACGACGCCCAGGGCTGTTTCGTCTACCGGACGGTGGACGACGTGGCGGCTCTGCGCGTGTACGTGGAGCGGTTGAAGAGCGAGGGCCGTCAGGTCAGCGGCGTGGTTGTCGGTGGTGGTCTGCTCGGGCTGGAGGCGGCCGGTGCGCTCCGGGCGCTGGGGGCCGCGACGAAGGTGGTCGAGTTCGCGCCGCGGCTGATGCCGTTGCAGGTGGACGAGGGTGGCGGCGCGGCGCTGTCCCGGTTGATCGAGGGTCTCGACGTCGACGTACGCACCGAGACCGCTTGCCAGCGGGTGAAACTCACCTCGCAAGGCGCGGCCCGCGCGATGGTAGTTGCCGACGGCCCTGATCTGCCGGCCGACGTGGTCGTGTTCGCGACCGGTGTCCGTCCGCGCGACGAGCTGGGACGCGCCGCCGGGCTGGCGATCGGCGAACGGGGCGGCGTCGTGGTCGACGACGCCTGCCGTACGTCGGTCCCGGGCGTCTGGGCGATCGGGGAAGTTGCCTGCATCAACGGCCGGGTCTGGGGACTGGTTGCCCCCGGCTACACGATGGCCGAGATCGTTGCCGACCGCCTCTTGGGTGGCGAGGCAACGTTCCCGGGCGCGGACACCTCGACCAAGCTGAAGCTGCTCGGCGTCGACGTCGCGAGCTTCGGCGACGCCTTCGGTACGACCGACGGCGCGCTCGACATCGTGTACGCCGACCCGGTGGCCGGCGTGTACAAGAAGCTCGTGCTGTCCGACGACGCCCGTACGCTGCTCGGCGGCATCCTGGTCGGCGACGCGTCGGCGTACTCCGGACTCCGCCCGATGGTCGGCCGTGAACTCGGCGCCGATCCGGCCGCTTTCCTGCTCCCTGAAGGCGCCGGGCCGGTCCAGCTCGAACTGCCCGACGACGCCCCGGTCTGCTCGTGCAACAACGTGTCCGCGGGCACGATCCGGTGCGCGGTGAAGGACGAGGGCTGTACCGACATCAAGTCCGTCTGCGGGAAGACCAAGGCCGGTACGAGCTGCGGCTCCTGCCTGCCGATCGTCAAGAACCTGCTGAACACCGAGCTCACCAAGGCCGGCGTCGAGGTCAGCAAGGCGCTCTGCGAACACTTCGCGCTGTCCCGCGCCGAGCTGTTCGACGCGGTCCGGGTGACCGAACTGCGCACGTTCAGTGAGATCGTCGAACGGCACGGCACCGGGCGCGGCTGCGACATCTGCAAGCCGGTGGTCGCGTCGATCCTGGCCAGCATCGACCCGGCCGGGCACGTCCTCGACGGCGAGCGCGCGACGCTGCAGGACACCAACGACCACGTGATGGCGAACATGCAGAAGGACGGCACGTACTCCGTCGTCCCCCGGATCCCCGGCGGCGAGATCACGCCGGAGGGGCTGATCACGATCGGCGAGGTGGCGCGCGACTTCGGGCTGTACACGAAGATCACCGGCGGGCAGCGCGTCGACCTGTTCGGCGCCCGGATCGAGCAGTTGCCGGCGATCTGGCGACGGCTGGTCGACGCCGGCTTCGAGTCCGGGCACGCGTACGGCAAGGCGCTGCGGACCGTGAAGTCGTGCGTCGGGTCCACCTGGTGCCGGTACGGCGTCCAGGACTCGGTCGGGATGGCGATCGCGCTGGAACTGCGGTACCGCGGGCTGCGCTCGCCGCACAAGCTCAAGCTCGGCGTCTCCGGCTGCGCCCGCGAATGCGCCGAGGCCCGCGGCAAGGACGTCGGCGTGATCGCGACCGAGAAGGGCTGGAACCTGTACGTCGGCGGCAACGGCGGGATGACGCCGCGGCACGCGGAACTGCTCGCCTCCGACCTGACCGACGAGGAGCTGTTCCGGACCGTGGACCGGTTCCTCATGTACTACATCCGGACCGGCGACCGGTTGCAGCGGACGTCGGTGTGGATGCGCGAGATCGGCCTCGACCAGGTGCGGGACGTCGTACTGCACGACAGCCTCGGCATCGCCGCCGACCTGGACGCCGCGATGGCGCGGCACGTCGGCTCGTACGTCGACGAGTGGCGCGCGACGCTGGACGACCCGGACAAGCTCGCCCGGTTCGTGTCGTTCGTGAACGCGCCGGACCAGCCCGACGCCGACCTGCGGTACGTCGTCGAACGCAACCAGCCGCGCCCGGCCACCCCGGCCGAACGCGGGCAGCTGGAACCGGTGCTACTGGCCGGTCCACGATTGGAGGTACGCCGGTGAACGTCTGCGCTTTCGACGTACTGTTGCCGGAGCGGGGCGTTGCCGCCTTGCTCGGCGACGTACAGATCGCGCTGTTCCGCACCCACGACGGGGAGGTATTTGCCATCGGCAACCAGGATCCGTACAGCGGGGCGAACGTGATGTCGCGGGGCATCGTCGGCAGCCGCGGCGACGTACCGACGGTGGCGTCGCCGATGTTCAAGCAGGTCTTCGATCTGCGGACCGGCGCGTGTCTGGACGATCCGGAGGTGTCGTTGCCGGTGTATCCGGTGACGGTTCGCGACGGTCAGGTGCTGGTGGGTTCGGGTGACGACTAGGACCGGGCCGCTCAGCGGCTGCACGATCGCGGTCACCGCGCACCGGCGCGCGGAGGACCTGATCGCGTCGTTCGAGCGGCGCGGGGCCAAGGTGGTGCACGCGCCGACGCTGCAGATCGTGCCGGTCGCGGACGATCACGCGCTGCTCGAGGCGACCCGGCGGGTGATCGCGAACCCGCCGGACGATGTGGTGGTGACCACGGCCGTCGGGTTCCGCGGGTGGATCGAGGCGGCCGACACGGCCGGCCTGGCGGCGGAGCTGCTCGGGACGTTGGAGCAGGCGCGGATCCTCGCGCGAGGGCCGAAGGCGCGCGGGGCGATCCGGGCGGCCGGGTTGGTCGAGCACTGGTCGGCGCGGTCGGAGACGACGGCGGAGGTCGTCGACTGGTTGCGGGAGCAGGGCGTCGGCGGGCGGAAGATCGTCGTACAGCTGCATGGGTTGTCGGATCCGGCGTTGCAGGATGCGCTGCGGGCGGCCGGGGCTTCGGTGCGTGGGCTGGAGGTCTATCGGTGGGGGCCGGCGCCGGATCCGGTGATGGTCGAGCGGATGATCTCGCAGGTTTGTGGGGGGACTGTTGATGCGGTTGTGCATACGTCGGCGCCCGGGGCGCAGGCGATGCTTGATGCGGCGGCGTTGAACGGGCAGTACGACGAGTTGGTGGCGTCGTTGCGGACCGGGAGGGTGCTGAACGCGTGCGTTGGGCCGGTGACGGCCGGGCCGTTCGTGGCGCTCGGGCTGGAGCCGTTGGTGCCGGATCGGTTCCGGCTGGGGGCGTTGATCCGGATCGTGACGGATCGGCTCACGGACGACAACGCGCGGTCGATCGAGACGGAGTTCGGCCAGCTGGTGATCCGCGGCGGGGCGGCTGTGCTGGACGGCGTCGTACTGCCGCTGGGGCCCGGTCCGCGGGCCGTGCTCGCTGCGTTGGTCGCGGCCGGCGGGGACGTGGTGTCGCGGCCGGAGCTGCTGGCGGTCCTGCCCGGCGCCGAGGACGTCCACGCCGTCGAGGTGACCGTCAACCGCCTCCGCACGGCGGTCGGCCGCCCCGAACTCATCCGCACGGTGGTCCGCCGCGGCTACCGCCTCGCCGTCGAGCCAGCAGGCCTCCCCAGATGACGCCTGATCTTGTGGTGGTTGCGCATGGGACGGCTGATCCTGCTGGGCTTGCGGTCGTGCGTGAGATTGTGCGGGGGATGGGGCGGTTGCGGCCGGAGTTGGCGATCTCGTTGGGGTTCGTCGATCTGGTGGTGCCGGAGTTGCCGTCGCTCGTACGGCGAGTGGTGGCCGACGCTCAGGACGCGGTCGTCGTACCGCTGCTGCTCAGCTCCGGTTACCACGTGTACGTCGACGTCGCGGCGGAGGCCCGGCGCTACCCGCGACAGGTCCGCGCGGCCGGTGCGCTGGGACCCGATCCGGTGCTGGTCGACGTACTCGCGGACCGGCTGGGGGACCTGTCGCGGATCGACCAGGTTGTTCTCGCGGCTGCCGGCTCCTCCGATCCCCGAGCGCGGGACGACTGCGAGCTGACCGCGAAACTCCTTGCCCACCGCATCGACCGCCCCGTCACGGTCGGGTACGTGTCCCGCGGTCACCTCTCGACGGTGCTGGCGCGGACCACCGGCCGGGTCGCGGTCGCGACGTACCTGCTGGCGCCCGGGTTCTTCTACGACCTCGTCCGCCGGCACGCCGGCGACCGCCCGGTGACGGCGCCGCTGGGGCCCGACCGGCGGCTGGCCGCGCTCGCCCTACGACGGTACGCAGAAGTTGCCGAGCCGCCGTACGGTGCTTGCTTGTCGGGTGCCGGGGGAGCATCGTGGAGGGGTGAACGGGAGAAAGAAGTGGGATGAGCTGAGCCCTGGAAAGCAGCGGCTGATCGTGTTCGGTGCGGTGGCTGAGACGGTGCTGAAGGCCGTCGCGCTCGCCGACCTCGCGCGCCGGCCCGCGGCTCAGGTGCGAGGACCGAAGCCGCTCTGGGCGCTGGTCCTCACCGTGTTCAACTCGGTCGGTGCCGCGCCCGCGGCGTACTGGCTCTTCGGGCGGCGCAAGAACACCTAGGGCGGGGACGATGCCTGAGGCAGTCCACACGGTCCGGATCAACCGGCCACCAGCCGCCGTCTTCGCGTACTTCGCCGACGGCGAGAACGACCCCCAATGGCGCCCCGCCGTCCAGGAGATCACCCGCAACGGCCCCCTCGGCCCCGGCGCCACCTACCACCAACGCATCGCCGGCCCCGCCGGCCGCCCGGTCGCGGCCGACTACCGCGTCACGGCGTACGAACCCGACACCCACCTCGCCTTCGAGGTCACCGCCGGCCCCGTACGCCCCACCGGCGACTACCGCTTCGCCCCGATCGACGAAGGCACCGAGGTCACCTTCAGACTCACCGCCGAACTCACCGGCCTCAAGAAACTCCTGATGACCAAACCCGTCCAGCAATCCATGATCTCCGAAGTAGCCGCACTGGACCGCGCTAAAGAGATCCTGGAGAGCTAGTCTGCGCGCGTGGGGATCTCTGAGGACTTGCGGCGGGCGACGGACGATCCGGACGGGCTCGAGGGGGTCAGGGAGCAGATCCTGGCCTGGATCCTGCCCGGCTTCCTGAATCGCGCCGAGGTGGTCGAGGCGGCGACGGAGTACGTCGAGGACGAGGAACTGCTGACGGACCGCCAGGTCGAGCAACTCGTCGACGAGTTGTGGCGGGTACGGCTCGCCGCGCAGGAGAGCTGGCCGGCGCGGACCGATGCGGACAACGTCGCGGCGGCGTTCGCCGAACTGGACGCCGCCGGGATCGTCGCGCGGATGAACTTCACCTGCTGCCAGACCTGCGGATCGACGGAGATCTTCGACGAGCGTCCGTCCGACCGCCCGTCCGTCGGTTACGTCTTCTTCCACTCGCAGGACGGCGAACGCCTCGCCGAGGACGGCGCGCAACTGTTCCTCGCGTACGGCGCCTTCGACGCCCCCGAACCCCAGTGGAACGACCGCGTCACCGCCGTCGGCCGCCAGGTGACCGACGTACTGCGGGCCCACGCCCTCCCGGTGACCTGGAACGGGTCCTCGCAGCAGCGCATCCAGGTGGGTCCGCTCGACTGGCGCCGGCGTCTGTCCCAGGGGAGCTGACCCCCTCTGAACAGGCTGTTGAGAGCCTGGGCGCTGGAGCTGGATCGGACGTTCGCCGAACTCGGTGAGATCGCGGCCGACGCCCGCACCTTCGACCGGCTCCGAATGAACCGCCTCGCGGACAGCTGGGACAACACCATCTACTCTTTCGTCGGCGCGGCGTGCACCCGGCGGCCCTGGGTCCGGTCGGCGATCTCCGGTGACGGCACGGCGTATCGCGACTGGCGCTCGCAACCGTCAGAAAGCGTCGTCGAGCGCGGTGCGTTCGACTGCTCTCGGGCCGAGGCCGAGCATGTCGGGTTGGTGCGGCTCGAGCGGTAGGTCACGCCCTGCGGTTGCGGAGGGTGGTGAGGTCGGTGTGGCAGCGGGCTTCTACTTCGGCCAGGTCTTGGAGGGTTTCCTCGATGTCGCGGCGGCGTTGTTCGAGTTCTCGGCGGCGGTGGGTGATCTGGTCGAGGAGGTAGACGAGTTGGCCTTCCTCGCCGGGTTCGGCGTCGTACATGTCGACGATCTTGGCGATCTCGTCGAGGGAGAAGCCGAGGCGTTTGCCGCGCAGGATCAGGGCCAGCCGGATGCGGTCGCGGGGGTGGTAGACGCGGGTGGTACCGCGGCGTTCGGGGGTGAGCAGGCCGCGGTCCTCGTAGAAGCGGATCGTGCGCAGGGTGACGTCGTACTCGGCGGCCAGCTCCGCGATCGACCAGGTCTGCACGTGGCTATTGTGCATGTCGCTCAGCTTGCTTTACGTTTACGTAAGCGTCAAGCACGAAGGAGTGCCTCATGTACGAGTTGTCCGCGGAGCATCAGGAGTTCCGGCGTAGCGTTCGCGACTTCGCGGAGGCGGAGATCGCGCCGAACGCCGCGGAGTGGGACCGCAAGCACTACTTCCCGGTCGAGGTGGTGCACAAGATGGGGCAGCTCGGGCTGTTCGGGCTGACGGCGCCCGAGGAGTTCGGCGGGGCCGGTGGGGACTTCACCAGTCTGTGTGTCGCGATCGAGGAGATCTCGCGGGTCGACCAGTCGATGGGGATCACGCTGGAGGCGGCGGTCGGGCTCGGGATCAACCCGATCCTGACGTTCGGGACCGACGAGCAGAAGGCCACCTGGCTGCCCGACCTGGTCGCGGGCCGCAAGCTGGCCGGCTTCGGGCTGACCGAGCCGGAGTCGGGGTCGGACGCCGGCGCCACCAAGACCCGCGCCGTACTCGACAACGGCGAGTGGGTGATCGACGGCTCGAAGCAGTTCATCACGAACTCCGGCTCGAGCATCACCAGCGTCGTGACGGTCACCGCCCGCACCGGTGAGCGCGCGGACGGGAAGCCGGAGATCTCCACGATCATCGTGCCGTCCGGTACGCCGGGATTCAGCGCCGAGGCGGCGTACGACAAGCTCGGCTGGCACGCGTCCGACACGCACCCGCTGTCGTTCGTGAACTGCCGGGTTCCCGAGGCGAACCTGCTCGGGCAGCGCGGCAAGGGGTTCGGCCAGTTCCTCGCGACGCTCGACGACGGGCGGGTGGCGATCGGCGCGGTCGCGCTCGGCTGCATCCGGGCCTGCCTGGAGATGTCCACGCAGTACGCCGGTGAGCGGCAGACGTTCGGCGTACCGATCGGCCGCAAGCAGGGGGTCGCGTTCCAGATCGCCGACCTCAAGGTGATGGCCGACGCCGCGGAGCTGCTCGTATACCGGGCGGCCGCGCTGAAGGACGCCGGGGCCCCGATGCAGGAGTTCAAGCAGGCCGCCGCGGTCGCGAAGCTGTACGCGACCGAGTCGGCGGTGACAGCGACCCGGATCGCGACCCAGGTGTTCGGCGGCTACGGCTTCATGGAGGAGTACCCGGTCACCCGCTTCTACCGCGACGCGAAGATCCTGGAGATCGGCGAGGGTACGTCGGAAGTACAGCGGATGTTGATCGCCCGGTCCCTCGGGCTACCGGTGGAATGATGACTGCATGACCCACGATCACTGGACCGAGGTCAAGGTCGCCCGCGAGGCGACTCTGGAACCGCCGGAGAAGGCCGCGGCGAAACTGAAGTCGCAGAACAAGTTGTACGTCCGCGACCGGATCGCGCTGCTCGTCGACGAGGGCAGTTTCGTCGAGGACGCGCAGCTGGCGAACGCGCTGAACCCGGGCCTGCCCGCGGACGGCGTGGT
This sequence comes from Kribbella sp. WER1, assembly GCF_054189145.1. NCBI lineage: Bacteria > Bacillati > Actinomycetota > Actinomycetes > Propionibacteriales > Kribbellaceae > Kribbella > Kribbella sp. WER1. Next base: position 3,084,754 of record NZ_CM135186.1, on the reverse strand, counting down.
CACCGGCCGCGCGCTCGTCGACGGCCGCCCCGCGCTGCTGGTCGCGAACGACCCGACCGTGAAGGCCGGATCGTGGGGCGCCCGGACGGTCGAGAAGATCGTCCGGGTCACCGAGGTGGCGCTGCGCGACGAGCTGCCGATCTTCTGGCTGATCGACTCGGCCGGGGCCCGGATCACCGACCAGGTCGAGCTGTTCCCGGGCCGCCGCGGCGCCGGGCGGATCTTTCACAACCAGGTCGCCCTGTCCGGCAAGGTCCCGCAGATCTGCTGCCTGTTCGGCCCGTCGGCGGCCGGCGGCGCGTACATCCCGGCGTTCTGCGACATCGTGATCATGGTTGACGGCAACGCCTCGATGTATCTCGGGTCGCCGCGGATGGCCGAGATGGTGGTCGGCGAGAAGGTCACGCTGGAGGAGATGGGCGGCGCCCGGATGCACACCAGCGTGTCCGGCTGCGGCGACCTGCTCGCGTCCGACGACACCGAGGCGATCGAGCTCGCCAAGCAGTACTTCGCGTACCTGCCGGGCTCGTGGCGGTCGCGGCCGCCGTCGTACGACGCCTCGGAGGCCGGCCGGGACTTCACCCGCGACCTGGTGCCGGCCGAGGAGAGCGTCGGGTTCGACATCCACGACGTGATCGACGCGGTGCTGGACGCGGACACGTTCTTCGAGATCAAGCCGGCGTACGCGCCGGAGCTGGTGGTCGGGTTCGGACTGCTCGCGGGGCAGGTGGTCGGGATCGTCGCGAACCAGCCGGCGGTGAAGGGCGGCGTACTGTTCGTCGACTCCGCCGACAAGGCCGCGCGGTTCATCTGGTTGTGCGACGCGTTCAACGTGCCGCTGGTGTACCTGTGCGACGTGCCGGGCTTCATGATCGGCAGCGAGGTGGAGCGGGCCGGGATCATCCGGCACGGCGCGAAGATGATCACCGCGGTGTCCGAGGCGACCGTGCCGACGGTGTCGGTGATCGTCCGGAAGGCGTACGGCGCCGGGCTGTACGCGATGTGCGGTCCCGGCTTCTCGCCCGACGCCTGCGTCGCGCTGCCGACCGCGAAGATCGCGGTGATGGGTCCGGAGGCGGCGATCAACGCCGTGTACTACAACAAGATCCAGGACATCGCCGACGAGGGCGAGCGGGTCGAGTACGTCGCGAAGCTCCGTGAGGAGTACGAGACCGACATCGACATCCTGCGGCTGGCCGCGGACCTGGTGATCGACGCGATCGTCGAGCCGGAGAACCTGCGCGCCGACCTGATCGCCCGGCTGGCCGCGGCGCAGTCCAAGGACCGGACGTTCTCGCACCGCAGGCACGGCGTACCGCCGGTGTAGATAGTGTCCGATCCATGAATGCAAACGATTTCGCGTCGAGGGTCCGGGCTCGTGAGCAGCTCGTGGGGTACTGGGTCACGCTGGACTCGCCGGCCGCTGCCGAGCGGATCGGGCGGCTCGGGTACGACTACGTGGTGCTGGACGGGCAGCACGGGCTGATCGGGTACCAGGGGCTGGTGAACGGGCTGCTCGCGATCGACGCGGGGTCGTCGATCGGGCCGCGGCCGTCGGTCGGGCTGGTCCGGGTGGAGGCGAACGCCCCGACGCCGATCGGGCGGGCGCTGGACGCCGGGGCGGCGGGCGTGATCGTGCCGCTGGTCGACGGTACCGAGGACGTGGCGCGGGCGGTGCGGGCGGCGAAGTACCCGCCGGTCGGGGCGCGGTCGTTCGGGCCGATGCGGGCGGCGCTGCGGATCGGGCCGGTGCCGGCCGAGAGCAACGCGGCGACCGTCGTACTGGCGATGATCGAGACGCCGGCGGGGCTGCGGAACGTCGCGGAGATCTGCGCGACGCCCGGTCTGGACGGCGTGTACGTCGGGCCGTCGGACCTCAGCCTCGCGCTGGGCGCGCGGTTCCCGGGCGATCCCGAGGTGGACGAGCCGTTCGAGGAGGCGCTCGCGGTGATCGCGCGGACCGCACGCGAGGCAGGCGTGGCGGCGGGCATCCACACCTTCGACGGCGAGTCGGCCAAGCAGCGCCTGGCCCAGGGGTACACGTTCGCGACGGTCGCCTCCGACCTGAGCCACCTTGAGGCGATCGCCGCCGCACACCTGGACACGGCCCGGTCGTAGCAGGCGGATCTCCACACCATCACAATCCACCGAACTCGGGCCCCTTCTCGCTCACGGCCGCGGCGAAGCCGCAATTGTGATGGCCTGGCGGTCCGCCAACATTCACCAACCAGCTGTCGCCCGCGCGGTTCACGCTCCGCCGGTCGCGGCGATCGGCTGCCTGCGCAGGTTGGTGAGTGGGACAGGGCCGGAACACCTCGGCGTGCTCTCGGGTTAAGTTCGGAGAGAGCACATCGAGGAGGGCCGGGATGAGGGCACCCGAGCGTGGCGCGTTGCCGCTGGGACTGGCGGCGACGTTGGGGCGGGCGTACGGGCGGCTGACCGAGACGGTGCAGGGGTTGAGCGACGCGGACTTCGCGCGCGAGACCCGCTGCCCGGGGATGCCCGTCGCGCCGTTGCTGGTCCATCTGCTGTACGACGCGGAGCGGGCGCTGACCGCGTTCGCCAGCCCGGCCGTGGTGGAGCCGGACCGGGACTTCGTCAGCTACTGGGCCGACGTCCCGGCGCAGGGCGACACGAGCTTCGTGCGGACCGTCGCGTCGGCGTACCGGAGACCCGCGATGCTGGTGCAGCACTGGCGCGAGGTGTCCGAGGCGGCGGTCCGGGCGGCCGCGATGGGGCTGGCGACGAAGGGCCACCGGATCGAGACCCAGGGGCATGTGCTGCGCGCCTCCGACTTCGTCGCCACCTTGGTGCTCGAGGCAACGGTTCACCACCTCGACCTGACCGTGGGCCTGCCGGCCGCCCCGGAGCCGGATCCCGAGGCGCTGCAGGTCACCGCGCGAACGCTGGACGGGCTGTTCGGCCCGGACGCGTGGGACGTGATCGCGTGGGACACCACGACGTACGTGCTGAAGGCGACCGGGCGGGTGCCGCTGGACGAGGCCGACCACGACATGCTCGGCCCGCACGCCAAGCGTCTCCCGCTACTCGGCTAGAAGACCCCGGCGAACGGATCCTCCAGGTTGTCCCAGTCGAGGCTCGTGAGCTCCGACTCGGTCAGCAGGCAGGCGTCCAGGATCGCCTGCAGCCGTGCCGGATCCAGGCCCATGCCGGTCGCGACCACCGTGCATTCGGCCAGGTGCTCGGTGTCCGACCATTCGCCCAGCATCCCGAGCGACGCGCTGTAGCCCGCGGACTCCCAGCGCACCCGCTGCGTCGGGCGGTTCGCCAGCCAGACCACGCCGCGGCTGCGGACGACGCCGTTGACGATGTCCTCGAGCGCGTCGTTCAGCCGGGCCGGATGCAGCGGCCGGGTCGACCGCCACAGCACCGTCGTCACGCCGTCGTCGCTCGGCTGCACCCGGTCCGACGTCGCCAGCTCGCCGGCCCACGCCTCGGCCGCCTCGAAGTCGAACCGCCCGGTCCGCGCGACCTGACCGTCCGGTACGCCGGACACGCCCGCCGGCACCACGGCGGTCCGCGGGTTCAGGTGCTCGAGCAGGTGCTCCAGCCGCTCGGGCGCCGTACTGCGATGCGCGTTCGCCAATACGCACACGTCGGCGTACTCGATCTGGCGGGCGGTCAGCTCCGCGACGTTGCGCCGGTCCGGCAACCCGAGGGCGAGGCCGCGCTCGGCGAGCAGTTCGTCACCGGACAGCTGCGCGACCAGCAGTACGGCGTCGACGACGCAGGTCACCGTGTCGACGACGATCTCGGGCAGCACCGCGACGAGCGTGCTGACCAGCGGCCGGGCCTCCATCGCGGGCGGCGCCGAGAGCACGATGTGGTCCCAGTGCGCGCGGTCGACGAGTGTCTCCAGCAGCGGCACCAGCGACTCGATCAGCTGGCACGCGCCGCAGTCGTCGCCGACTGTGAACTCGCCCGCGTCGATCGGCCCGGACGAGTCGCGCACCCGCCAGGACAGCACGCCGCGACCGGGGAGTTCGTCCTGGTCCACCTCGACGACCACTGTGGTCGCGTCGGTCATCGCCTCCAGGACAGGCTCCCGCAGGGTCGCGGAAAGCCCCACCAACAAGGACAACGGAGTTTTCGCTCGGGCGGTCATGCGCACATTATATGAAAACGGTTTTCATCAGTCCATCGGTACGGCGTGTCCTGAAACCAGAGGCGGCGGGCCGCGATCTTCTGGTAGGCAAGGACCATGGCGATCGAGATCGGGCCCTTCGCGGGCGAGTGGGGCGAGTTGCTGGAGCTGCTGGACATGGCGTTCTCGGCGCCGTGGACCGACGAGCAGTACGAATCCGAGCGGCGGATCTGGGAGCGCGAGCGGAGCATCGTCGCGCGTGCGGACGGTCAGCTGGTCGGGCACACCGGCACGTTCTCGCTCCCGCTGGCGGTGCCGGGCGGGCAGTTGCCGGCCGCGGGCGTGACGATGGTCGGCGTCCGGCCGACGCACCGGCGGCGCGGGATCCTGCGGGACCTGATGCGTGCCCAATTGAAGGATGTGTACGAGGCGGGTGAGCCGCTGGCGGCGCTGACCGCGAGCGAGCCGGTGATCTACCCACGGTTCGGGTACGGGCTGGCCTCGGACCACCAGGAGATCGTCGTACCGAAGGCGTCCCGGGGACTGCGCCCGGTGGCCGGCATCGACGACGTACGGATCCGGTACGTCGAGGCCGCCGAGAGCCTCGCGCGCTGCGCGGAGCTGCGGAACCGGCTCGCGCTCGAGCGGCCCGGGATGTTCCAGCACAACGAGAACTGGCAGCAGTACACGATCAGCGCGACCGTGGTCAGCGACATCGCGAACGCGTCCAAGATCCGGTGCGTCGTCGCGGAACGGGACGGCGAGCTCACCGGCTTCGCGCACTACCGGACGAAGCGCGCCGACAAGGGGTACGTCGACGTACAGCGGGTGCATGCGGTGGATCTCGCGTCGCACGCCGCGCTCTGGCGATACCTGCTCGAGCCGGACCTGCTCAGCCAGACGCACTGCGAGATGCTCGCGTCCGACGACCCGCTGCTGGACCTGCTGCTCGATCCGCGGGCGCCGGGCGCGGTCACCCGGGACGGACTGTGGGTCCGCCCGGTGGACGTCGGCCGCGCGCTGGCCGGTCGGACGTACGCGCGGGACATCGACGTGGTGATCGACGTCGTCGACGAGTTCCTGCCGTGGAACGCCGGCCACTGGCACTTGACCGGCGGTACCGACGGCGCCGCCTGCGAGCAGGTCCAGCGGGACGCCGACCTCACTCTCGACGTCCGCGACCTGGGCGCGGTCTACCTCGGCCGCCCGTCACTCGCACGACTCGGCCATGCGGGCCTGGTCACCGAACACACCCCAGGCACCCTCGCCGTAACCTCGGAAGCGTTTTCCACATCTCGTCTTCCGTTCCTCGACACGGGCTTCTGAGGGGGTAACCTGCCCAGATGCAGACGCAGCGTAGGGGTGCGCTCGCGGCGGCTGTCGTGGTGTTCGTGGGGATCGTGGTGGCGGGGTTCGTCGTGCTCGCGTCGGCGAGTGGGCCGGTGCGGCCGGTCAGCGACAGCACGCTGAAGGCGAGTCCGCGGCCGCTGCCGACCCGGATCGTCACCCAGACGCCGCCGTCCCAGGGCACGCCGTCGCCGCGCATGCTGCCGCAGCACGAGACGCCCGGCTGGTTGCTCGGACTGTGGCAGGCGATCGTGTACCTGATCATCGCGGCGGTGCTGGTCGCCGTCCTGCTCGTGATCATCCGGGTCGTCCGCCGGATCCGGCTGCCGAAGGTGGAGCCCGCGGACGACAACTGGGAGCGGGTCAAGGCCGAGCGGCTGGCCGAGGCCGTCGACACCGGGCTCGCGCAGATCGACACCGGTACGGCGAGCGACGCGGTGATCGCGTGCTGGGTCGCGCTCGAGGAGGCGGCCGCGTCCGCGGGTGTTGCGCGCGAGCCGTCCGAGACGCCGGCCGAGTTCACCGTCCGGGTGCTCGGCGTCGGCGGGATCTCCGAGCCTGAGCTGGTCCGGCTCGGGCAGTTGTACCGGGAGGCGCGGTACTCCACCCACGGCTCGACCGAGGAGGCCCGCGCGACCGCCCGGGCAGCCCTGCTCCGGCTCCGCGAAGAACTCGCCCACGTCGAGGTCGCCCCATGACGTACCGCTGGTCTGCGCTGGAGGAGAAGGGTCCGCCGCCCGAGGTGAAGAAGCGGCGGCTGCCGAACAAGATGCTGATCCAGCACCTCGGCATTGCCGTCCTCGCCAGCCTCGTGCTGGTGGGGATCTTCGGCGCCGCCGGGATGGCGCCGCGACCGCTCTGGTTCGTGGTGGCCGCGCTCGGCGCCGGGCTGGTATCGCTCGCGATCCGGCTGCTGATGCCGGAGGTATTGGAGACCAACTGGCCCGGCCGGCACGACGACCGGCTGGCCGCGCTCAGGATCCGCAACAGCGACAACCGGACCCAGTTCCTCGCGACCTGGCTGCAGGAGTCGAGCCGTGAACGCCGCGCCGGTGAAGGCTCGCAGACGTTCGCCCGCCGGATCCGCCCGCTGTTGCTGGAGCTGGCCACCGACCGCCTGGTGCACCGGCACGGCATCGATCCCGACCGCGAGCCGGACAAGGCCCGCGAGCTCACCGGCGACAAGCTCTGGTCGCTGATCACCGGCGACGACAAGCGCACCGCGTCCCTCGACGAGATCGAGAGCGCGATCCACACCATCGAGAACCTGTGAGGGATAGTGACTGAGGAGCTGACGCTCGCAGAGGTTTCCGGGCTGAGCCGGCAGGTGCTGGAGCGGGTCGGTCAGGCCGTCGTCGGGAAGGGCGAGGCGCTCGAGCTGGTGCTGGCCGGCATCCTGGCCGGCGGGCACGTGCTGCTGGAGGACTACCCGGGCCTCGCGAAAACGCTGGCCGCGCGGTCGTTCGCGCAGGCGCTCGGGCTGGAGTTCCGGCGGGTGCAGTTCACGCCGGACCTGCTGCCGTCGGACGTGACGGGCGCGTTCGTGTACGACCAGAAGGAGTCCGAGTTCGTCTTCCGGCCGGGCCCGATCTTCACCGGGCTGCTGCTCGCCGACGAGATCAACCGGACGCCGCCGAAGACGCAGGCCGCGCTGCTGGAGTCGATGCAGGAGCACCAGGTCACGGTCGAGGGCCAGACGTTCCCGCTGCCGACGCCGTTCCACGTGCTCGCGACCGCGAACCCGGTGGAGTACGAGGGCACGTACCCGCTGCCCGAGGCGCAGCTCGACCGGTTCATGCTCCGGATCGGCTTCGGGTATCCGAGCCCGGCCGAGGAGTGGGAGGTACTGCGCCGGCGGATGAGCCGTCGCCGCGAGGACCAGTCCGTCGACGCGGTGACCGACGCGGCCGGGCTGCTCGCCGCGCAACGTGCCGTCGAGACCGTGACGGTCGACGACACTGTCGGCCAGTACTGCGTTGACCTCGCGACCGCGACGCGTCGCGACTCGCAGGTGCTGGTCGGGGCGTCGCCGCGTGGTTCGCTGGCGTTGCTGCTGACGGCGCGGGCGTACGCGGTGATCCAGGGCCGGGACTACGTCGTACCCGAGGACGTGAAGGCGGTCGCCGTGGCCGCGCTGGCGCACCGGATCACCGTCCGTCCGGAGCTCTGGCTGCACGAGGTGACCGGCGCGACCGTCGTACGCACCGTGCTGGGGTCGGTGCCCGCGCCGCCCACTGTCGCGGTCGCGCGATGAGGTGGCGCCCTACCCACGCGCAGATCCGGGCCGTTTGTGTCGCCGCGGTGCTGCTCGGGGTCGCGGTGTTGTTGCGCCGGCCGGATGCGGCGGTGTTCGGGTTGCCGATCGCGTTCCTCGCGGTCTGGGGGCGGTACTTCCGACCGCACACGCACCCCGACGTACACACCGAGCTGGACGCGGACGTGCTGTTCGAGGGGCAGGGTACGACGTACCGGCTGCGGGTGCCCGGCGACGTGGACCCGGACATCGACCTGATCGTGGCGGCGTTGCCGCGGACGTTGTGGTTCCAGTACGACCCGCCGCAGGCCGCGATCGCGGAACCTGTCGCGGACGGTGAGGTGACGCTGGAGGTCGGCGTCCGGTCGAAGCGCTGGGGGTTGCGGTCGTTGGAGCGGCCAACGGTGACGGTGACGTCGGCGATCGGGGCGTACCGGGTCCAGGTGACGTCGGCCGAGCAGCAGGCGGTGACGACGCTGCCGTTGCGCGAGGGCTTCGAGGCGGTGGACGCCGTACCGCGGCCGGCTGGGCTGGTCGGGCTGCACCGGTCGCGGCGGCCGGGTGAGGGGACGGAGCTGGCCGGCGTCCGGCCGTTCCGGACCGGTGACCGGTTGCGCCGGATCAACTGGGCGGTGTCGGCGCGGACGCAGGAACTGCACGTCACGTCGACCTGGTCCGACCGCGACACCGAGGTCGTGATCATGGTCGACACCGGCGGCGAGATCGGTATCAGCGAAGGCATCGACGGCCGCTCGTCGAGCCTCGACACCGCGGTCCGGGCGGCCGCGGCGATCGCCGAGCACTACCTGCGCAACGGCGACCGCGTCCGGCTGATCGACACCGGCAGCCTGTTCCGCGGCGTCCGGTCCGGCAGCGGTCGCGGGCACCTGCGCCGGATCCTCGACACCCTCGTGCACGCGGACCGGCGCGGCCGCCAGCAGGATGAGGAGCAACTCGCCCGGCGGAACCGGGTCCGCTCCGACAGCCTGGTCCTGGTGCTCAGCCCGCTGCTGCGCCAGACGATGCTCGGCTACATCGTCACGCTCGTGCACTCCGGCTGCACCGTGATCGCGATCGACACGCTGCCGCCGGACGTCGCGTCGATCATCGACGTCGACGTCCACGACGCACGGTCCTGGCCGCTCGCGTGGCGGCTGCGCCTGCTCGAACGCCGGCGCGACCTCGACCGGCTCAGCGACCTCGGCGTACCGACCGTGCCCTGGCAGGGCTCCGGGACACTCGACGAGGTACTGCGCGACGCCGCCCGCCTGTCCGCGGCACCGAGGATCCGCTCATGAGCGCCGACGAGAAGATCACGCTCTGGCTGGCGCAGCTCCGCTCCTCCGGTCGTACGGTGCTGCTCGCCCGCCTGGTGATCGCGGTGACCGGCGCGATCGCGCTTGTCGTGTCGGCGGTGCAGCCGTGGGATCAGCTCGACCTCGTCCCGTACGTCGGCGTACCGCTGCTGCTGGCGGCCGTCGTGCTCCCGGACTCGGTGGCTGCGCTGGTGTTCATGCTGGTGATCGCGCTCGGCTGGATCATGCGTGCGCCGTCCACGATCACGGGGGGCCTGATCCTCACCGCAGCGGCCCTGGTGATCCTGCACCTGGCGACGTCCTTCGCGGCCCAGCTCCCGTCGTACGCCCGCGTGCACCGGGCCGCGCTCCAGCGCTGGTGGTTGCCCGCAGCAACAGCCACGCTGCTGACCGGGCTGATCGCCGGAGCCGCCGCGCTGGTCCATCACGCGAACGTCCCCGGCTCGCTCGCCGTCACATCTGCCGCGATCGCTCTCACCGCCGTCACCATCTGGCTGACGGCCGGCCAGAAGCTGAACCGCGACTAGCCGAACGTCTTCCCGATCTCGGCGGCCCAGGGCAGCGGGATCGCGTTCGGGCCGAGGACCTGCATCGCGGACATGACGGTCATCAGCATGCCGGCGGACAGGAACTCGCGGGCCTGTTGCGGGGTGGCGCCGGTGAGCTCGCGGATCAGCAGGTAGATGCTGCCGAACCGTTCGCGGACGCAGTCGCCGATCACCGGGTCGCCGCTGGCGGAGAAGCCGTGCAGGAGGACCAGCAGCAGCTCGCGTTCGGCCAGCAGGCGCTCGTAGTTCTTGCCGAGTGCGATCAGCTCGGGGGACTCGGCGGCGGCCTCGCGGAAGATCTGCTCGATCCGCTCGCACACGCTGCGGACGGCGGCCAGGAACAGCTGCTGCTTGGTGCCGAACAGGCGGATCACGTAGGGCTGTGAGACGCCGGCCAGGCGCGCGATCTCGTCGGTCTTGGTGCCCTCGTACCCGGACGCGGCGAACGCCCGTACCGCCGCCTGCAGGACCTCGTCGCCGCGTTCCTTCGCGGTCAGCCGCACCTTGGGACTCACGTGTTCTCCCCTCGTCGGTTGACATGTTATCAGTCAATGCATACTCTCGTGATCGAGCTTGTTATCAGTCAATTACAACAAGGGGTACGAGATGACATCGACCGCTCTCGACGAGAGGCAGACAACGGTCACGCGCGGGCTCGGTGTGGTGCTCGCGGCGGTGGGGATCCCGACCTTCATGGTCACGCTGGACAACCTGGTGGTGACCAACGCACTCCCGGTGATCAAGCACGAACTCAACGCGTCGCTGTCCGACCTGCAGTGGTTCGTGAACGCCTACACGCTGGCCTTCGCCGCGCTGCTGCTGACCGCGGCCGCGGTGGGCGACCGGCTCGGCCGGCGACGGATGTTCCTGGCCGGGATCACGCTGTTCACGCTCGCGTCCGCGGCGTGCGCGCTGGCGACCGAGCCGTGGATGTTGACCGCCGCGCGGGCGATCCAGGGCATCGGCGCCGCGGCCGTGATGCCGCTGTCGCTGACGTTGCTCGCGGACGCCGTACCGGAGAAGCAGCGGAGTGCCGCGATCGGCATCTGGGGTGGCATCTCCGGGCTCGGCGTGGCCGTCGGCCCGGTCGTCGGCGGCGCGGTCGTCGACGGGCTGAACTGGCAGTGGATCTTCTGGCTGAACGTCCCGGTCGGCGTCGTCGCGGTGATCCTGGCCGCGCGCGTCCTGACCGAGTCCACCGGTACGTCGCGGCGCCTCGACCCGCTCGGCCTGGTCCTCGCGACAAGCGGCGTACTGTCCGTCGTCTGGGGTGTCGTGCACGGCGCCGACGACGGGTGGACGTCAGGCGGTGTCGTCGGCACGCTGATCGCGGGCGGTGTGCTGCTGGCCGCGTTCCTCGGCTGGGAGCGTCGTACGGCGTCGCCGATGTTGCCGCTGCGGCTGTTTACGGTGCGCGCGTTCAGCGTGGTGAACGTACTGGCGTTCACGTTTGCGGTCGGGGTGTTCGGGTCGGTGTTCCTGCTCGCGCAGTACTTCCAGGTCGTGCAGGGGTTCACGCCGTTCCAGTCCGGCGTCCGGACGTTGCCGTGGACCGCGGCGCCGCTCGTGGTCGCGCCGATCGCGGGCCTGATCGTCGACCGGGTCGGGGCGCGGACGCTGATCGTGACCGGGCAGGCGTTCCTCGCGGCCGCGCTCGCCTGGATCGCGCTGATCACCACCGCGACCACGCAGTACGGCGAGATGGTCGCGCCGTTCGTCCTGGCCGGGGTCGGCATGGGGCTGACGTTCGCGCCGTCCGCGAGCGTGGTGATGGCCAGCGCGTCCGAGGCCGACCGGGGCGTGGCCTCCGGGACGAACAACACGATCCGCGAGGTGGGCGTCGCGATGGGCGTCGCCGTACTGGCATCCGTCTTCGCGTCGGCTGGTTCCTACGGGTCGCCGGTCCAGTACGTCGACGGCCTGGTGCCGGCCGTGTGGACCGGCGCCGCGGTGGTCGCGGCCGGTGCGGTCGTCGGGCTTCTCCTCCCGGGCCGCCGGGCGGCAGGTGTCGCTGACAACAATGGAACTTCTTAAGCGCAACGTGGAAGAACTCCACGCCGCGGGAACTCGGGTGATCTTCGGCCGGTGCGATACCGCCTCCTGAGCGGCAGCTGCATTCTCTTGAACTCGAAACCCCCGAGCCCGAGCGTAGTGTGATACCGCATCGACCCACCTGTATGAAGTTTCGAAGCTCAGCCGAGACTTCTGAATAATCCTCATAGAGTGGTGGCCGGGTCTCACGGCCGCTCCCACCGAGTCGTGGCGAACGGCTCGCACCTGGTCGTCGAGTCGTGGATTATGGCTGGTTTCTGGCGCCTCTTCTCACGACTCGGCGCAAGGGGTGCGGGCCGTTTGCCACGACTCGGACGGCCTGGCTGAGCAGGGAAGGCAGCCGCCAGTCTTCTTTCTGCTCTTTCTTTGATCTCTTTCTCGAAAGCTCAGCCGGGACTTCTGAATAGCCCTGTCTCTTCTTTAATCCTTCTAGCCTGTTTCTGCTGCCGGGGCGTCGGCGTTCTACAGTGTGAGGGTGCTCGATGCAGACGACGTACGGCGGATCGCGCTGTCTTTCCCGGAGACCGTGGAGAAGCAGCGGTGGGGGCACCCGACGTTCGACGTCGCGGGGCGGATGTTCGTCACGGTGCCCGATGACCGGACGTCGTTCGCGGTGCGTTGCCCGCGGCTGGAGCGTGAGGAGCTGATCGCCGCGGAGCCGGAGAAGTTCTGGGTACCGAAACACGAAGCGGGCTCGAACTGGGTTCGAGCCCGCCTCGGTGCGCTGGAGGATGCCGACGAACTGCACGACATCCTGTTCGATTCCTGGCAGCAGGTCGCGCCGCCGGAGCTGTCAGCTGACGTTCGAAGGTGACGCCGAGAAGGTGTTGCAACTGGCCGGGTTGCCGGTCTTGAACGACTGACCCATGAACCGGCCCTGGCTCGCCACGCTGCCGTGGTCGCCTTCCTCCGGCTTGTCGCCGGCGGTGACGACGTACTTGTTCCAGACGTACAGCATGTTGCCGTTGATCGGGTAGCTGGCCTTGTTCGCGGCCAGGAACACCCCGGCGAAGCAGTTCGCCTGCAGCTCCATCCGCCGGGTCATCCGGGTCTGGCCGGCGTAGTCGGACTGCGCGTAGCGCAGCTTGCTCGCCGCCTGCAGGATGCCGGTCATGTTCTGTACGCCGTGGCCGAACTCGTGCGCGAGCGACCGCGAGTACCACATCCGCGCGTACGCCTGCGCGATCGGGTCGCCGGGGTACTCGGTGTACGCCTCCACGAACACGTCGACCTTCATGTACAGCATGTTGTTCGCCGAGCAGAAGAACGGCACGTTGATCGCACCGCCGCCGCACGGGTTGGTGACGGTCGTCCCGGACCAGTACGTCATCTGCGGCGAGTCGAACGTGTACCCGGCCTTCTCGACCAGCGGCTTCCACGACTTGTCCAGGCAGGGCTTGAGCGCGGCCCAGTACGCCGCCGCGTTCTTCGCGGTGTTCGGCCGGACCTTCGGCTCCTTGCAGCCCACCGAGGCCATCTTGCCGACGGTGTAGATCGCGTTCTTCCCGACGATCGTCTCGTTCGACGCCTGCGTCGGCGAGCCGGTCGACGTCGAGGTCGGCCGCCCGGTCGGGGACGCGGTCGGCTTCGGGGTGTACCGGCTCGGCGTCACCGGCGGCGTCGTGACGTCCTCGGAGGCCTTCTTCAGCAGGCTGATCAGCCCGCCGCCGACGATCCCGACCGCGACGAGCGCGAACAGCACGATCAGCGGGGCCTTCGACTTCTTCCGCGGCCGCGGCGGCTGCCAGCCGGGACCACCCGGACCCGGACCGAAGCTCGGCCCCCACCCGAAGCCCGGACCCTGCTGCGGCGGGCCGTACTGCGGCGTGTACTGCGGCTGCCCGTACTGCGGAGCGCCGTACTGCGGTGGCTGCGGTGGCGGTGGGTACTGACCCTGCGGCGGTGGGTATTGTCCCTGCGGCGGCGGAGGCCCCGGCTGCTGGTACGGCGGGTTCTGGCCCGGCGGCCCATAGGGTGGCTGGCTCAACGCGCCGTTCCTCTCGTCCCTCGTGCTGGCGTTCAGCGACCGCCACAGTATCGGCCGCCGAACGGGTCAGCCCGCGCGACCCCTGACGGGTAGGGTCGGCCTGTGACCACACCGAACAGCCCGATCGACCAGCTCGCCGAACGGCACCTCGAGCAGGACGTCGTCCTCGACCCGATCGGCGCCACCGAGATGGGCATCGCCGGCCACGACCACGAGCTGCCGGACTTCACCCCCGCCGGGTTCGCGGCCCGGATCGACCTGACCCGGCGGTCGCTCGCCGAGGCCCGCGCGATCGAGCCGGCGAGCCCGCGCGAGGAGGTCGCCAAGGACGCGTTCGCCGAGCGCCTCGGGCTGCAGCTGGAGACGTACGAGGCCGGCGTACCGCAGCACCAGCTGAACGCGATCTCGTCGGTACCGGCCGCGCTCCGGCAGGTGTTCGACCTGATGCCGACGGCAACCCAGCAGGACTGGGAGGTGGTCGCGATCCGGCTCAACCAGATCGGTACGACGCTCGACGGGTACCGCGACACGCTGCTCGAGCAGGCCGCGCAGGGCCGGGTGTCCGCGGTCCGGCAGGTGACCGGGCTGGCCGACCGGATCGCCAGCTGGACCGGTGCCGAGGGCGACGACTTCTTCGCCGGACTGGCCGCGCAGGCGCCGTCCGGCGCTGTGAAGCCGACCGTGGAGGCGGCGGCCGCGTCGGCGCGGAAGGCGTTCCAGCAGTTCGGTGACTGGCTGACCACGGAGCTCGCGCCGCGGGCGCCGGAGCGGGACGCGTGCGGGCGTGAGGTGTACGAGCTGGCCTCGCGGAACTTCCTCGGCGCCAAGGTCGACCTGGAGGAGACGTACGCCTGGGGCTGGCAGGAGCTGGCCCGGATCGAGAACGACATGCAGGACATCGCCGCCGGGCTGAACGGCGGCGAGCGGAACATCGAGGCCACCGCCGCGCTGCTCGACGACGACCCGGCCCGCACGATCCGCGGCAAGGAGGCGTTCCGGGACTGGATGCAGCAGCTGTCCGACGCTGCCGTTGTGGAGCTCGGCGGGACACACTTCGACATCGCCGACGAGATCCGCACGCTGCAGTGCATGATCGCGCCGACCTCGGACGGCTCGATCTACTACACGCAGCCGAGCGAGGACCTGACCACCCGGCCCGGCCGGATGTGGTGGGCGGTGCCGCACGGCGTCGAGAAGTTCGCGACCTGGCGCGAGGTCACCACCGTGTACCACGAGGGCGTGCCGGGGCATCACCTCCAGGTCGCGCAGACCATGCTCCGCACCGACCTGCTGAACCGCTGGCAGCGGATCGCCTGCTGGGTCTCCGGCCACGGCGAAGGCTGGGCGCTGTACGCCGAGCGGCTGATGGAGGAGCTCGGGTACCTCGAGGACCCGGGCGCGCGGTTCGGGATGCTGGATGCGCAGGGGTTCCGGGCGGCGCGGGTGATTGTCGACATCGGCATGCACCTGGAGCTGGAGGTGCCGCGGGACAACCCGTTCGGCTGGCGGCCGGGGGAGCGGTGGAACGCCGCGCTCGGGTTCGAGTTCCTGCGCGCGCACTGCCGGATGGAGACGGAGTTCCTGCAGGCCGAGCTGAACCGGTACCTCGGCTGGCCTGGACAGGCGCCGTCGTACAAGGTCGGCGAACGCATCTGGCTGCAGGCGCGCGAGGAAGCCAAGCAGCGCAAGGGATCCGCGTTCGACCTGCGCGAGTTCCACCGGGACGCGCTCAACCTCGGGTCGATCGGGCTCGACCCGCTGCGTCGCGCGCTGGCGAAGCTGTGAGCATCCGGTTCGTGCTGGCGTCGGCGTCGCCGGCCCGGCTGAAGACGCTGCGCAGCGCGGGGATCGAGCCGGAGGTGATCGTCTCCGGCGTCGACGAGGACCACATCACCGCGGAGAGCCCCGGCGAACTCGCCCGGCTGCTCGCGACGCTGAAGGCGCGGGCTGTTGTCGCCGGGCTGACCGATCACGCGACCGTGCTCGGGTGCGACTCGGTGCTGGAGTTCGACGGGGAACCGTACGGCAAGCCCGGTACGCCGGCCGTGGCACGCGAGCGTTGGCGGGCGATGCGCGGGCGGAGCGGCGTACTGCACACCGGGCACTGCCTGATCGACACCAACGCCAAGCAGGAGTTGCGCGAACTGTCGTCGACGAAGGTGCAGTTCGCGGACCTGACCGACGAGGAGATCGACGCGTACGTCGCCACCGGTGAACCGCTCGCGGTGGCCGGCGGTTTCACCGTCGACGGCCTGGGCGGTCCGTTCGTGACCGCGATCGAGGGCGACTACCACAACGTCGTCGGCCTCTCCCTCCCACTGCTCCGCCGGATGCTGATCCAGGTAGGCCGCAGCTGGCCCGAACTCTGGAACTCCCAGCACCCCTACACCTACGACGAATCCGTAGCCTCCACCTACGACGAAACCCGAGGCGGCCCCACCCGAGCCCAAGCCGCCGCCCACGCCGTCAACGAGCTGCTGCCGAAGGAAGGTCGGGTGCTGGAACTGGCTGTGGGGACTGGGATTGTCGGCGCGGAGCTTGTTGCTCTAGGCAACCTCGTACACGGGTTCGACCTCTCGACCGCGATGCTGCGCCGGGCTCGTGTACGGCTTCCCGGGCATGTGGCGGCGGCCGACGCAGCACGACTTCCGGTGGGAGATCGGCGGTGTGACGCGGTGGTCGCGGTCTGGCTCCTGCATCTGCTCGACGACAGCGAGCCGGTGATCGCCGAGGTCGCCCGCGTACTCCGCACCGACGGCGTCTTCGTCACCACCACCGAGAAGTCCGACGCCAGCCGGTACGCCGACACCCGCGGCCCCGACGACTCCCGCTCCCAGGACTCCCTCGCACACCTGACCGCAGTAGCCGCCCGCCACGGCCTCGTCCTCGACGGCGCCACCACCTTCCCCGGCCCGATCCGCACCACCGGCAACACCGCGACGTACCCGCTGGTCCGCTTCCGCCGCCGCTGAGCAGCCGCCCGGCCGCTGCCGGACCTACGGATGCGCGGATGCCCGCCACTGGCCGGGGCCGGGGTGGAACGGGGTGCGGGTGTTGCGCCAGTACGTCGCCCAGTTGCTGGCGCGGTCCGTGTCGGGCGCCGGTGCGGGGGTGGCGGCACGTGCCGCGATCACGGTGACGAGCGCGGCCAGTTCCTCGGGCGTCGGATTGCCTTTGATGACCTTCACAGTGGGATGTTCCCATGCTTCTTCGGGGGCAGGGTGTCGCGCTTGGTGCGCAGCAGGCGGAGGGCGCGGACGATCTCGGCCCGGGTCTCGCTCGGCTTGATGACCGCGTCGACGTACCCGCGTTCGGCCGCGATGTACGGGTTCGCGAGGTGGTCCTCGTATTCGGTGATGAGTTCCTGCCGGCGGGTCTCGACGTCCTCGGCCGCGGCGATCTCGCGCCGGTGCAGGATGTTCACCGCGCCCTGGGCGCCCATCACCGCGATCTGCGCGGTCGGCCAGGCGATGTTCATGTCGGCGCCGAGGTGCTTCGAGCCCATCACGTCGTACGCGCCGCCGTAGGCCTTGCGGGTGATCACGGTGATCATTGGCACGGTCGCCTCGGCGTACGCGTAGATCAGCTTGGCGCCGCGGCGGATGATGCCGTTCCACTCCTGGTCGGTGCCGGGCAGGAACCCGGGTACGTCGACGAACGTGAGGATCGGCAGGTTGAACGCGTCGCAGGTCCGGACGAACCGCGCGGCCTTCTCGGACGCGTCGATGTCGAGCGTCCCCGCGAACTGCATCGGCTGGTTCGCGACCACGCCGACCGGGCGGCCCTCGACCCGGCCGAACCCGACGATCATGTTCGGCGCGAACAGCGTCTGTACTTCGAGGAAGTCGCCGTCGTCGACGACCGCCTCGATCGCGGTGTGCATGTCGTACGGCTGGTTCGGCGAGTCCGGGACCAGCGTGTCGAGCGCGAGGTCGGTCTCGTTCGGCTCGAGGTCGGCCGGTACGTCGTACACCGGGGGATCCTCGAGGTTGTTCTGCGGGAGGTGCCCGACGAGCGCCTTCACCCACTCGATCGCGTCCTCCTCGTCGGAGCCGAGGTAGTGCGCGTTGCCGGACTTGGTGTTGTGCGTCCGGGCGCCGCCGAGCTCCTCCTGGCTGACGTCCTCGCCGGTGACGGTCTTGATCACGTCCGGGCCGGTGATGAACATGTACGACGACTCGTCGACCATCACGGTGAAGTCGGTGACCGCGGGAGAGTACACCGCACCGCCCGCACACGGGCCCATGATCAGGCTGATCTGCGGGATCACCCCGGACGCGCGGACGTTGCGGCGGAAGATCTCGCCGTACAGCCCGAGCGAGACCACGCCCTCCTGGATCCGGGCGCCGCCGGAGTCGTTGATGCCGATCAGCGGGCAGCCGATCTTCATCGCCAGGTCCATCACCTTGACGATCTTCTCGCCGAACACCTCGCCCAGGCTGCCGCCGAACACGGTGAAGTCCTGCGCGAACACGCACACCTGGCGGCCGTCGATGGTGCCGAACCCGGTCACCACGCCGTCGCCGTACGGGCGGTTCGACTCCAGGCCGAAGCTCGTCGACCGGTGCCGGGCGAACTCGTCCAGCTCGGAGAAGGAGTCCTCGTCCAGCAGCAGCTCGATCCGCTCGCGGGCAGTCTTCTTCCCGCGGGCGTGCTGCTTCTCCACCGCACGCTCCGACCCGGCGTGCACGGCCTCGTCGAGCCGATGCTCGAGGTCCGCGATCTTCCCGGCGGTGGTGTGGATGTTCACGGTCTCTCCCATGAACGGGCAGCCTACGCGCCAGTACGCCGGACCGCCTGTGACCTCCGCCGCAGATAGGTTCGCGGAGTGCCGAACGAGGATGTCGACAGGCTCGCGCAGCGGGTGATCCGGCTGGTCGAGAAGGACACCGTCGAGGGGATCTCGTCGCTCCGGCCGGGCCAGCGGCTCGCCCTGGACGACGACCTGGTCCGGCGGCTCACGCCGCTGGCCGAGAACCTCGACCTCCCGGTGCGGCTGTCGCCGACGATCAGCAAGCCGCTGCAGCACCGGCACCGGGACTCGTGGTGGCACGACCCGTCGGCCGACGCCCGCCGTGCGCTGACCGAGCTGGTCGCCCGGTCCGCCGACGCCCTCGAACCGGACCCGGCGCTGCCGCCGCCGGTGGACGCCGCGGCGCGGGACCGGATGGCGACCGCGGTGACCCGCGCGTACGCCGCCAACGCGACACCGCGGTTGGTGGAGGGCCTGCTGGAGAACGGCCGGTCCGACGACCTCGGCCGGTTCACGCCGCCGCAGCTCGAAGGCGACACCGCGGCGGCCCGGGCGATGGCGATCGCGATCGGCGCCCGCACCGGCACGCGCGAGGAGGACGTCCTGCGCAAGCTCGTTGCCGAAGGCCACGGCGGAGCGGCGTACGCGGCCGCGGACCTGCTGGTCGAGAACCGCCCCGACTACCGGGCGCTGCGCGCGGACCAGCGGCACGGCGTACGCCGGCACCTGGCCCGGAGCATCGAGTCCGGGTTCGCCGCCCGGGACGTCAACGAGGCCAAGCAGCGCGAGCTGACCGAGGAACTGGAGAACCGGCGCGCCGACATCACCGGCGGCGCCGGAACCATCGACACCGCCAACGCCCTGGCCAACGACGAACTCGCCCGGCTGGACGTGCTGCTGGACCAGATCGAGTTCCGGCCGCCGCCTCCCGAACCGGACCTCGACCAGCTCCAGGCGCTCGTCGCCGAGGGCATGGTGATCAGGGTCGAACACCACGCCCGGATCGACACCACACTCACCGACGAACAACTGAAGGACCCGCACCTCGCGGCGGCCGCCGCCGCCGACGCGATGGTCGCGACCTCGGCGATCCCCCGCGCCAGCCGCCCCGCCGCCGTCGAAGCAACCACCACGATGCTCACCGAAGGCTTCGCCGAACTCCCCACCCACCTCGCCGAATGGCGTACCGCCCACCGCGACCTCACCCAGGAGGCCGCCCGCTACGGCGCCACCCTGGGCGACCGCACCATGGCCGCCGTCCGCACCTTCGAACACCAGCCACCCGAGCCCCTCCCAGACGCAATCACCACCCGCTTCGCCACCGACCCAGCCCTACCCCGAGCCCAAGCCCTCCCCACCACAACTCCGGCCTCATCCGCAGCCCCTAGAACCACCCAGTCGAACCCAACCCCAGCCCGCGACCGTTGACAGCTCCCGTGGACTACACCGCACCAACCCGGGGCTTCAGGGGTGGGTGCTGAAGAGCTTTGGGAGGCGGGCGGCTTGGGCCAGGTCGCCGCGGACGGTTAGGCGTTGTTTGAGGAGGGCGAGGATCGGGTCCTCGTTGCCGGTGACGATGCGGAGCAGGGTGGTGGGGTCGGTGCGGATCGAGATGTCGGGGGGAGTGGGTTGTGGGGCGACGGTGGTGCAGTGGCCGTCGTGGATGTGGATCCAGTACTCGTCGACCGTGCGACCGGCCCCGCCCGCGCCGGTGATCTGCCAGCTGATCACAGCGTCGAACCCGGCAGCCCGGGCGGGTCGGAGGTACTCCGGCATCCGGCGAAAGATCTCGCGCAACGCGATCTCTCGTACTCCCCCGATGAGTCGATGCCGAAGCTCCCGCTCCGACGTCCGGTCGACCAGTCGAGCGAGCTCGCCCGCGTCCAGGGCCGTCACACCCTCGGACTCGAGCCAGCCGGCACTGCCTCGCTCGGTCATCGACCACCCCCGCGGCAGTTCCTACCAGACTGTAGGAATTTCCTACGGTGTTGTAGCTTTGTCAAGTGGTCGGGGACGCTGAGAAACGGCGGCGGGCACCGCATCTCGGGCCGGAACGGCGTCGTCCGCTGATCCTGGACGCGGCGCTGGAGGTGTTCGCGGGCGGGGGATATGCCGCGACGACGATGCAGGCCGTCGCGGACGCCGCGGGGGTGACGAAGCCGGTCGTCTACGACTGCTTCGCGAACCGGGACGAGCTCCTGCTGGCCCTGCTCGCCCGCGAGGAGCAGCACCTGGTGATCACGATCGTCGGCGCGCTGCCCCCGGATCCGAGCGTCGGTACGCCGGAGGAACACGTCCGCGACGGCCTGACCGCTTTCCTGACCGCGGTCGCGAAGCAGCCGCAGTCCTGGCGGATCGTGTTCGGGGCGCAGTACGGCGCCGCGCCGGCGATCGCGGCGCGGGTCCGGGCGGCCCGCGCGTTCCTGGTGGAGAGTCTCCGGCTGACGTTGCTGAAGGCGCTCCCGGACGTCACCGACCCGGACGCGAACCTCCCGGTGCTCGCCGAACTGCTCGCGTCGATGACCGAGACGTGTGCCCGGATGCTGGTCAACGACGCGACCGACCGCACCCCGGCCGAGCTCGCCCGCACCGTTTCCCGGGTCGTCGCGGGCGGTTTCCGAAACGTTTGATTCACATACTGTGAAGGTGGGGTAGGTCTCCCGACCACGCGCCTACTGCGGGGCGCGCCGAGCTACCGCACCGGACACCTCCTCGCTACGGCGCGTGATCGGGAGACCTACCCCGCTGAACGCACGGTCACGATCGGCTTCCAGTGGGCGGACTCCCGAGCATGGAGTGGCGTCCGCCGATAGGGTGGGCGAACGTGACCGAGACCGGTAGTGAGACCCGTACCCGCGCGCGGTTCGAGGTGCCTGAAGAACTCAGGGCCGACGTCCGCCTGCTCGGCGAGATCCTCGGCAAGGTGCTCGTCGAGTACGCCGGGCAGCCGCTGCTCGACGACGTCGAGAAACTGCGCGAGCTGACCATCGCCGGTGACGGCGCGGCGGCCGAGGAGCTGGTCGCGTCGTGGCCGCACGAACGCGCCGAGGACGTCGCCCGCGCGTTCACCTGCTACTTCCACCTGACGAACCTCAGCGAGGAGCTGCACCGCGCCCGGGTGCTGCGCGAGCGCGACCGCGCCGGCAGCGAGGCGGTGGTGTCCGAGCTGGCCCAGGCCGTCGAGCAGATCACCCGCGACAGCGGCGAGCAGCAGGCCCGCGCGTTGCTGAACGGGCTGGAGTTCCGCCCGGTGCTGACCGCGCACCCGACCGAGGCCCGGCGCCGCGCCGTACTGGCGACCATCCGCCGGATCACCTCGCTGCTCGACGAGCGCCACGACCCGCGGGCCGGCGACAGCGACCTCGCGGAGAACCGCCGCCGGCTGATCGAGCAGGTCGACGTGCTCTGGCGTACGTCGCAGCTCCGGACCAGCCGGCCGACGCCGCTGGACGAGGTCCGGTCGGCGATGGCGGTCTTCGAGGAGACCCTGTTCGACGTCGTCGGCAACGTGTACCGCCGGCTCGACGACGCGCTCGCCGGTGACGCGGCCGGGACCCGGACGCCGGTGGTCGCGCCGTTCGTGCACCTCGGTTCGTGGATCGGCGGCGACCGGGACGGCAACCCGAACGTCACCGCGGCGATCACCCGCGAGGCGATGCAGATCCAGGCCGACCACGTCCTGCAGGCGCTGGAGCGGGCCACCGAGGCGCTCGGCCGGTCGCTGACGCTGGACGCCGCGACCACCCCGCCGTCCGCGCCGGTCCGCCGGATCCTGGAGGACGCGCGCGCGGTCAACCCGGAGCTGATCACCGACATCGAGACCCGCTCGCCGGCCGAGCCGCACCGGCAGCTGCTGCTGCTGGCCGCGCGCCGGCTGGCCGCGACCCGGTCCCGCGACGCCGACTTCGGGTACCCGCGGTCCACCGACTTCCTGCACGAGCTCAAGGTCCTGCAGGATTCGCTGGTCACCGCCGGTGCGCCGCGACAGGCGTACGGCGAGCTGCAGCAGCTCATCTGGCAGGTGAACTCGTTCGGCTTCCACCTGGCCGAGCTGGAGATCCGCCAGCACTCCGCGGTCCACGCCAAGGCGCTCGAGGAGGTGCTCGGCGGCGGTGAACTGTCCGACCAGACCGAGGAAGTCCTCGCCACCATCCGGGTGATCGCGCAGATCCAGCAGCGCTTCGGCCCGCAGGCGTGCCGTCGGTACGTCGTCTCGTTCACCCGGAGCGCCGCCGACCTGGCCGCCGTGTACGAGCTGGCCGACGCCGCGCTCGACGGCCGTCCGATCGAGCTGGACGTGGTCCCGCTGTTCGAGACCGGCGAGGACCTGCAGAACTCGGTCGAGGTACTCGACAACGCGATCCAGCTCACCCGGGTCCGGCACCGGCTGACCGCGAACGACCGGCGCTTCGAGGTGATGCTCGGGTACTCCGACTCCGCGAAGGACGTCGGCCCGGTCTCCGCGACGCTGGCGCTGTACGACGCGCAGGCCCGGATCACCGCGTGGGCGCAGCGGAACGCGATCCGGCTGACCCTGTTCCACGGCCGCGGCGGCGCCCTCGGGCGGGGCGGCGGCCCGGCGAACCGCGCCGTCCTGGCGCAGGCTCCCGGGTCGGTGGCCGGCCGGTTCAAGCTCACCGAGCAGGGCGAGGCGATCCCGGCCCGGTACGGCAACGCGCCGATCGCGCAACGGCACATCGAGCAGGTGACCGCGGCGACCCTGCTGGCGTCGACGCCGGCCGTCGAGGAGCGGGCCGTCGTCGCGGCCGAGCGGTTCGCGGTGGTCGAGAAGACGCTCGACGAGGCGGCGCGGACGGCGTACCACCGGCTGGTGAAGGCGGACGGGTTCGCGGAGTGGTTCAGCACCGTGACGCCGCTGGAGGAGCTGGGGCAGCTGCCGCTCGGCTCGCGGCCGGCGCGGCGCGGTGTCGCGGTGTCCTCGCTGGAGGACCTGCGGGCGATCCCGTGGGTGTTCGCGTGGTCGCAGGCCCGGGTGAACGCTCCCGGCTGGTACGGCCTCGGTACGGCGCTGGCAGCGGTCGGCGACGTCGACCTGCTGCGGGACGCCAACCAGAACTGGCCGCTGTTCCAGGTGATGCTGGAGAACGCGGAGATGTCGCTGGCCAAGACGGACCGGCGCATCCTCGGCCGCTACCTCGAGCTGGGTGACCGGCCCGAGCTGACCAAGCAGATGCTGGACGAGCACGCGTTGACGACCGAGTGGGTGCTCAAGGTCCTCGACCAGGAGCGGCTGCTGCAAGGACGGCGTGTGCTCGGTCGTGCGGTCGAGCTGCGGAACCCGTACGTCGACGCGCTCAGCTACCTGCAGCTGCGAGCGTTGCGGACGCTGCGGACCGATGACTCGCTGGACGAGCAGCAGATCGTCCGTACCCGACGGCTGCTGTTGCTGACCGTTTCCGGCGTTGCCGCAGGTCTGCAGAACACCGGATGAGATTCAGCGACCTGGAGCGGCCCCCGCTGGACGAGAAGTTCCTGCGGGGGCGGTTGGTGCGTCCTGGTTCGTTCTGGACGCAGATCGACGTTGTTGGCGAGACACCGTCGACGAACGCCGTTGTGGCGGCTGCGGCCGCAAAGGGGCAGCCTGAGGGGCTGGTTGTCGCTGCCGAGTTCCAGTCGTCCGGTCGCGGGCGGCTGGGGCGTACGTGGACCACACCGCCCCGCTCAGCGTTGCTGATGTCGGCCCTGCTGCGCCCAACGAGTGTTGACGCGGCACGGTGGCCGTGGCTGGGTCTGCTGGTGCCTCTCGCGGTGGCGGCCGCCGTACGGAAGGTTGCCGAGGTCCCGGCGCAGGTGAAGTGGCCGAACGACGTACTGGTCGAGAACCGCAAGCTGGCCGGGATCCTGCTCGAACGCATCGAGGGGCCCGCAGCCGTGATCGGCATCGGCCTCAACGTCACCCTGCGCGAAGACGAAAAGCCCCACGAGGCCGCGACATCCCTCGCCCTGGAGCAGGCCACCACCACCGACCGCCCGACGATCATGGCGGCAGTACTGCGAGAACTCGCCTCCCGCTACCAGTCCTGGGTAGACGCCGACGGGGACCCGTCCGTAGTACTCCCGGAGTACCGCGAACTCTCCGCCACCCTTGGCCAGGCAGTACGAGTGGAACTCCCCGACGGCACGTTCCTCGAAGGAACCGCCCGCGACCTCGCCGACGACGGCCGGCTCATCGTCGACACCCCCGACGGCCCACGCCCGCTGGCCGCGGGCGACGTCACCCACCTCCGTCGAGCGTGATGGGGTCACCGGCTTGGACCGAGCCGGTTTCCAACACCTTCAGGTAGACGCCCACCCGCCCGCTGCGCGCGAAACGTTGGTGGAAGCGCTTGATCCCCATCCGCCCCGACAGATTCCCGCACGGCGTCCGTGGCGACCGTACTTCGACCAGCACGGAGCCGATCCGCCACCGCTCGCCGATCGCCGCGCCGGTGACGTCCAGCCCCCGCGTCGTCAGGTTCTCGCCGAACAACCCCGGCGGGATCTCCCGCCCGAGCTCGGCCGCCCACCACTCCGCGTCCTCCGCGGCGTACGCGTACAGCGCCTTGTCCACGCCGCCGTGGTACCGCGTGTCGCACTGGCGGTCGCCCTCCAACCCCAGCACCCCGACGCCAACCGGCCCCTCCACCGGACGCTTGTCGATCGCCGTCCACCGCGTCGGCCCGCGGATCAGCTCGTGCACCACGTTGACCGCCACCAGCACCGCGCCCATCAGCTGATCCACCGAATCGGATCGCCGCTGTCCAGGTCGTCGCAGCCCGCGTCGTGCAGCGCCCCGGCGACCAGCGTCCGGCGGTACGCCGCGAACGTCAGCACGTGCGCGATCATCCCGCCGGACGTGTACACCTCGACGTTGTCGCCCGGGCAGACGATCAGCTCGTCCAGCCGGTTCGCCGTACACAACTCTCCGACCTCACCCGCGAACGCCGGGCCTGCCTCGTCCAGCGCCTCGGCCAGCACCGAGACGAAAGCGGCGAACACGTCGGTGGTCATGCCACCAATCGTGCCGCCGCTTGCGTCGGACTACTTGATCGTTTTCGCTTTATTTGAAGATCTTTACCGCGGTGATCAGGGTTTCGATGATGCCGTAGCCGAGGAGTACGGCGACGAGGAGCCAGGAGATCACCAAGCGTGCGCTCTGGTTCATGATGCTGCCTCCGCCTTCGACGTGGACTTCTCGTGGAACCGTTCGGCGACCGGGCGGATCAGCAGGTTCGCGACGAAGCCGACCGCGAGGACGCCGACCATCGTGAACAGGGCGGGGCGGTACGCCGACGCGGTCAGGGTGCCGGGTTTGCCTTCGTGGTCGAGGAAACCGTTGATGATCAGCGGTCCGGCGATCCCGGCGGCGGACCACGCGGTGAGCAGCCGGCCGTGGATCGCGCCGACCTGGTACGTCCCGAACAGGTCCCGCAGGTACGCCGGTGCGGTCGCGAAACCTCCGCCGTAGAACGAGATGATGATCGCGGCGAGCAGTACGAAGACCACCGTGCTGGTGTGCCCGACGGTCCCGAGCAGCAGGTACGCGATGATCCCGACGCCGAGGTACATCGCGTAGATCGGCTTCCGCCCGATGACGTCCGACGTCGTCGACCAGCCGAACCGCCCGCCCATGTTGAAGATCGACAGCAGCCCGACGAACCCGGCCGCGGCCGCGACGGCGACCGTCGACGTACCGGTGGAGCCGCGGAAGAAGTCCTGGATCATCGGGCTGGCCTGCTCGAGGATCCCGATCCCCGCGGTCACGTTGCAGAACAGCACGATCCACAGGAACCAGAACTGCGGCGTCTTGATCGCGTTCGCCGCAGAAACGTTCCCGCTCGTCACCAAAGCCTTCTGCTGTACGGCGGTCGCGTCGAACCCGTCCGGCGTCCACCCGTCGGCCGGCACCCGGATGTTGAAGACGCCGAACATCATGATCACGAAGTACCCGACGCCCAACGTCAGGAACAGCCCGACGAGCGCGCCGCCGCCCGCGACCGACGTACTGACGTTCGGGTCGTAGCCGGAGTCGTACAGGCCGAGCAGTTGCCGGGACAGCGGGCTGGCGACCAGCGCGCCGCCGCCGAAGCCCATGATCGCCAGGCCGGTCGCGAGCCCGGGGCGGTCCGGGAACCACTTGATCAGCGTGGAAACGGGGGAGATGTACCCGATCCCGAGCCCGATGCCGCCGATCACGCCGTACCCGAGGTAGACCAGCCAGAGCTGGCCCGTGCCGATCCCGAGGGCACCGACGAGAAACCCGGCCGACCAGAAGCAGGCCGCGACGAACATCGCCTTGCGTGGTCCGTTGCGTTCCACCCAGGTGCCGCCGACCGCGGCGGACAGCCCGAGCATCACGATCGCGATACTGAACACCACGCCAACTGCTGTCTGACTGCTGCCGAAGTGTTTGACCATCGAGGTCTTGTAGACGCTGGTCGCGTATGCCTGCCCGATACAGAGATGAACGGCCAGCGCGGCCGGCGGGATCAGCCAGCGGCTGTATCCCGGCGGTGCGACGGTGTGCTCCCGGTCGAGTATCGACAAGACTGCCATCACGGCTCCCTCTCGTCCCCCAGCTGACAACCCTTCGCGCATCCTGGCTCACTGTATGCACTCTGTGAAGTGTTAAACCACTTTTCGGGCCCGGTCGTGTCGGGACGGGACAACCGAACCCGCGACCTGTGAGACTGGGGGCATGGCGATCTCGGCGAAGTTGTTGGGTGAGGACGAGTACGTCGTCGTCAGCACCCGGACGCACTGGAAGGCGATGATCGGCCCGGTCCTGCTGCTCCTGGTGGTGGCCGGTCTCGGCGGCTTCCTGGCCGCGATCGTGCCGAACGGTTCACTGCAGCAGCCGGCCCGGATCGCGATCCTCGCGGTCGGCGTGGTGCTCGTCGTGGCGTTCGCGGTCCGGCCGTTCCTGGACTGGTTCTTCTCGACGTACACGATCACCAACCGGCGGCTGATCACCCGGCACGGCGTGCTCACCCGGACCGGGCGGGACATCCCGCTGATGCGGATCAACGACGTGTCCTACGAGCACGGCCTGATCGACCGGATGCTCGGCTGCGGCACGCTGCACATCGAGTCCGCCGGCGAACGCGGTCAGGTGGTGCTGCCCGACGTACCGCACGTCGAGCACGTCCACCTGCAGATGTCCGACCTGCTGTTCGGCGGGCCGGACGGCAAGATGGGCGACGGCATCCTCGACGACGAGGAGCCGCCGGAACACATGCGCCGCCGCCCCCAGCCGCAGCCGCCGAAGCAGCAGCCCCGCGGCGACGACGGCGACACGATCTTCAGCTCGGACGACTAGAAAATCTCCAGGCTGACCGGGGCGAGCGGCCAACCGAACGCCGCGCTCGCCAGGGTGAGGATGCCGGGCGTGTGCTCGACGACCCGGCCGGTGCTCGCGAACTCGGCGAGCGCGCGGGCGCCGAGGTAGACAGCGGCCAGTTCACGCACCGACAGGCTGAGGCCGGCCGCGTCCTCGGTCCGCTCGCAGGTCACCGCGGCGCCGTCGGCGGTGAGCCGGAAGCGGCCGTTGTTCGCCGCGATCAGGTCGTCGGTCACCTCCAGCACGACGTCGATCGGTACGGCGTACCGGCGCTGCGCGAGCGCCCGCGGTACGTCGGTCACCCGCAACCACAGCGCCTCGCTCAACTGCCGGTCCAGCGCCGGCGGGGACGCGACCAGCTGCAGCAGCGGTTCGTCGACGGCGGCTCGCCGGTAGACGAGCTTGGCGGACAGGTCCATCGTCAGCAGGTACTGCCAGATCGCCTTGTACGCCGTGGGATCCGGGGCGGCGAGCTCTTCGACCACGACCTCGTTCGCGGGGCCGGTCGCGCCCCAGTTCATCTTGCCGCGCCACAGCGCGTACCCGTCGATCGTGCCGTCCTCGTCGCGGTGGACAACGATACGGCGCGCGGTCTGACCGTTGCGGCGTTCCTCGGGATCCTGCAGGTGCTTGCGCCAGAGCAGCTCCGACCGGCTCGACACCCCCGGCCGCTGCTCCTGCAGCCGGGTCAGGATCGGCGGCAGCTCCTTCAGCGCGTCGTCCACGGTCAGCTCGGTGATCTCGCCCGGCCGCAGCCGGTCGCCGGGCGGGCCGACCCGGTGCAGATCGGCCTCGTACGTCACGTCCCAGGACGCGGTCGCGTACCCGAACCGGCCGTAGATCGCGGGCTCGGTCGCCCACAGCGCGGCGACGGCCTCCGGGACGTCCTGCAGCTGGCGGCCGATCACTCGCGACATCACGCCGCGCCGCCGGTGCTCCGGCCGGACGCCGACGCCGGTCACATGCGCGACCGGGACCACCGCACCCGGCACCGACAGGTCCCTGGTCAGCGCCCGCGCCGTACCGACGATTTCCGCGCCGTCGGTCGCCACCAGCGCCCGGTCCGGCTCGAACGCCTGCTCGGCCAGCTCGTTCGGCAACGGCTCGAACATCATCGCCGCGGCGAACACCGCCTGCACCGCCCCGAACTCGTCCGCTGTCGCGGTCCGTACCTCGATCTCGCTCATGCCCGCATACAACCATCGCGTTCGCGCGATCATCAAGGCAGATAATGGGGGTGGTACCGATGATCAGACCACTCGGAACGATTGCGGCAGCGGCGGTCCTCGTCACCGCGACGCTGGTACCCGCGACGGCGACCGCGCGGACGGCCGCGAACTGCTCGGTGAGCGCCTCGTCGATCACCGCAACGGGGGACCACGTCAACGTGTCGCTGGTGTCGACGACGCCACCGACCGCCACCCCGTCGCCGCTCGGCCGGGGCGCGTTCACGCCCGGACAGGTCAAGCAGATGGCGAGTATGGCGGTGCTCGACGACGGGTTCGGCGGGTACTCCGTGTACGGCTACGTCATCGTCGGCGACGGCCTGTACCAAGCGACGTACAGCGCGCACTAGGGAACCGCCGACCAGTCGGCCGGGTTGCGGCGGATCGGTGGCGGCTGGGGCCGGTTCACGATGGTCGAGGAGGCCGAGTACCAAGGACCGACGCAGGCCGGGATCTCCCGGTGGACCGTCTACGCGCTGCGCGACGACGGCGTACTGTTCCGCTGGTCGGTCAGCCCGAAGGGCGTCTGGCGGAGCACCGACTCCGCGCCCGGGTACGCCGCGGTGAAGTCGATGGCGCTGGTCAGCAAGGCCGCGACGTACGACACGTTGGTCGCGAACACCCGGGGCGGCGTGCTCTCCACGATCCACATCCCGACGAGCGCGCCGCTGAAGCCGGTCGTCAAACAGGTCCGCATCCGGACCTGGCAGGCCGCGTCTACGCCCGGATCAAGGACCCTGGCGCGCCGTTGACCGGGGAGTGATCAGCGGACGACGGGCAGGTCGCCCGTGGACTCCCCGTCGAGTGCCGCCGGGGAGTCCGGCGCCGGGGTGTGCTCGACCTCGTCGAGCGCGAGCTCTTCCTTGAAGACGAACTTCCGGTACGACCAGAACCGGAACAGTGTGCCGAGGCCGAGGCCAACGAAGTTCGCGGCGATGTTGTCCGACAGCCAGGTGTGCAGATCCAGCACGTACCGCGAGAAGGCCAGACAGCCGGCCGCGATCAGCAGGCCGATCCCGTTCAGCACGAAGAACAGCACGTACTCGCGGTGCAGGCCGGAACGCTCCCGGTGCCGCCACGTCCAGTACCGGTTCCCGAAGTACGTCGCGACCGTGGCGACCGTCGTCGAGATCAGCTTCGCGGTCAGCGGCTTGTGGTGCAGCATGCCGATCCCGGAGGCCCCGAGGACCGTCGGGTTGTCGAACACGAGCCAGTTGTAGATCGGCAGGTCCACGACCAGACCGAGCACACCGACCAGACCGAACTTGGCCACTTCGTGCACCAGGTGCTGGAACTGGTGGTACAGCTTGGTGACGAGCTTCAACGGGGTTCGGAACCTTCTGTGATCGGATCGCGACGTCGGGGCAGCTTCCCACGGTACCCGGCCAGGGGGCGAGCCCGAAATCGGCCCGGTTAGGCTCACAGGCGTGAAGTTCGATCGCAAGGATCTCCCCGTCGGTACGCCCGTGGTCGGCATGGTCGGCGGCGGGCAGCTGGCCCGGATGACCCAGGAAACCGCCGTCGCCCTCGGCATCCAGCTCCGCGTTCTCGCCGAAGGCCCCGCGGTCTCAGCCGCCCAGGCGGTCGCGGACGCCCCGGTCGGCGACTACAAGGACCCCGAGACGGTACGGCGCTTCGCCGCCGAGTGCGACGTGGTGACGTTCGACCACGAGCACGTGCCGACCGACCTGCTGCATGCGCTCGAGGCCGACGGGGTGAAGGTGTACCCCGGCCCGGACGCGCTCGTGCACGCCCAGGACAAGGCCGTGATGCGGGCCCGGCTGGACACCTTCGACGCACCGGCGCCCGCGCACCAGGTCGTCGAGACGGTGGCCGACGTCGCGGACTTCGCGAAGCGGGTCGGCGGGTTCCCGATCATCCTGAAGACCACCCGCGGCGGGTACGACGGCAAGGGCGTCTGGTTCGTCGACGGGCCGGACGACCCGCAGGTCGCGACCGCGTTCGGCAGCGGCGTACCGATCCTCGCCGAGGAGAAGGTGGACTTCGTCCGCGAACTGTCCGCGATCGTGGCGCGCTCGCCGCACGGCCAGGCGGTCGCGTACCCGATCGTCGAGTCCGTGCAGCGTGACGGGATCTGCGTCGAGGTCACCGCGCCGGCCCCCGGGCTGGACCCGGACAAGGCCGCGCAGGCCCAGCAGACCGCGCTCCGGATCGCCGGCGAACTCGGCGTCGTCGGCGTCCTCGCGGTGGAGATGTTCGAGACCCGCGACGGCCGGCTGCTGGTCAACGAGCTCGCGATGCGCCCGCACAACACCGGCCACTGGTCGATCGACGGTGCGGTCACGTCCCAGTTCGAGAACCACCTGCGCGCGGTACTCGACCTGCCGCTCGGCTCGCCGGCCGCGCGGGCGCCGTACACCGTGATGGTCAACGTGCTCGGCGGCGACGTCGAGGACATGCACCGCGGGCTGCTGCACTGCCTGGCCCGGGACCCGGGGCTGAAGGTGCACTTCTACGGGAAGTCGGTGAAGCCGGGCCGCAAAGTCGGCCACGTCACGGCGTACGGCGACGACCTCGAGGAGACCCGTGCGCGGGCGCGGCACGCGGCCGACTACCTGACCGGCACCATCGACGAATAGGAATTGCTCATGATTGGCATCGTGATGGGGTCGGACAGCGACTGGCCGACGATGAAGGCGGCCGCCGAGGTGTGCGCCGAGTTCGACGTGCCCTTTGAGGCAGACGTGATCTCCGCGCACCGGATGCCGACCGAGATGATCGACTACGGAAAGTCAGCGCACGAGCGCGGCCTCAAGGCGCTGATCGCCGGCGCCGGCGGTGCCGCGCACCTGCCCGGGATGCTCGCCGCGGTCACCCCGCTGCCGGTGATCGGGGTCCCGGTGCCGCTGAAGTACCTCGACGGGATGGACTCGCTGCTGTCGATCGTGCAGATGCCGGCCGGAGTTCCGGTTGCGACCGTCTCGATCGGGAACGCTCGGAATGCGGGGCTGCTGGCGGTCCGGATCCTGGCCGCCTCCGACGAGGTGCTGCGGGATCGGATGATCGCGTTCCAGGAGTCGCTCGCGGAGCTGGCACGGGGAAAGGGCAGCACGGTGCGTGACGGGGCGGCAGAGTTGCGTAAAGGCTGAGGCCAGGGCTGGTTTCCGGAGGATGGGGGCGGGTAGTCGTGAGATCCCATTGGTTGTCGTTTAAGGTCGTCGATCGTGACTCCGCCCACTGAATCGGACACGCAGCGCATTCCGGTCCGCTATTGGATCTGGCTGTTCGGCGCTGCCGTGTCCCTCCTCGGCGACCTGACGATGAGCTTCGGCATCGGCTGGTCCGCCACCCGGCACGGAGGCGGCGTCGCCGGCCTGATCCTCCTCCTCGCCGCCGCCCCCCGAGCCGCCCTCCTCCTCATCGGCGGCGCCGTCGGCGACCGCTACGGCGCCCCCCGAGTCCTCCTCGCCAGCTGCACGGCGATGTTCGTGGTGACGGCGACGCTGGTGCCGGCGTCGGCGGCGGTCGGCGAGCCGGTCTGGTTGCTGGTGATCCTGGCGTTGGTGGTCGGGTCGATCGACGCGTTCTTCCTGCCGTCGTCGCGGGCGATGCCGCGCTTGCTCGTCCCGGCGCAGCAGGTGCCGCGGGCGCTCGCGAGCTTCCAGGTGGTCGGTGTGGTGTTCGCGGTCACGGGTACGGCGGTCGGCGGCGTCCTGGTCAGCTGGTCCGGGCTGAAGGCGGCGGGCGGGTTCGACGCGTTGACGTTCGGCGTGATGATCGTCGTCCTCGTCGTACTGCGGAAGACGATGGCTCCGACCGGCCGGATCCCGACCGGGATGCTGCGGTCGATCGGCGCCGGGATCCGGGTGGCGTTCGGCCGTCCGCTGACCCGGGCGTTGCTGATCACGATGTTCGTCGCGGCGGGTCTGCTGATGCCGCTCGACGCACTGCTCTTCCCACTGCTCGCGCGGGACCACGGCTGGAACGCCGCGACCGCCGGGCTGCTGATCGCCAGCCGCAGCCTCGGCGTCGGGGTGATCGCACTGCGGATCCTGATGCGCGGCGCGTTCCCCCGGCCGGGCATCTTCGCCGCGCTCGGCCTGCTGCTCGCGGCCGTCGGCCTGCTCGGCCTGTCGCTGTTCGAGCCGTTGCCGTTGACGTTCGCGGCGGGTGTCGTCAGCGGCATCGGCGTCGGCACGTTCACCGGCCACGTGCTGCCGTTGCTGATGAACTCGGTGGAACGGGAGTTCCAGTCCCGCCTGCAGTCGATCGTCGTCCTCAGCCAGAACATCGCGCTGATGGTGATGAACCCGATCCTGGGCGGGCTGTCCGACGTCCACAGCGTGGGGATCACCGGCGTCTGCCTGGGGATCTCGGTGCTGGCGGCCCTCACCGGTCTCGTCGTACTGACCCGCCCCGTCGTCCGCGAGGCGACCGTCGCTTAGGTGGTGTCTGGCAATTCCCCGCCTACTGCGGGGCATTGCCAGACACCACCTAGGGCTTGCCCGGGGCTCGGTAGGTCCAGCCGGCTGCGCGCCAGGCTTCGGCGTTCAGGGTGAGGCGGGCGTCGACGATGACCGGGGTGCTGACGACGTCCTTCAGGGTGGCTGGGTCGAGTTCGCGGAACTCGGGCCACTCGGTCAGGTGCAGTACGGCGTGGGCGTCGTGGCAGGCGTCGACGGCGGACTGGGCGTAGCGCAGGGTGGGGCGGACGCGGCGGGCGTTCTCCATCGCCTCGGGGTCGTAGACCGTGACGTTCGCGCCGTGCAGCTGGATCCGGCCGGCCACGTCCAGCGCGGGCGAGTCGCGGACGTCGTCGGTGCCGGCCTTGAACGCGGCGCCGAGCACCGTGACGTTCTTGCCGGACCACTCGCCGCCGAGCATCTCGTGGGTGATGTCAACGATCCGGGAGCGCCGGTGCTGGTTGACGTCGTCGACCTCGCGGAGCAGCGTGATGACCTCCTCGACGCCGAGCTCGCCGGCCCGGTGCATGAACGCGCGCAGGTCCTTCGGCAGGCAGCCGCCGCCGTACCCGGGGCCGGCGTTCAGCATGCCGCGGCCGATCCGCTTGTCGTACCCGAGCGCGTCGGCGAGCTGGGTGACGTCGGCGCCGGTCGCGTCGGCCATCTCGGCGAGCGCGTTGATGAACGAGATCTTGGTGGCCAGGAACGCGTTCGCGCCGGCCTTCACCAGTTCGGCGGTCGGCAGGTTGCAGACGACCACCGGCGAGCCTTCGGCGATCGGGGTCGCGAACACCTCGCGCAGCTTGGCCTCGGCCGCGGCCGACTGCACACCGAAGACCAGCCGGTCCGGGTGCAGCGTGTCCTCGACGCCGTGCGCCTCGCGGAGGAACTCCGGCTGCCAGGCGATCTCGACCGCCGTACCGGCCGGGGCCTGGCGGTGCAGCCGCTCCTCGACGGCCTTCGACGTACCGACCGGGACCGTGGATCGGCCGACTACCAGGGTCGGCCTGGTGAGCAGCGGGGCCAGCATGTCGACGACCGAGTTCACCTGGGACAGGTCGGCGGCCTCGCTGCCCTCGAGCTGCGGGGTGCCGGCGCAGATGAAGTGCACGTCGGCCCAGTCGGCGATCTCGGCGTAGTCGCTGGTGAACCGCAGCCGGCCGGAGTCCACGTGCTTCTTCAGCAGCGGGTCCAGCCCGGGCTCGAACAGCGGGGCCTTGCCGTCGTTCAGCAGCTTCAGCCGGTGCTCGTCGATCTCGACCCCGATCACGTCGAAACCGAACTCGGCCATCCCGGCGGAGGTGTTGCAGCCGAGGTAGCCGGTGCCGATGACGGCGATCCGGAGCGGTCGAGACGTCGCATCACTCATGGCGGGGACTCTACCCATCGTGGTTATCAGACGGTGACCGGCTCATGTCCGGTTGATCACTTTCGGCGTACGACGTCCCCCGCCGGCGGAAGGTTCGTCGTACTGTGTGACTCGTGAGTAACTCATTCGAGCTGTACGCGCTGTCCGAGGAGCACCAGGCGATCCGCGAGGCCGTTCGCGACGTCTGCGACGCCAAGGTCGCCCCGCACGCCGGGGACGTGGACGAGCTGGCCGAGTTCCCGAAGGCGTCGTACGACGCGCTGAAGGCGTCGGACTTCCACGCGCCGCACATCCCGGAGCAGTACGGCGGCGCCGGCGCGGACGCGCTCGCGACCGTGATCGTGATCGAGGAGGTCGCCCGCGCCTGCGCGTCGACGTCGCTGATCCCGGCCGTGAACAAGCTCGGCTCGCTGCCGCTGCTGCTGTCCGCGTCGGACGAGGTGAAGCAGCGCTACCTGCCGCCGGTGGCGTCCGGTGACTCGATGTTCTCGTACTGCCTGTCGGAGCCGGAGGCCGGTTCGGACGCGGCGTCGATGAAGACCCGCGCGGTGCGCGACGGCGATGAATACGTACTCAACGGCGTGAAGCGCTGGATCACCAACGCCGGCGTCTCCGACTTCTACACCGTCTTCGCGGTGACGGATCCGGCCGCCCGCTCGCGCGGGATCTCGGCTTTCGTGGTGGAGAAGGCCGATGAGGGCGTGTCGTTCGGCGCCCCGGAGAAGAAGCTCGGCATCAAGGGTTCGCCGACCCGCGAGGTGTACTTCGACAACGTCCGGATCCCCGCGTCCCGGCTGATCGGCGCCGAGGGCACCGGCTTCGCGACCGCGATGCAGACCCTCGACCACACCCGCGTGACGATCGCCGCCCAGGCCCTCGGTATCGCCCAGGGCGCGCTCGACTACGCCCTCGGCTACGTCCAGGAACGCAAGCAGTTCGGCAAGGCGATCAGCGAGTTCCAGGGCCTGCAGTTCATGCTCGCCGACATGGGCATGAAGATCGAAGCGGCCCGACAGCTCACCTACGCCGCCGCGGCCAAGTCCGAACGCAACGACAAGGACCTCACCTACTTCGGCGCCGCCGCCAAGTGCTTCGCCTCCGACACCGCGATGGCCGTCACCACCGACGCCGTCCAACTCCTCGGCGGCTATGGCTACACCCACGACTACCCCGTCGAACGCATGATGCGCGACGCCAAGATCACCCAAATCTACGAAGGCACCAACCAGGTCCAACGCATCGTCATGGCCCGCCAACTCCTGAAGGGCCTCAGCTAGACGCTTACTCCCTGAGAGCGAATATGATCCCTGCGTGATCGCTCTGGGGGAGTTGGCAAGGATCGGGGAGGAACGGGATTGGGACGCGTTGCAGCTTGCCTGTGACACGCACCTGATGTCGGTGGAAGGCGAGTTGGCGGCGCGGATGTTGGACGTGCTGACCTTGGTGCCGGATGACGAGTTGCGGGCGCGGCCGCGGTTGATGATGTCGTGGTTGAGTGTGTATTACGCGGCTACGCAGCCGGATGCGCAGGAGTTGCGGCCGTTCTTGCGGCATTACACCGAGCTCGGGACGCGGTTGGCGGCGTCGATGGATATCGACAGTGAGGCGTCGGTGGCGACGCTGACTACTGTCGGGGTGGCGGCGATGATCGCGTTGCGGGAGCAGGGGCGGTGCGTCGAGGCCGAGGAGTTGGGGCAGCGGCTCAGTGCGCGGGCCGCGCAGTTGAGCCCGTTGCCGGGGGCGGATGGGGCGTGGCGGCCGGGGTGGTTGCCGTTGCAGCGTGGGTTGACGCGGACGTTGATGGACGATCTGCCGGCGGCGGTCGAGTTGTACCGGCATGCGTACGAACTGGCGACGCTGGAGCCGGCGACGGCCGCCACCGCCTTGAATGCCGCCGCGAATCTCGCGATGATCTTCGCGAATCTCGGGCACGCCGGTCCGGCGCGGCAGTGGCTGGAGCGGATGCAGGAGTTCGAGGCGCCGTCCCAGCGGGTCCGGTACCTGCTCACGGTCGGCGGCTCGATCGCCGAGGGTTGGGACGCCCTGGACCGGTACGACGACGCCGTACTTGCGAGCCGGCTGGAGGTCATCGGTGACGGTACGCGCCGGATCGAGGTGTGGCCGTTCGCGGCGGCGCTGGTGTTCGCGCACGGGCTGTACCGCGGCGACCAGGCATCGGCGCTCGCGCACCTCGGCACGCTCCGGCTGAGCCACGCGCCGGAGCTCACCGAACTCACCGCGGCCTCGCAGGTACTGCGGCGCGCGTGGATCGACCTGCTGATCGCGACCGGCCAGGGGACCCGCGCGTTGCGGATGATCAAGGAAACCGGTGTCCACGAACCGTGGCTCACCCTTCCGGCCGCGCGGATCCGGTTCCTCAACGGCGAGTACGCCGCGGTTCGGGCGCTGGCGTCCCGGCTGCCGTGGGGCACGGTCACGTCGTACCGGGATCTGCGGCAACTCCTGCTGCTGAAGGCGATCGCGGCGCTGCGGATGGGCGACGTACCGGAGGCGCGGGCGGCCGCGGACCTGACCGATCGGCTCCGGACGCCGGACGAGGTGCTGTCGCTGGCCTCGCTCTCCCCGACGGATCGCGCGGAAATCCAGGAAATCAAGGAGTTTCCGTTGACCGACGAGGCCCGCGCGCGGCTCGCCCAAGCGCCGGGGGTGTTCCCGGATCGCCTCGGCCTGGTCGAGCTGACAAGTCGGGAACACGCTGTACTGACGGAGCTCGACGCGGGCGGCAGTACGCCGGAAATCGCCGGGAAACTGGTGGTTTCCGTCAACACCGTGCGTACTCAGGTGAAGAGCGTGTACCGCAAACTCGGCGCCTCGAGCCGCGAGGACGCGGTACTGCGCGCGTACGAACTCGGCCTGCTCTAGAAGACCGTGCTTCCCAACGGTCGCTGCGCATCGAACCCCGGAAGGATCAGGAACGTCGCACTCGCGGTTGTCGTTGTGAAGGGCAACAATGCGTCGCCGTTCTCCATGTTTTGAAGGGTTGCGGTGAACGTGCGCAGCTCGTTCTGGAAGCTGACGAACAGCAGGCCGGCAGCCGGCTCGTCGATGCTGTAGGAACGCCGCAGCATCAGCTTCACGCCGACCACCGCGGCATGCGCCCGACGCGCATGTGCGTTCGCCGGTACGAGGTACCTTCCCTCCGGCGTCTTCGCGCCGAGATCGGGGCCGTCGGCAACAACCCCGCCGGACAACGGGATCCCGGTGTCGCGGTGCCGGCCGATCACCGCTTCCTGATCCGCGGTCGACAGCCCGGCGAACCGGCGTAGGTCTAGTTCCATCCGGCGCAGTACGGCGATGGTGCCGCCGGCTACCGGTGCCGGACCGTCCAGCCAGAGGGTCCGGCCCTGCTCCTCCGGGGTGTGCGGCCCGACGATGCCGTCGACGAACCCCAACTGGTTGCGTGGTGCGGTGAGCCCTTCGGAGACCTGCACCCCCGGCCCGCGTCGCGCCGACTGCCGCCAGCGTTTCCGAAAGCGTGTTCCGGCTTGTTCCAGCAGCGCGTCGGCGGCGACCGAGAGGACCAGCGGGTCCGTTGCGCAGAGCTGCAGCAGTACGTCGCCGCCGCGCGCTGTCGGCTCGATCTGCTCGTGGGCAAAGGCCGGCAGGTCCGTTGTTCCAGGCAAGCTACGACCGGCCAGGCGGACGAGCCGCGGGCCGACGCCGACCGTCACCGTGAGGTCGCCCGGGTCGAGTCCGAGCAGCCGCGGCGCGGTCCCGGCGGTCAACGTGACGATTGTGTCGCCCAGTTCGGCGAGCAGCCGGCCGACGGCGACGGACGGTGCGACGTCCGCGACGATCGCGAGCAGGTTCGGCTGGGGTGCGCCTGGGGTGATGACGCCGGCCTGATAGCGGCCGGTCGGGGATACCGCAATGCTCCTCGCAGGCTTGGGTGGTTGCTCTGCGGAACTCGCGGAACAGCCCGCCGTGAGGACGGCGGCGGAGGCGGCGCCGAGGAGCGTGCGGCGTGACGGGCGGTCGTCTGCTCGGATCACGGAGCGAGAGTGCCACATCACCCGCAGTACTCACCAATCGGTCGTTCGTGTCACACTTTCGGCCATGTTGCGTGCGTTGATCGTGGTTGCGGGGGTCTTGGCACTGGCGGGGTGCAGCGGAGCGGAAGCTGATCAGGTACGGCGGCCCGCGGGTGCGCACGTGACGATCCGGGTGCCCGCCGACGCTCCGACGATCTCGGCCGCGGTGTCGGTCGCGCAGGAGGGGGACCTGGTCCTGGTCGCGCCGGGCACGTACCACGAGTCGGTGCGGATCACGACCGCACACGTCACGCTGCGCGGGGAGTCGCGGGACAAGGTCGTCATCGACGGCGAACTGCGGCAGCCGAACGGCGTCGTGGTCACCGCGCCCGGTGTCGCGGTCGAGAACCTGACCGTCCGCGGCAACACGCAGAACGGCGTACTCGTGACCGGGTCGGTGAAGGCCGCGGACACGCAGCCGGGGCAGGGCGGGTACGACACGGGGGATGAGCCGGTGCGGTTCCTCGACTCGTTCCTGGTGTCGCATGTGACGTCGACGCGGAACGGGCTGTACGGCATCTACGCATTCTCGGCGCGGAACGGGGTGATCCGGGACTCGTACACATCCGGCGGGGCGGATTCCGGGATCTACGTCGGGCAGTGCAAGCCGTGTCATGTCGTTGTGCAGGGCAACGTTGCCGAGTACAACGCGGTCGGTGTGGAGGGGACGAACGCGAGTGGCGAGATGTACTTCGTCCGCAATCGCATCACCGGGAACCGGGTTGGGCTCACGACGGGCTCCGATCATCAGGAGAAGCTCTTGCCGCAGCAAGGGGCGATTGTCGCGGGCAACTTGATCGCGGGCAACCAGCAGCCCGCGACGCCGGAGCAGGCGGACGGGGGCTGGGGGATCGGCGTCGGGATCGACGGGGGGACCGGCAATCAGATCCTGCGTAACCGGATCACCGGGAATGTGAACGCCGGCGTCGTCCTGACCGCGACCCAGGACCTCCCGGCGAACGGGAACCAGATCGTCGGCAACACGTTCGCCGGCAACACGATCGACGTCGGCTGGACCTTCCCGACCACCACCAAAGGCCACGCGAACTGCGTCAGCGGTCCTACTGCCCGCACGGTCCCCAGCGGACTGAGCACGTGCCCACAGACCGGCGCCGTCGTCTCACCGTCCGGCAGGTGGACCGGCCCGACCCCACCGAGCGGCATCCCGTTCAGCGAGGTCGTCGCGCCACCCGTCCAGCCTCAGTTCCCCAACCCCACAACCACCGGAGCCACCACCGTCCCGCCCACCCCGGCACTACCAAACCTCAACCAACTGACCACCCCCAGCCAGTCCTTCCTCGCCGACCGCGCTACCGCGCGGTGAGGTAGGCCTCGCAGCCCCAACCAGTCCTTCCCGACCCCCACCTCGGCGTGACGCGCGGCCGGCAGCCGCAACCGGCGTTCTTGCCGAGCCCTGCCTTGGCGTGACCTACGGCCGAAGGTCCTCAGCTTGTCTTTCCTTGCGGGCCGGGTTACTTCGGGGTGACGTATGGCTGGGTGTCGAAGTCGACTACTACTGGGTGGGGGTCGGAGGCGACCGCGATCTGGACGCGGTACATGGTGCCGTCGGTGCCGATCCAATAGCGCACCGTGCCGTCGGTGTCCGGGCGGTCTCGCGCTGCCGGGCCGGTCATCACCTCGGTCTCGTGGCCGTTCACGGTCTCCTGGCCGACCCGCCGCGCGCCGTTCTGCGGCAGCAACTGCGCGTTGTCGGGGCGGTCGCTGCCCAGGCCCAGCGTGATCCGCAGCGCCGTGTCCAGCGCACTTCCGCTGGTCTGCAACGGACGGTTGGTCCACCCCACGGTCCCGGGTGCCGCGACCGACAGCTGGGTCAGCGTCCACCGGATCGGCCCGTCGCTGGACGAGTTGCGCCCGGCGCCGCGCAGTACGCCGTCCGCTCGCTTGGCCCGGAAGTCGACCGACGCGGTCACGGTGAGGCCGCCCGCGGTGTCCGGCACGGTGATCCGGACCGCGCGGCCGCCGGTCTCGTAGTTGCGGAACCGCGTGATGGCGAGCCGGTTCGCCTCGTCCGCGGTGAGGGCCCGCGGTGTCGAGGCGTCGGAGTTCGTACTGACGGCGACGAGCGTGGCGGCCACGGCGGCGCAGGCCGTGAGCCCGGCCGCGACCGTCCAGCGGGCGCGGCGCGAGAGGTTTCGCAGGTGAGGCATGGCCGTGGACGCTAACAGGGAATCAGTTTCACCCAGTAATTCACCCGATACGAAGGGTCATGATCAGGTGTCGTTCTGGTTGGCTGAGTCGATTTGATGCACCAACCAAAAGGGGACAGCACCAACTATGAGTAGACGGCTGTTGCGTGCAGGGCTGTCCGGCCTCTTACTGGCCGGCGGGGCTGCAGGCGCGATGGTTTCGGCGAGCGGGCCGGCTTCGGCCGCCGCCGAGGACGGCATACTGACCGTCCAAGTGCTGCGCGACTTCTTCGGGACCGGCGTGATCAACGCCGCGATGGACACCCCGCAGCAGGGTATGGCGGTCGAGGTCACGGACACGGCCGGCCATCACGTCCGCGGTACGACGGACGCGACCGGCAAGGTCGTCGTACCGCCGTCGTCGGCGCTGGTCGGCGGGCAGTACCGCGTGGACGTGTCGATTCCGGCGACGTACGACTACCTGCGGGCCGCGCCGGCGTCGACGAAGGACAACCACTTCGACAGCTTCACGTCGTTCGTGGACGTCCGGAACGGCAAA
Source organism: Kribbella sp. WER1 (assembly GCF_054189145.1). Taxonomy (NCBI): domain Bacteria; kingdom Bacillati; phylum Actinomycetota; class Actinomycetes; order Propionibacteriales; family Kribbellaceae; genus Kribbella; species Kribbella sp. WER1. Next base: position 3,043,275 of record NZ_CM135186.1, on the reverse strand, counting down.
GCGGACTCGGTGATCACCGCGGTCTGGAACCCGGCGGACTACACGCTCCCGGACTCCCAGTACTACGTGCCGGTGCAGAGCCCGGCCGTGAACGCGGACGGCAGCGCGCCGGATCCGAACGCCCGCGCGCTGGTGTCGTTCGGCCAGGACGCCCGGGGTACCTGCCCGGACCAGCTCGCCTGCCCGAAGGTGGTCAACACGCAGTCGCAGGTGGGTACGACGTGGGGCCTGGCGTACGACAAGTACCGCAAGCGGATCTTCCAGGCCGCGTTCGCGAAGCGCTTCACGGAGTACGGACCGGAGGGTGGCGGCGCGATCTACACGACGCCGCTCGACGGCTCCGGCAAGCCGACGCTGTTCACGAAGGTGATCGGCGCGGCGCTGACGCCGCACGGCCCGGGCGACATGCGCAAGGACGCGCTGTTCACGGATGCGCCCGGCAAGGAGAGCATCGGCGGCCTCGCGCTGTCCGAGGACGGCGAGACCCTGTACGCGGTCAACCTGCGCAGCCGGCAACTCCTCAGCTACGACGCCACCGGCGACAATGCGGGGCTGCCGACGAAGACCGTCCGGATCCCCGACCCGGGCTGCGCGTCCGCCGGTGACTGGCGGCCGTTCGCGCTGACCGTGCACGACGCCAAGCTGTACGTCGGCGGCGTGTGTTCGGCGGAGAGCACCAAGCAGCGCGACGACCTGAAGGCGGTCGTCTACAGCTACGACGGTACGACGTTCACGCCCGTCCTCACGCAGGATCTCGGATTCGAGCGCGGGCAGGTCCTGCAGGGATGGACCACGCCGACCACGAACCACTGGAACCCGTGGGACACCAGCCTGCTCAACTGGGACAGTCGCTCGATCAGCCCGACCCTGTACGTCAACCCGCAGCCGGAACTGGCCACGCTGGCGTTCACCCGGAACGGGTCGATGATGCTCGGTTTCCGGGACCGGTTCATGGACGTGATCGGCAACGGCCAGGACCCGCGGCCGGGGATCGACACGGTCGAGGCCGGCATGTCCGGCGGCGACATCAACATGGCGTGCGCGAAGCCGGGCGGAGGGTACGACTGGGAGGGTACCGGGATCTGCCCGAACCACGGCACCTTCGAGACCAACGGCCGCGAGACGGGTGACGTCAAGGAGTACTTCCACGGCGACTTCTTCGACCCGAACCGCTCGGGCAACGGCCTGCACCAGGAGACCTCGCAAGGTTCGCTGGCCTACATCCCCCAGCAGCAGTGGGTGGTCAGCACCGAACTGGACCCGGCGCGGGACGTCAGCTCGAACGGTGCCGGCTTCTACAACGTGGAGACGGGCATCGGTCCGGGGCAGGAGAACCCGAAGCACGGCTACCAGTTCGTGGGCGCGACCAACAGCTTCGGCAAGGCCGGCGGACTGGGTGACGTCGCGTACGCCGCAGCCAACGCGCCGATCCAGATCGGCAACATCGTCTGGTTCGACGGTGACCACAACGGGATCCAGGACCCGTACCACGAGGACGAGGTGCCGCTCGCGGGCGCGACCGTCAGCCTGCTGGATGCCTCCGGCAAGCAGGTCGCGACCACCACGACCGATGCGGCCGGCGAGTATTACTTCGGCGGTGTCGGGGCGGAGTACGAGCTGACGCCGGGCGCGAAGTACACCGTGGAGTTCAACGTGTGTACGGCGGACACCAGCAACGTGCCGCGGAAACCGGCGGCCACGGACCTGCGGTTCACGCTGCCGGTCGCGGGGTCCGATCGGGCGCACGACTCGAACGTCACGCCGCCGACCAGCGGGCAGCTCTGCAAGGGATCCACGCCGGTGACCGCGCCGAGTACGCCGGGTGGGGTAGACCACACGATCGACGCCGGGGTCTACATTCCCGCGCCGAAGCCGCCGACACCCCCGACGACGACGACACCGACTCCGACACCGACGGTGACCCCAACGGTGTCGCCGAGCCCGAGTGCGACGCCGAGCGTTACGCCGACCGCGTCGCCGACGGCAGCCCCGTCGACTCCGCCGGCACCGCCAGGCGGTCCGCTGGCGTCGACAGGTGCCGAGGTGTCACCACTGGTGTTCGTCCTGGCGGGTGTCCTGCTGGCCGCGGGTGGTGCGTTCCTGCTGATCAGCCGGAAGCGCCGGGCGACCCGGCAGCACTGAGGCCGTGATCGTGTCCTGCCCGACCCGCCCGCGGGCAGGACACGATCGGTCAGCCGCGTTCGGGGTCGGCGCCGGCCGCCTTGCTGACGCGGTCGCCGACCTCGAGGGACTTCCACAGGTCGCGCTTCACCTTGACGTCGCGGACCTCGCCGCCGTCGAGCTGTACTTCGAGTTTGCGGTAGAGGTTCGCGCCGTCGTACATCGCGCGGGACTTCTTCACGACGACTCCGGTCCAGGTGTCCCCGTCGGCCATCGGTCACTCCTTAGTCACGGTGCGTGGGCGGCTGAAGCTTATCATCGATAAGCATCGCGCCCCGGGGGATCACGCCTGTACGGTGCGGTGGTGCCTCAGCAGCGACGGACGGATCGGGGTGCGATCGTGGCGGCCGCGATCGCGGTGCTGGACGAGCGCGGGCTGGACAAGCTGTCGCTGCGTGCGGTCGCGGCGCGGCTCGGCGTCCGGCAGCCGGCGCTGTACCACCACATCAAGGACAAGGACGCGGTACTGGCCGCGGTCGCCGCGGAGATCCTCCGGCGCGGGCACACCGACCGGCTCCCGGAGCCCGGCGACGAGTGGCAGGCGTTCCTGGTCCGCTACGCCAACAGCCTGCGCCGCGCGATGCTCGGTGTCCGCGACGGCGCCCGGCTGCTCGCCGTCGCCGGTCCTCGCGCGCCTGAGCTCGGCACCGCGATCGCCCAGGTGTCGTTCCTGGAGCGGCACGGTTTCGCCGGCGCCGATGCGGTGCTGGCCTTCGTTGCGGTCTCGCGGTACACGATCGGCGCCACCCTCGAGCAGCAGACGGCCCGGGACGGCAGCGCGATCACGTTTACGGACACCCCCGAGGCGGCGCACCTGATCGAGGTGGCGACCGAGGTCGCGCGGCTCGGCCCGGACCACGAGTTTGCCGTCGGGCTGACGGCGCTGGTGAGCGGGCTCAGCCCATTGCGAGGTCGTTGACGAAGCTGTCCGACCAGTCCGACAGGGTGGGCAGCCGTTCGGACCAGACCTTGGTCCGCGGGGTGCCCGCCGTGCCGGGTTCGCCGTTCTCCGGCCAGTACCCAATCAGCGAGCGCAGCGTGCCGAGGTGTTCGGAGAAGTGGTCGTCGGCGTGCACGATCGCGGCGACCCGGACGGCGCCGAGCCGGGCGACCACCTCGGGGTCGCGGAAGGCGGTCCGGATCGCGCCGCCGAGGTTCGCGAGCTGCGAGTCGCAGGGCTGCGCGGCGACCGGTTCGGCGATCACCAGCGTGTGGGTGTCGGGGAGGTACCACCCGTGGCGCTCGGCGGTCCGGTAGAGCTCGGTCAGCCGGGTCCGCAGGTGCGGAGTGGTGGCGAGCCCGGTGCCGTGGTCCTCGCAGGACGACGCGTGCAGGTACGTCAGCGTGCACTCGGTCCAGCTCTGGCAGAGCACCCGGATCGCCTCGAACGACGCCTCCTCGCCGACCGTCCGGTACGTCTGCCGCAGTACGTCGAGGGCGACCGTCAGCGGGACCTCCCGCTCGGCCAGCCGGCGACCGGCCGCGGCCGCGTGCGGGATCGGGTCGGACCCGGCAGCCAGCGCCTGCAGCAACGGCCGGAAGATGCTGTCGTTGCTGGGCCCGTTCAGCCGATGTCGGCCGCGCCCGGGGACAACATCTGATACCTGCGGCTCTGGTTCCGCGGCGGCGGTTGCGGGCAGCGGTTTACGCAACTTGTCGATCAACATGGCAGATCCCCGTTTGACTACCGATCGTGGTCGCCTACCTGGCCGGCAGGGGACCCGTACGCCCTGAGACGCTCACCCGGCCGAACCATGACGCCAGAACCGCGAAATTCCGGAATCCGTCCGATCAGGGGCAGAAAGTGGGCCTCGGCTACGCTACCGGCCGTGATGACGGCCCACGACGTACGACGCGTGCAGACCGACGACGATCGTGAGTATCTCGTGGGAGCGCCCGACGGTCCTGTCCGTGGCGTGACGGTGCTGTTCCACCCGTTCGGCTTCACACCCGAGGCGGTGCTGTACGGCGAACCCGTGGGGGACCTGCTGATCAGGCCGCTCGACGGCGCGCTCGGAGCGGCGCAGCTACACGGCCAAGTCGTGGTTGCTCCGCGCAGCCGCGGGCGGGTGCTGCTCGGGAACTCGCTGGCCTGGCAGGACCATCTCGATGCGACCTGGGCGGTTGCGCGAGACGCGTGTGAGCTGCACCAAACAGATCACGTGACTGTCGGTGGGCTGTCCATGGGCGGCCAGGAGGCCCTGGTGCTGGCCGGTCAGCACGCCGACGACGTGACGGCGGTCTGGGCCGTCAACCCGGTCGTCGATCTCGCCCGCTGGTACGACGACATCCGCGACGGCCGGGCGAGTGACGCGCTCGCGGGCGTCGACGCCACGATCCGCGAGGAGGTCGGCGGCGCCCCGTCCGAGCGGCCCGGCGATTACGCCCGCCGGAGCCCGATCTCGTACGCCGCCGAGCTGGCCCGCACCGCCGTACGGCTGGTCTGGTCGCCCGCGGACACGATCATCCCGCACCAGGCGACGGCGCACGCGCACGCGCTCGCCGGCAAGCTGCGCGCACTCGGCGGGCAGGTCGACGAACGCGTGGTCACGCACGCCCCGGTCTCACCGGCCGACGAGGCCGGCCGGTTCGCGCACGAGGCGTGCGACGTCTGGGAACACTTCGGCTGGGCGCTAACCCAGCGGCCAGAGCCGCGGCTGGATCGCGGGGTCTGAGTAGTCCGGGTCGGGGTTCCGGCGGACCAGCTCGTCGTTGGGATGCGCGGAGCCGGGACGCCACCGGTTGTCGGCCGGCTGCAGGTGGATGGCGATCGACCGGCGCGGCGCCGTACTGAGGTTCGCCGAGCTGCCGTGCACCGTCCGGCAGTGGTGGAAGCTGACCTGCCCGCGTTGCATCCGCGGTACGACGGGCGTCGGGTCGAACCCCTGCTCGACGATCGACGCCTCCAGCCCGGCCGCGTCCTGCGAGAAGAAGTCGAGCCCGGTCACCGACCACCGGTGGCTGCCCGGCATGAACCCGACCGCCCCGTTCGCCTCGTCGACGTCGTGGAACCCGACCCATGCGGTGAGCATGTTGTCCGACGTACACGACTGCCAGTACTGCCGATCCGTGTGCCAGCCGACCTTCGCCGCGGAGCCGCCCGGCGGCTTGTACAGCAACTGGTCGTGCCACAACCGGATCCCGTCCGCCCCGGACAGCGCGGCGGCCGTCTCCGCGATCGCCGGGTGGTGGACCAGCGCGGCGAGCTCGTCGACCCGCAGCGACGAGTAGTCGTTCTTGCGCAGTACGTCGCCGTGCTCCGGCTGCCAGCCCCGCGTCGCCGGTACGTCGGGCAGCACGTGGTCGTGGTCCCTCGCGTAGAACCGCTCCATCCCGCGCTCGGCCGCGTCGAGTACGTCGGGCGGCACGATCACCGGCGAGATCCAGTACCCGTGCTCCCGGTAGAAGGCAATGTCGTCAGCGTCCATGCCCATCAACCTAAGGACTGCGGCCGTTCCGGGCGTTGCCGATGTTCAGCCGGACGGACACAATCTTCAGGTGTCGCTGTACCGCCCGGACGGGCTCCGCGCCGGCTTCCACGCCGAGGGGTTCGCGGCGGACACCGGCCTGCTGCACGGCGGCGAGCAGTGGGTGCCCGAGCAGTTCCTGATCGAGCCGCACGAGCATCCCGTCTGGGAGATCTACCTGCAGCAGCACGGCACCACGCACTGGGTCGCGGGCGGTGACAGCTACGTGCTGCACCCGGGCCACCTGTTCGCCGTACCGCCCGGTGTCCGGCACCACCTCGCGGGCCGGTCGGGGAATCACCACTTCTTCTTCGCCGCGATCGACCTCGAGGTGGTGGGCCGTCGCCATCCCGGTCTCGCGATGCCGTCGGCGGTCGTCCATCGGGAGGCCGGCGAGCTCGCGCCCGCGTTCGCCCAGCTGGTCCGGGAGCTGACGACCCGGTACGAGTACGCCGACGTCGGCCTGACGCTCGCCGTCGACCACCTCGTGCTCGCGTTCTCCCGGTCGCTGGCGCCGACCGCCGTACCGCAGCTGCCGATGCATCCCGCCGTACGGACGGTGAAACGCCTGCTGGACCAGGAGTTCCACGAGCGTTGGACGTTGACGGACCTGGCGGACCGGGCCGGCCTCGCACCGGCGTACCTGGCCGAACTGTTCGCCGCCGAGCTCGGCCAGCCGCCGCATCGCTACCTCAACGAACGCCGTATCGACCGCGCCCGTCAGCTGCTGGCGTCGAGCGACGTACCGATCACCGCACTCGCGCTGAGCCTCGGCTTCAGCTCCAGCCAGCACTTCGCGCGGGTCTTCCGCCAGTTCACCGGCAGTACGCCGACCGCGGTGCGGACGAAGGGTCAGTCCTCGCCCTCGGCCGGAGGCAGTGTCGGGTAGTCGCCGATCGGGTAGAGGCCGACGGTGAAGCCGTACGTCGTGCCGCCCGCGCGCGGGAGCTGGTCGAAGGTGTGGATCAGCGCGTCCACCTGCTGCCAGAACTCGGCCGCCCGCTCGTCGGGGATCCGCGCGTGCCGGATGAACGAGCGCAGTTCGCCCGCGTCGTACGCCGGCTTGGACTCCTGGGCCGCGACCTCGAAGTCGTTGAAGTCGTCCGGCAGCCGCCCGTCCGCGCCCTGCCGGCCGAGCCCGACGAAGAACATCCGCGCCGCCCGGCCGTAGAACCGTTCCTCGATCGCCCGCACCCGCCGGGTCCGGACCACCTGCAGGATGCCGGCGTCGGCCAGCACCTTCACGTGGTGCGCGACCGTGCTCTTCGGCCGGCCGACCGCGGTGGCGAGCTCGGTCACGGTCGCCGCCCGCTCGTGCAGCAGCCCGAGGATCGTGGTCCGCAGCGGGTCGCTGATGGCCCGCACCTGCTCGGCCGTGGTCAGCTCCAGGGTGTCCGCGAGCTCGTAGTCGGGGACCGGCTTGTTGATGGTCATGGTTCGAATAGACTAACATCGCCGATTGTTCGAGATATTTGGATCATTGGAGCTGATGATGGCCGAGGTCGTGCTGTACCACCACTCGCAGGGGCTGACCGACGGGGTGAAGGCGTTCGCCGACGAGCTTCGGCAGGCGGGACACACCGTGCACACGCCGGACCTCTACGAGGGCAACACCTACGCCACCCTCGACGAGGGCATGGACTACGCGAAGGCGACGGGCTTCGGCGTGATCGCGGAGCGCGGTGTCGCGGCCGCGCAGGACCTGCCGGCGGATGTCGTGTACGCCGGGTTCTCGCTCGGCGTGGTGCCCGCGCAGCAACTCACCCAGACCCGCGCGGGCGCGAAGGGTGGGCTGTTCTACTACTCGTGCCTGCCCGCCGAGGAGTTCGGCAGCTGGCCGGAGGGGGTGCCGGCGCAGATCCACGCGATGGAGGAAGACCCGTTCTTCGCCGAGGAAGGCGGGGACATCGACGCCGCGCGGGCGCTGACCGCCGCCGCGGACAGCGTCGAGCTGTTCCTCTACCCGGGCAAGGAGCACCTGTTCGCGGACTCCTCGCTGCCGGGCTACGACGCGGACGCGGCGAAGCTGATGCTCCAGCGCACGCTCGACTTCCTCTCCGCGATCAGGTAGCTCTCAGCGAGTTCCCTCTAGCCTTCGGGGCCATGCCTTCTTTGCGAACCCGAGTGTTCCCGGCCCCGAAGGTCCCTGCCGTCTTCGTCATGTTCTGGGTGGTCAAGCTGCTGACCACCGGGATCGGCGAGACCGCGTCGGACTACCTCGGCACCGTCAGCATCCCGCTGGCCGCCGTGATCGGGCTCGGTACCTTCTCCATCGCCCTCTACCTGCAGCTCAAGGCCACGACCTACCACCCGGTGCGGTACTGGGTCACCGTGCTCGGGGTCGCGCTGTTCGGCACGATGATTGCCGACGGCCCGCATGTTGCGCTCGGTACGCCGTACTGGTTCGACTCCATCGTCTACCTGGTCCTGCTGTGCGGGCTGCTGACCTGGTGGCGGCGCAGCGAGGGCACGATCTCGGTGCACTCGATCACCACCGCCCGGCGCGAACGGTTCTACTGGGGCGTCGTCCTGCTCACGTTCGGCCTCGGCACCGCGGTCGGCGACGCCACCGCGATCGACTTCGGCCTCGGGTTCACCTGGTCGATCCTGGTCTTCGCGGTGCTCATCGTCGTACCGCTCGGGCTGTGGAAGCTCGGGCTGAACGTCACCGTCGCGTTCTGGGCGTCGTACGTGCTGACCCGGCCGCTCGGCGCGTCGATCGCCGACTGGCTCGGCAAGGACAGCCGGTACGGCGGCGTCGGCTGGGGCATCGGCCCCGTGACCCTGGTCGGACTGCTGCTCTTCGCCGCACTCGTCGCCTACCTGGCGATGACGCACAGCGACGTCGACCACGCCGCCGTGCACGCCTCAGCTGTCCGCGAGCCCGACCCGGTCCTCGAGTGACCGCTCCGCGACGGCCGCCGCCGGGGCGGCTTCGCGCCGTGCCGGGATGAACGACGCGACCACCAGTGCGGTGAGTGCGGCGCCGGCGCCGATCAGCAGGACGACCCGGAAGCCACTCTGCGAAGGCAGGGTGTAGCCGCCCAGGCTGATCGTCAGGTTGGCCAAGATCACGCCGGCCACCGCGCTGGACACCGACGTGCCGATCGACCGCATCAGTGTGTTGAAGCTGTTCGCGGCGGCGGTCTCGGACACGGGTACGGCGGACATGATCAGCGCGGGCATCGCGCCGTACGCGAGGCCGATGCCGCAACCGATCAGCAGCGAGACCAGGACCAGCTCCCAGACCGAGCTCATCAGCACGCTGCCGACGCCGTACCCGGCGGCGACCACGAGCGCGCCGAGCATCAGCGTCACCTTCGGGCCGCGGGTCTTCGAGATCTTCGCCGAGAACGGCGCCGCGACCAGCATCACCAGGCCGGACGGGCCCATCACCAGACCGGACGTCAGCATCGACTGGCCGAGCCCGAAACCGGTTGCCTTCGGCATCTGCAGCAGCTGCGGCAGGACCAGCGACATCGCGAACATCGCGAACCCGAAGACCATCGACGCCAGGTTGGTCAGCAGCACCTGCGGCCGCGCGGTGGTCCGCAGGTCGACGAGCGGCTCGGTGGTACGGCGTTCCCACCAGCCCCACGCGAGCAGCGCGACGACGGCGAGCGCGAACAGGCCGAGCGTCCGGCCACCGGTCCAGCCCCAGGTGGACCCCTGGGAAATTGCCAGCAGCAACGAGATCAGGCCGATCGAAAGCCCCAGCCCGCCGAGCAGGTCGAAGCGCCCGCCGGAGCGGACCGCCGACTCCGGGACGAAGCGCACGACCAGCCCGAAGACGATCACGCCGAGCGCGGCCGACACCCAGAACAGCGTGTGCCAGTTGAAGTTCTCGGCCAGCAGTGCGGCCGCGGGCAGGCCGAGCGCACCGCCGACGCCGAGCGACGCGCTCATCTGCGCGACCGCCGTACCGACCTTGTCGGACGGCAGTTCGTCGCGCATGATGCTGATGCCGAGCGGGATCACGCCGGCGGCCAGGCCCTGCAGCGCGCGGCCGGCGATCATCGGGGTCAGCGAGCTGCTGAGCGCCGCGACCACCGAGCCGGCGACCAGCATGCCGATGCTGATCAGCAGCATCCGGCGCTTGCCGTACATGTCGCCGAGGCGACCCATGATCGGGGTCGCGACCGCGGCCGCGAGCAGGGTGGCGGTGATCGCCCAGGCGGTCCCGGAGGCCGAGGCGTGCAGCAGTCGCGGCAGCTCGGGGACCAGCGGGATCACCAGGGTCTGCATCAGCGCGACCGTGATACCGGCCGAGGCGAGCACCGGGACGACGGCCCCGGTGCGCACGGATGAAGCAGCGGACATCTGCAGCCTCCTGAGGCTGAACTAGATAGTTGGTTTCTGCAACCAATAGGCTAAGTCAGGCAGTTGACTTAAACAAGCAGGCGAGGCAAGCTGGAGAAACAACCACACGGAGGTGATGGCCTGTGACCGACAGTGAACAGCTCGTCCAGTACCCGATCCCGCCCGTCGATGCGATCGAACCGCCGCCCGAGTGGGAGCGGCTCCGGCAGCAGTGCCCGGTGGCGCACGTCCAGCTGCCGAGCGGCGACCAGGCCGCCCTGCTCACCCGGTACGACGACGTCCGCCAGGTGCTGTCCGACCCGCGGTTCGCCCGGACCGCGGAGGGATCCGCGCGGGTGTCCGCGGAGGGTACGGGCGTGTTCGACCGGCGGCGGCCCGGCGTACCGCAGTCCGGGGAGGGGCATCAGCGCTGGCGGCGGATGATCACCAAGTGGTTCACCGCGAAGCGGATGGCCGCGCTCCGGCCGTCGATCTCGGCGATGGCCGACCAGCTCGTCGACGGCATGGTCGCCGGTGACCAGCCGGCCGACCTGAAGGCCGCGCTCGGGTTCCCGCTGCCGGTGTGGGTGATCTGCGAACTGCTCGGCGTACCGGCGTCCGACCGCGAGCGGTTCTCGTACTGGTCCGACACGTTCCTCAACCTCAGCCGGTACTCCGCCGCCGACATGGAGGCCGCACACACCGAGTTCGCGGCGTACATGACCGGGCACATCGAGGCGAAGCGCGCCGAGCCCGGGACCGACCTGCTGAGCGATCTCATCACCGGCACCGACTCCGCCGGCGAGAAGCTCAGCGACGACGCGCTCGTGTCGACCGGGATGGGCCTGCTGATCGCGGGCCACGAGACCACCACGAACATGATCGGCAAGATGATGGCGATGCTGCTCGCCGACCGCACCCGCTGGGAGCAGCTGCTCGCCGACCCCGCCCTCGTCCGGACCGCGGTCGAGGAGACGCTGCGGTACGACGCGAACGCCGGCTTCGGGATGATCCGGTACGTCTCCGAGGAGCTCGAGCTGTCCGACGGCGTACTGCCCGCGGGGACGACCGCGGTGTGCAGCATGGCATCGGCGAACCGGGACGAGCGGATCTTCGCCGACGCCGCGGACCTGGACCTGACCCGGAGCCCGAACGTGCACCTCGCGTTCGGCGCCGGGCCGCACTCCTGCATCGGGCAGTCGCTGGCGCGGACCGAGTTGCAGGTCGTACTGGAAGTGTTGTTGCGTCGGTTGCCGACGTTGGCACTGGCAGTGCCGGCGGCGGAGCTGCCACTGGTCGAGGGGCTGCTCGTCGGCGGGCTGCGGGAGGTAAGGGTGATCTGGTGATGATGGCGAAAGAGGTCCGGGCGGCGCGGGTGAACGCGACCCGGGAGCTGATCCTGGCGACGGCGGAACGGATGTTCGCCGAGCGCGGCGTGCACGAGGTGTCGAACCGGCAGATCAGCGAGGCGGCCGGGCAGGGCAACAACACCGCGGTCGGGTACCACTTCGGGACCAAGACCGACCTGGTCCGGGCGATCGTCCGCAAGCACGCCGAGCCGGTCGAGGCGCGCCGGCGGGAGCTGCTCGCGGAGCTCGGCGCGGAGCCCGACGTACGGGACTGGGTGACGATCCTGGTGCGGTCGGCGACCGACCACATGGCGAGCCTGGGGACGCAGAGCTGGCTGGCGCGGTTCAGCGCGCAGCTGATGTACGACCCGGGGCTGCGGGAGATCCAGTTGCAGGAGTCGTTGAACTCGCCGTCGTTGACGCGGGTCGTCGACGGGCTGGCCGAGCAGCTCGCGGAACTGCCGCCGGCGGTGCGGATCGAGCGTGGGGACATGGCGCGGCACCTGATCATCCAGATGACCGCGGAGTTCGAGCTGGCGCGTGCGGAGGGGCGGCCGACGGTGCGGGCGACGTGGGAGGAGATGGCCGACGGGTTGATCGACGGGATCGTCGGGCTGTTCACCGCGCCGGTGACTTCGTGAGCGTGCTCGTGGTGGGTGCTTCCGCGGCCGGGTTGACCACCGCGGAAGCCCTGCGGCGCAAGGGTTTTCGGGACCGGATCACGGTGCTCGGCGCCGAGTACCACCCGCCGTACGACCGGCCGCCGCTGTCCAAGCAGTTCCTGCTCGGCGACTGGGACGCACCCCGGACGCACCTCCGCCCCGACCACCTCCTGACCGCCCTCGACGCCGACTTCGTCCTGGGCGATCCCGCGGTTTCCCTGTCCGGCCACACGGTCCACACCACGAGCGGTCGCTCGTTGACCGCCGACCACGTGGTGATCGCCCACCGGACTCACCCCACGCCAACTCCCTGGCCCACCCCTCGAAGGCGTCCACGTACTCCGCACCCTCGACGACGCAGCCGCGCTGCGCAAATCCCTCACTGGACAAGCACGTGTGGTGGTTGTGGGGGATGGGGTGTTGGGGGCGGAGATTGCTGCGACTGTTCGCAAGCTCGGGCTTGCGGTGACGCTTGCCGGGCCGCAGGCGGTGTTGATGGAGACGCAGCTTGGTTCGGTGGTCGGGGGATTGTTGGGGGAACTGCATACGGCTGAAGGGGTTGAGCTTCGGCTGGGGGCGGCGGTGGACGGGTTGGTGGACGTCGGCGGGCGCGTGCGTGGTGTGCGCTTGGACGGCGGGGAAGTGCTTCCGGCGGACGTGGTGGTGGTTGCGTTGGGGGCCACGCCGGCCACCGGATGGTTGGAAGGTAGTGGGCTGAGGCTCGAGAACGGCGTGGTGTGTGACGAGTTCTGTCGCGCGGCCGAAGGAATCTACGCGGCCGGCGACGTCGCACGCTGGAAGTTCGAGGACGGCCTGGTGCGGCTGGAGAACCGGACCAACGCCACCGAGCAGGCCCTCTGCGTCGCCGCCAACATCCTCGGCGAGAACCGCCGCTACGAACCGATCCCGTACTTCTGGACCGACCAGTTCGGCACCAAGCTCCAGGTCCACGGCCGCCCGGCCGCCGATCTGACAGTTGCCGAGGGCACCGTCGGCGAACGGTTCGTCGCGCACTACCGCGACGCCGGCCGGATCGTCGGCGTCCTCGGCTGGAACGCACCGAAACAGACCCGCGCGCACCGGGACCGAAACCTCGCTAGGGAAGGACGCATATGACCACACCTGTCTATCCGATGACCCGGGCAACAGGTTGTCCGTTCGATCCGCCGCCGCAACTGCGTGAGCTGCAGGAGGAATCGCCGCTCACCAAGGTGAACATCTTCGGCCAGGACGCCTGGCTGGTCACCCGGTACGACGACCAGCGCACGCTGCTCGCCGATCCGCGGCTGAGCTCCGACGTCCGGCGGCCCGGCTACCCGAGTCCGACCGGTGAGCCGCCGCGCAAGGACGGGGTCGGGATCGGGTTCATCCTGATGGACGACCCGGAGCACGCGCGGCTGCGCCGGATGGTGACCGCGCCGTTCATGATCAAGCGGATCGAGGCGATGCGCCCCGGCGTGCAGAAGATCGTCGACGGCCTGATCGACGAGCTGCTGGCCGGGCCGAACCCGGTCGACCTGGTCGAGGCGTTCGCGCTGCCGGTGCCGTCGCTGGTGATCTGCCAGCTGCTCGGTGTCCCGTACGCCGACCACGACTTCTTCCAGCAGAACAGCAAGAACCTGATCCGGATGACCGCGACCGCCGAGGAACGGGCCGCGGCGCACGGCAACCTCGCGACGTACCTGGACAACCTGGTCCGCGAGAAGCTGGAGAACCCGGCCGACGACCTGCTGTCCGGGCTGACCGAGCGGGTGAAGGCGGGCGAGCTGACCCGGCAGGACGCGGCCGGGATGGGTGTCCTGCTGCTGCTCGCCGGGCACGAGACCACCGCGAACATGATTGCCCTAGGCACCCTTGCGCTGCTGGAGCACCCGGACCAGCTCGCCGTACTGCGGGAGACCGACGACCCGAAGGTGGTCGCCGGCGCGGTCGAGGAGCTGCTGCGCTACCTGAACATCACCCACAACGGCCGACGGCGGGCGGTACTCGAGGACATCGAGCTGCACGGGCAGGTGCTGAAGGCCGGCGACGGGGTCATCCTGCCGAACGACATCGGCAACCGGGACCCGTCGGTGTTCGCGGATCCGGACGCGCTGGACCTGGGCCGGGACGCGCGCCGGCATGTGGCGTTCGGGTTCGGCGTCCATCAATGCCTCGGGCAACCGTTGGCGCGGATGGAGCTGCAGGTCGTGTACAGCACGCTCTACCGGCGGATCCCGACGCTGCGCCGGGCGGTCGGGCTGGAGGAGATCCCGTTCAAGCACGACGGCGCCGTGTACGGCGTCTACTCGCTTCCCGTGACGTGGTGAAAGGAACTCAGATGAAGGTCATCATCGACCAGGACAAGTGCGTCGCTTCCGGCCAGTGCGTGACGGCCGCCGCCGACGTGTTCGACCAGCGTGACGAGGACGGCATCGTCGTCCTGCTGAACGAGAACCCACCGGACGAACTGGCCGCCGACATCCACCAGGCCGCCGCCGTCTGCCCGGCGCTGGCCATCGTCGTCGAGGACTGAACGCGACTACAGTGCTGTAGATGATCAACGGTGCACATGTGATCGTCTACAGCACTGACGCGGAGGCCGACCGGGCGTTCTTCCGGGATGTCCTGGAGTATCCGTCGGTAGACGCCGGCCACGGCTGGCTGATCTTCAAGCTGCCGCCGGCCGAGGTGGCGGTGCATCCGGCCGAGGCCGCGTCGCACGAGCTGCTGTTGATGTGCGACGACCTCGAGCAGACGATGCGCGACCTGACGGCCCGAGGTGTGGAGTTCGTCCGGCCGGTCGAGCGGCAGCGGTGGGGCGTGCTGACGGCCTTCCGGTTGCCGGGTGGCGGCGAGGTCGGGTTGTACGAGCCGTTGCACGAGCGGGCGCATGATCTCTGAGTTCCGGATCGCCGTCCCCGACGCGGACGTTGCCGGGTTGCGGGAGCGGTTGGCGGCGATTCGTTGGCCTCGGCAACTACCCGGTGGGTGGGAGCGGGGCGTGCCGGTGGAGTACGTACGGCGCGTGGCCGAGCGGTGGGCGGCGTACGACTGGCGGGTGTGGGAGGCGCGGTTGAACGCGTTCCCGCAGTACGTGACCGAGATCGACGGGCAGACCGTGCATTTCCTGCACGTACGGTCGCCCGAGGCGGACGCGCTGCCGTTGGTGCTGACGCACGGGTGGCCCGGGTCGGTGGCGGAGTTTCTCGACGTACTCGGACCGTTGACAGATCCGGCGGCGTACGGCGGGGACCCGCGGGACGCGTTCCACGTGGTGGCGCCGTCCGTTCCGGGGCACGGGTTCTCGGTGCCGTTGACGGACGGGTGGGACCACGGGCGGATCGCCCGCGCGTGGGTGGAGCTGATGCACCGGCTCGGGTACGTGCGGTACGGCGCGCAAGGGGGTGACACCGGATCGGTGGTGTCGCCGCTGGTCGGGCAGCTGGATCCGGAGCACGTGGTCGGCGTCCACCTCAACGGGGGACTGGCGTACCCCGACGTACGGCCCGGCGACGTACTGACGGAGGCCGAACGCGAACGGCTGGCCGCCGCGGACCGGCTCCGTGCGGTCGGGACCGGGTACGCCGACCTGCAGGGAACGCGTCCGCAAACGGTGTCGTTCGGGTTGAGCGACTCGCCGGCCGGGCAGCTCGCGTGGATCCTGGAGAAGTTCTGGGAGTGGACCGATCCGGCCCGTGCGCTGCCCGAGGACGCGGTCGACCTCGACCATCTGCTGACCGACGTGTCGATCTACTGGTTCACCAACACCAGCGCGACGTCGGCCAATCTGTACTACGAGAACCGCCGGGCCGCCGACGACCTCCGGCCCGGCGTACCGACCGGGGTCGCGGTGTTCCCGACCGATCCCGCGATCCGCGCGGTCCTAGACCGACGGCACCGCATCGTGCACTGGTCGGAGTTCGCCCGCGGCGGGCACTTCGCCGCGCTCGAGACACCCGGGCTGCTGGTCGACGACATCCGCGCGTTCTTCCGGCTGGTCCGGTAGCCGCGCGGGCGCGACGAAGCTCAGCAACGACCCGTCGCGCTCGACCGTCGCGTCCGGCCAGCGGCGCCGTACCATCCGCACCGAGCGCTCGTTCGCGGCGCTGACCACGAACAGGAAATGCCGTGCGCCGGCGGCGATCGCGTCCGCGGCGGCGACCGACAGCATCCGGATCCCGAGCCCGCGGCGCTGCTCGTCCTCGGCGATCACCGCCGCGAGCTCGGCGGTCGCCGCGCCCGCCGCCCACGCCCACATGGCGTGCCCGACGATCGCCGGTCCGCGGGTGGCGACGAAGGCGGCGCCGGCCGGGCAGAGCATTCGCAGCAGCAGCGCGGCACGTGGCGGCGACCCGATCGCGGTCTGGAACCGGAAGTAGCGGCTGAGGTCGGTCAGCCCGGTGGGCATCCTGGCCAGCTCGTCCGCGTCGGGTTCGCCGGCGCGGCGGACGAGTGGCGGTCCCGTCTGAGTCTGGTTCACGGATTCAGCGTTGCTGGCTTGGCTGAGTCTGTCAAGCGGACTTATCATGCCGGGTATGGGTACGGCGGTGAACGAACAGGTTCCGGAAGCGATGAACTGGTCCACGGAGAACTGCACGATCTCCCGGACGATGGACATCCTCGGCGACAAGTGGACTTTTCACGTGCTGCGCGAACTGTTCGTCGGTGTCCGCCGGTTCGAGGACATCCGGGCCCGCGCGGGCATCCCGCGGCAGATGCTGACCGAGCGCCTCGCCGCGCTGATCGAGCGCGGCCTGATCCGCCGCCACCCGTACCGGCTGCCCGGCCAGCGCGAGCGCTCGGAGTACCGGCTGACCCAGGCCGGGATGGACCTCTACCCGGTGCTGGTCGCGATGGTGCAGTGGGCCGACCAGTACCTCCCGCTGGACGCCGGCCCGCCGATCGAGCCCCGGCACCGCGGCGACTGCGGCGAACGCGTCACCGTCGTCATGCGTTGCGAAGGCGGCCACGAGCCCACACCCCGCGAGGTCGCGTTCAAAGCAGGCCCCGGGGCTCAGCCTCGTTAGAGGGCGTCGAGGCCTTCGATCGCGCGGCGGAGCAGCCGTTCGGTTTCGCGTGGCTGGGCGGCGGTGATCGAGACGGCGTCCATCGTGACGACATACGTGTCGAGCTCTTCGCGCTTGTCCAGGTAGACCGCGCTGGTCAGGTGCTCGATGTAGACGATGTCCGGCAGATCGGCGTCGTTGTACCGCAGCAGCGTGAACGCGCCGCCGGTGTCGGTGTACCCGCCTTTCTCGAACGGGATGATCTGCAGCGTCACGTTGTGCCGCCGGGACGCCTCGAGCAGGTGCTCCAACTGCACCCGGAGGACGTCCTTGCCGCCGATCGGGCGGCGCAGTACCGCCTCGTCGAGGACCGCCCAGAGCCGCGCCGGTCGTTGCCGCGTCAGCACGTCCTGCCGGCTCATCCGCAACGACACCAGGCGATCCACTTCGGCCTTCGGCAACGGCAGGTCGCGGCGGGCCATCTGGATCACGGCCCGCGCGTAGTCCTCGGTCTGCAGCAGCCCGGGCACGAACTGCAGCTCGAACGTACGGATCAGGTCGGCCGCCATCTCCAACCCGAGGTACGAGTGGAACCACTGCGGCGTCAGGTCGTCGTACCGCTGCCACCAGCCGGGGTTGTTCGCCTCCTGGGCCAGCATCAGCAGCCGGTCGCGCTCCTCCGGGTCGTCGAGCTTGTACAGCGTCAGCAGGTCGTCGACGTCACGGACCTTGAACCCGACCCGGCCGAGCTCCAGGCGGCTGATCTTGGACTCCGAGCCACGGATCGCCCACCCCGCGTCGGTACGTGTCACGCCCGCGGCCTCGCGCAGCCGGCGCAGATACACGCCGAGCATGATGCGCAGGGCGGTCGGACCGCCGTACGCCGGCTCGGTCACCTCTCGCCTCCCATTAGCAGTCTTCCGGTGTGCAGCAGTTGATCATTTCATAACGGTGCGTGAATATGTCTACCCGCGGGCGCCGACACGATGTGTTCAGTCGGCCGTACTCTCGGTAGAGTCGACCGCACAGTCTCCCGATCTCTTTCTGCGAGGTTCACTGATGGTCGATGCCACCAAAGCGCCAAGTTCGATTCCGGTCGGCGTCGACACCGCCCGGGCCAGCATCGCCCGGGTGTACGACGCCTTCCTGGGCGGCAAGGACAACTTCGAGGTCGACCGCGAGGTACTGCGCGGGGTCCAGGCCGCGGCGCCGCAGGCCCAGGACCTGGCCAAGTCGAACCGGAACTTCCTGATCCGCGCCTGCCGGTTCCTGGCCGGCCAGGCCGGGATCACGCAGTACCTCGACTGCGGCTCCGGTCTGCCGACCGCCGAGAACACCCACCAGGTCGTGCAGCGGATCCAGCCCGACGCCAAGGTGCTCTACATCGACAACGACCCGGTGGTGCTCGCGCACGGCCGTGCGCTGCTGGAGGAGAACGAGAACACGCTGTTCGTCAGCGCCGACATCTTCGACCCGGACGAGGTGCTGGCCAACCGAGAGGTGCGCGGTTTCCTCGACTTCAGCGAGCCGATCGCCGTGATCCAGAACGGCACGCTGCACCACTACATCGGCGACGAGGGTGCGCAGATCATGCAGAAGTACGTCGACGCGGTGGTGCCCGGGTCGTACACGGTTGTCTCACACTTCTTCAACCCCGAGACCCCGGAGCACTCCGAGGTCGCCCGGAAGATGGAGGACAAGTTCATCCACAGCCCGATGGGCAGCGGCCGGTTCCGTACCCGCGCGGAACTGATGACGTTCTTCCCGGACCAGGAGCTGGTCGAGCCGGGCCTGGTGCTGTGCGACGACTGGTGGCCGGACGGTCCGCGGCTCAAGCCGCTGAACCAGGTCGAGGAATGCATCGTCGGCGCGGTCGGCCGCAAGGTCTGAGGTACCCCGTGGTTGCCCGGAGCATCGATTGCTCCGGGCAACTTTTTGTGTCAGACGTGCTCGGAGACCAGCGTCGCGGCGGTGTTCTCCTCGAGCGCCTGGAAGACGTGCGGAAGATCGCCGGGGTACGCGACGTAGTCGCCGGGGAGCAGCTCGACCGGGTCGTCGGTGGGACCGACCAGGGCCCGGCCGGAGCCGAGGATGACGTGCTCGACGACGCCCGGCATGTGCGGGTCGGACCGCCGGCCCGGGCCGGGGGAGGCCACGATCCGGTAGAGGTCGCGGCGGGCGTGCGGCGGGCTGGACGCGACCAGCGTGGCGCTGTAATCGGCGTGGTCGGAGTAGATCGCCGGACCCTCGCCGGCCCGGATGATCTGCACCTTCACGCGCGGCGGGTCGAGCAGCGCGGCGAACGGCGTGTCGAGCGCGACCGCCAGCGCCCACAAGGTCTCCACGCTCGGGTTGCCGGTGCCGGACTCCAGTTGGGACAGCGTGGACTTGGCGACGCCGGCCCTTTTGGCGACCTCGGTCAGCGACAGGCCGGCCCGCGCCCGGTGCCGGCGCAGGGAGGCGGCGATCACGTCCAGTGGTGCCTTGCTGTCCATCGGTGTTCGCTCCATCGGTCTGTTTGTTCGGCTTGACGAACGTGCGGTCCGGTGTTCATCATAATGCCCATGCGTTCGATATGGCGAACACTAGATCGGCGACTCGCCCGGGACATCGCCCTGGTCTGCCTGGCCGACGGTGTCGTGGGGCTGTCGTACGGCGCGATCAGCGTCGGCGGCGGGCTGCCGTTGTGGGTGCCGATCCTGCTCTCGGTCGTGGTGTTCGCGGGCGCGTCGCAGTTCCTGTTCGTCGGGATCGTGGTGGCCGGCGGCAGCCCGATCGCGGCGATGATCGCCGGCCTGCTGGTGAACAGCCGGCACCTCGCGTTCGGTCTCGCGGTCAGCGACGTGATCGGAGGCGGCTGGCGGCGCTGGCCGGGCAGCCATGTGATGACCGACGAGAACGTCGCGTTCGCGATGGGGCAGGACGAGCCGGCGCAGCGCCGGGCGGCGTACTGGGCCGGTGGGCTGGGCATCTTCGTCTGCTGGAACATCGGCGTCGTGATCGGCGGGCTGGCCGGTTCGGTGATCACGGACACCGACGTCTTCGGGCTGGACGCGGCGTTCCCGGCGGTGCTGCTGGCGTTGGTCCTGCCCGCGCTGCGCGATCGCCGGACGCGGACGGCGGCCTTCGTCGGGGTGGTGATCGCACTCGCGGCCACGCCGTTCCTGCCCGCCGGCGTCCCGGTGTTGCTGGCGCTCGCCGGTCTGTTGTTCTACCGCGCGGACAAGCCCGCGCTGGAGGTGGCCCGATGACGAACACACCGCTGCTGCTGACCGGGATCGGAGTACTTGCCGTCGGCACCTTTTCGCTGCGGTTCGCCGGGCCCGCGCTGCGGAGCCGGTTCGAGGTACCGGAGAAGGCGCAGCAGGTGCTCGCCGCGGCCGCGATCGTCCTGCTGACCGCGCTGGTCGCGACGGCAGCACTCACCCAGGGCCACGGCCCCGCGGGAGTCGCCCGACCGGCCGGAGTACTGGTCGGCGGCGTACTCGCCTGGCGAAAGGTGCCGTTCGTGCTGGTCGTGGTCGGGGCTGCCGCTACGGCTGCGGGTCTTCGGTTGCTCGGCGTACCCTGACAACCGATACCGTGCAGCCATGACCCAACCCGGGATGGCAGCAGCGCCCAAGAAGTCGATCCTGCCGACGCTCGCGATCATCTGCTTCGTGGTCGGCGCGGTGCTGACCGCGTTCTTCGTCTGGCGGATCGTCGTCACCGCGCCGCGGTCGCCGCAGCCGATCGAGGGTGGCACGGTGCACCTGAAGAAGGAGGGGCTGACGATCTACGCGTCGGTCCCGGTGCTCGCGCCGCCGTGCACGGTGAAGGACGCGAACGGCAACGACGTACCGACGAAGAAGCCGGGCGGGTCCGAGACGATCACGATCAATGGCAACACCTGGTACGTCGTGGCGCGCTCGACGTCGACCGTGCCGGCCGGGGACTACAGCATCTCCTGCACCGACGGCGAGACCAGCGCGACCTATGCGGCCGGGCCGAAGTCGTCGATCGTCGCGTTCGTGCTGTCGATCCTCGCGACGGTGTTCTCGTTGCTGATCTTCATCGGCCTCGGAGCGACGTTCCTGGCCATCGGCCTGATCCGCAAGAACCGCAGCCGCCGCCCCGCCACCACGTTCCCCACCCAGCCAGGCGCTCCCGGCAACTACCCGCCCGGCAACTACCCGCCCGGCAACTACCCGCAGCAGCCGATGCCACCGCAGCAGAACACCTTCCCGGCGCCCCCGCCCTACAACCCCGGCCAGAACCCCGACCGCCCGCAGGACCGCTGACATGGACCTCGACTGGCCCGGGTGCCGCAACGTCCGCGACGTCGGCGGCTTGCCGACCGCCGACGGACGCGTGGTGAAGGACGGCGTACTGATCCGCTCCGACAGCCTGCAGTACCTGAACGCCGACGGTATCGCCGCGGTCCGGCAGTCCGGCGTCGCGCGGATCCTCGATCTGCGCGGCGACGGCGAAGTAGCGGCCTTTCCGACGCCGTTCACCGGTACGCCGCTCGCGGTCCGGCAGTCGCTGCAGGACCCGGCCGATCCGGACCACGGGCAGCCGACCATCGTCGAGGCCTGCATCTGGATGCTCGACCAACGGCCCGAGCTGTTCGCGGCCGCGGTGAAGGCGATCGCGGACGAACCGGACGGCGCGGTCGTCGTGCACTGCCACGGCGGCAAGGACCGCACCGGCATGGTGGTCGCGCTGGCGTTGAGCGTCGCCGGCGTACCGGAGGACGAGATCGTCGCCGACTACTACCTCACGCAGTCGCGGCTCGCGGGCTGGTTGGAGGAGCAGCTGGCCGAGGAGCCGGACGTGTCGAAACACCCGGAAATGATGGAGTTCCGGGACACCCGGGCCGAGTCGATCGTGGCGATTCTGCGGCATCTGGATGCCGTTTACGGCGGGCCGGAGGCATACCTGCGGCGCGGTGGTCTTACTGAAAACGACCTCAGTAACCTGAAAGCCCGCTTAGTGGGCTGACCTGCGTCACGACCCCGTCACGGACCGCAGTACATTGGCGCAATGCCGACCGCCGCAGTGCCGACAGGGCCGCCCGGGGTGACAGATCCGGCCGCGCTCGCCGAACGCTACGGACTCACCAAAAGCTCGATCCGCCCGCCACTCGGCTCGTACCTGCGCGAGCTGTGGAGCCGTCGTAAGTTCGTCGTCAGTTACGCCACCGCACGCACCTACGCCATGTACGCCGGGGCCCGCCTGGGCTCGATCTGGCAGATCCTCACGCCGCTGCTGAACGCCGGCGTGTACTACCTCGCCTTCGGCGTCCTGCTCGGGACGAAGAACGGGATCGACAACTATGTCGCGTTCCTGCTCAGCGGTGTCTTCGTGTTCACGTTCACCCAGCGCTGTATGACCGAGGGGTCGCGCTCGCTGGCGCTGAACCTGTCGCTGATCCGTACGCTGCACTTCCCGCGCGCGACCCTGCCGCTCGCCTACGTGCTGAACGAGCTGAACCAGATGCTCATCTCGATGGGCCTGCTGTTCCTGGTCGTGGGCTTCACCGAAGGACCCACGTTGCGGTGGCTGATGATCGTCCCGGCGATGCTGCTGCAGGTGATGTTCAACATCGGCATCACCCTGATCTTCGCGCGGATCGGGACGTTCGTGACCGACATCAGCCAGTTGCTGCCGTTCATCACACGGACCTGGTTGTACGCGTCCGGGATCTTCTTCTCGCTGCCGTACAAGCTGTCCCAGCTGCACGCGCCGGGCTGGGTCGTCCAGGTGCTGGCGTTCAACCCGATCTCGGCGTACATCGACGTCGTCCGGCGGGCGTTGCTGCACGAGCATCTGAAGAACGAGCTGCCGCACGCCTGGTCGATCGCGACCGCCTGGTCGTTCGTGATGCTGGCGGCCGGTTTCTGGTACTTCTGGCGGGCGGAGGACCGATATGGCCGAGGCTGAACCGACGGTCATCGCCGACCGCGTCGACATCATCTACAAGGTGATCGCCGGTCAGGGCGGCAAGGGGACGGCGGCGACCGCGCTGCGGCGGATCATCAACCGCCAGGACCGGCCGACGATCCGGGAGGTGCATGCGGTCAAGAACGTCTCGTTCACGGCGTACAAGGGCGACGCGATCGGCGTCATCGGCCGCAACGGCTCCGGTAAGTCGACGATGCTGCGCGCGATCGCCGGCCTGCTGCCGCCGGCCTCGGGTGCCGTCTACACCGGCGGCCGCCCGTCGCTGCTCGGCGTCAACGCGGCGATGATGAACGACCTCACCGGCGACCGGAACGTGGTCCTCGGCTGCCTGGCGATGGGCATGTCCGCAGCCGAGATCGACCGCCGGTACGACGAGATCGTCGACTTCTCCGGGATCGGCGACTTCATCGACCTGCCGATGTCGACGTACTCGTCCGGCATGCAGGCCCGGCTGAAGTTCGCGATCGCGTCCGCGAAGGCGCACGACATCCTGCTCGTCGACGAGGCGCTGGCCACCGGCGACGCCGAGTTCCGGGTCCGGTCGGAGCGCAAGATCAAGGAGCTCCGCGACCAGGCCGGCACGGTGTTCCTGGTCAGCCACAGCCTGGACGTGGTGCAGGAGACCTGCAACCGCGCGCTGTGGCTGGACGCCGGCGTACTGAAGCTCGACGGCCCGGTCGACGAGGTGATCAACGCCTACATCGCGTCGACCAGGGCCGGCTAGCCCGGGGTCAGCTCGCGGTCTTCGGGCGTTCCCGGAGGCCGACCAGGAAGCCGAGGCCCCAGGACACGTGCATGGTCGCGCAGACCAGCGGCATCCAGAACAGCGCCTTCCAGGGCAGGTACCGGCCCTCCATCGCGGAGCCGAAGATCAGCAGCAGGGCGTAGCCCAGCGGGGCCAGGAAGCCGATGTCGAGCCAGCTGACGCCGGTGGCCAGGCCGATGATGCCGAGGATCGTGCCGACCGCCAGGCCGATCACCGCGACCGGCGGCGCCAGGTACCGCTTGCTGGCGGTCTCCGGGTGCCGGCGGATCACCTCGCGGCGCCACTGGCCGGTGTGGAAGAACTGCTTCGCGACCGCGGACAGCGACGACCGCGGCCGGTACGTCACCGACAGGTCCGGGCTGAACCAGATCAGCCCGCCGGTCTTGCGGATCCGGTAGTTCAGCTCCCAGTCCTGGGCGCGGTGCATGGTCTCGTCGAAGCCGCCGACCCGCTCCAGCGCGGCCCGCCGGAACACCCCGAGGTACACGGTGTCGGCCGGGCCGGCCTTGCCGCCCTGGTGGAACGTCGAGGCACCGAGCCCGAGCCGGGAACGGTACGCGCAGGCGACCGCCATCTCGGTCGGCGTCCGGCCCTCGGCGGCCATCACGCCGCCGACGTTGTCCGCGCCGCTCTCGTCCAGCACCTCGACCGCGCGGGTGATGTACCCGTCGGTGAGCGCGCCGTGCCCGTCCACCCGGACCAGGATGTCGTGCTTGGCGTGCGCGATCCCGACGTTCAGCGCGGCCGGCGTCTTGCCGGTCGGGTTCGGCACGATGCTGATCCGGTGGTCCTTCTCGGCCAGCTTGTCCGCGATCTCCTCGGTCCGGTCCTTGCTCGGGCCGATCGCGAGGACGACTTCGAGCTCACCCGGATAGTCCTGGTCGAGGACGCGGCCGACCGCCTCCTCGAGGTGGCGTTCCTCGTTCAGCACGGGCATCACGACGGACACGGGTGGCCAGTGGGACAGCGGCATATCAGGTCAGGCCTTACAGATCGATGCGACGTCGTCGACGCCGTTGGCGGGTGGTGTGGAGGTTGAGCTTGTCGGCTTCTTGCTCGGACTTTTCGTACTGTGGGTGGTGCTGGGCTTGCTGCTGGACGTCCCCGTGGTACTACGCGGAGTGGTCGAGGTCTTACCGTCTCCTCCCGGGCCGTCGTTGTCCAGCGATTCGGACTTCGCGATCGCCTCCGCGACCTTGGCCCGGATCACCGCGAAGTCCGGGTCGCTGGACTTGATCAGCGGCGGGACCGCGGAGAAGCTTGACACCGGGAGCTTCTTCGCGTCCAGCGCGAGGTCCATGAAGGTTCCCAGTTCACCGGCCGGGATGCTGGTCTTGACGACTTCCTTACTGGCCGACGCGATGCCCTGGAACTTGGTCAGCACGGTCTGCGGCGACAGCTGGTTCAGCATCGCGGACATCACGCACTTCTGCCGGGCCATCCGGTCGTAGTCCGAGGACTCGGCGCGGGAGCGGGCGAACCAGAGCGCGTGGTAGCCGTCCAGGTGGACGTTCTTCCCCGGCTCGATGTAGCCCTTGATCGGGGACGTCTCGCCGCCGATCGGCACCCGCTTGCCGATGTCCAGGGTGATTCCGCCGACCGCGTTGATCAGGTCGCGGAAGCCGGTCAGGTCGATCAGCACGTAGTAGTTGATCTTCAACCCGGTGACCGCCTCGATCGCCTGCGCGGTCGCGGTCTCCCCGGGGTTCGGGTTGCCGGGGAACAGGTCCTTGTGGTTCGCGGCGTACGTGTAGACGCCGTTCAGCAGGCATTCGATTTTGCAGTTGTTCCAGTGGAAACCGTTCGGGAACTGCTTGGCCAGCGGCGTACCGGCCGGGAACGGGACCTTCGCCAGGTTTCGCGGCAGGCCGATCAGGACGGTCCGGCCGGTGTTCGCGTCGACGCTCGCGACGGTCATGCTGTCCGGCCTGGTGCCGACGCGGTCCGCGCCGGAGTCGCCGCCCATCAGCAGCACGTTGTAGCGGCCCTTGTCGGCTTTCGAGGTCGTGGTGTTGCCGAACACGCTGGCGACGAAGTCGCGCTGGGTGTTCACGATCACACTCGCGTAGATCAGCGCCCCGACCACGACGAAGATCAGCGCGCCGTCGAGGATGCTCGTGATCAGCCGGTGGTTGCGCTCCAGCATCAGCGGCTGGCTGATCCGGTACGCGTCCACGAACAGCGCGGCCCAGCCGAGCGCGAGCACGATCAGCAGGATCTGCACCAGCCGGAGCGTGCCCGGCCTGGCCAGGATGTTGATCGTCCCCGAGCGCCAGATCAGCGCCAGGACGACCAGGAACACGACGAGCGCGATCAGCCCCGCGACCACCCGCCAGGCCCAGCGGCCGGCCTTCTTCGAACCTGCGACGATCTGGGCCGATCCTGGCAGGATCAGCGTCATCAACAGCAGTGTCAGCGCCCGCTTGAACCGCACCGGCTCGCGGAGGCTGCGCAGGTCTGGCTTCTCCTGCGGCATGACGTCCTTCCCCTGAAAGTCCCAGGCAGTTCCCTCCGGGCGGTCTGCTCCCGACCGTACCTGGTTGCTTGTCATCACTCGGTACGACGTGCCGGTGGTACCGATGGTTCGCACCCGGGCGGATCCGGAGACGAAGGGTAGCAGTCCGGACACGGAGCGCAGGAAAACCCCTGACCTGACCCTGCTTCACACAGCTGTGATGGTCCGCGGCCGACGAATGCGTTACGAAGTCCTCTACGTACAACCAGTGAGGAAACCGCCCCCATGAAACTGTTCCGTACGCTCCTGGCCGCCACAGCGGTCGCGACCACCACCCTGCTCGGCACCACCGCGGCCCAAGCCGCCGCCCCCGGTGCCGACTTCTCCGGGATCGCCGCGCTGAACAACTGCTCGGCCTCCCTCGTCCGGTACGCCGAGTCCGTCGACACCGACAAGGCGCTCGTCTTCACCAACGGCCACTGCTACGAAGGCGGGTTCCTGCAGCCCGGTCAGGTCCTGGTGAACAAGGCGTCGACCCGGTCGATCACGCTGCTGAACCCGGATTCCAGCCGGGCCGGCACGGTCCGCGCCGAGAAGATCCTGTTCGGCACCATGACCAAGACCGACCTGATCGTGTACCAGGTCAACGAGACCTACGCCTCGATCAAGAGCCGGCTGAACGTCACCCCGCTGACCCTCGCCAAGCAGGCGCCCGCCGACGGCGCCGGGATGGCGGTCGTTTCCGGCTACTGGAAGCGCATCTACACCTGCTCGGTGCAGGCCACCATCCCGCAGTTGCGGGAGGGCGACTGGACCTGGCAGAACTCGATCAAGTACCACCAGCCCGGCTGCGAGACGATCGGCGGTACGTCGGGATCGCCCGTGGTCAGCACCACCACCGGCGAGATGATCGGCATCAACAACACCGGCAACGAGGACGGCGAGCGTTGCACGGTGAACAACCCGTGTGAAGTCGACGCGAACGGCAACGTAACGGTCGAGAAAGGTGCCGCGTACGGCGAGCAGACCTGGTGGCTCTACACCTGCCTGACCGCCGACCGCGCGATCGACCTGAACAAGGCGGGCTGCGAACTCCCGAAGCCGGCCCGGCGTCGCTGAAGGTCTGGAAAAGCCTGAAGAAGATTGCCTGCGGGGTGACGCACGCCACTTCGATATCCGGTAACGTCCCCCCGCATGGCTGTCGACTCCGCAACCGACCACGTCTCCACGCCCAGCTGGCCGAGCCCTTTCGGAGTGAGGACGCGGCTGGTCGCGTCCAGTGCGTTGATGCTGTTCACCGAGCTCGCGCTGATCCGCTGGACCGGCTCGAACGTCGTCCACCTGAGTTACTTCTCGAACTTCGTCCTGCTCGGCTCGTTCCTCGGCATCGGGATCGGGGTACTGCGGTCCGGTCGCGCCAAGCGGCTGCCGTACTACTCGCCGATCATGCTCGGCCTGCTCGTCCTGGTCATCGCGTGGAAACCCGTCACGGTTGACCGCGGCAGCTCGTCCAGCGTCATCTACTTCACCAGCCTGAACACCACCGGCCCGCCGGTCTGGGTGATCCTGCCGGTCATCTTCGTCGCGGCGGCGGTGGTGCTCGCCGGTCCGGCGGAGCTCGTCGGCCGGTGTTTCTCCGAGCTGCCGCGGCTGACGGCGTACCGCTTCGACCTGGTCGGCAGTCTGGTCGGGATCGTCTCGTTCACCGCGCTGTCGTTCCTCGGTGCGCCGCCGATCTGGTGGGGCCTGGTCGTGACGATCGTGTTCGCGGCGCTGATGATCCCGCGGACCGCTGCCGGGACCCGGATCGTCGCCACCGCGGTGAGTGCCGCGCTCGTACTGGCGCCGCTGCTGGTGATGCTCGGCGTGCTGTTCCACGAGTCGACGCGGCCCGACCTCAGCTGGTCGCCGTACTACAAGGTGAAGACGAAGAAGTACACCTGGGAAGGCGTCCCGCTGCTGACGATCACCGTGAACGGCGTGCCGCACCAGCAGGCGATTCCGGCCGACGCCCGGCTGCAGTGGGAGCCGCAGTACGGCCTGCCGTACGAGCGCGCGGCCGCCGGCAAGAAGCCGGGCAACGTGCTGATCATCGGCGCCGGCTCCGGGTCGGATGTCGCGATCGCGCTGAAGAAGGGCGCGGCGCACGTGGACGCGGTCGAGATCGACCCGCGGATCCGTGACCTCGGCAAGCAGCTGAACCCGGACCACCCGTACCAGGACCCGCGGGTGACGTCGCACATCGACGACGGACGCGCGTACCTGTCCCGGACGAACAAGAAGTACGACATGATCCTGCTGGCGCTGCCGGACTCGTTGACGCTGGTCAACGGGGCGAGCTCGCTGCGGCTGGAAAGCTACCTGTTCACCAAGCAGGCGTTCGAGTCCGCGAAGGAGCACCTGAACCCGGGCGGCGCGTTCGCGATGTACAACTACTACCGCGAGACCTGGCTGATCGACCGGCTGGCGTCGACCGCGGAGACCGCGTTCGGGCACAAGCCGTGTGTGGACAAGATCGGTGACGGCCTGCAGCAGGCGGTCGTCACGGTCGGGCTGACCGAGCAGGACCAGACGTGTGCGACCGAGTGGGCCGGTGCGACCTCGACGACGCCGCCGCCCGCGACCGACAACCGTCCGTTCCTGTACCTGTTCACCGACCGGATCCCGTCGCTGTACCTGATCACGCTCGGGCTGATCCTGGTCGCGGGCCTCGTCGGCGTCGGGATCGCCGGCGGCGGCGCGTCGTACAAGCGGATGCGTCCGTACGCCGACCTGTTCCTGCTCGGCGCCGGGTTCATGCTGCTGGAGACGAAGAGCATTACCGGGTTCGCGTTGCTGTTCGGTACGACGTGGGTCGTGAACGCGATCGTGTTCGCCGGCGTGCTGGTGGCGGTGCTCGCCGCGGTCGAAGTGACGAGGCGGTTCAAGACGCCACCGGTGAAGGTGATGTTCGCGGTGCTGTTCGGCGGGCTCGCGTTGTCGTGGGTGTTCCCGGACAGCTGGCTGCTCGGGATGCCGGTCGGGTTGCGCGCGGTGGTCGCGGTGCTGATCGCCTTCCTGCCGATCTTCGCGGCGAACGTGATTTTCGCGAAACGGTTCACCGACACCGAGGACGGGACAGCGTCGTTCGGCGCGAACCTGCTCGGCGCGATGCTCGGCGGCTGCCTCGAGTACGCCGCGCTGGTGATCGGCTTCCACGGACTGCTGATCATCGCCGCGCTGCTGTACGTCGGAGCCTTCCTGCTGACACCGAAACTCCGGGCCCGTGCCTGACCTCCGGGACTACTACCGCGAGCGGGCCGGCGAGTACGACGCCGTCTACGACAAGCCGGAACGGCAGGAGGACATCGCGCGCCTGCGGGCCCTCCTGCCGCCGCTGGTCGAAGGCCGCGCGGTACTGGAAGTTGCCGCCGGCACCGGTTACTGGACGACGGCGCTCGCGACCACGGCACGGTCCGTGGTCGCGACCGACGTCAACGAGGAACCGCTGGAGAAGGCACGCGCCCGGTCGTACGGCGACACCGACGTACGGTTCGAGATCGCGGACGCGTACGACCTCGGCGCGGTGGACGGGACGTTCGACGCGGTCTTCGCCGGGTTCTTCTGGTCGCACGTGCCGCGGGCCGACGTACGGCGGTTCGCGCAGGGGCTGCTGGACCGGGTCGAGCCGGGCGGGGTGGTGATCCTCGCCGACAACCGGTATGTGGAGGGCAGCAACCATCCGATCACCCGGACCACCGCGCACGGGGACACGTACCAGACGCGGCAGCTGGCCGACGGGCGGACGTTCGAGGTACTGAAGAACTTCCCGGCCCGGGAGCAGTTCGCCGCCGACGTCGGGCGGCCGGTGGAATGGACCGAGCTGGCTTACTTCTGGCTGGCAACTGTCTGCTAGTTGGTACGGGTTCGGCCCGTTTCGCGGGTGCTGCCGGTGATCGGATGGCAGGATCTGAGACATGACGTGGCTCGTGACTGGTGGTGCTGGGTACATCGGAGCGCATGTGGTGCGGGCGTTCCGCGAGGACGGGATCGACGTGGTCGTGATCGACGACCTGTCGAGCGGGAAGGCGGAGTTCGTCCCGGACGGCGTGCCGTTCGTGCGGGCGAACCTGCTCGACGGCGCGGCCGTGCGGGAGGCGCTCGACGGGGTCGAGGGAGTCGTGCACCTGGCCGGCTTCAAGTACGCCGGGGTGTCGGTGGAGCGGCCGTTGCATACGTATACACAAAACGTCACCGCGATGGTGTCGCTGCTCGAGGCGATGGCGGAGAAGTCGGTGCGGAACATCGTCTTCTCGTCCAGCGCAGGGGTGTACGGGACGCCTCGCGATCAGGTGGTGACGGAGGACACCGCGCCGGACCCGCAGTCGCCGTACGGCGAGTCGAAGCTGATCGGCGAGTGGCTGCTCCGCGACCAGGCCGCTGCCACCGACCTGCGGCACACCTCGCTGCGGTACTTCAACGTGGTCGGCTCCGGTGACCCGGCCGTCTACGACGCCAGCCCGTACAACCTGTTCCCGATCGTGTGCAACTTGCTGACCCAGGGCAAGACACCGCAGATCTACGGCACCGACCACCCGACACCGGACGGCACGTCGGTCAAGGACTACGTGCACGTCGCCGACCTGGCCCGGGCGCACGTCGCGGCCGCCCGCGCGCTCGAGTCCGGCAAGACCCTCGAGCGCGTCTACAACCTCGGCAGCGGCACCGGTACGTCGGTCCGCGAGATCATGGACGCCGCCCGCCGGGTGACCGGGATCGACTTCACCCCGTCCGAGGGCCCGCGCCGGCCCGGCGACCCGTCCCGCGTGGTGGCGAACGGCGACCTCGCGGCGCGCGACCTCGGCTGGCAGAACACCTACACGGTCGACCGGATGTTCGCGACCGCATGGGAAGCCTGGCCGGCCTAGGGCGGGTCTAGTACTCCTTCTTGTAGAAGCCCGACGGGCCCAGGTTCATCCCGCCTGGGCCGGTCAGGACACCGCCCTCCACCGGGAGCGTGTGGCCGGTGATCCAGGACGCGTCGTCCGACGCCAGGAACGCGACGGCGGCCGCGATGTCCTCCGGCTCACCGACCCGGCCCAGCGGGTACATCTTGCTGAACCGCTCCAGGGTTTCCGGCTGGTCGTCCCAGTTCGGGGTCCGAATGGTGCCCGGGGCAACGACATTGAAGCGGACGCCGAGCTCGCCGTACCGGGCCGCGTAGTTCACGCTCAGCGCGATCTGGCCGGCCTTGGCGGCGGCGTACTCGATGTTGCCGAAGGCCGCGAGGCCGTTCACCGAGCTGATCGTGACGACGTTGCCGCGGTGCTTCACCAGCTGCGGCAGCGCCGCCTGGATACAGCGGGACGCGCCGACCAGCGTCAGGTCCAGCTGCGCGTGGAACTCCTCGGCGGTCGCGTCCTCCGGCACCGACCGGACGATGCAGCCGCCGGCGTTGTTCACCACCACGTCCAGCCGGCCGAACCGCTCGACCGCGGCCGCGACGGCCGCGTCCACGTCGTCGCGGTTCGTCACGTCGACGCGGACCGGCAGCGCCCGGTCGCCGATGCTCTTCGCGACCTCCGCGATCTTGTCCTCCTGCAGGTCGGTCACCACGACCGACGCGCCCTCGTCGGCCAGCCGCCGCGCGACCGCCGACCCGATCCCCTGCGCCGCCGCCGTGACCAGCGCTACCTTGCCCTCGAACCGTCGCACTACCCCTCCAGGATTCGGTCGACCTTCTCGTCCGCGACCCGGCGCTCCAGCTTCGCGGCGTCCAGGTTGCGGCAGAGCACGATCGAACCACCTCCGGCGATCACCCCGACCAGCAGGCCCAGCCCGTCGGCGTCCGTGAGCGTCCGGGTGACGAGGATCCGGTCCGCGACCGGGTCCGCGGCGGCGATCAGCTCCGCGTGGGTGAGATCGTCGTACGCCGGGGACGTGGGCGTCGGGGCGTCGTACGGGGAGAAGACGTCGGGGTGGTTGTAGACCTCGGCGCCGTAGTCGTGCACGCCGTCCGGCAACGGTTCGCGGAAGCGGCCGCCGAGGGGGAGCAGCGCGGAGGCGACGGTCTCACGGTCGCCGCGGACGGCGACGTCCGGGCCGGTAATCGCGATCGTTGCGGTGCCGCTGGTGAGGGCGGCGCCGGCCGACCAGGTGGACAGCGCCCAGACCACGCCGAGCCAGTGCGGCGGGAGCCCGATCGCGACGGTGTCGCCGGACTCGACGTCGTACTCGTCGACGAGCAGGTTCGCGGTCTTCGCGACCCAGTTCGCGGTGGTCACCGCGCTGAGCTCGATCCGCTCGCCGGAGACGTCGTCGTAGTAGGTGAGGAACGGCTTCGCGCCGTCCCGGCGGACCGCGTGCGCGAACAGCTCGGGCAGGACTTGTGACATATGGCCCACCCTACGGTTCGTGGATCGGCGTACGTTGGAGGCAAAGAGTGGAGAGAAGGGTCGGTCATGGTGCCAGAACTCGCGCTGCCCGAAGGCGGCGAATGGATCGTCATCCTGGTCATCGTCGTGCTGCTGTTCGGCGCGAAGAAGCTCCCGGAGCTGACCCGCAACGCCGCCAAGGCCATGAAGGAGTTCGAGAAGGCCCGCCAGGGCGACGACGAACTGCCCCAAAACTCAGCTCAGTCACAGGCCGCCACTCAACCCCAGACAACCCTTCCCACCCAACAACCGGCTCCCGCACAAGCAACCGCTCCAGTCCCCGCACAAGCAACCGCCCCGGCACCCACCCCGGCGCAAGCACCTGCTCCCGCGCAAGCACCTGCTCCCGCGCAAGCACCTGCTCCTGCGCAAGCAGCCGCGCCGACACCAGCTCCGGCACAAGCCGCTGCTCCTGCTCCGGCGCAAGCATCCGTTCCTGCTCCGACCCAGCCGGAAGCTCCTGCTCCTGCGCAGCCGGAGGAGGCTGAGGGAGACAGCCGCGCGCAGGGCGGGGAGTGAAAGCTGTCCATCCCTCGGTAACGCCCTCGGTCACCCCGGCTGGTTAGGCGCAGCCCAACTAGCTGCGCCTGCTCCTGCGCAAGCCGTCGCACAGACACCAGCTCCGGCGCAAGCAGCTGCTCCGGCCCCACTCCGGCGCAAGCACCTGCTCCGGCGCAAGCACCTGCTCCTGCGCAGCAGCCGCGCCGGCGCCAGCTCCGGCGCGACGGCCTGCTCTGATCCTGCGCAAGCAGCTGTGCCTGCTGCGGCGCCGACACCAGCTTCGGCGCCAGCTCCTGTGCAAGCAGCCGCGCCGGCGCCAGCTCCGGCGCGAGCGCCTGCTCTGATCCTGCGCAAGCAGCTGTGTCTGCTGCGGCGCCGACACCAGCTTCGGCGTCAGCTCCTGCGCCAGCTTCGGCGCCAGCTCCTGCGTCAGCTTCGGCGCCAGCTCCCGCGCCAGCGCCTGCAGCTGCTCCTGCTCCGGCGCAAGCGCCTGCTGCTGCGCAAGCAGCTGCACCAGCACCGGCTCCAGCAGCTGCACCAGCACCGGCTCCAGCACCGGCTCCAGCAGCTGCGCGTGCTCCGGCGCAAGTATCTGCTCTTGCTCCCAGGCAGCCGGAAGCTGCTGCTCCTGCGCAGGCGGAGGGGGCTGAGGGAGACAGGCTCCCGGAGGGCGGGCAGTGAAGCTGTCCATCCCTCGGTAGCGCCCTCGAGCGCCCCGGCTGGTTAGGTTAGCCTAACTAGCTGTGAGGGGTACGACGATACGCGGAGAGATCAGGCGGCTGACCCGCTCCGGTGACTCGCGGGTGATCTGCCCGGTGCGGGTGGAGTCCGTCGAACCGCTGACCCCGGGCTTCAGCCGGGTGACGGTCCAGGGCGACGGGCTGGCGGCGTACCGCACGATCCGCCCGGCGGACGCGTTCAAGCTGGTGATCCCGCCGGACGGCCTCGGCAGTGTAAAGATGCCGAAGATCAGCCCGGCCGGCGCGCCCGTCTGGCCGGCGGACCGCCCGACGCCGCTGACTCGCGCGTTCACGGTCCGGACGTTCGACCCGGACACCCGGCGCCTCGTGTTCGACGTCGCACAGCACGGCTCCGGACCGGCGATCACTGCATCGGATGCTGCGACTCCGTCGCAGCGGGTTACGACGGTGGAGCGCCCGTGCTCTGGTCGCTTCGCTCCCGGCGCTCCGCAGCCCAGGACGGGCGGCCTCATGACCTGGCTGAGCAGCACCCGCCCGGGTGACACCGCCGTACTGCTCGGGATCCGGCGGGAGTTCCACGCCGGCGACGTCGACCATCACCTGCTGATCGGCGACTCCACAGCGCTGCCCGCGATCGCGGCGATCGTCGAGAGTCTCGACGTACCGTCGACTGTGTATCTGCAGACGGAGTCGCCGGCCGACCGGTCGCTGGTGAAGGGCGACGTGCACTGGGTCCACTCGCCGCCGGTCACCGGGCCGGACAGCGTGCTGGAACAGGCCGTCCGGACGTTCACCCGCCCGCCGGGTCGCCTGCAGGCGTGGTGTGCGGCGGAGGCCGGCGTGGTCCGCTCGGTCCGCCGGTACCTGGTCGACGAGCTGGCGGTCGGCCGGGACGACCTGCATACGGTCGCGTACTGGATCGCGGGGGAGACGGCCGAGGGCGGTGACGCGTTCCGGATGCGCGCGTACACCCGGGCGGCCGAGGACGGACTGGACGTCACCGACCCCGCGGTACTGCAGTCGCTCGAGTTCTCATAGGGTGCGGTCATGCTGATCCTGGCCGGCCTGGGCCTGATCCTGGTGCTGACCGTTGCCACCGGCTACTTCGTGTCCCAGGAGTTCGCGTACGTCGCCGTCGACCGAAACCGCCTGAAGACGCTGGCCGCGGACGGTGACGCGGCGGCCGCGCGGGCGTTGAAGGTCACCGAGCGGCTGTCGTTCATGCTGTCCGGCGCGCAGGTCGGCATCACGATCACCGCGCTGCTCGCCGGGTACTTCGCGGAGCCGTACCTCGGCGAGGGCCTGCAGCACCTGCTCGGCGGGGCCGGCGTACCGCAGGCCGTCAGCCTGTCCGTCTCGGTCATCCTGGCGTTGCTGTTGGCAACGATCATCCAGATGGTGCTCGGCGAGCTGGCGCCGAAGAACCTGGCGATCGCGCGCTCCGAGGCGATCGCGCTCCGGCTGGCCCGCTCGACCCTGCTGTACCTGACGATCGCCGGCCCGCTGATCCACCTGTTCGACTCGGCGTCGAACCGGATCCTCCGCCGGGTCGGGATCGAGCCGGTCGAGGAACTGCCGCAGGGCGCGACCCCGCAGGAGCTGGACCGGATCATCGAGACGTCGTACGAGCAGGGCCTGCTGGACGAGGACACCACCCGGCTGCTCGACCGCGGCCTGGACTTCCGCGGCCGGACCGCCGGCGAGGCGATGGTGCCGCGCGTCGACGTGGTCACGATGCACCGCGACGAGCCGCTGACCCGGGTGGTCGAGCTGCAGGACACCGGGCACAGCAGGTTCCCGGTGATCGGCGAGTCGGTCGACGAGGTGATCGGCGTGGTCGCGATCGGCGACGTGGTCGAACTCGAACCGGCCGACCGCGCGACGATCGCGGTCGGATCGCTCGCGACCCAGCCGGTCGCCGTACCGACGACACTGCCGCTGCCCGCCGTACTGGAACGGCTGCGGACCGCGCGCCGGCAGCTCGCGATCGTCGTCGACGAGTACGGCGGGTTCGCCGGCATCGTGTCGCTGGAGGACATCGCGGAGGAACTGGTCGGCGAGATCCGCGACGAGGACGACCTGCCGGAGACCGGCCTGGTGCAGGGCGGGGACGGGTCCTGGGTGGTCCCGGCGCGCTGGCGGCTGGACGAGGTCGAGCAGGCGACCGGCGTACCGCTGCCGGAGAGCGACGACTACGAGACCGTGTCCGGGCTGGTGATGGCGCGGCTCGGCCGGATCCCGGACGTCGGTGACTCGCTGCTGGTGGAGCTGCCGCAGCGGATCGACCACGACGGCAAGCCGCTGCCGACCGAGAGCGTCCGGCTCACCGTGCAGACGATCGAGCGCCGGGTGCCGGGCATCGTACTGATGGAGCGTGTGGCGTGAGTACGACGTGGGCGTTGATCATCTCTGTCGTCCTGCTGGCGCTGAACGGGTTCTTCGTCGCGGCCGAGTTCGCCCTGGTGGCGTCGAAGCGGCACCGGCTCGAGGAACTGGCCGCGTCCGGCAGCCGGTCCGCGCGGGCCGCGATCGCCGGCGTCAGCGAGCTGTCGCTGATGCTCGCGGGCGCGCAGCTCGGAATCACCTTGTGCACGCTGGGTCTTGGATCGCTGAGCGAGCCGGCCGTGGCGCATCTGCTGCAGCCGCTGTTCGAGCTCGCGCACATCCCGGAGGACGTCGGGCATGTGATCGCGTTGATCATCGCGGTCGGCGGCATCGGCCTGCTGCACGTCCTGCTCGGCGAGATGGCGCCGAAGTCGTGGGCGATCAGCAACCCGGAGCGGTCCGCGCTGATCCTGGCGCTGCCGTTCCGCGGCTTCACGTACGTGTTCCGGCCGCTGCTCAGCGTGCTGAACTGGATCGCGAACCTGTGTGTGCGGCTGGTCGGCGTCACGCCGCAGAACGAGATCGCCAACGCGCACGGGCCGGACGAGCTGCGGCTGCTGATCGAGTCCTCTCGCGAACACGGCACGCTCGAGGAACCGGAGCACGAACTGCTGACCGCGATGCTCGCGCTGCAGAACACCACAGTCGGCCAGGTGATGACGCCGATCGCGCAGCTGTCGACCGTACTGGCGACCGCGTCCGCCCGGGAAGTCGAGCTGACCAGCCGGCGCGAGGGCCACTCGCGGCTCGCGGTCGTCAACGGGTCCGCGGGCATCTGCGGCATCGTGCACGTCCGCGACGCGGCCCGCGCCACCACCGCCGGCGACACCACGAGCCGGGCGTCGGACCTGATGATGGCCGCGCTCGAACTCGGCGACAAGACCCCGGTGGCGACCGCGATCCGGATCATGCGCGACGAACGCTCGCAGCTCGCGGTGGTCTGCGGCGGCGAGCAGGCGATCGGCGTGGTCGCGCTCGAGGACCTGCTCGAAGAGGTGATCGGCGAGTTCGACGACGAGACAGATCCGATCGTCCGGGCCGCCGAATAGCCGGGTTACCGTGTGGTGTGGCGATTTCACGGCTTGGGTTGGTGGTTCACCAGGGTCGGCCGGTGGCGGTCCAGACCGCCGAGACGGTCCGGCGCTGGGCGACCGCGCACGGCATCGGCTGTACCGACATCGACGTCTGGAAGAACCACGAGGAACGGCGGTCCGGGACGGCGGAGCTGCACCACGCCGGTGACCCGGACCTGGTCGTCACGCTCGGCGGCGACGGCACGTTCCTGCGCGGCGCGCGGATCGCGGCGAAGAACAACGCCGCCGTCCTCGGCGTCGACCTCGGCAAGGTCGGGTTCCTGACCGAGGTCGCCTGCAAGGACGTCGAGGCCGCGCTCGAAGCGGTGCACCACGGTGGAGCGACGTACGAGGAACGGATGACGCTGACGATGCGCGCGTCCCGGCCGTTGGAGATCCCGCAAGGCATCGAGTCGCTGCTGCGGTACGGGCACGGCCCGGCGCTGCCCCCGCCACCCGTCCGGCACGAGGTCGCCGAGGGCGACGGCTGGGGGATGGCGCTCGACGTCACCGCGCTGAACGACGTAGTGGTGGAGAAGCTCGCGCGCGATCACCAGGTCGCGCTCGGGGTGTACCTGTCCGGGCGGCTGCTGGCGTCGTACTCCGCGGACGCGGTCATCGTCGCGACACCGACCGGGTCGACGGCGTACAGCTTCGCCGCCGGCGGGCCGATCCTCTCGCCGAACACCGAGGCGATCGTGTTCACACCGGTCGCGCCGCACATGACGTTCAACCGTACGGTCGTCGCCGCGCCGGACGAGGCGATCGCGCTCCGGGTACTGCCGCACTCCGGGCAGGCCGCCGTCAGCATCGACGGGCAGCTGCGCGGCGTACTCGATCCGGGGGACTGGATCGGGGTCTACGGCTCACCCCAACGGCTCCGGCTGGTCCGCCTCCGCCCCACCGACTTCTACGGCCGCCTCCGCGACCGCTTCCGCCTCACCGACGCCCCCGCGACCGGGATCGACGGCCAGCCCGACCTCTTCTGGCAGCCGGCCGATACGCCCGTACCCCCGGACCTGCAACACCTCCGGCTTCCGCCTGGTGACGACCGGTAGGGTCTCTGCATGCGAAACGTGGTGATCCTGGCAGGTGGTTCGGGGACGCGGCTCTGGCCGATGTCCAGAGACGACAGGCCGAAGCAGGTGCTGCCGCTGGCGGCCGGCCAGTCGCTGCTGCGGGTGGCGTACAACCGGCTGCTCGGGCTGGTCGCGCCGGAGAACATCTACGTCTGTACGGTCGGCGCGATCACCGACGTCGTACGCAAAGAACTCCCCGAGCTCGGCCCGCACAACATCATCGGCGAACCCGCCCGCCGCGACACCGCCAACGCCATCGGCCTCGCCTCAGCCGTCGTCGCCCGCAACGACCCCGACGCCGTCGTCGCCTTCGTCGGCTCCGACCACCTGATCAGCCCCGAGGACGAGTTCCGCGCCGCCATCGAGCACGGCTTCGAAGTCGTCGAGGCCCGCGGGCGCTCCCTCGTCACCTTCGGCATCGAGCCGACCCACCCCCACACCGGCCTCGGCTACATCGAACGCGGTGCACCTATTGAAGGTACGTCGGCGTACGTCGTGGACCGCTTCCGCGAGAAGCCGGACCGCGCGACCGCCGAGGAATACCTGGCCACCGGGCGCTTCTGGTGGAACTCCGGGATGTTCGTGTGGCGGGCGTCGACGGTGCTGAACGTCCTCGATACCTTGCTGCCCGAGTCCGCTGCTCGCCTTCGCGAGGTCGCCGCGGTCTGGGACACGCCTGAACGCGAATCCACTCTTGCCGAGGTCTACCCGAACCTTCGCAAGATCAGCGTCGACTTCGCGGTGATGGAACCGGCCTCACAGGGCAAGGTCGATGCTGACGTGGTCGTCGTACCGATGCCTGTGCATTGGCTGGATGTTGGGTCTTGGGCCTCGCTCGCGGACACGTACGAGGCTGATCCGAACGGGAATCGCTTCGATGGCAGCACGTTGAGCTGCTTGCTCGACTCCCACGACAACATCATCGTCACCGACGATCCGGACCATCTGGTCGCAACGGTGGGACTCCGCAGCCACATCATCGTCCACACCCAAGACGTGACAATGGTCTGCCCACTATCGGACGGCGAACGCGTAAAGGAACTGGTAGCCCAGGTCCAGTCAGACCACGCCGACTACATCTGAGCCAAAAGCTGACAGGTGCTGTGGTTCGTGGGGGTGGAGGGCTGACAGGTGCTGTGGTTCGCCCCACGCGTACTACGCAGATACTCCGGTCGCTCTGCTCCCTCCCGCATCTGCTACGCGCGCTCGCACCCACCCGCCGGCTTCGCACCGGGATGCACCCGGCTGCGGCCGGGAGTTGCCCGCTGCCGCGGGCGAGTTGCGAGCTGCCGCTCGTGGTGAGTGCGTAGGCGGAGGTGGTGCGTGGGGCCGCAGGTGGTGGGTGGTTGCTACATACGTGGGGACAGGCGGGTGTGTTGAACGAATGGATGTGATTCGCCCCGAGTGATCTGCAGGTGCTCCGGTCGCTGCGCTCCCTCCCGCACCTACTACGCGCGCTCCCACCCACCCCGTCGGCCTAGCGCCAGCATGCCGCCCGCTGCCGCGGGCGACTTGCGAGCTGGCGCTCGCGGGTGAGTGCGTTGGCGGAGCT
Organism: Kribbella sp. WER1; assembly: GCF_054189145.1. NCBI lineage: Bacteria > Bacillati > Actinomycetota > Actinomycetes > Propionibacteriales > Kribbellaceae > Kribbella > Kribbella sp. WER1. The sequence goes on along the minus strand of NZ_CM135186.1, from coordinate 3,003,458 downwards.
GGTGCGGGATGGTGCGACAACTCCTGGGGGCGGTGAACAGGTAATTGCCTGTCGCCAGACACCACACGGTGTTCACAGTCACCGTTCAGGCACCCGGCAGGCCGCCCGGCCGCGCCGGTCGGGTTTCACGCCGCGAACCACTCACCCCGCTCGGCTTCGCGGAACACCGCGGGCTGACAGCATGCGCAATAGCCGGCGTCCGCTTACGCACCACCCGTACGCACCACGCTCGCTTACCCACCACGCACTCCTGCGCACTGCGTCTGCGTAGTCACCGCATCCGCTCAGGCACCACGTTCGCTGGTCGCGCTGCTACCTTCACCACTCATCACCTGCGGCCTCGCGAAGGACGTGCGCCGAGCTGTGAGCCGCGGGTAACTGCTCGGCGGCAGCCGGGTGGATCCCGGCGCTAAGCCGGCGGGGTGGGGCGGAGCGCGCGTAGCCGGCGCGGGAGGGAGCGCAGCGACCGGAGCACGTGGGTAGCACGCGTGGGTCGGCAGCAGCCACCCGTCACCACGTCTGCTCACTCACCACCCGCGCCAGCCGGCGGCACCATATCCGCCAGCCGTCAACACCACATCCGCCGCCGGCTGCACTCCCGCGGGCCCGGCAGCACATCCACCGCCGGCTGCACCACAGCCGCGGGCCCGGCAGCAGAGCCACCGCTGGTTGCACCACAGCCGCGGGCCCGGCAGCAGAGCCACCGCCGGCAGCAGGTCAACCACAGTGCCCACGCCACCGGGCGGTCGATGCCGGCAGCACGGTCACCCAGGGCGGGGCAGCCGCCGGCGGGTGGTTAGCCGCCGTTGGGTTCTTGGGCGTCGGTGGCGGGGTACTTCTCCATGAACTGCTTCAGTGCGTCTCCGCTCACCGACCCGCAGAACTGCCGGTGGCCGAAGGACTTCTGGTCCGCGCCCGGGCCGCTCCAGTGGGCGAAGGCGAGGTTCTTGCCGTCCGGCCAGGGCTTGCCTTCGGAGGACTTGAAGGGGGCCGCGATGAACTTGTTCAGCGACGTGTCCGGCAGTTTCGACTTGGCGATCTTTTCGATTTTGTCGATCTGGTCCTTCGGCAGGGTGTCGCGGTACCAGAGGATCGTGTAGCCGTGTTCGAGGTTGTGGACCAGGTTCTCGACCGGTGGGCGGTCGCCGGTGGAGTAGAACTTCTTGTCGAACGGCGCCCAGACGGCGTAGTGCGGGCCGGATGACGGCGGGGAGACGGAGTACAGGATCTTCTCGCCGTCGGGGCGGTGGTCCTGGGTGCCGCCGGCGGTGTCGTTGGTGATGGGGTCGCAGGAGGCGGAGCCGGCGGCGACGCCGAAGTCGGTGAGGGCCTGGTTCTTGGTCCGGGAGTCCTGGACGAGCTTGATCGCCGGGTAGGCGATGATGGCGAGTCCGACCACGATCGAGCAGACCACGATGATGATGGTACGGCGGCGGTCCGAGGCGGCCTGCTCGCGCTGCATCTTCTCGATCATCTGGCGGCGCGACTGTTTCTGCGACGACGCTTTACCCACAGTGTTGGTCTTCCCGGATAGGGGCGGCCACCGCGCCGCCGTGCGAAGGCAGTGTACGAGGTGACCCTAAGAAGTTGCCTAGAAAACTACTTCGACCGTGAGCCGAACGTGATCGTCGCCGCCGCGCCCGGCCCGGCCTGCACCGCGACCCCGTAGCCCTCGGCGTGCAGTAGTACGGCGACCCGCTCGGCGACGACGCCGACCGTGACAGGGTCCGAGCCCGACACCGTGACAGCGTTGTCACCCGCCTCGACCAGCACGCCGTCGGCAGCCAGGTCCGACAACAGCAGAGGGTCGAGCTCGCGCGGCCCAGCAGGCGGTTGCCGGTCCAGTACGGCGGCCCGCGCCGCCTCCCGGGTGCCGAGGCTGAACATGTCGTGCTCCGCGTCCCGCACCAGCGCCCGCGCCCCGGGCCCGTCCTCGCCCACCGGCAGGACGGCGTCCTCGAGCCCCCGCAGTACGGCGACCGGTACGCCGTCGGCCTTGCCCTTCACCAGTTCGCTGGCGCCGGCGATCTCGTCCGCGAGGGCGGGTTCGGTGACGGCGAGGACGTTGCCGTGGCTGTCCGTCGTACCGCGGAGGTCCTCGACGACGCGGACGCCGGCGGCGCCGATTGCGACGTCGGTCTGGCCGTTCCGCCAGGGGCGGCCGAGGGTGTCGGTGACGACGATGCCGACGTTGACGTCGTACCGCTCCTTCAGGGCGGACCGCAGGATCCGCGCCGACGCATCCGGGTCGACCGGCAGCAGCAGGACCGTGCCGGCGGCCGTGTTGGACGTGTCCGTGCCGGCCGCGGCCATCACCAGGCCGTGCCGGGTCTCCACGATCCGGGTGTCGCCGCGTTGGGCGACGACCCGGACGAGCTCGGCGTCGACGGCCTCGCGGCGGGTGCCGTACGTGAGCCGGCCTTCCGCCTTGCTGACGATCTTGGACGTCACCGAGACGACGTCGCCGTCGCGCAGGTCGGTACCGTCCGCGATCAGCGCGGCCAGGTCGGCCCCGGCCGCCACCTCGGGCAGCCCGGTCACCGGGAAGATCTCCAGGTGCTTCCTCATCGCCGTACGGCCTCCGCGAGGGTGAGTGCCGCGTCAGCCATCGCGGCGGTGGTGGTCTCGTCCGTCATCCACAACGGGACGGCCTGGACGTGAATTCCGGCACCGGCGATCGAATCCGCCTGGATCGCGTCCGAGCTGTCGATCAGCCAGCCGTCCAGGACGCCGCCGGACGTACGGGAGCCGTAGTACCGGGCGACCGCCGAGGCGGTGGCGGCGACGCCGACCGTGGCGAGCACCTTGTCGGCCATCCCGCGGACCGGGCCGGTGCCGATGATCGGGGACAGCCCGATGACCGGCGCGGCGGTCGCCTGCACCGCTTCGCGGATCCCCGGTACGCCGAGGATCGTGCCGACCGAGACGACCGGGTTGGACGGCGGGACGATCAGTACGTCGCAGTCCGCGATCGCGTCCAGCACACCGGGCGCGGGCTTGGCCTTGTCCTGGCCGACGGCAACGATCTGGTGGGCGGGGATGCCGGCCTGGTGGCGGACCCAGTACTCCTGGAAGTGGATGGCCTTGCGGCGGCCCGGCTGCTCCGGGTCGTCCACGACGACGTGGGTCTCGATCCGGTCGTCGCTCATCGGCAGCAGCCGCACCGGGAGCTTCCAGCGCGCGCACAGCGCCTCGGTGACCGCGGTCAGGCTGTACCCGGCGTCGAGCATCTGGGTACGCACCAGGTGGGTCGCGATGTCGCGGTCGCCGAGCCCGAACCAGGTGGGCTCCACGCCGTACGCCGCGAGCTCCTCCTTGATCACCCAGGTCTCGTCCTCACGACCCCACTTGCGCTCCTCCGAGATGCCGCCGCCGAGGGTGTACATGACGGTGTCGAGGTCGGGGCAGACCCGCAGTCCGAACAGGGTGATGTCGTCCGCGGTGTTCCCGACGACGGTGATCTCGGCGTCCGGACGGGCCTTGAGCAGACCGCGGATGAAGGCGGAACCGCCGATGCCGCCGGCCAGCACGGTGTATCGCTTGGGCAGGTGGGTGCGAACTTGCATGGGAAGAGTCTGCCCGAGTCGTCAATGCGTCGGCCCACCGCACGACTATGCTGCGGTGAGTCATCAGATCCGCACAGCTCAGTTGTACGGCCCCCCAACATCCGAGGAGCCCCTCGTGGTCACCGACGCAACCAAAAAGCTCAGAGAGCCGGTCGCGTACATCCTGCTCGCATTCACCGGCCTGCTCGCACTGGCCTCGCTGTTCCAGCTGTTCGTCGGCGGGATCGGCTTCGTCGCCGCCTCCGGCGGCGTGCACAGTCTCATCGTGGCGCCGTCCTTCGGCGCGGTGGCGTTGATCGTCGCGCTGGTAGCCGCGGTCTGGCTGGTCAACGAGGGCGAGCGGACGCCGAACGCCCGGATCGTCACGCTGGCGGCGCTGGTCATCACCGGTCTGTTCCTGCTGATCGGCCTGGTCGCCACGTTCGCGCAGTTCAACGGCGGCGGTACGGCCGGCGAGAAGATCGTCGGCTTCATCGCGTCGCTCGGCGGTCTCGCGCTGTACGCCGGTGTCGGGCTGTACGCACTGAAGACGTTCCAGGCGCTGCCGGCGCCGGTGAAGGCCCCGAAGCAGGGCCAGTTCCAGGGCCAGCCCGGCCAGCACGGTCAGGGCCAGTTCGGCGGCCAGCAGGCGCAGTACGGCCAGCAGGGCTACGGCCAGCAGCAGTACGGCCACGACCAGCAGCAGGGTCAGTACGGCGGTCAGCAGTACGACCAGGGCCAGCAGTACGGCGGCTACGCGGCCGGCGCGGCTGGTGGGTACGCGGCGGGTCAGGGCGACCAGCAGCAGTGGCCGCAGGAGCAGAACTGGAACCAGGGCGAGCAGCAGCAGGCCTGGTCCGCCGGTGACGCCGAGGCCCAGCAGCACGGGCAGCACACCGACCCGGCAGCGGGTCAGCACTCCGCGCAGCACTCCGGCCAGGAGCAGGCGTGGCCGGCCGAGGGTCAAGCCGCCGCGGCCGAGCCGACCCAGGCGTGGAACTCCGAGGGCCAGCAGCAGTGGAGCGGCCAGGAGCACGCCCAGGAGCACGGCCAGCAGCAGTGGCCGCAGGAGCAGCAGTGGGGCGCCGACGCCGGTCAGCAGCACGGTCAGCAGCACGACCAGCAGTGGGGTGGCCAGGACTACGGCCAGCAGGGCCAGTCGGCCCAGTCGGGTCAGTCCGGCCAGGAATGGGGCCAGCCGGCGGCCGAGGGTTCGGACGCGCAGTCCGACGCCCAGCAGGGCCAGCAGGCCTGGCAGCAGGAGCAGTCCTGGCAGGCCGACGACAAGCCGGCCGAGCAGCCGGCGGCCGCAGACCCTGCACAGCAGGGCGAATCGGCCGACGAGACCCGCGTCGACCAGCGCGTCGAGGGTGACAAGAACGACCCGAACCAGCCTGGTCAGGGTCAGCAGGGCTGGTGGTCACAGCCTTCCTGATCAGTCAGCTGATCGGGAATCGGAAGGGCAGCAAGCCCTTACCGATGCGGTGGAAAAATCGCGGTACCACGAGGTTTGAAGCCGGGTACCCGGCGCGAGAGGCCTGTATCTACAGGCCTCTCGTTCTTTTGCGGGCGTGTTGCGGATGATCCCAATAGCAGAGCACGGCTTGACTTTCGTGGATTGCAGGAATGTAATTTCAACCGTGTCGTTCGTTAGGACACTCGGTATCGGGGACCGTTGCAGAGCGCAGGACGGACGAGGTCAGGCATGTGGACCGCAAACCCACATGTACAGGGGAACGAACAGGGTCGAGGAGGTCGTACCGTGACAGAGGGCCTGATGGCGATTGTCGACGGTGAGGCGATCGAGGAGGAGCCGAACTGGCAGGAACGGGCGCTGTGCGCCCAGACCGATCCAGAGGCTTTCTTCCCGGAGAAGGGCGGTTCCACCCGCGAGGCCAAGAAGGTGTGCCTCGGCTGCGACGTCCGGGGCGAATGCCTCGAGTACGCGCTGCAGAACGACGAGCGCTTCGGGATCTGGGGCGGTCTGTCGGAGCGGGAGCGCCGCAAGCTGAAGAAGAAGGCCGTCTGAGCGGCGGCTGAGGACAACAGCAACAGCAGAGACTTCCGCGAGGCCCTGGACGAACGTCGTCCGGGGCCCGCGGCTTTTCCACAGCTTGAGCCCGCGGCTTTCCGGACACTCCGAGAGCGGCTGTATGGTGATTCCTCGCCGGGACCTGCGGTCGCGGTGACCGTCCGCAAGCATCGAGGTGTCACAGCTCCGCATGGAACAAGAAGCTCCGGCCGGTTGGGAATTCTTCGACTCCGTCGACTTCCCGACCGATCACACTGGTGGCCACATGCGCCGCCCGCGGGTCCGGCATGTCGTCACCGCGGTGGTGGTCGGGCATGAGGGCGCGGCCTGGCTGCCGCGCCTGTCCGAGTCCCTGTGGGCGCTGAACCCGCGTCCCGACCGGCTGATCGCGGTCGACACCGGATCGACCGACGAGACCGCCGAACTGCTGGCCGCGATGCCCGGCGTCGAGCCCGTCGTCAGCGTGTCCGCCCGCACCGGCTTCGGTGTGGCGGTCGCGCGCGGCCTGGAAACCCACGGTTTCGCGCCGATCCCGAGCGCTGTCGGTCCGTACGGCGACGACGGCCAGGTGCCGGTGGTGGAGTGGCTGTGGCTGCTGCACGACGACTGTGCGCCGGCCCCGAAGGCACTCGAGAAATTGTTGCTCCAGGCCACTATTTCGCCGGAGACCGGTGTCTGGGGCCCGAAGCTGCGGCTCTGGCCACGGGACCGCGAGCTGCTCGAGGTCGGCGTCACCACGTCGCTCGGCGGCCGCCGCGACACCGGTATCGAGAACGGCGAGCTCGACCAGGGCCAGCACGACCAGCCGCGGAACGTGCTCGCGGTCAGCTCGGCCGGCATGCTGGTCCGCCGCGACGTCTGGGAGGCGCTGCGCGGTTTCGACCCGCGGCTGCCGATGTTCCGCGACGACATCGACTTCGGCTGGCGCGCGAGCCGCGCCGGGTACCAGGTCGGCGTCGCGCCGGACGCGGTCGTCTACCACGCACAGGCCGCGGCCACCGGTGAGCGCGCGCTGGCCGGCACCCGGCGGCACGCGTACCAGCTCGACCGCGCCCACGCGTACTACACCGTTCTCGCGAACGCGCCTGCCAAACTGCTGCCGCTGCTGGTGCTGCGGTTCCTGTTCGGCACGATCATGCGCTCGATCTGGTTCGTGCTCGGCAAGACGCCGTCCGGTGCGGTCGACGAGTGGACGGCGCTGCTCGGCACATTGCTCGCCGGCGGCTGGACGAGCGCCCGCAAGAACCGCCGCAATCTCAACCAGGTCCCGTACGACGACATCAAGGGCCTGTTCTCCCGGTCAGTGCACGCCCTGCGGCACAACCTGGAGGAGACCACCAGCACGATCTCGGAGCGGATCCGGGAAGCCTGGGCGGATGAGCCCGAGGAGCAGGTCGTCACCACGGCCCGCCGGGCGAAGTCGACCGCGCGCGTCGCGGTGGACCAGCCGCGCTGGCGCCGGCAGCTGATCCGGCGGCCGTTCCTGGTCGCGTGGGTGGTGCTCGCGCTCGGTGCGGTCGTCGCCGCGCGCGGCCTGATCGGCAGCGGTTCGCTGCGTTCGCACCTGCTGCTCCCGGCGCAGGAGAACCTCGCGGCCCTGTGGCATGCGGCCGCGTCCGCTCCGCCCGGTATCACCCCGCCGGCCTGGCTGGGGCAGATGTGGGCGTTCTCGGCGGTTCTGTTCGGTCCGGGCGGCGCGACGAACATCCTGCTGCTCGGCGCGGTTCCACTGGCCGGTCTCGCGGCCTGGGCGTTGCTGCGGTCGTTCGTGGTCGACCGGGTCGCCCGCGCGTGGGGCGCCTCGGCGTACGGGCTGGCCTTGTTCACGAACGGTGCGATCTCCCAGGGGCGGCTCGGGACGTGTGTGGCGGCGATCGTGCTGCCGCTGCTCGGTGCTGCCGTGCACACGGTCGCTCGGCGGCGGCGTGTGGTCGTCCAGGGCAGTTGGCGGGCCGCGTGGTTCGCGGGTGCGTGTCTGGCGGTGCTGTTCGCGTTCACGCCGGCGCTCGGGTTGCTGATCGCGGTCGTGCTGGTGTTCGGCGCGGTGCTCGGTCTCGGCTTCCGGCGTCAAGGGCGGCAGTTGGTGTTCTCGGTCGTGCTCGGGCTGCTGCTCGTGCTGCCGTGGACCATCGACCTCGTGCGGCACCCGTCGAAGCTCGGTCAGGAGGCGGGCGGTCCGCCGACCGCCGCGATCGGCCCGGGCGACAGCCTCCCGCACCTGCTGACCGGTACGCCGATCGGTGCGCCGACGCCCTGGTGGTTCGCCGTACCGCTGATCGTGGTCGCGCTGGTCGGCCTGCTGCGCGAGTCCCGGCAGCGGTACGAGCTGCTCGGCTGGTTCGCCGCGCTGGCCGGTCTGGCCGGGACGCTGGTCGCGAGCCGGCTCGGCGGCGGCAGCGGGCCGTTGATGTTCCTGATGACGGCCGGCTGGATCATCTCGGTCACAGTCGCCTGGGACTCGGTCGGGAAGTCCCGCGAGCTCATCGTGCAGGGCGTGCTCGGGCTCGCGCTGGTGACGACGATCGTGACGGCCGGCTTCTGGATGGTGCGCGGTACCGACGGTCCGCTGTGGCGCGGCCCGTCCCAGGACCTCCCGGCGTACCTGGCGGATTCGCAGGCACCGCCGGACAACCAGTCGATCCTGGTGGTGCGGAAGGCGGCCGGCGGGCAGATGCGGTTCTCGCTGGTGAAGAACGGCGGCCCGCGGATGGGGGCGCTCGAGGCGGCCCCGACCCCCGCGCAGACCAAGCCGATCACCGACGTCCTGGCGACGCTCGGCGGCGGCGGTAGCGGCGAGGAGGGACGGCAGCTGGCCGGCCTCGCGATCGACTACGTGTACCTGCCCGCGCCGGTGGACTCGACGCTGCAGGCGACCCTCGACTCGCTGCCCGGCCTGACTCGGGCCAGTGCGAACGACGGCGACGCCTCCTGGCTGGTGGACCGCTCGAAGATCGAGGGCAAGACGCCGATCGTCGACCAGACGCATTCGCTGTGGCGGATCCTCGGGCTGATCGGCTGGATCATCGCGTTGATCTTCTGCCTGCCGACGGTCCGCCGGACCGTCGCCGTACCGCAGGGAACGCATGCGAGGAGGGACCCCCGGTGAGCCGGTTGCTGTCCGACCCGCGTCTCCGGATCGGGGCCGTCGTCGCCGCCATGGCCGTGCTGGCCGGGCTCGGGGTGGTCACGCACCCCGGGAAGGCCGACACCCGCGTCGAGGCGGCCGCCGCGGAGCCCGCGCGGGCCGTCGTGAACCGGACCGCGCTCGCCTGCCCGGTGGTCGCACCCGGCGGCAAGATGACCAGCGTGGTGAACGCCGTCTCGCCGACGCTGCCCGAGGGTACGGCGACCGCGCCGGGGACCGCGCAGCCGTTGTCGATCGCGCCGCTGCCGACCACGTCCAACCCGGTCGGCTCACTGCTCAAGCGCGGCACCATCGGCTCGAGCCCGGTCGTGACCAGCCCGGCGCCGCTGTCGATCCAGGGCAGCGGTCCGCTGGCCGCCGGGACGGTCGGGACGAGTACGACGACCGCGCCGGACGGCGAGGTCAACCGCGGGATGGCCAGCGTGCCGTGCCAGCTGCCCGGATCGGACTTCTGGTTCGTCGGCGCGTCCGGGGCGAGCGATCGCCGCGACGTGCTCGTGCTGACGAACCTGGACAGCATCAACGCCGAGGTCAACGTCAGCGTGTACTCGCGCTCCGGCGCCGCCGACCTGCCCGCGACTCGCGGCATCGTGGTCCCGGCCCGCGGTACGGCGCAGGTCTACCTCCGGCAGGACGCGCCGAACCTCCGCGACATCGCGCTGCACGTCGAGTCGACCGGCGGCCGGGTCGCGGCCGCGGTCCGTTCGAACGCGTCGACCGGCAGCAAACCGGTCGGTGTCGACTGGCTGAACCCCTCGGCCGCGCCCGCGACCATGGTGTTCGTGCCCGCGGTGGCGCCCGGTGGCGGCGGCCGGATCCTCTCGATCGCGAACCCGGGCGACCTGCAGGCGACCGCGAGCCTGACGGTCAACGGCCCGAACGGCCCGTTCAAGCCGGCCGGTCTCGAGACCGTCTCGGTGCCCGCCGGTTCGGTTCGGACGATCTCGCTCGACAAGGTGCTGAACGGCGACGCGAGTGCGATCACGATCAACTCCGACCAGCCGGTGACCGCGGCGATGCGGACCACCGACGCCAGCCAGACCGAGTTCTCCTCGATCGGGTCCGCCGAGGCGCTGACCGGCCCGGCGTACCTGGTGCTGCCGGCGCACAAGCAGCCGGTCGTGCTGCAGGTCACCGCGCCCGGGAAGACCGGGAGCGTGAAGTTCGAGCTCCGGGACGCGGCCGGCCGGGTGCTGGTGACGCGGGCGCTCGACGTCCTGAACGGCGCGACCACGCCGATCCCGATCCTGCCGCAGCCGCGGCCGACGTACCTGATGGTGCAGCAGACCCGCGGGACGGTGGTCGCCGGCGTGACGCTGATGCCGGCGGCGAAGCCGGACAAGAACGACGTACCGCAGGTCGCCGCGTGGCCGCTGTCGACGTCGCTCGTCTTCCGCGCCCAACTCGGCGCCCAGCCGGACGTGAGCGCGGCGCTGCGTTAAGGTCCGGCGCGTTGGGGTCCGGCGCTCAGCCTGATGTGGGCGCCGGGCCGATCAGCCCTCGGTGGTGTTGGCGCCGGGGTCTTGGAGCATGCGGAGGTGGCCTCGGCGGGCTACCTCGACCGGGGCGCCGGGGGTGCCGGCGCGGGGTTCGCCGCGGGGCGGGAGGGGGCGGGCGGCCTCGCGGACGGCGTTCGCCAGGGCTTCCAGGTCGTCCGAGGACGGGCCGGCGGCGGCCGGGTCCGGAGCGAGCCGGATGACCTCCCACCCGTTCGGCGCGGTGAGGCGGTCGGCGTGGTCGGCGCAGAGGTCGTAGCAGTGCGGCTCGGCGTACGTGGCCAGCGGACCGAGGACACAGGTCGAGTCGGCGTACACGTAGGTGAGCGTCGACACGGCCGGCTTCTGACATCCGGCGCGCGAACAGATCCTGGCGATGCTCACGGACAGACGTTACCCCCACTAGGCTGAGCGCGTGACCGAGGCTCGCCGTCATCGCAGGCACATCGACCGCCACGGCCGCGGAATGCTCGGCCCGATCAGCCGGCCGAGCAGGTTCGCGCCGCGTGGCCTGCCGCTGCAGCGCTCCGCCGCCGCGCAGTTCGACGAGGTGGTCGCGATCGAGGTGACCCGGCTGGAGAAACGGCTGCCGCAGGTGATCGCCCGGGTCGAGTTCGCGATCGAGGACGTCCCGAACCTGGAGCTCGACGCCACCGAGATCCCGCTCACCCACGCCACCGGCGGTACGTCGCACGAGCCGTACCGGATCGTGGTGTTCCGGCGCCCGATCGAGCTCCGCGCCGAACGCTCCGGCAGCAGCCTGTCCTGGCTGGTCAGATCCGCCCTGGTGCTGGAGCTGGCCGACGTACTCGCGCTGTCTCCCGAGCAGATCGACCCGGACTTCGACCCCGAGGGCGACTGACGCCCGTTACCGGTCTGTTAGAACAAGCGGGTTGACCGGTGTTGAAACCTGTTCCGTAGTGTGGGAAGCAGTTGTGTCCTTCGTTGTCATCGGGAGAGGATCGTGGGTGTGAACGATCAAAAACTGCGGGTCGGTGTGGTCGGACTGGGATTCGCCGGCAGGACCGCGCTGGAGGCGTTCTCCGAGCTGCCGGATGTCGAGGTGATTGCGCTGGCGGGCCTGGAGAAGGACACGCTGACCAGCCTCGGCGAGAAGCACGGCGTACCGCATCTGTACGAGAAGTGGGAAGACCTGCTCGAGACCCCGGGGCTGGACGCGGTCAGCATCGGTACGCCGACGCAGCTGCACGCCCCGATCGCGCTGGCGGCGCTCGGCAAGGGCCTGCACGTGCTGTCCGAGAAGCCGCTGGCCCGGACGGTCGCCGAAGGTACCGCGATGGTCGAGGCCTCCAAGCAGGCCGGCCGGGTGCTGAAGGTCGTGTTCAACCACCGCGAGCGCGGTGACGTGGCGGCGCTGAAGCACCAGATCGACGAGGGTCAGCTCGGCCGGATCTACTACGCGAAGGCGCACTGGATGCGCCGCAACGGCATCCCCGGGATGGGCGGCTGGTTCACGAACCGGGAGCTGTCCGGCGGCGGCCCGCTGATCGACCTGGGCGTGCACATCCTCGACATGGCGCTGCACCTGATGGGCGAGCCGCAGATCAGCACGGTGTCCGCGGACACGTTCGCGGAGCTCGGCCCGCGCGGCAAGGGCAGCGCGAGTACGCCGGACCGGCCGACCGTCGACACGCTCGGGTCGAAGTTCGAGGTGGAGGACCTGGCGACGGCGTACCTGCGGCTGAAGGGTGGCGGCGCGCTGCAGCTGGAGACCAGCTGGGCGACGTACCGGGCGCCGGGCGACAACTTCGGGATCGAGCTGTTCGGGACCGAGGGCGGCGCGAAGATCGAGGTGAAGAACTACACCAGCGAGGACACCCTGCGGATCTTCACCGACGTGGCCGGGATCCCGGCCGAGGTGAAGCCGGCCACCGGGGCGGGTCTCGGGCACCGCGCCGTGGTGAAGGAGTTCGTGCGGATCGTGCGCAGCGGTGAATGGGAAGGCCAGAACGGGTCCGAGGCGCTGCTCCGGACCGAGATCATCGACGCTTGCTACGCGTCCGCGAAGGCGGGCCGAGAGGTGGTTCTCCATGACTGATCCGATCCGCGTCACCGTCTGGGGCGAGAACGTCCACGAAGGCCGCGACGAGACCGTCCGGAAGATCTACCCGGACACCATGCACGGAACGATCGCGGCGGCGCTGCGTGAGCGGCTCGGTGCCGAGGTCGTCGTACGGACGGCCACGCTGCAGGACCCGGAGCACGGTCTCACCGAGGAGGTGCTCGCGGACACCGACGTACTCACCTGGTGGGGGCACGCCGCCCACGGCGACGTCGACGACGCGATCGTGGACCGGGTGCAGCAGCACGTGCTGTCCGGGATGGGCCTGATCGCGCTGCACTCCGCGCACTTCTCGAAGATCTTCATCCGGTTGATGGGTACGACGTGCTCGCTGGACTGGCGCGCCGAGAACGACCGCGAGCTGATCTGGACGGTCGCCGCCGGCCACCCGATCGCGAAGGGCGTCCCGCACCCGCTGGTGATCGAGCGCGAGGAGATGTACGGCGAGCTGTTCGACATCCCGCAGCCCGACGAACTGGTCTTCGTCAGCTCGTTCTCCGGCGGCGAGGTCTTCCGCTCCGGCTGCTGCTACCGCCGCGGCCAGGGCCGGGTTTTCTACTTCCGCCCCGGCGACCAGGAGTACCCGACGTACCACCAGCCCGAGGTCCAGCAGATCCTCGCCAACGCCACCCAGTGGGCCGCCCCCACCAGCCCCCGCCAGCTCCCCACCGTCCACCACCGCGGCACCCCCGGCTGGTTCGAGAAGCCCTGACCGCGGCCCCCGGCCCCACACACTCTGGTGGGTTGACGTCCGGGATGCAGGGTTTGCGTCCGCGATCACGGGCGCAAACCCTGCATCTGATGGGTGAACCCACGCGAAGGGGTGGCTGGTGGTCGGCGGGTGCCGGGGCCGGATAGGGTCCGTGCATGGTTGATGTTGCGGGGATCTTCAAGGCTTACGACGTGCGGGGGGTCGTGCCGGAGCAGCTGGACGAGGCGGTGGCGCGGGCTACGGGTGCCGCGTTCGTCGAGGTGCTGGACGTGCTTGCCGGTCCAGGTGCCGTGGTGATCGGGTACGACATGCGGCCGTCGAGCCCGGCCCTGGCGGCGGCGTTTGCGGAGGGGGTCACCTCGACCGGCGCGGACGTGATCGACATCGGCCTCGCGTCCACTGACCAGCTGTACTTCGCGTCCGGGCGGCTCGACCTGCCCGGCGCGATGTTCACCGCGAGCCACAACCCGGCGCAGTACAACGGCATCAAGATGTGCCGCGCCGGCGCCGCACCGGTCGGCAGCGACTCGGGGCTGCGGGACATCGCCGACCTGGTCGCGAAGGCGCTTACCGAGCACCAGGCGGCCGGCGCGACCCCGGGCCATGTCACCCACAAGGACCTGCTGACCGCGTACGCCGACCACCTGCACGACCTGGTCGACCTGAGCGGCATCCGCCCGCTGACCGTGGTCGTCGACGCCGGCAACGGTATGGGCGGCCACACCGTCCCGGCGGTCTTCGCCGACGGCCCGGTGACGATCGTCCCGATGTACTTCGAGCTGGACGGCAACTTCCCGAACCACGAGGCGAACCCGCTGGACCCGAAGAACCTGGTCGACCTGCAGGCCAAGGTCCGCGAGACCGGCGCCGACCTCGGGCTCGCGTTCGACGGCGACGCCGACCGCTGCTTCGTGGTCGACGAGCAGGGCGACCCGATCTCGCCGAGCGCGATCACCGCCGCGGTCGCGGTCCGGGAGCTGGCCAAGCAGCCGGGGGCGACGATCCTGCACAACCTGATCACGTCGAAGGCGGTCCCGGAGCTGATCGCCGAGCACGGCGGCGTCCCGGTCCGCACCCGGGTCGGGCACTCGAACATCAAGCAGAAGATGGCCGAGACCGACGCGGTGTTCGGCGGCGAGCACTCCGCGCACTACTACTTCCGCGACTTCTGGCGCGCCGACACCGGCATGCTGGCCGCGCTGCACGTCCTCGCCGCGCTCGGTGAGCAGGACCAGCCCGCGAGCGCGCTGTTCGCCGACTTCGAGCGGTACGTCGCCTCCGGCGAGATCAACAACAAGGTCGCGGACGCGGCGGAGACGGTCGCGGCGATCGAGGATACGTATTCTGGCGTCGACGGCGTGACCGTCGACCACCTGGACGGGTTGACGGTGTCGGCGGGACAGTGGTGGTTCAACGTCCGTGCGTCGAACACGGAGCCGTTGCTGCGGCTGAACGTCGAGGCCGCGGACCGTGCCGGCATGGAACGCGTCCGTGACGAAGTACTGGCCCTGATCACCGGCGCATCGGTGGAGGAGAACTGAATGGCAGTCAATCTGGACCCGGACCTGCTGAGCATCCTGGTCTGCCCGAAGTGCCGCTCGGAGTTCCGCGTGGACGACGAGGCGAACGAGCTGATCTGCACCAACGCGTCCTGCGCGCTCGCGTACCCGGTGCGTGACGACATCCCGGTGCTGCTGATCGACGAGGCGCGGGACACCCGTGCGGAGACCGAGTCCGCGGACAACTGATGAGTTCCTTCGACGACACGCGGCTGGACGACCCGGCCGCTCTCGAGCAGGCGGACCACCTGCTGCGCCGGCTGGCGATGGCCGGGGCGCGGGTCCGCGCCGAGCTGGAAGCGTCCGCGGATGTGCTGTCCGCGCTGACGTCGGACGGGTTCCGCCCGCGCGCCGTGGTCGCGGCCGGCCGGGACGCGCGGCTGGTCCGCGCCGTACTGGAGCCGGTCTGTCCGGTCCCGTTCCTGGCCTGGCCCGGTCCGGGTCTGCCCGGGTGGGCCGGTCCGCTGGACCTGGTCGTCGTCCTGGGCGGCGCGACCGAGGACCCGGACGCGGTCTCGGCGGCCGGTGAAGCGGTACGCCGTGGTTGCGGGCTGATGGTCGCCGCTCCCGAGGACTCGCCGGTGGCGATCGCGTCCGCGGGGCTGCGGCACGCGATCCGGCTGCCGTCGCAGTCGGACGACCAGCTGGCGTCCGCGGTCGCCGTGCTGCAGGCGTTGCACCAGATGGAGCTCGGGCCGGAGGTCGACCACAAGGCCGTTGCGTCGATGCTGGACGACGTGGCGATCGAGTGCTCGCCCAACAAGGACGTAGCGTCCAACCCGGCCAAGGACCTCGCCCTGGTGCTGGCTGACGCGCTCCCGCTCGTTTGGGGCGGTTCGGTGCTGGCCGCGCGTGCCGCGCGCCGTGTGGTCGAGGCTCTGCGCCTGGCGAGTGGCCGGCCGGCCCTGGCTGCTGACGCGGGGCATCTGCTTCCGGTGCTGAACCAGCCGCCGCGGGACCTCTTCGCCGACCCGTTCGACAAGCCGGAGGAGCTGCGGCCCGCTCTGGTCGTGCTGGACGACGGCACGGAGGACGGCGGTGTCGCGGAGCAGCGCCGCAAGCTCGAGGAGAAAGCGCAGGCGCATGACGTCCGCGTGCACACCGTGACGCAGGCCGCCGGCACGGACATCGCCCGGTACGCCGCCCTCACCCAGCACGGCCGGTACGCCGCGGCGTACCTCGGTCTCGGCCTGGGCCGCTACGGTACGGCGGCCGACGACGACCCGGCCGAGCCGGGCATCCCCTCGGAGGACCCGGCGTGGTAGTCCCGCTGCAGAACACGATCCGCGACTACGCGTGGGGTTCGCCGGCCGCGTTGCCGGCGCTGCTCGGCGTCGCGCCGACCGGCAAGCCGCAGGCCGAAATGTGGATGGGCGCGCACGAGTCCGCGCCGTCCGTGCTGCCGTCCGGGGACACCCTGTACGACGCGGTGTCGTTCGACCCGGCGGCGGTCCTGGGGGAGGAGACGGCCGAGCGGTTCGACGGCCGGTTCCCGTTCCTGGCGAAGCTGCTCGCGGCCGCGCAGCCGTTGTCGATCCAGGCGCATCCGTCCCGGGAACAGGCGATCGACGGGTACCAGCGGGACGAGGCGGCCGGCATCCCGCGGGACGCCGGCGACCGGAACTACAAGGACGCCTGGCCGAAGCCGGAGATCCTGATCGCGCTCGAGCCGTTCGACGCACTGGTCGGTTTCCGGCCGCTCGACCGGACCGTCACGCTGCTGGATGCCTTGGCTCCGGAAGGATTCGGCGAGCTCACCGACCTGCTGCGGAACGGCAAGCTGCGGGAGGCGTTCACCGATTTCATGAGCCGCGACCGGGACGCGATCCGTCCGCTGGTCGCCGCGCTCGGTGCGGCTGTTGCTCGTCCGGTTGCCGGGTTCGAGCTCGAGTGCGAGACGCTGCGTACGTTGTGCGCGGACTTCCCGGACGATCCCGGCGTACTCGCGGCCCTGTTGCTGAACCGCGTGCGCCTGCAGCGGTTCGACGCGGTGTACCTGCCGGCCGGCAACGTGCACGCGTACCTGCGGGGGCTCGGGTTCGAGGTGATGGCGAACTCCGACAACGTGCTGCGCGGCGGCCTGACCGCCAAGCACATCGACGTACCGGAGCTGGTCTCGGTGGTGGACTTCGAGCCGCTCGCCGACCCGGTGCTGACCGCGACGGCGGACGGTGTGTACGAGACCGGGTGCGAGTACTTCGCGATCCACCGGGTCGAGGTGGCCGGTGACGAGCGCACCGTGGACGGCGTCGGGCCGCGGATCGTGTGCTGCGTCGACGGCACGGTGGATGCTGTCGGCAAAGAATCCGCTGTGACGTTGTCCGCCGGTCGGTCCGCGTTCCTTTCCGGACCCGAAGGACCCTGTACCCTGCGTGGTTCCGGCACGGCGTTCGTCGTGTCCGCATCCTGATTCTGCGGCGTCATTTCTTCGGGAGGACCTGAACAACCATGGCTGGTGGCGGGAACAAGGCCGTTGTCGCGGCTCTGGCGGCCAACCTCGGCATCGCGGTGACGAAGTTCGCCGCCTGGGGGCTGACCCAGTCGGCCTCGATGCTCGCCGAAGCGATCCACTCACTCGCCGACTCCGGCAACCAGGGCCTGCTGCTGCTCGGCAGCAAGCGGGCCAAGCGGGCCGCGGACGAGCTGCACCAGTTCGGCTTCGGTCGGGAACGGTACGTCTACTCGTTCGTCGTGTCGATCGTGCTGTTCAGTGTTGGCGGTCTGTTCGCGCTGTACGAGGGGTACCACAAGGTCCACGACCCGCACGGGATCCACAGCTGGCAGTGGGTGCCGGTCGTGGTGCTGCTGCTCGGGATCGTGATGGAAGGGCTGTCGTTCCGGACCGCGGTACACGAGTCGAACAAGCTGCGCGGCAAGGTGTCCTGGGTCCGGTTCATCCGGAACGCCCGGGCGCCGGAGCTGCCGGTCATCCTGCTCGAGGACTTCGCCGCGCTCACCGGCCTGGTGCTGGCGCTGATCGGCGTCGTCCTGACGCTTGCCACCGGCAACGGTGTGTTCGACGGCCTGGGGTCGATGGCGATCGGCGCGCTGCTGGTCTGCGTGGCGATCTTCCTCGCGATCGAGATGAAGTCGCTGCTGCTCGGCGAGTCCGCGACCCGCGAGGCCCAGCAGCGGATCGTCGCCGCGATCGAGAACACGCCCGGCGTGCAGCGGCTGATCCACGTCCGCACCCTGCACCTCGGTCCGGAGGAAGTACTGGTCGCGGCCAAGGTCGCGGTCGAGCCGACGTCGGACGCCGCGGTGGTCGCACAGACCATCAACGCCGCCGAACACGCCATCCGCGAGGCCGAGCCGATGAGCCAGCACATCTACCTCGAGCCCGACATCTACGTCGAGAACTACACCCGCGAAGACCGCCCCGCCGTCCCCGAAGCCCCCTCCCACTAACGGGGTTTCGGAGGGAGTACGCCGGAGCGGCCGAGCCAGCGGAGGGCGCGCTCGCGGTCGATCTCGGCTTGGCTGGGTGGGGCGCTGAGGCGGCCGGTGCGGTAGCCGAGGTTGCGGATGTCCGCGGCCACGGACGGCTCGGCCAGGGCTCTCAGCGCGAACGCGAGTGCCGCCGGCGTCACGTCGTACCGGCGTTCGAGATCGAGCGCGAGTTGTACGGCGGCCAGGTCCCGGTCGTCGTACTGGCGCTGCGCTGTGTGCTCGGATCGCGAGCGCGGGAGCAGCCCGAGGGCCTCCCGGTAGCGCAGCATGCGCGGAGTGGTACCCAGTTGGCGAGCGGCCTCGGTGATGCGCATAGCATCAATCCTGACATTTCGGTGTCAAAAACGCGCTGCGAGCGATCAAACCGCGTGGCTCGGCCCTCTAGGCTCGGGCAGGTACCAATCACAGCTTCAGGGGAGCGGCATGACCTTCGACTACAAGGTGGCAGACCTCGGGCTCGCCGAGTTCGGGCGCAAGGAGATCCGGCTGGCCGAGCACGAGATGCCCGGCCTGATGGCGATGCGCAAGCAGTACGGCGACAGCAAGCCGCTGGCCGGCGCGCGGATCATGGGTTCGCTGCACATGACGATCCAGACCGCGGTACTGATCGAGACGCTGACCGCGCTCGGCGCCGAGGTGCGCTGGGTGTCGTGCAACATCTTCTCCACCCAGGACCACGCGGCCGCCGCGGTCGTCGTCGGCAGCGGTACCGCCGACGCCCCGGCCGGTGTCCCGGTCTTCGCCTGGAAGGGCGAGACGCTGGAGGAGTACTGGTGGTGCACCGAGCAGGCGCTGACCTGGCCCGGTGGTGAAGGCCCGAACATGATCCTCGACGACGGCGGCGACGCCACGATGCTGGTCCACAAGGGCACCGAGTTCGAGAAGGCGGGCGCCGTACCGGACCCGGCGACCGCGGACTCCGAGGAGTACGGCGTCGTCCTGAAGCTGCTCACCCGCACGCTCGCCGAGTCGCCGGACAAGTGGACGACGATCGGCCAGGGCATCAAGGGTGTCACCGAGGAGACCACCACCGGCGTGCACCGGCTGTACGAGATGCACAAGGCCGGCGCGCTGCTGTTCCCGGCAATCAACGTCAACGACTCGGTCACCAAGTCGAAGTTCGACAACAAGTACGGCTGCCGGCACTCGCTGATCGACGGCATCAACCGCGCCACCGACGTCCTGATCGGCGGCAAGGTCGCGGTCGTCTGCGGGTACGGCGACGTCGGCAAGGGCTGCGCCGAATCGCTGCGTGGGCAGGGCGCCCGGGTGATCGTCACCGAGATCGACCCGATCTGCGCGCTGCAGGCCGCGATGGACGGCTACCAGGTGTCGACCGTGGACGACGTGGTCGGGATCGCCGACATCTTCGTCACCACCACCGGCAACAAGGACGTCATCACCGCCGACCACATGAAGGCGATGAAGCACCAGGCGATCGTCGGCAACATCGGCCACTTCGACAACGAGATCGACATGGCCGGGCTGTACAAGGTGCCGGGGATCGAGCGGGTCAACATCAAGCCGCAGGTCGACGAGTTCCGCTTCTCGGACGGCCACACGATCATCGTGCTGTCCGAAGGCCGGCTGCTGAACCTCGGCAACGCGACCGGTCACCCGTCGTTCGTGATGTCGAACTCGTTCACCAACCAGGTGCTCGCGCAGATCGAGCTGTTCGTGAAGACCGCCGACTACCCGACCGAGGTCTACGTGCTCCCGAAGCACCTCGACGAGATGGTCGCCCGGCTGCACCTCGACGCGCTCGGCGTGAAGCTGACCGAGCTGACGAAGGAGCAGTCCGCGTACCTCGGCGTACCGATCGAAGGCCCGTACAAGGCGGAGGCCTACCGCTACTGAGGATGTGTTGCTGAGCACCCCGCACCGCTCGGTGCGGGGTGTTTCTTTATCGGATGGCGGCAAAGAGGTGCTTGTCCGCGACCTGCCCGAGCACGGCAACCTCCGCGAACCCGGCCTTACCGAAAGCCTCCACGGTGTCGGTGAGCGTGATGTCCCGCGAAGTCCCCCGATCCGCAAACCGCCGAGCCCGCTCAGCCAGCAACTCCCCGAA
The DNA here is from genome assembly GCF_054189145.1 of Kribbella sp. WER1. Taxonomy (NCBI): domain Bacteria; kingdom Bacillati; phylum Actinomycetota; class Actinomycetes; order Propionibacteriales; family Kribbellaceae; genus Kribbella; species Kribbella sp. WER1. Next base: position 2,983,368 of record NZ_CM135186.1, on the reverse strand, counting down.
CGCCGGCTCCGCGGCGGCCGCGTCCCACCAACCAGCCCAGTCCTCGACGCCGGCGGCGTGAGAGTCAGCCCAGATCCGATTGCGCAGCTCCACCGCGACCGCATCCAACCGAGGCACGTCCACCGGCCCCAGCCGCATCGTGTCCGCATTCAAAAACACCCCACCGGACCGAACCCGCCGCGCCAACACCTGCGCCACCCGCCCCAACTCCACCGGACCCAACCAATGCAAAGCAGTCGCCGAACAAACCGCATCCATCACCCCACCCACCGCGTCGTCCGTCGTGTCGTCCAGTGCGTTGTCCCAGCCGGGGGATCGTAGATCCGCCTCCACGAACCGCACGCCGGGTACGGCGTTCCGCGCGATCTCCAGGAGGAACGGGTCGAGGTCCACGCCGACGACGTCCGCGTCGGGGAACCTGCGTACGGCGCGCGCCGCGATCGACCCCGGTCCGCACGCCAGATCCACGAACCGGTCCGGCCTGCCCACCAGCCGCTCCACGACGTCGAGCATCAGCTCGAACTGTTCGTCGCGATCAGACAGATAACCGGCCTGCTGCCGATCCCATCGCGCCAACCACTCACCCCACGCAACATGCGACATAGTCGCAACACTAAGCCATCCCCACAAGCCGCCGCACGCCCAGCGCCTGGTCAAGCAAGCTCCGGGGTTGTTCCGTACGGCCCGGTGCGGGGTTGGCCTCTGAGCTGGTGGGTTGGCGCCTTGCATGCCGGGGGACGAACCCACCAGCTGAGTGGCCAACCCCGGAGCTGGTCCAGCTCGGCGAGGGCGGGCGGGTGACCACCCGAACGTTGGTTGGGACGGGACTAGCTGCTGCTACTCGTCGCTGCCGGGCGCAGCCCACCCCTGCGCGTTCACCACAGCAGGCCGCGAATGCACCGGCACCACCGCCGGCCCAAACAACCCAGGCGGCGCAACAGCCGGCAACACCCCGTACGGATCAGGCGGCGCAAACAGCCCCGCCGGAATCTCGTACGCCGATCCACCCGGAGCGGGCGAGGCGTACTCCCCGCCGGGAGCGGGTGTGCCGTACGACGGTGCTGTGCCGTACGACGGTGCGCCGGGAGCGGGTGTGCTGTAAGACGGTGCGCCGGGCGTGGGCGAGGCGTACGGCGATCCGCCTGGGGTGGGTGGTGCGTACGGCGATCCGCTGGTGGCGGGTGGTGCGGTGGGGCCGGGTGGGCCTGCGAGGGCGGTGGGTTGAGCGGTTGGGCTGCCGGGGGCGGGTGCGCCGTGTGGGGTGGGCGGAGCGGTCGGCCCATACGGGGATCCGCCCGAGGTGGGTGTGCCGTGTGGAGTCGGGGCGTACGTGTTGGGGGCGTGCGGGTGGGAGGGGTGCGCGCCGGGGGCGTGGGCGGCGTACGGGCTGGACGTGTACGGCCTGGGGGCGAACGGTCCGGTGGTTAGTGGGTGTTGCGTGGATAGGCGGTGGAGTTCTCGGCGGCGGCGTTCGGCGAGGATGGCTGAGAGGTAGGCGGGGGCGATGATGGGGTGTGGGGGTTGGGGCGCGGTGGCGGCGGCTACTCGGGCGGCCAGGGCTTCGCCTAGGGCTATTTGGGGGCCGGGGAGCAGCTCGGTGTAGCGGGCCAGGTAGTCCCGGGCCGTGTTCGCGAGGTCGTCGGACAGGCGGGACAGCTCCAGCGACTGCGCCCACTGCACCAGCGGACCAGGGACGAACAGCGGCGGTGACGCCATCGGCTGTTGACGTTCGCGGATGACGACCGTGCCGGCGACCATGTCCCCGATTCGTTTGCCCTGCTTGTTCATCAGGCTCGCGACGATCCCGGGGCTGGCCGCGAACCACGGTGCGAAGTCGACGAACAGCCACAGCAACGTTCGCACCAGCGCGTGCCGGAAGCGGATCGAGCTGCCGTCGTCGCGGACGACCTTGAGGCCGAGCACCATCTTCCCGATCGTCCGCCCGCGGGTCAGCGTCTCCATCACGACCCGGTAGCCGATCAGCACCAGCAGCACCGTGATGAAGATCAGCGCGACCGCCAACGCCTCACTCGTCCTCGTCCCGAACAGGAACCCGGCCAGCAACCCAACCAGCACCACCAGCACAGTGCCCTGCAGTACGACGTCGATCGCACACGCCAGGGCCCGCGTCGGCATCCGGGCGATCCGCACCTGGAGGACGACGGCTTCTCCGGTGACCAGCTGAGACACGGACGTCGCCCCCCTCCTGCGTAGACACTCGGTCCGGTTAGTCTGCCATCACACGGGTGGAGGAGGTGGCTGTGGACGTAGAAGCGTTTGTGTCGGTGCATCAGCCGCAGTGGGACCGTCTAGCGCTCCTGACCCGTCGCCAGCGCCGTCTGACCGGTGCCGAGGCCGAGGAGCTTGTAGTGCTCTACCAACGTGTCGGCACGCACCTGGCCGCGCTCAGAGCAGCCGGTGCTGACCCTGTGTCGATCGGACGGCTCTCCGGGCTCATAGCGGATGCCCGCGGTGCAGTTACCGGTGTCCAGGCGCCCGTCTGGCGTGACATCTCGAAGTACTTCCTAGTGAGCTTCCCAGCCGCCCTGTACGCCTCTAGACGCTGGTGGATCACCATAGGCCTCCTGTTCTACCTAGTAGCGGCGTGGACGGCCTGGCGGGTGCTGGCGCATCCGGAAGTCGTCAGCTCAATAGCCACGCCGGAGGAGATCAAACAGCTCGTCAACCACGACTTCGAGTCGTACTACTCCGACAACCCCGCGCAGGACTTCGCACTGCGTGTCTGGATCAACAACGCGACCATCAGCGCAGCCGCGCTGGCGTTGGGTGTCCTTCTGGTCCCGTCTGTCTTCGTACTGTGGGACAACGCGATGAACCTAGGCCTCAGCGCCGGTTTGATGATCGCCAACGACAAGGGCGGCCTGTTCTTCAGCCTGATCACTCCACACGGCCTACTGGAGCTAACGGCCGTCTTCATCGCAACAGCAGCCGGTCTGCGCCTCGGCTGGTCCTGGATCGTCCCAGGACCACGTACGCGCATGCAGGCCCTGGCACGCACCGGCCGCGCCACCGTTGGTATGGCGATCGGCCTCGCCGCGGTCCTGCTGGTCACCGGACTGATCGAAGCGTTCGTCACTCCGTTCATGCCGGGCCCTGTCCGCGTCACGATCGGCATTGTCGTCGAGTTGGCGTTCTTCACGTACGTCTGGACCTTCGGCCGGCACGCGTACCGCCAGGGCGAGTACGGCGACGTCGACGAGTCGGAGCGGGAAGCGACGGCACCGGTCTCCGCCTGACGGGTTTTCCCACTGGGAACCGGTGGAGGATGAGCACCGCCCAGCAAGTGCGGCACAGCAGGTCCTACGAGGTTGCGATCACGCTAGGTCTCATCGCGTACGGCGTAGTACACCTGCTGATGGCGTGGATCGCCCTCCAGTTGGCGTTCGGCAAGTCCTCGCAGGAGGCGTCGCAGCAAGGCGCCCTCAAGGAACTGGCCGGCCAACCGCTCGGCGGCGTACTGCTGTGGGTCGTCGCGGCCGGCCTGTTCGTCCTGGTCGTCTGGCGGGTCCTGGAACTCGGCTGGGGCCACCTCGATCTGCACAAGAAGGTGTCCTCGGTCGGCCGCGCGATCGTCTACCTTGTGCTCGGCGTGAGCGCGGTGAAGATCGCCCTGGGCGCGAGCGGTTCGAGCACCGGCGCGCAAGAGTCGCTGTCCGCGCGGCTGATGGCCCATACCGGCGGCCGCGTTCTGATCGTCGGCGTTGGTGTCGCGATCATCGGGATCGGCTGTTACCAGGTGTACAAGGCGATCACGAAGCGTTTCACCGAGGACCTGGCCGGCGGCGTCGCGGAGGTGACGATCCTGCTCGGCCGGATCGGGTACGCCGCGAAGGGCGTCGCGCTGGTGGTCGTCGGCGCCCTGTTCGGGTGGGCCGCGATCGCGTACGACCCGCAGAAGGCCGGCGGACTCGACACGGCCCTGCGCACGATCAAGCAGCAGCCGTTCGGGGCGGTGCTGCTGACCGTACTGGCCGTCGGCATCGCGGCGTTCGGCGCCTACTGCTTCAGCTGGTCCCGAAACGCCCGCCGCTGATCGATCTCGCGCTTGCCAGCCCCCTCGCGGGGAACCGCCGTCAGGCAGGCAGGTCCCGTCTGCGCAGGCCGACCAGCCCGGCCAGGCCGACGACCAACGCGATCGCCAGCAGTACCAGCAGCGGTCCGGCCGAGACCGATCCGCCCGGTAGCGACGGGAGATGGGTGAACGGCGAGATGTCCCGGATCCACTGGGAGGTGGCGACTCCGGCGCTGACCAGCCCGATCAGGATGCACAAGGCCGGGCCGGCCCAGGACACCATCGAGGCCTGCGGGAAGAACCCGAAGATCGCGATCGCGACCGCGGCCAGCACCCACACCGCCGGCAGCTGGACGAGCGCCGCGCCGATCATCCGCGGCAGCTGCCCGCCGACGTCGCCGATCGCGAGACCGTACGCGAGCCCCTGAGTGATCCCCGCCGCGAGCAGCGCAACGGCCGGCCCGAGCAGGCTGAACACGAGGTGACTCCCCGCCCATTGCCACCGGCTGGTCGCGGTCGCCAGCACCGGCTCGACGCGGCCGCTGCTCTCCTCGACCCGCATCCGGAGCGTGGCCTGGACCGCGTACGCCGACGCGATCAGCCCGACCAGCATCATCACACCGGCGAGGAACGAGTCGATCAGCCCGGCCGCGCCGCCCATCCGGCGGAACATCTCCTGGATCGCCGCGTCGTCCCGCATCATGTCGCCGACGCCCTTCGCGACCCCGCCGAACAGCAAGCCCAGCAGGGCGAATCCGGCCGTCCACGCGATCAGCAGTCCGCGGTGCAACCGCCACGCCAGCCCGAACGGCGACCCGATCGTCCCGTCCGCCGGCCCGAGCCGATCCGGCAACAACCCCGCGCCCACGTCCCGCCGTACCGCGAGACTCACCGCGACAGCGACCAGCAGTACGGTGACCGCCGCGATCACCGCCGCCAACCACCAGCGGTTCTGCGCGTACGGGTGGATCTGCTGCGCCCACCCGATCGGCGAGAGGTATGACAACCACGCGAGCGGCCCGTTCGTATGCGCGCTGGTATCCCCGGCGGCCCGCAGTACGTAGGCGGCCCCGAGTACGCCGATCGCAATACCACGGGCCGTTCCGGCGCTCGCGGTCAGCTGCGCCGCGACCGCGCCGACGCCTGCGAACAACCACCCGGTCCCGGCGTACTCGAGGCCGATGGCAATCGATCCGGCGAGCGGCAGGTTCTGGCTGTGCATGCCGAGGGCAAGCAGTACGGCGAGTACGACGTTCGCGCCGAGTACCACGACCAGCGCCGCGGCGAGCTGCGCGTGCCGCCCGACAACGGTTGCCCCGAGCAACTCCCGGCGCCCGGACTCCTCCTCGACCCGGGTGTGCCGGATCACCGTGAGCAGGCTGATCAGCCCGACCATCACCGGGACGAACCCGAGCCGCCAGGTGACGAACTCGCCGAGCGACGAGCCGGAAAGCTCGCCGTACAAGGTGATGAAGCCCGCGTTGCTCGCGTACTTGACGCGCGCGTCCGGTGTCGGGAACAGGTCGCCGTACTGCTTGACGTAGCTCGCCGAGATCGCCACCAGGATCAGGATCCACAACGGCAGCACGATCCGGTCGCGACGCAGGATCAGCCGGATCAGGCCGCCGGTGCCGGCCAGGCCGGTCATTTCACGGCCTCGGGTTCGTACAGCCGCAGGAACAGCTCCTCCAGCGACGGCGGCTGACTGACCAGCGTCCGTACGCCGATCTCGGTCAGCCGGCGCAGCACCGGGTTGATCTCGTCGGTGTCGACGTCGAACCGGACCCGCCCGTCGTCGACCTGCAGGTCGTGGACGCCGCTGAGCTGCGCGAGCCCGTCCATCGGGCCGACGAGCTCCGCCTGGATCGACGTCCGGGTGAGGTGCCGCAGTTCGCTGAGCGTGCCGCTCTCGACCGCGCGCCCGGCCCGGATGATCGTCACCCGGTCGCAGAGCGCCTCGACCTCGGACAGGATGTGGCTGGACAGCAGGACGGTCCGCCCCTCGCGGTCGCTGATCTCCTGCACGACCTCGCGGAACACCTCCTCCATCAGCGGATCCAGGCCGGAGGTCGGCTCGTCGAGCAGCAACAGCTCGACGTCGGACGCGAACGCGGCGACCAGCGCGACCTTCTGCCGGTTGCCCTTCGAGTACGCGCGGGCCTTCTTGCGCGGGTCGAGGTCGAACCGTTCGAGCAGCTCGGCCTTGCGCTTGCGGTCGATGCCGCCGCGCATCCGGCCGAGCAGGTCGATCGCCTCGCCGCCGGACAGGTTCGGCCACAGGGTCACGTCGCCGGGTACGTACGCGAGCCGCCGGTGCAGGGCGGTCGCGTCGGACCACGGGTCGCCGTCCAGGACCCGCGCCGTACCGCCGTCGGCTCGGGTCATTCCGAGCAGGATGCGAATGGTGGTGGTCTTCCCCGCGCCGTTCGGGCCGAGGAACCCGTGCACCTCACCGGTTCGCACCGTGAGATCGAGACCGTCCAGGGCGTGGGTCCGCCCGAACCGCTTGACCAGACCTTCCGTGCTGATCGCAGCCGGCATGATCACTTCTCCTGTTTCCGCATGTTGTCGACTTGTTCCTGGGTGATGAGCGGGATCGTGAAGACCTCCATCAGGGCCTGCCCGATCCGGTTGTAGCCGTCCAGCGTGGTGATGTCCTCGCCGATCGCCTTCGAGACCTGGTCGCGGAACACGAACACGCTGAGCTTGATCGCCGCCAGCGCGGCGGCGTACCCCCGGCGGTCCTTGGGGTGGATGCCGTACGCCTTGGTCCAGTCCTCGACCATGTCGACGCCTTCGAGGAACAACGCGGTCGCGGTCTCCGAGCCGTCCATCATCGAGCGCACGATGTACAGCTGCAGCGGGAACGCGACCGGGTGCAGCGCGAGCGGGTCGAGCCCGGTCAGGTCGTGGTCCTGCGTGAGCTCGGCGCTGATCTGCAGCATCCGCTCCTTGGCGTACCGGTCGCAGGCCTCCCGCAGCGACTCCTTCGAGCCGAAGTGGTGCCGCACCAGTCCCGACGAGACGCCCGCCGCGGCGGCGATGTCGCGGATCGACGCGCCCTCGATGCCGCGCTCCCCGAACAACGTGATCGCCGCGTCCCGGATCCGGGCCCGCGCCGTCAGGTCCTCAGCTTGCCGATCCATCCCAGTTCCTCCTCCTACACACAACAGCAAACTACTACACGATCGTGTAGTCAACTGGAAAGAAGATTACTTACGTGTGACAAACATTCGTATCTCGTTGACAGGACAGCGCTTGCTGGTGTGGGTTCTTCCCCAAACACCAACACCGGCTGGGGAAGGTGGGCGGCCCGATGAGGAAGTGGCTGGCGATGCTGGCGGCGTTGTGTCTGCTGGCGGTGGGACCTGGTACGGCGGTTGCGGCCGAGCCGGGGCAGAAGAAGGTCATCAAGATCGGCGTGACGCAGTCGGTCGACTCGATGAACCCGTTCCTGGCCGTGCGGCTGGTGACCGGGTCGATCCAGCGGCTGATCTACGGGTTCCTGACGGTGCCCGACTCGAAGACGCTGCAGCCGAGCCCGGACCTCGCGGAGTCCTGGACGACGTCGCCGGACGGGCTCACGTGGACGTTCAAGATCCGGCAGGCGAAATGGTCGGACGGGCAGCCGATCACGGCCGACGACGCGGCCTGGACGTTCAACAAGATGATGACCGACGACGGCGCGAAGACCGGCAACGGCCCGGCGGTCGAGAACTTCCAGAGCGTCAGCGCGAACGGCCAGGAGCTGACCATCAAGCTCAAGACACCGCAGGCGTCGATGCTCGACAACCCGGTGCCGATCATGCCGAAACACGTGTGGGAGAAGGTCAAGGACATCTCCAAGTACGACGGCGAGGTGTACCCGACCGTCGGCAGCGGGCCGTACGTCGCGGTCGAGCACAAGAAGGACCAGTTCGTCCGGCTGGAGGCGAACCCGACGTACTGGCGCGGGCGGCCGAAGATCGACGAGCTTCAGGTGATCTTCTACGACAACCCGGCCGCGTCGATCGTCGGGCTGAAGAAGGGCGACATCGACCTGATCGGCCGGCTGAACCCGCCGGACTTCGAGTCGCTGAAGGGCGACAGCAACATCGTCCAGTGGAACACCCAGGGCCGGCGGGCGGCGTACCTGCAGATCAACCACGGGGCGACCACCAGCGACAACAAGCCGATCGGCGACGGGCATCCGGCGCTGAAGGACCCGAAGGTGCGGACCGCGCTGCACTACGCGATCGACAAGCAGAAGCTGGTCGACGAGGTCCAGGGCGGGCTGGCCAAACCGGCCGACGGGTCGATCATCCCGCCGCTGTACAAGGACTTCTTCTGGGAGGCCCAGGGCGACGAGAAGGTCACGTTCGATCTGGCGAAGGCGAACAAGATCCTCGACGACGCGGGGTACAAGAAGGGGCCGGACGGGGTCCGGACGATGCCGGACGGGTCGCGGAAACTGCAGTTCCGGTTCAGCATCCACACCGACACCCCGATCGAGGACAAGCTCGCCGAGTACCTGACCGGGTGGTTCAAGGAGATCGGCATCACGCTGACGACCAAGCGGCTGGACTCCAGCAAGTTCACCGAGGAGACCGGGACGACGGCGCTGTTCGACATCGCGATCAGTGGCTGGTCGGTGAACCCGGACCCGGAGGAGGTGCTCGGGACCCACCTGTGCAGCCGGCGGCCGACCGCGACCGGGCAGGGCGGCGGCACCGAGTCGTTCTACTGCGACCCGACGTACGAAAGCCTGTACCTGCAGCAGCAGAAGGAGCTCGACCGGACGAAACGCGCCGACATCATCAAGAAGATGGAAGAGCGGCTGTACGTCGACGCGCCGGTGATCGCGCTGTACTACCCGAACGACCTCGAGGGCTACCGCAAGGACCGGATCGCCAGCATCACCCCGATCCCCGAGGACAAGGGCCTGCTGTACGGGGGCTCCGGGTACTGGCCGTTCTACACGCTGGAGGCGGTGTCGACCGACGCCAAGTCCGGCGGCGGATCGAACGGCGGCCTGATCGCCGGCGTCGCGGCCGCCGTCGTCGTCCTGGCCGGCGGCGCCTTCTTCCTGACCCGCCGGCGCCGGGCCGCGTCCGACGAGCGCGAATGACGGCGACGGTCGACGAGCTGGAGCACGCCCCGGCCCGTGACGGCCTGCTGCGGTACGCGGCGGCCAAGGCGGGTGGGGCGTTGCTCAGCATCGCGATGGTGATCGTCGCGACGTTCTTCCTGTTCCGGCTGCTGCCGGGCGACCCGGTGCGGGCGCTCGCGCAGGGGCGGAACATGACGCCGGAGCAGCTGGACCTGGAGCGGGCGCGGCTGGGGCTCGACAAGCCGGTGCCGGAGCAGTTCCTGCACTTCATCTCGCAGACCGTGCGGCTGGACCTGGGCGTTTCGTACGAGTACAAGCGTCCGGTCCTGGACCTGATCGGCGAGCGGATCGGGTCGACCCTGCTGCTCACCGGTACGGCGCTGGTGATGGCCGTCAGCCTCGGGCTCTGGCAGGGCGCTCGCGCCGGGTGGAAGCCGGGAAGCCGTTTCGACAAGATTTCGACAGCGATTTCCCTGGTGCTGTGGTCGGTGCCGACGTTCTGGCTCGGGCTGTTGCTGCTGATGGTGTTCGCGGCCGGGATCGGCCCGATACCGGGGATCTTCCCGACCCGCGGCAGTTCCAGCGTGGACAAGCCGGACGGGTTCGCCGGAGTGCTGGACGTCGGGCAGCACATGATGTTGCCGTGTCTCACGCTCGTCGCGGTCGTGTACGCGCAGTACCTGCTGGTGATGCGGTCGTCGGTGATCGACGAGGTCGGGCAGGACTACATCACGACGGCGCGGGCCAAGGGTCTGCGCGACGACGACGTACGCCGGAAGCACGCTGTTCCGAACGCGTTGCTGCCGACCGTGACGCTGGTGTTCATGCGGATCGGGTTCGTGGTCGGCGGGGCCGTGACGGTGGAGGCGATCTTCAGCTGGCCGGGGCTCGGGCAGCTGTTCTACGAGGCGATCCGGGTGCCGGACTTCACGTTGATGCAGGGCACCTTCCTGCTGATCACGGTGTCGGTGATCGTGATGAACACGCTGGCCGACGTGGTCTACCACGTCCTCGACCCAAGGGTGCGGTCCGCATGAGTAGCGTCGCGTGGGTGCGCCGGAAACGGGCTTTCGGAAGTTTCTGGAACGATTTCCGGAAACATCGCGCCGGTGTATCCGGGCTGGTGGTTCTCGGCCTCGCGGTCGTGCTGGCGCTGATCGCTCCGCTGTTCATCGACGCCGGCGTGACGAACGTCGTCAGCGGGACCGGCGCGAAGCTGGCACCGCCGAGCCTCGACCACCCGCTCGGCACCGACGAGTCCGGGCGCTCGGTGCTGCTGATGATCTGGTGGGGTTCGCGGACGTCGCTGCTGATCGGGTTCCTCGCGGCCCTGCTCAGCATGGTGATCGGGACCGTGCTCGGGATCGCGGCCGGGCACTTCCGGGGCTGGATCGGTGCGGTGATCCTGCGCGTCACCGACTGGTTCCTGGTGCTGCCTTCGCTGGTCACGGCGCTGGTCCTCGCGGCGATCCTCGGCGGCTCGACCGCGACCATCATCGTGGCGATCGGCGTCACCTCGTGGCCGTCGACGGCGCGGCTGATCCGGGCACAGACGCTGGCCGTCGAGGCGCGCCCGTACATCGAGCGGTCGCTGGCGCTCGGGGCCGGGCACTGGCACATCGCCACCCGGCACGTACTGCCTAACGTCGCACCGCTGCTGCTCGCAAGCACCACGCTGGAGGTCGCGAGCGCGATCGTCACCGAGTCGACGCTGGCCTTCCTCGGCGTCAGCGCGAACAAGACCTCCTGGGGGACGATGCTCCGCGGCTCGTACGACTGGGGCGCGGCGACGGCCGGAGCGTGGTGGTACATCCTCGTGCCGGGTCTGTGCATCGTTGCCGTGGTGATGGCGTTCACCTTGTGTGGAAGGGCTTTGGAGACAGTACTGAACCCAAGGTTGCGGACCAGGGAGGCCTGATGCTCACACTCGAAGAGCTGTCAGTGACGTACCGCCTCGCGGCTTCCGAGGTTCCTGCTGTGCGTGGGGTGTCGTTGGAGTTGGCGGCTGGAGAGGCGCTCGGGTTGGCGGGCGAGTCGGGCTCCGGGAAGTCGTCCGTGGCCCTGGCGCTGCTCCGGCTGTTGCCGCGGTCGGCTGCTGTCGGCGGGCGTGTGCTGCTGGACGGCGAGGACGTACTGACGATGAAGTGGGGCCGGTTGCGGGCGGTTCGGTGGTCGTCGGCGTCGATCGTGTTCCAGGGCGCGCAGCACGGCCTCAACCCGGTCCGGCGGATCGGCGACCAGATCGCGGAACCGTTGCTGGTCCACAGGATCGCGTCCGGCGTCGCCGCCGACGTGCGGGTGAAGGAGCTGCTGGAGCAGGTCGGTCTGCCGGCCTGGCGGGCGCGCAGCTACCCGCACGAGCTGAGCGGTGGCCAACGGCAACGAGTGATGATCGCGATGGCGCTCGCCTGCGCGCCGCAGCTGATCATCGCGGACGAACCGACGACCGCGCTCGACCTGATGGTGCAGGCGCAGGTGCTGACGCTGATCCGGCAGCTGATCGCCGAGCACGGCATCTCGCTGCTGATGATCTCGCACGACCTGTCCGTGCTCGCCGACGTCTGCGACCGGTTGGCGGTGATGTACGCCAGGCGGCTGGTCGAGGTCGGGCCGTCGTCCGGGGAGTTCCGGCACCCGTACAGCCAGGCGCTGGCCGCCGCGTTCCCGACCGTCGGCGATCCGGCGTCCAGGCTCGCCCCGCGTGGGCTGGCCGGGGACCCGCCGGATCCGCAACGGTTGCCGGGCGGATGTGCGTTCCATCCGCGGTGCCCGGTCGCGGTCGAGGTGTGTGCGAGTACCGACGTACAACTGCTGGTGTCGGGTGACCGGGCGGCCGCCTGTGTCCTGGTGGGGGAGTGACTCTTGCTTGAGGCAACTGATCTGCAGGTCGAGTTCCGCGGACGCGGCGGGCGCCGCGCGCGGGCGGTCGACGGCGTCAACCTGTCCGTCGGCGCCGGCGAGATCGTTGCGCTGGTCGGCGAGTCCGGCTGCGGCAAAACCACCCTCGCCCGCACCCTCCTCGGCCTCGAACGCCCCGCCGCCGGCCAGATCACCTACGACGGCACCCCACTCAACTACTCCACCCGAGCCCTGCGAGCCTTCCGTCGCGAGGTCCAACTAGTCCTCCAAGACCCCATGGGCTCCCTCAACCCCCGCCACACCGTCTACGAAGCAGTCGCAGAGGGCCTCCGCATCCACGGAATACCCGCCAAACGAGCAACCGCCCGCTCCGGGCGGGGCGAACCCGCGCAGTCCGACGTCCGCGAGGGCGCTCAGGAGGCGCGTTCCGCGCGGGAGGGTTGGCGGGTCGCCGGAGGTGATGGTGAGGACGCCTCGCCGCCTGCGGGCGCGGAGGCGCGTGTCGCGCCCGAGGGCACGCCGTTCGGCGGCCGCGCGGTGGATGCCGGCCGGCTGGTGGGTGGGGAGGCTTGGGGCGGTGCGTCGGCGGCTGACGGTGGTGGGTCGCTGGATGAGGAGGGGCTTGTGGCGCGGGCTTTGGCGCGGGCTGGGTTGCGGCCGCCGGAGCGGTTCTTTCAGCGGTATCCGCATGAGTTGTCGGGTGGGCAGCGGCAGCGGGTGGTGATTGCGGGAGCGCTGGCGTTGGAGCCGAAGGTGCTGATTGCGGACGAACCCGTGGCGTCGCTGGATGCGTCGGTCCGCGGCGAGATCCTGGCGTTGCTGCTGAAGCTGCGCGATGAGCTCGGGCTATCGGCGCTCGTCGTCACCCACGACCTCGGCCTGGCATGGAACATCGCCGACCGGGTCGCCGTCATGTACCTCGGCCGGATCGTCGAGTCCGGCCGTACCGAAGACGTCCTCACCAACCCGCAACACCCGTACACAAAGGCGTTGCTCAGCGTCCTCCCGGAGTCACCCGCCCGAATCGTCCTCACCGGCGAACCGCCCGACCCCACCCGCATCCCCACCGGCTGCCGCTTCCACCCACGCTGCCAACTGGTCGCCGCCGACGCCGGCACCGACGCCTGCACCACCACCCCACTCCCGATCCTCCCGTCAACCGCCGGCGTCGCCTGTCACTTGGCTCCAGCTGTTGACAATAGTTAACAGCTGATAGAACTATTAACGCATGGCGCAAGATCAGGTGGACCGGTTCTTCGAGGTGCTGGCTGATCCCACGCGACGTCACGTCGTCCAGCTGCTCGGCGACGGCCCGCGGCGCGCGGGTCAGCTCGCGGCCGCGACCGGTACGTCGTCACCGGCGATGAGCCGGCACCTCCGGATCCTGCTGGCGGCCGGCCTGGTCGCCGACGAACGCGTCCCGGACGACGCCCGGGTCCGCGTGTTCCGGCTCAACCCCGAGCCCGTCGTCGCCGTCCAGGCCTGGCTCGACCAGGTCCAGGCGCACTGGCGGGACCAGCTGGGTGCCTTCAAATCTCACGTTGAGAACAGCAAACGACACGTCGAGCAGAAGGAGCAATCCGATGACTGACCCGTCCGCGACCGCCTCCGTGGAGGTCGCCGTCGACCCCGCCACCGCGTTCAAGGTCTTCACCGAGGAGATCGACCTGTGGTGGGTTCGCGGCCCGATCAACTTCTTCGACGCCGCGCGGGCCACCGCAATGCAGATCGAACCGGGTGTCGGCGGCCGCATCCTGGAGGTCTACACACCGCCGGACGACGTGCTTGAGCTGGGCCGGATCACCGGCTGGGAGCCCGGCGCACTGCTCACGTACCGCAGCTCGGTCGACGACACCGAGACCCGGATCGACTTCGTCGCGGAGGGCGCCGGCACCAAGGTCACCGTCGTACAGTCGCTCATCACCGGTGGCGAGAAGGCGTTCTACTTCTGGCCGAACGTCGTCCACTGGCTGGGCGACTGGGTCGACCGCCGCGACACCGCGCCGTCCACGCCGCGGGAGCTCGACCGGCTCGCGATCGCCTTGTACTACGAGGATCCGGCCGCGGCGGCCCGCTGGCTGCACACCGTGTTCGCCCTCGAATCCTGGAACCGGATCCCGGCCGAGGGGACGGACCCGGCCTGGATCGAGCTGCAGGTGGGCACCCGCGGGATCCTGCTGTTCAAGCTCACCGAGCGGCGCGCGGCCCAGCTGGACCACGGGATCTGGGTGTACGTCGACGACCTCGACGCGCATTTTGCGCACACTCAGGAAAGTGGTGCGAAGATCGTGTCGGAGATCCATCAGCACGGGTACCGGTGCTACGAGGCCGAGGATCTCGAAGGGCATCGGTGGACGTTCCTGCAGGCTCGGCCGACGATGCAGTGATCGAGCAACCGCTCACGGGCGGCCGGTTGACGCCCGGTGTGGTGCGGGTCGGCGACACCGTACGCCGGCCCGCGTCCGCCTTCACCGCGCAACTCCTCGAACTCCTTGCGGACAAGGACTTCACGCCCAACTATCTCGGCCAGGACGAGCAGGGCCGCGACATCCTCAGCTACCTGGAAGGCGACGCACCCTCCCGCTATCAACGGTGGGAGGACCAACAAATCGCCGCGGCTGGCGCGCTGCTCCGCGACTTCCACGACGCGACGCGTGGCTCGCACCTGTCCGGCGACCATGAGGTCGTCTGCCACCACGACCCCGCGCCCACCAACTTCGTCTTCACCGACGGCCTGCCCACGGCGATGTTCGACTTCGACCTGGCCGCTCCGGGCGACCCACTCGAAGACCTTGGGTACGCCGCCTGGACCTGGTGCATCGCGTCCAAACACAACGACCCCGAATGCCAAGCCCACCAGGTCAGAACGCTCGCCGACGCCTACGGCCTACGCGACCAAACCCGTCTTATCGACGCCGTCCTGCAACGCCAACTCGACAATGTGCAGTTCTGGAAGGACAGGCCCTGCGATGCGGCAGCAGAGCGCATCGCCTGGTCCTACCGCGAGCACGCCTTCGTGACGGCTAACCGGCAGGTCTTTACAGCCGCCCTGCTTTCTTGAGTGCCAGATAAGTGTCGGCGAGCGCCGGGGCGATCTTGTCCGGCGGCTCGTCCACCACGGTGACGCCGGCGCGCGTCAGGGTCGCGGTCAGGCGCTCCCGATCCAGGCGGGTCCGTGCAGCCGAGGCAGCGCCGTACACCTCGACCAGGTCCCCGCGGGTCGATTCCAGCTCGGTCAGCCGCGGATCGGCGACGGACGCGAGCAGTACGACGTGTCGCCGCAGCAGCGGGCCGATGACCGGTAGCAGCGACTCCTCGATCGCGGCCGGGTCCAGCCCGGTGAGTAATACGACGAGCGAGCGTTGACCGAGGCGTTCGAGGACCTGCGAGACGACGATCCGGAAGTCGGTCTGGACGAGTTCGGCGTCGACGTTGGCGAGCGCGTTCACGAACGACGGCAGCACGTCCTCCGGCGCGGGCCGTCGTACGTCGGCCCGGACCGCGGAATCGCAGGCCAGCAACGACACCCGGTCGCCCGCGCGGGTGGCGAGCGCGGCCAGCAGCAGCGCGGCGTCCATCGCGTGGTCGAGCCGGGGCGCGTCGCCGACCCGGCCCGCGGACAGCCGTCCGGAGTCGATCACGATCGCGACCTGCCGGTCCCGCTCCGGGCGCCAGGTCCGCAGTACGACGTTCCCGCGCCGGGCCGTGGCCCGCCAGTCGATGCTGCGAACGTCGTCACCCGGTACGTAGTCCCGCAGCGAGTCGAACTCCGTCCCCTGCCCGCGGACCAGCAACGCCGTACGGCCATCCAGTTCGCGCAACCGGGCCAGCCGCGACGGCAGGTGCTTGCGGCTGTTGAACGGCGGCAGCGCACGCACCGTCCACGGAACCTGGTGCGAGCCCTGGCGTCCGGCAAACCCCAACGGGCCAATAGCTCGTACTGTCACCCGGCTGGCCTGTCGGTCACCTCGACGTGTGGGTATTAGATGCGTCGTCACCCGACGACGCTCGCCAGAGGGCAGGTCCAGCTTGTGCGGCGGATCCAGTACGCCGGCCGACGGCGGCCAGGCGTCCCGCACCAGCCCACGCACGCGCCGACCCGGGTTGGTGACCAGCATGGTCACGACAGCCTGCTCACCGAGCCGTACGGCGTTGTCGCCCTCACGGCTGAACTGCAACCGCCGCGGAGACCCGGCCAGCAGGATGTCCACCAGACACACCACCAGCACGACCCCGACGACCACACCGATCCCAGCCCACGACGGCATCACCAGAGCCACGAAGATGACTCCAGAAGCTGCCAAGAGGGAGGCCCGGCCGGTAAGAACCATCAGCGGGGGACCGGCACCGTAGCGAGCACGCTTTCCAGTACGGCGTCCGCACTGACGCCTTCCAGCTCTGCCTCGGGCCGCACCTGCACCCGGTGGCGCAGACAAGGCCGTGCCATCGCCTTCACATCGTCAGGGATCACGTAGTCCCGTCCTGACAACCACGCCCACGCACGGGAGACCGCGAGCAGCGCAGTAGCGCCTCGCGGCGACACCCCGAGCTGCAGGGACGGCGACTGCCGCGTGGCGCGACACAGGTCCACGACGTACGCCAACACGTCCTGCCGGACCGCTACCCGGCGTACGGCCTCCTGCCCGGCTTCCAGGTCCTCCGGCCCGGCCACTGGACGCAGCCCTGCCGCCTCAAGGTCGCGTGGGTCGAACCCTTGCGCGTGCCGAGCGAGTACGGCGATCTCTGCGTCGCGGGGCGGGATGTCCAGCGTCACCTTGAGCAGAAACCGGTCCAGCTGCGCTTCCGGCAGCGGATACGTGCCCTCGTACTCCACAGGGTTCTGCGTGGCGGCTACGACGAACGGGACTGGCAGTTTGCGCGGTTCACCGTCAACGGTGACCTGCCGCTCCTCCATGGCCTCCAGCAGTGCCGCCTGGGTCTTCGGGGGCGTCCGGTTGATCTCGTCTGCCAGCAGGATGTTCGTGAACACTGGCCCGGGGCGGAACTCGAACTCGGACGTCTTTGCGTCGTAAACCAGCGACCCGGTCACGTCACCCGGCATCAGGTCCGGCGTGAACTGCACGCGCTTGGTGCCCAGCCGCATCGCCGTCGACAGTGCCCGCACCATGAGCGTCTTCGCCGTACCAGGGACGCCTTCCAGCAGCACGTGCCCGCGGCAGAGGAGGGCGAGCACCAGTGCGGTCACGGCGGTGTCCTGTCCGACCACCGCCTTGCCGATCTCGGTCCGGAGCGCGACCAGCGCCTGCCGGGCCTGGTCCGCGGTGACCTCGGTAGTCGTCACGGGTGTCGTACCTCCTGCGTCAGTACGTCGAGTTCATGGGACAGGGACATCAGGGCAGCATCAGTCTGCGGCGGTAGGCCGTAGAGCAGTTCGTACAGCATGGCCGGATCCCGGCCGGTCCGTGCGACGACTGTCGCGACAACAGCCGACGGATCGGCCCGCCGCGGGATGCCGTGCGCCTTGTGCAGGTGGCCGAGCGCTGACTCGCGGAGAGCCGCCGCTGCGCGGTCACGGGCCCTTGATCGCCGGTAGAGCCGTGCCCGGCCCTCCGTGGTCTCGGCAGCATGCACGATCACCGGCAGCCGCTCAGCCACGACAGGACCGAGCCGCCGCCCGCGCCAGATCGCTACCACCAGCACGGTGAACGCCAACGCCCAGCCGATGTAGCGGACGTACGGCGGGATCAACGGCGGACCGCTCTGGCCGGTGTTGACGCCACGCGACTCGTATTGCGGCAGGTACCAGGTGAGGTCCTTGTGCGTACCGATCAGGTTGAGCGCCAGCGCCGCGTTGCCGTCGTCGGCCAGCTGATCGTTGGTGAAGGACCGCGCCGTACCGATCACGTCGATGATCCGGTCGCCCAGCTGCAGCCGTACGACGGTGTTGTGGATCCCGTCGCCGTAGCAGCTGGTCGCGGCTTCCGGTGCGGAGTACGTCGGCCCGCTGACCGTCACCGTGCCGGCCTTGACTGCGGCCGGGAGGCTGCACCCGGGCTGGCGGCTGCCCGACGACACCGAGTCGCCGCTCAGCTCGACACCCGGGGCGAGCGCCCGGAGAGCAACGCTGGTCGGCCGGATGAGCACGACATGGCTCCACTCGGCCTTAGCGATCCGATCCCAGTCAGCGGGATCCAGATAGCCGGACGGCCCGACCAGCAGCGTCTTGCCGTCACCTGGCTCGGTGGCGTCGTCCAGCGACTCCGTGCCGTGAACGTCGACGTTGTGGTTCTTCAGCAACGCTGCCAGAGCACGTGCTCCGTCAGCTTTCGTGGAGTCCGGGCTGAACGTTCCTGACGTCTGCGACGCGGTCGCGATCAGTACGACGATTGCGGCGAGTACGACGAGACCTGTCACCAGCAACGGAGTACGCAACGCCCGCCAGCTCTCGACGGCACCCCGTGCTTCGGTAGTACTCATACGGCCACCCGTGCGGTCCGTGCAGCGTCGTCAGCGGCCACGACAGCGGCGTACCGCTCGGCCGTGCCCGGACGGTTGCCGTAGACAACCTCCGTGAACACCTGTGCAGCCGGCTGCAGGACATCCCGCAGTACGGGCGCCGCCTTGGACGCGTCGGTGACCACCTCGTACGCCGTACGCCCGGGCCGCTCGTCCAGCACCGTCCGCTCGGTCAGCTCGGCCACACACGCACGGAACCGGCTGCGGATCGCCAACGCGAGCTCACCGGACGCGGCCTCACGTTCCGCCTGCGCACGGTACTCCGCTGCGCTCTGCGGCCGGGCCGTGTCGAAAACAGCCTGCGATGCGGTCTTCTTGCTGGTCCGAAGGATGCCTGCTCGCCAGAGCACCGCAGCGACCACCAGCAACAGCAGACAGATCAGCACGGCCAGACCGGCGTGGCCGTTCGGCGACGAGCCGTTCAGGCTGTCGATGAGGTCCCTGAGCCAGTCGGCGAACTTGCCGAACACCTTGCCGATCAGTGAACCGGAATCCCGGTACGCCGACTTCGACAGCTCCTTGGCCGCCTCCTGGGCAGCCTGGTCCCGGTCGATGTCGACCGGCGGCTCCAGCGGGAACACGATCACAGGCCCTCCCCGGAGCGCAGCGCCGGACGCATCCACAGGTCGAGACCTTCGCGCCGGACCCGGAGGTCCAGGTAGATCAGCGCCTGGACCGCGGACATGAACGCCAGGCTGGCGATCACCGTCATCAGCGACGCGGCACCGACCGCGACGCCGAGCACGACCGTCACCACGGTCGACCCGGTGCTGCCGTCCGGCCCGGCCCAGTTGCCGACGGTGAGCATCAGCGACGTGACCCCGAACTGCAGCGCGTAACTGATGATGTTCACGACCACCCCGCCGAACAGCAGGATCCCGAACACCCGCCAGAACTTCCCGCGCACCAGCCGCCACGAGCGCCGCAGCGCACCCCACGCGCCGACCCGCTCGGGGATGTACAGCCCGATGTCCGGCGAATGCCGCCCCTCCATCAGTACGACGGTCCCGGCGAGCACCAGCCGGATACCGAAGATCAGTACGAGCACCCCGCCGACCAGCATCATCACCACGGCGACGGCGCCCGCGACGTCGGAGGAGACCGCCGCGTCCGCACCCGCGCCGATACCCAGTACGGCGAGGCCCCAGCCGCCGATGAGCAGTACGAACGACAACGACTGCATCAGCCCGACAGCAGCGAGTGCGGGCAACGCGGGCCGGACCAGTCGTAAGAGCTCACGCGGGCCGGCCCTGTGCGCCAACTGGCTCCGGACGGCCGCCAGGGCGATGATTCCGGCGAGCATGCTCGACACCACCGAGAACAGCACCACCTGGACGCCGTACGTAAGCAGCAACGCGGCCCCGGCCTGTCCGAACGGGTCGTCCGCGCGGAAGAACCCGGCCAGACCGCCTGGCACCGCGACCTCGGTCAGCACGGCCTGCAACGCCAGCAGCGCGATCCCGGCCAGCACGGGCAGGCCCAGCATGATCGTCTTGTTGTCGGAGATCGTCCTGGCCGCGTTGTCCAGCAGGTCCGCGGGCAGCCACGGCCGCAGCGGTTCGGATGCCACGTCGTCGTGCAGATTCATGTCCTGGTCGGCCATTCGCGGACCCCTCCTCTCCGGGTGACGAGTTGTGGTGGACCCCGGACGTGCACCATGATCCCGGATGATCACAGCCCAACTCGGGGGTCACACGGCGATCCGGCGTGTGCACTACCGCGGGAATGGGACACTATCCGTAGTGCGTACGGCCTGGCACCTGCCGCGCGCATTCCGATCGGTCGGCACAGCGGACGGCAAGGAGCTATGGGCGTGGCAGACGGTAACCGGACGATGCGGGGCCGGATCCTCATCGTCGACGACGACACGGCGTTGTCGGAGATGCTCAGCATCGTGCTGCGCAACGAGGGCTACGACACCTATCTGTGCGCGACCGGTGACAAAGCGGTACCGGCGTTCCGCGAGTTCAAGCCGGATCTGCTGCTCCTGGACCTGATGCTGCCCGGGATGGACGGCATCGACGTCTGCCGCGCGATCCGGGCCGAGTCCGGCGTACCGATCGTGATGCTGACCGCGAAGAGCGACACCGTCGACGTGGTGCTCGGGCTCGAGTCGGGTGCCGACGACTACGTGGTGAAGCCGTTCAAGCCGAAGGAGCTGGTGGCCCGGATCCGGGCCCGGCTGCGCCGGATGGACGAGCCCGGTCCGGAGTCGCTGGCGATCGGCGACCTGACCATCGACGTCGCCGGCCACTCGGTGAAGCGGGCCGGCGAGACGATCCAGCTGACGCCGCTGGAGTTCGACCTGCTGGTCTGCCTGGCGTCGAAGCCCTGGCAGGTGTTCACCCGCGAGGTGCTGCTGGAGCAGGTCTGGGGCTACCGGCACGCCGCCGACACCCGGCTGGTGAACGTGCACGTCCAGCGGCTGCGCTCCAAGATCGAGAAGGACCCTGAGCACCCGGAGATCGTGGTCACGGTCCGCGGTGTCGGATACAAGGCGGGTGCGGACTGATCGAGTACGGTCGCGGCCAAGAGTCGCAGGCGGCCGCCGACGAGCCGATCGTGGCGTCGGTGACCGAGTCCGGGCCCAACACCGGACAGCAGGCCACCCCCGAGCCGGAGGTGGCCGAGTCCCGCGGGACGGAGCTGGAGCTCACGGCCGCCGCGGCGGATTGGTCTGCCCAGCCGCAGCCGCTCTGGCGTACCCACCCCAAGCACTGGCCGGACATCTGGCGCCGTTCCATCCAGGCCCGGATCGTCACCGGCACGCTGCTGATGTCGACCCTGGTGCTGATCCTGGTCGGCTGGGTGATGATGAGCCAGGTCACCGACGGTGTCCTGGAGTCCCGCCGGGACAGCGCGCAGGCGGAGGTCCGCGCCCAGCTGCAGCAGCTGTCCGCGTCGATCGACGCCGCGAACCGGAACACCGTCAACCAGCAGCTTTCCGAGCTGGTCCTCGGTTCCAACCGCCCGGGTCTGTACGACGTACTGCTGGTCCCGACCGACCAGGCCGCGTCGAACGCGATCCGCTACACCGGCTTGGTCGACAGCGACTCGATTCCGCCGGCATTGGCGTCGTCCGTGGTCAGCGACGGCGACAAGCTGTGGGACACGTACACGCGGATCAACTATCGCGACAGCCCGAGCGTCCCGGGGCTGGTGATCGGCTCCCAGATCCGGATCGACTCCACCGGCGACAAGTACTCCATCTACTTCCTGTTCCCGCTCACGGCGCAGCAGGAGACCCTGGACGTCGTACAGCGCGCTCTTGTGACCGCAGGCCTGCTGCTCATCGTTCTGCTCGGCGCTATCGCTTGGCTGGTCACCCGGCAGGTCGTCACACCGGTTCGGATGGCCCGGCGGATCGCGGAGCGGCTGGCGGCCGGCAAGCTCGAGGAGCGGATGCAGGTCCGCGGTACCGACGACCTGGCCCGGCTGGCGGTCTCGTTCAACAAGATGGCGTCCAACCTGCAGCGGCAGATCCGCCGGCTGGAGGAGCTGTCCCGGCTGCAGCGCCGGTTCGTGTCCGACGTGTCGCACGAGCTGCGGACGCCGCTGACCACGGTCCGGATGGCCGCCGACCTGCTGCACGAGAGCCGCGACCAGTTCGACCCGATCAGCCGCCGCTCCGTCGAGCTGCTGCAGAACGAGCTCAACCGGTTCGAGGAGCTGCTGGCGGACCTGCTGGAGATCAGCAGGTTCGACGCCGGCGCGGCCGCGCTGGACCTCGAGGACGTGGACCTGCGCGACATCGTCAACCGGGTCCTGGAGAACCACGAGACCCTGCTCGAGCGCAAGGGCTGCCCGGTCGAGCTGGACATGAAGGCACCCTGCCGCGCCAAGGTCGACTCCCGCCGGATCGAGCGCATCCTGCGGAACCTGATCGGCAACGCGATCGAACACAGCGAAGGCCTGCCGATCAAGATCAGCACGGCGTACGACGAGGACGCCGCGGCGGTGGCTGTCCGCGACCACGGGGTCGGGTTCCGGGCCGAGGAGGCGGAGATGGTGTTCAGCCGGTTCTGGCGGGCGGACCCGGCGCGGGCCCGGACCACCGGCGGTACCGGCCTCGGCCTGTCGATCGCGCTCGAGGACGCCCGGCTGCACGGCGGCCGGCTGGACGCGTGGGGCTCGCCGGGCGAGGGCGCGTACTTCCGGCTGACGCTGCCGCGCCGTCCCGACGTAGCGCTGACCGGTTCGCCGCTGCCGCCGCGCCCGGCCGACGCCACCCGGGTGATCACCGAGCTCGTCGACGTCGGCGCGCCGTACCAGAAACTGAGCGGCGGTGACGACCGGTGAGGCGCAGGCTGCTCGCGGCGCTGGTGTCGGTCGCGCTGCTCGGCGGCTGCGCGGCCGTACCGACCAAGGGCACCATCCGCAGCGGTGAGCGTGCCGGATCCGCCCCCGACCTGGGTGGCGTCGGCGTCGAGGCCAAGCCGCCGCGGGCGAACGTCGGCGACATGTCGATCGTCAGCGGCTTCCTGGAGGCCATGTCGGATTCCCAGGCGTACGACGTGGCCCGCCAGTACATGACCCCGGCCGCCGCGGGGAGCTGGAAGCCCGAGTCGCAGACCGTCGTGTACGAGCAGGCGCCCGACTCGCTCACTCGCAAAGGTGACGGGATCCAGCTGACCGCGAAGAAGATCGCCACGATCAACGAACGCGGCGAGTGGATCCCGGCACCGTCGTCCGCCAAGGCCGACTTCTTCTTCAAGCTGAAGAAGGTCAACGACCAGCTGCGCGTCGACTCCGTGCCGCCGGGCGCCTATCTGGGCAGCAACCAGGTCGACCTGAAGCTGGCTGCGCGCGACCTGTACTTCTTCAACCAGACCAAGGACATGCTGGTCCCGGACCCGGTCTACCTGCCGCAGAACCTGCCGTCCGGCCAGGCCGCGACCCAGATCATCCAGGAGCTGCTCAAGGGCCCGACCGGCCGGCTTGGGAACGGCGTGGTCTCGGCGGCACCGCCCGGTACCGAAGTACAGGTGTCTGTGCCTGTGGACCTCGGTGTCGCCAACGTGGCGCTGAACGACGCGGCCAGCTCGCTGCGGGACCAGGACCGGCAGCTGCTGGCGGCGCAGATCGTGTGGACGCTCAACCAGCTCAACCTGCGGGCGAAGATCACCGTCGGCGGGGCGCCGCTGCTGCCGGACTACCCCGAAGTACTGCCGTTCCCGACGTTCAACCAGTACGACCCGCAGGTGCCGTCCGCGTCGATGACCAAGCTGTACGGGTTGCTCAAGGAGGTCCCGCAGCGGATCACCGGGCAAGACGGGTCGACGGACGTGTCCGCGCAGGCGCTGAAGAACAGCCCGCTGGCGAACTACAAGGCGCAGTCGTTCGCGGTCACGCTGCTCGGGGACGCCGGGGCGATCGTCACGTCCGACGGGCACGACGTCGTGTATGCGCCACTGGACTCGTCGGGCAAGGACGACAAGAAGAAGGCCAGCTTCAAGGTCGAGGGCAAGACGCTGACGCCGACCTTCGACAAGGAGAACAACCTCTGGGTGCTCGACCGCGTCGACACCGACCACCCGAGGCTCCGCGTCCGCAGCCAGGACGGCGACCTCACCCCCGTCCAGACCGACTTCAAGGGCGACACCCCGATCGCGCTCCGGATGGCGCCCGACGGGGTCCGGGCGCTGCTGGTGATGCAGCCCGCGAACAACGGCCAGAACTACGTCGAGACCGCCACGGTGCAGACCACGAACGGCGGCAAGCAGCTGGTCCTCGGCGCGTTCCGCCCGCTCCAGCTCCCCCTCACCAGCATCTCCGACGCCGCCTGGAGCAAGGCCGGCTTCATCGTCATCGGCGCCAAGGACACCTCCGGCCGCCAGATCTGGTCGGTCAACGTCGACGGCTCCAGCCTCCAACTCCTCCCCGGCTCGTCCCCCAACTTCGCCCCCGAACACGTCATGTCGAACGTGAACAAGGACACCCTCCCCGTCATCCAGGACGACAACGGCGAAGTCCACTGGCTCAACAAGGACCTCCTCTGGGCGTCGATGAACAACGACCCCAAAGACCCCGACATAATCCCCACCTACCCAGGCTGACCCCGAGCAATTGAAGGCCTGCTGCTAGGTGGGGGCCCGCCCATCGCATGCACGCGTGCGGCACGCACCCGCGCCGGCACGAGCCCACAGCACCCACTCGGTGATCCACAACCGAGAGCCGAGCTGCGTGGGACCTGTTTGGTTGTCCACAGGTTGGGGGTGGGTGGGTTGCGGGTGGGGCTGGAGGTGGGGAGGGTTGGGGTGTGGGGGTCGACGCGCTGGTGGATTTGGTGTTGGGTGGGCGGTGTGCGGGGTGTGAGCGCCCCGGGGTGACTCTCTGTGGTGGTTGCCGTGGGCTACTGACGCAGGTGACTCCGTTCCGTGCTTGGCCGGACCCACGACCCGCGGGTCTGCCACCGCCGACCGCCGCCGCGCCGTACGGCGATCAGCTCCGCAGCCTCATCCTCGCCCACAAGGAACACGCCCGGTACGGCCTCGCCCGCCCCCTCGGGCGGCTCCTCGCGACCACCGTCCGCGCCGCCCTCGCGGACCGGACGGCTGTCTGGCTGTGTCCGGTTCCGTCGCCCCGGGCAACGGTTCGGGGCCGCGGGCACGACCCGCTCCGGCGGATTACGAAGGCTGCCGTCAGATCCCTGTGCTGGCAGGGAATCGACGCCCGTACGGCGCCCGCGCTCCGGGTGGTCCGCCGCCCGGAGGACCAGGCCGGCCTGTCCGCGGAACGCCGTACCGCCAACCTGGACGGGGCGTTCGCGGCGCGTTCGCCGTGGGCTGAAACGCTGATCGATCAACCGGTCCTGCTGGTCGACGACGTGATCACCACCGGTTCCACGCTCACGGAAGCGTCCCGGGCCTTGGAAACCGCGGGCGTCCGGGTGCTCGGCTGCGCCGTACTGGCCGCGACCGTGCGACACCGGACGTCTGGTTCATGAGAACTTCTCTACCGGTTTTCGCCGAAGCCGACTAGCGTTGGCCTATGACACCCGCTAGGGCTTGTCGGGCAGTGGAGTGGTGGAGGACCGGATCAGCCGGATTCCTCGCCACGGGGTCCGACGGGTTCGAGAGCGGGTGTTCGCGTTTCGGGCGCCCCACATCGCAACCAGCTCAGCGAGAACAGGAAGGACGGGGGTCCGCCGCGTCGTAAAGAAGTCGCCGATCGATGGAGGTTTCCGTGGACGTCGTTGTCAAGGGTCATCACTGCGAGGTCAGTGACCGCTTCCGGCAGTACGTCGAGGAAAAACTCGAGCGGATCGAGAAAGTCGATCATCGGGTACTGCGTTGCGAGGTGGAAGTGAGTCAGGAGAAGAACCCGCGACAGCACGATCGGGCGATGCGTGTCGAGCTCACCATGTACACGAAGGGGCCGGTGGTCCGCGCAGAGGCGTGCGGCGAGACCAAGTCGGCGGCCTTCGACGTCTGTCTGGACCGGCTGCGGACCCAGGTCCGCAAGGCGGCCGACCGGCGCCGGGTGCACGGTGGCAGGACGCCGGAAGGCCTCCGGCACGTGAACGCGAAGCAGCCGCTCAACGGCACACCCGTAGTGGAGGAACCAGTCGCCCAGGACGAGGTGGCGACGCACAAGTACGGATCCCTCACGGTCACCGGCGACGGTCCGCTGGTGATGCGTGAGAAGACCCACTCCGCCAAGCCGATGACCCTGGACCAGGCTCTCTACGAGCTCGAACTGGTCGGGCACGACTTCTACCTGTTCGTCGACGCCGACGAGAACCAGCCGAGCGTGGTCTACCGCCGTCGCGGTTACGACTACGGCGTGATCCGGCTCTCCGTCTGAGCCTTCGGGAGGAGCACAACAGAACGGGCCCGGGCACTCTCGCCCGGGCCCGTTCGTGTCCGTCCGGTCAGCTGTCGATCTGCTGCTGGAGTTCGGTGGCGTACGTCGCGACCTGGGCGTAGACGCCCGGGTTGCCGGCGTCCGCGCAGCCGACGCCCCAGGAGACGACGCCGAACAGGCGGCCGTTGAGGACCAGCGGGCCGCCTGAGTCGCCCTGGCAGGAGTCCTTGCCGCCCTTCTCGTACCCGGCGCAGATCTCGCCGTCCGGGGTGTACCCCTGGCTCGCGTACTGCTTGGAGCAGTAGTCGTCACCGAGCACCGGTACGTCGACCTTCTGGAAGGTGTCCTCCGGCCCGGTGCCCTCGGTGGAGCCCCAGCCGTACACGACCGACGCCGCGCCGGCCTTGTCCGCGGCCTTGTCGGTCTCCAGCGCGAGCGTGTCGACACCGTCGAACGGGGTGGCGAGCGTCATCACGGCGACGTCGTGCGCGGGCGACTTCCCGTACTCCGGGTCCACCCAGATGCTGGCGATCTTCGACTCCTTGCCGGTCGACTTGTCGTTCAGGTCGTCCCGGCCCTGGATCGCGGTGTAGGTGCCGACCGCCTCCTGCGCGCAGTGCGCCGCGGTGACGATCTTGTTCGCCTTCACCAGGGTCGAGCCGCACCACTCGCCGCTCGCGGCGGGCGAGCCGCTGTTCGACAGCTGGATGGCCCAGGGGGCGTCGGTGGTGTGGGCGATGGTGCCGCCGACGATCCGGTTGACGGGTCCACCGGGTGCCTGCGCGGCGGACGCGGTGCCGGCGACGGCGACCGCTCCGAGGGACGCCGCTGTCAGGACACCGGCCGCGAGGGCAGCGCGGACCACAGACTTCTTTCCTGTCATGCCTCACTCCAGGGTGATAGGGGCCGCACGGGCGGACGGCCTGCTGGCAGGTTCCCCCGAACACCATCCGTAGCGCACCTCCCACTTTGGGTAACGCCAGAGTTATGCCCCGGCTCGCCGCTACAGTTCGGCGATGCGCGCTCCCCGAACCAACTGGAAGACGGTCTGGACGAAGCTGGCCGGTGCGGCCGTCCCACTGGTGACCGTCGGTGTGGGTAGCGCGTTCCTGTTCGGCACCCTCGCCGTCCGGCGCCGGAGCCTGCTGCTCGCGGTGTCCGCACTGGTCTATCTGGGCGCGGCTGCCGCCTTCTGGGTGCCCGGGTGGGGCGATCCGGATCACACGAGTTCTGACGCCGTCATGCTCACCCTGCTGGTCAGCATGGTGGCAGCGAGCATCCACGCCGCTCTGGTGATCGGCGGCCGCACGTACGGCGGTCTGGTGGATCTCAACGCCGCACCGGCCGAGGTGTTGTCGACGCTGCCCGGGCTGAACCAGCAGCTCGGCGCGGCCATCGTGTCGAGCCGCACCGAGGCGGGTCGCTTCCGGTCGGTCGACGAGCTGTGGTCCCGCGGGGTCCTGTCGGGCCCGCCGAGCAAGGAGCTGCGCGACCGGCTGGTCGTCGGGGCGGTCCAAGACCGACGATGAACGGATTCTGTCGGTGCGGCCGGGCACAATGCGCGCCATGACGACCGACGTGCTGTCCACGGCTCAGGCGCGCAGGATCGCGCTCGCGGCGCAGGGGTTCATGGACCCGCGGCCGAAGGGGGTTCCGGACGCCCGGGCGCTGTCCCGGGTGCTCGGCCGGATCGGCCTGATCCAGATCGACTCGGTCAACGTGCTGAGCCGGACGCAGTACCTGCCGCTCTACTCCCGCCTCGGGCCGTACCCGCGCGACCTGCTGGACCGCGCCGCCGGCAAGGCCCCGCGCCGCCTGGTCGAGTACTGGGCGCACGAGGCGTCGCTGATCCCGGTCGAGACGCACCCGCTGATGCGCTGGCGGATGGCCCGCGCGACCACCGAGGCGTGGGGCGGCCCGCGGTCGATCGCGCAGCAGCGGCCGGACCTGGTCAAGCAGGTGCTCGCCGACGTGCAGAGCCACGGCCCGCTGACCGCCCGGGAGATCGACGACGACGTCGAACGCACCAAGGACAACTGGGGCTGGAACTGGTCGGACGTGAAGCGCGCCCTGGAGTTCCTGTTCTTCGCGGGTGAGATCACCGTCGCCAAGCGCAACCAGCAGTTCGAGCGGCTGTACGACGTACCCGAGCGGGTGCTGCCCCGGGCGGTGGTCGACACGCCGACGCCCACGCTCGACGAGGCGCACCGCGGGCTGGTGTCGATCGCGGCCCGGGCACACGGGGTGGCGACCGCGCAGTGCCTGCGGGACTACTTCCGGACCGCGCCGGAGCCGACGCTGCAGGCGATCGCCGAGCTGGTCGAGGAGGGCGAGCTGCTCCCGGTCCGGATCGACGGCTGGAAACGCCCGGCGTACCTGCACAAGGACGCCCGGCTGCCGCGCCGGGTGAACGCCCGCGCCCTGGTCAGCCCGTTCGACTCGCTGGTGTACGAGCGCACCCGGACCGAGGTCCTGTTCGACTTCCGGTACCGGATCGAGATCTACGTCCCGGCCGAGAAGCGGGTGCACGGGTACTACGTGCTCCCGTTCCTGCTCGGCGACAAGCTGGTCGCGCGCGTGGACCTGAAGGCGGACCGCGCCGCCGGCGTCCTGCTGGTCCAGTCGGCGCACGCGGAGCCGAAGGCGCCGGTGGAGACCGCCGAGGAGCTGGCCGCCGAGCTCGTCCAGCTGGCCGGCTGGCTCGGCCTGGACCAGGTCCGGGTGGCCGGCGGCGGTGACCTGTCGCCCGCGCTCAGTGACGCTCTGCGCGGTTCCTGAGCGCCCGCTGGGAACTTTTCGGCACGCCTGAGCGTGGGTCCGGTGGGGCCATGACACCCTCTGGGGCACGCTGCGGGCGTGGCTTGGCACACCCGGCCCCGTACGATGGGGGACGCACGCCCTCCCGCGGGGGTCGGTCGTGCCCTGTCGGCGTTCGGCCGTACCCCAGGCTTCAGCAGCAAGGAGTGAACTCCCCACCATGAAGGTTGTCGACAAGGTCCTGCGGATCGGCGAGGGCAAGATCCTCCGTCAGCTGCAGGGCATCGCGAAGATGGTCAACTCCATCGAGGACGACTTCGTCAACATGACCGACGAAGAGCTGCGCGATCAGACCGCGGAGTTCAAGGAGCGGCACAAGAACGGGGAGTCCCTCGATCAGTTGCTCCCGGAAGCCTTCGCGGTGGTCCGGGAGGCGGCCAAGCGGACCCTGCACCAGCGGCACTACGACGTCCAGATCATGGGCGGCGCGGCGCTGCACCTGGGCAACATCGCCGAGATGAAGACCGGTGAGGGCAAGACCCTGGTCGGGACGCTGCCGACGTACCTGAACGCGCTGTCCGGCAAGGGCGTGCACGTGGTCACGGTGAACGACTACCTGGCCAAGTACCAGGCCGAGTGGATGGGCCGGGTATACCACTTTCTCGGCCTCGACTACGGCGTGATCCTGCCGGAGATGACCCCGGCCGAGCGCCGGATCGCGTACAGCAAGGACATCACGTACGGCACCAACAACGAGTTCGGCTTCGACTACCTGCGCGACAACATGGCGGGCAGTATCGAGGACTGCGTCCAGCGCGAGCACAACTACGCGATCGTGGACGAGGTGGACTCGATCCTGGTCGACGAGGCCCGGACCCCGCTGATCATCTCCGGCCCGGCCGAGGACTCGCAGCGCTGGTACGTCGAGATGGCCCGGATCGCGAACACGCTGAAGGCCTGGACGCTGGCCGACGAGGCCGAGCTGAAGAAGAAGAACCCGCGGGTCACCGATCTGGAGATCGACGAGACCAAGCGCCGGGTCGCCGACTACGACGTGGACGAGAAGAAGCGCACGGTCGCGATCCTCGAGCGCGGTATCGAGAAGGTCGAGGACCGGCTCGGCATCGACAACCTGTACGAGTCGGCCAACACCCCGCTGATCAGCTACCTGAACAACGCGCTGAAGGCCAAGGACCTGTTCCACCGGGACAAGGACTACGTGGTGGTCGACGACGGCGAGGTGCTGATCGTCGACGAGCACACCGGCCGGACGCTGCACGGCCGCCGTTACAACGAGGGCCTGCACCAGGCGATCGAGGCCAAGGAAGGCGTCGAGATCAAGGAGGAGTACCAGACCCTCGCGACGATCACGCTGCAGAACTACTTCCGCCTCTACGACAAGCTGGCCGGCATGACCGGTACGGCGATGACCGAGGCAAACGAGTTCTCCAAGGTCTACAAGCTCGGCGTGGTGCCGATCCCGACCAACAAGCCGATGATCCGGGTCGAGGAGCGGGACCTGATCTACCGCACCGAGGACGCCAAGTTCGCCGCCGTGGTCAAGGACATCGTCGAGGTGCACAAGACCGGGCAGCCGATCCTGGTCGGTACGACGTCGGTGGAGAAGTCCGAGCGGCTGTCCCGGCAGCTGCTCAAGGAGAACATCAAGCACGAGGTGCTGAACGCGAAGCAGCACGCGCGGGAGGCCGCGATCGTCGCCGAGGCCGGCCGCAAGGGCGCGGTCACGGTGGCCACCAACATGGCCGGCCGTGGTACCGACATCATCCTCGGCGGCAACCCGGAGTTCCTCGCCGACAAGGAGCTGCGGGCCCGCGGCGTCGACCCGGCCGAGGACATCGAGCAGTACGAGTCGGAGTACCCGGCGCTCCTCGAGCAGTTCGAGAAGCAGGTCAAGGAGGAGCAGAGCGAGGTCCGCGAGCTCGGCGGCCTGTACGTGCTCGGCACCGAGCGGCACGAGTCCCGCCGGATCGACAACCAGCTGCGCGGTCGTGCCGGCCGTCAGGGCGACCCGGGCAAGTCCCGGTTCTACCTGTCGCTCGAGGACGACCTGATGCGGCTGTTCAAGCGCGAGATGGTCGACTGGGCAATGTCGCGGAACAACGACGACTCCCAGCCGCTGGAGAACAAGGTCGTCACCAAGGCGATCGCCTCCGCGCAGGGCCAGGTCGAGGCGCAGAACTTCGAGACCCGGAAGAACATCCTCAAGTACGACGACGTGATGAACCGGCAGCGGCACGTCGTGTACGACGAGCGCCGCCGGGTGCTGGAGGGCGCCGACCTGCGCGACCAGGTGCAGGACATGCTCGAGGAGACCGTCACCGGGTACGTGCAGGGCGCGACCGCCGACGGGTTCGCCGAGGACTGGGACCTGGACGCGCTGTTCACCGCGATGAAGACCCTGTACAAGTCCGAGCTCACCGAGGAGGACCTGATCGAGGAGGCCGGCGGCGAGAAGGCCGGCCTGACCCAGGACTTCCTGATCGAGCGGTTCCTCGAGGAGGCGCACGCGGCGTACGAGCAGCGTGAAGAGCTTCTCGGCGAGGAGGCGATGCGCGAGCTGGAGCGGCGCGTCGTACTGAGCGTGCTGGACCGCAAGTGGCGCGAGCACCTGTACGAGATGGACTACCTGCGCGAGGGCATCGGCCTGCGCGCGATGGCGCAGCGCGACCCGCTGGTCGAGTACCAGCGCGAGGGCTACGACATGTTCGCCTCGATGATGGAGTCGATCAAGGAGGAGTCGGTCGGCTTCGTCTTCAACGTCGAGGTGGACGTGGAGGCGATGCGCGCCGAGATGGAGCTCGCTTCCGAGACGGCGCTGGCCGACGAGGACAGCCTCGAGGGACGCCGGATCGAGGACATCCTGAAGCCGAACGCACCGGTCGCGGAGTTCGCCCGCAAGGGCGAGGACGAGGACCGGCCGCAGGACACGCCGCGTCCGCAGGACGCCCCGCGGCAGGCGCCGCGACTGCGCGCGAAGGGCCTGACGAACGTGCCCCGGCAGCAGCGGCTGACGTACTCGGCGCCGACCATCGACGGCGACGACGAGGTCGCGATGCACCAGGACGCGGTCGAGGACGGCAACCTGGAGTACGCCGGGACCCCCCGGAACGCGGCCTGCCCGTGTGGCTCTGGCAAGAAGTACAAGCGCTGCCACGGCGACCCCCAGTCGGACGCCTACAAGTTCTGACTCGCCGCACCTGACAGCCGGCCCCTGGATCTCCCGGGGCCGGCTGTTCTGCTTTCGGGGCCGTGAACAGCCTCTGGGGTCTGCGGACAGGCAATCGCCTGTTCACGGCACCGGGTTGGGGTGCACGGCCCCCGGTGGGGGCGCGACGTCCTGGGATGTGGCGCCTGCCATGGCGCGGCGGCGCGGTGGTGTGGTGCGCTGGTGCCATGTGGTTGACGGAGAAGTTCGGGCTGACGGTGCCGGTGGTGGGTGCGCCGATGGCGAACGTGAGTGGTGGGAAGCTGACGGCGGCGATCTCCGCGGCCGGTGGTCTGGGGATGCTCGGTGCGGGCTCGGCCGTCTCGGCTGAGTGGATCCGCACCGAGGGGGCGATCGCCGCGGCGGGCGGGAAGCCGTACGGGATCGGGCTGATGGCGTGGTCGGTGGCCGAGCACCCGGAGCACCTGGAGGCGGTGCTCGAGCTGCGCCCGGCGCTCGTCTCGCTGAGCTTCGGCGACTATGCGCCGTACGTCGGCACCCTGAAAGACGCCGGCATCGTCGTGGCGACCCAGGCCGGGACCGTCGCGGACGCCCGCGAGGCCGTGGACGCCGGCGTCGACGCGATCGTTGCCCGAGGCGCCGAAGCGGGCGGGCACGGCCGGAACGCGGTCTCCACCCTGCCCTTGCTGCAGGCGATCCTCGACCTGACCGACCTCCCGGTGCTGGCCGGCGGCGGTATCTCCGGCGCGCGCGGCCTCGCCGCGGTGCTTGCGGCCGGCGCCGTCGGCGGCTGGATCGGTACGGCGTTCCTGACCTGCGCCGAGGCCCAGACGAAGGAGTCCGCGCGCCGGCGCATCATCGAGGCGGACGAGACCGACACCGTCTACGGAACCGTCTTCGACGCGGCCTCCCGGGCCGGCTGGCCCGACGAGTTCGGCGGCCGCGCCCTCCGCAACAGCTTCTTCGACACCTGGGAAGGACACGAGGAAGAGTTGAAGACGAAGGACGCCGCACACGCGGACTACGTCGAGGGCAGCCGCACCGCCGACCCGGCCCGCGCCTCCATCTACGCGGGCCAGGGCGTCGGCGCCCTCACCGGCCAACCGACCGCTGCCGAGATACTGACCGGTTTCGCAACGTACGGCAACTACCTGAGGGCTGCTCTCAACGCCGGGTCCAGGTAGTTGTGGTGGGCAAGGACCAGGTCGTTGCAGAGTTCCCAGATCTGCTCCACCGGGAGGGTTCCGGCGGTGGCGGGGTCGACCATCACTGCCTGGCGGATCGCCCGGGGGTCTTCGGTGAGGGCTGCCTGGACGGTGAGTTCGGCGACGTTCAGGTACGAGCGGTTGAGGGCGGCGCACTGTGCGGGCAGTGGTCCGACCGCGGTCGGTTGGATGCCTGAGGCATCGACCAGGGCCGGGACCTCGACGACGGCGCCGGACTGCAGGTTGGGGATCAGGCCGGTGTTCGGGAGGTTGGCGTAGACGGTCCGCGGGGTGCCGGTCACGATGCTGTGGATGATCTGCGGGGCGTATTCCATCGTGGGGTCCACCTCGACCGGGTCGCCGGTCTTGAGCGCCTTGCGGGTGTGCTCGTAGGAGGCCAGGTTCTCCGCGACGATGTCCAGGTAGGCGCCGACCGGTAGCCGGAGGCGTTCGACCTCGCCGGTGTGGCCGAGGTACCAGGGGACGTACTCGGAGGAGTGTTCGCTGGTCTCGGTCGGGTAGTAGCCGAGGCGGCGGTACATGTCGACGCGGACCCGGCGGAGCAGTTCGGGGTCCGCCGCGATCGCCTCGTCCAGCCGGTCGTACAGGTTCTCCCGGCCGCGTTCGAAGCGCAGTACCCACGACTGGTGGTTGACGCCGGCGGCCAGGTAGGTGACGTCGTCGTACGGGACGCCGACCAGTTCGGACAGGCCCTGCATCGTCCAGTACACCGAGTGGCAGAGGCCGGCGACGTTCCGGACGCCGAGCGCCTTCAGGTACCAGACGTTCATCACCATCGGGTTGGTGTAGTTGAGCAGCCAGGCGTCCGGGCAGATCTCGTTGATGTCGCGCGCGAGTCCGCGCAGGACCGGGAACGTGCGGAGCGCGCGGAACACGCCGCCGACGCCGAGCGTGTCGCCGATCGTCTGCCGTAGCCCGTACCGCGCCGGGATCTCGAAGTCGACGTGCGTGGCCGCGTTCATCCCGACCTGCACGATGTTGATCACGAAGTCCGCGCCGTCCAGCGCCGCCCGCCGTTCGAGGTGCGTGCTGATCCGTGGCGTCACGTGGTGCTCACGAGCGATGTACGCCGCGGCCGCTGCCGCCGTGTCGAGCCGCTCGGGGTCGATGTCGTGCAGCCGGATGTCCAGCGGCCCCAGGTCGAGACCGAAGAGATCGGCCAGCAGGCCCTGCGTGAACACCACGCTGCCCGCGCCGATGAACGCGATCGTCGTCATGCGGTCACCCTCCCGACGGCCTCGTCCCACGACGGTTGCGCCGCCGTCCCGCCCGCGCCCCGGGTGGACAGCGAACCGCAGGCGGCCGCGATCGCCATGGCCCGGTCGGGCTTGGAACCATTCAGTACGGCGGCCACCCAGCCGGCGTCGAAGCTGTCGCCGGCGCCGACCGCGTCGACCGTGTCCACCTTCACGGCGGGCGCGGTGGTCACCTTGGAACCGTCGTGCGCGAGTGCTCCGTCCGGGCCGTTCTTGACGACGACGAGCGTCCCGCGGCGGGCCATCCGGCGCGCGAGGATGCCGGCCGCGTCCTCCACCGAGTGGTGCCCGGTGAGCGCGAGCGCTTCGGCCGCGTTCGGCAGGAAGTAGTCCGTCACCCGCAGCACCGGGTCGAGCATCATCCGGTCCCACTTGCCCGCCGGATCGTCGTTCGGATCGAGCGAGGTGGTCGCCTTCGCGGCCTTCGCCTCCTTGAAGATCCCCGCCAGGCCGGCAGCCAACTGCGGCATCAGGTAGAACGACCCCGCATGCACATGCCGCACCGAGCTGATCAGGCTCTGCGGCACGTCCTCGGCCACAGTGCTCGGCAGACATCCGGGGGACGTCAGGATCGCGCGATCGTCTCCCGACAGAAGGATCGTCGTCAGTGGGGTCGGCAACGCCGGGTCCACCACCAACGCATCCACGTTCACGCCTCGGTCGGACAACGACGTACGGACGAAGTCGCCGGCCGGATCGTCGCCGACCCGTCCGGCGAACGCGACACGCAACCCGAGCCGGGCCGCGCCGCAGGCCATGATCGAGGCGGAGCCGCCGAGGACGAGGGAGCCGTGCGGGACGAGTCGTTCCCGCTGGCCGAAGAGGATCGGCTGGTCGACGGGCCCGACGACCACGTCGGGGTTCGCGTCGCCGATCACGAGCAGATCGAACATATCTTGGTCAGCCTTTGAGTCCGGTGGATGCCAGCGAGCGGATGAACGCCTTCTGGGCAAGGAGGAACCCCAGCAGGACGGGCAGCACCGTGATGACGTTTCCGGCCATCACGGCCGACCACTGGGTGTGGTGCTGTCCCTGGAACGTTGTCAGTCCCAGCTGGAGGGTGTACGTGGAGTCGCTGTTGATCGCGATCAGCGGCCAGGTCAGGTCGTTCCAGGTGGCGAGGAACGTGAGGACGGCGACCGTGCTGAGCGCGGGCCGGGCGAGCGGCAGCACGATCGACACCAGGATCCGCAGCCGCCCGCAGCCGTCGATCCAGGCCGCTTCCTCGAGCTCCCGCGGCAGCGAGACGAAGAACTGCCGGAAAAGAAAAACGGAAAGCGGTGTCACGAGCGACGGAACGATCAGCGCGCCGAGCGTGTCGATCAGCCCGAGCTGCTTCATCACCAGGAACGTCGGGATCATCGTCAGCTGGAACGGGATCACCATCGTCGCCAGCATCAGCCCGAGGACGACCTTCGACCCGGTGAACCGGATCCGCGCGAACGCGTACCCGCCGAGTGATCCGAGCACAAGGTTCGCGGTGACGGCAACGGCGGAAACGATGAAGGAATTCAGGAACCAGCGCGGAAACAGGGCGTTTCCTAGCACGTACCGGTATCCGTCGAGCTTGATGCCGTGCGGCCACAACGCCGGTGGGAAGCGGTTGATTTCCGCGTTGCTCATCACCGAACTGACCAGCAGCCAGACCAGCGGCAACGCGAACAGCAACGCCAACGGCGCCAGAACGAAGTGCCAACCACTGATGCGTTTCATCGGTCAGCCACCCGCCGCCGGTAGATCTGCAGCGCGACCCCGACCACGAGCAACGCCACGGCCAACGTGTACGCCGCCGCCGCGCTGTATCCGGCCGTGAACGTCTTGAACGCCTTCTCCCAGATGAAGTACACGATCACCGTCGTGGACCCGAGCGGCCCGCCCTTCGTGGTCACGAACACCAGGTCGAACACCTGCAACGCGTTGATCGTCTGGAACAGCAGCAGGAAGATCGTCACGGGCGTCAGCGCGGGCAGCGTCACGTGCCGCAGTACACCCCACCGACCCGCGCCGTCGATGCGCGCGGCCTCGACCAGATCGCCTGAAACCCCTTGCAAACCGGCAAGATAGACGATCACGCAGAAGCCGATGCCGCTCCACAACGAGATCGCGACCAGCAGGTACAGCGCCTGCCCGGGATCGCTGAAGAACCCCTGCGCGGGCAGCCCGACCTTGTGCAGCAGGGAGTTCGCCACGCCGAACTCCGGGTCGAGGACGAACGAGAACAGCACGCCCTGCGCCGCCGCCGACACCACGAACGGTACGAATACCAGCGTCCGGTACAGCCCGATCAGCGCGATCTTCCGGTCCAGCGCGATCGCGATCGCCAGCCCCGCGACCACGCTCAACGGCACGTAGAGCACCGTGTAGAGGAGCGTGTGCGACACCGCGGCCCCGAACGATGGATCCCTCAGCAGCGCCTGGTAGTTCGCCAGTCCGACCCACTCGCTCGGCGAGACCAGGTCGTTCACCTGGAAGGACAGCAGCAACGACCACAACACCGGGACGACGCTGAGCCCGAGGATGATCACCACCGACGGACTCACGAACGCCCAGCCGGTCGCGCCCTCACCCCGCCGGCGCCGCTTCGCCGCCCGGCTCCGTGGATCGACCGTGAAGGTCCCGACCACACTGGCCATCAGCTCGGCACCGCCAGCAACTGGTTGCACTGGCCAACGGCCTGCTTGAGCGCGTCCTCAGGACTCTGCTTCCCCAGCAGTACGGCCGCAATCGCCTGCCCGACCTGCTCGGAGATCTTCGGGTACGCCGTGATCGTCGGCCGCACCTTCGCGGTGTCGAGGGCCTTCACGAACACGTCCAGCCCGTTCGTCTCGGCGGAGTGCTTCTTCCAGGCCGGCAGGTCCGCGGTCGCCTTGGTGATCGGCAGGCTGCCGCCCTTCACGTCCCACTGGATGTCCTGCGCCGGATCGGCCAGCCAGCTGACGAACTCGGTCGCCGCCTTCACCTTCGCCTTGCCGTTGTCGAAGACCGTCCAGGTGTCCGGCCCCGAGATCGTCACCGGCTTCCCGGAGTACGTCGGCAGCGGTACGACGCCGTAGTCGACGCCGGCGTCCTTCAGCTCCGGGAGCTGCCAGGGGCCGGTGGCAACCATTCCCATCCGGCCGCCGAGGAACACCTGGTACAGCTGCTCGCTGCCCGGCTTCGGGTCGACGTACAGCGACTTGTCCGTGCGTAGCTTGTCGAGAGTGCCGAGCGCCTGGGCGCCGACCGTGTCGAAACCGACCTTCTTTCCGTCACCGCTGACCACGTCGCCGCCGAGGTCCCAGATCATCGGCCAGATCCGCCAGACCGTGTCCTCGTCGCCGACACCTGGCCAGCCGGTGCCGAACACGCCCTTCGCCGGGTTGGTCAACTGTTTGGCGGTGGCAACGAAGTCGTCCCAGGTCCAGCCGTCCTTCGGTGGCGCGACACCGGCCGCGGAAAACAGCTTCTTGTTGTAGACCACACAGAGCGAGTCGAGCAGGGCGGGCGCGGCCCGGACCTTGCCCTTCACACTGACCGCGTCCTTCGCGGCCGGCCAGTAGTCGTCGATCTTCAGCTTCCCGGTCAGGTCGGCGACCTTCGGGCTCTTGGTCAGGCTGGCGAGGTCCGACCCGAAGATGTACGCAATGTCCGGGTAGGACCCCGCCGCCAGCCCCGCGGTGACCTTCTGCAGCATGCTGTCCGCGGTCACCCCGCCACCGCCGCCGACCACCTTGATCTTCGGGTGGCTCTGGTTGAACGCCGCGATCAGCGAGTCGATCGCGGCCTTGCCCAGATCCACCTGGCCGTGCCACAGGTCGAGCGTGACGACACCGTTGGCGTCGGCGCCGTCGTCGCTCTTGCCGCAGGCGGCCAGGGTGCCGGTCACGGTACCGGCCGCTGCGACGGCGGCAGCGGCGCGGAGTACGTCACGACGGGACAGGTTTCGAGCATGCTGAGACATGTCGGTCTCCAGAAAGGGAGCAGGAAAAGGAGTTTCAGCAGGTCTTGCGGACGTACCCGGCGTCGCCCGGGACCGACACGTCCACATCGCGCTGCACGATCGACAATGTTCCGCCGAATCCAGAACACGCTTTCCGGCGGCCGCTGTCGGTGTACTCGATCACGATCACGTTGTTGCCGAAGGCATCGACGTAGTCGGCGCACTCGTCGTACTGGCCGCATTCCTCGGCGACCGCGAAGTCCAGGCCGACGGTCTGCCGGTCACCGGCCAGTTCGACGGTGTTCTTCTGCCCGATGGCCAGGTTCTTGCTGTGCGCGTGGGTGGCCAGCAGCGTCAGGTACGCCTCGGCCTGGGGTGCGGTGAGCAGCTTCTTCGAACGGGTGTAGCTGTCGTAGTTGTCGGGTTCGATCGCCTGGTAGCCCTTGGCCGCGCAGCCGTCGATCCAGCCGTTGACCTTGGCGGCGATCCGGTTGCGCTTGTCGGCGGTCCGCAGGTCGAGCAGCGGCTCGCCCCAGTCCTGGTCGATGACGAGGTTGCCTGCCGCATCGCGGAGCAGCAGATCGGCGGCCCATTGGCCCTGTTCGCCGGGCTGCACCTGGAACGCGTTGACGTAGCAGATGTTGTACAGGCCGGCCGCCGGGGCGGCGGTCCGGTCGCGGGTGACCACCTGGACGCCGGCGGGCGGCGTGTACGCCCCGCCGATCTGATAGTCGAACTTCGCGTGCGCCGGCGGCAGCGTGACGGCCGCGTCGGCGGAGTTCCGGTTGAGGAGTGGGACGGTGACTGCGAGGGCCGGCGTCAATACGGCCGCGGCTGCTGCCAGCAGGCGGCGGGTGAGTCTGGACACGATTTGCTCCATCGGTCCCGGGGACGCGACCCCGCCTCGGGCTTCTCACCAACCCTGGCGCCGGAAAACCGGACTTCAGACCATCGGTCTGCTACCGGCTGGGTGCGTCACTGCGGCCCAGTTAACCGATCGGGTACGCCGCCCGTCAAGGAGATCCTGCAAACGAGTGCGCGGAACTGCCCGCAGATTGCGGTACTGCGCAATCTACGCAGTGCGTGTTTGAACCGGTTTAGACTGTTCTTTAACCGGTTGAGATGGAGGTGCCGAATGCCCAAGCGGCCGACCATCGCGGACGTCGCCCGACGGGCCGGCGTGTCCAAGGCCGCCGTCTCGATCGCGCTCAACGACCGCCCCGGCCTGGCCCAGGCGACCGTGGACCGGATCCTCGCGGCCGCCGACGAGTTGGCCTGGCGGCCGAGCCATCGGGCCCGCTGGCTGTCGATGTCGAAGGCGTTCGCCCTCGGCCTGGTCGTCACCCGGGACCCGGCCGTGCTGTCTTCGGACCCGTTCTTCCCGGCGTTCATCGCCGGGGTGGAGAGCGTGCTGTCGACCCGCGGCCAGGCGCTGGTGCTGCAGGTGGTTGCCGACGGCACGGAAGCGGACGGATACCGGCGGCTCGCCCAGGACGCGCGCGTCGACGGGGTGATCCTGTCCGACCTGCGGCACGACGACCCGCGGATCGACCTGCTGGTCGAGCTCGGCCTGCCCGCGGTCACGCTGAACCGGCCGGACCGGCGGTCGCCGTTCCCCGCGGTCAACCTCGACGCCGGCCCGGGGACACAGGCGGTCGTCGAGCATCTGCTCGGGCTCGGGCACACGCGGATCGCGTACGTCTCCGGCCCGCCGACGTTCGTGCACGCCACCTCCCGGTCGGTGGCGTTCGCCGAGGCGCTGGCCGCGGCCGGGCTGGAGACGGTCGCGGTCGAGGCCGGCTACTTCACCGCGGCCGGTGGGATCGAGGCCACCCGGCGGCTGCTCGCACTGCCGGCGCCGCCGACCGCGATCGTGTACGCGAACGACCGGATGGCGATCGCCGGCCTCGGTGCCGCGCAGGCCGCCGGCCTGACGGTGCCGGACGACCTGAGTATCGCGGGCTTCGACGACAGTGAGCTCGCCGAGTACGTGCATCCCGGGCTGACCACGGTCCGCGCCGATCCGTTCCACTTCGGCGCCGCCGCGGCCCGGACCCTGAACCGGGTCGTCGACGGCGAGGCCGACGTACCCGATGTCGAACTTCCGCCGGCGGAACTCGTCGTCCGGCATTCCACTGCTGCCGTTCCGAAAGGATTCCCGTGACATTTCCGTACACGCTGACCCGCGTCGGCGTCGTGATGACCGCCGAGCCGGGCAACGACCTCGAGGCGGAGGGTGTCCTCAACCCCGCCACCGGGCACACCCCCGACGGGCAGCTGCACCTGCTGCCCCGGCTGGTTGCTGAGGGCAACGTATCGCGGATCGGGCTGGCCGCCGTCGACCTGGTGGACGGCGTACCGATCGGCGTCCGGCGGGAAGGCGTC
Organism: Kribbella sp. WER1; assembly: GCF_054189145.1. NCBI lineage: Bacteria > Bacillati > Actinomycetota > Actinomycetes > Propionibacteriales > Kribbellaceae > Kribbella > Kribbella sp. WER1. The sequence continues at coordinate 2,942,374 of NZ_CM135186.1, read as the reverse complement.
GTGCTGGCGCCGGACCGCGGCTGGGAACGCGGACTGCACAACGCCGGCGTCGAGGACCCGCGAGTCACGTTCGTACCGTCACTCGGCCTGCATGTGATGACGTACGTCGCCTACGGTCCGCTCGGTCCGCGCCCGGCGCTCGCGGTCTCGTCGGACCTGCGCAAGTGGCGCCGGCTCGGCCCGCTGCACTTCGAGTACCAGCCCGACCTGGACCTGGACCTGAACCTGTTTCCGAACAAGGACCTCGTTTTCTTTCCGGAGCCGGTGACCGGTCCGGACGGCGAACCGGCGTACGCGATGCTGCACCGGCCGATGTGGGACCTCGGCTGGATCCGGCCCGGTGAGGGGGTGTACCTGCCGGCCGGGGTGACCGACGACCGGTTGAGCATCTGGGTGTCGTTCGTCCCGGTGTCGGCGGTCGACGGGGACCTGCGCCACCTGGTGAACCTGCGGGAACACCGGCTGGTCGCGATGCCGGAGCACCCGTTCGAGGAGCTGAAGATCGGCGCCGGGACGCCGCCGATCCGGGTCCCCGAGGGCTGGCTGGTCATCCACCACGGCGTCACCGGCCTGCCGCCGGAGAGCTTCGACCCGTCCGCCCAGAAGGTCAGCTACTCCGCCGGCGCGCTGATCCTGGACGCCGACGACGTGACCCGGGTGGTCAGCCGGACCACCGAGCCGTTGATGGTCCCGGAAACCGAGCAGGAAAAAGTCGGAACAGTAGGAAACGTCGTTTTCCCGACCGCGATCGAGGAGGTCGACGGCGTCCGGTACGTCTTCTACGGCATGGCCGACGCGGCCATTGGCGTGGCTAGATTGGACCGCGTCTGAGCGCCTCGGCGCACCAGTTCGCGACGAACAGCAACGCCTGACCGCGTTGCTGGAAGAGGTGCCGGCTGTCTGCCTGCTGGTGGTACGCACTGTGCGTCGCGTCGGACGCACGCCCCAGCAGGCCTGGCAGCAGCCACGCGTACTTCACCCCGGACGCCATCACCGCGAGCCGGACCTGGTCCGGCGGGCCACTCCAGCCGGCCTCGCGCAGGCCGTCGAGGTAGTTGGTGATGCAGGTCTCGGCCAGCTCGGGCATCCGCTCGGCCGGCCAGAACAGGTCGAACACCGCGTCCGGGATGTAGTTGCCGATGTCCTCGCCGAGCGCGCCGTCGCCGAGGAACGACCAGTCGAACAAGGCGAGTTCTCCGGTCGGTCGCTCGATCACGTTCGAGACCCAGAAGTCCAGGTGGCAGCGGGCTCGGGGGAGCGACTCGACCAGCTTCAGCAGGGCGTCGCGATGCACCAGCAGTGCCGTCCACGCCTGCCGGAGTTCGGGCGGCCAGTTGTCGCGGACGAGCGGCTGTTGCCAGGCGTCGTCGTCGGTCGTCAGGTGCCACGGGACGACGCGGGTCGTCGAGTAGTCGCGGAGGAACCCGGTCGACGTCCACGGTCGCTCGGTCGCGGGCTGGGCCTGCCACCGGCCACAGGCCCGGGCGAGTACGGCGTGTTCGGCGAGGCTGAAGTGGGTGCCCGGTGTACCGGTGACGTCCTCCATCAGTATCTCGGCGCCGTCGGAGCGCTCGGTCACCTCGGCGTTCGGCAGGAACAGCCCGGCGTCCGCGAGTCGGGTGCGCAGCTCGTCGTCGCTGTAGACCTCGAGTTCGCGGCGCCAGTAGTTCCAGTGCCGCGGATCGGTCGACGCCGCCCACGGACCGGTCTCGGTGTCCGGCCGCTTGAGTTCCTTCCGGACGGCGGTGTGCCCGTCCGCGTACGTGACCCGCTCGACGTTCGCCGTCACCGCGTTCAGCGGGTTGTGCCGCAGGGGAGCGGTCCCGACCTCGGTCATGCCGAGCAGTGTGTCAGCCGATGAGGACCTTCGGTGGTAGTCCGGTCAGGGCTTTCACATCGCGAGTCAGATGCGCCTGGTCGGCGTACCCGGTGATCATCGCGACGTCGGCGAGCGGCAGCCCGGTGCGGGCGTGGTCGAGGGCAACATTCATCCACAGCACCCGGTCGAGCAGCTTCGGGCCGTAGCCGAACGCGTCCAGGCAACGGCGGTGCAGTTGCCGTTCGCTGAGGCCGATCGCCCCGGCCAGGCGGGAGACGCCGGCGCTCCCGCGGAGCAGACCGCTGCGGACACTGGTGACGACCTGCGCGGTCAGCCCGTCCGTAGGTCCGTCGGCAAGCCGGGCGACCTCCAGGTCGAGCGCGGCCGGTGCGTCCGGGGCGGACCGGATCCGGTCGAGCAGCCGGCGCGACCGGTTCGGTGACCAGAGATCGGCGAGCAGGACCTGCTCGTTCAGCAGCACACGGGCCGGTACGCCGAGGAACCCCGGCGCGGCGCCCGGCGCGAATCGGACCCCGGCGTACCGCGTCCCGCGCGGCGCGCTCCCGGTCCAGGCGCGGCTGTCCGGACCGGCGACGTACAGCTCGCCGTCGATCAGCATCAGGTCCATGCAGCCGTCGGGAAGGATCCGGAACTCGCCGCCCTCGGCGGTCCGCGTCCACAGGTCGGCGCCGGCGATGCGCGCGGGGCGCTCCCGATACGGCTCGACGACTTCGGTCACGGGTCCAGTTTGCTACGGCGTACCGACAGTTTCGGTTGTGTGGGTTCGGGCAAGTAAGGCGCATGCCACGTCGCGATGATCTGTCCGGGATACCGCTCCTCGGCCGTACGGTCGTCCCCGAGGGCTCCGGTCTGGTGCTCGCCGAGTGGGAGGCGCCGGGGCGGACGTCGGACCAGGTCGCGTGGCAGGCGCCGTTGCACGTGCATCACACCGACGACGAGGCGTGGTACGTGCTGTCCGGCACGCTGCGGCTGAACATCGACGGCGAGGACTACGACGTACCGGCCGGGTCCGGGATCGTCGGTCCGCGCGGCGTGCCGCACACCTTCGGCAACCCCGGCGAGGAGCCCGCCCGGTACGTGCTGGTGATGTCCGCGACGACCCAGGCGATGCTCGCCGAGTTGCACGGCGGGTTCTCCGGCGACGTGGCCGCGCTGTTCGAGAAGTACGGGTGTTCGCTGCTCGGGTGATCAGTCCGGCAGTACGACGTCCACGACCGGGACGTCGACCGGCAGGTACTTGACCAGGGCAACGTTCTCCCGGACCAGCTCGTCGCGCAGCGCGGTACCGGTGCGGCGGTCGATCACGGTCCGCCAGATCTCGTTCCGCCGGAAGTAGTCCCCGCCGGCCCGCAGGAACCGCTCGCCCTTCGAGAACACCCGGTACGACGACGCGGCCGGCACGTCGGCCAGGATCTCGCCCTCCAGGTACCGCTCGCCGACGCCGACGCGCAGCTGGAACGTCTGGTCGGTGTCGTTGCGGAACTGCAGGTCCACGTAGTTGTAGACGATGCTGCACCCGACACCCCACGGCAGCACGCGGCCGTTGTCCGGGAACGGGTCGAAGCTGTGCGTGGACCGCTGCGTCACGGTCAACGGCGAGTGCAGGACCATCCAGTGCAGCAGGTTCGCCAGCTGGCAGATGCCGCCGCCGATCCCCGGTTTCGCCTGCCCGTTCGAGAGCCGCATGCCCTTCTGGTATCCCTTGCGGCGGGTCGCGTTACCGACCACCTTGTTGAACGAGAACGTCTCACCCGGACGGATCAGCAGCCCGTCCACCTGCGCACACGCGAGCTTCAGGTTCGTGACCTTGTTGTGCTGCATCCACATCTCGGTCTCGCCGAGCTGGCGCAGCAGCAAAGACTTGTGACGCTTGACGCGCACCGGGAGGTCTTCACGGTTGTGCGTCGCCGCGAACGGCGTACTGGAGCGCATCCACTCGACGCGCTTCACGGCCCGGTGGTAGCGCACCGCCAGCGGATACAGCAGCCGGATCCGTTCACTCCACCGCTTCCGCCGTACGGCCGGCACCACCCGGGCCCGCTCGGCAGCACTCAGCTCCTGCAGCCCGATCCGCCACGACTTCGGCGTACCTTCATCCAGCGGTGTGACAGTTGTGCTCACAGACATACCCGTTTCCCCGACAAGCCGATCCGGTCACCGTACGCCGCCGCGCCCCCGACCGCGTGACAACAGCAGCACAATCAAATTGCGCAATCTGAGACGCCTTGGGGCGGCCAATAGTTGGCACTCGTTTCCGCCGGATGTCCTGTGATCGGTCAGGGACCAACCGGTCAGCCCAGCTCGAGCGCGGTGCAGACCCAGCGATTACGCCGTACCTCCAGCCGCAACGCCACCGCCCGCGACCGCTCCCCGTGCCGAACATGCGCCGCCACCTCGGCAATGTCCGCCTCCGGCATGAACACCCGCACCGACCGCACAGTGCTCTTCTCCTTCGCACCCCGGCTGCCCGCCGTCGTGTTCATCCCCAGCAGCCGGACCCGCCGATTCAGCTCCAGAAACACCCGGTCGTTGGTGAAACGCACCAGCTGCGAGATAGGCCGATCTCCCACGAGCACCTCAGAAACCGCCTGAGCCAACCGCCCACCCCACAACCGAACATCCGGCAACCCGGCGAGCTCCGCGCGCCCAGTCGTCGCGCTGGTGTCGGCCGTCGCTCCGGCGTCGCCAACTGTGGTTTCGAGTGGCGCCCGGGCGCCGTCAGCCCGCTCCGGCACCCCGCCCGGGGCGGAGATCCCCAGCCGGGTGACGGCCTGCAACCGAACCGCCAGCGCCCCCTCCGTCAACTGCCCGGAGAACCGCGCCGTGGCCGGCACCGAGTGCTCCCCATCACCCCGCTCCGCCCGCAACCGAGGCCGCGTCACAGCCTCAAACATCTCCCGCTCCGAACCACCGGCGTCAGGCGAGCTGGTGGCCTCAGGGGTGGTTGCGCCAGCCGACGTGAGGCCCTGGGGACCGGCCTGCCGAGCGCCGGTTGAGGCGGGGTCCTGACGGTCCACCTGCGCGACAGCGGCGGCGCTCAGCTCCCGGGTGTCGGCTTCCGAAGTACCGGCTGGCCTGAGCCTCCGGGTTTCGGCTTGGGAGGCGCCGGACGGGCTGGGGTTCTTGGGGTCGGCTCGCAGAGGGCTGGCCGGCCCGAGGGTCGGAGACTCGGCCTGCCGAGCACCGGTTGTGGTTGGGTTCTGAGGGTTCGCCTGCGCGGCGTCGGCCGGGCTGAGGTGCCGGGCGTCGGCTTCCGAAGTACCGGCTGGCCTGAGGCTCCGGGCGCTGGTTTGCGGAGCGTCGGCGGGGGTCGGGTTCTGGGGGTCGGCTTGCAGAGCGTCGGCGGGGGCGGCGTTCCGGGCGTCAGCCGGCGGAGCGCTGGTAAGCGTGCGCTTCTTGGGGTCGGCCTGGGGAGTACTCGCTGGGGTCGGGGGTTGCGGGGCGGCGGTCGGGGTGGGGTTGGGGACCAGGGTGAGGTCCGGGGTGGAGGTCGGTTCGGGGGGCTTGGGGAGGGGGTTGGCGGGCATGGGGGCCTCCGGGGGATGTGGGGCGGTGCTTGGAGCGGGGGACGGGACGGGGGTGGTGGGCGCGTGCGTCGTACCAGCGGGGTCCTCGGTGCCTGTGGGTACGGCGGTGAGGGGAGCGGTGGGCTGGAGGTCTTCCGGCCGGAGGCTGTGCTGGTTCATGTCACTGCTCCTGTTGATGAGGCGGGAGGCGGTCGCCGTGGGAGGGCGGGATGCGGAGAACCTGCCCGGGGAGGATGAGGTCGGGGTCGTTCCCGATCACGTGACGGTTGGCGGCGTACCAGTCGTGCCAGCGAGCCGCGATCGCTTCGTTGGTGGCGGAGGGGCCGAGCTCGCGAGCGGCAATACTCCAGAGCGAGTCCCCGCCCCGCACGACAACACTCACGGGAACCTCCGGCCGCAACTCGGTGTACCGAGTAGGAGCCCCATCAGTAGGCCGATCAGGAACCCCCACCGGCCCCCGCCCACCCACCTGCTGCCGCCGAGACTCCCCAGCCTGCTGCTGCCCCCCGCCAGCCTGCTGACGAGAACCACCCGGCTCCTGAGAACTACCCGGCTGCTGCGAACCGCCCGCCTGCTGAGAACCGCCCGCCTGCTGAGAACCACCCGGCTGCTGGTGGGACCCACCGGTCTGTTGGTGGGAGCCGCCCGGCTGCATGTGAGATCCGCCGGGCTGCTGACGAGAGGTGCCCGGCTGCTGGTGTGAGCCGCTCGGCTGGTTCTTGGGGTCGCCGGCCTGCGGGGTGGTGCCCGTCGGCTGGTTGGTTGGCGTGCCGCTCGGGGCTGTGGGGTTGCCGGTTCTGGTGGTGCCCTGCGACGGGTTGGTGGGGGCGATGGGGAGTTGGGAGGAGGGCTCGGTGGCGCGGTAGTTGGTGGTGTTGGGGGTGTTGCCGACCTCCAGGGTGGAGGCGGCTTCGGTGGCGCGGTTGTCGTGTTGGGTGGTGCCGCCGATTTCGAGGCTTGAGGCTTGTTCGGTGGTGCGGTGGGTGGACTGCTGCGGGGTGTTGCCGATCCCGAGGGTGGAGCCGGCCTCGGTGGCACGGTAGTTGGCCTGCTGGGGAGCGCCGCCGATCTCCAAGGTGGAGCCGGCCTCGGTCGCCCGGTAGCTGGCCTGTTGGGGAGCGCTGCCGATTTCCAAGGTGGAGGCGGCCTCGGTGGTGACGTGGCGGACGTGGGCCGCGTCGGGGGTGGCGTGGGCTACGCCGACGGTGAGCGGGGTGACGGCGGCGACGCCCAGGCCGGAGCGGAGCAGGGCTCGGGCGGTCTTCGTCGTGATGCGGCCGGCGACGGCTCCGGCGAGGGCGCCGACGACGCCGGGGATCTGCTCGAGGACCGTCAGGATGACGGCCAGGGACAGCCAGATGTACGCGATCCAGGCGATCGTGCCGACCGCCAGTACGGTCAGCGAGTCCAGGTCGTACGTCCGCAGGCCGCTGACCGAACCCGCCGTCATCCAGCGCAGCAGCCAGCCCAGCCCGGCGAGTGCGAGCACCGCGAGGGTGCCTTTGAGCACCCGGATCATCGCATTCATCCCGCTTCGCTCCCGACCTTTGAGTTTGCGTTAGTTTGCTTTGGCTTGATCACTATAGACCGGTACTAGGCCGCCTTTGCAAGTCCTTAACGCACGCTGCGTCGTGTCGCGCTGCGGAGGGTGAACGGCGGCACCCAGGACCGGTAGGTTCACGGTCATGCGGTGGGATGCGTTGTTCGCGGACCTGGAGTCGCAGTTCGAGGCGCTCCAGGAGGGAGATCTGTACGGCGAGGTCGCCGACCGGATCCGGGCCGAGGTCGGGAAGATCACCGTGCTGGACCGGCTCCGCGGGGCGGTGAACACGGTCGTCCGGGTCGAGGTGATCGACGCGGACCCGGTCCGCGGGATGCTCAGCCGGGTCGGGAAGGACTGCGTGCTGCTCGAGACCGAGCGCTACGAGGAGTGGCTGATCCCGGTCGAGGCGCTGGTCGCCGTACATCGGCTGGGCCCGTGGGCGGAGCCGGCCGTGGGAGCCGTCGAGGGGAAGCTCGGGTTGGCGCATCTGCTGCGGGGGATCGCGCGGGACCGCTCACCCGTCACGCTGTTCTGCGCGGGTGGAGGTCCGGTCACCGGCACGATCGACCGAGTCGGCGCCGACTTCCTCGAGATCGCCGAACACCCCCTCGACGCACCCCGCCGCCGCACGGAGGTCTACAACGTCCGCCTCGTCCCCACCCAAGCCCTCCGAGCCCTCCGCCGCCGCTGACCACCCCGCTCCCGGCGCCAGCCCGCCGGGGGAGGTGGGGGGGGCTACAGGTGGGCGTCTTCGGTGGTTTCGGATTCTTCGCCGAAGGGGTGGGTGTCTATGAACTGTTTGGTTTCGGTGTAGAGGCGTTCGATGTACTTCTCCAGCTCGGCGGACTCGACGCGCCACTGGCCGCGGCCGCCGATCTTGACGGCGGGGATGTCGCCGCGGCGGACCAGGGCGTAGACCTGGTTGGCGGAGATGTTGAGGACCTCGGCGACGTCGGCGAGCTGGAGGAAACGGGGACCCGGCATCGTCGGACTCCTTCGCATAGTGGCTGGTTCCTTCAGTTTGCCATGGTTGGCGAGTGGATGACCGAGTTTGTCCCCAGGGCATGACAGCCTGTGGATGACCGTTCACGGCCGGCTCGCGGAACAGGCAGAATGTCCGCGGACAGGCGATCCACCGACTGGGGAGACGACGTGGTCGACACACAGGTGCGCAGCGAGTTCGGGGCGCCCGCTGCCCCGGCGCAACGCAACCGCAAGGCGCGCTGGAAGGACGGGCGCCTGGTGCTCGGCGTGCTGCTCGTCGCGGTGACCGCCTTGGCCGGCGCCAAGCTGCTGTCGTCGGCGGACGACACGACCACGGTCTGGGCGGCCAAGCACGAGCTCCGGGTCGGTGCCGCGCTGACCGACGACGACCTGACCACGGTCCGGGTGCGTTTCACCAGCAGCAGCGAGTCCGGGAGATACCTCTCTGCTGACGCCGACCTCAAGGGCATGGTCGTCGGCCGGGCGGTGGGGCAGGGCGAGTTCGTCCCGAAGGATGCCGCCGTACCGAAGTCGGACCGCGACCGGACGGAGATGCCGCTGGCGGTCGCGACCGGTCACCTGCCGCCGGATCTGGCGGTCGGCGACGTCGTCGACGTCTGGGTGGTGCCCAAGGAGGAGGGCCGTCCCGCGTCTCAGCTGTGGACCGCGGTCCGGGTGCTGCAGGTCGACTCGGTGAAGGGCGTCGCGGGCGGTTCGGCGCGTCGGCAGGTGACGATCGATCTGGCGTCGGCCGACCAGAGCCGGATGGGCTCGTCGCTGGCCGCGATCAGCGCCGGTGAGCCGACCCTGGTGCGGAAGGCCGGCTGATGTCGATACCGGTGCTGCTGGCCGTCACGGGTGCTCCGTGGGAGGCCGATGTCGTACGGCGGGCCGAGCAGGCGCCGGGGATCCGGGTGGTCCGGCGCTGTGTGGACTTCGCGGACGTGATGGCCGCGGCCGCCAGCGGGCAGGCCCGTGCGGTGCTGGTCGCGGACGCGATGGCCCGGCTGTCCTCGGACGCGGTCGCCGCCCTGCATTCGCGCGGCATCGTCGTGCTCGCGCTGGTCGACCCGCTGGAGACGGGTGCGCCGTTCGGGGCCGAGGACCGGCTGGCCCGGATGGGGATCGAGCGGATCCTGCCGGCCGACGTCAGCCCGACGGACCTCGGCAGGGCGGTCGCGGACGCGGTGGATTCCGGTCCGCCGGTGGCGAGTTCGCATTTCGCGGGCGGGTTCGTGCCGCTGACCCCGGAGGACGCGGCGAATCCGCGGCCCCCGGCGTTCCCGCAGGGCACCGGCCGGCTGATCGCGGTCTGGGGCCCGACCGGCGCGCCGGGCCGGTCGACGGTCGCGGTCAACCTGGCGACCGAGCTGTCGCTGCGCAAGGTCCCGACCCTGCTCGCGGACGCGGACGTGTACGGCGGGACCGTCGCGCAGATGCTCGGCATGCTCGACGAGACGTCCGGCCTGGCCGCCGCCGCGCGTTCCGCGTCGAACGGTTCGCTCGACACCGTGATGCTCGCCCGGCACAGCCGCGAGGTGAACCCGCATCTCCTGGTGCTGTCCGGCCTCAGCCGCGCCGACCGCTGGACCGAGCTGCGGCCCGCCGCGGTCGAGTCGATCTGGGCGACGGCGCGGACGCTGGCGCCGCTGACCGTCGTCGACGCCGGGTTCTGTATCGAGACCGACGAGGAGATCTCGTTCGACTCGCTGGCCCCGCGGCGCAACGGCGCGACGGTGTCGACGCTCGAGGAGGCCGACGAGGTGATCGTGGTCGGTACGGCGGATCCGGTCGGCCTGACCCGCCTGATCCGGGCGGTCCACGAGGTGCGCGGTGTCGTCCCGTCGGTCACGGTCCGGGTGGTGGTGAACCGGCTGCGGTCCAGCGCGCTCGGAGGATCCCCGAGTGACGCCGCGATGGACGCGCTCCGGCAGTACGCCGGGATCGACCGCGCGACCCTGCTGCCGTACGACCTGAACGCGACGGACACCGCGATGGCGCACGGGCGGAGCCTGGCCGAGGCGGCGAAGTCGAGCAAACTGCGCAAGGCCTTCCAGCAACTCGCGGCCGAGGTCGCCGACGCCTTCCACACAGTCCCGGCCTGAAAACAGTGCCGGGCTGAAACAGTGCCGGCCGGACAACAAGCTCAGGGTCGATCCCGGGGAGATCCCGACCGACAGCAACGTCCGGACCTGGCAGGGTGGGGGCATGTCTGACGTCCAGAGCCGCCCGCGAGGCACGATGAGTACCGAGCGGCGGTACGGGATCGCGATCTCGGTCGCCCTGATCCTCGGCGGCGCCTACTGGGCGCTCACCGGCCTGACCGAAGGCACCCAGACCGGCCAGAGCAGCTACGCCGTGCAAGGCGACGAGCTGACCGTGAAGAGCGCGTCCGCGCAGGTCGAGGTCCGGCCGGGCGACGGCACCCAGGTGCAGGTCGAGCGGCAGTTCGAGCGGAACGTGTTCGGCTCCGACCCGAAGGACAGCTACAAGGACGGCCGGCTCGAGCTGGACAGCGGCGGCTGCGGGTTCCTGTCGTTCAGTTGCAAGACCAGCTACGTACTGACGGTGCCGCGGAACGTGAAGCTCACGCTCGAGGGCAGCAGCGGCCGCGTCACGGTGTCCGGGCTCGAGGCGGGCGCGGACGTGAAGACCAGCTCCGGCAACATCGAGGTGCACGACGTCAACGGCCCGCTGGACCTGCGGTCGAGCTCCGGGAACGTGGACGCGGACGGCCTGACCTCGACGGCGGTGTCGGCGCACAGCAGTTCCGGCAACATGACGCTGGACTTCGCCGCCGTACCGCAGTCGATCGAGGCGAAGGCGAGTTCGGGTGATGTGTCGATCGAGCTGCCGCCCGGCGACACGGCGTACAAGCTCGACACCGAGACGTCGTCGGGGGACCGGGCGGCGAACGTGAAGAGCGACCCGAACGCGACCCGGACGATCACCGCCCGGACGTCCTCGGGCGACGTCAGTATCGAATACGCGCACTGACCACAGCGCGTGAGATCCAGGGTCGGGAGGGTGAGCGTACCCACGGCCTGAGTAGGCTGGCCGCCATGGTCGAGGTGCGTGGTCTGCTGGTGGACTGGGGCGGCGTCCTCACCTCCGGGCTCGAGCCGGCGCTGCGCCGCTGGGCGGAGCTGGACGACTTCGACTTCGACTCGTACCTCGAAGCGGTCATGAAATGGCTGCCGTCCGAGAACGTGACCGCCGAGCTGAACCCGGTGCACGCGCTGGAGCGCGGCCAGCTCGCGGTCCCCGACTTCGAGCGCAAGCTCGCCTCACTGCTGGTCCGCCGCGACGGTACGCCGGTGCCCGCCGAGGGCCTGATCGAGCGGATGTTCGCGCACTTCGAGCACCAGCCCGCGATGGCCGCCCTGGTCCGCCGGGTGAACCGGCGCGGGATCCGGACCGCGCTGCTGTCGAACTCCTGGGGCAACACGTACCCGCGCGACACCTGGGACGGGATGTTCGACGACGTGGTGATCTCCGGCGAGGTCGGGCTGCGCAAGCCCGAACCGGAGATCTTCCGGCTGGCGGCCGGCCGGCTCGGCCTGGAACCGACCGAATGTGTCTTCGTCGACGACCTGCAGCTGAACGTCGACGGCGCCCGCGCGGTCGGGATGACCGCGATTCTTCACACCGAGTACGACGAGACCCGGCGAGCGCTGGAAGACCTGTTCGGAGCCGACCTGACGTGACCGTGACCACCCCCGCCTCCTCCTCGACCCGTCCCGCCGGGCGCCGTGGCGTCGTCGTGGCCGTTCTGGCCTGCGCCGCGCTCGTCGCGGTCGGCGCCTGGATCATGCACCTGTACGGCGGCATGATCGACCTCCGCGTCTACCGGATGGGCGGGTCGGTGCTGCTGCACGGCGACTCGCTGTACGACGCGAAGCTGCCCGGCGGCTCGAACCTGCCGTTCACGTACCCGCCGTTCGCGGCGATCGCGATGGTCCCGCTGGCCGCCGTACCGTGGGGGCTCGCGCTGGTCGCGTGGACGACGCTGTCGGTGTTGTGCATCACCGCGCTCTGGCGGACCAGCCTGACCAAGACGTTCTGGTCGTTCGTGACGCAGCGGAAGCGGACCGCCGTACTGGTCGCGCTGACCGCGCTGTCGCTGCTGCTCGAGCCGGTCTGGCAGACCATCCAGTTCGGCCAGATCAACCTGTTGCTGACCGCAATGATCCTGCTGGACCTGGTGCGCCCGAAGGATACCCGGCTGCGCGGGTTCTGGGTCGGCGTCACGATCGGCGTGAAGCTGACGCCGCTGCCGTTCCTCGCGCTGCTCGTGGTGACGAAGCAGTGGCGGGCGCTGCGGAACGCGGTGTTCGGGCTGCTGGCGACGATGGGGATCGGGTTCGCGATCGTGCCGCACCAGTCGTGGCACTACTGGACCAAGGTGATCCTGGATGCGAACCGGGTCGGCGGCATCGCGTACACCGGCAACCAGTCGTTCAACGGCTTCCTGCACCGGATCGGCGACGAGGCGAGCTGGGTGCAGCCGACCTGGTTCCTGCTGTCGGCGGTGTTCGGGCTGGCCGTGCTGTGGCTGGCCCGCAAGTACTGGCTCGCGGACGAGCGGGTGACCGCGATCTCGGTGCTGGCGCTCGCGGTGCTGTACGCGTCGCCGATCTCGTGGAGCCACCACTGGGTGTGGATCATCCCGCTCGGCGTCAGCCTGATCCGCGGCGTGAACCGCGTCTGGGGCCTGAACCCGGCGGTCGTCACCGGCGTACTGTTCTACGGCCTGTTCGTGCTGCGCTCGATCTGGTGGGTGCCGTACCGCGACGACCGCGAGCTGAGCTGGACGTTCTGGCAGTCGATCCCCGGCAACTCGCACCTGATCGTCGGCATGATCGCGTTCATCCTGCTGGTGATCACGAGCCGCAGCCTGCCTAAGCCGTCAGCGCCCGAAGCGGCCCAGAAAGCCTGACCGCGAGGTCCGCGTCGACAGATGCGGCCTCGGCCAGCAGCACGTCGACACTCGCGCGGAACGCCCGCCGGAGCTCGGCGTCGTCGAGCGACCGCACGAGCGTCTGCTCGACGTCGCCGGTGTCCGGCAAGAGGTGCAGGCCGCGTCCTTGGGAGTGCGGTACGCCGTGGCGCAGGCACATCAGCGTCAGCACGTGGTCGCGGACGCCGCTGATCATGTACTCCGCCTGCCACGTCCGGCCGCGCTCGATGCTGGAGCGGGCGTGCAGGGCGTACAGCCAGGCGAGGCCGATCACGTCTGCCGGGTCGGGCGCGCTCCAAAGCTCTTGTTGGGTGCTCTCGCCGAAGAGCAGCTGGAAGGTGGGGCCGAGGGGTCCGAAGGCGCCGCTCGGGGCGAAGGCGATATCCACCTGGAGGGTGGAGTCGAGCAGGAACACCCGGTAGATCGTGCTGCGGGACCACACGTCGGTGTGGTGGACGGCCGCGTGGTCGGCGTACAGGCGGGCCGTCCAGTCGGACAGGACGTCGGACTGGACGGCGTCGGGCGTGAGGCCAAGGGCGAGGTCGATGTCGGACCAGCGGTCCTCGGCGCCGATCGCGGCGGAGCCGGTCAGGGCGGCGCCGGCGACCCGCGCGTCGGCTCGGGCCGCCGCGACCAGGGCGTCGCGGAGGGCCGAGCGGTCGGCGGGGGTGTACATCAGGAGGAGAAGAGCAGCAGCAGGCCGGCGCAGGTGTAGCCGACCATGACGACCAGGAGCGGGAGCTGGCCGGCGAGGGCCTTGGCGCGCGGGAAGAGCGCGACCGCGCGGTCGTGGGCGGAGATGACGCCGAGCAGGTGGCCGCAGACGACCGCGACGACCTGGATGACGGCGATCAGCGTGCTGTGGTTCGTGATGCCGGTGTTCACCGCGAGCAGGCCGGTGCCGAACACGTTCGCGCCGTTGCTCAGCGGGTCGCTCAGGTAGATCAGCGTCCGCTGGCCCTCGAGGATGAACAGCGTCAGGTAGTGCGCCACGACGTACCCGAACGCGATCGGTACGACGGAGTGCGCGAAGAGACCCGGCAGCGCCGTACGCGAGCTGTCCGACAGCCGTCCGGCTAGCACCGTCGCGCCGGAGTATGTGCCGAGCACGACCAGGATGAAGACGATCAGCGCGCCGGTGCCGAGCCAGGTCATCGAGATGTCCTGGTTCTGCGCCCAGCCGATCCAGGCGGACGAGTTGGAGAACCCGTCGTACGCCGTCGAACCGAGCAGCGCGGCGACCATCCCGACCAGCCCGGGCTGCGGCTTCAGCCCGTCGAGGTTCTCGAGCGGGCGCCGGACCACCAGCGCGCCGTCCGTACGCCGGCCCCACGGCGACAGGCGGGACATCAGCGTCGCGTAGACCTCGAACGGGTCGCCCTGCGCGAACCACCGGTCGCCGAACAGGATCGCGCCGAACATCGTGATCACGACGTACAGCGCGATCCAGGCCTGCAGCACCGGGATCGTGGCGCGGTCCGGGGCGACCAGCTCGAGCCACGTGAACGCGAAGATGCCGAGTGCGGCCGGCCACAGGCCTGCCCAGCGCGGCAGCTCGAGCAGGCCCTTCGACGGGGGCTGGCGGAGCAGCTTCGAGAGCAGCAGGTGAATGGTGCGCAGCGGGTTCAGCGTCCGCCAGACCGGGCCGAGCACGATCGAGATCGGCACCAGCCCGACCCAGACCAGGATGTAGATGAACCCGAAGATCGGGTTCGTCAGCCGGTCCACGCCGAACATCAGCGACACCATCGCGTACAGGAAGGTCGCCAGCCCGAGGACCCGGACGATCCAGCGGAACCAGTGGGCGTCCACAGTCCGGGTGATTGCGGCGGGCAACGGCTTCCCGGATGCGTTCCCGCGGTACTTCGGACTCCGCCAGGCCAGCCCCAGGACGACGAACGACACCGCGACCGCGACCGCCGCACCCCCGACCGCCAGCCCGAACGGAATCGGCAGATCCTGCCTGCCTCCGATCCCGTGCAGCGGCAACATCAGGAGACGACGAGCTTCGCGACGAGCTTGCCGCTCTTGTGGGTCTCGACCTCGAAGGTGCCCTTCATGTTCGCGGTGAACTTCACCGACGCGGCCTTGCCCGGGGTGAGCTCGAGCTCCTTGTCGTACCCGTGGATGTGCAGCTCCTCGGCGGCGTCGCTGGTCGCGGTGACCAGCACCGTCTGACCGGCCTTGACCTTGATCGTCGCGCCGCTCGGGTTCACCTTGCCGTTGGCAACGGTGACGTCGATCTTCACGTCCGCGGTCTCGTCGGACGGGTCCGCGGTGTTCGACGGCGATCCGGTGTTCGGCGCGCCCGGGGTCGGCGTGTTGGCCGGCAGCGTGGAGGTCGGCGTACCGGAGTCGCCCGGCGACGGGGTGCTGCTGCCGCTGCTGTCGCCTCCGCCGCAGCCGGCCAGGACCAGCATGCCGAGGGTGGGGAGAAGGGCGGTGGCAGCACCGCGGGTCAGCGTCGAACGCATCGGTCCAGAAGCCTTTCGAGGGTCATGGGGCATGGCCGGGTGTGGGACACACCCTCTTGCCTGACGAACACGAATAGCTCAGTGTTCCCGTACGAGCAGTGTTGCAGCACACTGTCGGACCCACCCACTAGGGTGAGAAACCTGTCGACAAGAGGAAGGTGACTGGCATGCCGGACCGGCTGACGTCGCTCGATCTCACCTTTCTCAAGGCCGAGTCGCCGGCCACCCCGATGCACGTCGGGACGGTCGACATCTTCGAGCCGCCGGTGCACGGCGACGAGGGGTTCGACTACGAGAGCCTGGTGGCGCTGATCCGGGACCGGATCGCGTTCGTGCCGCGGTACCGGCAGCGCGTCCAGCAGATCCCCGGGCGGTTCGCCGGGCCGGTCTGGGTGGACGACGAGGAGTTCGACATCACGTTCCACGTCCGGCGCTCGGCGCTGCCCCGGCCGGGGACGCACGCGCAGCTGCTGGAGCTGGTCGCCCGGATCATGTCCCGGCGGCTGGACCGGGCCCGCCCGCTGTGGGAGATGTACCTGGTCGAGGGCCTGCAGGGGGACCGGTTCGCGATCATCGCGAAGTCCCATCAAGCGCTTGTCGACGGCAACAGCACGGTCGACATCGGCCAGGTGGTGCTGGACGCCACCGCGCACCCGAAGGACACGCCGACCGACACCTGGCAGCCGGAGCACCCGCCGTCCGCGCTGGAGCTGCTGGCCGGCGTGTTCGCCGACGCCACCCGGAACCCGACCGCCGTGCTGGAGCTCGCCCGCGCCGAGCTGGCCGGCCTGACCGGCTCGACATCGGTGCGCGAGGTGCTCGGCGGCGTGGTCGGCTCGCTGGTCGCGCAACGGCACGCCCAGGAGAGCTCGCTACACGTGAAGACGTCCGGCCAGCGCCGGTTCACCACCGTGCAGACCGACCTGGAGGACTACCGGTCGATCCGCGCGGCGCACGGCGGCACGGTCAACGACGTGGTCCTGGCGGTGGTCGCGGGCGCGTTCCGGGCCTGGATGATGACCCGCGGCGAGGGCGTCGGGCCGACCCGGAGCGTCCGGGCGGTGGTCCCGGTCAGCATCCGCGACGACGAGGACGAGGAGCCGACCTCGCTCGGCTCCCGGGTGATCGCCTCCGCGGTGAACCTGCCGGTCGGGGAGAACTCGCCGGTCATGCGGCTGCACCAGATCTCGTACCAGACAAAGGTGCACAAGGATACCGGCCGCGCGGTCAGCGCCCGCTCGCTGGTCGGCATCGCCGGGTTCGCGCCGACCACGCTGCACGCGCTCGCGGCCCGGGTCGCGACCACGACGGTGCGGCCGATCGACGACGTCGTGATCACGAACGTGCCCGGCCCGCAGTTCCCGCTGTATGCGCAGGGTGCCCCGATGCTGGCGTCGTACCCGGTGGTCCCGCTGATGCCCGGGCAGGGCCTGTCGGTCGGGGTCACGTCGTACGACGGCAAGGTGTACTACGGTCTGAACGCGGACCGCACCGCCATGCCGGACCTCGCTGTTTTCGCCCAATGTGTGACCGATGCGCTGGACGAGTTGCTGGACACCACCCGGGGCAGCCGGAACCGGGCCTCCCGGGGCCGGAAGAAACCCCGTACCACCAAGAAGGCGGGTTCATGAGGGTCTACGTACCGTCGACACTCCGGCTGCTGAGCGCGGCGTGCAACGCCGGCGAGGTCGGCCCGGCGCCGCTCACGGTGTACGCCGTGACACCGGCGCTGCGGGAGTGGTACGCCGAGGGCGACGACGAGGAGCTGGAGTTCGCCGCGATGGCGCAGGCCGCCCGCGCCTCGGTGGGACTGCTGGCGGCGGACCCGGGTACCAGTCGGAGACGGGTCGTGATCGCGGCCGAGGTCAGCGCCGTACCGCCGGCGGACGGGTCGGTGGAGCTCGGCGACGCCCGGCTGGAGCTGCACGTGGTGATCCCGTGGCGCTCGGTGGCGTCCGTGCACCTGGACGCCGCCCAGGCGACCACGGTGATCGGTAAGGCCGCGGACCTGTGGGAAGCAGCGCAGGACGGAGACGACGACGCGGTGTTCGCCCTGGATTCGTGCGAGGGTGAAGACCTGATGTGGTATGCGACACAGGAGATCCCGGATCTGCTCGCGGCGGAGGGGCCGCGCGGCGGACAGCGCACCTAGCGCAGATACGGCATGTAGGGAGCTGATGGCGATGCAGGCGATCTGGAAGGGGGCCATCTCGTTCGGGATGGTGACGATCCCGATCAAGGTGTTCTCCGCGACCGAGGAGAAGGACATCTCGTTCCGCCAGGTCCACGTCGCCGACGGGGGCCGGATCAAGTACAAGCGGATCTGTTCGATCGACGGCGAAGAGGTGCCGTACTCCGACATCGGCAAGGGGTACGAGATGCCCGACGGCCGGATGGTGGTGCTGGACTCCGACGACTTCGCCGACCTGCCGCTGTCCAGCAAGAAGGTCATCGACGTGCTGGAGTTCGTGCCGGCCGACCAGGTGGACCCGCTGTACCTCGGCAAGTCGTACTACCTGGCGGCCGACGGCGGGCCGGGCGCGAAGCCGTACGTGCTGCTCCGGGACGCCCTTGAAGGGTCCGAGCTGTATGCGCTGGTCAAGGTCGCGCTGCGGTCCCGGGAGAGCCTCGGGCTGCTCCGGACCGTGGACGACGTGCTGGTGCTGCAGGTGATGCTCTGGCCGGACGAGATCCGCGACAAGGGGTTCGCGGCGCCGCCGGAGGACGTCGAGATCAGGTCCCAGGAGAAGGCGATGGCGTCGTCGTACATCGACACGCTGCGTGGTGAGTTCGACCCGGACCAGTACCACGACGAGTACCGCGTGGCGCTGGAGAAGGTCGTCGAGGCGAAGGCCGAGGGCGTGCCGCTGCCGGAGTCCGAGGAGGAAGAGACCGAGGGCGCCGAGGTCGTCGACCTGGTGGCCGCGCTGCGGGCGTCGGTCGAGGCCGCGAAGGCCCGGCGCGCGGGCGGTGCCGAGGCTGCTCCCGCGAAGAAGGCACCTGCCAAGAAGGCAGCGGCCGCCAAGAAGGCTCCGGCGAAGAAGGCTGCTGCCAAGAAGGCGCCGGCGAAGAAGGCCGCGAAGAAGAAGGCGTCATGACCGAGCGCACCGAGATCCCGAAGAGCCTCGACGACATCCCGGTGGACCCGGCGCATCCGCTGGTGCAGCCGGGTGCGTACCTGCTGGAGCTGATCCCGATGCCGGTCGCGGACGTCGACCGGGCGAAGGCGTTCTACACCGACCAGGCCGGGTTCGTCTGCGACGTCGACGTCACGCCCGCGGACGGCGTCCGGATCGTGCAGCTCACGCCGCCCGGGTCGTACTGCTCGATCTCGCTGACGAGCGGGTTGCCGCAGCTGCAGATGCCGGTCGGCTCGCAGCGTGGCCTGCACCTGGTCGTGCAGGACATCGAAGCGGCCCGCCAGGCGCTGATCGCCCGCGGCGTCGAGGTCAGCGAGACCGAGGACCTCGGCGGCGTGTACTACGCCTGGTTCGCGGACCCCGACGGCAACACCTGGGCCCTCCAACATATGCCGTGGCGAAAGTAATTCAGCTGCGTTGTGCCCTGACGGTACTGGCGTGGCACCATGCAGGTGTCACGCCGGTCCACCTGTAGCCGGCGTGCCCAGTACGATCCACCACCTGATCGAGGAGTGCCGCAGCATGGATGCCGTGACCGCCGTACCGACGCCCGCCAACGAGCCTGTCAAGGGGTATGCGCCCGGATCCGCGGAGCGGGCGAGCCTGGAGGCGAAGCTCAAGGACTTCGTGGCCGGCGGGGCGATCGACCTGACCTGCACGATCGGCGGCGAGCAGAAGCTCGGCGGCGGCGCGCCGATCGAGGTGGTGCAGCCGCACAAGCACGCGCACGTCCTCGGCACGCTCGGCAACGCGACCGAGGCGGACGGCCGGGCAGCGGTGGACGCGGCGCTGGCGGCGGCTCCGTCGTGGCGCGCGCTGTCCTTCGACGACCGCGCGGCGATCTTCCTGAAGGCGGCCGACCTGCTGTCCGGCCCGTGGCGCGACACCCTGAACGCGGCCACCATGCTCGGCCAGTCCAAGACGGTCCAGCAGGCCGAGATCGACTCTGCGTGCGAGCTGATCGACTTCCTCCGGTTCAACGTCGCCTTCGCGCGGCAGATCGTCAGCGACCAGCCGATCTCGTCGCCGGGCGTCTGGAACCGGGTGGACTACCGGCCGCTCGAAGGCTTCGTGTACGCGATCACCCCGTTCAACTTCACCGCGATCGCCGGCAACCTGCCGACCGCGCCCGCGCTGATGGGCAACACCGTGGTCTGGAAGCCGTCGCCGACGCAGCAGTTCGCGGCGCACTGGACGATGCGGCTGTTCGAGGCCGCGGGCCTGCCGGCCGGTGTGATCAACCTGGTCACCGGCGACGGCATCGAGGTCAGCAAGGCCGCGCTCACCCACCCGGACCTGGCCGGCATCCACTTCACCGGCTCCACGAAGACGTTCCAGTCGCTGTGGGGGACGGTCGGGACGAACATCGCGTCGTACAGGACGTACCCCCGGCTGGTCGGCGAGACCGGCGGCAAGGACTTCATCCTCGCGCACCCCTCGGCGGACCCGGCGGTGCTGAAGACCGCGATGGTGCGCGGCGCCTTCGAGTACCAGGGCCAGAAGTGCTCGGCCGCGTCGCGGTCGTACGTGCCGCGCTCGCTGTGGGACCGGATCCGCGACGACATCGTGGCCGAGACCGAGTCGCTGACGATGGGCGACGTCACCGACCTGTCGAACTTCATCGGCGCGGTGATCGACGACCGCGCGTTCGCCAAGCACAAGGCGGCGCTGGACCGGGCCGCGGCGACCGACTCGATCGATGTCGTTGCCGGTGGCACCTATGACGACAGCGAGGGGTACTTCGTCCGCCCGACCCTGCTGGTCTCCGAGGACCCGACCGACGAGATCTTCACGACCGAGTACTTCGGCCCGATCCTCGGCGTGCACGTGTACGACGACGCCGACTACGCCGAGGTCATGAAGGGCATGGAGCACTCCGCGCCGTACGGCCTGACCGGCGCGGTGATCGCGCAGGACCGGCACGCGATCGCGGAGGCAGCGGAGTACCTGCGGTTCGCGGCCGGCAACTTCTACGTCAACGACAAGCCGACCGGCGCGGTCGTCGGCCAGCAGCCGTTCGGCGGCGCCCGGGCGTCCGGCACGAACGACAAGGCCGGCTCGATGTGGAACCTGATCCGTTGGGCGTCCCCGCGGTCGATGAAGGAGACCTTCACGCCGCCGACCGACTACCGCTACCCGCACCAGGGCTGATTATTCGAAGGCGCCGCGCTGCCGATCCGCCTAGGCTCGGCAGCATGACGCCCGACGACGACCTGGCGGTGCCGAGCGACGGGCCGGCGGCGCCGAGCGACGGGCCGGCGGTGCCGAGCGACGGGGCAGCGGTGCCGGACGTGCGCCTTGCGGCCACCGGGCAAGCCGGACGGCGCCGGGAGGCGGCCTACGAGCTACCGCTGGAAGCGGAGGCGGATCATCGCCAGGTGCAGCGGGTGCTTGTTGCGGCGGGGTGGACGCCTTGCGGGGCGGGGGACTGGGCGATCGCTTTGCGGTCGCCTGATGGGCTCACGGCGGCGCGGATCAGCCCGTTCGATCCGGTGGGACCGTACACGGCCGCGCTCTACCGCGAGGCGGCGTACACCGGCCAGGTGCCGCGGCTGTACGAACACCGTCGGCTCTCGGGCGGCGGCGACCTGCAGATTCTCGAATGGCTGTCGCCGGTCGCGGCGAACGACGCAGCCGCCTTCCACCGATCGCTCGCCGCGCGTGAGCCGGCCCTCGCCGAGCTGGCGGACGTCGTACGGCAGGTGCACGAGCGCGGCCTCCGGGAGCTGCCCTGGTTCGGCCCGAACGTCGACGACAACCCGGACAACGTCATGCGCACCGCAGACGGCCGCCTCGTCGCGGCGGACCTGTTCAGCGCCGACGGCCCGCGGCTCTACGACGCCGTCCTCGACGACCCCGACCTGGTGGCCGCGACCATCCCGGAGGACGAACGCCGCTTCATGACCGAACTCCCGATGACCAACACCGGGCCTTGGCCCGCCGAGACCGTCGACACGATGCGCAGCAGCCTGGCGGCCGCCGACACTAGGCGGTGTGGTTCAGCTCCTGGGTAGGTGGATCGACCAGGAGCGCCGAGCCGCACTTGGTGCAGATCCACTCGTCGGGCTCGTCGATCAGGTAGTCGGACGGCTCGATGCGCTCGAACGGCATCACGGTAGCGCAGAAGGCGCAGTACTGGCTCGCGTCGGGTGCGGCTCGGTCGCGCTTCTTGCGTAGGGAACTTCGCATCGGTACGGGTCACCTCCGGTGCAACTCTTCTTCTCAGGTTGCCACCGGAGGCGCCGTGGTCAGCGCAACGACACGAGGTTTACTTGCCGCTCCACTCGTGCCCGAGGTCGTGCTCCTTCTGCAGGCCGTTGCGGATCGCGTCCACCACGAACGGCTCCATCTTCTTGCCGATCAGCGGGACGGCGACCTTGATGTCGAGGTCGATCGCCTGCACGGTCTGCGCGCCGTTCGCGGCGATCCGCGCCGTACCCTTCAGCGTCACCGGCGTGTTGCTGATCTCGCCGGACACGTCCGCGGTCCGGGACCCGTCGGCCGCGGCCGGGTGCCAGGTCTCGGTCTGCACCACGGTCAGCGTCTCGCCGACGAACTTACGGGCCATGTCCGGGATGTCCTTGGCCTCCATCTTCCGGCTGACCCGGACCACGGTGTCGCCGCCGGACGCGCTGACCTTGACGTCGTACGACAGGGCCTTGGTCTTCTCGCAGGCCTGCTCGCGGAAGGCCGTGTCCGTCACGATCGCGAACACTTCCTCGGGGGTGGCGTCGTACGACGCCGACATCTTCAGCTCCATGTCGTCATCATGGCATCACCGCTCGGTCACCGGAGCCAACGTGACCGTGACAGTGCGGTTCTTGGCGGCCGTCCGGTACGGCGGGTGTGCCTGGTCGCCGGACTGCATCGCGAACGCGGTCAACGGCAGCCCTGACGCGGCACTGAGCTGCTGCGTCGCCACGCGAGCCCTCAGCAGGCCCATCCGCGACCCACCGGCCTTTGGACTCCCGGGGACAACGACGGAGTAGCCGGTGACGGTCGTGGTCGCGTTGAGCCCCGTTAGGCGTTTGCCGAGAGCTGTGAGAGCTGTTTGCCCGGTAGGACTCAAGTCTGTGCCGGACGTGAACACTGCGTCGACGAACACCACCCGTACAGCTCCCTGCCCACGCTGAACGACCACACCGGGTCCGGCTGCCCACTTCTGGATCACATCCAGCTGGCTGGCCACCGCAGCCGCAGCCGCCCGCTTTTGAGCCTCCAACACGGCCAACTGGCGCTGCAGCTCGGCCGCTCGCTCCTCAGCCTCCGTATCCACCGAAGCCGTTACAGTCGGCGGCACAGGCTCAGCCACGGGCGTACTTCGCCCATCTAGTAGCGCCCCACCGGCAACCACGGCGCCTACCAACACCACGCCCGCGACCACCGGAAGTACAGGCCGCGCCGCCCGTCGCCGGCCTCGAATGGCGGCAACCATCCGCCGCCCGTCAGCGGCAGCCGCCTGCACGGCAGGTGAGCCTGCGGTCTGCTCGACTTTGGCCCACAGGGCGTCTGCTTCCACCCACTGCTTCTGCTGGGCTCGGATGCGGGCCAGCAGGTCCAACGCTTCCACCGACGGATCATCCAGCCCGGTCAGGAGGGCGGCCGCGCCGGACAGGTCACCCTGGCGGGCCAGGTCGGCCGCGCGAGTGGTGGTGACGTGCTGGCGGAGAGCGCTCATCTGGTGAGTCCGATGATCGTGTCGCGCTCGTCCCGGGGCAGCAGCCGGATCATCTGCTGGACAACGTGTTCCAGCTCGCGCTCGTCCCGCTTGTCGATCGCCGTGCGGCCCTCCCGCACCAGCCGGTCCGCCTCGGTGGTCGGCGGCAGCAGACCCGGCTGACGGACGACGTCCCAGTACACGGCCTCGTACCACCCGGGCTGCCGCCGGTACAGCCGTGCCATGAAGAGCTCGGTCCGGTCCGTGACCGCGTCGATCGCGGCCAGGTCCTGCTCGTCGATCGCCTGCTGGCCCGCTTCCCGCAACGCGGTCAGCTCCTGCTCGTCCCGTACCGCGCCCGCGCGCTCGACCAGTTCCGCCGCCTCTGCCAGCAGATCAAGCAGCTCCCGCGTACGCCGAGGCAGCGCGACCAGATCGTCGATGTCGTCCAGATCCGCCTGCAGATCCCGCAACCGGTCCTCGGCCGTCGCCGCCGCACCGGCATCGGTCGCGGCCGCCCGTACCTGCTCACGTACGGTCGGAAGCGTCTCCTCCGCCTCCAGCCGTCGCAGCTGCTCGTCCACGTCCGGCAGATCCGACGACCGCTGCAGTACGTCGTACCGTTCCTCCGCCTCCGCCAGCTGCTGTTCGAGTACGTCGGCCGACGGCGTCCGCACCGACCCGAGGTCGATCTCCGCCTCGAACTGCGCACCGATCAGCGGTACGTCGGCCACCACCGTCACCAGGTTCGACGCGTCGACCTCGAACGTGACCTCGACCTCGGTACCAGCCGGCAGGTCCATCCGCAGGTCGACCGGCGTGATCGTCAGCTGCCCGACCGGGCGGTTCCGGTTCGCGCGCCGCCGTTCGCCTTGCACCACAGGGATCCGGAGCATCGCCTCGTCGTCGCGCCGCAGCAGCGTGTTCGACGTGCGGAAGGTCTCGCGGGCCGTGGTCGGTACCCCGGCGCCCTTGCGCAGCAGCGGCGAGAACGTCTTGTCGGCGAGCTGAATGCCGAGCGAGTGCGCGAGCCGCGCGCCGCCGAACGTCTCGGTCCGATGCCTGACGGAAAACGTGTTCGGAACAAGTTTCCGCGGTGTTCCGGCTGGATCGATCAGCTCGACCACGAACCGCGACGTCCGCTTCTCGTCCAGCTCGACCTCGGTCGCGAACGCACCGACCCGGTTCAGCGCGATGTTCGCGGTCCGGAACGGCGGCCGTCCTTCCGGGTTCGCGAGGACGACGGAGTACCCCGTCCAGTCCTGGTCGCGGCCGGCGCTGACCCGCCCGGCGACCGTGGTGGTCGTGGTGGTGACGGCCGGCTCGTACGACAGCTCGATCCCGAACTCGCCCGCCGCCGGGGCGGTGGTCACCGGCGCCGGGTGCCGGATCGTGCTCGCGAACACCGCGGCGCCGCGCGCGACCACGGTCGACGGATCCAGCCGCGTCTCCAGCTCGATGCCGATCCCGTCGGCCGGGTCCGCGAGCCGTGCCCGCAGCCCGGGGGAGAGCGTCACGCCGCCGACCAGCAGCAGCTTGTCGATCGCGTCCGGGGCGAGCCCGTTCTCCCGCATCGCCTGCCGGCACAGGTTGATCGCGCGGACGTAGTACGGCTCGGCGACCTGGTCGAGCGCGTCCCGGGTGAGCGTGAAGTCGAACGTCTCGGAGGACCCGTCCGGAGTGTCCAGCTCGACCAGTACGGACGTCGCGTCGATGCTCGACAGCGCGATCTTCGCCTCCTCCGCGGCGGCCTTCAACCGGGCGAAGTTCCGCCCGTGGCGTGGGTTCTCGCGGCGGAACTCGGTCATCCCGAACTCCGACGCAGCGGCCGGTGCGAGCACCCGTTCGACCAGAGCCCAGTCGATCAGCTTGCCGCCGAGGTACGGGTCGCCGGCGTGGTGCAGCACCCGCAGTTCGCCGTCCCGCTTGTTGACCACCGCGGCGTCGAACGTGCCGCCGCCGAAGTCGAACACCATCCAGTACGCGCGATCGCTGGTGTCCTGCAACCCGTACGCGAACGCGGCCGCGGTCGGCTCCTGCAGCAACGGCGACCCGGGCACGAACCCGGCCAGGGTCGCCGCCTCCACGGTCGCCTTGTTCTGGTTCAGCGCGAACGCCGCCGGGACCGTGATCACCGCCGCCGTCAGCACCTCGTTGTTCAGGTACCGCGACGCGTCCCCGCGCAGCGACTTCAGCACCTCCGCCGACAACTGCGGCGGCGTCAGCTGTACGCCGGCCTTCTCGAACGACCGCACCGCGTCCGACAGGCCCATCTCCAGCTTGAACTCGGACGCCGTGTTCCGCGGATCCGACTCGACCCGGGTCCTGGCCTTGGCGCCGACGCGGACCTCACCGGCGCGCGGCAACCAGACCGCCGACGGCGTGGTGTCGTGCTGCTCGATGTTCTTGATCACGGTCGCGTCGCCGCCCACCGCCAGGGCGATCGCGCTGTTGGTGGTGCCGAGATCGATCCCGATGTCGATGGTGTCACGCATGACTGTCCTCGCTGTTCTTGGTCGAATGGGGCGGCACGGCAACAATCACCTGAGCGGTCTGCAGCTGCCGGTCGCGGTGGTAGACCGCCGGCCGCACCGTCTCCACGACCGTCTCCTCGGTCGCCGCCGGATCGTCGGAGTACAGCAGTACGTCGACCGAACGCCCCGCCCGGAACGGCTCTCCGTCGTGGTCCTGCACCGTCAACCCGGCCGCGGCCAGCGCATCCGCACACGTCCGCAGGTACCGCGCCGCCTGCCGCCCCTGACTTTCCTTGCCCTGAGCAAGCTTCCGGCGGGCCCGCCACAGATTGGTCGCCGCCTCCGCCAGCGCGTCGTCCGCGGGATCCTCGGCCACGGCCGACCCGAGTTCGGCCAGACACGCGTCGAGCTCGTCGTACTCCGCGCCGGACAAGCTCGGCGCCGCGATCCGGAACGCCTTGTGCTGCCGCCACTGGCGGAATCCTGCCCAACTCATGTCAGCGCTCCCTTGAACGGCTTGTCGTCGGCGCGATGCACGAGGCAGTACGCGTACATGACCTGCTTCGGCTCGGACCACCAGCTGTGATCGGGCGATCCCGGCGTGGTCGCGAACCCGGGCCGGCCCGGAATCCCGCGCGAACACGTTTTCCGGGCCCGCGCGACCACCGCGTCGTCCCCCGGCCACGGCGTACCGGCCGGATAGATCGTCGGGTAGGAAACGATCTGCGCCCAGTGCCATTCGGTGCAGCGGACGATCCCGACATCGACCGAGGCGTCCCCGGCCGGCAGCTTCTGTACGCACGTACCGACCGGCGCGTTCTGTGCGCGATCCCTGGCGAACAACGACATCAGCACCGGCTGCGACGTCTTCGGCGCATCGGGCCGGGCCGCCGCGCCCGCGACCATCGGCTCGCCGTCCTCGTGGTGGATCACGCAGGTCGCGTAGTTCTCGTACGAGGTCGCGTGTTTCCCGTCGTTCCAGTCCTTCGCGCCGGCATAGAACGCCTGGACGGTGAACCCGGAGTGGTCGAGGTGCTGCTGGGCGACCGCCTCGCCGCAGGCGAAGTACGCGAGGGCGTTCGCCTGCACGTCACCCGGGTACGCCGACGGGACCTTGGTGATCGGGACGTACGCGATCACCTCACCCCAGTGGTCCGCGTCGCAGTTGCCCTTGCGTAGCGCGGTCGGATCGTCGCCCGGCTTGCCGAGGCAGACCCCGGCGGGCGGGTTGTCGGCGATCTTCTGGTTGAACACGTCCACGTGCCGCGGCCACCAACGCCACAGGCTGAGTGCGATCAGCGCGAGGGCAATGATGAGCACGACCCAGACCCGCCGCCACGGTCGCCGGCGGACGTAGACCGGCCGCCGGACGGGGCCGCGGACCGGCTGCCGTTTGCGAGTCGTCGTACCGCGGCCGAACTCCGCGAGCATCCGGTCGATCTCGGCGATCACGGTCGGCGAGGTTGTGCTGTGCCTGATGCTGCGCAGGACCCGGGTCGCGGCGCTCTTGCCCTGCGCCCGCTGGATCGCGTAGACGCGGTCCCGGAAGTCCCTGATCGCGCGTTGGGTCTCGCCGATGCCCTGCCGGTTCTCGTTGATCAGATCGTGTTCGCGCTGGTCGATCGCGATCCGGCTGGCCAGGTCCAGCCAGCGTTCGGCGCGGCCGTCGGCGTCCTCGCCGCGGTTCATCAGGTCGACGGCGCAGTTGTTCAGCAGGATCGCCACCTGATCGTGCAGTCCCGAGGTCCGGTGGTTCTCCTTCGACGGCAGCAGCGCGTCCAGGCGGCGCAGCTTGGGCAGCAGTTCCTTCTCGATCTCGTCGACGATGCCGTCGGCGGGGTCGATCCCGATCCGCTGCGCGATCCGGGTCCGGCGGTCCTCGAGGTCCTCGTAGAACGGCGCGGCCGCGGACTCGAGCAGCCGCCGGTGCAGCTGCTCGGCCTGCGGGAACTTCCGGGCGAGTTTGACCAGTACTCCGGCACGCTTGAGCGGAGCGGCGACCGCCAGATCCACGGCGGGCTGCACGAGCGTGCGCGGCAGTTCGCGCTCGAGCCCGGTGACCGCCGTACGGTCGAGCTGGCGGTCGTCCAGGTCCCGCACCCGGGACTCCAGATGTGCGGTGGATGCGCCGACGACCTTCGACCAGGACTGCCAGGCGCTGTTCCAGTCGACGTCCGGGCGCCCGCCGTCCTGCTCCTTGCTGATCGCGGAGCTGTGTGCGGCGACCGCAGCGTCGTGGTTGCGGTGCAGCGTCGGCGAGCAGCCGCAGCTGGACACGTCGTCGCCCCACGGCGCGAACATCTCGTGGACCAGCCGGCGGCGCGGATCGCCGAGGATCAGGTCGCAGGCGGCCTGGATCTCGTGCGGGTCGCGGGAGGTCGCCGTACCGAGGTCGACGTCGGCGCCGACGGCGAGCGCGGCCCGCAGCCGCTGCGCCACCTGCCGCGCGGTGCGGGCGTCCGCGTCCGCGAGCAGGCCGCTGATCCGGAACGCGTTCCGGCGGTAGAGGTCCGGTCCGGCGAGTCTGCGCAACTCGTCGGCGATCGGGTCCGGCACCGGCTCACCCCCAGGGTCCCGGGCCGGCCGTGCTGCCGGCCCGTCATCTCACCCTGGCATCCGAATCCGGCCGTGTGAGCGCCGTTCGGACCGGTCTGGACCCGCCCTGGATCCCCTGTGGACAGCCCCTGGACCGAACCTGCATTTCACACGGTGTTGAGCAGATCGACCACCGACTGTTGGCGGGCCGCGTCGAGCTTGTCGACCGGGCCGGACCAACGTAGGCCGTACTGGTCCATCGGGGTTCGGTCGGCGGCGTACGCGCGGTCGGCCTGTTTCTGCAGGTACGCCGTGTACGGGTGGTCGGACAGCGCCGCGTTCAGTTTGCCGAGGCCGCGGACGTGGGCGCCCTTGAAGGACGGGCCGTCGCCGCCGCAGTCGCCGTCCTCGCACGGTTCGCGGAGGATGCCGTCGGAGGTGTGCAGCGACGCCGCGGTCGTCGACGCGTCCGCGAGCTGCCGCGCGCTGGTCAGGTACGCCGAGTTGTTCGTTGCCTTCGACAACTCGGTGAGCGCGCCGATCAGCACGCCCTGGTTGTACGTCCACGCGGTCTGGCCGTTGTTCTTGCAGGTGGCCAGGTCGATCCCGTCGTTCACCAGGTGCGAGCCGTTGATCATCCCGGTCTGCTGGAACCACGTCCAGCCGTTCTGCGCTCGCTGCAGGTACGTCGTGTCGCCGGCGATCCGCGTGTGCAGCTGCGCGTTCAGCTGGATGTACAGCGAGTTCGAGATCGCGTTCTTGTACGTCTTCGCCTCGCTCCACCACACCCCGCCGCCGCACGTGTTGTCCCAGTACGCCGCCATGTGGTCCGCGTCCGCGCGCGCCGTCTGCAGGTACCGCGCCTCACCGGTCAGGTCGTACGCCGCGACCCACGCCAGCCCCCACCACCCGGTGTCGTCGATGTAGTCGTTGCGGAACTGGCCCTCGAACTTGTTCAGGTTCAGGTCGTACGTCGTGCCGATCGCGTACTTGTAGCTGGCCATCCCGCTGACCCGGATGTTGTCGATCAACGCGTTCAGCGCGTTTGCGGAGTTCCACCAGCCGGTGGTGTCGAACAGCCCGCTGGAGAGGTTGTAGTCCTGCATCAACGCGGTCGCGGCCGCCGTACGCCGGTCCCAGGAGTTCCAGGTGACCCGCGCCCACGGCGTACAGGCGATGTCCGCGCGGTCGCCGGCCTTGCCGCAGGCGCGGAGGGCGCCGACGCCGAGGTTGTTCCAGTCGTCGACGTTGTACATCTGCGTGCGCCAGCCGCGTTGGCCGGACGGGATCGCGGTGTTGCCGAGCCGGCTGCCGGCCGACCAGGTGCGACCGCCGTCCATCGAACGGTCCAGCCACACCTCGTCACCGGGGTTGCCGTTGTCGATCGAGGCCCAGCCCATCGCGTCGTCGTCGTCGAGGTGCAGCGTGATCGTGCGGCCGAAGAGGGTGGCCGAGACCGGCGTGCGTTCCTTGGGTGCGAGAGCGGGGTCGCGGGCGTCGCAGTACTTGTTGCAGATCGTTGCCTGGGTCGTCATGTTCACCGGTGGGGTCTCGGCCGGCGCGGGCAGCGGTGCGCCGAGGGGAGCGAGCAGGAGGGCAACACTGGAAACGATTCCAACGGACATCACAGATCTCCCTGGGGCGGTAGGAAGAGAGCGGTGTCACCGACGGTAGGCGGAGCACTTCGGCCCGTCAAGGGCGGACCGCCAGGCCATCACAATCGCCGCCTTCGGGCGGCCGCCCGCCGGGATCCGCCGCAGGCGCCCGATTGTGATGGCGTGCAGGTCCGGGGTCAGAAGCTGAGCAGCGCCGCGAGCACGGTGGCGGCCACGAGCACCGTGGCGGCGATCGCGACCCGGCGGCCGCGGGCCCGGCGGCGGGTCAGCGCCGTACGGTCCGGGCGGGTGCTGCACGGGTCGAAGCCGAGCGCGTCGGCCGGCGCCAGCACACTGCCGAGGCGTGCCGCGAACGAGCGCCGCTCGGCCTGCCGGGTCGCCTCGTCGACCACCCGGCGGCGCATGAACTCCCGGTGCCGCGTCGCCGGAACCCGCAGGTCCGGCGGCCCGACCAGGCTCGACGGCAGCGCCAGTTCGGTCGGCAGCGGCAGCCCCGGCGGGAGCGCCCGCTGGACCACCGCATGCGCGGCCGCCACCCGCCTCGCCCGGCTGATCGCAGGCGGGAGGATCAGGTAGGCAAGGTGGACGAGCGACCGGTAGTCGTCGAGCAGCAACGCCTCGACCAGCGGTTCCTCCCGGGTCGGCCCCTGGACCGGACCGGGAACGATCGGTGATTCGACCGTGGCGGACATGCGACTCCTCGACTCGGCGTACGGAAGGACCAACGAACGAATCACTGACCAGTCACGGAACCGTCGGCTAGTCTCCGTCACATGAGCGCTGGTGACGGGGTGACAGGGCAGTGGGGCGGGGTCGACGTGCACTTCGGGGAGGAGGGCGGCCGGCTCACGTACGGCAGCTACCTGCGACTCACCGAGCTGCTCGACCAGCAGCGGCTGGAGTCCGAGCCGCCGGCCCACGACGAGCTGCTGTTCATCACGATCCACCAGGTGTACGAGCTGTGGTTCAAGCAGAATCTGCACGAGCTGACCGCGTCCCGGGACGCCATGCTCGCCGGCGAGCTGTGGCTCGCCGAGCACCTGCTCCGCCGGGTACACACGATCGAACGGGTCCTCACCCAGCAGGTCGACATCCTCGAGACCATGACCCCGCAGGACTTCGGCGAGTTCCGGCACCGGCTGTCGCCGGCCTCCGGGTTCCAGTCCGTGCAGTTCCGCGAGATCGAGTTCCTGTCCGGCGCCAAGGACCCGTCGTTCGTCCGCCGGTTCCGCGGCCTCACCGACGCCGAGAAGGACCGCCTGCGCCGCCGCCTCGAGGAGCCGACGCTCTGGGACGCGTTCCTCGGCGTACTGCGCAAGGGCGGGTTCGAGACCGACTCCGAGGACTCGATCCGGGACGCGCTCCGGAAGGTGGCCGGCGACCGCTCGCACTACGCTGCCATCTGGGAGCTCGCCGAGGCACTCCTCCAGCACGACGAACTCGCCGCGGCGTGGCGCGCCCGGCACGTCGTGATGGTCGAGCGGATGATCGGTACCAAACCGGGTACCGGAGGGTCGTCCGGCGCCAACTACCTCCGCAGTCGCCTCGATCTCCGCTACTACCCGCTGCTCTGGGACCTCCGCTCCACCCTCTGACAGAAGGGTCCGCCCGTGAAGCTCTACTCCGAGGTAGGCGCACAGCGGGCAGGGCAACTGATCGGGGACCTGGTACTACTCGCGTGGATCTGGCTCTGCGTGGAGCTGGGGTTGCTCGTGCACCGGATGGTCGAGGCCCTCGACATGCCCGGGCGCAAGGCCGCCGAAGCCGGCGACGGGTTGGCCGGCGAATTGCGGAAACTCTCGACGCCGATCGGGAAAGTGCCCGCGGTGGGGGACGAGCTGCGCTCGCCGATCGACGGAGCGGCCGGAGCCGCGGGCAAACTCGCACAGGCAGGGCGGGACCAGGCGCACGCGGTCGATCAGCTCGCGTACGTGCTCGCCGCGGTGACCATCGGGCTGCCGGTGCTGTTCGCCGTACTGATCTGGGTGCCGCGGCGGATCCGGTTCTCCCGGCGGGCCACCGCGGCGCAGAAGTTCATCGACAGCGCCGCCGACCTCGACCTGTTCGCCCTCCGCGCGATGGCGAACCAACCCATGCACAAACTCGCCAAGATCTCCGACGACCCCGTCGCCGCCTGGCGCACCGGCGACACCGACGTCATCACCCGCCTCGCCACCCTCGAACTGCGCGCCACCGGCCTGAAACCACCGCTTTCCGGAAACAAACCGTCGTCTGGTGACGAAAAAGTTCCGGAGAGGAGCGCTTAACGGGCGCTTGAGGGTCCGATAACGGGACGACAGCTACCCTCGGGGACATGGCACGGGTGCTGCTGATCGAGGACGACGACGCGATCCGGCTGTCGCTGGGGAAGTCCCTGACGGCGGCCGGCCACGTCGTGTCCTCCGTCGCCGCCGGTGCCGACGGCGTCGCCGCCGTGGCTCGCGAGAAGCCCGAAGTACTGCTGCTCGACCTCGGCCTCCCCGACCTCGACGGCCGCGACGTACTCGCGATGGTGCGGGCCGTCAGCGACGTACCCGTGATCGTCGCCACCGCCCGGGACGACGACGCCAGCGTGGTACGGCTGCTCGACGCGGGCGCCGACGACTACGTGATCAAGCCGTTCAGCGCCG
Source organism: Kribbella sp. WER1 (assembly GCF_054189145.1). Lineage (NCBI taxonomy): Bacteria > Bacillati > Actinomycetota > Actinomycetes > Propionibacteriales > Kribbellaceae > Kribbella > Kribbella sp. WER1. The sequence goes on along the minus strand of NZ_CM135186.1, from coordinate 2,909,994 downwards.
CCCAGATGGATGCCCGGATCCGCGCCGTACTGCGGCGCCTCGGCACCGACCAGCAAGGCGAGTCGACCGTCGAGATCGGCGGGCTGCGGATCGACCCACGCAGCCGCGAGGTCACCGTCGACGGCACACCCGTCGACCTCACCCGCAAAGAATTCGACCTGCTCCTCGCGCTTTCCCGGCGCCCCGGAGCCGTCGTCAGCAAGCGCGAACTGCTCGCCGAGGTCTGGGGCCTGCCGTGGGGCGGCGGCGACCGGACCGTCGATGTCCACCTGTCCTGGCTGCGCCGGAAGCTCGGCGAAACAGCCGCCGAACCGCGCTTCCTGCACAGCGTCCGCGGCGTCGGCGTCAAACTCGCCGCGGACGGCTGAGCATGCGCCGCCGGATCCTGCTCCTCTCGGTCGGCATGACCACCCTGGTCGTGCTCGCGTTCGCTATTCCGCTCGTGCTGCTGCTCCGCAGTACCACCGCCAGCGAAGCCCAGGACAAAGCCCGCAACCGGGCCGAAACCGTCGCGTACTACGTCGGCGACAAGGACCACACCGCCGACGACGTCACCGCCTACATCAACGGCCTCCCGCCCGGACCCGGCAAGATCTCCGTACGGCTCGCCGACGGTACGACGCTCGGCGACCCGCCGCCCGGCGGCGTCCCCACCCCCAAAGAACTGCCTGCCGGGTACGACGGCGACGACGACCAGAAAGGCCCGCCGAAAGTCGGCGACGCCGACTACCGCGACATCAACGGCGGCCTCGCCGTCGACGTCGCCGTCGGTACCCCCAACGGTCCCGCCACCGTCTGCCTCTACCTCACCAGCGACGAGCTGTACGCCGGCCTGATGCCGCGGCTGTGGATCCTCATCGGCGGCAGCCTGCTCGTCCTCCTGCTCAGCATCGTCGGCGCCGAACTCGTCTCCCGGCGCCTCGCCCGCCCCCTCGAAGAAACCGCGAGTACCGCCGAACGCCTCGCCCGCGGCGACATGGACGCCCGCGCCCCCACCACCGGCCCCGCCGAAGTCGCCAAAGTCGGCGCCGCCCTCAACGGCCTCGCCGACCGCATCGACGAAGTCATCGCCGTCGAACGCGAAGCCGTCGCCGACCTCTCCCACCGGCTCCGCACCCCGCTCACCGCACTCCGCCTCCAAGTCGAAGCCCTCACCGACCGCGAAAGCGCCGAAGAGCTCAACACGCAGGTCACCAGCCTCGAACGAACCCTCACCGCCGTCATCAGCGCCGCCCGCCGGCCCCAACGCGAAGGCCGCGTCCCACACTCCGACGCCGTCGAAGTCACCCGCCAACGCGCCGCGTTCTGGGAACCGCTCTTCGAAGACCAAGGCCGCGAGCTCGCCCTCGACCTGCCTCAGAAGCCGGCCACCGTCCGGTCTTCCGCCGAAGACCTGGGCGCGGCCCTCGACGCCCTCGTCGAAAACGTCGTCGCCCATACGCCTGACGGAACCCCTGCCCGCATCACCCTCACCCGCGCCGACAACATCGTCCACATCGTCGTCGCCGACAAAGGCCCCGGCATTCCCCTCGGCGCCGGCGAACGCGGCCGCAGCGACCGAGGCTCCACCGGTCTCGGCCTGGACATAGCCCGCCGCTGCGCCGAAGCCGCCGGCGGCGCGCTCACCCTGCACCGCAACGAGGTTGAGTTGACCCTCAAGGCCGCCGACAGCTGAACCACCGCTCCGTATAAGCGCGAAGGTGGTCTTCCCGCCCACCCACCCCAGGAGGGTGGTGGCGCATGAAGGTGATGGCTGGGGTGGGAGGTGGTTGTCCCGCCCACCCACCCGGAGGCTTGTGGGGTGGGCCGTCGTCGCCGGAGTCAGAGGTGGTTGCTCCGTCCAACCGCCGGGAGGTGGTTGCTCCGTCCAACCACCCGGATCCGGTTGCCTCGTCCAACCACTCGGAGGTGGTTGCCCTCCCAACCACCCGGAGGGGGTTGCCCCTCCCACCCCCCCGCCTACGGTGCAACCGCCCACCCGGTGGTTGGCCCACCCAACCACTGAGCGACCAACAATCCCCTCCACCCAAGTGTGACCACCACCACCATCCCCCACGCTACGTAGTTGATCAGCTACATTGAGTCCGCCGTGTGGTATGCCTGCCAGGCGCACCACCGAACAGAACGGGGACTTCGGATGGCCGTTCCTGGCCGTGGCTTGCGGATCTTGCTCGGGCTCCTACTCGTGATCACGAGCGGATTGGTGCTACCGGCAACCGCCCGGGCGGACACCGTCCGGGACTTCGGCAAGGTGTTCGGCGCCCAGACGAACGGCGCCGTCCGTATCACCGGGAACAGTCTCCTGACCTGCGACCGCTCCGACGCGGGCTGCCGCGACTCCCTGGCCGGCGGGCGCACCAAGGCGAACAACAACGACTGGAACATGGAGCTCCTCGACCTGGACTCCGACCCCTCCACGAAGTCCTCCTCCGGCGCGACCGTGGCCCTCCCGAACGGCGCCCAGGTCCTGTACGCCGGCCTCTTCTGGGGCGCGGCCCGTGGCGCCGGTCGCGGTGGTACGAGCACCAGCGACGACGGTACGACGATGCGCCTCCGGCTACCCGGCACGTCCTCCTACCAAACCGTCACCGCGGACCGCACCGACTACCTGAACACCGGCTCGAAGAACGACTACTCCTCCTACCTCGACGTCACCGACCTGGTACGGGCCGGAGGCAACGGTGAGTACTGGGGTGCCGACGTCCCCACCGGCACCGGCGCCGACCGCTACGCCGGCTGGAGCCTGGTGATCGCGTACCAGCAGGCCGACGAGCCGCTCCGCGACCTCAGCGTCTTCAACGGCTACGCCAAGGTGTCCAGCGGCGAACCGGTCCGCACCAACATCTCCGGCTTCCTCGCGCCGCCGAGCGGTGCGGTCAACGCCCGGTTCGGCAGCGTCACGTACGAAGGCGACGCGGGCATCACCGGCGACTACTTCGCGGTGAACGGCACCCGGCTCGCCGACGCGCAGAACCCGTCGGCGAACTTCTACGGCAGCCGCGTCACCGACGGCGGCGAGAACCTCGCCGATCGGACCCCGGCGAGTGTGAACAACCTGGGCGTGGACGCCAAGGTCGTCGACGCGGCCGGTGTCCTGCCGAACAACGCGACCAGCGCCGAGCTGACCTTCGCGAGCACCGGTGACGTCTACTACCCGGCCGCCCTGACCACCCAGATCGACCTGTACGCGCCGACCATCGTCGGCACCAAGACGGTCCGCAACCTCGAGGGCAACACCCCGGCGAAGGTTGGCGACACCCTCGAATACACGCTGAGCTTCAGCAACACCGGCGACGACGACGCGCTGCGGTCCGCGGTCCGCGACGAGCTGCCGGCGAACACGACGTTCGTGCCAGGGTCGTTGGCAATCGTCTCGGGGGCGGGCGCCGGGTCGAAGACGGACGGATCGGGCGACGACCAGGCGGACTACGGCGGGCGGACGGTCCGCTTCCGGATCGGCACCGGCGCGAACGCCACCACCGGCGGCCGGCTGGCGAAGGACCAGAGTACGACGGTCCGCTTCCGGGTGACCGTGGACAAGGCGGCCGCCGGTACGACGCTGAACAACGTGGGCCTGCTCGACTACACCGCCGAGACCCTGAACAAGCAGTACACCTACCGCACCGACGAGGTGCTCACCCCGGTCGCGGCCGAGGCGGACGTGTCGATCACGAAGACGGCCAAGCCGGACCCGGTCGCCGCAGGCGGCGAACTCACCTACACGCTGGTTGCCCGCAACAACGGTCCTTCCGCTGCCGAGGACGTGAAGGTCACCGACACCCTCCCGGATGGCGTCACGCTCGTGTCCGCCAAGCCCACGCAGGGATCCTGCACCGCGACGACGTGCGAGCTCGGCACGATCAACTCGGGGTCGACGGCAACGATCACGGTGGTGGTACGGGTGTCGGCGGCAACGACCGTGACCAGCCTCACGAACGTGGCAACAGTCACCAGTTCCACCTCGGACCCGAACCTCGACAACAACACGTCCTCCGTGACCACCGACGTCACGCGGACCGCCGACCTCCAGATCGTGAAGACCGTCGCCCCGGCCCACCCGGCTCCGGGTGAGTCCGTGGTGTTCACGCTCGCCGTCAAGAACAACGGGCCGTCCGACGCCGAGCAGGTGCGGATCGCCGACGCGGTCCCGGCCGGCTTCACGATCACCGGTGTGCAGTCGACGGCGACCTGTACGACGGCGGGGCGCGACGTGAACTGCACCCTGGCCCGGCTCGCGGCCGGGGCGAGCGTCTCCGTGCGGATCGCGGCGACGCTCGACGCCGGCTACCAGGGCGGCGCGCTGACCAACACCGCGAAGACCGTCAGCGACACTCCGGACCCGGACGATTCGAACAACACCGACACCGTGACGATCACCCCGGCGGCACCAAAGGCGGACGTGGTCGTGACGAAGACGACGGTGACCAAGCCGGTCGTCGCCGGCGAGCCGATCACCTACCAGATCAAGGTCCACAACACCGGGCCGTCGACCGCGAAGAACGTCAACCTGAGCGACGTCGTACCGTCCGCGCTCACCGACGTCACCGCGGACACCTCAGCCGGCTCCTGCACCGTCAGCTCCGGCCGGGTCGCCTGTCCGATGGGTGACCTGCCGGTCGGTGAGACCGCGATCGTCACCGTCACCGGGACCGTCTCGCCCAAGGCGGTCGGTGACCTGACGAACTCCGCGACCGCCGAGAGCTCCACGCCCGACCCGGACACCAGCAACAACACCGGACGTACGACGGACACCGTCAAGGCAAGCGCCGACCTGGCGATCACGAAGACCGCCCAGCCTGTCCCCGTACACGCGGGGCAGCCGGTCACGTACACGCTGACCGTGACGAACAACGGGCCGTCCGCGGCGCAGTCCGTCAAGGTGACCGACCCGGTACCGTCGCCGCTGCAGTACGTGTCCGCCAAGAGCTCCGCCGGCACCTGTACCGAGGCCAGCGGCACTGTGACGTGTGCCGTCGGCACCGTGGCGCCGGGAGACACCGTCACGGTGACCGTGGTCGCAGACGTCCCGTCCGGCACCGAGCCGAACGACGTGAAGAACACGGCCACCGTCTCGTCGCCCACGCCCGACCCCGTCACAGGCAACAACACCGCGACCCACACGATCACCACGGGCACGCAGGCGAACATCACGATCACCAAGACCGCCTCACCGGACCCCGTGGTTGCGGGCAAGCCGATCACCTACAAGCTGACGGTCCGCAACACCGGTCCGTCGGACGCGCAGGGCATCCGGGTCGTAGACGACGTACCGGACGCGATCACCGGTGTACAGGCGTCCGGGGACGGTGGAGCGACCTGTACCGCGGTCAACGGGCAGGTGCGCTGTCTGGCCGCAACACTCGCCGCCGGCGACAGCTTCGTCGTAACGGTGACAGGAACTGTTGCCGCGAAGACCCCGGCGGGGGAGCTCGCCAACACCGCGACCGCGACCTCTGAGACGCCCACGGACCCGACCACGTCGGACAACACGTCCACCACCACGCCCTCGGTCCGTACTGAGGCTGACCTATCCATCGTCAAGACCGCGCCCGCAACAGCCGTCGCGGGCGACGAGCTGACGTATACACTCGCCGTACGCAACGCAGGCCCGTCGGACGCCGTCGGCACCATCGTGACAGACCCATTGCCTGCCGGTACGACGTTCGTCCGCGCTGCGGGCTGTACGCACGAGAACGAGGTCGTCAGCTGCTCCGTCGGACGCCTGGCGCCCGGCGACGGTACGACGATCACCGTGGTCGTCAAGGTCTCGCCTGACCAGCCGGCCGGGACTCTGACCAACAAGGCGACTGTCAGCTCGCAGACACCGGACCCCAACGACAGCAACAACAGCAGTACGGCCGAGACCACGCTGACCACAGCCGCGGACCTGTCGATCGCCAAGACCGTCAAGCCGTCGCCGCTCGTGGCCGGCGGCGAGGCCGTCTACACGCTCACCGTGCACAACGACGGGCCGTCCACAGCGCAGCAGGCCTCGGTAAAGGACGCCGTACCGAGCGGTCTGACCGTTCTGGAAGCAACGAGCGCCGACGGGACCTGTACGACGGCCAACGCCGCGGTGACCTGTGAGCTCGGTGAGGTGGCACCCAACGGTGACGCCGTTGTTGTCATCCGGGTAGCCGTCGCCGCGTCGCAGACTGCTGCCGTCACCAACGGTGCTTCGGTGGACAGCCCGACGACCGACCCGGACCCGTCGAACAACAAGACCGAGGTGACGACCGAGGTCGAGCAGGCCGCGGACGTCGAGGTCATCAAGAGCAGCGACGAACCGACCGTGATCGCCGGCGGGGGAGTGACCTACCGCCTGACCGTGGTCAACCACGGGCCGTCCGACGCGACCGCTGTCACCGCGGCCGACAGCCTGCCGACTCCGTTGAAGATCGTCTCGGTGGACCCGCAGTGCACCGCGACCGGTCAAACGGTCCGCTGTGCGCTCGGCACGCTCGCCGCGGGCAAGGCCGTGACCGTGGTCATCACAGCAACGCTCGACCCGGCGTACCAAGGGACGTCGCTGGCGAACACGGCCACCGCCACCTCGCCGGTGCCGGACCCGGACGAGAGCAACAACAGCTCCACGATCACTACGCCGGTTGAGACGCTGGCCGACGTCAGCGTCGTCAAAACGTCCGACCCGACCGGAGTGACGCCGGGTAGTGCGTTCGACTACACGATCGTCGTCAACAACGCCGGTCCGTCGACCGCACGAGCAGTAGTGCTGTCCGACACAGTCCCGGCCGGACTCACGGTCACGTCTGCGTCCAAGGGCTGCACTGTGAAGGGCCGTGCGGTGTCCTGTCAGCTGGGTGACCTACCCATCGGTCAGGTCGTCCTCGTGCTCCACGTGCGCCTGGCGGCCGGGTACGAAGGCGCCAGCGTCGTCAATACCGCAAGCGAGACCTCACGGACCACCGACCCGGATCCGTCCAACGACACCGACACTGCGGAGTCTCCGGTCACCGCGTTGGCCGACCTGGCGATCACGAAGACCATGTCCCCGGCCGCACCGGTCGCCGGCCAGTCCGTGAAGTACGTGCTGACCGTGAAGAACAACGGCCCGTCACACGCCCGTACGGTGACCATCACCGACGAACTGCCCCGTGGCCTCAGCAACGTCACCATGACCGGCAACGCCTGCATCCTGCTCCCGCCGGAGGCCCCTGGCGCTCCGGACACTCCGGCAGCCGGCACGGTCCGCTGTACTACGCCGGAGCTCGCCGTTGGGGCCACGGTCACGGTGACAGTCACCGCAACCGTCGTACCCGGGTTCACCGGCTCGCTGGAGAACCTGGCTCGGGTAGGCGCAGCCACCCCGGACCCGGTGATCGCCAACAACGAGGCGAAGGTCAGCGGCCGTACGACGCAGTCCGCGAACCTCAGCGTCCAGAAGACCGCGTCCGCGCCGACCGTGATCGCCGGGCACACCCTGGACTACACGATCGCCGTCCACAACGCCGGCCCGTCGTCAGCAACCGCCGTCACGATCACCGACGTACTCCCGAACGGCCTGAGCCTCACCAGCACGCCCAAGGGATGCGCTACGACCGGGCAGAAGGTCACGTGCGCAGTAGGGCGCGTCGACCCCGGTGTGACGGCAAAGGTCACGCTCACCGTCTTGGTGAACACAACGGCCACCACAGTCGCCAATACAGCCAAGGCCGAGTCACCCACCGCCGACCCGGACCCGAACAACAACACCAGCACTGTCACGGTCCGAGTCACCCCACCCCAGCCCGGCCGCCCGAAGCCGAACCTCCCCAACACGGGTAGCGATGTGAGCCCCGCCATCCTCCTGGCGGCCCTCGCCCTCCTCACCACCGGCCTCGGCGCCATCGCCTTCACCCGCCGCCGCCGCGGCTGACCTGCAACTAGCTGCAATTCCCTCAGCACCAGTCCCCGAGGTCCGCTATAGTCAGCGCGATCTCGGGGGCTAGTGAGATCTTTCCAGAGGGGAACACCCATGAAGTTGCAGCGTTTTGCGCTCGCCTTGGCTGCCGTCGGCCTGACCTCGGCGGCGGTTGCGGCGGCGCCGGCCACCGCGGCCACTCCCGGCGACAGCCACTCCTGGGCGGGCAAGGCGGCGCCGAAGGCGCTGGCCGCCTCCGCCGAGGCGTGTGTCACGTCGATCGCATCGCCCACCGCCGCCGGAATGGTCGACGGCGTGGACGTGACGGCCCAGCGGCCGGTCCTGGCCGATCAGTTCCCGGACGCGATCAAGTTCGTCGGGACCCGCGCGAGCGCCAGCTGGTACGCGGCGGCGAACGCGTCCCTGACCCAGTTCTACTTCTACGGCCTGTTCCTGCAGGGCGGGAACCTGTACCGGCACACGACCTACCTGCCGGACAACAAGCCGCCGGTGGCGACCTTCAAGAAGGTCGGCTCGGGCTGGACCAGCTTCAAGACCATCGCGACCTCGAACTACAGTGTCGGCACGCCGCGGCACTCGTACCTGTACGGCCTGAACAGCAACGGCAGCCTGTACCGGTACTCGATGGTCGGCGCCGGCTTCAAGTCGCTCGGCCCGATCCCGGGCTTCCGCGGCTTCAAGACGATGACGGTCCTCAGCGAGAACGCGACGTACGACACGCTGCTGATGACCACCAACGCCGGTGCGCTCTGGACTGCGCACATCCCGGTGGCCGCTGGTGCGAAGCCGGTCATGAAGCTCGTCCGCTCCTCGGGCTGGGGCGCGTACGAGTCGCTGGTCGTCCAGAGCTGCGGCGACCGTGGCGGGTCGCTGGTCGTCGGCGTGGACAACGACACCAAGTCCGGCTACCTGTACGGCATGAGCAAGGCGAACGGCTCCAAGACCGCCTTCCTCAACTACGGCAAGATCCCGGGGACGTTCAACGGCGTCAGCGCCGTGTCGCTCACCGACCACTACAACCAGCTGGTCGGCGAGTAGTCGTCGAAGCCGACCATTCGGAGGCCTAGCCGTCGTGCTTCTTCCAGTACGGCGGTCAGGCGTTCCGGGTGGATGTGGTTGCCCCGGGCAACCGGGGCGATCTCGTGGGCGTACAGCGCCAGCGTTCCGTCGCCCTCGGCGAGCTCATACAGCAGCTCGCTGAGGGTGGCGACGTCGTCCGTGCGCGGTACGTCGCCCCGTGCGCTGTCGAAGCCCCGCCCGGGAAACACCCGAGTGTCCCCGTGCACCACGGCTGCCCGCGCCGTCTCCAGATCGGTCGGACGCGGGCTCCCGCCGCGCAGCTGATCGAACACCTCCAGCAGTACGGCGTCCGTCGTCTCGTTGCGGCGGCTGTTCGGGTACGCGAAGCTGCGCGCCGTCGCCCCGAGCGACCGCAGCGCCTCCACACTTCCCGCGATCTCGGTCCGCAGGTACTCCGCCGCGCCGACCTCAGCGATCGCCTCGTCCGCGTTCCGATGCCGCGCCCCGTGCGACCCGACCGTATGCCCGGCGGACAGCAACCGCCGGACACCCGCCTGCTCGGCCGCGTCCAGCAGATCCGCCTCGACCACGAAGAACGTCACGCGCGCACCGACCGCCTCGAACAGCGGCAGCGCCTCCTCCCACCCGGCGATGTGGCGATCGTCGAACGTCAGCAGCAGCGTCCCGGTCATGCCTGGCCGTCGATTGACGTACGGACGGCCTGCGGGTGGCCGGTCTTGGTGGTGACCCGGGCCGGCGCGACCAGCCGGAGCTGGGTGCCGTCCGCGGTGACCCAGTGCGCCTGCACGTCCCCGTCGTACACGGTGATCGACGGCGCGGCGACGTCCGGCCGGTCGGCGCCCTCGAAGAGCGAGAACGTACCGGTCAGCTCGACTGGCGCGATGTCCTGCATCGTCAACGAGGTCGGGCCGTCCAGTAGTTCCGCGATCACGAGGATCCGGTCGTCCGTCTGCTCGACCCGAACCTGCGGCTGGTGCTCGCCGAAGCTGATCGAGTCCATACTCCCGACGAGATCGACGCCCGGCGTACTCACCCGGAACTGCCGGCCGATCGCCGAAACCGAACCGCCCTCGGCGCCCGCGATCTCCAGCACCAACCGGAGTGACGACACGGCGAACGCCTGCCCGGCCTCGATCTGATGCAGCCCGATGTGCTCGTCACCACCCGGCGACACGAAGCTCACCGACCACAGCACCTGGCTCCCGGACTGCACCGACGCGAACACGGCCGACGAGAAGTCGTGGTCGTCCTTCATCAGATGCAGCTTGACGAACCGCGACGGTCCCCAGGCCGGGTCGCCCGCCTCCCGCCAGTACCCCATCAACGGCCGGCGCTGCAGCCAGTACTCCCCGACGCTCACGCTGCCGAGCGTCGCGTCCATCCCGTGCCAGGTGGTCCCGACCACCGGCACCTCACCTTCGAGGTAGCTGAACCGCTCCCGGACCACACCCGTTGGCGTGTCCAACAACCGCTCGACCACCGCGGCCGGAGCCTGTACGTCGACCAGGGCCGGACCGGCCAGCCCGAGCGTCGGCGTCAGTTCCGGCAGGTCCGCGAACAGCCCGCGGAAACCGGTCGCCTTCGCGAGCAACGCCAGCAGATCCGGCGTCCGCGCCGGCTCGTCGGTGTACACGCGCGCCATCGGCCCGCTGAGCTGCCCGGTCCGCGCATGCCATCGCCCGGCCAGGTGCTCCCACAGCCGCTCGACGATCCACCGCGCCCCGGCCACCGCCTCCGGCTCGTCGACGTACTGGACGATCGCGGCGATCGCCTCCATCGTGATCGTCCAGTACCCGGCGCTGTTGTACTCCGCGAAACTCCCGGCCGCCTCGATCTGCTCCCGCAGCCGGCCGACCCGGCGGACGGCGTACTCGGTCAGCTCCGCGTCCTTCAGCAGCTGACCGGCGGCCAGTGTCACGAACGTGCCCTTGGCGGCGATGTTCGTGTAGCTCATCGTCACGTTGCGCCGGATGATCGACCGGGCCGCATGCCCGAGCGCGGTCCGCACCACCGTCCGGGTCGGTTCGGACAGCCGCGCCTCGTGCCGGAACAGTACGAACGCCAGCTCCCGCCCGATGAAGTCCGCCCAGTTCCAGTCCGGCGGCACCATCTGGTCCAGCGGCTCTTCGTGGTAGTAGCTCCAGATCCCGTACGTCGGGGACGCGTCGTCGACGTCCTGCTCCGCGAGCACCCGCCGCAGGATCTCCTCGGCGAGCGGCACGTCCGCGGCCGCCCCGGACTCGAGCAGTACCAGCGCGTACACCACGCTCTCCCGGTGCGGGTGCCGGACGCCGGTCCAGATCCGGGTGTGGATCGGGTTGTACTTCGCCTCCTGGGCGACCAGCCCGGCCGCCGCGTCGTACGCCTGGTCACCGGCGACCCGCGCCAGCCGGATCAGCTCGGTATCGAACTGTTCGTAGGACTCGTTCTCGTTCATCATCAGCCCCCCGCGACCTCGGACGCCTTCTGCAGCTCCTGGCGGATCTTGTCGCCGGCGGAGCTCTTCCAGTGCTCGACGTACTCCTTCCAGGCCGACACCGGCTTGCGGCCGAGAATGATGTCGAACTCCATGTTCTGCCGTTCCTTGTCCAACTGCGGGCCCTTGCGCGAGTTGGTGTCCGAGAACAGCGTCTGCGCGAGGTCCATCGTGCCATCGGCGGCGAGCTTCTGCTGCGCGGCGTACTCGAGCTGCACGTACCGCGGGTCGGTCGAGGACGCGACCACCGGCGGCGGCGCGGCCAGATAGTTCAGGCCGAGGCTGCGCTCGTTCGTGAGGTCCTGGTTCAGCACGATCTTGCCGCCGTCGAGCGTGTAGTTGTGGCCCTCGACGCCGGTGCTCAGCAGCCGGTTCTCCGACGTACCGAACGGGGCGGCGAGGAAGTCGGCGATCTTCAGCAGAGTCTCGGCGCGGTCCTTGTTCTTCGCCGGGATCACCGCGATGTTGTTGTTCAGCCCGCCCTTCCAGCCCGGTGCGCTGCCGCCGTCGTACCCGACGACCGGGAACATCCCGATCTTGTCCGCCGGCACGCCCTGCTGGGTCAGGCTCACCCAGGCACTGTACGTCCCGCCGACCAGCGCGGCCTTCTTGCTGCCGAACCACTGCTGCCACTGCGACGGCGGCGCGGCCGCCATGTCCGGGTTCACCAGGCCGTCGGCGACGATCTTCCGGGTCGACTCGAGCGCCTGCTGCTGGTGCTCGTGCTCGATCGAGTTCACCATCGACCCGCCGGACTCCTGCCAGCCGGCCGGGATCGCGAGCATCATCCGGACGTAGTCGAGCGGGCTGTTCGCGAACGCCCAGACGCCGGCCTTCGGGTTGGTCGTTGCCTTGGCCAACTGGTACAGGTCGTCGAAGTTCTCGATCTTCGGCTGCGCGCCGGCCTCCTCGATCAGGTCGGTCCGGTAGTACAGGCCCCACGCGGACAGCAGCCCGCGCGCGATCGGCAGCCCGTACAGCTTGCCGTCGAAGACACACGCCTCCCAGTACCGCGTCGGGACGTTCGCCAGCGCCGGGTACTTCTGCACGTTCTCGCCGGACAGGTACGGCGTCAGGTCCAGCATCTTCGCGGCCAGGAACCGGTCCAGCGACGGGATCGAGTTGTTGATCTGCATCATGTCCGGAAAGTCGTTGCCGGCGCTCATGGTGGCGATCTTGGTGTTGAAATCGTCGCCCGCATTCACCAGCTGCATCTGCACCGGCGATCCGAGCCGCTCGTTCACGGTCTTCCAGAACACGTTGCCCGGCAGCCCGGGCGGCGCCGCGCCGTTCAGCTGCGCGAGCCCGGTGACCGGCTTCCCGTCACCCGGCGTCCGCCCCTTCCACGCGTCCACCAGCGTCGTCGGGTACTTCGTGAACGCGTCGAGCAGTCCCTGGTCGTTTCCGGGCAGGTCCGGCGCCGGCAACCCGGGGAACCGGATGTACTTCGGCAACGCGCCGGCCTTGCTCCGCGGCGAATTGGCCTGCGGCGACGAGCCACCGCCGCAACCGCCCAGCGCCGCCATCGCGCCGACGCCGGCGCCGAGCTTCAACAGGTCCCGTCGGGACAGACCTGACGTCATGATTTCTCCTTGAGATGAAGGCGGTTCAGCCCTTGACGGCGCCGGTCAGGGCGCCCTTGGCGAAGTGTCGCTGGAGGAACGGGTAGACCAGCAGCACGGGCACGATGGACACCACCAGGACGGCCATCTGGAGTGCGGGTTGCGGCGGCAGCGCGTCGACGTTGACCTGGTCGCTGCCGATCCGGGTGTTGTTCACGACGTACGTCCGCAGCACGTACTGCAAGGTCCACTTGGACTGGTCGTTGATGTAGAGCATCACGTTGAAGAACGCGTTCCAGTAGCCGACCGCGTAGAACAGGCCGACCACCGCGAGGACAGCCTTCGACAGCGGCAGCACGATCAGCCGAAAGATCGCCCACTCGCTCGCGCCGTCGATCCGGGCGCTCTGCAGCAGCTCGTCCGGGATCCCCATGAAGAACGCCCGGACGACGATCACGTTGAACCCGCTGAGCATCGTCGGCACGATCAGCGCCCACAGGCTGTCGATCAGCCCGAGCTGCTTGACCATCAGGTAGCTCGGGATCAGGCCGGGCGAGAACAACAGGCTGAGCAGGACCAGCATCAGCATCCAGCTCCGGCCGACCATCTCCTGCGACGCCAACGCATAACCGAGCAGCGTACTGACGGCCATCGAGCACAGCGTCCCGACCGCGGTGACGAACACGCTGACCAGCAACGCGCGCGTCACCACCCCGCCGGAGAAGATCGCGCGGTACGCCTCGAGCGTCCACTCCCGCGGCAGCATCACCAGGCCGCCGGTGCGGTTCACGTCGTCCTGCCCGGCGAAGCTGGTGGTCAGTACGCCGACGAACGGGAACAGTACGAGGAAGCAGCAGACCGCCAGCGCGACCCCGCGGAAGCTGCGGGACAGCATGCCCGGCAGGGGCTGACCGTTTCTCATCGCTGGTACACCCCCGCCTCGCCGAACAGGTGGGCGATCTTGTTCGCACCGAAGACCAGCGCGGCGCCGACGAGTCCCTTCACCAGGCCGACAGCGGCCGCCGTACCCCAGTCCCCGTTGACGATTCCGTTGTTGTAGACGTACGTGTCGAGGACCTCGCTGGCCTGCTGACCGACGGCCGGCTGCTGCAGGATGATCTGCTCGAACCCGACGGTGAGCGAGTCCCCGAGCTTCAGGATCAGCAGCAGTACGACGATCCCGCGCAGACCGGGCAGCGTGACGTGCCACAGCTGGCGCCAACGGGACGCGCCGTCGACCGCCGCCGCCTCGTACTGCTCGACGTCGATCCGGGACAGCGCCGCGAGGAACAGGATCGTCGCCCAGCCGCTGTCCTTCCAGACCACCTGGCTGGTCAGTACGGCGAAGAACGCGTCCGGGTTGCCGATCACGTTCAGTACGCCCCAGCCCTGCTGGCGGAGGAACTGGTTGACCATCCCGCTGCCGCCGAGGATCTGCTGGAACAGCGAGACCACGATCACCCAGGACAGGAAGTGCGGCAGGTACAGGATCGACTGGACCAGCTTCTTCACCCGCTCCGAGAGCAGGCTGTTCAGCGCGAGGGCGAGCAGGATCGGGATCGGGAACACGAACACGGTCTGGATCAGTGACAGCACCAGCGTGTTCCGCAGCGCGGTCAGGAAGTCGCTGTCGCCGGTGAACAGCACCGAGAAGTTGTGCAGCCCTGCCCACTCGCTGCCGCGGAACCCGAGGAACGGCAGATAGTCCTGGAAGGCGATCACGTTCCCGAGCAGCGGCAGGTAGTGGAACAGGACCAGCAGCAGCATGCCGGGCGCGGCGAACAGCAGCAGCAGCCGGTCCCGCTTGATCCGGGCGGCCAGGCTCAGGCGCTGTGCGCGTGCCGGTGGACCGGCGGATGCGGCCGGCGGCGATCCCTGGTCCGCCCGCTGAACGGTCATCGTCATCGAGGTGCTCCGTGGCTGGAAGATCGTGCGCGCCTCGGGAAACCACACCGGGAACGCGCTTTCCCGAAAGCTACGGTCCGCCGAACGACGCTGTCAAGACCGAGGATCGGGTTGTAGCGCTACGAAATGCGCATGCTGTCGCTCACCCACAACCAACTACTGGGACACATTCCCGGATGCATTCCCGCCGTTTCCGGCGCGGTTGACGCTCAGGCGGGGGTGCGGGGTGGGGTGCTGGGGCCCAGGTGGACCTCGGGGGTGGAGCGGGGGATGCCGGTGACGGCGGGGCCGAGGGCGGCGTCGACGGCGGCGGCGCCCATTTCCTCGAAGGGGGAGCGGACCGTGGTCAGCCAGTCCTCCTCGCCGAACGGGTTCACCCGGCGGCGCCCGTACCCGGCGAAGGCGAGCTGCTCGGGGACGGCGTACCCCGCGGCGCGCAGGTGCTGGATCGCGCCGAGCGCGACCTCGTCCTCGGTGCAGAAGATCAGCTCGGTGTCGCGGCCGTCGGCGAGGTACGCCGCGGCCGCCGCAGCCCCGCCGGGGAAGCTCCGCTCGACGGGGTAGACCCGGCTGTCCGGCAACGCGACGCCGCCGGCCGACAACCCGGCGCGGAATCCGTCCAGCCGGTCCTGCGCGGACGGAACGAGCGGATCGGCCTTGAATACCGCGAAGTCGCGGTACCCGAGCCCGAGCAGTGCGGTGGCGAGGTCCTTCGCGCCGTCGAAGTCCGGCGGCCGGATCGCGAGCACCGGCTCGGACGGCTCGCCGACGATCACCACCCGCCCGCTCTCGCGCTCGAACTCCATCAGCTCCTGCAGCAGCTTCGAGCCCGCGGTCGGCGTGGTGTCGCGCTTTCGCACCAGGATCAGCGCCTCCGGCCGCTGCCGGCGCAGGTCGTGCACGAGGCTGCGCTCGCGGTCCGCGTCGCCCTCGGTGGACAGCAGGTTCAGCACGTACCCGCGGCGCGCCGCCTCCCGGATCGCGCCGAACGCGATCCGCGCGAAGAACTGGTCGCGGATGTCCCCGACCACCAGCGCGATCGCCGGATACCGGCCGCGGGCGGTCGCCTGGGCGGCGAGGTTCGTGGTGTACCCGACCCGCTCAGCGGCGGCCAGCACCCGCTCGCGGTACTCGTCGGCGACCTGCCGGGCGCTGCCGTTCAGCACCCGGGACGCGGTCGACGGCGACACCCCGGCCTCGCGGGCGACATCGGCCAGTCGGGTGGTCACCTTCGGTTCGTTCGGCACGCCGACATGATATCCGCACGCCTGGGACAGCGCTGTCCCAGCTTGCCGGAGCCTCCGCAACCCCGAATCCCTGCGCTAATCGGGAACTTCGAAAATAACGGACGGCAAGCGCTTGCCCACAACCACTCGGATCGGCTAGCGTCCGGGCCCTCAGGTTCCGGAACCCTCGCTCCCACGCACGGTCAGGAGTTTCGATGAATCCACGCCCGTTCCGCCGGCTGGCCGGCCCGATCGTCGCCGCCGCCCTACTCGCCGCCTCGCTCACCCCACTCACCGCGACCGCCGTCGAACCGGACGCGGTCGCAGTCCTCGGCAGCACCCCGTCGTACTCCGGTGTCGTCCGCGCCTGGCCGGGAGACGCCGACAAGGATCCGGCGCACGCCAGTACCGAGAAGGACGGCCGCCCGTGCTGGCAGCTGTCCAACGACCCGTACGTCCGCTACCTGTACGTCGATGTCGCGGACGCCGCGATCCCGGCCGGCGCGGACCGCGCGCTGGTGACCGTCGACTACTACGACGCCGGCGCGACGAACATGGACGTCCAGTACGACAGCGTGAGCAACCCGTGGACCGGCTCGTCCAACCAGCCGCTGACGGGGACGCGGACGTGGCTGTCGCACACGTTCGAGCTGTCGAAGATCAAGTTCGCGAACCGGTCGAACGGTGCCGACTTCCGGCTGGACGTGAAGTCCGCCGCGGGATCGATGCCGGACGTGTGCATCAGCCGGGTCGCGGTCACGTTCACGGACCTCCCGCAGTTGGCGATCACGAACTCGGACCTGGTGTTCCTCCAGGGCACGACGGACCTGCAGTTCGCGACGCTCGCGCCGACGGTGGACTACACGATCGGCGACGAGAACGGCGTACCGCTGCGGACCGGGCACGTGACGCCCGACGCGACCGGGCACGTGTCGGTAGCGGCACACGATCTGGCGCCGGGGTACTACACGCTCAAGTTCTCGGGCACGGTCGGCGGTGAGACGCTGACCCGGTCGACCTCGTTCGGCGTCGTCACACCCGCGCCGACGAGCCGGGACCCGTTCTTCGGTGTCGACACGCACTTCGGGCACTACACCGGCTTCGAGGACGGGCTCGCGCAGGCGATGGCCGACGTCGGCTGGGCGCAGACGCGCTCGGACATCAGCTGGTCGGCGGTCGAGACCGCGCCCGGGACGTACGACTTCCCGGCGTACTCGTTCGACGCGCGTGCCCGTCAGGCCAAGGCCCTGGGTATCTCCCCGATGGGGAACCTTGCCTACAACAACAAGTTCTACGACGGCGGCCGGACGCCGAGTACACCGGAGGGCCTGGCCGCGTTCGGCCGGTACGCGAAGGCGGCGGCGCAGTTCTACGCCCCGGTGACCAACGACTTCGGCATCTACAACGAGTTCAACGGCACCGGCTTCAACAACGGCGCCTGCGGCATCACGCCGGCCTGCTACCTCGACATGCTCAAGGCCGTCTACGCCCCGATCCACGAAGGCAACCCGAACGCGAACGTGATCGGGCCGGTGACCGCGGGCATCGACAAGACCTGGCTCGACCAGTTCTTCGCGCTCGGCGGGCTGAAGTACGTCGACTCGTTCGCGGCCAACATGTACGGCTACTCGAGCCTCGGCCCGAACACGGTCCCCGAGCAGACCGTGCTGACCAAGGAACTTCCCGCACTGGTGCAGCAGATCCACAGCCTCGATGGCGGCCGGAACCTCCCGGTCTGGATCACCGAGAACGGCTGGCCGACCCACACCGCCGGCTCGACCGAACCGCAGCAGGCCGACGACCTGATCCGCGCCCAGGTCCTCGCGAAGGCCGCCGGCGTCGACAAGTACATCTGGTACGACGCGATGGACGACGGCGACGACCCGGGCGAGCGCGAGCACCGGTTCGGGCTGTTCCGGCGGCCGACCGACGGTGTTCTCGGGGTGGCGCCGAAGCCCGGGTGCGATCTCGAACGCGGCGCTGATCCGGATGGTGTCCGGCAAGACGCTGCAGTCCCGCGAGAACCTCGGCTCGCCGACCGCGTACAGCTATCCGTACGCCGGCGGCGGTGAGACGACGCGTGTGCTGTGGTCGACCGGATCCGAGCAGGTGCAGCTGACCGCGGCAAACCCGCTGCGACTGACAGACCAGTTCGGCGCCGCCAGGACGATCACGCCGCACGACGGCAAGGTGACGCTGACGCTCGACGCCAGCCCGGTGTTCGTGACCGGCGCGGTGCAACACGCCGCCGTTGCGCCGTCCCCGCTCAGTGTCTCGGTCGGTGCGAGCACAGTTGCCGGTGACAACGTACCGGTCACTGTCACCGCGGACCGGACCAAGCCGGGCACAGGTTTGCCGGCCAAGCTCGTGGTGGGCGGTGCGGAACTGGTGACCGCGCCCGGTCAGAAGACCTCCGTCACCGTGCAGTTGCCGGCCACAACCGTCCTGGGCGACCGCCCGGTGGCCGTTGCCGTGAGCACCAAGGATCGCCAGCTCGTCGCCGGCCTGCGCTCGTCGACCACCGTCGTCGAACCACTCCTGGTGAACGCCGAACCTGTCATCGGCAACGGCTACGGTCTGAGGGTGACCCTGACCAACAACCGTGCCCGCGCCGTCACCCCGACCGCGATCCGGTACGCCGTCGGCGCCGCCGGCGGATCGGCCGCCGCACCCGAGGTCCCGGCGAACGGAACGGCGGCCGTCACGCTGCCGGTCAGCACGGTGAGCCTTTTCGACAACCTCGCCTACCGGGTCACCGTCGACGCGAAGACGATCAGCGGTACGGTCGCGTACTCGCCGATCGAGCCGAACGCGGCGCAGACGCTTCCGCCGATCGACCTCGACAAGCAGAGCAAGTTCGTTGCGATCCGCGGCGGTACCCGGACCGGCCCGGCCGACCTCGGCGGCACGGTCCGGTTCACGCACACCACGGACGCGCTGGTCGTCGACGCGCGGATCACCGACGACGTCCATCACGGCGCCCGCAGCAACGACCTGCTCTGGCAGACGGATTCGATTCAGTTCGACACGTACGACCGGCTGCCGACGGTGCTCGGTGGCCAGCGGGTCGAGATCGGTGCGGCGTTGCTCGACAGCGGTCCGGCGGTCTACACGTTCGCCGCGCCGACGGGTCAGACCGTTGGCCCGACCCCCGGTGCGACCGCCGACATCACCCGCGGCACCGGCGTCACGACGTACCGCCTGACGATCCCGTGGAAGTCGCTCGGTTTCGCCGGTCCGCCGCCCGGGGTCTTCGGGCTGTCGTTCCTGGTGAACGACGACGACTCCGGGCTGAACGGCGACGCCCGCAAGGGCTGGCTCGAATGGGGCGCGGGCGTCGGGAGCGCCCCGAAGAACCCCGCTCTCTTCCGCACCGCACAGATCGTCGGAGCCGCATCATGAACGTACTGGTCGAACGGGCGTATGCGACGTACCCGCACAACAACGGCTACTGGCACGGCGGTGTCGCGTTGGTGCGGGAGAACGACCGCGGGTTCGAGGTCGTCGGCATCGGGCTCGACGGCACCAACGAGGTCGTCCTGCTGGAGCTCGACGGCGATGGAACGCCGCCGTGGATCGACATCGCGCTGGACGCGGAGACGCTGATCGTCCCGTGGCAGAACCGGCTTGTCCTGAAGGAGTTGCGGGACGACGGTCCGGCGCGGATCGCGTACACGCCACCGGAGGGTTCGACGATGGACGGGCTGGTCGGCGTGTCCGCGGACGGCCGGCGCGCCGTCACGGTCCTGACCGCCGGCGAGGAGCGGACGCTGATCGAGATCGACCTCACGTCAGGTACGGCGGAAGCGCTGGTCACCGTGGACTGGTGGGCCAACCACGCCCACTACTGCCCGGCCGACGAGCAGTGGATCGCCTTCTCCCACGAGGGTTCGACGACGACGGTCCCCGACCGGGTCTGGGCGTACCACCCGGTCCACGCCCCGAAGGGGATTGCCGTCGCCGACCAGTTCGCGATGTCCGCGGAGCCCGGGCTGCCGGTCGCGGTCGGGCACGAGCGGTGGATGTTCCACCGTCCCGGGCTGCTGGTGGTCGCGTACGGCGTGAGCCCGGTCGGGCCGCGCGGGTTGTGGGAGGTACTGCCCGACGGCGCGGCCCGTCTGGTCAGTGCGGGGGAGCGGGACTGGCACTGCGGGATCAGCCGGGACGGCCGCTGGGCCGTCGTGGACACCAGCGGCCGCGCCGACACCCCCGGTCGCGGCTGGGAGGATGCCGAGCACAACAGCTCGATCGTTGCCATCGACACCCGAACCGGCGAACGCACCGTCCTGACCACCACCACCCACGAGAACCACCCCTACCACCCGCACCCGTCCATCACCCCGGACGGCCGCTCCGTCGTCTTCAACCACATCGACCCAACCACCCGAGGAGCAGCCGTCGTGGACTTGCCGGTCTAGCGGTCGAGGGTCCAGAAGCGGGCGTTGGGCGGTGCTTCGACGTGCCAGGTCGGCGGCGTGGTCGGGTACACGCGCGTACTGAGCACCCGCCCCGCGCTGGTGAACACCTCGAGCACCGACCCATCGAGGAAGATCCGCGCCGCGGGACGGCCGGACGACGGGTCGAACGCGCCGGACACCCGCATCCGGTCGCGATGGGCGTACGGCGAGAGGCTGGCCTCGGTCCGGTCGATCGTCAGCGTGTCCGCGTCCAGTTCGATCAGCACCCGCTCCTGCTCGCCGAAGCGGATCACCACCTGCCCGGATCCGTCCGGTACGGCGATCTCGCACTGCGGCCCCGTCGTACAGCCATCGGCCGGTACGCCGGGGCCGGTGCGCAGCGTGTCGACTGTCGGGACCGGCGCGCTCCGCACCGACCCGTCCGCGCCGAGCCGGACGACCCGGGGCAGTGCGATGATCCCGGCCCAGTCGTCCCAGCCGCCGCGGTCCCGCCCTTCGGTCAGCCACCCGAAGAGCATGGGCCCGAACCGGCTGTCGCGCATCGCCGACGCGGCGTAGAAGTTCGTCCCGTGATCGACCCGCCGCGGCGTCACCGGCCCGTCGACGTCGAACGACAGCACCTCCGCGGGGCCCGACTCCGGCGACCAGGACGCGACCACCGCGATCCGGCGGCCGTCGAGCGTCAACACCTGCGGGCACTCCCACGCGGCGCCGGTGTCCTCGCCGTCCGCGACCCGGCGGGGCAGCTCGGCGAGCGGTCCGACGTACGCCCACTCCTGCAGGTTGCTGGACCGGTAGAGCGTGATGCTCGCGCCGCGGTCGGCGTACCCGGCGCCGACGGCGAGCCACCAGGTGCCGTTCTCCCGCCAGACGAAGGGATCGCGGAACATCAGCGCGTCGTCGACCGGATCCGGGACCACCTGCCGGGCCGGTCCGAACGACGCGCCGCCGTCGTCCGACACCGCCGTCAGCACGGACTGGTACGGGCGTTCGTCGATCCGGCCGGAGTAGAACGCGCGGATCCGCCCGTTGTCGAGGACCGTGTTGCCGGACCAGCAGCCGTCGGTATCCGGCCCGCCCGGCTGCGGCGCCATCGCCGGGCGGTGCAGCGTCCAGCGGACGTAGTCGGTCGACGTCGCGTGGCCCCACTCGACCGGTACGTGCATGTCGAGCGTGGAGCGCGACTGGAAGTACAGGTGGACGTCGTCACCGACCTCGATCGGGCCGTTCGGGTCGTTCAGGTATCCGCGCGGCGGCCGGACGTGGAACGCGGGGCGGAGATGGGCGGCCGTCCGGGGGCCGGTGTGGATCTGGGTCAACGGGATGCTCCTGCCGTGATGCCTGCGATGAAGTACCTCTGGGCGAAGACGAACAGCACTACGCTCGGCAGGATCGCCAGCACGACGCCGGCCAGTACGACCGAGATCGACCCGGTGCCGAGGTTCCCCTGCAGGCCGACCAGTCCGAGCGGCAGGGTGAAGTTGTCCTGCGACTGCAGGAAGATCAGCGGCCGGTAGAACTCCGCCCAGAAGCCGGAGAAGTTCAGGATCGCCAGCGTCGCGATTGCCGGGCCGGCCATCTTGGCGTAGATCATCAGGAACGTCTGGAAGTGCCCGGCGCCGTCGATCCGTGCGGCCTCGCCCAGTTCGCGAGGCATCTGCAGGAAGTACTGCCGCATCAGGAACGTTCCGAAAGCGCTACCCAGCGCGGAAACGACCAGCGACAGCGGGCTGTCCGAGAGCCCGAGGTACCGGATGATCACGAACACCGGGATGATGATCGTCTGCAGCGGCACCATCATCGTGGCCAGAAAGATCCCGAAGATCACCGAGCGGCCCGGGAAGCTGACCATCGCGAACGCGTACCCGGACAGCGTGCAGGTGATCGTCTGCCCGGCCACGATCAGCCCGGTGACGAGCACGCTGTTCACGAAGAACCGGCCGATCGGGATCCGGTCGAAGACCGCGCTGTAGTTGGAGAAATCGGGGTGCAGCGGCAACCACTGCGGCGGGTTGCTGAACGCCTCCGCGGGCGTCCGGAGCGAGGTGGTGACCGTCCACAGCAACGGGCCGAGGGCAACCATCGCGGCGAGGACGAGGACGACGATGCCGGTGATCCGGCCGATCCGTGCGAGGCTCATTGGTAGAACACCAGCTTTCGTGCCGCGAGGAACTGCAGCCCGGTGATCACCAGGATCGCCGCCAGCAGCACGATCGCGATCGCCGACCCGTACCCGAACTGCAGGTTCTGGAAGCCCTTCTGGTACATCGAGATCGTCACCGTCGTGGTCGCCGATCCCGGGCCGCCCTTGGTCATGATGTACGGCTGGTCGAACAGCTGCATCGCGTTGATCAGGGCAACGACCGCGGCGAACAGGATCGTTGGGCTGATCAACGGGATCTTGATCCGGAACAGCGTCCGCAGCGGCCCGGCCCCGTCGATCTGGGCTGCCTCGAGTACGTCGGTCGGCACCGACATCAGCGAGGCGACGAACAGCACGAACGTGAACCCGACCTGCTGCCAGACCGCGATCAGCACGATCGTCGACGCTGCCGCGAAGCCACTGGTCAGCCACGGCACGTTCGGGATCCCGAGCAGTCCGAGGTAGTAGTTCACGACCCCGAACTTGTAGTCGAACAGGTAGCCCATGAAGATCGACACGGCCGCGGTCGAGGCCAGCAGCGGCAGGTAGAACACGGTCCGGAACAGCGTCCGGACCCAGACGAGCTTGCGCTGGTTGACCAGGACCGCGAGCGCGAGGCCGATGGTGAGCTGCAGGACGACGATCGCGACCGCCATCCCGAGCGTGACGCCGAACGACTTCAGCACCGGCCCGTCGTGGAACAGCTGCTGGTAGTTCTTCAGCCCGACGTACTGCGGGGTCGAGATCACGTCCCAGGAGAAGAACGACAGGCCGAGCGAGGCGAGGATCGGGATCGCGGTGAAGACCGCGACGAACAGCACCGACAACGCGATCATCGCGAACCCGAACCGCCCCTCGCCGTGCGCGGCCGGGTGGCTCCGGCGTTTCACCGCCGGCTTCGCCACGGCGGCGGTCGCGGCGGACATCAGCTCGCCCCCGCGGCCTTCTCGAGATCGGCCTGCAGCCCGTCGAGGGCCACCTTCGCGTTCCCCGACGAGATCGCCTGGGTGGTCCGCTGGTTCAGCGCGGTCGCGAGCGCGTTGTAGTACGGCGGAGCCGGGATCGGCGCGGTGTCCGGATGCTTGGTCAGCGTGTCGTAGAAGACCGGCCAGTGCTTCGGCCCGGTCTTCGCGTACCGAGCGGCCGTCACCAGGGACTTCCGGCCGGGCGTCGTCACGTTGCCGGGGAACACCAGGTCGAACGTCTCCGGCTGCACCAGCAGCTTCAGGACCTCCCAGGCCAGGTCCTTCTTCTTCGACGACTTGAAGATCGCGTACCCGCCGGCGCCGAACAGGTGCCGCTGGCTCTGCCACTTCGGGAACATCGTCACGTCGAAACTGCCGTTCTTCATCCCGGCGTTCGCCAGGCCGCCGGCCCAGAACCCGCCGCCGATCGACATCCCGATCCGGTTCGACGCGAACAGGCCCTGCAGCGTGCCACCACCGCCGACGTCCGGCGACGGCGACAGGCCCTTCTTGGTCAGCTCGATCATGTAGTTCAGCGCCTCGACCGTGGCGTCGGAGTTCGCCGTCGGCGCGCCCCACTTCCAGCCGCCCTTCCGCCCGGCGGCGGCAGCGTCACCGGCGTACGCCTTGTTCCACAGCCAGTCGCCGCCGTCGTACTTGCCCTCCTCGAGCAGGTTGGCGTTGTTCGCGTACATGAACGACGTCCAGCTGCCCCACAGCCGGACCACCCAGCCGAAGGCGTTGATGCCCTTGAACTTGGCGATCTTGGTGGCCGCGGACTCGAAGTCGCCGAGCGTCCAGGTCTCGCTCGGCGGTGCGACGCCGGCCCGCTGGAACAGCTCGGTGCTGTAGAACATGTTCCCGGCGTTGAAGCTGTCCGGCAGCTCCCACAGGTGGCCTTGGTACATCATCGACTCGACCAGCGCGGGGTGGATGTCGGCGAAGTACTCCTTGAGTGCCGACAGGTCCTTGGTGACGTAGTCGTCGAGCGGGATCGCGAGCTCCTTCGACGCCATCAGCTGCAGGCCCTCGGTCGCGACGCTGATGATGTCCGGCGGGGTGCCGGCGGCGATCTGGGTCAGCACCTTGGCCAGGAAGTCGTTCCAGTCGGTGCCGTTGATCGCGGAGATCTCGAACTTGATGCTCGCGTCCAGCTTGGCGATCTGGGGCTGCAGCCGGTTCTGCAGCTGGGTGGCGGCCGCCTGCTCGCCGAAGTACAGCATCTTCAGCGACTTCGACGAGCTGCCGCCGTCTTTGCTGCAGGCAGCCAGATCGGCGAGCGCGGCGAGGCTGAGACCGCCGGCGCCGGCCTTCAGGAGAGTCCGGCGGCCGAGTGTTCCGGCGGGCGGATGAATACCTGACATGGGGTTTCCTCCTTGCACCCAATACGTATTGACTCGGGACCGTAGCAGCGGCCTAGAGTGGGGTCAATACGTATTGGCCCGATCTGTGATAGTTAGTTAGCGGCAGCGACGAGCCTGAGATTCGTAAAGGGGGACCGATGGCGAAGAAGGCAGCCGGTGGGCCGAAACGCGTCACGATGACCGATGTCGCGCGGCGTGCGGGGGTCTCGCAGCCGACCGTGTCGTTCGTGCTGAACGACCGCCGCGACGTCGCGGTCGCCGAGGAGACCCGGCGCCGGGTGCTCCAGGCCGCGGCCGAGCTCGACTTCGTGCCGAATCGAGCCGCCCAGCTGCTCCGCTCGAACCGGTCCTTCACGATCGGCGTCGTGACCAGCGGGATCGTCTCCCAGCCGTACGCCGGTCTGATCGTGCTCGGCCTGCAACAGGTCGTCCAGCCGGCCGGCTACGTCTGCATGGTCGTCGACACCACCGGCGACCCCGGACAGGGCGACGACGCGGTGGCCAGCCTGGTCGCGCAGGGCGTCGCCGCGATCGTGTACGCCTCGCTCTCGCCGAAGCCGTTGCACCGGAGCCCGCGGCTCGACGGCATCCGGACGATCTTCGTGAACTGCTGGCCGGAGGAGGGGCACGCCGACACGGTGCTGCTGGCCGACGAGTACGCCGGTGGGCGCGCCGCCGCGGCGTCGGTGTTCGACCGCGGGCACCGCGACGTCGCATTCCTCGGCGGCATGCGGAACGACTACGCCTGCAAGGAACGGCGGCGTGGGTTCGACGACGCCGCCCGGGCGGCGGGTCTGCGGCCCGCGGACCTCGTGCACCGGTACGGCAACTACCAGATCGGGAACGGGTACGACCTCGCGACCGAGGTGGTTGTCGAACACGGCTCGACAGCCCTTGTCTGCGGCAACGACCGGATGGCGATCGGCGCCCTGCTCGCCCTGCACGCGCTCGGCCTGAACTGCCCGGACGACGTCAGCATCGTCGGCTTCGACGACCAGCCCGACGTCGCCGACCAGGTCCGCCCAGGTCTCACCACCGCCGCGCTTCCACACCTGATGCTCGGCCGCCGCGCCGGCGAACTGGTCCTGGCCGCGCCCGAGGACGCCCCCGATCGTGTCGTCGTCGACTGCACGCTGATCGAACGCGATTCGGTCGGCGACCCGCCGCGCCGGCGCCGGCCGGTGAGCCCGACGTGATGCACTGGCGACCGGCCGCGGGTGTCGTCGGGGACGTCATCCCGTTCTGCCACGACGACCGGATCTGGCTGTTCTACCTGCTCGACACCCGCGCGGACGAGCCCACCGGCATGCCCTGGGCGCTCGTGTCGACCACGGACTTCGTCAACTACACCGACCACGGCGTCGTACTCCCGTCCGGCGGACCCGATGCCGTGGACTTCGACTGCTACACCGGCAGCGTGGTGGCGGACGGAGATCGGCTGCACTTGTTCTACACCGGCCACAACCCGCGCCGCGGCTCGGCGGACGGCTCGTACCAGGTCGTCTGCCACGCGGTCAGCGACGGCGATCCGACGCGCTGGACCAAGCTCCCCGACGACACCTTTGGTGCCCCCAACGGTTTCGTCCCGCAGGACTGGCGCGATCCGTTCGTCTACCGCACCGCTCCTGAGCAGCCCTGGCAGATGGTGCTCGCCGCCCGCTACGCCGATGCCCCCGACCGGCGCTCCGGTGTGGTCGCGCGACTGACGTCCACCGATCTGCGGCACTGGGACCTGGCGGCACCCCTCTGGGAGCCGCGCCGCTACCTCACCCAGGAATGCCCGGACGTCTTCCAGTGGGGCGACTGGTGGTACCTCGTGTACTCCGAGTTCACCGACGCGTTCCAGACCCGGTACCGGATCGCCCGCGACCCCGACGGCCCGTGGCGCGCGCCGGCTCGGGACACCGTCGACGGACGGGCGTTCTACGCGGCGAAGACGGTCGAGTACCACGGGCGCCGGTTCTTCGTCGGCTGGATCCCCACGAAACAAGGGGATGCGTGGCAGTGGGCGGGCGATCTCGCCGTACTCGAGGCGCACCAGGAAGCGGACGGGACGCTCGGGTTCGGGTTCCCGGCGGCGGTCGTCGCGGCGTACGACGAGGTCGCGGACGGGAAGCTCGTACCGCTCGCCGGCGCGGCGGCCGAGCCGGGCCAGGGAGCGCTCGACCGGTACGCCGGCTGGATCGGGGACGTCGTACCGCCGCACTGTCTGATCACGCTGACCCTCGACGTCGCGCCCGGCACCCAGTCCTTCGGGTTGCTGCTGCACGCCTCCGAGGACGGCGAGCAGGCGACCATCCTCCGCCTCGAACCGCAGCGGGACCGCCTCGTCGTGGACCAGTGGCCGCGTGGGCGGACCGGCCCAGCCCAATGGCAGATCCACGGCGACGTCCCCCACGCCGTAGACCTCGAACGGTCCTGCCCTCTCGCACCCGGCCGCCACACCCTCCAGGTCCTGTTGGACGGGCCAACAGCCCAAGCAGTAGTCGACGACCGCGTAGCTCTCAGCTTCCGCACCGAGTCCTCCGGACGTGTCGGGCTGTTCGTGACCGATGGTGAGGTGGAGGTCTTGGAGCTTCAGGTGGCCCGGTCGCGGCGTTAGATTGCAGCGGCCCCGCCAAGCCGTTGCTCTGGGCGCCCGAGGTGTTCCAGAGTTGCGGCAGCCACGTACCTCGCCTAGCCGGTTACCGGGCCTTCCTTGTGACGTCCGCGACCACCCCGGCCGCCACCTCGCGGAGCTTGACATTGCCGGTCTGCGACGTACGGACCAGGAACGTGAAGGCCCGGTTCTCGTCCAGCTGGTAGCGCTCCATCAGGATCCCGATCGCGGTACCGATCGTGGTCCGGCTCTCCAGCGCCTCGGTCATCGTCGACTCGTGCCGGCTCCAGCCGAGCAGGACGGCGGCCCAGTCGGCATACATCCCGGCGACGTACCGGGCGTCGGCGTCGAACGCCCGCGGCTCCTCGGCGTACAGGTTGAGGGCGCCGCGGACGCGCGGCGGCGCCTGGAACTGGAACGCCAGCTGCGAGCGCAGCCCGAGCGCCGCGGCCTTCGGACCGTACTGCGGCCAGCGGCCGTCGGTGGCGAGGTCGTCGACCTGCACGACCGGTTCGGCCAGCGTCGCGTCGAGGCAAGGGCCCTCGCCGAGGTCGTACTGCAGCTTGTCGGCCTCGCCGGCGATCGGATCGGTCGGCGCCAGCGTCTCGATCGTGTGGTCGCTGCCGGTCACCGAGATGCTCGCCCGGGTGATGCCGGGGATGGTCGCGATCGCGTTCGCGGTGATCAGCTGCAGCGACTCCTCCGGCGTGATCGGTGCGCGCAGCGTGTCGGCCACCGTGGTCATCAGGTCGGCCAACTCGGGTAGTTCCATCGCAGTACCTCAACTCGAAGAGCCGGCGGCGCCGACTGCTGGACTTATTGTGCGTCTTCCGGACTGCCGTTCCCACTTGGGTGGTGCGATGGATCGCCTATGATCCCGGCGAGATCCACGAGCGGGCACACCACCGCCGATCCATCACCTCGACGGGAGTGCGCCGTGCGCAGAGACGAACAGGCCCGGGGCCGCGCCGCCGAGCTCGGGCAGGTCGCGCTGCAGTTGCATGCCGCCGAACAGCTGCCTGACCTGCTGGCCGTGACCGCCGGTGTCGCCGCGGGCTTCTTCGGCTGCCCGCGGGTCGGAGTCGCCTCGCTGGGACCGCGGGCGGTCCTGCTCGACGTGGCCGGCCCGGCGGCGGAGCTGGTCCGGACGGAGGTTGCGGATCCGGCGAGCGCCTGGCGCCGCTCGGTCGAGGCCAACGAGGCCATGACGACCGGCGCGGAGGCGGGTGGGACGACCCACGTCCCGCTGGTGCCCGGTCGCGGCCGGGCGGTCGGGGTGCTGTCGCTGTACTGGTCGCGGGAGATCGCGGATCCGGCGTACCTCGGGCCGTTCTGCACGCACGTCGCGGTCGCGATGGAGTCGCTGTGGTACCAGACCCGCCTGCAGACGTCGATGGACGCGCACCGGCTGGTGAGCTCGAGCCTCGGGATCCTGATGGAGCGGTACGGCATCGACAGCCGGCAGGCGTATGACGTCCTCAGCGACGTCTCACTGCAGCACAAGGTCCGGCTCCGCGAGATCGCCCGCCGGGTCGTCGACGACCGCGACCTGCTCGCGTCGAACTGACCTCCCCGGCGGTGGCGGCTTGCTCGCCGGACGCCGTGGTGATAGATCTAGCCGAGGTCGATCGGTTTAGACAGCAGCCGACCGCTGGTTCGCGCCGTCGCGCGCGATGAGCCGTCGGGTTGCCTGATCTCCGGTTGAACAGGGCGCCCGGCAGGAAGTTGCTGCCGTGATGGTCGACGAAGGTGCCGAACTCGTCATCGAAACCGCCGAGCTGGAGTCGTACGTCCTCGTCCGCGTGGTCGGTGACCTCGATCTGGACAGCGCTCCCGCGCTGACCGCCGAGCTGAAGGCGCGGCTCGGTCCACGCCCGATCGTCCTGGACCTGAGCGGGATCGAGTTCATGGACTCCAGCGGGCTCGGGGTGCTGGTCGGTGCGCACAAGTCCGCGGCCGCGCAGGGCGGCGCGCTGCTGCTGGCCGCACCCGGTCCGCGGGTGCACCGGATCCTCAAGATCACCAAGCTGCACAAGGTGTTCGCCGTCTACGACACCCCAGCCGCAGCAGCCGAAGCCACCCTCCCGGCCTCCCGGTGACCGAGACACCGAACATCCCCACAGCCCTCACGCCCGTACAGGTTCGCTCGGAGCTTGCGGAGGACATCGCGCTGGCGATGGCCGGTTCGCTGAATCTGCGGCGCTCCGTCCTCCAACTGCTCGACGGCGTCCAACCCGAGGTCGCCGATTGGGCCGTGGTCGCGCTCACCACCACCCGCGGCACCGGCCTCCACCTGTTCGGCGGTACCGACCTCACCGCCGAGGCAACGGTCAGCCAACGCCAGCTCACCGGCCGAGCCCTGGAGCGCGTCCTCGCAACCGGCCGCAGCGAACTCCTCCACGTCGCCGCCGGCGGAGAAGACGGCCTCGCAGCACTCGTCCCACACACGGCCCTCCGCCAACAAGCCGCCGCCCTACGCCCCGCCGACGTCCTGGCCGTCGGCCTGACCGCACGCGGTACGACGCTCGGCGCACTCATCCTGGTCCGCGGACAAGGCCGCGGCTTCAGCCCCGACGACATCACCCAGGCCGAACGCATCGCCGTCCGGGCCTCGCTGGCCCTCGACTCCGCCCGCCTGTACGAGCAACGCGCCGAGACCGCGTCCGCCCTCTGCGACAGCCTGATCCCGCCGCCGCTGCCCGACCTCCCCGGCGCAGCACTCGGCGCGCGCTACCGCCCGTCCGCCGAGCAACTCGACATCGGCGGCGACTTCTACGACGTCTTCCGTTCCGGCGACGACTGGTTCGTCGCCCTCGGGGACGTGTGTGGCAAAGGGGTCGACGCGGCCGTGCTGACCGGCCGGGCCCGCCAGAGCCTCCGGACTGCCGCACACTTCGAGCATGATCCGGGGGCCTTGCTGTCGGCCTTGAGTACGGTCCTGCACGACGACACCTCGCACCGCTTCGTCACGCTGCTCTGCCTCCGCGTCCGAGCAGCAGACGGCGACCTGATCGTCGAGGTCGCCGCGGCCGGTCACGCTCCGCCGTTGGTTGTTCGTACCGGCGGACAGGTCGAGCCTGTCGACGCGGAGGGTGCGGTGCTCGGGGTCGTCGCGGACGCGCAGTACGAGACGAGCACGGTCCGGTTGGCGCCCGGCGATCAGCTCGTGCTGTCCACCGACGGCGTCGAGGAGGCGCGCGGCGCGACCGGCTTCTACGGGTACGAACGTCTGGTCGAGCTGCTGTCCCGGTACCCCGGTGCCGCCCCGGACGTCGTGTGCGCCGCGGTCGAGCAGGACGTGCTCGAGCATCTCGCGGGTCGTGCGCACGACGACATCGCCGTACTGTCCGTCGGCTGTGCGCGAGCCGACGGATGACGGCGATGGATCTCGCCCCGGCGCTGACGGCGTTCCAGGACGCGGTGGCGAACGTCGATGCCGCGGGCGCGATCGCGGTGGTGGACTCGGCGCTGGGCTCCGGCGCCGACCCGATCGCGTTGCTCACCGACGTCGTCGGCCCGGCCCAGCGGGCCGTCGGCGACAGGTGGCAGCGCGGCGAGTGGTCGGTGGCGGAGGAGCATGCCGCGACCGCGGTGGCGATGTCGGCGACCGAGTCCATCGCCCGTGAGGTACGCCGTACGCCGACCGAACGCGGCCGCGTCGTGGTGGCCTGCGCCGAGCGCGAATGGCATGCGCTGGCGGCGATGATGATCGACTGCGCGCTGCGCTCCGACGGCTGGGACACCACGCTGCTCGGCGCCTCCACCCCGGCGTTGCGGCTGAGTCAGTACCTGCAGGACCTCGGCCCGGACGCGTTGGCCGTCAGCTGCTCGGTGCTCGGCTCGCTGCCGACGACGCGACGGTTCATCGAGGCGGCCC
This sequence comes from Kribbella sp. WER1, assembly GCF_054189145.1. Lineage (NCBI taxonomy): Bacteria > Bacillati > Actinomycetota > Actinomycetes > Propionibacteriales > Kribbellaceae > Kribbella > Kribbella sp. WER1. Next base: position 2,878,536 of record NZ_CM135186.1, on the reverse strand, counting down.
GGGCTGCGGGGATTCCGGTTCTGGTCGGCGGGCCCGCGTTCGGTACGGACGACCTGCGGGCGCGCAGCCTCGGCGCGACCGCGTGGGCCGCCGACGCGCGGCAGGCGATCGCGGCGATGCGAACCCTGCCGCCGGTGGTCGCGGCGGCCGAGCCGCTTCCCGAGGACGCGGCCGCCGAACAGGCAGCCCTCGAACTCGCGCACCCGGCGCTGATCGCGGAGCTGCCGGCCAGCTGGCCGGGTCCGGAGTACGCGCTGGATCCGAGCCTGGCCAAGGACTGCGTCGAGCAACTGCTGCACGCTGTCTGGGCAGCGCTGATCACCACCGATCCGCGGCCGATCTCGCAGACCGCCCGCTGGATCGCCGCGCTGCTGGACTTCCGCGGCCTGCCGCCCACCTTGGCGCCCGGCCTGCGCGACGAGCTGGCCCGCGCACTCCGGGACTACCCGTTGGCAAGCTTCCTGTTCGACACGTCCTGGCCCTGACCCGGCCACCAGAACCGCTCGCCGAGCAGGAAGGCGAGCGCCGGTACGACGACCGTACGGACGAGCAGCGTGTCCAGGAGAACTCCGACGCAGACGATCACGCCGACCTGGGTGAGCGTGATCAGCGGGAGTACGCCGAGCACCGCGAACACGGAGGCGAGGAGGAGTCCGGCGCTGGTGATGACGCCGCCGGTCACCCGCAGCCCGATCATCATGCCGTCCCTCGTCCCCACGGCCCGCGCTTCCTCGCGAGCCCGCGTGGTCAGGAAGATGTTGTAGTCGACGCCCAGCGCGACCAGGAACAGGAACGACAGCAGGATCACCTGCCCGTCGAGCGCCGGGAAGCCCAGCACGTGATCGAACAGCAGCCAGCTGGCCCCGAAGCTCGCGAAGAACGACGCGATGACGGTGAGCAGCAGCAGTACCGGCGCGAGGACGGACCGCAGTACGGCGACCAGGACCGCCCCGACCAGCAGCAGGATGAGCGGCATGATCAGCAGCCGGTCGCGCTGATCGGCATTGTTCGTGTCCAGGTCCTCGGCCGGGCTGCCGCCGACCAGGACGTCGGTCCCGACCTGGTCGAGGCGCTGCCGGAGGTCACGGACCACCGCGAACGACGCGGCGCTGCCGGGCTCGGCGGTCAGGACCACGTCGTACGACGCGAGCTGCGCGTCCTTCGCGCCGGGCCGGAACTCGGCCACGCCGGGCGCCTGCTTGACCGCCGCGGCGATGGCTGCCGCCTTCTGCGCCGGGCCGATCACCGTCAACGGCTCGGTCGAACCGGCAGGGAAGGCCTCGGCCAGGATCTCGGCACCCCGCACCGCCTCGGGCTTCACCCGGAACTGCTCGTTCTGCGCGAGCCCGGTGCGAACGCCGAACGTACCGGCCGCGAGCCCGGCGAGGACGACGGTGGACAGCACGAGGACGATGGCCGGCCGCCGCGCGACGATCGCGCCGAGGCGTCCCCACACCTTGCCCTCGGTGGTCGCGTCGCCGACCCGGGGCACGAACGGCCAGAAGACCCGCCGGCCGAACAACACCAGCACAGCCGGCAGTACGACGAGCCCTGCGAGCATGGCCAGCGCGATGCCGATGATGCAGCCGATCGCGATCCCCATCAGCGTCTCGGTGCTGGCGAGCAGCAGGAGTCCGAGCGCGGCGATGACCGTTCCGCCGCTGGCCAGGATCGGTTCGGCGACCCGGCGTACGGCGATGCGCATCGCGACGACCGGTTGCTCCTCGTGCCGAAGGGTCTCGCGATAGCGCGCGATCAGTAGTAGCGCGTAGTCCGTGGCGGCGCCGAAGACCAGGACGCTGACGATGCCGGTGACCTGTCCGCCGCCGGGGATGCCGAGCAGTGACAGCACCTGACCGGCCAGGCTGGTCGTGACCTGCTCGGTGAGTCCCACCACGATCAGCGGCAGCAGGACCAGGCCGGGGCTGCGATAGGTGAGCAGAAGCAGGAGGGCGACCACGGCGGCCGTCACGATGATCAGCTTGGTGTCTGCGCCGTCGAAGACCTTGGTCAGATCGGTGGTGAACGCCGCGGGACCGGTGACCGCGGTCTGCAGGCCGACGGGCAGGTCGGTCAGCTTCTCGCGCAGCTGGCCGACCGTCTTCGCGGTCGCGGCATCGTCCTGCTGCGGCAATGTGAGCACCGCGAGGGCGACGCGTTTGGTCTCCGAGACCTGCAGCGGTACCCGGACTCCCAGCGAGGTCGCCTTGGCCTGCGCCGCGGTCTGATCGGTGGCTGTCAGGAGGCCGCCGTCGGTCCGGTTGAACACGATCAGCGCGGTGGACGCGTCCGCCTGGGGGAGTTGCTTGCGGAGCTGCTCGACCTCGGCCGACTCCGCGGACGTCGACAGTCCGGTGCTGGATCGTGGTCCGGCGGCGGTCGGTTCGGGCAGCAGCAGCGCGACCGCCGCGAGCACGACGGCGGCGAGGACGACGAGGGCGGCCGAACGCCGGCTTCGCATCGACCGGACCAGACCTGGCACAGTGACTCCAACCTCGGAAGAAAATCTCGACAATCGAGTATCTTGACAATCAAGACATTAGGAGGAGGGTGTGCCGGAACGCAAGTCCCGGTCCGTCCAGGACGAGCTGGTGGGTCTGGTGCAGATGCTGGTCGCCGAAGGCCAGCGGATCGCGCATGTCTTCGCGCAGCGGCACGGCGTGCACGGTACGGACGTCGAAGCGTTGGTGCGGATCCTGGTCGCCGGCGAGCGGGGTCAACCGCTGACCGCGGGGCAGTTGTCGACCGAGCTCGGGCTGACCACCGGATCCGTGACCACCCTCATCGACCGGCTCGAGCGGGCCGGTCACGTCCGCCGTGAACGTGATCCGGCGGACCGGCGACGGGTGATCCTCCGGTACGGCGAACCGGGGCGCGAGTTGGCGACGCAGTTCTTCGAGCCGCTCGGCGTCCACCATCGGTCGGCCACCGGCGACTTCACCGCGGCCGAGCTCGAGGTCGTCCGGCGGTACCTGACGGCGACCATCGCGGCGTTCGGCTCGTACCGCGCGGAACTGACCGAACCGCCTAAGAAGTAGGCGTCGTACAAAACCAGTTCAGCTCTTCTCACGCGGGGATCCCGCTCCTATGATGCTGGCTCAGCTAAACCGGTATATCTGAGGAGTGTGAGGCGATGTCAGCTCCGGAGCGGGTTTCCCGGAGGACTGTGATCACGGTGGGCGGGGCCGGGCTGGCGGCGGCGCTGGCCGGAGGAACTGGGGTGGCGTCGGCGGCACCGGTCACTGCGGGCGCTGCGGGTTCGGCGCAGGCGGCGCCGAAGCCGGGGTCGGGTGGGATTCCGCCGGGGCCGTCGACGTACGGCTGGGATCCGGCGGATCTGCTCGCCTTCGACCCGGCCACCCATCCGTGGGGCAGGCATCTGCGCTGCCTGGTCCCGCTGGCGCCGCGGATCGCGCCGTTCGCGGCGACGCAGGCGCATCCGGACCTGGACCCCGGCGTCCGGCTGTCGACGCTCAGCCTGGACGACGCCGGCACGATCTACGAAGGCCGCAACCAGCCGATCGGACTGGAAGGGCATACGTATACACAACGGTTCTGGCCGTACATCGACGTCTGGGGAACCTGGCACGGGCAGGTGCTCCCGTCGGTCCCGAGCGACGTGGTTGCGAACCCAGGCGCGCCCGGCCGTACGTACGGCGTCATCGACCTCCCGAACCCGGGCTGGACCGAGGCCGCGCACAAGAACGGCGTGAAGACCATCGGCGGCTGGTTCTGGCCGCGGACCGGGGTCGACTTCGGCGAGTTCCTGGTCCGGGCCGCGGACGGCTCGTTCCCGGTCGGCGACAAGCTGATCGAGATCCGCCGGTACTTCGGGTTCGACGGCCTGTTCATCAACCAGGAGGCCACGATCACCGCCGGCCAGGCCGCCGGGCTGCGCGACCTGTTCCGCTACATCAAGGCCCAGGACCCCGCGTTCTATCTGCAGTACTACGACGCCGACCTGCCGAACGGCGACCTCGACTACCAGAACACCCTGAACGCCCGGAACGTCCCGTGGCTCGGCACCCCCGGCGACCCGACCGTCGACTCGATCTTCGTCAACTACGGCTGGCCGTACGTCGACGCCGACCTCAGCGGCAGCGCGAAGACCGCGACCGCGGCCGGGTTCGATCCGCGGGCGGTCGCGTTCGCCGGCGTCGAGCACCAGCAGGGCGGCTTCAACCCGGAGGAGTGCTTCACCGACTACGCGTACCCGGGCCACCCCGGCCCGGTCTCGGTCGGGCTGTTCGTCGAGGACCAGTACTGGGCGACCGCCGCGAACGCCGGTGCCACCACGACGCCGGAAGGGCGCGCGAAGTACCGCGACCTCGAGCAGCGTTTCTGGTCCGGCCCGACCGGCAACCCGGCGACCTCCGGCCGGATCGAGCCGCGCAAACCGCCGTACCGCACGGACGTCCTGAACTACAAGAAGTGGGACGGCATCGCACACGGCATCGTCGAGCGGTCGCCGTACGGCGCGCTGCCGATCGTGACGACGTTCACCATCGGCGTCGGCGGCACGTTCTACCTCGACGGCAAGCGGGTCCGCGACGGCGGCTGGGACAACCAGGGCTGCGCGGACCGATCGCTGACCTGGCAGTACTGGACCGACGGCGTCACGGTGACGCTCGACGAGAGCACGGCGTACGAAGGAGCGCACAGCCTCGCCTTGTCGGGGACGGGTGTGATGCACCTGTTCAAGACCGACATCATCCAACGCAGCGCCACCACGGTGCGGGTCACCGCGCAGGGTCTGTCCACCCTCGAGGTCGGCCTGACCCGTCGTTCGACGCCGGACGAGATCTCCTGGACCCGTCTCAAACCTGTCCGTCGGTCGTCCGGCTGGATCGAGTACCACGCGAACATCCCCCGCGACCCCGACCGCATCGCCCGGATCTCCTTACGCACCAGCGGATCCGGCCACCTCGGCAAGCTCTTCCTCGACGACGCCCGGACCGCCGACACCGCCCCGTCCCGCCCCCGAACCTTCACCGTCGCCGACGCCGGCCAAGGCGCCGGCACCACCCGCCATCTCACGTTCGCCTGGCGCCTCCAGCCCGACGCCACGGCGTACGACATCCTCCAGAACAACTACTGGCTGGGCCGCGTCCACCGCGACGTCTTCTTCGCCGAATCCGTCGCCCTCACCAACGGCCGAACCTTCACCCTCGTCCCGATAGGTGCCAACGGCAACCGCGGCCCGTCCGTCACCGGCTCTAGAGCGGGGCGGGGTCCTCGCGGACCAGGCGGAGGAAGGCTTTCAGGCCGGCGATGACTTCCTGGTTGTCGGTGAGGCGGGTCAGGGAGTGCTCGAACTGGCGGGCGTGGGCGTCGACCTTGGCGTGCAGGGCCCGGTCGCGGGTGTCGGCGAGGGTGCCGGCCGCGGCCAGGCCCTGCTCGAGGCGGGCGAGGCGGCGGGTGCGCTCGTCGGATCGGGCGTCCAGTACGTCGAGGTCTTCCTTCAGCGCGTCGAGACGGCGGAGGGTTTCGATCAGGTCGTCGCGCGGGTGTTCGACCTCGCGCAGCATGCTCGTCATCCGGTCCCGCAGGTAAGCGAAGTACGCGCCGGCCGGGCGGAAGAACGTGCTGACCAGGTACAGCCCGGCGACGTAGTACCCGAAGGCGCCACCGGACAGATAGGTGATCAGGGCAACGATCCCGGCCGACACCAGGTGCGCCCCGATCGCGAACCAGCGCATCCGGACCGCGATCCGGCGCGCCTCCGGCTCCCGCTCGGCCGGTACGTCGATCCCGCGCGCCCGGCTCGTCCGGATCTCATCGATCAGCGCACGTGCCTGGAACGACAGGTTCCACGGCACGGTCAGCAGCAGGATGAGCCAGAGCAGGCACAACACCCCGAGGAACAACGTCAGGATCTCCTGCAACGACACTCCGGCCACCGCCACCAGTACGACCGCCACCACGGTCACCACCAGCGCCCCGCCCACCACCCAGATCTTCGCCATGGCAGGCATCCTGCCGCCGCCCGTCAGCCGCGGTATCTGTACAACTACTCAACCCGAAGCTCGTCGCGGTGCTTCGCAACCCAGTCGCTGAAGGACTCCAGCTCCGGGTTCAACGCGCGCACCTTCTCCAGGTCGCGGTCGCCGGTGAAGCGGTCGTGGTCTTCGGCGTAGAACTGGAACATGTTGGCCATCTCGACCGCCATCGGGAACGGGTACTCGCGGAACTCCTCGACCGTCGGCGCGTGGTACCGGACCTGTTCGCCGAGGGCCTCGGACAACGTGTCGGCGTACTGCCGGCCGGTCAGGTGGTCGCCGGCGATGCTGATGGTGGAGCCAATGAGTTCGGGGTGTTGCAGGATCGCGAAGGCGCTGCGGCCGATGTCGTCGGACGCTACGCCGGACAGGCGCCGGTCGCCCATCGGGAACGAGATCGTGAGGACGCCGTCGGCGTTGCGGGTCGGCGGCATGCCCTCGAGGAACGCGTCGAAGTAGAACGTGGTCCGCAGGAACGTCGTCGGTACGCCGTACTTCGTGAACAGCGCGTCCGCCTCGCCCTTCGCGTCGAAGTGCGGGACCCTGTACCGCCCGTCGTCCAGGCTCGGTACGTCGTCCCGTCCCGCGAAGAACGGGCGCGTGTCCTCGAGCGTCGACCACACCAGGTGCTGTACGCCGGCGTCCCGGGCGGCCCGCGCCGCGGCCTCGGCCTGCTCCAGTTCCATCTCGGCCCGGGTTCGCGCGGCCTCCTGCTCCGGGGTCAGCGGGGCCCAGTAGTTCGTCACCACGTAAGCGCCGTACGCGCCGTCGAACGCGGCCCGCACGCTCGCCTCGTCGTCGAGGTCGGCGGCCACCACCTCGGCGCCGGCCGCCGCGAGCTCACGCGCCTTCGCGGACTCCGGGTTCCGGGTCAGTGCCCGGACGGCGTACTCGCCGGACCGGTCCGCCAGGATCGCCCGCGCCACCGCACCGCCCTGTGCTCCGGTCGCTCCGACGACGGCGATCAGCTTCGTGCTCATATCCGTTCACTCCCCAGACGAGTTAGGTTGATGTGTCAACCCTAGCGCGTCAGGTTGATGTGTCAACCCATCGGGTAGGATGGGGGACGTGGGCAAGGGACCGTGGCTCGACGACGACGAGCAGAAGGCGTGGCGGAGCTATCTGCTGATGCAGCGGACGCTGGAGACGCACCTGGAGCGGCACCTCCAGCGGGACTTCGGGCTGTCCAAGTCCGACTTCGAGATCCTGGTGAACCTGTCCGAGTCCGAGCACGGCCGGATGCGTGCCTTCGAGCTCGGCCGGTCGACGCAGTGGGAGAAGAGCCGGCTGTCGCACCACCTGTCCCGGATGGAGAAGCGCGGCCTGATCCGCAAGGAGGCGTGCGAGTCGCGATACCCGGAGATCGTCGTCACCGAGGAGGGCCTGGCGGCGATCCGGGCGTGCGCGCCGGCACATGCCGCGCGAGTCCGGGAGTTCTTCGTCGACGTGTTCGGGCCGGAGCGGTTCGCGATGCTCGGTGCGGCCGCGGACGAGGTCGTCGCGGCGGTCGGCCGGCACTGCGACAACGACTGCGCGCTGGGCTCCTGAGAACTGTTCTCAGAGACCTTTCAGCAGAACTTGACGGTGGCTTGATCTTCTCTTGGAGTGCGGCTGAAGCGCCCCGGCCGACTCTGGGGGCATGGTCAGAACAGATGAATCCCAGCCCAACCGTCCGCGCTGGCTGCGGCGCGCGTCGGCCGCCGCGATCGCCACCGCCGTGCTCGGCGTCGGCGCGACCGGGGTCTCGGTCGCGGTCGTCTCGGCGAAGCACTCCGGCACCAGCACCGGTACGTCCGGGACGACGTCGTCGAGCAGCTCGGACGACAGCAGCTCGTCGAGCTCAGGTTCCAGCTCCAGTTCCGGCTCGAGCTCAGGCTCTAGCTCTGGTTCCGGCAACAACAGTTCGAGCGGCAGCGGTCTCGGCTCGACGAGCTCGAACTCGACCTCGCAGGGTGGGAGCAACGGCTCATGACCGCCACCCGCACGTGGTCCGCCTGGAGCTGCACGGTCCGCCTGACCGTGGACGATCCGGCCGTACTCGGCGCTGCCTGCGGTGAACTCAAGACGCTGATGGACCGCGTCGACAAGGCCGCGAGCCGGTTCCGCCCGGACTCCGAGCTGTCGGCCGTCAACACCCGCGCCGGTGCGCTCGTACCGGTGTCGCGGCTGCTGGTCGACCTGGTCGACGTCAGCCTGGTCGCGGCGCAGGTCAGCGGCGGCGCGGTCGACCCCACGGTCGGGCAGGCCGTGATCGCGGCCGGGTACGACGCCGACATCGAGACGGTACGGCGCCGGTTCCCGCAGCAGCCGGGCGAGCCCAAGCCGGTCGCCGGCTGGCAGCAGGTCCGGTTGAACCGGAAGCTCGCGATGCTCGGCGTACCGAAGGACTGTGCGCTCGACCTCGGCGCGATCGCGAAGGCGTGGACCGCGGACCGCGCCGCCAACGTGCTGAGCAAGCGGTACGGCTGCGGGGTGCTGGTCGAGATCGGCGGCGACCTGCGCGCGGCCGGTGCACCGAAGAAGCCCTGGGTGATCACGGTCGCCGAACGCGCCGGGACGCCCGGCGTGCTCGTGTCGCTCGCGCACGGCGGGCTGACCACCTCGACCCGGACGGTACGGCGCTGGCAGACGCCGACCGGGTACGGCCACCACGTCATCGACCCGCGGACCGGCCGCCCGGCGGAAGGGAAGTACCGCACCGCGTCGGTGTGGGCGCCGACCGCCGTACGGGCGAACACCTTCAGTACGGCACTTGTGGCGACCGGGGATGCCGCGCTCGGCCGGCTGAAGCTGGCCGGGCACCCGGCGCGGTTGATCGACGAGGACGGCGAGGTCACCGAGTTGTCGGGCTGGCCGACAGCGAGCAGGGCCGCCTGATGACGCTCTGGTACCTGGCCCGTGCTGCCGGCGTGGTCACGATGGTGATGTTCACGCTGTCCGCCGTGCTCGGCATGGTGATGCCGCGCGTGCGGTCGGCAGGGTGGCGGTTCTGGCTGCAGTACGTGCACCGCTCGGCTGCTGTTACCGGCCTGGTGCTGCTGGCGACGCACGTGCTCGCGGTGATCGCCGACAGCTACGTGAGTATCGGCCTGTCCGTCCTGGTGTGGCCGTTCGGCTCCAGCTACCGGCCGTTCGCCATGGTCGTCGGAGTGCTCGCTCTGTACAGCCTGGTGTTCGCGTCACTCGTGGGAGCTGCACGTGGCCGGCTGGCGGTGTCCGAGAAGTTCACGAAGGTCTGGCGCAAGCTGCACATCGCTGCGTCGGTCGGGTGGCTCCTGTCCATCGGTCACGCACTGCTGGCCGGTACGGACCGCAGTACGCCGTGGATGCTCGGCATCACGCTCGGCTGCCTGGCTGCGGTGGCAACCGCGGGTGCCTACCGGCTCAATGCACTACCTACAAGGGTTTGGAGGACCCAGTGATCACCGTTGACGACGTCAGAGTGATTGGTGAGGCCAGGGTCCTTGCCGGACTCGAGCAGGGACGTCTGGACTTCCAGCGGCACCTGCTGACGCACGGACAGCAGCCTGAGCTGACCCGTGACGAGTACCTGCGGCTGTGTGAAGCAGTAGGGCTCAGAGGGCGCGGTGGTGCCGCGTTTCCGGTCGCTTTGAAGCTCCAGGACCTCCCGAAGCGCGGTGTGGAAGCTGTTGTGGTCAACGGTTCCGAGAGCGAGCCGGCGAGCCGTAAGGACCGCCTGTTGCTCACACGCGCGCCACACCTCGTCCTGGACGGTGCTGTCGGTCTGGCGCACGCACTGCGGGCACCGCACGTACTAATCGCCGTTCACGACCAACAGGCGGCCAGGTCGCTCCGGGAGGCGCTGATGGAGCGTGATGACCGGTTGGCGATCGAGGTACGCGAGACACCGGGCCGGTTCGTCGCGGGGGAGGCCCGTGCGGTGTTGAGCGTGCTGGAGGGCGGTACCGCCGTACCACCGGGCCGTCGGGTGCTGCCGACGCGTAAGGGGTACCACCGGCGCCCCACGTTCCTCTCGAACGTGGAGACGTTCGCACAGCTCGCTGTACTCGCGCGGCTCGGGTCTCGTGGGTACAGCAGCACCGGCGTGAGTACGGAGCCCGGTACGCAGCTCCTGACGATCGGCGGGGCCGTCCAGCACCCCGGCGTACTCGAGGCACCGAACGGTGTCCCGCTGGACACAGTGCTGCAGTACGCCGGTGCCGAACGGGGCCCTGTCCTTCTTGGCGGATACCACGGGCGCTGGCTGCCGTACACCGACGGCGTGATGCTCCAACGGCCGGAGGTGTCCGCGGGCATCGTCCTGGCGCTCTGCTCCGACACCTGCCCGCTGGGAGAGGTCACCAGGGTCGCCGAGTGGTTGAGAGGTCAGTCGGCCGGGCAGTGCGGCCCGTGTGTGTTCGGCCTCGGCGCACTGGTCGACGACTTCGCCCGGATCACCGTCGGCGACCCGGAGGGCTGGTACGACGCGCAGCGGCATCTCGGGCTGGTTCCGGGCCGCGGGGCCTGTGCGCACCCGGACGGGACTGCGAGGTTCCTCACATCGGCGCTCGAGGTGTTCGAGGACGACGTACGCCGGCATCTCAACCACCAGGGGTGCGGCCGGCCCGTGCTCGGGGTGCTCGGGGGTGCGCGATGAGCAAGCTCGAGATCGACTGGACCCGCTGTGACGGACATGGCCTGTGTGCTGGGCTGCTGGCCGACGACATCGCCCTCGACGAGTGGGGTTTCCCGGTCCTGAGAGGGCGCGAGATCACCGCCGGTGAGCTGCCGGACGCGCGCCGCGCAGTCCTCGCCTGCCCGGCCCTGGCACTGCGCCTGACCAAACGATGACAGGCCCGTCCCGACACCACACCAGTGACAAAGGTGGACTAATCTCTGAGTGACCGCACAATGTCGTGCGGTCCGGCGGGAGCCGACGCCGACGTCACGTGTGGAGACGGTGGGGAATGCAGAGCAAGCTGGACGTCCTGAAGGCCGATGTGATCGCGAAGGCGGTGGCCACGGGGACCCATGGGCACGACAAAGTGGTCGACCCGGTCAAGCTGAAGACCTTCCTCGAGCAGTACTACCGGCACGTCGCCGCCGAGGACGTCGCCGAGCGGCAGCCGAACGACTGCCTGGGGGCCGCGCGGCACCATTACAAGTCGGCCATGTCCCGGCCGCAGGGCACCGCGAAGGTGCACGTGTTCACCCCGACCCCGGAGGAGTACGGCTGGTCCGCGGACGGCCGCACCGTGGTCGAGATCGTGGTCGACGACATGCCGTTCCTGGTCGACACCGCGTCGATGGTGATCACCGAGCGGAACCTCGAGCTGCAGCTGCTGATCCACCCGCAGTTCGTGGTCCGGCGCGACGTCGCCGGCACGCTGCAGGAGGTCCTGGACGACACCACCGCCGCGGACGAGCACGACCTGGTCCGCGAGAGCTGGATGCACCTGGAGATCGAGCGGATCGCCGACGTCGCGGAGCACCGCGCGCTCGAGCAGGGGCTGCTCAAGGTGCTGAACGACGTCCGCGAGGCCGTCGAGGACTGGCCGAAGATGCACGAGAAGGCGGTCAGCATCGCGGCCGGCCTGCACGCCGCGGACCTGCCGGTGCCGGAGAGCGAGGTGGAGGAGGCGCGCGAGCTGCTGGAGTGGCTGGCCGACGAGCACTTCACCTTCCTCGGCTACCGCGAGTACGACTTCACCATGGAGGGCGACCAGGGCATCCTGCGCGGCACGCCCGGGACGGGCCTCGGCATCCTCCGGCCGGACCCGAAGCCGGGCTCCGGCAAGCTCCCGCCCGAGGTGAGCGCCAAGGCGCGCGAGCGCAAGCTGATGATCCTCACCAAGGCGAACTCGCGCTCCACCGTGCACCGCTCGACCTACCTGGACTACGTCGGCATCAAGGAGTTCGACGCGAACGGCGACCCGGTCCGCGAGTGCCGGTTCATCGGGCTGCTGTCGTCGACGGCGTACACCGAGAGCGTCATGCAGGTGCCGGTGCTGCGGCGCAAGGCGCTGGAGCTGTTCCGGCTGACCGGCTTCGACCCGAACAGCCACAGCGGCAAGGGCCTGCTCGACGTCCTGGAGACCTACCCGCGCGACGAGCTGCTGCAGGCGCCCGTCGAGGACCTGCTGCCGATCGTGCAGTCCGTCCTGCACCTGCAGGAGCGGCGCGCGGTCAAGCTGTTCATCCGCCGCGACGTCTACAACCGGTACCTGTCCTGCCTGGTGTACCTGCCGCGGGACCGCTACACCACGGCGGTCCGGCTGCGCATGCAGCAGATCCTCAAGGACGCCATCGGCGCCGAGAGCGTCACGTACGCGGCGTACGTCACCGAGTCCGTGCTGGCCCGCGTGCACTTCGTCGTCCGGATGAAGCAGGGCGAGACGGTCGGCGAGTTCGACGCGGACACCCTGGAGCAGCAGGTCGTCGAGGCGACCCGGGCCTGGGAGGACGACTTCACCGCGGCGCTGCACGCGCAGGGCGGCGACGTCGCGGTCACCAAGCTCCTCCGGCGGTACTCCGACGCGTTCCCGGAGGCGTACAAGGAAGACTTCGACGCGCGCGTCGCGGTCAACGACGCCCACGTTCTCGACGGGCTGCCCGCGGAGAACGGGCTGGCCATGTCGCTGTACAGCCCGATCGAGGAGGAGTGGGAGGGCGAGCGCCGCTTCAAGGTGTACCGCACCGGGTCGGCGCTGTCGCTGTCGCACGTCCTGCCGCACCTGTCCGCGATGGGCGTCGAGGTCGTCGACGAACGCCCGTACGAGATCCGTCGCGCCGACGGGAGCATGGCCTACATCTACGATTTCGGGCTGCGGGCGCCGGAAGACAGCGAGGAGCGCGAGGAACTGCGCGCGCTGTTCTCCGACACGTTCCAGGCGGTCTGGGAGGGCCGGGCCGAGTCCGATCGGCTGAACGCGCTCGTCCTGCGCGGCAGCCTCAGCTGGCGGCAGGTGTCGATCCTGCGCGCCTACCAGCGGTACATGCGCCAGGGCGGTACGCCGTTCAGCCAGGACTACATCGAGAACACCTTCCTGAACCACGTGGACGTCGCGAGCCTCCTGGTGCAGCTGTTCGAGACCAGCTTCGACCCGGCCCGCGGTGCGGCCGACGACCCGGACCGGACGATGCGGACGGATCAGCTGGAGAAGGAGATCCTGGCCGCGCTGGACACGGTGCAGAGCCTGGACGAGGACCGGATCCTGCGGTCGTACCTGACCGTGATGAAGGCAACCCTGCGGACGAACTACTACCAGCCGGGTCCGGACGGGCAGCCGCGGTCGTATATCTCGCTGAAGCTGGAGCCGAAGGCGATCCCGGACCTGCCGCAGCCGCGGCCGGCGTACGAGATCTTCGTCTACTCGCCGCAGGTCGAAGGTGTGCACCTGCGGTTCGGTGCGGTCGCCCGCGGCGGCCTGCGCTGGTCGGACCGGCGCGAGGACTTCCGGACCGAGGTGCTCGGCCTGGTCAAGGCGCAGATGGTGAAGAACTCGGTGATCGTGCCGGTCGGCGCGAAGGGCGGGTTCTACGCCAAGCAGTTGCCGGATCCGTCGGTCGACCGGGACGCCTGGCTGGCCGAGGGCATCGCGTCGTACAAGACGTTCATCTCCGGGCTGCTGGACATCACCGACAACATCGTTGCCGGTGACATCGTTCCGCCTGCTTCCGTGGTCCGGTACGACGGGGACGACGCCTACCTGGTGGTCGCCGCGGACAAGGGCACGGCGACGTTCTCCGACATCGCGAACGGGGTCGCGAAGGACTACGGGTTCTGGCTGGGCGACGCGTTCGCGTCCGGCGGCTCGGTCGGGTACGACCACAAGGCGATGGGGATCACCGCCCGCGGCGCCTGGGAGTCCGTCAAGCGGCACTTCCGCGAGATGGGCCACGACTGCCAGCACGAGGACTTCACCGTCGTCGGCGTCGGCGACATGTCCGGTGACGTGTTCGGCAACGGGATGCTGCTGTCCGAGCACATCCGGCTGGTCGCCGCCTTCGACCACCGGCACATCTTCCTGGACCCGGCGCCGGAGGCTGCGGCTTCCTTCGCCGAGCGCCGGCGGCTGTTCGACCTGCCACGGTCGTCGTGGGCCGACTACGACGCGTCGCTGATCTCGACCGGCGGCGGGGTGTACCCGCGGACCGACAAGGCGATCCCGATCTCCGCGCAGGTTCGGGAAGTGCTCGGGATCGAGAGCGGTTCGCCGACGCTGACGCCGACCGAGCTGATGAACGCGATCCTGAAGGCGCCGGTCGACCTGTTCTGGAACGGCGGCATCGGCACCTACGTGAAGTCGTCGAACGAGACGAACGCGGACGTCGGTGACAAGGCCAACGACGCGATCCGGGTCAACGGCGCCGACCTGCGCGCCCGGGCCGTCGGCGAGGGCGGCAACCTCGGCTGCACCCAGCTCGGCCGGATCGAGTACGCCGCGCGCGGCGGCCGGATCAACACCGACTTCATCGATAACGTGGCCGGCGTGGACACCTCCGACCACGAGGTGAACATCAAGGTCCTGCTGGACAAGGTGGTCGCGGACGGCGACCTGACCGAGAAGCAGCGCAACGACATCATCGCGTCGATGACCGACGAGGTCGGCGCGCTGGTGCTGAAGAGCAACTACCGGCAGAACATCGCGCTCGCCAACGCGACCGCGCAGGCGCCGGCGTTGCTGCACGTCCACCAGGACTGGGTGCGGCGGCTGGAGCGCCAGGGGCTGCTCGACCGGCAGCTGGAGTTCCTGCCGAGCATCCCGGAGTTCAAGCGCCGCAAGGCCGAGGGCCGCGGGCTGACGTCGCCGGAGCTGTCGGTGCTGATCGCGTACACCAAGATCGTGATGGAAGCCGAGCTGCTCAAGACGTCGCTGCCGGACGACCCGTTCCTGAAGCACAAGCTCGCCAGCTACTTCCCGAAGGCGATCCAGGAACGGTTCGCGGACCAGATCCAGAGCCACCAGCTGCGCCGCGAGATCATCACCACGCAGGTCGTGAACGAGTTCGTGAACACGTCCGGCATCACGGCGTACCACCGGCTCTCGCTGGAGACCGGCGGCAACGAGGAGGACGTGGTCCGCGCGAACCTCGCGGCCTCGCGGATCTTCTCGCAGCCCGAACTGCTCGCGGCGAATGCCGAGCTCGACAACGTGGTCGACGCCGAGACGCAGACCGGGATGCGGCTGGAGACCCGCACGCTGGTCGAACGCGCGACCCGCTGGCTGGTGTCGAACCGGCGGCCTCCGGTGGACATCGAGGAGCTGATCGAGTACTTCGGTCCCGGCATCGCGAAGCTGACCGCGGCGCTGCCCGAGGTGCTGCGCGGCCGGGAGCTGGCGCTGTTCGAGCAACGCCGGGAAGCCCTGGTGCAGAAGGGGGTCGCGGAGGACTTCGCGACCCGGATCGCGGTGCTGCCGCCGGCGTACGCCGGTCTCGGCATCGTCGAGACCGCGTCCACCGACGACCTCGACATCCTCGAGGTCGCCAAGGTGCACTTCGCGCTCGGCGAACGCCTGCAACTCGGCCGCTTCCTCGAACGCATCATCGGCCTGCCCCGCACCGACCGCTGGCAGACGATGGCCCGCGCCGCCCTCCGCGACGACCTGCACTCGGTCCACGCCCGCCTCACCCGCCAGGTCCTCGCCACCACCGACGCCGCCGCCGAACCCGAGGACCGCGTCATCACCTGGCAGGACCGCAACGCCGCAGCCCTCTCCCGAGCCGCCACCATGCTCGAGGAAATCGTAGAAATCGAAGGTCCCGAACTGGCCCACCTCTCAGTAGGCCTCCGCCTGGTCCGCACGTTGCTGGCGAACCAGGCTTAGAGGCCGTCCGAGCACCCCGTGCCTACTGCGGGGCGCTCGGCACGGCACCTCCTCGCTACGGGGCGGGGTGCTCGGACGCCCTCTAGCGTTCGGAGACGACGACGTCGACGGAGTACTGGTCGGCTCGGTAGCAGTGGCTGCCGTATTCGACCGGGGTTCCGTCGGCGGCGTAGGCGGCGCGGGTCATCGTGACCAGGGGTTCGGCCTTGGACATGTGCAGGGTGCGGCGTTCCTCGGCGGTCGCGTTGCGGGCGCCGATCCGCTGCCGGGCGACCGTCGGGCGGATGCCGCGGGCGCGGAGGACGGCGTACAGGCCGTCGTTGGTGAGGTCATCGAGGGAGAGGTCGTCGAGGGCCGGGGGCAACCAGTTGCGGAGGATCGCGAGCGGCAGGTCGTCGGCGTACCGGAGCCGGACGATCGAGACCAGCGGGGTGCCGGGCGGGAGTTCGAGGACGGCGGCGGCGCGGTCGTCCTGCGCCTTGGTGTCCAGCGCGAGTACTTCGGTGTGCGGCGTCCGGCCCTCGCGGACGAGGTCGTCGTACAGGCTGGTCAGCTCGGCCTTGCGGTGCACCATCTGGTTCGCGACCGTGGTGCCGATGCCGCGGCGGCGGACCAGCAGGCCCTGGTTGACCAGCTCGGAGATCGCCCGGCGGACGGTTGGCCGGGACAGGCTCAGCCGGTCCGACATGCCGATCTCGTTCTCGAACGGGTCGCCCGGGCGCAGCCGGCCGTCCGTGATGGCGGCGGTCAGCTGCTCGGCCAGCTGGTGGTACAACGGCACCGGGCTGCTCCGATCGAGCTGGATCGGGACGTTCATGGGCGGATGCTACCTGGTCATGTCTGTACGTGAGAATGTGTTAACAAAGTATTGACACCCCCGCCACGGGCCCGGAAGGCTGACAGCCAGCGCGCCGCCGGGGCGCGCGCTGACGCGAGAGGGCTGTGCCGATGCGGATCGGGTTGGTCGGGGTCGGGCGGATCGGGGCGTTCCATGCCGCGACGCTGAAGGGTTTGCCGGCGGTGGATCAGGTGGTCGTCGCCGACGCGGACCCCGCCCGCGCCGAGGCGGTCGCGAAGGAACTGGGCGTGTTGTCGGCCCCCGACGTACCGGCGCTGCTGGCCTCGGAGCTGGACGGGTTCGTGATCGCGGCCGCGACGTCCGCGCACGCGTCCCTGATCGAGGCGGGGCTGGCGGCCGGGGTGCCGACGTTCTGCGAGAAGCCGGTCGCGCTGGACCTGGCGGAGACGTCGCGGGTGGTGGAGTTGGTCGAGGCGTCGACGGTGCCGGTACACATCGGTTTCCAGCGCCGGTTCGACGCCGGCTACCAGGCGGCGCGGGCCGCCGTCGCGTCCGGTGAACTCGGCTTCGTGCATCACATCCGGGCGAACACGAACGACGCGTTCCCGCCGCACCAGGACTACATCCCGCAGAGCGGCGGCTTCTTCCGCGACTGCACGGTGCACGACTTCGACATCATCCGGTACGTCACCGGCCGCGAGGTGGTCAGCGTCTACGCGACCGGCGCGAACCGCGGCGAGACATTCTTCGGTGAGTACGGCGACGTCGACTCGGCCGCGGCGCTGCTGACCCTCGACGACAGCACGTTCGTCGCGGTCAGCGGGACCCGGTACAACGGCGCCGGGCACGACGTACGGATGGAGCTCCACGGCAGCCTCGGCTCGCTCGCCGTCGGCCTCGACGCGCACACCGCGCTGCGCTCGGCCGAACCGGGCGTCGCGTTCCCCGAGGGGCCGCCGCACATGACGTTCATGGACCGGTTCCAGCCCGCGTACGTCGCCGAGCTGACCGCGTTCACCGAGGTCGTCGCCGGGACCCGCGAGGTACCGTGCACGGTCCGCGACGCGCTCGCCGCGTCCCGGATCGCCGACGCCTGCGAGCTGTCCCGCCACGAAAACCGCATCGTCACGCTCTGAGGGGCCTGTTCACATGACCGAAATTGCTGCCCGGATCGCCGGCGCCCCGATCTCCTGGGGCGTCTGCGAGGTGCCGGGATGGGGTTGGCAGTACGACGCCGCGACCGTGCTCGCCGAGATGCGTGAGGCCGGGCTCGCCGCGACCGAGTTCGGCCCGGACGGGTTCCTGCCCGACGACCCGTCCGACAAGGCCAAGACCCTCGCGGACGTCGGACTGCGCGCGGTCGGCGGGTTCGTTCCCGTCGTACTGCACGAAGGCGATCCTTCGGACGAGGTGCTGCGCGCGCTGGACGGGTTCGTGGCGGCCGGCGCCGGGACGCTGGTGCTCGCCGCGGCGACGGGCCAGGACGGGTACGACGACCGGCCGGTGCTCGACGCCGCCGGGTGGAGCACCTTGCTCGCGAACCTCGACAAGCTGTCCGCCCTCGCGGCCTCGCGCGGTGTCCTGGCGACGATCCACCCGCATGTCGGGACGATGGTCGAGAACGCGGACGACGTCGCGCGGGTACTGGAAGGGTCGTCGATCGGGCTCACCCTCGACACCGGCCACCTGCTGATCGGCGGGGTCGACCCGGTCGCGCTCGCGGTCGACAACGCCGCGCGGATCCGGCACACCCACCTGAAGGACGTCGACGCCGCGTGGGCCGCCCGGGTGCAGGCGGGCGAGGTCACGTACACGGACGCCGTACGGGCCGGTCTCTATCGGCCGTTGGGCTTGGGCGACATCGACATCACCACGATCGTCAGCACGCTCGAGAAGTCCGGGTACGGCGGCTGGTACGTCCTCGAACAGGACACGATCCTGCAGGACCGCCCGACCGGCGAGGGCCCGCTCGCCGACGTCCGCGCCAGCATCGCCCATCTGCACGAGATCGCGGCGACGGTCCGATGACACTGCGTGGTTGCGGGGGATGCGGGGTACCGACGGACCGGCGGGATGGGAAGGTCTGATGGTGGACGACGTACAGCTGGACGTACTGACGATCGGGCGGATCGGGGTCGACCTCTACCCGCTGCAGCTCGGGACGCACCTGGAGGATGTGACCTCGTTCGGGAAGTTCCTCGGCGGGAGCGCGACCAACGTCGCCGTCGCCGCGGCCCGCCACGGCCGGAAATCGGCGGTGATCAGCCGCACCGGCAACGACCCGTTCGGCACCTTCATCCACCGCACCCTCGGCGAGCTCGGCGTCGACGATCGCTTCGTCAGCCCCGTCGACGACCTGCCGACCCCGATCACGTTCTGCGAGATCTTCCCGCCGGACAACTTCCCGCTGTACTTCTACCGCTTCCCCAAAGCCCCCGACCTCGTCATCAACCCCTCCGAGCTGGACCTGGACGCGATCCGCGACGCCCGCATCTACTGGTCCACCGTCACCGGCCTCTCCGCCGAACCCTCGCGCTCGTCGCACTTCGCCGCCTGGGAAGCCCGCGGCCGCAAACCGCTGACCGTGCTGGACCTCGACTACCGCCCGATGTTCTGGGCGGACCCTTCGGAGGCGCACGAGCAGGTCTCGCGAGCCCTGGAGCACTGCACAGTTGCCGTCGGCAACCGCGAGGAGTGCGAGGTCGCCGTCGGCGAAACCGACCCCGACAAGGCCGCCCAGGCCCTCCTCGACCGCGGCCTCGACCTGGCCGTCGTCAAGCAGGGTCCCCGCGGCACCCTCGCCCGCACCCGCGACGAACGCGTCGAAGTCCCGCCGTACCCCGTCGAGGTGGTCAACGGCCTGGGCGCCGGCGACGGCTTCGGCGGCGCCCTCTGCCACGGCCTCCTATCCGGCTGGCCCCTCGAAAAGATCATCCGCTTCGCCAACACCGCCGGCGCCCTCGTAGCCGGCCGCCTCGAATGCTCCACCGCCATGCCCACAACCGAAGAAGTCCTCACCCACCTCGGACCCCAAGCATGACCCCCGACAACGAGAACTCCCCCTCCACCCCCCAAGACCCGCGCGTGGAAGGCGAGCCAACCAACAACCAGCCAGCCGAAGGCCAACGACCGGAAGGTCGGCCCACCGGAGCCCGGCCCACCCACGACCGGCCCACCCATGACCGATCCACCGACGACCGGTACTCCGAGGAAGCCCGCCCCATCCCCATCCGCCGCCCCACCCAACACCCGGACACCACCATCCCCACCGAAGACCCGGACGCCACCGTCCTCACCCCCACCACCAGCGACCCCACGGTCCTGACCCCCCGCACCCCCGCCCCCGACGACCCAACCGTCATCACCCCACCCCAACCGCAAGGCACCTGGTGGGTAGCCCCCACCGACTACCCCCAATACCCCAACCCCTCCGCCGACGCACCGGCCGCGTCACACCGCACTCCCCACACGGCTTCCCAGACGCCGCCCGCCGAAATGCCCCGCACCGCGGGTCCAGGCGACGGAGCATCTGCCGACATGGGTCCCCGCGGCGCAGCACATGGTGGTGCGAGCACGCGCGGCGCAGCGTCTGGTGCCGGCCCGCGCGATGCAGCATCTGGTGCTGTTGGTCCGCGTGGCTCGGCGCCGGGTGACGTGGGTCCGCGTGGTGCGGCGTCTGGTGACGTGAGGGCTGGAGGTGCGTCGGCGGGTGATGTGGCTCGTGGGGCGGCGTCTGGTGAGGCGGGTGGTCGTGGGGTGGCGCGGGATGACGTGGCTCGTGGTGTTGGTGTGGATGAGCAGGGCGGGCGGGCTGTCGGGGCGAATGATCCGACGGTGGTTGCGCGGCGGCCGCATGACTTGAGTGCGGGGGCGTATGCCGGGTCGAACGAGCCGACTGTGATCGTGCCGCGGGCCGACGCGGCCGGCGTGGAGCAGTCCGGCAACTCTGGTGTGCCGGGGCCTGACGATCCGACGGTGATTTCGGATTCGACCGACGCGAATGTTGGCGTGAACGACCCGACTGTCGTAGGACGCCGTCCTGATGCTGTCGGACCGGACGACGCGACGGTTCTGATCAGCGCGAGCCCCGATGGTCAGACAACCGTCATAGGAAGTCTCAACCTGCCTGCTGATCCGCCTGCTGCGAGCGGCGCCCGTTCGCAGCAGGCGCCTGCTGGTGAGGCTGCGGGCGACGAAGCTCGAGCCAACCGCGCTCCGCAGGACGAGCAGCCCGGCCGTGAACAGACGGCTCGTGGCGGGCAGACGTCCGACGGTGGGCGCTCGATGGGGGACGAGGAGACGGCGCCGGGGCAGCTGGCGGCGAGTGGAGCGCTGCCTGCAGCTGAGTCGTCCTCCGCGAGTGGTGGACTGTCAGGTACGTCGGGTGCTCCGCTCGGGCATCAGCTGAGTGGGCAAACCGTACGCGGTCCTCAACAGGCAAACATCTCCACCCGCCGCCCGCCCCAAGCCACGCAACCCCAGGCACAACAGCCCGAGGCGCAACAACCCCAGCCGGAACAGCCCCAGCCGGAGCAGCCTCGGGCAGGACAGCCGCTGGTGGAGCAGTCCGGCGCAGAGCAGCTCGCCGTGGGACGGTCCTCGGTGCAACAACTCCAGCCGGAGCAGCCTCGGGCGGAGGGGTCCCGGGCGGAGGAGCCTCGGGCAGAACAGCCTCAGGTGGAGCAGTCCAGCGCAGAGCAGGCTGCCGTGGGACGGTCCTCGGCAGAACAGTCTGCCGTGGAACGGGCTTCGGCAGGACAGTTCTCGGTGGAGCAGGACTCGGTAGGACAGCTCGCGGGTGAACAGGGCTCGGGAGGAGAGCTCTCGGCGGAGACGCTTTCGGGGGAGCAGTTCGACGCTGGTGCTTCGTTGGCCGAGCAGGCGCGGGGCCAGCAAGGGGTTGGTGAGCAGGTCGACGAGCGGGGTGGGGCTGATCGGGGCGAGGGCGGTCGGGGTGAGCGGTCGCCTGGCGGTGGTCAGCAGGAGGATGCGGCGGGTGTTCAGAGCGCTGGGCTGACGGGTGCTGTTGCTGGAGTGGGTGCTGGGTTGGGCGCGCCGGGTGAGCGTGTGGGTGATGGGGAGGAGTCGCCGGCGAGTGGGGCGCGCGGGGATGGTTCGGGAGATCTGGAGCGGGCCGTGGGTCCGCGGGACGGTGCTGGAGACGGCATGCGTGCTGGGGCTGCTGTGAACGCCGGTGATGGCTCGCAGGAGGCAGATGGGGCCGGAGTTGTCTTGGGGATGGCCGGAGCGGATGAAGCTGGTACGTCCGCGGTCGCCGGGGCAGGTGCTTCCGGTGG
This sequence comes from Kribbella sp. WER1, assembly GCF_054189145.1. Classification (NCBI taxonomy): domain Bacteria; kingdom Bacillati; phylum Actinomycetota; class Actinomycetes; order Propionibacteriales; family Kribbellaceae; genus Kribbella; species Kribbella sp. WER1. Next base: position 2,856,650 of record NZ_CM135186.1, on the reverse strand, counting down.
TGCTGCAGGAGGTGTGGGGGGAGCTGCAGCAGGAGTGGTTGCAGGTCCAGTTGCCACAGGTGCAATTGCCGCGGGTGTTGTTGCTGCGGAGGGCCGAGCAGTTGCAGGTGGCGAGGGTGCGCAGGGTGGTGGTGCAGAGTCGGCCGGTGGTGCAGAGGTTGTGGGTGATGAGGCGGTGTGGGGGGACTCGGCTGAGGGTGGGCGTGGGGTTGGGTTGCGGGGTGGGTGGGATCTGGTTGCGGGGCGGGTTCGGGAGTTGACGGAGGTTCGGGTTCGGGAGCCGGGGCGGGTGGCTGAGGGGTGGTTGCGGCGGCGGACTCGGGCGTTGGTGGGGGAGGACGGACGGCTTTTGATTGTGGCTGCGGATCATCCGGCGCGGGGGGCGTTGGGGGTTCGGGGCGAGCGGATGGCCATGGGGAGCCGGGTGGAGTTGGTGGCTCGGTTGGTGGTCGCGTTGCAGCGGCCGGGGGTGGACGGGGTACTGGCTACGCCTGATGTGCTCGAGGATCTGTTGCTGCTCGGGGCGTTGGAGGGCAAGGTCGTCATCGGGTCGATGAACCGGGGCGGGCTGCAGGGGTCGGCGTTCGAGTTGGACGATCGGTTCACGGCGTACCGGACGGCTGCGGAGATCGCGGGGCGGCGGCTCGACGGCGGGAAGATGCTGACCCGGATCGATCTGGCGGATCCGGGGACCGTGGCGACGTTGGAGAGCAGTGCCGCGGCGGTGACCGGGCTGGCCGAGCACAAGTTGATGGCGATGGTCGAGCCGTTCTGGTCGACACGGGGTGAGGACGGGCGGGTGACGAACCTGCTCGATCCGGACTCGGTGATCAAGTCGATCCAGATCGCGTCGGGGCTCGGTGCGACGAGTGCCTACACGTGGCTCAAGCTGCCGGTCGTCGACGAACTCGAGCGGGTGATGGAGGCAACGACCCTGCCGACGCTGCTGCTCGGCGGTGACCCGACCGCGGCCCCGGAGGCGACGTACGCCTCGTGGGGCAAGGCGCTCGAGCTGCCGTCGGTGCGTGGGCTCGTGGTGGGGCGGGCCTTGCTGTTCCCGCCGGACGGCGATGTGGCCGCGGCGGTCGACCACGCGGCTGCGCTGGTGCACGGCAGCACCACATGACCGGCCCCCGGGCGCTCGGGGTTTCCGACGAAGGGCGATTGGGATGACTGAATGGGTTCGGCCGGCCGGTACGGCGGTGGGCGACGGGTACGACGTGGTGGTACGGCCCGGTGAGCCGGACTGGCATCACAGCGGCCTGCTGGTACGGACGTTGCTGCCCGGGCAGTCGGTGGAGATCGACACCGGGGACTGCGAGTACATCGTGCTGCCGCTCAGCGGGTCCGCGGAGGTGATCGTGGACGGCGAATCCGTCCCGCTCGGCGGCCGGGCGGACGTGTTCGCCGGTACGACGGATCTCGCGTACGTACCGCGGAACTCGACGTTCGCCGTGGTCAGCGCCGGTGGGGCGCGGATCGCGTTCCCGCACGCGAAGGCGGCGGCGGACCACCCGTTCCGTCGGGTCGCCGCGGACGAGGTGGAGACCGAGCTGCGCGGCGCCGGCGTCGCGTCCCGCCAGGTGCGGAACTTCGGTACGCCGGGGGTGCTCGACGCGGACTCGATCATCGCCTGCGAGGTGATCACGCCGGCCGGCAACTGGTCGTCCTACCCGCCGCACAAGCACGACGAGCACCGGCCGGGGAAGGAGAGCGAGCTCGAGGAGATCTACTACTTCGAGCTGCAGCTGTCCGACGACGTCCCGGAAGGTGTCAAGGGCAACGATCCGATCGGCTACCAGCGGGTCTACGGCACCGAGGAGCGGCCGATCGACGTCCTCGCCGAGGTCCGGACCGGCGACGTCGTGCTGGTCCCGCACGGGTGGCACGGCCCGGCGATGGCGCCGCCCGGCTACGACATGTACTACCTGAACGTGATGGCCGGACCCGGCACGGAACGCCGGTGGCTGATCACCGACGACCCGCAGCATGCGTGGGTCCGCGAGTTGTGGAATGCGCAACATATCGATCCTCGGTTGCCTTTTGGAGGGAAAGACTCATGACGGTGCGTCTCACGGTCGCGCAGGCCCTGGTGCGATTCCTGAGCGTCCAGTACTCGGAGCGGGACGGGGTACGGCAGCGGCTGATCGCGGGGAGCCTCGGGATCTTCGGTCACGGCAACGTGGCCGGGGTCGGCCAGGCGTTGCTGCAGTCCGAACTCCAGGACCCGAAGGCGCTGCCGTACATCCTGGCCCGTAACGAGCAGGCGATGGTGCATACGGCGGCGGCCTTCGCCCGGACCCGCGACCGGCTCCAGACCTACGCCTGCACGGCAAGCGTCGGTCCGGGCTCGACCAACATGGTGACCGGCGCGGCCCTGGCCACGATCAACCGGCTGCCGGTGCTGATCCTCCCTTCGGACGTGTTCGCGACCCGGGTGGCGACACCCGTGCTGCAGGAGCTGGAGAGCTTCGGCGCCGGTGACGTGTCGGTCAACGACGCCTTCCGCCCGGTGTCGAAGTACTTCGACCGGGTGTGGCGGCCGGAGCAGTTGCCGTCGGCGCTGATGAACGCGATGCGTGTGCTCACCGATCCGGTCGAGACCGGGGCGGTGACGCTGGCGCTGCCGCAGGACGTGCAGGCCGAGGCCTACGACTGGCCGGACGAGCTCTTCGCGGAGCGCACCTGGTACGTCGCACGCCCCTTGCCGGAGGCATCAATTGTCGACAAGGCGGTAGATCTCCTCCGGTCTGCGCAGCGGCCGCTGATCGTGGCCGGCGGCGGCGTGCACTACTCGGGCGCCGAGGACGCACTGCGGGACTTCGCCGAGCGGACCGGGATCCCGGTGGCGGAAACCCAAGCGGGTAAGGGATCGCTGAGCTACGATCACCCGCAGTCGGTGGGCGCGGTGGGGTCGACCGGGACCACGGCAGCCAACGCGCTGGCCCGGGACGCCGACCTGGTGATCGGGATCGGCACCCGCTACAGCGACTTCACGTCGGCGTCGCGGACCGCGTTCCAGCATCCGCAGGTCAAGTTCCTGAACATCAACGTGGCGCGTTTCGACAGCACTAAGCATGCCGGCCTCCCGGTGGTGGCCGATGCGCGGGAAGCCCTTGTGGCGTTGGGATCCGCGCTCGGCGAGTGGTCTGTTGGCGCCAAGTACACCGCGGAAACCCAGGAACTCACCAGGAACTGGAACGGAACTGTCGACGCAGTTTTCCGGCCCTCGGCCGACCGGCAGGCGGCCGAAGGGCTGCTCACCCAGGGCGAGGTGATCGGCACCGTCAACGAATTGTCGGCGGCGTCTGATGTGGTGGTCTGCGCGGCCGGGTCGATGCCCGGCGACCTCCACAAACTGTGGCGGACGCGCGATCCGAAGGGATACCACGTCGAATATGGCTTCTCCTGCATGGGATACGAGATCGCCGGTGGACTCGGTGTCCGGCTCGGCGCCCCGGACCGCGACGTGTTCGTGCTGGTCGGCGACGGGTCGTACCTGATGATGTCCAGCGAGCTGGCCACCGCGGTCCAGGAGAACATCAAGATCATCGTGGTCCTCGTGCAGAACCACGGGTTCGCGTCGATCGGCGCGCTGTCGGAGTCGCTCGGCTCGCAGCGGTTCGGTACGGCGTACCGCAAGCGCACCGGCGACGGCCGGCTGGACGGCGACTACCTGCCGATCGACCTGGCCGCAAACGTGCGCAGCTTCGGCGTCGACGTGATCGACGTGCACAGCCGGACCGAGCTGGAGCAGGCGGTCCGCACCGCGAAGGCGGCCACCGGGCCGATCGCGATCCACGTCACCACCGATCCGCTGATCGGCGGGCCGGACAGCGACTCCTGGTGGGACGTCCCGGTCAGCGAGGTATCGGAGCTGCGGACGACGCAGGACGCCGCGGCGTCGTACGAGGAGAGCAAGAAGGCGCAGCGTCCGTACCTTTCGCCGGCGGACGGAGTCAACTGATGGTCACCATCGGTACGGCGCCGGACTCCTGGGGTGTCTGGTTCGCCGACGACCCACAGCAGACGCCGTGGACGCGGTTTCTCGACGAGGTCGTTGCCGCCGGCTACACCCGGATCGAGCTCGGGCCGTACGGGTACCTCCCGACCGACCCGGTCCGGTTGAAGGACGAGCTGGACCGGCGCGGCCTGACCATGACCGCGGGGACCACCTTCGAGCAGCTGCACCGCCCGGACGGCTGGGAGTCGACCTGGCGTGACGTCGCGAAGACGGCCGAGCTGACCGCGGCGATGGGGGCGAAGCACCTGGTCGTGATGCCGTCGATGTGGCGCGGTGACAACGGCGAGATCGTCGAGGAACGGCTCGACCACGAAGGTCAGGCGAAGCACGGCCGGGCGGTGACCGAGCTGGGCCGAAGGCTGACCGAGGAGTTCGGGCTGCGGACCCAGTACCACCCGCACGCGGACGGGCACGTCGACACGCAGGACACCGTCGAGCGCTTCCTCGCCGAGACCGACCCCGCGTACGTGAACCTGTGCCTCGACACCGGCCACATCAGCTATTGCGGCGGCGACAATCTCGAGCTGATCCGGAAGTACCCGGACCGGATCGGCTACGTGCACCTGAAGCAGGTGGATCCGGACGTCCTCGCCGCGGTGGAGGCCGAGGGCCTGAGCGTCGACGAAGCGGTACGGCGGGGCGTGTTCCGCGAGCCGCCGGACGGCGTACCGGAGCTGCCGCCGGTGCTGGAAGCGCTTGCCGGGCTGGACGCCGACGTGTTCGCGATCGTCGAGCAGGACATGTACCCGTGCGCCCCCGACGTACCGCTGCCGATCGCCGAGCGGACGCTCGCGTATCTGAGGTCACACGGAGGTGGCGAATCGAACTGAAGGCCGCGGGAGTGTGACACTCTCGGGTCCCACGCAAGAAACACCCGAAAGGCTGGTACCAACTCATGGTTCGGTGGCAGAAGAAGGCGGTCGCCACGGTCGCGGCCGTCGCGCTTGCCGCGGCGCTGGCCGCATGCAGCTCCTCCGGCGGCAAGCAGAAGGAGCAGAGCTCCGGCGGCAGCGGTGGCAGCGTCGCCGACACGCCGCGGATGAAGGTTGCCCTGATCACTCATTCGGGCCCCGGCGACACCTTCTGGGACATCGTCCGGCGCGGCGCCGAGGCGGCCGCGAAGAAGGACAACATCGAGTTGCAGTACTCCGCCGACCCGGACGGCGCGGCCCAGGCGAACCTGGTGCAGACCGCGATCGACTCGAAGGTCGACGGCATCGCGGTCACGCTGAACAAGCCCGACGCGGTGATCCCGAACGTCAAGAAGGCGATCGCGGCCGGTATCCCGGTGACGATCCTGAACGGCGGGCTCGACCAGTGGAAGACCACCGGCGCGCTCGGGTACTTCGGCCAGGACGAGCGGATCGCCGGGCAGGCCACCGGTGAGAAGCTCAAGGAGCTCGGCGCGAAGAAGGTGCTCTGCGTGATCCACGAGCAGGGCAACGTCAGCCTGGAGGCGCGCTGCCAGGGCATCAAGGACAAGTTCGGCAACGTCGAGAACGTGAACGTCAACGGCACCGACCAGCCCGGTACCCAGGCGACGCTGACCTCGAAGCTGCAGGCCGACAAGTCCGTCGACTACGTGGTCGCGCTGAACGCCGGCATCGCCCTGACCACTGTGCAGGCGGTCAAGGACGCGGGTTCCTCGGCGAAGGTCGGCAGCTTCGACATGAGCAAGGAGATGGCCAAGGCGGTCCAGGACGGCACCGTGCAGTTCGCCGTCGACCAGCAGCCGTACCTGCAGGGCTACCTCGCGGTCGACGCGATCTGGCTCTACAAGACCAACGGCAACACCATCGGCGGTGGCCAGGCGACGCTGACCGGACCGGCGTTCATCGACAAGTCGAACATCGCCACGGTGCTGAAGTTCGCCGAGGCCGGGACCCGCTGAGGTAGCGCCATGGCATCGACCATCACCTCGCCCACTTCGGCGGACGACCGCGTCTCGGCCCGGTCGCTTGGTGCCCGGCTGCTCAGCCGGCCGGAGATCGGATCGCTTGTCGGCGCGGCCGTGATCCTGGTGTTCTTCCTGATCGCGGCGCCGCCGTTCCGTGACATCGACAACACCGGCACGATCCTCTACCAGGCGGCGCTGATCGGTGTGATGGCGGTGCCGGTGTCGCTGCTGATGATCGGCGGCGAGTTCGACCTGTCGGCCGGCGTCGCGGTGACGACGTCCGGCCTGACCGCGGGCATCTTCGCCTACCAGTTCAGCCTGAACGTGTGGGTCGGCGTGGTCGTCGCGCTGGCGCTCTCGCTGGCGATCGGCGCGTTCAACGGCTGGCTGCTGATGCGGACCGGACTGCCCAGTTTCCTGGTGTCGCTGGGCACGTTCTTCATCCTGCAGGGCCTGAACATCGCGGTCACCCGGCTCACCTCCGGCGCCGTCGCGTCGAACTCGATCAGCGACATGGACGGGTTCGGCGCGGCGAAGGCGATCTTCGCGTCCGAGTTCAAGCTCGGCGGCATCACGGTGAAGATCATCGTGGTCTGGTGGATCGTGTTCGTCGCGATCGCCGCCTGGGTGCTGCTCAAGACGCAGATCGGCAACTGGATCTTCGCGGTCGGCGGCGACGCGGCGGCCGCGCGGGCGGTCGGCGTACCGGTGAAGAAGGTCAAGATCGGCCTGTTCATGGCGGTCGGGTTCTTCGCGTGGTTCACCGGCATGCAGCTGCTTTTCGTGCAGAACGGCGTCGTCCAGTCCGGTGAGGGCGTCGGCAAGGAGTTCCTGTACATCATCGCCGCGGTCGTCGGCGGCTGCCTGCTGACCGGCGGCTACGGCTCCGTCGTCGGCGGCGCGGTCGGCGCGCTGATCTTCGGCATGGTCCAGCTAGGGGTGGTGTACGCCGGCTGGAACCCGGACTGGTTCAAGGCGTTCCTCGGCGTCATGTTGCTGCTGGCAACGATTGTGAACCTGGTCGTGAAGAACCGGGCGGAGGCGCGATGACCACCACGGAACCGTTCGCGGACGACGCGGCGACCAGCCCGAACACGCCGATCGTGCTGCTCGAGGACGTCGGCAAGAGCTACGGCAACATCCACGCGCTGCGCGGGGTGTCGCTGGCGGTCCGGCAGGGCGAGATCACCTGCGTGCTGGGCGACAACGGCGCGGGCAAGTCGACGCTGATCAAGATCATCGCCGGCCTGCACGACTACACCTCCGGGCGGATGTCGGTGCACGGGCAGGAGCGGCACTTCTCGTCGCCGCGGGAGTCGCTGGACGCCGGGATCGCGACCGTCTACCAGGACCTCGCGCTGGCGCCGCTGATGTCGGTCTGGCGGAACTTCTTCCTCGGCAACGAGATCGCCAAGGGCCCGTTCCGCCAGCTCGACGCGGCGGCGATGAAGCGGATCGCCCAGGACGAGCTGATCAAGATGGGCATCTCGATCCCGGACCTCGAGCAGCCGGTCGGGAAGCTGTCCGGCGGCCAGCGGCAGTGCGTCGCGATCGCCCGCGCGATCCACTTCGGCGCGAAGGTGCTGATCCTGGACGAGCCGACCGCGGCGCTCGGGGTGAACCAGTCGGGTGTGGTGCTGAAGTACGTCGTGAAGGCCCGCGACGCGGGCATCGGGGTCATCTTCATCACCCACAACCCGCACCACGCGTACTTGGTCGGCAACCACTTCGTGGTGCTGAAGCTCGGCCGGGTGGCGCTGGACACGCACCGGTCGGAGATCACGCTGGAGCAGCTGACCACCGAGATGGCCGGCGGTTCCGAGCTGGAGGCCTTGAGCCACGAGCTGCGGGAGATCGATCCTGGAGTGGTCGTGGACGAACCACAGGGGAGGGACGATGAGTGACCTGAGGGTCGGCGTCGTCGGCGTCGGGGTGATGGGCGCCGACCATGCCGAGCGCGTCGCGCGGAAGACGTCGGGCGCCCGGCTGGTTGCGGTGTCCGACGCCGATCAGGGCCGGGCCGAGGCGCTGGCCGCCCGGTTGACGGAGGGCCTGGGTGGCGAGCCGGGGAGTACGGCGCGGCACTCGGGCGGTCCGGCGTACGGCGACGACGTCCGGGTGGTGGAGGATCCGCTGGAGCTGATCGCCGCCGACGATGTCGACGCGGTGATCCTCGCCTCGCCGGGGTCCGTGCACGCCGAGCAACTGTTCGCGTGCCTGGACCACGGGAAGCCCGTGCTCTGTGAGAAGCCGCTGACGATGGACGCGGCGTCGTCGCTGCAGGTGGTCGAGGCCGAACACAAGCTCGGCCGGCAGCTGATCCAGGTCGGGTTCATGCGCCGGTTCGACCCGGAGTACGCCGCGTTGAAGCAGCTGCTCGACTCGGGGGACCTCGGGCGGACGCTGCTGCTGCACAACGTGCACCGGAACAAGACCTCCGTGCCGTCGTTCCGCAGCGAGATGATCGTCCGCGACTCGATGGTGCACGAGGTGGACGTCGCCCGCTGGCTGTTCGGCGCCGAGATCACCCGGATCACCGTGCACACGCCGAAGCCGACGAGCCTGGTCGCGGACGGCGTACTCGATCCGCAGCTGGCCGTGTTCGAGCTGGCGAACGGTGCGATCGCCGACGTCGAGGTGTTCGTGAACTTCCAGGTCGGGTACGAGGTCCGGTGCGAGGCGGTCGCCGAGCGCGGCAGCGCGACCATCGGGCTCGGCTCCGGCGTGTTCACCCGGGCCGGTGAGCAGTGGGGCGGCGCGATGCCGGCCGACTTCCGGATCCGGTTCGAGCAGGCGTACGACCTCGAGGTCCAGCGCTGGGTCGACGCCACCCGGCGCGGCGAGATCGACGGGCCGGGCGCCTGGGACGGGTACGCCGCGGCGGCCGTCTGTGAGGCCGGGCTGGCGTCGCTGAGCAACGGCACACCGGTCGACGTCGCGCTCGCCGACCGCGGCAAGGTCCTCGGATGACATCGGAAAGTTGAGGAAGCAATCGTGAGTACTGAGAGCATGCGCATCACCCACCTGGTCGGCGGCAGCCCGTGGACCGGTGTGTCGGAGCGGACCAGCAAGGTCTACAACCCGGCGACCGGCCAGGTCACCGGCGAGCTGGACCTTGCCTCGGCGGCGACCGTCGACGAGGTCGTGAAGGTCGCTCACGACGCCTCGAAGGGCTGGGCGCAGACCTCGCTCACCAAACGCGCCCAGATCCTGTTCGCCTACCGCGAGCTCGTCAGCCGGGACAAGGAGCGCATCGCCGCGCTGATCACCGCGGAGCACGGCAAGGTGCTGTCGGACGCGCTCGGCGAGGTGACCCGCGGGCTCGAGGTGATCGAGTTCGCGTGCGGCATCCCGCACCTGCTCAAGGGCGGGTACAGCGAAGGCGTCTCGACGAAGGTCGACGTGTACTCGATCCGCCAGCCGCTCGGCGTCTGCGCGGTGATCTCGCCGTTCAACTTCCCGGCCATGGTGCCGATGTGGTTCGTCCCGATCGCGGTGGCCTGCGGCAACAGTGTGGTGATCAAGCCGTCCGAGAAGGACCCGTCGGCGGCGAATGCGATGGCCGAGCTGTGGAAGGAGGCCGGCCTGCCGGACGGCGTCGTGAACGTCGTACACGGCGACAAGGAGTCGGTCGACCGGCTGCTCGAGCATCCGGACGTCAAGTCGGTGTCGTTCGTCGGCTCGACGCCGATCGCCCGCTACGTGTACGAGACCGCGACCCGCAACGGGAAGCGGGTGCAGGCGCTCGGCGGCGCGAAGAACCACATGATCGTGCTGCCGGACGCGGACCTCGACCTGGCGGCGGACGCGGCCGTGAACGCCGGGTTCGGCTCGGCGGGCGAGCGCTGTATGGCGATCTCGGCGCTGGTCGCGGTCGAGCCGATCGCGGACGAGCTGATCGGCAAGATCAAGGACCGGATGGGCACGCTGCGGACCGGCGACGGGACCCGCGGCTGCGACATGGGCCCGCTGGTCACCGGCGAGCACCGGGACAAGGTCGCCGGGTACGTCGCGGCCGGGGTCGAGGCCGGCGCGGAGCTGGTGGTCGACGGCCGCGCGGGCGACTTCGACGGCGCCGACGACGGGTTCTGGCTGGGCCCGACGCTGTTCGACAAGGTCACGCCGGAGATGTCGATCTACACCGACGAGATCTTCGGGCCGGTGCTCTCGGTGCTGCGGACCACGTCGTACGACGCGGCGCTCGAGCTGGTGAACTCGAACCCGTACGGGAACGGGACGGCGATCTTCACCAACGACGGCGGCGCGGCGCGGCGGTTCCAGAACGAGGTCGAGGTCGGGATGGTCGGGATCAACGTGCCGATCCCGGTGCCGATGGCGTACTACTCGTTCGGCGGCTGGAAGAACTCGCTGTTCGGCGACACCCATGCGCACGGGACCGAGGGGGTGCACTTCTTCACCCGGGGCAAGGTGGTGACGTCACGCTGGCTGGATCCGTCGCACGGCGGGATCAACCTCGGGTTCCCGACCCACGACTGATTGACCGGTCGCGGGCTGGTTGGGTAGCGTCGAAGGGCGCGTGAGGGCGCGTCGAGACTCGCCGGAAGGCTGGAAGCCACCTCAATCCGACCCACGAGGCGGTTTGCCGACGCTCTCTTGAGGCCCGTGCGAGTCCGGGCGCGAGAGGACGCGTTGTGAGACTGCTGCCTGATCGGCCGAGTATCGAGTACCTGCGCAAGGAAGCCAAGGATCTCCTGGCTGTGCTGCGGGAATCCACACCGGACACGTCGCTTGCGGAAGCGCAGCGGGTGCTGGCCGGTGAGTACGGCGAACGTGACTGGCCGGCGTTGAAGGCCGAGGTCGAGCGGCGGGCGGCGGACACACCCGTCGCGCCCGCCGGGCTGGCGGAGGAGCTGGCCGCCGCGTTCGGTCTGGGGAAGATGATCGCGCCGGCCCGGCCGGTGACGTTCACGGCGATGGGCCGCTGCTGGGACATCACGACGGACCGCGGGCGATGGCTCGCGGTCACGGTCTACCAATGGATCACCAACGAGCAGGCCGAGCTCGGTACCCGGTTGCGGGATGCGGCAGTGGCCGCGGGGCTGGGGGCGCCGGTGCCTGCGCGGAGTCCGCACGGGCGGTTGATCGAGAGCGTGCGTGACGAGAGCTGGCGGGTGCACGAATGGCTCGAGGTTGGCCCATCGCCGGTGCTGCCGGTGTCGGCGGAGCTGGCTCGCCGTGCCGGAGCGATGTTCGGGACGCTGCACAGCCTCGCGATTGCGAGCGACGAGCCGATCCACTGGTATTTGACGCACCGGCGTTCGTACGACGAGTGGCAGCAGCTGCTCGGGCGGGCGCGGGCCGAGGACAAGCCTTGGGTGGAGCGGCTCGAGGCGTTGCTGCCGACGGTCCGCGAGCTGATGGAGGTCGAGCTGGAAGCTCCCGACCAGTTGATGCTCTGCAATCGGAACCTGATCCCGACGCATGTTCGGCAGCGGCGGGACGGCGAGCTGATGGCGATGGAATGGGATTTCGCCGGGTCGCTGACGCCGGAGCTGGAGCTCGGATCCGGGTTGACGCAATGGTTTCGGTCGGACGCCAAGGGGCTGCGGGCGTTCCGGGACGGGTACGGCGGCGTGCGGGCGTGGCCGCGGCTGGAGATGGGGTCGTTCGCGGTGGGGATCTCGGGGTGGCTCAACTGGTCGTACAACGCGTTCTGCGAGGCGATCGACCCGGAGGACGCCGATCGCGCGGTGTTCGCGGAGCGGGAGGCGGTCGGAGTGCTGGACCGGCCGATGACGTGTAAGGGCCTTGAGCAACTACTGGTGATGTGAGAGGGCGGCGGCCAGGGCCTCGGCTGCCGCGTGCTGGGGAACAGCCAGGCCATGGCCGGCCGCGATCAGCGCGCGCAGGGTGCGGAGGTTCGCGAGTGGAGCGGCGAGGTCCGGTGCGTCGACCCACCGAGCACCACCTGCGAACGCCCGCAGACGGTCAACGTGATCTCGGTCCCTGGACGAGTACGCCGCACCTCCCGCAACGCGACCGGTAGCGATGCCGCGAGCGTGAGCGTGCCCGGCGGCACCCTGATCGCCCGCCGTACGTCGGCCCGCGCGGCGTCCGGGCGGAGCAGCAACGGGTCCGCGTGTTCGAGCAGCCGCTCTCGAGTGCGGCGATGTGCCGGGAGTAGAACGGTCTACGGAGCGCTATCACTGTTCTTACGGGCTCGACAGCAGCCGTTTGGGCCTACTGACAGACAACGGCATGGTGTTCAGCCGGTACGACGGCGCGGGCCGGCGGCGGCGGCACGGGCCCGCGCCCGTTCGTCCAGGCGTTCGCGCATGCCGTTGCCGGCCGCAACGATCAGAGCGTCGAGGACGGCCGTGGCGTCATCCCGGCGGCGACGTAGCACTCGTCGATCAGCTGCATGGTGGCCAGCGCGTCGTCGGCGTCGGTGAGCAGCGGGGCGCCGTTGCGGATCGCCCCGGCGAACGCCTCCAGCTGGTACGTGTACGACGTACGGGTGCCGAGGTGCTCGACCCAGGTGTCTTCCTTGGTCGTCACGATCACGCGGTCGTCGTGCTGCGGCAGGACATAGGCCGGTGCGAACGCCTCGCCACGGCTGCCGACGACCTTCAGGCTGAACTCGACGCTCTCGGCAGCCATGCTGGTCCGCACCGTGCCGGTCGCGCCGCTCGGGAACTCCAGCTCCGCGTTGAGCCACTCGTCCACGCCAGGGACCCGCTTACGCTCGCCCGCGCGGGCGTTGAGCAGCTTCGGCGCGCCACCGGCGCACTGGGCGAACATGCGCTGCGCGTGCAATGCGTAGCAGCCGACGTCCATCACGGCGCCGCCCGCGAGCGGCAGAGACCAGCGCGGGTCCTCGTCAGCCGGCGGAGGCATCACCATGGTCGCCTCGACGTGCTGGAGGTCGCCCAGCTCACCCTTGGATACCAGCTCCAGCAGCCGGCGCATCACCGGGTGGTAGGCGTAGTGGAAGGCCTCCATGAACACCAGCCCGGACGCATGCACTGCCTCTTGCACCTGCAGTGCTTCGGCTGCGTTGCTGGCCGAGGGCTTCTCGGTCAGCACATGCTTGCCGGCCGCAAGAGCCCGCAGGTTCCACGGGCCGTGCAACCCGTTGGCCAACGGGTTGTAGATCGCTTCGATCTCGGGATCGTCCAGCAGCTCCTGGTACGACGCATGGACCCGTTCGACTCCGTGCTCGGTCGCGAACGCCGTGGCCCGGTCGGTGTCGCGGGCAGCGACGGCGACCAGCCGGGCTCCGGTCAGCTTGGCCGGCTCGACGATGGCCCGGTCGGTGATCCGGGCGGCACCGAGGATGCCGATCCGCAGCGGTTCCATGCCTTCTCCTTCGAGGGTCGGCCGCACCAGGTCGACAACGGGTCGAATCCGGTACGGCGGTGCGTTCGAGGGGCGTGTTCCGCCGGTAAGTAGCCCCCTGCGTCGACGGCGAACGCGCCATCCTGCCTGACGGGCGGTGCCGCCGGACACCGGCTGCCCGGGATCCGGACTCGGTTCACCGAACGTTCACCGCCGGGCATGTCTGATCAAATCCCCTCGGCGGCTCGACGGAAGCCGGTCCAGCCCTCAGGATGAGCCCATGAGTACCGTCCAGGTCCAGGTCGATCGGAACAGCCGGACGCCGTTGCACGTGCAGCTGGCGCAGCAGCTGGAGGCGGCCATTCAGGACGGTGAGCTGCCGGTCGGCTCCCGACTGAGCAACGAGGTGGACCTGGCGGAGGCGTACGGCCTCAGCCGCCCGACTGTGCGGCAGGCGATCGCCCGGCTGGTCGACCAGGGCCTGCTGGTGCGTAAGCGCGGTGTCGGCACCCAGGTCGTCGGCAGCTCCGGACAGGTACGCCGTTCCCTCGAACTGACCAGCCTGTACGACGACCTGACCGCGGCGCACCGCAAACCGGAGACCGACGTACTGCGCTTCGGCATCTCTCCGGCCACCGCGGAAGTTGCTGCCGCCCTGCAATGCGAGCAGGACGACCGGGTACTACGCCTGGAACGACTCCGGCGTGCCGACGGCGAACCGCTGGCACTGATGCGGAACTGGTTGCCGCCCGAGATCCTCGAGACGGATCCGGCAACGCTTGCCGAACGCGGGCTCTACCAATTACTGCGCGCCGAGGGCGTCCGGCTGAAGGTCGCGCATCAGACCATCTCGGCCATTCCCGCGACGGCCGAGCAGGCGCGGCTGCTGTCGGAGGAGCCGGGCGCACCGTTGCTGGCGACGACCCGGATCACGTACGACGACCACGGCCAGCCGGTCGAGTACGGCTCCCACCTGTACCGCGCGAGCCGCTACTCGTTCGAGCACACGCTCGTGCACCGCTGACCCACCCTGGCGGCCGCGGACCGTTACGTGGCCGATTGCAACAAGATGCAAGATTCTGGACCTCCCGTAAGCCGACCGATACGGTGAGTGAGCCACCGGCATGTCACGGTTATCCACAGGCGGCCTGATGCGAGTGGCGTCCGGTGCGCAGGAGTTGAAAGGATGGTCGCGGATGGTGACCGAGCGTGGTCGCCGGACGGGACCGACACGGGGAGATCGATGACAGCGGACAGGCTCGACGCGCACCGCTCCGGCTGGAACGGCGCGATTGAGCTGATCGACGCCCAGGTGCGTGACCTGGTCCGCCGCGAGGGCATCGACCCGCTCCGCGACCCGGGCGCGGTGAACCAGATCGTCGCGAACGTCGTCCGGGAGTACGACGAGCGCAGCTTGACCGGCGTGGTGCCGCCGATCGGTGACCTGGAGGCGGTCAGCCGCGAGGTGCACGACCGGGTCGCGGGCTTCGGGCCGCTGCAGCGCTACCTGGACGACCCGACCGTCGAGGAGATCTGGATCAACGAGCCGAGCCGGGTGTTCATCGCCCGCGACGGCCGGCACGAGCTGACCACCACGGTGCTGACCGAGGAGGAGGTCGGCGACCTGGTCGAGCGGATGCTGAAGACCACCGGCCGCCGGATCGACGTCTCGCAGCCGTTCACCGACGCCCGGCTCCCGGACGGCAGCCGGGTGCACATCGTGCTCGGCGGCATCACCCAACGGTACGCCGCGATCAACATCCGCAAGTTCACCGTCCGGGCGACCCGGCTGACCGACATGGTGCAGCTCGGGTCGCTGACGCCGCACGCGGCCGCGGTGCTCGAGGCCTCCGTTGCCGTCGGCCTCAATGTGCTGGTCTCCGGCGGCACCCAGGCCGGCAAGACCACGATGCTGAACGCGCTGGCCGGCTCGATCCCCGGCAGCGAGCGGGTGATCAGCTGCGAGGAGGTCTTCGAGATCAAGCTGCCGATCCCCGACTGGGTGTCGATGCAGACCCGGCAGGCCGGGCTCGAGGGCACCGGCGAGGTGCGGCTGCGCGACCTGGTGAAGGAGTCGCTGCGGATGCGGCCGTCCCGGGTGATCGTCGGCGAGGTGCGCGGCGAGGAGTGCCTCGACCTGCTGCTGGCGCTGAACAGCGGCCTCCCCGGCATGTGCACCATCCATGCGAACTCGGCCCGCGAGGCGCTGACCAAGATGTGCACGCTGCCGCTGCTGGCCGGGGAGAACATCGGCTCCCGGTTCGTGCTGCCGACCGTGGCCGGCTGCGTCGACCTCGTCGTACACCTCGGGGTCGCGGCGGACGGGCGGCGCCGGGTGCGCGAGATCGTCGCGGTGACCGGGCGGCTCGAGGAGCAGGCGATCGAGACCGAGACGCTGTTCGCGACGCACGACGGGTACCTGCGGCGTGCGGAGGGGCAGTTGCCGCATGTGGACCGGTTCCAGCAGGCGGGGTACAACGTGGCCGGCCTGCTCACCGAGCTGCCGCGAGGCGGCGGCTGATGGGGCTGCTGATCGGGTTGTTCTTCGGGGTCGGGCTGCTGCTGATCATCGCGGCGTTCGTGGCGCCCGCCGAGACCGTGCCGGGCGCGGACGGGCGGTTGCGCGGCCGGAGCCGGGACCTGCTCGCGAGCGCGGGGATCGAAGGGCTGACGCCGGGGGCGTTCATCGGCGCCTGCGTGATCATGGCGGTGGTCGCGTTCCTGCTGATGTTCGTGGTGTCCAAGACGTTGCCGGTGGCCTTGGTCTTCGCGTTGATGGCGGGCTGGGTGCCGATCGCGCTGGTCCGGTCGCGGGCCCGGAAGCGGCTGGCCGAGTTCCGTGAGCTGTGGCCGGACGTGGTGGACAACATCGCGTCGGCCGTCCGGGCCGGGCTGTCGTTGTCGGAGGCGCTCGCCCAGGTCGGTGAGCGCGGGCCGTTGCCGTTGCGCGACCCGTTCCGGCGGTTCGGTGCGGACTACGCCTCGACCGGGCGGTTCGCCGAGTCGCTGGACCGGTTGAAGGCGCGGCTGGCCGACCCGGTCGGTGACCGCGTCGTGGAGGCGTTGCGGATCGCGCGTGAGGTCGGAGGTGGCGACCTCGGCCGGCTGCTGCGGTCGCTGTCGTCGTTCCTGCGCGAGGACGCGCGGACCCGGTCCGAGCTCGAGTCGCGGCAGTCGTGGTCGGTCAACGGCGCTCGGGTCGCGGTCGCGGCGCCCTGGCTGGTGTTGCTGCTGCTGTCGTTCCAGGGCGACGTCATCCAGCGGTACAACTCGCCCGTCGGCGCGCTGATCATCGCGGTCGGCGCCGTCATCTGCGTGATCGCATACCGCGTGATGCTGCGGATCGGCCGGCTGCCCGAGCCCGAGCGGGTGCTGCGATGAACCCGTTCCTGCTCGGCGGTTTCCTCGGCGCGGTGCTCGGCGCCGGGGTGCTGATCGTCGTACTGCGGTTGCCGTTCCTGCGGAAACCCACCGTGGACGAGCGGATCTCGCCGTACCTGCGGGATCTCGGCGCGCCCGACGTGTTCGTCGGCGTCGTCGACTCGCGGTCGCCGTTCTACGCGATCCTGCGGCTCTTCGGTCCGTCGCTGCGATCCGCGGCCGGGCGGCTCGAGCGGATCCTCGGCGGCGCGAACACGATCCGCCGGCGGCTGCAGCGGGCCGGGATGGACCGGACGGTCGAGGAGTTCCGGATCGAGCAGTTGCTCTGGGGTGCGATCGCGTTCGGGGCCGGGCTGGTGATCTCGATCGTCGCGGTCGCGGTCGGTCTCGGCGATCCGGTGGCGTTGCTGATCTTCTGCCTGGTGCTCGGGATCACCGGTGTGCTCGGCCGGGACACGTACCTGACGTCCCAGGTGCGGCGGCGGGAGCGGCGGCTGCTGGCGGAGCTGCCGACCGTGGCCGAGCTGCTGGCGTTGTCGGTCGCCGCCGGTGAAGGTCCGGCCGCCGCGCTCGACCGGGTCGCGCGATCGTCGCGCGGCGAGCTGGCGAACGAGCTGAAACGCGTCCTGGCGGAGACCAGGGCGGGAGAGTCTCTGGTCCGTGCGCTCGACGCGCTCGCGGACCGGACCGGGTTGCTGGCGCTGTCGCGCTTCGCGGACGGGCTGGCGGTGGCGCTCGAACGCGGCACCCCACTGGCCGACGTCCTGCGGGCGCAGGCCGGCGACATCCGGGAAGCCGGGCGCCGCGAGCTGATCGAGTCCGGCGCGCGCCGCGAGGTCGCCATGATGGTCCCGGTGATCTTCCTGGTCTTGCCGGTGACCATCGCATTCGCCTTCTACCCGGGCGCTGTCGGAATCCGGCTGATCGCCGGATGAATTGAGGAGAGGTCATGTCCCTGTACCTGACGAGGCTGTTCCTGACGCTGCTGCTGAAGCCGCGTCCGGCGCGGACCGAGCGCGGCGACGTCCCCGGCTGGGTGCTGATCACCGTGATGACGGCCGGCCTGGTCGTCGCGATCTGGAAGCTGGCCGGCGACCAGCTCGCCAAGATGCTCAGCGACGCGCTGTCGTCGGTCACCAACAAGTAATGGGCCGATCCCGCGGCGAGCGGGGATCGGCTGTCGTCGACTTCGTCCTGGTCTCGACGATCCTGGTGCCGCTGTTCCTCGGCATCCTGCAGGTCGGCCTGTTCCTGTACGTCCGCAACACCGTGACCGCCGCCGCCTCCGAAGGCGCGCACTACGCGGCCGTGCTGAACCGGGCACCGGCCGACGGTGCGACGCGGACCCGGGAGCTGATCAGTGGCGTGGTCGCGGACAACCTGGTCGACTCGGTGTCGGGCGACGCGACCGACATCGACGGGCAGCCCGGCGTCGTGGTGTCGGTGCGTGCCCACATGCCCCCGCTCGGGATGTGGGGCCCGGGCATCGCCTTCACCGTCCAGGGCCATGCGGTGAAGGAGACAGGCGAGTGAAGCGCCGCAGGGACGAGCGGGGCAGCGCGGTGGTGGAGTTCTCCTGGCTGGCGATTCTGCTGATGGTGCCGCTGGTGTACATGATGCTCGGGGTGTTCGACGTCCAGCGGGCGTCGTACGGCGCGACCGCGGCGACGCGGGCCGCGGGGCGGGCGTTCGTGATCGTGCCGGACGGGGTGTCCGAGGACGAGGCGCGGGCGCGGGCGTTCGCGGCCGCGCAGCTGGCGATGAGGGACCAGGGGATGGAGCTGTCAACGGACGAGCTCCGGATCAGCTGCAACCCGGCGTGTCTGCAGCCTGGGTCGACCGTGACCGTGTCGCTGGAGACCAAGGTCCGGTTGCCGCTGATCCCGGACGCGCTCGGCGGTGAGCCGCCGGCGATCCGGATCAGCGCCTCGCACACCGAGGCGTTCGGCGACTACCGCGAAGCCAAGGGGGACGGATGACCCGCCGCAAGCGCGGCGAGGACGGGCAGATGACCATGCTGATCGTCGGGTTCACCGTGGTGATCCTGCTGATGGTGGTCGTGGTGACCGACATCTCCAAGGCGTTCCTGGTCCGTCGCGATCTGGATTCCACCGCCGACGGCGCTGTCCTCGCCGCCGCGAACGGGCTCGCCGCGGTCTACGCGCAGCCCGGCGCGGGCGCGAACGCCGCGATCGATCCGGACCAGGCGCGGCGGCTGACCGCGGACTACCTCGACGATGTGGCCGCGAGCAACAGGTTCGACAACCTCGACTGGTCGGTGGACGTCGAGGGTACGACGGTGACGGTCCGCCTCACGTCCACGACCCAGCTGCCGTTCCGCCCGCCGGGCTTCCCCGGCACCGCCGACGTGGCGTCCGAATCCGCCGCGATCGTCCCTATCCGTTGAACAGGCCGGGGTTGTCGTTCAGCCAGGTTGTGAAGGTCCGTGCGGTGTGGCCGGTGAGGAGTTCGACGCCGGGCTCGATCGTGGCGGGGGACCCGACGCGGGACGCCCAGTAGGCCAGCAGCGTCTCGCGTTGCCCTTCGTCGCGCATCCCCAGCTCGGCGCGGGCCTCGTCCGGCGTCAGGTCGACAGCCTCGATCGGTACGCCGGTAACCGCCGTGACGAGCTCGATCTGGTGCCGCCGCGTCATCGACTCCGGCCCGGTCATCGGGTACCCGCGGCCGTCGTGCCGGTTGCCCGGACCGTCCAGCAGGACCCGGACCGCGGCGTCGGCGATGTCGCGCTCGTGGATCGGCGCCTCCTCGGCATCCAGGTACGGCAGCCGGATCTGGCCGGTCGCGCGGACCTGGTACGCCCAGTACTTCGCGTTGCTCATGAACGCGCCGGGCTGCAGCCGGGTGGTCGCGTACGAACCGGTGGCGATCACCTGCTCGGTCTTGGCGTGCGGGTCCTCCGGGCCGCCGAGTGACGACAGCGACGAGAGCAGCACGACCTGCTTGACGCCGGCGGCTTCGGCCGCGGCCACGAAGGCGGGCGCCGTCGACGGGTCGGAGTACAGGAAGACTTGGCTGATGCCCTGGAGGGCGGGGGCCGGGTCGGCGGCGTCGTACGCGACCGCCGAGGTGATGGCGGACGGCTCGCGGCTGGCGACGCGGACGTCCTGGCCGGCCTCGGTCAGCAGCGCGGTGACGGCGCGGGCGATCGCGCCGCGGCCGCCGGTGACGAGAATCGTCATTGGATGTGCTCCAAAGATGTAGTGACTACAAGAATGGATTCAGTAAAACAGATCCACTAGAGTGAGCGCAATGGAGCTCGGGCGGCGGGAACGCAAGAAGCAGCAGACACGGCAGGCCATCTCGGATGTGGCCACCGGTCTGTTCCTCGAGCGCGGCTTCGACGCGGTCACGGTCGCCGAAGTGGCCCGGGCCGCGGACGTCGCCGTACAGACCGTGTTCAACCACTTCCCGGCCAAGGAGGACCTGTTCTTCGACGAGGCCGGGTGGTGGCGCGGCCCGGCGCGGGCGGTGCGCGAGGCGCCGGCCGATGCGGATCCGGTCGGCGTGCTGGAAACGCAGTACCTGAAGGAGACCCGGGAGCGGCTCGAGGTCGGGCATCTGGCCACCTGGAAGCAGTTCGTGCGCACGATCGAGGGCAGTCCTGCCTTGCTGGCGCGGCGGCGGCTGACCGCCGAGGAGCTGGAGCGGTCGCTCACCGAGGCGCTCGACGAGCGGTCCCCGGATCACCTGAAGAACCGCCTGACGGCCGCCTTGTACGCCGCCGCGCAGAAGGTGCTGGAGGAGCGGTTGATGACGGTCCTGCCCGACGACGCGTCGCCCGCGGAGCTCGCCCAGGCGCAGCGGGAGCTGGAGCTGGCGGTCGCCGAAGTCTTTACCGTTCTTCGTCGCGGTCTCGGCTGAGCTAAGCTCCTTGGTTGTGGCTGGACTGGATTTTGACGCGGAGCTGAAGCAGCTCGACGCGACGATGACCTCGATCGAGAAGGTGCTCGATCTCCCTGCGCTGCGCAAGGAGATCGACGAGCTCGGCGAGCAGGTCGCTGCGCCCGACCTCTGGGACGACCAGGCGAACGCGCAGAAGGTGACGTCGCGACTGTCCAGCCTGCAGGCCGACGTCGAGCGGGTCACCGGACTGCGCGGCCGGCTCGACGACCTCGGGGTGCTGGTCGAGCTGGGCCGTGAGGAGAACGACGCGGACAGCCTGGCCGAGGCGGAGAAGGAGCTGGGCTCGGTCGCTAAGGCGATCCAGTCGCTCGAGGTCCGCACGCTGCTGTCCGGCGAGTACGACGAGCGTGAGGCGCTGGTCACGATCCGTTCCGGGGCGGGCGGCGTGGACGCGGCGGACTTCGCCGAGATGCTGCAGCGGATGTACCTGCGGTACGCCGAACGGCACGGGTACCCGACCGAGGTCTACGACACGTCGTACGCCGAAGAGGCCGGGATCAAGTCGACGACCTTCGGGGTCAAGGCGCCGTACGCGTACGGGACGCTGTCCGTCGAGTCGGGTACGCACCGGCTGGTGCGGATCTCGCCGTTCGACAACCAGGGCCGCCGGCAGACGTCGTTCGCCGCCGTCGAGGTGGTCCCGGTGCTCGAGCAGACCGACGAGATCGACGTAC
Organism: Kribbella sp. WER1; assembly: GCF_054189145.1. NCBI lineage: Bacteria > Bacillati > Actinomycetota > Actinomycetes > Propionibacteriales > Kribbellaceae > Kribbella > Kribbella sp. WER1. The sequence goes on along the minus strand of NZ_CM135186.1, from coordinate 2,835,451 downwards.
CGGAAGAAGAGCTGCGGATCGACGTGTACCGGTCGTCGGGGCCGGGCGGGCAGAGCGTCAACACCACCGACTCCGCGGTCCGGATCACGCACCTTCCGACCGGCACCGTGGTCTCCTGCCAGAACGAGAAGTCCCAGCTGCAGAACAAGGCCAGCGCGATGGTCATCCTGAAGGCCAAGCTGCTCGCGCTGAAGAAGGCCGAGGAGCGGGCGCAGCTGGACGCGCTGCGCGGCGACGTGGCCGGTTCGTGGGGCGACCAGATGCGCTCGTACGTCCTGCACCCGTACCAGATGGTGAAGGACCTGCGGACGCAGTACGAGTCCGGGAACACGTCCGGTGTCTTCGACGGCGAGATCGACGAGTTCATCGAGGCCGGCATCCGCTGGCGCCGGACCGGCCAGACGGTTGCCGACCAGAACTGACCCCCGAAGCAGGCTCCGCGCCGACTGTAGTATGTGCGTCGGCCTCTGCTGTGTCGTACTGACGTTCGCGAAGTCGGCGGACTTCGCCATCGACAAGCCCGCGGGTGACCCCTGCCCGAACCTGAGCGCCGACCACCGCTGCACGATCCACAGCCGGCTCCGCGGCGAGGGCTTCCCGGGCTGCACCGTGTACGACTGCTTCGGTGCCGGCCAGGAGCTGACGCGGCGCGGACCGGAGCTGTACGCCGCCCTCCCGATCCTCCGCCAGCTCCACGAGCTCCTGTGGTACTTGACGGAAGCCCTTGAGTACAACGCGAACGCGCAACCGGCGATCGACCGCGTCGAGGCCATCAGCCGTACGCCGAACCTCGAAGCCGTCGACGTCGCCGCGGAACGGGCCCTGGTCAACGAGATCCTCCTGCAGACCAGCCTGGCTGTCCGCGGCAAGCAACCCAAGAAGAAGGAGCGCCGCGGCGCCGACCTCGTCGGAGCCCGCCTCCGCAACGCCGACCTCTCGAAGGCCAACCTCCGCGGCGCCTACCTGATCGGCGCCGACCTCCGCAACGCCAACCTCCGTCAGGCAGACCTGATCGGCGCCGACCTCCGCACCACAGACCTCCGCGGCGCCGACCTGACGGGCGCCCTCTTCCTCACCCAATCCCAGGTCAACGCCGCACAAGGCGACCAAAGCACCAAGCTCCCAACCGCTCTTACGCGCCCTTCCCACTGGTACGCAGCAGATGAGTGACCGGGGTCATCAGCAGCGAGATGACCGTGATGGCCAGGCCTACCGCAGCTAGTGCGCCGCCTTGGCCCCATGAGGTTGCGGAGAGGGACAGGTAGGCCGTGCCTACTGTGGCGGCGCCCAGGGCGAGGCAGGTCTGTTGGGTGGTGAGGAGGATGCCGCTGCCCATGCCTGCTTGGGTTGGTGGGACCTGGCCGACTACTACGCCGATGAGGGGCACCATGACGAGCCCGGAGCCCACACCGGCTACCAGGAGCGGTGCGCCGATGGTGAGTGGCGTGACGTGGGGCCAGAGGGTGAGGGCGACTACGGCGAGGAGGGCGTAGCCGACGGCCTGGATGATCCAGCCTCGGAGGATGAGGCCTGCTCCGTAGCGTTGTTGGAGTTGGGGGCCGTAGACCGAGGTGATCAGGAAGCCGACAGCCAGGGGGAGCAGGCTCAGACCGCCTTCCAGTGGAGTCATGTGCGCTTCGCCTTGTGTGGCGAGTGCGAAGCAGAACATGAAGCCGCCGAAGGTGGTGAAGAAGCCGACCGCCAGCAGTAGGCCGAGCCGCATCGCGCGTAGCCGCAGGACGGTCGGTGGGATCAACGGGGAGCGCCCGGAGCGTTCAGCCCGGTGCTGGTGCACTGCCAGGCCGGCTGTGGCCGGGATGACGGCGGCCAGGCTCAGCCACGTCCACAGCGGCCAGCCGAGCGGCCTGCCTTCCGTGAGCGGCAACAGCAGCAGTACGAGCGTGATTGCGAGCAGTACGGCGCCTACCAGGTCAACGCGGTGCACCTGGTCCGCCTTGCTCTCCGGTACTACCCGGAGCGCGGCGATGATCGCCAGGATGCCGACCGGGACGAAGATCAGGAACACCGCGCGCCAGCCGAGCCCGAACAGGTTCGCCTCGATCAGGACGCCGCCGAGGATCTGGCCGAGTGCGGCCGCGATCCCGTTGGCGACGCCGAACCAGGCCATCGCGCGAGCCCGGTGCTCGCCGGACAGCAGGCTCGTGATCGACGCGAGGACCTGCGGCGTGACCGCGGCGCCGGAGACGCCCTGGACGATCCGGGCCGCGAGCAGGACGCCGATCGTCGGGGCGATCGCGCAGATCAGGGCGGTCACGGTGAAACCCGCGAGCCCGATCAGGAACAGCCGGCGGCGGCCGAAGCTGTCGCCGAGCCGCCCGCCGACGACCAGCAGCGTCGCGACCGCGATGCCGTACCCGCCGACGACGAGCTGCAGTTGGCCGGCGTCCGCGCGCAAGTCCTTCGCGATGGCCGGGAGCGAGACGTTGATCATAAAGAAGGAAAGCGCCGGCAGCAGGGCGCCGAAGAGCAAGCTGGAGAGGGCCATCGGCCCCAACCCCGTGGCGGCCCGTGACCGGGCGCCGACCGGGACAGTGGTGGCTTGGAGCTGGTCTGTCATGTGACCAGCGTGAGCGCATCCCGAGCCTGGTGGTGAGAGCCTGGTTATCCTATTACTCGCAGCACCTGGCACCCGGCTCGGACGATGTCCATGATGGAAGCATGACAGCCGCCACCGACACAACGGCAACGGCCCAGCGCCGTGAGCTCGGGGTCTTCCTGCGCAGCCGCCGCGAACGTATCCGGCCGGACGAGGTCGGCTTCGCGCCGGGCGGCCGCCGCCGGACGCCGGGGCTGCGGCGGGAGGAGGTCGCGCTGCTCGCCGGCGTCGGTGTCACCTGGTACACCTGGCTGGAGCAGGGCCGCGACATCAACGTGTCCGCGCAGGTGCTGGACGCGATCGCGACCGCACTCCGCTTCGACCGGCAGGAGCGGACGCACCTGTTCCGGCTGGCCGGGCTGCAGTTCGGGCCGACGCAGGGCGCGTGCTCGGCGTTGCCGCCGTCAGTCCGCAAGACCCTGGACGCGGTCTCGCCGTACCCGGCGCTGGTGCTGAACGAGCGGTACGACATCCTCGCGTTCAACGAGGCGTACTGCCGGGTCGTCCTGGATCTGGAGCGGGTGCCGGTCGAGGAGCGGAACATGCTCTGGCTGAACTTCGTGTCGGAGGCCTGGAAGTGCACCTTCGTCGACGCCGAGACGACCAAGCACCACATGGTCGCGGCGTTCCGTTCCGCGTCGGCCGAACACGTCGGTGACGCGCTCTGGCAGGACCTGATCGAGGGGCTGCTGAGCAGTTCGCCGTACTTCGCGGAGCTGTGGGAGCGGTACGACGTGGCGGCGCCGAGCACCCGGATGAAGACGCTCGACGTGGCGGGGTACGGGCTGCTCCGGATCGACCCGGTGAACCTCTGGCTGTCGCAGCTCGGGCCGCTCCGGGCGACCGTGTACACGGCGTTCGACGACGAGACCGAGGACAAGCTCCGCCGGATCGTCGCCGCGCCGGCCGCGACCCCAGCCTGCGCACAGACGGAGACACAGACAGAGACACAGACGGATGGCCCGGCTGCCGGGGCGGGCCAGCCGGGCCGGGCCCCGGCCGCCGGGCAGGACGGCCGGGGAGTCTTCGTCAGCTGATCGGGATCCCCGGGTTGGTCAGCGCCTTCCCGCCGGTCATGGTGTTGCTGCGGGCAACCGTCACCTTGCATGTGGATGCGTTGTAGTTGGTGATGTTGAACGCGTACCGCCCGCTCCCGGTCGCGCCGGTGAGGTCGGACTTGTTGCCGCGGAACACCGTCCCGCAACCCCATCCGGACTGCTGGGTGTGCGTCTCGTACCCGTTGTTCGTGGTGTTCTTGCCGGTGTTGTTCTCGATCACGTAGTCGTTGCCCTTGGCATCGACCCAGCTGTCGTCGAAGTTCGCGCCGGTCAGGCCCTTGCCGTCGAAGGTGTTCCCGGACACCAGCCCGCCGGTCGTCCCCTCCTTGAGGTCGACCGCCTCGCCGCCGACGTCCGGGCCGATCGTGTTGCCGACGATCTGCACGTGGTCGGACCTGTCCGACGTGCCGCCCGCGGTGCCGACGTACACGCCCTCGCCCATCCCGCGGCCGTCGTTGCCGGTGTCGTAGATCCGCGAGTTCCGGATCACGCCGTACGTCGAGCTGTTCCGGAAGTGCACGCCTTCCATGTCGAGGCCGTGCACGGTCACGCCGTCGATCGTGACGTGGGTGGCGCCGTCGACCATGATGCCCTTCTGGCCGCCGGTGACCGTGATGCCGCGGACGTTCCAGTACGACGCGCCGTTCAGGTGCAGGCCGTAGCCGCCGCTCGCGGTGAGCACGGCCTTCGCGGATCCGGCTAGCGTGATCGGCGCGGAGGAACTTCCGGAAACCGTTGTCTTGAAGTTTCCGGAATACGTTCCGTCGGCGAGCTCGATGGTGTCGCCGGGCTTGGCGTTCGCGAGCGCGGCCTTGAGCTCGGCGGAGGTACTGACGTCGGCCGCTGCCGAAACCGTCCGGTTGCGGAGGTGGTCGCGGATCCACACGCCGGCCGGTTTGAGCATCGACGTACCGGCGAAGTCGTTCCCCGCGCAGGTGCCTTCCTTGAAGACGGCGCCGGAGCGGAAGTCGTCGGAGAAGTTCCAGTTCGTCCAGCCGATCTGCTTGCTGTCCAGGAAGTCCAGGTACTTCTGCGACCAGGTGAAGTCGTTGCCGCCGTCACCGGTGTACGTCTGGGTGCCGAACTCCGTGACGAACAACGGGATCTTGTCCGCGGCCCGGCTCAGCGCGTCCAGGTACTCCTGCCGGTGGGACGCCGCGTAGAAGTGGAACGTGTACATCAGGTTGGACGCCTTGACCGGGTTGTCGATCACGTCTGCCTCGGTCCGGCCGTCGGAGACGCCGAGCGAGGACCAGCCGTGGGTGCCGACGAAGATCACGCCGTCCGGGTCCTTGGCGCGGATCACCGGGACCAGTTGCTCGGCGTACGACTTGATGCCGGCCCACGAGACGCCGTTCGGCTCATTGGCGATGTCGTAGATGATGTTGTTCTTGTCCTTGTGCCGATCGGCGATCTCGGCGAAGAACTTCTTGGCGAGTGCGAGGTTCGCGTTCGGGTCGCCGGGGTCGAGTTGGTGCCAGTCGACCAGGGCATAGAGGCCGCGCTTGGTGGCTTCCTCGATCAGGTTGTCGACAAGCTTGGTGTACTTGACGGGGTCAGTCTCGTAGCCGCCTTCCTGCACGTACATCGAGATGCGCAGGATGTCGGCTTTCCAGTCGTTCGCGAGGGCGTCGAGCGAGGCGGTCTTGAGGCAGTTCGCGTACCACTGGAGGCCGTGCGTACTCATCCCGCGCAGCTGGACGGGTTCGTTGCGCTCGTTGCAGAGCTTGGTGCCGCACACGTGCAACTGGCCGTTGCGGCCGACAGGCGTGTCCGCGGCTTGGGCGGGAAGGACGGTCGAGGCGGCCAGCAGGACGCCGGCCACGAGCGTTCGGATCATGAACTTCCTCCGAGGGGGCGTCGGGGAGGATGATTAGGAAGGTTTCCTAACAGTTCACGTGAACCTAGAGGTTGTCGCGGAGTGTTGTCAACGGTTCACGCCGTGTCGCGGTCCGGCCAGGCGGCTTTCAGGATGCCGAGCGCGGCCGTGATCGCCGGACGCCGGGACGTGGTCGTCCGCCAGACCGCATACAGCCGGCGCGTCGGTGCGGGCTGCAAAGGTACGACGACCACGCCGTCCGGGACCGGCCCGCGGCCGAGGCGGGGGAGCAGGCCGATGCCGATCCCGCGGGCGAGCATCGCGAGCTGGGTCTGGTACTCCGCGACCGAGTACGCGACCTCCGGCTCCACGCCCGCGCGGCGCATCGTCCGGATCAGCCACTCGTGACAGATCGAGCCGGCCGGCTGGCAGATCCAGCGCTCGCCGACCAGGTCCTCCGCGCGGACGAACTCCTTGCCGGCCAGCCGATGCGTCGCGGGCACCAGGACGTCGGCCGGGTCGACGCCGAGCCGCACCCGGGACAGTCCCTCGGGCAGCCCGAGCGGCGTGTTCTGCCAGTCGTGGACGAGCGCGATGTCGAGCTCGCCGCGATGCACCGCGGCGACCGCCTCGAACGGGTCGGTCTCGAGTACCCGGACGTCCAGACCGGGATGATCGTGGATCAGCCGCGCCAGCGCCGGCGGCAGCAGCCCGCGCGCCGCCGTCGGGAACGCGGCGATGCTCAACGTCCCGATCGTCTCGCCGCGCTGCTCTTCGAGCGTCAGCTCGGCGTCCTCGACCAGCTCCAGAATCCGCGCCGCTGTTGCCGCCAACTGCCGCGCCGCGTCCGTCAGGACGATCCCGCGCCCCTGCCGCTCGACCAGCGTGGTCCGCGTCTCGCGCTCCAGCTTCGCGAGCTGCTGCGACACCGCGGACGGCGTGTACCCGAGCACCTCGGCCGCGCGGTTGACCGATCCGTACTGCGCGACGGCATGCAGCGCGCGCAGCCGACCCAGATCGATCATGTAGCACTCCTACATCAAAGGCGGTAGCAATCAGTGCTGGTCCTTAAGTGTACTCCTGCCGACACTTGACCGTATGAAGCCTCGTGACCTGCTCCTCGCACTCGCCGTCGTCGTTGTCTGGGGCATCAACTTCGTCGTCATCGACGTCGGCCTGGAAGGCATCCCGCCGCTGCTGCTGTCCGCGCTGCGGTTCTTCTTTGCCGCCGTCCCGGCGATCTTCGTCCTCGGCAAACCGCGGGTCCCGTGGCGGTACGTCGTCGGTGTCGGGCTCGCGCTCGGGGTCGCGAAGTTCGGGTTGCTGTTCATCGCGATGGACCACGGCGTACCGGCCGGGCTGTCGTCGCTGGTGCTGCAGAGCCAGGTGATCTTCACGGTGCTGTTCGCGATCGCCGTACTGCGCGAACGCCCGCGGCCGGCGCAGATCGCCGGCATCGTGGTCGCGTGCGCCGGGATCGCGCTGATCGTGCTCGACCAGCAGCTGTCGGCACCGCTCGGCGCGCTGGTACTGGTGATCGTCGCCGCCGGTTTCTGGGGTGTGTCGAACACGATCACCCGGTACGCCAAGCCGCCGGACACGCTGCGCTTCATGGTCTGGGTCAGCGCCGTCGCCGTCGTACCGCTGGTGCTGCTCTCGCTGCTCACCGAGGGGCCGCGCGCCGACGCCGACGCGCTCTGCGGGATCCGGCTCAGCGGCATCGGGGCGATCGCGTACCTCGCGTTCGCGGCGACGCTGTTCGGGTTCGGCGTCTGGGGATACCTGCTGCGGCAGTACGACGCGAGTACGGTCGCGCCGTTCTCGTTGCTGGTGCCGATCGTCGGGATGTCCGCGGCCTGGGTGCTGCGCGGCGAGGCGGTCGGGCTGCAGCAGGCGATCGCGGCCGTGCTGGTGATCGGCGGGATGGCATGCACGATCGTCCGCCGCCGGACCCCGCGGAAGCGCAAGACGGAGTCCGGCGACCTCGTCTCAGCGGCCTGAGACCACCATCGGCGGCATCTCCCAACCGCGCGCCAGCGACGACGGGTACGCCGGCGCGCCGCCCGCGAAGTACTCGGTGAACTTCATGATCAGCGGATCCCAGCGCAGCGGGTCGATGTAGCGGTCGTTGCTCATCAGCAGGTCCTCGCGGACCTGGACCCGCTCGACCCGCATCTCCAGCGCGCACAGGTGCGAGTCCGGGCCGCCGATCTCGTGGATCGCCTGGATCCGTCCTTCGAGGTTGATCGGGCTCTCGGCGACGCCGTCCAGGCCGAGTTCGGTGGCCTCGCGGGTCAGCCCGGCGGCCGCGAACTTGTCCGGTTCGTACCGGTACCCGCGGCCGCGTTTCGCCTCCGACATCTCCTCCGACCCGGTCAGCAGGGCGATCCGGTCGAGGCCTGCGACCATGTCCGGATCGACCAGGTTCAGCACGATCTCCGGCCGGACGGCGAGGTTCTTCACGGTCTGCGCGCTGGTCCCCATCCCGAGCATCGCGGTGTACCCGAGCCACCACGCGGACGACATCGGCGCGAGGTTCGTACTGCCGTCGGGGTTGCGGGAGCTGATCAGGACGACCGGCGTACCGAAGTAGAGGACCTTGGGCTGGACTGTTCGCTTCATGCGCGTGGAACGCGGATGCGCGAGGATGTGTGAGTGGACGCTCAGCAGATCGCCCGACTGACCGCGCGCTGGATCGCCGAACTGCCCGGCGAGGACAGCACGGTGGTCTCCGGGCTCGGCGTGCAGCCGCTGCTCGCGATGCTCGCCGAAGTCGCGGACGAGCCGGCCCACAGCGAGCTGGCCGAGGCGGCCGGCGAGCGGTACGGCGGACTGCTCGAGGCGCCCGGTCTGCGGATGGCGCTCGGGCTGTGGACACGGCCGGACGTCGAGCTGCAGGCCGGCGTGGACCGGTTCCTGCCGCCCGAGGTCCGCGGGACGTTGACCGATCAGGTCGCGCTGGATGCGTGGGTCGTCGAGCAGACGGACGGGTTGCTGCGGCAGATGCCGGTACAGCTGACGCCCGACGTTCTGCTGGTGCTGGCGTCGGCGTTGGCGCTGAAGACGGACTGGGAGCTGCCGTTCAACGAGTACACGCGGGGCGTTCGGCGGTGGCTGAGCCGGGCGGACGAGGACCTGGACAGCCTGCGCGTGTACGAGGGCGCGACGGGTCCGTTGACCGTGGTGACGGTGCGGGGCGCGGGGGAGTTCGACGTACGGCTGGTGGTCGGGGACGGTGGGCGCGCGGCCGTACTGTCCGCCGCCCTGACGGTCGAGGACGACGGGATGCCGGGCGCCGAGGTGCTCGCCGCGGAACGGTCCGCGCCGGGAATCGAGGTGGTCGACGCGATGCGCCGGCGGTGCTGCTCTCGCTGCCGTACTTCGAGATCGACGCCGACCACGATCTCCTGCAGCATCGCGAGGTGTTCGGGCTGACGGCCGCCGCCGACCCGCGCCGCGGGCACTTCCCCGGGTTGAGCCCGCAGCCGCTCGCGATCGACCAGGCGCGGCAGGTGGTGATGGCCCGGTTCTCCGCGACCGGGTTCGAGGCGGCGGCCGTGACGGCGATGGCGGTGGCGGCCGGGGCGGCGCCGACGGTCACCGCGAGGGCGCTGTCGGTGAACCTGGACCGGCCGTTCGGATTCGTCGCGGTGCATCGGCCGACCGGCGTACCGGTGGTGGCCGGCTGGGTGAACTACTCGTAGGGGTTGGCGGGCGCGGTCGTCGGCTCGACCGACTGGACGACGAGCGCGGCGACGTCGCCGTCGACCCGTCTCGTTGGTGTGGCCCACGTTCCGGTGACGATCACCCACTGGTTCTTCGCCGGTGCGGCGTGGCCGCGGGCCTCGACCATGAACGCGGACGCGTCCGCGACGCAGCAGGTGACGCCGATCCGGGTCACGTACCAGACGCCCTTCTTGTCCGGGGTGACGAATCCGGTCAGCCGGAACGTGCGTCCCTTCATCGAGTCCTGGTTCCACACCGCCCAGGTCGCGTAGTCGCGCACCGCGATCTGCTGCGCGTCGTACGAATGCTGCCCCCGCCAGTACGAGTTCCCCTCCGGCGCGGCAGGTTTCGCGGCGACCGGTGACTGCCGTCGCGCCGCGTCCGCGCCGAGCGCCGGCGGATCCACCACCAGCAACGCGAACACCGGGATCAGCAGCAGCCACGCCGCCCGCGGCAACCCGTGGTCGTGGGTCTGCCGATTGCGCGCGAACACGTCACTCACCGCCAATCCGATCAGCACCACCCCGGCCGCGAGCAGCATCCACCGCATCCCGGGCTTCACGTACCGCAGGTACGTCCCCGAGATCGCGAGTTGCAGTACGGCGGCCCCCACGAACACGATCACCAGCCCGGCAACACTGCGCTTCACAGCAACCACCATCCGACGAGGAGACTGGCCAGTACGGCGACCACGAACGTCGCGGGCGCGAACCGGACCGCGAACTTCGGGCCGAACGTCCCGGCCTGCATCGCGATCAGCTTCACGTCGACGATCGGGCCGACCACCATGAACGCGAGCCGCGCGGTCAGCGAGAACTGCGTCAGGCTCGCCGCCACGAACGCGTCCGCTTCGGAACAGATCGCCAGCAGGACGGCGAGCAACCCGAGGATCAGCACCGAGAACAGCAGGTTCCCGGCGACGTGGTCGAGCCACGTGCGCGGGACGACGACGTTCAGCGTGGCCGCGGCCGCCGCGCCGATCACCAGGAAGCCGCCGGCGTGCAGGAAGTCGTGCAGCATCGCGGACCGGAACATCTCGAACTTGCCGTCGCCGTGCGCATGCCGGTCCACCCGCGGCCGCATGCCCTTGCCGGTCAGCAACCACACCCAGCCGAGGATCATCGACACCGCGAGCGACGTCACCGCCCGCGCGACCACCACCTTCGGCTGACCGGGGAACGCGACCGCGGTCGACGCCAGGACGACGGGGTTGACCGCGGGCGCCGACAGCAGGAACGCGATCGCCGCGGCCGGCGTGACGCCGCGGTTCATCAACGCGGCCGACACCGGTACGGACGCGCACTCACAGCCGGGCAGGATGACGCCCGACGCGCTGGCGACCGGTACGGCGAGGGCCGGGTGCTTCGGGAGCGCCTTCGCGAAGAACGACGCCGGGACGAACGCGGTGAGCGCGGCCGACAGCAGTACGCCGAGCACCAGGAACGGCACCGCCTGCACGGTCACGCCGACGAACACGGTGGCCCACGTCCGGATCCCTTCGGCGGTGAACCACCCGGCGAACAGCCGCCGTCCGAACAGCGCCGCGGCGACCAGCAGGACCAGTGTCACGGTGAAGGCGACCGATGACCCCGTCGACTCCTCCTGCTTGGCGGTCGGCATGCGCGAAATGCTGGCAGAAATCCTTTGGAAATGAAAATCACCGTCATTGCTGGCCGTGTGGCAGGGTTGAGGTATGGATGCCGACGTGGTGCGTGCAGTCAACGAACTCACCAGCCGCTGGGCGCGGGCGCTGCCCGCCGGGAACGGCGAGAACCAGGTGATCGCCGGGCTGGGCCTGTGGCCGCTGCTGGCGATGCTGTCGACCGGCGCGGACGAACCCGGCCGGACGGAGCTCGCGGCCGCCGCCGGGGTCGACCCCGCGACCGGCGCGACCGACGCGATCCGGCTGATCGAGGCGATCGAGCAGTCCGCCGACCTGCACGCCGCGCTCGGCGTCTGGGTGGACGAGCAGCTCAAGCTCGCGGAGACCTTCGACAGCGTCGTGCCGGCGCCGCTGGTCGGCATGCTGACCGGCAACCCCGCCGTCGACAAGCCGAAACTGGACGCGTGGGCGGCCGACCACACCGACGACCTGATCCGCGACATGCCGGTCGACCTGGATGGCGGCATCGAGCTGCTGCTCGCGTCGGCGATCCTGCTGCGGACGAAGTGGGTCCGCCCGTTCGAGGAGCACACGCGGCGGATCCCGGACGGTCCGTGGGCCGGGTCCTGGGGCTGGCTCGAACGGTCCACGACGGACCTCGACAGCGTCCGCCGGTACGAGCATCCGTCCGCGGCCTGGCTCACGGTCGCCACCGTCGCGGGCGACGCGGACGTCGACGTACTGCTCGGGATCGGGCAGCCGGGGACGGCGCAGGACGACGTACTGGCTGGTCTGCTCGACGCCTCTCGTGATCCTGACGGCGGGGTCTCGGGGGAGGCGCTGATCGAGCAGGGCGACGTCGGGTCGGAGGCCGCGCCGGGGGTGCGGATCGGGGAGACGACGGCGTCGCGGCAGCAGGTCCGGCTGTCGGTACCGGCGTTCAGCGTCGACGTCGAGCACGACCTGATGGCGTCGCGGGAGCTGTTCGGGCTGACGACGGTGTCGTCGGATCCGGGAGCGCAGGGGCACTTCAGCGCGCTCAGTCCGACGCCGCTGCGGATCGACCAGGCCCGGCAGCGGGTGCTCGCCCGGTTCTTCGCGACCGGGTTCGAGGCGGCCGCCGTGACCGCGATGGCGATGACGCGGGCCGCGATGGTGACCAGCAAGGGGCGGCGGCTCGAGGTCACGCTCGACCGGCCGTTCGCGTTCGTCGCCGTACTGCGGGACTCGCGGCTGCCGATCGTCGCCGGCTCGGTCGAGGTACCTACCGAACCGGCGGAGTGAACAGCCGGGTGAGCAGCGCCGACGCCTCGTCGACGCCCGTACGGTCACCGGTCAGCAGCAGGTCGAACAGGAGGCCGCGGGACGCCGCCAGACCGAGCCGCGCGTACGCCGGCGCCTGATCGGCGGGGATGCCGGCGCGGACGCACAGGTCGATCAGCGGCGGCAGCCAGACGTTGATCAGGTCCGCCTTGAGCGGCTCGGTGTGCGGGAGGTCCTGCATCGCGTGCGCGCTCAACTCGAAGAACAGCGGGCCGTAGACGAGCGCGGCCTCGGTCACCCAGCGCCAGAACTGCTCCGCCTGCTCCTCGATCGGCAGGTCCGACAGGTCCGCCAGCAGGTCGCGTTGCTGCTGCTCGACGGTGCGGACCACTTCGGCCAGCAGGCCCTCGCGGGAGCCGAAGTGGTAGATCAGCATCCGGTGACTCGTACCGATCGAGGTCGCGATCGCCCGCAGGCTCGCATCCCCGATCCCGTTCTTCGCGAAATGCTCAACCGCATCAGCTAGCAGCGTTGCGCGACTCACTGACTTCCTTCAGCTTGGCGGTCTCGGTCTCGATGTAGCTCTGGGTCAGCCGGGCGTACATCCGGCCGAACAGCCACGCCATCGGACCTTCCTGGATGATCGTGGAGGTCGCCACCGTACCCTCCGGCGTACTCGTCACCCGGTGGCCGCCGGTCGTCCTGATCCCGGGGCCCTTCGAGACCCATTCGAAGTACTCACCGTCCTTGAACTCGGTGACCTCCCAGACCGCCACGGCGAGCTTGGGCTGGCGGATCCGGGTCCGGGAGCCGACGTGGATCCGGCCCGCGTCCAGCCGCTCGACGGAATCGACGGTCGGGGTCCAGTCGGGCCACCGCTCGACGTCGCTGAAGACCTCCCAGACCCGCTCGGGCGCGGCCTGGATCGTGGTGGAGTGATCGAAGCGCATGTACCAAATGGTACATCAGGTCTGTGTGAGGTCTGGCCGGGCGGGCTGCCTGCCGGGCACCGGCGGCAGGTAGGGTCTTGGGCCATGGCTGACCAGAACGTCCCGCAGAACGTGGAGAACGAGCAGGACCCGGGCGCGAGCACGCAGATGTTCCGCGCCTTCGTCAACGAGGCCCAGACCGAGGCCAAGACCGAACCGAAGATCAACGGCCGGGTGCTGGCCATCGTCGGTGCCGCGGTGATCCTGATCGCCGTCGTCGCCGCGATCGCCGTTCTCTAGCCGACCGACCTGCGCATCGAGGTCGTCCGGGTCCCCACCGACCCCGCACTCCGGTACGCCCTCACCAGGCCCAGCATCGGTGCATCCGTTGACGGGTGGGTGGTGGCGGATGGAGCATGGGGGCTCGGCTACTTGGGGAGGTTCTTGTGGCGGAGGTTGTCAGGGCTGCGCTTGTTCAGACGTCGTGGACGGGTGACAAGGAGTCCATGATCAAGGCGCACGAGGACTACGCGCGGCAGGCTGCCGCGGCCGGGGCGAAGGTGATTTGTTTTCAGGAGTTGTTCTACGGGCCGTACTTCTGTCAGCAGCAGGACGCGGAGTACTACGAGTACGCCGAGTCCGTGCCGGGTCCGACCACCGAGCGGTTCGCGGAGCTGGCGCGGGAGCTCGGGATGGTGATGGTCCTGCCGGTGTACGAGCAGGAGCAGCCGGGGGTGCTGTACAACACGGCCGCCGTGATCGATGCCGACGGCACCTATCTCGGAAAGTACCGGAAGAACCATATCCCGCAGGTGAAGGGGTTCTGGGAGAAGTTCTACTTCCGGCCGGGCAACCTCGGGTATCCGATCTTCGACACCGCGGTCGGGCGGATCGGGGTGTACATCTGCTACGACCGGCACTTCCCGGAGGGCTGGCGGGCGCTCGGACTGGCCGGGGCGAAGATCGTGTTCAACCCGTCGGCGACCAGCCGCGGGCTGTCGGCGTACCTGTGGAAGCTCGAGCAGCCCGCGTCGGCGGTCGCGAACGAGTACTTCATCGGGGCGATCAACCGGGTCGGTGTCGAGGCCGAGTTCGGCGACAACGACTTCTACGGTACGTCGTACTTCGTCGACCCGGAGGGGAAGTTCGTCGGCGACGTCGGGCACGACCACGATCCGGAACTGATCATCCGCGACCTGGACCTCGGGCTGCTGGACACCGTCCGCGACCGCTGGCAGTTCTACCGCGACCGCAGGCCGGACGCCTACGGAGACCTGACTACGCCGTAGAGGAGACCACGCATGTCGTTGCTCGTCAAAGGTGGAACTGTCGTCGGACCGACCGGAACCCAAACAGCCGACGTGCTCGTCGACGGCGAGAAGATCGTTGCTGTCCTCGATCCGTCGGTCACGCCCACGATCACCGCCGATCAGGTGATCGATGCTGCCGGCAAGTACGTGATCCCGGGTGGGATCGACGCGCACACGCACATGGAGATGCCGTTCGGCGGTACGTCGGCCAGTGACACGTTCGACACCGGGACCCGCGCCGCGGCGTACGGCGGGACCACGACGATCATCGACTTCGCGATCCAGCGCACCGGCGAGGTCGTGCAGGACGGGCTGGCCGCCTGGCACGCGAAGACCGAGGGCGAGTGCCACATCGACTACGCGTTCCACATGATCCTCGGGGGTGTCGACGCGGACGCGCTGAAGGCGATGGACCAGCTGGTCGCGGACGAGGGGATCACGAGCTTCAAGCTGTTCATGGCCTACCCGGGCGTCTTCTACTCCGACGACGGGCAGATCCTGCGCGCGATGCAGACCGCGCGGGACAACGGCGCGATGATCATGATGCACGCCGAGAACGGGATCGCGATCGACGTCCTGGTCCAGCAGTCGATCGAACGCGGGCAGACCGACCCGATCCACCATGGCATCACCCGCCCGGCCGCGCTCGAGGCCGAGGCGACGAACCGGGCGATCGCGCTCGCCGAGGTGGCCCGCGACTGCCCGCTGTACATCGTGCACCTGTCCGCGAGCCAGGCGCTCGAGAAGGTCGCGGCCGCGCGGCACGAGGGCCGCAACGTGTTCGCGGAGACCTGCCCGCAGTACCTCTACCTGACTCTCGAGGACCAGCTCGGCGCGCCCGGGTTCGAGGGCGCGAAGTGGGTCTGCTCGACGCCGCTGCGCAGCAAGCACGAGTCGCACCAGCGCGACCTCTGGAAGGGCCTGCGGACCAACGAGCTCGCGGTCGTGTCGACCGACCACTGCCCGTTCTGCATGAAGGACCAAAAGGAGCTCGGCCTCGGCGACTTCTCCAAGATCCCGAACGGGATCGGCGGCGTCGAGCACCGGGTCGACCTGGTCTTCCAGGGCGTTGTCGACGGCAAGCTTTCGCTGGAGCGCTGGGTGGAGACGATCGCGACCACGCCGGCCCGGATGTTCGGGCTGTACCCGCAGAAGGGGATCGTGCAGCCCGGCTCGGACGCGGACCTGGTCATCTACGACCCGAACGGAACGACCCGGATCGGTGTCGCGACGCACCACATGAACATGGACTATTCGGCGTACGAAGGGGTCGAGATCCAGGGCCGGGTGGGTACGGTGATCTCGCGCGGCGAGGTGATCGTGGCTGACGGCAACTACCAGGGCCGCAAGGGGCGTGGGAAGTTCCTCAAGCGCGGCCTGTCGTCGTACTTGATGTAGGGGGAGACGCCGTGGAGTTCGGTGTGGTGTTCCAGTGTGATCCGCCCGCGTCCACGGTCGTGCAGTTGGCCCGGCAGGCGGAGGACGCGGGGTTCGGGTACGTGTGGACCTTCGACTCGCACCTGCTCTGGCAGGAGCCGTTCGTCATCTACAGCCAGATCCTCGCGGCCACCGAGCGGGTGATCGTCGGCCCGATGGTGACGAACCCGGGGACCCGGGACTGGACCGTGATCGCATCCCAGTTCGCGACGCTGAACGAGATGTTCGGTCACCGGACGATCTGCGGGATCGGCCGCGGCGACTCGGCACTCCGTACGCTCGGCGCGAAACCCGGGACGATCGCCGAGCTGAAGGAGTGCGTCGAGGTGGTCCGCGCGCTGGCCTGCGGCGAGACCGTTTCCTATCGCGGTCAGCAGTTGAAGTTCGCCTGGGTCGAGAACGGGGCGCTCGACGTGTGGGTCGCGGCGTACGGCCCGAAGGCCCTGGAAGCGACCGGACAGGTCGGCGACGGGTACATCCTGCAGCTCGCCGACCCGGACATCGCCGCGTGGATGATCACCGCGGTACGCCGGGCCGCGGAACAGGCGGGCCGTGATCCGCAGGCGATCAAGTTCTGCGTGGCGGCGCCGGCGTACGTCGGGGACGATCTCGAGCACCAGCGCGAGCAGACCCGCTGGTTCGGCGGCATGGTCGGGAACCACGTGGCCGACATCGTCGCGCGGTACGGCACGTCCGGCGCCGTACCGAAGGCCCTCACCGACTACATCGAAGGGCGGAAGGGCTACGACTATGCCGAGCACGGGCGGGCCGGGAACACGCACACGGCGTTCGTCCCGGACGAGGTCGTCGACCGGTTCTGCATCCTCGGCCCGGTCGAGAACCACCTGGCCCGGCTCGCGGAGCTGAAGGACCTCGGCGTCGACCAGTTCGCGCTCTACCTCCAGCACGACGCCAAGGAACAGACCCTGGCGTCGTACGGGAAGGACATCATCCCGAACGTCTAGGGCGTCCAGCGGTATGCGCCTGGTAGCAGGTCCGTGGCGAGTACCGAGGCGGGGCCGTCCGGGGACGGCAGGATGACGCGCATCGTCGGGTGATAGTCGACGAAGACCTGGCGGTCCCGGCCGCACGGGCCGACCACGCCGCGGCCTTCGTTGCCGACGGCCACGATCGTGGTGAGCTCGCGGGCGCCGTCGGCGCGGGCCCGGCCGAGCGCGACGAGTTCCGCGCACGGGCCGCCGGTGAAGTGGTACAGGTTGATCCCGGCGTACATCCGGCCGTCGATCCCGCGGACCGCGGCGCCCATCGTGTAGACGCCGTCGGGTCCGTCGGTGTTCGCGTCGACCGTACGGCGGGCCAGCTCGATCAGCTCGCGGTCGTCGTCGGTCAGCGGCTGCAGCGCGAGCGTCATCCGGCGATCCGCTTCAGCTCGGCCTCGGTGACGGTGCGAACGGTCTTGATCTCGGCGGCCGGGTCGGCACCACTGCGGATGATCTTGTTCAGCGCGTCGGTGTACGCCGAGCCGGCCTTCGGCGACCAGAGCATCGGCGTCTGGGCGTGGCCGTTCTCGGTGGCGAGCTTGGCCGCGTCGGCGGCCGGGCCGGACTTCAGCTTGGTCGCTTTCTCGACCAGGCTCTTCCGGGCCGGAATGTGGAACCCGTACGACTGCGCGAAGTCGAGCTGGTCGTCGGTCTGGTCGACCCACAGCCACTTCACGAACTTCTTGGCCGCGTCGACATTCTTCGACTTCGCGTTCACGCAGGACCCGTATGCGCCGATCGGGACGCTCGGCTTGCCTGTGGTGGCGTTCAGCTTCGGCCACGGGAGGACGCCGTAGTCGCCCGGCAGCGCCTTCTCGATGGCAGGCAGGGTCCACAGACCGGTGAACTGGATCGCGGTCAGGCCCTGGGTGAAGGCGGACGGGTCGGACCAGTCGGTCGGTGCCCCCAGCAACAGAACCTTCGCGGTCCAGAACTCCCGCAGCTTGCGGAGCGACTCGACGGCCGCCGGGTCGTCGAAGCCGAACTGGTTGTCGGGAGTCAGGTAGTCGAGCCCGGCCGACCAGAGCGCCGGGCCGCCCAGGACGCCGACGCCGCCGTCGTTGCCGACGAACAGGCCCTTGACCTTGTCGGTGGTGAGCTTCTTCGCCGCGGCCAGCAGTTCGTCCACGGTCTGCGGCGGCTGCACGCCGGCCGCGCTCAGCAGGCTCTTGCGGTACACGAGCAGCTGCATGTCGACGACCTGCGGGATCCCGTACAGCTTGCCCTGGTAGGACATCCGCTCCAGCAGCGCGGGGTTGAAGTCGCTCTTCGCGTCGCCGAGCAGGTCGGTCAGCTCGACGACCTGCTTGCCCTTGATCATGTCGATCGACGGGCCGTTGCCGTTCTCGAACACGTCCGGGCCCTGGTCGGTGAGCAGCGACGTGGACACCTTCTTGTCGTAGTCGCCCGGCGACCACTGGATCGTCACGGTGGCGTCCGGGTAGGCCTTCGCGTACTTCTCCACCGCCTGCTGCGTGCCCGCTTCGCCGTACTGGTGGTACCACTGCTGCAAGGTCGGCTTCGACCCGCCGCTCGTGGAAGGCCGTCCGCTGTTGGAGCCACAGCCCGCCACTGCCATCGCCGACAGTCCGGCGCCGATCCCCAGCAACCGCCGCCGCGTCATCCCGCTCATGTGCCGCCTCCGTTCAGCGCAGTCCCACAGCCTGCGCACCGAACACCGACCTTACGACCGGAACGGCTGATGCCGGGGGTATTTCTCGCGTATGCTGTGCGGCATGCATTCACTTCGTGACTAGAGCGCGGCTCCCGTCCTGAGCCCCCATTCCGTCGTGAATTCCTAGGAGCGTTCCTGTGTCCGGCACTCTTCGTGCCGGGAGCTACCGTGACGTCCTGCTGTTGCCGTCAGCGCTGCGCACGTTCGTGCCCGCGCTGGTCGGCCGGCTGTCGTACGGTCTGCTCCCGTTGTCCCTGCTCATGACCGTCCGCCACTCCACCGGCTCCTTCGCCACCGCCGGCGCGGCCGTCGCCCTCTTCGGCGTCAGCTCGTTGTCGATGCCGTACAAGGCTCGCCTGGTCGACCGCTTCAGCCAACGCCGCGTCCTTCCGGTCCTGGCCGCCGGTTCGTCCGCCGGCCTGTTCCTGATCTCCGGTACGCCGAACGCCGCCGTATTGCTCGTCCTGGTCGGTGTAGCCGGCCTGCTAGCGCCGCCGCTGGGGCCGTCCATGCGCTCGAACTGGCGCCTCCTCACCGACGGCCTCCCGCTCAAGGAGCGCGCGTACGCGCTGGACGCGGTCGCGGAGGAATGCCTGTTCCTCGGCGGGCCGCTGATCGCCGGCACGCTGATCGGGGTCTTCGCCGCGCCGATCTCCCTGGCCTGTTCAGCCACTTTGATGCTGCTGGGCACCCTCGCAATGGTCACCAGCCCAGTGACCACCCACACTGCTCTACCAGCACCCGGTCGCCACCCGCTAGGTCCGCTGGTCCTCCCGGGCCTCCGCCGGGTCCTGGTGGTCATCCTCCTCACCGCAGCCGGCATCAGTACGGCGTACCTCTGCGTAGCCGCGGTAGCTCAGCAGGCGGCCCACCCTGGCGCGGCTGGGTACGTCGAAGCAGCCATAGCAGCCGGCAGCGTCGTAGGCGGGATCCTCTGGGCGCGGCGCTCCCACACGCGCTCGCTGTCGACCCACCTGGCCGCGTTGATCGCCGTCTTGGCCGCTGGTCTACTCACAGCGTCCGTCGTGCCTGGCCTGATCCCGTTGGGCGCAGTACTAGGCGTAGCGGGTGCAGCTGTAGCACCACTCTTCGTAGTCGCCTACCTGGCGGCCGACACGGTGACTCCACCCCACCAACGCACTGAAGCCAGCACGTGGATCAACACCAGCAACAACCTGGGCTCCGCAGCCGGCTCCGCCGCTGCCGGCGTCCTCGTTCAGCACACCAGCCCGACCTGGGGCTTCGTCGCCGGAGGGGTCCTCCTGGCCCTGTTAGCGCTCAGGCAGGTGCGGGGGTAGGGGACTCGTTGCCGTTGTCGGGGTGTGCGTTGGCGATCCGGGCCACCGCCTCGTCGGGTTTGCGGCCGGCTCGGCGGGCGGCTTCGACGTGGAGGCGGGCCAGCTCGATCACCTGGCGGGAGACCTTGACGGTCCGCTTGTCAGCCATGGTCACTGTCTCCCTCGACGACCTCGATGTCAGCTTCCGCAATATCAGCGTACGCGTCCGCCCCGACCCGGTCGATCGCAACGGCCGCGGTCAGCGCGGCGACCAGGTCGTAGTCCTCGGGTTGTAACAGCTCCGAGCGCATCAGTGAACGGAGCGTGACGACGCCGGCGTCGGTGCCCGCGTCCTCGCCCTCGAGGATCTGCTCGACCGCCCAGCGCACCATCCGCATCGTCTCCTCGCGGTGCCGCCAGGTGTCGAGCTCGCGGTCGGACTTGCGGGTCAGGTACGCCCCGAGCACCACGCCGCCGAGCGCGAGCAGCGGTGACAACACCGTCATCACGACCCCGACGACCGAGATCCAGGTCGGAATCACAGACACATCCCGATGCTCATCGTTGCCCTCCCAATTCCGTGGTCTTGAACGGACGATGATGCTACGAAGGAGCATTCCACGACCGACCGACCAGGATGACAAGGAGTAGTGTCACCGTGACGGACCAGCAGGACGGGTACGACGTCTTCGTACAAGGGACCGTGTTCTACGACATCGTCATGACCGGCCTGGCGTCCGCCCCGACCACCGGCACCGAGATCTTCGCCGAAGGCATGGGCTCCTGCCCCGGCGGTGTCGCGAACTTCGCGATCGCGGCCGCCCGGCTCGGCCTGCGCAGCGGTCTGGCCGCCGTGTTCGGTGACGACGTGTACGCCGACTTCTGCTGGCGGACGCTCGCCGACCAGGAGGGCGTCGACCTGTCGCACTCCCGCCGGATCGGGCACTGGCACTCCCCGGTGACGGTGTCGATGTCGATCAACCGCGACCGCGCGATGGTCACCCACGCTCACGAGGCGCCGGGCGACCCGAGCAAGCTGGTCGGCCCGGGGCTGAAGACCCGTTCCGCGATCGTCCCGGTCGCGGAGGACCTGCCCGGCTGGACGGTCGAGGCCCGCGAGTCCGGCGCGCTGCTGTTCGGGGACGTCGGCTGGGACCCGACGGACGAGTGGTCACCGGCCGTGCTCGACGTACTGGACGGTTTCCATGCGTTCACGCCGAACGCCGACGAGGCGATGGCATACACCCGGACCGACAACCCGAAGGCCGCGCTGCACAAGCTCGCCGAGCGGGTCCCGCTCGCCGTGGTCACGAACGGCGCCGACGGCGTCCTCGCGATCGACCAGACGACCGGCGAGGAGGAGCAGGTCCCGGCGCTGCCGGTGCACTCGTACGACCCGACCGGCGCCGGCGACGTGTTCCTGGCCTCCCTCGTGCTCGGCACGCTCCGCGGCTGGCCGCTGGCCCACCGGCTGGCGTTCGGCAACCTGTGCGCCGGGTTGTCCGTGCAGCACTTCGGCGGTTCGCTGGCCGCGCCGGGCTGGGGCGACATCATCGACTGGGTCCGCGACCACAGCCGGCACCGCCCCGGCGACGTCGATCCCGACGTACTGCGGCACTACGCGTTCATCGGCGACGTACTGCCGGCCGGCCCGGTCCCGATCGTCCGCCGCGCCTCCGCGACGATCGCCCGGCTGTCCGACGCGTAGGTCCGCGCTCCGGGTATCGGACGGCGGCGTACGGAGCGGCAGGTCCGGTCCGCGGCACGCCGTGGAAGCCCTAGACTGACTGCCGGCCGCTCCGGTGGCGTACGGTGCACTTCGTGGTTACCGTCGCGTCGCTCCCTGTTCCCGACCACGGCCGGATGAATCCGTGATCCGCTTCGAGAATGTTTCCAAGACGTACGAGGGCCAGTCCAAGGCCGCTCTGCTGAACGTCAACGTCGAGATCGAGAAAGGCGAGTTCGTCTTCCTGGTCGGTACCTCCGGGTCCGGCAAGTCGACGTTCCTGCGCCTCGTCCTCCGTGAGCACCGGACGTCCAAGGGCCACATCATGGTGGCCGGCAAGGACCTGAACCGGCTCGCCAGCTGGCGGATCCCGCAGATGCGGCGGCAGATCGGAACCGTGTTCCAGGACTTCCGGCTGCTGCCGAACAAGACCGTCGCGGAGAACGTCGCGTTCGCGCTGCAGGTGATCGGCAAGCCGCGTTCGCACATCCGCAAGACGGTCCCCGAGGTGCTCGAGCTGGTCGGTCTGGACGGCAAGGAGGATCGGCTCCCGGACGAGCTGTCCGGCGGTGAGCAGCAGCGGGTGGCGATCGCCCGCGCGTTCGTGAACCGGCCGATGATCCTGATCGCCGACGAGCCGACCGGAAACCTCGACCCCGGTACGTCGGTGGGCATCATGAAGCTGCTGGACCGGATCAACCGCACCGGGACCACGGTCGTGATGGCGACCCACGACGTGTCGATCGTCGATCAGATGCGCAAGCGCGTGATCGAGCTGGAGAACGGTCATGTCGTCCGCGACGAGTCGCGCGGCGTCTACGGCTACCAGCACTGACCAGGGGACTGACTTACAGATGCGCTTGAACTACATCCTCTCCGACCTCGGCATCGGTCTGAAGCGGAACCTCTCGATGACGATCGCGGTCGTCGTCACCATCTGGGTCTCGCTGTCGCTGTTCGGCAGCGCGCTGCTCGCTCACGAGCAGGTCAACCTGATGAAGGGGAACTGGTACGACAAGATCCAGATCTCGGTCTTCCTCTGCACCAAGGACTCCGGCGGCCGCGGCTGCTCCGGCGCCGAGGTGACCCAGGAGCAGAAGAACCGGATCCAGCAGGTCATCGAGTCGAACCCGGACACCGCGCCGGACGGCGTGTTCACCGAGTCGAAGGCGCAGGCGTTCGAGTCGTTCAAGAAGCTGTACAAGGACTCGCCGATCGTCAGCACGGTCACCCAGGACCAGATGCAGGAGTCGTTCCGGATCCGGCTGAAGGACCCGCAGCGGTACCAGAACCTGGTCAGCGCGGTCGCCGGCCTCCCGGGGGTGGACACCGTCCAGGACCTCCGGCAGTACCTCGACCCGCTGTTCAAGGCGCTGAACTGGCTCCAGGTCGGGTCGTACTTCGGAGCGGGCCTGCTGCTGGTCGCGGCGCTGATGCAGATCGCGAACACGATCCGGCTGGCGGCGTACGCGCGCAGACGTGAGATCGGGATCATGCGGCTCGTGGGGGCGTCCAACTTCTACATCCAGCTGCCGTTCCTGCTGGAAGCGGTGCTGGCCGCCGTGATCGGCGCCGCGCTGGCCTGCGGCACGCTGTGGATGATCGTGTACTTCATGGTCATGCGGCAGGCGCAGGCGACGTTCCGGGTCTGGCAGTGGGTCGGGGCGTCCGAGACGTTCCGGGTGACGCTGATCATGGTGCTGGTCGGCCTGGTGCTGGCGGTCATCCCGACATTCCTGACAACGCGGAAATACCTCAAAGTCTGACCCTGGTGACCTATCGTGCAGTATCAGGAGTCACACGAGTAACTCCTGTACCGCACGAAAACTTCATCCAGAGCAAGGGGTCGACCTGTGGTCCCGCACTTCCCCGGTGCGAACCCGCCTGAGCGGGGGAGCATCAAGCGAGACGACAGCACCGGTACCCCAGCCGCGCCGTACCCGCGATCACGCAATCGACCGCCGGGCCGGCAGAGCGTTGTTACCGCTTGCTGCCTTGTCCTGTCCCTGTCCGCCGGCGTCCTGGCCGCGGTCCCGTACGCTCCGTCCGCGGAGGCGAGACCACCGGATCCAGCCGCCAAGAAGAAACAACTCGACTCGAAGATCAACCAGTCCAAGGCTGATCTCGACGACGCCTCCGACCAGCTCGGCAAGTCCGTTGCCGCGTACAACCAGTCGGTCGCGAAGTACCAGGCCGTGCAGGCCCGGTACGCCGCCGCGCAGGGGCAGCTCGCCGCCGCGAAGGCCGCCGACGCGGTTGCCGCGGGCAAGCTTGTCGCGGCCGAGGCGGCGCTCCGTACGGCGACCTCGGACGTGGCCGCCGGCCAGCGCCAGATCGCCGAGAAGCGGGCCGTCGCGGGCCGCGCCGTACGGTCGGCGTACCAGCAGCAGAACGGCCTGGTCGGGCTGTCGATCGCGCTTCGCGGCGCGGCTCCGGCCGACATCGCCACCGGCATGCAGGTGCAGCGGAACGTGTTCGGGATCCAGAGCAACGCGATCGCGAACCTGAACACCGCGCAGGCGCAGCTGGCCAGCAAGCAGGTCAAGCTGACCGCCGCGGAGAAGGAGGCCGAGACCGCCCGTGCTGACGCGGCCGCGACGGTCAAGAAGGTCACGGAGCTGACCAAGCAGGTCGCGGCCGACCGAGCGGAGGCGGCATCGGTCGCGGCGGTCAAGCTGACCGCGTTCAAGGCTGCGGAGAAGGAGAAGAACTCCGAACTCGCGCAGTACAACTCGCTGCTGAAGGAACGCAACCGGGTCCAGCAGATGCTGATCGCCCAGGCGAAGGCCGAGAAGGCAGCGGCCGCCCGCCGGAAGGCGGCAGCCGAGGCGGCCGAGCGGGCGAAGGCACGCAAGGAGCACCGTCCGCCGCGGAACGTCCCGGATCCGGTGCCGACCGGTGGCGGGCGGCTCGGGTACCCGGTCAGCAGCTACATCACGTCGCCGTACGGGATGCGGTTCCACCCGGTCCTGCACATCTGGAAGCTGCACGACGGCACCGACTTCCGCGCACCCTGCGGTACGCCGGTCCGCGCCGCGGCCGACGGGGTGGTGACCGACAAGTACTTCAACGGTGGCTACGGGAACCGGCTGTTCATCTCACACGGGGTGATGGGCGGGCACTCGATCACGACGGTCTACAACCACCTGTCGAAGTACAAGGCGCACGTCGGCGACCGGGTCCAGCGCGGCGAGATCATCGCCTGGTCCGGTACGACGGGGTACTCGACCGGCTGCCACCTGCACTTCATGGTCTACAAGGACGGCAACGTCGTTAATCCCATGGGGTGGCTGTAAGAGGGTGTCCGGGAATTCTGCGCCTACTGCGGGGCACCCGGCACGGCACCTCGCCGCACGGGTGCAAAGGCCACGATGCTCCGCATCGAGACCTTCGCCCCCGCACGCCGAGCTACCGCACCGGGCACCTCCTCGTTACGGCGCAGAATTCCCGGACACCCTCTGAGGTATCTGGGATACTGGCCGGATGGTGAAACAGTCCGGCCGGGAGAAGCCGATCGCGCAGAACCGCAAGGCGCGACACGACTACCACATCGATGACGTGGTGGAGGCCGGGCTGGTGCTGACCGGGACCGAGGTCAAGTCCCTCCGGCAGGGCCGGGCCTCCCTCGTCGACGCGTTCGCCGCCGTCCGCGGCCACGAGCTGTGGCTGCAGGGCATGCACATCCCGGAGTACAAGCACGGCACCTGGACCAACCACGAGCCCCGCCGTACCCGCAAGCTGCTGCTGCACAAGGACGAGGTCCAGAAACTCATCCGCGCCGTCGAGCAGCAGGGCGTGTCGCTGATCCCGCTGTCGCTGTACTTCAAGGACGGCTACGCCAAGGTCGAGCTCGCGACCGGCCGCGGCAAGAAGGACTACGACAAACGCCACGCCCTCGCCGAACGCCAGGCCGACCGCGAAGCCCAACGAGCCCTCTCCGACCGCCGCCGCGGCTGAGGTTGGGGTTCGGTCAGGGGTTGGTCCGGGCTGAACCGGATGGGGTGGGGGTGGTTGGGCGCGCACAGTGGAAGCATGTCCACTTCAGAGTTGCTGGTGACGTCGGCGCAGCGGGATCGGGCCGTCGAGATCCTCAAAGAGATGTACGCCGACGGCCGCCTGGACCACATGGAGTTCGACCTCCGGCTGGACAAGGCGCTCAAGGCGCGGACCCGGGCCGAGCTGAACAGCACGTTCGACGGCCTCGTCGCCCGCCCGGTCCCGACGTTCGCCCCGGCCGCCTTCACCCGGCCCGCGCCGCTGCAGACGTACCAGGGCGACGGCCGCGGGATGGGTACGATCGCGCACTGGCTCGGGTACCCGACGTTCTTCGTCGGCCCGGCGCTCGTCGTCGCGACCGCCGGCCAGAAGAACCCCGCCGTACGCCGGCACGCCGTCGAGGCGCTGAACTTCCAGCTCACCGCGGTCGGCGCGTTCGCGCTGCTCGGCATCATGACCGGGTTCACGCACGGGTTCCTCGGGTTCCTGTTCCCGATCCTCGGGATCCTGTGGTTCCTGCTGACCGGCATCGGCGGCCTCGCGACGGCGGCCGGCGGCAAGTTCCGGTACCCGTTCACGCTGCGCCTGATCAAGTAGGCCCTACCCTGCTGGAATGGGTGTTCCGGTCGGGCCGCGGTGGGAGGTCGGTGCGTTCCTCGGCCTGACCGCGGCGACCGGCCTGATCGACGCGGTCAGCTACCTGAAGCTCGGACATACCTTCGTCGCGAACATGACCGGGAACGTCGTGTTCCTCGGCTTCGCGGTCGCGCCCCAGTCGGGTTTCCGGCTCGGGCCGCCGGTGGTCGCGGTCCTCGGGTTCGTCCTCGGCTCGCTCCTCGGCGGCCGGGCGGCCCGACTCCTGGAGGCCCGCCCGCGGCGCTGGCTCGGGATCGCGTTCGGCGTCCAGGCGGGGCTGCTGCTGGTGTGCGCCCTGCTGGTCGGGCTCGGCGTACTGCGGGACTCCGGCGGTACGTCGTACCTGCTGATCCTCGCGCTCGCGGGCTGCTTCGGCCTGCAGAACGCGACCGTACGGCACGTCGCCCCGAAGGACATGACCACGACGGTCCTCACGCTCACCCTCACGGGCCTGGCCGCCGACAGCGTCCTCGGCAACGGCCGCGCCGCCCCGCCGTACCGCCGCCTCGGCTCCATCCTCGCGATGCTCGCCGGCGCCGCGGCCGGCGCGCTCCTGCTCCAGGCCAGCACCGCCTGGGTGATCGCCCTCGCCGGCGCGGTGGTCGCCGCCGCGGCCACGATCTTCGTCCTGGCCCCGGCGGGCTGAGGGAATGTCGGGTGCGGCCGCCTGGTTGGACTTGGTAGTGTGGTCCTTCCACCGCGGTACGGGTGGGAGTTTGACAACTCAACAGGGGGTGAACGGTTTCGACTTTGGACGTATGTTCGAAGAGAAGCGGGCCGAGGATCCAGGGTTATCTCGTTAACGATCTCTGGAAACCAACAACTGCCAACTCTAAGTCGCGCAGTAGCTTCGCTCTCGCCGCCTGACGGCCTGAGCACTTAAAGAAGCGGTCAGCCCGGGGATGCTCTCGCCCCGGCCCCTGGCCTCATCTAGAGAGCTTGCTTTGTTAGCCCGGTCACGGGGTTAACACGGGACATTTACAGTGACTGAGCCTGTCAGCGAGATGTCTGTATAAACGCTGGGGCCGAGAAAAGCGCCATTCAGACTGCGCCCGGAGAAGTCTTGGAGCAACGCCGAAGGACGCGGGTTCGATTCCCGCCACCTCCACCCCTTGAGAACGCGCAGGTCAGCCCCGCTGACCTGCGCGTTCTGCTGTCCTGTGTTCTGCCTTGTCAGTGAAGGTCTTCGAGGTCCAGAGTCACCTGGAACGGGTCGGTGCCGGCGAAGGTGCCGCCGACCACTTCGGAGTCGAGGTAGCCGAACTTGTCGGTCAGATGACAGGCGAGGAGGGAAGCCGGCTCCTGAATGTCGACGATCCAGTAGTGCGGAATACCGGCGTCCGCATACTCGGCTCGCTTGACCACGTTGTCCGTGCGACGGGAACCGGGAGAGACGATCTCGATCACGACGAGGATCTCTGACGCGCGGATCAGTCCACCTTCGGCCCGAACGCGCTGCCTGGCACGGCGCTGTACGACGATCAGGTCGGGCCGGCGAGAGAACCCGGGCTGATCTGGCGGCGCGAGCTCGAGATCGATGTCCACGTCGGTGATGACCTCGAGGTCGCGCGGCAGTTGCGGTATCAACTGCACGGCGATGCGCAACCCGGCCATGTTGTGATCCGGGCTGGGCCTCGGCGACATCACAAGGTTGCCCTCCATGAGCTCGGACCGGCCGGTTCCGTCCTCGCCGAGTGTCGCGTACTCGCCGACGGTGAGCAGATGGGCGGGCGGCAGCGGAACAGCTGTCACCTCTGACCTCCTCATCTCCAGGAGCATTGTCCCACGGGGGCGGTGCCAGAACGTTCATCGGTTGGCCAGGTGGGGCATTCCGGTGGGTGGGGTGGGGTGTCAGGGTGGGCGGCGTGATCACGATCGAGGTTGACGAGGCTGGGCGGGCCGAGGCCGTGCGGGGTGCGGTGGAGGCGCTGCGGAGTGATGGGATTGTGGTGCTGGCGGGGGTGGTCGCGGTGGAGCATCTTGAGGTGCTTCATGGGCGGATGGTCAGTGATCTGGAGTTGCTTCGGGCGCGGGCGGATGCGCCGTACAACTGGACCGCGGGGAACATTCAGCAGGATCCGCCGCCGTTCGAGCCGTACCTGTTCGAGGACGTGCTGCTGAACCCGTGGGTGATCGCGGTGACGTCGGCGATCCTGGGGCCGGGGATCCGTAACGTCATGTACAGCGGGAACACCTCGTTGCCGAGTGACACCCGGCAGCCGGTGCATGCCGATGTCGGGCACTTGTGGCCGTCGGAGGCGATGGAGGTTGCGCATCCGCCGGCGCAGCTGGTGGTGAACGTGCCGACCATCGACGTGTCGGCGGAGAACGGTGCCACCGAGATCTGGCCGGGGACCCATCGCGATCTCACGGTCGGTGTCGGCGGGGACATCGAGGTGCCGTTGGGCGCGTTGGAGGCCCGGCGGGAGATCTCGCCGCCGGTGCAGCCGGAGATCCGGCGCGGGAGTGTGATGATCCGCGACGTACGGCTGTGGCATGCCGGGATGCCGAACCACACCGATCGGCCGCGGCCGATGATCGCGATGATGCATGTCAGCCACTGGCTGGAGGCGGGAACCCCGCTGGAGTTCCCAGTCGCCAGCCAGTCGTTCTTCGAGCATCCGGTGCTGACCACGGCCGCGCGGTTCACCGAGCAGCAGACCGATCACATCTACCGGTCCCAGGGCTTCGGGCTGGTCTAGCCTCCGATGGCCGCGGCGAAGTTCGCCGCGGCTTCCGGGCGCTCCGGGACTCGGGGCAGTTCGTTGCGACGGGCCAGGTCGCCGAGCCAGGCCAGGCTCGGCTTCGGCGTCCGGGCGAACGTCTCGTGGTCGACCGCGATCAGGCCGAACGTCGGCGCGAACGACCCCCACTCGTAGTTGTCCAGCAGCGACCAGTGCAGGTACCCGCGAACGTCGCACCCGTCGCCGATCGCCGAAGCGAGTCCGCTCAGCGCGCCCGTGGTGTAGTCGATCCGGCGGGTGTCGTCGGCGGTCGCCATCCCGTTCTCGGTGACCAGCATGGGTACGCCGCCCGTGACGTCGCGGGTGTGCCGCAGCGCGTGGCCGAGGGCCTCCGGGTAGTACTCCCAGCCGGTGAGGGTCCGCTCGACACCGTCCGCGAACGGCACCGGCCCGTCCGGCCCGATGATCGTCCGCAGATACGACTGCACGCCGACGAAGTCGTCGTTCCGGCTCTGCTCGAGGAAGAAGTCCTCACGCCAGTACGCCCACTCGTCGCGGTCCTTCTCGTGGCCCGGGACCGCCTGGTAGACCTGGTTGGCGATCGTCCACCCGGCCTGGACGTGGCCGAGCCCACGCAGTACGTCGACCGCCGCGTGGTGCGCGTCCGCGATCACCTGGGACGCGTGCGGCGACGGCCCCGGGAAGTTCACGCCGACCTCGGTGTCGATCCGGGCCTCGGTCTGGTTGACCATCATGTTCGGCTCGTTGATCGTGACGACCCAGCTGACGTCGTCGAGGATCCGGGTCGCGGTCTCGGTGAAGAAGCGGAACCGGTCGACCGCGTCGTCGGCGTACCAGCCGCCCTCCTGGTGCTGCCAGAGCGGCACGGTGAAGTGCTGCAGCGTCACGATCGGCTCGACGCCGGCTGTGCGGCAGGCGTCGATCATCCGCCGGTAGTGGTCGAGCTGGGCGCGGGACACCTCGCCCTTGGCCGGCTCGATCCGGGACCATTCGAGCGAGAACCGGTACGCCTTCAGTCCGGCCTCCGCCAGCAGTGCGATGTCCTCGCCGTACCGGTGGTAAGAGTCGCACGCGTCACCGGACGGCTCCTTGGCCCAGGTGTCGGGGGCATGTTCCAGCACCCAGTGGCCGGTATTGGTGTTGCCACCTTCGATCTGGTGTCCGGCGGTCGCGGCACCCCAGAGGAAGTTGTCGGGCGCCGGGGTTGAGGTAGTCATAGGGGCGGAGTCCTTTCAGAACGGCAGCAGCGCGTGGCCGCGGGCGGGGAAGGTTGTTGGTGGCTGGACCTGCTGATCGTCGACGCTGATCGACGCACTGATCGGGTACGGCGCGAGGTTGACGGCGATCAGCAGGTTGCCGTGTTCGGACGTGACCGGCACGGTGACCAGTCCGGCCCGGTCGGCGTCGACGCCGACCCGCGGACGGACGCCGAGTCTCGCGAACAACGCGTGCCAGTGGTCGAGGTGTGCGGCCGGGAGCGCACAGCCGACGAAGATCAGCGAGCCCGCGCCCAGTTGGGTGTGCACCGCGCACGGCAGCCCGGATCCGACCTCGCGGAGCAGCACCTCGGCACTGGTAGTTGCCTCCAGCAACTGCGCCGAGCTGACCCGTTGGTCGCTGTCGAGCGAGAAGTTGCCGGACCCGGTCACCGTCGGCCAGTACGGTCCGGACCCGTCCCGCTGATCGAGGCGTACGCCGGCCGACGACAACCCGAAGGCCTCCGCGAGGATCGTGCACGGCGAGCCGTCGTGGTCGCGATCCGGCAACAGCCCGGTGAGCAACAGGTTGCCGCCGTTGCGGACGTGTTCGACGAGCCGGCGCTGAACCTCCGGCCCGAGCGTCCGCGGCGTACCGAGCGCGATCGTCCGGGGCGCCGCGGGCGCCGTCGTACCGGCGGCCCACGCCGACTCCGAGTCGGCGAGAGCCTGCAGGTCGACGGCGTCGACGTGGTACCCGCCGAGCACGATCGCCCGGCCGAGCGCGTCCCGGGCGCCGAAGCCGCGATGGCGTTCGAGGTCGTCGACCTGGTCGCGCCGGTCCGCGGACTCGGGATGGGCGTACTCGGTGAGGTAGTGATCGGCGACGAACCCGTAGCCGAGGTCGTCGGTCAGCTGCCGCCCGGTCGCGAGGATCGGCTCGTGGGCCCGGATCTCCTTGATCGCGTCGGCCAGCGCGTCGTACGCCGGTGTCGTCCGTCCTTCGGGATCGATCGGCGCCGCGAACCCGTGCCGCTCGCCGGTGAACGCGATCCGTGGGATGCCGTCGTTCCGCTCGCCCTCGACGACCGGGTTCCGGCCGCCGGTCAGCAGGTAGTAGTTGATCAGCCGGTTGCCCTGGCCGAGCGTGATCAGCGTCTTGTGCACGCCGGACTCGGGCGAGCTGAGCCCGTCCAGGTTGTCGCCGTAGTCACCGGTCCCGACCTCGAACTCCAGCGAGGACGCCGGCTGGTCCGGCCCGTTCACGCAGGCGAGAATCGCGTTGCACAGATAGAGATCCGCGACGTTCTGAACGGTCAGTTCGCCCAGGTAGTAGTCGGAGCCGGCCAGGACTCCGTCGCGTCCCCGGTACGCCTGCGCGAGCTGGCTGACGCCGATCGGGAACGTCGTACCGCGTCCGCCGCCGGTGCCGTGCACGTTGACCAGCAACGGCACCGTGATGCCGCGGTCGCGGGCGAAGGACTCGAGCTGCCGCAGGTACTCCGCGAAGTTGTTCCGCGACCATAGACCGAGCTCGTGGTGGGACGCCAGGGTCTGCTCCACGTCGGGGAGGTGCGGCGTGTTCGACACCCACGCGAGCATGCCGACCTCGTTGTCCAGCTGTACGCCGACGACCGGTCCCTGCCGCGGCGCCAGTACGTCGAACGCGGCCCCGAGCCAGCGCTTCGCCTCCGCCAGGAACCCGGGGTGCAGGTAGTCGAGGTCCTCGGTCAGAGCGGGCCCGCCCCAGCCGGCCGGGCGAGCGTCCGGGTACTCGCGGTAGATCCGGTCCGGGATGCCCTCGTTCTTCAGCTCGGCCATCACGAACGGCCCGGGCCGCGCGAGGAACAGCAGGCCGAACGAGTCGCACAGGTCGACGAACGCCGCCAGGTCCCGCTCCGGGCACGTCTTCCCGGTGAGATCGAGCTCGCCGTTCGGCAGTTCGTGCCAGATCCAGGGGATGTAGCTGGCGATCGTGTCGAGTCCGGCGTCCCGGGCCTGCGTCAGCCGGTCGGCCCACTCGTCGCGGCGGAGCCGGAAGTAGTGCACCTCGCCGGACAGCAGTAGGGCGGGCGTCGCGTCGATCTCGATCCGGCCGCCCCTGAGTGCGATAGGCGTGCCGGTCTCGGGTGCTGCGCTCACGAAGGACCTCCAACGGTGCGGGTGACGCTCCGGCGACAAGCTCTGGCGGATTGGGATTGTAACCGGTTACAATCCCATCCCGCCAGGCACTGGTGACCTGGCCGCGAGGAGGTCCGACGTGAACGACGACCGGATGAGCGTGCGTGAGATCGCCAAACTGGCGGGCGTTTCGATCGCCACCGTCTCGCGCGTCTACCGGGGTGTCGGCAGCGTCTCGCCGGCCACCCGGGCGAAGGTGCAGGCCGCGATCGAGCAGTACGGATACCGCCCCAGCCACCTCGGCGAGGCGCTGGCCAACCGGCGCCACGGAGCGCTCGCGGTGGTGTTCCCGGGCCTGTCGGGTCCGTACTTCGCCGAGCTGATCAACGGCGTCGAGACCGTCGCCGTACCGCGCCAGGTGAGCGTGCACGTGATCGGCACCCACCTGCGGCAGGAGGCGCCCGGCGAACTGCTCGACGTCGCCCGGCGCGTGGACGGGATGGCCATCCACGGCGGTACCGTCCCGAAGGCCGTGATCAAGGAACTGGCGGCCCGCCATCCGGTGGTCATGATCGGTCCGGACCCGCATCCGGCGCCGGTCGTCGTCCGGACCGACCAGCAGGCGTTCCGGGAGTTGGTCAGCCACCTGCTGTCCGACCACGGGCTGCGGAAGCTGATCTTCGTCGGCAACCCCGAGGGTTCGCCGGACCTGACCGAGCGCTGGGACGCGTTCGTGTCCG
This sequence comes from Kribbella sp. WER1, assembly GCF_054189145.1. Classification (NCBI taxonomy): domain Bacteria; kingdom Bacillati; phylum Actinomycetota; class Actinomycetes; order Propionibacteriales; family Kribbellaceae; genus Kribbella; species Kribbella sp. WER1. The sequence goes on along the minus strand of NZ_CM135186.1, from coordinate 2,802,616 downwards.
CGCATGCCGAGCTCGGGCTCCGGCCCGGCACCCAGTTCCGCACCGGCCTCGAGCAGACCCACGGCGTGCAGGCTGCCGACGAGGTGCTGGCCGGTGGGTACGACGGTGCCGTGTGCGGCAACGACGAGACCGCACTCGGCCTGATGATGGCCGTCCTGGGACGCGGCCTGAAGGTCCCCGACGACCTGGTGATCACCGGTGTCGACGACGTCCCGATGAGTTCCCTGGTGAGTCCCGGACTCACCACGGTCGCCCGGCCGCTGGCCGAGCTCGGAGCAACAGCGACCCGGCTGTTGCTCGACCTGGTCAACGGTGCGGACGTCGCGCCCGAGACTGTTCTGCCGTCGCGGCTCGTCCGGAGAGCCAGCTGCGGTTGTGAGGCCTGAACAGCAAGAACAACATCCGAACCAGGTAGCAACCTGACACACGGAGGTGTCGTCATGGCAAGTACTTCGTTCCGCGTCCGACGGGGGCAGAAGTCATGGCGGGGGGTCTTCATCGCGACGCTGGCGGTGGGCGTGCTGGCGTTGCCGGCATGTGCCGGCAGTCGCGTGGCCGGTGAGAAGCAGCAGGGGAGTACGGCGGCCGGGGCGTCGGGCACGATCCCGGTCCTGAACCTGTCGACCGAGTCCGACGCGTCGATGGGAGGTCTGGTCAACTACAACCCGTTCGCGACCCAGCAGACGGTCCGTACCTGGCTGTTCGAGCCGCTGATGCAGCAGAGTTCGCTGGACTGCAAAGTGGAGCCATGGCTGGCGACGGACTACGCCTGGGAGAGCCCGAGCAAGCTGGTGTTCACGATTCGCCAGGGCGTGAAGTGGAGCGACGGTTCGCCGTTCACCGCGAACGACGTGGCGTTCACCTACAACCTGACCAAGAAGTACCCGGCGATCGACCTGGCCGGGGTCTGGAACGACACGTTCGGTCCCAAGGCGACGTCGGTGACGGCGTCCGGCGACAAGGTGACGTTCGAGTTCGCAGGGCCGGCGGCCACCAAGTTCCCGTACCTGATCGGCCAGAAGATCGTGTCGGAGAAGGAGTTCGGAGCGGTCGGCGACCCGGCGAAGTACGTCTCGAAGAACCCGATCTCGACCGGGCCGTTCAAGATCGCCTCCTACAACGGGCGGCGGCTGGAGCTCGAACGCCGGCCGGACTACTGGCAGGCCGACAAGATCAAGGTCCAGAAGCTGATCCTGGAGGGCAACTACGACGCCAACCAGGCGGCGGCCAAGCTGAAGGCCGGCGAGCTGGACTTCTACACCGGCGAGATCCCCAACCCGGACAAGTCGTTCGTCGCGGCCGACCCGAAGACCAACCACGTCTGGTACGCGCCGAACGGCCTCACCGTACTGGCGCCGAACCTGACCAAGAAGCCGTTCACCGACGTCAAGTTCCGGGCGGCGCTGGCGTACGGGATGGACAAGCAGAGCGCGACCCAGAAGGCGACGTACGGCCTGATGAAGGTGGCCAGTCAGTCCGGGCTGGCGTTGCCGGCCAAGGACAACATGCTGCCGGCGCAGTACCCGGCGGACAGCACGGTGATCCCGTTCGACCAGGCCAAGGCCAACCAGATGCTCGACGAGGCCGGCTACAAGAAGGGCGGCAACGGCGTACGGCAGAACCCCGACGGCTCGCCGCTCCAGATCACGTTCTCGGTGCAGGCCGGCTGGATCGACTACGAGGCGATGGCCGACGAGCTGACCAGCAACTTCCGCAAGCTCGGGCTGGACGTCAAGGAGAACAAGATGCCGCCGGAGGCGGTCGACCAGCAGAAGAAGTCCGGCAACTTCCAGCTGATGATCAACTACATGGGCGCCGGCTGCGACTACGCGCACGGGATGGGCGCGACCGTCTCGACGGCGGAAATCCCGGACAAGACCACGATCAAGGGGAACGTCGGGCGCTACACCAACCCGGCCGTGGACAAGGCGATCGGTGCGATGGCGGCCGCGACCGACGAGGCGGCGACCAAGATCCAGGTCGGCGTGCTGGTGAACGCGATGATGACCGACTATCCGGTCCTGCCGATCCTGTACGCGCCGGCGCGCGCGATCTACCGTACCGACCACGCCGTCGGCTGGCCGTCCGCCGAGGACCCGTACGCGAACCCGCAGGACCAGCCGCTGGTGTGGATCACGCACCTGACCGCAGCCCCGGCGAAGTAGCCCGATGCGGTACTTCACGCGGAAGCTCGGCTTCTTCGTCCTCACCCTGTGGGCAGTGGTGACGCTGAACTTCTTGATCCCCCGGCTGCAGCCGGGGGATCCCGCCGAGTTGATGGTGCAGAACCTCGCCGGGAAGAACGCGCAGCTGAACCGCGCGCAGGTGGAGGCGATGCGCGACCTGCTCGGCGCCCCGACCGGCTCGCTGGTCGACCAGTACTGGAACTACCTCGGACAGCTTGCCCACGGCAACCTCGGCATCTCGTACCGGTACTTCCCGTACTCCGTGACCGACGTGATCGGCAAGGCGTTCTGGTGGACCGTCATCCTGGTGGGAACGGTCCAGGTGCTGTCGTTCGTGATCGGCGTACTGCTCGGCGCCTTCGCGGCCTGGCGGCGGAACAGCCGCTTCGACACCGGGGTGACGGTGATCTCCACGTTCGTCGGGACCCTGCAGCCGTTCTGGATCGCGCTGTTGCTGATCTACGGGCTGGGCTACGGCCTCGGCTGGTTCCCGACGGCCGGCGGCTACGAGGCGTCGACGCCGGGTTTCAACGGGGCCTTCGTGTACGACGCGGTGTCGCACGCGTTCCTGCCGGCGTTGACGTTGATGATCGTGACGCCGATCGGCTGGGTGCTCGGGATGCGGAACACGATGATCATGAACCTCGGCGAGGACTACATCCGGCTCGCCCGCGCCAAGGGCCTGCCGGACCGGACGGTCGCGTTGCGGTACGCCGCCCGGAACGCGCTGCTGCCGAGCGTGACCGGCTTCGCGCTGGCGCTCGGCGGCGTCCTCGGCGGCACGATCCTGGTGGAGACCGTCTTCGACTATCCCGGCCTCGGCCGGCTGATGGGCGAGGCCGTCGGTATCAAGGACTACCCGCTGTTGCAGGGCCTGATGTTGCTGACCGCGGTAGCGACGTTGGTGGCCAATCTGATCGCCGACCTGCTGTACGGCGTCCTTGATCCGCGAGCCAGGAGGGCAGCCGCATGAGCAGTGTCGCCGCAGCACCGGACGTCGCCGACCGCTGGTACCGGATCGTGTGGAGCAGCAAGAAGGCCCGGGTCGGGATCGTCGTGGTGGCGATTTACACCGTGGTCGCGCTGCTCGCGCCGGTGATCGCGCCGTACGGGCCGACCGACGGCTCGTTCACCCCGTTGACCGGGCCGTCGGCGCAGCACCTGCTCGGCACCAACGTGGCCGGCGTCGACGTGTTCTCGCAGGTGATCTTCGGCAGCCGGGTCTCGCTGATCGTCGGGTTGCTCGGCGGACTGCTGGCGACCGCGATCGCGCTGCTGATCGGGATGGTCTCCGGGTACGCCGAGGGCACCGTCGTCGACGACGTCCTGTCGTTCCTCACCAACACCGCGCTGGTGATCCCGGTGCTGCCGTTGATCATCACGCTGGTCGCGTATTCCAGCACCCGGGGCATCCCGTTGATCGTCGGGGTGATCGCGTTCACCTCGTGGGCGGGGGCCGCGCGGGCGAAGCGGGCCCAGATCATCACGCTGCGGAACCGGGACTTCGTCACCGCGGCGAAGTTCTCCGGCGACGGCGCGTTCCGGATCATCTTCGCCGAGATCCTGCCGAACATGACCTCGCTGGTCGCCGCCGCGTTCGTTGGTGCGGCCACCGGTGCGATCGGCGCCGAGGCCGGGCTCGCGGTGCTCGGGCTGGGCAGCAGCGACTCGGTGTCCTGGGGGACGATCCTCTACCAGGCCGATGCGGCCGGCGCGATCTCGCAGGGCCTGTTCGTCTGGGTCTTCGTACCGGGTCTGGTGCTGGCGATCCTCATCACGTCGATGGCCTTCATCAACTTCGGCATCGACCTGCTCAGCAATCCGCATCTCAGGGAGGACTGAGCCATGGCGCTCCTCGACGTACGCGATCTGTCCGTCCGCTACGAACCCAGGCAGCGGCCCGCCGTCGACGCGGTCAGCGGGCTCAGCTTCACCATCGACGACGGCGAGTTCGTCGGCCTGATCGGCGAGTCCGGCTCCGGCAAGACCACGGTCGGTACGGCGGTTCTGCGGCTGCTGGAGCCGCCGGCCCGGATCACCGGCGGCTCGATCACCTTCGACGGCACCGACATCGCGGGCCTCAGCCAGGGCGACCTGCGCAAGTACCGCTGGCGGGAGATCTCGACGGTCTTCCAGAGCAGCATGAACGCGCTGAACCCGGTGACCCGGATCGAGGCGCAGTTCGCCGACGTCATCGAATACCACACCGAGCTGCGCGGCGCGGAGCTGACCGAGCGGATCAGGACCCTGTTCGACATGGTCCTGATCGACCCGAAGTTCATGACCGCGTTCCCGCACGAGCTGTCCGGCGGGATGCGGCAGCGGGTCAACCTGGCGCTGGCGCTCGCGATCGGGCCGCGGCTCGTCGTACTGGACGAGCCGACGACCGGACTCGACGTCGTCGTTCAGCACAGCATCCTGGAGAACGTCCGGCGGCTGCAGGCGGAGCTCGGCTTCGCGGTGCTGTTCATCAGCCACGACCTCGGGACCGTGCTCGACCTGTCCGACCGGATCATGGTGATGTACGCCGGGAAGCTCGCGGAGCAGCAGGCGACCCGGGAGCTGATCCGCGACCCGCTGCACCCGTACACGAAGGGGTTGCTGGGGTCGTACGGCGATCCGCGCGCGGAGACGGTACGGATCACGTACGTTCCGGGCCGGCCGCCGGATCTCGCGCACCGGCCGGACGGGTGCGCGTTCGCGGCGCGCTGTCCGGAGCGGATCGACCGCTGTACCGAGGTCGAACCGGTCGAGCTGGCGATCGGGGACGGCCTGGCTGCATGTCACGTCGCTGCGATTCAGCGAGGTGTGGCCGAGGAAGGGGCGGCCGTCGGGCCGGCGGTCCGTACGTTCGCCGGCCCGCAGTTCGTGAAGTCGGCCGCCGACTCGCGGGAAGCGATCCGGAACCGGCCGCTGGTCACGCTCGAGGACGTGTCCAAGACGTACGTCCGCCGCCAAGGACTGCGTGCGGTCCGGACCGAGGCGGTGACCGGCGCGAGCCTCGTCCTGCACCGCGGCGGGGTGACCGCCCTGGTCGGGCAGAGCGGCAGCGGCAAGTCGACGATCGCCCGGATGATCACGGGCGTCGACGCACCGACCTCGGGCCGGATCACCTTCCACGGCGCCGACGGCGACCAGGTCGTCGCACGGATGCGGGGCCGCCGGTTGCGCAGCTACCGCAGCAGCGTGCAGATGGTGTTCCAGGATCCGTACTCCGCGCTGAACCCGACGAAGACGCTCGGCGCCACGCTCGCCCGGCCGCTGATCAACTTCCGGCACCTGCGCGGATCCGAGCTCCGGGACCGCATCGTCGACCTGCTGGAAACGGTCGCGCTGTCGCCGGGCGAGCGGTTCCTCAACCGGTACCCGCACGAGCTGTCCGGCGGGCAACGGCAGCGGGTCGTGATCGCCCGCGCGCTGGCGGTCGAGCCCGAGCTGATCGTCGCCGACGAGCCGATCTCCAGTCTCGACGTGTCGATCCGGGCCGAAGTACTGGAACTGTTCGACAAGCTGGTGCACGAGCGCTCCGTCGGGATCCTCTACATCACCCACGACCTGCTCAGCGCCCGGATGCTCTGCGACGAAGTGGTCGTGCTGAACGAGGGCAAGGTGGTCGAGCAGGGCGCCTCCCTGGACGTGATCCGTTCGCCCAGGGACGAGTACACCCGGATGCTGCTCGACGCCATCCCGAACCCGTTCGCGACCGCGCGCGGCTGAGGTCAGGAGTGAGCGGCGACGTGGCCGTCGGCCAGGAACGGTTCGAACGAGCCGTGCGGCGCGGTCCCGTCGCCGTTCATGATCACCTCGGGGGAGTACTGCAGCAGGTAGACCCGGCGCAGCCGATCGGTCAGGTTCGCCCCGCTGCGGTGGATGACCGTGCTGGAGAAGCACACGATCGACCCGGCCGGGACGATCACCGGCATCCCGGGATCGGACCCGAAGTAGCAGACCTGGTCGCCGGTCTCGATCGGGATGTGCTTGACGTACGACCGGATGCCCGAGCGGCTGTACGGCAGCAGGTACACCGATCCGTTCTCCTCGGTGACGTCGTCCAGCGCGATCCAGCAGGTCAGGTACGGCGTGTGGTTCTCGTGGACGTACCCCGAGTCCTGGTGCCACGCGAACGTCGTGTCGGGATCGCCGGCCTTGATCACGTACTGCTCCCAGAACAGGAAGGCGTTGTCGCCGAGCACCCGGCGGCAGATCTGCTCCATGACCGGGCCGAAGATGAAGCTCCGCAGCTCCGGCCGTTGCTGGTAGACCATGTTGCTGAAGTACCGCTTGCCCTTGGCATTGATGCCGATCCGGTCGACGCCCTCGGCGTCCATCGCGGAATCCAGGCGGTCGATGGAGAACTGCGCGGCGCTGCGCAACAGCTCGAGGTCCGCGGCGCCGATCACCTTCTCCAGAACGAAGTACCCCTCGTCGGCGTACTGCGCGACCTGTTCGTCGGTGACCAGCTGGGGCGAACTCTCCGTGTGCGTCATGATGATCACTCTGGCAAATCCGCAGCGGTCGCCGGAATGCCTGCGGTGGCTGTTCGATGCACGTTCTGGCGCGGAGGGTGAGCCGCATGCCCGACGGCTACCAGCGGATCACGATGTCGGACCAGGACCCGACGCCGTTCGGCCGGGTGCTCTTGGCCGGGGAGGTCTGCGATGCCGAGCCGTTGGTGCCGGGGCCTCTGCACGCGTTGCCGGGGACGGTCATCTCGCTGGTCACCGCCGGTACCGGCTTCTACCGGTACGCCGACCTGCGGACCGAGCCGATCGTCGCGCCGTCGCTGACCGTCGTACTGCCCGGTGAGCAGCATTGGTACGGCACTCGTCCCGGCGAACGATGGAGCGAATGGTTCGCGGTCGTCGACGGGCCGGCGTTCGAGCTGCTGCGGCAGACCGGGCGGCTGACCCGCTCGGGACCGCGGCCGCTGCCGCGTGGGGTCCGGCCGGATGACCTGGCGTTGCTGCTCCGGAGTGCGCCGCCGCGGTCGGGGGCCGAGCAGCAGATCTGGGCGCTGGCGAGCTGGCTGTCCGGGGCGCTGGCCGCACCGGTCGACGACGAGACCGCGCGCTGGGACCGGGCCGCGCGGCTGCTCGGCGAGGACCTGCCGGTCCGGCTGGAGATGCGCGACGTGGCGGCGCGGCTCGATCTCGGGTACGACCGGTTCCGGCGGGTGTTCCGGGAACGGTACGGCCGGTCACCGCTTGCCTTCCGCAACGATCGGCGGCTCGAGCTGGCGGCGACCCTGTTGCGGGCGACCAACTTGACCTGCCGGGAGATCGCCCGGCGGATCGGTTTCGCCGACGAGTTCCACCTGTCCCGGCGGTTCCGCGGCCGGTACGGCGTCTCGCCGACCGGGTACCGGAACGGGCCGGGTGAGTGACCCGTACCGATGGTCACGCTTGGTAGTGTCGGAAGGGTGCTGAGTCCTGCGGTGGAGCCGAGGATGGATCATCTGGTGTTCGGGACGCCGGACCTTCGGGCGACGGTGGAGGAGTTCGCGGCGGCGACCGGGATCCGGCCGGTCGACGGTGGGCGGCACGTGGAGCTCGGGACGCGGAACCAGTTGGTCGCCTTGGGGCCGGCGTCGTACCTGGAGATCGTCGGGCCGGACGTCGACAACCCGAAGCCGTTGGGGTCGGCGCCGTTCGGGGTGGACCGGTTGGTGCGGCCGCGGCTGGTGACGTGGTGTGTGCGGCCGCCGTCGGTCGAGGAGGCGGTGTGGGGCGCGCGGATGGCGGGCGTGGACTTCGGCGCGGTGCGGACGGTCGGGCGGGTGACGCCGGCGGGTACGGCGTTGAGCTGGCAGGTCGCGACGCTCGATCCGCCGCCGTACGACGGGATCGTGCCGTTCCTGATCGACTGGGGGACGACGCGGCATCCGGCGACCACCGGGGCGCCGACCGTCGAGCTGCTGGGGTTCCAGGCGACGCATCCGAAGCCGGCCGACGTCACCGCGGTGATCGAGGCGCTCGGTATCAGCTTGATCGTTACAACAGGACCGCCTGCGCTGGAGGCGACCGTTGCCGGACCCGCGGGGACCTATCTGCTCCGGTGATGTCTGTCCCGCCCGGAACCGTTCGTCGGTGGGGTAGACGAGAGGAGAAGGCATGCTGCGAGACGTCAACGATGTCGACTTGTGGGTGGAGACCTTCGGAGACCCGGCGGATCCACCGGTCCTGCTGATCGGGTTGCACTGGCCCGACGAGCTGGTTGACCAGCTTACCGGGCGGTACGTCGTGCGCTACGACCTGCGCGACACCGGCCGATCGGCGTACGACGACCCCGACGCGCCGAAGTACGACCTGCGGGACCTGGTCGCCGACGCGGCGGGGCTATCGACGGGCCGGCGCATGTGGTGGGGATGGGGGTCGGCGGATTCGTCGCGCAACTGCTCGCCCTGGAGCACGAGGTCGCCTCGCTGACGCTGGTGTCCACCCGAGCGGTCGCGCCCGGCCCGGTCGACGCCGATCTGGCGGACCACGACCAGGCGGTGATGGGGCAGCTGTTCGGACGCCCGATGCCGGACTGGACCGACCGGGCCAGCGTGGTCGAGTACATGACCGGGTCTGCGCGGCTGCTCGCGGGTTCCCGGGGGTTCGACGAGGACGACGTACGGACGACGGCGGGACGGATGTTCGACCGGGCCCGGAAGTCGGCGGCGGCACAACGCGCGAGCCACCTCGGGACCGCGTTCGCCGCGATCGACTGCCGGCCGCGTTGGCGCGAACGTCTCCCGGAAATCACCGCGAAGACGCTGGTGATCCACGGCGACGAGGACCCGTTCTTCCCGCACCAGAACGGCGTCGCCCTGGCGGCCGAGATCCCGAACGCGACCCTGCTCACCCTGCCCGGCATCGGCCAGGGACTGCCGCGGAGCAGCTGGCCGACCGTCGTACCGGCACTCCTCAAGCACACCGCCTGATCTACGCGGGTGGTCTCAGGCGCTCTGGAGCTGATAGCCGACATTGCGCACCGTCACGATCAGCTCGGGCCGGATCTTGGATCGCAGCCGGCCGACGCAGACGTCGACGACATTGGTGGACGGATCGAAGTCGTACCCCCAGACCTCGGACAGCAGCTCCTGCCGCGAGCAGACGACGTCGGGATTGCGCATCAGGTACCGCAGCAGCAGGAACTCGCGCTTCGGCAACGCCGTCGGCCGCCCGTCGACCAGCAGGTGCCGCGCCTCCAGGTCGAGCACCAGGTCGCCGACCTGCAACTGGTTCGCCCGCCGGTTCGACGCGTCCTCGCCGAGCCGGGCGTGGACCCGCGCGATCAGCTCCCGGATCGCGAACGGCTTCGCCAGGAAGTCCACCGCCCCCTGCTCCAGGCACCCGATCCGCAGCTGGACGTCTGTGGTCGCAGACAGGATCAGCACCCGGAACCCCGGATCCTGTGCCAGCAACGCCGCCAGCACCGCCGCACCGTCCATCCCTGGCATCACCAGATCGAGCACGACCAACGCCGGCCGCTGCTCCAGCGCCAGCCGCAGCCCCTCCAGCCCGCCCGTCGCCCCGCACACCTGGTACCCCTCGGCCTCGAGCACCCGCCGCACGAGCCGGATCAGATCCGGCTCGTCGTCAATCACCAGAATCTTGGTCACCCGTGCCCCCTCAGGAAGATGACCCCACCCAATTGGCGCCATTCTCGAATCTCCCGCCCGCCCACGGAACCCCCTGGGGCACTTTCGTTCCTGCGCCGCCCGGCGTGCCAGGTGCGTGTCAGGGCGGTGCCAGCGCGGTTTGGCATGCTGTTGGGGTGGGTGAGATCGAGGTGATGGGTGGGGTCGCGGTCGAGAGCTTCGGGGCCGGGCCGGGGGTGGTCGTGGTGCCGGGGACCAATCGGCGGGCGCATCATTACGAGGCACTGGCGCGGGCGTTGGCCGGGGCGCACACGGTGCACGTCGTCGAGCGGCGCGGGCGCGGGGAGAGCGCGGCCCGGGGTACGTCGTACAGCGTCGAGGCCGAGGCCGACGACGTACTCGGGGTGCTGGAGCGGACCGGGGCACGGGTGGTGTTCGGGCACAGCTACGGCGGGCTGATCGCGCTGCACGTCGGGTTGCGGCAGGCGCTGGACGCGCTGGTCGTGTACGAGCCGGGGGTCAGCCTGGACGGGTCGTTCGACCTGAGCTGGATCGAGGCGTTCAACCGGAAGGTCGCCGACGGGCGGTTCGTGTCCGCGATGACGACGTTCCTGAAAGGCGCCCAGCTGCTGCCGTTCCGGGCGACCCCGTTGCTGTGGGCAATCTCCGTGCTGCTGTTGTACGGCCGCGAGGAACGGGACCTGATGCCGCTGACGCCGGCCGAGCTCAACGAGATCGCCCGGCTCGACTCCGACGGCAGCCGGTACGCCCGGATCGCGGCCCCGACGCTGCTGCTCGGCGGCACCAAGACCCCGGCGTACCTGACCGGCGTCCTGCCGCAACTGGCGAAGATCCTCCCGAACGCGGAGTACTCGATCCTCCCCGGCCTCGACCACAACGCCCCCGACGAGACCGCCCCGGACGAGGTCGCCCGCCAACTCCGCCAGTACCTGGTCCGCCGCAGCCGTTAGCCTTCCGGACGTGGACAGGCCGGTCGGGGAGTTGCTGCGGGAATGGCGTCGGCGGCGAAAGCTGAGCCAGCTGGAGCTGGCGATCCAGGCGGACGTGTCGGCGCGGCACGTGAGCTTCGTGGAGACCGGGCGGACAACACCGAGCTGTACGACGAACTCGTTGCCCACGGCCCCGTCGTACCCGCGCTGCCCGATCCGGCCGAGATCGCGCTCCCGATCCAGCTCCGGCGCCGCGGTGTCGAGCTGTCCTTCCTGACCGCGGTCACCACGTTCGGTACGGCGTTCGATGTCACGCTGGAGGAGGTCGCGGTCGAGACCTACCTCCCGGCGGACGCGGTCACGGCGGCATACCTAACGCAGCGGGCGGAACGTCCGTCGTAGGTCGTCGGTCCATTCCGTTGGCAGCTCCCACGGTATGAAGTGGCCGCCGGTCGGGTGTGCGGTGATGTTGGTGTGGTTGTACCAAGGTGCGCGATCGCCGGCGAGGAAGTGCTGGACGCGTTCGTCCGGGGTGTGGACGCCGGGCGGGTCCTCGTGGCCGACGAACGTGATGCCGGTCGGGGCCTCGATGACCGGCGTGCGGTCGTGTGACGGGGTCCACGGGTAGCGGTTGTTGTTCGCGTACGTGCGGATCGACGTGTCGATCGCGTTCCCGGTCCAGAAGATCGTCGCGTGCGTGAGCAGTTCGTCGTCGGTGAACGCGTCCTCGCTCCCCGCCCAGCTCAGCCAGCGTTCCATGATCCATCCGAGCATCCCGACCGGCGAGTCCGCGAGACCGTAGCCGAGGCTGCTCGGGTGCAGGACGTGCGCCGCGAGATGCGCCGCGAATCGGCGCTCGATCTCGACGATCCGGTCGTGGATCTCCGGCGGAAGTCCTTCCGGGATCGGGTTCCCGCCGCTCAGGTCCCAGCCGCGGTCGCCGTTGAACAGCGTCAGCTTCAGCGCCGACCCGATGTGGATCCCGTACAGCTCGTCGGCGTACTTGTGCCCGAGTTGCCCGCTGATCAGCGCGCCGACGTCGCACCCGGCCGCGGCGTACTTTCCGAACCCGAGGACGCCGGTCATCAGCTCGTGCCAGACGTCGGCGATCTTCCAGTAGTTCATGTCCGGCGGCGTCGGCGTCGAGTACCCGAACCCCGGCAGCGACGGCACGATCACCTCGAACGCGTCGGCTGGATCACCGCCGTACGCCGCCGGGTCCGCGAGCCGGTCGATCACCTTCGACCAGTGCCAGAACGTCCACGGCCACCCGTGGCTGAGGATCAACGGCACCGGATCCGGCCCGACGCCCGGCCGGCGCAGGAAGTGCACCGGTACGTCGCCGACGTCGACGCGGAAGTGGTCGTAGGAGTTGATCGCGCGCTCGGCGGCGCGCCAGTCGTAGCCGTCGGCCCAGTACTCGACCAGTGGTTGCAGCCGGGTACGGCGTACGCCGTAGAAGCCGTCGTCGTTGCCCGCGTCGCGGGGCCACTTGGTCGCGCGGAGACGGCGGCGGAGGTCGTCGAGCACCTCGTCGGAGACGGCGATCGGGGTCGGGATCATCGGGGGTCCTCTGCGATTTCGGTCAGCCGGTGGAGTACGTCGATCGAGCCGGCGAGTACGGCGCGCTCGGCCGGCGTCAGGCGGTCCACGAGCGCGGTCAGCTCGGCGACGCGGTTCGCGTGCCGGGAATGCACGATCTGCCGGCCGTCGCGGGTCAGCGAGAGCAGGCTCGCGCGGCCGTCGGTCGGGTCGGGGGCGCGCTGCAGCAGGCCGTCCTGCTCGAGCTTCGCGACCAGGCTGGTGAGCGCGGGTTGCTTGAGTTGCTCGGTCGCGAGCAGCGCGGTGAGGCGGAGTGGGCCGTTGCGGTCGAGGGTGTGCAGGACCGACAGGGCGGAGAAGTTGAGCCGGCGCACGGACGGCAGCCGGATGAAGATCGTGTTGAAGTCCTCGATGACCGTGGTCAGCCGGTCGACGTCCAGATCACTCACGGACCCGACTATACATCGATTTTCGATGTTACTTGCTGAGGGTCACTCCGGAGACCGTGAACGTCGTACTGCCCGACTTGAACGTGAGCGCCGCCTGCGTCGCGCTGTCCGGCAGTTTGCCCTTGAACGTGATCGTCCCGTGCTCGCTGCCACCCGCGTCGATCCGGCTCGGCCAGGAACTCTTCCCCGGGTCGGCGCGCAGGGCGGTGCCGTCGGCGGCGGTGAACGTCGTACCGTCGATCGGGATCGAGAACGCCTGCTTGCCGCGGTTCGCGACCTGGACCTCGATGCGGGTGAAGTGGCTGGTGTAGGTGACGTTCTCGACGGTGACGGTGATGCCCGACCCGGACTTCGCGACGGGCTTCACCAGGCGGTCGGCACCGGATTCGTTGCCGGTCAGGTAGCCGGCGACGTACTCCGTCCCCGCGGTGAGTGCGAACCCACCGACGCCGATGCCGACAAGGACGACGCCGATCGCGATCAACACCGAGACGTCGAAGCGTCCCGGGCGCTGCGGTTTGGGCGCGGCCGCGTCGATCAACGCGAGCACCATGCCGGCCACCAGCGCAATACTCGGCGCGATCAGCCACCGGAGCATGCCGCCCGGTCCGGTGGAGAAGAAACTCGCCACCAGATTGACCACCAGCCCGACAACAACAATCCCACCCGCCACCACCAAAACCCGAGGCAACCGAACGGTCCCCACCGCCTCAGGATCCCCATCACCCTGCCGAACACCCCGCCCCGGGGACCGCCCATCCGCCTCTTGCCCAGACCGCCCACCCAGCTCCTGCCCGGGCAGGTCCCCTTCAGCCTCCTGGCCGGCCTGCAACCCGCCGGCCTGCTGCCCTTCCACTTGCTGGTTGGCGAAACCATCGCCGCGGCGATCACCGGCTGGAGCCCGCCGATCGGTCGGCCCGGGCCAACTGTCCGACTCGTTCCAGTTGGACTCCGACTGATCGATCTGCCCCGAAACCTCCCACGGGGACCGCACCGGCTCCGGATTGTCCGCCGACGGATAAGCCGCCCAAGGCGCCCCATCCCGCCCCTCAAACCCAGGCACAAGCCCAACAGGCCCGTGCCCGACCTCATCACCAGCCGAGTAGCCGTCAGCCGGTACGCCGGAGCCTTCACCCACAGCCGAGCCACCTGCCGCGAACGGGTTCCCACCCGCCTCGCCTGCCGAGTAGCCGCCCGCGGAGCCCTCGCCACCAGCGTCGTACCCGGGATAGTCGTCTGCCCGCACGCCGGATCCGTCAGCCGAAGCCGCACCGCCCGCCGCGAACGGGTTCCCGCCCGCAGCGTGCGCCGGGTATCCACCCGCCGGGTAGTCGTCCGCTCGTACCGCGGATCCGTCACCCGCAGCCGATCCGCCTGCCGTGAGCGGGTTGTCGCCCGGGGCGTGTGCCGGGTAGCCACCCGCCGGGTAGTCGCCTGCTCGTTCAGCGGATCCGTCAGCTGCAGCGGCGCCGCCTGCTGTGAACGGGTTCTCGTCTGCATCACCCGCTGGGTAGACGCCCGCGTGTACGCCGGAGCCGTCGCCGCCAGCCTCCATCGGGTAGCTGTCTGCCGGTACGCCGGACCGCTCACCTGCCGCCGATCCGCCCGCCGCGAACGGGTTCCCGCCCGGGGCGTGTGCCGTGTATCCACCCGCCGGGTAGTCGTCTGCTGGTACGCCGGACCGCTCATTCGCAGGTGAGCCGGTCGGCGTGAACGGGCTGTTGGTCTGGGCGCCCGCGGAGTGGTCGTTCGGAGGTGCGTCGGAGGGATCGCCCGCGGGGTGGTCGTCCGCGTGCAGGCTGGGTTGTGACGCGGGGGTGTCCGTTGAGAACGGGTGTCCGCCTGCGTGAACGGGCGGGTTGTCGTCCGTCTGCGCGGGGAAGGCGCCAGACGGGGCTGGCTCGGCTGGGGAGGCGGCAGGTCCGGAGAGGGCGGCCACGGAGGCGGCGGCCGGTCCGGAGGCGGAGGCCGCGGGCGCGGCGGCGGCGGGTGCGGGGGCGGCGTGGGTGGGGGGTGCTGGGGGTGGGGTTGTGGGGGATTGGGGGATGGTGTGGAAGGTGAGGATCGAGCGGCCGATGTGGATTCGGTCGCCGGGGTTGAGGGGGGTGGGGGCGGTCAGGCGGTGGCCGTTGAGGCCGGTGCCGTTGCGGGAGGCGTCGTGGAGGGTCCAGGTGGTGGACTCGCGGGTCAGGCGGGCGTGGATGCGGGAGATCTGGTCGTCGGCCTGGAGGCGGATGTCGGCGTTCGAGGCGCGGCCGATGGTGACGGTGGTGGCGGTGGGGGGCAGTGGCCAGCGCTGGTCGCCCAGGGACAGCACGAATTCGGTTTCCACTTGCTCCCCAGCGGCGTCGTCCTGGTCGCGATCCGTCGGCGCCGCGCGAGGCGTCGCACCCCGCGGCAGCCGGCTCGTCTGCGCGATTCTGCCATTCACACCTGCCCCAGGACACCAGCAGTTCGCTGACTGCGCAACTTGACGACTGTGTGCGTCGGAGACCGGGCGGGCCGTGATGATTCTCAGCTTCGCGGGGCCCATGTCAGCGCTTGGTAGCGATGACAACGCGGTCAGTTGTCATCGGCGTGCCAACGGCACGACAGCGCCTTGCTCGCCCCGGGCGCCGGACATAGTGTCTCGCCGCGCGATTCATCGGGATCGAATGGAAGGGGACTGTCCGAGGCAGCTCCCGAATGAAGCGGCCGGAGGTTCCAGGCGGCGTGGTGCACCCCCTGCAGTCCGGCTCAGCGCGCAACCCGCCCAGCACCTTTCGCGAAGGGACCACCATGTCTCAGCGTTCCCGCAAGCCTGCCGCCAAACTGGCAATAGCCAGTCTCGGGGTTACCAGCCTCGCCGCGGCAGCACTCGCCGGACTCGGTACGTCGGCCGCAGGCGCCGCCCCGAGTGCGGCCCCGCCGCCCCGTCCGTCAGCTGCGCAGTCGAAGGCGTTCGCCGCCGGCTCCGCGTCCTCGCTGGTGGCCGGCCGGCCGAGCGCCCTGCACGCCTCGAAGGACGACAAATTCACCGCGAAGCCGGTGATCTCGGACCAGTCCGGGCTGCAGTACGTCCCGTACGAGCGCTCGTACAAGGGTCTGCCCGTGGTCGGCGGCGACTTCGTCGTCGTGACCGACAGCAGGGGGGCCGTGAAGTCCACCTCGGTCGCCCAGACCACCGCCGTACCGGACCTGTCGACGACCGCGAAGGTGTCGGCCGCCGCCGCGAAGCAGTCCGCGAACAAGCAGCTGAAGGTGGTCAAGTCCTCGACCACGCCGACGCTCGCGGTGTACGCGCTGAACGGCACCCCGAAGCTCGCCTGGGAGTCGCGGGTGAGCGGCAGCAACGGCAAGGAGCCGTCGAGCCTGTCGGTGTACGTCGACGCGCAGACCGGCAAGGTGCTCGGTACCAAGGAGCACGTGATGTTCGGCAACGGTACGTCGGCCTGGAACGGCCCGAACCCGGTGCACCTGGACACCACGCTGTCCGGCAGCACGTACTCGATGAAGGACCCGAACACCACCAACCTGTCCTGCCAGGACGCGGCGAACAACACCACGTTCACCGGTCCGGACGACAACTGGGGCAACGGGACCGCCACGGTCAAGGAGACGGGCTGCGTCGACGCGCTGTTCGCCGCGCAGACCGAGAAGAAGATGCTCACCGACTGGCTCGGCCGCAACGGTATGGACGGTTCCGGCGGCGCCTGGCCGATCCGGGTCGGACTGGCCGACGAGAACGCGTACTACGACGGCTCGCAGGTGCAGATCGGCCACAACTCCGCGAACCAGTGGATCGGCTCGATCGACGTGGTGGCGCACGAGATGGGTCACGGCATCGACGACCACACGCCGGGCGGGATCTCCGGCAACGGCACCCAGGAGTTCGTCGCGGACACGTTCGGTGCGGCGACCGAGTGGTACGCGAACGAGCCCTCGCCGTACGACACGCCGGACTTCCTGGTCGGCGAGCAGATCAACCTGGTCGGCAGCGGCCCGATCCGGAACATGTACAACCCGTCGGCGCTCGGCGACCCGAACTGCTACTCGAGCTCGATCCCGACCACCGAGGTGCACGCGGCCGCCGGCCCGGGCAACCACTGGTTCACCCTGCTCTCGCAGGGCAGCGGCGGTTCGCCGAACGTCCCGACCTGCAACAGCTCGTCGGTGGCCGGGCTGGGCATCCAGAAGGCCATCAAGATCATGTACAACGCGATGCTGATGAAGACCAGCAGCGCGTCGTACCTGAAGTACCGCACCTGGACGCTGACCGCCGCGAAGAACCTGTACCCGGGCAGCTGCGCCGAGTTCAACTCGGTCAAGGCGGCGTGGGACGCGGTGAGCGTACCGGCACAGTCGGGTGACCCGACCTGCTCCGCCACCGGCGGTGTCACGGTCAGCAACCCGGGCAACAAGACCGGTACGGTCAACACGGCGCTGACGCCGTTCACGCTGACCGCGTCCGGCGGCACCTCGCCGTACACCTGGTCCGCGACCGGCCTGCCCGCCGGTGTCACGATCGGCTCGTCGACCGGCACGGTGTCCGGTACGCCGACCGCGAGCGGCACGTTCAACGTCACCGCGACGGCGACCGCGAGCGCGGGTGGTTCGGGTTCCGCGCAGTTCACGATCACCGTGAGCGGCGGCACCGGCAGCTGCTCCGGCCAGAAGCTCGGCAACCCGGGCTTCGAGACCGGTACGGCGGCCCCGTGGACGGCGTCGACCGGCGTGGTCGACAACACCACCTCCCAGCCCGCGCACAGCGGTTCCTGGAAGGCGTGGATGGACGGCTACGGCCAGACGCACACCGACACGCTCAGCCAGTCGGTGACGATCCCGGCCGGGTGCTCGGCGACGTTCTCCTTCTACCTGCACGTCGACTCGGCGGAGACCACCACTTCGACCGCGTACGACACGCTCACGGTGAAGGCGGGCTCGACGACGCTGGCGACGTACTCGAACCTGAACAAGGCGAGCGGTTACTCGCTCAAGTCGTTCAACCTGTCGTCGTTCGCCGGCCAGACGGTGACGATCAGCTTCAGTGGCAGCGAGGACGTCTCGCTGCAGACCTCGTTCGTCGTGGACGACACGGGCCTCAACCTGAGCTGACCTGAAGAACAGAACCGGCCGCCGCACCGCGTGAAGGTGCGGCGGCCGGCGCTTGTCTAGCCGAGGGCCATCTGTGGTTCGCCGTTGACCAGGCCGGTGCCGGCGATCGTGCAGGTACCGCCGCGATTCTGGGTGTAGGTCTGGCGGACGCAGTTGCGGAGTGCGAGCTGGGCCCAGTAGTTCGGGTGCAGGGACTCCTGGATGTAGTAGTTCGAGCCGACGGTGGTGACGGTGCGGATCTGGTTGATCCACTCGGTCCTGTCGACGGCGGCCGGCTGCTTCCAGGAGCTCAGGCCGACCTCCTCGTACAGGCCGACGCCCTTTTCGCACAGCCGGCGGCCGTTGAACGCGGACTGGAGTTCGAGCAGCCGGGTGTTGCCGAGGCCGGACTGGCCGATGGCGTCCCGGACGGTGTTGTTGATCGTGACGAGCGCGGTGCTGTTCGCCCAGTCGGCGTCGGCGTTCCAGAAGCCGCAGCCGCCGGTGCTCTGCCGGGTGTAGCCGCTCTGGCTGTACCGGAACCCGCTGGCGGACGGGATCGGCGACGGATACGTCTGTACGACGAGGTTCCACGATGTGTCGCCGTACCCGGCGTTGCGCATCGCGGTGCGCAGGTTCTGGAACGCGGTGACGATCTTGGCCCGGACCGCGGTGATGTTCGAGGTTGTGAAGTTCGCGACGACCGACGAGTCGTCCTTGCAGTAGTCCGGGTTCCAGGACGGCGACAGCAGGAAGTCCTGCACGCACTGGCTGACGATCGACGCGAAGTTGAAGTCGTTGCCGCCGATCGAGACCACGACCTGCTTGACGTTGTGGGTCGCCGCGAACTGCTGCAGCATCTTCGCCTGCCCGAGATGCCCGGCGCCGTCGTCGTAGAAGTCCAGGCCCGGCTTGAAGTAGTCGCCGGTGCCGGTCGTGGTGCGAGCGCCGGAGCAGGCCAGGTTCAGCCCGCCGACGCCGCCGCCGACGTACGCCTCGGCCGACTGGCTGCGGTGGCAGCGCGGGATCTGCTCGGCGGTGTGGGCGGCGTTGTCGTAGTACGCGGTCGCACCGAGCGCGTCGGCCGGTGCCTCGGAGTCGTTCGAGCTCCCGGCCCAACGGCCGGCCTCGCCCGAGATGTAGGAGTCCCCAACGGTCACGACGTAGGGCGTCCCCGACCCGGGACCGTCGGCGTGCGCCGGGGGAGCGACCAGCCCTAGGCCGGTCAAGGAGAGTAGGAGAACTGCTGCGGACACTCGACGACCTCTGGTTCCAACCACCGGAAGGCCTCTCTCGCCGGAGTTAGGTGATCGGTTGACCACCGACCAGATACTTCCCGGTAACAATGCTGGGTAGACACAGCGTACTGGCGCGTTTGCGCGCTGTCACTGCTGTGTCAAGCCGGCCGAGGGGGTGGAGCGGGTTGTTTGCTGAGTGGCGGAGGTCCGGCGGTCGGGCAGGATGGGGCCCATGTCCACGCCTGGTCCGCAGTTGCCGGTCGGCACGCAGGTGGTCGTGCGGGTCGCGGGGCCCGACGATCGGGGTGGTACGGCGCAGCGCGGGGCGACCGGGACGGTGGCGGGAATCACCGCGGACGGGCGGTACACGGTGCGGCTCGTCGACGGGCGCGAGACCGTCGTGCGGCGGGATCAGCTCAGTCTTCGGACGGCGTACCAGGACGAGGCGCTCGGACTGGAGCAGCCCGACGGCGACCGCCTGGTGCGCGAGCACACGATCTACGCGGCCGTGGTCGGGTCGCGGGCGTTCGGGCTGGACACGGACGGGTCGGACACGGACACCCGTGGGGTGTACGTGGCGCCGACGGAGGCGTTCTGGTCGCTCGTGAAGCCGCCGATGCACGTGGACGGTCCTGAGCCGGAGTGGTTCTCCTGGGAGGTCGAGCGGTTCTGCGAGCTCGCGCTCAAGTCGAACCCGAACCTTCTCGAGGTCCTGCACTCACCGCTGGTGGTCCGGCAGACGCCGCTGGGGGAGGAGCTCACGAACCTCCGGCGGTCCTTCCTGTCCCAGGTGGCCTACCAGACGTACTCCGGCTACGTACTCAGTCAGTTCAAGAAGCTCGAGACGGACTTCCGCCGTGACGGTACGCCGAAGTGGAAGCACGTCATGCACCTGATCCGGCTGTTGCTGTCGGCCCGCGAACTGTTGCTGGAAGCAACCCTCGTCGTCGACGTCGGCCCACACCGGGAACGCCTGCTCGCCATCCGGCACGGCGAGGTTCCGTGGGACGAGGTGGAACGCTGGCGCCTGCAACTACACGCCGACCTCGACCAGGCCCTGCGGCACACGGTGCTCCCGGCGACGCCAGACGTGGCAACCGTCGACAACTGGCTGCGATCGGTACGAAGGAGAAGCCTCGATGACGCGTGACATACGGCAGCTCGACTACGCCGAACCTGGTTCGAGAACGGGGCCGAGGTCGACCTGGTCACCCACGACCTGGCCAAGTTCGCCCGCCTGATGCGGCGCCGCAACGGCTACGTCATCGAGCAGGTGCTGTCGCCGCTCGTCGTCCGCAGTACGCGGGAACACGAACAGCTCGTCGCGCTCGCCGACGGCTGCATCACCAAGTGGCATGCGCACCACTACCGCGGGTTCGACGGGCCGAGTGGCGAGCTGCTCGCGGACGACGTGGCGCGGTTGCACGGCGTACTCGACGAGGCGGTGGCAGTGAGCAAGTTGCCGGATCGCCCGTCGGTGGAGGCTGGGCTGCACGAGTTGGCGGTTTGGGTGGGGCTGGGGCGCTGAATTCCCTCTGTTCCTTCGTTGTAGACGGGCTTAGCCTATTTACTTAACTTCGTGAAGCATTGACAACGGGCTCAGCAAGGGAAATAGTTCCGTCCTGAAATCAATCAGAAAGCAGAGTGAATCAACAGTGGCGAACATCGAGATTCTGCAGCTCCGGGCGGCGGGGGTCAGCCTGGTGCTGGACTGTTCCGGTCCGGGACTGCCGTCCGTGCTGCACTGGGGCGCGGACCTGGGCGAGCTGACCGGGAACGCTCTGCTGGAACTGCGCCGCGGCGCCGGAGCCGTCCAGAGCGGCAGCGGGCTGAACGAGGACCGCCCGGTCGCGATCGTGCCGGAGTACTCGGCCGGCTGGTTCGGCCTGCCGGGGCTGAACGGGCACCGCGACGGCCAGGACTTCTCTGCGAGCTTCCGCCTGACGAACGTCGCGCAGACCGGCAACGTCGTCCAGGTCGAGGCGGCCGATGCCGGGCTCGAGCTGAAGCTCACGATCGAGCTCACCGACTCCGGCCTGGTGAAGACCAAGGCCGACCTGACCAACACCGGGACGTCGCCGTACACCGTCGACGGCCTGTTCCTCGCACTGCCGGTACCGACCGAGGCGACCGAGCTGCTCGACCTGACCGGCCGGCACATCGGCGAGCGGCACCCGCAGCGGCACGCGTTCACGCAGGGCGCGCACATCCGCGACAACCGCCGCGGCCGCACCGGCGCCGACGCCACGCTGCTGCTGCTGGCCGGCACCGAGAGCTTCGGCTTCCGCACCGGCGAGGTCTGGGGCGTGCACACCGCCTGGAGCGGCAACCACCGCTCGTACGCCGAGCGTGGCATGACCGGGTACGGCGTGATCGGCGGCGGGGAACTGCTCCTCCCCGGCGAGGGCCGCCTCCAGCCGCGAAGCACCTACAGCACCCCGTGGATCTACGGCTCGTACGGCGTCGGCCTCGACCAGGTGTCGCACCGGTTCCACGACTACCTGCGCGCCCGTCCGCAGCACCCGACGACCGAGCGTCCCGTCGTACTGAACACCTGGGAGGCCGTGTACTTCGACCTCGACCTGGCGAAGCTGAAGTCGCTCGCGGACGCGGCCGCCGAGGTCGGGGCCGAGCGGTTCGTGCTCGACGACGGCTGGTTCCGCGGCCGCCGCGACGACCACGCCGGGCTCGGCGACTGGTACGTCGACGAGGGCATCTGGCCGAACGGCCTGCACCCGCTGGTCGACCACGTCCGCGGTCTCGGGCTGCAGTTCGGGCTCTGGGTGGAGCCGGAGATGGTGAACCCGGACTCCGACCTGGCCCGCAAGCACCCCGACTGGATCCTTGCCACCGGCAACCGGATGCCGCCGACCGCACGCAACCAGCAGGGCCTGAACCTCGGTATCCCGGAGGCGTACGAATACATCCTCGAGCGGCTGGACAGCATCCTCGGCGAGTACGACATCGCGTACCTGAAGTGGGACCACAACCGCGACTTCGTCGACGGCGGCAACCAGCACACCGGTACGGCGGGCATCCACGAGCAGACCGCGGCCGTGTACCGGCTGATCGACGAGCTGAAGCGCCGGCACCCGGGCCTGGAGATCGAGTCCTGCTCGTCCGGTGGCGCGCGTGTCGACCTCGGCATCCTGGAGCGCACCGATCGGGTCTGGGGCAGCGACAGCAACGACGCGCTCGAGCGTCAGACGATCCAGCGGTACACGCAGTTGCTGCTGCCGCCGGAGCTGATCGGCTGCCACGTCGGCCCGCCGCGGGCGCACACCACCGGCCGGACCCAGACGCTGTCGTTCCGCGCGATCACCGCGCTGTTCGGGCACTTCGGGATCGAGTGGGACATCGCCTCGGCGTCGGTCGCCGAGCGTGAAGAGCTGAAGGGCTGGGTCGCCCTGCACAAGGAGCTGCGGCCGTTGCTGCACACCGGGCGCGTGGTCCGCGCGGACCGCGGTCCCGAGGACGTGCTCGTGCACGGCGTCGTGGCACAGGACGGTTCCCGCGGCGTGTTCGGCGTCGTCCAGGTCGCGCAGTCGGTGACCTCGGCGGTCGGCCGGGTGCGGCTGCCCGGACTCGACCCGCAGACGACGTACCGCGCCGGCTTGGTCGCGACACCCGGGGCCGAGTCGCGGTCCGCGGGGTGGTCGGCCGACGGTGGAAGCGTGGAGCTGAACGGCGCCGCCCTCGCCTCGGTCGGTGTGCTGATGCCCGCGCAATGGCCCGAGAGCGCGATCTTGCTGGACGTGACGGCGATCGGGTAAGCCCGCCCGATCGCGACCAACAGAAGGAGATCCCCCGTGACCACTACCAACGCACCACCTAGATCAGCGCCGAGTCACGGGGGACAGGCCGCGCCGCCGGGGAAGAGGCGCAGCCTGGGAGACCTCAAGGTCGCGATGATCTTCCTCGCCCCGGCCACGGTCGGTTTCGTGGTCTTCTACATCTGGCCGACGCTCCGCGGCGCGTACCTGAGCTTCACCCAGTACAGCCTCCTTACACCGCCCAAGTTCAACGGGCTGGCCAACTACGAGCGGATGATCCACGACAGCTTCTTCTGGAACGCGCTCGTCGTCACGGTCGAGTACGTCGTGATCAACATCGGCCTGCAGACCGTGCTGGCGGTCGGGATCGCGATGCTGATGTACCGGCTGACCAAGTCGATCACGGTCCGGGCGATCATCCTGGCGCCGTACCTGGTGGCGAACGTGGTCGTGGCGCTGGTCTGGTACTGGATGCTCGACGTGCAGGTCGGTGTCGTGAACACGTTCCTCGGCTGGTTCGGGGTCGACCCGGTGGCGTTCTTCGGCGACTCGCACTGGGCGATCCCGACCGTTGCCGGCATCAACGTCTGGCGGCACATGGGGTACACGGCGCTGCTGGTGTTCGCCGGACTCCAGACGATTCCGTCGTACGTCTACGAGGCCGCGGAGGTGGACGGATCCACCGAGTGGAAGACGTTCTGGCGGATCACGCTGCCGCTGCTGCGGCCCGTTCTGGTGATGGTCCTGGTGGTCACCATGATCGGGTCGTTCCAGATCTTCGACACGGTCGCGGTGACGACTCAGGGTGGTCCGATCAACGCGACGCGGGTCATCTACTACTACATCTACGAGCGCGCGTTCACCCGGTTCGACTTCGGGTACGCGTCCGCGATGGCGTTGGTGCTGTTCGCGATCCTTGCCGTGGTGTCGCTGGTGCAGTTGCGGCTGCTGCGGGCGAAGGAGAGTGATCTCGCATGAGGCGACTCGGTGTCGGCAGGACCGTTGCCTGGGTCATGCTGTTCATCCTGCTGATCGTGACGCTCTTCCCGTTCTACTGGATGCTGCGGACGGCGTTCTCCGACAACACGCAGCTGCCGGGGCACCCGCATTCGTTGCTGCCCGTGGAGACCACGCTCGGTGCGTTCAAGCGGGTCCTCGGGCTGGCGTCGATCGAGGAGGCGCAGGCACAGGGTGGTTCCGGCGCGGCGGTGAACTTCTGGCTGTACCTGCGGAACTCGTTGGTCGTGGCAACGGTCACGACGGTGTGCCAGGTGTTCTTCAGCGCGATGGCGGCGTACGCGTTCGCCCGGCTGCGCTGGCCCGGGCGGGACAAGGTGTTCGCGTTGTTCCTGGCCGCGCTGATGGTGCCGCCGATCTTCACCACGCTGCCGAACTTCGTCCTGATCAAGAACCTCGGGCTGCTGAACAGCTTCGCCGGCATCATCCTTCCGGGGGCGTTCATGACGCCGTTCGCGATCTTCTTCCTCCGGCAGTTCTTCCTCGGTATCAACCGGGAACTGGAAGAGGCGGCGATGATCGACGGCGCCGGGCACCGGCGGATCTTCTTCGGGCTGATCATCCCGATGAGCGGTGCGCCGATCGCGACGCTGGCGATCCTGACCTACATCAACTCCTGGAACGACTACTTCTGGCCGCTGCTCGTCGGGCAGCAGGAGAACGTCCGGGTGCTGACGGTCGCGCTGGGCGTGTTCCGTTCGCAGACGCCGCAGGGCGGTCCGGACTGGGCCGGGCTGATGGCGGCGACGCTGATCGCGGCGCTGCCGATGATCATCCTGTTCCTGGCGTTCGCCAAGCGGATCACGAACTCCATCGGCTTCTCGGGGATCAAATGAACCTATCCCGAAGGACCCTGCTGAAGGCAGGACTCGCGTCGCTCGCCGTCCCGGCCGTTGCCGCCTGCAACAACGGGGCCACCGCGCGCGGCGACGGCGAGATCATCTACTGGTTGTGGGACTCCGCGCAGCTGCCGATGTACACCGAGTGCGCGAAGGTCTTCCACCAACAGAACCCGCAGTACTCCGTGACGATCGAGCAGTACGGCTGGAACGACTACTGGTCGAAGCTGGTCACCGGGTTCATCTCGGACACCGCGCCGGACGTGTTCACCGGGCACTCGTCGAAGTACCCGCTGTTCGCGGCCAAGGGGCAGGTGCTGCCGATCGACGAGTTCGTGTCCCGGGACAAGGTGGACCTGGACATCTACCAGAAGGGCCTGGCGGATCGGTGGATCGGTGCCGACGGCAAGCGGTACGGGTTGCCGAAGGACTGGGACACCGAGGTGTACTTCTACAACAGCGCGCTGACCGAGGCCGCCGGGATCAGTACCGAGCAGCTCAACTCGATGACGTGGAACCCGCAGGACGGCGGCACGTTCGAGCAGATCGTCCGGCGACTCACCGTCGACTCCAAGGGCCGCCGCGGTGACCAGCCCGGGTTCGACAAGGGCAACGTGAAGGTCTACGGACTCGGGTACGCCGACGCCGGCGGTGGTGACGGGCAGACCAGCTGGAGCTGGTACGCCGCGACCAACGGCTGGAAGTACTCCGAAGGCGAACCGTGGGGGACCAAGTTCTTCTACGGCGACCCGAAGTTCACCGACACGATCGGGTGGTGGCGCGGGCTGATCACCAAGGGCCTGATGCCGACGTACGCGCAGGCGAAGTCCGGGGTCGACGTGACGACCTCGTTCGGCGCGGGGAAGTACGCGATCACGCCGAACGGGTCCTGGATGCTCGGCACGTACGGCACGCTGAAGCAGGTGAAGACGAAGCTGGCGCGGCTGCCGATCGGGCCGGTCGGCAAGCGGATGTCGATGATGAACGGGCTCGCCGACACCATCTGGGCGGGGACGACCCGGCGCGAGGCGTCGTGGGCGTGGGTGAAGTTCCTCGGATCGCAGACCGCGCAGGACATCGTCGCCAAGGCAGGCGTGGTGTTCCCGGCGGTCGCGGCGAGCATGCCGGCCGCGAAGGCGGCGTTCGCGAAGACCGGGTGGGACGTCACGCCGTTCCTGGAGCCGGTCGAGGCCGGGGATGTCTTCCCGTACCCGGCGAACCCGAACGCCGCGGACGTGACCGCGGTGATGACGCCGGCGATGGACGCGGTGATGTCGTTCGAGGCGGCGCCGTCGTCGCTGGCGAAGGCGAACAAGGACGTCAACCAGATCCTGTCGGTCAACAGCTAAGGGTTGACCCTGGGTGCGACTACGCCCGGGGGAGTACGCCGTACTGCGTCGAGCGGTGCAGTGTGCTCCTCCGGGGGTAGCGGAGGTGTCGCCGCTGAGGCGACGCGGATCGGGGGGCCGGAACGACAACCTTGGTGGCATCGGAGAACCTTCGACCATCAGGGAGAGTCATGAACGAGGAGAGGCCGGGCGGACCGATCCGCATCGGCGACCGTGAACGCGAGGACGCCGTCCGGCGCCTCGGCGAACATTACGAAGCCGGCCGGCTGACCGCGGAGGAGCACTCCGATCGCGTCGAGCAGGCCCTCAAAGCCAAAACCGAGGCAGATCTCGGAGAGCTGTTCGCGGACCTGCCTGGTCAGCAGCAGCCGACCGCCGGTGACGGTGAGAACTGGGCCGGTCCGTGGGGTTGGAGCAAGCCGCCGTGGACCGCACCTCAGAACTCTGCTGCTGAATCCGCTCCTGGTCCTGGTGGGCGGCCGCCGTGGGCTTCGCGAGGGTTCATCAGCCGGGTGCCGTTGCCGTTGCTGATCGCGCTGGGTGTGCTCGGCGTACTCGCGTCCATCGGTTGCGTGTTCGGCGGTGGGCACCCGCCGATCCTGCCGATCGCGTTGATCGTGGCCGCGGTGTTCGTGATCCGGAAGCGGCGGATGGAGCGCCGGGCATGAGGAACGTGTACCGGATCGTCGGCCTGACGATCGCGATCGCGGTCGTGCTGCAGATCGCGTCGATCGCGCTGTCCGGCTTCACGATCGCGAAGGACGCCAACGACGGCGCGTCGATCGGTGCCGACTACAGCAACTTCGGCGAGGCGTACCACAGCATCGCCGGTTCGGTGATCGGCCTGCTCGCGCTGGTGTTCCTGATCGTGTCGTTCCTGACCGACGTACCGCGCGGCCGGGTGCTGGCCGGGATCGTCGTCGGCCTCGTGGTCGTGCAGTTCGTGCTCGCGGTGGTGTCGTTCGGCATACCGGCGCTGGGAGTGCTGCACGGGATCAACGGCCTGGTGATCGCGGGGATCGCGAGCGCCGGCGCCCGGCGGGCCGCCGTACCGAAGGAATCCGTGACCAGTGCCTGAGGTCCGGAAACGTCGGTGGGGTCGACTGGTCGCCCTCGGGGTGGTCCTCGCGGTACTCGTACCGCTGGGCTACCTCTGGGCGACCAGCCTGGTCCCGGGGGAGTACAACCCGGCCGAGATGGGGTACGCCGACTACGGCGGCGGGCCGAGCTCGATGGATCACATGCACCACGGTGGGATGAGCGTCGCCGACCTGACCGGCCCGAAGACCGGTACGCCGGACGTGAACGTGACGCTGGTTGCGCGCAAGCAGACGTACAAGCTCGCGTCCGGCGAGACCGTCGACGGGTACACCGTGAACGGCACGTCGCCCGGCCCGCTGATCCGGGCGAAGGTCGGCGACCTGGTGCAGGTCACGTTCATGAACGAGTCCGTGAAGGACGGTGCCACGCTGCACTGGCACGGGATCGACGTACCGAACGCCGAGGACGGCGTCGCCGGGGTCACGCAGGACGCGGTACCGGTGGGCGGGAAGCATGTGTACCGCTTCAAGGCGGAGCAGGCCGGGACGTACTGGTACCACTCGCACCAGGTGTCGAGCGACGAGGTGAAGGGCGGGCTGTTCGGCCCGATCGTGATCGCCCCGGCCACCCAGGTTTCGCGCAGTGAGGTGCTCGCGACGATCCACACGTACGACGGCAAACGCACGATCAACGGGCGCACGGGGACGGCACGGGTGGATCTCCCGGCCGGTACGACGGCGCGCGTGCGGGTGATCAACACCGACAACACGGTCCTCCGAGTCGGGCTGCTCGGCACGCCGGACAAGGTCGTCGCGGTCGACGGAAACGACGTCCACGGACCCACTCCCACGACTGCCGCCTACGCACTACCCGCGGGCGGCCGGGTGGACCTCGAAGCCGTCGTCCCCGCGGGCGGTCTCCGGTTGGTGGCGGGTGCGTCGGCGCTGTCGCTCGGCATCGCCCCCGCAGGCACCGACCCGCCGAGCGGGAACCTGCCCGGCGACACCGTCGACCTGCTGAAGTACGGCACGCCCGCGCCGCTCGGCTTCGACCCTGCCACAGCGAACCGCAACTTCGACTACCGCATCGGCCGCACCGCCGGCTTCCTGGACGGCAAACCCGGCCTGTGGTGGACGATCAACGGCCACAAGTTCCCCGACGTCCCGATGTTCATGGTCGCCGAGGGTGACGTCGTCCGGATGAAGATCTCCAACACCAGCGGCCAGGCCCACCCCATGCACCTCCACGGCCACCACGCCGTCGTCCTCTCCCGCAACGGCGTAGCTGCCACCGGCGCCCCGTGGTGGACCGACACCCTCGAGGTGGGCAACAAGGAAACCTACGAAATAGCCTTCGTAGCCAACAACCCAGGCCTCTGGATGGACCACTGCCACAACCTCCCCCACGCCTCCCAAGGCCTGATGACCCACCTCATGTACGAAGGCATCACCACCCCGTACCGAGTGGGCGGAAACTCACACAACGAACCGGAGTGAAATCCCGCATGATGTCCGGGTGAGCGACGACGATCTGCACGGCCGGCAGTTGGTCCTGCTGTTGCTGTTCTTCGTCGCCACCGGCGCCGGTTTGTACTTCGTCGGCTGGCTGACCCGCCCCAGCTTCCTGTACGACAACCCGCTCGTCTGCGGCATGATCGCGGGCGGCGCCTGCTACCCCGCCCGCTGGCTGGTCGAGCGGTTCGCGTGGTGGAACCGCCTCGAGCAGCCGACCCGCCGTACCCTCGCCCGTCGCGAACGAGCCCGCTCCCGAGCCCTCGCCCGGGCCCGCGAGGCCGCCGCCCGCCGCCGCCTCCACCCCGACCCGCCAGGCACCGGCCGCCACAGCTCCACCGGCCCCGGCCGCCCGCGCTGGCTGGCCGGGCTCGGCGTACTGGGCCTGCTGCGCGTGGCCGTCGGCGGCACGCTGGTTCTCGGCGGGCTCAGCATCGCGCCGTTCGGCATCGCCGATGCTCGCCACGACCAGCGGATCGCCGAGCACACCCCGGTCGAGCAGGCGGTGGTGCTGTCGGTGAGCGTCGACAAGTGGTCGAAGAACCGCGACGTCACGATCGCCGTCGCCCACCCCCGCGACGGATCGAAGGTCGAGATCGACGGTGCCGATCAGCTCGATCCGTTGCCCCGCAAGGGCGATCGGATCGGCGTGATCGTCGACCCCGGCGATCCGTCGAATGTGCTCGCCGCGGACGCCGACTGGCATGTTGCCTGGTACATCTACCCGTTGTTCGTGGTGGCGGCGCTGTTCGCCGCCGGCTTGATGGCGTTCCTGTTCCTGTGAACCGCGAGGTGGGCGCAGGCGGCTTGCAGGGCGGCTGGTTGGGTGGTGTAGGTGCCGTGCCAGAGGGGGTTGTCCGGCTGGGGGTCGAGTTGGTCGTCGACGTCGGCGTACCACTCGTCCGTGGTGCGGAAGATGCGTGCGTGCAGCTGGTTGTCGTTCACCGTCACACTCCTGGAGTGAGGACCGTGTACCCAACTCCAGGATGTGACGGCGGTACGGCGGAATTCGCGAGCGACACGCGGTGCGCTCAGGTGACCAGGACGGTGATGCGCTGGGCGGTGTTGTTCGCGAAGCCGCCGCGGTTCCACTCGGCCTCGATGGGTTGTTCGCGGCCGCTGGCGTCGTACGAACGCACCGTCAGCACGTGTTCGCCCGGTGTCGCCTCCCAGTCGTACGCGAACGCCCGCCAGGCGAACTCGTCGTTGCCGGGGGCATCCAGTCTGGCGGGGTGCCAGTTCACGCCGGCGTCCGTGCTGACCTCGACGCGTTCGATCGGCGCCCACCCGGACCAGGCCCGGCCGAACAACGGAACGGAGCCTGCGGCAACGAATCGGTGGCGGCTCATGAAGTCCGGGAACCCGGGCGGCACCAGCAGCGCCCGCGGCGCGATCCGGGTCACCGGCAGTCCAGGCTCGTCCGCCGCGGTCCGGTACCGGTACGCGACCGCGTTCTGGAACCCGTCGAACGCGTGGTCGATCACCTCGATCGACCGCAGCCACTTCACGCTCGCCATCCCGTACCACCCCGGTACGACGAGCCGCAGCGGATACCCGTGCTGCGGCGGCAACGGCGTACCGTTCATCTCCCAGGCGACGATCGCGCCGGAGTCGAGCGCCTCCGCGACCGTCAGCGACCGCTGGTAGTCCTGCTCGACGCCGCGCTCCACCCCGTGGTCCGCGCCGGTGAAAACCACGTCCACCGCGCCCTCGCGCAGCCCGGCGGCCCGCAGCAGATCCGCCAGCAGGACGCCGGTCCATTCCGCGGTGCCGACCGCCTCCGACAACCACGGCTGGCTGATCGGTCGCGGCTGCAGCGTCGCGCGGCCGTTCCCGGCGCACTCGAGCGTGACCCGGATCGTCCGCCGGCCCATCGCGCGCAGCTCGGTCAGCCCGAACGACAACGGCTCCTCGACGCACCCGTCCAGGTCGAGCCGCCAGTCCCCGGCATCCGTCGCCGGGATGTCGTAGTGCACGAGGACGTAGTGCAGCCCGGGCGGCGTCACGTCGTACCGCAGACCCTCCAGCGGCATCGCGTGGTTCCGCGCCGCCAGTTGCAACTCGTCCGGCGTGATCCCCTCACCGGTGTCCGCCAACCGCCCCCGGACACTGAAATCGCTCACAGACATCTCAGTCTCCTCCCCTAGGACAAACCCTAGTGGTAGGGACCGGCTACAACCACCCGTTGTCGAGCGCGATCCGCGCGGCCTCGGCGCGGGTCCGGGCGCCGGTCTTCCCGATCGCCGAGGACAGATGGTTGCGGACGGTGCCTTCGGACAGGTGCAGTTCCTTCGCGATGTCGGCGACGGTCCCGCCGTCCCGGGCGGCCCGCAGTACGTCGGACTCGCGACCGGTCAACGGACTCGTCCCGGCCACCAGCGTCTCCGCCGCCAGCGACGGGTCGACCACGCGGAGCCCCTGGTGCACCCGCCGTACCGCGTCCGCCAGTTGCGTCGCGGGCGTGTCCTTCACGACGAACCCGGCCGCGCCCGCCTCCATCGCGCGCCGCAGGTACCCGGGCCGGCCGAACGTGGTCACCATCAGCACCCGCACCCCCGGTACGGCGGTCCGCAGCGCCGCGGCCGCCTCGATCCCGTCCAGGCCGGGCATCTCGACGTCGAGCAGCGCGACGTCGGGCCGCGAGGTCTTCGCGGCGTCGAGCACCTCGTCGCCGCGACCGACCTCGGCCACCACGTCCAGGTCGGGCTCCAGGTCGAGGAGGGCGGCGAGGGCGCCGCGGACCAGCGCCTGGTCGTCGGCGATCAGCAGTCGAATGCTCACCCGGACATCCTCACATTCCGACCTTGACGGCCAGCCGGAAGCCGCCGCCGGGCGCCTGACCAACCTGTACGGCGGCGTCTGCCTGGTCGGCGCGCTCCCGCAATCCGATCAGCCCGTGGCCGGACGCACCGCCGCCGGGCGTCGGGCCCTTGCCGTCGTCGAGGACCTCGATCTCGGCGGCGCCGAGCTTGATCGTGCACCGCTTCGCGCCCGAGTGCCGGACGACGTTCGTGACGCCCTCGCGGACCACCCAGGCGAACAGCTCCCGGTTGCCCTCCGGTACCTCGTCGACCGTCGTCGGCAGGTCCGCCTTCACCCCGGCGGCCTGCAACGCCGCCTTCGCGGACACCAGTTCACCGGCCAGGCTGAGCTCGCGGTACCCGGCGACTGCCGCCCGTACGTCGGCCAGCGCCGCCCGGGCCAGACTCTCGACGTCCGCGACCTCGGTCGCCGCCCGGTCCGGGTTCGCCGCGATCAGCTTGCCGGCCAGCTCGGCCTTCACCGTGATCACGGTCAGCGAGTGGCCGAGGATGTCGTGCAGGTCCCGGGCGAACCGGTTCCGTTCCTCCTGGACGGCCAGCTCGGCCATGTCCCGGCGGGCGGCGTCCAGTTCGATACTGCGCTGGATCGCCCGCCGCATCCCGAACACCGCGAGCGCGCCGAGGAAGATCGCGAACCCGTAGCTGCCGTCGTCGCTCCAGCCCGGCACGATCCGCATCGAGATCTCCGCCCCGGCCAGCAAGGTCAGGACCAGCGCGACCCCGGCCGGGAGCTCCAGCAGCATCATCCCGCAGGCCGCGATGTACACCAGCCCGGTGAGCGCGGTCTGCCCAGCGGTCGGGATCATCAGCAGGCACAGAACGAGCATCACGGCCAGGTACCCGAAGCGCTGCCAGGGCAGCAGGTCCCCGTGCTTGACGGCCCAGCGGACCAGCCCGAAGAACCCGAGATAGCTGGCCGCGAACAGCAGCACCGTGAGGAACCCGACGATCCGGACGACGCCGTGCTGCTTGTCGGCGACGCTCTGCAGCGGCTGCGACAGGTAGAACAGCCAGATCGCGCCGGCCACCCAGCCCCAGCGGCCCGGGCCTCTGCCGACCCGGGTCGCCACCCCGTCGAGGATCGTCGGATTCGTCTTCACGGTCGTCACGGTAAACCTTCGGGACCCGCTCCGGCTCAGGCGCGGGCGGTGTCGGCCCGGAACCGGCGCAGGCCGATGAACCCGAGGACGACGGTCCAGCCGATCACCACGAGCAGCGCGTGGGTGTCCAGCCCGGTCTGGGCGAGGGCGCTCCGCGACGTCTGCCCGGTCCAGTACGCCGGCGTCAGCTCAGCGACGTACTTCATCGCCTTCGGCATCTGGTCGACCGGCAGCCAGAGCCCGCCGAACGCTGCGATCAGCATCGTGCTCAGACCGGTGATCGGCTGCACGCTGTCCGGCTTCGCGATGTAGCCGATCACCAGGCCGATCGCCGCGAACGGCAGGGCGCCGAGCCAGGACACCAGCGCGACCGTCACCCACTGCGTCACGCTCAGGTGCACGTGGCCCATCGTCATCCCGAACAGGAACACCACGAGCAGCGGCGGGATCGCCAGCAGCAGGCTCAGGATCACCTTGTTGACGACGTACGCCTGCGGCTTCAACGGCGTCAGCCGCAGCGTCCGGTTCCAGCCGCCGTCGCGCTCGGCCGCGATCACGCCGCCGCTGCTCATCGCCGCCGACATCGAGCCAAACATCGCCATACTCACCATCACGTACGCGATCGCGGAGATCCCGCCCTCGGTGGCTTCCTTCGGGATCGTCAGCCCGAAGATCAGGAACAGCACCACCGGCATCAGGATCGAGAAGATCATCACCCGGCGGTTCCGCAGGGTGCGGCGGATGTCGAAGATCAGATAGTCCCGGTTCATGTCAGCGTCTCCTGTGCCTTGTCCTGGTCGGTGATCGCGAGTACGGCGTCCTCGAGGTCCGCCGAGGTCACCTCGATGTCGTGCGCCTTCGTGTTGTCCAGCAGGTACCGCAGCGTGCCGTCGGAGTCCGCACACTGCAGCAGCACCACCTCGCCGCGCGTCTCCACATTCCGTACGCCGGGCAGCGCCGCGAGGGCGGCCAGGTCGGCACCGGGAACGGTCGCGCGGATCGTACGACCGGAAACGCTCGCCTTGATCTGCGCAGCGGTGCCGTCGGCAACGACCTTGCCGTTCCGCATCAGCACCACGCGATCGGCGTACGAGTCCGCCTCCTCCAGGTAATGGGTCGCGAACAGCACCGTCCGCCCACGGGCCGTCTCGGCGTGCATCGACGCCCAGAAGTCCCGCCGGGACTCGACATCCATCCCGGTCGTCGGCTCGTCCAGCACGATCAGATCCGGCTGCGGGATGATCGCCATCGCGAACCGCACCCGCTGCTTCTGCCCGCCGGACAGGCCCTTCATCGTCCGGCCCGTCAGGTCCGCGATCCCCGCCCGCTCGAGGGCCTCCTGCACCGGCATCGGGTCCTTGTGCAGGCCCGCCACCAGGTTCAGCAGCTCGCCCACCTTCGCGTCCTCGATGATGCCGCCACTCTGCAGCATCACCCCGACCTGCCCCTTCGCGATCGCGTCCGTCGGCGTACCCCCGTACACCTGCACGGTCCCCTGATCCGGCCGCACCAACCCGAGCAGCATCTCGATCGTCGTCGACTTCCCCGCCCCGTTGGGCCCCAGCAGCGCCACCACCTCACCGGCCCGGATATCCAGATCCACCCCGGCGACGGCCTGCACGTCCGCATACCTCTTGGTCACACCCCGCAGGCTGACCGCAGTCGTTGTCGTCATACCAAAAGCATCCCGAACCCACCTCCCACCCACCTGGACCACCCGTCACAACCCACCCATGACATAAGTCAGCCCACCCCCCGACCCCATTCCTCAGGGTCCCCCTCACCCCCACCCCCAAAGGCCAACGCTCCACGCCGGCTGCCTGTTGCCGCCTTCGGCGGGTGCGCGGGAGGTGGTGCGGTGTGCAGGTGATGGCGCAGGCAGGGGATATGCCGGCGGGCGTGCTGCTGTTGCGCTGGGCGGAAGGTGGTGCTGTGCGGAGGTTGTGGTGCCCGAGGTGGGGGTGGGTGCATCCGCGAAGGACGGCTGCCTGATGTCGGCTTGGTGGGTGCTCCTTTGGGTTGGGTGGGGTGGATGTGTGGTTGGGGGTGGCGGGGTGGGGATTGGGGGAGTACGGGTTGGGGGGAGAGGAGTGGGTTATGGGGACTTTGACGGTGTGGAAGTTTGGGAGTTGGGATGGGGCCAATCAGGCGATCGGGACGTTGGAGGGGTTGGCCAAGGATGGGGTGATTCGGGTGCATGATGCGGCTTCCGTGTCGTGGCAGCCGGAGGGGCGGCGGCCTCGGACTCGGCAACTGCGGGGGATGAGTGGAGCGGGGGCCGTGGGTGGGATGTTTTGGGGGTTGCTGTTCGGGACGATCTTTTTGGGGCCGGTGGCGGGGGTCGCTATCGGGGCGGCCACGGGGGCGTTGGCGGGGTCGTTGCGGGATGTGGGGATCGATGACGAGTTCATCAAGAGTGTGCGGGACGAGGTGACGCCGGGGACTTCGGCGTTGTTCCTGTTGTCCAGTGATGAGATGACGGAGAAGGTGCGGGAGACCTTCCGGGCGACCGGGCTTCGGGCGCGGCTCATTCGGTCGAATCTGTCGGATGAGCAGGAGGCGGCGATCCACGAATTGTTCGCGGACTAGGGAATTGAGGGTTGCGAAGGGCGGGGCATTGCGGTGGCGGCGCGGCTTCGCGGGGTGGGCCTGGCGGGCGGGTGGGGCCCGGCGGGGTGGGTGGCTGCTCAGGGCTTGGGGGCGGCGGCTTGGGCTCGTGGCGCGGGCGGCTTGGGGTCATGCCTCGGCGGGAGCCCAACCCGCGGTGGAGACGGTGGGCGTGGGGCGGGTGGTTAGGGCTTGGGGGCGTTGGCTAGTTGTTCGTGGTGGTGGATTACTTCGCTGATGATGAAGTTGAGGAACTTTTCGGCGAAGGCTGGGTCGAGTTTGGCGTTTTCGGCCAGTTCGCGGAGGCGGGCTATCTGGCGGGACTCGCGGGCCGGGTCGGCGGGTGGGAGGGCGTGGTCGGCCTTTAGGCGGCCTACTTGCTGGGTGCACTTGAAGCGTTCGGCGAGCATGTGGACTACCGCGGCGTCGATGTTGTCGATGCTGTCGCGGAGGCGGCCTAGCTCGGCTACTACGGCCGGGTCTACTGGCTGCTGGGTTGTGTCCTCGCTCGCGGTCATGGGGGTCAGCGTACGCGGCGGGTGGGTGGGGGATTTGGTGGAAGACGGTGGGTGGTTGGTGGGGTGACTGG
Organism: Kribbella sp. WER1; assembly: GCF_054189145.1. Classification (NCBI taxonomy): domain Bacteria; kingdom Bacillati; phylum Actinomycetota; class Actinomycetes; order Propionibacteriales; family Kribbellaceae; genus Kribbella; species Kribbella sp. WER1. Next base: position 2,766,945 of record NZ_CM135186.1, on the reverse strand, counting down.
GGGTGGGCAGGGGGAGGCGGTCCGCGAGTTGATTGCGGACTGGCGGGGGACCGGGGGCGGTCAGATGGTGGCGAAGGAGGGCGGGCCGGTGGCGGGGTCGGTGGCTGGGGCTTTGGTGCGATCTGTGGTGGGGGTGTGGGTGCCCCAGACGGCGAAGTGGGCGGCGGCTGTGAGGGTTGCTTCGTCGGCCTTCCAACGGCTGCGGCGTTGGGTGGGCGGGTCTGTGTAGCCCCACGGGTTGGGTGGTGGGGGTGGGGTGGTGTCGAGGTGATGCGGGCGTGCGGGTTCCGCACCCGGTGACACTGGTGCGGGCGGAGGTGTGCCGTGGGTCGTGGCTGCTGGATGTGTGGGGCCGGCGGGCTGGGGCCTGGTGGGTTGGGTCTGGGCGAGGTGGGGCTTGGTGGGTTGGGGTTGGGGCTGGGTGGGGTGGGACTCGGTTGGGTGAGTGGTGGTTGGCGTGGCCCAGGTGGGGCGGGCTACGTGGACTTTGCCGTTGGTGATGGTGAGGTGCCAGCGGCCGGCGTGGAGGTCTATGTGGTGGCGGCGGCACAGCAACGCCAGGTTGGTGAGGGTGGTGGGGCCTCCGTCGAGCCAGGAGGTCAGGTGGTGGGCGTCGCACATCACCGGTGGTGCCGCGCAGACGACACAGCCGCGGTCGCGGGCGTTGAGGGCGTGGCGGATGGGTCGGGTGACGAGGCGTTCGCGGCGGCCGACGTCCAAGGGTTCGGAGTTGGAGCCGAGGACGAGGGGGATGATGCCTGCGTCGCAGGCCAGACGGCGGACGGTGGCGGCGGACAGGTCGTCGCCGTAGACCATCCGACCGGTCCCCGCGCTCTGGCCGGTTCCGCCGGTTCCGCCGGGCTGACCGGTTCCGCCGGGCTGGCCGGTTCCGCCGGGCTGGCCGGTTCCGCCGGGCTGGCCGGTTCCGCCGGTTCGGTCGGGTCGGTCGGTTCCGCCGGGCTGGCTGGTTCCACCGGTTCGGTCGGTTCCGCCGGGTCGGTTGGTTCGGCTGGGCTGGTGGGTTTGGCCGGCGGCGTTCGCGGTTGTGTTCGCGGTGGTGTTCGCGGTGGTGGTGCGGAGGTCGTCGAGGTCGATGGTGATGGTGATGTTGGCTTTGGCGCCGTGGCCTGGGGTGGCGGTGTCCCAGGCGTTGGTGGCGACCGTCAGTGCGGTGGTGAGGGCGTCGGCTTGGCGTTTGTCGCGGGGGCGGGGGTCGTGTTCGCCGTCGGTGGTTTTGTGGGGGCGGGCGCCGGTGTGGATGACGGTGCGCAATCGTTCTGCGTTTTCGTTGGCGAGGTAGCCGCGGAACTTCACGCCGTTCTCGGCAGCCGTCAGGGTGAGGGACTCGCGCTGGTAGGCCTTTTGCTCTTCGGGTTCGGGGCCGTCGGAGTCGAGGAGGTTGCAGAGTTGTTTGGCGGCGGTGCGGAGCTCGTTCGGGGTGAGGTGGGCCGCTAGCCCGACGAGTTGGGTTTCGGCGATGTCGAGGTCTTCTACCGGGACGCGGGTACGGACGCGTTCCAGTTCGGTGACGATCGCCGATGCGTGGGCGGTTTGGAGGGTATCGAGGGCTGCTTGGACGGTCTTGTACTTGGGGAGGGTGCGGGCCAGGCGGACGTCACGCCAGGCTTCGGGGCGGTTGCGGTGGTGGCGGAAGGTGAGGAGCTCGACCGTGTCTCGGGCGCCCAACTCCTGGGGGAGGCCGGACTCTTCGATGCGGGCGATGACTTGGAGGCGGAGGGATTCCAGGCGGAGGATCTCGGTGTTGAGGGCGTCGAGGGCGGGCAGGAGGTCGTGGTTGCCTAGGGCAATCACCTGCCGACCCTCGAGGATGTCCATGGAGAGAAGCCTAGACAACGCCTCCGACAGTTTTCAAAGGAGGCCTTTTTTGTAAGGGGCTCTAGGCGTCTGGGTGTGACGAGACGAAGCTCTGGAAGGCGGTGTAGGGCGGGTTGAGTGGTGTGCCGTCGGCTTCGGTCAGGCCCCATTGGGTGCCGCCGTCCAGTTCGTAGATCATTGAGGACAGGAAGCCTTCGGTGGTGCGGGCTGCTTGGAATTCGGCGAGCTGGGTTTGGATGTACGACGCTCGGTGGGTCGTGCCCTGGTTGGGGTCGGAGTTCCACTCGCTCATCACGAACGGCTTGCCGAAGCGTGCTTTCACGTACACCGGCAGGTTGAACGACGGCCCGGCGCCGTCCGTGCCGATGTGGAAGATGTCGCCGTCGCCCTCGTAGTTGTGCCAGGTGGTCAGGTCCCAGCGGATCTGCGGGTAGCCGCCGGTGCCGTCGGGCTGCATGCCGTCCCAGAGGGCGTCCGCGGCGGCGACGTCGGAGTTGCAGAAGTTGATGCCGCACAGGGCGCTCGGCTGGGCCGTCTTCACGCCGTCGATGAGGCCTTTCATGAAGCCGCGCATGATCGGCCAGTTGGCGTTGTTGAAGTCGATCACCTTGGTGCCGGCGTCGGCTTTGTGGTCGGGCAGGATGATGTACGGGTCCCGGGTGAGCTCGTTGCCGCACTCGTACATCGTGACGCCGTGCGGTGCGCAGGCCTGAGCCACCTGCGTACCGATCGCGCGCGCCGCGTAGTACGCGTCCGATTCATTGCCGTAGGCAAGGTTTCCGGCGCCGTCGCGGAGGCCGGCGTCGATGACCGGGAAGGTCTTCTTGCCGACGCCGTTCAGGTAGCTCGCGATGTTCGCGGCCGCGGCGATCGTGTTCGAGCTGCCGCCGGTGTTGACCCGGAAGACGGTCGCGCCGAGGCCGGACATCCGGTCCGCGATGGTGGCCGGTGAGAGCGCCGTGTCGTAGTGGCCGTTGACGCCGTACATCAGGCCGGGTGGGGCGTAGAGGGACAGGCGTGGGTCGTTGCACGGGCGCCAAACGTCGTTGAGTACGACGTACCACTGGCCGCCGGTGCCGCTGTGGTAGACCATGCCGCCGTACCAGAGTACGACCGTCACGTTGTAGGTGTTCCCAACGGTGCTGCCGTTGCGGTAGATGACGCCGCCGGACAGCGTCCAGACGTTGCCGCCGTTGTCGGTGAACGACGTGGCCGGCGGCAGTGAGGTGCCGTCCGGGGAGGCGTTGGGTGAGTCGCCGGCGAAGGCGGTCGCGGTGGTCAGGCCGGCGGCGAGGGCGATCGAGGTGGCGCCGGCGGCGCCGAGCAGGAGCCGGCGGGAGATCGGGGTGGGTTCGGGCATGCGGAAACTCCTCGGGGTGCGGACGAGGGTCAGTTGCGCAATCGTGTGCGCACCTAGGTTGCGCCGTCGGGAGGGCGCCGTCAAGAGCTCGGCCTACCCCGTTGACAAGGTTGTCTCGACGGCTCTACCGTCCCCGATCATCACCTGTTCACGCGTGAATCACGCTCGAACGACGGAGTCCTCGTGAAGATTCGTCCGCTCTCGGCAGGGCTCGCCCTAGTGGTGCTCTGCGCAATCGCTACCCCACCGACCGTGCAAGCGTTTTCGCTCAGCGACCCGGCGAGCGTGCAGGCGGCCGCCGCGGCTGCCCCGCCGATCGGCTGCACGCCCGCGGCGGCCAACCCGACCACCGACAACGTCGCCGACTACCGGCTGGACACGAACGTGGTCGCGCCCGGCCGCTGGTCGTACCAGTCGATCGACGGCAACGCCACCGGCCTGCTGAACAAGGGCGGCTCCGGCGCGTTCGCGGCCGACGAGTGGGCCGCCGACGTGAAGAAGCCCGAGCATGCCTGGTTCGTGAAGGCCGACGGCTCGATCGGTACCGACTACCGCTCGATCGCGGAGACGTACACGGTCGCCGGCAACGCCGACGGCAAGACCGTGCACGTCCGCGGCTCGTTCACCTCGCCGGGCGGCCGGTTCCGGGTGCTGCTCGCCCACGACGGCGACCCGGCCAAGGTCAGCGGCCCGTTCACCGAGTTGTATACGTACACAGGAACCGCGACCACGTTCGATCTGAACCTGGTCGCCGCGAAGGGTGACGACATCCTGTTCGTCAGCGATGGGGTCGCCACCTGGTGGGTGCCCGGCAAGCTGAAGGCCTCGATCACCACCGAACTGGCACCGGAGACGGCTCAGGTCACCGCGACGCCAGGCCCCGGTTCGGTCACCAAGGGCACCAACGTCCAGCTGGCGAGCGCCACCCCGGACGCGTGCATCACCTACACCACCGACGGCAGCGACCCGAGTACGTCGACCACCGCGCAGCCGTACACCGGCCCGATCGCGATCACCGCGGACATCGACGTCAAGGCGATCGCCGGCGCGACGGGTGATGCGCCGAGCGTCGTCGCCGACCTGCCATTCGTCCTGAGCGAGCCGTTCCGCGCGTTCGCGGGCGAGAACCAGGGCAGCCAGACCGGTCTCGTCGCCGGCATGCAATGGGACCGGATGGACTTCAGCTGGGGCTCGATCGAGCCGGCGAAGGGCCAGGTCAACCAGGCCGCGATCGCGGAGTACGTGCGTCAGTTCAAGCTCGCGAAGTCGCACGGCATCACGATCCTGCCGGTGCTCTCGTACACGGCCGACTGGGCCGCGAACCGCACCGGGTACTCGTACGACTTCCACGGCAAGACCTACGAGTACGGCGCCGTGACGTCGGAGAACAACGGCCAGTTCACGCGGCACCTGACCATCACGCAAGGCGGCAAGGTGCTGTCGTCCAAGGACGTGCAGACCAACATCGGCCGTACGCCGCCGCAGAACCCGGACGACTGGAAGCACTACGTCAAGCTCGCGGTCGACACCCTGAAGCCGCTCGGCATCACGTACTACCAGATCTGGAACGAGGCGTACCCCGGCTCCGGGTTCTGGGAGGGCGGCATGGACCAGTACATGACCGACGTCCACCTGCCGGCCGTCCAGGTGCTGCACGACAACGGCGTCAAGGCCGTGTACGGCGGCTGGATCTGCGGCGCCCCGCTGAGCGAGTACATCGCGCTGCTGGACAAGTACCACGCGTGGCAGGGCATCGACGTCTTCGACATGCACTACATGCCGATCGGCACCATGCAGACGATCTACGCGGCGGCGCAGAAGCGCGGCGTCAAGGACCCGTCCGTCTGGCAGACCGAGCTCGGCTTCACCACCGAGGACAAGTTCGTCGCGGACGTCTACCCGCGAGCGTTCCACTGGGCGCTGAGCAAGGGCGGCAACAACCTCGACCGGTTCAAGCTGATGTACTTCGCCGAGTGGGCGCCGGACGACCCGAACGCGTTCGGCTACAACCGGACGCTGCGAACCGGCAGCAATCTCAGCCCGAAGGGCAAGACGCTGACGACACTGGCGAGCCTGCTCCGCGGTACGAAGGCCGAGACGTACGACAACTTCTCCACCACCCCGGAGCTGAAGCCGGAGCTGAACGAGATGCTGTCCACCGCGAACGGCTTCCGCCTGGACGACAAGCACGTCGTGCTCGCGATCGACCTGAAGCGGCAGAACCAGGCCGACATCTTCGAGGACCCGAACACCGGTGACACGATCCACCTGAACTTCGGCGAGCCGACGATGACCGTCACGTTCCGGAACGTGGGCAACGTGAAGTCGCTGGACCGCGTCGACCTCTACGGCAACCGTACGCCGCTGCAGTGGAAGACGATCGGCCAGAACCAGGTCCAGGTCGAGGTCCCGATCATCGACCCGGACGCGACGGTGAAGGCGCTCAACCAGACCGAGAACGAGGACGTGTTCTACCTGTCCCTGCAGCAGAACTGACCGCCGGTGGGCCGCCCTCCCGCCCAGGAGGGCGGCCGCTCAGAAGGCGAGCGCCTGCAACCAGTCCTCTTCGAGCAACGCGTGCCCACCCGGCCGGATGTGGTACCCGATCCCACCCGGCCCGAACGCCGGTCGCGCGGCCTCCATCGCCAGCCGCTCGCCGTCCGGGTCGGCCCAGGCGTCGTCCTCCGCGCTCAGCACCAGTACCCGGCGCGGCGCGATGCTCGCCAGCAGTTGGTGCTGGTCCACGGGCAGCTCGTCCTCTTTCCCGGCGTACTGCGCGAACGACGGGACGAACCAGTGCGGGAACCTCCGGGTGATCGCCTCGATGTCCTCGCCGCCCGGATGCCGGAAGAGCGCGGCGCCGCAGCAGCCGGAGTCGTTCGAGACGGTCAGTCCGAAACGCTCGTCCTGTACGCCGGCCCACAGTGCGGCCTTGCCCAGCCGGGAATGGCCGAGCGCGACCGCCCGCCTCGGGTCGATCCTGTCGACGGTCGCCGCGATGTCGAGCAGCCGGGACAGCCCCCACGCCCAAGCTGCGACTGCGCCCCAGGTGTCCCCGGGGAACAGCCCGCGGACGCCGGGCGCCGGCGGGTTCGGGTCGTCCGGCTCGATCTGCTGGTAGTGCGCGGTGAGTACGGCGTACCCGGCCTCGGCGATCTTCCGGTACGGGAAACCGGTCAAGGTCTCCTCGTTGCCGTCGAAGTTCAGGATCACCACGACCGGCGCGGCGGTCGCGCCGGAGGGGAGGTGCAGGAGGGTGTCGAACTCGAGGTCGCCGAGCGGGCACGCGACGGTGGCGCGGTACCGGAGCCGGTCCGCGGCGCCGTCGAGTACGCCGTCCTCGCCGGCCTGCAGCATCACCTCGGTGAGCTTGCCGCCGTCGGGCGTCCGGCCGTAGATCGTGCGGGTGAACTCCTCGACGACCTCAGGCCCGAGGGGTGGTAGGTCCGGCATCGCTGCTCCAGTCCGTGTGCGCAAGTATTTTCGCGACCGATTCTCCCCGGTCAGGGGCCGATTATGCGCAACTGTTTACACTCAGGCTTCGAGACGAGTCGACGGGAGGAACGATGCCGAAGCGGGCCAGCATGAGCGACGTCGCGCGGGTCGCGGGCGTCTCGCTGACCACGGCGTCGCGGGCGCTGAACGGGGTCGGCCGGGTGTCCGCGGAGACCCGCGCGCGGGTGATCGAGACCGCGGAGCGGCTGCAGTTCCAGCCGGACATGCTCGCCCGGTCGTTCGTCACCGGCAAGAGCTTCATCGTCGGCGTCCTCGCCGAGTCCGCGCTGGGCCGGTTCAGCATGCCGCTGATCATGGGCGCCACCAACTACCTCGGCCGGGAGAACATCGCCACCGTCACGCTCGACGCGCAGGGTACGCCCCGGGTCCTGAACGACTACCTGAAGCGGCTCCGGTCGCGCCGGATCGACGGTCTGCTGGTGGTGGGCGACGACCCGAACCGGGCCAGCCTGGTGCTGTCCGAGGACTTCGCCGTACCGGTGGTGTTCGCGTCCTCGTCCGCGACGCCGGAGACCGACTACGTGGTCGCGCCGGACAACCGCGGCGCCGGGCGGGCGGCCGCGGAGTACCTGATCGGGCTCGGCCGCCGGAACATCGCGCACGTCACCGCGGCCGTGCACGAGCCGGCCGTGGACGCGCGGGTCGAGGGGTTCACCGAGGCGATGCGGTCGGCCGGGATGCCGATCGCGATGGGCGGCCCGCTGTACGGCAGCTACCTGCAGCGCTGGGGCAAGGACGCGGGGGAGCGGATCCTCGACAGCATGGCCGGCGGGCAGCCGGTGGACGCGATCTTCGCGGCGAACGACGAGATCGCGATCGGTCTGTTCGCGACCTTCCACCGGCACGGCGTCCGGGTCCCCGACGACATCGCGATCATCGGGTACGACAACCGGCTGGCCGGCGTGATGCGCCCGGACCACCCGCTCAGCACCTTCGACCCGGACCTGAGCGTGGTCGGCGAACGCGCCGCCGAACGCCTCCTGCAGGCCATCGGCGGCACCACCACGCCGGGCATCCACTACGTCCAGCCCACGCTCGTCGAGGGCCGCTCGACCGTTGGCCCGACCCTCGAACCGTACGACATCCTCTGAGCTACCAGAGCTTGTCGATCTGCCCCGGGTAGAGCGCGATCCGCGTCTGCCGGAACGCGGCCGGATCGGCGCGTGGGGTGAAGAACGCGCCGACGGTGACCTTGTCGAACCCCGGCTGATCACTCGGGAACGGATCGTTGGGCGTACCACCGATCAGGACGGTGCCGGGCAGCTGCTGCCAGCCGGCCGACTCGTAGAACGGGAACAATTCCGCGTCGCAGGTGAAGATGCCGAGGTCCAGCCGCAGCTCGATCATCGCGGCGCGGGCGGCGGTGACCAGGCGATGCCCGTGACCCCGGCCGCGGAGGGCCGCGCGGGTGACGACCGTGCTCAGGCCGCCGGCCCGGAAGGTGTCTCCGGCGTGCTGAATCTCTTTGCGCAGGATGTCGAGCGCGGCAATCACCACGCCCTCGTCTACGAGCAGCATCGACACCGGGTCGAGGGCGGGATCGTGGACCGGTCCGTCGGCGGGATCACCCGGCCAGGCCTCGTCCTGGAGCGCGGCTACCTGGCGCCGCAGCTCCTCGGGGACGACGGCGTACGACTCGATCCGCATCAGCTGGACCTGAGGGTCTGCAGGCCCTGCCAGAGCAGGTCCTGGAGGGTACGGGCGACTTTCTCGGGTGTCGGCGGATGCGCGCTCCGGGTCCGCCAGATCGCCAGCCGCTCGGTGGCGCCGGAGATGCTCTGGGCAACAATCTGGATCTCGTCGTCGTCGGCCGGGCGGTCCGCCGGGACGTTCATCCGGACCATCGTCGCGATCAGCTCGATGAACGCCGCGCGCACCTCGTCGGTGGCCGCGGCGGCCGGGCCCGCGCTCAGCATTCCCTCGTCGACCAGCACCGACCACGCCTGCGGATGCTCGTCGAGGAACCGGAACCAGGCCAGGAAGCCGGCGTACAGCGCGTCCTCGGCGTCCGCGGCCGCCATCACCGCGTCGGCGACGGTGTCCAGCAGTTGCCCGCGCAGGCGTGCCAGGCAGGCGAGGAACAGGCCGTCCTTCGAGCCGTAGTACTGGTAGATGAGCGGCTTCGACACCCCGACCTGGGCGGCGACGTCGTCCATCGACGTGCCCTGGTAGCCGCGCTCCCCGAAGATCCGCTCCGCCGCCTCGAGGATCTCCCGCTCGCGGGCGGCCCGGTCACGGCGGCGCTTGGGTGCGGTGGTGGACGTCACTTGCGCAGTCTAACTGACTCCGAGTAACTTACTGGGAGTAAGTTCAATATCGAGCGGAGGCCGGAGATGAGCGAGCAGCACCGGATCGTGGTGGTCGGTACCGGATTCGCGGGGATCGGGATGGCCGTCCGGCTGAAGCAGGCCGGGTACGACGACTTCGTCGTCCTGGAGCGCGCGGACGACGTCGGCGGCACCTGGCGGGACAACACCTACCCGGGCTGCCGGTGCGACGTACCCTCGCACCTCTACTCGTTCTCGTTCGCGCCGAACCCGGAGTGGTCGTCGACGTTCTCGCCGCAGCCCGAGATCGAGGACTACCTGCGGAAGGTCACCGACGCGTTCGGCGTCCGCCCGCACATCCGCTTCGGCCACGCGGTCGAGACCGCCGACTGGGTGGACGGCAAGTGGCAGGTCACGACGAGCCAGGGCACTTTCACCGCGGACGTCTTGCTGTCCGGGATGGGCCCGCTCGCCGAGCCGTCGTACCCCAAGCTGCCCGGGATCGAGGACTTCGAGGGTGAGGTCTTCCATTCCGCCCGCTGGAACCACGACCTGGACCTGAGCGGCCGCAAGGTCGCCGTGATCGGTACCGGCGCGTCGGCGATCCAGTTCGTGCCGGCGATCCAGCCCGAGGTCGAGGAGCTGCACCTGTTCCAGCGGACGCCGCCGTGGGTGATGCCGCGGCCGGACCGGAAGATCTCGGCAGCCGAGAAGGCGGTGTACCGGCGGTTCCCGCTGGTACAGAAGGCGGTCCGGGCCGGCATCTACTGGGGTCGCGAGTCGATGGTGCTCGGGTTCGCGAAGCTGCCGGCGATCATGAAGCAGGCGCAGAAGGTCGCCGAGAAGCACCTCGCCCACCAGGTCCGCGACCCGCTGCTGCGCGCCAAGCTCACCCCCGACTTCACCCTCGGCTGCAAGCGTGTGCTGATCTCCGACGACTACTACCCGGCGGTCGCGCGGCCGAACGTCGAGGTGGTCACCAACGGGATCGCGGAGGTGACCTCGACCGGCGTGGTCACCACCGACGGCGTGAAGCACGAGGTCGACACCATCATCTACGGCACCGGCTTCAAGGTGACCGACCTGCCGGTGATGGACATGGTGCACGGCCGCGACGGCGCCTCGTTGCGGGACGCCTGGTCCGACGGCATGGAGGCGCACCTGGGGACGGCGATCAACGGCTTCCCGAACTTCTTCATGCTGATCGGGCCGAACACCGGCCTCGGGCACAGCTCGATGGTGTTCATGATCGAGTCCCAGATCGCGTACATCGTCGATGCGCTGCGGACCATGGACGCGCAGGGCCTGAAGCAGGTCGAGGTCCGGCGGGACGTGCAGCGCGCGTTCGTCGACGGCGTCCGGTCGTCGATGCGGAACACGGTCTGGACGCGCGGCGGCTGCAGCAGCTGGTACCTGGACTCGGAGGGGCGGAACACCACGCTCTGGCCGTCGTTCACGTTCCGGTTCCGGCAGCTCACCCGGCGGTTCGATGCCACGGAGTATCAGACGCTCGCTATGTGACATCGCGCGTGTTACATTCGATCGGTTCGATGATCGGAGGCGCGCCGCGTGGTGGTCCAGTTGCTGGCGCTGCACGGGATCGGCGGTCGAGGGGACCTGCCGGTGCCGCTGTGGCTGGCGATCTACTCCGCCGGCGCCGCGGTCGCGGTGTCGTTCTTCGCGCTCGCCGCGTTCTGGTCGCGCCCGCGGTTCGAGGGGACCGCGGGCGCGCCGCTCGTCGCGCTGTCCCGGATCGTCGACGGCCGGGTCGTTCGCATCCTGCTCAAGGTCGTGGGGATCGCCGCGCTCGCGATCCTGCTCGGCGCCGCCTGGCGCGGTGATCCGGGGCCGGCGCCGACGTGGTTGTACGTCTGGATCTGGGTCGGGATCATCCCGCTCTCGCTGCTCTGCGGCCCGATCTGGCGACTCGCGAACCCGTTGCGGACGATCGCCGGACTCATCGGGCGTACGTCGTACCGGGAACTGCCCTGCCGGATCGCGTACTGGCCGGCCGTCGCCGGGCTGGCCGGTTTCCTTTGGCTGGAGCTGGTCTACCCGGACGGCTCGGAGCCGCGGGTGGTCGCGATCGCCGTCACCGGGTACGCCGTCCTGAACGTTGCCGCGGGCATCGTCTATGGCCCGTCCTGGTTCGCGATCGGCGACAGCTTCGAGGTGTACGCCGAGGTTCTCGCGCGGCTGAGTCCGGTTGGCCGCGCCAACGGAAAGCTCGTACTGCGTCATCCGCTCGCCGGACTGGCCACCTTGCCGCAGGCACCCGGTCTCGTCGGACTGCTGTGTTTGTTGCTCGGGTCAACGGCCTTCGACGGGATCTCCCGCTGGTCGGAGTGGTCGCAGCGGACGGCGGAGCTCGACCGGCCGCAGCACCTGGTGGTCTACACGCTCGGCCTGATCGTCGCGGTCGCGATCGTCACATGCCTCTTCCTGCTCGCCGCGCGGACGACCGGCGCGGCGCAGATCCGGCCGGGCGCCGTCGGTGCCGCCGGACTGCCCGGGGCGTTCGTGCACTCGCTCGTCCCGATCGCGATCGGGTACGCCGTCGCGCACTACTTCTCGTTCGCGATGTTCCAGGGACAGGACGGCTGGTTGCTCGCGACCGACCCGTTCGGGCGCGGCTGGGACCTGTTCGGGACGAGCGGGACGCGGATCGACTACGCGTTCCTCGGGACCGGCCTGATCGCCGGCGTCCAGATCGGCGCGATCGTGCTGGGGCATGTGCTCGGCGTGGTGTCGGCGCACGACCGGGCGACGGCGCTGTTCCGGCGCCGGCAGCTGCGGCGGGCGCAGTACCCGATGCTGGCCGCGATGGTCGCGTTCACCGCCGGCGGGATCGCGCTGGTGACGGCGTCGTGATCGCGCTGCACATGGGCGGGATCCCGGAGACCGCGATGGTTCTCGGTCCGGTGCTGCTGATCGTCGCGTTCATCCGGATCGCCCGCCGGAACGAGGCGATCCTCCCGGACGACGAGGACGACTGGGACGCCGACCTCGGCGACCTGCCGAAGAAATGAGGTCCGGAGAACCCCCTGCGGTCCGCCGGACCTCACCTCGTTCCCCGTTGGTTCAGGCAGCCGGCACCGGTTCGTAGGCGCCGCTCAGGCGCACGTGGTGGACGTGCAGCCGGAGCTTCATCGCGGGCTCTCAGAACGGGAGCTTGCGTCCGGACGGCGTCCGAAGGTCGAGAGTCCGGTTCTGTTCCTGCCGCCGGGTCGTGCTGGTGCTCGGCCGCCGACGGATCTGGATCTGGCGCATCCTCTTCCTCCTGCCTGGGGTCCGTCCTGACAGCTACACGCTCTCGCATGAGGAACGGTTCACACATGCGGAGAACTACCTATCCGACCCCGGACCTTTCCTCAGGGAAGGGCGGGGGACCAATCCGGTGCCCGGGCCGGCGGCGGGGAAACGGCTGCTAGCCGGTCGAGGGGAGGTTGTTCGGGTTCAGGCCGAGCTCCTCGTAGGCGACCTGCTCGATCTCGCGGGCCATCGCCTCGCGGAACGCGGCGACCAGGGCCTGGCCGGCCAGCGGGATGATGCCTTCGAGGGTGCGCTGGATGTCGGGCCAGCCGTCCGCGGGCATGCCGGCGTTGGTGAAGTCGCGCCAGACGGTCGAGCGGAACAGTTCGACGTACGTCTTCGCGACCGCGTCGGCCTGGCCGAACAGCTTCGGCAGCATCTCGAAGATCGCCTGCATCGGGACGCCGAGCTTGATCACCTCGAGGCCGGTGCGCAGCAGGTCCGGGTTCCGGATCCGCAGCCGGCCGTCCTCCAGCCGCTCCGCGATGCCGAGCTCGACGATCTGTGCGATCACCGCCGGATCGTGCGGTACGCCGGCCCGTTCGGCGAGCTGGTGCTCGTCGAGCTCCTCCGGCTCGGCCGGGGTCCACGGGTTCACCAGGGTCTCGAACACGCCGAGCGCGAGCTCGCCGTCCGGCAGTTCGCCCATCATCCGCTCGACGGCGGCCAGCGTGTACCCCTTGTCGAGCAGCTCCCGGACCAGCGTCAGCCGGGCCACGTGATCGGCACCGTAGTACCCGGTCCGGCCGACGAGGCGGGGCGGCCTGATCAGTCCGCGCCCGGCGTAGGCACGCACGTTCCGGACCGTCATCCCGACCTTGGCGGCCAGCTGGTCGACAGTGAGCTCCTCGTCCACCCTTGACAGTCTTCCAGACTTCACGTTACATAGCGGATGTAACATGCCCCATGGCGCATGCCTTATGTCCGAAGGAGTCCGCACCATGGCGATCCCGCTCGCGACCACCGGTACCGCGACGTTCGGCCAGATCGCCATCGTCACCGGCGTGGTCGGCGGCCTGTACCTCGCACTCGCCGTCCTCCTGTGGCGCGAACGCACCGGCCGCGGGACCCTGGTGGGGAGGCTCGCGGACACCATCGGGAGACTGGACGGAGTCCCCCGATGGGCCGCGCTCACGCCGTACCTGCATGCGGTCTCACTGCTCGCCTGCGCGTTCGGGGTCTGGTGGGACATCGCGATCCACATCGACCGCGGCCGCGACACCGGCCCGTTCGGGACCGCCGCGCACTACCCGATCTTCTTCGGCATCCTCGGCGTGATCGTGTCGGGCGTCCTGCCGATCGCGCTCGCCGGGAAGCCGGTGCCGGCCCGCACGGTCAGGCTCACCAAGGGCTGGCGGATCCCGTGCAGCGCGGCGCTGGTCACGGTCTGCGGGACGTTCGCGCTGGTCGGGTTCCCGCTCGACGACGTCTGGCACCGGCTGTTCGGCGAGGACGTCACGCTCTGGGGTCCGACGCACCTGTTGATGATCGGCGGCGTGGTGTTCTCGATCTTCGCGCGGCTGCTCGCGATCGCCGAGGTCGAGCAGCTCGTCGGGCCGAACAAGCGGCGGGTCTTCCAGGAGATGGTGTCGGTCGGGGCGTTGCTGATCGCCTGGGACCTGTTCAGCACCGAGTTCAACTACGGCGTACCGCAGTTCCCGTTGATCCTGCAGCCGATCCTGATCGCGTTCGGGGCCACGCTGGGGTTCACGATCCTGCGCGCGCGGCGTGGGCCGGGGTCGACGTTCGTTGCCCTCGGCGTGTACCTGGTGATCCGCGGCGGGATCGCGTACGCGGTCGCCGAACCGCTCGGGCAGATCGTCGGGCACTTCCCGCTGCTGGTCGTCGAGGCGGTCCTGGTCGAGGTCACGGCGTTTGCCCTCGGCAACAAGAACCGCTTCCGGCTGGGCGCGGTCGCCGGACTGCTGGTCGGGACCGTCGGCGTGGTCGCGGAGTACGCCTGGAGCCACGTCTGGATGCCGATCGCCTGGCCGTCGTCGATGCTGCCGTCCGCGATCGGGTACGGCGTTGCCGTCGGGATCGGGGCCGGACTCGTCGGCGCTTGGCTCGCGACCCGGTACGCCGAGGTGGCCGGCGAGGAGCGGGCGACCGGGATCCGGAACATCCGCGCCGCCGCGGTCCGGCGTACCCATCAGCTCGGCGCCGTCGGGTTGGTGGCGGTCGCGGCGACGGTGTTCTTCTGCGTGCCGCGGTCCGCGGATCCGGGCGTGACCGGGGTCGTGTCGTTGGAGCGGGTGGCCACGGGGGCCGAGCCGACGGCGTACGTCACGATCTCGCTCACGCCCACCGACGCCGCCGACCGGGCACGCTGGTTCGAGGCGCTCGCCTGGCAGGGCGGCGGGCTCGAGTACCACCCGATGGAGAAGGTTGCCGACGGCACGTACCGGTCGCGGGACGCGTTGCCGATGTACGGGAAGTGGAAGTCGATGGTGCGGCTGCACCAGGGACAGCGGGACATGGTCGCCGCCTGGGTGTACGCGCCGGAGGACGCCGCGATCGCGAAACCTGCCGTCCAGGTGTCGAACGGGCAGACCGTCTCGTTCGTCGACGAGCAGCAGGTACTGCGGCGCGAGGAGCGCGACGACGTGCCACGATGGATGTGGAACGCCGGGTACGCGCTGCTCGCCGTGGTCGGGCTGCTCGAAGTGGCCGGGATCGCCTGGCTGGTCGGGCGCGGCGCCCGCGGCGGACGTCTCCGAGCGGCCCACCTGAGCAGTGCCGATGATCGAGAACGGGAGATTGCGTGACGATCCAGCTGGAGCGGTCCGGGGTCACCACCCCGGACGGAGTACGCCTGAACGTCGAGATGACCGGGCCGGCCGACGCGCCGGTGACCGTGCTGCTGGTGCACGGCTGGACATGCTCGACCCGCTCCTGGCACAACCAGGTCGAAGAGCTGCCGCGGATCCTCGGGCCGGACGCCGTCCGCGTCGTCACGTACGACCACCGCGGCCACGGCCGGTCCGACGCTGCCCCGGCCGGTTCCACGCGGCTGGAGCAGCTCGCCGACGACCTGCTCACGGTCCTCGACGAGGTCGTCGGTGACGGGCCCGTCGTGTACGCCGGGCACTCGATGGGCGGCATGACCTTGATGGCCGCCGCCGACCGCCACCCGGAGATCTTCGGGCCGCGCATCCGCGCCGCGGCCCTGGTCAGCACCACGTCCGGCCACCTCACGGAGGGTGCCCTCGGCCTCCCCGCTCGCTTCGACCCGGCTGCGGTCCGGGTCGCCCCACGGGTGCTGAACGCGGTCGGCCGACGAATCGACCGCCGCGCCGCTGCCCGTGCCGCCGCGGCTGGTGCGCGTGTTGCGGAGGCCGGCGCGCGGGCGGCGGCGGATGGTGTGCGGGCCCGGGCGGCCGGTGATGTGCGGTCGGCGACGCGGCTGGCCGAGGTGGCGCGTCGTGCCGGCGCCGTCGCGGCGCAGTTGCAGCGGCCGGCTCTGCGGCAGGTGGTGTTCGGGAAGAAGGCCGATCCCGCGGAGGTCGACCTGTTCCTGCAGGACCTGGCGATCGTGCCGGGCGCGTCGTACGGCGGGTTCTTCGAGGCGATGCTCGAGCACGACCGCGGTGACGCGCTGAAGGTGCTGGAGGAACTGCCGGTCGAGATCATGCACGGCACCCGGGACCGCCTCCTTCCCGCCCGCCACGCCAACCGGATGGCCGCCCAACTCCCCACCGCGCGCCTCTGGATCTACCCCGGCGCCGGCCACATGCTCATGCAGGAACGCCCCCGCGACGTCACCCACCGCCTCGCCTCCCTGTGCCGTTCGCAAACCCACCCCACCAGCCCGATATCGGCTCGCAAGGCTTCTGCCTGAGAGCCGCGTCACGGCCCGCCGCGGCGTCCTCGCCTACGCTCGACCCCGTGCAGAACCTTCTCTCGGATGTCGTGGTGGTGGACCTGACCCGTGCGCTGGCCGGGCCGCATGCGGCGATGATGCTGGGGGACCTCGGGGCCCGGGTGATCAAGGTCGAGACGCCGAACGGCGGGGACGACAGCCGCGGGTGGGGCCCGCCGTTCGTGGACGGGGAGTCGACGTACTACCTGTCGGCGAATCGGAACAAGGAGTCGGTCACCGCGGACCTGAAGTCCGAGGAGGGGAAGGACTTCCTCGCGAAGCTGGTCCGGAAGGCCGACGTACTGATCGAGAACTTCCGGCCGGGGGTGCTGGACCGGCTCGGGTTCGGGACCGAGCGGCTGCACGAGCTGAACCCGGGGCTGGTGATCCTGTCGATCACCGGGTTCGGGCACGACGGGCCGGAGGGCGGGCGCGCCGGGTACGACCAGATCGCGCAGGGGGAGGGCGGTCTGATGAGCATCACCGGGGAGACCGAACCGACGAAGGTCGGTGCGCCGATCTCGGATCTGCTGGCCGGGATGTACGGGGCGTACGGCGCGCTGGCGGCGCTGCATGAGCGGTCGATCACCGGGAAGGGGCGGGTGGTGCGGACCAGCCTGCTCGCTGCGGTGGTCGGCGTCCATGCGTTCCACGGGACGAAATGGACGGTGGCGCACGAGCTGCCGGCGCGGGTCGGCAACCACCACGCGCAGATCGCGCCGTACGGGTTGTATCGCACGCGTGACGACATCGTGCAGGTGGCGGTCGGGAGCGAGAACCTGTGGCGGCTGTTCGCGCCGATCGTCGGGCTTGACGCGGACGACGAACGCTTCGGGACCAACCCAGCCCGTGTCGCCCACCGCGACGAGCTGACCGCCGCGATCGAGGCTGCCTTCGCCGGCGAGTCGGCGGATGCGTGGCTGGAACGCCTTGCGGAGAAGGGCATCCCGGCGGGGAAGGTGCGCGACTTCCAGCAGGTCTACGAGTGGGAACAGACGCTCTCCCAAGGCCTGCTCGTCGACGTCGACCACCCAACCCTCGGCCACATCCAACTCCCCGGCCCGCCGCTCCGCTTCGACGACAACCCGTACGCCGGCGCCCGCGAGACCAACCTCCCACCGCCCCGGCTGGGCGAACACAACGAGTCCGTCAGAGCGTGGCTGGAGTCAGAGTAGAGGCGCGGACGACGAGCTCCGGGCGGATCAGCGTCTTGCGGGGCCGGTCCGCGCCGGACCTCAGGCGTTGGAGCAGCAGGTCCACCGCGGTCGTGCCCACCTCCGCGGCGGGGAGGCGGACGGTGGTGAGGGGTGGTTGGAGGTACGCCGCGTACGGGTGGTCGCCGTAGCCGGTGATGGCGACGTCCTCGGGTACGGCGAGGCCGCGTTCGGCGAGGATGCGGAGGAGACCGAGGGCGAAGTAGTCGTTGCCGGTGACGATGCCGTCGGGCAGGTCGAGCGACCGCGCGAAGCGGTACGCCTCCTCCGGCTGCCACGGCAGCGCGAGTGAGTCGTACCGCTTGGTCGGCACGGCGCGGACCTGGTCGTCGGACACCGGCAGCCCGGCGTCCGCCATCGCCCGGCGGAAGCCGGTGATCCGGTCCGCGGTGGTGGTGATCGGCAGGTCCTCCTCGAGCAGCAGGAGTTTCCGCGCACCGCCCGCGATCAGGTGGCTCGTCGCCTCGTACGAACCGCGCTCGTAGTCCACGCCGACCATGTCGCAGTCCAGCTCGGGCACGTCCCGGTTGACGAACACGAGCGGGATGCCGCTGTCGCGCACCCGGCGCCAGTGGTCCCACTCGGCCTGCACGGGGACTACCACGGCGCCGTCGACCGCGGACCGCAGCAACGCCTCGGTGGCGCGCTGTTCGTTCTCGGCGCTCTCGTCGGTGACGAGCAGCAGCAGCGAGTACCCCTGCGCGCGGACCCGGAGCTCGATGCTGCTGATCAGCTGCGCGTAGAACGGGTTCGAGGGGTTGGTGATGACGAGGCCCAGGGTCATCGCGGAGCCGAGCACCAGCGACCGGGCGAGCGTGTTCGGGACGTACCCGATCCGCGCGGCCTCGGCCTGCACGGCGGCCCGGGTGCGGGCGCTCACGCTGTCCTTGTCGCCGAGGGCCCGGGACACGGTGTTCACCGACAGCCCGAGCGCCGACGCGATGTCGCGCAGCGTCGGCCGCGGTCGCGGGCCCTGGGCCTCCGTCATCAACCTCTCCTATGCCTTCACGGCCAGGTGGATCCGCACCTGCACCGAGCCCTCGACCTTAGCGCGCAGCCGCAGCCAGTGGCCGAACCCGGTGGCCGGCCAGCTGACGAGTCTCCCGGGCTCGACCACATGTTCCTCCGCGTCGAGATCGCACCAGGTGAGGCCGTCCGGTGACACCTGGGTGACGTACGTCGCCGTACCGTCGCCGCCGACGTGCTGCACGAACCAGCGTGCCTCACCCGCCCAGGCGACCTCGTACGGCTCGGTGGCGAACTGGGCGCCGAAGGTGGTGTCGCGTTCCAGCACCGCCGTCATGGACTGTCGCATGGGCCTACCAATCAACCGAGATGAGGACGGAGTCGAGGAAGAGGAAGTTCCGCACCGAGCTGTGGGTGCGCACCGAGAAATAGAAGTTGAGCAGGTTCTCGAGCGTCTCGTAGCGCTCTTCGTACGGCGGGACCGGGACGTCGCGCATGTCCATCACCCGGTCGTTGACCTGGAGTTCGACGTTCTGCCGCTTCTCGGTGTCGATCAGCCAGCGCAGGTAGTGCCAGTTCACCTTGGTCGGGACCTCGTTGTAGCAGAGCTCCTGCGGCTCGCCGAACGCCTGCCAGTCCTCCGGGTTCGGCGCGGTGAAGTCGGCGGCGTACTCCAGCTTCACCTTGCCCTCGAAGTGCTCGCGCGGCGTCGGTTCGGGGACGGTCGGGGCCATCCACTGCCGGGTGAAGTGGTTGTCCAGGTTCGTGTTCTGGTAGCGCGCGACCGTGTGGTAGCGCAGCCCGCCGTCGCCGCAGAGGTCGGTGGCGACGGTGAAGGCGCCGAACTGGGCCTCGGACGGGTGCGTGTTGCCGTCCCATCGGACGTCGCCGAACTGGTCGAGCTCGTCGCCGCCGCCGAGGGTGGCCTCGGACTTGAAGGCGAAGTACGTCTCGAGCTGGACGAGGCCGCGGCCGCTCATCGTGAGCCGGCGGATCGCGACCGCGGTGTGGCCCTTGTGCGGGCGGGTGGCGAGCTTCAGCGCGTACGTGCCGCTGAGCGCCCCGTGGGTGCCGATGTCGAAGAAGTTGCAGGCCGAGAGCTGTGGTGGCCGGAAGTCGCGCATGTGGTCGTCGACCGTGCTGAGGTCGCCACGGCCGTTGTAGTTGCCGAGCAGCTCGGTCCAGCCGTGCGTCCCGCTGTCGAACTCGTCGAACGCCAGGATGCGCGGCAGCGGCGAGAACTTGGACAGCTTCGGATCGGCGGACAGTAAGGCGGCCCGGACGTCGGAGGTCGTCATTTGGTGAAGTTAACGTTCACGGGAAATGACCGTCAACGGGCCGTTCCGCCCACTGCAACGGTGGTCTATTGACACGTAAATCACGCACTTCTACGGTACATTAACGCTACCGTTAACGTTCACGGAATCGAGAAGCCATGCAGTCGCTCAGCCGTGCCCTCACCGTCTTGGCCGAACTGAACCGCGAGGACCGCCCGTACGGCGTCACCGAACTCGCCGGCACCGTCGGCCTGCACAAGAGCACCGTGCACCGCATCCTCGCCACGTTCTGCGTCCACGGCCTGGCCGCCCAGGTCGACGACCACCGCTACACCGCCCGCGACGGACTCGCGGCCCTGCGACCTCCGGTGCGGCGTCAGGCCGGGCCCGAGCATGCGCTCGGCGCTCTCGGCAACCGCCTCGGCCGCCTGGTCGTGCTGGCCAAGCCTGTCCCGAAGAGCACCGGCCCGGTGCTGCAGGTGGCGGCGGTCGCGGACGGCGCCGCGCCGCACGGCGCGTGGGTGGAGCGACGCGCTCGGAGCGCAGCCGACAGCCAGGCGCTCGGCGCCTCAGCCGTCCTTCCGGGCGATGCGGTCTCGTTGCGCCGGAGTGCGCTCGGGCGGGCGTACCTCTCGGCGCTTCCGGTCGAACAGGTGAGCGGTACGCCGGACCTCCTGGACACGCTGCGGCGGATCCGGCTGACCGGGTTCGCGCACAACCCGCGGCCGGTGGCGTCGTTGCCGCGGATGGTCGCGGTACCGGTCCGGGCGGCCGACGGGTCCTGTGCGGGTGCGCTCGGTGCCGAGCTGGTACAGCCGGGGTCGGTCGACGAGCTCCGCCGCGTGGTCTCGGTACTGCGGAGCGGCGTCTGATGGCGGCGTACGTCGTCCGGCGGCTGGTCTTCTCGCTTTTCGTCCTCTGGGGTGCCGTCACGATCATCTTCGTGGTCCTCCGGCTGGTCCCGGGCGACCCGGCGTACATCATGCTCGGACCGGACGCGGACCAGGCCCAGGTGGCCGCACTCCGCGCCCAGCTCGGGCTCGACCACTCGCTGATCCAGCAGTACGCGACGTACCTGGCGAACGTCGTGCACCTGGACTTCGGCCGGTCCTTCCGGCTGAACGCCGACTCGATGTCGCTGGTCCTGCAACGGGTCCCGGCCACCATCCAGCTCGCGTCGGCCGCGTTGCTGTTGTCGCTGCTGATCGGTCTCCCGCTCGGAGTGGTTGCGGCACTGCGCGCGCACAGCTGGGTGGACCGGACGATCTCGGTGTTCTCGCTGATGGGCCAGTCGACGCCGTCGTTCTGGCTCGGGATCGTGCTGATCCTGGTGTTCGCGCGCGGGTTCAAGGTGCTGCCGAGCGCGGGCTCCGGGACCTGGTCGCACCTGGTGCTGCCAACGATCACGCTGGCGCTGCCGTTCCTCGCGATCCTGGTCCGGCTGACCCGCAGCGGCCTGCTCGAGGTCGTGCACGAGGGGTACGTCCAGACCGCCCGGGCGAAGGGGCTCGGCGAAGGGACCGTCGTCCTGGTGCACGCGTTGCGGAACGCGCTGATCCCGATCGTGACCGTGGTCGGCCTGCAGTTCGGGGCGCTGCTCGGTGGCACGGTGATCGTCGAGACGGTGTTCGCCTGGCCCGGGGTCGGCCGGCTGCTGATCGACTCGATCGGGCGCCGCGACTACGGCGTCGTCCAGGCGTCGATCTTGCTGGTGGCAACGATCTTCGTGGTGATCAACCTGCTCGTGGACCTGCTCTACGGCTTCCTGGACCCGCGGGTCCGTCTGGCTGGTGACTGACCTTGACTGTCGAGCTCTCCGTGGCGGCGCCGGTGCCGGCCCGTCGTCGTACCAGGGCCGGATCGGTGCGGATCCGGTTCGGCTTCACGGTGATCGCGGTGTACGTCGTGGCCGCGGTGATCGGGCCGTGGCTGGTGCACTACAACCCGGTCGCGACCCGGACCGCGGACCGGCTGCGGCCGCCGTTCAGCCGGCTGTCCGACGGGTCGTACGCGATCTTCGGCACCGACCAGGTCGGCCAGGACCTGCTCGCCCAGATGTTGCAAGGGGCAAGGATCTCGATCGCGGTCGGGCTGGCCACGCTGGTCCTCGCCGGGACCATTGGCGTCACCATCGGTCTCGCGGCCGGGTACTTCGGCGGCTGGCTGGACGGCGTACTGATGCGGCTCGCCGACATCCAGCTGGCGTTCCCGTCGATCCTGCTGGCGATCTTCATCGCGGCGCTGCTCGGCCCGTCGGTGCTGAACGTGGTGATCGTGCTCGCGGTCGCGAACTGGGTGACGTTCGCCCGGGTCGCCCGCGGGCAGGCGCTGGCGACCCGGCGGCGGGAGTTCGTGGACGCGTCCCGGACGCTCGGCGCCGGGACCTGGCGGCTGATCACGCGTTGCGTGCTGCCGGCCTGTGTCGCCCCGGTGCTGGTGGTCGCGACGGTCGAGATCGGGCACGTGATCCTGGCCGAGGCGTCGCTGAGCTTCCTCGGACTCGGTACGCCGGCGTCGACCCCTAGTTGGGGCGTGACGATCGCGAACGGCCGCAACTACCTCGCGGACGCGTGGTGGATCTCGACCGTCCCGGGGATCGCGCTGGCGTTCCTGGTGATCTCGCTCGGCGTGCTCGGCGACGCGCTCCGGGACCGGTACGACCCGCGGCTGAGGAGTCTGTAGATGAACACGTTGCTGAGTGTCCGGGAGTTGCGGGTCGAGTTCGCGACGTCGGGCGGAGTGGTGACGGCGGTCGACGGTGCCTCGTTCGACGTCGGCGCCGGGGAGACCGTGGCGTTGCTGGGCGAGTCCGGCAGCGGCAAGAGCGTCACCGCGCAGGCCGTACTGGGGATCGTGCCGAAGCCTGCCGGGCGGATCGCCGGCGGCAGTGTCCGCTACGACGGGCGCGACCTGCTGGCGCCCGGGGTCGCGAAGGGCCTGCGGGGGCGGGAGATCGCGATGGTGTTCCAGGATCCGTTGAGCTCGCTGAACCCGGTGTTCCGGGTCGGTGCGCAGATCGGCGAGATGTTCCGCAAGCACCGCGGAGCGTCCCGCCGCGAGGCGCGGGCGGGCGCGCTGGAGCTGATGAAGCGGGTCGGGATCCCGGCCGCGTCGAAGCGGCTGGACGACTACCCGCACCAGTTCTCCGGCGGGATGCGGCAGCGGGTGATGATCGCGATGGCGCTCGCGCTGTCGCCGCGGCTGCTGATCGCGGACGAGCCGACGACCGCGCTCGATGTCACCGTGCAGGCGCAGATCATGCAGCTCCTCACCCGGCTGCAGTCCGAAGAGGGCATGGCGCTCGTCCTGATCACCCACGACCTCGGCGTGGTCGCCGACGTCGCCGACCGGGTCGTGCTGATGTACGCCGGCCGCGTCGTCGAGACCGGCCCACTCCGTGAGGTGTACGAGCACAGCGGGCACCCGTACACGTCCGGGCTGATGGCGTCGATCCCCGCCGTGGACGGCCCGCGCGAACGGCTCGTCCCGATCCAGGGCTCGCCGCCGGACCTGCTGGCCCTCCCGTCCGGCTGCTCCTTCCGGCCGCGCTGCCGGTACGCCGACGGGTTGTGCGCGGACGCCGAGCCCCCACTCCGGGCTCTTCGCGGCCGCCCGGCCGGTCACGAGGCTGCCTGTCACCATCCGGAAGGAGCGCCGGCCGATGTCCGGTGAACCCTTGCTGTCGGTGCGGGACCTGCACACCTCGTTCCCGCTGCGCTCGTCCGTACTGCGGCGTACCGTCGGGCAGATCCAGGCCGTCGCGGGGGTGTCGTTCGACATTCCGGCCGGCGGGACGCTCGGGCTGGTGGGGGAGTCGGGGTCCGGGAAGTCCACCGTCGCGCGCACGATCGTCGGGCTGGAGAAGCCGCGCTCCGGGAGTATCGTGTTCGACGGCGACGAGCTGACCTCGTTGCCCAGGGCATCCATGCGGCGGGTGCGCCGGCAGTTGCAGATGATCTTCCAGGACCCGTACGCGTCGCTGAACCCGCGGGCGACCGTCGAGCAGATCGTCGCCGAGGCGTGGCAGATCCACCCGGACGTCGTACCGAGACACCGGCACCGCGCCGAGGTCCGCGAGCTGCTGGAGCGGGTCGGGCTCAACCCCGACCACGCGGAGCGGTACCCGCACCAGTTCTCCGGTGGGCAGCGGCAGCGGATCGGGATCGCCCGGGCGCTCGCGCTCCGGCCCAAGCTGGTGATCTGCGACGAGGCAGTCTCCGCGCTCGACGTGTCGGTGCAGGCGCAGGTGCTCAACCTGCTCGAGGACCTGCGGCGCGATCTCGGGCTGGCGTATCTGTTCATCGCCCACGACCTGTCCGTCGTACGGCACATCTCGGAGGAGGTGGCGGTGATGTACCTCGGGCGGGTGGTGGAGAGCGCGCCGCGGGAGGAGCTGTTCGCGCGCCCGTTGCATCCGTACACGCAGGCGTTGCTGTCCGCCGTACCGGACCCACGGCCGTGGGACAAGCCGCCGCGTGAGCAGATCGTCATCGGCGGCGATGTGCCGTCGCCGGCCGATCCGCCATCGGGGTGCCGGTTCCGCACTCGGTGCTGGAAGGCGGCGGACATCTGTGCCGAGCAGAACCCGGAGCTGACGGTCCGGCTCGACCTGCATCCCGTCGCCTGTCATTTCGCCACTGAGCTTGCTGGAGCTGACCGATGATCGAACTCTTCCTCCTTCGTCACGGTGAATCCGTGTGGAATGCCGAAGACCGCTATCAGGGTCAGCAAGGGACGGGGTTGACCGCGCGGGGCCGCGACCAGGCGAAGGCGGCCGCGGACTACCTGCGGTCGTTCACGTTCGACACGGTCGTCGCGAGTGATCTCCAGCGGGTGCAGGAGACGCTGGAGCCGTACGTCGGTAGTACACCCGTGCAGGTGGACGAACGCTGGCGGGAGATCGACGTCGGCACCTGGTCCGGACGAACCTTCGCGGAGGTGTACGCCGAGGAGCCGGAGGTCGTGCGGTCCTTCTCCCGAGGTGAAGACGTCGCCCGGGGCGGCGGCGAAACCCTCCAACAGCTCCGCGCCCGGGTAGCTGAGGCAATCCACGCCCTCACCTCCGATGGGAGTCGGCGGGTGCTGGTGGGGACCCATGGCGGGCCTGTTCGGGCCGCGGCGGCAGGGGTTCTGGGGTTGCCCGCGGGTGGAGAGATGGTGTTGGAGCCGCCGGGGAACTGCTCGTTGACCGTCCTCCGACGGGATCGGCTGGTGGGGTACAACCTGCCCACGGGGGTGGAGCGGTGAGCTTCACGTTCGTGGTGATGACGTACAACCTGTGGGCCGACTTCCACCTCGACCAGCGGCGTGACGCGCTCACGAGTCTCTTCAGCACGCGCCCGCCGGACCTGCTCGCCGTACAAGAGCTTCGGCCCGTGACCAGGGACCTGCTCGACGCCGCTCTCCCCGACCACGAGCGCATCGACGGGACCGCCGGCTGGGAGACC
Source organism: Kribbella sp. WER1 (assembly GCF_054189145.1). Taxonomy (NCBI): domain Bacteria; kingdom Bacillati; phylum Actinomycetota; class Actinomycetes; order Propionibacteriales; family Kribbellaceae; genus Kribbella; species Kribbella sp. WER1. The sequence continues at coordinate 2,741,888 of NZ_CM135186.1, read as the reverse complement.
CAGAGCAACCTCTGGTGGCGCCGCGACCTCTTCAGCTACCAGGAACACGGCGCCGACGACGTCGGCATCCTGTCGCCCGACGCCCGCCTGTTCTGGGTCCGGCTGCGCATCCCGACCGGCCAGGAGCTGATCTTCAGTACGGCGCACCTCACCTGGCCCGGCCATCCGGACGAACGCGCCGACCACGTCAACCGCCGGATCGCCCAGGCCAGCGCCATCGGCGACGTGCTGACTGCCCGGGCCGGCGACAACGCCTGCCTGTTCACCGTCGACATCAACGACATCGGCCCACCGCAGTGGGAGCTCGGGAACGCCGGGTTCCTGGACAGCTTCACCGCTCTCGGCCGGCACTCACCGGTGACGCATCCGGTGGTGCCGACGGTCGCCACCGGCCCGATCGGGACCCGGTTGTCGCCGCTCGCCTCGCCGCCCAAGGCGATCGACTGGATCTTCGCCCGCGGCCCGCTCGCCGCCCGGTCCAGCGAGGTCGTCGACTTCTTCCACGACGGCCGGGCCCCCTCCGACCACCACCCGGTCGTCGCCACCTACACGCTGTGAGGAGAACCCCTGTGCTGAGGAAGCGAATCGTCGCGGCGCTGGTCGCCGTCACCCTGGGCGTCGCCGCCTGCTCACCCGCCGCCGAACCGGGCAGCGGCGACCAGGTGCTGCGCTACGCGCCGGCGATGTTCCCGGTGTCGCTGGACACCCACAAGTACGCCGGCGAGGAGGCCGTCCAGACCGCGATCCAGCAGATCATGGAGCCGCTGGTCCGGGTCGACGACGGCAAGATCGTCCCGGTCCTGGCGACCTCGTGGGAGAACCCGGATCCGGACACCTGGGTGTTCACGCTGCGCTCCGGCGTGAAGTTCTCCGACGGTACGCCGTTCACCGCGAAGGACGTCGTCGCGTCGTACCAACGGCATCAGAAGCTCGACGGCCCGCTGGTGCCGCTCTACTCGACCGTGACCTCGTTCGCGGCGACCGACGACCACACGGTCACCGTGAAGACCAGCAAGCCGCTCGGTACGTTGCTGAGCTCGCTCACGCTGCTGTTCATCGGGCCCGCGGACAAGATCGACACCGACGGGTTCTTCGGCAAGCCGATCGGGACCGGGCCGTTCACGGTCACGTCGTTCCAGCCCGACGAGAAGCTCGAGCTGGCCGCGAACCCGACGTACTGGGACGGTGCGCCGAAGCTGGGCAAGCTGGAGTTCGTGAACATCCCGGAGGTGTCCGGGCGGATCACCGCGCTGCAGAACGGCGAGGCCGACGTCCTCACGCAGATCCCGCCGGACCAGGTCGGCTCGGTGCAGGGGAGCGACGCGATCACCTACTCGACGACGCCGAGCTGGACGTACTACTTCGACTGGTTCAACTCCAACCGGAAGCCGTTCGACGACAAGCGGGTCCGGCAGGCGATGTGGCACGCGCTGAACCTCGAGGGGACCGTGAAGGACCTGTTCGGCAACCTCGCGACGGTGGCGCAGGCGCCGGTCGCACAGGGCGTGATCGGGGCGCCGAAGTTGTCGCCGTACGACTACGACCCCGCGAAGGCGAAGGCGCTGCTGGCGGCGGCCGGGTATCCGAACGGGTTCACGACGTCGATGCAGTGGCCGCTCGAAGGCGGGCCGAACATCCGGGCGCTGGCACAGGCGATGATCTCGGACTGGGCGAAGATCGGCGTCACGGTGAAGCCGCTGGAGAAGGAACGCGCCCAGTGGCTGGAGGACTTCGGCAAGCTGAACTGGGACATGAACCTGCAGACCAACGTGACCGGCACCGGCGACGCGGACTACACGCTGGCACGGCTGTACGTCTGCTCCGCCAAGCGCAACGGCTACTGCAATCCGGCCGTCGACAAGCTGCTCCTCGACGCGCGGTCGTCGGTGGACCAGGCCGCCCGCCCGAAGCTGTACCAACAGGCCGGCCAGATCCTGTGGGACGACGCGGTCGGCATCTTCCCCGCGGATCTGTCGTCCAACGCCGCGGTCCGCAGCCGCGTCCAGAACTTCGTGATGCCACCCAGCGGGCGCCCCCTCTTTGCGAAGGTGACTGTCTCCGGCAGCTGACACCACCTTTCCACCGACGTCGAATAGCTCCCGCTCCAACCTGTTCTGCACCGAAGCCGGCTCCTGTTGCGCGGGTGAGGGGTTGACGGGTTGGACGGGGGCGGTCTAGCGTCCGGGAAATCGATTACTCGCCCGAATCGTGGAGGTGTCATGCCGGACCTCGTGACGATGAGTGCGATCGGGAAGCGGTACGGCGGGGTGCAGGCCTGCGACGGGGTCGACTTCGTCCTCGGCGCCGGTGAGGTGCATGCGTTGCTCGGCGAGAACGGGGCCGGGAAGAGCACGCTGATGAAGATCCTGTCCGGCGACGTCACCGAGTACGCCGGCACGATCGCGATCGACGGCGCCCCGGTCCGGTTCAACGGACCCACCGACGCGCAGTCCGCGGGCATCGCGATGATCCACCAGGAACTCGACCTGGTCCCGGGGCTGTCGGTCGCGGACAACATCTTCCTCGGCCGCGAACTCCGGACGCCGTACCGCACCGTCGACCGCCGCCGGATGGAACGCGCGGCGAAGGAACTCCTCGACCGCAGCGGCGTCAGCCTCGACCCGCGGCGGCCGGTCGGCGAACTGCGGGTCGGCGAGCAGCAGCTGGTCACGATCGCGAAGGCGATCGCGCTCGACGCGCGGGTGCTGATCATGGACGAGCCGACCTCCGCGCTCACCAGCTCCGAGGTGGAACGGCTCTTCGACGTGATCCGCGAGCTCCGGCAGGGCGGTGTCGGCATCGTCTACATCTCGCACCGGATGGAGGAGATCGCCCAGGTCGCCGACCGCGCGACCGTCCTCCGCAACGGCCGGATCGTGACCAGCTTCGACCCACGCGCCCTGAGTACGGCGGAGGTCGTCGAGGCGATGGTCGGCCGCCCGGTGCAGACCATGTTCACCACCCCGGACAGCACCACCGGCGACGAACTCCTGCGCGTCGAGGACCTCGCCCTGAAAGCCAAGCGCCCCGGCCGTCGCGACCCGGACGGCATCTCGTTGACCGTCCGCGCCGGCGAGATCGTCGGCCTGGCCGGACTCCTCGGCGCGGGCCGGACCGAACTCCTCGAGACCCTGTACGGCGTGGCGCCCGGCGGCACGTTGTCCGGCCGGATCCTCCTGCAGGGCAAGCCGATCCGCCCGCGCAGCCCGCGACAGGCGCTCGCGCACGGCATCGGGTTCGTCCCGGAGGACCGGCGGGCGTCCGGGCTGGTGCTGTTCCACTCGATCCTCGCGAACACGGTCGTCTCGAGTCTCCCGGCGTACGGCCGGCTCGGGGTCGTCGCGCGCCGGCTGGAACGGGCCGCGTCGGCGTCGATGGCCGACCGGCTGCGGCTGAAGTTCGGGCGGATGCAGGACGAGGTCGGCACGCTGTCCGGCGGGAACCAGCAGAAGGTCGTGTTCGGCCGGATGCTGCTCACCGAACCGAAGCTGCTGCTGCTCGACGAGCCGACCCGCGGCGTCGACGTCGGCGCGAAGGCCGAGATCTACCGGCTGCTCGGCGAACTCGCGGCGCAGGGCATCGGCGTACTGCTCGCCTCCTCCGAACTTCCCGAACTGGTCGGTGTCTGCGACCGCGTCGTCGTCCTGCGGGACGGCCGCGACGTGGCGTCGTTCAGTACGGCGGACTCGGGCGAGGGTGATCTGCTGGCCGCCGCGATGGGACAAGGAGCGATGCAGTGACGGACGTTGCGCAGGACAAGGTGACCCCGGTCGAGAACACGTCCGTGGCCGCGACGTTGTTCCGGTTCCAGAGCGTCTTCGGGCTGATCGCGGTGTTCATCGCGGCGATCATCTTCTCGCCGCGGAAGAACGGCGACATCCTGTTCATCAGCGCCGACAACCTGGCGAACGTGGTCCGCGCGGTGTCCGAGATCGGCATCATCGCGGTCGGGATGACGTTCGTGATCCTGATCGGCGGCATCGACCTGTCGGTCGGCGCGGTACTCGGCCTGGCCGCGGTCGGGTCCGCCGTCCTGATGGTCGAGAACAACTGGGGCTTCCTGCCGTCGATCGTGCTCGTGCTGGCGATCGGGCTGGTCTTCGGTGCCCTGCAGGGGATCGCGACCGCGATGATCGGGATCCAGTCGTTCATCGTCACGCTCGCGGGCCTGCAGATAGCCAGGGGTCTGGCCCGAATATGGTCCGGCGGGCAGGGCGTCGCGATCGCGTACGGCGACGGGCCGAACGAGGCGCCGGCGTCGTTCGCGCTGCTCGGCGAGCGCACCTTCGGCGGGCTGGTGCCGATCCCGGTGATCATCTTCGCCGTGGTCGCGGCCGCCGCGGTGGTGTTCCTCCGGGTGAGCGCGTTCTCCCGGCACCTGTACGCGGTCGGCGGCAACGAGAAGGCCGCCCGGCTGTCCGGCGTACCGGTGGTCCGGGTGAAGGTCGCGGTGTTCGCGATCTGCGGGTTGCTCGCGTCGCTGGCCGGCATCGTGCACGCCGTCCAGCTCAACCAGGGCAGCCCGAACGACGGCATCGGCTACGAGCTGGACGCGATCGCCGCGGTGGTGATCGGCGGTACCAGTCTCGCGGGCGGCCGCGGTTCGGTGGCCGGGACGGTGGCCGGCGCGCTGCTGCTCGGCGTACTGAACAACATCCTTGCCCTGAACAACATCGACTCCAACATCCAGCTCCTGATCAAGGGACTGGTGATCGTTGCCGCCGCCGCGCTGCAACGGCTCCGCCCCACCTCGTAAGGAAGGTTCCGTCATGCGTTCTGTGAGAATCCCGTTGGCCGCGGCAGCGATCGCCGCGCTAGTCCTGGCCGGCTGTGGGACCACCAACGAGCGAACCGCCGGCGCGTCGCCGGGCGCGTCCAAGTCCTGCAAGGGCAAGGACGGCAAGTACACGATCGGGATGAGCCAGGCGAACGTCGCCGAGCCGTACCGGCAGCGGATGGACGACGACATCAAGACCGCGGCCAAGGAGGTGCCGCAGTTCGACGTGAAGTTCGCCGACGCCGCGCAGGACAACGCCAAGCAGGTCGCGGACGTCGAGAACTACATCACCCAGCAGATCGACCTGCTGATCATCAGCCCGAACGAGGCGAAGCCGCTGACCGCGGTGGTGAAGAAGGCGTACGACAAGGGCATCCCGGTGATCGTGCTGGACCGGAAGGTCGAGGGCGACGCGTACACCGGGTTCATCGGCGGCGACAACGTGCAGATCGGGCGCGAGGCCGGCAAGTACATCGCCGAGAAGCTGCTGCCGAACGGCGGGAACGTCGTGGAGCTGAAGGGCCTGGCCGGGGCGACGCCGCAGGCCGAGCGGCACGAAGGATTCGTCGAGGGGATCAAGGGCAACCCGAAGGTCAAGGTGATCGCGAGCGCGAGCGGTGACTGGCTGCGGGAGAAGGGCCAGTCGCAGATGGACGCGCTGCTGAAGGCGAACCCGAAGATCGACGTGGTGTTCTCGCACAACGACCCGATGGCGGAGGGAGCGTACCTGGCCGCGAAGGCGGTCGGCCGGGAGAAGGAGATGAAGTTCACCGGTATCGACGCGCTGCCGATCCCGTCGGGCGGGATCAAGGCGGTCGAGCAGGGCCGGCTGTCGGCGACGTTCACGTATCCGACGAACGGCAAGGAGGCGATCGCCGCCGCGAAGAAGATCCTGGTCGACTGCGGCACGATCGAGAAGACCCAGACGCTGCCGACCCGCCTGATCGACCCGTCCAACGCGGCGAAGATCTACGCCGAGGAAAACCCCAACGGATGAGCTCAGCGGCTTGAGCTGGCGCGGGGGATCAGGCGGGCGGCGAGAGTGGTTGCCGTGGGTGGGCGGGTGTTGTCGGCGATGCGGGCCAGTAGGAGGCGGGCGGCGGCGGCACCCAGCTCGTACGCCGGTTGGGCGACGACTGTCAGTGGTGGGTCGACCAGCGCGGCCCACGGGGCGTCGTCGAAGGTGACGACGCCCACCTCCCGCCCGACCCGCACGCCGCGCTCCTGCAACGCCTGCAGCACTCCGACCGCCATCGCGTTGTTCGCGATCAGCAACGCGTCCGGCGGCTCGGCCTGCGCGAGCAGCTCCAGTGCCGCCCGATGCGCCCCGGTCGCCTTGAATTCGGTCCGCCGGACCAGCCGGGTCGTACTCCGTCGCCCGGCAGCCTTCAGGGCCTCGCGGTACCCGGCCAGCCGGTCGTCGGCCGTCCGGACCCCGGCCGGCCCGGTGATGCACCCGATCCGTTCGTAGCCCTGGGCAACCAAATGTGCGGTCGCCTCGCGGGCGGCCACCCGGGTGTCGACCAGCACCACGTCGCTGGCCGGCCCGGGCAGCGGCCGGTCCACCGCGACGTACGCCGTACCCCGGGAGGCGAGCGGCGCGACCGAGGACTCCGGCCCGCTCGGCGACAGGATCACCCCGGCGACCCGTTCCTGCACCGCGACGTCGAGGTACCGGCGTTCCTTGGCGGCGCTCTCGTCGGAGTTGCACAGCACGACCGAGTACCCGACCTCGTGCGCCACGTCCTCGACCCCGCGGGCGATCGCGGTGAAGAACGGGTTCTCCACGTCGGAGATGATCAGCGCGACCACCGCGGCCTCCTGGCGGCGCAGGTTCCGGGCCGGGCCGTTCGGCTGGTACCCGAGCTCGGCGGCCGCCGCACGGACCCGCTCGGCGAGGTCGGGATCGACCGTCGGCTTGCCGTTCAGCGCCCGGGACACGGTCGCCGTGGACACCCCGGCGCGCGCGGCCACGTCGCTGACAGTCGGCACGATCACTCCCTTCCTGACCGAACAGTAGCGCGCCGAGTAATGGATTACCCGTGTTCTTAACGTACGGAACCGCCGGGCCTTACCAGTGGCGTGAGAGGATCACCCGCGTGACTGCCTTGCCGAGTGTTTCGTACTCCATCACCGTTCGCCTCGAGGTGCCCGCGGGCGGCTCGACGGTGAGCAAGTTGACGACCGCGGTCGAGCAGGCCGGCGGTCTGGTCACCGCACTGGACGTGACCGCCTCCGGCCACGAGCGGCTGCGGATCGACGTCACCTGTGCCGCGGCCGACACCGAGCACGCCGGCCGCCTGGTCGAGGCGATGCGCGCCGTCCCGGGCGTCGAGATCGGCCGGGTCTCGGACCGGACCTTCCTGATGCACCTCGGCGGGAAGATCTCGATGGAGGCCAAGCACCCGATCCGCAACCGTGACGACCTCTCGATGATCTACACGCCGGGTGTCGCGCGGGTCTGCCTGGCGATCGCGAACAACCCCGACGACGCCCGCCGGCTGACCATCAAGCGGAACAGCGTCGCGGTCGTCACGGACGGTTCGGCCGTCCTCGGTCTCGGCAACATCGGCCCGAAGGCCGCGCTGCCGGTGATGGAGGGCAAGGCCGCGCTGTTCAAGCGGTTCGCCGGGATCGACGCCTGGCCGCTGTGCCTGGACACCCAGGACCCGGACGAGATCGTCTCGATCGTGAAGGCGATCGCGCCGGGCTTCGCCGGGATCAACCTGGAGGACATCTCCGCGCCGCGCTGCTTCGAGATCGAGGCCCGGCTGCGTGAGGAGCTGGACATCCCGGTCTTCCACGACGACCAGCACGGTACGGCGGTGGTCGTGCTCGCGGCGCTCTACAACGCGCTGCGCGTGGTGAACAAGGACATCACGAACGTCCGGGTGGTGCTGTCCGGCGCCGGCGCGGCCGGTACGGCGATCCTGAAGCTGCTGCTCGCCGCGGGCGTGAAGGACACGGTCGTCGCGGACATCGACGGCGTCATCCACACCGAGCGCGACGGCCTGTCGCCGGAGCTGCGCTGGATCGCCGAGAACACCAACGCGGCGAAGTACAGCGGCAACCTGAAGGGTGCGCTGTCCGGGGCGGACGTGTTCATCGGCGTCTCCGCGCCGAACCTGCTGACCGGTGCCGACATCGCGACCATGAACGACGACGCGATCGTGTTCGCGCTGGCCAACCCGACACCCGAGGTCGACCCGGCCGAGGCCGGCGAGCACGCGGCCGTGGTGGCCACCGGCCGCAGCGACTACCCGAACCAGATCAACAACGTGCTGGTCTTCCCCGGGGTGTTCCGCGGTCTGCTGGACGCGCAGTCGTCGAAGGTGTCGGTCGACATGGAACTGGCGGCCGCGAAGGCGCTGGCCGGCGTGGTCACGGACGAGGAGCTGAACGCGACGTACATCGTGCCGAGCGTCTTCCACCCGGAGGTGCACACCCGGGTCGCGCACGCGGTCCGGGACGCGGCCGGCGGCAAGGCCCCGGCGCACGAGAACTTCCCGGACGACGCACCGGTGCTGTGACGGTCAGCACGCAGCAGACCGGGACGTGGATCCCGGTCTGGGTGTGGCGGGTGGCGTTCGTCGTGGCGGTGGCGCTGCAGCTGTACGGCGTCTACGCGCCGCGCGAGGCCGGCCCGAACGTCGGCATCCCGCAGATCGACAAGGTTGCGCACTGCATCCTGTTCGGCGCGGTGGCGTTCACCGGGCTGAAGGCCGGACTGCCGGCCCGCTGGTTGCTCGGGGCACTGGCCGCGAACGCCGTGGTCAGCGAGCTGGTGCAGCACTGGTTCCTGCCGCAGCGCGACGGCGACCCGTTCGACGCGCTCGCCGACCTGGCCGGTGTCGCGCTCGGTGCCTGGCTCGCGACGGTGGGACGCCCGCGGGTGCCCCGGCGTACGCCATGATGGAGTCATGACGGTCTCGACCCTGACCGGATCGCTGCTGGTGGCGACTCCGTTGCTCGACGAGCCGCCGTTTCGCCGTTCGGTGATCCTGCTGCTGGACCACGACGACGACGGCGCGCTCGGGGTGGTGGTGAACCGGGCCGCGGACCTGTCCGTGGACCGGGTGCTGCCGAACTGGTCGACGGCCGTCGACGAGCCCGGCGTGCTGTTCATGGGCGGACCGGTCGGCACCGACAGCGCGCTCGCGGTCGCCGAGGTGGTCGCGGACACCGACCCGCCGGGCTGGCGGGAGTGCTACGGACGGATCGGGCTGGTCGACCTCGACGTACCGCCGGAGCTGCTCGAGGGCGCGATCACCCGGATGCGGATCTTCGCCGGGTACGCCGGCTGGTCCAGCGGCCAGCTCGAGGGCGAGATCGCCGAGGGCGCCTGGTACGTCGTGGAGTCCGAGACGGCCGACGTCTTCGGCCACGACCCGGAGACGCTCTGGCGGCGTGTACTGCGCCGCCAGAACGACCAGATGGCCTACGTGTCGACCTACCCGGACGACCCGACCCAGAACTAGCGGCTACTCCTCGCCGCCGTCGCCGCCCTCGTCACCGGGGTTCAGCGAGTCCCAGATCTCCTTGCACTCCGGGCAGACCGGGAACCGCTGCGGGTCGCGGCTGGGCACCCACACCTTGCCGCACAGCGCGACCACCGGCGTGCCCATCACCATCGCCTCGGTCAGCTTGTCCTTCGGCACGTAGTGCGAGAACCGCTCGTGATCACCAGGCTCGGCCGGCGAGGTCTGGGTCCGCTCGTCGACAACCGTCTCCGCGCCGGGGGTCAGCTGAGTACTCATACCCCCGAGTGTAGGACGTGTCACCAGCCGACCCGGAACTTTCTCCACAGCTCGGGGAATCCCGGGGCAACCCGGGGCAGATCGCGGCACCTTCTCTGCCGTGACCGACCAAAGGAGGCAGTATGAGTGCCGTGGAACACATTCCAGCCCATGCGCTGTGGCCGCCGGCTGCGCCACTGACGCGCGCGGATCTCGATCGGATGCCCGATGACGGCCACCGGTACGAGCTCATCGATGGAATCCTGCTCGTGAGCCCGGCGCCGAAGACCCGCCATCAGATCATCTCGGCGGCGATCTACCGGGTGCTGTTCGCGGCCTGCCCGCCGGACCTGCTGGTGCTCTACGCTCCGGTTGACGTGGTCCTCGCGGAAGACACGGTCTTGGAGCCGGACCTGCTGGTCGCTCCCCGCGACGCGTTCAGCGAGCGGGATCTTCCGGGGCCGCCCCTGCTTGCCGTCGAAGTGTTGTCGCCGAGCACGCGCCGTGTCGACCTGATGCTCAAGTTCTCGCGCCTCGAGGCGGCGGGTTGCCCGGCGTACTGGGTGGTGGATCCCGACACGCCGAGTCTGATCGCGTGGGAGCTGCAGGACGGCGCATACGTGCAGGTCGCGACGGTCACCGGGGACGAGGCGGTCCAGCTGACGCGCCCGTTCGACGTCACGGTGGTGCCTGCTGATCTGCTCTCGTAACCGATCTCGGGTAATCTTCCTGCCCGGCACACTGTCGAACTTCGGGGGAGTAGCTGTCTGTGGACTCGCACGTGCCGGCCAATCCTGCTGTCCTGCCACCGGCCTATCCGGATCGTGCGGCGTGGGGTACCGCGAGCAAGCTGCGAGCGTGGCAGGCCGAGGCGCTCCAGCAGTACCTGGACACCAACCCGCGGGACTTCCTCGCGGTCGCGACGCCGGGCGCCGGTAAGACGACGTTCGCGCTGACCGTGGCCGCGGAGCTGCTGCATCGGCGGCAGATCGAGCGGATCACCGTGGTGACGCCGACCGAGCACCTGAAGACCCAGTGGGCCGACGCGGCGGACCGGGCCGGGATCGCGATCGACCCCGCGTTCGCCGGGCGCCGCGGCAAGACCAACAAGGACTACCAGGGCGTCGCGGTGACGTACGCCGGGGTCGCCGTGAACCCGCTGGCCTTCCGGGTCCGGACCGAGCGGTTCAAGACCCTGGTGATCCTCGACGAGGTGCACCACGGCGGTGACGCGCTGAGCTGGGGCGACGGCGTCCGCGAGGCGTTCGAGCCCGCCGCGCGCCGGCTCTGCCTGACCGGTACGCCGTTCCGCAGCGACGACAACCCGATCCCGTTCGTCACGTACGAGGAGGGGCACGACGGCGTCGCCCGGAGCAAGGCGGACTACACCTACGGGTACGGCCACGCGCTCCGCGACCACGTCGTCCGGCCGGTCATCTTCATGTCGTACTCCGGCGAGATGCGCTGGCGGACGAAGGCCGGTGACGAGGTCGCCGCGCGGCTCGGCGAACCGCTGACCAAGGATCTGACCGCGCAGGCGCTGCGGACCGCGCTGGACCCGACCGGCGAGTGGATGGGCGCCGTCCTCGCGGCCGCCGACAAGCGCCTGACCGAAGTCCGGCGGCACATGCCGGACGCCGGCGCGCTGGTGATCTCGGGCGACCAGAACACGGCCCGTGCGTACGCGAAGACGCTCCGGGAGCTGACCGGGGAGTCGCCGACGGTCGTGCTGTCCGACGAGAAGGCGGCGAGCAAGAAGATCGCCAAATTCTCCGAGGACGAGTCGCGCTGGATGGTCGCGGTCCGGATGGTGTCCGAGGGCGTCGACGTACCGCGGCTGGCGGTCGGGGTGTACGCGACGCCGACGTCGACGCCGCTGTTCTTCGCGCAGGCCGTCGGACGGTTCGTGCGGGCCCGCAAGCGCGGCGAGACGGCGTCGGTGTTCGTACCGTCGGTGACCCGGCTGCTCGGGTTCGCGGCCGAGATGGAGGTCGAGCGCGACCATGTCCTCGGCCGCAAGAACAGCAACGAGGACGGCGACATCTTCGCGCTCGAGGACGACCTGCTGAAGCAGGCGAACCAGTCCGAGGGCGCCAGCGACGAGCTCGAGGGGAACTTCGAGGCGCTCGGGTCGGACGCCAGCTTCGACCGGGTGGTGTTCGACGGCGGTGACTACGGCACCGGCGGCGAGAACGCGTCCGACGAGGAGCTGGACTTCCTCGGGCTGCCCGGTCTGCTGGAGCCGGACCAGGTCCGCGAGCTGCTGCACAAGCGGCAGCAGAAGTCGCTGGCGGCGCAGAAGAAGTCGTCCCAGCCGGTGAGCGAGCGCGAGGACCCGACACCGACCGAGCTGGCCACCCACGAGCAGATCGCGTTGCTCCGCCGGGAGCTGAACGGGCTGGTCGCCGCCTGGCATCACCGCACCGGTCAGCCGCACGGCGTCATCCACAACGACCTGCGCCGCAAGCTCGGCGGGCCGGCCGCGGCGCACGCCTCGTCGATCCAGCTGAAGGAACGCATCGAACTGATCCGCGACTGGGCGACCCAACGCCGGGCCTGACCCCGCGGTAGATCCCCGAGGCCCAGCACCCCGCCCGAGGTGCTGGGCCTCAGTCTTGTCAGGGGCGGTACACGTGCACGTAGTCGATCTGCATCGACTCCGAGGTCACGGTGGGAGGGATCTTCCCGAACACGAACAGGTCCAGGATCAGCGCGTCGCCGGTCCCGGCGTACGCGCCCTGGCGGCAGATCTCCTTGCCGTCGAGGTACCAGATCGTCTCGTCCGGGCCGAGCTTCTGCGCGATCGTGTGCCAGTCGGTGGTGAGGTCGGTCGGCGACTGGTACGTGCAGCCGCCGCCGGGCGACTGGTGGTTGGTCAGGTACAGCGCCTTGTGGTTGTCGCTGTAGAACTCGTAGGTGTCCTGCTCGTTCGAGCCGTTGCCGTTCCAGGTCCACGTCGACGGCCAGAAACCCTGCGCCGACGGGAGTTTCAGCCGGGTCTCGACGTAGTCGCCGGGCTGCACGGCGAACGAGCTCGAGGGCTCGTGCCCGCAGGCCTGACCGGTGGTGATCAGCGCGCCGGACCAGTCGTACCCCGGCGCCGGATTGTTCTTCCGGGCGGTCATCGTGAGCTTGCCGCCGGCAACGGACAGCGCGTCCCAGGTGTGCCACTCGAGCTGGTCGTTGCCCTTGTTCCCGAGGCACTGGTCGCCCTCGGCGTTCGAGTGGATCGCCCACTTCGTCCGGTCGATCGCGGTGCCGTCGAACTCGTCGGCGAACACCAGTTTCCCGGGCGCTGCCGCGTCCGCGGCACGGAGAGGGACGACCAGCAGTCCGAGTACCACCGCAGCCGTAAGTAACTTACGCATCAGGCAACCCTCTCCGTCGGAAATGAACGGATCAAACAGTCGCTTGATCAGGGCTTCGTTGTCAACTCCTGGGTACCGATCACGTCCAGCAGCCGGATCGCCTGGCCGGACGGCGATCCCGGCTCGGCGGTGTACAGCACCACCCGCTGGTCCCGCTCGGGCACGACGAGCACCTCGCAGACCACGTCGATCCGCCCGACCTGCGGGTGGAAGAGCGTCTGGCACAACGACTGCTGCCGCCCGACCTCGTGCCGCGCCCAGATCGCCGCGAACTCCGGACTGCCCGCGCGCAGGTCGCCGACCAGCCGCGCGAGCTCCGGGTCGTCCGGGTACGTACTCGTCGCCGCCCGCAGGTCCGCCGCGGCGTCCCGCGCGAACTCCCGGGTCGCCTGCTCGCCGAACAGCCGCGCCTGCCGGTCGGTGAGGAACCGAAGCCGCAGCAGGTTCCGCTCGCGCGCCGGGATCGCCGAGAAGTCCGTGATCAGCGCGGCCGCCAGCCGATTCCACGCCAGTACGTCGTACTTCGCGTCCAGCACCAGCCCCGGTACGTCGAGCCGCGCGAGCATCCGCAGTACGCCGCTCCGCACGTCCGTCGGCGGACCGGGCGGTGGTCCGGGCTGCTCGCCGGCCAGCCGGAACAGGTGGGCGCGCTCGTCGTCGGACAGCCGGAGCGCGCGGGCGAGACCGGTGAGTACCGGGCGGGACGGCCGCGGGCCGCGGGCCTGTTCGAGGCGGGTGTAGTAGTCGGTGGACATGGTCGCGAGGCTCGCCACCTCCTCGCGGCGCAGCCCCGGCGTACGGCGGCGCAGTCCGGCCGGGAGTCCCACGTCGGACGGCTGCAGGGCCTCCCGGCGTACCCGGAGGAACTCCGCCAGCGCGTCGCGATCCACGGTCCCAGGATCGCAGGCAGGCGCGTGCGGTAACCAGGGACTGCCGGTCCCAGGGTCGGCCCGCTCTGCCGCGGGCGGCGCGCGGACCGCAGCGTTGACGGCATGAACACGAACAAGGTCGCGCTCGTCACGGGCGCCAACAAGGGCATCGGCCGGGAGATCGCACGGCAGTTGGGGGAGCACGGGTTCACCGTGCTGGTCGGATCACGGGATGCGGAACGCGGTGCGGTCGCGGTCAAGGAGTTGGTTGCCGAGGGCCTCGACGCGATCGCGCTTCCGGTGCAGGTGGCTGACGCGGAGTCGGTGCGGGCGGCTGCTGCTCAGGTCGAGTCGACGTACGGGCGGCTCGACGTACTGGTGAACAACGCGGCGATCATCCCGGTCGGGGACGGTGCCGTGTCGGAGGTCGCGGGCGACGTACTGCGGTCCGCGTTCGAGACCAACGTGATCGGGCTGGTCGCCGTGACACAGGCGTTCCTGCCGCTGCTCCGGAAGGCCGCCGGAGCGCGGGTGGTGAACCTCTCGACGTCGCTGGCGTCGTTCGCGCAGGTCGGCGACCCGGCGTCGCGGATGTCGACCGTGCTGACGCTCGGGTACAACGCGTCGAAGGCGGCCGTGAACATGGTGACGGTGATGCTCGCCAACGAGCTGCGCGGCACCGGGATCCTGGTCAACGCCGCCGACCCCGGCAACTGCGCCACCGACATGGGCGGCTGGACCGCCGCGCGGACACCCGCGCAGGGCGCAGCCGTCGCCGTCGCACTGGCGACACTCCCGCCCGACGGCCCCACCGGCCACGTGTACGCCGAAGAGGGCCGCCTCGCCTGGTGAGATACCTCTCGTGGGTAAGCCCACCAGATGCAGGGTTTGCGTACCTGATCCCGGGCGCAAACCCTGCCTCTGGTGGGCTTACCCACGAGATGCGCGGGGTCAGACGATGGCGCCGGACCAGGCGAGGGCCTGCTTGAGGAGCTGGCCGCGGCCGCCCTCCATGTCGTTCAGCAGGCTCGGCGACAGGGCCTCCTCCGGCGTCAGCCACGTCAGCTCCAGCGCGTCCTGCCGCGGGTTGCACTCGCCGGTGACCGGTACGACGTACACCAGCGCGACGGCGTGCTGCCGCGGGTCGTGCAGCGGGGTCATCCCGGGGAACGGGAAGTACTCCGCGACCGTCACCGGCACCAGCGTCGCGGGCAGCCGCGGGAACGCCGCCGGGCCGAGGTCCTTCTCGATGTTGCGCTGCAGCGCGTCCCGGATCGACTCGTTGTGCAGCACCCGCCCGGAGACCAGCGTGCGGGTGATCTCGCCGGTCGCGGGCGAGGTCCGCAGCAGGACTCCGATGTGCTCGATCTGGCCGGACGTGTCGACCCGGGCCGGCACTGCCTCGACGTACAGGATCGGGACCCGGGTCCGGGTCTCGGCGAGCGCGAACTCGGACAACCAGCCGGGATTGGGGTCAGGCGTTTGCACAGACGACGTCATGGGCCCATCTTTGCTTACGGCCTGAAAGCACTCCGGTACTGGGAGGGGCTGAGGCCGAACGTCGAGCGGAATCGTCGCGTCGCGTGGCTCGGATCGTGCCAGCCGACCGTCGCGCCGATGGTCGCGACGGGCAGTTCGGTCTCGATCAGCAGGCCGGCCGCGCGCTCGGCGCGGATCCGGTTCAGGTACGCCATCGGGGACATCCCGACGGACTTCCCGAACAGCCGGATCAGGTAGCCCGGCGCGAGGTTGACGCGGGCCGCCAGCTGTTCGAGCGTCCAGGGCGCGGCCGGATCCGCCTCCAGCACCCGCATCGCGTGCTGCACCGCCGGATGCACCGCCGCCCGCAACCCGGCACCCCCAGGAACCAGTGCGCCGGACAGCAACCCGAACACATCCGGTCCCAGGTACGCGTTGCGGACCACCAACCCGGCGCAGCCGACGTACCCGTGCCACTCGCCCGGCCGGATCACCACCACCGAGTCCGGCGCCAGCTCCACCTCGCCCGCCGCCGACACGTGCGTCCCGCGCCCTTCGACCACTACCGCGATCTCGAAGAACGCGTGGCTGTGCGGCGCCACGTCCGCGAGCACCTCCAGCCGCTCACCCGCCACCGGCAGCCGCGGATCCGGAAACACCTGACTGCTCAGCACGTTGTGCACAGCGTCCTCCCAGGAGGTCAATTTCGGTCAACCTGAGGTCAACCACATCCTGTCCCCGGCGCCGCTGTCCCAGGACCCTGGAATCACCTTCCAGTACGACGGAATCCCGAGGAGCCACCGATGACCACCACCGACCCTACGGCAGCCGCCACCGTCGACAACGAGACGATTTCCGCCTACCGCCGCGACGGCGTCGTCCGGATCCGGAACATCATCGGCCGCGACGAGGCGGCCCGGTTCGCGGCCGCCGCCACCGAGTGGACCGCGAACGCCGACGACAACTTCGAGGGTTCCAAGATCTTCAACCAGTACGTCAACGTGTGGCGGCAGAACGGCGTACTCAAGGAACTCACCCTCGACCCGCGGCTGGCTGCCGCCGCGACCGCGCTCGCCGGGGTACCGGTGCGGATCTGGCACGACCAGCTGCTGATCAAGCCGCCGCACAACGGTGCCGCGACCGAGTTCCACCAGGACGCGCCGTACTGGCCGCATGCCGGCTCCCGCGCCTCGCTGTCCGCCTGGATCGCGCTCGTCGACGTACCGGTCGAGCGCGGCTGCATGACCTTCATCCCGGGCTCGCAGAACCACCAGGACCTGCGCAGCCAGGACCTGTCCGACCGCGACGACATGTTCCGCGCGGCGCCCGACCTGCGCTGGGAGGAGCGCCTGACGATCCCGCTGCAGGCCGGCGACTGCACCTTCCACAACGCGTACCTCGCGCACTCGGCGACGCCGAACTTCACCGACGACCCGCGGATCGCGCACGTGAACATCTACTTCGACGCGGAGGCGACGTACACCGGCGGTGGCCACGTCGTCACCGACGGCCTCGGCCTGACCGTCGGCGCACCGCTCGACCACGAGCTGTTCCCGCGCGTGTGAGCGTTTACACCGTGGCATAAGTTGTCTGCGTGCGTCTGCTCACCGACATCCGCCCGCTGCGTGAGTCCGCCGACTTCCGGAGACTGTGGATCGGGTCGACGGTGTCGCAGCTCGGTCAGCAGATGACCGCGGTGACGGTCTCGATCCAGGTGTACGCGCTGACGCACTCGACGTTCGCGGTCGGCCTGGTCGGGCTCTGCTCGCTGGTCCCGCTGATCGTGTTCGGGCTGTACGGCGGTGCGATGGCCGACGCGATCGACCGCCGTACGCTCGCGCTCGTCTCCTCGACCGGGCTGTGGCTGCTGTCGATGGTGCTGGTCCTGCAGTCGCACCTCGACTGGGGACAGGTCGGGGTGCTGTACGGCGTGGTCGCCTGCCAGTCGGCGTGCTTCGCGGTGAACAACCCGGCCCGGTCCGCGATCATCCCGCGGCTGATCCGGCCCGAGCTCCTCCCGGCCGCGAACACGCTCAGCCAGGCGGCGTTCAACCTGGGCTTCACCGCCGGGCCGTTGCTCGGGGCGGCGGTGATCGCCTGGCAGGGGTTCGCGGCGGCGTACCTCGTTGACGTCATCACGTTCACCGCGGCGCTGTACGCGTTGTTCCGGCTGCCGCCGGTGGCGCCGACCGGCGAGGTCCGGCGGGCCGGGCTGCGGTCGGTGCTCGAGGGGTTCGCGTTCCTGCGCGCGGCGCCGGCGTTGCTGGCGACGTTCCTCGCGGACATCCTCGCGATGGTGTTCGCGCAGCCGCGGGCGCTGTTCCCGGCGGTCGCCGGGGCGTTCTTCGGCGGCGGTGTGCGGACGGTCGGCGTACTGCAGGCGGCGCCGGCGATCGGGGCGCTGCTCGGCGTGCTGTTCTCCGGCTGGGTGACCCGGGTCCGGCGGCAGGGGATCGCGATCGTGCTCGCGATCACGGCGTACGCCGCGGCCGTCGGGCTGTTCGGGTTGTCGCGGACGATCTGGCTGGGCGTCGCGCTGCTGGCGATGTCCGGGGCGGCCGACATGGTGAGTTCGGCGTACCGCAACACCGTGCTGCAGTCGGCGGCCCCGGACGAGATGCGCGGGCGGCTGCAGGGCGTGTTCATCGTCGTGGTCGCGGGCGGGCCGCGGCTCGGCGACTTCGTCGTCGGTACGACGTCCTCGCTGACCAGCCCGACGGTCGCGCTGCTCGGCGGTGCGGCGGTGTGCATCACCGGGCTGCTGATCCTGCTCGCCCGGAACCGGCCGTTCCGGGAGTACGACGCGCGGACGCGGGCGCTCAGCTGATCAGCCGCCGGTGGCGAGCTTCCCCAGCACGGTGAACCAGGAGTCCATGTCCGGATTCACCCGGGTCATCTCCTTGCCGCCGACCGTGACGACCTTGCGGTCACCGAGCGGCTTCTTCAGCTTGATCGGCGTCAGCGAGATATTGCTGTCCGGCGGGCACGGTACGTCGCTGTCCAGGAAGATCTTGATCTCGGTGTCGGACTGCTCCACCCGCAGGTCGCCGACACACTTCGGGCCGGCCGGGACCAGCAGGTCGGCCTCGCTGTACTTCGGCGCGTTCTGGATCCAGTGCAAGTACTTCGGCCGCTTGCCCTTCACGACCTGGTAGTACTCCATCGGCAGCGGGTTCTTCTCGTCCGAGATCCCGGTGCCGTCGCCGAAGAACGTGCCGAAGATCATGTCGTAGCACGGGTCCTTGACGTCCGGCCCGTCGATCGCGCCGAACGCGCGGGCCGCCTTGTAGCAGCCGATCGCCTCGCGGTTCAGCGAGACGTTGAAGCCGATGATCGCGAGCGCGCCGACCACCATCGAGATCGCCAGCATCCGGCGCGACCGCAGCTGCTGCGGCCCGAGCACCCCGGCCGCCCGCCGGGTCTCCTCCGGCGTCGCGTCGGCCGGCAGCGCCGTACTGCGGAACAGCGCCATGATCGAGCTCGTCAACTGCGGGTTGATGATGGTCGGAATGGCGTAGACCAGAATCAGACCCACGATCACGAGGACGGCGGGGAGCAGCGACCAGTAATTTCGCACGGCAGCAAGATACGGGGCCATCGGGCCGTGCCCGAATAGCGGATACTCTTGCTGGGTGCCAGCCGAGACCTCGCAGACGCTCGACCGGGGACTCACCGTCCTCGAGTTGCTGGCGGACGCCCCCGACGGGCTCTCCATCACCGAGCTCGCCGCGGCGCTGGGGGTCAGCCGGACGGTGGTGTACCGCCTGGTGAACACGTTGGAGCTGCACCGGTTGGTGCGGCGGGACAGCGAAGGCCGGGCGCGACTCGGTCTCGCCGTACTCCACTACAGCCGCCGGGTGCAGCCGACGCTGCGTGACGCGGCGCTTCCGGTCCTGCGCTCGCTCGCCGAAGACACCGGTGCCACCGCGCACCTCACGGTCGCCGACGGCGAGGAGGCGCTGGCGATCGCGGTCGTCGAGCCCAGCTGGACCGACTACCACGTGTCCTACCGGATGGGCTCCCGCCATGCCCTCGACCAAGGCGCCGCCGGCAAGGCCATCCTCGCCGGCCGCCGCAAACCCGACCCCGCCGGCCGCCCCTTCGTAGTAACCGCCGGCGAGCTCCAGGCCGGCGCCCAAGGCGTGTCGTCCCCGGTCCTCGGCGTCCCGGGCGTCGAGGCGTCGATCGGCGTGGTCGTCCTGGGCAAGCTCGACCGCGACTTCGTAGGCCCCCGGGTAGCCCGGGCCGCAGTAGAAGTAGCCAAACGCCTTGCCTGATCTCGCACGCATCAAGAGCTGACAGGTGCTGCCTCGTGAGGGGCGAGCAGACGAGTTGACGGTGTTGCTCCGTGTGGTCCCGTTCGCGTCGGCATGCGGGACCCAACCCACCAAGTCCCAGCGCGGCGTGGCGGGGGACCGGGCCGGGTTGGGGAGGATTTCTTCCCTGTCCGGGACAGGATCCTCCCCAACCCGGCCGATGGCAGCACCTGTCAGCTCCTCATGTTCTTGGTGGCGGCTTCTACCAACGGGAGTACTCGATGGGGGATTTGTTCGGCGAGGGCGATGACGGTTGAGGCGCGTTGGATGCCTCGGACCTTGACCACCTGGTCGATCACCCGTTGCAGGTCCGCGTTGGAGCGAGCCACGATCCGGCACCAGAGGTCCTCGGCGCCGGTGATGGTGTGGACCTCCAGCACCTCCGGGATCCGCGCGAGTGCCTCGGCGACCGTGGTGTGACCTGAGCCCTGCTCGATCTGCAGTGTGGCGAACGCCGTCACCGGGTAGCCGATCGCGGTGGTGTCGATGTCCGGCCCCCAACCCCGCACGACCCCATCGCGGTGCAGCCGGTCCAATCGGGCCTGGACGGTGCCGCGGGCGACCCCGAGGCGGCGCGACGCCTCGAGTACGCCGACCCGTGGTTCGGCGGCGAACAGCGTCAGGATGCGGGCGTCCAGCGCGTCGACGGACATGCGAACTCTCCGGTGATAGTCAGACTGACCAAATAGCCTACCAACGTCGCCAGTCAACTAGACAGCATGCCTAGCCAATCAAGGATGTGTTGCGCAACCTGCCGCCCAGGAACAAGGCTCGGTGACACCACATCGACCCGGGAGGACCCCGATGACCAGCACCGACCTCACCCCCGCAGAGCTCGACGCCGATCTCGACCTCGACCAGCTGAAGCAGCTCGTCGGCCTGGTGCCGTACGACGAGAGCACCGACCCGTTCCCGGTCACCGCGATGGACGCCGTGGTGTTCGTGGTCGGCAACGCCACCCAGACCGCGAAGTGGTACCAGCTGGCCTTCGGCATGGACCTGGTCGCGTACGCCGGCCCGGAGACCGGCAGCAAGGACGCGAAGTCGTACGTCCTGAAGTCCGGCTCGGCCCGCTTCGTGATCTCCGGCGGCGTGAGCCCGAAGAGCCCGCTGCTCGACCACCACCGCAAGCACGGCGACGGCGTCGCGGACATCGCGCTCGAGGTCCCGGACGTGGACAAGTGCGTCGCGCACGCCCGCAAGGTCGGCGCGGTCGTCCTGGAGGAGCCGAACGATGTCTCCGACGAGCACGGCACGGTCCGCCGCGCGGCGATCGCGGCGTACGGCGACACCCGCCACACGCTGATCGACCGCAGCCGGTACGACGGTCCGTACCTCCCGGGCTTCGTCGCGGCGAGCACCCAGGTGAGCCGCCCCGCGGACCACCCGAAGCGCCTCTTCCAGGCCGTCGACCACGTGGTCGGCAACGTCGAGCTCGGCCGGATGGACGAGTGGGTTGCCTTCTACAACAAGGTGATGGGCTTCGTGAACATGGCGGAGTTCATCGGCGACGACATCGCCACCGACTACTCGGCGCTGATGAGCAAGGTCGTCGCCAACGGCAACCACCGGGTGAAGTTCCCGCTGAACGAGCCGGCGGTGGCGAAGAAGAAGTCTCAGATCGACGAGTTCCTGGAGTTCTACGACGGCGCCGGCGCGCAGCACATCGCGCTCGCCACGAACGACATCCTGCGCACCGTCGACATCATGCGGGCCAACGGCGTGGAGTTCCTGAACACCCCGGACTCGTACTACCAGGACCCGGAGCTGCGGGCCCGGATCGGCAACGTCCGGGTACCGATCGAGGAGCTGCAGTCGCGCGGGATCCTGGTCGACCGGGACGAGGACGGGTACCTGCTGCAGATCTTCACGGCGCCGATCGGGGACCGGCCGACGGTGTTCTACGAGCTGATCGAGCGGCACGGTTCGCTGGGCTTCGGCAAGGGCAACTTCAAGGCGCTGTTCGAGGCGATCGAGCGCGAGCAGGAGCGCCGCGGCAACCTCTGACGGCACTTTGACGATCAAAAGCTTGCCAGCAGCAACTGCACACGGCGTGTCGCCGTCCGATTACCGGAATGACTGTTGGGGCAGGCTCCGTTCGCGTAGTGTGCCTTCCTGAGTGCGCGTCGGGGCGCGTGCTCAGGAAGGGTTTCGTCATGAAGACACTGGGCCTGCTGCTCAGCACCGCCGGTGTGGGGGTGGGCGCGATCGCCCTCTCCGCCATGCCGGCCGCGGCGGTCAACGCCGCCAACTGCTCTGGCGCGACATCCATCGCATCGGCGCCGATGCTGCGGAACAACCAGCCGCCGAGCTGGGGCACGATCCGGCTGGTCCGGGACGGCTGCTCGCAGTACTGGGCCGAGATCACGATGGCGTCGCCCGTGGTGGCGAACGCCAAGGCCAACGCCTTCCTGGTGCAGTCCGGCGGCGGCAACAACGGCCGCACGCTGAGCTGTGACAGCAGCGGAGGCAACGGGTCCGTCATCCAGGGCCAGCGCACCTGCCGCACACCGAAGGTGAAGGCGACCAGCGGCAGCATCACGTTCACCGCCGTCGGCCGCGAGTACCACAACTACGGCGGCGGCTACCAGGAGATCTCGGAGAACGCCACCACCCGCACACGCTGAGACTGGGGTGCGCAGTACCGCGCAGTAGTTATTAGGCTCGGCGTATGAGTGAGGTTGTCGAGCAGTTGCGTCAGGTGCTGCCACCCGAGGCGTTGGTGACGGACCCGGACCGGATGGAGAGCTACCGGTACGACCGGGCGATGTTCTGTCCGGCCGGGATGCCGTTGGCGGTCGTGCTGGCCCGGGAGACCGCGCACGTGCAGGCGGCGGTGCGGGTCGCGAACGAGGCCGGCGTACCGATCGTCCCGCAGGGGGCGCGGTCCGGCCTGTCCGGGGCGGCCAACGCGCTGGACGGGTGCATCGTGATCTCGCTGGAGAAGATGGACCGGATCCTGGCCGTCGAGCCGGTGGACCGGTACGTCGTCACCCAGCCGGGCGTGTACAACGCGGTCCTGTCCCGCGCGGTCGCCGAGCACGGGCTGTTCTACCCGCCAGACCCGTCCAGCTGGGAGTTCTGCTCGATCGGCGGCAACCTGTCGACGAACTCGGGCGGCCTGTGCTGCGTGAAGTACGGCGTGACCACGGACTACGTGCTCGGCCTGGAGGTCGTGCTCGCCGACGGCCGGGTGCTGCGGACCGGCCGGAAGACCGTGAAGGGTGTCGCCGGGTACGACCTGGCGAAGCTGATCGTCGGCAGCGAGGGCACGCTCGGCATCATCACCGAGGCGACCCTGATGCTCCGCCCGGCGGCCGCCAAGCCGCGGACGATGGCCGCGCTGTTCGCCTCCGGCGTCGAGGCCGGGAACGCGATCCTGGAGATCATCCGCTCCGGCGTCTCGCTGAGCCTGCTGGAGATCATGGACCGGACCACGATCCAGGCGGTCAACAAGTACAAGCGGATGGACCTGCCTGAGGAGGCCGGCGCGATGCTGATCGCGCAGTCCGACGCGGGCGGCGAGGCGGGCGCGGCCGACGTCGCCGCGGTCGCCAAGCTCTGCCGCGACCACGGCGCGCTGGAGTGCATCGAGGCCGAGGACGACGCCGAGGGCGACATGCTGCTGGAGGGCCGCCGGGTCGCGCTGACGGCCCTGGAGCAACTCGGTACGACGATGATCGACGACGTCGCCGTACCGCGGTCGCGGCTGGCGGAGTTCATCGGCCGGCTGGAGCAGCTGTCCGCGGAGCTGGACATCACGATCGGCGTCCTGGGGCACGCGGGCGACGGGAACATGCACCCGACGGTGGTGTTCGACCAGACCGACCCGGCGCAGGCCGAGCGGGCGCAGCAGGCGTTCGAGCAGGTGATGGCGATCGGGCTGGAGCTCGGCGGCACGATCACCGGCGAGCACGGCGTCGGCGTCCTGAAGCGGACCTGGCTGGCCGAGGAGATCGGGCCGGTGGCGCTGGACGTCCACCGCGCGATCAAGAACGCCCTCGACCCGAAGAACCTGCTGAACCCGGGCAAGATCGTGGCCGGCTGATGCTGTGACGTAATCGCAACACAACTGCCGAGCCCATTCGACGTCCATGGCCATCGAATGTGACGTCGGGACTGGAGCATAAGAGGCTAGAACTCGCGGAGGACCGGATGCAGGGTAGGAGGCGCCCGATGGGTTGGTGGCGCCGTACCGTGCTCCCCGCTGTCGCCGTGGTGGTTGCGACGACCGTGCTCGCCGCCTGCGGGAACGGCGGCGGACTGCGGGTCGAGGGTCCCGAATCGCCGCCACCGGAGAGTGGGTCGCCGTCGGTCGCGGCCGGTACCGGCACTGCCTCGCCGCACCCGGCGAAGACCCCGGAAGTGGCCGTCGACCTGTACAAAGTCCGGGCCCGGCTGCTCGCCGACCGGCACCTGTCCAGCTACGCCCGGACAGTCCTTTCGAATTGCACGGTGATTTCGCGTTGCCTCAGCAGGGGTAAGACCGTTGATGTATTGCACAGCGGTACACCTCAGCAGATCGTCCTGATCCATACCCTGGAAAAGTTCGTCTTCGGTTTCTTCCTGATCGCGCTCGAGCCCTCCGGCCCGCGCCCGATCTGGAACCTGAACGTCGAGCAGCCGACCGTGAACGCCAGCCCCGGCGGGGACCTGGTGGTCGAGTCGAAGATCTTCACGATCAACGACCCGGTCTGCTGCCCGTCGGGTCGCCGGGTCGAGGTCTACCGTTGGAACGGTCGGCAGATGATCAAGGTGAGCTCGACGGACCAGTAGGGAGACTGAAGTTCGGTGGTACCGGAAGAACCGGCAGCGCGCATTCTCATGGTTGAGGACGACGCGGTGATCCGTGAGGCGACCCAGTTGACCCTCGAGCGGCACGGCTACGACGTGACCACGGCCGAGGACGGCCTGGAAGCGATCGAGCGTTTCGAGAAGATCCATCCCGACGTCGTGATGCTGGACATCATGCTGCCCGGGCTGGACGGGATCTCGGTGTGCCGCCGGATCCGCGAGACCAGCACGGTCCCGATCGTGATGGTGTCCGCCCGCGGCGACGCGCTCGACGTCGTTCTCGGCCTGGAGGCCGGCGCGGACGACTACGTGACCAAACCGTTCGACACCCAGGTGCTGGTGGCCCGGCTGCGGGCGGTGATGCGGCGCGCGGTCTCGGACCCGGAGCGCCCGGCACCGGCGGCCGGTTCCGGCGTCGAGTCGTTCGGCGACCTGGAGCTGGACCGGGAGGCCCTGGAGGTACGCCGTGGTGGCGCGACCGTCCAGCTGACGCCGACCGAGCTCAAGCTGCTGATCGAGTTCGCGAACAACCCGGGCGTGGTGCTCAGCCGCTCGACGCTGCTGCAGCGCGTCTGGGACTACGAGTGGGGCGGCGACGGCCGGCTGGTCGACGTCCACCTGCAGCGGTTGCGGACCAAGATCGGTGCCGACCGCATCGAAACCGTCCGCGGCTTCGGGTACAAGCTCAGGGCCTAGGGAATGGGACTGCGCGGCAAGCTCGGTCTCATCTTCCTGCTGGTCTCGTCGCTCGCGATCCTGGTGCTGTGCGTCGCGGTCTACACCCAGGCCCAGTCGGCCCGGCTGGACCGGACGCGCAGCTTCGCGGACGAGCGGATCCAGCTCGCGGCGCAGAGCTACGACACCAACGACGTACCGGTGTTCGGGGCGAAGCTCGACGACCCGGATCTGCCGCCGCAGCTGCGGGACGCGGTGCTGTCCGGGAAGCGGGCGACGTTCAAGACGGGATCGCCGCACGCGAAGATGTGGGCGGCGGTCGCGGTCAAGGACGGCAAGGTGCTGTCGATCGAGCAGGAATACGACAACACCGACGACTCGATGCAGGCGCTGCAGCAGGCGCTGATCCTCGGCGGGATCGGTACGGTCGCGCTGGTCGCCCTGGTCAGCGTGATCCTCGCGGGCAGCCTGTCGCGGCGGATCGTCGCGGTGGCCGGTACGGCGCGGCGGATCGCGGCCGGTGACCTGGACGCGTCCGCGGCCGAGACCGTTGGCAAGGGCAAGGACGAGGTGCAGTCGCTGGCGACCGCGCTGGACACGATGGCCAGCTCGTTGCGGGGTCAGCTCGAGGCGGAACGCCGGTTCACCGCGGACGTCGCGCACGACCTGCGGACGCCGGTCACCGGGCTGACCACGGCGGCGGAGCTGTTGCCGCCGGGGCGGCCGAGCGAGCTCGTCCGGGACCGGGCCAAGGTCCTGCGGCGGCTCGTCGAGGACCTGCTGGAGATCGCCCGGTTCGACTCAGGGGTCGAGCAGGCGGACCTGGAACTGGTCGGGCTCGGCGCGTTCGTCGGGTCCGCGGTCGGGCGGTTGCGGATGCAGCAGGCGCTCGCGGCCGACGACGTGATCGTGCACCTGAACGGGCCGGACGAGACGGTGTCCACCGACTCCCGGCGGATCGAGCGGATCCTCGCGAACCTGATCGTCAACGGACTCCGGCACGGCAAGCCGCCGGTCGAGGTGACGGTCAGCGGCCGGACCGTCGAGGTGGTTGACCACGGCAACGGCTACCCGGAGGAACTGATTGCCGAAGGCCCGCGCCGGTTCCGTTCCGGGATGGCCGAACGTGGGGTCGGCCACGGACTCGGGCTGACGATCGCGGCCGGTCACGCGAAGGTTCTCGGCGCCGAGCTGACCTTCGGCGAGGCGCCCGGCGGCGGCGCGCTGGCGCGGCTCGTGCTGCCCGCCGGACCTGAGGCGGAGTCGTAACACAACCTTTCCGCCGGCCGCCGCGTCTTCCTCTCCGTAACACCAACAAAACGAGGGGAAACCACAGATCATGCGTACTCAGTTCGTTCGTCGTACCGCCGCCGCTTTCGCCGGTGTCGCCCTGGCCGCCGCCGGTCTCGGCGTCGCCGGTGCCTTGCAGGCCAACGCTGCTACCACGCAGGTCGCGGCCGTCAGCACCCCGGCCGCGGCGAAGTCGATCACGATCAAGTCGGACAAGGCCACCGCGAAGGCGTGGGCGAAGGTCTCCTTCACCGGCAAGACCTCCGGGATCGCGGCGAACACGGTCGTACAGGTGCAGCGCCTGGAGAACGGCAAGTGGGTCAAGTTCCCGGCCAGCACCAAGGTGACCAGCCGGGCGACCTACTCGGTATGGGTGCAGAGCGGCCGCGTCGGCGTGAACACCTTCCGCGTCGTCGCCGCGAACACCGCCTCCGCCCCGGTCTCGGTGACCATCACCAAGTAGCCCGAGCCGGCGCCACTCCCCGGGGGAGGGGAGTGGCGCCGTATTCGTTCAGTGCGTGCCGTACACGTTGAGCTCCGCGGCTGATCCGAACACCGCTCCGTTCAACGAACTGGTACCGACGAACTTCACGTACCTACCGGGCTTGGGAGTGAAGTCCAGCCGTTGTACGGCGGTGGAGTTCGGGAACTCGCCGGTCGCGACCGGCGTACCCCAGTCCTGCCCGTCGGCGCTGACGTACAGCTCGTAGCCCTTGAACATTCCGTTCGTCCCGCTCTGCCGGGGCAGATAGGTGAACCCGTTCACCTGGTACGTCGACCCGAGGTCGAGTGTCAGGTAGTGCGGGAAGCCGGCCGGCGTACTGACCTGAGACCAGGCGGAATGCCAGATCGTGCTGGGGTTCCCGTCCAGCGCCATCGTCGCGGCGCCGCCGGTCGCGACGTCCTCGCTGTCCACGTCGACGACCTTGATCCGGGACTGCGGCACGATCCCCGGCGGCAGCACGGTGGCCTCCGCGGTGCTCGTCGCCCGGCCACCCGTTGCCGTCAGCACGTACTTCCCTTCCGCCGTACCGGCCGGTGGCGTGACGTCCCACGTCGTCGTCACGGTGGCGCCGGCGGTGACGATGGCGTGCGTCGCCGGAGTGGTTGCCGTCACGATCCAGCCGTCCGGTGCGGTCAGGCCGAGCGTGATGTTGCTGGCAGCAACCACGTCGTTGTTGGTGAACGTCGTGGTGACGGTGTTCGCCTCGCCCGAGACGAGCCCGGTCAGCCCGGTGACCGCGACCGACGTGCAGTCCGCCGGTTCGGTCGTCGTGCCGAGATCGGTGACGGCGAAGTTGTCCATCACGAAGTCGGTCTGGTCGCCGCCGTCGGTGAGCTTGCGCAGCCCGACCCAGTAGTCGCCGCCGCAGCCGGCCACGAACTCCTGGTCGAAGGTCGCCTTCGTCCGCTGCTCACCGATCGGCGTCGCCTGCACCTCGACGGAGTCCGGGCGATCGACGCCCTGGACCCACGTGTACTGCCCGGCGCGCCCGCTCTCGTAGTCGAAGCTGACCTTGTACTTATGCCCCGGCCGGAAGTCCACCGTCCACGGCGCGGTCCGGTACACGAGTCCTTCGTTCTCCTCGTGTGACTTCAGCGACCAGTCACCGTCCAGCACGTCGTCGACGAGCTTCCCGTTCCACCCGGCCTGCGTGTACGGCGCATGCTTCTTGGCGAGCACCGTCCGCGGGTCGGTCACCCCGCCGGCATCGCCCTTGATGAAGGGCCCCCACCCCTGATCCACCTCCTCGAAACCTTCAGCCGCTTGAGCCGCCGCGGTCTGAACCACCCGCACATCATCGAGCCGGACTTGTCCAGCTCCAGCCGCCGCTCCGATCACCAGGTCCGCGGTGCTTCCCTTGGCCTGGAAGACGATCCGTGCCCGCTGGTAGTACATGTCGTGCTTGTCGTCCGCCGCCACCATGTTCTTCACGGTCGACCGCGGCACCACGTTCTTCACCCCGTCGACGGAGATCGTCGTCGGCCGGTACGCCTCCACCCAGGCGGACGCGCTGTACGTACGCCCCTTCGTGAGCCCGGTCAGACGCTGGCTCACCGACGACGCCTTCTTCCCGAGCTGCGCCACGTGCTGCCCGTTCTCCAGCGTCGCGATACTCGCGTCGCCGGTCGCGTTCCACGCCGTGAGGTTGCCCGCGTTGAAGCCGGGGTCCTTCAGGTGCGTACCCTCGCCCCAGTTCACCGCGCGCGGCTGCGGAGCGGCGACCGGGTAGATCACGTACGGCTTGCCCGGAATCGCGTCGAGGGTGATCGCTCCGTGGTTCGCCCGGATGATGGTCGGCTTGGTACGGCCGGTGTCGCTCAGTTGGTAGGCGGTGAAGGTGCTGACGCCGGCGTACGCGGCCGGGAGCTGCCAGGTGGTGCGTCCGCCGGCCGGGTTGTAGTGGTACAGCTTCTTGTTGTTGTCCCACGGGAGCAGGTACTTGTCGCCGTCCAGCACCTTCGCGTTCCCGACGTACACGGTCCGCTTGCCGTTCTCGACGGCTCCGTGGACACCGCCGGTGAACGTGATGTCGTCGGCGTTCCAGTCCAGGATCTTCTGCTGCTGCAGGAACTTCGCGGGCAGGTTGCGCTGCCAGATGTTGCTGTAGAACGCGTTCCAGTCGGTCTCGCCGGTCCAGCCCTCGAACTCGACGATCGCGGACTGGCCGAGGATCGGGTCGTTGTTCCAGACGTCCTTCTCGTGGTTGCGGACGAACCGGATGATCTTCGAGTTCAGGCCTTTGTTGGTGGCGCCGCCGTAGTCGAGGTCGTTGGCCCAGTGCGACCACAGCGACGTCCGCTCGTGCCGGTCGGCCCATTCGGTGGCGATCTGCCAGCCTTGCGCGGTGAGCTGCCGGGTGAGGCCGTCGGCGAGCCAGCCGGACTGGTAGTACACGTCGATGTACAGCTCCTGGAGGTTCTTGTCGGTCTCGTCGCGCAGCTGCTGGAACCGCTTCACGATGTTGCCGGAGGCAAGATCGGGGCGCTGTTTGATGTAGTAGCTCTGGTTCAGCCAGTTCCAGCCCTTGGCGTTCTTGTCGACCAGGTCCTCGCTGAACGCGTTCGCCTCCGGGTACGCCTCGGTCGCGTTCACGTGGACGCCGAACGCTGCGTTCCACGCCTTGCGTTGCTTGAGCAACGTGTTCAGGTCGGTGAGCCCTCCCGCGCGGAGGCTGTAGTTGCCGCCGTAGTCAGGGTGTCCCGAGTCGTGTCCCTCGGACGCGTAGCCCTTCAGCAGCGCCATTTGCCCGAGCCCGTCGGTGGCCAGCGAGATCCGCTTGACGTCGTCGAGCGTCCGCAGGAACGGGTGCGTCGCCTGGCTCGCGAAGTTGAACGGGATGTGCGTGACGACCCGGTTCTTGACCTGGTCGCCGCCGTTCGGCTCGGTCATGATCGAGCGGAAGGCAACCGCGCCGTCCTCCCAGTCCACGGTCTTGTCGTTGTTGGCGTCCGGCGTGACGACGACCTTCGCCCAGGGGAGCGGTTCGGTGTACGGCGAGGTGTCGGCGCGGTACGTCCACTGCCCACTCCACACGCCGACCCGGGTACTGCCGTCACTGCCCTTGCGGGCGCGGTGCCAGAACCGGGCGCCGTCGTCGACCGACGGACCGGTCGGCTTGTCGTACGTCGAGTTCGACTCGATGCCCGCGGCCAGCCCGCTGGTGTTGACGAACGCGTACGCCGCCCCGGCCGCGGACCCGTCCGCCGGGGTGCCATCGGTGACCGGGGTGATGTTGTCCGCGGTCCGGGTCGAGTCCGGGTCCAGCGTCGTGAACGCGGTCGTCGCGCCGGCGTCCGTACTGGCCACCGACACCAGGTCGTGGTTCGGGATGTCGATCGTATGGACGCGGTTGGTGTCGGTATCGCGGACCGCGTCGACCGCGAACGTCGTCACCCGGCCCGCGACGCGCAGGCTGGTGTCCAGCTCGACGCCGGGCAGCGCCTCGAAGCCGAGCGTGTACGACGCCTTGGCGGCATCGACGGCCGGCGTACCGACGAGGTGCGCAGTGCGGGCGACCCCGTCGATGGTGACCGTCGAGATCGCGTCCGGTTGTCCGCCGAGCGCCTGCCCGGAGGCGTTGTCGACGTACCTGATCACCCGCGGGAAGTCCGCCGCGACGGTGACCGTCAGCTCCGGCGACCGCAGTTCCGGGTCGCCGTTCGCGGGCTGCGCCTGGGCACCGGACGGCGCGACCAGCGCCGCGGCGGCCATGGCTACAGCCAGTACTCCACACCCCACTGAACGTTTCATGCCGACGAAGTTCGCACGCAAGCGCGAGTTCGTCAAGAGAAACGAACACTAATGAACAGATTGCCGCATTCTGAAGGATCTTCGGATCCGCAGGTGGTTGGTAAAAGAAGTTCAATGTCAATGCTTAAAAGCGTTGTAAACCTTCCGGCTGCCGTGATTGATTGCCCTAGGTAGTCGATCGGCTACAGATTCCGAGCGAAGGGTCATCACCATGAGCCTCACAGCATTCGAGCTGGACCTCGACGTCATCCCCGCCTCCGACCCGGCCCTGGCGCGGCCGGCCGGCCCCGAGGACGCCCGCGAGGTCGACGAGCGCAGCGGCCTCACCCCGACCACGGTGAACACGTACGCGGTCGGCATCGCCGCCTGCGTCCCGTGCTGCTGACGTCCGGCTGACCGGACTGTACGGCGCGACGTGACACCACCGGACGAGTTCCGGCCGGGCGCCTTCGCGGTGCTGCGGCTGGCGGCCTCACCCGCTGCCGCCGCAGCGCCGACGCGAACCACGCCCGCCTCTCCCACCGCGTACCTGGGCGAACTGCTCGCGGACGGGTCGTTGCTCGAAGCAATCGAACTCTCCAGCCCGTCGCTCGCTGCCACCCTGCGCCGGATCCTGGACGGCGACCCGCCGGACGACGCGAAACTCGACCGTGCGGTCCTTGCCGCCACGCGCTACCTGCTCCGCACGACCGGCCGTCCCACGCCCTTCGGCCTGCTCGCCGGCGTCGCACCAGTTGCCTTCGGCAATACGACGCACGTCCGGGTCGGTACCGCCCGCACCACCCAGGTCCTCCCGGACGCCGGCCGGCTGCATACCGAGCGCCAAAACCAGCGACCGACTCGCGTCGTCGCCAACAATCTGGCGGTCGTCCGCGGCGACCGCCTCGTCCTTCCGTACCTCCGCAAACTGGACGCCGAAACCCCCGGCCGCGAACTCTCCCTCGCGAACACCCCCGCCGTCCGCTTCATCCGAGAGCGCGCCCACCACCCGATCGCCTACACCGACCTCCTCACCAGCCTCGTCGAAGCCACCCCCGACGCGACCGCCGAAGACGCCGCGCATCTCCTTCAACAGCTACTGGACCGCGAGATCCTGCTCGGCGAATACGCATCCGCTGCCGCCACCACCGGAGGTGTGCAGGTGGATCTGCGGATGGATGTGGAGATGCGGCTTCCGCCCGTGGTTGCGGAGGAGGCGGCCCGGGCTGCGTCGTTGTTGTGGCGGTTGTCGCCGCCGGGGGACGGACTGCCCGCGTTGGCGAGCTATCACCGGGCGTTCCTCGACCGGTACGGCACCGATCGGGTCGTTCCCGTGCTCGAGCTGATGGATCCGCACGTCGGGCTGGGTCCGCCCGCCGGGTATCGGATCCCGGTGGGGGAGCGCGGTCGCGAGGAGCTGCCGAACAACACTTACCCGGCTGCTCGCGACCAAGCCCTCGCCGCCGCGCTGGACGGCTCCGGCGAACTGCTGCTGGACGACGCGTTGATTGACCGGTTGGCCGGCGACCCCGACGACCGGCCGCCTGACTCCCTCGACCTTTGCGCGCAACTCCTCGCGGACTCTCCCGAAGCCGTCGAGCGCGGCGACTTCTTGCTGGCGGCAACCAGTGGGTCGATCGCGGCCGGTGCGATGATCGGCCGCTTCGCCGGCCTGCTCGGCCTCGAGCGGCAGCTGACCGACCTGTACGCCGTACCGGGACCACTCCCGGTCCAACTGGAGTTCGCGCCGTACGAGCCGCGTTTCGGCAACGTCCTGCGCGAGCCGCGCCTCCTGCCGCACAAGCTGGTCGTCGGCACGTTCGCCGACCCGGACGATCCCGGTGTCGTCGACGTCCGCGACGTCTGCGTGGGCACCACCGGCGAGCGCCTCTACCTGTTCTCGACCAAGCTCCGTCGCGAGCTGACCGTCGTCCGCCCGAACATGCTCAACGTCGTCACCGGCGCTCCGAACGTGGCTCGTTTCCTCGCCGCGATCGGTCTCGCGGGCCGCCGCTTCTGGACGCCGTGGCAGTGGGGCCGCCTGGACGTCCTTCCCCGGCTGCCGAGAGTCCGTTCCGGCCGCAGCATCCTCGCTCCGGCCTTGTGGCGAACGGATCCCGAGCTCGCGGTCACGAAGGACTGGGACAAGGTCCTCGACAGCTGGCGCGAACGCCTGGATGTCCCGGACGTCGTCCGCGTCGGCATGTTCGACCACCACCTCGACCTCGACCTCCGCGTCCCGCTGCACCGCCGCCTGTTCCGCGACCAGCTCCGCAAGGAGCCGTCCTCGGTCGTCAGCGAGCCACTGACCGGGTACGGCGTCACCGCGGGTCACGCCAACGAACTCGTCGTACCGCTGCTGTCCGTTGCCCAGCGCCCCGAAGTCGCCCCGAACCGTTCCTGGAGTACGGCGACGCACCGCCCGCCGCGGCACCTCCCGGGCGGCGTGTGGCTGTCCGCGAAGATCTACCTGCCCGCCGACCTCCAGGACGCCCTGCTCGCGGGTCCCGTACGCCGACTGGTCGACCGCATGGACGCCGGCCGCTGGTTCTTCCTGCGCTACCTGGACCCGGACGCGCACCTGCGAATCCGTTTCCAGCAAGGCGATCCGGCGATCCTCAACGACTGGGCGACCGAGCTCGCCGAGGCCGGCCGGATCCGTACGGTTGTCCTGGACGAGTACGAACCGGAGGTCGCCCGGTACGGCGGTGACGACATGATGGCCGCCGCCGAGGATGTCTTCTGCGCCGACAGTCAGGCCGTTCTCGAGCAGTTGCACGTGCAGCTGCCCCGCGAGTCGCTCGCGGCGCTCAACATCCTCGACCTGCTGGAGGGTTTCGGCGACCTGGACCAGTGGTTCGTCGACACCTACTCGATCGACCTCTCCAACGCGGTGCCGCCGGCGGACCGCCGGGCCTTCGCCGAACTGGTGCAGACCTTCGCTCCGCTTGGGTGCTGGCGGCAACGACGTTCGGCCGTCGAGAAGTACGCCGGCGTCGGCATGCCCGCGGTGATGAGCGTGCTGCACCTGCACTGCAACCGCCTGCTCGGCACCGACCGCGCGCTGGAGCAACGGTCCTACGGCCTGGCCCGCGCGGCCCTCAAACGACGGATCGACCGACGGAGGCACGGCCGGTGAAGGAGCAGGCGGCGAAGCTGGTGGCCGAACTCGCGGACCGTCTCCGCGACCCCGAGGCGGTGATCGCGGCCACCACCGCGAACGGCGCGGTGGTCGACATCGCCGACCTCCGCTGCCCGCCCTGGGACCCGAGCACGTTGTCCCGCGGACCGGGCGCGCTCGCGATCCTCTTCACCGAACTCGACGAGCGGGACGTCGCCCACGAGTACCTGACCCGAACGGTCGCCGCCTCGGCCTCGGCTCCGGTCGAGGGCGCTCTGGAAGGCCTCGGCGCCCTCGCGACCGCGACCCGGATCGCGGCCCGCCAACCCGGCGACTACGCCGGCATCCTGACCCGTCTGGACGACCGGATGAGCGAACACGCCCGCTGGCTGGTGAGCGTTCACGAGGCGACCCGGCGGGCCGGCGTACCGACCTGTGCCGGTGTCGTCGACGTCGTCAGCGGCCTGAGCGGCGTCGGCCGGTACCTCCTGGCGAGGCAGCGGTACGACGTCCTCGCGGAGGTGCTCGCCTGTCTGACCTCGCTGCGCGAACCGCTGGTGGTGGACGGGGTCGACGTACCGGGGTGGTGGTTCGACGGTACTGAGAAGACGATGGTCGGACCGGGCTTCGAGCGCGGGCAGGCGAACTTCGGGCTCGCGCACGGCGTGCCCGGCCCGCTCGCGCTGTTGTCGCTCGCGTGGTCCGCCGGAGTCCGCGTCGACGGCCAGGACGACGCGATCGCATGTATGGCCGAATGGTTGCTCGATCGTCGCGAATCAGATGCGTATGGCACCTATTGGACCGGGTTCGTGTCGCTGGAGACCTATGCGAACCGAGCGCCGCAACCGCAACCGGCCCGCGCGTCGTGGTGCTACGGAGCGCCGGGGATTGCGCGCGCCCTAGGTTTTGCCACGGAGGCGCTGGAGCGACCCGAGTGGGGTGAGGCGGGGCTGGAGGCGTTCCGCTCGCTGGTGTCGCGGCCGGACTGGGGCGTCACGGACGACGCGTTCTGTCACGGCTGGGCGGGCATGCTGTACCTCTGCACGCTGTTCGACGAGTTCGCTCCGACGGCCGATCAGCTGGCGGAGCGGCTGATCGCGCGGTTCGACCCGGCGTTGCCGTTCGGGTACCGCTACTACCAGCCGGTCGCCGACCTGCACCTCGATCTCCCCGGGCTGATGGAAGGGGCCGCCGGGATCGCGCTCGCCCTCAGCGCGTACACCCGGCCGCCGCGCACCGGCTGGGACTCCGCGTTGCTGCTCAGCTGACCGCCGGCGTGATCTTCCCGGTCACCTCGCCGAGGCCGATCCGGGATCCGTCGGAGCCCTGAGCCCACGCGGAGATCGTGACCTCGTCGCCGTCCTCCAGGAAGATGTGTTCCTTGCCGTCGACAACCAGCGGCTCGCGGCCGCCCCAGGACAGCTCGATGAACGAACCGCGCTGGTCCTTGGCGGCACCGCTGACCGTGCCGGACGCGTACAGGTCGCCGGTGCGGACGGTGGCGCCGTTCACGGTCATGTGCGCGAGCATCTGCGCCGGCGACCAGTAGATCTCGCGGTACGGCGGGGAGCTCACGAGGTGGCCGTTCAACCTGACCTCGAACGTGATGTCGTAGTTCGTGAGGTGCTGTCCGGCCAGGTACGGGAGGACCGGCGGGGTCTGCGTCGGGAGCGGGACCTGGGCGTGGGCGAGGGCGTCGAGGGAGACGACCCACGGGGAGATCGAGGTCGCGAACGACTTGCCGAGGAACGGCCCGAGCGGGACGTACTCCCACGCCTGCAGGTCCCGGGCGGACCAGTCGTTGACGACGACCACGCCGTACACGTGGTCCTCGAAGTCGTCGACGGACACCGGCCGGCCGAGCTCCGACGGCGTACCGACGACGTACCCGAGCTCGACCTCGATGTCGAGGCGCTGGGACGGGCCGTACGTCGGAGCGCTCGCGTCCGGGGCCTTGCGCTGGCCGGACGGGCGGACGATGTCGGTGCCGCTGGCAACGATCGTGCCGGCCCGGCCGTGGTACCCGACCGGGAGGTGTTTCCAGTTCGGGAGCAGCGGTTCGGAATCCGGGCGGAACAGCCGGCCGAGGTTCGTGGCGTGCTGTTCGGAGGCGTAGAAGTCGACGTAGTCCGCGACCTCGAACGGGAGCTGCATGCTGACCGCGGACTGCGGGATCAGGTGCGGCTCGACCGTGTCCCGGTCGGCGGCGTTGCGGACCAGGTCGAGCAGCCAGTTGCGGGTCGCGCGCCAGGCCGGGCGGCCGAGCGCGAGGAACGCGTTCAGGGTCGGCTGGGCGAACAGCTGCGCGCCGTCCAGCATCTGCGCCGACGCGACCGGGGCGAGGTCGATGATCTGGTCACCGATCGCGGCCCCCACCCGCGGCTCCTCGTCGCCGTGCCGGAACACGCCGAGTGGCAGGTTGTCCGGCCCGAACGGCGAGCCGCCCGGGATCTCGATCCAGGTCATCACATCAACCCCAAGCTCGTCAGGTCCGTCACCGGCTCCTCGATGCTGCACGATCCGAACGAGGTGAACCAGCGGCGGGTGCTCTTCGCCTGGT
The DNA here is from genome assembly GCF_054189145.1 of Kribbella sp. WER1. NCBI lineage: Bacteria > Bacillati > Actinomycetota > Actinomycetes > Propionibacteriales > Kribbellaceae > Kribbella > Kribbella sp. WER1. The sequence goes on along the minus strand of NZ_CM135186.1, from coordinate 2,705,669 downwards.
CCTCCGGCAGCTCCCGGGCGCGCGCGGCCAGCGCTTCGCCGTCCCGGGTGTCCAGCAACTCCACCAGTTCGTCCTGCGACGCGCCGTCCAACGAGGCGCGGGTGGCGAGCAGAACGTTCAGGAAGCCCTGGTGCTCGAAGCCGTCCGCGGTATGGCGGACCGCGTTGTGCAGGCCGGCGGTGCACTTGAACGGCACCTCGCGGTCCAGGCAGGCGGTGACGAACGCGGCCACCTGGGCGCTGGTCGGGAAGAGGTGCGCGTCGAGGCCGCCGGTGCGGAGCTTCGCGTTGTACCCGGCGTCCGCGACCACGTCGAGGGCCCGTTCCCAGGCCCCGTCCAGGCCGATCTCGACGTACGCCGTCTCCTCGTCGAGGCAGTCGTCGCATGCCCGCACGACGCGCAGCGCGTTCCGCGACAGGTCGTCCTCGTCCCGCAGCCGCACCTCGACCGCGGTCACGACCACGTCCTTGGAGCGATCGCCCCACCGGATCACCGGCTCGATCCCACCCGCGCCGCCGGAGATCACCACGGACACCCGCAGCGGCTCGGTGGCCGCCTCGGCGACCTTCATCAGGTTGTCGTCCGTACAGACGAACGGGCCGACCAGCTCGGCGGACGCCGACTGCAGGTGGGACTGGTGCGCGGCGACGGCTTCCGCGAGGGGCAGGTTGCCCGGCGGGAACATCGAGGCGTCGTCGACCAGGTGCCGGTAGAGCGAGGGGACGGTTGACATGTTCCAGAGCCTAACGGATGCTTTCGGTAAGCGGACGCACGCGTTCGATTATCGTTCAACGGAGTGGACAAGCATGGCGTTCTACCGGCAGGTCGGGGAAGTACCACCCAAGCGGCACACCCAGTTCCGGAAACCGGACGGCGGGTTGTACTACGAGGAGCTGATGGGCGAGGAGGGCTTCTCGTCCGACTCGTCGCTGCTCTACCACGCCGGCGTACCGTCCGCGCTCGTCGACTCCCAGGTGTGGGACCTGCCCGACCTGGCCACCGTCGCGAACCACCCGCTGACCCCGCGGCACCTGAAGCTCCACGACCTGTTCACCGACACCTCCAAGTCGAACGCCGTCGAGGACCGCCGGCTCGTCCTCGGCAACGGCGACGTCCGGATCTCGTACGCCGTCGCCGAGCAGCCTTCGCCGTACTACCGGAACGCGATCGGCGACGAGTGCGTGTACGTCGAGAAGGGCTCGGCCACCGTCGAGACCGTGTTCGGCGTCCTGAACGCGGTCGAGGGCGACTACGTGATCATCCCGCGCGCGACGACGCACCGCTGGCTGCCCGGCCCGGAAGGTGTCTCGGCGTACTGCATCGAGGGCAACTCGCACATCGCCCCGCCGAAGCGGTACCTGTCCCGGTACGGCCAGTTCCTCGAGCACTCGCCGTACTGCGAACGCGACCTGCACCCCACCACCGAGCCGCTCGTCGAGGAGGGCACCGACGTCGAGGTGCTGGTCAAGCACCGCGGGAACGGTCCCGGCGGGATCGTCGGGACCCGGATGACGTACGCGACACACCCGTTCGACGTGGTCGGGTGGGACGGCTGCCTGTACCCGTACACGTTCAACGTGAGCGACTTCGAGCCGATCACCGGGCGGGTGCACCAGCCGCCGCCCGTGCACCAGGTGTTCGAGGGGTACAACTTCGTGGTCTGCAACTTCGTGCCGCGGAAGGTCGACTACCACCCGCTCTCGGTGCCGGTCCCGTACTACCACTCGAACGTCGACTCCGACGAGGTGATGTTCTACTGCGGCGGCGACTACGAGGCCCGGAAGGGGTCCGGGATCGGGCTCGGGTCGATCTCGCTGCACCCCGGCGGGTACGCGCACGGGCCGCAGCCGTCGGCGATCGAGGCGTCGCTGGGTGCGGAGCGGTTCGAGGAGCTGGCCGTGATGGTCGACACCTTCCGGCCGCTCGAACTCGGCGAGGGCGGGCAGGCCGTCGACGACGGAGTCTACGCCTGGACCTGGGCAGGACGGCGCAAGAACTGAGACCAAACCCACCGCTCCTCCGGCAGCCGTCGACGCCGGTGAGGGGCGGTGGGGCGTGCTTTGTGGGATTCTTACCCCGTGAGTGAGGACGGGGACGCAACGTCACAGGTTGTCGAGCTGGACGACACGCCGGAGGTGCAGGTGCCGCCTGGGGAGCCGGGGCAGCCGTTCGTGGTCGGGATCGACCGCGACGCGGTGCTGCGCCGGCGCGAGGTGGTGCGGACCGTGGAGCGCCGCGGCGCCTGGGTGACCGCGATCCTCGGCGTGGTCGGGATCGTCGCCGCGCTCTACGCACTGTTCGCGTTCCGCGGCTCCGGGATGTGGCCGTTCGCGCTGCTGCTGATCGCGGCGATGCTGCCGCTCGTCCTCAGCACGGTCCTCGTGTACCGCGTGCAGGCCGACCGGCAGCAGTGGTACGACGCCAACGAGCTGCCGCCGGTCGCGATGCGGATCTCGGCGAAGGGTCTCGAGTTGGCCTGCGACGGCGCGGCGTACCCGGTCGTCCTGCCGTGGCAGACCGTCCGCGGATTCACCCAGCACAAGCTGCTCGGTCAGTACATGCTCGACATCGCGCTCGAGCGCGGTGTCGGCGCGACCACCGCGGGCGTCCGCGGCCTCGACCAGCCGCCGGTCCGCAGCGTCGTCCGGCCGAACCCGCTGCTCCGCCCGACCGGCATGTTCCTGATCAAGGCCCTCGACCAGCCCGTCCACGTCATCGACGAGGCCCTCCACCACTTCTCCAACGGCAAGGCCGGCGTCCAGCGCTAGCAGGGGAGCGGGCGGTACGTGTAGCCCTGCCGGCTGAGCTTGGTGAGGGCCTGGTCGAGGGCCGCGACGGTCTGCGAGCGGTTGCCGCCGCCGTCGTGCATCAGGATGATCGCGCCCGGGCGCGCCCCGGCCATGATCGCGTGCTCGATGTGGGCGGTGCCGGGCTTCTCCCAGTCCTTGGTGTCGACGTCCCAGAGCACCTGACGCTGGTGGTACGCCGCGGCGATCGCCTGCACCTTCGCGTTCGTGCCGCCGCCGGGCGGGCGTAGGCACTTCGACTTGATGCCCATCGCGATCTCCTGGCGGACCTTCGCCTCCGGGAGCAGCGTGAGCGTCTTGTGGTCGTACGTGTGGTTGCCGATCCGGTGCCCGGCGGCGCGCTCGGCGGCGATCAGGTCCGGGTACTGCGCGACCTGGATGCCGAGCACGAAGAACGTGGCCTGGGCGTGGTGCTTGCGCAACACCTGGAGAACTTTCGGTGTCCACTCGTGCTGTGGCCCGTCGTCGAACGTCAGGTACAGCACCTTCCCGTGGCCGGTCAGGTTCCAGTCGTCCGCTGGCGGCTTCGGCGGCACCGGCTTCACCGGTGGCGGCGGCGTACTCTCCTTGCCGCCGGACGGCTCTGTCGACTTGACCGGTACGCCGAGCAGCCCGTGCCCCGGCGTGGTCGAGACCACGGGCGCGGCGGACGTGACGGACGGCTCGGAGGGGGAGGCGGCTTGGGCGAGGACGGCACCGCACAGCAGGGCGGCGACCAACGGCAGAAGTTTGCCGGGCGGCTTGGTCATGGGGCGCATCTTCTCGTGTGAGTGGGGGCAACTGTTCACCGGGTCTCGCTTATGGTGTGCATTCGTGCCGGAGATCCCGGCGGAACGACCTTGTGAGGCGGGGCGATGACCGACAGCGGTGAGCGGAAGACGATGACGCGGCGCACAGTGATCGGCACCGGGATCGGCGGTGCGATCGGTGCTGCGGCGCTCGCCGCGGCCGGGTTCCAGAGCGCACCGGCGTACGCCGGCGGACCGGGCAAGACAGTGCGGCTGACCGTGATGGGGACGACCGACCTGCACGGCAACGTCTTCAACTGGGACTACTTCAAGAACGCGGAGTACGACGACACCGCGCACAACGACATCGGCCTGGCGAAGATCTCCACGCTGGTCAGCGCCGTCCGGGACCGGATCGCGGCGGACCGGCACGCGCCGCGCCCGCTGCTGCTGGACGCGGGCGACACCATCCAGGGCACCCCGCTGGCGTACTACTACGCGAAGATCGAGCCCATCACCGGCGGTCACACGCACCCGATGGCGGCAGCGATGAACCGGATCGGGTACGACGCCGCCGCGCTCGGCAACCACGAGTTCAACTACGGCCTCGACATCCTCCGCCGGTTCCAGCAGCAGCTGCGGTTCCCGCTGCTCGGAGCGAACGCCCAGGACTGGACGACCGGCCTGCCCGCGTTCCCGCCGTACGTGCTGAAGCGCGTGCACGTGCCGGGGGAGAAGCCGATCACGGTCGGCATCCTCGGCCTGACCAACCCGGGCATCGCGATCTGGGACAAGGCGAACGTCGAGAACAAGCTGAAGTTCGGCGGCATCGTCGAGCTCGCCAAGCAGTGGGTCCCGCGGGTCCGCGCGGCCGGCGCCGACCTCGTGATCGCCTCGGTGCACTCCGGGATGGACCTGTCCTCGTCGTACGGCGACGCGCTGCCGTACCCGGAGAACGCGTCCGTACTGATGGCCGAGACCGTCCCGGGCATCGACGCGGTGCTGGTCGGCCACGCGCACCTGGAGATCCCGGAGCGCCTGGTCACGAACAAGACGAGCGGCGAGCAGGTCGTGCTGAGCGAGCCGCTGAAGTGGGGCATGCGGCTGTCGCTGTTCGACCTGGACCTGCAGAAGGTCCGCGGTCAGTGGAAGGTGGTCGGCCGGCACAGCCAGGTGCTGAACGCGAACACCGTCGCCGCCGACCAGGACGTGGTCAAGCTGCTGCAGAAGGACCACGACAAGGTTGTCGCCTACGTGAACTCGAAGGTCGGCACCTGTACCGAGGCGATGTCCGCGGCCACCGCGCCGTGGGAGGACACCGCCGCGCTCGACTTCGTGAACTTCGTCCAGGCGGACGCGGTCTCGAAGGCACTCGCCGGTACGCCGCAGGCCTCGCTGCCGGTGCTGGCGATCGCGGCCCCGTTCAACCGGGACGCGGCGATCCCGGCCGGTGACGTCTCGGTCCGCGACGTCGCGGGCCTGTACGTCTTCGACAACACGCTGCTCGCGGTGACGATGACCGGCGCGCAGGTCAAGGAGTACCTGGAGTTCTCCGCGCTGTACTTCAAGCAGGTCACCGGCACCGGCCCGTTCCCGTCGGACCAGGTCACGAACGCCCCGACCTCGACGGCGCCGAACGGTACGCCGGACTACAACTACGACATCCTCGGCGGCCTGACCAAGCCGCTGACGTACAAGATCGACATCGCGAAGGCCGGCGGCGCCCGGATCACCGACCTCGCGTACGACGGCACGCCGGTCGCCGCCGACCAGCAGTTCGTTGTCGCGGTCAACAACTACCGCCAGTCCGGCGGCGGCAACTTCCCGCACGTCAAGACCGCGCCGGTGGTCTACAACCGGCAGGTCGAGATCCGGCAGCTGATGATCGACTACGTGACCGCGACCGGCACCGTCGACCCGAAGACGTTCCACACCGTCGACTGGTCGCTGGTCTCGAACGGCAGCCCGATCACGGTCACCGCTTAGCCCGGCCTAGCCTTTGGCGGCCAGGTACTCCTCGAGTCCCTGGCCGTTCAGGGGGTAGTAGTCGGACAGGCGTCCGCCGTCGTCCAGGCGGCGGCGGGCGAACTCCTCGCGGGCCTGCAGTTCCAGCGAGTCGTCGGCCAGCGAGACAGCGGACGTCTGCGGGACCACGACCGCGCCGTCGTCGTCGGCCACGATGATGTCGCCGGGCGTGACGAGCGCGCCGCCGACGCCCACCGGGACGTTGAACGCGGCCGGGAACAGCTCGGTCTGCGACGCGTAGTGCGGCGTCACGCCGGTGCTCCAGACCGGTACGCCGAGCGCCCGGATCCGGGCCGCGTCGCGGACCCGCCCGTCGACCACGATGCCGGCGCCGCCGCGGAGCTTGAAGTACCGGACCAGCATGTCGCCGAGGCAGCCGGTGAACTGGCTCGCGTACGCCGACACCACCAGCACGTCACCCGGCTGGATCGACTCGAGCACGCCCCACAGCGCCGTCTTCTTCTCGGCGTACTCCTGGTCGGCGCTGCTGAACACGTCCTCGCGCTGCGGCAGGAACTGCAGCGTCACGGCCCCGCCGTACACCTTCACGTCGGGGGTCCGGTGCAGCGGCACCGGCCCGTTGATGAAGGTCCGGGTGATGCCCTTCTGGTGCAGCTTGGCGCAGGCGGTGGCCGCGCTCACGTCGGTCAGCGCGCCGAGCATCTCGGCGGTCGGCCGGGAGAACGTCGCGGTCTGGACCGGGGACAGCTGCGAGCTGTACGTCGGAGTGGACATGGGCTGCCTCTCGTTGTTCATGACTTTATCGCCTATCGATGATAGATGTAACGCGGCGGACAGGTTCGGTGTCAACTGGATCTTGACTCCGGTTCGCATCTCCATATGATCATCTATCGATAGCCGATCATCGGAGTACTACGCACTGGAGTGTGAACGAGATGAGACAACTGTGGCGCCGTACCTTGATCGCCGCGGTTGCGGCGACGAGCCTGACCGGAGCGCTGGCCGCCTGCGGTGGTGGCGACTCCGGCGCCGGGGGCGCGTCCGGGCAGACCACGCTGCGGGTGATCGTGAACATCACCCCGAACCTCACCGAGGCCTACTGGACCAGCCTGTTCGGCAAGTACGAGGCGGCGCACCCGGACGTCAAGGTGAAGCTCGAGCTCACCGGCACGATCTCCGCGAGCGCCAAGCTCACTCAGGACCTGGCCGCCGGTGACCCGCCGGACATCGCACAGCAGATCACCCCGACCAAGGAGAACGTCAGCCTGCTGGCCGACCTCAGCGACCAGGCGTGGGTCAAGGACACGCCGCTGAGCGAGCAGTACGCGATCGACGGCAAGCGGTACGTCGTCGGCGTCGGCGAGCAGATCCAGTCGCTGGTGTTCTACAACAAGGCCGCGTTCACCAAGGCCGGCCTCGATCCGGCGGCGATCAAGACGATGGACGAGTTCACCGCCGCGATGGCCAAGCTGAAGGCGGCCGGGTACACGCCGCTGCAGACCGCGGGTCAGTGGGTCCCGGGCGCGCAGTTCTCGATGATGGCCGACGCCGGCGTACTGACCAAGGACCCGGACTGGACCGTCAAGCGCACCGAGAAGCAGACGACGTTCAAGGACAGCGGCTACCTGGACTACTTCAAGGACTACAAGTCCTGGATCGACGCCGGGTACCTCGACAAGAGCGCGCTCGGGCTCACGTACGCCGACGGGCAGACCGCGTTCCTGAACGGGAAGTCCGCGATGTACATCATGGGCTCGTACTTCGTGCCGGCCGTCGACCAGGCGAAGAAGAGCGACCAGATCGGCGTCTTCACGATGCCGACCGACGGCGCGTACCCGTCCGGCCAGTTCGGCAACATCGCCAGCCCGTACGTCGTGGTCAACCAGTCCAAGCACAAGGCGCAGGCCACCGAGTTCGTGAAGTGGCTGGTCACGGACCCGGCCGCTGTCGAGAGCCAGCTGGCGTCCGACGGCAACCTGCGCAAGGGGTTCACGTACAAGACCTCGAGCCTCGGCACCGGCGTCCAGAAGATCCTCGACGGCGCGCCGACCGTGCTGGTGAAGTCCGGCACGCACCAGCCGATCGAGGGCTTCTCGGGTGAGCTGAACACCCGGATCCAGTCGCTGTTCACCGGCGCCACGCCGGACCAGGTCGCCGACGGTTTGGACAAGTGGTGGAACTCGCAAAGCTGAGCAGACCGGCCAGGCAGCAGCAGGTGCGGATCGCGAGGCTCCGGGAGACAGCGCTCTCCGTGGGCCTCGCGGGTCCCGCCGTGCTGCTGTACACCGTGATGACGATCGTGCCGGTGGGCGTCGCCGTCTACCTGAGCCTGACGAACTGGAACGGCTTCTCCGATGCCGTGTTCATCGGGCTCGGCAACTACCGGCACCTGTTCGACGACCCGAACTCGACGCGGGCCTGGTGGGTGACCGGGATCGTCGCGGTCACCGGCTCGGTGCTGATGCTCGGCGGCGGGCTGTCGTACGCGCTGATCCTCAAGGAGAAGTCGCTGGTCAACTCGTTCTTCCGGGCGCTGGCCTACTACCCGCACGTGATCAGCGCGCTGATCCTCGGCTACCTGTGGGCGGCGATCCTCGGCACGAACGGCGCGATCAACAACACCCTGCAGAAGTTCGGGGTCGGGCCGGTCGGCTTCCTGTTCTCGGAGAAGCTCGCGCTGGTGACGCTGATCGCGGTGATCGCGTGGGCCGGCTTCGGGTTCAACGTCGTACTGTTCGTCGCCGCGCTGCAGACGGTTCCGGCCGAGCTGCTCGAGGCGGCGCAGATCGACGGGGCGGGCGCGCGGCAGATCAACACCCAGGTGGTGATCCCGATGATCGCCCCGGTGGTGACGGTCGCGACCGTGCTGAACCTGATCGGGCTGATCCGTACGTACGACATCGTGGTCAGCCTGACCGGCGGTGGACCCGCGGGCGCGACGCAGACGTACGGCTACCTGATCCTGGCGCGCTCGTTCGAGGGCACGAAGGTCGGGTACGCGACCGCTCAGGCAGTGTTCCTGATGGTGGTGTCGGCCGCGCTCGCGCTGGTCGTGACCGCACTGCGGAACCGCCAGGACCAAGCGGCGACGGGGTAGGGCATGGAATCCAACGTACGGCGGAGTGTGGTCCGGCCGATCCTGCTGGTACTGCTCTTCGTCCTCATGACCATTCCCGTCTACCTGCTGCTGATCAACAGCTTCAAGAACCAGGAGGACATCCTCAACGGGCCGTTCTCGGTGCCGTTCTCGAAGCTCACGCTGGAGCACCTGAACGCCGCGATCCACAGCCCGCAGTTCAACGTGATCAAGGGGTACGGCTTCACGCTGTTCCTCGTGGTGGCCGTCGACGTGCTGTGCATCCTGTTCGCGGGCCCGGCGGCGTACGTGATCGCTCGCAGTATGAAGCGGCGTACCCAGCTGCTGATGCTGTACTTCCTGGCCGGCACGTTCATCCCGGGCGCGGCACTGATCATCCCGGTGATCTACGTACTGCGTTCGCTCGGGCTGGCGAACACGGTGGCCGGGCTGCTCGCGCACGACGTGGCGTCGACGCTGCCGGTGAGCATCTTCTTGTTCGTCGGCTTCATCCGGACGATCCCAGTGGACATCGACCACGCGGCGTCGATCGACGGCGCGGGCCGGTACCGGACGTTCTGGACGATCATCTTCCCGTTGATGCGGCCGGGTGTGGTGACGGTGCTGATCCTGAACTCGATCGGGATCTGGAACGACTTCGTCAGCCCGCAGATCCTGCTCAGCCCCGGCTCCGGGCGGTACACGGTGACGACCGCGATCTACGCGGGGATCAGCCAGTACTCGACCGACCTGACCAAGGTGTTCCCGAACCTGCTGCTGGCGATCGCGCCGGTGATCATCTTCTTCATCTACATGCAGCGGCACATCATCAGCGGGCTGACCGTCGGCGCCGTCAAGGGCTGACTGCTACTTCTTCTTGGTCTTCTTCTTCGCGGCCCGGGCGTCCGGGACCGGGCCGCGACCGCCCGCGTGGTTCGCGAATGCGTCCGCGGCCTGGGCCGGGTCGGTGTCCCGGAGCAGCTGCACCAGCCGCCCGTGCTCGTTGGCCATCGCGTCCCAGTCACCCTCGAACAACGGGTCGCTGATCGCCCGCAGGGCCCGCAGGTTCGGCTCCAGGACCTCCCACATCCGGGTCAGGAACGGGTTGCCGGCGAGCTGGATCACGCGCGTGTGGAAGGCGATGTCGACGTCGCGGAACATGCTTACGTCACCGGACTTGGCGGCCTTGTGCAGCTGGTCGACCAGCTCGTCCAGCTCGGTCAGGTCCTGCCCGCCGATCCGGCCGGCGGCGAGCTCCGCGGCCAGCCGTTCGAGCGGCTCGCGGACCTGCCGGGCGTACTCGACGTCCTGCTGGGAGATCTCCACGACGAAGTTGCCGCGGCGCGGGATGTGCACCAGCAGGCCCTCCCGGGCGAGCTGCTTCACGGCCTCCCGCACCGGCGCCTGGCTGACGCCGAGCTGGCGGGCGATCTCGGACTCGACGACCCGTTCGTTCGGCCCGAGCTCACCGTCGACGATGGCCTGCCGGAGCAGCTCGTACGCCCGCTCGGAGATCAGCGTCGCGCGGAACTGGTCCTTGTTGCTCGCCAGCGTGGAGGCGAAGTCACCCTTGGCCATGAAATCCCCAATTCGTGCGATGTCGCGGAACAACCCATGATACGTCTCTGATCGTCTAGCAGCTATCGATAACGATCGTCGCAGCCACCAGGGTCCAGCTCCAGACGATAAGCGCGGACGGCCGTCCCGTGCAGCACCTCGGCCCGCTCGTCGTCCGACAGCCCGCCCAACCCCTCCACCGAGACCTCCAGCGACTCCGCCCGAGACCCCCGCGCCAAACAAATAGGCCAATCCGACCCAACCAGACACCGCCCCGGCCCCAAAACCTCCACCACCCGCTCCACCAGTGCCGGCGGCGCGGGGTGCTGTTGGGTGAGGAGGCCTGAGATCTTCACCAGTACGTTCGACCGCGTAGCGGCCTGCTGCAGCTCGCGGCGCCAGCGGTCGAGCTCTCCGGCGTCCAGCCCGCCTGGATTTCCGAGGTGATCCACGACGATGGTCAACCCCGGGAACTGCTCGGCCAGGTCGGCGGCCGTCCCCAACGCACTTCTCGACAGGTTGATGTCGAGCGTGATCCCCAGCTTCTCCAGCACCGGCAGCAGCGCGGTCTGGCCGGCCCCGCCGAGCCGCATCCCGTTCGGCCGGGCCTCGACCATCAGCTCCTCGAACTCCTCCGGTACGGCGTCCTCGTACACCTGCAGGTTCCCGACGTACCCGGCAACCAGGTCGGGATGCTCCGTCCGCAGGTCACGGAGTACCCGCGTCTCGCCGCGATCCCCGCGCGAGGCCTCGACCAGCACGGTTCCGGCGACCTCCACGCCGCTGCGCTCGAGGTCGTCGATCGTGAAGGTCCGGTAGTGCTCGGATCCCGGGCGGATCCACGGGAAGCCGTGGCCCGCCTGCCACAGGTGTGCGTGGCAGTCGATCACGCGCATTCGCCGTACCCCTTCCGGTCTTGACACCCTTGCGCAGGATCAGGCTAAATCATCGGGTATCGATCAGCGATAAGGGGTGTTTCCTCATGCTCAGGGCCGAGCCCGTGCGCGCAACCCGTCGGATCCGCACCGTCCCGGAGTGGGCGCGGCTGGAGCGGGAGCTGTTCGCCCAGCAGGACCGGGCCTGGCGGGTGTTCGCCGACCGATACACCGAGGGCGACGGCCGGCTGGTGTTCCGCGACCGGCTCGGGGTCGGCCTGGACGGGCGCGACGGGGTGGACGACTTCTACGAGCCGTTCTTCAACTGGCCGACGCTGTACCTGCTCGGCGGCAGCGCCGACCTGCTCGAGGCGTCGCTGCGGCACTGGCGTGGGGTGACGAACCAGCTGACCGAGATGGGCATGCTGGTGGACGGCTACGAGCGTGGGTACGACTGGTTCCACCAGGGCGAGAGCATGGTGCTGTTCTACGCGCTCTGCCTGGCTCGTCCCGAGGACGCCGAGCTTCGCCGGCTGGCCGGCGCGTTCGCGGACCTGTACCTGCCGGGCGGCCCGAACTACGACGCCGAGCACCGCGTCATCCAGGCGCCGCACAACGGCGCGACCGGTCCGCGGTGGGGCTTCATCGACGGCGAGAAGTACTTCCCGTGGAGCCTCCCGCTGCGCCCGTACGGCCTGCCGCTCGACTGGATCGGCGTCTCCTCGTTCGACGAGCTGGTCGACGATCCCGCGAAGGCGCGCCGCTACGGCCGGATCATGTGGGACCGGATGGGCCGCGGCGACGTCCTCGCCAACCTCGCGGCGACGGGCCTCGCCACCAACGCCTACCTGTACTCCAGCGACACGGCGTACAAGGACTGGGTCCTCGAGTACGTCGGCACCTGGCAGGACCGGCTCGCCGGCCGGGAGGTGATCCCGGACAACGCCGGCCTGCACGGCCAGGTGGGGGAGCACCTCGACGGACGCTGGTACGGCGGCCACTACGGCTGGGCGTGGCCGCACGGGATCGAATCCGTGGGCTCGTCCGCGATCGTTGGTGCGGTCAACGCCACGCTGCTCTCCGGCGACCGCGGGTACCTCGAGCTCGGCCGGAACCCGCTGGACGCGGTGCTCGAGCAGGCGGAGTACCGGAGCCTCGCGGACATGGGCACGTTGACGAAGCGCTGGCTACGCCACCTGGATCCGGAGCGGCCGACGCTGACGATCCCGCAGCGGTACAACGACTCCGGCTGGTTCGACTACAACGTGATGCCGACGCAGCTGCCGATCGCGCTGTGGCATTTCAGCCGGGACGCGGCCGACGCCGAACGGATCGAGCGGCTGCGCGAAGGCTCCGACTGGGACTGGTCCGCCGTCCACGACCAGCGGAACAAGGACGAGGGCGGCCACGAGGAGCCGTGGTACGAGTTCCTCGCCGCGCGGAACCCGGACTTCCCCGAACGGATGCTGCGCTCCGCGCTCGCGATCTCCGCGGCCCGCCTCGAGGTGATCGCGAACGACCCGACCGACCCGTCCGTCGGTCCGGACGCCCTCGACATCCACCACTGGCAGAACATCAACCCGGTCGTCACCGAGGCCCTGCTCCAGCTGACCACCGGCTCGCCGCAGATCCTCTACAACGGCGGCCTCACCCAACTCCACCTCAGGTACTTCACCGCCGACCGCCCCGGCCTCCCCGAGGATGTCGCCGCGCTGGTCTCCGACATCAACCCTGACCACACCGTCGTCGACCTCGTGAACCTCGGCTCCGAGCCTCGCTCGCTGCTGGTCCAAGCAGGCTCGTTCAACGAGCACGCCCTACAGACAGTTGCCGTAGACAACACCCCATCCGCACCCGTCCACGGCCGGCACCTGCGGGTCGACCTCCCACCACAGTCCGAGGTACGCCTCACGCTGACGATGTCCCTGCACAGCCGTCAGCCCACGAGTCAATCACCCAGGGAGCTGTGATGTTGCCCCCGCTAGGCATCGGAACAGCACCACTCGGCGGCCTGTTCAGCGAGGTGAGCGAGGAGGATGCGGCGGCGACCGTGAAGGCGGCGGCCGACGCGGGCGTCACGTACTTCGACACCGCACCGCGCTACGGGCACGGGCAGGCCGAGGAGCGGCTCGGACGGCTGCTCCCCGCCGCGACGACCGTCTCCACGAAGACCGGCTGGATCCTGGAGCCGGACGGCAGCGCCCGCGCGGACTTCACCGAGCGCGGTATCCGGGAGTCCTTCGAGTCCAGCCTCCAGCGCCTCGACCGCTCGTCCGTCGACGTCCTTTACCTCCACGACCCCGACGACTACGCCGACGACATCCGCCGGACGGGCTACGCCGCCGTGCGGAAGCTCCGCGACGAGGGCCTGGTCGGCGCGATCGGCTTCGGGATGAACCACAGCGTCCCGCTGGCGGCGTACGTGGACGAGTTCGACGTGGACGTCGTGCTGATCGCCGGCCGGTTCTCGCTGCTCGACCACGAGGCCGCGGACGTCCTGCTCCCGCTGTGCCGACGACGCGGTACGTCGGTCGTCGTCGGGGGAGTGTTCAACACCGGCCTGCTCGCGGACCCGAACCCGTCCGCGATGTTCAACTACCGCCCGGTCGACCCCGAGGCGCTGCGGCGCGCCCAGCGGTGCGCCGAGCTCTGCGCGGACTACGACGTACCGCTGCCGGCCGCGGCGATCCAGTTCCCGTCGATGCATCCGGCCGTGACCTCGATCGTGGTCGGCTGCCGCTCCGCCGTCGAGGTGACCGCCAACGTCGCGGCGCTGCGGACCGAGATCCCGGCGGAGCTCTGGCAGGCACTCGCCGCCGAAGGCTTCGTCCCCCAGTCGTTGCTCTGACCAACTTCCACGCCGACAGAAGGGAATCCGCACAAGCCGTTGTAATCGATAATCGACCAGAAAGACCCTTGCGATGAAGCGAATCCTTTCCGCCCTCCTCGTCGCCGGCCTGCTGGCCACAGCAACCCCGGCGACAGCCGCCCCCGACCCCCGCGTCCTGTACGTCTCCACCACCGGCGACGACCACAACCCCGGCAGCATCGCGCGCCCGCTCCGGACCCTCGAAGGCGCCCGCGACGCCGTCCGTACGATCAAGAAGCACCACCTGCCCAAGGGCGGCGTCACCGTCTACCTCCGCCAAGGCAGCTACCAGCGCAGCGCGACGTTCTCGCTGACCGGCGCGGACTCCGGCACCGCCGGCTCCCCGATCACCTACAAGTCCTACCCGGGCGAGACCGCCACGCTCACCGGCGGCACCCAGCTCCCGTACGACGGCTTCCACCAGGTCACCGACCAGTCCGTCCTGGACCGCGTGGTCGAGAAGTCCGCCCGCGGCAAGATCCTCCAGGTCGACCTGCGCGCGCTCGGCCTGACCGACTACGGCGAGCTCAGCCGGCACGGGTACTGGCACGCCAACGACGTCAGCAAGACCCCACCGATGGAGCTGTACGTCGACGGCCAGGACATGACGCTCGCCCGCTGGCCGAACACCGGCACCGTGCAGATGAACAAGATCATCGATCCGGGCCCGACGCACAACGACCCGGACCTGCAGGACCGCGGCGGCACGTTCAGCTACAACTACGACCGCCCGCAGTACTGGACGCAGGCCAAGGACGTCTGGCTGGACGGCATCTTCGGCTACAGCTGGGAGTGGTCGTACAACAAGATCCAGTCGATCGACACGACTGCCAAGACGATCACGCTGCGGTACGGCGAGATGTCCGGGCTGATGAAGTCCTGGTTCCCCGACTTCCACTTCGCGCAGAACCTGCTCGAAGAACTCGACGCACCGGGCGAGTACTACATCGACCGCGACAAGGGCGTGCTTTACCTGGTGCCGAACGCGTCCTTCCTGGCCCGCCGCGGACCGGTCACGGTGACCACCCTCGACGAGCCGATGATCCGCACCGACGGCACGTCGTACGTCACCTTCGACGACCTGGTGATGGAGTACGGGCGGGCGACGGCCGCGGTGATCCTCGGCGGCAGCCACGTGACGATCGCGCACAGCGACATCCGCAACTTCACCGACGGCGGCGTACTCATCAACTCGCCGGGCCGCTACACGTACGACGGGATCCCGGTGAATCGCGGCGGCACCGACCATGCGGTGGTGTCCAGCGAGCTGAGCCACATCGGCGGCGTACCGATCGTGCTGCAGGGTGGCGACAAGACCACGCTCGCGCCCGGGCGGAACAAGGTCGAGAACTCGCACATCCACGACTTCGCCTACTACCACAAGGCCTACAACGCCGGCGTGATGTTCGACGGCGTCGGCAACATTGCGCGCGGCAATGAGATTCACGACGCGCCCCATCCGGGGATCATTGTGCAGGGCAATGACCAGCTGGTCGAGGACAACGAGATCTACGACGTCTGCAAGACGTTCCAGGACCTCGGCGCGATCTACATGAACGCAGGCTCGACGCCACAGCAGCGCGGCAACGTGTTCCGGCGCAACTACTTCCACGACATCGGCAAGGGCCGGGCCGGTGTCGAGGGCATCTACGCCGACAACCTGACGATGGGCATCACCATCGAGCAGAACGTGTTCGCTGACATGGGCAACGACGCGGTGAAGAGCGGCTCCGGCGACTACGTGACCGCGACCAACAACGTCTTCGTCGACACCCACGTGCCGTACGACAACTACGAGATGTGGATGGGCAACCAGGAAGGGAACGTGGTCGACAAGTCGTACCTGCCGGCCTGGAAGAAGCTGTTTGCCGACAACAACAACTTCGAAGGGACGCCGTACCTGGCGAAGTACCCGGAGCTGGCGCACTTCTTCGACGACAACCACTACTACCCGGCGCACAACACGTACGCGAAGAACGTGATCTGGAACCCGACGACGACGCGCCAGTCGGACGTGAACGCACAGGGCGCGCGGGACGTGAAGAACCTGCTGAACTACGACAGCAACTGGGTCGCGTCCGAGGATCCGGGATTCGTCGACTGGCAGAAGGGCGACTTCCGGCTGCGTCCGGACGCTGCGGTGTTCCAGCACGTCCCTGGGTTCCAGCCGATCGCGTTCGATCGGATCGGGACGCACGGGCACATCGGGCAGTCGCGGACGCCGGAGGTGGTGCCGCTGGAGTCGGTCGCGTTCCCGGCCGACGACCTGTCGATCGACCTCGGCAAGCAGGTGCCGTTCGCGGGCGCCGTCGTACCGTGGAACACCACGCAGCCGGGGCTGACCTACACGTCGAGCGATCCGGCCATCGCGACCGTCGACGCGGCCGGCCTGGTCACCGCGGTCGCGCCCGGTACGGCGACGCTGACCGTCACCTCGGCGGCGAACCCGGCGATCCAGGACACCGCCCCGGTCGTCGTCCACGAGGGCGACGGGGTCCTGCACTACACCGACTTCGAGTCGGGGGCGAACGGCTGGCCGGTCGACGCCAACCGGAGCGTGGTCGACGACGGCACCGGGAACCACGTGTACCGGATCGTCAACGGCGCGAACGCGCAGCTGCCGCGGGACTTCACGCAGTACGTCCTGGACTTCACCGTGACGACGCCGGCGACGCTGCCCGACGGCGCGGTGATGCTCGTGTACGACCGGACCGGGACCACCCCGGGCGGCTTCGTGCGCTACCGGCACCTCGCGTCCGGGCCGGTGTGGACGATCTACGACAGCAAGTGGCAGGTGATCCAGGAGGTGACGCTGGGCGCGGACGCTGCCTTTGCGCCGAACACGACGTACGCGATCAAGCTGGCCGTGCGGCCGACCGGGATCACGGTGGCGGTCAATGGGCAGCAGGTGATCGCGGGTCGCAACCCGGCACCGGACGCCGCCGGCAAGGTCGGGTTCTACGTGTCCGGGGCGAGCCGGCTGGACTTCGACAACGTCGGCTTCTCGATCGTGTCGCGGCAGGTGTCGGGCGTCGACCTCGGTACCGCGCAACTCGCGCTGGAGACGGGCGAACGGCGTACGGTCCCGGTGAGCGTGACACCGGCGGACGCGTCCGATTCGCGGCTGACGTGGACCTCGGACAAGCCGTCGGTGGCAACCGTCGACAGCACCGGCCGGGTCACCGCGGTCGCTGCCGGTACGGCGAACGTCACCGCGACCTCGGTGTCGAACCCGGACGTGTCGGCGACGGTCGCGGTCACCGTCCAGGACGGGCAGTACGTCGGCACCGACCTCACCACGCAGCTGTCCGACCAGGCGAACTGGACGACCTCGCCCAACCTGGACTTCAGCACCGGCACGGTGAAGACCACCGGTGAGGGCGTATACGGGTACAAGGGGCAGAAGTTCGGCGACGGCCTGCTCCGCTTCAAGGCGGAGGTCGGCGCGTTCGCCGGCGGGTGGTACGGGTTCCAGGTGCGCTCGCACGACACCGGGGTACCGGCCTGGCAGAACTCGAACACCGGCTACCTCGTGGTGATCAAGGAGGACACCATCGAGTTCCAGAGCTGGACGCCCGGACAGACCTTGCTCGACGTGATCCCGAACACCGTGATCGCCCCGAACTCCACCCACGAGATCGCCTTCGGCGCCATCGGCAACCGAGTCGTCCTCCGCGTCGACGGCAGAACCGTCTGGACCGACGTGGTCACCATCCCGAACAACCCGATCGGCGCGGACGGCTACTTCAACCTCTACAACTACCTCAAGGGCAACCCCGTCCGGTTGCTCACCGTCTAGATACATGAGGCGGCCAGCACCGCACCCCGGTTGCGGTGCTGACCGCCTGTCTCAGACCAGAGGATGACGTCTGTCCCGACCAGGGACGGATGTCCGGGTGCCGCGAATTCCCTAGATTTCAAGGCATGTTGAAGACAGTCGCCCTCGCCGCCGCGGTCGGCCTGGTCCCGTCCGCCGGGATCGGGGACCAGGTCTGGCCGCAGCTCGGCAACAGCGGGTACGCCGTGGTCGACCAGCAGCTCGCCGTCCGGTTCAACCAGCACCTGACGGCGTACACCGCGACCACCACGCTGACCGCCCGCGCCACCTCGACGTTGTCCCGGTTCGACCTCGATCTGCTCGGTCCGAAGGTCACCGGCGTGCAGGTGAACGGCGTCCGGTCCGCGTGGAAGACCACGCCCGACGGCGAGCTGGTGATCACGCCGGCGCACCCGGTGCGGAACCGGTTCGTCGTCCGCGTGGACGTGGTGAACGACCTGCCGGACGCGGTCCAGGGCGGCCGGCCGCCGTTCGGGCTGCTCCGGCACGACGGCTGGGTCCAGACGATCAACCAGCCGGCCGGTGCGCGCCGGATTCTCGCGGTCAGCGACCACCCGGCCCAGAAGGCGCCCGCCACCATCTCGGTGACCGCGCCGACCGCGCTCAACTCCATTGCCAACGGCAAACTTCTCCGGACGCTCAAGGGTACGACGTACACCACCCGCGTGTTCCGGGAGCAGCGCAAGCTCGCGACCGAGCTGCTGCAGATCGGCGTCGGCCCGTTCACGGTCCTGCACAGCAAGGGGCCGCACGGCCTCGACCTGCGGTACGCCGTACCGACGGCGCAGTTGGCCGACATCAAGCCGCAGCTGGCGTCGTTCGACAGCTCGGTGCGGTTCCTGGAGCAGCGGCTGGGGCGGTTCCCGGGGAGTGAGGCAGGCTCGTTCGTGACGCCGCTCGGCGGTGAGCTGGAGACGCAGGGCCTGACGTTGATGACCGCGAGCGCGATGACCAAGGACGGCTTCGAGCAGAACGGGACCGACGGCGTCGTCCTGCACGAGGTCGCGCACGAATGGTTCGGCAACTCGGTCTCGCCGAGACGCTGGTCGGACGTCTGGCTGAACGAAGGCCACGCCTCCTTCTACGAGGACGTCTACGCCGAGGGCCGCTACGGCGCGAAACAAGAAGCCGTGATGCGGGACGCTTACGAGAAGCTGGGCGACAAACTCCTGGCCAACGGGCCCATCGCCGCCCCGGACCCGAAGACCTTCACCGGCGAGCGCGCCGACTACCGCCCGTACAGCAACGCCGCGTACGCCGGCGGCGCGCTCACCCTGTACGCCCTCCAGCAGAAGGTCGGCGCCCGCACCTTCAACACCATCGAACGCGCGTGGGTCAGCCGCTACAACAACTCCGTCGCCGGCACCGCCGACTTCATCAAGACCGCCTCGGACGTCGCCGGCACCGACCTCGGCGCCTTCCTCCGCTCCTGGCTCTACAGCACCCACCTGCCGCCGATGCCCGGTCACCCCGATTGGAAGCCGCCGAGCTCTTGACCGACCGAAAGGCTAAGTGATTTAGTCACTTTGTGACTTACTCAGCTTCTGAGGCGCTGCCCAGCCTGTCCGACCGGTTGACCGAGTCGATCCTCGGCATCATCCGGGAGGGCGGGCTGCGGCCGGGGGACGCGATTCCGTCGGCGCGGGAGCTGGCGAAGCGGTTCGCGATCACCACCCCGACGGTGCGTGAGGCGCTGCGGAAGCTGGAGGCGACCGGGGCGGTGGAGTTCCGGCACGGGTCCGGGACGTATGTCGGCCCGACGATCAACAACGTCGTACTGGCGAATCCGCATCGGCCGCCGATCACCAAGGATTCGGTGCTGCAGCTGATCAGCGCCCGCCTGGTCATCGAGCCGGCCGTGGCCGCGCAGTCCGCGCTCGCGCGGCAGCCGGAGAACCTGGAGCGTCTGGAGGCCGCGGTCACCAACGCGCTCGTGCCGCCGGGCGGTCCGGCGTTCGCGCTGAACTTTCACGTCGAGCTCGCCGCCGCGTCCGGGAACCCTTTGCTGCAAGAGGTTCTGGCGTCGTTGCTCAAGGTCCGGGTCCGCGAGCAGCAGCAGATCCGCGCGCTGTACGACAACCGCCGGCGGGACCACGAGGAGCACCAGGCGATCGCCGCGGCCGTCCGCGCGCAGGACGCCGGACAGGCCGAGCGGCTGACCCGGGAACACCTGGACAACATCCGCCAGGCCGTCGAGTCCGCGCCGGAGTTCTCATGAGACTCGCCGAGATGACGACCGACGAGGCGCTCGCCGCGGTCCGGACCGCGCCGCTGGTGATCGTCCCGGTCGGCGCGCAGGAGCAGCACGGCGGCGGGATGGCGATGTCGACCGACACCGTCCGCGCCGTCGGCGTCGCCGAGCGGGTCGCCGAACGGCTGGCCGGCCGCGCCGTCCTCGCCCCGGCGGTCCCGTACGGCGTCTCCCCGCACCACATGGCCTTCGCCGGCACCATGACGTTGTCACCGGCAACCTTCATGCAGGTCCTGCGGGAGCTGGTCGGGAGCCTGCGCACGCACGGCTGGCGGCAGTTCCTGGTGGTCACCGGGCACGGCGGCAACAACCCGGCGCTGTCCGTGCTCGCGCAGGAGTACGTCTGCACCGACGTGACGTTCGCGTGGACGCCGGTGACGTCCGTGGTGTCCGACCTGATCACGGACGTCGGTGCCGTGCACGGTCACGCCGGTGAGGCGGAGACCGCGCAGATGCTGTACCTCGCCCCGGAGCTGGTCCAGGCCGACCGCCTGGAGCCGGGCGCGTTGACGCTCGAGGAACTCACCGTTCCGGCCCGGCTGGCCCGCGACTCGCGCGGTCCGCGGCTCTCGGTCAGGTTCGACGAATACCACAAGCGTGGTGTGCTGGGCGATCCCCGCCGCGCCACAGCCGCGGACGGCCGCCTGCTGGTGGAGACCGCCGCCGACCGGATAGCCGCCTTCGCCGACGAATTGCTCTCGGCCTGACGCACACCCGAGTTACTGGACCTTCGCTCAGGGAGGTCCAGGCGCGAGCCTGCCCGCCCGCAGGCCGCCTGCCCCGAGGAGGCACCCCTGATGAAGACCCTTGCTGCCCTGACGGCCCTGGTGACTGTCACCCTCCTGTTGCCAACAGCAAACGCATCCGTTGCCGGCAGCCCCGGTTGCGGCCGGGTGGCAGCGCCGAGCGGCGACTACACGATCGCCAGCGGCGGGCTCACCCGCACCTACCGCCTGCACGTACCGGACAACTACAAGCCGTCCAAGGCCTCGCCGCTCATCGTCGTCTACCACGGCCGCGGCAAGACGGGCGCGCAGACCGAGGCCTTCTCCGGGCTGGACCGGCTCGACGCGATCGTTGCCTACCCCAACGGTGTGCTCGGCGACGAGGACAAGCAGGCCTGGCAGGGCGCGCCGTACTCCGCGAAGGGCGTCGACGACGTCAGGTTCACCTCGGACCTGCTCGACTCGCTGGAGTCGTCGTACTGCGTCGACCCGCACGCCGTCTACGCGACCGGGAAGTCGAACGGCGCCGGGTTCACCGGAATCCTCGCCTGCCGGCTCGCGGACCGGTTCGCCGCGATCGCCCCGGTCTCCGGCGCGTTCTACCTCGAGGGCACGCGCTGCGCCCCGAGCCGCCCGGTCCCGGTGCTCGACATCCACGGCACCGGCGACACCACGATCCCGTACGGCGGAGACGGCCAGCGCGGCCTGCCCGACGTACAGACATGGGTCCGGGACTGGTCCGTCCGCGACCACTGCAAGCAGGACCCGAAGACCAGCCAGCTCGGCGACGACGTACTGACGTTCACGTACAAGGGCTGCAAGGCCGACGTCGTCCACGTCGCGGTCACCGACTGCGGCCACACCTGGCCGGGTTCCGACTCCACGTCCGGTCCGGGGTACGTCACCCAGACGTTCCAGGCGGCCGACCTGATCGGCGCCTTCTTCAAGGAGCACAAACTCTCATGAGCACCGCGACCGAGACGAGGGAGCTGCCCCGCCTGGTGCGGGCGATGGCCGGGATCGAACGGGTCGGGAACGCGCTGCCGCACCCGTTCTGGCTGTTCTGGATCCTGTCCGCATTGCTGGCCGTGGTCAGCGCGATCCTGTCGGCGCTGGACGTGTCGGTGATCTCGCCGAAGAACGGCAAGGAGGTCGTCGTCCAGAACCTGCTGTCCGGCGACGGCCTGCAGATGGCGGTGTCGACGGCGATCTCGAACTTCGCCGAGTTCCCGCCGATGGCCACGATCGTGGTCGTGATCATGGGCGTCGCGCTCGCCGAACGGACCGGTTTCCTGCAGGCGCTGATGCGGGTCAGCGTGTCCCGGGTGCCGCAGTCGATGGTGGTGTTCGCGGTCGCGTTCGCCGGGACCATGTCGCACGTCGCGTCGGCCGCGGCGTACATCATCCTGGTGCCGCTCGGCGGGCTCGCGTTCCGCGCGGTCGGCCGGTCGCCGATCCTCGGCATCGTGGTCGCGTACACCGCGATCGCCTCCGGGTACGACGCCAGCCCGATCCCGACCCCGAACGACGCGATCTTCGCCGGCATCACCACCGCCGCGGCCCGCACCGTCCACCCCGACGCGCACGTGTCCGTCCTGTCGAACTGGTTCTTCAACATCGCGTCGTCGGTGCTGCTGGCGCTGGTGATCACGCTCGTCACCCGGCTGGTCCTGAACAAACGCCCGGACCTCGACGCCGACCCCGACGCCCCTGGCGACGACCCCGACCAGCTCGCCGTAACAGTTGCCGAACGCAAAGGCCTACGTCGCGCCGGCCTGGTCTTCCTCGTCGCCGCGGTCGCAATCGTCGCGGTCCTGCTGCCGCACGGCTCCCCACTCCGCGGCAAGGACGGCAGCATCGTCGACTCCCCGTTCCTGGACGGCATCGCGATCGTCGTCGCGGTCCTCTTCGGCCTCGTCGGCATCACGTACGGCGTGACGGTCCGGGCGGTCGAGCGCGCGTCCGACGTACCGAAACTGATGGCCGAAGGCATCAAACAGATGGCGCCGGTGCTGGTGCTGTTCTTCGCAATCGCCCAGTTCCTCGCCTACTTCGACTGGACCAACCTCGGCGACCTACTGTCGGCCGAATCCGCCCGCGTCCTAGGCGACCTGGGCGCCCCCAAAGTAGTGATCTTCCTTGGCATCCTGGCCCTCCTCACCATCATCAACATCCTGGTAACCAGCGGCTCCGCCATGTGGTCCCTCACCGCCCCCATCCTCGTCCCGATGATGCTCCTCCTGAACGTCCCCGCCGAAACCACCCAAGCCCTCTTCCGCATCGCCGACTCCGGCTCCACCGCGATCACCCCCATGAGCCCGTACTTCGTCATGGCCCTCGGCTTCCTCCAGCGCTACCGAAAAGACGCCGGCGTCGGCACGCTGGCGTCGTACACAGTCCCACTGGCCGTGGCAATGACCGTTGCCTGGACCCTCCTATTCCTCGCCTGGTGGGCCCTCGGCATCCCACTGGGTCCCGGGGCACCGGTCAGGTGACGAACGACAGCCTGTGCGACGCCGTGTCGACAGCGGGGTGGTTAACACGGCGTTCACAATCGAGCAACAGGTCCGTAATCGCCGGTTGACACTGTCGAGAGCGGCCGTTCAGAAACACCTGAGGGAACAGCCACGACGAAGGGACAGCCGGTGACCTACAAGGCCGAGTACATCTGGATCGACGGCACTCAGCCGAGCGCGCGGCTGCGCTCGAAGACCCGGGTGCTCGCGGACGGCGCCGAGTTGCCGGACTGGGGTTTCGACGGTTCGAGCACTAACCAGGCGCCCGGCGACAACTCCGACTGTGTGCTCAAGCCGGTCTTCTCGTGTCCCGACCCTATCCGTGGCGGCGACCACAAGCTCGTGCTGTGCGAGGTGTACCTCGTCGACGGCACCCCGCATCCGACGAACCACCGGGCCGTGCTGCTCACGATCGCCGAACAGTTCGCCGAGCAGGACTCCTGGTTCGGCATCGAGCAGGAGTACACCTTCTTCCAGGAGGGCCGGCCGCTCGGCTTCCCGGCGGTCGGCTTCCCCGCGCCGCAGGGACCGTACTACTGTGGCGTCGGCGCCGACGAGGTCTTCGGTCGCGACGTCGTCGAGCAGCACCTGGACGCCTGTCTCGACGCGGGCCTGAAGATCTCCGGCATCAACGCCGAGGTCATGCCCGGCCAGTGGGAATTCCAGATCGGCCCGGCCGGCCCGGTCGAGGTCGCCGACCACCTGTGGGTCGCGCGCTGGCTGCTCTACCGCATCGCCGAGGACCACGACATCGCCGCGACCCTGGACGCGAAGCCGGCCAAGGGTGACTGGAACGGCGCCGGTGCGCACACCAACTTCTCTACCCGGGCGATGCGCGAAGGCTACGACGCGATCATCACCGCCTGCGAGTCGCTCGGTGCGCCGGGCAAGGTCGAGGAGCACATCGCCGGGTACGGCGACGGTATCGAGGAGCGTCTCACCGGCGACCACGAGACCGCCCCGCACGACGCCTACAGCTACGGCGTCTCCAACCGTGGTGCCTCGGTCCGCATCCCCTGGCAGGTCGAGGCGGACAAGAAGGGCTACATCGAGGACCGTCGCCCGAACGCGAACATCGATCCGTACAAGGTCACGCGCCTGATCGTGAACACCTGCTGCGGTGCGCTGGAGAAGGCAGGCCAGGTCTGACCGAGCGGCGTCAGGTGAGGTTGACGCCGGAGTTGCGGAGCTCGGTCAGGGCCTTTCCGGTACTGGCTTCCGCGACGCCGGCGGTCAGGCCGGTGAGGACCGTCGTACCGAAGCCTTGCTTGTGGGCGTCGAGGGCGGTGGCTCGGACGCAGTAGTCGGTGGCGATGCCGCAGACGTCGACGTCGGTGACGCCTTTGCCGCGGAGCCAGTCGGCGAGGGTGTGGCCGCCTTCGTGGGACTTGCCTTCGAAGCCGGAGTACGCCGCCGCGTACTCGCCTTTGTCGAAGATCGCGTCGAACGGCTGCGGGTCGAGGTTCGGGTGGAAGCTGACGCCGTCGGTGCCGGCCACGCAGTGCGGGGGCCAGGAGTTCACGAAGTCGGGGGTCTTGGAGAAGTGGTCGCCGGGGTCGATGTGGTGGTCCCGGGTGGCGACGACGAATGCGTACTGCCGTTCGTCGGGTTCGGCCTCATGCCATTCGTGCAGCAGTTCGCCGATCCGGAACGCGACGTCGGCGCCGCCGGCGACGGCGAGGCTGCCACCTTCGCAGAAGTCGTTCTGCACATCAACCACGATCAGTGCCCGCGCCATCGCGTCGCTCCTTCGCCGAGAACTCCTGAGCCCACCGTACAAGCGCGACCGCCGCGAACGCTGTATTAGGCGGGAATCAGGTCACCGCCGGTGACGTGCAGCAGCTGCCCCTGGATCGCCCGGGTCCGCGGCGAGGTGAGGAACAGAATGGCGTCCGCGATCTCCGACGCGTCCGGCAGATGCCGCGCCGTGAAGCCTGCAGCGATCCGCTCCAGCGCAGCCTGCGGGATCGCCCGGTGGACGCCGTTCTCGAGCGTGATTCCCGGCAGTACGACGTTCACGAGTACGCCGTCCGCGCCCAGATCGTGCTGCAGGCTCGCCGCGAGCCCGTGCAGACCGGCCTTCGCCGCGCTGTACGCCCAGGACCCGGCCATCCCGCGCTCGGCGAGGTCGGTCGACAGCAGCACGAGCCGCCCGTGCTCCGACTGCCGCAGCGCGGGCGCGACCTGCTGGACGAGATGGAAGTTGCCTTCGAGGTTCGCCCGGATGATGCCGGTCCACCACTCCGGCCGGGACTCCTCGATCCGCGACGGCCGCTCGTCGTACCCGAGCGTGCCCCAGCTGACCGCGTTCGCGACGACCGCGTCGAGGCCGCCCCAGTGCTCCACGGTCGATGCGACCGCGGCGGCGATCGTCTCCGGTGCACCGAGGTCCATCGGTACGACGTACGCCGTACCGCCGGCCGCCTCGATCTCCTCGGCGACGGCCTCGGCGGCGTCCTTCCGGCTGTTGTACGTGATCGCGACCCGCGCACCCTCGTGCCCGTACGCGACCGCGGTGGCCCGCCCGATCCCCGACGACCCACCGGTCACCAGCACCGCGGCGTCCTTGAAACCCAGGTCCATGACCCGTCCTCCTGATTATCATTAGTCGGCTAAGCAGAAAACTTAGCCGACTAACAATCAATCCGCAAGGCCAGCGTGGCCCGCCGGAGCTGCTCGTCGGGGCGGGTGTGGATCCGGTCCGCGAGCTCGGCCGGGATGTAGCGCGGCGTCCCGATCGCCAGGCAGTCGCGCAGGATCCGGGCGGTCTTGTCGGCGAGTTGGGTGATCCGCCGCGCCTCGTCGAACGAGTCCGCGAGCGCGACCATGCCGTGGTTGCCGAGGTAGATCACCCGCGGCCGCTCGCCCAGCCGTCGGACATACTCGAGCACCGCGATCCGTGCCCTGCGCCCCAGCTCGAGCCCGGGATCGACGTACGGCAGCAGGATCTGTTCGCGGCCGAGTACGACGATCTGGTCCGGGAACAGCGCGCCGTCGACGAGGGTCGACGCGCGATCCGAGCAGGCGATCGCGTTCACGGACTGCGGGTGGCAGTGCGCGACCACGGATGCCCCCGCGTGGGTCAATGCGACGGCGTGGAGGAGCGATTCGACCGATGGCTGCGGCCCGGACGGGTCGACCCGGCTGTCCAGCAGCACCCGCTGTACGTCGGCGTTGTCGGCATCCGGTGCGTCGAGCAGTTCGAGCAGCGGCGGGAGCCGGACCTCGACGAAGGCGGCCGGCGTCGCGTGTTCGAGCGACGTGCCGCTGGCCTTCACCAGCATCCGGTCCGGGCCGATCCGGGCGGAGAGGTTGCCTTCGCCGAGGACGGCGAGGTCGCGGCTGTCGTCCCCGAGCCAGCGGGCCAGCGCGGTGAGTTCCTGGTGCATGGGTCCTCCGATTCCGGCCTGTGAAGGTCGGCGTGAGCCGTTGACGTCTGGATGCGTCCAGGCGTAGGTTCCTCGCAATTGGAGCGCTCCAATCATGCATTGCGACTCGGCTCGACACCAGACCCACGAGACAGGAGCCCCCGCATGTCCGAACACGTCTCCCGCCGCACCGTCCTGCGCACCGGAGCCGTCGGCGGCATCGCTGCCGCGTTCGCCGGCGCCCTCCCGGCAGGTCCCGCGTACGCCGGCCGGGACCGGTTGCACCTCGCCCACCGCGGCCGTTCGACGTACGCCGTCCTTGCCGGCAGCAACGATGCGCCGATGGTCCGGCGAGCCGCCCGTGAGCTCGCCGACTACCTGCGCCGGGTCACCGGGGCCGCGATCCCGCTGGTCGACGAGCGCACCGTGCGGTCCGGGTACCACGACCTGATCGTTGTGGGTGCCAACAATCCGGCGGCCGCCGCATTCGGGCGGATCGACCGGAGCGCACTCGGCGACGACGGGTTCGCCGTCCGCGTCAGCGGCAAGAACGTGCTGATCACCGGCCCGGGTCCGCTCGGCACGCTGCACGGCGCGTACTGGTTCGCCGAGACCCAGCTCGGCGTGCGCTGGTACGCCGAGAACACCGAGACCGTCCCGTCGACGAGCACGATCGACCTCGCCACCGATCCACTGCACCGCGACTACGTGCCGCGGTTCCGGTTCCGGCAACTGCACTACGGCGAGGCGTTCAGCGCCGAGAACCGGCACCACCTGCGGTTGAACGGCCGCCGCGACATGTACGACGTACCGCAGCCCGCCGACCTGAACGTGTGGTCCGGGTACTGGCCCGAGGACCGGCCGACGTTCTTCCGCGACCTGGTCACCGACCAGACGCTGATCCAGGACGGCAACATCCGGTTCATGAACCCGGACGCGCGCAGCCAGGCGACCGCGACGGTGATCCGGCTGATCAACGAGCGGATCGCCCGCGGCGAGGACGCGTCGCTCGGGATCATCCAGTGGGACGCGAACCCGTGGCACCCGGATCCGGACAGCCAGGCGTTCATCGACGCGCACGGCGGCGCGGGCTGCGCGGCGATGCTCGACTTCGTCAACGACCTGGCCCGCCGGGTCCGCAAGGTGATCCCGGCCGCTCGGCTGGAGACCGAGGCGTACCAGTGGTCGATCCAGCCGCCCACCGCGATGACGGTCGAGGACAACGTGGTGATCACGTTCTGCCCGATCTACGCCAACCGCGGCAAGCCGATCCTGGACGACGCGAACGCCGACCAGCGGGCGTACCTGCTCGGCTGGACGAAGATCGCGAAGAACATCGTGCTCTGGGACTACCAGACGATGTTCTCCAGCTATCTGATGCCGTTCCCGCAGTGGTACGACGGGTTCGAGTCGCTCCGCCAGGTCGCGAAGCTGCCGCAGGTGCAGGGCTTGTTCATCCAGGGCGTCTGGAACACCCGCGGCGGCGACATGGCCTCGATGCGGGCGTGGGTACTGTCGCGGCTGGCCTGGGACCCGTCGCTCGACGTACGGCGGACCGTCCGCGAATACCTCGACGGGTACTACGGTGCCGCGGGCAAGCATGTCGAGGCGTACCTGCAGACGTTGTGGGAGTCGAAGGAGGCGAACGGCCCGCTGTCGGAGGCGTCGCAGTACATGTCGCGGATCTACCAGCTGGACGTGGTGCGTGCCGCCGACGGGCATTTCGCCGCGGCCGAGGCTGCCGTCCACGGGGATCAGGAGCTGCTCGATCGGCTCGCGGTCGCGCGGTTCCAGCTGGACTACGTGATCTTCCTGCGCTCGACGGCGTACCTCGAGGATCTGGCGAACACGCACCAGACGTGGGACCTGGACCTCGTCAACCGGAAGGCGCGCGCGAAGCGGGCCCTGCAACTGACCGGGATGAGCCGGTACTCCGAGGGCGGCGGCGATGTCGGGAAGATCGTCGACGAGTACGACGTGAACCCGGTGCCGCCCGGCAACGTCACGCCACCGGCCGCCGTACAGGGGCTGCCCGCCGATCAGTGGGCCGACTTCCAGGAGAGCCGGATCCTGATCGCGGCGCCGTGGATGACCAGTCTGGCGACCGACCTGAAGGCGTCGAACCACCGCGCGCTGCGGATGGATCCGAACGACTCGCAGTGGGGCGTGCAGTTCTGGCTCGACCAGCTGGGCGACGGGAACTGGCGGTTGTTCGTCTCGCTCCGCGCCGACGTCGGGACGCTGGCCGCCGGTACGCCGGTCGCGGAGCTCGGGGTGTATCCGCCGTTCGGGAACACGTTGCGGAAGACCGCGGGTGACCTGGCCGACGGCGAGTACCACGAGATCGAGCTGCCCGGGACGTACGCCCGCGACGCGCAGCACGTGCTCTACGTCCAGAACCTGTCCAAGGTGCCGGCGCTCTGGATCGACCGGGTGTTCGCGATCAAGGCCTGATCGCTACGATTGACGCGCTCCAGACGATGCCATCCGCATCGGTCCGACAGATAGGTCCAGCGTGATAGCCAACATCGAGGACGTCGCCCGGCTGGCCGGAGTCGCCCGCTCCACCGTGAGCAACGTGATCAACCGCCCGGAGATCGTCGCCGAGGCGACCCGGTTGCGGGTGAAGAGCGCGATGGAGATGCTCGGCTACGTCCCGAACGAGTCGGCCCGGGTGCTGGCCGGCGGGATGGGCCGGTTCGTCGGGATGGTCGTGCACGACGCCGGCAACCCGTTCTTCGGCGAGATGGCGCGGGCGGTCGAGGACATCGCGCTGGAGCGCGACTACGTGGTGACGCTGACCAGCACCGGCGCCGAGCCGGAGCGGGAGGACAACGCGCTGCGGCTGCTGATGCGGCAGCGCGCGCAGGGTGTGCTGCTGACCACGACGGCGATGCGGGCCACCTCGGTCGCGAGCCTGCGCGGGATCGGCACCCGGGTGGTGCTTCTGGACACGCCCGGCGGGCCCGATGAGTGCTCGGTCTCGGTGGACGACGTCGACGGTGGACGGCTGGTCGGGGCGCATTTCCTGGCGTGCGGGTACCGGCAGATCGCGTTCGCCGGCCGGCCCGCGCGGACGATCCAGCACGGCGACCGGCTGGCCGGTCTCCGTCAGGTGCTGGCCGAGGACGGCCGGGGCCGCGGCGTACACGTCCAGGAGATCCTGGTTGCCGCTGACGACGTGGCCAGTGGCCGGGCGATCGCGCCGACCGTTGCCGACGTCGCGAAGGGCGATCTCTCGAGTCCGCTCGCCGTGCTCTGCGGCAACGACCTGATCGCGATGGGGCTGCTGTTCGGCCTGCAGGAGCTGGGCGTCGACGTACCGGGTCAGGTCGCGATCTGCGGGTACGACGACATCGACCTCGCGCAGTACCTGGCCATCCCGCTGACGACGGTCCGGCAGCCGATGGCCGAGATGGGGCGGACCGCGTTCGAGCTGCTGCTCGGCGAGGTGACCGATCCCGCGCACGTCCACGAGGCTCGCCGGTTCGCGCCGGAGCTGGTCGTCCGCGGCTCGACCGCTCGCTGACCGGCCGTCGATCACGGCGGTGGGTCGCTGTACCTCATCATTGGAGCGATTCAACCCGAGGAGTGGACCATGACGGACGAACTCGCCGAACGCATCGCCGGCTTCACGATCGAGACCCAGAGCTGGGGCTACGTGAGCACCGGCACCCGGTTCAAGGTGTTCCACACGCCCGGTACGCCGCGGACCGTGCACGAGAAGGTCGACGACGCCGCGCTCGTGCACCGGCTGACCGGCGTCACGCCGACCGTCGCGCTGCACATCCCCTGGGACCGCACCGACTACGCCGAGCTCCGCCGGTACGCCGAGCAGCAGGGCGTCCGGATCGGGTCGATCAGCCCGAACATCTTCCAGGACGACGACTACCACCACGGCTCGTTCACCAACCCGGACCCGGCGATCCGCGCGAAGGCCGTCGCGACGTCGGTCGAGTGCGTCGGCATCATGCGGACCACCGGCTCGAAGCAGCTGTCGATGTGGGTTGCCGACGGCACCAATTACCCGGGCCAAGGCGACTTCCGCCGGCGCCGCGACCGGCTGCGGGACTGCCTGCGGGAGGTGTACGACGCGCTCGACCCGGACATGTCGATGATCCTGGAGTACAAGCTGTTCGAGCCGGCCTTCTACCACACCGACATCGCCGACTGGGGTCAGTCGCTGTTGCTCTGCCAGGAGTTGGGGGAGCGGGCCAACGTGCTGGTCGACCTCGGCCACCATGCGCTGGGCGTGAACATCGAGCACATTGTCGCCACCCTGCTCGGGCAGCGGCGCCTCGGCGGCTTCGACCTGAACGGCAAGCGGTACGCCGATGACGATTTGATGGTCGGGTCAACGAATCCGTACGAGCTGTTCCTGATCATGGCCGAGATCGTGTCCGCGCTGGCCGATCCGGATCCGGCGATCGCGGCCGGGGCGGGCGGCGTCTTGTTCAAGATCGACCAGTGCGCGATGGTCGAGGAGAAGCTGCCCGCGATGCTGCGCAGTATCGAGGCGTGCCAGATCGGGTACGCGAAGGCGTTGCTGATCGATCGGGACGCGCTCCGGGCGGCGCAGGACGCAGGCGACGTGGTCGGGGCGAACACGCTGGTCGACAGTGCGTTCCAGGCCGACGTACGGCCGATGCTGCGGCAGGCGCGGGAGTTGCTCGGGGTCCCGGCCGACCCGCTGCGCGCCTACCTGGACTCGGGGCTGCCGGAGCGGCTTGCGGCGGAGCGGGTCGGCGTACCGGCCGGGTGGTGATCAGCGGACCCCGAGGACGGCCGCGGATTCCTCGGCGTAGATGCGGTGGCCGCGGTCGTCGGGGTGGTTGATGCCGTTGCGGAGCAGCGTCGGGTACGCGACGCCCTCGGCGTACAGGCGGTGCCAGCGGTCGGAGACAGCGGCCAGCGCGACGCCTTCCTGGGCGGCGAATGCGCGCAGGAAGGCGACATACGGGCGCGGGTCGGGGGCGTCGAGGCGGTCGATGTGCATCCAGTCCGGGCGGGTGAAGTGCGGTTCGAGCAGCAGCAGGTCGGCGTCCAGCGCGCGGCACCGGGTCAGGATCTCGCCGTACAGCGACGGCCACCGGGACGGGGCGAGCTCGGCGTCGTTGACGAACTCGAGCGTGATCAGGTCGGGCTCGGTGGCGGCGACGGTCCGCCAGTCCGCACCGTTGGGCGCACCCTCGAGCCATTCGTCTGATTCGCTGCCGCCGATCGCGACCGTGCTGACCTCGGCCCTGATGCCGGCGGTGTGCAGGAGGTCATGCAGTAGCGCGGGGTACGCCGTCCGCTCGCTGGAAGCCGATCCGCCGGCGGTGACGCTGTCGCCCCAGCAGGTGATGCGGATCGGGCGTCCCGCGTCGATCGCCTTCCGGACCATGGGCAGGCGGTCGAGTTGCGGCAGCGAGAGCGGCGTACGGGCCACGCTCGTCAGCGGGATCAGGAGTGGTTCCTCGCCGGCGTACGGGACGAAGATCGTTGCCAAGGGCTCGCTGCCGGCGGGGATGCCGGGTGGTTGCGGGTTGCTGAGGTGGCTGTGACCGCGGACGATGCGGCCGTCGGCGAGCAGGACGTCGACGCGTAGCAGCGAGTACTCGTACTCCGCGACGGCGTTCCGCAGCGGGCGCTTCCGGGTGAGGGCGGCCCAGTGTTCGTCGACGAGGTAGTCCGTGCCGGCGACGAGTGGGCCGTCCGCATCGCGCAGCCGCAGTGTGCCCGGTCTGAGTGCACCGGGCGCGGCCGTGTCGTCGACGCCTCGGCAGTCGGTCATCACGCCGCGCAGCCGATACCCGTGCCGCCAGCGATCCGGTACGCCGTCCGGCGGTTCGACCGGCTCGTCGACGACCAGCCGTCGTTCGGCGGGCGCGATCCCGCCCGCGGCCGCCACCAGCTCCCACAGCATCCGGACTCCTTTCGGTGGTCCCCAAAGGCTAGTTGAACCGCTCCAATCATGCCTAGACTTCGATCCCATGGACGACGACGTGAACGCGCCGGACCGGCGGACCGGCTGGATCACCAGTGCGGCGTGGCAGCAGGATCCCGACGGCCCGCTGCCGGTGCTCGGCACCGTGATCGAGGTGACCGGCGCGGCCCGGGACGCGGTCCTGCGCGTCGCCGGGCTCGGCGTGTTCGTCGCCGCGATCAACGGCGAGGCCGTCAGCGACCCGCTC
Source organism: Kribbella sp. WER1 (assembly GCF_054189145.1). NCBI lineage: Bacteria > Bacillati > Actinomycetota > Actinomycetes > Propionibacteriales > Kribbellaceae > Kribbella > Kribbella sp. WER1. The sequence continues at coordinate 2,672,897 of NZ_CM135186.1, read as the reverse complement.
GAGCCGGGCTACACCGACTACGCGATCCGCGCCGAGTTCTGCACGTACGACGTCACCGCGCGCCTCGTCCCCGGGCCGAACGTGATCACGATCCAGCTGGGCCCCGGCTGCTACCGCTCCCGCAAGCCCGAGGACCGCTGGGCCAAGATCGAGACCGCGTACGGCGACCTCGCCGCCTGCGCCACGCTCGACTGGACCGACGACGCCGGACCCCATGGACTGGGACCCTGGCACGCCACGACTGGCGCGGTACGCACCGCCAACTGGGTCGGCGGCGAGGACTACGACGCACACCACGAGCCCGACCTGCGGACGATCGCGTCCTGGCCGGCCGCCGTCCCCGCGAAGGTGCCCGCCGAACTCAGGCTGTCCGCCAAGACGATCCCGCCGATCCGCGAGGTCGAACGCCTCCCCGCCCGGTCGGTGACCACGATCCGTCCCGGCGTCCACGTCGTCGACTTCGGCGTGAACTTCGCCGGCTGGGTCGAACTCGACCTGCCGCCGAACGCGCGGGTCCGCCTGCGCCCGGCCGAGCTGCTCGAACCCTCCGGCGAGATCAACCCGGTGACGCAGGGCTGGGGCCCCGTCTTCCACACCGTCACGACCGCCGGCGTGCCGCTGACCTGGCATCCGCGGTTCTGCTACAACGGCCTGCGCTACCTGGAGATCTCCGGTCTGCCCAACGCGCCGGAGGCCCGCGGCCGGGTCCTCGCCGCCGGCGCCGAGCCGGCCGGTACGTTCGCGGCCTCCGACGCGAACGTCACCGCGCTGCACGGGATCATCCGGCGCGCGATCACGTCCAACATGTACTCGATGTTCACCGACTGCCCGCAGCGCGAGAAGCTCGGGTACCTCGAGCAGTTGCACCTGGTGTACCCGATCCTGCGGTGGAACTACGACGTCCACAGCCTGCTGGCGAACACGCTGCGGATCGTCCGCGAAGCACAGGAGCCGAGCGGGCACCTCGCGTTGTATGTCCCGGAGTGGGACCCGTTCCCCGACCCGTGGCGCGGCGACGCGAACTTCGGGCTCGTGATCGTCTTCCTGCCCTGGCAGCTCTACCGCACGTACGGCGATCGCGACGTACTGACGGCCAACCACGACGCGGCCGTCCGATACGTCGAGTACCTCCTGGCGTCGCGAGAGGACGGGCTGGTCACGTACGGACTGGGGGACTGGGACGGGCGGGACTTCCGGTACGTGCCGCTGGTGGCGACGTCCACGCTGGCGCGGGCGTTGGGCGTGCTCGCCGAGACGGCTCGGGTGCTGGGGCTCGACGGGGAGCGGTGGGACGCGGTGCGTGCCGAGGTCGTCGGTGCTGTGCGGCAGCGGTTCGTAACGCCGGCGGGGGAGGTGGGGACCGAGTCGGTGGCGGAGCTTGCGGTGGCTCTGCATTCGGGCGTTCTCGCCGGGGTGGACGCCGTCGATCGGCTGGAGCGTCTGATCGTTGCTGACGGCTACTACCTGGAGATCGGTGAGATCGCGATGGCGGCGCTGGTCGAGGTGCTGGCGACGTACGACCGGCACGAGACGTTGTACCGGTTGACGCAGGTGGACGAGCGGCCCGGGTACGGGTACATGCTGCGGCACGGGGCGACGTCGCTGACCGAGACGTGGGACGGGCCAACGTTCGGGTACAGCCAGAACCACTTCATGAACGGCGCGATCGACGACTGGTTCTTCGGCCACGTCGCCGGGCTGCAACAGGCCCCGGGCGACGTCGGGTTCCGTGAGGTCGTGATCCGCCCGCGACCGTGCGGCGGGCTGACGTCCGCGGCCGCGTCGTACCGGACCGGGCAGGGGGAGCTCCGCAGTTCGTGGTGTATCGAGGACGGCCGGTTCATCCTCGACGTCGACGTACCGGCCGGGACGACCGCGGTCGTCGAGCTGCCGGACGGGGCGTCCCATCAGGTCGGTGCCGGGCAGCACCGGTTCGCTGGATGAAGGTCTGCGCGGCCGTCGATCTCGGTGCGTCGGGCGGCCGGGTGATCGCCGGGCTGTTCGAGAAGGACCAGGTCCGGTTGCGGACGGTGCACCGGTTCGCCCATCGCGCGCAGCGCCGCGACGGCCGGTTGCGGTGGCAGTACGCCGACCTGAAGGCGCAGGTCCTCACCGGGCTGCGGGCGCTCGCGCGCGAGTACCCGGAGGTCGAGTCGATCGGCATCGACACGTGGGGTGTCGACTACGGTCTGCTCGACGAGTCCGGCGTACTGCTCGCGGATCCCGTGTCGTACCGCGACGACCGGACGGCCGGCGTCGTCGACGTGCTGCACGAACGGTTCGGCGGCGTCGAGAAGCTGTACGACGTGAACGGGGTGCAGCCGTTGCCGATCAACACCGTGTACCAACTGGCCGCCGACGTAGTGGATCGCGCCGCGGCGGTCGTGATGCTGCCGGATCTGCTTGTGCACGAGCTCACCGGCGTACTCGGGACCGAGCTGACGATCGCGTCCACGACCGGGCTGCTCGACGTACGGACGCGGGACTGGTCGCCGGCCGTCCTGGATGCGCTGGGGCTGGCGCCGGAGCTGCTGCCGCCGTTGCGGACCGCGGGTGACCTGGTCGGGCCGCTGAAGCCCGACGTCGTCGCGGCGACCGGGCTGCCTCCGGACGTGCTCGTGGTCAGGGTCGGATCCCACGACACCGCGTCGGCGGTCGCAGGGCTCCCGCCGCACGACGGATCGGTCGCGTTCGTCTCCAGCGGTACCTGGTCGCTCGTGGGCCTCGAGCTCGACGGCCCGATCGTCACGTCCACCTCGCTGCGTGCGGGGATCAGCAACGAGCTGGGAGCTGACCGGCAGACCCTCTTCCTCCGCAACCTCGCCGGCCTCTGGCTGCTCCAGGAGTCGTTGGTCGCCTGGGGAAAACCGGACCTGCACCCGCTGCTCGCCGCGGCCGACGCACTGCCAGCCGGTGGGCCGATCATCGATGTCGACAGCAACGACCTGATCGCGCCGGGCGCCATGCCGGACCGGATCCGCGCGCTCGTCCGGGCGGCAGGTCGACGCCCGCCGGACGGACCGCCCGCGATCGTCCGCTGCATCCTCGACTCGCTCGCCACGGCGTACGCCGAGAGCACCCGGGAGCTCGCGCGGATCGCCGGAATGTCGCCGCGGGCGATCCACCTCGTGGGCGGGGGATCGCGGAACGCGCTGCTCTGCCGGCTCACGTCGGAGTTGTCCGGCCTGCCGGTCGTCGCCGGTCCGGTCGAGGCGACCGCGCGCGGCAACCTGCTGGTCCAGGCAGCCCGATTGTGGTCGGAGATGTGCTAACAGTTATCTTTTGACGGCGCATTGTCACCAAGTCACGGGGTCGGCATCTTCCGCCGGAGCGGGCCCTTGGGGGTTCGTTCATGAAGAAAGCCGTCCTGGCCGCGGTCACCGCTGCGGCCGTCGCCGCTGCCGCACTGGTTCCGTCCGGGCCTGCGGTCCAAGCGGCCGAGACCGCGACCCACAGCGCGCCTCGTGGATTCGGATCCGCGTTGTCGTCGGTGGAACAGCCGTCCTGGCAGACGAACGCGAGCGTCAACGCGGTCGCCGTCGCCGGGAACCTGGTGTTCGCGGGCGGCCTGTTCACCCGGGTCCGGCCGCCGGGCAAGGCGCGCGGTGCCGGGGACGTGGCGCGGAAGTACCTCGTGGTGCTCGATCGGACCACCGGCGTACCGACGCGGTTCGCGCCGACCGTCAACGGGCCGGTCTGGAGCATCGCCGCATCGCCGGACGGGCGGCGGGTCGTGATCGGCGGCGACTTCACGGTCGTGGACGGCGTACCGCGGTCCCGGGTGGCGATGTTCGACGTTGCCACCGGCAAGCTTGTGGCCGGCTGGGACCCGGTCGTCAACTATCGCGTCGCGGCGCTGAAGGTGACTGCGAGTACGGTCTACCTCGGCGGCTCGTTCGGCAGCGTGGACAAGGTCGGCCGCGAGCGGCTCGCCGCCGTCACACTGAACACCGGCGCGCTGCTCGGCTGGAACCCGGGCGCCGACGACGACGTCCACGCGATCGAGGTGTCGACCGACGGCGCACGGGTCTTCGTCGGCGGCGGGTTCACCACGATCGGCGGCCAGGACCAGCACGCGCTCGCGATGCTGAACGCCCGGACCGGCGCCGTACTCGCGATGCCAGCCGCGGCCGCGATCCCGCCGAAGTCCGACGAGTGCGACAGCCGGGTCAAGGACCTCGAGGTCCAGGGCGGCAAGGTGTTCGCGTCCAACGCCGGCACCAACAGCATGCAGTGCTACGACGGCGTACTGGCCGCGGACAGCGCGACCGGCAAGCTGCTCTGGCAGAGCAAGTGCCTGGGCGCCACCGAGGCGATCGTTGCGATCGGCAACTGGCTGTACAAGGGGTCGCACGCCCACGACTGCAGCGCGGACGGCGAGTTCCCGGACAAGACCGGGATGCACCACCTGCTCGTCTACAGCACGATCACCGGCAAACTCGGGCCCTGGTTCCCGAACACCGACGCCGGCGGTACGACGCTGGTCGGCCCGCTCGCGTTCGCGTCCGGCGGCAACGACCTGTGGGCCGGCGGCGACTTCACCGTCGTGAACGGCAAGCCCCAGGAGGGCCTGACCCGGTTCACCAACGTGCCGGGCGGCGCCGTACCGGCCCGGCCCGCCGCGCCGAAACTGGCGAGCGCCCGGCCGAACAAGGTGACGGTCGCCTTCGCCACCGTGCTCGACCGCGACAACCTGACGCTCACCTACCTGGTGTACCGCGGCAACACCCGGATCGGCAGCTGGGCACGGACGTCGAACTGGTGGACCAAGCCGGCCGTCACCTCGATCACCGACTCCGGCCTGACCAGCGGCCAGAAACTCACGTACCACGTCGAGGTCAGCGACGGCCGCAACGTCACCAGGGGTCCCGCGGCTGCGGTCACGGTCCGCTGAGGGCGTTGTCAAGCCGCGGGTGATGCGCCCCCGCGGGCTGCGCGGTCACGGTTCGTCGCTGCGCTCCTCTCCGCGTCCGCTCGCCCGCTCCCACCCACCCGTGGCTGTTTCCCCGTGCTGTGCGCCACCGTGGACGCCCGGGTTCCCCGTGCTGTGCGCCACCGTGGATGTCCGGGGTGATGGATGGGCGGGTTTGCCGGGTGGTGCCGTGCGCGGCTGCTCTTGGTGTGGTGCGGGTGATGGGTGGTGTCGTGAAGCCGCGGGTGATGTGCCCCGGCGGGCTGGGGCACGGCCCCCGCAACCGCAACCGCAACCGCGGGTCCGCTAGCAGCGAGTGCCCACGGCTGGTACGGCGAGGTCGGCCAGGTAGGCGTCGATCTTCGCTCGGGCGCACGCGTTGGACTGGTACAACGTGTGCCCCGGCCCGTCGTGGTAGATCGATCCGCTGCCCGGTACCTGGTCGACCACCCGTGACGCCGCCTGGAACTCGCTCCAGTTGCCCGCCATCACCAGCGGTGGCAGCCTGTCCGGCAACGCGGCCGGTGGGTTCCGCACTGGAATCGGCCAGCCGACGCAGGACAGGATCGCCTGCTCGATCGTCGCCACCGCCCCGGTGTACGGCGCGGCCGCGCGCATCCGGCGTACCTGCTGCATGAGCTGCCGCTGGTCGGCGGGGTGCGGCCAGTCGGTGCACTCGACGACGCCCGGCGAGGCCGTCATCGCGTACGGCGCGCTCGGCGGATCGGGGACGAAGCCGGACGCGTCACCGGTCGTTGCCTTCCGCAACGCCGCCGCGAGCCGCGGGTACGACGTGACACCGACTCGGGCGAGTGCCACCGCCTGATAGCGGATGTCGTCGCCGCTGTACTTCACGTCGCCGGCCGGGAGGGGTGTCCGATCGGCCCGGGCCGTGACCTGTCGCCAGAGCTTCGGTGCGTCGGGGCAATCTCCTTGCGTACGGCACCAATCGAAGAACCGGGTGACGTAGCTCTGGACGTCCCGCGCGAGCAGCGGCAGCTCCCGGTTCCAGTTCGCGGCGCTGTGGTTCCAGGTCCCGTCCAGCACCATCGCGCGGACCCGGTCCGGGAACAGCCGCGCGTACGCCTGCCCGATGAACCCGCCGTACGACGCGCCGTAGAAGCTGGTCTGCCGCTCGCCGAGGGCCTGCCGGATCGCGTCGGCGTCGCGGGCGTGGGTGGCGGAGTCCATCGCGCCGAACAGCTCCGGGTCCTTCGCCCGGCAGCGTTCCGCGGCGGCCCGGTTGTTGGCCGCGAGACGGTCGAACTCCGCCTGGTTCCGCGGTACGGACGGGATCCGGGCGCCGGTCCAGTCGCACGGGAGGTTCGTGCTGAGGCCGGGCGAGTTCGGCCCGCCGCGGAGGTCCCAGGTGACGATGTCCATCTGCCGGCGCAGCCCGGCGAACGACTCGCCGCCGCCGTACTTGCGCATCAGGTCGATGCTGATGCCGACCGGCCCGCCGAAGTTGACCAGGACCGATCCCTTCGGCTTGGCGGCGGTGGACCGCAGCCGGCCGATGGTCAGTGTGAGTTGGCGGCCGTCGGGGTGGTCGTAGTCGACCGGGACCTTCAGCGTGGCGCATTCGATCCCGACGGAGCCGGGGCCGCCGGGGCATTCGCCCCAGGTGAGGGTCTGGGCGGGCGGGGTGAGAACGCTGGTCGTCAGGGCCCCGCTCGCCGCGAGTGCGAGTAGTTTGAGCATGCCGTGCAGGCTTCCGCGGATTCTTCGTGCGCACATCGGACCAGGAGCCGTCGGACCACGGTCCGAGGCGGGACGGTGTCGGGTCGGCTAGGTTCGACGGGTGACGGAGTACGGCTTGAGCAGGCGGCAGCTGATCGCCGTGGACTGCGTCGTCGCGGCCGGGTACGCCGTACTTGTTGTGCTGAGTGCGTCCACTGCGGCGGGGCTGGTCGCGGTCGGGCTCGCGGTGCCGGTCGCGGTACGGCGGATCTGGCCGGTGCCCGCGTTCGCGTTCGCGGCGGTCGTCTCGGTGGTGGGGATGTTCGCGGACGCGCTCCGCGATCCGTTCCTGGCGGCGGCGTACGTGCTGTACGTCGTCGCGTCGGAGCGGCGATCGACCCGCCCGGTGTCGAGCCGTCGGCTGCTCGGGCTGGCCGGGGCGCTCGGGTTCGTCGTACTGCTGCTCGCGATGGTCGCCGGTGCGCCCGCCGGGCAGTCGCAGGCCGCGATCCTGCTGACCGGGGCGGCAGCGCTGTACGGCGCGTGGATCCTCGGGCAGGTCGTCCGGGACCGGCGCGCCGCGGCGGCCCGGGCGGCGCAGGTACTCGCCGAACAGGCCGTGGCCGCCGAACGACTGCGGATCGCCCGCGAGCTGCACGACATCGTTGCCCACAGCATGGGACTGATCGCCGTCAAGGCCGGCGTCGCGAACCACGTCCTGCAGGTCCGTCCGGAGGAGGTGTCCGACGCGTTGTCCGTGATCGAGTCGACCAGCCGGGACGCGCTCGTCGAGCTACGGCACATGCTCGGCCTGCTGCGTTCCCCCGACGAACCCGCGGACCTCGCCCCACCCGCCGGACTGGCGGCGCTGCCGGAACTCGTCGCGCGGGTCGAGTCGACCGGCGTCCGCGTGGACCTCGCGGTCGACGTCGACGTACTCCCGGAGGCCGTCGGGCTGACGGTCCACCGGATCGTCCAGGAGTGCCTCACCAACGTCACGAAGCACGCGCACGCCGATCGTTGCCGGATCACGCTCAGCGGTGGCGCGAACGCCGTACAGGTGGAAGTGTCCGACGACGGCGTCGGCGGTACGCCGGTCGAGGGGCACGGGCTGATCGGGATCCGGGAACGGGTCAGCGTGTACGGCGGGACGTATCGGGCCGGGGCGTTGCCCGGCGGCGGGTTCGAGGTCGTCGTACGGCTGCCGTATGAATGACATCAAGGTGCTGGTCGCCGACGACCAGGCGTTGCTGCGCGGGAGCTTCCGGGTGCTGATCGACACCACACCCGGGCTGACCACCATCGGCGAGGCCGCGAACGGCGCCGAAGCGGTCGAGCTCGCGCGGCAGGAGCAGCCGGACGTCGTACTCATGGACGTGCGGATGCCGACGCTGGACGGCATCGAGGCGACGCGGCAGATCTGCGCGGCGCCCGAGACCGCCGGGACCCGGGTGCTGATCCTGACGATGTTCGACCTCGACGACGCCGTGTACGCCGGGCTGCGCGCCGGGGCGAGCGGATTCCTGCTGAAGGACGTGCCGCCGGTAGAACTACTCCACGCGATCAAGGTCGTCGCCGCCGGCGAAGGACTCCTCGCACCCTCGATCACCCGCCGCCTGATCGCCGAATTCGCCCGACTCGCCGAACCCGGGCAAGCGCCACTGACCGGCCTGTCCGGCGTCACCGACCGCGAACGCGAGGTGCTGACGCTGATTGCCCGCGGCCTGTCCAACCAGGAGATCTGCGACCACCTGAACGTCGGCCGCGGCACCGTCAAAACCCACATCGGCCACCTCCTGGCCAAACTCCACGCCCGCGACCGAGCCCAACTGGTGATCGCCGCGTACGAATCCAACCTCGTCCAACCGCGCCGCTCGTAAGCTGTCGCAAAGCCGCGCGTGATGAGCCCCCGCGGGCTCCCACCCGCCCGTGGCTGTTCCCCGTGCTGTGCGCCTCCGTCTACGCGCGGGGTGATCGGTGTGCGCGTTTACCAGGTGGTGCCGTGCGCGCGTCTACCGGGCGATGCCGTGTGCGGCTGCTCGGGTTGTGGTTGGTGTGCATCTGCTCGAGCCGTGCGCGGGCTGTTAGGCGTCCGGCCGAGGTGCGGATGCCCACCTCCCACGCGCTCGGAGAGATAATCCTGAAGTGACCGGACCCGAGCAGTTGGCAGTTGTCGGTGCAGGGCTAGGTGCCGGGATCCTGACCTCGACCGTCGGCGTCGCCTCGCTGCTGAGCTTCCCGGTCCTGATCGCACTAGGCATTCCCCCAGTAGTAGCCAACGCATCCAACACCCTAGGACTCCTCCCGGGCGCCCTGAGCGGCGCCTTCGGATACCGCCGAGAACTCCGCGAAGTCCCTCGCCACCAGGTCGCCGTCGTCGTACTCGTCTGTGCCCTGGGCGCGATCGGCGGCGCCGCGCTACTCCTCGCCTTGCCATCGAAGGTCTTCGCGTCCGCCGCCCCCTGGCTGATCCTGTTCACCTGCCTCATCGTCGGCGTCCAGCCGTGGATCTCACGCTGGTTGCGCTCCCGCTCCCAGCACCCGCACGACCTCCGCCGATCGATGTCCCCGGCAACCATCGTCGGCACCACGCTGACCGGCGTGTACGGCGGCTACTTCGGCGCCGGTGCCGGCGTGATGATGATGGCCGTCCTGGGCCTCGGCCTGGACCTCGAACTCCGCGTGGTCAACGGCCTCAAGACCCTCGCCCTGCTCGCCGCCAACCTGGTCGCCGGCATCATCTTCCTCTTCATCGCCGACCTGAACCTCCGCGCCGCCGCCCTCCTCGCCACCGGCTCCATCATCGGCGGCTACGCCGGCGCCCACATCGGCCGCCGCCTCCCCGCCACCTACCTCCGCATCCTCATCGTCCTGGCCGGCATCACCGCGGCCGCCCTGATGCTCTTCTAGATCTTCCGTACCGCTGGCCCATCACAATCACGCTCGCCCGGCGACGGTCACGCTCACCGCGGCGACGACCGCCGCATTGTGATGGCCTGGCGGAACCTACAGGTGCGGGACGACGGCGAGGGCTGCGATCAGCAGGCAAACGCCGCCGTTGATGTAAGGGTGGCTGGCGAGGATGGCGATGAATTCGCGGATTGTTGCTGTGGGCCAGTAGTACGCCGCGGTGGGTGAGCCGACGACCTGGCCGTTGACCTTGGCCTTGCGGGCGGTGAGGGCGGCGCGGAACGCGTGGAAGTTGTTCGTGACGATCAGGCAGCGGTACTGGGGCCGTAGTTCGGTCATCAGGTCGCGGCTGAAGGTCAGGTTCTCCCAGGTGGTGGTGGACTTGTCCTCGCGGATGATCTCGCCGTCCGGGACGCCGTGCTCGATCAGGTACGCCGCCATTGCGTGGGACTCGGGGATGTCCTCGCCGGGGCCTTGGCCGCCGGAGGTGATGATACGGGGGGAGCGGCCTTTGCGGAGGGCGCGTTGGTAGACCTGTTGGGCGCGGTCGAGCCGGCTGGCGAGGAGGGGTGGGACGCGGGAGCCGATCAGGCCGGAGCCCAGGACGACGACGAAGTCGACCTTTCGGGAGGAGCGGACGCGGCTGTAGAAGAACGCGTACACCAGGAAGCACAGGAACAGGAACGAGATGTAGGTCAGGACCCCGAGCAGCACCGAGCGGACGGCGGCGAGTGGTTCCCAGCCGATCGTCTGGACCAGGACGCTGAAGATCACGAAGCCGATGATGCCGAGGCCGACGATCAGGGACAGCAGGTTCGACAGTCGGCGGCGTTCGCGGCGCAGCATCGTGACGCCGTTGATGACCAGGAACACGGCGAGTACGGCGATCGCGACCGGGATCGCGATCACGATCGCCCACACCATCGCGACCGCGACCGGCTTGCTGACGGTCTCGACCGCGAAGATCACGCCGAGGCCGGCGAACATCAGCGTCAGGACCAGGAAGATCCCGTTCTTGAACAGTCGCCGGTCCCGCCAGAAACTGACGCCGAAGATCAGGAACCAGAAGCCGGCGATACCGAAGCAGATGACCATCGGGCGCCATCCAACCACGCACCGTCGCCGAGGTGGGGGAGGCTCGGTGGGTGGACGGCACGAGGCCGATCCGGGGCCGGGTGTGCGACCCTGCACAGGTCGAACGGAAGGGGCACGCATGACGACCAACTGGGCGGGCAACGTCGAGTTCGCCAGTGAGCTGCAGCGACCGCGGACCGTCGAGGAACTGCAGGAGCTGGTGGCGCGGTCCGAGAAGCTGCGGGTGCTCGGCACCGGGCACTCGTTCAACCGGATCGCGGACACGTCCGGTGTGCTCGTCGGCGTGCAGGACCTGCCGCAGGTCATCGAGGTCGGCGCAGCTGGTGTGACGGTCTCGGCGGGGACGCGGTACGGCGAGATCACGGCCGCGCTGCAGGCCCGTGGGCTGGCGTTGCACAACCTCGGGTCGTTGCCGCACATCTCGGTCGCCGGCGCCTGCTCGACCGGCACGCACGGATCGGGCGACACGAACGGCCCGCTCGCGGACGCGGTCAACGCGATCACGTTCGTGAACGCGGACGGCGAGCTGGTCACGCTCACCCGGGACGACCCGGACTTCGCGGGGTCGATCGTCGCGCTCGGCGCACTCGGGGTCACGGTCAGCCTGACGCTCGACGTCCAGCCGTCGTACCAGATCAGTCAGGTCGTGTACGACGGCGTACCCGTCGGCCGGCTGCAGTCGGAGTTCGCGGACGTGATGGGCAGCGCGTACAGCGTCAGCGCGTTCACCGACTGGGTCGACCCGGACGTGATGGTGTGGCGGAAGCGCCGCGAGCTGACCGAGCCCGACCCGGAGTGGATGGGCGGGCGGCTCGCGGACGGGCCGCGGCACCCGATCAAGGTGATGCCGGCCGACTACGCGACCCAGCAGGGCGGCGTCGCCGGGCCCTGGAACGAGCGGCTGCCGCACTTCCGGCTCGAGTTCACGCCGAGCAACGGCGACGAGCTGCAGTCGGAGTACTTCGTGCCGCGTGCGCGGGCCGCCGAGGCGGTCGAGGTACTACGGGCCCTGGGCAACCGGTTCGCGCCGGTCCTGCAGGTGTCGGAGGTCCGGACGGTCGCCGCCGACGAACTGTGGCTGAGCCCGAGCCAGGGCCGCGACACGGTGGCGCTGCACTTCACCTGGATCCAGGACGAGGCCGCGGTCCGGCCGGTCGTCGCGGAACTCGAGGAGGCGCTGGCGCCGCTGGACACCCGCCCGCACTGGGGCAAGGTGTTCGCCGCGGATGCGGCCACACTGGCGGAGCGCTATCCCCGGGTGCAGGACTTCATCGGACTCGCGGCGAAGTACGACCCGGCCGGCAAGTTCCGCAACGAGTACCTGGACACCTTCCTGCCGCTATAGCTCCGTGAGATCCTCGACGGTCGAGGTGATCGACCAGAGCAGGTTGCGGATCAGGCGACGGTCGTCGGCGGACAGGTTGGCGAGGGCACGGCGGCCGGCGCGGTCGTAGACCTCCTGGACGGTGTGGGCGAGCGCGACGCCGCGGTCGGTCAGCTCGATGCCGACCTGCCGCGCGTCGGTCGTGCTCTTCACCCGCCGGACCAGCCCGGCCGCCTCCATCCGCTGCGTCGTCCGGGTCGCTGTCGGCACTTCGACGTCCAGCACCTTCGCCAGCCGCGCCACCGGGAGCGAGCCGTGGTGCAGGAGCTTCGCGAGCACCAGCTCCTGCCCGGTGTGCAGCTCGGTCCCGGCCAGCTCCTCGGCGACGGCCTTCCGCGCGGCCCGGTCCGCGAACCGCAGCGCGATCAGTACGTCGGCCTCGTCCGCGGGCGCGTCCGGCGACCAGTCCTCGCTCACGTGTGGCTCCGGGACCGGAACGGGTTCCGCGCGTCGAAATCGCCGATGTACTCGGTCGGGATCGCCGGCTCGCCGCGGCTCAGCTGGTTCGCCGAGCGCGGCAGCTCGTAGCGGGCCTTCTCGTGGTGCGCCTGCGACTCCTCCGGTGTGGTCCGGCCGACGATCTTGCCGGACTCGACCAGCGACTTCAGCAGCACCCGGTCGTCGCCGTCGTCGACCGGCTGCTGGCCGACGCCGATCAGCTCGACCTCCGCGACCCCGGCCGCGGACCGCCGGCGCAGGGCCCACTTCCGGCCGCCGATCGAGATCTTGTCCGGGCTCTTCTTCGCCACCGGCACCAGGTCGCCGTGCTCGTCCGCGCGGGCGACCAGCTTGTACACGAACCCGCAGGTGGGGTAGCCGGAGCCGGTGACCAGCGACGTACCGACGCCGTAGCCGTCCACGGGCGCCGGGGCGAGCGCGGCGATCTGGTACTCGTCCAGGTCGCTGGTCACGATGATCTTGGTCTTCGTCGCGCCCAGCGCGTCCAGTTGCTCGCGGACCTGGCCGGCCAGCGACGGCAGGTCGCCCGAGTCCAGCCGGACCGCGCCGAGCTCCGGGCCGGTCAGCTCGATCGCGGTACGGACCGCCGCGGCGACGTCGTACGTGTCGACGAGCAGCGTCGTACCCTTCCCGAGCGCGTCGATCTGGGACCGGAACGCGTCCCGCTCGCGGTCGTGCAGCAGCGTGAACGAGTGCGCCGCGGTGCCGGTGCTCGGGATGCCGTACCGGCGGGCCGCCTCCAGGTTCGAGGTGGCGCCGAAGCCTGCGATGTACGCCGCCAGCGCCGAGGCGACCGCCGCCTCCTCGTGGGTACGCCGCGAGCCCATCTCGATACAGGGCCGCCCACCCGCCCACCAGGTCATCCGGGACGCCGCCGAGGCGACCGCGGAATCGTGGTTCAGGATCGACAAGAAAACGGTTTCCAGCAGCACCGCCTCGGCGAACGAGGACTCCACCACCAGCACCGGCGACCCCGGGAAGAAGATCTCGCCGTCGGCGTACCCGGAGATGTCGCCGGTGAACCGGTAGTCCGCGAGCCAGTCCCGGGTAGCCTGGTCGACGACGCCGCGATCGGCCAGGAAGGCGATCGTCTGCTCGTCGAACCGGAACTGCTCGAGCGCGTCCAGCAGCCGGTTCACGCCGGCCACCACGCCGTACCGCCGGCCGTCGGGCAGCCGCCGGGCGAACAGCTCGAACACCGAGCGGCGCTCCGCGGTGCCGTCGGCCAGCGCCGCCTGCAGCATGGTCAGCTCGTAATGGTCGGTCAACAGGGCCGTCGAGTGGGTCACAGGAGCAGCCTATTGTGAGACCGGAGCCGATGATGGAGAGAATGGTCAGGTGAGCACCGCACCGAGCGAGCTGGAGAGCCCCGAGGTCGACGAGGCGATCGAGCTGAGCCCACCCTGGGTGACCATCGTCTGGAACGATCCGGTCAACCTGATGGACTACGTCACGTTCGTCTTCCAGACGTACTTCGGCTACTCCAAGTCGAAGGCCGAGAAGCTGATGATGCAGGTGCACGCCGAGGGCAAGTCCGCGGTGTCGAACGGGAACCGGGAAGCGATGGAACGCGACGTGGAAGCGATGCACTCCTACGGCCTGTGGGCCACCTGCGAGAAGTCGTGACGCGGTTCCGCAAGCGCCGCAAGACCGTCGTCGTCAGTTTCGCCGAGCACGAGGCGGACATCCTGGCGAACCTGCTACGGAACCTGGTCGAGCTGCTGTACGACGGGCTCCCGCCGCGGACCACCACGCCCGCGGACCCGCTGGAGGCGATGCTCAGCGAGAACGACGGCCCGACGTCGCCGCCCGAGGACGTCGTACTGCAGCGGCTGCTGCCGGACGCGTACAAGCAGGACGACATGGCGTCGGCGGAGTTCCGCCGGTTCACCGAGCGCGGGCTGCGCGAGGGGAAGGTCACCGACGCGAAGCGGGTGCTGTCCGCGCTGGAGGAGTCCGGCGCCGACGAGATCGCGCTCGAACCGGACGAGCAGCTGTCCTGGCTGCGTGCGCTGAACGACCTGCGGCTGGCGATCGGTACCCGCCTCGACATCAAGGACGAGGACGACTACGCCAGCTGGGAGAAGCTCGACGAGGACGACCCGCGGCGGCTGACGTACGACCTGTACGACTGGCTCGGATACCTGCAGTCCGCCCTGCTCCACAACATGCGCTGACCGTAGGCTGGCCGCCATGGAGACGCGGCGGCTTGGACGGACAGGGCGGGATGTCGGTGTGGTCGGGCTCGGGGCCTGGCAGCTCGGGGCGGACTGGGGTTCGGTCGACGAGGGCGACGCGCTCGCGGTGCTGCACGCCGCGATCGACGGCGGGGTGACGTTCATCGACACCGCGGACGTGTACGGCGACGGGCGGAGCGAGCGGCTGGTCGGGCAGGTACTGCGTGACGGGCTGACCGTGGCGACCAAGATGGGCCGCCGCGTCGACCAGGTGCCGGAGAACTACACGCTCGCGAACTTCCGCGCCTGGAACGACCGCTCCCGTCGCAACCTCGGCGTCGACACCATCGACCTGGTCCAGCTGCACTGCCCGCCGACGCCCGTCTTCTCGAACGACGCGGTCTTCGACGCGCTCGACGTACTGGTCGACGAGGGCCGGATCGCGGCGTACGGCGTGAGCGTCGAGACCTGCGCCGAGGCCCTGACCGCGATCGCCCGCCCGAACGTGGCGACCGTCCAGATCATCCTGAACGCGTTCCGGCTGAAGCCCCTCGACGAGGTCCTCCCCGCCGCGCAGGCGGCCGGCGTCGGCATCATCGCCCGCGTCCCGCTGGCGAGCGGTCTGCTGTCCGGAAAGTACGACGAAAACACCACGTTCGCCCCTGACGACCACCGCACCTACAACCGCCACGGCGAATCCTTCGACGTCGGCGAAACCTTCTCCGGCGTCGACTTCACCACCGGCCTCGAAGCAGTCCGCCGCCTCCTCCCGTCTGTCCCCGCCGGCACCACCCTGCCCCAGTTCGCCCTCCGCTGGATCCTCGACCAGCCAGGCGTCACCACCGTCATCCCCGGCGCCCGCAGCCCCCACCAGACCTCCGCCAACCTCACCGCCGCCACCCTCCCACCCCTGACCGCCACACAACTGTCCGCGGTCCGAACGACCTACGACACCCTGATCCGCCCGTCGGTCCACGCTCGCTGGTAAGTCAGCTGTTGAGGACGCTCACCGTCGTCGACACGACTCCGGTGAGGATGCTGGCGACCGCGCCGGCGGTGGCGAGGCTCTTGCTGGGGTTGACCCACAGCCCGCGGTTCAGCTCACGCCACCTGCGCGGCACGAATGCCAGCTTGAGCTTCTGCCACTTGTGCTGACGCACCTTGTTACACCCGAGCAGGATCCCCGACGAGTTGTTCCGGCACGGACCTTGACGTCCCTCGGCGCCGCACCACACGGGTGCCTGGAACAGGAAGTAGACCGTCACCAGTGCCCACCCGGCAATCAGCACGGCGGGTCCGAGGCTCCACGACCAGATCGCCGTGAGCATGATCGCGAGCAGGGCCCAGCCCCAGTACTTCCGCACGCCCTTCATGTTTACGCATTATCACCATGCAACTACTGTCCGAAACCAGTCCAGTATCTGGACGCAGAGTGCACTCGGCCGGATGCGGCGATTCCGGCAACTACCGTGGAGGCGTGCTGGTCATCGAGAAGGCGACGTACGAGGCGATCGTTGCGCATGCGCGGAAGGATCATCCGGACGAGGCGTGTGGGGTGGTTGCGGGGGCCGAGGGGTCGGATCGCGCGACCCGGTTGATCCCGATGCTGAACGCAGCCATGTCGCCGACGTTCTACGAGTTCGACTCCGGTGACCTGTTCCGGCTCTACAAGGAGATGGACGAGCGCGACGAGGAGCCGGTGGTGATCTACCACTCGCACACCGCCACCGAGGCGTACCCGTCGCGGACCGACATCAAGCTCGCCCAGGAGCCGGGGGCGCACTACGTGCTGGTGTCGACCCGGGACGGCGCGCACGACGCGGCGTACGACGGACCGGTCGAGTTCCGGTCGTACCGGATCGTCGACGGCGAGGTCACGGAAGAAGAAGTACGCGTGGTTGGTTCCTATACAGAAACACTCGAAGGAGAAGACTGAGATGGCGATCGAGCTGCGCGTGCCGACGATCCTGCGCACCTACACCGGCGGGGCGAAGGCGGTCACCGGCGACGGGGCCGACCTGGCCGCGTTCATCGACGACGTGAACGGCAACCACCCGGGCCTCAAGGAGCGCATCGTGGAGGGCGACCCGGAGGAGCTGCGCCGGTTCGTGAACGTCTACGTGAACGACGAGGACGTCCGGTTCACCGGCGGCCTGAAGACCGAGATCAAGGACGGCGACGTCGTGGTGGTGCTCCCGGCGGTGGCCGGCGGCTCTGTCGACGAAGAGGTCTGATGCGTTTCGACAGCCTGCTCGACTCGGTCGGCGGTACGCCGCTGGTCGGGCTGCCGAAGCTGTCGCCGTCGGCCGACGTACGGCTGTGGGCGAAGCTGGAGGACCACAACCCGACCGGTTCGATCAAGGACCGGGCGGCGTTGCGGATGCTGCTGGACGCCGAGAAGGACGGCCGGCTGCGCCCGGGCAACACGATCCTGGAGCCGACGTCGGGCAATACCGGCATCTCGCTGGCGATGGCCGCGAAGCTGCGCGGGTACCGGATGGTCTGCGTGATGCCGGAGAACACCTCCGAGGAGCGCCGGCAGATCCTGCGGATGTGGGGCGTCGAGATCATCTCGTCGCCGGCCGCGGGTGGGTCCAACGAAGCGGTCCGGGTCGCGAAGCAGGTCGCGGAGGAGCACCCGGACTGGGTGATGCTCTACCAGTACGGCAACCCGTCGAACGCGCTCGCGCACTACGACGGCACCGCGCGCGAGATCCTCGACGACCTGCCGTCGGTGACGCACTTCGTCGCGGGCCTCGGCACCACCGGCACGCTGATGGGCGCCGGCCGGTTCTTCCGGGAGCACAAGCCGGAGGTGAAGATCGTCGCCGCCGAGCCGCGGTACGGCGAACTCGTGTACGGCCTGCGCAACCTCGACGAGGGCTTCGTGCCGGAGCTGTACGACAAGACGCTGATCGACGCCCGCTTCTCGGTCGGACCGCGCGACGCCGTCCGCAGGGTCCGGGAACTGCTCGACAACGAGGGCATCTTCGCCGGGATCTCGACCGGCGCGATCCTGCACGCGGCGCTCGGCCAGGCGGCCAAGTGCGTGCGGGACGGCGAGCACGCGGACATCGCCTTCGTGGTCGCGGACGGCGGCTGGAAGTACCTGTCCACCGGCGCGTACGAAGGCACGATCGACGAGGCCGAGGACCGACTCGAAGGTCAGCTGTGGGCTTGAACCGAACGGTTGAGCCGGACCGGCGGGCGGAGTGCCGGGCCGGGCTCGGCACCGTAGTTGTTGCTCACGGCACCTTTTGCAGGGGTTAGGTCATATCCGCCTACGGTTCTTTGAACAGGACTCTGCGGCCGAGTCGGGGATGGACCCCGCGTCCCTTGCAACTGCTGCAGGGGCGCTGGGCGTAACTGAAGATGCTGCCGTGGTGCCGGCCGGCACCTTTGCACCTGGCGCACTTGGCGTTCGGGTGCAGCGACAGCGAGACGACGTACACGACGGCAGTCGCCATCAGCAGCAACAGCAGCAGGCCCACCGGTCCGATGGAGGACGCGACGCCCACGGCTGTGCTGTTGTTCGACTCCGCACTCTGGCTCGCCGCCTGTCCTGCGACAGCGACGTGGTCGGGCTGCGGAGTTGGTGCGGCGGTGGTATTCAGGGCCACCGCGAGGTGATGCATCAGGTTCATGGCATCACGAGGGGCGGTCGAACAAACATCGCTCCAGAGTGGCGTGCATCACGCGAAAAGGCAATTCCATAACGTAAAGATGTGGATAACCCCGGCGTGTCGTTCGTCAAGATTAGGTAAGGCTGGCTTGCGATCTGCCCGCCGCCGGACCTGTATAAGCTTTTCCCGTGGCTGACGCACCGGTGGGGATCTTCGACTCAGGTTTCGGGGGACTCACCGTCGCCCGCGCGGTTCTGGACCAGTTGCCGCACGAACCGATCCTGTATCTCGGCGACACCGCCCGGCAGCCGTACGGCCCGAAGCCGATCGCCGAGGTCCGCGAGTACGCGCTCGAGTGCCTCGACCACCTGGTCGACGCGGGTGTGAAGATGCTGGTGATCGCCTGCAACTCGGCGAGCGCGGCGATGCTCCGCGACGCCCGCGAGCGGTACGACGTACCGGTCGTCGAGGTGATCCTGCCGGCCGCGCGCCGGGCCGTTGCCGCGACCCGCAATCAGCGCGTCGGCGTGATCTGTACGAAGGCGACCGCGCAGTCGCTGGCCTACGAGGACGGGTTCACCGCCGCGCCGCAGGTGGAGCTGTTCACCCGCGCCTGCCCGCAGTTCGTGGACTTCGTCGAGTCGGGCGTGACGTCCGGGCCGGAGCTGCTCGAGGCCGCGCACGAGTACCTGGACCCGCTGGTCGAGGCGGGTGTCGACACGCTGATCCTCGGGTGCACCCACTATCCGTTGCTCACCGGCGTGATCTCGTACGTGATGGGCGACAACGTCACGCTGGTCAGCAGCGCGGAGGAGTGCGCGAAGGACGTGTACTCCGTGCTCACCAAGGCGAACCTGTTGCGCCCGGACGACCTGCCGGTGCCGGAGCACCGGTTCGTGACGACCGGCAACCCGGCCGAGTTCGCCGCGATCGGCTCGCGTTTCCTCGGCCCGGCGCTGGCCAACGTGGACCAGTTCGCCTGGGTACGTTGACGGTGTGACCTGGATCGTCCTGCGCGGGCGGCGACTCGCCGGTAGGGTTCCAGGTATGAAGCTCACCGTGATCGGTTGCTCCGGGTCCGTACCCGGCCCGGACTCGGCCGCCTCGAGCTATCTGGTCACCGCCGACGGGTTCCACCTGGTGCTCGACCTCGGCAGCGGCGCGCTCGGCTCGCTCCAGCGGCATCTCGCGGTCCCGGAGATCGGGGCGATCGCCCTGTCCCACCTGCATCCTGACCACTGCATGGACCTCTGCGGCCTGTACGTCGCGGCACGCTACGCCCCCGGTGCGCCGATCCCGCGGATCCCGGTGTTCGGCCCGGCCGGTGCGGCGGAGCGGATGGCGCTGGCGTACGACCTGCCGCTCGATCCCGGGATGCGGGAGGAGCTGGAATTCCACACCTGGCAGGAAGTCCAGCGGATCGGGCCGTTCACGGTCCGGACCGCGCCGATGGTGCACCCGGTGCCGGCGTACGCGATCCGTGTTGAGTACGGCAACAAGTCGCTCGTCTACACCGGCGACACCGGGCCGAACGACGCGCTCGTGGAGCTTGCCCGGGGCGCCGATGTGCTGCTGTCCGAGGCCGCGCTCCAGGATGACGACCCGGACAACCCGGCCGACCTGCACCTCACCCCGGCCGACGCCGGCGAGCACGCGAAGAAGGCCGGTGTGAAGCGGCTCGTGATCACCCACGTCCCGCCGTGGTACGACCGCGAGACCCAGGCCGGCCATGCCCGCCGGACCTTCTCCGGACCGGTCGAGATCGCAACCCCGCATGCCGTTTTCGACATCTGACGGCGTGCGGTTGTGGACCGCAACGACCGGTACGGCGACGGCGCGCCCGGCGGTCGTGATCCTGCACGGCGGGCCGGGACTGTGGGACGACCACGAAGTACTGGCGGAGATGCTCGACGACCTGACCGTGGTGCACCGCTTCGACCAGCGCGGCTGCGGGCGTTCGGGTCCGTCCGACATGCAGTCGATGGACCGTAGCGCGCAGGACATCGACGAGCTCCGCGCGTACTTCGGTCATGAGCGGATCGTTGTCCTCGGCCACTCCTTCGGCGCCTCGCTGGCGATGGCGTACGCGACGGCGTACGGCGATCGCACGGCCGGCGTCGTGTACCTGGACGGGGTCGGCGTCGGCGACTGGCGGTCGGCGTACCGCGAGGAACGCGCGCGCCGGATCACGCCCGAGCAGGACGCCCGGCTGGAGGAGCTGTCCGGACGGCCGCGGTCGCAGGCCGAGGAGATCGAGTTCCGGGCGTTGTCCTGGTTCACCGACCACGCCGACCGGGAGCGGGCAATGGAGTGGGCGCATGCGAGCGCGTCCGTCGACCTGCCGATCAACTTCGCCGCGAACCGGGCGCTCGGGGCGGTCGGGCGCGCGACGGACGACGAGCTGACGGCGCGGGCGGCGACGATCCAGGCGCCGGTCACGTTCGTCCACGGCGACGGCGATCCACGCCCGGCCTGGGCCGTCCGGGACCTTGCCGAGCACGTCCCGAACCACATGTTCCACCTGATCCCGGACGCCGGTCACTCGCCGTGGCTCGAGCAGCCCGACCTGGTCAGGGAGGTACTGCGCGGCGCCGTGCGCTAGACAGATCGCAATTCTGAGATCTACTCTCAAATTAGAGTTGATCTCAGAAAGGTGTTTGTCATGCTGGATCCGCGCCGGTGGTGGGCCCTGGGGGCGATGTCGGTCAGCCTGATCGTGATCGGGCTGGACCTGACCGTGCTGAACGTCGCGTTGCCGACGCTCGCGACCGATCTGAAGGCGTCCACGAGTCAGCTGCAGTGGTTCGCGAACGCGTACACGCTGGTGCTCGCGTCGCTGCTGCTCCCGGCCGGGCTGCTCGGCGACCGGTTCGGGCCGAAACGGCTGATGCTCGGGGCGCTCGTGGTGTTCGGGCTGGCGTCGGCGGCGTGCGCGTTCGCGCAGACGCCGGGGCAGCTGATCGCGGGCCGTGCCGCGCTCGGGATCGGGTCGGCGTTCCTGATCCCGCTCTCGATGTCGCTGCTGAACCTGCTGTTCGCACCCGAGGAACGGCAGCGCGCGATGACGATCTGGCTGATGGCGAACTCGATCGGCATCCCGCTCGGCCCGCTGCTCGGCGGCTGGCTGCTCGACCACTACCGCTGGGGTTCGGTGTTCCTGATCAACCTGCCGCTGGTCGCGATCGGGCTGGTCGCGGTCGCCCTACTGATCCCGAAGACGGCCGGCCACCGGGCGCGGCGGATCGACGGACCGGGGATCGTGCTGACCGCGGCGGGGCTGGTGGCGTTGACGTACGGGTTCATCGCGGCGGGGGAGCACGGGTGGGGCTCGGCGTGGGCGCTCGGCGGGATCCTGGGCGGGCTGGCGTTCCTGGTCGCGTTCTGGGCGCGGGCCCGGCGTACGGCGGATCCGTTGATCGAGCTGTCGTTGTTCCGGTCGGCGGGGTTCACCTGGGGCACGGTGCTCGCGACGTTGGCGTCGTTCGCGCTGGTGGGGTTGCTGTTCGTGCTGCCGCAGCTGTTCCAGGCGGTGCAGGGCGCCGACGCGTTCCAGGCCGGTCTGCGGTTGCTGCCGATCATCGGCGGGATGCTGATCGGCGCGAAGATCGCCGAACGCCTGCTGGAGAAGGCGGGCGCGCGGGTGTCGGTGGTGTTCGGGTTCGGGTTGATGCTGGTCGGGCTGGCGATCGGCGCGCTGACGAAGGTCGACGGCGGGTACGGGTTCACCGCGATCTGGGTCAGCCTGGTCGGGCTCAGCATCGGGTTCACGCTGCCGCCGATGAACGGGCTGGCGCTCGCCGCGCTGCCGCTCGACCGGAGCGGTTCGGGGTCCGCGCTGATCCAGGCGTCCCGGCAGGTCGGCGGGACGCTCGGGGTCGCGATCCTCGGGACGGTGCTGAATGCGGCGTACCGCAGCCACCTGGACGTGACCGGTCTCCCGCCCGCGGCGGCCCACGTCGCCCGGGACAGCGCGTCCGCCGCGATCGCCCTGGGCTCTCCGGAGCTGACCCGGTCCGCGCGCTCGGCTTTTGTGAACGGCATGGACGTGACGCTCTGGGTGTGCAGCGGGCTCGCGGCCGTGTCGATCGTGCTCGCACTGGCGTTTCTGCCACGCCGTACCGCGGCCGTGCCGCAGGAAGCAGTCACAATCGACGTATGAGCGGGTTGCGGGAGCGGAAGAAGGCGAAGACCAGGGCTTCGATCCAGGAGCACGCGTTGCGGCTGTTCCGGGATCAGGGGTACGCCGAGACGACGGTCCAGGAGATCGCCGCCGCGGCCGAGGTGTCACCGGCAACCTTCTTCCGGTACTTCCCGACCAAGGAAGACACGATCGTGTTCGACCGGCTGGACCCGCTGATGATCGAGCTGTTCCGCGGGCAGCCGGCCGACCTGCACCCGACCGAGGCGCTGCGGGCCGCGATCCGGCAGAGCATGGACGTGCTGAGCGACGACGAGTGGGCGCTGGAGTCCGAACGCCAGCGGCTCGTGATGAGCGTCCCCGAACTGCGGGTCCGGATGCTCGACCAGCTGTACAGCGGCATCGACCTGCTTGCGGGCCTCGCGGCCGAACGCACCGGCCGCACCGCCGACGACTTCGCGGTCCGCGCCTGGGCGGGCGCGGTCGTCGGCGTGGTGATGGCGACGTACCAGTTCCTGGCCGTCGACGCGCCGCTCCCGGAGTACCTCAAGACGATGGACGCGGCATTCGACCAACTGGCGGGTCTTTCGTTGGAACCGTAGGGCATCCGGTGCAGTCCTAGGGTGCGTGCGAATCCCAGGGAGAGTCGTCGGTGCACTGCTGGTGAGCGGAATGCTCGTGTCGTGCGGGTCGGCCCATCCCGCTTCGAGCGCTCCGACCACTCCTACTATCCCGCTGCCGACCGCCGTGCCGACCGTCCAGCCAACAGCTACGACTACGACTACTACAACAACCACAACGCCGTCAGGCCCCAGCGACAACACCGTGCTGACGAAGAACAAGCTCTACACGGTCGCGCTCAAATCCACCGGCTGCCGAAAACCACAGGTGAAGCCCACTAACCCCAACGCCGTCAAAGAGTTCTACAACGGCCTCCTGCAGTGCCTGAACCGCGGCTGGCCATCCGGGATCACGGCGGCCGGCTACCAGTTCCACCAGCCCGGTATGGCCGTCGTCTTCGCCACCTTCAACACCCCCTGCGGCAAGAGCGCACCGTACGTGTCGTTCTACTGCTCGTCCGACGAGACCATCTACCTGCGCGGCGACGAGATCCTGATCAGCAACCGCGACTACGGCCCGATCGGCGCCTCGTGGTGGGCCTCGCACGTCGGCACGCACGAGTACGGGCACTACGTCCAGCAGCTCACCGGCATGATGACGGCGTACCAGAACCTGTACTCGGAGGCGCCCGACCAGGCTGCCAGGGACCAGCTCGAACGCCGTCTCGAACTGCAGGCGTCCTGCCTCGGCCACGTGTTCCTGACCGTGAACCGGCACACGTACCCGATCACCGCGCAGATGCGGAACGACTGGGGCTGGCAGATCATCAGCCTCCCGAACCACGGCAGCGAGGCGAACCAGCGGTACTGGATCAACCGGGCCGTCCAGCTGAAGCGGCCCGGCGCCTGCAACACCTGGGCCGCGCCGGCCGCCCAGGTCTCCTAGGCCACCTGAACGCTGACGGGCTCCAGTACGGTGTCTCCGGGCCGAAGCCCGAACGCCGCGGCCGCTGAGCCGCCGCGGATCACCAGTTCGGTGTATCCGGTGCCGGAGCTGCCCGGGACGAGGCCGGGTGTGTTCCGCGGGACGGCGGTCAGGTGCGGGTAGATCGGCACGTCGACGACCGTCGTACTGCCGTCATCGTTGCGTTGGGCAACGGGCAGGGTGCCGCCGGGGAGCAGGTCGAGTGCGCGGTCGAGCTTGCAGTTGCCGAAGTTGTCGACGTGCGCGACCACCGGCTCGGCCGCGACCGGCTCCGGTACGGCGGTCTCTTCCGCGGGGACGGGGCGTCCGTCCGCGACCCATTTCGCCAGCAGCGGCACGTACCAGAGGCTGCGGAACTGGGTGCCGGCGATCTTCTGCACGGCGGCGTCGTCGAACCCGGCCGCGGACACGGCCTCGCGGATGTCGGTGACGTGGACCTTCTCGATCCCGAGCTCACGCCGTACCAGGGACAGCACGCGGGTGTTGAAGGTGCTGACGACCAGGTGCTTGCCGTAGTGGAAGTAGCAGAACGGTACGCCGTTCGGCCAGACGCCGTCGCGCGGCGCGATGTTCAGCAACGTGATCGTCGAATGCCCGTCCTCGCCGAGCAGGTCCAGGGATATCAGGCAGTCGAGCAGCGTGAGCGCGGCGAACGACTCCGGATCGGGCCCGTCGGCCGCCACGATGGTCGGCGCCTGGCCGAAGAGCGCCCCGATCCGGGTGCTGAGCCGGGCGCGGGCGTTGCCGTCGTGACAGTCGGTGATGTAGGTGATCATGTGGCACTCCAAGGTGGTCTGCAGCTTCGGGTGAACGAAAAGAGGCCCCCGACATCGGGGGCCTCTCGCTGCAAGCACCTGTGCCTACGCCGCTGAAGTCCTCCCGCATCGAGGGCTCAGCATTCGCATCGCGGCGTACCTGGTCACGTTCAGGAGCGTAGCACCCTCAGCGTGCTTGTCCGTTGTCGAAGTAGCTCACCAGCGCCGGGTCCAGGGCGGGCACGTCCTGGGGTACACCGTCGGCGCGCAGGGACTGCGTCGCGGCGTAGCCGGCGGCGACCGCGGCACGGGCCGCGACCGGGGAGGTCAGGGTCGCGCCGCCGTCGCGGACGAAGTTCACGAACTCCGCGACCAGGTGCGGGTCGGCGCCGCCGTGGTTCTCGGTGTCGCCCTCGATCTCGACGACCTGGTCGGCGTCCTCGCGGTACCCGGACCGCTTGCTGTTCCACACCTTCACCACACCGCCCGGCCCGTCGCCGAAGTTCTCCAGCCGGCCGTGGGTGCCGATCACCGTGTAGTTGCGCCAGTAGTCCGGCGTGTAGTGGCACTGCTCGTAGGTCATCAGGATGCCGTTGTCGAGCCGCAGGTTCGCCATCGAGATGTCCTCGACGTCCATCACCGGCGCGAGGCCCTTCTGCTCCAGCGGCGGCCAGTTGTCGGACGACACGAAGTCCTGGAAGCGCTGCCCGGAGCGGTCCTGCCGGTCGGTGATCCCGCCGTACAGGCTGAGCGCGCCCATCGCGTTGACCCGGGTGGTGTACCCGCCGGCCAGCCAGTGCATCACGTCGATGTCGTGGGCACCCTTTTGGAGTAGCAGGCCCGTGGTCCGGCTGCGGTCGGCGTGCCAGTCCTTGAAGTAGAAGTCGCCGCCGTGGCCGACGAAGTGCCGGCACCAGATCGCCTTCACATCGCCGATCGCGCCGTCCTGGATCAGCTTGCGCATCGTCAGGACGACGGGCATGTGCCGCATGTTGTGGCCGACGTACAGCCGCGCGCCCGAGTCGTACGCGGCCTGCAGCACCCGGTCGCAGCCCTCGGTGGTGATCGCCAGCGGCTTCTCGACGAAGACGCTCACGCCGGCCTTCAGGAAGTCGACGGCCGGACCCTCGTGCAGGTCGTCGGGGGTGGTCAGGAACACCCCGTCGAGCTTCTGGTCGAGCAGTTCGGTGTGGTCGGCGTACGCCGTCGCCTCCGGGTACAGCTCGAGGGCCGCGTCGCGCTGCGGGGCCGACGGATCGGCCAGGGCCACGACCTCCGAACCCTCGCCGGGACGATGCGCGTACTGCGCGATGCGGCTGCGGGCGCCGAGGCCCACGACGCCAAACCGAAGATCAGTCATACCAGGCAACTCCTGCACATAGTTGTTTGCAACAGCCTAACTCCGAGCAATTCTGTCAATCAATCACCGATCCTCTCTCTGGAATTGGGCTGCCCGTCACCCGCCGCACATCGAGGTATCGCTCCGTGCCGTCACCATGGCGGAATGTGAGCCTCCACTACGTGGCACTGGGGGACTCGACCACCGTAGGGGTCGGGGACCCGATGAACGGCAGCAGTACGACCGACCTGTCCGGTGCCGGTGCGCGCCCGGGCGAGGGGTGGCGGGGCTGGGCCTCGCTGCTCGCCGACTCGCTGGCCAGCAC
This sequence comes from Kribbella sp. WER1, assembly GCF_054189145.1. Classification (NCBI taxonomy): domain Bacteria; kingdom Bacillati; phylum Actinomycetota; class Actinomycetes; order Propionibacteriales; family Kribbellaceae; genus Kribbella; species Kribbella sp. WER1. Next base: position 2,646,555 of record NZ_CM135186.1, on the reverse strand, counting down.
CCACCGTGTGACGTTCTCCAACTTCGCGACCAGCGGCGCCACCGTGCCGGTCGTCGCGACCGAGCAACTGCCCGCCACCGGCGCCGGCCCGATCGACATCGCCTCGTTGATCGTCGGCGTCAACGACACCCTCCGGTCGACGTTCGACGCCGGCCGGATCCGCGACCACCTGCACGAGTGCGCGGAGCACCTGACCGCGCGCGGTGCCCTGCTGCTGACCGTCCGGTTCCACGACCACGGCAAGGTGTTCGGCCTGCCGCGCTGGCTGCGGCGGCCGCTGTGGCAGCGGATCGAGCAGGTCAACCTCGCCTTCGACGACCTGCACGCCCGGTACGGCGGGATCCGGCTGGACATGGCCGACTACCCCGAGGTGTACCGGCGGGACTTCTGGAGCGTCGACCGGCTGCACCCGGGGGAGCGCGGGCACCGCAAGCTGGCCCGGGCGTTCGCGGACGAGCTGGCGGTCCGCGGCGTACGGATCGACGTACCGCCGGACCTGGACTGCGCGTCCCGGCCGCCGAGCCGGTGGGCGGACGCGGTCTGGCTCGCCCGGGAAGGCGTCCCGTGGGTCGGCCGGCGGGCACACGACCTGCTGCCGTGGGCGGCCCGGATGGCGGTCACCCAGTTCCGGCCGGCGTCCGGTCCGCTCGCCCTGCCGCCGTCGGCCAATGCGGAGGTCCAGCGCCTGGAGGCATAGGGTCGGGGCATGGCCCGTATCGATGGACGTACTACTGACCAGCTCCGCCCGGTGAAGGTGACCCGGAACTGGCTCGACCACGCTGAGGGCTCGGTGCTGGTCGAGTTCGGGCGGACCCGGGTGCTCTGCGCGGCGAGCGTGACCGAGGGCGTGCCGCGCTGGCGGAAGGGCTCCGGGCTCGGCTGGGTGAGCGCGGAGTACGCGATGCTGCCGCGGGCCACCAACACCCGTTCGGACCGCGAGTCCGTGAAGGGCAAGATCGGTGGCCGCACCCACGAGATCTCCCGGCTGATCGGGCGTTCGCTGCGGGCCGTCATCGACTACAAGGCGCTCGGCGAGAACACGATCCTGCTGGACTGCGACGTACTGCAGGCCGACGGCGGCACCCGGACCGCGGCGATCACCGGCGCGTACGTCGCGCTCGCGGACGCCGTCTCCTGGCTGCGCGAGCGGAAGCTGCTGAAGAGCGAACCGCTGACCGGATCGGTGTCCGCGGTCTCGGTGGGGATCATCGACGGTACGCCGATGCTCGACCTCTGCTACGAGGAGGACGTGCGCGCCGAGACCGACATGAACCTGGTGATCACCGGCGACGGGAAGTTCATCGAGGTGCAGGGCACGGCGGAGGGCGCGCCGTTCGACCGCGCCGAGCTGGACAGCCTGCTCTCGTTGGGTGTCGCGGGCTGCGCCGACCTGGCCAAGGTGCAGCAGGAGGCGCTCGCGTGAGCCAGGTACTGCTTGCCTCGAACAACAAGAAGAAGCTCGAGGAACTGCGCCGGATCCTGACCCCGATCGTGCCCGGGATCGAGGTGCTCGGGCTCGGTGACGTCCCGCCGTACGACGAGCCGGCCGAGACCGAGCCGACCTTCGAGGGCAACGCGCTGCTGAAGGCGCACGCCGCCCTGAAGGCGACCGGGCTGCCGTCGATCGCCGACGACAGCGGGATCTGCGTGGACGCGCTGAACGGGATGCCCGGCGTACTGTCGGCGCGCTGGTCGGGGCCATTGAAGGACAACCACGCGAACAACGTGCTGCTGCTCGGGCAGTTGGAGGATGTGCCGGACGAGCGGCGCGGGGCGTCGTTCGTGGCGGCGGTCGCGTTCGTGCGGCCGGACGGGCCGGACGAGATCGTCCTCGGCGAGATGCGCGGGTCGGTGATCCGTTCGCTGCGCGGGACCGGCGGGTTCGGGTACGACGTACTGTTCCAGGCCGACGGGTACGACCGGACGACCGCCGAGCTGTCGGTCGAGGAGAAGGACGCGATCAGCCACCGGGGCAAGGCGCTGCGCTCGCTCGCGCCGATCGTCGCGAAGGCATTGGGGAGCTAGGATGTTGTTCGCCGGATCGGATCGGGACGGGGTCGCCGACGGGCGGATCACCGTCGCCTATCGGCGCTGGGCCGAGCCGCGGGTCGTCGAGGGCCGCGTGTACCGCACGAACGCCGGGCGGATCGAGATCGACAGCATCCGCGAGGTGAACCCGGAGCTGATCGCGGACACCGACGCCGACGTACAGCTCGCCGACCGGCAGAACGCCCGCGACGTCCGGCGGCGGCTGCGCGGCGACGAGTCGCTGCCGACGTTCCTGATCCGCTTCCACCTGGTCGAAGGGCCGGATCCGCGGGAGGAGCTCGCGTCGCAGTCGGAGTTGTCACCGGCCGACCTGGCCGACTTGCGGGAACGCCTGGCGCGCTTCGATGCCCTTAGCAACCATGGGCCCTGGACACAGCAGACGCTGCAGCTGATCGAGAACACGCCCGCGGTCCGGGCCGGGGACCTGGCCGCGTCGGTCGGGCGGGAGACCGCGCCGTTCAAGCTCGACGTACGGAAGCTGAAGAATCTTGGGCTGACCTACAGTCTCGAGGTCGGGTACCGGATCTCGCCGCGGGGTGCGGCGTACCTCGATGCGACTAGGAGCGCTTGATCCCGAGCGTCGCGATCAGGTCCTCGTGCAGCTCGAACCACACCCGGTGACAGGAATCGACGTCACTGCGGTCGACCCATCCTTTATGTAGCGCGTTCGCGAACCGTACGTCGTAGCCCTCGAAGCGTTGGAGTGCGGTCGTCAACCGGTTCGTGAGCGGCGCGAGGGCGCCGCTCAGTATCCGCAGCTCGTCGAGCACACCGGCATCCCAGGCCGGATCCGAGTGATCGTTCGCGGCCAGCGGATCGTCGGCGGTCGGCTTCAGTTGCCAGTCGGTACAGGCCTGCTGGAGGAGCGCGTTGAGCGGCAGGAACTCGTCGTACACCTGCTGCACGGTCTCCTTACCGCCCTCGGTCTTCAGCAACCGCTCGTTCTCCGCGCGACCCTCCTCGGTGAGCGACCAGCCCGAGGTGCCGGCGAAACTGCTGAACGTCACCCACCCACGCGCCTCACCAACCTCGAGCGCCTCCTGCGTTTGGTTTGTGGACAGCTCGAACCGCTTGGCAACCGCGCGCGTGTCCGCGAACCCCAGCAACCGCACCGCATGCAGTACGAGCAGCATCACGACACTCCGTCGTGCCGCGCCGCGAGCCGGTTGAACCGCTGCTGACACGCCTGCGGCGAACTGAACCCCATCGCGTCCGCCATCTCCGCCCAGGTCAGCCCCGAACTCCTTGCCAGGAACAACAACCCTGCCTCGACCTCGTCCACCTCGGCACGGGCCGCCGGCAACAACGCCAGCGCCGCCAGCAGTTCGTCATCACCCAGCTCAGCAGCTCGCCAGGCCGCGAACTGCGTCAGATCCACCGCCGACAAGGGAATCGGCCGCGGCCGCCATGGCCGCGCCGGCAACTCGTCGGCCCCCTTCGCCAGCAACTGCTCACGAGCGATCCGCTGCCGCTCGGCCTGCAGTTGGTCCGCGTTCTGGTTGCGTCGCATGGCAATACAGTGGATCATCAACAGAACGTTGTCAACAAAACCTTGTCAACGTTCCGTTGATAGAAGGCCGGTCTGATGCTGATCCCCCTCTCCCAAGCCACCCCCACCACCTCCGGCCCCAAAGCTGCCTCCCTAGCCACCCTCCTATCCGCCGGCCTCCCCGTCCCGGACGGAGTGGTCATCCCGTTCCCACCCACCACTCCCGCCGTGGGTGCCCCCACCACCCGCGCCGCCTGGGTACCCATCACCCGCGCCGCCTGGGAACCCACCACCCCCGCCGCGCGGGAACCGGGCACTCCCGCCGCGCGGGAACCTGCCATTCCCGTCGCGGGGGAACCCGCCATCCGTGCCGCCTGGGAACCCACGACTCCCGCCGCGCGGGAACCGGGCACTCCCGCCGCGCGGGAACCTGCCATTCCCGTCGCGGGGGAACCCGCCATCCGTGCCGCCTGGGAACCCGCCACTCCCGCTGCGGGGGTACCCACCACTCCGGCCGCGGGGGTACCCGCTGCCCCCGGCGTGGGTGCGGCGGCTGCCTGCGCCGTGGGCGGGGAGTTGACCGCGGAGGAAGTGGAGGAGCTGCGGAGGTGGTTGGTAAGTGAAGGAGATCCGGTAGTGGCGGTGCGGTCCTCGGCGGCGAACGAGGACACCGGGGTGGGGTCGGCAGCGGGCCAGCACGACAGCTTCCTCGGAGTACGGGGGATCGACGCGGTCGTGGACGCCGTACGAGCGTGCCGTGCCTCGGTGTGGTCCGCCCGCGCGACGGCGTACCGGAAAGGCGCCCCAGCCCCCGCGATGGCCGTCATCATCCAGCACCACGTGGACGCGGACGTCTCCGGCGTCCTGTTCACCGCCCCCGACGGTACGACACTGATCGAGTCCTCCTGGGGCCTCGGCCCGAGCGTCGTCGAAGGGCACGTAACCCCCGACCGCTACGAGGTCCGCGACACCACCGTCACCCGCACGATCGCCGACAAACCCACAACCCTCACCCGGGAAGGCTCCCGCCTACTCACCCGCCCGGTCCCCACTGCCCAGCGCCGTACCCCCACCCTCACCGACACCACCGCCCGCACCCTGGCAACCCTCGCCCACCAAGCCGCCACCCTCTTCAACACCCCCCAAGACGTCGAATGGGCCCTAACCCCCAACGCCCTCTGGCTCCTCCAATCCCGCCCCATCACCACAACCCCACCACCCCCAGCCAACGCTGGTAGGTCGGTCAACGCTGGTGGGTCCGCTTCCGCTGGTATGTCGGCTACCGCGGGTGTGCCCGCCTCCGCTGGTACGTCCGCCGCCGCGAGTACGGCTGCCACCGCCAGCGCGTCTGTCATCGCAGGTGCTCCTGCCAGCCCCGGTGCGGACACCCTCGCAGGTACTCCTGCCAGTCGGGGCGTCGCGACCGGCCCCGCGCGGGTCGTCCGCGGCCCAGCTGACTTCGCGTCTGTCCGGCCTGGTGACATCCTCGTCTGCCCCTACACCGACCCGGCCTGGACTCCGCTCCTGTCCGTCGTCGCCGGAGTCATCACCGAGACCGGCGGCATCCTCTCCCACGCCGCCATCGTCGCCCGCGAACACGGCATCCCCGCCGTCGTCGCCGTCCCCGACGCGACAACCCGCATCCCGACAGGCGCCAAGGTCACCTTCGACGGCTCAACCGGCGCCGTCCGCTTCAGCGCTTCAGGAACCTGAGAGCGAACGCGAGGAACACCAGCACGATCCCGACGTTCGCGAACAGCCGCGGCCAGAACTGGTGCCGAAAGAACGCCACGTCCACGCCGACGACGATGGCGACCATCGCCACCACCCACAGTGCGGTGATTGCGTTTCTCCCCATACATCGATGCTACTGCTGCCTGCACCAAGTGGGCGTCCTGCTGACCGGAAATCTCTGAGTCCGCCGCCGCCACCGCACGGCCTGTTCTCGGTGCGTGTTTTCCACAGCCGGCCGGGGAGTGGGGGACGACCGCTGGCCTAAATCTGTGGATAACGAATCTCCTTGAAAATAAGGGGATTCCAGCTTTGAAAACTGTCGGAGGTGCGAGCTAGGGTTTGGCTATGGATGTTCTCGGTGGGCGCTCAGTGGTTGCTCTAGGCAACCATGAAGTGTTGCCTGCCCTCGACGAGATCGACGCCGAGATTGTCCGGCTGCAAGCAGTGCGCCTCCAGCTCATCGCCCGCTCCGAGGCTGATGGCCTGGCCGAGGAACTCGGTGCCCGGGATGCCGTCGAGCTCCTCACCCTTCGCCACCGCCGCGACCGTTCCGAGGTATGGCGCGACGTCCGCCTGGCCCGTGCCCTCCCCAAATATCAAGCAGTCGATGCCGCCCTTGCTGACGGCATCGACTCGCCCGACAGCACGGTGCGGCCGATGCAGACTGCCCACGCGTCCGCGATCGTCATCGAGCTCGAGCGAGTCCGCACCCGCGTCCCGGTCGAACACCTCGACGTCGCCGAGGAGCAACTGGTCGGGCTCGCGGCGCACCTCACGCCGAAGGAGCTGCGGAGCGCCGCCAAACAGTTGTGCGACCGGATCGATTCCGACGGCCCCGAACCCGAAGAGCAGAAGGCGTACGGGCGTGAGTCGTTGACGTTGACCACTGCCGAGAACGGCGTCAAGTTCCGCGGCTTCCTGGCCAACGAGAATGCGGAACTGTTGCGTGCGATCGTCCACACCGGCGCGCGCCCGCACAAGACCGTCGACGGTGAGCACGATCCCCGCCCGCGGGACAAGCGTCAGGCCGACGCGCTGACCACCGCGTTGACGGTCGCCTCGAATGCGTGGGATACCGACACTGCCGGGCATGGCGCGAAGGCGAACATCACCGTCACGATCGACTTGGACGACCTGAAGTCGGCGACCGCGAACGCGACCGGCCGGACTGTGTACGGCGACGACCTGTCCGCCGCGACCGTTCGTCGGATGGCCTGTGACGCGAACGTCATCCCGCTGGTGCTGGGCTCGAACTCCGAGCCCTTGGACGTCGGGCGCCGCGAACGTCTTGTTACGAAACACATCCGGCACGCCCTCGTCGCCCGTGACCGCGGCTGCGTGGTGTGCGCCGCGCCTCCGGTGATGTGCGACGCCCACCATCTGACTTCCTGGGTCGACGGCGGCAGCACCACCATCGACAACCTGGCGTTGCTCTGCCGCCGTCATCACGTGGACCTGCATGCGGGCCGCTGGAAGCTGAGCATCACCAACGGAAAGGTCCACGTAGCCCGCCCTGCCTGGGCCGATCCGCCAACTGCGCGCGCTGCCCAACCGCCGGACTCCGTCCGCGCTCAGCCCGCAGCGCCCGACCCTGCTCGATCTGGAGGTGCAGATCCCGCGGGACCTGCGGGTGTCGGGTCGGGGCGTCGGCCCGCTGTTGCTGTCGTCGACCGATCTGATCAGCCGTCGGGTGAGCCACTGGACGACGCGATGCACATGCCTGCGCGGACGCTCGCCGTTCCCGCCTGGCCTGAACGACCTGACAACAGACCTGGACCGCCCGAGCCCACGAAGCCGCAGGGGGAGCCGTGGGGCGACACGGCTATGCCTGCTGCACGATCTGGCCGGTGGAAGGCCGACGAGGCGACCCTGTCCGCCGCGGCCCGCTTCGCTGTGTGGGGCGATCGCAGCACCGAGCCCGCGACCGGCCCACCGTCGTTCGCAACCATCTGAGCGAGGCCCCGTCGTTCTCTGCGACGGTCAGCGGAAGCCCGAGCTGTACGTCGCGCGCTGCCTTCGTACCGCCACGAGCGGATCACGTCTGATGAAAGTTGTGCCAGAGGCGGGACACCGACTCGGCCACGCGGCATACCTGCGCAATGCAGGTATCCATGTGAAGCAGGCTATCAGAGCGTGCCTTGAGCGAACCGACAGAGGCTCTTCCTAGCCTTGTCGACTCTTAACGTAGTTGCGAAACGCGAATAGACCTGTAGCCAGCGGTACAGCCACAACCGCCCGGGCAAGGTAGTCCCACGGAGAATTGAGGGACGAGTTCCCTGCATAGAGGAGGCCGGTCAATGGGCCAATTGCCTGGTGAACAGTCTCTCTTAGGAACAACAGAATTCCGTCCGGCGACAGATCTGGATGTAACCCCAGACGGAGGCCTGCAGTGCAGGCGGCAGTGACAAGCCAGGTCGTGAAGGCGGGCATTGGCCTCTCGCCGTAGCCGACGAGTCGGTAAGCCGCGAGTGACAGGTACTCAACTCGACTCGTGGTACCTCGGTGGCGCAGCCTGTAGGAGTTCCATGCAACCTTTGTGCGTGTGGAGCCTGGCGATCCCTTCTCGATGACGAGACGCTGAAGCTCTCGGAGCACTTCGATGTTCTGGCGCAGTTCGCGCATCGCGTCACGTTGTTTGGATTCATTGTCTTGCTTATAACTCCACCAGCGACATAACTGTTTATGCCAGCCATGTTCTGATCCCGGCAAGCTTCTGGTATCTGGATCGAGATAGTAGACGTCGCTCATTGAGGCGAGAATATGTCTACCTGGAAGTTGGCCAGGAATTCTAAAGCCCGTCAAGACGCTCGACCTTAGTGCAGGATCAGTCATTGCGGAAGTTACCTGAGTAATATCGAAGCCATCGTTTGAGCCTGTCAGAACGCATCCACTTACGGGCCCCAGAGCTACGGTTCCGCTCAAATTGTCGATGACGGATCCTGTTAGCGCCACCAATTTCGGGGTTCCTGCTTCGTTTGGAGTAAAGGTTAGATCGCTTGCTGTCGAGTTCGCGCCAAACTCGATGCTGATTGGCCCCGAGATCTGAATGCGATCGGCAGATCTTGACGGAATTCGAACCGGCTTCTCGATAGCTATTGCAAGCGCGGATATGTTCTCCACCTGCCATGTCCAAGAATTTCCTGGGATGTCCGTTATCATGAGGGACGACTTGGGAACGTCCCCCACCAAGTTTGCGACTATCGGCGGCGTATTTGAGGTGAACTTCAGATCGACCCGCTCATGAATTGTCAGTCGATCAATACGGATCGGGCTCCCCCCGGACGTTGTAATCGCCGATTTGCCGCTGACCCGCAGATTCTGTCGAGAGGCGACGAGTGACAGATGGCCACCGTTCAAGAGGACGGGTGTTTCCTCGGGTAGATCATTCGCCAGAGTCACCATTCCGGACAGAATCTCAATCTGGCCGGTGTAATTCCTTTCGGCGCCGACGGTAAGAAGGTGAGCCGGCGCCTCGGAGGTGATCGCGACGTTTCCTTCGGTTCCGACGTCCAGGTGGATGTCTACCTTCTCAGGCGCCGGCTGGACATTCGTTCGAATAAGGCTGACAAATGCCTCTCTTTTTAGTCCTCTGATATGGATTGGCCGAGGATGTGGGGTGGCATCCTCGAATGTCAGTTGGAGCCTTGAATTCTCGGGGACGAGGGAGAGGTCGATATATGTCTCTCCATTGATCCCGATGTGTAGCGCGGCATGGAATCCCTCGGGGATTTCGGAAGTTTCTGCCGATGTGACCCAGGCCAATTGCTCGATGCGCTCGCGCATGGCGGCCTCCCACGACGGTCGGCCTGTGATGTTCGTTGGCACGGACAGATCCTGCTATGTGATCCGGGAAAGGGCAAGGTTCAGATGGTTGGTGAGGGCGGCACTCTCTAAGTGCAGTCGGTGGATCCCTTCAGGAGTTGAGTTGGTTTCGCGAGCCGTGATGCTTTGAGCTAGTTGTTGGCGAGTGGGTGTGGTTCGCCGGTCAGGGCGGCGAGGGCGGTGGCGATTTCGGGGAGGGTGGCTCGGACGTAGGTGGCGGTGGTTCCGGCGTTGGTGTTGTCGGTGTGGCCTGCGTAGGCCCTTGCGGTTGCGTAGCCGAAGTTGCGTTCAACCCAGGTCAGGGTGGTGTGCCTGAGCCAGTGGGTTGAGATCTGTTGGGTGTAGACGAACGGGAGGTGTTTGCCTAGGCGTTGCCAGAGGTGGTCGTAGCGGCGCTTGGTGATGGGTTTGCCGTTGGTGTAGCGGAATAGTTGTTGGTGGGGTAGCGCGCCGCGCGTTTGTGCGTGGTGTTGTAGGTGGGTCATGAGGGTAGGAGAGGCGGGTTGCCAGCGGCTGGTTTCGCCTTTTTCGTGGAGTTGGATAAGTGATTGGTGCGGGTCGAGGTCGTTGGGGGTGAGGGCAAGTGCTCCGCCGCGTCGGCAAGCCGTTTCGGTGTGGAGTCGGAGGATTAGTGTGTCTAGGGCCGGGTCATTTCCGGTGGTAGCGGCTGTGTGGTTGATTTCGGCGAGTTGTGTGTCGGGGATGGCACGGCGGTTCGATCCCTGACGGCGGGGTTTGGCGACTTTGCGTGCGGGATCCTGCTGGTCGGTGATGAGATTGTCTGCGGTGGCGTGCCAGTAGATGCAGCGGAGTGCGGAGATGGTGTGTTCTGCTGCGTAGCGTCCGCCGCGTGTGTTGCGCCGGGGCACGGCATTCTCTTTCATGGTTCTGGCGAGGCGTTCGATTTCGCTCGGAGTTGGTTCGGTGAGTTGGCGGTCGCCCCAGGCGTTGACGATGCGGTTCCAGTACGAGGAGTAGGCGCGGCGGGTGCCGGAGCTGACGGCGGCGCTCACGATGGGGACGTACTCCGCAAACGTGGGCGTCGTCACCGGCGCTGTGGCTTGGTGCTGTATGAGTTGTTCAGGTGTCACACCGAGGCGGGCAAGCAGGAGGCGAGCGGCCTCGATCTCGTTGCTAGTCATCGGAGCTCGCTCGGTTCAAGATCTCCGCGAGTGCGCCCATCGGATACAGAGTGAGTCCACGTCGTGGGGTCGCGATAACGAGTAGACGCGTCCCGGTCTCTATCCCGCATAGGTGCCGTATCGGCGCGGGAATTCGTAGGTGCCCTTGGCGAGTGATCGCATACGGACCAGTGGCACGGACCTCGATCACGCGACAGGTGGCGAGTACTCGATGGGTGATTGCGACGGGTTGGCCTGGGGTCCATCTCGTAACTCGCACTGGCGAGCTGTCGGCTAGTCGCCCGCGTGCATCGACCGGCGTGACGACGCAGTAGACATCGGTGAGTGCGGCCGGTGGCAGGAGATTGGGCAGCGGCAGGCCGCTGCCGAAGGTTGCAGGGCTTGGCATGTTGTGCATGTGCGGCCCTCGCTTTCTGTGGTGGCCCGAAGGCGTCGGCGTGGGTCAATGGGGTGGCACGCATAGGCGGCAGGTCGTGCCACTCCCGTTGTGCTCGGTGCCGTTGGCCGGATCGGCGCGTTCCTCCTCGCGATCGATCCGGCCAACTCAACTCCTGGTCTCTGGTCATCAGTTCAGGTCAGCGTTGGTGTGACGTTGTGTGATCGTTTCGGGTGTGCACGCGGGAGTGCACGGCGGGCGAGCGTGTGCCCTAACGTGCGGGCGAGGGCCGTGCACGTGCACCGTGTGCACTCCCGCCGGCCGTTACTCTCTGTCGCCTAGCTCGGCCGTCACAGACAGCTCGCTGGCGTCCTCGCCGGTCGAGGCTCTGCCGGGTCCGGTGCCGGGTGCGGCGGCCGGTGTGGGGCGGGGTGTGGCGCGCCAGCGGCCGTTGCCGATGGTCTCGGCCTTGCCGGACTGCCTCAGTTTCTGGAGCCGGTAGTGCACCCATCGTTTCGACCGGCCCGAGGCGGTCATCAGGTCGTTGATGGTGGCCCCGTCGAGCGGCGCGGCCTTCAACGCGTCCCACAGCGCCAGATCCGGCCCGGATACACCCGAGGCCACCCCGGAGTTTCCCGAGCCGCTCAGCGTCCCCCGAGCCCCGTCCTGCGGAGCATCGGACGCATGCCCGGCCGGTTGGTGGTCGGGGTGGTGGCTGGTTGTGTCTTGCGGTCGGGTGTTGGCGGGGCGGGCGTTGCGGTCGGCGGTGACCTGAACTTGTGCGTCGGTGATCCGGTAGGCGCGGGCGCGGCGGGGTGTGTCGAGTCCTGGTCCCCGAACAAGGAACTTGCCGGGGGCATCGAACCCGGTCGTGTCCCATCCGGCCGTGAGTGCTCCGGCGGCGAGAATCAGGTCGACGTCGCCGCGTTCGACCACGCGCAGGCAGAACCGGATGTTCATCTGGGACCTGATAGCGGTGCCGTCTCCCATGGTCTTCTGGGTTGGCCGCTGGGTCGCGACCAGCAGGGTGACGGCGACGGCGCGGCCGCGCCGGGCGATCGAGTCGGCCAGCAGCCGCGCGGCTTTCGGTAGCTCGGCGTACTCGTCGATCATCACAATCAGCGCGGGAGCGTCCGCGGTGGGTTCCCATTCGCGGATCCCTTGTTCTGCGAGGAAAGCGGCGCGGCGCTCGAGTTCGGTGACCGCTTCTCGCAGGAGGCCGGCGGCCTCGTTCTGATTGGTCGCGAGCCGGTTCAGCACCTTGCGCCAGGGGGCGAGTTCCATCCCTTCCTTGAGGTCGATGCCCCATACGGCCGCGTCGGAGCATTCGGCAACCCGGCCAAGGATGACGTTCAACAGACCGGACTTGCCGGAGTCGGTGGCGCCGCCGATCAGGACATGTTGGCGCAGGATCGACAGGCGGCAGTCGGTGCCGTCTTCCCACACCCCGACCGTGAACGGGTCCTTGATCGACGCGGGACGTTTCCCGAGACGCGGGATCCACGGAATCGGGTCCTTGTGGGGGTCGCGTTCCACCAGCCTCAGGGTGAACTCTGCGGCGTCGTCGGCGATGGCTTCGACCCGGACCGCGCCGACGCGTGAACCCAAGGCGGACTCCAAGGCCGGTACGGCGTTCACGGCGTCGGTGTAGTGCTGTCCGCGCCGCATCTTGATCCGGCCGGACCAGCCCCACCGGGTTACGTCGGCCGACACCATCCGGGCACCCGCGAGCCCGGCCTGTTCGGCGGTGTCGGGGAACTTCTCCCGGATCAGCCGGACGCGAGACAGGCGGCGGCGGTCCTCGCGCCACCACCACGGCAGCCCGAGCCCGACCGTCACGAACAGGGCATACGTCGAGAGATCTCGGGCGCTCGGACCGTAGACGGCGCCGAGAGCGACCGTGGCAGCGACGGCGGCCACGAACCCGGCCGACCACAGCCGGACCCGCCAGCGGGCCAGCAACGGCCAGCGAACCGCCATCCGCTCCAACGGCCGCCGAGGAAGCCACGCCAGCACCAACAGACCCGTTGCACCGGCCACCACAGGGACCGGCCACCACGACGGATGCACCCGGTGCAGCCATGCCCCGGCCAGCAGGCAACCGGCCCACCAGTACAGCGGGGCCAGCTCGGACCGGAACCGCCAGAACGCCCGCACTCCCAGCCCGAACAGGAACGCCGTGTCAGACAGTCCACCCTCGGGCCTGCCTTCGTAGATCACTAGTCCGCCGCGCCGACCGCGACGGCCGGGGGCATCCCACCCCCGGATTCGTGAGCGCTGTCCCATCAGGCGTCACCCCAGCCGTCCACGTGGGCTTCGCGCCACCGCTGCGCGAGCGGATGCGTTTCCGGTAGCGGCGGGAGTTCGTCCAGGACGAACCGCCACGCGTCCGACGACTGCGGGTTGTCGCCGTTCTCGGCCGCGTCCAACAGGCCGGCGCGGCAGGCGGCCACGAGATCGGCGTACCGCAGCGCGAGCCGGTGCACTTCGGCGATCAGCCGGGGAACATCGCACGCGGACATGACCGCCGCGTGCTGGAACTCGTCGCCCATCGGGGCTTTCAGGATCGCGTGGAAGCGGGAGTTCATCTCAGACAACTCAACCGCCGTCAGACCACGACCATAACCGTGACCATCACCGCGCGAATATTTACCGCTGGAACTTCCGTTGTTTCTCAAGAGAGTGTCACCACCCATCATCTATCCAACGTCAAGGGCCATAGGCGTTACTCCTTTCTCTGAACTCCACGGGAACTACATGTCAGCTCGTGCTGCTAGTGTCCGGCGATCTTGTTCAACAGATCCTGAACCATCGGGCTGTACTGGCTCTTCGCCACGAAATACCCGAACAGGAACGCGATCACGCCATGACTAGCCTTCAAACCCAGCCGCGCCACCATCAGCACGAACAGCGCACCGAAGAGCAGCAAACCAGAAATCGCGATTACCACAGTGCATCACCCCCTCTCCCTCGCTCGTAGACCGAAAGGGGATCAGCAAGAGCCACAACCGGCAATAACCGGCGTGGCTCGAATCAGCGTGCCCTACGCCGGTCCCAACGGAACCGCCGTGCACATTTGCGGCAACTCGCCTGCCCGCGTTCCTTCCGGTTGCCGCAGACGCACCGCGTCCGGAACACGTGACCACCACTGCCGACGTTTCGCAATTCGCCACCGCCTCCAATCAATCGGGACCAGACAACTGATCACCCCGTTGGACTTTCCCAGTTCTGCAGCCATTCCGACAGGACGATGTGCAGGACATCAACAGGTCAGAATGGGGACAGAAGGGCGGTTGGCGTACTCCCTTCGCTGGTTCAACCGCTTGTTGGAACCGCACATTCACTGTAACTGCTTGCTACCACTGGTTGCAACCAATATCCTCGACGGAGGTAGCGAAGCAGCTCGGGGCGAACTGTTGATGGAAGCTCAACGTTTGACAGGGCCTGACTTCGCTCCCGGAACGGAAATCAAGGACTCCCGGACCGCGAGAGGCGGCCAGGTCAGGCGGTGAGGAGTAGCGATGAAGAGCACGACCGGAAGCGACGGCGGCTCGTCCAGCGCGGACGGGCGTCACATGACCCTGACCGAACAGATCGCGGCCGAACTGCGAGACCAGATCACGTCCGGCCGACTGGCCCCGGCCGCCGTCCTGCCGTCAGAACGACGCATGGCCGAAACTCACGGCGTCGACCGGGTGACGATCCGGCGCGCGATTGGGCTGCTTCAGACCGAGGGGCTCGTGCAGGCCATTCACGGCAAGGGCGTGTTCGTGCGGCGCGCTGGTGACTGGCCGACCAACACCCACCACCGCACGATCACCGTTGACGGAGACGGCAACTACGTCGACTCCGAATCGACGCTCGGTGAGTGGCGACAGGTCGAGTCCGAGAAGACTTCTCAGATCGACGCCGGAACCCAACTAGCTCTGGCGTTCGGCGTCCCAGCAGGCAGTGCGTTCTACATGTCGGATCGGCTCTTGGAGAACGACGCCGGCACCCGCATTGCCGTACGCGTCTACCTGCCCGCAACCGTCATGAAAGCGCTCCGCGGACTACGCGACATGCCGTACATCTCGGCTCGCCGTGTGTACCAGGCAGCCCGGGTCGCTGGCATGGCACTCGACTTCAACGACTACGTCAGCGCCCGCAACCCAACCCCCGACGACGCCCACGCGCTGCTCATCCCGCCCGGAATCCCGATGCTGACCACGCGCCGGATCGCAACGCATAACGACAGGCCGATCGTGATGCAGGAGACGCATCGCAGCGCGGAAGACACTCAGCTGCACTACCGCCCCACGCCCGGCGCCTAACGGCCCCCGGGCGACCTACGGCCGCATCAGGTGCGCCAGTCGTCTACGGCGAGGCCCCCGGAAATGACATCTCTCCCGGGGGCCTCGCCGCCTCCAAGCCGGGACACCCCGAACTCTGTCCAGGGGCTGGGGTGACCCGGCCTTTCAATGTGATGTTTGTGTCCAGGACAGGGGAAGCCCAGACACAAACGGTGGAACAGTCAGGCTGGCAATGCAGGCGCATTCATGGCTTATATGTCAGCCTGACTGGCTTTCGGGCGTAGTAGCCGTTGCGTACACGAATCTCACGCAACCGAAAGTGTCGTGTTCTGACGTGTCCCGCCCAGCCGCCACTCGCGGCGTAGGCCAGGACGCAGACCGGCGTCAGATACGAAACGTTCCGGGCGTCCTCACCGTCGAGGCCGACACCGTTTCGGCGGTTTACAGCACCTTCTCGGATCTCCCAGCGCCGCAATTTCCTACGCCTAACGTTTCTCGTCTTCAACTCTCTTTGCTCGTTTCTCTCGCATGTTCCGATGGCTCAATGGGCCGAGCGACCAGGATCTTCACGCCTTCGTTTTCAAACGCGCGCAGTGCGGCTTGCGGAGGACCACCGAGCCCATCAAGATGGGACAAGTCGGGGATGATCATTGCTCGCTCGTCCACATGCAAGAGTAGATAGAAGCACTCCTGTAATTGCGCTCGTTCGAGGTAATCGTCATCCTCGAAGATCATGGCGAGGTCAAGTTGATTGGCCACCGCGTAGTCGGTAATTTTCTTCCGCGCAGCCGCAATCTCCCTGGCATCGGCCATGAACGGCCTTTTCAGATATCCGCAGACCATCCGAGTAGCCATCCTGTTTCCCCGTTCGTGTTCAGCCTCCAGTCTCGGCGGGACCGAGTCCTGTAGATGCTTCCTGCGGTCGGCGGTTGAAGCTAGGACCAACTCCAGACACTCCGCCGACATTTCACCGACATACGGTCGAACTCCCCCGAGTGGAAGCCGCAAGAGTCGAGTGAGAGACTGACCGGGTGACCGATGTGCGGTGGACGGGTGGCAGGGTTCGCGCTGTGCGCGGCGCCTTGCGCATGAGCGGCCGCGAGTTCGCAAATCGAGTCGGTGTCAGCGAGCGGATGATTACCCGTTGGGAGGCTCGTCAAGAGATCGGCGCCCGGCCAGTCACACTGGCGGCACTCGATCAGGTCTTTGAAGAAATGACGAGTCGGCAACTCGAACTGTATGCGCAGCTCATTGGAGAACCCGACAGTCAACTGAGCCGGGACGATGTAGCGCAGGCGCGCTTGTCCGAGGCCGTATCTATTGCGCGACCATCGCGGGCACCTGTCGATGAATCAGATGTTCTGGCGATGCAGTCATTTCGGTCGGCAGATCGGCAAGTCGGCGGCGGGCACCTGTATTCGGCAGTCGTGAAGTACCTGAATACTGACGTCGGCCCGCGACTCTTCGGCGGCGACTATACCGCTGAAAATTCGGCCATCTTCACGGCGGCCGCGGGGCTAACAGAGATGGCCGGCTGGATGGCGCACGATGCCGGACGCGACGACCGAGCGTATAACCACTTTCTGCGCGCATTTGACCTATCGAAAGCTGGTCAGGATCACCAGTTGCGAGTGCACGTACTCGCCAGCATGAGTCATCTTGCACACCATCGCGCGAAACCCGAGGAAGCAATTCGGTTTGCCCAAGCAGGGGAGCAGGGACTCACGCAAGGCCCGGCGAACCCAGAGTTGTCGGCACGGGTTTTTGCGATGCAGGCGCGAGGTCACGCGGCGCTTGGGCGGGAACGCCAAACGCTCGAACTGCTGGGTAAGGCCGAGGATGCGCTAGGCGAGAGCCATTCTGAGGAGCCTTCAATGTGGGTCAGCCACTTTGACGAAGGCGCGTTGGCAAGCGAGGCAGCCCGGTGCATGCGTCAACTGAACAAGCATGCTGAAGCGCAGTCGCGCGCGGAACGCATTATCGAATTGAGGCCAGCAAACCGCACGCGGAGCCGGGCATTCGGACAGCTGTTCTTGAGTCTCGCTCTGCTTGAGCAGCGGGAACCTGAAGAAGCCTGTGCGGTCGCGGATGAGGTAATTGAGTCCACGCAGTCATTGGGATCTCATTTGGTCGTGCAGCAGCTCCAGGATATCCAAGGTCAGTTGATGCCATATAGCGGTTCTTCAGTCGTCCGGGAGTTTGGTGACAAACTTTCGGATACGCTCCGGCAGAGGCTCTGGCTGCAACAATGGTTGGCGAATGATCCGCCTAATGCTCAACCGGAAGTGCTATGAATCCTGACCTTCCCCTGTACGAGCGGGACCCCGAGGCGTTCAAGAACTACCTTGCCGAGGGGAACGCGAAGCAAGCGCGAAAGCGCGTCGGTGCGGATGCGATCTTGAAGGATTGCGACGGTCGGATCCTGCTCGTGGACCCTGCCTACAAGCCGGACTGGGACTTGCCGGGTGGAATGATCGAGGCGAACGAGCCGCCCGTTGATGGCCTTCGTCGTGAACTGCTTGAAGAACTGGATCTCAAAGTGCCGTCGTCTCGCCTTGAGTTGGCTTGCATTGACTGGGTATCGCCGCACGGCCCGTGGGACGACTCACTCATGTTTGTTTTCGATGGCGGCGCGTTGTCGGCGTCGGAGGTTGAGAACATCCACCTTCGTGATGGTGAGTTGAAGAAATACACCTTCGGTACTGAGTCGCAGGCCCAGGAACGGCTTCGCCCGTACGTGTGGCGGCGGCTAGAAGCCGCGCTGCGCGCCTTTGAGGCGGGCAGTGTGGCCTACCTGCATGACGGCCGAAAGATCTGACCTGCACGCGTCCTACCTGTACAGCAATAGCAGCGGCCCGCTCTCGTGCGAGAGCGGGCCGTCTTGTTGCGCGGGCTAGTTGTTGGCGAGTGGGTGTGGTTCGCCGGTGAGGGCGGCGAGGGCGGTGGCGATTTCGGGGAGGGTGGCTCGGACGTAGGTGGCGGTGGTTCCGGCGTTGGTGTTGTCGGTGTGGCCTGCGTAGGCCCTTGCGGTTGCGTAGCCGAAGTTGCGTTCTACCCAGGTGAGAGTGGTGTGGCGTAGCCAGTGGGTGGAGATTTGTTGGGTGTGGACGTAGGGGAGGTGTTTGCCGAGGCGCACCCAGAGGTTGTCGTAGCGGCGCTTGGTGATCGGTTTCCCGTTGGCGTAGCGGAGTAGTTGTTGGTGGGGTTGTGCGCCGCGTGTCTTGGCGTGGTGGATGAGGTGGGTCATGAGGGTGGGGGAGATGGGTTGCCAGCGGGTGGTTTCGCCTTTTTCGTTGAGGCGGATGAGGCATTGGGTGGGGTCAAGGTCGTTGGGGGTGAGGGCGAGTGCTCCGCCGCGTCGGCAGGCGGTTTCGGTGTGGAGTCTGAGGATGAGGGTGTCTAGTGCGGGGTCGTTTCCGGTGGTGGCGGCGGTGTGATTGATTTCTGCGAGTTGTTGGTCGGGGATGGCGCGCCGGTTGGATGTTTGGCGTCGGGGTTTGTTGACCTTGAGTGCTGGGTTTTGTTGTTCGGTGAGGATTCCGTCGGCGGTGGCTCTGCGGTAGATGCAGCGGAGTGCGGAGATGGTGTGTTCTGCGGCGTAGCGTCCGCCGCGTGCGTTTCGTCGTACGGTGGCGTTTTCTTTGATGGTTCTGGCGAGTTGTTCGATTTCGGTGGGTGTGGGTTCTGTGAGTTGGCGTTCGCCCCAGGCGTTGACGATGCGGTTCCAGTACGAGGAGTAGACGCGACGGGTTCCGGGGCTCACAGCCGCGCTGACGACGGGTACGTATTCCGCAAAGGTCGGCGCGTGCGGCCGGGGCTCGGTGGCGGCCAGGAGGTCAGCGGCGGATACACCGAGCTTGGACAGCAGTAGGCGGGCTGCCTCGATATCGGCGTCGGTTGGTGTGCTCATGCCGCCTCACCGCCCAGGAGTAGGTCTAGCGCGGCTGGCGGATAGATCGTCAGGCGCGACGACTCGGGGTCGGCGGCCAACAGCACCCGGTCTCCGGCAGCCAGTGCGCACCTATGCCGCAGCGGCGCAGGGATGCGCACATTGCCTTGCGAGGTCACCCCGTACGGCCCGGTGGGATCGGGTGTCATGGTGAGGGCACCATCGGCCTCGGTGATGCTGAGGGCTAGGAGCGGCGGCCAGTCGAGTGCGCGCATGATCGGCCGGTCGACGATGCGTCCTCGGTTGTCCACGGCGGACAGGCCGTAGACGAGGTTCGATGTACGTGCGGATGCCAACGTGGGCAGGGGAAACGCTCCGCGCGTGGCGGGAGCTGATGTAGGCCCGCCGCGCTCAGGTGCGGCGGTCGTGATGGCTGGGATGACGGCTAGCGGTAGGGCGGTCACAGGGACCACCCCGGCTCGCCAAGCCAGCCACTTGAACACGTTTCGGCTAGGTGTGGCAGGTATGCAACGCGGTTGTGCCAGAGGCGGGAGTTGAACCCGCACGCCCGGGGGCGCCGGCACCTAAAGCCGGTGTGTCTGCCGTTCCACCACTCTGGCCGAGGAGGCGTGGTGCCTCCCCTTGGAGGTACATCCTAGGGGAGGCTGCCGGGTCAGCGGCTTTGGAGGGCGTCGATGAAGACGCTCTTGAGGTCGCTGGGGTTCTTCGCGACGTACGCCTGGCCGCCGGTGGCCTGGGCCAGGGCGGTGAGTTCGTTGGCGTTCGCCTCAGGGCCCATACCGAGGGCGATGATGCGGACCGGGCGGGACGGGTCCTGGAGGCCTTGGAGGGTCTGGACGGCCTTCTCCAGGGTGGGGCTGCCGGGGTCGTCGTTCTTGCCGTCGGTGAACAGCAGGATCGTGTTGACAGCGCTCGACTTGTACGTCTGGCGGACCTGGCGGACGGCCGCGATCGCGGTGTCGTACAGGCCGGTGCCGCCGCCGACGATCGGGTGCTGGCTGCTCAGCTGGCCCATGATCGTCTGGCGTTGCGCCTTGGTGAGCGGGGCGATCGGGACCAGCGGCTTGTAGTCGGCGTTGTCGGAGCCGATCTTGGTGGAGAACGTCCACAGACCGAGCTCGGCGCTGTCCGGGAACAGGCTCAGGCCGCTGGACGCCGCCTCGACGGTGAGCTGCCAGCGGGTCTTGTTGCCGACCTTCTCGGCCATCGAGCCGGAGACGTCGATGACGGCAAGCGAGTGCGTGGACAGCGAGAGCCGGGTCCAGTTCTGCAGCGTCGCCTCGATCGCGGAGCTGGTCGGCTTGGTCAGCTGGGTGACGTTGCCGACGCCGCGGCCGCCGCTCAGCGGGCTGAGCGTGGTGTCACGGAAGCCGGCCTGGTCCCGCGCCTGGGCGGCCGAGTCGCTGAGCAGCTCGGTGGCCAGCGCCTGTGCGGCGTCGCTGGCCGACTGGTTGTCGGACTTCGCGGTGACCACGATCGGGTAGTCCAGCGTCAGCGTGCCGGTAGCCGGCTGGATCGCTTTCAGCTGGGCGTCCGGGTGCGCCTCCTGGTACTTCACGAAGCTCTGCTCGGACGCCGGTACGACGGTCTTGCTGCCGTCCTGGTCCGCGCGGCCGAACAGCGCGTTCACGTCGTTGTACGGCTTGGCCATCGACCCGAGCCGCTGCGCGAGCGGTACGACGACCTGCGACACCTGGGTGTCCGACGTCGACGTCTTCTGCCGCTCCGACTGCACCGCGAGCAGCGTGAGCGCGCCGGGCGAGGTGTTCAGCGGGTCGAGCAGGGCCGGTTCGGTGGCGCCGAGCAGCCGCAGCCAGCTCGACGTGTCGCCGAAGTTCTCGCTGCGGCCGACCAGGACCAGCGGGGAGCTGGCGACCGAGGGGACCGCGATGCTCGGGACGCTCTCGCCGTCGTCGGCCTGCGCGACCCACAGCGAGGAGTCCGGCACCCAGAGGTCTGGCCGGCCGTCGCTGCCGTGCGCGACGTCCCGGGCGACCGTTGCCGACGGCGCCGAGGTGATCGTGATCTGGTAGCAGGCGGCGCCGTCCTTGCCGCCCTTGGCGGACAGCGACTTCGCGGCGGCCTCGAGCGGCGACTGCATCTCGGGCGTGGTGGACAGCCGGATCTGGGTCGGGTCGGAGCACGCCTTGCCGCCGGACAGCAGTCCGTCGGTCCCGGAGCCGGCCCCGAAGGACCGGACCACGAACACGGCGCCGAGCGACAGCACCAGCAGCCCGACCGCGGTGAGGTACACCGTTCGGCGGTTGCTGTTACGTCCCGTCACCGCTGAGGAGTGTTTTCCCATCGCGGCAGGTCCCTCCCTCCCAGATGCGGCCAGAGGCTGACTGCGCGCGCAGATTACCCAATTTCCGCATGTCACGGTGAAGGCCGGAACGGTCGTGATACACCCGTCGCCGAACCGGAACCGTCTCCGGAGTACGGCTCATTCACAGGAATGCTCGAAAACTCACCCTGTGTGCCGACTCTGCTGCAGACCGCTGAGATGTTTCTGTGACCCAAATCACAGCACGGGTTTGCTCAAACGACCGTTCCATGGACCATCGCCGTGAAACGGTCGAGAGTTCCTCAGAGACCGAGGTCGCGACGGAGCTTGGCGACGTGCCCGGTGGCCTTCACGTTGTACTGCGCGACGGCGATCTTCCCGTCCGGGTCGACGACGAACGTGGACCGGATCACGCCGGTCACCTTCTTCCCGTACATGGTCTTCTCGCCGAACGCGCCGTACGCCGTCAGCACCTCCTTGTCGGGGTCGCTGAGCAGCGGGAAGGTCACCGCGTCACGCTCGCGGAACTTCGCGAGCTTGGCCGGCTTGTCCGGGGAGATGCCGAGCACCGCGTACCCGGCGGCCTGCAGGGAGTCGAGCGAGTCGCGGAAGTCGCAGGCCTGCTTGGTGCAGCCCGGGGTCATCGCGGCCGGGTAGAAGTAGACGATCACGTTCTTCCCGCGCAGATCCGCGAGCGCCACGTCGTTGCCGTCGGCATCGGGCAGGGTGAAGTCGGGTGCGGTGTCGCCGACGGACAGACGATCGGACATCAGGTCCTCCACGGATCGGTACTGGTCAGCGTCATGCTACGTCGGGCCTCTCGGCGGCGCGGCTAGCCTGACCTCATGCGGGCCATGACAGTCACGCCGGGCAAGTCCGACTCCGCGACCCTCGGCCAGGTCGCCGATCCGCCGGTCGCCGACGGGTCGATCCTCGTGGAAGGCCTGCTCACCGGTATCTGCGGGACCGACCTGGAGCTGGTCTCCGGAGCCTTCGGCAGCGGCCGGCCGGGATCGGACCGGCTCGTCATCGGGCACGAGTCGCTCGGACGGGTGCTGGAGGCGCCCGCGGGCTCGGGTTTCGCCACGGGCGACCTGGTGGCGGGAGTGGTACGCCGGCCCGACCCGGTGCCCTGCCCGGCGTGCGCGCGGGGCGAGTGGGACTTCTGCCGCAACGGGCAGTACACGGAGCGCGGCATCAAGGACATGGACGGGTACGGCGCCGAGCGCTGGCGGGTCGACCCGTACTTCGCCGTACCGGTGCCTGCCGCGCTCGGGCACCTCGGCGTACTCGTGGAACCGGCCAGCATCATGACGAAGGCGTGGGAGCAGATCGACCGGGTAGGGCAGCGGTCGTACTACGCCCCGCGGCACGTGCTCGTCACGGGCGCCGGGCCGATCGGTCTGCTGGCCGCACTGATCGCAAAGCAGCGCGGGTACGACGTACACGTGCTGGATCGCGTGAACGACGGCCCCAAGCCGGAGCTGGTGCGGGAGCTCGGCGCGACGTACCTGACGGACCTGCAGCAGCTGGACGTCGTACCGGATGTGGTGATGGAGGCCACCGGGGTCGGGCAGCTCGTTTACGACTGTGCGGCGCTCCTGCCGCCTGCGGGCGTCCTGTGCCTCGCCGGGATCCACCCTGGCCCGGCAACCGTCGACGTACCGCTGGACACGCTCGTACGGCAGCTGGTTGTGCGCAACGCCGCACTCGTAGGCACGGTCAACGCCGGTAAGCGGCACTACGCGGACGCCGTGAACGTGCTGCTGAAGGCCGACAAGCCCTGGCTGGATCGCCTGATCACCCGGACCGTACCGCTGTCCGAATGGCCGAAAGCACTGGTACGGGAACCGGAAGACATCAAGGTGGTCGTGGACTTGCGGGGCTGACCTGCGAGGATGGGGGTGACCGGGGCAGATCGGGGCATGCCCCGCCGACGGAAGGGAGCCGACACGTGTCGGACACGAAGGCTCGGACCGCCGAGCAGATCGAGGCGGACATCGCCGCCACCCGGGAGCGCCTGGCCTCCACCGTGGACGAGCTGGTCGACCGGGCGAACCCGAAGGCCGTGCTCGAGCGGCAGGTCGAGCAGGCCAAGTCCCAGGTCTTCGACGAGGACGGGCAGCTGCGCACCCAGAAGATCGTCGCGGTCGCCGGTGCGGTCGTCGGCGTGGTCGGCGTACTGCTGGTGATCCGCCGGCTGGTGGGTCGCCGGTGACTCCTCGCAAGCGGCTCTCCGACGACAAGCTCCCGATCCGGATGCTGCACGACCGGGTCCTGGTCTCGGTCGAGCAGGAGGGCGAGCGGAAGTCGTCGGCGGGCATCCTGATCCCCGCCACGGCCCAGATGGGCCGCCGGCTGTCGTGGGCGAAGGTGGTCGCGATCGGCGCCAACGTGCGCACCGTCGAGGTCGACGACCGGGTGCTGTTCGACCCGGAGGACCGGGCCGAGGTGGAGGTGCGCGGCGACGACTACATCCTGCTGCGCGAGCGCGACCTGCACGCGGTCGCGGCCGGTCGCCTCGAGGACGGCCAGACCGGCCTCTATCTCTGAAACCTGAACCGTGCGGGAGTGTCTGGCCCGCCGGTGACCAGGTCGCGGACGAACGCGCCGACCAGCGGCACGAACTTGAAGCCCTGCCCGGAGAACCCGGCGGCCACCGTGACCGGTCCGGCGCGGTCGATCACGAAGTCCGCCGTGGGCGTGTTGTCGTACAGACAGCTGATCGCCGTCGACCGGGTCGGGTCGAGCCCTGGGTACCAGTTCTCGACGTACTGCAGCAGCTGTGCGTCCCGGGAGGGCTCTGGCTGGAAGTCACGCGCGTCGGGGTCCACTACAGGCCCCGTTGCGTGCAGACCGACCTTAACGCCGGACCCTGGCTCGTACAGGCCGTAGCTGGTCGGCCCGTGGTGTACGAAGCTCGGCCACTCCAGCCCGTCGGACACCGGCGCGAAGAACCGTGGCTGTTCCTGTGTGACCGTGAACGGCGGCAACGGCACCAGCCCGTCCACGACCTTCGGTGTCCATGGTCCTGCCGTCACCACGACCTGCCGAGCCCTCACAGCCCCACCCGGTACGTCGAGCTCGACCAGTCCGTCCCGGGTCCGTAGCGCCCGTACTGGTGACTGCACGCGAAACTCGACGCCGGAACGACCAGCCACGACCTGCAGCGCGTGAACCGCCCGCTCGGCGTACAGGCGTCCAGAACCGGGCTGAAAGAGCACAGGCGTCTCGAACCGGAACCCTGGCCACCGCTCGGCCGCCTCCGCCGCCGGCAGTACCGATCCGGTTGCCCCATGCAACGACCGGAACCCGTCGACGACCGCGACGCTCATCCCGTGGTCGATCCCACCCGTCTCCTCGAGCAGGGTCTCGCCCGACTCCGACTCCAACTGCCGCCACAACGGCCTGGCGCGTTCGGTGAGCTCCGCGATCTCGGCGTCGTCCACGGCGGCCCGGTACAGCCGGGTGGCGCCGTGCGACCCGCCCCGGTCGTGACCGAGCGTGAACTGCTCCAGTACGACGACCTCCCGGCCCGCGGCCGCCAGCGCCCACGCGGCGGCCGATCCCATCGCCCCGCCGCCCACCACGGCCACGTCGTATGTCACGGGACCGATCGTAGTGTTCGCTGGCGTTGTGGACAGCGGATCACAGCCGCCGAGCGTTTGGGGGAGAATGGCCGGGTGATCTTCGAGACCTCCAGCCGCCTGCCCGACTTCCCGTGGGACAAGCTCGCCCCCTATCAGCAGAAGGCGGCCGCGCATCCCGACGGCATCGTCGACCTGTCCGTGGGCAGTCCGGTCGACCCGGTGCCGGAGCTGGTGAAGCAGGCGCTGGCCGACGCGGCGGACGCCCCGGCGTACCCGACGACGATCGGTACGTCGGCGGCGCGGCAGGCCGCGGTGGACTGGATGGAGCGGCGGCTCGGCGTCATCGGTGTCGACCCGAAGGCCGGCGTGCTGCCGGTGATCGGCACCAAGGAGCTGATCATGATGCTGCCGACGCTGCTCGGCATCGGCGCCGGCGACACCGTGCTGATCCCGGACCTGGCCTACCCGACGTATGAGGCTGGTGCCGCGCTCGCGAGGGCGACCAGCGTCCCGGTCGCGGACCCGGCGGCGTACGACGGACCGGTCCGGGTCGCGTACCTGAACTCGCCGCGCAACCCGTCGGGCGAGATCACCCCGGCGGCGGACCTGCGGCGCGCGGTCGAGTGGGCCCGGGCGAACGACGTACTCCTGGTCAGCGACGAGTGCTACACGGAGTTCGGCTGGGACGAGAAGCCGGTGTCGGTGCTGCACCCGGACGTGTCCGGCGGCAGCTTCGACAACCTGCTCGCGGTGCACTCGCTGTCCAAGCGCTCCAACCTGGCCGGGTACCGCGGCGGCTTCGTCGCGGGCGACCCGACCGTCGTGACCGAGCTGCTCGCGGTCCGCAAGCACGCCGGGCTGATGGTGCCGTCCCCGATCCAGGCCGCGATGGCGGCGGCCTTCGCGGACGACGCGCACGTGGAGGAGCAGCGCGGCCGGTACCTGCGCCGCCGCGCGGTCCTGCGGGACGCCCTGACCGAGGCAGGCTGGGAGATCACGCTGTCGAACGGCGGGCTGTACCTGTGGGCCTCGCACCCGTCGTACGACGCGTACGGCTCCGTCGGAGCGCTCGCCGACAAGGGGATCCTGGTCGCGCCGGGCGCGTTCTACGGCACCGCCGGCGAGCGGCACATCCGGGTCGCGCTGACCGGGACCGACGAGCGCATCGACGCGGCGGTGAAACGGCTGCAGGAGTAGAAACTTCGCGATTCCGTGTGACGTCCCGCGGGTGTGACCGCCTCTAACAGAGGTAGGTGATGTCCAGGGAGGGAAGACGGATGCGGCTGCTCGGGATCGTGGCGGTACTGCTGGCAGGTGTCACACCAACACCAACACCAACACCAACCCTGACACCGACTCCGGCCGTGGTGTCGCCGACGCCGACGCCGGACTGGTCGATCACGCTGGACCAACCTGCCCCGTCCTGGGAGGACCGGCCGACCGTCTTCACCGGCCGGATCAGCAAGCCGATCACCGGCTCGTACGTCACGCTCTGGCAGCGCGTCCCCGGCGCCTGGGTGCTGCGCGGCTCCACCCGCACCACGGCCGGCGGCGCGTACCGCTTCAGCTACGTGTCGGCGGCCACCGGCAGCTGGGCGTTCCGCACGATGATCGGCGTCAAGGCCGAGACCGCGCTCGCGATCTCGGACTACCGGACGGTGCCGATCCAGGACCGGAAGATCGTCCTCGTCACCCCGGCCGCCTGGTACGCGACGCTCACCGGCGTCTCCGTCACCGGCAAGCTGGTCCCGGCCGAACCGGGCAAGGAAGTCGCGCTCCAGCAGTACCTCGGCGGCGGCAAGTGGCAGCTGCTGAACGTCGCGACAATGGATGCCAAAGGCAACTTCCGGCTCCGGGTCCCCGACGACCTGCCGGCCACCCGCACCGTCCGCGTGGTCACCCGTGGCGTCAACCAGGCCGCAATGGAGTACTCCCCGCTCGCCAAGATCGTGGTGAAGGCGGCACTCAACCCCAAGGTGTACGCCGTCTCCGCCGCGATGGTGCCGAACACGTACCGGGCCGGCTGTCCCGTGAAGCCGTCGTCGCTGCGGCTGCTGCAGCTGAACTACTGGGGCTTCGACGGCCGCGTGCACCGCGGCGAGCTGATCCTCCGGGACGCGGCGGTCGCGAAGATGATCACGGTCTGGACCTCGACGTTCGCGGCGAGGTTCCCGATCCGGCAGATGCGCCGGGTGGACGTGTTCGGCGGCAACGACGTCCGGGCGATGGCGGCGGACAACACGTCGGCGTTCAACTGCCGCCGGGTGACCGGCGACCCGTACTCGCTGTCGCCGCACTCGTACGGCTGGGCGATCGACATCAACACCGTCGAGAACCCGTACCTGGCCGCGAACGGCGTCTGGTACCCGTCGAACGGGCTGGCGTACCGCAACCGCGCCGCGGTCCGCCCGGGCATGCTGTTCGCGAACAGCGTCACCACGAAGGCCCTGGTCGGCCAGGGCTACTTCTGGGGCGCCGGCTGGGCCAAGCCCGACTACCAGCACTTCGAGCCGAAGTGAAGGCCCTCGTAGCTGCCTGCTGGCTCACGGTCGTGCTGACAGCGTGCAGTTCGCAACCCGTTGCTGTGCAGCCGACTCCGTCACAGGCGATCCCGAGCACAGTCAGCGGTACGGTGCCTGTCCCCAGCACTACGCGTCTACCGATCAGCCGACGGATGCAGCCGTCCCGCCGCAGCTCCCGGAGCAGGCGACCGCTCCACCGCCGGCCAGCGCCGGACCGCTCACAGCCGGCAACCTGCCGGCACCGGAGAAACTAGGCGCCGGCTGGACGACCTACACCGACCCAGGCGGCGCCGAGGCGGGCTTTGTCGGCAACAAGACCTGGACGCGCCGCCGTGACGCCCACCAGGCGTCGTACGAAGCCCTACCGTCCGGCTGCTCCGGCCAACCCGTCAACGGCTCCCTCCCCGTCCCGGTGTACGCCTTGACCGGCAGCTACCGCACCAACGACGCCCTACCCGCCACGGCCTTGCTCTTGCGCTTCAAGAACGCGGCTAACGCGAGCGCGTACTTCCAGGGCTACCAAAGCCGCATGCAAGCCTGCGGCTCAGGCGGCGACCTCTCCATCCAACAGCTCTGGGCCACCACCACAGCAGCCACCGCGGTCCGTTCGTACTCCGGCGCAGAGTCCTACGTAGACCTGTCTGTCGTGAAGGGCGCAACAGTCGCCCTCCTGGCAACAACGTCCACCGCGGCGGCGCAACAGGCCGACTGGGCGCACACCGTCGTACCAGCCCTGGAAGCCGTCATCGAC
This sequence comes from Kribbella sp. WER1, assembly GCF_054189145.1. NCBI lineage: Bacteria > Bacillati > Actinomycetota > Actinomycetes > Propionibacteriales > Kribbellaceae > Kribbella > Kribbella sp. WER1. Next base: position 2,618,594 of record NZ_CM135186.1, on the reverse strand, counting down.
TGACGTCCACGACCGCCCGGGCGAATTCCCGCGGCGCCTCCTGCGGGACGTTGTGCCCGACGTCGACCGTGCGGTGTTCGTACCGTCCGACGAAGTGCTCGCGGTACGACGACCCGTTCCCCGCCGGGGTGAACGGGTCGTGCCTGCCGTCGATCGTGATCGTCGGCACCGCGATCGTCGGCGCCTTCTGCAGCTTGGCCTCCAGCGCCGCGTACTCCGGCTCGGCCGGGATCAGGCTCTGCCGCCAGCGGTAGTTCCCGATCACGATCGCCTCGTAGTCCGGGTTGTCGAACGCCGCCGCGGTCCGCGCGTACGTCGCCGCGCTGTACTTCCAGGTCGGCGAGTTGAACTTCCAGATGAACTCGCCGAGCTCCCGCTTGTACTCATGCAGCCCCTGCGCGCCGCGCTCGGTGGCGAAGTAGTACTGGTACCACCAGGCGTTCTCGGCCGCGGGCGGGAGCGGCTTCTTGTTCGCCTCCAGGTTCGTGATCAGGTACCCGGTGACCGACACCAGCGCGCGTACCCGTTCCGGCCAGAGCGCCGCGATGATGTCCGCCGTCCGTGAGCCCCAGTCGTACCCGGCCAGCACGGCGCGCTCGATCCGCAGGGCGTCCATCAGCGCGAGTACGTCCAGCGCGAACGCGGCCTGGTCCACGTTCCGCGGTGCCGACGCCGAGCGGAACGTCGTACTGCCGTGGCCGCGCAGGTACGGGACGACCACCCGGTAGCCGCGCCGGGCGAGCAGCGGGGCGACCTCCTCGAAGCTGTGGATGTCGTACGGGAACCCGTGCAGCAGGACGACCGGTGTGCCGCTCGCCGGGCCGAGCTCGACGTACCCGACGTTCAGAACACCCGCGTCGATCTGCCGGACCGGGCCGAACGGGGGGAGGCTGGGTGTTGCACCGGTCAGCAGGAGCGGGGTGGTCGCGGCGGCGGTCTTGAGGAGGGTGCGGCGGCTGATGTTCATGGGAGACCTTTCCGAGTGGGTTCGCCTTCACCCTCGCCCGGGTGGGCCGCGGGTCGCGCCCGTGAGAATCCCTGGTTCACCTCAAAGATGTATTACCTTTCAGTATTTCGTGACCTACACTCCGGTTATGGGTGACTTCGACCGGTATGCCCGTCTGACCGTGCAGCTCGACGCGCCGTACGCCGTGATCGACCTGGCCGCGTTCCGCCGGAACGCCGACGACCTGGTACGCCGGGCCGCCGGGACGCCGATCCGGGTCGCGTCGAAGTCGGTCCGCTGCCGTCCGCTGATCGCCGCCGCGCTGGAGCGGCCGGGGTTCCACGGCGTGATGAGCTACGCGCTGCCCGAGGCGCTCTGGCTGGCCCGGAACGGCGTCGACGACATCCTGCTCGGCTACCCGACCACGCACCGGTCGGCGCTCCGCGAACTCTCCGAGGACCCCGAGGCGGCGTCCCGGATCACGCTGATGATCGACTCGCCCGAGCACCTCGGCCTCATCAAAGCGACCGCGACCGGGACCGCCCGGATCCAGGTCTGCCTGGACGTCGACGCCTCGCTGCGGATCTTCGGTCAGCACCTCGGCGTCCGGCGGTCCCCGCTGCGGACCGCGACCGACGTCGCGACCCTGGCCCGGACCGTGGCCGCCGACAGCGCGTTCGAGCTGACCGGCGTGATGTTCTACGAGGCGCAGATCGCCGGCCTGCCGGACACCTCGCCCGCCGTCCGCTGGGTGAAGCGCCGCTCGGCCGCGGAGCTCGCGGACCGGCGCGGCGCGGTCGTCGACGCGGTCAAGCAGGTCGCCCCGCTGCGGATCGTGAACAGCGGCGGCACCGGCAGCCTGGAGATCAGCAGCGCCGACCCGGTCGTCACCGAGGTCACCGCCGGCTCCGGCCTGTACGGCCCGACCCTCTTCGACAAGTACGACATCTTCCAGCCCGAGCACGCGATGGCGTACGCCTTGGACGTCGTACGCCGGCCCGCCCCGCGGATCGCGACGCTGTTCGGCGGCGGGTACGTCGCGTCCGGTCCGGCCAAGAAGTCCCGGCTCCCGGCGCCGACCGAGCCGCGAGGGCTGAAGCTGCTCGGGACCGAAGGAGCCGGCGAGGTGCAGACGCCCGTGCAGGGCGCGGAAGCGGACCGGCTGCGGATCGGCGACCGGGTGTGGATGCGCTACGCGAAGGCAGGCGAGATGCTGGAACGGTTCGACGTGCTGCATGCGATCGACGGCGAGAACGTCCGCGAGCTCACGACGTACCGGGGCGAAGGGAAGAACTTCGGATGAGCACCTGGCGGAACTGGTCCGGCACCGAGTCGGCGACCGGCATCGAGGCCCTACGCCCCGGATCGGTCGACGAGCTCGCGGCCGCGGTGAAGACTGCCGCCGAGCAGGGCAAGAAGCTGAAGGCGGTCGGCGCCGGGCACTCGTTCACCGGCTGCTCGGTGCCGCAGGAGGTGATGGTCCAGCTGGACGGCCTGTCCTCGATCCTGCACGCGGACCAGGCGTCCGGCCGGGTCACGGTCGGCGCCGGCACCGGCCTGCGGAAGCTGAACGCGGGCCTCGCCGCCTTCGACCTGGCGATGGCGAACCTCGGCGACATCGACAAGCAGACGATCTCCGGCGCGATCTCGACCGGCACCCACGGGACCGGCGCGAAGCTCGGCGGCCTGGCCACCCAGATCGTCGGGCTCGACCTGGTCACCGCGGACGGGTCGGTGCTGCACTGCTCGGCCGAGGAACACCCGGACGTGTTCGCCGCGGCCCGGATCTCGGTCGGCGCGCTCGGCGTGATCAGCTCGCTGACCCTGCAGTGCGTGCCCGCGTTCCTGCTCCGCGCGCAGGAGATGCCGCTACCGCTGGCCGACGTCCTCGACGGGTTCGACGAATTTGCCGACGGCAACGATCACTTCGAGTTCTACTGGTTCCCGCACACCGGCATCGCGCTCACCAAGCGGAACAACCGGGTCGGCGCGAACGTCGCCGCGGCGCCGGTCGGCCGGGTCCGCGGCTGGGTCGACGACGAGCTGCTGTCGAACAAGGTGTTCGAGCTGACCAACCGCCTCGCGGTCCGGCGGCCCGCGATGGTGCCGCGGATCAACCAGCTCGCGTCCCGCGCGCTGTCGGCCCGCGAGTACGTCGACGCGTCGTACAAGGTGTTCTGTTCGGAGCGGAACGTGGTGTTCCGGGAGTCGGAGTACGCCGTACCGCGGGAGCATGTGGTCGAGGTACTGCGCCGGCTGCGGGACTGGATCGACGGGTCCGGCGAGCGGATCCCGTTCCCGATCGAGGTCCGGGTCGCCGCGCCGGACGACATCTGGCTGTCCACCGCGTCCGGCCGCGCGACGGCGTACATCGCCATCCACCAGTACCACCGGCTGCCGCACGACCCGTACTTCCGGGCCTTCGAGAAAATCGTCGCCGACTACGGCGGCCGGCCGCACTGGGGCAAGCTGCACACGCTGACCGCAGCCGACCTGCGCGCCCGGTACCCGCGCTTCGACGACTTCCTCGCGGTCCGTGACCGGCTGGACCCGCAGCGGGTCTTCGAGAACGCCTACACCCGGCAGGTCTTCGGGGCTTAGCCTCTGGACATGGAGCTTGAACCGGTTGTCGAGGATTGGCACAAGGCGCTCGCGGTCGTCGCGCACCCGGACGACCTGGAGTTCGGTACGGCGGCCGCGATCGCGCGCTGGACCGGGCAGGGCAAGCAGGTCGTGTACAGCCTGCTGACATCCGGGGAGGCGGGGATCGACGGCGTCGACCCGGCCGAGTGCGGCCCGCTGCGGGAGGCCGAGCAGATCGAGTCGTCCCGGATCGTCGGGGTGTCGGCGGTCGAGTTCCTCGGCCAGCCCGACGGCACGATCGAGTACGGCGTCGCGCTCCGCCGCGTGATCACCGCCGCGATCCGGCGGCACCAGCCGGAGATCGTGATCACCAACAACTTCCGCGACACCTGGGACGGCGCGGCGGCGCTCAACCAGGCCGACCACATCAACACCGGGCGGGCGACGCTCGACGCGGTCCGGGACGCCGCGAACCGGTGGATCTTCCCGGATGCGGGCGACAAGTGGGACGGCGTACGGCAGGTCTGGGCGGCCGGGTCGCCGAACTCGCGGCACGGAGTGGACACGACCGAGACCTTCGAGGTCGGGCTGCGGTCGCTGAACGCGCACAAGGCCTACCTCGACGGGCTGGCGCAGGCCTTCGATCCGGAGGAGTTCCTCGAAGGCGCCTCGCGCCCGGCCGGGACGCTGCTCGGCACGAAGTACGCGGCGCGGTTCGAGGTCTTCACTCCGTGAGGTGCTCCCGCAGGTGCGGCGGCGTCGGCTTCGGCCGCCGCGGTTCGCGGTCGCCGGCGGTGCCCGGACCGGGCGGGTTGTTCGGGCCGGACCAGGAGCGGACCAGCGCCCGGCCACCCTTGCGGCTCATCCGGTGCAGGTCGATCCGCTGGACGTCGCGGGCCGCGATGCCGAGCTGGGCGAGGCTGCGGTTCGCCATCGCGCAGGCGGCGTCGTGCTTGAGCGGCGACATCTTCCGCTGCAGCACGATCGCGATCGAGCCGTCCGGCAGGTCCTCGATCCGCTGGAACCGCATCCCCTTGTCCAGTGACCAGGAGTGCAGGGCCAGGTCGATGTAGTCGGCGTTGGAGAGTCGCCGATCGGGCTTCGCACGCGCAACCACTTCGTATCGGGCCATGACCCGATCATCCGTCGGCAGCGACCGGAATTCCAGGAATCTGCGATCAGCGAAGTGCGTCGATCGCCGCCGCGACCGGTCCCGGGTCCGAGATCGGCGTCAGATGGTTCGCGTTCGGGATCAGCGTCGGGGCGGGCGCACCGATCCGGGTCGCGGTCTCGGCCGCGTTGCCGCCGCTGGTGTCCTTCGCGCCGAAGACCACCGACTTCGGGAGCTTCAGCTCCTTCAGCTTCGCGAGGCGGTCGGGTGGGACCGCGGGGATCCCGTTCGCGGTCATCTGCCACACGGCCTGCTCCGCGCCGGGCTGCCGGAACGGGCGGGTCCACTCGTCGACGTCCATCTGGGGACAGTCGGGGGAGCACACGCTGTTGTAGATCTTCTTCAGCAACCAGCCCTGGTCGAGCACCAGCCGGAACAGCGACGTCCGGTACGGCGGGACGATCAGCCAGCTCGGCGGACCCGGCTTCCCGCCCGGCAGCGGCAGGCCGTCGCCGTCCAGGAACATGATCCCGCCGACCCGGTCCGGCGCCTCCAGCGTTGCCTCGGCCGCGACCCCGGCGCCGAGCGAGTGCCCGACCAGGATCGGCCGCGGCTGGCCCGGCCCACCGAGCTGCATCGCGTCCAGGAACCCGAGCAGCTGGCCCGCGAGATGCTCGATCGTGTACGGCGCCTTGCGCTCGGAGTAGCCGTAGCCGGTGATGTCGTACGCGTAGACGCGGTGGTTCTTCGCGAGGATCGGCACCAGTCGGGACCAGGTGTCGACGGACTCGGCTGCTCCGTGGACGAGAACCACGGGCGTGCCCGACGTACCCCAGGTGTCGTAGCGGGTGTTGATGCCGCCGGCTTCGACGTACTTGAGGCCGGGTGGTGGTGCGGCCGTTCCGTTGGTGGCGAAGTTGTAGCCGAACGACGCGAGGGTGACGATCAGCCAGAGCCCGAGAAGTCCCAGGAACCCCCGCCACAGGAACCGTTTCACGCCCCCAGTGTTACAGGTGCACGATCCGTCCGGCCTCGGCGAGGACCGCCGGGGAGGCGAGCGACTGCCAGCGCGGCAACAGCTCCTGGAGGAACGGGCCCAGCTGCTCGGCCCGCTCGGCGTCGTGATCCAGGACGTCGAGCTCGTTCACGATCGTCAGGTCGACGAAGTCCCGCAGGTCCGCGGCGTCGAGCTCCTCCGACGTGCCGGTGAAACGGTCGGTGACCGTGCGGTGCTCGGCCAGGTCCCGCCAGGTCGTCTCCCGGTCGCACGCGCCGTACCGGTAGACGATCGCCTCGGCGTCGGCGCCGATCACCGACTCCAGTACCGGACGCTCGGTCTGCCAGTCGAACAGATGCGTCGGATAGCCGTCGGTTCCGTACGCCGCGTGCGCCAGCGCGGCCAGCACCAGCGTGTCGGAGGCGCCGAGCGAACCGAGCCGCTTGGCCACCCGGTGCAGGTGCACGTACAGCGTGCCGCCCGCATGGTCGAGCTCGTCCGCGCCGCGCACCATCAGCAGCGAACCCAGGTCCTGGAGAGTGCTCATCTGACCCCTTCTCACCCCGGAGCGGCCAAACCCGCAGATCACCCACGGTAAGGCCTGGCCCCGCCCCGTGCCCACCACTTCGGCGTGCCGTTCCGGTCACACCGTGTTCATGCCCCGTTCCCCGGTTGTTGCTCAGGGCAAGAGGCTGGGGTGTCCAGGACCCGCCCGCAACCACCTCACACAGTTGCGGACGGGCCCTGCCCGTGGTCATCAGGGAAGTTGACCACCACGGGAAGACTGCGCCGGGATCGGGCCTCCCGTCAATCGAGGTCGGCGAGCGCCTTGCGGGCGGCCTCCAGCTCGGCCTCGAGCGCGGCGACCTTGGCGGCCTGCTGTGAGCGGGCCTCCTCGATCACCTCGTCGATCGGGGTCGACAGGTCCTCGTGCAGCTCCTTGGCCGCGCGCGACACCGCGGCCGCGGCGACGGCCAGGTCGCGGGCCAGGTACGTCGTGCCCTGCTTGAGCTCGGCGTGCCACTCGCCGTCGGCCGTGCCGGTGACGGTCAGCGTGAGCTCGATGGTCTTGGCCTTCTTGCCGGCCGCCTTCTTCGCCGGAGCCTTCTTCGGCTTCGGCGGCTCGACGACCTCGGCGGTCTCGGCAGGAGTCTCGACAGGAGTCTCGACAACGTCGGGAGTGTCGACCAGGTCTGCGGGTGCTTCTACTGCGAAGGTGTCTACAGTCATCGTTGCGGCGATCTCCTTCTGACTGGCGCTGGACCGTTATTAGAACATATGTTCGATCGAGACGCCAACCAGCTTGCCGAGGAAGCGATCGATCTGGTCCTCGAGCGGTGGCAGCGACGCCTCCGGCTCGTTGATCCGGATCGAGACCGCGCCGTGCACCGCCGCGCGCAGATCGAGCGCGACCGCCGCCGCGTCACCCGCCGGTGCGAGCCCGGCGTCCATGCACGCCTGCACCGCGGCGATCGCGCGGACCGACAGCTCCTCCTTGAAGATCAGGTTCCTGCGGCGGTTCAGTGTGCTCTCGTGCAGCACCTTGTAGAGGCCGGCGTAGTCGCGCGTCCAGCTGCCGAGGAACAGTAGCCGCGCGCGTAGCCGCCGTACGGGATTGTCGCCGCCGGACGCCTCGGCTGCCTCCAGGTCGCGCAGGAGGTCGCCGGTGCATTGCTCGAGTGCCGCGAACACCAGTTCGTCGCGGTCCGCGAAGTGGATGTAGACCGACGTCGCCGCGATCCCGACCTCGCGGGCGACCGCACGCAACGACAGCGCCTCGTCGTCACCGAGCTCGTTCAGCATCCGCAACGCCGCGTCGATGATCTCCCGCCGCAGCAGCTCGCCCTGCCCGCGCCGGTTCCGGCTTCGCGTACTCGCGCCATCCATGCGGCCGATTGTATTGCAACGGATGTTGCCCTACAGTCGTAGCACTACAGCTGTTCACTTAAGGATGAGGACATGCAGACTGAGGCTGGACCGCAGCTGGACGTGCGGCGGTGGTGGGCGTTGGGGGCGGTGGCGGCGGCGCAGTTGATGGTGGGGATCGATCTGACGATCGTGAACATCGCGCTGCCGTCGATGCAGCAGGACCTGGGGATGTCGGATCCGGCGCGGCAGTGGGTGATCACGTTGTTCGCGCTCGGGTACGGCGGGTTTCTGCTGCTCGGCGGACGGTTGAGCGACCTGATCGGGCGGCGGCGGGCGCTCCTGATCGGGCTGACCGGTTTTGCGGCTGCCTCCGCGCTCGGCGGGGCTGCGACGAGCGGATCCATGCTGCTGGCCGGGCGGGCGATGCAGGGTGTCTTCGGGGCCTTGCTGACGCCGGCCGTGCTGGCCACGCTCGCGGCGTCGTTCCCGTTGCCGGCCGAGCGTGGCAAGGCGTTCGGGATCTACGGCGCGGTGATGGGCAGCGCCTCGGGCCTGGGCGTGCTGGCCGGCGGCGTACTGACGCAGTACCTCGACTGGCGCTGGTCCATGTACGTGAACGTCCCCATCGCCGCCCTGGCCGCGGCAGGCATCGTGTACGCCGTCCAACCGGCTGAACGCACCGCCGGAGTGCGCGTGGACGTACTAGGGGCGTTGCTGGCGACGGCAGGGCTGATGGCGGTCATGTTCGGCTTCGCCCGAGCAGAGTCGGACGGCTGGGGTGCACCGCTGACTTATGCATCCCTCGGTGTCGGTGTAGCGCTGCTGGCAGCGTTCCTGGCCGTGCAGGCTCGTGTACGCAACCCGCTGCTGCCGCTGAGGGTTCTGAGAGACCGTAAGCGCGGCGGCTCGTATCTGGCCGTGTTTAGCCTGGCCATCGGCATGTTCGCTGCATTGTTCTTCCTGACGTTCTACCTGCAGACCGTCCGCCATTACTCGCCGATCCGCGCAGGTCTGAGCTTCCTGCCGCTGACAGTCGGCCTGATGGTCGGCGTACGCGCCGTGAGCCGGCTACTCGCGAAAGCCAACGTAAGAACGCTCATCTGCCCGGGGCTGTTGACCATCGCCGCAGGACTTGCGTTGCTCGGGTTATTGCAACCGGACAGCAGCTACTGGCTGCATGTAATGCCGGTGTTCCTGCTGGTCGGCCTGGGTGCCGGATGGGTGCTGGTGACTGCCAACAGCACCGCCACCCTCGGCGCCGGCCCCGACAGTGCGGTCGCCGGCGCCATGGTGATGACGTCGCAACAGGTCGGCGCATCACTCGGTACTGCGTTGCTGAGCACCGTCGCGGCCGGACACGGGTTCACCGTGGCCAGCCGCGGTGCTGCGGGCTTCCTGTGTGTGGCTGCGGTCGCCGTCTACTGGGTGCTCTCGGAACGGTCGCCCGACCACTCCAGGTGATAGCTCCCCTCGCGGTCCACGCGCTTGTACGTGTGCGCGCCGAACAGGTCACGCAGCCCCTGGATCAGCGCGGCAGGCAGCCGCTCCGCGCGGAGGCCGTCGTAGTACGACAGGGCGGCCGAGAAGCCAGGTGCCGGTACGCCGACCGTGGCCGCGGTCGCGACCACCCGGCGCCAGGCCTCCTGGCCGCCGGCGACCGCGTCCCGGAAGTAGTCGTCGACGAGCAGCGACGGCAGCTCCGGGTTCCGGTCGTACGCCTCCTTGATGCGGTCCAGGAAGCGGGCCCGGATGATGCAGCCGCCGCGCCAGATCGTCGCCATCGCGCCGAGGTCGATGTCCCAGCCGTACTCCTCGCTGGCGGCCCGGATCGCGTCGAAGCCCTGCGCGTACGCGACCAGCTTCGACGAGTACAGCGCGTGCCGCACGTCCTCGATGAACTGCTCCCGGTCGACGTCCGCCTTCACCTCGCCCGGACCGGGCAGGACGCCGGCGGCCGCTTCCCGCCGTACGACGTCGCCGGACAGCGAGCGCGCGAAGACGGCCTCGGCCATGCCGCTGACCGGGATGCCGAGGTCGAGCGCGGACTGGACCGTCCAGCGGCCGGTGCCCTTCTGCTCGGCCTGGTCGAGGACGACGTCCACGAACGGGCCGCCCGTGGTCGGGTCGGTCTGGCTGAGCACCTCGGCGGTGATCTCGATCAGGAACGACTCGAGGTCGCCGGTGTTCCACTCCCGGAACACGTCCGCGAGCTCGGCCGGGGACAGCCCGAGTACGTGCCGGAGCAGGTCGTACGCCTCCGCGATCAGCTGCATGTCGGCGTACTCGATGCCGTTGTGCAGCATCTTCACGAAGTGGCCGGCGCCGTCCGGGCCGACGTGCACGCAGCACGGCTCGCCGTTCACGTGCGCGGAGATCTTGGTCAGCATCGGCTCGAGTGCGGCGTACGACTCGGGGGAGCCGCCGGGCATGATGCTCGGGCCGTTCAGCGCGCCCTCCTCGCCGCCGGAGACGCCGGAGCCGACGAAGTGCAGGCCCTTTTCCTTCAGCGCGGCCTCGCGGCGCCGGGTGTCCAGGAAGTGCGCGTTGCCGGCGTCGACGACGATGTCGCCCTCGTCGAGCAGCGGGACCAGTTCGTCGATCACCGCGTCGGTCGGGGCGCCGGCCTTGACCATCACGATCACCCGGCGCGGCGGCTCCAGCGACTCGACGAAGCCCGCCAGGTCGGTGGACGGGACGAACTCGCCCTCGGAGCCGAACTCCGCGACCAGCGAGTCGGTGCGCGCCTGGGACCGGTTGTGCAGGGCGACGCGGAACCCGTTGCGCGCGAGGTTCCGGGCCAGGTTGCGGCCCATCACCGCAAGGCCGGTGACGCCGATCTGGGCTTTAGCAGAACTCATCGAATCTCCTGCAGAGTCTGAAGTTGTGTGCGGGGTCCAGTCTGCCTGAGGCCTTCTCATCGGGAAACATCGGTGGTAAACATCTCAGAAATCGATTTCCCACCACGAAGGAACCCGCCCATGCTCCGTCGTGCCATCGCCCTCACAGCCTGCGCACTGCTCGCCTTACCCACCACCGCATCGGCAGCTCCACCGGGAAACGACAACGGTCCGGTCGGCTGGCAGGTGTACCGGAACCTGGACCGGTTACCCGAACTCCAGACCGGCGTCCGTACCAAACAGTTCTCGAGCTTCGGCCGCGACGGCACCAACAACGACGGCTTCGACGGCACGTACTCGTGTCTGCGGACGACGGACGCGGGTTGCGTGATCGCCGAGGCGAGCGGCGCCGGCGAGGTTGCGTCGATCTGGTTCACCCGCGACGACGGCAACGTGACCAAGACCGGCACGATCACCGTCGAGCTGGACGGCAAGCAGGTACTGCACGGCTCGCTGCAGGACATCGTCGACGGCAAGCTCGGCGCCCCGTTCAGCTACCCGCTGGTCGCGAACGGCGTGCAGTCCAGCGGCGGCGTGTACATCCGGGTGCCGATGCCGTACCGGTCCTCGATGCGGATCACCACCCAGAACAACCCGCTCTTCTACCACGTCGACTACCGCAAGTTCCCGGACGCGAACGGCATCTCGACGTTCGACCCGACCGACAAGGCCGAGGATGTCCTCAAGCTGCTGAACGCGGCCGGGACGAAGGACCCGAAGCCGGCCCAGCCCGGCGCGCGGACGACGTCCACGCCGCTGAACCTTGCCCCGGGCAAGCAAGTCACGCTGGCGGACACGTATGGCCCCGGTGAGCTGAGCGCGCTCCGGCTGAAGCTGCCGGACATCGTCGGGCTGGACCTGAAGAGCCTGGCGGACGACGGCCGCGCGTTCCTCGGCGGCAGTACGTTCACGATGAAGATCGACCCGGCGAACACCGGCGTGAAACTGACCCGGCGGATGGACCTGCGGATCGGCAACCAGCGCGCGAAGATCCTCGTCGACGGCGCCCCGGCCGGCGAATGGGCGCCGCTGAAGGCGCAGGGCGCGCAATGGTACGACCAGTCCGTGGACCTGCCGGCGTCGCTGACCGCGGGCAAGTCGCAGATCACGATCACCAACCAGTTCGTGTCGTCGGACCTGGACTTCAACGAGTTCGCGTACTGGGTGGACTCCGGCGACAAGCTGGACGTCGGCCCGAACCACGTCGCCGACGAGCAGGCCCACAACTACTCGATCAGCAAGCAGAACTGGAGCGGCGAGCACGCGATGACGTACGCCGCGACCGACGCCGACGCGGCCCGGGTGAAGCCGTCCGACACGTTGCTCGCCGGTGTCCGCGTCCAGGTGACGATCGACGGGCAGAAGCGTGTCGACGCCCCGCTCGGCGAGTTCTTCGGCTCCGGCCTCGGCGAGAACCCGGTGCACTCGCTGTTCTTCGCGATGGACCCCGACGGCTGGTACTCGTCCTGGTGGCCGATGCCGTACGTCGGCCGCGCGACCGTGACGCTCGTCAACCCGACGGCGTACCCGCTGAAGGGGCAGGCCGAGGTGACGGCCGCCCGCGACGGCAGCAAGGCGGCTGACCTGGCGACCGGGAAGATCGGGTACTTCACCGCGATCTCGAAGCGCGGCGAGACCACCCAGGGCAGCGACTGGACGTTCGCGGACGTCGCCGGCCGCGGCAAGTTCGTCGGCGTCTCGCAGACCATGGAAGGACTGCTTGCCGACGGCAACACGCGCGGGTACCTCGAGGGCGACGAGCGGGTGTACGCCGACGGCGAGCGGACGCCGGCCATCCACGGCACCGGCACCGAGGACTACTACGAGTCCGGCTGGTACTTCAACGCCGGCACCTACTCGACCCCGTTCCACGGCAACTCCGCACACGAGGTCCGCGCCGGGTCCTGCACGAACGAGTGCGACGGCGCCTGGCGGCTGCACATCACCGACTCGGTCGCGTTCGAGAACCAGCTCGACTTCGGCATCGAACACGGGCAGCAGGACGACCATCCCGCGATCTACGGGTCGACCGCGTTCCTCTACAAGGCGGCCGGTTTCGGCGCCCGCGAGACCGACCGCGTCGACGTCGGCAGCGCCACGAGCCGTCAGCAGCACGCGTACACCGACAACGCCACGCAGGCCGACCTGACGTCAGTCTACGAAGGCGATCACGACGACATCACGCTGACCGGCCAGGTCCGCTCCACCACGCAACCAGTCCGCTTCCAGCTAGCAATCGACCCTGCCAACAAGGGTGTTACCCTCCGCCGCACCAGCGACCAGAACAGTCCTGGGCAATCGGCGCAGGTGGTTGTCAACGGCAAGGATGCGGGCACTTGGCTGCAACCTCTCGGCAACACTCACCAACGCTGGCTCGACGACAACTACCAGCTCCCGGCAGCACTCACGGCGGGCCGCAACCGCCTGGACGTCGAGCTCCGGCCGACCGGCCCGGCGTGGACGGCGTCGTCGTACGTCGTCCAGTCCCTCACCAGGCCGTACGCCGACCGCCGGGCGCCGGGCGCTGTCACCGGGCTCGCCGCCACCGGCCGGCCCGACAACGCGATCAACGTGACCTGGTCGGACGTGGCTGACGAGAGTGGGGTCGCGTACTACAGCGTGTACGGGACGAAGGCGGGTGGGACCGAAAAGCTTTTGGGGACGACGCCGCTACCCGGGTTCCTGCACCGCGGCCTCGGGCTGGGGGAGAGCTGGAGCTATCGCGTGGCGGCTGTCGATCTGGCCGGGAATGTGGGGAGTAGGTCGGCGGCCGTGACGGGGACGAGCGGGCGGACGCTGCGGGTCGAAGGGGAGGGGATGCTGCCGCCGGTGTCGTCCACCGTTGCCGTCGATCCGCAGGGAAACTGCTGCGGGGTCAGCTGGTCCGGTGGGGCGCAGGCGTGGATCCACGGTGCGAAGGCCGGCGACAAGGCGGTGTTCGCGTTCTCGGTCCCGACGACCGGGTCGTACCAGCTGTCCACCGTGCTCACGAAGGCCGCCGACTACGGGACCCTCGACGTCCAGGTGGACGGCGGTACGGCGGTGCCGTTCGACGGCTACCAGGCGTCGGGGGTCGGGACCCAGACCGTTGACCTGGGCACCGTTCAGCTGACCGCCGGTACGCACCAGTTCAGCGTGACCGTTACCGGCAAGAACGCGGCAGCAATCGGCTACCTCGCGGGCCTCGACGTGCTCGATCTTAAGCTCGGCACGTGAACCCTTTTGAAGGACGCCGTACCGCGCTCGTCCTGATCGACCTGATGTCACGGATCGTCGCGTTGCCGACCGCGCCGTTGAGCGGCGCCGACGTACTGGAGCGATCCGTGGCACTGGCCGCGGCGACCCGGAAGGCCGGCGGGCTGGTGGTGAACGTCCGGGTGGAGCGCCCGGGTGTCGACGTCCAGCCCGACGGCAGCGGGTTCGCGCCCGGGGCCGAGTCGCAGCCGGGGGACCTGGAGATCGTGAAGCGAACGATCGGCGCGTTCGGCCGGACGTCGCTGGACGCCGAGCTCCAGTCCCGCGGCGTCGCGAACGTCGTACTGGCCGGGATCGCGACGAACCTCGGCGTCGAGTCGACCGGGCGCGCGGCGTCCGATCTCGGGTACGAGACGTTCTTCCTCACCGACGCGATGACCGGGCTGGACGGCGACGCCCACGCGTTCGCGGTCAGCTACGCTTTCCCCCGGCTGGGCAGTACCTGTAGCTCGGCGGAATACCTGGAAGCGCTGGGGGTTTGATGGGCTCGTTCGACGTACTGCTGGACGACGAACGGACGCAGCTGGAGGCGTTCCTCGAGGAGCACCGCAGTGCGATCGAGGCCACGCTCGACGGGCTGAGCGAGGAACAGGTCCGCCGCCGGCTCGTCCCGTCGGCGACGACGCTGCTCGGGCTGCTCAAGCACCTCACGTGGATGCAGCGGGTGTGGTTCGAGGAGGGCGTGGCCGGCAAATCCCGCCGGGAGCTCGGGATGGGGCAGAACCCGGACGACTCGTTCCGGCTGGCCGACGACGAGACGATCGCGTCGCTGACGGCCGCCCACCAGCAGGCGTGCGCCACCGCACGGGAGATCGTCGCCGACCTGCCCCTGGACACGGTCGTGACCGGGCACCCGAGAGGCCCACGGACGCTCCGCTGGGTATACCTGCAGGTCCTCCGCGAGTTCGCCCAGCACCGCGGCCACGCCGACATCCTCCGCGAACAGCTACTGGCCGAATAGCGCGCGGTTCTCCGTCGCCCAGCTCTGCAGGGTGCGTGCCGGGTGGCCGGTGACATCGGCAACGGTCGTATTCACCGAGGTCTCGTCGATCGTGCCGTCGCCGAAGAACGACTCGATCGCGTCGGCGTACGGTGCGGGCATCGTGGCCTGCAGCTCCGCATGGGTCTCCGCGCGGCTCATCGGGTACGCCGTCAGCGGCCGGCCGAGCGCCTCCGCGAGGACCGCGACCTGCTCGACCGGTGTCAGCGCGACCGGCCCGGTGAGCCGCAGTACCTCGGAGTCGTGGGTTGGTCGCGCCACCGCAGCGTGTTCGACATGAACGAATTCGGCCGCAGAAAGGTCCAATCCAATTCCGCGGCCCGGACCGCTTCCTCGGTGGCGTGGTGATACCCGGCGACCGCGTTCGCCGGCTCGCCGTCGAGCGAACTGCTGGACAGTACGACGACCTTCCGGACCCCGGCCCGGACCGCGTTCGCGAGTAATTCGGCGAGCCGTTCGTAACCGCTGAGCAGGAAAATCCCGGTGCTTCCGGCTAATGCATCGATGAAGGTTTCCGGCCGATTGAGGTCGCCGGTGACCGGCTCGATCCCGGCCGGCAGTTCGGTCGTGGTCCGGACCAACGCCCGCGCCGGGATGCCCTGTGCCGCCAGCGATTGCAGTACCGCGCCGCCGGCGTTTCCGGTCGCGCCCGTAATCAGGAACGTCATTGCTCAACCCTGGCACAAAAGCCGGACCCGCAATAGCAGGAATCTTTTGTCCGTACATTACGGCGAAATGTCGATTGGCCATCGATCGTGTTCATGTCCCGCTTCGGTCTAGTTCACTACGCGTTGTCCGCATCTGGTGACGCTCCATACCGACTGCGCTGGGGGAGAGGTTGGAGGGAAGCGGTGGGGGTGCGGATGCAGTTCCTCGAGGACCCACGAGGCGGTGACCGGATCTGGCGGCTGCTGTCCGGCAACAACCGCCCGTTGGCGATCGGCCGCGGCGACGTACGGTCCCCGCTCGACGTGCTGGTCTCGGTCCGCCGGCTCGCCCGCGAGGCCGAGCCGACACTGCGCCGGGACGCGGACGGCCGCTGGCGCTGGGAGATCGCCACCGACGACGGGACCGACGTCCAGTGCCCGGTGGTGTTCGCCCGCCGGATCGACGCGCGCCGTGCTTTCCATCGTTTTACGCAAGCGGTTGAGCATGCCGTCATCACGACGGCGTACCTGTCCCCTGTCATCGTCCAGCGAGAGCCGGAGCAGTGAGCGAAGAGACCCTCACCCCGCGACGGCTCCGGTCGTCGCTGTCCCCGTCCGACCTGATGTTCCGGATCATCGCCCGCGGCGGCGGCGGCCTGGTGCTGCTGATCACCGGCGGCATCGGTGTGTTCCTCGCCTACCAGGCGAAGCCGACCCTGCAGCGGTACGGCTGGAAGTTCTTCACCGAGCAGGCGTGGAACCCCGAGGCGAACAAGATCGGCGTCGCGTCGGTGCTGTTCGGGACGGTGGTGATCGCGACCGTCGCGATCCTGTTCGCGTTCCCGCTCGCGCTCGGCACCGCGCTGTACATCAGCCAGTGGGCGCCGCGCGGGCTGAAGAAGACGCTGGTCGCGGTGGTCGACCTGATGGTCGCGGTGCCGTCGATCGTCTACGGCCTGTGGGGATTCTTCCTGTTCCAGCCGTGGGTCATCCACGTGTCCCGGTGGATCACCAGCTGGTTCGGGTGGATACCGATCTTCAAGGTCGACACCGATCCGCACGCGGCCGTGTTCGACGGGGCGACGTACGCGTCGTCGGCGTTCATCGCCGGGATCGTGGTCGCGATGATGGTCCTGCCCATCGCCTGCGCGGTGATGCGCGAGGTGTTCGACCAGACCCCGCAGGGCGAACGCGAGGCCGCGCTGGCGCTCGGCTCGACCAGCTGGGGCGTGGTCCGGGCCGTCGTGCTGCCGTTCGGCCGCGGCGGCATCATCGGCGGCACGATGCTCGGCCTCGGCCGCGCGCTCGGCGAGACGATCGCGGTGGTGATGATCGTGTCGCCGCTGTTCGAGATCAACTGGCACGTGCTGCAGTCCGGCTCGATCACGATCTCCTCGATGATCGCACTCCGGTACGGCGAGGCCTCGGGCTCGCAGCTGAACGCGTTGATGGCGGCCGGCCTGGTGCTGTTCGTGATCACGCTGATCGTCAACCTGATCGCGGGTTTCGTGGTCGCCCGCAGCCGCAGCGGCGCCGGAACGGAGATCTGATGAGTACTGCCGCCCTGCCGGACCTTCCCGAACCCGAACGCCGCCGGCTACGGGTCGTCGACGTCGAGGACCGGGCCTGCCTGATCGGGTCCGCGCTCGCGGGCCTGTCGCTGACCTGGGTGCTCTACAACCGGATCCTGCCGACCGAGGGCACGCTCGGCTTCATCGTCTGCTGGTGGCTCTCGTTCACCGCGCTCTACCTGATGCTCACCGGCCTGCGCCGCGGTCGCGTCGTACTGGCCGACCGTTTCGCCGTCCTGCTCGCGCACAGCGCCGCGAGTCTGGTCGGGTTCGCGCTCGCGACCGTGATCGGCTACACCCTCGCCCGCGGCGCGAAGTCCCTGGTGCACAAGAACTTCTTCACCCAGGACCTCCGGACGGCGGGACCGCTCGAGCCGCTCACCACCGGCGGCGCCCTGCATGCACTGGCCGGCACGATGATCCAGATCTCGATGGCGATCGCGATCACGCTGCCGCTCGGCATCCTCTGCGCGGTCTACCTCACCGAGATCGGCGGCCGCGGCTCGCGGCTGGTCCGCTCGGTGGTCGAGGCGATGACCGCGCTGCCGTCGATCGTGGCCGGCCTGTTCGCGTACGTCGTACTGCTGATCGGGTTGGGCTTCCGGCTGTCCGGCTTCGTCGCGGCGATGGCGATCTCGGTGATGATGCTGCCGATCATCGCGCGCTCGTCCGAGGTCGTGCTGCGGCTGGTCCCGGGCGGGTTGCGGGAGGCGTCGCTGGCGCTCGGCGCGACCCAGTGGCGCACGGTCTGGTCGGTGGTGCTGCCGACGGCGCGTCCCGGTCTCGCGACCGCGCTCGTACTCGGTACCGCCCGCGGCATCGGCGAGACGTCGCCGGTGCTGCTGACCGCGGGCTTCACGACGTACATGAACCTGAACCCGTTCTCCGGGCCGATGGTCTCGCTGCCGCTGTTCACCTTCAAGATGTCGCAGTCGCCCGAGGGCAACTACATCAGCCGCGCGTTCGGCGCCGCGGCCCTGCTGCTGGTCCTGGTCCTGCTGCTGTTCGTGTTCTCCCGCTGGATGGCCTCCCGTGGCCGGTCCGGAACCCGATGAGAGGAATCGTCACGATGCGACGGCTCAGTGCCTTCGTCCTTGCGGTGCTGCTCAGCTGTGCCTTCGCGGGCCTGCCGGCCGCCGCGCGGAGTACGGCGTACGTGCCGATCTACGGGTCCGGGTCCACCTGGTCCCAGAACGCCCTCGACCAGTGGATCCGTGACGTCGAGCCCCGCGGGATGCGGGTCCAGTACGGCGGCGGCGGCTCCTCGCGCGGCCGGCTCGACTTCGCCGGCAACCTGGTGGACTTCGCGATCAGCGAGATCCCGTACCAGGGCACCGATCCGCTGACCGGTGCCACCGACGTCTCGAACCGGCCGTACGCCTACATGCCGATCGTCGCCGGCGGTACGTCGTTCATGTATCAGATCCGGGTCGGCGGGCAGCTGTACCGCGACCTGCGGCTGTCGGGCGACACGATCACGAAGATCTTCACCGGCAAGATCACGAACTGGAACGACGCCCAGATCACCCGGGACAACAACGGCAAACAGCTGCCGAGCAAGAAGATCATCCCGGTGGTCCGGTCCGACGGGTCCGGGACCACCGCGCAGTTCACGCTCTGGATGGCGACGCAGTACAAGGCGCAGTGGGACGCGTTCTGCCAGTCGACGCAGGGCCGCAAGTGCGGGCAGACGTCGTACTACCCGACCACCAACTTCCCGGGCGTGAAGTCCCAGGGCGGCTCCAGCCAGATGGCCGGGTACATCTCCGCGACGTACGCCGACGGCGCGATCGGGTACGTCGAGTACTCGTACGCGCTGGGCAAGAGCTACCCGGTGGTGAAGGTCCGCAACAACGCCGGGTACTACACGGAGCCGACGGCGTACAACACCGCGGTGGCGCTGACCAGGGCGCAGATCGAGACGACGCCGGGGCCGCTCTACCTGACCCAGAAGCTGACCGGGGTCTACAACAACGCGGACCCGCGCAGCTACCCGCTGTCGTCGTACTCGTACATGATCCTGCCGACCACCAATCTGAGCGCGGACAAAGGCCAGACGCTCGCCGACTTCGCCTCGTACTTCCTGTGCCAGGGCCAGCAGAAGGCCCAGCCGCTCGGCTACTCGCCGCTCCCGCTGAACCTGGTGCAGGCCGCGTTCGCCCAGGTGGCGAAGGTGCCGGGCAGCCCGTCGTCGGCGACCGACATCAGGAAGTGCGGCAACCCGACCTTCGACGGCACCAACCTGAGCCGCAACCTGCTCGCCGAGCGTGCCCCGCAGCCGTTGCCCTGCGACAAGGACGGCGCCGGCCCGGCCGTCAACGGCAAGTGCGTAGCCGGGCCCAACCAGCCGACCAACCCGGGCAACAACAACGGCTCGAACAACAACGGCGGCGACAACAACGGCTCGAACAACAACGGCGGGAACAACAACGGGTCCAACAACAACACGGGCTCGAACAACAACGGGACCAACAACGGCGGCAACCACAACGGTACGAACAACAACACCGGCAACCCGAACCAGCCGGGCGCGGGTCAGACCAGCACGACGCCCGGTGCCGTACTGCCCAGCGGCGGCCCGACGTCCGGGCAGTCGATCGACCCCGAGACCGGCCAGGTGGTCAATGCCTCAGGCAACAACAACGCGTACACCCCGACCGGCAGCGTGACCGAGCTGAACGGCAACCGCGGCGGCGGCAGCATGCTCCGCAACCTCGGCATCCTGACCGCGATCGAGGTCCTGCTGATCCTGCTGGTCCCGACCCTGGTCTCCCGCTACCTGCAGCAGAAGCGGGCCGGCAAGTGACCGCAATCGGTACGGCGCCCCCGCTCCGCACCACGCCGGCCAAGGTCAAGGCGCGCCTTGAGGCCGAGCTGAATCTGCGCCCACAGCTCACCGCGGACGCGCTGCGGCTGTTCGCGCTCGGCATCCTGAGCTTCCTGGTCTACGTGACGCTGCTCGGGGCGCTCCAGTTCAACCGCGCGCAGGACGTGGCCTACGACAAGATCCGCGGCGAACTCGCGGAGGCGACCGCACCGCTAGGCCCCGGCATCACGCAGGGGGATCCGGTCGCGGTCCTCGACGTACCGGGGCTGCAGTTGCGGCAGGTGATCAAGGAGGGGACGACCGGCGCGATCCTGCGGGACGGGCCGGGGCACCGGTCCGACACCGTGCTGCCCGGGCAGGCCGGGATCTCGGTCGTCTACGGCCGCGCGCTGACCTTCGGCGCGCCGTTCCGCAGTGTGCCGAAGCTGAATGTCGGCACCCGGTTCCAGGTCGTCACCGGTCAGGGCACCTTCGGCTACCGGGTGATCGGCATCCGGCGGGCCGGCGATCCGCTGCCGGCGGCGCCCGTCGACGGCAGCTCCCGGCTGACCCTGGTCACGGCCGAGGGCAAGCTGTTGCCGAGCGCAACGGTGTACGTCGACGCGGACCTCGCCGACGGTCAGGTGCAGCCCGACCCGGGTGGGCGCCCCCAGGTGCCGAGCAGTCAGAAGGCGTTCGGGGTCGACCTGTCCGCGATCTGGCCGCTGGTGCTCTGGCTCGAGGCGTTGCTGGTGGTCGGGGCCGGGGTGATCTGGTTCCGCACCCGGATCGGCCGCTGGGAGTCGTACCTGATCGGCGCGCCGGTCCTGCTCGCGCTGGTCTGGCGGATCTTCGAACTGGTCGCCGGAATGCTGCCCAATCTGGTGTGAATTAACTGGTCATTCCCAGAAATTGAACAAACCGCCGGAAAGGATCGGGCCGGGATTTTCGTCCCTACGATTGCACGCGGGAATTGTTCATGGAGCTTTCTGGGAGGAACTCGTCATGAATCCGATGATTCGCCGCGGGCTGCTCGCCGTGTCGGCGGTCACCCTCGTCTCTTCGGCCTGTTTACCGCTCGCCTCGGCCGCCGGGCTGTCGTACACCGAGTCCGAGCCGGCCACCGCGACCGTACACGGCACGCTCTCGCCGGCACCGGTGGCGATCGCGACCGGTGCCGAGGACAACGGTTCGCTCGACCTCGCCACCGCGACCGGGATCGGCTCTGGCGTCCGCGCGGTCACCACGTCCGGCCAGCTCGGCGACGGCCCGCACGGTGACCTGGGCGACAAGACCGGAGACTTCGACTTCTACAGGCTCTCCGGTACGGCGGGGCAGACCGTGACCGTCAACACCGCCGGCTCGGCCGCCAGCACCGACACCGTGGTCGGCCTGTACGACGCGGGCGGCGCACTGCTTGTCTCCGACGACAACAGCGGCGGCGGCCTGGCCGGCAAGCTCACGTACGCGCTGACCGCGACTGGTGACTACTACGTGGTCGTCGCCGGCCACAGTGCGGCCGGCAGCCTGCCCGCGGATCCGCACGACTCGGGCAGCGGCCACGGGGGTGCCGACACCGGCGCGTACCAGCTGCTGATCGCGTCGGCCCCGGTCGACAAGGACTTCTACGCAGTCCAGCTCGCGAAAGGCGACGTACTCGGCGGCAGCCTCGCGGCCGGTGGCAAGCGCCTCACGGTCGTCAAGCCGGACGGTACCCAGGCGGTCAGCTCCGACCGGATCACCAGCACCCGGACCCCGGCGTCGTCCCCGCTGCCGCGCGGGGCGGTCGACTTCGCGTACGTCGCCGACCGGGCCGGCTGGTATTCGGTGTCGGTCACCGACGGCTTCGGTCCGTACGACCTGACGCTCGGCACGTTCCGCCCCGGGACCGAGTCCGCGGCGACGCCGCAGACGTTCTTCCTGGACTTCGACGGCGGGCAGATCGACACCACGCCGCTCGGTGGTTCCGGTGTCCGGCAGCTGTCCGGGCTGGCGGCGTACCTGCCGAACTGGGGTCTGACGCCGGCCGACGAGTCGGCAGTGATCGACAAGGTCGTTGCCGTGGTCACCGAGAACGTCCGGACCGACCTGCGCGCGAAGAACCCGAACGCCGACGTCCGGATCCGGAACAGCCGGGACGACGCCGACACCTTCGGCACCGAGGGCGTGTCCCGGGTCGTGGTCGGCGGCGGTGCGGCGGAGTCCGGCATCGGCCGGATCGGGTCGGCGCAGTCGGTCGACCCGGGCAACTTCGCCCAGGAGGAGACCGCGCTGGTCCAGCTCGACCGGATCAGCGCGGCCGGCGGCGCGGTCAGCCTCAACCGGTACCTGTCCGCGGACAGCGACTGGGTCGCGTTCGTCGGCCAGGCGCTCGGCAACCTGGTGTCCCGGGAGATCGGCCACCTGGTCGGCAACTACGACACCGACCCGGCTGGCCCGGTCGCGAACCTGATGGATGCCGACGGCAACTTCCCGGGGCTGTACGGGGTCGGCGCGGACGGGATCGGCGGGACCGCCGACGACGTCGACGTGGACTTCGGCAGGGACGCGTACAACCCGGCCCTCGGCCTCACCGGCACCCCGGACACCCTGAACACCGCGGCCTGGGGCCTCACGGAACCGTGCAGCTGAAAGCGAAACTCGTCACGGCCGCGATCGCGTTGGTGCTGATCGCGGTCGTGGTGATCACCGTGGTGCGCTCTCCCTCCGGGCGCACCACGGACGGTCCACTGGTGGTTTCGGGAGGCGTACCGCCCCCGGCTCCGGCCACCGGTGTACCGCCCGCCGCCGGCCCGGCCCCCCACGACGCCTGGGGCCGGGCCGGCCGCTGCCGGGCCTGGGCCACCCGGATGAGCACGCTGGTTCCGATCCCGCCGCGCGTCCTCGCGGCGTACGCCCTGGGTGAGCAGTCGGCGCCGGAGTCCTGCGGCTTGAGCTGGGTGACGCTCGCGGCGATCGGCTCGGTCGAGTCCGCGCACGGTTCGTTCCGCGGCGCGGTGGTCGGCGACGACGGTACGAGCACCCCGCCGATCGTTGGTCCGGCCCTCGACGGAAGCCCTGGCGTACAGGCGATCCCGGACACCGACGGCGGAGCGTACGACGGCGACACCCGGTGGGATCACGCCGTCGGGCCGATGCAGTTCCTGCCGAGCACCTGGCGTTCTCTCGGCGTCGACGCGGACGGCGACGGTACGGCGCGACCGAACGACCTCGACGACGCCGCCGCGACCGCCGCGGTCTACCTGTGCGCGTCGACGCCGACGATGCGGACCGGTGCCGGCTGGTGGGCCGCGGTGACGACGTACAACCGGTCCGGGGAATATGCGCGGAATGTCCTCGGCCGGTCGAACGAATATGCACGCGCGAGTGTCCGGTGATCTATGCGTTTCCGGCTGACCGCAGCATCATGTCTGGTTCACCGAATAGCCGGGAGTTGTCGGCATTGACGCGATGAATTGGAGTCGTCACCGTCGGACACGGTGGCCACGGGTCAAGCAGACCCGTGTACGAACGCAGTAAAGGAAGGGTATTCCCGACATGCGTTTCATCCGTACCGCCCGTGCCACCGCGATCGCCGCCGCCGCGCTCGCCGTGGTCGCCACCTCCGCACTCTCGGCCGCCGCCGACCCGAGCTTCACCCCGGACTCCGACGACGTCGTGATCGTCGGCTCGGACACCAGCGAACTGGTGCTCGACGACCTGATGAACCTCTACAACGGCCGTACCCCCACCCCGGCCCGCCGGATCGCGTCGTTCGACGCCACCGGCTCGTCGACCGTCACGATCCGTCCGGGTGTCTCGATCACCCGCCCGAACGGCTCCGGCGCCGGCATCTCGGCGCTCTGCACGCGCACCGACGTCGACTCGGCCCGTTCGTCGCGTGGCAAGCAGTCCGGCGACTGCGCCGACGCGCTGTTCCTGCCGTACGCCAAGGACCAGCTGCGCTGGATGCACAACGCCGACGCGACCGGTGTCACCTCGCTCACCGACGCGCAGCTGACCGCCATCTACAACTGCACGATCACCAACTGGAGCCAGCTCGGCGGCAACAACCTGGCGATCGTGCCGCTCATCCCGCAGATCAACTCCGGCACCCGGGCGACCTGGGCCGGCCTGGTCGGCATCAACAACACGAGCCTGCCGTCCTGCGTCAAGGACAACGTGAACGGCGCGCAGGTACAGGAGCACGACCCGGCCCCGGTGGCCGCGACCTCCGGTGCGATCGCGCCGGTCTCGGTCGGTCGCTACGGCCTGCTCACCCCGGCCCAGCAGGCCGGTACGGCGCTGGGCACCATCCCGACTCCGGACTCCGACGCGTACGACCGCACGCTGTACCAGGTCGTGAAGGCGCCGAACGGGATCGTCCCGGACTACCTGGCCGACCTGTTCGGCGACGGCACCGGCTTCTCGTCGACCGGTGGCACGCCGTTCATCTGCGAGCCGTCCGACACCGACCCGGCGACCACCACCGCCGGTGACGTGATCAAGGCGAACGGCTTCGTCGAGCTCGGCGCGAACTGCGGCGTCGCCTGACCCCAGGCGACCCTGACACGACCGGTGGGCGAGAGATTCCCTCTCGCCCACCGGTCCGTCCTTTTCGGCCATGACCCGATTCATGTCCAGTTAACGTGCTGGCGACCTGACCGAACGCGCCGCAGGAAACGCTTGTCGTAGTCGGCGCTCCGCTCTGCGCCGGCCTGTTCGTAGTTTCCCGGAGGTCATCGTGAGGTTGATCCACAGGCGCTCCGCCGCGCTGTTCGCGGTCGCGTTCCTGTTCGCCCTGTCCGCACCGTCGGCCCTCGCAGCTGTTCCCGACCGGCCGGTGACCGTCACGGCGGACGAACCGGTGATCCCGGACACCCCGGTGTTCGCGGACCCGTCCGCGAACCCGGTGACCCTGTCACAGGGGAGCTCAACCGTGACCGTTTCCCGGACGGCCGACCTCGCCCGGCAGAATCTCACCGTCTCCTGGACCGGAATGACGCCGAGCCAGGGTGACACCAACCAAACGGCCTTCCAGTTTCCCGTGGTCGTGATGCAGTGTCGTGGCGCCGACCCGGACCGCTCGGACTGCTGGATGGCGAGCCCGATCGGCGGTAACCAGCTTTCGTCGCTGCTCGGGAACGCTTACCTGCCGCCGGAAACCTCACAGTGGCGGGTCACCAATCCCGCGGCGCCGGTGTCGAGCTGGTCGATCCCGTTCCGCAAGGCCGACGGGACCTACCATGCGGTTCCGCGAGCGGGATGGCCGGACAGGTGGACCGTTCCAGGTATCGGCACCGTTGTCACCGGCTCCAGCGTCGACGACTACACACCTGGAACCGCGAACCAGCGCATCGGCATCACCCGAGCCAACGGGACCGGCGACGTACAGACCTGGGCGAACACCAAGACCGAGAACCCCAGTCTGGGGTGCTCGCAGGGCACCGGGTGCTCATTGGTCGTCGTGCCGGTCACGCGTCATCCTTGCCGGAGCACCGACTTCATCTCCGCGGCCGAGGCAACCAGGTGTGCGGGATTCGCCACCAGCGGCAGTGATGTCGGACCGGGCAACTGGGAACTACTGGCGAACTGGTACAAGCGGTACGTCTTCAAGCTCTCGTTCGCTCCTGAGTCACCGACCTGCACGCAGCGCACCGACTCGGCGAAGTTCATCGGGTCGGAGCTCATGGGGGAAGCGATGCGCCGCTGGGTCCCGGCACGATGCCAGCCGTCCAGCCCGGCGGCCCTGGACTACACCCGGGCCTGGGAGCCCGAATCACGAACGCAGCTCGGACAGAGCGATCCGATCTCGTCGTCGGGGTACGCTGCCGACGCGGCCGTCGTGACCGACCCCAGCGAGCAGGACTCTCCAGCGGCAGCACGGAAACCGGGGTACGCGCCGCTTGCCGTGTCCGGGTTCGCCATCGGATTCAACTGGCAGATCGACGAGTCGTTCGGCGGTGGACAGGTGAACGACATCAAACTCAATCAGCGGCTGACAGCCAAGCTGCTGACCCAGTCGTACCCGGGCAAGTGGCGCAGCGGCGCGGTTCCTGCCGCCCTCGTGAATCCGAACGCGGCGACCAACCCCGCGACCGTTCTGCAGGATCCGGAGTTCCTCCAACTGAACCCGGAGGCGACCCGTTGGGTCGGGGCATCGGACGCCAACGGTACCCAGATTGCGATCCCGCCTGCGCAGACCGACGTGATCCAGGCCGTGACCCGGTGGATCTGGGCCGACCCGTCGGCGAGGGCTTTCCTGCAGGGCAAGGCCGACCCGTGGGGGATGACGGTCAACAAGGCGTACGCCAACTGGGAACTGCCACGTAACGACTACGACCTGCGCGACGGCTGGACGGTGCCGAACATCAGCGACGCGTCCACGTGGGCGGGATTCTCGCCACAGCAGTTGGGGGCCGCGCCGGCGAACTCCTGGTCCGAGGCATCGGACTCGCTGATGACGGCGTGGCCGCTGAGCCAAGCCCCGATGGCCCAGAGCAACACCTTCCCGGTCGTCATCGTGCCCAAGCGCATGGATGCGCAGAACCAGGGTGTCCGGCACCTACTCGCGCTGTCGACTACCTCGCAGCTGGAGAAGACCGGCATGCAGTCGGTGTCGTTGCGGAACAGCTCGGACGCGTATGTGAAACCGGACGTCGAGAGCATGACGTACGCGCTCGACGGCGCCGGTGTGGACAAGTCGACCGGCGTCTGGCAGCTGGACCCGGCGAAGATGGACATCCGCGCCTACCCCGGCACGATGATCAGCTACGCCGAGGTTCCGACGAGCACGCTGAAGCCGGCCGAAGCACGCCGCATCGCGGACTCGCTGCGGTGGATGGCGACGTCAGGGCAGCAGTACGGGCAGGAGGCCGGGCAGCTGCCGGACGGGTATCTCGCCCTCACCCAGCCGATGCAGGACCAGGCACTGAAGGTCGCCGACGCGGTCGAGAACCAGACCGGTACGCCGCCCGTTCCGCCCGCAGACCCGGTCCCCGACAAGCCGAAGCCGACAGCGACCCCGTCGACGAACGCGCCGGGTGGCGGGCAGAACGGCACCCCGAGCGGGAACAACGGCAACAACACCGGCAACGGAAACGGTGCCAACGGCAACAATGGGGGCAACAACGGGAACAACGGCACGCCGAACCCGACCGACTCGCCGAGTGCCGGCCCGAACACTCCCGGTGCCTCGCCGTCGACAGGTTCCCCGAGTGACAAGCCGCAGGCGAACGGCACGATCAAGCCGGTGGCCGCCACTACCCAGGGCGATTCCCTCGGCTGGCTCGCCTGGGGCATCCCCGCCTTCCTGATCGCCGGCCTCGTCGCAGGCGTCGCCTCCCCCGGCATCCGCCTGATCGCGACCCCGGGTCATCCGGTACGCCGTGGCGTCGTAGCCGGCGCGTCGTACCTGTCCGGCCTCTTCCGCCGCGGCCGCCGCCGCAACAGCTGACCAGCCACCGCCCGATCGGAAGGACCTGATTCATGACGTCCGTACTGCCTGCTGTGCCGGCTGCTGCTGAGGAGACGGTGGTGCTGCCGCCGGTGGAGAGTGGTAGTCAGCTCGAGAGTCAGCGGGTGGCGGCCTGGTTCGGGGCGCACAAGGTGTTGTCGGAGGTCTCGCTGACGATGGAGGCCGGGCAGGTGACCGCCCTCATCGGCCCGTCCGGGTGCGGGAAGTCGACGTTCCTGCGGATCCTGAACCGGATGCACGAGCTGGTGCCGAGTGCGGCGCTGGCCGGGAAGGTGCTGCTGGACGGGGAGGACATCTACGAGCCGGAACGGCGGATCACCGACACCCGGAAGCGGATCGGGATGGTGTTCCAGAAGCCGAACCCGTTCCCGGCGATGAGCATCGCGGAGAACACGACCGCGGGGCTGAAGCTCACCGGCACCCGGGTGCGCGGGGACGAGCGGCAGGACCTGATCGAGGAGTGCCTGACCAAGGCCGGGCTCTGGAAAGAGGTCAAGGACCGGCTCGGTTCGCCGGGCGGGGCGCTGTCCGGCGGTCAGCAGCAGCGGTTGTGTATCGCGCGGTCGCTGGCGGTGCGGCCCGACGTACTGCTGATGGACGAGCCGTGTTCGGCGCTCGACCCGACGTCGACGCGGCGGATCGAGGAGACGATCCACGAGCTGCGCCGGGAGGTGACGATCGTGATCGTCACGCACAACATGCAGCAGGCGGCCCGGGTCTCGCAGTCGTGCGCGTTCTTCCTGGCCGAGCAGGGCACGCCCGGCGTGATCGTCGAGTCCGGGCCGACCAGCCAGATCTTCTCCAGCCCGGAGGACCAGCGCACCGCCGACTACGTGGAAGGACGCTTCGGATGATCAACCGCCCTTGGACTTCCCGGGACAGCTGGCGGGTGAAGGTCGCCGCCGCCTGGGCGTGCGCCGCGCCGGTCGGTGCGATGGTGCTGGTCGTTGCCGGTGGTGGGAGTACGTTCAACGGGCAGCTGGTGGTGGATGCGCAGAACCTGCCGGCGGGGACGTACGTCGATCTGCCGGCCGAGCTGCCGCAGGTCGGTGCCGACGGGCAGCTGCCGGCCGATCCGGCGCAGCGCGTCCAGCCGGGTACGTCCGACGTACCTGACACCGGTGCGACGGACGGGCCGCGGCAGCCGCCCGTCGGCGTGACCGGGGACGTGTCGGGAATCCCGGGGACGGTGCTCGCGGCGTACCAGAAGGCGGCTCGCGATGTGGCGACGGCGATGCCCGGGTGTCATCTGACCTGGCCGCTGCTGGCCGGGATCGGGAAGGTCGAGTCGTCGCACGCGAGCGGTGGCCGGGTCGATGCCCAGGGCAACACGCGGGGCCGGATCCTCGGCCCGGTGCTGAACGGGGGCCCTGGGATGGCGGCGATCTCCGACACCGATCACGGCGTGTACGACGGGGACACGACGTGGGACCGGGCCGTCGGGCCGATGCAGTTCATCCCGGGGACGTGGGCGACGTTCGGTGCTGATGGCAACGGTGATGGGATTCGCGATCCGCACAACGTCTTCGATGCCTCGCGGGCGACGGGGGACTACCTGTGTCAGGGCGGCGCTGATCTGAGCAATCCGCGGCAGTTGGTGCAGGCCGTCCTGCGGTACAACCACTCGATGAGCTACGTGTCGACGGTGCTTCGGTGGATGCAGTCGTACAGCCGGCAGACGGTGTCGATCCCCGACTCGCACGACCAGATCCCCGGCGCCGACGACAAGGGCAACACCCACACCACCGACGGCAAGTCCCTCCCGACGACGCCTCCTCCTGGCGTCACCCCAACGCCCGGCGTCACCCCGCCGACCGCTGGCTCCACCCCCACCGCCCCGCCGCCTACCCACACCACTCAGGCCCCCGTCCGCCCCACCACGCCGGTGACCACCAAACCGCCGTACATCCCACCGTCGACAGCTCGCCCGACCACCCCGCCGCCGACGAGCACTCCCTCGGATACGCCGCCCCCGGACACCCCCACCCCGTCCGACACCCCGACCCCGACGGAAACCCCGACCACACCACCCGAAACCACCACCCCCGACACCACACCCCCGCCCGACACGTCGTCCCCGGAAACCCCGACGGGTACGCCGTAGGACCCCAGCCACTCATCAACCACCCCACGGGGGCGGCTGCGCCGCCCGCTCGAGCCCGCGCTCGCGCGGGCCGGCGTGGTTGGTGAGTGCCACAGGTCCGTTCCGGGTGGTTGGTGTGGTGCTGGCGGTCGTGCCGGGTGGTTGGTGAGAGCTCCCGGGTGGGTGGTGTCGTCGTCGGTTGTTCGCGGCGGATGGTTAGTTGATGATTCGGTGCCAGGTGCGGGGGCCGGATTTGAGGGTTGCGGGGAGGGGCACCTCGGAGGTCGGGTCGTTCTGGCGGGTGCCGTTGATCGTTATCGCGCCTTGGCGGAGGAGGCGGCGGAGTTCTGAGTTGCTGGCGGTGGGGTGAGCCAACCGGAGGAGGGTGAGCACCGTGGGGCGGGGGTCGGTGGTGGTCAGCTCCGGTACGTCGGCCGGCTCCGACCGATCGGTGAACGTACGGCGGAACGCCTCCAGTTCGGCCTTCGCCACCCCGGCGCCGTGGTACCGCGTCACCACCGCCGCAGCCAACCGCAGCTTCGCGTCCCGCGCCGCCGGACCAGAAGCATCCGCAAGCGCCGCGACCGTGTCCTCAGGCAGTTCCGTGTACACCCGCGCGTACGCCCCCACCAGCTCGTCCGGGATGCTCATCAGCTTGCCGAACTTGTCCTGTGGGCTGTCGGTCAGTCCGATGTAGTTGTTCAGCGACTTCGACTGCTTGGCGCGACCATCGATTCCGGGCGTGATCGTAGTCGTGATCACCACCTGCGGCGGCGCCCCGAGCCGTTGCTGGAAATGCCGGCCGAGCTGCTCGTTGAACAGTTGGTCCGACCCGACGATCGTCAGGTCGCTCTGCATCGCGAAGCTGTCGTACCCCTGCAGCACCGGGTACACCAGCTCGTGTGCGGCGATCTCCCGCCCCGCCGCGACCCGTTCCCGGAACATGTCCCGCGCCATCAGTTGTGCCTGCGTGACCTGCGCGAACAACCCGAGCAGTTCCGCCACCGGCATCGCGTCGTACCACTCGGAGTTCCGCCGTACCTCGAACACCTCAGGATCGGTCCGCAGCACCAGCGAGACCTGTTCGAGGAACGACCCGGCGTTCGCGTCGATCTGCTCCGGAGTCAGCACCGGGCGCGTCGAGGACCGCCCGGTCGGGTCGCCGACCCGGGTAGTGAGGTCGCCGAGCAGGAACACCACCCGGTGCCCGAGGTCCTGCAGCTGGCGCATCATCCAGAGGTTGACCGCGTGCCCGAGGTGCAGGTCCGGCGCGGTGCAGTCGACGCCGTACTTGATCCGCAACGGCCGCCCGGAATCCAGGCGTTCGCGCAGATCCTCCGCACCGACGATCAGGTCGGTGGTACGGCGTAACCGGTCGATCACAGCGTTCATCGAAAAGGGGTTCCTCTCAGGACGAGGCACCCGCACAAGCGGCCAGTGCCTCCGGCAAACGGAAAGAGGCAGGAACCGGACGGTTCCTGCCTCGGAGGCTCTGGGTGGTGCTGACTGCGGGGACTACCGAACGCCGGCCCCTCCCAGAGCCGGTCGATAGATCACGCAGTGCTTGGTCACACCGTGAGGCTAGCATCCGCCCGGCTGTCTGGAGAACCCGATTAGGCTCGGCAACGTGATCGACGAGCAGGTGGTACTGGTGGACGACGGCGGGCGCGCGATCGGAACCGAGGCGAAGGCCACGGTCCATCACGCGGCGACCCCGCTGCACCTGGCGTTCTCCAGCTACGTCGTCGACGCCGCCGGCCGGGTGCTGCTGGCCCGGCGCGCGCTGGACAAGCTGACCTGGCCGGGCGTCTGGACGAACAGTTGCTGCGGGCACCCACTTCCGGGGGAGCCGGTCGGGCACGCGGTACGCCGACGGCTCGCGGACGAGCTGGGGATCGTGGTCGCCGCGGTGGACCTCGTCCTGCCGGAGTTCCGGTACCGCGCGGAGATGCCGAACGGCATCGTCGAGAACGAGCTGTGCCCGGTGTACCGCGCGTGGTGGACCGGCGACCCGACGCCGAACCCGGCCGAGGTCGCCGACTACCGCTGGGCCTCCTGGGACGAGGTCCGCACCACCCCGGACCTCTCGCCGTGGTGCCTCCTGCAACTCGACGAACTCCCGGACACCCCGTCCGCGTGGCCGATCGCCGACAGCTCCCGGCTACCAGCCGCCGCCCAGGTCTGACTCCAGCAGATCCCCGTGGACGGCGACCGCCGCCGTACTGGCGTGCCCCGCCGCCCCGATCGCGAGCAGCGCCGGCGCCGCCGTCGTACCGACCGCGTAAACCCCAGGCACGGTGGTCCGTCCGCCTTCGTCGACCACGACCGCGCCGTCCGAGACCTGGCACCCGAGCCGCTCGGCCAGGTCGCTCTGCTGATGCTGCCGCACCACGACGAACACCCGTCGCGCGGCCAACGTCTCCCCGTTGACCAGCCGTACCCCGGACCCGACCTCGGCGACCCGCTCCGTCCGCACCTTGACCCCGGCGACCGCCAGCCGATCCAGCTGCGTCCCGCCGAGCAGATCGCCGTCCGTGCACAGCACCACGTCGTCGCTCCACCGGCTCAGCAGCAACGCCCGCGCCACCGACCGATCCGGCGCGCCCCGCATCCCCAACTGCACCAGCGCCTCATCCCGCACCTCCCACCCGTGGCAGTGCGGACACGCCACCACGGACTGCCCCCACCCGTCCGCCACCCCCGGTACGTCGGGCAGCTCGTCCGACAACCCGGTCGCCAGTACGACGACCCGCACGTGCCGCCCGTCGACCACGAACCCGTCGTCGTCCGGCGTCACGTCCTCGACCCGCCGCGCCTGTACGTCGACGCCGTACTCGGCCAGCTGCCGCCGCCCGACGGCCAGCAGCTCGTCCGGCGCGAGGTCCGCGGCGCCGAGGTAGTTGTGCACGTGCGACGCCGACCGGTTCCGCGCCCGCCCGTCGTCGAACAGCACCACCTGCCGCCGAGCGCGCCCCAACGTCAACGCAGCCTGCAGCCCCGCCACACTCCCACCGATGACCGCGACATCCATGTTGCCATCATACGAGACGACTGGTCTCATAGTTTGAAATTCATTGGGCGTTCCCGGCTGTTGGACCGCCTAATGACCAGGTGATCCGGATCCGGCCCGTCGAGACCGACGCCGACTACGAGGCCTGGCGCCGGGTGCGCCTCGCGGCCCTGCCGTACGAGCGCGCGCCAAGTGTCGCCGAGCTCCGGAAGGCGCACACGCCGCAGCGGCTGATGCTGCTCGCGGAGCTGGACGGCCAGGTGGTGGCGCACGGCAACTCCGACCGCTCGAACGAGGCGGACCGCGCTTCCGTGATCGCGCGGGTCCACCCCGACGCCCGCCGGCAGGGCGTCGGCACCGCGCTGCTGCGGGTGCTGACCGAACACGCGGCGGAGCAGGGCTTCACGATCGCCGGGTGCGCGATCGACGACGACGGTTCGCTGGCGTTCGCGAAGCGCTTCGGGTTCACCGAGTTCCTCCGCCAGGTCGAGCAGGTACGCCGGATTGCGGACGAGCCCTGGCCGGTGGTCCCGCCCGAGTACGCCGTCGTACCGGTCGCGGAGCGGCCCGAGCTGTGGGCCGCGGCGTACGAGCAGGTTGCGGTCCCGACGCTCCCGGATCTCGACACCACCTCGCCGATGCACGTGACGGCGCAGGAGTGGGCGACGGAGTGGATCAACGATCCGGCCTCGATGTTCCTGGCCGTGGCCGGCGACGAGGTGATCGGTGTCGCCGGGCTGTGGCTCGACACCGACGTACCCGAGCGGGCCGAGGTCGGGTACACCGCCGTCCGGCCGGACTGGCGGGGGA
This sequence comes from Kribbella sp. WER1, assembly GCF_054189145.1. NCBI lineage: Bacteria > Bacillati > Actinomycetota > Actinomycetes > Propionibacteriales > Kribbellaceae > Kribbella > Kribbella sp. WER1. Next base: position 2,585,553 of record NZ_CM135186.1, on the reverse strand, counting down.
AAGGGGTGGCGTCGACGCTCAAGCGGACCAGCATGGCGTGGGCGGCCGAGCACGGCATCACCGAGATCTACACCTGGACCCAGGAAGGCAACGAGAACATGCGGCGCCTGAACGAGCACCTTGGTTTCACGTACCGGACCGTGAGCGTGAACGTTCGTGCAGAGCTACCGCTGGAGTTCCCGGAACAGCTCGGGTCCTGACCAGGAACGCCGCGCGGTCTCGGCCTCCCGGATCAGTGCGACCAGCCGGGCGTTGACCGGTGCGGTCCGGTCGAGCGACGTCGCGAGCCGGACCACCTCGCCGTTCAGGTAGTCGATCTCGGTCGGGCGGCCCGCCTCGAGGTCCTCCCACATCGACGTCCGGGCCAGCGGGTCGACGGCCAGCACCTTGGCCGCGAGCCGGCGGAACAGGAAGTCCGGCAACCGCAGTACGGACGGGAAACGTTCCATCGGGACCGCGAGGAGTTGGGCCGGGCGGATCCCGGCCGCGGCGAGCAGTTCGAGCGCCTCGGCCTGCGCGGCGGCGAGGCAGCGGCGGTACGCGCGTTGCGAGAGCTCGTCGCGCAACGGCAGGTTCGACAGCGCGTTGATCGGGTTGTTGAGGTTGAGCAGCAGCTTCGACCACTGCACCGGCAGGATGTCGTCGTGCTGGGTGAGCGGCAGCCCCGCCCGCTCGAAAGCCTCCGAATACTGCGCAAGCGCCGGATCCCGCTGGACGTCGAGCTTCCCCTCGGTGCCCTGGTGGAACACGCCGCCGCCCCGGTTCAGCACGTTGAACGGCACCATCCCGCCGACCACTCGCCCAGGCAACCGCGACCGCAGCACCTCGGCGTTCCGCACGCCGTTCTGGAAGCTCACCACCACCGCACCCGGCGCCAGCACCTCGGCCAGTTCCTCCGCAGCCTGTGCAGTAGCCGCCGACTTCACCGTCACCAAGACAAGGTCCGCCCCCGCGGCAGCCTCAGGCGACGTCGCGAAAGCCACCTCGGAAACCCGAAGGTCGGCGCCCAGATAGTCCGTCAACCGCAACCCGTGCGCCGCCACCTCCGCTGCCACCCGAGGCCGCCCGACGAACGTCACCGCCGCGCCGGTCGCCGCGAGCCGGCCGCCCACGTAGCAGCCGATCCCGCCCGCTCCATAGACCGCGATCATGAGAACAACGTACCGAAGGACCGGAGGTAGTAGCAGCCAATCCGTATTAGCACGTTCCGGCGGGCCGAACGGGGCCACTACCTCCTGTCCTTCCGCACACCCAGGTTGACCTCAGTGCAGCCGTACCCGGGGATCGAGGACGGCGTACCCGATGTCGACCAGGATGTTCGCGACGACCACCGCGGCCGAGGCGAACAGGACGATGCCGATGATCACCGGCAGGTCCTGCTGGTTGATCGCCACCACCGCGGTCTGCCCCAGGCCCGGCAGGCTGAACACGGTCTCGGTGACGACCACGCCGCCGACCAGCTGCCCGAGGTCGATGCCGAACTGCGTGACCACCGGCGTCAGCGCGCTGCGCAGGCCGTGGACGTAGATCACCCGGTTCTCGCGGATGCCCTTGGAGCGCGCGGTCCGGATGTAGTCCTCGCCGAGCACGTCCAGCATCGAGGCCCGGGTCAACCGGGTGTACGTTGCTGCCAGCAACAGTGCGAGCGCGATCCAGGGCAGGAACAGGTGCTGGAACCAGGTCCCGAACCCGCCGGTCAGCGGCGAGTACCCGCCGGCCGGGAACCAGTGGAAACCGGCCAGCGTGAGGCGGAAGTACAGGAAGTACAACAGCAGCAGGCCGAGCAGGAACGACGGGAACGAGTAGAAGAACAGCGAGAACAACGTCAGCCCGCGGTCGGCCAGCGACCGTGGGTGCACCGCCGAGACGACGCCGTTGAACACGCCCAGCAGCAGCCACAGGACGGACGCGCCGAGTGCCAGCGAGATCGTCACCGGCAGTGCCTGCCCGATGATCGTTGTCACCGGCACCTGGTGGTAGTAGTCGTACCCGAGGTTCCCCTTCAGTGCGTTGCCGAGGAAATTCAGGTACTGGTGCCAGACCGGCAGGTCCAGGCCCAGCCGGTGCTTGATCAGCGCGATCGTCTCCGGCGTCCCCTGCCGGCCCGCGAGCGTCTGCGCGACGTTGCTTGGGGCAACGAAGAACAGTCCGAACACCGCGACGCTGATCAGCCACAGGACCAGGATCCCGTGACCGAGCCGTCGTAGGAGGAACATCGCCATGGTCAGCTCCGATCCGCGCGGGGGTCGAAGGCGTCCCGGACCCCGTCACCGAAGAGGTTGAAGGCGAGCGTGGTGATCAGCAGCGCCAGACCGGGGAACAGGATGAACCACCAGGCGGTCGTGTAGTAGTTCTGCGACTCGCTGATCATCCCGCCCCAGTCGGCCGTTGGCGGCGGCAGTCCGAGCCCGAGGAACGACAGTGTCGCCTGGGTGACGATCACGACCGGGATCAGCAACGTCGTGTACACGATCACCGGCGCGATCACGTTCGGCAGCACGTCGACGTACATGATCCGGCCGTCGCCGGCGCCGAGTGACCGGGCCGCTTCGACGTACTCGCGTTCCCGGATCGACAGCACCTGGCCGCGGACGATCCGGGCCACGGACGCCCAGCTGAAGCAGCCGATCACCAGCACCGTCACGGTCAGGCTGGGCCCGGTCACGGACACCAGCGCGATCGCGACCAGCAGGAACGGTACCGACAGCACCACGTCGATCAGCCGTGCCAGGATCGTGTCGGTGATCCCCCCGAGGAACCCCGCCGCGAGACCCAGCACGACCCCGATCGCGACTGTGATCGCGGTCGCGATCACGCCGACCAGCAGTGAGATGCGGGCGCCGTAGGCGATCCGCACCAGGATGTCCCGGCCGAGGTCGTCGGTGCCGAGCCAGAACGTGCTGTTCGGCCCGCGCGGCAACCCGTCCGGGGTGAGCCCGATGGAGCGGTACTGCTCGTTCGGCGGATGCCCGGTGACCGCCGCGAACAGCGGGGCCAGCAGCGCCATCAGCACGATCAGCAGGATCACGGCCAGCGAGATCATCGCGACCTTGTCCCTGCGCAGCCGCCGCATCGCGAGCGAGAACGGGCTGCGCCCTTCGATGGCTCTGGGCTCATCGACAACATCGACCATCTCGATGGCGGCGGTCATGGGGCCTCCCGGTCTGGACTGAGGAGCGGAGGGAGCGAAGCGAGTGGAGCGACGAGGGAAGACCGGGAGGTCGAGCCCCATGACCCGCCGCGACGGAGTCGCGGCATATGCACAGTCATGATGCCTTCAAATCGGGTACTGCGGTGGACAGGTCCTCGCCCACCGTCAACGGGTAGAAACAGGCGGTCCGGTGGTCGGGCCCGTCGTCGAGCACCGGCTCCAGCGGTGGTACTTCGGCCGCGCAGTCGAGCTTGGCCTTCGGGCACCGCGTGTGGAACCTGCACCCCTCCGGCGGGTTCGTCGCGGCCGGGATGTCCCCGCCGAGAATGATCTGTTCGCGGCTGTCGGCGGTGTCCGGGTCGGCCACCGGCAGCGCCGACAGCAACGCCCGGGTGTACGGATGCCGGGTCTGCCCGAACAGTTCGGCCGTCGTCGCGAGCTCGACGATCTTTCCCAGGTACATCACCGCGATCCGGTCGCTGACGTGCCGGACCACGGACAGGTCGTGGGTGATGAAGACGTAGGTCAGGTTCAGTTCCTGCTGCAGGTCCGAGAGCAGGTTGATGATCTGCGCCTGGATCGACACGTCCAGCGCCGACACCGGTTCGTCGCAGATCACCAGCTTCGGCCGCAGCGCGAGCGCCCGGGCCACCCCGATCCGTTGCCGCTGGCCACCGGAGAACTCGGCCGGGAACCTGTTGTAGTGCTCGGGGTTCAGCCCGACCAGCTCCATCAGCTCCTGGACCTTCTTCTTCCGTTCGTTACCGGAAGCAATCTTGTGGATGGCGAACGGGTCGCCGATGATCGAGCCGACCCGGCGGCGCGGGTTCAGCGATCCGTACGGGTCCTGGAAGATCACCTGGACGTCGCGGCGCAACGGCTGCATCGCCTTCCGGGACAGCTTGGTGATTTCCTTGCCCTCGAACCACACCGACCCCGACGTCACGTCGTACAGGTGCGCCATGCACCGGGCCAGCGTGGACTTGCCGCAGCCGGTTTCGCCGACCAGTCCGAGCGTCTCGCCCTTGTGTACCTCGAGCGAGACGCCGGCAACGGCCTGGACCACCTCCTTGGAGTGGGTCGGGAACTCCTTGCGGACGTCGTCCACCTTGAGTAGTACTTCGTCGTTCACGATGCCACCGCCTCGTCGTCTGCCGCCTGGTCGGCGTGGTGGGGGAGCCAGCAGGCCGACTGGTGCCGGAAGTCGCCGCCGACGTTCAGCAGCGGCGGCGGTTCCGAGCACTTCTCGAACACGTGCGGGCAGCGGGCCGCGAACGGGCACCCCTTGGGCAGGTTGATCAGGCTCGGCGGTGTCCCCGGGATCGGGGTCAACCGGTCGCCGCTGCGGGCCGGCAGCGAGGCCAGCAGCCCCTGCGTGTACGGGTGGTGGTTGCGGTAGAAGATGTCGCGGCGCGGTGCCCGTTCCATCACCGACCCGGCGTACATCACCACCACCTCGTCGGCCATCTCGGCCACCACGCCGAGGTCGTGGGTGATCAGGATGATCGCGGTACCGAACTGTTCCTGCAGCCGGCGCATCACGTTCAGCACCTGGGCCTGCACGGTCACGTCCAGTGCGGTGGTCGGCTCGTCCGCGATCAGCAGCGCCGGGTCGAGCGCCATCGCCATCGCGATCATCACCCGTTGCCGCATCCCGCCGGAGAACTGGTGCGGGTAGTCGTCGATCCGGTCCGCCGCCCGCGGGATGCCGACCAGCGTGAGCAGTTCGGCGGCCCGCTTCCGGGCCGCCTGCTTGCTGATCTCCAGGTCGTGCGCCCGGATCATCTCGACGATCTGCCAGCCGACCCGGTACTGCGGGTGCAGGCTGGACAGCGGGTCCTGGAAGATCATCCCGATCTGGGCGCCGCGCAACCGGCGCAGCGTGCGTTCGTCGGCGCTGATCAGATCAGTCCCGTCGAAGTACGCCGTACCGGACACCTTGGCGCCCCGGGTGAGGCCGGTGATGGTCTGGGTGGAGACGCTCTTCCCGGATCCGGACTCACCCACCACGGCGAGGGTCTGGCCGGCTTCCACGTCGTACGACAACCCCCGGACGGCACGGACGGTGCCGTCCGGGGTGTCGAAGGAGACCTTGAGGTCCCTTACTTCCAGCAGAGCCATGAGGTCAGCCCTGCTTGTCCTTGTCGATCCACACGTTCGTCGGGTCGAAGTTCTGGATCGCCGGGACGTAGTTCGCGTTGTGCACCTGCGCCGCGTGGTAGTTCGGGTTCTTCGGGTTGGTCAGCGGGAAGAACGGCGCGTCGGCCATCACCTGTGCGTCGGCCTTCGCCCACAGCGTGGCCGCCTGGTCCTCGGTCGGCGCCTTGATGGCCTGGTCGATCATGCTGTTCGTTGTCGGGCTGTTGTACAGGCCGAAGTTGCTGCCGATCGGCGGGAACGACGGCGCGCCGGAGAACAGCGGGTTGAAGAACGACAGCGCCGCGTTGCCGTACCAGTCAGCGCCCCAGCCGGCCAGCGACAGGTCCCACACGCCGCGCTGCGCGACGGTCGGCACCTGCAGGTACTTCACGTAGAAGTCCGCGTTCGGCGACGGTACGCCGACGACCTTGATCCCGACCTTCGACAGGTCCTGCTGGATCGTCTGGAAGGCCTTGCTGCTGCCCTCGGAGGCGTTGCGGTACAGGAACTTCAGGGTCAGGCTCGGGAAGCCGGCCGCGGCCAGCATCTGCTTGGCCTTGTCCGGGTTGTACGGATACGGATCGTTCTTCTTGGAGCCGACGATGTTGTCGGGCAGGACCTGGGTCAGCGGCGGGTTGATGGTCGGGCCGCCGAGCACCTGGAGGACGTTGGAGCGGTTGATCGCGTAGCTGATCGCCTGCCGCACCTTCACGTTCGCGAGCGCCTTGTTGTTGTTCGGCGACGCGGTGTTGTAGACGACGTACGGGTTGCTGGACGCGGTCAGGCCCAGGTTCAGGTTCGGGTCCTTCTTCGCGATCAGGGCCGGCAGCTGCGACGGCGGCGGGCCGGAGTCGAACTCCATGTCGGCGGTCGGGGTCCCGGTCTGCAGCTGTTGCTGGATCGAGTCCTGGCTGACCGTCTCGTTGACGACGATCTTGTCCACGTACGCCTTGCGGACCGGGTCGGAGGCGGCGTCCCAGGCGGGGTTGCGGGAGTACGTGATCGACTTGGTCGGAACCCACGAGTCGACCTTGTACGGGCCGTCGGACGGGAAGTGGTTCCCGAGTTCGGTGCTGGCCGGCAGGTAGTTCAGCGACTCGACCGGCGCCGGCGAGAAGGCCGGCAGCGTCAGCATGTCGACGAAGTACGTGGCCGGCTGCGTGAGGTGGAAGACCACGGTCGTGTCGTCCTTGGCGACCACGCCCGGCAGCGGCGTCTTCTCGATGTAGTCCTTGATCCCGGCGACCGTCTTCGGTGCCTTCGCGAAACCGTCCGCGAACGCCTTGTACCCGACGATCAGGTTCGCGAAGTCCGGGATGCCGCCGAACGGCTGCTGCGGGTTCGCGGTCCGCTTGACGCCACGGACCAGGTCGGCCGCGGTCACCTGCCGGGCCGGGGTGGTGTCCCACTTGGCGCCCGGGCGGATCTTGATCGTGTAGGTCAGGCCGTCGGAGCTGATCCCGCCGTTCGCCGCGGTCGGGATGTCCGTGGCCAGGTCGGCCACCGGCTTGGTGTTGTCACTACCGGGATCGGCCGGATAGGTGAACAACTGACGGCTCCACATCCGCAGGTTCAGGTACCCGATCGAGTAGTAGCTCACGTTGGGATCCATGTAGTCGACGTCGCCGGTCCCCAGCATGTTCAGGGTGCCGCCGGTGACCGGGGTACCGGCCGTACTGGATCCGGACGGTGTGTTCCCGCCGTTGCTGCAAGCCGCGAGCGTGATGCTCGCCACGGCGGCAAGGGTTACTGCCGCCAGCCGTCTTCTGGCCATTGGTCCTCCTCCGGGACTCGATACGGCCGAAGCTAGGACTTCCGGATCCGGCCGGAACCCCGGTCACGCAAGCGTCAAGGAGTTGTCACCGGCGGCCCGCCCGAACATGACGGGTTCATGACAACCGTTACCGGCGGTTCGCCCACCGGTGCGCCACACTGGGTCTGTGGCACACAGCCTGCTGTTGGTCGATGACGAACCGCGGATCCGGCGGGTACTGCGCCTTGCCCTGGAGGACGAAGGGTACGAGGTCGCCGAGGCCGCGAACGGGTACGACGCGCTGGCCGCCCTGCGCCGGGAACCGCCGGACGTGGTGCTGCTGGACCTGATGCTGCCGGACCGGGACGGTTTCACGGTCTGCCGGGAGATCCGCCGCTCCAGCGACGTCCCGGTGATCATGGTGACCGCCCGCACCGACAGCCACGACGTGGTCGCGGGCCTGGAGGCGGGCGCCGACGACTACGTCACGAAACCACTTGTTGCCAAGGAGTTGTCGGCCCGGATCCGGGCCCTGCTGCGCCGGGTGGAGCCGGCCAACGCGCGGCAGGCGGACCTGCTCGAGGTCGGCGACCTGCGGATCGACGTCCCGGGGGCCGAGGTGACGCGGGACGGCGAGGTGCTGCCGCTGACCCGGACCGAGTTCAAGCTGCTCGCCGAGCTGGCCGGTGCCGAGGGCAAGGTGCTCAGCCGCGAACAGCTGCTTTCGAAGGTCTGGGGCTACGGGTACTTCGGGGACAGCCGGATCGTCGATGTCCACGTCCGGCGGCTGCGGCTGAAGATCGAGCGCGACCCGGCCAGCCCGAAGCACCTCGTCACCGCCCGCGGCCTGGGCTACCGACTGGTGAGCTGACCTTGCTGGGACGAGTCACCCTCCGGGGCCGGGTGATGCTGGCGTACGGCCTGCTCGCCCTCGGACTGTCCGCCGTACTGGCGATGGTCACCTGGGGCGTGGTCTCGGACTACCTGACGCAGCAGCGTGAGGAGTCGGCGAAGTTCACCACCGAGGACAACGCGGCGGCCCTCCGCTTCGGGCTGTACGGCACCCCGAAGGCGTGTCAGCCGGCCCGCGAACATGTCGAGTGCCCGACTCCGACGCTGCAGCCCGGCGTTTCCCCGATGAGCATCCTGAACAGCCTGCCGTCCACCGACGCCGCGGCCTCGATGCTCTACCTGGACAGCCATTGGTACGCGATGACCGGCAAACCGTCGGACCTGCCGCCGGACATGATCCAGTCCGCGATCGGCGGTACGGCGATGCAGAGCCGGATCGAGGTCGGCGGCCAGCCGGTGCTCGCGGTCGCCGTACCGATGGCGGTCCGGGGCGACGCGTTCTTCGAGTGGCATCCGCTCTCGGCCCTGGACGCGACCCTGGAGACGCTGAAGATCACGCTGATCGCGGCGGCGGTCGCCACGACGCTGGTCGGCCTCGCGGTCGGGCGGCTCGCCAGTACGGTCGCGCTGCGGCCGCTGGCCGAGCTCGCCGGGGTCGCGGATGCGGTCGCCCGCGGCAAGCTGGACGCCCGGCTGCAGGCCGAGAACGACAAGGACCTGGGCGGGCTGGCGCGGTCGTTCAACCAGACCGCCGCGGACCTGGAACGCCGGGTGGCGGCGGACGCCCGGTTCGCCGGCGACGTCAGCCACGAACTGCGGACGCCGCTGATGACGATGCTGAACTCGATGCAGCTGATCCAGAACCACAAGGACGAACTGCCGGCCGCGGTCCGGGAACCGGTCGAGCTGCTCGGCGACGACCTGGACCGGTTCCGGCGGCTGGTGATCGACCTGCTGGAGATCTCCCGCGACGACGGCGGCGACCGGGGCAGCCGGGAGATCGTCCGGATCGCCGACCTGGTCCGGGCCGCCGCCGACGCGGCCGCCGGGCGCGAGGTGACCGAGGTGGAGCACGAGGCCGAGGGACTCACTCTGCAGGCCGACAAGCGGCGGTTGGAGCGTGTGGTCGCGAACCTGGTCGAGAACGCCGAGGACCACGCCGGCGGCTGCAAGGGCGTCGGTGTCCGGACCGGCGGCCTCGGCGTGGTGATTACCGTCGACGATGCCGGCCCCGGGATCGCGGTCGAGGACCGGGCCCGGATCTTCGAGCGGTTCGGCCGCGGCGAGACGTCCGGGCGCGGCCGCGGCGTCGGTCTCGGCCTGGCGATCGTCGCCCGGCACGTCCAGTGGCACCACGGAACCATCCGGGTCACCGAGCGTCCGGGCGGCGGCGCGCGGTTCGTGATCGAGCTGCCGGCGAAAACCAGCTGACGCCGGTTGCCCGCTCCGGCTACCGTGGACACATGGCTACTTGCCTCTGTGTCTAGCTGACGCACTCACTCCCACAGGTGAAGTGCGTCTACTAGTAATCACGGAGAGTAACCATCATGATCACCGTTCGCGGTGTTGACATTCGCGTCGCCGCTCAGCTGCTGCTGGCCGACCTCTCGTTCACCGTCGGTGCGGGCGACCGCGTCGGGCTCGTCGGCCGCAACGGCGCCGGCAAGACCACGCTGATGAAGACCCTGGCCGGCGAGGCCCGCCCGGCCGCCGGGCAGATCGCCGTCACCGGGTCGATCGGCTACCTGCCGCAGGACCCGCGGGCCGCCGATCCCGCGATCACCGTCACCGACCGGATCCTGTCCGCCCGCGGCCTCGACGACGCCGTACGCCGGTTGCGCGCGGCCGAGACCGCGATGAGTACGGCGGTGGGCGAAGCGCAGGAGAAGGCGATGGCGGCGTACGCGCGGGCCGAGGCGGCGTTCCAGGCAGGCGGCGGGTACGCCGCGGAGGCGGAGGCGGCCCGGCTGGCGGCCGGCGTCGGCCTGCCGAACCGGGCGCTGCAGCAGCCGATCGGCGAGCTGTCCGGCGGGCAGCGCCGGCGCGTCGAGCTGGCCCGGATCCTGTTCGCGCAGCACGACACGCTGCTGCTCGACGAGCCGACCAACCACCTGGACGCCGACTCGGTGCTGTGGCTGCGGCAGTTCCTGCTCGGGTACACGGGCGGCCTGATCGTGATCAGCCACGACCGGGAGTTGCTCAAGGCAACGGTCAACCGGGTCTTCCACCTGGACCCGCAGCGGCTGACGATCGACCTGCACAACACCGGCTGGACGAAGTACCTGGAACAGCTGGAGCTGGACGAGCGGCGGCGGCAGCGGGAACGCGCGGTCGCCGAACGGAAGGCCGCCGCGCTGCACACGCAGGCGCTGAAGATGCAGGCCGGCGCGAACACGGCGGTCGCGGCCAAGAACATGGCCCGGCGCGCGGACAAGCTGCTCTCGGACCTCGAGCCGGTCCGCCGGGCGTCCCGGGTCGCGAAGATCCGGCTGCCCGCGCCAGCGCCGTCCGGGCGGACGCCGCTGTCCGCGGTCGGCCTGAAGAAGTCGTACGGCGCCCTCCAGGTGCTGGACGGCGTCGACCTGGCCGTCGACCGCGGCAGCCGGGTCGTCATCCTCGGGCTGAACGGTGCCGGCAAGACCACGCTGCTCCGGCTGCTCGCGGGCCGGGAACAGCCGGACGCCGGTCGCGTCGTACCCGGGCACGGCCTGCGGCTCGGGTACTTCGCCCAGGAGCACGACACACTGGACCTGGCCGGGACCGTACGGCAGAACCTGGCCGCGGTTGCGCCCGGTCTGACCGACGGTGAGGTGCGGAACGTGCTCGGGTCGTTCCTGTTCAGCGGCGACGACGTCGACAAGCCGGCCGGGGTGCTGTCCGGCGGCGAGAAGACCCGGCTGGCGCTGGCCGGCCTGGTGCACTCGAGCGCGAACGTGCTGCTGCTCGACGAGCCGACGAACAACCTCGACCCGGCCTCCCGCGACGAGGTCCTCGGCGCGGTCGGCAGCTACCCGGGCGCCATCGTGATGGTCACCCACGACGAGGGCGCCATCGAGTCGCTGCGCCCCGACCGCGTCCTGCTCCTCCCCGACGCCACCGAAGACCTCTGGTCCGACGACTACCTGGACCTGGTGTCGCTGGCGTGACTCAACCCTGGGGTTGAGGCCCGGGATCCACCCGGGTCTCACCTCCGGGCTGACGTTCCGGAGGGTGAATCCGAGGAGTGTTGTGACCAACAACGAACCCCTCGGAAGGAACAGGAAATGTCGGCCATTCTCGGAATCCTGATTGGCGTGCTGGTACTGGTACGGGTGATCGGCCGGCAGGTGACCGGCTCCCTGGTCACTCCCAAGGGCCTGGCGCTGATGCCCGCGATCCTGCTCGGTGTGGGTCTGCTCTCGCTCTCCTCGGTCGCGCACCTCGCGACCGCCGGCGAGCTCGCCTTCCTGGCGCTCGAATGCGTCGTACTGCTCGGCCTGGGCTTCGCCCGGGGCGCCACCATCCGGCTCAGCACGACCGACCGAGGACTGTTCCAGAAGGGCACCGCCGCGACCCTGGTGCTCTGGCTCGTCACCATCGGCCTCCGGATCGGTACGACGATCGCCGCCGCCGCGCTCTGGCCGCACAGCCCGGTCGGCCAGGCGACGATCGCGCTGACCATCGGCCTCACGATCGGTGCGCAGAACGCGATGGTCTACCGCCGGGCGCTCGCGATGAACGCTCCGCTTGCCGCTCAGCGGGCATGATGTGAGCATGAGTTGGACGCTGGCGGGCCAGGTACGGGACTCCTCCGTGCCTGGCCTGCTGCTGCGCGCGGTGCCCGGCGTGATCACGATCATCTCGGTGGTGGTCGCGGCGCGCGGGAAGGACGAGCAGCGGCTGCCGTTCTGGGCGGTCGTCGTACTCGGGGTGATCGTTGTCGCCAGCAACGTCTCGCTGTTCGGCCTGAAGTACGGCGAGCCGCCGGGCCTCGCCGGGTACGGCATGCTGCTGTTCACGGCGGCCGGATGCCTGCTCTGGTACGCGTTGCCGGCCAGCGCGATGATCGTGATCCCGTACTGGGCCAGCCGGGGCGCGGTCCGGTACTTCCGGCCCGGGCGGCTGGAGTGGGCCGTCGTCGCGGTCAGCATCGTCGGCGTCAGCGTGCCGCTGTACATCACCACGCGCTCGGTCCCGGGCGCGATCGGGGCAGCGTTCGGGCTGGTCGCGCTGACCCTCGCGGCGGTCAACCGGCGGTCGCGGGAGCAGCAGCTGGAGGAGCTCGAGGTGTCGCTGGCCCGGAAGCAGGCCGCGATCGAGGAGCACGGCCGGGCCGCGGCGCTGGCCGAACGGGCGCGGATCGCCCGCGACGTGCACGACGTACTGGCGCACTCGCTGGCCGGGTTGTCGCTGAGCCTGCAGGGTGCGCGGCTGATGCTGGTCCGGGACGGGGCGTCGGCGGAGGCGATCGAGCAGGTGACGCGGGCGCAGGGGTTGGCCGCGGAAGGGCTGGCCGAGGCGCGGCGGGCGGTCGCGGCGCTGCGGGAGGACGCGGTTCCCGACGTACGGGCGCTCGGCGACCTGGTCACGGCGTACCGGCTGGAGAGCGGGGCTTCTGCTGTCCTCGAGGTGGACGGTGTTGAGCGGGAGCTGCCGGCGGAGGTGATGAGCACGCTGTACCGGACATTGCAGGAGGCGCTGGTCAACACCCGCAAGCACGCGCCGGGTGCGCCGGTGCGGGTGCGGTTGACGTACGGCGCCGCCGTCGCGCTGACCGTGGAGGACGAGCAGCCGGAACGCCCGGAGCGGGCGGCTCCGGGCGGCTATGGTCTGCTCGGGATGCGCGAACGTGCCGACCTGGTCGGCGGATCATTGGAGGCCGGCCCGACATCGACGGGCTGGCGGGTCGAACTGAAGGTGCCTGCGTGAGTGTGCGAGTGGTAGTTGCGGACGACCAGACCGTCGTCCGGGACGGACTGGTCACGTTGCTGAAACTGCTTCCCGGGATCGACGTGATCGCGGCCGCGTCCGACGGCCGGGAGGCGGTCGAACTGGTTGCCGCGCACGACCCCGACGTACTGCTGGTGGATCTGCGGATGCCGACCATGGACGGCGTCGAGGCGACCCGGATCGTCCGCACGGAGCACCCGCGGACCGAGGTCGTGGTGCTGACGACGTACAGCGACGACGACTCGGTGATGGGCGCGCTGAAGGCCGGCGCCCGTGGCTTCCTCACCAAGGACGCCGACGCCGAATCCATCGGCCGCGCCCTCGAAGCCGCCGCCGACGGCCAATCGATCCTCGACGCCGACGTCCAGCGCCGCCTCATCGAAGGCACCACCACGGCCCCCAAACCACCCACCGACTCCGGCCTGACGCCCCGCGAACTCGAAGTCCTCCGCCTGATCGCCGAAGGCCTCTCCAACACCGAGATCGCCCGCCACCTGGTCGTCAGCGAAGCCACCGTCAAAACCCACATCAACCACCTCTTCGCCAAAGCCAACCTCCGCGACCGAGCCCAAGCCGTCGCCTACGCCTACCGCCTGGGCCTCGCCTGACGCACCGCATCCGTCAACAGATCGAGGTGCCCGCGATGCTGTGCGATCTCCTCGAGCATGTGCAGATAGATCCACCGCAGACTCACCAACTTCCCCCCGAACGACCCGCGCGCGGCAAGCTCGTCCAGCGACCCGAATCGCGCGGCAATCACCCGACTCGCAGCACACGCCTGCTCGTACAACTCCCGTAGCTCGGCCACGGTGTCGCCCGCTGCAGAGTGGAACTCCCAGTCGGGATCCTCCCCGAACGGCGCCGACCGCCACGGCTCGGCCGACGGTACGTCGAGCAGCTTGTGGCTGAACCACAGATCCTCCATGGCCGCCAGGTGCTTGACCACTCCGCCGACGGTCAGATCGGTCGCCGGGAGTGGACGGGACGCCGCCTCGGCGTCGGTCAGTTCGTCGAGGGTACGCAGTACGCCGGCGCGCTGGGTGTCGAGGAACTGTTCGAGCGAGCGCCGTTCGGTGGTGGCTACTTCGGGATGACCGGTCACGACGGACAGTGTTGCCTGCGGGTGGGTTCGTGCTCTACCGTGAATATATGAAGAGTTCTGCAGATGTGCAGCAGGATGCGTGTAGCGTGCGGTTGGTGGATCCGGAGCGGGTGGCGAGTGTTGATGCCAGGATGCCGGGGGAGCAGGACATCGTCGACACGGCGGACGTGTTCGGGCTGCTCGGGGATCCGCGGCGGTTGAAGCTGCTGGTGGCGTTGCTCGACGGGGAGCTGTGTGTCTGCGATCTGGCCGCGATCACCGGGCTGAGCGAGTCCGCGACCTCGCACGCGCTCCGGCTGCTGCGTGCGCACCGCGTGGTCGCCGTACGGCGGGACGGGCGGAACGCCTTCTACCGGCTCGACGACGCGCACGTGCGGATGCTGCTGGACCTCGCCGTCGCGCACACCGAGCACACGGACGCCATTCATCCTGAAAAAGATGGTCACCCGGAAAGGTCGGACGCATGAGCGCGGGACACGGGCACGGGCACGCCGTCAACGCGGCCGCCGACCGCAAGCTTCTCAGCGGCGCACTCGCGCTGATCGTCGGCTTCATGATCGCCGAGGTGATCGTCGGGTTCGCGGCCGGCTCGCTGGCGCTGGTGACCGACGCCGCCCACATGCTCACCGACGCGATCGCGATCGCCCTCGCCCTGCTCGCGATCCGGCTCGCCGCGAAACCCCCGCGCGGCGGCTTCACGTACGGCTTCAAGCGCGTGGAGATCCTCTCCGCCCAGGCGAACGGCATCACGCTCCTGCTCCTCGCCGCGTACTTCGTCTACGAGGCGATCAACCGCCTGATCCACCCGCCCGAGGTCCAGGGCGCGCTCGTCCTGATCACCGGCCTGGTCGGCATCGTCGTGAACGTCCTCGCCACCTGGCTGATCAGCAAGGCGAACCGTTCCAGCCTGAACGTCGAGGGTGCGTTCCAGCACATCCTCAACGACCTGTTCGCGTTCATCGCGACCGCGATCGCCGGTCTGGTCGTGCTGACCACCGGCTTCGCCCGCGCGGACGCGATCGCCGCGTTCGTGGTCGCCGTACTGATGCTGAAGGCCGGCATCGGACTGGTCCGCGACTCCGGCCGGATCTTCCTCGAGGCGGCCCCGGCCGCGATCGACCCGCAGGCCCTCGGCGCCGAGCTGTGCGCGGTGGAGGGAGTCGTCGAGGTGCACGACCTGCACGTCTGGGAGATCACCTCCGGCGAGCCGGCCGCGTCCGCGCACATCCTGGTCGCGGAAGGGCTGGACTGCCACCAGATCCGGATCCGGATCGAGCAGGTTCTTGCCGAGCGCCACCATCTGACGCACTCCACGCTCCAGGTCGACCACGCCACCGCGGGCCGCGCCGAGGAGCACTGCGCCGACTCGCACGGCGCCGTCCACCGGTCAGCTACAACCGCTGCGCCAGCACCTGACCCGGCCAGTCCGGCCCATTGACCCGCGGTACGGCGAACTCGGCGTCCCGCGTGAACCCCTGCCGTTCGTAGTACCGGACGAGCGCCTGGTCGTCGCCCGCGAAGCAGTCGACCCGCAGCAGCCGGATCCCGCCCGCGCGGGCCAGGTCGCGGGCGTGGTCGAGCAGCAGACCGCCGAGGTTCTGCCCGGCGGCGGCGCGGTCGGTGACGAGCAGCCGTACGTACACCTCCGGCTCGGCTGCGGGCGGTACGTAGTCCAGCGCCGTACCGACCGCGAGCGCCCCGACCACCCGCCCCGCCGCCTCGGCGACCCACAGCTCGCCGTCGTCCGCGAACCCGGTCACCTGCGCGACCCGGGCCGGGCTGGTCGAATGCGGCGTCGTACCCCACTGCCCGGTCCGCCCCCGGGCGACCAGCCACTGCGTCGCCCCGTCGAGGAGACCCAGAACCGGCGGTACGTCGCCCCGCCCGCCCCGCCGGATCGCAATCTGCACGATCCACAGAATAATGTCGAAATCCCGACGGCAGTCTCTACCCAGTGGTGTAGAGAGGAGCTCACGATGAGCAAGCTGGACAAGACGTTCACCGCGCCGCTGCTGAAGAGCGACGCCAAGGGCGGCTGGACCTACGTGCAGATGCCGGGGTCGGCCGAGTACTTCGGGACCCGCGGGCTGGTCAAGGTCCGCGGCACGATGGACGGGCACCCGTTCGAGAGTTCGTTCATGGCGCTCGGTGACGGGACCCACAAGCTGCCGGTGAAGGGGGCCCTCCGGGACCTGCTCGGCAAACAGCCGGGGGACCCGATCACGGTGCATCTGGAAGAGCGTCTCTGATGGAAGTCACTTCCATTTGATCTGAGATCACCGTCACAGCGGGTCATGTTCTGAGTAAGGACTGTGTGAAGAATCGGTCCTGGCCCGCTGCTCGGGGTGGGGATCCTTCCGGCCGGACCGTAAGTTCGGATCGGGTGGTCCGACGAAGAGGAGTGAACGAAGTGCTACGGGGCTCAGCAGGCAGGCCGTTGGCGTGCCCAACATCGGTGGATCCGGGTTTGCCGTGATCACGCTGAACAGGGTGCTCGGCGCGGCCGGGGCGGTGCTGCTGCTCGTCGGCGCGCTGCTCGGGTTCCGGTCGGTCTCTTCGGGCGGGACGAGCTGCGGCTCGGCGTTCCGGCCGGCCGGCGGGATCACGCCGATGTCCTGCGACAACGCGCTGAACAGTGCCAGCACGCTGACGACGGTGGTCATCATCGCCGGTGTGCTCTGCCTGATCGGGGCGATCGCGGTCAAGGTGCTCAGCGACCGGGCGCAGCAGAAAGTCACCGCCTGATCCGCGCGTTCTGTGGCACAGTGCCGCGGTGACGATCGAACCGTTCCGGCTGGACGTGCCGGAGAGCGAGCTGGACGACGTGCGCCTCCGCTTGGACCTGGTGCGGTGGCCGTCGGAGCTACCGGGCGCCGGCTGGTCACGCGGCGTACCGCTGGAGTACCTGCAGGATCTCGTCGCGTACTGGCGGCACGGGTACGACTGGCGGGCGGCTGAAGCCCGCTTGAACACGTGGCCGCAGTACACGACCGTCATCGACGGGGCGACCGTGCACTTCGCGCACCTCCCGTCGACGTCGCCCGACGCGATCCCGCTGGTGATGACGCACGGCTGGCCCGGGTCGATCGTCGAATTCACGGACGTCGCGCCGCTGCTGAGCGACTTCCATCTGGTCTTCCCGACGATCCCGGGGTTCACGTTGTCCGGGCCGACGCGGGAGGCAGGGTGGGAGTACCAGCGGGTGGCGCGCGCGTGGATGACGTTGACGGAGCGGCTCGGGTACGAGCGGTACGGCGTCCAGGGCGGGGACTGGGGCGCGGCGATCTCGCGTGAGGTCGGGCGGATCGACCCCGGACGGGTGCTCGGCGTACACCTGAATCTCATCCCCGGCGCGGGCGCGACGTCGGAGCCCTCCGCCGCGGAGTTGGCCGGGCTGTCTTCCGCAGAACAGGAGCGGACGTGGGCGTCGTGGCGGCGGCAGCAGTCGTTCGCGACCGAGCAGCAGGGGTACGCCGACCTGCAGTCGACCCGGCCGCAGACGCTCGGGTACGCGCTCACGGACTCGCCGGTCGGGCAGCTCGCGTGGATCGCGGAGAAGTTCGCGACCTGGTCGGACGGGGAGATCGACCGGGACATCCTGCTCACGAACGTGATGCTGTACTGGCTCACTCGGACCGGCGGGTCGTCCGGCGCGATCTACTACGAGCGCGCGCACGCGGCGTACTGGGGTCAACCGCCCGAGCCGTCGCGGACGCCGACCGCGCTGCTCGATCTCGCGCACGAGAACTTCATCCCGTTGCGGCACAAGGCCGAGCAGAGCAACAACATCGTCCGCTGGACGTCGCATCCGCACGGCGGGCACTTCGCGGCGCTCGAGCAGCCGGAGGTGCTGGCCGCGGACATCCGCGCCTTCTTCAGGGCCTGAGGATCAGCTTGCCGGTACTCCGCCGCCCGAGCAGGTCCTCGTGCGAACGGCGGGCCTCCTCCAGCGGGTACTCGGCGCCGACCAACGGGCGGAGCTGCCCGCGGGCGGTCAGATCGAGCATCGCGGTCAGCGGGAACTCGTACATGCCCTCCAGCTCCATCGCCGGAACCAGCCAGAAGCCGGCCACCGAAAGGTTGCGCTGGGCAAGCGCACTCGGATCCACCGGCGGCCGCCCGTCGCGGCCGGCGTTACCGTAGTTCACCAGCCGCCCGAAGTCCGTCAGGCAGTCCAGCCCCGCCTGCGTCGCCGGGCCGCCGGTCGGATCCAGGACGATGTCGACGCCACCGCCCGCCGCCTTGTGGACCCGTTCCACGTAGCCGTCCAGGTCGTTGTCGATGGCAACATCGGCGCCGAGTTCCAGCGCCAGCTCGCGTTTCGCCGGCGTCGACGCCGCCGCGATCACCCGGCCGGCCCCGAAGTGCTTGGCCAGCTGGATCGCGAGCGAGCCGACACCACCCGCGGCCGCGTTCACCAGGACGGAATCGCCGCAGTCCATCCGGGCGCTCTTCCGCAGTACGTGCCACGCCGTCAGCCCCTGGATCAGCAGCGCGAGCGCCTGCCCGTCGGTGACCCCGTCCGGTACGTCGACGACCCGGTCCTTCGGCGCGACCGCGTACTCGGCGTACCCGCCGCCGGTCGCGAAGATCGGCGCCAGCACCCGGCGGCCGGTCGTCGTACGCCCGACGATCTCGACCCCCGGTACGAACGGCAACGTGACGCCGCCGCGGTACGTGCCGTCCGTGCGATGGGTGTCGGCGAAGTTCACGCCCGCGGCGCTGACCTCGACGAGCAGCTGCTCCTTCGTCACGATCGGCGGCTCGAGCTCGGCCGGGACCAGTACCTCGGGGCCGCCGAACTCGGTGACCTGGATCGCGCGCATATGGGGTTCCTGTCCGATCTACTGGGCGAACTATCGTGACCACATGAGTTTTACCGGTTTCCCGGCGGCCGCGCTGGATTTCTACGACGATCTCGAAATGGACAACACCAAGAGCTTCTGGACGGCCCACAAGCACGTCTACGAGGAGTCGGTCCGGGCCCCCATGGCGGAGCTGATGGCCGAGCTCGAGGAGGAGTTCGGTACCGCGAAGCTCTTCCGCCCGTACCGCGACGTCCGCTTCGCGAAGGACAAGACGCCGTACAAGACCCACCAAGGCGCCTACGTCGCCGTCGCCCCCGCCACCGGCTGGTACGTCCAGGTCTCCGCCCCCGGCGTCCGCGTCGGCGCCGGCTTCTACGAAGCAAGCTCCGACCGCCTCGCCCGCGTCCGCACCGCCATCACCGACGACCGCCGCGGCAGACAACTCGAAAAGATCCTCGCCACCCTCACCAACGCCGGCTGGACCATCGGCGGCGAAAAACTGAAAACCACCCCCCGAGGCTACGACCCCGACCACCCCCGCATAGACCTCCTCCGCCACAAATCCCTCAACGTAGGCAAGAACTACGGCTTCGACCCCTTCATCCACACCCCCGCCCTAACCACCCAAATCCGCACCGACTGGCAAGCCACCAAACCCCTAATAACCTGGCTGACCGACAACACCTGAGAAAGAGTCCATGAGAGACATTCAGCGGTCGCTGGATTTGTCTCTCGCTTGGGGCCCGCATCGGCGGAATGTATGCAGTTGGTGACTATTCGACTACAGTTCGTTGGATAGTCCTGCGTCGAGTACGAGGAGCCGGGGTGGCTGAACTTCGAGGTCGGCGCGGCGACGATGCAGGAGACGGTGATCGATCCACCCAAGGCAGCGATGATTCGGGTACGCCGAGCCGCGCCGAGAATATTGAGCCAGTCCCGAGCGAACGCACCTCGTGGGATCCGCCGAGAGACCGGGCATCGGCGGGAACAGGACCAGGGCACGAGATCAGGTCGACAGACCTGCCGGACAGGCGGACCCACTCAGCAGTACGACGTGATGGCAGCTCACCTCCGTCGGCCGAAGGTACGACAACGGACAGACCGACCCGACCTGTTGCCCAGCCCGAGGAAGTCTCTCCCAGTGATTCCCCGCGCCACCGATCCGATCGACCCGAACCGTCGCCTCCATCTGTCCGCCCAACAGATACCCCAGGACACGACCGGTTCGCGCATTACCCCGCGGAACTGCGGGAGCAGATTCGTCGCGACGACACCCTGGCGCGTCTTGAGTACCTGACCGATCCACCCGCTGTGCCCTCGCCAAACGCGTCCGATCAGCCCGAATCCACCACAGACCGCTCAGTTCCTGACCCAGCACCTGCGTCCCTCGACAACGCACAGCGGGATGCGCCGACCGGCGACCGCGCCCACCACGGAGATCAGCCGGCCGACAACTCGAACTCGACCGTCCGCGATGCCTCCGACCAGGTGCCCGCGAAGCTCCGCGACCAGATGCTCAACGACCCTGCGTTCACCCGCCTCGGCTGGGGAACAGACGATCCACCGACCCCCGACCAGGACGAGCCCAGCGACCGCGCCGAGCCCACCAGCGAGTCGAACTCCAACGACACGACCGAGCCCACAGCAGACCGACCAGCTCCAGACCAACCGGTCAACCTCACTGAACGTGTGGCCGCGCACGACAGGGCCTGGGACACCCAGGAAGCGAGCCTGCCGCCCGGAGCCCTACCCGAAGCGGCCAAGAGCCTCAGCCCCGAGGTCATCAAAGCAATGGACCGCGACGTACGCCGAGTCCTCGAATACCAGGGCGCCGCCGAGTACATCGCCGCCAACAAGGACGACCGCACCTGGCTCGACGCCGTCACCGACGCCACACCACAAGTCCAACGCATCTTCGTAGCCATCGACCAGGGCAACGGCCACGCCCACATCCGCCACGGCCCAATGGGCAACGACCAGCTGTACGCCGACCGAGTCGCCCGCCTCGAGGATCCCGCACAAACCGACCCCGACAAGCGAGCCCTGAGTATCGACGGACTCGACGAGGACCGGATGCACTACTGCGCGCACATCTCGGCCAGAATCCACGATGCGGAGGCGTTCGTGGCGGCGTACGCCGGTGCCGTCAAGCGTCCGGAGGTTCGCGAGGTGCTCGACAGTCCGTGGACAGCAGGAACCGTGCCACGGCCGGTCTCTGTCCCCATCGCGGATCTTCTCGGTCGGGACGGCCACGAATGGTGCTCTGGGTATCGCCTCGTAGGGGAACCGTCCGAGGCGAAACGTGCCCGGAGAGAGTGGGTGAAGGCTCGTTCAGAGGGACAGGACCTCAGCGGTCGGCCGGAGCCGAGTGTCGAACGCATCCCCACGTTCGAAGGCGGAGATATCGTCGTTGCCTTCGCGAGCAATGCCGCGGATCGGAGCTACGAGATCACATCGATGTTCCCGGACCCGCCCGAGCAATGAATTTCATGACGAGAATCTCAGAAGGGTAGAAAATGTCCTATACCGGCATGTATTGGCTCAAGGACAAGGGCGCGCCGTTCGCCACTTTCCTTGGCGTTGTGCAGGCCTACTATCACCCCGAGGTGCGCAACGAGAACTTTGCGTTGATGAGTCAGCGGGCTCGGTCGGCCGGTCCGGACGACGTCGAGTGGGCGACGTTCAAGAAGGAGTTCGTCCAGTTGTTGCAGGGGCATCGGGAAGGTCTGCGGCCGGGGGCGATCGACGTCGCGGCCGAGTATGACGAGTGGAGTTCCGACGACGAGTTCCTCGCCTGGCTTTGGCATGAGCTTTATCCGGACGAGCCGATGCCGGCTCCGGGGCAATGATCACCGCGGATGGATCAAGACGGCATGGACGTACGGAGCGTGATGGCTCTTGTACCATACGAATCTGGGGCGGAGTAGGCCGCGCATTCTGTCCAACGGTCGGTAGGTCGATCGATGCGCTCTCGATGTGTACCTTGCCGGGCCTGAAACGAGAGGTTGTGGACAGTGCCGAGACCAGCTGGGCCGCCGACGGTGCGGCTTCGTCGGCTTGCGGCTGAGATGAAGGCGTTGCGTGCTGACGCGAAGTTGACGCGGGAGCAGGTGGAGGAGCGGACCGGCGTCAATCAGGGAACGCTCTGGCGCATCGAGAAGGGTCACGCGAAGCCGCACAACGGCACCCTTGAAACGCTCTTCGACCTGTACGGCGTCCCCAGCTCCCGCCGCGTCGAGCTGATCGAGCTGACGAAGGGTGCCCAGCAGCCCGGGTGGCTCGACCAGTTCAAGGACGCGCTGCTCAGCGAGGTCATCACGGAGGGGTACGCGACCTACATCGGATTCGAATCCGAGGCGCGGGCCGTGAACAACTATGAGTCGTTGCTGGTGCCCGGTCTGCTGCAGACCGAGGAGTATGCCCGGGCGATGATGACCGACGGGTGGCCGATGGCGCCCGACGACGTCGAGCAGCGAGTTCGGACCCGGATGGAACGGCAGGCGGTACTGACGCAGCGGCGTGACGAGCGAGATCCGCTGGAGTTCTGGGCGGTCATCGACGAAGCAGTACTTCGTCGGCAGATCGGCGATCGCTCGGTGATGCGGGCGCAGTTCAGCCGCCTCGTGGAGATGAGCGAGCGGTCGAACGTCACGTTGCAGGTGGTGCCCTTCGACCGCGGTGCCCATCCCGGTATGAGCGGCGCCTTCAGCTGTTTCAAGTTCGGGTCCGTGGCGCCCGACATCGTCTACACCGAGAGCCTCGCCGGCGCCGTCTTCCTGGAACTCGAGGCCGACCTCGAGCGGTTCGGCATCGCGTTCGATCACCTGCGCGCGATGGCGCTCAGCCCTCGCGACACCAGGGCCCTGATCGCCGGCTTGATCTAGCCGTACGCAGTCGCTGAGTTATCCACAGCCTTGCATTTCGGCTGTCGCCCGGTGCAGCCCGAGCCTCAAACGGCCTTGAGGTAGTACTCGTCGCCGTTCGGAAGGGCGCGTCACGAGTCGTAGATACGTATGGTGGCGTATCGCTCGCGATTCGTACGGTCGTGTCATGGCGATCGCAACGAGGAGCCCGGGGCTCCGGCTCGGTCCGCTCTTCGTCGAGAAGAGCTGCTCCGGTCACGCGATGCAGGCGTTGACGGCCGCGGTGTCGGCCGACGAAGGGGCTACAGCGGTGGCGGTCCCGCATCGCGGCCACCTCATCCCGCTCGGACGGCCGCAGGTGTGGGAGTGGCTTCTCGAGGAGCTGACCGACCACCCGCTCGTCTTCACGAGCCGCACCCCATGATCAGTGGGGCGGGCATGCCGGCTTCCCTGTTGCCCGTGCTCGCCCCGCTCTCCAGCGCACCGCGCACAGGACTGGCCGGAACGTCGCTAGAGAATGCCGATCTGGGATTCGTAGTCCTTGCGGATCTTGGTGAGGATGTCGATCGTCTTGCTCGGCGCCGGAGCCGCGACGCACAGGGCTTCCATCGCGGACGTGTACTGGTCGAGCTCCTCGGGTTTGTCCAGGTAGAGCGAGCTGTCCAGATGCTCGATGTAGACCTTGTTCGGGAGGTCCTCTTCCGGGAACCGGAGGATCGAGAACGCGCCGGCGCTCGCGGCGTGACCGCCGAGCGCGAACGGAACGACCTGCAGCGTCACGTTCGGCATCTGCGACTTTTCGATCAGTTTGTCGAGCTGGTCCATGATGCACTGGACGCCGCCGATCGGCCGCCGGAGCGCTGCCTCGTCGACGACGGCCCACAGCCGGACCGGATCGGGCCGCGTCAGGATCTCCTGACGGCTCAGCCGGAGCCGCAGACGGCGGTCGATCTCCTCCGACGGTACAACGCCGCGCCCGAGCTGGATGACCGCGCGAATGTATTCGGCCGTCTGCAACAGGCCTGGAACGAACTGCAGTTCGTAGACGCGGATGATCTGCGCGGCGGCTTCGAGGTCGATGTAGCTGTGGAACCAGTTCGGCAGTACGTCGCCGTACCGATGCCACCAGCCGGGGTTGTTCGCCTGGCGGGCGAGCTCGAGCAGCCGCTCACGCTCTTCGTCGTCGTCCAGCCCGTAAAGAGTGAGGAGGTCGCTGACGTCGCGCTCGCGCAGGCCGACGCGGCCCAGCTCCATCCGGCTGATCTTCGACTCCGAGGACCGGATCTCCCAGCCGGCGTCGGAGCGGCTGATGCCTGCCGCCATCCGCATCCGCCACAGGTGCCCTCCGAGCACCATCCGCAGCGCGGTCGGTCCGCTTTGCGCGCCCGACACGGTCACACCCACCTCCAAGCGGCCCCAGCATTGCCCATCACAACCTCACCCGCAGGTGCACATCATCGCACGTCGGTGCACCGAACTGCCGAAGTTCGGACGAATGAGTCTTCGGATCCGTCCCCGACGATCGCAGAGCGTAAGCATAGTCGGTCAAGGGTCGTCCGGTTTGTCAAGACATTTGAAGCGCCCTGCGGTACGACGAACACCGTTCGAGGGCCTCGATCCGGCCCGAATCAGGCGTACGGGGCGCGAAACTGGTCTCGAATTGGAAAACGTGCGGATGCACGTGCATCGGGCGCTTGCATTCGTAACGTGCTGACGCCATGATTGCTTCATGCACAGAAGGTGAGCTGGATCATGCGATACGTGACATCGCGTGAGCCGGCAGGCCGGTCCTACAGAGCGCCGACGGCCCCCCGTTGGCATGACTGGTTGGGGAACCCGAGTCGATGAACGACAGCGACAGTGAAGTGGCGGCACGCACCGGCGGAACGGCTGGTGGCGGCGCGCCCGAGGAGCTGACGGAACGGGAGATCCGGGACCTGGTCGCGCGCTGCCCCGAGCAGCAGCGCTGGGCCTTCGAGGGCTGGTTGCGCGGTGTCCGTCAGCTCGACGGAGACCCGATCGTGAGCCTGGCCCCATGACCACTGAGACCAACGGAGGAGGACGGAAGATGGTACGGATCTGGCTGGGCGATCATCTGATTGCCGAGTACGCCGCCGAGCCGGACCGCGCCTCGCGGTACCAGCGGGTGATGACCCCGAAGTTCACCGGATTGCGAATCACTGTTGACAATTCGGCCACCGGGAAGGCCTCCGAGCTGCCGAGCGAGCAGCTCTGGCCGCTCACCGTCCAGTAAGTCCGTACCTGCCCCTCAGGCACGCCAGGGCCGACTCTCGCCGGAGAGTCGGCCCTGACGTTTGTACGGCATCCTGGCGGCCCTGAGGCCTCTTATATGGGGACCGTTCCGCGGGGCTGCTCATCGGCCGGCTGTGCGCACACGTGAAAGGGCCCCTTCGTCACTCGCCTGGCGAAGGGGCCCTTGCTTTCGGTACTGCGGGTCGTGCCGGTACTACCTGGTACTGCGTGGTACTGCTCAGATCAGGTCGTCGAACTCGCCGTCCTGAACGCCACCGAGAAACGCTTCCATCTCGGCCTTGGTGAACACCAGAGCGGGACCGTCGGTGAAGCGTGAGTTACGCACCGCGGTGCTGCCGTCCGGCAGCTTTGCTACCTCGACGCAGTTGCCGTTCGGGCCGCTGCGCTGGCTCTTCTTCCAGCTGAGGCTGCTGTCGGAATCGCCCGGCATGCCGTTGTAGATCTGGCTCATGAGGCTGCACCTCTCGTATGCGACTGCAGATGCACGTGCATTTGGCCTTGCATCTGCATCGTACACACTTTTGGGTCGTGTGTCCGCACCCTTACTTCTTGTGATCGTGATGGGCTGAAACGAGCGTTCGATCGACCGATCCGACAGCGGTCGGTGACGAATCGGGCTTCGGAACGGCGCATGCATGAGATCCGCGCAGCTGGGTACGTGTTCCGGTGCAGGCATGACCGTGGTTCAGCGAAGTGCCACGCCGTGACAAGACAGTCGCGAGGTCATACCAATGGTTACGAACACGATGGAGCGGGCTTCGGCCCGGTACGGCGCCCCGACCGATCGGGCCGCTCGTGAGACAGCTACCCGGGAACTGATGGAACGCCGGGCGGCAAGCACCGCCGAGGACGAACGCCAGGAACTCCTCGAACAGGTCGTCGAACTCAACCTGGAGATGGCCCAGGGCATCGCGCGCCGCTTCCGCGGCCGGGGCGCCGAGGCCGACGACCTCGAACAGGTCGCCTACCTGGGGCTGGTCAAGGCCGCGCACCACTACCGGCTGGAGGCCGAGACCCCGTTCATCGGGTTCGCGATCCCGACCATCCGGGGCGAGGTCAAGCGGTACTTCCGCGACTGCGCCTGGACGGTGCGGATCCCGCGCCGGCTGCAGGAGATGCAGGGCACGATCGCGAACAAGCTCCCGGAGCTCGAGCAGGAGCTGAACCGTGAACCGACACCGGCCGAGCTGGCCGAACACCTCGAGGTCGAGGTCACCGAGGTCGAGCAGGCGCTCGCGGCGAAGGGCTGCTTCAACGTCCTGTCGCTCGACCGTCCGGCCGAGGCGGACGCCGAGCTGACGCTCGCGGACGTGGTCGCGGACGACGACGATGCCACGATCGACCAGCTGGAGACGGTCGAGATGCTGGAACCGGTACTCGCCGACCTCGGCGAGCGCGACCGCCGGATCCTGCAACTGCGCTTCGTCGAAGGCTGGACCCAGTCCGAGATCGGCGAGGACATCGGCGTCAGCCAGATGCAGGTGTCCCGGGTACTGCGCCGGATCCTGGACGAGCTGCGGGACAAGCTCGTACCCGAACAGCAGGCTGCGTAGGACCGCCAGGCCATCACAATCGTCGCCCGCGGGCGCGTCCGAGCGCGGCGCGCCCCGGGAGCGGGTGATTGTGATGGCCTGGGCGCCCTCGCGACTCGCTGGTTGCCGATCTCACTCCGCGTGCCGGGGGAGCGGCACAATGGGGGTGGACGAGGGGATGAGTCGTTGTTGCTGGCCTTGCGGATGTTCCGGACCGTGCCTGCGGATGCGGTCGCGGTACTTCGTGCGTATCCGCCGATGGTTGTGTGCTTCGCCGCCGCGCTGACCGGTACGGCGCTGGTGTTCGACGTGTTCTACCTCGTCGCCAGTCCCGGGCTCACGCTTGCACTTGTCTATACAGTGCCGGTGCTTGCCGGTTTGATCGCCGGGTTGGTTGCCGCGGCCGACGATGTCGGGCTGGAGCGTCGGGTGCTGCTCCGGACGGTCGGCCTGGCCGTTGCCCTTGGCATCACCAATGCGATCGTGGTGGCGATGGTCGCGGCGATGTTCCGGACGGGGCCGTCGAACTGGGCGGCCGGTGGGCAGGCGGTGCTGTTCGCTGCGTGCTCGGTGTTCGCGGTGGCGCTCTCGATCGTTGCCTGCCGCAAGCTGATAGATGCACTCGGCATCGAGCTCCGGACTCGACTTCCGCACCGCCGCCGCCCACGCAGCCCGATCGCCGCACCCGCGGTCTCGGCCCCGCGCCCGCGGGTCAGCAAGGAGTCGGCCGCCCGCGCCGAGCCGCCCCCACCGCCCCCGCCCGCGCCGGCGCCCGACGAGGACACCGTCCCCGTCTTCGTCCCCCCACCCCCGAAGATCGTCGACCTCGACGAGGCCCGCCCCGTCACGTCCTCCTCCGGCGCCACCCCCACCCCCCGTTCCCGCCGCACCCCCCGCCGCCCCAACAAACCAGGCCGCCGCCCAGGCGCCTGACCACCACGCCTGACACCAGCTGACGGTGGCACAGCTCTTACAACACGCGGCGATCGCAGTCGTGGTGTTGGTGGGTGGTTGACCCTGGTGGGGGTGAATATCTTGCTAACTGCCAGAGCCTGGAGGTCGGATGAGTGGGGACGAGTTCTTGTCGCGGGAGCAGAAGGCGGCTTTGGAGGCCATTCATGGGGATCGAGGGGATCCGGGGGAGGACTTCGAGGTTGAGGATGGGCGGGGTGGGCGGGTTCGGGTTGAGCCGACACAGGATTTGCGGCGTCGGCTTGGGGGTCGGCGGGGTAAGGGTGGGGCTTCGCGGTGACTGTTTGAGCGGGCGCGGCTCGGAGCTGGGAGACTGTCGGGCGTGTGGGATCTGATCGTGGTGGGGGCGGGGCCGGCGGGAGCTGCGGCGGCGTTGGGGGCGTTGGCGGCGGACCCTGGCTTGTCTGTGTTGTTGCTGGACAGGCACGACTTCCCCAGGGACAAGGCGTGTGGTGACGGGATCGCCCCGCATGTGCTCGATCTGCTGGCCGGGGTCGGTGTGACCGGGATTCTCGACGACTGGACGCCGGTACGGCGGTTCGTGCTGACGCGGGGGGCTGTGGGCGTCGACCGGGAGTTGTCGCGGCCGACGTGGGTGGTGCCGCGGACGGTGTTCGATCGTCGGCTGGTGGAGGCGGCGCAGGCGGCGGGTGCGCAGTTCGTCCGGCGGCGCGTGCGCGGGCTGGCGGTCGGCCGCGCGTCGGTCTCGGTGGATGACCTCGACGCGCGGTTCGTCGTCGGCGCCGACGGTGCGCATTCCGTCGTACGGCGGGAGCTCGGGCTGAAGGCGGGGCCGGTCGCGCTGGCGATCCGTGGGTATGCGCCGACGCCGGAGGCCCGGACGGCGAGTCAGGTGATCGCGTACGGACCGGGTCGGCAGCCGTCGTACGCGTGGTCCTTCGACCGCGGTGACGGCTGGTCGAACGTCGGGTACGGCGAACTGCTGGCCGGCACCCGCCCGACCCGCTCCGACCTGATGCGGAACCTGGAAGACCTGCTGCCCGGCGCGACCGACGGCGGCACGTCGTGGTGGGGGCACCACCTGCCGCTGGCCGGCTGGAAGTGGCGGCCGCAGCGTGGTCCGGTACTGCTCGCGGGTGACGCGGCCGGGTTGATCAACCCGATGACCGGCGAGGGCATCTACTACGCGGTCGCCACCGGTCTGCTCGCCGGCCGTTCGATCGCGGACGCGCTCCGGGCGGGCTCGTCGGACGCGGGTACGCCGTACCGTCGCCGCACCGCCAAGCTGCTCGCCCGGCATCTGCGGGACACCGCGCTGGTCGCCCAGCTGAGCCGGTCGGACCGCATCCTCGACGCCGGGATCCGCGCCGCGGCCGGCGATCAGGCGATCTTCGACGACCTGGTCGAGCTAGGCCTCGCGGAGGGCGGCCTCACGCGCCGGCTGCTCGCCACCATCCTGCCCTGAGTTCTTCGCCGCGTACTCCAGTACGCCGGTCACCCGCTCCACAGGCCACCCCAGTACGTCGGCGACCGCGCCGGCGTCCAGCTGGGCGACCGCGAGCACGGCGAGGCAGTCCTGGAAGCCGGCCCCGCCGGACATGTCCTCGCTGAGCCGGTCGAAGAAGGCGGCCATGTGCGAGAGCCGCTGCCCGGCCGGGGTGTCCGGGCCGAGCAGGTCGATCCCTTCGGCCGCGGTCTCCGCCCAGTTGTGGTTGGTCCGCGCGCTCACCTCCCACGCCTTCAGCCAGACGTCGTCGGCGATCACGTAGTGCTGCAGCCGGCGGACCGGGTCGGGCTCGCGGTGCACCATGCCGACCTGCTCGAGGTACCCGATGGCCTTCGAGATCGACGCCGGGCTGACCCGCAGCTCCCGGACGAGCTCTGCCGCGGTCAACGTGCGCGCGTCCGACGTATAGAGCAGCGCCAGCACCCGCGACGCCATCCGCGGCAACCCGCCCTCCACCATCATCGCGGCGAACCGCTCGACGTAGGCCCGCCGCGGATCGACGGTCCGCGCGGCTCCCACGACGGACGCCGTACGCCGACGGCGCGCACGGGACGCGGTCGCGTAGTGCGCATGATCCGCCCGGTACCCGCCCGCGCCGCCGTTGCGGGCGACCTCCCGGCTGATCGTCGACGTCGGCCGGTCGAGTCGCCGGGCGATCTCGGCGTACCCGAGCCCGCTCGCCAGGCCGTCCGCGATCTCCAGCCGGTCCTGATGGCTGAGCCTGCCTCCCGGCATCGCCGACCTCCCGCGCATTCACCATCAGCTCATTGCAACGAATTGCGTTCCTCGTCATCCTCATTGCACAGAATGCCCTATTTGCAAGGGAAATGCGAGGGCAGTCAATCGCAGCATGATTGCCGACAGAGTGAACGCAACCTACCGTCAGCATCATGGTGATGACAGTTGACGGCCTGCGGATGCGGTACGGCGACACCGACGTCCTGCACGACGTGTCCTTCACGGCCCACCCCGGCGAGGTGCTCGCGCTGCTCGGCCCGAACGGCGCCGGCAAGAGCACCACGATCGAGATCCTCGAAGGCTTCCGGCTCCGCTCGGCCGGGACGGTCGACGTGCTCGGCGCCGACCCCGCCACCGCCGGCGAACGCTGGCGTTCCCGGATCGGCATCGTGCTGCAGTCCTGGCGCGACCACGGCAACTGGCGGGTGCGCGAACTCCTCCAGCACCTCGGCTCGTACTACGCGCCGTACCGCGAACCCTGGCCGGCCGCCGAACTGCTCGCCGCCGTCGGGCTGAGCGCGCACGCGGACCAGAAGCTCCGGACGCTCTCCGGAGGTCAGCGCCGCCGGCTGGACGTCGCCATCGGAATCGTTGGGCGACCCGACGTTCTGTTCCTCGACGAGCCGACGACCGGGTTCGACCCGGAGGCCCGTTCGGAGTTCCATGAACTGGTCCGCGGGCTCGCGGCCGAGCAAGGTACGACGGTACTGCTCACCACGCACGACCTCGACGAGGCGAGCAAGCTCGCACACCGGATCCTGGTGCTCGCCGCGGGCCGCATCATCGCGTCCGGTACGGTCCCCGAGCTGACCCGGCTGATCGCCGGCGAGGACGAGGTGGGCTGGACGGTCGACGGTCAACGGTTCCGCAAGTCGACGGCCGATGGGACCGCGTTCGTCCGCGAGCTGTTCGGGACGTACGGCGATGCGCTCGGCGAGCTCGAAGTACGCCGGGCGACGCTCGAAGACACGTATCTCGCACTCGTCCGGGAGCAGGCATGAAACGCGGGTGGCAGCGTGGACTGATCGAGCTGCGGCAGTCCTTCACCAATGGTCCCGAGCTGGTCAGCCACTTCCTGTGGCCGGTGCTGATGCTGGTTGCACTGTTCTTTCTGCGGCATCGCGACTTCGGTGCGACCGGCTTTCAGCTGGGCGCGCTCGCGTTGCCGAGCATCCTCGGGATGAACGCCGCGATGGGGATGGTCAGCATGAGCCAGTTGCTCACTGCGGACCGCGAGGACGGCACGCTGCTGCGGGCGAAGGCGATACCGAACGGTATGTCGGCGTACCTGATCGGCAAGGTGGTCTCGGTGGCCGGTGGGCTGGTTGTCGACCTGGCGATCCTGCTGGTCCCGGGTCTGTTGCTGGTTGGTGGGATCGCGGTCGGGGCGGCGCATTGGTTCACGTTGGTGTGGGTGCTGCTGCTCGGGCTGCTGGCGACGTTGCCGATTGGTGCGGTGCTCGGGTCGGTGTTCACCACGGCGCGGTCGCAGGGGCTGATCCAGCTGCCGATGCTCGGGCTGATCGCGATCTCCGGCATCTTCTACCCGATCACCGCGCTGCCGGGCTGGCTGGCGTGGATCGGGCAGCTGACGCCGGTGTACTGGATGGGGCTGGGGATGCGGTCCGCCCTGCTGCCGTCGGAGGCGGTGGCGATCGAGGTCGGCCGGTCGTGGCGGCATCTGGAGACTGTCGGCGTACTCGGTCTGTGGGCGGCTGCTGGTTTGTTGCTCGCTCCCGTCGTGCTGCGGCGGATGGCGCGGCGTGAATCCGGCTCGAAGGTCGCGGAGCGTCGCGAAAAGGCGCTCCGTCGGGTCGCATGATGGAGCCATGGACGAGATGCAGGCATGGGCGGTCGCGCAACCTGGTCCCATCGACGGCGGGCCACTCCAGCAGGTACGTCGTACCGTGCCGGAGCCGGCGGCTGGAGAGCTGCTGGTCGAGGTCGAGGCGTGCGGCATCTGCCGGACGGACTTACACCTCGCGGAGGGCGATCTTCCGCGCAAGCACCCAGGAGTCATCCCCGGCCACCAAGCAGTCGGCCGGGTGGTGGCCAACGGGCGGGGGGCCGTACCTCGTTTTGGAGTTGGGGAGCGGGTGGGGGTTGCGTGGTTGCGGGGGACTTGTGGAGTGTGCGCGTTTTGTCGTGGCGGATCCGAGAACCTCTGTCCTCGGTCGGCGTATACGGGCTGGGATGCCGACGGTGGGTTCGCGCAGTACGCCGTGGTGCCGCAGGAGTTCGCGTACGCGCTGCCGGACGACCGGCCCGCGGCGGAGCTTGCGCCGTTCCTGTGTGCGGGGATCATCGGCTACCGCTCGCTGCTCCGGGCCAACCTGCCGCCCGGCGGCCGGCTCGGGATCTACGGGTTCGGGTCCAGCGCGCACCTGACCGCGCAGCTCGCCACCGCGCAGGGCGCCGAGCTGTTCGTGATGACCCGCGGTGAACGCAACCGTGCGCTGGCCCGGGAGCTCGGCGCGGTGTTCGTCGGGGAGACGGCGGACCGTCCGCCGGTACCGCTCGACTCGGCGATCGTGTTCGCGCCGGCGGGCGACGTGGTCCCGTACGCGCTCGAAGCCGTCCGCCCGGGTGGGACGGTCGCGGTCGCCGGCATCTACCTGTCCGACGTACCGGCGCTCGACTACGAGCGGCACCTCTTCCACGAGCGCGACCTGCGGAGCGTCACCTCGAACACCCGGCGGGACGGCGAGGAGCTGTTCCGGCTGGTCGCGCGGCTCCCGGTCACCGCGCACGTCACGACGGTCCCGTTCGGCGCCGTCGACCGAGCGCTCGCGGACGTCGCCCACGGGCGCGCGAGCGGCTCGCTGGTCGCCGTACTCGACGGCTGAAGGACGGCTGAAATCGGGTGAACCGGTCTGCACCAGGGTGCGTTAGAACTGGGTGAAGATTCCACCAGCGGGTCCTGCCGAACTTCAGCAGTGGCTGCTAGCTGCGTTAGATTTGATCAAATCTTACCGAGCTGCCAGGGAGTGAACGTGCGGATATGGGATCTGACCCACCACTCGTGGTCGGTCCTGGAGCACGCCGGCAGCAGAGAGGGCGGCAGGTGCTGAGCAAGCTCCTCGGCGCGGTGGGTGCAGTCCTGCTGATCGTCGGGGTGGTGCTCGCCGTTCGCCCGGTCCACGCGGGCGGCGACGCCTGCGGCTCGGTCTTCCAGCCCGACGAGGGCATCACGCCGATGCAGTGCGACGCCCGGCTCAGCAGCCGCGGCACGCTGGCCGCGGGCTTCGGCGTCGGCGGCCTCGCGCTCGGCATCACGACCTTCGCCCTCACCACGATCCGCGACCGCCGGACGCGCGCGCTCTCTTGACCTTGACGTAGTGTCAAGGCGCAGGGTGGGTGCATGTTCACCATCGGGGACTTCGCCGCGTTCGGCCAGGTGTCCGCGCGGACCCTGCGGCACTACGACGCGCTCGGGCTGTTGCGCCCGGCCAAGGTCGACGAGACGACCGGCTACCGCTTCTACACGGCCGAGCAGTTCAGCCGGCTGAACCGGATCGTCGCGCTCAAGGGCCTCGGCTTCAGCCTGGAGCAGGTGCGGGAGATCGTCGACGCGAAGCTCTCCGCCGAGGAACTGCGCGGCATGCTCCGGCTGCGGCAGGCGCAGCTCGAGGACGAGTTGGCCCGCGGCGCGAGCCGGCTGGCGAGTGTCGAGACGAGGCTCCGGCTGATCGAGAAGGAGGGCCACATGCCCACCGAGGACGTCGTACTGAAACGCATCGCCCCGGTCCGGGTCGCCGAGCTGTCCGCGATCGCGCCGAGCTACGAGGGCGAGGACATCGGGCCGGTGATCCAGCCGTTGTTCGGGCAGCTCTTCGACCGGCTGTACAGGGCCGGGGTCGACCCGGCCGGTTCGCCGATCGCGTACTACGAGGACGCTGACGGCGACACGATCCGCGTCCACGCCGCCGTACCGGTGGCTGCCGATCCGGGCGACGTGGACGTGCTCGAGCTACCGGAGCTGACGCAGGCCGCCACCATCGTCCACCAGGGCGACATGATGGAGGCGGAGCGCAGCATGCAGACGCTGGCGCGGTGGATCCAGGACAACGGCTACCGCAGTCACGGGTACGCGCGCGAGGTCACGCTGCAGTTCGACCCCGGCAACCCCGCGAACTGGGTACACGAGTTCCAGATCCAGGTCACAGCTCCAGGCTGACCGTCGCGAACGAGTGCGGCGGCAGCGTCACCCGGATCCCGCGCGGATCCGGTGCGATCGTGAGCGGGACCGGCGCCACCGTGTCCGGAGCGGCAGCGGTGTTGTGCGTCTGCGGGGTCGATGCCGTCAGCAACCGTCCGGTCGGCTCCACCGGATCCGCTCCGCGCAGGTCGAGGACGACGTCCAGCGCGGCCTCCGGATCGAGATTGCTCAACGACACCAGGCCCCGCCCGTCCTTGACCGACGCGGACGCCGACACCAGGTCCATCGCCGTACCGTCGAGATCGTGGGTGCGACCCTCGACCACGTGCACCGGTACGGCGGCGGCGTCGTGGTGCCCCTTGTTCATCTCGAAAACGTGGTACGTCGGGGTCCGGACGAGCGCGCCGCTGTCGTCGGTGAGCAGCATCGCCTGCAGCACGTTCACGGTCTGCGCGATGTTCGCCATCACCAGCCGCTCCGAGTGCCGGTGGAACACGTCGAAGTGCAGGCTCGCCACCAGCGCGTCACGCATCGCGTTCTGCTGGTACAGGAACCCCGGGTTCGTCCCCGGCTCGACGTCCCACCACGTACCCCACTCGTCGAGCACGAGGCCGATCTTGCGCTCCGGGTCGTACGCGTCCATCAGCGCGGAGTGCGCCTTGATGACACGTTCGATGCCGTGCGCCTTCTGGATCGTCCGGTAGTAGTCGTCGAGGCCGAAGTCGGTCGCGCTGCCCTTGTGCTCCCACGTGCCCGCGACCGTGTAGTAGTGGAACGAGATCGCCTGGAAGATGTTCTTCGGGTCGCGCCCGCAGCCGAGACAGCTGACCGCCTTGAGCAGCGCCTCGGTCCAGGCGAGGTCGTCGTCCGCCGCGCCGGCCGCGATCCGGTACAGCTTGTTGTCGCCGTGGTCCTTCAGGAACGTCGCGTACCGGCGGGCGAGGTCGGCGTACGCTTCGGCGCGCAGGTTGCCGCCGCAGCCCCAGGCCTCGTTGCCGATGCCCCAGAACGGCACCTGCCACGGCTCGTCCCGCCCGTTCGCCTTACGCTGCCGCACCATCGGGCTGTCGCCCTCGCGGGTCAGGTACTCGACCCACTCGCTCATCTCGCGGACGGTGCCGCTGCCGACGTTCCCGTTCACGTACGGCGCGGCACCGAGCAGCTCGCACAACGCCATGAACTCGTGGGTGCCGAAGTGGTTGTTCTCCTCGACGTTGCCCCAGTGCGTGTTCACCATCGACGGCCGGTCCGCCTTCGGGCCGATGCCGTCCTTCCAGTGGTACTCGTCCGCGAAGCACCCGCCCGGCCAGCGCAGGTTCGGGATGTCCAGCGCCCGGAGCGCCTCGACCACATCACTGCGGATACCGCCGACGTTGGGGATCGGGGAGTCCTCGCCGACGTAGAACCCGCCGTAGATGCACCGCCCGAGGTGCTCGGCGAAGTGCCCGTACAGGTGCCGGCTGATGGTCGGCCCGGGGACGTCGAGGTCGACGACGACGCGTGCTTCAGGCATTGAGCCCTCCGTTGTCTTTAGAGTGGTCCGCATGGCAAAGCCGTCGAGCGTGGTGACCATGGCCGATGTGGCGCGGTTCGCCGGGGTCTCGACGATGACGGTGTCGAACGTGATCAACGGCCGCCCGCGCGTCGGTCCGGAGACCCGCGAGCGGGTGCTGGCCGCGATCGGTGAGCTCGGGTACCAGGTCAACCTGGCCGCCCGGCACCTGCGCGCCGGGCGCACCGGCGTGGTCGGTCTCGCCGTACCGGAGCTGGAACGCCCGTACTTCGCGCAGCTCGCCGGCCGGCTGGCGGATCGCTTCGAGGCGCACGACCTGCGGATCGTCACCGAGCGGACCGGCGCCAGCCGCGAGGGCG
This sequence comes from Kribbella sp. WER1, assembly GCF_054189145.1. Lineage (NCBI taxonomy): Bacteria > Bacillati > Actinomycetota > Actinomycetes > Propionibacteriales > Kribbellaceae > Kribbella > Kribbella sp. WER1. The sequence goes on along the minus strand of NZ_CM135186.1, from coordinate 2,549,941 downwards.
AACTGGAGGCGGTCGCCTTCTCCCGGCTGCGGATGTACGACGGGCTGATCCTGAGCGTGGTCGACATCGACCCGGCCGAGCTCGGCCAGCTGCGCACCGACGCGCCGGTGGTGATGATCGGCGAACGCGCGCTGCCGTCCCGCTTCGACCACGTGATGATGGACAACGTCGACGGCGCCCGGCAGGCCGTCGCGCACCTGCTCGCGACCGGCGCGCGCCGGATCGCGATGATCGGCGGCGACCCGGGCGGTACCGCGACCATGCCCGCGCTCCGCGCCGAGGGGTATGCGATCGCGCACGCCGAGGCCGGCGTACCGGTCGATCCGGAGCTGAACACCCGCTGCTCGTTCGGCCTGCGGGACGGGTACGACGCGATCCGCGGGCTGCGTGACCGGGGTGTCGCGTTCGACGCGGTGTTCGCGCTGACCGACGTGGTCGCGATGGGGGCGATGCGGGCGCTCGCCGACGCCGGGCTGCGGGTCCCGGACGACGTCCAGGTGGTCGGCTTCGACGACATCGACGAGTCGGCGTACCTGGTCCCCGCGCTGTCCACGGTCGATCCGGGGCACGAGGCGATGGCAGACGCGATCACGTCGCTGCTGACCGCCCAGCTCGCCGGGTCCGCGGGTGCCGATCCGCAGGAAGTCGTCGTACCGGCGCGGCTCGTCCTCCGCGGCACCACGAGATGAGTTCGGCACGCAGTAGGTATATCGATAAACAACCGGATCGGGCAAGGCCTCAGGCCCTGCCCGATCCGGGTTTCACGCCGCCAGCAGCCCGGCGATCTCGGTGAGTTGCTCGTCCCGCAACGGTCCGTGCGTCATCGCGGCGGCGTTCTCCTCCGCCTGCACGACCGTTCGGAAGCCGGGGATCGGGATCGTCCGCGGGCTCCGCGCCCACAGCCATCCGAGCGCGCCTTGCGCGAGGGTCCGCCCGTCGCTCTGCAGGATGTCGCGGATCGCGGACACCTTCTCCCACCACTCCGGCGCCGGTACGCCGCCTTCGCCGAAGTACCGCAGCCAGGACGGCGGACGGGTGCGGATGTCCGCGCCGGTGGCCGGCCGGTTCGCGTCCCGGCGGCCGAGCAGGCCCATGCCGAGCGGGGTGCGGTTGATGCTCGCCAGGTCCTCGCGTTCGCACAGCGCGAAGAACTCCGGGGCGTCGTGCAGCACGCTCGCCTCGTGCTGGACCGCCGCACAGTGCTTGCCCTGGGCAAACAGCTCGGCGCTGTGCGGGGTGTCGGTGCTCCACGCGTACGCCCGGATCAGCCCTTCGCGGACCAGCTCCTCGCAGGCCTCGCGGAGTGGCAGCGCGATCTCGTCGGTGGTGTCGAAGTGCAGCTGGTACAGGTCGAGGTAATCGGTCCCGAGTCGCTCCAGCGAGGCCCGGACGGCTTTGGATACGTATTCAGGGCTGGTGTCCTGGTGGTGCATGATCCGCGTCGACTCGTCGAACGTGTTGCCCCACTTGGTCGCGATCACCACCTGGTCCCGGATCCCGGCCAGTGCCCGGCCGAGGACCCGCTCGCTGTGGCCGGCGCCGTACACGTCCGCGGTGTCGAAGAACGTGACGCCGAGCTCGACCGCCCGGCGGATCGCCCGGACCGACTCCGCGTCGTCGACCTCGCCCCAGCCCAGCGGCTCGCCGGCCGGGTTCGCGAACGGCCCACCGATCGCCCAGCAGCCGAATCCGAGCGGGCTGACCTCGATTCCTGAACGTCCCAACGTGCGCATCTCCATGCGTCAAGCCAACAGGTGCCGCGGTCGATCCGTCCAATGAATCTTCTGGACACTGTTGATGCGCCTGGCGTATGTAACGAAACCGAGGGCTTTACCTACCAAGCACTGTTAGGTAACCTTCCTAACAATTCTGCTCCGCGCCCCCGGAGGTATCTCATGAGACTGCGCCTGCTCGCGCTGGTGCTCCCCGTCGGACTGCTCGCCGCCCTCGGTGCGGCCGCCGCCGACGCCCGAACCACGGCCGACGCCCTGCTCTCGCAGGGCAAACCGGTCATCGCCTCGACCGTCGAGGACGACACCCTCACCGCCGCGAAGGCCGTCGACGGCAGTACGACGACCCGCTGGGCGAGCGTCGAAGGCGCCGACCCGCAGTGGCTGCGCGTCGACCTCGGCCAGGCGTCGTCGGTCAACCGCGTCAAGCTGAACTGGGAGGCCGCGTACGCGAAGGCGTACCGGATCGAGGTCTCCGACGACGGCACGAACTTCCGCACCGTCAAGGAGGTTGCTGACGGCAACGGTGCTACCGACGACCTGACCGGACTCCAGGGCCACGGCCGGTACGTCCGGCTGGTCGGCACCCAGCGGGCCACGTCGTACGGCTATTCGCTCTGGGAGATCGAGGTGTACGGCGTCACCGACTCCACCGGCGACACCCAGGCGCCGACGGTCCCGACCGGCCTGAAGAGTACGGCGACCACCGCGACATCGGTCGCGCTCGGCTGGACCGCCTCGACCGACAACGTCGGTGTGAGCCAGTACGACGTACTGCGGGACGGGAAGGTGGTCGCGTCGACGCCGGGTACGACGTACAACGACACCGGGCTGACGGCGGACACGGCGTACAGGTACTCGGTGCGGGCCCGCGACCTGGCCGGGAACGCGTCGGCGGAGAGTACGGCGATCACGGTCACGACGAGCGCCGGCGGGACCGGTGGGTTCGTGCTCGCGGCGGCCGGCGACATCGCGGACCGCTGCACCGCGTCGGACTCGAGCTGCGTCCACCCGAAAACCGCGAAACTCGTCGAGGCGATGAACCCCGCCGCGGTGATCACGATGGGCGACAACCAGTACGACGACGCGCATCTGTCGGACTTCCAGAAGTACTACGCGAAGACGTGGGGGAAGTTCAAGAACATCACGCACCCGATCCCGGGCAACCACGAGACCTACGACAACACGCCGTACGAGGGCTATCACCAGTACTTCGGCTCGATCGCGACGCCGCAGGGGAAGAACTACTACAGCTGGGAGATGGGCAACTGGCACTTCGTCGCGCTCGACTCCAACGACTTCGTCAAGGAGGAAGGGCTCAAGGAGCCGGCACAGCTCACCTGGCTGAAGCAGGACCTCGCGAAGAACACCAAGGGCTGCATCGCGGCGTACTACCACCACCCGCGCTTCAGCTCCGGTGACCACGGCGACAACCCGGACGCCGACCCGCTGTGGAAGACGCTCGTCGCGGCCAAGACCGACCTGATCCTGAACGGCCACGACCACCACTACGAACGGTTCTACCCGCAGGACGCCGCCGGCAAGAAGGACGCGAGCGGGCCGGTGCAGATCATCGGCGGGATGGGCGGCGCGCCGCTGTACCCGATCAAGGCCGCGCATCCGGCGACCGCCAAGCTGCTCTCGGACTTCGGTGTGCTGAAGCTGTCGATGACCGACACCACGTTCGCCACGCAGCTGATCGGCCTGGACGGCAAGGTCCTGGACAGCAGCCCGACGTACAGCTGCCACTGATGTACCTCGCGTCCGTCGGCCCGCTCCGGACACCGCTGCGGAGGGTTCCTGGGAATGTCGTTGCGTTGGGCATCGTCAGCCTGGTGACCGACATCTCCGCCGAGATGGTGACCGCGATCCTGCCGCTGTACCTGGTCTTCGGGCTCGGGCTGAACCCACTGCAGTTCGGCCTCCTCGACGGCCTGTACGCCGGAGCAACCGCAGTACTGCGGCTGGTCGGCGGACACGTGGCCGACCGCTGGCGACGGCTCAAAGCCGTCGCCGGCATCGGCTACGCGCTCTCCGCCGTCTCCAAACTCGGCTTCCTCGCCGCCGGCTCCACCGTCCCCGCCATCGGCGCCGTCCTGGCCGTCGACCGCGCAGGCAAAGGCATCCGCACCGCTCCCCGCGACGCGTTGATCTCGCTCAGCAGTACCCCCGCCACCCAAGGCCGCGCGTTCGGCGTCCACCGAGCCCTCGACACCGTCGGCGCCTTCCTCGGCCCGCTGGTCGCCACGCTCGTCCTCTGGACCAGCCTCAACAACTACAACGCAGTCTTCGTCACCAGCTTCGCCCTAGCGTCCTGCGCCGTCATCCTCCTCACCAGCTTCGTCCGAGACCAAGCTCCGCCCGCTCCCGTCAAGGTGAGTCTGCCGGTCTTCGGGCTCTTGAAAGATGGTGACTTTCGCAGGTGTTGTGTGTGGGCGGCCGCGCTCGGGTTGTTCACGATTACCGACTCGTTCGTGTATCTGGCCGTGCAGCGGCGGTGGGACATCGGGACGAATCTGTTCCCGCTGCTGCCGTTGGGGACGGCCGGGACGTTCCTGCTGCTGGCGATTCCGCTCGGGCGGTTGGGGGATCGGATCGGGCGGTGGAAGGTGTTCCTCGGCGGACACCTCGCGCTGATCCTCGCGCTCCTGCTCGTCTGCGGTCCGGTCGGCGCCTGGTGGCTCGTCCTTCCGCTCCACGGCGCCTTCTACGCGGCCACGGACGGCGTACTGCCGGCCGCGGTCGGCCCGCTTCTCCCGGAGCACCTGCGCGCCAGCGGGCTCGCCGTACTGCAGACCGGTCAGGCGCTGGCCCGGATGGCCGCGGCCGTCGGGGTCGGGCTGCTCTGGACGCTGTGGGACCTCCGCCCCGCTCTCCTCGCGATCGCCGGCGCCCTGCTCGTCGTCACGATCGCCGCCGCGGTCTTCAAACCCCTGGAGGTACGCCGATGACCCGCCGCCTGCTCGGCACCGCGATCGGCATCCTCGCCCTGCTCGCCGGCGCGATCGTGTACGTCGCCCACGCCCGGACCGGCGGCGCCGTCGAGAACGCCGTACCGGTCGTCACGGGGCAACCGATCCGGCTCGACGGGCACACGCTGTTCTTCCGGAACCTCGCGGCCGGACCCGACACGGGCAAGCTCGCCGCCGTACCGCTCGCCGATCCGTCCGCGGCGCGCCGCGTCGGGGACCTGCACTGCGACCGCTTCGCCGCGGCGCACGGTACGGCGATCTGCCTGCGCCTGAAGCCGTCCTCGCTCCCCGCGGAGACCGAGCTGATCGTACTGGACGCGAACCTGCACGAGCGCCATCGCGACACCCTCCCCGGTACGCCGAGCCGCGCCCGCGTCTCGCCGGACGGGAGGATCGTGAACTGGACGATGTTCGTCACCGGCGACTCGTACGCCGCCACCGGCTTCTCCACCCGCACCGGCCTGTACGAGGTGCCGACCGGCCGGCTGGTGAAGACCGTCGAGGAACTGGCCGTCTTCGTGAACGGCAAGCGGTACTTCGCCTCGGACGTGAACTACTGGGGCATCACGTTCGGCGCCGACGGCAACCGTTTCTACGTGACGATGGCGAGCAAGGGGAAGACGTACCTGATCGAGGCCGACTACCGCGCGTACCGTGGGACCGCGATCGCCGAGAACGTCGAGTGCCCGTCGCTGTCACCCGACGGCCGGCGGATCGCGTACAAACAGAAGGTCGGCAACGGGATCTGGCGTCTCGCGGTCCTCGATCTCGCCACCCGCCGGATCACGCACCCGGCGGAGACCCGCTCGATCGACGACCAGCCGGTCTGGCAGGGCAACAACACCCTGCTCTACCCGGTCCGCAACCCCGACAACACCACCGACCTCTGGTCCACCGGCCTCACCACACCCCCCAAGCTCCTGATCCCCCAAGCCACCACCCCATCCCTCAGCTGAACCGGGTGGTGGTTATCCGTTGTTCGGTATGCCGGTTGCGCGCGCCGCGAGCGCCCGGTTCATCGCGTCGAACTGCGGCTTGATCGTGTTCTTCAGCCACGACTGGGTGAACGGGACGGCCGCGCCGGTGAACTTCTCCTCCTGCACCAGGCGCGTGCGGCCGCCGGGGAGCGGTGTCAGGTGGAACGAGTGCTCGCCGTCGAAGATCGCGCCCGGCGGGACCTTGCCGATCCAGCGGAGTTCCCGGTTCGGGACGACCGCGAGCAGCGTCGGGTCGAACGTGGTCTCACTGCCCTTGGTGTCGCGGAGCACGTTGACGATGGTGCCGCCGACCTTCAGGTCGCCGGTCGACGAGGTGATGAACGGGTTCCAGTCCGGGTACGCCTGGCGGTCGGTGAGCACCTGCCAGACCCGCTCCGGCGAGGCGTCGATGTCGAGCTCGGTGCGCAGGACGAACGGTCGCGCGACCGTGAACACCGTCCAGCCGGCGAGCACCACCACAACGATGCCGAGGGCAACGAGGATCTTCTTCATGACTGCTCCGGTCCGAGGGTGCTGAGCACCAGCGCCCTCACATAGGCGGGATCGATCGGCTCGCCGGTGACGAGGAGCCGGTAGTACAGCGCGCCGACCAGCTGGTCGACGATGATGCGCGGATCGGCGTGCGCGGGCATCAGCCCGTCCGCCTGCGCCTGCTCGATGGCCGCGGAGACGGCGGCGTGCCGGTGCGCCCAGAGCGCGCGGACGCCGACACCGACCCGCGGCTCGCGGGCGGCCGCGGCGACCAGGTCGGCGACCAGCGTGGTCGGGATCGCGTCCAGCGCGGCGGCGATCCCGGCGACGAACTCGGCCAGGTCGTTCCGCGGGTCGCCGCTCGGGTCGAACGGGACCGCGCTGGTCAGCTCGGTGATCATCGCCATCACCAGCTCGGCCTTGCTCGGCCAGCGCCGGTAGATCGTGGTCTTCGCGACCCCGGCCCGCTCGGCGACCCGGTCGACCGACATCCCGTCGTACCCCCGCGCCCGCATCTCGGTCATCGCGGCCTCCAGCACCCGCGCCTCGACCCCCGCGTCCCGCGGCCGTCCGCGCCCGACCATCTGCGTCTCCTTTATCGCTACTGCGGTTTCGAAAAGAACCGTAGCAGGAATTACGCAACGGCGGTAGCGGAAATAAACGCTGCCAGTGGTTGTCAGGTTTCGCTGGCAGGTTGGGGTGGTGACTTCGCGCCCCCGGTTGCTGCTGCCGGCAACGTTCATCACGTCCCTCGGAAACAACATCCAGCTCCTCGGCAGCAGTAGGCGCCAAGCGCACATCATTCGTCCCGCCGAAGGCCTCCGTGCCCGCCAACCAGCTCCCGTCGGGCCGTATGCCTGCTGGGGTTGGGCCGTTGGTGGTCTTGTTTGGGCAGGGGTTGGTGGTGGTGACGGTTTTCAATGCTTTGATGCCGGTGCTTGTGGTGGGGGAGTGGCATCGAGGAGCGGGTGTGTTGGGGGTGACGGACGCGCTGGGTGGGGTTGGGTTCTTGTTGGCGGCGGCTGTCTATCGGTGGTCGGGGAAGTGGTTGGGGGATATGCGGCTGGCGGTCGGTGGGTTTGTGGTGTGTAGCGGGCTGCTGGTGTTGCAGCCGCTCTTCGGCGTGCCGGCATTGATGGGGCTGGTGTTGCTCGGGGCGTTCCTGTTCGGGCAGTCGCGGATTGCTACCCGGTCGTTGCTGATGACATCGGTCGACGAGGAACGTGTCGGGCATGCGTTTGGTGTAGCCAACGGATTCGGGCTTGCGGCGACGGTGGTGGTGATGCTGATCGCGTCGGTTGTCACGGGACATTCCGACACCCGGTACGGATTCGCGGTGCTGGCTGTGATCGGGGTGTTGTCGGCGGCGGTGGCCGCCGTCTGGATGCGTACCGCCCGTCGGCCGGCAGTAAAAATAACAGCACTTATATAAGTACTGTTATGATCCTCGCATGGAGGATCCCACCGAACAGAGTCTGTGGCGCCCGCTGCACGAGCTGCTGACCCGGATGGACGGCGAGATCGGCCGGATCTACACCGACCGGGCGGTCCAGGGCCTGAAGCCGACGTACGTCCGCGAGCTGCTGCAGCTGCACCTCAGGGGCCCGATGACGATCACCGAGCTGGCCGACGCGATCGGCCGCACGCACTCGGCGCTCAGCCAGAAGGTGGCCGCGATGCGCTCCGCCGGTCTGGTCCGGACGGTCCCGGGCGCGGACGCGCGCAGCAAGCAGGTCACGCTGACAGCGAAGTCCAAGAAGCTCGTCGAGCTCCTGGCGGCGGAGTGGCGGGCGACCGAGGAGGCGCTCGCCGAGCTCGAGGCCGAGCTGCCGTACCCGATGTCCCAGGTCGTCCGCGACGTCGAGGAAGCCCTGGCGAGGAAGAGCTTCCACGACCGGATCGCGGAGAAGCTGCGGTGAAGAACGCGCTCATCGATCTCGGCCCGCTGAAGGTTCTCACGTACCGCCGGTTGTGGATCGGGCAGGTGCTGTCCGGATTCGGTGGTCAGCTCACGTTCGTCGCGGTGATGTTCCAGGTCTGGGATCAGACGTCGAGCCCGGCCTGGACCGGTGCTGTCGGGCTGGCGCAGGCGGTGCCGTTGATCGTGCTCGGCCTGTTCGCGGGCACGCTCGTCGACCGGATGGAGCGCCGCAAGATCTACCTCGTCACCACGATCGGCCAGTGGATGGTCGCGACCGTGATGGCGAGTCAGCTGCTGTTCGGCCGGGTCCCGGTCGGCGTACTCCTGGCGCTGATCGCCGTCCAGTCGGCGTTCGGCGCGACCGCCGGACCGGTCGCGCGGACGGTCCTCCCGAAGCTCCTCACGCGGGACCAGCTCGCCGCCGGGATCGCCCTGAACCGGATCGGTTTCCAGGGCGCGATGCTGATCGGCCCGGCACTCGGCGGCGTGATCATCGGCGCGTGGGGCGTCGGCGTCTGCTACCTGATCGACGCACTCAGTTTCCTCGCGGCGATGTACGGCGTACTCGGGCTGCCGCGGATGCAGCTCGAGAGCGCCGTGAAGCCCGGCCTCCGCGGCGTGTGGGACGGGCTGCGGTTCGTGAGTGCGACGCCGGTGATCCGCGGGGCGTTGGTCACCGACCTGGCGGCGACGGTGTTGTCGATGCCGATCAGCCTGTTCCCGGTGATCAACGCGGAGCGGTTCGGCAACAACCCGCGGACGCTCGGGTTGTTCCTGACCGCGATCGCCGTCGGCGGGGTGGCCGCGTCGTTGTTCTCCGGGTCGTTCACCCGGTTGCCGCGGCAGGGGGTCGTGATGCTGTCCGGGTCGGCGGCGTGGGGGATCGCCCTGGCGTTGTTCGCGTTCTCGCCGGTGCCGTGGCTGGCGTTGGCGTGTCTCGCGATCGCGGGCGCCGCGGACACGGTCGCCGTCGTGTCCCGCAGTACGATCGTCCAGCTTCATACGCCGTCGGAGTTGCTCGGGCGGGTGAGTGCCGCCGAGCAGATCGTGGGTCAGGCGGGTCCTGACCTCGGCAATCTCCGCGGCGGTGTTGTCGCCCAGTTGACGTCGCCGGTCGCGTCGCTGGCCTCGGGCGCCTTGCTCTGTGTTGCGGCCGTTGCGGCGGTCGCGGCGACCACGCCGGGGTTGTCAGCGAGCGACAGTACGGAAGCCGGCGTTGCCCATTGACGAGTCAGGTGTGTTCGACGAGCGGGCGGCGTTGCGGTAGCGGTTGCAGTACGAGTCGTGGCAGAGGTACGAGCCGCCGCGCATCACCCGGGCGGCGCCGAGCGAGGGACCGGGCGGGTTCGCGGCGGCGGAGAACTTGTAGTACCGCGGGCCGAACCAGTCGCCGCACCACTCCCACACGTTCCCGACCATCTGCCACAGCCCGTACCCGTTGGGCTCGAACGTGCGGACCGGGGCGGTCGTGAGGAAGCCGTCCTCCTCGGTGTTCGTCCGCGGGAACTCGCCCTGCCAGATGTTGCACCGCCACGCGCCGTCGTCACCGATCAGCTCGTCGCCCCACGGGTAGCGCTGACCGTCCAGCCCGCCGCGGGCGGCGTACTCCCACTCGGCCTCGGTGGGCAACCGGCGCCCGGCCCACTTGCAGTACGCCGTCGCGTCGTTCCAGCTGACGTGGACGACCGGGTGGTCGCCGAGCCCGTCCAGGTCGGACCGCGAACCACCCGGGTGCCGCCAGTCGGCGCCGCGGACGCCCGCCCACCACGGCGTACCGGACGCCGGCCCCATCACCTCGTCCGGCGCGGCAGCCAGCGCGAGGTGGAACACCGCGGAGTACCCGAAGGTCTCGGCCTCGGTCCGGTAGCCGGTGGCGTCGACGAACCGCGCGAAGTCCGCGTTGGTCACGCTGGTCGCGTCGATACTGAACGGCGCGAGCTCGACCTGATGGACGGGCGTCTCGCCGTCACCGGCGTTCTCGTCACCAAGGCTGTTGCCCATCGTGAACACACCACCACCGAGCACCACCTGCGCAACCCCGTGCTCCCCGTGCCCACCCGGCACCGGCGGCGGCGCCGCACTCTCACCACGCGAGGGCGCACAGCAGGACGGATGCTCGTCGGTCATGCCCGCCAGTTTAGGTTCGGACCCGGGCTGTGCTCTCAGTGCAGATCCAGGAAGTCCCGGAGCCAGGTGTCGATCTCGTCGAGACAACCGGTGTCGACCTGGCCCGCGGCCCGGCTGATCCGTTCGCGGCTGATCGTGCGCGGCTGTTCCGTCAGGGCCCAACTGGCCTTGCGTAGCTTGAGTTTCGTTCCGCTCAGCCGAACGTGGTGGGGCCAGCCACGGTCCTTCGTCGTGACAGGCACGGCAATCGCGAGGTCCGGCACCGCGTCCAGATAATCGTTCGAGGAGATGATGACCGCTGGTCGATCACCGAACTGTTCACGTCCACGGGTCGGGTTGAAGTCGACCCACACCACGTCGCCGCGGCGGAGCTCAGGCATCTGCCAGGCCGTCCTCGCCCGCCTCGTCCCATGCCGTGGTGAGTTCGTCGTAGTCGCTGTCGTGGCTGCCCTCTGCGTAGGCACGGCGGACGGCAGCGAAGCGCTGGTGCCGGGCGTGCTCCTCCGTCACTCGCTGCAGAAACTCCGCGGCGGTCAGTCCTTCGGCGCGCGCGGACCGCATGACCGTGTCACGCACGTGCTTCGGCACCTTGAGGGAGGTCATCTCAGACATACCAGCATGCTACCAGGGTTTACCCAAGGCAGGGATACCGTTTGGTATTCCTGGCTCAGCTCAGGCTAGGCGGACCTTGTTCGATCCGGCGCAGGACCGGGGTGAGGCGGTGGAAGTCGGGGCCGGTGATCAGTTGGCGTTCGTCCCACCACGTGGCGCCGGCTTCGGCCAGGGGTTCGACGATCGCGCGGGCGTCGGCGGGCGGGGTGATGCCGCCGACGATCACGTCGTACGGCGTACTCCGGTCCGGGCGCTGGTCGGTCAGGAAACCGATCAGCTCACGGACGTCCTCGACCGCCGGTGCCTGTCCGTGGTTGGCGTTCGCGAACAGCGGTACGGCGCCGTCCCAGCGGGCCGCGCGGCGCATCGGGGCCTTGCGCGGCCAGTACCCGGCGATCCACACCGGCGGGCGCGGTTGCCGAACCGTTGCCGGAAGCAACTCCACGTCGTCGGCGCGGTAGTGCTTGCCGTCGTGGTTCACCCGCTCGCCGGACCAGTACGCCGCCAGCAGGTCGAGGCCCTCGTCGAGCCGCTCGGCCAGCACCTTCGGGTCGGTCTCGTCGCCGAAGCTGCCGAACTCGTCGTCGATCGGCCCGCCGAGCCCGGCGCCGAAGATCACCCGGCCGCCGCTCATCGCGTCCAGCGTCGCGACCTGCCGGGCGAGCTGCTCGGGCCGCCGCCGCGCGACCGGCGTCACCAGCGGACCGAGCACGATCCGGGACGTCGCGAGCGCGGCCGCGGTCAGCAGCATCCACGGATCGCCGAACGGCTGCCCGCGCCGCTGCTCCTTGCTGTGTACGACGTGGTCCCAGACGAACAGCCCGTCCCAGCCGGCCTCCTCGGCGGCGCGGGCCACCCGAGCGACGGTGTGGGCGTCGGCGAAGTCGCCGAAGTTCGGGATGTTCACGGAGAAGCGCATGGTCACAACCGTAGTTCGACGAACGGAATCGTGTCGCCCGGCAGCAGGTACGTCTCCACCTCGACGAACCCGTGCGCCTTCGCGAACCGCAGCCCGTCGACGTTGCTGCTCAGGATGTGCGTCTCGATCCCGTCGGCCAGCTCCCGCCCGCGGCGCAGGCAGTGCTCGTAGATCGCCGTACCGAAACCCTGCCGCCGGTACGCCGGCAGCACCCGGGCGATCACCACCGCCGCGGTGGTCTCCGCCGACGGCGGGCGGACCGTCGAACAGCCGACCAGGACGTCGTCGTCGTACGCGACCTCGAGCACGTTCCGGGTCGCGCGCTCGCGGATCTCGTCGACCGACAGCGGCGCCGTCGGGATGATCTCGTTGTGCACCCGCTGCCAGTCGAGCAGCGTCGCGTCGTCCTCGATCCCCACCATCCGCACCATTCCGACAGCCAACAACGCCCGGCGCCGCGGGTCAAACGAGTAGTAGCGTTCGGGTGTGCGCATTCTCTTCGTCGGGAACAGTTTCACGTCCAACAACAACCTGCCCAAGCTGCTGAAGGACCTGGCCGGGGCGCGGGGGATCGAGTTCGAGCACAAGGTGATCTCGGTCGGTGGCGCCTCGCTGCGCCAGCACCTGAACGCCGGCAAGGCCCTGGACGCGATCGCGAACGGCGGCTACGACATCGTCGTACTGCAGGAGCAGAGCACGCTGCCGATCAAGAGCCCGGACCGGTTCCGGGAGAGCGCCCGCGACTTCCACCGGGCGATCGCCGAGGCCGGGGCACGGACCGCGTTCTACCTGACGTGGGCGCGGAGCAACGCACCGGAGACGCAGCAGGCGCTGACCGACGCGTACGCCGGTGCCGCGGCCGAGCTGGACGGGACGCTGATCCCGGTCGGCATGGTCTGGGAACGCTTCCTCGCCGCCCACGACAAGCCGGTCCTGCACGAGTCCGACAACAGCCACCCGACCCTCGCGGGCAGCTACCTCGGTGCCTGCGTCTTCCTGATCGCCCTGCTGAACGCCGATCCGGTCGGCATCGACGCCCCGGTCAAGGGCCTCGACGCCGACACGGCCGCCCTGGTCCGGCAGGCCGCGTGGGACATCTGCAACGACCTCATTTAGCGTCTTCGGACGGCGTCGGAGCTGAATCGAATCAGGTGGCGTCGTGGAAGACCAGTCCGAGGGTATGGCGCCGGCCTGAGCGGATCGCGGAGACGCCGTGCCGGACCGGTGCGGCGGACCAGCCGCGGGCTGAGCGGACCGGGCGGTCGCGGGTGGTGAACAGCAGGCCGTGGCCGTGCGGGATGAGGGTCGACGTACCGCGGGACTGGGCGCGGGGGCGTTGTTCGACGAGCAGGAATTCGCCGCCGGTGTGGTCGATGCCGGGTTCGTCGAGGTTGATCACGACCTGCAGCGGGAACACCTTGTCGCCGTACAGGTCCCGGTGCAGCGCGTTCCAGTCGCCGGCGCCGTACCGGAGCAGGATCGGGGTCGGGCGGGTTTGCCCGGCGCGGTGGCAGACGTCCAGCCATTCGTCGAGCGTGTCGGGCCACTCGGCGTCGCGGCCGAGCTTGGCGTACCAGTCCCGCGCGATCGGCAGCAGCCGCGGGTAGAGGGCGTGCCGTAGCGCGTCGACCGGCTCGGGGAACGGGGCGTCGAAGTACCGGTACTGACCCTCGCCGAACCGGTGCCGGGCCATGTCGATCGTGGCCCGGAACCGGTGTGCCTCGTCGTACATCCCGGCGATCGACGCAGCCTCGGCCGGTGTCAGGAGTTGCGGGAGCAGGGCGCAGCCGAGGTCGTTCACCTCGGTCGTCACCGTCTCCCAGTCCGCCTTGGCCACTCGTCGTTCGTACTTGTTCATAGGTACGGAACGGTTCGGCGCCGGACCGTGTGAGGGCTACTGGGGGTAGTACACCCCGCCCGCTCCCCAGACACTCGGGAGCAGCAGGAGGCTGCCGTAGTGGTGCATGGCGATGCCCGCGAACGCCGGCGACGAGGACTCGGCGGCGTACACCTTGTCCAGCTCGGCCTCCATGTACGTGCGGCCCTCCTCGTAGAACGTCACCGACGGCGGATCGCTGGTCCCGGACAGGTCCTTCGTCTCGACGCCGATCACGACCGACTTCGCCTTGCCGATCGAGGCGGCGTACGCGAGCTCGTGGTCGGCCCGCGCGATGATCCCGGTCGCGGTGTCGGTGTAGTCCATCAGCGCCACGTAGTCGGTGAGGTCCTGCACGTGGTCGCTCAGCGGCGCGGTCTTCCCGTGCCACGTGATCGCCGTGCAGCAGTCCGAACTGTCGAACCAGAACGGGATCGCCGGCCCGACGAGCAGCCGTTGACCGGACCTGTTCCGCAGGTCGACGAACTTCTGCAGCAGGTTGAGCCAGTCGGTCGGCAGCGTCGTCCCCGGCTGCTTCCACTCCGGCAGCAGGTACGGCTCGATGTCCACGTTCACGCCGTCGAACCGTGCGTTCTCGGGTACGGCGCGGTTGTAGTCGAGCACCTTCGTGAACTCCGCGACGGCCAGGTGCTGGTACTTCGGCAACGCCCCCAGGTACGGCGGCGTCGTCCCGCCCGCGATCACCGCCTGCACGTGGTACCCGCGCCCGCGCGCCCAGCGGACGAACGACGCGACCCGGTTGCGCGAGTCCCGCAGCATGTCCTTGCCCTGGTACGCCGCGCCCTGGTACGCCGCGACGCCGAGGTAGATCGTCCGGACCGGGTCCGAGCCGAACGTGGTGGTGTCGTCCATCATCCGCCCGAGCTTGTCCCGCGCCGCGCGGTCGAAGACCGCCGGGTACGAGTTCTGCTCCCACACCCACATCGCGCGGTCCTGGGTGTACGTCCGCTGCGCCGGCGCCGCGCCCGCCGGAACGACAGCGCCCAACGCCAGCAGCAGGGCCAGCGCCGCGACGATCCGCCTCACACCTGCTCCAGCACGGTGATCGGCGCGAGCATTGTCGCGTCGTCGAGCGGCCGTTCGCCGGTCTCCAGCATCCGCAGGAAGACCTTCAGCCCCGGTACGACGTACTCCGAGTCGAGCCGGATGTCGCGGCTGACCACCGCGGTCCGCCCGACGAGCTCCGCGTGGAACGGGACCCGTCCGTCGTCGGTCGGCTTCACCAGCTGCAAGGTGACGAGGACGCCGTCGCACCGGTACCGCACGACCACGGTCGACCCGATGCGCTCGACCTCGACCGGACCCGGCTCGCCCGGTGCCAGCCGCTGCGCGAGGTCGGCGCAGTGGATGCCGTAGAAGAAGATCCCGCTGTACTCGCTGTCCGGATCGGCGGGCCCGGTCACCGTGATCGCCTGCAGTTCGCCGACCGCCTCGTCCACGAGCGCGTCGGCGTCCGCGACCCAGCGCACCGCGGAGTACGACGTGACCGGGGCGCCACCGCGCTTCGCGGCGTCGAGGATGGCCTGCGCGTCCGCCGTACTCGCCGCCAACGGCTTGTCCACCCACACCGGCACACCGGCTTCGAGGAACGGTACGGCGTGCTCGCGGTGCAGGGCGCCGTCGCGGTTCGTGACGATCAGCGCGTCGACCTCGCCCAGCAACTCCTGCGAGGCCGGGACGATCCGGGTGATCCCGCCGGCCGCGGCGAGCTTCTGGTTGCGGTCGTCGTCGGCGCCGACCAGCGCGACGATCCGCGCGTCGGCCGACACGTGGTCGACGTTCAGGTGCCGGACGATCTCGTCGGCGTGGCTGTTCTCGGTACCGACCAGGGCGATGCGCATCAGTCCTCCAATTCGACGGGACGCCCGGTGCGGGCGGATTCGTACACGGCAAGCACGGTGGCCAGCGACCGGCGTCCGGCTTCCAGCGTCACTGCCGGCGGGCGGCCCTCCCGGACGGCGGCGATGAAGTCGCGGTACTGCTCGAGGTGCGCCAGCTCGGTCGGGCCCCAGCCGTCCGGACCGGCCGGCGCCGAGGCGGCGGGCGGCTCGGCGTTCGCGGCCGCGAAGTACGCCAGTTCGTCGTCGTCGAGGATCGCCGTCCCCTGGTCGCCGTGGATCGTCAGCCGGACCGGGCGGCCCGGGTACGCCGCCGTACTCGCGAGCATCAGGCCGATCGCCCCGCTCTCGAACACGATCGACGCGCCGGCCAGATCCTCCACCTCGATGCCCTCGTGAGCGAGCCGGCCGGTCTGCGCGCTGACCTGCACCGGGCGGCCGAGCATCCAGACCAGCAGGTCGAGCGCGTGGATGCCCTGGTTCATCAGCGCGCCGCCGCCGTCGACCGCGAGCGTGCCGCGCCAGTCGTCGCCGTCGTAGTACGACTGCGGGCGGAAGAACGCGGACTCGGCGATCCCGGACGTGACCCGGCCGAGCGCGCCGGAGTCGATCGCCGACCGGATCTGCGCCACCGGCGGCTGGAACCGGCGCTGGCTGATCACCGACACGGTCAGCCCGGTCGCCCGCTGCGCCGCGATCAGCCGGTCGGCCGCGTCGAGCGTGATGTCGACGGGCTTCTCGACGATGACGTGTTTGCCGGCCTGCAGGGCCTCGATCGCGACGTCGGCGTGCAGTGCGCTGGGCAGGCAGATCCCTACCGCGTCAAGCTCTTCCGCTGCGTAGGCCTCGGCCGCGGAGGCGTACGGCTTTGCGCCGTACTGCTCGGCGAGTTTCCCGCCGCGCTCGAGGTTCTGGTCGACGACGGCGACCAGCGTCGCGTCGGCACCCAACGCGTCGATCAACCGCGCGTGCACTGTGCCGATCGCGCCGGCACCGATGACAGCAAAACGCATGGGACCCCTCTTCATCCGATTGTTCGGCCGATGGACCAGTCGATGGGTACGCCGCCGTGCTCGGCCGACTGCTGTGCCAGCAGCGCGATCCGGGTCGCGAGCAGGCTGCGCTCGGTGGTGATGTCCGGTTCGTTGCCTGCGGCAAGCGCCTGGAGCGGCAGCTCGGCCGGGCGGTGGCCGGCCGGCAGCGGCACGTCGTACGGCGCCGCCTCGTGGGTGGTGAGGACGAGCCGGTTCCGCGCCCACAGCAGCTCGGCGGTGCCCTCGGTGCCGATCAGCTTCATCCGGTAGTCACCGTGCACCGGCGACCCGGCCGGGTTCAGCCAGTCGACGCCGGCCGTGACCACCGCACCGGCGCCGCGCAGGGTCGCCACGCCGTACGATCCACCGACGACCGCACCGCTCACCGTGCCGCTCGTGAGGCCGGTGAAGAGCAGGGCCGCGTCGATGTCGTGGACGGCGAGGTCGTTCAGGACGCCGCCGTACCGCGCGGGCTCGAAGAACCAGTCGGGCCGGGTCGGACGGTTCAGCTTGTGCGGGCCGGACGACGTCACGCCGTGGATGCTGCCGAGCCGGGGGAGGATCTCGCGGGCGGCCAGCGTCACCGGGTAGTAGCGCTTCTCGAAGAGCACCGTCACGTGCCGGCCGGTCCGCTGCGCGGCCTCCGCGATCGCGTCCAGGTCCTCGAGCGTCGTACACAGCGGCTTGTCGGCCAGGACGTGACAGCCCGCGTTCAGCGCGTCGACGACGGCCTGGCCGCGGTCGCCGTAGATCCCGGCGACCATGACCACCACCGGCCGGACGTCGCGCAGCATCTGCTGGTGGTCGGTGAAGACCTCGGCGCCGGACGGCGCGGCCCACCGCTCGGCGGTCTCCCGGGACGGGTCGGCGACCGCGACCAGGGTGGCTCCGGGGAGGTGGTCGAGCTCCGCGGTCAGGTAGCCCACGTGCGGGTGGGCGGCGCCGGCGATCGCGATCCGAGTCATGGTCGTGAGTTCACCATGCAACCGGTTGCATTGCAACCGTCCATTCTGTGAGATAAAGACCTCTAAGTCGATCTTTTTAGTACCTTTTGATCACGGAACGTGACCCGAAAGAAGGACGAGATGACCGAACCCAGCTGGTCGTTCGAGACCCGGCAGATCCATGCCGGCCAGACCACCGACCCGACCACCAAGGCGCGGGCGCTGCCGATCTACCAGACCACGTCGTACACCTTCGACAGCACCGACCACGCGGCCGGGCTGTTCGGGCTGAAGGAGTTCGGCAACATCTACACCCGGATCCAGAACCCGACCCAGGACGCGGTCGAGCAGCGGATCGCCAGCCTGGAGGGCGGTACGGCGGCGCTGCTGCTCGCGTCCGGCCAGTCCGCGGAAACGCTGGCGCTGCTGAACGTCGCCGAGGCCGGCGACCACATCGTCAGCAGCCCGAGCCTGTACGGCGGGACGTACAACCTGTTCCACTACACGTTCCCGAAGCTCGGCATCGAGGTGTCGTTCGTCGACGACCCGAACGACGTCGAGTCCTGGCGGGCCGCCGTCCGGCCGAACACCAAGGCCTTCTTCGCCGAGACGATCGCGAACCCGAAGAGCGAGATCCTCGACATCGCCGCCGTCGCGGACATCGCGCATGCGGCAGGCGTTCCGCTGATCGTCGACAACACCGTTGCCACGCCGTACCTGATCCGGCCGCTCGAGCACGGCGCGGACGTCGTGGTGCACTCGGCAACGAAATACCTCGGCGGGCACGGGACCGCGATCGCGGGCGTGATCGTCGACTCCGGCACGTTCGACTACGCGGCCGACCCGGAGCGGTTCCCCGGGTTCAACCAGCCGGACCCGAGCTACCACGGGCTGACGTACGCGCGGGACCTCGGCGTCGGGTCGGACCTCGGCAACCTGGCGTACATCCTGAAGGCCCGCGTGCAATGGCTGCGCGACCTCGGGCCGGCCGCGTCGCCGTTCAACGCGTTCCTGATCGCGCAGGGCCTGGAGACGCTGTCGTTGCGGATCGAGCGGCACGTCGACAACGCGCTCAAGGTGGCGCAGTGGCTGGAGCAGCGGGACGAGGTGGACTCCGTCGCGTACGCGAGCCTGCCGTCGTCGCCGTGGTACGAGCTGGCGCAGAAGTACGCACCGCGCGGGGCGGGTGCGGTGGTGTCGTTCGAGATCAAGGGCGGGGTCGACGCGGGCAAGCGGTTCGTCGACGCGCTCAAGCTGCACAGCCACGTGGCGAACATCGGTGACGTCCGCTCGCTCGTCATCCACCCGGCGTCCACGACGCACAGCCAGCTCGCCGAGGAGGACCTGGCCGCGGCCGGCGTGACGCCGGGGCTGGTCCGGCTGGCCGTCGGCATCGAGCACCTCGACGACATCCTGGCCGATCTCGAGGTCGGGTTCGCGGCCGCCAAGTGAAGTCCTTCGCCGAGGTCGGGGAGCTCCGGCTGGAGAGCGGTACGACGCTGCCCGGTGTCCGGATCGCCTACGAGACCTGGGGTCGGCCCAACGTTGCCCGGAGCAACGGCGTACTGATCTGTCATGCGCTCACCGGCGACGCGCACGTGATCGGGCCGGCCGGTCCCGGGCAGCCGACGCCCGGCTGGTGGGACGGGCTGACCCGGTACCTCGACCCGGCGGAGTGGTACGTCGTCGCTGCCAACGTGCTCGGTGGTTGTCAGGGGACCACCGGGCCGTCGACCGAGGCCCCGGACGGGCGGGCGTGGGGGAGCCGCTTCCCCGCGCTCACCGTCCGGGACCAGGTTGTTGCCGAAGCGGCGCTGACCGATGCCCTGGGCATCGACCGCTGGGCGGGGGTGATCGGCGGCTCGATGGGCGGGATGCGCGCACTGGAATGGCCGCTGATGTACCCGGAGCGCGTCGGTACGGCGATCGTCCTCGCCTCGACGCCCGCCGCCACGGCGGAGCAGATCGCCTGGTGTGCGCCGCAACTCGCCGCGATCACGTCCGACCCGGACTGGCAGGGCGGCGACTACTACGGCACCGGCCGTACGCCGGCCACCGGCCTCGGGATCGCGCGGCGGATCGCGCACGTGACGTACCGGTCGGAGTACGAGCTCGCCACCCGCTTCGGCCGCGATCGGCAGGCGCCCGACGACCCGCGGTTCGCCGTCGAGTCGTACCTGGACCACCACGCCGCCAAACTCGCGAACCGCTTCGACCCCGGCTCGTACGTCGTCCTCACCCGGGCCATGAACACCCACGACATCACCCGTGACCGCGGAGACCTCCCGGCCACCCTCGCCGGTCTCAGGTCCCGGCTGGTCGTCGCGGCTGTCGACTCCGACCGCCTCTATCTCCCGGCGCAGTCCAGGGCCATCACCACGGCTCATCCGCCGGCCGGTCCGCTGCACCTCATCAACTCGCCGTACGGCCACGACGGCTTCCTGATCGAGCTGGATCAGGTGGGGAAGCTGATCACCTCACAACTGCGAATCTGACGTTCAGGCCTTCGGACGTGAGCACCTTCAGACGGGTCGGCGAAACCCCGGGACTGTCGTAGAAGCGGGTGCCCTCGCCCAGCAGGACGGGCGCGATGTGGAGGGCGATCTCGTCGACCAGGCCGGCCTCCAGGGCCAGTCGCGGTACGGCGCCGCCCGTGACGACCAGGTCTTTCGCGGCCGCTGCCTTCAGGCCGTCGGCGACCACGTCGCGGATGTCGCCGGAGACATACGTGAACTCCGGAACCAGCCGCGTCGCGGGGTCCTTGTGGGTGTAGATCAGCACCGGGCCGGACCAGTTGCCGCCGTACGGGCGGTTCTCGCTCATCACGTCGACCAGGCGGCCGCCGCAGAGGAACGCGCCGCAGCCGGCGACCACCTCCGCGCCAAGGCCGGAGGGGGCGGCATCGGCGTGGAACATCCAGTCGACGCCGTCGTCGCGGTCGCCGATGAAGCCGTCGAGGGACATCGTCATGTGCCAGATCACTTTCCCGGTCATGACCACCAGCCTGCGCCCGGGCGGATTCATGCGTCCAATGCCAATCCGGCGACGAACCCATAGATACCATCGATACATGCTCGACCTCGTCCGGCTCCGGGTGCTGGCCGCGGTCGCCGCGCACGGCTCGGTGACCGCGGCGGCCACCGCGCTGCACTACACGCAGCCCACCGTCAGCCATCACCTCGCCCGGCTGGAGGCCGCGACCGGCGCGAAACTCGTCCAGAAGTCCGGCCGCGGCATCCGGCTC
Source organism: Kribbella sp. WER1 (assembly GCF_054189145.1). Lineage (NCBI taxonomy): Bacteria > Bacillati > Actinomycetota > Actinomycetes > Propionibacteriales > Kribbellaceae > Kribbella > Kribbella sp. WER1. The sequence goes on along the minus strand of NZ_CM135186.1, from coordinate 2,529,234 downwards.
ACCCCGGAAGGCGAGGTGCTCGCGCGCCGCGCCGCCGAGATCGTCGGCCGGGTCGACGCCGCCGACGCCGAGCTCGCCGCGCTGGTCGGCCTGCGCTCCGGGCGGGTCCGGGTCGGCGCGTTCAGCTCAGCGCTCAGCGAACTCGTCCCGCCCGCCGCCGTCGCCCTCCGCCGCGACCACCCGAACCTCGAACTCGAACTCACCGACGTCCACCCGCGCGTCGCCGTCGAGCAGCTGCGCGCGGGCGAGCTCGACCTCGCGATCGTGTTCCGGTACGACGACGAGACGCCGGACGACGGCCTCCGCTACACGTACCTGCGCGACGACCCGATCCACCTGCTCAGCCGCCGTACCGGGGAAACGCTGGCCGACCACCAGGACTCCGACTGGATCGCCGGCTGCGTGAACTGCCGCCGGGAGCTGCTGGAGCACTGCGCGGACGCCGGATTCACCCCGCGGATCGCGTTCACCAGCGACGACGTGATCGTCAAACAAGCCTTCGTCCGAGCCGGCCTCGGCGTCACCACCACCCCCGGCCTGGCACTCCGCGCCCACCGCACCCCGGGCGTCCACGCCACCGAACTCCCGATCGTCCGCCGCATCCTGCTCGCCACCTACGGCGAACCTCCGGACCCGCCGGCCACGAGAGCCTTCATCAAATCCCTAAAACGAGTAACACTGGATTAGGAGCCGTCCGACTCCGGTTGGAGGACCGGGTGATGGGGCACTTGGTGAGAATGGTGGACGTCGGGCTGCGGTACGAGCGGATCTGGCGGGTAGCCGTGGGGCTGCTTGCCACGATCGGTGTGCTCACGGCGCTGGTGTTCGTGTCACCGGCGACCAATCTGGCGGCGTTCCTGGTCGCCGCGTTCACGATCGGGGCGGTCTGCCTGAGTATCGGTCTGGGCCGCGACCTGCCGAACGCGGACCTGCTCCGGACCGTGCCGCGCGGCGCGGTGCTCGGGGCGTTGTGCGTGCTGGCGATCTGCGGGTACGCCGCCGCGGTCGGCGCGCGCACCGTCGTGCTCGTGCTGCTGGTGGCCGGTGTCTCCCCGCCGGTCGTCAGCTGGCTCCGGTCAGGATCGCCGAACGGTGCGCCCGCCTGGACGAAACCCGCGGGGCGGACGCGCTCCGGGCGGGGCTCGAGCCGCGCCGGCTCCCCGTGGGGGCCGATGAACCGTGGCGCCACGTCATGGGGCGCCGGCTCGGCAGGCTCGTCGTGGGGCCCGGAATCGCCGGGATCGCCGTGGGGCGACCTGAGTGGCGACGGTCGGCGGCCTGGTACCTGGCCGACGACTCACGCCGTACGGGATCCGGGCGCGGGAAGCCGGAACCGGGCGACGGCTCGGCGGGTGGCCGGCGTGGTGACGGGATGGGCCGGCCGGCGCGGATCCGGTGGCGGATGCGGCGCACCCGGCGGGCCGACAAGAAGTTGCCGAAGGCTCCCGCCTTGCCGGAGCAGCTGCCGTTGCCGAAGTACCTGACGGCTGTTGTCCGCAGCGTCGGCGAGCTGACCGACGAGGAACTGTGCCTGGCCTGGCGCCGCAGCTTCACCCAGCTGGAGCGGACCGTCAGCACCGACCACCGGCAGGCGATGGTCGACGTACGCCGTGCCTACCTCGACGAACTCGAACGCCGGCACCCCGACTCGTTCGCCACCTGGCTCGCCTCCAACCCGCGCGCCGCCGGCGACCCCGCCCGCTTCTTCATCCACCGCGCCGACCACTGAAAGCCAACCCCAAGGAGATCCAGCCGTGAGCGGGACGGGCACCGCACACAAGTACCGCACGTTCTTCGGGCACCCGCCGGTGCTCGCCAACCTCTTCGGCGTCGAGCTGTGGGAACGGTTCTCGTTCTACGGCATGCAGGGCATCCTGCTGATCTACCTCTACTACTCCGCCGAACGCGGCGGCCTCGGTATCGACGAGGGCACCGCGACCAGCATCGTCGGCGCGTACGGCGGCCTCGTCTACCTGTCGACCATCCTCGGTGGCTGGCTCGCCGACCGGCTGCTGGGTGCCGAACGCACCTTGTTCTACGCCGCGATCGTGGTGATGTGCGGCCATATCGCGCTGGCGCTGATCCCGGCCCTCGGCGGCGTCGCGGTCGGCCTGGTCCTGATCGGCTTCGGCAGCGGCGGGGTGAAGGCGAACGCCACCTCCCTGGTCGGCACGCTCTACGGCGAACACGACGAGCGTCGCGACGGCGGCTTCTCGCTGTTCTACCTCGGCATCAACCTCGGTGCGTTGGTGGGACCAATCCTGACCGGCCTGCTGCAGAAGAGCGCCGGCTTCCACTACGGCTTCGGCCTGGCCGCGGCCGGGATGTTCCTCGGCATCGTGCAGTACGGCGCCGGCCGCCGTCGCCTCGGCCCCTCCGCCCGTGAGGTTCCGAATCCGTTGCCCCCGGCAGCGCTCCGGCGTACCGTGCTGGTCGCCGCGGGCGGGGTCCTGGTCGTCGTCGCGCTGCTGATCTCGGGCGTGGTCCCGGCGTCTCGGTACGCCACTGCGATCGCCGTGATCAGCGCGGTCGCGGCGGTCGTGTACTTCGCCGTGATCCTCGGCAGCAAGCAGCTGACCGACGTCGAGCGGCGCCGGGTGCAGGCGTTCATCCCGCTGTTCATCGCCAGCGCGGCGTTCTGGTCGCTGTACCAGCAGCAGTTCACAGTCGTGACGATCTACTCCGACCAGCGGCTGGACCGGAACATCTTCGGCTGGCAGATGCCGGTGTCGTTCGTGCAGTCGATCAACCCGGTGATGATTATCGTGCTGTCCGGCGTGTTCGCCGCGCTGTGGACGAAGCTGGGGCCGCGGCAACCGTCGACGCCGATCAAGTTCAGCGCCGGGCTGGCCGTGATGGGCGTCGCGTTCCTGCTGTTCCTGACGATGGCCGGCGGTGGCCCGAACAGCGCGCCGCTGCTCGGGCTCGCCGGTATCCTGCTGGTGTTCACGATCGCCGAACTGCTGCTGTCCCCGGTCGGTCTGTCGCTGTCGACAAAGCTCGCCCCGGCAGCGTTCCGGACCCAGATGGTTGCCTTGTTCTTCCTATCGGTCGCGTTGGGAACGGCGATGTCCGGCGTCCTCGCGAAGCTCTACAGCACCAGCCACGAACGGGCGTACTTCGGCGTGATCGGCGGCGTCGCGATCCTGCTGGGCGGCCTGCTCGCGCTCGCGGTCCGGCCGATCCGCCGACTCATGAGCGGCGTGCACTGAACGCGGCCTGCAGATCCGCGGCGATCAGCTCGACCGCATGCCGCCCGGCGGACAGTGCGGCCGGGAAGTTGAGGAACGCGTGCATCGTGTCCGCGTACTCGACGAACTCCGTCGGTACGCCGTCCCGCTCGAGCCGGTCCGCGTACGCGATCGCGTCGTCCCGCAACCAGTCCCGCCCGGCCGCCAGCATCAACGTCGGCGGGAGACCGGCCAGCGAGGCGGCCTGGAGCGGTACGGCGCCCACCGGGAGCTCGCGCGTTCCGAAGTACCACTCGTGCCAGTCGGAGCTCGGGTGCAGGTCGAGGACCGGGTAGCAGAGGATCTGCCGATCGGGGAGCGGCGTACCGGCGTCCCGGGCGAGCAGGCAGGCGCCCGCGGCGAGGGCACCGCCCGCGCTCTGGCCGCCGATCGCGATCCGTCCGTCACCGTCGAGGTTGTTACGTAGCCAGCCGAGCGTGTCGTAGACGTCCTGAAGTGCTGCTGGACAAGGGCTTTCCGGGGCCAGGCGGTAGTTGAGCGAGACAACGGTGACGTTGCCGTAGGCAGCGATCCGGGAGGTGGCGTACTCGATGTCGCGGAGGTCGCCGCCGACGAAGCCGCCGCCGTGCAGCCAGAGCAGGATCGGGCGCGGGCGGATCGAATGCCGGTAGACGCGGGCCCTCAGTGCTCTCCCCGGGAGGGCGATCGTGATGTCCTCGGTTGCCACCCGCGGATCGGCCTCGCCGGCGATCGCCGGGTCAGGGAGATCCTCCCGGTCGAGGAGCAGCGCCTGGTACGGGTCGAGGTCCGGGTAGCTCGGCAGCTCCGCCAGGTGTTTGAGCAGCGCGTCGGTCTCCGGGCCGAACTGTGGATTGTCGACAATCGTCATGCAGACACCGGCTGCAGGTGCCGCGCCGCGTGCGCGAACAGCATTCCGTCGGGCGTGGTGGATACGTATTCAGCGAGCGCCCCGATCCCGCCGTCGAACCCCGCACCGGTGGCCGGATCCGTCCAGGCGGCCTCATCGTACTGCGTGATCTCCGCGAGCAGTGCGGCGCCGACGCTGCGGAACCGGTGCAGGACCAGTTCGGACGGGATCAGCCGGCCGGCCTCGACACCGCCCCGGTTGAGCGCGCTGCCGATCTCCGCGGTCTCCCAGCGCGGGTCCAGACTCCAGTGCAGCCGGCCCATCCGGGCGTCCCGCAGGACGGCGAGGGTGATCTCGTCCCACATCAGGACGTGCGCGACCAGGTCGTGCAGCGAGTCGCAGAAGTGCCCGAGCGGCCCGTCGTGGACGTCGTACGGCGTCCGGAGTTCGTCCTCGGTCCGGCCGTCGACCCGGCTGAGCAGCAGTTCCTGGTCGCGGCGGATCATCCCGGCCGCCTGGGCCGGTGTCGTCGTCGGTGTGCGCATGACGGCCAATCAACCAGCCGCCCGCGGCCCGCGCCGCCGGATTGCGCGAACTCCGCAATCGGCGGGCTCCTATCATCAGCTGAACCCCTAACAGAGGAGATGGGCGTGAAGTTCGGGATCGTCGGCGCCGGCGGTGTGGGCGGGTACTTCGGCGCCCGGCTGGCGGCGGCCGGGCAGGACGTCGCGTTCGTCGCTCGCGGCAATCACTTGGAGGCGATCAGGTCGGCCGGGCTGGTCGTGCACAGCCCGGCGGGAGATCTCCGGCTGCCGGTGCGCGCCACCGACGACCCGGCCGAGATCGGCCCGGTCGAGTACGTGCTGGTCTGCGTGAAGACCTGGCAGCTGCCCGGCGTGATCGAGACGATCCGCCCGCTGGTCGGCCCGGACACCGCGATCGTCACCGTGCAGAACGGCGTCGAGGCCCCCGAGCAGGTCGCCCAGGTCTACGGGCGGGACGCCGTACTGCCCGGTGCCGCCGAGGTGATCGCGTACGTCGAGGGTCCCGGCGTGATCCGGCATCTCGGCAACGGCAAGCTCAACGTCGGCGAATGGGAGAACGGGTCGACGCCGCGCCTGGAGCGACTCCGGGACGCGGTCGCCGGCGCCGGGCTGCAGGCGACGATCCCGGCCGACATCTGGGCCGCGCTGTGGACGAAGTTCCTCTCGGTGGTCCCGACCGGCGGCCTCGGTACGGCGACCGGCGCCGGGTACGGCGTACTCCGGACGCAGCCGGCGACCCGTCAGCTGCTCACCGAGGCGACCGGCGAGATCCGCGACCTGGCCCGGGCCCGCGGGATCCAGCTGGCCGCCGACGTCGTGGAGCGAACGCTCGACTGGATCGACCAGCTGCCGGCCGACGGCACCACCTCGCTGCAGCGCGACCTGATCGCCGGCCGCCCGTCCGAACTCGACGCCTGGACCGGCGCCGTCGTCCGCCTCGGCCGCGATTCCCGCGTCCCGACCCCAATCAACACTCTGCTCTTCGAACTTGCGAGCGCCCGCGTTCTTGCCAACGGCAACAGCCGCAGCAACGGCAACGACGGCAGCTAGGTCGCCTGGTAGCCGAGCTCGTCGAGGACGTCGTCGACCGGCCGGCCGGGGGCCGCGGCGGTCACCAGGCCGCGGATGCAGGCCGTCATCACCATCCGGAAGTAGGCCTCGCCGCTGATCTCGGGCAGTTCGGTCTGGGCGCCGGCGAGGACGTCGTCGGCGGCGAGCAGGGCGTACACCTTCTCGAGTTCGCGGCGGTGTGAGCCCTCGAAGTACGGGCGATGGCGTTCCTCGGCGGCGCTCAGGTTGATCGCCAGCGCGGCGACGCCGCCGGACAGCATCATCGCGGCGCCCGGGCCGTAGCCGCGCCGCCCGAGCGCCTCGACGGCCTCCCGCTGGAGCCGGATCCCGGCGGCGCCGCGCGGGAACAGGCCCTGCATGTAGCCGGCCAGCCCCGGGTGGCCGAGGACGAAGTCGTGGATCTGCTGCGCGAACGACTGCAGATGTGCTTGGATCCCATCCGTAGGATTGTCGACAATCCGCAGATCGCGCAGCACCGCTTCGCCGACCAGCGCCTCCAGGCCGAGCTTGCCGTCGACGTGCCGGTACAGCGCGGTCGGGCTGACGCCGAGCGCGGTCGCGACGCCGTTCACGGTCAGGTTCGGCAGGCCGAGCCGCAAGCCCTCGCGTTCGATGTCCGCGACCGTGATCTGTGCCTGGCGACCGCCGGTCTTTCGGCGGGGCGGATTCGCTGTCACAACCCTCCTCTGTTCGGGGCTGACCCCAAAGTTATGCTACTAACTTAGATCGACGCCGTCACCGACGGTGATCTGTTCTGTCCCTTACTCCTCAGGAGATCATGGTGAGCGCACCACGCCCCACCCGGCGCACGATGCTCAAGGCCGCCGGCGGGCTGTCCGTCGCCGCCGGCCTCGGCGCCGGCACCATTCTGGCCACCTCCCTCGCCGCGAACGCCGCCGGCGACGGGTTCGGCCTGCACATCACGGATCGGAGCGAGAGCGATCCGCGGATGTGGTACTACCGCTTCCAGACCGCCGAGATCAGCTGGGCGCCGGGCGTGAACGTCCTGCTGCCGAGTGACTATCACACCAGCGGGCGCACGTACCCGGTCCTGTACCTGCTGCACGGCGGTACCGGCGACTTCATGGAGTTCGACCACATCGGCATCCGCGAGAAGACCGCGGGCAAGCCGATCATCGTGGTGATGCCGGACGGCGGCAAGGCCGGCTGGTATTCGAACCCGGTGAGCAGCAACAGCGGCCCGCACAACTGGGAGAGCTTCCACCTGAACCAGCTGGTTCCGTGGATCGACGCCAACTTCCGCACCTACGCCGAGTTCTCCGGCCGTGCGGTGGCGGGCTTCTCGATGGGCGGCTTCGGCGCGCTCAAGTACGCCGAGAAGTACTACGGCCACTTCGCGTCGGTCAGCGCCCACTCCGGCCCGCCGAGCCTGCGCCGCGACGCCGGCCTGGTCGTGCACTGGGCGAACGTCTCCTCCGCGGCCGTCGACCTGGCCGGCGGCACCATCTACGGCGCCCCCGCCTGGGACGAGACCCGGGTCACCAACGACAACCCGATGCAGAACCTCGAGCGCTACCGCGGCAAGCGCATCTTCATGGTCGCCGGCACCAGCCCGAGCCCCGACCCGTTCGACTACGCCAACGAAACCGAGGTCCTGGCCGGCCAGCGCGAGTTCAAGGCCGCCCTCACTGCCGCCAAGATCCCCTTCACCGCATATGAGGAACCAGGCGGCCACTTCGTCCGCCAGAACCGCCTCGTCGAGGACATCGACGGCGTCATCGCCCACCTGAAAAAGGCCTGACGCAGCTTTCCTTCGCAGGCGCCGTGCTCCCCGGCGAGTGCGGCGCCTGTTCCTATTCCTCGGCCAGGCGGTGGAGGAGGGTGGCGAGGGCTTGTTGTTCGGTGGGGGTCAGGCGGGCGAGTTGGCTGACCATGACGTCGCGGCGTTTCTGGCGCAGGGTGGTGAGGATCTGGTGGCCGGCGGGGGTCAGGGCGACGAGGGTGGCGCGGCGGTCGTGGGGGTCGGGCCGGCGGGCCAGGAGGCCGGCGGACTCGAGGTCGTCGACGACCGAGGTGGCGGAGCGGGGGACGATGCCGAGGCGGGCGGCGAGTTCGCTGAGGCGGATCGGCTGGTCGGCGTGGTCGAGGGTGCGCAGGACCCGGAATTGGCCGTGGGTCACGTTCTCCCCGAAGCCTTCGCGGGAGGCCCGGCGCTGCCGCCGCACGATGCCGTCCAGGAGTGCCGCGATCTGCTCGGCGGCGTCGTCGAGGTCGTCGGGGTCGCGCATGTGCAGAGCCTAGTGGTCGGCGTCCGCGGGGGTTGCCGCGCACGCGGGGGAACAAACAGGGATCTTGTGAGGTTTGCTCATAGTGAGTTAACCTCAGTATATCTGGTCCCTGGTGAAAGGCACTGCATGTCGCAGATTTCCGGAATCCCGGGCGGGGGAGGCGGGGGCGGGCGGGCGATGCGCTCGCTGCTCAAGGACTCCTCGGTCCGGCATCACAAACTCTCGGCGGGCACGCTCCGCCGGATCCTCGGGTTCGCCCGTCCGTACCGCGGCTATCTGGCCGCGTTTCTCGTGCTGGTGGCGTTCGACGCCGGCACCGGCGCGGTCACGCCGTTGCTGTTCAAGGCGATCATCGACAAGGGCATCGTGCCGCGGCACGCGAACGTCGTCGTCTGGCTGGCCCTCGTGGTCGCGCTGCTCGCGCTGGCCAACGGCGCCATCACGCTCGGCGAGCGCTGGTTCTCGGCGCGGATCGGTGAAGGTCTCGTCTACGACCTGCGCACCGCCGTGTTCGACCACGTCCAGCAGTTGCCGATCGCGTTCTTCAGCCGGACGCAGACCGGCGCGCTGATCCAGCGGCTGAACGGCGACGTGCTCGGCGCCCAGCAGGCGTTCACGTCCACGCTCTCGAACGTGGTCAGCAACCTGCTCAGCGTCGTCCTCGTCCTCGGCGCGATGTTCGTCATGTCCTGGCAGATCACGCTGCTCGCCCTGGTCGTGCTGCCGCTGTTCGTGATCCCGGCCCGGCTGCTCGCCGGAAAGTTGCGGGAGGCAACGGCAGAGACGTACAAGCTGAACGCCACCATGGCGCAGACGATGACCGAGCGGTTCAACGTCGCCGGAGCCGTCCTCGCCAAGGTCTTCGGCCGCACCCAGGACTCGTCGCGGGACTTCGCCGGCAAGGCCGCCCGGGTCCGTGACATCGGCGTCACCACCGCGATGTACGCCAGCGTGTTCCGGGTCTCGCTGACGCTGGTCGCGGCGCTCGCGGTCGCGCTCGTGTACGGCGTCGGCGGCGTACTCGCGGTCGCCGGGACGCTCGGCATCGGCACGGTCGTCGCGCTGACGGCGTACCTGAACCGGCTGTACGGGCCGCTGACCGCGCTGTCCAACATCCAGGTCGACGTGATGACCACGCTGGTCAGCTTCGAGCGGGTGCTCGAGGTGCTCGACCTGCCGCCGATGGTTGCCGACCGCAAGGACGCGAAGGTGCTCCCGGCCTCCGCCGAGCCGTCGATCGGGTTCGACCACGTCTCGTTCCACTACCCGTCCGCCGAGGAGGTGTCGCTGGCCTCGCTCGAGTCGGTCGCGACGCTGTCCGCGGAGACCGGGGAAGAAGTACTGAAGGACGTCTCGTTCACCGTCGAGCCCGGGCAGATGGTCGCCGTCGTCGGACCGTCCGGCGCCGGCAAGTCGACGCTGTCGTCGCTGGTCTCGCGGATGTACGACGCCACCGGCGGGGCCGTGCTGGTCGGCGGGCACGACGTACGCGAGGTCACCCAGAGCTCGTTGCGCTCGGCAATCGGTGTGGTCACGCAGGACTCGCACATGTACCACGACACGATCCGCGCGAACCTGCAGCTGGCCCGGCCGGATGCGACCGACGCGGAGCTGCACGAAGCGCTCGAGGCCGCGCAGATCGCGACGCTGGTCGACAGCCTGCCGGACGGGCTGGACACCGTGGTCGGCGACCGCGGGTACCGGCTGTCGGGTGGTGAACGGCAACGGCTGGCGATTGCCCGGCTGCTGCTCAAGTCGCCGTCGATCGTGATCCTCGACGAGGCCACCGCGCACCTGGACTCCGAGTCCGAGGCGGCCGTGCAGACCGCGCTCGCGAACGCGCTGGCCGGCCGTACGTCGCTGGTGATCGCGCACCGGCTCTCCACGATCCGGAACGCCGACGTGATCCTCGTGCTTGACGACGGACGGATCCAGCAGCGCGGCACGCACGACGAGCTGCTCGCCCAGGGCGGGCTGTACGCCGACCTGTACGCGACGCAGTTCGCGACGGCCGCCTGACCACCAGCCGGACCCCAGGTCGCGGGCGGGACCGCGGCCGGGGGAGGATTCCGGCATGAGAGATCGGATGACTGCGGCCGCCACCGAGCTGACGTACGACGCTCCCGCGGCGAACTGGCTGGAGGCGCTGCCGCTCGGCAACGGCCGGATCGGCGCGATGTGGTTCGGCGGTACGACGCAGGACCGGATCGCGCTGAACGACGAGACCTGCTGGTCGGGCAGCCCGGCGACGACCCGCCGGCTGGCCACTCCGAACGGTGCGGTGGGGCCGGCCGCGGTCGAGGCCGTGCGGGCGGCGATCGCGCGTGCGGACGTGCGGGCCGCGGAGGAGCTGGCGGGCGGGTTCCAGAGCGGGCATTCGCAGGCGTACCTGCCGCTGGGCGATCTGCTGGTGGACTTCGCCGGCGGCGAGGTCACGGCGTACCGGCGGCGGCTTGATCTGGATACGGCGGCCGCGCGGGCGGAGTACACGGTGGACGGGATGGAGGTCTGGCAGGAGGTGTACGTGAGTGCGCCGGCGCAGGCATTGGTCCTACGTCTGGGTGCCTCGCAGCCGCTGTCGCTGAGCCTCACACTCACGTCCCAGTTGCGCGCGACCACCGCCGCGGTCGACGACAACGGCCTGGCCCTGCTCGCCACCTGCCCGTCCTCGGTCGCCCCGCCCCACAAGGGCGCCGGCGAGCCGATCCAGTACTCCGACGGCGACGACCGCGGCATGAACGCCGCCGTCGTACTCCGAGCCCACACGAACGGCACCCTCACCCCGACCGCCGACAAGCTGACCGTCACCAACGCGACCGACCTCTACGTAGTCCTCTCGACCACCACCGGCTACGAAGACCCCCACACTGCCCCAACCCGCACCCACGAGGAGTGCCGCGCCGCAGCAGACGCCGCTGTCCAGGCCGCCCTCGCCCACGCGGAGGGTTTGCGTGAGGAGCATGTGCGGGATTACCAGGAGTTGTTCCGGCGGTCGGTGCTTACGTTGCCTTCGAGGGTGGAGTTGACGACGGGGCGGCGGTTGCGGGAGGCGGGGGAGGACCCGGGGCTGGCGGCGTTGATCTACAACTTCGGGCGGTATCTGATGATCGCCGGCTCGCGTCCCGGTGGGCTGCCGACCAACCTGCAGGGGATCTGGAACGAGCACCTGCAGCCGCCGTGGAGCAGCAACTACACGGTCAACATCAACACCGAGATGAACTACTGGCCGGCCGAGACCACCTCGCTCTCCGAGTGCCACGAGCCGCTCCTCACCTACGTGAAGAACCTCGCCCACGCCGGAAAGCAGACCGCAGGACACCTGTACGGCGCCCGCGGCTGGGCCGCGCACCACAACGCGGACGCCTGGTGCTGGACGGCCCCGGTGGACGGCAATCCGAAGTGGGCGAACTGGCCGATGGCCGGCGTGTGGATGTGCCGCCACCTGTGGGACCACTACGCGTTCACCGGAGACCGCGACTACCTGAACGACGTCTGGCCGACCCTGCGCGGTGCCGCCGAGTTCGCCCACGACTGGCTGATCGAACTCCCGGACGGCACCCTCGGCACCGCCCCCTCCACCTCCCCCGAGAACGAGTACGTCGCCGCCGACGGCAACCCGGCCTCGGTGACCACGTCCGCAACGATGGACCTGTCGCTGATCGCCGACCTGTTCGACCGCTGCGCCCAGGCCGCCGAGATCCTCGACCTCACCGACCCGTTCGTCGACGACCTGAAGGCAGCCCGCAAACGTATCCCGGACCCGAAGATCGGCGCCCTTGGCCAGCTCCAGGAGTGGCTCGACGACCTCCCCGAGGCGGAGCCGCTGCACCGGCACACCTCGCACCTGATCGGCCTGCACCCCGGCGACCAGATCACTCCGGACGGTACGCCGGAACTCGCCGCGGCCGCCGCCCGTACCCTCGAGCTCCGCGGCAACAAGAGCACCGGCTGGTCCCTGGCGTGGCGGATCTCCTTGTGGGCAAGGCTTCGCGACGGCGCCGCCGCCCACCGCCTGGTCCGCGAACTCCTCACCCCGGCCGGCGCCTCCGGTACGGACTACGTCGGCGACGGCTCCGGCCTGTACCCGAACCTGTTCTGCGCGCACCCGCCGTTCCAGATCGACGGCAACTACGGCGCCACCGCCGGGATCGCCGAGATGCTGCTGCAGAGCCACACCGGCGAGCTCGAGGTCTTCCCGGCCCTCCCGGACGCCTGGCCGGACGGCGCGATCACCGGTCTGCGCGCCCGCGGCGGCATCGGCGTCGACCTCACCTGGTCACCTCAGGCGGCAACCGCCGTACTCACCGCCGACCACGACACCACGGTCGTCGTCCGTCATCAGGACCGCCGCGAGGAGGTGTCCCTCGCCGCGAACGTCCCGTACACCTGGACAATCAGGGGATGAGCTTCGTCATCGGCGTCGACATCGGGACCGGCAGTACGAAGGCCGTTCGCTGCACGCTCGACGGTGAGGTGGTCGCGGTCGCGCGCCGCGACCACGCGCCGAGCCTGCCGCGGCCGGGCTGGGCCGAGATGGATCCGGTCCGCGACTGGTGGGGTGACGTCGTGGCGGTCCTCGCCGAGCTGGACCTCGCCGACGTCGTCGCGGTCTGCGTGTCGGGTCTCGGCCCGTGCGTCGTCCAGACCGACGACGAGCTGCGCCCGCGGCGCCCGGCGATCCTGTACGGCGTCGACACCCGCTCGACCCGGGAGATCGCCGAGATCACCGAACAGTTCGGCGCCGACGCGATCCTCGAACGCTGTGGAAAGGACCTGTCCAGCCAGGCGATCGGCCCGAAACTCGCCTGGCTCAGGCGCGACGCCGGCGACGCCTGGCGCCCGCAGGACCGCTGGTTCAGCGCGCACACCTACGTCGTCGCGCACCTCACCGGCGAGTGGGTTCTCGACCACCACACCGCCAGCCAGTGCGACCCGTTCTACGACATCGAACGCCAGGAATGGGCCACCGACTGGGCCGAGCAGGTCCTGCCCGGCCTCGCCCTGCCCCGCCTGGTCTGGCCCTCCGAACAGGTAGGCACCGTACGCCGGGACGCCGCGGCGCAGACGGGTCTCGCCGAAGGGACGCCGGTCGTCGCGGGCACCGTCGACGCGTGGGCGGAGGCGTTCAGCGTCGGCGTACGCCGTCCGGGCGACCTGATGCTGATGTACGGCTCGACCATGTTCATCGTCCAAGTGTTGGCCGCCCCAACGACTGTCCGCGGGCTCTGGACGACCTCCGGCGTCGAGCGCGGATCGCACACGCTGGCCGCCGGAATGGCGACGTCCGGGACGATCACCACCTGGTTGCAGGACCTCACCGGCGGCGTCCCGTTCGAGACGCTCCTGCGGGAGGCGGCCGCCGTACCGGCCGGCAGCGAAGGCCTCGTCCTGCTGCCGTACTTCAGCGGCGAACGGACGCCCGTCTACGACCCGCTCGCGCGCGGCGTGATCGCCGGCCTCACGCTGCGGCACGGACGCGGTCACCTGCTGCGGGCGACGTACGAGGGAATCGCCTGCGGCGTACGGCAGATCCTCGGCGTGTTCGATACGGCGGAGCGGATCGTGGCCGTCGGCGGCGGGACGCAGGGCGGGCTGTGGACGCAGATCGTCAGCGATGTCGCGGGCGTCCGGCAAACCGTTCCCCAGCAGACGATCGGGGCGTCGTACGGCGACGCGCTGCTCGCCGCGATCGGCGTCGGCGCGGTCCCGCCGGAGACCGACTGGACCAGGCCGGATCACGTCGTCGCGCCCGATCCGTCGACCGCGGCGACGTACCGGACGCTCGTCGACGCGTACGCCGAGCTGTACCCCGCGACCCGGGATCTGGTCCACCGGCTCGCTAGTGTCCCGTAAGCGATGTAGCTTGGCGCTATCGGCGCCCAGGCACGCACCTCGCGGCACTTGCCCAGCGCCCACGATGCTCCGCATCGAGGCCACTGACCAAGCACCCCGATGCACGCACCTGGACACCGCTATCGTTCAAGCCACATCGCTTACGGGACACTAGGTGACGTCGCGCAGGTGCAGGACCGTGCCGCTGTCGAGGTCGCGGCCGAGCAGCGACCAGATCGCGCGCGCCGCCGTCTCAGGCTTCTCCAGCCTGCCCGACGCCTCCAGCTCGCGGAAGCGGCCCGTCTCCGGCAGTACGTCGGGACTGGCCGCGCGCAGCTGAGCCTGCATGTCGGTGTCGAGCGTGCCGGGTGCGACCGAGAGCACCCGGCAGCCGGGACTTCGGCGCCGTTGCTCGAGACCGACCGTACGAACCCATTGGTCCAGCGCCGCCTTGCCCGCGCAGTAGCTGGATTCGCCTTCATGCGGGTGGTTCGCGGCACCGGACGAGACCATGATCAGGTGCTGCTCGCAGTCCGCGCCGTCGAGCGCGCTGAGGAACGAGTGCCCGAGAACCTGAGCGGCAGCTGAGTTCAGCAGTACGTTCCGCGTGTACTGCGCGGTGTCGACCCGGTCCGCCGGTCCGAGCGGGGCCAGCGTGCCGGCGTTGTGGATGAACACGACCAGCGACGGGCTTCCGGCCTCGATCCGCTGCCGGAAGTCCTTGTCCACCACGGGCCACGAGTCCGGATCCGCGAGATCCACGGCGACGTGGTGCGTGACGGCCGTCCCGCCGCGGCGGGAGATGTCGACGAGCTCGGCGTTCTCGAACGGCACCGTCGCCGCGAGCGCGGCGCCGAGTCCGGCCGAGGCGCCGGAGATCCAGACCAGGATCCGGCGCAGCGGAGTCATCGCGGTCCGCCTGAGAACAGCCAAAAGTCCAGCGTCATGCAGTTCCCCCCTGCAAGTCCGAACGTCCTTCCGAGGTGCAGAGTAACCTCTGCTGGTGAGTGACTGGAACTGGCAATGGGACGAGACGTTGTACGCCGGCAGCGCGCAGCATTACGCGGTCGGGCGGATGGCCTATCCGGCCGCGTTGGGCGAAGTACTCCGGGATGAACTCGAGCTGAACGGTCAAGGCCGGTTGCTCGACGTCGGCTGCGGACCGGGCCCGGTCACGTTGCTGCTGGCGCCGTACTTCGCCGAAGCGGTCGGGGTGGACGCGGACGCCGGCATGCTCGAGGTGGCGGCGGCGCGGGCCGCGGAGACCGGCGTACGGAACACGAGCTGGCGGCAGTCGCGGGCCGAGGAACTGCCGGCGGAGCTGGGAACGTTCGACGTGGTGACGTTCGCGCAGTCCTTCCACTGGATGGATCAAGCGCTGGTTGCGGACCGCGTCCGCGGGATGCTCGCGCCCGGCGGCGCCTGGGTGCACGTCGGTGCCACGACGCATCGCGGGCTCGACGGTACGGCGGAGCTGCCGCACCCGCGGCCGCCGTGGTCCGCGATCGACGAGCTGGTGACGCGCTACCTCGGGCCGGTCCGCCGGGCCGGGCGGAGCGCGCTGCCGAAGGGCACCCAGGGCGGTGAGGAGGACGTGATGCGCGCGGCCGGGTACGCCGGGCCGACGAGGCTGATCGTCGGCGGGAACGAGATCGAGGACCGGACCGTCGACGAGGTGGTCGCCGCGGTGTTCTCGCTGTCGAGCTCGACGCCGCACCAGTTCGGCGCGGACCGGGAGGCCTTCGAGGCCGACCTGCGGACGTTGCTCACGGACGCGGCCGACGACGGAGTGTTCGCGGAGGAACGGCGGGAGATCGAGGCCGTGATCTGGCGCTGAGTGCGGGCTGGGATTCTGCTGAGAGAAAGGGTGCACACGCGGCGGCCGCGGCGAGGGGCCGCGGCCGCTGGGTGTGCTGCGTCAGGACTACTGGTTGTTGTTGTCCTGGTTGTTGTCGCCGCCCTGGCCGCCGAGCTGGTCGCGGGCGAAGTTCTCACCCTGCTCGATCTGGTCGCCGAACTTGTTGCCGGTCTTCTCGTTGACGAAGTCGCCGGCCTTCTCGAGACCCTCGTTGACCTGGTCCGGATGGTCCTTGGCCAGTTCCTCGGCCTTGTCCTTCATCTCGTCGAACAAACCCATCGTCTTTCCCCGTTCCTTCGATGGTTGCCTTCCACTACCTAGCCCGTCTTACCCGATCCGGCCGATTCCACACAAGGACTCGCCGACGGTTGCCGAAGCCTTCATCCGGTAAACGGATTCCGGTCCGCCTGCAGCGCGGGGAGTACGCTGGCGGCGAACACGCCGTACAGGTGCCGCTGGAACATCGGCCCGAAGCTGATCCGGGCCACGCTGCGTGCTGCGTACGCGGCGGTCGTGTGCGCGCCCTGCCCGTACGCGACGTTCACCGGACCGGCGAGGTCCTTCGTCAGCGTGCCGATCACGTCGAGGTCGCCGATCCCGATCGGGTACACGCAGTCGGCGCCCGCGGCCAGGTATTTCGTACCGCGATCGAGCGCGCTCCGTAACTGTTCCTCCGTCGTCCCGGCCTTGCGGAGGAAGACGTCGATGCGGGCGTTGATCACCAGCGCGTCACCGGCCGCGGCCCGTACGGCGGCGAGGAAATCGGCCTGCTCGGCCGGATCGACCATCGTGCCGGCGGCCGGGTCGGAGTCCTCCAGGTTGACGCCGACGGCGCCGGTGGCGAGGAAGCGCTCGACGAGTTCGGCCGGGGCGAGCCGGTACCCGCGTTCGAAGTCGACCGTGACCGGGACCGACACCGACTGCGCGATCCGGGCCGCGCCGGCGAGGACGTCGGCGACCGGGGCGTGCTCGCCGTCGTCGTACCCGAGAACCGCGGCGGTCGCGTTGCTGCTGGTCGCGACCGCGGCGAACCCGGCCTCTTCGATCAGCCGCGCGGAGGCGGCGTCCCAGGCGTTGGGGACGACCAACGGTGTACCGGGCACGTGCAGGTCTCGCAATGTAGTTGCCAAAGACATCAGGATCTCCCATGGATCAGGGGCAGCCCGAAGGCCGGGAACAAAGCAGGCTGGTGGAACGCGAGCACCGCCGAGACCGCGTCCTTCGTGAGCGTCAGCACCTTCACCGAGTGCGCGTGGAACTGGCCGTCGGTGCCGCGGATGTACATCGCGAACGCGGGCTGCCCGTTCGCGGAGGTGGCGACGAGCCGGCGCTGGTCCGGACCCGGCCGGAGCTTCGCGTCGAGCAGCCGCAGTACGTCGGCACGCCCGCTGAACCAGGTCGGGATCGGCGGCATCTCCCAGCGCGCGTCCTCGGTGAACAGACCTTCGAGGAGCACCAGGTCCTTGCTCTCCATCGCGGCCTGGAACTGGTCCAGCAGCGCCCGTTGCAGCGGTTCGTGCGGTTCGCTCAACTCGTCCTCGCGCGGCCGCAGCCGGGCGAGCTCGGCACGGGCCCGCTGCAGCGAACTGTTCACCGCGGCAGTGGTTGTGTCGAGCAACGACGCGACGTCCGCGGCCGGCCAGGTCAGCACCTCGCGCAGGATCAGTACGGCGCGTTGCCGCGGCGGCAGGTGCTGCATGGCGGCCACCATCGCGAGCCGCAGACTCGCCTGGTCGCCGACCACGGTGGCCGGATCCGCCCCGAGCAACTGGTCCGGGAACGGCTCCAGCCACGGCACCTCGAGTGCCTGGCCGTGGATGTCCTCCGGATCGTTGCCCGGGGCACCCAGCGCCGACGGGACCACCCGCCGGCTGCTGTGCTGCAGGAGGTTCAGGCACACGTTGGTGGCGATCCGGTACAGCCACGTCCGGACCGACGAACGGTGCTCGAAGTCCGCGTGCCCGCGCCAGGCCCGCAGGTACGTCTCCTGCACCGCGTCCTCCGCGTCGTGCAGCGAGCCGAGCATCCGGTAGCAGTGCGCGACCAGCTCGCCCCGGTGCTCCGCGAACTCCTCCTCGAGATTCATCGGACTCCTTCCACCACCTTCGTGCCCGCGTTCGCCCGTGGGGCCGTCCGGCGGCGGGTCGCGATCGCCAGACCGGACACTGCCGCGAGCAACGACAGTACGCCGGAACCTGCCAGCGCCCGGGTGAAACCGTGCCCGGTGTACCCACCGGACGCGCTGAACACCGACCCGAGCACCGCGACCCCGGCGACGCCGCCGAGCTGCCGGTTCATGCTGTAGACCCCGGACGCGATCCCGACCGACTCCCGCGGCAACGAGGCCATCGCCGCACTCTGCGCCGCCGGCATCGCCAGCGAGATCCCCGACCCGGTCACCATCAGCGGTACGACGAGCTCCCAGTAGTGGCTGGTGCCACGACTGACCCAGAACATGCCGGCCGCCTGCAACGCCATACCGATCACGACCAGCGGCCGCTCACCGACCCGGTCCACCAGCCGCCCGGCGATCGGCCCGATGACGAACAGCGTGGCCGTCCACGGCAACAACTGCAGCCCCGCCTTGAGCGGCGCCGACCCGAGCACGACCTGCATGTACTGCGAGAGGAAGAAGACCGCGCTGAACAACGCCGCGCTGAGGAAGAAGCCGGCCGAGTTCGCCGCCGTGAACGTCCGGTTCCGGAAGAAGGCGAGCGGCACCATCGCGCGATCGGTCCGCCGTTCCCAGGTTGTGAACGCGATCAGCATCACCGCGCCGACCGCGAACGCCGACAGTACTTCGGCACTCGTCCAGCCCGCCGTCTCGCCACGGACCGTGCCCCACACCAGCCCCAGCACCGCAAGACTGATCAACACCGCCCCGGCCAGATCCAGCCGCCGCGCCGGCCCGGTACTCTCCGGAATCCTCGCCAGCACCAGCACGATCGCCAGCACACCGATCGGTACGTTGATCCAGAAGATCCACTGCCACGACAGCCCCTCGGTCACCGCCCCACCGATCAGCGGGCCACCCAGTACGGCGATCCCCGTCACCCCGCTGAACACCCCGATCGCCCGCCCCCGCCGCTCCGGCGGAAACGCCGCCCCCAGCAAACTCATCGCCAACGGCATCACAAACGCCGCCCCCGCACCCTGCACCGTCCGCGCCACGATCAGGAACGGCAACGAGGTAGCCAACGCACAGGCCACCGACGCAGCCGTGAAGAGCGCCAGACCGGCCGCATAACCACGCCGCCGCCCCAGCCGGTCACCGATCGCAGCAGCCGTCATCAGAAGCATCGCAAAACTCAACGCATACGAGTTGACCGTCCACTCCAACTGCTCCGCCGAAGCCCCAAGATCCCCCCGAATCGTCGTCAGCGCCGCAGCCACCACCAACGTGTCCAACGCCACCATGAACGACCCAAGGGAAGTCAACCCCAAAACCCAACGCTCTCGCACAAGACCCTCCAGGTGATCTGCTGTCACCCCTATAGACAGCCCAGCACCCCCAAACTCATCGCTCCGATGACCACAACTTTCACCCCAGCCGCCTTCAGCAATCTGTGGATAACTATTTCCCTTAAAAACAAGGCGATCCCAGCTTGGAAACTGTCGGAGGCCTTGCCTAAGCTTCTCCCCATGAACATCCTCGAGGGTCGGCAGGTGATTGCCCTAAGCAACCACGACCTCCTGCCTGCTCTCGACACCCTCAACACCGAGATCCTCCGCCTGGAATCCCTCCGCCTCCAAGTCATCGCCCGCATCGAAGAGTCCGGGCTCCCCCAGGAGTTGGGCGCCCGAGACACGGTCGAGCTCCTCACCTTCCGCCACCACCGCAACCGCCCCGAAGCCTGGCGTGACGTCCGCCTGGCCCGCACCCTCCCCAAGTACAAGACCGTCCAAGCAGCCCTCAACACCCTCCAAACCGCCCACGCCTCCGCAATCACCACCGAACTAGAACGCGTCCGTACCCGCGTCCCGGTAGAAGACCTCGACATCGCCGAAACCCAACTCGTCGGGCTAGCGGCCCACCTCACCCCCAACGAGCTCCGCACCGCCGCGAAGCAACTCTGCAACCTCCTCGACTCCGACGGCCCCGAACCCGAAGAACAAAAGGCCTACCAGCGCGAGTCCCTCACCCTGACGGCTGCAGAGAACGGCGTGAAGTTCCGCGGCTACCTAGCCAACGAAAACGCCGAACTCCTCCGCACCGTCATCCACACCGGCGCCCGCCCCCACAAAACCACCGACGGCGACCACGACCCCCGCCCCCGCGACAAACGCCAAGCCGACGCCCTCACCACCGCCCTCACCGTCGCCTCGAACGCCTGGGACACCGACACCCCAGGCTACGGCGCCAAAGCCAACATCACGGTCACGATCGACCTCGACGACCTCCGCACCACCACCGCGAACACAACCGCGAACACAACCGGCCAAACCCACCAGCCCAGCCGAACCAACCGACCCGGCGGAACCGACCGAACCGGCGGAACCAGCCAGCCCGGCGGAACCGACCGAACCGACCGAACCGGCGGAACCGGCCAGCCCGGCCGAACCGGCCAGCCCGGCGGAACCGGCGGAACCGGCCAGAGCGCGGGGACCGGTCGGATGGTCTACGGCGACGACCTCTCCGCCGCCACCGTCCGCCGCCTCGCCTGCGACGCAGGCATCATCCCGCTCGTCCTCGGCTCCAACTCCGAACCCTTGGACGTCGGCCGCCGCGAACGCCTCGTCACCCGCCCCATCCGCCACGCCCTCAACGCCCGCGACCGCGGCTGCGTCGTCTGCGCCGCACCACCCGTGATGTGCGACGCCCACCACCTCACCTCCTGGCTCGACGGAGGACCCACCACCCTCACCAACCTCGCCCTCCTGTGCCGCCGCCACCACGTAGACCTCCACGCCGGCCGCTGGCACATCACCATCACCAACGGCAAAGTCCACGTAGCCCGCCCCACCTGGGCCACATCAACAGCCCCAAGCACCGGCCCCGCCCAGCCACAAAGCACCCACCCCACCCAACCCGCACGCCCACACCCTGCCCAACCCGCAGCCGCAGAACCCGCGCGACCCGCAACCACAAACCAGAGGACAACTCCGTCCACACCCCCGACACGCCCCAACCCACCACCACCCAACCCACCACCACCCAACCCACCACAAGAACTCCCCGACACACCCGCACCATCACCACCACCGGGTGCCACCCCCACACGCCCACAACACCCCAACAACAACCCCGCCGAGCCCGCAAACCCCAACCCATGGGACTACACAGACCCACCCACCCCACGCACCACCCGCTGGAAAGCCGACGAAGCAACCCTCACCGCCGCCGCCCGCTTCGCCGTCTGGGGCACCCGCACCCCCACCGAACCCGCCACCGACCCACCACCCTTCATCACCATCTGAACCCACCCCGAGACCGCCCACGCACCCACCCCGAGACCGCCCACGCACCCACCCCAAGGCGAGCGCGTTCACCCATCCGGAGCAACCCACCACCGGCGTACGCCGTTCACCCGCTCCGACCACCACGAGGCGCCTCCAAATCCAGCGCTCCCCGATCAGCCCGGCGATCTCCACAGCCCACGACCCACGCTCACCCACCATCCGACCCACCCCAAGCGCTGCAACTCATCCGCCCAAGAGCCGAGCCCCACCCGCCGCAAGCCGCTCACCGCCCAACCTCAACTCCACACCGCCAGCACCCGGCGCCATCCGCTTCAGCACTCACGCGCCCCCTTACACCCGCCCGCCGCCAGTCCACGCAGCGTCGTCGACCTCCACACCCACGGCATCCACCACACGTGCGGCATCCGCCGGACCCCTGGAGTCCCCGGTGGTGGTCATACCTGCGGCCCCGCGGTACCCGTCGTACTCGCGGCCATCGTCCTACCGCCGGATCTGCGGTCGCCGGACGCGGCGCGTACGCGTCGTACCTGCTCCACCTACGGTCACCGTGATACCGGCTGTTGCCCTCGGTGCGCGTCGGATGCGCGGCACCTCCGCCACTCGTCGGACCTGGGGTATTCGTCGTATGTCGGCCCGCAGCACTCGCCGTACCCCGCGAGCGTGCGCTGCACCCCTCGTACTCGCGGCGATCGTCCTAACTGCCGCGCCTGCGGTTCGCTGCGCGGGGCGTACGCGACGTACCTGCTCCGCCCGCGGTCACCGGAGTACCTGCTGTCGCCCTCGGTGCGCGTCGGATGCGCGGCACCTCCGCCACTGGCCGGAGTCGTCGTACGTCGGCCCGCAGGACTCGCGGTACTTCGCGAGCGCTCGTTGCGCCCGTCGTACTCGCGGTATTCGTCCTGTCGGACCTGCGGGTTCGCTGCACGCGGCGTACCCGTGGTATCTGCTCCACCTACGGTCGCGGTGCGATACCTGCTGTTGCCCTCAGCATGCGCCGGCTGCGCGGCACCTCCGCCATTCGCCGGACCTGGGGTATTCGCCGTACGTTGACCCGCAGCTCTCGCTGTACTCCCGGAGCGTTCGTTGCATCCGTCGTACCCGTGGCAGTCGGGGTCGCTGGTCCACCTACGGTCGCCGTGATACCTGCTGTCGCCCTCGGCGTGCGCCGGATGCGTGGCTCCTCCGCGATTCGCCGGACCGGGGTACTCGCCGTAGGTCGACCCGCAGCAGTCGCCGTACTCCGCGAGCGCCCGTTGCACCCGTCGTACTCGCGGTATTCGTCCTAACTGTCGGCCTGCGGGTTCGCTGCACGGGGCGTACCCGTGGTATCGCTTCACTACGGTCGCGGTGATACCTGCTGTTGCCCTCAGTGCGCGCCGGATGCGTGGCACCTGGTCGATCGCGAACTATGCGCACGGAGCCCACCTGCTCCGCCTACCGCTTCTTTGTCCCGTCTGGGCGGTTGAAGCTAGCCAACGCTCTGAATCGTTCTCTCTTTCCGGCGCTCAGCGTTCGGTGCGGGATTCTATTTGGATCAGGGTTTGTTGGCCGGTGGCTATCAGGGTGTGGTTGGGGGTGAAGACTTCGAGGTGGCAGATGGTGAGGGTTCGGCCGGGTTTGATGACTGTGCCTCTGGCTTCCAGGTGGGCGCCTTCGGCGGGGGCGAGGAGGTTGATCTTGAATTCGACGGTGAGGACCGAGGTGTCTTCGGGGAAGAGGGTGTAGGCGGCGTAGCCGCCGGCGGTGTCGGCTATGGCGGTGGTGGCGCCGGCGTGGAAGTAGCCGTGTTGCTGGGTGACTTCGGGACGGCTGGGGAGTTGGATGTGGACCTCGCCGACGCCGATGTGGGTGATTCGCGCGCCGAGGTGTTCCATCAGGCCTTGGCGGTCGAAACTTGACTGGATCCGGTCGCGTACTTCGGCTGTTGCCTCCACCATGCGGGGAGAGTACTAGGCCAGCGGCACCACCGCGGCCGCCGGCAGGGTCGGGGTGCGGGAGCCGCCGTCGGGTTCGACGGTGAGGCCGAACGTGGCCATGCCGGTGGTGGAGCCGGTGATGACGCGGGTGAGGTCGCCGGTGGCGAGGCCGATGGAGTGGGCGTTCTGTTGCGGGTCCATCATCCAGAGCTGCCAGGTCCGGCCGGTCGGGAGTTTCGGGAGGTCGCGGAGTACGACGACCGACTTGTCGGCGCGGTCGGACGTGACGACGGTGGCTTGGCCGCCGCCGCGGACGGGGCCGTGGACGGTGTGCGCGTCGGGTTCGGCGAGTACGGCGGCGATCTGCCGGCTGGCCTGTTCGGCTGCCGTCCGGCCGCGGTACTGGTCGATCGCGATCCCGCCGCTGACGGCGATCACCGCGGCCGCGGCGGCGAGAGCGAGTACCGACCGGCGGCCGAAGCGACGGCGAACGACTGCTTCCCGCTCCTCGACGAGGGGAGGGAGCTGACGGACGTGTTCGATCGCGGCCATCACGTCGGCCTTGAGCGCGGGCGGTGGCGGCGCGGCGACCTGGGTGGCGAGTTTGACGGCGGCGGCGCGGAGTTCGGCGACTTCGGTGCGGCAGAACGCGCAGTCGGCGAGGTGCGCCTCGAAGCGGGCTCGTTCGTCGTCCGGGAGCGCGTCGAGGACGTACGGGCCGGTCAGGGTGTGGACGTCGGATTCGGTCATCACGCGGGCCCCTTCGTGGTTCCGAGGCAGTCGCGGAGCCGGATCAGGCCGTCGCGCATTCTCGCTTTGACGGTCGGCAGCTTGGCACCGAGCTGCTGCGCGACCTCCGGGTAGCTGTAGCCGTTGTAGTACGCGAGCTCGATCGACTCGCGTTGCAGCCCGGTGAGGCTGTCCAGGCAGCGGCGGACCTGTTCGGCCTCGAGCCGGGTGCTCACGGTCTCGGCGACCTGGTCGAAGTCGACGTCGACCGAGCGTGCACCGGCCTGTTCGGTGCGGTCGGCGGCGGCCTGTTCGGAGCGCACCCGGTCGACGGCGCGGCGGTGCGCGATGGTGAGGATCCAGGAGTGCGCGGAGCCGCGGCCGGCGTCGTACCGGGTGGCCGTCCGCCAGACGTCGAGCATCACTTCCTGGGTGACCTCCTCGGACTGCGCCGGGTTCCGGAGGATCCGGCGGACCAGGCCGAAGACCCAGGGCGCGACCCGGTCGTAGAGGGTGCTGAACGCGGCCGTGTCG
Source organism: Kribbella sp. WER1 (assembly GCF_054189145.1). NCBI lineage: Bacteria > Bacillati > Actinomycetota > Actinomycetes > Propionibacteriales > Kribbellaceae > Kribbella > Kribbella sp. WER1. Next base: position 2,505,020 of record NZ_CM135186.1, on the reverse strand, counting down.
CCGGTCGCGGTCAGGACCAGCAGGTCGCCGTCCGTGACCGCGCCGGGCCGCTGCTGCGGTCCGCCGGGCCAGGGGAGCGCGGTGGGTTCGGACACGATCAGCTCACCGTAGCGTTCGCGGGCATGGCTCGGGCCTTCCTCGGAGATGTGGTTCCAGAGGTACTTCGGCGCCGGTCGCGAGCCGGATGGGTCTGAAAGTGCACCCTTGGCGGCGTACAGTCGCCTGCCGTTCGGAATCGTCGTGGGAGAGGTGGAGCAAGTGCTGCGCAAGCTGATCACCGGCGCCGTGGCGGCGACCATGGCCGGTACGTCGTTACTCCTGGCGCCGGCCGCGAACGCGGCACCTGACACGTCCGTGCGGCTCGGGGGAGTGCACGACGGTCAGGTGGCGTTCGACGGTCTGACCGAGCTCGTCGTCCAGCGGATCCTGATCGGTGACGACGTCGCCGCCTCGAAGTACTTCAGCGGCAAGCCGGTCGACGACCCGGTCCGGGAGCAGCAGATTCTCACCGCGGTCCGGGCGTCGGCCGTCCAGCTCGGGATCGACCCGGATTCGACGGCGGCGTTCTTCCAGGCGCAGATCGACGCCAGCAAGGTGGTGCAGCGCGGGCTGCTGGCGTATTGGGCGGCGCACCCGGAGAAGGCGCCGACCAGCGGCCCGGATCTGAACGTGATCCGCGAGAAGCTGGACGCGCTCACGACCCAGCTGCTGGCCGAGCTGGTCCGCGTGGATCACCTGCGGCAGAGCGGGCTGCGGTGCGACATTGCGCTGGTGGTCGCGGATGCGACGGTCGCGGCCCGTCACCACCTGGACCCGCTGCACCGCCGCGCGCTGCGGACCGGTTCGGCGGCGACCTGCTGATCAGCCCATCCGGGCGAGGGCGGCCTCGGTCAGTTCGTACCGCAGGGGCTGCCCGGCGGCGTACCGCTCGATCTCGTCGGCCGTGATCGCGCCCATGCCGAGGTAGCACTCGACGGTGGCCGCGGCCTGATGCGGCGTGAGCAGCACGTTCGGCAGGCCGCGGAACCCACTGTCGGCCGGCAGCGGCTCGAGGTCGAACACGTCCAGCGCCGCATCCAGCCGCCCGGACCGCAGCTCGCGGAGCAGCGCGTCCATGTCCACCAGCCACGACCGGGCCGTGTTCACCAGCGCGGCGCCGTCCGGCATCAGCGCCAGCTCGCGGGCCCCGATCATGTGGTGCGTCTCCGGCAGCGTCGGCGCATGCAGCGCCACCACCCGGCAGGTGCGCAACAGCTCGTCCAGGCCGGTTCGCCGTACGCCGAGCCCGGCCGCCCGCTCGTCGGTCAGATAGGGGTCGTAGGCAACCACCTCGGCGCCCAGCGCGACCAGCATCCGGATGTACTCGACGCCGGTCCGCGACGCGCCGACGACGCCGATCCGGGACGCGGTCAGCCCGTGCTGCGGCGGCACGGGGCCAAAGCCGTCCCGCCAGCCGCCGGCGTGCATGCCGTGGTCGAACCGCTGGATCCGGTGCAGCAGGCTCAACGTGAACGCCAGCGACACCTCCGCGACCGGCTCCGCCATCGCCTGCCCCGCCTGCGTGATCCGCAGCCCGCGCCGGAACACCTCGTCGGTGACGAAGTGCTTCACCGACGACGCACTGTGCGCGATCAGCCGCAGCCGGTCAGCGTGGTCCAGCACGTCTGCGGTCAGCGGCGCCGCACCCCACGACGTGATCAGTACGTCGGTCCCGGGCAGCGCGGCCCGCAACGCGTCGGCGTTCGCCGGATCGGGCAGCACGACCACCTCCCCGAGCGACTCCAGTCGCGCCATGCTCTCCGGCGCGAACACCATCTTCAGGTACGACGGCGTCGCCGCCAGGGCAGTCCGCAACTTTCCGGCCATGACCGAATTCTACCTGCCGCGCCCGACGGCCAGGTGGAGTCCGAGTGTCAGCGCCAGGATGACCGCGGCGATCCCGAGCAGGCCGTGCGGCGCGGTCCCGGCGGCCAGGGCGAGTCCGCCGATGCCGCTGCCGATCGCGGAGCCGAGCGAGATCGCGCTGCCGTTCAGCGCCATCACGATCGCGGGGGACTCGGGTGCGAGGCCGGCCAGCCGGACCTGCTGCGGTACGGCGGCACCGCCGTTGCCGACGCCCTGCGCGAGGAACCAGGTCACGCCGATGACGGCGGCCGAGCTGAGCACCAGGCCGACCATCCCGAGGGCCGAGTTCAGCAGCAGGACGGCCAGTACGACGCTGAGGACCCGCGGCGCCGGGAAGCGGTCCGCGAGCCGCCCGGTGACGGCGTTCCCGGCCGCGCTGGCCACGCCGTACCCGAACATGATCGCGACGATCATCCAGCCGGCCGGGAAGAACGGGCCGAGGATCAGGACGGCGTACGTGAAGCAGGTGAAGCTGCCGGCCAGGACGCCGGTGGTGACGAGCAGCCCGCCGAGCAGCCGCGGCCGGCTGAGCGGGCGGAGCTGGTCGGCGAGCCGCCCGGCCGGGAGGTGCCGGCGCGGGAGTCCGCGCAGGATGCCGGCGAGCGCGACCGTGCCCATGACGGCGACCAGGATCATCGGATAACGCCAGCTCGACTGCCCGATCAGCAGCCCGAGCGGTACGCCGAGGGCGGTCGCGGTCAGCAACCCGCCGAGCACGAACGACAACGCCTTCCCGCGGTGCCGGACCGGCGTCACCGCGATCACGTACCCGCTCACGGCCGCGTTCAGCAGGCTGGCCCCGAGCGCCGCCAGCACCCGTCCGCCGAACGCGATCGGGTACGTCGTCGCGAGCCCGACGACGAGGTTGCCGACGACGAACACCGCCAGCGCGGCCGCGATCGTCGTACGGCGTTCCGGCGAAGGCCGCGGGCAAGGCGAACGCGGACATCAGCTGGCCGGCCGCCGCGACGCTGACGTGCAGGTCCGCCGCGATGTGCGGCAGCAACCCGGTCAGGACGTACCCGTCGATGCCCATCGAGAACGTGGCCACCGCCAGCCAGGCGAGCGGGCGGTACGAGAACTCAGTCTCAGGGGCGCAGGTCGTCACCCGAGGGATGCTTTGGAGGCACGCGCGACCAGCAGGTGCAGGCCGACCGTGATCGCCAGCACGACGGCGGAGACGCCGAGCAGCCCGTTCGGCGCGGCGCCCGCGGTCAGCGCGACGCCGCCCAGGGCGCTACCGATCGCCCCGCCGAGTGAGATCGCGCTGCCGTTCAGCGCCATCACGATCGCGGCCGAGTCCGGTGCCATCGAGGCGAGCCGAGCCTGCTGCGGTACGGCGCCGCCGCCGTTGCCGACGCCTGCCGAGAAGAACCACACGAGACCCCAGACCGCCGCGACGGTGGCCGGCGCGAAGATCAGCGCGACCATGCCGAGGACCGCGTTCAGGAACAGCCCGACGAGGACGACCGTCAGCACCTTCAAGGCGGTGAACTTGTCGACCAGGCGCCCCGTCACGGCATTGCCCGCCATGCTGGACACGCCGTACCCGAACATGATCGCGATCATCGCCCACTTCACGTGGAAGTGCGGCTCGAGGATCAGCGTCGCGTACGTGAAACACGCGTAGCTGCTGCACAGGATGCCGCTGGTGACGAGCAGCCCGGCCACCAGCCGCGGCTGCCCGAGCGGCCGGAGTCGTTCGATCAGCGTGCCGCCGGGCAGATGCAGCCGGGGCAGCCGCAGCATGATCCCGGCCAGCGCGATCGTGCCGACCACCGCGACCATGACCATCGGGAACCGCCAGCTCGACTGCCCGATCACCAGCCCGATCGGTACGCCGAGCGCGGTCGCGGTCATCCACCCGCCGAGCACGAACGACAACGCCTTGCCGTGGTGCTCCGACGGGGTCAGCGCGATCACGTACCCGGTGACGGCCGCGTTCAGCAGGCTGCCGCCGAGCGCCGCGATCACCCGCCCGCCGAGGGCGACCGGGTAGTTCGTCGCGACCGCGACCACCACGTTGCCGACGATGAACACGGCCAGCGCGAGCGAGATCGTCGTACGGCGTTCCCAGCGCGATGTCAGCGTGCCGAGCACCGGGCCGGCGAGCGCGGCGGTGAACGCGAACACCGACATCAGCTGCCCGGCGGCGGCCGGGGTGACCGAGAGGTCGCCGGCGATCTGCGGCAGCAGCCCGGCCAGCACGTAGCCGTCGATGCCCATTGAGAACGTCGCGACCGCGAGCCAGATGAACGGGCGGTACGAGAAGCCCCGCCCCTCCGCCGTCCCGGCGGGTCGCGTGTCCGTCATCTGCCAATCTCACCCCGAGCGGCTCGCTCACGGCAAGAGGAAGTTGATCAAATCTGTTAGGAACCGCGAACTCAGGTGCAGTTCCGATCACAATTACGGAGGCTGTATTCCATATTCGTGGATCTTCCGGTAAATAGTGGCCCGGGACATCCCGAGCGACTTCGCGGCCCGGCCCTTGTGCCCGTCGTTGGCGATCAGGCTGCGGATGATCGCGTCCCGTTCGAGTGCCTCCAGCTGGCTGAGGCTGCGGCGGCTGACCGCCTGAGTCCGGCCCGGCAGGTCCGCGGGCACGATCACGCCCGCGCGGCGCCGCCGGACGACGACCTGCTGCAGTACCTGGCACAACTCGGCGGTGTTGCCGGGCCAGGCCGAGCGGAGCAGCTGCTGCATCGTGTCCGGTCCGCAGGTGAGCTCGCCGTGACTGAGCTGCTCCAGGAAGTACGGGACGAGTTCGCGGACGTCCTCGATGTGGTGCCGCAACGGCGGTACCTCGACGGTCAGCGGGAACAGCGTGAGCAGTTCGCCGAGATGCGCCGCGTCCTCACAGCACAGGGTCAGCACGACCCACGGCGGCTCGGCCGGCCGCCGTTCGAGGACGCCGTACAAGGCCTCCACGAGCCGGGCCACTCCGGCCGGATCGAGCGCTTCGGCATGCCGTACGGCGAGGCTGTGCACCGAGTCGTCGGCCAGCTCCGCATCAAGCTCGGCGACGAAGGTGTCCACCGGCTGATCGGCGTCGACGACGTGGAACAGGCCCGCCCGGTTCTGCCGATGGGCCGCCCGTGCCAGGGCGACCTTGCCGACGCCGCGCTCGCCGGTCAGTACGACCCACTGACCGGCGCGGCACGCGTTGTCGGCCTCACGGCTGCTGCCCAGCCACGGCGCGCTCCGGCCGACCAGCCCGGGCAGCACCGGCCGCGGCGGCGGGCGATGGCCGGACTCCGCGGACCGGAGGTCGACGGCCGTCGACTGCGGGGTGACCTGGATGATCCCGGCGCCGGGCCGCCCGCCGACGGGCCGGCAGGTGATCCGCACCCAGGAGCCGCTCGGCAGCTCGGTCAGGATCGCCTCGGTCGCGCCGGCGGTGAGGATCTCGGCCGCGTACCCGAGGACGGCGCGCTGGTCGTCGGTGTCCAGCGACTGCCGCGCCTTGGAGTTCATCAGCAGCAGGTCCTCGTCGATCGCGATCACCAGGTCGCCGAGCCGGCGCGAGCGCTGCAGGTACGTCTCCAGCAACGTCAGCTCGCGGGTGGAGCTGTCCTTGAGCAGCGCGGCACGGATGTTCTCGGCCGTCGTCTTCGCGAGCGCCATCAGCAGCGACCCGGCGTCCTTGCGCCAGCAGGTCAGGTCGATGGCCCCGATCGTCTTGCCGTTCAGCGGATGCTTGATCGGTACGCCGGCACACGCCAGGTCCTCGAGGTCCTCGGCGTAGTGCTCGTGGCCGAACACCTGCATCGGCCCGCCGCCCTCGAGCGCGGTCCCGATCCCGTTCGTCCCGGCGAACTCCTCGGCGTAGCTGAACCCCGGCGCCAGGTAGACCCGGTCGAGGTGCCGGGCCAGCCCGCCGTCCGCGGTCAGCCGTTCCAGGACCAGGCCGGACCGGTCGGTGAGGATGACGCTGATCGGCTGCCCGTCGAGGTTCTCGTGCAGGCGGTGCAGGACCGGGGCGGCGCTGCGGGCCAGCGGTACCTCGAGGTCCGGGTCGGCGACGTACGGCAGCTGGATCCTGTCCGGCGGGAGGTTCCAGTGCTGCGAGCGGACCCAGGAGGCCAGGATCGGCGGACGGACGTCGCGCACCTCGACGGGATCGAACGTGAGGAAGTTCAACCGGGCCCGTGCGGTCCGGAGGTTGTCGTCCGCCGTAGGTGTGAGTTCGTCCACGGGGCCTCCCTGACGCCTGTTCCGAGCGTAGTCCAGTGGGCCGCAACTGCTGTCTCAGATTGAGACAACCGACTGTTCCGCTGTGGGTTGTGCTGGGCAGATGGAGGGCGAGTCCTACAACCCGTGGTCGGTCGTACACCTGGTCTTCGAACACCTCGCCGACGCCGGCCTGCACCCGGTCCTCGGCAGCACCGGACATCCCGGCGAACCGGCCGCGGAACTACTGCGCTGCCTGGGGATCCGGCCCGATCCGGAAGGCGATCAGCGGCTCACGGAGGAGAAGGACGCCAAGCTCGCGGAGCTCCGGAAGGCGTACTTCGGCGAATCCTGACCGCTTCTCAATTTGAGACCTCCATCACACTCCCGCCCGGGCTGTACTGCAGGTGACAGCCGGTCACATGAGCGGGAGGAGTGCCATGAGTCGCCAGAGTGTGGCGAAGGCCCACCAGAAGATCCAGGAGTTGTCCTGGGAACCGGCGTACCACGAGCCGGTCTCCCAGTACGGCACCGACTACACGTTCCGCAAGGCGCAGAAGAAGGATCCGCTGAAGCAGGTCCTGCGGTCGTACTTCCCGATGCAGGAGGAGAAGGACCACCGGGTGTACGGCGCCTCCGACGGCGCGATCCGCGGGAACATGTTCCGCCAGGTCCAGGAGCGCTGGCTGGAATGGCAGAAGCTGTTCCTGAGCATCATCCCGCTGCCGGAGATCTCCGCCGCGCGGGCGATGCCGCTGCTGTTCCGGACCGTGCCGAACCCCGAACTGCACAACGGGCAGGCCATCCAGATGATCGACGAGGTCAGGCACTCGACGATCCAGCAGAACCTCAAACGCCTGTACATGAACAACTACATCGACCCGGCGGGCTTCAACTCCAGCCTGCGGAACTTCCAGAGCGACTACTGCGGCACCATCGGCCGGCAGTTCGCCGAGGGGTTCATCACCGGTGACGCGATCACCGCGGCCAGCATCTACCTGACCATCGTGGCCGAGACCGCGTTCACCAACACGCTGTTCGTCGCGATGCCGGCCGAGGCCGCCGCGAACGGCGACTACCTGCTGCCGACGGTCTTCCACTCGGTGCAGTCCGACGAGTCCCGGCACATCAGCAACGGGTACGCCACCTTGCTGATGGCACTCGCCGACGAGGACAACCACCAGCTGCTGGCCCGCGACCTGCGGTACGCCTGGTGGAACAACCACCGCGTCGTCGACGCGGCGATCGGCACGTTCATCGAGTACGGCACCAAGGACCGGCGCAAGGACCGCGAGTCGTACGCCGAGATGTGGCGCCGGTGGATCTACGACGACTACTACCGCAGCTACCTGGTGCCGCTGGAGAAGTACGGACTCGAGATCCCGCACGACCTGATCGAGGAGTCCTGGAACCAGATCTGGAACAAGGGCTACGTGCACGAGGTCGCGCAGTTCTTCGCCACCGGGTGGCTGGCCAACTACTGGCGGATCGACCCGATGACCGACAAGGACTTCGAGTGGTTCGAGTACAAGTACCCGGGCTGGTACGACAAGTACGGCAAGTGGTGGGAGAACTACAACCGGCTGTCGATGCCGAACGGGCACAAGCCGATCGTCTTCGAGGACGTGGACTACGAGTACCCGCACCGCTGCTGGACGTGCATGGTGCCGTGCCTGGTCCGTGAGGACATGGTGATGGCGAAGGTCGACGGGCAGTGGCGGACGTACTGCCACGAGATGTGCAAGTGGACCGACGAGACCGCCTTCCGGCCGACGTACATGGGCCGTAACACCCCGAACATGGGCAAGCTGATCGGCCACCGCGAGTGGGAGACGCTGTACCACGGGTGGAACTGGGCCGACGTGGTGTCGGACATGGGCTTCGTCCGCGACGACGGCAAGACGATGGTCGCGCAACCGCATCTCGACCTGGACCCGACGAAGATGTGGACGCTGGACCACCTGCGCAAGTGCCCGCCGCTGGCGAGCCCGAACGTACTGCTGAACGAGATGAGCGACGACGAGCGCACCGCGTTCGCCGCCCGCTACGTGAAGGGTGGTCCCGCCGGACGCTTCGCACCCGCCGACGCCTGATGAAGCACGTCGTGAGGTTCGAACCGGTCGGCATCGAGATCGAGGTCGACGAGGACCAGACGATCCTGCGGGCCGCGGCCGAGCAGGGCGTGATGCTGATGCACGGCTGCAAGGAGGGACAGTGCGCGTCCTGCAAGTCGTTCGTCCTCGACGGTGAGGACATCGACCTGGACCGGTACTCGACCTTCGCGCTGCCGGAGTACGAACTGGACGAGGGCTACACGCTGCTGTGCCGCGCGCACGCCTTCGAGGACCTCACGATCGAGCTGCTGAACTACGACGCGGACATGATCCGCTCCGGGCTGCCGATCCAGGAACGCACCGCCGAGGTCGTGGCCATCACCCCGGTGACCCACGACCTGCGGCACCTGGTGCTGCGGCTCACCGAGCCGGGGGAGCTGAAGTACTTCCCCGGGCAGTACGTCGACATCGCCGTACCGGAGACCGATCAGACGCGGTCGTTCTCGATGGCGAACACCTCCAGCCGGGAGGGCGGCAGGCTCGAGTTCGTCATCAAGGTGTACCCGGGCGGCGTGTTCTCGGAGTTCCTCGACCGACGGCTGCAGGTCGGCGACCGGCTGGAGCTGACCGGGCCGTTCGGGGTGTTCACCCTCCGGGACAACCTGGACGCCCGGTTGGTCTTCGTCGGCGGCGGCGCCGGGCTGGCACCGATCCTGGCGCTGCTCCGGTCGATGGCCGAGCGGGGGATCGACCGGCCGACCACGTTCTACTACGGGGCCCGCACGCAACGCGACCTGTGCTTCGAGGACGAGCTGCGGGCCCTGGAGGAGCAACTGCCGCGGTTCCGGTACGTCGCCGCACTGTCGGAGGACGACTGGGACGGCGAGAACGGGCTGATCACCGACGTGGTGAAACGGCTGGAACCGGACCTGGCCGGCGCCGACGCCTACGTGTGCGGGCCGCCGCCGATGGTCGAGGCGGCGATCCCGCTGCTCGAACGGCTCGGCGTGGCGACCAAGCACATCTACTACGACAAGTTCACGACGACCGGCGACGCCGGTGACTCGAAGGTGCTGGAGGCACGATGACCGCCACACAGGAATCACCCAAGACTGAACGCAGTGTGCCCAAACCGGTCTTCACCGACGCCGAGGCCGGCGCCCGCGAGTTCCCGGACTCGACGTTGCGGCACTACAACTACTACAAGCCGCAGAAGCGCAAGCAAAGCCACTACGAGGACGTCACGGTCGACGTCCAGCCCGACCCGCGGCACTACCTGACGCAGGGCTGGCTGTACGGCTTCGCCGACGGCCGCGGCGGCTACCCGCTGGACTGGACCGTGCTCAAGGCGTGGGGCTCGGACAAGCCGTCACCGCTGCGCGGCCCGGGCTCCGGCGGGATGATCGTGAAGGAGTGGCCGGCCACCGGCTGGCACGAGTTCCGGGACCCGAACGAGGAATGGGAGCTGACGCTCTACCGGTACAACTCGAACGTCGTCCGCCAGGTCACCCAGAACGTCGAGGCCGCCAAGGCGACCAAGGCCTTCGAGCAGTGGAACCCGAACTGGGTGCGGTTCGTCGAGCAGCACGTCGGCGCCTGGATGCACGTCGACCACGGCCTCGGCCTGTACCTGTACGCGAACGCGAACCGGCGCGCGCCGACGAACATGCACAACAACGCGATCTCGGTGAACAGCATGCACCGGATCCGCGCCGCGCAGGACCTCGCGCTCTACAACCTCACGCTGTCCGAGGAGATCCCGGGCTTCGACGGCTCCGCGCACCTGGAGACCTGGAACCACGACCCGGCCTGGCAGGGTGTCCGCGAGCTCGCCGAGTCGCTGACCGCGATCGACGACTGGTGCGAGGCGATCTTCGCCGCGAACATCGTCTTCGAGCCGCTGGTCGGTGAGTTGTTCCGCAGCCAGCTGGTGCAGCAGGCGGCGCCGCGCAACGGCGACTTCGTCACCCCGACCGTGATCGGCGCCGCGGAGTACGACTTCGCCGAACGCGACCTGCGCTACACCACCGCGATGTTCGAGCTGCTGACCGAGGACAAGGAGTTCGCCGCGCACAACAAGGCGATCATGAACGGCTGGGCGAGCACCTGGACCGCAAAGGCACTGGCCGCGGCCCGGACGTTGCAGCCGCTGTGGTCGCAGCCGGACGCCAAACCGCCGCGGTTCGAGGACGGGCTCGACCGCGTGAAGAGCCGGTTCAGCGGCATCGTCATCGCGCTGGGCCTCGAGGAACCGAAGGAGTTGGCACAGTGACCACGCTCAAGGCAGTCGTCGAGAGCCCGTTCAAGTCCGACAGCACGGCGTCCAACCGGTGCGGCTTCACGCTGATGAACAACCAGGTCGGCGTGATCGTCGCGGACGTCATGAAGGCCTACGACAACGTCACGGTGACGCCGCTGCCGTCGATGATCCGGGTGGACGCGACCGGCCGGATGGATGTCGTGTACGACGACGTGTCCGAGGCGCTCGGCGAGGAGCCGGGGTACTTCGACCAGGCCGAGTTCGAGGAGAACATGTCCACCCACTACGGCCGGATGGTGCACCTCGACGACCGGACCATCCTGTTCGCCAACCCCGAGGACGCCGCCGACTACATCGGCTTCGACCTGACCGCATCCAGCTGACAGAGGGGGTCTCTCGTGTACGAGAAGAACGGTGAGAAGTACTACGTGGTCGACAGCCACATGCACTTCTGGAAGGCAGGCCCGGACAACTGGGTACCGGGCGCGGAACAGTACGCGAAGGGCTGGATCGAGTGCTTCCACGCGTACATGAGCCTGGCCCCGAAGGAGACGCACTGGCCGATCGAGAAGTTCATGAGCTACACCGAGGACGACCTGATGAAGGACGTCTTCGAGGACGGCTACGTGGACGTCGCGATCTTCCAGCCGACGTACCTGAAGGAGTGGTACAAGGAGGGCTTCAACACCACCGAGCAGAACGCGGCGCTCGGCGAGAAGCACCCGGGGATGTTCGTGCTGAACACCCGGTTCGACCCGCGCGACGGTGACGCCGGCCTCGAGGAGCTGGCAGCTAACGTCAGCCGGTACGGCTCGAAGGGCGTCAAGCTCTACACGGCGGAGTGGAACGCGGGATCCCGCGGGTACAAGCTCACCGACCCGGCGGCCTACACCTACCTGGCGAAGGCGCAGGAGCTCGGGATCAAGAACATTCACGTCCACAAGGGCCCCACGATCTGGCCGCTGGACAAGGACGCGTTCGACGTCGCGGACGTCGACCACGCCGCGACCGACTTCCCCGACCTGAACTTCATCGTCGAGCACGTCGGCCTGCCGCGGATCGAGGACTTCTGCTTCATGGCCACCCAGGAGCCGAACGTGTACGCCGGCCTGTCGGTCGTGATCGGCGGCCTGATGCACGCCCGGCCGCGGTTCTTCGCCAAGGTGATGGGCGAGCTGCTGTTCTGGGTCGGCGAGGACAAGATGACCTTCGGCAGCGACTACGGGATCTGGGAACCGAAGTGGCAGATCGAGGGCTTCGTCGACTGGGATTTCCCGGACGATCCGGAATTCGCCGACTACCCGCGGCTGGGTGTCGAGGGCAAGAAGAAGATCCTCGGCCTGAACGCCGCCAAGCTGTACGACCTCAAGGTGCCCGGCGAACTGCAACTGAAGGAGGCGACGCCGGCCGCGCAGGACGACTCGAAGTTGGTCACGTCCTGATGACGGCAGTGGTGACCGAGCGGGACCGGGTCCTGGACGCGCTGGGTGCGGTCCGGGACCCGGAGCTGGACGAGCCGATCACGACGCTCGGCTTCGTGTCCACCTGCGTCGTGTCGGCCGCCGGTGACGCGGTCGTCCGCCTCCGCCTGCCGACGTACTTCTGCGCACCGAACTTTGCCTTCCTGATGGTGGCCGACGCCTACGACGCGGTCGCGGCACTGCCGTCCGTGCGCACGGTCGACGTCGCCCTGGAGGACCACTTCGCGGCCGCGCAGATCAACGCCGGGGTGGCCGCCCGGGCGGGGTTCGTCGCGTCCTTCGACGGCGAGGCGACGGCGGAGCTCGACGAGCTCCGCCGGTTGTTCGTGTCCAAGGCGGTGCTGGCCGGGACCGACCAGGTCTGTCGGCCGCTCGTTGCGTCCGGCATCGATCCGGCGGAGATCGCCGGGCTGACGGTCGCCGGCGTACCACCGTCGCCGGCCCTCGAGCGGCTGCTCCGCCGCCGGGCGGAGCTCGGGTTGCCGGCCGGGCCGGACGCGCCGTTGCTCGTCGATGTCAGCACCGGAGAGGCGGTCGCCGCACCGGCGGCGGCGCGGCATCTCGGGCTGGCCCGGCTGACCCGGACCGGGATCGAGGCCAACACCGGGATCTGCAGAGGAATGCTGAAGCACCGGTATGCCGAGACCGGTGCGGGCGAGGAGGAGCTGGGATGAAGGCCGTTCGACTGCACGGGTACCACCAGCAACCAGTTGTCGACGACGTACCGGAACCGGCCGTGAAGGGCCCGCTGGACGTCGTCGTCAGGATCGGCGGCGCCGGCGTGTGCCGGACCGACCTGCACATCATCGAGGGGCAGTGGGATGCCGCGATGCATCCGGCGCTGCCGTACACGATCGGGCACGAGAACGCCGGTTGGGTGCACGAGGTCGGCTCCGCGGTCACGAACGTGCAGGTCGGCGACACGGTCATCCTGCACCCGACGCCGACCTGTGGGCTCTGCCGTGCGTGTCGTGCAGGGGACGACATGCACTGCTCGAACAGCACGTTCCCGGGGCTGGACAGCGACGGCGGGATGGCGGAGTACCTGCTGACGTCGGCGCGGGCCTGCGTGAAGCTCGATCCGAGTACCCGGCCGCAGGACGTCGCGGCGCTCGCGGACGCGGGCATCACGGCCTACCACGCGGTCCGCAAGGCGCTGCCGCTGCTGCCACCCGGTACGACGGCGGTGGTGATCGGCGCGGGCGGTCTGGGACACATCGGCGTCCAGTGCCTGGCGGCGCTGACCGCGGCCCGGATCATCGTCGTGGACCGCAACCCGGACGCGTTGAAGCTGGCCGAGCAGCTCGGCGCCGACCAGACGGTCGTTGCTGACGGCAATCAGGTGGAGAAGGTCCTGGAGCTGACCGACGGTGCCGGCGCGCACGTCGTCCTGGACTTCGTCGCCGAGCAGGGCGCGGAGCAGGACGGCTTCGCGATGACCGGCCGGGCCGGGTCGTACTTCGTGATCGGGTACGGCGGGCAGGTGCGGATCCCGACGCTGGACATCATCTCCACCGAGCGGAACATCGTCGGCAACATCGTTGGCACGTTCAACGAACTGGCCGAGTTGATGGCGCTCGCGCAGGCCGGGAAGGTCACGCTGCACACCCGGACCTACCCGCTGGACGCGGCCGTCGAAGCGGTCGCCGACCTCGACGCCGGCCGCATCCGCGGCCGCGCGATTCTCGTTCCGTGATTCTGGAGGGAAGTCATGGCGAAGGAGCTGCGGTTCGGAGAGACTGCTCGTGAACTGCTGCTGGCCGGTGTTGATCAGCTGGCTGACGCAGTGAAGTCGACGCTCGGCCCGAAGGGGCGCAACGTGATCCTGGAGAAGATCACCGGCTCCCCGGTGGTCACCAACGACGGGGTCACGATCGCCCGCGAAGTACACCTGAAGAACCAGTTCGAGAACATGGGCGCCCAGCTGGTCAAGGAAGCCGCGATCAAGACCAACGACATCGTCGGCGACGGCACCACCACCGCGACCGTGATCGCGCAGGCGATCATCCGCGAAGGCATGGCGGCGATCGGCTCCGGCGGCAACCCGGTGCTGGTGAAACGCGGCATCGACCTGGCCGTCGCCCGGCTGGTCGAACGGCTCCGCGAGGTCGCGCACCCGGTCCAGACCGAGCACGACTACGCCCGGGTCGCGGCGATCTCGGCGAACGACGACGACGTGGTCGGCGCGGTCATCGCCCGCGCGCTGCACCGGGTCGGCGACGGCGGGATCGTCACCGTCGAGGAGTCCGCCGTACACGGGATGAGCGTGGACTTCGTCGAGGGGTTCGAGTTCGACAACGGCTACCTGTCGCCGTACATGGTGACCGATCCGGGGAGTCTGCAGGCCGTCCTCGACAACCCGTACATCCTGTTGTGCAGCGAGAAGATCACCAAGGTGCAGGAGGTGATGCCGCTGCTCGACAAGATCATGCGGGAGCCGCGGCCGTTGGTGATCATCGCGGAGAGCCTCGAAGGTACGGCGCTCAGCATGCTGGTGCACAACCACGTGAACGGGCTGTTCCAGTGCGTCGCGATCAAGGCGCCCGGGTTCGGCGACCGGCGGCTGCACAAGCTCGAGGACATCGCGGCGATCACCGGCGGCGCGGTGTACAGCCGGCACTCCGGGTTCAGCCTGGAGACGATGACGCTCGACCAGCTCGGCCGCGCGGACCAGGTGCGGGTCAACGCCGACCGTACGGCGATCGTGGCCGGGTCCGGGCACGAGCAGGACGTCGCGTTCCGGATCGCTCAGCTGCGCGCGGAGCTGGAGCGGGCGACGTTCGGCGTCGACGAGGACGTCCTGACCGAGCGGATCGGCGCACTGTCTGGCAAGGTCGCGATCATCCGGGTCGGCGCACCGACACCGGTCGAACTGAAGGAGCTGCAGCACCGTGTCGAGGATGCGTTGTCGGCCACCCGGGCCGCGATGGCCGAGGGGATCGTCGCCGGCGGTGGGATGGCGCTGCTGCACGCATCGCCGGCGCTCGACGACCTCGACGTGCAGGGTGACTACCGGATCGGCGTCGACATCGTCCGGCGCGCGCTGCGCGAACCGGCGTACCTGATCGCCGCGAACGCCGGCTACTCCGGCGCCGAGGTCCTCGAACGAACCGCCGCGATGGACGTCGACGACGGCTTCGACGCCCTCGACGGCCGCTACGGCAACATGCTTGCCATGGGCATCATCGACCCGCTCCGGGTGGCCCGCTCCGCCCTCCAGAACGGCGCCTCGGTCGCCGGCCTGCTCCTCACCACCAACACCCTGATCGCCGAGGAACAGACCCCGTGGGGCGGCAGCCCGTCGCTGATGACCGAGTACGGCGCGCTGGACGAAGGCCTCCACCAGCCTTCCCCCGACTCCAGCACGCCGCAGTCCCTGGGCCTCGGCCCGTCCGTCGGTTAGGAGGGCCAGCGGTACTCCACACACTCGGGTCGCGTCGGTGTCTGCGGCACGGTGTCCGTCTTCCCGTTCGGAAGCGTCACGAACACCTGCGGGCAGGTCACCGGCGCGGTGCGTGGTGTCGGCTCGGGTTCGGTGCTCAGCAGTCTGCCGGCCGCGTCGTACGCCCGGATCACGAAGTCGTCGCGGCCGGGGTCCCCGGAGTCGTATGGCCCCCAGCCGGTACGGCCGACCGTCGGCGCGAACCAGAAGCCGTTCCACAGTGCTGCGTCGATCGGCTCCTGCCCCTTCGGCTGGACCGTGACGCGGGCGACCGTCTTCGTGTAGACGCCTGCGTTCCGGGCGAAGCGCAGGAACGGGCCTCCGGTGATCCGGGCGCCCGTTGCGAACCGGATGCTCGACTCGCTGATCACCCCACCCGCGGTGCGGCTGCACAGCCAGAACTTGGGCTGCTCCAGTCCCGGCAGCTTGCGGAACGTCTCGACGCCGCGCCCGATCAGCCAGGTGTTCACCACCTTCGGGTCCCGCACGGTGCTGAACTCGAACGCCTTCAGCACTGTGAAGTCGGTGAACGGGTGCGGCATCCCCTTGCTGGTGATGCGGTTCGCCTCGGTCAGGCATTGTTGGCGGAGGGTCTCGGTTTCGGCCGGCGTCAGCGCTCTGGTCGCGTTCGGCTGGGCGGCGGGTGGTGCGGTGTGTGGCTTCGACGTTCGGATCGCGACCACCAGGCCGGCCACCACGACGAGCACGGCGGCAGCCGCGACGAGCGGGGCGAGCGTGCGGCGGGGTTTGGTCTCGATGGTGGCCAGCAGTTCCGCGCGGAGGCGTTCGTGGGTCTCGGGCGGCAGCGGGTGGTCGGGCCGGCGGGTCAACAGTTCGTTCATGGCAGCTTCTCCAGGGAATCCGACGGTACGTCGACGCTGAGCTCGCGCAGCCGCTTGCGTGCGCGGGCGATCCGGGACTTCACGGTGCCGAGCGGTACGTCGAGCGCGACCGCCGCGGACTGGGCGTCGAGCCCGCTCCAGAAGCACAGCTCGACGACTTCCTGCTCGTGCCGCGGCAACTTCTCCAGCAGCGCCCGCAACCGCCGGGCCTCCCGTTCGTCGTCGATCCGTGCGGCCACCCGGTCGGCGTGATCGGGTTCGTCCGGGGCCGGCACCTGCCTGTGCAGGTTCAGCCACCGGAACCGTTGCCGTCGGCGCTCGTTCCGCACCCCGAAGCCGTCCGGTCCCCGCTCCCACAACTCCGCGTCACCCACCGCCACCTCCAGATCGTCCCGTACTCACCCCCCTTCATGTCCCGACCCTCCGACCGGGGTCCCGTCCGCACTCCGAGACACCACCAGGAATGTCTACCAAATCAGTAGACTTAACCCCGTGACCCCGTCCGTACCCGGCGGGGTCACACCACGGCAGGACCGCGTCCGCCCGTCATCGGCCCCGTTCACCAGGCGGGACCGCGGACGGCGACGCGGTCCCGCCCTGGTCGGTGGACGGCGGCTGGTTGTACGTGTGGCCGCGCCGGAAGGTCGCTCCGCCCGGCGGCTGCCAGTTCTGCCAGCTGTCCGGATCGGTGTCCACTGGTGCGGACCGTGGGCCTACGCCGTCCGCGTTCTCCGTCGCGACGGTGTACTGGTGCACTCCGTCCTCCAGTTCCTCCACGAACTCCTGCCCAAGCCCGCGATACACCTCCCCACCAGTCGACCGGTACAACCGGTAGCCGGACGCTCCCAGGACCTGGCCCCACGTCACGGTCGCGACGCGCTCCACCACCTGGACCTTCAGCCCGTCCGGCGGGTCGTTGGACATCCTCACCGGATAGTCGCGGCTCGGTTCGCTGCGTTGGTCGCTGTTGAGGGCGATCACTCGCACATGCACGTCCTGCTCGCGTCCGGTGAGTTCGGCGATGGCCTGCCAGGTGAGGCCGCCGTCTTCGCTCAGCTGGAGTTCGTAGTCCTCGGCGCCGGCGACCGGCGTGAAGTGGACGGTTGCCCCGGTGAGGTGGGTGATTTCGGGTGGGAGGGGTTGGGGTTTGCCGGTGGTGATCTCCCAGTGGTGGCGGCCGGCGGGGAGGGCGGTGGAGTCGGCGGGTGCGCCGTCGACGTAGAGGTCGCCGGGTATTTCCGACAGGGTGAAGGCGGTGGGTGTGGGGGAGTAGTAGACGCCTTTGAAGGTGGGGAGGTCGAGGGTGACGGCGAGGGCCGGGTCGGGGGTGGTGAGGGTGACGGCGGGGGTGCCGATGCGGGAGCCTTGGAAGAGGGCGAGGCGCTGGGAGCCGTCGGCGGAGAGGCGGACGGCGCCTGCGGTGCCGGTGAAGTGAATGGCGGCGTCATGGTCGATCTGGGCGGGCTCGTAGTAGACGGAGGGCGAGCGCCGGAAGATGTGGTCGACCGCGTCGGGAGTCCGGACCTGAAATCCCCACGGGGTGTCGGTCACCTCGACGTCCGGGCGGTGGCTGACGAGCGCGAGGACGTTGCCGCCGGTGCCGTCCGCGGGGCTTTCGCTGCGTACGCCGCGGCTGTACTCGGTGCTGAACTCCGACAGCTCCCGTCCCGCGACGTGGATGAACGGCAGCTCGTCCACCACCTCGTCGACGCTGTTCGCGTCCCACCCGGTGGCGGCGGTCGCCACCGACCAGGTCCACGCGGTCCGCTGGTTCGGCGCCACCGCGTCGTACACGACGAGGTAGTCGCTCCCGATCAGCATCACCGACCGGCTCCGGTACACCCCGTCCCCGACGATCTCGGCGTACTGCGCCCAGCCGAGGTCGTACAGCGGCCGCTCGAGCGCATGCGGCCCGATCGAACGGTACGACCCGTCCGCCCAGACCCCGAACGAGCTCGTGTACGTCGCGCCCGGCGCGCGGCGATCGCCCGCGTCCTCCGGGCCGTGCCCGCTGTGGCTCCGGCCGTCCGCGTAGTAGTAGATCGTCCCGGAACCGTTGTCGCCAGGTACGCCCCACCGGTAGTTCGGCCCCGGGTCCGTCTGTTGCAGGAACACCGCGATCTCGGTCGGCCGGTCCACGTCCGCGCGCAGCGTGACGCCGTACCCGGCGTGCTTCGTGCTCCGCAGTCGCGGGTTCGTCCCCGTTCCCGCCTCGACCGCGAACCGCCACGGATCGGCCGCGCCCGGCCGGTGCTCGAGCAGCGACGCGTCCGTACTGCTTGCCCACAGCAAATGCTCGGCGACCAGCGGCGCGTAGTTCCGCAGCGCCTGCGCGAGCAGCCGCAACTCCAGCGGTGGACGCCGCGGCCAGTACGCGTGCGCCCCTTGGGGCGGATGCACCCGCCCGCCGAACAGCATTGGCGGAGTCAACGATTCGACCAGCCACGAACCCATCGCCGCCAGCTGCGGGTTCGCCAGCCGGTTGCGCCCGTCCGCGAGCATCCCGCAGATGTTCCCGAGGACGGTCGGCCGCAAGAAGGCCCACACATACGTCGCCAGGCTTTCGGTCCATCGCCCGCCGCGCGCGTCCCCGTCCGCCGGCCGGGTGTGGAACGCCGCCACCAGTTCGACGAACTTCCCGAACTGGTCGAGCCACGACGCCGCGGCCGGATGCTCCGGGAACAACCAGGCGAAGCATCCGAGGGCCGCCTTCCCGTCCGCCATGAAGTTCGGGTGCCCGCCGAACATCCGCCGCATCGGCCCGATCTCCTCGGACGCCGCGACGTACGCATTCAGCAGCAGCAACGCCTCGGCCCGCTCCCGATCGCCCGGGTCGAGCTTGTCGCCGAGCCGCGCGTACCCGTCGACCAGCCGCTCGTACAACGGCCGCTGCCCGATGTTGCTGTACCCGGCGACGTCGTTCACGCCCCGCGCGATCAGCCGCGGCCCTTCGGCCCCGTCGAACAGCTCGTCGAGCAGCTCCTCCGCCGACGTGATCGGCCCGTCGTGGTACGGCGACGGCGGCCGCGTCCCGTCGTACCAGAGCTGCCAGTCCTTGACGCGATCCAGGCTGAGCGTGCTGTACCAGTGCTGCAGCTGCCGGACGTGCGTGGTCCGGAACTCCTGCGGTACGCCGAGGCCGTGGTCGTAGCACGCGATCCCCGTGCGCCGCGTGCCGTCCCGCAACGGCCACGTCCACCGCAGTACGCCGTCGTACCGGAAGCGGATCCGGAGCGCGGGCGACGACGCCCACAACGCGTACTGTTGGTCGTCCCAATGTTCCGGGTCGAGGACGAAGACGCCGACGCCGGTGCCGGCGTTCCAGAACGTCGCGTGCGGGCGGACGTCGAACGCGTACGACGGCGCGTACGGCGCGACCGTGAACGCCATCTCGGCGGCCGGATCCTCGGTCCGGGCACGGCCGAAGAACGCCGGGTCCTCGCCGGCGTCGCCGATCACCAGCGGCTCGTCGATCGGGAGCCACTCGTGGACGGACAGGTCCTGCGAGTACGGCCAGGTGGAGGAGAAGCGGTGCGTGGGGCGGAAGCCGGTCCACTCCAGCTCCCAGAACGCGTCGCCGAGCCCGCTCATCTCCTCGTCGAGCTCGATGTGGTCGTAGCCGGCGACACAGCGGATCGTCGCGACGTACCGGCCGCCGCCGTCGAAGTCGTACATCAGCCGGAAGGTCGCGAAGAGGTCGCCGGCGTCTTGCAGGATTGTCTGCAATCCGACGATCGGCGGGGCGTTGCGGAAGGACGTCCGCCCGAGCCAGCCGGTCCCGCGGTCGAAGGCGATCCCCGCCGCGGTGTCCCGGGGAAGGCGGACCCGCAGGCGACCGGTGTCGACGATGATCGAATCGGCTTCGTAGGAGACCACCAGTGAATTCCGGGCCATGGTGGGCGGGCCGGGGCGTAGTTCGAAGGTGCGGGATTCGCCTGGGGGAAGGTCGGTGAGGAAGGAGACGGAGGCTTCGGTGAGGAGGCCGTGGTCGCGGCGGACCTCGGACAGCTGGCACGGGACCGGCGTACCGGAGCCGTCGATCAGTTGCAGCTGGTCGTAGGCCGGGACCGGCCAGCGGACGCGGTAGGTGACCAGCGTGTGGGGCCAGCTGAACTCGGAGTGGTTCAGGCGGTCCCGGAGCTCGAAGCGGATGCTCCGAGCTCCGGCGGGCCAGTCCGTCACTCGGACTCCACGGCGGGCTGGGCGACGCCGCGGCTGCCGGCCATCGCGCCGCCGGCGACGCCGTCGACCAGATAGCGCTGCAGGACTGCGAACACCACGATCACCGGTCCGGCGACGATCAGCGTCCCGGCCGCGATCAACGGCCAGTTCTGGCTGTACTCGCCGAAGAACGAGTACAGGCCGCGCGTCACCGGCCACAGCTTCGAGTCCGACAGCATCACCAGCGGCAGGATCAGGTTGTTCCAGCTGCCGATGAACCCGAAGATCCCGAATGTCGCCAGCGCCGGTTTCATCTGCGGCACGATGATCTGCAGGATGAACCGGACGTACCCGCAGCCGTCCATCGCGGCGGCCTCGTCCAGCTCGCGCGGGATCCCCTTGATGTAGCCGACGAAGAAGAAGAACCCGGCGCCCGCGAGGCTGGTCATGATCAGGTACCCGACCATGCTGTTGTACAGGTGCAGCGCCTGCGCCTCCACGAACAGCGGGATCAGCCCGCCGGGCAGGAACCCGGAGAACACGAAGAACCCGTACAGCGCGTTCGAGTGCCGGAAGTACCCGCGCGAGATCGGGAAAGCCAGGAACACCCCGAGAATCAACGTGATCACCCCCGGCACCACGGCGTACACCAGGCTGTTGACCATCTGCCGGCCGAAGTCGCCCTGCGTCCACGCCTGGCTGAAGTTCGTCCCGCTGACCACCGACGGGATGCCGGTCGGATCGCGCAGGAACGCCGTGTACGGCTTCACCGACTGCAGCGCCAGGTAGATCACCGGCAGCGCGAACATCCCGACCGAGATCACCAGGCAGGCCGCCTGGCTCGTGAAATGGCGAGCTCTCACAGCGAGACCTCCCGACGACGCAGCACGACCAGCAGGCCGCCGCCGATCACGAGTGTGAGGAAGAACTGCAGCATCGCCAGCATCGAGCCGTAGCCGAGCTGCGAGTTGCTGCCGAACGCGGTGGTGAACATCGAGAGCCCCAGGGTCCGGGTGCCGAAGTTGCCGTTGGTGAGCACCAGGATCAGCGCGAACTCACCGATCGAACCCATCGCGGTGAGGAACACGTTGACCGTGGTGGCGGGCGCGAGCAGCGGCCAGGTGATGTGCCGGAACACCGCCCACCGGCCGGCGCCGTCCAGTGCGCCGGCCTCGTACACGTCCTTCGGGATGTGCCGCAGCCCGGCGATGTAGATCAGCATCGAGTACCCGCTGAACATCCACACGTTCACGCCGATCACCAGGGGCAGCGCGAGTTTCGTCGACCCGAGCAGCGACGACGTGATCCCGAACGCCGACCGCAGGATGTGCGCCACCGGCCCGCTGTACGGGTCCAGCAGCAGCGAGAAGATCGCGCCGACGACCGCGACACTGAAGATCTGCGGCATGAAGATCAGCGCCCGGTACAACCCGTACAGCGGGCGCTTCTCCTTCAAGAGCACGGCGAGTCCGAGCGCCACCCCGTTCTGCAGCAGGGTCACCGCGATCACGTAGATGATCGTCACTTTCAGGCTGCCCGCGACGTCCGGCAGCATCGTGGTGAAGGCGTCCCGGTAGTTGCACAGCCCGCAGACGTTGAGCGCGGTGCCCGGGAGCCCGGAGTACTTCGTGAACGAGTAGCCGACCGTGGCGACGGACGGGTACAGGCCGAACACCAGCCAGCCGATCCCCGGGATCGCGATCGACAGCCAGGGGATCCAGCGGCGGGTCCGGCGGGTGCCGAACGGACAGGTCGTCATCGCTACTTCTTCCCCACCGACTTCTGGTACGCCGCGGCCGCGCCGGTCAGGGCGGCGTCGACGCTCTGCTTGCCGAACGGCGTCATCTTGGTCAGGTCCGGTCCGGCGGCCTCCGGCGGCGCACCGGCCGGGATCCACGGGTCGGTGAGCGCGACGAACCGCTGGTCACTGTGCTCGTTCAGCCAGTCCATCCACGGCAGCGTCGACGAGGTGACGCCCGGCTGGGTCGACGTCGAGCCGGTCGCGTCCAGCCAGAGCTTGTAGTTCTCCGGCCGGGAGAAGGTCCGCAGCCAGTCCATCGCCAGGTCCTTGTTCGGCGCCCAGGTCGGCACCATCCAGGTCAGGTCGGCCTTCACCGGGATCCGGTTGTTCGCGGCGTCGTCGGTGGCCGGCATCACGAAGAAGCCGAACTTCAGGTCCGGGTTCGCCTCCTTGATCGTGTTGCCGTCCCAGGACCCGTCCAGGAAGAACGGGAAGTCGTCGGACTTCGCCGCCCAGACACCAGGCGCGGTCAGCTGCGCGACACCGGACGCGGCCGGCTCGATGTACTGCATGACGTCGGTGTACTTGGTCGCGGCCTCCTTGTAGACCGGGTCGTTCCAGGTCTTGGTACCGGCCCAGAAGGCCTTCGCCCGCTGGTCGCTGACCGCGGTCGAGTCGGACCCGGTCTGGCCCTTCATCAGCAGCTGCTGGACCGCGCCGCCGTACACGATGCCTTGCAGGCCGTCCTTGCCGGCCACGAAGATCGGCGTCTTGCCGGCGTCCTTGAACTTCTTCAGCGCGGCGACGAACTCGCTGTACGTCGTCGGCACCTGCACGCCGTACTTGTCCAGCAGGTCCTTCTTGTACCAGATCGCGCCGTGGCCGATGTACTCCGCGGCGACCACGCCGTAGATCCCGCCGCTGTAGCCCGCGCCGTACTTCTGCAGCACCGGGTCGTACGACTTCATGAAGTCCTGACCGGACAGGTCGGTCATCTGGCCGGCCGTGATCAGCGCGGCCGAACCGGACGACTTCAGGCCGGTGTCGGCCGGCGGGAACTTGGCCGGCGTCGGCGCGAACTGCGCGAGTACGTCGACCGACTTCGCGGACAGCAGGCTGTTGGTCAGCGTGCCCCAGGCGCCGGCGGCGGTCGGGGCGTTCTCCAGCTTGACCGTGACGCCCGGGTGCTCCTTCTCGAAGATCGCGTTGATCTTCTTGGTCGCCTCGATCGCCGACGGGTTCGTCCACTCGGCGACCACCAGGGTCTTCTTGGCGCCGGAGCCCGCGGCGGAGTCGGCCGAGCCGCCGACCGTACAGCCCGTCGCGGCCAGCGCGAGGCTACCGCACAGCAGCAGCACCGGGATTCTTGCTCTCATCGGAATGTCCTTTCCAGAAACGGTTTTCACGGGCGTTGCACTGCGCCGTCCGGGCGGCGGGGCGGCTTCCACGGGTCGCGCGGCCGCGGTGGGTACTTGTCGGCGGCCCGTTCGTCGAAGTCGACGCCGAGGCCGGGACGGTCGCTCGGCCACAGGTGGCCGTCCCGCGGCTGCGGTACGCCGGGGAACACCTCCTCGGCGTCGGCGTTGAACGGGTGCTGCTCCTGGATCCCGAAGTTCGGGCTGACCAGGTCGAGCGCGAGGTTCGCGGCGTGCCCGATCGGCGACACGTCGCCCGGACCGTGCCAGGCGGTCCGTACGCCGAACAGGTCGCACGCCGCCGCGAGCCGCCAGGCCGGGGTGATGCCGCCGATCGCGGACAGGTGTACCCGGACGAAGTCGAACAGCCCTTCGGCGAGCAGCGGGCGGTACTCCGCCGGGTTCGTGAACAGCTCGCCGATCGCGATCGGGATCGACGACTGCTCGCGCAACCGGCGCAACCAGTTCAGGTCCTCGGGCGCCACCGGGTCCTCCAGGAAGAACAACCGGTACGGCTCCAGCTCCCGCGCCAGCCCGATCGCATCCACCGGAGCCACCCGTTCGTGCACGTCGTGGATCAGCTCGACCTCATCCCCCAACTCCTGCCGGAGATGCTCGAACAGCCCAACCACCGTCCGGGCGTACTTCCGGGGATCCCACGCTCCGGTCGCAGAACCGGTGGACGGAGCGCCGTACGTGCTTCCGCCGGGGACGGCTACCTGACATCTGGCGTGCGTGTAGCCCGCTTCGAGGAGGGCTCGTACTTCGTCGGCTACTTCCTGGGGGTCGCGGCCGGAGGCGTGGCCGTAGAGGGGGACGGCGGTACGGGTGCGGCCGCCCAGCAGTTGCCAGACGGGCATCCCGGCGAGCTTGCCCTTGATGTCCCACAACGCCATGTCCACACCGGAGATCGCGTTGTTCAGCACCGGACCGAACCGCCAGTACCCGCTCAGGTGCAGGATCGTCGTGAGGTCGACGATGTCTGCCGGATCCCGCCCGATCAGCTGCGGCGCCAGGTAGTCGGTCACCGCGGTGGCGACCGCGTTCGCGCGCTGCGTGAACGTCGCGCACCCCACGCCGAACAGGCCTGGCTCGCTGGTCTCGACCCGGACCACCACCAGCGTGGTCCCCTCGGGAGCCGTGAGGAACGCCTGGACGCCCGTGATCCGCACGTCCGACCCTTCCCACGGCGGCATCGGCACAGTCATCGGCCGAGTCCCCACGGAGTGTCGACGCGGCCGCCGAGCGCCAGCCCGCCGGTACCCCAGAACGGCGCGAAGTTGTAGCACCCGGTGGTGACCGGGCCGTTCTCCGTCGTCCAGTACGTCATCCCGTGCCCGCCCGTCCCGGCGTCGGCCACCGCGAACGCGAACGTGGTCTGCAGGTGCTCACCGGCTCCGAGCGCGGCCGTCCTCCGTGCCAGCTCCGGCAGCTGGTCCCACGCGATCGCGACCTCGTACGTCGTCGTCTTCGCGGTCTCGTCCCGGGTGACCAAGGCCCGTCCTTCGGCGGCCGGCAGCAGCCCGAGCGGCGGATCGAGCGGCGCGTTGGTCGGGTAGAACGTCTGGTAGTTGGTCCCGGGCGCGGCCTGCCGGTGCAGCTCGGACACCCCGCCCTGCGCGAGCGTCGCGACGTACAGGTGCGACAACGACCCGCCGCACTTCGCGTAGTGCCGGTCCCCGGCGAGCAGGTCGTCCGGTTTGGGGCCGGCGTCGAACGCGAGCTGCAGGCTGTCCGCCTTGAACGGGAACGCGTACTGGTCCTGCGGGAACGGCTTGTTCCCGAAGTGCACCGCGTCTTCGAGGACGGCGCGGACGTAGAAGAAGTCCTCGTCCCACGCCGACCACAGCCGGTACTCCTTCCGGTCGCCGGTGGCCGAGGTGTTCGCGACGCTCACGCCCGCGATCCCGGCCCACTGCGACGCGTCCGCGCCGATGGTGATCGTCCGGTACGGCGCGTACGCGAGCTGGATCTCCCGCTCGCCGCTCTGCCGGAGCTTCCCGGCGATCTTCGCGGAGTACTTGATCAGGTACGCGTTCGACGGATCGTTGCGATAGGCAACCACCGGGAACCGGACGGTCCGGACCTCACCGGGACGGAGCCCGTCCACCTCCACCTGCTGCGTCTGCAGGACCCACCCGGCCGGCGCCTGCACGGACAGCAGCGTGCTGACGCTTTGCGGGGTGACGTTCTCGACCCGGACGGCGAGTGCGCCGGACGCGTCGATCGGCTGGGTGAACGACAGCGGCCGGATGTCGAGCGGCGTGTCGTAGTCGAAGCGCGCCGACCTGGTCAGCGCGGTGGCGAGCTGTTCGGGGGAGCGGTCGCTGTCGAAGTACAGGACCTCCCACGGGTTCACCGGCAGCGTGACCTGCGGCGCGCGGCCGTCGCTGAGCTCGCGGCCGAGGTAGTCGTACACCTTGATGCCGCGCGCGTCCGGCAGCGTGAGCGTGCCCCGGTAACCGCTTTCCTTGTGGGCATAACCATCCGGTTCGCGAGGGACCGAGTACAACGCCGCGCGACCGTGCCCGTCGGTGTCCTCGAACAGGAAGCCCCACGTGGACCGCGCGTCCGGGTACAGCTCCCGCAGCATCCGCGAGTCCTCGAGCCGGCTGGTCATCGCCGAGTACGCCACCACCGCGGGCCGCGGCGTCTTCGTGCCGACGTCGTAGATGTTGAACGTGTCGCCGGAGTACCCCTTGTCGTACGACAGCGAGAACCAGAACACCTTCATCGGCGAGTCTTCCTCGGCACCCGCGAGCAGATGCAGCAGGTACGTCGGTGCCAGCGTCCGCGCGACGGCGTAGGGCACGTCCTCCAACGGCAGGCCGGGGAACGAGTCAGCCGCCGTCCCGAGCTCGGTCTGCCACTGGCCGGCGCGGCCGTTCGACTTCGACCAGAGCTTGTCCATCTTGATCTGGACCTTGGTCAGCGCGTACTGCACCGGATCCGGTACGCCGTACGCGTGGTTGACCGAGCCATCCAGGTAGCCGATGTCCTGGGAGCCCTTCGCGTACACGATGTCGCGCTGGTACGGGACCGAGCCGCCGCCGATCAGGTTCACGTCCGGGAACTCCGGCTTGATCCGGTCCCAGGTCTTCTTGAGCAGGTCGCGGTAGTCCTGGGCGTCGCCGGTCTTCCAGGTCCAGCCGTGGACCCACGGCTCGTTCCAGATCTCCCAGTTCTTCACCAGGTCCTGCATCGGGGCGATCGCGCGGTACGTCATCTCGATGTGCGCGTTCAGGTCGAGCGGCTTGTTCTGGTGCAGCTTGAGCGCCTCGCCGTTCGGGCCGGGGGCGACGTTCCACCACATGTTGTAGGCGATGAAGCCGATCGGCTCGATACCGTACGAGCGCCATTCGGCGACCTCGGCGCGGGCCTTGTCGATCGCCGCCTGGTTCCAGAACTTGCCCGGCGCGGTGCAGACCGCGTCCGGCCAGATCGACAGCACGCCGCGGGTCCACTTGGCGCCCATCCGCTGCGCGATCCGCTTGGTGATCACCGGGTCGGACTCGCCGCGCAGGCCGAGACCGAACGACGACCCGGGCCGCAGGCCGTCGGTCGGCGGGTGCAGCACGCCGAGCCCGAGGGTGCGGGTGGCGAGGAGCTTGCCGGTGCCGTCGGTGAGGTCGACCTGGACGGCGTAGAAGTCCGGGGTGCGCGGCCCGAGGGCGGAGCGGACCGCGCCGGAACCGCCGGCCGCGACCGTCACCGGCGTACTGCCTGCACCGGCCGCTTCGGTGCCGTGGGCAAGGACTTTCCAGCTGACGGTGCCGGTCAGCGCGACCGTCGAGGTGATCGTGACGACCAGTTCGGGTGCGGCCGGGGCGACGTACAGCGCGGTGACGTCATCGAACGCGGCGGTGAAGGTGACCGACGGGTCGTCGGCCGCGACGACGGCCTCACTGGGCAGGGCGGTCAGCCCGGTCAGTGTCGAGGCGAACGTGGCACCGGCCGCAGCGGCGGCACCGTACCCAAGAGCTCGACGACGGGTGATGGGCGGGATTTCAGGCATGAGCCAACCTCCGGACAGGGATGCAGAACGTTTTGCGTTTCGGAGTGCTCCGACTGTGATGGACAGCGGCAGCGGTGTCAAGAGAGCCCTTGAAATCAAGGGATGTAGCGATGGCATACTTCAGGGCATGGCAACAAGACGTTTTGTCGACAGCAAGCAGCGGGTGCGGATCGTCGACGTAGCCGCGCGCGCAGGCGTCAGCATCACCACGGTGTCGCACGCGCTCAGCGGCCGCCGCCCGGTGTCCGAGGGCACCCGCGCGAAGGTGCAACGCGCGATCGAGGAGCTCAGCTACCGGCCGAACGAGGCGGCCCGCAGCCTCCGTGGCCAGCCGACCACCACGGTCGCCGTGATCGTCCCGGACATCACCAACCCGTTCTACCCGCAGCTCGCCCGCGGGATGCAGGACGTGCTGTCCCCGAAGGGTTACCAGGCGCTGATCTGCAGCTCCGACGCCGAACCGGTGTCGCGCCGCGAGATCGTCGAGCAGATGCTGGCCCGCCGCGTCGACGGGATCTGCATCTCCGGGTACTACGACGACCACACCGACGCGGAGCCCGCGGTCGAGGCCGGTGTCCCGGTGGTGCTGTTCGGGCACCGGGCGCCGTACCCGGGGATCAGTACCGTGACCACGGACGACGTCGGCGCCGGCCGGCTGGCGACCGAGCACCTGCTGTCCCGGGGCCGGGACCGGATCGCCTTCATCAGTGGGCCGAGCAGCACCGGGCCGAGCGACATCGGACCGCCCGCGGACCGGGTCGCCGGGTACCGCGCCGCGCTGGCGGCGGCCGGGATCCGGATCGACGACGAACTCGTCGTGCACGGTGCGATCAGCCGGGAGGGCGGCGCCGCCGGCATGGACCGGCTGCTCGCGCTGGAGCATCCGCCCCAGGCCGTTGTGTGCACCAACGACTTCGTCGCGATCGGTGCGATGCAGGAGGCGCTCGACCGCGGTCTCGACGTACCGCGGGACGTCGCGCTGGTCGGGTTCGACGACATCGACGCGGCGGCGCTGGTGCGGCCGGGGCTGACCACGATGGCGGTCGCGATCCGCCGCCAGGGGCAGGCCGCGGCGCAGCTGATCCTGGACCGGATCGCGAACCCGGACCAGCCGCCGCAGGCGACGCTGTTCGGCACCGATCTCGTCCAGCGCCAGTCGACGTGATCACGGTCAGCCGGGGATCCAGCTGTAGACCAGCACCTTGTTGAACAGGTCGTCCTCAACCGTGACCTGGTACGACCCGTCGGACCGCTTGGCCGCGTTCAGCCCGTACGGTACGTCGACCCAGCCGGTCCGGTCGACGCCGCCGACATTTGCTCCCGGCAACCAGTTGCCCGCGGCCGCGCCAGTCGCCGCCCGCCAGGCCCAGACCTTGCCCCGGGTGGCGACGCCGCAGCTGAAGATGTAGTCGCCGGCCGGCTTCCAGGACACCGTCGTGACCAGTGGTGACGCGGTGGTGTCCCAGGGGAGCAGGATCGTCCAGGTCGGGGTGGTGTTGCCGGTGCTCCAGCGGTCGTACCGGGCCAGGACCTTGCCGCATTCCTTCCAGTACGCGTTCTCGAACGGCTGGTCGGCGGTGTAGCCGGACATGTACATCACGTCGGTGGCGACGTCGTAGTGCAACCGGCGGACCACCTTGAACGGTGCGGGCAGCGGGATCGTGACCCGGCTCGCGTAGTCGTAGATCGGGTTGGCGAAGCTGTCGAAACCCTTCAGTGGATAGCGCCGCAGGTCCCGGTCGCCGCCCTCCCAGATGTCGCCGCGGTCGTCGACGAACCACACCCAGCAGTTGCCGGGGGAGTTCTGCCCGGTGCCGGTCTGCAGGTACTCGTCGGCGGTGAACTTCCCGTCGCCGTTCGCGTCCCGCCAGATCCACTCGCCGGCCGCGGGCTGGTACGGCGGCCAGCTCGGGTCGTCGCCGGTCCAGTGCGCCTTGAAGATCGCGCCGGACGGGCGCGCGATCTCGCCGTCGTACCGGTAGATGACCAGGTGCGAGGCGTACATGCCGGTGGCGTACAGGTAGAGCCGGCCGCCGAGGCGTTTCAGGAACGGGGACGTGATGTGGTGCTGGTGGCCGGGCAGGTACAGCCGCGCGTCCTGCGGGTAGCGGACCGAGTCGAGCGAGTGCCCGACAAACGCCGCGTTGCTGCCGGGCGGTTTGGTGTAGTCCATCCGGTAGTGGTTCTGCTGGCTGTAGATGTCCTTGCCGTCCGAGGCCGGGTCGAAGTCGGCGGTGGTGACGAACTCGGCGCCCATCAGCTCCCAGACCAGGTTGCCGTTCGGGTCGTACTTGCGCAGCCAGGAGCCGAACTCGGACATCGCGACGTACACGTTCCCGGCTGCGTCGCCGCCGATGCCTGCGATGCCCCAGAGCTTGTCCGGCGTGACGACGCCCGGCGTACCGGAGCCGATGCCGCCGGACGTGCCGAGGCTGCGGGTCAGTCGCGGGGTTGTCGACGGCGTGCTGTACGTGTGCACCTGGCGGCGCGGGCCGTTGTCGCCGACCAGCAGGCTGCCGTCGCGGTCGACCGCGAGCGAGGTCGGGATCCAGGTCGCGGCGGGGCCGTTGATGGTGCCGCCGAGCGCCGTACCGGTGGCGGCGAAGTGCAGGATCTGCGCGGGTTTCGCGGTGTCGACGTGCCAGAAGTGGCCGTCGTTCGCGTCCCGGGTGATGTTCGCGACCACCCAGATCTCGCCGCTGGTCTTGTCGACCGCGACGGCGCCGGGCTGGTTCACGCTCCAGGTCCGCAGTATGGCGGCGGTCTTGGCGTCGAAGACCATGACGCGGTTCTGGACCCGGTCGGTGGCGATCACCTGGGTATCGGTGGCGGCCGCGGCGGCCGGCGGGCTGCCGACCGGGAAGGTCAGGGAGGTGGCGGCACCGGCCAACGTGAAGGCGGTCAGGCCGTTGCCGACGGACAGGTAGGCGTTCGTGCTGTTGACGGCGACCGCGTCACCGTTGGCGCCGCGGCAGTTGCCGGTCAGGTGGCCGTCCTTGTAGATGCCGGCGTAGTTGCCGGCCTCGTCCCAGAAGCTCACGGTGTAGACCGCGCCGGCCGGGGTGACCGCGATGTTGAAGACGAAGTCCTGCATCCACTCGGTGGCGCCCGAGTAGGTGTTGCCGACCCATGACGTCGTGAGGCTCGAGGCCGCGGACGCCGGCAGCGCGTTGAGGAGGGTGGGAAAGAGGAAGGCGCCGCCGCCGGCCGCGAGGGCCTGGCGGCGGGTGAGCCCGGGTTTGTCGTTCATGTCGGAATCCCTTGCTAGCGGGCGGGGGAAAGTGACAAGCACGTGAACGTTCACATCGCCGGTACGGAACGCTAGGATTCCCAGGGCCGGGCCGTCAAGGCTTCGGGCCGTTCGATCCTTGGAGGAGGCGAAGTTGGCAGGCCGACCGACCATGCGCGACGTCGCGGCCGCTGCCGGGGTCTCGCACCAGACCGTCTCGCGGGTGGTGAACGACGAGCAGTCGGTGACCGAGCCGGTCCGGGAGCGGGTCCGGGCGGCGATCGCCCAGCTCGGGTACCGCCCGAGCGCCGGCGGCCGGGCGATGGCCCGCGGCCGGACCGAGGTGGTGGCGCTCGTCGTGCCTCACGCCGCCGGGTTCACGTTCGGGAACGACCACCTGATGCGGCTGATCGGCGGCGCCGAGCAGGAGGTGGCGGCCCGCGGGTACGGGCTGCTGCTGTCGACCCGCGAGCCGGGCGGCGACGCGCTGTCGGCGTTCACCCGCTTCGACCGCCGGAGCCTGGTCGACGGGTTCCTGGTCGAGGGTGGCGCCGGGCTCACCGGCCTGTCCGACCTACTGCTCCAGGGCTACCCGGCGGTCGTGATCGGGTACGCCGACGACGACCTGCCGATGGTGCACCCGGACGACGAGGGCGGGGCGTACGCCGTCGTCCAGCACCTGCTCGCGCTCGGCCACCGGCGGATCGGCATCGTCAACGGTCCCACCGAGAACCACCTCGCGATGGCGGCCCGCCTCGCCGGCGTCGAACGCGCCTTCGCCGACGCGCACGTCGCCCGCGATCCGTCCCTGGCCGACCGCGGCGACTTCACCACCGAGTCCGGGTACGCCGCGGCCGCCCGTCTGCTCACCCGCGCTGACCCGCCCACCGCGATCTTCGCCTTCAACGACGGTATGGCCCTCGGCGTCCTGCAACGGCTGCGCGAAGGCACCACCGAGGTCTCGGTCGCCGGCTTCGACGACACCGCCGCCGCCTCGGCGACCGGTCTCACCTCGGTCGCACTGCAGAGCCAGGACCTGGGCCGCCGGGCAGCCCAGATCCTGCTCGACCAGCTCAACGGGAAGCCGCCGGCCGAACGCCGGACGATCGTGCCGAGCCGGTTGATGGTGCGATCCTCGACGACCCCGCCCGCTCAGCCGAACAGCGGCAGCAGGCGGCGGAGTTCCTCGTCGGAGACGGTGCGGCCGTAGTCGGCGAGCTGGAACGTCTCGGCGTGCCGGACCGCGTCCGCGTGCTCCTCGCCGTAGTACTTCGCCAGCGCCGGGCGGACGTCCTCGCCGACCGCCATGAACTCGTCCCAGTACGTCAGGATGAACTCCCGCCGGGCCGGCCAGTCGCCGTCCGGCGGGACCTGGTCGATCAGCCCGCGCTGGTACGGCGCGAACTCGAAGAACTGGGTCGCGTGCGCGGCGCAGGCGCCCAGCTTGGCCTCGATGGCCGGGTCGACGTCCACCGCGACGTCGTGCCGGTGCCCTTCGAGCGAGCCGTAGTCCGGCATCAGCAGGCACAGCGGCGGCCGGTCGAGCGCGGGCGAGTCGGGTACGACGTTCGGCACGCTGGTGAACGACACCGCGTCCCGGACCACCCGTCCGGCCGCGCGGTTGTCGGGATGTCCCGGGACCTCGCCGTGGAAGGCGATCACCACATCTGCCCGCCACGACCGCAGCGCCGCGATCACCCGCCGGCGGACCTCGATCGACGCCTCGAGCTCCCCGTCGTGGTACTCCCAGATCTCGTACTCCAGGACGCCGAGCAGCCGGGCCGCGTCGACCGCCTCGTGCGCGCGGCGCCTCGCCAGCGGGCCGCGTTCGAGGGCGTGGTGGCCGGCGTCGCCGTTGGTCAGCGAGAGGTACTTCACCGCGTGCCCGGCGTCGGCGAGCAGGGCGGACGTGCCGCCGGCGTACATGTCGGCTTCGTCGGGGTGCGCCCCGACCACCAGGACTTTGAGGGCGTGCGTCATCGGGTCTCCAGTTCGCTGAGGGTGGCGCGGAGGGTGTGGGCCGAGCGGGTGATGAAGTCGATCGGGTCGAGCTCCTCGGTGTAGTAGCCGTCGGGATCGGGCTTGCGGCCGGCGGCGACGTCGTCGGTGTAGCGCTGCGACAGCCGCACCAGCTCGAGTACTTCGCCGACGGCCAGGTCGGGATGACCCGCCTGCCAGGCCGGGTCGTAGATCGGGATGTCGTTGAAGTCGCGGTCGACGACGTTCTCGATCGTCAGCACGCTCACCGGCGCTTCGGCGACGATCGGCTCCAGCAGCGCGGTCCAGTCGATCATCCCGTCGCCGCACGCGCGGATCTGCCGGGCGAGGCCCCGCGGCGTCGGGTACAGCACGACGTCGCGCAGGTGCGTGAGTAGCGTGTACGGCGCCACCCGGCGGGCCGCCTGCACCGGGTCCTCGCCGCGGACCACGACGTTCGCGGGGTCGTACGTCACGCCGAGCACGTCCGCGCCGACGTCCTCGATCAGCTGCACGATCTCGGTCGTGGTGATCTCCTCGTGGGTCTCGACCGCGGCCTGCGCGGCGTGGTCCCGCAGGACCGGGGCGAGCCGGCGCAGGAAGTTGCGGGTGGCAACGAGCTGTTCGGGCCAGGTGACGTCGGTGCGGAACCGGTCGATCGCGTGCAGGCCCCAGCCGTGCCGCTGGTAGTTCGCGGTGTCGGCCCACAGGGCGTGACAGCCGATCGCGGTCACCGCCTCGATCATCCGGGTCATGCCCTTGAGGTAGTCGCCGCCGCCGAGGTCGCGGACCTCCGGCGCCTCCGCGGTGTTGAACGGGTTGACCTTGCCGAGGCCCATGTCGAGCCGCAGCCCGAGCTCGTCGGCGAGCCGCCGGACGTCGGTCAGTACCGCCCGGTCGAGGTCGGGGGTGATGTCCAGGACGGTCCGGAAGAACACCCCGGCGTACCCGAGTTCGTGGCACCGTTCGAGCAGCTTGAACGGGCCGAGCTCGGCCGCCTGGGGGAACTTGCGTCCGTCGATACCGATGTTCAGCACACAGCCTCCTCAGGGAGTGACGGCGTGACACCGCACCCAGCGGTCGCCGGGCAGGGTGGTCACGGGTGGCATGTCGGTCACGCACTTCGCGGTCGCCAGCGGGCAGCGGGCCGCGAACGGACAGCCCTCGTCCGTGGGTGTCGCCTGTGCGCCGGTCGGTGCGGTGGTCGTGGTGTCGGAGCCGGGAACGGATGCGATCAGCAACCGGGTGTACGGGTGCAGCGGTTCGTCGAGCAGGGCGGTGGCCGGCGCGGACTCCACGCCGTACCCGCTGAACATCACGGTGATCCGGTCGGCCAGGTACCGCGCGCTGACCAGGTCGTGGGTGATGTACAGCAACGCCACGCCGCGCTCGTCGCGCAGGCCTGCCAGCAGGTTGAGGATGTCGACCCGGACCGACATGTCGAGCATCGACACCGGTTCGTCGGCGATCACCAGCCGCGGCGCCGGGGCGAGCGCCCGGGCGATGCCGACGCGCTGCCGCTGGCCGCCTGACAGTTCGTGCGAGTACTTCTTCGCGAACCGCTCCGCCAGCCGCAGCCCGACCGAGCCGAGCAGCTCGTACATGGTCTGCTCGACGTCGCCGGAATGCGGCGAGCGGACGATCGCCCGGCGTAGGTGATGGCCGACCGGGTGCGCCGGGTTCAGCGAACCGAACACGTCCTGGAAGATCATCTGCACCGCCGGGTCCGGCTGCTGACCGGCCGGCCGTCCTTCGAAGTCGACCGCACCGGACGTTGGCGTCACCAACCGTGCGAGGATCCGCCCGGCCGTGGTCTTCCCGCTGCCGGACTCGCCGACCAGCGCGACGATCTGGCCGGGGTCGATGGTCAGCGACAGGTCGCGGACGGCGTGCACGCGGGAGCGGGACCAGAGACCGCTCGGCCGGTAGACCTTGCTGAGTTCGCGGACCTCCATCAACGGCGTACTCATCGCGAACCCTCCATGATCCTGGTGGTGACGTGGCACGCGACCCGGCGGCCGTTGCCGAGCGTGACCAGCGGTGGCTGCTCGACCGAGCACACCTCCTCGGCGAGCGGGCAGCGCGGATGGAACCGGCAGCCAGTCGGCGGTTCGCTCGGATCCGGCGGCTGCCCCGGCAGCCCGGCCAGCCGTACCGGTCCACCGGTCAGCGACGGCACCGCCGACACCAGCGCCTGCGAGTACGGATGCTGTTGCCGTACGGCGAAGTCGGCGGCGGCGGCCGTCTCCGCGAGGCGGCCGGCGTACATCACCGAGACCCGGTCCGCGGTCTGCAGCAGCAGCGGCAGGTCGTGGGTGATCATCAGTACGGCGAACCCGAGCTCGGCCTGGAGTTCGCGGACCTGGCCGATGATGTCGTGCTGCACCACGACGTCGAGCGCGGTCGTTGGCTCGTCCATCAGCACGACCCGCGGCCGGAGCGCGAGCGCCATCGCGATCGCGACCCGTTGCCGCATCCCGCCGGACAGCTCGTGCGGGTACGCACGGACCCGGCGGCGGTCGATGCCGACCAGGTCGAGCAGCTCCGCCGGCGTGGCCGCGGCGCGTTCGCCGGGTCGCGCCCGGTCCAGTACCTCGGCCAGCTGCCGCTCGATCCGGGCGACCGGGTTGAGCGCGTTCAGCGAGTTCTGCATGACCATCGACACCTCGCGCCAGCGGACGTCGCGGACCTGCTGGTCGGTCATCGTCAGGATGTCGTCGTCGCCGAGCAGCACCCGGCCGCCGGAGATGAAGCCCGGCGGGCGGAGCAGCCGCAGCAGCGCGAGCGCCGCCGTCGACTTCCCGGAGCCGGACTCGCCCGCGAGGCCGAGGAACTCGCCCTGGTGCAGTTCCAGGTCCAGCCCGTCGACGACCAGCACGTTGCCGTCCTCGGTCGCGTACCCGACCCGCAGCCCTTCGACCCGCAGTACCTCAGTCATGGCTCACCACCGGCGTGACGAGGGACGCGCTGCGGGTCCGCAACCCGAAGGCCTGGCGCAGCATCGGTGCCGCGCGCAACCGTGGATCGGCCTTCTCGTCGACCGCGTGGTTGATCAGCGCCAGCGCCGACGCGGTCAGCGCGATCCCGAGCCCTGGGATCACGAACGTCCACCAATAGCCCTGCAGGAGAGCGGAGTCGTTCTGCGCCCAGTTCAGCATCGTGCCCCCAGGTGACCTTGCTGCTGTGCCCGAGGCCGAGGAACTCCAGCCCGGCCTCGGCGGTGATCGCGTAGATTACCTGATTGATGAGGTAGGCAACGGTGATCGACAGCATGTTCGGCAGCAGCTCGACCACGATGATCCGCCACCGCGCCTCCCGCGCCAGCCGGCTCGCCGCGATGAACTCCCGCTCGCGCAGA
The DNA here is from genome assembly GCF_054189145.1 of Kribbella sp. WER1. Lineage (NCBI taxonomy): Bacteria > Bacillati > Actinomycetota > Actinomycetes > Propionibacteriales > Kribbellaceae > Kribbella > Kribbella sp. WER1. The sequence continues at coordinate 2,468,970 of NZ_CM135186.1, read as the reverse complement.
CTGAGCGCCTGCGACCGGAACAGCCGCGCGCCGAACGACCACCCGGTGAACGTCAGCACCAGAATGATGGTCAGCTCACCCGGCGGCAGGAACGCCGCCAGCACCACCATCAGCGGTACGCCGGGCAGCGCCAGGAACACGTTGGTGAGCAAGGACAGTACGTCGTCCACCCACCCGCCGGCGTACGCCGAGACCAGGCCGACCGCGATCCCGATCAGCGTCGTCAGCCCGGCCACCGAGAACGACACCAGGAACGACGTCCGCGCGCCGTACAGGAACTGGCTGAGGACGTCGAACCCCTGGCCGGTCGTCCCGAGCGGATGCGCGAACGACGGCGAGGCGTTCAGCGGCCCGGCCTCGGAAGGCCCGTACGGCGCCAGCACCGGCGCGAGGACGGCGGCGACGACGAGCACCGCCAGCACCCCGGCGCCGAGCCAGAACGAGAACGAACGCGGTGGTCTCATCGGGCGCCTCCCAGCCGGACACGGGGATCGAGCAGGACGTAGAGCGAGTCGACGACGAAGTTCGCGCCGAGCACCGCGAGCGTGATGATCAGGAACAACGCCTGCATCAGCGGGTAGTCGACGGTGTTGACCGACTGCAGCAGCAGGTAGCCGAGACCCGGGTACGAGAACACGATCTCGGTCAGGATCTGCCCGCTCAGTACACCGCCGAGGACGACGCCGAGCATGGTCACGTTCGGCAGCAGCGCGTTCCGTGCGGCGTGCCGCAGTACCCGGCCCGGCTGCAGGCCTTTCGCCTCGGCCAGCGCCAGGTAGTCCTCGGAGAGCACCGCGACCATGGTGTTGCGCATGTTCAGCGTCCAGGCGCCGAGCGACACCAGGACGATCGTTGTCACCGGCAACGTCAGGTGGCTGATCACGCTGGACACGAACGTCCACGACCACTCCGGCACCAGTCCGTCGTCGTACGCGTGCCCGAGCGGGAACACGCTCCATTTCAGGCCGAGCAGGTACAGCAGCAACAGCGCGAGGAAGAAGTACGGGAACGAGCCGACGAAGATCAGCGCCGGCGGAGCGATCCGGTCGACCGCGCCGGACCGCCGCCAGGCGGCGATCGCGCCGATCCCGCAGCCGACCGCGAAGCTGACCAGCACGCTGAGCACGCCGAGCAGCACCGACCAGCCAAGGCCGGTGGCGATCACCGACGTCACCGGCGACGGGAACTGCGACAGCGACACCCCGAGGTTGCCGTGCAGCAGATCGCCCAGGTAGCGCAGGTACTGCACGACGAGCGGGTCGTTCGACAGGCCGTACGCCTGCTTGAGACTGTCGAGCGCGGCCGGTGTCAGGTTCTTGCCGTACTGCGCGAACATCGTCGACGCCGGATCGCCGGGCGCCAGCCGGGGCAGGAAGAAGTTGACCGAGACCGCGACGAACGCGGCCAGCAGGTAGAAGCCGAAACGCCTGATCAGGAAGGCCATCTGATCACGCCGTGTAGGAGAGCTTGGGCCAGATCAGGTACGTCGTGCCCGCGCCCTGGTTGTTCAACGGGGCGTACTGGTCCTTGCTCGACGGCAGGCCGCTGAACCGTTTGGTGTTGTACGTGCCCCAGCTCGGCTGCCCGTACAGCGGGACAGCCGGCGCGTCCTCGGAGAACAACGCCTGCAGTTGCCGCGAGAACCCCTTCTGGGCCTCCTGGTCCGAGGTCGCGGCGAACTTCTCCAGCAGCGCGTCCGCCCGTGGATCCTTGTACCGCTGCAGGTTGAGCGGCGACGGCGTACCGACCGGGACGTACGTCTGGCTGGACATCATCGCGCGGAAGAACTCGAACGGCGTCGCGGACAGGTCGTTGTTCGTCAGCGTCAGGTCGAACCGGCCGTTCTGCGTGTTGTCCGTCCAGGTCTCGACCGCCGGGGTCCGCAGGTCGACCGTGATGCCGATCGCGTTCAGGCTCTGCGACACGACCTGCGACGAGGCGATCCAGTCCGTCCAGCCGGTCGGTACCTCGATCGTGAACTGCAGCGGCTTGCCGTCCGGGCCGACCCGTTTGCCGTTCACCAGTTTGATGCCGGCAGCATCGAGCTGGGCGGCGGCCGCGGCCGGGTCATGACTCACCCAGGACTTGCCGGCGGTCACCACGGCCGGGTCGATCCAGGCCTTGAACGCGCCCTCGGCCAGGCCGCTCGCGTTGCCCGGTTCGCTCTTGCCCCACAGCGCGACCTGGATCATCCGCTGCCGGTCGAGCGCCAGGCTGATCGCCTTGCGGACACGGACGTCGTCGAAGGGCTTCTTGGTGGTGTTCATCGCGAGGAACACCGTGCTCGTCAGCGGCCACCAGTACCCGAAGTGCTTCGGGTCCTTCGGGACGAACGTCTTGTCCGGGTCGACCGCCGTACCGCCCCAGTCCAGCTGTCCGGAGACCAGGGCGGCCGCGATCTGGTCGTTGCCGGAGTACGCCGGGATGTTCAGGCCGCGGATGTTCAACGGCTGCCAGTAGTGCGGGTTCCGGGTCAGCTGGTACTGCTGCGCGCCGAACACCGAGATCGTCGTGAAGGGGCCGGTGGCAACGGGATTCTCGTCGGTGTACTTCACCGGGTCGCTGACCGCGGACCAGACCTCCTTGCTGACGACGTACTGCCCGACGAGCAGGTAGAGGCCGGGGGAGTACACCTTGCGGAAGTCGAAGCGGACGGTCGCCGGGTCCGGTGCGGACACCGCGCCGAGGAAGTCGTGCCAGACGCCGGAGGCCGGACCGATCAGGCCCGGGTTCGCCTTCATCAGCTCGAAGGTGAACACCACGTCGTCGGCGGTGAACGGCTTGCCGTTCGACCACTTCACGCCGCTGCGCAGCTTCAGCTCGAGCCGGCGACCGCCGTTCGACCAGCTGTACGCCGTGGCCAGCGACGGCTCGAGCTTGCCGGTGGCGAAGTTCTGGATCATCAACGGCTCGTACATGGCCTTCGTCGAGGCCCAGCGCGAGGTCGGGGAGAACGGGTTGAAGTTCCGGGTGAACGTGCGGCTGTTCTCGCACGCCAGGGTCATCAGGGCGCCCTTGCCGGCGCCGGGTTTGCCGCTGTTACCGCTGCATGCGGCGAGCGTGGCCACGCCTCCCAGGGCGAAGAAGGCGCGACGGGACAGATCGAGGGTCATGAGGATCCTCCAGGGTCAGGATCGGAGGCGAAGGCGGAGTAAGAAGGCGGAGTAAGAGGTGAGGTGGATCAGCGGCCGGCGGTGCCGGCTTCGAGGATCCGGTCGCGGGTGAAGGACAGGCCGAACTCGAGGGCCCCGGCCCGCACCGGGTTGCCCTGCACGGCACTGGTCACGATCGGCGTCCGGGCCAGCAACGTGCCGGCCAGGCGCTGGGTCAGCAGTTCGCACAGGCCCGCGCCGCCGGTCTGGCCGACGGGGCCGCCGAGGACGACGAGCTCCGGATCGACCATGCCGACCACGTTGATCAGCGCGACCGCGATCCGGGAGGCGAGGTCGTCCAGGAACCCGGCGTACCGGCCGGGGTCGGTGAAGCCGGTGCGGACCGCGTCCACCGGCGTCCGGGCCTTGAGTTCGTGCGCGGCGGCCAGTCGCAGCAGCGCGCGGGCGTCGAGGATTCCTTCCAGCGGTCCGCCCTGTTCGTCGTACACGCGGGAACGGCTGACCGGGTCCGGCACGATCAGGCTGCTGAGCTCGCCGCCGCGTCCGGTGGCGCCGCGCCAGAGCTGTCCGCGCAGCACCAGGCCCGCGCCGACGCCCTCGCCGATCCACAGCAGGACGAACGTGTCGGTGCCGCGCGCCGCTCCCTTGGCCAGCTCTTCGAGCGCGACCAGGTTGACGTCGTTCTCGATCCGGACGTGTTCGATCCCGAGCGCCTCCTGGACCGAGTTCAGTACGTGGAACCCGGACCAGCTCGGCACCTGCAGCACCGAGGTCAGCTGCCCGGTGTGCGGATCGACCACGCCGGGCATCCCGATCACGGCCTGGTCGACGTCCTCGGTCGCCACGCCCGCCGCCGTACAGGCCGCGGCCACGGCGTCGGACAGGATCGCGACCGCGTCGTACTTCTTCGGTGTCCGGACCTGCACCTCGCCGCGCACCTGGCCGGCGAGGTCGGCGACCGCCACGTCGATCGCCTTCGGCGTCACGTCGATGCCGAGGACGAGCGAGGCGGTGCCCTGGATCGCCCACAGCTGCGCGGGCGGCCCGGCGGCGCTCGGCTTGGACCCGTCCTTGTGCACGAGGTCCGCGGTCTCGAGCCGTCGCAGTACCTCGGCGACCGACGCCTTCGACAGTCCGGTGAGCTCCTCCAGCTCGGCCCGGGTCAACGGGCCGTGCTCGATCAACAGCTCCATCGCCGCACGCTCGTTGAGCGTGCGCAGCAACCGCGGACTACCTCCGGACATCGGCCACCTCGGTCCGTTCGGACACCGTCTGGATACTTTCTAGACGGTTAAGTGAATGTAGGTCCGGGATTCCTGCATCGTCAAGGGATGAAGGAAATTAGCCGCCTTCGGTACTGATCAGGACGACGGAGGCTGCCGGCGATGCGGCTGCCCGGGCGCCGGCGAGGGCCGCGGCACCGCAGGGTCCGGCGGGGACGCCGTGCGCGTGCAGGAACTCCATCGCGGCCCGCGCCTCGTCGTCGGTGACCGCGACGGCCGCGTCGAGGTGGTCGCGGATCGTCGGCCAGGCGATCGACGAGACGGTGCCGCAGTTCAGCCCGGCCATGATCGTCGGTGCCGAAGTGTCAACGGAGACAGGCTTTCCGGCCTTCAACGATGCACCGACGCAGGCCGCGGTGGTGGGTTCGACGGCGAGCACCTTCGCGCGGCCGCGGTAGTGCTCGAGCGCGGACTGCAGGAGCGACCCGACTCCGGTCGGGACCACGACCAGCTCGGGTACGCCGGGATACTGCTCGTCGATCTCCGCGAACAGCGTGTCGTAGCCGGCGACGATCCACCGCGGCACGTCCTCGTACCCGGGCCAGGCCGTGTCCTGGATGAGAACGTCGTCGTTCGTGATGCTGTCGGCCGCCAGCTGGACCGCGCCGTCGTACGGACGTCCCGTGGCGAGGACGGTCGCGCCCTCGTCGCGGATCGCTTGCAGGGTGGGTTCGGGGAGGCCCGCGGGTACGTAGATCCGGCACGTCAGCCCGAGTTGCCGGGCGAGGTAGGCGAGTGCCCGCCCGTGGTTCCCGTCCGTCGCCGTCACCAGCGTGACGGGGCGGACCACCGCGGCCAGTTCGGCGAACGTCCGCGCCGGGCCGAGGGCCTGGTTCACCGCCCAGGATGCGCCGAGCACCTTGAACGCCGGCAGTCCGAACCGGTTCGACTCGTCCTTCACCCAGCCGGCTCCGGGCACCTCGATCAACGGCGTCGGCGCGTACCCGGGCATGCTCCGATGGAACTCGAGGCCGTTCATTCCGAGGCCAGTCGTACGACCGTGTTCGCCAGTACGGTGATCCCCGCCGCGCAGTCCTCGGGGGTCGAGTACTCGCGCGGGTTGTGGCTGATCCCGTCGTACTGCCCGCGGACGAAGATCATCGCGGTCGGCGTGATCGCCGCCAGCTCCTGTGCGTCGTGCCCGGCTCCGGACATCAGCCGCATCGTCGGGAGGCCGAGGGCGTCCGCGGTCGCCCTGATCGCTTCTTGAATCTTCGGGTCGAACGGGACCGCCGTCGTCTTCGCCATCCTCCGAGTCTCCACCTCGAGCACCGCCAACGTCTCCAGGTACGCCGCCAGGTCCGCCTCGGCCGCCGCCATCAGCACGTCGTCGGGGTTCCGCAGGTCCACGGTCAGCTCCGCGCGATCCGGGACCACACTCGGTACGCCGGGGTACGTCCGCAACTGGCCGACCGTCGCGCGCAACCGCCCGTACTTGCCCGAAGCAACCATCTCGCGGAGGTGCACGACCACCTGCGCCGCCGCCAGCCCGGCGTCGACGCGCAGCTCCGTCGGCGTCGTACCGGCGTGCGCGGCCCGGCCGTGCAGCGTGACGTGCTGCCACGAGATCGCCTGCACCCCCGTGACCACGCCGACGGCGTACCCCTGCTCGGCGAGCACCGGACCTTGCTCGATATGGCACTCGACATAGGCGTACGGCGGGTCGAGCCGGACCGGGCGGTCGCCGCGGAAGCCGATCCGGACCAGCTCGTCGCCGAGCCGCAGGCCGTCCGCGTCGACCAGGTCGTACGCGTAGTCGCGGCTCAGCCGCCCGGCCGCGACCGCCGACCCGAGCATGTCGGTGCCGAACCGGATGCCCTCCTCCTCGGTCCACGCCGCGACGACCAGCGGCCGTCGGGTCCGTACGCCGGCGTCGTCGAGCGACCGGCTGACCGCGGAGGCGCTCATCCTGGTCGAACACACCGAGCACATCCTCCGGCACCTCGAAGAGGCCGAGGCGGAGATCGCGGCGGCGCACGAGGCAGTCCGCGGGCGGGTCCGGATCGCGACGTTCCAGACGGCCGCGCACACGATGGTCCCGGACGCGGTCCGTGAACTGGCCGCGGCGGCCGAGGCGACCTGCCGCCGGGCGGGTTTCGAGCCGGTCGTCGCGTTCGAGTCGACCGACGTACTGCTGCATGTTCGGCTGGTCGCCGCCGGGGCGGCCGTCGCGCTGGTGCCCGGGCTGGCCTTGCAGGCGTGCGACACCACCGCCGTCCGTTCGCGCGCGCTCGACGGCAACCCCACGCGCACGATCTCGATCGCGGTACGCCGGGGGAGTACGAGCGCCCCGGCCATCGCGGCGGTCCGGGCCGCGCTTACGGCTCGGTCCACTCGGGGAGCGTGAGGACGGCGGACATTCGCTGGAGCTCGTCGCGGTGCAGGGCGCTGAGGCGGGCCAGGGCGCGTTCGCCGTTCGGGGTCAGCCGGACCTGGACGGAGCGGGCGTCGTCGGGATGCGGGTCACGGCGTACCAGCTCCTGAGCCTGCGCGCGGTCGACCAGCTCGACCACGCTGTGGTGCCGTAACTGCAGACGGTCGGCCAGTTCACGCAACGTGGCCCAGTCGCGACCCGGGTAGCCCTTCAGCGCCAGCATCAACTGGTACTGCTGCGGGGCCAGCCCGTGCTCGCGGACGGTCTGCTCGCTGAAACGCAGGTACCGCCGGATGCCGAAGCGGAACCGGGCGAGCGCCTCGAAGTCCGCTTTGGTCAGTGCCTCCATAGGCCTAGAGTATCGTGTTACGATATAAATCCGCGCGAGGCGAGCGTGGAGGTCGAAGTGATCGCGACGGTGTGCCGGATCGGTTGGGTGGGGTTCTGCGGTGTCGCCGGGCTGGCCGGCGTCGTCGGCGCGGCTGACTGGCCGCTGTCCGTGCTGATCCTGTTGTTCGCGGTGGCCGGAGCCACCGGCGGGATGATCGCGCTGGTCGTGCTGAATCCGGACGAGACCACCCGGCGGCCGCGGGAAGTCTGGACGATCGTTGCCAAGTGCACCGTTCTGTCCGGCGCCGGGACGATCGTGCTGGCCGGGCTGGGTTCGCTGGCCGGCGCCTGGACCGCGGTGCTGATCGCGCTGCTCGCGGTCGTCGGTGCGCCGGCCGTCGTACCGCACTGGATCGGTTGGTTCGGCCAACAGCCGGTGGTGCGTACGCCGCGGCCTGTGCGGCGGCCGGCCCGGAAGGTGCAGGCGAGTGAGGATCTGGCGGACCTGAGCGACGAGGCGTTGTGTCTCGCCTGGCGGGCGAGCTTCCCCGGGCTGCAGCGTGCCGGGTCGGCCGCCGAGCAGTTGCGGGTCGTCGAGGAGCGCCGGGCGTACCTCGACGAGCTGGACCGGCGGCACCCGGACCGGGTCGCCGCCTGGCTCGCGTCGAATCCGCGGGCGGCCGGTGACCCGGCGAAGTTCGTCCGGAACGCCAACGATCACGGCGGCCCCACCATCGACTGGAACGGCCTGCTCCAATAGCCGCCACTCCGGAACGCGAAGCCGCGCGCCGGGATCCGAAGGCCGCGCTGGTGTCGTGGCTGCTGACATGCGTCACTGCGTCGCGGTATGTGTCAGAATTCATCACAGAGCGCCTGACCCCGGACCCGTGTCACTGCTCGTGATGGCGGCGGCGAACCTGGGGAGGGGTTGCGATGGCGGTCGGGGATCTGGCGCGGGACTATCGGACACGGCTGACCGAGTTGCTCGGTGAGCCGCTCATGATGGACGACCCGTTGATCACGACCGCGCAGGCCGCGGTCCTGCTCGGCATCTCGCCGCAGCGCGTCGCCGGACTCGTCCGCGCGGGTCATCTGCCGGCCCGGTCGCGGTCGCACCGCCGGCTGCTGCTGTCCGACGTGGTCCAGTCAGGTCTCGACCAGTGGATGTCGGTCGCGGAGGCGGGCGCGGTCCTCGGCCTCGGGCAGACCGGCGTCCGGCGGCTGATCTCCGCCGGGCTGCTGGCCGCGCACGGCAAGGAGTTGCCGCTGCGCCGCGACGACGTCGACGTCCTGGCGAAACTGCGGGAGGGGTGGCTGACGTTGTCGACCGCCGCGAGTGCGCTCGGCGTGGACGTCGACGAGGTCCAGCGGATGCTCCGGAACCGGCATCTCACCCACACCTGCGACGTGGCGCGGCCGGTGTACCGGCACGAGCTGGCGACGGTGATCGCTCAGCAGCGCAGGGTCTCGCCCGGCGAGCAGCCGTACGCCGCCCGATAGTGCTGGGCGAACCAACCGGTTGACGTGAAGCCCCAGCGGAGCGCGATCGCCGCGACGGTGGCGTCCGGGCCGGCGTCCTGGAGTTCGCGGTGCGCGCGTTCCAGCCGGACCCGGCGCAGGTACTCGCGCGGCGTGCAGTCCAGGTGCCGGCGGAACGCGTACTGCAACGCGCGCGCACTCGTACCCGCCGCGGTCGCGATGTCCTCGACGGTGATCGCCTGGTCCGCGTTCGCGTCGACGTACGCGATCGCGCGGCGCAGGGTCGCCGTACCGACGGATCCCGGGGACGCGACGTGGGACAGCTGCATGGTCGCGTTCGGGAAGACCGCGAGCATCGATGCGGCGACGTACTCGAGCAGCTGCCCGGCGATCAGCGGATGCTCCGCGACCGACGGCGCCGCGGCCAGCGTCTTGCGGACGTAGCCGGACAGGATCTGCCAGTGCGTGTTCATCGCCCGCGACACCGGACGGCCCGCGCCCGGCCAGAGGTCGGCCGGTACGGCGCCGAAGTGCCGCGCGGCCACCCGTGCCACGTCCTCCTGGCCGACCCGGATCACGACCAGCTCCAGCGGCCGCGGGCGGAACCGCATCACGTCCTTGACCGAGTACAGGAAGGTGTCGCCGGCGGTCAGCGTGTGCTCGCCGGACCGGTCGCCGAGACCGAGACGGCCCTTCATCAGCCAGATCGCGTTCAGGTCGCGCCACGGATCGGTGAGCGCGTCGAACCGCATCTCCATCCGGCACCGATCGGCGCCGACGCCGCCGTGGTCGGCGGTACTGAGGGCCAGTGAGCCGTTGTCCCGGGTCCGGCCGAGCAGCCGGACCCGGTTCGGGTAGACCTGGTTGAGCAGTTCGACCGTCGCCTCGAGCCCGCTGCTGCGGACACTGTCCCGCTGTACGCCGTGCGCCGTCATGCCGTAGTCATACACCGGCAATTACGAGACGTGACAGACTCCGAGGATGGGCGATCGGATGCGGTCGGCGGTCCGGGGGCTTCCGCCCGCGTACTTCGCGGTCGTGATGGGCACCGGGATCGTCTCGGTCGGGATGAGCCTCGAGGGCTTCGTGCTGCTGTCGCGGATCCTGCTGGTGATCTGCGCGGCGGCGTTCGTCGTCCTGCTGGTGCTGAACGGGTGGCGGCTGGTCCGGTACCGGGACGCGCTCGCGGAGGACTTCCTGGATCCGCGGCGGGCGTTCGGGTTCTTCACGTTCGTTGCCGGGATCAACGTTCTCGGCGTACGGCTCGGGCTGGCCGGGATGCACACGATGACGCTCGTCCTGCTGCTGGTGGCGGGCCTCGCCTGGCTGGTTCTCGGGTACGTCGTGCCGTGGACCGCCGGTGCTCGGGCGGGCCGAGCGTCCGGTGGTGGCGACCGCGAACGGGACCTGGTTCGTGTGGGTGGTGGCGAGCCAGTCGGTGGCAGTGGCCGCGGCGACGGTCGAGCGGGTCTTCCTGTACGGCGCGGCCGGGATCTTCGTCGCGCTCCGGCTGATGCTGTACGAGGTGAAACCGGCCGACCTGACGGCGCCGTACTGGGTGTCGATGGGGGCGCTGTCGATCACCGTGCTGGCCGGCGCCCGGATCGTCGAGATGGCCGACGCGCCGATGGTCGCCGCGACCCGGCACCGGATCCCGCTCGAGTACGACGCGGCGCTGTGGAGCATCGTGTTCCCGCTCGGGATGTACGCCGTCGCGGGCATCTACCTGAGCCACGCCGACAATCTGCCCGTGGTGAGCACGATCGGGCGCTGGGAGCTGTGGGTCGCCTTCGCGGCCTGGCTGGTCGTGTTCGTCGCGATGCTGCGGCACCTCGCTCAGAGTGTCCGTCGACCGACTCAGGGTGATTGACGGCTAGGGTTCCCACCGTGTCCCGGGTGTTGCCTGCTGTCCTGGCCGTTGTCGGTGGCGTAGCGCTGGCGTTCGTGCTGCTCACGCCGTTCGTGTACCGGACCTATCGGCGGCGGGGTGAGCTGGGGTTCGGGGCGCTGCTGCTCGCGTTCAGTTCGCTGGTCTACGGGCTCGCCGTGGTGGCGTACGTGCTGTTCCCGGTGCCGACGATCGACGACGCGTGGTGCGCGGCGCACAAGGCGCTGACCCATCCGCAACTGAACCCGTTCCAGTTCCTGGACGACATCGCGAAGGAACGTGCGCGCGGCGCCGGCGGGCTGCTGGTGAATCCGGCGGTGCAGCAGACGGTGTTCAACGTCTTCCTGTTCATCCCGTTCGGCGCGTACCTCCGGCACTACACGCGGCGCAATCCGGTGCTGATCGTGCTCGCCGGGTTCGGTGTCTCGCTGCTGATCGAGACCACGCAGCTGACCGGCAACTGGTTCCTGTTCGACTGCCCGTACCGGTTGTTCGACGTCGACGACCTGCTGACCAACACGTTCGGTACGGCGGTCGGGCTGCTGCTCGCGCCGGCGCTGCGGCTGATCGATCGGCGGACGCCGGGCGCGACGGTCGACGAACCGCGGCCCGTGACGACCCGGCGGCGTTGGCTCGGGATGATCATCGACCTGGTCTCGGTGACGGTCCTCGGCGGCGCGTTCGGCGTACTGGCGAACCTGATCACGGTGACGGTGTCGGGGCACTGGCTGTACCAGTCCGGCGGTGGGCGGTTCGTCCAGGTCGTGCTGACCACCTGGCTGCCGGCGGTGTTGCTGCTGGCGGTCCCGGCGTTGAGCAAACGGCAGGCGACGATCGGGCAGTTGTCGGTCCGGCTTCGACGGGTCGCTCCGGACGGCGGTCGGCCGGGCAGGCGGATGGTCGTCGCGTTGGCGGCGGGCTGCTTCGGGTACTTCGTGCTCTCCGGGCTCGCGACGTACGTCGAGTCGTTCGACGGGCTCGCGGGGTTGCTGCAGTTCGGGGCGTTCGTGTGCGCGTGGCGGCCGAAGACGCACCCGGGGATGTCCGGGCTGGTCAGCGGCCTGCAGATTGTCGACGATCGACAATCTGCGGATCTGCCGGTCGACGTCTGATGCACCGGCCGACGGCGGACGTTCTCGTCGGGAGTCCGCCGCCGGCCTTGCAGGTCAGCTCACCGGACGGGCGCGGTCGAGCGTGGACGGGGTGAGGACCGGGTGCGCCCGGAGGTACGCGATGAAGCCCTCGTGGTCGCGGTCGTTGCGGACCGGGTCGGTGAAGCCGGTGAACACCGTCGTACCGTCGCCGCCGATCAGCGTGTAGGCGAGCGCGGCGACCCGGTAGTTCCGCGTCAGGTCGAGCGGCTTGCCGTCGATGAGGACCTTCGTCGGGTCGACACGCTGACCGATCGGCTTGCCGGTGTCGTAGCTGTAGCTGACGTTCTGCGACACCGCGAACGGCGCGAACTTCACGGTCCCGTTCGCCTGCGGCACCCACTGCGCCTCGAACGCCGCATGCAGCTGGGTCCCCGGCAGCGTGACGGTCAGGATCGGGTTGCCGTACCCGAACGCGTTCCACGCCTCGCCGAACAGCACGGTCCCGTCGGCGTCGGCCGCATTGGTGCCCTTGGCAAACAACAGGTCGCCGGTCAGCGCGTTCGACCCGGACACCGGCTTGGTCGAGATCAGCGCGAGGTCGGCGCGGCCGTCGCGGTGCTGGTTCGCGTCCCAGTACGCGAAGTCCGCGGCCAGGTTGCCCATCGTGCTCTCGCCGGACGCGTTCGCCGTCCGGGTGAAGTCGCCGGTGATCTTCGCGAGCGGGGCGGCGTACCGCTTCTGGCCCTTCGCGGTCCAGTAGTCGGCGATGTGCTGAAGCTCCTCGTCGACCGGGACGTCGCGGGTGTTCGCGTGGTTCGTCGACGTGGTGAGCTCGCGGATCACCTCGCCGGTGCGCGGGTCCAGCTTGAGGTTGATCTCGTTGATCAGCGAGCCGTGGTTGCCGGCCTCGACGACCGGCCGCGGTACGCCGTTCGGGTCCGGGACCATCATGTTGAACCGGCAGTGCCAGTGCCCGGTGACGATCGCGGCGATGTCCGGGGACGCGTTCGCGGCCAGCTGGAACACCGGGCCGGACGGGTTCGTGCCCGCGTTGTAGTCGTTCCCGGCGACGCCGCCGTCGTGGATGTTGATCACGATCGCGTTCACGCCGCGGGCCTTCAGCTGGGCGGCGAGCTTGTTCGCCTGCTCGACGTCGGACAGCGACTTGAGGCCCGGCTGGTACGACGTGGAGCCCGTCGGGGTGTCCATCACGGTCAGGTGGATGAACGCGATCGGCAGCTTCTTGCCGTGCCCGGCGTCCACCCACTCGATGTTGTACGGCGGGACGATCGTCCGGCCGGTGTCCTTGTGCACGATGTTGGCCGTGTAGAACCGGAAGTTCGCGCCGCGGAACTTGTGGCCGGTCGAGTCGACGAAGTTGTCGTCGCGGCCGTTCACCGGGTACGGCGCACCGTGCTCCATGTGGTCGACCAGGAAGCTCACCGACTGGTCGAGCTCGTGGTTCCCGACCGTGCTGAACTGCAGGCCGAGCGCGTTGAGCGCCTCGACGGTCGGCTCGTTGGCGTGCGCGTCGATCTCGAACGGCCAGCCGGAGAAGTTGTCCCCGGAGGAGAAGAAGAGCGAGTTCTTCCGGCCCTCGCGGAGCCGCTTGAGATGCGTGGCCATGTACCCGACACCGCCGACGGTCACCTGGACGCCGCCGGCGCCGGTGATCACGCTGCCCTGGCTCGGCGTCGTCGGCTGCAGGTAGCCGTGCAGGTCGGTGATGTTCAGCAGCTGTACGTCGACGTACCCGGAGGCGTCGGCGGTGGCGTCTAGGGCGTGCGGGGTGGCGTAGGCGACGTCGCCGACCGCAGTGGCGGTGGCGAGGGCTCCGGTGGCGGTGAGGAACGTCCGGCGGCGGATCCGACTGTTCACAGCGAACCTACTTCCTGGCAGGGGGATGCGCGTTCTTGCGCATTATTGCCTCTTTCCGACATTATTAAGCCGCGAGATCGGATGGCCGTCAACGGCCCGCTGAACAAAGGCGGAACTCAGATACTGCGTGCGGCCAACTGCGGAAGCGGTCCGCGGGCGGGGGAGAGGAGGCGGTCGTTGAGCGCGTCCAGCGCGAGGCTCGCGGCGCCGAGCGCGACGCAGAGTGCGCCCAGGGTGGAGGCGCGGAGCTCGGGGACGCGCGGGCAGAGCTTCTCCAGCTCGGCCCGGAGCGGGTCGAGGAGCACGTCGGCTGCCTGTGAGAACGCGCCGCCGAGGACGAGCATGCGGGGATCGACGATCGCAATCGCTGTCGCTGCTGCGACAGCCATCGCCTGCGCGTACCTCCGCACCGCGGCACGCGCCGCGCGATCCCCGGTACGCGCAGCGGCAAAGGCCCGCTCGGCCTTGTCCACCACCGGAACGTCGTCCGCCACGACGTCGTGCAAGTAGCCGAGAGCCGCCTCCCACGCCACACCACGCAAGCCGGACATGTCAGCCGCCGCCCCGAACGCCCCCCGCCGCAACTTCCCGTCCAGCACCAGAGCCAGCCCCGTGCGCCGCCCCGCATGCAAGAACACCATGTCCGTCGGCAGCGCCGAGCCCGCTCCACCCAAGCCCCCAACGCCACCACCACCAACGCGACCGCCGCCGCCGGCGGCGGGTGGTGGTGGCCAGGCTCTTCTTTGTTCGGCGAGGGCTGCTAGTTGGCTGTCGTTGTCGGCTACTGCAAGGTGGGTCTTGAAGTGGGTGGGGAGGTTGGTGCCGGCCCAGTCGGGGATGGCGTTGGCCTGGACGACTGTGCCGGTGGGGTCGACGATTCCGGTGGTGCCGGCGCCGACTGCCCAGACGCGGCTTGCGGGGACGCCGGCTTCCGCGGCGCAGGCGGTGACCACTTCGTCGGCGACGGCGAGTCGTTCGGCGCGGGGGAGTTCGGGGGTTACCGTCTGGCGGGTGTTCGCGAGTATCCGGCCGTCGAGGTCGACCAGCACCCCGCGGACGGAGTACGCGCCGATGTCGAGCCCCACGACGTACCCGGCCTCCGCGCGGAAGCGGTAGCTGCGGGCCGGCCGCCCGCGGCCGCGGATCGCGGGGCTCTCCTCGACCAGCCAGCGCCGTTCGACCAGACTCGCCAGCACCTCTTCGACGGCAGTCCGCCCGAGCCCGCTCTCCTCGACGATCTGCGCGACCCGCAGCTCCCCGGCGGCACGCACCGCGGCCAGCACCGCCCGCTCGTTGAGCCGCCGCAACCGCGAGGGATCGCCGCCGTCCGCCACCATGATCGCCCAGCATAGGACCGAAGAACCCATTCATCGGTACAGGACAGTGGTCACCAGAGCGGCCAAGCAGGTGAGGAAGTAGAGGGACCACGGGCCGAGGTTCAGCGCGCGGGCGCGGACGTGCGCGGTGAGCGCACCGAGGAAGTACAGGACAAGACCACCGGCTGCCAGCACACCCAGCACCGGAACCGCCAGCCCGGCCACCAACCCGAGCGCCCCGGCCCCGAGCAGGGTGGTGGCCAGGTAGGCGGCGTACACGAGGACTCCGATCCGTAGAGGTGCCTCACGGGCGAGGCACCTACGCCGGATGTGACAGTCCGCGGAGTTTCTCCGGATTGCTGACCACGTGGATCGCCTGCACCGCGCCGTCGACCAGGTGCAGCGTGACCCCGAGCACCGGCCCGTCCGTGGACCGGATCGTGAGGCCGGGCGCCCCGTTGAGCTCCTCGATCGCGTACTGCGATCCGGCCGGACGCCGCCCGGATCCGACCAGGAACGCGCGCGCGACGGCCAGCGGCCCGGCGACCGGTTTGCGCGGCGCCCCGGTGAGTCCGCCGCCGTCGCTGATCAGCGTGACGTCCGGCGCGAGGACCGCCATCAGCGCCTCCACGTCGCCGTTCTCGCAGGCGGCGAGGAACCGTTCGGTGACCTGCTGCTGGGTGGCACGATCGGTGTCGTACCGCCGGCGCCGCGCGGCGACCGCCTTCCGCGCGCGATGCGCCAGCTGCCGTACGTCGGCGACCTGCCGGTTGAGGACGCCGGCGATCTCGGCGTAGCTGTACCCGAACGCCTCGTTCAGCACGAACACCGCCCGCTCGGTCGGCGACAGCGCCTCGAGGACGAGCAGTACGGCGGTCGACACCGAGTCCGCCCGTACGACGTCCTCGGCAGCATCCGGCGTGGTGAGCAGGGGTCCGGGAGCCACGGGCCGACGTACGACTCCCGCCGGACCGCCGCGCTGCGCAGCCAGGCGTCCTGTACGACGTCCTGCGCATCGGCCACACTCCCGAGCAGCCGGTACGCGACGGCGTACAGCAATCCCCGATGCTCCGCGAACAAGCCAGATTGCACTTCAACAAACCGTTGACGCCGTTTCACCCGTGTGCCACTCTATCGCTGTTCGGAATCTTCTTTCCGTAGACCGGAAAAGCGCTCCGCTGAGGAGGCAGACATGGCATCCACCACCGCTGCACCCGCCCGCCCCGAAGACGAACGGCTGCCCTTCCCGCAGCTCCTTGTCTACGGCACGCAGCACATCCTGACGATGTACGGCGGGCTGATCGCGCCGCCGCTGATCGTCGGCAGCGCGGCCGGGCTGTCCGCGCCGGACATCGGGCTGCTGGTCACGGCCGGCATCTTCATCAGCGGTCTCGCGACGCTGCTGCAGTCGCTGGGACTCGGACCGTTCGGTGCCCGATTGCCCATCGTGCAAGGGATCTCGTTCGCCAGCGTGTCCACGATGGTGTCGATCGCGTCGCACGGCGGGGTCCGGCCGGTGTTCGGCGCGATCCTGGTGGCGGGCGTGGTCGGCGTGATCGCGTCGTCGTTCTTCGCGCACCTGGTCAAGCTGTTCCCGCCGGTCGTCACGGGGTCGATCATCACGGTGATCGGGGTGTCGCTGCTGCCGGTGGCGTTCGACTGGGCGCTCGGCGGGGTCGGCGCAAAGGGGTACGGGAACCCGAGCAACATCGCGCTCGCCGGCCTGACGCTGCTGGTGATCCTGGTGATCAGCCGGGTCTTCCAGGGATTCGTGTCCAGGTTGTCGATCCTGATCGGGATGATCGCCGGCACCCTGGTCGCGGTCCCGTGGGGCAAGGCCGACTTCTCCGCCGTACCGCACGGGAAGGTGGTCGCGTTCCCGCCGATCTTCGGGCTCGGTACGCCGGTGTTCGACGCCGGCGCGATCGTCGCGATGACGATCGTGATCTTCGTGATCATGACCGAGACGATGGCCGACATCGTCGCGATCGGGCAGATCGTCGAGACCCCGGTCGACCACAAGCGGGTCGCGAACGGGCTGCGCGCGGACATGTTGTCGAGCACCGTCGCGCCGGTGTTCGGCGCGTTCCCGGCGAGCGCGTTCGCGCAGAACGTCGGGCTGGTGGCGATCACCGGGATCAAGTCCCGGTTCACCGTCGCGGTCGGCGGCGGGGTGCTGGTCCTGCTCGGGCTGGTGCCGATCTTCGGCCGGGTGGTCGCGGCGATCCCCGCGCCCGTGCTCGGCGGGGCAGGGATCGTACTGTTCGGATCGGTCGCGGCGAGCGGCATCCGGACCCTGTCGCGGGTCGAGTACGCCGACAACCTGAACCTGGTCGTGGTCGCGGTGGCGATCGCGATGGGCCTGGTACCGATCGCGCGGCCGCACTTCTGGGACAAGTTCCCGTCGGGCGTCGGCGTCGTCCTGGACTCGGGCATCAGCGCCGCGGCCGTCACCGCCGTACTGCTCAACCTGTTCTTCAACCGCTGGCGTGCGCTGGTGAAGGACAAGCCGTCGGTGTTCGCGGCGGCACCGGACGAACGCGGGAACACGCTGCCGACCGAGTCCTAGCGTTCTCAGAGGGCTGCGATGCCCTTGGTGGTGGTGAGGAGGCCGCCGGTCAGGGCCAGCAGGAGGACGAGGGTTCGGGCGATGGAGTTGGGGATGCGGGTGGCGAGGAGGGCGCCGAGGGCGGCGCCCAGGGGGAGCGTGACGGCGGTGGCCAGCCATTGCGGGGCCGTCAGGGGTGGGACGCCGCGGGTCAGCAGCGAGAAGAGGTTGACCATTGCGCCGTAGCACAGGGCGTTGGGGACGAATTCGCGGATGGTCCAGTCGGCGTTGACGGCGTACAGCGAGACGGGTGGACCGCCCAGGCCGGCGGCGGTGTTCATGAAACCGCCGGTGGCGCCGGCGGTGAGGGCGCCGGGAAGTCCTTTGAGGGCGGGGATCCGGAGTCCGATCAGCAGGAGCGTCGCGGTGAGCGTGACGAGGGCACCCATGACGGTCAGCAGTACGGGGGCGGGGAGGACGCGAGCGAACCAGGCGCCGATCGGGGCGGTGCAGGCGGCCGCGATGATCAGCGGGACCATCGCGCGGAGGCGGACGTGACGCCAGCCGCGGGCCAGGCCGAGCAGGCAGACGACGCCGGCAGCGCAGTTCGCGAAGGTGACGCCGTCGGCGGGCCCGAGCACGATCACCAGCGCGGGGACCGACACGAGCGCGAAGCCCATGCCGGTCAGCCATTGCACGAACGCTCCGAGCAGGACGACTCCGCCCAGCAGCAGGAGTTCCACTACAGGTCGGTGTAGCCGAGCCAGGCGCCGGCGGCGAAGCCGGCGGTGGGGGATTCCAGGGTCTCGAGTTCGAGGACGGTCAGGTTGTTGGTGCCGTCAACGAGCACGGGGGCGGGGACGTAGAGCGTCTGCTGGGGCCCACGGCGCCAGTAGCGGCCGAGCGGGAAGCCGTTGATCCAGGCGTAACCCTTGCCCCAGGCATCGGTCTTCAGGAACAGGTCGGACGTCGCGTCCGTCTCGAAGGTTGCGCGCCAGGCGGTGGGACCGGTGCCGACCGTGGTGGGCGTGGCGCCGGCGGACTGCCACAGCCGGGGCAGGTGGTCGAGGTCGATCACGCACACGGACCAGTCGTCCAGTTCCGCGGATCCCAGCGTCACCGGACCGATCAGGCCCTTCGGTTCGCCGATGCGGGGGCCGTAGTTGACGCGCCCCATGTCCTCGACGACCAGTTCGAGACGGCCGCGGGTGTGCGGGAGCATGATCGTGCGTTCGTGCCGTTCCCGTTCCAGTACGCCGACCGGCGCGCCGTCGAGGTACACCTGGAGCCGGTCACGCACCTCGCCGAACGACAGCGCGGCCGGTCCGCCGTGCCGGAGTTCGGTGCGGAAGATCGCCAGCCGGGCGTCGAGGTCGTCCAGCGTCGGTACGGCGTGATGCTCCGACCAGGTCCCGCCCGGGCAGGCGAGCAGGCCGACCGGGTCCGCCAATGCAACGTTGAACTCAGGCGCGGACGGCGCCGCCGCCGGCACCGCGGAAGGTACGTCGGCGTACCGCGAGATCACGTCGCGGAAGGCGAAGAACTTCTCGGTCGGGTGGCCGGCCTCGTCGAGCGGCGCGTCGTAGTCGTACGACGTGATCGTCGCCCGGTACACGCCCTTGTCGTTCGCGCCGCTGGTCAGCCCGAAGTTCGTCCCGCCGTGGAACATGTAGATGTTCACCGACGCGCCCGTGGCGAGCAGCGCGTCGAGTTCGGCCGCGGCGTCGGCCGCCGAGGTGGTGTGGTGCCGCCCGCCCCAGTAGTCGAACCACCCGTCCCAGAACTCCATACACATCAACGGCCCGGTCGGCTGGTGCCGGCGCAGGGTCGCCAGCCGTTCGGCGGCGCGGGACCCGAACGACCCGGTCCGCAGTACGCCGTCCAGCCCGCCCGCGGCGAGCATCTCGTCGGTCGGCTGGTCGACCGTGACGAGCGGGACCGTGGTGCGGGCGCGGATCACCTCGGTCAACGCCTTGAGGTACGTCTGGTCGGACCCGAAAGCGCCGTACTCGTTCTCCACCTGCACGAGCAGAACCGGTCCGCCCTGGTCGATCTGCAACGGCCGGACGATCTCCAGCACGCTGTCCAGGTACGACGTCAGCGCGGTCATGAACTGCGGCTCGTACCGCCGTACTCCGATGCCCGGCGTGCGCAGCAGCCAGGGCGGCAGGCCGCCGTTGTCGAGCTCGGCGCAGATGTACGGCCCGGGCCGGACGATCGCGTACATCCCGGCCGCGGCCACTTCGCGCAGGAAGCGGCCGAGGTCGAGGATTCCGGTGCTGCCGAACTCGCCGGGGCGCGGCGCGTGCAGGTTCCACGGGACGTACGTCTCGATCGTGTTGAGCCCCATCTGCCGCGCCTTCGCGATGCGGTCGGCCCAGCAGTCCGGGTGCACCCGGAAGTAGTGCAGCGCACCGGAGATGATCTGGAACGGGCGGCCGTCCAGCAGGAAGTCGGACTCGCCGATCGCGAAGTCGGGCACGGGATCTCGTTTCTCTCGAGGCCTTGTCAGCCGTTCACCTGGAAGCCCTGCTGGTTACCATACGAAACCAGGGCATCCTGCCAGGCTTTCAGGCCGGTGTTGAGGTCGGACTTGTTCTGGTACGACTTGCCGACGGTGTCGCCGTAGATGCTGTTCGCGTAGAGCTCGTACGGCAGGTACGTCCAGCCCTTCACGACATCGCCCGCCGCCGCGGTCAGGACCTCGTTGATCTTCTGGCCGCCGAAGTACGCGCTGGCCTTGCCGACGAACGCCGGGTCCTTGAGGTCCGCGGTGGTCGCGGGGAAGCCGCCGCTGGCGAGGAACGTCTTGACGCCCTCGTCATGGTTCAGCCAGCGGACGAACGCTGCCGCGAGTGCCGGGTTCTTGCTCTGCTTGAGGACCGACTCCGTGCTGCCGCCGTTCTCCGCGGTGGCCGGCTGACCGTCGTACGTCGGCATCGGCGCAACCGCCCACTTGCCGGCGCCGGCCTTCACCGAGGACTCCATCACGCCGGGCATCCAGGCACCGGTCGGCAGCGTCGCGATCGTGCCGTCGCCGAGTGCCTTGTACCACTCGTCGGTCCAGCCGGGGATGTTCGACACCAGGCCGCCCTGGACGAGCTGGTTCCAGGTGCCGGTCCACTTCTTCGAGCCGTCGTCCTGCAGGTTGACCGTGACGTTCTTGCCGTCGGTCTTGAACGGCGTACCGCCGGCTTGCCAGATCATGCTGGTGGTGAACCCGGCGTCGCCGGAGTCGTTGGTGATGTACGCCTTCGGGTTCGCGGCGTGCAGCTTCTTCGCGGCGGCGACGTACTCGTCCCAGGTCTTCGGTACGGCGATCCCGTACTTGGCGAAGACCTCCTTGTTGTAGAACAGCGCCATCGGCCCGGAGTCCTGCGGGAGGCCGTACAGCCCGCTGCCGGCGTGCACCGAGGACCAGGTGGAGGCGGTGTAGGACGACTCGTACTGCGAGAACCCGTACTGGTTCAGGTCGACGAGCGAACCGGGCAGCGCGAACTGCGGGAGCGCCTGGTACTCGACCTGCGCGACGTCGGGGGCGCCGGAGCCGGCCTTGATGACGTTCTGGAGCTTGGTGTACTGGTCGTTGCCGGTGCCGGCGTTGACCAGGTTCACCTTCACGTTCGGGTACTGCTTCATGAACGCGGTGACCTGCGCCTGCGCGGACGGCGTCCAGCTCCAGTACGTGAGCTCGCCGCCCGCCTTCAACGCCGCGTCGACCGCGTCCGGCGAACCGGTGCTCGAACTGCTCGAACTGCTCGACGTGCTGGAACCGCCGCAGGCGGCGACCGCCGCGAGCGCCGTGAGCGCGGCTCCGGCGACCACCAGCCGCCGGATGCCCCACCGACTTACCTTCATCTTGGTGCCTTTCACTTGACCGAACCAGCGGACAGGCCTGACTGCCAGAAGCGCTGGAGAAGGAGGAAGGCGATCACCAGCGGAACGATCGTCAGCAACGATCCGGTGATCACCAGGTTGTAGATGGGGCGGGCGCCCACTCCGGTCGCCTGGTTGCTCCACTGGGTGAGCCCGACCGTGAGCGGGTACAGATTCGGCTTGCTGAGCATGATCAGCGGCAGGAAGTAGTTGTTCCAGGTCGAGACCATCGCGAACAGCAAGGTGGTGACGATGCCGGGGGCAAGCAACCGGAGCGCCACCGTGAAGAATGTGCGGACCTCGCCGGCGCCGTCGATCCGGGCCGCCTCAAGCAGCTCCGGCGGGACCGCGTCGGCGGAGTACACCCACATCAAGTACAGGCCGAACGGGCTGACCAGCGACGGGATGATGATCGCCCAGACGGTGTTGGTCAGGCCGAGGTTCGAGAACATCAGGAATGTCGGGACCGCGAGCGCGGTGCCCGGTACGGCGACCGCTCCGAGCAGTACGGCGAACACCGCGCGGCGGCCGGCGAACTTGTACTTCGCCAGCCCGTAGCCGGCCGCGGTCGCGAGCAGCGTCGCCCCGCCGGCGCCGACCACGACGTACAGGACCGTGTTGGCGAGCCAGTGCAGGAAGATGCCGCCGTCGTACGTCAGCGTGTCCTTGATGTTGGCGAAGAACGCGAAGCTCTTGCCGAACCACAGGCCTGGCGTGGAGAGCAGGTCGTCCTGGGTCTTGGTTGCGCTCAGCAACAGCCAGGCGAGCGGGACGATTGTGTAGAGCAAGTACAGCACCATTACCGCGGTCAGGACTTTGGAGCGCTTGGTTTTCACAGCGCCTCCCGGGAGCCGCGGAGCTGGACGACGTACGCGATGATCGCGGTGATGATGCCCATCACGATCGCGACGGTGGCCGAGTAGTTGAACTGCTGGCCGGCGAACGAGAGGTTGTAGGCGTACATGTTCGGGGTGTAGTAGGTGTTGATCACGTTCGGCGCGAGGGTGCGCAGGATGTTCGGCTCGTTGAAGAGCTGGAAGCTGCCGATGATCGAGAAGATCGTCGCGATCACGATCGCGCCGCGGAGCGCGGGCAGCTTCACCGCGAGGATCGTCCGGAACGTGCCGGCGCCGTCGATCGCCGCCGCCTCGTACAGCTCACCGGGGACGGTGCGGAGCGCCGAGAAGAAGATCAGCATGTTGTAGCCGACGAACTCCCAGGTGACGATGTTGGCGATCGACGGCAGCATCCAGTTGCCGCTCAGCGGTTTCAGGGCGGTGCCGAGCAGGTCGTTGAGGTTCGCCACGAGGCCGAAGTTGTCGCCGTAGATGTAGCCCCACATCAGGACGGCGACCACGCCGGGGACGGCGTACGGCAGGAAGATCACGATCCGGAAGAAGCCGGCCGCGTGCAGCCGGGCGCTGTCGATCGCGAGCGCCGCGAGCAGTGCGAGGACCAGCATCACCGGGACCTGGACGACCAGGAAGATCGCCACCCGGCCGAAGGACTCCCAGAACTTCGGGTCCTGCAGCGCCTCGGCGTAGTTGGAGAGGCCGACGAAGGTGCGGCCGCCGAAGAACGCCTGCTCGCGGAACAGGCTGAGGTAGATCGCGTACCCGATCGGGGCCAGGAAGGTGACCGCGAAGACGACCAGGAACGGGCCGACGAACAGCCAGCCCTTCCCGTCCTTCGACCACCGTTTGCGCCGGGTCGCGGGGGTGACGACCACCCGGTGCGCCGGCTGCTGGGCCACGGACTCCGCCATGTCCGTCGACCTCCGTTTCTGTTCGTTTCTGTTTACGCAAACATCTGAGCCGGACGCTAGCTTGTTTACGTGAACATGTCTAGGGGCGTGTGACGAAGGAGTCAGCCGGGCCCGAGCTGGAGGGTCAGCGGCGCTTGCGGGGTGCGGCGGTGCTCTCGCGGACGACGAGCGGTGCCGCGACGGTGCCGTGGAAGTCGGTGAGCGGGGCGCGCTGGCGGAGCTGGCGGAGGATCAGCTCGACCAGTTCGTTGCCGATCTGCTGGAACTGCTGGCGGACCGTGGTCAGCGGCGGCCAGAAGTGTTCGGCCAGGTCGATGTCGTCGAAGCCGACCACGCTCACGTCGCGCGGTACGTCGCGGCCGGCCTCGTGCAGGGCGTGGATCAGGCCGCACGCCATCTCGTCGTTCGCGGCGAAGACTGCTGTGACGTCCTTGCGCTTTGCGATCGCTTTGCCGAGTTCGTACCCGGAGTCCGCGGACCAGCCGCCGCGGAGGATCGCCGGTACTTTGCGGCCCGCCTCTTCCAGCGTCTGCCGCCAGGCGGTCGCGCGCAGGTCGGCCGGGCCGGAGTCGTCCGGGCCGGCGAGATGGTGCACGGTCTTGTGGCCGAGGTCCAGCAGATGCTGTACGGCGGCTTTGCTGCCGCCGGCCTGGTCCGCGCCGATCGCCGGGTGATGGCCGATGAACCGCGAGTCCGAGACCGCGACCGGCAGCGTCGGCGGGAGGGCGAGCGCGGTCGGCGTGGCGGTCTCGGCGCGGATGATGATCAGGCCGTCAATCGCCTGGTGGTTGAGCTGCTGGACCGCGTCGCTGACGTCGCTCGACGAGGGGGTCTCGACGTCGACCAGGCTGACCGAGTACCCCTCGCGGCGGGCCGCTTCGATGACCGCCTCGATGGTTTTCGACTCGCCGGTGCGGATCACCTGGTGCGCGATCAGCCCGATCGACCGGAAGTTGCCGCGCCGGAGTGCGCGGGCCGCGTGGTTGGGCGCGTACCCGAGTTCGCGCATCGCGTCCAGCACCCGTTCCTTGGTCTCCGGACGCACCGGCTCCGCCCCGGTCGACACCCGCGACACAGTCTGCGCCGAAACCCCGGCCAAGCGCGCCACGTCCCCGATCGAAGGCCCCGACTTCGGATGCCCCTTGACTCCGCGCCGCGACGGCTTGGCCTGGTTCGACATGAGATCAATATAAGAGAGGTGGATCAGCTGGTGCGGGCGAGCATTAGCCAGCTGAGTTGGATGTCGGGGGAGCGGGTGGGAGTGATGGTGACCGTGATGTTGCCGTTGGCCCCGACCTGGATGCCGGGGTAGGAGGCGGCGGTGCCGGTGGTGGTGAAGAGGCGTTGGGTGTCTACGACGGTGCCGTTCACGGTGACCTGGGCGGCGCGGTTGGCCCAGGGCCAGGGGTCGTAGTAGCCGGCGTGGACGGTGTAGGTGCCGGGCTCGAGGCCGCCGAAGGTATAGACGAGGGGCTCGTGGTTCTTCGCATAGCGGAGGGTTGTGTAGAGGTTGCCGGTGCCGGACGGAGCGCTGGCGCCGGTGTAGCCCCAGGTGGTGCCCGTCGTGGGGTCGGTACCCAGGGGTTGTTCCGGTGAGGAGTTGAGCAGCGGGCCGCCGGCTGTGGCGAGGGTGGTCCAGTCAGGGGTGACGGTGCCGCCGGCGTTGACGGCGTACCGGAGGTTGTGGGGTATGACGACGACCGAGCGGGTGAAGGTCCGGCCGTCGGACAAGGTGCCGCGGAGCTGGGCCGGGCCGGGTTGCACAACGCTCGCCGGGTCCCACGTGACAGGTAGTTGCTGCGATCCGCGGGCAGTAGTCACCGTGACCGAGGACGGCAGGTTGCTGGTGTCGTCGAGCCATACGTGATCCGGGATCGTGCTCGAAACGGTCCACCGCGTGTACGGCGTGAGGTCGCCCAACGACCACTCGTTGTCCGGCCCCACGGTCAGCGAGCCGCCTTCGCCGAAGCTCATCGGCATCCACACGTACGGCGCGTTCGCGAGATCGCTCGGCGTCCACCGATCACCCATGAACAGGAACTTGTTCTGCTTGGCGTCGACCGTGACCACGTTCGTGCTCTGCGAAGAGTACGTCGTCGCCGCACCGGCCCCGGTGATCGGTACGCCGCGGTCGGTGAACTGCCCGAGGATGTTCTGCGACGTCGCATAGTGCAGCGGGTTCGGGTCCCACCCGGTCGCGCCGGACGTGAGCAGGTAGTACGTCCCCTCGGACTTGAACATCGCCGGCGCCTCGCGCTGGTTGCACGCCAGCGTCCGCGTGAAGTCCTTGCCCTGCACGGCCTGGTCGGGCGCCGCGGACAGGTACGTGTACGACTTGTTGAGCTTGGAGATGTACATCGTCCGGTTCTCCTCGGAGGAGTAGATGATGTACGCCGTCCCGTCGTCGTCCACGAACAGGTTCATGTCCCGTGCCATCCCGCCGGCCGGGTCGAACGACGACCCGCTGCCGCACCACGGCACCGAGTCGCTCGGTACGTGGTCCAATCGGTACGAGTCGATCCACCGGAACGGCCCCTTCGGGGAGTCCGCGATCGCGACCCCCGCCTCGGCGCGCGCGTAGTTCGACGTACTGGTCGGGGACGACGGTCCGTCGGAGTGCACCCACATCACCCACTTGCCGGTGGACCTGTTGTAGATGACCTTCGGCCGTTCGAGGATCGACGAGGTCGCCCAGCCGTCGGTACGGACGTTGTTCGTGGACAGGTCCCGCCAGACGCTCTCCTTCTGCGCGGGCGTGTAGTGCCTGTAGAGCTTCGCGAAGTACTTGTCGTTGTCGAACTGGTCGACCGAGCTCATCGCCCGCAGCGCGAGCCCTTCGTCCTTCCAGCGGTACAGGTCGTACGACGAGTACAGGTGCACGCCGGGGCTGTTGTAGTACCCGTTGCTGCGGTCCTCGCCGTACCAGTAGTAGATCTTCCGGCCGTCCTCGTCCTTCGCGGTGACGACCTGGCCGCCGTGCGCCTGGATCACCTGCCCGTTCGTGTCGAGCCACGGCTGACCGGGCCGGAACGAGCCGTCCGTCGTTGCCGTACTCGTCGCTGTACTTGTCGGGACCACCAACAAGCTGAGGCCGAGCGCGGCCAGCAGCACACCAATCACCATCCGAGTCCTGTGCACATCTGCTCCTCGGTTGCCACCAGGAATGTTTACGTGAACAGAGTCGGTGCAACCACCGCCGCGCGCCACCCCACCGCGTGTTGCAGGTATTGACATCCCGGCGAGGAGGATTCCGGAGCAGACCTCTGACATACTCCCCGCGTTCGTAACTCTCAGACCTGGGGGCGTTGTGGTTCGTCCTGTTCAGCTGCTGCGGTGGGGGCTGCCGGCGGCATTGGTGGCCGGTTCGCTGGTCGCGTTGACCGGATCGTCCGGGTCCGCGGCGGAGCCGGGTCCGTACCGGCCCGGATTCGCGCGGCACGGTACGTCCGCGGCCGACGTCGAGCCGAACGCGGTGCTCGTGAAGTTCAAGCGCAAGAGCACCGCGTCGGCCCGGAAGGCGGCGGCGTCGAAGTTCGGCACCGCCGAGGAGTCCTCCGGTGACGTCGTGAAGCTCAAGGGCGACCTGCCCGCGCGCGACCTGCTGAAGAAGGTCAAGGCCGACCCGGCCGTCGAGCTCGCCTCGCTGAGCTACCGGCGCCAGGTCGCCGCGGTCCCGAACGACCCGTACTTCGCCTCCACTCAGCAGGCGTACCTGAACACCGTCCGGGTGCCGCAGGCGTGGGATGTGTCGAAGTCCACCGGCAGCCAGATCGTCGCGGTCCTCGACACCGGTATCGACGCCGGCCACCCGGACCTCGCCGGGCACCTGGTCGCCGGCTACAACGCGGTCTCGACCACCCGGCCGAACCCGGTCGACGACAACGGCCACGGCACGATGGTGGCCGGCATCATCGCGGCCGGCGCGAACAACGGCGCCGGGATCGCGGGCGTCGGCTGGAGCTCGAAGGTGATGCCGATCAAGGTCGCCGGATCGAACGGTGTCGCCAACGACCTGGACCTGGTCGAGGGCATCGACTGGGCGGTCGCGCACGGCGCCACCGTGCTGAACATCTCGATCGCGAACCCCGGCGACAACACCGTCCTGCACGACGCGATCAAGCGCGCGGTCGCGAAGGGCGTGATCGTGGTCGCGGCGTCCGGCAACGACGGCAGCAACGTCGCGCAGTACCCGGCGGCGTACCCCGAGGTGATCGCGGTCGCGGCCACCAACGCGGGCGGCGTCCTGACCGACTTCAGCTCGTACGGCGACTGGGTCGACCTCGCGGCGCCGGGCTGGGACATCGTCACCACCGGCGCGCGCAACCTCAGCCAGTCGCCGTACTGGCTGTGCAGCGGTACGTCGTGCGCCGCGCCGATCGTGGCGGGTGTCGCGGCGCTGGTGAAGAACAAGTGGCCGGCGCTCACCCCGGCGCAGCTGAAGGCCCGGCTGAAGGCGTACTCCCGCGACGCCGGCCCGCGCGGCACCGACCCGTACTTCGGCGCCGGCATGCTGGACGCGTACGCCGCGCTCGGCGGCCGCTGGGCGCCGGACTTCCCGATGAGCTCGATCGACCTGAACGACTCGCCGGAGCGCGCGATCCCGCTGTCGAGCTCGATCAGTACGACGATCAGCACCGAGGGCGAGACCGACTGGTACGAGGTGGTCAGCTCCGCCGCGCGGAACCTGAGCGTCTCGCTGACCGGTCCGGAGTTCAACGGCGACAAGTACGCCGTGAACTTCGGCCCGCGGATCGACCTGTACGACGGCAACCTGAAGTCGCTGGTGTCCGCGGTCACGCCGTACCCGGCGACCGATCCGGCGACCGGCGGGCCGAAGTGGGGTCCGCTCACCGCGGCGACCGCCGTGAGCGTGCCGGCCGGCAGCACCTTCATCGCGGTCCGGAACGCGAACGGCTCTCGCGACACCCGTCCGTACTCGCTGACCGTCGAGGACGCCGGCACCGGTAGCACCAAGCCGGGCCTCGACTACCCGGTGCGCGACGTGTCGCCGCCCGACCTCGCCAGCGGCCAGGGGCTGGACACCCGGCCGAGCGTCACGTTCGCCCGGGACGTCGTCGCGAGCAGCGTGACCGCGTCGACCGTCCGGCTGCTGCACGGCAAGACCGGCGCGACGATCGGCGCCACCGTCGCGTACGACGCGGAGAACAGGCTGGCCGTGCTGACCCCGTCGGCGCCGCTGCTCGACAACACGCCGTACCGGATCTCCGTCAGCGGCGTCCAGGAGACGGGCGGGACCGATCTCGAGCCGTTCACCAGCGTGTTCTCGACGCTGGACGCCGCCCCGCCGCAGCTCACGTTCGACGCGAGCGGCGCGTACCTGGCGGCCAACCTGACGTGGAAGGTGCCGGCGCTGCCGGACCTCGACCAGATCGTCGTACGGCGGAACTCGGGCAGCAAGGCGCCGACGCCGACCACCGGCACGCTCGTCTACTCGGGGACCGCCGCGGCGTACAAGAACACCGGGCTCGCGCAAGGCGTCACGTACACGTACGGCGCCTGGGCGAAGGACCGCGGCGGGAAGTACAGCCCGATTGCGGTCTCCCAGCTGCTCGGGATGCGGACCGCGATCAGCACCACGGCGGCCTCGCTGAACTACGGCGGCACGATCACGCTGCGCGGCAGCACGGTCCGGATCGACAACAAGGCGTACGCCGGGCTGCCCGTCAACCTGTACGTCCGGCCGGCGAACTCGAAGACGTTCAAGCTGCTCGCGGCGCTCAAGACGACCTCCACCGGCGCGGTCAGCTACGCGTACAAGCCGGCCGGTTCCTCGGTGTTCATGATGACGTTCCCGGGCAACGGCGACCTGATGGGCACCCGCAGCGCCGACCTCACCGTGCAGGTCGCGCCGACGATCTCGGCCACGCTGGCGCCGGCGTCGATCCGGCTCGGACAGGCGAGCAAGCTCAGCGGGTACGTCGCACCGGCGCACTACGGCAAGCCGGTCTACCTGCAGCAGTACGTCAACCGGGCGTGGAAGTCGATCGCCTCGGTCAAGCTGAGTACGTCGGGCGCGTACGCCTTCGGGGTCAAGCCCGCGGTTCGTGGGCAGATCGTCTACCGGGTGTGGTTCCCGACCGATGGGGACCATGCACAGGCGTTCACGGGGAACAAGATCCTGACCGTCAGCTGAGGCCCGTCTGAGCTTGTTCTGGGGGTGCGGATTGCAACAAGCTGCAATCCGCACCCTCCGCATATAACGTTCGAATAGCCGTACTTGCGCGTAGCAGTTGGTATAGCCCACAGTTCCTGTCTGTGGGGAGTCTGAGAGCACTGAAACCGAATCGCCGGCAGCTGTTCGTGGCGGGGGCCGCGGCGGCCGTTGCCGGAGTCGTGGCCGCCGAGACCGCGAGCGCCGCCGACCTGTACGGGTCGGGCGAGCTGGGCGACTGGACGATCCTCGGCCGGTCGATCTCGACCGCGGCGACGATCACCTATGTCCGCGACCATGACGGCGTGTGCATGTTCGGTGACAGCATCGCTGTCCAGGACGGCAAGACGCTGGCGAGCAAGCTGCTGAGCCGCGGCATCAGCCTCGCGGTGCACAACTGGTCCGGCCGTCCGACGGCGCCGGCCGTCGACGCGCTCGAGAACTGGGCGCTGAAGTACGGGCTGCCGCGCCGGATCCTGATGGCGACCGGGACCAACGACGTCTTCAACCCGCCGGTGTTCGCCGCGCAGGTGGACCGCGCGATGCGCATCGTCGGCTCGAACCGGAAGGTCATCTGGGTCAACACCCAGATCTCCCGGACCGCGAAGTCCGCCGCGATCCAGGTCGCCGACCAGCGCAACAGCGCCTGGATCAACTCGCAGCTCCACGACGCCGCGAAGAAGTACCCGAACCTCGACATCGTCCGCTGGGCCGAGTACCTGGCCGCCAAGCCGTCCCGCCTCACGCAGCTGCTCCGCGAAGGCGTCCACACCACCGTCCCAGCCGGCCAAGACGCCCGCAACGACCTGATCATCCAGGCCCTCCTCGCGGCCTGACAGCCGCCGGTCAGGACTTCTCGGTGACCTTCACGAGGTGGCCGAAGGCAACGGAGCGGTCAGGGGAGTGGAAGAGGTCCTGGCAGGTGGTGAGGGTGATCAGGGACTGGGTGGGCGTGGTGTGCTTGCCCGGGACCGGGTCGAGGACCCAGGTCTGGGAGGCCTTGACGGTGAGGTCGCGCGGCGAGCTGTCGAGTTCGTAGGTGTAGACGGCGTTCTGGGTCTCGACGATCACCTGGTCGCCCTTGTTCAGCTGCAGCAGCTTGCGGAACGGCGACCCGTGGGTCACCCGGTGTCCCGCGATCGCGAAGTTCCCGGGCTGTCCCGGCAGCTGGGTCTGTGGGTAGTGGCCGATGCCGCGGGCGAGGTCGTCCGCGGTGACCCCCTCGACGATCGGCTTCACCCAGCCGGCGCCGAACTTCGGGATCCGCAGCAACATGAACGCCTGGCCGTCGGCCGGCTTGGCTGTCGCATTGGTGGTCTTGGTGGACGTCGGCGCTTTCCATTGATTTCGCAGTGAATTCTCGGCCTGGTCCATCTTCTGGTTGGACGCGATGCCGGTACCGAAGTACTGCCAGCCGACCCATCCCAGCACGCCGAGCCCGGCGACCAGCAGCACGATCCCCAGTCCGCGCAGTACTCCCCGCATGACGTCAGTATGCCTTCCCGAGGATGGTGTTCGACCGGGCGAAGGTCCCCGCGCCCGCGCCCGGTCCACGTGCTACTGGTCGTCGGTGGTGCGACGGAAGGTGCCGGCGGCGCGCCACAGGGCGACACCGAGCATGACGAGGGCGAAGCCGGCGAGCGGGAGCCAAAAGGCCGCCGCTGCACCGGTCGATGCGAGTTCACTGGCGCTGTACACGATTTACCACCTCCTCTCGCGTCCGGTTGCCGCGTGCAGGTAGGCGGTCGCCTGCACGCCCTGCAAGAACATGTCGTAGACCATCTCCACGACGAGCGTCGCCGCCACCGCCATCGCGAGCTTTCCGCGCCGGCGGACCGTGACGACACGCTCGGCCATGAACAGGAGCGTCACCCCGAGCCAGAAGCCGTGCAGGGTCAGCCCGTGCACGAAGCCGTACCCGAGCGACACCAGGTACGCGGCCGTGATCAGGACGCCGACCGCGCCGAGCGCCTGACGGCCCCAGTACGGGCGGGTCGTGCGGCTCCAGCCGTAGTCGAACAGGTTCTCCAGCGCGCCGCGCTTCCAGCGGATCCGCTGGTTCGCCAGCGTCCGCCAGCTCTGCATCGTCTCGGTGGTGAGCGTGCAGCCGGACGGCGACCGCAGGATGTACCCGAGCTTCATCAACGCGAACGACAACTCGTTGTCTTCGGTCAGGACCCGGGTGTCGTACACCTGCGGCGCACCCGGCAGCCGCCCGTCGGCCCGCGCCCGGACCACCTCCCGCAGTACGCCGACCCGCAGCAACGTCGCCGTACCGGTGAGCACCAGCACCTTGCCACGCTGCCGGCGGATGTCGAGCTCGTACCGCGCGTACTCGTTGGCCTGCAGCCACTCGACGAACCGGCCCCAGCGGGTCCCGGAGTCGATCCGGCCGCGGAAGACACCACCCACGCCGCCGACGTTCCCGGCGTACGCCTTCAAGCCCGCTTGAATGAAGCCCGGATCGAGGAACGAGTCCGCGTCCTGGACCAGGATCACGTCGTCGTCGGACAGGCTCGGCAGCAACAGGTCGAGGACCTGGTTCAGGCCGCCGGCCTTCTTGTGCACGTTGCCGACGGTCTCGTAGACCTCGACCTGATGCGCCCGCGCGACCTCCACGGTGCCGTCGGTGCAGTTGTCGGCGATCACGATGATGTGGTCGGGACGCCTCGTCTGGCAGCGTAATGCGGCCAGTGCGGACGGTAGCGACGCTTCCTCGTTGTGTGCCGGCAGCAACGCCACCACCGTGACGGCAGGCGAGGGTAAGCCCCCAGTCATACTTCCTCCCCGTGGACGCGGCCCCCCAGCCACGTCAAGAACTGCATTGATTATTACCTGCTCGCGCAAGTCGTAGGCAACACCAACGTAAGAACGACGCGAAGTACGTCACCGGGTGACAGTCCGGTCGCCCACCGTCGCCGGATCAATCACGAACGGTGGCGTGACAACAGCGGTCCGCTTCAGCCGGCCAGCAGCTGCACCTCCGCGAGGTTGGTGAATCCGCCGTGCTGGTCGGCGATCCGGATCATCGGGTACGTCGCACGCGCCGCCAGCGGGAAGGTGTACCACTGGTTGCCGTCCGTGATGCCGTTGATCGTGGCAAGCGTCGTCCAGGTCGTACCGCCGTCGGCCGAGCCCTGCACGAGGTCACCGTTGGCCCGGTCCGGGAGGTTGCTGCGCGGGCGGACCCGGACCGTGTCGAACGTCAGCGTCGTACCGCTCGGTGGAGTGACGGTGACCCAGCCGTTGCCGGTGGTGGTGTCGGTGAAGGTGGCGAGATCGCCGTCGAACATCCGCCGGCCGTTGGCCTCCGGCGTGCCGACGCCGGGGAAGGCCGGGCTCGACGC
Organism: Kribbella sp. WER1; assembly: GCF_054189145.1. Taxonomy (NCBI): domain Bacteria; kingdom Bacillati; phylum Actinomycetota; class Actinomycetes; order Propionibacteriales; family Kribbellaceae; genus Kribbella; species Kribbella sp. WER1. The sequence goes on along the minus strand of NZ_CM135186.1, from coordinate 2,436,507 downwards.
GACCACCCAGCCCTGCTGGATCGGCACCGTCTGGACCTGCGTGTTCCACAGCGCGAGCGACGTACCGTCGGTGGTGTCGACGATCGTCGCGCCGGGCTGCCCGGCGGCGGTCGTGTAGTCGACGCTGAACCGCAGGGCCCGCCCGTACGCGACGTCGTCGGGGAGTACGACGGACGCCGTCCAGTGCTGGTCGTCGGTCCGCGTGACCTCGGCGGCGAGGCCCTCGATCGATGCCTCCACGTGGCTCAGTGGTTCGGTGGCCGACATCGTCAGTGTGACCGTGTCGCCGTTCTGCGCGAGCTTCGGGTCGGCGTCCGAGGAGGACAGCGAGACCGCGTTGAGCGCCGTACTCATCTCCGCCCGTTGCCCGTAGATCCGGAACTCGCTGAAGCTGGAGATCCCTGGGTAGGCCGGGTCCGTGGGCGGGCCGGGGTGGTCCACCTGCAGTTTCAGGAACCGGAAGCCGAGGCCCTTGACCTCGTCCCGGACCGGGATCTTCTCCAGCGCGAACCCTTGGTTCGAGGTGTCGGTGGTCTCCCGCGACGTGAGCAACGTCCAGGTTCGGCCGTCGTTCGAGCCATACACGTTCGCGCCCTGCGTCCGGTTGCCGAAGTTGTACCGCGCCTGCAGGCCGAACGCGTCCGCGGTGACCCGGAAGCCGGCGCCGAAGTCGATGACGGCCGGTGCGCGGAGATCGCCGGAGTAGGTGTTGAAGTCGCCGTCGAGCATGTTGCCCAGGGCTACTTGTGACAGGGACGCCGACGTCGCGTGGCCCCAGTAGTCGAACGAGCCGTCGTCGCTCATCGTCGGCGTGAGCTGCTCGAGCTTCGCGACCGCCGACTGCAACGCGAGAAGGTCCGCGGAGAACGCCGCGGGGCCGGCATCCGCGGCGGCCGCCTCGGCGGCCGCCTTCGCCGCGTCCACCGCGGCCCGCGTCGAGCGGACGTACGTCGTCCCCGGGTCGTAGCCGGTGAGCGCCGCGGCGATCGCGTCCTGACGTGTCGCACTGACGCTCAGGCGCACCCGCAGTACTGCGTCGGTAGTCGCGTTGGATGCGACGACGAACGTCTTGTGGTCCCCGACTTGCGCGGCCGTTGGTTGCCAGGTCAACGCACCGGTCGCCTGGTCGAGCGCCGCTCCTGCGGGAAGTGTTGCGCTGTAGGACTGCGCGTTGCCGGCGGAAAGCGTTGTGGAGAAGGGCTCGCCGGCCACCGCGAGCAGCCGTACGTCGGACCCCTGCGCGAACACCGGCGGCGTGAGCTGCGCCTTCGCCTGCAGGTTGATCGCGTCGACGTCGACCGTGACGGCGGGCGATCCGGTCACCGTGTAGTACGCGAGCGAGTCCCCGCCGGTGTTCCCGCGCAGCTTGCTCGTGTCCATGTCGTACGTGACGTACCGCCAGACGCCGTGCGTGTCCGGCAGCGTCAGCGTGTAGTACGGCGCGACCCCCTGCTCCTTCCGGATCTGCAGCGTCGCCGTCCCGTTCGTCCGGATCCGTACGCCGACCGGGCTGTACCCGTTGCGGCTGTCGTACAGCATCGTCCGTACGGCGATCGTCGTACCGCCGGGCAGCGGCCGCATCCGCACGTACCCGTCGCCGACCGAGGTTCCGGGAGTGAGCGGCGTGCTCCGCGTCTCCGCCTGAACCAGCGCGTCGTGCTGCACCGGAGGCGCCGCGCCGGCGACCGTGGCCGGGAAGGACAGCCACGAGTCCGGGTTGAAGTCCGGGTTGCTGTTCCAGAAGTTGTACGCCGAGGTACCCCAGTAGAACTGTGCGCCCGAGTCCTGCCTGGTCGCGACCTCGGTGATGCTCGGCGCGATCGCGGCGATCGCCGGGCCGAGCTTGCGCCGGTAGATCGTGTAGAGCTCGTTCGTCGGGTCGAAGATCCGCCCGCGGTACGCCTGGGACAGCACGCCGCCGCGCTGGGTGGTGTCGATCCACGGGATCGTCTTGCCGAGCATGAACGCGAAGAACTGCTCGGCGCCGCGGAGCAGGCGATCGCCGCCGAACGCGTACACCGAGACCGCGTCGGGTGCGGTCGAGACGGTGCCGTGGACCGGGTCCAGCTTGGTGCCCTGGATGTCGATGACGCGGGCGAGCTGGGTCAGCATGGTCACGTCGTCCCAGGCGTGCGCCTGGTCGCGGCCCATCTCCTGCAGTTGCACGAACGTCTTGTGGTACGGGTTCCGCGGGTCGTCCTTGGAGATCACCGGCATCACCTTGCTGAGCGCGCCGTTGGTGTCGTCGTCGGGGTTGGTCGAATTGACCGAGAACCACTCGACGGCCTCGCGGTAGCGCGGGAGGTTGTCGGTGAATACGTAGCCGGCGATGGCGCCGATCAGCGAGTAGCTGTGCTGGTTCATGAAGTTGCGGTTCCGGTACAGGAACGTCTGGGTGAGCGGGACGATCAGGTTGCCGGTGAGGTCTGTCGTGTCGCCGTCGGTCCAGGTCAGGTCGTAGCCGTCGGGGGCCGGGGCGGTGACGGAGGAGTACCGGAGGATCTCGGCGGCGGCGAGCATCCGCAGGAGTGGGGCGCCGCTGTGGATGTGGGCGTCGGGGTAGTAGGCGTAGGTGTTCGGGTCCATGTGGGCCCAGATGCGGATCAGCTTCAGCGCGTTCTCGCGGTAGACCGGGTCGCCGTTGACGAAGTACAGGATCGCCTGCGTGTACGCGCGGAACGCGTCGTCGATGAACTTCGACTCGACGCCCTGAGAGTTGAAGGCGGCGGTGCCCGGGCGGTCGACGACCGAGCCCTGATTGCGCGAGCTGAACGTCTTCGAGGCGTACGCCGTTGCCGTCATCGCGGCGTAATACGACGCCCACGGCTCGACGCCCGCGCGGGTCTGCGTGCGGGCCAGCTCGAGCGACGAAGCGCTCACCGCCAGCCCAGGGTGAACGAAGCCGGCACTCGACCGCACCTGGGTCAGCACCGGCAGCGGAGTGCCGGTGGGTGTGGCGCGAGCAACCGGCGCGACACCGGCAACTGCGAGCAGCACGGCCAGCGTGACCAACACGATCGACCTGAAACGAGCCATCAAACACTCTCCAACTGGTTGAACGGGCGGCTGGGAGTTTTGCAGTGGGGGATGAGGGTTGGTAGCGCGGAGGAGGGCTCGAAAATTTTGGTGGCCTGATAGTTAACGTTTTCTATGCCAGCCTGACCGCATGTCACCTGAGAAACCGCCGGCGCTGGTCGCCCTCGCGGCCGAGCACTGGCCGCTGCTGTTCCCGCCGGACCTCCGCCACCGGCTCGACCGGCTGGTGCGGCTCGACGGACCGGTCGACCGGTTCGACCCGGATCGCCTGGCCGAAGTGGAAGTTCTGATCACCGGCTGGGGTTGTCCCGCCGTCGACCGGCACGTTCTGGAGGCGGCGCCGAAGTTGCGCGCCGTACTGCACGCTGCCGGAAGCGTGAAAGGGCACCTCGGCCGCGAGGTCTGGGAGCGCGGCATCGCGGTCTCGTCCGCCGCGGACGCGAACGCCGTACCGGTCGCGGAGTTCACGCTCGGCGCGATCCTGCTGGCCGGGAAAGGCGCCTTCGACCTGCGGGAACGGTACCGGCGCGAGCGCACGTTCGGGCTCGGCTACATCCACCCCGAGGTCGGCAACCACGGCCGTACGGTCGGGCTGATCGGCGCCTCCCGGATCGGCCGCCGGGTGCTGGACCTGCTGCGCCCGTTCGGCTTCCGCGTCCAGGTGTACGACCCGTACGCCACCGACCTCCCGTCCGTCGATCTCGAGACGCTCCTGAGGACGAGCGACATCGTCAGCGTGCACGCCCCGATGACCGCGGAAACCGAGCAGATGCTGGGCGCCGCGGAGCTCGCCCTGCTCCGGGACGGTACGACGTTGATCAACACCGCCCGCGGCCCGATCGTCGACACGAACGCGTTGATCGTCGAGCTGAGGTCCGGCCGGATCAGCGCCGTACTCGATGTCACCGAGCCTGAACCGCTGCCCGCGGACTCGCCGCTGTTCACGCTCCCGAACGCCTTCGTCACGCCGCACATCGCCGGCTCGCACGGCAACGAACTCGCCCGTCTCGGCGGCTGCGTGACCGACGAACTCGAGCGCCTGCTCAACGGCGAACCGCTGCGCTACGGCATCACCGTGACAGATCTTGACCGCGCCGCCTGAGCCAAAAGACAACGTTTGCCACGCCTTGACACCCAAAATCGTGAGCGCTACCTTCACGGCAGATAGAAAGCGCTTTCCAAAAGGAGCTTCGAGAATGACCAACCGAACCGTCCGCTCGGGCCTCTGGCTGGGGGTGCTGGCCGTTCCCGCCGTGGTGTTCTTCCTGGTGTTCAGCTACGCGCCACTGGCCGGTCTGGTGGTGGCGTTCAAGGAGTTCGACATCAGCAAGGGCATCTTCGGCAGCCCCTGGAACGGCCTCGCGAACTTCCGGTACTTCTTCAGCTCCGGCGACGCGCAGCGGATCCTGCTGAACACGATCGTCCTGAACGTCCTGTTCCTGGCCGCGACCCTGGCGGCGGGCGTGACGCTCGCGATCATGCTGAACGAGATCCGCGGCCGGTTCTTCAAGCGCGCGGCGCAGTCGACGATCTTCTTCCCGTACTTCGTCTCGCCGGTCGTGATCGCGATCATGCTGCAGGTGCTGCTGTCCGGGCCGAACGGCTCCGGTGGTGTCGTCAACGACGCGCTTGCCGGGTTCGGGCTGCCGACGGTCAGCTGGTACACCGAACCAGGCCCGTGGCCGTGGATCCTCACGTTCGTCAAGGTCTGGCAGCTCGGCGGCTACATGAGCGTGATCTTCCTGGCGGCGATCACCTCGATCCCGGAGGACGTCTACGAAGCGGGCCAGATCGACGGCGCGAGCCGCGCGCAGATGGCGCTCCGGATCACGCTCCCGCTGCTGAAGCCGACGGCCGCGGTGCTGCTGGTGCTCGGCGTCGGCCGGATCTTCTACGGCGACTTCGGCACGATCTACGCGATCGTCGGCGACAACGGGACGCTGTTCCCGACCACCGACGTGATCGACACCTATGTGTTCCGGTCGCTGCGCCAGATCGGCGACTTCGGCACCACCGCCGCGATCGGCCTGTTCCAGTCGGTGGTCGGCTTCGTGCTGGTGTCGGCCGCGGTGCTGATCCAGCGCCGGTACTCCAAGGAGACGAGTCTGCTGTGACCACGATGACCCTCGCGAAGGCGACGACCCGGACCAAGGACCGCAGGACCGGTGGTCTCGAGCCGTTCACCCTGATCAGCATCGTCGGTGTCGGGCTGTTCATGATCGCCTGCCTGATCCCGTTCTGGGTGATCCTCTCCGGTTCGTTCACCGACGAGCAAACTCTTGCGGTCAAGGGCTACAGCCTCGTCCCGCACCCGTTCTCGACGTCGGCGTACAAGCTCATCTTCACCGGCCCGACTCTCGTCAGCGCGTACGTCGCCTCCGTGTTCATCACGCTCGTCGGTACGGCGCTCGCGCTGAGCTTCACGTCCGGCCTGAGCTGGGTGATCGCCCGCCGGCTCCCGTACGTCAGCCGGCCGCTCGCGGTCTTCGCGTACATCCCGATGCTGTTCAGCGGCGGACTCGTCCCGCTCTACCTGCTGGTCACGCAGTACCTGAAACTCCAGAACAGCTACTTCGCGGTGATCCTGCCGTTGCTGGTGGCCCCTTTCCTGGTGTTCATCCAGGTGTCGGCGTTCCGCCAGCTGCCGGAGGAGATCCTCGACTCGGCCCGCGTCGACGGCGCGGGGGAGATGGCGATCTTCTTCCGGATCGGGCTGCCGCTGTCCAAACCGATCCTCGCCGTCGTCGGCCTGTTCTACGCGGTGCACTACTGGAACGAGTGGTTCACGGCGCTGCTGTTCCTGTCCGACGTGCACAAGTACCCACTCCCGCTGTTGCTGCAGAACCTGATCTCGAACGTCTCGTTCTCGCAGATGCTGCCGACAGCGGCCCAGCAGACGACGCCGGTCTACCAGCTCCGGCTCGCGCTCACGGTCGTCACCATCGGCCCGATCCTGCTCGCGTACCCGTTCGCGCAGCGCTACTTCGTCAAAGGCATCACGCTGGGCGCCACCAAAGGCTGACGCCCGTAATCATCAGGAGGCATCGTGCCCGCCACACCCTCAGCCGGCCTCAGCAGGCGCGGCTTCTTGGCCGCCGGCGGCGGCCTGTCCCTCGCAGCCGCGTTCGGCCTCAGCGCCTGCGGCGGATCGTCGACCGGCGGTTCCGGCAAGTCCGCCGACACGCTCGCGCTGCTGCTCCCCGGCGACGCCCCGGCCGGGTGGGACGCAGTACTTGCCAAGGTCAACGAGAAGCTCGAGAAGGACCTGGGCTTCACGATCACGCCGCAGTTCACCGCGTGGTCGAACTACCAGCAGCAGACGCTGCTCAAGTTCACCGCCGGCGAGACGTTCGACACCGCGCTGCAGGCCCGCTGGCTGAACATGATCCAGCTGGTCGCGAGCAAGTCGCTCGTCCCGGTCGACGATCTGATCCCGAAGTACCCGAACCTGAGCAAGAACCTGGCCCCGCAGTTGCTCGAGCAGAACAAGTGGTCCGGCAAGCTGTACGGGATCCCGCAGGTGAACTCGGCCGCCCGGTTCCACCACTTCACCGTCCGCCAGGACCTCGCCGACAAGCTCGGGATCGGCGACATCACCACGTTCGGCCAGCTGGAGAAGTACTGGTACGACGTCAAGCAGAAGGCGAAGATCACCCCGGTCGGGATCTCCTCGAACATGCCGAAGCTGCTGGTCGCGTTCGCGCCGGTCGGCTGGCTGAACCAGCACGACTGGGAGAACCCGCACGTCAGCGTGCAGACCTTCAGTGGTGGCTCGTTCCCGTTCTTCCTGGCGCAGGACGGCAAGAGCACCGGGTCGGCACACCCGATCCCGTTCTGGGAGGCGCCCGGAGTGCTGGACGCGCTCCGCAAGGTCCGCCAGTACTACCTGGACGGCATCATCAACAAGGACGCGCTGAACGTCGACTCGAGCACGATCGGGTCGCAGTTCGAGGCCGGCCGGATCGCGACCCGGTGGGCGATGACGGACGGCCTCTCCTCGCAGTCGCTGGCGCCGCTGCGCAAGGCGGTGCCGGCCGCGCAGATCGCGAACGTCGTACCGCTGCGTGGCGGGAAGGCCGCGAAGCCGAACCAGACGTTCCAGGCGGACAACTTCGTCGTACTGAACGTCAAGGGCCAGAGCAGCGAGCGGGCGATGCAGCTGGAGGACTGGGTCTCGATCAAGGAGAACCACGACCTGATCAGCTACGGCGTCGAGGGCAAGGACTGGAAGCCGGTCGGAACCGACAAGTTCGAGCAGCTCACCCAGTACGGCTTCCCGGGGTTCGCGCTGTGCTGGCGGCAGAAGCTCGAGCTGAAGATCAAGGACATCACGCCGACCGAGGACGCCTGGTTCGAGTGGGCGCAGAGCTACGACAACTTCACGCTCGACCCGTACGCGTCGTTCGTCCCGGACGTGACGCCGGTGAAACGGCAGGACAGCCAGGTCAGCGCCGCGATGACGCAGTACGGCAACCCGCTGTGGATCGGCGCGGTCGACGTCGACAAGGGGCTGGACACGCTGAAGAAGGCGGTCGAGAAGGCCGGGCTGAACGACCTGCAGGCGGAGATGCAGCGGCAGGCGGACGCGTACCTCAAGGGCCAGTGACTCCGATGTCCGCCCCACGGAGGAAGCTGGCGGTGGTCGCCCGCGAGGCCGGGGTGTCGATCTCGACGGTCTCGAAGGTACTGCGGGCCTACCCGGACGTGGCGCCCGCGACCCGGACCCGGGTGCGTGAGGTACTGCGGCGCGCCGGGTATCCGGTGGACCGCGACCGTCGCGAGGAGTCCGCGCTCGTCGACGTGGTGGTCGCCAGTCAGAGCAGCGGCCGGGCCGGCGACGTACTCGCCGGCCTGGCCGACGCCGCCCGGGAGCCCGGGCTGGCGCTCGTCGTCACCACGGTGAACGGGGCCGAGCCGGTGCCTCGGCTCTGGCTGGAACGGCTGTTCGCGCGGGGTACGCGCGGGGTGGTCGGCCTCGATGTGGAGTTCACCGACACGCAGTTGGCGTACCTCGCAGCGTACGAGATCCCTTGTGTGGCGGTGGATTCGGGGTCTTCAATTCCCGAGGTGCTGGCGACCGTCCTGGGCGAGACCTGTCTCAGCCGCGCCGGCTGACCGAGCTGCGGACGACCACGTGGGTCGTGAAGAGCCGGTGGTCGCCGGTCCAGCCGGGCTGCTGGTGCCGGGAGTCCAGCGCGATCTGCGCCGCGGTCCGGCCGAGCTCCTCGTACGGGACGTGCACCGTGGTCAGCCGGGGCCGCAGGTCCTGGGCCAGTTCGACGTCGTCGTACCCGACCACCGAGAGGTCGTCGGGAACGGTGAGGCCGAACTCGGCCGCGGCGGCGTACACCCCGGCGGCCACGACGTCGGTGGCCGCGAAGACCGCGGTGAAGTCCTGGTCCGCGGCCAGCCGGTTCTTGCTGAGCTGGTAGCCGGACGCGCGGGTGAAGACGCCGTGCTCGACCAGCGTCCCGTCGTCGGGTACGCCGAAGTCGCGCAGCGCTCGGCGATGACCGGCCAGCCGCTGCATGCTCGTGCTCTGCCGCTCAGGCCCGGCCAGGAACAGAATCCGGCGATGCCCCTGCGACAACAGGTGGCTGGTCATCGCGTACGCGCCCTGCTCGTTGTCGTACTCGATCACAGCCGTCGGTACGTCGTCACCGAGCGCCGGGCGGCCGCACAGGACGAGCAGTGATCCGGACGCGTGCAACGACCGGGCCAGCTCTGTCATCCGCGCGCGGTCGTCCGCCGATTCGTTGGTGATGCCACCGATCAGGATGACCGCGCCGGCACGCTGCTCCCGCATCAGCTGGACGAGCGCGAGTTCCCGGGCCGAGTCGCCCTGGCTGGTCCCGATCAGGCTCAGCCAGCCGCGCCGGGACGCCTCCTGCTCGACGCCGTGCGCCGCGTCCGCGAACGACTGCCCGCGGACGTCGGCGAGGATGAACGCGATCGTCTTCGACTGCACGCCGGCCAACGCCCGCGCATGGGTGTTCGCGGCGTAGTTGAGCTCGCGGATCGACCGCATCACCCGCTGGTTCGCCGACCGGGACACCGGGTAGTTGCCGGCCAGCACGCGCGATACCGTGGCCGGCGAGACGCCCGCATGCGCGGCGACGTCGGCCAGGGTCGGCGAGTTCGTGGTCTTGCGCTTAGGAGGCATCGTTCTCCTTGGGCGGAGCGGTCGAGTCCCGGATCACCACATGCGTCCCGAGCATCAGATGCTGGTCGAGCGCGTACTCGTCGCGGTGCAGTGCCAGCCGTACGGCGGCCCGCCCGAGCTCCTCGTGGGGGAGGTGCACGGTGGTCAGCGCCGGGCTGAGGTCCGCGCTCAGCGGGATGTCGTCGTACCCGGCGACCGAGATGTCCTCCGGGACCCGCAGCCCCGCCTCGCGGAGTGCGGCGAGGATGCCGCTGGCGACCATGTCGGTGATGCCGAGGATCGCGGTCATCCCGGCGTCGCGGGCGAGCAGTGCCTTGGTCTGCCGATAGCCGGACTCGCGGTCGAACGTCCCGCCGACGACCAGGCCTTCGCCGACGTCCAGGCCGTGCGCGGCGTGCGCCCGTGCGAAACCCTCGAAGCGGGCGCTGGTGGTGGTGTGGTTCGGCTCGGCCGCGCCGATGAACGCGATCCGGCGATGGCCGAGCGAGATCAGGTAGTTCGTCACGGCGAACGCGCCGCCCTCGTTGTCGTACTCGACGACGGTCGCCGGGGCGTCCGGGCCGATCGGCGGGCGGCCGCAGAGGACCAGCCGGGAGCCGACGCGCTCCAGCGAGCGCGCGATCTGGGCCATCCGCTCGACGTGGGCCGGCGTACGCAGCCCGCCGCCGACCAGCACGACCGCCTCGGCCTGCTGCTCGCGCATCAGCTCGATCAGCTCGAGCTCGCGGTCGGCGTCGCCGTGATGCGTGCAGACCAGGCAGACCCGGCCCTCGGCGGTCGCCTGCTGCTCGACGCCTTGCCCGATGTACGCGAACAGCGGCCCGACCAGGTCCCGGACGACGAACGCGACGGTCCGCGTCGAGCCGCCGACCAGCGCGCGGGCCTGGGCGTTGATCACGAAGTCCAGGTCCTGCACGGCCCGGAGTACGCGGTTGCGGGTGGAGGCGCTGACGGGATAGTTGCCGGCGAGTACGCGGGACACGGTGGTCGCGCTGACACCCGCGGCGACCGCGACGTCCTTCACCGTCGGGCGGCCCCCGGCGATCGCTCTGGCCACGCGGGAACTCCTGTTCCGCTCGAAATTTTCTGCCTCTGCACCGCATGGAAAACGTTAACTATGCTGCCATCCATGACGGCGATTGTCGAAGCCGGGGTGCCGCTCCGGGTGCGGGACAGCGGCGCCGGCGAGCCCTTGCTGCTGGTCCACGGCTGGGGCGGCGACGCCCGCGCCTGGAACGGCCTGAACTTCGGGCGGCACCGGGTCGTCACGGTCGACCTTCGTGGCCACGGACGCTCTCCGGTACTGCGGAACGGGTACCGGCCGGCGGACTACGCGCGTGACCTGGCGGGCGTCGTCGAGCGGCTGCAGCTCGGCCCGGTCGTTGCCGTCGGCCACTCGATGGGCGGACAGATCGTCGTACAGCTCGCGCTCGAGTACCCGGAGCTGGTGTCGGTGGTCGTCGCGGTGGATCCGGCGTACGGCGCGGACGCGGCCGAGGCGGCGACCTTCGCGGAACGCCTTGCCGCGCTCCGTCGGGACGGCGCCATCGCGGCCGCCCGCCAACTGGGGCTGCCCGCCGGTGCGGTCCGGGACCAGCTGCTCGCGACGCCGGGACATGTCCTGGCAGACAGCTACGCCGGCATGTACACCGACCCCGACGCCTTTGGTGCCCGACCGGCGGCGGCCGTCCGGCTGGCCGGGCTCACGCACCCTTTGCTGACCTTACGATCCGTCCCGTCGATGGCGTCCTGGGACATCGGGCTGTCGTTGCCGTACGGGTCACGAATCGTGCTGTGGAACGGCTGCGGACACTTCCTGCACCACGAGCGTCCGCGCCAGTTCGTCAACTTGGTGGAGAGCTGGCTGACCGCCCTCCGCCCGTGAGAGGAGCTCCCGATGACCGAACTCAGCCGCCGTACGCTGCTGATCGCCTCCGGTGGTGCGGCGCTGGCGAGCCGGCTCAGACCCGCCGCCGCATCGACCGCGACGATCTTCAGACATCCCGGAGTGCTGCACGACGCGGACGACCTCGAGCGGATGCGGACGTGCGTGGCCGGGCAGGTCGGCCCGGTGTACGACGGGTTCCGGGCGATGGCGGCGAACAACAGGTCGTCGTACGACTACGTGATCCGGAACGTCGGGCAGATCACCTCGTGGGGCCGTGGGCCGTCCAACTACCTGGCGGAGGCGGTCAGCGATTCGGGCGCGGCGTACCAGAACGCGTTGATGTGGTCGGCGACCGGCGACGCGCGGTACGCCGACAAGGCGCGGGACATCCTCGACGCCTGGGCGGACAGCCTGACCGCGATCACCGGCGCGGACGGGCAGCTCGGGGCCGGGCTGCAGGTGTTCAAGTTCGTCAACGCCGCGGAGATCCTGCGCCTGTACGACGGGTGGCCGCCGGACGCGGTGCAACGGTGCGCGGAGTCGTTCCGGAAGGTGTGGTACCCGGCGATCTCCGGGAACGCGTTGTTTGCCAACGGCAACTGGGATCTCGCGGCGCTGCAGTCGATCCTCGCGATCGCGGTGTTCTGCGAGGACCGGGTAATGCTGGAGGACGCCGTACGGTACGCCGTGGCCGGTGCGGGGAACGGGCGGATCGAGCACATCGTGGTGTCGGCGACCGGGCAGGGGCAGGAGAGCGGGCGGTCGCAGTCGTATGCGCAGCTCGCGCTGGGACTGCTCGCGAACTGTGCGGCGGTGGCGTGGAACCAGGGGATCGACCTGTTCGGGCATCTCGACGACCGGATCCTGCGCGGGTTCGAGTACACGGCGGCGTACAACCTGGGCGACTCGGTGCCGTTCACTGCGGATCTGGACCGGACGGGGAAGTACATCAAGACCGTGATCTCGCCGATCAATCGTGGGGTGTTCCAGCCGATCTACGAGTTGGTGTACGCGCACTACGTCAGTCGGCGGGGGCTGAGTGCGCCGAATGCCGAACGGGTGCTGTTTCGCGGTGGGGCGCGCAATGTCGAGGGGAACAGCGATGATCATCCGGCGTGGGGGACGTTCACGCAGGCTCGGGAGCCTGGGGATGTGGCTCTGGCGGCGCCGCCCGGTACGCCTGGCGGGTTGACAGCCCGGGCTACGGACGGCGGAGTTGTGGTGAGCTGGGCGGGGTCGGTGGAGCCTCGGAGTGGGGTGGCGGCGAGCAGCTATACGGTCTTGCGTGGCGGGCGGGTTGTTGCTTCGGGCCTCCGAGCCACGTCGTGGGTCGACCGCGCCTTGCATGGGTCGTATCAGGTGCAGGCGGTGAACGCGGTCGGTGCGAGTGCGGTGTCGTTGCCGGTGACTGTTGCGCGGGCGGATCCCTGGCAGAGTGGGGATATCGGGCGGGTGGTGGTGACGGGCGGTACGGCGTACGACGGGGAAAGGTTCACGGTCGAGGCCGGTGGGGCGGAGATCGGCGGGGTCGAGGACAGTTTTCGGTTCGTGTACGTGCCGTTGCGGGGTGATGGAGTGGTGACGGCGCGGGTGGTGTATCCGGTGAGTTCGCAGTACGCGACCGTCGGGGTGATGCTGCGGCAGAGCCTGTCGGCGTCGTCGGCGCAGGCGTCGATGCTGATCAAGGGGTTGCCGCTGCACACCTGGAGTGGGGTGTGGAGCGTGCGGTCAGGCGGCGCCACCTCGGCGACCGGGAGCACCGTCGTACCGCCGACGCAGCAGGAGTGCATCACGACCGCGGCCGGCTTCCCGATCTCGGACCTCGGGACGCTGCCGGAGTCCGCGACCCCGCTCCCACCGCCGTACGTCGAGGCCGCCGGCGACGGGTACCGCCTCCGCCGGCCGTACTGGGTCCGGCTGATCCGGCGCGGCGACAGGCTCACCGGACTGATCTCGCCGGACGGGACCACGTGGACGCAGGTCGGCTCGTCGCGGGTGAACCTCGGGCGGGATGTGTACGCCGGCCTGGCGGTTTGCTCGGCTTTGGGCGTCGACGAGCCGTACGCCGAGTCGACCACGGCGACGTTCGACAACGTGACACTCGAGGGAGCGACGCACCCGGGCCCGGGCGGGGCGCGGATGGGGTGGGTCGGCGCCATTCCCGGGACCCCGCTGGGGGAGCTGCGGGCTGTGGGCGGCGAGTTGGCGTGGTCCGATCTGGATGCGGCCGGGACGTACAGTGTCAAGCGGCGGCAGGGCGGTGGGGGTTATCGGGTGATTGCTACGGGTGTGCGGGCGGTCGGGTTCGGGGTGGAGACGCGGTATCGGGACGTATCGGCGGTGCCGGGGCAGACGTACGACTACGTGGTGGCGAAGACCAACGTCGCCGGGACCGGGCCGGACACGCCGCGGATCACGGTGACGGTGCCGGTGGCGATCGCCCCGGTGATCACCAGTGCGAGTGCCGCGGATGCCAACGTCGGTGTGGACTTCCGCTACCGCGTTGCCGCGAGCAACAATCCCGTCACTTTCGCCGTGCGTGGTCTGCCGGACGGGTTGGTGGTGGATCGAACGAGTGGTGTGATCAGTGGCGTGCCGCGCCGTACGGGCACGATGCAGTTGGCTGTCTCCGCGCGCAACGCCGCCGGTGTCGCCGAGGCCAAGCTGACCCTCACGATCACCACTCCGCCGCCCGCGCCCTGGCAGTACGGCGACATCGGCGACTACGTACTGGACGAGCGTCAGCTCGGCAGCTTCAGCGCCGTCGCGATCAGGACGCCCGGCATCACCAGCTACGACGGCCGCTTCACGATCCGCGGCGCCGGCTCCGACCTGAACGTGATCGGGCAGGGGATGACCGCGCAGTTCGCCCGGGTCCCGGTGTCCGGCGACGCGACGCTGACGGCGCGGCTGGTGACCCGTGAAGGGCCGGGCCGCCTGGGACTGCTGATGACCAAGTCGCTGTCGCCGTTCGACCAGCTGTCCGGCGTGGTGCTGGACACCGGCGGTGCGCCGCAGTTCGTCCAGCGACTGCGCGTCGCGACCGGCCTCGTGACCACGTCCGCCACCGGTACGGCGACGTGGCTGCGTCTGCGGCGTACCGGGAACGTCTTCGCCGCCGAGGTCTCCGCGGACGGCGAGACCTGGAACGCGACTGGTGTACCGGGTGAGATCCCGGCCTTCGGCACAGCGCCGTACTACGCCGGCCTCGCGGTCGTCTCGGGCGACCCGTTCACGCTGAGCACCGCGGTCTTCGACAACGTGTCCTTGGCCTGAGACACGACAAGGGCCCGGCCGATGATCGGCCGGGCCCCTGCTGGTTCTACTTGGCGTAGGCGAGCGTCCCGAAGCCTGTCTGGTCGAACCCGCCGCTGGTCGAGCCATAGTCACCGCCGCCGCCCTCGGGACGGACCTGGGCGGCCATCGCCGAGATGTACGGCACCGAGAGGTTCTTGCGGCGCGTGTAGTGGAAATGCAGGATCTCCCATACCGGCCGCAGCTGCCCGCGGCTCGCGCTCGAGATGACCGTGTGCTCCTGGTACGCGCAGTTCTGCCCGGTTCCCCAGGTGTACTTCGTGAACGGCACGTCCTCGCCCAGGTTGTACTTCGCGACGTACTGCGCGGCCTTCAGGAAGCGGTTGTTGTCGTACCCGTACAGGTCGTCGCCCTGGTTCCACGCCATCTCGCAGAACGCGCCCATCTGGCCCATGCCCATCATCGTGTGGCCCTGGTCGCGCCCGGACTCCTGCCACTGCGCGAGGCCCTGGTCGTCGTACACGAACGGCACCGCGTGCGCGATCGCGCCGTTGCCGGCGCCGTTCTTGAAGTAGTTCACCGCCTGGTCGTACTTCGCGGCGTCGTCGCAGAGAATGCCGATGGCAAGGATCGAGTTCATGGTGCACAGGTCCCAGTTCGCCCAGTAGTTCGTGATGCAGGCGTCGTTGTGGTTGGTCAGGAACGAGTTGTTCATCGGGTAGAAGACGTTCAGCATCATGGTCTTGAATCGGGCCAGGTCGAAGCCCGGGTAGTCGCGCATCAGCTCCGCGACGTTCGCGAACTGGTAGCCGTAGATGCCGGCCGCCAGGAACCGGTCTGCGTTGCCGCTGACGCTGGTGAGCGTCGCGGACCAGGCGTTGAGGATGTTGCGGGCGCAGTCGCCGTTCGCCGCGGTGCCCTGGACGTGCCAGCGCAGCGCGTTCTGGTAGGCGGCGTGGATGTCGTTGTAGAGGATGCCGTAGTTCTCGCCGGTGCCGCCGCGGATGATCGTGGCCTGCGGGTTCGGCTGCCAGGTCGACTGCGCGTGCCCGTTCGCGGTCAGCCGGTTCCAGCCGGACAGCCACGGGTCGTTGCCGGCGGCAACCCGGACCTTGGCCCGGTTGAGGTCACCCCAGTTGTGCAGTGCTCCGGGGTGGGTGAAGGTGGCCGGAGCGGCGTCGGCCGTCCGGCCGAGGGCGGCGACCCCGACGGCGGCCGCGGCCGCGCCTGCGGCGGTCTTGAACAGTGTGCGTCGTTTCATCCTGCTCCTTGGGGCGGTTGAGGGTGCTACTTCACGGTGAGGACGAGGTTCTTGGTGGTGCTGCCGGCTACGTTCGTGACGGTCAGCGCGACGTCGTACGTGCCGGCGGCCGACGTACCGGAGATGACGCCCGTAGGATTGTCGACAATCAGACCTGGCGGCAGGCCGGTGGCGGTGAAGCCGGTCGGGTAGCCGGTGGCGCTGATCGTCAGTACGACGGGAGCGCCGGCGACGAGGTCCGCGGTGCCGGGGGTCGTGACGACGGGCGGTGCTGTCGTCGGCGCGGTCGCGGCGTCGAGCCAGCGGAGGTTCGTCACGTGCTCGTTGACGTGCATGTTCGCCATGTCGGCGACCGTGAACCACCCGGGCTTGCGCATCGTCGACGCCATCACGGTGCCGTTCAGCACGAGGTTCTGGAACGTGACGTCGCTGATGCCGTGCGCCGCGTCGTACCCCAGCATCATCGCGGTCTGCGCGTGCTGCCCGGTGTACGTGAGGTCCTTCACGTAGACGCCGTCGATGCCGCGGCCGGCCGAGGTGTTGTACGACGTGTTGTACGCGACCCGCAGGTGCAGGAACTGTCCCCAGCGGAAGTCCTCGACCCGGACGTTGTCGATCCGCACGTTCCGGACCAGGTTGCTGTCGCCCGGGTTCAGCGCGATCGCGCCCTGGTACCACTTCTGCGGCTCGCGGTGGTCGAGGATGTCGACGTTGCTGACGGTCAGGTTCTCGATCATCTCCGGCGCGTCGGTGTTTCCGTGGGTGCCGATGTTGACCGGGTGCGCGACGTCCGCCCACAGGCTGGTATTCCGGATCGTGACGTTGCGGGTGTCGCCGTAGTAGTCCCAGCGGTGCCCGTAGATCGCGACGCAGTCGTCGGAGCAGCGCAGGAACGAGTTGTCGATCAGTACGTCGCTGCTCGAGAACACGTCGATGCCGTCGCCCCACTGGCCGGCGCTGAAATACCCGAAGTCGGTGATCGCCACCTGCTCGGACTCGCCGGCGGTGATCGCGTACCCGGTCTTGAGATTCAGCATCGTGATGCCGTCGACGCGGATGTGCTTGGCCTTCACCATCGTGCAGCCGCCACCGCTGGTCCCGTAGATCAGCCCGCGTCCGACCAGCGCACCGCTCGTGGTCCCGGTGAAGTTGACCGACGCCTTCAGTACGGCGCCACCGGCCAGGTACACGGTCTTGCCGTCCGGGACCTCCACCGTGCCGGTCGCGGTCGTGTGCACGCCGGGTCCGTAGTAGATGACGTCCGGGTCGTCGGGGCTCGGCGCGTCGGTCTCCACGGCTCGCGCCAGCAGGTGCAGGCAATCGAAGATCTCGCCGTTCACCTCGACGACGAGCTTGCGCGGCCGATCCAGCGTGAACACCAGCGTGTCCCCGTGCTCGACGTGCGGCGTCATCCCGTACGACAACGGCCGGATCCGCGCGGTCCGGATCCGCCCCTTCGTGTACTTGACGCGGACCTGCACGGACCCGGCGAAGTCGAAGTACGCCAGCGACGACGTGAGAATCTGCCCCGCCCCGGTCTGCGCGTCGATCAGCTTCAGATCCACCGAGTACGTCGCCACCGGCGTCCACCGCCCACCCCCGGCCCGCACCTCCATCTGGAACGTCGACCCCCGCGGGATCCCGTCCGGCACCGCATACGTAGCCACCGCCGGCGGCACGGTCGCAGCGGACGCGGCCCCTGCCTCGGTCGTGACGTAGCCGGCGGCAACAGTCGCACCGGCAGCCTGCAAAAGCCGCCGCCGAGTGATGTCCAGTGTCATTCCTCAGGCCTCCTCGAACTCCACCGAAAGAGCCCTGAAACCTTGCCCAGGAAGGCGGAACCGCGGCAATACCGAGCACACCCAGCGAAATTTTCAGTGCCGCCAGGTGTAGTGGTGCTCGGGCCGGCCGGTGGAGCCGTATTGCAGGGTGAGGGTGACGCGGCCGGTCTTGGCGAGGTCGGCGAGGTAGCGCTGGGCGGTGCCGCGGGAGAGGCCGGCGTCCTCGGCGACCTGCGCCGCGGTGACCGATCCGGTGGCGGCGATCAGGATGTCCCGGACCAGGGCGGTGGTCTCCTGCGAGCGGCCCTTGGCGGCAGGCAGGTCGCCGCTGTGCAGGACCGCGTACGCGTGGTCGATCTGCGACTGGTCGACCGCGCGCGGTCCGGTGAGGGTCGCCAAGCTGCGCGCGTACGCCGTGACGCGCTCGGCGAGGACCTCGATCGGGAAGGGCTTGAGGATGTAGTTCACGACCCCGGCCGCGAAGGCCCGGCGGACCGTGCCGGGATCGTTCGCCGAGGTGATCATGATGCACGGCGCGCCCAGCCGGCCGATCAGCGTCGTACCGGGGGCGTCCGGGAGGTATTCGTCGAGCAGTACGAGGTCGGGGCGGTGGGTCCGCGCGAGGCGGATCGCGTCGCCCGCGCTCCGAGCCTGGCCGACCGTCTCGCAGTCCGCGATCGTGTCGATCGCGTCGGCGTGCAACTTCGCCACCCGAAAGTCGTCGTCCACGACGAGCACCCGCAGCCTCACGGCACCACCACCCCCGCGGCCGCGACAACGCCCTCCAGCCGCGCCGAGAACACCGCCCCGTGCACACCGGGGTTGGTGAGTTGTACGTCGCCGCCGTAGCGGCGGGCGGTACGCCGGGCGAGGGCCAGGCCGAGGCCGTGGTTCTCGCGGCCGAGGTCCCGGGTGGTGAAGCCCTGCTGGAAGATCTCCGCTCGGGACGCCTCCGGTACGCCGGGGCCGGAGTCGACGACGTGGACTACCAGCGCGTGCTCGTCCGAGGCGAGCGTGACCTCGACCCATGCAGCGGCGGATCCGGCGGCGGCGCGGATGCCGTTGTCGACCAGGTTGCCGACGACGGTGATGCAGTCCAGGGGCTGGGTCAGGCGTCCGTCGACCCAGGTCGTTTCCCCGAGCCGCAGTTGTACGCCGGCCTCCGAGGCGGCGGCCGACTTCGCCGTGAGCAGCCCGGCCAGGTAGGGGTCGGCGATCCGGTCGCCCCAGACGGTGGTGGAGCCGCCGAGTTCGCGGAGGTAGTCGCGGGCCTCGTCGACGTGGCCGAGCCCGAGCATGCCGGAGACCGCGTGGATGCGGTTGTTGTGTTCGTGGGCCTGCGCCCGGAGCGCGTCGGTGAGTGCGCGGGTCGCCTCGAGCTCGCGGGCGATGTGGTCGAGGTCCGAGTGGTCCCGCAGTACCAGCACCTGCCCGAGGTCGACGCCGTCGCGCACCACCGCCAGCCGGGTCGCCCGCAACGTGTTGTCCCCGATCACCACACTCTCACCCACCGGCGCTTCCACCCGCGTCAGCAACTCGACCACGACCCTCGGCAACCCCGCCTCCTCGACGGCTCTGCCCACCACCGGAGGTGGGTCGAGCAGGCGTTCGGCTTCTGCGTTGCAAGCTGTGACGGTGCCGGTGGGGTCGACGGCGAGGACGCCGTCGCGGACGCCGCTGAGGATCGCCTCCTGACCGCGGAGGAGGTCGGCCAGCTCGGCGGGTTCCAGGCCGTGGGTGGTACGGCGGAAGCGGCGGGCCAGCGCGATCGCGCCGCCGACACCGAGCAGCAGCGAGACGATGCCGCCGGCAACGAGTTGGCGGGTGAGGGTCCAGACGCGTTCGTTCACGCGGCTCATCGCCAGCCCGACGCTGACCGTGCCGACGATCCGGCCGTCGGCCGCGCGCAGCGGGACACTGCCGGTGGCCGACGTACCGGACGGCTCGTGGTCGATCGTCATCAGCTGACCGCCCGTGCGCACGACGGCCAGCTCCGGCCCGGTCCGGACGCCGACCTGTCCCGGATCGGGGCTGCTGTAACGAATCCCGGACGTGTCCGCGACCACGACGTACTGCGCGTTCGTCCCGGCCCGGACCCGCTCCGCCTCGAGCTGGACCGGACCGCCCGCCACCGGCGGACCGTTCCCGAGCCACGCCGCGTACCGGGTGTCCAGCGCCACCCCGCGGGCGATCGTCAGCGCCCGGATCTCGAACTGCCGCTGCACGATCGCGCGAACGACGTACGTCGCGATCACCACCGAGATCACGAGCGTGGCCGCGACCAGCGCGGTCACCAGCAGCAGGAGCTGGTCGCGCAACCGCAGCCGCGGCCTCCGCACGGCAACACTGATCAGGCGCACAGCCCGAACCCTACGGCGAACGCCGCTTCAGCGGACCGGCCGGCGGCCGTGATCTTTATGAACTCAACGCCGGGAACGCGCGCAACGTAGGCCGTACCAACGCTCCTTCCTACGGTGACGGTCCACCCCCGAGGAGGACAGCATGAGACACCGCCCGGTACGACTCGCGACGATCCTGGCCACGTGCGCGGCGCTGACCGCCGCCGGCGCCGTCAGTGCCCTGGCCGTTCCCGACCTGAACGCGAAGGAGCTGGCGATCTGGGCCGTCGCGCCGCAGCAGACGGTCACCAAGCAGACCGATGAGCAGGACAAGTACAACCAGGAGCACGGCCGGCCGACGCCGACGCCCGAGCTGCTCCAGCCGAGCCTCGACAGCAGCCTCGCCGCGTACAAACCGCTCGGCAAGAACAAGCTCAGCGGCACCTACAACTGCGCCGCGTCCGACGTGCTCGCGGCGCTCTCGAAGGACTGGGTCACCGAGTTCACCCGGATGTACCCGAAGGTGAAGATCACCATCGACCCGCCGTACGCCGGCAGCCTCGGCGCGCTCGCGCTGATCGACGGGAAGCTCGACTGCGTGTTCGTGTCCCGCGAACTCAAGCCGTCCGACGACGTCGCGTTCCGGGCCAAGTTCGGCTACGGGCCGACCTCGATCCCGATCTCCGGCGGCAGCTACCGGCACTTCGGGTTCCTGGACTCGATGGGCTTCGTGGTGAACGCGTCGAACCCGATCAACAAGCTGTCGTTCGACCAGCTCGACCGGCTGCTGTCCACCACGCACAACCGCGGCGGTACGCCGATCCGGACCTGGGGCGACCTCGGCCTGACCGGCGAGTGGAAGGACAAGCCGATCCACATCTACGGCATCCAGCCGTGGAACGGGTTCGAGGAGTTCGTCCGCGAGCGCGTCCTCGACTACAACGGCAACCGCGGCGAGTGGCGGGCGGCCGGCACCGACCCGCAGGTCTCCTGGGACACGACGGTCTTCAAGCAGGCCCAGCGCGTGACGACCGACCCGTACGGCATCGCGTACACGGGCATGGCGTACGTCGACCAGCCGGTGAAGGTGCTGTCGTTGAGCAACCACGACAACGATCCGGCGTACGCACCGACGTACGAGAACGTCGCGTCGGCGCAGTACCCGCTGAGCCGGCTGGTGTACCTGAACCTGAACAAGGCGCCGGGCCGTGCGATGGACCCGGTGCTGCAGGAGCTGATCAAGTTCGTGATCAGCAAGCAGGGGCAGCGGGTCGTCGGGAACCAGGGCGTGTTCCTCCCGCTGCGCGGTTTCCAGAGCGCGGCGTCCGCGCAGCAGCTGCGGTCGCTACCCTGACCGGTCGTCGGGCAGCAGCAGCCGGAAGCGGGTCGGCGACGCTGCCGCGAGGGTGAGCCGGCCGCCCGCTGACTCGGTCAGGTTGCGGGCCAGCGGCAACCCGATCGTGGAGCCGTGATCACTGGAGCCGTTGTCGAAGGGGGCGGGGGCAGCGCTGGTGATGCTGCCCTCGTCCTCGACGTCGATCGCGGTGGTGTCGAGGACGTCGTGGGCCGTGACCTGGACCGTGCCGCGGCCGTGCGTGTGGGCGTTGTCCAGCAGTACGTCGAGGATCTGCCGGCAGCTCGCCAGCGGTACGGAGCGGTCGCCGACCGGCGGCTCGATCGTGACGACGAGCCGGCGGCCGGCGTCGGCGAGCAGGCCGTGCCAGCGGTGCTCGGTCTCGGCGAACAGGTCCGCGATCGTGACGGCGGCGCCGCGCGGGCCGTCGGCAGGCAGCCGGGAGAGTTCGAGGACGTCCTGGACGGTCCGTTGCAGGCCGCCGGTCTGGCGGAGCGCGTCGTCGACCGCGTCGCGGGGGTCGGCGGTCGGGTCGGTCTGGGCGGATTCGAGGGTCAGGCGGAGCCCGGCCAACGGCGTACGGAGCTGATGGGCTGCCTCGGTGGCGAACCGGCGGGCGTGGTCCAGGACCCGCGCAAGCCGTTCCACCATGGCGTTCTGGGCGTTGCCGAGAGCATCTACCTCGGCGATGCCGGTCGGGGTGGCGCGGGCCGACAGGTCACCGGCGGCGACCGCGTCGGCGGTCCGGGCCAGCGACTCGAGCGGGGCGCTCAGGCGTTTCGCCTGCCAGGTCGCGACCGCTACGCCGATCAGCAGCGCGACGACGGCGCCGCCGAGGACGGCGAGCCAGGCGAGCACGATCCGGGTCCAGACCGCGCTGACCGGCGAGGACGCGCGGACGACGCCGATCACCTGCTCGGACGATGCCACCGGTACGGCGACGACGAGCGAGCCGGCCGAGCTGCCTTGGACGGCGTGGCCGGCCAGTCCGGCGCGGGTGGTGTCGTCGGGGGACTGTGGTCCGGTTCCGGCGCGTCGGTGGAGCGTTCGGTCGTAGACCGCGAGTTGGCCGTCGGTGGGTGGGCGGGGCAGTTCGACCGGGTCGTTGGCGGTGAAGTCGGGGCCGACCTGGACCGCGGCGGCCAGGGCGGCGCGTTCGAGTTCGGCGCGTTCGTCGGCGAAGAACGAGATCCGGATGCCGATCGCCAGCGGGACCGCCACCAGGATCAGCGAGACCAGGGCGGCCGCGAGGGCGACTCTGACGACACGACGCCGCATTTCACCATCATGCCGGGGTGGAAGGTGTGGTGGGGGAAGGTTTTGCCGTCCTCTAACCTCGGGCGGGGCGGACGCTTACCCGCCGCTTCCTAGCGTCGACGGCATGAAGATCCTCGTGCTGTGTCTCGGTGCCGCCGTTCTCATGACTGGCTGCGGTGGCGGCTCTGCCGCGCCGTCTCCTGCGCAGTCGTCCTCGACCTCAAGTGCGCCCAAGCCGTCGGCTCAGCCTTCGAGCCAGTCGGTTCAGCCGGTTCAGCCGGTTCAGCCGTCGAAGCCGGTGGCGACCGAGTCGAATCCGCCGGGGGACATCCCGGACAACCAGGCATTCGTCGCGTTCCAGGGGGCCGGTTTCTCGGTGAAGGTGCCGGAGGGGTGGGCGCGCACGGTGAGCGGGACGACGACGTCGTTCACCGACAAGCTGAACCGGATCGAGACCGCGCCGTCGAGTACGTCGTCGGCGCCGACGGCGCAGTCGGTGAGCAGTACGGTCGTCGCCGAGCTGGGGCGGAGCGTGCCGCGGTTCGCGATGGGCAAGGTGAGCGAGATCAGCCGGTCCGCGGGGAAGGTCGTGCTGGTCACGTACCAGGGGGACTCGGCGCAGGATCCGGTGACCGGGAAGGTGGTGCGGGACGCCTTCGAGCGATACCTGTTCTACCGCGGCGGCAAGCTGGTCGCGCTGACCCTGGTGGGTCCGGTGAACGCCGACAACGTCGACCCGTGGAAGACCGTCTCCGACTCGTTCCGGTGGGCGTGATGGGCGCCGATGTACTGCGGTGCGACGATCTGTACCGGTTCTACCGTTCGGGGGACGAGGAGACGCTCGCACTCCGCGGCGTCAGCCTGCATGTCGCCCGCGGCGAGGTGGTCGCCGTGGTCGGCCCGTCCGGCTCCGGCAAGTCCACCCTCCTCGCCTGCCTGGCCGGCCTGGACGAGCCTGACGGCGGCGCAGTCACTCTCGCAGGCGAACGCATAAGCCACCGCCCAGAACCCGACCGAGCCCGCATCCGCCGACGCCGCCTAGGCGTCCTGCTGCAGTCCGGCAACCTACTCACCCACCTCTCAGTACGAGCAAACATCCAGTTAGCCCAAGCCCGCAGCAAACCCGTGAAGCCTGAGGAGTTGCTGGAATGGGTGGGGCTGGGGGAGCGGGGGGCGGCTTTGCCTCGGGAGTTGTCGGGTGGGGAGTTGGCTCGGGCGGGGCTTGCGGTTGCTTTGGGCAATGATCCGGAGGTCTTGCTGGCGGATGAGCCGACGGGGGAGCTCGACGGGCAGACGGAGCAGGTGGTGCTGGAGTTGATCAGGGCGCGGGCTCGGGACGGGCGGGGGGTGCTGGTGGTGACGCACAGTGCGGCGGTGACGGAGATTGCGGATCGGGTGGTGGCGTTGGCCGACGGGAGGGTTGTGGGATGACGTTGGTTCGGTGTACGGACGCTGCCCGCACATTCGGGCAGGGGGACCAAGCTGTGGTCGCGGTGCACGGTTGTACGTGTGAGGTCGACCCAGGCGCGCGGATCGCGATCACCGGATCGTCCGGGTCCGGGAAGTCGACATTGCTCCATTTGCTGGCCGGCCTCGAGACCCCGACCGACGGAACGGTCGAATGGCCCGAGTCCGGCGATGAACGGTCGCGGGACATCGCCGTCGTCTTCCAAGGCCCGAGCCTGCTGCCGGCGTTGACGGTGCAGGAGAACGTCGGCCTCGCCGCCGTACTCACCGGCGTCTCCGAGGACGAGGCGGACCGGCGTGCGACAGCGGCGATGGAGTCGGTCGGTGTCGCGGCCTTGGCGGATCAACTGGCGGACACGTTGTCCGGCGGCCAGGCACAGCGGGTGGCCATCGCGCGGGCGATTGCCCTCCGCCCACGCCTCGTCCTCGCGGACGAGCCGACCGGTCAGCTCGACGCGGACACCGGCGCCCACGTGCTCGACGTACTGCTGCAGGCAGCGGACGAGACCGGCGCGGCACTCGTCGTGACGACGCACGATCCAGCGGTCGCCGATCGACTGGACGAGCACTGGCAGATGCACGACGGACGTCTCGTCGTACCGACCATGGAAGGTGTCCGTTGATGATGCTCTGGTTGCGTGGCCTGGTGCGGCACCGCGCGTGGCGGTTGCTGGCGACGGCGGCGGGCGTCGGCCTGTCGGTCGCGTTGATCGCCGCGATCGGCGCGTTCCTGACTGCCTCGAAGGCGACGATGACGCAGCGCGCGATCGCCACCGTCGCGGTCGACTGGCAGGTCGAGGTCCAGCCAGGCGGCGACCCCGCGGCTGTGCTCGCCGCCGTACGCCGGACCCCCGGCATCACGACCGCGCTACCGGTCCGGTTCGGCCGTACGACGGGGTTCCAGGCAACGATCGGCGGCTCGACGCAGTCGACCGGACCGGGGGTGGTGCTCGGTATCCCGAAGGACTACCGCACCGCGTTCCCGGGCGAGGTACGGCAGCTGACCGGCCGCCCGGACGGCGTACTGCTCGCGCAGCAGACCGCGGCGAACCTGCACGCGGCTCCCGGCGACACGATCCGGATCGGCCGCCCCGGACGGCCGCCGGTGCAGGTCACGGTGGACGGCGTGATCGACCTGCCGCAGGCGGATTCGCTGTTCCAGAAGGTCGGCGCTCCACCGCAGTCCCAGCCGTCCGCACCACCGGACAACGTCGTCCTGCTGCCCGCCGACCGCTTCGCGCAACTGATGAACCAGGCAACCACTCAGATCCACGCGAACCGGACGGCGTCCCTCCCGCACGCCCCGGCCGCCGCGTACACCAGTGTCGTTGGTGCCGCCCACAACCTGGAGGCGGGGTCCGCGGGAGCGGCCGTCGTAGGTGACAACCTGGCGGCGGCGCTCGACGCGGCCCGGAGCGACGCGGCGTACGCGCAGATCCTGTTCCTCTGCCTCGGCCTGCCGGGCGCCGTCCTCGCGGCCCTGCTGACGGCCGCGGTCGCCGGATCCGGCGCGGTCCGGCGACGGCGAGAGCAGGCCCTGCTGCGGGTGCGCGGCTTCGGTATCCGCCGCGTAGTCGGGCTGGCCGCGTTGGAGTCCGCGCTGGTCGGCGTCCTCGGAGGCATCCTGGGCGTGGCGGTGGCGGCGATCGTCGGCGGGACCGCGTTCGGCAGTACGTCGTTCGGCGCCGGAACCGGGGCGACCCTGCTGTGGTTCGGGATCGCCTCCGGCGTCGGCCTGCTGATCGCGGCGCTGACGGTACTGCTGCCCGCGGTCCGTGATCTGCGCCGGAGCAGCGTGGTCGCCGCACGCCGGCAGGTCGAGCGCGCCCGCAGCCCGTTGTGGATGCGGCTCGGGCTCGACGTCATCTGCCTGGTCGTCTCGCTGCTGGTGTTCCGCGCGTCGAGCAGCAACAACTACTCGCTGGTGCTCGCGCCCGAGGGCGTACCGCAGATCTCCGTGTCGTACTGGGCGTTCTTCGGCCCGGCGTTGCTGTGGATCGGCGGCGCCTTGCTGCTCTGGCGCCTCGCATCGCTGGCGTTGAAGTACGGACGTGGCCCGCTGACCGCGCTGGTCCGGCCGCTGACCGGACCGCTGGCGCGGACGACCGCGGCGAGCATGTCCCGGCAGCGCACGCCGCTGGTGCGATCCGTCGTACTGCTGGCGCTGGCGATCTCGTTCGCGGTGTCGACGGCGACGTTCAACGCGACGTACCGGCAGCAGGCGGAGGCCGACGCGGTTCTGACGAACGGCGCGGACGTCACGGTCACCGAGTCGCCCGGCGTCGTCGTCGGCCCGGCCGCGGGCAGCACGCTGGCCGCGATCCCCGGAGTACGCCGGGTGGAACCGCTGCAGCACCGGCTCGCGTACGTCGGTTCGGACCTGCAGGACTTCTACGGCGTACGGCCTGACACGATCGCCGGATCGACCGCGCTGCAGGACGCGTACTTCCTCGGCGGTACGGCGCATTCGTTGCTGCAGCAGCTCGCGCAACGGCCGGACTCGATCCTGGTCAGCGACGAAACCGTGAAGGACTTCCAGCTGTCGCCCGGCGACCTGATCCGCCTGCGGCTGCAGGACAGCCGGACGAAGGGGTTCCGGACCGTGGCCTTCCACTACGCCGGGATCGTCAAGGAGTTCCCGACCGCGCCGCGGGACAGCTTCTTCGTCGCGAACGCGGCGTACGTCGCGAAGGCGACCGGGAGCGACGCGATCGGCTCGTTCCTCGTCGACACCGGCGGCAAGAACCAGAAAGCCGTCGCGGACGCCGTCCGGAGCAAGCTCGGCGACTCGGCGAAGGTCACCGATCTGACCCAGGTCCGGGCGCAGGTCGGCTCCAGCCTGACATCGGTCGATCTGGCCGGGCTGACCCGGTTCGAGCTGGCGTTCGCGGTACTGATCGCGGCCGGCGCGGGTGGTCTGGTGCTGGCGCTCGGGCTGGCCGAACGACGCCGTACCTTCGCGATCGCGACCGTACTCGGGGCGCGCCGGGCGCAGTTGCGCGGGCTGGTGCTGAGCGAGGCGCTGGCGGTGACGATCGGTGGCCTGGCCGGCGGCGCGCTGGTGGCCTGGGGGTTGTCCGGGATGCTGATCAAGGTGCTGACCGGGGTGTTCGACCCGCCACCGTCGTCGGCGGCCGTGCCGTGGCCGTATCTGGGCGTGACGCTCGTGGTCGCGGTGGCGGCGATCGCGGCCGGCGCGTTGGCCAGCGCGCAGCGGTCGACCCGGCCCGCGGTGGAGGAGCTGCGGGAGCTGTGACTCAGCTTGTCCTCAGTTGGCCGGTCCTACGGTCAGGGGTGTGAAGTCCACGACCGAACGTACTCCGGTGGTCATCGTCGAGGACGATGACCGGATCGGGCGGTTGCTCGAACGGGCGCTGACCGGGAACGGGTACGAGACGTTCTGGGCGCAGACCGGTCGCGCCGGTCTGGCTGTCGCGCGTCGGGAACAGGCCGAGGTTGTCCTCCTGGACCTCGGACTCCCCGACGCCGACGGCGTGGACCTCGCCCGCCGGCTGCGGGCCGAGCTGCCGGGGCTGCTGCTGGTGATGCTGACCGCGCGCGGCGAGGAGATCGACATCGTGTCGGGGCTGGATGCCGGCGCGGACGACTACCTGGTGAAGCCGTTCAGCCTGACGGTGCTGCTGGCGCGGCTGCGGGCGCATCTCCGCCGTCGCCCGGCGCCGCGGGTCGAGGGGCCGGTGGCGATCGCGGACCTGACCGTGGACACCGCGGCCCGCCGCTGTACGGTCGCCGCCGCCGAGTTCCCGCTGCGCCCGAAGGAGTACGAGCTCCTGGAGACGCTGGTCCTGAACGCCGGTGCCGCGCTGTCCCGCGAGGACCTGATGGCGACGGTCTGGGACGAGAACTGGTACGGCTCGACGAAGACGCTCGACGTCACGATCGCGGCGCTGCGGCGCCGCCTGGAGTCCGCGCGGGCCGCCGTACCGTCGGTCCGGCTGCCTACGGTGTCGACGCTCCGGGGTCACGGCTATCGGCTCGACCCGCCCGCGACGAGCTGACCAGATGCACGACCGTGGCGAGCAGACCCAACCAGGTCACCGCCACCGTCCACCCGGCCAGTACGTCGGTCGCCCAGTGGAAGCCGAGGTACACCCGGCTCAGTCCCATCGCGATGCTCAGCACCACCGCAAGCGCCGTGCCGGCGATCTTCACCGCCCGCGAGACGCCCGTGTACCAGAGCAGTGCGGCGAGCAGCCCGAAGAAGACCGTGCCGCTCAGGGTGTGCCCGGACGGGAACGAGAACCCGGTGTCGATCGTGCCGATCACGAGGTGCGCGTCCGGCCGGTGCCGGCCGATCAGGACCTTCAGTACGTAGGTGAGGAGCGCCGCGCCCACCATCCCGGCTGCGAGTACGACGGCCGGCCGCCAGCGGTGGATGCGCAGCCGGATCAGGCCCGCGACCACCACGGTGAGCGCGGTGAGGACCGGGACCTGGCCGACGAACGTGATCGCGCGGGCGAAGAAGCTCAGTACATCGGTGCGGTGGGCAACGAAATTCGCGGTCAGCTGCGGGTCGAACGCGGCCAGCCCGTCACCCTCGACGGCAGCGTCCGCCTGGACGACGAACGCGATCGTGCCGAGCAGTGTGAAGAGCAGACCGACGGCGGTGCGGGACAGCAACTGCACAGCTCAGCCGCCGTCGGGGTCGAGGCGGTAGCCCATACCGCGCAGCGTCTGGATCGCGTTCCGCTCGAACGGCGCGTCGAGCTTCAGCCGCAGGTACCGGATGTAGACCTCGACGACGTTGGGATCACCCTCGAACGCCGGATCCCAGACGCTCTCCAGGATCTCGCTCTTGCTCACGGTCTCGCCGCGGTGCCGCATCAGGAACTCGAGCAGCCCGTACTCGCGGCGGGTCAGCACGATCTCCTGGCCGGCCCGCTCCACCCGGCGCCGGACCGGGTCCAGCACCAGGTCGCCGGCGGTCATCACGACCGGGCGCTCGGGGGCGCCGCGGCGGATCAGTGCCCGCAGCCGGGCGACCAGCACGATGAAGCTGAACGGCTTGGTCAGGTAGTCGTCGGCGCCGAGGTCGAAGGCGTCGGTCTGGTCGTAGTCGCCGTCCTTCGCGGTCAGCATCAGCACCGGCGACCAGACGCCGCGCTCGCGGATCTGCTCGAGCACCTTGTAGCCGTTCAGCTTCGGCAGCATGATGTCGAGCACGATGACGTCGTACGCGTGCTCGGTCGCGGCCCAGACGGCGTCCTCACCGTTGTGCACGACCTCGACCACGAACCCGTCCTCGGTCAGCCCGTGCCGAACCGTCTCGGCCAGGGGGACCTCGTCCTCGACTATCAGCACCCGCATGATTCCAGTGTCGTGCCAGCTTGCTGAGAGCAACCTGAGTCAGCGTGTCGGCAGCGGCAACGTGACCGTTGCGACGGTTCCCTGTGAGGCTGCCGGGGCCAATGTGACGGTTCCGTGATGCGCTTTGGCGATTTCCTGGACGATCGACAGCCCCAGTCCGGAGCCGCCGCTGGCCCGCGCCCGGCTGGTGTCGAGCCGGACGAACCGCTCGAACACCCGCTCCCGGTCGCTCTCCGGGATCCCGTCGCCGTCGTCCTCGACCGTGACGACGGCCCGGCCGTCCTGTTCGGTCGCGCTCAGCCGGACCGTGCTGTGCGCCGCGGTCGCCGCGTTCTCGACCAGGTTCCGGATCAGCTGACTGAGCCGCAGCGGATCCCCGACCACACGGACCGGTTGTACGTCGGCCTGCACCTGGAGCCGCTGCGCCGCCCGGAGCCGCCGTACCTCGGTGTCCAGCAGGTCGTCGAGGTCGACGTCGGAGCGGTGCAGCGGCAGCGCGGCGTCGTCGGCCTTCGCGAGCAGCAGCAGGTTCTCGACCAGCCGCTGCATCCGGACGGCCTCGCCCTTCATCAGCTCGTGCAGTCCCTGCCAGGCCTGCCCGCGGGCCGTCGGCTCGATCACGTCCAGCCCGGCCGACACGGTCGCGAGCGGCGACCGGAGCTCGTGGCTGGCGTCCGCGACGAACCGCCGCTGGTTCGCCTGCCCGGCCTGCAGCCGGTCCAGCATCTCGTTCATGGTCGCGGCCAGCCGCGCGATCTCGTCGTCGGTCTCCGGTACCGGGACCCGCTCGGTCAGGTCGCTCGACTCGATGCCCTGCACCCGGGACCGGATCCGCTCCACCGGCCGGAGCGCCTGCCCGGTCAGCATCCAGCTCGCCGCCCCGACCACGATCAGCAGCACCGGGAACCCGAGCAGCAGGTACTGCGTGACGGTGGCAACGGTCGCGCGCTGCGTCTCGACCGACGACGCGACCACCGCGGTGTACGTCGTACCGCCGTACTGGACGCCGCGGGCAACGATCAGGTAGTCGTGATCGTCGTCCAGCAAGGGCATCTCGCCGACCTCGGCGCGCAGTACCTTGCCGGCGCCCGGCCGCAACCGGGTCAGCGGCACGGTCTCCGCGCGCGCCGACGACGCCGCGACCACCTGTCCGGAACTGTCCAGCACCTGCACGATCTGGCTCGCCCGGGTGGTCTTCGCGAGGTCCGCGCCGAGGTTGTCGACACCTTCCGCGCCGACCTGGGCGGCGACGTCGGCGACCCGCCCGTCGGCGGCGTCCGAGGCCGCGCTGATCAGCGCCCGCTGCAGGAGCAGCAGCAGAACGCCGGCGCCGAGCGCCATCGCCGCCGCGACGACGACGATCGCGGCCGCGGTCGATCTGCTCCGCACACTGGCACGCCGGAGCCGGGAGATCGACGGCAAACCGGTTGCTCCTTCCCGAGAAACCCCTCGGCCCAGTCTCGTTGGCGACCCCTGAGGAACGCCTGAGTGCCGCCGCTCCGGTTCTGACTCAGCACGCTCTCAGTGCGTCGTGCCTAGCGTCGAAAACGTGACACCCGAAGATCACGGCACCGAGTCGCTGTCCGGCTGGGGCCGCACGATGCGCCGCACGTGTGAGGTGTGGCGACCGACCTTCGACGGCGGGCTCGTGGACGCGGTCCTGGC
The DNA here is from genome assembly GCF_054189145.1 of Kribbella sp. WER1. Classification (NCBI taxonomy): domain Bacteria; kingdom Bacillati; phylum Actinomycetota; class Actinomycetes; order Propionibacteriales; family Kribbellaceae; genus Kribbella; species Kribbella sp. WER1. The sequence goes on along the minus strand of NZ_CM135186.1, from coordinate 2,405,713 downwards.
CGCGCCGCGGCTCACCGTGCGCGGTGCCGGCAAGAGCTACGGTGACGCGGCCCTCCCGGGTGCTGCGCACGCTGAGGTGCTCGAGCTGACCGCGTTCGACCGGATCGTGTCGTTCGACGAAGGCAACGGTGTCGTGGTCGTCGAGGGCGGCGCGCTGCTGTCGGACCTGATCGACCAGACCCTCCCGCTCGGCTGGAAACTTCCGGTGGTTCCCGGCACCGAGCGGATCACGCTCGGCGGGGCGATCGCGTCCGACGTGCACGGGAAGAACCACCCAGGCGCGGGATCGTTCGGCCAGCACGTGCTGTGGATCGCCTTGCTGCGGTCGGACGGCACGATCGCCCAGCTGTCCGCGGGCCAGGACCCGGACGGTTTCTGGGCCACGATCGGCGGGATGGGACTGACCGGCGTGATCCTCCGGGCGGCGATCCAGTTGCAGCGCGTCGACACCGGCTGGCTGATCCGGAACCGCCGCCGGACCCGGTCGCTGGACGAGACCGTCGCCGCGATGCGCGCCGCCGCGACCCGGCAGGAGCTCGATCCGGAACGGCACGTGGTCGCCTGGCTGGACGCGCACGCGCACGGTGCGAGCCTCGGCCGCGGCATCGTGGACGAGTTCTACGGCGCCTCGACGCTGGACCTCCCGGGCGCCGTCGCGCCGTACCCCGAGAACCGGTTGCCCGCGGGACGCCGGCGGCGCTCGCTGCCCGGGCCGGGCGTGGTCACCGGCGCGACGATCGCCACCGCCTCGGCCGCCCGGTGGCACCTGAGCCGGTCCGCGAACTCGCAGCTCGTCGCGATGCGTCCCGCGTTGTGCCCGCTGGACCGCGCCGACGGCTGGCCCGCGGCGTTCGGGCAGGGCGGGCTGGTGCAGTACCAGTTCGCCGTACCGCCCGACGAGATCGGCACGATCCACGAGGTACTCGCGTACCTCGGGACGCACGGGCTGACGCCGGCGCTGGCCACGTTGAAGAACCTCGGGTTCGGTACGGCGGGGGCGCTGTCGTTCCCGATCCCGGGCTGGACGCTCGCGGTCGACCTCCCGGCGCGGCACCTGCAGCCCGGCACCATGCACCCGATCGACAAGCTGGTCGCGGGCGCCGGCGGCCGGGTGTACCTCGCGAAGGACGCGGTCACCGACCCGGAGCTGATCCCGTTGATGTACCCGCGGTTACCGACCTGGCGGCGTACGCAGCACCGGCTGGATCCGGCCGGGCGCTGGACGTCCGGCCTCGCCGAGCGGCTCGGACTGCTGTCATGACCATGGGTTCGGTGCTCCTCGTCGGCGGCTCCTCGGAGATCGGAATGGCGGTACTGATGCAACTGCTCGGCCCCGCGCCGCGGCACGTGATCCTGGCCGGCCGCCCGAGCGGCGAGCTCTGGCGCAACGCCGAGAAGCTCCGCGAGGCCGGCTACCCGGTGTCCACGACGGAGTACGACGCGGCGCTCGACACCGGCGAACTCGACGGGATGCTCGACCACGCGTGCGCGCAACACCCGCTGGAGCTGGCGATCGTCGCGGTCGGATCGATGGCGGCCAAGTCGTTCGCGGAGGGCCTGCAGGTCAACGGCACGGCGATCTCCCTGCTGCTGCAGGCCTTGGTACGGCGCAAGCCCGAGCAGATCGTGCTGCTGTCGTCGGCTGCCGCGGTCCGGCCGCGGGCGTCGATCGCGGCGTACTCGCTCGGCAAACAGCTCGCGGACTCGACGGCGCTGGTACTCGGACGGCAGTCCGACGTCCGGGTGCTCGTCGTACGGCCCGGGTTCGTGACGACGCGGATGACCGCGGGGTTGCCGAAACCGCCGTTGGCGACGACGCCGGAGCGGGTGGCCCGGCGGGTCGCGGCGGCGGTCGAGCTGCACAAGGCGGTCGTTTGGGTGCCGGGAGCAATGAGTCTGGCCGTACGCGTGCTGAATCTGCTGCCCCGCAAGCTGCTTCCGGCGGCGTGGCGATGAAGATGAACCGGAAGCGTCGTCGCCGGATCCGCAAGCGCTGGATCGCGCTGGTCGTGTGCCTGTTGTTGGTCGTCCCCGCGGTTTCGTACGTCCGCGCGCTGCTCTACCCGGGCAACGCGAGCTTCAGCGTGCGGACCGTCGAGTGGTTCCGCGACCACGGCGGCGGCGGTCTGATCGACGCGATCGAGACCTGGAAGTATTCGCACCAGCAGCCGCCCGCGACCGGCGCACCGATCGACGTCACGGTTCCGGCAACGACAGGTCCGACGGCCGGCGAGCCGAAGGCGAGCCCGACGTCTGCCGGGTTGCCGGTGGTCCGGTTGCTGCCGGGCGTCCCGCCGTTGCAGGGCGAGGGCGTGTGGTCGGTCGCGCGGCGCTCCGGCGTACCGCTGCTCTGGACGAGCTGGTTCCGGACCGACCCCGGCCACCTGCCGGTCACGGCCGCGGCGGCGCTGATGCCGCGCGGCACCTACCACCTGCACCTGATGCCCGGGACCCGCGAGCCGCTCGTCGGCATGGCCTCCAGGAACGGGTACTCCGTCCCGCAGTCCGACCGGCCGAACCTGGTGGCGACGTTCAACGCCGGGTTCAAGATGAACGACTCGCACGGGGGCTGGTGGACGACCGAGTCCGCCGCGATACCCCTGGTGAACGGCCGCGCGTCGGCGGTGATCTACCGCGACGGCTCGGTCCGGATCGGCACCTGGAACCAGACGGTACGGATGACCAAGGACGTCGTCGCGGTCCGGCAGAACCTCGACCCGGTGATTGTCGACGGCCAGATCGTGCCGGGGCTGACGGTGAACGCGAACGGGCGCTGGGGAACCGTCAAGAGCCAGTTCCAGTACACCTGGCGGTCCGGTCTCGGAACCGATGCCCACGGCAACCTGATCTACGTTGTCGGCAGCAAGCTCACGCTCGCCACGCTGGCCGCGGCGATGCACCAGGCCGGCATCGTGCAGGGCATGGAGCTCGACATCCATTCGGCGATCGTGAGCTTCGACATCGAGCAGCCGGGGCCGAACGGCACCGTTACCGGGCACCGCCTGCTGCCGTCGATCAGCTCTCCGCCCGACCGCTACCTGGTCCCCGACCAGCGCGACTTCTTCTATGTGACGGCGAAATGACTACCGTTCTGCAGCCGGTCCGGCACGAGAGTACGGCGCGGTCGCTGCTGCGGCTGAGCCGTCCGCAGCAGTGGCACAAGGCCGTGATGCTCTTCGCCGCGCCGGCCGCCGCGGGCGCGCTGGAGTCGCCGGCCGTCCTGATGCGGGCGGCGATCGCGGCGGCCGGGTTCATCCTGCTGTCGGTGGCGATCTACGCGTTCAACGACATCCGGGACGCGCCCGACGACCGCCGGCATCCGCGCAAGCAGTTGCGGCCGGTCGCTTCCGGTGCGCTCAGCCCGCTGGTGGCGGCGGTGTTCGGCGTCACGTCGGCGTTGGTCGGTCTCGCGATCGTGAGCGGTCTCGGGTGGCAGACGTTCGCGCTGGCCGCGGCGTACCTGGTCGCGCAGGTGCTGTACGTCGCCGGGCTGAAGCATGTCGCGGTGATCGACCTGATCATCGTCGCGCTCGGGTTCGTACTGCGGGCGGCGGCCGGTGGGACGGCGGCCGGGTTGCCGGTGTCGCACTGGTTCCTGCTGGTGTCGTTGTTCGGGGCGATGTTCCTGGTCACCGGGAAGCGGAAGGCCGAGCACCAGCGCGCCGGGAACGCGGTCAGTCGGCCGGTACTGGCGGCGTACCCGACGTCGTGGCTCGACCAGGTGATGACGGTCGCGCTGCTCGGGACGGCGATGTCGTACGGAATGTGGGCGTTCCAGTACCTCGGGCACGACGTGTACCGGGAGTTGCTGGCGATCTCGTTCCTGCCGTTCTTCACCGGGCTGCTCCGGTACGCGCTGCTGGTGTCGACCGGGCGGGGCGAGGAACCGGAGCACGAGATCTTCCGGGACCGCGTGCTGCTGCTGGCCGGGCTGAGCTGGGCGGCCCTGCTCGCGGTCGGGTTGTACTTCGCCTGATACGCGCCGCGTAGTACGGTGAAGGGATGCAGGCGAACGACTCGCAGACGCTGGTGCTCTCGGTGCTCGCGGACGGCCCGAAGCACGGGTATGCGATCAACAACGCGATCGAGGAGCTGACCGGGCAACGGCTGGGGGCCGGGAGCTTGTACGGCGCCTTGACCCGCCTGGAGGCCAAGGGGCTGATCGAGTCGCTGGAGGAGCAGGGGCGGCAGCGGCCGGTCCAGCTCACCGCGTCCGGTCGCGGCGTACTGGAGCAGGAGCTGCGGGCGATGGCTCGGGTGGCGAACGCGGGCCTCCGCAACCTCGGGCTCACATGAGCGGGCCCGAGGTGCTGGTCCGGCTGTACCCGCGGGTGTTCCGCGAGCGGTGGGGTGCGGAGCTGGCGGGGGAGGTGGACCGCGGCGGCTGGCGCGGCGTGCCGCGACTTGTGTGGGCGATCGGCGGGATGTGGTTGCATCCGGCGATCTGGCCGGCGGACTCCGGGGCGGAGCGGCGGCGGCGGGTGGCGGCGCTCGCGGTGGTCGTGACCGCGGCCGGGTGGTTGACGGCGCATGCGGTGCTGGAGCTGACGGGGGCGGTGCCGCGGGGGTTGGCGCGGTCCTGGATCCTCACGGTGTTCGACACGATGACGTTCGTCGGTTTCCTGCTGGCGTTGCCGATTCCGCGGCTGCGGTCGGTGGTGCAGCTCGCGGTGCTCGCGGCCCGGCGGATTGCGTTGCCGGTGGCGATCGGTGCGGGCGTGGTGGCCGCCGTCCACAGCGAGCTCGCCGTCCCGACGGTGGTCAAGCTGGCGGTCGTCGCCGCATGGTGGGTGGCGTTGATGATGGTCGCCGGGCAGGTGATCCGGACCGTTGCGGACGTCGACCTGGCGGCCGTCGCCCTGCCGGGGCCCGGTCGTCTGCGCGTCGGCTTGTGGACCACAGCGGCGGGCTTGGCCGGGAGTGGGCTGACGATTCTGACGGCCAGCGGCAACCTCCCGGGGGTGCTGGGAGGTGCCACCGTGCTTGCGCTGGCCGCCGCGGTCAACGGGACAGTCCACGACCTGGCCGAGGTTCGAACCGGCTAGCGCGTTGCCTGGTCCAGGAACGTCGTGACGTCGTCGTTCTGGATCGCCAGTGCCCGGCGTCCGTCGATGCTGCCGAGGCCGATCAGGCCGCGGAGCGGCGGGCCGAGGAAGTACAGGCCGTAGTCGGTGAAGTTGAGGTGGTGCGTGCCGGGGACCACGATCAGCGTGTGCCGGCCGGTGCTTGCTTTGAGCAACTTTGTCGCGGTGGCCTGTTCGCCGCCCTGGTCGGTGGCCTTCGGGCCGCAGGTCCCGGTCGTGCACGAGTCCTCGGCGCCGAGGATCAGGAACGGTTTCGCCAGCCCGGTGCCGACGACCTGGCCGAACTGGGTGCCGTCGAGGTCCACGGCGCCGGCGCAGCGCGGGTCCTCCCGGCAGGCCTCCAGCGACGACGCCCCGCCGAACGAGTGCCCGACGTACGCGATCTGCGGCCCGAGCTTGCCGGCGAACTGGCCGGTGCGGCCGAGCGCGAGCACCTGCGTCGCGACGAAGCGCGCGTCGGTGGCCCACTCGGTGGCGAGCCGGTCGCCGGTGCGTTGCGCCTCGCCGGTGTGCCCGCCGATGTCCGGCGGGTTGCCCTGCTTGTTGCCGGGGACGGCCTGGCCGCCGAGCACGGTCAGGTTCGCGCTGTAGGTCGGTGTGAGCCCGGCGACGACGTACCCGTGGCTCGCGAGGCTCTCGGCCAGCGCGCTGTACTGCGGTGCCGCGAAGCCCATGCCCGGTTCGAGGACGACCACCGGGAACCGCCCGTCGGCCACCGCGGCGCCGTCGATCGACCGCACCCGGATCTTCCCGAAGTCGGTTTCGAACCACCCGGCCGGAGCCCCGAACGCGAGCTTCGACCAGAGCCCCGGCGCGTACGCCGGATGTGGTCCCTGCGCCGCGGGTGGTGCCGGGTACCAGAGCCAGACCGACAACCGGCGCGGCCCGTGGTGCGGGTCGAGCGGATCGGCCCGCCCGGTGTCGGCCCACTCGAAACTCGTCCGGCCGACCTGGTACTTCCCGGTCAGCTCGGGCAGCGCCACGTGCCGCGCCCCGAACGCGGCCATCGCCATCACGTACCAGGCCAGCAGCACCATCACACTGCCGATCCCGATCAGTACCCGCCGCAACCACCGATGTCTCCGCATGCCGGTCATAGTACACACTGCGTACTACATGATGCGTACTACGACTCAGCTCCCACTCAGGAAATCGTGGATACGGTCCACCCATGGCACGGCTCGCGCGTGCCCTGGCGGCGTTGCTGCTCGGGTTCCTGGTCCTGGGGGCGGTGACTCCGGCGTTCGCCGGGGCCGGCTCGGCGCATGTGGTGGTGCTCGGGGTGAGCGGGCTGAAGTGGTCGGATGTGTCGGCGGGGGCCACGCCGAATCTGTGGAACCTGGCCGGGCAGTCGGCCGTCGCGGCGGTGTCGGTGCGGACGGTGGACGTGGTCGGGTGTCCCGCCGACGGGTGGCTGACGTTGAACACCGGCGTCCGGACCGCGGCGCCGCGTGGGCCCAACGGCGCGTGTGAGGATCCGGCCGGCTTGTTGCCGTCGCAGTGGTCGGCGATTCAGGCGCTCGGTGCGCAGTCGTCGTACAACCCGGAGTTCGGGCTGCTGTCCGCGGGGGCGGCGCAGCGGGGGTGTGCGACGGCGGTCGGGCCGGGGGCGGCTCTCGCGTTGGCGAATGCTCGCGGGCAGGTGGCGCGGTACCGCCCACGACTGGAGGCGGCCGACCTGACGGCGTGTCCGCTGACTGTCGCCGAGGTCTCGGCGGGTGGGCTCGACGCGGCGATCGCCCAGGTACAGGCCACGGTGCCGTCGGCCGAACTGGTGATCGTTGGCCTGCCCGACGGAACGTCCCCGCATCTGCAGGCGTTGCTGGTCCACGGCAACGGGAACGGCTGGCTGACCGCGAACTCGACGCGGCACCCGGGCCTCGTCCAGCTCACGGACCTCACGCCGACCGTGCTCTCCGCGCTGGGCGTGTCCACACCCGACCGGGCGGTCGGATCGGTACTGCGGACCACGACCGGCGCACCGCGCGACACCCAGACCTTGGTCCGGGAGCTGACGCAGTTCGACGGCGCGGCGCAGACGATCGACCGGAACGTCACCGCGTTCTACTGGATCGTCGGTGCGGCCGCCCTGATCGTCAGCGGACTGGTACTGCTGTTCGGCCGGTCGCGGTGGCTGCTGCTGGTCAGCGCCTCGTTGCCGGTGGCATCGTTCCTGGCGAATCTCCTGCAGTGGTGGCGGTTCGCGGCGTCCTCGCTGGTGCTGTGGATCGGTGCGGTCGGCTGGGCGCTCATCGTCGGCACGGTGGCCAGGTTCGGCCCGTGGCAGCGACAGCGGTTCGGGTCCGCCGGGTTCGTGGCCGCGGTGACGGCGGTCGTCCTGGCCGCTGATGTGGTGACCGGCTCACGCCTGCAGCTGTCGAGCCTGTGGGGCCTGTCGCCACTCGACGCCGGCCGGTTCTACGGCGTCGGGAACGTTGCCTTCGGCGTCTTCGCGATGGCGGTCCTGGTCATCGGTGCCTGGGCGGCGAGCGTGTTGCCCCGCCGTCGCGCCATCCTGGTGATCATCGCGGTCGGCCTGGCAGCGGTGATCGTGGACGGCTGGCCGTCGTTCGGTGCGGACTTCGGGGGAGTACTGGCGTTGGTGCCGGGCGTCGCCGTACTGGTGGTCGCGGTCGCCGAGATCCGTGCGCGCTGGGTGCTGGTCGCCGCCGCGGCAGGGGTCGTGGCCGTCACCGGAATCGCGCTGCTCGACTGGTCGCGCGGTCCGGGTCACCGATCGCATCTGGGGAACTTCGTCCAGCAGGTGATCGACGGTGGTTCCGGCAGCATCCTGCACCGCAAGCTCGACGCCAACCTGCAGTCGTTCGGGGGCCGCCCGTGGCTGGCCGTGCTGGTCGTGGCCCTGGTGGTGCTCACCGCGGGGCTGGTGATCCGGCCGCGCGGCCGGGCGGCCGAGCTGTTCGCCGCCGAGCCCTTGCTCCGGCCGTGTATCGCGGCGTGTCTGGTGACCGCGGTGATCGGGGTGCTGGCGAACGACTCGGGCGTGATCGTGCTCGGGATCTGTTGTGCCGTGGCGGTCCCGCTGCTGGTGGCTGCTATGCCGGATTCGGCGACGCCAGTCCTACGTCGTACGCGAAGATGACGGCCTGCACGCGGTCGCGGGCGCCGATCTTGGCGAGTACCCGGCCGACGTGCGTCTTCACGGTCGACTCGGACAGGTGCAGCCGGGCGGCGATCTCCGGGTTGGTCCAGCCGCGGCCGATCGCGATCAGGATCTCGCGTTCGCGGTCGGTGAGGGCGCGGAGCCGGCCGCTGTCGCCGTCCCGGGAGGCGCCGGTCAGCTGACCTGCATACGTATCCAGCAGCCGCCGGGTGAGCGCGGGCGCGATGATCGCGTCGCCGGCCGCGACCGCGCGGATGCCGCCGAGCAGCTCGTCCGGGCGGGCGTCCTTCAGCAGGAACCCGCTGGCCCCGGCCCGGAGCGCGGCGTGCGCGTACTCGTCGAGGTCGAACGTGGTGAGCACCAGGATCCGCGAGCGATTGCCGCTGGCAACGATTCGGCGGGTGGCCTCGATCCCGTCCATGCCGGGCATCCGGATGTCCATCAGCACCACGTCCGGGTGCAGCTCGGCGGTCCGCCGGACCGCTTCCGAACCGCTCTCGGCCTCGCCCGCGACCTGGGTCTCCGGGACGGACTCGAGCAGGATCCGGAGGCCGAGGCGTTGCAGCGGCTGGTCGTCGACGATCAGAACCGTGGTCATGATGTCCTCTGCGGGGCGAGATCGAGTTCGGTCTGGACCCGCCAGCCGCCGGCGGGAGTACGGCCGCTGCGGACGACGCCGCCGTACAGGGCTGCCCGCTCGCGCATCCCGATCAGGCCTTGCCCGGTGTCGGTCTGAGCGAGCGGTGGTACGCCGACCGGTCCGGTGTCCTCGACCCGGATCCGGAGTTGCTGCTGGACGACCTCGAGCGACACCTGCGCGTCGGTGTCCGGCCCGGCGTGCTTGAGGGTGTTCGTCAACGCCTCCTGCACGATCCGGTACGCCGCCAGCTGCAGCCCGCGGTCGGCCGGGAACTCGCCGGCGGTGCGGTAGCTGACCCGCGGACCGGCAGCCCGGAACCGTTCGCACAGCGCGTCCACGTCCGCGATCCCGGGCTGCGGGCTGAGCTCCGGTACGGCGGACTCGTCGCGCAGCGCCCCGAGTGTCCGCCGCAGGTCGTTGAGCGCCTCACGCCCGGTCTCGCCGATCAGTGTCAGCGCCTCGACGGTGCGCTCCGGATGCACGCGGACCGCGTACGCGCCGCCGTCCGCGAGCCGGATGATCACCGACAGGTTGTGTCCGAGGATGTCGTGCATCTCGCGGGCCACCCGGGCGCGTTCCCCGGCGACGGCGAGCAGCGTGCGCTGGTCGCGCTCGATCTCCAGCCGGGCCGCGCGGTCCCGCAGACCGGCGAGCTGCGAGCGCCGGATCCGGACCACCAGGCCGAGCGCGATCGCCGCGGTCATCGCGCTGACCAGGAAGAACGCGATCTCGGCCACCGACGCGATCGGGGCGACCTGGACCACCGCGAACGCGAACGCCGCGATCGTGATCGCGCACGCCCAGAGCAGCCGGCGCAGTGAGCTGTGCAGCGTGAGGCTGTAGAGCGCGATCAGCAACGCGACATCCGCGCGCAGGAACACGAGCAGCGACCACTGCACGGTGAACGCGATCGCCGTCAGCACGAACGCGGTCATCGGCGCACGCCGCCGGACGAGCAGCGGCAGCACCAGACCGGCCTGCAGCGCGATCACGCCGGACCGGGGAAGCTGGGTGAACGGACCGGCCAGCTCCCGCGGATCGGCGCCGCGCACCAGGTCCGGTACGCAGAACAGCAGCACGGCGCCGAGCACCACGAGCGTGTCGAGAACCCACGGCCGGGCACGATCCGCGTGCCGGAGCCGCCGGGCGACCCCGCTGAGGCGGACCACCCACGGGTGCCGCCACAGCGGATCAGGATCGACCGGCGGCATCGATCCGCCAACCACCGTCACGACTCCATTGTGACCGTCGGGGCGCATGGCGGCAGACCGTCCTCAGTTGCCGCTCAGGCGTCGCTGCGGGACAACCGCCACGCCGCGCCGGCCAGCGCCAGCACCGTCCAGGCCGCGAACACCAGGAACCCCGGTCCCGCGGACAGCGTGTGCGGTCCGTGCTGCAGCGAATACATCGACTCGCCCGCGACACTCGGCAGGTACGGCTGGATCGCGTTGTGCCAGGAGGTCGGCAACAGCGAGATCAGGCCCGGTACCAGCATCAGCGCCGCGACCAGCACCGAGATCGCCCCGGCCACCGACCGCAGCAGCGCGCCGAGCGCGACCCCGATGACGCCGACCAGACAGAGGTAGACGGTCGCCCCGACCAGGCTCCGCAGTACGCCGCTGCTCGAGATCGTCAGCGCGGCCGGGGTGTTGTGCAGGATCCCGCTGTCCACGAAGAACGCCACGAACGTCCCGACCAGGGCAAGCACCAGCGCAACCACGCCGTACACCACTGCCTTCGACCACAGCACCGGCAACCGCCGGGGGACCGCGGCGAGGGTGGAGCGGATCGATCCGGTGGAGTACTCGCCGGCCGTCACCAGGACGCCGAGCACCCCGAGCGCCAGCTGTGAGATCGGTACGCCGAACAACGACAGGCTGAGCGCTGTCGAGTCCGCGAAGTCGGGGTCCATCCGGCGGCCCGAGGTGAACGCGGAGTGGTAGCGCCAGGCCGCGACGATGCCGAAGAAGAGCAGGAACAGCAGCGCGAGCCCGAGCGTGATCCAGGTGGACCGCAACGACCACAACTTGGTCGACTCCGACCGCAGGACATGCGTTCCGGTGACGCGGTACGCCGGCTTCGTGGCGGCGGCCGGCTGCTGCTGCGCGACGGCGGTCATGCGGCACGCTCCTGGAGTTCGGTGGTGCCGTGGTAGACGACCTCGTCGCGGGTGAGGTCCATGAACGCCTGCTCGAGCGACACCTTCACGGTGCTCAGCTCGTACAGCGCGATCCCGTGCTCGGCGGCCGTCGTACCGACCGATCGTGCCGTCAGGCCGGTCACCTCGAGCTCCTCGGAGCCGGCGCCGACGATCTGCACGCCCGGCCCGGCCAGCGCGTCCCGCAACCTCGCGGGCTCGGCGGTCGCCACCCGGACGGCGTCACCGCCGGCCTGCTGGACCAGCTCGTCGACGCTGGTGTCGGCGAGCAGCTTGCCGCGGCCGACGATGATCAGCCGGTCCGCGACCAGCGCCATCTCGCTCATCAGGTGCGAGGACACGAACACCGTGCGGCCCTCGCCGGCGAGCCGGGTGAGCAGGTTCCGGATCCACAGCACCCCTTCGGGATCCAGCCCGTTCACCGGCTCGTCCAGCATCACGGTCGCCGGGTCCCCGAGCAGCGCACCGGCGATGCCGAGCCGCTGGCCCATCCCGAGCGAGAACTGACCGGCCCGCTTCCGCGCGACCGATTGCAGGCCGGTCAGTTCGATCACCTCGTCCACCCGGCGGCGCGGGATGCCGTGTGTCTGTGCCTGGGTGAGCAAGTGGTTGTAGGCGGAGCGGCCGGGATGTACGGACTTCGCCTCGAGCAGCGCGCCGACCTCCTGCAGCGGCGACAGGTGCTCGCGGTAGTGCTTGCCGTTCACCGTCACCGATCCGCTGGTCGGCGCGTCCAGGCCGATGATCATCCGCATCGTCGTCGACTTCCCGGCGCCGTTCGGCCCGAGGAACCCGGTGACGGCGCCCGGCCGGACCGTGAACTCCAGTCCGTCGACCGCCGTCGTCTCGCCGTACCGCTTCGTCAGCTGCTTCGCCTCGATCATGGTGCAAAGGTAGGAAGACCAGACCGCCGGAACCGTAGTACCGCGGCCTGATCTTCCGTCCTTCGGTGGTACCGGGGTACTACGTCAGCCGAAGGTTTTCAGCAGCGCCGTGACGGCGGCTTTCTCGGCGGTCGGGTCCTTCTTCTCGCGGACCGACGTGAACAGCGCATCGTTCTGCGCGTCGATGAAACTCCAGGCCTTGCCGTCGAGCGGCTGAAGCTTGGGCTGGTCGTCGTCCCAGGCCTTCTCGTACGCGTCCACGCCCTGGTTCAGTGCGGCCTGGTCACCCTTCACCAGCGCGGTGTCCATGCCCTTGACGATCGTCCGGAAGTGCCGCACGTCGACGGCCGGGAACTTGGCCAGCGCCTGCTTCGAGCTGAGATGGAGGTTCGCCCCCGGGTTCGGGCCTTCGCCCTCGGCGGCCGCGTTCGCGTGCGGCTGCGCCGACGCCCAGTTCAGCAGTACGCCGGCCGCGACCGCGGAGGCGGCCATCACGCCGACCATCGGCCACTCCCGGCCACGCCGGTGGTACTTCGGGACGCGGGTCTGCTGCTGGTGGTCCTCGATGACGTCGGACTTGGTCAGCGTCAGGTACACCACGGTCGCCAGGATCGCGGCCAGGAAGATCAGGCTGGTGACGAGCGTGCCGAGCCCGAGGCCCTTGTCGGGGACCTTCGGCGAGGCGAGCCAGTCGCCCAGGTTCGCGCCGAGCGGGCGGGTCAGCACGTACGCGAGCCAGAATGCCAGCACCGGGTTCGCGCCCATCCGCCAGCAGGCCACGATGATCGCGATCAGCGCCAGCGGCAGCAGCACCGACACACCCGGGCTCCAGCCGGTCAGCTCGAGCGTCCAGTCGCCGGCCGCCGTACCGAGCGCGAACGTGACGAGGACCGCGAGCCAGTAGAAGGCCTCGCGCGGCTTGCTGACGATGCTGTGGATCGACAGCGTGCGTTCCCGCGCCCACCAGATCCCGAAGACCACCGCGAGCGCGACGGCGAACACCGAGGTGCTGATCCACAGCGGCACGCCGAGCTGGTCGGTGAGGATGTCGGTGTACAGCGTGCCGGTGACGCTGACGACGACGACGGTGAGCCAGTACGCCGCCGGCCGGTACCGGGAGGTGCTGAACTGCCAGACGAGGACGGCCGCGAACACCACGGTGAAGATCACCGCGGTCATGCCCAGGCCGACGCCGAGCTGCATGTTGATCCAGTCCGCGAAACTCTCGCCGACCGTCGTACAGAGAATCTTGATCAGCCAGAACCAGATGGTGACTTCAGGCACCTTGTTCAGCAGCACACGAGGTGTTGCTGTGCGGGTTGCGGTGTTGGTCGTCATACCCGCCACCCTGGCGTGGAGAACCTGCAGACAACCTGACTAGCGCCGGGGGAACCTGACTTCGACGTGGCCGCGGCCGTCGGCGATCGCGCGCACGGTGAGGCCGGTCGCGGTGGCGATCCGGCGGACGACGGCGAGCCCGAGACCGTGCCCGTTCGTCCGGCTGTGGCCGGGGGTGAAAACGCGTTCCAGCTCGTCCTCGCGGAAGCCCGGACCGTCGTCGAGGACGTGGACGAGGACGTGGTCGTCGGCCGTCTCCGCGGTCAGCGACACGCTGGATCGCGCGTGCCGGGCGGCGTTGTCGAGCAGCGGTTGCAGGACCGCCACCGCGACGTCGGCCGGTACGGCGACCTCCAGGTCGGGCGGCAGGCCGCCGTACCCGATCTGCTCGAGGACCGGTGCCAGCCGGCAGCTCGCCTCGCGCGGCATCCGGGACCGGGCGGCGTCGAGGATCGCGGTCACCGCCGTACTCAGCCGGTCCGTCTCGGTGAGGACCAGTTGCGGGTCGACCTCGGACGCGGACAGCTCCGCGAGCTGGGCCTCGCCGCGCAGCACGGCCATCGGCGTCCGCAGCTCGTGGGCGATCTCGTCGGTCAGCCGGCGTTCGTCGGCGATCGTGTCCGAGACCCGGTCGAGCAGCCGGTCGAACGTCTGCGCGAGCTCGCCGAACTCGTCCCGCGGCGGCCCCATCCGGAACCGCCGGTCCGGGTCGTGGTCGCCCCACTCGTCGGCCAGCGTGGACATTCGGCGTACGACCTGCAGCGAGCGGCTGACCCCGACGTACGCGATCACGCCGGCCAGCACGATCGCGAACGCGCCGAGGATCAGCGACATCACCAGGTTGCGCTGCTCGGACCGCTCGTACGTCGCGAGGTCCACCATCACGACGACGGTCACGTGCTGCCCCTGCACCGGCAGCGGGGCACCGTACAGCAGGTAGCGCTGCGTGGTGACGAACTCGTCCTGCCCGGTCCGGCCGAGCCGCTGGACGTCGTCGGCGGTCGGCTCCTGCAGTACGCCGTCGATCAGCCGGCCGTCGGCGTACACCCAGGTGACCGTGTCGAACGCGTCGCCGGTGCCCTCGACCAGCCGGAGCTTCCCGTTCACCACCTCGACCGTCGCGGCGACCGCCTCCGCGCGGGTCCGCGCGAGCGTCCGGGTGTCGGCCTCGGTCGCCCGGCTCAGCAGCACGTGACTGAGGACGACGAGTACGGCGACGACCAGGGTCGCGGTCAGGACCGCCAGCGACACGATCCGCCCGCGGAAACCGCTCAGTCCCATCGGTACCCGACCCCGCGGACGGTCGCCACCCGCTCCGCGATCCCGAGCCGGTCGAGCTTCACCCGCAGCCGGCGCAGGTACGAGTCGAGCGTGTTCTCGCTGACGTACGCCCCGTGCGGCCAGCCCGCCGCGATCAGCGCATGCCGGCGGACGACCTCACCCGGCACCGAGATCAGCCGCCCGAGCAACCGGAACTCGGTCGGCGTCAACGCCTCACCGGACGCACCTCGCCGTACCTCGTGGCTCGTCGGGTCCAGCTCCACCTCGTCGACCGCGACGGCCACCGTCGTCCGCCGCAGCAGCGCCCGGACCCGCACCAGCAGCTCCGGTACGTCGAACGGCTTGGTCAGGTAGTCGTCCGCCCCCGCCTCGAAGCCACTCACCTTGTGATGCAGCCCGCTCAACGCGGTCAGCATCAGCACCGGCGCATCGACTCCGTACGCCCGCAGCGCGAGGCAGACGTCCCGCCCGTCCGCATCCGGCAGCCCCAGATCGAGGACGACGGCGTTCGGCGCGGGCTCCAGTTGCGCGAGCAGTTCCCGCCCGTCGGCAGCGGCGACGACCGAGTGCCCGTCGCCCTCCAGCGCCCGCCGCAGGACACCACGCAACGCACGATCGTCCTCACACACCGCAACTCTGGCCACCTCCGGCAACCTACCCAGCCGTAGCTGAGCGCCGGCTGAAAACCGAGGCAGTTACGCCGGCACGGCGCTCACGCGATGATCCCGCGGCGGCGTGCCTCCGCGACGGCGGCCGTGCGGCTGTCGACGCCGAGCTTGGCGAAGACCTGGACCAAGTGGGACTTGACGGTGGCCTCGGTGATGAACGAGGCGCGGGCGATCGCCTGGTTGGAGTGGCCGGCCGCGACCATGCCGAGGATCTCGATCTCGCGGGCGGTGAGGGAGCGCTCCGGGGCGCGGACCCGGGTGACCAGGCGGTTGGCGACGGACGGGGTCAGGACGGTTTCCCCGGCGGCGGCCAGCCGTACCGCGGTCAGCAGCTCGTCCGGGTCGGTGTCCTTGAGCAGGTAGCCGGTGGCGCCGGCGGCGATGGCCGGGAGGATGTCGGCGTCGCTGTCGTACGTGGTGAGGATCAGGACGCGCGGCGGGTGCGGGAGTTCGAGCAGCCGGCGAGTGGCTTCGGTGCCGGTGGTTCCGGGGCCGAGGTTGAGGTCCATCAGGACGAGGCCGGGGGCGAGCGCGGCAGCCTGGGTGAGGGCGTCCGCGCCGGTGGCCGCCTCGCCGACCACCTCGATCCCCGGGTCCGCAGCTAGCGCCGCCCGCAGACCACGCCGCACGATCGGGTGATCGTCGACGATCAGTACCCGGATCGGCTCCGCGGTCATACGTCCTCCAGGATCGGCGCTGGTTCGTCCCCGGTCGGGATCCGGGCGCTGAGCGCGGTGCCCTGCCCGGCACCGGACTCGATCACCAGCGTGCCACCGACGGCCTCCAGCCGGCGGCGCATGGTCGCCAGCCCGACGCCCGTCCGGGTGCTGCCGGACCGCGGCCGAGCGGGGTCGAAGCCCTTCCCGTCGTCGACGACGTCCAGGCTGACCGCGCCGGGGTGGTAGGTCAGCGTGAGCTCCGCGTGTCCGGCGTCGGCGTGCGCGCGGACGTTCGCGACCGCCTCCTGCCCGGCGCGGAGCAGCGCGACGGCGGCCGGGGTGGCGAGCGGGTACGGCGTACCGTCGACGGTCAGGTGGGTGTCGAGGCCGAGGCGGCGGGCGTCCTCGACCAGCTGGCCGAGCGCGTCCGTGAGCGGGCGTCCGGCGAGCGACGCCGGGGTCAGCGCGCGGATCGTCCGGCGGGTGTCCTCCAGCGCCGACTGGGCCGAGTCGATCGCGGCGTCCAGCTGTTCGCGGGCGGCAGGTGGTGCGTCCGGCCAGCGGCCGAGCGCGGACTTCAGCAGCAGGACGATCGCCGACACGCTCTGCGTGGTGGTGTCGTGGATCTCGCCGGCGAGTCGTTCCCGCTCCGCGAGCACCCCGGCTGCGCGCTGCGCGGCGGCGAGCTGGTCCTGCGCCGCGGTGAGCTCGGCGACCAGCTGCCGCAGGTTCCGGTAGACCGTCATGATCACGACCGCGACCGCCGCGCCGATCACCGGCCCGAGCACACTCGGCGCACTCAACGTCCGGTCGTGTACGGCGATGGCCGCGATCGCCACGGCGGTCAGTACGGCGACCACCGGCGGCCCGGCCGCCCGCGGCAGCAACTGCATCGCCAGCAGGAACAACGCGAACGCCAGCCACACGAAGTCCACCGACAGCACCGCGAGCACGACCCACCCCAGGGTGAGTCCGGCGAACCAACCGGCCGCGACGCCCCGGCTCGACGCCCGGCGCGCGAGGACGACGCCCAGCAGGTACCAGATCGCGACCGCGACCACCACGGTCAGTACGGCGAGGGTGTGGCCGCCGGTCCGCGCCGTACGGACGGCACCGACCACCAGCAGGACCGCGAACAGGACGTGTTCGGCCTGCCGGAGGAACGATAGCGTGACAGCCGCGGGCTGCGGCGGGGGACGATCCATGACGCCTCCGACGGTACCGGCCCGGCGACCGCCGGACCCCCAACTTTCGATGGGTTTCCGGCCGCCACGTTCGGCGCCGGAACGCCCATCGGCCGTCCGATGTGCGCGGGCGTCCGGGCGGCCACGCTGGAGACATGTTCATCGCAGTTCGTGACCTTCGATTCGCCCGCGGGCGATTCGTCCTGCTCGGCTCGATCATCGCGCTGATGACCGCCATGGTCGTCCTGTTGACCGGGCTGACCGCCGGGCTCGGCGCGGCCAGCGTGTCCGCGGTGTCGGCGCTGCCGGTCGACGCGGTCAGCTTCCAGCGCCCGGCCGCCGGGCAGCAGATTTCCTTTGCCACCAGCAACCTTCCGGCCGACACCGTCGCCGCGGTCGCGGCCCGGCCCGGTGTCGGCGCCGCGTATCCGCTCGGCGCCGCGACCACCCGGCTGCAGACCGGCGACCGCTCGACCGCGGTGACTGTTCTCGGCACCGATCCCGCGTTGTACCCGGCGCTCCGGCAGGGCCGGGCGCCCGCCGGTGCCGAGGTCGCGCTGGGCAGCGAGCTGGCGAAGTCGCAGTCGTATTCCGTCGGCGACACCGTCCTGCTCGGCGGTCAGCGATTCACCGTGGCGGCGATCGTGGACAGCACGTCGTTCAACCACCTGCCGGTTGTGTACACGCCGATCGACGACTGGCAGCGGATCGCGCGGACCGACGCCGTCTCCGCGGTCGCGTCCACCGGCAAGCTGCCGGGCGACGGCGACGGATGGACGTCGGTCAGCCGCGAGCAGGCGTTCGCCGCGGTCGGCGGCTACGCCTCCGAGCAAGGCTCGCTGCAGTTGATGCGCGCCCTGCTGCTCGTGGTCTCGGCGCTGGTCGTCGGCGCCTTCTTCACGGTATGGACCATGCAGCGCGGCGCCGACCTCGCCGTCGTCCGGGCGATCGGCGGTAGCCGCGGGTACCTGCTGCGCGATGCCCTCGGACAGGCCGGGATCGTCCTGCTCGCCGGTACCGCGGTGGGCGCGGTCGTTGCCGCGGGCATCGGCGTACTGGCTGCCCGGGTGATGCCGTTCGTCCTGGACGTCGCCACGATCGGGATCCCGCTCGTGGCCGTGATCGTCACCGGTGCCTTGGGCGCCGCCTTCTCCGTCCGCCGGGTCAGCACTGCCGACCCCCTCACTGCTTTGGGAGCAGCCCGATGACCCTCACGCTCACCGACGTACGGCTGACGTACCCGGACGGTGACCGTCGCCTGGTCGCCCTCGACTCCGTCGACCTGCGGGTCGAGCCTGGCGAGTTCGTCGCGGTGACCGGGCCGTCCGGTTCCGGGAAGTCCAGCCTGCTCGCGGTGGCCGGTGCGTTGACGACGCCGGAGCACGGGACCGTCGTACTCGAGTCCACCGACGTCACCGCGCTCGACCAGCAGGGCCGCGACCGGCTCCGGCGCGAGCGGATCGGCTTCGTGTTCCAGCAGGCGAACCTGCTCGCCTCGCTGACGGCCCTCGACCAGCTGCTGCTGGTCGCCCACGTCGCCGGAACGTCCCGCCGTACGGCGGAAGCCCGCGCGCGCGAGCTGCTCGACCGGGTCGGGCTCGGGGCGAAGGCCCGCAAGCAGCCGCAGGAACTGTCCGGCGGCGAACGCCAGCGGATCGGGGTCGCCCGGGCCCTGATGGGCAACCCCGCCCTGCTCCTGGTGGACGAGCCGACCTCGGCCCTCGACCACACCCGCGGCGAGGCCGTCGTCCGGCTGCTCCGCGACATCACGCACGAACAGCAGGTCGCCACGGTCATGGTCACCCACGACCTGCAGCACCTGCACCTCGTCGACCGGACCGTGACGATGGACGACGGCCGCCTGACCACACCGGTCCCGGCCTGACGAGCTCTACCTCGTGCTGTGGATGCGGGCCAGTTCGGAGCGGGCGTGGTCGACGCCGGGGGAGTCGGCGCCGCCGGCGCGGGCGATCTCCTGGGCCAGGTCGCTCGCGGCGTCCAGTCGGTGGCGCGCCTTCGAGCGGCTGTGCAGTTGCTTGCGGTACTTCCGCCGATCCCGGCGCAGGCCGCTCACGGCGTCGAGCAGCGCCGGATCCAGTACGCCGGACTCGACCTCCGGCGCGAGCAGGTCCCGCATCCAGGCGCGTTCCTGCGACGCGGCGTGCCGCAGTACGTAGAAGAGCGCCGTCAGCTCGACCGCCGCGATCAGGAACGGCAGCACCACCGCGAACGAACTGCCGCCGCTGAGGCCGCCCATGTCGTCCCACGCGAAGTGGAAGAACATCGCCATCAGCATCGTCAGTACGCCGCGCAGCACCCGGCGTTCACCGCTGCGCCCGAGCACCCACATCAGGCCCGCGCAGAAGATCGCGCTGAACATCGCGTGCGAGACGATCCCGGCCGCGCCGCGGACCACGAACACCCGCAGCGACGACGCGAACTGGTCGACGCCGTACACCTGGGTGGCGCCGTTGTACACGTACAGCAGGTCCTCGAAGACCTGGAAGCCGAGGCCGACGAACGCGCCGATGATGAACCCGTCGTACGCGCTCCGCACCAGTCGCGGCGCCAGCCCGATCAGCAGCACCAGGCCGAGCGCCTTCGCGAACTCCTCGTTGATCGGCGCGGTCAGACCGGCCGCCCAGTTGGTCGCGAACGACGTACCGCCGAGCTTGGTCCAGATCTCCAGCAGCGCGCTGTTGGCGGGCAACGCGATCCAGAACGTCGCCGCGACCCCGCCCCAGACGAAACCGGTGGCGAGCAGCGCCGCGGGCTGCGCGGTGAACCGGTTGTGCCGCTGCAGCAGGATCAGCCACGGTACGAGGTACAGCCCGAACAGGATCACGCCACCGGTCAGGGCGGCCTGGTAGAACTCGGCGCCGGTGGAGAAGTACCGCCACATCGTCAGCGCGCCGCTGCCGACACCGAACAGGTAGACCCAGAACGCGACGTTGTGCGGCTGCAGGAACCGGAACGGCTGCCCCCACCCGGACTCGGCGATCGCCTCCTGCTGCGGGGTCACTGCGCCGCCCCCGGCTTGATGCTGCGGAGCAGGGCGTCGACCTGTTCGCGGTACCGCTCGAACTGGCCGGCCGCGGTCCGGATCTGGACGAGCAGCGCGGGCGCCGCGGCGACCTGGTCCGGCGTACCGACGGCCATCTTGAACGCGACGTCGACCGCGTCGCCGCCCGGGCCGGTGCTGCTCTGGACGACGCCGGTCAGGCCGGTCTCGGTCGTCAGCGATCCGCGCGCGCCGCGGACGGTGACCGAGTCGCCCTCGGAGCGCCGTACCTGATCGAGGAACGCCTGGGCGTCGCCGTCGTACGTCGTCCCGTCGAGCTCGATCGTGGCGCCGCCGGACGCCAGCACGACCTGCAGGTTCGTCGCGGAGGCCCCGGCGCCGCCGACCAGCGTGCCGTGTTCGAGCTGCCAGCCGACCGGCGGTACGGCGGTGGCGCCGTTGCCGAGGTCGAGCACCTGCCCGGCCCGGATCTCGTTGTGCCACGGGATCGCGGCGTTCAGCCCCTGGAACCCGTAGATCAGCAGCAACGCCACCGCGAGCGCGGTGAACCCGGCCGCGAACGTCCGCCGATCCAGCCCGAGCAAGCGGTGCTCGACCGGCACCCATCCCTGCGGCGTCGCCATCCCAACCTCCAGAACGAATAGCTGGGCGTGGCCCCGAGTTTAACCGGGAGTAACCAGCGATGCCGAGCTTTCGTCGAGGAACAGCCGGGCGTGTGCGTGCCGCTGCAGGATCGACGCCGGGCAGGAGGTGTCGACCGGCCCGTTGAGGGCCCGCGCGACGGCCGCGGCCTTGCGCTGCTCGGGGACGACGACCTGGACGACGGTTGCCGAGAGCAACCCGGGGATCGTGACCGAGATGGCCGTCGGGGGTACGGCGTCGACGGCCGGGAAATGCCCTTCGTTCACCTGCTGCTCGCGGGACTCCGGGGTGAGCTCGATGACCCTTGTCCAACGGTCGTCGGCGAAGTCCGCGACGCCGGGCTCGTTGAACGCCAGGTGGCCGTTCTCGCCGATCCCCATGCAGGTCAGGTCGAGTGGAGCGGACCGCAGCAGTTCCTCGTACCGTCGGCACTCGCGCTCCGGGTCGTCCTGGTCCGGCTCGATGTACTCGACGCGCGCCGGCTGGAGCCGGACCGCGATCTGCTCGCGGATCCAGCGCCGGAAGGACGCCGGGTGCTGGTCGTCGAGGCCGATGTACTCGTCCATGTGGAAGACCGTCACGCGGTCCCACGGGATGTCCTCGTCCGCGAGTGCGCGGACGAACGCCAGCTGCGAGTTGCCGGTCGCCATCACGACCCGCGCCGTACCGCGGGCCCGGACGGCCGCGGTGATGGTCGCGGCGGTGAAGCCGGCGGCGGCGCGACCGGCGTCGGCCTCGCTCGGGTGCACCTCGACGGTCAGTTCGTCGACGTCGAAGGTGGAGTCGGGCATGTTCAAGAGTTCCTCCGAGAATGCAAGAATTATGCGAGCGCTTGCAGTGTTGTCAGGTCAGCTGGCGGTGCGCCGCGCGGATCCCGCGGGCGAGGTCGGCCGGGTCCGGTCCCCAGTGCAGGAGCACCAGCGTGCGGGCGGCACGGTCCTCGGCGATCGGGCACCGGCCCGGTCCGTACTGCACCCGCGGCTGGGTGCGGCGCAAGCAGCTGCCGGTGCCGGGAACGCGGTACAGCGGCTGCGTGCAGACGCTCGCGGGCACCCCCGCCGCGGTCAGTGCGGCGGCGTAGTCGCCGTTGCCGGCACCGACGACTCGGGGGTCGATCAGCAGCGGCAGTACCGGCAGGGCGTGCCGCGCGAGGTCGCCGGGGAAGGTGAGCCCGGGCAGGCCGGACAGCTCGGCCCGCAGCCGTTCGGCGACCATCCGCCGGAGCGCCACCTGGTCCTCCGCCGCCTCGACCCGGCACCGCAGTACGTCGGCCTCGTCGTCGGTCAGCGTCCGCCGCTGTCCGGCAACGAGGCCGAGCGCGGGCCGGTCGCGCAGCCGCCGGACCCGGTCTGCCACGGCACGATCGTTCGTCACGACGACGCCGTACCCGTCGGCGGGGAACACGAAGAACCCGAGGTCACCGGTGCTTCCCACCGGCCGCCCGTCGGGCGTCGCGGCCAGGAACGCGTCCGTCCCGTCCTCGACGATCCGGATCCCCTGGTCGCGGACCAGATGGGCGACGGGGGCGCCGGCCCCGTGCGGATGCGGTACGACGACCGCCCGGGTGGCCGGGGTGAGTACGGCGGCCACGGACGCGGGGGTGAGGCATCCGTCGAGCGGCGCGACGTCGGCGAAGACCGGGCGGGCACCGTCGTCCAGGATGCTCGCCAAGACGTCGCGGGCGGTCCCCGGGGCGATCACCACCTCGTCGCCGGCGCGGAGCTCGAGCGCGGCCACGGCCAGCCGGCGCGCGGCGCCTTCGGCCCGGGTCGTGATCGCGAACCGGGTGCCGGTCCGCTCGGCCAGCAGGTCCTCGACACTGCCTGCGGTGCACGGTGTAGCTGCAATCTTTGCAAGCGCTTGCATAGACCCAGGCTCGAAGCAGACGGGGTCGATGTCAACGAGCGGCCACCCCGATGTCCGATCTCGGCCACCGCTCAGGCGGTGGGTCCTGTCGAGGTGCGCGGGACGAAGCTGCTGGACAGCACCACCTGCTGGGTGTGGGCCGACTTCTCCAGCTGGTCGAGCAACAGGTCCACCGCCGTCCGGCCGGCCAGCGCCATCGGCATCGCGATCGTCGTCAGCCCCGGCACGGTCATGCTGGAGAACAGCACGTCGTCACACCCGGACACACTCACCGACCCCGGTACGTCGAGACCGCGATCGCGCAGCCCGCGGATCGTGCCGAGCGCCATCACGTCGTCGTACGCGAGCGCCGCTGTCACCTGGTGCGCCGCGACCTGCTCGGCCGCGATCAGCCCGCCCTCGAACGTCGCCGGGAACGGTCCGAGCACGTCGACCGTCATCTGCAACCGGCGCGCTGCACGCTGTACGCAGGTGCGTTTGTCCTTGTCCGACCACGACGACGCCGGCCCGGACAGGTACGCGACCCGCCGATGGCCGAGTTCCTTCAGGTGTTCCATCAGCGCCGACACCCCGGCGTCGACGCTGCAGGTCACCGACGTCATCCCGGGGATCGTCCGGTTGACCAACACCACCGGCCGGTTCGCCGCGACCTGCTTGATCGGCGCGGACGCCGAGCGCGGCGAGCACACCACGATGCCGTCGACGCGGCTGGTCATCTCGCGCATCAGCAGGCGTTCGCGCTCGGCGTGTTCGTCGGTGTCGGTGAGCATCAGCGCGTATCCGCGTTCGTTCGCGCGGTTCTCCGCGGCCCGCACCAGCGGCGGGAAGAACGGGTTGGTGATGTCCGGCACCATCAGCCCGAGCACGGACGTCTGCCCGGTCGCCAGCCCGCGGGCCGTCCGGTTCGGCTGGTAGCCGACCCGGTTCGCGACCGACAGGATCTGCTCGCGGCGCTCGCGGGACAGCAGTTCCGGGTGACTGAACGCCCGCGAGACGGTCGAGATCGACACCCCGAGCTCGTCCGCGATGCTCTTCAACGACGCGATGGCGTCCTCCTTACGACTCCCTGCCCCGAGCCTAGGTCAGCCCTTGACGGCGCCCAGCATCAACCCGGAGCTGAAGTGCCGCCGGATGAACGGGTACAGCACGAGGATCGGGACCAGCGAGATCACCAGGATCGCCATCTGCAACGACTGCTGGGTCGGCAGCAGCGCGGACGACGTACTCGAGATCTCGTTGCCGATCGGGTCGCCGGTCACGACGTACGTCCGCAGGATCAGCTGCAGCGGCCACTTCTTGGTGTCGTTGAGGTACAGCAGCGCGGTGAAGAACGAGTTCCAGTACCCGACCGCGTAGAACAGGCCGATCACCGCCAGGATCGCCTTCGACAGCGGCAGTACGACGCGGACCAGCGTGGCCACCTCGCCGGCGCCGTCGATGTGCGCCGCGTCCAGGATCTCCTGCGGGAGCTCCAGGAAGAACGCCCGCATCACGATCACGTTGAACCCGCTGACCAGCACCGGGAGGATCAGCGACCAGTAGGAGTTCAGCAGATGCAGCTGTTTCACCATCAGGTACGACGGGATGATGCCCGGCGTGAAGAACAGCGTGAACAGGATGACCAGCAGCAACGGCTTGCCGAGCACGGACTTCATCCGCGCGAGGGCGTAGGCGAGTGCCGTCGTACAGGCCAGCGACAACGCCGTACCGACCGCCGTGACGCCCAGCGAGACGAATAACGCCCGCGTGACGACGCCACCGGAGAGCAGCTGCTTGTACGCCGCGAACGTCGGATGCGTCGGCCACAGCACGAGGCCGCCGGCGTGGTTGACCTGGGCGTTGCTCGCGAAGCTGGTCGAGATGATGGCCAGGAACGGCCCGACCACGACGAGACAGCACAGGGTGAGCAGGAGTCCCTTGAGGCCGCGGGAGACCGGGCCGGCCGGCCGCACGCCCTGGTGAAGCGTGCGGCCGGCGCTGCGGGCCCCGGCCCAACGGGGGACGGCTGATGTGGTCACGACTGGTAGACCCCTCGTTCGCCGAACAGGTGGGCCACGCGGTTCGCGGCCAGGACGAGGACGAGCCCGAGCAGGCCTTTGACCAGGCCCACTGCCGCGGCGACGCCCCAGTTACCGGCGAGGATGCCGTTGTTGTAGACGTACGTGTCGAGTACTTCGCTGGCCCGCGCGCCGACGGCCGACTGCTGCAACACGATCTGCTCGAACCCGACGCTGAGGACGTCGCCGAGCCGCAGGATCAGCAGCAGGATGATCACCGGCCGGATGCCCGGCAGCGTGACGTGCCACAGCTGCCGCATCCGGGACGCGCCGTCGACCGCGGACGCTTCGTACAGGTGCAGGTCGATCCGGGACAGCGCGGCGAGGAACAAGATCGTGCCCCACCCGGTCTCCTTCCAGATGACCTGGGCGGTCAGCAGCTCCTTGAACAGGCTGACGTTGCCGATCAGGTGCAGGCCGGAGCCGCCGTGCGCCTGCAGGAAGGTCGACGCCAGCCCGGCGTTGCCCAGCATCTGCTGGAACACCGCGACGACGATCACCCAGGACAGGAAGTGCGGCAGGTACAGGATGCTCTGCACGAGGTTCTTGAAACGCTCGGACAGCAGGCTGTTCAGGATCAGCGCGATGCAGATCGGTGCCGGGAACGCGAAGAACACCTGCAGCGCGCTGATGATCAGCGTGTTCCACAACGCCTGCAGGAACGCCGGATCGCCGTTGAACAGCACCGAGAAGTTCGACAGCCCGACCCAGTCGGACTCCGAGATCCCGAGGAACGGCTGGTAGTCCTTGAATGCGATCACGTTGCCGATCAACGGCACGTAGTTGAACGTCAGGACCAGCAGGATGCCCGGCAGCGCGAGCAGCAGCAGGACCCGTTCGTTCCGAAGCCGCGTCCGCCACATCTGCATGCTGCACCCTTCCGACGAACTCAACCTTGGATATTGAGACAACACCCTGATAGCGTCGCAGTATGTGAGACTGCGTCGAGCGGTGTCAAGGAAGGGTGTGGTGATGGCTACAGGTTCGGGTGCGGAGCGGTACGGCAGTTCGACGGTCGACAAGGCCGTCGACATCCTGACCGTGATCGCGGCGTCGCCGGCCGGGCTGACCAACCAGGAGGTCAGCGCGGAGCTCGGGTTCGACAAGTCCACCGTGCACCGGTTGCTGCTCACGCTGGAGCGTCGCGGGCTGCTCGCGCGGACCGGCGTACCGGCGCGGTTCGTGGTCGGCGACCACGCCCAGTTCCTGGCCTGGGGACCGACGCCCGACCTGCGCGTGCTGCTCGCGCCGGTGCTCGAGGAACTGGTCGAGCTGACCGGTGAGAGCGCGAGCTACTCGATCCGGCAGGGCGACCGGTTCACCTGCGTCGCGCACCGATTGAGCCTGCACGACCTCAGCTACTCGCCGCTGACCGGGCAGAGCTACCCGCTCAGCTCGGGTGCTGCCGGGCTGGCGATCCTGGCGAACTTGTCGCCGTCGGTCCGCGACGAGATCGTTGCCCGCGGCACGCTTCCGGCGGTGGACGGGGTGGACGACCTGGACGCGGAGCTCGAGCTGATCGTCCGGCGCGGGTACGCGACCAGCGGCGGGCGCGGCGGATGCTCGATCGCCTGTCCGGTACTCGGTCGGCACGGCACCGTCGTCGGCGCGCTGGCGATCTCGGCCGCCGAAGTACGGACGCCGCTGGCCGAGCTGGCCGCGCAGGCGGCGAGCCTGGCCGAGGCCGCGCACTGCCTGCCGGCCGACCTCGGCTGGGTCACGTCCGGGGACAACACCTCCGAACCGATGTAGCAACCTCCGAAGGGTGGGGCCCGATGTCGCATGCGGTTGCCATGATGATGCTCAACGGCCGGCTCGACGACGACGTCATCGTGCCCTACCTGGACGCCCTGCCGTCCTCGGGGTACGGCGGGGTCTGCCTGCATCCGCGCGACGGGCTCGCGGTGCCGTACGGGTCGGACCAGTTCTGGCACGCGATCGAGCGGATCGTTGGGCACGCCCGCGATCGTGGGCTGGACGTGTGGTTCTACGACGAGTTCTCGTTCCCGTCCGGCGCGGACGGCGGGCGGATCGTCGCCCGCTACGCCGGCGCGCGGGCGCGGCAGCTGTCCTTCCGGCGGATCGACCCGGCGCAGGTCGATGCCCTGGGCAACATCGAGCTCGGCGCCGACGACCTGCTCGCGCTGTTGCGGATCCGCGGCAACGACATACAGGATGTGACCGGTCGGTGCGGGACGCACCGGAACCGGTGGGTGGCGGCCGAGATGTTCGAGACCGACTACCTGTGCACGATCAACGTCCGCCAAGTGCCCCACGAGCGCGCGGTCAGTACGGCGACCGTGTACGTGTACCAGCCGGAGACGCCGGTGCGCGCGGATGAGGAACTGCTCGCGGTGTCCGTCGTACCGGTGCCGGCTCGGCACGGTGAGGCCGGGCTGCCGGATGTGGCGTTGCCGGAGGTGACGGACCGGTTCCTCGACGAGGTGTACGCGCGCTACGCGCGGTATGCGCGGGACCTCGGGAGCGGGGCGGTGCCGATCTTCCAGGACGAGGTCGCGTACCAGTGCGACCACCCGTGGAACGAGCTGATCGAGAAGGAGCTGCGGGACCTGTGGGGGCCTGGGTGGCGGTGCCGGCTGCGCGCGTTGTTCGAGCCGGTCGGGACCGGGTGGGAGGTGGCGCGGTACGAGTACTGGCGGGTGTGCGGCGGGCTGCTCGAGCGGAACTGGTTCGGGCGAGTCGCGGAGTACTGCCGGGCCAACGGCTTGCGGATGACCGGGCACCTGCCGGGGGAGGAGTCGTTCCTCGGGCACTGGCGGTTGCTGGGGGACGCGTTCCGGACACTGTCGCATTTCGACCTGCCTGGGTACGACGTCATCAATCCGCCGACCGTGGACGACGTCCATCGGTCGCAGGCGAAGGGGATCAAGCTCGTGCAGTCCGCCCGGTGGTTGACCGGGCGCGGGCCGATGATCGCGGAGGTGTTCGGGGCGACCGGGTTCCAGCACGACGCGCAGCAGGCGCGGACGATCCTCGCCTGGCTCGGGCTGCACGACATCCTGCAGCCGATCGACCACAGCACCTGGACGAGCGCGGCGTCGTTGCGCAAGTACGACGCTCCGCCGGTGAACACGCGGTTCAACCCGTTGGATGCCGGGCGGGCCGATCTGTTCGAGTGGCACGAGTGGTTCGGCGGGCTGATGCGGGAGTACGCCTTCGATCCCGAGGTGCTGGTGCTGCTGCCGCAGGAGTCGCTCGCGCGGTACCGGCTGGAGGAACGCGAGCGGTGGGCCGGAGAGGTGTCGCTGCTGGAGACGTTCTTCCACTACCTGGAAGCGGCCAGTGTCGACATCGTGATGATCCCGAGCGAACAACTCGCCGACCTCGAACCCGGTCCGCACGGCCTGTCCCTCGCCGGCCACACGTTCTCCCGCCTCGTCGTCCCGCCGGTCGCCTCCCTTCACGAGTCGACGTACGCCGAACTCGAACGCCTCGCTCCGACCGGATCCCTACTCTGGACGATCCCCGACCCCGGCAACACGATCCAGGTCTTCGGCACCGACACGCTGGTCCGCCCCCTACCCCTCAAAGGCATCCCCTGCACCGAGGCGGACCTCGTCCACGACCGGGCCGACTGGTTCCACGCCCACCTCACCTTCCGCACCGCGGTGGCCACCACCACCGAAACCGTCATCAAGTCGGTCCGCCGTTCCGCCGACGGCACCCACCTCCTCACCCTCGTCAACCCCCACAACCACGCCCTCCCCATCACCTTCCCCACCCACCCAGGCACCCTCCTCGACCAACCCTCCACCGGCCGGCTGTCCCTGGTCCCCACCCCCACCAACACCTGGCAACTGACCCTCCCACCCCGCGCCACAGCCACCCTCACCCTCCACCCAACCGGCGCGGAGCCCGCCGGCCACCCGTGGCACGGGGCAGCCGCCACCCCCAACCAGCCACCAACCGACCAGCCACCAACCGGCCAGCCACCAACCGGCCAGCCACCGACCGGTCAGCCCGCTCCTCGGGCGCGCCCGAGCATGCTCGCCCGTGCCAGCGCCGCTTCGCAGGCGCGCCCGAGCGCGCTCTCCCGCGCGAGCGCCGCTCCGCGCGCGGACGCTCTCCGCCGGCCGAGCGCCGGCGCCCCATCCAGTACCGCCGCTCGAGCTGATGCCGCCCACCGGGCGGGGCGTGGCCCCGGGCTGGAGGCTGCCCCGCACGCGGACGCGGAGCTCCAAGCGGGGGCTGCCCCGCACGGGGACGCCCGGCTCGGAGCGGGGGCTGACCACGGGGCCGGCTCCGGACAGCAGCTGCTTGTCGGTCAGCAGGTGCTGGATCCGGTTGGGCCTGCTTTTTATCGGGTTCTGGGGGAGAACTGTCTTCGGCTCGAGGGTGGGACCGTGGAGCTGGCCGGGTATGGCGTGCGGGGGTTCGAAGCTGGGCCGGTTTCGTTGCTTTGGGCAATTGAGGGGGTGTATCGGGGGGAGGGGTTGTTGAATCTTCCGGCGCACAGTGCGGCACCGGTGCAGGCGGCGTTCGGGGCTGAGTTTGTGGTTGAGGTGGGGGAGCGGCTGGACGGGGTGCGGGTGGTGCTGGATGTGGAGTCGGCGCCGCCTCGAGCACGGGTGAGCTGGGACGGGGCGGAGATGGTGCCGCGGCGGGATGCGGTGTTCGATCCGGACAACACGACGTACGTGGTTCCGGCGGCGGGGCTGGTGGCGGGGAAGCACGTGCTGCGGGTGGACGGGGAGGTACTGCGCGGGGACGACGGGTTGTTGGAGCCGCCAATCCTGGTCGGGAGATTCCAAGTACGCGACGGCCGACTGCGACGGCAGCCCGGTGCACGGCAGCGATGGGAGATCGGTACGCCGTGGCCCGCGCTCGGCATGCCGCACGGGTTCGGGCCGGTGGAGTACGTGTTCCGGTTCGACGTACCGGTGGATTCTCCGGCGCGGATCGTGCTGCCGGAGTGTGTCGGCGTTGCCGAGGTGACGCTCGACGGGGAGTTGCTCGGGCGCCGGAGCTGGGCGCCGCGGGACCTCGCCGTGGATCACCTCGCGGCCGGAGAGCACGAGGTGACAGTTGTCTTACATGGCTCGTGGAACAACGTCTTCAGCCGTCTCAACACTGTCACCAACGGCCTGCTCGGCCCGGTCCGGCTGGTGGTTTCGGCGGCGCGGTGACGCCGTTTTCCGATCCGTTGACAGGCCGTTCGACCTTCTCACATACTGAGTCACCGCCCGCCAGTAGTTTCAAATAATGAGGTGGAATGTGATGGATCAGTACAGCCCCAGCCGCCGCGCGATCCTGCTCGGCGGACTCGCGCTGACCGCCGGCCTGGCCGGCTGCTCGAACGCGAAGTCGAGCAGTGGCGGGCTCGACTCCGCGAAGGCCAACCCTCCGGCGTTCGTACCGTTCGACGGCAGCAAGCCGGACCTGCCGGGCGATCTCGGCAAGGGCATCCAGCCGGGCTTCTTCCACTACCCGGCGACGCCGCCGGCCACCGTCACGGGAGCGGTCGGCACCGGCGCGGCGCTCTCGCTGCTGGTGTCCGGTCCGCCGGTCGGCTCGCAGAAGAGCAGCAACCAGTGGTGGCAGCTGCTGGACAAGAAGCTCGGCGTGGACCTCCAGGTCACCCAGGTGGACTCGCTCTCGTACGCCTCGAAGTTCACCGTCGACGTTGCTGGCGGCAACTACGAGGACATGATGCAGATCCTGTCCGCGCCGAACGAGCCGAAGCTGCTGGAGTCGAAGTTCGTCGACCTCGGCGACCACCTCGGCGGCGACAACATCAAGAAGTACCCGAACCTGGCCGCGCTGCCGCCGCAGGCCTGGACCGCGGGCACCGTCAACGGTCACCTGTTCGGCATCTCGCAGCCGCGGTCGATCGCCGGCCAGGTGATGAACACCCGGCAGGACATCCTCGACAAGCTCGGCCTCGGCAAACCGGAGCTGACCAGCGGCGCGGACTTCCTCGCGCTCTGCAAGGAGGTCACGAAGCCCGCCGAGCACCGCTGGGCGATGGGCACGCAGCCCGTGCTGCTGACGCTCCGCACGGTCCTCGAGATGATGGGTGCGCCCAAGGGCTGGCAGGTCAAGGACGGCAAGTTCACCCGCGACATCGAGCTCGACGTGTACCTCGACGCGCTCGACGAACTGCGGAAGTGGTGGCAGGCCGGCATCTTCCACCCGGACTCGTTCACCGCGTCGGGCTCCTACCAGACCTGGTGGTACGGCGGGACCACCGTGATCTACATGCAGTCGTTCGCCGGCTGGGCGGTTGCCGCGAACAACAACCCGACGCTGAAGTTCGGCGTCCTGAAGCTGCCGAAGTGGGGTGGCGGCGGGACCGCGGTGAAGCACCTGGAGTCCGGCAACTACCTGTTCACCGCGATCAAGAAGGCGCCGAAGGAACGCGTCGAGGAGATCCTCCGGGTCTGGAACTACCTGTCCGCGCCGTTCGGCAGCCAGGAGTACCTGGACGTGAACTACGGCGTCGCCGGGCACGACTACAAGCTCACCGGCTCGGACCCGGTGCTGACCGCGGACGGGACCAAGGAGACGCTCGCGGGCCTCAGCTACATCGGGTCGACTCGCAGTACGGCGATCTACGTGCCGAACCAGGAGGACCTGGTGCGGGCGGCGTACGAGTTCCAGTCGGCCGTCGTACCGACCGGGATCAGCGACCCGACGGACGTGCTGTACTCGCCGACCCAGCTCGGCAAGGGCGCGGGCGCCGAGGAGCCGCTGATCGACACCAAGAACGACATCGTGCAGGGCCGCAAGCCGGTGTCCGCGTTCAAGGACGCCGTGCAGACCTGGCGGAGCGCGGTCGGCGACACGATCCGGCACGAGTACGAGCAGGCCTACTCCTCCAACGGCGGCCGGTAGGACGGGGCAGACGGGATGGAACGGTGACAGGCAGCGTCGCGATGGTCGGGCTGATCGGTCCTGCGGACGTCGTCGCGCAGGTCGCCGCCGTCGCGGCCGGCGAGTTCCCGGCGCTCGACCTGCATCCGTCGCCGTACGCGCACGAAGGCCAGGCGGTCGACCTGATCCGGTCCGCGCCGGACCGGATCGACGCCTGGCTGTTCACCGGCCCGGTCCCGTTCGACCTGGCCCGGCGGGCCGGGGTACTGCGGCGGCCCGCGACCTTCGTCGACTACACCGGCGCGACGCTGTACCAGGCGCTCCGCGCCGACGCCCGGCGGCATTGGGACGTGGCCAGCGTCGACACGTTGCGGCGTACCGAAGTACTGCGGGCGTTCCGTGCGGCGGGGTTGCCGACCGAGCGGGTGCGGGTGTGTGAGTACGGCGCCGGACGGGACGTCACCGATCTGGCCGCGTTCCACCGGAGCGTGGCGCGCTCGGGCGGTACGGCGTTGGCGATCACGTGCCGGCGGTCCGTGTACGACGCGGTCGGTCCGTCGTTGCCGATGCTCCGGCTGGCCCCGAGCGCGGGCGCGGTCCGGAGCGCGCTGACCGCGACGTCGCTGGTGTGCGATCGCGCGGTCGGCGCCGACGCGCAGGTGGTCGTCGGGCTCGTCGACGTACCGGCCAGTCCCGAGCTCGCGGCCGAGGTTCGCCGACTCGCCGGGGTCACGGCACCACTGTCGCCGACGCTGTCCGTCATCCTCACGACCCGGGCGGTGCTCGCGGAGGAGACCGGATCGTTCCGGCGGCTGGTGATGCTGGACCGGCTGAGTCACGGGCGTCCGCGGGTGCATGCGGGGTTCGGCGTCGGGCGGACGGTCGCCGTCGCGGAGGTACTGGCCCGGCGGGCGTTGGCCCGGGCCACCGCTGCGGGCCCCTCCGCAGCGGTGGTGTCCTTCGGCGCTGGTGCCGACCTGCTGCTGACCGGGCGGTCCGCGGACGCGCCCGGCACGGGCGGCACGGTGAGCGTCGCGGTGGCCGAGCGGCGGTCGGGGATCGAACAGACCAAGCTGCGCCGGATCCTGGCGGTGGCCGAAGCGGACCGGGTCACGGCGGCGGACGTGGCCCGGTCTCTCGCCATCGAGGACCGCTCGGCGCGCCGGTTGCTGGAGCGACTCGTGCAGGCCGGGGTCGCCGAGGCGACCACGACCCGGGCCGGTACGGTCGGCCGCCCGCCGAAGAGCTACCTGTTGAGGATCGCCTCCAGGACGACCAGCTCGGTCGGCGTCAGCACGTAGACATCGGTGCCCTGGACAACGATCCGGTACGCCTCCGGCTCGGTGTGCAGCACCTCCAGCCGGACCGCCTGCCCGGCGTCCCACAGCTCCACGCGGCCGTCGACGAGTCCGACGTACCGTCCGGGGACGGCGGTGGCCCGCAGGTTCGCCGGGCTGAACGGCAGGTCGAGGAACTGCTCCGGCGCGGCCGGCGCGTCCAGGTCCAGCGCGAACCATCGGTCGCCGGACAGCACGCACAGGGTGTGACTGTCGTCGAGCAGCCCGAGTACGTCGACCCGGTCGGAGCCGGCCGGCATCGCGACCAGGCCGGACAGCGTCAGGTCGTCCGGATCCAGCCGAGCGAGGTAGCAGGTCGATGCCGTCGGCACCGTCGAGGTCATGTCGGCGTGCCGCGCTGTCCCGACGATGACCCGGTCGGTTGCCCACAGCATGCTCTGGATCGACTGCTCCGGCAGGGGATTGTCGCGGTAGTACGTCGTACCGGTCGCGAGGTCGTACCGGGTGAGGATGCAGCCGAGGATGCCGTACTGCTGGCTGCACGAGTAGATCAGGACGTCGCCGTGCACCGCGCCGGCCACCGGACGCATCGCCCCGGGCGGAGCGGCGACGACGCGCGGGTTCTTCGGGTACCCGGTCGGCTGGGCCGGGTCGTAGCAGGTGAGCTGCCCGCCGGCGTACGCCGCGAGGTACGCGCGCCCGTCGACCAGCCAGCTCAGGCAGATCTGCCCGCCGCCCGGCGCTGCCCGACCCTCGTCGCGGCCGACGCCGGTGCGCAGGTCCGCGGTCCAGAACCGCTGGCTGATGAACGGCGTACCGAGGACCGTGTCGTTGTCGAGGCGCAGCACGCAGTCGATGCGGCCGGTCGACTCGGTCGGCAGCTCCAGGTCCAGTTCGAGCGCGCCGGTGAGGGCGTCGTGCCGGAGCAGCTGCCCGTACCTCGTCACCGCGAGCAGTTTGCGGTCCGGCGTGATCGCGAGGTTGAAGTGGTCGCTGTCCGGGATGCTGCACACCGGGCCGGCTGTACGGGTCCGGCGGTCGAACACGAGGACGTCGGCCGCGTCGTGGCAGCGTGCACCCCACGCCAGGTCGCCGTCGGTGCCGAACCAGCGCACGTCGGCCAGCTCGCCGGGCAGCTCCTCCAGCCGCGCCGACCAGCCCGCGTTGTGCAGCAGCCGCCACTGCCGGTCGAGCCCGTCCGGTGCGGCGGGGCCGGGCGTCAACGTGCCGCTCGCCGGGTCCCAGCTGAGCAGTTCGGTTTCGGGGATCTCGATCGCGATCGTCGTCGTCCCGTCCGGTCCGGGGAAGCTGCTGCGCAGGTAGTGCTGCGGGGTCACGTCCTCGAAGAGCTTTGTCGTACGGCGGGAACGCGTGTCGAAGCTGACCGCGTCCGTGTGCTCGCCGGTGAAGGATGCCATCAGCAACTGGCCGTCCGCGGCCGCCATACCCTGGAAGACCAGGCCCTCGGCGGCGCCGGTCGGGTACGACTCCCAGTGGCCGTCGGACAGCCGGAGGTGGACGACCCGGCTCAGGTCGCCGCACAACCAGAGCCCGTCGTTGCCGTCAGCAACGGCGCTGTAGAAGCCGGCGTGCGGCAGCGGGAAGCGGTAGCTCCGGGACCGGCCGTCGGCGCGGACCAGCAGGCCGGTGCAGCCGACGTTCGAGTTCCACGACGAGATCCAGTACCGGGGCACGCCGTCGGTGTCCGGGCCGGCCGGGAGCAGCGGGGTGTTGACGAACGGGTCGCGGGTCTGCGGGATCGGGACTCTCATCAGCGGTCCAGGTGATCGGTGAAGAACTGCCCGGACTGTCCCGGTTGCCAGCCGTGCCCGCCGGGATGCAGGTCGAGGAAGAGGTTGCCCGCGGCACCGGCCGCTTCGTAGATCGAGCGGACCTTCGCGTGGCACGCGGTCGCCGACTCGATCCGGAAACAGTCGTCGTTCAGCCCGATGTCGACGAGCAACGGGCGCGGTGCGAGCAGGCCCTGCAGATCGGGTACGTCGACCAGCTCGAAGAGGCCCGGTGTCACCTGCAGGCCGCAGTAGTTCAGGTCGCGGTACCCGAAGTCGGCGAACAGGTCGCTGTAGCAGATGATCTCGGCCGCGCGGAGGCGGTCGTCGGCGAGCGCGCTCCAGAGCGCGAGCGTGCCGCCGCCGGACACCCCCATCACGCCGAGGCGCTGCGGGTCGACGTACGGCAAGGTCGCGACGAAGTCGGTGACGGCGCGGCCGTGGGCGAGGTTCAGGCCGAGCGGGGTGCTGCCGAGCATGGTCGCGTGCAGGTAGTAGAGGTTGCACCAGTCGCGGCCGTTCGCGAGCGCGCGGTGGTTGGGTTTGGCGTTGTCGTCCAGGTCGCCGCGGCCCATCCAGTCGATCGCGAACGTGACGAACCCGGCCCGGGCCATGTGCCAGCCGTAGGCGTTGTCGGCCGGGCCGGGGCTCATGATCGTGTTCTTGCCGTCGCCGTCGTGCCCGGCCCAGCACAGGATGCCGGGGCGCGGACCGGCGGCCGCGGCCGGGCGCAGGACGCGCGCGTAGGCGGACAGGCCGTCCTCGACATCGATCAGCCACCGTTGCTCGACGATGCCGTCGTACTCGAGTTCGGCGATCAGCTCCGGGTTTGGGTCGACGGGGGCGGGTAGGTGGCCGAGGGTTTCGAGTACGGCGGCTCGGGTTGGTGGCTGCCAGTCGGTGAACGGGGGTTCGAAGGCGTGGGCCGGGCGGTGTTCGCGGGCTTTGTGGAGGAAGAATTCGTACGGGCTGGTGTTGCGGCGGGTCATCGGGGGTCCCTTCTCAGGGGTGGGTTTCGGCGGTGACGGCGTGCCGAAACGACGGTTCTTGACGGGGTTTCGCGGGACGCGGCACGATCGCGCGCATGGACCAGGGACCACCGTGGCTGATCGATGCCGACGCAACCATCGGGCGCAATCCGCGGGTAGATGTCGGCTCGGGCACTGCTGAGGCGCTGTTGGCGCGGATGGATCGGGTCGGGATTCGTGCCGCGATCGTCTCGCACACGGCAGCTCGCTGGCACGACCCACACGCAGGCAACCACCGCCTGCTCACCGAGTTGCAGGCGATGCACAACAGGCTTCTCCCTTGTTGGGTCGGGTTGCCGTCGCGGACGGGGGAGGTGCCGGAGGCGGGGGAGTTTGTGGCGGAGGCTCGGGAGGCGGGGGTGGCGGCTGTGCGGGTTTATCCGGAAGATCATGGGTACGACCTCGCCGGGCCGGACGTCGCGCAGCTGATGGCGGCCGTCGCAGCAGCGGGGATGCCGTTGCTGGTGGATCTGTTCCAGACGTCCTGGGCGCAGCTCGAGGCGCTCGCCGGGGAGCACCCGGAGCTCGCGATCGTGGTCGGCGGGATCGGGTACCGCGTGCTGCGCCGGGCCGCCGGCGTCCTCGAACGGAGGCCGAACGTGTCCATCGGTACGGCGAACTTCTCGAACCACCTCGGCCTCGAATGGCTGACCGAACAGTTCGGCCCGGAACGGCTCGTCTTCGGCACCGGCATGCCCGAACGCGACCCGGCCGAGGCGGTCACCCGGCTGCTCTGGTCCGAACTCCCCGACGACGCAGTCACCGCGATCGGCGCAGGCAACCTCGACCGTCTCGGAGTCCACGCATGACCGGCCCGACCCCGGACGCCGTCCTGCACCGCCGTACCCCTGAGCTCGGTCCGGTGGTCGACGCGCATGCGCATCTCGGGCCGTACAGCCTGTTCTTCATCCCGGACAACGGCGCGGAGGGGATGATCCGGGTGATGGACCGCTGCGGCGTCACCCGGACCGTGCTCTCCAGCCACCTCGCGATCCAGCTCGACGCTCGCGCCGGGAACGCGATGACCGCCGACGCGGTCGGCCGGTACCCGGACCGGCTGTCCGGCTACCTGGTCGTCAACCCGTGGCAGGACCCGGTCGCCGAGCTGGAGCACTGGGCGGGCGACCCGCGGTTCGCCGGGATCAAGGTGCACCCGAGCCTGCACGACTACCGGATCACCGGCCCGCGGTACCGGCCGGTGTGGGAGTACGCCGCCGCGACCGGCAGCCCCGTACTGACCCACACCACCACACACCACGCCTGCGACGACCCCGGCCTGCTCGAAGAGGTCGCGCGGCTGCACCCGGACGTCACGTTCCTCGCCGGGCACACCGGGCTCACCCGGGACGGGTTCGACGACGCGATCGAGGTGGCGCGGCGGACGCCGAACGTCGTCCTCGAGCTGTGCGGGTCGTTCATGCACGGCGACGAGATCACCCGGATGGTCGACGCGGTCGGCAGCGGGCAGGTCGTGTTCGGGTCGGACATGCCGTTCATCGACCAACGGATGTCGCTCGGCCGCGTACTGTTCGCGGACCTGTCGGAGGCGGATCGGGCCGCGGTGCTCGGCGGCACGATGACCCGGCTGCTGGCGGGAAGGCATCAGCGGTGACGTAGGACCTTCTCGACGGCGGTCACCACGTCGGCGGTGTCGGACTCGTCGCCGAGCAGCACCTGCTGCGGCAGCCAGACGGTGTCCGCGACCAGCTGGTCGGTGACGGGGCAGTCGTACGCCGGTTCGTCGCGGCCGGCGTCCCGCAGCAGGTCGGCGACCCGGCGGCGGATCGCCTGGTTGCGGTGCAGCCCCGGGTACCCGGGGGAGCACGGGATGCCCTCGGCCTGGAGCGCCTCGACGAACCGGTGGCGTTCGACGGCCGTTGCCTTGCGCAACCGGAACAGGTACAAGTGCCGGCCGTGCTCGGTCACCGCCGGGTCGTCCGGCGCGACCGCGATCTCGGCGTACTGCCGGAGGCCCTGGTCGAGGCGGCGCGCGGTGTCCTCGCGGCGCTTCGCCTGCTCGGGGAGCCGGGTCAGCTGGACGCGCAGGATCGCCGCCTGGAACTCGGTGAGCCGCAGGTTGTAGCCGAGGTGGTCGTGCTGGTACCAGGCGCCGCCGCGGGTCCGGCCGACGTTCACCAGCGGGTAGACCGCGTCGTTCAGGTCCGCGCGGTTGGTGACGACGATGCCGCCCTCGCCGGCGCTGAGGTTCTTGCTGGACTGGAAGCTGAACGTGCCGAGGTCGCCGATCGCGCCGACCCGGCGGCCGCGCCACGACGCGCCGTGTGCCTGCGCCGCGTCCTCGACGAGCGCGACGCCGTACCGCGTGCAGACCTCGGACAGGGCGTCCAGGTCGCAG
Organism: Kribbella sp. WER1; assembly: GCF_054189145.1. Classification (NCBI taxonomy): domain Bacteria; kingdom Bacillati; phylum Actinomycetota; class Actinomycetes; order Propionibacteriales; family Kribbellaceae; genus Kribbella; species Kribbella sp. WER1. Next base: position 2,367,800 of record NZ_CM135186.1, on the reverse strand, counting down.
GGCCGCCCGCCGATGTGGACGGCGACGACCGCGCGGGTGCGCGGTGTGATCGCCTTCTCCACCGCGGCCGGGTCGAGCAGGTGTGTCGCCGGGTCGACGTCGGCGAACACCGGGATCGCGTTCATCAGCAGGGCCGCGGACGCGGTCGCGACGAAGGTGTACGGCGGGACGACGACCTCGTCGCCGGGGCGGACGCCGGCCGCCTGGTACGCCGCGACCAGCGCGAGGGTGCCGTTCGCGACGCAGGTCGCGTGGTCCGCTTGGTGGGCGGCGGCGAACTCGCGTTCGAACTGCACCACCTCGTCGCCGTGGGTGCTGCCCCACTTGCCGGAGCGGAGTACCCGCAGCAGCGCGGCCTCCTCGTGCTCGTCGCCGACGGGCCAGGCGGGGAAGTCGGCCGTACGCACCGGCGTACCACCGTCGACGGCAAGGGACACGGTCATGGGGCCTCCTGTTGTGCTCTCCGTTGGATCGTCCCGAGGCGGGTCGCGTGGGGTCAAGAGCTGTGGATTTCGGCCCGGTGGTGGGGATTTCGGCTCATTGGAGCGCGACCCGGTACGCCTTCCGCGGGCGGCCGACCTTGCCGGTGTGCGCGGCGTCGAGCGGCTGGACGACGCCGGCTGCCGACAACCGCTGGAGGGTACGACGGGCCGCGCGGGGCTCCAGGTCCAACGCGGTCGCGACGTCCGCCGCGGTCACGCCGTCCCTGCCCCGGTCCGCCGCCAACCGCCCGAGCCGCAGCAGCGCGGCCGCCCCCAGCCCCGACCGCCGCTCCGCCACCGCCAACGGCACCGGCGCCCCCGACGTCTCGCGGTACTCCGGCGTCCCCGACCCGATCACCAGCTCCCCGTCGTCCGTCGTCGCCACCGCCGCCGCAAACGCCCCCACCGCCCGAGCCCGCACCAACGCCCGCCGCGCCCGCCGCTCGGCCCCCAACGCAGTAGCAGCCACCCCGAACCCGATCCGCCCCCACACCCGCCCGTCCCGCAGTTCGTCCAACAACTCCAACCGCCGAAACCGTTCCGACACCTCCACCAACCGCTCCCGAGTGCTGAACACCAAATACGTCCCCGCCCCCAACGCCACCACACCCCCCGCCAACCCCTCCACCATTCCCCCCAACCCCACCACCGGATCCGAAACCTCCACCACCCCCACCACCGGATCCCCCGCTGCACCTGCGCCGTCCGGGAGTGCGGCGACGGAGCGGAGGGCGGTGCGGAGGGAGGCTACGGCGGGGAGGAGGCGGACGGTGGGGAGGTGGGGCGCCAGTTGGGTGTAGACCGAGCGGATGCAGGTGATGGCGATGCTGCCGCCGCGGTCGTGGGCGACGCGGCGGTGGAAGCGGAGGAAGTCTTCGGTGTCTCGGTCGGGGCGGTGTTCCAGGACTCGGATGTGGACCGGCGAGAGGTCGGCGCGGCGTAGCAGGCGCTGGACCTGTTCGCGGGGGACCGTGTCGATGCTGATGCTGCGTGTCCCGGGGTTGCCGGCGAGCAGCGGGCCGAGGATCCGCGGCAGACCCGTCCCGCGGTAGCGCACGTACGTCGCCGGCGCCTGGAGCACGCCGGTTCGCCGGGCGAGGCTGAACGGGACCACGCCGGTGAACAACCAGCCGTCCACGCCGGCACCGGACTGCACCAGATCCGCGGTCTCCGACTCGTCGTCGTACACGAAGGTCCGCAACCGCAGCTGCGGGAACTCCTGTGCCGCGAGCCGTTCCAGCGGTGGGATCACGTCGGCCGGACCGACGACACCGATCAGCAGCTCCTCCGGTCCGCGCATCCGCTGCCTCCCAACGTTTCGGTCTTCACCGTTATACCGCCGGAACACCTTTCCGGCCAGGGAATACGGCGTCGTCGCGGGAGTTTCGGCTGTTGTTGACTCTGCGTCGCGGGCTTTGCACGATCGAGGCGCCCAGGACGATCGGAGCGCAGTGATGAGCATGGATTCCACCCGTCGCAGTTTCCTCAAGCGCAGTGCCGCGGCGACGCTGGTCGCCGGTGCGGCCCCCGCCGTACTCGCCGACCCCGCACCCGCCGCCGCGACCACCCGCAAGGCGCCGCCCGGCGCGATCGTTGCCTCCAGCTACGGCTGGCACCGCGACGACGCGAGCACCGCGCTGCAGAACGCGATCGACGCGGCCCTCGACGCGACCCACACCGCGGACACGGTGCTGTACGTCGACCAGCAGCCGGGCGACTGGATCACCGGACCACTGGTGATCGGCCTCGACCCGGCGCACCCGAAGGGCGCCCACCACCTGACGGTGCAGTTCGAGCCGGGCGTCACGGTCCGCGCGAAGGCGGGCGCGTTCGACGGCGCCGTACCGCTGTTCGACACCACGGACGTCTGCCTGATCACCGTGGCCGGTTCGGACGCCGGCGAGCTCGTGTCCGGCGTGACCTTCGACGGATACGGCGCGACGCTGGCGATGAACAAACCGGAGTACAACGCCGGCGAGTGGCGGCACGCGCTGAGCATCCTGAGCGCCGACGACATCACCGTGCAGGGGTTGACGATCCGTGACTCCGGCGGCGACGGCATCTACCTCGGCGTCCGGTACAACTTCGCGCACACCGAGGCGATCGGCCGCCCGTACTGCAGCAACATCACGCTCCGCGACGTCTGCTGCGAGAACCACCGCCGCAACGCGATGACCGTGATCTCGGTCGACGGCCTGACCGCCGAGTCGTGCGCGTTCCGGAACACCTTCGGTACGCCGCCGATGGCCGGCATCGACTTCGAGCCGGATCCGCCCCGCACCACGAAGCTCCCGTACGCCGAACTCCCGTACAGCCGGCTGAAGAACATCATGATCCGCAACTGCGCGATCACCGACAACGTCGGCCAGGCGGTCACGATCAACGCGCTCTGCCTCGGCGGCGCACCGGCCGAGTGCGGCCCGATCGGGATCACCTTCGAGAACGTGCTGTTCGGCGCGACCACCGCCCCGGACCTCGGCACGTTCATCTGCTCGGTGTCCGGCGACAACGGCGACCCGACGCCGATCACCGGCGGCGGGATCGGCAGCGGCGCGCTGCTGCCCGGCGCGGTCTCGGTCACCGACTCGCTGATCGACTCCCGGTTGTTCGGCGCCGCGATCCGCACCCAGTCTCTCCCCGATGTGGACGCGTTCCGGCTGAGCTTCACCCGGACCGCGATCTGGAACGACGCGTACTCGCGGGCCGGCAAGTACGAGCCGATCGCGCTGCTCTACAACGCCGGCCCGGACACCGCGCAGAAGTTCGGCGGCGTCAGCTGGACCGAGTGCGTGATCAACACGAACCACGCGAACCCGCTGATCGCGGCGTACCCGAAACCCGGCGACGCGAACTCCGCGTGCACCGGCCTGTCCGGCGACATCACGGCGTACGTCCGGGCGGTCGGGAAGCCGATGACCGCGAACATCTCGGACACCGCGAACAGCCTGGTGGTGACCGAGCAGCTCGCCCCGACCGGCACCGCGAAACCGGCCGTCGCGCTCACCACGTCGACGCCGGCCGTCGGCATCGGCGGCACCGCCCGCTTCACGTTCACCCGCACCGGCGGCGACCTCTCGAAGACGCTCGCCGTCGTGTACTCCGCAACCGGCGACGCCCGGGAGCGGTACGACGTACCGGGCATGTCGGGTGTCGCGATCTTCAAGCCCGGCGAGACCACGACGACGCTGAACCTCGGCACCCGGCGCCCCGACGGCAAGGGCGGGACCCGGACGCTGCACCTCGAGGTCATGCACAGCGACGCCTACCAGTACGGCGCCACCCGGATCGCCTCGGTGGCGATCAGCCCCGGAAACCCACGCTAAGCCCCACTCGGAGGTTCCACGCCATGCCTACTGAGGGATTCACCCGACGCTCCTTCCTGCTCACGTCAGCAGCGGCCGGTGCCATCGCGCTCGTCCCGTCCACCGCGCACGCGACCACCGACTCCCAGACGTTCGTTGTCGCCCGCAACGGATCCGACACCTCGGTGATCCAGACCCAGCTCGACCTCGCCGCATCGACAGTGAGCAGCGGCGTCGCGACCGTGATCGTCCCGTACGACGGCGCGGACTGGATCACCGATCCGCTGTTCGTCGGCTGGCACGCGGGCACCGACTACTTCCGCACCGGCGCCACGCAGCTGCACCTGATCCTCGAACCGGGCGTCGTCGTGAAGGCGAAGGCACCGGACGTGATCGCCCCGGCGACCCGCATCCTCACGATCGGCGGCAACGCGAACGCCCGCCCGACCACGGCCAACCACGGCTACAGCGTCTGGGGCGTGGTCATCACCGGGTACGGCGCGGTGTTCGACGGCAACGACCCGAACCACACCCGCTGCAACGATCTCGCGTACCAGCAGAACAGCGCGATCTGCATGTTCAGCGCGGGCAACGTGCTGGTCGAGGGCCTGACGCTGCGGAACGCGTCCGGCGACGGCATCCAGCTGCAGCCGGCGAAGAACAACCAGTCGATCAACAACTACTGCGGCGGCGACGCGGGCGCGGGTCCGATCCACATCGTCAACGTCACCTGCGACAACAACGGCCGCAACGGGATGTCGGTGTGCGCGATCGACGGCCTGCTGGTCACCGGCAGCGCGTTCAACAACTCGGACTCGGGCGTCAACGCCGCGACCGGCCAGCACAACGCGGGACCGTGCGCCGGGATCGACTTCGAGCCCGACCAGCCGTGGACGTACAGCAGCGGCACCGTCACCGAGTACGGGCGGCTCGCGAACATCCTGGTCCAGGACTGCGAGATGGCCGGCAACGTCAACGCCGGCGTGCAGTACCAGGGCGCGCACCTGAAGGACGCGACCGGCGTGCCGAACACCGGCATCATCCTCGACCGGGTCCGCCTCGGCGCCCAGAAGCGGGCGACGTCGCCGGTCGACACGTGGACGTACCCGAACTTCCTGATGGCCGGCAACGGTCAGAGCGCGATCGCCGGCAGCGTGACGATGCAGTACTCGCTGATCGCCACGTCGCCGATCCAGCGCAGCCTGCTGGTCGCGAACAACTGGTCGCAGGGCACGCTGGTCTCGCTCAACAACTCGGTCTGCCTCGACTGGAACAACGTGCTGAACTCGACCGGCGACCAGGTCATCGACATCTGGTCCCAGGACTACAGCAACGGCGGCCCGGCCGACTACGGGAACGTCGCGTTCAACCAGTTGCTGGTGATGACGACGACCAAGGACAACGTCGTGAAGGCCGTCGACTCGCCGAGCGGCGGCGGGCTCGCGAACCTGTCGGGCACGCTGCACGTCGTCGACCCGAACGGCACCACGACGTCGTACGGCGGGAACCCGTCGAACGTCACGCTGACCGTCGACGCCGCGACCGCGCTGCCGAGCAGCACCGTCACGATGGCGATGACCCCGGCGTCGGTCGCCCCCGGCCAGCAGGTCAGCCTGACCGTCACCCGGACGAGCAGCGACGTCAGCCGGCCGTTGGCGGTCACGTACGCGGTCAGCGGTACGGCGAAGGCCCGGTACGACTACGACGGGATCCCGGGCGTGGTCGTCATCCCGGCGGGCCAGACGTCGCGGACGGTCACGTTCACCGCGCGGCGCTTCGACACCGGTACGGACACCCGCGCGGCGACCGTCACGCTGACCGCGACACCGGCCGTGTCGACGTACACGATCGGTACGGCGAACACCGCGACGACCCAGATCACCGCCTGACCTCGCGGACCGGGGGTGGAGCCAGCTCTACCCCCGGTCGGCCCGGGCGCTGGATGGTTGCGCACTACCTGTCTCCGTAGCGTTTCCGGAGTACTGATTCGGAGACGGAAGGCACGCGGATGTCGGCGCAATTGGCGGTACGGGTGGACGGGCTCGTACGGACGTACGAGACCGGGGGACAGCGGGTGACCGCGCTGGCGGGGGTCGACGCCGCGTTCGCGCGGGGGACGTTCACCGCGGTGATGGGGCCGTCGGGGTCCGGGAAGAGCACGTTGCTGCAGACCGCGGCGGGCCTGGACCGGCCGACCTCGGGCCGGGCGTGGATCGGCGGGACCGAGCTGTCGAAGCTGTCGGAGACCGCGTTGACCCGGTTGCGGCGGAGCAAGGTCGGGTTCGTGTTCCAGGCGTTCAACCTGGTCGACGCGTTGACGGTCGAAGAGAACATCACGCTGCCGCTGAGGCTGTCCGGGACCCGTCCCGACCGCCGCTGGCCGGCGGAGGTCGTCGAGCGGGTCGGGATCAGCGACCGCCTGCACCACCGGCCGGCGCAGCTGTCCGGCGGGCAGCAGCAGCGGGTGGCGATCGCGCGGGCGCTGGCGATGCGTCCGGAGGTGGTGTTCGCCGACGAGCCGACCGGAGCGCTGGACGGTACGACGGCGGCGGAGGTGCTCGCGCTGCTCCGGTCGGTCGTCGACCACCAGCAGCAGACGATCATCATGGTCACCCACGACCCGGTCGCCGCGTCGTACGCCGACCGCGTCCTGGTCCTCGCCGACGGCCGAATAGTCACCGACCTCCCCCAACCCGGCGTCACCCGCATCGCAGCGGAGCTGGCCGCGCTGCGCCCGGCGGACACCCGCGGAAACGGGTCGGTTGCGGGTCGGGCGGCGGTGCACGTATGACCGGGCTCGCGGTTCGGCTGCTCCGGCATCGGCCGGGCAGCGTCGTGGCCACGCTCATCGCGCTGGCGCTCGGCGTGATGATCCTGACGAGCATGGGCTCACTGGTGGAGTCCGGACTGCGCTTCCGCCCCGATCCACAGCGCTACGCCTCCGCCGACCTGGTGGTGGCCAAACGCGACATCACCTTCGTCCGCAAAGAACTGGGCGACACGAACCGCACGACCCTCCAACTCCCCGAAGCCGGCACCGTGCCGACCACGCTGGCCGACCGGATCCGCCGGCTCCCCGGAGTCGCGAGCGTCGTCGTCGACCAGTCGATCCCGGTACAGACCGCCCGGCAGCTCGTCACCGGCCACACAGCCGGCCTGGCCAAACTGGTTGCCGGAAGCAACCCAAAGACCGACAACCAGGTCATCGTCGACCCCACTCTCGCAGCCGAACCCGGCCAACGGATCGACCTGATGGTCGCCGGCGTACCCCACCGCTACACGGTCAGCGGCATCAGCACCGACCCCGGCGTCTATTTCACCGAACGACGAGCCGCCCAACTGGCGCCGCACTCCGACCGCGCCGACGCGATCGCCGTCATCGAGGCCCCCGACGCCGACCGAGCGACCGTCGCCGCGGCCGTCGGCACGCTCGCGACCTCCGAGTCCGCGAAGGCGTACTCCGGATCCGGCCGCGGCCTCGTCGAGCAGCCGAAGCTCGTCGCCGCGCGGGACCTCCTGATCCAGATCGGCGCCGTCTTCGGCGGGTACGTCGTACTGCTGATCGTCTTCGTCGTCGCCGGAACCGTCGGGCTCTCGATCCGGAACCGCCGCCGCGACCTGGCGTTGCTCCGGGCAACGGCCGCGACGCCGGGTCAGCTCCGCCGGATGCTGATGGCCGAGGCCGCCGTACTTGCGCTCGCCGGATCGGCAATCGGCGTACCCGCAGGCCTGCTGGTGAGTCGCTGGGTCGACGCGCAGCTGGTCGCGCGAGGCTTCGTCCCCAAGGACTTCCCGCTGGACCCAGGCGTGCTCGCGGCACCGGCCGCCGTCCTTCTGATCGTGCTGCTCGCAGTCCTCGCAGCGCTCCTGGGGGCACGCCGGATCTCCGCGATCCGCCCGGTCGAGGCACTCGCGGAGACAGCGGTCGAGCCGTCGCGTCCGGGGAAGGTCCGCCTCGGCTCCGGCCTTGCCTGTGTCGCCGGTGCGGTGGTCGCCAGCGTGGTCTCCGTCGGCGCCGGCGGGCAGGCCGCGCTCGCGGCGGCGTCCGGCATGCTGTACCTGTTCGTGATCGGTGTCGGGCTGCTGGCGCCGTGGATCAACGCGACCGCCGCCAGGGTCCTCGCCCCAGTCCTGCGGGTGTTCTGGGGGAACAGCGGCTACCTCGCCGGGCGCAACCTGGCCGCCAACGCCCGCGGTATGGCGACCGTCCTCACCGCGCTGGTGCTCGCGGTCGGTCTCGGCGGCTCGGTGTGGTTCCTGCAGGACAACCTCGAACGCCGGACCGTCGAGCAGGTCGAGGCCGGCACGCTGGCGCAGTACGCGCTGGTCGCACCGGCCGGCATCTCCGGCGCCACGATCCGGCAGTTGCGCGGGATCCGCGGCGTCGAAGCGGTGACGCCGACCCGGCGTACGTCGGTCGTCGTCCGGATCTTCGACGGTGCCGAGACCGTGCCGGCGCGGGCGATCGATCCGGCGGGGCGGCCGGCCGCGACCGTCGACCTCGGCGTCACGCGCGGCGACCTGGCGTCCCTCGGGCGGGACAGCATCGCGGTGTCGGCGACCCGCGCAGCGTCGCAGGGCTGGAAGGTCGGCCAGACCGTCGAGCTGTGGCTGGGTGACGGTACGCCGCAGCGGGTCCGGGTCGCCGCGATCTACTCGCGCGGTCTCGGGTTCGGCGACGTGGTGCTGTCGACGGAGACGCTCGGACTGCCGCCGGACGAGGCGCTCGTCCGCGTCGCGCCGGGCATCACGCCGCGCCTTCCCGGCGCGACGCTCATCCCCGTCGACCGGCTCAGCAGCGGGATCGCCGACGACCTCGCGATCAGTGCCTGGCTGAACAAACTGCTGATCGGCGTGATGATCGGGTACGCCGCGCTGTCCGCCGCGAACACGATGATCCTGGCCGCCCTCGCCCGCCGCCGCGAGCTCGCGGTGCTGCGCCTGACCGGCGTGACCAGCCGCCAGGTACGCCGCATGGTGAACGCCGAACAAGCCGGCCTGCTGGGAGTCGCTCTGGTGATCGGCGGAACCATCGCAGCGGTCGCCCTGACCGCGGTCGTCCGCGCGGTGACCGGAAGCGCCCTGCCGTACGTCCCGGCCGCCGGCTGGGTGGCCGTCGTCGGGGGAGCGACACTGCTCGCGATGACGACTACCGTGGCCCCCATCGCCTGGCTGCTCCGAAAGCCACCGGCCACCGCTGACCGTTCGTAGCAGGAATACCGCCGTTCGGCTCTGCTGACCGCGGGCGTGCTTGCCTGGGCGCCCGCGGTGGGCGACGGTCGTCCCCGGTCCAATCGTCGAAGATCGGAGCGGTGGCGTGCGTGCACTGGTGCGGAAGGCGCTGATCGGCGGGCTCGGCCTGATCCTCCTGCTCCCGGCGGCCGGCGCCGCGGCAGGCCCGGGCGCAGGCCGTCACTGGACAGCCACCTGGACCGCGAGCCCGACGGCCGCGATGGCGTCCGGGCTCTCCCACAACGGGCTGACCGACCAGACCATCCGGAACGTCGTGTACCCGACGGTCGGCGGCGCGTCGATCCGCGTCCGGCTGACGAACCGGTACGGCGATCGCCCGGTCACCTTCGACCGGGCAACCGTTGGACAGGCCAACGGGGCGAAGATCCCGCTGACGTTCGGCGGCCGTACTGCGGTGACGATTCCGGTGGGCGCCGACGTGGCGAGTGATCCGGTGGCGCTACCGGTCGCGCGGCGGCAGCCGCTTGCGATCAGCCTGTTCAGCGCGACGGCGACCGGTCCGGCGACGTACCACAACGCGGCGCACACCACGTCGTACCTGGCTGCCGGGGATCATGCCGCGGACGCAGGCGGTGACGCGTTCACGAGCAAGACCACGTCGTGGCTGTTCGTGGACGGCGTCGACGTGGTCGCGGCGCCGCACGTCGGCACGATCGTGGCGCTCGGCGACTCGATCACGGACGGCACCGGTACGGCGGACAACACCAACACCCGCTGGACCGACGCCCTGTACGCGCGGATCGCCGCCGGTCCGCCCGGTCAGTTGCAGGCGGTGACGAACTCGGGCATCGGCGGCAACGAGGTCACCCTCGACCGGCAGCCGCCGTACTTCGGGGTGAGCGCCCAGCACCGCCTCGACGCCGACGTCCTACGCCAGCCCGGTGTGTCCCTGGTGCTGGTTGCCGAAGGCATCAACGACCTGACCGCGAGCAACATCACCGCGGACCAGGTGATCGCCGGCCTGCGGAACGTCGTGGACCGTACGCACGCGGCCGGCCTGAAGGTCGTTGGCCTCACCATCACCCCGTGCGGCGGGTACGGCGTCTGCGGCGCCGGACCCCTTGCCCAGCGGGCGATCGTGAACGACTGGATCCGCACGTCCGGCGCGTTCGACGCGGTGGTCGACTTCGACGCCGTCGTCCGCGACCCGGCCGCGCCCGACCACCTGCTGGCCGGCTACGACAGCGGCGACCACCTGCACCCGAACGCCGCCGCCTACCAGCAGCTGGCCGACTCGATCGACCTGCAGGTGCTGGACCGTCTGGTCAACCGTCACCCACGCTGACGCGGCGGCGCCGTGGACTCGCGGAAGATCAGCCGGTTGATCTTCTGCTCGGGTGGTACGGGTGCCTGCTCACCGCGGATCTCGGCAAGCAGCCGCTGGATCGCGACCCGCCCTTGCGCCTCGCGGTCCACGGCGACCGTCGACAGTGACGGCGTGGCGAACCGTGCGATCTCCTCGTCGTCCCAGCCGAACACGCTGAGGTCGTCGGGCACCTTCCAGCCGCGGTCGAGCGCCCCGCGGACCACGCCCATCGCGACCACGTCGTTGGCCGCCACCACCGCGGTCACCTCGGTGTCGTCCGGCAGCGCCATGATCGCGTCGTACCCGCGTTGCGCCGACCAGTCGCAGACGATCGCGCCGGCCGACTCCAGTCCGAGGCGCTCGATCGTCTCCAGGTACACGCTCATCCGGTTCCGGGCCGAGGCGAAGTTCTCGATGTCTCCGGAGACGTGCAGGAAGGTCCGGTGCCCGAGGGACGCCAGGTACTCGATGATCTCCCGGACCGGCGTCGCGTCCGCGAGCTCGGCGAGCCCGTGCAGCTTGTCGTCGTACGTGCTGCTCTCGACGATCGGCACCCGGTTCGTCTTCTTGCCCTTGAGGGTGATCGGCGAGAACGCCAGGATGCCCTCGACCTGTCCGGATCTGGCCAACTCGTCGATCCGCGCGGACCGGGCCGCCGGTCCGCCCTCGACGCTGACGATCTCCACCTGGTACCCGGCCTCGTGCGCGGTCTGGGACGCCGCGGCGAGCAGTCTCCCGGGGAAGTGCATGCCGGAGGCAAGCACGATCGCGAGCCGGTTGGTGTGCCGGGTGCGCATCGACCGGGCGACCAGGTTCGGCCGGTAGTCGAGCGTCTTGACCGCGAACTCCACCTTCACCCGGGTCTTCGGTTTCAGGCTGTCCTTGTCCTGCAGGTAGCGGGACACGGTCGTGTGCGAGACGCCGGCCAGACTGGCCACTTCGTGAATGGTGGCCGGCCGCCGGGATGTTGACTCTGCCACGAACCCCCTCCTTCTCCCCGGGATCCTCCGAGGCTCCGCAGCTTATCACCGAGGTCTTGACACCAAAACAGTGCTGCGGTTAGCTACCGGCTCAGAAGTGGATCGATCACTTTTTATTCGAGCGACCGACCAGAGGAGTGTCCGTGGGTGAAAAGCGCTCGCTGGGGACGCGTTTGAGGCGTGATTACCCAGTGTTGCTGCTGGCGGTTCCGGGTTTGCTAATACTGCTGGCGTTCCAGTATTACCCGCTCTGGGGGAATATCATTTCCTTCCAGGACTATCAGCCGTACCTCGGTGTGGGCAAGAGTCTCTGGTCGGGTTTCCAGAATTTTTCGGTGATCTTCAACGGTGACGCCGAATTCTTGAACGCGGTCAAGAACACGCTGATTCTGACGCTGATCCAGACCGTCATCGTGTTCCCGGCGCCGATCGTGGTGGCCCTGGTCCTGCACAGCCTGCTGTCGAACAAGCTCCGGCAGTTCGTGCAGACGATCATCTATCTGCCGCACTTCATGTCCTGGGTGATCGTGGTCGCGATCTTCCAGCAGGTGCTCGGTGGCACCGGGATGATCAACAACTGGCTCCGCAGCCACGGCTACAGCCCGATGCACATCATCGGCAACGTGGAGGCGTTCCGGGCACTGCTCACCTCGCAGGTGCTCTGGAAGGACACCGGCTGGGCGACGATCCTGTTCCTCGCCGTGCTGTCCCAGATCGACCGCTCGCTGTACGAGGCGTCGGCGGTGGACGGCGCCGGGCGCTGGCGGCAGACCTGGCACGTCACGCTGCCCGGGCTGAAACCGATCATCATCCTGCTGCTGATCCTGAAGCTCGGCGACTCGCTGACCGTCGGGTTCGAGCAGATCATCCTGCAGCAACAGGCGGTCGGCGTCGACGCCAGTGACGTCCTCGACACGTACGTCTACAACAACGGCATCCTCGGCGGCAACTGGGGGGTGGCAGCGGCGGTCGGCCTGGTGAAGAGCGCCGTCGCCCTGACCCTGGTGCTGTCCGCCAACAAGATCGCCCACCGCCTCGGCGAGGAAGGCGTGTACCGCGGATGACAACCAAACAGCCCAAGACCCTGGTCGGTGGCATGCCGATGCCGGGTATCACCGAACGCATCGTCAAGGCGGTGTTCCTGACCGTCATCTGCGCGGTCGTCATCCTGCCGTTCGTCGGCGTGATCTCGACCAGCCTGGCGCCGGCCGAGGAGGTCACCAAGGCCGGCGGGTTCGTGATGTTCCCGACCAAGGGCATCGACTTCACGGCGTACCGCTCGATCCTGTCCGGCGGGACCGTGACGCAGGCGCTCCTGGTGAGCGCGTTCGTCACGGCCGTCGGTACGACGATCGCGGTCGCGCTGACCTGCACGCTCGGCTGGGCGCTGAGCCGCCGCGGCACGATCGGCAACCGCGCGCTGCTGCTGCTCGTACTGATCAGCCTGCTGTTCAACCCGGGCCTGATCCCGTCCTACCTGACCGTCCAGCAGTTCGGACTGCTGAACAGCCTGTGGGCGGTGATCGTGCCGGTCAGCGTGAGCGCCTTCAACGTGATCGTGGTCCGCTCGTTCTTCGTTGGCCTGCCCAATGAGATCATCGACGCCGCGCGGATCGACGGCGCCTCGGAGTGGAAGCTGTTCCGCTACATCGGCCTGCCGCTGTCCAAGGCCGTGATCGCGGTGATCGGCCTGTTCTACGGCGTCGGCTACTGGAACAGCTTCTTCAACGCGATGCTCTACCTCAACGACAGCGCCAAATGGCCGCTGCAGCTGGTGCTGCGGACGTACGTCGTGAACGGCGTCGAGATCGGCGGCCAGGACCTCGGACTCGCGGGCGAGGCGGCCCCGCCGCAGACCTCGATCCAGATGGCGATCCTGATGATCTCGGTGGTCCCGATCCTCTGCGTCTACCCGTTCATCCAGCGCCACTTCGCCAAGGGCGTGCTCACCGGCGCCGTCAAGGGCTGAAACTTCTCAGAGAGGAACCTTATGAACGTGCAAGATGCGCGGCTCGGCCGCCGGGCCGTGCTCGCCGGTGCGGCGGCGCTCGGGCTGGCCGGCACGGTCGGCTGCTCGAACAACGGCCGCGGTGCGTCGGGAGCGGGGAACGACGAGGCCACCAAGACCAAGATCCGCCCGGCGTACGAGCGGTACGACGGCGTGAAGCCGGACCTGCCCGGCGCCGAGTACAAGATCCCGGACGCGTTCAACAAGTACCCGGCGAACCCGGTCCAGGCGATCACCCAGGCGCCGGGCGACGGCAAGCCGATCACGGTGACGACGTACACGAACACGCCGATCCCGCCGAAGCTCGAGCAGAACACGTTCTGGCAGGAGTTCAACAAGCGGGTCGGATCGCCGGTCCAGGTGAACCTGACGCCGTCGGTGGACTACGACAAGAAGTTCGCCACCGTGGTCGCCGGCGACCAGCTGGGCGACGTCTTCACGGTCGGCAACGTCCCGCAGACGCCGCAGATGCTGGCCGCGAAGGCCGTCGACCTGACCCCGCACCTGTCCGGCGACAACATCAAGAAGTACCCGTACCTGGCGAACCTGCCGGAGCTGGCGTGGAACTCGGGCATCTTCGACGGCAAGATCTACGGCGTCCCGGTACCGCGCGGCGCGATCAGCTCACAGGTGATGTACAGCCGCGGCGACATCCTCGAGGCGCAGGGCCTGAACGCCGAGGTGAAGAGCTCGGACGAGTTCCTCGAGCTCTGCAAGGCGCTGACGAACAAGAAGCTGAACCGTTTCGCGCTGGCCACCGCGCCGACCCAGTTCGTCCGGAACATGTTCGACATCCCGAACGCCTGGAGCAAGGACGGCGACAAGCTGGTCAGCTCGCTCGAGCACGACGGCCAGGAGGACGTGCTCAAGCTCCTGCAGCAGCTCTGGAAGTCGGGCTACATCCACCCGGACGCGTACTCCGGCCAGAACCTGGACATGAAGACCCGGTTCGCGAACGGCTCCAGCCCGCTCGTCCAGGACACGTTCAGCGGCTGGCCGACGTACCTGCAGACGATGACCGACCCGAAGGCGTCGATCTCGATCATCGCGCCGCCGAAGCACGACGGATCCGGCAAGGGCACGATCTGGCTGGGCGCGCCGGCGATCGGCGTCACCGCGATCAGCAAGAAGGCCGAGGCCCGGGTCGAGACGCTGCTCGCGTACCTGAACTTCCTCGCGACGCCGTTCGGCACCCAGGAGTACCTGTTCCGCAAGTACGGCCTGGTCGGCGTGCACCACAAGCTGGTGAACGGCAACCCGGTGCTGAACGCGAAGGGCTTCAGCGAGGTCCAGCTGGGCCTGATGTACACCGCGGACGCGCCGTGGACGATCTTCCTGCCCGAGCACGCGGGCAGCGCCGAGACTCAGTTCAACGCGATGAAGGGTGTGGTCCCGACCGCGCTCGACAACCCGGCCGCGGGTCTGTACTCGGAGACCAGCAACCGCAAGAACAAGCAGCTGAACGACGCGATCAACCAGGTCACCGACGACATCGTGCAGGGCCGCAAGCCGATCTCCGCCTGGGCGCCCGCGGTGAAGAAGTGGAAGAGTGACGGCGGGGACAAGATGGCCGAGGAACTCGCCCAGGCCCTCAAGTCCTCGCGCTGAACATCCGGAACACGTTTACGGAAGGAACACCTTGACCTCCAGTCAGCACGTCAGGTTCGCCGCCGTCGGGCTTGACCATTCGCATATCTTCGGGCAGGTCGCCGGCCTGATCCGGGCCGGTGCCGAGTTCGTCGGGATGGCCACCGACGACCCGGGTGCCGCGGTCGCGACGCAGCTGCGCGAGCGCTACCCCGACGTACCCTTCGCCGACAACCCGGACGAGCTGATCGCCCGGGACGGCATCGACGTGATCGTCACCGCCGCGGTGCCGGACCGGCGCGGGCCGATCGCGGTCTCCGCGCTCCGGGCCGGCAAGGACGTGGTCGCCGACAAGCCCGGCTGTACCACGCTCGACCAGCTCGCCGAGATCCGGCAGGCGGTCGCCGAGACCGGCCGATTCTGGTCGGTCACGTTCTCCGAGCGGTTCGAGGTACCGAGCGCGATCAAGGCCGGCGAACTCGTCCGCGAGGGCAAGATCGGCACCGTCGTCCAGACCCTCGGCCTCGGGCCGCACCGGATCGGCGACCGTGCCCACCTGGCCGGCGGCGCCGGCCGCCCGGACTGGTTCTACGACAAGGCGCGGTACGGCGGCATCCTGGCCGACATCGCCTCCCACCAGGTGGACCAGTTCCTCTGGTTCACCGGCGCGACGACCGCCGAGGTGGTCAGCAGCTCGGTCGGCAACTTCGGCAACCCGGACGACCCCGGGCTGCAGGACTTCGGCGAGATGCTGCTCCGCAGCGAGAACGCGCAGGGCTATATCCGGGTCGACTGGTACACCCCGGCCGGGCTGCCGACCTGGGGCGACGGGCGGCTGATCATCCTCGGCACCGACGGCTACATCGAGCTCCGCAAGTACATCGACATCGAGGGTCGCGACGGCGGCAACCACCTGTTCCTGGCGAACCAGGAGGGGACGCAGTACATCGACTGCTCGGACGTCAAGACCTCGTACTACGAGGACCTGATCCACGACGTCCGGGAGCGGACCACCACCGCCGCGCCGCAGGAGCACACCTTCGAGGCCACCCGGCTCGCACTCGTCGCCCAGGAGACCGCGGTGCTGCGCGGAGCCGCCCGATGACCGACGATGTCCTCAAGGTCGCGATCGTCGGATGCGGCAACATCAGCCGCCGGCACGCCGAGGCGTACGTGAGCACCGGCCGGACCGAGCTCGTCGGTACGGCGGACCTCGACGTCGCGAAGGCGCGGACGCTGGCCGAGCGGTTCGGCGGGCGCCCGTACGGCAGCCTGACCGAGCTGCTGGCGGCCGAGGAGCCGGACCTGATCTCGATCGCGACGCCGCCGGAGAGCCACGGCGAGCTCGCGATCGAGGCGCTGGCCGCGGACCGGTCGGTGCTGCTGGAGAAGCCGCCGGTGCTGAGCCTGGAGGAGCTGGACCGGGTCGCGAAGGCCGAGGCGGACAGCGCCGGGTCGGCGTCGGTGGTGTTCCAGCACCGGCACGGTTCCGGCGGGATCCGGGCGCACGACCTGCTCGGCCGCGGTGCGCTCGGCCGGCCGCTGGTCGCGGTCTGCGAGACGCTGTGGTTCCGGCCGGTCAGCTACTTCGACCCGGAGTGGCGCGGTACCTGGGTCGGCGAGGGCGGCGGCCCGACGCTCGGGCACGGCATCCACCAGATCGACCTGTTGCTGCATCTGCTCGGGCCGTGGAAGACGATCGACGCGACCGCCGTCCGGCTGGACCGGCCGGTCGAGTTCGAGGACGTGTCGATGGCGTCGGTGGTGTTCGAGAGCGGCGCGGTGGCGACCGTGATCAACAGCCTGCTGTCGCCGCGGGAGCTGAGCCGGATCCGGATCGACACGGCCGGCGGCACGCTCGAGGTGAACCACGTCTACGGGTACTCCGACAAGGACTGGACGTTCCACCCGGCCCCGGATGCGGCGAAGGCGGCCACCCTCGGACTGGACCCCGGCGTCCGCAAGGCCGAGGGCGCCGAGTCCGCGGCCGCTGCCGATCCGTGGACGGCGTCGGCGGGCACCGACGTACCGAGCAACCACGAAGCGCAGATCGGCCACCTGGTCGACGACCTGCTGGCGGGTCGCCCGCACGGCACGTCGCTGGCCAGCACGCGGCCGACGATGGAGTTCGTCACCGCGCTGTACGCGTCGTCGATCACCGGCACCCGCGTCCAGCGCGCGGACCTGACCCCCGGGCACCGGTTCTACGGCATGTTCCACGGCGGCTTCCCCAAGGAAGAAATCGCCGAGGCTTTCCGCACCACCTGAGGTTCCACCAGGAGGCAGGGTTTGGAGTCCCACGACTGCCGGGCGGCGTCCGCCCCGGCCCAGCAGGCGATGTTCGCCCGGGTGGCCGGCAAGGTCGCCGCCCGGCAGGTGTGTTTCGAGATCGTCCCGGCCGCCGACGGCGTCGAGCGGTTCACGATCTCGGGCCACGCCGGGCACGTCACGATCAGCGCCACCACCCCGTCGGCCGCGAACCAGGGCGCCGGGTGGTACCTCAAGTACGTCGTGCACGCGGCGGCGAACCTGGGCAACCCGCACCCGGTGGTCCCGATCCCGGTGCCGGCGCCGTCGAGCCCGATCACCCAGGTCGCGAACACCGCGAACCGGTACCTCGGCAACGACACCCAGGACGGCTACACCGATCCGTACCTCGGCTGGTCCGGCTGGCAGGACCTGCTCGACGTCTACCCGCGCGTGGATCCCGCTGCCGACCACGCAGCCGTGGTGGGCGATGCAGAACGTGTCGAACTACGGCGCCCCGATCGCGCAGGCGCTCCTCGACCAGCGGGCCGCGCTCGGGCGCAGCATCTCCGACCGGGCCCGCGAGCTGGGCATGGTGCCGGTGCTGCCCGGGTTCATCGGGACCGTCCCGACCGACTTCGCCGCGCACGCCCCGGCCGGTACGACGATCCTCCCGCAGGGCAACTGGTCCGGCGTACCGCGACCGTCCTGGCTGGCCCCGACGGACCCGTTCTTCGCCGAGGTCGCCGCGTCGTACTACCGGCACGCGGACGAGATCCTCGGCAAGAGCACGCTGTACCGGATGAACCCGCTGCAGGAGGGCGGTTCATCCGGCGGCATCCCGCAGCAGGACATCACCGCGAGCATCATGGCGGCGCTACAGGCCAACGAGGCCGGCGCCACCTGGATGCAGCTCGGCTGGGAGCACAACCCGACGACGGCGCAGCTGGCCGGGATCGCGGACAAGAGCAAGTTCGTGGTCAGCGACGGGCTGTCCGACGCGGTCGCGACGTTCGGGCGGGAGAGCGCCTGGCCGGACGCGAAGTACCTCTTCGGCTCGATCTACGCCTACGGCGGGCACACCGTGATGGGCGCCACCGGGCAGCTCTGGATCGACCGGTACTACTGGCAGTTGAGTGCTCCGGGCAACAACATGACCGGGATCGCGGTGATGGCCGGTGCCGCCTGGGAGATCATCGGCGGTACGGCGTACTGGTTGCCGCGGCCCGCGAACGGTACGCACGCGGAGCCGGCCGAGACGCTCTTCGTCGCCCGGCCGAGCCTGACCGCGCGGAACGCCGATCCCGCCTCGCCGAAGCAGCAGCCGTACGACATGAACCGGTTCGCGACGGCGCTGCCGCAGTTGTTGCTTGCGGCACCGAGCGTCGTCCAGCGGGCGGCGTACGACTTCGACCTCGCCGACGTGGCGTCGACCGTGACCGGGAACGAGACGCGGACGTTGCTACCGGACAGCTACAGCGGGCTGCTCCGCGGGTATTACAGGAGAACTGGAAGGCGTACTTCGCGACGCTGACCAAGGCCCTCCAGGACGGCACCGCGCCCGCGCCCATCGACCGGATCGCCCGCGCGAGCAGCTACGTGACCTCGGCGCCGACGTACGCGACCAAGCCGTCCGGCAGCACGATCCAGGCGGCCACCGCGATCGCAGACACCCTCGAGCTGTACGCCTGACGGCCTGCACATCCTCATGGCCACGGAGAACCGTTACACCGCGACCGCGCGGTTCGCGATCGGCCTGACCCTGGTCGACCACTGGACGATGGACAGTACGACGATCACCGACGGCAGCGCCACCATCACCACGTACCGATCTACTCCGGAGCTCTCACCGCCACCCAGGTCCAGAACCTCTACACGTCGTAGTTCAGCGTGCAGGGGTGTGCTGGACCCTGTCCGACCTGGTGTAGCGGTCAGGGCTTGCGGCCGACGCCCACCCAGAGGCTGCACATGATGTCGGTGAACTCGCCGCGGTCGACGTACGCCTGGGTCTCGTCGTCGGGGAACCAGCGGAACGGCGACACGACGCCCGGCTCGACCAGCTCGGTGCCGTCGAAGAAGCGGGTGACCTCGTCCTTGCTACGGACCTGGGCCTCGCCGCCGTCGGCCTTGTAGACGACCATCGCGCGCTCCCACAGCTCCGGCGCGAAGTCCGGCGTGCAGTGCGAGAAGATCAGCAGCGAGCCCGGGGCGAGCGGCTCGACCAGCTGACGGACCAGGTCGTACGGCTTCAGGTGGTCGGGCAGGTAGTGGAAGACGCCGACGATGCTGAGCGCGACCGGCTTCGTGAAGTCGATCAGCTCCTTGACCTCGTCGGACTCCAGGATCGCCTGCGGGTCCGTGACATCGGCCTCGAGGTACGCGGTCTTGCCCTCCGGTGAGCTGACCAGCAGCGCGCGCGAGTGGGCGAGCACGATCGGGTCGTTGTCGGCGTACACCACGTGCGCGGACGGGATGATCTTCTGGACCACCTCGTGCAGGTTCGGCTCGGTCGGGATCCCGGTACCGATGTCGAGGAACTGCGTGATGCCCTGCTCGGCGGCGTACTTCGCGGCCCGGTGCATCCACATCCGGTTCGACTGCGCCGCGGTGCGGAAGCCGGGGAAGGCCTGCAGCAGGTGCTCTGCCGCCTGCCGGTCGGCGGCGAAGTTGTCCTTCCCGCCGAGGAAGTAGTCGTACACCCGGGCCGGGTGCGGCCGGTCGAGGTTCAGTTGGTCGTACATCCCCGGTTCGGCGTCGTGCGATTCGGCCATGAACATCCCATTCGCGGTGCGGGTCCAGAACTGAAAAGTCATCGTAACCGGCGCACGACTCACCGTGACACCGGCATCAAACCCTACTCCGGTCAGGCGTCACTCCACAGTGCTCGGCGCGTCCGCGGAACGGCATGCGATAATGATAACGATTGTCATTTCATCCGCTCGAAGATTGGTCGTACCGTGGATCGCAGACTGCTCGTTCTGCCTGCTCTTGCCGCCGCTGCCGCACTCGGAATCAGTGCCTGCTCGTCCGGGGACCAGGCCGCCGTCGATTCGTCCGCCGGCAAGGTCAAGGTGGTCGCGTCCACCGACGTGTGGGGCGACCTGGCCGGCCGGGTCGGCGGCGACAAGGTCGAGGTGACCTCGATCATCACCAGCCCGGACGCCGACCCGCACGAGTTCGAGGCCGGCACCCGCAACCAGG
This sequence comes from Kribbella sp. WER1, assembly GCF_054189145.1. NCBI lineage: Bacteria > Bacillati > Actinomycetota > Actinomycetes > Propionibacteriales > Kribbellaceae > Kribbella > Kribbella sp. WER1. The sequence continues at coordinate 2,347,434 of NZ_CM135186.1, read as the reverse complement.
CGGCGCTGGCCGGCGCCGCGGTCGTGATCGAGAACGGCGGCGGGTACGACGACTTCATGGACCGGATGCTGAAGACCGCGAAGAACCCGTCGGCGACGGTGCTGAACGCGGTCACGATCTCGGGCAAGACCGGCGAAGGGCTCAACGAGCACGTCTGGTACGACTTCCCGACCGTCGGCAAGGTCGTCGATCGGATCGAGCAGGCGTACGCGAAGGCCGCGCCCGCGGACGCGTCGACGTTCCAGCAGAACGCCACCGCGCTGAAGCAGCAGCTCGACGGCCTCGTGCAGCAGGAGGCGACGCTGAAGACGAAGTACGCCGGGCAGCCGGTCGCGATCACCGAGCCCGTGCCGTTGTACCTGCTGGAGGCGGTGGGCCTGCAGAACAAGACGCCGGCCGAGTTCAGCGAGGCGATCGAGGAGGGCAGCGACGTCCCGGCGAAGGTGCTCGACGCGACGCTGCAGCTGTACAGCAGGCACGAGGTGAAGCTGCTCGCCTACAACGAGCAGACCAGCGGCCCCGCGACCGAGAAGCTGCTCACCGCCGCCAAGCAGAACAACATCCCCGTGGTCCCGGTCACCGAGACGCTGCCGAGCGGCAAGGACTACATCGGCTGGATGACCGCCAACCTCGACGCCGTCGGCGCCGCGCTCGGGCAATGAGCGTCGTTCTCACGGTGGAGCAGGCCGCGCTCGGCTTCGGGTCCCGGAAGCTCTGGGACGGCCTCGACCTGCAGGTGCACAGCGGCGAGCTGATCGCCGTCCTGGGGGCCAACGGGTCGGGGAAGTCCAGCCTGCTCAAGGTGATCCTCGGTCAGACCCGGCTCTGGTCCGGCTCCGCGACGTTCCTCGGTACGCCGGTCCGTCGCGGCGACCGGCGGATCGGGTACATCCCGCAGCAACGGCTCGCCGAGGACGGCGTACCGCTGCGGGGCCGGGACCTGGTTGCGCTCGGCGTCGACGGGCACCGGTGGGGGATGCCGTTCCCGTCGCGGCGCCGGCGGCAGCGGGTGAACCGGCTGCTGTCGTCGGTCGGGGCCGAGGCGTACGCGTCCACCCCGCTGTCGTCGTTGTCGGGCGGTGAGCAGCAACGGCTGCGGATCGCGCAGGCGCTGGCGGCCGACCCCCGGCTGCTGTTGTGCGACGAGCCGCTGCTGTCGCTGGATCTGCCGTACCAGCGGCTGGTCAGCGACCTCGTCGACGACGCCCGCCGGCGGCTCGACCTCGGCGTCCTGTTCGTCACCCACGACATCAACCCGATCCTGGACAAGGTCGACCGGGTGCTCTACATCGCCAACCGGCGCTTCCGGATCGGTACGCCGGACGAGGTGCTGACCACCGAGGTACTGAGCGAGCTGTACGACGCGCCGGTCGAGGTGATCCGGCACAATGGCCGGATCCTGGTCGCGGGCGTCCCCGAGCAACAGCACCATCCGGCAGGTGCGCGATGAACATCTGGTCGGAGATCTTCAACTTCTCCGGGTACGGCGAACTCCTGCCGCTGCTGAAGAACTCGATCATCGCGTGCGTCGTGCTCGGCGTCGTCGGCGGGCTGATCGGCGTGTTCGTGATGATGCGCGACATGGCGTTTGCGGTGCACGGCGTCAGCGAGCTGTCGTTCGCCGGTGCCGCGGCCGGGCTGCTGTTCGGCGTCAGCGTGGTCACCGGGGCGCTCGTCGGGTCGCTGGTCGCGGCGTTGCTGATCGGCGTACTGGGGTCGCGGGCGCGGGACCGCAACTCGGTGACCGCCGTACTGATGCCGTTCGGTCTCGGGCTCGGGATCCTCTGTCTCGGGCTGTACCACGGACGCGCGGCGAACAAGTTCGGCCTGCTCACCGGGCAGATCGTGGCGATCGACGACCCGCAGGTGAAGTCGCTGATCGCGATCTCGGTGCTGGTCGCCGCCGGACTCGTGCTGGTCTGGAGACCGTTGCTCTTCGCAAGCACCGACGCCGGCGTCGCGGCCGCCCGGGGCGTACCGGTCGGGGTGCTGTCGATCGTGTTCATGATCCTGCTCGGGCTCGCGGTCGCGGTCTCGGTGCAGATCGTCGGAGCACTGCTCGTGCTCTCGTTGCTGGTCACCCCGGCCGCCGCGGCGCTGCGGGTCTCGTCGTCGCCGGTTGTGGTCCCGTTGCTCAGCGTCGCGTTCGCCGTCACCTCGTCGGTCGGCGGAATCCTGCTGTCCGCGGGCAGTTCGGTCCCGATCAGCCCGTACATCACCACCATCTCGTTCCTCATCTACCTCAGCTGCCGCCTGATCCGAAGGAGTTCCCCATGGCTGTCCCGAAGCGCCGTTTCGGTGGTTCACCTCTCAAGCGGACCGTTTCCAGGCCGCATGCGGCAGGTGAAGGGGCCGTTTGAGAGGTGAACCACCGAAACGGGGGAGGCGCTCAGGTCGGCAGCCTGAAGTCATCGATGTCGCCGGATCGGTAGGCTGGCGGGCGCAGTCAGTACGCCGTGGCCGAGGAGAGACGCTTGAGACCTGAGTCCGCCGCCGTTCGCCCGGAGCTGTCGACGATGCTCGGCGCCGGGCGCCGTACGGAGTTGCTGCTGTACGGGATGACGCCGCCGCGGCAGTCGATCGCCCCGGACGCGCTCGAGCGCTTCACCGCGGTCACCCGGACGCGGCTCGAGCAGCTCGACATCGACGCGGTGATCCTCTACGACATCGACGACGAGGCGCAGCGGGTGCCGGACGAGCGGCCGTTCCCGTTCAGCCCGACGATGGACCCGGCCGACTTCCTCGCCGACCACCTCGCCTGGTGGGACCGGCCGACGATCGTGTACCGCTCGGTCGGCAAGTACAGCGAGTCCGAGCTGGACTCCTGGGTACGCCGTACCTCCGGCCGGCTCGGCACCGTGATGGTCGGCGCGCCGACCAGCTCCGCGGAGGTCCGCACCACGCTGCCGGCGGCGTACGACCTGTGGCAGCGCTGCGGGTCGGCGCTCCCGCTCGGGGGTGTGACGATCCCCGAGCGGCACTCGTCCCGCCAGGACGAGCACCACCGGCTGCTCCGCAAGCAGCGCAGTGGATGCTCGTTCTTCGTCACCCAGATCATCTACGACGTCGGCGCCGCGATGGACCTGGCCTCCGACTACCTGTACCTGTGCCGCGAACAGGACGTCGAGCCGGTGCCGCTCGTGTTCACGCTCTCGATCTGCGGCTCGGTGAAGACGCTGGAGTTCCTGGCCTGGCTGGGCGTCCGCGTCCCGCGCTGGCTGCGCAACGAGCTGGTCCACTCGAGCGACCCGGTCGCCGACTCGTACGCGCACTGCGTCGAGATCGCCCGCCGGTTGTCGGCGTACTGCCGCGACCGCGACCTCCCGTTCGGCTTCAACATCGAGAGCGTCTCCACCCGCCGGATCGAGAACGACGCGAGCGTCGAACTGGTCAAGGAACTCCGCACGTTCATCGGCTGAGCCCGGTCCGCAGCTCCCGGGCCGCGGCGACCACGTTGTGCAGGGAGTCGCGGACCTCGGGCCAGCCGCGGGTCTTCAGACCGCAGTCCGGGTTGACCCACAGCCGCTCGGCCGGGATCGCGTCGAGGCCCTTGCGGAGCAGCGACACGACTTCCGGCGTACCGGGGACACGCGGGGAGTGGATGTCGTACACGCCGGGCCCGACGCCGCGCGGGTAACCGGCGTCGGACAGCTCGCGGGCAACCTGCATATGCGAGCGGGCCGCCTCAAGGCTCGCGACGTCGGCGTCCAGGTCGTCGAGCGCGTCGAGGATCTCGCCGAACTCGACGTAACACATGTGCGTGTGGATCTGCGTCTCGTCCCGTACGCCGCTGGTCGTCAACCGGAAGGCGTCCGTACCCCAGGTCAGGTACGCGGCGCGGTCGCCCGTCCGCAACGGCAGCGTCTCGCGCAGCGCGGGCTCGTCGACCTGGATCACGAGCGCGCCCGCGGCCTCCAGGTCGTTGACCTCGTCGCGCAGTGCCAGCGCGACCTGACGCGCGGTCTCGCTGCGCGGCTGGTCGTCGCGGACGAACGACCAGGCCAGCATCGTCACCGGCCCGGTCAGCATCCCCTTCACCGGGCGGTCGGTGTTGAGCTGCGCGTACGCCCACCAGCGGACGGTCATCGGCTCCGGGCGGGAGATGTCGCCGAACAGCACCGGCGGCCGGACGTAGCGCGTCCCGTACGACTGGACCCAGCCGTGCTGCGTGGCGAGGTACCCGTCGAGCTGCTCGGCGAAGTACTGCACCATGTCGTTGCGCTCGGGCTCGCCGTGCACCAACACGTCGAGGCCCGCCTTCTCCTGGAAGTTCAGCACGTCGCGGATCTCGGCCTCGATCCGTTCCTCGTACTGCCGGCCATCGATTCGGCCGGCCCGCAGGTCGGCCCGCGCCTGGCGCAGTTCGGCGGTCTGCGGGAACGACCCGACAGTAGTTGTCGGAAGCAACGGTAGTCCGAGTTTCACCTGCTGTGCGGCGCTTCTGGCGGCATAGGGCGACGTACGGCGGCTGTCGGCCGGTGTGACCGCCGCGACCCGCGCGCGGACCGCGGTGTCGTTGGTCAGCGGTGCGGACGCCCGGGCCGCGAGCGTCGTGCGGTTGGCGTCGAGCTCGGCGGTGATCATCTCGGTGCCGTCGGTCAGAGCGCGCTTCAGCAGCCCGATCTCGCGGGTCTTCTGCCGGGCGAACGCGAGCCACGGGCGGACCTCGGCATCCAGGTCCGGCTCGGCGTCGACGTCCAGCGGTACGTGCAGCAGCGAGCAGGACGCCGCCACGTCGACCTGCCCCGCGAGGCCCATCACCTGCGCGAGGATCGACAGCGACGCCGGCAGGTCGTTGACCCAGACGTTCCGGCCGTTCACCACACCGGCGACCAGTCTCTTGTCACGCACCGCGGGCGTCGCGGCCAGATCGGCGAGGTTCGCGGCTGCCGGACCGGTGAAATCGATGGCCAGACCCTCGATCGGCGAGTCGGCCAGCATGGGCAGCGCCGCACCGAGGCGGTCGAAGTACGACGCCACCAGCAGCTTCGGCCGATCGGTCAGCCCGCCGAGTGTTGCGTACGCCGAGGCAGCGGCCTCCAGCTCGGCGGTAGTTCGGTCCTGGACCAGCGCGGGCTCGTCGAGTTGCACCCACTCGGCTCCGGCGGCGCGCAGGTCCGCGAGGATCTCGGCGTACACCGGTAGGAGCTTGCCGAGCAGCGACAACGTGCCGGTCAGGCCTCCTGCGGGCTTGGACAGCAGGAGATAGGTGATCGGGCCGAGCAGGACGGGCCGCGCGGTGAGTCCCAGCGCGAGTGCTTCCCGCAGCTCGGCGACCTGTTTGCCGGAGTCGGCGGTGAACGTCGTGTCCGGGCCGAGCTCGGGGACCAGGTAGTGGTAGTTGGTGTCGAACCACTTGGTCAGTTCGAGCGGTGCCAGGTCCTGGCTGCCGCGGGCCATCGCGAAGTACCCGTCCAGCGGGTCGGCGGCGACGGCGTCGCGGTACCGCTCGGGGATCGCGCCGAGCATCACGGTGGTGTCGAGGACGTGGTCGTAGTACGAGAAGTCGCCGGTCGGCACCTCGTCGATCCCGTCGGCGGCCAGCTGGGCCCAGTTCGCGGCCCGCAGTTCGGCGGCGGTACGGCGCAGTCCGTCGGCGTCGACGGCGCCCTTCCAGTAGCCCTCGACGGCCTTCTTCAGTTCACGATTCCCGCCTTGGCGCGGGTACCCGTACACGGTGGAACGTGCAGTCATGGGGAAACTCTCCTTCGCGAGTCCGTCCCGGTGTGAGTCCGCACACACAGGGGTGTGCGCGGGCAGTGGCAGGTCTTCGGACTCGCGGGCCCGTCCGGTCTGGTTCCCCGGACACCTACTGGTCGTCGCTTCCCAGGCATACCCGCCCAGTGCTCGATGACGACGGTCGTTCCCACTCACCGCTGCGGGGCAGTCCCGGATTCCCACCGGGTTCCCTCTTGCGACGGCCTGACTGGCGGCCAGGTCGAACCAGCTGCACTCGCCAGGGTAGTGCAGGTCGGCAGGGAACCCTGTACGCTCCGGGATGAGTGACGGCGCAAGGAAGCCGATGGGAATTCGGCACGGTCGCGCCACTGTGAGCCGGACAGGTCCGGTAAGTCAGATACTTCGCCGTCACGACGCTCCACCGGTAGCGGGACGCACGATCCCCTGAAGGAGGCTCCACGTGAGTAATCTGCCTGCACCCTCGACCGCGTCGACCCCGGTCGTCCTCCCGGTCTCGAAGGCCGTTCTCTGGCTGGTCGGTACGGCGTTCCTGGCATTCCTGGTGTACTACTTCATCGGCGTCGACCAGGGCGCGTACTCGGTCTTCGGCAAGGACACGCACATCCACGAGTTCGTGCACGACGCACGGCACTTCCTCGGCTTCCCCTGCCACTGAGCTCGCTGAACTGATGGAGCACAAACTGATCCTCCGCGGCCTGCTGGCCGGCGGAGCGGGCGGCCTGGCCGCGTTCGTCTTCGCGCGGATCTTCGCCGAGCCGCAGATCCAGGCCGCGATCGACTACGAGACCGGCCGCGACGCCGCGCAGGACGCCCTCGACAAGGCGGCCGGACTGCCCATCGAAGCAGCCGGACCGGACATCTTCAGCCGCACCTTGCAGGCGAACCTCGGGATCGGCGCCGGGCTCGTGCTGTTCGGCGTCGCGATGGGCGCGCTGTTCGCGGTCGCGTACACGATCTGTCTCGGCCGGGTCGGCAGGCTCCGCCCGCGGACGCTGGCGATGCTGGTCGCGGCCGGCGGCTTCCTCGGCTTCTACCTGGTGCCGTTTCTGAAGTACCCGGCGAACCCGCCGGCGATCGGCCACGAGGCCACGATCCACGACCGCGGCAACCTGTACCTGGTGATGGTGGTCTGCTCGGTGCTGTTCCTGCTCGGAGCCGTTGCCCTGGGCAAGCGCCTGCAGCCGCGCCTCGGCAACTGGAACGCCACCCTCGTCGCGCTCGCGGCGTACGTCGTGCTGATCGGTGTCGTGATGGCCCTCCTGCCGTCGCTCGGGCATCTCGCCGCGAACGTGCAGGAGTACGGGCGGCACGCGACCGAGACCCCGCGGCCGCTGACCGACGACAAGGGCACCATCGTCTACCCGGGCTTCGACGCGGACCTGCTGTCCGCGTTCCGGCTGTACTCCGTCGGGGCGCAGGTCCTGCTCTGGGGCGTGATCGGCCTGGTGTTCGGCCCGCTCGCGGACCGGCTGCTCCGCACCCCCGCACCGGTCGCGAGCACGGCGTGACGCTGTTCGCGGAGCTGGGGCCGTTCTTCGGTGTCGAGCAGCACACGGGCTCGGCGCCGGAACCGCCCTGGCGCCGGATGTCCGAGCTCGTCGACAACCCGTCGGTCCTGCGGGACCGCATCGCCCGGACCCGCTACTACCTGGGGACGGTGAGCGGCCGGTCCGCCGAGGCGGTCGAGGTCCGCGTGGCCGCGTCGGTCACGCACCTCGGCCTGGTCGCCCGCCTGATCTCGCCCGCGCTCGCCGCCGCCGTCCTCGACCGCGGCGTACCGGCGCTCTCCCTCGACCAGCTGTACTGGCAGCCGGTCCTCGGCGGCGCGTTCCCGCTTTCGCTGCCCCCGATCCCGGCCGGCGGCGATCTGCATACGGCCCTCTTCGACGGCCCGATCCCCGCGATCGCCCAGGCGTTCGACCTGTCGTCCCACATCCTCACCGGCAACGTCGCGTCGGCGGTCAACGGTGCTGCCACCGCCCTCGCGAACGCGGCCCCGGCGCTCGCCGCCCGCGCCCGCAGCGTCGCGAACACCCTCCTCGCCGTCGAACCGTTGCGCGACGCCCACACCACCGACCCGTTCCGCCGCCGGAGCTGCTGCCTCATCTACCGCGCCGCCCCCGACCACAACGGCCCCCTCTGCGGCGACTGCGTGCTGGCCAAATCTGTGGATAACTCTTTCCCTTGAAAATAAGGGGAATCGGCTTTGAAAACTGTCGGACGTGGCGGCTAGAGTCTTGGCATGGACATTCTCGGCGGACGCCCAGTGGTTGCTCTAGGCAACCATGAGGTCTTGCCTGCCCTCGACCAGGTGAACGCCGAGATCATCCGCCTGGAGTCTCTCCGCCTCCAACTCATCGCCCGCGCCGAAGAATCCGGCCTCGCCCAGGACCTCGGCGCCCGCGACACCGTCGAGCTCCTCACCTTCCGCCACCACCGCAACCGCCCGGAGGTCTGGCGCGACGTCCGCCTGGCCCGCGCGCTCCCCAAATACAAGACAGTCGCCGCCGCCCTCGACACCCTGCAAACCGGCCATGCGTCGGCGATCGTCACCGAACTAGAACGCGTCCGCACCCGCGTCCCAGTAGAAGACCTCGACATCGCCGAGGAACAACTCGTCGGGCTGGCCGCGCACCTGTCCCCGAACGAGCTGCGCACCGCCGCGAAGCAGCTCTGCAACCTCCTGGACTCCGACGGCCCCGAACCCGAAGAGCAGAAGGCCTACCAGCGCGAGTCTTTGACTCTCACCAATGCAGAGAACGGCGTAAAGTTCCGCGGCTACCTGGCCAACGAGAACGCCGAGCTGCTGCGCGCGGTCATCCACACCGGCGCCCGCCCCCACAAGACCGTGGACGGCGAACACGACCCGCGCGCCCGCGACAAGCGCCAGGCCGACGCGCTCACCACCGCGCTGACGGTCGCCTCGAATGCGTGGGACACAGACACCCCTGGCCACGGCGCCAAAGCGAACATCACCGTGACGATCGACCTCGAAGACCTACGTACCGCGACCGCCAACGCAACCGCTCGATCCGGCCAGCCCGGCGGTTCCGGCCAGCCCGGCGGATCCGGCCAGAGCGCCGGGACCGGTCGGACGGTGTACGGCGACGACCTGTCCGCCGCCACCGTCCGCCGCCTCGCCTGCGACGCCAACGTCATCCCCTTGGTATTGGGCTCCAACTCCGAACCCCTCGACGTCGGCCGCCGCGAACGCCTCGTCACCCGCGCCATCCGCCACGCCCTCAACGCCCGAGACCGCGGCTGCGTCGTCTGCGCGGCGCCCCCGGTGATGTGCGACGCCCACCACCTCATCTCCTGGCTCGACGGCGGACCCACCGCCGTCGACAACCTGGCGCTGCTGTGCCGCCGCCACCACGTAGACCTCCACGCCGGCCGCTGGACCATCACCATCACCAACGGCAAAGTCCACGTGCAACGCCCAACCTGGGCCAACCCGGTACCCGTCGCCGCACCAGCACACGCGCTCCTGGCACATCCCGATGCTCCAGTCGCCGAATCACCACCCGACTCCCCGCACACGCCGCCAGGCGACGTACCCACCTGCCCCGCGCACCCCGGCAACAGACCACCAGACAAGCCCCGGGGCGATTCAGACCCGCCCGCCCCACCAACCAGCCGCTGGAAAGCCGACGAAGCAACCCTCGCCGCCGCCGCCCGCTTCGCCGTCTGGGGCACGCGCACGCCCACGACCCCCGCTACCGGTCCGCCGCACTTCGCCACCATCTGATGCCCGGCCCAGCCCGGGCAACACCCACCAACCCGTCGAGCGCCGGTCCTCACCACCGCACTCGACACATCGAGCGCGCCTCCGGGCCTTCCGGCCCGGTGTCCCACGAAGCCTGCACCACACACCAAACCGCAGAACGGAGACAGCCACCCCACCAGCACGGGTCCACCGAACGAGGCCAAGTCAGCCACCGCGGACAGGGCCCTCGACGTCGGCCGCCATCAGCACCCGACGCCGGCTACATCCGCACCGCTGTGCATCCGCACCGCATCCGCACCGCTCGCGGAACGTGTCACGTGCGCGGTGCGCGCGCTGCTCGCAGTAGTCGCAGCACCGGCCTTTCCACGCGGTGTCCACGTATGCACGGTATCCGCCATATTCGCAGTGCATGCGGGACACAAGGCATCTGCCGCAGCAGCACCCGTCGTACCTGCGCCGCCCGTCGTACCTGCTGCGCTCGTCGTGCCCAGCGCACCCGGCGTTGTTCGCGACACCCGTGGCTCCCGCCAGACTCGCGGCGCCTACGGCAGCCGCTCTAGTGCCCAAGAAACGTTCGAGTCGTAACCCGCCCGCCGTGCCCGAGCTGGACCAGCTCCGGGGTTGGCCTCTCAGTTGGTGGGTTTGTCCCCCGGCATGCAAGGCGCCAACCCACCAGCTCAGAGGTCAACCCTGCACCTGCAACTGGACAGGACGTATACGCGCGCGACGCCGTCTACCGGCCGGCGTCGGGCGTGAGCTCACGAGTTGGTACCTACCGCGCGCTCCTGCGGTACTCGCGTCAGCGGCCGTGCGCGCGGGTGCCCGCCGTATGCGCAGTACCTGAGGGACACGAGACGCCTGCCCTACAAGCGGCATCCGCCGTCTTCGCGGTACCTGCGCGGCTGGACCTACCCGTCGTACCCGCGGTACTCGCCGCAACCGTGGGTCACTCGCTGAACGAGTAGTGCTCGTGATCGTGGATCCTCGCGGGCGGTCTCGCGCTGACGATCAGTCGAGGTACCCGGTCGCCGGGTTGATGCCGGACAGGAAACCGCTGATGGCCCGGCGGTGGTCGGCCTCGGTCCGGGTGAGGTCGCGGGAGCCGGACTCGCTGAAGCCGTAGCCCGGGTTGCGGCCGCTGAGCCAGGTGTAGTCGAAGGTGCCGGGGTGGTCCGCGCGGGTCGAGACCTGGAAGCGTTCGCCGTCGACCTCCAGCACGGTCGCGGGCGACTGGAAGCGGAGCAGGTACCCGTCCGGATCGGCCACCAGGAACTGCTCGACGCCGACCTCACCCCGATCCGTCCGGTACCACTTGGTCTCCGGCTCCATGAACAACGGCAGGCCCGCGCGGTGCAGCGCTTCCAGGATCGGCGTGATCGACGGTACGGCGATCTGCAGGTTGATGCCCCGCCCCAACGGCCGCTCCAGTGCTCCGGTCACCCAGTTCCGTCCGACACCGGCCTGTTCGAGCATCACATGCGCTCCGCCGAGCACGACGTACGCGAACCCTTCCTCGGGTCGCGCGTACCGCACCTCGAAGCCGCACACCCCACACCAGAACTCGGTGCTCACAGCAACCGACTCGACAAGCAACTCCGGGACGAGCGCGGGATCCATCAGCCCATGATGCCAAACCGCAGCAGTGCCTTCGCGGTCAGGGCGACGGGGGTTTGGGGGTCCTCGGTGAGGGATTCGAGGGTGGTGCGGGTGAGGGAGGGCGGGAGTTCGCCGAGGGCCTGGACGAGGCGGACGCGGGCTTCGGGGGTGCTGTTCGCGAGTTTGTGGGTGAGCGTGGTGAGGATGTGCGTGGCGGTGCCGGGGTCGGTAGTGAGGGTGGCCAGGGTCTCGGCGGCCTCGACGTCGTTGGTGCCTTCGATGATCAGGGTGACCAGGGCGGGTACGGCGGAACGCTCGCCGCGGGCGCCCAGCGACAGCGCGGCGTGCTTGCGGACCTCGACGTCCGGGTCCTTCAGGGCTGTCGTGAGGATCGGGACCGCTTCCGCGCTGGAGACCTCGGCGATCGCGACGACCGCGCGCCGGCGGATCGTGACGTCGTCGGAGCGGAGTGCGGGTGTCAGCGCGGCGAGGACGTCGTCGGTCGAACGCTGCAGCGCCCAGCGCAGCGCGCCCGCGACGTTCGGGTCGGACTCGGTGAGCAGCGCGGCGGCGAGTACCTCGGTCGGCAGCTGGTCCTCGGCCGGCGCGAGCACGGCCTGCTGGCGCCGGGCCGCGCTGGGGGAGTTGAGGCTGTGCAGCAGCTCGACGACCCGCAGTACGTCGGGCCAGTCGCCGGGCGTGGCCGCGTCGATCGCGCGCAACCGGTCGAGGAGTTCCTGCTCGCGCTGCACCCGTTCCTCGGTCCGCCGGATCAGGTCGCCGAGCAGCGCAGGCGCCGCGAACCCGGGGTCCTCCAGTGCGCGCCCGATCTCGCGCAGCGACAGACCGAGCGACCGCAGCACCTCGACGTGGAAGATCCGCCGGATGTCGTCGTCGGCGTACTCGCGGTACCCGCCGACCGTCCGGCCGGTGGGCCGCACCAGCCCGAGGGACTCGTAATGCCTGAGCATTCGCGAGCTCACCCCGGACCGGCGGGCCACCTCACCGATGAGCATGCTGCTCCCGGACCTGTTGCGGGCCGAGGGCAACGGCTCGTTTCGCCTCGTCGAGCAGTGCCCCGAAGTTCGCCTCCGGGTCCCGCAGCAGCCGCTCGGTGGCGCGGGCGTGCGCCTGCACCTTCGCCTTCCGGCTCGCCAGCCCGCCGGCCAGCGCCTCGTCGGCAGCATCGCCCAGCTCGACCAGCGCCCGGCTCAGACTCAGCTGTACGTCGCGGTCGCCGCGCCCGAGCTCCGTCGCCAGCTCCTTCGCGAGCTGCTGCTCCGCACCGGCCGGAACCAGCCCGACCGCCGTCCGCCAGGCAGTCCGCCGGACCTCGTCGTCCGGGTCGTGCAGCAACTGCCGGGTGATCGCCGGCCAGGTCGCCGGGTCCTTCAGCTTCGACAGCGTGTGCAACGCCTGACTCCGGGCCTGCGCGTTCGCCGAGTCCAGCTCCGCGACCACCTGCGGCAGCACCACGTCCCGCGGCAGCTGGATCAACGCCCAGGTCAGCATGTCCCGCACGAAGAAGTCCGGCTCCACCCCACACCGCGCCACCAGCACCTCGACCACCTCGGGGTCGGCCTCGGCGCCGATCGCCATCGCCGCCCGCAGCCGCGTCGACGTGTCCGCCGCGGCCAGCAGGCGCGGGTCGTACTTCGGGTTCACACGAACCACCTCCTGCCTGCCAGTCAAGACCTTGACACTGTGTCAAGGTCAAGCATCGCAGCTCGCGGCTCCGGGCCGGCTACTACCTGGCCGCGCTCCGGCCGGAGTACGAAATACCCGCGCCAGATGGGGGCGCGGCGACTAGTGTCGGTGGCCGGTCCACGATGAGGAGGCCCCGTGTTCCAGCCACTGCTGGCATCCGCGACTCGAGCCGTTGAGAAACTTCGTGACATCGGTGAGCCACTACCCGACGACCTGACCGCCAAGCTGGCTGCGGCCACCGACGCCGCGCAGGTCGACGAACTGCTCCGCCCGTACGTGATCGTCGAGTCCGAGATCGACGAGCAGGGATTGACCGCCAGTACGCCGGGGGCCGCGCCGCCGCGGCTCGTGCAGCACGGGTGGCGGAGCTTCCTGGTCCGGGTCGCGAACCCGCACGGGCTGCTCGGCACCCTGGCGGCGCCGTCGAACCATGTGCTGAACACTGTCGACTTCCACAGCCATTCGGCCCGGATCGCGATGCCGGACACGCTGACCACGGTGCCGCGGATCGCGAGCAGCTGGCTGGAGGTGAAGCTCGCCGGGTCGGCGGACGTGTCCGGCGTCGACGTCGAGTACACGGTGATCAGCCTGTACAGCCGCGACGAGGGGACGCTCGGCGGTGAGCTGTCGCTGGTCCTGGCGGTGGAGGAGCAGTTCGACAGCATCACCCGGCCGCCGATGCGGAAGGCCTGGCAGCGGATGGGGTTCGAGGCCCGGCAGTACGCCGCGAAGTTCGACTTCGACTGCGCCGCCGCGCGTGACATCCGGCTCGACGTCCGGGAGCCCGACGGCAGCAGCAGCGTCGCGGCGCTGACGGTCCGCGACGGTCAGCGCCGGGCGTACCCGTCGAAGGCGATGCGGCTGGCGCCGGACATGTTCTTCCACGACCACGTGTACCGGGCGACCGGCGAGGTGCTCACGCTGCCGGCCGGCCGGTACGAGATCTCCGCGCGCCGCGGGCCGGAGTACCGCGAGGTGCGGATCGAGGTCGACGTCGCGGCCGACACCGAAAAGCTGACGATCGGCCTCGACCGCTGGGCCGATCCGGCCGCGCACGGGTACTACTCGGGCGACCCGCACATCCACGCCGGCGGCTGCTCGCACTACAACGTGCCGTCCGAGGGCGTGACGCCGGAGACGATGATCCGGCACGTCCGCGGCGAGGGCCTGTGGATGGGCAGCGTGCTCACCTGGGGGCCGTGCTACTACCACCAGAAGCAGTTCTTCAGCGGCTCGTCGATCAGCCCGCGCGCCGAGCTCGAGTACCCCGCGATGCAGCAGGTGCAGGGGATGACCTGGGCGCCGCAGGACACCGACCGCGACGGCGAGAGCCTGCTGCGGTACGACCTCGAGGTGTCCGGGTTCCCGTCCAGCCACTCCGGGCACGTCATCCTGCTCGGGCTCACCGACCAGGACTACCCGGGCACGAAGATCATCGAGGACTGGCCGTCCTGGAACCTCCCGGTGATGCGCTGGGGGCACGCGCAGAACGCGCTCGTCGGGTACGCGCACTGTGGCCTCGGCCTCGCGGTCGAGACCGACGAGTTGCCGAACTACGTGGTCCCGGGGTTCCAGTCGATCGGGTCGAACGAGATCGTCGTCGACGTACCGCTGGGGTCGGCCGACTTCCAGTGCGGCGCCGAGTTCGCGCCGGCCGCCGAGCTGAACATCTGGTACCACCTGCTGAACGTCGGCTACCGGACGCTGATGCTCGGCGAGACCGACTACCCGTGCATCTACGACGACGGCCCGGGCGTCGGGCGCACCTACGTCCGGCTGCCGGAGCCGCCGCAAGGCCCGCAGGCGTTGGAGTCGTGGCTCGGCGGGCTGAAGGACGGCGCGTCGTACTTCGGGGACGGCCGCAGTCACGTGTACGACTTCGCGGTCGACGGATCCACCGACCGGGAACAGTCCGCCGCGGCGGCGGGCACCGTACACGTCACGGCGACGGTCGCGGCCTGGTTGCCCGAGGAGCCGCCCGCGGCCCCGGCCGCCGGTCAGCCGGTGTACTCCGCGCCGGTCGGCTGGCACCTGGAGCGGTCGCGGATCGGGCAGACCCGGAACGTCCTCGTCGAGGTCCTGGTGAACGGCGTACCGGCCGGATCCCAGGAGATCGTTGCGGACGGCAACGAGCAGGAGCTGGCGTTCGACGTCGAGCTGGAGCGGTCGTCGTGGATCGCGGTCCGGATCCTGCGCAGCGTGCACACGCAGCCGATCTTCGTCGAGGTCGCCGGGCAGCCGATCCGGGCGTCGCGGCGGAGCGCGCAGTGGTTGCACGATTCCGTCGACGCGTTGTGGACGGCGAAGTCCGGCTTCATCCGGGAGAGCGAGCAGGCGGCGGCACGGTCGGCGTACGACGAGGCGCAGGCCATCTACCGGACCCGGCGCGACGAATGCGAGGTGGACTGATGGCAGGCTGCTGCGATCCGGTCGAGACGACCGCGCCGCTCTCGGTGGTGATCAACCCGGAGGCCCGGGTGAACGTCGCCACCACCGGCCACCGGGTGCCGAGCCTGGCGGCGGGTGAGTGGCACACGGTCGAGTTCCCGATCGTCAACACCGGGTTCGTGACCGGTGAGCTGGTGATCGAGACCGACCCGGTGCCTGGCGTCGAGCTGGACCTGCCGGTGCACGAGCTGACCGGCGCGCCGAATCAGGACGGCAGCCTCCGGATGCGGTTCGACGGACCGGCGGTTGTGGACGTGACGCTCCGGTTCCGGGCGCTGGGCTCGCTCGGCGGTCTCGCCCTGCACAGCTCGCTGCACCTGATCCTCCGATCGCACCGGGCCTTGCTCCCGCTGGCCTGACGCATGTCGAGGACCGCCGTCCAGCTTCGACGTCTTTGATGTGAACGAGCTACTGACGGTGGTCTTCGGTACGACGGCGTTGTACTGCCTGTGGCGCCTCGCGACCGGGCGCGGGCGCGGGATCGACGTCTTCACCGACGTGAACCACGTCCTGATGGGCGCGGCCATGCTCGCGATGCTGTGGTGGCCGGCCGCGGGCGTCGCGCGCTGGCTGCAGGTGGTGCTGTTCGGGGGCGCGGCGGTCGTGTTCCTCCGGCACCTCGCCCGTTTCGCCGAGGTCGCGGCGCGGGCAGGCGCGCTGATGCACGCCGCGATGAACCTCGGGATGGTCTGGATGCTGACCACGATGCCGATGTCGCTCCGGAGCTGGACCGGGATGCTGAGCTGGGTCGTCACCGCCTCGCTCGCCCTGGCCGCGGGCTGGTGGGTGCTGCGTGCGGCCCGCTGCAGCGGGCACCGGCTGATGTGCTGCTGCCACGCCCTCGCGACCGCCGGAACGGCGGCAATGCTGGCGGCGATGAACCCCATTCTGTGAAACTGCTTTCACGGCGTTTTCCGCCATGAATTCAATGCCGGCTGGAAGGCCCGGTCGCGAGCGTCGGCGTGGTGAAGTGCTCGCCCGGGGCGTGCTCGGCTGCCGTCATGCTCGCCGCGCCCAGCCGGCCCAGCTCCATCAGTTCGAGGTCGACCGAGGTCAGCTGCCGGGAGCCCTCCTGGTCGACGACCGTGCCCTCCCAGTTGTCGACGCCGACCAGCGCGACGTCGTCGGGGACCCGGACGCCGGCCGCGGCGCAGGCCTCCAGTGCACCGAGCGCGATGTGGTCGTTGCCGCAGAACACCGCGTCGAACGTCGCGCCCGATCGGAGCAGCTCGGCCATCGCCGCCGCGCCGCGCACCCTGGTCCAGTCGCTGTGGATGACCGGGCCGACCGGCTCCAGCCCGGCGGCGGTCAGTGCCTCGGTCATCCCGGCCTGGCGGCGCTCGGCCGCGATGCTGTTCGGCGGCCCGCCGAGATGCGCGATCCGGGTGTTGCCGGTGTCGATCAGATGTTGTGTCGCGAGCCGCCCGGCCTCGCGGTTGTCCGGCAGGTAGAGCACGTCGTTCGGGTCGCTGGACGCGGTGAAGATGTACCGCACCGGCACGTCGAAGTGGTGCGTCAACGACGGTGACGTGTGCTCGTGCCCGTCGCCGATCACGAGTAGCCCGTCGATCCGCCGCGCCTGCAGTTCGCGGAGGCTGTCGGACATCGCCTTGCTCTCCTGGACGTCGCCGTCGTACACGAGGGCGGCCTGGTTCTGTGCGCCGAGCTGCAGGATCGCGCCCATCGCGACCGGGCGGGCGAACGTGTTCTTCGCGCGGTGCGTCAGTACGCCGATGGTCCCGCTGCGGCCGGAGGCGAACGACCGGGCCAGCGCGTTCGGCCGGAAGTCGAGCCGGTCGGCCGCGGACCGGACCCGCTCGCGGGTGGCCTCCGAGATCCGCGGGTTGCCGTTCAGCGCCTTGGAGGCGGTCGCCAGCGAGACGCCCGCGACCGCCGCGACATCGCTCAGACGCACACTTTTCTCTCTCGGCACGTCGAAAAGCATATCTCCGGTGCCGAGGCCTTGACGGGACACCCGATCAGAACGGATGCTTCGGCGAAGTGTGAAACCGCTTTACCACCTCATTCCGGAGGCACACATGATTCACCGCCGGACATTCCTGAAGGTCTCCGCGGCCGCTGCCGCCGCCGTTCCGCTGGCCGGGCTGAGCCAGCTGCCCGCGTCCGCCGCCACCACGCTGAGCGCGTGGGGCGTCTGCGGGCACCCGCCGTCGATCGACGACACGTCGTACCCGGCCGACGGCGTCTGGGACCAGCTCGCCCTCGCCGCCTCGCTCGGTGTCGGGTACTACCGGGTCGACTTCATGATCCCGACCACCGACTCCGCCTCGACCGACTGGAGCTGGTACGACGCGATCGTGTCCGCCGCCCGCGGCAACGGCGTCCAGCTGATGGCGATCCTGACCGTGCCGGACGCGATCGCCGACGCCGACAACGGCTGGATCCAGAGCCAGGTGTCGATGCTGGTCAGCCGGTACGCCGGCCAGATCCCGCTCTACCAGATCCAGAACGAGATGGACGGCGTCGCGATCAACGGACCGGGCGTCGACGGCTCCTCGATCAACGACTACAACCCGGACCGGTACGCCGCGGTCCGCGACCGGATGTGGGCGATCTGCGACGGCGTCCGGAACTCGGACTCGCAGGCCGGCCGGGTCGTGAACATGACCTGGAAGCACACCGGGTTCCTGCAGCTGCTGAACAACGACGGCCTGCCGTACGAGATCAACGGCCTCGACTGGTACTGGGGCATGGACGACCTGCTCGCCGTCCTCGAGGTGATCAACCGCTTCCAGCAGCGGGAGATCCTGCTCACCGAGCTGAACATCACCGACGGCACCCAGTCGGCGTCCGAGGCGGAGCAGGCGGACTACATCGCGAACACCGTCCAGACGCTTCGGGCCTCCGCGCCCGACAAGGTGCACGGCGTCTACGTGTACGAGCTGTTCGACCAGCCGGCCTGGGACGACTCCCAGGCGCACTACGGCCTGGTGCACGTGAACCCCGACGGCAGTTGGGGCGCGCGCAAACAGGCCTTCGACACCTTCCACCAGATCATTACAGGTTGACGAACCGAGTCGGAGACAACGTAATGAAACGCAGAACGTTCCTCAGCGTCAGCGCCGCGGCCGCGGTCGTGCCGTTCACCGCAAGCCGAGCGGTGGCCGGTCCGGCGGCTCCTGCGGCTTCGATGCCGCAGCAGGCGCTGGCCGCTTCCAACGTGTTCGTGGTGCCCAGCGTGCCGCGACTCGTCGTACCGAAGGCGAAGCCGGGGGAGAAGGTCACGGTCACGGTCACGGCGCCCGGTGGCGACCGGGTCTGGTCCGGGACCGCGCGCGGCGGGGCCAGCGTGGTGGTGCCGGTCGGGACCGGGTACTACGACATCAGCTACGAGTTCTCCGGGCAGTCGGTGACCGACTCCTTCTGTGTGCTGAGCAAGCTCGCCGGCGTCGTCCCCGGTCTGGGTGTGAACACGCACTTCGGCTTCGGGCCCGACCCGTGGGACCCGAACGTGCTCGCCCCGCTGGTCGCGGCGGCCGGAATCGCGACCGTGCGCGACACCGAGGAGTGGTGGGGCGCCGAGCCGACCAAGGGCACGTACGACTTCACGCTGTACAACACGTACCGCGACGTGCTCCGGCGGAACGGTCTCACCGACCTGCCGGTGCTGAGCTTCAACAACGCCAACTACGACGGCGGCGCGACCCCGTACACCGACGCTGGCCGCTCAGGGTTCGCGTCGTACGCGGTGGAACTGGTCAAGCAGAATCCGAACGTCGCGGCGGTCGAGGTGTTCAACGAGTTCAACATCCCGACGTTCGGTGCCCGTGGCAACAGTCCGGCGAACTGTCAGCCGGACTACTACTTCCTGTTGCTCAAGGCCACGGTCACCGAGCTGCGCAAGCACTACCCGCACCTGAAGTACGTCGCGCCCGCAACGGCCGGCGTACCGCTGGACTGGATGAAGGTGGTGTTCGACAGCGGCGGCCTGGACTACATCGACGGCGTCTCGATCCATCCGTACAACTACCCGGCGTCGCCGGACTCGCTCGCGCAGCAGGTGAAGAGCGTCGCCACGCTGATCGAGTCGTACGGCGTCCAGCGCGACATCTGGATCTCCGAGCTCGGCTGGCCGGCCGGTACGGCGCACCTCGCGGTCGACACCCGGTCGCAGGCGGCGTACGCGGCGCAGGGCGCGGCGGCCGCGTACTCCGCGGGCGTGACGGACTTCTACTGGTACGACTTCATGAACGACGGCACGAATCCGGGCGAGACCGAGCAGAACTTCGGCATGGTGACGATGGTGCAGGGCGGCGCGAGCCGGCCGAAGCCGGCGTACGTCTCCTACGCCAACCTGGCCCGACAGCTGTCCGGCGTCACGAAGAGCAGCCTGAAGCAGGACTCGCCCAGCGCCGGTGTGCACCGGGTCGTGATCCCGAACGGGCCCGCAACGACCTGGATGCTCTGGGCGGACGGTCCGACGCCGTTCGGCGTCAACGCCGCGCGGTCCGCGACCTTCACCGACGCGTACGGCGACAGCGCGCACGTCGACGGCCGGCTGTCCGTCACGCTCGGGAAGGAGCCGGTCTACGTCGCGACGACAGGTGCGATCGCCGTCGCGCCGGTCGTGCGGCACCAGCTGACCGCG
Source organism: Kribbella sp. WER1 (assembly GCF_054189145.1). NCBI lineage: Bacteria > Bacillati > Actinomycetota > Actinomycetes > Propionibacteriales > Kribbellaceae > Kribbella > Kribbella sp. WER1. The sequence goes on along the minus strand of NZ_CM135186.1, from coordinate 2,327,647 downwards.
AACGACGCGAAGCGGGGCGAGAACCTCACCGCCGTGTGGGTCGTCGACAACATGACCGGGTCGCGGCCGGCTGGTGCGCAGTTGTCGGCCGGTGGGAAGACCGTTGCCTCGGTCACCGTTCCGGCCGGCGCGAAACGCAGTACGGAGGTCTCGTTCGGGCCGGCGTCGGAGATCGGGTGGCGGACGGTGCACGCCTCGGTGACGGAGGCCGGTGCCGTGGTCGGCAAGCTGGTCGCGGACTACCACGTCACCGAGCCGCTCGCGCTCGCCGTCCAGCATGTGCTGAGGGACGGCGCGGACCAGCTGCGGATCCAGGTCACCAACGGCAGCAGCGCGGCGCAGACGGTGCCGACGATCGCGTGGACGGTGGGCTCGGTCAAGGACTCGGTGTCGGACGTCGCGATCGCGGCCGGAGCGGTCGACGAACGCTTCATCCCGCTCACCGGCGGGGCGGCGTACAGCGTGACCGCGACGATGAGCGACGGTACGCCGTTGTCCGCGAGCGGTACGGCGGTCCTCGTCGCGGCGGCCGACCTGCACCACGCCACGAAGAAGACGATCGCGATCAACGGCGTGAACCAGCTGGCCGGCACGAGCCCGTCCGGCACGTCGAGCGAGGGGAGCGTGCAGGTCACCGGGTACAACGGGCCGCAGGACCTGTCGTTCGACTTCTGGGTCACGTACGACGCCGACAAGCTCTATCTCACGGTGGACGTCACCGACGACGTCCATCACGCCACCGCCGGCGGCGACCAGATCTGGCAGAACGACTCGCTCCAGTTCGCGGTCAGCTCCGGTACGCCGGGGGAGGCCGCCAGCTGGAACGAGATCGGCGCGTCCCTGGTCGGCGCCGACATCGACACCTGGCGGTGGTCCGGGCCCGCGACCGGGCCGCTGCCGGCGGGTGACGCCGCGATCGTCCGGAGCGGGACGACCACGACGTACACCACCGGCGTCTCGTGGACCGACCTCGGCATCGACCCGACCGGCAACCTGGTCAGCGTCTCGCTGCTGGTCAACGACAACGACGGGCAGGGCCGCAAGGGCTACATCGAGTGGGCCTCGGGGATCGGCAACGGAAAGGACTCGGCGCTGTTCAAGGCGTTCGTCCTCGACGCCTGACCTCAGGCGCGGATCTGGATGACGGTCTTGCCCTTGGCCCGTGCGGTCGAGGTGAAGGTGGCGACGGCTTCGTCGAGCGTCGCCACCGTGCCGATGTTGGTGCGCAGCCGGCCGTCGCGGACCCTCTGGGCGATCTCGGTCAGCTGGCCGCGGTAGGCCTCGACCACGAAGTCGATCGCGAGCCCGTCCGCGGGCCGGTGCCGATCACGTACGCGCCGGCCTCCCGGGCGAGCTGGGTGACCATCGTCCCGACCGCACCGGCCGCACCGTGCGCGAGTACGGTCTGCCCCGCCTGCACGCGCCCGTGCTGGAACAACCCCTGCCACGCGGTCAGTCCCGAGATCGGCAGGCTGGCACCGACCGTGAAGTCGACGTCGCCCGGCAGCGGCGCGAGATTGCGCGACTCGACCGCGACGTACTCGGCCAGCGTGCCGTCGCGGTGCCAGTCCGTCAGCCCGAACACGCGCTGCCCGACCGACAGCCCCGTCGTCCCGTAGCCGAGCGCGGTGACCACCCCGGCCAGCTCGTGCCCGGGGATCGCCGGTGCCCGGTCGCGACCGGCGCGATCGGTCCACGTCGACGGCCACTCCAGCTCGGTCGGCAAGCGGTCGGCGGTACGGTGGGCGACGTGACTGCACCTGGGACCGCGACGGACGCGCCGGCACGTCGGCTGACCGCTCGCGGCCTCGCCACCAGGGCCCGGATCGTGGAGGCGGCGGCGGACCTGATGTACGTCCGTGGGGTCAATGCGACCACGCTGGACGACGTCCGGGCGGCGAGCGGTACGAGCAAGTCGCAGCTCTACCAGCACTTCGCCGACAAGGACCAATTGGTCCGGGCGGTCGTCGCGCTCCGGTCCGGCCAGGTCCTCGAACGCGAGCAGGGCTACCTGGAGCGGCTGCGCTCGTTCCGCGGCCTGAAGCGCTGGCGGGACGCTTTGGTCCAACGCAACGCGCTCCAGAACGGGGCGTACGGGTGTGCGCTCGGCTCGATGGCCAGTGAGCTGTCCGACCAGGACGACGAGGCGCGCGCGACCCTGGCCGAGACCTTCGCCGAATGGACCGGCCTGATCGCCGCCGGCCTCCGGCGGATGCAGGACAACGGTGCCCTCGCCGCCGCGGCCGACCCCGACAAGCTCGCGGTCGGCCTGATGGCGGCGCTACAGGGTGGCTACCTGCTCGCCGGGACCCAGCACGACATCACCCCGATGGAAACCGCGCTCGACATGGCGCTCGATCACATCCGCTCGTTCCTCACCGGCTCGTAGCAGCGCAGGTCGAACAGCGCCACCGGGACGTCGCCGTGGGACGCGACGATCTCCACCGAGAGGTCGTCGGTGGCGAGCGGCGGGTCGAACGTGAGGGTGTTGCGGGTCTGGTGGTTGCCGGTCCGTTCGGCCACGACGCGGTCGCCGGCGCGGACGACGTAGTCCCGGGCGCAGAACGGCATCGCCCGCTCGGCGTGGTTCCACGACACCGACTCCATCGCCTGGTCGAAGTCGGTGTCGAAGCTCAGCTCGACCCGGCCGATCTGCTGGACGCCGTCCCACCGCAGCCGGACAGTCGGCCGCTCGTCGTCGAGGCCGGCCGCCCACGCGTTCGGCTGCGCCGTCGGGCGGGCGTGACCGTTGCGCAGGTTCTCGACCTGCCAGGCCTGCACCGGCGGGTCGATCGACACCGCGAAGTTCCGCCCGTCCGGTCGCCGCTCCGGCGTCCAGAACTCGACCCGCGGCCGCCCGACCGACTCGTCCGCCTCTTGCGTCGACTTGTGCTGCACCGACACCAGCCCGGTCGCGTGCCGGGTGGTGGTGTGGACCGCGACGTCGTCGTTCTGCAGCAACACCACGAAGATGTACCGCGGCTGGTCGACCGCCCCCGCCACATCCACCGTGATCTGTTGCGCAGGGCCCGCATCGAGGGTGAAGTCCTGCGTGGCGAGCACGACGTCGGGCGTGTAGTCGTCCGGCTGATTGCCCGCGCGGAGCTCGACCGTCAGCGTGGTCGGCGCAGCGACGTCGACGGTCAGCGTCAACTGGGGGAGCGGACCCGCGGGGAGCGGCAGGAGCTGAGCGCGTGGGTGGTCGAGCGGCACGGGCGGGGCGTCGTCGGGAAGCGTGCCGAGGATGAATGAGCTCGACGCGGACAACTCCGCGCGCTGCGCAAGATCCTCCGGATCATCCAGCGGTACGCCGGGAATGTGCTGCCCCGTCCGCAGCAACTCGCGCTGCAACGTCCGCATCCGCTCAGGCTCCACCAGCTCGGCAGGCAACACCCCCGCGCGACCGCAGAGTACGGCGGCCATCCCGGCGGCCTGGCCGATCTGCGCACACGTCGCCATCACCCGCGTCGAGGCGAACGCGACATGGGACACGCTGATGATCCGCCCGGCCAGCAGTAGGTTCGGCACGTCCCGCGAGACCAGACAGCGGTAGGGAACCTGGTACACGCCCCGTGGGTGCAGGTGGTTGCTCCCCGCGTGCTCGCTGAACACCCCGTCGGCCGGATGCAGATCGATGGACCACCCGCCGGACGCGATCGCGTCGTCGTGCCGCCGCTGCTCGACCAGGTCCTGCTGCCGCAGCATGTACAGCCCCTCGAACCGGCGGCTCTCCCGCTTGCCCGGGATCAGGCCGACCCACTCGAGCGTCAGCGTCTCGGCCTCCGGGAACTCACCCGAGTTCTTCAGGTGGTTCCAGACGCCGTACACGACCTTCCACAGTTCCCACTTGATCTCCTCGGTGTCGTGCACGGTGTCCAGTCGGCCGCCGTACTCGATCCACCACAGCCGGCAGCCCTGCACCGACGTGTTGAAGCTTCGCCAGCGCGGGATCTTCGTAATGTCGGCCAGCGCGTAGTCCGGCGGCGTGAACGTGACCGGTACGCCGACGTCCTTGCTGTAGAAGTAGATCGACTGCCCGAGCAGCCCGCCGTACGACTCCGACGGCGCGAACAGCTCACCGAACTCGTCCCGGCCCTCCGCGCCCATCCGATACGCCCCCCCGGCCAGGTACCCGAGGACGCCGTCGCCGGACGCGTCGCAGAACAGCGGCGCGGCGACCTCGTACCGGGTCGAGTTCTGGCTGCAGAACGCGGTGACCGACGTGATCCGGCCGCCGTCCTTCGCGACCGCGGTCGCCGCGGTGTTCAGCAGCAGCCGGATGTTGTCCTCAGCAACAACCTTGTCGAGCAGGACGGCGTCGAAGAGGACCGCGTTGCCCTCGGGGTTGCGGTACGTGTTCTCGACCAGCAACTCGTCGAGTACGCCGCCCTCGCGTGACCAGCGGTTGTTGTTGAACATGTGTGCGGTCGCCCCGAGCGCCCACAGCCGGACCTCGCTGGAGGCGTTCCCGCCGAGCACCGGGCGGTCCTGGACGAGTACGACGCGGGTCCCGGCGCGGGCGGCGGTGATCGCCGCGCAGGTGCCGGCCAGTCCGCCGCCGACGATCACCAGCTCGGCCTGCAGGTGCTCGGTACGGAAGGCTCGTTCGGCGACGGCAGGGTCCACGGTCAGGAGTTCACGGGCGGTCATCGGGCTCCTCAGGCTCAGTTCAGGCTCGGGTCAGGCTTGATCGATCTGCTCGGCCGCCTCGATCAGCGCGGCCTTCAGCTCGGGTACGTCGTCGTCGCGGAACTTCCCGGCGAATCCGATCCCGGCGTACGACGCCTCGCCCACCGGGACGGCCAGCGTGCGCCGCCCGAGATCGGTGGACACCAGGGCGTACCCCTGCTCGCGGATCTGCCGCAGCCGCCCGAGCAGGTCGTCCACCTCGGGCGGGTCGAAGCTCAACGGCAGCAGTGGCGGCTCGGTCGGGTCGTACAACTCCCGGACGGCTTCCTCGCTCTGCTGGGCGAGCAGCACCAGGCCGATCCCGGACGACGCTGCCGGGAACGGCAGGCCCTGCACGATCCCGCGATCCGCCGGGCTCTCCGGATTGACCTGATACAGGTACGACGTCTGGTCGCGCCACAGCACACCGAGCGCGACCACATGGCCGTACTGGTGCAGCGGCGGCAGGTACCGCATCGCCCGGTTGACCAACCCCGACCCGAACAAACTCTGCGCGGCCAACGCGTGGATCCCCGGGCCCGGCCGGTACTTGCGGCTCGCGTCCTGCTCGGCCAGCCCCATCGACGCGAGCGTGCCGAGCAACCGGTTCACCCTGGTCGGCTCGAGCCGCAGCATCCGCGCCAGCTCTCGCGACCCGACCGGCGCGGTGCAGGCCGCCAGCGCCTGCAGACAGGCAAGCCCGTCCATCAGCGACCTGTTCGGCTGCGCGGGGAGCTTCATGGTGCTTTTATAGCACCACTCTCATGGCAGGCGAAAGAGCACGAACCACCCGGACTCAGCCGAGGATCTCCCGGGCGAGGTCCTCGCCATGACTTGAGGTGTGTGGCGGCGCCTCGGTGAGCTTGAAGGTCCGGCGGCCGTCGGCGAGCCGCTCGGCGCGAAGGAACAGCGTCGCCGGGTCGTGGTCGTCGTACAGGGTGGTGGTGAGCTCGGTGAGGTGGGTGACGAAGACGACGCGGACGTCGGCCTCGCGGAGCGCGCGGAGGATATCGAGCGCGAGGGCCGATCCTTCGCGTTCGTTGGTGGAGGCGAACGACTCGTTGCAGAGCAGCAGTGCGCCGGGCCGGAGGCGGTCGACCATCCCGCTGAACCGCTGGAGTTCCTCGTCGAGCTTGCCGCTGTGCATCGTCGCGTCCTCCTCCCGCTGGTAGTGGGTGTGGACGCCGTGGCAGATACCGGCGCTCAGCGACTCCGCCGGGACGAACATCCCGGCCTGCAGCATCAGCTGCGCGAGACCGAGCGACCGGAGTGCCGTCGACTTGCCGCCCTGGTTCGCTCCGGTGATGACGACCGTCGCGGCGCCGTCCGCGGCGAGGTCGTTGCCGACGACCCGATCGTCGATCCGCAGCACCAGTCCGGCGTCGTACAGGCCGCGGGCCGTGAGGCTGAACGGCAGCGCGGCCTTCACCTCCGGGAAGCAGGTCGGCGCGCCTCTCGCCGTCAACCGGTCGTGCAGGTTCAGGCAGCCGAGACAGAACGCCAGCTCCGTCCTGAGCAACCGGAAGAAGGCGAGGACGTGGTCCGCGGCCTGGGCGACGGCGTTGGCGACCAGGTTCAACGCCTGCTCGCGCAGGTGCACCAACGCCTGTACGCCGCTGTCGTCGCGGTCCGGGATCTGGATCGTGAACGCGTCCTGCCCGGTCCGCGGCAGCCACCGGCGGCGATCCCGGCGGCCGTCGCCCGGGCGCCGCAGCACGTATCCGGTGCCGCGGTTGCCCGCTCCGAGTTCCGCGCCGAGGACGACGCCGTCGGCGAACCGGAGCCGTTTGAGCTGCGCGTCCACGGTCGCGAAGTACTCGTCGTCGAGGTCCGTCGCGATCATCCGGAAGAACCTGCCGAAGCCCTCGGACCGGAAACGGCCCGCGGCCGGATCGGCGGCAGGATCGGCGACGGTGCGGAGCCGTCGCAGTGCGGTCATGAGTACGTCGAGCAACTGGCCGGAGCTGTGCAGGATCCCGTCGGCGCTCCGGAAGTACCGGTAGACGCGCTGCTCGGACTCCAGCGCCTCGACCGCGACGCGGTACAGCTCGCGGACGACGTCCGGCTCCCGCAGGCAGTCGCGGAGGACGTCCTGCCGGTACTCGACGTCGTCGGTGTCCTCCAGCGACTGCGCGACGACCTGCGCCACGACCTCCCGGACGATGGTGTCGCCATCGGCCATCGCGTCGTACAGCCGGTCGAGCCCGAGGTCGCGGACCAGGTCGTCGGCATCGCGGGACGCGTCCAGGTCCCGGTCGCGGTACAGCAGGTTGACCTTCACCGGTCCAGCCGCCTTCGCAGGTCGTCGTACCCCAGCCGGTACTTCGCGGCGATCGCGGCGGCGTACGCGCGCCCGTCGGCCGGGGCACGCACGACGCGGAACGTCCGTACGGCGGGATCGGCTGGGTCGACGGTGCTGACCAGGCTGACCCGCGTCGCGCTCGGCGCCGCCAGCTCGTCGAGGAACGTGACGCAGACGCCGAGCAGCCCGCGGTCCTCGAGGTCCGCGAGGACCCGCCCGGCAATGGCGGTCGCGTCGCGCAGGGTGGTGGAGTTGAAGACCTCGTTCAGGATCACGATGCTGTCGCCGGTCGCCCGATCGAGGATCTCGCGCGTCCGGACCAGGTCGTCCTTGAGCTTCCCGCGCAGGTCGTCGGGGTTCTCCTCGCGCCCGAAATGCGTGAACAGCCGGTCGAAGAGGAACAGCTCGGCCTTCTCGCCCGGCACCGGCAGCCCGAGCGCGGCCAGCTGGTGCAGCTGCCCGAAGGTCCGCGCGAACGTCGTCTTGCCGCCCTGGTTCGGCCCGGTGACGACGAAGATCCGCTCCCGGTCCGCGAGCCGGAAGTCGTTCCGTACGACGGTTCGCCCGGCGTCGACCGCCGACGCCGCGAGCGCCAGGTCGAACGTACCGGTGGCACCGACGGCCTTCGACGCACTGACCACCGGGAAGCAGAACGGCAGCCCGGCGTCCCGCAGCGGCTGGATGTGGTCGAGGTACGACAGGTAGAACTGCACCTCGCGGTCGAACCGGGTGAGCACCGGATCCACGAACGCCGGATACCGGTCGCTGAACCGCTGCAGCGCACCGAAGGCCTCCGGGTGCAGGTCGGCGACCCGGCGCAGGATCGCCCCTTCGAGCTGGTTGACCGCGGGCGAGGTCTCGAAGGTGATCCGGTAGTCCTTCGCCTCGCCCTGCCGGAAGCGCGCGAACGTGTCCTCGATCTCGGCGCTGTAGTCGGACCCGCCGGCGGACCGGCTCACGGTGACCGCGTTCGGCTTCAGGTGCAGCTGGTACCGGACGCCGGCCAGGTCCGCCACCAGCTTGTTGCTGTCGGCAAGCAGCTCCTGGAAGCCCGGCGATCCGGCGTACTCCGTGAGGTACTCGTGGAGCGCGCGCAACCCGCGGGACGCCGGCTGCAGTGCGGTGAGTCCGGTGACGGCCGCGCCGTACGTCTCGGCGGCGCTGAGCAGCCAGCGTTGCCGTTGCAGTTCGTGATGCAGCTTCTGCGCCTGCGCCAGACACGTCCGCACCGACACCATCCGTGCCGCGAACTCCCGCACGCACTGCGAGACCTGCTCGTTCTGCAGATCCTTGACGACCTCGTGCCGCCAGCCGACCGCTTCCGCCGAGCGGACGGTCCGCCGGAAGAACGGATCCAGCTCGTACTCCGCCCGCCCGGCCGTCACCGCGCGCACGACCTGGTCCAGCCGCAGGTCGCCGAACGCCTCGGCGCCCATCGCCTCCGCGCTCGCCGAACCCGGCGGGAACAGCACGCTCAGGTCGGTCGTCACGACGGCCAGGAGCTGTGGTCGATGCCTTCGCTGCTGACGCGGATCTTGAGTTCCGCGGCGACGGTGGGGGTGAGGCTTCCGACGTCGACGAGGACGTTTTCGCCGGTGGCTGTCAGGAGTCTGATGGCGCACTCGGCGGTGAGTGTTGCCCAGAGGGTGTCGTCGCGGGGGTTCGGGATGCCCAGGAGTTCGCCGACCACGCTGTCGATCGGCTCGGGGTCCAGCCAGCGGCCCGCGGGTGGGGTGGAGTGCTGTGTGCGGTCGACCCAGATGACAGTGCTGCCGTCCAAGTCGGGCGGGTCCTCGGCGGGCGCGGCCGGTGCAGCTGGGGCGGGGAGGGCGAAGCGGGGGCCGTTCTTCCGGGAGCTGCCGGACAGTTGGAGCCTGGTCTCGGTCTGGATCGCCGGTGCGAGTGCGTCGAGGGCGTGCGCGACGTAGTACCCGTCCGGGCCGTTCGCCATGATCCGGGCCAGCGGTCCGGGGAAGCTGATCCCGTGCCCGTCGTCGTGCAGCTCGGTGAACAGGATCCGGGCCTGCGGGAACATGTGCCGCAGGTTGCCGAGCAGTTGGCCGCTCACGACCGGGGTGAGCAGGATGTTGGCGGTCGACGGCGCGGTCCGGATGTCCACCACGACGTACCCCTCGCCGAGCAGTTCGCTCAGCTCGACCCGGGCGTTCGCGGACAACGGCATCGCGGTCACCACCAGGACGTCCCCAGACCCACCCATGCAGTGACGCTACACGAGTCAGCCGTCCCAGCGGGTCCGGTACGCGAGGTAGTTGCGCTGGGTGGCGATGTGGCCGGCGATGTACTTGGCGTCGTGCCAGACGCCCCAGATGAAGCTGGAGCCGCGGCGGGAGAGCCAGGGCAGGCCGACGAAGTAGACGCCGGGTTCGGTGGAGACGCCGCGGCGCTGGCGGGGGCGGCCGTTCTCGTCGAAGGCGTCGACCTGGAGCCAGCTGTAGTCGGTGGCGTAGCCGGTGGCCCAGAGGATGCAGCTGATGCCGGACAGGTCGAGTTCGAGCAGCGGGTCGGTGACGGACTCCGGGTCCGGGCCGAGTTCGCGGGCCGACGGTTCCTCGGGGAGGTCGAGGCCGTTGCGTTCGACGTACGCGTCGGCCTGGTCGAGCAGCGCCAGGTAGTTCGCGTCGCCGCGGGCGATGTTCTCGCCGAGGTCGTTCGCGAACCGCAGGACGCCGTCGTCGTACGACGCGGTCATGCCGGCCAGCTGGATCCCGGAGGCGGCCAGCGCGCGGAAGTCGACGGTGTGGCCGCCGTGCGCGCCGCTGACCGCGATCGTGACGTGCTCGGCACCGGCCGGCGGGGTCTCCAGGTCCCAGAGGCCGAGGACGCCGAGCCACCAGCAGAAGTCGCGGCCGCGGTAGCTGCGCGGCGGCCGGTCGTGCGGGCCGACCGACAGGTACATCTGCCGTCCCGACCGGCGGAGTTCGTCGGCGATCTGGACGCCGGACGAGCCCGCGCCGACCACGAGTACGGCGCCCGCGGGCAGCTGATCGGGATTGCGGTACGCGTTCGAGTGCAGCTGGACCGGACCCGCGTCCGCCGGGACGATCGGCGGGATCACCGGCCGCTGGAACGGTCCGGTCGCGGCGACCACGAACCGGGTGTTGATGGTGCCGTCCGACGTCTCCACCCGGAAGCCCGGGCGGCCGTCGTGCTTGCGGACCGACGTCACGTCGACCCCGGTGCGGATCGGCGCGGAGACCTTCTCGGCGTACGCGACGAAGTAGTCGGCGACCTGGTCCTTCCCGGCGAACCCGTCCGGGTCCAGGTCGAAGAACTCCAGCCCGGGGAACCGGTCGTGCCAGGCGGGCCCGTTGGCGACCAGCGAGTCCCAGCGCGCGGTCCGCCAGCGCTCGGCGATCCGGTCCCGTTCCAGGACCAGATGCGGTACGCCGAGGGAGCCCAGGTGCTCGCTCATCGCGACGCCGGCCTGGCCCGCGCCCACGACGACGACCTCCACCTCCAGGTTCGACATCCCCAACCTCCAGTCCGTCCGGAACACTGTCTCGCTTCGAATCCTCAGCGTCCGGCAATCCCCGTGTCCAACAGATCTTCCTGGCGTTCTAGTTCCGCTCGATCGATGCAAGGGCCTAGAGTGAGTCATGGCCCAGTACACCCTCAGGCAGCTGGAGTACTTCGTTGCCGTGGCGGAGGCGGGCAGCGTGACCGCCGCGGCGCAGTCGATCCACCTGTCGCAGTCCGCGCTGTCCACGGCCCTGGTCGAGCTGGAGCGGGCGCTCAACGTGCAGCTGCTGCTCAGGCACCACGCCCGTGGCGTCACGCTCACGTCGGCGGGCGAGCAGCTGCTGGCGGCGAGCCGGCTGCTGCTCCGGCAGGCGGCCGAGCTCGCGGACGAGGCGCGCGGCCTCGGCGACGAGGTGAGCGGGACGCTGCACCTGGCCTGCTTCGGCGTACTGGCGCCGTACCTGCTGCCCGAGCTGCTCGCGGAGGCGGCCGAGCGGCTGCCCGGCCTGGCGGTGAACACCAGTGAGGTCGACCTGGAGGAGCTGGTCGAGGGAGTGGCGAGCGGCCGGTTCGAGATCGCGATCGGGTACGACATCACCGCCGATCCGCGGGTCGAGGTGACGTCGCTGTACACGTTGCCGCCGTACGTGCTGCTGCCGCGGACGCACCGGCTGGCCCGGCGGAAGAAGGTGAAGCTGGCCGAGCTGGCGGAAGAGCCGCTCGCGCTGCTCGACCTGCCGTACAGCCGTGACTACTTCACCGGGATGTTCCGCGCGGTCGGGCTGAACCCGACGCCGCGCTTCCGGTCCACGAGCGCGGAGACCTGCCGGGCGCTGGTGGCCCGCGGGCTCGCGTACACCGTGCTGAACGTCCGCCCGCGGAGCTCCGGTCGCGCCGACGCGCGCGAGGTGGTGGCCGTCGACATCGCGCACGAGGCGCCGGCGCTGGACGTCGTCCTGATCAAGGCGACCGGCGTCCGGCCGACCCGGCGGGTGGCGGCGGTCGAGGAGCTGATCGCCGACCTGGTCGAGCGTGGATCGATTGCGTCGATGTTCGGGGCCCAATAGATCGTCTCGACAGCACCCGCCGGGCTTCCTAGGCTCGGTGGTATGACGCACCCAGCGGAGCCGATCGTCGTCGGCGGCCACACCCGGATCCGACCGTTCAACACCCGCGACACCTACCCCGAGCAGAATCTCGACAACGACCTCTGCCAGGCCGTGGTGGCCGGCAACACGGTCTACGTCCGCGGGCAGATCGGGCAGAACCTGGACACCAGCGAGTCCGTCGGTATCGGCGACGTCGAAGCGCAGACCGAGCAGGCGATGGCGAACATCGAGCTGCTGCTGCGTGAGGCCGGGGCGCGGATGGAACACCTGGTGAAGCTGACGATATACATCGTCGACCCGCGCTACCGCGAGCCGGTGTACCGCACGATCGGCCGCTGGACGAAGGGCGTGCACCCGATTTCGACCGGGATCGTGGTGTCGGCACTGGCCCGTCCGGAGTGGCTGGTCGAGGTCGACGCGATCGCGGTGATCGCGTGACGTTCTCGGTGCTCGGTACCGACGGGAACGGCGCCGTCGGCATCGCCGTCACCTCGTCGAGCCCGGCGGTCGCGGCCCGCTGCATCCACCTCCGCGCGGGCGTCGGTGGCGCGTCCTCGCAGAACGTCACCGATCCCCGGCTCGGTACGGCGCTGCTCGACGAGCTCGCGAACGGCGCGGATCCGCGGACCGCGCTCGGCAACGTCGTACGCGACCGGGAGCTGATCGAACACCGCCAGCTGACGGTGCTTTCCCTGGACGGCGCGGGCGCGGCGTACTCCGGTGACCAGGCGCTCGGCATCCACCACGACCGGGCCGCTGCCGGGGTGGTTGCTGCTGGCAACATGCTGGCCGGGCCGGAGGTCGTGGACGCGATCGTCGAGGCGTTCGAGTCGTCGACCGGCGAGCTGGAGGAGCGCCTGCTGACCGCGCTGGAGGCGGGCCTGAAGGCCGGCGGCGAGGCCGGACCGGTCCATTCCGCAGGGCTTTCCGTCGTACGCCGGGTGCCCTGGCGGGAGACCGATCTGCGGGTCGACTGGAGCGACGAGCCGGTGCAGGATCTGCGCGCGCTGCTCGACCGCTGGCTTCCGCAGCGCGACGACTACGTCACGCGCGGGCTGAACCCGGCGGCCGCGCCGTCGTACGGCGTTCCCGGCGATGAGTGACGCCCGGCTCGCGGTGGCGCGGACGGTCGGCGCCGACGCCGAGCGGCTGATCCAGCTCTCGGAGAACCTGCACGCGCATCCCGAGACCGCCTGGCAGGAGCACCGTTCCGCGGGCTGGGTCGCCGAGGCGCTCGACGAGGCCGGCTTCACGGTGACGCCGGAGTACCTCGGGCTCGAGACGGCGTTCCTCGCGACGTACGGGAACGGGCCGTTCCGGCTCGGGCTGTGCGCCGAGTACGACGCACTGCCGGGGCTCGGGCACGCCTGCGGGCACAACCTGATCTCGGCGATCACGGTCGGCGCGGCCCGGGCGCTCGCGCCGCTGGCGGACGCCGCCGGGCTGACGATCGAGGTGTACGGCACGCCCGCCGAGGAAGGCGGCGGCGGGAAGATCGAGCTGCTCGACCGCGGCGCGTTCACCGGGCTGGACCTCGCGATGATGGCGCATCCGGCCCCGGTCGACGTCGCGGAGGCCGAGCCGTTCGCGGTGTCGCACTCGCACATCACGTACCAGGGCAAGGCCGCGCACGCGGCGGCGTACCCGGAACAAGGCGTCAACGCCGCCGACGCGTTCACGATCGCCCAGGTCGCGATGGGCCTGCTCCGGCAGCAGCTGCCGCCGACGGTCCGCGTCCACGGCGTGATGACCAACGGCGGAGAGGCCCCGAACGCGATCCCCGCCCGCACCGAGGGCCGGTGGTACGTGCGCGCCGAGTCGCTCGCGCAGCTCGCCGAGACCGAGGAGCGGGTACGGCGCTGCTTCGAGGCCGGCGCCCTCGCCACCGGGGCCACGCTCGACATCACCCCGGAGAGCAAGCCGTACGCCGAGTTCCGTACGTACGAGCCCGCGCTGCAGGCCTATGTCCGCAACGCCGAGGCGCTCGGCCGGGTGTTCGACCCGGGGACGCCGGCGCGGCGGATGAACCGGGCGTCGACCGACATGGGCAACGTGTCGCAGATCGTCCCGGCCATCCACCCGTACGTCGGGATCGGGTCACTGCCGGCGCTGAACCATCAGCCCGAGTTCGCCGCGCACTGTGTCGGCGGTGACGCCGAGAAGGCGCTGCTCGACGCGGCGACAGCGCTGGCCTGGACCGCGCTGGACGTGGCCGGGAGATGAGCATGCGGACCGAGTTCGACTCGCTCGGGTCGCACGACGTACCGGCGACGGCCTATTGGGGCGTGCACACCGCGCGGGCGCTGACGAACTTCGCCGTCAGCGGGACCCCGGTCGGCAGCCACCGTGAGCTCGTCGCCGCCCTCGGTGCGGTGAAGCTCGCCGCGGCCCGGGCGAACCACGACCTCGGCCTGCTCGACGACCGGCGGTACGCCGCGATCGCCGCGGCCGCCGAGGAGGTGCGCGCCGGGAAGCTGGACGACCAGTTCGTCGTCGACGTCGTCCAGGGCGGCGCCGGTACGTCGACGAACCTGAACGCCAACGAGGTGATCGCGAACCGCGCGCTGGAGATCCTCGGGCTGCCGCGGGCGGCGTACGACGAGGTGCATCCGCTCGACCACGTGAACCGGTGCCAGTCGACGAACGACGTGTACCCGACGGCGGTCCGGCTCGCGCTGATCGCGGCGATCGAGCGGCTGACGGCTGCCACGGCGGCGTTGGCGGAGGCGTTCGCGGCGAAGGCGACGGAGTTCCGCGCCGTACCGAAGATCGGGCGGACGCAGCTGCAGGACGCCGTACCGATGACGGTCGGGCAGGAGCTCGGGGCGTTCGCGGTCACGTTGCGGGAGGAGCTGGCGCGGCTTGCGGACTCGCGTGGACTGCTGTGCGAGATCAACCTCGGCGCGACGGCGATCGGGACCGGGATCACGGCGCATCCGGAGTACCGGCGGCGGGCGGTCGCGGAGCTCGCGGAGATCACCGGGCTGCCGTTGGTCGGTGCCAGTGATCTGGTCGAGGCGACGAGTGACACCGGTGCGTTCGTGCAGGTGTCGGGGGTGTTGAAGCGGGTCGTCGTGAAGGTGTCGAAGATCTGCAACGACCTGCGGCTGCTCGCGTCCGGGCCGCAGGCCGGACTCGCGGAGCTGCGGCTGCCGGCGCGGCAGGCGGGGTCGAGCATCATGCCGGGCAAGGTGAATCCGGTGATCCCGGAGCTGGTGAACCAGGTCGCGTTCTGGGTGATCGGCACGGACGTGACGGTCACGATGGCGGCCGAGGGCGGACAGCTGCAGTTGAACGCTTTCGAGCCGGTGATGTGTCATGGGCTGCTGCAGGGTTTTGCCTGGACAGCCGCGGCGTTCGACGCGCTGCGGGAGCTGTGCGTCGACGGCATCACGGTCGACGCGGCAGCCCTCACGGCGGCCGCCGCCCACAACGTCGGCCTGGTCACCGCGCTCACGCCCCACCTCGGCTACACCCGCGCAGCAGAACTAGCCAAAGCAGTACTCGCCGGCACCGGCGACGTACGCACACTCGCGCTGGCCACTGGCGACCTGACAGCTGAGGAGCTGGACACACTCCTCAGCCCGCAGGTTCTCGCCAACCTTCACCACCTCTAATGACAGCAGTGATCTGTTGTACTGGCCGGCCTTGGTGCATCGAGGGCTGGGTTCTGGTTGAAGAAGCCGCTGGGTTTGAGGGTGAAGCCGGTGTAGTCGACCGGCATGATCGGCCAGTCCTCGGGGCTGGGAAAATGCGTCAGGCCGAACGTGTGCCAGACGACGATGTCCGTTCCGTCGACGTCGCGGTCTGCCTGGGTCCAGGTGTCGATTCCGGTGTTTCCCCTGCTCTGGTTGACGAATCGCCCTGACGGGTACCGCTGGTTCTCGTCCTGTGCCGTCACCCACAGGTGCTTCGTCGTGAAGGCGGCCCGGCGCGCGATCGACGACGACGGATCGGCCAGCAGCGTCGGCTGACCTTCCGGATGCAGCGTGTACCCGACCGGCTGCCCGAGCGCGTTCGTCACGTTCGGATTCACCAGATGCCACGTCCGCCCGACCGCCCCGTCCGCGAGCCGCGCCGCCTCGCCCTCGGTCCGCAACCGGGTGGACCGCCGCGTGAACGCGTTCCCGTACGGATTCGCGTCAGACACCGGCACCCGCACCGCATCCACCTCGTCGACCGCGTTCCCGACCCCGTCGATCATCAGATCCAGCCGCGCCGAGAACAGATGCTGGTGGTACGGCGCCCCCACGCCCGGCGCGATCTCACTCGCCCACGGATACCCGGCCCCGGGGTACGCCGACGCGAACACCACGCCGGTCGCCTTGCACTCGAGCTCGATCGTTCCGTCCAGGTACAGGTACCAGTAGAACCCGTAGTCGTAGTTGCCGACCGTGATGAAGAACGAGATCACCAGCCGCCGCTGCCGCCGGGTGGAGCTGGTGCCGTTGTAGGAGTCGGTGTGCTTCCACAGCACCCCGAAGTCCTCCTCGTGCATGCAGATCGCGTTCTCGATCCGCCGCGGCAGCCCGTTGTCGTCGGCAACGATCGCGTCGAAGTAGTGGATCTCGCCGAGGCAGTCGCAGCCGAGTGCGAGCGAGTTCGCTTCCTTGCCGAGCGAGTACTCGCCGGCGTCGAAGTAGTTCTGCCAGAACCGCACCGGCGACGGATCGCCGTACGGCACCACCATCTCGGCGACCGAGGCGCGGTACACGATCGGCCGGACCCGGCCCTGCGTCCGGTCGTGGAAGCCGAGCTGGTGCAGCGTCAGGCCCTCGACCTGGTCGAACCCGATCCGGAACTCCCAGTTCTCCCACCGCACCAGGTCGCCGTCGACCGTGAAGCTCGGCCCCTCGGGCTGGGTGATGACGATCGGCCGCTGCGTGGTCCGCTCGGGCGCCGTACCGGGTCCGCGCTCGAAGTCGGCTCGATCCAGCGGTACGTCGAACTTGCCGGCGTCGATCAGTTCGACGACCTCGCCGGAGTTCAGGTCGACGTACGCGACGATGCCGTCGATCGGGTGCGCCCAGACGTTGTCGTCGTCGTCCAGCTGCAGGAACGACAGGCAGCGGACCAGCCGGCGCCCGTCCTCCCCTTCGAACTCGAAGTGCCCGGCGCTGAGCGCGGAGATCCGGATCCGCTCGGGGGTCGTGAGGCCGCGGCGGGCCATCGCGGCGCACCACTGCTCATCGGCCCAGAGGATCCGCTCGACCAGGTCGAACTCCTCGCCCATGATCGGCGGCTGCCCCTCGTCCACCAGGTCGACTTCGCGCCGGGAGACGACCCGCTCCTCGGTCAGTGACACGACGACCTCGGTCACGGTGCCGGCGCCGCGTTCGAGCAGTACCGAGCACACGCGCCGGTCCCAGGCCTGCCCGGGCTGCCAGGCGAGGACGTCCGCCTTGGCCGGTTCAGCGAGCTGGACGAGCGGGAACCGGGTCGTGGGACCGATCAGCCCGGCCGCGTCCAGGACGGCGCGGTTGTGCGAGATCTCCGCGGCACTCAACCGGTCGAGCGGGTGGGTCGGGCCGGTGGTCCGGGTGGGGCCGGGGTTGGCGATGGTCGTCATCCGACACTGCTCCTGTCAGGGGTCTGGTGGTCGATCGATACGGCCCGGCGGACGGGCGCCCCGCGCAGGTAGCCGATGATGCCGAGGGCAAGCAGTACGACGAGGGTGCCGATCGTGAAGAGCTCGAACGTGCCGCGGCTGACGCCCCAGACGTCGTGGAACCCGTACTCGATGCCGAACAGCGGCTCCAGCGTGCCGGGGAAGATCGCCACCCACGAGCCGAGCAGGATCCACGCGAAGCACAGCCACCCCATCGCCGCGAACCAGCGGTCCGGCACCGGGACCCGGAACGGGCGCGGCCGCTCCGGATCGACCGTGCGGAGCCGGATCGCCGCCGGGATGACCAGCAGGTACGACAGCAGGAACGTCGTGATCGCGATCGTCAGTACGACGCCGAAGATCGCCCCGGCGCTGCCGCTGACCTTCATCGCGACCAGCATGAACACCGTCGCGACCGTGCCGGACAGGAAGTTGACCCGGACCGGCGTACTGAGCCGGCGGTTGAAGATGCCGAAGAAGCCGCCGAAGAACGCGCCGTCCGCGGCCGCGATCGCCTGCATCCGGTCCGAGATAATCATCCACGCCGCGCCCTGCGTCATCAGCACGAACACGAGACAGACCGACAGGATCTTGAGCAGTACGTCGGCGGCGCCGCCGTACACGCCGAAGACGGTCGCGGTGGCGTCGAAGAACCCGCCGATCCCGGTGATCTTGTCCTTCGGAACCACCAGCAGGATCGAGAAGATCGGCAGTAGGTAACACAGTGCGGCGATCCCGCTGGACCGCAGGATGCCGAACGGCACGTCGCGTTTCGGGTTCTTCATCTCGCCGGCGGCGCTGTTGCCGGACTCGAACCCGAGGTAGGCGAACAGCAGCAGCGGTGTCGCGCCGAACAGGCCGGTCAGCGTGGGGGAGAAGTCGTGGAGCGAGAGGTCGGTGACGCCGTTCTTCACCGCGTACAGCACGGCGGTGCCGACGAACACGATCAGCAGCACCACCTTCAGGATCGCGCCGACGGTCGGCAGCCACTTGCCGTATCGAAGACTGACGATCGCGGCGAGGACGGTCAGCCAGATGAAGACCAGCTTGAACACGTAGTCGACCGTCGACCCCGAGGTGATCTTGGTCAGGTTGACGTTCCAGCCCTCGGTCGCGAGGAAGGCCATCGAGCCGCCGACCCAGACCGGCTGCGTCACCCAGGTCAGCAACGCGGCGATCGCTCCTGCCTTGCGACCGAAGGCGTCCCGGACCCAGGTGTACGCGCCGCCCTCCTCGGTGAACGCGGCACCGGTCTCGGCGAACAGGAGACCGTACGGGATCAGGAAGAGCGCGGCGAGGACCAGCGTCCAGGTGAACGCCTCCGCGCCGAACGTCGAGACCTGCCCGAGCGTCTCGAGGCCGACCACCGCGGCGATCAGCAGGAAGACGAGGTCGAACCGGCCGAGCGTCTTGTGCAGCTTGGACTCTTGCTCCTGGGCGAGAGCGGTGGGGGTGGCGGACATCGCGATCCTCCAGTCAGTTGACGGGCACGCCGTCGACATAGGTGGCGAGTACAGAGACAGCCGACAGCTCCGCGGCGCTCACGGTGAACGGGTCCTGGTCCAGGACGACCAGATCGGCAGGCCCACCCACGCGGAGGACGCCGGTGCCGTCCAGCCGGGAGGCTCGGGCAGCGCCCGCGGTCGCGGCGTGGAACGCGGTGGCCACGTCGACGCCCTCGGCGGCCAGCAGCGGTACGGTCCGGGCGTGCTCGTCCTGCGCATGCGGGTCGCCGTACGGCGCGGTCCGGTTCACGGCGACGTGGATGCCCCACAACGGGTTCGGACTGCTGACGGGCCAGTCCGAACCCATCGCGAGCTCCGCGCCGGCCGCGTGCAGGCTGCCGAACGCGAAGTGCTGCCGGCGCTGGGCGTCGGTCAGGTACGGGAGCTTGGTCTCGACGAGAACCTGGTCCTCCCGCGCCCACAGCGGCTGGATGTTCGCGATCACGCCGAGCGCGGCCAGCCGCGGTACGTCGGCCGGGTCGATGAGGTCGATGTGCGCGAGCTGATGCCGGGCGTCCGGGCGCCGGGGCGCCGCCGCGAGCGCGTCGAGGCACTCGCGGACCGCGCGATCGCCGACGGCGTGCAGGTGCAGGTCGAACCCTTCGGCGACCAGCGTCTTCGCGGCCAGGCCGAGGAACTCCGGGTCCACGAAGCTCAGGCCGCGTTCGCCCGGACGGCCGTGGTAGTGGTCGATGACGGCGGCCGTCAGGTTCTCGCAGACGCCGTCCTGCATGATCTTCACGACGCCCGCCCGGAAATGCGGCCAGGCCTCGGCCTCCGTACGACGCTGCACCAGGCGCTCGACCTGTTGCGCGATCTGGGACGGGTCCTGGTCGAGGTCCCACCAGAGCGCGCCGGTGACCTTGCCGGTCAGGCGGCCCGCCGCGGCGGCCTCGCCGTACACCGGGAACAGGTCCGGCATACCGAGCATCTCGCCGACGGCGGCGTCCTGCCAGCCGACGATCCCGAGCGAGTGCAGGTACCGCTGCGCCTCCAGGAGGGCGGCCACCAGCTCCGCCCGGCCGGGTTTCGGGACGAGATCGGTGACCAGGTCGGCCGCCGACTCCATCAGGAACCCGGTGGCGTGACCGTGCCCGTCGCGGTGGATGCGGCCGCCGGCCGGGTCCGGCGTCGCGTCGTCGATGCCCGCGCGCCGCAGCGCCGCGGTGTTGACCCAGATCCCGTGCGCGTCGTGGCTCGTCAGTACGGCGGGCCGGTCGCCGACGAGCCGGTCGAGCTCGGCGGCCGAGGGGAAGCCGCCGGGGAACACGTCGCCGTACCATCCGGAGCCGAGGAACCAGTCGCCGTCACCCGGCCGGTGCCCGGCGATCCGGCGGCGGTAGCCGTCGAGGCTGTGCAGGTCGTCCAGGTCGCAACGCAACCGGTTCAGACCGGCCATCACCGGATGCACGTGCGCGTCGACGAACCCCGGCGTCACCACGCCCTCTACAACTTCGACGACCTCGGTACTGCGTCCGACCAGCGGGTCACAGTCCGTCCGGCCGACGGCGACGACGCGGCCGGCGCGGACCGCGAGCGCGTCGGCCGGCGCGGCGTACGCGTCGGGGCGGACCACACCGTGGAACACCAGGTCGGCCTGCATCGCCGCTCCTTCCGCCGAGTTCTTTGCTGCTCATCGCAAAGAATCTGATCAGGTTGTTGTCATCGCACTGCAAAGTTCACGTTTCGGCAATGTTTCAGAAGACTCGATTCTTTGATGCATGTCATAGATAATTCCGGGGTGGCGCGTCCCAAGGATCAACGTGAGCGGCGCGGCGACCTGGTCCGGGCGGCCGCCCGGGCGATCGCCGAGACCGGTGTCGCCGGCCTGCGGATCCGTGACGTCGCGGCCCAGGCAGGCCTGTCCGCGGGCCTCGTGACCTATTACTACCGCGACCTCGACGAGCTGGTCCTCGACGTCCACGCGGACGCCGTGCGCCGCTTCTACTCCGCCCGCCGCGAGGCCATCGACCGCCTCGACGACCCGCTGGAGCAACTCGCCGAGCTGGTACGGCGGGGTACGCCGGACGACGTCGGCGACCTGCATTTCCGGGTGCTGTACCAGCTCCACGTGCACGCTGCGCGCAGTGCCGCGCACGCAGCGCTGATGAGTTCGCTGTGGGAGCAGGAGGTCTCGCTGTACGAGTTGGTGCTCGCCCGCGGCACCGAGCGCGGCGTCCTCGCGCTGCGAAGCACGCCGCGCGAGATCGCCGAGACCGTGGTCGCGCTGGAAGACGCGGTCGGTCTGCATGTGGTCGGCCGCAACAGCGCGGTGTCCACGGAGCGTGCGCGGACGCTGGTGACGGCGCTGCTGGAGCGTGAGGTCGGGCGACCGCTTGTTACCGCTGTGTGAACGCGTTCGGAGTCATCGACTTTCCTGATCCAGGACGCGTATTTTCTGTGATGGACAGATGGCTCACACCCGGTCGATGGTGATCTGAACCGCCGAGTCCAGGAGCACCCCATGAGCGCGACAACCGAGAGCACCCGCCGCGAGGCACTCGAGCACCGGACCATCGAACACATCCCGGTCGAGGAACGGCACGGCCGGTGGACGCAGCTGTTCACGATCTGGTTCGGCTCGAACATCATGCTGCTCACCGTCGCGACCGGCGTACTGGCGACCGCCGTCTACCACCTGCCCGTGTGGGCGGCGGTCGTCGCACTGCTGATCGGGAACGTCGTCGGCGGTGTGGTGATGGCGCTGCACGCGGCGCAGGGCCCGCAGATGGGTGTCCCGCAGATGCTGCAGACGCGAGCTCAGTTCGGGTCGTACGGCAGCCTGCTCGTGGTCACGATCGTCGTCGTCATGTACACCGCGTTCTTCGCGTCGAACATGGTGCTCGGCGGCCAGGCGCTCGCCGACCTGACCTCGATCGGCGAGACGCCCGGCATCGTGCTGGTCGGGGTGCTCGGGGTCGTCGGCGCGATCTACGGGTACCGCGTGATCCACGCGATGGCCGGCGTCCTGAGTGCCCTCGCGGGGCTCGCGCTCGTCGCGGCGTTCGTGATGTTGTTCGCGGTCGTCGGCCTGCCGTCCGGGACGTTGTCGAGCGGCAGCTTCGGCTGGGCGGGCTTCATGGGCACGGTGTCGCTCGCGGCGCTGTGGCAGATCGCGTACGCGCCGTACGTCTCCGACTACACCCGCTACATGCCGAAGGACACCGGCGTCCGGGCCGCGTTCTGGGCGACATACGCCGGGTGCGTGCTCGGCTCGCTGTTCCCGATGCTGCTCGGGTCGCTGATCGGCGCGGCCTGGCCGGACGCGGACACGGTCACCGGCGTCCATACGGCCGGCGGGGCGATCGGCGCGATCGTACTGGCGATCTTCGCGATCAGCATCGCCGCCACCAACGCGATGAACCTGTACTGCGGGGCGCTGTCCAGCCTGACGATCGGTCAGACGATCAGGCCGGGCTGGCAGCCGGGCGCCCGGACCCGGATCGCGGTCTGCAGCGGGATCTTCGCGGTCGCGCTGGTGATCGCGCTGGCCGGCAAGGGCAACTTCCTGGAGAACTTCGAGAACCTGATGCTGATGCTGCTCTGCGTGCTGATCCCGTGGACGGCGGTCAACCTGGTCGACTACTACCTGATCCGGCACGGCGAGTACGACATCCCGTCGCTGTTCAAGCCGGACGGCGGCGTGTACGGGAAGATCAACGTCCCGGCCGTCGGCTGCTACCTGCTCGGCATCGCGGTGCAGGTACCGTTCCTGTCGAACGCGCTCTACACCGGGCCGGTCGCGAAGGCGCTGGACGGCGTCGACATCTCCTGGATCGTTGGACTCGCCATCATTGCCCCGGTCTACTACGTGTGGGTGCGGGCGACGACGGGCTCGCGGGAGCGGATCGCCGCCGAGCCGGTCACGACCCAAGGGGAGCATGTATGAGCCACCGGACGTACGAGAACTGGCAGGACCTCGCCGCGAAGCTCGAGACGCCTACGCAGGCGTGGATCGGCGGCCCGGTACCGGCGCTGAGCGGTGCCACCCGCGCGACGGTCGACCCGGCGACCGGGCTCGTCCTGGCCGACGTCGCCGAGTGCGACGCCGCCGACGTGGATCGTGCGGTGGCCGCGGGACGGCGCGCGTTCGAGGCCGGGCACTGGGCTTCGGCGCATCCGCGCGAGCGGGCCGCGGTGATGATGCGCTGGGCGGATCTGGTGGTCGAGCACCTCGATCAGCTGGCGCTGCTCGACTGCCGCGACGCCGGCAAGCGGATCGTCGACACCGCCTCGATCGACGTCCCCGGCTCGGCCGCGATCCTGCGCTGGTACGCCGAGAGCCTCGACAAGCTGTACGGCGAGGTCGCGCCGACCGGGCCCGGTGACCTGGCCGTGGTGACCCGCGAGCCGCTCGGCGTCGTCGCCGCGGTCGTCCCGTGGAACTACCCGCTCGAGATGGCCGTCTGGAAGCTCGCCCCGGCGCTTGCCGCGGGCAACAGCGTCGTACTCAAGCCGGCCGAGGACTCGCCGCTGTCGGTGCTGCGGCTGGCGGCGTTGGCGGCCGGGGCCGGCCTGCCCGAGGGCGTGCTGTCCGTCGTACCGGGCAGCGGACCGGTCGTCGGCGCGGCGCTCGGGCGGCATCAGGACGTCGACGCGGTCACGTTCACCGGGTCGACGGCGGTCGGGCGGTTGTTCCAGACGTACGCCGGCGAGTCGAACATGAAGCAGGTGTGGCTCGAGGCCGGCGGGAAGAGCGCGGTCGTCGTCCTGGACGACGTCCACGACCTCGACGCCGTCGCCGACGGTGTTGCCGCGGGCATCTTCACGAACTCCGGGCAGGTGTGCTCCGCCACCTCGCGGCTCGTCGTACAGCAGGGGGTCGCCGAGGAACTGATCGGCCGGGTCGTCGAGCGGGCCGCCGCGATCGTCGTCGGGGATCCCCTCGACCCGGAGACGCAGATGGGCCCGCTGGTCAGCGAACGACAGGCCCAGCGGGTGCTGGCGTTGATGGAGCGCGGCGCCACGGAGGCGGGGGAGACGTACGGCGGCGGCGTGGTCGACGGTGCGCCGACGACCTGCTTCGTCCGGCCGCAGGTCCTGACCGGGGTCGCGCCGGACGCGTCGATCGCGCAGACCGAAGTCTTCGGCCCGGTGCTGACCGTGCACACCGTCGGCACCGAGGACGAGGCCGTCGCGGTCGCCAACGGTACGCCGTACGCGCTGGCTGCCGGGCTGTGGACCGACGACCTGCGCCGGGCGCACCGGGTGTCGCGCCGGCTGCGGGCCGGGACGGTGTCGGTGAACTGCGTCGACGCCCTGGACGTGTCCACGCCGTTCGGCGGGTTCGGGCATTCGGGGTACGGGCGGGATCTGTCGCTGCACGCGCTCGACAAGTTCACCGGGTTGAAGACGACCTGGTTCCACCATGGCTGAGTCGTACGAGTACGTCGTGGTAGGCGGCGGTACGGCCGGCTCGCTGCTGGCCACCCGGCTCGCCGAGGCGGGCCGCGACGTCGCGCTGATCGAGTGGGGGCCTGACGACGAACACGAACCGCGGGCCCGTGAACTGCGGCGCTGGGACGAGATGCTCGAGGGCGAGTACGACCTCGACTACCGGTCGAAACCCAACGACCGCGGCAACTCCGGCATCCGGATGGCCCGGCTGCGCATCCTCGGCGGCTGCTCCACCGCGAATACGATGATCGCCTGGCGCCCACCGGCCGGCGACCTGGAGGAATGGGTCCGGCTGGGCGCCGACGGCTGGGGCCCGGACGAGCTGTTCCCGCTGTACGACCGCCTCCGGACGCCGATCCACCCGGTCGCGCCGCAGGATCGCAACCCGTACGTCGCCGACGTCGTCACCAGCGCCGCGAAGGCCCTCGGCGTACCGGAACAGGAACGGTGGAACGACGGGCGGGTGGAGGACTCGGCCAACGGCACGGGGTTCTTCGAGGTCGGCTACACCCCGGAAACCAACCTCCGGTCGTCGACGTCGATCCACTACCTGCACCCGGCCCGCGCGGCCGGCACCGGCCCGACAGTGCTCCTCGGCCTCCGGGCGGTCCGCGTACTGCTGGCCGACGACTCTCAGCGAGCGACCGGCGTACGGGTCCGCGACGCCTCGGGCACCGAGCGCGACATCCTCGCCCGCGCCGAGGTCATCCTCTGCTGCGGCGCGATCGACTCACCGCGCCTCCTCCAGCTCTCCGGCATCGGCCCCCGCGCGGTCCTCGAAGCCGCCGGCGTCCCCGTCCGCGTCGACCTCCCCGGCGTCGGCGAGAACCTCCAGGACCACGCCGAAGGCCTGGTCGTCTGGGAAGCCACCACCGAACCACCCGACACCTGCGCGAGCGGCTGGGACGCCGGCGCCATGATCAGCCTCGGCCCCGACAACCGCCCCGACGTGATGATGCACTTCCCCGTCGAACCCTGGGCCGTCCACGCCGACCGCTACCTGGCCGACCACGCCCTCCCACCGCTCCCCGAACACATCATCGCCATCGCCCCGAACGTGGCCCGCCCGCACAGCCGCGGCCGTGTCTGGATCGAATCCGCCGACCCCGCCGCGCCTCCCGCGATCGACTACCGCTCCTTCACCGACCCCGAAGGCCACGACGAACACATCCTGCTGGAAGGCATCCGCCTGGCCCGCCGGATCGCCTCGGAAGAGCCCATGCGCTCCTGGATCGTCCGCGAGGCCTTCCCCGGCGAAGCTGTCCAAGGCAACGACCTGTCCACGATCCAACGCGCCGTCCACCAAACCGTCTACCACCCGAGCGGCACCTGCGGCATCGGCCCCACCGGCGTCGTGGACCCCACCCTGCAGGTCCACCACGTCCCCGGCCTCCGAGTCGCCGACGCCTCCGTCTTCCCGACCATCACCTCCGTCAACCCCGTCGTCACCGTCATGCTCGTCGCCGAACGCGCCGCCGACCTGATCCTCGACGCGGCATCGGTCAGGAATCGAGAAGCGGGGGAGGGCGGCAGTTTCTAGGTTTGAGGCATGACAAACCTTGACGCTGTGGTTCTGGAAGTAAGTGACGTTGCCGCCACCGAGCGGTTCCTCGCGGAGGCCTTCGGGCTGGCCGGGCAGGTGCGGGTGCGGGAGTCGGTGGCGGAGACGACGGGATTCCGTGGGTTCACCCTGTCGCTGACGGTGGCGCAGCCGGGGACGGTCACCAGCCTGTTCGACTCGGCCGTCGCGGCCGGGGCGACCGTGATCAAGCCGGTCACCAAGTCGATCTGGGGGTACGGCGGTGTCCTCCAGGCGCCGGACGGGACGATCTGGAAGATCGCGACGTCGGCGAAGAAGGACACCGGGCCGGTCACCCGGGCGATCGACTCCGTCGTGCTGCTGCTCGGCTGCGAGGATGTTGCCGCGAGCAAGAAATTCTACGTCGAGCACGGGCTGACCGTGGGCAAGAGCTTCGGGCGCAAGTACGTCGAGTTCGACGGCGCCGGGCCGGTGAAGCTGGCGCTGTACGGGCGGAAGGCGCTCGCGAAGGACGCCGGCGTACCGATCGACGGGAGCGGTTCGCACCGGATCGCGCTGGCTGCGGACGGCGGCGAGTTCACCGACCCGGACGGTTTCGCCTGGGAGACCGCGCCGCAGCCCGCTTCGGCCTGAGGCGGGTGTTGGACAGAGCTACCCTCGAAAGGTGGGGTGGTCGTTGCTGCGGGGTTGGTTTCCGGTCGCGGTGCAGGTCGTCGCGGCCGGAGTACTGCTGGTCGCCGTCGGGTGGCGGGATCGGCGGTGGCGGTTGCGGGTGTTGCCGATCATCGTCGCGGTGACCGTGCTGCTGGCGGTGCTGGCGGCGTACCCAGGGGCGACCGCGGTCCGCCAGGTGGATCCGGTGCCGTTCTCGGTGTGGTTCTGGCTCGGGGCAACCGTTGGGGCGCTGCTGGTACTCGTAGTGGGGTGGCGGAGCGCCCGTTGGTGGCGGCGCGGTACGGCGCTGGTCGCGGCCGCGCTGGCGGCGTTCGCGTGTGCGAACGGGATCAACCAGTTCGTCGGGTATTACCCGACGCTCGGCGCGGCCTTCAACGACTGGACGCACAAACCGCTGCCCGGCCAGACGTCGCTCCCCGGCGCGGTGCATGCGGCCGGTACGGTGGACATCCCCCCGGCGGGCAAGCTGGTCGCGGTGAACATCCCGGCGACCTGGAGCCATTTCCGGCACCGGCAGGAGCTGGTGTACCTGCCGCCGACCTGGTTCGTCGGCCATCGCCGGCCGACGCTGCCGGTCGTCGAGCTGATCGGCGGCGAGCGCGGCGGCCCGGGGGACTGGGTACGGCTCGGCGACGCCGTCCGGGTCTCCGACGCGTACGCGCGCGAGCACCGCGGCTACGCGCCGATCCTGGTCTTCGCCGACGCGACCGGCCGCTTCGACAACGACACCGAATGCGTCAACGGCCCGCGCGGGAACGCGGCCGACCACCTTGCCGAGGACATCCCGCGGTACGTCGAGAAGACCTTCGGCGCCTCGAAGAACCCGCAGCAGTGGGCGGTCGCCGGGTTCTCGATGGGCGGGACGTGCGCGCTCGACCTGGCCGTCCAGTACCCGCACGTGTTCAACCACTTCGTCGACATCTCCGGCGACCTCGCGCCGTACACCGGGACCCCCGCGCAGACCCTGCGCGACCTGTACGGCGGGAACGTCGCCGCGGAGCACGCCAACGAGGCGCTCCGGGTGATGCGCGCGCACGGCCCGTACACCGGCCTGACCGGCGTGTTCCTGACCAGCACCGACGAGGTCCGGCACCAGCACGAGGCACAGGAACTGTCCCGCGCGGCGGCGCAGGTCGGGATCAGGTCGCTGGTCGAGATCTCCCCGGGGACGCACACCTGGCAGTTCGCGGCGCCCGCGTTCGCGACGGCGTTCCCGTGGCTGGTCGACCAGCTCGCTCACCGGACGACTGCGTAGGTACGGTCAACCTTCCGGCGTCCGACCGCGTCTGTACCTGGTGAGAGTGTGGAGCAGGATCAGGTGGCCGGTCATCGGGCTGGTCGCTGTGATCGCCGTGGCCTGGGGCGTGTACGCCCTGTTCTCCGGCGACAACCACAACGCGCGCGCCAGCGAGCCCGCCCACCCGACGGCCGCCGCGCCGAAGCCGTCGCCGCGCCCGACCGGTCCGATCAAGCAGGGGCACGGGAAGGTCGTCTACCTGACCTTCGACGACGGCCCGGACCGGGTGTGGACGCCGCGGGTGCTCGCGATGCTGACCAAGCACGGCGCGCACGCGACGTTCTTCATGCTCGCCGAACACGCCCGCAAGTTCCAGGACCTGGTCGATCAGGTCCGCGCGGCCGGTGACGCCGTCGGAAACCACTCGGTGTCACACCCGAAGCTGACGAAACTCTCAGCGGCGTCGCTGCACGCGCAGATCGTGAACGGCATCCAGTCGCGCTGCTTCCGCCCGCCGTACGGCGCCACCGACCACCGGGTGCTGACCGAGCTCCACCGCGACGGACTGCAGCAGGTCCTCTGGGACGTCGACCCGCGCGACTGGTCGCGGCCCGGCGTGGCGGTGATCGTCAAGCGCGTACTGACCGCGGTGAAGCCCGGTGAGATCGTGATCATGCACGACGGCGGCGGCAACCGCGCCGAAACCGTCGCGGCCCTGGACCAGATCCTGTCGACGTTGTCGGCCCGCGGGTACAGCTTCCCGGCCTTGTCCTGCTGACGACTTCGGTCAATCGGCGCTGGCGCCTGCGGTCTTGCCGACCGGACCGCCGGTGCCCGTGCTCGTGGTGGTGGGGGCGTGTAAGGCGGCCAGGTTGCCGACGGCGGGATGCGTGCGGCCCATCGGTCCGGCGGCGAGCGCGGTGAACAGGTTGAGCGTGACCTTCTGCGCGAACGCGACCGAGGCCGGTCCGACGCCGTACTTCGGGTCCGGCCCCTGCAGCGCGCGGACCCACTCGATCGACCCGCTGGCGAACACCCCGGCGCCGGACTTCACCGTGTAGTACGTCGAGTCCGAGAACGTGTGCTGCTTCGCGCAGGTCGTCGGCGAGTGCGCGACCACCTGCAGGTTGGCCGGCGTGCCCTTGATCGGATACGCCCGGTCCGCCTCGTTGCCGACCAGCCCCGGGTACGCCGATCCCGCCTTGGCGCCGGTGCCCGCGAACAGGAAGAAGTTCGGGTCGTGGACGGTGAAGGCGCCGGTGGCCGGGAAGCACTCGTACAGCATGCCGACCAGGCTGTTCTCCGGGTCCGGGAACGGGTTCTGCCGCCAGTTCACGGTGGTGTCCGGGGCGTTGTGGATCGGGTCCAGGCCGGCGTCCTTGTAGTCGACGATGATCCGGTTCGGCCCGTGCGGGTCGGCGGCGTACCGGATCCGCCGGTAGATCGAGTTGGCGCCGAGGAACGCCAGGTTCGTCCCCGCGTCCCGTGCCTTCGTGACCGCCGCGCGCATCGGCAGCGACCAGTACTCGTCGTGCCCGCCGAAGACGATCCCGCGCGCCCCCGCGAGCAGCCCCGGATCGGCCTGCAGGTCCACGCTGGTCGCATACGCCAGCCGCACGCCGCTCCGCTCGGCCAGTTGCACGAGCGGCAGGTTGTCGTGGAGGACACCACGCGCCGGGTTGTACGCGTACGGCCGATCGAAGGTGACCATCAGCGACCGCTGGTCGTGCGAGTGCTTCTGCGGGCCGTTGTACAGGTTGTACCCACCCCAGCCGTTGTACGCCTCGTCGGTGTTCACCCCGGTGACGATCAGCACCGCACCGCGCGCCGAATCCGACCGCACCACGATCGGGACGTACGTCTCCTTGCCATTGGATGCCCGAAGCAACAACAGGTAACTCCCGGCCGGCCACCCCTTCGTCTGCACGGTCATCGTCGGCGACCAGTTGATCGCCGTCACCATCCGCTCCTTCGTCACCATCGGCTGCGGCTGCGCCGTACCCGGCACCGTCGCCGACCCCCACACCAACTTCGCCCCCGCCCCGCCGTACCACCCGATCCGAAACGCCCGCACCGTGAACGCCTGCCGCGAAGACGTAACGAACAACCGGAACGCCTCCCCGCTCCGCACACTCACATGATCCGCATACCCCGCCAACTCCATCCCCTTGGCCACCCGCCGCCCCGGAATCCGCCACTCCTCCCCACCCACCGGCCCCACCGCACTGCTCACCCCACCACTCGGCACAGCAGCAGTCCCACCCGCACTGGCAGCCTTCCCCGTCCCACCCTGACACCCACTCACCAAGGCCCCCACCACCACAACAACCCCAACCGCCCAAGCACCCCGCATCCCAACCTCCCCAATCGGCCCCACCAATCGTAGACACCTCCACCCGACCGATGTGATGTGACACACAGTCACGATCACCGGATGCCCAGACGCACGAAAAAGCCCAGGTCACTCGCGTGACCTGGGCTGCTTGTGCGCCGCCAGGGACTCGAACCCCGAACCCGCTGATTCCCACATGAGGCGTTCGTGTAGTGCTCGTTAGTGCTCAACTGCAAGCCCTGACCTGGGGAAATGCCTTGTGCTGGCCCACACAGAGGGCCGGTGGCCACCCGTTCCTGCTCGTTGATTCCTGTGGGATAAACCATGGGCTACGACGACCCACCTCCGGGTCACCACGCCCCCTATGTTTCAGCCGCCCTTCTGCTGGAACATAGGGGGCTGGTGACCCGGGCTGGTTCGCAGCGGCCCAATCCCGGTGGGACACCTGGGACACCGGTCAACGTGCGCTGTCCCAGGTGTTCGCGCAGGTCAGGGCGCACTCTGGGACAGTGGGACACCTGGGACAGTCCTCCGGCAGGGAGCGCGGGCTAGCTGTTGAGTTCGTACTTGAGCATGGCTCCTGTGACGACGTCACGTGCCGCGCGCTCGAATAACGCACCCGAGTTCCGATGCGCCAGCTCGACGGTTCGCACGTGACGGAATCCCTGCGAGAGATAGTACTTCTGCAAATCGAAGTTCGTGCGCCAGGCATCGAGGCGCAATAGGTCCCCGCCTAGTCGTGCAGTCTGTCGGCCGCACCAGTCGAGTATTGCTGACCCGAGTCCGGCGTATCCGCTAACAGTCGAAATCTTGCTGACGTAATACGCGGAGTCGGTCAATTCGTCGGGCGTCCAGAAATCCCTATCGCCATTCGTGTTGAGGATTGTCGTGGCAATGGCATCTGAGCCGTCCCAGACGATGTAGGCGTGACCGGCCTCAATATCGGGAACAACTTTGCTCTCCGCAAACCGGGGCGGCCACTGACTGATGCCGCGCGAATGCAGGCGTTTGGTAGCAGCAGACAGCACGTCGAGAAAAGTCTCCAGGTCGGACGGCTCGGCACGCCTAATTCTCGTCACGCCGGAACCTCGTACAGCAGTCGGTGCCTATCGCCGGGCAGTACGCTGACAGTGCACCTGATCGGAGTTCCGTCTTTCGCGGTACCAGTCCGAGTTTGGATTGTCACCGGAACTCCTGGGCCTATTTCGAGAATCTTTGCCTCGTCCGGCGTGGGCATCCGGCTTGTAACTTCGTCAAGGTAGGCCACCTGAATATGACCACGGTCAGCGAGGTGCACAGTTAGGCCCGTGACGACGTCGGCCGGATCGAGGATCGCCGGAACTTCCTGGGCAAGCTCCATTGGGTAGTACGAATCGTTGATGTTCCAAGGCTGATCGTCGACGAGGCGTACACGCTGTCGGACGGCGGCCAGACCACCAGGTGCGAGCTGTAGTCGCTCGGCGACGTCGGACGGCGGTTGCACCACAGCGACCCGAATATCGGTCCTCGCACGACGGCCTTGTGCCTCTACGTCGTCAACCCAGGAGTCCACGCCCGTTGGCTTCCTGCGCGCTCGACTCTCCGAGCGTGATGCGTAGATCCACACGGGTTCCCGCCGACTGACGTGTCGTCCGCGTCCCTTGACGCTCGTGACAAGCCCGGCGTTCTCCAGGGTTCGCAACGCGCCACGAACCGTGTTCCTGGACACGTTGTAGCGCTGCATCAGTTCTGCCTCACTCGGCAGAGCTGCGCCGGGCGGGAGCTCGCCAGTCTCGATAGCTCTCCTCAGGTCACCCGCCATCGCCTCATGCAGATGCACACCGGCTGCGGTTCGCGCTGGTCCATCGGTCGTCACCTGACTGCTCCTCTGATCAGTACCAACAGATCTGTACCAACAACTCTACCCAAAAGCCTTGACTTGCGGTGTCCGGTCATGTGACGGTTACCCAGTGCCACCTGTTGGTACAGATTTGTTGGAACAGGAAAGACAGGTTTCGAACATAGCGACGCCCCGGCGGGTGCAACCGCCGAGGCGTCTGGGTCGCACTAGTCCGTTGAGAAGGAGCACAACCCAATGACCATCATCCACCTGTCCGCCGTCAGTAGCGAGGAACCGACCGCCGCCGAGCTGACCGCCATTGAGCACGAGTGGCCCTTGATCGCGGCCGAGCTGGACCTGTTGAACGCCGAGATCGCGTTCGTCAACGCGGGTCCGAACGCGTCGGCGCTGGACGGCCGCCGCGTGCGCCGCGCCGCCCACCGCGTGATCGAGGCCGCCCGCCTGCTGGCCGACCACACCCCGGAGACGGAGGTCGTGGCATGACCGACGCGACGGACAACAAGGGCAACCAGTACGACGCCGCGTTAGACAGCCTCGACGCTGCCGAGCGGGCGCTAACGAACGAGACCGAAACGGCCCGCCTGCGCCGAGCGCAGGTAGAGGCGACACTGGCACAGATCGACAGCCACGACGGCAACGCCGCCGACGCCGGACAGCTTGAGCTGTCCTGGCGGGTGCTGGGCGAGATCGCCGGATCGATCGGCAAGGCCGACACCAAAGCCGGGTTCGTCGCCACCCTGAACACCGCCGTACTGGCCGGGGTGTTCACCCTGACCCACTTCGACGGGCTCGGCACCGCCGCCCGTGTGTTCGTCACTGTCGGCTCGGTGGCACTGGTGATCGCGCTCATGTTCGCGGTCGCGGTCGTGCTGCCGATCCTGCGGGCGCGGAAGTCCAAGCACACCAGCGGGAACTACCTGTACTTCGGCACCGTCCGCAACCACACGGCGGCCGATCTGCTGGCGCGGATCGACAGCGAGGACACCGCGCACACCGTCTGTGCTCAAGCGGTCGTGCTGAGCCGGTTGAGCTGGCTGAAGCACCGGCTGTTGCAGGTGTCCATGTGGGCCACGATCGCCGGTACCAACCTCATCGGCTGGACCCTGCTCATCGCCGGGGGTGCCCGATGACCGCGCTACTGACCGAGCCCGTTGCGGAGCTGCCGGTCACGGAGCTTGTCCAGGTTGATCTGGGCTGGTGGAAGCTCGCGGGCTACGACCTGGTCCAGGTCGTCTCGCCCCGTACGGCGCTGGGAACGGCGTGGATCGTCTGGCACGGCGACCACGTCTTGCACACCACCGACACGCTGCCCCACGCGGGCGGTTGGGTCGCTAACCACCTGACGGGAGGTCAGGCGCGATGAGCACTCCGCTTCGTACGTCGTACCCGGTCCCGGTAGAGGACCTGATCCCGGCCGCACGCCGCCTCGCCGTCGAGCTGGGCGAGATCCCCTCGCAGAACCGGCTCATGAAGCACCTGCGGATCGGCAAGGACAAGGCCAAAGCGGTACACACCGCCCTGACGGAGGACCGCATCACGGACCGCCCGGAGACCCGGCTTCACTCGGTGCCGGACCCGGACCAGGCCACCACCGGCCCCGCGCCCGCCGACACGACCGCCGACGACGCCGCGGACGAGTTTCCGCAGGTCACGGAGCAGACAAACCCGGTTTCAGACGCCGAGGTGTTCCCGGCCGAACTGGTTCCCGCGGCTGCCTACCCGGATGACGCGGAGGGCATGTCTCCGGCTTCCGAGGCGACGCAGGAGACCGAGGCTGAGACCGATGCTGAGTCCGGGGACGAGATGCGCCCCATCAGGTCGTGGCCGGTGCTGCTGCTGGCGTTGCCCGCGTTCGTCGCGGTCTGGTCCGGCTGGGTTGGGCTGGGTGAGCTGACCGGCTTCGGTGTCGTGCACCCGCTGCCCGGCATCGCGGACGGCTTCACCCTGAACTCTGCGATCACCCTTCCGATCGGTGTCGAGACCTACGCCGCGTTCGCGCTGCGAGTGTGGCTGTCCGGCCGCGTCCCGGCCAAGGCGCGCCGGTTCGCCAAGCGGTCCGCCCTGGCCGCCCTCGCGCTGGGCGCGCTCGGACAGGTCGCCTACCACCTCCTAGAGGCCGCTGGCGTCTCCCGCGCCCCCTGGCTGATCACCACCGCCGTTGCCTGCCTGCCCGTCGCCGTGCTCGGCATGGGTGCCGCGCTGGCCCACCTGATCCACACCCGCCCCACCCAGAACCAGGAGCAGTGACATGACCGAACCCATGAACAACCTGCCCGACCCGATCGACCTCGACGCCCACCGCGCCCGCCGCGACGACGTACCCGAATCCGCACAGGCCCCCGAGGAAACGGCCGGTGTGCTGGTGCCGCTGTCGGCTGGCGAGGTGGAGTCGATGGACACCGCCTACGAGATCGCGTTGGACGACACCGACGACGACCCGGCCACCGGCAAGGTCATCGTGCCCGTGGACACCCCCGGCCTGCCGGTCCCGGTCGCGGACGGGCACCGTCTGCCGATCATCCCGACCCACCTGCGCAGGGAGAACCTGCGCGCCACCACCACCCGCGCTCTGGCCCGGTCCGGGCATGTGACGGCGTTCCACGCGGTCCGATCCCCTTGGTATGCAACGAAGTTTGGCTGGTTCGCCGCACGTGGGTTGTCGCGGCTCATCGGTCGGCAGATGCGGTGGTGGTGGGTGCCGAACTCGGTGGTGCTGGAGCAGAAGGCTGCCGACGCCGGGGAGTTGAAGGAGTGGGAGAAGATCCACCGTCAGCTCAAGGCCACCCGGATGTGGCGCGGTCTGGTCCTCGCGGCACAGAACCTGGGTCTGCTGATCGGGTTGCCGATCGCGTGGAACGCGGCCCCGGCCGCTGGTCTCGCGGTCGCGGGTGCGGCGGCGGTCGCCGGACTGGCGCACTACGGAAGACCCGCAGGTCAGACCGTCCTCGGTACCGCTGTCGTCGCACCCCGATACCGCAAGCTCAACTCCGACATCGTGCTCCGCGCGTACTACGCGGCCGGTCTCGGCAAGCCCGACAAGACCGACCAGGAAGTCCGGTTCGGGTCGCCCATGTCCCGCGACGCCCGCAACACCGGTTCACAGGTCGTGGTGGATCTCCCGTACGGCAAGAGCTGGTCCGACGTCGTCGGGGTCCGCGAGAAGATCGCGTCCGGTCTGGATGTGCACCTGAACCAGGTGTTCCTGACCCCGGACAAGACCAGCTCGCGGCGGCACACGCTGTTCGTGTCCGACCGTGACCCGCTGGCCGTCGCGGTGGGCCGCACGGAGATGCTGGACTGCAAGCCCCGGTCGATCTGGGACCCGGTCAAGCTGGGCAAGGACGAGCGCGACAGCCTGGTCACGCTGCTGCTGATGTGGAACTCGCTGCTGGTCGGCGCACAGCCGCGCAAGGGGAAGACGTTCTTCGCCCGGCTGGTGGCGCTGTGGGCCGCGCTGGACCCGTTCGTGAAGCTCATCGTTGCTGACGGCAAGAACTCCCCGGACTGGCTGGGCTTCAAGAAGGTCGCCCATCGGACTGTGTTCGGGACCCACCCGAACCCGAACGATGACAACCCCGTGGAGCGTCTCCAGGCGATCCTGGATGAGGTGCTGGCCCACATCGACCGGGTGAACAGCATCCTGACCACGCTGCCGGTCACGATGTGCCCGGACGGCAAGCTGACCAAGGAACTCGCCCGCGACCCGCGCTACCCCGATCTGCGGGTCCTGGTGATGGTGATGGAGGAGTTCCAGGTCTACTTCGAGACCGAAGACCAGAACGTCAACAAGGAGATCGCCGCCAAGCTCTCCCGCATCCAGGCCGTAGGGCCCTCGGCCGGTGTCGTGCTGATCTCGTCATCGCAGAAGCCGTCTGGTGTCGGCGCGGGCGACGTGTCCAGGTTGTTCAACCGCTACCGCGACAACCACTCGGCACGGTTCGCACTGAAGTGCGGCAACCGCACCGTATCGGAGGCCATCCTGGGCGGTGACGCCTATCAGGAAGGGTTCGACGCGTCCACACTGCCGGTGGGCGATGAGTACCGGGGCGTTGGCTACCTGTACGGGGTCACCGACAACACGCCTACCGTGCGGTCGTTCCTCGCGGACGCGGCCGACGCGGACAAGATCCTGACCGCCGCGCGCAAGTACCGCGAACAGCAGGGCACGTTGACCGGTGAGGCGGCCGGGGAGGAGATCGAGCGCGCCACTCGCGACGTGCTGGCCGACCTGCTGACCGTGATCGGCGCCGACAACGCCGCGCACTGGGACACCGTTGCCGGGCGCCTCGCGAACCAGATGGGCGAGCAGTACGACGGCACGACGCCGGAGGCGATCTCCGCGCAGGCCCGAGCGCTCGGTGTCCCGAGCGTGAACGTGAAGCGCGACGGCGTGACCCGCAAGGGCGTCAAGGCCGCCGACATCCGCGCCGCGATGGCCCGCCGCGACAAGACCAACTAACCACCCACCAATCCAGAGAACATCTACAGAGAGTAATCAACTGCACTGAGGGTGCGGGACGGATGAAGTAGCGGCCCCGACGCTACCGGTAGCGCTCGCGCTACCCGTCCCGCTACCCCGCAACCTAACCACCACCAGGCCGTATATCCGCAGGTAGCGGGTCGCGGCCACGGTCCCTCACGCCTAAAAACAGCCTGTTGGAGGCTTCCCATGCTGTCCCGCGCCGCTACCGCCACCCTGACCGCCGCTACCCACGGTAGCGACAGCGCTGATGCTGCCGCTACCCTCGCCGCCACCATCCACACCGCTGGACAGGTCGCCACGGTCCTACTGATCGTGACCGCCGCCGTCGCGTTCTACCTGTTCACCTGCCTGGTCTGGCCGTTCGGCAAGTGCCGCCGCTGCAAGGGCGTCGGCAAGTTCAAATCCCCGTTCGGCCGTGCCTACCGGCACTGCGGCAAGTGCGACGGGTCCGGCCTGCGAATCCGGCTCGGACGCCACGTCATCAACCACATGCGCGCCGTCCGGGGCGCGGGCCAGAACTCCACCAGCAAGGGCGACAAGTGATGTGCGCCGCGCTGGCAGGACTCAGCCTCCACCCGGCCAAGTCGTGCTGGGTGGAGCTGTGGAACGGACAGCAGGCGCTCGGCTGGGACTACTACGGCACCCCGGTCTTCAAGTTCCGGTGGGCACCCGCAGGACTGGCCACCCGCCGCCAGCTCCGCGCGATGCGCATGTCACCCGGAGGCCACGAGCCGTATGCGCTGCTCGTGTGGCGCAACGGCAAGCGCTGGGCGTGGCTGTACCGGCTCGACCTCGCCCGGCCCTCCCGGACGCCGTCGCCGTTGCAGCTCAACGCCCTGGACAAGGCCATGCAGGCACGCCGGACCTGCCGCAAGTGCGGACACGTCGAGACCTATTGCGTGCCGACGCACGACCCGCTGTGCGACGCGTGCATGTACGCGTACGAGCACGTCACCGCCGCCTGACCCCACCCGAGAGGAGCGCATCCGATGGACGAGCTGACGACAGCACTGCGCGAGCTGCAGGAGATCAAGGCCCGTGCGGCCTACCGCAATCGCTGGGCGAATGCCTACCGCGCTCTGGTCACCGAACAGCCGCACCGAGAAGGCCGCTACGAGCCGGTTCGGGTCGCCAGCGCCGCGAGCTGGGACAGCGGCGAACGACTCACCGACAACGCCATCCGTACCCGAGTGGAGGGGATCACCCGATGAAGCGACTCATTACCGCCGTGGTTGCGGCCGTGCTGCTCTGCCTGACCACCGGCTGTGCCACCGGAACCGTGGTGGACAAGGGCTACCGGATCGACCAGCACATGAACAACGGCAAACCCACCTACACGCCCTGCTTCTGGGTCAAGTTCCGCGACAGCGAGGGCAAGACGCACACCGACTGCACCTCGCGCTCCAAGTGGAAGCACGTCAAGGTCGGCGACCAGTGGGGCAGCCAGTGAACGCCCCTCAGACCGACGGCGTCGACGCCGCCAGCTGCCCGCACGCCGCTTGACCCATCTCGGAGGAGGAACCACCGATGAACGACCTGCTGACCGCCGCCCTCACCGCCGCTGCGCAAGGCTGGCACGTGTTCCCGCTCGTCCCAGACGCCAAGCGTCCGGCCGTCGAAGACTGGGAGTACCGCGCCACCACCGACCCGGCCCGGATCAAGCGGTGCTGGGCGGCTGGACCGTACGGCGTCGGCATCGCCTGCGGACCGTCCGGTCTGATCGTGATCGACCTGGACCAGCCCAAGCCGGGCCAGACGGCGCCGGAGGAGTGGTGCAAGCCCGGGATCACCTGCGGGGCTGACGTGCTGGCCGATCGTGCGGACGCGGCGGGGGAGGCGTACCCCTGGAACACCCACACCGTGCTGACCGGCAGGGGCGGCGAACACCTGTACTTCTCTGCACCGGCTGGGATCGAGCTGCGCAACACTCAAGCTCGGCTCGGCTGGCTGATCGACACCCGCGCCCACGGCGGGTACGTCGTCGGTGCCGTCTCGGTGGCCTCAGGACGCCGCTACCGCACCGTGTACGACATCGCCCCGGCACCCCTTCCGGGATGGCTCACAGAGGCGCTCAAGCCCGCACCCGTGCCCGTTCAGCAGGTCGCCCCTGTCCAGCTCGGGGCCGGTCGTCGGGCGAGCTATCTGGAGGCAGCGATCCGGGCCGAGACCGACCGCGTCCGGGCTGCTGCTGAGGGCCAGCGGAACCACGTGCTCTACACGGCCGCTGTCGCTCTCGGGCAGTTGGTTGCCGGTGGCTCCATTGCGGAACTCGACGTACGTACGGTCCTCACCGATGCCGCGTCGGTACAGGTCGAGGCCGGGGCGTACACGGCGTGGGAGGCGGACAAGACGATCTCGTCCGGGCTGCGGGCCGGAGCGAAGCGCCCGCGTCAGGTGGCCGCATGACTACCGAGCCGATGCGTTTCGCGTATGCCGATCCGCCCTATCTCGGCTGCTGCCAGCTGTACGGCCACTACCACCCCGACGGCCGCTGCTGGGACGACCTAGACACCCACCGCGCACTGATCGAGCGGCTGTGCGACGACTACCCCGACGGGTGGGCGATGTCGCTGACCAGCACATCTCTGCGGGCGCTGCTGCCGCTCGTGCCCGCCGATCACCGGGTGGCGGCGTGGACAAAGCCGTTCGCCGCGTTCAAGCGCAACGTGCGCATCGCCTACACCTGGGAGCCGATCATCTGGCGCGGCGGCCGCCTGTCGTCCAAGCACGGCGCACCGGTCGGCCGCGACCACATCGCCGAACCGATCACGATGCGCAAGGGCTTCACCGGAGCCAAACCCGAGAAGGTCTGTCGTCACGTCATGGACCTACTCGGCTGGAAGCCCGGCGACCAACTGGACGACCTCTACCCCGGAACAGGCGTATTCGGCCGCGTCCTAGCCGCTGCCGAGAACCGCCCGATCGAGACCAACGGGCAACCCACCTTCGATTTCGGAAGCGGGGACGCGGCGTGAGCGAGCCGATCTGGGACTCCGCTTGGGAGCCCGATCCGGAGGAAACCTACCGGATGGCTGAGGTGATCTATCCCGATTGGCAGCCGCCGCTGGAGGAACGGACCGAGCCCGAACCGGCCCGGCCGCCGAAGGTCGATCCGTTCGCGAACGCGTGGACGGCAGATCGGCTGATGGCTGAGGAGTTCGCGCCGCCGCGCTGGGCTGTGCCCGGTCTCATCCCTGAAGGGCTGTCGCTGCTGGCCGGTGCCCCGAAGGCCGGGAAGTCGTGGCTGTCGCTCAATCTCGCGCTCGGCATCGCCGCCGGTGCGCCCGTGCTCGGAGAGGTGACCGTGGACCCCGGCGACGTGCTCTATCTCGCGTTGGAGGACACCCCGCGACGGTTGCAAAGCCGTATGGGCAAGATTCTCGGCAGCGAACCGGCACCGGCCGGGCTGACCCTGCTGACCGAGTTCCCGACCCTGCCTGACGGGGGCGCGGATGCGATCTGCGGATGGCTCGACACCCGGCCGAACGCGCGCATGGTCGTGATCGACGTGTTCGCCAAGATGCGCGGCACCACTCCGTCCGGCATGTCGCCGTACGACGCCGATTACCTCGCGATGGGCCGCGCGAAGCGCATCGCGGACACCTACGGCATCGCGGTCGTGCTCGTGCACCACCTGCGCAAGATGGCCGCCGACGACTTCACCGCCGAACTGTCCGGCACGAACGGAATCGTCGGCGCGGCCGACACGATCATGGCGCTCAAACGACCACGCGGTGAGGCGGACGGCGTGCTCCACATCACCGGCCGCGACGTGGACGAAGCCGAACGCGCGATGCGGTTCGACCCCGAAACCGGCACCTGGGAGCTGCTGGCCGGAGCAGCGATCGACCACACACTGCACCGCACCCGAGCCGCGATCCTGGCGTACCTGCGTCAGTCGCCAGGAGCCACCCCGAAAGCCATCTCTGACGCCCTCGGGGAAGACCGCGACACCGTCCGGCGAACCTGCTCCCGAATGGCCGACGACGGGCAACTACGCCGCCGCGACGGCGGCCGGTACTTCCCACCCGACACCGGGACTGTCCCAGGTGTCCCAGAGTCCCCAACCCTCATCTGACCTGCACAAACACCTGGGACACCCACCTACTCAACCTGTCCCAGATGTCCCACGCCAACAGCGCCTGACCGAGAGGTATCTCAAGTGACTCAGGGAATCGTGGAACTGAACCTGACCCAGATCGGTGAGCACGCCGCCCGTTGGACGGTGGACGACGTAGCCGAGTATCTGCGGGTCTCCGTGAAGACGATCTACAAGTGGCGGTTGACCGGAGACGGCCCGGTCGGCGCCCGGATCGGCAAGCACCTGCGCTACGACCCGGCCGACGTCGTGGCCTGGTTTGAATCCCAGAAGAACGCAGCCTGAGAGGAATCCTGACAATGGCACGCAAGCCGCTCGCATTGGGTAGCTGGGGAAAGATTCGCACCTATCCTGCGGTGACGAACGACAAAGGCAAGGTCACGTCGTACCGGTCGGTCGCCAACTACCGCGACTTCGATGGGAAGGTGCGACAGCTAGAGGCAAACGGCCGTACCAAGACGGTTGCCGAGGACAACCTGTTGGAGAAGTTGAAGAATCGGCGCCGTCCGAACCAGGGCATCGGCCTCGACGCGATGGACCGATTCTCCAAAGCCGCTGAGATGTGGTTCGAGAAGCTGGAAGAGAAGGTGCGGGACGGGAAGAGATCGCCGGGCACCGTGGACACCTACAGGCGTCAGCTCGACAATCACGTGATCCCGGCGCTTGGAGAGGTGCGCCTCGGGGAGCTAACGACGCCGCTGCTCGACAAGGTGATTGGCAAGATCAAGTCCGAGGTTGGTCCGCCGACTGCGAAGACGTGCCGGAGTGTCGTCTCCGGCACGCTCGGGCTGGCCGCGCGATATGGCGCGCTCGACTTCAACCCGATCAGGGACGTGGACACGATCGAGAGCGAATCGAAGCGCAAGGCGCGGGCACTCACCGATGAGGAGCGAGACGCGTGGTTCGAGCAGCTACGTGCCGATCGGGGCGCGGTCGCGGCCGATCTGCCTGACCTGTCGACGTTCATGCTCGCGACCGGTGTACGGATCGGGGAGTCGTTGGCAGTCCTCGGACAGCAGGTCAACTTCGCTGCGAGCGAGGTGGAGATCACGCACCAGATCATTCGAGTGAAGGGCGAAGGACTCGTGCGGATCAGGACGAAGTCACGGGCGGGGGAGCGCGTGTTGAAGGTGCCAGCGTGGGGCCTGGCGATGCTCCGCCGACGCCTGATGGAGGGCGGCCGGTTGGATCAGCCGATCTTTGCCAACCGCGATGGCGACTACCGCGACCCGACGAACGTACGGCGGGACCTGCGGGAGGCGCGGTCACCGATCGGTAGCGAGTCGCGGCGCGATCTCGGGAAGCGGCTCCGAAGCGCGCGGCGGGCGGCAGGACTGACTCAGGCCGACACTGCGGCCCGGCTCGACTGGCCTCAGTCCCGTGTGAGCCTGATCGAGACCGCACGGGTCCGGCTGGAGGTGGCCGACGCTGAGAGCCTGGTCGACCTGTTCGGAGTGCGCGGCGGCGGCCGGATGGACCTGCTGGCACTCGCGACCGAAGCGGCTGAGGGGAGCCAAGCTGACGCGCTCGCGTGGATCACGTCGCACTCGTTCCGGAAGACGACCGCGACCATCCTGGACGACGCTGGGCAGAGCGCCCGGCAGATCGCTGACCAGCTCGGTCACGCCCGGCCGTCGCTGACCCAGGATGTCTACATGGCACGGCGGGCGAAGAACCCTGACGCGGCGGCCGCACTGGAGACCGCTCTCAACAGGTCACCCGACGTCGCCGACCGACTGGGACACGCTGACCCGACCGAAGCGAAGGACACCTACGGGTCCGACGTGGCGTAGGACACAAAAGCATGGGATAAAGCATGGGTCCCGGATACGCGAAAGCCCTGGTCAGTGCTCTGACCAGGGCTTTTGTGCGCCGCCAGGGACTCGAACCCCGAACCCGCTGATTAAGAGTCAGCTGCTCTGCCAATTGAGCTAGCGGCGCCGGTTGTGCATTCGCGCTTGCTTGCGAACGAAGAGGATCGTAGCAGGGGGATCGGGGAGATGCGAAATCGGTTAGTGGGTGAGGACGGTCATGGCGGCGTTGTGGCCGCCGAGGCCGGAGACGGCGCCGCCGCGGCGGGCGCCGGAGCCGCAGATGAGGAGGTTGGGGGTGTCGGTTTCGGTGCCCCAGCGGCCGGTGTCGGCGGGGGTGGTGGCCCAGGGCCACTGGAGGTCGCCGTGGAAGATGTGGCCGCCGGGCATGCCGACGGACTGCTCGATGTCGTACGGCGTCTTGGCCTCGATGCAGAGGTTGCCATCGGTGTCGCGGGCGATGCAGTCCGCGAGGGGTTCGGCGAGGTACGACTCGAGGCCGGCCAGGATCCGGCGGGTGGCCTCGGTGCGGGCGGAGTCGTTGTCGGAGGCAAACAATCGGGCGGGGAAGTGGACGCCGAAGACGGTCAGCGTGTGGTAGCCCGCGGCAACCAGCTCGGGGGACAGGATCGAGGGGTCGGTGAGCGAGTGGCAGTACACCTCGGACGGCGGTACAGCGGGCAGCTCGCCGCCGGCCGCGGCGCGGTACGCCGACTCGAGCTGGCTGTAGTCCTCGTCGATGTGGAACGTGCCGGCGAACGCGCGCGCCGGCACGTCGCCCGACTTGAGCGCCGGCAGGTGGCGTAACAGCAGGTTGATCTTCAGCTGCGAGCCCTCCGGCTTCTCCACACCGCCCTGGCCACGCAGCGCAGCCAGGGTCGACGGTGCGACGTTCGACAGCACCCAGGTGCAGTCAACGGAGCGCTCGCCGTCGCCGCCGAGCCAGGTGACCGAGCCGCGCGTCCCGTCGACCTCTACGGAGGTGACCTCGGCGTTGGTGACCAAAGCGGCGCCTGCGCGTCGTGCGGCTGCGGCCAGGGCGTCGGTGACGGCTCCCATGCCGCCTACCGGTACCCGCCACTCGCCGGTGCCGTTGCCGATCAG
Source organism: Kribbella sp. WER1 (assembly GCF_054189145.1). Lineage (NCBI taxonomy): Bacteria > Bacillati > Actinomycetota > Actinomycetes > Propionibacteriales > Kribbellaceae > Kribbella > Kribbella sp. WER1. Next base: position 2,284,457 of record NZ_CM135186.1, on the reverse strand, counting down.
GTGGTACAGGAAGCACCTGTTCTGGATCAGTGACTCGTCATGCAGCCCTGCGAAGGTACCGATCACGGAATCGGTCGCGACGACGCCCCGGACAGTGTCGTCGGCGAAACGGCGCTCTACGGTCTCGCCGAGCGGTCGTTCGACCAGTTCGTCCCAGAGCGCGCTGTCGACGCGTGAGCGGATCTCAGCCGCCGGCCGGAGCGGCTCGAGCAGCGTTGGTGCCACGGCTGCTGCCAGGGAGCCGACAGCTCCGTAGAAGTCGGTCCAGGCCTCGTACTCCGTGTCGCTGCCCGTGAGCGCCCGGAACGAGTCCCTGGTGCCAGGGCCTTCCGGCCGCTCCACCAGCAGGCCGAGGTCGCGTCCACCGCGACGTACGGGCGTGTACGACGCGACGGCGCGTGAACGGAGGTCCAGGCCGAGCCCTAGGTCCGCGACGATCTTGTCGGGCAGCAGGCTGACCAGGTACGAGTAGCGCGACAGTCGTGCGTCGACGCCTGGGAACACCCGCTCGCTGACCGCCGCGCCGCCGGTGTGCGCCTGCTGCTCCAGGATGAGCGTGGAGAGCCCGGACTGAGCCAGGTACGTGGCGGCGACGAGGCCGTTGTGGCCACCGCCGACTATGACGACGTCGTAGAAGTCCTTCATCCCACCGGCCAATCGAGCTTGTGATAAGCGGCGTCCCAGAACATCCATTCGTAGCGGCACGTCGTGGCGAAGTGCTGGTGACAACGTTCCCGCTCCGCAGCGCCGACGTCCAGTGTGTCTGTCACCGCAAGCACCTGTTCGACCACAGCGTCGAACTCCTCCGAGCCGTACGTCGCGATCCACTGTGCGTACAGCGGGTCGGGCGACGACCGTTTGAGCAGTTCGCGGCCTACGTCCCGGTAGATCCAATAGCAGGGCAGTACGGCGGCCACGGCCTCGGCGTACGTGCCCGTGGCGCACACGGCCGTCAGATAGGACATGTACGCCGTTGTGGTCGGCCCGGAACCAGCCGCGTCCACATCGGCCGCGGTGAGGCCGAGAGACTCCAGCAGCGACGTGTGCAGCTCACGCTCGACCGCGATCGCGTTAGCGGCGTGTAGCGCGAACATGCTGACCGCGTCCTCGTCCGGCGCCCGCCCCGCGACCAGGCTGAGCGCCCGGGAGTACGCGCGGAGGTAATGGCTGTCCTGCGTGATGAAGTACCGGAACGCGTCGTGGTCCAGGGTCCCGTCGGTCAGGCCGGTGATGAACGGGTGCCGGACGATCTGCTCGTACATGGAGGCGGCACCGCGGTCCCACAGCTCGCTGGAAAACGTCATCCCCACTCCTCGCCGTCGACTGGCTCCGACCTTATCCACAGGGCGCGCGCGGATCACGAGACGCAGGTCACTCCGGCGACCTACCCTGAAGCATGAGTGCACTCGCGGGGATGCCGCCGGAGACGCCGTTGCTGCGGCAGATCCGTGCGTCGGTGATCGGGGACGACCAGGTGATGCCGGGGCCGTACGGTCCACGGCGGGTGACGTACGCCGACTACACCGCGTCCGGCCGCGCGCTCACGTTCCTCGAGGACTTCATCCGCGAGGAGGTCCTGCCGCGGTACGCGAACACGCACACCGAGTCCAGCGGGACCGGTCTGCAGACCACCCGGCTGCGGGAAGACGCCCGGCGGATCATCCACACCGGCGTCGGCGGCGACGACGAGACCGCGCTGATCTTCTGCGGCTCTGGCGCCACCGGGGCGATCGACAAGCTGATCGGGATCATGGGCCTGCGGATCCCGGCCGAGCTCGACGACACCTACCACCTGACCGACCAGATCCCGCCGGACCGGCGACCGGTCGTCTTCATCGGGCCGTACGAACACCATTCGAACGAGCTGCCCTGGCGAGAGTCGATCGCGGACGTCGTCATGATCAGCCAGGACGCGGACGGCCACATCGACATCGACCAGCTCGAGTCGCGGCTGCAGGAGTACGCCGACCGTCCGCTGAAGATCGGCTCGTTCTCCGCGGCGAGCAACGTCACCGGGATCGTCAGCAACACGCAGCGGGTGTCCGCGCTGCTGCACCGGTACGGCGCGCTGTCGTTCTGGGACTGCGCCGCGGCGGCGCCGTACGTCGAGATCGACATGTACGGCGGGCGCGACCGGGATCCGTTGTCGTACAAGGACGCGATCTTCCTCAGTCCGCACAAGCTGATCGGCGGTCCGGGGACGCCTGGCGTGCTGGTGGCGCGGCGGGAACTGCTTCGCAATCGGGTTCCCGACGTACCTGGTGGGGGCACGGTGGCGTATGTGAATCCGCTCGAGCACCGGTACCTGGACGACCCGGTGCATCGGGAGGAAGGGGGGACGCCGGCGATCATCGGGTCGATCCGGGCCGGGTTGGCGTTCCAGTTGAAGCAGGCGGTCGGGATCGACGTGATCCGCGCGCACGAGGACGCGTACCTGCGGCGCGCGGTCGCGGCCTGGACGGCCGAGCCGAATCTGCAGATCCTCGGGAACCTGGACGCCGAGCGGTTGTCGATCGTGTCGTTCGTGGTGAAGGGGCCGTCGGGGCGGTACTTGCATCACAACTTCGTGGTCGCGTTGCTGAACGACCTGTTTGGTATCCAGTCGCGCGGCGGCTGCTCGTGTGCTGGGCCGTACGGGCATGCGCTGTTGGGGATTGATCTGGCGCGGTCGCATGAGTTCGAGGAGGAGATCCTGCACGGCTGCGAGGGGATCAAGCCGGGGTGGGTGCGGGTGAACTTCAACTACTTCATCTCCGAGGCGGTGTTCTCGTACGTCGTCGAGGCAGTCAAGCTGGTGGCGCGGGATGGGTGGCGGTTGCTGGGCGACTACCGGTTCGATCCGGCCAACGGTCTGTGGCGGCATCACCGTGGTCCGGTCGAGCCGCCGATGCGGTTGTCGCAGGTCGGGTACGACGCGGACGGCAAGCTCAGGTATCCGCGGCACGATCACACCGCGCCCGAGTCCGCCCTCGACGACTACCTCGCCGAAGCCCGCGACCTGCTGTCCACCTGCGCCGCCAACCCCGACCCCGACGGCCAGGTAAGCACCGGCTTCGACCACCTCCGCTGGTTCGAACTGCCGTCCCGCTGCCTAACCCGCGACTGACCCCACTCCAGCTGCGCTGGCGTTCGACCCGCACGCCTCGGCCCGCGCGAGGTGCCGTCGCATGAGGGCGGGGCTGGTGCGTGGAGCGGCTGAAGGGTTTGGTGCTGCGCGGAGGTGCCCACGGTGCGCGGGTTTGGTGGGTGGGCTCGGGCGGGCGGGCGGGCGGGCGGAGTGAGGGTGGGTTGGTGCCCGGTGGGTTAGTGGGCTCCGGCGGATTGGAGGATGGCGGCTAGTTGGGTGTAGCCGCGGGAGCGGGCGTGCTGGAGTGGCGTGACGCCGGCCTTGTCGGCGAGGTTCGGGTCGGCGCCGGCATCGACGAGGATCCGCACGATGTCCTGCCACGGCTTCGTGCCCTTGCCGAGGATGATCGCCTCGAGCAGCGCGGTCCAGCCGAGGTCGTTGACGTGGTTGACGTCGACCTTGGTCTTGACCGCCCGCCGGACGTAGTCGACATGACCGCGTTCGCTCGCCGGGATCAGCGACGTACCGCCGAAGCGGTTCCGCAGCGTGAGGTCCGGGTTCGCGGGGAGGAGGGTCTCGAGCATCGCGACGCTGCCGGTGACGCCGGTGACCAGCCAGGCGGAGTCTTGGCGGTCGTCTTGGGCGTCGGGGTCTGCGCCCAGGTTGACCAGTAGCCGGGCGACGTCTACCTGGTCGTTGAGTGAGGCGAGCAGCAGCGGCGTGCGGCGGTGGTCGTCGCGGGACTCGAGCTTGGCACCGGCCGCCAGTGCTGCGGCGGCTTTGTTGGTGTCGCCAGCAGTCGCGGCAGCCAAGAGGTCGCCCGCGGTTGCTTGGGTGTTCAGCACTGCGCTGACGGCCTGCTGACCGCGGTCCTTCGCGGCCTGGACCGGGGTGGTGCCCCCGCTGACAGCAGGCTTGTCGCGGTCGGCGCCGCCGGCGATCAGCAGTCGGACGGTGTCGACATACTCGGGGGTGCCCTTGCCGAGGATGACTGCTTCGTGCAGGGCGGTCCAGCCGAGGTTGTTGACGTGGTTGACGGCGACGCCGGCCCGGAGCAGGCGGCCGACGACGGCGGCGTGGCCGCGTTCGGCGGCTCGGATGAGCGCCGTGCCGTGGTAGCTGTCGAGACTGCGGACGTCGGCGCCGTGGGCGAGTGTCAGGTTCAGCAGGTCGAGGTAGCCCTCGCTGGCGGCGATCAGGAATGCGCTCTGGACGGTGTTGTCGAGCGCGTTGACGTCGGCACCGGCCTCGATCAGGCGCTTGGCCGTGGGCACGTCGTTCTTCCACGCCGCGGCGATCAGTTGGGCGTCGAGGGTGGACGGCACGGCGGCGCTCCTCGAAGGCGTCGGAGATGGACTCGCAGTCGGACTCAGGGTCGGAGCCGGTGCCGGCTGGGGAGTGCTGGTGGTTTCGGCGGAGCACGCGGTGGTCGCCGCCATCAGCAGGACGGCGACCACCGCGATCGGGCGGCGTTTCATCGGCGCGGGTCGAGCGTGATGACCTGGTACGGCGGGACGGCGGTCGCCTCGTCGAACTTGCTGTCGACCACCAGCAGCCGGCCCTGGGCCAGCTTCGCGGTGGTGAGGACCCGGTCGGGGTCGGTCGGCCTGGCGGACTGTAGCCGCGCGGTGGAGCCGTCGGACGACAGCCGGAGCGTGCTCAGCACCTTGGAGAAGTTCCGCACGACCCAGAGGGTGTTGCCCTGCTGGACCAGGCCGTCGGCGTTCACCAGATCGGCACCGGCGGTGTCGACAGCGGTCGCCTTCGTGGTCCGCAGGTCGAACCGCCAGAGCTTGCCGACGTTGCCCTGGGCCACGACCAGCGCCTTGCGGTCCGGGGAGAGCACGATGCCGCCGAGGTTGAAGCCGTCCGCGGTCTCGATGGTCCCGGTCGCGTCAGCCCAGGTGTTGACGGTCCAGTGGCCGTGCCGCTCGGCAACCCGGAAGATCTGCGGGGCGTTCGAGTTCGTGAAGTAGGCGGCGCCGTCCGGGCCGATCACGATGTCGTTGAGGAACGAGCTCGGCACGCCGGTGCGGAGGGCGGCGAGCAGTTTGCCGTCGCGGCCGTAGACCCAGAGGTCCGGCGCGTCCGGGTGGTCGATCCCGTTCGGCCCGCCGGCGACGTACACCCGGCCCTGGGAGTCGACGTTCACGCCGCGGGCGGTCCAGCGGCCGTCGGTGCCGTCGCCCTTGAGCCACTCGATCGCGGCCGGGGAGTTGACCTGGCCACGGTGGATCTCGCCGCCGGTGGTCTCGGAGACGTAGTAGTTCTTGGTGCGGGCGTCGTACCCGATGCCCTCGAACTTGGAGCCGCCGGGGTCGCCGGGGAGCTCGTAGGTGGTCGGGCGGGCCGCGAACGCCGTCGAGGCGCCGACGCCGAGCAGGGTGGCGGACAGGGCGAGGGTGGCGGACAGCGAACGGACGGACATCGGAACCTCTCAAACGGTCGGTGGACTTCGAGCTGCCTCAAGCCTCCGTCGCCGGCACCCCTGCGCACGACGGATGTTCGGCCATCAACGGATAGCCGAACGGATGATTCGGAACCGGCTCCAGGCCGCCTACGATCGGTTGAACATGTCTACTGCGCACACACCGTCGATCCTGAGCCACGCGACTCGCCTGGTGGCCGCGCTGCACGCTGCGCTGGTGGTGCTCGTGCTGGCGTCCGCCGTGCGGTACCTGACCGGCCATGGCTTCAACGACCGCGGCCCGTGGGTTCTGGTTGGCGCGGTGGTGCTGCTTGCGACGTACGGGGCGTACAGACTGCTGCCCAGCCGGGTCTGGCTGGCGTTGCTGGTGCTGGAGTGGCTCGGGCTGGTGCTGTTGGCGCCCTCGTTCGCCTGGTGTGCGGTGCCGCTGTCGTTCGTTGCGTTGCGCATCCTGTCGTTCCGGCCGGCCTGTCTGGTGGTGGCCGGCATGGTGGTGGTCACCGTGGTGCAATGGACCCGGATGACCGACCGGTTGGACCCGACGATCGTGCTGGGGCCGGTGTGCATCGCAGTGCTTGCCGTAGGCGCCTATCGGGCGCTGGAGCGGGACGCTCTGGCCAGACAGGCGTTGCTGGACGAGCTGCACGCGGCGCAGGGCGATCTGGCCGACGCCCAGCACCAGGCCGGAGTGATAGCAGAGCGGGCGCGGCTGTCGCGAGAGATCCATGACAGCGTGGCGCAGGGCCTGTCCAGCATCAACCTGCTGCTACAGGCCGCAGAACGCGAATGGGACCAAAAGCCTGCTGTCGCACGTCAGCACGCAGCCCAGGCAGCAGCCACGGCCCGCGATGGTCTGGACGAAGCCAGGAGAGTCGTACGCGACCTGGCCCCCGCAGAGCTGGCTGCCGGCCTGCCGGAAGCACTTCGCAAGTCCTGCGAGCGTTTGACCGCCCACAGCGACCTCAAGCTCCACGTTCAGGTGCACGGTACGCCGGTGACGCTGGACTCGGAGGTTGAGACCGCACTGCTCCGCACGGCCCGCGGCGCGGTCGCGAACGTGCTCGAACACGCGCACGCCGACGCGGCGTTCGTGACCCTCACCTACCACCCGGACGCGGTGGTCCTCGACGTTGTGGATAACGGCCGGGGCCTTCCGCGATCTCATGTCAAGATCGATTCCGACCGCGGCCACGGACTGGCCGGAATCCGGGAACGGCTGAGACAACTGGGAGGAACGCTCGTGCTGGAGAGTGAACCGGGGGACGGTACGGCGTTGGCCGCCGCGATCCCCCTGAAGGCCCCGCAGAAGATCCCGGAGGACGGATGATCCGGGTGGCTTTGGTCGACGACCATCCGGTGGTGCGGGCGGGCGTCCGCGCGCTGGTCGACGGCCAGGACGATCTCACCGTCGTCGGCGAGGCGCCGGACGCGCACAGCGCCGAGCAGCTGGTCGCGGCGGTCCGTCCCGACGTGGTGCTGATGGACCTGAACCTGGGGCCGGGCGTGGGCGGCGCGGAGGTGACCGCGAGGCTGCGAGCCCTGGCGGATCCGCCGTACGTGCTGATCCTGACGACGTACGACACCGAGGCCGACATCATGGGCGCGATCGACGCGGGCGCCTCCGGGTATCTGCTGAAGGACGCGCCGCCGGAGGACCTGTTCCGGGCGATCCGCGGCACCGCGCGCGGGGAGACGGTGCTGGCGCCCGCGGTCGCGGCCCGGCTGCTCCGGCGGACCGGACCGACGCTGACCGAGCGCGAGGTGGAGATCCTCGGCCTGCTCGCCACCGGCAAGTCGAATCGCGAGATGGCCAAGAAGTTGTACGTCAGCGAGGCGACGGTGAAGTCGCACCTGCAGCACATCTACACGAAGCTGGAGGTGGAGACGCGCGCGGCCGCCGTGGCGCGCGCGATCGAGCAACGCATCATCCGGGCGGTCAGCTGAGTATGGTCTGAGGGTGAGCAGCTCCGAGGACGACGAGGGCGGTGGCGAGAGCCTCCTGACAGTGCTGGTCGCGCTCACCGCGAACCTGTTGATCGCAGTCGCCAAGACGGTCGTCGCGGTGATCACCGGATCGGCGTCGATGGCGGCCGAGTCGGCGCACTCCTGGGCCGACACCGGCAACGAGATCTTCCTGCTGGTCGGCGAACGCCGGGCCCGGAAGCCGGCCGACCGGACGCATCCGCTCGGCTACGGCCGGGTCGGGTACATCTGGTCGATGTTCGCGGCGTTCGGCCTGTTCACGGTCGGTGCGGCGGTGTCGGTGTGGCACGGGATCCAGTCGCTGCAGCACGGCGAGGCCGAGGCCACGTCGTACGGGTGGGCGTATGCCGTGCTCGCCGTCTCGTTCGTGCTCGAGGGGATCTCGTTCACGCAGGCGCTGCGGCAGACGAAGGCCGGTGCGCTGGAGCGGATGCTGCGCCCGTGGCGATACGTCCGGATCACGTCGAACCCGGTGCTGCGGGCGGTGTTCGTCGAGGACTTCTCGGCGTTGATCGGGATCCTGATCGCGGCGCTCGCGATCCTGATGCACCAGCTCACCGGCAACGCGGCGTGGGACGCGGTGGGGTCGATCGTGGTCGGTGCCCTGCTCGGCGTGGTGGCGCTGTTCCTGATCAGCCGGAACATGGATTTCCTGACCGGCGAGGCCGTTACCCCGCTCGCCCGGAACCGCGTGCTCCGGGCGCTGCTCGCGCACGAGGACATTGAGCGCGTGACGTTCCTGCACATGGAGTGGGTCGGCGCCGACCGGATCTTCCTGGTCGCGGCGGTCGATGTCACCGGCAACGACGTCGAGTCCGAGGTGGCGGCCCGGCTGTACGCGATCGAGGACGCGCTGAACGCGCGCCCGGAGATCCAGCAGGCGATCCTGACGCTGTCCCGGCCCGGCGACGCGACCAGCCTGCAGCCGGGCGAGCTGCCACGCTGGTACGTCGAGCCGCGGCCTTAGGGCACGTTCGCGAGGAAGCGTTCGCGGTCGACGACGACCCGGACGAGTTCGCCGTCCGCGATCAGCTGGCCCGCGGAGTTGGTCGCGCGGACCTGGAAGCGCAGGTGGTTGCCGTCGACGTCGGGCGCGTCGGACGCGATGTCGACGGTGTCGCCGACGCGGGTCGGCATCCGGTGGCGGATGCGGACCGACGTGCCGACCGAGGTCTGGCCGGCGGCCAGCAGCGGCTGGGCGAGCTGGATGGTGGCGAACTCGAGCCAGGTGATCAGCCGGGGCGTGGCGAGCACCTCCACGTCTCCGCTGCCGACGGCGATCGCGGTGTCGTCGGGGGTCACTTCATGTCGCACGGCGAACTGTCCTTCCACGAGGTGTACGCTTCCCGACCGTGGAGCCCGTACACGTGGCGGTTTCGGCCTTGGCAGCATTGTTGCCGATCACCAATCCGGTCGGTGCGCTGGCCACGTTCGCAGGCCTGACGGACGGCGCCGATCGGGCCGCGATGCGGCGCCAGGCGGTGATGACAGGCGTCTACGTGCTCGGCATCCTGACCGTGTTCGCGCTGCTCGGCACGCTGGTGCTCGAGGGCCTCGGGATCGGCCTGCCGGCGCTGCAGATCGCCGGCGGTCTGGTGGTCGCACACTCCGGCTTCGGGATGATCGTGTCCCGGCAGACGCTGACCGACGACGAGAAGACGCACGGCGTCGCGAAGCCGGACGTGTCGTTCTCACCGATGGCGCTGCCGCTGGTCGCCGGCCCCGGCGCGATCGGCGTCGTGATCGCGCTGACCGCCCGGCACCCTGGGATCGTCAACCGCCTCGGCGTGATCGTCGGCGTGGCCGTGATCGCGGCGCTGGTCGCGGTGCTTCTGCGGTTCGGTACGCCGCTCGTCGACAAGCTCGGCCCGACCGGGCTCGGCGCGCTCAGCCGGATCATCGGCTTCCTCACGCTCGCGATCGGCGTCGAGCTGGTCACGCACGGCGTACTCGCGGCAAAGTAAGGCCCGGCGCCCACCTGGACGCCGGGCCGGTTCTGCTACTTGCCGGACTTCGAGACGGGCGGGAGTTTCCACGCCTTGCTCTGGGCGAGCGCGGTGAGGTCCTTGACGGACAGCAGCGGCGTGGCACGGGTGTGCTTCGCGCCCTTCTCGGCCGGTGCGTTGTAGCTGGTCAGGCTGATGCTGCGGCCGTCAGGGCGTTGCAGTACGACGTAGTTGTTGACGACACCGAACTCCGCCTGGCGGCTGTCGGTGTACTCGGGCGCCTCCTTCTCCACGAAGAGGACGGAGCCGTCCGGCAGGGTGCTGCAGCCCTCGTGGACCGGTACACACCGGGGCTGCTCGCCGCCGCCGGAGAGCAGGACGTCCACCCGGGACGCGCCGTGGCCGTCGTTGACGACGTACGTCGCCGCGGTGAAGCTGCCGTCGCCCCAGGCCTTCGGGTTGGAGAAGGTGCGACCCGGAGCGGCCACGAGTGCCTTCAGGGTGCTGAGGGTCTTCGCGTTGTTGACGGCGGGTTTGCTGGATGTGATCGGTGTGGGCGACACCGACGGTTTGGTCAGTGCGATCGGTGTGCCGGCGGCTGCGGTGTCGGTGGGGGAGTTGAGGGCGTGGATGCCGCCCGCGATCAAGCCGACGGTGGCGAGTACGGCGCCGGTGCCGCCGGCGGCGAGCAGCGTCGTACGCCGGCGGCGCAGCCGGGTGCCGCGGACGACGGTGCGTTCGAGCAGGTCGGCGGAGACGGGCTCGAGGTTCTCGGTGGCCCGCTCCATCATGTCGGTGAGGTTCTTCATGGGTTCTCCTGAGCTCAGAGGGCGATCAACTGGTCTGCACCGTCACCAAGAACCGCCCGTAAGCGTTCCAAGGCTCGGGAGGTGCGTGTCGTGATCGCACTGGTCTTCTTGCCAAGATCGAGCGCCACTTGCTCGACGCTGCGATCTTCGAAGAACCGCAGCACCAGCACCGCTCGATCCAGCGGTGCGAGCTCCCCCAACGCGCTCTGCAGAGCGACCCGCAACTCCACGTCACCCACCCGCTCCGCCACCTCGGGCAGAACCTCGGTAGGCCGCTCACCCCAGCTCTTGCGCCGCCGCTGCGACACGAACGTCCGCACCAACGCCGTCCGCGCATAAGCCCCCGGCGCGTCGATCCGCCCCCACGCCGACATCATCTTGGCCAGCGTCTCCTGCACCAGGTCCTCGGCATGATGCCGATCCCCACACAACAACCAGGCAGTCCGGTACAACCGCGGTATCTGCACCCGCGCGAACTCCTCGAAGTCTTCGCCCGTACCCATCCACACCTCCTGTAGATGCCTCTGCCTGAAGAGACGCATCCACGAGCGCGTCAGGTCACACGAACCTCAGAACACGAGCGAAAGAACCCACACAGCAAACGCCAAGAACCCCACGACGAAGGTCACCACCACAACCACGCCATACCCGAACCAGGCACTCCCACTCAACTTCACCAGAGCATCCTTGCACGGACCAAAGCGGCGGCATCAGTCAGCGGGGCGGTGGTCCGGGCAGCAGTGGACGGGCGGCCAGGCGAGATCGGCGACGCCGTCACGCCGCGCGAGCTCGGTGAGGTAGATCTGAATGTCGACCAGATCGGTGGGGGCGTTCCCGCGGAGCCTGGCCACTGTCGGGACGACCTCCTCGATCCACCAGGTACTCGCCAGGCTGTGCGCGTCGACGTCGGCACGCGTTGTCCGCCCGTCGCGCTGCCGTCGAAAGCCCCAGGCCAGGGCGGAGTCGGCGAGCCTCGCCCAGTCGGCGGGCCGGTCCAGCCAGAGCGCGCGTCGGGTGTCGTCCGGTAACGGCACCTCTTCGAGGAAGCGCCGCTCCGCGGCCTTGGCCGGCAGGTCGGCGGCGGTGAGACAGCTGCAGGTGTACGCCACGGAGCAGATCCGTCGAACGCGCGCCGGGAGGTGGGTCCAGTTGAGCTGCCGCGCGGCCGCGACTCGATGGTGGCCGTCAGAGACGAAGTACAGCTCACCGAGCCGTACGGCGCTCACCGCCGGCGGCTGCTCGCCCGCTTGGAACCGAGCCAGCACGGCGTCGTACCGCGCGGTCCGCCGCCGGGGCCGGAACTCATGGTCGAAGTCGTCGGACCGCGACACCGACCCGACGACCTGATGCAGCGGTACCTCGTCGTCGTAGGTCCCCATCGCGCCCTCGTCGCCCACAGCCTCGAGCGCGTCCGCCAGCGGCATCAGCCCCGCCTGACGACCTCGCAACCATTTCATCCGCCGTTCCCTTCAACCGGCCAGAGCAGTACCTCGCAGACCATAGCGTTCCTCGTATGAGTCTCAGCAGCCTCCCCGACAAGCCAACCCCGACCACAGGAGCCGAGCGCATCCGACGACGGTGACCACAGGAGCCGAGGCCACCGACAAAGGCGACCACAGGAGCCGAGCGCATCCGACAAAGGCGACCACAGGAGCCGAGGCCACCGACGAAGGTGACCACAGGAGCCGAGCGAAGCGAAGGCGCAAGGCACCACCGACGAAGGTGACCACAGGAGCCGAGCGAAGCGAAGGCGCAAGGGGGTGCGGGTGGCGGAGCCCCCGCCCGCGGCAAGCGGAGCGCAGCCGCACAAATGACGAAGCCGACCAAGCCTGCGCAATCCGCAGGCATGGCCGGCCATCGGGTGAGTGACGGGACTTGAACCCGCGACCACCTGGACCACAACCAGGTGCTCTACCAGCTGAGCTACACCCACCATTGCCGCCCGAACTGCGACGGCTGAGCAATCATAGCGATGAAGTGCCAGGACAAAAAATCGGCAGGTCAGGAGGCGGTGGGGCGGTCCTCGGCGGGGGTGGTGATGAGGCTGGCGGCGGCCCGGGCGGTGCTGGAGTCGGGGCCGGGTTGCGGCACGAAGACGGTTTCCCGGTAGTACCGCAGTTCGTCGATGCTTTCGGTGATGTCGGCGAGCGCGCGGTGGTTGCCGTTCTTGGCGGGGGTCGCGTAGTAGACCCGCGGATACCAGCGGCGGACGAGTTCCTTGATGGAGCTGACGTCGACGTTGCGGTAGTGCAGGTGGGATTCGACGAGCGGCATGTCGCGGACGAGGAAGGTGCGGTCGGTGCCGACGGAGTTGCCGGCGAGGGCGGCCTTGCGGGGCTCTTTGACGTAGGTCTTGATGAAGTCGAGCACCTGCTGCTCGGCGTCGGCGAGCGGGATGCCGCCGGCGAGCTCGTCGAGCAGCCCGGACGCGGTGTGCATGTCGCGGACGAAGTCACCCATCTGCTCGAGCGCGCCGGGGGGCGGCGCGATCACCAGGTCGATCCCGTCACCGAGCACGTTCAGTTCGTAGTCGGTGACCAGCACCGCGACCTCGATCAGGGCGTCGTTCTCCAGATCGAGGCCGGTCATCTCGCAATCGATCCACACCAGCCGGTCGTCCATGGGCACCCACCTTACGGCGACGGGCCGACAGTACTGCGACCGCGTACCCGGTCAGCGCGGCGCGTGCCCGATGTGGACGCTCCGGACGGACAGTACGGCGAGGTCCGTGCGGTGTCCGAGGAAATACGGCCCGTCGGGGTCCAGCAACTGCCGCCAGACGTCGACGTCCTCCACGCTCAGCCAGTTCTCATCAGGCACCACATGCCCGTGACCGTGACCGTGCTCATGCCCGCCCCCGGTCAGCCGCTCGATCCGCGCCCGGAATCCGTGCACCACACCTTCCGTGCGGGCAGGCGGCAACGGCGCAGGCGTCTCGCTCAACACGCTCCGTGTCGTCACGTCGACCAGCCCAGCCCGGTTCAGCGCCGAGGTCCACCCGTACGGCATCGGCACCGATCCGGGCAGTGAGTCCCGCATCACCTTGAACCACCGGTCCTGCGCCACGTCCAGCCGCAACTCGAGTCCGGGCTCGCCGATCCCGAGGTCCCACGGCAACTGCCGCGACGGCAGCCCGCCCTCGGCCAGGGCCAGCCGTCCGCCGGGCGCGAGCAGCCCCGCCAACGCATCCACGGCCGCCTGCTGGTCGGCGGCGTGATGGACCGAGGCCGACGCCCAGATCAGGTCCGCGGGCGCACCGATTGCCCGCCGCAACGGTTCCGCGCCGTCGTCCATCGACGCGAGTTCGCAGCGGACGAGCCCGCCGGTGTGCTCGCGCGCCTGCTCCAGTACGTCGGGATCCGCGTCGATCGCCACCACCGTCGCCCCGGGCCGCGCCTCGGCGAGCGCTTTCGCCATCCCGCCTCCGCCGCAGCCGACGTCCGCGAGTACCTGGTCACTGTCACGGACGAGCGTGCCGGCGACGGCAGCGTTCCAGCCGGCCTCGCCCTCCGCGGACGCCCGCAGCCGCCCGGCCTCTCCTGCCCAGTCGATCTCGATCATGCCGACCAGTCTGTACCGCGGCTACCGTGGCGCGCGTGATTACCACCCAGCGCCTGACGCTGCTGCCGCTACAGGTCGAGTACGCCGTACCGATGGCAGACGTGCTGTCCGACCCGGCGCTCTACGCGTTCACCGGCGGGGAACCACCGACCGTGGCGGAGCTCGAGGCCCGGTACCGCCGGCAACTCGCCGGCCCGGACCGGGATGACGAACAATGGCTGAACTGGGTCGTCCGGTACGACGACCGGCTGATCGGCTACGTGCAGGCCACGATCACCGGACGTACGGCGGAAATCGCCTGGGTGATCGGCACCGCCTGGCAGGGTCGCGGATTCGCGAAAGAAGCAGCACAGGGACTGTTCACCTGGCTACGGGCCGGAAAGGCCTACCGGATCCTTGCGCACATTCATCCGGAACACACCGCGTCGGCCGCTGTGGCAGCCGCGATCGGTCTCGCGCGCACCGACGTACACGAGGACGGCGAGGACCTGTGGAGCACGGCAGACCCGGCGTGAGCCGGGCCTGCCGTCAAGAACAACCGTCTGGAAGGACGGCCGAGATCAGAGCGGGCGAACGTTCTCCGCCTGCAAGCCCTTCGGGCCCTGGGCGATCTCGAACTCGACGCGCTGGTTCTCGTCCAGGGAGCGGAAGCCCTGGGTCTGGATCGCCGAGTAGTGCACGAACACGTCGGCGCCGCCGTCCTCCTGGGAGATGAAGCCGAAGCCCTTCTCGCCGTTGAACCACTTCACTGTTCCCAAAGCCATGATTTTCTCCTGATACGACAAAACGCCCGGCGGATTACAAATCCGCGGGCGCTTCGACACGAACGTGGAACTGCAAAACTGCAACGGTGCAAAACCCTAGCACGCTGGATGAGCGGTCAGCCACCCCTCGCCACGCCGTGCGTCGTACTCGTCCGGAGTTCCCGCCCACGTGGCCGCGCATCCCGGCGTACCGCACTCGCAGGCGAACGGGTACGGCGGCAACTCGGCCGGCCCGCTGTCCGCCTGCCACAGCCGCCCTTGCCGGCAGGCCGCGAGGTTCTCGTACTGCCGCTGTCTGCTGAGCTCCTCACCGCCCCGCAACCGTGGGAGCGGCCCTAACGCGTCAGCCACGCCCTGAGCGACAAGAGCCCAGTCCGGGTCCGCCGGCACCTCGATAACGACCCGCCCGCGTTCGGCGGCCTCTTGTCGTACCCGATCGGCCAGGAGCGCGTCCCGTGCCAGCAGCCCCGCCAACCGCTCACGGTCTCCCGGCCGCTGCTCCCGGGCCCGTCTGGTCTGTTCTGTATCCGGCACCAACCACACTGCCGCCGGAACACCGTCAGCCATCGACGGGAAGAGCTGTGGTCCCTCCACCACCGCAGGTACGCCGCCAAGCTCTCGCTCCAGCACGTCCCCCGCGACCAGCTCAAGACGCAGCCGAGCGACCTCCACGAACGCATCGGCCGCGTACGACGGCCCCGCGGCCAGATCGTCCGCCAACGGCCGCAGCGGTGGCAGCCGGTCCAGATGCGCGTACGTCCACAGGTCGATCGGATGCAGCGGCAGGTCGCCGCGGCGGGCGAGTTCCCGGGCAATCGTCGACTTCCCCGCGCCCGGGGCCCCACCGATCCACACCATTGCCGGCCAAGTCACCGGCCTCATCCTGCTACGGCCGCACGTACGTCGCCAGCGACGCCGCACCGGCCGGTACGACCGAGGCGAGCTTCAGGTGCTGCGGCTGGTCCAACGGGCCGAAGATCCGCTCCCCGGCGCCGACGATCGACGGCATCGTCATCAGCCGGTACTCGTCGACCAAATCGGCCGCCTGCAGTGCACGGATCACGCTGACGCTCCCGGTGACCGCGATGGTCCGCGGCTCCGACCGTACGTACTCGGCCAGCGAGCCCTGCATCAGTGTGGAGTTGGGGAAGGCCGAGAGGTCTGTCAGCGTGTGTGACGCGACCACCTTGGCCATCTTGTTCATCTTGGCGGAGAAGTCGTCGGTCCGGTTCGGCCAGAGCCTGCTGAACAGCTCCCAGGTGTTCCGGCCGAGCAGCAGTACGCCGGTGTCCATCAGGTCGCCGAGGCGGAACTTGTCCCCGCCGACGGTTTCGGGTCCGTGCCGGAACGCCCAGCCGCCGAACGGCGTACCGCCCGAACCGTCGGGGTCGGTGATGACGCCGTCCATGCTGACGAATCCGGTGACGATGACGTGTCCCATGGCTCCTGCTCCTTCGGTCGAGTGCTTCACGCCGGTACATACCGCCGGAGTGCCGCCGAATCATCGGTCGGACAGAAATGTGACCTTGACCTCATTCCAAGCCTCGCCTACCGTATTCTGTATGCAATCCAAGATGAGAGTTGCGGTCCTCGGCGCCGGCGCGATCGGTGCGTACGTCGGCGCGGCGCTGCACCGCGGCGGGACCGAGGTGCACCTGGTCGCCCGTGGCGCGCACCTGGCGGCGATCCGGTCCGGCGGCGTCGTCGTGCGCAGTCCCCGCGGCGACTTCACAGCCCGGACCCCGGCCACCGACGACCCGGCCGAGATCGGCCCGGTCGACTACGTCTTCCTCGGCCTCAAGGCGAACTCGTACGCGAGCGCCGGGCCGCTCCTCGCCCCGCTGCTGCACGACCGGACCGTCGTGGTCGCCGCCCAGAACGGCATCCCCTGGTGGTACTTCCACGGACTGAGGGGCCCGTACGAAGGCCGCCGGATCGAGTCGGTCGACCCGGACGGCGCCGTCACCCGCGTGCTCGACCTCGACCGCGCGATCGGCTGCGTCGTCTACTGCTCCACCGAGCTCGAGGCGCCGGGCGTCGTACGGCACCTGGAAGGCACCCGCTTCTCGATCGGCGAACCCGCGGGCGGCCCGTCGGACCGGTGCGGACGCTTCAGTACGGCGATGGTCGCGGGCGGGCTGAAGTGCCCGGTCGAGGCCGACATCCGCAACGACATCTGGATCAAGCTGCTCGGGAACGCGGCGTTCAACCCGATCAGCGCGCTCGCCCGGGCGACGATGGTGGAGATCGCGACGCATCAGGGGACCCGGCAGATGGTCCGGCTGATGATGGAGGAGTCGCTGGCGATCGCGGCCGCGCTCGGCTGTCACCCGGACATCTCGGTGGACAAGCGGATCGACGGCGCCGAGCGGGTCGGCGAGCACAAGACGTCGATGCTGCAGGACCTGGAGAAGGACAAGCCGCTCGAGCTCGACGTGATCCTCGCGGCGGTCGTCGAACTCGCGGACCTCACCGGCGTACCGGCGCCCACGCTGCGCGCTGTGCACGCCGTCACCGACCTGCTGGCGAGCAAGGTCGGCGCCTGACCCGCCCGGCTCGCCGTGCGCCCGTCATGTTGACGCAAACATGTCTAGACTCCTGCCACACGGGAGGTGCCGGGTGGAGGGAACGGTAGGAAGACGGCGGCGGGGTCCGTCGATGGCCGACGTCGCGCAGCTGGCCGGGGTATCCGGGCAGACGGTGTCGCGGGTCGCGAACGGCCGGCAGAACGTCGACGCGCTCACCCGCGCCCGGGTGCAGGATGCGATGCGCCAGCTCGGCTACCGCCCGAACGGCGCCGCACGGGCGCTGCGCAGCGGCGAGTTCCGCAGCATCGGCGTGATCGTCTTCGAGCTGTCCACCTTCGGTACGACGCGGACGCTCGACGCGATCGCCACCGCCGCCACGGCGCGCGGGTACTCCGTCAACCTGATGCCGGTGCTCTCCGTCAGCCGCCAGGCGGTCGCGGACGCGTTCACCCGGCTGGGGGAGCAGGCCGTCGACGGCGTCATCATGATGATCGAGGCGCACGTCCTGGAGGAAGTACGGCCGCCCGTCGGGCTGCCGGTCGTGGTCGTGCATGCCGGCGCGCACTACGACCACCCGGTCGTCGACACCGACCAGACGCAAGGCGCGCGGCTCGCGACGGAGCACCTACTGGAGCTGGGGCACCGGACGGTGTGGCACATCGCCGGGCCGTCCTCGTCGTACGCGGCCGACCAGCGGCGCCGGTCCTGGGAGCAGACGCTCCGCGACCGCGGCTGCGACGTACCGCCGGTGCTGTTCGGGGACTGGTCGTCGGCTTCCGGGTACGACGCCGGTTGCCGGCTCGCCGCGGATCCGGACGTGACGGCGATCTTCGTCGCCAACGACCAGATGGCGCTCGGCGTACTGCGGGCGCTGCACACGCGCGGGCGGTCCGTGCCGGACGACGTCAGCGTGGTCGGGTTCGACGACATGGAGGAAGCGGCCCAGTTCTGGCCGCCGCTCACCACGATCCGTCAGACGTTCACCGACATCGGCCGCCGCAGCGTCGACACCCTGCTCGCCGAGATCCACTCCACCGCCCGGCACGCGCCGTTCGCCGTGCCCACCGCGCTGATCCTGCGCAGCAGCACGGCGAGCCCGCGCTGATCAGCTCAGTACGGCGCGCATCAGGTCGGCTGTCTCGGTAGGCGTCTTGCCGACGCGGACGCCCGCCGCTTCGAGGGCCTCCTGCTTCGCGGCCGCCGTACCGGACGAGCCGGAGACGATCGCGCCGGCGTGACCCATGGTCTTGCCCTCCGGCGCGGTGAAGCCCGCGACGTACCCGACGACCGGCTTGGTCACGTTCTCCTTGATGAACGCGGCCGCCCGCTCCTCGGCGTCGCCGCCGATCTCACCGATCATCACGATCGCGTCGGTGTCCGGGTCGTCCTGGAACGCCTGCAGCGCGTCGATGTGGGTGGTCCCGATGATCGGGTCGCCGCCGATCCCGATCGCGGTCGAGAACCCGAAGTCCCGCAGCTCGTACATCATCTGGTACGTCAGCGTCCCGGACTTCGAGACCAGGCCGATCCGGCCCTGGCCGGCGATGTCGGCCGGGATGATGCCGGCGTTCGACTCGCCCGGGGTGATGATGCCGGGGCAGTTCGGGCCGATCACCCGGGTCCCGTTCGCCTGTGCATACGCGAAGAACGCGGCGGTGTCGTGCACCGGCACCCCCTCGGTGATCACCACGACGAGAGGGATGCCCGCGTCGACCGCCTCGATCACCGCGCCTTTGGTGAAGCGCGGCGGGACGAACACCACCGACACGTCGGCGTTCGCCGCCCGGACCGCGTCCGCGCACGACCCGTACACAGGGACCGAGCACTTCGCGAAGTCGACGGACTGGCCGCCCTTGCCCGGTGTCACACCGCCGACCACAGTGGTGCCGGCGGCAAGCATTCGGCTGGTGTGTTTCTTGCCCTCGGCCCCGGTCATCCCCTGGACCAGGACCCGGCTCTTCTCGGTCAGGAAGATCGCCATCGCACTACGCTCCTTTCCGGGCGGCGAGTTCGGCGGCGCCGTCCATGGTGCGGACCACGGTGACCAGCGGATGGTTGGCCTGGGCAAGGATCTTGCGGCCCTCGTCGACGTTGTTGCCGTCCAGCCGGACGACCAGCGGTTTGTCGGCCCGGTCGCCGAGCGCGGCCAGCGCCTGCACGATGCCGTTCGCGACCGCGTCACAGGCGGTGATGCCGCCGAAGACGTTCACGAAGACGCTCTTCACCTGCTGGTCGGACAGGATGATCCCGAGGCCGTTCGCCATCACCTCGGCGCTCGCGCCACCGCCGATGTCGAGGAAGTTGGCCGGTCGTACGCCGTCCCGTTCACCGGCGTACGCCACGACGTCGAGGGTCGACATGACCAGGCCGGCGCCGTTGCCGATGATGCCGACCGAGCCGTCGAGCTTCACGTAGTTCAGGCCCTTCGCGTGTGCCGTGGCCTCCAGCGGATCGGCCGCCGCCTTGTCGTCGTACGGCGCATGATCCGGGTGCCGGTACGCCGCGTTCTCGTCCAGGGTGACCTTGCCGTCGAGGGCCTCCAGCGAGCCGTCGGCCAGCTTCACCAGCGGATTCACCTCGACGAGTGACGCATCCTCGGCGACGAAGACGTCCCACAGACTCCGCACGACTCCCACGGCGTCCACGGGGAACCCCGCTGCGGCGACGATCTCGGCGGCCTTGGCGTCGTCGACGCCGACCGCCGGATCGATCGGTACCTTCGCGATCGCGTCCGGGTTCGTGTGCGCGACCTCTTCGATCTCCACACCGCCTTCGGTGCTGGCGATACAGAGGTACTCGCGGTTCGCCCGGTCGACCAGGAACGACAGGTAGTACTCCTCGGCGATGTCCGCGGCCGGAGCGAGCAGGACGCGCCGTACGGTGTGGCCCTTGATGCCCATCCCGAGGATGCGGGCGGCCCACGTCTGTGCCTCCTCGGGAGTGGTGGCGAGCTTGACCCCGCCTGCCTTGCCGCGGCCGCCGGCCTTCACCTGCGCCTTCACGACCACGCGCCCGCCGAGCGAGCGGGCGGCCTCCGCGGCGGCGGCCGGTTCGTCGACCACCCGGCCGGGCGTCACCGGGACGCCGTGCCGGGCGAACAGTTCCTTGGCCTGGTACTCCATCAGGTCCACGTCAGCCTCCCTCGGTCCGTCTAGTGACGACTGTATGCGGTATGCAATCTTGCCACAAGAGTCTCCAGGTCTGGACAGGCCGCAGCCGGAGGGGTACCACAGACTGCATGTAGATCTAATACGGTATGCAGTAGTCAGGAGGCGACATGATTTCCACGCCCCGGGATGTGCGTGACGTCTACGGCCGGCGGTACCGGATCGGTGAGGATGCCCGTGAGCTGACCGGGCACCCGCGCCGCTGGCAACTCTGGGCCGCCTGGGCCTGCATGGTCGCGATCAGCCCGCTGCAGTACTCGTTCGGCACCGCAGCGCTCGGCCTCGCGTCGGACCGCGGCTGGGGTACGGCGCGAACGCTCTGGCTGCTCGCGATCTTCGTCGCCTGCCAGGCGCTGGTCGCCGTACCGGCCGCCTGGCTGCATCGGGTACGCCGCCTGACGCCGGGGCGGCTCGTCCTCACCGGCGGGGTCCTCGCGGTGATCGGGCTCGTCGCGCTCGCCCATGTCCACAGCTACGCCGCCGTTCTGGTCGGGTACTCGCTCGTCGGCGGCACCGGCGCGGGGATCGTGTACGCCGCGTGCATCACGACGTCGGCGCGCTGGTTCCCGGAGCGGCGGACGGCGACGATCGGCTTCGTCACCGGCGGGTTCGCGGTCGGCGCGGTGCCGAGCATCGTGCTGCTGGCGATTGTCGACGAGAGGATTGTCTACGATCTGACAGCCGGTGTGGCGCTGCTGGTGGTGCTGATCGCGAGCGGGCTGCTGAAGGACCCGCCGCGGCACTGGTGGCCGGCGGAGCTCGACGCCCAGGCGTGGGCGATCGACCGGAAGCTGAACCGCAGCATCCCGCACAATGCGCCGGCCGTCCGCCAGTACCGTCCCGGCGAGGCGTTGCGGACCGGTGCGCTGCCGCTGATGTGGTTGCTGCTGGCGATCAGTACGGCGTTGTCGCTGTTCGGTATCGCCTTCGTGGTGGGTTATGCGGTCGACGGCGGGCATGCGCTCGGGACGGCCGCGGCCGCCGCAGGGATGCTTGCTGCTGTCAACGGTCTCGGCCGGTCGACGGCCGGCAGTTTGTCCGACCGCTTCGGGCGTCGCCGCGTACTGGCGGCCGTGCTGATGATCGAAGGGTTCGCGCACATCGGGCTGGTGCTGGCCGATGCGGCGCCGGCGTTCGTCATCTGCGCGATGTTCGCCGGGCTGGGCGGCGGGGCGTTCTACGCGATCATGGCGAACCTCGTCCTGGAGTTCTTCGGCGAGAACAGCCTGCTGCAGAACCAGGCGATCCTGTACTCCGCGAAGGCCGCCGGCGGACTGTTGGGCATCGGCGCCGCCGCGTCCGTCGTGACAGCGATCGGCTACCGCCCGCTGTTCCTCGTCGCGGGTCTCCTCGGCGTACTGACTGCGCTCAGCGTGCGGTTCCTCAAGCAACCCGGCAGACCTGCGCTGCCTGTCCGCCCCCAGCTGGGCACCCCGGTGACCGGCGAATGAACGGCTACGCCAAGATCCCACGCCCGGACCCGTGCCTCATGGAGCTGGTCTCCCGCCTGGCCCGCGAACCCTGGACCGACCGCCCCACCACCGTCCACCCGACGCTGAGCGCCGCAGCCCGAGCTGTCCACGACCACACCTCCCCACCGGGCCGCCGCGCCCTGCTCCCACTCGCTCCGCACTTCCTCGACACCAATGCCCCCGGCCTCGAGCCGGCTGCCCGCCTGGCGGCCCTCTGTGCCTCCACTGCCCTGGCAGCAGAGACGCCGGCAAGTGCAGACGAGCGCCGGCGGATGACGGCCGCCCAGGAGACCGCCCTGTATCTGCTCGGTTCCAGAGACGGCCCCAGGGTGCGGTGGTGGCTCAGTTGGGAGCCGTTCTACCGCACGTTCGTGGCGCCCGAACAGGTCGCGGAAGCAGTCGCGCTCACCGCACGAATGCCCGACAGCGATCGCCGCTTACGACGGCTGCTCAAGCAGTGCCTGGCGATTCACCCGAGACCTTCCTGCTCCGCCTCCGCCCAGAAGTCGCGGTCGTAGTCGTCGTCCGGAATCGCCACCAGTTCATGCGACCGCCGACGTCCGCCCACCTGCTGCTCCAGCCGACGGAGATCCACCGTGCAGCGCTCGAGATCGTCCAGCAATCGCAGCAGATCGACATGCGACCCGACGCGATTCCGCAACGCCACAAGGGATTTCTCCAGCGCGACCAGCGCGGCCCGGGTGCGGTCGAGTTCGTCGGAAATCGTCATCACAGCCTCCTGGCCCCGAGCTCTGGACAACTGCTGTCGCCTGGGTTAAGACTACGACTACACCATACGGTATGCAATCTACAGCAAGGCTGACCACAGCCCTTCCGAGGAGTTGACTGCAGATGGCGCAGACAGTGTCGGAGACCCAACCCGTCGCAGAGGTCGAGGAGCCGGCGACGATCTCAGGTGGGCATCTCGTCGCGAAGGCCTTGAAGGCCGAGGGAATCGACGTGATCTTCACGCTCTGCGGCGGTCACATCATCGATATCTACGACGGCTGCGTGGACGAGGGCATCGCGGTCGTCGACGTCCGGCACGAGCAGGTCGCCGCGCACGCCGCCGACGGGTACGCCCGGGTCACCGGCAAGCCCGGCTGCGCCGTCGTGACCGCCGGGCCCGGGACGACGGACGCGGTCACCGGCGTCGCGAACGCGTTCCGCGCCGAGAGCCCGATGCTGCTGATCGGCGGCCAGGGCGCACTGAACCAGCACAAGATGGGGTCCCTGCAGGACCTGCCGCACGTCGACATGATGACGCCGATCACGAAGTTCGCCGCGACCGTCCCGCACACCGCGCGCGCCGCCGACATGGTGTCGATGGCGTTCCGCGAGTGCTACAACGGCGCGCCCGGCCCGTCGTTCCTGGAGATCCCGCGCGACATCCTGGACAACTCGGTCCCGGTCGAGTCCGCGACGGTGCCCGAGGCCGGTCACTACCGCGCGTCGACGAAGAGCATCGGCGACCCGGCGAGCGTCGAGGCGCTGGCGGATCTGCTGGCCCGCGCCGAGAAACCCGTCGTACTGCTCGGCTCGCAGGTGTGGACGTCGCGCGGCAGCGCGGCGGCCGTCGACTTCGTCCGGACGCTCGACATCCCCACGTTCATGAACGGCTCGGCCCGCGGCACGCTGCCGCCCGGCGACCCGCACCACTTCCACCTCTCGCGGCGGTACGGGTTCAACAACGCCGACCTGATCCTGATCGTCGGTACGCCGTTCGACTTCCGGATGGGGTACGGGCGCCGGCTCCCACAGAGCGCCACGGTCGTCCAGATCGACCTCGACTACCGCACCGTCGGGAAGAACCGCGACATCGACCTCGGCCTGGTCGGCGACCCGGGCGCGATCCTGGCAGCGGTCACCCAGGCGGCGTCGGGCCGGATCCGGAAGACCGACCGCAAGGCCTGGTTCGCGGAGCTCCGCGCCGAGGAGGACGCGGCGTACCGCAAGCGGCTCCCGCGGCAGCTGTCCGACGCGAACCCGATCCACCCGCTGCGGCTGGCGCACGAGATCAACGAGTTCCTCACCGAGGACTCGATCTACATCGGCGACGGCGGCGACATCGTCACGTTCTCCGGCGGCGTCGTGCAGCCGAAGTCGCCCGGGCACTGGATGGACCCGGGACCGCTCGGCACGCTCGGCGTCGGCATCCCATTCGTGCTCGCGGCGAAGTACGCGCGACCGGACAAGGAAGTGGTCGCGCTGTTCGGCGACGGGGCGTTCTCGCTGACCGGGTGGGACTTCGAGACGCTGGTCCGGTACAACCTGCCGTTCGTCGGTGTCGTCGGCAACAACTCGTCGATGAACCAGATCCGCTACGGCCAGGAGGCGAAGTACGGCAAGGACCGCGGCCGGGTCGGCAACACGCTCGGCGACGTGAAGTACGACGAGTTCGCCCGGATGCTCGGCGGGTACGGCGAGGAGGTCCGCGACCCGTCCGGCATCGGGCCGGCGCTGCTCCGGGCCCGCGAGTCCGGGCTGCCGTCGCTGATCAACGTCTGGGTCGACCCGGACGCGTACGCCCCCGGAACGATGAACCAGACCATGTACAAGTAGGGGAGACCCGCCATGAGTAAAGCCCTCGACGGTGTCCGCGTCCTCGACATGACCCATGTGCAGTCCGGCCCGTCCTGCACCCAGATCCTCGCCTGGCTCGGCGCCGACGTGATCAAGCTCGAGGCACCGACCGGCGACATCACCCGCCAGCAGCTGCGCGACCTGCCGGACGTCGACAGCCTCTACTTCACGATGCTGAACTGCAACAAGCGCAGCATCACGCTGAACCTGAAGTCCGACCGCGGCAAGGAGATCTTCACCGACCTCGTGAAGAACTCCGACGTCCTCGTGGAGAACTTCGCGCCCGGCGCGATCGACCGGATGGGTTTCACCTGGGAGCGCCTGCAGGAACTCAACCCCGGCCTGATCTTCGCCTCGATCAAGGGCTTCGGCCCGGGGCGGTACGAGAACTTCAAGGCGTACGAGGTGGTCGCCCAGGCGATGGGCGGTGCGATGAGTACGACGGGGTTCGAGGACGGGCCGCCGACCGCGACCGGCGCGCAGATCGGCGACTCCGGGACCGGGATCCACCTGGTGGCGGGCATTCTCGCCGCGCTGTTCCAGCGGACCGGTACCGGCAAGGGGCAGCGCGTCACGGTGGCGATGCAGGAGGCCGTCCTGAACCTGACCCGGGTCAAGCTCCGTGATCAGCAACGGCTGACGCACGGGCCGCTGCGCGAGTACCCGAACGACAACTTCGGGACCGAGGTGCCGCGGTCCGGGAACGCCTCCGGCGGCGGCCAGCCGGGCTGGGCGTTGCGATGCGCGCCGGGCGGGCCGAACGACTACATCTACGTCATCGTCCAGCCGCCCGGGTGGGCGCCGATCGCTCAGTTGATCGGGAAGCCGGAGCTGGCCGAGGACCTGGACTGGGCGACGCCGGCCGCGCGGCTCGACAAGCTCGACAAGATGTTCGCGCTGATCGAGCAGTGGACCGAGCAGCACTCGAAGTTCGAGGTCATGGACAAGCTCAACGCGCTGAACGTCCCGTGCGGGCCGATCATGTCCACCGCCGAACTGATCGCCGACGAGACACTCGCCGACCTCGGCGCGGTGGTCGAGGTCGAACACCCGCAGCGCGGCACGTTCAAGACCGTCGGCTGCCCGATCAAGCTGTCCGACTCACCGGTCGAGGTCCAGACCTCGCCCGGGCTCGGCGAACACAACTCCGCCATCTACGGCTCGCTCGGGATCTCGGCCGGCGAGCTCGACGACCTCAAGACCGCGGGCGTGATCTGACGTGGGAGAGCAGATGACATACGACAAGGCAGCAGTCCAGGCAGTCCTCGACCGCGCAGTGGCCGACGGCCGTACGTCGCTGAGCGCGCCCGAGGCGAAGCTGGTCGCCGACGCGTACGGCATCCCGACGCCGGGCGAGGGACTCGCCACCACGGCCGACGGCGCCGCCGCGCTGGCCGCCGAGATCGGGTTCCCGGTCGTGCTGAAGATCGTGTCGCCGGACATCCTGCACAAGACCGAGGCCGGCGGGGTCGTGATCGGGGTCGACTCCGAGGACGCCGCACGCCAGGCATTCCGTCAGATTGTCGACAATGCGAATGCCTACAAACCGGGCGTGGAGATCGTCGGCGTCCAGGTGCAGCAGATGCTGGCCGCCGGCGGTGACGTGCAGGAGGTGATCGTCGGCGCGGTCACCGATCCGACGTTCGGCAAGGTGGTCGCGTTCGGGCTCGGCGGCGTACTCGTCGAGGTGCTGAAGGACGTCACGTTCCGGCTGGCGCCGCTGACCGGCGACGAGGCCCGGGCGATGGTCGACGGGATCGAGGCGCACGAGATGCTCGAGGGCGTCCGCGGCGCCCGGCCTGTCGACAAGCAGATTGTCGGCAATCTGATCAAGCGGCTCTCCGACCTGGTCACGGACTTCCCGCAGTTCGCCGAGGTCGACCTGAACCCGGTGCTCGCCGGGCCGGACGGCGCCACCGCGGTCGACGTCCGGATCATCGTCGACGCCGAGGCCGGCACGCCGGTCGAGCGGTACAGCTCCGAGCAGATCCTGACCGCGATGACCCGGATCATGCGCCCGAGCGCGGTCGCGGTGATCGGCGCGTCCACCGAGGACGGAAAGATCGGCAACTCGGTGATGAAGAACCTGGTCAACGGCGGGTACGCCGGCGACATCTACCCGGTCAACCCGCGCGGCGGGGAGGTGCTCGGGCGGAAGGCGTTCCCGTCGATCCTGGACGTACCGGGCGACGTCGACGTCGCGGTGTTCGCCGTGCCGGCCAAGTTCGTCGGGGCGGCGCTCGAGCAGTGCGGGCAGAAGGGCGTCGCGGGCGCGATCCTGATCCCGTCCGGGTTCGCCGAGACCGGCGAACAGGAGCTGCAGGACGAGGTCGTCGCGATCGCCCGCAAGCACAACGTCCGGATCCTCGGGCCGAACATCTACGGCTACTACTACCTGCCGGAGAACCTCTGCGCGACGTTCTGCACGCCGTACGACGTGCAGGGAAGTGTCGCGCTCTCGTCGCAGTCGGGTGGGATCGGGATGGCGATCCTCGGGTTCAGCCGGTCCAGCCGGATGGGAGTCTCCGCGATCGTTGGGGTAGGCAACAAGGCCGATATCGACGAGGATGACCTCCTGACGTTCTTCGAGAGCGACGACAACACCAACCTGATCGCCATGCACCTTGAGGACCTGAAGGACGGCCGGGCCTTCGCCGAGACGGCGGCCCGGGTGTCGAAGCGCAAGCCGGTCGTCGTACTGAAGGCCGGCCGTACCGCCCTGGGCGCGCGGGCCGCCAGCTCGCACACCGGCGCGCTGGCCGGCGACGACAAGGTGTACGACGACATCCTCAAACAGAGCGGAGTCGTCCGGGCGCCAGGGCTGAACGAGATGCTGCAGTACGCGCGCGGCATCCCGCTGCTGCCGACGCCGAAGGGCGAGAACGTCGTGATCATCACCGGCGCGGGCGGCTCCGGCGTACTGCTGTCGGACGCCTGCGTGGACGCCGGCCTGACGTTGATGGACATCCCGGACGACCTGGACCAGGCGTTCCGGAGGTTCATCCCGCCGTTCGGCGCGGCCGGGAACCCGGTCGACATCACCGGCGGCGAACCGCCCTCGACGTACCGGAACACGATCGCGCTCGGGCTGTCCGACGAGCGCATCCACGCCCTGATCCTGGGCTACTGGCACACGATCGTGACGCCGCCGATGGTGTTCGCGCGGCTGGTCGCCGAGGTTGTCGGGGAGTTCCGGGCCCAGGGCATCGACAAGCCCGTGGTCGCCTCGCTGTCCGGCGACGTCGAGGTCGAGGAGGCCGCGCAGTACCTGTTCGACCACGGCGTGGTCGCGTACCCGTACACCACCGAGACCCCGGTCCAGGTCCTCGGTGCGAAGTACCGCTGGGCCCGCAACGCCGGACCGCTCGGCTGAATCGCAAAGGCTGATTGGAGGAAACGGTCCGCGGGGGAACGAACCGCTAGTTGGCGTCGACCTAAGGAGTCCGCCTTGGACGTCACGAGCAAGACCTCAGAAGTACCCGAAGAGCCGGCGGCCGTCACCGAGAAGGTCTGGAAGGCTGGCCGACTCGAACCGATGCCGATCCGGAAACTTCCGGACGCGCCGCCCTCGCTGCACATCCTCGGCCCGACAGTCTTCCTGGTCGCGCTGGGTGTCGGGATGGGGGAGTCGTACATGTGGCCCCGGCTCGTCCTGGTGTTCGGGCCGGACATCCGCTGGTTGTTCATGGTCGGCGTCACGCTGCAGGCGTTCGTGCTGCTGGAGATGGCGCGGTACGCGATGGCCACCGGGGAGAGCATCTTCTTCGGCGCGGCCCGGATCTTCAAACCGCTGATGTGGTTCTTCTACGCGGCGGCGATCCTGATCTACATGTGGCCGGGCCACCTGTCGGCCGGCGCGGCCGCGTTCGAGGAGATCACCGGCATCCCCTGGCAGGTCACCGCGTGCGTGGCTCTGGTGTTCGTGGGTGTGCTGTTCAGTCTGCTGTCGGTGATCTACAACTTCCTGGAGAAGCTGCTCGGCGTGCTGATCGGGATGCTGGTCGTCGGTACGTCGGTGATCGCCGCGATCGTCGGCAGCTGGGACGACCTCGGCCGGACGCTCGGCGGGATGTTCGCGTTCGGGTACTTCCCGAGCGACGTGATGACCAAGGCCTGGTTCCCGGTGGTGGTCGGCTCGATCGCGTTCGCGGGGCCGTCCGGGATGCAGCAGATGTGGTACACGCTGCAGCTGCGCGACAGCGGCGCCGGCATGGGCGCGCACATCCCGAAGATCCGCGGACTGCGGTCGTCGGGTGAGGCGGAGTCGATGCCGTCGCGCGGGTTCATGTTCGACACCGAGGACCCGGCCGAGATGGCCAAGTGGAAGGGCTGGCGCAAGTGGGTGACGTTCGACGCGATCCTGCTGTTCTGGGGGATCACGATGCTGGTCACGGTCTCGTTCACGGTGCTGGCGATGTCCGCGGCCCGGGAGAACCCGAATGTCGGCACGCTGATCGAGGGCGGTGACCGGGAGGCGGCGCTGAAGGCGATGTCGGACTCGTTCGCATCGGCCGGTTCGCCGATCCTCGGCACGCTGTTCTTCGCGTTCATCGCGCTGATCGGGCTGAACGCGACCCTCGGGCTGTTCGACTCGTTCTCCCGCGGGCAGGCGGACATGACGTACTACTTCGTGCCCGGCGCGAAACGGTTCTCGATGTCGCGGCTGTACGCCGGGTTCCTGTGGGGCGTGATCCTGTTCGGGATCCTGATCCTGCTGTTCGGGCCGGCAGACGGTCCGGCGGGGATCCTGGACACGCTGGCGTTCCTGTCGACGTTCGCGATGGGCGCGTACTGCGTCGTACTGCTGCTCACCAACAACAGGCTGCTGCCGAAGAAGATCCGGCCCGGCCCGGTGCGGAACGTGATCATCGGGTTCGGCGCGGTGTTCTACCTCGGCATGCTGTTCTACTGCCTGTTCCGCTTCGGCGTGGCGGTGGGCTGACCATGCCTGCACCGAAGGAGCTTGCGGAGTACTGCGTCCCGGCCGCCGCGGTCGGCGCCGCCGCGGGACTCGTCGCCGGCGGACTGGCCGCATTCGCCGGCCGGCCCGCCGGCTGGTCGGTCCTCAGCGGCCTCGGCCTCGGCGTACCACTGATCCTGTTCGGCTCCGGATACGCCGTACTCGTTGCCCTCGGCAAAGTCCCGGCCGGGGTGTTCGCCCCTGCCGCGGTCTACTGGGTGATCGCCTTCCCGCTGGCCCTCCTCGTCCACGCCACCACCACGGTGTGGCTGGTCACCGGCACACCGGGCCTGCCTCTCGACCCGTGGAAGTTCCTCGCGTTCCGCGCCCTGATCAGCATGGGCTTCGCGATCGGCTTCCTCTGGATGCATGACCAGATAGCCCGCTTCTGGTGGCCCCACATCCTCGACCACAACCGCTACGCCAACCGGCAACTCGCCCCGAAGCACTGAGCGGTTGTGGGATGGTGCACGTATGACAACCGGCTGGCGCCCAGCGAGCGCGGCAGATGCCGACGCGCTCGCCGCGCTGGCCGGCGTCACCACGGCTGCGGTGACGGACTTCCTCCGGAGCTGGCGCGTCGCGGTCAGCCCGTCGACCAACGCGGCGGTCGCCGTCTTGCCGCCGGCGGACGGAGGCCGGCGAGCGTACGGCGCCTGGTGGGGCGTCGGTGAGGTGGCCGACCAGCTGGTGCGGTTGGCCGCGGCGACTACTGCGGACGTACTGCAGATCGGGCTGCCGGCCGACGAGGTCGTCGACGACGAACGCTTCGAGCGTGCCTATCCGGTGTGGACGATGGCGCACGACGGGGCCAGCTGGCCTGAGCAGGTGCCGGAGCTGGTAGCGCCGCTCAGGTACGGCGAGCCGGACGATGCGCCGTTCCAGCAGGCGTACGAGCTGGCCTACCGCGACCAGCGGCTGGTCGAGCCGCACACCTCGTGGGACAGGGAGCCGGACCGCGGCGCGCTGGCCGTGACACCGGACGGGGAAGTAGCCAGCTTTGTGCTCGGGTTCTCCCAGGCGGACGGCAGCGTCGAGCTAGGGCCGATCGGCACGGCGCCCGCGTGGCGTGGGCGAGGTGTGGGTACGGCGCTGCTCTCGACAGTGCTCGTCCGCCTGCGCGGGGTCCGGCTGCACCTGACCGTCGACGGTGAGAGCCCGACTGGAGCGCAGGACCTCTACCTCCGGCACGGGTTCCGGATCACCGGGCGGCTGGTGAGGTACGAGGTGCGGCTCAGGTAGTGCGGCGGCGGCGTTTCGGAGCTGGGTCGGCGGGTTCGGGGGTGGGCTGGGTTGCCTGGAGGTCGTGGTAGGCCTTGCGGGTGTGTTCGGTGTGTTCGCGCATGATCTGGGCGGCCTTGTCCTCGTCGCCTTCGCTGATGGCCTTGACGAGGCGGTTGTGCTCGCGCCAGGAGGCGGCGCCGCGGACGGGGGCGACGGGGGGGTAGTACCAGCGGACGCGGCGGTCGACCTGGGCGGCGAAGTCGACGAGGAAACGGTTGCCGGACATCTCGGTGATGAGGCTGTGCAGCTCGCCGTTGGTGCGGACGGTGCCGTCGATGTCGCCGGCCTCCTGGTACGCCGTGCCGACCTTGCACAGCTCCCGGAGCTTGGCGACGTCGTCCTTCGACGCGTGCCGGGCCGCGAGCCGCGCGGACTCGGACTCCAGCGCGGCGCGGGCCGCCAGCAGTTGGTCGACCTCGTCCTCCGCGGGCACGTGCACCATCGCGCCGAACCCGGGCCGCAGGTCCACCCAGCCCTCGTTGTTCAGCCGCTGCAGGGCCTCGCGCACCGGCTGCCGGGACACGCCGAGCAGCTCGGCGAGCTCGACCTCGACCAGGTGCCGGCCGCGCTCCAGCGTGCCGTCGATGATCATCTCGGTGAGGGCCTCGTACACCGATTCGCGCAGCGGCTGCGGCCGCTTGACGTGCCGTGTGCCTGCCGGTTCCGCGCCCGCCCCTGGCCCCGCACTGATCGTCGTCATGAGGTCCCTTCCGGTCCTACAGTGATGGCACTTGGTAGACAGTCTACCAAGTGCCATGCCAGCTCCCGCCGGTCCGCGGACCGGCGGGTCAGGCGGCCGATTCGCCGGCGCTCCGGCGGTCGTCGTCGTTGGCCCGGTCGTGAGCCGGGTGTGTGGGCTCCCCGGTGAGTGCGGCGAGCTCCGCGTCGAGGTCCACCGGCGTGCTCAGCTCCTGCAGTTCCGGCGCGTCCGGGAACCGCCGCCGCGCCGCCAGCGCACCGAACCTCCGCGTGAAGATCATGTCCACCTCTCCTTGAATTCTGGCTTCTGTATACATTGAATCAGCCGTACTCACCGGTTATGCCCAGGTCTCACGTGATCCCGCTTACACCCTCGCCGAGTACGAGTGCGCCCCGGCGCCGGCCAGCTGTCGATTGTTGACAATCAGATAGTCGCCACGGATCGGCGTACCGCTCAGCCAGGCCTCGAGGATCTCCCGGGTCCCGGCCGCATAGCGGGCCTGCGCGGACAGCGTCGACCCGGAGATGTGCGGCGTCATCCCGTGGTGCGGCATGCTCCGCCACGGGTGGTCCGCGGGCGCCGGCTGCGGGTACCAGACGTCACCGGCGTACCCGGCCAGCTGTCCGCTCTCCAGCGCGCGCACGATCGCGTCCCGGTCGGCGATCTTCGCCCGCGCGGTGTTGATCAGGTACGTCCCGCGCTTCATCCTCGCGAGCAACTCGTCCCCGAACAGCCCCTCGGTCTCCGGATGCAGTGGCGCGTTGATCGTGACGACGTCGCAGTACGGCGCCATCTCGGCCGCGCTCGGGTGGAACGTCAGCCCGAGTTCCCGCTCGACCGATTCCGGCAGCCGGTGCCGGTCGGTGTAGTGCAGGTGTACGTCGAACGGCGCGAGCCGCCGGAGTACCGCCGTACCGATCCGCCCGGCCGCGACCGTTCCGACGTGCATGCCTTCGAGGTCGTACGAACGCGCCGCGCAGTCGGCGACCTTCCACCCGCCGTCGAGGACGACCTGGTGCGACGGGAGGTAGTTGCGGACCAGGCCGAGGATCATCATCACCACGTGTTCGGCGACGCTGATGCTGTTCGAATAGGTGACCTCGGCAACCGTCACGCCGTGCGCGATCGCCGCGTCCAGGTCGACGTGGTCGGACCCGATCCCGGCGGTGATCGCGAGCTTGAGCTTCGGCGCCTTCGCGATCCGCTTCGCGGTGAGGTACGCCGGCCAGAACGGCTGCGAGATCACCACGTCCGTGTCGGGCAGCTCGCGGTCCAGCGCGTCGTCCTTGTCGGACAGGACGACCAGCGTGTGCCCCTGGCTCTCCAGGAAGCTCCGCAGCCCGAGTTCGCCGGACACGCTCCCGAGTAGCGTGCCGGGCGTGAAGTCGATCGCCTTCGGCGTCGGCGTGGTCTGGCCGTTCGGGTACCGCTCGATCGTGGGGATGCCGCCGCGCGGGTACGACGTCGGGTAGCCGCCGGCGGGGTCGTCGTACAGCACGCACACAATCTTCGCCATGGTGGGAATCTCCTTGTCCTGAAGGGATTTCCACCATCTCCGGGTCAGCCGTCGGCGGTCAAAGACTTGCTCGCTATCGCGAGATAGCCGGAGCCCATCAGGTGTACGTCGAGCAGATCGTCGAGCGCTTTCTGTACGCCGGCCTGTCGCGCGACGTCGAGCAGCGCACGGGCCTGGACGGGCTCGGGGCTGCGCGCCGCGATCACCAGCCCAACCCGGGGGCCGTTCGCCGGACCCTTGAGCGGTACGACCCGCATGCCGGCGGGTACGCCGAACATGTGCAGCCACGCGTGCGAGATCACCGTCGACCAGTGGTTGCCGTGCAGGTGGCTGTAAAGACCGGATACGGTGTCGCTCTCGATCGACGGGTTCGCGGTGACGCCGTCGTCGGTGAAGTAGCCGTTCATGATCCGGCGGTTGCGCATGTCGGGGGAGAGCAGGCACAGCGGCAAATCGGCGACCTGCGCCCAAGCGGCGATCGGCTCGTCGGCGAGCTCGGTGTGCTGCGGCGTGAGCAGCAGGTACCGCTCCTCGTACAGCGGTGTCTTGCGAACGTGGCCGAGCGTGTCGTCGTCGAGGTACGTCATCGCGACGTCGAGATCGAACTCGGCGAGCTTGTGGGTGATGTCGCGCGACGACAGCGACTCCAGCGTGACCCGCGCGTTCGGGTGCCGCTCGCAGAACGGGGTGGTGAGCAGCGAGACGACCGGCATCGCGGTCGGGATCGCGCCGAGCCGGAGCGTCCCGGTCAGACCGCCGCGCAGCATCGACAGCTCGTGGCGCAGCGCGTCCTGCTCGGCGAGGATCCGCTGCGCCCAGAGCAGCACCCGCTCGCCCTCCGGCGTCAGCCCTTCGAACCGGCGCCCGCGACGGACGATCGGGACGTCCAGCTCCTGTTCGAGCTTGCGGATCGCGGCGGACAGTGACGGCTGCGAGACGTAGCAGGCGTCCGCGGCCCGCGCGAAGTGCTTCTCCCGCGCGAGGGCGACGAGGTACTCCAACTGGCGGAGCAGCATCAGCGCTCCGAATGCGGTGTGCAGTCGCCCGTATACATAATCCAACTGTAATGAGCCACGATGATCCCGGCAATGGTGTGAACTGGATCACAGTATGTCTTCTTCGCGGCACCTCGTTCGACGGATGGTCAGAGAGAGGAGCTAGCTGATGGAAAAGGTCGTTTCGAAGGACGGCACCGAGATCGCGTACGACGTGACCGGTAGCGGTCCCGGGCTGGTGCTGGTCGCCGGTGCGTTCACGGGACGCGCGTACTTCGCCGAGTACGCGCAGGCGTTGTCCTCGGCGTTCACGGTGATCGCGTACGACCGCCGTGGTCGCGGTGACTCCGGTGACACCGCGCCGTACTCGGTGGAGTGTGAGTGGGAGGACCTGGACGCCGTACGGCTGGCCGCCGGTGCCCAGTACGCATGCGCGTTCTCTTCGGGGAGCATGGTGCTGCTGCAGGCAGGGCTGCCGTTCGAGAAGCAGGCGGTCGTGGAACCGCCGTTCCGCGTCGAAGGCGCACCGCCGGCGCCGGAGCGATACGTAGAGCGCCTGCAGGAGTACGTGTCCGCTGAGAATCCTGGCGGCGCGGCTGAGCTGTTCATGGTCGAGGCTGTCGGTCAGCCGCGCGAGATGGTCGAACAGATCCGCCAGACACCTATGTGGGCCGGGCTGGAAGCCATGGCGCCCACACTGGTGTACGACGCGCTGCAGATGCGCGACAGCGCCGTACCGGTCGAACTGCTCGCGTCGATCGAGGTACCGACGCTAGGGCTCTACAGCAACGCCAGCCCGGAGTGGTTGCAGCGATCTGTGCGAGAGACGGCCGCGGCGCTGCCTCAGGGCACAGCCGAGGGTCATGACGGCACGTTCCACACGCTGGCTCCTGAGACGCTGGCAGCCGTACTTGCGGACTATTTCGTGAGTACCTGATCCGGTTTGCTCAGGAGACGCTTGAGGCGTGGTGCCAACGGTCGCTCGACCCCGTAGTGCAGGACGGCCGCGACACCGACCATGAGCAGCATCGTGGCGGCGACCAGGAGGACGTGGTTCACCTGGTCGCCGAGCCGCTCGAAGATCACGAACCCGATGTGCGCGTGCACCAGGTACAACGGGTACGTGAGCGCGCCCAGTACCGCGAACCACGGCTGGCCCAGGCGGTGGGTGAGCTTCAGCGCGACCGCGAGCATGATCGCGAAGATCGCCACGATGATTGCGACCACGACCGTGCGGTGGATCTCGGTGTGGTAGCGGATCCCGACCCGGTCCGCGAAGCCGATGCCGCGGTAGATCGCGTTCCCGAGCGACAGCGCGACGATCGCCAGCGTCTGCGGCGTCGGCCCGAACCGGTGGATCAGGCAGAGCGCCATCCCGGCGATGAAGTAGTGCGCGAACTGCGTGTTCAGCACCAGATCGGTGGCATGCGGCAACAGCCCGGCCTGGAAAACGAACATCGCGGCCAGCCACGCCCAGCAGAAGATCGTCACCCGGCGTGCGGTGATCCCGATCCAGGTCAGTACCAGGATCATCACGTAGAACCGGAGCTCGGCCCACAACGTCCAGTAGACGACGTCGACGTTCCGGATGTTCGGCAGCGAGTTGAACATCGTGAGATTCGCCAGGTACTGCGGCAGCGACACCGGGAACCGCCCCTGGCTGAAGCCGACCGAGACCAGCGTCGTCAGCGTGACCGCGACCCAGTACGCCGGGTACAGCCGGACCGCGCGCGACACCACGAACGACCGCGGGCTCCGGTTCCACGCGCTCAGCAGCACGACGAATCCGCTGATCGTGAAGAACAGGTCCACGCCGAGGTACCCGTACCGCGCGACCAGATCGACGTGCGGGAAGTGCAGCCCACCGAGACCACCGGCGTACGCCGAGAACAGGTAGTGGTACGCCATCACCGCCACCGCCGCGCAGATCCGCAACAGATCGACCTCGTGCAACCTGCCCGCTCTCGAATCCACAGCCCGTAGTCTGCCGACGCGCTGCCGGCCGATCGTCAGCCCTGAGGACGATCCGGTCGTGCTACCTCCGGATGACGTTCCCGTCGAGGAGACGGTTGTACGCGGCAAGTACTTCGGGCGGGATGTCGACGTGGCCGATGAAGTTCCGGCCGTTCGGTCCGTACCCGTCGGGGGAGAGGCGGTGGATCTCGCCGAGCAGCAGGGACAGGAAACGGTCTCGCGACCAGATCTCGGCGGCGCCCGGCCCCGCGCTGACGTGATCGGGGCCGATCCACGGGACGAGCGGGGCGTGGCTCGCCAGCGTCGTACCGGGGAGGTCGGCGAACGCGCGCTCGAAGCAGGCGTGCGTACGGCGTTGCATGGTCGGGTCCTGGATCAGGAGCAGGGTCCGCGGTGTGCCGAGCAGGCGGCGGGTGAAGTCCGCGTTCTCGCCGCAGTTGGTGGAGCGGTCCTCGATGGTGATCCGCTCGATGCCGGATTCGATCAGCAGATCACGGAACACGTGCGCCTCGGGCCGTCCCGTCGCGACGTCGAGCCCCCGTCGGCGGACCGCTTCGTCGAGATACCGCGTCGAGTGCCCGATCCCACCGCTGACCAGGACCGGCACGTCGTACCGCCGGGCCGCCTCGGCCGCGACCTCGACCGACTCCAGGATGGCAGAGCCCATCAGCACCACGAGATCCGGCGTGTCGACCGGGTCCCGGCGCGCGAGGTACCGCGCGATGACTTCCTCATCCAAAGCTGACGCGCTCCAGGTAGTAGTCGAGCAGCGCGAGGTCACCCTCCGCCACGGTCTTGTCGGTACTGCGCTTGTACAGGTGTAGCAGGAGGTCCGTGACCGTCCCGCGAACTGTGACCGCGGTCGGCTCGTCACTGTGCCGCCAGCGGATCGCGTCGCCGGTCAGGTCGACTACCCACGCCTGCTCCGGCGCGGCGAACTTCAGCGTCCGCCCCGGGCCGAGCAGTTCACGCATCCACGGATGCACCTCGAAGTGGAACGGCAGCGCGCCGAGCTCCATCCATTCGTCGACCCCGTCCACCGCGACGTCGGGCTCCAGCTCGTACGGGTTTCCGAGCGCGAGCGTCGCGTCGGCCCGGTGCATCGCGGTCTCGTGCGTCATCCGCCGCGCGGTGAACCGGGTGGTCGGATCGTCGACCGGCATCTCGATCGGTACGTCGGGACCGGCCGTACGGAGCGCCTCGGCCAGCTCGCGTGCGCCGTCGACGATCCAGCCGGCCAGCTCGCCGAGCGCGTCGTCGGTGCAGTCGGCCGCGTCGGCGTACCAGTGCGTCGGGTCGCGGAACTCGTCGTCCGGCGGCGCTACGCCGGTCCGCGCGACCACCGTCGCCTCGCGGTGCGCCCCGCCGACGTGACGGACCAGCTGACCGACGTTCCACCCGGGGCACGACGGGACAGGCTGACCGAGGTCCTTGCCCGTGGACAGCTGTGCGCCCAGCAACTCGGCTTGCTCGACGATCAGTGCGCAGTGCCGCTCGAACTCCATCTGCTCCTCCTCGGCTCGATGACCGTTGGTCGGAGCCGGCACTGGCAGTTTGACATCAGGTCGGCAGGCGCATCGGCATCAGGATGTAGGCAGAGTCCGCGGTCGGTGCGTCCTCCGCTGACTGTAGTCCGGTCAGGTTGGCCGGCTTGATCGGCTGGGTGAACGCGAAATGCGCGACCGGCGTCCCGAGGGAAGCCAGGCCGTCGAGCAGGTAGCCGGCGTTGAACCCGGTCACCACCGGCTCGCCCCGGAGCGCGACCTCGACCGCCTCCGACGCCTGCGCCTCCTCACCGTTGCCCGCGTCGAGCGTCGCGAGACCGTCCGCGAACGTGAGCCGGACCGGCGCCGATCGCTCCGCCACCAGCGCGACCCGTTTCACCGCCTCGACCAGCGCCGCCGTCTGCACGGTGACCGTCGACGTGATCGCGTTCGCAGCCGGAATCAGCCCGCGCACCTTCGGGAACTCGCCGTCGATCAGCCGGCTGGTCGCATGCCGGCCGCCGCCCTCGAACCCGATCAACCCGTCCCCTGTGCGGGTCGAACCGAGCGCGAGCGTCACCTCGTGGCCCGCCATCGCCTTCGCGACGTCGAGCAGCAGCTTCGCCGGGACCAGCGCGTTCGTCTCCACACCGGCGTCGACCGGTTGCCACTCGAACGAACGCACGGCCAGCCGGTACCGGTCCGTCGCCAGCAGTGAGATCGTCGAACCGCGGATCTCCACCCGGATCCCGGTGAACACCGGCAGCGTGTCGTCACGCCCGGCCGCACTGATCACCTGCGCCACCGCGCGCTGGAACACGTCACCGTCGACCGCCCCGCTCGGCGCCGGGATCTCCGGCAACGGCGGATACTCGTCCAGCGGCAGGGTGTGCAGGACGAATCGGGCGGCGCCGCTGCT
Organism: Kribbella sp. WER1; assembly: GCF_054189145.1. Lineage (NCBI taxonomy): Bacteria > Bacillati > Actinomycetota > Actinomycetes > Propionibacteriales > Kribbellaceae > Kribbella > Kribbella sp. WER1. The sequence continues at coordinate 2,246,317 of NZ_CM135186.1, read as the reverse complement.
CACGTGGACCCGTGCGCTCTCCGCGCTCAGCTCCACCATGTCCCGCGGCATGCTCCGGCAGATGTCCGACAGCAACCGCCCGGACACCAGCACCCGCCCCTCGTCGGCCACCTCCGCCGGCACGCTGACCTGCGCCGAGCTCTCGTAGTCGAACCCGGACAACGTCACCTGACCGTCGGCCGCGTCCACCACCATCCCGGCCAGAATCGGCACACTCGGCCGGCTCGGCAGCCCACGGGCCACCCAGCCGACCGCCTCGGCGAGCACGTCCCGCCCGACCCGAACCTTCATTCCCAGCTCCTCCCCATCGAGAGGAACCAGCCAATCAGGCCGCACCGACAATTCTTCAGCCGAAGCAGATCCGCTCGATCCGGTTCGCCTGACCACGGCTCAGCACGACGGCCGACGCGGCCCCCGGGACGACGTACCCAGGGTCCTCGACCGCCTTCGCCACCAGCCCCGGCCAGCGCCGGCAATGCTTGTCCATACTTGTTCTCCGTACGACGCGGCCGCGAGCCCACTGCCCCGAGCGGGCCACATCGCCCGGTACGTCGAGCAGGATCAGGTGCAACGGCACGCCCGCTCTCCGCGCGCGCCACCCGATCAGGCGGCGCGCCCACGGCCGGGTCGCGCAGTCGTGGATCACCATCGGCCCTTGTCCGCGGCGCAGGGAGCCCATCAGCGTCACGTAGTACATGAGGTGCACCAGGGGACGCCAGAGCGCGTACGGGAGTGCTCCGAGGACGGGCATCCAGCGCTCACGGACGTGCGCGGAGTCGTACACACGTACGGGGCTGTCGGCGAACACCCGGCGCAGGAACGTGCTCTTCCCGGCGCCCGGGATGCCCGCCAGTACGACGACCGCGTCCAGTGCGTAGCGCAGCTCCCGGCCCCGGAGTACTCCTTCGATGATTCCTGAATGCACGTGTCCGTCCTTCCCGCGAGTACAGGTAAGACGAACGACGGCTCGGCTCTGACCCGAGAACGGGCTGAGAAGTCGCTAGAAACTCCCTGAGAGCAGGTCTCGGCGCTGGTGCATCCGCCCGTCGCTGTCGAGCTCCAGGACCGTGTCCACGCGAATGCGTTGCAGGAAGGCGAAGTCGTGGCTGACGACCAGTAGCGCACCGCGGTACGCGTCGAGGGCTTCCGCGAGCTGATCGACGCTGGCGATGTCCAGGTTGTTGGTGGGCTCGTCCAGTACCAGTAGCTGCGCAGGAGGCTCAGCCAGCAGCAGCCGAGCCAGTGAGACGCGGAAGCGCTCGCCACCGGACAGCGTGTGCACCGGCCGGTCCGGGCTGTCACCTCGGAGGAGCAGCCGGGCCAGCTGGTTGCGAATGGTGCCTGTTGGCAGGCCAGGAGCGACCGTTTGCACGTTGGCCATCGCACTGGCGTCCTCGTCGAGCCCGTCGAGCCGTTGCGGGAGATAGCCGACCAGGTCGGTCAACAGCCGCCCGTGCGGTCGGTTGGGCGTCGCGGTTGTTGATCGCATCAGATGGTCGATGAGCGTCGACTTGCCGCTGCCGTTCGCTCCCACGAGTGCTACCCGCTCGGGGCCTTGCACCACGATCGTGCGGTCCTCGTCGTGCAACTCCGCGATCCGGCGGCCTCGCGGTACATCAGGATCCGGCAGCACGAGGTGGATGTGCTCCTCCTGCCGTACGCGGGCGTCTGCTGCGTCGACGGCTGCCTGTGCGGCCTGCACCTTGTCGTCGAGCGTGGAGCGCATCGCACCTGCTGATGCTTGCGCTTTGCTGGCACGGTTGCCTGCCAGGATCTTCGGGATACCGCCCTGCTGCTGGGTCTTCTTCGCGGTGCGCTCGCGACGGGCCAGCTTCGTTTCTGCCTCGACCCGCTGCCGTTTCTCGACCTTGAGCGTCTGCTGCGCCGTACGGGCGGCCTGGACCGCTGCGGCCTGCTGCTGCTCCCGGTGTTCCTGCCAGGCGCTGTACGGACCGCCGTACGTGTCGAGAGTCCCGCCGTACAGCTCGGTGGTGTTCTCCATGTGCTCCAGCAGTTCCAGGTCGTGGCTGACGACAACGAGCGTCCCGGGCCACTGGTCCACGAATTCGGCCAGCTTGGCGCGCGTCGGCCGGTCCAGGTTGTTGGTTGGCTCGTCGAGCAACGTGATCGGCGTACGGCGGACACGCAGCCCGGTGATCGCGATCAGCATCGCCTCACCGCCGGACACCTCCGCGACCCGGCGGTCCAGGTCGGCGGCGGAGAACCCGAGCTGGTCCAGCGCCTCGCCGGCCCGGGCCTCGATGTCCCAGTCGTCGCCGATCGTGTCGAAGTGCCGCTCGTCGGCGTCGCCCGCCTCGATCGCGCGGATCGCCGCCACGATCGCGTCGATCCCGAGCAGTTCGGCGACCGTGGCGTCCCGGCGCAACGTCAGCGTCTGCGGCAGGTACCCGACCTCGCCGGCGGCGTCGATCTGCCCGGCCGTCGGCCGCAGTACGCCCGCGATCAGCCGCAGCAGCGTCGACTTGCCGGCACCGTTGCGGCCGATCAGACCGGTACGCCCGGCGTTGATGGTGCCGTTCACACCGGCCAGCGCGACGGCGCCGTCCGGCCACTCGAAGGTGAGGTCGCGAAGGGTGATTGCGGTCTTGGAAGACATACGTGTGTCTGCTTTCGGGGAATCGGGTCGCGCACGGCGACCCGGGAGACGGATCGGCACGATCCGGACATGCCCGGGCAGACGCCCCCGAAAGGGCGGACCAATGAGAGAGGTCAGGCCACCGGCAGTCCGGCGGCTAGATTCTGTCGACCTCGATCTCCACGCCTCGACCCTAGCATGTGATTGCAGTCACAACCGCGGCGAGACCGGCAGCGCCCCCGGCAGGATTCGAACCTGCGACCCACAGATTAGAAGTCTGTCGCTCTATCCAGCTGAGCTACGGGGGCGTACGGCAGGGAAGAGTCTCTCAGATACCTGGGCGATCCCGCCTCTGGGTTCCCGATCGCGGCGGTTGCGGCGCGGTGGGGAAGTACAGGGATGTCGTTCCATCCCGGTAACGCTGAGTGGGTGGTCCTGCCGATGAATCGCGACCCCAACTAGGCTGCGGTGCATGAGTTACCCCTCACCAGGCCCGTCCGGCGCGCCGCAACCCGCGGCTGGGCCGGCGAACCCGCCCGGCGGCCACTACCCGCAGGCCAACGCGCTCGGGAACCACCCCGTGCCCGGCCAGCGGCGGAACCGGGGGGTGCTGATCGGCATCGTGATCGCCGTACTGTTCGCGATCGCCGGCCTGGTGATCTTCGGTGTGGTGGCCAAGTCGACCGGCGCCGGCGGCTTCACCTGGGGCCTGGTATTCGCGTTCGTCCCGGTCATCCCGGTGATCGCGCTGTACCTCTGGCTGGACCGCTACGAGCCCGAGCCGACCAGGTACATCGTCTTCGCGCTCTGCTGGGGCGCCTTCATCGCGACCCTGGTCGCGATCTTCATCAACACCGAGGTGTCGCACCGGCTGGCCGAGACCGGCGTCGGCGGCGACCGGTCCGCGGTCTTCGTCGCGCCGCCGGTCGAGGAGTTCGCGAAGGGCTCCGTGATCCTGCTGCTGGCGCTGCTGCGCCGCAAGGAGTTCGACGGCATCATCGACGGCCTCGTGTACGCCGGCATGGTCGGCGTCGGCTTCGCCTTCACCGAGAACATCCTGTACTACGGCCGCGTCTTCAACACGCTCTCCGAGGAGGCCGGCAGCGACGCGGGCCTCAAGGGCGCGTTCGCGCTGTTCATCGTCCGCGGCGTGATCTCGCCGTTCGCGCATCCGCTGTTCACGTCGTTCACCGCGATCGGCATCGGCGTCGCCGTACGGCACCGAAGTACCGTCGTGCGTTTCCTCGCCCCGGTCGTCGGGTACCTGGCCGCCGTACTGGCGCACGCCTCGTGGAACGCGTCGGCCAGCTGGGCCGGCGGGGGCGGCTTCATCCTCGCGTACCTGTGCCTGATGGTGCCGCTGTTCATCTGCCTGGTGGTGTTCGCGCTGGTGATGCGATCACGGGAGGGGCAGATGATTGCGTCCAGGTTGTACGACTACGTGCGGTTCGGCTGGCTGATACCGCAGGACGTACCCCTGATCGCCACCCTCCGCGGCCGCAAGGCACTCCGCCAGAACGCCCGCCGCTACGGCCCCCAGGCCGAGGCCGCCGCAAAGGCGTTCCAGCACAACGCGACCGAACTGGCGTACCTCCGCGACAAGATCGTCCGCCAGGTCATCGGCCCCGACGCCCTGGAAACCGAGAAGTCCCTCCTCGACGAACTCCGCCAACGCCGCCCCAGCGTGCCGTTCCCCCCGATGCCCGCCTTCGCCCAAGCAGCCCCCACCTACGCCGCCCCCATGGGCCCCAGCGGCCCAATGGGCCCAGGCGGCCCTGTGGGTCCCGGCGCACCGATGGGGCCAGGCCCGATGGGCCCAGGTGCTCCGATGGGTCCAGGAGGCCCGATGGGACCAGGTGCTCCGATGGGACCAGGTGCTCCGATGGGTCCAGGAGGCCCGATGGGCCCGGGTGCTCCTATGGGCCCTGGCGGCTCGATGGAGCCCGGCGCGCCGATGGGTCCAGGCAGTCCTGCGGCACCAGGTGCTCCGCTGGGACCGGGTGGCCCGATGGGTCCGGGTGCTGCCTCAGGCCCGGGCGCTCAGACGGCGTCCGGCGTCGCGCATGGACCCGACGGGTACCCGCTCGCCGGCCGCCCGGGCGACCCGCTCGGCTCGACGGCCCCCGGAGTACCGGCAGGACCCGGCGGCCAGGTGCCGCCAGGCCCGTCTCCGGCGTCCGACGGACGAGAGCCAGGTGCTTCGGCGCCGGGTGTTCCCGACGGCGAGCAGGCGCGTCCGCAGGACGTGGTGCCGCCCGAGCGCCAGGAGTATTCGGCGGGACAATCCAGCGGGCAAACGGGCCATCCCGGATACCCGCCGGGACCCCCCGGCCACCAAGGACCGCCGGGAGGATACGGTCCGTATCCTCCACCGCAGTGACTGCCACCCGTCCACGCCGCCAAACGGGGATGACGATGACTTTGCTTCTGCGCTGTCCGACCGGGCACTCTGTGCTCGTGGGCGGACGTCGTGGCTGACACCAGGTCAGCAGCAGGTGAAGGTTCGGAACCGCAGGTTCCGAACCAGGATCAGCCTGCCCAGGAGCTGGCGAACCTGATCGCCCAGTCCACCCCCAAACCCCGAGGCTTCTGGCGCCGCCGCCGCAAACGCACCCCCGAACCCCCCACCCCGGACGCGTCCTCCGCCACCCCAACCACGGACGCCCCACCCGCCGGCGACCCCGCGTCCAACAACACCCCAACCCCCAACGCGCCCTCCGCGTCCAGCGACACCCCAACGCCCAACGCGCCCTCCGCGCCCGGCGACACCCCGCCGTCCGACGCGACCTCCGCGTCCAGCGACGCCCCGCCGTCCAACGCGCCCGGCGACACCCAGGCGTCCGCCAAAGACGCCGCCTCCGGTGACACAGCTACACCCGACCCCGCCTCTTCCCCCGGCGACGCATCCACACCGGGCACGTCCTCAGCACCCGACGACGCCGCCCCCGGCGACGCCTCCTCCTCGAGCGACGTCTCCACGCAGACCGCGACGCCCGCGACCGCCGCCGCCCCAACGCGCGGCGACACCTCCGCCTCGAGCGATACCCTCACCGACGCCCCGACGTCCGGCATCGCCCCCGCGTCCAGCGACGGCCCCGCGTCCAGCGACGTCTCTGGGGCGAGCGACGCGTCGCGGTCGAGCGACTCGTCTGGGGCCAATGACGCCTCGGCACCCAGCGACCCCGGATCGAGCGACGGCTCGGCGTCGAGCAACGCCACGGCATCGGACGGCGGCTCCGCGGCAGGCGCCTCGCCGGAAACGGCTGATGTGACCAACCCCGCCGCCTCATCGGGTACGGACAGCGCCGCCTCAGCGAAGGCTGGTGCAGGTGACGCCGCGGACGGCACGGCATCCAACGCAGCAACCTCCGCACCTGCAACGGCGGACGCAACCACCTCAACCGCCAAGCCGACCGATACCTCATCGAGCGAAACCGCGCCGGCGAACGGCGCCTCCGCCGATTCCACCTCACCCGAGACGAGCACGCCGAACGCCGCCGTCTCAACCGGTACGGCGGCGACGGACGGTCCCGCGGCAGGAACAGCAGACGAGACCGCCGTACCGAAGCCTGCAGACACTCCGGCCCGTCCGCCCGTAGGTGTCGTGTACGAGCCCGAGGACTCCCCGGACGGGTTTCCCCTCGAGTACGGCAACATCATCGTGGGCCTCCCGAAGGACCCCAACCAGCCCGCGACGACGAGCCCGTCCGGCTCCGCAGCCCCGGCAACTGCATCGCCCAGCACGGCGGCCGCGACCGGCAACAGTTCAGAGGACGTGCCCGAGCAGACCGAGGCGGAGACTTCCGAGCAGACGCCCGCAAACACGACTGGGGCGGACACGCCCGGACAAGCATCCGCCTCGGCGGACGAGCAGGCACGCGGTGTCGCGGACGGGCAGGCATCCGCTGAGGCGGGCGAGCGGGCAGCAGCCTTTGCGGACGGGCAAGTACCCGCTACCGCTGGTGAGCAGGAACCAGCTCTCGCGGACCGGCAAGCATCTGCTGAGGTGGGCGAGCAGGCTCACGCTCGCGAGGACGAGCAAGCGGCCGCCACCGCGGATGAGCACGCTCCAACGCGCGGCGACGCCGGCGCTCTGGACGGCGCGGCTGCGGGTGGTTCAACAGACGAGGCGGCCGACACGACAGGTCAGGCCTCGGTGGATGCTGCCGCTGGGGACTCTGGAGACGGCGCTCCTGCGGCGGCCGGAGACGACGCGGCTGGCGGGGCGGGCGATGGAGCAGGATCCACGCCAGTTGACGGTGCGGCCGTCGTAGGCGAGCCCGCGGACGGTGACGCCCATGTGGCTGGGGCCGGACTGGTGGACGGCGCAGACGCGGCACCCGACGACGCCGCAGCCGATGACGTTGCGAGCGGTGGGTCTGCGAACCGCGGAGCTGCGAACGGCGGGGCTGCGAGCGGTGGGCTTGGCGGCGCGGGCGGGGACGACGGTGCTGCGGCTTCTGGGGATGCGGATGGTGCTCTCGGGGTGGGGGAGCAGGTTGGGCGGCATGCTGCTGGTGGGGCGGAGTTGTCGGCGGGCGGTGCTGCGGGTGGGGATGGTGCGGCTGACGGGGTGGGTGCTGGTGCAGCCGCTCGTGTGGACGGCGATGGAGGCGTAGAGGGCTCGGCTGGAAGTGCGGGCTCCGATGGTGTGGTTGTTGGTGTTGAGGGTGCATCCGCCGGCTCTGCTGGGGCTCGGGAGGGCGATGCGGGAGCTCAGGCTGGTGGCGGGGATGGTGCTGCGGCCGGGAGCGGAGCGGACGGCGTCGGGAGCGTAGGCGAAAGGGACGCTGAGCGGGCGCGGGGTGGCGACTCGGAGCGTGCGGCTGGCGACGGCGGTGAGGGCGGCGGCGACTCCGAGGGCGGCAGCAGTTCTGAGGGTGCCGAAGGGTCTGAGGGCGGCAGCAGCGCTGACGGTGGCGAGGGCTCTGAGGGTGGTGAGGGCTCTGAGAGTGGCGAGGGGTCTGAGAGTGGCGAGGGGTCTGAGCGGGTTGGTGATGGTGAGTCTGGGGGTGGGGATGAGCCGGAGCTGACTGCGGAGGAGCTGGCTGGGAAGTTGGCGGCTGAGCAGGCTGCTATGGCTTTGATTACTGCGCTGATGAAGTTGCGGGGGGTGTTGGCTGGGAGTCAGTTGCCGCTGGAAGTGGTGGGGGCTGATGAGGCTCGGCAGCAGCAGAAGGCGATGCTGGATCAGCTGGACGACTATCTGTTGCCTCGGCTGGTGCAGTTGGAAGCTCCGATTCTGGCGGTTGTGGGTGGGTCTACCGGGGCCGGTAAGTCGACGCTGGTGAATACGGTGATCGGCAAGGTTGTCAGTGAGCCGGGTGTGTTGCGGCCTACTACGCGGTCGCCGGTTTTGATTCATCACCCGGCGGATGCGGACTGGTTCGTGGGGGACCGGGTGTTGCCGGGGATGGCGCGGACCGCGTCTGAAGAGCCGGGTGGGATGGAGGATCCGGGGCAGTTGCGGCTGGTGGCGGCGGACAGTGTGCCGCGGGGGCTGGCGATCCTGGATGCGCCGGACATCGACTCCGTTGTCGAGGCGAACCGGGATCTTGCGACGCAATTGCTTGCGGCGGCTGACCTTTGGTTGTTCGTGACGACGGCGGCGCGGTACTCGGACGCGGTGCCGTGGGAGTTCCTGCAGAGCGCTTCGGATCGCAGTACGGCGGTCGCCGTGGTGCTGGATCGGGCGCCGAGCGAGACGATCGACGACATCACAGGGCATCTGGCGCAGATGCTGCTCGAGCGAGGACTGGGTGACTCGCCGCTGTTCTCGATCCAGGAGACGGTTGTCGATGGCAACGGGATGTTGCCGTCGGCGGTCGTTGCCGGGATCAAGGACTGGCTGGTGGACCTGGCGGCCGATGCCGAGGCGCGGGCCGGGGTAGTGCGGCGGACGTTGCAGGGTGCGGTCAGTGCGATGGTGAAGAAGACGCCGCCGTTTGCGGCTGCGGTGAAGGCGCAGGCGGAGACCGCGCTCGAGTTGCGGTCGTCGGTGGAGTCGGCGTACGACGAGGGCGTCAAGGACATCGCGAAGGCGAGCCAGGACGGGACATTGCTGCGCGGAGAGGTGCTGGCGCGGTGGCAGCAGTTCGTCGGGACTGGTGAGCTGCTGAAGGGGCTGCAGTCCAACGGTGGGCGGTTGCGTGACCGGCTGAAGAGTTCGCTGGGGAACAAGCCGACCGAGACGCGTGATGTCAGTGATGCGATCCAGTCCGGTCTCGAGTCGTTGCTGACTGAGCACGCGACGGCTTCGGCGGAGCGGGCGGAGAAGTTGTGGCAGGGCACTGCTCCGGGCCGCCAGCTGCTGGCGGCCGCTGACGCGGATGGTTCGGCAGGCGGGAACGGTGCGGTCTCCGGTGTGAGCGCGGCGTCGGGCGCAGCTGGCGCGCGTAGTGCTGCGGGTGGGAGCGCGGCGGCAGGCGGCAACGGCGGTGCCTCCGGGCGGCGTGTCGCGGGGGCGAGTTCCGCCGCGGGTGGCGCTGTAGACGGTGCCAAGGGCGCTGGGCCCGGGGGGAAGGCCGGTGCTGGGGGCAACGATGTGGTGCCTTCGCTCGGGACCCTGTCGGAGCAGTTCCCGGCGGCGGCGAGCCGGACGGTGCGGGAGTGGCAGGCGTTCGTACTCGACCTGGTCCGCACGGAGGGCGCGGACAAGAAGTCGACGGCGAAGATCCTGGAGTACGGCGTCAACGGGCTGGGCCTTTCGCTGATGGTGGTGATGTTCGCCAGCGCCGCCGGTATCCCGAAGGGTGCGCAGGCGAGCGCCGGCGCGGGAAGTGCGGTCGTCGGGCAACGGTTGCTGGAGGCAGTTTTCGGCGACAAGGCAGTTCAGGGCATGGTCGACAAGGCACGCGAGGACCTTGACGGTAAGGTTCATGCCCTGATGGATGCCGAATTCGCCCGCTATCTGGCTGTCCTTGACCAGCATCCGGTCGACGCCGAGACGGCCAAGCACCTGACCGAGGCCGCCCGCGCGGTGGAGGACTGCACGTGACGGAAACTGTGGATACGGTCGAGACGCCCGCCCGGGCGGAGACCGATGTCCTGAAGAAGATCGATGCCCTCGAAGCGGCCGCCAAGGCCGGCGACGGCCGCTTGGACCCCGTGGTGCTCACCGAGGCTGCGCAGATCGTCGACCGTGCCGGGCAACGGCTGCGGATGTCGGGCGACCTGACAGTGGTCGCGCTGGCCGGTGCGACCGGGTCCGGGAAGTCGTCGTTGTTCAACGCGCTGACCGGGCTCGACCTGGCCGCGATCGGCACCCGGCGGCCGACCAGCTCGATGCCGCTGGCGTGTGTGTGGGGTGACGAGCCGGCCGGTGAGGTGCTGAGCTGGCTGGGGATTCCGCGCCGGCACCAGGTGCAGCACCGCAGTTCGCTCGAAGACGCGCACTCCGAGGACCTCGACGGCCTGGTCCTGCTCGACCTTCCGGACCACGACTCGACCGAGGTCGAGCACCGGCTGATCGTCGACCGCCTGGTCGAGCTGGTCGACCTGCTGATCTGGGTGGTCGATCCGCAGAAGTACGCCGACGCCGCGCTGCACAACCGGTACATCAAGCCGTTCGCCTCGCATTCCGGGGTGATGGTGTTCGCGCTGAACCACATCGACAAGCTGACGCCCGAGCAGCGCAAGAGCTGCCTCGAGGACCTCGACAAGCTGATCAAGTCGGACGGCCTGAAGTCCCCGACGATCGTCGCCACGTCGGCGGTCAGCGGTGACGGGCTCGAAGAGATCCGCTCCCTGCTGGTGAAGCGGGTCAGCAACAAGCGCTCCGCGCGGGAGCGGCTCGCCGCCGACGTCGACCGGGTCTCGGACCGGATGGCGAGTCAGTGCGGCACCGCGAAGACACCGGAGATCGCCGAGGCCGACGTCACCGAGCTCGTCGAGTCGCTGTCGGACGCGAGCGGGCTGACCGTCGTGTCCGACGCCGTACGGCGCTCGTACCTGCAGCGGGCGCGGGCGGCGACCGGGTGGCCGTTGACGAAGTGGATCGGACGGTTCCGGCCGGATCCGCTGCGTCGGCTGCACGGTGACCAGGTGTCCCGCGAGCAGGGCAAGGCGTTGCGTAAGTCGGCGTCCAGCGAGGTCGCGATCGCACGCTCCTCGTTGCCTGCGGCAACTCCGGTGCAGCGGGCCCGGATGGACGCCGCGGTGCGGACGATCACGACCAAAGCCGCCGAAGGGCTGTCCCGGCCGTGGGCGGACTCGGTGCGTACTGCGATCCGGCGGCGCGAGGAGTCGCTCGGCGACGAGCTCGACCAGGCTGTCGCGCGGACCGACCTCGGCGTGTCCAGCAATCCGGGCTGGTGGAGTTTCGCCCGGATCGTCCAGTGGCTGCTGTTCCTGGTGACGCTCGGCGGTGCGGCATGGCTGATCGCCTTGCTGGTAACGCGAATCGCGCATCTGAACGACCCGCCGCTGCCCGAGTGGAACGGCATCCCGTACGCCTGGATCATGCTGGTCGGTGGTGCCGTCCTGGGGGTGGCGCTCTCCTTCCTCTGCCGGGTCTTCGCCACCAACGGGGCACTGCGTCGCTCCCGGCAGGTGTCGAAGGCGCTCCGGGAAGAGCTGGAGAAAGTTGCCGAGAGCCACGTTGTGGCGCCGGCGCGGGACGAGCTGGCGGCGTACACCACGTGCCGCGACAGCTTGGCGACCGCTCGGCAGTAGTTGCAGAGCGACGAGCGCGCGCCACGGACCCCGGACGCGCGCTCGCGGACTGCGGGTGGTTACAGCTCGGTGCCAGGGGCGAACTGTGCCATCGAGACCTTGGCGGCCTCGAGCAGGTCCTTCTCCTCGGTCGTGCCGGAGGCGCGGATCGACTCGATCCAGGCCCGGACGGATTTCTCGTTGAACTGCAGGACTTCCGGCGAGTCCGCCATCTCGACGGGGTTGCTGTCCGCCGGGAGCTCGCCGTCCACGTAGAGGGCGAGGCCGAGCAAGCCGCCGTCCCACCCGGGGCCGACCCAGAGCGCTCCTGCGCCGCCCGGAGCGGGAGCCTCGGCCATCGAATGCTCGAGCTCCAGGTCCGTCGACGAGCCGGAGCCGCGCAGCAGGCGCAGCTCCAGCAGGCTGGTCGGTCCGCCGAAGGTGACCTTGAACCGCTTCGGCGGCTCGCACTCGAGGATCTCGCCGCCGGCGTTCTGCTCGAGCTGGAAGCTGCCGCCGACCCGGAAGTCGCCGCTCACCGGCCAGAACCAGCGGCGCATCCGCTCCGGGTCCGTGAGCGCGTCCCACAGCTCCTCGGGCTCGGCCCGGTAGGTGCGGCGCATCAGCACCGTCACGGTCTCGCCGGTCCGGCTGACCTCGCGCTGGATCGCGTTGATGTGCTCGAGGATGTCGATCACGGGTGATTCCCTCTCCTGGTGGGTCGCTGGGTAGGGCACCAGAATGCCGGGCGGGGCTTATATAAGTCAACGGTGACATAATCAGGCGGCCGCTGGGTGTTCGGCGGAGAGGGGGAGTGGAGTGGCGGTGAACTCGTCGGGTGGGTACGGCGCGGCGGCCACCTCGGGTGTGTGTGAAGCGGATTCGAACGATTCGGAGCGTGGTGCGCTCTTGATGAAGGTCGTGGTGCCGCGGCTGAGGTCGTGGCCGAGTGAGAAGGCTTCGAGGATCACGCGGCTGTGCTGCTCGCCGGAGTCGTCGGTCCACTCGTGCGTGCGGAGGCGGCCGGTGACGATCACCGGCTGGCCGACCTTGATGGACTCGAAGGCGTTGCGGGCAAGGCTTCGCCAGCACTGGACCGTGTACCACGTAGTGGGTTTGTCGACGTAGGAGTTGAGGGTCTTGTCGAACTGGCGTGGTGTGGACCCGAGGCGGAAGGAGGTCTGCGGGGTCTGCCGAATCTCCTTGAAGTCGGGATCGCTGCCGATCCAGCCCAGGACTGTGAGATGAGTGTCGCCGAGGCTCATGGCGTGTGCCTTCCGTTCGTGGATGTCGACGGAGAAGGTGCACCGAACGGGGCTCGGGCCGGCGGGTGAAGTTCGGGGGTGTGGACAACCGGTTGGGAAACGGGGTGGCGGAGCACATAGGCTCTGGGTATGGCGGAATTCATCTACACGCTTCGCAACGTCCGGAAGGCGTACGGCGACAAGGTCGTTCTCGACAACGTCACGCTGAACTTCCTGATCGGGGCGAAGATCGGCGTGGTCGGCCCGAACGGCACCGGCAAGTCCTCGCTGTTCAAGATCATGGCCGGGCTCGAGCACCCGAACAACGGCGAGGCGCGGCTGGCCGACGACTCGACGGTCGGGATCCTGCTGCAGGAGCCGCCGCTGACCGAGGGCAAGACCGTGCTGGAGAACGTCGAGGAAGGGGTCGGCGACACCAAGCAGAAGCTCGACCGCTTCAACGAGATCTCCGCCGAGCTGGCCGACCCGGACGCGGACTACGACACGCTGCTGGCCGAGATGGGTGACCTGCAGACCGAGCTGGACCACCGCAACGCGTGGGACATCGACGCCCAGCTCGAGCAGGCGATGGATGCGCTGCGCTGCCCGCCGCCGGACGCGATCGTCGACAACCTGTCCGGTGGTGAGCGCCGCCGGGTCGCGCTCTGCAAGCTGCTGCTCCAGCAGCCGGACCTGCTGCTGCTCGACGAGCCCACCAACCACCTGGACGCCGAGTCCGTGCTGTGGCTGGAGCAGCACCTGCAGAAGTACCCGGGCGCCGTCATGGCGATCACCCACGACCGGTACTTCCTGGACAACGTCGCCGAGTGGATCCTGGAGCTCGACCGCGGCCGGACGTACGGCTACGAGGGCAACTACTCGAAGTACCTGGAGACCAAGCAGCAGCGGCTGGTGGTCGAGGGGCAGAAGGACGCCAAGCGGCAGAAGATCCTGGAGCGCGAGCTCGAGTGGGTCCGGTCGAACGCGAAGGCCCGGCAGACCAAGAGCAAGGCCCGGCTGGCGCGCTACGAGGAGCTCGCCGCCGAGGCCGAGCGGTCGCGGAAGCTGGACATCGACGAGATCAACATCCCGGCCGGTCCGCGGCTGGGCAGCACCGTGCTCGAGGTCTCGAAGCTGGTCAAGGGCTTCGGCGACCGCAAGCTGATCGACGGGCTGAGCTTCAGCCTGCCGCGGGCCGGCATCGTCGGCATCGTCGGTCCGAACGGCGTCGGCAAGTCGACGCTGTTCCGGATGATCGTCGGCGAGGAGCAGCCCGACGCGGGCTCGCTCAAGCTCGGTGAGACGGTCAAGATCTCGTACGTCGACCAGTCGCGCGGCGGCCTGGACCCGAAGAAGACCGTCTGGGAGCAGGTGTCCGACGGCCTCGACCACATCAAGGTCGCGAACTTCGAGATGCCGAGCCGGGCGTACGTCGCCTCGTTCGGGTTCAAGGGCCCGGACCAGCAGAAGCCGACCGGCGTCCTGTCCGGCGGTGAGCGGAACCGGCTGAACCTGGCGCTGACCCTGAAGATGGGCGGCAACCTGCTGCTCCTCGACGAGCCGACCAACGACCTGGACGTCGAGACCCTGCAGTCCCTGGAGGACGCGCTGCTGGAGTTCCCGGGCTGTGCGGTGGTCGTGTCCCACGACCGGTGGTTCCTGGACCGCGTCGCGACCCACATCCTCGCCTGGGAGGGCACCGCCGAGGACGAGGCCCAGTGGTTCTGGTTCGAGGGCAACTTCGCGTCCTACGAGGCGAACAAGATCGAGCGCCTCGGCCCGGAGGCGGCCCGCCCGCACCGGGTGACGCACCGCCGGCTCACCCGCGACTGACCGAAACGACCCCGTCTCCGAGTACCGGAGGCGGGGTTTTTCGGCGCCGAATACTTAGCCCTTGCGCTAAGTATCGAGACAACGCAATACTTAGCCTCATGGCACAGTATGAGGTCGACGGGGTGTTCGTCGCACTGGCCGACCCGACCCGCCGGAGCGTGATCCGGCGGCTCGGTCGTGGCCCGACGAGCGTGGGTGAACTCGCCGCGGAGTACCCGATCACGCTGCCGTCGTTCATGAAGCACGTCCGGACGCTCGAGTCGAACGGGCTGATCCGCACGGTCAAGACCGGCCGGGTGCGGACCTGCGTGCTGAACCGTGAACGGCTCGCCGTCGTCGACGACTGGCTGGCCGAGCAGCGGCGGATCTGGGAAGAGCGCACCGATCGGTTGGAGCGCTTCGTCACCGAGGAGGACGTGTGAAGTCGGAGTTCGATCCGGAGCTGGATCTGGTTGTGGAGCGGGTGATCCGGGCGCCACGGGAGAAGGTCTGGCGGGCGTGGAGTGATCCGGAACGGTTCGCGCAGTGGTGGGTTCCGGCGCCGGCGATCTGCCGGGTACGCCGTCTCGAGGTGCGCCCAGGTGGCGCGATGGTGACCGAGCTGAGCGACGACGGCACGACGTTCGGGCCGCATCTCGACGCGAGCTTCCTGGTGGTCGACGAGCTCGAGCGGATCGTGTTCACGAATGCGATCGACAGCGCCTGGCGGCCGGCGGCCCCGCAGCCGATCGCGGTCACGGCCGAGGTGCTGCTGGCCGAGCACCCGGAGGGTACGGAGTACCGGATGATCGCGCGGCACGGGGATCCGGCCAGCCGGCGGCTGCACGCGGAGCTCGGGTTCGCGGACGGGTGGGGCACCGTGACCAAGCAGCTCGCGGCGGTGGTCGAGGGATGAGGCTGGTACTGACGGAGTTCGTGACGCTGGATGGGGTGTATCAGGGTCCGGGCTCGCCGACCGAGGACATGAGTGACGGGTTCACCCGGGGCGGTTGGCTGGTGCCGTACATGGACGAGACCTTCGTACGGCGGGCCGCCGAGTGGCTGCGGCTCGCGGACGGGCTGGTGCTCGGCCGGCGGACGTACGAGGCGTTCGCGCGGGACTGGCCGGCGATCACCGATCCGGATGATCCCTTCACCGAGCTGATGAACTCGCTGCCGAAGTACGTCGTCAGTACGACGATCGGCGAGGCCGGTTGGCAGCCGGTGACCGTGCTGAGGTCCTTGGAAGCTGTCGGGCAGCTCAAGGATCGACCTGGATCCGAGTTGCAGGTGCACGGGAGCGGACGACTGGGGCGAGCACTCGCTGCGGCCGGGTTGCTGGACGTGATCCGGCTGGTGGTGGCGCCGACGGTGATCGGCGACGGACGCCGGTTGTTCGAGCAGCCGGGGGAGACCGCGGGGCTGAAGCTCACGAAGCACGAGGCGACCCCGGGCGGGCTGCTCCTGCTCGAGTACGAGGCCGTCGGAAGTGCGCCGATCGGTGAATACGAAGGCGTTACCGCGCTGGTTTGATCAATAAATGCGAATGGCAATTGTTGGTATTTGCAACGAATAGCCCCCGGTCTGGACAACTGTCGTTTCCGGGTATCAACTGGGTGTAACCGTTCCGCCCCGCGGCCGTGGGGTGGTGGGGGGCTATGGCAGGTTTCGGGTGGACGGCCGCGCGTGCGCGCGGTCCGCCGTGTGCGCGGAGTGCCGCAGCTACATCCGCCACTCGGAGTCCAGGAGTATCAATGATGGCAACACCAACATGTTTCTTCGTTCCGCCACACATCACCGACCATATCGCCAGGTCCGCGCAGCGGCAGGGCCGGGAGCAGAACGCCGTCCGCGGCGCCATTGCCGACCAGGCCTTACGGCAACAGCGCAAGAGCGCGACCTACGCGACCCTTCAAACGCTTACTCAGCCCCAGCCGGGCAAGAGTGACATCGCCATCTACGACGACCAGAACCAGTGGAACGTCAACGTCCAACTGGTTCGCGGCCCCGACGACCCGCCGGTCGCGGGCGCGAACGTCAACGCCGCGTACGACGCGCTGGCCGCGACCCGGAAGTTCTACCACGACGTGCTCGGCCGCGAGTCGATCGACAATGCGGGCCTGACCATCGACGGAAACGTCAATTTCGGTGTCCAGTACGACAATGCGTTCTGGGACGGCTCCGAAATGGTGTTCGGGAACGGCGACAACGTCATCTTCAAGGATTTCACGAATGACGTCGACGTCCCCGGTCACGAGCTGACCCACGGCGTCACGCAGTACACCGCCGGCCTCGGGTACACCGACCAGACCGGGGCGCTCAACGAAGCCACGTCGGACATCATGGGCGCGTGCATCGACCAGTACGTCAGCGGCCAGGATGCCGGGACGTTCAACTGGCTGATCGGTGAAGGCGTGATGGCCGACGACCTGTACGGCGAAGCGATCCGGTCGATGGCGCATCCGGGGACGGCGTACGACGATCCGCTGCTCGGCAAGGACCCGCAGCCGGACAGTATGGCGGGCTACGTGCCGAACGGCGACCCGCACGTCAACAGCGGGATTATCAACCGGGTGTTCTACCTGATCGCGACCGACCTCGGCAGCTTCCCTGCGGCCAAGCTCTGGTACGCGACCCTGCAGAACCTGTGGCCGACGGCGGTGTTCGCCGACACGGCCCATGTGGCGAGCGAGATGGCGCGCATCCTGGCGCGTGACGGCGTGGTCGCCCGCCAGGCACCGCAGACCGTCAGGGCAGCCTTCCACGAGGTCGGCATCAGCTGACACGCCATGGGCGGGGCCGGTCCCGGCGGCCGACCCCGTCCGAACCTTCCGCCGGCTCAGGCGGAACGGGCCAGATCCGACCCTGGTCCGGCCCAGCCGACGTCGCAGGTCTCACAGGTCCAGGTGAAATGTTGGTGACGGCGCTGCCGGAGGGGGACATGCTTACCCAACAAGGCTCCGCAGGACCAGCATCTGCTGCTGACCAGAACGTGGCCTTCCGGCACTTGGGCCGGTAGTTGGGCGCTGCCATCCGGGGGCTGGATGGGGCTGCTCATCGATCTGCTCTTTTCATGGAGGGATGCTCCCAGTGTGCGCCCCGCACCAGGGTCAAGCGTTTGCGAGCACGTCGTCGATCACCCGACGGCTGGCGGGTGTCTCGTAGGTGATGAGGGCCTTCCAGAGTGCCCAGCCGCGGGCGCGCGCCCACATCTCGTCGTCCTGGGCGACGGCTTCGCGGAAGGTGGCGCGGGAGGAGCCGGAGAAGAACGTGTACGCGATCACCAGGTCGCACGCGGGGTCGCCGACGCCCGACGTACCGAAGTCGATGACCGCGGAGAGCCGGCCGTCGCGGACGAGGAGGTTGCCGCTGGCGATGTCGCCGTGGAACCACACCGGCGGCCCGTCCCACGGCGCCGCGAGTGCCGCGTCCCAGATCTCGCGGCAGCGGTCCGTGTCGATGCGGCCCTTCAGTACGGCGAGGGCGTCGACCGTCTCGTCGTGGTAGTGCTCCAGCGACGCGCCCCGGTAGAAGCTGTGCGCTCCGGCGAGCGGGCCGCCGGTCGCGTCGACGTTCTGCAGCGCGAGGACGAAGTCGGCGACCGAACGGGCGAACTCGTCGTGGTCGTCCACGGTCGTCACCGTCTCGCCCGAGATCCAGCGCCGGATCGCCCACGGGTGTGGATAGCCGAACCCGGGTTCGCCGAGAGCCACGGGCTCGGGGATCTCGACCGGCAGTTCCGGGGCCAGCCGCGGGAGCCAGGTGTGTTCCTTCGCGACGGCGGCGACGTACGCCGCGGCCGTCGGCAGGCGGGCGGTGAGCTCGGGGCCCAGCCGGTACGTGCGGTTGTCCCAGCCGTCGACCGCGACCGGTGTCACCGGTAGGTCGGCCCATTGCGGGAACTGATGGGCGATGAGTCGCCGTACCAGCGCCGCATCGATGCCGGCGCGGCCGTCCTGATGAGGTTCGGTCACGTGCAGCAGGGTCCCGGACGGCGGTGCCGTCCTCAAACGGTTTAGTCCCTGGCTTCAGCGACCGAGTCGTTGAGGAACGCCGAGATCGTTTCGAGCTCCTCGACGGTACGGGTCGCGAGGACGCCGGCCAGCCGGTTGCCCTGGTCCGCGTACAGCGGGGCGAGCCGCTCGTTGATCGCCTCCAGCGACGGTGTGACGACGACCTTGCGGCGGTCGGCCGGATCCGGCCGGCGGCTGACGAAGCCGTGCGCCTCGAGCCGGTCGATGACGCCGGTGACCGTGCCGGAGGTGAGGCCGGTGTGTTCGGTGAGCTGGCGCGGGGTCAGCGGTCCGTACGTCTGCAGCAGCGTCATGAACTGCGAGTCGCTGGCGCCGAGCCCGACCTTGGCCGAGATCGCGTGGTTGAACAGCACGACCTGGGCGATCAGCCGGACCATTCGCTGCTGGATCTCGCCGGTCAGCTCGTCACGGGTACTTGTCATGGTCCGCCTCAGCATAGGGCTTGCATTTCTCTCGGATCTCCAAGATACTCGGAATACCAAGATACTCGAAGGGACGAGAGAACATGAAGGTGCTGGTAATCGGCGGCGGAACCGGCGGGCTCGCGCTGGCGCACGGTCTGCTCCGCGCCGGGGTCGAGGTGGCGGTGTTCGAGCGCGACGCCCTGCGCACCGACGGACTGCACGGCTACCGGGTCGGGATCGACCCGGACGGCAGTCGCGCGCTGCACTCACTGCTGCCGCCCGAGCTGTACGACACGTTCGTCGCCACGAAGGCGCGCGACCCGAAGTACTTCAACATGCTCACCGAGGGCTTCAAGGAGGTCCTGTCGATGGAGGTCCCGCCGTCGACGGACCCGGTCGAGAGCGAGAAGTCGATCAGCCGGATGACGCTCCGCCAGGTGCTGCTGACCGGCCTGGAGGACGTCGTCGAGTTCGGCAAGGAGTTCCAGCGCTTCGAGCAGTACGACGACCACGTGACGGCGTACTTCGCCGACGGTACCGAGGCGACCGGGGACCTGCTGGTGGCCGCCGACGGCTCCGGCTCCCGGGTACGCCGGCAGTACCTGCCGCAGGCGCAGACCGAGGAGACCGGGATCGTCGCGATCGCGGGGAAGCTGCCGATCACCGACGAGAGCGCCGAGCTGCTGTCGCCGAAGGTGTTCGAGGGCATCTCGATGATCAACGCCCCTCGCGGGCTGTTCTGCATCATCCACGTGATGGAGTTCCAGTGGGACCGCGACGGCCGGGTGAAGCACGGGATCGGCGGCAACACGGAGGAACTGATCCGGCAATGGCCCGGGCTGCAGTTCGACAACACCCGCGACTACATCAACTGGGGCCTGTCGGCGACCCGGGACAAGCTGCCCGCGAACATCATGGACCTCAAGGGCGACGAGCTGATCAAGGTCGCGCTCGACCTGACGCCCGACTGGCACCCGAACCTACGCCGCCTGTTCGAGCTCACCGATCGGGGCACGTGCTTCCCGGTGAACATCTGGACCTCGGTCCCGCTGGAGCCCTGGGAGAGTACGAACGTCACGCTGATCGGTGACGCGATTCATACGATGACCCCGGGCCGCGGCGTCGGCGCGAACACCGCGCTGCGGGACGCCGTGAACCTCTGTCGTGCGCTGATCGACGTCCGGGACGGCCGCCGGGAGCTGGTCGCGGCGGTCCGCGACTACGAGACGAAGATGATCGAGTACGGTTTCGACGCCGTGATCAAGTCGCGCGCCCAGATGACGGCGGACGACCCGGTGCACAAGCCGGTGATCGGGCGGCTGGCGCTGGCCGGCATGCGGACGGCGATGCGCACGGTCAACCACGTGCCGCCGCTGAAACGGCGGATGCGGGACGCGATGCTGGCCTACCGGGGTGCCGACCGGGACGAGGCCGTGCTGGAGATCAGCCCGGCCCCGACCGGCAGGTGAGCAGCTGTCAGCGCTGGCCGATGTGCTCGGAGACGGCGTCGAAGACCCGCCCGACCGCGGCGAAGTCGTCGGGGCTGGCGAGGTCGACGAGGTTCTCCCGGACGCCGTCCACGTGGTACGGCGCGGCCTGCTCGAGCAGGGCGAAGCCGGCGTCGGTGAGCTCGGCCCAGACGCCGCGCTTGTCGCTCGTGCACGACGTCCGGCGGACGAGTTCGGCGGCCTCGAGGCGGCCGACGGTGTGGGTCAGGCGCGACCGGCTCTGGTGCAGCCGGTCGGCCAGGTCGGCCATCCGGAGACGCCGGTCGGGCGCCTCGGAGAGCCGGACGAGGATCTCGTAGTCGTTGATCCCCAGGCCGAACTGACGAAGGTCGTCATCGAGCTTCGCCATCAGGCGTGCGGTCCCCAGCAGGTAGGCCCGCCACGCCACCTGCTGCTCGGCGTCGAGCCACCGAGTCCCCCTGTCCATCTCAGTCTCCATCGTCACCAGATCAGTGTACCGGGAATGTGGTTGACATTTAAACTGTTATTGCCTACCGTCGTAGTCATCGGTTGAAGCTTTAACTATTGAACCAGGCTGCGTCGCCCCCGACCAGTGGCACCACCTTCCCGAGAGGACCTCATGAGCGACACCACCACCGGCACCCTGACCAGCACCATCCCCGGCCTGGCCGCCGGTACCTACGCCATCGACGCCGCGCACACCGAGATCGGCTTCACCGTCCGGCACCTGATGACCAAGGTCCGCGGCACGTTCGAGGACTTCAGCGGCGAGATCGTCGTCAAGGACACCATCGAGGACTCCGTGACGAACGTCTCCGTGGAGCTGGCTTCCGTGCACACCCGCAACGAGCAGCGCGACGGGCACCTGCGCTCCGGCGACTTCTTCGACGCCGAGAAGAGCCCGAAGATGACCTTCGTCAGCACCGCCGTCAAGGCGGAGGGTGACGACTACGTGCTCGCCGGCGACCTGACCATCAAGGACGTCACCAAGCCGATCGAGCTCGCGTTCGAGTTCCTCGGTGTCGACCAGAACGCGTACGGCCAGACCATCATCGGTTTCGAGGCCTCCGCGTCGATCAGCCGCAAGGAGTGGGGCATCGACTTCAACGTCCCGCTGGAGGGCGGCAAGCTGCTGATCGGCGACAAGGTGGACATCCACCTCGACGTCCAGGCCGCGCTGCAGGCCTGAGCTTCCCGGCGAAAACCCCGCACCCAGGTGGTGCGGGGTTTTGCTATGCCTGGACCATCCGGTGCGCGAGGTCGGCGTACAGCTTGCCGAGGGCGGCCGGGTCGCCGCGGTGCGGGGTGTACCAGCGGGCGACGTCGATCGACAGGGACAGTACGGCGAGCGTCGTACCAGGGAGGTCCGTGACGGCGAACGAGCCGTCCGTGACCCCGTCGGCGAGGACCCGCTCGATCTGGGTGGAGATGGCGCGGCGGATCGTCGCGACCTCGGCCAGGTGCTCGGGGGACAGGGCGGCCAGCTCGTACTGGACCACGCGGGCGATCGTGTGGTGCTCCGCGTGCCAGGCGGTGAAGGCGGCCACCAAGGAGTGCAGCCGGTCGGCAGGCGCCGGGTCGGTGTCCGCGGAACGCAGTACCTCGAGGGCTGCCTTGTGGCCGTAGAGGCTGATCTCGAAGAGCAGGCGTTCCTTGGACGGGTAGTGCATGTAGAGCGCGGCGGGGCTCATGCCCGCGCGGGAGGCGATGTCGCGGGTCGTGGTCGCCTGGTATCCGCGCTCGGCGAACGCGTCGACGGCGCCGGTCAGTAGCCGGCGGGCTGCGGCGGGCT
Source organism: Kribbella sp. WER1 (assembly GCF_054189145.1). Taxonomy (NCBI): domain Bacteria; kingdom Bacillati; phylum Actinomycetota; class Actinomycetes; order Propionibacteriales; family Kribbellaceae; genus Kribbella; species Kribbella sp. WER1. Next base: position 2,224,314 of record NZ_CM135186.1, on the reverse strand, counting down.
GGACGTGCTCCCAGACCAGGGGGTCGGTGACTGCGGACACGTTGACACCTTGCACCAAACGCGTGAAGCTAAGCAAGCGCTTAGCAAACCATCTCACACCTTGGGGAGGCCCGGATGGAGCGCGTCATCTTCAACGAGGACCACCACGCTTTCCGTGCCAGCGCGAAGGAGTACTGCGACCGCTCGCTGGTGCCGCGGATGGAGCAGTTCCTCGACGAGAAGACGATCGACCGCGCCGTCTGGCTGGAAGCCGGCAAGCAGGGCTTCCTCGGGCTGGACGTGCCGGAGGAGTACGGCGGTTCGAGTGTCGGCGACTACCGGTTCAACGCGGTGTTCGCGGAGGAGGTGTCGAAGGTCTCCGCGTCGCTGTCGAGCTGTTTCGGCATCCACTACGACTGCGCCGCGCCGTACTTCGTGGACCTCGGCACCGAGGAGCAGAAGCAGCGCTGGCTGCCGAAGTTCTGCTCCGGCGAGTACGTCGCCGCGATCGGGATGACCGAGCCGTCCGGCGGGTCGGACCTGGCCGCGCTGAAGACGTCGGCGAAGAAGACCGACGGCGGCTGGGTGCTGAACGGGTCGAAGACGTTCATCACGAACGGCGACATGGCCGACCTGGTGATCGTCGCCGCCCGCACCGACCCGTCCAAGGGCGCGAAGGGCATCACGCTGTTCGTGGTCGAGGAGGGGATGGCCGGGTTCGCCCGCGGCCGCAAGCTGGACAAGGTCGGCCAGACCGAGTCCGGTACCTCGGAGCTGTTCTTCGAGGACGTCTTCGTTGCCGATGACAACGTCCTGGGCGAGGTGGACCGGGGCTTCATCCACATGATGGAGCGGCTCGCGCAGGAGCGGATCGGCGCCGCGGTGTCGAACATCGCGCACGCCACCCAGATCCTGGCCGAGACGGTCGAGTACGTGAAGCAGCGCAAGGCGTTCGGCCAGCCGGTCGGCTCGTTCCAGTACAACAAGTTCCTGATCGCCGAGCTGGTCACCAAGGCCGAGGTGACCCAGGCGTACGTCGACAACGCGATCGTCGCGCACGACGAGGACCGGCTGTCCGCGGTGGACGCGGCGAAGACCAAGTGGTGGAGCGCGCACGTGCAGAACGAGATCCTGGACGCGTGCGTCCAGCTGCACGGCGGCTACGGCTACATGAACGAGTACCGGGTGGCCCGCGCCTGGCGCGACGCCCGGGTGACGAAGATCTGGGCCGGCTCGAACGAGATCATGAAGGAACTCATCGGCCGCGACCTGGGCCTCTGAAAGGGAACGACACATGCCTGAAGCAGTCATCGTCTCGACGGCCCGGTCGCCGATCGGCCGTGCGAACAAGGGATCGCTGACCACGATCCGGCCCGACGACCTCGCGGTCCAGATGATCAAGGCGGCCACCGAGAAGGTCGGCCTCACCGGTGACCAGATCGAGGATCTGGCGCTCGGCTGCGCGGAGCCGCACGACGAGCACGGCGGGAACATGGCGCGCCGGGTCGCGGTGCAGCTCGGCTGGGACAACACGCCCGCGACGACCGTGAACCGGTTCTGCGCGTCGTCGACGCAGACCGCGCGGATGGCGTACCACGCGATCAAGGCCGGCGAGGGCGACATCTTCGTCAGCGCCGGCGTCGAGTGCGTCTCGCGGTACAAGAACTTCGGGTCGGCGGGCGTCGGGGACCCGAGCTCGTTCAACCCGCTCTTCTCCGACGCGGTGGCGCGGACCGAGAAGTACGCCGAGACCAACGACACCTGGCACGACCCGCGGCAGGACGGGCTGCTCCCGGACATCTACATCTCGATGGGGCAGACCGCGGAGAACGTCGCGACGCTGCGCGGGATCTCCCGCGCGGACCAGGACGTGTTCGGCGTCCGCTCGCAGAACCTGGCGGAGAAGGCGATCGACAACGGGTTCTTCGAGCGGGAGATCACGCCGGTGACGCTGCCGGACGGGACCGTCGTGAGCAAGGACGACGGGCCGCGCCCGGGGACGACGCTCGAGGGGGTCAGCGGCCTCAAGCCGGTGTTCCGCCCGGACGGAACGGTGACGGCCGGCAACTGCTGCCCGCTGAACGACGGGGCCGCCGCGGTCGTGATCATGAGCGACACCAAGGCGCGCGAGCTCGGGCTGACGCCGCTGGCGCGGATCGTGTCGACCGGTGTCAGCGGGCTGTCGCCGGAGATCATGGGGCTCGGTCCCGTCGAGGCGTCGAAGCAGGCGCTGGCCCGGGCCGGGATGAGCATCAACGACATCGACCTGGTCGAGATCAACGAGGCGTTCGCGGTCCAGGTGATCGGGTCCGCGCGCGAGCTCGGCATCGACGAGGACCGGCTGAACGTGCACGGCGGCGCGATCGCGCTCGGCCACCCGTTCGGGTCGACCGGTGCGCGGATCATGACCACGCTGGTGAACGGCCTGCAGTTCGAGGACAAGCAGTTCGGCCTCGAAACCATGTGCGTCGGTGGCGGCCAGGGTATGGCGATCGTGCTCGAGCGTCTCAGCTGATGAGTTTGGACGGCCGGACGGCGATCGTCACCGGAGCCTCGCGTGGGATCGGGTTGGCAGTCGCCCAGCGGCTAGTGGCCGACGGCGCGCGTGTCGTCGTCACCGGGCGGACCCAGGAGACGCTGGACGAGGCCGTGCAGAGCTTGGGCGGTCGTGAGCACGCCCTTGGGATCGCGGGCAACGCCGCGGACGCCACGCATCGCGGTGCGGTCGTGGCGGCCGCGGTGGCAAGGTACGGCTCGGTGGATCTGTTGGTGAACAACACCGGCATCAACCCGATCTACGGGAAGCTGCTGGACGTGGATCAGGCCGTGGCCTCCAAGATGGTCGACACGAACGTGCTGGCTGCTATTGCCTGGGTGAAGGCGTGCCGGGACGCGTGGATGGGCACCAACGGCGGATCAGTGGTGAACCTGTCCTCGGTGGCCGGGCTGGCGCCGTCGCCCGGCATCGGGTGGTACGGCGCCACCAAGGCGATGCTGTCACGCGTGACGCAGGAGTTGGCCGTGGAACTGGCTCCGGAGATCCGGGTGAACGCCGTGGCTCCGGCGGTGGTGAAGACCAAGTTCGCCGGAGCGCTCTACGAAGGGCGTGAAGACAAGGTCGCGGCGACGTACCCGTTGGGTCGTCTGGGCCGGCCGGAGGACGTCGCGTCGCTGGTGTGGTTCCTGCTGTCCGACGAGGCGTCCTGGATCACCGGCCAGACCATCACGATCGACGGCGGCCTCACCCTGAACGGCGGGATCGTCTAGGGCTGACGACCCTGCCAGGCGGCCAGCTGGTCGTACGGCGACGCGTCGGTGGCGACCTGCACCACCGGGCCGAACGGGACGTGGCCGCCACGCTGGTCGGCCGGAATGAACTGCTGGACCAACGGCAGCACCTGTGTCGCCAGGTCGTCGTCCAGTTCGCTCAGGCGACCCGTGGCCTTCGCCAGGTCCCAGGAGTGCGTCGTGAGCTCGCCCGTGTAGCCGACGATGGCGGCAGCGCCCGGCAGCGTTGCCCAGGGCAGCTTGCAGATCCGGCCGAGCACGGTGTCGTCGGTCAGCGTGGTGTCGAGCGCGACACGACGCTCCTTCCACGCAGCGGGTACGTCGTCGACGCCCGTGGTCACCATGGGGATCGTCAGCGGGTCGCCGCCCTGCAACGCGAGGTTGATGCGCGCGATGACGGTCAGCAGGTGCCCCAGCAGCGTGTTCACGTCGTACTCGTCGCACGGCGTCGGCAGGGCGAGGTCGTCCGGGCTGGTGGCGTTGACGAGCTGCTCTGTCTGGTCGAGGGCGCGGACGAAGAGCGGTCGGGGATCGTTCTCAACGAAAGTCATGAAGAGAGCATCGTGGGATATATACGACATCTTCTGTCCCATATTGTTGGGGACATGCGGGCGGACCGGTTGTTGCAGATCATCTTGTTGTTGCAGCGGCACGAGCGGTTGAGTGCGCGGGAGCTCGCAGAGCGGCTGGAAGTGTCCTCGCGGACGGTGATGCGGGACATGGAGGCGCTGTCCGCGGCCGGCGTGCCGGTGTACTGCGAGCGCGGGCGCAACGGCGGCTGTGTGCTGCTCCCGGGGTACCGGGCGGACGTCAGCGAGCTCACGCCGCGGGAGGCGCAGGCGTTGTTCGCATGGTCGGGGCGTGCTGCGCTGTCGGACGAGCTCGGGCTGCAGGACGCGCTCCACTCCGCAATGGGCAAGCTGTCCGCGACTCTGCCGGCCGAGCTGCAGGGAGACGCTGACGCGCTCTCCGGGGCGATCGTGCTCGACCGGCGTCGCTGGTTCGCGGACGCCGAGGACACCGGCGCCTTGCCGGTACTACGGCAAGCGGTCGTCAAACGCCGTCGGGTCCGACTGCGGTACGCGTCGGCCAGTGGGGGCGTCCAGCAACGAACGGTCGACCCGTGGGGGCTCGTGGAGCAGGCCGGCCGTTGGTACCTGGTGGCGGCGCATCGCGGGGCGGCGCGGATGTACCGGGTGTCGCGGGTCGAGCAGGCGGATCTCCTGGACGAGGCCGCCGAGCCGCCGAGCGGCCGGACGGGCTGGACGTACGGGCCGAGTGGGAGCGGCTGCGGTCCGGGCTAGAGCGGCACGCGCCGGTCGGCGTCGACGTCCTGGTGCGGGTCCGGCCGGAGAGCGTCGGCGTCATCCGGCGGATCGCCGCGCCGATGCTGGGCAAGGGGGAGGTGCCGCGGGCGGTGCCGTCCGACGACGAGTGGCCGCACCTGCGGTTGCACTTCCGGATCCGGGAGGCGGCGAGCGGCGTACTGCTCGGGTTCGCGGGTGATCTGGAGGTGCTGGAGCCTGCGGACCTGCGGGGCCGGATGCTGGAGTTGGCGCGGGCCGCGGTGGCGAGGTACGGCTGAGATGCGGACGCCCCGCCGCCGGTGACCCCGTCGCGTGCAACCACGATGGCACTTCCGGCGGTCGGGGCATTCAGTCCGACAGCACCGCGCTACTTTAATACGAGTTCGCCCCACAGCCGAATCACGGGACTCGCGCGATCACGTCTCTTAATGCGTGGCGTGCGTACGGCCCGCTGGCTAGGGTCGCGGAGCATGAGGACTCGGGCGGTAGTACGGCAGGCTGTGGCGGACGACGCCGAGGCGGTGGCGGCGGTACGGCGGGTGGTGGCGCCGTACAAGGTGATGTCGGTCGCGGCGGCCCGGCACATGCTGACTGTGCAGGCACCGGGGGAGCGGTTCCTCCCGCTGGTCGCCGAACGCGACGGCGAGATCGTTGCCTGGGCGTCGGCCGGGCTGAACGTGTGGACCAGCGAACCCGGGCAGGCCGGGATGCTCGTGTTCGTGCACCCGGACCACCGCAAGCAGGGCATCGGCAGCGAGCTCGCCGAGCGCCTGCACCAGCATCTGACCGAGGTCGGCGCCGTGCGGGTTCGCACGTTCGTCCAGCCGGAGGGCCTCGAGTTCGCCCGCAAGCTCGGGTACGACGGGACGCGGCAGATGCACTACGCCGGGCTGGAGCTGACGGAGCCGACCGGGTTGCCGGAGCAGCCGCCGACGCCGGACGGGATCGAGCTGGTCCGGTTCGACAAGGTCGACCCGCACGCGGCGTACGAGGCCGACTCGATCGCGTCGCTGGACGAGCCGAGCGACTCGCCGCTGGACGCAGTGGAGTACGGCCAATGGCTCGAGGAGATCTGGAACAGCCCGTCGCTGGACAAGTCGCTCAGCGTCGCGGCGATGGCCGGTGCCGAGGTGGCGGCGTTCACGGTCGTCGAGACAGCGGGTGACCGGATGTGGTCCGGGATGACCGGCACGATCCCGGCGTACCGCGGCAAGGGGCTGGCGAAGGTGGTGAAGTCGGTCGCGCTCCGGCAGGCGATCGCGGCCGGGATCACGTCGGCGTACACCTCGAACGACGACGCCAACGGGCCGATGCTTGCCGTCAACAACTGGCTCGGCTACCGCCGCGTGCAGACCGAGCTGGGCCTGCTGCGAACCCTCTGAGACAGAGCTGTAATCCCTTTACTTCCGGTATGCACCTGAAAGAGCGTTAGATTCCGGGGGACTCGTTGTTGGAGTGCCCAAGGAGTTTTGGATGGAGATCAGGGCGGCCGGTCCGGGGGATGTCGATCAGGCCGTGGCGCTGCACGACGCGCTGGTTCCGTATCTGGCGACCACACGTGGCATGCTGACCCGCGACCTGGCCCGGCCGGGCGTGCCGGGGCGGGCGACGTACGTCGCGCTCGACGGCGGTGAACTGGTGGGCTGGGCAACGACCGGGCTGATCGCCGGTTCGGATCCACTGGACGGCCAGCTCAGGTTGCTGGTCCGGCCGGAGCACCGGCGCCGCGGGATCGGCACGCAGTTGCTGGAGGCAACGCACGCGAACCTGCGGGCGGCCGGGGCGACGAGTGCGCGCGTGTTCGCGGACCCGGCGTCGGTGGAGTGGGCCGCGCGGTTCGGGTACCGGCAGACGCGGCAGGTGCACTACGCGGGCATCGACCCGCGGAAGGTTGCCGAGCACCCCGAGCCGCCGTCCGCCGTCCAGCTGGTCGCGCTCACCGACGTACGGCCCGAGGACCTGTACGCCGCGGACGTGGTCGCCCAGCGCACCAAGCCGGGGGACGCGAAGATCTCCGCGCGGCCGTACGACGAATGGCTGGCCGCCGTCTGGCAGTCCGCGGACACGGTCCTCGACCTGAGCGTGGCGGCGACCTACCGCGACCAGATCGTGGCGTTCACGATGGGCCTCGGCGATCACACGATGATCTGGTCCAAGATGACCTCGACGCTGCCGGAGTACCGCGGCCGCGGCCTCGCGAAGCTGGTGAAGGCCACCGCCCTGCGGCGTGCCGCCGGGGCCGGCGTGCGCGGCGCGTACACCGCCAACTACGACGGCAACGCGCCGATGCTCGCGGTCAACGACTGGCTCGGCTATCACCGCATCGCCACGCACGCGGTGCTGATCTGCCCCCTCTAGGGAACGAGCAGTACGACGGTCTCCGCGACGCAGGCGGGCTTCGTCGAGTTCTCCAGCTCGATCACCCAGTTGAGCGACACCTGGACGCCGGCCGGGGTCTCGACGGCGTTCGAGATCGACGCGCCGGCGCGGACCCGGGTGCCCACCGGGACCGGCGCCGGGAAGCGGACCTTGTTCACGCCGTAGTTCAGCTTGGCCGTCACGCCGTCGACCTTGAACAGCTCGTCGCCGAAGCGCGCGATCAGGCTCAGCGTCAGGTAACCGTGCGCGATCGTCCCGCCGTACGGGCCCTTCGCGGCGCGCTCGACGTCGACGTGGATCCACTGGTGGTCACCGGTCGCGTCGGCGAACTGGTTCACCTGCTCCTGGGTGATCTCCAGCCATTCGGTCTCACCGAGCTGGGTACCGACGGCGTGCGACACCTCGTCGGCACCGTTGAAGGTCTGCGGCATGAGGGCTCCTCTAGTTGCGGGGTCCGCCGGCGACGTACAGCACCTGGCCGGAGACGAAACCGGCCTCCTCGCTGCAGAAGAACGACGCGGCGGCGGCGATGTCCTCCGGCTTGCCGGTGCGCTGCACCGGGATGGTCGCGGCGGTCGCCTTTTTGAACTCCTCGAAGTCGACGCCGACCCGGGCCGCGGTGGCCGCCGTCATGTCGGTCTCGATGAAGCCCGGCGCGATCGCGTTCGCGGTGACGCCGAACTTGCCCAGCTCGATCGCCAGCGTCTTCGCCAGCCCCTGCAGGCCGGCCTTCGCGGACGCGTAGTTCGCCTGGCCGCGGTTGCCGAGCGCCGAGGTCGACGACAGGAACACCATCCGGCCGTACTTCGCCTCGACCATGTGCGCCTGGCAGGCCTTCGACATCAGGAAGCTGCCCTTGAGGTGCACCGACATGACCGTGTCCCAGTCGTCCTCGGACATCTTGAACAGCAGGTTGTCGCGCAGCACGCCGGCGTTGTTCACCAGGATCGTCGGCGCGCCCAGCTCGGACGCCACCCGCTCGACCGCGGCCGCGACCTGGTCGGACTTGCTGACGTCGGCACCGACCGCGATCGCCTTGCCGCCGGCGTCGGTGATCGCCTGCACGGTCGCGGCGCAGGCACCCTCGTCGAGGTCGACGACCGCGACGGCGTTCCCGTCCGCGGCGAGCCGCTGCGCGACCGCCGCGCCGATTCCCCGGGCCGCCCCGGTCACGATCGCCACCCGCTGCTCGCTCATCAACCACTCCAATCGTCCACTGGTCTGCCGAAGATGACATTACCCACGGTCTGTCACGCCGGAGGTACCCCGGATGACATGATCGTGGGTGTGGATCATCACAACCGCCACGTCTACCACTGTCCGTTGCGCTGGGGCGACATGGACGCGCTCGGTCATGTGAACAACGGCCGGTACGTCGACTACCTCCAGGACGCCCGCGTCGACTTCCTGTTCCGGACCGCGAAGGAGCTCGGCGCCGACACGCTCGAGACCGGGCTGCTGGTCGCCCGGCACGAGGTGCAGTACCGCGCGCCGCTGCACTTCCGCGCGGAGCCGGTCCGGATCGAGCTGTGGATCAGCGAGATCAAGGCGGCGTCGTTCACGGTCGACTACGAGATCCTGGACGCCGAGCCGGAACGCCGTACGTACGTCGAGGCCCGCACCCGGCTGGTGCCGTTCGACTTCGCGGCGAACCGCCTGCGCCGGATCACCCCGCAGGAGCGGACCGCGCTCGAGAAGCTGGTGGGCGCCTGATGTACACGTACCAGGTCCAGGTCCGGTGGTCCGACATCGACTCGTACGACCACGTCAACAACGTCCGGTACTTCGACTACCTGCAGGAAGCGCGGATCGCGTTCCTCACCCAGCTGATGGCCGCGACCGGCGACTACTTCGAGCAGTATCCGTGCGTCCTGGTCAGCCAGACGGTCGACTACCTCCGCCCGATCCTGCTCCGGCACCCGCCGTACGACGTGGACGTGTGGATCAGCGCCGTCGGTACGTCGTCGTACACGCTCGGCTCCCGGATCGTGGACCGCAGTGGCGAGTCCGACGACGTGTACGCGAAGGCGGAGTCCGTGATCGTCGCCGTCGACGGTGCGACGCACGCGAAACGGTCCCTCGGGGACGACGAACGGGCAGCCCTGCTGCAGCACGTTTCGACCACTTGAGAGACTGGATCCGAGATGACTGAGCAGCAGAGCTTCTACGATGCCGTCGGTGGGGCGGACACCTTCCACCGCTTGGTGGCCGCGTTCTACCGCGGCGTTGCCGCCGACCCGGAGCTGCGGGCGATGTATCCGGAGGAGGACCTCGGCCCGGCCGAGGTGCGGTTCCGGATGTTCCTCGAGCAGTACTGGGGCGGTCCGCGGACGTATTCCGAGCAGCGCGGGCACCCCCGGCTGCGGATGCGGCACGCCCCGTTCGCCGTCACCCCGAGCCAACGGGACCGGTGGCTCGGCCACATGCGGGCCGCGCTGGACGAGCTCGGCCTGACACCCGAGCAGGACGAGCAGATCTGGACCTACATGGTGATGGCCGCGCACAGCATGGTGAACACCGACGAACCCAACTATCCCGGCGCGATCGACGTGTCCGGACGCTGAACCTCTTCTAAGGAGACAACACGAGCATGGCTACCATCCGTACGGCGAAGGCGCACTGGGAAGGCTCGCTGATGGAGGGCGCCGGCCAGGTCGCCCTCGAGTCCTCGGGCGTCGGCACCTACGACGTCACCTGGGCCTCCCGCGCGAACGATGCCAACGGCAAGACCAGCCCGGAAGAGCTGATCGCGGCCGCGCACTCGACCTGCTTCTCGATGGCGCTGTCGCACGCGCTCGCCCAGGGCGGCCACGCGCCGGCCTCGATCGACACCCAGGCCGACGTCACGTTCCAGCCGGGTGAGGGCATCACCGGCATCAAGCTGGCCGTGAACGGCAACGTCCCCGGCCTGACCGCCGACGAGTTCGCGGAGTTCGCCGAGGGCGCGAAGAAGAACTGCCCGGTCTCGCAGGCGCTGTCCGCGGTCCCGATCACGCTGGACGTCACCTTCACCGCCTGACGTTCTGCCGAGTGCCCCGGCCGGTCGGCCGGGGCACTCGCATGTTCAGCGCCGGTACTGCGCGATCACCTTGGTGAAGTCGTACGCGTTCTGAGAGATCCCGCTGCACGTGTCACCGTCGCCGCCGCCGGAGCACTGCCGGTCGCGGTTGACGGCCCAGAACGTGAACCGGGCCAGGTGGTGCTGCTGGGCGTACGCGAGCAGCGTCTTGAAGTCGGACAGCCGGACGGTCTCGCCGGCGTCGTCGGTCTTGCCGTTCATCGACGAGATGCCCATGTGCCGGTACGCCTCGTCGTCGGAGTAGCCGTACGCGCTCTTCAGCCGGCCCTTGAGGCCTTCCTCCGCCTGCTTGGTGAGCGTGGCCATGTTCGTCGAGCCGCCACCGAAGTCGAACGGCATCAGCACCCAGCCGTCGTTCGCCAGCCCGGCGGCCGCGCCCTTCTTGATCAGGTCGACGCCCGAGGCGTCCGGCCCGCTCTGGTCGGTGCCCATCGTGATGTACGTCGTGATCCCCGGGTTCTTACTCTTCACGATCTTCAGCGCGCTCACCACCCGCTGCCGGGCGGCCGAGCTGTGGAACTCGGTGTCCTCGATGTCGATGTCGATCGCCTTCAGCTGGTAGGCGTCGATGACCTTCTGGTACGCGCCGGCCAGCGCCGAGGCAGAGCTGCACTTCTCGCCGAGCTTGTTGCCGGACCAGCCGCCGAACGACGGGATCACGTCGCCGCCGGCCGCCCGGATACTGTTGATCGCGGACTGGTCGGACCCGCCGGTGAGCGGCCGGCTGCCGTCCCATTTCGGGTTGCAGCCGCCGTCGGACAGCACGAAGGCGAGCGTGAACCACTTGTTCCCGGCGGCCTTCATCACGTCGGCCGGCTTCTGCGGGTTCCCCCAGCCGAGATACAGGTACGGCGCCGCGGGCATGGCGGCTGCATCGGCTCGGACCTGCGGGGTGGGTACCGGCCGGGTGCTCGCCTGTGCGACGGACGCGATGCCGGTCGCCAGGCACGCGGCGGTCACCGCGCTCACGAGGATCTTCATGACTCTCCTTGGATCGGGGGGCGGTCAGAGTCTCGAATCAATAGGAAGGTTTCCTAATGATTCTGCTCGATCATGACCCTCCGGTCGCAAGGCGTCAACAGCTGCCGGATCTCAGTCCTGGGACCCGTGCGCCGGTCCCTCGTCGGCCTTGGCCTCTTCTTCCTTCTCCATGCCGGAGCCGACACCGGAGGAGCCGCCGCTGTTCGGGTCGCGGGTGGTCAGGTTGCCGACCCGGAGTACCTCGCCGTTGCGGACGTACCAGGTGGTGCCGTCCTCACCGCGGAGCGTGGTGATCCGCAGGCCGACCGCGACCACGGTGCCGGTCGCCTTCTCCATGTCGATCAGGTCGCCGACGCCGTACTGGTCCTCGAAGATCATGAACACGCCGGCCAGGAAGTCCTTCACCAGCGTCTGGGCGCCGAAGCCGAGCGCGACGCCGATGATGCTCGCCGAGGCGATCACCGGCAGGATGTTGAACCCGAGCTCGGCCAGCACCATCACCACCAGGACGGCGGTGAGCACGATCGTCACGGCGCTGGTGAGCAGCGACGCGATCGTCTCCGCCCGCTGCGCCCGGCGTTCGTTGGCCAGCGTGTTCTCGACGAACTCCTGGCCGCGCTTGGACTTCGCGAGCACGCCGGCGACGGCGCCGTTCCCGGTCCGCCGGGCGAACCGGCGGATGATCTTGTGCAACACCCAGCGGAGCACGAAGAAACCGATGATCAGACCGGCGATCCGGGCCGGTACGACGATGATCTGATCGGTCATCTCCAGCTTGCCGCTCGAGTCCGTCCGGAAGAAGGTCGGGAAGGAGCTCGGCAGCGAAAACAGGGGGTGACTGACTAGGGACGCAAGGTAGCTGGTCAGAATAGGCATCTCGCCGCCCGATGGTAGTAGGGCTGACAAGGAGAAGCGATCGCATGTCGAGTCGGCTGGACGACGAGCTTTCCAGGCTCGTGAGTGCTGGTGTGCTGCGCCAGTACCAGGCCGACTCGATCCGGGACGCCGCCGACGCCGAGATCGACGCGGCCCTCGCGGACCCGGGCCGGCCCCGGCCCCCGGCAGAGCCCGCCGAACCGGCCGAACCGGCTCCGCCGAAGACCCGCCCGGCACCGGTCCATACCAACGCGCTGGTCGAGGTCCTCGGGTACGTCGGCGGCGCGCTGCTGCTCGGCGCCGTCGCGCTCCTGACCTTGGCGAACTGGGGTGAGATGGGCCGTGCCGCGCGGATCACCACCGGTACGACGGCCGCCGTCGTACTGCTCGGTGTCGCGGTGCTGCTGGCGCTGCTCGGGCGTCGTGCGCAGCTGAGTGCGGCGCTCGCGTCGCTGGGCTGCTGCGTGACCGGGTTCGCGACCTACGTGGCGATCGAGGGGGAGCCCGGGCGGGTCGCCGGGGTGGTCGTGGCGCTCGCGCTGGCGGCCGGCGGACTGTGGTGGCTCAAGGAGTCTTCGTTGCTGGTGGCAACGTTTGGGATCCTGGCCGTCGGTGTGCTGGTGATCACCTCGGACGTCCTGACTCCGGACACCGGGTCGGCCGCGAACAGCGCCGGCATCGCCGGGACCGGTTTCATCGTGGTCGCGTTCGTGTTCGCGATGCTCGGCCTGGTGCGCGACCAGGTGACGTCGTGGTCACTGGCCGGAGCCGCGATGTTCAGCTCGTCGATCTGCTGGCTGGTGCAGGAGCGCGGCGAGATCATGGCGCTGGCCGTCGGTACGGCGGGACCGGCCGCGCTGCTGGTCGCGTACGGGCGGACCCGGCGCTCGGCGTACGCCGTGGTGGGCTGCGCGATCCTCCTGGTGATCTGGCCGACGGCCCTGTACCAGCTGACCGACAACCTCGGCGGTGTCGCGATCGGCCTGGTCGTCGCGAGCGGCGTACTGCTGCTGGCGGTGCTGATGCTGAGCCGTCGTCGCTCGAACGAGTAACGCAACGCGCGCCGTTTGGCCGTACGCGCGGTTGATACGGCAGACTCGCTGGGGTGACAGCTCCCACTCCGGCCCTTGTCGAGCTTGCAGTCGCCCATGGCGTGGCCACGGAGTACTGGAACTGGCAAGGCGAGCACGTGGTCGTTTCCAGCGAGGTCGTGTCCGACGTACTCGCGGCACTCGGTGTCGATGCGTCCACGCCGGAGAAGGCCGCCCTTGCGCTGGCTGAGCACCAGCAGGCGCGCTGGCGCCGGACGCTGCCGGCCACGGTCGTGATGCGTGAGGGCTGGACGCCCTGGTTCGCCGTCCACGTACCGCACGGGTCGGCCGCGGAGGTGTGGGTGGACCTCGAGGACGGCGGTCAGCGGCGGGACATCCCGCAGCAGGACCACTGGGTCGAGCCGGAGTGGGTCGACGGCGTACAGGTCGGTGAGGCGACGTTCCAGCTGCCCGGCGACCTGCCGCTCGGGTATCACCGGCTGTGCGCGCGGATCGGTACCAACCCGGAGATCTCGGTCAGCACGCTGATCGTCACGCCGCGGAAGCTGGAGCCCGAGAAGCTGCCGCGCACGTGGGGCTGGGTCCTGCAGCTGTACTCCGTCCGCTCCCGGCGCTCCTGGGGGATCGGCGACCTGCACGACCTGGGGGACCTGGCTGCCTGGTCGGCGCACGACCTGGGTGCCGGCTTCGTCCTGGTGAACCCCCTGCACGCGGCCGAGCTGGCCGGCCGGATGGAACCGTCGCCGTACCTCCCGGCGTCCCGGCGGTTCGGGAACCCGATCTACCTGCGCATCGAGGACATCGACGAGTACGGCGACCTCGCGCCGATGGAGCGCGACCAGGTCCGGGCATTGGCGCTGCAGGCGCGGGCGCTCAGCGAGGACTCGACCGCGCTCGACCGGGACACCGTCTGGGCCGCGAAGCGCGAGGCCCTCCAGGTGCTGTTCCGCGTGCAGCCGTCGGTCGGGCGGATCGCGGAGTACGGCGCGTACTGCGACCGCGAGAGCCAGGGGCTGATCGACTTCGCGACCTGGGCCGCGATCGCCGACGTCCACGGCCCGGAGTGGAGCAAGTGGCCGGAGGAACTGCAGGAGCCGATGTCACCGGCTGTTGTTGCCTTCCGCAACGAGAACCCGGACGCGGTCGAGTTCCACTGCTGGCTGCAGTGGCAGCTGGACGAGCAGCTCGGGCGTACGCAGGCGCGGGCGAAGGCGGCCGGGATGGCGTTGGGCGTCGTGCACGACCTGGCCGTCGGCGTACATCCCGACGGGGCCGACGCGTGGGCATTGCAGCACGTGCTCGCGCAGAACATCCACGTGGGTGCCCCGCCGGACGCGTTCAACCAGCAGGGGCAGGACTGGTCGCAGCCGCCGTGGCGCCCGAACGCGCTGGCCGAGACCGGGTACGCCGCCTGGCGGGACCTGGTGCGAGCGGTGATGCGGCACGGTGGCGGGCTGCGGATCGACCACATCCTCGGCATGTTCCGGCTGTGGTGGGTGACGTCGCCGGAGCGTCCTACCGAGGGCACGTACGTCCGGTACGACCACGAGGCGCTGGTGGGCATCCTGGTGCTGGAGGCGCAGCGCGCCGGGGTCACGGTGATCGGTGAGGACCTGGGCACTGTCGAGCCGTGGGTCCGCGACTACCTCACCGAACGCGGCGTTCTCGGTACGTCGGTGCTCTGGTTCGAGCGGGACGCCAACGGGAAGCCCCTGGCGCCGGAGAGGTGGCGGGAGCTCTGTCTGGCCACAGTGACGACGCATGACCTGCCGCCGACGGCTGGGTACCTGGCCGGCGACCATGTGGAGCTCCGGAACCGATTGGGCCTGCTGACGCGACCTGTGGCCGAGGAGCTCGCTGTTGACGAGGCTGACCGGGACGCGTGGCTCAACGCGCTCCGGGAGCGCCACCTGCTCAGCAACACCGACGGCGACGTCGAGCGGATCGTCGAGGCGCTGCACCGGTACGTCGCGCACACGCCGTCGAAGCTGGTCGGTGTCGCGCTGACGGACGCCGTGGGGGAGCGTCGTACCCAGAACCAGCCGGGCACCACCGACGAGTACCCGAACTGGCGGGTGCCGCTCGGTGGACCGGAGGGCGAGCCGGTGCTGGTCGAGGACCTCCCGAACAACCTGCGGCTACGCCGCCTGATCGGCGCGCTGAACATCTAGGGCACCGCGTTTCGGAAATATCTTTCGCGGGAAACTCACTTCTTGAAAAACCGCCCCGTTTCAAGGAGTGTCCCCCATGAAATCTGTGCTCCGACGCGTCGTCGTACCGCTGGTCGCCGTCCTGGCTGGGTTGCTGCCCGGTGTGGTGATGGTCGAACAGGCCTCCGCGGTCACCAAGATGACGCACGCCCAGGCGACCGCGATCTTCCGCGCCGCCGGTATCACCTGGTCGTCCAGCGGCAACTGCTCGAACCGCAACGTGGCGACCTGTACCTCCTTCGACCAGATCAACGACAGCACCGTGTACGGCGTCCGCACGCTCAAGACCGCGAGCGGGTGCGCGATCAACATCACCGGTGGGACCGAGACCGGGCATGCCAGTGGTACGTACAGCCACTGGAACGGGTACAAGGTCGACCTCGGGAAGAACACCTGCATCACGAACTACATCCACGGGTTCACCCGGATCGCGAACCGGGGCGACGGCTACCCGCAGTGGCAGTCCGGCGCCGGCAACATCTACGCCGACGAAGGCTCCCACTGGGACGTGACGTACTACAACTGCGGCGGCTGCTGAGAGAAGAACAAGCAGCCGCGCTTCGCGCGGGTTGGCGGGGAGACTGCGGCGGCTGCTGACGTTGCAGAGGGCTGCTGGAGGGGCGGTGGCTCCTCCGGCAGCTGTCAGGTACTAGGCTTCTGGCGTGATTGCTGAATTGTCCGGGCACTCGTTGCTGGTGTTCGTCGGGATTCCGGTGCTGGTGATCGCGGTGGTGGCGTTGCTGACGTTCGCCTCCTCGATCGCGAACGGCCCGCGGTACCGTCCGGGGCTGTCCTGGTGGGCACCGCCGGTCTGGATCAACGGCCCGACGGCGACCAAGCCCGACCCCGCCCACCTGCCCGAGCTGGAGCCCGCCGCTCCGGCCACCGCGACGGCCGGTGCCGGCGTCGCCCGCACCATCGGAGGCGCAAGTGCCAGCTGGTGACGCTTTCACCCCTGATCAGCTCTACGACATCGAGCGCGCGGTCCGGAACGCCGAGGAGGCGTCCGGCCTGCACTTCTCGGTGTACGTCGGTGGCGCCGACTCCGAGACCCGTCCGTTCGCGATCGAGCTGCTCAACGAGCTGGACGACCCGGACAGCACCGTCCTGGTGTACGTCGACCCGGCCGGGCGCCGGCTGGAGATCGTGACCGGCGAGCAGGCCCGCCGCCAGCTGTCGGACGCGTCCGCCGGCCTGGCCGCGCTGACCATGCAGACGTCGTTCGCGACCGGCGACCTCGCCGGCGGTCTGGTCACCGGCGTCCAGCAGCTCGGGGCGCACGCGCACCAGGCGCCGCTGCTGCACGCGAACAACGAGCCGCACAAGCTCTAGAACCATGGCAGCACTGCGACCACATCGCATCGAGCTGGGCGATGTGGTCCTCCGCCCGTTCGTCGCGTCCGACGAGGCCGCGGTGGCCGCCGCGCTGCAGGATCCCGGCATCCTGCGCTGGACGGCCGGGACCGCGGTGATCAGCTCTCCGGCGGACCTCCGGGCCCGGCGGTGGCTGGAGCCGCGGATCGACGGCTGGGCGCGCGGCAACGCGGTCTTCGCGATCGCCGAGTGGGACACCGACCAGGTGATCGGCAACGTCTCGCTGCGGGATGTGCACCGGGTGCCCGACCAGGCCGTCGCGGCGTACTGGGTGAGCCCGGTCGCCCGCGGACGCCGGCTCGGTGCCCGCGCCCTGGACGCGGCGGCCCGGTGGGGCTTCGCCACCGACGGCCTCCGCCTGCACCGCATCTCGCTCGACCATTCGCTCGTCAACGAGGGCTCCTGCCACGTCGCACTCCGGGCCGGCTTCCGCCTCGAAGGCGTGATGCGCGACTACTACGTCGAGCCGACCGGCCAGCGACACGACTCCCACCTCCACGCCCGCCTCGCAACGGACGATGTACCTCAGCCGGCTGGTTCGTAGGTCGGGCAGGGGCCTGGGTACGCCGCTTGCGTGCGCGGGTCTTGGCAGAGGTTGAGCATCTGCTCGGACGACGTGCCCGGGCCGAGGTACACGACCCAGGTCCCGGTGATCGGCGCCAGGGAGCTGTCGGTCAGGCCGCGGTACTGGCCGTTGACCAGCATCGCCTTCGCGGGGATCCCGGACCGGGTGACCTTGGTGGCGGTCGCCTTCGCGGTGTCGCCTGCCTCGGCCGGGTACTTGTCGAGGACGGCGATCCACTGGCCGTGCATGAACTTCGGGGACTCCGGGCCGGTGTTCACCGGCGGCAGGGTCGTGGTCTGCGCCTTGGCGGTCGGCTTGGTCTGCGACACCGGCGGCCGGCGGTCCGCCTTCGTGACGCTCCCGGACGCGCTCGCGGTCGGCGCCGCGGCCCCGTCGTCGGTCCCAGAGCCCATTCCTGCGCCCATCCCCGAGCCGATCCCCAGCCCGTCGGCCGTCGGATCCGTGGTGGTGCCGCGCGTCAGGATGACCGCGAACACGGCAGCCAGCGCCAGCCCGGCCACGATGCCCGCGCTGATCGCACTCCGCGACCGCTTCTTCTTCCGGCGATGCCCGACACGTGTCACGACAACGGTCCCTCCCCAAGAACTCCGGTGCAGCTTAAACCGAACTCCAGGGAAAGTGAGCAGCTTTCAGGTGGCAAGAATCTCTTTCCCACAAGGGAAATCGCGGACCGCACACGCGTCCTCACGATCCGCCGACCAACAATCGTTTGACCCTCGCGGGTAGCGCCCGCGCGACCACAGCCCGGGTCCGAAGGCGATGGTCCGCGCGCGGACGGCTTGGAAAGGTCGGGGCCAACGGCTTGGAAGGAGTCACCCCGATGAAGCGTCTGCTCGCCATCACCCTCGTACTCGCCGCAACCATCGCACCGGCGACGGCTGTCGCGACCGGCCGGTCGTCCCTCCAGCGAGATGCCGACGCGATCCGCGCGACCGGTGTGACCGGCGTGATCGTCCGCGAGACGACCGGTGCCCGCTCGCGGACCGTCGTCAGCGGAGTCGGCGAGCTGGGCGGTCGGCCGCCGCGACCCGATGGACATTTCCGGATTGGAAGTACCAACAAGTTGCTCGTCGCCACGGTGGTCCTGCAGCTCGTGGCGGAGCACCGGATGCGGCTCGACGACCCGGTCGAGCGCTGGCTGCCCGGACTCGTGCAGGGCAACGGGTACGACGGGCAACGCATCACCGTCCGGCAGTTGCTGCAGCACACCGCCGGCATCTACGACGGCAAGTTCCCGCTGATCGAGAACGCGCAGCAGTACTACGAACGCCGCTACACGGTCCACACCGAGGACGAGATCGTCCGCGCCGGGCTCAGCCACCGCCCGGACTTCCAGCCGGGCCAGGGCTGGAGCTACTCGAACACGGGCTACGACCTGGCCGGTCTGGTGATCAAGGCGGTCACCGGACGGACCTGGTACGACGAGGTCGACCGCCGGATCGTCCGCCCGCTACGGCTCGCGAACACGTACTTCCCGAGGACCGACCCGCGGATCGCCCCGCCGTACGCGCACGGGTACACGCGCTTCGCGGCCGCGACGTACACCGACACCACCGAGCTGATCGACGCGGACGCGTCCGGCGGGTACATCTCCACCCTGAAGGACCTGGACGCGATCGTGCGCGCGGTGTTCGACGGCCGGCTGTTGCGGCCCGCGGAACGGCGGGAGCTGATGCGCACGGTGCGGACCGACGGCAGTACGGACGACTTCTGGCCGGACGCGCGGTACGGTCTGGGCGTCTTCTCCCGGGACCTCCCGTGCGGCGGCACGGTGTGGATCCCGAGCGGCGACCAGATCGGCTACCGGACGCGGACGGGTGTCAGCGCGGACGGCCGGCGCAGTGTCGTCGTCTCGATGTCCACCCAGCTCAACGACTCGCTGCCGGACGCCATGGCGCAGGAGAAGGCGGCCAAGGACCTCATCGACGACGCATTCTGCCAAGGGGCTTGACCTAGACAGCGCTCTAGTTGTTTGGCTGACCGCATGCGAGAGCTGACGATTGGGAGCGACCCCGCGCGACAGCGCCGGGTCAGCGTGATCGCCCTCGGGGCGATGCTGATGGGAACGGTGACCGACGAGGCGACCTCGTTCGCGGTCCTGGACCGGTACGTCGAGGCCGGCGGGACGTTCGTGGACACCGCCAACAACTATGCGTTCTGGGTCAACGGTACCCAGGGCGGCGAGAGCGAGCAGCTGCTCGGCCACTGGCTGAAGAGCCGCGGGGTGGGCGACGAGCTCACCATCGCGACCAAGGTGGGTGGGCGGCCGCCGCAGCCGGCCAAGCAGTTGAGCGAGAACCTGGAAGGGCTGTCGGCGCCGGTGGTGAAGGAATCACTGGCCCGCAGCCTGGACAACCTCGGCCGCGACCACGTGGACGTGTACTACGCCCACATCGACGACCCCGCCGTACCGATCGAGGAGCAGGTGGAGACGTTCGGATCGCTCGTGCAGGAAGGCCTGGTCGGGCTGGTCGGGCTGAGCAACTACTGGACCTGGCGGCTCGAGCGGTACCGGTCGGTGGCGGCCGCGGCCGGTCTGCCGTCGCACGACCTGCTGCAGTACCACCACACGTACTTCCGGGCCAGGACCGACCTCGGTGGTCTCCGTTCGAAGGACGGGACCATCGGCGTCACCGACGGCAACCTGCTGAGCTATCTGCGCGGTGAGCCCGGTCCCACGCTGGTTGCGTACACACCGCTGCTCAGCGGCAGGTACGTGCGAGCCGACAGGCCGTTGGACGAGTCTTACGACCACGCCGGTACGAGAGCTCGTAAGAGCGCACTCGACGAGGTCGTGAAGGAGACAGGCGCAACGGCCAACCAGGTAGTGCTTTCCTGGCTGACAGGTGGCGAGATCCCGACCGTGGCACTCGTAGGCGCGTCATCGGTCGCCCAGATCGACGAGAGCCTCGCCGCGGCCGACCTGGAGCTCACACCGGACCAGCGCCAACGGCTGGACGCGGCCGGCAACAACTAGGTCCCTGAAGGGATCCCGTCGTACCGAACGGTCGGCCGGGTGTCGAGGGCGTCGTCGAGCCAGCCGTCGACGTCGACCTCGGCAGACAGGATGTGGCTCACGTACGCCGTCCGCTCGTGGCTGAGCACCTCCAGCTCCCAGACGCACGGTCCGGCGCCGATCGGGGCCGGGCGCAGGTCGTCGACCTCGATCCCGCTGAAGAGGCTCAGCCGGGACTGGAAGTCCCGCGCCCAGCTCTGCACCACCAGATAGACGCCGTCGTCGCCCAGATGCAGTACGACGACTCCCAGCCCGACCGCGCCCATCGCGTCGTCGAAGTCGAGCTGCCGGGTCGCCGTACTGCGGGCGATCTCGACCATCTGGTCGTCCCACTGCCGGCCGCGGGCCGTGACGATGTACGGCTTCACCAGGCGGTTGGGATAGCGCCAGGGCATCAGGGGAGTGACGGGGCGGGGTCTGTACGCCTCTGCGAGTCCGGTCAGCGCTACAGCTGCCGCACCGGCCAAGGCGGGGTCAGAGGCGGGCACCGCTCCAGTCTTACCGCACTGCGAGGTTCAAAGCGACAGGGCCGGTCTCACAGTGAGACCGGCCTGTCAGAAACCTCAGGAGACGGTGTCGGTCGCCTGTGCCGCGATCGCGCGGGTCAGGTCGGCCTGAGCCTCCGTGACGTACCGCAGCGTCGGGGCGTCCACCGACGACGACTCCGCGGCCAGCCAGCCGGTCAGCGCATCCAGCGTCGCTTGGTCGGCCAGGTGTCGCGGCGACAGGTACACCAGCACGTTCTCGCCCATGGACGAGCCGAGCCGCGTGTACACGTCCTTGGCCGCGCTCAGATACTTGTCGACGTACGGCCGCAGCAGGGCCTCCTGGCCGGGCTGCTGGAAGCCGAGGATGGTCCGGAACTGGGTCTCGTTCGGGGTGTCCTGGGACTCCACCGCGACCCGCCAGGCCGCTTCCTTGGCCTCCGCGGTCGGCCGGGCCGCACGAGCCTGGGCGGCCCGCTCCTGACCGGTGATCGTGGTGTCGCGGGTCAGTTCGTCGTCGATCTCGGCGGCGTCGATCCGGCCGAGCCGGGCCAGCGCCACGATCAGCGTCCAGCGCAGATCGGTGTCGACGGCCAGGCCTTCCGGCAGGTCGCGACCGTCCAGCCAGCCCGCGATCCGGTCCGCACCCGCGTCGGAGAACACCGCCGAGCTGTACGCCCGGACGAACGCGAGCTGGTGGTCGCTACCCGGCTCGGCGTCGGCGACCAGACCGGCCAGCGCCTCCTCGAGCTGCGCCCGGAGAGCGGGCCGGTTCGGCGGGGCGGCGTACTGGTTGATCGCGGTGCTCGCCTGGTTCAGCAGCGAGCGGACACCGGTCAGGTCGGTCTCGGCCCGGATCCCGCGCAGCACGATCCCGACGTACTGGCTGGCCGGCATCTCGGCGTCCCGGGTCATGTCCCACGCCGAACCCCAGGCGAGGGCCCTCGGCAACGATTCGGTGAGCTGGTCGATCGACTCCACCAGGGTCGCCCGGGACCGCTCGTCCAGCCGGATCTTCGCGTAGGTGAGGTCGTCGTCGTTGAGCAGCACCAGGTCCGGCTGGGTGGCGCCGGTCAGCTCGGGCAGCTCGGTGCGCGGGCCGTCGATGTCGACCTCGAACCGCTCGGTCCGGACCAGGCCGGCGTCGGTCCGCCGGTAGAGCCCGACGGCGAGGCGGTGCGGACGCAGTACCGGGAACTTCTCCGCGGCCGTCTGCTCGATCGCGAACGAGGTGAACGCGCCCTCGGCGTCGACCGCGAAGTCGGCGCGCAGCGTGTTCACGCCGGCGGTCCGCAGCCAGCGCTCGGTCCAGTCGTCGAGGTCGCGGCCGGACGCTTTCTCCAGCGGCTTCAGCAGATCGGCGAGCTCGGTGTTCCCGAACGCGTGATCCTTGAAGTACTCCTTCAGCGCGCTGACGAAGGTGTCCTCACCGACGAACGCGACCAGCTGCCGCAGCGTCGAGGCGCCCTTGGCGTAGGTGATGCCGTCGAAGTTCACCTCGACCGCGTGGAAGTCGATCATGTCCGCGGCGATCGGGTGCGTCGACGGCAGCTGGTCCTGCCGGTACGCCCAGTTCTTCCGGGCGTTGCAGAACGTCGTCCAGGCGTCGTTGTACTTCGTCGTCGCGACCACCTGCGCCCAGTGGCTGGCCCATTCCGCGAACGACTCGTTCAACCACAGGTCGTCCCACCAGGTCATCGTCACCAGGTCGCCGAACCACATGTGCGCCAGCTCGTGCAGCACGGTGTTCGCGCGGGCTTCCATCTCCGCGTGCGTCGTCCGGCTGCGGAACAGGTACTCGTCCCGGAGCGTCACGCAGCCCGCGTTCTCCATCGCGCCCATGTTGTACTCCGGCACGAAGGCCTGGTCGTACTTGTGGAACGGGTACGGCGTGCCGAAGGCCTCCTCGAACAGCGCGAAGCCCTGCTTGGTGACCTCGAACAGGTCGTCGACGTCCAGCGCGCCCTGCAGCGACGGCCGGCACAGCAGCGACAGCGGGTACGACCCGTGCGGGCCTTCGTACACGTCCGTGACGACGTGGTACGGACCGGCGACGACCGCGGTGATGTACGTCGAGATCCGCTCGGTCGGCGGGAACTCCCAGCGGGCCAGCTCCTCGCCGTTCGGGCCCTGGTACGGCGCCGGCTCCGGGGTCGGCGCGTTCGAGATCACGACCCAGCGGGCCGGGGCGGAGACGGTGAACGTGAACGGGGCCTTGAGGTCGGGCTGCTCGAAGGTCGCGAACACCCGGCGGGCGTCCGGCACCTCGAACTGGGTGTAGAGGTAGGTCTCCTTGTCGGCCGGGTCGACCGAACGGTGCAGCCCTTCACCGGTGCGCGAGTACAGGCAGTCCGCCACCACGACGAGCTCGTTGCGCGCCGCCAGCCCGTCGAGCTGCAGGCGGGCGCCGTCGTAGACCGCGTCCGGGTCCAGGGCGGCACCGTTCAGCGTCACCTCGCGGACGTGGTCCGCGATCAGGTCGGCGAAGGTGCTCGCGCCGGCCTCGGCGGCGAATGTGATGGTGGTCACCGACGGGAACGTCGGTGCGCCGGTCGGGGCGTTGGCCAGATCGAGCTCGATCGCGTAACTCACGTCACTGACCACAGCCGCACGGGAACGCGCCTCGTCGCGCGTCAGGTTGGTTCCAGGCATGTCCGCATCCTATGCACGGGGTTCTCAGGTTCGCCGAGGGTTTCCCCGCGACATTGGGTATTGGATACCAAGACGGTATCCGTGTTCTTCAACTTTGTATGATGGTGAATATGACAGCCTCCGCTGATTTCTGGTTCGACCCCGCCTGCCCCTGGGCGTGGATGACGTCTCGCTGGATGCTCGAGGTCGAGCAGGTCCGGGACGTGAAGACGACCTGGCACGTGATGAGCCTCGCCGTCCTGAACGACGGCCGGGACGAGCTCCCGGAGAACTACCGGAGTTTCCTGACCAACGCGTGGGGCCCGGTGCGGGTGCTGATCGCGGCCGAGGAAGCCCACGGCAACGACGTACTGCTGCCGCTCTACACCGCGCTCGGCAAGCGGATCCACATCGAGGGCCGCGGCATCGTGGACGGCGTCGACGGGCTGATCCGGGAGGCGCTGGCCGAGGTCGGGCTGCCCGAGTCGCTGGCCGAGGCGGCCGGCACCGACAAGTACGACGACGCGCTGAAGAAGTCCC
Organism: Kribbella sp. WER1; assembly: GCF_054189145.1. NCBI lineage: Bacteria > Bacillati > Actinomycetota > Actinomycetes > Propionibacteriales > Kribbellaceae > Kribbella > Kribbella sp. WER1. The sequence continues at coordinate 2,200,531 of NZ_CM135186.1, read as the reverse complement.
ACCACGCCGGCATGGACCAGGTCGGCATGGAGGTCGGTACGCCGGTGATCGCGGTCGAGGGCACCGCGTTCTTCGGCCCGGTGGTGACGCCCGCGCCGAAGGGCGAGGCGGCCGGCAAGCTCTGGGACGGCGTCCGGCTGGTGGCTGGAACCGAAGGATTCTTCGAGATCAAGCGCACCCGGGACCGCGGTCCGATCTTCGACTGACGGTTCAGGGCTTGAACTGGAGCCGTCACTACGGTGAAAGTTGCTCACTCAGGAATCCGTCCAGTGGGTGAGTAGGTTTCAGATGGCCTTGACGGCAGGCATTGCGGTGTTCGACCGGCAGACCGGTCGGTTCGTCCAGCAGCAGGACGCCGAGCAGCAGTTCCGCTCGGCGTCGGTGGTGAAGCTGCTGATCGCGCTCGACTTCTTCTGGGACCGCGGCCCGGAGTACGCCGTACCGGACGCGGACCGGGCGCGGCTCGAGGTGATGCTGCGCAGTAGCGACGACGACGCGGCCAGTTACTACTGGGAAGAGCGCGACGGCGCGGCGTTGGTGGAGCGGATGGTCGGGCGGCTCGGGCTGACACACACGGCCGGGCCGCCCGCGACCCACCCGGGCTTCTGGGGGTACGTCGCGATCACGGCCGCCGACACGGTCCGCATCTACCGGTATCTGCTGGAAGAGGCACCGCGGCCGGTCCGGGAGTTCGTGATGGGCCAACTGCACCAGGCGACGCGGAACGGCACCGACGGCTTCGACCAGTACTTCGGGATCGCGTCGGTGTTCGCGCCCGGGTTCAGCATCAAGCAGGGCTGGTCCGGGTTCCACGGCTCCAGCGGCTACCGGACCGACATGGCCAAGCCCGAGTCCTCCGTTGACCTCGTCAGCGAGGCCCTGCACACGACGGGGACCGTCGGGACGGACGACCGTACGATCGTTGCCGTGTACACGCTGCATCCGTCCGGAACGCCGTACGAGCAGGCCTATGCCGACGTGAACCGGCTGACCGCGGGCCTGACGGTACCGGGCGGCGTACGGGTGCCGGTGGGCTGACAAGTAGATTGCTGGCCATGCGAGTGCACATCGGCTGTGACCACGCCGGATTCGAACTGAAGAACCACCTGGTGCAGCACCTGACCGCTGCCGGGCACGACGTCGTGGACCACGGTCCGGCGGCGTACGACGCCGTCGACGACTACCCGCCGTTCTGCCTGCGCACCGGGCAGGCCGTGGTCGGCGAGCCGGGCAGCCTGGGCATCGTGATCGGTGGTTCGGGCAACGGCGAGCAGATCGCCGCCAACAAGGTGAAGGGCGTCCGGGCGATCCTGGCCTGGAGCACCGACACCGCCCGGCTCGGCCGCGAGCACAACAACGCCAACGTGATCAGCGTCGGCGCCCGGATGCACAGCGAGGAGGAGGCCACCGGGTTCGTCGACACGTTCCTGGCGACCGACTACTCCGGCGAGGAGCGGCACACCCGCAGGATCGAGATGCTCTCCGGCTACGAGTCGACCGGCGAGCTCCCGCCCCTGCCCTGACTGCTACTGCGCTGACTGTCACTGCCCTGGTCGTTCGGTGCGGGCTCCGGCAGGACCGGCCGGCGGTGCACGGGCTGCCGGGGCTTGGACACGTCCCTCGCCCGCATGCTCCGCCCGGTGCCGACCACGGCCGGGCCGGCCAGGCGCGCTTTCGCTCCGTCCGTCATTTGGGTCGGCCGCGGATCTGCCCGCCGCTCCGGGCGGCCAGCGCCGCGACTGCCTCCCTTCAAGAGGAACTGTCGGTAGTGGCTGATTGGGTAGAAGGATGTCCCGGTTCCGAATGTATCCGACGCCCGTGCAGGGGGCTGCGTTGCTCGAGCAGTGCAAGCATGCTCGGTACGTTTGGAATCTTGCGGTCGAGCAATGGTCGATGTGGACCCCCGAGAAAGGGCCCACGCCGAGCTATGTCAAGCAGTGTCGGCAACTGACGGAGGCGCGCGCCGCGTTCGACTGGTTGCGCGGGGGAGCACAGATCATTCAGCAGCAAGCACTGCGAGACTTCGACCAGGCGGTCAAGCTGAACCGGAGGTGGGCGGCTGTGAACGTGCCCAAGATCGGCTGGGTGCGGTTTCGGCTGTCCCGAGCCGTATCTGAAGCCAAGTCTTATCGGATCACGCGTGACCGGGCCGGCCGCTGGCATCTTGCGTTTGCTGCTCAGCCGATGCCGATCCCCGGGCCCGGCACCGGCGCAGTCGTCGGTGTGGATCGTGGCGTCACCGTCTCGGCAGCACTGTCCACCGGCGAGCTGCTCAAGTGCCCTGACCTGTCTGGGTATGAGCAGGTTCGCCTCAAACACCTGCAGCGCCGCCTTGCCCGCTGCAGTCCGGGTTCCAAGCGCCGTCAGCGGGTGAAGGCTGCGATTGCGAAGCTGTGCGCACGGGACGGTGACCGGCGTAAGGATTGGACGGAGAAGACGAGCACCGACCTCGCCCGGCGCTTCGACGTGATCCGTGGGGAGGACCTTCGGATCGGCCAGATGACCCGGAGACCGAAGTCCAGGCCCAACCCGAACGGCCAGGTGCGTACCTGCCCAACCGGCGCCGTGCCAAGGCCGGACTCAGCCGCGGCGTCCTGGCTGTCTGCGGTCACTGCGCATCGGGAAGCCGCGAGAGTCAAACGGTATTCCGATGCGTGGGCTGCGGCCACCAGGCGAACGCGGATGTGAACGCGCCAGTTAATATCGCGGCTGGACGAGCCGTCAGTGCACGCCGAGAGACGCCCGTACAGGTCTCGCTGAAGTGTGAACCACAACCTGCTCCGTCTGCGTAGCAGTGAGAAATCCCTGGCCGTGAGGTCGGGGAGGACGCCAAATGAGGAATCATGCCTGAAGGTCACACCCTGCACCGGCTGGCGAACGACGTCTGGGACGCGTTCGGCGGCCGCGTCGTCCGGACGTCCAGCCCGCAGGGCCGGTTCGTGGACGGCGCCGCGTTGCTCGACGGCCGCGTGCTCCGGCAGACCGAGGCCCACGGCAAGCATTTCCTGGCCGACTTCGAGGGCGGCGGCTGGCTGCACATCCACCTCGGCCTGATCGGCAAGATGGACATCAGGCCGGCCCCGGTTCCCGAGCCGGTCGGCGCGGTCCGGGTCCGGCTGCAGAACGCCACGGCGTACGCCGATCTGCGCGGCGCGACGGTGTGTGAGGTGATCACCGACGAGGAGCGCGAGAAGCTCATCGGCCGGCTCGGCCCGGACCCGCTGCGCGACGACGCCGACCCGGAGCTCGCCTGGAAGCGGATCCACCGCAGCAAGCTGCCGATCGGGCAGCTGCTGATGAACCAGGACGTGCTCAGCGGCGTCGGCAACGTGTACCGCGCCGAGGTGCTGTTCCGGGCGAAGCTGAACCCGATGACGCCCGGCAACGTGCTGAAGAAGCGCGAGTGGCAGGGGATGTGGGACGACCTGCTCGAGCTGATGAAGTACGGCGTCGAGACCGGGCGGATCGACACCGTTGCCGACGACCACACCCCGGAGGCGATGGGACGCGATCCGCGGCAGGACGACCACGGCGGCGAAGTGTACGTGTACCGGCGCCAGGGGCAACGATGCCACGTCTGCCAGTCGGTGATTCGGACGAAGGTCCTTGCGGGCCGTAACTTGTTCTGGTGTCCCAAATGCCAGCGAACCGGTCTCACGCGCAAGAGCTGACAGTGTTCGGTTGTGTCTCGAATTGATGCGCGGACCGAGTGGTGCCGTTATCTTCTTCACACCATGAGGAAGAGCGGCGGTCTTGCGCTGGTACGACGCATCGGCCGCCGGGTCGAGGCGCTGGGCCGTCGTGCCCGCCGTTCGCACCGGGTCGCGTTCGTCCTGCTGATGCTGCTGCAGCTGGTGATCGCGATCGCCAGCCTCGCCTGGCCGAACCTGGTACCGGCCTCGTTCCTGATCGTGCCGCTGGTGGTCGGCGGTGTCCTGCTGCAGTTCCGCGAACTGGTCGCGCTGTCCGCGATCACCGCGATCTTCGGCTCGTACGTCGTGCTGTCCCGCGGCCCGACGCTGCCCCGGTTCGGGTTCGTGCTGGTGCTGCTGGTGGTCGGCTGGATCATGATCACCAGCGCCAAGGTGCGCAGCCGGCTCGGGGTGCCGGGGACCCGCGGCGAGTCGATGCTGATGGAGTTGCGGGACACGCTCACCGCGCAGGGCGAGATGCCGCGGCTGCCGGCCGGGTGGCGGGTCGAGGTCGCGATCCAGTCCGCCGGCGGGTCGACGTTCTCCGGTGACTTCGTGGTGTCGACGGTGCACGACCAGACGCTCGAGGTCGCGCTGGTCGATGTCTCGGGCAAGGGCATCGACGCCGGCACCCGGGCGCTGCTGCTGTCCGGTGCGTTCGGCGGGCTGCTGGGCGTCGTACCGGAGGAGGAGTTCCTGCCGTCGGCGAACCGGTACCTCCGACGCCAGGACTGGGACGACGACTTCGCCACCGTCGTCCATGTCGCGATCGACCTCGCGACCGGCGAGTTCGACGTCCGGACGGCCGGGCATCCGCCGGCGATCCAGTTCGACGCGTGGTCGGGGCGGTGGCAGACGCGGGACGCGGACGGGCCGCTGCTCGGGCTGGTCGAGGCGCCGGAGTTCGACGTGAACCACGGGCAGCTGAAGCTCGGCGACGCGTTGTTCCTGTACAGCGACGGGATGGTGGAGACGCCGCGCCGGGACATCGGCCGCGGCACCGACCGACTGGTCGGGCACGCCGAACGGCTGGTGGCGCAGGGGTTCCTGGGCGCCGCCCAGGAGCTGGTCGCGACCGCCGGCGGGCCTGGCGACGACTCGGCGATCGTGATCATCCACCGCCAGGCCCATGCCTGAGGCATCAGCCGCCATAACTGTCCGTGCGATGGCGTAGCCTGCTCCGTCGTGACGATCGATGGGCTGGGCGACACGTTCGACCCGGACGCGGACCGGGCCGCGCCGGACGTCTCGTTCGACGAGCTGGTCGCGATGATGCCGGACGCGCTGCGCGAGGTGTTTCCGCCGTACCACTGGCAACTCGCGAAGGTGTGGGAGCTGGATCTCAAGGTCGAGCCGGTCGAGGTCGCGGACCTGGTCTGGATGTTCGACCTGCCGCTGTGGCAGCTCGAGGGGGAGCGGTTCAAGGTCACGCCGCACCAGGTCGCGGAGACACCGATGAACTTCCGCGCGCACTACCAGCGGGTGATGGACGCGGACCTGGACTTCCCGATCAACCTGGTCGCGTACCGCGGCCGGCTGGTCGTGCTGGACGGCATCCACCGGTTGCTGAAGGCGCACTTCCTGCGCCGCCGGTGGATCGAGGGCACCATCGCCACCGCCACTCAGCTGCGGTCCTGCGCGTCCTGAGGGGTTTGCGCCTAGGATTGGTGACATGACATCGAAATCTGACGACGAGTACGTGCCGAGCACCGCCGGCTGGGTCCGCGACCAGGTCGACAAGGTCACCGAGGCCGGCACCACCGACGCGGTCAGCGTCCAGGGCATGAAGGTGGTCCTGATGACGATGCGCGGCGTGAAGTCCGGGAAGATCCGCAAGGTCCCGGTGATGCGCGTCGAGCACGACGGCGTGTACGCCGCGTTCGCGTCGCTCGGCGGCGCCCCGAAGAACCCGGTCTGGTACAACAACCTCAAGGCCGACCCGAAGGTCACCCTCCAGGACGGCGACGTCACCGGCGAGTACGTCGCCCGCGAGATCGACGGCGCCGAGTACGGCCAGTGGTGGGAGCGCGGCGTCGCCGCCTACCCGCCGTACGCGGAGTACCAGACCAAGACCAGCCGCAAGATCCCGGTCTTCGTGCTCGAGCCGGTCGACTAAGTCCTTGCAAAGATCCGCTCCGGATGACGGTCGGTGACCGGAGCGGGACCAGGGCTGTGAGACGCTGGCGGCGGCCGGGTTCACCTTGACCCGGTCCGGCGCCTGGCGTCGGCTGAGTTCTGGGAGTTGTCCTGACCACACACGACGCGGTGCGGGAACCGTTCGTCGGGTCGACGCGGTTGCGTCTGGCCGGACTTGCACTGCATGCCTATACCGCGAGCGGAACGGTGCTCGCGCTGCTGATCGTGATCGCCGCCATCGACGGCGACGCCGTCCGGGCGCTCTGGCTCGGGCTCGCGGCCCTGGTGATCGACGGGACCGACGGGATGCTGGCCCGCCGGCTGCGGGTCAAGGAGACGATCCCGTGGTTCGACGGCGCGATGCTCGACAACATCGTCGACTACCTCACGTACGCGTTCGCGCCGATCGTGCTGCTCTGGACCGGCGGGTACCTCCCGGCCGGGACCTGGGGCGCCGTCCTCGGTGCGCTGCCGCTGCTGGCGTCCAGTTACCAGTTCTGCCGGGTCGACGCGAAGACCGAGGACCACTTCTTCCTCGGCTTCCCGAGCTACTGGAACGTGGTCGCGTTCTACATCATCGTGCTCGGCCTCAGCCCGGTCGTCACCGGCGTCCTGCTGGTCGCGTTCTCGATCCTGGTGTTCATCCCGGTGAAGTACGTGTACCCGTCGCGGACCAAGGCGTTCCGCTCGATGAATCTGCTGACCACGGCGATCTGGCTGGCGTCGTACGCCGTGCTCCTGGCGCAGATGCCGCACCCGAACGCGGTCGTGGTCGTGCTCTCGCTGGCCTACCTCGTGTACTACGCGACCCTGAGCCTGTACCTGACCTGGCGTCGTAGGGTCGTCGCGTAGTGGCTCTGGGTCTGGGGGCGGCGCTTGGCGCCGCGGTGCTGTTCGGTGTCGGCGCGATCCTGCAGGCGGTCGGTTCGCGGAAGGTGCCGACCGAGTCGGAGCTGGATCCGCGGCGGCTCGGCGGGTTCGTGGTCAAGCTGCTCAGGCAGCCCGCGTTCCTCGGCGCACTGGCGCTGAACCTGGCCGGTTTCGGCCTGCACTTCGTCGCGCTGCGGCTGCTGCCGCTGTACCTTGCCCAGGCGGGGATCGCGGTCAGCCTGGTGGTCACGGCGTTGCTGGCGACCCGGTTGATGTCGGACCGGCTGAGCACGCTCGAGTGGTCCGCGGTGATCGGCGTCGTCGTCGGGCTCGGCCTGCTCGCGGTGGCCGCGGGTGATGCGGGTGCGAGCGCTCAGCACCACGGACTCGTCGTCGGGATCGTCGTCGGCCTGGTGACCATCGCCGTACTGGGTGGTGTCGCGAGCCGTTCGCAGCACGGCGCGTCGACCGCGTTGCTCGGCCTGCTGGCCGGCCTCGGGTACGCCGGGGTCGCGATCTCGGCGCGGTTGCTCCAGGACGGGTCGATCAGCGAGCTGTTCCACAGCCCGACGCTGTACACGCTGCCGATCAGCGGGGCGTTCGCGTTCATCCTGTACTCGCTGGCGTTGCAGCGCGGTTCGGTGACGCTGGCAACGACCCCGATGATCGCCCTGCAGACCATCACACCCGCTGCCGTCGGCGTCTTCGTTCTCAACGACGCCGTCCGCTCCGGCTGGTGGCCGGCCGCCATCATCGGCTTCCTGCTCTCGGCCGCGGGCTCGGTGATCCTCGTCCGGTTCGAGAGCGTCAAGCACTAACGGGACGGCCACTTCCAGGGCGGCTCGTCGAGTGGGCCTTGGCCGGTGATGGTGGTGGCGCCTCTCTCCTTGACCAGTTCGATGGTCTGGAGGTCGGGGGAGAGTGCTTCGAGGGCGCTGATGAACGGGCGCGAGTGCGAGACCACGATCACCTGGGTCTCCTTGGCGGCAGTCACGACCAGGTTGGCGAGGGCCGGCAGCAGGTCGGGGTGCAGGCTGGTCTCGGGTTCGTTGAGGACCAGAAGCTCGGGCGGTCGCGGCGTGAGCAGGGCGGCGACCCACAGCAAGTACCGCAACGTGCCGTCCGACAGCTCGGCGCCGGACAACGGCCGGAGCAGCCCGTGCTGGTGGAACGCGATCTCGAAACGGCCCGCGGTGTTCACGACCTCGACACGACTGCCCGGGAACGCCAGCTCGATCGCCTCGTCCAGCGCCCCGCGCGGCCCCAGCTCACGGACCGTCTGCAGCGCGGCGGCGACATCCGCGCCGTCCGGGGCGAGTACGGCGGTCCGCGTACCGACCTGCACCAACCGGGCGGGAGCGGTCGCGTCGGTCCGGAAGTGGTCGTAGAACCGCCAGCCCCGCAGGCGTTCGCGGACCAGCATCAGCTCCGGCGCCCGCTCGGGATCGGCGAACTCGCTCAGCATGCTGTCGAACGTCTGCAGCTTGTACCCCGCCCGCTGCCACTCACCGCTCGCGGAACGGATCCGCACCTCGCTGTTGCCGCGCTCCACCAGCAACGCCGCCGGCCGCAGGAACGGCCCTGCCCACAGGGCTTCCCGCTTGATCTCCGGATCCAGGTCGAACTGCGAGCCGTGCGCGATCGGCAGCCCGAGGTCCATCAGGTAGCCGTAGTCGTCGCCCGCGAACCCCATCCGCAACGTCACCGGCCCGGTCCGCCGCGTCCCCTGCGTCGGCCGGTCCTTGCGTACGTGCTCCGGCCCCGCCCACAGCGTCGACTGCAGCCCGCCCTCCCGCGCCAGGGCCGACACAGCGCCGTTCCGCGACGCATCGGCCAGCAACCGCAGCGCCTTGTAGAGGCTCGACTTCCCGGTGCCGTTGGCGCCCGTCACGACGTTCAGTCCGCGCAGCGGCATGACGATCCGCCGCAGCGACCGGTAGTTCTCCACTGCCAGCGTCGTGAGCATGATGACCAAGCTACAGACGCCCTCGGACAACCTGGTGTCACAGGGCGCGGAGCTGTCTCGTCTCGGGGGTAAAGACGAGGAGTGGTGAAGATGCGGGTGTTTGTTGCCGGAGGTAGTGGTGTGCTGGGGCGGCGGCTGGTGCCGCAGTTGGTCGCGCGAGGGCACGAGGTGACGGCGACCACCACCAGCGCGGCCAAGGTGCAGCAGTTGGTGGCTGCCGGGGCCGAGGGTGTGGTGATGGACGGGCTGGACGGTGCCGCGGTCGGTGAGGCGGTGGCGGTGGCGAAGCCGGACGTGATCGTGCATCAGATGACGGCGATCTCGCTGACGCATGCGGGGAAGCCGGACATCAAGCACCCGGACCGCTGGTTCGCGAAGACCAACCGGCTGCGGACGGAAGGCACGGACCACCTGCTGGCCGCCGCGGAGGCTGTCGGCGTACCGCACTTTGTTGCCCAGGGCTACGCGAGCTGGAACGGTATCCGCCAGGGCGGCTGGATCAAGACCGAGGACGACCCGCTGGACCTCCTCGAAGGTACTGCGGCCAACATCGGCCTCAAGGCGCTCAGCCGGATCGAGGACCTCGTCCTGAAGATCGGCGGCGCTGTCATGCGGTACGGCGCGTTCTACGGGCCGGGTGCGATTGACGATCAGGTGGAGCTCGTCCGCAAGCGCCAGTACCCGTTGGTCGGTCGTGGGACTGGTTACAGTTCTTGGGTGCACCTGGACGACGCTGCGAGCGCTACGGTGCTGGCTGTCGAGCAGAAGGTCACCGGTGTGTTCAACATCGTTGACGACGACCCTGCTCCGGCCAGTGACTGGCTGCCGTATCTGGCGCAGTGTGCGGGTGCGAAGCCGCCGATGCGCATCCCCGTGTGGCTGGCACGGCCGTTGGCAGGGGACCAGGCTGTGGTGATGATGACCGAGGGGCGTGGCTTTTCGAACGTCAAGGCGAAGCGGGAGCTCGGCTGGGAGCTGCAGTACCCGTCGTGGCGCCAGGGCTTCAAGGCTGAGCTGAGCTGATGCCGTCCAAGGAGGAGCAGTTCGAGGAGCTGCGTCCGCTGCTGTTCTCGATCGCCTACCGGATCCTCGGCAGCGTCAGCGAGGCCGAGGACGCCGTACAGGACACCTGGCTCCGGTACGCCGCTACCTCGACGGAGCCGGTCTCCACGAAGGCCTTCCTGTCCGCGGTCGTCGCCCGCATCGCCGTCGACGTACTGCGGTCCGCCAGGCGCCGGCGGGAGGAGTACGTCGGGCCGTGGTTTCCGGAGCCGCTGTTGTCCGACCCGTACCAGGACCCGGAGCGGGCGGCGGAGCTCGCGGACTCCGTCTCGATGGCGGCGTTGCTCCTGCTGGAACGGCTGTCGCCGTTGGAGCGGGCGGCGTTCGTACTGCGGGAGGTGTTCGGGTTCGGGTTCGCCGAGGTGGCGGCGGCGGTGGGACGGTCGGAGGCGGCGTGCCGGCAGCTCGTGGTGCGGGCGCGGCGGCACATGGACGCGGGGCGGCCCCGGTTCGCGGCGGATCGGCGGGAGCGGGACGAGCTCGCCGTACGGTTCTTCGACGCGTTCAAGGACGGGGATGTGGGGACATTGATGGAGTTCCTCGCGGCCGACGTACAGCTGGTCGGCGATGCGGGCGGGAAGGCTCCGCAGTGGGGTCGCGGGCTGATCGCCGGGGCGGTGAACGTGGCGCGGATGCTCGCCGGGCTGGCCGAGCCGTTCGCGTGGATCGGCGGCGTGGTGGAGCCGCACGAGGTGAACGGGCAGCCCGGGGCGATCTTCCGGGACGCCGGCGGGCGGGTGGTCAACACCTGGACGCTCGACATCGCCGACGGCCGGATCCAGGCGATCCGCGCGGTCGTGAACCCGGACAAACTCCACCACGTGGGCCCGGTCGCCGACGCCTGGTCGGTGGTCCGCGACGCAGGTGCCGCCCGCCGGACATGAAAAGGGGCGCAGCGAGTAGCTGCGCCCCTTCTTCATCGTGCTGTCAGGCCAGGGACTCTTCCCAGGCTTGGTGCAGGCCGGCGTAGTGGCCGTCGACCGTGATCAGGTGGTCGGGGGAGCCGTCCTCGATGATCTGGCCGTACTCCAGCACCAGCACCCGGTCCGCGGTCTCGACCGTGGACAGCCGGTGGGCGATCACGATCGCGGTCCGGTCGGCCAGGATGGTCTTGAGCGCCCGCTGGATCAGCCGCTCGCTCGGGATGTCCAGGCTGGACGTCGCCTCGTCGAGGATCAGCACCGAGGGGTTCGCCAGGAACGCCCGGGCGAACGCGACCAGCTGCCGCTGACCGGCCGAGAGTCGCGAACCGCGCTTCTCGACGGCCGTGTCGTACCCGTTCGGCAGCGCGGAGATGAACTCGTGCGCGCCGATCACCTTCGCGGCCTCGACGACCTCCTCCATCGTCGCGTCCGGCTTGCCGAACCGGATGTTGTCGGCCACCGATCCGGTGAACAGGAAGTTCTCCTGGGTCACCATCACGACCCGCTCGCGCAGGTCGTCCTCGGACAGGTCCCGCAGGTCCACGCCGTCGAGCAGCAGCTGGCCGCCGGTCGGGTCGTAGAACCGCGACACCAGCTTCGCGATCGTGGTCTTGCCCGCACCCGTCGTCCCGACCAGGGCCAGCGTCTGGCCCGCCGGTACGTCGAGCTGCAGTCCGGGCAGCACGGGTACGCCGTCGACGTACTCGAACCGGACGTTCCGCAGCTCCAGGTGACCGTGCGCCTTACCGGGCTTCGCCGGCTTGATCGGCTCCGGCACGTCCGGGGTCTCGTTCAGGACGCCGGACAGCTTCTCCAGCGCCGCCGACGCGGACAGGAACGTGTTGTAGAACTGCGTGATGTCCTGCAGCGGCTCGAAGAACTGCCGCAGGTACAGCAGGAACGCGGTCAGTACGCCGACCGTCACGTGCCCGTGGTACGCCTGGTAACCGCCGTACGCCAGGATCGCGACGATCGTGATGTTGCCGACGCCCTTGATGGCCGGCATGAACACCGCGTTCAGCCGGAAGGACTCGAGGTTCGCCTTCCGGTAGCGGTCGTTGACCCCGTGGAAGATCTCCTCGTTGCGCGGCTCCCGGCGGAACGCCTGCACCGCACGGATCCCGGTCATCGACTCGACGAAGTGCACGATGACCAGTACGACGGCCTCCCGGGTCTGCCGGTAGACGACCGCGGACCGCTTCCGGAACCACGCCGTCAGCGCCAGCAGCGCCGGGAACGACAGCAACGCGAGCAGACCGAGCTTGAGGTCCAGCGTGAGCAGGATGATCGACGTACCGACCAGGGTCAGCACCGCGGTCACCAGGCTGTCGAACCCGCTGGCCAGCATCTCGTCGATGACCTGTACGTCGGACGTCAGCCGGGAGATCACCCGGCCGGACGTGAACCGGTCGTGGAAGGCCGGGCTCAACCGCTGGAAGTGGTCGAACACCCGCTTCCGCAGCCCGAGCAGGATCGTCTGGCCGAGCCGTCCCGACCGCATCAGGAAGACCTGCCGCGCGAACGCCTGCAGCAACGCCGACGCGAGCACCGCGATGACGATCGTGATCAGCTGCTGTGAGCCCTGCCCCGCCAGGATCGGCGGGATGCCCTTGTCGATGCCCAGGTGCACCAGGTACGGCACGGCGAGCCGGGCGCCGTTCTCGACGATCACGATCACGACCAGCAGCCAGATCAGCTTCTGGTACGGCCGGAGCAGCTCACCGAGCAGCTTTCGGGAGTCCTCCTTCAGCCGGATGCTGGTCGCGCGCGAGATCTCCCGGTCCGGGTCCTCCTCGAACTGACCCCGCCACTTCTGCTCTTCCGGCTGGTCCTTCGGATCCTGCGCCTGAGGAGGTGTCTGCTGGGTCGTCGTCATGCGTGCACCTCCTCTTCCTCGGCTGCCAGCAGGTGGCGGTACGCCGGTACCGTCGCGAGCAGTTCCTGATGGGTTCCTACGTGCGTGACCGTGCCGTTCTGCAGCAGGGCCACCTTGTCGGCCAGCATCACCGTGGAGGCACGGTGCGCGACCACGATGCCGGTGGTGTCGGAGAGCACGTTCTGCAGCGCTTCCTCGACCAGGGCCTCGGTGTGGACGTCCAGCGCGGACAGGGTGTCGTCCAGCACCAGTACGGCGGGCTTGGCGAGTACGGCGCGCGCCAGGGCGAGCCGTTGCCGCTGGCCGCCGGACAGGGACATGCCCTGCTCGCCGACCCGCGTCTCCAGGCCCCACGGGAGATCGTTGGCGAACTGGGCCTGGGCGACCTCCAGTGCCTGCTGTACCTCTGCATCAGAGGCGTCGGGCCTGCCGAGCGTCAGGTTCTCCCGGACGCTCATGGAGAACAGCGTCGGGTCGTCGAACGCGGACGCGACCGCCGTCCGCAGGGACACCAGGGACAGGTCCCGGATGTCGTGACCGTCGATGGTGATCCGCCCCGCCGTCACGTCGTACAGCCGGGGGACCAGTGCGGTGAGGGTGGTCTTGCCGGACCCGGTGGCACCGACGAGTGCGAGCGTCGTACCGGGCTCCAGGTCGAGGTTGATGTCGTGCAGCACCTCGGTCGAGTCGTCGGAGAACCGGAAACCGACGTTCTCGAAGCGCAGGTGCCCGCGGGCGCCGGTGAGCTCGTCCGGTCCGGACTTGATCACCGAGTAGGTGTCGAGGATCTCGCTGATCCGGTCCGCCGCGGTCATCGCCTCCTGCGCCATCGCCAGGATCGCGCCCAGCGAGGTGACCGGCCAGACCAGCGACAGCATCAGCGTGATGAACGCGACCAGGGTGCCGAGGGTGATCGCCTCCCGGCCGACGGCGAGCGCGCCGAGCAGCAGCACGATCACCAGGGTCAGGTTCGGGATCACGCCGAGGAAGCTCCAGAACCGGCTCGCGAGCCGGACCTTCTCGACCTCGGTGTGGTACAGCGTGGTCGCCTCGTCGTCGAACTGCCGCTGGACGTGCGGCCGGCGGCCGAACGCCTTGATCACCCGGAAGCCGAGCGCGGACTCCTCGATCCGGGTGGCCAGGTCGCCCTGCTGGTCCTGCACCTTGCGGGAGATCCGCAGGTACTTCTTCTCGAACTTCAGCGACACCATGACGATCGGCACGGCGGCGACCAGGACGACGAGGCCGAGGGGCCAGTACAGCTGCAGCAGCAGGATCGTGACCACGATCAGCTGCAGGATGTTCATCACCAGGAACAGCAGGCCGAAGCCCATGAACCGGCGGATCGTTGACAGGTCGGTGGTGACCCGGGACAGCAGCTGGCCGCTCTGCCAGCGGGTGTGGAACTCCATCGGCAGCGACTGCAGCCGGACGTACAGGTCGTGCCGGAGAGTGGCCTCGAGGTCGCTGACGGTCTTGGACTGCGCCCAGCGGCGCATCCAGACCAGGATCACCTCGGAGACGCTGAGCCCGAGGGCCAGCAGCGCCAGCGGGACCAGCATGCTCAACTCGCGGCGGGTGACCGGACCGTCGATGATGGCCCTGGTGACCAGCGGGACGGTGAGGCTGACACCGACGCCGAGCATGGCGGTGGTGAACATCACCGAAAGCCGCCAGCGGTGTGGCTTCAAATAGGGACGCAGCCGCCAGAGGTTTCGGCTACGTTCGGGGGCACGGGTGGAAGGGGCAGCAATCGACGGCGCTTGGGCACGGTGCTCTGGGGGCATCTGGACGGGCGCACTTCCCATCTACTTCGGTTCGAAATCGGGTTTGGCGACCTGAAAACGGCGCACTTTCCAGTATCGCCCAGTAGGTAAGCGCTTGTCCTGCCAATTCCATTCCCGGTGAATGAATCGCAATAGGCGATTGCGGCTCCACGCGGCGGCCGGGTGCTGACCTATCACGGATCGCAATCAGTCCCGCGCCATCGATTTCGCGGCCGCCGGCAGATCCCGCAGTCCGCGCAGCGGTGAGACGGCCGCGACCAGCAGACCGGCGAGCATCCCCGCCGTGACGAGCAGCAGCGTGGGACGGAGTCCGAGCGCGGTCGCCAGTACGCCGGAGCAGGCCGCGCCGACCGCCTGGCCGCCGATCACCAGCGTGCGCCAGGACGCGCTGACCTGACCCACGAGGTGCGGTGGGGCCATCGCCTGCCGCAGGGTGCGTTGCGGTACGCCGAACAGCGACATTCCGAGGCCGGCGAGGGCCTGACCGAGAAGGATGACCGGCGTCAGCCCGGTGAACAGAGCGACACCATTCAGTGACGCAAGGAATGTGCCGGTCAGATAGCACGGCCCGATACCGACACGCCGGTACCAGGCGGGGGCGACAAGGGTCCCGGCCACCGCGGCCGCCCCGAACGTGGTCAGAGTCAGCCCGACGAACCCGGCCGACTGGTGCAGCTCGCGGATCAGGAACAGGACGACGAGCGGTCCCTGCATCGCTCCGGCCATGGCCGCAATCCCCGCGGACGTCACGAGCGGCCTGAGCATCGGGTCGCCGAACAGCACCCGGAGCCCTGCGGTCAGCCGTACTTCGGCCCGCGGCGGGGCGGGTACTCTTTCCGGCTCCCGGATCAGGTAGGCCGTCACCGTGGACACGACGTACGACGCCGCGTCGACGAGGATCGCGAACGGTGCGGTGAGCACCTGGACGAGTAGGCCCGCGGCCGACGGCCCTAGCGTCGTGGCGAGGTTCAGGTTGAGCAGGGCGGCGCTGTTGGCGCGCATGAGGTCCTCGCGGGGGACCAGGGCCGGGATGATCGTCTGCGAGGCGGTGTCGAAGAGCAGAGTCAGTGCTCCGGTCAGTACGGCGACGACGTACAGCTGCTCGATCCGGAGGACGCCTACTGCCGCGGCTGTGGGAACCGAGCCGAGTAATACCAGTCGGCCGAGGTCCGTCCAGATCATCACGCGGCGCAAGGACCACCGGTCCACCCAGACTCCGGCCAACAGCCCGAACACGAGGTGTGGAGCGATCGACAGCGCCGCCAACGCGCCCATCTGCACAGCCGAGGCATGCAGGGTCACGACGGCTACCAGCGGCAGGGCGACCGTTGTGACCGCACTGCCCGACGCCGACACCAGCTGCCCGATCCAGAGCTTCCGGAACTCACCTCGCACGACCCATGCCATGCTCGTGAACCTGTCACGCAGCAGAGCCGCCCGACTACGCCTGTTCGCCGTGAGCAGAGGCGTTCACTCAACGCGAAACACAGGCCCCCTTGCCGTGAACGGCAGCGACGCACTACGCGGGATCAGCCAGGCGTGCTCCCGCCGGACGCGGACCACGTCGCACTGCCCGTCCGTGATCAGCAGGATCGGCCCGTGCGCCGGGAAGTCGTCGGCGCGCTCCAGCAGGTCCACCCCCGGCTGCAGGACCGTCCCGCCGCGGCCGTGCACCTTCACCCGCCCGGCGATGTCGTCCACCGGGACGTAGCCCGCGTCGTACGCCGCGGCGTCGCAGTACACGACCCGCGCGGCCGGTACGTCGCGCGCCCGTGAGTACGACGCGATCGCTCCGAGCGCCTTGCCGAGCAGCTCGCGGTTCATCGAGCCCGACGTGTCGAGGACGACGCCGTACGTCGGGAGCCGTTCCAGTTCGAGCGGGCGGATCCAGCCGGGGCGGGGGATGTCCGGCGTACCGGACTGGCGGCGGGAGGCCCGTGCGTACGTGCGGCGCTTCTCGACGGCGGGAACGTGCTCCTCGAACCAGCGGGCCAGCTGCGCGTCCCAGGCGAGCGGCGGGTGATCCAGTGCGCGGATCTCCTCCACCAGGCCGGCAGGGATCGTGCCGCGGCTCGGGTCGTGGTAGGCGAGCCCGGTGTTCAGGGCGCGCCGGTAGATGTCGTCCAGCCCGGCTGCTCTGGCTGCTTCTCCCGCGTGCGGCAGCGGATGACCGAGCACGTCGCCGAGCCCTACGCCGCGCAGCGTCGCCAGCTTCCGGTAGCGGCGCAGGTCGGTGGTGATGCGGTCGTAGACCTCCTCGGCGGACATGCCCTTGAGCTGCGGGTCGTGCAGCGCCCCGTCGGGCATGGTGCCGACGCCCATCTCCAGGAGCCAGCCGTTGATGACCAGGTCCGCGGCCACGTTCCACAGGTACGGATCACGGCCGCCGACGCGTTCGCCGTGCCGGAGCGCGGCGTGCAGCATCTCGTGGGCCATCACGAACCGCCACTCGTTCTGCGTGAGGTCGGTCAGCGGGTTCACGTAGATCTCGCCGGCGCTCGCGTTCACCGCGGCGGTGTGGATGTCCCAGCCGCGGGCCAGTTCCGCCTCGGCCACAACGGACATGCTCGAGGCGATCGCACCCAGCAACGGGTACGACGACACGAACCAGCCGAGCGCCAGGTCCCACTTGTCGCGTCCCTTGGTGGTCAACGACGACCGTACGCCGCCGGCCACGTCAACAGCTGCTGCTGCGGCCGCGGAGAGGCCTGCCGCGAACAGCTCGTCCCAGTTCGGCTGTTTGCCCCAGCCGTTCCAGCGGACCGTGATGACATCAGCTGCGTGTCCCGCGACGCCCAGGCTGTCGTACTCGGCAGGTACGCCAGCGCGGCGCCACAGGCGAGCCAGGCGGTCCTCTTCCATGCTGGGGAAGGTGGAGGGGAGCTCTACGACCGGTGTGCCTAGCTTGAGCGACTGTAGGTATCGGTTGACGGCTACATCGCAGGCCGCGCTGGCTGCCTGGTCCGCTGTGGTGTGACCGAGCCCTAGGTGGATCAGCAGGTGCGCGAAGACCCACGTCCACTCCTCAGGCGTCGCCCGACGGGTGCGGTGCGTGGAGATCCGCCCAGCGGTGTCGATGACCGCCCAGCCGTCGTCCGGGCAGGTGTCGTCGCGCACCGGGCCGGACATCCGGTCGGTCATCGGCGCGAACAGCGGGTGCGCGACGATGCCGGCCCAGGCCGCCTGGATCGCCTCGAGCGCCGGATCGCGGTGCTTCCGCTTAGGCACGGGCCGCCACCAGCCGCGGCAGGTCACGGCTCACCTCGACCAGGAACCACGTCGGCAGCACCGGGCGCCCGTCGTCGTCGGACGCGATCACCAGCTGCGCGACCTCCAGCGAGATCTCGGCCAGCTCCACCAGCAGCGCCTTGCCGCGGTGCGCGAGCTGCCGGGCCGCCGGACTCGCGGAGGCCTTGTCCGCGGCCAGTTCCTTGACCAGCCGGGCGCGGAACGTCTCGGCCAGGAAGTACAGCAGGTCGCGGTCCTCCGGCGCCGCCGGCCAGCCCGCCTCACCCTTGAGGACGGCGTCCAGCCCGAACGCGTGCCGGACCGTCTTCACGTACGCGCGGAACGCGGACGCGTGCGCCGCGGACAAGGTGCCGAAGGCAAGGACCCGGAGCGTCTCGTCGGACACCTCGTCGCCGTACGAGTGCAGGGCGTCGGACAGCATGTGCCAGCTGCGCGGTGTGGAGAACGGCTCCTCGGTCTTCGGCGGAGCGGTCCACAGGTGGTCGGGACGGTTGCGCAGGTAGTCCAGCACCCACGAGTGGATACCCGCCGTACCGGCCCACTGCAGCCAGTCGGCCGCGGAGGCGCGCAGGTGGACGTGGACCAGCCGGTTGACCAGAGCGCTGGCCATCGGGCGGGCCAAGGCGTTGTCGGTGGCGCGGTTGCCGGCGCCGATCACGACGGATCCCTCGGGCAGCTCGTACTCACCGATCCGGCGGTCCAGGATCAGCGAGTAGAACGCCTTCTGTACCTCGGCGGACGACGCGTTCAGCTCGTCCAGGAACAGGCAGTACGGCTGGTCGCGCGCGATCGCCACCGGGGGAGCGAACCGGCTGCGGCCGTCGACGATCTGCGGTACGCCGATCAGGTCCTCCGGGGCGAGTTGCGTGCCTAGGAGCGTCACGCACTCCAGGCCGAGCGACTCCGCGAACGCGCGGACCAGGCTGCTCTTCCCGATGCCGGGTGCTCCCCAGAGGAACACCGGGCGGACCACTGCGACGTGCAGTAGTACTTCCGGCAGTTCGGCTGCCGACACCGTGATTCCCGCCTGCATGCGTTCCTTTCGCGTTGGTGGCCAACGTTCCAGGATCCTCGGGACGTCACTGGGTGTCACCTGGTTTTCGCGGGTCGCTTCCGTTACCGGCGGTTACTGGCTAGGGTGCGATGGCTTATGAACGGCTGGGGGGTCTCGTGTTTCGTGCCAGAGCTGTTGCTGTCTGCTCCGTCGTACTGCTGCCGCTGACCGCGGTGCAGGCGAGTGCTGCCGATCCTGTTGAGGCCGGGGTGCTCGTCCCGGGCCATGCGGCCGCCGACGTGGGCCTGTCGGGCGCGCGGGTGGTGGTGTCGGATCCCGCAACACATGCCGTTTACGAGACCAGCAACAGCGGAACGACGTGGACAGCCTCTGGTGGTACCTCTACCGGTAAGGCGTTGCAAGTGGAAGGCTCAGCGCTGCTGACGTTCGACGGCAGTACTGCGAAGGTCGGCGGGCTCACGTTCCCGGCTGCGGACGACGTGGTGCTCGGGAAGGGCGGGCTGCTCGTTTCGCACCGTGCGGCGAGTGCTGCGACGGCTGAGGTCTACAACGTGGCCAGCAAGGCCAAAGTGGCCGACATGGCGCCGCCGTTCGCGCTCTCCGGCGACACGGTGTGGAAGGTGACCTCTCCTGGGCATTTGGACGGTAAGAACCTGACTACGGGTGACGTCAAGACCGTTCTGGTCGCCAGCGCGTGCACTGTGGGGCCTGGCGGTGTTAACGGGCGTTGGGCGGTGCTGAGCGGCTGCAACCAGGTCGTCGACGTCAACGGCCCGCAGCCGCCGCGGAACCTCGCCGTTGCCGCGGACTCCCAGCTGGGCAACGGATTCGCCGTACAGAAGTCCGGGTCGAACCTGCTGGTCACGGACCTGAACGACCCGGAGCTAGGGCAGCGCAGTTACGGGCCGAGCGGCAATAGCTTCCGGGCGGACGGTTCTGGGCTGGCCAAGCTCGTGTACGCCGACGCGTCGAACAACGTGCGCGTGGCCACGCTGGGCTGGCTGACGGCGGACCCGCAGCAGCATCCGGACACCGTTGCGCCCGTACTGACGAGCGCGTCCGCGGGTGAGAGGGTGCGGGACAACACGAGCCTGTCGTTCGACTGGGTGTACGACGACCCGCAGGACCCGAACTCTCCGGCCAGCGGCGTACTGAGCTACGACGTCCGGATCCAGCAGCGGCCGAACCGCACGGCGCCGTACGGCGCGTGGAACGAGGTTCCGGCCTGGCAGGGCCTCAAGACGACTGCTGCGAGTGTCTCGGCCCCAATTGGCACGGACACGTGCTGGCAGGTACGGGCGCGCGACTACGCGGGCAACGTGAGCGCCTGGAGTACGTCGTACTGCAGCGAGGTCGACGGTACGGCGCCGTCGCTGGTCACGTGGCGGATCGGGGACCGCGTCCAGCTGAGCGGCACGGCCACGGTGCGCTGGGCGTACAAGGACGACACCGACGTCGCGTCGTACGACGTGGTCTACAAGACGGCCGCGTCCGGCGTGGCGCTCGGCAAGTGGATCTACCCGGCGAACTGGCAGAACACCCGCATCAACGCGATCACGTGGACCCCGAGGCTCGGCTGGGACGAGTGCTTCATGGTCCGCGCCCGAGACTATCTCGGCAACCTGTCCGCGTGGTCCGCCCCGATCTGCTCCGCCGCCCCCGACGACGACCGCGCCCTCACCTCCGTCGGCACGGTGACGCGCACCACCAGCACCCTGGCCTTCCAGGGCACCACGACCATCCTGCGCGCGAACGGCGCCTACCTCACCAAGGCCACCGAAGCCGGCCAGCGCATTGCGCTCGTCGCACTCCACGGCCCGGGCCAGGGCAAGGTCGACATTTACCACGCGAATGTGAAGATCGGCACGGTCAACCTCGCCGCCGCGACCACCTCGCGCGTGCTCACCTACTTGCCCACAACGGTTTTCCGCACCGGACCGGTGAAGATCGTATCCACCGGCACGGCGCCGGCGTCGATCGACGCAATCGCCTTCCTGCGCGCGCCGTAGTCCCGGCAGAGAATTTCGGTACCTGTCGGTCCGATCCCGGTTTCAGCGCCGCCGGACGGGGGAAGACAGACGAAGTACTGAATACGACTCGGGGACTGAACTGGGAGGGAACCCTTGTCACTGCAGTATCCGTCGGCGCGAGCCGCCGACGTCCGGCAGTTCGCTGTGCCCGCAGGTGGGCCGCCCGCTTCCACCGAGGAGCCGCCACAGCGAGCCGGATAACGAATCCCGATGGACGCCTACGCCTTGCAGCGCAGCTGGGACCAGGTCACGAAGCACGGAGAACAGGTACCGCTGTACTTCTACTCCCACATCTTCGTGTCCAATCCCGAGATCCGCGCGATGTTCCCGCTGTCGATGTCGAACCAGCGGGACAAGTTCGTCAGTGCACTCGGCCGGATCGTGAGCCACGCGAACCAGATCGAGAACGACGCTGCGTTCGTGAAGCACCTCGGCCGCGACCACCGCAAGTACGCCGTGATGGCCGAGCACTACAACGCCGTCGGCGCCTCGCTGTGTGCCACGCTGAAGCACTTCCTCGGCCCCGAGTGGGACGAGGAGCTCGCCGCGGAGTGGACCGCGGCGTACCAGGTGATCGCCCGGATGATGGTCGAGGCGGCGGAGTCGTCCTCGGAGTCCAGCCCGGACTGGTGGGACGCGGACGTGGTCTCGGTCGAACGGCGCACCATGGACCTCACGCTGATGACCGTCCGGCCGCGGCACGGGTACAAGTTCCTGCCCGGCCAGTCGGTGTCCATGGAGATTCCGCAACGCCCACGGCTGTGGCGGTACTTCAGCCCGGCCAACGCCCCGCGGGCCGACGGCTCGATCGACCTGCACGTACAGCAGATCGACGGTGGCCAGGTGAGCCCGAGCGTCGTACGGACCCTGAAGCCGGGTGACACGGTCAGACTGGGCGCCCCGGTCGGCGAGCGGCTGACCCGGCGGCAGCACGACCCCGGCGACCTGTTGATGGTCGCCGGCGGGACCGGGCTCGCCCCGCTGCTCGCGGTGCTCGAACAGATCGACAACGAGTGGACACGCTCGGGTACGGCTCCGCATGTCCAGCTGCTGCACGGCGTACGGATGCCCTGGCATCTCTACGAGCGCCCGAGGTTGCGGGAGCTCGCCCAGACGCGGCCCTGGTTCGACTACACCGAGGTCGTGTCGGCCGACGGGTCCTACCCGGGCACCCGCGGAAAGGTGGGCACGGTCGCCGCCCGGCAGCAGTTGGCCGGACGTACGGCGATGGTGTGCGGCGGCCCGCAGATGGTCGCGCACACGCTCGAGCGCCTGGCCGCCGCGGGCGTGCCGACCGAGCACATCAAGTACGAGAACTTCTACTACGCGGCCGCGGACGACCACACGCCGTACACGCCCAACCCGTCGCACCCGCCGCACACAGCGTTCACCAGGTCAGGAGACAGCACATGACCAGTAGCAGCCGCCGCCACGGCTCTGCGCAGTACCAGACACCCGACTTGATCCGCGGCGAGCTGTTCCGGCGCCGGATGCGCGGCCTCGACCCGAACGAGGTCTACGGGTACCTCGACGTGCTCGCCGATCAGGTGCAGGACTCGGCCAAGCAGCTCGACAAGAGCCGCGCCGAGAACGACCGGCTCCAGGACGAACTCCGGCGTACCCGGGCCGAGATGCAACGGCTGCAAGGGGAAGTGGATGAGTACGAGCAGGCCGGCGATCGGGTGAACGAGCAAATCGTGCAGCTGTTCAGCGAGGCGCAGCTCGTCGCCGAGGAGATGGTCCAGGACGTCAGCCGGGACGCCCGCGAACGGATCGGCCAGGCCCGTGCGCACGAGCGCCGGATCGTCGAGGAGGCCATGGACGCGGCCGGCCAGCAGGTTCGTTCGTACGCACAGTCCGCGCAACAGCGGATGCAGTCGATCGTGGACTCGTTCAGCACCGAGATCGACCAGCTCGGGAACGACGGCCAGTCCGGTGCGGCAGGCGGGTCAGCCCGGCATCAGAAGGACGCGTGGTTCGACGAGATGAGCGACTGGCAGCGCCGGCTGCGCAACGAGCGGGGTCCGGCGTCCCCGGGCACGGTGTGACGGGACCGGATCCGTACGGAGTGCCGTCATGTCGTCCAGCGAAGAACGCTGCCCTGTCCATCCTTCTCGTGTCTCCTTCACCTCGCTCACACCGTCCGTTCGAGTCCGCCGACCCGCCCCCGCCAGGCGGGCAGGCACCCGGAGCCGGCGGTTGCCCGCGATACCGCTCGGAGTGCCGCTCGCTGTCGTCTCGCTGGCCGTACCCATCGCCGCGCTCGGCGCGCTCGGGCTCGGCCGGAACGAGCACGGCGGGATCCCGGCCGCCGTCCGCCTTGCGCTCGGCGTCGCCACGCTGCTGCTCGGAGCCGGTCTCTGCGTGCGGCAGCTGGTCGCCGTACGGGCCGGTGAACAGCTGTTCCAGCTGAGCCGCCGTCGTGGTTCGACCCGATCGAGCCGCCGCCCGGCGGCACGTCCGCAGCAGGCCTCGGCGGAGCAACGGCGTCGTACGCGACGTGCCGCTGCCGAACGGGCGCCGGGGAACGCCGACCTCGACGGGCTTCGTACCGCAGCCAAGGAGTTCCTCGAGCTCTTCCACGGCGAGAACCCGGAGGCCGGCCCGCTCGCGCCACGGCTCGCCGCGGTGCTCCGCGAGATCGACCTGACCGGCACCTACTGGCACACGCCGGAAGAGCTGACGTTCGGCGCCCGGGTCGCCTGGCGGAACAACGAACGGTGCATCGGCCGGCTGTACTGGCGCAGTCTGCAGGTGCGCGACCTGCGCACGGTGTCCGACGCCGGCGCCGTCGCGGAGCGCTGCTTCGAGCACCTGTCGGCGGCGCACAACGGCGGCAAGATCCGCCCGATCATCACCGTGTTCGCCCCCGACGCCCCGACCCGCCCGGGTCCGCGGATCTGGAACGAGCAGCTCATCCGGTACGCCGGATACGCGCAACCGTCCGGCCGCCCGGTCGGAGACCCGCGGTACGTCGGCTTCACCGCCGAGCTGATCCGCCGCGGCTGGCAACCACCCGAACGCCGCGGCGCGTTCGACGTACTGCCGCTGGTCGTGGAGACGGTCGACGAGGGGCCACGGCTGTTCCGGCTGCCCGCGCAGGCCGTCCACGAGGTACCACTCGAGCACCCGGAGCTGGGTTGGTTCGCCGGCCTGGAACTGCGCTGGCACGCCGTCCCCGTGATCAGCAACAACCAGCTGGAGATCGGCGGCGTCTCGTACCCCGCCGCGCCCTTCAACGGCTGGTACATGGGCACCGAGATCGGCGCCCGCAACCTCTCCGACACCGACCGCTACGACCTGGTCCCCGAGGTCGCCCAGCGGATGGGCCTCGACACCACCCACGAAACGTCCCTCTGGCGCGACCGCGCCATGGTCGAGATCAACCGCGCCGTCCTGCACTCGTTCAACCGCAACGGCGTCACGATCACCGACCACCACACCGAGTCCCGCCGCTTCCTCCTCCACAAACAACGAGAAGAACAAGCCGGCCGCACCTGCCCCGCCGACTGGACCTGGATAGTCCCCCCGATGTCGGCGTCCCAGACCCCCGTCTTCCACACCTACTACGACACCGACCCCAAAACCCCCAACTTCACCACAGACCCCCAAACCACCACCCGAGCCCTCGAAGGCCACCCCCCAGCCTTCCCAACCACCCCCTGAAGGCAACCCACCCCAAGCGGGTGAGCTGACGCAGACACATCCCCTGGGAGCCGAGCGACCCCGCCAAACCCAAGCCCGGGGGTGAGCGACCCGCGAAACCCGAGCCGGGAGGCGAGCGAAGCGAAGCCGCGAAGCGAGCGACCCGCCAAACCCAAGCCCGGGGGTGAGCGACCCGCGAAACCCGAGCCGGGAGGCGAGCGAAGCGAAGCCCTAGGGGGTGCGGGTGGCGGAGCCCCCGCTCGCGCCGAGCGGAGCGAAGGCGTACAAAACGACGAGGACGAGCCGGTCCGCGCTTTCTGCGGACACGGCTCGCCCTCGGCCGAGAGCGGGTGACGAGAATCGAACTCGCGTAATCAGTTTGGAAGACTGAGGCTCTACCATTGAGCTACACCCGCGTGCCCGGACATGATTCCACATCGGTGCCGTTGGACTCAAAACGCCACGGGCGGAGCCGCAATCTGCGCAGTCGTGGGCCCCGGTGGCGCGAGCACTGGTCCGGGTCGACTAGACTCGTGCGGTCACTGCGGGGCGTAGCGTAGTGGCTAGCGCGCCTGCTTTGGGAGCAGGAGACCGCAGGTTCGAGTCCTGTCGCCCCGACAAACCCCGTGCAGTACCGGCTGTGGCGTCGGCTGTCCGGCGTCGCAACATGTCACCGAATCAAGGAGAACCGCCACCGTGAAGAGCACCGTCGAGTCCTTGAGCCCGACCAAGGTCAAGCTCATCGTCGAGGTGCCGTTCGAGGAGCTCAAGCCGAGCCTCGACGCGGCGTACAAGAGCATCGGCCAGCAGATCGTGGTGCCGGGCTTCCGCAAGGGCAAGATCCCGCCGCAGGTGATCGACCAGCGGGTCGGCCGGGGCCCGGTGCTGGAGGAGGCGATCAACGACGCGCTCCCGAAGCTGTACTCGCAGGCGGTGAGTGACAACCAGGTCAAGGCGATCGGCCGGCCTGAGGTCGACGTGACCGACTTCAACGACAAGGAGAGCCTGCAGTTCTCCGCCGAGGTCGAGGTGCGGCCGGAGATCACGCTGCCGGACCTGGAGGGTCTGGAGGCGTCGGTCGAGGACGTCGCGATCTCGGACGACGAGGTCACCGAGCAGATCGAGTCGCTGCGCCAGCGGTTCGGCTCGCTGAACCCGGTGGAGCGGGCGACCGCTGACCAGGACTTCATCACGATCGACCTGTCGGCCAGCAAGGACGGCGAGAAGGTCGAGGAGGCGCAGGCGACCGGCCTCTCGTACCAGGTCGGCTCGGGCCAGCTGCTGGACGGCCTGGACGAGGCGGTCGTCGGCCTGAGCGCGGGCGAGAAGAAGACGTTCGTCACCCAGCTCGTGGGCGGCTCGCTGAAGGGCGAGGACGTCGACGTCGAGGTGACGGTGACCGCGGTCAAGGAGCAGGAGCTGCCGGAGTTCGACGACGAGTTCGCGCAGACCGCGTCGGAGTTCGACACGGCCGACGAGCTGAAGGCCGACGTGCAGACGCGGCTGGAGCGCGGCAAGCGTCTGGAGCAGGCCGGCGAGGCGCGGGACGCGGTCCTGGAGAAGATCCTGACGCTGGTCGACGTGCCGGTCCCCGAGGGCCTGCTGACCGACGAGCTGGCGGCCCGCAAGGAGAACCTGGAGCAGCAGCTCGGGTACTCCGGGATGACGATGGAGCAGTTCCTCGAGGGTGAGGAGCAGACCCAGGACGAGTTCGACGAGGACCTGAAGAAGCGGTCCGAGGACGCGATCAAGGCGCAGTTCGTGCTGGACCTGGTGGCCGAGCAGCAGGAGCTGAGCGTCAACGACCAGGAGCTGACCGAGCACATCGTGCGGCACGCGCAGCGTTCGGGTGTCAGCCCGGACCAGTTCGCGCAGCACGCGGTGGAGAACAACCTGGTCCCGAGCCTGGTGTCGGAGGTCGTCCGCGGCAAGGCGCTGGCGTACCTGGTGGAGAACGCCACGGTCACCGACGCGTCCGGCAACACGGTCGAGCTGAAGACGCTGCAGCCGGACGGCACCTACGCCGACCCGGAGGCCGCCGAGGCAGCCGACGCCGAGACCCCGGCCGACGAGCCGGAGCCGGCCAAGGCCTGAGCGGATCAGCGCCTGAGCAAGTCCCGCCGACACGGCCCGGGAACCCACGACGGGGTCCCGGGCCGTTCGCATGCCGTCGCCCGTTCGCGATCCGGCTGTTAAGTTCCTCGCCTAACGTGCTCGGTGAAACGATTTCCGAGCGGAGGAGGCGGGTGTGGCCGCGTTGCTGGAGGAGCCCGAGGTACGGCGGGACGCCGACCGGCCGGAGCTCCGCGAAGTACCTGACGAGACAACCGTCGAGGAGTCCGGATCGGTCGTCCTGTGCGGCTGGTAGCGCGGACCGGATTCGCTGACAGCAGACACCGGCGCGACGAACGGTGCGCCGTGAGCGAACACCTCCCGCCCAGCCTTAGGTCTGTCGCCCGGGCCCAGTAATGTCGGGTTCGTGAACGAGACATTTGCAGCCAGCCCCACCGCCGCGGGCGGCAACGGCTCCGGCGGACAAGACGACGACATCTACCGTGAGCTGCGGAAGAACCGGATCATCTTCCTGGGGTCCGAAGTTCGCGACGACAACTCGAACGCGATCATCGCGCAGATGCTCCTGCTGAACGCCCAGGACCCGAACGCGGACATCTGGTTGTACATCAACTCGCCGGGCGGCTCGGTGGACTCCGGCATGGCGATCTACGACACCATGCAGTGGATCTCGAACGACGTCGCGACCGTCGGGATGGGCCTGGCCGCCTCGATGGGCCAGTTCCTGCTCTGCGCCGGTGCGAAGAACAAGCGCTACGCGCTGCCGCACGCGCGGATCATGATGCACCAGCCGTCCGGCGGTATGGGCGGTACGGCGTCGGACATCAAGATCCAGGCCGAGCAGTCGCTGCACCTCAAGGCGCTGCTGTTCCGGCTGATCTCGGAGCACACGAACCAGCCGCTCGAGCAGGTCGAGAACGACGCCGACCGGGACCGCTGGTTCACCGCCGAGCAGGCCAAGGAGTACGGCTTCATCGACCACGTGGTCACCAGCGCGGCTCAGCTCAGCCAGGGCAGCCCGAACTCCTGATCTCCCACTCCGTCAGTTAAGGACGCACCATGAACTACTTCATCCCGCAGTGGGAGGAGCGCACGTCGTACGGCATGCGCCGGATCGACCCGTACACGAAGCTGTTCGAGGACCGGATCATCTTCCTCGGCACGCCGATCACGGACGAGATCGCGAACGCCGTGATGGCGCAGCTGCTGTGCCTGCAGTCGATGGACTCCGACCGCGACATCAGCATCTACATCAACTCCCCGGGCGGCTCGTTCACCGCGCTGACCGCGATCTACGACACGGTCCGCTACATCAAGCCGGACGTTCAGACGGTCTGCCTCGGCCAGGCGGCCTCGGCCGCGGCGGTGCTGCTGGCCGCCGGTACGCCGGGCAAGCGGCTGGCGCTGCCGAACAGCCGGATCATCATCCACCAGCCGGCCACCGAGGGGACGTACGGCCAGTCCTCCGACATCGAGATCCAGGCGAACGAGATCCTCCGCCTGCGGGCGCTGCTGGAGACGATGCTGGCCGACGCGAGCGGCAAGTCCCGCGAGGAGGTGTCGCGCGACATCGAGCGGGACAAGTTCCTGACCGCCGAGCAGGCGATCGAGTACGGCCTGATCGACGATGTCCTGCAGAGCCTCAAGACCCCGGTCCCGGCCGGTGTCTGAACGGGTTCGAAAACTGGCTCAGCCGGTCTGACCGGCTGTCAAGAGCCTGACGCGTTCGCCACCGGCGTAGTCACAACCCGGTGGCGAGCGCGGTTTTTCGGCCCCGTACGGGGTACCGTCGAATTCGGTCCGACTGCGCATAGAAGGGATCTGCACCGGTGGCACGCATTGGTGACGGCGGCGACCTGCTCAAGTGCTCGTTCTGCGGCAAGAGTCAGAAGCAGGTCAAGAAGCTCATCGCCGGTCCCGGCGTCTACATCTGCGACGAATGCATCGATCTCTGCAACGAGATCATCGAGGAGGAGCTGAACGAGGGCTCCGAGGTCGGTCTGACGGAGCTCCCGAAGCCGCGGGAGATCTACGACTTCCTCAACGCGTACGTCGTCGGTCAGGACGTGGCCAAGAAGGCACTCGCGGTGGCGGTCTACAACCACTACAAGCGGGTCCGCGACGGCCAGGGCAGCTCGACTGCCGGCCGGCACGCGAAGGACGAGGCCGTGGAGCTGGCCAAGTCGAACATTCTGCTGATCGGCCCGACGGGCTGCGGCAAGACGTACCTGGCGCAGACGCTGGCCCGGATGCTGAACGTCCCGTTCGCGATCGCGGACGCGACGGCGCTGACCGAGGCCGGGTATGTCGGCGAGGACGTCGAGAACATCCTGCTGAAGCTGATCCAGGCGGCCGACTACGACGTCAAGAAGGCCGAGACCGGGATCATCTACATCGACGAGGTCGACAAGATCGCCCGCAAGAGCGAGAACCCGTCGATCACCCGGGACGTCTCCGGCGAGGGCGTGCAGCAGGCGCTGCTGAAGATCCTCGAGGGGACGACCGCGAGCGTGCCTCCGCAGGGCGGCCGCAAGCACCCGCACCAGGAGTTCATCCAGATCGACACCACGAACGTGTTGTTCATCGTCGGCGGCGCGTTCGCCGGGCTGGACCACATGGTCGAGCAGCGGGTCGGCAAGAAGACGCTCGGCTTCAACACCAGCCGCGAGCCGGAGAAGCCGAAGGAGCTCGGCGGGTACGCCGACGTGATGCCGGAGGACCTGCTGAAGTTCGGGTTGATCCCGGAGTTCATCGGCCGGCTCCCGGTGATCACGACCGTCTCGCCGCTGGACCGCGAGGCGCTGATCAAGATCCTCTCCGAGCCGAAGAACGCGCTGGTCAAGCAGTACCGGCGGCTGTTCGAGATCGACAACGTCGAGCTGGAGTTCAGCGACGACGCGGTCGAGGCGATCGCCGACCAGGCGCTGCTCCGGGGCACCGGCGCGCGCGGTCTGCGGGCGATCATGGAAGAGGTCCTGCTGAACGTGATGTACGAGGTGCCGAGCCGGGAGGACGTAGCGAAGGTCGTCGTCACCGGCGAGGTGGTGCTGGAGAACGTCAACCCGACGCTGATCCCGCGCGACCAGATCGAGCGCACCAAGCGCGACCGCCGCGAGAAGAGCGCATAAGTTCATTCCACAGGGGGAGGCCGGGTCCGCCGTACGGCGGGTGCCCGGCCTCCTTCTCGTGGTGGACGCGACGGGAGCAGCGGCGCGCCTACGGTCGGTGACATGACGCCCAGAAGAAGACTGTCCTTCGCCGCCGTGGCGCTGGTGCTGCTGACCCCGATGACGCCTGCCGTGGCTCAAGCGAAGTCCGTCGTACCGAAGATCGCGTGGACCAGTTGCGGCACCGACCCGAAGCTGAAGCCGTTCCAGTGCGCGAGTGTCGAGGTCCCGGCGGACTACGACCACCCGCACGGTCCGACCACGACGATCGCGCTGACCCGGCTGCCGGCCACCGACCCGGCGCACAAGATCGGGACGCTGTTCACGAACCCGGGCGGCCCCGGCGGGCCGGGGGTCGAGTTCATCCAGCAGGCAGGGCAGCAGATCTACAGCCCGCAGGTGCGGGCGAGGTTCGACATCCTCGGCTTCGACCCGCGCGGTGTCGGCGGTTCCGATCCCGCGACCTGCTACCCGACCCAGGCCGACGAGACCAAGGCGCTCGCGAACGTCCCGGCGTTCCCGGTGGGCGCGAAGGAGGAGCGCCAGTTCATCATCGACGGCGCGAAGCTCGCGGTCAGCTGCCGGACCACGTCGCCGGACCGGCTGGCGCGCTACTCGACGGCGAACGTTGCCCGGGACATGGACCTGCTCCGGCAGGCGGTCGGCGACGACAAGCTCTCGTACGTCGGCTACTCGTACGGCACGTACCTCGGGGCGACGTACGCCAGGCTGTTCCCGAACAAGGTCCGGGCGCTCGTCCTCGACGGCACGCTGTTCCCGGAGTGGTACTCGGGCTCGGACGGCGACAGGTCCCCGGTCGGGGTGCGGCTGCGGCAGGGCGAGGGCGCGTACGACACGTACGAGCAGTTCCTTGCCGAGTGCAAGAAGGCCGGCGCGAACTGTTCGCTGAACAGCTTGGGTGATCCGAAGACGGTCGTCGAAGGCACCATGGAGCGGCTGAAGACGCACCCGGTCGACGTCGCCCTGCCGGACGGCTCCACGCTGAAGATGACGTACGCCGTCGCGGTAGCGATCACGTTCTCGAACCTGTACGACCCGATCGGGTTCCCGGCGCTTGCCGACATGTGGGTTCAGCTCACGCAGCTGTCCACTACCAACCGTGCGCTCGCTGCGCGGAAGGCCCCGCAGGCGATCGTGGAGTGGAACCGTCGCAAGGAGGACTACAGCTCGATCGGCTCCGCGTTGCAGCCGTGCGTGGAGGCGAAGCAGTCCGGCCGTCCGCTGGCGTATCCGGCGTTCGCCGCGGCCGCGGACAAGCGGGCGCCGCACTTCGGGGCGTACCGCGCGTGGATCGGCATCCAGTGCGAGTTCCTCGGCATCCGCGACCAGGACGCGTTCCTCGGCCCGTGGCCGAACAAAGTGAAGCAGCCCGTCCTGGTCTTCGGCACCCGCCACGACCCGGCAACGCCGTACCAGGCCACCCGGCCGTACGCCGACCTGTACCCGGACGCGCGGATGGTGACCGTCGAGGGCTGGGGTCACACGACGATCGGGAAGAGCGCCTGCGCCGACCGGCTCACGACGCAGTACCTGACCGAGCTGAAGGCGCCGAAGGACGGGACGACCTGCAACCAGGACCGGAAGCCGTTCGACCCGGTGCCTACAGGGACGCGAGCACCGAGTCTGCTGCCGCAATAGTCTCGTCGACCTGGGCCGCGGTGTGCTCGGTGGACAGGAACCACAGTCCACGCGGGACGATGTTGATCCCGGCAGCGAACAGCCCCGCGTGGAAACGAGCCATCGCGGCCCGGTCGCAGGCAGCGAACGTGCGGTAGTCGGTGACCTCGGCCTGGTCCGTGACGTACGTCTGGAAAACCGGGCCGGGGCCGTCGACCAGCAGCGGTACGCCGTGCCGGGCAGCGGCCGTACGCAGACCGTCCATCAAACGCCGACCGATGGCGTTCAGCGGCGGGTAAACGGAAGCACGGTCCTCGTCGAGGTGCCGTAGGACGGCGTCGGCCGCGGCCATCGCGACCGGGTGCGAGTTGAACGTGCCCGCATGCGCGACCTTGCCGTCGGCGATGGTCGTCATCACCTCACGGGACCCGACCAGCGCGGACACCTGCATACCGCCGGCCATCGCCTTCCCGAAGGCAGCCAGGTCGGGTACGACGTTCAGCAGCTCGCCCGCACCGCCCGGGGCGACCCGGAAGCCGGTGATGATCTCGTCGAAGATCAGCAGAGCGCCGTGTTGCCGGGTGAGCTCCCGTAGCCCTTCCAGGTAGCCGGGTGCCGGTGTGATGCAGCCGGTGTTGCAGAGCAGCGGCTCAAGGATGACGGCCGCGATATCGTCGGTCATGACCTCTTCGACGGCCTGAAGATTGTTGTAGGGCAGCACGATCAGGTCGTCCGCATCGTGTCGCGGCTGGCCCGCCGTACCGCCGACCGCGGTCGGATGCCGCGCGTCGCCGGCCAGTGCGAGGTCCGGGTGCACGCTGTACAGCACCGGGTCGAGCCAGCCGTGGTAGTTGCCTTCGAACTTCACGATCTTCGGCCGTCCGGTGTGCCCGCGGGCCAGCCGGATCGCGCCGTGCACGGCCTCGGACCCCACGCTGTTGAAGCGGACGAGTTCTGCCGCGGGGATCATGCTGCACAGGCGTTCGGCGACCTGTGCCTCCAGCTCGTGCTGGGCGGCGTACGCGACGCCACGGCGTACCTGGGCGGACACCGCGTCGGCAACCAGCGGCGCGGCGTGGCCCAGCAGGTTGGGGCCTTGGCCGAGCACGTAGTCGACGTACCGGTTGCCGTCCACGTCCCACAGCTCGGCACCGTTGGCGTGGTCAACGAACAGCGGGCGCTCCGCGCGGCGGGCGTCGCTGGACACTCCGCCCGCGATCACCTGCTGGGCACGGGCGTACAGACGGTCGGCTTGGGTGTGCACGGCGTCCTCCAAGGGCGGTCAGTCGAGCTTTTCGGTCAACAGCCGGAACTGCTGGCGTGGCCGGCCGCCGCCGGTGGACCGCGCCGGTGGCAACGGCCAGGCGAGGCCCGCGTCGACCAGTTCCTTCAACATGCGGCGGCCGGTGCGTTGGGTGACCTGCATGATCGCGGCGACGCTCTCGACGTCCACGACAACCTGCCGGCCGGGGGTGGGGCTCATGGCGGACGCGATCGACGTGACGATCTCCAACGCCCGCTGGTCGATCGGTGTCTCGTCCGGTGCGGCGTCTGTGGTGGCAGGGCCTGGCTCCAGGTCCAGCCGCTCGCTGCTGCCGTCCAGGTACACGGCTGCTTTCCCGCCGGCCGCTGCGGACTCCTCAACAGCCAGAAGAGCGTTGGCCTCCGCAGCACGAGCGGTCTGCCCCGTTCCAGCGCCCACAGCCACCGGTACGCCGAGCTGGGCCGTCAACGCGCCTAGGAACGGCGCAAACGCGAACTGCTCGGTCAACCGCACCAGGGCGCCGTAGGTGGTGGTAACCAGGAACAGGGTGTCCGAACGGCGCGTGACAGACGCTCCCACCTGACGGGCCTCCGCCAGCAGCTTCTGGTGCGTCAACAGCGCCAGCTCCTGCTGCCAGTAGTCCCCGGACTCGGCACGCGACGGAATCACCTGAACGGCGATCATCGCCAACTGGTGCGCCCCCATCCGCGTCCCTTGTCCCAGCAGTACGGCGGTTTCCAACGCGTCCCGCACACTCGACCGCGTCGGCGCGATCCGCAGCACAGGTACGCCGGCCGCCTGCAGGTCCCGCTCCACCGACAGGATCGTCGTCAGCGCGACCGTGGTGTGCTGCCGCTCGTACTTCTCCCGGTGGAACGCCACGAACCCGTCCACGGACGCAGGACCCTCGTACGGCACGTCGTACACCTCGCCGGTGTCCAGGCCGATCTCGGCGTACGCCTCCGCGACGTCCGCGAGTGAGAGCGAGTCGATGCTGACCCGGGCGAGGTCGACGTCCGCGATCGTCAGCGACGCCCGCAGCAGGGCGGCGTACAGCGCGGCGCCCGTGAGCGGCAGGTGTGTGGACGGGACGGTGAGCCAGTGGCCGGTCGTCGCCAGGTCGAACGCCCACGGGCCGGGGAACACCGCCGAGTCGATCCGGTCCCGCAGCCGCTGGTAGCGCTCCTCCGCCTCGGACTGGTCGTCGTACCCGCCGGTGAGGAACCGGATGCCGTGGGCGGACCGTTCCGCGACCTCTTGGCCCACCTCGGTCATCGTCTTCACCAGCCGTCGCGGCCCGAACAGCCCGACCGTCACCGCCGGTACCGTCTCGTCGTTCATGCGTCAGCCCCTCGTTCTCCCGGCCCGTCCGGCAGCGGCCGCCACCGGAACAGCGTGCGGGCGTTCCCGCTGAGAACATCTTGACGTTGCGCCTCGGTCAGCGGTGCGCACACCACCCGGCCGAGCGACATCCGCTGGTCGATGAACGGGAAGTCCGACCCGAACAGCACCCGGTCGCTGCCGACCTGGTCGACCATCGCGCGGATCAGCGGCCCGGTCATCTGCGACCCGCAGACCTCGAGCAGCAGCGACCCGTACCGGCGGGCCGCCTCGATCGCCTCGTCGACGCCGGGCGGGGTGATCCCGGCGTGCCCGAGGATCACCGACGCGCCCGGGTACCGCTCCGCGACCGTCTGGAACATGACCGGCGAGTCGTAGGGCGACCTGTGCTCGGAGTGCGTGAGGACCGGGCAGCCCGTCTCCGCCGCGAACTGCCAGACGGTGGCGTACCGCGCGCCGGTCACCGGGTAGTGGTGCAGGCTCGGGTGCACCTTGATGCCGACGAACCGGGTGTCGTCGGCGAGCCGCGCGAGCTCGCGCTCCGGGTCCTGCCAGGGGTTGATGACGGCGTACGCCGCGATCCGGTCCGGGTACGCGTCGACCGCGGCGAGTGACTGGGAGTTCCCGAGATGCGCGTCCTGCTGGATCGCCCGGTTGGCCGCGAGCACGGTGACGTCGGTGCCGGTGGCATCCATCACCTGCACCATCGTCGCGGCGTCCGGCGAAGGGATGAAGAACAGCGAGTACGGGCCGAGGTGCGCGTGCACGTCGACGCTGCGGTACTGCGGACTCCGGCCGATCACGACGCGTCTCCGCGGCGGAACAGCCGTCGGGCGTTGCCGGCGCCGACCCGCTGGACGGTCGCGTCGTCGAGCCCGGACCAGGCCAGCCGGACGATGCTTTCGCCGGGGTCGCGGACGCCGAGCCCGGTGGCGAACAGCAGCCGGTCCGCGAGCCCGTGCGCGGCCAGCCATTCGGCGCCCTGGTGCGCGGCGAAGTCGACGAGGTCGACGTGAACGTTGGCGTGACCATCGAGTATCGCCCAGAGCTCGCGGAGCTTCCGGTAGCCGAGGCTGGAGATCACGATCGGGAGATCGGGGTGGCGGCCGGCGATCGCCTCGAAAGCCGACCAGGACAGCTCGGCGGCGTCGACGCACAGCGTGAGGCGGTTGGCTTCGAGAGCCTCGAACAGTTCGGTCAGTAAGGAGGGGGAGTAGCCGTGCGAGGCAGGGTGGATCCGGAAGGCGGCAACGCCGTCGTCGAGGGCGCGGTCGACCAGGGCGGTCAGCGAGTCCAACTCGCCGGCTGTTGCCGGCACGGCCGTCCAGCAGGCGAGGACGCCGCGATCGGCCAGGCTGTGGGCGACCGCGGACGCCTCGTCGTTCCCGCCGATCGGGTCGTGCAGCCACGAGGCCATCGCGCTCACGAGCGCGCCGGACAGCTCGAACCGGTCGAGATGGGCGGCGATCGCATCCCGGGAACTCGGCGGCAGCAGGCTCGCCGGATGCGCCCCCGTCACCACCCGCGCGTCGAACCACCCCTCAGTCATCCACTCCTCCGTCCACGGTCCAGGGACCGGCGTACGGAAGGGTGAGGTGGGCCCAGCCGTCCGCCACCACGGCTTCCACGGTGATGCCGTTCAGCTGGAGCTGTCCGGAGGTGCGGAGCCACAGACCGCAGCGTGCCGGGGCGTTCACCTCGAAGCGCAGGCGGTGGCCGGTGCGGCGGGCCAGGACGGTGACGTCCTGGCTGGAGCGGAGCAGGCCGGGGAGTTCGCGGGTGCGCCAGCCGGTTGCCCAGGACAACTTTCCGTCGACGGTGCGGGTGCAGGTCGACGCGGTGAAACGGTCGGCCGTCGTGCCGATGCTGACCACGCCGTCCTCGACCGTCACGTCGCCCGGTGCGCGCGGCACCAGGACAGTGGTGAGGTTGCCGCCGGGGACGGCCAGCGAGTACAGCGGGCCGTACTCGGCCGTCCGACTGCCCAGGATCGGTCGGCGAGCAGTTCCCTCGGTCGCTTCGGCCGGGGTCGGGGTGACCAGCAGCAGATCCCCACTCGTGTAGGCACCCGGGCGCGACTCCTGCCAAGGGTGTAGGGCGTGCCAGTAGGTGTCGCATTGCGCGGCCTCGGTCTCGTCCACGACGACGAAGTACGTCGGCTCGTCGCGCACCATGACGATCGTCCGCGACTGGGGAACGCCGTACCCCTGGTGGCGGCCGGAGAAGACCGCGACCGGTCCCACGTCGACCAACGGATCGACCTCCACGCGACGGTCCGTGGACAGCTCACGCCCGTCCACCACCACCGTGTTGTGCCCGATCCCCGCCTGATACCAGGTCAGGTACGACGGATCGTCGTAACTCGGTGGACCGCCGGCCTCCCACAACAACGGCTCGTCCCACCCGTCCAGCACGAAGTCGAGTACCGCGCGATGCGAGTGCGACTCCAGCTCGTGCTCGATGTGTGGCCCGTGGTTGATCACAGCCCGCACGTCCGCACCCCGCAGGATCGTGTACCCCGACTCGGGCAGCACTGTCGACGCCGCCAACTCGGTGAAGTCCTGTGCCTCGATCAACTGCCTGCCACGCTCCAACGACTCAGCCGGCCACTCGATGCCGCTGTCCTGGAGATGCGGCATCCACCCGCCGGACGACACCAGCTCGGCCATCCACGTGTGCATAGCGGCGAACCGCGGATGCGCCGCCACGGCCGGGTCGATCCGGGCAGCGGTCTGCAGCGCGGTCAGCACCATTCGGTGGTACCCGGGCGACCTCTCGTAGTGCCCGCCGTCCGGATAGACGTCCAGCACCAGGTGCTCCTCGATCCGTTCCCTGGCACGCGTCGCCCACGCCTCGGCCTCCACCAGCCCGGGCAGTACGGCGCTGAGGTGCAACAGCTCGGTAGCGCACACCAGTTGCCAGTTCCCGTGCCGGAACACGTCATGCTCGTCGTACGCCCATCGCGCACCACCGACGAGTGTCGCGACCAGCCGGCCCCATACGCAGTCGGAGAGCGGTGAGGTCGTCAAAACCTCCAACGTCGGCAGGAGACTGCGACAGCGAGCCCAGGTACCCAGCGAGTACCAAATCGGGTCCAGCCCCGGCCACTCGCCGACAACGCTGTCGCGTTGCTCCACCCATTCGTCCAGGTGCCGCTCAAAAGCCTGCAGATACCGGTCATCACCCGTCAGCGACCACGCTTGCACGCCAGGCAGCAGCCATCCGAGGTAATGGAACCCGTAGAGCTGTGAGCGTCCAAGACCGGCGCCCGTGACATCAACACCCTCCAATAGCCGCCCAGCAGCCACCAACGCGTCGTCAGTACATGAGAGCGGCCAGGCAGGCGGCCGCATCTCCGCAGCCACGTGCGCACGCAGCCCGGCCAGATCAGCAGCCGGTGAGCCGAACGCCTTCAGCAGGTCGTCCGGCGAGATCCGATTGATCCGCTCGTCGATGTGCCGCGGCTTCTCAGGACCCGAGTTCACGAGACCTCGACCGGTTGCCGCGTCTCGATCGACCGGTGCGCAGCCTCCAGTACGGCGGTGACGTCCCGGCTGCTCTCGATCGTGATCAGCGGTTGCCGTCCGGTCCGGCAGCAGTCGACCCAGTGCGCGATCGCGTCGGCGTACGCCCCGGACGGGATCCCGTGCATGACCCGCTGCAGCATGTTCCGCGGGTACGTGTACCCCTCCGGCCGCGCCAGTACGACGCTCTCCTTCTGCCGGTCGAGCTGGACGACGCCGTTCTCCGCGACCACCGAGACGTACGAGTCCACCGTCGTCGGGAACGTGTTCGGGTAGATCCACGCCGACTCGAACGTCGCGACCGCGCCGCGCGAGTACTCGGCCTGGATCTGGATCGCGTCCGGTGTATCGATCCCGAGCGACCGCAGCTTGCCCCAGCGCGCGGTCGCGTACACCCGGCGGACCTGGTCGCGGAGCAACCACGACACCAGGTCGATGTCGTGGCTGGACAGGAACCACGCGCACGTCGTCCGATCCGCCCAGGACAGCATCTCGGTCGGCACGAAGATCGTGTCGTCCTTGCGCGCGTACGCGACCGCACCCTCGCCGAGCTCCGCGAGCAGCTCGTGGGCCTGCGCGTACGCCGGCACCCACCGGTGGTTGAACAGGCACATCGCGACCACGTCGTTCGCCCGGATCGCCGCCACCGCGGCGTCCGCCTCCGCGACCGACGTGGTCAGCGGCTTCTCGACCAGGATGTGCTTACCGGCCGAGGCGGCCTGCACCATCATCTCGCCGTGGACGTCGTCCGGCGTGGTCAGTACGACCGCGTCGACGGAGTCGCTCGCCAGCAGGGCCGTGAGATCGGGATGCACCGCCGGCCGGGCGCCGCGCCCGCCGATCTCGTCGGCCAGCTGCTCGGCGGAGTCCGCCGACCGGCTGGTGACCGCGGTGATGACGGCGTCCGGCCGGGCGGACAACGACAGCGCGTTGCCGCGTCCCATGATCCCGGCCCCGACGATCCCGATCCGCAGCTTGTCGGACATCACAGTCACTTGCCCTTCGCCAGAGTGTCGTTCCAGGCCTTCTCGGCGGCGTCGAGCGCCTGCTGAGCGGTCTTCGTCCCGGACATGTACGCCCGCACCTGGTCGTCGAACAGCTGCCGCAGCTGCTCGTCGTTCCCGGAGCCCATCGACGCGTCCACGCTCTGCTTGAACGTGTCGATCAGGATCTTCCGGGCCTGGTCGGCCGGCGTCGTCCCGGTGATGTCGGTGAAGAACGGATCCTCGAGCGCCTTCACCGAGGACGGGTAGATCGGGACCAGCTTGCAGAGCGCGA
This sequence comes from Kribbella sp. WER1, assembly GCF_054189145.1. NCBI lineage: Bacteria > Bacillati > Actinomycetota > Actinomycetes > Propionibacteriales > Kribbellaceae > Kribbella > Kribbella sp. WER1. The sequence continues at coordinate 2,161,995 of NZ_CM135186.1, read as the reverse complement.
GCTGCTGCTCGGGCGCCGCGACGTACTTGAGCCAGGCGGCCGCGGCGGCCTGGTGGCCGGACTTGGCCGGGATCCCCATCACCTGCTGGCCGGGCATGTAGAACTTGCCGTCGGCACCGGTCACCGGCGGCCCGACCACGATCGAGGAGTAGACCGCGGGCGCGTTCTTCTGCACGTTCAGCAGCGAGCTGGACACCGCGGCCGGGTTGAACGCGATCAGCTTGTTCTCCAGCGACTGCGGCAGATCCCGCTGGTTCTCGCCGAGGCTGCCCGGGGCGATCGCGCCGGAGTCGAAGAGCTTCTTGAACTTCTCCAGCAACGCGAGCGTCTGCGGCGTGTTGAACGCGGCCTTCTTGCCGTCGTCGGAGAGCAGCTTGACGCCGTCGGCCTGCACCACGGTCGAGTACGCCATGAAGTTCGTCGCGGACTTGCCGGTCGCGTCGTGGTACTTCGTGGCCAGCGCGAGCGCGTCGTCGTACGTCTTCGGCGGGTTCGCCGGGTCGAACCCGGCCTTGGCCAGCAGGTCCTTGTTGTAGAACGACAGCGACGTACCGCCGTTGTACCAGGGCAGCGCGATCCGCTTGCCGTCGGTGACCAGCGGCTCGGTCAGGTTCGGCAGGTACGCGGCCACGTCCTCCTTGCTGAACAGCGCGTTCAGGTCGGCCATCGAGGACGCGAACAGCCCGGTGGTCGCGGAGGTGAAGTTGACGACGTCCGGCACCTTGCCGCTGGCGAGCGCGGCCAGCAGTTTGGTGGTGATGTCCTGCCCGGGCACGTCCACCCACTTGATGTGCACCTTCGGGTGGTCCTTCTGGTACGCGTCGATCCACTTCTGGATGTCCGGCCCGTAGTTCTTCTGCAGGTTGATCGTCCACCACTCGACGTCACCGGAGTACGCGTCGCCGGACTGCTTCTGGTCGCCGCCGCCGGCCGGACTGCCGGAGACACAGCCGGCCAGTGCGAGTACCAGGGTGGCAACGAGTGCAAGTCGGAGTCGGGCCATCGTTGGCTCCTCAGAACGGAATGTCCTAAACCTCACTTACAGACGTCAGAGTGTTCGCCATCAATTGGCGCGAGTCAACGGAACAAGCCAGAAATTTTCTGGAGTTAGCGCTTCCAAGGCTCCCAGGTCGTGCGCTACGGTTCCGGTCTGAAAGCCGGGTTTCAGACACAAGGAGCTGAGGCATGCCGGGTCTGAAGGGGCGCGTCGTCGGCCAGCACTGGTACACGCCGTACGTGTTCATGCTGCCCGGGCTGCTGTTCTACGCCGCGATGTTCGCCTGGCCGGCGGTGATCGCGATCCAGCTGGCGTTCTCGGACTACGACATCGTGCATCCGATCCGCTTCTCCGGCCTGGACAACTTCGCCCGGCTGGTGCACGACCCCCGGGTCTGGATCGCGCTGCGGAACTCGCTGCTGTTCGTACTGATGTTCCTGCCGCTGACCGTGGTCGTCCCGCTGTTCCTGGCGATGCTGGTGAACCTGAAGCTGCGTGCGATCCAGGCGTTCCGGATGCTCTACTACCTGCCGGTGATCACGTCGATGGTCGCGGTAGCGGTCGCCTGGCGGTACGTGTTCAACCGCGAGGGCGTCGTGAACTGGCTGCTCGGCCTGTTCGGCGCCGGGCCGACGGACTTCCTGCTCGACCGGCACTGGGCGCTGCCGACCGTCGTCCTGCTGGAGGCCTGGAAGAACGCGGGCCTGTTCATGATGATCTACCTGGCCGGGCTCCAGGCGGTGCCGTCCGACCAGGTCGAGGCCGCGACGATCGACGGCGCCGGCGCGTGGCAGCGGCTGCTGTACGTCGTCGTCCCGGCGCTGCGGCCGACGTTCGCGGTGACGCTCGTACTGAGCATGCTCGAGGCGATGCGGGCGTTCGAGTCCGTGTACGTGCTGACCCGCGGAGGACCGCTCGACGCCACCCTGACGCTCGGGTACTACATCTGGTCGAAGGCCTTCCAGGACTACGACATGGGGTACGCGAGCGCCGTCGGACTGTTGCTGTGGGCAATCATGATCGTGCTGGCCGGCTTCAACCTGCTGGTGACCCGGCGGAGGGACGTCTGATGCGCCGTCGGATCCTGTGGTACGTGCTGCTGGTCGCGGTGGCGTTGCTGTTCGTCGGCCCGTTCCTGATCCTGCTCAGCGCCGCGACGAAACCCGCGAGCCAGGACGTGTTCGGGTTCCCGCCCGACCTGATCCCGCGGCCGCCGGTCGGCACCTGGTTCCGGGAGGCGTGGACGACGATCCCGTACGCCCGGTTCCTGCTGAACTCGGTGATCTACGTCGGCATCACGATCCCCGTGTACCTCGTGGTCTCGGCGCTGACGGCGTACCCGCTGGCCCGGATCGCGTTCCGCGGTCGTGGGGTGTTCTTCCTGCTGTTCCTGTCGATCATGTTCCTGCCCGGCGAGCTGATGCTGATCCCGCGGTTCCTGGTGATGAGCCAGCTCGGGCTGACCGACACGTTCGCGGCGGTGATCCTGCCGGCCATCTTGTCCTCGCTCGGGATCTTCCTGCTCCGCCAGGCGTTCGCGCAGATCCCGGACGAGGTCGTCGAGGCCGCCCGGGTGGACGGCGCGAACGAGTTCCAGATCTTCTGGCGGATCTGCGTACCGATCGTCGCCCCGACCCTCGCCGTGCTCGCGATCCTCGGATTCGTCTCGGTGTGGAACAGCTTCATCTGGCCGCTGGTCGTGCTGACCAGCCAGTCCAAGTTCCCGATCGCCCTCGGGATCGCCTATCTCAGCGGTGTCGCCGGTACCGATGTCCGCGGGCTCGCGGCCGGCACCGTGATCTCGCTGGTGCCCGTCATCGTCATCTTTCTGCTGCTGCAGAAACGCATCCTCAACAGCATGGGCGGTGCCGTCAAAGGCTGACCCGCCCCTACCTTTGTGAGGCTCTCATGCAACCCACCCGCCGCACCATCCTGTTCGGGGCCACCGCCGGCGGTATCGCCGCCTGGGCAGGGCTCCCGTCCATCGCCTCCGCCGATCCACTCGTCTACGACTCACCCCAGGCCTTCGACGTCGCCCAGGCCGGCTACCTCGCGTCGAACCCGCAGGACAACGAGGCCGGTGTGTACGCCTGGGGCGAGTCCTACTTCGGGCTCAGCCTGCTCCGGATGTACGAGGCCTACCAGGACGAGCGCTACCTGCGCACGTTCGAGGACCGGGCCCGGCTGCTGATGAAGACCACCGACCACGCCCGGCACGTCGTCGACTACGCCGGCCGCTCCGGCAAGGTCTGGCGGACGGCCGGCAACTACACGGCCGGTCACGGCGTACTGCCCGACGGCACCGGCAAGCCCGCGGTCCAGTTGCGCTGGGCGGGCACCCGTTCGGCCGAGTCGACCGCCGAGGTGCAGAACGTTGCCGGCAGCACCTTCACCCTCGTCCTCCGTAACCCGGGGACCACCTCGGTCGTGACATTGCGGAACGTCGACCTCGACCCGGCGTCCCCGGCGTACGTCGTGACCGCCGTCAACAACGCGTACAACGCCGGGCTGCGCTGGACCGCGGTCGACCTGCGAGACGCCCCGGCCGCGGCACCCGCGCCGGCGGCGAGCACGATCACGTTCCAGCCGCAGTACTACGTGTTCGCCGTCCACACCGGGATGATCGCGTTCCCACTGGCCCGGTACGCGCGGATGGTGCTGCAGTCGGACAAGCTCAAGTCCCGGCACGCCTTCGCGCGGGACGTCCTCGGTGCGGCGATCCAGGCCGTCGCGTTCCACGACCCGGAGTGGGACGGGAACGGGAACTACGTGTGGCCGAAGGGCGCGCCGATCCCGTTCGACGGCACGATCCAGCCGTACAACCAGAGCCAGGCGTTGGGGCAGGTGATGATCGAGCTGTACCGGGTGACGAAGAAGCCGCAGTACAAGACCCGGGTCCAGCAGCTGCTGACGTCGTACCAGCCCGCGCTACGGTCCGTCGACGGCGCCTACGTGTGGACGTACTGGCCGCCGTACAGCCAGTTGTACGCCGGGTATCCCAAGACCGCGGGCATCTCCGAGTACACGCCGTCGTACCCGGCGTCGACGCAGGTCGAGGACCTGAGCCACGCGGCGATCAGCACCGAGTTCGTGCACGCGGCGTACGACGCGGGGATCGACGGCGGGACGGCGACCGATGTCCAGGCGTTCGCGAAAACCTTTACGCAGAAGCTGATCCGGTCCGCGAACGAGGTCTGGTACCGCGTCGACGGGACCGGCGACGCGGTACCGGCCAACGCCGTGCAATGCGCGCGCTGGGGCGAGTACGCCGAGCAGGACCTGCTGATCTACCAGCAGTCGTTGCGCGTGTACGACGCGGTGCAACTGCAACCCGTGCAAGGCTCGCACGCGTTGGGCATCGCGTACCTGAACTGGGCGAAGAACTCTGGATGGAGGAACAAGTGAGACAGCTCCGGATCCGTACTCCGGAAGGACTGCGCGACGCGGTCCTGAACGACGACGACAGGGTCCAGCTACCCGACGGTGCCGCGCTGGACCTCGCGGAGGTTCGGCTCGCGGCACCGCTCGACCCCGGAAAGATCGTGTGTGTCGGCCTGAACTACGCCGACCACGCGGCCGAGGGCGGGCAGCAGGCCCCGGCCGAGCCGATCCTGTTCATGAAGGCGCCGGACACCGTCGTCGGTCCGTACGACGACATCGTGATCCCGCGCGGGAGCGAGAAGACGGACTGGGAGGTCGAGCTCGGCGTGGTGATCGGCCGGACCGCGGCGTACCTGAGCTCGGAGTCCGAGGCGCTCGACCACGTCGCCGGGTACGTGCTGGTGAACGACGTGTCCGAGCGGCACTTCCAGCTCGAGCGCGGCGGGCAGTGGGACAAGGGCAAGAACTCCGCGACGTTCTGCCCGCTCGGCCCGTGGATCCTGACCGCCGACGAGGTACCGGACCCGCAGGCGCTGAAGCTCGGCCTGGACGTGAACGGCGAGCCGCTGCAGGCCAGCTCGACCGCCGAGATGATCTTCGGCGTCGCGTACCTGGTGCACTACATCTCCCAGTTCATGACGCTCTACCCGGGCGACGTGATCAGCACCGGTACGCCGGCCGGCGTCGGCGCGGGCCAGAAGCCGCCGCGCTACCTGAAGGCAGGCGACGAACTCCGGACCTGGGCGGATGGGCTGGGGGAGCAGCGGAACCGGGTGCGCAGCGCCAACGACAGGACGTAGTCCTCTACGTATACGGGCTCGCCCGCCTGTGCACGGTCGCCAAGCGGGCGAGATCCCGGATACCTCCTGTCCTTAGCGCACCAGAGCGCCGGCGATCGAGTCGGCCAGCGGCGTGGTGGGGCGGCCGATCAGCTGGGCGAGATCGCTGCCGCGCACGTCCAGCAGACCACGAACGACGGCGCCGTCGATGTCGACGAGCACGCCGACGTACGGCGCCGGGACGCCGGCCGCGGTCAGTGCCTTGGCGTGCTCGTCCGCCGACACGTTGCTGTAGGCAACCTCCTTGCCGGACTGCTCCGCCAGCTCGGCGGCGTACTCCGTCATCGTCCAGGACACGTCGCCGTTCAGCTCGTACGCCTTCTTCTCGTGCCCGTCACCGGTCAGTACGACGGCCGCTGCCGCCGCGTAGTCGCGCCGGGCCGCCGAGGCGATCCGCCCGTCGCCCGCGCTACCGAGGATGCCGTGCGCGAGCTGTCCGGCGATCTGGTCGGTGTAGACCTCGTTGTACCAACCGTTGCGGAGGAACGTGTACGGCAGGCCCGAGTCGAGGATCGCCTGCTCGGTGGCGAGGTGGTCCGCGGCCAGCTCGAACTCCGCTTCCTCTCCGCCGAGCACGCTCGTGTAGGCGATCCGCGCGACGCCGGCGTCCTTCGCGGCGGCGATGATTCCACGGTGCTGGTCGCGGCGGTTCGGGTCCAGGCCGGAGATCAGCAGGACCGTGTCGCCGGCGCCGAACGCCTTCGCCAGCGCCTCGGTGTCGTTGTAGTCGGCGATCCGGACCTCGACGCCGCGGTCTGCCAGCGGCGCGGCCTTCTCGGCGTTCCGCGCGACCGCGACGACCTGGTCGGCGGGGACCCGCTGCAGCAGTTCGTCGACGACGAGAGTGCCCAGCTGGCCGGTGGCGGCGGTGACGACGATGCTCATCAGTACTCCCTCTCAGTGGATGTCTGTCACCGACGGTAGGCGGACCTTTCGAGCGGATCTATGTCCATCAGGCGCTGGTTTATGTCCGATCGTCTTGATCGTGGCGCGTATGATGCAGGTATGGATGTGCTCGCCGATGTCGTCTCCGCGATGAAGACCGGTCCCGCGACGTCCGGACGCACCGACGTCCGCGGTCCGTGGGGCCTCGGGTTCGTGCACTCGTTCGGCGCCACCTTCCACCTCGTCCTGCAGGGTACGGCGTGGTTGCTGCCGCCGGACGGCGCGCCGATTCCGCTCGGTCCCGGCGACGCAGTGCTGCTGCCGCGCGGCCTCGACCACGCGCTCGTCGACCACCCGGACTCGCCGGTGGTCCCGTTCGACCCGACCGTCGAGGGGCCGCCGCAGGGGCAGGGTGCGCGGGCGTTGCTGCTCTGCGGGACGTACCGGCTGGACCGCGAGCGGCCCCATCCGGTGCTGACCCGGCTGCCGGACGTGGTCGTCGTACCGGCGAATCCCGGCCGGCACCGGTCGTTGCATACGGCAATCAGCATCCTGGGCGAGGAGCTCGACGCGCAGCGGCCCGGCGCCGCGGCCGTCGTACCGGCGCTGGTGGACGCGTTGCTGGTGCTGATCCTGCGGGCGTGGATGGAGGACCACAACTGCCCGACGGATCGTGGCTGGGCGCGGGCGCTGACGGATCCGTCGGTCGTGCAGGCGCTCGAGCTGATCCACGAGCAGCCTGGCGCGGCGTGGACCGTCGCGGACCTCGCGACCGGCGTCGGGTTGTCGCGGGCGGCGTTCGCGCGCCGGTTCACCGAGGCGGTCGGGGAGCCGCCGCTGACGTACCTGTCCCGCTGGCGGATGACGACCGCGGCCCGGCTGCTGCGCGACCACGACCGCCCGCTCGCCACGGTCGCGAAGGAGATCGGCTACACCTCCGAGTTCGCGTTCGCGAAGGCGTTCAAGCGCGACTTCGGCGTACCGCCGGGGACCTATCGCAAGCAGCTCACTCCGGCCTGAGTACTGCGATCGGCGCAACCTGTAGGAAAGTTACCGGTTTTGCGCAATCATGGGCACGAATGCACCGCACACACTCAAGGTCCCCGAATGGTCACCGAACGTTCGGCCTCCGCGGGGACCCACCGCCCTGAGTATCCGTGAAGGTGAGGCCCATGAGCCCGATCAGTCGCAGGACCCTTGTTCTCGGCGGACTCGCGGTGGCCGGCGTCGGCGCCGTTCCCGCCCGTTTGCCGGCTACCGCCACGTCATCGGTGATGACCGCCACCGCCGCCGTCCCGTACCCGTTCCAGCTCGGCATCGCATCCGGTGAGCCCGACGCGAACAGCGTCGTGCTCTGGACCCGCCTGGCCCCGTCGCCGACGAACGCCGACGGCCAGGGCGGGATGGCGAACGCCGACGTCGCCGTCGACTGGCAGGTGTCGACGACCGACACGTTCGCCACCCTCGTCGCGTCCGGCAGCGTCACCGCCAAGTACGCCGCCGCGCACTCGGTGCACGCGATCGCCGGCGGACTCGACCCGGACTCCGACTACTTCTACCGGTTCCGCGCGCAGGGCCACATCTCGCCGGTCGGCCGGACCCGGACCACGCCCGCCGTCGGCGCCGCCGGCCGCGACCTGACGATGGCGTTCACCTCCTGCTCGCACTACGAGGAGGGCTACTTCACCGTCTACCGCCGGATGGCGGAGGAGAACCCGGGCGTGATCCTGCACCTCGGCGACTACATCTACGAGTACGGCGCGACCGCCGGCCGGACCCGGCTGCACCTCGGCGCCGAGATCGTCTCGCTCGCCGACTACCGCCGCCGGTACGCGCAGTACAAGACCGACCCGGACCTCCAGGCGGCGCATGCCGTCGCGCCGTGGATCGTCGTACCGGACGACCACGAGGTGGAGAACAACTACGCGGGGACGGTCCGCGAGAACAACACGCCCGCTTTGACGGCGGCGCAGTGGACCGCGCGGCGCTCCGCGGCGTACCAGGCGTACTACGAGAACATGCCGCTGCGGCCGGCGCAGGTGAACAGCGGTAACAGCATCCAGCTGTACCGGCGGCTGCGTTGGGGGAGCCTGGCCACGTTCCACATGCTCGACACGCGCCAGTACCGCAACGACCAGGCCTGTGGCGACGGCTGGAAGGTTTGCTCCGATGCGGACCTCGCGTCCCGCAGCCTGCCCGGCAATGCGCAGGAAAGCTGGCTGTTGGACGGTCTGGGGCAGCACCTGGGGACGTGGGACATCATCGGGCAGCAGGTGTTCTTCGCGCGCCGGTTCAACTCGACCGGGGCGAGCATGGACTCGTGGGACGGGTACCGGGCGTCGCGGGCGCGCATCCAGCAGGGCTGGGTGGACCGTTCCGTTCGCAATCCCGTCGTACTGACCGGGGACGTGCACCGCGCGTGGGCCAGCGATCTGAAGGCCGACTACAACAACGCGAGCTCGGCGACGATCGGTACGGAGCTGGTGACCAGCTCGGTGACGTCGAGCGGTGACGGCGACGGGTCGACCACCGTGCCCGACGTGGGGACGAACCCGTGGCTGAAGTTCTACAACAACCGCCGTGGATACGTGCGTGCCACGGTCAGCCCGACGGAGCTGCGGGCCGATTTCCGTAACGTGGCAAAGGTTTCCGAGCACGGTGCCGCGGCCGCGACGGTCAAGTCCTTCGTGGTCCAAGAGGGCCACCCCGGCCTGCAGGCGGTGTGAGATGAAGCTGATCGCTCTTACTGCTCTCGCCGTCACTGCACTGTCCGTGACTGCAACTACCGCTTCCGCACACGTTGCTGCACCCACCTGGACAACAGCCAACAGTGTGTCCACCGGTGACCAGGACAACGCCTCCGTGGCGACCAACAAGAACGGGTACGTCGCCGTGGTCTGGGAGGACGACCGCGACACCGACAACGCGACCGACAACGTGCACAGCGAGATCTACCTCCGCCTGTTCCACAACGGCACAGCTGTCTACGAAAAGAAGCTGTCCGCGGGTGGCGACACCGGCGTGACCAACTGGCGCCACCTGCACCCGGACGTCGGCCTGGACGACAAAGGCAACGCCGTGGTGGTCTGGCAGGACGACCCGGACGGCAACGGGTACTACAACGTCCCGTACCGCGTCGTGAACACCGCAGGCACCGTCACCGCATCTGGCAACGCCAACAGCAGCGCTACCGGGCAGCAGATCAACCCACGGGTCGCCGTAGATCCTGACGGCGCACCCTCTGGTGCCGCGGTTGCGTTCACTGTGGTGTGGGAGGACATCCAGACCGGCGCACAGGCCACCGTGAAAGCGGCTGGCTTCACGGGCCCATCCACACGCGCCTGGGAGGTGTCGGCCTCGGCCACGACCGGCCAGCACCACAACCCGGACGTAGCCGTGTCCGCATCGGGGGACGCCGTAGTCGCCTGGGACGACGACGCCGACGGCAACGGCTACTACCAGATCGGCCTGATCCGCCTAGGTCGTACGAACGGCGCGGCAACGCTGTCACGCCGTTCCGCGAACGCCTCCGGCGGTGGCCAGCAACAGCACGCGTCGGTTGCGGCCAACTTCAACGGCGACTTCGCTGTCGCCTGGGAGTCCGACCACACGGGAACCCCAGGCGTTTGGACCCGTTCCTTCACACCGACCGGGACGGCGCGTTACGCCGACACCGAGGTCGCCGCGGGCGGTACCGCACCGTCGATCGGCATCGACGACCAGGCGCGGACAGTCGTCGGCTGGACAACCCAAGGCGCCGACCCTGACGTCTGGGTGCGGGGCTTCGGCACCGACGGCACCGATACGGGCCGGCTGTCCTCCCAGAAGCTCAGCTCGGTCACCACGGGCCGGCAGGAGCAGATGGTGGTCGCGGTCTCGCCGTACGCCGAAGTGGTCGTCGCCTACACCGACGACAACGATGGCAACACCTATGACCAGGTCATCCTGGGCACGGGCATCTCCAACAACAGTTGGTGAATCAGTGCGTCGTCGGGGACACCGTGCTGAGTACGGTGTCCCCGGTGTCGACCACGTCGAGGTGGTCGATGTCCTGCAGCGGGATCGACGTACTGGCGGGAACGTTGGCCTGATAGCTGCCGTTGGCTGCCCACCAGCCTGCTACCTGGGTGCTCCCGTTGCGGCCGTGGACGACCAGCATGCAGTGCTCGTACGGCTTGAGATCGGTCAGCCGAAGCTGGATGTCGGTGCCCCAGCCGCGGCTGACCAGCCTGGCGGTGGTGTCGAGCCCACCGACCCCGTTGGTGGCAGTCCAGGTAGCCGAGGCCGGTGCGGTCGCCAGACCCCAGCTGACGACTCCGGTGACCGTAGCGGTCGACGCCACGGCAATCGCCCATCGCCGCCGCGGCCACTTCTGCCTGGTGAGCTGCAGCGGCGCAGGCTCCGGCTGGTCGCTCTCGATGTCTTCGACGGGTACCGCGTGCAGCAGGCCCGGCAGGTGCGCGAACTCCAGCAACGTCTCGCGGCACGACGTACACGTCGTCAGGTGCTCCTCGACCGCGTGCCGTTCCGACGCATCCAGAGCACCGAGCACGTAGGCGCCGATCGACGTCGTCGCGGGGCACGTCATGAGCCGGTCACTCCTCGTTCCTCCAGCGCTGCGCGGAGGGCGTGCAGCGCGTAGTAGCTGCGCGACTTGACTGTCCCCGGTGGTACGCCGAGGACGGCAGCCGCCTCGTTGACGGTGCGCCGCCGGTAGAACAGCTCGACGATCACCTGCCGGTGGTCCTTGCTGAGCCCCCGCAGTACGTCGATCACCTGCCAGACCTGCAGTACCCGGTCGATGTCGTCGCCGAGCGCCGGGAACTCGCGGTCGTCGATCGGCACCTCCGTCACCCGGGCGCCCTGTTTACGCCGGCCGGAGATCACCAGGTTCCGGGCGACCGTGAACAGCCAGCGGCCGGCCCGGTCCGGGTCCAGCTCGCCGGCATGCGCCCAGGCGCGGGTCATCGTCTCCTGCACGATGTCCTCGGCGTACTGGCGATCGCCCACCGAGCGCAGCACGTACCCGAACAGCGGCCGCCGGTACCTGTCGTACAGCGCGCGGATCACCGTGTCGTCATCCACACCCCGAACTACGCCGGACGACGGAAGACGGTTCAATCTGAACCGAGCGACCGGATCGCGCGTATCTGCAGGGGAGAGGAGATCCTGATGAAAACCACGATCTTGTTGCTAGGAGCAACCGTAGCCGCGGTCGGCACGCTGGCCGCATGCGGCGGCAGCAACAGCAGTTCGCCGCCGGCCGCCGGGGGCGGAGCGGCCGCGGCCGTGTCCGTCAGGGACGTCAGCGGCGTCGGCCGAACACTGGTCGACGCGTCCGGGAAGACGCTGTACTTCGCCGACCAGGAAGCCGGCGGGATGATCAAGTGCACCGCGGGTTGCCTGAGTTTCTGGATGCCGGCGACCGGCAGCGCCACCGGCGCCTCGGTGACCGGTCTCGGCACGATGAAGCGGTCCGACACGGGCGCGGAGCAGCTGACCTACCAGGGCAAACCGCTGTACACGTTCAAGCTCGACATGAACGCCGGTGACGCGAAGGGCAACAACTTCTCCGACGCGTTCTCCGGCACCAGCTTCACTTGGCACGCCGCCACCACGTCGGCGACCGCCCCGTCGCCGGCCCCGTCCTCCGGCGGTGGCGGCGGTTACGGCAACGGTTACTGAACCCGGAGCCGGCGAGATTCACGGTCGACGACACCACCGGGTAGCCAGGGCAGCAGCCGGGTCGGGGTGCCGACGGTCGTGCACCAGGCCTAGCGTTTGTAGGTCGCGGTAAGCCGTCCGCGGGCGATCGCGTTGCTGTCGATCGCCTTCAGGGCATCGGCGAGTTTCGTGCCGGCCGGAAGATTGGTTGCCTTGGACAACGCGTAGACGGTGAAGCGGTAGTGGTGCGTGCCGCTCGGCGGACAGGGACCGAAGTACGAGGGTTTGCCCGCCGAGTTGTCCGCCTGTTTCCCGGCCGGCGCTGCGCCTTCGGTGAGCGAGGTGGTGTCCGGGGCGAGGTCCAGGACGACCCAGTGCGTGAAGGTGCCGTTCGGGGCGTCCGGGTCGTCGACGACGATCGCGAGCGCCTTGGCGTCCGCGGGCGTACCGGTCCACGCGAGCGGAGGCGACGTACCGGCGCCGTCGCACGTGTACCTGCGGGGGATGGCGCCGCCGTCGCGGAACGCCGTACTCGTGACGGTCATGCTGATCGGCGTGACCACGGAGGGCTCCTTCCCGGGACCGCCGCCGCAGGCAGCCGCGCTCAGCAGCACGGCCGCCCATACCAGCAGTCGCCGCATCGGCCGGTCTCAGTCGCGGTCCGTCAGGCGGATGAGCGGGAGCTCGCGGTCGGTCTTGCGCTGGTAGCCCGCGAAGCGGGGCGCGGTCGCGACGATCTGCCGCCACGCCTCGTCGCGGTCGGAACCGTGCAGCTGCTCGGCGCGGACGTCCAGGGATTCGCCGCCGACGTCGATCCGGACCCGGTCCGGGTTCGCGGCGAGGTTGTAGTACCAGTCGGGGTTTCCCGATCCGCCCCAGGCGGACGCGATGATCAGCCGGCTGCCGTCGGCGGCCGGGAGCCAGCTGAGCGGCGTCCGCCGCTCCACGCCGGACTTGCGGCCGATCGTCCGCAGCACGAGCATGTCGAACCCGCCGACCTTGCCGCCGGTGCGCCGGATCAGCTGCTGGATCAGGCTGTTCATCCACCGCAGCGGCTGCCCCTTGGGCTGCCGGGCTCCGTGGGTGCCTGCCCGGGTGTCGAAACTCATGTGGACTCCACGGTCTTGTGCACTGTCCGGTTGAGGGTGACGTCGTCGCCGTGCCCGAAGGGCTTACCTTCGAGGTTGAAGCTCCACGAGATCGTCGGCGTGATGCGCAGGTAGTTGCCGGAGCCGAACCGGCCGGTACGCTCCACCAGTTCGGCTTCGCCGTAGATCCGAAGGTACCGGGGGACCCACGGGTCCGTCGAGGGAAGGTCGTCGAGGAGCACCGCGACCTTGGTGTTGCCGGCCTGCACGTTGCGGTACTTCCGGGTTTTCGCCGGGTCGAGGCCGCCGACGAACAGGTGCGTGCCGTCGTATTCGAAGCCGACCAGTACGGCGTCCGGCTGCCCGTCCGGGCCGACCGTGGCGATCCGATGGGAGCGGGTCCCGTGAGCGAGACGTGGGCGGATCAGCTGGACACCGGCACCGGGCTGATCCAGCTGATGACGCTCGTGCAGGGGATCTACGCGACCGTCTCGGAGCGGCACGAGTTGACGCCGGTGCAGGCAAAGCTGCTGTGCGTATTGATCGGCGGACCGCGCGGGATGGCGGAGCTGGCGCACCTGTTCGGCGTCGAGAAGGCCGCGCTGACCGGGCTGGTGGACGCCGACATAGGCGACGCTCTCGGCCGGCTGACGGACGCGATCCCGTCCGGCGACCGCGAGCAGTTCCGCAGCACGGTCGAAGGCATCATCCTCAGGTGCCGCACGTCACCGTCCAGCGAATGAGCGCCAGCCTCCCGCGGACAGCGTTTGCCCCTACGATCGAGCCCGTGCCCACCTGCTTGAGTTCCTGAGATGTCGGCCGTCGTCGGTGCCTTCGCGGCGCTGGTTGCCGTGGCCGTGCTCGGGTACGTCGTAGGTCTCTTCGGTGTACTGCGCTCCCAGGACGAGCTGGTCCTGTCCCGGCTGGCGTTTTTCGTGGCCACGCCCGCGTTGCTGTTCACCACCGTCGCGCGCGCCGACCTCCGATCGATCTTCTCGGTCGTACTGGTCACGAACCTGGTCAGCCTGTTCGTGGTGCAGGCGGTGTTCCTGCTGGTCTCGGCGGTGCTGTGGCGGCGGACGCGGTGCGAGGCCACGATCGGCGTCCTCGCGTCGTCGTACGTCAACGCGGGCAACCTCGGCGTACCGGTCGCGGCGTACGTGCTCGGGGACGGCGCGCTGGTGGCGCCGATCGTGCTGTTCCAGGTGCTGGTGATGGCGCCGATCGCGTTCGCCGTGCTCGACGGGGACCGCCAGGGGAGCAGCCGGCGGGTGGAGCTGAAGACGGTCCTGACCCGCCCGTTCCGGAACCCGCTCACGGTCGCGTCGCTGCTCGGGCTGCTCGTGTCCCTGCTCGGCGTCCGGCTGCCGGATCCGGTGATGCGCCCGATCGACCTGCTCGCCGCGGCCGCCGTACCGGTCGCGCTGATCGCCTACGGCCTGAGCCTGAGCGCCGGCACCAAGGACTCGATCACGCTCCGCCGCGACGTCGTCCTCGCCGTCTCACTGAAGACCTTCGCCCAACCCGTCGTAGCGTACGTCATCGCCCGCTGGCTCCTGGACCTGCACGGCCCCGCCCTGCTCGCCCCGACCCTCCTCGCGGCACTACCCACCGCGCAGAACGTCTACGTGTACGCCGTCCACTACCGCGCAAGCCGCACCCTCGCACGCAGCGCCGTACTCCTCAGCACCCTGCTCTCGATCCCGGTCATGATCCTGATCGCGGGGTTGCTCGCCTAGCGCATGGCTTTGAAAGCCTCTTCCGCGACCGGGGCCACCTGGTCGACGGGGACGCCTTCGTTGGCGGACTGGGCGATGACGGTGAACGTGTTGGAGCCGCGGTAGCACTGGGTCGGGAGGTTCCCGCTGGCCTCGACGCAGGTGGCGGCGCCGACCTGCTTGATCTTGTCGGGGGTGGCGCCGGAGTCGGCGACGGTCTTGTTGATGTCGACCTTGCCGCGGAGCGCGATGATCACGTACATCCGGTTGCCGTCGATCGTGCCGTACGCCTCGACCGTCGCCTGCTTGCCGTTGTTGATCCGGCTGAGCGCGGCCCGCGTCTGGTCGAGTTGCAGCTGGTCGCGGATCTCCTTGTCGGTGATCCGGTCCAGGCCGGCGAGCTTCGCGGGCGGGTTGATGCTGCGGTTGGTGTTCAGCCGGTTCAGCGGGCCGAGCCCCCAGACGTAGCCGAGCACCGCCAGCACCAGCAGCAGCACCAGCGCGCCACCGACCGTCAGCCACGCCCCGCTCAGCCGGACCCGCCACCACCGCTTCTTCTTCGCAGGCGCAGCCGACTTCTCCGCGGGCTCCGCCGGAGCAGCATCAGCCTTCGCCTCACCAGCGGGAACCGCGGGGATCTCAGCGGTGTCGGCCTTGGTGTCGGCCTTGGTGTCGGCCTTGGAGTCGGGCGCGGTGTCAGCCTTGGTGTCCGCCGGGGTGGTCGGGTCGGTCATCGGGTAGCTCCTCGGACGTACGGGTCGCGGGGTGCAGCTGCGTCGCCCCGATGGTTCCACATCGGGACAAGCCGCTCCCGCACGGTAGCCGCCGAACGCACAGGTGCCCGCCTCCCGGTGCGGGAGGCGGGCACCCAGGACCGGTGCTCAGAGGGTCGCGACGACCTTGACCGCATCGGACTCGTCGGCGTTCCAGACGATCTCGCCGGTGATCCGGCCGGCGGCCCGCAGGTCGGGCTCGGCACGCTCGGCGAGGGACAGGCGGGCGGCGGGGCCGGTGACCTCGACCTTCGAGACCTCGGTCTTCATCGACACCTGCGCCTCGGACTTGGCCCCGCGGATCCCGGCCAGCACCTCGGACACCGCGTCGAGCACCTCGGCCTCCTGGTCGGCGACCTCGAGGTCGGCCTCCGGCGTCGGCCATGACGACAGGTGGATCGAGCCCTCCTGCCACCACGACCAGACCTCCTCGGTCGCGAACGGCAGGTACGGCGCGAGCAGCCGCAGCTGGACCGACAGCGCCACCGCGAGCGCGGCCTTCGCCGACGCCGCCGGGGCATCACCCTGCCCGCCGTACGCCCGCTCCTTCACCAGCTCGACGTAGTCGTCGCAGAACGTCCAGAAGAACCGCTCCGCGATCTCCAGTGCCCCGGTGTAGTCGTACCGCTCGAAGGCCGCCGTCGCGTCCGCCACGACCGCCCGCAGCCGCTGCAGCATCGCCAGGTCGACGGCTTCGGTGACCGCGGAGGTGTCGACCGTCGTCGCACCGAACCCGAGGACGAACTTCGACGCGTTCAGCACCTTGATCGCGAGCCGCCGGCCGACCTTCATCTGCGACTCGTCGAACGGCGAGTCCAGCCCCGGCCGGGCCATCGCGGCGCGCCAGCGGACCGCGTCCGAGCCGAACTTCTCCAGGATCTCCGACGGGATGACCGCGTTGCCCTTGGACTTCGACATCTTCTTGCGGTCCGGGTCGACGACGAACCCGGAGATCATCGACCGCGCCCACGGCAGCGTGCCGTTCTCGAAGTGCGCGCGGACGACGCGGGAGAACAGCCAGGTCCGGATGATCTCGTGCGCGTGCGTGTTCAGGTCCATCGGGAAGGTACGCCGGAACAGGTCGTCGTCGCGCTCCCACCCGCAGACGATGTGCGGCGTCAGCGAGGACGTCGCCCAGGTGTCCATCACGTCCGGGTCGGCCTCGAACCCGCCCGGCTTGCCGCGCTGGGACTCGTCGTACCCACGCGGGGCCTGCGAGGTCGGGTCGATCGGCAGCTCGGCCTCGGACGGCAGCAGCGGGTGGTCGTAGTCGACCTCGCCGTCGGCGTCCAGCGGATACCAGACCGGGAACGGGACGCCGAAGTACCGCTGGCGGGAGATCAGCCAGTCGCCGTTCAGCCCCTCGACCCAGTTCAGGTAGCGGTGCCGCATGTGCTCGGGGACCCAGGCGAGCTCGTTGCCACGCTCGATGAACTCCTGCTTGAGCGCAGCGTCCCGGCCGCCGTTGGTGATGTACCACTGCCGGGTGGAGACGATCTCGAGCGGCTTGTCGCCGTTCTCGTAGAAGTTCGCCATCCGCTCGGTCTTCTTCGGCTCGCCGTCCAGCTCGCCGCTCTCGCGGAGCTTCTGGACGACCAGCTCGCGGGCGCTGAACACGGTCTTGCCAGCCAGCTCGCCGTACAGCTCCGCGGAGCCGGTCAGCCAGGCCGGGGTCTCGCGCAGCAGCCGGCCGTCGCGGCCGATCACGGTCCGGACCGGCAGCTGCAGCTCGCGCCACCACTGGATGTCGGTCTGGTCGCCGAACGTGCAGCACATCGCGATGCCGGCGCCCTTGTCCATCTCCGCGGCCTCGTGCGCCAGGACCGGGACCTCGACCCCGAACAGCGGCGACTTCACCGTCGTCCCGAACAGGTGCTTGTACCGGTCGTCGTCCGGGTGCGCGATCAGCGCGACACAGGCCGGGATCAGCTCCGGGCGGGTGGTCTCGATGTAGACCGGCCCGTCGGCGCCGTGGAACGCGACCCGGTGGTACGCGCCCGGATAGGACCGGGCCTCCATCTCGGCCTGCGCGACCGCGGTCTGGAACGTGACGTCCCAGACGGTCGGTGCCTCGGCCAGATACGCCTCGCCGCGGGCGAAGTTGCGCAGGAAGGCGCGCTGCGACGTCCGCCGGGAGTCCTCGGAGATCGTGGTGTAGAGGTACGACCAGTCGACGCTCAGGCCGACCTGCCGCCACATCGCCTCGAACGCCTGCTCGTCGATGTGCGTCAGCTCGCCGCACAGGTCGACGAAGTTCTGCCGGGAGATCGGGATCTGCTTCTTCGGGTCCGGCTTGGCCGGGGGCGTGAAGTCCGGGTCGTACGGCAGCGAGGGGTCGCACTTGACGCCGTAGTAGTTCTGCACCCGGCGCTCGGTCGGCAGGCCGTTGTCGTCCCAGCCGATCGGGTAGAAGACCTTCTTGCCGCGCATCCGCTGGTAGCGCGCGACCAGGTCGGTGTGGGTGTAACTGAAGATGTGCCCGACGTGCAGCGATCCGGAGACCGTCGGCGGCGGCGTGTCGATGGAATACACATCGGCGCGCTCGGCGGTGCGGTCGAAGGCGTAGGTCTGCTGCTCCTTCCATACGGCAGCCCACTTCTCCTCGAGGCCGTCGAGGCTGGGCTTGTCTGGAACGCGGGACGTCTGGCTCATGCGCACAATGTTAGTGGTTGTCAAGGGGTGCTCCGACCGGTTATCCACAGCCCCCGCCTAGACTTGCTGTTCTGATGAGTGACCTCTCCTTCGCCGAGGTATCGGCACGGCTCCAGGCGCGCTGGCCGGAGCACAAGATCGAGCCCACCCTGGACCGCGTCCGGCGGCTCGTCGAACTGCTCGGCGACCCGCAGAAGGCGTACCCGGTGGTGCATCTGACCGGGACCAACGGCAAGACGTCGACGGCGCGGATGATCGACACGCTGCTGCGCGAGACCGGGCTGCGGACCGGCCGGTTCACCAGCCCGCACCTGGAGAAGGTGACCGAGCGGATCACGCTGGACGGCGAGCCGGTCAGCGACGAGCGGTTCGTCGAGGCCTACGAGGAGATCGCGCCGTACCTCGACGTCGTGGACGCCGAGCAGGAGCACCCGCTGACGTTCTTCGAGGCGATGGTCGGGATGGCGTACGCGATCTTCGCCGACGCCCCGGTCGACGTCGCGGTGATCGAGGTCGGCCTCGGCGGCGCCTGGGACGCCACCAACGTCGCCGACGGCACGGTCTCGGTGATCACCCCGGTCGCGGTCGACCACGCGCACCTGCTGGGCGGGGATCCGGTCACGATCGCCGGCGAGAAGTCCGGCATCATCAAGCCCGGCGGCACCGTCGTGATGGCCCAGCAGAGCCTGGACGTCTTCGAGGTCCTGCTCCGCAAGGCGGCCGAGGTCGGCGCCCAGGTCGCCCGCGAGGGCATCGAGTTCGGCGTCGTCAACCGGACGCTCGCGGTCGGCGGCCAGATGGTGTCGGTCAAGGGCCTCGGAGCGGAGTACGACGAGCTGTACGTCCCGCTGCACGGTGAGTACCAGGCGCACAACGCCGCGGTCGCCGTCGCAGCCGTCGAGGCGCTGCTCGGCGCCAGCCCCGAGACCGAGGGCCGGGTCACCACGGAGCTGCTGCAGGCGGGCTTCGAGCAGGTCACCAGCCCCGGCCGGCTGGAGGTCGTCCGGCAGAGCCCGACCATCGTCGTGGACGCCGCGCACAACCCGCACGGCGCCGAGGCGACCGCGGCCGCGGTGTCGGAGGCGTTCCAGTTCCAGCCGCTGATCGGCGTCGTCGGCTGCATGAAGGACAAGGATGTGTACGGCGTCCTCGAGGCGTACGAGCCGATCATGGAGACGATCGTCTGCACCCGGAACAGCTTCGTCGAGCGCTCGATGCCGGCCGAGGAACTGGGCGAGCTGGCCGCCGAGGTGTTCGGCGAGGAGCGGGTCCTGGTCCGGCCGCACCTGATCGACGCGATCGACGACGCGATCCGGCTCGCCGAGGAGAACGCGGTCGCGCTCGGCAGCGGCGGCGTGCTGGTCACCGGCTCGGTGATCACCGCCGGCGAGGCGCGGACGCTGCTGGTCCGCAAGCCCAAGGTCGAGCCGCAGGACGAGCAGTGAGGTCCCTCGCCTCGATCGTGCTGGCGTTCGAATCCGTCGTCCTCGCGCTGGTCACGCCGGTGATGATCTCGATCGCGGGCGTCCGCCCGGCGGTGGCGATCCCCACCTGCCTCGGCCTGTTCGTGCTGGCGCTGCTGTCGGCCGGGCTGCTCCGCTTCCAGGCGGGGTACGTGCTCGGCTCGCTGGTCCAGGTCGGCGCGGTCGGTCTCGGCTTCGTCGTACCGGTGATGTTCGTCCTCGGCGTCGTCTTCGCCGCCTTCTGGGTGGCCGCGATCGTGTTCGGGCGCCGGATCGAGGCGGCCAAGCTGGCGCACGAGCGGTTAAGCTCAGCCGCCCCGACTACTTCGAGAGAGAGTTGACAGATGTCGCAGCGAACCCTGGTCCTGCTGAAGCCCGACACGGTCCGCCGCGGCCTGGTCGGCGAGGTGCTGGGCCGGTTCGAGGCCAAGGGCCTCACGATCGTCGCCATGGACCTGCGCACGATCGACGGTGAGATGGCCGACCAGCACTACGCCGAGCACGTCGACAAGGCCTTCTACCCGCCGCTGCGGGACTTCGTCACCAGCGGCCCGATGGTCGCGCTGGTGCTCGAGGGCGACGAGGCGATCGAGGTCGTCCGGGCGCTGAACGGCGCCACCGACGGCCGCAAGGCCGCCCCGGGCACGATCCGCGGCGACCTGTCGCTGTCCAACCGGGAGAACCTCGTGCACGGCTCGGACTCCGAGGAGTCCGCGTCCCGCGAGATCAAGATCTGGTTCCCCGACCTGCCGTGACGCCGGAGATCCTGCCGGACCCGACGCGGCTGCATCCGATGCCGGAGCAGCCGCGACTGGTCCTCCTCAAACCGCTGGTCACGTCACCGCTGATCGAGGTCGGCGAGTTCACGTACTACGACGACCCGGACGACCCGACCGCCTTCGAGACCCGGAACGTGCTGTACCACTACGGCCCGGAGAAGCTCGTGATCGGGAAGTACGGCGCGCTCGGCGAGGGTGTCCGGTTCGTCATGAACGGCGCGAACCACCGGATGGACGGCCCGTCGACGTTCCCGTTCCCGATCATGGGCGGGGCCTGGTCGGAGCACTTCGACCTGATCACCGGGCTGCCCGGGCGTGGCGACACGGTGGTGGGGCACGACGTGTGGCTCGGATACCGGACACTCGTGATGCCGGGCGTCCGGATCGGGCACGGCGCGGTCGTCGCCTCCGGATCGGTCGTGACCAGCGACGTCCCCGACTACGGGATCGCCGGCGGCAACCCGGCGAAGCTGATCCGCCGGCGGTACTCCGACGCGGACGTCGACCGGCTGCTCGCGATCGCGTGGTGGGACTGGCCGCTCGAACAGGTCACCGCGAATGTCCGGACCATCATGTCCGGCACCGTCGACGAACTCGAGAAGGCAGCGGAATCGCTGTAGCCGCAGGCCGTTGCGGACTGCTGGTGCCCGAACAGATACGATACGTACCTGGGCGGACGGGTCGTGTCGGTCCCCAGGCAGCGTCGCTCAGCGTTTAGCCTGGTCGGGGACCGAGTGGGAGGTGCCGCGGTGGCCAACAGCATGCTCGGCCGCGACATGGCGGTCGATCTCGGAACGGCGAACACCCTGGTGTACGTGCGTGGCCGCGGCGTCGTGCTGAACGAGCCGTCCGTGGTCGCGACCCGGACGGACGAGCCGCAGGAAGCGGTCGCGTTCGGGCACGAGGCGAAGAAGATGATCGGCCGGACTCCCGGCAACATCACCGCGATCCGGCCGTTGAAGGACGGCGTGATCGCCGATTTCGACGCCGCCGAGCAGATGCTGCGGTACTTCATCCAGCGCGTGCACCGGCGGCGGTACTTCGCGAAGCCGCGGATCGTGGTCTGCGTGCCGTCCGGGATCACCGCGGTCGAGCAGCGCGCGGTCCGCGACGCCGGGTACATGGCCGGCGCCCGCAAGGTCTACATCATCGAGGAGCCGATGGCCGCCGCGCTCGGCTCGAACCTCGAGGTCCGCGACGCCACCGGCAACATGGTGGTCGACATCGGCGGTGGGACCACGGAGGTCGCGGTCATCTCGTTCGGCGGCATCGTCACCAGCCAGTCGATCCGGGTGGCCGGCGACGCCATCGACAAGGCGATCGTGAACTACTGCAAGAAGGAGTTCTCGCTGCTGCTCGGCGAGGCCACCTCGGAGCAGATCAAGATGACGATCGGGTCGGCGTTCCCGACCACCGACGGCCCGGACAGCGAGATCCGCGGCCGGGACATGGTCTCCGGCCTGCCGCGCACCGTGAAGGTGTCCTCGGCAGACATGCGGCAGGCGATCGAGGAGCCGATCACCGCGATCGTCGACGCGGTCAAGGCGACGCTGGACAAGACCCCGCCGGAGCTGGCCGGCGACATCGTCGACCGTGGCATCGTGCTGACCGGCGGCGGCGCGCTGCTCAAGGGCATGGACGAGCGCCTGCGGCACGAGACCGGCATCCCGATCCACGTCGCGGAGAACCCGCTGGACGCCGTCGTGCTCGGCGCCGGCAAGTGCGTGGACAACATCGAGACCCTCAACCGCATCCTGGTCACCGACAACCGGCGCTGAGGTACGCACGCGATGCTCAAAGACCTCGGAAGCCCGTCCCGCAGCGCCTCGGCCCGGAGCAGTACGTCGACCCGGAGCGCGTTCCGGTCGGCGGGAGAGACGCCGCTGCGCTCGGCCGGTACGCCGCGCGACGTGCGCCGCCGGCGGTCCGTGCTGGCGCTGGTGATCCTGGCCTGTTTCACGCTGATCGTGCTGGACGCGCGGCGCTCGGCCGGTTCGCCGATGGAGCCGGTGCGCGAGGCCGCGGCCGCCGTGTTCGGCCCGCTGGAGTCGACCGCGACCTCGGCCCGGCAGCCTGTGGACAACCTCCGCGACCGATTCGCGGAAATGGATAGGTTGAAAGCAGAGAACGAACAACTGAAGAAGGCCAACGAGGACCTGACCCGGCAGCTGGACACCTCCGACTACGCCCGCAGCCGGGCGCAGGAGCTGGACAAGCTGCTCAAGCTCGCACCGCAGTTCACGATGACCCCCGCGCGGGTGATCGGGATCGGCAGCGCGCAGACGTTCAGCCACACGGTCACGATCGATGCCGGGACGGCGGACGGCGTGCGCACCGACATGACCGTGCTGAACGGCACCGGTCTGGTCGGCCGGGTGGTGCGGACCACCCAGGGCACCGCGACCGTGCTGCTGATCGGCGACCGCAACTCGACCGTCGGCGGCCGGCTGAACTCGACGCTCGCGCTCGGTTTCGTCTCCGGGCGCGGCGACGTGGCCGGCACCCTCGACTACAAGCTCGTCGACCCGAAGGCGCGGCCGAAGGTCGGCGACCGGATCGTCACCTGGGGCTCCAGCGACAACGCGCCGTACGTGCCGGGCGTCCCGATCGGCGTCGTCACCTCGGTGACGCCGAACGCGGGCGCCCTCGGCTCCACCGCCACCATCAAGCCGTACGTCGATCCGGCCAGTATCGACACCGTCGGCGTGGTGACCGGCCCACCGGCCCGGCCACCCCGCCAGCAACTCACCGGGAAGGGGAACTGACGTGATCGCGCTGCGCATCGGGTTGGCGGCTCTGTTCCTGATGGTTGCCGTCACCCTGCAGACGTCCGTGCTGTCGAACATCGCGGTCGCGGGCGTCACCTGTGACCTGACGCTGATCGTGGTGATCGCGCTGGCGCTGTCCCGCGGTGCCGAGTGGGGCGCGGTCGCCGGATTCGTCGGCGGTCTGCTGCTGGACGTCGTACCGCCGGCCGACCACACCGCGGGCCGCTGGGCGTTGTCGATGGCCGTCGCGGGGTATGTGGCCGGCCTGATCCGCCGGGAGCGTACGTCGTCCGGGCCGGTCGGTCCGCTCGGCGTCGCCGTGACGGTGGTGCTCGGGACGGCGATCTCGTTCTTCCTGTACAGCGCGACCGGTTCGCTGCTGCACGACCCGTCGGTCGACTGGGGTCAATTCGGCGTCCGCCTCGGGATCGCGGCCGGCTACGACGTGGTCGGCGCGATCGTGGTGATCCCGCTGGTGATGTGGATCATGGGCCGGGTCAAACCCGCCCGCGAGCGCCGCCGGGTCACGCCGTGAGCTGGGACGGGTTCGACGCTCCGCTCAAGGCCCGGTTGCGGTTGTTCGTGATCGGGGTGCTGGTCTTCTCGTTGCTGTGCACGCTGTTCGGCCGGCTCTGGTACATGCAGGTGATGTCGAGCGCCGACTACTCCCAGGCCGCGAACCAGCAGCACATCCGGCAGGTGCTGATCCCGGCGCCGCGCGGCACGATCGTCGACTCGCAGGGCCGGACGCTGGTCGGCAACCGGGTCTCGCTGATGATCACCGTCGACCGCTCGGTGCTCGCGAAGCTCCCGCAGACCCAGCAGAACGTCGTCATCGCCCGGCTGGCGAAGGTGCTCGGCCAGAAGCCGAAGGACCTGAAGGCGCGGACGATGCTGTGCGGTGAGCCGGGCGCGTCGAAGCCGCCCGCCTGCTGGAACGGTACGCCGTACCAGCCGATCCCGGTCGCGAAGGACGTCAGCGAGCAGGTCGCGATCGACGTGATGGAGCGCCGCGAGGACTTCCCGGGGATCGCCGCGGACTCGCAGACGCTGCGGGCGTATCCGGAGCCGTTCAAGGTGAACGCCGCGCACATCCTCGGGTACCTGTCGCCGATCACGACCGAAGAGCTCGACCAGATGGACAAGGCCGGGCAGGACTCGGTCCCGCACCGCTCGGACCTGGTCGGCCGGGCCGGCATCGAGCGGTCGTACGACAAGCTGCTGCGCGGCACGCCCGGTGAGAAGGACGTGATCGTCGACGCGGTCGGGTACACCACCGGCATCCAGAAGCAGACAGCGCCGGTCCCGGGCGCCACGCTGGTGAGCACGATCGACTCGCGGATCCAGGCGGCCGTCGAGACGCAGCTCCAGGGCGCGATCATGACCGCGCGGAAGCAGACCGACCCGGTTACCCACAAGAAGTACGTCGCGGACTCCGGCGCCGCGGTGGTGATGGACACCAAGACCGGCCGGATCGTGGCGATGGCGAGCTACCCGACGTACGACCCGGGCGTCTGGGTCGGCGGGATCAGCCAGCGCGAGCTGGACGCGCTGTACTCGGCGAAGTCCGGCACGCCGCTGGTCTCGCGCGCGCTGCAGGCGCAGCTGGCGCCGGGGTCGACGTTCAAGCCGATCACCACGTCGGCCGCGCTCGGCGCCGGGTACAGCGCGAAGACCCGGCTCGACTGCTCGTCGTACTTCGAGGTCGGCAACCGCAAGTTCAAGAACTACGAGTCCGCGTCGTACGGGATGATCGGCTTCGACCGGGCGCTGGCGCTGTCCTGCGACACGTTCTTCTACCGGATCGCGTACGCGCTCTGGCTCAAGGAGGGCGGCAACTCCAGCGACGTGAACACCCACGACCCGCTGGTCGAGATGGCGCAGAAGTTCGGGCTCGGGACGCCGACCGGCGTCGATCTGCCCGGCGAGGCGAGCGGCCGGATCGCGGACCGGAAGTGGAAGAAGACGTACTACGACTCGATGAAGGACTACTACTGCAAGATCTCGACGAACCCGCCCGCCGGGACGTCGGCGTTCCTGAAGCAGTTCTCCCGCGAGTTCTGCGTCGACGGGTACAAGTACCGCGCCGGTGACGCGGTGAACTTCGCGATCGGCCAGGGCGACACCACGGTCACCCCGCTGCAGTTGGCGACCGTGTACTCCGCCCTGTCGAACGGTGGCACCGTGTTCGAACCGCGCGTGGTGCAGTCCTGGATCGGCGCCAACGGCAAGGCACACGAGATCAAGCCGGTCGCGAAGACCAAGCTCCCGGTCTCGCCCGGCAACCTGAAGTACATCGACACCGCGCTCAAGCAGACCACCCTGACCGGTACGGCGGCCTGGAAGTTCCAGGGCTTCCCGCTGGACAAGATCCCGGTCCGCGCCAAGACCGGTACGGCCGAGGTCTACGGCAAGCAGACGACGTCCTGGCTGGCGTCGTACACCGATCGGTACGCCGTGGTGATGATGATCAGCCAGGCCGGTACCGGTTCGGGCGCGGGCGGTGACGCGGTCCGCAAGATCTACGAGACCCTGTACAACATCACGCCCGCCCCGCCGCCCGGTAAGGAACCGAAGCACTGATGGCGCTCCTGGCCCCGATCCGGACCCGGCCCCGGATGGACCGGCGGTCGACCGCGTGGCAGGTCGACTGGGTCCTCGTGTTCAGCGTGGTAGCGCTGTCGTTCCTGGGCGCGCTGCTGGTCTGGTCCGCGACCCACAACAAGACCTCGCTGACCGGCGGCAACCCGGACGCGTACCTGATCCGGCATGCGATCAACTTCGCGATCGGCCTGGTGCTCGCGGTCGGCGCCGCGATCACCGACCACCGCCGGGTCCGGATCCTCGCCCCGGTGCTGTACGTGGGCTCGATCCTCGGCCTGATCCTGGTGCTGGTGCCCGGGATCGGGGCCACGATCAACGGCTCCCGGTCCTGGATCCTGCTGCCGTTCATGTCGGTGCAGCCGAGTGAGTTCGCCAAGCTCGCGGTGATCGTCGGGATGGCGCTGCTGATCGCGGAGAAGAGCGAGACCGACCGCAACGAGGAGGCCCGGACGGTCGACGTCGCGCAGGCCGTCGCGGTGGCCGCGGTCCCGGTGGTGCTGGTGATGCTGCAGCCGGACCTCGGCACGGTGATGGTGCTCGGGTCGATCGTGTTCGGGATCATCGCGGTGTCCGGGGTGCCGAAACGCTGGATGCTGGCGCTGCTGTCGGCCGGCGTCGTGGTGGCGGCGATCGCGATCAGCACGCACGTCCTGAAGCGGTACCAGATCGACCGCTTCACGGCGTTCATGCACCCGTCCTCGGATCCGCAGGGCATCGGGTACAACGTGAACCAGGCGCGGATCGCGATCGGGAACGGCGGCGTCTTCGGGCAGGGCCTGTTCCACGGCGGCCAGACCCAGAACGGGTTCGTCCCCGAGCAGCACACCGACTTCGTGTTCACGGTCGCGGGGGAGGAACTCGGGCTGATCGGGGCCGGCGCGATCATCGTGCTGTTCGCGATCATCCTGTTCCGCGGGCTGCGGATCGCGGTGAACGCGCGGGACGCGTTCGGCCGGCTGGTGGCGACCGGGATCGTCTGCTGGTTCGCGTTCCAGGCGTTCGAGAACGTCGGGATGACGCTCGGCATCATGCCGGTGACCGGTCTGCCACTGCCGTTCGTGTCGTACGGCGGGTCCTCGATGTTCGCCTGTCTGCTGGCCGTCGGCCTGTTGCAGAACATCCACCTGAGGTCGCACCGGTACTGACTGCCCGGTCAGGTACGCTGCTGCCTGCTCGCCCCGCCAACGAGCCTCTCGGAAGGCCTCATGACAGTGCACATGCCGCGACTCCGTCGCGGCGGGTCACGGGGCTGGTGCTCCCGGCCTTCCCTCGTCGCTCCGGTCGCTTCGCTCCCTCCGCTCCTCAGTCCAGGCCGGGAGGCCCCATGACCAGGTATTTCGCGCTTGCCGCCGCACTCCTGCTGTCCGTGACCGCCTGCGGCGGGAGCGACAAGAAGGAGGCGGCGCCGCCCGCCACCCCGAGTCCCACCACGACGCCGAGTGCGACGCCGTCGACGCCCGCCGCGCCGGTCACCCGGACGTCGGCGGAGCTCACCTCGGCGCTGCTGCAGCTGACCGACCTGCCCAGCGGGTTCTCGCTGGACAAGGACGAGGACGACGGTACGAAGCCGTTCTCGGCGCCGACCAGCCGCTGCAAGACGCTCGTGAAGTACCTGAACGCGAGCAAGGCTCCCGGCTCGAAGGCGACCGCGACGCGGACGTTCACCGGCGGCCAGGAAGGCCCGTACATCGACTACGGCCTCGACTCGATGGGCACCGCCGACGAGGTCGATGACCTCCGCGCGTCGTACGCGAAGGCGGTCGACTCCTGCCCGAAGGTCACGTTGAAGACCGCGGGTTCCGGCAACACGTCGATGAAGGTGGAGGCGATCACGGCCCCGGCGTACGGCACGAAGCCTTTCGCGTTCCAGCTGACCGGGACGAGCGGGCCGAAGCGCGGCCTCGAGTACGCCGCTGTCGTCACCGGCGTCGGCGACGTGATCCTCTCGGTCGGCGTACTGGCCGGCCAGGGCGGTGAGCTCGATCCCGCGACCGAGGCCGCGGTGACGAAGGCCCGCCAGGTCCTCAAGCCGGCGTAGTTCCGGCCGCGTCGAGGATCTCGGCCAGCCGGAGGGTGTCGGCCAGGTAGCGGTCGTACGGGAAGTCCTCCGCGAGCAGGGCCTGCCGGAGCAGGTCGGCGAGCGGTTTGCCGTTGGCGTGGTACGCCTCGCGGCCGGTCGGGGTGAGCTCGACCAGGCGCCGCCGGGCGTGTTCCGGGTCCTGCGTGATGCGGACCAGGCCGCGCTCCTCGAGCGGTCGCAGCGCCCGGCTGACCGCGGGGTCCGAGACGCCCAGTACCTGCGCGAGCCGGTGCTGCGTCGCGGGCTCGACGTCCTCGACCGACCCCAGCAGCCGCAGCTGGCTGTACGTCAGGTCGCCGGTGTGCTGGCGCGCGGCGTCGCCGAGCAGCCCGACCACGCGGTGCAGCAGGTCCGATAATCCGTCGTCCACGAGCCCACCTTACCTGAATGTTGACTAGTTAATATTAACTATGCAAGATTCGAGTCATGACCTACTTGTTCAAGACCTGTGTGCCGCTGCTCTGGATTCTGATCGCCTGCGTCGGCGGGTCCGTGCGTTCCCGGGGGATCGGCGACGGTTCCGCCAGGCTGGAGATCTGGCAGCGCTGGTGGGCGGGCGCCGCACTCGGCTGCGGCAGCCTGTGGATGGTGTTCTCGTTCCTGGCCATCGGCGACTACATGGCCGACACGATCGGATTCACCCGGAGCCCGTTCCAGTTCGAGATCGCGTTCGCCAACCTGGCGCTGGCGGTCGCGGCCTTCCGATCGCTGTCCGGGTCGGCGCGTGAGCGGTTGACGGTCGGACTGATCTCGGCCGCGTTCCTCTGGGGTGCGACGATCGGCCATGTGTACCAGTGGTTCGCGCACGGCGACCACCAGCCGGGCAACGGCGGCGGCATCCTCGTGTACGACGTCGGCATCCCGGCGGTGATGATCGTCCTGGCCGTCGCCCAGTCCCGCCGCCGGAGCCTGGTCGCGGCGTGACTGGCATCACACTCGAAGGTGTCACGCCGGGACGGCCGCGGACCGTCGTGTCGGCATGGACGAACGAATGAACTTCAGCAAGATCTCGCCGGCCGGCTTCCGTGCCGTCTACGGCGTGGAGAACTATGTGCAGGGCGTCCTCGACCACACCCTGCTGCACCTGATCAAGGTCCGCGCGTCGATGCTCAACGGCTGCGCGTACTGCCTGAACATGCACACTACCGATGCGTTGAAGGAAGGCGAGACCAGCCAGCGGCTGTTCGGGCTGGCCGCCTGGCACGACTCCTCGTTCTACGACGAGCGTGAGCGCGCGGCGCTGGCCCTCACGGACGCGGTCACGGTTCTCGAGCGCAGCGGCGTACCGGACGACGTGTGGGACACGGTCGTCGAGCACTTCGGGGAGGCGGGGGCTGCGAACGTGCTGCTCGCGATTGGCACCATCAACCTGTGGACTCGATTGAACGTCGCGACCCGGAGGCAGCCGGAACTGGCCGGTTGATCCTCCAGGAGTACGAGTCCGCGCGCGGCATGCTCGCCGGGCTCGCGTACCGGATGCTCGGCAGTTGGCACGACGCGGAGGACGTCCTGCAGGACGCGTACCTCCGCTGGTCGTCCGCCGACCGTGCCGACGTGGCCGAACCGCGGCGTTACCTGACCCGAGTGGTGACGCGGCTGTCCGTCGACGTCCTGCGGACCCGGCAGGCCCGCCGCGAGAGCTACGTCGGCGAGTGGTTGCCGGAGCCGGCCCCCGCGACGGCGTTGGACCTCGAGGAGGTGTCGATGGCTCTCCTGCACCTGATGGAGCGCCTCACCCCGCCGCAGCGCGCCGTCTACGTACTCCGGACCGCGTTCACCGTGCCGTACGACGAGATCGCGGACATCCTGGACCGTACGCCGGAGGACTGCCGGCAGCTGCTCCGCCGGGCCCAGCGCGCGCTGGCCGACGACCGCCCGCGCTTCCACCCGTCGATCGCTGAACAACGCCGCTTGCTGCTCGACTTCGTGGCCGCGGCCCGGGACGGAGACCTGCCGCGCCTCGAGGCGATGCTCAAGGAGTCCGTCGTGTCCTGGACAGACTCCAACGGTGCGCCCCGCGCTGCCCGCAAACCCGTCGTCGGCCGCGAAAAGGTCGCGCATTTCTTCAGTCGCATCTACGCGCACCCCGGCCTCTCGGTCACGCCCGCCGACCTGGCCACCGGCCCTGCGCTGATGATCTTTGTCCGCGGCAACCGTCATCTGCTGATGCTTGAGCCCGAGGCCGGTGGGATCGCCACGATCCGGGTGCAGGCGAACCCGGCGAAGCTGTCAGCGATAGAGCGGTAGCGCGCCGGTCAGCGAGTCGATCGAGGACCGCGGGCCGTACAGCGCGAGACCGAGGTACTGGATGTCCTCGGGTTTGGTGCCGGCCAGCGTGCCGGCCATCTGCTCGTAGGTGCGGGCCTGCTGGGCGACCTGGTGCATGTCGTGGATCGTGACGTCCGGGCGGGCGGCGGCCTGCTCCCGGAGCGTTCGGAGGTCGTCGGCGCGCAGGATCGGGATCGGGTACGCGCACATCCCGGTGTGCGGCGTACCGGCGGCGTCCGTGGTGTCCGGCCCGACCGTGCCGTCGTGGTGCCGGCCGAGGCCGACACCGAGCAGGGCCGCGGTGTTCAGGGCGACGCCGATCGGGGCGTCGGTCGCGATGATCACGACCATCTTGTTCGTCAGCACGGCGGTCACGGTAGTCCGGTGGCCGGCGGATCCCGGCGTACTCCGAACATCGTTCGGCGAATCTGCGAAACTGGGGGCCATGGACGAACTTGATACGGCGCTGCTGCGGATGCTGCAGAACGACGCCCGGCGGACCAACCGGGAGATGGCCGCCGAGCTCAAGATCGCGCCGTCGACCTGCCTGGAGCGGATTCGCGGGCTCCGCGACCGCGGCGTGATCAGCGGGTACCACGCGGCCATCGACCTGCAGGCGATCGACCGCTCCACCCAGGCGATCATCTCGATCAAGCTCCGCCCGCAGGCGATGGCGGTGGCGACCGCGTTCCAGTCGTACGTGATGGACCTGCCGCAGACGCTCGACATGTTCATGGTCTCCGGCGGCGCCGACTTCCTCGCGCACGTCGCGGTCAAGGACACCCAGGCGCTCCGCGACCTGGTCCTCGCACTCGCGAAACGCCAGGAGATCGCCGACATCCGCAGCTCGGTCGTCTTCGAGCACCACCGCCGGACGACGGTCATGCCGCTGCCATGAGCACTGTCCGTTTCCGCCCAACTACACCAGGGTAGAAACACTTCCGGGCGTGAGGCGCGGGGACCTGACCTGCCCAGCTCAATTGTCGAGCGGGAGCGGGAGGTGTCGACCTATGGGCCGACGGAGGAAGATCGCGGGCGCGACGGCGCTGGCCGTGGTACTGGCAGGCGTGGGCGTCGCCGCAGTGGGGACGAGTGACACCTGTGGGATGGCGCGGACGCCGTCCCTCGGTCAGAAGGCGGAAGCCGGCTGGGAACGGGTCGAACGGAAGTTCTCCGGCGAAGAGGGCGAGACCGAGACCGCGGGGATGCCGGCGATCTGCGCCGCGCACTTCGAACTCGCCGAACGGGCCGGGGCCGGCGCGACCGAACCGGCGGACTACCTGACGACGAAGTTCTCGTCCGGCAAGGACATCGGGCTCGACCAGGTCCAGCAGGCCCGGACCCAGGCGGCCAAGATCCCGGACGACCCGGGCAAGAAGGCGTGGTCGTACGTCGGCCCGTCGAACATCGGCGGCCGGATCGTCGGCCTCGTGGTGGACCCGACCCGGCCGGACACCGTGTACATCGCGGCGTCCGGCGGCGGCGTGTGGCGCAGTACTGACGCGTCCAGGACGTTCACCCCGGTCTGGCCGGCCGACCAGAACCAGACCATGGGTGCGCTCGAACGCGGGCCGGACGGCACGCTGTGGGCCGGCACCGGCGAGGCGAACCCGCCCGGCGGCGGTCTCACGTTCTTCGGCGACGGCATCTACTCGTCCGCCGACGGCGGGAAGACCTGGCACAACCGCGGCCTCCGCGACAGTGCGGCCATCGGCCGGATCGCCGTCGACCCGAAGAACCCGCAGCGGATCTTCGCCGCGGCCTCGGGCTCGCCGTACAAGCCCGTCTCGCAACGCGGGCTCTACCGCAGCGAGGACGGCGGCCACTCCTGGCAGCAGGTGCTCGCACCGCCGAACGACACCACCGGCGCAGTCGACGTGGTCATCGACCCGACCAACCCGCAGCGGATGCTCGCGGCGCTCTGGGACCACCATCGCACCGCCGCGGTCCGGACGTACGGCGGTGTCGGCTCGGGCCTGTTCCGCAGCGACGACGGCGGTACGACGTGGAAGCGGCTGGAGAACGTGTCCAAGCTGTCCGACGGCGACGCGAGCGGCCTGACCAGCGACGCGAGCCTCGGCCGGATCGGGATCGGCGTGGCCCCGAGCCACCCGGACCGCGTGTACGTGGTCACGGGCACGCAGTACGGCGCCGACAAGGGCTTCTACGTCTCCGACGACTTCGGTACGACGTTCACCGCAGGCGGCAAGGCCGGCGGGCGGAGCGGGTACGAGTGGTGGTTCGCGAAGATCTGGGTGGACCCGGCGAACCCGGACCACCTGTTCAGCGCGGACCTGAACATGCGCGCGTCGACCGACGGCGGGCAGACCTGGACCTCGCTGTCCGGCCTGCACGCGGACCAGCATGCGCTCGCGTACGACCCGAGCGTCCCAGGCCGGCTGTACGTCGGCAACGACGGCGGCGTCTACCGCTCGGACCAGAACGGCGCGACCAAGACGTTCGTGCACTCCGAGGTGGAGCCGTTCAATCAGTCGTACCACCTCGCCGTCGCGCAGGACGACCCGAACCGGCTGGCGACCGGGCTGCAGGACAACGGCAGCGTCCGGTCCTGGACGGCGGCGACTCCGCCGGGGGACCTGACCCAGTTCAACGCGTTCGGCGGCGGTGACGGGCACTGGGTGCTGATCGACCCGAAGGACCACAACACGTACTACGAATGCCTCCAGCAGGGCACGTGCCACGGTCACCAGGACGTGGGCGGCAAGGAGACCAGCTGGAACTTCGGGACCCGGCACAGCGAGCGGATCACCACCGACGCGCCGATGGCGTTCGACCCGAACGACCCGTCGATCGTGTACTTCGGCGGCAACGTCCTGGACCGCTCGACCGACCACGCGCGAACCTTCACCGCGATCTCGCCGACCGGCGACGCGGACCTGGCCGGCGGCCCGCCGACCGAGGAGTCGGACCCGGTGTACGCGAACAGCTACCACACGATCAGCGCGATCGGCGTGGCCGGCGACTCGAAGACGCTGTACGTCGGCACCGACAACGGACTGCTCTGGCGCACCGACGACCTCGGCGCGCACTGGACCGGGCTGACCGGTGTACCGCAGCGCTGGGTCAACGCCGTGGTGGTCGATCCGCGGCAGAAGGACCACGTGTGGGTGGCGCTGTCCGGGTTCCGCGAGGGGTCCGCGGCGGCGTCGGTGTTCGAGACCCGGGACGGCGGCCGCAGCTGGACCGATGCCAGCGGCAACCTTCCGAACGCGCCGGTGGAGATGCTCAGCTACGACCCTGTTCGCGGCCGGCTGTACGCTGCCACCGACTTCGGTGCGTTCACGATGCGTGCCGGGCAGAAGCACTGGACGCGGATCGCCCGCGGCCTGCCGCAGACGTCGATCCTCGACATCAAGGTCAGCGGCGACGGCAGCACGGTGTACGCCGCAACCTTCGGCCGCAGCATCTGGAAGGCGCCTGCCCCGAAGTAGCGTCGACGACAAGCGCCGGGGTCGCGGAACACGCAACGGCTTGTTCGGCGACCCCAGGGCCTGTGCCGGAGACGGTACGTACAGTGGTCGGCATGCGACTCAACTACGTGCAGACCGGTCCCGCCGACGCGCCCGTCGTCCTGCTCGGTTCGTCGCTCGGCGCGAACCAGGCGATGTGGGCGCCCCAGGCCGACGTCCTCGCCGAACGCTTCCGGGTGGTGGCGTTCGACCATCGCGGCCACGGCGACTCCGACGTACCCGACGGCCCGTACACGATCGACGACCTCGGCGCCGACGTTCTCGAACTGCTCGACCACCTCGAGGTCGAGCAGGCGTCGTACGTCGGCATCTCGCTCGGCGGCGCCGTCGGCCTCTGGCTCGCCGAGAACGCCCCCGACCGCATCCACCGCCTGGTCGCCATCTGCCCACCGTCCAACCCGGCCGCCACGCCGGACACCTGGACCGCGCGCGCCACCCAGGTCCGCGCCGAAGGCACCCAAGCCGTCACCGACGCGACGCTGGCCCGCTGGTTCCTCCCCGACTTCAAGGACACCGACCCGGTCCGCCAAATGCTCCTGACCTGCCCCGCCGAGGGCTACGCCGCCTGCTGCGAGGCCCTCAGCACCACCAACCTCCTCCCGAAGCTCCCCGACATCACCGCCCCCGTCCTCCTCGTCACCACCGACCACGACACCTCCGTCCCCCCGGAAACCGTCCTCCCCCTCGCCTCCCAAATCCCCGGCGCCCACCTCGAAATCATCGAAAACGCCGCCCACCTGGTCACCTACTCCCACCCGCACGTCATCAACCCGCTACTGCTCGCACATCTCGGCTGATCACCGACCGGATCGACCCGGCTGCGGTCGGGAACAATGGGGCGACCGGAGGGAGTGTGAGTGAGCAGGCCGGACGAACCGACGCGTGGTGGGAACGTGCTCGGTCTCGCCGTTGTAGCGGGGCTTTTCGCCTTCTTCGTCGCCGACACCCTGCGGCCGGCGGGCAACGCCGCTGTGGCGTTCCTGGCTGCTGTCGGCACGGTGCTGGTGTTGTTCCTGGTGGTCGCGACAGTCCTGCTGACGCTCGCGCGTCGGCGGGCGAAGAACCGGCCGCCCGCCGGAGAGCTCGCACGTAAGTCGCTCGAGACGGTGTTCGACGACCTCCTCTCGGCGATGGCGGAACCGTCTGGTGCTGCCGACGACCGCCTCCCGGTCGATCTCGCGCTGTTCCTGAGTGCGCCGCCGGCGGAGGGCCAGGCCGCGCTGGACGCTTTGCTCCGCCCGGAGCGGCGCCGGCTGCACGGTCACCTGGTGCTGTTCGCGCGCCTGCTCGCCGACGCGCCCCAGGGTGAACGCGAGAAGCTGCTGGAGGAGTTGCTTGGCTGGATGGAATCCCAGTGATCGACGATCTGGGAAAGCTGCTCGACAAGGTCTCGTCACCGGGCGATCTCGCGGTGCTGCTGCTCTCGGGGCCGCTGGCGTTCCTCCTCGACGCCGGCCTGGACGTGCTGCCGTTTCTTCCGCCCGGGTACGTCGCGATCGTCGCCGCCTCGCTGTCGCTCGGGATCAAGAAGGCGTTGCGCCGGCTGGTCGGCCTGTTGGACGTCCCGGAGGGGCTGACGATCCGCTTGCGTCACGAGTTGGACCTGTACGACGCCCGGATCACGACCGACGACCAGTTCGAGGCCGCGCTCGACGAGTGCCTGACCGAATACCGGTCGCTGGTGACCCGGCAGATCGATTCCGGTGTTCCGGAGCCGCGGCGTTAGGCTGGTAGGCGCTTTGGACCGCTGACTGGAAGTTGTTATGACTGTTGAATCGCTGTTCCCGCGCCTGGAGGCGTTGCTGCCGAGTGTGCAGAAGCCGATCCAGTACGTCGGTGGTGAACTGAATTCGGTCAGCAAGGAGTGGGATGCGGTCAGCGTGCGGTGGGCGCTGATGTATCCGGACGCGTACGAGGTCGCGCTGCCGAACCAGGGTGTGCAGATCCTGTACGAGGTGCTCAACGAGCGGGAGCACATCCTGGCCGAGCGGACGTACTCCGTGTGGCCGGACATGGAGAAGGTGATGCGGGACAACGGGATCCCGCAGTTCACGCTCGACTCGCATCGGCCGGTGCGGGCGTTCGACGTGTTCGGGCTGTCGTTCTCGACCGAGCTCGGGTACACGAACATGCTGACCGCGCTGGACCTGGCCGGGATCCCGCTGCACGCCGCCGATCGGACCGACGAGGACCCGATCGTGCTGGCCGGCGGGCATGCGGCGTTCAACCCGGAGCCGATCGCGGACTTCATCGACGCGGCCGTGATGGGCGACGGCGAGGAGATCGTGCTGGCGATCTCCGAGGTGATCCAGGAATGGAAGGCCGAGGGGCGGCCGGGTGGTCGTGACGAGGTGCTGCTGCGGCTGGCGAAGTCCGGTGGGGTGTACATCCCGCGGTTCTTCACCGTCGACTACCTGGACGACGGCCGGATCCAGCGCGTCACCCCGAACCGTCCCGGCGTACCGTTCCGGACCGCGAAGCACACGGTCATGGACCTCGACGCGTGGCCGTACCCGAAGAAGCCGCTGGTGCCGCTGGCCGAGACCGTGCACGAGCGGTACTCGGTGGAGATCTTCCGCGGCTGCACGCGCGGCTGCCGATTCTGCCAGGCCGGGATGATCACCCGGCCGGTGCGCGAGCGCAGCATCACGACGATCGGCAACATGGTCGAGAACGGCCTCAAGCAGTCCGGGTTCGAAGAGGTCGGACTGCTCAGCCTGTCGAGCGCGGACCACAGCGAGATCGCGGACGTCGCGAAGGGTCTGGGGGACCGGTACGAGGGCAGCAACGTGTCGCTGTCGTTGCCTTCGACAAGGGTCGACGCGTTCAACATCACGCTGGCGAACGAGTTCTCCCGCAACGGCCGGCGCAGCGGGCTGACGTTCGCGCCCGAGGGCGGGTCGGACCGGATGCGCAAGGTGATCAACAAGATGGTCACCGAGGAGGACCTGATCCGGACCGTCGCGGCGGCGTACAGCCACGGCTGGCGGCAGGTGAAGCTGTACTTCATGTGCGGTCTGCCGACCGAGACCGACGAGGACGTGCTGGCGATCGCGGACCTGGCGAAGAAGGTGATCGCGACCGGGCGGGAGGTGTCCGGCCGGCGCGACATCCGTTGCACGGTGTCGATCGGCGGATTCGTGCCGAAGCCGCACACGCCGTTCCAGTGGGCCGCGCAGCTCGGCTCGGAGGAGACCGACGCGCGGCTGGCGAAGCTCGGCGCCGCGATCCGCTCCGAGAAGCAGTACGCGAAGGCGATCGGTTTCCGGTACCACGACGGCAAGCCTGGCATCGTCGAGGGCCTGCTGTCCCGCGGCGACCGCCGCGTCGGCCGCGTGATCGAGGCGGTCTGGCGCGACGGCGGCCGGTTCGACGGCTGGAGCGAGCACTTCTCGTACGACCGCTGGGTCGCCTGCACCGAGCAGGCGCTGGCCGACGAGCCGGTCGACCTCGCCTGGTACACGACGCGCGAGCGCGAGTACGCCGAGGTCCTGCCCTGGGATCACCTGGACTCCGGGCTGGACCGCGACTGGCTGTGGGAGGACTGGCAGGACTCGCTCGAGGAGGACGGCGCGATCGAGGTCGAGGACTGCCGCTGGACCCCGTGCTTCGACTGCGGCGTCTGCCCGCAGATGGGCACCGAGATCCAGATCGGCCCGACCGGCAAGAAGCTCCTGCCGCTGTCTGTCGTCTAGTTGCAGTAGTACGCCGGGGTCGGCGTCGTCTCGGTCTGGTCCTGCCAGTGTGCGACGCCGACGTAGTACCCGCACCCGGTGCCCTCGTCGAACCACGCGCCACCACCGGAGTACGCGTACGTCTCCGCGACCGTGGTGAAGGGACCACTCGCGCCGGCACCCTTCTGCAGCTCCACCCGAACCTCGGTGACGCTGTTCGAACAGCCTTCGAGGCCGACGGCGACGTACAGCATCAGCGCCGAGTATCCGACCGAGTTGGCCGTCGTCAGGTCACAGGACGCCGTCGACGCCTGCGCCGGTACGGCGATCGTCAGGCCGGCCGCTGCCGCGACGGTCGCGGCGACCGCGCTTACGAGCTTCCTCATCTGTCCACCTTTCGTTGGAAAACTACGGAAGGTCAGCAGATTAGGTCAGTCTGTTACGAGCGTCGAGCCTTTCGGCCTGGCTGAAAGGAGCAGCTCGGTGAGCAACATGTCGTCAGCGCTGCTCAGAACCAGGTCGGCGGCCGCGACGGACGCGGTTGGGACGAAGGGATTCGGTACGGCGACCGCGTACATCCCGGCCGCCTGCGCCGCCGCGACGCCGTGTGGAGTGTCCTCGACGGCGATGGCCGCCGGTACGCCGAGGCGTTGCAGGCGGGCGGTGCCGATCCACTCGCGGATCCCTGGGCGGAAGTCGAGTTCCGCGTGCAGCCGGTCGCGGTGGGCGAGCCGTCGCGCGTGGCTCGCGGAACGGTCGAACCCGCCGCCGACGGCCGCGGCGAGGACGGCGTACCGCTGCTCGGTGACGTTGCCGCCGTGGCCGGGCCAGAACTCCTCGAAGTCGAACACGATCGCGTCGACCTCGACCGGTACGAGCCGCGCCGCGAGCCGGTGCACCTGCACCGCGGACAGCCCCAGCCAGGAAAGGTACGCCCGGACGCCGCCCAGCGAGTCGAGATGCTCGAGCGATCCGAGGATCGTGTCAGGCCAACTGGCCTCGCTGATCGCGTAGTCCGCCACGATCCGGTCCCGCGGTACGCCGGCCAGCTCGAGCAGTACGGCGACCGTGAGCCCGGTCCGGTCCTTGCCGGCCTTGCAGTGCACCACGACCGGCCGGTCCGCGGGCGCGTCCGCGATCGCCGCGAACACCTGGCGGATGTGGTCCGCGTTCCGCGTCAGGCTGTTGCGGTAGACGTCGAGCAGCCGCGGCTCGGCGTCCGGGTCCCGCAGTTTCTCCGCGTCCGGGTCGATCCACGGGATCCGCCGGTACGCCGGGGAGCCGTCGAGCGGATGTGGTTGCTTCAGCTCCCAGTCGGACCGCAGATCGAGCACCAGCCCGGGATCGAGCGCCCGGAGTCCGTCCGGCACCCCTCGAACGCGTCGGTCCGCACCAGAGCCCCCGCGCGCGTCGGTACGCCGTACCGGGTCGGAAGTCCGCCGACGTCACGCGCATTCGGGCTCCACACACCCGAAAGCTTAGGTGTGGTGGACGAGGGCCGGCCGTTCGGCATGCTCGAAGAGCGCCTCGCCGGTGTGCTGGACGGCGGCGGCCGGCAGCGCGCCGACCGCGAAGACTGCGATCGTCGCGGCGATCACGAGCGGCCGGCGGCGCGGGGGAGGAGCGAGCAGGGCGCGGACCCGGGTCTCCAGGTCGCCGCCGGTCGCGGCGACCAGCGGTGCGGGATGCGCGAATCGCGTCTGCAGCTGGGCGACCCGGACCAGGGTGGTCGCGACCAGCCGGCGATCGCCGACGGCGCGGGCGGCGTCCTCGTCGGCCCACCGTTCGACGGCGGTTGCGGCGGCCCGGGCGGCGGGGCGCAGGACCGGATTGACGGCCGCGGCGAGACCGGCGGCCAGGTTCCACCAGGCGTGGTGGTGGACCAGGTGTGACTTCTCGTGGGCCAGCAGTACGGCGCGCTGGCGCGGGTCGAGCGCGCGGAGCAGGCCGCTGGTGACGATCACCCGGCCCGCGGGCTGCGGCGTACTGAAGGCGTCCGGGCGTTCGTCGTCGAGGACGACGAGGTCGCCGACCGCGGTGAGGCCGCGGCACGCGCGATGTACCTCGAGCAGCGCGCGCATCTGCCGGAGCCCCGTGACCAGCACCGAGACCAGCGCGAGCATCACCAGGAAGCCCGCGATCGCGGCCGGCCAGGCGGGCACCGGACTGTCGCTGCGGAGCAGCGCGGGGGACCAGGCGCCCTGCTGCGCGACCAGCGGGAACTGGCCGATCCAGGTGAACGCGAGCACCGCGAGGATGAACACGCCACTGGCCGCGGCCAGCACGTTCCCGATGATCAGCAGCTTCGCCGCTCCCGCCGGAGCCAGCCGCCTGCTTGCGGCCGGCGCGACGATCGCGTAGCCGACGATCACGATCAGCCCGAGGACCGCCGCCGCCGTCATTCGGCGTCCTGCAGGAGGTCGACGAGGAGTTGGGACTCCTCCGCGGACAGGCTGCGGGCGAAGCGGGTCAGGACGGCGGCGCGGTCGCCGCGGGCGTCCAGTAGCCGGTGGATCTGGTGGGCGGCGACCTCGGCGGAGTCGACGACCGCGGTGTACTCGTACGACCGGCCGACCCGGGTGCGGGTGGCTAGGCCCTTCGCGGCCATCCGGCCGAGCACGGTCATCACGGTCGTGTACGCCAGCTCGCCGCCGAGCGCGTCGCGGACGTCGGACGTGGTCATCGCGCCGCCGTCGGCCGCGAGCGCGGCGAACACCTGTTGCTCCAGATCGCCCCGGCCACGACTCATCTGCGGTCTCCTCACGACTACTACAAACAACGTAGTAGCATCAATCTACTACCTGAATTGTAGTAAGAGGGGATCCAGGGTGAATCACTGGCTGTTCGAGCAGTTCAACGCCTTCGCACGCGCCACGCCGTGGCTGCACACGCCGGCCCAGCTGTACGCGAACTACGGCGTCGTGCTGTTCGGCGTCTTGCTGGTCGCCGGGTGGTGGATCGCGCGTCGCTCCGGCCAGGTGGTGGGGGTGGCTGCGGCGATCAGCGCGGGAGGTGCGACGCTGTTGGCTGTGGCAGTCAACCAACCGATCGTGCACGCGGTCCACGAGGCCCGCCCGTACACAACGCTGCCGGGCATCCTGGTGCTCGCGAACCGCAGTACCGACCCGTCCTTCCCGTCGGACCACGCGACGATGGCCGGCGCGGTCGCGGCCGGGCTGTGGATCGTGAACCGGCGGCTCGGGATCGTCGCCGCCGCGGCCGCGGTGCTGATGGCGCTCGCCCGGGTCTACATCGCCGCGCACTACCCGGGCGACGTGCTCGCCGGGCTGGCGCTCGGCGCACTTGTTGCCGTCGGCACCTGGTTGCTGGTCCGGCGGGCGTTGAGCTGGGGAGTGCGCGCGGTCGCGGAGACACGGCTGCGGGTGGTTCTGCTGTCATGAAGGGACTGACCGACTGGCTGCTCGGGCTGCACGGGATCGCCGTGTACGGGATGGTCGGGCTGCTGGTGTTCGCCGAGGACGCGCTGTTCGTCGGCTTCGTGCTGCCCGGTGAGACGGCCGCCGTCCTCGGTGGCGTGACCGCGGCGCTCGGGCACGCGTCGCTGCCGATCGTCCTGGTCGTGGTGATCCTGGCGGCGATCCTCGGCGACTCCGTCGGGTACGAGGTCGGCCGGTACTTCGGGCCGCGGTTGCTCCGGATCCGGGCGCTGTCGCGGCACACCGGGCGACTCGACGCGGCCCGCAAGCAGCTCGCGCAGCGGGGCGGTACCGCCGTGTTCCTCGGCCGGTTCGTGGCGTTCTTCCGGGCCACGATGCCCGCGCTGGCAGGGATG
Organism: Kribbella sp. WER1; assembly: GCF_054189145.1. Classification (NCBI taxonomy): domain Bacteria; kingdom Bacillati; phylum Actinomycetota; class Actinomycetes; order Propionibacteriales; family Kribbellaceae; genus Kribbella; species Kribbella sp. WER1. Next base: position 2,121,078 of record NZ_CM135186.1, on the reverse strand, counting down.
TCGGGGATGCGGTACCTGAAGTTCCTGACGTTCAACGCGGCCGGCGGGATCGTGTGGGGGACCGGGGTGGTGCTGCTCGGGTACCTGGCCGGCAACTCGTACGCGAAGGTCGAGAAGACGTTCGGCCGGGCCGCCGCGCTGGTCGTCGCCGGCATCGTCGTGGTCGTGATCGTCGTCTGGCGGATCCGCAAACACCGGCGGGAGCGGGTCGCGTGACCATGTCCCGCAAACTCGCCGCCTGGCTGGTGCTGACGGTGCTCGCGTGCGTCGTACTGCTCGCCTGGGCCTTCCCCGACGCGATCGAGCACCGCGGCCAGATCCACGCCGTCTCCACCGAGGTCGTCGTCTGCGCCGCCGAACAACCCCACACCACCCGCACCCAGGTCCTGCACCACCTCGCCGACTGTGCCGGCGAGAACCACGGCGTCCGCCGCGAACTCCGCGACGAGCTCACCGCGCTCTTCCTGCTGGCCGTGATCGTCGCCGGCACCTGGCGGCTCGCCCGCCGCGGGTAGCGTCAGAGCTCGCGTTCCCAGGCGGTGCGCTGGGCCACCGGGCGGAAGCCGATCTTGTTGTTGACGGCAATCATCGGGGTGTTTTCCGGGGCGTTCCAGGTGTGCACGACGGCCGGGCGGGCGACGCCTGCCTGGAGGGCGCGCAGGTTCGGGACCTTGACCGCGATACCGAGCCGGTTGCCGCGATGCGGGCGGCGGACGTACGTGTCGTACTGGTTCAGCCGCTCCGGGGTCTCCGGCGTACCGCCCATCTGGGTGTACGCCGCGAGCTCGCCGGAGGCGGTGTGGACGGCGGCCGTGGTGTACGTGAACCGCCCCTGCGCGACCCGCCGGGCCTCGGCGTCGCGGACCAGCTCCGGCGTCCAGCGCACCGGCTCGTCGGTCCGGTCGCCGGTCGGGACGTCCTCGCTCATCCCGGTGAGCAGCTCGACGAACTGCGGCATCCACTCGTCGGGGGTGTGCTCCCGCCACTGCACGATCTCGTACCCGTCGACCGGCTGCTCGACCAGGTTCTCCACCGGCAGCTCGACCACCTGGTGCAGCTCGGCGTGCTTCCTCACGAACCCGCGCGCCCGCGAGAACGCCGTACCCGGGCTCTCGCCGGTCTCCGGGTCGCCCGCCATGTTCGTCCCCGAGACGATCCGCCGCCCCGCGTCCCGCGCCCGTCCGACCGCAACCTCCAGCAACCGGCTCGCCACACCCCGCCGCCGGTACTCCGGCACCACCGCAAGCTCCACGTCCACGGTGTCGGTGTTCCCCACCAACCACCAGTCCAGCCACGCAACCCCGAGCCAGACCCCGCCGTCCACCAGCCCGATGCCCTCGGCCCGCACATCAGCATGCGACCCGGCCATCACCACGCGGGCCTCCTCAACCCCCAACCCCGCCGGAAACTCCAACTCCTCCCGTCGCACCCCGAACTTCACCTCGTAAAACCGCCGAAAAACCTCACGGTCACTACCGTCCACACTCACAATCTCCACCGCGCCACCCTATGCGCCCACCACACGACTTCGTGCTGGGTCAGGAGATAGGACGTGCCGCGGTGAGAATCTGGGTGGGGGAGGCGGGGGTGGGGATGTGGGGTAGGTGGGTGAGGTGGTCGTGCAGGCGGGACTGGTAGTCGAGGGAGCGGGCGAGGAACTTGTCGATCAGCTGCCGGCGCTCGACGGGCAACGTGTCGTAGCCGCTCGCGTGGTGGATGCGAGACGTCAGCACATGCTCCGACGCGGTCAGCCAGACCGCCGAGGTGTACGGCGTGCTCAACCGCCGCACGTACTCCGGCCACACGCCTGAGCCCTCCAGTACGAGCCCAGGCCCGTCGGTTGCTTGGGCTGTGACCAGCTCCTCGATGCGTGGCCACATGCGTTCGTAGTGTGCGAGGAGTGCGTCGGTCAGCGCCTGGGTGGTGAGTGTGCGGTAGTGCTCGACGACATGCGGTGGTACGTCGCCCCACGGGCGGCCGGGGTGTCGGCCGAGGCGGTCCGTTGAGACGTAGGTGAAGCCGAGCTGCTGCGCCAAAGCCTCAGCGGCGGTGGACTTGCCGACGTTCGAGGTGCCGCCGATGAGCAGGACCCGCACGGGCTAGTGGTGCGGGCGGAGGGCGCGGTTGGCGGCTGGTTCGGCGATTTGGGCGCGGAACTCGTTGGCGGGGTAGACGCCGAGGATGCGGACCTCGACCGAGAAGAACGCGAGCTCCTCCAGTGCGAGCGCGACGTTCGGCTCCTCGGGGTGGCCCTCGATGTCGGCGTAGAACTGGGTGGCGAAGAACATCCCGCCGAGCTGGTACGACTCCAGCTTGGTCATGTTCACGCTGTTTGTGGCGAATCCGCCGAGCGCCTTGTACAGCGCCGCCGACACGTTCCGCACCCGGTACACGAACGACGTGATGACCGGCCCGGAACCCACCGGCGGTACCTCGGGTTCGCGGGACAGGACCAGGAACCGGGTCGTGTTGTGGTGCTCGTCCTCGACGTCGGACGCCAGCGTGTCGAGCCCGTACAGCCCGGCGGCGGCCCGCGGCGACAGCGACGCGACGGTCGGATCGCCCAGCTCGGACACCTCCCGCGCGGCCCCGGCCGTGTCGTCGGCGACGACGGTCGACCAGCCGTGCTCGCGGATGATCTTGCGGCACTGGCCGAGCGCGTGCACGTGGCTGCGGACGGTCCGGATCCGGTCGAGCGACGTACCGGGAACGCCGAGCAGCTGGAAGTGGATCGGCAGGAAGTACTCGCCGACGATGTGCAGCCCGGACTCGGGCAGCAGGTGGTGGATGTCCGCGACCCGGCCGGCGATCGAGTTGTCGACCGGGATCATCGCCAGCCCGGCGCGCCCGCTGGTGACCGCGTCGAGCGCGTCCTCGAACGTCGTACAGGGCAGCTGCTCGCGCTCGGGGAACATGTCGGTGCACGCCATCGCCGAGTTGGCGCCTGGCTCACCCTGGTATGCGATCGGACCTTCCACGATCTCCCAGCGTAGACCTATCCCGTCTCACGACCCGGATCAGGTGTCCGTCTTACGGACCTTGTCCGGCGCGCCGGTGACCGCGCGGCCCTCCAGCGCCTTGGCCTTGGTGGCGTACATGTCGATGTACTCCTGGCCGGACAGCTCCATGATCTTGTACATGATCTCGTCGGTGACCGCGCGCAGAATCAGCCGGTCGCTCTCCATCCCCTCGTACCGGGAGAAGTCCAGCGGCTCGCCGAACTTCACCGTCGGCGAGGCGAACGACGCGACCACCTTCCCGGGCGGGGCGACCAGGTCGGTGCCGATCACGCCGCACGGGATCACCGGCACCTTCGCCTCCAGCGCGAGCCGGGCGACGCCGGTGCGGCCCTTGTACAGCCGGCCGTCGTGCGAGCGGGTGCCCTCGGGGTAGATCCCGAACAGCTCGCCGCGCTCCAGCACCTTCATCCCGGCCCGCATCGCGCCCTCGGACGCCGACCCGCCGGAGCGGTCGATCGGGACCTGCCCGGTGCCCTTGAAGAACCCGCGCTGGAACCGGCCCTTGATCCCGGCGCCGGTGAAGTAGTCGGACTTCGCCACGAACGTCACCCGCCGGCGCAGTACCAGCGGCATGAAGATCCAGTCGGAGTACGAGAGGTGGTTGCTGGCGATGATCGCCGCGCCGGTGTCCGGCACGTTCTCGGCGCCGACGATCTTCGGCCGGAAGATCCGTTTCACCGGCGGCCCGACGACCACGTTCTTCAGCACCCAGTAGATGCCCTTGCCGTCGCCGTCTCCGGCATCCACGACCGCAGGGTCCGGCTCGCGCCGCGGCGACTGTGCCGGTTCCGTCATCGAAGTCCTCTCCTCACGTTCCCCGAAATCACATGATGCCGCACGACGGCCCGGTTCGGGGCCAGCTCGCCACGCGGGAACTCCTCACACTCCGGCGCCGGTCTTCGTAAGCTGCTCACGGCACCGTCGCCCAGGTGTGGGAGGAACCATGCGCGTCAAGCTCCTGACCGTCGTACTCACGCTGCTCGCCGGGGTCCTGGTGGCCCTCCCGGCGCGGGCCGCCGCCCCGGCCGCGACCGTCGTACCGATCCAGGTGACCGGGCCGGCCGCGTCGCGGTTCAACCTCGTGGTGATGGGGGACGGTTACACGGCGGCCGAGCTGCCGAAGTTCCGCGAGCAGCTCGACAAGCACCTGAACATCCTCTGGAGCATCGAGCCGTTCAAGTCGTACCGGAACTACGTCAACGTGTACGCCGTCGAGATCGCGTCGCCCGAATCCGGGGTGGACTGCGATCCAGGGCTGACCGATCCGAAGCGCGACACCCCGCTGCAGATGGGGTTCTGGGGCGGCTGCAACCCGAACAGCGTGCAGCGGCTGCTGACCGTCAACCAGGCGGCCGCGACGCAGTACGCCGACCTGGTCCCGGGGACGACCGCCGCCAACCGGCAGATTCTTGCTATCGGCAACAGCAACACGTACGGCGGGGCCGGTGGGACGTACGCGACCGCGTCCGGGGGCAACGCGCTGTCCGCGCTGATCACGCCGCACGAGCTCGGGCATTCGCTGGGCGGGCTGCAGGACGAGTACGACTACTACGCCCGCGGCGAGCGCGGCGCGGCGTACCAGGGCGGCGAGCCGTCGTCGGTGCACCACACGTTGCTGACCGAGCAGCAGATGCTGGACCAGCACCAGAAGTGGTGGCGCTGGCTGGGGGAGCCGTCCGAGTCCGGCGGCACGATCGGCCGTTACGAGGGCGGGATGTACGCCGGGTCCGGCGTCTGGCGGCCGAGCGCGCACTCGATGATGAAGGCGCTCGGGTACTACTTCGACCAGGTGTCGCGGGAGCGGATGACGCAACGGCTGTCCGCGAAGGCGACGCTGTTCCAGGACGGCACCCCGGCCGGGAAGGTCGCGCCGGACCAGGTCGTCTGGCTGCAGACCCTGCATCCGCTCGACCACGAGCTGACCGTGACCTGGGCCGTCGACGGTACGGCGCTGCCGACCGCGAACGCGCGCTCGCTCGACCTCTCGGCCGTCGGCCTGACGCCCGGTCCGCACACCCTGTCCGCGACGATCGTCGACCCGACGACGTTCGTCCGCGATCCGGCCGTCCGCCCGTCGGCAATCCGATTGTGGACAATCGACACCTCGGTGACCGCTCCGGCCCGTCCGGCCACGCCGACCTTCACCGGCTCCACCTCCACCGAGCACCCGGTGAGCGTTGACGAGGTTGTGTACGCCGAGACCGCGCAGTCCGTCGGCGCGATCACATGGACTGTCGACGGTCGGATTGTTGACAATCCGGGCAACGACCGCGACCTGGACCTGAAACCGCTCGGCCTCACCGGCAGGCACACCCTGACCGCGCAGACCGGCACCGAGACGCTCAGCTGGGACGTCGACGGCGTCGAACCGGTGGTCACCCCGACGATGTCCCGGCCGCTGCTGACGGTGCGCAAGCCCGGCGGCGATGAATACGTATACAACGACGCCTTCACGATGGGTCTCACGGCCCGCGACGACAGCCCGGGATACGTCGTCCCGGAGTTCCGCGTCGACGGCGACGGTTGGTACAACTACTTCGGCTGGCCGACCGACGCGTCCAAGCCGTTCCGGTTCACCGCCGAGGGCACCGAGATCGACCAGCTCGTGTACGGGAAGCTCGGGGTACCTCGGGTGGTGCCGTGGGACGACGTACCGCCGGGCTACGGGCGGCACCAGGTCGAGTACCGCGCGATCGATGCCACCGGCAACATCGGCGGCGCGCGCCGGTTCGCGGTCACGCTGCTCCGCCCGGCGCCGGCCTGCACGTCGACCGTCACCGGTGTACGCAACGGCGCCCTGTACGCCGGATCCGGCGTCACCTGCTTGTCCGACGCAACCGTCAACGGACCGGTGTACGTCGCGGCCGGCGCTTCGCTGGTCTCCACGGACTCCCGTGTCAACGGCCCGATCCGCGCCGACCGCGCCGCCGACCTGCAACTGCTCCGATCCACCGCCGTCGGCCCGGTAGCCGCCGACGGGGTCACGAAGAGCGTGGTCGTCGTCGGCTCGACGATCCGCGGCCCGCTGAGCGTGACCGGCAGCCGTACGACGGACCCGGCCGCGCTCGCGGGCACCACGATCGACGGCCCGCTGACCTGCTCCGGCAACGCCCCGGCCCCGACCAACCTCGGGGCACCGAACCAGGTGACCGGCCCGCGTTCCGGGCAGTGCGCGCGACTCTGAGTTTCCCGGACATGGAGTTGAGCCTCGACGACATGTTCCCGACGCTCCGGGACTTCTAACTTTTCTGGTGCGGGAGAAACCCGCCGTACTGGAGGAGCGAGATGAACGGACTGCGGGTGGCGTCGTTGATGGCGGCCACGATGACCACGGGCCTGGTGGCCGGCGTGTACGGGATCTACGCGAACGCGTTCATGCCCGGCCTGGGGAAGACCGACGACAAGACGTTCGTGGCCGCGTTCACCGCGGTCGACCGGGCGATCGTGAACCCGCTGTTCCTCGGCCTCGGGTTCGTCGGCGCGCTGTTGTTCACGCTGCTGGCCGGCGCGGTCAGCCTGAAGGAGAAGGCGCTGCCGTGGATCGCGGTCGCGTTCGTGCTGTACCTGATCTCGATGATCGTCACGGTCGCGGTGAACGTGCCGCTGAACGACGCGATGAAGGCGGCCGGCGATCCGGCGACGATCGACGTCGCCGCGGTCCGGGCGGCCTTCGACGAGGCGAAGTGGACGACGTACAACCTGGTCCGCACGGTGCTCGCGCTGGTGTCGTTCGGCTGCCTCGGGTGGGCGTTGTTCCTGACCGGAAAATCCGCGACGCAGCCGTGAGACCACCTCTGTTCGAACTGCCTCCCGGACCAGTACGGTTCGACCCTGCAACGGACCTGGGGGGCAACGATGAAGGACTGGTGGGACGACCGCCCGGTGTTCTCGACCACCGACAAGGGTGCGCGGATCACCGGCCTGGCGCCCGGCGAGTCGCCCGGCCACGTCACGACCCGGCTGATGCTCTTGGGCGTCCTGTGCTTCGCGGCCTGGGGTGCCGCGAGCCTGCTGGGTACGTCGTGGCTGTGCAACGCGTCGTCGGCACCGGCCGAGACGTGCGCGGTCAACCTCCCGAGCGGCGTCCGGCTGCTCTGGCGGATCCTCGGGACCGTCGTGGTCGCGTACGTCCTGCTGCACTTCTCGCTCGCCTTCGGTGAGGAGGCGCGGCAACGACTCGGCCAGAGCCGGGCGGCGGGGCTGCTCGTCGGATCGGCACTGCTCGCGGGCGTCGCCGTCGGCTCCGGGTGGTCGGTCGCGACCGGCTTCTCGGTGGACCCGTCCGGGACGCTGCGGCGAACCCTGGACTTCCGGATCGGCACCGAGGCGTACGCCGTCTCGGCCGCGCTGGCGATCGTCGCCGTCCTCTGGTGGATCCTCGTGGCCGGCCGGCTGCCCGCGGCGCTGGTGGCAGCACGGGAGCGCCAGGCAACGATCGAACGCCTGCGCCGCGACGGCCGGCGGTACGGCGGAACCGTGAAGCTCGGCCGGATCGTGTTCTGGTTCGGGCAGAGCCCCGAACTCGAGGTGACGATCGCGTACGACTCGCCCGCCGGGGCGCACGAGATCCCGGCGCGGATGCGGACCTCGCCCGACCGGGTCCCCGCGGACGGCAGCAAGGTCGTGGTCCTCGACGACCTCCGCGGCGACCTGTACGTCGAACTCGACCCCGGCGCGACCCCGACGTACGCGCCCGCGGAGCGCTACACCGCCTCGGAGTAACCGGCACGCCGCACGGCCTGCGAGAATGCGGACGTGCCACCAGTTCAAGCTCCGCCCTCCCAGCAACTGCCCGCCGTCCAGAAACTGCGGGTGCGCTTCGCCAAGCGTGGGCGGTTGCGATTCACCTCACACCGCGACTTCCAGCGGGCGTTCGAGCGCGCCGTCCGGCGCGCCGAGCTGCCGGTGGCGTTCTCGCACGGCTTCAGCCCGCACCCGAAGATCTCGTACGCGGGCGCCGCGCCGACCGGCGCCGCCTCGGAAGCGGAGTACTTGGAGATCTCGCTCACACACGAGCGGGACGCCGAACAGGTCCGGGCCGCGCTCGACGAGGCGCTGCCGCCCGGTCTCGACGTACTCGAGGTGGTCGTCGCCGGGCCGGGGGCGCTCGCCGAGCGGCTGGAGGCCAGCGAGTGGCGGATCGCGTTGCCCGGGGTGGATCCGGGTCCGGCCACGGCCGCCGTCGAGGCGTTCCTCGCGCGGGAGGAAATTCTGGTCGAGCGCATGACCAAACGGGGGCTTCGCTCGTTCGACTGTCGGGCCTCCGTTTTCCGACTCACCGTCGCGAGTGAACCGGGGCCGGTTGCGACGTGTGCGATACTGCAAGTGGTGTTACGGCACGGAACCCCGGCCGTGAGACCCGACGACGTTCTCGCCGGTGTGCACGAGGTGGCGACGCTGACGGTGACGGGCCCGGCGCTTTTGACCAGGCTCGCCCAGGGCCCGCTCTCCACGGACACCGGCACGGTGGAAGACCCGCTCGCTCGTGACCGCGACGCCAACCAGGCGACCGCGACCGGCCAGGTAGGTCCCCGCCAGACGCACACAGCGGAGGGCGACGCCGCCGCTCCCTCTGTGCCCTGAGCGCGGGCGGGGCGGATCCAGCAGGCTTCCGCTACACCGCGGCACTGGTGCCAGGTGTGGCGAACCGTGACCGCCTTACGGCCGGCGCCCGGGACCCGTGACAGGGGTCGGGGATGCGCCGCAAGGCTTGAGGAGACCCGCACTACATGCTCGACAACGAGCCGACCACCGACGCAGCCGGCACGGCTGCCGCCGCCCAGCCCGCCGCCCGCCGTACCACCAAGAAGACGGCGGCCGCGAAGAAGACCACCACCACGCGCAAGCGCACGGTGAAGAAGACCGCCGACCCGGAGCCCGCCGCCGAACCGGCCGCGGACGCCACCCCGGCGAAGAAGACGGCCAAGAAGGCCACCGCGAAGAAGGCCCCGGCCAAGAAGGCCGCCGCCAAGACCGCGCCCGCCAAGAAGACCGCCGCCAAGCGCCCCGCGAAGAAGGCCACGGCCGCCCAGGAAGCCCTCCTGGACGTCGCCGAGTCACCCGCCGAGGCCCCGGCGGCGAAGAAGACCACCCGCAAGCGCACCACGAAGAAGGCCGCGGCCCCCTTCCAGCCCCCGGCCGACGACCCGGCACCGACCGACACCACCGGTACCGAGGCTGCCCCCGCCGAGCAGGCCCCCGAGGCCCCCGCCCGCAAGCGCACCTCCCGCCGCCGCACGACGAAGCCCACCGAGCCGTCGAGCCCCGATGCCTCACCCGCAACCGCCGAGGCGACGACCGGTGGCGCGGCCGCATCCGCGGGTACCGCACAGTCCAGCGCGTCCGCGGGGACTGCTCAGGCCAACTCGTCCGCACCTGCGGACAGCTCGGCTACCGAGGCTCCGAGCACCACCCGACGCGGCCGGCGTCGCCCGGCCCCGGCGGCGGCCGTCCTGTTCCAGGCGCCCACCGACGTACCGAAGAACGCTCAGACCCCGTCCGACGAGGACGAGGAGACGGCGACCGAGGGGACCGACCGGACCGGGACGACCGGCGGGACCATTGCGGCTGAGGCCGCCGCGACGCAGCCCTCCCCGGAGCCTGGTGCCGACGAGCAGCCGACCGGCACCCGCCGTCGCCGCAGCCGCCGAGGCCGCGACGCCGAGCCGACCGAAGACACCCAGGCGCAGACCGCGAGCGCGACCGACGAGGCCGAGGAGACCACCGGCACCCGCAGCAGCCGTCGCTCGAACCGCTCCGGCACCCGCGGCAACCGCTCCCGCGCGACCGCCTCGACCGACGAGACCACCGATGACACGTCGGACACCACCACCGAAAGCGGCGCAGACGCCCGCTCGGGCGATGCCGCCGCCGACGTACCCGTCGGTGTGGACGCGCAGGCCGAGGGGCAGGTCGACGCCGAGGGCGCGGACGCTCACGGTGAGGACGGCGACGAAGGCGGCGAGGGGACTCGTCGGCGGCGTCGGCGTCGTGGTGGGCGGCGTCGGCGTAAGTCCGGTGACGCGGACGGCCCGGACGACTCCGCCGACGAGCAGAGCGACGACGAGCACGACGACGACTCCGACTCTCAGACCGACGACGAGAACGACGCCGCGGCGGATTCCGACGACGAGGAGGCCGGGGGCGGTTCGTCCCGTCGGCGTCGCCGCCGTCGCCGTCGCAAGGGCGAGGACTCCGGTGCGTCCGCCGACGACCCGGACGAGACCGTCGTACGGGTCCGTGAACCCCGCAGCAAGAACACCGCGAACGAGATCACCGCGGTCGAGGGCTCGACCCGTCTGGAGGCGAAGAAGCAGCGCCGCCGCGAGGGTCGTGCCGCCGGCCGCCGGCGCGCGCCGATCGTGACCGAGGCCGAGTTCCTGGCCCGGCGTGAGTCGGTGGAGCGGACGATGGTGATCCGGTCCCGCGAGGACCTGACCCAGATCGCGGTCTCCGAGGACAACGTGCTGGTCGAGCACTACGTGGCGGCGGCGGAGCAGACCTCGCTGATCGGCAACGTGTACCTCGGCCGCGTGCAGAACGTGCTGCCCAGCATGGAGGCGGCGTTCATCGACATCGGCAAGGGCCGCAACGCGGTGCTGTACGCCGGTGAGGTCGACTGGGCGACCCTGGGTGGCGCCAACGGTCCGCGGAAGATCGAGCAGGTACTGAAGTCCGGGCAGGCGGTGCTGGTCCAGGTGACCAAGGACCCGATCGGCCACAAGGGCGCCCGCCTGACGAACCAGATCAGCCTGCCCGGCCGGTACGTCGTGTACGTCCCGCGCGGCGGCAACGGCGGGATCAGCCGCAAGCTCCCCGACACCGAGCGGAACCGGCTGAAGACGATCCTGAAGGACATCGTCCCGGACGAGGCCGGCGTGATCGTCCGGACCGCGGCGGAGGGCGCCTCGGAGGAGGAGCTGACCGCGGACGTCAGCCGCCTGCAGGCCGCCTGGGAGGACATCGACAAAAAGTCGAAGAACGGCCAGGCGCCACACCTGCTGTACGGCGAGCCCGACCTGCTGATCCGGGTCGTCCGGGATCTGTTCACCGAGGACTTCGCGAAACTGGTGATCTCCGGTGACCGCGCGTACGACCAGGTCCGGGAGTACGTCGAGGGCGTCGCGCCGCACCTGGCCGACCGGGTCGAGAAGTGGGGCGGGGACGGTGACGTCTTCGCGAACTACCGGATCGACGAGCAGATCAAGAAGGCGCTGGACCGCAAGGTCTGGCTGCCGTCGGGCGGTTCGCTGATCATCGACCGGACCGAGGCGATGACGGTCGTCGACGTGAACACCGGCAAGTTCACCGGCTCCGGCGGCAACCTCGAGGAGACCGTCACCAAGAACAACCTGGAGGCGGCCGAGGAGATCGTCCGGCAGCTCCGGCTCCGCGACATCGGCGGCATCATCGTGATCGACTTCATCGACATGGTGCTGGAGTCGAACCGGGATCTGGTGCTGCGCCGGCTGGTCGAGTGCCTGGGCCGGGACCGGACCAAGCACCAGGTCGCCGAGGTGACGTCGCTGGGGCTGGTCCAGATGACCCGGAAGCGGATCGGTACCGGCCTGCTGGAGGCGTTCAGCGAGAACTGCGACCACTGCGGTGGGCGTGGGCTGATCCTGCACGACGAGCCGAAGGAATCCCGCCGCCGCAACGGCCAAAACGGTCAGAACAGCCAGGGCAGCCAGGGTGGTCAGGGCTCCCAGGGCGGGAACGGGCAGCAGAACGGTCACGACCACGGCAAGTCCGCGTCGGCGGACGAGGGCGGCCGGAAGAGCTCGCGCCGCCGTCGCGGGAAGAACCGCGGCGACGACGAGCAGCCCGCCGAGCCGGAGGCGCCGCAGCACAACGGCGACGCCGCCCAGAAGCTGGCCCAGATCGCCGCCGCCTCGGTGAAGAAGGACGAGACGGACGGTACGCCGGAGCCGACCGGCTACCCGGTCTCCGCCGAAACGGACCAGCACGTGAGCCCGGAAGCCACCGGGTTCCCGAATCCGGCCGAGGGAGCAGACGCCTCCGAGACGGCTGAGCCGGCCGAGGCGGCGCAGAACGGCTCGTCCAAGAGCACCCGGCGGCGGCGCAGCAGCCGTAGCCGAAGCAAAGCAGCTACCGAAGGTGAGTCCAGCGAGCCGTCCGAGCTCGTCACCACCGGCAGCTGAGCGATTATGAGTTCACAAGACTACTCATGTAAACTCAGTGGTCGGTGCGCTTAGGCGCACCAAATTTGTGCTTGGTTTGCAAGAGTGCGAGGAACTAGAGCCTCTGCAGCCCATCACATACGTAAAGAACTTCCGATCCAGCAGAGAGTGAGATCCACGGTGTACGCGATCGTGCGCAGTGGCGGCACCCAGCAGAAGGTCGCCGTCGGCGATGTCATCGAGATCGACAGCCTGACCGACAAGGTGGGCGACACCGTCGCGCTGCCGGCGGTCCTCGTCGTCGATGGCGACACCGTGACGGCCGACGCTGCGGCGCTGGCCAACGTGGCTGTGTCGGCCGAGGTCCTCGGCCGTACCAAGGGCCCGAAGATCAACATCCTCAAGTACAAGAACAAGACCGGTTACCGCAAGCGCCAGGGGCACCGTCAGCACTACACCCAGGTCAAGGTCACCGCGATCGACGCGAAGAAGAAGTGAGCTGATCTAGACATGGCACACAAAAAGGGCGCGGCCTCGACCCGCAACGGTCGTGACTCCAACGCGCAGCGGCTCGGCGTGAAGCGGTACGGCGGTCAGCTGGTGAACGCCGGCGAGATCATCGTCCGGCAGCGCGGCACCCACTTCCACCCGGGCAACCTGGTCGGCCGTGGCGGCGACGACACGCTGTTCGCGCTGGCCGAGGGCCACGTGGAGTTCGGCACCCGGCGCGGTCGCCGCGTCGTCAACATCGTCCCGGCGCCGGCGGAGTAACACCGCCACCCGGTTCACGAAGCTCTGTCAAAGGGCGGGTCGCGGAATACCGCGCACCCGCCCTTTTGCTGTCTTGAGGGAAAGTGTGGAACTACCTCGCTCCGCTCAGGCGGGACGAGGCACCGACAGGAAGTTGAGTACAAGCGATGGCCATTCCCAGTTTCGTCGATCGGGTCACGGTGCAGGTTGCCGCGGGGCGCGGTGGGAACGGCTGCGCCTCGGTGCACCGGGAGAAGTTCAAGCCGCTCGGCGGGCCTGACGGCGGGAACGGCGGTGACGGCGGCAGCGTGATCCTGCGCGTCGACCCGGACGTCACCACGCTCGTCGACTATCATCGGTCCAGCCACCGCACCGCGACGAACGGTGCCCAGGGCAAGGGTGACCACCAGGCCGGCAGCAACGGCGGCGACGTCGTGCTCAGCGTCCCGGACGGCACGGTGATCAGCGCCGCGAACGGCGAAGTCCTCGCGGACCTGGTCGGCCCGGGCGCGGAGTTCATCGCGGCCCAGGGCGGCAAGGGCGGTCTCGGCAACGCGGCGCTGGCGAGCAGCACGCGCCGGGCGCCGGGGTTCGCGCTGCTCGGTGAGGACGGCGAGGAGCGGACGCTCGTCCTGGAGCTGAAGGTCGTCGCGGACGTCGGCCTGGTCGGGTTCCCGAGCGCGGGCAAGTCGTCGCTGATCGCCGCGATCAGCCGCGCCCGTCCGAAGATCGCGGACTACCCGTTCACCACGCTGATCCCGAACCTGGGTGTCGTCGTCGCCGGTGACACGACGTTCACGGTCGCCGACGTACCGGGGCTGATCGAGGGTGCGAGCGAGGGCCGTGGTCTCGGGCATGACTTCCTGCGGCATGTGGAGCGCTGCGCGGCGCTGGTGCACGTCATCGACTGCGCGACGTACGAGCCGGGCCGCGACCCGCTCAGCGACCTGGACACGATCGAGGCGGAGCTGCAGGCGCACGGCGGTCTCGAGGATCGGCCGCGACTCGTCGCCCTGAACAAGATCGACGTACCGGACGCCCGCGAGATTGCCGAGATGGTGCAGGCCGAGCTGGCCGAGCGCGGGTACCGGGTGTTCCCGATCTCGACCGCGTCGCACGAGGGTCTCGAGGCGCTCAAGTTCGCGATGGCCGACATCGTCGTACGGCGTCGTGCGGAGGCGGAGAAGCCCGACAACACGCGGATCGTGATCCGGCCGCAGGTGCAGGGCGGGCCCGAGTTCAAGGTGAAGCAGCTGCCGGACGAGGGCGGCTGGCTGGTGCAGGGCCAGAAGCCCGAGCGCTGGGTGAAGCAGACCGACTTCGCGAACGCGGAGGCGACCGGCTACCTCGCCGACCGGCTGAACCGGCTGGGCGTCGAGGAGGAGTTGCTGAAGCGCGGTGCGCAGCCGGGTGACGCGGTCGTGATCGGCGACGGTCCGAACGCGATCGTCTTCGACTTCGCGCCCGACGTCCAGTCCGGCGCGGAGATCCTGGCCCGGCGGGGCGAGGACCACCGGCTCGAGGAGGTCCGTCCGGCGGAGCAGCGGCGGCGGGCGAAGGACTCGGAGTACCACGCGTTCCGCGAGGGCGAGCGGTCCGAGGAGTGGGCGGAGTACGGTCACGGCTGGGCGGTCGACGAGGTCGACCTGTCCCCGGCCGAGGCGAAGCGGGCGGCAGAGGTCGCGGCGAAGCAGGCGCGCAAGGAGGCGCGCGAGCGGGCCGCGGCGGAGGAACTCGACCAGAACGGTTGATTTCATGAAGCATCGCGCGGAGGCGTCGAACGCCACGCGAATCGTCGTCAAGGTCGGCTCGTCGTCGCTGACCCAGCGTGGCAGGATCGACCTGGAACGACTCCGGCTGCTCGTCGACGCGATCGCGGCGCGGCGGGTCGAGGGCACCGAGGTCGTGCTGGTGTCGTCCGGCGCGATCGCCGCCGGGCTGGCGCCGATGGGGTTGCGGACGCGACCGAAGGACCTGGCGACGCAGCAGGCGGCCGCGTCGGTAGGACAGGGTCTGTTGATGGCGCGGTACAGCGACGCCTTTGCGGCGCACGGTTTGCGCGTCGGGCAGGTGCTGCTGACGGTCGACGACGTGACGCGCCGATCGCATTACCGCAACGCGTTCCGGACGTTCGCGCGGTTGCTGGAGCTCGGCGTCGTACCGATCGTGAACGAGAACGACACCGTCGCGACGACGGAGATCCGCTTCGGCGACAACGACCGGCTGGCGGCGCTGACCAGCCACCTGGTGCACGCCGACCTGCTGTTGCTGCTGTCCGACGTGGACGGCCTGTACGACGGTGACCCGCGCAAGCCCGGTACGTCGATGGTGACCGAGATCCGCGGCGCCGCCGATCTCGAACCGCTCGCGATCGGGAAGACCGGCGCGTCCGGGGTCGGCACCGGCGGCATGCAGACCAAGGTCGAGGCGGCCGGAATCGCCACCGAGGCAGGGATTCCGGTGGTCCTGACGTCCGCGGCCCGGGTCGGCGAGGCGCTCCGCGGCGAAGCAGTCGGCACGCTGTTCCACCCGACCGGCCGACGCCGCAAGACCCGGCTGCTGTGGCTCGCCCACGCCACGTCCGGGCAGGGAATCCTGCGGCTGGACGAAGGCGCCGTCCGCGCCCTCACCCAGCGCCGCGCGTCCTTGCTCCCGGCCGGAATCTCCGCCGTCGAGGGAACCTTCGCCGCCGGCGACCCGGTCGACCTGGTCTCCCCGTCGGGCGTGACCATCGCCCGCGGCCTGGTCAACTACGACGCCTCCGAACTCCCCGAACTCCTCGGCCGCTCGACCCGCGACCTCGCCCGCGAACTGGGCGCGGCGTACGAACGCGAAGTCGTCCACCGCGACGACCTGGTCCTGCTGTGACCCGACTCAAACGACTTAGGATGGCGAAGTGAGCGAGATCATCGAGTTGGCGCGGCGGGCGCGGGTTGCGTCGTATGCGTTGGCGGAGGCGTCGCGGGGGACCAAGGACGCGGCGCTGCGCGCGATGGCGGACGCGTTGCGGGTGAACGCCGACGCGATCGTCGCGGCGAACGCGAAGGACGTGGCGGCCGCGCGGGACGCCGGTACGCCGGAGTCGACCGTGGACCGGCTGGCGCTGAACCCGGCGCGTGTCGACGCGATGGCGGCCGGGCTGGAGCAGCTCGCCGGGCTGGCGGACCCGGTCGGCGAGGTGGTCCGCGGGTACACGCTGCCGAACGGGCTCGAGCTCCGTCAGGTCCGCGTACCGTTCGGCGTGGTCGGGATCATCTACGAGGCCCGCCCGAACGTGACCGCCGACGCGGCCGGCATCTGCCTGAAGTCCGGCAACGCGGTCCTGCTGCGTGGTTCGTCGTCCGCGGCCGCGTCCAACGACGCGATCATCGCGGTACTGCGGGACGCCGCCGAGTCGGCCGGTCTGCCCGCCGACGTCGTCCAGGGCGTACCGACGGACCGGGCCGCGGTGAAGGAGCTGATGCAGGCGCGCGGGCTGGTCGACGTACTGATCCCGCGCGGCGGCGCCGGGCTGATCCAGACCGTGGTGAGCGAGTCGTCGGTGCCGGTGATCGAGACCGGTGTCGGCAACTGTCACGTCTACATCGACGCGGACGCGGATCTCGACCTCGGGCTGGAGATCCTGCTGAACTCGAAGACCCAGCGCCCGAGCGTCTGCAACGCCGCCGAATCGCTGCTGGTGCACGCGTCCGTCGCCGACGAGTTCCTCGCCCGCGCGCTGCCCGCCCTGACCGCTGCCGGCGTGACCGTGCACGGCGACCCGACGGTAGTTGCCGCTGGCAAGGACGTGCAGGCGGCGACCGAGGAGGACTACGGCACGGAGTACAACTCGCTCGACCTGTCGGCCGCGGTGGTCGGCTCGCTCGAGGACGCGGTGCAGCACATCCGCCGGTACAGCTCGGGGCACACCGACGCGATCGTCACCCGGTCGCAGGCGGCCGCGCGGCGGTTCACCCAGGCGGTCGACTCGGCGGCCGTGGTGGTGAACGCGAGCACCCGGTTCACCGACGGCGGCGAGTTCGGGTTCGGCGCCGAGATCGGGATCTCCACCCAGAAGCTGCACGCCCGCGGCCCGATGGGGCTGCCGGAGATGACGTCGACGAAGTACGTCATCACCGGCGAGGGGCAGATCCGGGGCTGAGCAACGCGCTCACGTCCCGCAGCCGGACGACGGGCGGCTCGGCGGACACCACCGCGAGAGCCGCCCGATGGTCCGCGCCGACGTCGAGCGGCACGACCTGGACCTCGTCCGGTGTCCTCCGCAGCTCGCCCCGCAGCCCTTCGCCGGTCGCCTTCACCGCGGCCTCCATCCGCGTCCAGTACTCCGTGAACGCCCGCACCTTGTCGATTCCGGTACGGCGATCCAGCGCGCGCACGTCGTCCGCGCCGAACGCGACCCGAGCAATCGCATCGACGTCGACGCCGGCATCGACCCGCTCCACGTCGAGCCCCACCGGCCGATCGGCCACCGCGACACCGACCAGGTCGCCGGAGTGCGTCACCGACAACTCGACCCCGTCGGCCCGCACCTTCCCGTGCGGCTTCCCGCAGTCCGGGCAGCTCCGGTCGAGCCTGATACTTGCCGCCGGCAACGAGAACCGGTCGGCGAGCACCCGCCGTACGATCGTCACGCCGAGCAGGAACCGGTCCTTGTCGACAGTCCGCTGGTATGCAGCGAACCGGCCCAGCTCGACCTCGTCCAGGTCCGCCAGGAACTCGGAGCGGGCCTGATCGACACCCGCCCACCAGACGTCGACCGTCATACCGGCCCCGGCGTCCAGGTGAGCGTGCCCGACCGCAGTTCGTCGAGGACCCCGTCGATCCATTCGGCCTCGGCGACCGTGACCGCGACCTGGTACTCGGTCTCCAGCAACGCGAACCGCGGAATCGGCTGACCGTCGACCGTCGACGCCAACTCCCGCCGCAGTTCGCTGATCCGCTGGGTCAGCAACTCCCGGCGCCGCTCCAGCAACTCACCCGCGGTCTCCGGCGGCATCAACATCACGAACGACAACCCGGCCGGGAACTCCGGGAACTCGTTGCGCGGCGTCGTGAGGATCTCGGCCAGCCACTCGCGGCACACCTCCCGGCCCGCGTCCGTGAGGTGGTACACGGTCCGCTCCGGATAGCGCTCGTCGCGTTCGGTGGCGCCGGCCGCGATCAGGCCGGCCTCCTCCAGTCGCACGATCATCCGGTAGAGGCTGGTCCGCTGGCCGACGTTCACCACCTGGTCCTTGCCCCACTGTTTGATCAGCCGCTGGATCCCGTACGGATGCAGCGGGCCGTTCTCCAGCAACCCGAGGATCGCCATCGCCAGCGTCGAGCGTCGAAAAGTCACGCTCCCACTCTAAGGGTTAAGAAACTAGTTGCAATGCAACTAGATGATATGTAACTATCGATCCATGAGCGCAGAACTGACCCAGGGCGCCGTGACCTCCCGCGACGGCACCGAGATCGGCTACTACAAGACCGGGCAGGGCCCGGCCGTCGTCCTGCTGCACGGCAGCATGGAATCGGCGACCAGTCACACGCTGTTCGCCCAGGAGCTCGCGGACGAGTTCACCGTGTATCTCCCGGACCGCCGCGGTCGCGGCCTCTCCGGTCCGCATCGCCCGGACCACGGTGTCCACACGGAGGTCGAGGACCTGGACGCCGTACTGGCCGCGGCCGGCGCCGAGCGGGCGTTCGGGGTCAGCGCCGGGGGAGCGGTCGTCCTCGAGGCCGCGCGGACGCTGTCGTCGCTGAAGCAGATCGCGCTGTACGAGCCGGCGATCGCCCTCGACGGCGCGCCGCACCGGGAATGGCTCGCACGGTTCGACCAGCAGATCGCCCGCGGCGACGTCGCCGGCGCGATGGTGACGAGCATGTTCGGGTTCGAGATGGCGCCCGGGTTTCTCAAGGCGGTGCCGCGCGGCGTACTCCGCTGGGCGACCGAGAAGATGCTCGCGAAGGACGCCCGGCAGGCCGGTGACGGGGCGGTGCTGCTCCGCGACCTCGCGCCGACGATCCACGCCGAGGGCACGATCGTCGCCGAGCTGGGCGGCACGTTCGACCGGTTCCGCGCGGTCGACGCCGACGTACTGCTGCTCGGCGGCACCAAGGGCCTCCGCGGTCTGGGGCCGGGCCGCGACCGGTTGGAGCAGGTCCTGCCGAACGTCCGGCGGATCGAGTACGACGGCTACGACCACGGCTCGGCGTCCGACCCCGGCGGCGTCAACCCGTCCGGCAAGCCGGAGATCGTACGGCGGATCGCCGCGGACGTGAAGGCCTTCTTCAAGCAGTCGTGAACGCCCAGTCGACCGCCTCCGCGATGTCCGTCACCGGGTAGCGAACCGCCCGGACGACGCGGTCCGCTCCGACGATCAGCACGACCCGCTTGAGCCGTTCGTACCCACCGGCCCGGAACGTCGGCAACCGCAGCGCCGCGGCCAGTTCCAGCTCGAGATCCGACAGCAGCAGGTGCGGGATGTCCTCCGCCTCCGCGAACGCCTGTTGCTCGTCGGGTCGCTGCGTACTGACCCCGCGGACGGCGATGCCCTGGTCCTTGAACTCGCCGTACCGCCCGGCGAAGAGCCGGTTCTCCAACGTGCAGCCGGTCGTCCCGGCGATGGCGTCCCACCCGTCCGTCCCACCCGTCCGGCAGCTCGATCGACGGCACCTGCAGGGCGACGAGGACCGGGAGGAGCGCCCGTCCGCGCGGCGTCAGCTGGTACGCGTACCGGGTCGGCCGGTCCTGGTACGCGACCTTGTCGACAATCCGACTGTCGACAAGCCCGTTCAGCCGCTCGGTCAGCACCTTGCGGGAGATGGGCAGCGATCCGGCGAGCTCGTCGAACCGGGACAGCCCGCGGGCCAGATCGCGGACGATCAGCAGTTCCCAGCCGTCGCCGATGACGCCGAGGGACTGCGCGATCGCACAGTCCGGCTCGGGCGAGAAGCTGCTCCGCCGCACGGTCGCACCCGCGGAGCTGCCCGGCGCGCTCGCCTGGGTGTACCCGACGCTGTACCTGGTCGAGGACCGCGGCATGTCGGCGCAGCAGGCCGGCTTCGCCGCGGCGGCGTACGGCGTGGGGCTGGTCGGTGGCAACCTCGGCGGCGGCTGGTTCGGCGACCGCTTCGGCCTCCGGACGACGGCGCTCGCGAGTCAGCTGTTGTGGGCGGTCAGCTGTGTCGCGATGCCGTTCACGCCGGGCGCGTCGATCGCGGTCTCGCTGCCCGCGGAACGCCGCCGCGAAGGGATCGCGCTGTCCCGGACCGCGACGAACGCCGGCTTCACGATCGGCCCGCCGCTCGGCGGTCTGCTCGCGACGTACGACTTCTCGCTGGTCTTCTTCCTCGACGCGGCGACCAGTCTCGTGATGGCCGCGATCGTATGGCGCTGGGTCCCGGCGGCCCGGCGTACCCGGACCGCCGCGCCGACCGGGCTGTGGAAGTCCGTTCTCCGCGACCGCGCGGTCCTCGTGGTGCTCGCGACGATCGTGGTCGTCGACACGGTCTACCGGCAGATCTTCGCGACGCTGCCGCTGCTGCTGCGCGACGCGGGTGATCGCGGGCGGCTTCGCGTGTATCGGCATCGGGCAGGCGATCGTCGGCGTCTGGCCGGCGCTCGCCGGCGCGGCGGTGGCGATCGTGGTGCTGACCGCGGGGGAGATGCTCTACAAGCCGACCGCCACGGCGCATGTCGCGGACGCCGCGCCGGAGGGGATGGTCGGGCGGTACTCCAGCCTGTACGCGGCCGCGTCGATCAGCGGGATGTTCCTCGCCCCGGCCCTCGGCGGTTCGGCGTACCAGCATGCGCCCCGGCTCCTCTACCCGGTCGCGGCGGTGCTCGCGCTCGCGGCGGCCGGCGTACTGCTGGTCACTCGGGCAGCGGCGCCGGACGTCCTTCCCAGCGCGTCGACAGTACGACCGTCGTCCGCGTCCTGACCACGCCGTTCACCCGGCGCAGCGAGCCGACGACCGCCTCGAGCTGGGTGACGTCGGCGACCCGGACCTTGACCACCAGTTCCTGGTCGCCGGCGACGAACCAGCAGTCCTCGACGGCGGGGATCTCCCGGACCTGCTCGACGATGTCGTCGGTCTCCACGTCGTCACGCTGGAACAGGCCGATCAGTGCGCTGGTGCCGAGCCCGACCTGGTCCGGGGCGACGACGGCGCGGTACCCGAGCAGGACGCCGCGCTCCTCGAGCCGCCGTACCCGCTCCTGCACGCTCGGGCCGGACAGGCCGACCTCGCGGCCGAGTTCGGCCCAGCTGGAGCGGCCGTTCAGTCGCAGCGCCTCGATGAGCTGCCGGTCGATCGCGTCCATGACGTCTCCTGTTCACCGCAGATTCTAAGGCAGGGAATGCTTTGTGCCTTCAATTCGTTTGTGACAGCGTAGTACTTGCCGTACAATTTGAGGTACCGGGGACAGTCCACCCCGGCTCCGCCGTATCAACCCTGTGAAGGAACCATGATCACCCCTGATGTTGCCCGTGCCCGTATCGACGAGCGGCACCGCGCCGCGGCGCAGGCCCGTCGTGCGCACGCCGTCCCGTCCACCTGGCGCCGGCTGCTGACCCGTACCGCCCGGAAGAGCTAACTCGACCGCCACGAGATAGGCTCTGCACCATGCAATCGCTCCTGGTGCCGCTGATCGCGGTCGTACAAGAGGCCGCGGTCGACGCCTCGCACATCTCGAAGTGGTGGTTCGGCGGGTTCGCGCTGTTCGTCCTCGTCCTGCTGCTGCTCGTCACCGTCATCATGGGCAAGGGCCGGCCGCACAGCTGACCGCTGTGGTGAAGGGCTGACGTGGCTTCCGTGGAGCGGGTACGACGCATCGGCGTGATGGGCGGCACGTTCGACCCGATCCATCACGGCCACCTGGTCGCGGCCAGCGAGGTGCAGTCGTACTTCGACCTGGACGAGGTCATCTTCGTCCCGACCGGCCAGCCGTGGCAGAAGTCGGACCGCAAGGTCTCCCCGGCCGAGGACCGGTACCTGATGACGGTGATCGCGACCGCGTCGAACCCGCGGTTCTCGGTCAGCCGCGTCGACATCGACCGGCCGGGGCCGACGTACACGATCGACACCCTGCGGGACCTGTCCAGGCTGTACCCGGACGCGGAGCTGTTCTTCATCACCGGCGCCGACGCGCTCGCCCAGATCCTCACTTGGCGGGACGTGGACGAGATGTTCAAGCTCGCCCAGTTCGTCGGCTGTACCCGGCCGGGGACCGAGGGGCTCGAGCTGCCGCTGGACCGGTTGCCGATGGACCGGATCACCCTGCTCGAGGTGCCGGCGCTGGCGATCTCGTCCACCGAGTGCCGGGCCCGGGTCGCCAAGGGCAACCCGACCTGGTACCTGGTGCCGGACGGCATCGTCCAGTACATCGCCAAGCGTGAGCTCTACGCCAACCGTTAGGACGTTTTATGCCTGCCAGTGAACGCGCCATCGAGCTGCTGACCGCGGCCGCGGAAGCTGCACACGACAAGAAGGCCGAGAACGTGCTCGCCTTCGACGTGTCCGAGCAGCTCGCGATCACCGACGCGTTCCTGGTCGCGTCCGCCTCCAACGACCGCCAGGTGCGCGCGATCGTGGACGCCATCGAGGAGAAGCTCCGCGTCGACTTCGACGCCAAGCCGGTCCGCCGCGAAGGCGCCCGCGAGGGTCGCTGGGTGCTGCTCGACTACCTGGAGATCGTCATCCACGTCCAGCACGACGAGGAGCGCGCCTTCTACTCCCTGGAGCGGTTGTGGCGCGACTGCCCCACGATCACGCTGCCGTCCGAGTCGGCCCCGGCTGCCGCTGAATGACCGCCGGACGGCTGATCGTCTGGCGCCACGGCCGGACCGAGTGGAACCTCCAGAACAAGATGCAGGGCCAGGCCGACATCCCCCTCGACGAGGTCGGCATCGCCCAGGCCCGCGCCGCCGCCGCCCGCCTCGCGGCCCTCGCCCCCACCCGCCTGTTCGCCAGCGACCTGCAGCGCGCCGCCGCCACCGCCGGTGAACTCGCCGTCCTCACCGACCTCAAGATCCAGTACGACGAGGCCCTGCGCGAGATCGACGTCGACGACTGGGCCGGCCTCACCTCCGCCGAACTCGCCGCCCTCAACCCCGAAGCCGCCGCCCGCATGAAAAGCGGCGAACCCCAACGCCGCGGCACCAACGGCGAAACCGTCGAAGAAGTAGCCACCCGCTTCGCCGCCGCCCTCACCCGCATCTCCACCGAAGGCACCCCCGAAGACACCATCGTCGTCGCCACCCACGGCCTCGCCGCCCGCGTCGGCATCTGCGTCTTCCTGGGCATCCCCCAACCCCACTGGCCCGCCTTCGGCGGCCTCTCCAACTGCAACTGGGTCTCCCTCCTCCCCGGCCGCCACGGCTGGCGAATCGAAGAATGGAACGCCGGCTCCCTCCCCGAACCAGTAATGAGCGACGACCCCCAAAAATAACCACCCGCGAACACCCACCCCAGCCACCGCGACGCGGCGACTGCTATCTGCCGCCTCCGGCGGCGCGCAAGCTGTTCCAGTGCTGCGCGTGCCCTAGCGAAGCAACTGCTCCCCGCGTGGGGTTTGTGAAGATCGCCGTTTCGCGGCGACTGCCTGTCGGCCGCCTGCGGCGGCGCGCAAGCTGTTCCGTGGTGCGCATGCCCTGGCGAGGCAACTGATCCCACGCAGGGCTCCGGCGAAGCAACTGCCGGCTCAGGATGCGGCAGATGCACCAACCCGTGCGAGTGCATCCATCGCACCACCCCAGCGGGCGGCTGAAGGCCTTGAAACACCACCCCTCGAAGGTGGGACAGACACGCGTCGCAGAAGCGACGTACTGTAATCACCGCGCGCCCGACACCCCTGAAACCAAGGTGTCCTGGACCACACCAGCCCCACGAGGGAACCGATTTTTCTTTGCGGCCTCTCATCCGCTAAGCTTTCGGAGTCGCAAGGACACCGCGGGGCTTTGGCGCAGTTGGTAGCGCGCTTCCATGGCATGGAAGAGGTCAGGGGTTCGAATCCCCTAAGCTCCACCACAGATCGGAGGCCGGTCTCCCACTCGGGAGATCGGCTTTTTGTATGACCTGAGTGACTAACTGAGTGACGATCGGTTCCGGGGCGATCTCGCCACGAACGACGTCATGAGAAGCGCTAGTGGACGTCTTCGGAATCGGTGGTTGAGAGGGTTTCGGCCCAGTCGGTGGACCATCGGACGAGTGGGCGGAGGGCGCGGTGGGCGCTGCGGCCAAGTTCGGTGAGGGCGTAGGTGGTGTCTGGGTGCTGCTCGACGATGGCGGCTTCGAGTAGTTCGGTCAGGCGTTGTCGGAGGACGCTGGAGGACATGTTGTCGCAGCGTTCCTGCAAGGCACGGAATCCGACGGGTCCCTGGCGCAGTTCCCAGATGATTCGCAGGTTCCATCTGCGGCCGAACAGGTCGAGGGCGGCCATCAGCGGCCGGCCGGTGGTCGAACCTCGGACCGCTCGTCCGGGCCTGGGCGCTGCCATCCGTCGTACCGTCCCCTCTTGCTGCTTCGATATTCGACACACTATCGTGTGCCTCGTCGCTTCGATTTCCGAAGCGCTTGTGGTTGCTGCCGAACGGAGTTTGCCGTGCACAAGTTGCTGGTGCTGTATCCCGAGCCCGCCGATCGCGACCACTTCCGCGAGTACTACGTGAGCAAGCACCTCCCGCTGGTCGCGCGCATGCCCGGTCTGCTCGCGTGGCGCTACAGCTTCGAGGTGGAGGCGACACAGGGACCGGCGCCGTACTTCGCGGTCTTTGAGGCCGAGTTCGCCGACGCTGCGGCGATGACCGCGGCGAGGTCGTCTGCGGAGGGCCAGCAGGTGTCGGCCGATGTCGCCAACTACGCCACCGGTGGTGTGGTCGTCATCGACTATGCGGTGCAGGACGGCGCCTGCTGAGCCTTGCTCTTGCCAACCCGTGGCGAGCGCGAGGAGGGCGTTCGGCTGCTGGCGCCGGGCTCGGTTGATTCAGCGCGCGCGGCGGTAGTGCATGGCCACTACGCCGTTGCGGAGCGGCTCTGCCGAGACGAGTTCGAGTCGGCGCGTGCTGGGCAGGCCGCCCTGGTACAGCGTCGGGCCGTGGCCGGCGATCCTGGGGTGGACGAGCATCTGGTACTCGTCGATCAGGTCAAGCCGGTCGAGTTCGGTCGCGAGCTTGCCGCTTCCGAGAAGGACCCCGGCCGGGGTCGCGTCCTTGAGCTTCTGCACGCCCTCACGCAGATCGCCCGCGATGTGGTGGCTATTGGTCCACGGGAAGTCGGTGCGCGTCGACGACACCACGTACTTGGGTTTGGCATCGAGCTTGATCGCCCACTCCCGCACGGCCGGCGGCGCCTCCTCGTCGCCGCGGGCGACGGCCGGCCAGTAGCTCTCCATCATCTCGTAGGTGACGCGA
Source organism: Kribbella sp. WER1 (assembly GCF_054189145.1). Classification (NCBI taxonomy): domain Bacteria; kingdom Bacillati; phylum Actinomycetota; class Actinomycetes; order Propionibacteriales; family Kribbellaceae; genus Kribbella; species Kribbella sp. WER1. The sequence continues at coordinate 2,095,773 of NZ_CM135186.1, read as the reverse complement.
CCCCACAGCATCGCGCCGCCCTCGTCCATGAGCCGCGTGAAGAACGCGTGCGTCTCGTCGTCGGCGATCCCCTCCTGGTGGTCGACGCAACCATCCAGGGTCAGGTTGAGGCTGAACGTGAGGAGTCCCATGGCCGGCGAGCCTAGCGCCAGTACGGCGACGTGTCCGTGCTTCGCTGCGCCGCCTCCGTCTGTGGTGAGCGATCTCGTGGGCGGACGCGCTGTGTGAGGTCGATCGTGGTCGGTGGCTCGCCGTACGGCGAGAGTTGGGTGACTGTTGGGCCTAGCCGGAGCTTCGGGTCGGTCCGGGATCGCTGTTCCAGTTGGTCATCGGCTGCGATGTCGCCGGCGTCTCCGGCCCGTAGCAGCTGTGCGAGTTCGTCGGTCTGGGGGTCGGTGATCTCGGCGCCGACCTCGTCCCAGAGGAGTGCTTCGTGACCGAAGCGGTGCAGGAGTTCCATGACTACGTACGTCCGGATGAATCCCGGCCCGGACAGGTCCGACTTCGGCGCGACGCCGTAGTGCGTGGGGTCCAGGCGGCCGCTGCGGTAGCCCGTCCAGACTTCTGCGGCGGTCTCGAAGGGCGCGCCCTCGCCGGTCAGTAGATCGCGGGCGTCGAACGAACGGCTGTCCGGCTCGAGTTCGGGGTCGAATCGCTGCCAGCGGTGGCCGTTCCACCATTCGGCCACGATGTGATCGCCGCGGAAGTCTTTCGGTCCGGGGAAGTAGCTGGTGAATCCCACGCGGGTCCGCGCGGGGGTCCCGTGCTCGCGAAGGGCGGCGACCGCGAGCAGGGCATGGTCGCGGCAGCATCCCGCCACCCGGTCGTCGGGCGGCCGTGGGGACAGCAGTGGGCCAGGGGTCCGTGCCTGATCGAGGTCCAGGACTGTTGAGATCCATCGTGAATTGATCTCGTCGTGGCGGTCGTCGTGGAGGAGGTGCGCTTCGGCGCGGTAGTGGAGGATCAGGTTGCTGACGGCCGTGCTGATTTCCTCGATCCCGGAGAGATCACGGAGCAGCTGACTGTGTTGCCCTGGATCGGAGAAGGCGGAGTGTCGCGCGAATCTGTTCATGGCGGCCTATCGGGCTCGGCCCTTTCCGTCTGGCGGTAGCGTGGTTGTTGTGACGGGTGAGGGGGAGGCGTTGGGTGGGGGCATGGTGAATGTGGGGGCTGTGGTTCGTCGGGGTGGGGTGGTGGAGCGGCCGGCGGGGCGGAATGCGGGGGCGGTGCATGCTTATCTGCTGGCGTTGAGGGAGCGGGGGTTTGGTGGGGCGCCGGTGCCGGTTGGGTTGACTGGGGATGGGCGGGAGGAGTTGACGTTCATCGCTGGTGATGTGGCTTTGCCGCCGTTTGCGGAGTGGGCGATGACGCGGGGTGCTTTGGAGTCGGTGGGGAGGCTGTTGCGGGGGCTGCATGATGCCAGTGCGGGGGTTGCGGTTGATGCGGATGTTGAGTGGGCTCGGGATTTTGCTGATCCGGAGGGGGGGAACGATGTTGTGCCACAACGATGTGTGTGTGGAGAACGTCGTGTTCCGGGATGGGCGTGCTGTTGGGGTGATTGATTTCGATACGGCGGCGCCGGGGCGGCCGATTTGGGATCTGGCTATGGCGGCTCGTTACTGGGTGCCGATGCTTGATCCTGCGTCTGCCGCCGGTTCGTACCCGGGCGGGTTGGATGCGGCGGCGCGGTTGCGGGTCTTGGCGGACAGCTATGGGCTTGGGGCGGAGGATCGGGCTCGGCTGCCGGAGGTTGTCGAGCAGGCTACGGAGGTTTGTCGGGCGTTTGTGGCCGGGCGCGTTGCCAGTGGGGATCCTGTCTTTGTGCGGGCGCTTGCGGAGCGGGGTGGCTGGGAGCGGTGGGATCGCTTGCAGGCCTGGTTGAGCGAGCAGCATGGGACATTCACCGCAGCTTTGCTGGACTGATCGGCCGGGTGTTCGAGGACGACGGCGCGTCTGTTCGGTGGGTGCCGGTGTGGTCGACAAGGAAGCGGTAGCCGTGGCGGCTTGTCCATTCGATGGCGCCGGTGGGCAGCCGTCGGCTTCTCCAGCCGCCGAAGGTCTTGGCGCGGTGGTGGAGTCGGGTGAGGGGTATGAGGTTGTCGGTACTGGTTTGGCCGCCGCGGCCGGGTGGTCCGGTGCGGTCGTAGGGCCTGATGTGGTCTTGGTCCATTCGTGGGGTTGCCTCGGCTCCGCTGTACGGGAACATGTCGACGGGGTGGCGTAGGCGGACTCGTTCGCGGAGGCGGTCGGGGATCTCGTACGCGTGGACACTGAGCTGGTCGTTGAGGTCGATGACGGGCTTGACGACGACTTGGTCGTGGCCGAGCAGTTCGCCGAGTTGGGTGGCGAGGAGGGGGCCGAGCTCTTCGACTCGGAGTACGCCGGTGCCGGTCGTGAGGGTGTGGTCGGTGAGGTGTACGTACAGGGTGTGACGGCGGGGGCTGCTGGTGCCTGCGGTGCGATCGTTGCTGTGGGCATCTTGTTTGACGGCGGCGAGTTTGGTTGGCAGGGAGTCGGCCAGAGCCTGCCGCGTGAATGCGTCGTCGGCGGGCTCGGGAGGTGGTGTTGGGGAGGCCTCGGTGTGGGCCAGGTGGCGGGCTACGGCGATCAGGTGGTGGGCGGCTGTGGGGTCGGCGATCCAGCCGATTGCTTTCGCACGGCGTTCGTCGAGCGGGGCTGTGTCGCCGAGGGTCTTCAGTGCGCGGGCCAGGTCGTCGATGGTGGCGTCGAAGCGGATCACGTCGCCTGCTGCGGCGCGTACCCAGAAGCGCTTTGTGCCGTGGATGTCCGACTGGGCTACGAAGACGCCGCGCGTTCTGGCTGCGGCCTCGGCTTGGTCCTGGGCCTGGGTGGGATCGGCTTCCAGGACTGCTGCCTTGGTGATTCTCGACAGGGCGCCTGGGGTGACTGTGTTGACGATGCCTGCTACTCGGCGGTCGACCAGGGCGGCGGCTTCGGGGGACAACGTGAGGCAGGCGTCGGCGATCTTCCGGGCGCGCCAGGCGGCGGCCTTGCCGGCCAGGACAGCTGCCCACACTTTGGGTAGGCGGTGGCGCAATGCCAGGGCTTCTCCGATCAGTGAGGCTGCGGCTCCGCTCGACATCCCCACGACCGCGCCGAACTCGATGGGCGCGAATTCTGCGACCCCAGGGCATCCTTCGCCGCCGTAGACGCGGAGCCTCTCGAGGCCGGGCAGAGGGCCGCCGCGTAGGGGATCGTCTGGGTAGCCCTCGAGTACGGCGTTCCGGTCGGCGAAGGCCAGGGCTGCTTGGAGTAGGCCCACGGCGGCCTGTTCTTGGAGTTGGGCGCACTCGGCCGCCGCGGCCAGCACGCCGGCGGTGTCGAGGTCATCCAGCTCACAATCGAACATATGTTCATGGTAGGTCACGAAATGGTCTCGGCCAAATCGGCAAGGGGATGAAATCCCCTGCAGGTAAGGGAAGTGCCGACACGCCGGAGGTCTGGGTGTCGCTAGAGATGCTCGAGTGCGAGGCTGCGTACGGGGAGTGCCAACTCGGTCAGTTCGCCGCCGTCGGCGAAGCGGAGGCAGCGGGTGGCCGCGGCCAGGATTGCGACGCGGGCGGTCGGGCCGTCGAGGAAGCGGGCGAGCGCGACGCGGAGTCGCTCGGCGAGCGCCGGATACGCGAGCGTCGTACAGAGAAGCGTGGGCTGATGTCGATCTCGATGCCGAAGAACGCTCTGATGCCGTCGTTGACGTCGGCAGCGTCCACGCCGTGGTCGGGCACGGGATGTGTCGCGAGCGTATGGAGTGCGGTGTCGAGATCGGTCAGCCAGCTGGTGGAGATCTGCGGCTCGTGCGTCGGTGCCAGGTCGGTCGAGATGGCGGGGTCGGCGACGAGGTGCTGAGTTCTCCGCGCATTCGTCGATCGTGGTCGCTCCACTCGCGCCAGCGTTTGACGGTTGGTTTGGGTACGCCGCGGATCGCGTTGGCAGCCAGGTTCGACTCGAGGTAGTCGCCGTCGCCCCACTCAGGATCGGCGTACACGACCCGCAACCCGGCGTCCTCGCCGGAGTCGAGTACGCGGCAACCGACGGAATGCAGCCGCGAGGTGTGGATCGGCGTACCGATCTGCTGGACCTGGAACTCTTGGGCTGCCCACTCCAGATGGCCTTCCATCCAGCTGCGCCTCGCTCGATCCCCGGTCATGAGTACTTGTCGTATCAGTGGATGCCGCGGGTGAGGGTGGCGGCGGTGGGGTGGGTTATGGGGTGCATGGTGGCTAGGTGTTGGCGGACGCGGGACTCGAATTCGGTGCGTTGGGGTGTGGGGAGGGCGTCGATGAAGGCTCTTGAGCCGTGGGAGAGGGCCCAGTTCCAGAAGGTGTCGGCGTCGGGGACGTGGAGGCGTTGCTCGACGTCGGTCTGGGTGACGGTGTGGAAGCCGGTGGCGGTGAGGAGTTGCTCGCCGTTGAGGGGGCGGCCGAGGCGGCCTTTGCCTGTGGGGATGTAGGGCTGGTACTCGCGGAACAGCGCGCCGTAGAAGTCCCATTCCGGTGCGTCCTTGACGTCGCACGGGGTCGAGAACGAGAACACGCCGCCGGGTCGCAGTACCCGGCGTACCTCGGCGGCGGTGGCCGCGGGGTCGTCGAGTAGGTGGATGACGAAGCCGGCGCAGACCAGGTCGAAGCTTGCGTCGGGGAAGTCGAGGTGGTGCGCGTCCATCACGCGGGTCTCGGCGGTCGGGTGCAGTCGCGCGAGTTTGGCGACCATCGCGGGTGCCGCGTCGACGGCGGTGACCTTGCAGCCGTGGTCGAGCAGTACGCCGGTGAGCGATCCGCTGCCGGCGCCGAGGTCGAGGGCGGCCGTGCCGGGTCGGGGATCCAGCCAGTCGACGTGCAGTTCGGCGAATCCCCGGAAGAACGGAAGGATCTCGTCGTACCCAGCCGCCAGTTCGTCGAAGAGGCGGATCGCGCGCGCTGTGTGCTCGCTCATTCTGATGAGTCTGGCAGCCGCGACGACGGGAAGGGAAACAGTTTTAGAGGACCGGTATCCCAGGATTCCGGACCGGCGCCACCACGCCCCGACGTCGGACTGCACGATGGCCAGATGGTCAAGTACGTCCTTACCGCCGCGGCCGTGTATCTCGGAGCCGTCGGACTCGCGTTGCTGTTCGTCCCGGCGCAGTTCGGCGTCGGCGCCGTACCGGAGGATGCGTCGCCGGAGCTCCTGGCATTGCTGCGATTGCTCGGCGGGCCGTTTCTGGGTATCGCGTTGCTCAATTGGCTGACCCGCAAGGCGGCAAATACTCCTGTTTTACTGGCGAATCTCGTCGGATTCGGTGTTGTCGCCGCCAACGATCTTGCCGGAGTTGCCACCGGCAACGCGCGCGATCTCGCGCGGGTGTTCCTCGTCGTGCATCTCGCCTTCGCGATCCTGTTCGCCGTCGCGTGGACGCGCCGGCGCCGAACGGCGACGGCTTGACGCGCTCACGACCGAGTCTGCGTACGCCGGAACGCCCGCGGACTCACCCCGAACCTGGCCGCGAACGCCTGCCGCAACGTCTCGGCCGAACTGAACCCGCACCGGCGGGCGATCTGCGACAACTGGAGCTCCGTGGTCGCCGCCAGCCGGGCCGCGATCTCCAGCCGCATCCGCCGTACGGCGTTGGCCGGCGACTCCCCGGTGTGCTCGCGGAACAGGCGCGTGAGCTGCCGACCGCTGACGCCCGCGCGAGCGGCCAACGCGGCGACGCTGAGGTCGGCGTCCGGGTGTGCGACGACGTAATCGGTCACCAGTCGTACGACGGCATGATCCGGGCGCGGCGCCGCGGTGAACATGCTCATCTGCGCCTGGTTCCCGGGCCGCTGCAGGTACGTGACCATGCCCATCGCGACCCAGCGCGCGAGTTCGGCGCCGTGGTCCTCTTCGACGAACGCGAGTGTCAGGTCGAGCGACGCCGTCACGCCGCCCGAGGTCGCGATCGCGCCGTCCCGGACGAAGATCGGCGACGGATCGACCTGCACGGCCGGATACGCCCGGTCGAGCTCGGCGGCGTACAGCCAGTGCGTGGTTGCGCGCTTGCCGTCGAGCAGCCGCGCCGCGGCGAGTACGGTCGCACCCGTGCACACGGACGCCACCCGCCGAGCGCCGGCGGCGAGCCGGCGTACCTGCCGTACGAGTTCGACGTCACGCGCCGCCGTCTGATGCCCTGCACCGCCGGACACGATCACCGTGTCGACCCGCCGTACCGTCTCGAGCCGCGCCTGGGCCTGCAACGTCAGCCCGGTCTCGCAACGGACCGCGCCGCCGCCGACCGTCGCGAGCACGACCTGGTACGCCGGATCCGCGCCGAGTCGGTTCGCGAGCCCGAGCGCCGTGGTGACGCAGGCGATGTCCACCAGCTCCGCGTCGTCGTACCCGACGACGACCACCCGGTGCGGCATCATTGGCCCACCGTACTGTGAATCACTGCGGCGGAGTACGCCTCACATCCGGGCGCGGAGTACGTCGAACTCGCCGCCCGGCTCGTTCGGGTCGAACCCGTGCTCGATCAGCCAGCGCGACGCCCGCAAGCTGCGCAGGGACCACAAGGCGCGGATCACCTCGACGTCCACGTCCATGCCGTACCCGGCGAGCAGGTCGTCGAGGCATTCCTCGTGTCCGAGCGTGAGAACGGCGAGGTCGTTCAACGGGTCGCCCTGGCTCGCCTCGGACCAGTCGATGATGCCGGTGACCTCGTCGCCTTGGGTGAAGATATGGGTGATCTGCAGGTCGCCGTGCGCGAACACCGGCTCCCACGGGCGGAACGCCAGCTCGGCGATCTCGCGATTGTGGACGATCACCTCGGCCGGAAGGACCTCGTTCGCGATCAGCCACTCGCACTCGCGGTCCAGCCACTCGGTGACCCGCTCACTGCTCGGCGCCGGCCACGGCGGTAACGGTGCCTCATGCAACTTCCGTACGGCGGCCCCGGCCGCGGCCCACGCCTCCGGCGACGCGGGCGACGGCTCCCCGAGCCGCCCGAGCGCTGTCCCGGGTACGGCGGCCAGCGCGAGCACGTTCGGCTTGTGCCACAGCACCTCCGGCGTCGGCACCGGCGCCAGCTGGATCGCCGCGGCCTCGATCTCGAGGTTCCGCGCGTTGCCGTCGATCTTCACGAACATGTCCCCGACGCGCAGGGTCGTCCGTTCACTGTGCGCCACGACCACCTGAACCTCGTCCACGGCACGCATTCTCCCGACCGCGGCGGCTGAGGTCACCCGGTTTATCGCGGGATCGCGGCGAGGAAGGGGTGGACGGTCTCCAGGAAGGCTTCGGGAGCGGAGGAGAAGACTACGTGGCCGGTGTCGAACGTAGTCAGCGTGGCGTTCGGCAGGTGTTTGTGGGTCTCGCGGCCGGCCCGGAGCGGGGCCGCGGTGTCCTTGGTGCCCCAGATGATCATGGTCGGCGCGGTGAGACGGTCGGCCTGGGCGTGCAGGTCGTGGTCGGGGGTGGCGAAACTGCGCCACATCGACGCGGCGAGGGCGGCGCCGTGGGCGGTCCGGGCGCGGGCGACCGTACGGTCGACGATCGCGTGGTCGCTCGGCGTCCGCGGACGCATGTAGCTGCGGACGAAGTAGGGCATCAGGCGCTTCGCGACGGCCGGCGTACCGATGGTGCGGAAGAGCGTACGGGAGAACGGGTCGTGGCCCGCGAAGCCGCCGCTGTCGACCAGCACGAGGCCGGCGACGCGCTCCGGGTGGCGAATCGCGAGACGGGCGGCCGCGAAACCGCCGACGGAGTTGCCGATCAGGCGGAGGTCGCGCAGGTCCTGGGCGAGGGTCAGCTCCTCGAGTACGTCGGCCAGCAGGGGAGCGGTCACCGCCCGGCCGCCCGCGTCCGGGTCCGACTCGCCGTGGCCGGGCCAGTCGACGGCGATCACGCGGTGGTCCGCGGCGAGCGCTTGCAGGACGGGGTCGAAGTCGTGGCGGTCGTGCAGCGTGGCGTGCAGGAGGACGAGGACGGGGCCGGATCCGGTGTCGGAGTACGCGACCCGGCCCGCGGACGACGGAAGGTACGGCATGGTGGGATGCTCCTTCGAGCGGTTCATTGACCGACCGGTCGGTCAAACCATACGATAGCCGGGTGAGTAACGACACTGTGGGGAAGCGGCAGGCTGCGGCCGCCGAGACTCGGCAGCGGTTGGTCGACGCGGGCCTGCGGTTGGCTGAGCGGACCGGGCTGATGGGGCTGAGTGTCAACCTGCTCGTGGAGGAGGCGGGGGTCTCGAAGGGGACGTTCTTCCATCACTTCGGCGATCGGTCGGCGTATGTGATCTCGTTGCATCGTGAGTTTCATGACCGGCTGTTCGGGCAGATCCGTGCGGCGATGCGCGGTCTCGAACCTGGTGCGGATCGGTTGGATGCGATCGCTCGCACTTATCTCGATACGTGCCTGGAGCATCGGGGTGTGCGTGCTCTGCTGTTGGAGGCTCGTGCGGATCCGCAGATCGCCGACGAGATCCTTGCTCGCAACACCACCAGCGCGAAGGAGGTCCGGGCGGACTTCGCTGCGCTGGGTTGGCCCGATCCGCAGCAGACCGCGCGACTCTGGGTCGGGCTGGTTGCGGAGGTGGCTCTACTCGAGCATGCGGGCTCTCGCCGCGATCCCAAACTCCGCCGCGCCCTGACGCAACTGACCAGGCGCTGACGCATGGATCCGGAGCAGCGTCTCGACGGCGGGCGGGAGGTGTTGTCGCGGGTCGAGGGGGAGACGCCTCGGCCTGAGGTATGTGGTGATGCCGTGCTCGACAGCGCTGCCGGGTTGTTGCGCCAGTACCACGATGCGGTCGCGGGGTGGATGCCGGAGGCAAGCAATTGGCAGGTGGCGCCGGTGCCGGCGGGTGCGCCTGAGGTTGTCTGCCACAACGACCTCGCGCCGTGGAATCTGCTGATCCGCGACGGCGAGGTCGTCGCGTTCGTCGACTGGGATACGGCGGCGCCCGGACCGCGGGCCTGGGACCTCGCGTACCTCGCGTACACCCTCGTCCCGCTGGCCGCGCCGGAGAACCTCGCACCGATGGGCTGGCCGAGCCCGACCCCCGTGCGCGAACGAATGCTGCGAATCCGGGACGCGTACGGCTGCTCGCCTGAGCAATGGCAAGAGGTGCTGACCACGATCCCGGTCCGTATCCAGGCCGCCTACGACACGATGCGTATCTGGGCCGCCCAAGATCGCCCCGGCTGGCGCGCGCAATGGGAACAACCGGCCCCGTGGCACCACGGAGCCGGCTACCTCCGCGACCTCGCTTACCTCAACTCGCTCGCCGGCGGAGAGATGGGTTGGTGAGCGCCGGGACGACGGAGTGTTTTTCGGTGGGGGAGAGGTCGGTGCCGGGGGCCACTATTTTGTCGATGGTGTTGAGGATGTCGGGGGTGAGGGTGGTGTCGGCGGCGGTCAGTTGGGATGTGAGGTGGGCGAGGGTGCGGGGGCCCAGGAGGGTGCTGGTGACGGCGGGGTGGGTGGTGGTGAAGGCCAGGGCCAGTTGGATCAGGGTGAGGCCGGATTGGGCGGCCAGGGCGGCCAGTTGTTCGACGGCTTCCAGTTTGGTGGCGTTGCTGGGGACTGTGGGATCGAAGCGGTCGGGCATGACGGTGGCGCGGTTGGTGGTCGTCGGGTGACCTGCGCGGACGGCGCCGGAGAGCCAGCCTGAGGCCAGCGGGCTCCAGGTGAGGACGCCGAGGCCGTACTGTTCGGCGACCGGCAGGACCTCCCGCTCGGCGCCGCGTTGCAGCAGGGAGTAGTTCGGCTGTTCGGTGGTGAAGCGGCTGAGGTGGTGGCGGTCGGCGGTCCACTGGGTCTCGACCAGCCGGTACGCCGGGTACTCGGACGTGCCGAAGTGCCGGATCTTGCCCGCGCGCTGCAGGTCGGTCAGCGCGGACAGCGTCTCCTCGTCGCTGGTGGTCGGGTCCCACCGGTGCACCTGGTACAGGTCGACGTACTCGACGCCGAGCCGGCGCAGGCTGTTGTCCAGCGCGGTCGTGAGCCAGCGGCGGGACGCCCCGCGCCGGTTGCGGTCCTCGCCCATCGGGAGGCCGGCTTTGGTGGCGAGGACGACGTCGTCGCGGCGGCCGGCGATCGCGGCGCCGACGAGTTCTTCGGACTGGCCGTCGGAGTACATGTCGGCGGTGTCGATCAGGTTGATGCCCGCGGCGAGGGCGGCGTCGATGATCGCGGTGACCTCGTCGGGGCCGGTGCGGCCGATCGCGCCGAAGTTCATCGCGCCGAGCGCGAGCGTGCTGACCTGGATGCCGGTCCGGCCGAGGGTGCGGTACTGCATGGGTCCTCCGGTGCTGTCATGATGGAGATCAAAGCGGAACGCTGATCCGCATTCGACAATACGGAACGATGTTCCGATTCGCAAGGGAGGGGTCACGTGCAGGAGCAGCCACGCCGGCGGGCCGACGTCCGCCGGAACGAGAAGGCGCTGCTCGACGCGGCCGCCGCGGCGTTCGTCGCGTCCGGCGTCGACGCGCCGGTGCGGGACATCGCCGCCCGAGCCGGGGTCGGCGTCGGCACGGTGTACCGGCACTTCCCGAGCCGTGCGGACCTGGTCGTCGCGGTCTACCGGCATCAGGTCGAGGAGCTTGCCCGGGCCGGTTCGCAGTACCTGACGTCCGAGCCGACGGCGTACGCCGCGCTGCTCCGCTGGATCAACGGGTTCGTCGACTTCCTGGTCACCAAGCACGGCCTGCCGGACGCGCTGAGTCAGGGCGCCGGGCTGCACGCCTACTTCCTCGACGAGCTCGTCCCGGTCTGCGCCGAGCTGCTCGCCGCCGCGCGCGCATCCGGTGAGGTCAACCGCACGGACGTCCAGGCCCTCGAGCTGATGCGGGCCATCGGCAACCTCTGCATCGGCGCGAACGACGACGAGCGGTACGACGCCCGCCGTACCGTCGCCGTGTTCGCCGCCGGCCTCACCGTGCCACGTGCAGCGTCGGACGGTACGTGAGCTCCTGGGTGTTGCCGTCGAATGGGCGCGCCTCGAGCAGTTCGAGATCGAAGTCGAGCGCGCCGCCGAAGATCGGGCTGATGCCCGTCTGCCCGGTGATGACCGGGAAAATCGGCCAGTCGAGCGGCTGTATCACGGGTCGAACTCCTCGCCCGCGCCCAGCATCCGGGTGTTCACCCGATGGGTGGTGCCGCCGATCACCATCCGCTGGTCGGCGGAGTACTGCTCCAGCCGATGCGCCAGGAACTCCGGCCCCTGCTTCCCCCAGTACCCGCCCCAGTCGCCGGTGTGCGACCCGAACCCGTCCAGGCTGCTGAAGATGTCGAACGTGTACACGATGTGCTCCTCGTCGTAGGTGGTCTTCACCTCTGCAACGAAGACCCGCGGGCGGCTTCGACAGCCCGGGCGCGGACGTATTTCGAGTAGCGGACCGTGAAGACGACCGGGACCGCGAAGGAGGCGATCCGGAGCGCGATCACCGGCGCGGCCATGTGCGGAGCGACCGCGGTGATCACCGCGGCGGCGATGCCTTCGACGGTGAAGCTGATCGCCCACACGAGCGTGATGATGACGTTCGTACGCCGGAACACCGGGTTGTCCCAGATCTCGCGCTCGACCATCGTGCGGGCGATGCCGAGCGTGAACGGCCGCCGGATCGCCAGCGATCCCCACGCCGTCAGCGCGAGCCAGGCCGACGACATCGCCAGCAGGTTCTCGTGCAGCGGCGCCTGCGGTGCGGCGAACGCGATCACCGCGACCAGCGTGAAGAACACGGCGGCGCTCAGTTCGATCACCATCGACTCGAGCTTCTTGCCGGTGGACAGTTCCCAGCCGACGAGTCCGAGCGCGATGACCAGCCCGATCAGCGCGCAGAACCGCCAGTCCAGCTTGGTGGTCGCGATCGCGTAGATGATCCACGGGGCGAAGCTGCGGAGATAGCTCATGAGATGATCCGTACTCCCTGACATTCCAGTAGTGACATGTCGAAACTAGATGCTCATCTCTCGACATGTCAACAGTGGAATGTAGGATGCGGACATGAGTCTTCGACACGCGATGCTCGGCCTGCTCGCCGACCAGCCGGCCAGTGGGTACGACCTGATGCGCCGCTTCGAGATCTCGCTGGCCAACGTCTGGCCGGCGACCCAGAGCCAGGTGTACGGCGAATTGGCGAAGCTGTCCGCGGACGGGCACGTGACGGTCAGTGCCGAGGGACCGCGGGGGCGCAAGGAGTACGCGATCACCGACGCCGGGCGGGACGAGCTGCGGCGCTGGCTGCTCGACGACCGGCCGCGGCGGCGCCGCGACGACCTGATGCTGCGGGTGTTCTTCCTCGGGACGGTCTCACCGGCCGAGGCGCAGGCCTTCCTGGAGCGCGGCGTCCAGCGGATGAACGGGGTCGAGCAGGACCTGCGGACGCTCGAACGGTCCACCGACTGGACCGAGGGTGATCTCGCGGTACACGGGCGGATCGTTCTTCAGTGGGGTCTGCGCTTCGCGGCCATGCATCGCGAATGGGCCGAGTGGGCGCAGACCCAGCTGCCGAAGGACTAGTTGTTGTACGTCGACTCGTCCAGGCCGCTCAGGCTCGGGTCGTAGCTGACGTCGCCGACGTCGTACATGGACGTCATCCAGTGGTAGAAGTTGTCGCCGCGGTCGCGCAGTACCTGGTACAGGCGGCGCATCAGGCGTCCGCGGACGGCGGCCTGCTCCGGGTGGTCGTACACGTTGAGGAGCTCGTCCGGGTCGAGCTCCAGGTCGTACAGCTCGTTCACCGAGTCCGGGTTGACGACCAGCTTGTACCGGTCGGTGCGCAGCATCCGTTGTGGATAAGGGAAATGGTGGCCGTGGAACTCGCAGACGATGTCGTCCGCCCACTCGGCCGGCTCGCCCGTCACCAGCGGGAGCAGGCTGCGTGAGTCGACGGCCGGCTTCGGGTCGGCGCCGGCGAGTTCGAGGATCGTCGCGGTGCAGTCGAGCAGGCTGACGAACTCGTCCCGGACGACGCCCTCCGGCTGACCGGGCACCCGGAGAATCCCCGGTGTGCGGTAGATGTCCTCGTACATCGCCGGCCCCTTGTCGTGCAGGCGGTGCGATCCGGTGAACTCGCCGTGGTCGCAGGTGAAGAACACCGCGGTGTCGTCGGTCAGCCCGAGCCGCTCCATCGCGGCCAGCACCCGCCCGATCTCGAAGTCGATCAGCGCCACGTAGCCCTGGTAGACCGCGATCAGCTTCCGGGTCGTCTCGATCGGCATCGTGTCGAACGTCCAGTGCGCGCTGTAGTTCTTCTGCACCGGCGGCTTGCCCTGGAAGGTTTCGGCGATGGAACGGGGCAGCTCGACGTCGGCGGGGTCGATGAGGTCGAAGTATTCGTTCGGCAGGATGTACGGCAGGTGCGGGCCGAAGAAGTGCAGCGCGAGGAAGAACGGCTCGCCGGCGTACGACTCGAGCTGCTCGATCGCGCGGGTGGCGAGGTAGTGCTCGAACGTCGCCTCGACCGGCTGGTGCAGGCGGGCGGCGAGCAGGTTGCCCGGGCCGCCGTTCGGCAGTGTCCCGCGGATCCGGTCGGAGATCTCGTACGGCGGGAACCCGTGGTCGTCGAGGTACGCCAGGTAGCCCGGGTGGTCGACCGGGTTGTGCCAGCCCGGCAGGTCCGGCCCGTCGAACCCGAAGTCGCCCGCGGACCTGTTCGTGCCGACGTGCCACTTGCCGATCAGGCCGCAGTTGTACCCGCGGTCGCGGAGTGCCTGCGAGAACGTGAACGTGCCCTCGCCGAGGTCCTCGATGTACCCGACGTTGCGCTCGTAGTTCGCGAGCAGCTTGTGCCGGAACGGCGCCTGCCCGGTGAGCAGGCTGGCGCGGGCCGGCGTACAGATCGCGGTCGGTGTGTACCAGCGGTCGAACCGGGTTCCGGTCCGGGCCAGCGCGTCCAGGTTCGGCGTCGTACCCAATTGGTTGCCGTAGGCACCAAGTGTGTCGACGCGGTGCTGGTCGGTCATCAGGAACAGGATGTTCTGCACCTCTGTGACGCTATGCCCGCCGCGGCGACCAGACAAATCGGTGCCGTGTCCTGTCGTACTACTGAGCCCGCTGCGACAGCGCCGTGCCAGCGCGACGTGCGGCCGGGTTGCGACGGTGGGTGCACCAAGAGAGGAGACGACGATGTACGACGTGGTGATAGTAGGTGCGGGCCCCGTGGGACTGATGCTGGCCTGCGAGGTCGGCCTGGCCGGCGGCTCGGTGCTGGTGCTCGAGAAGGAGCCGGAAGGGCAGTCGCCGTGGCGGGCGTGGCCGTTGGGGATGCGCGGGTTGTCGGCGGCATCGATCCAGGCGTTCGCCCGGCGCGGGCTGCTGGACGCGTTGACGGCGGCGGCCGACACCGAGGAGGCGCCGGCCGGTTCGCGGCGGGTGGGGCATTTCGCGGGCATCATGCTGGACGGCTCCGGCCTCGACACGCCGCCGTACCAGCTGCCGAGTGTGCTGCCGGGGATGCTGATGACGAGCCTCGAATCGGTCGGGAACGTGCTGACCGAGCGGGCGGTGAAGCTCGGCGTCGAGGTCCGGTACGGCGTCGCCGTCGACGGGGTCACGCAGTACGACGACCACGTCGTGGTGCGGGCCGGTGCGCAGGAGTACGCGGGGCGCTGGGCGGTCGGGTGCGACGGCGGGCGGAGCGCTATCCGGCGGCCGGCCGGGTTCGAGTTCGTGGGGACCGAGCCGCAGTTCACCGGGTACGTACTGCAGGCGACACTCGCGGATCCGGAGAAGCTCGCGGGCGGGTTCAACCTGACGCCGTCCGGGATGTACCTGGTCATGCACGCCGACGGGCACGTCGCGATGATGGATTTCGACGGCGGCGCGTTCGACCGGACCCGGGAGCTGACGCGGGAGCACCTGCAGTCGGTTCTGCGGCGCGTGTCGGAGACCGACGTGACGGTGGCCGAGGTACGGCTGGCGTCGACGTTCACGGACCGCGCGATGCAGACCACGACGTACCGGAACGGCCGTGTGCTGGTGGCCGGCGACGCCGCGCACATCCATGCACCGCTCGGCGGGCAGGGGCTGAACACCGGGCTCGGTGACGCGATGAACCTCGGCTGGAAGCTCGCGGCCGTCGCGCGCGGCGAGGCGTCGGAGGCGCTGGTGGATACGTATACATCCGAGCGGCACCCGATCGGGGAGTGGGTGCTCGACTGGACCCGCGCCCAGGCGCTGGTGATGAAGCCCGGCCCGAACGCCGCCGCGACCCAGCGCCTGGTCCGCGACCTGCTGCAGACGAAGGACGGTACGGCGTACGTGTACAGCAAGCTGTCCGGCCTGGAGTTCCGGTACGACGTCGGCGACCACCCGCTGGAGGGCCGGAACGCGCCGGACTTCAGCTTCGAGGACGGCACCCGCCTGGCCGACCTGATGCAGGACGGCGGCGGGCTGCTCCTCGACTTCACCGGCGACCTCCAGGAGTACGCCGACCGGATCCGCTACGTCGCCGCCCGCCCTGCCGACGACCTCGGGCTGAAGGCCGTCCTGCTCCGCCCCGACGGCGTCGTCGCCTGGGCCGACGACCCGTCGACGCTCGACGCCGCGCTGACCAGGTGGTGCTGACCTCAGACGAGCAGCAGCGCCTTGATCGCGGTGCGCCGGTCCATCGCCTCGTACGCCGTGGCGGCGTCCGCCAGCGGGACGCTCAGGTCGAAGACCTTGCCCGGGTCGATCACGCGGCGTGCGATCAGGTCGATCAGCGTCGGCAGGTACTGACGGACGGGCGCCGGTCCGCCGTGCAGGTGCACGCCGGAGAAGAACAGCTCGTCGCCGGGCAGGCTGACGTCGTGGGCGACGCCAACGTATCCGACATGGCCGCCGGCGCGGGTCGCGCGGATCGCCTGCAGCATCGACTCCTGGGTCCCGACCGCCTCGATCACACTGTGCGCGCCGTACCCGTCGGTGAGGTCCTTGATCCGGGCAACGCCCGCGTCCCCGCGCTCGGTGACGATGTCGGTCGCGCCGTACTCCAGCGCCAGTTGCTGCCGCGGTTCGTGCCGGCTCATCGCGATGATCCGCTCGGCCCCGAGTTGCCGGGCCGCGAGCACGCCGAGCAGCCCGACCGCTCCATCACCGACGACCGCCACGGTCTTCCCCGGCCCGGCAGCCGCGGCGACGGCGGCGAACCACCCCGTCCCGAGGACGTCGGAGGCGGCCAGGTACGACGGGACCAGGTCGGCGTCGGGCGTCCCCGGCACCGCGACCAGCGTGCCGTCCGCGAGCGGCACCCGGGCCAGCTCGGACTGGGTGCCGACGGCCCCCATCGGTACGGCGTGCACGCAGCGCGACTGGTATCCGGCGCGGCAGATCTCGCAGGTGTTGTCGGACGCGAAGAACGACCCGATCACGAAGTCCCCAGGTTTCACGGACGTCACCGCGGACCCGACCTCCTCGACGACACCGACGTACTCGTGCCCCATCGGCGTCGGCCCGTCGACCTTGTCCTGACCCCGGTACGACCAGAGGTCCGACCCGCAGACACAGGTGGCGGCGAGCCGGATGACCGCATCGGTCGGCCGCTCGAGCACCGGATCCGCCCGCTCCTCGACCCGAACGTCGCCGGGACCGTACATCATGACTCCACGCATGGAAGTACACCTCGCTTGTTGGTGATCAATGCGAACAGGGAAAGGGCCGACAGGACGAGCACGATGACCGCCATCGGTACGGCGCTCCGCTCGCCCCCGAGCCCCGCGAGCGGGGCGATGACGCCGGCCATGCACCACTGCAGGAACCCGAGGAGTGCCGAACCGGTGCCGGGATGATCGGGTACCCGCGCCGAGGCGAGTGCGCCGGCGTTCGGCCCGACGAAGCCCTGGGCGGTCATCAGCACGAAGAACCCGATCAGCGCGAGCGGCAGCGGCATACCGAACCACAGTGCGCCGGCCAGCAGCAGCACGCCGGCCGAGACGGTCGCGATCAGTCCCGCGCCGACGAGCACGCGGGTCGGGATCCGATCCGCCAGCCGCGCGGCGGCCAGCGTGGCGAGGGTCAGGCCGACGGCGTTCGCCGCGAAGTCCACGGAGTACGCGATCGGTGACAGGCCGTTCATCGACTGCAGGACGAACGCGGACGTGGCGACGTACGCGAAGATCGTGCCCATCGAGAACGCGAACACCACCAGGTAGCCGGTGAACGCGCGATTCCGCAGTACGTCCGCCGACCACCTGGCCGAACGGCCGGGCTGCCGGAGAGTCTCCGGTACGCCGATCGCGACCGTCACGACCATCAGCGCCGCGAGCGCGGCGACGAGCCAGAACGACACCCGCCAGGTCGACAAATGGAGCACGGCCGCGCCGGCCAGCGGACCGGCGATCGGCGCCACCCCGGCGATCCCGGAGACGAGGTTCATCGTCCGGACCAGCCGGGCTCCGGAGGTCAGGTCGACGACGACCGCCCGGGCGATGACCATCGCCCAGCCGCCACTGAGGCCCTGCACCAGCCGGGCGCCCATCATCACGCCGACGGACGGGCTGAACGCGCACGCGACCGACGCGACCGTCAGCACCAGCAACGCGACCAGGAGCGGCCGCCGGCGCCCGATCCGGTCCGAGAACGGGCCGCCGATCAGCTGCCCGAGCGCCATCCCGACGAAGAACGTGGTGAGCGTCAGCTGTACTTCGGTGGCGCTCGCGTCGAGGTCGCGTGTGACCAGCGGGAAGGCCGGGACGTACATGTCCGTGGCCAGCGGGGCGATCGCGGTGATCAGGACGACGGCACCGAGCACCGTAGCGGTAAGTGCACTGCTGGTTTCCGGCGACCGCTCGACGGTCAGGCTCATCTGGTTCCTCTCGGCATCGCTTGCATCTCCATGCAAGCGCCCGGAACGACGGTGAAGAAGGCCCGCTCGAGAGGTGTACCGGCAGTACATCCCTCAGCGGGGGTGACGCCGGTACTGTCGATGGCATGGACAACAAGGCGGAGGTCCGGGAGTTCCTGACCTCGCGGCGGGCGAAGTTGACGCCGGCCGACGTCGGGCTGCCGAACGTCGGCCGGCGTCGGGTGCCCGGGCTGCGGCGGAGCGAGGTCGCGACGCTGGCCGGGGTCAGCATCGAGTACTACGCGAAGCTCGAACGGGGTGCGATCGCCGGGGCGTCGTCCGCCGTACTCGAGGCGATCGCGCGGGCGCTGAACCTGGACGAGACCGAACGCGCACACCTGCTCGACCTCGCGCGGGCCGCCGACGGCATCCCGACGTCGGGGCGGCCGCGGCGCCCGCAGGCTGCGCTGCCCGCGTCACGGCTGAGCCTGCAGTGGGCGCTGGAGGCGATCACGGACGGCGTCGCGTTCGTCCGCAACCCCGCGCAGGACCTGCTCGCCACGAACGCGCTCGGCCGGGTGTTCTACTCGCCGGTGATCGGCGAAGGCGGCCGGACACCGAACCTGGCCCGCTTCCAGTTCCTCGACCCGGCGTCCCGCGACTTCTACCCCGACTGGGACCTGTTCGCCCACATGTGCGTCGCGATCATGCGCGCCGAGGCCGGCCGCGACCCGCACGACCGGGCGCTGCAGGACGTGGTCGGCGAGCTCTCCACGCAGAGCGAGACGTTCCGGCGGTTGTGGGGCTCGCACGACGTCCGGACGCACGGAACCGGGACGAAACGGTTCCGGCATCCGGAGGTCGGGGACCTGACACTGGCGTACGAGGAGTTGGCGGTCACCGCCGACCCAGGCGTGATCCTGATGCTCTACACGGCCGAGCCCGGATCGGCGTCCGCGGAGAAGCTCCGGCTACTGGCGTCGCTTGCTGCGGGCAACTTCTCTGGGCTCAGGTGACGATCCGCAGCGGGGATTCGAGGATGCCGGTCAGGGCCCGGAGGAACTCGGCGGCGAGGGCGCCGTCGATGATCCGGTGGTCGGCGGTCAGCGTGTAGGTGAGGCGTTTGCGGGTGGCGAGGACGCCGTCGTCGAGGGCGAGCTCGTCGGTGACGGCGCCGACCGCGAGTATCGCGCCCTGCGGCGGGTTGATGATCGCGGTGAAGTGCTCGACGCCGTACATCCCCAGGTTGCTGATCGTGAAGGTGCCGTCGCTGAAGTCTGCCGGGGTCAGCTTGCGGTCCTTTGCTTTGGCGATCAGCTCCTGGGTTGTGGTCGCGATCGTGCCGACCGAGAGTCGGTCGGCGTCACGCACGACCGGGACCACGAGGCCGCCCACCGACGCCACCGCCACGCCGATGTGCACCCGCTGGTGCAGCAACGTCTGCCCGCCGTCGTCAGGCGAGTAGGAAGCATTCACTCCCGGCCACGCTCGCAACGCCAACGCACAGGCCCGCACGAGCAGATCGTTGAAACTCACCCGTACGCCGTTGTCGTTGATCTGCCTGCGCAGTTCGACCAGCGCTCCCACGTCGGCCGACGCCGTGACACAGAACGCCGGCACCTCGCGGCTACTGCCCACCAATCGCTCGGCCACGACCCGCCGTACCCCGTCGAACGGCACTACCTCAAGATCAGCCCGCACAATCCGGCCACCCGGGCCACTCCCGCGAACCGCGCCCAAGTCAATCCCCCGCTCCCGAGCCACTCGCCGAACCAAAGGAGTAGCCACCACGCGCCCCACCCCCTCCACAAGAGCCGACCCCACCACTCGCCCACCAACCGCTCTCGCTCCTGCGCCTGCTGTCTTCGGGTCGTCCGGTGCCAGCGTCGTGCCGGCGGATCCGCCCGACGCTTCCGCCGGTTGTCCTGCGGGTGATGCTGCTGTGGTGAGGCGCGCGATCGGCGTACCGATCGGCGCGGTTTCGCCTTCTGGGACGAGGATTTCGGCGAGGGTGCCGGGCTCGTACGCCTCCTGGTCCATCAGGGCCTTGTCGGTTTCGATCTCGACCAGCAGATCGCCGGCCTTGATCTCGTCGCCGGCGGACTTGTGCCAGGTGGTGATGGTGCCTTCGGTCATCGTGTCGGACAGCCGGGGCATCAGGATGTCGGTCATGGGGAGTCCTTTCAGGGGTGGCGGGAGACGGCCGCGAGGGTTTCGCGGATCGCGGTGACGGCGTCGGCGGCGGACGGAAGAGCCGCGGTCTCCAGAGGCTTGGAGTACGGCAGCGGCACCTCCGCCATCGCGACCCGTCGTACCGGCGCGTCCAGCCAGTCGAACGCGCCGTCCGCGATCGTCGCCGCGACCTCCGCGCCGATCCCGTACGTGAGCCAGTCGTCCTCCAGCACCACCGCGCAGTTCGTCTTCCGGACAGACGCGACGATCGTCTCCCGGTCCAGCGGGCGCAGGCTGCGCAGATCGACGACCTCGACGTCGATCCCTTCGGGCGCGAGCTGCTCGGCGACCTCGAGCGCGACCGCCGCCATCCGCGAGTACGCGACCACGGTGATGTCGGCCCCGGCCCGCGTGACGGCAGCCTTGCCGATCTCGGCCGGCCCGAGATCGTCGGGCACCTCGCCGACCGTGTTGTAGAGCGCGAGATTCTCCAGTACGAGCACCGGATCGTCGTCCCGGATCGCCGCCAGCAGCAACGCCTTCGCATCCGCCGGGCTCGACGGCGCGACCACCTTCAGCCCCGGTACGAACGCGTAGTGCAGCTCGATGTTCTGCGAATGCGTCGCGCCGAGCTGCTGCCCGCCGCCGCCCGGGGTGCGGATCACCATCGGCACCCGGGCCTGCCCGCCGAACATCCCGTAGATCTTCGCCGCATGGTTGACGATCTGGTCGAGGGCGAGCAGCGAGAAGTTGATCGTCATGATCTCCGCGACCGGCCGCAGCCCGAGCATCGCGGCCCCGATCGCGGCGCCGGTGAAACCTTCCTCGGCGATCGGGGTGTCCCGGACCCGCCGCGGCCCGAACTCCGCGAGCATCCCGGCGGTGATCTTGTACGACCCCTCGAACCGCCCGATCTCCTCGCCGATCAGGAACACGTCCTCGTCCCGCAACAGCTCGGACCGGAGCGCGTCGTGCAGCGCCTGCCGGTAGCTGATCACGCTCATGCGGACACCGCCGGGAAGAGCGCGTCGCCGGGCAACCGCCGCGAGTCGTTCGGCACCGGCGTCGCGTACGTGTGGTCGAACAAGGTCGACACTTCCGGATGCGGACTCGCCTCCGCGAACTCCGCCGCCGCCGCGACGGCCGCCAGCGCTTCGCCGTCGATCTCCGCGATCAGTTCGTCCGTGAGCAGCCCGCGCTCATGCAGCCGGACGGCGTACGCCGCCACCGGATCCGCCGCCTTCAACGCCTCCGCCTCGGCGCGCGTGCGGTACCGGGCCGGGTCGACCACCGAGTGCCCCTTGAGCCGTTCGGACACCGCCTCCAGCAGGTACGGCGTACCCTTCCGCGCACCCGCGAGCGCCGTCCGGGCCGCCCGGTACACGGCCGCCGGATCGTTGCCGTCGACCCGCGCCGACCGCATCCGGTACGCCGCCGCGCGCTTGTACAGTTCGGGTTCCGCGGACGACTGCTCGACGGTCGTGCCCATCCCGAGCCCGTTGTTCACCACGACGTACACGATCGGCAGCCCCCACAGCGCGGCGAGGTTCAGCGACTCGTGGAACGCGCCGATGTTGGTGGTGCCGTCGCCCATCAGGCACAGCACCGCCTCGGCCCTGCCGCGGTAGTCGATCGCGAGCGCCGCGCCCGTTGCCAACGGCACCTGACCGCCGACGATCCCGTACCCGCCCATGAACCGGGCGCCGACGTCGAACATGTGCATCGACCCGCCCCAGCCCTTCGACACCCCGTCGGTGCGCCCGTACAGCTCGGCCATCACGCGTTCCGGCGCGATCCCGCGGGCGAGAGCGTACCCGTGCTCGCGGTAGTTGGTGAATACGTAGTCATCCGGCCGGAGCGCGGCCATCAGCCCGGCGACGGTGGCCTCCTCGCCGAGGTTCAGGTGGCAGTAGCCGCCGATCCGCGCCTCGGTGTACGCACGCGCCGCGCGTTCCTCGAACCGCCGGACCAGCACCATCTGCCGGTAGAACGCCAGCAACTGCGCGTCCGGCAGCGGGGCCAGACGTTTCGGCGGGCGGGCCTTGCTTGCGGGCATGCGGGCGCCTCCTCTTAATGAAACGAAATACGTTTCATTATAGGATTGGCGCAGACGTTGTCGAACAGGAGGGGTACGGAGATGGCGGACACCGGCGCGCGCAAGCGCGGACGCCCGACCGCGGCCGAGCGCGCGCAACGCCGGGACGACATCCTGGACGCGGCCGTCCGGCTGCTGATCGCGGACGGGTTCGCCCAGGTCACGCTGGACGACGTGGTCGCCGCCGCGCGGGTCACCAAGCGCACGATCTACGCGTACTTCGGGGACCGCACCGAGATCTTCCTGGCCGCTGTCGAACGGCTGCGCAGCCGGACCCTCGAACAGCCCGACCAGCAGGACACTCTCGAGCGACTGGCCACGAAGATCGTCTTCGCCCTGCACTCCGACGAGGCGATCGGCCTGCACCGCCTGATGATTACCGAGGCCCGCAGCTTCCCCGACCTCGCGGCCCGCTTCTACGAGGACGGTCCGCAGACCTACATCGCCGCCCTCCGCGAACGCCTGCCGTCCACCGACGGCGACCGTGCGGAGCGGGCCGAGGCGCTGTTCGGGCTCCTCCTCGGCGAGCAACATCGCCGGCGCCTGCTCGGACTCCGCGAAGCACCCACCCGCGAAGCTGCCGCTGCCCAGGCCCGCGCCGCGCTAGCCACCATCGGCGCACTCTGAGTCCCGGGCCCAGGAACGCCGCTCTCGTCGTGTCTGCAGGCGGACCGGCCCCGGCCCCTCGTCCTGCAACGCGTCGTCCGGGTTGAGTAGTGCGCACGCCTTCATCGACAGGCAGCCGCATCCGATGCACCCGGTGAGTTCGTGTTCCAGTTGTTCGAGGATCCGCCGGCGCTCTTGCAGTTGACGCCGCCACGACCGTGACATGCGCTGCCAGTCCTCATGCGTCGGCGCATGATTGTCCGGCAGTCCTTCGAACACGGCAGCGAGGTCCGAGAGCGGCACACCAAGCCGCTTGGCGACCACGATCAAGGAGATCCGCCGCAACATGTGCCGCGCGTACAGGCGCTGATTGCAGCCGTCGCGGCTGGACACGATCAGCCCTTTGCGTTCGTAGAAGTGCAGCGCGGAGATCGGTACGCCGGTGCGCCGCGCCACTTCGCCGATCGTCAGCGGCACGGTCGTGTCCACGTGTCTCTCCATCGTGCCGCCGACGCTAGAGGCTCAACCGCGGTTAAGGTCAAGACTTGCCCCTGAACCGCGGTTGAGGCGCTGAGCTGCCGCCGTGAAGACGGCAAGAGTTCTGCCTGTGGTCCTCGTCGGCGTGGTGCTGGTCGCCCTGTCGATCTCCGGTACGGCGGTCGCGCTGCCCAGCATCGGCGCCGACCTCGGCGCTGCCGGATCGCCGCTCAACTGGGTGGTTGCCGGATACAACCTCGCCTTCGCCGCGATCACCCTGGCCGCGGGTACGGCCGCCGACCGGCTCGGGCGGCGCCGGGTCTTCGTGACCGCCGCGACCGTGTTCGCCGCGGGCTTCCTCGGCACCGCGCTGAGTCCGTCGATTGCTCTCGCCGACGTCGCCCGGAACCGGGCCTTCGCGCTGATGGGGACGATGGCGGGCATCGGGATCGCGACCGGGCCGACGTTGTCCGGACTGCTGATCACCGCCACCGGCTGGCGCGGCAGCTTCGTCGTCTTTGCGGTCGTCGGAGTCCTGGTCGCGCTCGCTGCGACCCGGGTACCCGAGTCGCGCTCTCCGGGCGGCGCCACCGACCGGATCGGCAGCCTGCTGTTCGTCCTGGCGCTGACGCTGCTGATGTACGCCGTCCTCGAGGCGCCGGCCCGCGGCTGGACCGACCCGGTCGTCCTCGGGGCCCTGATCGCCGGCCTGCTCGCGCTGCCCGCGTTCGCGCTCGTCCAGCGACGCAGCCCGAACCCGGTCCTGTCGCCCGTACTGGTGGCGAACCGCGCGTTTCTCGGGTGGAGCCTGGCCACGCTCACGACCTCGATCGGGTTCCTCGGCGTCCTGGTGTTCCTGCCGACCTACCTGCAGGCGACCGGGATGAGTGCCGCGGCCGCGGGACTTGCCATGTTGTTGCTTACCGCACCTGTCCTGGTCTGTCCTATGGTGGCTGTGACGCTTGTGAACAAGGGTGTTTCGGCTCGTGTGCTGATCCTCGTGGCGCTTGCATTGGTTGTGGTTGGCAATTTGTTGCTTCGGCCGGAGCGCACGGGCGTGGCGGTCGCCGTACCGTTGCTGCTGATCGGGGCCGGCATGGGTGCCTCGTTCGGCATCACCGACGGGCAGGCGATGAGCCTGGTCCCGGCGGACGCGGTCGGGATGGCGGCCGGATTCCTGAACACGCTGCGCGGCGCCGCCGAGGCGCTCGTGATCGCCGGGATGCCGAGCTGGCCGCGTTCACCGGCTCCTGGCACGCCACTCAGCTCGCGGTCAGCGCTGTCTGCCTGGTGTCGAGCGTCGCCGTGGCTGCCCTCATTCTGCGGGCGGACACCGGGGCTGACACCGTGTAGGTGGCGTGTCAGGTGCGTGTCAGGGCGGCCGCTGAAGGTGTTCCCATGACAACTTCGGCGATCGCGGTCGCAGGACTGCGCAAGGCATTCGGTGACAAGACCGTGCTCGACGGCATCGACTTCGATGTTCCCGCGGGCACCGTCTTCGCGCTGTTGGGTCCGAACGGGGCCGGCAAGACCACGACGGTGCATGTTCTGACCACACTCATCAAGGCCGACGGCGGTACGGTCCGGGTCGCCGGGCACGACGTCGCGAGCGGGGCCAAGGCGGTCCGGTCCGCGATCGGCGTCACCGGGCAGTTCGCGGCCGTCGACGAACTGCTCACCGGGCGCGAGAACCTCCAGCTGATGGTGGACCTGAGCCCGGTCACGGCCGACAAGAGGATTGTCGACAATCTGCTGGAGCGCTTCGAGCTGACGGAGGCGGCCGACAAGACCGCGGCGACGTACTCCGGCGGCATGCGCCGCAAGCTCGACCTGGCGATGACGCTGGTCGGCGGCCCGCAGATCATCTTCCTGGACGAGCCGACCACGGGTCTGGACCCACGCAGCCGGCGGACCATGTGGACGATCATCCGCGAACTGCTGGCCGACGGCGTGACGATCTTCCTCACCACCCAGTACCTCGACGAGGCCGACCAGCTGGCCGACCGGATCGCCGTCCTCGACAAGGGCCGGCTGGTTGCCCAGGGCACCCCGGACGAGCTGAAACGGCAGCTGCCCGGCACCCACGTCCGGTTCCGCTTCGACTCGGCCGCGGACCTGGACGCGGCCGCCCGGATCTTCCCGGACGCGACCCGCGACGACGACGCGCTCGCGCTGCGGGTCCCGAGCGACGGCGGTACCCGGTCCGTCCGCGGCCTGCTCGACCGCCTCGACGAGTACGCGCTGAACGCCGGCGAGTTCTCCGTCAACACCCCTGATCTCGACGACGTCTTCCTGGCCCTGACCGGCCACGACACCACGGAGGTAGTAGCGAAATGAAGAACCCCTCGATGGTGATGCTGCGCCGCAACCTCAAGCACATCGCCCGGAACCCGACGTCGGTGTTCAACGCGGTCCTGATGCCGGTCGTCGTGATGCTGATGTTCGTCTACATGCTCGGCGACGCGTTCAGCGTCGGCGTCCCGTACGTCGACTACGCGACACCCGGCATGCTCCTGCTGGCGGTCTGCTACGGACTCGGCGCGGTCGCGACCGCGGTGAACTCCGACATGACCAAGGGCATCATCAACCGGTTCAAAGTGATGGACGTGCCGCGCGGCGCGGTCCTCACCGGGCACGTGATCGCCAGCGTGCTGACCAACCTGATCGCGATCGCCGCGATCATCGGGGTCGCGTTCGCGCTCGGGTTCGACCCGTCGGCGAGCTTCGCGCAGTGGCTCGGCGTGATCGGTCTCGTCGTACTGCTCGGTGTCGCGACCGCGTGGCTGACCGTCGCGCTGGGGCTGTTCGCGAAGAGCCCGGAGACCGCCGGTCTCGCCTCGGTACCGCTGGTGATGCTGCCGTTCTTCAGCAGCGCGATCGTGCCGGCCGACAAGATGGGGCCGGGCGTGAAGCAGTTCGCGCAGTACCAGCCGTTCACGCCGATCATCGAGTCGCTGCGCGGGCTGCTGAACGGCGCACCGCACACCGGCGACCTGATCGCGGCGTTCGCCTGGTGCCTCGGGATCGCGGTTGTCGGCTACGTCTGGGCGACCTCGACGTTCAAGAAGCGAGCGTGACCTCGACCAGCTGCTGCCAGCTCGCCTCCCGGCCCGCGTCGGACGCCTCGGTGAACTTCGTGTCACCGAGGCGCCGGCGCGTTTCCTGCTCGATCCGCTCGACCGTCGGGTTCGACCGGTCCGCCAGCCCGCGGACCGCAGTACTTGCCCCGAGCAACTGTGCGGCCCGCTCGTCCGCGCCGGTCCGCAGCGCGAGGTCCGCGATCCCGACCAGCATCTGCGCGATCCCCGGCAGGTGCCCGCCCTCGACCGCCGCCTGGTACGCCGCGCTCCGGTGCGCCCGGACCTCCTCCGGATCGGTCGCCAGGTAGCCGAGCCGGTCCTCGATGGTGGCCCGCAGGTTCGCGCGCTCCGCTTCGCGGCCGAGCAACGTCGTCGCCTGTGTGAGCTGCCGGCGCGCCTCCGCCAGGTCACCCTTCCAGTGCGCGAGCTCCGCCTTGCACAGCGCGAGCTCGACCAGCGCCTCCGGCCAGGCGACCCGCTCGGCCTTGCGCTGCGCCTCGGCCATCGCCGCCGCGCTCGCGTCCTCGTTGCCGGCCAGCCAGTACAGCTGCGCCTGCCGCGACCGCATCCGGACCACGTCCTCGGTCGCGCCGACCTCCGCCGCGACCGCGATCGCCTGCTCGTAGTACTCGCAGGCGTCGGTGAAGTCACCGCGCACCGCCACCCGGTCCGCCAGTTCGGTCAGCGCGAACGACATACCCCAGCGCTCACCGATCGCCCGGAACTCCTCCGCCGCGGTCGCGAGCGCCCGATCCGCGCCCTGGTCGCCGTCGCCGAGCATGATCCGCATCTTGCCGGTCTGCAGCCGCGCCAGCGCCCGGACCCACGGATCGTCGTCGGTCAGCAGCTGCTCGAACGCGGTCACGAACTGGTCCGGCCCGTCCAGCAGCCGTTCCAGCGCCTGCGACATCGTCACCGCCGGATGCGGGTTGTCGATCCGCCGGCTGATCTCGGCCGCCTTCCGGATCCAGTCCTCCGCGTCGTACTCGTCGCGACCGCGGCCGGACGTCATGATCCCGGTGACGAACGCGTACACCACGGCCCGCGTCTCGTCCGGTACCTCGCCCGGCAGCGCGGGCGCCGCGAGCAGGAACTCGTTGCCCTCGACCTTGTGCCCGGCGAACCACCAGTACCAGCCCGCCCCGGCGGCGAGCCGCATCGCGCCGACGGCCTCGCCCGCGGCCAGCGCGCCCCGCATCGCGGCGGCGATGTTGTCGTGGTCGGGCTCCAGCGTCGCCAGCCATTCCAGCTGTTCCGTACGTCGCAGGTGCGGGTCCGCGGTCTCGATCAGCTCGGTGAAGTAGGCCAGATGCGTACGGCGGGTCCGCTCGGTCTCGCCCGCCTCGTCGAGCCGTTGCTGCGCGTACTCCTTGATCGTGCCGAGCAACCGGTACCGCTGATCGCCCTTCGTCACGACCAGCGACTTCTCGGTCAACGCCGTCAGCAGATCGAGGACCTCCCACGCCTCGACGTCGTCGCCGGCGCAGACCTGCTCGGCTGCCTCCAGGCTCGCGCCGCCCGCGAACACGGCCAGCCGGCGCAGTACCGACCGCTCCGCGTCGGACAGCAGTTCCCAGCTCCAGTCGACCACAGCGCGGAGCGTGCGGTGCCGGGGGAGCGCCGTACGGCTGCCGCCGGTGAGCAGCCTGAACCGGTCGTCGAGCCGGTTCGCCAGCTGCTCGAGCGACATCGTCCGCAACCGCGCCGCGGCCAGCTCGATCGCCAGCGGCATCCCGTCCAGCGCACGGCAGATCCGCGCCATCGTCACCGGGTCCGACGCGAGATCCGCGCGGACGGCGCTCGCCCGGTCCTGCAGCAGCCGGACCGCCGGGGACGCGTCGATCTCGGCCGGATCCGCCGCCTCCGTTGGGAGCTCCAACGGTACGACGGCCCACAACGCCTCGCCGGTGATCCCGAGCGGCTCCCGGCTGGTGGCCAGCACCCGAAGCCGCGGGCACTCGCCGAGCACCCGGTGCGCGAACTTCGCCGCCGACTCGATCACGTGCTCGCAGTTGTCCAGGATCAGCAGCATCGACCGCTCCCGGACGGCCGCGATCACCCGATCCGTCGGGTCCGCCTCCGGTACGTCGCCGAGCAGCGCGTCCCGCAGCGCCAGCGCGCCGAGCGTCGCCTGCGCCACGTCCCCGTCGGCGCCGATCGCGGCCAGCTCGACCATCCACGCGCCGTCGGGGAGGTCCCGCAGCATCGTCCGGGCGGTCTCGGTCGCGAGCCGGGTCTTGCCCGAGCCGCCCGGTCCGATCAGGCTCGTCAGCCGGTGCCCGGCGACCAGGTCGCGGACCGCCGCGATGTCCGCGTCCTTGCCGACGTACGTCGTGAGCTCCTCGCGGAGGTTCGTGTTGCGCCGCTCGTCCCGGCGGACCAGCTCGCCGCGGAGCAGCGCGACGTGCAGCGCGGACAGCTCCGGCGACGGGTCGACGCCGAGCTCGTCGGCGAGGATCTCGCGGGTCCGCTCGTACACGCGAAGCGCCTCGGTGTCGCGGCCGGAGGCGACCAGCGCGCGCATCAGGGCGGCGACCAGGCGCTCGCGGACCGGGTGCGCGGCGACCAGGTCGGTCAGCTCGGAGACGAGTTCGGAGCCGTTGCCGAGCGTGATCTCGGCGTCGTACCGATCCTCCAGCGCGGCCAGGCGGAGGCCGTCGAGGCGGGTGACCGCGGCGTCGAACGCGCCGCTCTCGGTCAGGCCGATGTCCTGCATCGCGGGCCCGCGCCAGAGCCCGAGCGCCTCGCGGAGAAGGTGGACGGCCTGCACGTTCTGGTCGGTGCGGGCGCGGGTCAGCAGGCGCTCGAAGCGGAGCGCGTCGACGTCGTTCGGGTCCAGTTGCAGACGGTAACCGTCCGTATGCCCTTCGACCGGCAGCAGCTTGCGCAGCCGGGAGACCAGGCGCTGCAGCGCGTTCGCGGCGTCCGCCGGCGGCTGCTCACCCCAGATCCAGTCGACCAGCGTCGCCTTCGGAACCACCCGCCCCGCATCGAGCGCCAGCGCGATCAGCAACCCCCGCAACCGCGCGCCCGGCACGTCGACGACGTCCCCGCCATCGCCCCGCACCTCGAACGACCCCAGCATCCCGATCCACACCCACCAGATCTTGCCACGCGCTCAGGGACGAACCTCCTGCACGGCGGCAATCACCAGCTCCGGTACGTCGACCTGCAGGTAATGCCCCGACTCCGGAACCACCTGATGCCTGCCCTTGCACTCGGCGGCGAGCCGCTCCTGCGCGGCGATCACCCGCGGCGTCCACTCGGCCAGCCGTTCCTTGGTAGCCGTCAGCAACACGACCGGAAGCCCCGTCCACACACCCCGCTCCCGCCGGGCCCGCAGCTCCCCAAGACTGCCGACAATCATCGGGAACTCCTCGAGGTAGGTGAACAACCGCTCATCACCCACGAGATAGGAGAGACAGACTCCAACCAGGTCGGGGCGCCCGGATGCGCCGTCCGTCCACGCGTCGGCGGCTCCGCCGCCCTGCCCCGCGTTGGTGGACAGGCTTCGGCTGACATCTTCTGCCAGTTCATGAGCTGCTTTTGTTAGTTCTTCGTAGCGGGTGTCGGCTGCCGGGGGCTTGGTTCGGTCCGGGGGCTGGATCGGCTCCATCTCGTCCCAGTACGACTCGTGGGACGGGTCGAGCAGCACCAGGCCGTGGATCAGGTCAGGTCGTTCCCACGTCGCGTACTGCGCCAGCAGTCCACCCCAGCTGTGGCCGACCAGTACCGCCGGGCCGACCGCGGCGAGTAGTGCAACGAGGTCGTCGACCTGCTGGCCGACGCTGAGCGGGGCGGGATCGCTCAGGCCGTACCCGGCCCGGTCGTACGCGATCACCCGGTGGTCGCGCGCCAGTTCGCGGAACACCGCGGCGTACGCCGCCACGGGCGACATCGCCCCGGCCTCGAGTACTACCGGCGTACCGCTCCCGGCCTCGACCCAGCGCAGCATCCGGCCGCCGCCGCGGTCCAGCTCCCGTCGGGCCAGGCCACCGCCGACCAGCACACCGAACGCTTCGGCCACCCGATCGACCATGGGATCCGGCATGGTCAGCCGATCGCCTTCTTGACGAGGGCGACGATCTGCTTCTCGAGCGCCGGCGTCAGGCGGTTCAGCGCGTACGAGGTCGGCCACATGTCACCGTCGTCCAGCTGGGCCTTGTCGCTGAAGCCGAGCGTCGCGTAGCGGTACTTGAACTTCGCCGCGTCCTGGAAGAAGCAGATCAGCTTGCCGTTCAGCGCCCAGCCGGGCATGCCGTACCAGAGCTTCGGGCTGAGCTCGGGCGCCGCCGCGAGGATCAGCTCGTTCAGCCGCTCGGCGATCTCCCGGTCCGCGTCGGCCATTCCGGCGATCTTCTCGGCCTGGGCGACGGCCGGGTCGACGGTGCTCTTCAGCTCCTTCGCGTGTTCCTTCATCGCGTCCTGCTCGGCCTTGGTGAAACCACTGTAGGACTTCTTCTTCGTGGTCGCCATCGGAGTGCCTCTCGGTTCGTCGTCGTTGCTCAGAACATTAGGAGCCGCGGCACTCCGGGCGCTTCTCGAATTCTGATTGATCCGGACGTGACCGCGATCACGTCACGAATCGACGGGGCCGCCCGGTCAGGTGGGCAGGACAACGAGGAGGCAGACATGAAGGCAGTCCTGACCCGCGGCGCCGGCGCCGAACGGCTCGGCGCGGCACCGAACAACACCTGGCTGATCGCCGACGCGGAGCACACCGGCGGGGTGATGAACGTCGTCCGGACCACGCTCGGCCCCGGCGTGGACGGTCCGCCGCCGCATTTCCACCAGGAGTCGCCGGAGATGTTCTACCTGCTCGACGGCGCGCTCCGCATCCTGGCCGGCGACGAGGTACTGACCGTGACGAAGGGCGACTACCTGCTGGTGCCGCCGCTGATGCACCACGCGTGGGGTACGCCGCTGGAGACCGGTGCCGACGTACTGATCGTCAAGGCTCCCGGGAACAGCCGCTTCGAGTACTTCCGGCTCGGCGACCGGATCCGGCGCGGCGAGGCGTCGCCGGACGAGGTCCTCGCGACCGCGGACCGGTTCGACAATCATTTTGTTGACAATCCGACGTGGCGCCAGGAACTCGCCGAGCGCGCGGGGGAGCGACAGCGGATCGTCGCGTTCCCGGAGGGATGAATGACAATCGGGGTTGTGGACGACGTCGCGGAGTTCGAGCAGCAGCGGCCCCGGCTGTTCGGGATCGCGTACCGGATGCTCGGCGAGGCGAGCGAGGCCGAGGATGTGGTGCAGGACGCGTACCTGCGCTGGTCCCGGCGGGCCGAGGTGGCGAGGCCGGCCGCCTGGCTGACCACGGTCGTCACCAACCTGTGCCTGAACCGGCTGACCTCGGCCCGGGCCTGGCGGGAGCGGTACGTCGGCCCCTGGCTGCCGGAGCCGGTTGCCACCGGCAATGACCCGGCGGAGGCCGTGGAGCTGAAGGACACGGTGTCGCTCGGATTCCTGGTACTGCTGGAGAAACTGACGCCGCCGGAGCGCGCGGTGTTCGTCCTGCGGGAGGCGTTCGGGTACCCGCACCGGGACAGTGCGGCGGTGCTCGGCGTCGACGAGGCGCACGCGCGCCAGCTGTACCGGCGCGCGCTCGCCCGGGTCGGGGACGCGCACCGCCGGTTCGAGGCGCGGCCCGCGGACGGGTCGCGGCTGGTGGCGCGATTCATCGCGGCGACCGTCGACGGCGACGTGAAGGCACTGGAGGCAATGCTGTCGGCCGACGCCGCGATCTGGGCCGACGGCGGCGACAAGGCGATCGCCGCCCGCGAGCCGATCTTCGGCCGGTCGAACGCCGCGCACTACCTGGCCGGCCTGGCCGCCGGTCCGCGCGCAGTGACCGCCTCGTTCGATGTGCGGATTGTCAACAATGCACCGGCCGTCGTCGTCCGCGAGTCCGGCGCGCTGACCGCCGTACTCGTCCCGGAGCTCCACGACGGTGCCATCGCCACGATCCGCGCCGTTCTGAACCCCGACAAGCTGGCGTACCTGCGCGGCCAACTAGATTGACGGCGTGTACGACGACTTCCCGGCCGAGCTGACCACCGAACGCCTGTCGCTGCGGCGCTGGCGGCCGTCCGACGCCGAGGACTACCGCGCGCTGTGGGCCGAACGCGACCACCGCGCCCTCCGCCGGATCGATGCCGACGGCAACCCGACGGTCGAGGAGATCCGCGGCTGGCTGACCGCCAACCCGCTCGCCGCGGATCCCGGGCTGGGCCTGCTCCCGATCGAGCTGCGCAGTACCGGCGAATTCCTCGGGTACTGCGGCCTCACGGTCGGCAACGCGACGTACGACGAACCCGAGATCGCGTACGAGCTCGCCCAACGCACCCACGGAAACGGCTACGCCACCGAGGCGGCCCGCGCCGTACTCGAAGCCGCCGCCCGGACCGGCCGCAAACGCCTCTGGGCAACCGTCCGCGAATGGAACGCCCCGTCGTTCCGCGTCCTCGAAAAACTCGGCTTCAAACACAGCGGCCGGGTGACCGAAGACGCGGACCGCGGCAACTCGATCTGGATGACCCGCCGCCTGGATCAGGTGTAGAGACAGAACGGGTGGCCGGCCGGGTCGATCAACACCCGGACGTTCGCCTGCGGCTGGGACTCGGCGAGCGTGGCACCGAGCTCGAGCGCGTGCTCGACGGCAGCCGCCAGGTCCCCGACCTCGATGTCGAGATGCATCATCATCTGCTGCCGTCCCGCGGCCGCCGGCCAGACCGGCCGCTCCCACGGTGCAGACGTCTGTGGCTGGAAGGCCAGGTAGGTCTCGGAGTTGCCCGGCACAGCCAGCACGAACTCGTTCGGCTCGTTGTGGTGGATCTCCCAGCCGAGCACCTGGTGGTAGAACAGGCCGAGCGCCTGCGGATCCGGTGCGTCGATCACCGTTCCGAACCAGTGCCCCTTCGCGGTTCGTCCTCTGAGCATCGGTGTACCTCCTTCTCAGGTGACACTAGGGGAGTGGACCGACACAGTGATCTTGCGGCCGATGGTGAGCCGGAGAAAGAG
Source organism: Kribbella sp. WER1 (assembly GCF_054189145.1). Classification (NCBI taxonomy): domain Bacteria; kingdom Bacillati; phylum Actinomycetota; class Actinomycetes; order Propionibacteriales; family Kribbellaceae; genus Kribbella; species Kribbella sp. WER1. Next base: position 2,062,567 of record NZ_CM135186.1, on the reverse strand, counting down.
TTCAATCCCGGGATCGCCGCTCGGATGCCCCGGAAGACGGCGGCCGGTGGGGCGCTGATCCGTGATGTCGCCGGGCGGATTCTGTTTCTGGAGCCGACCTACAAGCCGACGCTTGATATCCCCGGTGGGATCGTCGAGGAGGATGAGTCGCCGTACGACGCGTGTTGCCGGGAGGTGTCGGAGGAGATCGGGCTCGAGTTGCCGATCGGGCCGCTTCTGGTCGTCGACTGGATCCCGGCGCAGGGGCCGTGGTCCGATGCGCTCGCGTTCGTGTTCGACGGTGGTGTCCTCGACGCCCCGACGCTCACGCTCGACCCGGCCGAGGCGCGCGCCTACCACTTCCTGACTCTCGACGAGGCCGCTCCGCACCTCCGGCCCTCGATGACCCGCCGTCTCGCCGCGGCCGAACACGCCCTGACCACCGGCTGCCCCACCTACACCGACTTCGGCCGGCCCCGATGATGCCGTACGTCGCGAAGCAGAACCTCACGATGATCGCCGTCGACGACGTCCTCGAAGCCAACGCCGTCCGCGCGGTCACGGAGGGCCTCAACTACCGGACCACCGTCCACTGGACCGGTTCCCGCGCCGAGCCCGGCAAGCTCACCGCCGCCGACGCCCGCCTCACCGGCAAGACGATCATCAACCTGGGCTGCGACACCAACGCCCTCGCCTCGGCGTTCCACACCGCCGGCGTCGCGCACTACATCGCCCCGACCGGTGCCCCGGACGGCACCGCCGCGCTCGCCTTCGTCACCAACCTGCTCTTCCTCCGCACGTACGACGTCCCGCTCCCCGAAGCCGTCCACCGCGCCGCGAGCTTCCACCCGGAATGCGAGCAGTTCGTGTTGACCTAGCCCACAGCTCGCCAGAAGGCACAGTGATGGGTTGTGTCGAGATCGACCCAGCTGTCCCGCGGAGCGAACTGGTAGGCCAGCGGCTGGCTTGCCCTCGGCGTGCCACTCCAAGCGAACGTCGCCCACGCGCGGATGAACCGGTCGCCCACCGCACGCTGCGCACGGGTGAGCGGGATCGCCGGATCCGGGAACGTGTACGCGACGTCCGACCCATGCGGCGTCGACGGCCGCGGTACGTCGGTGCCGTCGATCGTCGGAGCCTCCGGATCCGCGAACAGGTACGTCGAGGTCGGCGCCGTCCGCGCGTACACCCGCTGCGCCTCGGCGGTACGGCAGATCCAGTTGCGATCCGAGTAGATGTGGCCCAGAGCAACAATCGGCGACGCGTACCGGCGCAGCGGATACTCACGTTCGACGGCTGCCGCGTGCGCGCCGAAGCTGGAACGGACGAGCTGCCGGTACGTCGCCGCCGTCGCCCCCGGGTACGCCGGAAGGATCCAGCTCAGGTGCTCGTCGGCGGTATTGCCGGCCAGCACCGGGACCCGGCGAGCCCACGCGGCGCGCAGGTGCGTACCCGGCGCCTGCGGGACGGTCGGCGTACCGATCGACAGCAGCCCGAACTGGCTCGTCAACGGCACGAGCCGTTCCGCCGGCAGACGGCGCAGGCAGGCGAGGGCGGTCCGTACGTCGCTGCAGCCCAGCGATTTCGCGGCGGCGATCCCCATCGCGTCGGTCGCCGCACGGTCGTTCCAGGTGCTGACCTCGACGGGGACGCGGCTGTCCACCGAGTACGGCGCGTACGTCGTCGTACACGAGCCGCTCGAGATGATCGCCTTCGCGAACAGGCCCGCGGCGGCCGGGGACGCGAGCTGGGTGCAGGTGCTCATGCCGCCGGCCGATTCGCCGGACAGCGTGACGTTGGCGGGGTCGCCGCCGAACGCGCGGATGTTCCGCTGGACCCAGCGGAGCGCGGCGAGCTGGTCCTGCAGGCCGAGGTTCACCTCCGGCATGCCGGGAAGCGCCAGGTTGCCGAAGATGCCCAGGCGGTAGTTGGGCGTCACTACGACGACGTCGCCGAGGACAGCCATCCGGCGGGCGTCGAGGTACGAGCCGCTGGCTTGCACGAAGCCGCCGCCGTGGAGGTACACGATCACCGGCCGTGGCCGGCTGGCCGGCCGGCGGGGTGCGGTCACGTTGAGGTAGAGGCAGTCCTCGCTGGCTTTCGCACCTGGCTCGAGCGTTGCCGGGTCCTGTTCGCAGACCGCACCTGGGGTGGTCGCTGCTCGGACGCCCTTCCAGCGCGCGGCCGGGCGGGGGAGGTTCCAACGAGTGGCTTGGGCGAACGGTACGCCGAGGAAGCGGACGCTCGACGAGTCCTCGACACCACGTAAGGCCCCCTCCGCAACGCGGACCGTCGGTGTCGAGGGGAGTGCGGACGAGGGCGGGGACGTGGCGAAGAGCAGGGCGGTGGCGGCGGCCAGTGGGACGAGCCGTCGGGTGATCATTCGCTCGTCCGGCGGGCGCCGGCTACCGCGCCGAGGGCCAGGCCGATGACGACCAGCGCGAGGTCAGCGACGAGGGCACCGGTGAAGCCGCCGGGGAGCCAGTTCATCAGGCCGCGGTTGTCGTGGTCGATCAGCAGCCGGATCGCGCCTTGGCCGCCGATCGCCAGCACCACCATCCCCACCACCAGTAGGCCGGTCCACATGACAGTGCTCCTCTCCGAGATTGTTGATGCGATCGCACCATAGCATGTTTTGGTACGATCGCATCAAGAACTGGAGGCGGGCATGGCGAGCGAGGAGCGCAAGGCGCGCCGGCGGCGGCAGATCGCGGAGGCGGTGTGGCAGCTGGCCGAGCGGGAGGGGCTCGAGGCGGTCACCCTCCGGCAGGTCGCCGACGAGGCCGGCGTCTCGATGCGGCTCGTGCAGTACTACTTCGGCAACCGGACGGCGCTCCTGCTCGCGGCGCTCGAGATCCTCAATGCCGATGCCGAGGCGACCGCCCAGCAGCGCATCGGCGCCCTGGGCAACGACATTCCGCCCCGCGAACTGGTCCGGGCGATCCTGCTGGAACTGCTGCCGTTCGACGAGGACCGCCGCCGCCGGTACCTGGTCCAGTCGGCGTACTTCGTCCGCTTCCTCACCGATCCGCAACTGCGGGAGATCGCCCGGACCACGGACCCCGCGCTGGAGTCGCTGCTCGCGTCGATCCTGAGCGCGGACCCCGCGATCGCGGCCGGCGACGCGTTCGCGGACGCGGAGCTGCTGATCGCGTTCGCGTTCGGTCTGCAGGCGGAGATGCTGCTCGGCCAGGTCGACGAGGAGCACGCCCTGCGGATGCTCGACCGCATCCTCGAGCGGGTCCTCGGCCCGGCGCACTAGTTCGTCGCGGTTGACCTCAACCATGGTTCAGGTTCTAGGTCGGAGGCCTGTCGAGTTGAGGTGGTGTCGGGAATGCGCGTCGCTCGCGTGCGGGAGTTCGGTGGGCCCGAGGTGCTGGAGGCCGTGGAAGCGCCTCGACCGGAGGCCGTGGCCGGTCAGGTCGTGATCGGCGTCGAGGCGGCCGAGGTGCTGTTCCTGGATACCCAGCTGCGGGCGGGCTGGGGACAGGAGCACTTCACGCTCGAGCCGCCGTTCGTGCCCGGAGCCGGTGTCGCCGGCGTGGTGCGCTCGGTGGGCGCCGGCGTCGACGCGGCCTGGATCGGTGAACGGGTGATCGCCGGCACCGGCGGCGTGGGAACCTACAAGGTGGCGGGTACGCCGAGCAGGTCGCCGTACCGGTGACGGAAGTGTTCGCGGTGCCGGACGGCGTGGAGCTCGGAGTGGCGCTGGCGGCGTTGCACGACGGGGCGACGGCGCTCGCGCAGCTTGAGCGAGGCGCCGTGGTGGCGGGTGAGCGCGCGTTGGTGACGGCCGCCGCGGGCAGCCTCGGCAGCTGGTTGATCCCGTTGCTCTCAGCAACTGGTGCGACAGCGGTGGCCGCCGCCCGTGGCGCGGCCAAGCTGCAGCGCGCGAAGGAACTCGGTGCGGCCGGTTCCTCGGGTACGGCGCGGCGAGTGGTGAGTTCACCGCGCCGGCCGAGGCTCGCGACGACGTGACGCTGATCGGGATCTTTCAGCCGGATCCGGGCGAGTGGCGGGAGCTGACCCGCCGGGCGCTCGACGAACTGGCGCAGTACCGGATCTCGCCCACCGTCGGGCAGACCTTCCCCCTGTCGGCCGCAGCAGCAGCGCATGCCGCGATCGAGGCCCGCCGGACGGTCGGCAAGACGCTGCTGCTGCCCTGACCGCGTCAGGAGAACTTGAGCCGGACGATGACGTTGTCGATGGTCGACGGCGTACCGCCGTTCTTGTCGTTGTTGGTGGAGGTCAGCCAGAGGCCGCCGTCGGGGGTGTGGGTGACGCTGCGCAGACGGCCCCAGCGGCCGGAGAAGACGGCCTGGGGTGTGCCGACTCCGGTGCCGGCCGCGTTGATCTTCGTGACCCAGAGCTGTTCGCCGGTGACGCCGGCGATGTAGATCCAGTCGTTGACGATCGCGATGCCGCTCGGCCCGGCCTGGGAGGTCGGCCAGGTGCGCTTCGGGGCGATGTAGCCGCCGCAGTCGCCGATGGTGCCTTCGCAGGCGGGCCAGCCGTAGTTGCCGCCCTTCTGGATCAGGTTGAGTTCGTCCTGGCTGTTCTCGCCGAACTCGGACGCCCACAGCTGACCGCGCGAGTCCCAGGCGAGGCCCTGCGGGTTGCGGTGGCCCCAGCTCCAGACGTACCGGGCGTTGCCGCCACTGCTGTAGAACGGGTTGTCGGACGGCGGCGTGCCGTCGGGGTTCATCCGCAGGATCTTGCCGTTCAGCGAGTTCTTGTTCTGCGCGTTGCCCGAATTCTTGGCGTCACCAACGGTCGCGTACAGCTTCCCGTCCGGGCCGAACGCGATCCGCCCGCCGTTGTGATACCGGTTCTTCGCCAGCCCGGTGAGCACCGGCGAGGAGGTGGTGGCGAGCTTCCCGTTCTCGTACTTCATCCGCACGATCCGGTTGTCGCCGGACGCCGTGTGGTAGAAGTACACCCAGTGGTCGGTCGCGAAGTCCGGCGACAGCGCGACCCCGAGCAGGCCGCCCTCGCCGTCGGTCGTCACCACGCCGGGCACCTTCCCGAGCGTCGTCTTCTGCCCGCTCGGTGTCACCCGCAGTACCTCGAACCGGTCCCGCTCGGTGACCAGCGCGGACCCGTCCGGCAGGAACGCGACGCTCCACCCGAGGTCGACCTTCGCGATGTCCTTGTCGTATGCCGGGATCCCGCCGCTGCCGGTCGCCGACGTACGGACCGTGACCGCGTTGCTCGCCGCCGACGCGTTCCCGTCCGGGTCGCGGGCCTTGACCGTGAACGTGTAGTCGGTGTTCGCGGTCAGCCCGGTCACCGTCGTGGTCAGCGAACCCGTCGACGCGACCTTCGTCGACCCTTGATAGACGTCGTACGCCGCGATGCTGCCGCTGTTGTCGGTGGACGCGGTCCACGCCAGCGACACGCTGTTCGCGGTGAGACCGGTCGAATGCAGGTTCCCCGGGACCGTCGGCGGCTGCGTGTCGCCGCTCCCGGGCGTGCTGAACGTGACCACGTTGCTCTGCTGCGAAGCGTTGCCCGCGGCATCGAACGCGCCGACCGAGATGTCGTACGACGTGTTCGGCGTCAACGTGTCCACGGTTCCGGACAAGGTGTTGCCGTCGACAACCTTCAGGACGTTGCCGCCGCGGTTGATCTCGTACCGGACCACGCCGACGTCGTCGGTGGCCGCGGTCCAGTGGAACGTCGCGGCGTTCGGCTTCAGGTCGCTGACGGTCAGGTTCCCGGGCGCCGACGGGGGCGTGCTGTCGTCGGAGGTCGGCGTCACGGTCAGCTTGTCGGCGTTCGGGCCGCCGTCGGCGCTGGTCGCGCGGGCGCGGATCTTGTTCGTCCCGGCGGTCAGTTGCAGGCGGACGGTCTTGGTCTTCCAGGTCGTCCACGCGCCGGTGCCGGGGAACGTGATGCCGACGGCGCCGGGCTGCCCGTTGACGGTGAAGTCCAGCGGGCGGGTGGCCGACGTACCGTTCGCGTACCGCAGCGTGACGTCGGCCGGGCCGGCGGGTGCGGTCACGGTCCACTCGACGTACCCGCCGGCGAGGTTGTCGTAGTTGACGAAGCCGGTGCCGGTGAACCCGGTGTGGTTGGACTCGACGACGCCTTGCGAGATGGTCGCGTCCTCGGCCTGGTAGTCGGTGGAGGCGGCGGTGGCGGATGGTGGCGCGGTCAGGGTGAGCGCGCCGGCGGCGAGTGCGATCGCTGCCGCGAGCAGGCGGGATGTCATGCGGGTCTCCTGGTGATTCGGGGCGGAGGAGCTGCAGTGACTATTAGGAAAGCTTCCTAATGATTGTCTGTCAACAGCGTGGGACCGCCAGGCCATCACAATGACGCCGCTCCCGGCACGACGAGCGTGCCGGGAGCGGCTGCGGTGCGATTGTGATGGGCCGGGGGTCCGGGTCTACCCCGTCGTCGCCAGGACGGTCGGGCGGTACAGCGTGAGCCCGTCGTCGCCGACCACGGCGACCCGGATGGACTCCGGCGTGGAGTCCTGGTGCGGTACGGCGAACACGGCGGTCGCGCGCAGGCCGTCGTAGTTGGCGGCGTAGCTCACGAACCGCCAGTCGTCGTCGTCCCAGTAGTCGTGGATGTCGGAACGCAGCAACCCGTCGACCGCGCGGTACGCCGGGCTGAGCAGGACCCGCCGCTGGGTGGCGGCGAGCGGGGTGTCGTCGGACGCGGTGCCGGCGTACGGGTGGCTGAGCCGGATCCGGAACCGGCGTAGCGGGAGCAGCCAGTACCGGTCGAGCTCCGCCGACAGCATCGCGAACGCTGCCGCCTCGACGACCAGGACGAGCAGCGCCGTACCCGCCGACCACCAGCCGGTGGTGGCGAACGTCGCCGCGACCGATGTTGCCAGGAGCAACGAGGCGCGGGCGATCGCACGGTATCCGACGGGTTTCGCGGACTTTCCGGCGCAGCCGCAGGAGGCCTCCGGTACGACGACCTTCGAGTAGATCAGGAAGCCGACGAAGCCGGTGGACAGTGCGACAGCGGCGAAGGCCTCGATCGCCCAGAAGGGTGGTAGGAGCAGCGCGAGGGCGATCACTGCCTCGAGGGCCGCCACGGACAGATAGGCGGGTTTGGCGCGGGACTGGCCCACGAGTCGGGGGAGGGCTGTACGGTCTGCCTCGCCGGGGGATCTGAACTTGGCGTAGGCCGACCAGAGGAGTATCAAGCCGATCAGCAGCGGCTGTGCGGTACTCATGTCAGTTCGAGGTGTAGATGGTGGCGACGTCGATCTCGTTGGTGCCCGGTCGCCAGGCGCCGATCACCTGGGCGTGCCGGCCGACCTTGAGCATCGACAGGTCCGAGACCGCGGGCGTTCCGTTGTACACGGCGGCCGTCGTGCCGGACTGCAGATGTCCGACGACCTTCTGCCCGTGGTGGTCGAACCCCACGCCGGTGCGGCTGATCGACGTGATCGCGACGGTCAGGTTCACGATGTTCACCCAGATCGCCTCGGCCGCGAGGATCCCGTCCGGCAGCAGTACGCCGCGCGCGTACAGACCGTCGCCGATCTTCGCCTGGTCAATGGTGGTCGGGCGGAGCTTCCAGACACTGGTGACACCGGTCAACTGGATCCGGTGCAGCCGGCCGTCGGATCCCTTGACCTGCAGGAGATCCTGGTTCCGGCCGGTGATCAGGCCCTCGGCGAAGTTCGGGTCCGGCTGCCCCGGGTCGGGGTACTGCGTGCCGGCCGCGAACGCGGTCTCCGGTGCGAGCGAGCCCATCGCGGTGGCGGCGATCAGGCCGGTCGCGCCGAGGGCGGCGCGGGACAGGAGTGAGCGGCGGTCCATCGTTGCGGTCATCCGAATCACTCCTCAGCCGACGTCGATGTTCGCGGGGATCAGACCGGCGCTCAGGCTCGCGATCGACGAGAACGCGGCCGGAGTGAGGTCGAGCAGGCGGTTCGCGGCGCACGTGCCGCCGCAGCAGGCACGTTCGCCGCAGAACAGGTCGGTCTGCGGACCGCAGTCCGCGATCGAGGTGACGACCCGTTTTCCGTTGCACAGGTTGGTGGTGGCGTGTTTGAACCCGCACGTCCGCCGGGTCATCCCGGTGAATCCGCAGGTGTCCGGATGGGTGATCGCGTAGCACGCGTCCGACGTGTTCGGCCACGCGTGCTGGAAGTTCCCCGAGTTACAGGTTCCGCAAGCGCCGTGCCCGGTGCTCGCGCAGGGTCCCCATGCGTTTCCGCAACAGAACCACGATGCTTCGCCGTTGAATCCGGCCATGACAGTTCCTCCTAGGCCTAGGGGGCGGACAAAGACCTACAGAAACTCTTTGTACTCCGATCCGGCGAAATGTCCCAGGGCTCATCGAGGAAACGGAAACTTTTTGCCTACTGTTCGGTCTTCAGCTCCTGCCCGCGGAGCAGGAACCACGCGGCCACCGCGGTCGCCAGCAGAACGACCGCACCGACGCCCGCCGCGATCGCGACCCCGTGCGCGAACGCTTCCCGGGCCGCGTCGAGCAGCTCGCCCGCGACCGCCGGCGGGAGTTGGGCAGCCGCCTCGACGGCCCCGCCCAGCGATTCGTGCGCGGCCGTCGGCGTACCGGCCGGTCCCTCGAAGTTCCGGTAGATCCCGGTGACGATCGACCCGAGCACCGCGATGCCGAGCGCCGTACCGAGCTCGTACGCCGTCTCCGACACCGCGCTCGCCGCACCGGCCTGCTCCTTCGGTACGGCGGACAGGATCACGTCGGCCGTCACCGTGAACGAGAACCCGGCGCCCGCGCCGACGACGAGCAGCGCCGCACCGAGCAAGGGGTACCCGGTCGTCTGGCTGATCGTGGTGAGCGAGGCGAGCGCCAGCCCGATCGCGGCCAGCCCGCCCGCGACGACGGCGCGTACCGAGAACCGGCGCGCCACCTGCCCGGCGAGCAGCCCCGCGACGACCGACCCGATCGCGGCCGGCAACTCCGCGAGCCCGGCCTCGATCGGCCGCCGCTCCTGCACGAGCTGCAGGTACTGCGACAGGAAGAAGATCAGCCCGGACAACCCGAGGATCGTGAGCAGATCGGCGAGTACGGCGCTGCTGAAGCCCCGGCTGCGGAACAGGCTCAGGTCCAGCAACGGGATCGGGAGCCGCCGCTGCCGCCGGACGAATCCGTACAACGCCAGCAGCCCGACGACACCCGCCGCGACCGGCGCCCAGGCGAACCCGTGCGCCGCGAACTCCTTGATCGCGTAGACGACGCCGATCATCCCGACCATCGACAGCACGACGCTGACCAGGTCCCACGGACCCGGCTCCGGGTTCCGCGACTCGGGCAGCAGCTTCGCGCCGACGACCACCAGGACAGCCATCACCGGCAGGTTGATCAGGAACACCGAGCCCCACCAGAAGTTCTCCAGCAGTACGCCGCCGACGATCGGGCCGATCGCCATTCCGGCGGACGCGGCCGCGCCCCAGATGCCGATCGCGAGACTGCGCTCACGCGGGTCGTGGAAGAGGTTGCGGATCAGCGCCAGCGTGGCCGGCATCAGCGTCGCGCCGGCGACCCCGAGCAGGGCGCGCGCGACGATCATCAGCTCGGCCGAGTTCGCGTACGCGTTCAGCACCGAGATCGCGCCGAACGCGGTCGCGCCGATCAGCAGGATCCGCTTCCGGCCGATCCGGTCGCCGAGGCTGCCCATCGACACCAGCAGGCCGGCGAGCACGAACGAGTACGCGTCGCCGATCCACAGCAACTGGGTCGACGACGGCTTCAGGTCCTCGGACAGGAACGGCGTGGCCAGGCCGAGGACGGTCGCGTCGACCGCGACCAGCAGGACCGCCAGCACCAGCACGGCCAGCGCGAACCAGCGGCCCGAGCGGGTACGGGTGTCTGCTTGCTGCTTCATGTCTGTTCTCTCCGTATTGCTCCGCCGAGCAGCAGCTCGGCGATGTTCGTGGTGAAGTCCTTCGGGGCCACCCGGCCCTCGCAGATGGCCCAGGCGGCGGAGACCAGCAGGCCGTACAGCGCCTCGGTCATCCACACCGGGCTGAGGTCGATCCGGAACTCGCCGGTCTCCTGGCCGCGCCGGAACAGCGCGACCAGTTGCGCGTCCAGCCGGGCCCAGCCCGCGTTCTGCTCGTCGCCCTCGAAGAGCTGGTTCTCGGAGTACAGGAACGCGAGCAGTCCGGCGGCCGGCTCGAGCTCGCGCACCAGGCGGCGGACGGCGTCCGCGACCGGGCCGTCGTCGACCGCGGCGCGCGTCGCGGCCGACTCGCACTCGGCGATGCCGAGGTTCTCGAGCGCCCGGACCAGCGCGTCCCGCCCGGCGAACTGCCGGTTCAGCGTCGCGCGGCTGATCCCGGCGGCCCGGGCGACCTCGTCCATGGTCGCGGTGGACTTCCGCATCAGCAGGGTCGCGGCGGCGCGCAGTACCTGATCTCGATCAACAGTCATGAGACAAGTGTAGCTCATATGAGACATTCATGTCTCATTCTTAGTGTGAAGCTATTGCTGCAGGCAGTATGCGGTATACGGTTGCTGAGAACGCGCCTCGACCTACTACACTGGGCGCGCTTGAGGAGGGGAGTATCCCTCAGCGGCAGCGTCGTCATCACGGGAGGCCTGGACGGCCGAACCGGTGCTGCCGGCCCGATTGATCGTGTTCCACGGTCAGCCGGGTGGGAGAGACCTCCGGACCACGCTGAGGTATGCCGACGTCCGGAGGTTCGTCATGGTTTCCGACATGTCACCGCTTGTCTGGGTGCTGACCATCGTCGGGCTGCTCGCGATCGTCGCGTTCGACCTGGTCGTGATCGCCCGCCGGAACCACACCGTGACGATCAAGGACGCGACGCGGTGGGTGCTGTTCTACGTCGCCCTCGCCGGGTTGTTCGCGGTCGGGCTGTTCGTGTTCAGCCCGGGGCAGTCGGGCAGCGAGTTCGTTGCCGGGTACATCACGGAGTACAGCCTCAGCGTCGACAACCTGTTCGTGTTCGTGATCATCATGGCGCGGTTCGCCGTACCGGCGCTGGCGCAGGACAAGGTGCTGTACATCGGCATCGTGGTCTCGATGGCGCTCCGGGCGATCTTCATCCTGGCCGGCGCGGCCGCGATCTCGGCGGCCAGCTGGGTGTTCTACATCTTCGGGGCGTTCCTCGTGTACACCGCCGTCCGGCTGGTGCTCGAAGGTGAGAACGACGAGTCCGACTTCCAGGAGAACGCCGTACTGCGGGGTCTGCGCCGGGTGCTCCCGCTGTCGCACGACTACGACGGCTCGAACCTCGTCAGCCGGGCGAGCGGCAAGCGGCAGCTCACCCCGCTGGTGATCGTGATCGCCGCGATCGGAATGGCGAACGTGATCTTTGCGCTCGACTCGATCCCGGCGATCTTCGGCCTCACACAGGACGCCTACATCGTGCTGACCGCCAACGCGTTCGCGCTGATGGGGCTGCGGCAGCTGTACTTCCTGATCGGCGGCCTGCTGGAGCGGATCGTCTACCTGAACGTCGGCCTGTCCGTGATCCTCGCGTTCATCGGCGTCAAGCTGATCATCGAGGCGCTGCACGGCTCGCACATCGACGACATCGGCGCGATCCACCTGCCGCACATCGGCATCCTCACCTCGCTCGGCTTCATCGTCGGCACGCTGTTCGTGACCACCGTCGTCAGCCTGCTCAAGACGTCCCGCGACAACCGCCGCGAAGCCATCCGGGTCAAGGACTGAGCACGCCGCCTTTCCGGAAACTAAACGGCGTCTGGTGCAGGATTCTTTCCGGAAACCTCGGCTGGAGTCGACGTGCCGGTCGGGATCTCGAACAAGGAAACACCGGGAGTCACCAGCGCCGGTCAAACGCTTGCGTGGCGTACAGCTGGGTGCGCGTTCAAGGAGCGGGTACGCATGGTGGAGACGGTGAGACATCACCCGGCGCGTCCGCCTGCGAATTGTCCGACCCCGCTCGGTGATCAGGGGTATCATCGAAACTGCCTGGCCCGGCCGTTCCCCCGTGATGGTCGGGTCAGGTTTTTCCTGCCCGCCGGCGACCGTCGAGTGCCCTCCGGTCCCGTCGCTGCCCCTTGCCCTGTCCCGGTCGCCTTCCTGGTCTTGACATGGGGCGGTGGAGACCGGTTGACTGCCATATAGTTAACAGGAGAAATAAATTCTGCAGAGGTTCGGTGCCGGTGGCTCAGAGCGGCTCCGGGCCTTGGTGAGGTGTGTCCGGATCCGGTGGCTGGCCATCGGATCATTGGTGCGTCCAGCGGTGTGTTGTTGCTGATAGCAACGGTGTGAATCCCTTGTTGGTAAGGGGTTTGGGCGCTTCGGTCACCGTCCGGTATCGACAGCGGCGGGAAGTCTTCCGCTCTCCGGTGGTTGTGTGTCATTCTCCGGGAAAGCGAAACCCGAGATCCTATCGGATATCGGTTCCACTCCAGCGCGTGAGGGAAAGGAAGCGGAGTGAGCGCAACCTTCGAGGTGAAACCGGCCCGCGCGGGGCAGCCGGCGCAGCGGGCGGCGGAGGTCTCGCGGAGACCGCGGCGGACCAGCCGGCGGACGCAGGCGGGGCGGAGTCTGCGGCGGCACTGGCAGCTGTACCTGCTGGTCGTCGTCCCGCTCGCGTACTTCGTGATCTTCAAGTACATCCCGATCGCGAACGCGGTGATCGCGTTCAAGGACTACAGCCCGGTCAAGGGCCCGTGGGGCAGCCCGTGGGTCGGGTTCAAGAACTTCGAACTGTTCTTCCAGAACCCGGTCTTCTGGACCCTGGTGAAGAACACCTTCCTGCTGTCGGTCTACACCGTGCTCGCGAGCTTCCCGATCCCGATCATCCTCGCGATCGCGCTGAACGAGATCCGCAACGGCCGGTTCAAGAAGACCGTCCAGCTGGTCACGTACGCGCCGTACTTCATCTCCACCGTGGTCGTGGTCTCGATGACGATCCTGGTGCTGTCGCCGCGGCTCGGGTTCGTGAACGACGCGATCGGGCTGTTCGGCGTACCGCAGATCGACTTCCTCGGGAACCCGGACTACTTCCGGCACATCTACGTCTGGTCGGACGTCTGGCAGACCACCGGGTACTCCGCGGTCATCTACCTGGCGGCGCTGTCCGGGATCGACCCGGCGCTGCACGAGTCCGCGCGGATCGACGGCGCCAGCCGGCTGCAGCGGATCCGGCACGTCGACCTGCCGGGGATCATGCCGACCGCCGTGATCATCCTGGTGCTCGGCGTCGGCAACATCATGTCGATCGGGTTCGAGAAGGCGTTCCTGCTGCAGAACCCGCTGAACACCGCGCAGTCCGAGATCATCGCCACCTACGTCTACAAGACCGGCCTGCTGAACGCCGACTTCAGCATGGCGACGGCCATCGGGCTCTTCAACTCGGTGATCAACCTGTTCCTCCTGCTCGGCGTGAACTTCGCCGCCAAGCGCATCACCGGAAACGGACTGTGGTCATGAGCACGATCGAGGAGACCCGCACCGACAAGATCTTCCTGACCGGCGTCAAGGTGATGCTCTGGCTGGCGCTGATCCTGGTCGCGGTCCCGCTGATCTACATCGTCGCGAACTCGTTCAGCAGCCCGTCCGCGGTGAGCGCCGGCAAGGTCCTGCTCTGGCCGGTCGAGCCGAGCATCCGCGCGTACAAAGAGGCCTTCAGCGACCCGATGATCATGAAGGGCTACCTGAACTCGTTCATCTACGCGATCAGCGGCACCCTGATCAGCGTCACGCTGACGATCGCGATCGCGTACCCGCTGTCGCGCCGGACGTTCTTCGGCCGGAACGTGATCATGAGCGCGCTGATCTTCACGATGCTGTTCTCCGGCGGCCTGATCCCGACGTACCTGGTGGTTCAGGACCTCGGGATGCTGAACACCCGCTGGGCGATGGTGATCCCGAGCGCGATCGGGGTCTGGCAGGTGATCATCGCGCGGACGTTCTTCCGCTCGACGATCCCCGACGAGCTGTACGAGGCCGCGACCATCGACGGCGCGAGCGACCTGCGGTTCCTGTGGTCGATCGTGCTGCCGCTGTCCAAGCCGGTGATCGCGGTGATCGCGCTGATGTACGCGATCTTCCAGTGGAACAGCTACTTCGACGCCCTCATCTACCTCAAGGACCCCAGCCTGTACCCGCTGCAGATCGTGCTCCGGAACGTGCTGATCCTGAACACCCTCACCGGGTCCACCACCACGACGAGTCTGGCCCAGCAGCTCGAACAGCAACAGCTGGCCAACGTCCTCAAGTACGCGCTCATCGTCATCTCGAGCCTGCCCGTACTGGTCATCTACCCGTTCGTCGCGCGCCACTTCACCAAGGGCGTGATGGTCGGCGCAGTCAAAGGTTGAGTACAGAAGGGAACAGAGCAATGCGCTCATCCGTGAGCAAGGTCGTGGCGCTGGCAGCTGCCGGCGCGCTGGCCCTGGCTGCCTGCAGCTCGGACAAGTCGTCCAAGGGCGCGGCGAACGAGACCACGTCCGACGGCAAGGTGATCATCGACACCTTCACCCCGGCGGACCAGAGCACCAACCTGGAGACCAACGCGGTCACCAAGATCATCAGCGACAAGTTCAAGATCCAGTTCCGCTGGCAGACCACGACGTACGACGCCGGGCCGGCCAAGGAGAAGCGGCAGATCGCGCTGGCCAGCGGCGACTACCCGGACCTGTTCTTCCTGATCCCGTGGATCGACGCGTTCACCCAGGCGGAGGTGCTGAAGCTCGGCCAGCAGGGGGTCGCGGTGCCGCTCGAGGACCTGATCAAGCAGAACGCGCCGGACATCCAGAAGGTGCTGGACACCAACAAGGAGTACAAGGAGATGGCGACCGCGCCCGACGGTCACATCTACGCGTTGCCGCAGTGGGCGGACTGCTTCCACTGCACGTATCCGGACAAGCTGTGGATCAACAGCACCTGGCTGAAGAAGCTCGGGCTGCAGGTGCCGAAGACCACCGACGACCTGCGCAAGGTGCTCGAGGCGTTCAAGACCAAGGACCCGAACGGCAACGGCAAGGCCGACGAGATCCCGATGACCACCGACGTCCAGGACAGCAGCCTGATCGCGTACCTGATGAACGCGTTCGCGTACGACCCGGTCGGCGCGAACAACGGCGTCCGGTCGCTGCTCACGCTGAACGGCGACAAGGTCGTCACACCGGTCACCTCGGACCAGTGGAAGGAAGGCCTCAAGTACATCCACGGCCTCTACAAGGACGGGCTGATCGACCAGGCCGCGTTCACCCAGAACGCGCAGGCGTTGCAGGCCCAGGGCAACAACCCCAAGGCCGTCGTACTGGGCTCGGTGCCGGTGCTCTGGCCGGGCATCTTCGTCCAGCTGGACTCCAAGGACGGGCGTGACAAGCAGTACGACGCCGTACCGCCGCTGACCGGTCCGGAGGGCAAGAGCTACACCGGGTACAACCACCCGACGTCGACCGGGTACACGTTCATGCTGACGAACAAGGCCAGCAAGGAGGCGCAGGTCGCGGCGATCAAGATGCTGAACTGGATCTACACCGACCAGGGCCAGGAGATCACCAACATGGGCCCGGAGGGTATCGGCTGGACCAAGCCCGCGCCCGGTGACGTCGCGCTCGACGCCAGCACCACGCCGCTGTACAAGCCGAAGCAGGACGCGCCGAAGAACATCAGCTGGGGCGCGCTCGGTCAGTACAACAACACGCTCGCCTACCGGAACGCGCAGGTCGTGCCGAAGGACATCTACACCGGCGCCGGCCTGGAGCGCCGGCTGTGGGAGGCGACCAAGCAGTACGAGGGACATGTCGACAAGTCGCAGTGGTTCCCGCAGTCGTTCATGTGGCCGGACCCGAGCCTCAGCGGGGAGATCGCGACGCTGCAGACCAACCTGAACAACTACGTGAACCAGAACCAGCTGGCCTTCATCACCGGGTCGAAGAACATCGACACCGACTGGGACGCCTACGTGAAGGGGCTCGACAGCACCGGGATGCCGCGGTACCTGCAGATCAACCAGCAGGCTTACGACAAGTACAAGAGCGGTTCGAAGTAGTGTCCGACCTCCTGTGGTTCCGGGCGCCGGCGCCGGACTGGTTCGAGGCGTTGCCGCTGGGCAACGGGCATCTCGGCGCGAAGGTGTTCGGGCGGGTTGCCGACGAGCGGATCGCGTTGAACCTCGACGACCTGTGGTCGGGGGACGGTCCGCGCAAGCTGACTGTCCCGGACGGGCCGGCGGTGCTGGCCGACGTACGGCGGTTGCTGCTGGACGACGGTGATCAGCTGGCCGCGACCGAGCGGACGCGGGCGCTGCAAGGGCCGTTGGTGGAGTCGTACCAGCCGTTGGCCGATCTGGTGATCTCCACCGGGGCCGGTCAGGCGGTGGACTACAGGAGGAGTTTGGATCTGCGCACCGGGATCGCCGCCGTCGACTACACGGTCGAGGGCGTGCGGTTCCGGCGCGAGACGTACGTGTCGGCGCCGGACCAGGTGCTGGTCTGGACGCTGATTGCCGACAATCCTGTTGTTGACCTTCGGGTCGGGCTGGGGAGTCCGCATCCGGTGCAGGCGGTGGTTGCCGACGGCACCTATGGGGTGGTCGGGCGGGCGCCGTCGGACCTGACGATCGAGTACCGGGAGTCGCCGGATCCGGTGCGGTACGCGGACGGGCGGGGGATCGGGTTCGGGGTCGCGCTGCGGGTGTTCTCGGACGGCGTGGTGACGATGCCGGCGGACGGGGACGAGGGCGGGGACGAGGGCGGGGACGGTGCCGGGGCTGCCGGTGGGGTTGTGGTGCGAGGGGCTTCGCGGGTGACGGTGGTGCTGGCGGCGGCGAGTACATTCGCCGGCTGGTCGGTGCCGCCGGGGCGGGATCCGCAGGTCGCGTTGCGGGCGGCGGTCGACGTACTGGATGCGGTTGCCGTGGACAAGCTGCGGGAGCGGCACGTCGAGGACCACCTGGCGCTGTACGACCGGGCGTCGCTGGAGCTCGGGTCGATTGTCAACAATCCTACGGACGAACGTCTGCAGTCGATCGCGGCCGGTGGCAGCGACCCGGATCTGGTCGCGCTCGCGTTCAACCTCGGGCGGTACCTGCTGATCGCGTCCTCCCGCCCCGGAACGCAGGCCGCCAACCTGCAGGGCATCTGGAACCAGGACCTGCGGCCGATGTGGGCCAGCGACTGGACCAACAACATCAACACTCAGATGAACTACTGGCTCGCCGACCTGACCGGGCTGAGCGAGTGCTTCGAACCGCTCACCGACCTGCTCGAAGGACTCGCGGCGTCGGGCGCCGAGACAGCGCGGAGCCTGTACGACGCTCCCGGGTGGGTCTCGCACCACAACTCCGACCTCTGGAGGGCGACCTGGCCCGTCGGCGAGGGCGGCGACGATCCCGTCTGGGCGATGTGCGCGACCTGCGGGGTGTGGCTGACGGCGCACTTGATGGAGCACTACCGGTTCACACTGGACGCCGGCTTTCTGCGCGAGCGCGCGTATCCGATCATCGCGGGCGCGTCGTCGTTCGTGCTGGCGATGCTCGTCGAGGACCGGGACGGCGTACTGCAGTTCGTCCCGTCGACGGCGCCGGAGCACCATTTCGTGCTGCCGTCCGGTGAGAAGGCATCGGTCGACCTGACGTCGACGTTCGACATCTGGCTGATCCGCGAGCTGTTCGCGAACCTCCGCGAGGCGGAGGACGTGCTCGGGCTGGACTCTGAGCTGGCGTCACAGGCCGCGGCCGCGCGGGACCGGCTGCCGGGGATCCGCATCACCCCAGACGGCCGGCTGCACGAATGGCCGACGGACTGGACGCCGTCCGAGATCCATCACCGCCACCAGTCGCACCTGTACGGCCTGTACCCGGGCGCCGAGATCGACCCGGACCGTACGCCGGAGTGGGCCGCGGCCGCTCGTACTTCGCTGGAGCGACGGACCGATGGTGCGACCAACGGCGGGTGGACCGCCGCCTGGCTGGTCGCGTTGTGGGCGCGGCTGTACGAGCCGTCGAAGGCCGTCGCGGTGATCCAGGACTACCTGAGCCGCCTCGTGTCCGGGAACCTGATGTCCCGCGACGGCGACATCTTCCAGATCGACGCGAACTTCGGCATCACCGGCTGCCTCCCGGAACTCCTGCTGCAGAGCCACACCGACGTCGTCCGGGTACTGCCCGCGCTGCCGGCCGAGTGGCCGGACGGGTCGTTCCGCGGGCTGCGGGCGCGCGGCGGGCTGGTGTTCGACGTGGCCTGGCGCGACCGCGAGCTGACCACGGCGACCGTCCGGGCGACCGTGGCCGGGACGTACCGGATCGCGCTGCCGAGCGGCGAGCGGACCGTCGTACTGGCGGCCGGTCAGCTGGTGGACCTGGTTAGGTGAGCCTAACCAGTGTTGTTGTAGGGTCAACCTCTGTGAAGAAGCTGATCGGGATCGTCGCCTCGGCCGCCGTACTGGCGCTGGCCGGCTGCGGCGGCGGGGACACCAAGAGTGCGGACACCGGCGTCGGTGACAAGGAAGTGGCGACCGGCGGGCGGCTGTTCAGCACCGCCGACGCGGAGACCGCGAAACTCGGGTCGGACGCCGCGCCCGGCGTGTTCCCGCGGACGGTGAAGGACGCGGTCGGCTCGGTGCAGCTGCCGAAGAAGCCGGAGCGGATCGTCGTCCTCGACAGCGGCGAACTGGACGACGTACTCGCGCTCGGCATCACCCCGGTCGGGATGGCGACCACGGCCGGGCAGAGCGGCGTACCGTCGTACCTCGCCGAGAAGGCGCAGGGGATCAAGACCGTCGGCGGGATCAGCGAGCTGAACCTGGAGGCGATCGCGGCGCTCAAGCCGGACCTGATCCTGGGCAGCAAGCTGCGCGCCAAGGACCTGTACGACAAGCTCAGCGCGATCGCGCCGACCGTGTTCAGCATCCGCCCCGGGTTCCCGTGGAAGGAGAACTTCCTGCTGGTCGCGGACGCGGTCGGCGAGGAGACCAAGGCGACGTCGATCCTGAACGGCTACCAGGCCCGCGCGAACGACGTGAAGAAGAAGGTCGACGGTACGCCGACGATCTCGCTCGTCCGGTTCCGCCCGGGCGAGATCCGGCTGTACGGCAACCTGTCGTTCATCGGCGTGATCCTGAAGGACGTCGGCCTGCCGCGCCCGAAGCTCCAGGACGTTCAGGACCTCGCGGTCGCGGTCTCCCAGGAGAACATCGGCAAGGCCGACGGCGACCGGATCTTCTACTCCAGCTACGGCAAGCCGGACACCACCGACGAGACGAAGGTTGTCAACAGCAACCTCTGGAAGTCCCTCCCGGCCGTCAAGGCAGGCAAGGCACAACGCGTCGACGACGAGGTCTGGTTCCTCGGCCTCGGCCCGATCGGCGCCATGGACGTCCTCTCCGACCTCGAGAAGTACCTCGCCCCTCAGGGCTGACGGTCTGTTTCTGCCGGTGGAGCGGCTCGGTCGGTGACGTGGATGCCGCGGTCGGTGAAGACCTTCTTGGCGACGGTGATGGCGTTGATGGCGCGGGGGAAACCGGCATAGCCGGCGGTGTGGATGAAGGACTCGACGATCTCGGCGGGGGTGAGGCCGACGTTGAGGGAGGTCTTGATGTGGACCTCCAGTTCGGGTTCGCAGCCGCCGAGCGCGGCGAGGATGCCGAGTGTGACGAGTTGGCGCTGCTTCGGTTCGAGGGCGGGCCGCGAATACAGGTCGCCGAAGCCGAACGCGACGATGTGGTGGGCGAGGGCGGGCGCGATGTCGCCGAGGCTGTTCATCACCGCGGGGGCGCCGCCGCCGTCGATCGCGTTCAGGACCTCCAGGCCGCGTTCGTACCGCGCTTGCTCCTCAGGGCTGTTGATGTCGGGGGCTGCCATACGCCGACGCTAGCTCAGTCCTCCACCCGGCCGCGGTCGGTGACGCGGACCTGGGGTGCGCGTTCGGCGACGGCGGTGACGAGTTCGTCGTACGGGAGGGTGCGGCCGAGGATCTCGTGGGTGCCGGGCCACGGGCAGGACGGGCCCCAGGCCTTGGTACTGCGGGGGAGTGCGTCCTCGTCGACGAGCATCACGACCAGGCGGGGCTCCCAGGTCTCCTCGGTCTCGTGGCGTTCGACCCGGCAGACGCCGCGGACCTCGCCCCACGGGATCGTCCGCGGCTGGTCGCCGCCGAGGTGGATGCCGGTGTCGTCGACGGTCAGCAGTACGTCGTCCGCGTCCTGGTCGTGGCGTTCCTCGAGCGCGGTGATCGCGCCGACCAGGAGCAGTACGGGCAGGCCGACCGCGAAGATCAGCGGCGTACCGCCCCAGCTCAGCCAGACCGCCTCGAGCGGCGCGCGGACCGAGGCCCCGCGGATCGATTGCACCACGACGATCCCGAGCGTCAGCAGGACCAGTGCGCCGAACACCGCGGTGCCGAGCGCGAGGGCGGTCTTCGTCGTACCCAGGCCGTGGCGCTTGACGACGAACGGCTCGCTGATCGGCATACCGGCATTGTGGGTGAGGTCACCCGAAGGCACCAGCTTTCTCACGGATTCCTCATCATTCCGGTGCCGGATCGTCGTCCGTACGGATGAAATCGCCGTACCTGACCGGGCACGGGCTTTGGTCCGGGCCGGACGTCCGCAACAATCGCTGGCATGCCGGACCGCCAGACCGCTGTCGCCACCCGTACGCGACCGCCGACGCGCACAGCAGCGCGCCGCCGGAAGAAGACCGGTGGCATGTGGCGCCGCGGCTGGGTGATCGCGGTGCTGGCGATTCTTGCCGGGCTGGTGCTGTTGTTCCACCGCAGCGTGCCGAACTCGATCGGCAACCTCGGCAGCCTGCTCGACACCTTCCTGCCGTGGGTCGGCGTCACCGTCCCGGTACTCGGCGTCGCCGCGCTGGTACGGCGCTCCGCGACGGCCGGTGTCGCGCTGCTGTTGCCGGCGGCGATCTGGGGCCTGATGTTCGGCCACCTGCTGCTGCCGGGGAAGTCGACCGGCGGCGCGTACGACCTGCGGGTGCTGACGCACAACGTGGACGCCGCGAACCCGGCGCCCCAGCAGACCGCGAAGGACCTGCTCGGCGCGGACGCGGACGTCGTCGCGCTGGAGGAGCTCACCCCGGCGGACCTCAAGATCTACAAGGCGTCGTTCGCCAAGACGTACCCGTACGAGGTGACGCGGGACACGGTCGCGCTGTGGTCGAAGTTCCCGGTGGTCGAGACGAAGTCGGTGGACGTCGGCTTCGCCTGGACGCGGGCGCTCCGCGCCGAGGTGCGGACGCCGAAGGGGACGGTCGCGGTGTACGTCGCGCACCTGGCCTCGGTCCGGATCGGGACCAGCGGATTCACCTCCGACCAGCGCAACAAGACGATCAAGGAGCTCGGCGAGCAGATCGCGGCCGACAAGTCGAAGTCGGTGATCGTGATGGGCGACTTCAACGGTACGGTCAACGACCGGAGCCTCGCGCCGCTGACCGTCGGGCTGCGTTCGGCGCAGGGGGCGGCCGGGACCGGGTTCGGGTTCACCTGGCCGTCGGCGTTCCCGATGGCGCGCATCGACCACATCCTGGTCCGCGGTATCACGCCGACGAAGGCCTGGGTGATGGCGCCGACCGGCAGCGACCACCGTCCCGTCGTGGCCGAGCTACGCCTCTGACACGATCCCGTTGCGGTACGCGTAGCGGACCGCTTCCGCCCGGTGGCGGGCGCCGATCTTCGCGAACGTGTTGTTGATGTGGGTCTTCACGGTCGCCTCGCTGATGAACAGTTCGCCGGCGATCTCCGGGTTGCTCAGTCCGCGGGCGATCAGCCGCAGTACCTCGGTCTCGCGGGCGGTGAGGCCGTCGTTGCCGCCGTCCGCCGCCGGTGCGAGGCCGGCGATCAGGCGCTTGGAGACCTCGGGGTCGAACGTCGACTGCCCGGCGGCCGTGGACCGGAGCGCGGCGCCGATCTCGGCGCGACCTGCGTCCTTGGTCAGGTAGCCGCGGGCGCCGGCCCGGAGCGCGTTCGCGATCGACGCGTCGTCGGCGTACGTCGTCAGCACCAGTACGGCGACGCCCGGGTGGTCGGCGGTGATCCGGGCGGTCGCCTGGATACCGTCCAGGACCGGCATCCGCAGGTCCATCAGTACGACGTCCACGGTGCCCTTGGCCACCAGATCGACGGCCTCGACGCCGTTCCCGGCGGCGCCCGCGACCTCGACGCCGTCGATCAGGCCGAGCAGCGCGACCAGTCCTTCCCGGACCACCTGCTGGTCGTCGGCCACCACTACCCGGATCACCTCAGTCAACCTCCGCCATCACCAACCAGTCGTCGCCATCGGGGCCTGCCGTCAACGTCCCGCCCACCAGCGCCAGCCGTTCCCGCATCCCGGCGAGCCCGAAGCCCTCGCCGCTGGTGACCCCCTTGTTCCGCACCGACACCCGGACGCCGTCGTCGTAGACAATCCGCATGTCAACAATCTGACCAGGTGCATGCTTCGCCGCATTCGTCAGCGCCTCACGGGCCGCGCCGAGCAGCGCGACCGCCACACCTGAGTCGAGCTTCCGCCCGCCGGTCACCGTCAGCCGTACCGGAGTCCCGTGGTCCTTCTCGTGCTGCTCCGCCATCGCCGCCAGCGCCGCAGGCAGCTCCGGTACTTCGTCCGCCCGCAGCGCGGCCACCGCACTCCGCGCCTCGGTCAGCCCCTGTACGGCGAGCTTCCGCGACCGCCGGACCCGGTCGAGTGCACCGGCCGTGTCGGACCGCTCCGCCAGCAACGCCTCGGCCACCTCGAGCTGCACGCTCAACGCGCCCAGCGAATGCGCCAGTACGTCGTGCAGGTCGCGGGCGATCCGTCCACGCTCCTCCAGCGCCGCGGCGCGGGCGTGCTCGCTCTGCGCCAACTGGGTCTGCTCCAGCAACTGCTCGGTCTGTCGCGCCTGCGCCTCGTACTGCCGCCGGTTCAACCCGAAAGCAGTCAGTACGGCGGCCCACAGCAGCTGGGTGAAGTACCAGGTGTCCGACTGGTCGAACAGCCACGCCGACACCGCGTAGGCGGCCGCGATACCGATGCCCGCGGCAATGATCGGGCGGTTGCCGCGCCGTTTGAAGTTGATCACGGCGATGTCCGTGATCGAGACCAGGACCAGGACGAGCGCGTTCGACTGCGGGTAGCCCGCGATCGCCGCGTTGCAGACCGCGACCGCCAGCAGGAGCCCGAACGCGACGTACGGCCGGGTGGCCATCAGGGCCGAACCGACCAGGAAGACCCCGAACGTCACGCCGAGGACGGCCCAGACCCAGCCGTCCGCGGGGCGGGCCGTGACCAGGACGGCGACTGCCACGCCGGCCGTGAGTACGCGACCGACCCAGCCGGCCTCACCGTGCGGACGGGGCGGCAGCAGCGCCTTCAGCTTCACTGGTTGCTGTACTCCTCCTCGGCGTGGCTCGCCTTGCTCTGGATGATCATCGACTGAGTCAGCAGGTTCGCGCCGATCGACAGCATCAGCGCGCCGCCGCCCGCCGACGGTACGCCCGCCAGGTGCCCGACGCCGGCCAGGGCGAGCCGGACGACCAGGTAGGCCACCATGATGCCGAGTCCGGGCAGACCGAGTCGGTAGAACACCTTCCCGGCGCGTCGCTGGACCTGGGCGACCCGTCCGGCCGCGACCCCCGCGACCAGGGCGACCGCGGCGCCGACGACCAGCAGCGTGATGCCGGCGACGCCCAGCGGGACGTGCTTGTTGTACAGCTGATAGACCCCGACGCCCATCAGGACCACCGGCCCGCGCCAGACGTCGGCATCGGAGTTCTCCAGCTCCGACCAGGACAGCCGCCGCGCGAGGACGGCCACCACGACGGCGATCACGATGAGTGCGTTGGGCAACGTTCCGAGGCTCATGTCACGGACGGTAGGCCTGGACTGCCCTCGGTGAGGACCGACCAGGGGTGGAGATCCGGGTGGAGACGGATCGGTCGCCGGGTCGGCCCGCGGCTGGTTGAAAAGGGGAGTAACGTTCCTGATCGGTAACAACACGATCCGTCACAGCCGACGATCCGGAGGGCCGATGCTTCCGCAACAATCCATCCTCAGACTGGATGCCACGGCGATCGACTACGTCATCATCGCCCTGTACTTCGTCTTCGTGCTCGGCATCGGCTACCTGGCCAGACGCGCGGTATCGAGCAGCCTGGACTTCTTCCTGTCCGGCCGTTCGCTGCCCGCCTGGGTCACCGGGCTGGCGTTCATCTCGGCCAACCTCGGCGCGATCGAGATCATGGGGATGTCCGCGAACGGCGCGCAGTACGGGATGCCGACCGTGCACTACTTCTGGATCGGCGCGGTCCCGGCGATGCTGTTCCTCGGCGTCGTGATGATGCCGTTCTACTACGGCTCGAAGGTCCGCAGTGTCCCGGAGTTCATGCTCCGCCGGTTCGGGAAGCCCGCGCACCTGGTGAACGCGATCAGCTTCGCGCTGGCCCAGGTACTGATCGCGGGCGTGAACCTGTTCCTGCTGGCCACGATCGTGAACGTCCTGCTCGGCTGGCCGATCTGGGTGTCGGTGATCGTCGCCGCCGCGATCGTGCTCAGCTACATCACCCTCGGTGGTCTGTCGGCGGCCATCTACAACGAGGTGCTGCAGTTCTTCGTGATCGTCGCCGCGCTGCTGCCGCTGACCCTGGTCGGCCTGCACAAGGTCGGCGGCTGGCAGGGCCTGGTCGACAAGGTGTCCGCGTCGCCGGGCGGCGACGCGCAGATGTCGGCCTGGCCGGGCAATGCGCTGAGTGGCTTCGGCAACAGCTTCCTGTCGGTGATCGGCATCGTGTTCGGCCTCGGCTTCGTGCTGTCGTTCGGGTACTGGACGACGAACTTCGTCGAGGTGCAGCGGGCGATGGCGTCGAAGAACATGTCGGCGGCCCGGCGGACCCCGATCATCGGCTCGTTCCCGAAGATGTTCATCCCGTTCATCGTGATCATCCCCGGCATCATCGCCGCGGTCGTCGTACCGGAGCTGGCGCAGTTCAAGGCGAACGGCAGCGGTGATGTCGACTACAACGACGCGATCCTGCTGCTGATGCGCGACCTGCTCCCGAACGGCATGCTCGGCCTCGCGATCACCGGGCTGCTGGCGTCGTTCATGGCCGGGATGGCGGCCAACCTGAGCTCGTTCAACACAGTCATGTCGTACGACATCATCGAGCGGTACCTGATCAAGGACCGCCCGGACGACTTCTACCTGCGGACCGGTCGCTGGGTGACCGTGGCCGGTACGCTGATCGCGATCGGCACCGCGGCGATCGCCTCCGGCTACAGCAACCTGATGGACTACCTGCAGCAGCTGTTCTCGTTCTTCAACGCGCCGCTGTTCGCGACGTTCATCCTCGGTATGTTCTGGAAGCGGATGACCGCGGCGGCCGGCTGGATCGGCCTGGTCAGCGGGACCGCGACCGCGATCCTGGTGTTCGTCCTGTCCGAGAACGGCGTCATCAACCTGCCCGGTCAGGGCGCCAGCTTCGTCGGCGCCGGTGCGGCGTTCGCGATCGACATCGTGATCAGCGTGCTGGTCAGCCTGGCGACGACGCCGAAGCGCGACACCGAGCTGGTCGGGCTCGTGTACTCACTGACCCCGAAGGAACAGCGCACCGAGGTGGCGGTGGCCGGCGACGGCGGCTGGTACCGCAAGCCGGTGCTGCTGGCGGGCATCTCGCTCGCGATGACCATCGCCCTGAACATCATCTTCGGCTGACAAGGAGGTCGTGATGGCGGAGAAGAAGAAGGCCGGAGCGTTCGACATCCGGATCGTGATCGCGCTGCTGGTCGGCATCTACGGCGTGGTGCTGACGATCCTCGGACTGACCGGCAGCCAGGCCGAGACGGACAAGGCGGCCGGGATCAACATCAACCTGTGGGGCGGCCTCGGGATGCTGGTGTTCGCGGCCCTGTTCGTCCTGTGGGCACGGTTGCGGCCGATCACCGTTCAGGACGACGACGAGTGAGCATGTCCGTTTGACGAACATCGGCGTCCGGTCGGGTCCTCCCGCCCGGACGCCGCCGTTCGTAGGCTCGAAGTACCCGATCAGGAGGTACTCCGAGATGACGATCACATCCGAGCGGCCCGAGCTGTCGTCGCTCGCGCAGCAGTACGCCGCCGACGGCTTCGTACTGGTGAAAGGCCTGCTCAGCAAGGAAGAAGCGGCGTACTACCGCAAGCGCAGCCACGACCTGCTGGCGCAGCTGAACCGTGGCGACGACCCGACCTGGGGGGCCGCTCGCGACATGGCGGAGGCGCCCACCAAGCTGCAGCACCTGCACGACGCGCAGTTCTACGACGCGGAGTTCGCGAAGCTCCTCGTCGACCCGCGATTCACCGACGTGGCCGCCGCGGTGATGGGTGTCGACAACGTGCAGCTGCACCACACCAAGCTGTTCGTGAAGCCGCCGGAGAACGGTTCGCCGTTCCCGCTGCACCAGGACCACCCGTTCTTCCCGCACACGTACCACCGGGTCGGGGCGGCGATCTTCCACTTCGACGACGCCCCGGTCGAGAAGGGCTGCGTACGGATCATCCCGGGCAGTCACAAGTCCGGGCCGCGCGAGCACGAGGCGGAGGGGTCGTACCACCTGCTCGAGCCGGCTTTCGATGAGGCGACGCCGCAGCCGGCCGAGGCAGGCGACGTCCTGTTCTTCACGTACCTGACCGTGCACGGGTCCGGCGTGAACACCAGCGACGAGCCCCGGACCACCTGGCTGATCCAGTACCGCGACCCCTCCGACCCGCCGACGGTGAAGACCCACGACTGGTCGCTCGGCCAGGGCATGATGCTGCGTGGAGTCGACCCCACGGGCAGGAGTGCCGTTTGACGCTCGCCGACGTAGGCAGTGCTGACCGGTTCGTCGACCTCGCGGGGCTCCTGGAGTCCTGCGAGGTCGACGGCTTCCGCGCGGACTTCCTGAGCTGGGGCCACTACCAGCCGGAGTACTGGCGCAACTACTGGCACAGCCACTCCTTCCACGAGGTCTGCCTGGCGTACTCGGGGGAGGGGCGCTTCAACAACGGATCCGTGCAGTACGACGTGGTACCGGGCTCGGTGTTCCTCGCGCGGCCTGGTGATGTTCATGAGATCGAGTCGTCGCGGGCGGAGCCGCTGGGGATCGCGTTCTGGGGTTTTACCTTTCGTCCAGGCTCGGACGAGGTCGGATGGTGGTCCGGGCTGACACGTGCTGATGGCCCTGTCATGTCCAGACGAACGGGTGCGCTCCCAGCACTTGTTACTGCACTGGCGCGGGAAGCTGCGGCCCCGGTGTCCGGCTACGGAACTGCTTTGGCAGCTCTGGGCTCAACGCTCGTTCTGGAGACGGCTCGGGCCTTCGCCCGCGACGAAGACCTGGCTGTTGAACCAGTGCGTCGCGACAGGGGGCCGTTAGTCGTAGAGGCGATGCAGCGGCACCTGCGCGACAACCTGTCGCGGCCGATCACCGTGCGGGACGTCGCGGCAGCGGCCCACCTGTCCGAGCGCCATGCGGAGCGGTTGTTCACCCAGCAGACCGGTGACTCGATCATGTCGACGCTGTGGCGGCTGCGGCTGGAACTCGCCGCACAGCTCCTCCTGGACCACACGCTCTCCGTCACGGACGTGGCACGGGCCTGCGGGTACTCCGACGTACGGCCGTTCTCCACTGCGTTCAAACGCAAGTACGGCCGCACCCCTGGCGACCACCGCCGTACGGGCGGTACGGAGTTCCTGTAAGAGGAGGAGCGGCACTGTTCGCCCTGGCACCGAACGTCGGGAAGGCACTCGCGGCACCGCCACCGAGTACACGTCCGTCGTTGCGGGACGTCGAGCACGTCGTACTGCTGATGCAGGAGAACCGGAGCTTCGACCACTACTTCGGCGCGATGTCCGGGGTCCGGGGCTTCGCGGACCCGCACGCGCTGACGCTGCCGACCGGGCGGAACGTGTTCTACCAGCCGACCGACAAGAACCCCGACGGCTACCAGTTGCCGTTCCACCTCGACAGCCGGACCACATCCGCACTCGCGATGCCATCCGCCGGTACGTCGCCGGCGACCAGTCCCGCATCCCGCTGCTGATGGGTACTTCAAGGAACAGACCCCGAGGGTGAGCGCGGCGGCCCGATCCTGACCAACGCGATGAACGTGAACTCGTGGCGCACGTACGCCGAGTACCTGACCGACGCGGGCGTGAGCTGGAAGTTCTACTGGGAGGACGGGGGGATGAAGAGCCAGGGATACCCGTACTTCAAGGGCTTCCGCGACGCCGCCCCGAACTCGCCGCTGTACCTGAACACGCGGACCCCGGCCGCGCCGGGCCAGTTCGAGTACGACGCGATCAACGACCGGCTGCCCCGGGTCAGCTGGCTGTTCCCGCCGATCGACCAGAACGAGCACCCGAACCAGGGCACGCCGGCCGCGGGCGCGCAGTACATCGCCTCGAAGATTCCGGGTGCCCTGCATCATCGTGTCGCCGTGGACGGCCGGTGGGTGGGTGTGCAGCGAGTTGTTCGACCACACGTCGCACCTGCGGTTCCTGGAGCCGCCGACGATGCCGAGCACGACCGGGCACCTGCGGCTGGCCGAGTACGAGGTCGCCAACCTGCCCGCGCCGGTGGCTCCGCAGAGCAACCAGCAGCCGCCCACCCAGGCCCCTGGCCGCCGCCCGCGCGCCCCGCCACCTGGCGGTCACTGAACCCCGCGTCGCTCAGAGGGCACCGGGCCGGTGCTACTCTGAGCGTATGCGAGTGAGCCTGCTCCTTACTTAGCCGTACTGGCATCCAGGCGCTGAGCGCCGGTCAGTACGGCACCCCCTCCTGTGTGAGGGGATTTTTCATTTCTGGCAGATTTAGGCTCAACAATCCACGAAGCAGGAGTAGGACCGTGAGCGAGCAGGTGGACGACACTCCGATCGACCGGGGTGGCTACGACTTCAACGCCATGCAGGCCAAGTGGCGACCCGTGTGGGAGAAGCTGGACCCGTTCAAGGCGAAGGACGACGGCTCGGCGGAGCGTCGTTACGCGCTCACGATGTTCTCGTACCCGTCGGGCGACCTGCACATGGGTCACGGCGAGGTGTTCGCGCTGCACGACGTGCTGGCGCGCTACTGGTTCCAGCAGGGGTACGACGTCCTGAACCCGATCGGCTGGGACTCGTTCGGGCTGCCGGCCGAGAACGCCGCGATCAAGCGCAACGAGCACCCGGCGACGTACACGTACGCCAACATCGAGACCCAGGCGGAGTCGATCCGGCGGTACGCGCTGAGCTTCGACTGGTCGCGCCGGCTGCACACGTCCGACCCGGAGTACTACCGGTGGACGCAGTGGCTGTTCCTGCGCTTCTACGAGCGCGGCCTGGCGTACCGGAAGGCGTCGTACGTCAACTGGTGCCCGAACGACCAGACCGTGCTGGCCAACGAGCAGGTCGTGCAGGGGCGGTGTGAGCGCTGTGGCTGGGAGGTCACCAAGCGCGAGCTGACCCAGTGGTACTTCAAGACCACCGAGTACGCGCAGCGGCTGCTGGACGACATGGACCAGCTGCAGTGGCCCGAAGAGATCCTGCTGATGCAGCGGAACTGGATCGGCCGCTCCGAGGGTGCGTTCGCCGACTTCCAGGTGGAGGGCCGCGACGAGCCGATCCGGGTGTTCACCACCCGTCCGGACACGCTGTTCGGCGCCACCTTCATGGTGGTCGCGCCGGACGCCAAGCTGGCCGCCGAGCTGGTCACGCCGGACCAGCAGGCCGCGTTCGACGAGTACCTGACCAAGGTCAAGGCGACCACCGAGATCGAGCGGCAGAGCACCGAGCGGGACAAGACCGGCGTCTTCCTGGGCTCGTACGCGATCAACCCGGTGACCGGGCAGCGGATCCCGATCTGGGCCGCCGACTACGTGCTGGCCGACTACGGCACCGGCGCGATCATGGCGGTCCCGGGGCAGGACACCCGCGACTGGGAGTTCGCCGAGAAGTTCGGTCTGCCGATCGTCCGGACCGTGCAGCCGACCGAGGGCTTCGACGGCAAGGCGTTCACCGGTGAGGGCCCGGCGATCAACAGCGCGAACGACGAAATCAGCCTGGACGGGCTGGAGATCGCCGAGGCGAAGACCCGGATCATCGACTGGCTGCAGGACAAGGGTCTGGGCGAGCGGACCATCAACTACCGGCTGCGTGACTGGCTGCTGAGCCGGCAGCGGTACTGGGGCTGCCCGATCCCGATCATCCACTGCCCGTCCTGCGGCGAGGTGCCGGTCCCGGACGACCAGCTGCCGATGGAGCTGCCGGACCTGCGCGGCGCCGACCTGCAGCCGAAGGGCGTCTCGCCGCTGGCGGCCGCCCGCGACTGGGTCGAGGTCGAGTGCCCGAAGTGCGGCGGGCCGGCCGAGCGCGACACCGACACGATGGACACGTTCGTCGACTCGTCCTGGTACTTCCTGCGCTACCTGTCCCCGGAGTACACCGACGGCCCGTTCGACCAGGCCACGGCGGAGCGGTGGATGTCGGTCTACCAGTACGTCGGCGGCAAGGAGCACGCCGTACTGCACCTCATGTACGCGCGCTTCTTCGTGAAGGCGCTGCACGACATGGGCATGCTGAGCGTGGTGGAGCCGTTCACCCGGCTGCTGAACCAGGGCCAGGTCATCAACCAGGGCAAGGCGATGAGCAAGTCCCTGGGCAACGGCGTGAACCTGGGCGACATGATCGACGAGTACGGCGTGGACGCGGTCCGGCTGACGATGGTGTTCGCGGGGCCGCCGGCCGACGACATCGACTGGGCCGACATGTCCCCGGGTGGTTCGCTGAAGTTCCTGCAGCGCGCCTGGCGGCTGGCCGGCGCGGTCTCGTCGCCCGCCGGTACCGACCCGGCGGCGGGTGACCCGGAGCTGCGGAAGCTGACCCACCGGACGATCGCGGACGCGGCCGAGCTGATCGACTCGCACCGGTTCAACGTGATGGTCGCCCGGATCATGGAGCTGGTGAACGCGACCCGGAAGGCGATCGACGCCGGCCCGGGCGCCGCCGACCCGGCGGTCCGCGAGGCGGTCGAGACGGTGGCGGTCCTGCTGAGCCTGGTCGCGCCGTACACGGCCGAGGAGATGTGGGAGGAGCTGGGCCACGAGCCGACGGTCGCCAAGGCCGGCTGGCCGAAGGTGGACCCGGCGCTGCTGGTCGAGGACACCGTGACCTGCGTGGTGCAGGTGGCCGGCAAGGTGAAGGACCGGCTGGAGGTGGCGCCGGGTATCACCGACGCCGACCTGGAGCAGTTGGCGCTGGCGTCCGAGGCGATCCAGAAGGCGCTGGACGGCCGCGGGACCCGCAAGGTGATCGTGCGGGCGCCGAAGCTGGTCAACATCGTTCCGGCGTGATGGACTCCGTCGTTCTGCAGGTTCACACCGGTTCCCGTGAGGTCGTCCTCGACCTCACGGGCCGGTGCGAGCAGTTCGTCTCCGGGCGCGGCGACGGCCTGCTGCACGTGTTCGTACCGCATGCAACGGCGGGGGTCGCGATCCTCGAGACCGGTGCGGGCAGCGACGACGACCTGCTCGCCGTCCTTGAGGACCTGCTGCCGCGGGACTTCGACTGGCGGCACCGGCACGGGTCGCCCGGTCACGGCCGCGACCACGTGCTGCCTGCGCTGATCCCGCCGTACGCGACGGTGCCCGTGCTCGGCGGCCGGCTGACGCTCGGAACGTGGCAGTCGGTCTGCCTGGTGGACACCAATCGGGACAATCCCGACCGGCAAGTGCGGTTGTCGTTCCTGGCCGGTTAGCGGACTACCCGGTAATAACCGGCGCCGTATTTTGGTGACTTATTGTGATGTTGGTGGCGGCGTTACGTTTGCGAAACACGAACCCGGTTGAATTGCCGCATGGCTGCCCTGGACTCGCTGCGCGATGTCACCGTTGAGCTCCTGGTTCGCGCGACCCGGGGGATTTGCGACGGCAGCCTGCTGAATGCCGATTCCGGCCGCGCCGACACCAGCGCGCGGCTCGACGACTGGGCCGGCGTGCTTTCTCTGTACGCCGCCGACAATGAATCGTCCTCGGTTCGTGTGAGTGCTTGAAACGCGTATTTCTGATCGCGCAAGCATTTGATCACGGCCCCTTTCCGGCGGCCTGGACCGCTGCTCGCACGCCGGGCAGTCCGGCGGAGCACACGCCCGTCACGCTATGTTGTGTCAGGTACGTGAGGCCTCCAGAGGGGTGACGGGCTGTGTCGGACGTGGATGGCCGGGCGGGCGGTCGGCGAGGGTTCGCCGAGCTGCTGCTCGACTTGAGGGTCCAGTCCGGCCTTTCCCAGGAGGAGCTGGCCGACCGGGCCGGGCTGAGTGTGCGTTCGATCCGGGAGATGGAGGCCGGCCGGGTCGCGCGCCCGCGCAAGGACTCCGTCCGGTTGCTGGCGTCCGCTTTGGGCCTCCAGGACGTCGCCGAGTTCCTGCAGGCGGCGGGGCACGGGTCCGGGCGGCCCGTCGTCCGTCCTGCGGTGAATCCTCCGACCGTTTCGGTTGCCGACCCGGCGCCCACCGGGCTGCGGTGGCGCGGGACCCGGCCGATCCCGGACGGGCTGGTCGGGCGTGAGCAGGAGCTGTTCGAGCTCGAGGGCCTGCTTCGGCAGAACCGGCTCGTCACGCTCGTCGGGCCGGGCGGGGTCGGGAAGACCGAGCTCGCGCTGGCGGCCGCGGACCGGTTCTCCGGCGCGGACACCACCGTCGTGGTCGTGGATCTGACGACGGTGCAGCGCGATGCCGCCGTCACCTCGGCGATCCTCGACGCCTTCGGCACCGCCCCCGGTACGTCGGACCTCGACGACGTACTGTCCGGCCGCCGCCCGGGTGACCTGGTGATCGTCGAGGACAACGCCGAGCACGTGCTCGACGGCGTCGCGACCGTCGCGAACCGGATGGTCCGGAGCTTCCCGGGCGTCGGCGTACTCGTCACGTCCCGCATCCCGCTCGGCCTGCCGGACGAGGTGGTGCGGCGCGTCCAGGTGCTCGGCGTACCGGCGAACGACGAGAACTTCGAGGAGATCGCGGCGTCGCCGGCCGTCGAGATGTTCTGCCGGCGGGTCGCGCGGGTCCGCCCGGACTTCACGCTGACCCGGGAGAACGCCCCTACCGTGGCGCGGCTGTGCCGGCGGCTGGACGGCCTGCCGCTGGCGCTGGAGCTGGCGGCCGCGCGGGCCGGGTCGTTGTCGGTGGACACGATCCTGGCCGCGCTGGACGACCGCTTCCGGTTGCTGTCCGGGCCGCGGCGGTTCGGGGCGCCGCATCAGCGGACGTTGGCGGACACGATCGCGTGGAGCGTGGACGGGCTGTCGGACGCCGCGCGACAGCTGCTGTACCGGGCGTCGGTGCTCGGGTCGCCGTTCACACTGGAGGCGGTGGCCGGCGTGTGTACGGGCGCCCCGATTCACGAGATCGACGTACCGATGCTGCTGGCCGAGCTGGTGGAGAAGTCGCTGCTGCAGCCGGTGCCGGAGTTCGAGCGGCTGTACGGCGCGCGGTACAAGCTCCTGGAGACGATCCGGGAGCACGCGTACGCGGGGCTGTCGTCGCAGGGAGACGACCTCACCGAGTTCCGGAACCGGGCGGTCGAGTGGTGTACGACGTCCGTGGCCGGGCTGGAGGGCGCGTGGTCGTCGCCGGACCGCGACCGGCGGTACCGGGCGGCGCATGCGAACTCGGCGCTGTTCGAGGTGGCGCTGACACGGGCGGCCGAGCTGGGGGAGTGGGACACGGCGGCGCGGATCGTGCTCGGGTTCCGGATCGCCTGGCAGTACCAGGCGAGCGTGGCCGAGAGCGGGATCCGGTGGGCGACGCTGTGCGCGTCGAACGTGTCCGACAAGGAGACGAGCGGCCGGCTGCTCGCCATCGCCGGCCGGTTGTCCAGTCTGACCGGTGACATCCACGGAGCGCGTCGGCACTACGAGGAGGCCCGAAAGCTCATCCCGGGCGAGACCGAGATGGGTCTGGTCGCCCGTGGCGGCTGGGTGTCCTCGGGGTCGCACCTGCTCGATACACAGAGCCTGGCGGAGATCCCGGCGTTGGTGGACGACGCACGGAAGCATGGCGACATACAGCGCTCTACAACCGTGCAGGCGACCTGCGGGCTCGCGTTGCTGCGTTGGGGGCGGCTGGTGGAGGCCAAGGAGCTTTTGCTGGCATGGG
Source organism: Kribbella sp. WER1 (assembly GCF_054189145.1). Lineage (NCBI taxonomy): Bacteria > Bacillati > Actinomycetota > Actinomycetes > Propionibacteriales > Kribbellaceae > Kribbella > Kribbella sp. WER1. Next base: position 2,028,549 of record NZ_CM135186.1, on the reverse strand, counting down.
AGGCCGCGCTGGTCAATCCGGGCGTGTACCCGGACGAGATCGGCTACATCGCCCTCAGCCGGGTCGACCTGGAGCTGGGGAACCTGGCGGGCGCACGGCACTGGGCTGAGCTCGCCCGCGACAGCCAGGCCCCGGACGACCCGGAACGCACCAAGGTCGCCAGCTGCCTCGCGATGGTCGAGTACCAGGACGGCCGGTACGACGAAGCGCGCGCCCTGCTCGACCAGGCCGACGCGGACATCCGCGGACACCGCGGGTACTTCGACTACCTGGTGATGCTGTACCGGTCCCGGCTGGCCCGTGCCGCCGGGGAGGTCGAGCAGGCCCGGCAGGCCGTCCTGGACGCCCTGAACCGGCTCCTGCTCGAAGGGCGGGTCGTGTACCTGCTCGAAGTACTGCCGGAGGCTGTGGCGGTCCTGCACGCGCTGGGGCGGTCCGAGGCGGGCGATGCCGTCTGCGGTCAGCTGCTGGCGTGGCAGCGCACCATGGACCCGCCGATGCTGCCGACGGCCTGGGCCGTATTGCAGGAGTCGTGTCACAGCGCGTCGGTCGCGGACGGGTGGCCGCAGCCCGACCCGGCGGCCGCCGTACGACGGCTGGCGAACGACGTACTCACCGCTCTTTCGTGACGCCGAAACGCTGAAGCTGCCGGGTAACTGCCGGTTGTTCTGCCTCGTCCTGACATGACTGCCGGACGAAGAATTACAGCCGTAGGACAGGTTCCAGGAAGCAGAGTCCGACCCCGGCGACGGCAGCGAAAGGCGGTGCACCATGAAGAGGCCATGGCACACCGCGCAACTGCCCGGACCGGCGAAGGCGACGCGGAGGGCCTCCGGGTGCTGGTCGGTGGGGGCGCCGACCGGCGGCCGAGAGCTCCGGAGTGCTGCGGACTGCGGGTCTGTCCTGCCTGTGCCGGGCGCGGTGCACCGTCAGGGCACTGCTTCCGGGGCGGGGTCCCAGCAACGGGTCCGGCACACGACACAGGGGACGAGTGTCAGGACCCGGCTGATGCGGGTGCCCGGCGGGCCAGGTCTCCCGCCGGCGTGTCGGCCGCTGGGACCTCCCGGGACCTCGGTGAGCTCGCGGTCAGGCCGGTTCGCACGGAACCGGATACGGGGAGTAGCTCGCCGAGGTTCCAACGACTTGGGCTGACAGCCAGGGGGAGTCAGCCGGGACGTGCCGGGCTGTTGACGCACAGGGGACGCCAGCGGCCCGGCCAAGTTCCCAGGCGAGGTGAAGGTCCCGGGAGGGGTGGCCTTCACCTCGCTTCCGCTTGTATGAACCCGACTACCCAGGTGGGTCGGAGGCGGCAGTACACGATGTCCTGGCCCCAGCTCGACGGCGAACTGCCGTAATGGCTGGTCAGGTGCTCCTCGATCTCCGCGAAGTCGGGGTGCTCGGCGGTCAGGAACTCGACCTGGCCGTGGCTGAACACGCCGATCCGCTCACCGTCGATGTACGCGACACTCGCAGTCGGCCGGGCTCGGAGATGGCGCGCCTTCGCCGCAGACCCGGACGTGGTGAACACCCATCGCGCGTGCAGGAAGTGCCCGTCGACCGCGCTGATCCGCGGCTCGCCCCGCGCCGTCACGGTCGCCAGGCTGAGCGTGCACATGCCGGTCAGCCGCCGTACCATCGCCTCGGCCGTGAGCCTGCGGGAGCCGCTGATGATCCCGCGCAGGTGCTCGGTCGAGCGCGGGTAGACGGCATCCATCAGCGCCTGCAGCTCGGCGATTTCCGCTGTGGTCTCCCTCATCTTGCCAAGCTTGGCACTGCTCCCGGACATTAACCGTCCGGTAACCTCGCTGCATGGCAGCCCGCGTGCAGGTCGTCACCGACTCCACGGCCGGTCTGTCCACGCACGAGCTGCTCCGGCACCCGCTGACCGTCGTACCGCTGCAGGTCGTGATCGGTGGCACCTCGTACGACGACGGCGCCACCTCCGCGGACGCGGTCGCCGAGGCGCTCAAGACGTTCACGCCCGTGTCGACCAGCCGGCCGGCACCGCAGACGTTCGCCGACACGTACGCCGCCTGCGCGGCCGACGGCGCCGAGGCGGTCGTCTCGATCCACCTCTCCGGCGACATGTCCGGCACCTTCGAGGCCGCGATGATCGGCGCCAAGGAGTCCCCGGTCCCGGTCCACGTCGTCGACTCCCGCTCGCTCGGCATGGGCCTCGGCTTCCCGGTCCTCGCCGCGGCCGCCGCGGCCGGCGCCGGAGAGGACGCCGCCACCGTCGAGGCTGCGGCACGGGCCCGGATGAAGACGATCTCGTCGTACTTCTACGTCGACACCCTCGAGTATCTCCGCCGCGGCGGCCGCATCGGCGCCGCCCAGGCGCTCTTCGGTACCGCGCTCGCCGTCAAACCCCTGCTCACCATCAACGGCGGCCGCATCGTCCCGCTGGAGAAGGTCCGCACCTCGAGCCGCGCCATCGCCCGCCTCGCCGACATCGCCGTCCAGCGCGCCGGCGAAACCCCCGTCCAACTTGCCGTCCACCACCTCGCCAACCTGGAAAAAGCCCAAACCCTCGCCGACAACCTCGCCACCCGCCTCCCCCAGGCCCACGAGATAGTCCTCCGCGAGGTAGGCGCCGTCATCGGCGCCCACGTAGGCCCCGGCCTCCTGGCCGTAGTCGTCAGCCCGCTCTGACCCGGCCTACGTGGAACAAGCGATGGTCACCGGCGACAGGTAATTGCAGGCCTCCCGCCACCACCGCCTGTCCCCAGAGCCCACAACCGCCTGCCGTCAGAGCCGACCACCGGCTGTTGCCGGAGCCGACGACCGGCTGTTGCCGGAGCCGACCACCGGCTGTTGCCGGAGCCCACCACCACGTGTCGCCGGAGCCGACCACCGCGTGTCGCGGCTGTTCTCCACAGCTTTCAGGTCGTAGCTCGAAGGCTGTCCCGGGCTCGTACCTTCTCTGGGCGTGAAGGTCTTCCGCCGTACCCCACCCCCAGCCCCGGACGCCCGCGCCCGAGCCCTCGCGCGCCTGTCCGTCCACCCACCCACGCCCGCAGACCCTCACACCCCCGACGTCCCACCCGAAGACCCCGAGGAGCGTGAAGAGGTGCGCGGAGGATGGATCCCCGACCAAGTACCCGACCGCCTACGCAACGCCCGCTGGACCCTCACCCCCCGCCACGTCCTGGTCCTCCTCACCATCCTCGCCCTAGGCCTCACCTGGGCCACCTGGGCCTTCCTCCACGCCCGCCCCACCCCCATCCCCGAGACCCACCCCACCACTCCAACCCCCGGCACCCCTGTCTCCCAACCAGGCACCACCCCCGGCGCCCCAGCCCAACCAAGCACCGCCCCAACCCAACCGGCCACCGCCCCAAACCAACCGGGATCCGGCTCAACACAGCCCGGCCCAACCCAACCCGGCACCGGCCCGACCCAGCCTGGCACCGGCCCGACCCAACCTGGAGCGGCCTCGACCCAGCCCATCCCCACCCAACCCGGCGCACCCGCCCAACTGATCGTCTACGTGGCCGGCAAAGTCCGCCGCCCCGGCCTGGTCCAAACCCCACCCGGCTCCCGAGTAGCCGACGTACTCACCCTCGCCGGCGGTCCCCTCCGCGGCGTAGACCTCACCACCCTCAACCTCGCCCGCCCAGTAACCGACGGCGAACAAATCAACGTAGGCCTACCAACCCAACCCCCACCCCCCAACCCAACAACAACCTCCACCTCCACAACCCAAACCCCCGCCAATCCCCAATCCGTCAACCTCAACACCGCCACCGTCGACCAGCTGGACACCCTCCCCGGCGTAGGCCCGGTCCTAGCCCAACGCATCCTCGACTACCGAACCGAGAACGGCCCCTTCACCACCATCGACCAACTCCAGGAGGTCCCCGGCGTAGGCCCCAAGAAATACGACTCCCTCAAACCCCATGTCACCCTCTGACCCGACCCCCACCACCCCAACACCCACCCCAACACCCACCCCAACACCAGCCTCACAAGCCGCCCCCAACCCCGAGTTGGACGCCCCGCCGGTGCCCGAGCCGGTGCCCGAGCCGGTGGACATGCGTTTGCTGCTGCCCGCAGGCGCCGGGTGGTTGGCGGCTGCTGTGTTGGTGGGGCAGCCGCCTGTGGTTGGTGCGGTCGTCGGCGCGGTGGCGCTGGTGTTCGCGGGCGTGCTCGCGCTGTGGTTGCTGCGCCGGCGGCGGTCGGCTGTTGGTGGTGACGCTGGACGGGGAGAGCGCGGCGCGCACGCGGGGTGTGCGGGACGACGGGCGTGTGCCGTGGGTGTCGAGCAAGAGGCGCGTGACGCGTATGTGGAGCAAGCGGCGTCTGCTGCGTGTGTGGAGCGTGGGGTGCGGGTCGGGTGGGGCGGGCGGTGGGTTGGGGGGTTGTGGGGTGGGGGTTTTGGTGGTGGTTGGGGGGTTGGCGGTGGGGGCCGGGCTGCACGTGGGGGAGTTGCGGGTGGGGCCGGTTTATGAGGCTGCGGGGCGGTCGGGGGTGGTGGGGGTGCGGGCCCGGGTTGATGGGGATCCGGTGGTGAAGCAGGCAGCTGGGTCGCGGCGGCCGCCGTATGTGGTGGTGCGGGTGACTGTGGAGGAGGTGAGCACGCGGGCGGGTGGGCAAGCGGGTGGGTGGGTTCGGGTTCGGACGCCGGTTTTGTTGATTGGGGCGGTTGGGTGGAAGGACGTTCGGTACGGGCAGGTTGTGGAGGCGAATGGGCGGTTGGAGCGGGCGGACAGCGGGGGTGAGGTGGCGGCGATGTTGTCGACGCGGTCGCCGCCTCGGGTGGTGGGGGAGCCGGCGTGGTGGTTGCGGGCGGCGGAGCGGGTGCGGGCGGGGCTTCGGAGTGCGGTGGAGCGCGAGCCGGAGGATGTGCGTGGACTCGTGCCGGCGTTGGTGGTGGGTGATGTCTCGGGTGTCTCGGACGAGTTGAATGCGGACTTCCGGACGACCGGTCTCACGCATCTGTCGGCCGTCTCCGGGACGAACCTGACGCTGCTGCTCGCGTTCCTGCTTCCGTTGGCGCGGCTGGTCGGCGTACGCGCGCGTGGGCTGACGGTTGTCGGGCTGCTGACGGTTGTCGTGTTCGTGGTACTCGCGCGGCCGCAGCCGAGTGTGCTTCGGGCGGCGGCGATGGGATTGATCGCGTTGGCTGCGATGACAAGTGGAGGAGGAGCACGTCGTGCGGTGCGCAGCCTGTCGGTTGCGGTGATCGTGCTGTTGTTGCTCGACACGTCGCTCGCGCGGTCGGCCGGGTTCGCGTTGTCGGTGCTTGCGACGGCGGGGATCGTGCTGCTCGGGCCGGGGTGGCGTGATGCGTTGGCGCGGTGGCTTCCCGGGTGGCTGGCTGATGCGATCTCGTGTCCGCTCGCGGCGCAGATCGCGTGTACGCCGATCGTCGCGTGGCTGTCGGGGCAGGTGTCGCTGGTCGCGGTGCTGACGAATCTGTTGGCCGGTCCAATGGTCGGCCCGACGACGATTCTCGGGTTCGTCGCGGCGGGTGTTGCCTTGGTGAGTACTACGGTGGCGCGGATCGTCGGGTGGGCCGCGGGCTGGCCGGCGCGGTGGATCATTCTCGTTGCGCGGAAGGGCGCTGACCTCCCGGGTGCCGAGAGCGCCTGGCCTGCAACGGTGTTCGGTGTCGCCGTACTGACGCTGCTCTGCCTGGCCCTCGTGGCCGGTCTGCACCGGATCCTCGCCCGGCCGATCGCGATGATCCTCGCGACGGTGCTACCCGCGGTCGTCGTACTGCGGCCGATCGGGACACTCGGGTGGCCGCGGGACTGGCTGTTCGTCGTCTGCGATGTCGGGCAGGGCGACGGGCTGGTACTGCGGGCCGGTGACGGTACGGCGGTGGTCGTCGACACCGGGCCGGATCCGGCGGCGATGGACCGCTGCCTCAAGGATCTCGGCGTACGGCATGTCCCGGTCGTGGTGCTCAGCCACTTCCACGCCGATCACGTCGGCGGCCTGGCCGGGGTGCTGAACGGACGCAAGGTGGACGAGATCGAGGTGACACCGTACTTCTCGCCGCGGGCCGAGTACGACCGAGTCAGGCAGCTCGCGAGCCAGTACGGCGTCAGCGTCCGCACGGTCGCGTTGCACGAGCGGCGGGTGGTCGGGCAGGTGAGCTGGACGACGGTGTGGCCGGCGAAGGTCCCGGCACTGCCGCCGGCGGGTACGTCGTCGGCGACGTCAACCGACGAGGGTTCTCCGGAGAACAACGCGAGCATCGCGATGCTGGCCGAGGCCGGCGGTCTGCGGATCCTGCTCACCGGGGACCTCGAGCCGGAGGCGCAACGCGCGGTGCTGGCGAGCGGGGCGGATCTGAGAGCGGATGTGCTGAAGGTTCCGCATCACGGTTCGGCGCGCCAGGATCCGGCGTTCATCGCCGCGGTGAATGCCCGGCTGGCAGTGATCTCAGCGGGCCGCGACAACGACTACGGCCACCCCGCGCCGCGGACGCTGGACCTGCTGTCCCACAACACCACGAGGACGGTGACCACCAACGTGAGCGGCACCCTCATCGTCACCAACCCGGGCAACCACCTGTCCCTCGCCACCCGATCACGCGCGGAAGGAGACCGATGAGGCCGGAAGCGTGTTCACAACTTCATCGCCCAGGGACCAGGCGGCTACCCGGGAGGCGACGTGCGCGGGCACCATCGCCGAGACCCCAGGCACGGCCGGGATGTCGTAGGTCGCGTGCGCGTCGTGAGGGAGGACGACCTGGTAGCCGCGGTCGAGCGCGGTCTCCGCCGTGGCCCGGACGCACATCTCGGACATCACGCCGCAGACGGCGAGCGAACGGACACCGGCTGACACGAGCACCTCGCCCAGACAAGTGCCGTCGAAGCCGTCGTCGCGCGGCTTGCGGATCACGTGTTCGCGCGGACCCTCGACGACCGGCAAGAACAGCTCCCACCCAGGAGTTCCGGGCTCGTCGTCGGCGCCGGGCGGGCCGTCGTTCTGGAGATGGACGACGACCGCGCCGGCGGCCCGCGCACGGTCGAGGAGATCGCGCACGCGGTCCAGGAGTCCGGCGGCGCCCGGTACCGCGTCGTCGCCGGAGACGAAGGCGGTCTGCATGTCCACGACGATCAGGCCATCGCAGGGACCGGGCGCACCGGTAGCGGAGGTCATGGGCTTCATCCTGGCCGGTTCGGTCCGGATGCGCATCCGGATTGTCCGCGCGGCGTGGGATGCTGGGGCCTGTGGCTGCTCGTAAAGGTTCTGCGCCGAAGCTCGGCGATGTCCTGCTGGTGACCGGAGCCGAGTCGTTCCTGGCGGATCGGGCGGTGCGGTCGGCGATCGCGGCCGTGTCCAAGAACAGTTCCGACGTCGAGGTGACCGACCTCGACGCGTCGACGCTGGACGTCGGGGTGTTCGCCGAGCTGACCGGCCCGTCGCTGTTCGCGACCGAGCGCGTGCTGGTCCTGCGGGCGCTCGAGAACCTGCCGAGCGAGATGGCCGCGCACCTGATCGAGTACGCCGGGGCGCCCGCCGACGACGTACTCGTGGTGCTCGTGCACTCGGGCGGCCAGAAGGGCAAGGGCGTCCTCGACAAGTTGCGAAAGGCATCGGTCAACGAGGTCGTCGCGACGGCGCCGAAGGCGTGGGAGCTGCCGCAGTTCGTGGCCGGAGAGATCCGGCTGCTCGGCGGGACCGTCGACGAGGGCGCGGCGTCGGCGCTGGTCGACGCGGTCGGGCACGATCTGCGGGCGCTGGCCGGGGCCTGTTCGCAGCTGGTGTCCGACTCGGGGGGCCAGGCCGTGACGGCCGAGCTGATCGGGCAGTACTTCGGTGGTCGTGCCGAGGTGACGAGCTTCGCCGTCGCGGACGCGGCGATCGCCGGGCGGACCGAGCCGGCGCTGGAGCAGCTGCGCTGGGCGCTGGACTGCGGGGTCGCGCCGGTGCTGGTGACGAGTGCGATGGCCGGCGGGTTGCGTGGGCTGGCGAAGTACGCGAGCGCGTCGGGCGGGATGCGGGACGCGGATCTGGCGCGCGAGGTCGGCGTACCGCCGTGGAAGCTGAAGCAGCTCAAGCAGCAGGCGCGGGGGTGGACACCGGGTGGGCTGGCGGCCGCGATCAAGGCCGTCGCGCAGGCCGACGCCGACGTGAAGGGCGCCTCCGGAGACGCCGGCTACGCGCTCGAGCGGATGGTCCTCACCGTCACCCGGTCGCACGGCCGCCGCTAGCCCTGGACGGCCTCGTTTCCGGACACGCAAAAACGATCGGCCGGTCGCGTGGACCGGGCCGATCGTTCGGGGTCGCGTCAGTGGCGCGACCGAGGCGTCAGAGCGACGCGGCCTTCTTGAAGATGGCCGACTTGCGGTTGGCAGCCTGGTTGGCGTGGATCACGCCCTTGCTGACGGCCTTGTCGAGCAGCCGACCGGCCTTGCGGGCGGTGTCGTTGGCCTTCTCGGCCTCGCCGGCCTCGACGGCCTCGTGGAAGCGCCGGACAGCCGTCTTGAGGGTCGACTTCACGGACTTGTTGCGAAGTCGCGCAGCCTCGTTCTGGCGGTTGCGCTTGATCTGGGACTTGATGTTCGCCACGGAGCAGAGCCTCGATCAGGTGTGTGCGGTCAATACGGTAGGTGTTGCGGCGCACGACTGAACAACCACCCGTGGGCGCGCGAAGAGCCAGATTACCAACAAGCCACCCCCACATCCAAACTCAGCCTGCTTCGGCCGCCGACTTCAAGCGCGTCAGCGTGATGTGGATACCGTCGACGTTGCGCGGCGTGCGGTCGCCGAAGACCGGCCGGAACAGCGTCTTCAGGATGCTCGGGCGGTGGTCGGTCCAGGACTCGGTGACAGAACAGCCGTCGGAGGTGCCGGCGAACACGTAGTCCCAGCGCGAGATCGGCACCGGCCCGAAGCTGATGTCAAAGGCGAAGCGCCGGCCCGGCTCGGCCGCGATCACCTTCCCGAACGTGAACCAGCGAACCAACCCGACCCGGTTGTGCCCGACGAACCGCGCCCCCACGGACGGTCCGGCGCCGCGCCACACCACCCGGGTGCACTCCGGGCTCCAGTCGCCCATCCGCGGTAGATCGCTGACCAATCGATACAGTGTGTCAGCGGACGACTGCACTGTGATGGACTCGGTCAGATCGGGCATCGGGTTTTCCCTTGCTCTGGGCAGTCGCGGGCTCTGCTGAGCGTGACACCTCCGACGGCTGACGGCATACTCAGGGCCCCGCGAGCCCTAGGGTGCGTCTCCCGATCCCACGCCTACTGCGGGGCACTCGGCACGGCATCTCGCCGCACGGGTGCAAAGGCCACGATGCTCCGCATCGAGACCTTCGCCCCCGCACGGCGAGCTACCGCACCGAGCACCTCCTCGCTACGGCGTCGGATCGGAAGACGCACCCTGAGCTCCGCCATCGCGCCGCCAAGCCCTGGAGGAACTCCGTGACCCGCAAGCGACCGGCGATTCTCGCTGCCACCGCACTGATCGCCGCCTGTGCCGGCGTTCCCGTGCTGGTGAGCGCAGCGAACGCCAGCCAGCCGACCCCGACCGCGGCCGATCCGGACGTCAAACGTTCCGAGACCGGTTCGTACATCGTCCAGCTCGACGACTCACCCGTCGCGGAGTACGACGGCGACATCGCCGGCCTCGCCGCCACGAAGGTGCTGCCCGGCGCGAAGCTGCTGAAGACCGCGGCGCCCGTCCTCGACTACGTCAAGCACCTCGCGAACGAGCGCGCCGACGTACTCAAGGCCGTCCCGCAGGTGAAGAAGCTGTACGACTACAACTACACGTACGCCGGTTTCTCCGCCGAGATGTCGTACGACGACGCCGTGAAGCTGGCGAAGTCGTCCGGTGTGAAGAGCGTCGAGCCGAGCGAGATCGAGCACGCCGACACCGTCGACACCCCGCGCTTCCTCGGCCTGTCCGGGAAGGGCGGCGCCTGGCAGCAGGCGGGTGGGACCGACAAGGCCGGCGACGGCGTGATCATCGGCATGATCGACTCCGGGTACGTCCCGGAGCGCCCGAGCTTCGCGCCGATGAAGACGACCAAGCAGTCCGACGCGCTGGTCGCGAAGAAGTGGAAGGGCACCTGCCAGGCCGGCGAGGAGGCACCCGTCACCTGCAACAACAAGGTGATCGGCGCACGGTACTTCGACAAGGGCATCGGCAACCGCCCGATCGCCGACGAGTTCAAGTCGCCGCGCGACTACGGCGGCCACGGCACGCACACCGCGAGTACGGCGGCCGGCAACTACGGCGTCGACATGACCGTGATGGGCCGTGACTACGGCAAGGGCTCCGGCATGGCGCCGCACGCCCGGCTGGCGATCTACAAGGCGCTGTGGGCGGTCGACGCGACCGGCGGCGGCAGCGGTACCGACGCCGACATCGTGGCCGCGATCGACGCCGCGGTGTCCGACGGCGTGGACGTGATCAACTACTCGATCTCCGGCAGCGGGTCGACGTACGTGAACGCGACCGGGCTGGCGTTCCTGCGGGCCGCGAAGGCGGGCGTGTTCGTCGCGACCAGCGCCGGGAACACCGGTCCGGGCGACGCGACCGTCGGCAAGACGTACCCCTGGGTCACGACTGTTGCCAACGGCACCCACGACCGCGACATCCAGACGACGGTGACGCTCGGGAACGGCAAGTCGTACACCGGCGCGGGCATCGGTTCCGGTACGCCGGAGGCGCCCGTGGTGCTGGCCAAGGACGCCGGGCTGGCCGGTGCCGATCCGGCGAACCTGACGCTCTGCCAGGCCGGCACGCTCGACCCGGCCAAGGTGAAGGGCAAGATCGTGGTCTGCGACCGCGGTGTGAACGCCCGCGCCGACAAGAGCCTGCAGGTGAAGAACGCCGGCGGCATCGGCATGATCCTGCTGAACATCACCCCGGGCACGCTGGACGCCGACCTGCACGCGGTCCCGACCGTCCACCTGGACGACACCAAGACCGCCGAGGTCAAGGCGTACGTCAGCGGTACGGCGAATCCGACCGCGACGATCGGTGCCGGTACGCCGGTCCGCGTCAACGCCCCGATGGTGGCGAGCTCCTCGAGCCGCGGCCCGTCTCCGGCCGGCAACGGCGACCTGCTGAAGCCGGACATCATGGCGCCGGGCACGAACGTGCTGGCGGCGACGACCGCGTTCAGCGCGGCCGGCGGCGAGTACGCGTTCATGAGCGGTACGTCGATGGCCACGCCGCACATCGCCGGTATCGCGGCGGTCCTGAAGAGCGCGCACCCGGCCTGGTCCCCGATGGCGATCAAGTCCGCGATGATGACGACCGCGACCGACCAGGACACCAGCGGCAAGCCGATCAAGAACGACTCCGGCTCGGCGGCGAACCCGTTCGGGTACGGCGCGGGCGAGGTACAGCCGAGGTACGGCATGGACCCGGGCCTGGTCTACGACTCGACGTACACCGACTGGACGAAGTTCGTCTGTGGTTCCGGGCAGGTGCCGAACACGCACGAGCTGTGCGGAGGAGGCAAGATCGATCTGAGCGACCTCAACTACCCGACGATCGCGATCGGCGACCTGGCCGGCAAGCAGACCGTGACCCGGACGGTCACGAACGTCGGCAAGATCCCCGAGGTGTACTTCCCGAAGGTCGAGGGCGCGAAGGGCCTGAAGGTGACGGTGTCGCCGAAGCTCTTGGTCACGTTCCCGGGCCGCAGCACGACGTACACGGTCACCATCGAGAACAACGGCGCCCCGCTCGAGCAGTACTCGTTCGGGAAGCTCGTGTGGAAGTCGGCGAAGCACTCGGTCGCCAGCACGCTCGCGATCAAGCCGCTGACCGTGAAGGCGCCCGTCCAGGTCAAGGGCACGGGTACGGCGGGCTCCGTCAACGTCCCGGTCACCGCTGGGTACGCCGGGACGCTCAACACGACGGCCCTCGGGCTGAACCCGGCCACGGTCGGCGAGGCAACGCTGAAGAACCCGGGTGGCGTGTCGTTCCCGACGACCGCGCCGAAGGCCAACGACCACGTCGCGAAGTTCACGGCGGACGTCCCGGCCGGTACGACGTACGCCCGGTTCTCCACGTTCGACGCGGACTACCCGGCGGGGACCGACCTGGACGTGTTCGTCTACAAGGCCGGTACGACGACCCTGCTCGGCAGCAGCACCGGTGGCTCCGCTGAGGAAGAGGTGAACCTGTCGCAGCCCGCGGGCGGCCCGGTGGACGTGTACGTCGACCTGTACGCCGGGGCGAACGAGCAGCAGGTGAAGCTCAACCATTGGGAGATCCAGAAGGGCACCGGCAACCTGACCGTCACCCCTGCGACCCAGCAGGTGCAGGTAGCCGCTGCGGCGAGCGTTACGGCCAACTGGACCGGCCTGACCGCCGGCACCAGGTACCTCGGCCAGCTGCACTTCTCCGACGGCGCAGACGGCTCCGGCAGCACCGTGGTCCGCGTAGACAGTTAAAAGAGCAGTAAGGGCGGCCCGGCCACACGGCCGGGCCGCCCTTTCACCGCTCGTACAGCGTTACGCCGCCCTTTGCACTCAACACGGCCGCACACTCACCACTTCGGACGTCACAGCGATAGACCGTGTCCGTGACCGGCCGACGGTTGTTGCCAGCCGGGCGAGTCACCACCAGCACCTGGCTCACGTTCTCGAACACCGGCGTCGGGAACGACGTCACCACGACCTTGGCCGGCAGTTGCAGCTTCGTCTGCTTACCGGACTCGACGTCGATAGCCAGCTTCACGTCGCTGCTCACCAGCGTCCGCCCGTCCTGTGACAGCACCGGGTACGTCGCGGCGGCAGCGACATCGCAGTACTCGCGGGTGACGTCGAGCTTCCCGTCGCGCAGTACCCCCGCTTCCAGGCACCGGTTGTTGCCCTGTCGCGTCGTCACCGCGACGACGTCGGTCGCACCGGCAGCCATCAGCCCGCCGTCGTAGTGCGCCAACGGCACCCGGTTGGCCTTGTCGGACTTCGGCCGCCAGGTGTAGAGCTCGTAGGTGACGGGCTGGTTCGGGCCGCCGAACTGGTCGACGCGGATCCAGATCCCGCTCTGGTTCCAGACCAGGTTGGCAGGCTGACCCGGCAGCAAAGGGCTGTGCGACAGCTCTTTGCCGGACTTGATGTCGAGGACCGCGATCCTGGCCTTGTCGTCGAGATGCTGGATGACGGCGGCCTGCCGGTGGTCCGGCGAGAGGACCCCCAGCTCAATCTGTGTCGGCCCGAACGTCCGGACCGTGCCGTCGGCGGTCAGGACGGCTGCCTGCGCACCCTTGCCCATTTTCGTGCCGAACCAGCCACCGTCGACGCGGCCGGCGAAGCTGCCGACGCCGGCGGGGACCTTGAGCGTCTGACCGCCGTCGTGCAGCGTCGCCTTCAAATCGGTCCAGGTGTCGCCGGCCATGACGACGTACGGGACGTCCGGCGCCGCATGGGACACCGGGCCCGGGGGCGGACCGGCCGGGATCGGGACCGAGGTGCCGGGCGAAACGCGGGTCAGGAAGGTCACCGTGAGGACCAGGATCACGCCGATCGCCGCCGCGCTGGCGAGGACCGGCCAGTGCCGGCGGCGTACTGGTGGTTCGAAGCCGGGGCCTTGGGCGGAGTCGGGGACGGTCGCGGCCTCGGAGTGCAGGTAGTCGCGCAGGCGGGTCTCGGTGTCGGTCATCGCAGTTCCTTCAGGCGTTCGGTCAGGGCGGCGATACCGCGCGAGGAGGTGGCGCGGGCGGAGGATTCGCTGATCCCGAGGGTCTGGGCGATCTCCGCGAACGGCAGATCGAGGTAATACCGGAGCACGAGGACCTCGCGGGTACGTCGTGGCAGCGCCTGGAGCGCCTGCTGGACCTGTGAGCGTTCCTCGCCCAATACCGCGTCGCTCTCGGCGGAGGCGTTCGGCGCCTGGTGCGGCGGGATGTACAGCCGCGCCACCTTGCGCCGGCGCAGTACCGACCTGCTGCGGTTCACCACCGCCGTCCGCAGGTAGGCCAGGGCGGCATCGGACCCCCGCAGCGGCCAGTGCCGGTACATCTCGGCAAAAGCCTCCTGTACGACGTCCTCTGCCGCCTGCCGGTCGTCCACCATCAGCACCGCCAGCCGGAGCAGCCCGACCCAGTGCTGCTGGTAGAGCGCCGAAACGGCCCCGTGTGCGTCCACACGAGCCGGGCGGCTGATGCTCACCATTGGATTCGTCACACCGCTACAGACGCGCGTGGCTCAAGAACGCTGCATCCGGTCCCGTACCCAGTTCAGATGAACCAGGGCACTCTCGCGCTGCCATGTGCGCATCGTAGGGATCCCCGGTGGCGCAGGCTGCGCAGAACCCCACCACAGGCCGCCCGCGATGGCTGCAATGAACCCCGTGATCGCCTCGTCGTCCGGGAGCTCTGGGAGAGTGACCGAGCCGCGCATCTCCGCCTGCAGGATCGCCGTGTCCGTCCAGCGCGGCGCCAGGCCCGGGTGCGCCCAGTCGATGAAAACCACCCGGTCGTCGGTCAGGATGATGTTGTCGGCCCGCAGGTCGTAGTGCGCCAACGCCTTGCCCTCGGCCAGCGCCCGTCGCCCCGTCCGGGCCAGCTCCGCGAACTCCTCCGGATCAACCCACGACGGTACGGCCGTACCGTCCGCCAGCACCTTCTCCCACCGGCTCAGGAAGTCATGGCTCCGTACGGCGACCACGGGAGCGTCCGGCCACGGCGACGGGTCCAGTACGTCGGTCAGCTCCGCCAGCGCGTCCAGGACCCGGTCCGCGTCGTGCTGTTCCCACGGATGCGCCGGCAGTCGTCCGTCGATGTCCTCGAAGAGCATCCCGACCCAGTCGCCGTCGTCGTACGCCTCGTAGAGCTCGGGCGCCATCGGGAGCCGGCCGATCGCCTGCATCGCGGTGATCTCCAGCCGGAACAGCTCCGGCGTCTTCGGGTTCAGCGACGTCCCGACGGCCTTCACGAACGCCCGGCGGCCGGAGGCCGTGACCAGGCGGGCCGCCGTGCCGGGGGAGAAGCCGCCCTGCTGAGTGCTCGCCGAGACCACGACCGAGCCGAGCGTGCGCTCGACCCACGCGCGGACCCTCGAAGGGAGATCGGAATAGGGCAACCGGACCCCAGCAGCATGCGCCATACGTCACCACGCTAGCGGGCCGCCGCCAGCGATTTTCGAATCCGCTGGACCGTCATGGGATGATTGGGCGGATAACACCCGAGACCAGAACTGGACCCCCTCCGTGCCCGTTGGCCCCACGAAAGTGCCGCAGCCGGGTCGTACCGACCCGTCGCTGATCCGGAACTTCTGCATCATCGCCCACATCGACCACGGCAAGTCGACGCTGGCCGACCGGATGCTGCAGATCACCGGAGTGGTCGACGACCGCTCGATGCGGGCGCAGTACCTCGACCGGATGGACATCGAGCGCGAGCGCGGCATCACGATCAAGTCGCAGGCGGTCCGGCTGCCGTTCACGCCCGGCCCGGACACCCCGGGCGGCCTGCTCGCCCCGGACGGTACGACGTACATCCTGAACATGATCGACACTCCCGGTCACGTCGACTTCACCTACGAGGTGTCCCGGTCGCTGGAGGCGTGCGAGGGTGCCGTCCTGCTGGTCGACGCCGCGCAGGGGATCGAGGCGCAGACGCTCGCGAACCTGTACCTCGCGCTGAACGCGGACCTGCACATCATCCCGGTGCTGAACAAGATCGATCTGCCGAGCGCGCAGCCGGAGAAGTACTCCGAGGAGCTCGCGAACATCATCGGCTGCAGCCCGTCCGACGTGCTCAAGGTGTCGGCGAAGACCGGCGAGGGCGTCGAGGACCTGCTGAGCGAGATCGTCGCGCAGATCGAGCCGCCGAAGGGTGTCAAGGACGCGCCGCCGCGGGCACTGATCTTCGACTCGGTCTACGACACGTACCGCGGCGTGGTCACCTACGTCCGGGTGGTCGACGGCGAGCTGACGCACCGGGACCGGATCAAGATGATGTCCACCGGCGCGGTGCACGAGATGCTCGAGGTCGGGGTGATCTCTCCGGAGCCGAGCAAGACGCAGAGTATCGGCGTGGGTGAGGTCGGTTACCTGATCACCGGCGTGAAGGACGTCCGCCAGTCCCGCGTCGGTGACACCGTCACGTCGAACGTGAACGGCGCCACCGAGGCGCTCGGCGGCTACAAGCACCCGCAGCCGATGGTGTACGCCGGTCTGTACCCGATCGACGGCGACGACTACCCGACGCTCCGCGACGCGCTGGACAAGCTGCAGCTGAACGACGCCGCCCTGCAGTACGAGCCGGAGACCTCGGGTGCGCTCGGGTTCGGGTTCCGCTGCGGGTTCCTCGGGCTGCTGCACATGGAGATCGTCCGCGAGCGGCTCGAGCGCGAGTTCAACCTGGACCTGATCTCGACCGCGCCGAACGTGGTCTACCGGGTGGCGATGGAGGACGGGTCCGAGCACGTCGTCACGAACCCGAGCGAGTTCCCCGAGGGCAAGATCGACGAGGTCTACGAGCCGGTCGTGAAGGCGACGATCCTGAGCCCGAGCGACTACATCGGCGCGATCATGGAGCTGTGCCAGCAGAAGCGCGGCGCGCTGAACGGTATGGACTACCTGTCCGAGGACCGGGTCGAGCTGCGCTACACGCTGCCGCTGGCCGAGATCGTGTTCGACTTCTTCGACCAGCTGAAGTCGAAGACCAAGGGCTACGCGTCGCTGGACTACGAGCCGACCGGCGAGCAGGCCGCGCAGCTGGTGAAGGTCGACATCCTGCTGCACGGCGAGACCGTGGACGCGTTCTCCGCGATCGTGCACCGCGACAGCGCCTACGGGTACGGCGTGGCGCTGGCCGGCAAGCTCAAGGAGCTGATCCCGCGGCAGCAGTTCGAGGTGCCGATCCAGGCCGCGATCGGGTCCCGGGTGATCGCCCGGGAGACGATCCGCGCGATCCGCAAGGACGTCCTCGCGAAGTGCTACGGCGGTGACATCACCCGGAAGCGCAAGCTGCTCGAGAAGCAGAAGGAAGGCAAGAAGCGGATGAAGATGGTGGGCCGCGTCGAGGTCCCGCAGGAGGCCTTCATCGCTGCCCTCCGGACGTCCGACGCCCCGGAGAAGGCGGGCAAGAAGTAGGTGCCGCTCGAGATCCCGGCCGGTCTGCTGGTCGTCGCCTCGCGCGGGCCGGACTGGGCCGACTGGCTGGACCGGCTGCCGCGGCTGGTCCGGGAGTTGCTCGACGAGTGGGGCCTGACGGTCGACGGTACGGCGGCGTACGGCAACTGTGCGCTCGTCGTGCCGGTGCTTGCCGAGGGCAAGAGCGCCGTCCTGAAGGTGCAGTTCCCGCACTGGGAGGCGGAGACCGAGCATCTCGCGCTGCGTGACTGGGCCGGTAACGGCACCGTCCAGCTGCTGCGCGCGGACCCGCGGCGGTTCGCGCTGCTGCTGGAGCGGCTGCATCCCCGCGACCTGACCACGGTCGACGCCCTGGACGCCTGCGAGATCGTTGGCCAGACCTACAAGCGGCTGCATGTACCGGCCGGCCCGCAGTACCGGACGCTGTCCGGCGAGCTGGCGCGCTGGGTCGAGCGGTTCAAGCAGCTCCCGGCGTCCGCGCCGGTGCCGCACCGGTACGTCGAGCAGGCGATCTCGCTGGCGTCGGACTTCGTCGCGGACCCGGCCACCGACGGGCGGCTGATCCACACCGACCTGCACTACGAGAACATGCTCGCCGCCGACCGCGAACCGTGGCTGGTGATCGACCCGAAGCCACTGTCCGGCGACCCGCACTTCGAGGTCGCGCCGCTGGTCTGGAACCGCTGGGACGAGGTCGCTGCCGCACACGACCTGCGGTTCGCGATCCGGCAGCGGTTCTGGACGACGGTCGACGCGGCCGGGTTCGACGAGGACCGTGCCCGCGACTGGGTGATCGTCCGGCAGATGCTGAACGTCCTGTGGACGCTGGAGTCCACCAGCGCCGACGAGTCGCTCCCGCAGGACTGGCTGACCCGGAACATCGCGATCGTCAAAGCGATCCAGTCCTAGTACGCCGCCGCAGTACGAAGGCCACCGCCAGCAGCCCGAGCAACGCGACCGCCCCGACGGCCAGCCCCATCCGCGCCCCGACGGGCCGGTACGAACACGAGACCTCGGACGCGCCGGCTGGTGCCGCGACCGCGATCAGGCCCCCGCGAGTGCCCGGATTGCGGCTCGCCTTGCCGTCCACGGAGCAACGCCAGCCGTCGATCCGGACCACCGCGATCACGACCGCCGCGGCCTCGCCGGGCTGCAGCCGGACGTGAACGCTGTGCCCGCCGACGCTCACCGCGGACGCCTGGTGGGCGCCGAGCTGGGTGACGGCGGCGTCGAGCCGGTCCCGGTGCAGGCAGCCGATCGGCGACGACGGCAGCTTCGTCCGCGCCGCGAGCCGGAGCGTCACGGCGACCTTGCCGTCGGCGCCGGCCGTCCCGACCCGGCGCATCGGCGCACCGGAGTAGATACCCGGGCTCTTCGCGGTCCCCGCCAGGTTCGTCACCCAGCCGCGGCCGTCGACCAGGACGTCGCCGACGTACGTCGGTGCCGCGAACCAGACCTCCGAACCCGGCGTACACGTCGCGTGCAGCCGCGTCTCGATCGGCCGCGTGGCACCGGGCGTCGGCGTGATCGTCAGCCCGCCGCGCCGATCCGAGACCGTCGCATCCGGATCCTTCTCGCCGAGCACCTTCGGGATCGTGTAGACGTCGGCGCCCAGCGCGGTCTCCTGAGCCCCGAACGGCCCCGGATCGCCCGAGATGAACGGCTTCGCCGGCCTCACCGTCACCAGCGGCGGGGCGTCGTACGTCTCGAGCTTCGGTACGTCGTCGACCACGACCCGGTGGTGGATCGCGAACGCGGCGTCGACGACCGGGTTCTGCGGATCGATCGTGGCCCGCCCGTACGAGCTGTACCCGAACCCCAAGTCGAGCAGCTGCTGCGACACCCGATCGGGGATCGTGCTCGAGTAGTACTGCGGCCCCTGCCCGCCGATCAGCATCGGATCGTTGACGGTCCGGTCCGCACCCGGCGCCGTCCGGTACGTCGGCCAGTCCGCCGCCGACTCCACCAGCCCCCGGATCGCCGTGTGCTGCTCGCCCCACGGCGCCTTCGCGGACAGGATCTTGCCCCGCTGCGCGTCGATCGCCGCCGACGAGACCGACACCTCGGCGATCACCGCGCCGACCAGGAGCGCGCCGGCGACCCGTCGCAGCCGGTCCGGCCGGCGGCTCGTCAGCCAGGCGCCGGCCGCGACCACGATCAGCAGCGGTACGACGATCCGCGTGGTCGTGGTCGTGCTCCGGACGTTCCACATCACCAGGTACAGGACGAGTACGACGCCGACCGGCGCGGCGACCGCGAGCACCGTCCGGAGGCCCGCGGCCGCCGACAGCCAGCCGACGATCACCAGCAGACCGGCGACGATGAACGCCTGCCGGTACTGGCTGCCGTTCGGGGTGTCGAACCCGTGCCAGACGTCGTGCGTGAAATCGATCTGCATGCTGAGCACGGTCAGCGCGACCGCCGCCGTCCACACGATCCGCTCCCGGCCGGGAACCGCCCGGTTGAAGGGAAAACTGACCGCGAGCAGTAACAGCACCGTGCCGACCGCGAGCCCGGGGGAGGCCCCGACGCCCTCGCTCCCGGGCAGCAACCGGGCCAGGAAGTCGACCATACCGATCGGCCGGAACGCGACGTCCGGGCTCGGCCGCGCGGCCTGCACGATCCGGAACGTCGGCAGCAGCAACGGCGCCGCCAGTCCGATCCCGATGCCGACGGCAACGATGCAGCGGACTCCGCCGGTCAGCCGGCTGCGCCACGACACGCTCGCGTCGTACGCCAGGATCCTTGCCACCACGACGATCGCGGCGCCGATCGTTGCCATGTACACCGTGTAGAAGTGCGACGTCCACAACAGCGCGACCACGAACGGCGTGACCACCAGCGAGGCGATCGTCCGCCGGCTGAGGATCCACTCGCAGAGCAGGCAGATGACCGGGAACGCGACCAGCCCGTTCAGCCAGACGCTCATGTACGCCGCGTCGTCGATCGCCCAGCCGCACGCGCCGTACGAGATGCCCGCGACCACCGCGATCCACGCCGGGCCCGGCCGCAGCCGGCGCAGGTACGCCGTCATCGCCCCGGCCGCGAGCGCGATCGCGAGGACGTCGACCAGGAACAGCGCGAGGTCGATGTGGTCCCGTGGGAACAGCAGCACCGTCCACGACAGCGTCGAGCCGACGTACGCCATGAAGTCGCCCAGGAACGGTACGCCGAAGCCGCCCGACCAGTTGAACAATAGATCCCCGACGCCCTGGCCTGTGAGCACGTCGCGATAGTGCGCGTACATCGGGACGAACTGCTGGCCGAGGTCGTTGGTGCTCCGCGGGCCGTCCCCGAACGGATACGTGCCGCGGATGATGCCGCTGATCACGAACGTCAGCCCGGTCGCGACAGCGGCCACCAGCACCGGCCACTGCCGCCGGACCCGGGCGGCGAAACCGCGCCTCATCCGACCGTCCGGAACTCGTCGGCCCCGGACTCCAGCAACTGCGTCGGCGCCGGATGTTTGAGGTAGCTCAGCCGCGCCGCCTCCTGCCGGCTCCGGCCGAGCGCGTCGAGCAGGTAGCCGAGAACCGCGAGCAGGATCGCGACCAGCCCGATCGTCGACGCCAGGATCGCCGTCGGGAACCGTGGCACCAGCCCGGTGTCGAGGTACTCCAGCACGACCGGCAGCCCGAGGACCAGTGCGAGCAGCCCGCAGACCGCGGCGAGCACGCCGTGGAACAGCGTCGGCCGCTCGAGTCGCGCCAGGTGCAGGATCCAGCGCAGGATCCGGATGCCGTCGCGGTACGTGCGGAGCTTGCTCTCGCCGCCCTCCGGCCGCTCCTTGTACCCGACCTCGACCTCGGCGACCGGGACCCGCAGGTGCAGCGAGTGGATGGTCAGCTCGGTCTCGATCTCGAACTCCTGCGCCAGCGCCGGGAACGACTTCACGTACCGCCGCGAGAACGCGCGGTACCCACTCAGCATGTCGGTGATGTCGCGCCCGAACAGCGAGCCGACGGCGCCGGTCAGCATCCGGTTCCCGAGCGTGTGACCCGGCCGGTACGCCGCCACGTTCGAGTGCCGGCGGACGCCGACGACGTGGTCGTACGGCCCGGTCAGCAGCACCTCGACCAGCTCGGCGGCGCGGGCCGCGTCGTAGGTGTCGTCGCCGTCGATCAGCACGTACACGTCGGCCTCGACGTCGGCGAAGGCCCGGCGTACCACGTTGCCCTTGCCCTTGCGCGTCACCCGGCGCACGATCGCGCCGGCCTCCGCGGCGATCGCCCCGGTGCCGTCGGTCGAGTTGTTGTCGTACACGTAGATCCGCGCCGTGGGCAACGACTCGCGGAGCTCGGTGACCACCTTCCGGACGGCCGCAGCCTCGTTGTAGCACGGCACGATCACCGCGATCTCGACGTCCCCCACAGCTCCTGTCCCCTCCATCGAACTCCCCCGAGGTACATACCAGAGATGCTCCGGACTCGCGGTTTGGTTGCCGGAAACGCCAAAATTCTCATCTAGACCGGAAAGATTTCCGGACCGCGACGTGATGCTCACCACGGGTCAGGGAATTGGTTGTAGTTAGTGGTTACTACCTACTAACTTGGGGGTCATGACGGCGGCACGGATGAGTGGTCGGGAGCGGCGCGAGCAGGTGCTGGCGATCGCCGAGGAGGAGTTCGCCGCGGCTGGGCTGTACGGCGCCTCGACCGAGACGATCGCGCGCCGGGCGGGGATCACCCAGGCGTACGTGTTCCGGCTGTTCGGGACGAAGAAGCAGTTGTTCCTGGAGTGCGTGGACGCGGCGTTCGAGCGGATGCGGCTCGCGATGATCGCGGCCGCCGGCGGGACGAGCGGGATCGAGGCGCTGACGGCGATGGGCCAGGAGTACAACGACATGCTCGCCGACCGTACGACGCTCCTCCTCCAACTCCAGGGCACCGCCGCCGCGGCCGCCGGCGCAGGCGAAATCCGCGACGCCGTCCGCGCCAGCTTCGCCCGCCTCTGGCAGTCCGTCGCCGACACGGCGCAGCTCGACCCGGTCACCGTGAAGGCTTTCCTGGCGTTCGGCATGCTCCTCAACACCAACGCCGCCCTCGACCTGCCCCAGGTCGACGAACCCTGGTCCCACCAAGCCAGAACCCGCATCAAACCAGGCCTCTTCAACCACATCACCACCGAGACGAACCAATGACCAACCCCAGGGTGCTGGTGGGGTTTTCGGTTTCTGTGGGGTTGGTCGGGGCTGTTGTCGGGAGCTTGGGGGCGCCTCTGATCACGGCGGTGGCTGAGGTTTACGGCGTTTCGTTGGCGGCTTCGCAGTGGACCCTGACGATTGCTTTGCTGGCGGGGGCGGTGGCGACGCCGGTGTTCGGGCGGTTGGGGGCGGGGGCTCGGCGGCGGGAGGTTGTGTTGTGGATGTTGGGGGCGGAGGTGGTCGGCAGTTTGCTGACCGTGCTTCCGTTGCCGTTCGCGTTCCTGCTGGTCGGGCGGGCGCTGCAGGGGTCCGGGCTCGGGCTGGTCGTGTTGATGATGGCGGTGGCGCGGGACCATCTGGACGAGCATCGGGCGGCGCGGACGATCGCGCTGCTCTCGGTCACCACGACCGCGGGTATCGGCATCGGCTACCCGTTGTGCGGTCTGTTGACGGACTGGGCCGGCGTACGGGCGGCGTACGGCCTCGGCCTGCTGATCACCGCGGCCGCTTTCGCAGCGGCGCTCGTGATCCTCCCGCAGGCGCCGGACCGCCCGCGGACCCGCCTGGACGTCCGCGGTGCCGTCCTGCTCGCGATCGCCCTCCCCGCGCTGCTCCTGGTGATCGGCGAAACCAGCCTCTGGACCGCCAACCCCGCTGCGGCGGTCGCCATCCTGGTCGCAGCGATCCTGCTGCTCGTCGGCTGGACGTTCCTCGAGCTGCGCACGGAGCACCCGCTCGTCGACATCAAACTGCTCCGCCACCCTGCGGTCGCCGCCGCGAACCTGGTGATGCTCACCGGCGGCGTCGGCATGTACCTGCTCTTCAGCCTGATCACCCGCTACGTCCAGACCCCGGCCGCGGCCGGCTACGGCTTCGGCCTGAACACCTTCGAGGCCGGGCTCGTCCTGGTCCCGTTCTCGGTCCTCGGCTTCGTCGCCGGCCGGCTGGTCCCGCAGTGGCGCGACCGCCTCGGCGCCCGCCTGTTGCTGACGGCAAGTACCGCGTTCGTCCTTGCCGCGTTCGTACTCTTCGCAGTCGCCCGCTCACACCTGGTCGAACCGATTGCTGCCATCGGCATCCTCGGCTTCGGCGTCGGCGCGTTCTCGGCCGCGATGCCCTCGGTCATCCTCGCGGTGACGCCGAAGGCCGAGACCGCCAGCGCGATGAGCGTGAACGCCGTCGTCCGCAGCGTCGGCTTCTCCACCGGCAGCGCGCTCGGCGGGCTGATCCTCGCCGCCCACACCACCGGCGTCTTCCCGCGCGAGTCCGGGTACGGCGCCGCCGCGTGGATCGGTGCCGCGGCGACGACGGCGACGTTGCTGATCATCGCCGTACTGCCGCTCAAACCCCGCTAAAACCG
This sequence comes from Kribbella sp. WER1, assembly GCF_054189145.1. NCBI lineage: Bacteria > Bacillati > Actinomycetota > Actinomycetes > Propionibacteriales > Kribbellaceae > Kribbella > Kribbella sp. WER1. Next base: position 2,005,014 of record NZ_CM135186.1, on the reverse strand, counting down.
GTGGAAACCGCCGCGACGCCGGGAGAGGATGCGGGTATGCGGGTGCTGACGGTCAACGTGGTCGAGGAGCTGATCCCGGGCCCGAAGGAGACCGGCTTCACCGCGATCGACAAACGCCCCCAGACCGGACGCGTCCGCGTGGGTGAGCTCGGCCTGGCGGGCGACCGCGTCTGCGACACCAAGAACCACGGTGGCCCGGACCTGGCCCTCTACGCGTACGCCGACGAGGACGCCCGCTGGTGGGCGGACGAACTCGGCCGCGACATCCCGGCCGGCCTGTTCGGCGAGAACCTCCGGACCGAGGGCCTCGACGTGAACGGCGCCCTGCTCGGCGAGGTCTGGCGGATCGGCCCCGAGGTCGAGTTGATGGTGCGCGCGCCGCGGATCCCGTGCATCACGTTCCAGCACCGGATGCAGCTCCCGCGCTGGGTCAAGCGCTTCCACCAGGCCGGTCGCCCCGGCGCGTATCTGAAGGTGCTCCGCACCGGCTCGATCGGCGCCGGCGACCCGATCGAGATCGTCAGCCGGCCGGACCACGAGGTCACAGTCGCGCTCATGTTCGCCCTGGAGGATCCCGCCAAGATGCAACGCATGCTCGACTCCGGCGTCGACCTGATGGAGGAGTTGCGCGACAACGCGCGCCGCGTCGTGGCCCGCGGATGAGCGCGCCCGCGCCCCAGGGAGTGCTGCCGGCGCCAGGACCGCTGCGTCCGCTCGCGCTCGCCACCCTGCTCAGCCGGGTCGGGAACGGCCTGCTGATGACGGTCAGCGTCCTGTACTTCAACCGGATCGTCGGCCTCAGCATCGCGCAGATCGGCCTCGGGCTGACGGTCGCGGGACTGTTCGGCCTGCTGTCCGCGGTACCGCTCGGGCATCTCGCCGACCGCCGCGGACCGCGCGGGCTGTTCGTCGTCCTGAGCCTGCTGGTCTGCGCGTTCTCGCTGGTCTACCTGTTCGTGCAGAACTTCTGGCAGTTCCTCGTGGTGAGCATCGTGCTGACGATGATCGACCGCGGCGCGGGTGCGGTCCGGGCGGCCTTGATCGCCGCGGTCACCACCGGCGCCGGACGGGTCGCGGCGCGGGCGTACCTGCGGGCCGTGACGAACATCGGTATCACGGTCGGCGCGGGCATCGGCGCGTTCGCGCTGCACTTCGACACGGGTACGGCGTACCGGCTGATGTTCGTGCTCGACGCCGTACTGAGCAGCGTCGCGGCGTTCGTCGTACTGACGATCCCGCGGGTGGCGCCGCAGCCGCACGACGACGAGGGGCCGGTGTGGATCGCGCTCCGGGACCGGGCGTACCTGGCGGTGGCGGCGCTGAACGCGGGGATGAGCATCCACTTCGCGGTCCTCGACGTCGCGATCCCGCTGTGGGTCGTCGACCACACGGACGCCCCGCGCTGGACGGTCGCGGTGCTGCTGATCATCAACACCGTGGTGGTCTCGCTGTTCCAGGTACGGTCGTCGCGCGGCATCGCGGATCCGGCGACCGCGGCCCGGGCCACCCGGACCGCGGGGCTGTTGCTGCTGGCATCGATGGTGCTGATGGCGGGCGCCACCTGGGGCAACGCGGTGATCGCGGTCGCGCTGCTCGCGGTCGGTGCGTTCGTCCAGGTGATCGGCGAACTGCTGCAGTCGTCCGGCTCGTTCCTGCTCAGCTTCGACCTCGCACCCGGTCACGCCCAGGGGCAGTACCAAGGCGTCTGGAACACCAGCATGTCGATCAGCACGATGGTCGCCCCGACCGTGCTGGCCCTGCTCCCACTGGGCCTCGGGGTTCCCGGCTGGATCATCCTCGGGGTGTGGTTCGCGGTCGTCGGAATCCTGTTCGTCCCGGTCGTCCGCTGGGCCGAGCAACGCCGCGCACTTGTTGCGACTTAGTCGCAGATAGCCCATGATGAGCCGGTGAGGAAGCTGCTACCCGCTCCGGGACCGCTCCGGCCACTGGCGTTGGCGACCCTGCTCAGCCGGGTCGGCAACGGCCTGCTGATGACGATCAGCGTGCTGTACTTCACCCGCGTCGTCGGGTTGTCGGTGGCGCAGGTCGGTCTCGGCCTGACCGTCGCCGGGCTGTTCGGCCTGCTGGCGAGCATCCCGTTCGGCCACCTCGCCGACCGCCGCGGACCGCGCACGCTGTTCGTCGTGCTCAGCCTGGCGATGTCCGCGACCGCCCTGCTGTACGTCGTGATCGGCACGTTCTGGCAGTTCCTCGCGGTCGCGACCGTGGTCGTCGTCCTCGACCGCGGCTCGAACGCGGTCCGGTTCGCGCTCATCGCCGGCGTCGTCCAAGGCCCGGAACGCGTCGCCGCGCGCGCGTACCTGCGGTCGATGACCAACATCGGCGTCACCGCGGGCGCCGGCCTCGGCGCGATCGCGCTCTCGGTCGGTACGGCGACGTCGTACCGGCTGATGTTCGGCGTGTACGTCGTCCTCGGCGTGGTCGCGGCGCTTGTCGTGCTCGCCGTACCGCGGGTCGCGCCGCACCCGCGCACCGACGGGCCGGTGTGGATCGCGCTCCGCGACCGCGGGTACCTCGCGGTGGCCGCGCTGAACGCCGCGATCTCCCTGCACTTCTCGGTGATCGACATCGCGATCCCGCTCTGGGTGGTCGAACACACCGACGCGCCGCACTGGGCCGCCGCCGTACCGCTGATCGTGAACGCGGCCGGGGTCGCCGTACTGCAGGTCCGGGCGTCGCGCGGGATCGTCGACACCGCCTCGGCCGCGCGGGCCACCCGAACCGCCGGGTTGTTGCTGTTGGCATCGATGGTGCTGTTCGCGTCGGCGTCGGTGGGGGACGCGATCGTGGCGGTCGCGGTCCTGGTGGTCGCTGCCGCGGTGCAGACGGCCGGTGAGTTGCTGCAGTCGTCGGGCTCGTTCCTGCTCGGGTTCGACCTCGCCCGGGAGCAGGCGCAGGGTCAGTACCAGGGCGTCTGGAACACGAGCACGTCGGTCAGTTCGATGGTCGCCCCGACGATCATGGCGTTGCTGCCGCTCGGCCTCGGCGTACCGGGCTGGATCGTGCTGGGCGTGTGGTTCGCCGTCACGGGCGCGCTGTTCGTGCCGGTGGTGCGGTGGGCGTCAGGCCGTCGGCTCGCGGTAGCCGAGAGCCGCTGAGATCTTCCGGGCGGCGTCGAGCGCGGCGGGTGCCATCAGGGCGACCTGGGCGATCGACTGCTCGAGGGAGAGCGTGGAAATGCTGACCGCGGCGATCGCGGCGCCGGTGTGGTCGTGGATGACCGCGGCGACGCAGCGGATGCCGGGCTCGTTCTCCTCGTCGTCGAGCGCGTACCCGCGGGCGCGGGTCTGCGAGAGGTCGGCCTTCAGCGCGGCGGCGCTCGTGTGCGTCAGCGGGGTCCGCGCCGGGAGGCCGGTCCGGGTGATGTGGACGTCGAGCGCCTCGTCGTCCTTCTCGGCGAGCAGCGCCTTGCCGATCCCGGTGCAGTGCAGCCAGATCGCCTTGCCGACCCGGGACGGCATCCGGTACGGCTTCGGGCCGTCGAGCCGGGCGACGTAGATCGCCTCGTCGCCGTTCAGCAGTCCGACGTGCACCGTGCAGCGGGTCTGCGCGACCAGGTCGGCGAGCACCGGGCGGGCCACGGTCGCCAGGTCGACGTTCGTCAGCGCGTGCCCGGCGAGCCGGAGCGCCTTCGGGCCGGGGTGGTAGGAGCCGTCGTCGGCCTGCGTGACGAACTCGTGCTCGACGAGCGAGGCCATGATCCGGTGCACGGTCGACTTGGCCAGGCCGGTCGCGTTCACCACGTCGGTGAACCGCGAATGCTCCAGTACGGCGTCCAGCACCATCAGCGTCTTGTCGATGGCCGAGGGCGAACTCATGTCGGACATCCTGCCACCCCTATCTTGCCAACCAGCCGCCGTCGACGGCGAGCACGTGCCCGTTGACGTAATCGGCGGCAGCGGACGCGAGGAACACCGCGGCGCCGACGACGTCCTCCGGCCGCCCCCAGCGGCCGGCCGGGATGCGCTCCCGGATCGCCGCCTCCCGGTCGCGGTCGGCCCGCAGTTCGGCGGTGTTGTCGGTACTGATGTACCCGGGAGCGATCGCGTTCACCTGTACTCCGGCCGGTCCCCACTCGTTGGCCAGCGCCCGGGTGAGACCGGCCACCGCATGCTTGCTGGCCGTGTAGGCGGGGACCCGGATCCCGCCCTGGAAGCTGAGCAGCGAGGCGATCGTGACGATCTTCCCGGCCCGTCGTTCGGCCATCGCGGCACCGACCGGCCGGGTCACCGCCCAGGTGGAGTTGAGGTTCACGTCGATCACGTGCTGCCAGTCGGCGGTCGGCGTCGCGGCCGCGGGCGCCCGCCGGATCGTGCCGGCGTTGTTGACCAGGATGTCGACGTTCCGATTGTCGACAATCTGCAACGCCGCCCGTTCGACCGCGGCCGGGTCGGCGAAGTCCGCGGTCACCACCGTCGCGTCGTCGCCGCCGTTCCGCTTGATCGCCTCGAGGGTGTCCTCGAGCGCGGCGTCCCGGGCCAGCAGGATCAGCTCGGCGCCGGCCGCGGCGTACCCGGCGGCGATCGCGGCCCCGATCCCGCGCCGGGCCCCGGTGACCAGCGCGGTCCGTCCTTCGAGACTGAAGGAGGTCACCGCAGGTCCCGGACGTCGACACCGTCCATGTCGCCGAACGCCTGGTTCTCACCGGCCATCGCCCAGACGAAGCTGTACGACGACGTGCCGCAGCCGGAGTGGATCGACCAGCTGGGGGAGATGATCGCCTGCCAGTCCGCGACCAGCAGGTGCCGCGTCTCGTCGGGCTCGCCGAGCAGGTGGACGATCCGCTCGCTCTCCGGCAGCCCGAAGTACAGATAGCACTCGGTCCGGCGGTCGTGGGTGTGTGCGGGCATCGTGTTCCAGGTGCTGCCCGCGTGCAGGGTGGTCACGCCGAGCACGACCTGGCAGCTCCGGACGCCGTCGGCGTGGATGTACTGGTCGATCGTCCGCCGGTTCGCGGTCTGCGGGTCGCCGGCCTCGATCCGGTTGCCCTCGCCGGGGTTGATCCGCGCCGTCGGGTAGGTCGTGTGCGCGGGCGCCGAGAACACGTAGAACGCCGCGTCCGGCCCGTCGAACACGACCTCCTCGACGCCACGTCCGACGTACAGGCAGGCGCCGGTGGTCAGCTCGTACTTCGTGCCGTCCGCGGTGACCGTGCCGGGTCCGCCGACGTTGACGATGCCGGCCTCGCGGCGTTCGAGGAAGTACTCGCTGCGCAGTTCGGGGTAGGTGCCGAGGACCAGCGGACCGTCGGCGGGACGGGCGCCGGCCAGCACGATCCGGTCGTGGTGGGTGAGCACCGCGGTGACGGTGCCGGGGACGAAGAGGTCGTCCACCAGGTAGTGGCGGCGCAGCGCGGCCGTGTCGAAGCCGGGCAGCTGCTCGGGATGGGTGGCGTGCCTGATCTGCAAAGTCACGGAACTAGGTTCTACTCAGCAGAACAGCCTGTCAACGCTGGAACAGGCGCCGCAAATGTTCCAAGTTCCGTGTCTTGACACTAGGTTCTGTTCGATGGAACCTCTCAAGGACTCACCCCACGCCCCTGGGAGGATTCCCGATGACCGCTCTGGACTGGACCGTCCTGGTCGGCTACTTCGTGCTGATGGTGCTGATCGGGGTCTGGTCGCGCACCAAGATCAAGACCGTCGTCGACTACTTCACGACCGGAGGCCGGATCCCCTGGTGGCTGTCCGGCATCTCGCACCACATGTCCGGCTACAGCGCGGTGATGTTCGTCGCGTTCGCCGCCGTCGCGTACTCGTACGGCATCACCGTCTACGTCTGGTGGGCGATGACGATCGGGATCGGCGTCGGGATCGGCGCGTTCCTGTTCGCGGCGCGCTGGAACCGGCTGCGCGCGAAACACGGCGTCGTGTCGCCGCTGGAGTACCTCGCGCGGCGGTACAACCTACCGACCCAGCAGGCGCTCGCGTACTCCGGTGCCGCGCTGAAGGTCGTCGACATCGCGTCCAAGTGGGTCGCGATCGCCGTCCTGCTGAACGGGTTCACCGGCGTACCGATCCGGTGGGGGATCCTGCTGACCGGTGTGGTGACGATGCTGTACGCGACGCTCGGCGGGTTGTGGGCCGACGTGCTCACCGACTTCGGGCAGTTCGTGATCCAGTTCGGCGCCGGGATCGCGATGTTCGTCGGCGTACTGCACCACCTGGACGGCGTACCGACGCTGTGGAAGATGTGGGACCAGCTGCCGGCCGGCCACGGGCACGCACTCAACGGGCCGTACACGCCGGTCTTCCTGATCGCGTTCCTGTTCATCAAGACGTTCGAGTACAACGGCGGCATGTGGAACCTGGCGCAGCGCTACATGGCCGCGCCGTCCGGCTCCGAAGCCAAACGGTCCGCCTTGCTGTCGTCGGTGCTGTGGCTGGTCTGGCCGCTGATCCTGTTCATCCCGATGTGCGCGGCGCCGCTGCTGGTGCACCCGGGCAAGCCGGAGCAGTCGTATGTCGCGTTGTCGCAACTGCTGCTGCCGAGCGGTCTGATCGGGCTCGTGCTCGCCGGGTTCTTCTCGCACACGATGGCGATGGTCGCGTCCGACGCGAACGCGATCTCGTCGGTGATCACCCGCGACCTGGCGCCGGTCCTGGTACCGCGGGTCCGGCAACTGACCGACCGCGCGACGCTGAAGATGGCGCGGATCGTGACGTTCACGTTCGTCGTCGTGAGCATGCTGATCGCGATCGCCACCAACGGCGAGGGCGTCGTCCTGAAGATCGTCGTCGACCTGGTCGCGGCCACCATGGGGCCGATCGCGATCCCGTTGATGCTCGGGCTGCTGCCGTGGTTCCGGCGCAGCGGATCCCGGGCCGCGCTGGCGTCCTGGGCGGTCGGGCTGATCGCCTGGGCGATCGTCAAGTACGGCGTCGGCTCCACCGACCAGACCCTGGTCGTCGCGTTGCCGCTGGCAACCTCTCTGGTGGTGTACGCCGGCCTCGGCCTGCTCGCGCCGGAGCACCGCCGCGACGTCGACGAGCTCGTCGACTCGCTGAACACCGACCCCGAGGTCACCGCCCGTCCGGCGGCGGCCCGGTCCTGAAACACTGTTCCGACAACGACCTACAGGAGAACCGCCTTATGCCGAACATCACCGTCGAACTGCTCTCCGGTCGCACCCTCGACCAGCGCCGCGAGTTCGTCGCAGCCGTCACCGAGTCCGCGATCGCCATCCTCGGCGCCAAGCGCGAGGCCGTCCGGATCGTCTTCACCGAGATCGAGAAGACCGACGTCGCGAACGGCGGCACCCTGGTCGCCGACGCCTGATCGCCGCCGCCCGTCTGGGGGCGAGTGGTGCCGGACGGCCAGGCCATCACAATCGCGCGCTTCGCCGGCAGCTGAGCGTGCACCGGCCCGCCCCCGAGCGATTGTGATGGCCCTGGCGTCCGGACCCCAGCCACTCACCAACCCGCGCGCCCGGGCGCGCACCGCGCCCGTGGCACGCGCGGACAGCGCGGTCGGCCGCGGTTGGTGAGTGGCGGGCGTCCGCGATGGACAGCGTGGCGGTTGGTGGGTGGTGGGCGTCCGCCCGCTGAAACGTGCGGGCGGGAGCTGCGGGCACCTACTACTCTCGGTCGTATGCGAGTAGGTGTGTTCGGTGCGACAGGTCAGGTCGGCGGGGTCATGCGCGAGTTGCTGGTCGAGCGCGCGTTCCCGGTCGACGAGGTGCGGTTCTTCGCCTCGGCGCGGTCGGCCGGGACGAAGCTGCCGTTCGGCGACCGCGAGGTCGTCGTCGAGGACTCCGCGACAGCGGACTTCTCCGGTCTCGAGCTGGCCCTGTTCTCGAACGGGAAGACCGCGTCCAAGGAGCTGGCCCCGCGGGTCGCCGCGGCCGGTGCGGTGGTGGTCGACAACTCGTCCGGCTGGCGGATGGACCCCGACGTACCGCTGGTGGTCTCCGAGGTGAACCCGGAGGACCTGAACGACCTCCCCAAGGGCATCGTCGCGAACCCGAACTGCACCACGATGGCCGCGATGCCGGTGCTCGCCCCGCTGCACCGCGCGGCCGGGCTGACCCGCCTGGTGGTCTCGACGTACCAGGCCGTCTCCGGCTCCGGCGGCGTCGGCGTCAGCGAGCTCGAGGACCAGGCCCGCGCGCTGGCCGTGGCCGGCGGGCAGCTCGCCCGCGGGACCGACGGCATCACGCTCCCGGAGCCCAAGGTGTACGCAGGGCCGATCGCCTTCAACGTGCTCCCGCTCGCCGGGTCGATCGTTGCCGACGGCACCGGTGAGACCGACGAGGAGCAGAAGCTCCGCAACGAGAGCCGCAAGATCCTGCACCTCCCGGAGCTGCCGGTCGCCGGTACCTGCGTCCGGGTGCCGGTCTTCACCGGGCACTCGCTGAGCATCCACGCCGAGTTCGCCGAGCCGATCACCCCGGAGCAGGCCACCGAGCTGCTCGGCGCCGCGCCGGGCGTCGCGCTCGCGGACCTCCCGACCCCGCTGCTCGCGGCCGGCCAGGACCCGTCGTACGTCGGCCGGATCCGGCAGGACCAGTCCGTCCCGGGTAACCGCGGCCTCGTGCTGTTCGTGTCGAACGACAACCTCCGCAAGGGCGCCGCGCTGAACGCGGTCCAGATCGCGGAACTGCTCGCCGCCCGGTGACTTGACCGGCGACGGACGGACAGTGAGGCGGTCACCACTGACCGTAGGGGTCTGTTGCGGAAACGTAATGGAGAAGGTTCAGGTGAGCGAGCGAGTGGCATGGTCACCCGTGGGGATAGCTATTACTCTCCGGTTTACTTGACCCCCTACGGAGGCCAGTCATGACGTCTGTCGCCGATCCCGGCCAGCTCGCACTGCTCAGCAACCGCAAGAACACCATGGCCCAGATGTTCCTCGACCGGGTCGCGGCGACACCCGAGCGGGAGGCGTTCCGGTTCCCGCGCGGGGAGCAGTGGAAGTCGGTGACCTGGCGGGAGACCGAGGCGCTGACCCGGCGCCGGGCCGCGGGCCTGATCGCGCTCGGGGTCGAACCCGAGCAGCGGGTCGGGATCGCCGCGAGCACCCGGATCGAGTGGATCGAGTGCTACCTGGCCGCCGTCCTGGCCGCCGCCGCGACGACGACGATCTACCCGTCGACGATGTCCGCGGACGTCGCGTTCATCGTGGCCGACGCCGACGTGCAGGTGGTGTTCGCCGAGGACGCCGGGCAGGTCGACAAGCTCCGCGAGCACCGGTCCGAGACGCCGTCGCTGCGCAAGGTCGTGCTGCTGGACGGTGCGCCGCTGGACAGCGACGGCGACTGGGTGATCGGCCTCGGGCAGCTCGACATGCTCGGCGACGAGTACCTCGCCGAGCATCCGTCGATTGTCGACGATCGGATTGCCGGCATCACGCCGGACACCTTGTGCACACTGATCTACACCTCGGGGACGACGGGCCGGCCGAAGGGCGTCCGGCTGCCGCACTCGGTGTGGACGTACGAAGGCGCCGCGGTCGAGGGCATGCGGGTGCTGTCGCCGGACGACCTGCAGTTCCTCTGGCTGCCGTTGTCGCACGTGTTCGGCCAGGTGCTGGTCGCGGTCCAGTGCCAGATCGGCTTCGCGACCGCGGTGGACGGCCGGATCGACAAGATTGTCGACAATGCGGCGATCGTGCAGCCGACGTTCATGGCGGCCGCGCCGCGGATCTTCGAGAAGGCGCACGCCCGGATCGTGACGATGATGCAGGCCGAGGGCGGCGCCAAGGCCAAGATGTTCGACTGGGCGTTCGGGGTCGGCGCGAAGGTGTCCGCGCTCCGGCAGGCCGGGCGGGAGCCGTCAGGCCTGCTGGGGGCGCAGTTCGCGGCGGCCGACAAGCTGGTGCTGTCGAAGATCCGCGCCCGGTTCGGTGGCCGGATCCGGTTCTTCGTGTCCGGGTCGGCGGCGCTCGACAAGTCGCTGGCGGAGTGGTTCCACGCGGCCGGGCTGCTGATCCTCGAGGGGTACGGGCTGTCCGAGACGTCGGCGGGCTCGACGCTGAACCGGCCCGTGCAGTACCGGCTCGGCAGCGTCGGGCCGGCGTTCCCCGGGACGTCGTTCAAGATCGCCGACGACGGCGAGATCCTGATCAAGGGCGACGGCGTGATGAGCGGGTACCACAACCAGCCCGAGCAGACCGCCGAAGTACTGGACGACGACGGCTGGTTCCACACCGGCGACATCGGGCACTTCGAGGACGAGTACCTCTACATCACCGACCGGAAGAAGGACCTCTTCAAGACCTCCGGCGGCAAGTACGTCGCACCGCAGGTGATCGAGGGCCGCTTCAAGACCATCTGCCCGTACGCGAGCCAGTTCATCGTGCACGGCAACCTGCGCAACTTCGTCTCCGCGCTCGTCACGCTCGACCCCGACGCGATCACCGGTTGGGCGGAGTCGAACGGCCTCGCCGGCAAGTCGTACGCCGAGATCGTCACCTCCGACGCCGCCCGCGCAATGGTCCAGGGTTACGTCGACGAACTGAACGCCGGCCTGAACCGCTGGGAGACCATCAAGAAGTTCACCATCCTCGACCGCGACCTCACCGTCGAGTCCGGCGAGATGACCCCAAGCCTCAAACTCAAACGCAAACACGTCGAAACCGAGTACGCCGCCGTCCTCGACAAGATGTACGAGTGACCGCTCAGCCGGCCAGGAACTTCCGGATCGACTCGACGTAGGCGGTCGGCTCTTCCTCGTCGATGGAGTGCGCGGAGTGCTGGAAGATCTCCAGCGTCGCGCTGGGGAGGCGGGTGGCCAGGTCGCGGGGGATGTCGAAGCCGACCTGGCGGTCCCAGAGGCCGGCGAGGATCAGTGCCGGGACGTCGAGGGTGGCGAGGTCGTCGATGAGGTCGGGGCGTTCGTTGCCGACCAGCGCCATCGCCACCTCCATGTTGGGTGGCGGTGCGTTGTCGTCGTCGGCGGGGATGTTCGACGGGTCGTGGTAGAAGAACGCGGCCGCGTTCGCGCTCTGGGCGATTGCGCCGAGCGCGGTGACCGTCCGTTCCAGCGGCGCGGTCACGTCGGCGAGCTGGGCGCGCAAGGCGGTTCGCTCGTCCGGGGTCAGGAGCGGGTCGACGGCACCCGCGCGCATGGTCCACAGGCCCGGGTGCAGCGGGTCGACGATCGGCGGGGCGTGCAGCACCAGCCGGTCCACATGGTTGCTGTGGGCAACGGCGTACTCGGCGGCGAGCAGGCAGCCGAACGACACGCCCCACGGCACGATCCGCTCGACGCCCAACGCCGTACGCACGTCGTCCAGGTCCGCGACCAGTTGCGCCATCGTGTACGTCGACGCGTCGGCCGGCCGTGCCGTCCGACCACATCCACGCTGGTCGTAGAACACCACCGGCGCGACCCGGGCCAGTGCGTCGCCGACCGACCGCTCGACGCCGTACGAACTCTCACCCGGTCCGCCGTGCAACAGGACCAACGGCGTACCGCCGCTCCCGGCCCCCGCTACCCGCACCCAGTGTTCGACCCCGCCGGCCAGGACTGTCCGCACGCCATCGCTCAACATGCCGGTGAGCATACGCGCGGCCCCCGGGCATGGTGGACTTGCTGTAGACACGGGGGGAGTCCGGGGATGAGGATCAGCGGCCGTCCGATCGTGTATCTGGACGTCGACGGGACGCTGCTGCCGTTCGGCGACAACCCCGCGGTGGGACGACTGGTCGCGGATGTCGGTCCTCGCCTCGCGGCGCTGCCGTGCGAACTCGTCTGGGCGACCACCTGGGGCGACGACGCGAACACCGAAATCGGCCCACGACTGGGCCTGCCGCGGCTTGCGGTCGTGAGCTGGGAATCGGATCCGGAACCTCAAGACCACCGGTCGGGCCTGCACTGGAAGACGCGCGGACTGGCGGCCTGGGCAGGGGATCGGCCGTTCGCCTGGCTCGACGACGAACTGACGACGCGGGACGCCGAGTGGCTCGACCACCACCACCCGGCGCCTACGTTGCTCGAACGCCTCGATCCCCGCCAGGGCGTCACTTCGCAGACACTCACGGTCCTCGAGTCCTGGCTCGCGAACCTCTGAGATCAGGAGGAGCGCGCGGCCTTGAAGTGGCTGGTGGCGATCGCCTCGAGGTGGGTCAGGTCGGACGCGACCGTCGCGAACGTGTAGCCCTCGCACAGTCGGCGACGAGCGGTCTCGCCGTCCGGTGTGTGGATGCCGGCGGCAACTCCCGCCTCGCCGGCGGTCTTCGAGATCAGTGCGAGCGCGTTCTCGAACTCCTCGGCCACCTCGGGGTCGTTCGGGAAGCGCCCGCCGACGGCCAGGCACAGGTCGGAGGGACCGACGTAGATCCCGTCGAGGCCCGGTGTCGCGCAGATCTCCGCGACGTTCGCGAGGCCCTGCGGCGTCTCGATCATCGCCAGTACGACGGTGGCCGCGTCCGCCTCGCCGGGGACCGGGCCGATCCGCAGACCGGACCGCATCGGGCCGTACGAACGGATGCCCGCGGCCGGGTACCGGGCCGCCGCCACCGCGCGCGCCGCGTCCTCGGCGGAGTCCACCAGCGGCACGATCACCCCGGCGGCGCCGGCGTCCAGCGCGCGGCCGATCGGCGTCGCGTCGTTCGCCTCGACGCGGACCATACCGACAGCGCCCGTCCCGAGCGCCGCGCCCGCGTCCACCGCCATCAGCCCGCTGAGCAGGCCCTGGTACCCGAGCAACCCGTGCTGCCCGTCGAGCGCCACGTAGTCGTACCCGATCCGGGCGATCCGCTCGGTCGCGATCGGCGCATCCAGCACCACCCAGTACCCGACGAGCTGCTCCCGGGACCGCAGCCGGTCGGCGAAGTTCTTCGCGTTCACAGATTCTCCTTTATCGGTTGTACGACGGCATCGGCCCGCGCAGCCGGGCGCCGACCGCGTCGCAGGCGTCGAGGACGGACGTCGGCAGCGGTCCCGCGCGGAGCGCCGCGATGTTGCTGCGCAGGTGCTCGGTCCGGGACCCGCCGATCAGTACCGAGTCGACGCCCGGCCGCGCGGCGACCCAGCGCATCGACAGTTCGGCGAGCGTGATTCCCTCGGCGTCCGCGAGCTTGCCGAGTTCCTCGACGGCCGTGAACAGGTCCTGGTTCCAGTAGCGGTCGGTGTACATCGCGGCCACCCGCGAGTCGCCGAACCGCCCGTGCTCCGGGCGTTCCCCGAACGTGTGCCGCCCGGTGAGTAGCCCGCCGCCGAGCGGGTTGTAGACGACGGTCGCGAGCTCGTTGGTGACCGCTGACTCGACGTACTCCTCCTCGATCCGCCGGGCCAGCAGGTTGTAGAGCTGCTGCGCGACCACCGGCCGCGCGACCCCCGCGGCGTCGGCGATCCGGCGCAGCTCGACGATCTGCCAGGCCGCGTAGTTCGACACGCCCCAGGCGGAGATCTTGCCCTCGGCAAGCAGCTCGCCGATCACGCCGACGGTCTCGGCCAACGGCGTCGTACGGTCCGGCTGGTGCAGGTAGAACAGGTCGACGTTCTCGGTCCGCAACCGGCGCAGGCTCGCGTCGAGACACCGCCGTACGCCGTCCCGCGACAGCGGCGCCGCGCCGTCCGCGTCCGGGTGCGGGATGCCCGCCTTGGTGGCCAGCACGACCTGGTCGCGGCGGTCCCGCAGCAGGTCGCCGAGCAGCGTCTCGCTCGCGCCGCCGGCGTACCCGTTCGCGGTGTCGATCGCGGTCACGCCCAGACCGAGCGCGGCGTCCAGCATCTCGGCCGCTCCGCCGGCGTCGACGGTGTCGCCGAAGGTCATCGTCCCGAGGACGATCGGCGGCAGTACCCCATTCACGGGCCTGCTCATGCGAACTTCCCCCGCGGCACGCGAACGTACTTGATCGCGTCCCGGTAGTAGGAGTACGAGATGTGCGCGTCGCCCGCCTCGTCGACCACGACGGTCGGGTACGACATCTCGGCCCCGCTGCGCTTGCGCGGCAGGTCGCGCTCCGGGCCGAGGGTGCCCTCGTTCTCCAGGTCGAGGACCCGCGTCCAGGTCACGCCGCCGTCCCGCGAACTCAGCAGGCTCAGCGGCAGCCGCGGCTGTCCCCACACCGCATGCCGATCCAGCGGCACCGCCTCGCCCGGCGCGACGGCCTTGTCCTTGTCCGAGCGCTCCAGCGACGCGTCACCGAGCGCCGCCTGCGCGGGCGCGGCCACCGGGTTCGCCACCATCAGCAGTACGCCGTCGTGCGCGTTCGCGACCTGGATCGACGAGTTGTTGTTCGGTACGTCGAGCGCCGTCGGCACCGTCCACGTCCGGCCCTCGTCGGTGGACGTCGACCGGTACACCGCGTCCGCCCACCGGCTGCGGAAGAACCCGGCCAGCTCGCCGTTGTCCAGGGCAACGATGCACATGTGCACGGCGCCGGTACTGTCCGGGACGTCGACCTCGGACCAGGACGCCCCGCCGTTCTCGGTGATCGCCACCGCGCTGGTGTCCGCGTCGCCGTGCCACTGCCGCCCGGGCAGCTGGTGGCAGTGGAAGACGGGCAGCAGCCAGTGCTTGTCACCCAGCTGCACGACGCCCTGCCGGATGAACGTGCCGACCGTGTCGAACAGGGTCTCCGGCTCGCTCCAGGTCGCCCCGAGATCCGTCGACCGCTGCTGGACGACGACCGCGGTGTCCTGCGAGCCGTACTCCTGGGACGTGTACAGCGCCCAGAGGTCGCCGTTCGGCAGGGCGGCGAGCACCGGGTTCTGCTCCGATCGGGTGTCGTCGCGCGAAACGCGCACCGACGGGGTCCAGCTGTCCGCGCCGGCCGGCAGCCGGGAGAAGTAGATGTAGATGTCCGGACGGCCCTCCGTGGAGCCGCCGAACCACGCGCAGCCCAGCGATCCGTCCGGCAGCCACGCCAGGAACGAGGCGTGATTCTCGGCGCACGGGGTAGGAATCAGGGCTTCGGACAGATCGGGATCGGCGGCGTTCGGCCGGACGGCACCGTCGGCCCGGACACTCGGAGTGGTCACGTCAGCTCCTCGAATCGGCGGAAAGTCGCGCTCTTCGCGCAACTCTAGCAGCGTCTTTCGCGCAAGTCTTTGCTACGCTGAGGCCTGACCGGAGGAGAGGAGTCCACCATGGTCGACGCGAGGACAGGCCGCACCGCAACGGAAGTCGTCAGGCCGCTGCGTTCGCGGGACCGGCGGGAGGAGATCCTCCGGCTCGCGACCGAGAGCGGACTGGCCAGCGTCGAGCAGCTGGCCGAGTGGTTCGGCGTGACCGCCTCGACGATCCGGCGCGACCTCGCGCGGCTCAGCGAGAGCGGCCGGCTGGCCCGGACGTACGGCGGCGCGATCGCCGTACCGAGCTGGACCGAGCTGTCGCTGTCGCAGCGCGACACCGAGGCGCACGCCGCGAAACGGGCGATCGCCCGGTGGGCCGCGGCGCAGATCGAGCCGGGGAGTTCGGTGCTGCTGGACGCCGGGACGACCGTGGCGCTGGTCGCGCGGGAGCTGCCGACCGATGCGAACCTGACCGTGACGACGGCGAGCATTCCGGTGCTCGGTCATGTGCAGGGGCGCGACGACATCACCACGCACTGTCTCGGTGGGCGGTTGCGGGCGATGAGTGACGCGTTCGTGGGTCCGCTGACCGAGGCGGCGCTGGACCGGATGAGCTTCGACGCGGCGTTCCTCGGCGCCGACGGGGTGACGAGCGACGGCGGGCTGTGCGAGGCGGAGCTCGAGCAGACGCGGTTGAAGGAGCTGATGGCGCGACGCGCGAGCACTGTGTATGTGCTGGTGCACGCGGCGAAGCTGAACCACCGGCCGTTCCGTTCCTGGGCGCGGCTCGACGGGCCGTTCACGATCGTGACCGATGCGGACGCGGACGCCGACGTGGTCGCCGAGTTCCGCCGGGCAGGGCGCGAGCTGGTGGTCGTGCCGCGCGAGTCCTCCCGATGACCGCGTTGGTCGTCCACGCCGACGACCTGACCGGTGCCGCCGAGACCGCCGCGCTGTTCCGGCACGTCAGCCCGGCGGGGACGTCGCTGCAGCTGCACTCCGGACGTCCGGGTGACGGGCTGACGGTGATCGATCTGGACACCCGCAACCTGCCGGCGGAGGAGGCCGAGCGCCGTGCGCGCCAGGCGCTCGAGAGAACCGGCGTACCGCTGTTCACCAAGCTCGACTCGATGCTGCGCGGCAACTACACGGCGCACCTGCGCGCGCTCGACCCCGCGAACCACCCGATCGTCCTCACGCCCGCGCTTCCGGCCGCCGGCCGCCACGTCGTCGACGGCCACCTGCTGATCCCCGGCGGCACCCCGATCAACCTGCACGACACCCTCCCGTCCGGCATCACCATCGCCGACGCCTCCACCGACGAAGACCTCGACCGCCTGCTCGACGCCACCTGGCACCTCCCCGGCGTCCGCTACGCAGGCGCCGGCGGCCTGGCCGCAGCCCTCGCCCGCCGCCTCACCACCAGTTGCACCACGCCCACCACCCCCCTCGAAGCCACCGGCATCCTCTACGTCGTAGGCACCGCCGAACCGATAGCCCAACACCAACTAACAACCCTCCAAGAACAAGCCGAGCTGGAAGAAGTCACCATCACCCCGAATTCGTCGGTGGAGGTTGCTCGGCTCGGGGGAGTGTTGGCCCAAGGCGGGACTGTGGTGTTGAAGGCGCCTGGTGGGTCTTACGAACCTGCTGCGGTTGCGCTTGCTCTGGGGGCGGCTGCTCGGGAGGTGCTTGCTGATGGCAACGGGCAGGCCGCGCTGGTGCTGACCGGTGGGCATACCGCGCGGACCGTGCTGGAGGTGCTCGGGGTCGAGCAGCTTGATGTTGTCGACGAGATTCATCACGGCGCGGTGCTGTCCCGCACCGGGGACGGGCGGCCGGTGGTCACTCGTCCCGGGAGTTTCGGGGAGCGTTCGTCGTTCGCCGAGATCCACGCCGTACTCCGCCCGTTCTCCGTCCGGAAGGCCACCACATCGTGACTACCTCAGCCCCTCAGGAACTACCCCGGATCGCCGTCACCATGGGCGACGGCGCCGGTGTCGGTCCGGAAGTGTGTGTCGGCGCGCTGCTCGCCCCCGACGTCGCCGCGCTGTGCCGGCCGATCGTGATCGGCGACGCGGAACGGCTCCGCCAGGCGGCCACGATCCTCGGCGTCGACGCGGACGTCGTACCGGTCGAGGACGTCGCGGACGCGGTGTTCACGCCCGGCCGGATCAACGTCGTCGACCTCGCGCTGCTGCCCGCGGACCTGCCGTGGGGTGCGGTCAGCGCGGTCGCGGGCGATGCGGCGTACCACTACATCCGGGTCGCGTCCGAGCTCGCCCAGCGCGGTCAGGTGTCGGCGATCTGTACGGCGCCGCTGAACAAGGAGGCGCTGCACGCCGGCGGCCACCTGTACCCGGGCCACACCGAACTCCTCGCCGAGCTGACCGGCACCCCCGAGGTGTCGATGATGCTGTCGACGCCGAAGGTGAAGGTGATCCACGTGACCACCCACATCGGCCTGATCGACGCGGTCGCGAAGATCGAGCCCGGGCTGGTCGAGCGGACGATCCGCCGCGGCCACACCGCGATGCTGAGCTCCGGGGTCGCCGAGCCGAAGATCGGGGTCTGCGCGATCAACCCGCACGCCGGCGAGAACGGCCTCTTCGGGTACGGCGAGGAGGCCGAGAAGATCGAGCCCGCGATCGAGGCGGTCCGCGCGGACGGCATCGACGCCCGCGGCCCGCTGCCGGCCGACACCGCGTTCTTCCTGGCAGGACGGGGCGACTACGACCTGATCGTGGCGATGTACCACGACCAGGGCCACGGCCCGGTGAAGGTCCTCGGCATCGAGACCGGCGTGAACATCACCGTCGGCCTGCCGGTGATCCGTACGTCCGTCGACCACGGCACCGCCTTCGACATCGCCGGCAAGGGCACGGTCACCGTCGACAGCATGATCGAGGCCCTCCGCCAAGCAGCCGAACTCTCCCGCGCCACCGCCGGCACCACCGCGGCCTGACCGCAGCACAGGTTGTCCCCTGGTGTGACCGGTTCTCCCACCTTGAAAGAGAGGAAGAACCGTCCACACCAGGGGACAACCCCGGCGGAGTCAGCGGAGCGGAGGGGCGAGTTGTACGTCGACGCCGTGGTGGCGGAAGTCGGCGACGACGGCCGGATCGGCGGACTCGTCGGTGATCAGGGTCCAGCCGTTCGGGAGCGGGGCCCACGCGTGGAACGGCCGGTGCCCGAGCTTGGCGGCATGCGCCAGTACGTATGTCTTCGCCGACTGCGCGGCCATGACCTCTTTCATCCGGGTCTGCCGGAGATCGGCCTCACAGATCCCGTCGACGGCCGAGACGCCGTCGCCGCCGAGGAAGACCCGGTCGAACGTCATCCGTTCCAGGGCGATCTCGGTCAGTGGGCCGACCAGCCCGTGGCTCACGTGCCGCAACGTCCCGCCGAGGCACTCGACGTGGACCTGCGGCGAGTCCGCGAGGATCATCATCGCGTCCAGGCTCGTGGTCACCACCGTCACGCCTTCGCTGTCCCGCAGCTCGTGCGCCAGCGCGCCGACCGTCGACCCGGCATCGAGCAGTACGGTCTCACCCGGAGCGATGTCCGCGGCGGCCCGGTGCGCGATCGCGCGCTTGGCCTCGAACGCCTCGCCCAGCCGTTGTTTCATCGACGCCTCGTGCGACGTCAGCACCGGGATCGCCCCGCCGTACGTGCGGGCCAGCTCGCCCGCGCGGGTCAACTCGGCCAGGTCGCGGCGGATCGTCGACGTCGCGACCCGGTAGGCCGCGGCGAGCTCGGCGACCGTCCCGATGCCGACGCTGTGCGCCCGCCGGACGATGTCGGCCCGCCGCTCCTCCCCAGGCAGTCTGCTCACGCGGACCTGAACCCCCGCTCGTCGAGGAACACCGTCAATCCACCCACCACGCTGACACCGAAGAATACGGCCAGCGCGGGGTACCGGCCCATCACGAACGACAGCACCACGGCGACCGCGACGATCAGGAACGTACTGAACGGATGCGACAACGCGTACCACCACGCCGTCCGGACCGTGGCCCGCGCCGGTCCGCGGTCCCGTACGTAGAAGTACGGCAGATGTACGACGGTGACGACGACCATCGCCCCGGCCGCGACCGCGAGCGCGAACAGCACCTGCCCGACCGGCCCGCCCTGTCCGCGGGCGATCATCCCGTCCGCGACGAGCAGCAGGCCGACGAACAGCACGGCGTACCCGAGGAGGTTCGCGCGGAGCAGGTCCGCGCGGACCTCAGCCCAGAACAGCCGGGTGGTGCGCTGCTCCCGGCTGTCCGGATCGGTCAGCCAACGGCGGAGGACGGCGTACGTCGCGGCCGTGGCGGGGAACGCGCCGACGACGATGCCGCCGGCCAGCGTCGCCCCGAGCCAGAGCAGGTTCAGCCAGGCGAGGCGGGCGATCCAGTCACAGATCGCCGCGACGCCGGAGTTGACCCTGGTCATCCCTTCACCGCGCCGGTCAGGATGCCCTTGCTGAAGTACCGCTGCGCCCACGGGTAGAAGCACAGGATCGGGACGATCGCGAACACCATCGTGGCGGCCTGGATGTTCACCGGGTAGATCTCGTGCCCGTGCGACTGGATCTGCTGGAACGACGCGGCGTCCGCGTCACCGGCGATCAGCAGGTTGTACAGCACCAGCTGGATCGGGGCCAGCGACCGGTCCCGGAAGTAGATCAGCGGGATCAGGAACGAGTTCCAGATCTGCACCGCGTAGAAGATCGCGACGGTGGCGATCACCGGGCGCGACAGCGGCAGGTAGATCCGCCACATCACCTGCAGGTCGTTGGCGCCGTCAACGAACGCGGATTCCTCGAGCTCGTCCGGGATCGTCCGCAGGAACGAGATCGTGACGATCAGCAGGAACGTGCTGAACCCCCACGGGATCACCATCACCAGCCAGTTGTCGACGAAGCCGAGCTTCTGGTTGACGATGTACGCCGGCACGATGCCCGCGTCGAAGATCCACGTGACGATGAAGCCCATCATGATCACGCCCGCGCCGACGAGCCGCTTCTTCGACAGCGCGTACCCGGTGAGGAACGTGATCACCACCGAGAACGCCGTACCGGCAGCCGTGTACCAGGCGGAGTTCAGCACGCCGCGCAGGATCCCGAGCCGGGGCGTGCTCAGGACGTACCGGTAGGTCTCGATGTTCAGCCCTTTCGGCCAGCCGAACACGTGGCCGGCGGCAACGAACCGGCCGTCGGACAGCGACACCGAGAGGATGTAGACGAACGGATAGATGCACAACAGCGCGATGATCACCAGGATCGTAGTGTTGACCACGCCGAACGCGCTGAACCGGGACCGCTGGGAAGTGACAGCCATCTAGAACAGCCCCGAATCGTTGACCTTTTTGGCGGCCCGGTTGGCCGTCACGACCATCACCAGCGCGATCACGCCCTGGATCAGGCCGACCGCCGCGCCGTAGCTGTAGTTGGGGAACCCGCGGGACGCGAACGCCTGCCGGTAGACGTAGGTCTGCACCACGTCCGCGGTCTCGTACACGCTCGGGTTGTACATCAGCAGGATCTTGTCCAGGTCGACCGTCAGCACCTGCCCGATCGCCAGGATCAGCATCACGATCATCATCGGCCGGATCGACGGCAGTGTGACGTGCAGCATCTGCTTCCAGCGGCCGGCGCCGTCGATCTCGGCGGCCTCGTAGAGCGCCGGGCTGATACCGGCCATCGCCGCGATGTAGATGATCGTCCCGTATCCGAAGGTCTGCCAGACGTTCATGCCGATGTACAGCGGCCGGAACCAGCCGGGTTCGGCGAAGAAGAAGATCGAGTGTCCGCCGAAGGCCTCGATCACCTTGTTCACCAGGCCGCCCTGCGGCGACAGCAAGGTGTAGAGGATGCTCACCAGCACCGCGGACGAGATGAAGTACGGCACGAAGCTGAGCGTCTGCACCGACTTCTTCAGCCACTTGGTGCGGACCTCGTTCAGGAACAGCGCGAACACGATCGGGATCGGGAACGAGAACAACAAGGTGCCGAAGGCAAGCAGCACCGTGTTCTTCACCAGCTTCAGTACGCCAGGGTCGGTAAGGAACCGGTGGAACTGGTCGAAGCCGACCCACTTGCTCCCGCTGATGCCCTGGAACGGGCTGTACTGCTGGAACGCGATCACCAGCGCGCCGACCGGCGCGAACTTGAACAGCACCAGGTGGATCAGGCCCGGGACGAGGATCAGGTACAGCAACTTGTCGCGGCGCAGGGACCGGCCGAGCTTGGCCAGCTTGCCGCGGCCCCCGGCCGGCCGCTGGGCAGCGGCCGGCCGGGAGGATGAGCGGGTCAGTTCAGTGGTGGCCATCAGAGACTCACTTGCTCGTCGCGGACCAGGCGGCGTTCTCGATGTCGTTCAGCTGCTGGTAGCCCTTCTGCTTCGCGTCGCCGACGAACTGGTCCCATTCGCTCATCGGCCGCTTGCCGTTGACGAACTTGGTCAGTTCGGCGAGCACGAACGGCTCCACCGCGGCCAGCAGGTCGGTGCGCTTCTTCAGCTGGTCGGCGTCGTACTTGATGACAGGTGTGTCGGTCAGGTACGTGTTGAAGTACTGCCCGGCGAAGGACTTGGTCTTCTTGTCCATCCACTGGTAGTACGCCTGGTTGTCCACCGGAGCCGGGAAGGTGAGCCGGTCCTGGAGGAAGTTCCACGCCTTGGTGCCGGCCGGCTTGTTGCCCTCGACCGCGAAGTCCAGCGTGTACTCCGGCTTGCCGCCGGCCAGCTTGTACGACGTCCCTTCGACGCCGTAGTGCATGGTCGTCTCGCCCTTCTCGGAGTACAGGTTGTCGATGAACTTCATGATCGCGTCCGCGTTCTTCGCCGACGAGCTGACCGCGAACACCCGGTTCAGGTTCCACCGCGGGTTCGCCGGGACCTTGCCCTGGGCACCGGTCGTGGTCTTGAACGCCGGCATCACGTCGACGGCGAACTTCGGGTCGTTCTTCGGGCCGCCGTTCTCCAGGAACCAGCTCGGCCGGGTGAAGAAGTCGTCGGAGACGCTGGCGCGGCCGGTCAGGATCTTGGTCTGCCAGCTGTCCTCGGTGTTCGCACCGGCGATCCACTCGGGGTCCACCAGGCCCTCGGTGTACAGCTGGTGGTACCAGGTGATCATGTCCTTGAAGCCCGGTGACAGCAGGTCGGTGTTGCCGAGCTTGTCGTCGGCGATGCCGTGCACGGTGCCGTTGGCGTCCGCGCGGAAGGCCGCGTCGTACACGTAGGCCCAGCGCAGGAAGGCGTCCCGGCCGGTGAGCGGGAAGTAGTTCTTGGTGCTGGCGTAGTGCTTCTTCAGCGTCCGCAGCGCGTCGGTCAGCTCCGCCGTCGTGGTCGGCGGCTTGGTGATCCCGGCGGCCTTCAGCATGTCGGAGCGGTAGAAGGTGACCGGGGAGATCCGCGGCGACTCGGTCGGAAGACCGTAGATCTTGCCGTCCTTGGCGGTGATCAGCTGCTTGTACTTCGGGTTCGCGTCGATGTACTTCTTCAGGTTCGGCGCGTCCTTGTCGATCAGCGGGGCGAGGTCCTGGAACGCGCCCTGCTGGCCGTACACCTCGGTCTGCGAGATGTTCGCGATCACGGCGTCCTGCACCTTGCCCGAGCTGAGTGCCAGGTCGAGCTGCTGGAAATAGCCGTCCTCGGGACCGCCGTCGATGGTCTGTACTTTCACGCCGGATTGTTTCTCCAGTTCCGGCAGCCAGTTCAGGTCGTCGAGCCAGGCCTTGAAACGGTCCGGCAGCCGGTAGCTGAACTCGGTGCCGGACGAGCCGCCCGCCCCGTCGTCGTTCGTGCCGGAACAGGCGCCGGCGGCCAGACCGATGACCGCGACCGAGGCGATAACACGGGCGAACCGCATCGTCCTCATGTGGGTACTCCTTCGCGCTGGGATTTCCTTCGAGGCAGGCGGGCACGCGGCGGCGGGGTTCACCCGGCCCCGGCACCCGGACGGCAACTGACTGCCGTACCCCCATCACCTGCAACTGGCTGAAGACTGTGCCGAGCACGCTACTGCGCGAACCACGCGCTGTCTAGCGTTCCGCGCAGCACTGTAGCCAAATCCTGCTCATCTCGCGCAAGTTGAGCCTGTTTCGTGCGCGCGATGACCAGACGTGCTGCTTCGGAAGCCTGATCTGCGCATCGCGCGCGAGTCGGTCAGGCGGTGGCGAGGGCGTGCCGGCCGGTGGTCAGCGACTGGCCCTGGTCGATCATCTGCTCGGCGATCCGGTCCACGGCGGTGGAGAAGGCCTCGGAGTTCTCCGGGTCCCAGTCGGCGAGGTGGTCGAGCATCCAGACCCGGAAGGCGCCGACGAAGCGCTGGAACATCTCCAGCCCGAGGGTGGTGAAGCGGTAGTGGCCGAGCGTCTCCGACAAGTAGCCGTCGGCAACCAGTTGGGTGGCCAGCGGCTCGAGTACGCCGGGCGGCATCCGCAGGTCGCCGGTCATCTCGGCGAGGGTCGCGGAGCCGGACTCGGCGCCGCCGCGGAAGACGCGCATGATCAGCCAGGTCTGCGCGGAGCTCAACGGGATACCGGACTGGGCCAGCACCTCCGGCGCGGGGTTGCGCTTGTGATGCCGTACGACGAGCGCCGCCAGCTTCTGGAGTTCGTGCTCGGAGTCGAACGAGGCCGGTGCCGCGAAGTTCTCGCCGACGTCGGACGCGGCCATCCGGGCGGTGTCGCGGAGCGGGACCTCCTTCAGCAGCAGCGCGGTGAGGAAGCCCAGCCCGGCCACCGGCACCGCCCACAGGAACACCACGTGCAGCGAGTCGGCGTACGCCGCGGTGATCACCTTTCGCGCCGCGTCGGGCAGTCCGCGGACGCCCTCCACGGTCGCCGCCACCCGCGGGTCGACCTGCGCGGTCTGTACCGCAACGCCGAGCTTCTCGGGCAGCTGGTGCGCGTAGATCGACCCGAACACCGCGACCCCGAAGGAACTGCCCATTGTGCGCAGGAAGCTGACGCCGGAGGTCGCGACGCCGAGGTCCGAGTAGTCGACGGTGCTCTGTACGACGACGGTCGGTACCGGCATGCACGCGCCGACGCCGAGCCCGAGGACCACCATGAACCCGGCGGTCTCGACGTACGACGTGCTGTTGTCCAGCAGCGAGAGCAGGTACAGCCCGACGCCGATCAGGATCGTGCCGAAGATCGGGAACAGCCGGTACCGGCCGGTCTTGCTGATGATCTGCCCGACTGTCACCGACGCGACCAGCAGCCCGACCACCAGCGGCAGCATCTGCAGCCCGGACTCGGTCGCCGAGGCGCCGTGCACGAACTGCAGGTACGTCGGCAGGTACGTGACGCCGCCGAGCATCGCGAACCCGATGATGAAGCTCATGATCGAGCACACCGTGAACACCGGCGAGCGGAACAACCGCAACGGCAGCAGTGGCTCGGCCGCCCGTCGCTCGGCCAGCACGAACAACCCGAGTGCGAGCACCGAGCCGACCGCCATCGCGATGATCACCGGCGAGGTCCAGGCGTACTCGTTCCCGCCCCAGGTGGTGACCAGCGTCAGCCCGGTCGCGGCGATCCCGATGAACAGGATGCCGAGGTAGTCGATCTTCGGCCCGACCGCGGCCTTCACCGACGGAAGGGTGATCGAGGCAACGATCAGCACGATGATGCCGAGCGGCAGGTTCACGTAGAACGCCCACCGCCAGCTCAGGTGGTCGACGAACAGCCCGCCGAGCAGCGGCCCGGCGACCGTCGACACCCCGAACACCGAACCCATCACGCCCTGGTACCGGCCGCGCTCGCTGAGCGGTACGACGTCCGCGATCACGGCCATCGCGGTGACCATCAGGCCGCCCGCGCCGAGGCCCTGGACCGCCCGGGACCCGACCAGCCAGAGCATCGAGTGCGACATCCCGCAGAGCGCGGACCCGGCCAGGAACAGCACGACGCTGAGCAGGAACATCGGCTTGCGCCCGTACAGGTCGCCGAACTTCCCGATCAGCGCGGTCATGATCGTCTCGGCGAGCAGGTACGAGGTCACCACCCAGGACAGGTGGTTCGCCCCGCCGAGGTCGCTGACGATGGTCGGCAGCGCGGTCGCCACGATCGTCTGATCGAGGGCCGCGAGCAACATTCCGAGCATGATCGCCACCACGACCGCGTTCCGGGTGGCACGTCCGACGGGGTGAGCCTCGGTGTCCATGAACCGAATGTAACGACTGCCGGACGGTGTGTGAGGTGCGAAACGACGGAAATCCGGTCTCGAAACCGTTCCGTAGGATGGGCGGGTGCCGTCGACATTGCCCGAGGGGGAGGTTGCGCCCCGGGACGGGGCGTTGCCGGATGCTGCTGTCCAGGAGGCCGCCGGGCGGCCGTTCGGTTTCTACCTGCACGTGCCGTTCTGTGCGTCACGGTGCGGCTACTGCGACTTCAACACCTACACGGCCCGCGAGCTGGGCGGCGGCGGATCACAGGCGTCGTACGCCGACACCGCGGTCGCCGAGGTGCGGCTGGCGCGGAAGGTGCTGGGCGACCTGGACCGGCCGGTGGACACCGTGTTCTTCGGGGGCGGTACGCCGACGCTGCTGCCGGCCGCGGATCTCGGCAAGATGCTGGCGGCGGTCCGGGACGAGTTCGGGCTCGCGCCGGACGCGGAGGTGACGACCGAGGCGAACCCGGAGTCGGTGGATCCGGCGTACCTCGAGGCGTTGCTGGCGGCCGGGTTCAACCGGGTCAGCTTCGGGATGCAGAGCTCGGCGTCCCACGTTCTGAAGATCCTCGACCGGCAGCACAGTCCGGGCCGGGCGCTGGAGGCTGCTCGGGAAGCGACCGCGGCCGGCTTCGAGCATGTGAACCTCGACCTGATCTACGGCACCCCCGGTGAGTCGCTGGAGGACTGGCGGGCGTCGCTCGAGTCGGCGTTGTCGGCGCAGCCCGATCACGTGAGCGCGTACGCGCTGATCGTCGAGGACGGGACCCAGCTCGCCCGGCGGATCCGGCGCGGTGAGCTGCCGATGCCGGACGACGACGACCTCGCGGACAAGTACGTGCTCGCCGACTCGTTGCTGTCCGCCGCGGGCCTGGGGTGGTACGAGGTGTCGAACTGGGCGCGGAGTACGGCGGCGCGCTGCCGGCACAACGAGCTGTACTGGCGCGGCGACACCTGGTGGGGGATCGGGCCGGGCGCGCACAGTCACGTCGGTGGGGTGCGGTGGTGGAACGTGAAGCATCCGAGCGCGTACGCCGAGCGGATCGCGGCCGGCGAGAGTCCGGCGTACGCACGGGAGACGCTGGACGCGGAGACCCGGCGGGTCGAGCGGGTGCTGCTCGAGGTGCGGTTGTCGGCGGGGCTGCCGCTCGACGTCCTCGACGCGGCCGGGCGGGCGGTGGTCGGTCAGGTGGTCGCGGACGGGCTCGCCGTACTGACCGACGGGCGGCTGGTGCTGACCGATCGCGGGCGGCTGCTGGCAGACGCGGTGGTCCGCGACCTGCTGCCCTGACCCCTCCGCCCGTCAACGGCCCGTCAACGGCCCGTCAACGGCCCGTCCACGGCGCGTGCTCCGCGCGTGCTCCGCGCGTGCTCCGCGCGTGCTCCGCGCGTGCTCCGCGCGTGCTCCGCGCGTGCTCCGCGCGTGCTCCGCGCGTGCTCTGTGACGGCCGGGGGTCACGGAGCTGAAATGATCAGAACTGATCACAGTCACCTGTTGACGACTGTTACGAGCACGCGGCAGGCTTGGCGGTAAGCGTTTACTACTCGTCGAGGAGTCCGCGATGCCGCCCTTCATCCGTCGTCGGCTGTTGTTGCAGACCGGGCTCGCCGCCGGAGCGCTGAGTGCGCTCGGGCTGCCCGCCCGGGCGTTCGCGGAGGACGAGTTCGACGTCCTACGGGCCCGGTGGGCCGAGCTGAACACCGGCGGGGCGATCGACGCCGCCGATCCGGCGTACACGAGTGCGCTCACGAAGCTCGGCGAGCAGGCGCGGCAGTTTGTCGACAGTCTGATTGTCGACAACAATCGGACGGCGCTGTGGGCGGACCTGCCGCTCAGCCCGTCGAGCGGGAACTTCTCGATCAGCTACACCCGTCTGAAGACGATCGCGCTGGCCCGGGCGACACCCGGGACCGGAATGCCGGACAACGCCGGCGAGTTGCTCGGTGGAGCGCTCGACTTCCTGAACGCGCGGTCGTTCAACGAGACGCTCAAGGAGACCGGGAACTGGTGGTTCTGGGAGATCGGCGCCCCGCGGGCCGTCCTCGACACCTGCATCCTCGCGTACGACGTGCTGTCCGCCGAGCAGCTCGCGAAGTACGTGGCGGCCGTCGACCACTTCGTCCCCGACCCGAACCGCCGGACCAACTCGCCCTCGCTGCGGGAGACCGGCGCGAACCGGGTCGACAAGGCGCTGATCGTCGCGCTCCGCGGCATCGTCGGACAGTCGGCCGGCAGCTTGTCGACAGCCCGCGACGCGCTCAGCGACGTCGCCGAGTCCGGGAAGAACTCGGTCTTCACCTACGTCACCAGCGGCGACGGGTTCTACCGCGACGGCTCTTTCGTCCAGCACGGCAACCTGGCGTACGTCGGGACGTACGGCAACGTCGCGCTCGGCGGTGTCGCGAACCTGATCGCGCTGCTCGGCGGCTCCAGTTGGGAGATCACCGACCCGAACCGCGCCGTCCTGCTGGACGCGGTCGACGCGAGCTTCGCGCCGTTCATGGCCGACGGGCTGATGATGGACTGCGTCTCCGGCCGCGCGATCTCCCGCGAGGCCGCCGGCGACCACCGCAACGGCCACGGCACCACGTCGACCGTCCTGCTGCTCGCGAGCGGCGTCGCGGAGCCGTACGCCTCGCGGTACCGGGCGCTCGCGAAGAGCTGGATCACCCGCGACCGGCTCGGCGACTACCTGCCCGGTGCGTCGATCCCGGAGATCTCGCGGGCGAAGGCGCTGCTCGCGGACGGCGCGGTGACACCCGCACCGGCCGTACCGCGGCACTACCAGTTCTACAACCAGGATCGCGTGGTGCACCGCCGGCCGGGCTGGACGTTCGCGATCGCGATGTCCTCGAAGCGGATGGCGCGATACGAGTGGGGCAACGGCGAGAACCTCCGCGGGTGGTACGTCGGCGACGGCATGACGTACCTGTACAACGCCGACCAGTCGCAGTACTACGACGCGTACTGGCCGACCGTCGACGCGCAGCGGATGCCCGGGACCACCGTCAGCACGAAACCGCGGCAGCCGGGTGGGAGCGGCAGCGGTACGGGGACCGTGGCGGCGTATGCGGACTGGGTCGGCGGCGCCTCGTACAAGGACGTCGCGGGGGCGGTCGGGATGCACCTGATCAACTACGACAAGAGCTTGCAGGCGCGGAAGTCGTGGTTCTGCCTGCGGGACTCGGTCGTCGCGCTCGGCGCCGGGATCGTCGGGACCGACGGCTATCCGGTGGAGACGATTGTCGACAATCGGAATGTCCACGAAAACGGGACGGCGGCGCTGTCGGTCGACGGGCGCGCGGCTGTCGATCAGACGTACGGCGATCCGCGGTGGGCACATCTCGAGGGGGTCGGCGGGTACGTGTTCCCCGCGGGCGGCCAGTTGCGGGTCGAGCGGGAGGACAGGACCGGTTCCTGGTCGGAGATCAACATCGGGAACGACACTGCCGGGTCGACGACGCCGTACACCCGGCGGTACGCCAAGCTCGTCCTGGAGCATGGGACGGATGCCGGGTCGTACGCGTACGTCCTGTTGCCCAACGCGACCGCCCGGCAGACGGCCGAGCGGTCGGTCGACACCGGGCTGACCGTCCTTGTCAACAATCCGACAGTCCAGGCAGTCGTCTCCCACCGCGAGAACCTGGTACTGGCGAACTTCTGGGCAGCGGGTTCCGTCTCCGGCGCCGGCGCCCGGGTGGCGAGTGACTGCCCCGCCTCCGTGGTCGTCGGGAAGGACGGGCCGGTGACGACCGTTGCCGTGTCGGATCCGAGCCGGACCGCGCAGGTGGTTCGGGTGACTGTCGGGCGGCGGGTGGGAGACGTGGTCGCCAAGGACCCGGCCGTGACTGTTGTTGCTTCCGGCAAGGAGCTGGTGATCGACGTCGCCGTGGGTGGCACCCGCGGCGCTACGCACAGCGTTTCCTGCCGGTAAGCCTTCACAAGTTTTCGCAAGCAACCGGGGCCGGCCACCAGGGCCGGCCGGGTCGCCGGGTGCTGGCAAGTTCAACCAGGAGGTTGTTCGATGATGCCGCACGCCCGCCCCACGCAGTTCACCAGGCGACGTGTTCTCCAGGCGACCGGTGCCGGACTCGCGCTGGCCGCCGTACCCGCGGTCGCGCATGCCCAGACCGCCACCAGTACGACAAGCAACACGATCACGATCGACGCGCTCCCGTCCGCGCGGACGACCGAGCTCGACCGGACCCAGGACTCGCTGAGCGCCAGCGAGCTCCGCACCACCGGCTTCTACCTGCCCGCCGCGACCGCCCTCAACGTGGTCGTCCACCAAGGACTCGTTCCGACGCTGGTGATCGGTGCCCCGGACGTCGACGCCCGCGCCGACTTCAAGTCGCCCCGCGAGTACCAGCTGCAGGCCGGCCGCAACACCGTCACGGACGCGGGCGGTGGCGTCGTCTACCTGAAGCTGATCGGCGACTCCGGCCGCGCCAAGGTCACGATCGGCGATCAGGCCGAGCCGATGCCGTACTTCGTCCTCGGCTGCACCGGCGAGGCCGACTTCCAGCGCCAGCTCGACGAGCGCACCACGCCGTACGTCGAGTTCGTCAGCCCGCACGCGATGCTCACGGTCGAGCGCGCGTCGGCCCTCACGTACCGGGCCGAGAACCACACGGACCTGCTCGCGACGTACGAAGACGTGATCCGGATCGAGGACGCGACCAGCGGGTACGACGGCTCCGCGCCGGTGCACGCGCGGCTGGTGCACCGGTACCACTTCGTCGGGTACCCGTCGGCGATCACCGGCGTCGGCGCGTACGCGACCCACGGGCACATGTCGTTCCCGCCGCCGATCCAGGACCGGATGCTGACCGTCGAAGGGCTCCGGATGCGCGGCTGGGGCATCTACCACGAGCTCGGCCACCAGCATCAGCAGATCACCTACAAGCCGAGTTCGCTGACCGAGGTCACGGTCAACATCTACTCGCTCGCGGTGAACGCGGTGTTCGCGACGAAGTACGGCCAGCAGCCGCGGCTGCACGCGCCGGACGCGAAGACCGGCCTGACCCCGTGGCAGAGCGCACCCGGCAAGCTGCGGTCGCCGGGTGTCGACTACGGCAAGACGTTCGACCCGTACGAGAAGCTCGTCCTGTTCGAGCAGCTGCGCCTTGCCTTCGGCAACAACTTCTGGCCGGACCTGCACAAGCTCGTCCGGGTGGAACGTCCGTACGCCGGCGACTACACCGACGAGGCACTCCGCCTCCGCAACCTGGTCGTCCTGTGCAGCCGGACGGCGGGTCACGACCTGAGCGACTTCTTCCGCGCCTGGGGTGTACCGGTCGACGCCGAAGCGGTCGCCCAGCTCGCCGCACTGCAGCTGACCCCGCCGCCCACCGACCCGTCGACAATCCGACAGTAGACAATCCGACGACAGTCAACAGGACGAAGGCACCCACCGGGTCGAGGTGGGTGCCTTCGTCGTTCGGGGTGAACCAGTCGCGCGGCGCGCGGGCCGAGCTCAGTCGCGCAGGAAGAGCTCGATCACACAGCTGCCGACCTCAGGCGCCTGGTTCGGCAGCTTCAACGTCAGCGTGTTCTCCGGCAGCCCGGTCAGGTACGTGTGCGCGGGCGCCGCAGGATCCACGGTCATCCGCTGCACCTCGGACGCGTCGTGCAGGCACTGCGCGTACTCGACCCGATCGCCCAGCCCCGGCAGATGCAGATGCCCCATCGGCCACGCGAACACGTGCAGGTACAACCGCCGCCCGTTCTGCGTGTACCGGCAATCGGCCGGCGGTACATAGGCACTCGGACCGCAGCCCCGAATCGACCGCTCGTGCAACCGCATCCACGAGCCGATCCCGGCCAGCGTCTCGAGCGCCCGCGGTTCCCAGGCGCCGCGGCCGTTCGGCCCGACGTTGAGCAGCATGTTGCCGCCCTTCGAGACCGAGTCGACCAGCATCCGGATCAGCAGCGCCGGCGACTTCCAGTCGTGGTTGTCGCGGTGGTACCCCCAGCTGCCGTTCAGCGTCTGGCAGGCCTCCCACGGCACCTGCGTACCGTTGCCGGCAGCAACCTCGTTGCCCGGCGGCTGCACCTGTTCCGGAGTGGTGAAGTCACCCGAGCCGAGCCCCAGCCGGTTGTTGACCAGGATTCCCGGCTGCAGTTCCCGCACCATCGCGAGCAGCTCCGCGGACCGCCACTCGTCCGGCCCCTTCGCGTTGAACCCGCGATCGGCGTACGAGAAGTCGAACCACATCACGTCGATCTTCCCGTACGACGTCAGCAACTCCCGGACCTGGCCGTGCAGGTAGTCGGCGTACTTCGACACGTCCCGATCCGCGGTCCGGTCGATGAAGTCGACGTCTTTCCGCTGCGGGTGATAAAGGTCCACCGGGAACTCCGGGTGGTGCCAGTCCAGCAACGAGTGGTACAGCCCGATCCGGAAACCACGAGCGCGGAACGCGTCCACCATCGGCGCCAGCAGGTCCTTGCCCCAGGGAGTGTGCGGCGCCGAGTAGCCGGTCAGCTTCGAGTCCCACAGGCAGAACCCGTCGTGGTGCTTGGTCGTGATCACCAGGTACCGCATCCCGGCGTTCCACGCGTCCTCGGCCCAGCGCTCCGGGTCGTACAGATCCGGCGAGAAGTGGTCGAAGTACGGCTGGTAGTCGGCGTCGGTGAGCTGTTCGTACGACTTCACCCACTCGTGCCGCGCCGCGGCCGCATAGATGCCCCAGTGCACGAACAGCCCGAACCGGGCCTCGGTCAGCCAGCTCATCGAGGGCTCGCACCGCCGCTCAGCGCGGTCTCGTACTCGCCGCGGATCTTGTCGCCGCCGTCCTTCTTCCACTTCGCCAGCGCCGCGTCGAACGCAGCGATCGGCTTCCGGCCGGCGATCACGTCGTTGCGGACGTCGGAGAACGCCTGCCCGATGTCGCCGCCGGCCTTGTCGTTGGTCGGCGAGATCATCGACGTGGTCGGGTCCTTCACGACCATCCCGAGCAGCTTGGTCAGGTCCGCGTGCGCGTTCTCGACGTACGTCGGGTCGGCGGCGTTGAACAGCACCTGCGGGGGAGCGGCGATGTACTTCCACGGCACGGTCAGCTCGGCCTCGCCCTTGCTGGTCGGCTTCGGGTTGCCGTTCGCGTCCCGGGTGAAGTCGACGCCCTCGACGCCGTACGTGAGCAGCAGGTTCTCGGTGCTGCCGAACGGCGCGGCGAAGAAGTTCGCGACCGCGAGCAGTTCCTTGGCGCGGGTGTCGTCGGACTTCTTCATCAGCGTGTACGCGAACAGCACGTTGTCGGCCCAGGTGTTCGCCTTGCCGCCCTTCGGTGCCATCGGGACGAACGCGCGCGGGTCGTTCTTCGGGTCCAGCCGGGCCATGTCCTTGGCGTACCCCGAGTAGGCCGGGAAGCCGTCGTACACCAGGGCGCCCTTGCCGGAGCGGAACGCGTTCTTGCGGGCGGTGCCGTCGATCCCGTCCGACCCCGGGACCAGGACGCCGGCCTTGACCAGGCTGACGGCGTACTCGAGGGCCGCCTTGTACTCCTCGGTCTCGAAGCTCTTCACGAGCTTGCCGCCGTCCTCCTTCCAGCCGTACGGGACGCCGAACATCTGCTGGATCATCGTGAAGAACGTGTTGCCCTTCGAGTTCACGATCGCCCACTGGCCCTGTTGCGGCTTGGTGAGTTCCTTGCAGGCGGCCAGGAAGTCCTCGGCGGTGGCCGGGTACTCGATGCCCGCGGCATCGAACAGGCGCTTGTTGTAGAACCCGGCGCCGCCGGTGATGCTGCGCGGGATCGGCAAGCCGTAGATCTTGTCCTGGACGACGCACGCCTGCCAGATCACCTGCGGGATGTTCGCCAGGTTCGGGTAGTCCTTCACCTTGTCGCCGCTCAGGTACGGCGTCAGGTCCGTGCATTTGGCCGACAGGAACGCCGGTAGATTGTTGACAAGCGTCGAGTCCGACAGCAGGAACAGGTCCGGCAGCTGGTTCGCGGCCAGCACGGTCTGGAACTTCGTCGCCCAGTCGCTGTCCGGGACGATCGTCAGGTCGAGCGTGCCGCCGAGCTGCTTCTCGACCGCCTGCCAGGCCGCGTTCTTGTCCTTGGCCGGCGGCAGTGGGTCGAAGATGTCGGTCATCACGCTGACCTTGCCGCCGCTCAACGGCGGCGACTTCACCGTGGTGACGAGCTCCTTCGGGTACGTCCGGTACCCCGGCGGGACGCCGTCCGCGGTGCCGGCCAGGTCCGGCTTCGGCCCGGCGAACGGGACGTACGACGGCAGCGCGACCGTGGACGCGCGGGCGGTACCGGCCGTCGTACTGCCGTTGCTGCAGGCAACCAGCGCCGGGACGCCCGTCGCACTCATCACGGCGACGCCGACCGCGCTCCGCAGGAAGCTGCGGCGGTTCAGGGAGGGGGTGGTCACGGTCATTTCTCCTAACCCTTGATGG
The DNA here is from genome assembly GCF_054189145.1 of Kribbella sp. WER1. NCBI lineage: Bacteria > Bacillati > Actinomycetota > Actinomycetes > Propionibacteriales > Kribbellaceae > Kribbella > Kribbella sp. WER1. Next base: position 1,971,453 of record NZ_CM135186.1, on the reverse strand, counting down.
CGCCGGTGAGTACGCCCTTGGTGAAGTAGCGCTGCAGGAACGGGTACACGCAGAGGATCGGGACGAGCGCCACCACGACGACCGCCATCTGCACGGCCTGGATCGAGGCGACCGCCTCGCCGGGGGACTCGGTGCCGCCGCCGACCGGTTGCCCCTGCAGGACGTAGAGGCGCAGGACGAGCGGCAGCGGCCACTTGCCGGTGTCGCTGAGGTACAGCAGCGCGTTGAAGAACGCGTTCCAGTGGCCGACCGCGTAGAACAGCGCGACGACGGCGAGCACCGCCTTGGACAGCGGCAGCACGATCCGGACCAGGATCGCGAAGTCGCCGGCGCCATCGATCCGGGCGCTGTCCAGCAGCTCGGCCGGGATGTTCTGGAAGAAGTTCCGCAGTACCAGGAAGTTGAAGGCGCTGACCAGGCCCGGGACGATCAGCGACGTGTACGAGTCGTACATGCCGAGCGCCTTGACCAGCAGGAAGTTCGGGATGATCCCGGCGCCGAACAACATTGTCAACAATACTGTTGTCAACAGGAACCGCCCGCCGACGATCGGCCGGCTGAGCCCGTACGCGAGCGCGATCGTGACCACCATGTTCAGCGCCGTACCGATCACGGTGATCGCCGCGCTGACCAGCAACGCGTGACTCACCACCCCGCCGGCGAAGATCGTCCGGTACGCCGCCAGCGTCGGCTCGCTCGGGAACAGCGGGATGATCCCGCCGCGCCGGGTGATCTCGGACTCGCCGGCCAGGCTGGTCGCGACGATGTTGACGAACGGGTACAGCACCAGCAGGCAGACGATCGCGATCACCACAGCCTTGACCGCCAACCCGGCCCGGCTCGGCGCCTCCATCCACGGCGGCCGATTGGAGGGCCGTTGCGAGGTCTTCATCGCGAGTAGATCCCTTCGTGGCCGAAGCGGTGGGCGAGCTTGTTCGCGCCGAGGATCAGGCCGAGGCCGATCACGCCCTTGACCAGGCCGACCGCTGCGGCCGGGCCCCACTGGCCGTCGAGTACACCGTGGAAGTAGACGTAGGTGTCGAGCACCTCGGCCGCGTCCGCGCCGACCGCGTCGCGCTGCAGCAGGATCTGCTCGAAACCGACCGAGAGAATGCTGCCCAGGTTGAGGATCAGCAGCAGCAAGGTCACCGGCACGATCCCCGGCAGCGTCACGTGCCAGAGCCGCCGCCACCGGTCGGCGCCGTCGATCGCGGCCGCCTCGTAGTGCTCGGTGTCGATGTTCAGCAGCGCGGCCAGGTAGATGATCGTGCCCCAGCCGGCGTCCTTCCAGATCAGCTGCAGCGTCACCAGCCACGGGAAGAAGCTCGGGCTGGTCATCAGGTCGACCCGCGGCAGCCCGAGGTCACCGAGTAGTTGCGGGAGCAGTCCGGTGCCGCCGATGAGTTGCTGGCTGATCGAGATCAGGATCACCCAGCCGATGAAGTGCGGCAGGTACACGACGCTCTGCACGAACCGTTTGATCTTCGGGCTGACGATGCTGTTCAGCAACAACGCCAGCCCGATCGGCGCGGGGAAGAACAGCACCAGCTGCAGTACGGCGAACTTCAGCGTGTTCAGCAATGCGCCGTAGAAGGACGGCTCGGCGAAGACCGCGAAGTTCCCGAAGCCGACCCACGGGCTCTCCTTGAACCCGAGGTACGGCTGGTAGTCCTGGAAGACGATCACGTTGCCCAGCAGCGGCACGTAGTGGAACACCACGAAGAACAGGAAGCCGGGCAGCACCAGCAGCAGCATCACCCGGTCGCGGCGCAGCCGGGTGCGCAGGCCGGGGCCGGGCTGCCGGACCGCCGCGGGCCGGCGCGACGTACGGCTGACGCGATGCATGATCCTCCTGATGGTAAACGTTTGCTGTCCGATGTGTCAGCAACCATGAAACCTGGAGTGCCTTGCTGTCAAGCACTTGCCGGAACTTCTCTTGACCGTTGCCGGATCGGATGCTTACGGTTTCCAGTAACCGTTTACTAGGAGTGATCCGTGCCGAAACCCGAGACCGACCCGCGCCGGCCGCGGTTGCGTACGCTCGTCGCGATGCCCGCCGAGACCTGGTCGGAGGTGTTCACCCCGGCGGCCCGCACCCGCCTGGACGACGTCACGGACCTGCTCGGCCTGCAACCCGGCGGTACGGCGGGGAGCGTTCCGCGGCTGCGGTCCTCGTTCGCGCCGTTGGCCGACGAGCTGGCGGCGGCCGAAGTACTGCTGACCGGGTGGAGCTGTCCGCGGATCACCGCCGACGTCCTGGATGCGGCGCCGAAGCTGCGGGCGATCGTGCACGCCGCGGGGACGGTCAAGACGTTCGTGGACCCGGTCGTGTTCGAGCGCGGGATCGAGGTGTCGTCGGCGGCGGCCGCGAATGCGATCCCGGTCGCGGAGTTCACGGTCGCGGCGGTCGTGCTGGCGGCCAAGCGGGCGTTCCGGCAGCGGGACTGGTTCCGTACCTCGGGGACCAAGCGGCCGTTGCCCGGGGCACCGATCCTCGGGGCGCTCGGTACGACCGTCGGCGTGCTCGGGGCGTCCCGGACCGGGCGGCAGGTGATCGAGCGGCTCCGGCACCTCGACGTCGACGTACTGGTGAGTGATCCGTACCTGACCCGGGCGGAGGCGGCGGCGCTCGGGGCTCGGTGGTGCGAGTTGCCGGAACTGTTCGCGGCCAGCGACATCGTCAGCGTGCACGCGCCGCTGCTGCCGGAGACGCGGGGGCTGGTGACGGCGGAGTTGCTGGCCGCGATGCCGGACGGCGGCGTACTGATCAACACCGCGCGGGGGCCGGTGGTGGACCACGTGGCGCTCGAACGGGAGTGCGTCGCCGGACGCCTGGACGCGATCCTCGACGTGACGGACCCGGAGCCGCTACCACCCGACTCGCCGATGCTGCGGCTGCCGAACGTGTTCATCACCCCGCACCTGGCCGGTGCCATGGGCAACGAGTCGACCCGCCTGGGCGACGCCGCGGTCGCCGAACTCGAACGCCTCGCGACCGGCCACCCACTAGCCCACGGCATCACCCACGACGACCTGAGCCGAATCGCATGACCCCCGCCCCCATCACCCCGGCCCCGGCCCCCATCACCTCGGTTCCTGCTGGGCTCTCGGGTCTGGCCCTCATCAGCCCGGTTCCTGTTGGGCTCCCGGGTCCGGCTCCCATCACTCCGGCTCGTCCCCCCATCAGGCCGGTTCCTGCTGAGCTCCCGGGGGCGGGGCTCATCAGCCCGGCTTCCGCCGGGCTCGCTGCCGCCGGGCGCGCGGCGATCCGAGGGGATATCCGTTCGCGTTGCCGGTTCTCCCCCCTTGACAGCAGTGGAGAACCGTCCACGCCGAGGGATATCCGTCGGCGTTGGCCGGCGGGCGGGCGGAGCGGCCGAGCGCGCGCGAGGTGCGCGGGGTGTGCGGAGTCGGCGGGGCCGGCGGGGTGCGCCGGGTGGGCGGGGTGTGCGGGGTGTGCGGAGCCGGCGGGGCCGGCGGGGCCGGCGGGGCCGGCGGGGTGCGCCGGGTGGGCGGCGTGCGCGAGACCGGCGGGGTCGGCGGGGTGCGCGAGGTGCGCGGGTTGGGCGGGGTGCGCGGGGTCGGCGGGGTGCGCGAGACCGGCGGGGTGCGCGAGGTGCGCGGGGTCGGCGGGGTGCGCGGGACCGGCGAGGTGGGCGGGGTGCTTGCGGTGGGCGGGGTGGGGGCTGTGATGGGTGGTGGGGGGATGGGGTTGCCGGCGCCGGATCGGGTGTTGTCGTCGCGGACCGGGTATACGCGGGAGACCTGGCTGGCGGTGGCTGATCGGTTGCTGGAGGCGTTGGTGCCGTGGTTTTCGCGTAGTGGGGCGCAGGTGCGGTTGCCGGGGCGGGGGAGTTGGTCGGGGGCGGACTGCGACGGGCTGGAGGGGTTCGCGCGGTCGTTCCTGCTCGCCGCGTTCCGGATCGCGGCGGGGGATTGCGACGAGCGGGTGGTGGAGCGGTACGCGCGCGGTCTGGTGGCCGGGGCGGCGGGGGAGTGGCCGCGGTTGACGCCGTGTTCGCAGCAGATGGTGGAGGCGGCGGCGATCGCGGTCGGGTTGCACGAGTCGCGGGCGTGGCTGTGGGACCGGCTCGACGGGGCGGAGCAGCAGGTCGTTGTCGACTGGCTGAGCGGGTTCGTCGGGTCGCGGACCTGGGACAACAACTGGCGGCTGTTCCAGGTCGTCGGCGAACAGTTCCTCGCGTCGGTCGGGGCGCCGTATGCGCAGGACGACATCGACGCGGGACTCGACCGGATCGAGGACTGGTACGTCGGTGACGGGTGGTACTCCGACGGTCCCGGGCAGAACTTCGACCACTACATCGGCTGGGCGATGCACCTGTACCCCGGGCTGTGGACGCGGATGGCCGGCCCGTCCGCGGACGGCCGGCTGGCGGTGTACCGCGAGCGGCTGCGCCGTTTCATCGAGGACGCCGTCCACCTGACCGGCACGGACGGTGCGCCCGTGCACTTCGGGCGGTCGCTCTGCTACCGGATGGCGACGGCGGCGCCGTACTGGATGGGCGCGTTGCTCGACGCAACACCGTTGACGCCGGGACAGACGCGGCGGTTGTGCTCCGGGACGTTGCGGCACTTCGTCGATCACGGCGTACCGGACGAGCGCGGGCTGCTGACGCTCGGCTGGCATCACCACTTCCTGCCGGTGACGCAGCCGTACTCCGGACCCGCGTCGCCGTACTGGGCGTCGAAAGGGTTCCTCGGGTTGCTGTTGCCGGCCGAGCACGAGGTGTGGACCGCGGCGGAGGCGGCGCTGCCGCTCGACGTCCGCGACCAGGTGCGGGCGATGCCGGCGCCGGGGTTCCTGATCCAGGCGACCAAGCACGACGGCATCGTCCGGCTCCTCAACCACGGCAGCGATCACGGCGGCGAAGGCGACCCGCACTACAACCGTCTCGCGTACTCGACGCGCACCGGGCCGGAGGTGACCGAGGAGATTGTTGACAATCAGATTGTCCTCGGCGCACACGGTCCGCGAACGCGGATCCGGCGGCGGGCTGTGGACGGGAGTACGGCGGCGTCGTGGTGGGAGGCGGGGGAGGCTCGGATCGAGGTCTGCTCTGTTGTGCACGGGCGGATCGAGGTCCGATGTGCGTTGGTGGACGGACCGCCGGGGGTGGTGCGGCACGGCGGGTACGCCGTCGCCGGTGCGGACCGGCCGGAGGAGCAGACCGGTGAGCTGTGGGCGCACGTGACCCGGGTGGATCGGTTGAGTTCGGCCGTTGTCGGCTTGCACGGGTACGAGCGGGCCGGGGTCCGGCGCGGGCTGGACACGAACGCGTTCGGGCCGCATTCGGCGACGCCGTTCCTGGAGGCGGAGTACGACGGGAAAGGTCCCCGGGTGCTGGTCGCGGCGGTGGTACTGTCCGGCGACACGGTCTGGGCGCGGCAGCTGGGTGAGAGCATCGACGTGACGGTGCGCGGCGCGCAGGTGACCGTGCGGTTCGCGGACGGGACGCGGGCCGCGGTGCAGCTGGGCGAGGAGGTGGACGATGGCGGCGGAACCGCCGCGGGCGCGGGCGCGCCGGCGTGATCCGGAGGCGGCGCGGACCATCCGGGACGTGGCCGCCCGGGCGGGTGTCTCCACTGCGACCGTCTCTCGTGTTGTCAACGGCAACTATCCGGTCGCGGCCGGCACCCGGACCGCGGTCGAGCGGGCGATGCGGGAGCTCGGGTACGTCGCGAACGCGCACGCGCGGGCGCTGGCCGGTTCCACCACCCGGGTGGTCGGGATCGTGGTCAGCGAGATCGTCGACCCGTTCTTCGCCTACATCGCGCGCGGCGTCCAGGCCGAGGCGCTGTCGTCCGGCCGGCTCTGCCTGGTCTGCTCGACGCAGGGCGGCGACTCCGCCGAGCTGCGGTTCGTCGACCTGCTGCTCGAGCAACGCGCCGACGCCGTGATCCTGGTCGGCGGCGCGGTCGAGGACCAGGAGTACTTCGCCACCATCGGGCAGCGCGCGCAACAGCTTGCGAACAACGGGTCCAGCCTGGTGCTCTGCGGGCGGCCCGGCCTGGCGGCGGGCGTTCCGGCGTACGCCGTGGACTACGACAACGTCGGTGGTGCCGCGGCGATCACCGACCACCTGCTGAGCGCCGGGCACACCCGGATCCTGTACCTCGGCGGCCCGACGGCGCTGTCCACGACGGCGGCCCGGGTCCGCGGCTTCCGGCAGGCGTACGCGGCCCGCAAGCTCGAGCACGATCCCGCACTGGTCCGTACCGGCGCCTTCGGCCGCCAGTGGGGTCACGACCAGACCCTGCGCGCGCTCGACGACGGCCTCGACTTCACCGCGGTCTTCGCCGCCAACGACATCGTCGCGGCCGGGGTGTACGCCGCGCTCCGCGAACGCGGCCTGAGCATCCCCGGCGACATCTCGGTCGTCGGGTACGACGACGTACCGGTGGCCGTCGAGCTGCAACCCGCGCTGACCACCGTCCGGGTCCCGCTGGAAGAGCTCGGACGGGCCGCGGTCCGGGCCGGGATCGCCGGGCAGCAGCCGACCGCGGACCCGTACGCGCACCAGCAGCAGGCGACCACGCTCGGCACCGTCGTGGTGGTCCGCGACTCGGTCGGACCGCCGCGCACCCGGCACCCACGGTGACCGGATCGGCACTTGACATATCCGGCACGGACGCCTGAGACTCAGCTCACTTTCGCGATCCGAGAGCGCTCTCACCCCGTCCAGTTCCAGGGAGCCCGAAGATGCGGCCGAGTGCCCGCCATCGCCCCGTTGCCGGCTTGTTCGCCTGCGCCACCCTGCTGTTCGTCACCGCCTGTGCCGGCGCCCCGCCGCCCGCCGATGCCCCGAAGATCGAGCTGACCGTCGCAACCTTCAACGAGTTCGGGTACGCCGACCTGTACGCCGAGTACGAGGCGCAGCACCCGAATGTCACGATCGTCGAGCAGCACGCGAAGACCGTCGACGACCACGTGAAGAACCTGGACGCGAACCTGGCCCGCGGCACCGGGCTGGCCGACATCGAGGCGATGGAGGTCAGCTGGATCTACAAGTACCTGGCGAAGTCCGACAAGTTCGTCGACCTGCGCTCGTACGGCGCCGGCGATCTCAAGGACCGCTGGCTGGACTGGAAACTCGACGGCGCCACCACGACCGACGGGAAGATCATCGGGTACGGCACCGACATCGGCCCGGAGGCGATCTGCTACCGACGGGACCTGTTCGCGAAGGCCGGGCTGCCGACCGACCGGGCCAAGGTCGCGACGCTCTTCCAGGACTGGCCGTCGTACTTCGCGGTCGGCCGCAGGTTCAAGCAGCGGGTGCCGGGTTCGGCCTGGTACGACTCCGCCGTCCTCACCTGGGAAGCGATGCGCAACCAGCTGATCCAGGCGTACTACTCGAACGAGGACCGCTTCCTCGGCGCCGAGAACCCTTTGCTGAAACGCACCTGGGACCAGGTCGTCGCGGGCAGCAGGGACGGGCTGTCGGCGGGGCTGCCGGCCTGGAGCGACGCCTGGAACTCGGCGTTCCGCACCGACAAGTTCGCGACGATCGCCTGCCCGGGCTGGCTGCTCGGCGTGATCCAGGACAACGCAGGCAGCTTCGGGAACGGCAAGTGGGACGTCGCGGACGTGTTCCCCGGCGGTGGAGGCAACTGGGGCGGGTCGTACCTGACGGTCCCGGTCCAGTCGCCGCATCCGGCCGAGGCCGCCAAGCTCGCCGCCTGGCTGACCGCGCCGGAGCAGCAGGTGAAGGTGTTCCAGAAGATCGGCTCGTTCCCGTCGACGGTGGACGCGTACGACGACCCGCAGGTGAAGTCGCAGGTGAACGCGTACTTCGGGAACGCGCCGGTCGGGCAGATCTTCGTGGACCGGGCGCGCAGCGTGATCCTCAAGCAGCACAAGGGCCCGCGGGACGGCGAGATCAACCAGATCTTCACCGCCGCGCTCGCCCGGGTCGACGCCGGCAAGGAGGCGCCGGACGTCGCCTGGCGGCAGGCGCTGGCCGCGGCGGACCGGATCGCGAACGTCCGGCGCGGCAGCTGAGAGACGGCTGAAGATATCTTCCGACACGCCCTGCCCCGGTGGCCAATGACCGACGCGTGATCGACCGGCGAGGTACTACGGTGTGAACGCGGGCCGATCACGTACTGAGGAGGGCCATGAACGAGTCCGGTTCTCCGACGCTCGAGCAGGTCGCGGCGCTCGCCGGGGTGTCCCGGGCGACCGTGTCGCGGGTTGTGAACGGGTCGCCGAAGGTGCTGCCGGACACGGTGGCCGCGGTCGAGCAGGCGATCCTGCAGCTCGGCTACGTTCCGAACCGGGCCGCCCGCGCGCTGGTGACGCGGCGGACCGACTCGATCGCGATCGTCGTACCGGAGCCGGACAGCCGGGTGTTCTCGGACCCGTTCTTCGCCGGCATGCTGAGCGGCGTCAGCCGGACGCTCGCGTCGACGCAGTCCCAGCTGGTGCTGCTGATCGAGCCCGCCGAGGCCGACGACCAGCGGCTGCTGCGGTACCTGCGCGGCGGGCACGTGGACGGCGCGATCATCATCAGCCACCACGGCCGCGACAACGTACTGCAGGAACTGGCGCAGTTGCCGCTGCCGATCGTGTTCAGCGCGCGGCCGCTCGGCGTCGACGTACCGGTCGCGAGTGTGGACGTTGACAACGTGGCCGGGGCGCGGACCGGCGTACAGCATCTGCTGTCGATCGGGCGGCGGAAGGTGGCGACGGTCGCCGGGCCGCTGGACATGACCGCGGGGATCGACCGGCTGACCGGCTACCAGGAAGTGATGAAGGAGGCCGGGCTGCCCGCGATGATCGCGTACGGCGACTTCACCGCGGACGGCGGCGAGCAGGCGACGCTGCGGCTGCTGGACGACCATCCGGACCTGGACGGGCTGTTCGTGGCGTCCGACCTGATGGCGACGGCCGCGCTCCGGGTCCTCTCGCAGAGCGGCCGGCGGGTGCCCGCCGACGTCGCCGTGGTCGGCTTCGACGACTCGGTGCTGGCGACCACGACCACCCCGAAGCTCACCACGGTCCGGCAGCCGGTCGAGCAGCTCGGCGCGCGGCTGGCCGAGATCCTGCTCGCGAAGATCGCCGGCGCCGAGCACACCACGCCGGAGATCTACAGCACCGAGCTGGTGATCCGCGACAGCGCGTGACCATCGGTCTCCCCGGTGGTAGCTTCGATAGGCGGGCCATGAGGAGGGGATCCACTTGGTCCAAGCTGACAGCAGTTCCTCCGGACAGTCGTCCGGTTGGCGTCCGACCCGGTCGCTGCTGGTGGCGGTGGCCGTCGGACTGGTCGTCGGTGCGCTGATCACGGCGATCGTCTTCCTCGCGGTCCGTGACGACCGGACGACGCCGGCCGCGGCCGCCTCGGACAGCAGTACGGCGATGTGCGCCGCGATCCCGGTGGCGAACGAGGTACTGCCGTCCGTCGTCACGATCGCCGCGCAGCGCGGGAACCAGAGCGGCACCGGGTCCGGGCAGGTGTTCCGCGACGGCGGGTACATCCTCACCAACGACCACGTGATCTCGGTCGCCGCCGGTGCGGGCGGGGCGGTGACGGTCCGGTACAGCGACGGGCACACGTCCGCGGCGACGATCGTCGGGCGGGACCCGAGCACGGATCTCGCCGTACTGAAGGCTGCCGACGGGGCGAAGGGGTTCCCGGTGATCCAGCTCGGGTCGTCCTCGACGCTGCAGGTCGGCCAGCCGGTGGTCGCGCTCGGCGCGCCGCTGGGGCTGAGCAGTACGGTCACGACGGGGATCGTCAGCGCGCTCGACAGGTACGTACCAGTGCCGGGTGAAGGCGTGACGCATCACCTGATCGGGGCGATCCAGACCGACGCCTCGATCAACCCGGGCAACAGCGGCGGCGCGCTCGTCGACTGCGCCGGCCACCTGGTCGGGGTGAACGCGGCGATCGCGACCGTGCCGAACGCGAGCGGCGTGTCCGGCGGCGGCAGCGTCGGCCTCGGTTTCGCGATCCCGATCGACGTCGCGAAAGAAGTCGCCGGGCAACTGATCAGCACCGGCCGGCCGGGGCACCCGACCACCGGGCTGCAGGTCCAGGCGTTGCCGGAATCCACGCACCAGCAGGGATTGTTCGTACTCGCGGCCGACGGCCCGGGCGCCGAGGCCGGGCTGCGTGCCGGTGACGTGATCACCACGCTCGACGGCCGGCCGGCTACCAACAGCGAGCAGCTCGTGGTCGCCACGCTGACCCGCAAGGCCGGCGACAAGATCGAGATCGGCTACTCCCGGAACGGGGCCTCGGCCACGACGACGCTGGTCCTCGCCGCGTCCTGACCTCGGCCCCTCTCTCCGGCAAGTGGACCTGACCACTTGCTGACCCTTTCGCTGGACATGAGCGCGAACGTTGCCTATTCTCCCATTCATTGGTCCGTACCAGTTGGGAGTCCAAGGATGAACGTGAAGGCAGCCGGGCTGGCCCTTGCCCTCGCCGCCGGCATCGCGCTGGCGGGTTGTGCGCCCAGTACCGGGTCCAAGACCGGTGGCAGCGCCGGTGCCGCGGGCAGTGGCAGCGGGACCGTGAAGATGGTGCTGTGGCCCGGGCCCGAGGGCGACGCCATGGGCAAGGTCGTCGAGGCGTACAACGCCGGGCCGGGGGCCAAGGACAAGGTCAAGGTCGAGATGACCCTGCTGTCCCGCCAGGACACCTTCTCCAAGGAAGCCACGCTGATGGCGGCGAAGTCGAGCCAGCAGGACATCTACTTCGTGGCCAGCTACAACGTCGGCCAGTACGCGAACTCGCTCGACCCGCTGACGTCGGTGGACGCGAGCAGCTACTTCCCGGTCGCGGTCGACGGGCTGAAGTACCAGGACAAGCAGTACGCGCTGCCGCTGGACGTCTCGAACCACTTCCTGCTGTACCGCAAGGACCTGGTCGACGCGCTGCTCGCGACGAAGAGCCAGTGGCCGGCATACCAGGCCGTGGCCGCGAAGGCGATCGGGGAGAAGCGCGACCCGAAGCCCGCGACCGAGTGGGACTGGCAGGACTACGTCGCGATGTCGGCGTGGTTCAGCAAGACCGCGAACCCTGCGTCGCCGACGCAGTACGGCACGATCCTGCAGGCCAAGAACCTGCTCTACAACACGATGATCTGGGACGACGTGCTCTGGGGTGAGGGCGGTTCCTGGACCACCAAGGACGGCAAGGCCAACCTGAACACCGACGCGGCCAAGAAGGCGGTCGGCGTCTACAGCACGATCTACAAGAACGGCTGGACGTCGAAGGACAGCTCGCAGGCCGAGTTCCCCGAGACCCAGGCGGCATTGAAGGCCGGGACGACGGCGTTCGCGCTGCAGTGGTCGGCCGGGTTCGCCGAACTCAACGACAAGACCAAGTCGCCGCTGGTCGCGGGCAAGATCGCGATCGCCCCGGTGCCGGGCCACAAGACCCATGTGCACGCGCTCGCGGTGGCGCTGAACAAGTACTCCGGCAACAAGGACGCGGCGAAGAAGTTCCTCGGCTACCTCGCCACTCCGGACGCGATGACGGCGTACGCCAAGGCCGGCGGGATCCCCGCGATGCCCTCGGTGCTGAAGGCGAACACCGCGATCAACCCGGCGTTCGGGCAGATCGCGGAGTCGATCGACAAGTACGGCTACTCGGTGCCGGTGTTCCCGAACACCTTCGAGGCGTACAGCAAGCTCGCCGAGTCGCTCAGCGGCGCGTGGGTCGGGCAGCAGGACGCCGGGACCGCCGTCGAGACGGCGAACACCGCGCTGCAGAAACTCCTCGGGTGAGCATGCGTTCCACGTCCCGCGTCCCGAAGTGGGTGCTGGGTTCGCCGCTGATCGTGTTCGCGCTGATCTTCGTGGCGTACCCGGTCTACCAAGGCGTCCAGACCGGCTTCTACGGGCTGTCGCTGCAGAACCCGGAGACCGCGTTCACCGGTCTGGAGAACTTCCGGACCGTGCTGACCGATCCCGGGTTCTGGTCGGCGGCCAGGTTCACCGCGCTGTTCGCATTGCTGGTGACCGCGATCGAGACCGTGCTCGGGTTCGGCCTGGCGCTGCTGGTGAACCGCGAGTTCCCCGGCAAGAAGGTCTTCTTCACGATGCTGCTGGTGCCGATCATGGTCGCGCCGGCGCTGCTCGGCGTGATGTTCCGGCTGCTGCTCAACGGTGACATCGGGCTGGTCCCGGACCTACTGCGCGGCGTCGGTCTGGACGTCTCGCTGTTCGCGCCGAACACGGTCGTCCCGCTGCTGGTACTGCTCGACGTCCTGCAGTGGACGCCGTTCGCGTTCCTGGTGATGTACGCCGGCCTGCAGTCGTTCCCGACCGACGTACTGGAGGCCGCGCAGGTCGACGGGGCCGGGCGGCTGCGGACCATCCGCTCGATCGTGGTGCCGATCATGAAGCCGATCATCTTCGCGGCGATCTTCCTGCGGTTGATCGACGCGCTGCGCACCTTCGACGTGATCTACGTACTGACCGCCGGCGGACCGGGGACGAAGACGACCACGATGAGCATCTACATCTACAAGACCGCGTTCGAGTCCGGACGGTTCGGCCTCGCCGCGGCCGCGTCGGCGATCGTGATGGTGGTGCTGCTGCCGTTCGTGCCGCTGTTCGTGAAGCGGATCGCCAACCCGAACGGGGACGCCCGGTGATCGCCCGCAAGCGGCGGTTGTGGGGTACGACGATCGCCGTCGGGCTGATCGCGATCCTCGTCAACGTACCGTGGTTCAACGCGTTGTTCGTCAGCTTCCGCTCCGACGGCGACATCTCCCGCGGCGCCACCGCGGTCGGTACGCCGACGACCTCGCACTACGCGAACGCGCTCGGCGCGGCCGGGTACGACTTCCCGCGGTTCTTCCTGAACTCGGCGCTGATCGCGCTCGGCGCGGTCGTGCTGGTGCTGGCGATCGCGATTCCGAGCACGTACTCCGCGATCCGGCTCGGGTTCGGCGGGCGGTTCATCATGAACGCGTCCAGCGGGTTGCGGCTGCTGCCGGCGATCTTCTTCGCGGTCCCGTACTTCCTGCTGATGTCGAACCTCGGCCTGCTGGACACCGTGCCCGGGCTGATCCTCGCGAACACGTTCCTGAACCTGCCGCTGGCGATCATCCTGCTGTCGGCCGGATTCCGCGACGTACCGGTCGAGGTCGAGGAGGCCGCGAAGGTCGACGGCGCGAACACCTACCGGATCCTGTACTCGGTGCTGATGCCGATCCTGGCGCCGTCGCTGGTGGCGGTCGCGGTGCTGGTGTTCATCTTCTCCTGGAACGACTACCTGTTCGCGCTGGTGCTGTCCTCGTCGAACGCGACCCCGATCACGCTCGGCGCCGCGAACTTCGTGACCAGCACCGGCATCCGCTGGGGCGACATCTCGGCGACGGCTATCCTCTCAACCCTGCCGCCGGTGCTCTTCGCCGTCTTCGCCCAGCGGTACCTGGTCAGCGGCCTCGCGGCCGGTGCGGTGAAGGGGTGACCATGCCAGCAAAGGGGACAGCACAAGAGCGCCTGAAGTACGAACAGGTCGCGGACGAGATCGCGCGGCGGGCGGGCGAGTTGCAGCCGCACGACCACCTGCCGTCCGAGCGCGACCTGATGCAGCAGCTGGAGGTCAGCCGAATGACCGTCCGGCGGGCGATCGAGCAGCTGGTCCGGCGCGGGCTGGTGTATCAGGTGCACGGGTCCGGCACGTTCGTCGCGGATCCGGACGTGGTCACCAAGACGCTCCGCCTGACCAGCTTCACCGAGGACATGCAGCAGCGCGGGCTGACCCCGTCGACGACGGTTCTTCGTACGGCGGTCGAACCGGCGGCCGAGGACATCGCCCGGCGGCTGCGGATCGAGCCCGGCGCGGACGTGCTCGTGCTGGAACGGTTGCGGTTGGCGGACGGTACGCCGATGGCGCTGGAGTCGGTGCACCTGTCGGCGGTCGGGACGGACTGGTCGGACTTCGACCCGACCACGTCGCTGTACGCGCAGATGAGCGCGGCCGGGATCACCGTCGAGCGGGCGGCGCAGACCATCCATGCGGTGAACCTCGACCGGGACCAGGCGTACCACCTCGACCAGGCGGTCGGCGCGGCCGCGCTCCAGGTCACCCGGGTCAGCTACACGGAGGCCGGCGTACCGGTGGAGCTCGCCGAAACCATCTACCGCGGCGACCGCTACGGCTACGACGTCGTGATCAACCGAGCCGCCCAGTGATCCTCGTCGCCGACATCGGCGGAACCAAGATCGCCGCCTCCCGCGCCGACAGCAAAGGCAAGCTGTGCGGCGAGATCCACGAGGCGCCGACCCCCGCCCAACCCGGGACCCCCGGCTCCTCCGTCTCGGGTGGGGCAGGCCGGGTTGTTGATGTGCTTGTCGCGTTGCTGCAGAAGTTGCGGGGACCGGCAGACGTGGCGGTGGGAATCTCAACCGCTGGTGTTGTGGATGTTGCCGCGGGGAAGGTGCTGACGGCGACCAGCAGTATCGGTGGGTGGGGTGGGACTCCGCTGGCGGAGTTGGTGGCGGCTCGGGTTGGGTTGCCGGTGTTTGTGGTGGGGGACGGGAATGCGTTCGGGATCGGGTTGTCGGTCGAGTACGGCGTACCCGATCTGCTGGCGCTGGTGGCCGGGACGGGGATCGGTGGGAGTTTGATCCTCGGTGGTGAGCCGGTGTTCGGTGCGCATCACGCGGGCGGGCATTTCGGGCATGTGGTGTCGGCCGAGGCGGCCGGGATGGCCTGTCCCTGCGGGCGGAGCGGGCATCTGGAAGCGGTGGCGAGCGGGTACGGGATCCTCGCCTGGTATCACGCCAACGGCGGCGACCCCGCGGTGACGACGACCCGTGAGCTCGCCGGTCGTACCGACGAGCTCGCCCGGGCGGCCCTGCAGACCGGCGGTACGGCGTTGGGCGCCGCCGCGGCCGGGCTGGTGAACGCGATCGACCCGCAGCTGGTCGTCGTCGCGGGCAGTGTCGCCCGCGCGGGTGCGGTGTGGGAGTCGGCGCTGCGGACGGCGTACCGGGACGGCCTGATCCCGGCGGTCGCGGCGACCCGGCTCGAGGTGTCGGGCAGTGGTGCGGAGACGGCGCTGCGTGGAGCGGCCCACTACGTGATGAGGAGGACGAACGCATGAGTGCGCGTACGGGGGAGTCTGCGCTGGCCTCGATCGAGGGGCGGCTGGTGGTCTCGTGCCAGGCCTACCCGGGCGAGCCGATGCGGTCGCCGGCCATCATGGCAGCCGTTGCGCAGGCGGTCGTCCAGGGCGGCGCGTACGGCGTCCGCGCGCAGGGCATCGAGGACCTGAAGGCGATCCGCCCGCTGGTCGACGTCTGCCTGATCGGCCTGGTGAAGCGCGGCTCCGACGGCGTCTTCATCACGCCGACGGTCGCGGACGCGGTCGACTGCGTGACCGCCGGCTCGGACGTGGTCGCGCTCGACGGCACCGCCCGCGAACGGCCCGACGGGCAGCCGCTGGCCGCGAGCATCGCCGCCGTCCACGAGCACGGCGCCCTGGTGATGGCCGACTGCGGGAGCCTGGACGACGCGCTGTACAGCATCGACGCCGGCGCGGACTGCGTCGGCACCACGCTGGCCGGCTACACCGGCGCCCGCCCGGTCAGCCGCGGCCCGGATCTCGGGCTGCTCACCGAACTCGTTGGTCACGTCAACGTTCCGGTGATCGCCGAGGGCCGGATCCGCGACCCCGAGGAGGCCCGGTCCTGCCTGGCGGCCGGCGCGTACGCCGTCGTCGTCGGTACCGCGATCACGCACCCGGCCCGGATCACCCGCTCGTTCGTGGACCACCTGCACACCGACTGACCGGGAGAATCGGTACGGTAGAGCTTCGGCCAGGTGAGGACCGGAGGGTGCGCGGCGGATGACTGACCACGAGATCCGGATTGCTCTGGTACTGAACGGTGGTGTCAGCCTCGCAGTCTGGATGGGCGGCGTGACGCACGAGCTGGACCTGATCCGGCGGGCGTCCGGCGGCGCGAACGCGCCCGGGCCGCAGCGGTACGACGCGGTGATCGCGGACCGCTGGCGGGAGCTGTGCCGGCGCGGCGACGAGCAGCGGCGGATCGTCGTCGACGTGATCGCGGGTACGAGCGCCGGCGGGCTGAACGGGTCCTTGCTGGCGACGGCGATCGCGAACGGCTCGACCCTGGACCCGGACAGCCACAACGGCCCGTGGCTGCGGCAGAAGTGGGTCGCGCTCGGGTCGCTCGACGTCGGCAAGCTGGTACCGGCCGCGGGCGTGAAATCCCCGTCGGTGCTGGACGGCAAGTACTTCCTGCGCCAGGTCGAGGGCCTGCTGAAGGACGTCGCCGACGCGGGCGAGAGCAACGCCGAGGAGCCGGTGACGTTGTTCGTGACGGCGTCCGGGCTGGGCGTCCAGCAGTTCGAGGCGAAGGACGCGGCCGGCCAGGCGTTCGTCGTACCGGATCACCGGTATCTGTACGGGTTCACCAGCGAGGACGCGCCGACGTACGACGGGGCGCAGCGGAAGTTCGTCACCGAGGACAAGAACGGGCTGAAGGACACCGAACTGCTGGCGCGCGCGGCGCGGGCGTCCGCGTCGTTCCCGGCCGCGTTCGGCCCGGTCCTGGAGACGCCCGAGCTGGCCGCGCGACCGCCGCGGATCCGGCCAGGTCCGGCCGAGGCGGGCGCCTGGCTGATCGACGGCGGCGTGCTCGACAACGCGCCGTTCGGTCCGGTGCTGGACGTCGTCGCGCGGCGTCCCGTCACCGGCAAGGCGAGCCGCTACGTGCTGTACGTCGTCCCGTCCGCCGGGATCGGGCACGCGTCGACCGCGTTGCCGGCGGCGAAGGAGCCGAGCTGGCGGGTGTCGGCGCTGTCCGCGGTGCAGTTCCCGCGCGAGGTGGACTTCCGGTCGGACGTCGAGCAGCTCGAACACCTGCTGCTGGATGCGGACGCGTCCTGGTCCGACACCCAGCGGCTCTTCGATCGTTGCCTGGAGCAACCGGAAGAGCGGACCCGGTTGCGGGCCGCGGCGACCGCGCTGCAGCCGGCGTACGCCCGGGGGCGTGCGGCCGGTGGTGTCTGGGAGGCGGTGACGATCGCGAGCCACGACCGGTCGACCGTCCTGGACGCGGCGACCGCGCTGTCGGAGTCCGAGATCGACGAGGTCCTGCGAACCGAGCACCTGTGGGTGCCCGCGCCGGACGGCTCGACCACTGTGCTGACCGAGGACGCCGACGGTCATCCGGCCTGGTGGTGGGGGATCGGCGCGGCGGAGCGGATCGTCCGGTTGATCCTGCGCTCGCTGCGGACCCAGGTCGGTACGGCGCCGCACGCCGGACGGGCCGCGCTGGAGAAGCGGCTGACCGCGACGAGCGACTGCCTGCTGAAGGTGCAGGCCGTCCGCGACGCCCTCGACGGACAGCTGGCGGCCGCGCAGCTGGACCTGCGGCCGGCCGGTGGGGCCGAGGCGGTCGCGGTCGGGCTGAACGACATCTTCGAGCAGCTGCAGCTCCAGCGCACCCTCGGCGACGCGTTCACGGCGCTGGTCGAGAGTGTCGGCCAGGAGCTGGTGGACATCGCGCTCGAGGTCGAGATCGTGTCCCGGTGTACGTCGGCGCGGACGCCGGAGCAGCGCAGCGCGCCGTTCCAGTTCCTCCGGCTCGGGCCGGACATCCCGCTCGCGGTGCTCGACGACCTGCAGGAAGGGTCGATCGCGAACGAGCTCAACGACCGGATCCTGTACGGCAGCCAGGTCGGGCACTTCGGCGCGTTCGGGGCCGCGGACTGGCGTCGGTGGGACTGGCTGATGGGCCGGCTGCACTGCGTCGCGCACCTCGGCACGATGCTCGGCGCGGACGCGGACTGGATCCGTGAGACCCAGCATCAGGTGCTGCAGGCCGAGGGCTGGCAGCTGGACACGGTCGCCGAGCGGATCGAGCGACTGGCCCGGGACTTCCCGGTCGACGCCGGGATGAGCGCGCTGCGGACGATGCGCGACGAGCTGAACGCCTCACCGGAGGGCCGCGCGATCACCAAGGGCCTCGCGGACCGGATGGTCGACGTGTCGGGCGGCCTCGGCCCGCAGGTCGGCGACTGGGTGAAGGCGACGGCCGGGCGGAAGGACAAGCCCGGCTCGTGGCTGCTGCGGACCGCGCGCTGGTTCACCGAACCGGCCCGGCAGGCGGTCTGGGAGCGGACTGTCCGCGGCGCGAAGCTGACCCCGGCGCACCGGCCGCTGATCTTCGAGCCCTGGTTGCCGTTGGCAACAGCCGCGGCCGGGATCGTGCTGCTGGTGCTGGCCGGCGTGGTGGACTCGGTCCGGCTGGTCGCCGCGGTGCTGGCCGGTGCGATCCTCGCGCTCAGCGCGGTCCTCGGCGCGATCACCTGGTACGTCCGCCGCACCCGCCGCCGGATCCGCGCGTGGCTGGAGCAGCGGATGCCGGAGATCAGTCCAGCGTCGCGAAGTCGATGAGCTCCTCGACCCGGCCGAGCAGCGCCGGGTCGAGGTCGGCGAAGCTGTTCACCTTGGACAGGATGTGTTTCCAGGCCGCGGCGACGTCGGCCTGGTCGGTGGCCGGCCAGCCGAACGACTGCAGCACACCCTTCTTCCAGTCCTGCCCGTGCGGGATCCGCGGCCAGGCCTTGATCCCGACCGACGACGGCTTGACCGCCTCCCAGATGTCGATGAACGGGTGCCCGACGACGAGCACGTACCGGTTGCTGACCTGCGCCGCGATCTTGGACTCCTTCGAGCCCTCGACCAGGTGGTCGACGAGGACGCCGAGCCGCCGGCCAGGCCCGGGCTGGAACCGGTTGACGATCTCCACCAGGTCGTCGACGCCTTCGAGGTACTCGACCACGACGCCCTCGATCCGCAGGTCGTCGCCCCAGACCTTCTCGACCAGCTCGGCGTCGTGCCGGCCCTCGACGTAGATCCGGCTGGCCCGCGCGACCTTGGCCCGGACGTTGTCGACGGCCACCGACCCGGACGCGGTCCGGGTCTTCTTCGCCGGGCCGGCCTTCTTCGGCGGCTTCAGGCTGACCGGCTTGCCGTCCAGCCAGAACCCGGGCCCGAGCGGGTAGGTACGGATCTTCCCGTGCCGGTCCTCGAGGTCGACGACGCCGTGCTCCCAGCGCACGATCGCGCCGACGAACCCGGAGCTCGGCTCCTCGACGACCATGCCCTTCTCGATCTCGACCTCGACGGTCCGCCCGTTCTTCGGCTTCCGCCAGTCGCCCGCGAGTACGTCGTTTCCATACCTGTCAGCCACACGCCAACTCTAGTAAGTCGGAGCCGCATGTGTGGCCGTCGACCGGCTGGGGGACGTGAGTGTCAGCAGGAAGTAGGCGACGAATCCGGCGACGAGCCCGACTGCCCACGAGTAGTCGTACAGCGGTTTGAGGAACGGGATCAGCCCGTGCTGCGGGAACGGGCCGGCGCCCGGGTTCGAGTACGCGCCGCCGACCGCGAGCAGCGAGCCGAACAGCGTCGCGACCACGGCACGCCAGTTCCAGCCGGCGGAGTACCAGTAGCGGCCGCCCGGTGCGTAGAGCTCCGCGAGCTGCAGGTTCGTCCGGTCGATCAGCCAGTACCCGGCGATCAGTACGCCGGCCACCGACGCCAGCAGGCCGCCGTAGAAGGACAGCCAGACGAAGATGTAGATCGACGGGTCCGAGATCAGCCGCCAGGGCTGGATCACGATCCCGATCACGCCGGTGACCAGGCCCGCGGTCCGGAAGTTCAGCCAGCGCGGCAACGCGTTCGCGAAGTCGTACGACGGGCTCACCACGTTCGCCGCGACGTTGCAGGACATCGTCGCGAGGATCGCCATCACCAGGCCGATCGTGACCACCACCGGGTTCTCGAACCGGCGGGTGAGCTCGACCGGGTCCCAGATCGCCGACCCGTACAGCACGACGGTGCCGGAGGTGGTGATGATCGAGACCAGCGCGATGAACGACATGGTCGTCGGCAGGCCGATCACCTGTCCCCAGACCTGCGCCCGCTGACCCTTCCCGAACCGGGTGAAGTCCGGCATGTTCAGCGACAGTGTCGCCCAGAACGCGATCATGCCCATCAGCGACGGCGCGAAGATCTTCCAGAAGTCCGGGCCCCAGCCGAGCTTGGACGGCTGCGACAGGATCGGGCCGAAGCCGCCGGCCTTCACCAGGATCGCCACCATGAGTGCCACGAACGCGATCGTCACCAGCGGGGCCGCCCAGTTCTCGAACCGCCGCAGACCCTCGATGCCGCGGAAGATCAGTACCATCTGCAGCGCCCAGAAGAACAGGAAGCTCAGCCACATCGTCCACGGGTGGCCGCCGATCGCGGACGCGTCCGTCCAGCCCTTGCCGAACAGTTCGCCGACGATCACGAAGATCGCCTGGCCGCCGATCCAGGTCTGGATCCCGAACCAGCCGCAGGCGATGAACGCCCGCAGCAGCGCCGGGAAGTTCGCGCCGCGGACGCCGTAGAACGCCCGCGCGAAGACCGGGAACGGGATGCCGTACTTGGTCCCCGCGTGGCTGTTGAGCAGCAGCGGGACCAGCACGATCAGGTTCCCGAGGGTGATCGTGAAGAACGCCTGCAGCCAGTTCATCCCGAGCGCCACCAGCCCGGACGCGAGCAGGTAGCTGGGGATGTTGTGCGCCATCCCCATCCACAGCGCGGCGTAGTTGTACGTCGTCCAGGTCCGCTCGGGCAACCGCGTCGGCGCCAGCTCCGCGTTCGCGTACGGGCTGTCGCGCAACGCGTCCCGATCGGTCAGCTCGACCCGGCCGTCAGGATGAACCGTCTGCTGGATCGTGGCCATGCGGTACCACCCCATCCGGTCGGGCGAAGTCCGTTCCGAACAAGTTGCGCGCCCGACGACCGGATGTCAACGGAAAGGGCTGAGCCGGTGTCCGGCTATCCCGGGCCGACGAGCGGCAGCGTCGGGCGCTTCGGGGTGCCCAGGGCGGCGTAGCCGCGGCGGATGGCGTCCTGGAGTTTGTCGACCGGCCAGGGCCAGTCGTCGGTGCTCTTCAGCGCGTCGTCCAGCGAGGTGCCGGCGTGGTGCAGGCCCGAGATCGTGTTGGCGACCGTGCCGAGCTCGATCGCCTGGTCGGTGGCGAACTCCAGGTCGACGACCGCGCCGTGCCCCGGGACGATCCGCACCGACGGCGGCATCATCCCGACGACCGCCTGGATGGTGTCCGGCCATTCGAGCGGGAACGAGTCCTCGCCGTACGACGGCGGCGCCGACTCCTCGAGCAGGTCGCCGACGAAGAACACCTCGACGTCCGGCACCGAGACCACGGCGTCACCCGAGGTGTGCGCGTTGCCGACGTACAGCAGCTCGACGCGGCGGTCGCCGAGGTCGATCACCTTGGCGGCGGAGAACGTCGTACCGGCGAGGTTCTCCTCGGCGGCGGCGTTCTCGTGCAGGTAGACCTCGGCGTCGGTGAAGACACTGTTGCCGGCCACGTGGTCGAAGTGCGCGTGGGTGTTGACGACCCACTTCACCGGCAGGCCGGTGAGCTCCCGGATGTGCTCGCGGAGCTGCTCGGCCTCTTCGGTGGTCGCGCGGGTGTCGATCACCAGCGCGCCGTCGGCGCCGACGACCAGGCCGACGTTGAGGTCCCATTCGTCGTACCGGCGGACCCAGGTGCGGTCGCCGAGCTCCGTCCAACTCATGCGCTCGACACTACTTGCTGACGACATCGCCCCTGGCGACCTGGTCCCGTTTGACGCCGCGGAGCAGCAGCCCGACGTTGTCGCCGGCCTTCGCGGTCTGCACGGTCTTGCGGAACATCTCGACCCCGGTGACCTGGATCTGCAGCACCGGCTGCCCGGCGCGGCTGATCAGCACCTGCTCGCCGACCGAGATTGTCCCGGTCTGCACCCGCCCGGTGACGACCGTCCCGCGGCCCGTGATCGAGAACACGTCCTCGACCGTCAGCCCGAACGAACCGACCGGGAGCGTGTCCTGCGGGCGCTCGGGAAAGCTGTTCGGTTGCTCGTGGCCGCGCGCGAGCATCTCCTGCGGGTCCATCGGGTTCGACCGCTTCCAGAACTTCCAGCCCATGCCTTGAGAGTAGTGGTTGGCAAGCCCTCTCCCTTCGACTTAAGGTCGCAAGTGTTCCGATCGGAACTCCGAAACTTTCGAAGGGTGGCCGGTGTGACGACACGACGTGCGGTTGTGGTCCGGGGTGGCTGGGAAGGGCACTCCCCGGTCGAGGCGACCGACCTGTTCATCCCGTACCTCGAGGCGAACGGGTTCGAGGTGACGGTCTCCGACACCACCGCGGCGTACCTCGAGCTCGACGGCGTCGACCTGGTGCTGCAGTGCGTGACGATGAGCGAGATCGAGCCCGAGCACTTCAAGGGCCTGGAGGCGGCGATCCGGCGCGGCACCGGGTTCGCCGGCTGGCACGGCGGGATCGCGGACTCGTTCCGCAAGAACGTCGACTACAGCTTCATCACCGGCGGCCAGTTCATCTCGCACCCGCACGGCTACACGGACTACCGGGTGGACATCGTCCCTGAGCAATCAGGCCACCCGATCGTCGAAGGCATCAAGCACTTCGACGTGCACACCGAGCAGTACTACATCCACTACGACCCGACCAACACCGTGCTGGCCACGACGACGTTCGAGTCGCATCCGGACTACCCGTGGATCGAGGGCGCCGTGATGCCGGCGATCTGGACCCGCACCTGGGGCGAGGGCAAGGTCTTCGTCTGCACGGTCGGCCACAAGCTGGACGACCTGGAGACGCCCGAGGTCAGGACGATCATCGAGCGGGGGCTGCTGTGGGCGAGCAAGTGACCGGCATCGGCATCGTCGGGACCGGCGTCATCTCCGGCACGTACCTGGACCACCTGGCCAAGCTCCCCGGCGTCGACGTGGTCGCCGTCGCGGACCTGGACGGCGCGCGGGCGCAGGCGATCGCGGACCAGAACCCGGGCATCCGCGCGCTGTCGCCGGACGAGCTGTACGCGGCCGACGACGTCGACATCGTCCTCAACCTGACGATCCCGGCTGCCCACGCCGCCGTACACCAGGCCGCGCTGGCCGCGGGCAAGCACGTGTACGGCGAGAAGCCGCTGGCGATGGACCGCGCCGAGTCCGAGCCGCTGCTGACGTACGCCGCCGCCAACGACCTGCGGATCGGCTGCGCGCCGGACACGGTCCTCGGCACCGGCACCCAGACGGCGCGCGCGGCGATCGACCGCGGCGACATCGGTACGCCGCACGCGGCCACCGCGTTCATGGTGACCCCCGGCCACGAGCTGTGGCACCCGGCGCCGGAGTTCTACTACAAGCCGGGCGGCGGCCCGGTCCTCGACATGGGCCCGTACTACGTCACCAGCCTGGTCACGCTGCTCGGGCCGGTCGTCCGGGTCACCGCCCGCGCCGGCCGGGCGAAGCAGCAGCGGAAGATCCACACCGGGCCGCGGGCCGGGACCGTGTTCGACGTCGAGGTGCCGACGCACGTCACCGGCGTACTGGAGCACGAGTCCGGCGCACTGACCACCGTGCTGATGTCGTTCGACGTGTGGGCCGGCCGGCTGCCGCGGATCGAGGTCCACGGGACGGACGGCAGCCTGTCGGTGCCGGACCCGAACGGGTTCGACGGGACCGTCGAGATCGTGACGCCGGAGCAGCGCGAGTGGACCGAGGTGCCGGTCGCCGGCGGGTACGCCGGGGCCGGCCGCGGGGTCGGTGTCGCGGACATGGCCCGGGCGCTGCGGACGGGCGAGCCGCACCGCGCGACGGGCGAGCTGGCGTACCACGTGCTCGACGTACTGGAGTCGTTCGTCGACTCCGCAGTACAGGATCAGCCCCTTGATGTGGCGAGTACAGTGACGCGTCCGGCGCCCGTTCCGTTGGGTGCCTCGCCCGAGACCGCCTAGACTGGCACTCTGAACGACGGAGTGCCAAGGGTCTGAAAGGGTGGTGCGCGTGCTGGACGACCGCAAGCTGGACGTGCTCCGCGCCATCGTCGAGGACTACGTCGCCACCCACGAGCCGATCGGGTCGAAAGCCCTGGTCGACCGGCACAACCTCGGTGTCTCCCCGGCCACCGTGCGCAACGACATGGCGGCGCTGGAGGAGGAGGGGTACATCACCCAGCCGCACACCAGCGCCGGCCGGATCCCGACCGACGCCGGGTACCGGCTGTTCGTCGACAAGCTGAGCACGGTCAAGACGCTGTCGACGGCGGAGAAGAAGGCGATCACGTCGTTCCTGGCCGGTGCGGTCGACCTGGACGACGTGGTCCGCCGGACGGTCCGGCTGCTCGCCCAGATCACCCGCCAGGTCGCCATCGTGCAGTACCCGTCGCTGAACCGGTCGAGCGTCCGGCACATCGAGGTCGTCACGATGACCCCGCGCCGGCTGCTGCTGGTGCTGATCACCAGCAACGGCCGGGTCGAGCAGCGGATCGTCGAGCACCCGCACGACGTCGACGAGCAGCTGACCGCGGACCTGCGGTCCCGGCTGAACACCGCGCTGGCCGGTCAGCGGCTGACCGACGCGGCGTCCGCGCTGGCCGGCGTGCCCGAGCTGTTCGCGCCGTCCGACCGGTCCCTGGTCGCGTCGATCGTGACCACGCTGTTCGAGGCGTTCACCGACGACATCGGCGAGCAGCGGATCGCGGTCGGCGGCGCCGCCAACCTGACCCGGTACGGCGACGACTTCGAGCGCAACGTGAAGCCGGTGCTGGAGGCGCTCGAGGAGCACGTGATCCTGCTCAAGCTGCTCGGCGAGGCGACCAACCCGCAGACGCTGACCGTCCGGATCGGCCACGAGAACCCGTTCGAGGAGCTGGCCACCACCTCGGTGGTCGCGACCGGGTACGGGTCGAAGTCGGAGGTGCTGGCGACGCTCGGCATCGTCGGGCCGACCCATATGGACTACCCGAGCACGATGGGCGCCGTACGGGCCGTCGCGCGCTACGTCAGTCAGATCCTCGCTGAATCCTAATGATGACAACCCCCTGGTCTGGAGTATGAGCACCGATTACTACGCCGTCCTAGGCGTCAGCCGTGACGCGTCACCGGACGAGATCAAGAAGGCGTACCGGAAGCTGGCGCGCCAGTACCACCCGGACGTGAACGACTCCGAGGACGCGCACCAGAAGTTCCAGGAGATCGGGCGCGCGTTCCAGGTGCTCAGCGACCCGCAGAAGCGGCAGATGCACGACCTCGGCGGCGACCCGTTCGCGTCCGCGGCCGGCGGGCCGGGCGGTGCCGCGGGGTTCGGGCAGGCGTTCACGTTCACCGACATCATGGACGCGTTCTTCGGCCAGACCGGCGGCGCCACCCGCGGGCCGCGGCCGCGGACGAGGCGCGGTCAGGACGCGCTGATCCCGCTGCGGATCGACCTCGCCGAGGCCGCCTTCGGTACGACGCGGGAGCTCAAGGTCGACACCGCCGTACTGTGCCCGACCTGTAGCGGGTCCGGCGCGGCGGCCGGGTCCGAGCCGGTGACCTGCGAGATCTGCCACGGCCGCGGCGAGGTCACGCACACGCAGCGGTCGTTCCTCGGCGAGGTGCGCACCATGCGCCCCTGCCCGAACTGCCGCGGCTACGGCACCACGATCCCGAGCCCGTGCGTCGAGTGCTCCGGCGACGGCCGGGTGCGCTCCCGGCGTACGGTCACCGTGAAGATCCCCGGTGGGGTCGACAGCGGGACGCGGGTGCAGCTGTCCGGCCAGGGCGAGGTCGGTCCCGGCGGCGGGCCGGCGGGCGACCTGTACGTCGAGATCGAGGTCGAGCCGCACGACATCTTCACCCGGAACGGCGACGACCTGCACTGCACGGTGACGCTGCCGATGACCGCGGCCGCGCTCGGTACGACGATCGATCTGCCGACGCTGGAGGGCGAGACGACACCGCTGGAGATCCGCCCGGGGACGCAGTCCGGGACACAGCAGACGCTGACCGCGCGCGGCGTACCGCGGCTGCGGCATGCCGGGCGGGGCGACCTGATCGTCCAGGTCATCGTCGAGACCCCCACCAAGCTCGACGACGCCCAGGCAGACCTGCTCCGCCAGCTCGCCGTCGCCCGCGACGAGGAACGCCCTCAGGGCCAGGTCCAGGCCACCCACAAGGGCGTCTTCGGCCGCCTCCGCGACGCCTTCGGCGCCCACTAGATGCCGCGCTCGGCCCCTCGCCGCCTGACCCACCGAGGGGTTAACCCCTCAGCGGGCGGGTTTGCCGTCGGCATGCGTGCGGCGAACCCACCAGCGCCGGGGTTAACCACTCGGATGGCGAGGGTCGGCCGGGTCCCGAGCGGGGCCCGCTTTCAGCTCACTTCACTGGGCCGCTCCGGCAGCCGACGGGTTGACCCCCGGCGTGACGGGTTCTTGCCTGGCATTCCAGCGGTCAACCCACCAGCTGAGGGGTTGACCTCTCGGGTGGCGAGGGTGTGCGGGCGGTGAGTGTCGCGGTGTTCTTCCGCGGGGTGCTCGACGGGGATGAGCTCGTGCTGGACGGACCTGAAGGGCGGCATGCGGCCGTCGTACGGCGGATCGGGCCGGGGGAGCGGATCCGGTTGGCGGACGGGCGCGGGTCCTGGGCCGAGGGGGCGGTGGTCGCCGCGTCCAAGGCTGGTGTGACGGTTGCCGTGGACGAACGGGGGAGCACCCCGGCGTACGACCCGCGGGTGGTGGTGGTGCAGGCGGTGCCGAAGGGGGAGCGGGCCGAGCTGGCCGTGGAGATGCTGACCGAGGTCGGCGTGGACGTGATCGTGCCGTGGAACGCGGAGCGCAGTCAGTTCCGGGCGAACCCGGAGCGGGTCGAGAAGATGCTGGCGAAGTGGCAGGCCTGGGCGTTCGAGGCGAGCAAGCAGTCCCGCCGGACGTGGTTCGCCGAGGTCGCCTCGCTCGCCTCCACGGCGGACGTCGCGAAGCTGCTCGCCGGCGCCGCGCTCCCCGTCGTACTGCATGAAGAGGCGACCGTCCCGCTGGCCTCGCTCGATGTCCCGGCGACCGGCGACATCGTGCTGGTGATCGGCCCCGAAGGTGGCATCGCCCCGGCCGAGCTGGCCGCGTTCGACGGCACCCCGATCCGCCTCGGCGACACCGTACTGCGCACCTCGACCGCCGGCGTGGCCGCGGCCGCCGCGCTGCTGGCCCCTTCGCGCTGGCGCTAACCTGAACCCATGGCCGTCGAAACCGCCAGAGCCCGCACGCTCACGCACGTCGACCCCGCCGAGGTGACCCTGCAGTCCGCGCTGGACGCGCTCGCCGACCCGGTCCGGCGCTCGATCCTGCGCGACCTGGCCGCGCACGACGACTGGTCGCGCGCCTGCGGCACCTTCGACCTCCCGGTCAAGAAGGCGACCGCCAGCCACCACTTCGCCGTACTCCGCTCGGCCGGCCTGATCGAGCAACGCGACGAAGGCGCCCGCCGCCTGAACCGCCTGCGCCGCTCCGAGTTCGACGCCGCCTTCCCCGGCCTCCTCGCCGCAACCGTCGACCGCGCCGCGGACTGACCTACTTCACCAGGATCGCCTTGGTGTCGGTGTCGGTCACGCTGCCGTCGGCCGGCGACACGAGGTACACGCTGATCTGCCAGGGCCCCGGGCTGAGGTTCAGCTGGAACGCGTACGCCGCGAACGTCTGCCCCTGCTTGGTGGTCGCGAAGCTCTTCTTCACCTCACGGGTCTTCAGGTTCGTCGCCTGGTAGTTCACGGTCGCCTCGAACGCCGCCGCCACGCCCTGCACGGTGACCTTCGGCGCGAGCGCCTCGTCCTGGGCGGGGGAGTCGATCCAGACCAGCGCCTGGACGTCGGACGGCTGCGCCCGGTTCAGCGGCTGGGTGGTGTCGATCTGCCCGAACAGCCGCTGCACGTCCTGACCGTTGTGCGTGACGCGGATCGGCGTCTGGTCGTCCTTCAGCGCGCCCTGGACCGTGTACACGAGCTGCTGCGCCGCGACCCGCGCGACGTCCTCGTCGAGTGTGGCCTTCGGCAACTGCCTGAAGTCGACGGTCACCTCGTCGTTGTCCCGGGTCACGGTGTTGACCGAGGCTCCGCGCCAGACCGAGTAGTAGTCCGGGTCGTTCGGGTTCTTCGTGGTCATGATCCGGACGGCCTGCTCGGCCGGGTGCCCGCTGACCTTCGACCAGGTGCGGTACAGCCGCGCGGTGGTCTTCTTCTGCGCGCCGACCTGGGTGCCGAGCCAGTACACCGGGACCAGCTGGTCGCGCACCGACGCCTCCGGTACGCCGCGGGTCTTCGGGGCCGGGGTGGGCATCGGGGAGGCGGTGAGGACGGTCGGGGCCTGGGTCTCCGGGAGGGCCGACGTACCGGTGCTCTGGCCGGCGACCGAGTCGCCGTCGTTCGCGGTGGTGTCGGTGTTGGTGAAGACCGTGAAGGCGCCGATCGCCGCGGCGGTGCCGACCGCGGCGACGCCGGCGGTCAGGAACCAGGGGCGGCGGGCGGACGGGCGTTGGGCGTGCGCGCGGGTGCGGATCTCCGGCAGCGCGTCGGCCGGCTGGATCCGGTCGGCCTCCTCGTGGAGGGCCCGGCGGATCAGCTCGTCGAACGGGTCGGGGGCGTCGTGGTTCATACGTTCTGCTCCAGGAGCTGGCGCAGCGACTTGGTCGCGCGCGCGGCGTGGCTCTTCACGGAGCCCCGGCTGATGCCCATCGTGTCGGCGATCTCCGCCTCCGACAGGTCACCGTAGTACCGCAGCACCATCACGGTGCGTTGCTTCTCCGGCAGGGTGCGCATCGCCTCGACGACCCGGTCGGTCTCCTCGGTGCGCAGCACCGCCTGCTCGGCGCTGGGTTCGTCGGGCAACGACTTCGGCGTGTGTTTGTCGACCACGACGAGGTGCCGCTGGCGGGACCGGCAGCGGTTCACCACCGCGGTCCGCAGGTAGGCAAGAGCCTTGTGGGGGTCGCGCAGCCGGTTCCACCGGCCGTGCATGGCGACGAACGCGTCCTGGACGATCTCCTCGGCCGTGCCGGTGTCGCGCAGCAGTAGTGCGCCGAGGCGGACGAGCGAGGTGTAGTGCGCGGTGTAGACGGCCGTCAGCGCCTCGTCGGCATCCCACGAGGACTCATGTGTCACGCACTCTTCGTACACCACGGCAGGTTGTGCCACGAAAAGACGACGCCAAGAGTCCGTCCCAGGTTGACAACAGGATGGCCTGATCTGATGGGAACCTGAGGAAATGCACCAGCACGGCGACAGCGAGTGGTCGGGCCATCACGAGATCACGTACGCCGCCGTGGACCGCCTCTACCGGCAGCACGCCGCGCCCGGCGGCACCCTCCGCGGCATCCCGCAGCAGCAGTACGCCGCCGCGCTCGACAAGGCCCAGGCGCACCAGGACCGCGCGCTCGGCGCCGGCGTGATCCGGAACTTCAACGGCACCGGCATGCCGTTCGTGTACGCCGGTATCGGCCCGACCGGGCATTCGGCGTACACGAACCCCGACGTACAGCGCGAGCACTTCATGGCGGACCCGTACCGCAAGGGCTGGGACAACCTGGAGCGCAACACCGAGTACATCCATCAGCAGCTCGCCGCCGCGCATGCGTCGACCAGCCGCGAGTACGCGTACCTCGGCGCGGCCGCGCACGCCTTGCAGGACAGCTACTCCGGCGCCCACGCCTGGCGCGCGGACACGGTGTACGACGGTGACGTGAACGCGCCGGTGCAGTCGCTGCACGTGTTCACGCCGTCGCATGCGGTCGGGATCGACGACGGGAAGAACACGCATTCGGACGAGTTCGACCGGCCGCCGGTGGACTCCGGGTCCACCCGGGCCGCGGTCGAGGCGACGTACCGGATGCTGGCGAGCTACGAGTCGCACCGCGACGAGGCGCCGGACGTGGCCGACCGGGCGCGGCGCGCCGACCTCGGCCCGATGCTGCGGCCGGCGGCGGCCGGGGTCGCCGTCAACCTGCACCCGACCCGCGAGTGGACCGCCGAACGGAACCGCCGGCTGGCCCTCGAGCACGGAGTCCTCCGACCGGGCCCCGAGGCCGACGAAATCGCCCGCCTGGCGGGCGTGCTGACGCCGAACCCGGCCCCCGATCGGACGGCCGGCACAGCGGCGGCGAAACCGCCCAGCAGGGTGTCCCGGGGAATTCCACGTGAGGGTGTCGGACGAGACGGCTAGCATGGAAGCTCACACCACCAGTACTCAGGAGGAAGAGCCTGTCCAGGCCACGCAGTATCGAACCGGAAGCGCGCCAGAACGGCGCCACTACCGCCACGCAGGCATCCCACAAGATCGTCGTGCCGAACAGCATCGACATGGTGGCCCTGCTCGGAGCCCGGGACGAGTTCCTCCGCATCATCGAGAAGGAGTTCGCCGCCGACATCCTGGTCCGCGGCAACGAGATCTCGATGTCCGGTGAGCCTGCCGAGCTGGCACTGACCGAGCGGCTCTTCGACGAGCTGGTCGCGGTCGTGCGCACCGGGCACGGGCTGACCGCCGACTCGGTCGAGCGCAGCATCGCGATGATCAAGCAGGCCACCGCGGAGTCCCCGCGCGAGGTGCTGACCCAGAACATCCTGTCCAGCCGCGGCCGGACGATCCGCCCGAAGACGCTGAACCAGAAGCGGTACGTCGACGCGATCGACAAGAACACGATCGTGTTCGGCATCGGCCCGGCCGGTACCGGCAAGACCTACCTCGCGGTCGCGAAGGCGGTCCAGGCGCTGCAGGCCAAGGAGGTCAACCGGATCATCCTGACCCGGCCGGCCGTCGAGGCCGGCGAGCGGCTCGGGTTCCTGCCCGGCACGCTGTCGGAGAAGATCGACCCGTACCTGCGGCCGCTGTACGACGCGCTGCACGACATGCTCGACCCGGAGTCCATCCCGCGGCTGATGACCGCCGGCACGATCGAGATCGCGCCGCTGGCCTACATGCGCGGCCGGACGCTGAACGACGCCTACATCATCCTGGACGAGGCGCAGAACACCTCGCCGGAGCAGATGAAGATGTTCCTCACCCGGCTCGGCTTCGGCTCGAAGATGGTCGTCACCGGCGACGTCACCCAGGTCGACCTGCCGAACGGGACGAATTCCGGGCTCAAGGTCGTGCAGGAAATTCTCGAGGGCGTGCAGGATCTGGCATTCTGCCGGTTGACATCGCATGACGTGGTCCGGCACAAGCTGGTCGGCCGGATCGTGTCGGCGTACGAAAACTACGAAGGCAGTGCTGATTCCCACCGATGAACGTCGAGGTCAACAACGAGTCCGGCGTGGAGATCGACGCGCACGGACTGATGCGGCTCAGCCGGTTCGTGATGTCGTCGCTGCGCCTGCACCCCGAGTGTGAGCTGTCGATCAAGCTGGTCGACGAGGACACGATGGCGCGGTACCACGTCGAGTTCCTGGATCTTCCGGGTCCGACCGACGTGATGTCGTGGCCGATGGACGAACTGCGCCCAGGGTCCGACGGCGAGGCGGACGACGACCTGCCGCTCGGGCACCTGGGCGACATCGCCCTGTGCCCGACGGTGGCCGCCGCCCAGGGCGCGAAGGCCGGCCACGGTACCTGGGCCGAGCTGGAGCTGCTCACCGTGCACGGCATCCTGCACCTGCTCGGCTACGACCACGCGGAACCCGCCGAGAAGGCGGAGATGTGGGACGTCCAGGGGCGCCTGCTGGAAGCATGGCGATCCCCTGGAAACCATCTCGGTCAGGAGTGAATCTCCCATGACGTACCACGACCTCGTTCTGCTGGTTGTGGCTGCGGTGCTGGTGCTGCTGGCCGGGTTGTTCGCCGGCGCGGAGGCGGCACTGTCGTCGTACTCGAAGGTGCGGGCGAACGAGCAGGTCGAGCAGGGCAACCTGCGCGCGGTCCGGCTGCGCGACCTGCTGTCCGACGCCCCGCGGTACCTGAACTCGCTGCTGCTGCTCCGGCTGAGCTGCGAGATCACCGCGATCGTGCTGGTCACCCAGGCGCTGTCCGGCGTGCTGTCGGTGACCTGGGAACACATCCTGATCACGGCCGTGGTGATGATCCTGATCTCCTACGTGATCATCGGGGTCGCGCCGCGGACGCTCGGCCGGCAGCACTCGGACCGGTTCGCGATCCTGTCGGCCGGTCCGGTGATGGCGCTGACCCGGATCCTCGGCCCGCTGCCGAAGCTGCTGATCCTGATCGGCAACGCGCTGACCCCGGGCAAGGGGTTCGCCGAGGGGCCGTTCGCGACCGAGGCCGAGCTGCGCGCGCTGGTCGACTACGCGGAGAAGTCCGCGGTGATCGAGTCCGGCGAGCGGCAGATGATCCATTCGGTGTTCGAGCTCGGCGACACGATCGTCCGCGAGGTGATGGTGCCGCGGACCGACATGGTCTACATCGAGAAGCACAAGAAGCTCCGCCAGCTCACCTCGCTGGCGCTGCGCTCGGGCTTCTCCCGGATCCCGGTGATCGGCGAGTCGCTGGACGACATCGTCGGTGTCGTCTACCTCAAGGACGTGATGCGCCGGGTCTACGACAACGCCAACGCCGAATCGACCGAGCGGGTCGAGTCGGTGATGCGGCCGTGCATGTACGTCCCGGACTCCAAGCCCGCCGACCAGCTGCTCCGCGAGATGCAGGCGGCCCGGATGCACCTGGCGATCGTCGTCGACGAGTACGGCGGCACCGCCGGCCTGGTCGCGATCGAGGACATCCTGGAGGAGATCGTCGGCGAGATCACCGACGAGTATGACGAGGACCCGGACTCGGTGCAGCAGCTGTCCGACGGCGCGTACCGGGTCTCCAGCCGGCTCCCGATCGACGAGCTCGGCGAGCTGTTCGGCGTCCCGCTGGACGACGACGACGTGGACACCGTCGGCGGGCTGATGGCCAAGCTGCTCGGCAAGGTCCCGATCCCCGGCGCCGAGGTCGCGATCGAGGGCCTGTCGCTGACCGCGGAGCGCCCGTCGGGTCGCCGGAACCAGGTAGGTACGGTTCTGGTACGACGCGAGGAGCCCGCGCCCGCGCCGCACGACCAGAACCACCAGCACGCCTAGGAGCCTTTGTTGTCTGACCTGTCCGCCGAGGACGCCAAACTCGTCACGCTCGCCCGCGCCGCCCGCGCCCGGACCCGCGCCGCCGAAGGGGCCGCGGTCCGCGACTCCGACGGCCGCACGTACGCCGCCTGCACGGTCGGGCTCGACACGGTCGAGCTGACCGCGTTGCAGCTGGCCGTCGCGATGGCGCTGGCCTCGGGCGTGAAGGGCCTGGAGGCCGCCGCGGTCGTGACGGACGCCGAGGCCGTCGAGGTCAACGTCGTACGGCACTTCGCCGGCGCCAACGTTCCCGTAGTACTTGCCCTGGGCACCGGAGAGGTCCGCGATGTCGTCCACACCTGAGAACTTCAAGTCCGGCTTCGCCTGTTTCGTCGGGCGGCCGAACGCCGGCAAGTCGACGCTGACGAACGCCCTGGTCGGCCAGAAGATCGTGATCACCTCGTCGAAGCCGCAGACCACCCGGCATGCGGTCCGCGGCATCGTGCACCGGCCGGACGCGCAGCTGGTGCTGGTCGACACGCCCGGCCTGCACAAGCCGCGCACGCTGCTCGGTGAGCGGCTGAACGACCTGGTGAAGACCACCTGGGCCGAGGTCGACGTGATCGCGGTCTGCCTGCCGGCCAGCGACAAGATCGGCCCCGGCGACCGGTTCCTCGCGGGCGAGGCGGCCAAGGTCGCGAAGACCCCGAAGGTCGCGCTCGCCACCAAGGCCGACCTGGTCTCGCCGGACCGGATGGTCGAGCACCTCGCCGACATCGCGGCGCTGGGCGAGTCGGTCGGGATCGAGTGGGCCGCGGTGATCCCGGTGTCGGCGACGTCCGGGTTCCAGGTGGACGTGGTCGCGGACGAGCTGGTCGCGCTGCTGCCCGAGGGCTTCCCGCTGTACCCCGACGGTGACATCACCGACGAGCCCGAGGAGACGCTGGTCGCGGAGCTGATCCGGGAGGCCGCGCTGGAGGGCGTCCGGGACGAGCTGCCGCACTCGATCGCGGTCACCATCGACGAGATGAACCTGCGCGAGGACCGCCCGGCCGACAAGCCGCTGCTGGACGTCTACGCGAACATCTTCCTCGAGCGGGAGAGCCAGAAGGGCATCGTGATCGGGCACAAGGGCGCCCGGCTGCGCGAGGTCGGCGCGGCGGCCCGCCAGCAGATCGAGGCCCTGCTCGGTACGCCGGTCTACCTCGATCTGCATGTCAAGATCGCGAAGAACTGGCAGACCGACGCGAAGAACCTCCGCAAGCTGGGGTTCTGATGAGCCTGCAGAACCCGGTGTACGCCGCTTTGACCGGCCCGCACGCAGCCTTCGCCGAGGTGTCCGGCAACGCCCGCCGCTACCCGGCCGCGGTCGCACCGTTCCTCGGCATGCCCGACGAGCTCACCGACGCCGACTGGGCGGCCGCGGCCGAGCTGCTCCGGGCCGGCGGACCGGCCGCGCTGATGCGGCCCGAGTTCGAGGTCCCGGACGGGATCAAGATCGACAAGGTCTTCGACCTGGTCCAGTTCGCCGCCCCGGACGACCTGCCCGCCGCGGATCCGGAGGCGGTCGTGCTCGGCGTGGACGACGTACCGGACATGCTGGCGCTGGTCGCGCTCACCGACCCGGGCCCGTTCCGCAGCCGCACGATCGAGCTCGGCACGTACCTCGGGATCCGCCGCAGCGGCGAGCTGATCGCGATGGCCGGCACCCGGTTCAGCCTGCCGGAGTCCGTCGAGATCAGCGCGGTCTGCACGCACCCGTCGGCCCGCGGGCAGGGCCTCGCGACCCGGCTGATCAGGGCGGTCGCCGCGGAGATCACGGCGACCGGCCGGCACCCGTTCCTGCACACCGGCGGCACCAACACCAGCGCCATCCGGCTCTACACGTCGCTCGGCTTCACCCTCTCCAACCAGATGAAAGTGACAATCGTCGAGGCGGTCTAGCCTGGAACGGGTTATGCTCCCTCACGATCTCGTGGCCAATCGAGGTCACTGATGTCCTGAGGGGGACTCCAAGTATGAAACTGCAGCGCTTCGCGCTCGCCTTGGCCGGGGTCGGCATGCTCGCCGCCACGGCCGCCGCCGGCCCGGCCACTGCCGCCGTCCGGTCCGACCCGCCCGCGATCGCCAAGTCGGTCAAGGGCAACCTGAAGACCACGCCGAACGCCAAGCTCGCCTCCGGGGGATGCAATCAGGACGTCGGCTTCAACACCCCGAAGCCGGGGATCAACGACGTGGTGGTCACGCCGGGCAAGCCGCCGCGCGGTGACTGGTTCCCGGAGTTCTCGTTCGTCGGCACCCGTCTCAACACGACGTGGTACGGCGTGAAGACCGACGCGCACTTCTACTACCACGGCCTGTTCGTGCAGAACGGAACGCTGTACCGCAGCGTCACCTACTTCGACACCGACAACGCGCGGCCGACGTACGCGCGGATCGGCTCCGGCTGGAGCAGCTTCACCCAGCTCGTGACGTCGAACTACGCGATCACCGCGCCGAACCGCTCGTACCTGTACGGGCTGAGCACCAACGGCAACCTGTACCGGTACGCGGCGTCGGGTGCCACCTTCCGGGCGCTCGGCCACTTCCCGGGCTTCAAGGGCTTCAAGGCGATGACCGTGATCTCCGAGAACCCCACGTACGACACGCTGCTGATGACCACCAAGGCGGGCGCGCTCTGGACGGTCCGGATCCCGGCGGCGGCCTCGACCAAGCCGATCCTGAAGCTCGTCCGGAGCACGGGCTTCGCGGCGTACGAGTCGCTGGCCGCCATGGAGTGCGGTACCCGGGGCGGCACGCTGGTGACCGGTTTCGACAACGACACCGACTCGGTGTACCAGTACGCGATGAGCAAGTTCAACGGCTCGAAGACCGCGGTCACGTCGTATGGCCGGGTCCCCGGCGGCAGCATCCCGGGCACCGGCATCTTCACGCTCACCGGCCACTGGAACCAGCTGGTCGGGGAGTGATCCTGCCGTAGTGCAGAGCCGGGGGCGCCGCTCGATGCGGCGCCCCCGGTCTGTTGTCAGAGCGTCTTCTGGTAGTCCAGGAACCGCGCCACGATGTGGTAGTTCAGCGCCTCGTTGATCCCGATCATGTGATCGTTGGACTCGGCGTTCCAGGTGTCGATCTGGGTCAGCGCCGGCTCCTCGGCGCGCAGCCAGAGCAGCATCGAGGACTTGAGCAGCGCGCCCAGGCGGTGCCCGCGGTGGTCCCGGGAGACTGCCGTGTCGTGCTGCTCGCCGATCGACGGGCGCTCCCGCTCGACCGCGACGACCGTATGGCCGGCCAGGTCGCCGGTGTCCTTGCGGCGCGCGACCACCCGGTAGACGGTGCGGTCGCTCTTCGCCTGCGCCTCCTCGTACGCCCGCAGCCGCTCGGGGCTGTAGACGTCGTCCTCCATGTCGAGGTCGTCCTTCGGCGCGTCGTTGATCGACTCGGTCACCGCGACCATGCCCTCGAGCATGTCGTCCGGCAGCGGTCCGGTCAGCTGCAGCAGCTCGTACGCCGACGCCGCCGCCAGTGACTCGTCGTACAGCCGCTGCACCAGACCCCAGTCGAGACCGGCCAGGTCCTGGCGGCGGTTCACCTCGACCGCCTTCTGCTCGTACCCGTGCCGCCGGGCGAACGCCTCCGCCTTCGGCAGCGCGAGCCCGCCGAGGCACGTCATCGTCCGGCCGAGGTCGCGGGTCACCTGCTCGCCGTACTCGATCAGCTCGGAGCCGATCCCGCGGCCCCGGTGGTCCGGGTGCACCTTGACGTCGAGCCAGGTCTGATTGGTGTTCTCGTACAGCGGGACGTCGACGGTCAGCACGCCGACGGGAGTGTCGCCCTCGCGGGCCAGGTACGCCTGCGGTGGCTCGAGGTCCCAGCCGTAGCGGAGCATGTTCGCGAAGGACCGCGGCGTGTGCTGGACGACCTCCGGGCAGTCCAGCGTCCAGCCGGCCGAGTCCACGGCGACGGCTTCCGCACATCCGACCTCGTCGTCGGGGAACAGTTGGGTGATCTTCACGCCCCCAGCGTCCACCGGAACGCGTGCTGCCCGCATCTGGTTTATGCCGGCGACGGCATCCCGTACGCATGGTCGACGGGCATCGAGAACATCAGCCGTTTGTCCTGCACCATGACCGCACGGTACTCGTCCCAGTCCGGGTGCTCACCGGAGGCGGTCCGGTAGTAGTCGACCAGGTCCTCGACCACCTCGTCGTGCGGGTCCGCGGCCACGGCGCTCAGCTGCGCCTTGCCCTCGAGGACGAGGTACGAGCGTCCGCCGGAGCCGTTGACGTACAGGCTGGCGCGCGGATCCCGGCGCAGGTTCCGGGTCTTGGCCCGGTCGTCGGTCAGCGAGATCCGGACCCGGGTGCCGTCGAAGACGTAGGTGATGTTGGACAGCTGTGGGCGGCCGTCGCGCTTGATCGTCACGAGTACGCCGAGGCCGTGGGGGCCGACGCGTTCGAGGAGAGTTTCCGTCATGCCGCCACCTTAGGAGCTCAACCAATGGTGAGGGCAAGGAAGGGTTTCACGGCGGCGAGCCAGCGGTCCGGGGCGTGGCGGTGGATCCGGTGGCCGGCCTCGATCGTCGTGACTGTTGCGTTGGGCAACGAGTCGGAGAGGAGCGCGAAGCGGGTCTGGTCGAGGTGGCTCTTCGGGCCGCCGGCCAGGACGAGCGTGGGGGCGGTGACCGCGGGCAGTCCGGACCACCAGGACGGCTGCGGGCGGCGGAGGTCGGCGATCACGTCGCGGAGCAGTCGGGGATCGCAACGTCGGCGCGTCAGCCAGCCGGCGGCACGGAGGGCCACGCCTGGGAGTTCTCGTGTGGTCGGCGGGCCGTCCTGGGTGGTTTGCGGTGGGACGGGGATCTCTTCGAGGACGAGGCGGTCGACGCGGTCGGGTTCGGCGGCTGCGACGGCGCTGGCGACGTACGCGCCGAGCGAGTTGCCGATCAGCGTGAGGTGGTCCCGGTCGTCGAGATCGCGGAGTACTTGGTCGCGGAAGTCGTTCAGGTAGTAGGTGCGGCGCCGGGGTGCGGTGCCGTGGCCGAGCAGTGTGGGGCGGTGGACGCGGTACCCGAGCGCTTCGAACTCGGGGACGAAACGGTCCCAGGTCGACGGGCCGCTCGTACCGGCGTGCAGGCAGATCAGGTCTTTCATGACAGTCCTTTCAGAGGCTCACGAGGAGTACGCCGGCCGTGACGACGACCAGTCCGGCGAGGCGCGGGCGTTCGCGGAGGACGAGGGCGCCGAGGAGGCCGCCGACGACGACGTTCAACGCCCGACCGACCGCTACGGCGCTGATTGACGCGAACGACAACGCCAGCAGCACCAGGCCGTAGCTCGCCGGCATCAGTAGGGCGATCGGCAAGGCTTGCCGCCATTGCTTGAGCGCTTGGCGGTGGTTTCGGACGACCGGCGCCAGGAAGACGACCTGCGCGACGTTCGCGACGGCCAGGTAGGTCAGCAGGTCGACGTGCAGGCGGGTGACCGCGAAGCCGTCCCACAAGGTGTACGCCGCTGTGCATGCGGCGACCAGCAACCCGAGCGGTACGCCGCGCGCCGAGCGCAGCCGGTCCATCATCAGCACCCCGACCAGCGTGAGCGCCGCGCCCGCCAGCACTCGCGGGCCGGGCAACGCCACCATCGCCACCAGAACAGGCGCCGCGCCGCGGCTGACCGGGTAGATGGCCGTGAACTCGCCGACCGCATAGGCCTTCTGCAGGATCACGGCGTAGGTCGTGTGCAACGCCGTACTCACCAATCCCGCCCACGCTGCTGTCCCCAGGCCCCGGGCGAGCAGGACGGCCGACACCGGCAGCATCACCACCCCGCACACCCACACGAACGCCGGCCCGCCCCTCCCGCCCCGCTTGAGCAGCAGGTTCCACGCCGCATGACACCCGGCGGAGGCGGCCAGCAACCCGAGAGCAATCACGTAGACAGTGTCTACAGCACGACGCTAGACACTGTCTACCCAGAACCGTTGGTGGGTTCACTCCCCAGCTGCCGGGTTTGCGCCCCGGATACGGGTGGCAAACCCTGCAGCTCGGACGTCCACCCATCAACGGAGGGGAGCGGGACCTGACAGGCGGAGGTGGAAGGCGGCGCCGGGATGGCCGTCGGGGCGGTCGGTGGCGGTGAGGGTGCCGCCGTGGGCTTCGGCCAGGCCGCGGGCGATTGCCAGGCCGAGGCCGGCGCCTTTGCTGTGCGGGCCGTGGACGAGGCGGGAGAAGATCCGCTCGCGGGCTTCGGGCGGTACGCCGGGACCGTCGTCCTCGACCAGGATGCCGGAGGTGGCGACGGTGATGCGGAGGGCGTGGGCGCCGGCCTGGCGGGCGTTGTCGACGAGGTTGGTGAGGATCTGGGTGAGGCGGTCCTCGTCGGCGCTGACGGTCGCGGCGCCGCGGAGGTCGACGGTGATCTCGGGCGCGACCAGGCGGAGACGGGCGGCCTGGGCGTCGGCGAGCCGGCGGAGGTCGACGGGGGAGCGGTGGAGTTGCAGGCCGGCGTCGATCCGGCTGAGCTCGAGCAGGTCGCCGACCAACGTCCCGGCCCGGCGCGACTCGCGGACGAGCAGCAACTCCAGCTCCTCCCGCTGCGCGGCGGTCGCGTCCGGCCCGAGCTGGATCAATGTCTCGGCCGCCGTCTGCAGCCCCGCAATCGGTGTCCGCAGTTCATGCGCCGCATCCGCCACGAACTCCCGCATCCGATCCTCGGCCAGGCGGGCGGTGCCGGCCGAGGCCCGCGCGCCACGCTCCGCGGTGCGAGCGGTCTGTTCGGCGCCTTCCAGGGCGTCGAGCATCTCGTCGAAGGCGGTTGCTGTCCGACCCAGTTCCGTGTCAGCACGCTCAGGCTGGAGGCGCCCGCCTCGGCGCCCGGCCGCGATGGAACGCGCCAAGCCGGTCATCACGTCGAGCGGTGCCAGCGCGAACCGCATCCCGATCGCCAACGCCAACGCGGTAATGAGAATCGCGGCCAACCCGGACAGCAGCAGCACCGTCCGCAACCGTGCACTCGCATCCGCCAGCAATGCCGTGTCCGCCGTCAGTACCAGCGAAGCGTCCTTCGTCTGCTGACCCGCCTGCAGCGTCGCGTGCACCTGCCGCACCGTGCCGTCGGGATCCACCGGCGGCACGCCGAACGTCCGCCCGTTCCGCAGCGACAGCGACACCCGCACCCCGTTCGCCTCGACCCGGCGTACCAAGTTGCCTGGTGCAACGTTCTGCCGCGCGAGCTGCTGGGCCAGCTGCGCCCGCCCGGTCAGCAGCGAGTCCAGACTGCGCTCGGCCTGCGCGTCGAACACCGCCTTGACCGTCAGCCCGGTCACCGGCAGCACCACCAGCAGTACTGCGATCGCGGTCAACGTCACGCGAGCCCGCAGCGACAGCGTCACGACCGCAACACGTACCCGGACCCGCGCACCGTATGCAGCAGCCGCGGCCCGTGCGCCTCCAGCTTCCGCCGCAGCCCGCTCACGTACACCTCGACCAGGTTGTCCGCGTAGTCGTCGTACCCCCAGACCGCGGTCAGCAGCTGGGTCTTCCCGACCACGCGCTCCGCCCGCCCGGCCAGGAACGCGAGCAGCTTGAACTCGGTCGCGGTCAGGTCGATCTCCTTCCCGCCCCGGCGGACCGCCCGCGCCTCGACGTCGACCTCGAGATCGCCGACCTCGAGAACGGTCCGCAGCCGCCCCATCCGCCGGAGTACGGCCTCGACCCGGGCGATCAGCTCGGCGAGGACGAACGGCTTGACCACGTAGTCGTCCGCGCCGGTCCGCAGCCCGTGCAGGCGGTCGTCGACGCCGTCGCGGGCGGTCAGCAGGATCACGCCCGCGTTCGAGGTCTCGCGGGCGAGCGTCAGCAGTTCGAACCCGTCCCGCCCCGGCAGCATCACGTCCAGCAGGACGAGGTCCGGGCGGTACTGCGCGAGCTCCCGCTCGAAGCCGGTGCCGTCCGGCCGCGTGCGGACGTCGTACCCGGCCTCGGTCAGTGCGATGCCGACCGCGGTCCGGATCGGTTCCGCGTCCTCGACGACCAGTACTCGCGGCCTCATCCGGCCATCCTCGCATCGCCGGCCGGGCAGCCGGCGGATTCCCCGGGATCGCTCAGCACATCCTCAGCAAGCGGCCCGTCACTCTCCGTGTCTCGCCGTTCGAGACCCCCGGTTCGACGTTCCGGGAGAGTTGTGCATAAACTCGCAGGCATCATGCGGCACCAGCTTCTCCTCCTTCGCTGCCGCGGCGAGGCCTGACAAGGCCGGTTTCCTCGCCGCGGAGTTCTGTCGTACGCCGGTCGTCCTTGCACGACACCCGTACTTCCGAGGAGAACCCCGTGGCACCGAAGAACCAGCCCCAGCCTGTGCAGCAGCCGTCCGGTATGCCGATCCACCGCTACCGCGCGTTCCCGCCGATCGAGCTGCCGGACCGTACCTGGCCGTCGAAGGCCGTCGACCGGACGCCGCGCTGGCTGTCCACCGACCTCCGCGACGGCAACCAGGCGCTGGTCGAGCCGATGT
Source organism: Kribbella sp. WER1 (assembly GCF_054189145.1). Lineage (NCBI taxonomy): Bacteria > Bacillati > Actinomycetota > Actinomycetes > Propionibacteriales > Kribbellaceae > Kribbella > Kribbella sp. WER1. Next base: position 1,930,044 of record NZ_CM135186.1, on the reverse strand, counting down.
CGCCGGCCCGCAAGCGGCGGATGTTCGACCTGCTGGTGGCGATGGGCTACAAGGAGATCGAGGTCGGTTTCCCGAGCGCCAGCCAGTACGACTTCGACTTCGTCCGGAGCCTGATCGAGGACGACGTGATCCCGGACGACGTGACGATCTCGGTGCTGACGCAGGCGCGTGAGGAGCTGATCGAGCGCACTGTCCAGTCGCTGCAGGGCTCCCCGAAGGCGACCATCCACCTGTACAACGCGACCGCCCCGCTGTTCCGCCGGGTGGTGTTCAACGTCGACAAGGCCGAGTGCCGCACGATCGCCGTCCGGGGCACCGAGACGGTGATGAAGTACGCCGACGAGATCCTGGGCGACTGCGAGTTCGGGTACCAGTACAGCCCGGAGATCTTCACCGGCACCGAGCTGGAGTTCGCGCTCGAGGTGTGCGAGGCGGTCAGCGACGTCTGGCAGCCCGCCGAGGGCCGCGAGATCATCCTGAACCTGCCGGCCACCGTCGAGATGTGCACCCCGAACGTGTACGCCGACCAGATCGAGTGGTTCGGCCGGAATCTGACCCGGCGCGAGCACAGCGCGATCAGCCTGCACCCGCACAACGACCGCGGTACGGCGGTGGCCGCGACCGAGCTGGCGCTGATGGCCGGCGCGGACCGGGTCGAGGGCTGTCTGTTCGGGCACGGCGAGCGGACCGGCAACGTCGACCTGGTGACGCTGGGGATGAACCTGTTCAGCCAGGGCATCGACCCGCAGATCGACTTCTCCGACATCGACGAGATCCGCCGGACGGTCGAGTACTGCACGCAGATGCGGGTCCCGGAGCGCCAGCCGTACGCCGGTGACCTGGTCTACACCGCGTTCTCCGGGTCCCACCAGGACGCGATCAAGAAGGGCCTGGAGGCGCTCGACAAGCAGGCCGCGGCCGAGGGCAAGCCGGTCGGCGACATCACCTGGGAGGCGCCGTACCTGCCGATCGACCCGAAGGACGTGGGCCGCTCCTACGAGGCCGTGATCCGGGTCAATTCGCAGTCCGGCAAGGGCGGCGTCGCGTACATCATGAAGTCGGAGCACCGGCTCGACCTGCCGCGCCGGCTGCAGATCGAGTTCAGCCGGGTGATCCAGCAGCACACCGACAGCGAGGGCGGCGAGGTCGGCCCGCAGGAGATGTGGGACATCTTCGCGGCCGAGTACCTGGCGCCCGGGAAGCTGTCGCTGCTGAGTGTGAACTCGACCTCCGGCGAGGGCCACGGCGACCAGCTCCGGGTTCAGGTCTATGCCAATGGGGTCCCCCACGAGTTGGTTGGTGAGGGCAACGGTCCGGTGTCGGCCTTCGTGGATGCGCTGCAGCCGCTGAAGTACGACGTCCGGGTATTGGACTACCACGAGCACGCGCTCTCGGCCGGCGGGGACGCGCTGGCCGCGGCGTACGTCGAGTGCGAGGTCGGCGACGAGGTGTTCTGGGGTGTTGGCCGGGACGCCAACATTCTCACCGCGTCGCTGAAGGCCGTCGTCTCGGCGGTCAACCGCGCCACCCGCTGACCGTACTCGCCGCCTGACTTACGGCCTGACTTACGACCTGACTTACAGCCTGAGTGCCCGCCTCCGTGTCGGAGGCGGGCACTTCCTGTACTCCCCGGTACCGTTTCGTCACGGATCGCAACGTTGTCTCACTGTTGCCTCAAGTCGTTGACTCGGGGACCAGAGCTGCGCACACTAGCGTCACTATGCGCAGATCCTTGCAAGACAGTGTTACTAAGTCTTAGCTGAGAAGGGTCTGCGCCACCGACTTTCCCTGGTAGTCGCGTGGAGGTGAGCAGTGAGTGGTGCGGTCGATACGTCCGCGGCGGAACTGATCGAAGGTCCCGCCGACGAACCGAGACCTTCGGCCGTACGGCGGTTCGTCAACGCCTGGCTGGTGCGGAGACTGTTCAAGGCGATCCTGACGGTCTTCATCGTCACGACCGGGACGTTCTTCCTGGTCCGATTGTTACCCGGTAACCCGGTCGACACCTATATCCAGACGCAGATCGCGCAGACCGGTGTCTCGTACGAGGCGGCGGCCGCGCAGGCGAAGAACCTGTTCTCGCTGGACCCGAACGAGCCGTTGATCACGCAGTACTTCCATTACATGGTCAACATGCTGCACGGCGACTTCGGCAACTCGCTGCTGTCACCGGGCACCACGGTCGCCTCGGTGATCAAGACCTACCTGCCGTGGACGCTGTTCTCGGTCGGGGTCGCGACGGTGTTCGCGTTCATCATCGGCATCGTGGCCGGGATGATCATGGCGTACCGCCGCGAGACCTGGATCGACCACCTGCTGACCTCGATCGGCTCGGTGCTGCACGCGATCCCGAACTACATCCTGGCGATCCTGATCGTGGTCTTCCTCGGCGTGAAGCTGCAGGTCTTCGACCTGACCCAGGCCCGCGGCTCGTACACGCCGGGCGTCACGCCCTCGTTCAGCTTCAGCTTCCTGAACGACATCTTCTACCACGCGATGCTGCCGATCCTGGCCTACGCGCTGACCACGGTCGGCTCCTGGGCGCTGGTGATGAAGTCGTCGACCGTGGAGACCCTCGGCGAGGACTACGTGACGGTGGCCCGGGCGCGCGGCCTGTCGGACTCCCGGATCCGCTCCGGGTACGTCGGGCGGAACGCCGTACTGCCGCTGTTCAGCCAGCTCGCGGTGTCGCTCGGGTTCGTCGTCGGCGGCTCGATCTTCGTCGAGCGGATCTTCGGCTACCAGGGCATCGGGTTCAGCCTGTACAACGCGGTCAACGGCCGCGACTACGCCGTACTGCAGGGCATCTTCCTGGTCGTGACGATCTCGGTCGTGGTCGCCAACCTGCTGGCCGACCTGCTGTACAGCCAGCTGGATCCGCGGATCCGGGTCCAGGGCAAGGGCAAGGGGTGACGAGATGACCGAGGCTTCCATTCCCGTCGCCGCGATCGGTACGCCGGGTGTCTCCCGGTTCGCCGGCATCCTGAAGTCGCTGCGCCGCAGCCCGGCCGGGTTCATCGGGTTCGTGATCGTGGCGCTGATGGTGCTGATCACCGCAATCGTGCCGTTCTTCCTCCCGGACGTGTCGCCGAACGTCAAGGAGATCATGCTCCCGGCCGGTTCGCCCGGGCACCTGCTCGGCACCGACAACGAGGGCAAGGACGTCCTGATCCAGATGATCGGCGGCGGCCGGACGGTGATCTTCGTCGGCTTCTTCGCCGCCGCGATCTCGACCGCGCTGGCGATCGTGCTCGGCTCGCTGGCGGCGTACCTCGGCGGCTGGGTCGACTCCGTCGTCGTCACGCTCGCCGACGTCTTCCTGACCGTCCCGCAGATCGTGCTGCTCGCGGTCCTCGGCGCGTTCTTCAAGCTGGACTCGCCGCTGCTGCTCGCGCTGCTCGTCGGCGGGCTGTCCTGGCCGGTACTGACCCGCGCGGTCCGGGCCCAGGTGTTCTCGCTGAAGGAACGCGAGTTCGTCGAGGCGGCCCGGCTGCTCGACCTCGGCACCGCCCGGGTGGTGTTCGTCGAGATCCTGCCGAACATGGCCAGCTTCATCCTGATGAACTTCATGATCGGCGTCACCAACGCGATCTACCAGCTGGTCGGCCTGTACCTGCTCGGTCTCGCCCCGCTGACCGGCTCCAACTGGGGCATCATGCTCAACCGCGCCTGGATTGCCGGCGCGATCTTCAACGACGCGAGCCTGGCCTGGATCCTCAGCCCGATCATCGCGATCGTCCTGCTGCTGGTCGGATTGGTGATGATGACGCGATCCCTCGAAGAGATCCTCAACCCGCGGCTCCGGGACCGGTGATCACGATGACTACTTCGAGTACCCGTGCGAAGCGCGGCGGCGAGGGCAAGCCGCTGCTGTCGGTCCGCGACTTCAAGGTCGAGTACCGCACCGGCGCCGGCGCGACCGTGCAGGCGGTCCGCGGCGTCGACCTCGACCTGTACCCGGGCGAGAGCCTGGCGCTGGTGGGGGAGAGCGGCTGCGGCAAGACGACGTTCGGCCTCGGCCTGCTGCGGCTGCTGCCGCGGCTCGGGCACGCCAGCGGCAAGGTCACGTTCAACCGCGGCGACGGCACCGAGATCGACGTCCTCGGGCTGGACGGCAAGGACCTGCGGGAGTTCCGCTGGCGGGACGCCGCGATGGTGTTCCAGGGCGCGATGAACGCGTTCAACCCGGTGCTGAAGATCCGCGCGCACATGCACGACACGATGCGCGCGCACACCAAGGCGTCCAAGCAGGAGATCGAGGACCGCGCCGCCGAGCTGCTCCGGCTGGTCCGGCTGGAGCCGTCGCGGGTGATGGACAGCTACCCGCATGAGCTGTCCGGCGGTATGCGGCAGCGCGTCCTGATCGCGATGAGCCTGCTGCTCGAACCCGAGGTGCTGATCCTCGACGAGCCGACCACCGCGCTCGACATCCTCACCCAGCGGTCGGTCGTCGACGTACTGCACGAGGTCCGGGACCGGCTCGGGTTCTCGATGATCTTCATCTCGCACGACCTGTCGCTGGCCGCCGAGCTCGCGGACCGGGTCGCCACCATGTACGCCGGACGCATCATCGAAACCGGCGGCGTGCGGGACATGTTCTACCGCCCGCGGCACCCGTACACGCTCGGCCTGATCAAGGCGGTACCGCCGATCGTCGGCGACCTGCCCGACATGGAGTCGATCCCGGGCGGCCCGCCGAGCCTGGCGGCACTGCCCGCGGGCTGTACGTTCGCGCCCCGGTGCAAGTACGCGACCGAGGAGTGCAACGAGGCGGACCCGGAGCTGATGCCGATCACCGACGAACCGGGCGACGCGCACGAGGCGGCCTGTATCCACTTCAAGGACGTGCACCTCGAGCGTGAGGTGCCGAGCGAGAACCTGGGGACGGCATCATGAGCGCAGTCGAGAAGTCCCCCGCGCCACAGAAGAGCGCCGCGGCGCCGCTGATCACGCTCGGCGGGGTCAGCCAGGTGTTCGACACCAAGGCCGGCCCGATCAAGGCGGTCGACGACATCGACCTGTCGATCAACCCCGGCGAGGTGCTCTGCCTGGTCGGCGAGTCCGGTTCGGGCAAGACCACGGCGGCCCGGATGGCGGCCGGTCTGGCCCGGCCGAGCAGCGGGCAGGTCGCGTTCGAGGGCGACGACATCTGGTCGCTGAAGCGCGGCGACTTCACCAACTTCCGGCGCAGCGTGCAGTACGTGCACCAGGACCCGTACGCGTCGCTGAACCCGACCCGGACGATCCAGCAGACCCTCACCGCGCCGCTGCTCAAGCACGGCGTCGTGAAGAACAAGAAGGAAGCCGCCGAGAAGGCGGCCGAACTCCTCACCCAGGTCGACCTGACCCCGGCCGAGAACTACCTGCCGAAGTTCCCGCACCAGCTGTCCGGCGGGCAGCGGCAGCGGGTCGCGGTCGCCCGGGCGCTGACCCTGGACCCGAAGCTGATCATCGCCGACGAGTCCACCTCGATGCTGGACGTGTCGATCCGGATCAGCGTGCTCGCGATGCTCGGCCGGCTGCGCGACGACCTCGGCGTCGGCTTCCTGTTCATCACCCACGACCTCGCGATCGCGAAGTACTTCGGCTGGCGCGGCAAGACCGCCGTCATGTACCTCGGCCGGATCGTCGAGTTCGGGCCGACGCCGAAGATCATCAACGCGCCGACGCACCCGTACACCCGGGCGCTGATCGACGCGATCCCCGAGCCGGACCCCGACCTGACCAAGACCAAGGGCCGCGAGTCGCTGCGCAGCCTGGAGATCCCGAGCCTGGCGAACCTCCCGTCCGGGTGCTCGTTCCACCCGCGCTGCCCGCAGTTCGAGGACGGGCTGTGCGACGCGAAGATCCCCGAGCTGATCGAGATCCGTTCCGGGCAGTCGGCCGCGTGCCACGTGGTCGCGCGGGACGGCGTACCCGAGCAACCGGGGAGCTGATGACTCCCCAGATCGGCCGGGCGGCGCTCGGCTGGGCAGCCTTTCTCGTGCTGGCCAGCGGAGTCCTGCTGCTCACCCTGACGCCGGGCACACCGGAGTTCGTCGTCACCCTGTTCACCTTGTGTTTGGGCCTGCTACTGGGCCTGGTGGTCGTCGTCGGTGTGGTCATCACCCGGCGGCGGGAGAAACGCGAGGGCGGTAGTTAGTCCCCACCGATGAGTAGTACCTGACCCACATGGGCGTGTGGTCAGTCCAGAAAGGACGAAGGATGAGTCCCACCGGCACTAACGATCCCGGCACCGACGAGACGGGCGCCCGCGCCCGGACGAACGCGGTCTCCCGCCGGCACGTGCTCCAGTTGTTCGGCATCGCCGGTGTCGGCGTGGCCGGCATCGGGTCGCTGGAGGCCTGCTCGCCGAGCAAGCCGAACGCCAGCGGCGGCGGCAACGGCGGCGGCAGCAAGGAGTTCCACGGCGCGTACCCGTACCAGCTGCCGCCCAAGGGGCACTTCAACCTGGCCGCCGGCGTCACCGACGGCATCCAGGCCAGCACCAGCCCGTACTTCGACCTCGTCTACCCGAGCGCCGGCCTGTACTACTGGGCCGACAAGAAGTGGGAATGGATGATGGCCGAGTCCGGCACGCTGGACGAGGCGACCAAGACCTACACGCTGAAGCTGCGCTCCGGGCTGACCTGGAGCGACGGCAAGCCGGTCACCTCCAAGGACGTCGTGTCGACGTTCAACCTGCGCTGGCTGCTGCGCCAGCAGGACTGGACGTTCCTGTCCGACGTCAGCGCCAAGGACGACACCACGGTGCTGTTCACGATCGGTACGCCGTCCACCGTGCTCGAGCGCTACATCCTCCGCGCGGGCATCCTGCCGGACTCGGTGTACGGCGAGTGGGCGACCAAGGCCGAGACCATGCGGAAGGCCAAGACCAGCCTGGACAGCGCCGAGGGCAAGCAGCTGAACGGCGACTTCCAGAAGTTCCGTCCGGAGAACCCGGTCGTGTCCGGCCCGTTCAACTTCGACGTGAAGAGCATGACCAACTCGCAGATGACGTTGGTCAAGAACCCCAAGGGCCTGTTCGCCGACAAGATCGGCTTCGACAAGGTCGTGCTGTACAACGGCGAGACCTCCGACGTCACCCCCGTCGTCCTCAACAAGGATGTCGACTACGCCACCCACGGCTTCGCGGTGGCCACGGAGAAGACCCTGCTCGGCAGCGGTTTCCGGATCCTCCGGCCGCCGGTGTACTCCGGCCCGGCGCTGGTCTTCAACTACACCACGCATCCCGAGCTCGCAGACCCGCGCGTCCGGCAGGCGATCGCGTATGTCCTGGACCGGTCCGAGAACGGTACGGTCGCCCTCGGCGACTCCGGCAAGCCGTGCAAGTTCATGGCCGGCTTCTCCGACATCGCCGTACCGGACTGGATCTCCGACGCCGACCAGAAGAAGCTGCAGGCCTACGAGAAGGACGAGGCCAAGGCCACGTCGCTGCTGCAGGCCGCGGGCTGGAAGAAGTCCGGCGGCAAGTGGATGCTGCCGAACGGCAAGCCTGCCGCCTACGACATCAAGTTCCCGACCGAGTTCGCCGACTGGAACCCGGCCGCCACCAACGCGGCCGACCAGCTGAACAAGTTCGGCTTCAACATCACCAAGCGGGGCATCACCTTCACCCAGCTGAACCCCGACGTACTGGCCGGCAAGTTCGACTTCGCGATCCAGAGCTGGGGCGCGTCGAACCACCCGCACCCGTACTTCTCGTTCGTCCAGGACCTCTACACGTTCAACTACGTGATCGCGGCGAACTCCGGCGGCAAGGGCATGAACTTCCCGCTCAAGCAGACCACCTCGGCCGGTCCGATCGACCTCCAGGCCGTCGTGGACAAGTCCGCGCAGGGCCTGAACCTCGACGAGCAGAAGAAGAACGTCACCGCCGCCGCGGTCGCGTTCAACGAGCTGCTGCCGATCATCCCGCTCTGGGAGCGCTACGGGAACAACCCGGCGCTCGAGGGCAAGCGGGTGGCGAAGTTCCCGGCCGACGACGACCCGATCCTGAAGAACGCGCCGTACGCGGACAACTTCGTGATCATGTACATGTACCAGGGCAAGATCACGGCGGTCTAAAGAACTGGCGTTCTGACCTGATTGTTTGATTGGGTCGGCCGGGTGATCGTGATACGCGAGATCGACCCGGCCGACCTGGCCCTGTTCGACGAGTGGTACGACGCCTTCCACGCCGGCGCCGTCGCCGGCCGCGAGGCACCCTTGGTCGGTGCCCGCGAGGCCTTCGGCTTCTCGTTGCGCAATCCGAGCCCGCTGAAGCGGCGGATCGCGGTCGGCGCCTTCGAGGACGACCGGGTGCTCGGCGCACTGCTGTTCGAGTACCGCCTGACCGACAACCTGGACGCCGTCGAGGTCGAGATCGACGTACCGCCCGAGCACCGCCGACGGCGGATCGGGTCGGCGCTCTGGCACTGGGCGGTGACCCGGTCTGCTCAGCTCGGCCGGACCATCGTGCAGACCGAGATCGCCGTACCCGCCGACCCGGCACCGGGCGCCGAGTTCGCGGAGCGGCTCGGGTTCACGGTCGAACACGTCGAGGACCACCTCGTCGTGCCCTTGCCCTACGACGAGCTGCGGCTCGAAGAGCTGCGCTCCGAGGCCGGGCGGCTGGACGGCTACCGGCTCACCTCGTGGGCAGGGGTGTGCCCGCCCGAGCATCAGCAGGCGTACGCCGATCTGCACACCGCGATGGATCTGGACGTGCCGACCGGCGGCATGACCCGCGAAGTCGTGCCGTGGACGGTCGAGAAGCTGCAAGCCAGCGAGGCCCGCGTCGACCGGACCCACCTCGCGCTCGTGACAATGGCCCACACCCTCGACGGTCAGCCGGCCGGATACACGCTGATCTACCTGTCACGTGGCGATCTGGAGAACGCGCAGCAGGACGACACGCTCGTGCTGCGGGAGCATCGCGGGCACAACCTCGGCACGCACCTGAAGCTCGCGAACCTCTCGCAGCTGGCGAAGCACCGGACGACGCAGCGGTACCTGCACACGTGGACCGCGCTCACGAACGCCCCGATGCGGAAGGTCAACGCCCGCTTCGGCTTCCGCGCCGTCGAGCAGCACCGCGAACTGGAACTCGAACTCCCGCGCCTCCGCCCGGCCGCCCGCGGCGTGATCGTGGACGAGGACGACCGGGTGCTGCTGGTCCGCTTCGAATTCGCCGACGGTCCCGTCTGGGCGACCCCGGGCGGCGGTCTGGAGCCCGGCGAGACCGTCCTGGAAGGCCTCCGCCGCGAGCTCGTCGAGGAGGTCGGCCTCGCGGACTTCGCCGATCCGCCGCACCTGTGGCACGAGGAACACGTTGCCGAGGGCCACGCCACCGGGTACGACGGCGTCCTCAACGACTACTTCCTGATCCGCACCCCGCACTTCGAGCCGTCCGGCGCGCTGAGCCCGTTGGAACTCCAAGCCGAAAACGTCCACGGCTTCCGCTGGTGGACTCCGGGGGAGCTGGCTGCCGACGACGTCCGCTTCGCCCCGCGTGGTCTGCCTACCCTGCTGGCCAAGGTCTTCCGGTCCGGCCCGCCCACCACGCCGGCTCATCTGCGGTAGCCGCCGGTTGCGTGTGAGAGAGCTGTGCGAACCCTGCAAGAAAGGTGCTTTCCCGGCTCTGCGTGGATTTAGCGTCGAATCGTGGACATTCGACATTGTGTTGACTGGTTCGTGCCGGTGCGCTGTGCGGACGGAGTCGCGGTAGTACAAACCGGCCGCTCACCGGACGGCCGCCGGGTCGGCATCGCCTTCACCACCTCCGCGGACCTCCGCGCGGCCTGCGGTGCGGCCGAATGGATGCGCCTCTCGGAGCCCGCGCTCCGGGACCTGCTCGAACCCTTGGGCATCACACGGATCCAGCTGGACCCCGCGCTGGTCGCCGTACCACTCAGAGGTGCCGTAGCCAGCTGAGCCGGCCCTCGTCCATCACGGCGTGACCGTCGGCGCTGTCGGCGACATTCGGATCGTGGGTGGCGATCACGACCGCCGCACCCCGGCGAGCTTCCGCGTGCAGCAGTTCGAGGACACGCTCGCGGTTGCTGCTGTCGAGCTCACTGGTCGACTCGTCGGCGAGAATCACCCGGCCGCGCTGAGCGATCCCACGCGCGACGGCGACGCGTTGCTGCTCACCACCGGACAGCTCCTCGACCAGGTGATCACCACTGTCCGCCAGCCCGACTCCTTCCAGTGCCTGCTGGATCCGCCGGTCGACCTCCGCGCCCGGCTTGCTCCCGGCAAGCAACGGCACCGACAAGTTCTCGCGCGCGGTCAACACCCGCGCGAGCCCGTTCCCCTGCGGAATCAACACCACACCGTGCTTCGCGGCCCCCGGACGATCCGCGATCACCCGCCCATCCACCTCCACCTGCCCCTTGGCCACCGGCACCGCTCCGGCAATTGCCCACAGCAACGAAGTCTTCCCGGCCCCCGAGGGCCCACTGACCGCCAGCACGAACCCGGGCGGCACGGTGAACGACACGTCGGACACCGCCGTCACGTCCCCGTACCGCACCGTCACCTGACCAACCTCAATCATCCGTTCCCCCTGCTTCCCGGCTCCTCCGCCGCCTCGTCCTCCTGGGTGACCGGCGTCAGGCGGATGGCGCCGCCTTCGGTGGTGACTTGGACCAGGGTCCCGGCTGGGAGTAGTTCGGCGACGTGGGGTGGGAGCGGTAGCGAGCCGTCCACCGCGACCACGGCGTACTCCTCGCCCGATCGCCCCTCGGAGGCGATTCGGCCGTCGCGGATGGTGATCGTGCGGGGGAGGGTGGCGGCGACCTCGGGGTCGTGGGTGACGAGCAGGACCGTCATCCCGGTCTCGCGGTTGACCGTACGCAACGCGGTGAGCACCTCGTCGCGGGCGCGGTGGTCGAGCTGACTGGTCGGTTCGTCGGCAAGGAGCAAACCGGGCATCGTCGCGATGCCGACCGCAACCGCACACAGCTGCACCTGTCCGGGCGTCAACCGCGACAGCTCCGCCGCCGCATAGTTGCCAAGACCAACGAGTTCGAGAACCTCCTGCGGTGCAGGCAGGTCGCGCCCCGACGGCGCGGCCTGCTGCGCGTAGCGGATGTTCTCCGCGGGCGTCAGGTACGGGATCAGGTTCCGCCCCGCACCCTGCAGCACGATGCCGACGTCACCCGAGCGCATCCGGTCCAGCTCGGCCTCGGTCATCGCGGCGACGTTGTGCTCACCGATCTGCAAGCGCCCCGCGCTCGGCGTCAGCAGCCCACCACACAGCTGCAGCAACGTCGACTTCCCGGCCCCGGACGGCCCGAGCAATCCGACGAGTTCACCTGGCCGAACGCTCATCCCGATCCCGGACAGCGCCGCGACGTCATGCCCATGCGCCCGGTAGATATGCACGAGCCCGGTAGTACTGATGGCGAGCCCGCTCATGTCAGCTCCTCCCGAATCCTGCTGTAGCTGGAGCGTCTGTTCACGCCGCTACCGAGCATCAACGTCACCGCGGCAAGGATCGCCGTACCGCCCGCCCAGAGCGCGATCGCGACCGGCCAGTTGATCCGCAGATCGAGCGGCACCGGACTGTCGCCGTTCGCGAACAACGGGATCAACGGCAACGCAACCCGTGCCCCGATCAACCCGCACACAGTCCCGAGCAGTACGGCGAGCGCAACCGGCCCGGTCTGTTCCCACCGCGCCGCGCGCCCGGTCGCACTCGCGGGTACTCCGGTCAGCTGAAGGCTCGCGTAGTCCTGCGCCCGCGAACGCCATGACGTGACGATTGTCAACAATAGGACGACGATCGCGAGCACCCACGCCGCGCTGCCCACGACCGGCGTGAGCTGCAGCGCGAGCGCGCTCGCGGACCGCTCGTACGCCGCGATCCGGTCGTCGCGGCGGTCGATCAGCTCGGCGCTCAGCCCAGCCTTGGTGAGCTGCTCGACGATCGTGTCGACGTTCGCCATCCCGGCCTTGTTCAGCCAGACCTCGAAGTCGGTCGAGCCCTCGTCGACGGCCCCGCCGAGCCGGCGCACCGTCTCCAGGTCGACGACCGCGGTCCGCGTCCCGTACCGGTTGACCGGTCCGTGGAGCCGATCGATCCGGTCCAGCGCCATCGGCGAGCTGTCGACCCCGGGGCTGGTGGTCGAGCTGTCGAAGCGGTACTCCGGCGTGACCAGCGCGGGCACCTCGGCCGGCACCGTCCGGTACTGCATGAACTGGTCGTTGCCGAAGCTCTTCATTCCGATTGTCAACAATCCGCCGGGCTTCGCCGTGGCCGCCCCCTGGTCGTTCTCGACCGCGCTGAGCGTCGACCAGTCCTGCGGCGTGCCGAGCGCGATGGTCGGATTGTCAGTTGTCGACAATCTGCTGATCGTCAGGTCGCCTTCGAGGCCGACCTGGTCGGTTGCCTCCCGGCCGACGCCGAGCCGGAGCAGGTCGCAACCGGCCGTGCACTCGATCGGTGCCTGCAGTACGACCGGCTTGGTCGCGGGAAGCGCCAGCGGCGGGAACGACACCAGGTACCGCGCGCCGTCGCGATGACTGACCACGTTCGCCCGCAGTACGACGGACTTCGGCCGGCCGCTGCCGATCTCGGTACCCGACGCGGTCTTCGCGGACCGCGCCGTGATCGGCCCGGTCGACACCGTCGCGGTCAGCTGGCTGCCGCGGAGCTGGATCGGCGCGGCGTCCGGCGCCTTCAACATCCGCCACCCGTCGGCGTCGGTGAGCTGTTGGCCCTGGAACGCGATCCGCCGGAAGCTGTCCGGTTCGATCATCTCGGTCTGCAGCGCGTCGGGGGAGGCCGGCCGGGCCAGCACCACCGGCGTCAGCCAGTGCCGGTCCGGGTCGATCTTGTCGACGGCCCCGAGGAAGTCGGCGAAGTACAGCGAGTTCATCCGCAGGACGCCCTCGGCGCCGGTCTCGTACCCGGAGCGGGCGTCGCGGTTGCGCGAGCCGACCGACGCGGCCTGCCCGGCGAACGTGAGCAACGCGGCGGCCACCGCGACCGCGGCCACAATCCGCGTCACCGCCGGCCGCCGCGAGACCTGCAACGCCCCGAGCGCCAGCCCCAGCCGCCCACGACGGAGCGCACCACGGCTGATCAGCCCGGCCGTCGGCAGCAACAGATGCGCGAACGCCAACCCCGCCGCGAGCCCCAGCAACGCTGGCGTCAGTACCGGCAACGGCCCCCGCCCGTCCCCGGTGAGCGCCGCCACCAGACCGGCCACGGCGAACACGATGATGCACAGATCGGCGACCCCGATCGCCCGCCCATGCCGCCGCGCGACCCGCCGCAGGAGAGTGGAGATAGGACGCCGTACGACGCCGCGCACCTGCAGCACCACCACCGCGAGCGCCACGACAACAGCCGCCCCGAGCGCGGCCGCCACCGTCCACGGCACCTCGACCGGCGCCCCGCCCCGCAGCCACGTATGCCGGACAACCGCCAGGATGCCGAAGCCCACCACACCACCGAGAAGCGTCCCGACCAGCACAGGCAACCCGAGCTCGACCGCCAGCGCCCGATGCGTACGGCGGGCCGACGACCCGCGCAACCGCGACAACGCGATCTCCGGCCGCCGCTGGTCGACCACGGCCGCCAACGCCAGCGCCAGTACGACGACTGCGAACAGCGCGACCTGCACCATCACCAACGGGATGATCGTGGTCGCCTGCTTCCGCTCCGCCTGGATCTGGTCGACCAGCGAGGCGAGCGACGACGTGACCTCGGCCAGGCCGCCGAGCTGCTCCTGGGCGTTCCCGTTGACGGTCCGGGTCGCGTCCTGCAGCCGGTCGAGATCGCCGAGCCGGTTCACGCCCGGGAGCGGCCGGAGGTCCGACGTGGCCTTCGTCGCGAAGTTGCCGTTGCCGGTCAGCGTCGTACGTTCGGTGAACAGCTCGTTCGACCAGCCGGGTTCCTCGGCGGCCGGCTTGCGCGAGTGCCCGGTCGGGTAGTCGCCGAACCAGTAGTCGCCGCGGGGCTCGTTCGGGCGGTAGAACCCGACCACCTTCACCGGCTGGGCCGCGCTGTCGCCACCGGTCGCCGCGGCCAGGCTCTGACCGACGGTGAGGTCCCAGAGCGACTTGTCCGCGACGGACGCGATCACCTCGTTCGCGGCCTTCGGACAGGACCCCTCGACGACGGCGAGCTGAGCGCAGTACCCGTCCCGCCAGCGCAGTCGTACGGTGACCGGGTCGTCCGCGGGCTTCGCGCGCCACGAGATGTCGGCGTAGTACCCGTGGACGGGCGGCGTGAAGTGCGACCGGAGGTCGGCGGGCAGGAGCTTGTCGAGCTGTTCCGGCGTGACCTGGACGTCACTGTTCGTACCGGTCTTCCAACCGGGCGTGGCGATCGCGGTGCGGGAGGCGATCAGCCAGGACGCCGGCAGCCGCTGCCCGGACAGCGTCTCGGTCATCACGGTCTGCTCGACGGCGCGCGCGAACCACGGCCCGAACACCGCGCAGGTACCGATCAGCAGGCTGACGCCGGTCAGTACCAGGGCCTGTGCCCAGCGGTACCGCAGCGCCCGTCGTAAGAACATCGCCACCCCCAGCGTCCGTGTCGCCCGCCGAATGTACGGAAAGTTCCGGCGACTGGGCCCGGCAGCGGCAAAATGTCACATTAATGTTGTCCAGACAGGAATCCCGGTGCCCCTTTCGCCCGCCGGACGGCCGCGGCGGTAGGTTCGGCACATGCGTTCTTCCCAGCTCGGTGACCTGACCGTTTCCAGCCTCGGCCTCGGCTGCATGGGGATGTCCCAGTCGTACGGTGTCCGCCAGGACGACGCCGAGTCGATCGCCACCCTGCACGCCGCCATCGACGCGGGCTGCACGTTCCTCGACACCGCGGACGTGTACGGCGACGGCGCGAACGAGGAGCTCGTCGGCCGCGCGCTGGCCGGCCGTCGCGACCAGGTGGTGCTCGCGACCAAGTTCGGCTTCAAGCGCCCGGCCGCGTCCGCCACCGAGGTACCGACGGTCGTCGACGGCTCCCCGGCGTACGCCGCGCAGGCCCTGGACGCGTCGCTGCGCCGGCTGGGCGTCGACCACATCGACCTGTGGTACCTGCATCGCCGCGACCCGCAGGTCCCGATCGAGGAGACGGTCGGCGCGATGGCCGCGGCGGTCGAGGCCGGGAAGGTGCGGTACCTCGGGCTGTCCGAGGTGAACGGCGAGACAGTGCGCGCGGCGCATGCCGTGCACCCGATCAGCGCCGTCCAGAGCGAGTGGTCGCTGTGGACGCGCGACCCGGAGACCGTCGTACTGCCGGCGCTGCGGGAGCTGGGCATCGGGTTCGTCCCGTTCAGCCCGCTCGGGCGCGGGTTCCTGACCGGGCAGATCACGTCGCCGGCGGACTTCCCCGAGGACGACATGCGGCGCGGGCTGCCGCGGTTCCAGGGCGAGAACTTCCAGCGCAACCTCGACCTGGTCGCGCAGGTGCAGGCGCTGGCCGCCTCGAAGGGGGTTTCCCCGAGTCAGCTGGCGCTCGCCTGGCTGCTTGCTCAGGGCAATGACGTGGCGCCGATCCCGGGCACCAAGCGGCGGTCGTACCTGACCGAGAACCTCGGCGCGCTGGACGTCGTACTGACCGCCGACGAGCTGGCTGCGCTGGACGCGACGTTCCCGGCGGACGCGGTGGCCGGGCAACGGTACGCCGCGGGCGGGATGAACCTGGTGGGCAAATGATCGGCATCACCGGCGCCACCGGGCAGCTCGGATCGCGGATCGTCGCGCGGTTGACCGGCGTACCGCTGCGGCTGATCGTCCGGGACCCGGCGCGGGCGCCCGAACTGCCGGACGTGTCGGTGGCGCAGGCGGCGTACGGCGAGCACCCGGCGTTGCTGTCCGCGCTGGACGGGGTCGATGTACTGATGTTGCTCAGCGCAACGGAATCGCCGGACCGGGTGGAGTTGCACAAGGCAACGGTCGACGCGGCGGTGGCGGCCGGGGTGCAGCGGATCGTGTACACGTCGTTCGCGGGGGCGGCGCCGGGGGCGACGTTCACCTTCGCGCGCGACCACTGGCACACCGAGGAGCACATCCGGGCGTCGGGGGTGGACTTCACGTTCCTGCGGGACAACCTGTACTTGGACCTGATCCCGGGGTTCGCCGGTGCGGACGGGGTGATTCGCGGGCCGGCCGGGGACGGCCGAACTGCCGCTGTCGCCCGCGACGACGTCGCCGCGGTTGCCGCCGCGGTCCTCCGCACCGCCGGGGCCTCGCCCGCACCGGACCAGTACTCGGGCGCCACCTACGACCTCACCGGTCCCGCGGCGTTCACCCTCGCCGAGGCCGCCGCGCTCCTCACCGACGTCTGGGGCCGCCCGATCCGCTACGAGCCGGAAACTCTCGACGAGGCGTACCGGTCCCGCGAGTCGTACGGCGCGCCGTCGTGGGAGGTGGCCGGCTGGGTCACGTCGTACGCCGCGATCGCCAGCGGCGAGATGGGCCACGTGTCGACCGCCGTGAAGGACCTCACCGGGCACGAGCCGATCGGCCTCGCGGAGCTTGTCGGACGCGGGTGAGAGACTGGGGGCGTGCCGCTCTACCGGGATCAGGCGATCGTGCTGCGCACCCAGAAGCTGGGTGAAGCAGACCGGATCGCCACGCTGCTGACCCGCGCCAACGGCAAGGTCCGCGCGGTTGCCAAGGGCGTCCGCCGTACGTCGTCCCGCTTCGGCGCGCGGCTCGAACCGTTCAGCTACGTCGACCTGCAACTCGCCACCGGCCGCACCCTCGACGTGGTCACCCAGGCCGAGTCGATCGCGGCGTACGGCGAACGCATCGTCAGCGACTACGCCCGCTACACCGCCGGCACCGTCCTCCTCGAGACCGCCGACCGCCTGGTCGTCGAAGAAAAAGAACCCGCCCTCCAGCACCACCTACTCCTGGCCGGCGCCCTCCGCGTCCTGTCCACCGGCGAACGCGAACCGGCCATGGTCCTCGACTCGTTCCTGCTGAGATCCCTGTCGATCTCCGGCTACGCCCCCTCCTTCGACGACTGCGCCCGCTGCGGCGAACCAGGCCCCCACCGAGCCTTCAACCCCGCCTCCGGCGGCATGGTCTGCACCACCTGCCGCCCACCCGCCTCAGCCATGCCGTCCCCCGCAACCGTCACCCACCTGACCGCCCTCCTCACCGGCGACTGGCCCACCGCCCTCCAAGCCGACCCCCGAACCCGCCGAGAATCCACCGGCCTGATAGCCGCCTTCTTCACCTACCACCAAGAAAACCAACTCCGCTCCCTCCCCCACCTAGACCTCACCCCCGGCGCCGGGTGAGCCTGCCCAGGCTTCGCACGACCTCGATCGCGTCTCAGCAGTTGTCTTTGTCGGCTTCCGCGGCTCCGCCATTCGGATCCACGAGCACGGGGACCGCCTCCGCGACACGGATCTGCGTCGTGGACTGCTTTGTCGTATTGATCTGCCCGGCGTCACCCTGAGTGCTTTCCCAGGTGATCACCCACTCGGCGACAGCTTTTACCGGGTACTTGCAGTTCGGCAGCTTCTGCGAGGTCTTCGAATATGTGTGACCGCAAGTGGGCGATTTCGCCGTGCCCTTCGAAGGTTCGTACGGCGTACCTGGACCGCCACACCGCACTGTGCTGCCGTCGCCCATCGTCCAGTCGATGGCCTTGACGTGACCCGTCGCGGTGACTGACAGACCTGGCACGCTGGCGTTCCGCACGATCGGGCCCCACGTGTTCTCGCTCTTCGTGACCCACATCCAGACAGGCATGTTGACCAGGCCGACCTGATCTGTCCCGGGCGCGGTGTTGATGACCGGCGAAGCCAACTGCATTGCAGCGATGGCCTCGTACGCCAATGTCACGGGGTCGACGACGACAGTATCCGGCTTGCCGGGCAACCAGACCCATTCGGTAACCAAATGCTTGCCTTTGTCGTAGCCCTGTTCGCGAGTGCAGGCCCAGATGGATCCATCGGTATGGCCCTGCCAGCGAAAATCGTCGAGCGGTGGCGGTGGCAATTCTTGTCTCATGTAGCACTGATGGCTGTTCGACCAATTGCCGAGGTCAGCGTCGACGCAGGCTTGCGCGGATCCGTGGAACTCGCACACGGGCTTGGTGTGCGTGTCCTTCTTCGGGGGCTTTCCAGGTGTCTCTGTTTCTTCGTTGTGCGTGATCGCAGTCTTCGGGACCCAGATGTAGACGCCCTGGACGAATCGGAGCTCTACGTTCCCTTTCGGCTTCGGAGGAATGACCGGTGTAGGGCCTCCGGCGGCGCTTACGACACCTACGACCGACGTCATCAGCAGCAGGCAGATAGCGAGTCCTGACGCTCGGCACGCTCTCAACACGGTCCGCCTGCCGTTTCGTCGGTGAAGAACCACAGTTTTGTGGAAGTCCCTGGCCGAGTCGTGTAGCGAAACTCAGCAGAGAAGGAGACGCGCTTGCTGCTGCTCGCCGCGACAGGGACGACCTTGTGGTCCTTCTGGAAGCGGAACGCCGTCGAGGAGAAGTCCACACACGACCGCAGCGCGACCTTGGGCTGCGCGGAATCAAGTTCGACAGCGGTCGGTGTGACCGAGACGATCTTCGCACTTCCGGATCGGTACCATCCGCTGTCGCGGAGGGTTCGTGCGTCGGCGATCGCAGCGACCATCCGTTTGTCGCTCACGCCGGCTGCCTCGAGCGGCGGCCGGGCAGGCGCGTTCGGAGCACCCAACGCTTTGTCGATCGCGGCGAGCGCAGTCGCATATCGCGCCTTCGCCGCCGCAATGGCGGCCTGTTGCTCCGCGCTCCACGCTGCCGACGGAGAACTGGGCACCGGCGTCGCAGTGGTGGACGACGGGGCGCTCGCAGACGACGCGCTGGGCGTCCTGTTGGGTTGGCCGGCCTCGGGGGAGCCGTTGCAGGCGGTCAGCAGGAGGAGGGTGCTGAGCGTGGTGGCGGCTGCGGTGAGTGGTCGGCGGGGCATGGGGTGGGGCTCCGATCTTGGGTGCTGGTGGTGTAAGGGTTGCATACGGAGGGTGTTCGGGGAGTGGGGTTGTCCACAGGTTTCAGGTTGCTGCAGGTGGGGGTGGGAGACTGCGGGGTATGTCGCCTATTGGTCGTCGCAGGAGTCGGGGGTCGGGGTCTCGGGAGCTGGAGTCTCGGGGGTTGGGGGCTCGGGGGTTCGGGGGGCGGGGGGAGCGGAAGGTCGTGGTGGCGCCGGAGGGGCATCCTTCGGGGGCGACGGTGCCGGACGTGCCGAAGGAGTTGGTGCCTCGGCATGTGGCGATCGTGATGGACGGGAACGGGCGGTGGGCCAAGCAGCGGGGGCTGGCGCGGACCGAGGGGCACAAGGCCGGAGAGGCTTCGTTACTCGATGTGATCAAGGGCGGGATCGAGATCGGGGTGAAGTACATCTCGGCGTACGCGTTCTCCACCGAGAACTGGGCGCGGTCGCCGGAGGAGGTCCGGTTCCTGATGGGGTTCAACCGGGAGGTCATCCACCGGCGGCGCGACGAGCTGGACGCGATGGGGGTGCGGGTGGTGTGGTCGGGGCGCCGGCCGCGGTTGTGGAAGAGCGTGATCGACGAGCTGGAGTACGCGCAGGAGCGGACCAAGGACAACGACACGATCACGCTGCAGTTCTGTGTGAACTACGGCGGCCGGGCGGAGATCGCCGACGCGATGCGGTCGATCGCCCGCGACGTTGCCGAGGGCAAGCTCAAGCCGGACCGGATCACCGAGCAGACGATCGGGCGGCACCTGTACGCGCCGGACATCCCGGAGGTGGACCTGTTCGTCCGCTCGTCGGGGGAGCAGCGGACGAGCAACTTCCTGGTATGGCAGCTGGCGTACGCCGAGATGGTGTTCCTGGACACGCTCTGGCCGGACTTCGACCGCCGGGACCTGTGGCGGGCCATCGAGATCTACGCTCAACGCGACCGCCGGTACGGCGGCGCCGTACCGAACGTGGTGACCGGGCAACCTGAGGGTCCTCTCAGCTGACCCCGCCGGGGAACGGAGTTCGACCCGGTAGCGTCTAGTCTCGTTGCAGATGTCAACGACATGAACGGGAGACGCAGCGTGCAGGACCAGCCGACGGACGAGACCCCGCAGCAGATCGTGGAGCGGGAGCTACGGGCCGCGCAGGAGCAGGTCCGGAGAGTGGCCGAGGAGCTGCGCGCCGGTCTGGCCGAGGACGACCGCCGCGCGGCGGAGGCACGGACGAAGGGCGAGCACTGATGGCGAACGAACGCGACATCGCGGTCCTCACCGACCGGGTCGCGCAGGCGATGAGCCGGGCGCGGGCGACTCTCGACAGCGTCGCCGACTCCCTCCAGGACAAGAACTACGGCCGCCTGCTGCAGAACCGGCTCGAGGACATCGACACGCTGAACGCCGGCGGTGCCCGGGTCCAGCAGGCCGAGTTCGAGGCCGACGCGCAGGGCAGGCTCGCGTCCCGCACCCAGGATCGCGGCGACATGGAGCGCTGGAACGACGCCGACTCCCAGGTGCGGCGTTCGTTCAACTCGGCGCAGCAGGATGCCGGGCATCTGATGTCGCGGATCGGTGCCGCGCAGCGGGAGCTGAACGAGTTCCACCGGGACCTGACCACGAGTTCGGCGCACCTCGACCAGGCGCTCCGCGATGTCGACACGCTCGAGCAGTTCCCGGAGTACGGCAGGTCAGAGACGTCCGAGGGACTGCGCGGCCGGCTGACCCAGCTGAAGAACGTGACCACGCGGGCCGACGAGGGCCTGAAGACGGCGTTCGACCGGCTGGACCACGCACGCACGACTGCCGGCCAGCTGGAGCGGAGCTCGCTGGAGGTCGGCGACGGGCGGCACTCGTCCGCGATCCGGGATGCCGGTACGTCGTTGACGAGCGACGTCCGCGGCGCCCGCGACGGCCTGTCGGAGACGCGTGAGCGCATCGACGCGAACATGGCCGACGTGCACGGCATGGCGCAGTACGGCATCGACGAGGCGAATCGGGCGGCCGAGCTGGAGAACGCGGTCCGCGCCGCGACGAACCCGACGACGGAAGCCGAGCAGACCGGCGATCACGCGGCGCAGCAGCCGAACGGCGCGCAGGACCCGCGGATCCGGTTTATGCAGGGTCACACCCAGGGTTCAGCGCCCGGGCGAGGGGAGTAGGCCGCGTTCGATTGCGACGGTGACGGCTCGGGTGCGGTCGTCGACGTCGAGTTTGGTGAAGAGGCGTTGGAGGTGGGTTTTCACCGTTGCTTCGCCGATGAAGAGTTCGCGGCCGATTTCGGCGTTGCTGAGGCCGCGGGCGACGGCGGCGAGTACTTCGAGTTCGCGGGGTGACGGGTGCGCTGCCGCGGGGGCGGCGGGGGTGCGCAGGCGGGACATGAGGCGGGCGGCGACGGGTGGGGCGAGGACGGTTTCGCCGCGGGCGGCGGCGCGGATGCCGTTCAGGAGGTCGGCGTGCGGGGTGTCCTTGAGCAGGTAGCCGGCGGCGCCGGCCTCGACCGCGTGCAGGATGTCGGTGTCGGTGTCGTACGTCGTCAGCACCAGCACCCGGGTCGCCGGGTACGTGGACACGATCGCGCCGGTCGCGGCGACCCCGTCCATCCGGGGCATCCGCAGGTCCATCAGGACGACGTCGGGCTTGGTGGATTCGACCAGCGCGAGCGCCTCGGAGCCGTCGCCGGCCTCGCCGACCACGGTGATGTCCTCGGTCACCGACAGCATGCCGGACAACCCGGACCGCACCACCGGATGGTCGTCGACGACGAGTACCCGAATCACACGTCCTCCTGCACAGCTGGGATCAGTACCTGTACGCGCGTCCCGCGACCGGGAGCGCTGTCGATCTGGACCGTACCGCCGGACTCCTCGACCCGCCCGCGCATCGCGTTCAGGCCGAAGCCGGCCGAGGCGACACCGGGGGAGAAGCCGGACCCGTCGTCGCGGATCTCGATCCACACCCCGTTGGCCGAGAGCCCGAGCGTGATCAGCACCTGGGTCGCGGCCGCATGCTTGCGTACGTTGGCCAGCGCCTCCTGCGCCGACCGCAGCAGCACCACCTGTTGCGCCTGCGGAAGCGCCGCGACCTCGTCGTCCGGCAGGTCGAGCGCGACCTGTACGTCGACCCCGGTCTCGGCGGCGAACCGTTCCGCCTGGCGTCGCAGTACCTCGGTCAAGGTTGCCTCCGACAACGCGACCGGGGTGAACGCGGCGACCAGCGCCCGCGCCTCGGCGAGGTTCTCCCGGGCGGTGTCCTCGATCGCGGCCAGCCGGGCGGCCGGGCTCCCGCCCTGGGCGAGCTCGGCCGCGGCGGCCTGGGTGAGCATCACGATCGACGTCATCCCCTGCGCGAGCGTGTCGTGGATCTCCCGCGCCATCCGCTCCCGCTCGGCCATCACGCCGGCGCTGTGGTGCGCCTCGGCGAGCTCGTCGCGCGCGGACTCGAGTTGCTCGATCAGCTCCGCGCGCTGCTGGCTCTGCGTGATCACCTTCTCGATCCAGATCCCGAACAGCAGGCTGACGACCAGGCTGACCAGCATCCACGGCAGGATCTGCCAGAACGCCGACCAGCCCCATCCCGCACTCCACAACTGCGCCGTACCGACGGCGACCACCAGCAGCGCGCTGAGCCCGATGCCCTCGCGCAGGTCCTCGCAGAGCAGCCAGATCTGCGCGGACGCGATGAACATCAGGAACACCGACTGCGGGTAGATCCCGATCAGCACCGCCAGGCAGGCGATCAGCAGCAGCCGATAGGCGTACGACGGGACCGCCCGGCGCGAGCGGACCGCGGGCAGCCCGATGAACTGGTACGCCGCCGCGAGCACCGCGACGGTACCGACGTACACCGACTGCCGCACTGCGCCCAGGTGCCCGAGGAACGACAGCGCCAGCGTCATCCCGAGCAGCACCCAGAACACGATGTGCCAGCCGACCAGTGTCCGGGTCCAGACGGGCTGCCCGGCGCCGCGTGAGTTCTGCACGGACTCCATCTTCCTCCACACGAGGATCCACAGACGGGGCCCGTGCCCGACGGGCTCCTCGGCAGCGCGGCGCGCGGGGAGCCCGTTCATCAGCCGGCGTCCCGCCGGGTCCAGCGGAACAGCCGCTGGGCGAGGAAGAGGCCGACGACCAGCCAGACGGTGAGCACGATCGCGCCGGTGCCGAGCTGCCAGGACCCGCCCGGCTCGTGCACCTCGAACCCGTCCGGGAGGAACACCGACCGCATGCCCTGCGCCAGCCACTTCAGCGGGAAGAACTCCGCCACGGTCCGCATCCACGCGGGCAGGCTGCTGTACACGAAGTACACGCCGGAGATGAACTGCAGCAGCAGGACCACCGGGGTGACGACCGCGGACGCGGCCCGGCCGGACTTCGGCACGACCGAGAAGGCGATCCCGAGCACCGAACCGGACGCCGTACCGAGGACGAAGATCCACAGGAAGTTCAGCCACTTCGACGGCTCGGTCGGGATGTGGACGCCGAGCGCCAGGCCGGCGATCGCGAGCAGCAGCGCGAACTGCAGGACCGAGGTGATCAGGACCATGCCGATCTTGCCGATGAAGTACGACTGCGGCGACATCGGCGTGCCGCGGAGCCGCTTCAGGACGTCCTGGTCGCGCTCGATCGCGATCGCGATGGCCAGCGACTGGAAGCTGGTCAGGAAGATGCCGGAGGCAATCATCCCGGGGGTGAAGTAGGTCGCGGCGGTGACGCCGCCGGAGAAGTCGGTGCCGCTGAAGACGGCGGAGAAGATGCCCAGGAAGATGATCGGGAAGAAGAACGTGAAGATCAGCTGCTCGCGTTCGCGGAAGAACTCCTTCACCTCGATCCCGGTCCGGGACAGCCCGACCTTGAGCGGGGACGGCAGCGCGGCACTCACTTGACTGCTCCTTCCAGAGCCGGAGCGGCGGCCGCCGACCCGATCAGTTCCAGGTAGATGTCTTCCAGGCTCGGCCGGCGTACTTCCAGCTCCGGCACTTCCGAGCCGCCGTACTCGGCCATCAGCCGCGCGACCTCGGCGGTCGGCTGGTCGGTGCGTACTTCGTGCATCCCGTCGGCGGCGAGCCAGGAGACGCGCGCCGTCCGGGCGCCGCGGCCGCCGAGCGTCTCCGGGGTCGCGACCTCGATCATCTTGCCGTCGGCGATCACGCCGACCCGGTCGGCGAGGTGCTCGGCCTCGTCCAGGTAGTGGGTGGTGAGCAGGATCGTGGTGCCCTCGGTGCGGAGCTCCTCGATCAGCGTCCAGAACTGCCGGCGCGCCTCCGGGTCGAACCCGGTGGTCGGCTCGTCCAGGAACAGCAGTTCCGGGTTGCCGATGACGCCGAGCGCGACGTCCAGCCGCCGGCGCTGGCCACCGGACAGGCTGCGGACCCGGGCCTTGCGCTTGTCCTGCAGGCCGACCGCGGCGATCACCTCGTCGGGGTCGCGCGGGTTCGGGTAGTAGCCGGCGAAGTGCGTCACCATCTCGGTGACCGACAGCACCGCCTCGTCCCGGGTGGTCTGCGCGACGATCCCGATCCGGGCCCGCCAGGCCCGGTCCGCGTGCGCCGGGTCCTTGCCCAGCACGCTGATCTCTCCGGCGTCGGCGTGGCGGTACCCCTCCAGTATCTCCACGCTCGTCGTCTTGCCGGCCCCGTTCGGTCCGAGCAGGGCGAACACCTCGCCCCGGTGGATGTCCAGGTCGACCCCGTCGACCGCGACCTTGTCCGGGTATTTCTTGACCAGGCCGCGCACCCGTACTGCGTTGTCGTTCTCCATGCCTCAACTCTGGCCCCGGCGGCCGGTCCGGCGGGAGCACCGCCCGGCGGACCTTCTGTCCCCCAACCGGTGGACAGAAGGGTGTACGCCGGGCGCCCCGGGCGGTTAGGTTCGGACGCATGGCTCAGACGGTGCGTGGTGTGGTGGCGGCGGGCAAGGGTGCTCCGGTGACGATCGAGGAGATCACGATCCCGGACCCGGGTCCCGGTGAGGCGGTCGTGAAGGTGCAGGCCTGCGGGGTCTGCCACACGGACCTGCACTACCGGGAGGGAGGCATCAACGACGACTTCCCGTTCCTGCTCGGGCACGAGGCGGCCGGGGTCGTCGAGGCGGTCGGCGACGGCGTCACCGACGTCCAGCCGGGGGACTTCGTGGTGCTGAACTGGCGGGCGGTCTGCGGCAACTGCCGGGCCTGCCTGCGCGGCCGGCCCTGGTACTGCTTCAACACCCACAACGCCCAGCAGAAGATGACGCTCGTGGACGGCACCGAGCTGAGCCCGGCGCTCGGCATCGGCGCGTTCGCGGAGAAGACCCTGGTCGCGGCCGGCCAGTGTACGAAGGTCGACCCGGCGGCCAAGCCCGAGGTGGCCGGGCTGCTCGGCTGTGGCGTGATGGCCGGCCTCGGCGCCGCGATCAACACCGGCAACGTCGGCCGCGGCGACACGGTCGCAGTGATCGGTGCCGGCGGCGTCGGTACGGCGGCCGTGGTCGGCGCCCGCCTCGCCGGAGCGGCGAAGGTGATCGCGCTCGACCTCGACGACCGCAAGCTCGGCACCGCGAAGGAGCTCGGCGCCACCCACACGATCAACTCCACCGGCCTCGACCACGACGGTGTCGTCGCGGCGGTCCAGGAGCTGACCGGCGGGTTCGGGGCGGACGTGGTGATCGACGCGGTCGGTCGCCCGGAGACCTGGAAGCAGGCGTTCTACGCGCGCGACCTGGCCGGTACGGTCGTCCTGGTCGGCGTGCCGACGCCCGAGATGCGGCTCGACATGCCGTTGCTGGACTTCTTCGGCCGCGGCGGCTCGCTGAAGTCGAGCTGGTACGGCGACTGCCTCCCGAGCCGCGACTTCCCGATGCTGGTCGACCTGCACCTGCAGGGCCGGCTGCCGCTGGACCGGTTCGTGTCGGAGACGATCGCGCTCGAGGACGTCGAGGACGCGTTCACGAAGATGCACCACGGCGACGTACTGCGGTCGGTCGTACTGTTCTAGCGAGGAACCCGGCGGCGACGATCCCGATCGCCGCCGTCACGGCAACCGCTCGACTCGTCGTCGTGAACGAAGACGACAGGTAGACCGTGCCGAAGATCGTGACGCCGCCGACCTGGCCGAGCTGCATCACCGTGGTGAGGATGCCGCTCGCGTCGGCGGCGCGGGGCAGCGGGACGTTCACCAGCGACTGGGTGACGAGCGGGCTCGCGCACAACCCCATCCCCGCGCCGGCCACCACCATCGCGGGCCAGCGGAACGACCCGACGCCCGCGTACCCGACGGCGCACAGCAGCAGCCCGGCCGGTACGACGAGGTGCTGCAGCCGGGCGGGGACGACCCGCCAGAAGTACCCGACCAGCCCGAAGACGACCGCGAACGGGAGCCAGGTCAGCCCGGCCCGCAGCGCCGACTCGCCGAGCTCGGTCTGCAGATGCAGTGTGAACGCGAACAGGAACCCGCCGAGCGCCAGCACCGCGCACACCATCGTCACCAGACCAGCCGGCAACCCACGGGCCCGCAGTACGTCCAGGTTGAGCAGCGGATCCGCCGTACGACGCTCGAACCGGACGAAGACCACCGCGAGCACGACACCGGCCGCGATGCAGCCGAACGTCCACAACGGCCACCCGATCTCGTGACCGACCACCGCGGGCAGGACCATCAGCAGTACGGCGCCGGTCGACAACGCCAGCCCGGTGAGGTCGAGGCGCCGCGCGGACGACGGGCGGTCCTCCGGCACCGACCGTGGCACCAGGATCGCCAGGCAGACGCCGACCGGGACGTTGACTAGGAACACCGGCCGCCAGCCGGAGCCCAGAAGATTCGCGCCGACCAGCAGGCCGCCCGCGATCAGCCCGGCGACCTGGCCGGCCGAGAGCGTCACGCCGTACGCCGACAACGCCTTCGCACGGGCCGGTCCGGAGAAGTGGGCCTGGATCAGGCTCATGATCTGCGGCACCATGATCGCCGCGGCGACGCCCTGGACGAACCGGAACAGCACCAGCGGCAGGATCGCCGGCGCCAGGCCGCAGCCGAGCGACGCGAGTGTGAACAGGATCGCGCCGGTCAGGTAGATCCGGCGGCGGCCGTACAGGTCGCCGAGCCGGGCGCCGGTGATCAGCGTCATCGCGTACGCGACCAGGTAGCCGCCGACGACCAGCTGCAGCCAGGCGCCGGAGGCATGGAAGGCGGCGCCGACGGCCGGCATCGCGACGTTCACGATCGAGGTGTCGAGCAGGGCCATGAACTGGCCGAGCAACAGGACGGCGAGCATCAGCCCACGACGGGTCGTCGCGGGACGGTCGATTACAGCGGTCATCAGGTTTCTCCCTCGTCTGCACGGGACGTCGGGGTATACCTGGCAGGTCCGCCGGATTCATCGGTGGCGGAGCGATGATTTCGGCCAGGTCGCGCAGTACATACCTGCAGGAGGCTGACGATGGACCGTGACGATTTCGACCGGATGACCGAACCGCACCGGCACGAGCTGCTGGTGCACTGCTACCGGATGGTCGGCTCCATCCACGACGCCGAAGACCTCGTGCAGGAGACCTTGCTCCGGGCGTGGCGGGCGGCCGACACGTACGACGAGCAGCGGGCGTCGATGCGGACCTGGCTCTACCGGATCGCGACCAACGCCTGCCTGACCGCGCTGAAGGGCAAGGGCCGGCGCGCGTTGCCGTCCGGGCTGGTGAGTGCGACCGAGGACGCACAGGCGCCGATCGAGCCGACATCGGAGGTCGCCTGGTTGCAGCCGTTCCCGACCGACCCGGCGGCCGCGATGGTCGCGCAGGGGAGTCTGCGGCTCGCGCTGATCGCCGCGATGCAGTACCTCCCGGCGCGGCAGCGGGCGGTTCTCGTACTGCGTGACGTCCTCGACTGGCCGGTCGCGGACATCGCCGAGGCGCTCGAGACCACCTCGGCGAGCGTGAACAGCGCGCTGCAACGGGCGCGGGCCAAGCTCGCCGAGATCGGCATCACCGAGGACGACGTCGAGGAGCCCGACGACCAGGAGATCAAGACGGTCGTCGACGACTACATCCGGGCGTTCGAGGCCGCCGACGTCAGCGGCCTGACCCGGCTGCTCACCGAGCGGGTCGTCCTCGAGATGCCGCCGGCCCCGCTGTGGTACGTCGGCCGCGACGCGTACGGCGAGTTCATGGCCCGCGTGTACGCGATGCGCGGCCCGGACTGGCGGCTACTGCCGACGGTCGCCAACGACCAGCCGGCCATCGGCGCCTACGTGCGCGGTGACGACGGGCAGTTCCACGCGCACAGCCTGCAGGTCTTCACCGTCGCCAAGGCCGGCATCACCCACAACGTGGTCTTCTTCGACCAGGACCTGTTCGAGTACTTCGGCTTACCGCTACACCTTGAATGAGATCCACAGGTCCGGCGTTGCGTCCGGGTTGCCGCGGATCGGGCGCTCCTCCTGCGTCCACACGTCCCCGGAGACCTCGGTCGCGACCCGCTGCCAGAACCGGACCGCCTTCTCGTTGTTGCCCTGGAACGCGACGTCGCACGGGCCGGGGTGGTGCGCCAGCACCTTCTGCACCGCCTCCAGCCCGTACCCGCGCCGCCGGGCCGGGCGGACCATGAAGAACGCGTTCAGCACGTGCACCGGCTGCTGCAGCGCCCGCATGAAACAGAACCCGATCGGTACCTCGCCCAGCGAGATCAGGTACCCGGCCCACTCCGGGTCACCGGTCAGGACCTTCTCGAGCCACT
This sequence comes from Kribbella sp. WER1, assembly GCF_054189145.1. NCBI lineage: Bacteria > Bacillati > Actinomycetota > Actinomycetes > Propionibacteriales > Kribbellaceae > Kribbella > Kribbella sp. WER1. The sequence goes on along the minus strand of NZ_CM135186.1, from coordinate 1,901,428 downwards.
CGCTGCGGTAGCTGCCGTCGGGCCGCGGCAACTGCCCCTGGAACTCGGACAGGTCGTGGCGGAACAGCAGCCACAGCCGCTCCATCAGAATGCGGTCGGACACCTGCACGCGGCGCACCACCAGGTCGGTCATACGACTCCTCACAAAGGGTTCAGAACGCAGAAAAGCCTTCCGCCGGAAGAATCCGGTAGGAAGGCTTACTGCAGGCAGTTTATCAGTCCCGCGGTGCGGTCTGCCCGGCGACCCAGGTCATGTCGGGGTACCGGGTGCCGGCCGGGGCCAGCTTCGACAGTGCGTCGAGGTCGGCCGCGGACAGCCGGACGTCGAGCGCGGCCCGGTTCTCCTCCAGGTACTTGCGCCGCTTCGTGCCCGGGATCGGCGCCACGTCGTTGCCCTGCGCAAGTACCCAGGCGAGCGCGACCTGCCCGGGCGTCGCGTCGTACCGGGCCGCGACCGCGCGGATCTGCTCGACCAGTGCGAGGTTGGCGTCGAGGTTGTCCCCGGTGAACCGCGGCAGGGTACGGCGGAAGTCGTCGGCCGCGAGCTCCGTCGGCAGCGCCCCGGTCAGCATCCCGCGCCCGAGCGGCGAGTACGGCACGATCCCGATGCCGAGCTCGCGGCAGGCCGGCAGCACCGACTCCTCGATGTCCCGGCTGAACAGCGACCACTCGCTCTGGACCGCGGTGATCGGGTGCACGGCGTGCGCTCGCCGGATCGTCTCCGCCGACGCCTCGGAGAGCCCGAGGTACCGGACTTTCCCGGCCGTGACCAGCTCCGCCATCGCGCCGACCGTCTCCTCGATCGGGACGGCCGGGTCCATCCGGTGCTGGTAGTACAGGTCCACGTGGTCGACGCCGAGCCGCTGCAGGGACGCGTCGATCGCCGACCGGACGTACTCCGGCGAACCGTTGATGCCGCGGCGCTCGGGGTGGCGCGGGTCGCCGACGATGCCGAACTTGGTCGCCAGGAACACCTCGTCGCGGCGGTCCGCGATCGCCTGTCCGACCAGTTCCTCGTTGGCGCCGGCGCCGTACATGTCGGCGGTGTCGAGGAACGTGACGCCGAGGTCGAGCGCGCGGTGCAGGGTGGCGACCGACTCGTTGTCGTCGGCGGCGCCGTACGCGAAGCTCATGCCCATACAACCGAGGCCGAGCCGGCTGACCTCGGCGCCCTGAGTACCCAGTTCCATCTGCTTTCTCCCATCGCAAACCGGCCGAACCGTGCGCGACGGTCGGCTGGATCCAGTTGGTCTTCTACGGCGCGGCGGTGCCGCCGTACACGCCGATCTTGTAGTCGGTCACCGCAAGCGCGAGCTGCAGATCCCGCAACTGCTGCTCGATCCGCGCCCGGTGCTCCCGCATCAGCGCGAGCCGCTGCGTCTCGGTGCTGTCGCCCTGCCGAACCAGGTCCAGGTAGTGGCTGATCGTGCCGATCGGCATCCCGGACGCCCGCAGCCGGCTGATGAACACGATCCGGGCCATCGCCTGCCGGTCGTAGCTGCGGTAGCCGGCCGCGTCCCGGCCTACCTCGAGCAGGCCGATGCGTTCGTAGTACCGCAGGGTGTGTGCGGTGAGGCCGGTGAGGTCGGCGGCTTCGGCGATGGTGAGCTGCTCGGGGAGGTCGTCCGGGAGTTCCAGCAGGCAGAACAGCGTCGGATCGACCGGGTGCAGCTCGATCGTGGTCATGGAAATGACGCTACGCCTTAGAGCGCACTCGAAGGCAAAGGTGAGCTAGCTCACTTCTGGCAGTCGGCGCAGGTGCCGAAGATCTCCAGTGTGTGACTGATGTCGGCGAAGCCGTGTTCGGCGGCGACCTTGTCGGCCCAGCGCTCGACGGCCGGGCCCTCGACCTCGACGGTGCGGCCGCAGGTGCGGCAGACCAGGTGGTGGTGGTGCCCCTTCGAGCAGCGCCGGTACGCCGTTTCGCCGTCGGCGGTGCGCAGGACGTCGACCTCGCGGGAGTCCGCGAGCGCCTGCAGGGTCCGGTACACGGTGGTCAGGCCGACGGCCTCGCCGGCCGACCGGAGCTCCAGATGGATCTCCTGGGCGGTCCGGAAGTCGTCGATCTGGTCGAGCGCGTGCGCGACCGCCGCGCGCTGACGGGTCGAGCGTGTTCCGATAGCCACCGTTCCTCCTGTTGTCTCCCTGCCGTCCGTAATTCTCTCAGAAGTCCGCAACTCAGTGTTCGTCCCAGTGGTCACCGTGTGCCGCGTGCAGGTGACCGTCGTGGACGTAGTCGACGTGATCGCCGTGTTCGACCTTCTTGTGACCGCACTCCGAGCTGTGCGCGTGCGGGTGTCCCGCGCTCACCACATGCGGCGCAGGCGCCGGTACGCCGACCTCCGGCTCCTCGTCCGCCAGCGGCCGCGCGGACCGGCGGCGCAGCAACGTCCCGATCGTCGCGGCCACCACGAACCCGGCCAGCGCCAGTACGACGATGGTCGCGCCGGGCGCCACGTTCGCGTTGTACGACGTGACGATGCCCGCGAGGCACGCCAGTACGCCGATGATGCACGCGGTCACGAAGGTACTGCGGAACGACCGCGTGATCTGCTGCGCCGTCGCCACCGGGACGACCATCAGCGCGCTGACCAGCAGCAAGCCGACCGTGCGCATCGCCACCGTCACGGTGACCGCGGCCATCACGGCGATCACCAGGTTGAGCAGCTGCACCCGCAGTCCCGTCGTCCGGGCGAACTCCTCGTCCTGGCAGACCGCGAACAGCTGCGGGCCGAGGCCGATCGCGACCACCAGTACGGCGATCGCCAGGCCGACGACGACGTACAGGTCGCTCTGGGAGACGGTGGTGAGCGAGCCGAACAGGTACGTGTTCAGCGTCGCGGCGCCCTGTCCGGCGAGGCCGATCAGCAGGACACCGCCCGCGATACCGCCGTAGAAGAGCAGCGCGAGGGCCACGTCGCCGGTGGCCTTGCCGCGGGCGCGGACCAGTTCGATCGCGGTCGCGCCGGCGATCGAGACGATCACCGCGGTCAGCACCGGAGCGCTCCCGGTCAGCAGGCCGAGCGCGACGCCGGTGATCGCGATGTGGCCGATCCCGTCACCCATCAGCGACAGCCGGCGCTGCACCAGGTACGTCCCGATGGCCGGCGCGGACAGCCCGGTGAGCAGCCCCGCGATCAGCGCCCGCTGCATGAACTCCAGCTCGAACATGGTCATGACGGGAGCCATCCGGGTTCGTCGTCGGCGGTGTGCGGGTGGTGGACGTGGGCGTGCGTCTGGGAGGCGTGCGGCGGTCCGTCGTACACGATCCGGCCGCGGCGCATCACGACCGAGCGGTCGATCAGCGCGTCCATCGGGCCGAGGTCGTGGCTGACCATCACCACGGTCGTCCCGCGCTCGACGCGTTCGCGAACGGCGTCGGCGAAGATCTGCTGGCTGGCCAGGTCCACCCCGGCGGTCGGTTCGTCGAGCACCAGGAGGTCCGGATCGGACACCAGCGCGCGGGCGATCAGCACCCGCTGCTGCTGCCCGCCGGACAGTTCGGCGACCGCGTCCTTGCGCCGGTCCCACATGTCGACGACCCGCAGCGAGTCCTCGATCGCCTGCTTGCCGGCGGCACCGAGTGGTGCGAACAGCTTGCGCTTGGAGAGCAGCCCGGACGACACCACCTCGTACACGGTCGCCGGTACGCCGCCGGCCGCGGTGATCCGCTGCGGCACGTACCCGACCCGGCGCCACGCGCGGAACCGGGGGACCGGCGTACCGAACAGCTGGACCCCGCCGCGGGCCGCGGGCAGCAGCCCGACGACGGTCTTGATCAACGTCGACTTGCCGGAGCCGTTGGTGCCGAGCACGGCCACCACCTCGCCCTGGCGGATCCGCAGGTCGATCCCGCGCAGCACGAGCCGGCCGCCGAGGTCCACCGAGAGATCGTCGACGCGTACTGCGGTGTCGGCTGTCACGAGCAGCTGTTCGCCTTCTGGAGTTCCTGGAGGTTCTGCCGCATCAGGGTCAGGTAGGTGTCCTTGGAGTTCGCGTCGGACAGGCCCTCGATCGGGCTCAGCACCGCGGTCTTGACGCCGACGTCGTTCGCGATCGTCTCGGCCACCTTCGGACTCACCAGCTCCTCGTAGAAGATCGTGGTCACGTGCTGGGCCTTCACGATGTCCTGGACCTCCTTGATCCGGCTCGGGGTCGGCTCCGCGTCCGGCGTGAAGCCCGCGATCCCGACCATCGTCAGACCGTACCGCTTCGCGAGATACGCGAACGCCTGGTGGCTGGTCACGAACGTCGTGAGCTTGCAGGTCGCAAGCCCGGTCTTGTACTCGGTGTCCAGCGCGCCGAGCTGGGCCAGCAGCGCCTTGGCCCGCTCGTGGTACCCGGCGGCGTGCGCGCTGTCGACGGTCGCGAGCTTGTCCTCGACCGCCTTGACGACCGCGGCGTACCGCACCGGGTCGAGCCAGAAGTGCGGGTCGAGCGCGTTGTCGTGGTGGACGGCGGGCGCGGCGTCGGTGTGCTCCTCGAAGTCCGCGCCGGTGTCCTCGAGCTGGGCGGCCGGGGCGACGTCGAAGCCGGCGTCCTTGGCGTTCTGCGCGACCGCTTCGTCGACGGCGGGCTGCAGGTTCTTCTCGTACACGACGAGCTTGGCCTCGGCGATCGAGGCGACCTGCTTGGGCGTCAGCTCGAGGTCGTGCGGTTCGACGCCGGGAGCGGTGAGAGTGGTCACGTGCACGGCGTCGCCGCCGACCGTGCGGGCGATGAACTCGAGCGGGTAGAACGACGCGACCACGCTGAGCTTGCCGTCGGCAGTACCGTCGGCGGTCGCGGCGCCGCACCCCGCGAGGGCGAGGACGGCCAGCGTCGCGGCACCGGCAATAATTGCTCGAAGACCAGATCTCATGACAATCATTTTCATTCTAGCTGGAACTGATTGTCAAAACAGGGAGTTCACGATGGCCAGCCGCAACGTCGGGCGTCGGCGTGCCGACCGTAAGAGCAACCGTCGCAAGACGCTCGACCTCCCGCAGGGCCACGGGCACGGGCACGGCCACGGGGATCACGTGGTGGACACCTCGGTGGTGAACTCGGATGCTGTCGTGGCGCGGCGGGTCCGGGTGGTGGTCGCCGCCGTACTGATCCCGCTGATCATCGCCTCCGTGGTGCTGCTGGTCGTGCTCTGGCCGGGCGGCGGCGTGAAGGTACAGGGTTACCAGACGAGCACCGCCCGCGGTCAGGTGACCGCGCTGAAGACCTGCCCGAACCCGCAGGACAAGTGCAACCTGGCCACGGTCAAGCTGAGCGCCGGCCCGGACAAGGGCAAGTCGGTCCCGGTCCAGGTGCCGACGGCGGGCGGTACGGCGATCGCAGTCGAAACCGGTCAGGTGGTGATGCTCGGCGTCCAGGACGGCGCGCCGCTGGACCAGAAGTACCAGTACGTCGACCACGACCGGACCAAACCGCTGCTGGTCCTCGCGGTGATCTTCGCGATCGCGGTCGTCGCACTGTCGCGGTGGCGCGGGTTCGCGGCGCTGGTCGCGCTCGCGGTGACCGGGGTGATGCTGACGAAGTTCATCCTGCCGGCGATCCTGCGCGGCTCGAGTCCGCTGCTGGTCGCGGTGGTCGGCGGCGCGGTGATCATGACGATCGCGGTGTTCCTCACCCACGGGATCAACGCCGAGTCCGCGATCGCGCTCGCCGGTACGATCGCCGCGCTCGGGCTGACCGTGCTGCTCGGCTGGTTCTTCACCGGGTTCTCGCAGCTCAGCGGGCTGGCCGCGGAGGGGGCGTCGTCGGCGAAGGCGTTCGCACCGGATCTCGACATCACCGGGCTGCTGGTCGCCGGGATGGTGATCGGCGCGCTCGGCGTACTGGACGACGTCACGGTCACCCAGGCGGCCGCGGTGTGGGAGCTGTCCGCCGCCAACCCGGCTGCGAGCCGCCGCGAGTTGTTGTCCGCGGGCCTGCGGATCGGCCGGACGCACGTGGCCTCGGTGGTGAACACGCTGGTCCTGGCGTACGCCGGTGCCGCGATGCCGGTGTTGCTCGTGTTCGCGATCCAGGACCTGCCGATGCTCTCGGTGATCTCGACCGAGGCGGTCGCGATGGAGGTCGTCCGCGGTCTGGTCGGCAGCCTCGGCATCATCGCGGCCGTTCCGTTGACCACCGCGCTGGCGGCGATGGCAGTCGCGGACCGCTCCCGCGACCTGGTCGCCACGCCGGATCCCGCGACCTAGTCGCTCGGCAGCTCGTACGCTGCTAGTAGGTCACGGAACGTCTGACAATGCTTACTTTCCGTGGCTGTACGGGGGTGCTGATGAGGTTCAGGCATCGGGACGGTTCGACAGTGCATCTGGGGTACTGCGCGTCGGTACATCCGGCCGCGGACCTGGACGAGCTCGTCGCGCGGCTCGACGGGTGTGCCGGGCTGGTGCGGTCCGCGCTCGACGTACCGGTGCTGGGAGTTGGGTTGTGGTTCCCGCACCGGCTCGCGGACCGGTTGGCGAACTCGCCGGCGTCGTTGAGCAAGCTCCGGCGGGCGCTGCACCGCAATCAGCTGGAAGTCGTGACGGTGAACGGCATTCCGCACACCGGCCAGTCGGGCGGTACGGACCTGTACTGCCCGGACTGGACCGAGCCCGAGCGACTGCGGTTCACGCTCGACCTGGTCGACGTACTCGCCGACCTGTTGCCGGACGATGCGCCGTACGGGTCGATCTCGACCGTGCCGCTCGCGTGGCGGGTGCCGTGGTCGCGGGCGCGTCACCGTGCGGCGCGGGAGGCGTTCGACCGTGTCGAGCAGCACCTGGCGCGTACTGAGGCCAGGACCGGCCGGCGGATCCGTATTGCGGTCGAAACCGAGCCTGGGTGCGTTTTGGAGATGATTGGGCAGGCTGCGGCGTGGCTGGGCCGTTACGCGAGCCCGTACGGCGGTACGTCGCGGATCGGGCTGGGGCTCGACGTATGTCATCTCGCGGTGCAGTACGAGGACCCTGCCGAGTCTTTCGAGCTCCTGTGGCGCGCGGGCGTGGATGTGGTCAAAGCGCAACTGTCGGTCGCTCCGACGCTCGTGGACCCGTCAGACGCGTCCGGACGGTACGTGCTCGGTCAGCTCGGCGTACCGAAGTACTTGCGGCAGGTGCGTGAGTGGGGTGGGCCTGGCGTGGACGACATCACCCAGTCCCCGCAGCTGTCGGGACATGCGGCCTGGCGGATGCACGCGCACCTGGCGGCTCATTCGGCGCCACCAGCTCCGCTTAGTGCGACTACCGGCGTACTGGAGGACTGTCTGGAGCGGCTGGTGGGTGGTGGGCATCCATTGACGCACCACCTGGAGTCAGAGGTGTACGTGTGGGCGCGGGAGCCCAGAACCCAGCAGGCGTTGGCGAAACGGCTCAGCAAGGAGCTGTCGTGGCTACGGGACCGGCTGGCTGCTCTCGGGCTGCAGGAGGTGTGAGTAGTCCGGGAGAGTGGTCGAGCTGAACACCTTGCCTACTGCGTTCTGCGACCAGATAAGGCGTTGGAGTGCCGTAGGTAGCTTGGCCAACGTGGCGGCTGCTCCTGGCATCAGCCGCACCGCCAGCGCGCTGCTGGGGATGACCGTACCCATGACCTTCGGGCTGAGCTTCCTGCTGTTGTCTACGAGCGGCCGGATCACCTGCTCGTAGTTGCGCAGTCCTGCGGGCCCGGCCTTCGCCAGCTCGCCGGCCAGGACGTACGCCCCGACGACGGCCAGGCTGGTGCCACCGCCGACAGCCGGGCCGGGGGAGTACCCGGCGTCGCCGACCAGCCCGATCCGGCCGCGGTGCCAGCTGTCCAGGGTGATCTGGGCGATCGAGTCGAAGTAGAAGTCCTCGGCTGTCTTCAGGTGCTGCAGTAGCTCGGGCGCCCTTCCAGCCGTAGTTGCGGAACTCCTTCACCAGCAGGGCCTTCTGCTGCTCTTTGTCGCGGTGGTCGTACGTCAGGTCGCCGCGGAACAGGAAGCCCGCGCGGACCTGGCCGGTCTGGTGGACGCCGTAGACGCCGACCAGCTTGCCGACCGAGAAGTGCGCGAGCATGCGGTTGCCGAGGCCGAACACGTCCGGCATCGAGAACACCGCGAGGTACCCGCCGAGCGGGCGCTGCAGCTCCTGCTCGGGACCGAACACGAGCCGCCGGACGTTCGAGTGCAGGCCGTCCGCCCCGATCACCAGGTCGAAGCGCCGTTGCAGTCCGGAGTCGAACGTCACGTCGACGCCCACGCCGTCGTCGTGCAGGTCCGCGATCGAGTCGCCGAACAGGTACTCCGCGCTGTCGCGGCTCGCGCCGTACAGGATCCTGGTCAGCTCGCCGCGCAGGATCTCCACGTGCCGGCTCGAGATCCCGGCGTACATCCGGCGGAGGTCGACCTCGACCGGGCGCCTGCCGAACCGTTCGACGGTCATCGTGTCGAGCCGGGTGCGGGCCGCCTCGATCGCGTCCCAGCAGCCCATCCGGCGGGTGACGTGGGCGGCCGCGGCGTACAGGTCGACGGCGTGGCCGCCGAGACCGTGCCGCGCGGCCAGGGTGCGTTCGACGACGGTCGGCTCGAAACCGTAGCGGTGCAGCCAGTAGGCGAGCACCGGTCCGGCGACGCTCGCGCCGGAGATCAGAATCTTCATCGCCACCTCCTTACTTATCGGAAGGTAAGTAACGAGGTGGGCGTTGTCAATGGCTTACTTAACGGAAGGTCAGATAATCTGGGCGGCATGCCGAGACAACGGACCGGTGACACCCGGGCGCGGATCCAGCAGGCCGCGCTCGAGCTGTTCGCCGTACAGGGCGTGCAGCAGACCAGCCTGCGCGACATCGCCGACCGGCTCGGCGTCACCAAACCGGCGCTCTACTACCACTTCGCGTCCCGCGAGGAACTGCTGAACAGCCTGGTCGAGCCGATGATCGCCGACTTCGAGGCGTACGCCGCCGACCGGCGCGCGGCCGCACCCGTGCCGCCGCGGGAGCTGCTCGGCTCGTACTTCGACCTGTCCTACCGGCACCGCGGGATGATCCAGCTCGCGATCCGGGACCTGTCGGTGCTGCACGAACTGAAGCTCACCGACCGCTTCATCGAATGGCGCGGCACGATCGCCGAACTGCTCGTCGGCACCGAACCGACGCTGTCCGACGTGGTCCGCTGCATGGTCGCGCTCGGCGGCCTGTCCGACTGCGCGGTGATGATCGACCACGAGCCGGTCGCGGAGTTGCGCGAGGCAGCTGTCGAAGCGGCGTACGACAGCCTCGGCCGGCCCTAGGTGGTGTCTGGCAATTCCCCGCCTAGCCGTTGGCGATCCGGGAGACCGCGAACAGCAGGATCACCAGGATCGAGAAGATCCGCAGGAACTTCGGCCCGCCGGTCACCGCCGGCCAGGACAGGAACGCGAGCCACCCGAGCAGCAACGCCAGCAGCACCAGCGCCGGTACGCCGACCGCGACCGGCGCGAACACCCCGGCCAGCGCCAGCACCAGGGTGATACCGGGCAGGGTCAGCTTGGGTGCGGCGTGCAGCTTCGCGACGTACGGATAACTGACCTTCGTGATCCGCTGCCGCAACGGGCTGCTGGGGGTGCTCATGTCCCCATTGTTCCAGGTCTCTAGGGTGGGCCCGTGTTCGTGGTGATCAGGTTCCGGGTGACGGAGTCCGAGCAGGCCGGGTTCGGAGAGCGGTTGCAGGCCGCGGTCGAGGTGCTCGCGAAGCAGCGCGGGTTCGTGGCGGCGCGGACCGGGCGGAACGTCGACGACCCCGAACTGTTGGCGTTGACGCTCGAGTTCGAGAACATCGGGTCGTACCGGAGGGCGTTGTCGCCGTACGAGGTGAAGCTGACCGCGGTACCGCTGCTGTCGCAGGCGATCGACGAGCCGAGCGCGTACGAAGAGTTGCTGCCGTAGCACGGATTCGATCGCGGCCGCCCCGGACCGATAGCCTGGTTCCTTCCGTAGATCTGTCAGTACTAGTTCTGTACCTGTTCTGGAGTCCAAAAGTGCCCGTGGAAACCGTCGATGCCGTCGTCAGCCTCAGCAAGCGGAGAGGCTTCGTGTACCCGTGCGGCGAGATCTACGGCGGTACCAAGTCGGCCTGGGACTACGGGCCGCTCGGCGTCGAGCTGAAGAACAACGTCCGTAGCCAGTGGTGGCGGACGATGGTGACCGGCCGCGACGACATCGTCGGGCTGGACTCGTCGGTGATCCTGCCGACCCAGGTCTGGGAGGCGTCCGGGCACCTGTCCGAGTTCGTCGACCCGCTGACCGAGTGCCAGTCCTGCCACAAGCGGTTCCGTGACGACCACCTGCGCGAGGACTACGCGCGCCGGAAGAACAAGGACGCCGACGACGTCAAGCTCGCCGAGCTCGCCTGCCCGAACTGCGGCAACAAGGGCACCTTCACCGAGCCGCGGATGTTCAACGGCCTGCTGAAGACCTACCTCGGCCCGGTCGAGTCCTCTGAGGGCCTGCACTACCTGCGTCCCGAGACCGCGCAGGGCATCTTCGTGAACTTCGCGAACGTGATGGGCACCGCGCGGAAGAAGCCGCCGTTCGGCATCGCCCAGGTCGGCAAGAGCTTCCGCAACGAGATCACCCCGGGCAACTTCATCTTCCGGACCCGCGAGTTCGAGCAGATGGAGATGGAGTTCTTCGTCGAGCCCGGCTCCGACGAGGAGTGGCACGAGTACTGGCTGAAGGCCCGCTGGGACTGGTACACCGGCCTCGGGCTGAACCCGGACAACATGCGCCTGTACGAGCACCCGAAGGAGAAGCTCAGCCATTACTCGAAGCGCACCGTCGACATCGAGTACCGGTTCAACTTCGGCGGCAAGGAGTTCGACGAGCTCGAGGGCATCGCGAACCGCACCGACTTCGACCTGTCCACGCACTCCAAGCACTCCGGCGCCGACCTGTCGTACTTCGACCAGGAGAAGGGCGAGCGCTGGACGCCGTACGTGATCGAGCCCGCGGCCGGGCTGACCCGCAACGTGCTCGCGTTCCTGCTCGACGCCTACACCGAGGACGAGGCGCCGAACGCGAAGGGCGGCGTCGACAAGCGGACCGTGCTGCGGTTCGACCCGCGGCTCGCGCCGGTCAAGGCCGCCGTACTGCCGCTGTCCCGGAACGCCGACCTGTCGCCGAAGGCCCGCGACCTGGCCGCCGAGCTGCGGAAGAACTGGAACGTCGACTTCGACGACGCCGGCGCGATCGGCCGCCGGTACCGGCGCCAGGACGAGATCGGTACGCCGTACTGCATCACCGTCGACTTCGACACCCTCGAGGACCAGGCGGTGACGATCCGGGAACGCGACTCGATGAAGCAGGAGCGGGTCGCGCTCACCGAGGTCACCGGGTACCTCGCCCAGCACCTGGTGGGTTGCTGAGCATGCGGGTCGCACGGGGGCTGCTCGCGGGACTGGCGCTGTTCGCGCTGGCGGCGTGCTCGGACAGCAAGCCGACGGGTTCGCCGACGCCGTCGTCGAGTGTGCCGACCGTGGGGGAGTCGCTGACTCCCACCGCGTCGATCCCGACCGCGTCGACGCCGTCGCTGACCCCGCTGCCGACGCCGAGTACGCCGTGGCCGACGCCGAAGGTCACCGGCGCGCCCGCCGACGACGCGCCGCTGGCCGAGCGGATCACGTTCGCGATCGCGAAGAAGACCCAGGTCGCGGCCGGCCGGGCGGCCAAGACGACGGTGAAGTGCCCGGGGATCGACAAGGTCGAGACGGCCGGGACGCACTCGCTGGACTGCACCGTGACGTATTCGGGCAAGCCGTTCACCGGGAAGCTCACCGTGGACGCGAAGCAGTACAGCGCGTCGTACAAGTTCACCTCCGAGGAGATCGCGATCGTCCGGCCGAAGGTGATGGACGCGGTCCTGCGGGTTGCGCCCGGCGCCTCGAAGGTGACCTGCGAGATGGAGGACATCGGCATCGTCGTCCACGACGGGCTGCCGATCGGCTGCGACGTGACCACGACCGCGAATGCGGTCCAGCCGTACAAGGCCTCGATCACCGGCAACGGCGACGTCGTCGTGAAGAAGGCGTGACGTGCTGAAGCTGGGCAACCTCACGATCGAGACGCCGGTGGTGCTGGCGCCGATGGCCGGCATCACGAACGCGGCGTACCGCCGGCTGTGCGCGGAGCAGGGCGCCGGGCTCTACGTGTGCGAGATGATCACGTCGCGCGGCATCGTCGAGGGCGACCAGAAGTCGTTGGACATGCTGACGTTCGCCGAGACCGAGACCGTGCGGTCGGTGCAGCTGTACGGCGTGGACCCTGTCTATGTCGGGCGTGCGGTGCAGATCCTTTGCGATTCGTACGGCGTCGCGCATGTGGACCTGAACTTCGGCTGCCCGGTGCCGAAGGTGACCCGCAAGGGCGGCGGCGCCGCGCTGCCGTGGAAGCGGAACCTGCTCGGCGCGATCCTGCGGTCGGCGGTCCACGCGGCCGAACCGTACGGCGTACCGGTGACGATGAAGACGCGGATCGGGATCGACGCGTCGCACCAGACCTACCTGGACGCCGGACAGATCGCCTCGGACTCCGGCGCGGCCGCGATCGGGCTGCACGGACGGACCGCCGCGCAGGCGTACTCCGGCCAGGCGGACTGGTCGACGATCGCCGCGCTCGTGGAGCACGTCGACATCCCGGTGCTCGGCAACGGCGACATCTGGGAAGCGGGCGACGCCCTCCGGATGGTCGCCGAAACCGGCTGCGCCGGGGTGATCGTCGGACGCGGCTGCCTCGGCCGGCCGTGGCTGTTCCGCGACCTGGCGGCCGCGTTCGCAGGGTCCGAGGTGCTGGAACTGCCGACCCTCGGCGAGGTTGCCACGGTGATGCGCCGGCACGGCGAACTCCTCGCCGAACTGATGGGGGAGCAGCGCGGCCTGCGCGACTTCCGCAAACACGTCTCGTGGTACCTGAAGGGCTTCCCCGCGGGCGGCGAACTCCGCGCCGCCCTCGGCATGGTCGACACCCTCACCCGCCTGGACGAACTACTCGCCCAACTCGACCCGACCGTCCCCTTCCCGGTCGCCGAGCTAGGCGCCCCCCGAGGCCGCCAAGGCAGCCCCCGCGACCACATCGTCCTCCCCGAAGGCTGGCTCAACGACACCGACGGCCTCACAGCGGACCTCGCCGACGCCGAAATCGGCGTCTCCGGCGGCTGACAACACCGCTTTCGGCGGCGACTGCTTGTTGGCCGCCTCCGGCGGCGGGCTACCGCCACGTTGTGAAGCACCTACGGAGGTGTCCTGCTCTGTGCCCACCGCATGCTTCTCTGCGGCCCGCAGACGAAGGGATATCCACTCCTGTTGTGGGTTCTCCCCTGGCACACCAGGGGAGAACCCACAACAAGAACGGATATCCGCTGCCCGCTCTCCCGACGGCGGGCACCCGGGCGCTGGTATCGGCCCGCGCCTCACACCTGACCGAGATCCTCGGTGCCCCGGACCCGGACGGCGTCCTCGTCCGCTCCGGGCGGCTCGAACTCGGCCAGATGCCGTTCCAGTACGTCGTCCGCGACGTCCGGACGGTGCGGAGAGACACGGTTGCGGTCACGGCGGGCGCGGACCGTTGCCTCGTCGGCCTCGACGTACACCAACCTGAACTCGACCCCGGCACCAGCCGCCAGCGCTCGCCAGCCGTCCCGCAGGAAGCGTGGCGAGCTCGTGTCGTCCACCACCACCGTCGCCCCGGCCGACAGCAACTCCAGCACCTCGGCCTGTGCGATCTGGTGCGTCCGGACCCACTCCTCGACCGGGATCCCGTCCCCGCCCCACAGTCCGCGCCGTTCGTTGATCTCGTCGAGGCTCACGACCCGCGCCGGCAACCGCCGAGCCAACTCCTGCGCAACCGTGCTCTTCCCCGAGAATGATGTCCCACACAGCAGAACCAACACGAGAGCAATGGATATCAGCTCATGCCGACCTTCTGGTGTTCGGGCTCGACGACCAGCACCACTCGTTCCTGGTCGCGGGGGTACTTCAGGTCGATGTACTTCGCCACGAGCCGGTCGATGATCTCCCACGCCTCGTCGCCCTCGATCCACTCGACCACCCGCCCCGCGGACGACCACGGGCTCGAACGGGTTGTCGGCGGGCACGATCGACAAGGCCAACCGGGGATCCCGCCGCAGGTTCCGCCCCTTCCGCATCGTCGGCCCGGTGAAGAAGACGATCTGATCCCCACGGGTGCCGGCGTACACCGGTGTGCTGTGCGGCGAACCGTCCGGCAGGACGGTCGCGAGGTGCGCGTACGACGCGGCGTCGAGGACACTGCGTACTCTCGGCTCGAGCATCTGGACTCCTTCAGCGAGCGTTCTGGGAACGCCAGGCGATGTAGTGGGCGACTGCTTCGGCGGCGTCGTACTCCGGCGTGTATCCGGTGTCCGCGGTGAGCCGGCTGATGTCGAGATGCGGGGTCAGTTGCCCGCCGGGCACAGTGTCGACGTTCAGGGCGTCAGCCAATTCGCGGTTCGTCGTGGGGCGTCCGCTGGACACGTTGTACGTGGTGTGGTTCAGCGTCTCCGCCGTCATCAGCAACGCGATCGCACGTCCCGCGTCCGGCGCGTAGCACGAGTCGCCGCCGTCCTCGGCGCGTAACGGAGCGGGCTGTTCGCCTCGCTGCAGGGCGCTGACGTACGGCGGGATGAAGTTGAACACCGACTCCGGATCCATCAGCGGTCCCCACGTCGACCCGATCCGGAGGATGACCGGCTGTACGCCGGAACCCTGCAGGGCGTGGGTGGTGATCGGTTCGACCGCCTTCTTGAACGCGACGATCAGGTGCGGCAGGTCCGCGTCCGATAGCGCGAGGCCCTCGTGCCACGGGCTTTCGGGCTGGCCGATGTACACGCCGATACTGCTCGCGACCGCGAACCGGCGTACACCCCAGGCGCGAGCTGCGTCGAGCGCGTTCAGCAGGCCGGCGGTGTCGGTGCGGAAGTACGCGACCGGGTCCGCACCGGGGATGGTGCCGGCGAGGTGCACGATGTCGCTGATGGCGTAGCGCTTCCCGAGGGCGAGGAACGCGTCCCGGTCGGTGACGTCCAAGGACTCCACCGTGACCTTGCCGTCGAGGAAGGACGGCACGTCACCCCGACGGTGCGACGTGACGACGACTTCCTGGCCGGTGTCGAGGAGCGCGCGGGCGGTGTGGGCGCCGATCATGCCGAGCCCACCGGTAACAAGAATCATGACGCGACGTTACGAGCCGTACGGCGGCCGTGGCTTGAACGAATCCCGCACGATCCCTTGACCTGAACCCGCCCGGCAGGGGAAATTTGACGGCAATGGATTTACGAATCATTTCCGAACATAGTTCGTAAGTCTCGTCGAACCTGGTTCGCGGAAGGAGCGCCGTGGGCATCGTGATCGGGGTCGTCACGCACGCCACCCACGACGAGCTGTTCCACGACGCCGCGCGCACGCTGAGCGGCGTGGATCTCGAGTGGGTCAGCTACGACCACGAGGACGAGATCCGCGACCGGGTCGCCGAGTTCCTGAGTACGACGCGGCTCGACGGCTTCCTGGCCGGACCGGTGCCGTACACGGCCAGCCAGGAACTCCTGCCGCCGGGCCTGCCGGTCGGCGTGATCCGGTCGTCGGCGCTCGACCTGACGCTCGCGCTCTACCGTGCGCAGGAACGCGGCTGGGGCCGGACACCGGTCAGTATCGACACGTTCCCGGCCGAGGCGGTCGAGGCGGTGGCCGCCGCGCTGGACCTCGACCAGGACCAGATCGACTGCTTGCCCTATGCACCGACCCAGACGGTGGACGAGATCGCGGCGTTCCACCGGGACGCGTTCGCGCGGTTCGGCGGGCGCAGCTACGTGATCAGCGTGCGGGCCGCGGTCCGCGAACAGCTGGCCGGGCAGGTCCCGATCATGAGCGGGATGCCGGTCCCGGCGACGATCCGGACGGAGCTGCACGAGCTCGCGCTGCGGATCGAGTCCGAGCGGGCCAGTGCGCAACGGTTCGCGGCCGGCGTGTTCCTGATCTCGGACGCGCCGGACGAGGACCGGGCCCGGGTCGGGCTGATGAACCACCTGCACAACACCCCCGAGTTCGCCGGCGCCTGGATCGAGAACCGCGGGCGCCGCGGTGTCGTCGTCTTCGCCCACAAGGCGTTGTTCGAGCGGATCACCCGCAACTGGGTAGCAGTACCGGCGCTCGCCGAGGCCGCCGCGGCGCTCGGTGCGCGGATCTCGGCCGGTTTCGGGGTCGGGGTCTCGGCCCGCAACTGCGTGCTGCTCGCCGAGCAGGCCGCGGCGCGGGCCGAACTCGCGGCCGAGCCGTGCGCGTACCTGTTCGAGGACAGTGGTGTCGTGATCGGCCCGATGGGGCCGGCCGGCGAGGCGCTGCGGTACTCGTACCGGTCGCACGGCGACGACGTCGAACACCTCGCGAAGTACGTCGGTCTGAGCGCGACCACCGTCTCCCGGCTGGCCGCGCTGGACCAGGAACTGCAAGGCCGCACGCTCTCGCCTGGGGAGCTTGCCGGTCATCTCGGAATCACGGACCAGAGCGGGCGCCGCCTGATCCGGACCCTCGACGCCGGCGGCCTGGTGAGCGTCGAGGGCACCGCCCAGCACCACCCCAAAGGACGCCCGACGCGTCTGTACCGACTGCGCATCGCCCAAGCGTTGGAGGCACAACCATGGAGCTCACCCGCCGCCACATCCTCAAGCTGACCGGTCTCGGACTGGTCCCGCCCGCTGTCCTGACCGCCTGTTCCGGCAAGTCCTCCTCCGGTGGAGGGGCCGGGGACGGGAGCGTCAAGTTCGAGGGCTGGGACTACGAGGCCGCCCTCGTCCAGCAGAACCTCGACAACTTCACCAAGACCAGCAACATCAAGGTCGACTACACCCCGATCACCAGCGCGCAGTACGTCCAGAAGGTGGTCGCCGAGTTCACCGGCGGCGGCGGTCCGGACGCGCTCTACGTGTACGACGACTCGCTCGCGGCCTGGGTCGACGGCGACTACCTGCAGCCGCTCGACGGCATGGCCGGTGTCGACGAGATCTACGACGCGATCTACCCCGGCAACGCGCAGGCGATGACGTACGACGGGAAGCGCTACGGCCTGCCGTACTACACCGACTCGAACTGCCTCACGTACAACGCCGGAATCCTCACCCAGGCAGGGATCTCGAAGCCGCCGGCGAGTCTCGACGAACTCGAGGCGCAGGCGCTGAAGATCAAGAACGCCGGGATCCTGCAGTACCCGATCGGTCTGCCGGCGCAGCTGTCCGACACCTGGTGGTCGTGGGTGTGGGCGCTCGTGTACGGCAGTGGCGGGAACCTGTTCGACGATCAGCAGAACCCGATCATGAACACGTCGGACACGGTCACGAAGGACGTGTTCGCCTGGATTCAGCAGGCGGCGACCAAGTCCAAGGTGATCGACCCGGCGTCGCTGCAGCTGCTGCCGGTGCCGGTCGACAACGCGATGAAGGCCAACCGGTACGCGTACACGATCGGCGCGCGGTACGCGAGCCGCGACTACAACGACCCGGCCAAGTCGAAGGCCGCCGGGAAGATCCGGATGGCGCTCGTCCCGAGCCTGGACGGCAAGGAACACGCGACGGTCAGCAATACCCGGATGTACAGCCTGGCCAAGGACACCGAGGTCAAGGACAACGCGTTCAAGCTGCTCACGTACCTCGGTGGGTACGACGACAAGAAGCAGCCGTACACGGCGAAGTTCTGGTTCCTGCAGCGCGGGCTCGGGTTTGCCTACAAGAAGATGGTCGACGATCCTACGATCGTCGCGGCGCTCCGCAAGTTCGCCGATCCGAAGATCTACGCGCACCTCGCCGAGATCGCGAAGCCGCGCAACGTCCTCGGCGTGCCGTGGTACACCGAGTTCGAGACCGAGATGCACAAGGTCGTGCAGGGCGTGCTGAGCAACCAGACCCAGCCGTCGGCCGCGGTCGACTCGCTCGCGCAGACCGCCGGCACGCTCAAGAAGAAGTACTCCTGAGCATGGCCGCCTTCGCCGAACGCCGACCGCTGGGCGACAACGCGAAGGCCTGGGCGCTGAACGCCCCGGCCATCGTCGTGATCGCCCTGCTGGTCGCGTATCCGATCGGGTACTCGTTCTACGTCAGCCTGCAGAAGAACAACCTGAAACGCCCACGGGCCAAGCGATTCATCGGCTTCGACAACTACACCTCGCTGCTCAGCGACCACGCGTTCCTGAACGCGTTGAAGGTGTCGGCACTGTTCGTCGTGGTGGTCCTCGGGCTCACCGTCGTACTGGCGCTGATCCTGGCGCTGGTGCTCAACGAACGGTTCCACGGCCGAGGTCTGCTGCTCAGCCTCGCGTTGTTGCCCTGGGCAATGCCCGGGGTGGTGAACGGCCTGATGTGGCGGACGATCTTCGACGCGAAGACCGGCGCGCTGAACGGCCTGCTGCGGCAGCTCGGCCTGATCGACGGGTACCACGCGTGGCTGACGTCCGGCACCGGCGCGTTCCTGTTCACCGCACTGGCGCAGGTGTGGAACACGCTGCCGTTCTCGGTCATCATCCTGCTCGCCGGATTGTCGACAATCCCCTCAGAGCTGTACGACGCCGCGACGGTCGACCGAGCCGGCGCCTGGCGCCGCTTCACCCAGGTCACCGTCCCGTGGCTGCTGCACCCGCTGCTGATCGTGCTGATCCTCGAAACCATGAACGCGTTCCGCGCCTTCGACACGATCTACGTCCTGACCGGCGGCGGCCCCGGCGACGCAACCACCACGATCGCCCTCCTCGACGTCCAGACCGTCCTCACCTTCACCGACTTCGGCCTCGGCAGCGCCTACGCCTGGGTCATCACCGCCATCACCCTGCTGATCTCGGTCGCCTACATCGGCCTCCTCTACCGGAAGGGAAATTTCGACGTATGAAGGCTCCCTTGAGGTACCGGATTCCGTGGAAGAAAATCGTGCTGTACGTGCTGGCGGTCGGGTTCGGGTTGTATTTGGTGTTGCCGTTCTACTGGATCGTCGCGATGAGCTTCATGCACGAGGTGGACGCGATCTCGGTGCCGCCGCACTGGGTTCCGACGCATCCGACATTGGCGAACTACCTCGGGTTCGTCCGCCCGGACGCGGCGCAGGAGCTGGTCGGTGGGCGCGCGGTGTCGGAGACGCCGTACTCGTTGCGGAACAGCCTGATCGTGGCGACGGCAACCGCCGTACTGAACCTGGCGCTGGCGACGTTCGCGGCGTACTCGTTCTCGCGGCTGAAGTTCCGTGGGAGTCAGGTGCTGCTCGTGCTGTACCTGTTGACCCGGATGGTGCCGGGGATCGCGATCATCATCCCGTTCTATCTGCTGATGCGGTCGTTCGGGCTGCTCGACACCTACCTGGCGCTGATCCTGTCGTACACGACGTTCGCGCTGCCGATCACGATCTGGATCCTGAAGGACTTCTTCCGGTCGGTGCCGCGTGAGCTCGAGGAAGCGGCGCGGGTCGACCGGTGCGGCTGGTTCCGGACGATGTGGACGGTGTTCCTGCCGGTGGCGGCGCCGGGGCTGGTGGCGGCCGCGGTGTTCGCGTTCATGACCGCGTGGAACGAGTTCATGTTCGCGCTGTTCCTGACCAGCACGAAGGCGGCGAAGACGATCCCCGTGGTCGCGGCGAACTTCGCCACCGACTTCAACACGCAGTTCACCGTGATGGCCGCGGCCGGAGTGCTCGCGGTCGTCCCACCCCTGGTGCTGGCACTGCTCTTCCAGCGCAAGCTGGTGCAGGGCATGGCCGCCGGATCCGTGAAGGGCTGAGGCGAGATGGCCGAAGTACAGCTGCAAGGTGTCAGCAAGAAGTTCGCCGACAAACTGGTTGTCGACAATCTGAACCTGACGATCCAGGACCAGGAGTTCCTCACGCTGGTCGGACCGTCCGGGTGCGGGAAGTCGACGACGTTGCGGATGATCTGCGGGCTGGAACGTGCGACCGCGGGCGATATCTTCTTCGACGGCAAGCCGGTCAGCTGGCTGCCGGCGAACAAGCGCGACGTGTCGATGGTGTTCCAGAGCTACGCGCTCTACCCGCACAAGACCGTCGCACAGAACATCGGGTTCGCGCTCCGGATGATGCGGGTGCCCAAGGCAACCATCGCCGAGGAGGTACGGCGGGCCGCCCGGACGCTCGACATCGAGGACCTGCTCGACCGCAAGCCCCGCGAGCTGTCCGGCGGCCAGCGCCAGCGGGTGGCGCTCGGCCGGGCGATCGTCCGCGACGCCGGGGCGTACCTGCTGGACGAGCCGCTGTCCAACCTGGACGCTCAGCTCAGGGTGCTGATGCGCGCCGAGATCAAGCGCCTGCACGTCGACGTGGCGCGGACCTTCATCTACGTCACGCACGACCAGGTGGAGGCGATGACGATGTCCGACCGGATCGCGGTACTGCGCGACGGCGTCGTCCAGCAGTGCGCGACCCCGGAGGAGATCTACGAACGCCCGGCGAACCGCTTCGTCGCCTCGTTCATGGGCTCACCGCCGATGAACTTCCTCACCGGCGAACTCGCCGACGTCGACGGCGTCCGGGTCTTCCGCTCACCGTCGCTGACCCAACCTCTCGCCCAAACCCTCACACTGCCGCTGGACGCGGCCGACCGCGCGGTCGTGCTGGGGATCCGCCCGGAAGGCCTCACACTGTCGACCACGCCGGTCGGCGGCTACCACCCCGGGAAGGTCTTCGTCTCCGAACCGCTCGGCCCCGACGTCCTCGTCACCGTCAACATCGAAGGCGAACTGCTGAGAGCCCGCGTCCCCACCCCGTTCCGCCTCGGCCACGACAGCACGGTGTACGTCGGCCTCGACCCGGCGCGCCTGCATCTGTTCGGCACCGACGGCGCCGCCCTCCATGCTCCCCAGTGAAAGGAACGCTCTTGAGAGACCCCGAGAACGCGACCGTCGAGGTCGAGCTGCCGGAAGACTTCGACGCCTTCTGGCAGGCCGGCCTCGCGGACTGCGCGTCGTACCCGCTCGACCCGGTCCTCACCGAGATGCCGGCTCTGTCGACAGATCGTGTGATTGTCTACGATCTGCGCTTCACCAGCTACGGCGGACTCCGGATCGCCGGCTGGTACGCCGTCCCGCGGGATCGCCCCGGCCCGCTGCCGGGCCTGGTGACGATCCCGGGGTACATCTCGGAGCCGACGGTCCCGAAGGAATGGGCCGAGCTCGGCTACGCGACGCTCGCGATCGCCCCGCGCGGGAAGCTCCGCTCGAACGACGTGTTCAATCCCGGCTACCCGGGCCTGCTCACGCACAACATCGTCGACCCGAACACGTACGGGTACCGCGGGTTCTACCTCGACGTGGTGCGCGCGGTCGAAGTACTGCTGGATCGTCCTGATGTCGACAATCTGCGGATCGGGCTGCAGGGCTCGAGCCAGGGCGGCGGGCTCGGGATCTCCACGGCCGCGCTGATGCCGGACGCGATCCGCTGCGTCGCGGCCGGGGCGCCGTACCTGTGCGGGATCATGACCGCGCCGACGCTGACCCGGTCGTACCCGTACGAGGAGATCAACGAGTACCTGCGGATCCACCCGAAGGACGTGGACCGCGTGCGGGAGACCGTCGCGTACTACGACGGCCTGAACTTCGCGCCGAAGGTGCAGGCGCCGACATTGCTGTACGTCGGCCTCGAGGACGACGTCTGTCCGCCGGAGACCGGGTTCGCGCTGCATCGGGTACTGACCTGCGAGAAGACATTGCACACGTACCCGCACTGCGCGCATCACGCCGGACTGCCGGATGTGATGCGGATCGTGGAGGACTTTCTTGCCGAGCAACTCACCCCGGGACGGTGACCTGATGACCTTCGATGCCTACTGGGCCGCGGTCGACGACGAACTCGCGGCGATCCCCGGCCGGCCGGTTCTCGACGTCGTCCCGGCCCGGACGACCGACGAGGCGACGTTCTACTCGCTGCGGATCACGAGCACCGGTCCGTACCGCGTGTACGGCAACTTGAGCATTCCGACCGGCGACGGGCCGTTCCCGGGGCTGCTGATCACCCCGCGGTACGGGAGCGTCAACAACATCCCGCACCCGAACGACCGGAGCCGGTACGTCGTTCTCAGCCTGATGCACCGCGGGCAACGGCTCGCCGACGAGGGGTTCGCGGCGGCGTACCCCGGATTGCTGACGATGGGGATCGACGATCCGGCGACGTACATCTACCGCGGGATCGCGGCGGACTGCCTGCGGGCAGCCGAGTTCCTGCTGGGGATGGCGGAGGTCGATCCCACGCGGGTCGCGGTGACCGGGGACGACCTCGCCGTACTGACTGCCGCGCGGAGGCCCGGGTTCAGCTCGGTGCGGGTGACGGACCTGCTGTTCTACCGCGCGATGGAGGCGCGGCTGAAGTCGTGTCTGTATCCGCTCGAGGAGCTGAACGACCACCTCCGCGCCGGATTGTCGACAGAAGGATTGTCGACAACCCTCTCGTACTACGATCCGGCGCGGCACGCCCCGGCCGTCGCGGGCCGGACGTTGCTGGCGACCGACGACGAGGACTGGTGCGGCTCGCTGCTCGCGGCGTTGCCGGATCCGGAGGTCTACCAGGTCACGCATCTCGACGGAACCGACAACGACTCCCTCGACGCGTGGCTGGCGGCACGGTCCGGCGTACCGGCGATGTCGAAGTTCGTCGCATGAATCCGCTGGGGGTCCGGCCGGTCGTCAACGCCAACGCGACCGTCACCGTCCTGGGTGGTTCGCTCATGCCGCCACCGGTGATCCAGGCGATGAACGAGGCGGCAGCACACTTCGTCGACCTGCCGGAGTTGAACCAGCGCGTGGGGGAGCGGCTCGCGGACCTGACCCACAACGAGGCTGCCTACGTGACCTCGGGTGCCGCGGCCGGCATCACGTTGACGATCGCCGCCTGCATCACCACTGAGTCGCAGTCGTTTCCGAGGCCGGCTGACGTGGTCATGTTCGCCAGCCAACGCAACGGCTACGACTACTCGGCCCGCCTCACCGGCGCCCGCGTTGTCGAGGTCGGCCCGTCCGTCGATGAACTCCGCACAGCGCTCTCCGGCAAGCCTGCGTGCGTGCTGTGGTTTGCGGGGGCGCACTACGCGGCGGGTGCGTTGGGAGTGGAGCAGGTTGTCGCGTGTGCGCGTGCGTTCGGGGTGCCGGTGATCGTGGATGCCGCCGCGCAGATTCCGCCGGTGGAGTCGTTGTGGCGGTTCACGCGGGACGTCGGCGCGGATGCGGTGATCGTCAGCGGCGGCAAGGGACTGCGCGGGCCGCAGGCGAGCGGGCTTGTCCTCGGGAAGCGCTGGTTGATCGAGCGGATCCGCGCGCACACCTCGCCGCTGCACGAGATCGGCCGCGGGATGAAGGTCGGCAAAGAGGAGTTGATGGGTCTGCTCGCCGCGGTCGAGTGGACGCTCGACCAGGACGAACAGGCGATCGTGGCCGGATATGAGCAGATTGTCGACAACTGGATTGTCGGCTTACAGGGCATTCCAGGGGTGGTTGTCGAGCGCGGCTACCCGAGCGAGGCCGGTCAGCCGCACAGCCGGGCAGTGCTTCGCCTGCGGGACCGCGACGCCGTACTCAAGGCCCTCTGGGACGGCACCCCACGGATCTCTGTCGGGACGTACGGTCTGCCCGACGACGCGATTGCGCTCAACCCGCAGACCCTGGAGCCAGGCGAGGAACACCTGGTTCTCGAAGCCCTGCTACGCGTGCTCGCAGATGCAGAGTTGGAGGGGTGAGTTCGCGGTGAACGGTTCGGCCTGCCAGTTGCCGAAGCGGTCGATCAGGCGGAGGCCGCCGAGGGAGAGGAGGAGCGGGAGTTCCTGGGGGAAGATGCTCCTCATTTCGAGCGGGGTGGCGACGAAGTCGGGGTCGGTTGCGGTGGAGAAGTACCACGTGCCGCGCGTGACCTGCGTCAGGGCGTCGTAGGTTTCGGCGACGTCGACGGTGACGTCGCCGCGGTCGGGGTCCGTGAAGGACAGCGCCTCGCGGGTACGGCGTACACCGTCGGCGTCGGCGAGGAGGCGGATGCTCGGGTTGAACACGTCGAAGACGAACCGTGCTCCGGGCGCCAGATGCCGGCGCACCGACCGGAAGCAGTTGGCCAGGTCCTCGCTCTCGTGAAGATGCAGGAGGGAGTTCGCGGTGATGAAGACGAAGTCGAACGTGCGGCCCAGGTCGAAGGAGCGCATGTCACCCGCCCTCCGTGGCGATCGGCGTGGGCCCGGTAGAAGTCGACGGCCGGCCCGCCACCGGGGAACATCAGGTCGTACAGTTTCGCGTGCGAGTAGAACGCCTGGCTCATTGCGCGGCTCCTCCTGCTGACTTCCAGCAGGGTACGGGGCCGCAGAGTTCTCAAACGCCCTCTAAGCTCGGGGAATGGCGAGGAAGCCGGACGAGACGCGTGATGGCGTCGACCTGACCAACCTGGACCAGCCGCTGTTCGACGGGGCCGAGGCGAGCAAGCGGGAGCTGGTCGACTACCTGGACGCGGTGCACGCGCGGATCCTGCCGGAGTTGCGTGAGCGGCCGTTGTCGGTGGTGCGGATCCGGCCGGGGCAGCCGCAGTTCATGCAGAAGAACGTGCCGAAGTACACGCCCGAGTGGGTGAAGACCGTGCAGGTGTGGGCGGAGGCGTCGAAGCGGGAGGTGTCGTACGCGCTGTGCGACGACCGCCGGACGTTGCTCTGGTTCGCGAACCAGCGGGCCGTCGAGTACCACCCGACGCTGATGCGGGCCGATCGGTGGGAACGGGTCACGCATCTCGTGCTGGACCTCGATCCGCCCGAGGGGGAGACGTTCGGGATGGCGGTGCAGGCGGCGTTGCTGGTCCGGGAGGCGCTGACCGATTCGGGGCTGGCGGGCGCGGTGAAGACGAGTGGTGCGAAGGGCGTGCACGTGATCGTCCCGATCGCCGACACCGTGACGATCGAGGACGCGGCGGCGGCGACCCGGGCGATCGCGGCGCGGGCGGAGCGGCTGGATCCGGCGGTCGCGACCACGGCGTACATCAAGGAGGACCGGCACGGGAAGGTGTTCGTCGACTCGACGCGTTCGGGTGGGGCGACGGTGGTGGCGGCGTACAGCCCGCGGGTCCGGCCGGGGGCGACCGTGTCGTTCCCGGTGGCGTGGGACGAGCTGGAGAACGTGTCGCCGCGGGACTTCACGGTGCGTACGGCGCCTGGGCTGCTCGGCGACCGGGATCCGTGGGCGGAGGCGTTGCCCGCGCCGCAGGAGATTCCCGAGGACGTGCTGGCCGAGGGGCGGGAGATCCCGGTGGCGCGGGTCGCCGCGATGCACGAAGGCAAGCGCCGCAAGCGCGCCCGCGAGGCACAGGCCGCAGAGGAGCCGCGCTCGTGAGCTGCAGGTCGCGGAGGAGCAGGAGCTACTCCGCGGCTGTCGTCAGGTCGAGGGATCGGCGTCGTACGGCCGGTTGTGGGTGGTTGCGGAGGGCAACCAGTACGGAACGCCAGGGGGCGGGCCAGCCGGCCGGGGGAGCGGCGGCACGGAGCAGGGCGTGGGAGAAGAGGCCGGAGGCGAGGTCGGTGGAGGTCGCCAGGGCCTCGGCGGTCGGGAGTAGGTCGGCGGGTGACCAGGTCGAGGCGGTGGCGGTGAGCCGAGCGCCGATCAGGTCGGCCGCGGTGACGGCCGCCACGGGATCGTCGGCGACCAGCCCGACCAGATCTGTGGTGTCGGTGACGAGCTCGAGTAGGTCGTGGGCGAGGACCAGGAGCTGGAGGCGGAGGTCCAGGAGGTCGGGTGTGGTTAGTTCGTCGGCCAGCGGTGTTAGGTAGCGGCGGATCGCGGTTGGCCGGGAACTGAAGTGGGAGGTGAGTTGAGAGACCAGGTAGGTGAGACGCTGGCGGGCGGGATGGTCGCGGTCGGGGGTGGCGTTGGGGAGGGACGGGTTGGCTTCCAGGTGGACCAGTAGGCGGACCGTGTCGACCAGCGCGTCCACGCCGAGCGGTGCGTCGGCGGCGGCGATCGAGACGAGAGCAATGGTGGCTTGACGCCAGACGTGACCACGCAGTGAGAGCCGCGTGATGAAGTCGGCGCAGACGCCCGCAACGGCAGGGTTATGGCGCGCCCACTGAGGTAGCGCGATCAGCGCCGGCCCCACGACCTCTGGCTCGCTCCTGGTCGTCACAGCGATCAAAAGGTCGGCATACCGTGACCGATAACCGACAGGTACGTCGTACGCCCGCCGCGCTGTCAACGCGACAGCCGTAGCAGCCGAGTCGTGCACCGCCTGCTCCAGCACAGCCCACGCAGCAGGGTCATACAGCAAGTACTGCGACACCGTGCGCGCTATAGCCGCCCGTACGTCCCGATGCGCCCCAGCCCACGTCTCCGTGAGCACCGCACTCGCCCCAGGCGCCCGTAGCTCGCCCAGCAGCCGTACGGCTTCCTTCCGCGCCGTGACCTTCACCCCGTCGCCGGACAGCACCGGCTGCAACAGCCCTGGCAACAAGCTCGGCCGTACGTACCGCGCAGCCCGCCCTGCCGCATACACAGCCACCCGCGCCCGGTCGTCACCTGCATGCGCCAGCAGCAACGGAATGGCAGCGTCCGGCCGCTCCGTCCACGCCAACGCTCCAAGCGCAGCCTCCTGCAGCAGCACGTTGTCGCTGGCAAGGAACTCGTCCAGCGAGCCGCCGACAGGGCCGAGCGTCTTGACGGCCTGCGCGCGGTACCACTCCGGCATGCGCTCGTCACGCGCCACACCGGCCAGCAAGTCGGCGTACCGCGCCTGCTGTCGCGGGAGCCAGCGCCGGAGCGCCTGGTTCGACACCTCCCACGCAGCGCTGTTCCGGTCGAAGCGGCGGATCTGGTCCGCGGCCGCGAGCACCGGGTCCAGCAGGTCGGTACGGAGCTCGGTCACCACCCACCACACCGGATACCAGCGTGCCAGGCGGACGTCGCGAGCGATGATCCGCTCCACGCGCTCCTGCCGCGTGGCCGGTGCATCCAGCCAGAACCGGCAGCCCTCGTTGACCGTGTACTCCTGGTTGGACCAGACGGCCTGCTCCAGCACCTCCTGCAGCGGCTCCAGCGCCCACGCCCGCTTCCCGAAAGCAGCCGCGACCGCAATCGCCAGCCCGTACTCGTTCCGCTTCGCCGCAGCATCGACAGCCGGCCGCAGTACGTCGTACACCTCGACCTCACGCCCACGCGGGAGCCCCGTGACGAGCCCGTACAGGTCGATCGTCCCGGCGTTCGACGACAGCCGCCCGTGCGCCTGCAACCCCCACTCCAGTACGCCGACCTGTTCGCCGACCGCCCCGTGCACGACAGCACGCTCAGCCAGCACCGTCAGCGCCCGCCGCGTGCTGTACGACGTGTCGCGCGCGTCCAGCGCATCCTCGAGCAGTGTGTCCAACGAAGCGGTCAGCGCATCCGTCAGCAGCGACGGTGGTAGCGCAGCAACCGCCTGGACCACCGTGGAACGCACAGGGTCCTGCTCGTTGCGAATGCGCCCGGCAGTCCACGCAACAGCCTCTACGACCTGCTCCGGCAGCCGACCGCTCCCAGCCGACCGGATGACCGCCCGATAGACGGAAGAACGCACCCCAACGTCGGGATCGCGTACGTCGCTGGACAGCAGCGAGAACGCCTCCTCGTAAGGGAGATGCCCTGTCACGCTACGGCGAGCTGCAGCGTCCTCCTGCACCACAGGCAGCGCCAGCATCCGCCGTGCCTGGTCAACGCGCAGCTGATGCGGCAGCGCCGACAACAGGTCATCAGCGAGCTGCGCTTGCCCCAGCTCGATCTGCTCGGTAACGCCCGCAAAGACCGCACCTCGCCGCGACGGAGGCAACGCCGCGAGCAACTCCGATAGCCGCGGCCACAGGACCCGGCCGAGCCGGACCAAGGCTTCAGTGGAGTACCGGTGCAGCCGTCGCCGAAAAGCCGGTGTCAGCGCCCGCCACACCACCCGCCGCCTGTCCGGTGCCAGCAGCATCTCCAACACACCAGCCGGATCCCTGTCTGTCAGCGGCCCGAGTATGTCGAGCACAGCGGTCGGCAGATCGTCAGCCGGCACCGCCTCCATGATCAGGTCCACGGCCAGCGCAGCAGCAACGCCATGGCCGACGCCTTGCCACCACTCAGGACCAGCAGGCAGCGTGGAGCGCGCAAAGGAGAGCACCTGCTCCGGATGGTGCTTGGCCAGCGTCCGCCAAGTGCCCGGGGTCAGGCAGTACGCCAGCTCCGGCAGCAGCCGTTCCACGGTCCGGTGATCGGTCGCGTCCAGCAGGCCGCTCGCGGCCACGTCGCCCCACCGTGCCCGGTGCTCGTCGATCAGCCGTACGGCGAGATGCTCCCGCCGCTGCCGCCGTACCAACGCCACCAGCCGCGTCCGCAGGAACGCCGGCGCGTCGTCGTACAGGATCCGCAGGTCGCCGTCCGCCACCGGTACGCCGCGACCGACCGCGGCGAGCGCCCGCGCCTGCACGGCGGGCTCGCGGTCCCGGAGCATCCGCGAGACGTACGCCGTGTCCCGGGTGACCTCGGCGATCTGCAGGCCGAGCAGCCGCTCGAACGCCGGTCCGCGGGCCAGCTCACCGAGCAGCCCGGCGAGCTGCGGCGCCTGCTCCGCGAGGAACCGCACGCGCCGGCCGTACGAGAGTCCGTCGATCGATCGCAGCAGCTCCGGCACTCGCATGGTCCCATCCTGCCGAATGATGGGTGTCAGCTCCCGAGCGACGCGTCCAGGATGATCGTCGCGGCTTCCCGGGCGCGGACCGCGGGTCCGGCGGTGCCGGAGATCGCGGAGCGGGTGATGGCGCCCTCGCTGAGCAGGATGAGGTGGTCGGCGAGCGCCTCTGGGTCGCGGGCGCCGGCCGCGGTGGCGAGTTCGCCGAGCGCGCGGCGGAAGCCTTCCTTGTGTTCGAGGGCCAGCTCGGCGACCCGCGGGGAGACGGTGCCGAGCTCGCCGAACGAGTTGATGAACGCGCAGCCCCGGTAGTCCCGCTGCTGGAACCAGTCGTACAGGAAGTCGAACACCGCGAGCAGCCGCGAGCGCGGGTCGGTGGCCGCGTCGACGTGCGCGGCGAGCATCGACTTCCAGAGCGCGTCCCGGCCGTCCAGGTACGCCTCGATCAGCGTCTCCTTGGACGGGAACAGCTGGTACAGCCGCTTCAGCGAGACGCCGGACGCGGTCCGGATCGCGTCCATCCCGACCGCCTGGACGCCGCGCTCGTAGAACAGCGCGTCCGCCGCGTCCAGCACCTGCCGCTGCGCCGTCGCCGTGTCCAGCACCATCTCCGAACCTCCCCAGTGACCCGCGCCACCTTGCGCGGAGAACCAACGTTCTCCTACAGTAGCCGGAGAACGATCGTTCTCAAAGTGCACATGGGAGGAAGATAATGACACTGCTCGAGCCCGCCGCCCAGGCCTTCGCCGACGCCACCGCGAAGCCGCCGTTCCTGTTCCAGCTGTCCCCGGAGGAGGGCCGCAAGGCCGTCGACGAGGTGCAGACCACCGACTACCCGAAGCTGCCGGTCGACGAGGAGTGGATCACCGCCGCGGATGGCACCAAGGCCCGCATCGTGAAGCCGCAGGGCGCGACCGGCGAACTGCCGGTGATCCTCTACATCCACGGCGCCGGCTGGGTGTTCGGTAACGCGCACACCCACGATCGACTGGTCCGCGAGCTCGCCGTCGGCGCCGGTGCCGCAGTGGTGTTCCCGGAATACGACCTGTCGCCGGAGGTCCGATACCCGCACGCGCTCGAGCAGAACTACGCGGTCGCCCGCTGGATCATTGCCTCGGGCAAGGACTATGGCCTGGACGCGGAGCGGCTGGCGATCGCCGGCGACTCGGTCGGCGGGAACATGACGGCCGCGGTCACGCTGCTCGCGAAGGAGCGCGGCGACGTGAAGTTCGTCCAGCAGGTGCTGTTCTACCCGGTCACCGACGCGTCGTTCGACACTGCGTCGTACAAGGAGTTCGCCGAGGGGTACTTCCTGCAGCTCGACGGGATGAAGTGGTTCTGGGACCAGTACACGACCGACGAGAACGAGCGGAACCAGATCACCGCCTCACCGCTGCGCGCGACGACGGAGCAACTGCGGGGCCTGCCGCCGGCGCTGGTGATCACGGGTCAGGCCGACGTACTGCGGGACGAGGGCGAGGCGTACGCCGCCAAGCTGCTCGAGGCCGGGGTGCCGACGACCGCGGTGCGCTTCGCGGCGATCATCCACGACTTCGTGATGCTCGACGCGCTCCGTGACACCTACGCCGCGAACGCCGCGATCGAGCTGGCGATCTCGACGCTCCGCAAGGCGCTCAACTGACCTGTTCGAGTTCCGCGAATGCCGCGGCCAGCTTCGGCAAGGTGTAGTGGGCATTCAGGCCGCTCGGATTCGGCAGCACCCAGACGCGGGTCGCGCCGATGGTCCGGTCCTGCTTGCCCACCGCGGCGGTACGGTCGCCGAAGGCGTCGCGGTACGCCGTGACGCCGAGCACGGCCAACCACTCGGGCTGTGCGGCGAGTACCTTCGCCACCAGGTTCTCCCCGCCGGCGAGGAACTCGGCCCGCGACAACTCGGCCGCCTTCGCGGACGGACGGTCGACGACGTTGGTGATCCCGAGCCGGAAGCCCAGTAGCTGCTGCTGTTCGGCGGGCTGGAGCTGCCGCGGGGTGAATCCGCTCAGGTGCAACGCCGGCCAGAACCGGTTCCCGGGTCGCGCGAAGTGATGTCCGGTCTCCGCCGACATCAGCCCCGGGTTGATCCCACAGAACAACACCCGCAAGCCGTCGGCAATCACGTCAGGAATCCCGTCCACGGGTCACACCCTAGCGTGTCAACCCAGAGTTGACGTGCGCCAATCGTCAACCTAGGGTTGACACCATGACTCCCGGACCTGACCTGCAGCAACTCATCAACACGATCAAGAGCGACGCCGCCAGTGACGACGAGCTCCAGCAGCTCGCCGCCGCCGCGGCGACGATCAATGAACTGACCACCACCAGCGACCAGGCGCTCGGCTTCTTCGTCGACCGCGCTCGCGGCGCCGGCAAGTCCTGGGTGGAGATCAGCGCCGTCCTCGGCGTCACCAAGCAGGCCGCCCACAAACGCTTCGCCGACTCCTGGACGAGCCGCCCGGGCTTCAAGCGGTATACGCCGCGCACCCAGGCGGTGGTCGAGGCCGCGAAGGAGGTCGCCCGCAGCCGGAACCATGCCTTCATCGGCACCGAGCACCTGCTGCTCGCGTTCTTCAGCCAGCCCGAGGCGCTCGCGACGAAGGTGCTGCTCGCCCACGACATCACCGAGGAATCGGTGGCGGCTGCCGTCGACGAGCAGAGCCCGGCCGGCCCGGACTCCAGTGCGTCGAACGCGGCCGAGGCACTGGACGCGGAGAACCCGCCGTACACCCGCCGGACCGCACACGTCCTGCAAGGTGCGGTCAACGAGGCGCTGACGCTCGGGCACAACTACGTCGGCACCGAGCATCTGTTGCTCGCCTTCTACCGCGACTCGCTCGGCGTCGCGACGCAGATCCTGGTCGCGCAGGGGCTGGACGAGCAAGCGGCCTGGGCGGGCCTGCGTGCACTGCTTGAGGAGGCAGCGAAGTAAGTTGTCCGCATGGCTGACTGGGCTGCGCGGTTGCGCGAGCTGGCGGTGGCGGCGGATGTCACCGGGGCGGTGCTGGGGATCTGGCACGACGGCGAGACGACGATCGCGCCGTACGGCGTCCTGAATCGCAGCACCGGCGTCCACACCACCGCCGACTCGCTGTTCCAGATCGGCTCGGTGAGCAAGCCGTGGACCGCGTCGATGATCGTGCAGCTGGCCGCCGAAGGGCGTCTGCAGCTGGACGACCCGATCGTGAAACTGTTGCCTGAGGCACCGGTCGACGAGCGGATCACGGTCCGCCGGCTGCTCACCCACACCAGTGGCATCGACGGTGACCTGTTCACCGACACCGGTCGCGGCGACGACTGCCTGCAGCGGTACGTCGCCTTGCTCGCCGACGTCGACCAGCTCTTCGAGCCCGGTACGGCGTACTCCTACTGCAACGCCGGCTTCGTCCTGCTCGGCCGGCTGATCGAAGTACTCGACGACCGCACCTGGGACGCGTCGCTGAAGGCCCGGCTGATCGACCCGCTCGGCCTGACCCACACGGTCACGCTCCCGGAGGAGGCGATCCTGCACAACGCCGCGGTCGGCCACCTCGCCACCGACGGGTCCCGCGTACAGACCTGGCAGCTCCCGCGCAGCATCGGCCCCGCCGGGACGATCACCGCGAGCGCCGCCGACGTGCTCGAGTTCGCCAAGCTGCACCTGACCGAGCGGTACGCCGTGATGCAGGAGCCACAGGTACCGTTCGCGGCCGGGATCGGCGGGTTCGTCGACCTCGGGCTGACCTGGCGGATCTACGACTGGGACGGGCGGCGGCTGTTCGGGCACGACGGGTCGACGATCTCGCAGCTCGCGTTCCTCCGGATCGACCCCGAGGCGCGGCTGATCATGTGCCTGCTGACGAACTCCGGCAACGGCACGAGACTCTTCGAGCCGCTGGCGACCGAGGTCTTCCAGCAGTATGTCGGCGTCGGCCACCCGGCCGCACCGCAGCCGGTCGACGCCCCGGCGGACGGGACGGTCGACGATCGCCACACCGCCCGCTACGAACGCGCGAGCGTGCGGCTGGAGGTGAGCCGGCGCGACGACCGGCTCGTGATGACCGAGCAGGCAACCGGGGACCGGCTCGCGTTCGCCGAGGAACCGGTGCACGAGTACGAACTGCTGCCGACCGAACCGCTGGACGGCAACCATTTCGTCACCCGTTACGCTCCGGAACATCCGTGGGTGCCGGTCAGCTTCACGCCGACGCACCTCTTCACCTCCGGACGGGTTACGCCCAGGCGGTGAGACAAACAAGGTGCACTTTGGGGTGATCGAGCTAACGTCGTCAAAGTGACTAGTGCACCTGCTGAACTCCCTCGTAAAGCTGGTGACCTCCGGGCCGCCGGACATCTTCCCCGGTCGATCAAGGCCGAGATCCGTGACAACCTGCTGAAAGAACTCCGGGCCGGACGCGATCCGTGGCCCGGCATCGTCGGATTCACCCGGACGGTGATTCCGCAACTCGAACGCGCCCTGCTGGCCGGCCACGACGTCGTCCTGCTCGGCGAACGCGGCCAGGGCAAGACCCGGCTGCTGCGGACGCTGGTCGGTCTGCTCGACGAGTGGACGCCGGTGATCGACGGCGCCGAGATTCCCGAGCACCCGCTCGACCCGATCACCCCCGCGTCGCGACGGCGTGCCGCCGAACTCGGCGACGACCTGCCGGTCCGCTGGATCCACCGCTCG
Organism: Kribbella sp. WER1; assembly: GCF_054189145.1. Taxonomy (NCBI): domain Bacteria; kingdom Bacillati; phylum Actinomycetota; class Actinomycetes; order Propionibacteriales; family Kribbellaceae; genus Kribbella; species Kribbella sp. WER1. The sequence continues at coordinate 1,868,164 of NZ_CM135186.1, read as the reverse complement.
GAAAGGTACGCCGAGAAGCTCGCCACCCCCGACACGAGCGTCGGCGACCTGATCGGCGACGTGGACCCGGTCAAGGTGGCCGAGGGCCGCAGCCTCGGCGACCCGGAGACGATCCACTTCGGGCTGGTCCCACGCGCGCACCGCGGGATCGTCGCGATCAACGAGCTGCCCGACCTGGCCGAGCGGATCCAGGTCGCGCTGCTGAACGTGATGGAGGAGCGCGACATCCAGGTCCGCGGGTACACGCTCCGGCTGCCGCTCGACGTGTTGCTGGTGGCAACGGCCAACCCCGAGGACTACACCAACCGCGGCCGGATCATCACGCCGCTGAAGGACCGCTTCGGCGCCGAGGTCCGGACCCACTACCCGCTGGACATCGACGCCGAGGTGGACGTGATCCGGCAGGAGGCCGAGTTCACCGCCGAGGTCGGCGAGCCGCTGCTGGAGGTACTGGCCCGGTTCGTCCGGCACCTGCGCGAGTCGACGTCGATCGACCAGCGGTCCGGGGTCTCCGCCCGGTTCGCGGTCGCCGCGGCCGAGACGATCGCCGCGGCCGCGCTGCGCCGTTCGGCGATCACCGGGGAGGAGCCGGCCGTCGCGCGACCGGTCGACCTGGAGGCGGTGCCCGCCGTGCTGCGGGGCAAGCTCGAGTTCGAGCCAGGTGAGGAAGGGCGCGAGATCGAGCTGCTCGAGTACCTGCTGCGCCGGTCGGTGGCCGACACCGCGCGGGAGCGGTTCGCCGGGCTGGACCTGACGCCGCTCGCCCATGCGGTTGCTGACGGCAACCTTGTGACGACCGGCGAGCGGGTGCCCGGACGCGAGGTGCTGTCCGCGCTGCCCGAGCTGCCGGTGCTGCACGACGTCGCCGCCCGCGCGGGTGTGGACGCCGACGACTCACCGGGCCGGATCGCGGCCGCCGTCGAGCTCGCGCTGGAGATGCTGTACCTGTCCAAACGGGTCGCCAAGGACGCCGACGACGACACGACGGTGTACGGGGCCTGAGATGAGCTCGATTCCGGAAGGCTGGTCGTACGGGCCGTGGCACGACGGGCCGGACCCGCTCCAGGCGCCCGCGGACCTGCGGGACGCGCTGGACGAGATCGGCCGGGACGTGATGAACGGGTCGTCGCCGCGGTCCGCGCTGGAGGAGATGCTCCGGCGCGGCACCCGGAACACCCAGGGCCTGGACGACCTGACCCGCCGGCTGTGGGAGCGCCGCCGCGAGATCCAGCAGCGGCACAACCTCGACGGCACGCTCCAGGACGTCCAGCGACTGCTCGACGAGGCGCTGCAGGCCGAACGGCGCGAGCTGTTCCCGAACCCGTCCGACGACGCCCGCTTCAAGGAGGCCGAGCTGGATGCGCTGCCCTCCGGTACGGCGGCCGCCGTACGGGAGCTGGCCAACTACCAGTGGGAGTCGCCGGAGGGCCGGCAGAAGTACGAGGAGATCCGCGAACTGCTCGGGCGCGAGCTGCTCGGGTCGCGGTTCGAGGGTATGAAGGAGGCGCTGCAGCAGACCACGCCGGAGGACGTCGAGCGGATCAACCAGATGCTCACGGACCTGAACGCGCTGCTCGCCGCGCATGCCCAGGGGCGTCCCGACGTACCGCAGCTGTTCGACGAGTTCATGGCCGAGCACGGCGAGTTCTTCCCGGAGAACCCGCGGAACGTCGAGGAGCTGGTCGACGCGCTCGCGCAACGGGCGGCCGCTGCGCAGCGGATGCTGAACTCGATGACGCCCGAGCAGCGCGCCGAGCTGATGGAGCTGTCGCAGCAGGCGTTCGGCAATGCGCAGCTGTCGCAACAGCTGTCCCAGCTCGACGCGCAGCTGCAGTCGCTGCGGCCGGGAGAGGACTGGTACGGGTCGGAGCGGATGAGCGGCGACGACCCGCTCGGGCTGGCCGAGGGCGCGCAGGCGATGTCCGACCTGGCCGAGCTGGATGCGCTGGCCGAGCAACTGGCGCAGTCGTATCCGGGTGCGCGGCTGGAGGACATCGACCTCGAGGCCCTGACCCGGCAGCTGGGCGACGAGGCGACGGTCGACGCTCGCCGGCTGTCGGAGCTGGAGCGCCAGCTGCGCGACCAGGGCCTGATCGAACGGGCGCCGGACGGCTCGCTGCAGTTGTCGCCGAAGGCGCTCCGGCAACTCGGTCAGACGGCGTTGGCCGACGTACTGCGGACCGCGCGCGGCTCGGGCGAACGGGACGCCGCGAACGCCGGCGCTGCCGGTGAGCTGAGCGGGTCGACCCGGCCGTGGGAGTTCGGGGACACCCAGCCCTGGGACGTGCCGCGGACGGTACGGAACGCCGTACTGCGGACCGCTTCGCGCTCGGGCTCGGTCAAGCTCGACGTGGCCGATGTGGAGATCGCGGAGACCGAGCACCGGGCCCGGGCCGCGGTGGCGTTGCTCGTCGACACGTCCTGGTCGATGGTGCAGGAGGGCCGCTGGCTGCCGATGAAGCGGACGGCGCTCGCGCTGCACCAGCTGATCTCGACGCGGTACCGCAACGACGCGCTGCAGCTGATCACGTTCGGGCGGTACGCCGGGGTGATCGAGCTGCCGCAGCTGATCGGGATGGAAGGCACCTGGGAGCAGGGCACCAACGCGCACCACGCGCTGCTGCTCGCCGGCCGGCATCTGCGGCGGCACCCGGACGCGCAACCCGTCGTACTGATGGTGACCGATGGGGAGCCGACCGCGCATCTGGAGCCGGACGGCACAGCCGAGTTCTCGTACCCGCCGGAGCCGGCCACGCTCCGCAAGACGATCTTCGAGGTGGACCGGCTCGCCAAGCTCGGCGCCTCGCTGACCGTCTTCCGGCTCGGCGACGACCCACGGCTGAACGCGTTCGTCGACCTGCTCGCCCGGCGCAGCGGCGGGCGGGTGCTGGCGCCCGATGCGGACGGTCTTGGAGCCGCCGTCGTGGGCGACTACCTACGCACCAGGCGCAAGCTGTAGCAGTCTGAGAAGGAGGGTGTTATCCGTCGAAAAGGCGGGTAACACCCTCCTTCTGCGTTTCCTCGGCCGACCTGGCGATTGTCTCGCGTTGTCAACGCTGTAAGGGTTTTCCGGCCTTCGACCTGTGGGGAGCGTCACGTCGGCATCGTGAGACCAGTGTTCAACTGGACTGGTTTTCTGGCTTACTCTGAAAGCACGCCCCCGCCGCCGGAGTCGATGGGCCTAGCGGGCTACATTCCCGCGCCGTAAAACACCCGCCTGCAACCCAGGGAGTGACCGTGCCGAAACTCGTCTACGACTTCGCAGAAGGCAACAAGGACATGAAGCAGCTCCTCGGCGGCAAGGGGGCGAACCTGGCCGAGATGACCAACCTCGGCCTGCCGGTACCACCCGGATTCACCATCACCGCCGACGCGTGCCGCGCGTACCTGGAGACCGGCACCGTCCCGCACGACCTGGCCGACGAGATCGACCACCACGTGCACCTGCTCGAGCGGAGGATGGGCAAGAAGCTCGGCCAGGCCGACGACCCGCTGCTGGTCTCGGTGCGCTCAGGCGCCGCCGTGTCGATGCCCGGGATGATGGAGACGGTGCTGAACGTCGGCCTCAACGACGACTCGGTGAACGGGCTCGCGCACCACTCGGGCAACCCGCGGTTCGCCTGGGACGCGTACCGCCGGCTGGTCCAGATGTTCGGCAAGACCGTGCTCGGCATGGACGGCGACGTCTTCGAGGACGCGATCGAGTCTTTGAAGCAGGCCCGCGGTACGCAGAACGACCTCGACCTGGACGCGGACGACCTCAAGGTGCTGGTGGAGACGTTCAAGCAGGCCGTGCACGAGCACACCGGCCGCGAGTTCCCGCAGGACCCGCGGACCCAGATGGACCTCGCGATCGAGGCCGTGTTCGGCTCCTGGAACGCGGACCGCGCGATCCTCTACCGCCGTCAGGAGCGGATCGCCGCCGACCTCGGTACCGCGGTCAACATCTGCTCGATGGTGTTCGGCAACCTCGGCATGGACTCCGGCACCGGCGTCGCGTTCACCCGCGACCCGGCGACCGGCCAGCCCGGCGTGTACGGCGACTACCTGCAGAACGCGCAGGGCGAGGACGTCGTCGCGGGCATCCGCAACACGGTCCCGCTGGCGGATCTCGAGCAGCTCGACAAGACGTCGTACGACGACCTGATGCGGATCATGGCGACGCTCGAGGGGCACTACCGCGACCTGTGCGACATCGAGTTCACGGTCGAACGCGGGAAGCTGTGGATGCTGCAGACCCGGGTCGGCAAGCGGACCGCGGCGGCGGCGTTCCGGATCGCGACCAGCCTGATCGACGAGGGTGTGATCGACACCGACGAGGCGCTGCAGCGGGTGAAGGGAGCGCAGCTGGCGCAGCTGATGTTCCCGCGGTTCGACGCGGCGGCCGCGAAGGAGCTGGTGACCAAGGCGATCGGGGCGTCGCCGGGCGCGGCGTCGGGCCAGGTCGTGTTCACGTCGTCGGCGGCGGTCGAGGCGGCCGAGCGCGGCGAGAAGGTGATCCTGGTCCGGCGCGAGACGAACCCCGACGACCTGCACGGGATGATCGCCGCGCAGGGCATCCTGACCAGCCGCGGCGGCAAGACCTCGCACGCGGCGGTGGTCGCCCGCGGCATGGGCAAGACCTGTGTCTGCGGCGCCGAGGAGCTCGACGTGAACGTTGCCCAGGGCACCATCACGGTCCGCGGCGAGGTGCTGGCGGCCGGCGAGCTGATCTCGATCGACGGCACCACCGGCGAGGTGTTCCGCGGCGAGGTACCGGTGGTCGCGTCGCCGGTCGTGCAGTACTTCGAGGGCTCGCTCGACCCGGCGGCGGGCGACGACCTGGTCGCGTCGGTGCACCGGCTGATCACGCACGCGGACGACGTACGGCGGCTGGGCGTCCGGACGAACGCCGACACCGCGGACGACGCGGCCCGGGCGCGGCGGTTCGGGGCCGAGGGGATCGGGTTGTGCCGGACCGAGCACATGTTCCTGGGGGAGCGGCGGGAGGCGGTCGAGCGGCTGATCCTCGCTGCCGATGACACCGACCGGGAAGCGGCGCTGGCGGAGCTGGAACCGTTGCAGCGTGGGGACTTCCTCGAATTGCTGGACGCGATGGACGGGCTGCCGGTGACGATCCGGCTGATCGACCCGCCGCTGCACGAGTTCCTGCCGTCGATGGAGGAACTGGCCGTGAAGGTCGCGGTGGCGCGTGAGCGGGGTTCGTCGTCGGACCACGACGAGCGGCTGCTCGCGGCCGTCGAGCGGTTGCACGAGCAGAACCCGATGCTCGGGCTGCGCGGCGTACGGCTCGGGCTGGTGATCCCCGGGTTGTTCGCGATGCAGGTCCGGGCGATCGCGTCCGCGGCGGTCGAGCTGCGGTCGCGCGGGAAGGATCCGCGGCCGGAGATCATGATCCCGCTCGTCGGTGCCGTCCAGGAACTGCATCTGGTCCGGGACGAGGTCGAGCGGATCCTCGCCGAGGCCGGCGTCCAGGTGCCGATCGGGACGATGATCGAGCTGCCGCGGGCCGCGGTGATCGCGGACCAGATCGCCGAGGCCGCGGACTTCTTCTCGTTCGGGACGAACGACCTGACCCAGACGACCTGGGGGTTCAGCCGGGACGACGTCGAAGGCGCGTTCTTCTCGCGGTACCTGGAGAAGGGGATCTTCGCGGTGTCGCCGTTCGAGTCGATCGACCGCGAGGGCGTCGGTGCGCTGGTACGGACCGGGGTCGAGCGCGGGCGGGCGACCAAGCCGGATCTCAAGGCCGGCGTCTGCGGTGAACACGGCGGCGATCCGGACAGCATCCACTTCTTCCACGAGGTCGGGCTCGACTACGTGTCCTGCTCGCCGTTCCGGATTCCGGTGGCCCGTCTGGAGGCGGGTCGGGCAGCATTGGACGGGTGAGCAGACAGACCCTTCGGCAGACCTTCGGCGAGGACGCGGAGCTGTACGACCGCGTCCGTCCGACGTACCCGCGCGAGCTCTTCGACGACCTCGCGCGGGTGGCCGGGGACCACCCGCGCGTGCTGGAGATCGGACCGGGCACCGGCCAGGCAACCGCCGCCATGGTTGCGCGAGGGTGGGACGTCACCGCTGTCGAACTCGGTCCTGGGCTTGCGGAGGTCCTGCGGCGGAAGTTGCCGGCGGTCGAGGTGATCGTCGCGGACTTCGACACGTGGGCGTTGCCGGCGGGGGAGTACGACCTGGTCGTCTCCGCCACCGCCTTCCACTGGCTGGACCCTGCCACCCGGGTCTCGCGCTGTGCCCAACTGCTCCGCCCAGGCGGTGCGTTGGCCGTGGTCACGACGCATCATGTCGCCGGCGGGTCCGAGCAGTTCTTCGTCGACGTGCAGAAGTGCTACGACCGCTTCACCGACGACCCGGCGCCGACCGGGCTGCCGGCCGTGGACGACGTACCGGACGGGTCCGCGGAGCTCGTGGATGCGCCTGATTTCGGCTCCGTGGAGTGCCGGAGGTACGTCTGGGACGGGACTTACTCGACGGCCGAATACCTCGACCTTCTGTCGTCGTACTCGGGCCATCGGGCCTTGACAACGGACCGGCGTGACCGTCTGTACGACTGCATCGGCACCCTGATCGACGCCGCCGGCGGTTCGATCACGAAGCGTTACGTCAACCAACTGATTGTAGGAATTTGTCTTCACCAACCTCTTGCATAGCGGTGCGCGCGCTGGTCAGAATGTCCGGGCGGGAAGGGAGCTCACTCGTCGACTTTCGGGTCTGACCTGAACCAGCCGCTGTGGCGGCTCGTGACTCCCTTACCCGCACCAAATCTTCTTGTCCACAAGGCCGTTGTAGGCTTCTGGACATGGCTCAATTTGTCGTGCAACTGCGCTTCGACGTGTCCGAGACCGACCGCCGCCTGGAGGTCCGCCCGGCGCACCGCGACTACCTCGCCGAGCTCAAGCAGGCCGGCAAACTGGTCGCCGCCGGCCCCTTCACCGACGGCACCGGCGCCCTCCTCGTGTACGACGTCGCCGACGAGGCCGAGCTCCGCGACATCCTCGCGAAGGACCCGTACACCCCGGCCGGCGTCTACGAACTCGCCGCCCTCGCCGAGTGGCAGTCGCTGTTCCCGTTCAGCTAAAGCGCCGCCATCAGCGCGAGCGTCTTCGCCCACCCCTGACGGAGCGCCGAGTCGTCGGCGGCGCGACTGCCGCCGAAGTCGGTCGGCCCGATGATCGGATGCCGGAACTTCGTCCCGTGCGGCAGGTACGGCGTACCGCCGACACCGTGCCCCGCACCGTCGACGACGACCGCCTCGTGCGGGTACCGGTCGTGCGCCGCGTCCAGCCGCCGCATGATCGACAGCGCCGACAACCGCGACTCCCACTGTGCGTCGACGTAGCCGGCGACCGCGAGCACCGGGCCGTCCACCGCGTCGACCGGGATCTCCTCGTCCGGCGGTAGCGGCCGTCCCCGGAAGGTCCACGCGGCCCCCGTCGGGTGCGGGAATGCCCTGATGATCTTGTCGCCCGGTGCGAACAACACCGCGCCGTGGACAGTTGCCGGGAACAGCTCCGCGACCAGCAGCGCGGGCTGGCTGCCGTACGACGTTCCCATCGCGACGATCCGCGCCGGATCGACCTCCGGCCGGGCGCCGAGCCACTCGGCCGCCTGCGCGAAGTACTCGATCGGGATGTCGTGCAGGTCCCGCGGCCGCCCGGGCGCGCGGAAGTACGCCAGCGCAACCACGGGGTACCCGTGCGACGCCAGCAGCTCCGCGACCGACAGCGGCGGCACGCCACCCTCCGAACCACCCAGCAGCAGTACGGCGGGATGCCGGGCGCCGTCGCTCTTCGGTACGACGTACCTGCCGGTGAACTGCTCCGGGAGCGCCCGGCTGCTGACGCCGGGAGCCGTCCACCGCCGCGTGATCGTCGTTCGCGCGACCTGCTTCCCACCGGAGCTGACCGAGAGCTCGACGTGCTCGACCGGCCACCCGCCCTCGGCCGGCGGGACGAACGACTGCTCGTCAGGATCGCCGTCGGGCGGGTTCATCGACCAGAACAAGCCCATCCCGTCGACGTCCTGATAGCTCCCACTCGCCGGCTTGGCGTTGTCGAGGTCGACCGTCCCGTGCGCATCGGCGGTGAACGTCGCCTCGCCGCGCCATCTCTTCCCGTCGTGATCGACGGCCTCGGCCGCAACGCTCACCATTTTGTGCGCGGGGAGATCAGTGACTTTGACGTGCACGGGCTGATCGGCGAGCGCATCCGTCCGGTCCACGACCAACAGCGGTTTGGCAGCCGAGGAGCAGCCGGCCAGGAGCAGACAGGCGCCGGCGAGCAGCGGTATGGACCGATTCACCTGTCCAGGATGACACTCAGACGTCGGCGCCTTCGAGGTTCAGGTGGTCGACGTAGGCCCAGAGCCAGACGAGGGGGGCGAGGACGAGTTCGGGTTCTTCGTCTTCGTCGGCGATGAAGAGCATCGAGCCCTCGCCGTTGGTGATGTCCTCGCAGACCGCCTCGCACATCTCCAGGGCGAGCTCGAACGGCAGCAGTCGCGGGCCGTTCTCCCAGCGGGGCTCGGGGAGTGGGAGGACGGGGGCCTCGTCGGTGCCGTCCATCTCGACCGAGATCTTCTGCAGCTCCTCGTACAGGTCGAACGAGATCAGCCCGGCGAGCGGCCGGCCGTCCAGGCCGATCAGGTACGGGTCGTCGGTGCCCTCGCGGAACGCGTCCCGGATGTCCGGCAGCGCCGCCTTCAGGTCGGTCGCCTCCAGGTACGGCGCCTCGTCCGGCTCGTCGTCGGTCTCCGCCTGGACCAGCCCGCTGCGCATCTGGTCGAACTGGTGCAGCAGTTCGTTCAGTTCGTCGTACGCGCCGCCGCCCGGGGTCTTCTGGGCGCGGGCCTCGAGGTCGCGCAGGTGCTCGACCAGGTCGTCCTCGAAGTGCAGCTCGTACCGCGGCAGGCCGGGCTCGCGGCCCGCGTTCAGCTGGGCGACGATCTGCGTCGACACCGGGCCGATCCGCTCCGCCAGCACCTCGAGCGGCGTGGTCGGCTTCTCCTCGTCGTCGTGCGCGCAGGAGTCGTCGTCGTACTTGCCGTCGCCCTCCATCGCCAGCAGCACCTGGAACGCCTGGAACGACAGCAGCGCCGCGGTTGCCATCGTCCCGTCGCCGATCAGCATCAGCGGGTTGCCGCCGGCCTCGGTACGGCGCAGGTGGTCCGGCATCAGCGTCGCGGCCTGCTCGACGTTCACCTGGCTGGCCAGCGAGGAGAGCCCGTGGTCGGCGTCGACGCCGAGCAGCTCGACCAGGCGCTCGGAGCTCATGTCGAAGTTCGAGCGCAGGTAGTACCGCAGCCAGCCGGCGTCGACCGGGTTGCCGAGCAGCTCCGCGATCCGGGCCCGGAAGTCGGCCAGGTCGGCGATCGCCAGCACCACGAGCACCGGCTGGTCGCCGTCGCCGATCACCAGCGGCCGGGTGTCACCGTTGTGGAACCCCTCGATCACCTGGTGCAGGCTGTCCGCGGCCGCTTCCAGCGGCCACGACTCCGCCTCGAACTCGTTGACCACCGCGGCGGAGGTGTCGTCGGGCATCTGCTGGATCCTCTCCGGGTGGCGGCGGGAGTGTGGAGTAACTGTAGGCTGCGGGCGTTTCACCAGGTCAGGCGGGTCCTCGAAGCGACCGGCGTGATGTTCGCTACGCTGGTACCGGCGGGTCGGCGAAGTGGTATCTCACATGTGAGATATGGTCCGGGGTATGACCGACGACTACCTGAGCCGCATCGGAAACCTCATCCGGGACGCGCGCAAGCACCGCGGCTGGACGCAGACGCAACTGGCGGAAGTACTGAACACCAGCCAGAGTGCCGTGAACAGGATCGAGAAGGGTCATCAGAACCTCACCCTCGAGATGCTCGCCCGGATCGGCGAGGCGCTCGACTCCGAAATTGTCTCTCTCGGCGGCGGCCCGGTCCACCTCCGAGTGGTCGGCGGCCGCCGGCTGTCCGGTGCGATCGACGTCAAGTCGAGCAAGAACGCCGGCGTCGCGCTGCTCTGCGCCAGCCTGCTGAACAAGGGCCGCACGACACTGCGCAAGGTCGCCCGGATCGAGGAGGTCAACCGGCTGCTCGAGGTGCTGAACTCGATCGGCGTCAAGACCACCTGGCTGAACGACGCCGGTGACCTGGAGATCGTCCCGCCGGCGCACCTCGACCTCGCCTCGATGGACGCCGACGCGGCCCGCCGGACCCGCTCGATCATCATGTTCCTCGGCCCGCTGCTGCACCGCGAGGACGCCTTCGAGCTGCCGTACGCCGGCGGCTGCGACCTCGGCACCCGGACCGTCGAGCCGCACATGACCGCACTCCGCCCGTTCGGCCTCGAGGTGAAGGCGACCGGCGGGCAGTACCACGCGCTGGTGAACCGGGCGATCGCACCGGGCAAGCCGATCGTGCTGACCGAGCGCGGCGACACCGTGACCGAGAACGCGATCATGGCCGCGGCCCGGTTCGACGGCGTCACGGTGATCCGGAACGCCAGCCCGAACTACATGGTCCAGGACCTGTGCTTCTACCTCGACCTGCTCGGCGTGAGGATCGACGGCATCGGTACGACGACGCTGACCGTGCACGGCAAGGCGGACATCGACGTCGACGTCGACTACGCGCCGTCCGAGGACCCGATCGAGGCGATGAGCCTGCTCACCGCGGCGATCGTCACCAAGTCCGAGATCACCATCCGCCGGGCGCCGGTCGAGTTCCTGGAGATCGAGCTCGCGCTGCTCGAGGAGATGGGGCTCGACTACGACCGCAGTACCGAGTACCTGGCTGAGAACGGGCGAACCCGGCTGGTCGACCTGACCACCCGGCCGTCGAAGCTGCACGCGCCGATCGACAAGATCCACCCGATGCCGTTCCCGGGGCTGAACATCGACAACCTGCCGTTCTTCGCCGTGATCGCGGCGACCGCGACCGGGCAGACGCTGATCCACGACTGGGTGTACGAGAACCGCGCGATCTACCTGGCCGACCTGAACAAGCTCGGCGGCCGGGTGAAGCTGCTCGACCCGCACCGGGTGATGGTCGAGGGGCCGACGCACTTCTCCGGCGCCGAGATGATGTGCCCGCCGGCGCTCCGCCCGGCCGTGGTCGCGCTGATCGCGATGCTGGCCGCGAAGGGTACGTCGGTGTTGCGCAGCATCTACGTGATCAACCGCGGGTACGAGGACCTGGCGACGCGGTTGAACTCGCTAGGCGCTCAAATTGAGACCTTCCGGGACATCTGATTCTTGAAGGAAGGCGACGGCTTCGGTGATCACGGCCGGGTCCGAGAGGATCCGGCGGTGGCCGAGGCCGGTGGTCGGCAGGAAGTGCGCGTGCGGGCCGTAGTTCCGCAGCAGCAGCCGCGCCTGGCTGGGGTGGACGACCTCGTCCTCGTCGTTGTGCACGACGAGTAGCTCGGCTTTGCCGGCGGTGACCGTGAACCGGGTCCAGATGTCGTCGTCGCCGTCGAAGTACCCGCGCTCGATGCAGCGGCGCAGCTCACGGTTGAGCTTCGGGCCGAGGCCGAGCTCGGCGCAGAACGCGTCGGCCAGGTAGCCGAAGTCCGCGACTCCGCTGATCATCACCAACCGCTTCGCGGCGACGCCCTCGCGGACCGCGTAGAGCGCGAACGGTACGCCGAGGGAGTGCGCGATCACGCCCTCGAACGGGCCGTGCCGTTCCTCCAGCGCGCGGATGATCCGCTGGTGCCCCAGGATCGACGTCACCTCGCCGTCGGAGTCGCCGTGCGCCGGGGCGTCGTACGAGACCGGGCTGTAGCCGAGCTCGAGCAGCCGCCTCACGAAGCCGGCGTACCGCGAGGCCCGCGACCGCCAGCCGTGCACCAGCAGCACCGGGCGCTTCCCGTCGCCCCACGCGTACGTCCGGACGCCCGCGCCGACCCGCGCGCCGGCGATCACGCCGGCGCCGTCGAGATGCAGGACGTCGTCGAGATGCAGGACGCCGACCGTCGCCGCGGCGTGGACGTCCTGCTCGTCGGGACGGACCCGGCCGCGGGCGAGCGGCCGCCGCCAGAGGTTGAACGCGATCCGGCCGCCGAGGCGTGGTGACAACAATCCGATTGTCTGCAATCCGACACCGACCAGCTGTTGCATGCTTACCCCTCCACCAAACTATACGAACGGTCGTATTATTAGTTTGGATCGGCCTAGCAGTCAATGGACTTAGGATCGGGCTCGTGGAGAAGGTCGACGGACGGCTCGCGCGCGGTGATCAGACCCGCCGCGCGGTGCTGCGGCGTGCCGTCGACATCGCCTCGGTCGACGGGCTCGAAGGGCTGTCGATCGGGCGGCTCGCGACCGAGCTCGGGATCAGCAAGAGCGGGCTGTTCGCGCACTTCGGGTCCAAGGAGGAGCTGCAGCTCGCCACGGTGCGGGCCGCGCGGCGGATCTACGCCGACGCCGTGGTGGTCCCGGCGTACGAGATCCCGCCGGGGCTCGGGCGGGTGTGGGCGTTGAGCAGGTACTGGCTCGACTACTCGCGGAGCCGGGTGTTCCCGGGCGGCTGCTTCTTCCAGAAGGTGTCGCACGAGTACTCCGCCCGCGACGGCGCCGTCCACGAGTACCTGGCCTCGGTGCACCACGAGTGGATGGACCTGATCGAGACCGCCGTCGCGGAGGCCGTCGAGCGCGGCGAGCTGAGCGGCGATCCGGCGCAGCTCGCGTTCGACCTGAACGCGTACTACGAGGCCGCGAACCTCGCGTCGATCCTGCACAACGACGAGACCGGCTACGACCGCGCCCGCCGCGCGGTGCAGGACCGCCTCGCGGCAGCCGTCGTACCTGGGACGCCTGTGCCCTGGTAAGCGAGGCTGTGGGCCGGAAGGTCGCGGCTCCGGCGGACGGGGGAGGCGAGCAGCACCAGGCCGGCCAACGGGACGCCTGCCGTGGTGATCCAGAGCGCTGGGGTCAGGCCCAGGGTTTGGCCGAGCGTCCCGCCGAGGAGTGCGCCCAGTGGGATCGTGCCGTAGTTGACGAACGCCGTCGTCGCGGTGAGCCGGCCGAACAGGTCCGGTGGACAGTAGGACTGCAGGAAGGTCGCCTTGACGACGTTCCCACCGACGACACCGAGGCTCACCCCGAACGCGCCGAACAGGTAGTACCACGGGCCCAACGGGATCAGCAAAGCGAGCGTCGGCAGTCCGAGCTCACACAGCAGCAACGCCCGCGCCGTACCGAAGCGCATCAGGCGCCGGCCGATGACCGCGCCGAGGATGCCGCCGCTGGACGCGGCTGCGACCAGGACGCCGACCGTACCCGCGTGCAGCCCGGCCTCGCGGACGAGAAAGACGACCACGATCGCCTGGTACCCCATCAGCGCCAGGTTCGACGCCGCGCCGAAGATCGTCAACGTCCGCAGCCAGACGTCGTGCGCCACCAGCCGGACACCCTCGCGGATCGCGCCCGCTCGCGGCGGGTGTGTCGTACGGCCTTCGCGGAAGCGGATCGCGGTGAGACAGGTCAGTGCGACGGCGAAGCTCGCCGCATCGATCAGCAGAGTGTTGGCGGCGCCAACGAACTGGACGAGCAGGCCGCCGGAGCCCAGCCCGGCGATCTGAGCGGCGGAGGCACTGCCATGGAGTTTCGCGTTGCCCTCCGCATGATCCGCGGGGTCGAGCAGCGTCGGAAGATAGGCGGTGTACGCGGTCTGGAAGACGACCGTGGAGGCGCCGGCGACGAGAGCGACCGCGACGAGCAACTGGATGCTCAGCAGCTGCCCGGCCGCGGCGACCGGGATCGCGGCGAAGAGGACTGCCGACGCGGCCGAGGACGCGAGCATCGCCGGCCGTCGTCGTACCCGGTCGATCCAGGCGCCGGTCGGCAGGCCGATCAGCAGCCACGGCGCCCAGGCCGCGGCGGTCAGCAGGCCCACCTCGAAGGTCGGTGCGTCGAGCATCGAAATCGCGACCAGCGGCAGCGCGACCGAGGACGTGGCGCTGCCGAACCGGTTGACCGTCTCGCCGACCCAGAACAGCCGGAAGTCGCGATGCGTGCGCAGCAGGCTCATAAGTGTCGCGGGAACGACTGCAGCTGGACGATCACCCGCTCGGCGCCGGGAGCGTCGCTCGAGATGTACCGGTCGATGACGGCACCGATCTCTTCGTTGAGACTGTGCAGCTGGTCCGGCGTCAGCCGCAGATGCCGCCAGTCGGAGAGGCCGGCCGCGTGCTGCCACTGCGCGGGCCAGTCCTCGTCGACGTATGTGCGGACGCGGTTGTAGTACCGCTCGACCAGATCCCGCAGGTACACGTCGAGCGCGCGCCGGGTCTCCGGGTCGTCCAGGAACTCGGACGGGTCGAGGACGGTCTGCCCGGGTGGGAGCCGCCACCACCGCTCGCGCCTGGTGCCACGGCCGGTGTCTTCCTCGAGGTAGCCGTGTTCGGCGAGCAGCCGCAGGTGCCAGCTGATCGTGCCGGTGTTCTCGCCGAGCCGGGTCGCGAGCGTGCTCGAGGTGGCTGGACCGTCGAGCTCGATCGCCTCGAGGATCCGCATCCGGAGCGGGTGCGCGAGTCCGCGCAGACTCCGGGCGTCGATGCGTCGCATGGATGCAGAGTATTCTCTGCAGAGATATCTCTGCAACTGATTCTGTCGGTGGCCGTCCCTAGGTTTGGGGTATGCGGCCTCATGTCGTGGCACAGCTGGCGGTTTCGCTGGACGGGGTGACGTCGGGGTTCAACGTCGACCTCGCGCGGTTCTATGCGCTGGCGTCGTTGTGGCAGGAGGACGTGACGCTGATCGACGCGGCGACGATCGTTGCCCAGGAGAATGAAGTACGCGCGGCTCCGCGGCGCGGCGCCCGGGCGGACGGGCCGTTGCTCGCGGTGGTGGACGACCGGGCGCGGGTGCACAGCTGGAACGCGCTCCGACAGCTCGGGTACTGGTCCGACGTCCTCGCCGTGTACGCCGACCAGACCCCGGCGCGGCCGGCCGACGCGACGACGCGCGAGCTGATCGCCGGGTACGAGGATGTCGAGCTGGCCGAAGTACTGGCACTGCTCGGTCGGCGGGGTGCGCGGACCGTCCGGGTGGATTCGCCGTCGTTGACGCGCGCCTGCCTGGACGAGGATCTGATCGACGAGCTCGCGCTGCTCGTCCATCCGGTGCTCGTCGGCGGCGAGTCGTGGTACGACACACCGCGGCTGCGGCTGCAGCATGCCGGCACCGAGGTGTTCGAGGACGGCGTGATCTGGCTGCGTTACTGCGTAGCCATCTGAAGGTCGCGCAACTGTCGGTGGACGCCGCTAGTGTGGCGGTGATGAGGAAGCAGCATGAGGGGTACGACGAGCACGACGCGGAGCGGTGGGTCGCCGAGCCGGTGAAGCGGCCGGGGCGGACCGCGTTCGCGCGCGATCGGGCGCGGGTGCTGCACAGTGCGGCGCTGCGGCGGCTGGCGGCGAAGACGCAGGTGGTGCTGGCCGGCAGCGACGACTTCGTCCGGAACCGGTTGACCCACAGCCTGGAGGTCGCGCAGATCGGCCGCGAGCTGGCGGCGACGCTCGGCTGCGACCCGGACATCGTGGATGCGGCCTGCCTGTCGCACGACCTCGGTCATCCGCCGTTCGGGCACAACGGGGAGCGGGCGCTGGACCAGGTCGCCGCGGACATCGGCGGCTTCGAGGGGAATGCGCAGACGCTGCGGCTGCTGACCCGGCTGGAGTCGAAG
This sequence comes from Kribbella sp. WER1, assembly GCF_054189145.1. Classification (NCBI taxonomy): domain Bacteria; kingdom Bacillati; phylum Actinomycetota; class Actinomycetes; order Propionibacteriales; family Kribbellaceae; genus Kribbella; species Kribbella sp. WER1. The sequence goes on along the minus strand of NZ_CM135186.1, from coordinate 1,852,483 downwards.
ACGTTCGGCGCCGACGGCCGCAGCGTCGGGCTGAACCTGAGCCGCGCGACCCTCGACGCGGCGACGAAGTACCCGTGGGCGCGGCGCGAGGGGCAGCGGAAGTTCGGGGTGTACGACGACGATCTCGCGGTGTTCACGTGGTTGCGGCCGGGGGTGGGGGAGCGGCGCTGCCTGGAGGCGCAGGTGATGGACTTCGCCGACGACGTGGCGTATTCGGTGCACGACGTCGAGGACGGGATCGTTGCCCACCACATCGACCTGACCGCGGTCGACACGGTGCGCGAGCCGTACTGGGAGACGGTCCGGCAGATGTACTTGCCGGAAGCAAGTGATGCGGAGCTGGACGAGGGGTGGGCGCGGCTGCAGGCGTTGCGGTACTGGCCGGGCGCGCCGTTCGACGACAGCCGGCGGGCGCTGGGTGGGCTGAAGGACCTGACCAGCGAGCTGATCGGCCGCTTCGCGACGGCGGCCGAGCAAGCGACGCACGCGGTGTTCGGCGGCTCCCGGCTGATCCGGTACGAGGCTGACCTGGTGGTGCCGCCCGGGATCCGGACCGAGATCGGCCTGCTCAAGGGCGTCGGGATGTACCACGTCCTCAAGTCCCCGGAACGCCAGGCCCGCCGCGCCACCCAACGCGAACTCCTCACCGAGTTGGTGGAAGCCCTCTGGAAGACGGCCCCACGACACCTCGACATCCCGTTCCAGTCCGACTTCGCGGAGGCAGCTGACGACAGCAGCCGCCTCCGCGTCATCGTCGACCAGGTAGCCAGCCTGACCGACCCCTCAGCCCTCGCCTGGCACAAGCAACTGGTCGGGCGTGGTTAGAAGGGGAGGTCCAGGCCCAGGCGGTTGTTGTCGGGTTTGTTAGTGAGGCGGATCTGGCCGAGTTCTGCGTCGGTGAGGGCTCGGCGGTAGATGCGGACCTCGTCGACGTTGCCTTGGAAGCGGTTGGCGCCGTCGACTCGTTGGCCCACGTGGATGCCCTGGACGCCGAACTCCTTGCCGGCCGTGACCGATCCCGCGGGTGCCGTCGTCGAGCCGACCTCGGTGCCGTCGACGAGTAGGCGGAGTTTGCCGTTCGTGCGTTGGAGTACGACGTGGTGCCACTGGTTGTCGTTGTACGCCGACGCCGACTGCACCGTCACGTTGAACCGGTCGACCGAGAGCAGCGCGCGGATCCGGTTGCTCTCCGGTTCGGCGCGCAACCACACCTGCGGCGTACTCCCGGACCCGGTCCGGTAGGCCCAGAGGATCGCCCGCGACCCGGTCGTCGCGCCGTACTTGATCCACGTCATCATCGTGAAGTCGTCCGCCCCGAGGTCGATCGAGCGGTCGAACGGGACCTCGACGTAGTCGTCCACGCCGTCCAGCGCGAGCCCGGTCCCGAACTTGCCTTCGGCAACGGTTGCGCCGCCGCGGACGTACGCCGGATTGTGGGCCGGTCCCACGTCCGGCGTCTGCGGCCCGGGCGCCGGCGGTCCGGGGATCCCCGGCGGCGTCCCGTTCGGCACCGACAGGTACGCCTCGTCGAACCGCGCGTACCGGATCGACTCGTACGGGCTGGAGACCCCGGCCTCGTACAGCAGCGCGGCCTGGTCCCCGCCGAGCTTGACCAGGTCGGAGTACGCCGACGGCCCCCACCAGAAGACCTTGCCGCCGTGGTCCCACGTGTCCCAGCTCATGCCCTGGTCGTACGAGGACCGGACGGTCATCACCTCTCGCGCGGCGGGGTGCGCCGGCGACGAGAACAGCAGGCGGTTCCGCCCGTCGCCGTCCTCGGTCGAGCGGAATCTCAGAAGTGCGCCCTGCACGTTGGGTGTCACCAGTCGGGGCTGCGTCCGGAACGGCGCGTCGAAGGTGTCGCCACCGTCGCTGCTGATCGCGTACGCGCGGTTGCCCGGATCGGTCCCGCTCTCCCGGGCGTCGGCGTACACCCGGCCGCCGTTCAGTTCGGCAACGGTGACCTCACCGCCCATCAGCTTGCCGTCGGAGTGGCTGTCGGTCGCGCCGACGTGCCAGGTCTGGCCGGAGTCGTCGCTGTACAGCAGTCCGGTGTAGTACGTGTGGGTGGTGCCGTCGTTGGACTCGAACGCCGCACCGGCGATCAGCCGGCCGGCATGGGCGCCGTGCTGGAGCTGAATGCCGTGCATGGGACCGGTCGCGTACCAGAAGTTCCACTCCGGACGCTTGGCCTCGGTGAGTTCGCGGGGCGCGGTCCAGGTCGCCCCGAAGTCGTCGCTGGTCTGTACGTACGGGTCGCGGTCGCAGCCATTCGTACAGGGATCCGGCCCGTTGTGGGTGCTGAGCAGGACGATCCGGCCGGTCCGGTTGTCGACGATCGGCACCGGGTTGCCGTGCGTACTGCCGTTGCCCTTGGAGACGACCTGCAGCGGACCCCAGGTCCTGCCGTCGTCGGTGGAACGGCGCAGTACGAGGTCGATGTCGCCGTCGTCGCCGCAGTCGGCGACGCGGCCTTCGGCGAACGCGAGCACGGTGCCGTTGGTCGCGCGGACCACGGCGGGGATGCGGAAGCACGAGTAGCCGAGCGTCTTCTGCTGGAACAGCACGCTGTCGTCGACGAACGGCGCGGGCGGTCCGGACGCGCGGGCGGGGGAGGTGAGGGTGACGAACACCAGCAAGGCGGCGGCCGCGAGGCGGCCCGGTCTCAGTACGCGCATGACTCTCCTCAGGAGGACATAGGACGTATGATGTCCTGCGACAACGTAGTCATCGAGACCGCCTGCGACAAGAGTTCGGAACCCACTAAAGTCGGGTCATGGCAGACGCAGAGCAGATCGTCATCGTCGGTGCGAGCCTCGCGGGTGCGACCGCGGCCGAGACCTTGCGGGAGGACGGCTGGAGCGGCCGGATCGTGCTGATCGGCAGCGAGAAGTCCTTGCCGTACGAGCGACCGCCGTTGTCGAAGGACGTCCTGCTCGGCAAGGCCGGCACCGACGCCGCGCAGTTGCACGACCAGCAGTGGTACGACGACCACTCGATCGACCTCCGGCTCGGTACGACGGTGACCGCGGTCGACCCGGCCGCGCACACGGTCACGCTCGACGACGGCTCGCAGGTCCCGTACGGCAAGCTCCTGATCGCGACCGGCAGCCGCGTCCGCGAACTCGACGTACCGGGTGCCGAGCTGCCCGGCGTGCACTACCTGCGGACGGCCGAGGAGTCCCAGGCGCTGACCGAGGCGTACGCCGCGAAGCCGCGGGTGGTCGTGGTCGGCGCCGGGTGGATCGGGCTCGAGGCGGCGTCGGCGGCCCGGGAGCGGGGCTGCGAGGTGACGGTCGTCGAGCCGCAGGCGACCGCGCTCGCGTCGGTGCTCGGCGAGGAGGTCGGCGGGTTGTTCGCCGACCTGCACCGGGCGCACGGCGTGCAGTTCCGGTTCGGGACCGGGGTGGAAGGCTTCGAGGGCACCGGCAAGGTGACCGGGGTGAAGGTGAGCGGCGGCGAGGTGATCCCGGCGGACCTGGTGATCGTCGGTGTCGGCGTCCGGCCGAACACCGAACTCGCCGAGGCAGCCGGGATCGAGGTCGCGACCACGGAGAACGGCTCCGGCATCGTCACCGGCCCGGACCTGCAGACGAAGGTCGCGGACGTGTACGCGGCCGGCGACGTGGTCCGCTGGGACCACCCGCTGTTCGGCCGCTCGGTCCGCGTCGAGCACTGGCAGAACGCGAAGGACACCGGCGCCGCGGCCGCGAAGTCCATGCTCGGCCAGGACGTGTCGCACGACGCGATCCCGTACTTCTTCACCGACCAGTTCGACCTCGGTATGGAGTACGCGGGCGAGCTGCCACGCGGTGCGTCGTACCACGTGGTGCTGCGCGGTGACCCGAAGTCCGGCGCGTACCTGGCGTTCTGGCTGGACGACGAGAACCACGTGCTGGCCGGGATGCACGTCAACACGTGGGACACGATCGACGCGGTCAGCGCGCTGATCCGCTCCGGCAAGCAGGTCGACCCGGCCCGCCTCGCCGACACCTCCGTCGAGCTGGCCGACGTCTAGAACGGATAGGTGACGTACGCGAACGACGAGCTGTCCGGTGACCAGCTCGGCACGTTCATCGTGCCCTGGCCGCCGAACAAGCTCGTCAGTTCGCGGACCTCGCCGTCGCGGGTGAGCAGTCGCAGCCGGACGTCGTCGATGTCGGCCGGATGCCCAACGGTGCCGGTCGGGAAGCTCACGTAGGCGATCGCCGACCCGTCCGGCGCCGGGTGCGGGAACCAGTTGACCCGCTCGTCGTCGGTCAGCTGCTCGGCGGCGTCGTCCTTGATCCGGAACAGCTGCGCCTGCCCGGCGCGCTCGGAGTTGAAGTAGATCCACCCGCCATCCGGCCCGTACTCCGACCCGTCGTCGGCGAACTCGTCGTCGGTCACCTGGACGTCGGCGCCGCCCGCGGCCGGGATCGTCCAGACGTTGGTGATCCGCCGCTCGCCGACCCACTCCAGCCCGATGTACGCGAGCGTCGTACCGTCCGGGGACACGCCGTGCAGGTAGTGGTGGAAGCCTTCCCCGCGGTCGTTGGTCACCCGCCGCCCGGCGCCGCCCTCGATCGGCACCGCGTAGATGTGCCCGTCCTCGGCGGAGACGTACACCGTCCGCCCGTCCGGGCTCGCCACGTGGTCGTTGTTGATCGCCGGTACGCCGCCCAGCTCGATCTCCTCGAGCCCGTCGGCCACCCGGTACAGCAAGCCGTTGCCGTTGACAATCAACGTGCCGTCGGGCAGCCAGTTCGGCGCCTCGAACAGGATCTCGTCCGAGCTGAACACCAGCCGGTGCTCGTTCGTGGCGACGTCGACGACGTACAGCTCGGACCGCTGACCGGTACGCAGAGTTCGGGGCATGCCCCGAACACTAGCTCGGGTTCGCGACGCAGCCGGATCCTTGCAGCGACAGCTCGGTATGCAAGATGTCGAGGTACGCGCAGCCGTCGCGCTCGTTCGGCTCGATGATGCCGCCCTCGTGCCACTCGTTCCACGCGTACAGGAACAGGTAGTTGTCGACCGTCGACGGGCGGGTCGAGGCCGCCATGTCCGCGACCGCGTTCCGGACCGCCGTACGGTAGCCGTCCAGCGACTGGTCCGGCATCCAGCGGATCGCCTTCACGTCGGTCTGCTCGATCGGGTACCGCGGCCGCTCGTCGAAGTCCGACAGCACGCACCGCCCGTACGCGCCCGGCGCCTGGTTGTAGAACGCGCGCTGCCCCTGCAGGTACGTCTGGTACGAACGGCTCTCGACCGCGGGACCGTCGGTCGTGCAGTACGGCGCGTCCGCACCGGCGTTGCCGACCTGCTTCGGGTCGAACCCGGCCTGGTTGATCATCACGTAGATGTCCTCGCCGAGCCGGCTGCGGGCCTTCGCCCGGACCGCGTCGACGAACTGCTTGACCTGCGCGTTGCTGCCGTCGCCGAGCCCGCGGGCGTCGCAGATGTTGAGGATCTTCCGGCCGTCGTTCGTGCGCAGGGTGTTGTCCTGCTGCAGGTAGCGCATCAGGTTCGTGGCGACCGCGTCGTACTGCGCCGTCGGGATGTTGAGCGGCGCGTACGGGTGGGCGCAGACGCCGACGGTGAAGTCGATGCTGTCCTTGTTCTTCGCCTGCAGGAACGCGTCGAGCGCGGCGCCGGTGACGGTCTGCTGCTGCTTGGTGTTGTCCCAGTACCAGTAGAAGTTGAAGAAGCTCAGCCCGGCGGAGGTCGCCTGCGTGATGTGCTTCTCCAGGGTCTCCGGTTTCGAGTCGTCGTAGTACCCGATCGACGGTTTCAGGTACGACCAGTCCTCGCCGGGCCAGTTGTCGGTCGCATAGTGGGTGCCGTCGTGGAAGTCCCGGACGCCGCCCCACCAGTCGTTGTCGCGGCCGTAGATCTCCTTGGTCCGGGCGATGATCGTCTGGTGGCCGTTGGTGTTGAACATGCCGAAGTACACGGCTCCGGCGCGCACCCAGTTCTGGTACACGTACCCGACCGGGCCGTCGAGCGTGTAGCCCGCCTTCAGCAGTTCGTCGGTCTTCGACGCTACCGCGAGCCGCCACTCCTTCCCGTTGGTGAACCGCCGCAGCTCGACAAGCCCTGGCTCGGCCTTGGTCGCGACGTACCCGGCTGTCCCTTCCAGCACCCAGTGCTGGGCCACCAGGGCGTCCCGTTCCTGCGTGCTGCTCGTGAAGAGCCACTTGGAGGCAGTTGCGGAGGGCTTCAGGCGGTACAAGGCGGTCCACCCGGCCTTGGCCTCGCGGCCGATGAATCCCGTCGTACCCGGCTGCCGCTGGTAACCGGCAGCGGTGGCCGAGGCGACCTCCCGCGGATCAGCCGTGTACAGGCGTCCGGTGCCTCCTGGGGCGACCAGTTCGACGAACGGTGCCGGCTGAGCCGGCCTGGTGACGGGCTGTGGTGCGGGCTGGTCTGCCAGCACCGGTCCGGCGGTCAGGGTCGCCCCGATCGCGGCAGCGGCCAGTGCTAGCAGTCCGGCAGTACGACGCATATGTCTTTTCCCCAGGTTCGTCGTCGGTTGCCGATGATCGTAGACTCACGGGGTGGCAGGCCGGATCAAGGAAGAGGACATCGCGCTGGTGCGCGAGCGGGCCCGGATCGACGACGTCGTGGGTTCGTACGTGACCTTGAAGAACGCCGGTGGCGGCAACCTGAAGGGCCTCTGCCCGTTCCACGACGAGAAATCCCCGTCGTTCAACGTCACCCCGGCGCGCGGGTTCTTCTACTGCTTCGGCTGCCAAGAGGGCGGCGACGTCATCGACTTCATCCAGAAGGTCGACCAGATCACCTTCTCCGAGGCGGTCGAGACGCTCGCGTCCAAGGTCGGCATCCAGCTCCGGTACGAGGACTCCGGCGCGCCGGTGCCGCGCGGCCCGGGCAACCAGCGGCCGCGGCTCGTCGAGGCGCACCGGGTGGCCGCCGAGTTCTACGTCGACAACCTGTTCGGCGCGGCCGAGGCCTCGCCCGGGCGGCAGTTCCTGGACAAGCGCGGGTTCGACAAGGACGCCGCCGTCCAGTTCGGGGTCGGGTTCTCGCCGCGCGGTGGGGAGGCGCTGATCAGTCACCTCCGCGGCCGCGGCTTCACGAACGCCGAGCTGGTCGCCTCGGGTCTGGCGGCCGACGGGCAGCGCGGGCTGTACGACCGGTTCCGCGGCCGGCTGATGTGGCCGATCCGGGACGCCTCGTCGGACGTGATCGGGTTCGGCGCCCGGCGGTTGTTCGACGACGACCGGATCGAGGCGAAGTACCTGAACACGCCCGAGACGCCGATCTACAAGAAGTCCAAGGTGCTGTACGGCGTGGACCTGGCCCGGCGGGAGATCGCGAAGGGCCGGCAGGCGGTCGTGGTCGAGGGCTACACCGACGTCATGGCCTGTCACCTGGCCGGCGTCCAGACCGCGGTCGCCACCTGCGGTACGGCGTTCGGCGACGACCACGCGCGGGTGCTTCGGCAGTTGCTGCTCGACAACGACCAGTTCCGCGGCGAGGTGATCTTCACCTTCGACGGCGACGAGGCGGGTCAGCGAGCGGCGTTGAAGGCTTTCGCGGGCGACCAGGCGTTCGCGGCGCAGACGTACGTCGCGGTCGAGCCGGACGGGCTGGACCCGTGCGACCTGCGCCTGCAGAAGGGCGACGCGGCGGTCCGCGAGCTGATCGGGCGGCGGGTCCCGCTGTACCGGTTCGTGCTGGGGAACGTGCTGACGAAGTACGACCTCGACCGTGCGGACACCCGGATCGACGCGCTCCGGGAGGCGGCCAAGCTGGTGATCAGCATCCGGGACCGGTCGAAGGTGGACGCGTTCACCCGGGAGCTGGCCGGGCAGCTCGGCATGGAGGTCGACCAGGTCCGGTCCGAGGTGTACCGCGCCGCGTCCCGTGGGGCGGCGCCGCAGCAGCAACAGCAACACCAGCAGCGGGCCCAGCAGCAGGCCCAGCAGGCCCAGCAAGCCGCCGCGGAGGCCCGGCCCGTGCAGCGGGCCGACATCCCGTCGCCGCGGGACCAGCGGTTCGTGATCGAGTGGGACGTGCTGAAGGTCGCGATGCAGTTCCCGGCGCTGGTCGGGTCCGCCTTCGACGAGCTCGACGACCACGACTTCACGCATCCGTGGCTGGCCGCGGTCCGGGCCGCGATGGCGAAGGTCGGCGGGCCCGCGGTGGCGCCGCCCGGCGAGGCGTGGGTGGTCGCCGTCCGCGATGCCATCGGCAACGATCCGGCCGCCGCCGTGGTCGGCGCGCTGGCCGTCGACCCGCTCCGGCTCGGCCGCGACCCCGACGAGCAGTACGCGCACGCCCTGCTCGCCCGGCTCCAGGAACTGACCTGCGCCCGCCGGATCGCCGACCTGAAGTCCAAACTCCAGCGCACCAACCCGATCGACCGCGCCGACGAGTACAACCGCATGTTCGGCGAACTCATCGCCCTCGAGGCCTACCGCGCCGAACTCCGCAACCGCGCAATCTAACCCCACCCCACCCACCCTTGGCCTACCCAGCCCTTGGCCTACCCAGCCCTTGGCCTACCCGGCCCACGGCCTCCTGCCCGGCCCAGGGGCTGCCCGGCACCGGCCCAGGGGCTGCTCGGTGCGCCAGTCGGCTCGGTCCGCCGGTGGGCGGTTTCGGTGGTTAACCGTTGAGGTTGTCGCTTCACAGCCGGTGTGCTGGGGGTGAAGCGGCATCGCGCGGGGTTCACCTCTGAGATGGACCGTGAGCCGTGCTGCCCGGTCCACGGCCTCCTGCCCGGCGCCGGCCCAGGGGCTACCCGGCCCATCGGCCTGCCCGGTCCGCCGGTGGGCGTTTCGGTGGTTAACCGTTGAGGTTGTCCCTTCGCACCCGGTGTGCAGGGGGTGGAGCGGCACCGGGCGGGGTTCACCTCTCAAACGGAGTGTGGCGGCGCCGGGTGAGGTTCGCCTCTCAAACGGAGTGTGGTGGCCGGGCGGGGGCACGTCCGAAGGGAGTGTGGTGGCCGGGCCGGGGGGGGGTTAGTCCTTGAGGTGGGAGACCAGGCGGGCGATCTCCTCGGCGTAGTTGGCGGCGAAGTCTTCGGAGTCCGGGTCGAGGCCGAGGGCGCGGGCGATCTGGGGGAAGACGACGGGGGCGGAGGCCAGTCCGAACAGGGCGAGGCCGGTGTACGCCGGGTCCAGGTCGCCGGCGAGTTCGCCGTCGGACTGGCGGCCGCGGAAGTCGTCGAGCATGCGCTGGAAGCGGAGCCGCTGCGCTTCGGCCTCGGTGGCGCTGGTGTCGCGCTCGACGGCCTCGCGGACCAGCAGCCGGAGCAGGTCAGGCTGCGTGATCGACGTCCGGGCGTAGGCGCCGACCACCTCGCCGAGCGACTCCGCACCCTCGGTGATGGCCGGCTCGGAGGCCCGCCAGCGCTCCGCGACCGCGCGGTACAGCCCCTCCTTGCCGCCGAAGTAGTACGAGATGAGCTGCTTGTTCACCCCGGCCCGGGCCGCGATCTCGCCGACCCGCGCGCCGCTGAAACCGTGCGCGCCGAACTCGACCACCGCCGCGTCCAGCAGTTGCTGCTTGCTGCGCTCGGGGTCGCGCTGCCGCTCCTCGGGTCCCGGTGATCTGCGCACGGAAATCATCCTAGCGGACCGCCCATCCGGCGTGCTAACTTAATCAACCACACGGATGATACAGTTTTTTGAGCGGATGATTGGAGTCGGTGATGAAGGTAGCGATCATGGGTGCCGGGATCGGTGGACTGGCGCTCGCGCAGGGCCTGCGGAAGGCGGGCATGGACGTCGCGGTGTTCGAGCGCGACCCCTCACCGCAGTACCGCAAGCAGGGGTACCGGATCCACATCAGCACGGTGGGGGAGGAGGCGCTGGCCGCGATGCTGCCGGACGCGGTGCGACAGCGGGTGATCGCGACCGCTACCCACCCGGGGGATCTGGTCGCCGGGTTCGACGCCCAGCTGCACGAGCAGTTCCAGCAGGAGTTCCCGGTCGCCGGGCCGGACGCGGTGACCTCGGTAGATCGGTATGCGTTCCGCCGGGCGCTTATGACAGGGCTCGACGACGTACTGCGGTTCGGCAAGCAGTTCACGGCGTTCGCGGAGACCGCCGAGGGTGTCGAGATCTCGTTCGCGGACGGGACGTCGGAGACCGCCGACGTGCTCGTCGGCGCGGACGGGGTCGGGTCGAGCGTGCGCCGGCAGCTGGTGCCGGAGCTGGAGGTGACCGACATCGGGGTGCGCTGCATCTATGGGAAGGTGCCGTTGACGGACGAGGTCCGCGCGGTCGCACCGGAGGCGTTCCTGCGCGGGTTCTGCTTCGCGAGCGACGGGGCCGGGCTCGGTACGGCGTTCGGGCCGGTGATGTTCCGCGAGCCGCCGGCGGAGTACGGCGACTACCTGATGGCGGTGCTGACCGGGACGAACGCGGTGCTCGGCGCGTCCGACGACGAGCTGTTCGCGCTGCGTCCCGAGGACCTGTGGGCGATCGTCACGCGCTTGGTGGCCGGCTGGCATCCGTCGATCCGGGCGCTGATCGCGGCGGGGGAGCCGGAGGCGGCGTTCCCGATCACGCTCCGGACCTGTGTCACGGTCCCGACCTGGGCGGCGTCCCACGTGACGATGCTCGGCGACGCGGTGCACCCGATGACCCCGGCCGCGGGGGCCGGCGCGAACACCGCGCTCTGGGACGCGGCCCGGTTGACCCGTGCGCTGACGTCCGGCGAGGACCTGGCGGCGTACCAGCACGATGTCGTTGCCAACGGCCAGAAGATCGTCACGGAGTCGTTGCACAACGCGGAGCGCCTGTTCAACGTGTCGATCCCGGTCTGAAACTCTCACTAGAGTGAGGCCATGGCACAGCTGCAACGGATGCTCGGGGCACCGAAGATCATGTCCGGCGAGATCAGCCTGAGCGAGTACCCGCACCGGTACGCCGTCGTGCACAACGGGAGCGGTGTCATGTCGTACGACGAGGCGCTGAGTCAGGTGCTGACCGTGATCGAGGTCGAGGAGCAACGCGGCTGGGAGCTCGTCAACATCACGTCGTCCGACCTGCACAAGATCCTGGCCGTCATCCGCCGGCGCTGAGCCGGTCGCGGACGTCGGGCAGCCGGTCGAGCATCGTCAGTGCTGCCTGGTGGCGGGCGCGGGCGTACAGCTCGAGCGACGCGGGGATCGGTTCCGGTTCGGCCAGCGGGAAGGTCGAGCCGAGGGTGTGCGCGCAGCCGGCGGCGACGGCGGACAGCAGGTCGTCCGGCCGCGCGGCGGGATGCTCGTGGCGATAGGCGTCCAGCAGTACGGCGAGGCCGTCGATCCACTGGTCGCCGAGGATCACGGTCCGCGGGTCGCAGCCGATCCGGGCGATCTCCCAGGCGACGAAGCCGGGCCGAGGCGGCTGGAAGTCGATCACCGCGGCGACGGTGTCACCCCGGAGCATGAGATTGGGCGAGGCGAGGTCGCCGTGGATGACCTGCGTCGTCAACGCGGGCAGGTCGGCGAGGACTGCGCCGGCCCGCCCGAGCAGCGCGCGTCGTTCCTGCGCCGCCTCGCACGCCCACGCCTCGAACGGGGTGAGGTCGGGGCGGCTCCGGAAGCGGGCGATGAGTTCGTCGAAGTTGTGTTCGGCCCGCACCATGTCGCGGAGAGCAGTCGCCGGGCGCAGCGTCGGGGCGGCGGCCGGGTGCCCGGACAGTTGGCGGTGCAGCCGGCCGAGGGCGGTGCCGACGGCCGGCCAGCGTTCGCCGGTGAGCCCGCCCTCGGCCGTCTCACCGTCGACGAACTCCCACAGCGACATCGGCAACCGCTCGGCGATCACCCCGCCGTCGAGGGTCCGTCGTACGGCGGGCACCGGCACGGCCTGTCCGGCGTACGCGGTCAGGTCGATGGCTTCGCGTTCGTGGTCGAGGTTGCCGTTGTAGAGCTTGGCGAACCACGAGCGGCCGGTGTCGTCGACGACCTCGTAGTTGACGGTGTTGGTACCGGCGTGGATCCGGCGCAGCTCGGTCGTGCGCACGCCGTACGAGTGCTCCAGTGTGTCCGTGAGCTCAGTCAGGATCGTTGCCTCGCACTCCGTCCACCGCTTCCCGCAGTACGTCGGCGTGACCGGTGTGCTTCAGGTACTCCTCCAGCAGGTCGATCGCTACGCGCCGCCGGTTCGTCGTCCAGGCGGGATCCGGGTCCTCGACGAGCGCGTCCAGTCCGCCGTCCGCGCTGAGCTGCTGCCAGGCGGCGCGCGAGCGGGCGGCCGCGGCGTACCAGAGGGCGTACAGCTCGTCCGGGTCGTCGGTGACCGCGGACTCCCAGCCCCACCGATCGTTCTCGACCCAGCTCCGGGTGTCCCGCGGCGCCGCAAGCGCCCGACCGGCAGCCCGCGCCGTGAACCCGTCCTCCACGAACGCCATGTGCTTGACCAACCCAGCCAACGTCATCGTCGACGGTGGATGCGTCTGCCGCAGCTGCTCGGCGGTCAGCCCGCCGGTCTTCCACGCGAACTGCTTCCGCACCCGGTCCAGCGCGAACTGCAGCGTCGCCGCCTCGTCGCCGCGCGGAGTCGCGTCCAGCGGCAGGTCTGTCCAGTCCATGACGGTCCCTTCGTGAGTCACCCAGGATGACAGTCCTGTCATGTGTCGTGCCAGATCTTCAGTCCGCGGCTCTCCAGGCGTATCAACGGCTTTGTACACGGTCAGGGGAGGGAGACAAGGATGAGCCCAGGAAGAGCACGACGTCGAGGCTGGGGACTCGCGATGGCCGCGGCCGCCGCGGTGGCCGTCACCGGGGCCTTGACGCCGGTCGCTTCGAGCGCCACCGGCACGGCGGACGCCAACCCGACGGCCTGCGCGAACCGGGTGAACAACACCCCGCAGAAGCTCGTCGACTGTGTCACCCAGACGGATCTCTGGGCGCACATGGTCAAGTTCCAGCAGATCGCGGACGCCAATCCGGGCGCCGACGGCCACCCGTCGCGGAACTCGGGGGAGCCCGGCTACAAGGCCTCCGCCGACTACGTGGCCGCGGTGATGAAGGCCGCCGGATACTCCGTCACGGAGCAGGAGTACAAGTTCCACTACTTCAGCTTCGTCGGTACGCCGGTGATGCGTGAGGAGTCGCCGGCCCCGCAGTCGTTCGGTCTCGTCACGGACTTCAACCCGGCGCCGGTCGACGGCTCGGCCAGCGCGAAGGTGCAGCCGGCGAAGGGCATCGTCGTACCGGCGACACCGACGCCCAGCTCGGCCAGCGGTTGCGCGGCCTCCGACTTCGCCGGGTTCGTCCCCGGCAACATCGCGTTGATCCAGCGCGGTACGTGCACGTTCGCCCAGAAGGTCGCGAACGCCGAGGCGGCCGGTGCGTCCGCGGCGGTCATCTTCAACGAGGGCAACCCCGGACGGACGAACGCGTTCTCCGGCAGCCTCGCCGGCACCGAGACGATCCCGGTGCTGTTCACGTCGTACGACGTCGGCACGCATCTGCTCGCGCAGTACGCCCAGGGCGCCACGCCGGTGCTGACCGTCGACGTGCACGTGATCGACGACCCGAACCGCTCCGACTGGAACGTGATCGCCGACTCCAAGGGCGGCGACCCGAACAACATCCTGGTCGTCGACGCGCACCTGGACGCCATCTACGGCGCCGGGATGCTCGACAACGCGTCGGGTTCGGCGACGATCCTGGACATCGCCCAGCAGTTGAAGAACACCAACACCCGCAACAAGCTGCGGTTCATCTGGTTCGGCGGCGAGGAGCTCGGTCTGCTCGGTTCGCAGTACTACGTCAACACGCTGCCGCCCGCCGAACTCGCCAAGATCAAGTTCGACCTCGACGCCGACGTCACCGCGACCCCGAACTACGTGGCCGGCGTACTCGACCCGAAGGACGGCGTGCAGCTGTTCGGCCGGACGCCCGGGACCCCGATGCCGCCGAGCATCTGGGCACCGTCGGCGATCGGACGCGACTACGGCATCGACTACCTGAACTCGATCGGGAAGAACCACATCCTGTTCTCGGCCGACGGGACGGACGCGTTCATGTTCCAGCAGGCCGGGATTCCGGCGAGCGGTGTGCTCACCGGGCAGGACTGCTGCAAGCTCGCGTCGGACGTCGCGCTGTTCGGCGGGTACCAAGGCAACTTCGAGGGCACCGTGCCGGGTGACGACGGCGGTTGTGTGGACAACCCGTTCCGGTGGTGCGACAACCTCAGCAACAACGACCCGCAGGTGCTGACCTGGATGTCGAAGACGTTCGCCAACATGGTCGCGCACATGGCGTACGACACGCAGGTGTTCAACGCCTCCAAGCCCGGCACCGGGCATGCCAAGAAGGTGTCGGCGGCTCCGAAGAACGCGCCGAGAAGCTGAGCTGTTCGCCGAGCCTCGGTCCCGCGCCGGGACCGGGGCCCAGGCGCGTTCAGATGACGCCGAGGGCCAGCATCGCGTCGGCGACCTTGACGAAGCTGGCGATGTTCGCGCCGACCACGTAGTCGCCCGGCGCGTCGTACTCCTCGGCCGCCGCGGCGCAGCGGGTGTGGACGTCGACCATGATCTGGTCGAGCCGCGCCTCGGTGTGGTCGAAATGCCACGAGTCGCGGGACGCGTTCTGCTGCATCTCGAGCGCGCTGGTCGCGACACCGCCCGCGTTCGCGGCCTTGCCCGGACCGAACAGCACGCCCTGCTCACGCCAGACCGCGACGGCCTCCGGCGTGCACGGCATGTTCGCCCCTTCGGCGACCGCGAGTACGCCGTTGTCGGCCAGCGTCCGGGCCGCGTCGCCGTCCAGCTCGTTCTGCGTCGCACACGGCAGAGCCACCTCGCAGGCGACGTCCCACACCGAGCCGCCGGCGTGATGCGTCGCCTTCGGGCGCTGAGCCGCGTAGTCGGCGACCCGGCCACGCTCGACCTCCTTGATCTGCCGCAGCAGTTCGAGGTCCAGGCCGTCCTCGTCCACGACGTACCCGTTGGAGTCCGAGCACGCGACCACCTCGGCGCCGAGCTCCTGCGCCTTCTGCGCTGCGTAGATCGCGACGTTGCCGGACCCGGACACGATCACCCGGCGCCCGGACAGCTCGAGGCCCTTCGTCGCCAGCATCTCCCGGGTGAAGAACACCGCGCCGTACCCGGTCGCCTCGGTCCGCACCTGGCTGCCGCCGTACGCGATCGCCTTGCCGGTCAGTACGCCGGACTCGTACCGGTTGGTGATCCGCTTGTACTGCCCGAACAGGTAGCCGATCTCCCGCCCGCCGACGCCGATGTCACCGGCCGGCACATCGGTGTACTCGCCGATGTGCCGGTACAGCTCGGTCATGAACGACTGGCAGAACCGCATGATCTCGCCGTCGCTGCGGCCCTTCGGGTCGAAGTCCGACCCGCCCTTGCCGCCGCCGATCGGCAGCCCGGTCAGCGCGTTCTTGAAGATCTGCTCGAACCCGAGGAACTTCACGATCGACAGGTTCACCGACGGATGGAACCGCAGCCCGCCCTTGTACGGCCCGAGCGCCGAGTTGAACTCGACCCGGAACCCGCGGTTGATCCGCACCCGCCCCTGGTCGTCGGTCCACGGCACCCGGAAGATCACCTGCCGCTCCGGCTCGCACAGCCGCTCGATCACGGACTCGTCGGCGTACCGCGGATGCTTCGCGACCACGGACCCCAACGACTCGAGCACCTCGTGCACCGCCTGATGGAACTCGCTCTCCCCGGGATTGCGCGCCAGCACAGTCCCGTACGCAACGTCCAGGTGATCCTCGAGTATCCCAACCATGGCCGTGAGGATACGGAATCCCCGGGCGCCGTGCGTCGCTGCGTCGGCATGCGAGACCGGCGCGACGTCACCGACGGCTGCGTGCCACGAGCTCCGGAAGGACCCGCGTGCCCTCGACCTGAACGGCCCGCAGGCTGAGCGGGTCGAGCCCGAGCAGGGCCAGGACCGTGGGCGCCACCTGCGTGGTCTCGACGGGAGTACGCACGACCTGGGTACGGACGCCCGCGCCGCTGACGAGCATCAGCACGTGCCGGTCGCCGGGGTTCATGCCACCGTGCTCGGCGAGCTTGGTCGGCTTCGCGTACACGACGCCTTCCTGGACCTTGCCGAAGACGTCGGGGTAGCGGCCGTTGCCGACCGGTACGCCGAAGAACCGCGCGGCCTGGGCGCCGGCCCAGATGTGGGTGAGACCCGAGTGCTGAACGGTGACGGGCTTCTTGTTCACGTCGACGCCCTGCGCGGTGTGGTTCCACAGGTACGTCTTGACGAAGTTGCTCGCGGCCCGTGAGTTGTCCGACAGGTAGGACTGCCACAGGTCGTCGTTCGTGCCCGCGACGATCAGCGTCTTCCCTGGGTGTGTCTTGGCCCACTCGGCGTTGACCGCGTCGACGATCGGACCGTCCGGCACCGTGACGAGCTTCGTCGGATCCTGCGGTGACTGACCGTGCTTGGCGGTGACGATGATCGTCGTCGAGTCCGTCAGGTGCTGCTTCGCGAGCTCGGCGACCATCCGGCCGAGCTCGGCGTCGACCGAGTCGAAGGCGCTCGACAGGACCGGGCCGGGGACCAGCTTGCCGTTGACCCGCTGGTACCCACCGGGTTGCGGCGCGCTGGTGGTGTACCCGCCGTGGCCGTCCGAGATCAGGTTCGCCGAGGTCGACGGGATCTTCTGCGCGACCGAGACGGTCTGGAAGTTCATGCCGAAGATCGCCGGCGTACCGACGTGCTGCGTGCCGGAGTGGTCGAGGCCGTCGATCTCGTTCAGCATCGCCTGGACCTTGTAGCCGTCGTACTGCTTGGTCGCGGCCTCGATGTGCGCCCAGTCGTCGTCCTGCGGGTACGGCTTGCCGTTCGGCATCACGGCCTGCGAGTCGATCTCGGGGCCGAAGTAGTCGTCGATGCTCTTGCCCTGTGATCCCGGGCCGTTGAACGACATGTAGACGGCGTGCTTGTCCGACCACGCCGTCCGCAGCCCGGCCGCGTGGATCACCTGGAAGATCGAGTTGTCGCCCAGGTAGTCCCACGGCATGATGCTCCGGCAGGTCGCCGGGTCGACCGGGAACGTCGACCTGTCGAACGACGACGCGTCGTTCTTCAGGCTCATGATCGCCGCCGGGTTGTGGTCGGCGCCGGCAGGCCCGTAGATCGAGCCGTTCTCGTCGAACGACGGGAACGCATGCGCCGCCCCCGTACTCAGATCCGGTACGCCGGGAAGCGCGTCGTCGGGCGAGTCGTACACGACGTTCCCGCCGGTCGCCGCGTGCCCGGGCGTGCAGGCCGCGCCCGGCTCGTCGACCTTGTGGCTGTACTCGACGTCGTAGTACACACCGGTCGACCTCGGGTTGCCGCCCGTCATCAGCGCGGTGCCGCCCGGGTCGGAGTCGGACGGGTTCGACGTCGACGCCCTCGTGTACTCGCTGCCGCTGTGCGCCAGTCGAGCAAGCGTCGACGTGGGATGCGTCGCGACGTACTGATCGAGATCGCTCTGGTGCATGCCGTCTATCGAGATCAGCAACACATGCTTGCTGTGCGACGGGGTGCGCGACGGGCCGGCCGCGTCTGCGCTCGTACTGATCAGCGGAACGGCACACAGCGCGGCCACCGCCGCCACCGCGAGTCCGACCGCGCCCGAACGGGTGTACTTCGCCATGGGCTCTCCAGAATCCGGAAGGAAGCGCAAACCTGCGCGCACCCATGCCTACGCACCCGGTACAGCCCCCACATGAAGCCCAGGTGTCCAACACCCCGCACTTCAGCAACCACACCCCGTGGAAACTGTGTACATCCTCAGAAAGCAGGGCGGGCGGAGAGCTCCATCTTCTCTTCGTTCCCCTTCACACACATTCACTGTTGAAGGGAACCTTCGAAGATGACTCATTCACCAGCTGAAGCGACGCTGGCCTGGGCGTGTGATGCCCTGGGTGCAGGCAGCAGCCAGCTCTCCGTCGAAAGCCTCGGTCGCGGCGGCCACCGCCCTTCTGGCACGTTCCGCCTGAGGATCGAAGGACCGGCGGCCCAGGCCACGGACGTGATCTTGAAGGTACCCGTCCGGGGCTGGATCGCCGCCGCGTGGCTGATCACGAACGCCCGAGCCCTTCAGTTGGCCGAGGCCCATGGCCTGGCCGCGCCGCGGCTGATCGCCGCCGATTTCGGCGGGAGAGGGAGCGGAAACGTCACCACTCTGGAGACCTTCCTGCCCGGCAGCGCCGATTTCCCGCCAACGGCTTCGGTCGCCCGGCTCCGGGAAGGAGGAGCAGCCCTTGCCAGGCTCCACGCTGTCAACATGGACGCTCAGACCCACCTGCCGCACCGCCCTCGGCCGTGCGCCGTTGACGACCGCGCCGACGAACGCCGGCGAGGCTCGACGCCGACCACCCCTCTTCTGCGGCAGGCCGACGAGCGGGTCCGATCGCACGGTGTGCCCGCGGCCGCGTCGGTGTTCGTGCACGGCGACGTCTGGGCCGGCAACATGCTGTGGGAGGGAGATCGTTGCGTCGCGCTGATCGACTGGAAGACGGCCGGCGTCGGTGATCCGGGGGTCGATCTCGGCAGCCTGCGGATGCAGATGGCCCTTCAGTACGGCCAGGACGCGCCGAGCCAGGTGTTGGAGGGCTGGCAGCGACAGTCCGGCCGGGCGGCAACATCTGTGCCCTATTGGGATGCGGTGGCCGCGCTCAACACGCCGACCGTGATGCAGGGCTTCCCGGGGTTCGCTGACGACGGTAGCCCGCTGGACGAAGCGGCCGTCACCGAACGCCGCGACGCCTTCCTCCGCGCCGCACTCGCTCAGTTCCCGGCGCGAAGCAGCTGACCACGTCGTGGAGCGCTCTACCGCCAAGGCCGAATGTGGCCGTGAACTGCGCAAATACCAAGTAGGGCGGACGGGACTCGAACCCGTGACCCAGGGATTATGAGTCCTAGGTGACCCCCCAAGAGCAATGGGTGCCCACGGCAACCAACGGGACGTTTTCCACCACGCCAGCTTGGCGTTTGCCGCCGACCATTGTCCCGCTGGTCCCGTTGGGTACCAGGCGTTCGGGGATAAGATTGGGGCTACTACAGGGGCTAGGATAGGGGCTACAGGCAACATCCCAATCACCAGAGGAGCGAACCTCATGAGCGACACCGCACCACGTCGGCGCAAAGGCGAAGGCAGCATCAGCCGGATGCATGACCACCCCACCTGCCCACCAGTCGGGCGGGACGGGAATCGTCCGGAGCACGAGTGCCGGGGCCGGTTCCGGGCTCGGATGTGGGTCACGACGATGATCGGCGAGCGGACCCGGCCGACTCTGTATGGCAAGACCGAGCGAGAGGTCATCAACAAGCTGAAAGAGCTGACCGCGAAGGAGGTCACTAATGCTGTCACGACCGGCTCGCTGACCATTGAGGACTGGTTCCGGACGGACGCGGCCGATCTGGAGCTTGCGAACCACTGGACCAGCTTGGCGCCCACCCTGAGGGAGAACACTCGCAAGGGCTACATCTCGAAGATCAACCGATACATCATCCCGCACCTGGGGAAGTACCGGCTGGACAGCAAGCAGCTCCCGGACCGCGTGGAAGCGATGTGGATCGCGATGCGGGCGGCCGGTCTGGAAGAGGCGACACTCCGCGGGACGCATGCCATCCTGACCAAAGGCTTCAAGGTCGCGGTACGGCGCGGCAGGATGAGCCGCAACCCGTGCGACCTGATCGACGCGCCGGGCACGAAGGTCAACAGCCGACGGCCCTTGACGGTCGAGGAGGCATGGCAGGTGCTAAAGCTGGCCGGGGACAACCCCCGTTTCTGGCTCGCACTCCTCGCCGGACTCCGGCAGGGTGAGGCGCTGGCCCTGCGCTGGAAGTACATCAGGCTCGACGAGCCGGACGTGCCGATGCCGTACCTGATCGTCCACGAGTCGCTGTCCTGGGGCGACGATGGGCCGGTCTTCGGCCCACCGAAGTCCGAGACCTCCACCGACCGGCCGGTGCCGCTGATTCCGCCGGTTGCCGACCGGCTCCGCAAGCTGCGGAAGGTACGGTTCGCGGCCGGGGCCACCGAGGATGATCTGGTCTTCCCGAACCCCCGGACCGGCAGGCCGATGGACAACAAGCGCGACTGGACCGCCTGGACCCTGCTGCTGGAGTTGGCGGGCGTTAAACACACGGCGCTGCACGCCGCTCGCAACACCACGTCCCAGTTGCTGGAGAACGCCGGGGTGCCGCCCCGGGTCGCGGCTGAGATCCTGGGCCACGCGGACGTGAAGGTCACCTTCAACTACCAGGCGGACAACCTGCCCGCAGCCTTCAAGGCGATGCAGGATCTGGATACGTACTGGCAGGAAGCTGCGTAGCCGGCACTCGACGGCAGTCTCCGTCAACAGCAAGGGCCCGGCGTGGGTAATCCCCACGCCGGGCCCTTCTGCTTGCCCGAGAGTGCCCCTCAGCACCGACCCCAGCATGTTGGGGAAGTCCCCCCATACATGGGGCTTCTACAGGGTCAGAGGAGCGAACCTTCAGACCCCCTGGAGGCCACCGAACTGCATGGGGGGACTTCAGCCAGCCACTATAGCGGTGCCCTGTCATGACAGGTCGAATACGGTGGGTGATCTGTGCCACGGCACACTCGTGCCAGTCCCCGCCTGAAGTGGTCCAGGGCGGTACAGACTGTATTCACTTGTCAAGAGTTCATGGTCTCTGCGTGCTCCACCATCAGCCGCACCGCTTCATGGGTGCAGCCAGCAACTCCTATCGGTTCGCCGGGGCAGTCCAGACACCGGACCAGCACCTTCATCCGGACGCCGAAGCTGGCTGGGTCCGGCCCGATCTCGAAGTGCCCCAACGTATGCGGGGGAATCGGGTCGCACGGGTCCGGCGGCATGTCGTCCATGCCCGTCACTCAGTCCGCCTCCTTCCCGACGACTCGCAGCAGTCGCCTCCGTGCACGCCCGCGTATCCCGGTGAGCTCGTCGGAGGTCTGCAATTGGTGCACCTCTACTCCGGGGTCGGCAAAGTCCGGGTACCGCGAGCGGAACCCGGACCCGCTGGTCCACTCCGTCGCCAACTCCGTCGCTGCTGTGAGAGAGACTTCGCTTTCGGGTCCGTACACGTCGAGTACACGCCGTTGCGCCTCTGTTGGGTCGAAGGCATCCACGACCACGACGTACAGGTTGGCGCGGCCTGATGTGGCGTCGCCCCCGGACGTCATGGCAGCAGGCCTTCCACGACGTTGGCTCCAGCTCCGCGCCGGTGTGCGTACACCCCGTGCGGGTCATGGTTGTCACGCGCCCAGATGAACGCAGCGGTGACCGACTCGAACTCAGGATGCTCCTTGGCAACGTGTTGCGTCAGGGCCCCGTGTCCCGACGTCCCACACCTAGGGCAGGTTGAGCCGAGCGCGTCCTTCAGGCCGGTGAAGCCGTGCTTTTTCACGTGTCCGCCCAGGCCGCTGTCGGTGTAGTCCATCGGGCACCACAGGCAGTACTGCGTCCGTTTGCCGACCGGGGGCCGCCCGTACCGCTGGCCCGACACCGCATGCTTTGCCACCGAGGCAGCCGCGGAGTTCTTCACCGAGACCTTCTTCGAGTTGCCGGCCTCGAACACCACACCGAACTCCTCCAGGGCGTAGCGCATCTCCGCTGCTGTCTGGTGCTGGTCGCACGCGTCGCAGAAGTCGATCTTCTTCGGCCTACCGCCCAGCGTGTACGGGCCGCGCTCCTCTGCGGGAGCAGGCGGATCGTGGCGCGGCACGAACTCGCCTTCAACGTCCTCCTTCACGCCGTCGCACCAGCGCTTGAGGATCAGCTCGGTCGCCATCAGTCTGTCTCCTCTACGAACGTGAGGGACTGACCCAGGTATAGGTCGGCGTTCAGTTCCTCGAAGTCACCGTCATCCAGCCGTGCCGAACCCTTGTCGAGCAGGTAGGGCACGCCGTCCTTGCTCTCGAAGTACTTGGGGTACCACTTCGTCACCTGCCGCAGCCCGCGCGGTGAGCGCACAAAGTCGGCCTCCACCTCGACACACCGGCAGATCCGGCACCGCTTGATGATCGTCATGCGTGTGCCGACCTTGTCCGGGTCTTGGCCGTACACGTAGACCCGACGCGTCTTGTACTTGTGCCGCTTCTCACCCCGACACACCTTCTGGCCTTCGTCCCACTCGCTCAGGCGCTTGGTGGTCTGGTCGTGGTCGCCTACGGCCTGCTCTGGTTCGGTGAATGTCACGAGAGCTAACCCTGTCCTCGCCATATGGTGATGCGCTCCTCTGTTGGTCTGGGTTGGTGCTGCGCGGGCCCCGCAGGGTTGAGGGGAGACCCCACGAGGCCCGCAATGTGGGTCCGGGACCTTACCCCGTCAGGCCCAGGGAACGGCGCTCGTTGTCAGTGAGCGTGTTCGCGCCGTTCGCACCGCAGGCCATGCAGAGCACGACCCCCGGCACTGGGACGAAACGTTGCCCACGGCGACGAAACGCCGTCATCACCACCTCGCTGGACGTGTCCTTGCCACAGCGAAGGCAGTAGTTCACGGACGGGCACTCGCATGTCCCGTCCTCGTTGTAGTGATCCGGCAACAACGACTTGATCGGGCAGCGTGCGATGTCGCCAGACCGTACGGTCTTCTGCTTCACCCGCGCCACCTCCCCAGGCCAATGCGGCACCGGGAGCAGATCGTGTCCCCGGTGTACCGCTTGTCTGGATCGTGGCCGACTACCCGGCAGACCACCTTCACCAGCCTGTCCGCCCAGCGCTCGCGCCGGGTGGCAAGCAGGTCAGGGCTTGCCCGGTGTCTGCCACGGCGCATCACCGTTCACCTCCCGGATCTTGTAGTAGATCCGGTCGGCCGCGACGAGCAGCGCTTCCCCATCCCGTCGGGTCTGAAGGTTGCCGCTGGTCTTGAAGGTGTTGCCGGTGTTTCGGCAGTACTCCATGATCACCGTGGCCGCCGCGACCGTCGTGGCGATCTCGTACGTCTTGCCCCGGCCGCGTACGCCAACGTCGGCATAGTGGAGCGCTTCGCACGCCTCCTTGGCGTCCTCGTCGCCCCGGGCATATAGATCCGGTTCCTTGTACAGCGCAGAGCCTTCGATGACCTTCCACGCGAGTCCGTTGATGTTGAACGTGACGCTCGGTTTCACTCGCTGCCCTGGCACGCCTCGTCCTCCTTCGCGGCTCGCGTCTGGACCTGTCCGTTGGCCCAGTGGATGACGGTTGCGCCGTCGTGACCGTGCACGGCGAAGATGCCCTCCAGGGTGTCCCAGATCGTCGTGGAGGGGTGCTTGCCGAGCCAGCCAAGCACGAACTTGCCGTTGCCGAGCTTGACCACCTGCGCGACGACTCCGGTTCCGCTGACGCCGGACACGTCTCGGTGCCGGACGACCTCGCCGGTCAGGCACTCCAGTTGCTCGTCGGTCACAGGTCCACCACCCGGTCGACGGGGACCAGCGGGCCCGTGATGTGTTTCCGCAGCTCGCGGTACAGCCTGTAGGTGTTGGTGTACCGCTCCTCGGGCATGAGGTTGCCGCTGTGCACGTGGGGCCAGCAGTCCCGGACGCGCTTGATGAGTTTCGGCCAGGCATTGGCACGGATCAGCTCCGCGCACTCCGTGCAGGCTCCCCAGTCGCCCGCGTTGCCGTGACGCTCGTCGGACTCGATGCCGACTGTCCCGAACAGGTTGATCCGGGCAACCGGTACCTCGAAGTTCGAGGCCGGCAACACCCACTCGGTGTGGTCCGCGAAGCAGAAGTCGCACCGCACGTCGACCGCAACGTCGGTGTCCAACACTGGCACGGCCGGATGGTCGGCCAGGCTGGGATCAGCGAGGGGATGCGCGTACCCCCGTCCCTCGTGGTGTAGCAGGACTCGTCCGCACACAGCGCAGATGCGCCGCCATGGCACGTGCAGACCTCTACCTTCCTTGGTTCCGTTCACTGTTCGCTCCTCTGATTCCGTTGTCCGGCTTCATGTTCCGCCGGTGGTCTGGCAAGACGTGGGTTCCACCCACATAAGCCGCCAGTAACCGCCGGATAATACGGGACACGCTGCCGTCACCGCGCTTCCGCACGGTCTCTTGCGCCGACTGCCACAGCTCGTCTGACGCCCGGAAGTGCCTCATCGGCTCCCGGTTGTCCAAGGGGCTTCATACCTCCTTCAGGACGGGGCCTTTCGTGAGGTACGGCCCCGACCAACAGGGGGGCCCGCGCGCATCAGGACCCCAGTCGAGAGAGTCGTTCGCTCGACTCCCTACAGAAGTCCGGGGTCGGTCAGGTTGAGACCTGGACCGAGCCCCGTGCTCCCAGATCTTGGGAACCTTAGCCGTAACTGAGTGAGTTAAACCAGCATTTTGCGCACATACGGTAGTGACCGAATCTTGAACCCGCCGTGATCGACTGACTAACGTGCGGTACATCCCCACCGCCTGAACGGGACGGAAGCCCGGGACCACCTACCCCCCCAGGCAGGTCAGGTTTCCGAGGCGGTGGGGGCCATAAGCAACTGAATCTGCCTGAGCAACTGCGACTGTCCGAGCAACTGAATCTGCCACTGCATCTGCAACTGCCTGTCCACCTGAAACCCCCTTCAGACACAGGGAAGTGTGATGCTCCATGCCTCGTGCAACAACTCTGTCCGAGCGTGAACCGTCCGACCAGTCCGACGCGGTTCTCGTGTCCACCAAGGAAACCGCCCGACTGCTCGGGCTATCCCGCAACCATGTCTACGAGCTTCTGGACCAGGGAGCTATCGACTCCAGGTACATCGGCCGCCGCCGCCTCGTCGTCATGACCTCGCTGCGGGAGTTCATCTCTGGCCTGCCCGCCGAGCGTGGCGCGTGAGCGCCGACTACGTGGATGCCTTGTTCTACGCGCAGGTTGAGCCGATCTGGGCGTACAACAACGGCCTCGCGAAGTCCTTGCGTGGAGCAAGGGTCGCGCGGCTGACACAGTCGCATCCGCAGAGCCCCATCGGCGGCACAGTGATCGTCAAGCTGGCGCTGCGAATCCCTGCGAGCGCATTCCTTCCGCTGCGGCCGGCACCGGTCGTCGTACCGCATGACGACGCGCAGCCAGTGCTGCTGGAGATGGCGCAATGAGCGTCGCAGTGCTTGTCGCAACTCCTGACCCGGAGCCGCCTCCGTGCTCCTGCCGTTTCGCCAACGTGCGCACCAAGAACGGCTACCAGTGGGTGTTTCGACGCGACCGCGCATGCCCCTCGCACGGCACACCGCGCCGCCCGGTGTAACAACCGCGCGGCAAATCAGTGAGCACCGACATTGGTGTAACGACTACGTCTGAAGCCCTGCAGTAGCAGGACATCGGGCGTCCACTACTCGTACCCCCACGAGGTGAACGTCATGGCCCAGTACCACCGGGGCCGCGACTTCGAGCACGCCGTAAGGCGCGAGCTCGTTGCCGACGGCTACGACGTGATCCGGTCCGCCGGAAGCAAAACCAAGATCGACCTGGTTGCCTTCAAGGCCAGGCAAATCCTCCTCATTCAATGCAAGCTCGACGCTAACGCTTCACCAGCCGAGCGTGCCGACCTACTCCGTGTGACTGCGCTCCTACCCAACTACGCGGTACCGCTGATCGCGTGGAAGCGGCCCCGCGTGTCGCAGATTCATTACAGCCGCCTCACCGGGACGCAACATAATCAGCGGGAATCGTGGACGCCTGACGCGGTGGCGGCGGTGGCGTCGTGATCGACCCCGCTCACACGTTCGCACGCGCCACCTTCGACCTGCTCATGGTCGTCCACGACCGGCAGTTGCCTCCGCCGCTGTCCATCAACTGGTCGACGTACAGCAACGAGCTCGGCGTGCAGGTACCGCCCGGCGACTTCCTCCGCTGGCTGGACAGCCTGACCGACGCGCAGCGCTCCATGTCCGCGTACGACGGCCGGTGCCACCACCACGCCACAGGCATCCTGCGTGGCGCGCCGGAGACCCATCTCCGACTGACCTCCGTTGCGCTCCAGCGCCAGGCGGTGGCCTGATGGTCCAGACAGTTGCCCCCAGCCCGGAGATCCGGCGAGACCGCTGGGGAAGGCCGCTGGTGGTCCCGCCAGGCGGCGGCAAGCCGACCGCGTACACCCGCTGCACGACGTACGTCGGCACGATTGAGGACACCTACAACCTCAGCAAGTGGCAGCAGCGCATGGTGGCGCTGGGGCTGTCGGATCGGCGTGACCTCCAGCTGGCAGTGGCTGCCCACCGCGAGGACAAGTCCAAGCTGAACGCCGTCTGCGAGTCCGCCATCGAGGCAGCCAAGGGCAGTGCCGCCGCGACCACCGGGACCGCGCTGCACGCGATCACCGAGACCCACGATCGTGGGCAGGAGGTCGGCACCCTGCCGGACGACGCGCAGGCCGACCTGAACGCCTACATCGCGGCGACGAAGGACTTCAAACCGATCCACATTGAGCAGTTCATGGTGCTGGACAGCCTCAAGATCGGCGGCACCCCGGACCGCATCAGCCGGTACGGAGGTAAGCGGTACGTCACCGACCTCAAGACCGGGTCGCTGGACTACGGCTTCCTGAAGATCGCCGCGCAGCTTGCGGTGTACGCCCGGTCGCTGCCGTACGACGTGGAGACCGGGAAGCGTCTGGAGCCGCACGGGGCCGAGCTGGACCGGGGCGTGATCGTCCACCTCCCTGCCGGGTCCGCCACCTGCACCCTCTACTGGATCGACCTGCTGGTCGGGTGGGACGTGGTGACGCTGTCCCGCCGGGTCCGCGAGAAGCGAGCCCTTCCGCAACGCGCTCTCCTGTCACCGATCGGTGGCCCGAACGCGAACACGACGCCGGTGCCGGCCGCGAACGAAATCCCAACGCTCGCAGAGCAGATCAGTTCCGCGGTGACCCCAGACGACGTCCGGGCCTTGTGGCGCGAGCACGCGAGCCAGTGGACCGACGAGCTGACGCAGCTCGCCCGGACCCACATCGAGCAACTCACAAACTGAAGGAGCAACCGCATGAGTAACCAGTTCGCTGACCCGGCGGAGATGACCGGCATCAAGTGGGACGATCTCGAAGGGGCCTTGCTGCTCATCAAGCCGTACGGCTTGGAGCAGGGGGTAGTGACCAACTTCGGGACCACCGAGGCCGTACGCGCCGACGTGACGGTCCTCGACGGATCGAACAAGGGTGAGGAGTACCCGGACGCACTGGTGTTCCCACGCGTCCTTCAGGGCCAGCTCAAGCCCCGTACGGGCCAGCTCGTGGTCGGCCGCCTCGGCAAGGGTGCCGCCAAGCCTGGCCAGTCCGCCCCGTGGAAGCTCGACAAGGCATCCAAGGCCGATATCGAGGTCGCGGAGAAGCACCTGGCCAACAAGCCCAGCTCCGTGGGCGAAGAGCCCCCGTTCTGATGGACGACGCCGCACCGGACTACGACAACAACCTGGTCGCGGCCGGTGGGGTCCTGATGCTGCTCCTGCTCGCGCAGGGGCAGGTCAGGACCCTCACCTCCCTGGAGCTGGTGACCGATGCCGAAGGCAACGCAACCAACCAGCTCGACATCACCCTCAGCTTCCTGCGGTCGCCGTACCGGCTGACCGTCACCCGGATCACCGAGGAGCACTGATGACGAACGACTTCAACGACGCGCTGACCATCGCGGAGCAGCGCCGACGCCACTCCGTCCGGACAGCCGTCATGTTCATCGTCCAGGACCAGCCGCACTGCGCGCTGGCAGAGCTGCTGGACTCCGTACACCGCTGCGCCCACCTGGATCACCGGCCCCTGGACCCGGTGCGGGTACTGGCCCGCGCCAACAACCTCCTAGCCGAGTGGGGCAACCCGCGTCCCTGCCTGGAGCTGGTCGCATGACCGGCACGCGGAAGGACGGCTCCGCGCCGGTCCACCGGTGGGTCAAGTTCCCCAACCCGTACATGCGGTGCAGTCGCTGCGGCCAGCCCGTGCGGCACTGGCACGACGAGCAGCAGTGCGGCACCCCGGCCGAACCGTGCGACGTGGACTGGTACCTGGCTCCCTGCGGGCATCAGGCCGAGGCCCAGTCGGCCTGCAAGACCTGGAACCCGTTGGCAGGCTGCCAATGCTTCCAGACCTTCGGGAACGTGCCCCACGAGAACGGGGCGGTGGTCAAGTGACCACCGCCCCGGCGCTTCACCGCCCGGCTACCCGACCTTTATCGCCGGACCGGGCCATCGCCATACCAACCCAACCGGAAGGATACCAAGTGATCGACATGAAGATTCCCTCGCCTGGGCAGGTGTTTCCGGTCCCCACCCGGGGACTGCCGGACGTCGAGCCGTACGCCGAAGTCCTCAACGTCACCCCGGAGCTGGCCGCCGAGTTCCTGCGCTGCCACGTCCGCAACCGGCCGGTCAAGGATCGGGTCGTGGCCGCGTATATGCGCGACATGCTCGCGAGCCGCTGGCAGCTCACCGGCGAGCCGGTCAAGTTCAACATCAAGGGGGAACTGGACGACGGGCAGCACCGGCTCAAGGCCGTCGTACGGTCCGGCTGCACCGTCCGCATGCTGGTGGTGTGGAACGTGCCCGTCGGCGCCCAGGAGGTGATGGACTCCGGCATCAAGCGGTCCGTCAACGACCAGCTCGCCATGCGCGGCACCAAGAACGCCTCCGTGGTCAGTGCCGCTGTCCGGCTCGCTCTGTCCGAGCCCGGCGCAGGCTTCGTCACCACCGATGAGCGGATCGCCAACCCGACCAACAGCGAGATCGCTGCATGGATCGACACGCATCCAAACATTCATCGCTGCGCCGAGATCGGGAAGGCGTACTACAAGCAGATCCACCTCCAGCCGTCCGTGGCCACGCTCGCGTGGATGCGGCTGTCCGCGATCGACATGGACGCATGCTCGCTGTTCTTCCATTCGCTGGCCGAGATGACCACCGACGGCCCCGGCGATCCACGCCTGGCGCTGGCGCGCCGGTTGCAGTACCTCAGCCAGGAGAAGACCCGCCAGAACGGCGTGATGCTCATCGGCCTGGTGTACCGCGCCTGGAACGCGTGGCGTCGCGGCAAGGCACTCACCAAGATGCCCATGACCGCAAGCATCCCGGAACGGCTCTACTGATGTGCTGGATCGCCCACGATCGTGACGAACCTGCCGGTGCCGGCCACGAGGAACACGAACAGGTTCTCAACGAGCTGTACGGACTCACCCCGGCCCAGGTCCACCTGTACGACCGGGTCACCAAGATCGTCGACGAGGCCCTGGAGCAGTTCGACAAGGGGTACGCAGTGTGCGTCGAGGAGCAGACCGCAGACCTCGCCAGGGAGCTGTGCCCATGAGCCGGTCACGGGCCGTCGCCACCTGTCGGTTCTGCGCCGACCCGATCATCTACCGCCACTGGAACGGCCACCGGGCGTGGACGCATCGCGCCACCGGCAACGCCCACTGCGAGGCGTACAGCACCGTCGCCGCCCCACGCGAGTCGGACAAGTTCACCAACGGGGAGGAGCCGTGAGGAGCTACATCACGATCAGCGCCAACGCCCGCGACCGCGCGCCGTTCAGCAACTCCACCGAGGGGGCCGCCTGGACCGCGAACTGGTGCGACAAGTGCACCCACGACACGGGTGCGCCGGACGACGGCTGCCCGATCTTGCTCGTGGGTCTGATGGGCAAGACGCCGACCGAGTGGCAGCCGGGGGACCGGCTGCTCCTCGGGGC
Source organism: Kribbella sp. WER1 (assembly GCF_054189145.1). Lineage (NCBI taxonomy): Bacteria > Bacillati > Actinomycetota > Actinomycetes > Propionibacteriales > Kribbellaceae > Kribbella > Kribbella sp. WER1. Next base: position 1,822,928 of record NZ_CM135186.1, on the reverse strand, counting down.
CACGTACCGCTGCGCGGAGTTCCGTCTCCGGCGGGACGAGCCACCGGCCCAGGTCCCTGGTCAGCTCGCGCTGTTCATTGCCGAGGAGGGCAGCGAGTGACGGGCGCGCTGTCGGTGGCCCTCGGTATGCTGCGCGACCACATCGCCTCCGAGCCCGACCGAGACGCCTACCCGGCCGACGACGGCCACGCCCAGGCCGCGTACTGGGCCGCCTACGACGAGTGGGCCTCGGCCAACTACGGCCTACGCATGATGGTCGGCGGGATGCTGATCCGTGAGGCCCTGAACGACCTGTAGCACCGCAACTGCCTGAGCAACTGTCACTGCACCTGCACCTGTAACTGCACCTGCACCTGTAACTGCACCAGCGAGCCCTGATCGCCGACCGCTGGAGGTGCCCCGTGCACGACCCTGCCCTTGCCCGCGCCGAAGCCCTGCTCCGCCAAGAGCTCGACGCGCAGAACGTGGACGGCATCATGGCCGCCGCTGCCGAGCTGGATCGGCACGAACCACCACCCAAGCGGGCGAGCGTAATCGGGGCCGCACTCTGGTACGCCGCACGCGGCCTGCCGGTGTTCCCGATCCAGCCCGGCAGCAAGAAGCCCTACTTCGGCAGTCACGGCCTGGACGACGGCACCACCGACCCCGACGCGGTACGGCGCATGTTCGCGGACAGGCCCGGTTGCAACCTGGCAATCGCCACCGGCCACCGCGTGGACGTGATCGACTTCGACGGCCCGGAGTCCCACGCCGAGTGGGGCAAGAAGTACCCGACGTGGGAATCCGCCGGCATCGACGTGCTCGGGATCGTATCCACGCCCCGGCCGGGCGGGCTGCACGTGTACGTGCCCATCACCGGGTCCGGCAACTACGCCGGAATGCTGCCCGGCGTGGACTATCGCGGCCGAGGCGGGTACGTCGTCGTACCGCCGTCCGTCACCGCGGCTGGAAGCTACCAATGGCTGCGACCGCTGGCAGAGGTGGCGCGATGACAGACGAGCGTCCCCTGTTCCTGCGGGAGCTGCGCCCGCAGCACGAGCCGCGCCAACAGCTCAACGGGCACACCGCAGCGCCTGGCACCGCGACCGGATACGCGCTCCGTGCCCTGTCCAGCGAGCTGGACAAGCTGGAACACACACCCGAAGGCGGCCGGAACCACCAGCTCAACGTGTCCGCCTTCAACCTCGCTCAGCTCGTTCTGGCCGGGCACCTCGGCTACGAGTCCACGTGGGCGTCACTGACCGCCGCAGCCCACAGCATCGGACTCAGTAGCCACGAGACCCAAGCCACCCTCCAGTCAGCGTTCCGGGCCGCGTCACCGCGCGACGTGCCCGAGCAGGCCGACACGACCGTCACGGTGGTCACCGCGCCGGACAGCGACGACGTAGCCGCCAGGTCCGTGCGCGACCAGCTCCCGCGCCTGGACTGGCACGAGCTGTGGGCCGACGACAGCCAGGAGGAGTGGATCGTTGAGCCGATCTTGCCCGCCCGGCGACACGTCGCCATGTATTCCGCGCCCAAGGTCGGCAAGAGCCTCCTCATGTTGGAGCTCGCGGTAGCCATCGCTCGCGGCGAACCGGTGCTCGGTACCAAGATCGACCGGCCTCGGCGCGTGCTGTACCTGGACTACGAGAACGACCCGCGCGCCGACGTGCGCACCCGGCTCGTAGCCATGGGTCGCGGGCCCGACGACCTCGAGTATTTGGACTATCTCAGCTTTCCCCAGCTCGGTGGACTGGACACCGGCCCCGGGGCTGCGCTGCTGCTCGCCGCGTGCACCGAGTACGGCACCGAGGTCGTAGTGATCGACACCGTCTCCCGGGCCGTCGCAGGCGAGGAGAACGAGAACGACACCTGGCTCGGGCTATACCGGCGCACCGGCCTGGCACTGAAGCAGGCGGGCATCGCCTGTATCCGGCTCGACCACACCGGCAAGGACCCCACGAAGGGCATGCGAGGCGGGAGCGCCAAGTACGGCGACGTGGACGCCGTGTGGTCCATGACAACCGTCAGCGACACCACCTTCCGCCTGGAGTGCACCGCCAACCGGATGCCGATCACGGAGAAGGTGCTCGTGGTGCGCCGCGAGATGCTGCCGCACCTCCGCCACGAAGTCGAGGGCGGTGGCGTGCTCGCGGTCGCGACAGCCCGCAAGCATCAGCTCATTGAGCAGCTCAACGAGCTGTACGGCGACCACACCCCACCGAGCATCAAGGACGCCATGCGTCGGCTCAAGGACCGGTTCGGGATTTCCCCACGGTTCGAGAACGTCCGGGACGCGATCAACGACCGCGAACTGACCTTCAACCGGCTGCCGTGGGGTGAGGACCAGTGACGATCATGAGCGGTTCCCGAGGCCGGGAACCAGCACCGGTTCCCGGACCTGACCCGGTTCCGGGAACCGCAAGCGACCGGAACCCGCAAACTCGCAGGTCAGACACGGTTCCCGAGGTTGGGAACCGGCCGGGAACCGCAGGGGGTTTTACCCGGTTCCCAGTTCCGCCGCCCTATAGGGCGGAACCGGGGAACCACCCCCCAACCTGTCACCGCGGAAGCGAAGGCCGAGTAGTTCGTAGCCGGCACCAGGACGAGTGCGACGACGCCACGTGTCGTGGATGCCTACCGTGTCCAGAGCTGCACTGCCAGGTGTGCCACCGCGAACACGCCCAGGACACCTGCTCTCGCTGCGTAGCCGTGGCACGGAGCAACCTGGACACCCTGCGCCAGCTCACCGCTCAGCTGCCCGCAGAAGCACACCGAGGCATGCACGCCTGGCGCGGCGGCGACCATCTGCCCGGCGGGGACGCGCTCGTCCTCCTCACCCCAGCAGCCAGCCAGCGCGGCCGGATCGGACAGACCCAACGGCCAACACCAGAGCTACCCAACGACCCCGTACCTCCGCTGGACATGCTGGTGTTCTGGGAGGAGCTCTGGCGCGGCCAGACTGACCAACCCACCGCACTCCGGCCCACACTGGATCGGGTCGCGGACTACCTGGACGCACAACTCCACCGCATTGCGATGACCCGGATCTTCCCCCACCTGTCCAAGGACCTTGCCCAGGTGGTGCACCAGGTCGAGAACGTGCTGCATGACGGGGTACGGCCTGAGGTGTCGCGAGTCCCGTGCTGGGAGTGCGGCGCGCGGTTGGTGAAGGTGTACGCCCGCCAGGCGCAGTACGACCACTGGGAATGTCCACGCTGCCACGAGGCGTACGACCAGGGCCGGTACGAGCGAGCCAAGTACGACCACCTGGCGAGCGAGGGAGCGGACCGGTACGTGCCCGTGAGCGAGGCGGTAGCCGCGACGGGTCGGCCTGAACAGACGGTACGTACGTGGATGAGGACTGGCGCGGTGGACAGTCAGCGCCACCCGGCCACGGGTCGGCTGATGGTGTGGTGGCCGGACGTACGGCACCAGCACCTTGCCAAGGGCAACAGGCGCAGGGCTTCGTGATGAGTCGCGCAGTGTGCTTACATAGGAGCTGCGCGGTTCTGCCTGCCCGGATTCCCTTACAGGAAAGGGCATGACGGGATCAGCGGGCCGTGCGGGACGCAGGTGGTTACGGCTCGTTGCTGAGGTCAGAGCCCGGCGCGGAACCTGCTGCCGCTGTGGACAGCGCATTGACTACCGGCTCGCGTACCCGGACCCGAACAGCTTCAGCGTGGATCACTTCCCGTATCCGCTGAGCACCCACCCTCACCTTGCTGAGGACCCTGCCAACCTGGCCCCCGCCCACCTGCACTGCAACAAGGCTGCGGGCAACAGGCGACCTCTGCCGAATCTCGGCAACACATCAGAGCAGTGGTGAGCAAGCACATCACGCACCACCCGTAGGGGCGTCGCGATCGCAGGAGCTCCGAGCCCAGGGTGACTCCCCGGTGAGTCAACCATCCCCCCCTCGTGGGGCCCACCCCCCGATCCCGAGCGGAGGTTGACCGTTGCCCAACACACCCATGCAGGGGTTCCCGTACCCGGCCCTGTCGGACGCTGCGAACGGGCCGGTGGCCTTCCAGAACCTCGCACAGGCCGTAGAGAAGCGCGTTGTCATGGTGTACGCGGACGCCGCATCGCGTACCGCAGCCGTGCCCGCGCCGACCGCAGGCATGCTGTCGTTCCTCACCACCACAGGCGTGTTCGAGTGGTACACCGGTACCGCGTGGGTCGCCTTGCGACCGTTGACGAACTCGACCTTCACCCAGTCGATTGCCGGTTCCGCGAACTTCGTCAAGCCGACCGGCCCGGCCGCGCGGCTACACATCGTGGAGCTGTGGGGGCCGGGCGGGGCTGGGGGTGGCTGCGTCGGAGCTGGCTCCGGTACCGCAGAAGGCGGGGGCGGGGGAGCTGGCGGGTACGTCCGGCGCGTCTACGCCGACTCCGAACTGTCCGCCTCCGAGCCGTTCCTGATCGGAGCTGGCGGTACCGGCGTGTCCGGCAACAACGGCAACCCGGGTAGCGCTTCGTCCACCTTCAAGGCCCTGACGGCTGGTGCTGGCGCGGGTGGCTCGGTCATGACCTCAGGCACCACTGACGCCGGAGCCAACGGTGGCCAAGGTGGTGCCGGGTCCGGCGGACAGCTCAACGCCCAAGGCAGCGACGGAGGCAAGGGCCGCCGGTTGGGCAGCACCTGCCTCTTTGCGAACCACGGTGGCGCGGCACCAGTTGGCGGAGGAGCCGTGATGTTCCCCAACTTCGGGGCCGGTGCCGGGACCGCAGGCAACAGCCCTGGCGGAGGCGGATCGGGTGGCTTCGCCTCTACCGCGAACGTCGCCGGTGGCGCAGGTGCCCCCGGCAAGATCCTCGTCACCTCCCTCTACTGAACCGCCCTTCAACGAAGGAGATACCGCCATGTCGTTACTCGACCAGGCACAGCTTGCCCGCTTCGAAGGCTTCGCCGACCGCGTGCTCGTTGCAGCCATGCAGGCCGCTGCAGACGTTGCAGCCGAGGCCCCGAGCGGCGACCAGCGCAGAGACAGCCTGCGCAAGACACTCGCGACCAACGTGCTCAACGACCCGGAGGGCTACCACGTGCGGTTCGCGTGGGCAGTAGCCCGCAACGTCGCGATCACCTTCGAGTCCACGGACAGCGACATTCAGTTCACCGTCAACTCGATGTGGGACGGGATGGCTGGGGTATGAGCCAGATCCCCGAATCCCTTGCGGAGCTGGCGGTACCGGTCGCTGACCTGTCGCCGTACAACGGTAACCCGCGCCGGGGCAACGTCGACCTGATCAAGGAGTCCCTGCAGACGCACGGCCAGTACCGGCCGATCGTGGCCCGGCGTGACACCGGCGTGGTACTAGCCGGGAACCACACGCTGTACGCCGCGAAGGAGCTGGGCTGGGAGTCCGTCGCGGTCACCTACGTGGACGTTGACGACGAGCAGGCCGCGCGGATCGTCCTCATGGACAACCGGGCCGCCGACTCCGGTAGCTACGACCAGGACGCACTGCTGGCGATCCTGAAGGAGCTGGAGGCCACGGAGGCAGGGCTGTCAGGGTCCGGCTACCTGGACGACGACCTAGACGACCTGCTCGCGGCACTGTCGGAGAACCCTCCAGCCGTCGCCGCCGGCACCGACAGCTCCGAGCACGAGAACGCCTGGGAGTCCACGGATCTCAAGGAGTACGCCGAGCGGTACGAGGAGCAGGGCCGCCGGTTGATCGTCCTCGACTACGACCGGACCGCCTACGCACAGGTCACCGCCTGCATGGACCAGCTCCGCGCCCAGTACGGCCAGGAGTCCAACTCCGCTGCCGTCCTGGCGCACCTGGCCGAGCTGTACCCGGCCGCTGCGGCTGACGCTGAGGAGCCGATCGGAGCATGATCTCCCGCATCCCGGTACCCCGGGTGCGGACCGCCGAGGAAGCCACAGAGCTGGTCGGAAGCAAGGTCCCCACCTACGAGCCCACGTTTCGTGGACCGGCCCTGTTCCTGGACGCCGACACCGGCGAGCCGGTCATGGGTCACCTGCCCATGACAGACCTCGACAGGTTCCGGTCGGTCATCCTCGGCATCGAGTGGGGCGGCAGCACCGACAACTACCGGGCCGCCAGCGGGAACCGCAACAAGTCGTGGACGTTCGGCTACCGGCCCCGCAAGCCGATGATGCGCAACGAAGGCTGCGTGCTGTCCAGCTTCGGCCGGGACAACCCGGCCGCCCACGCCTACCTGGCGCACTACGCCGACGTACTGGCCCGCCAGCTCGGTGGCGTGTTCCCGGAGATCGAGATCATGGGCCGCGACGTCATCCAGCAGGTTCTGCCTGACTGGCGTCTGTCCGACGACAGCCTGTGGACCTCCGGCGTGATCAACAAGGAGTCGTCCCTGCCGTACCACCGCGACGGCAACAACTTCGACGCCTGGTCGGTGATGCCGGTGGTCCGGCGCGGAGTACGCGGCGGACACCTGCACGTGCCTGAGTACGACATGGTGGTCCCGTGCCGCGACGGGTACTCGGTGATGTTCTTCGGGAAGAAGCTCGTCCACGGAGTCACGCCGATGGTCAAGACGACGCCGGACGCCTACCGGATCTCGGTCGTGTACTACGCACTCCGCGGCCTGAAGGACTGCCACACGTTCGCGGAGGAGACCGCGCGGGCCGCCGTGAAGCGCACCGAACGCGAGGCCGCGTTGGGCCGCAAGGCCGCTGACCCCAACGACCCCGGCCCGGAACGGGTGCTGAACCGCGACTCTCGGCCAGCCGAGGGTGGCGCGGCACGCTTCGGGTCCGGCAGGAATGCCGGTCGCGGCCGGGCCATGACCTACGACGAGCCCCGGCCGGGCGACCGCGACGAGTCGCAGCCGCGCGGCGGGGGAGAGCCGAAGGCCGTACGGCCGGGACGCTGGCGGTCGATGTGAGAGACGAAGCGTCCCTGTCCGACCTGGCCACGTTCGCCCACCTGGAGTGGGTCAGCCGCGACGTGGAGCCGTGGGCCGACCTGATCACCGAGCTGCACCGGTCCGGCGCGCTCGACACCGAGGCCGCGCTGTGGGTGCTCTACCTCTACAACGCCTATGACGACTTCGGTTCCGCGTGGACCGCGTACGCCCGCTGGCCGACACCACGAGCGTGGGCGACCGCGCCGGACCGGACCGACGCCGCAGACCTGCCGATCATGACCGAGCGCCGCAACCTGTACGCCGGGAAGATGCTGCTCCGGCACGCCTCCTACACCGGGTACGTCGGCACCGGAACCCAAGCGGAGTGGCTGTCCAGTGCCCTGGACGGGCCGGACCGCGAACGCAACTGGAACCGCATGCTGGCGTTCACGCGACAGGTGTGGGGCGTCGGCCGGCAAGCCTCGTTCGAGTGGACCGAGTTCATCTCGAAGGTGCTCGACTGGCCGCTGGACGCGCCGGACGGCTGCCTGTGGGAGTCCAGCGGGCCACGCGAATCCCTGCAACGGCTGTACGGCAACCCGACCCCGACCCGAGGCTGGCTGGAGCACCACGCCGAGGTCTGCCGCGCCGAGCTGTACGCCGCTGGCGTCGAGCTCAAGTGGGTGGACTTCGAGACCGTCATCTGTGACTTCAACGTCATGCGGAAGGGCCGCTACTACGTCGGTCAGCACCTGGCCGCGCTGCGCGCCGAGATCCTGTCCGCCCCGGCCGACGACAGGCCGACGCTGGAAGCTGCCTGGAACGTCGCAATCCCCGCCCCCTGGTCCGGCATAGCCCCGGGCGTGGACAAGGCGCTGAGAGGCGCGTACCGGCGCACTGGAGCCATTCTCGACCCCTGTAGGGACGCTGCATGACCATGACCATGACCCTGGACCACCGCACCGAGACCGCTCGGGAGACCGCTCGCTTCCTCCAGGGCTACGCCAAGCAGTACGCCGCTGGCGCGTTCGCCACCCCGACCGCCAAGGAGCTGGCAGCCAACCCCGAGATGGTCCGCGACTGGCGCTACGGCGACCACCGCACGGTCGGCATCGCGAAGCGACTCACCCGCGACAGCAGGCGCAAGGACTTCACCGGCCGCGAGTTCACGCTGGCCAAGGGAGCAAGCGTCGTCACTCACCTGGCCCGGACCCCGGGCGCACCCGTCCCGAGCTTCGACCGGTTCGACTACGTGATGGGCTACGTCGAGGATGCCGAGCTGGCAGCCGGACTCGCCGCGCAGGGCCGCCCGATCAAGTGCTGGCGCATCACCGCCGCGTCCGAGGTGATCGCGGTGTGGTCCCGGCCCGGCGACGTGGACGGCGTGGCGGCGGCAGACTTGCAGACCGTTACGACGCTGCCAACCTTCCAGGCCCGCGAGCTGTACCGCGACACGATCCTGTCCGAGGTCGCGGCTGTGAACCAGTGGCACGACGACTTCCCGTACTACAGCGACGGCACGTGGTCGGCGGTCAGCCTGCGCGGGTTCAAGCGTGATGATCCGCGGTGGGGCATCAAGCCGTCCGAAATGCCACGCTCGTGGCAATCGGAGCACCCCGAGGCCATGCGCTACAGCTGTCAGTGGACGACGCTCGCGGACCAGACCCCGATCATCCAGGACCTGGTGGAGTCCGTGGACTGGTGGCAAAAACTCGAGCGGGTCCGACTGCTCCGCATGGCCGGACGCGGCGGCAAGGGCGGCAAGCTCGGCCGCCACACCGACATCACCGACCGCAACGCGGGCACCCGCGATGGCCAGATCGTCCGGTTCCACATCCCGCTGATCACGGACCCACGCATCGTCATGCACTCGTGGGACCTGACCGGCCGGGAACGGGCCACACACCTCCAGCCGTGGCGCTGCTACTACCTGGACGCACGGAAGCCGCACGCGGTCACGAACCCCACCGGAGTGGACCGGGTGCACCTGGTCGTCGACGTTGTGAGCGACGAGACCGTACGGCGCCACATCGCCGCGTCGGACCCGTGCGACTGATCTACCTCGTCGGGCCGCCGGGGTCCGGGAAGTCGACCCTGATGGGTGCCCTGATCCCGTCGAACTGGCTGCGCGTGTTCCGCGACGACCAGCGGATGCCCCGCACCGAGCTGTTCCACGCCGACCAGCTCGTCGGAGCTGAGCTCGGCCGGCATCGGGAGTCGTTCAGCGGAACCGACGCGCTCGCCATGAACATCCATCCGGTTGCGTGCCGGTGGATCGCCGCTGCCCACCACCCAGTGGTGTTCGGGGAAGGGCAGCGTCTCGGAACGCGCGGATTCGTCACGTCCGCGCTCGAAGCCGGGCGGACCGTTGACCTGGTCTGGCTCGACCCACCGGAGGAGGTCTGCCGGTCCCGCCGCGAGGCACGGGGCTCGCGGCAGTCACCGCAGTGGGTCCGGGCCGCCACCACCCGGGCCGCCCGGCTGGCCGAGACCGTCAGCGAACTGCCCGGAGTGCGCCTCCACCGCATCAACGACCACGGGTCCACGCAGGACATAGCCCAACGGCTCCGGGTTGCCCTGGAGCTGCCGTGACCGAGCACGTCTACCTGTCCACGAGCTGCCTGCACGGGCAACACGATCACTGCCTCTCGACCTCCGGGCCGGACGGCCCGAAGGTCCCGGGCCAGTGCAAGTGGTGCCCCGCGATGTGCGTCTGCGACTGCCACCAGGAGGTGACCCGTGAAGAAGCTGACCGGTGATGCCGAGCTGGCGCAGAAGGTGCTCAACCTCCGGCGGGGTGGCCTGCACTTCGACGTGATCGCGGACCAGCTCAACCTGACGATCCCGACCGCCCGAGCCCTGTTCGACCAGGCGATGGGCGAGCACGACCCGGAGTTCCAGCGGACGCTGGAGACCGACCGGCTGGACCGGCTGCACGCCAGCCTGTGGTCGCGTGCGGTCAAGGGCGAGCTGGACGCCGTGGACCGGGTACTTCGGATCAGCGAGCGCCGCGAGCGCGTGGCCGCCGTACCGAAGGTCAACGAGCACTCGCTCCGCAACGCGTTCGACCAGTCCGCGTCCACGTCGGCCGAGCTGAACCCTGGCTGGGATGCCGCGCTGGTCGAGGCCGGACGCAAGATCGCTGACCGAGTGGACGAAGCGGTGGCGACCGGCGAGGGCCAGGAGGTCACCAAGGCCCTGTACCTGATCCCGCACCTGAACAACGTGCTGCGGGAGATGCTGGCGACCCCGGCGAGCCGGGCCGCTACGGCTGACAAGACGCCACCACCGCCACGGACCGAGGGCAAGCTGGCCCAGCTCCGGGCGATCCAAGGCGCCCGCAAGTCGAGCTGACGTGACGCTGTACGGCTGTGAGGAGCCACGGATCTTCACGCCGCCGCTGCGTGAGCTGACCCCGGAGACCTCGCTCGGCTTCAGCGTCATCGCCTTCGCAGAAGGTGTGCTGGAGATGGACCTCATGCCGTGGCAGCGGTGGCTTCTGATCCACATGCTTGAGCTGCTGCCAGACGGCTCGCTCCGGTTCCGTACCTGTGTCGTCCTCATCGCAAGGCAGAACGGCAAATCCACGCTGTCGCAGGTCATCGCGCTGTGGTTCATGTTCGTGTACGGCAGCCCGCTGATCATCGGCACGGCGCAGGATCTGGACGTTGCAGAGGAGATCTGGCAAGGCGCGGTGGACCTCGTTGAGGAGACACCGGAGCTGGACGAGCTGAAGCAGCACGTGATCCGGGTCAACGGCAAGAAGTCGCTCGTGCTCACGTCCGGCGAGCGCTACAAGGTGAAGGCAGCCAACCGGCGCGCTGGTCGCGGACTGTCCGGCGACGTGGTGCTTCTGGACGAGCTGCGCGAGCACCAGTCGTGGGACGCCTGGGGAGCCATCACCAAAACCACCATGGCCCGAGCGTTCGCGCTCATCCTTGCCATGAGCAACGCGGGCGACAGCACGTCCATCGTGCTGCGGTACCTGCGCAAGCTGGCCCACCTGGCGCTCGGTGACCCGGACGGCATCAACTCCGACGACGAGGAGATCCGGCCGGACGAGGACGGCATGGAGCTGGACGCCGAAGACGACTCGCTCGGGATCTTCGAGTGGTCGGCCCCGCCCGGGGCCGCGCTGCGCGACCCGGCCGCGTGGGCGCAGGCCAACCCGGCACTCGGCCACACGATCACCGAACGGACCATCAAGTCGGCCGCACGGACCGACCCGGAGTGGATCTTCCGCACCGAGGTGCTGTGCCAGTGGTCCGAAGGGACGCTGGAAGGCCCGTTCCCGCCTGGAGCGTGGGAAGCCAGCGCCGACCCCGACAGCTCCCGGGCCCCCGGCGCGCTGATCGCACTGTGCGTGGACGTGTCATGGGACCGCAGCACGGCTTACGTCGGGCTGGCGTCGGTCCGACCGGATGGGCTGTACCACGTCGAGCTGATCGCACGCCGGGCCGGTACGGACTGGCTGGCTGACTGGCTCACCTCCCCGGAGCGGGCAGCTGAGGTCAGGGGAGCGCCAGTCGCGGTACAGCACCGCGGTGCCCCCAGCTCAAGCCTCATCGGACCGCTGACCGACGCCGGGATTCGCGTGGTCGAGTGGGACGGAGCTGACCTAGGCATTGCGGCCGGCACTTTCTACGACCGCGTTCGAGCAGCCATCGGAGAAGGGGACGCGGCAGTCGGCCTGCGCCACCGCGACCAGCCAGCACTCAACCTCGCCGCAGCCACCGCATCTACACGCCCCGTAGGCGATTCGTGGGTCTGGGACCGGCGCGGATCGCCCACCGACGCAAGCCCGCTGGTCGCAGTGACCGGCGCGCTGTGGTGCCTGACCGGCGGCATGCCCGAGCCCGCGCCGACCAGTGCCTACGAAGCCGCGAGATTGGAGGTCTTCTGATGGGTCTGTTCGACCGGTTCCGGCGAACTCAGACAGTCACCTCCTGGCCTCCGAACTGGGGCGACTGGTACGGCTCCTGGCGGCTGTCCAACGAGCAGGTCGAGCACATCCTCCACATGTCTCCGGCGGAGATGTGGCGTACGCAGCCGTACCTGCGGACGGTGGTCAACTTCCTCGCCCGCAACATCGCACAACTCGGGCTGCAAGCCTTCCAGCGCGTGGACGACGTGGACCGCAAGCGCATCCACGACGGCGTCGGCAGGATCGTCCGGCGACCCAACCAGGCCACCACCACATACGAGCTGATCTATGGCCTGGTGGCCGATCTCGCCTTGTACGACCGGGCGTACTGGCTGACCAGCGACGACCCGGCGCAGCCGCTGTCGCGGCTGCCGGTCCCGTGGGTGACGCCTTGGGGCGGTGACGCGCTCGGTCCGGCGACGTACCGGGTCGCGTCCAACGATCGCGGCAACTGGGTGGACATTCCGGCCGATCAGGTGATCCCGTTCCACGGCTGGTCGCCGGACTCGCTGGCCCTGGGCAGCTCACCGATCAGCGCACTGCGCGAGATCCTGTCCGAGCAGGTGCAGGCGTCGCGGTACCGCGAGTCGGTGTGGCAGCGCGGCGGCAAGGTCGGTGCGGTACTTACCCGCCCGGCCGGTGCCCCGCAGTGGAGCGACGAGGCCCGCAAGCAGTTCAAGTCCGACTGGGAATCCAAGTTCACCGGGAACGGGCCGGGTGTCGGCGGTACGCCGCTGCTCGAAGACGGCATGTCCCTGGGCCGGGTGGACTTCTCGGCCCACGAGATGGAGTTCATCGAGGGGGCCCGGCTGGCGCTCAACACCGTCGCGTCGGTGTACCACATCAACCCTACGATGATCGGCCTGCTCGACAACGCCAACTACAGCAACGTTCGCGAGTTCCGCCGGATGCTGTACGGCGACACCCTGGGCCCGATCATCGCCCAGATCGAGGACCGCATCAACGCCTTCCTCGTGCCCCGCTTCGACTCCCGGACCGATGTGTACCTGGAGTTCAACATCGAGGAGAAGTTGCAGGGCAGCTTCGAGGAGCAGACGCAGGCGCTCCAGTCGTCGGTGGGCCGCCCGTGGATGACGGCGAACGAGGCTCGTGGCCTGCGCAACATGCCTGCGATCCCTGACGGAGATGGGCTTGTCACCCCGCTCAACGTCCTGGTCGGCGGGCAGGCGAACCCACGCGACACGGCACCGAACAACCCGAGCAACTCGGTGCCGGCCGCCGCCTCCCGCCAGCTCCGCAGGGGAAACCTGGTGCTGCTGAAGGCTGCGGTGACCGAACGCCAGGCCGAGCTAGTGGCCGGGGTACTGCGCCGGTTCTTCGCACGCCAGCAGTCGGCCGACAAGTACGGCCGAGGTGGCGAGTGGGACGAGGAGCGCTGGAACCGCGAGCTGGCCGATGACCTGCACCGGGTCGCGCTGTCCGTGTCCGCCACCCTCGGCAAGGCCGAGGCCCTGGCGCTCGGCTTCAGCGAGGACGACTACGACCCGGACGCGACCGTGAACTTCCTTCAGGCTGTCATGGCGCAGCGGGCCGAGAACATCAACACCACCACCCGCGACCAGATCGAAGCCGCAGTGCTCGACCCCGAGGGCGACCCGGCGAACGTCTACAAGACCGCGCTGGACAGCCGAGCGGCCGGGATCGCGATCGGCCTGGCTACATGGCTGGCCGGATTCGCCAGCCAGGAGGCAGCCGGGCAGATCGCCCGCACCAACAACGTCGAGCCCACCAAGACATGGGTGACCGGCTCGAACGCGCGGCCGGAGCACTCCCGCATGAACGGTGAGACGGTCGCGATGGACGACAAGTTCTCCAACGGCCTGATGTGGCCCGGAGACGCCGACGGCGACGTGGATGACGTTGCCGGATGCAACTGCGCGTTGCAGATCAATCTCCTCTGACTCCCCCTGCCTGGGGCTGCCACGACCCGAGGGCTGCCCCTCACACCCCCCAGCAGGCCCCAAGTCACCAGGGCCCCCGGGCGGGGGGACTCCACCTTGATGCCCGCAAGGAGGGCTGCACATGCCTGAGTTGAAGACCCTGCCTGCCCGCGTCAAGGCAGCGAACACCACTGACGACGGAGTGGTGGAAGCACTAGTCGCGACCTACGACGTGGACAGCATCGGTGACCGGATTCTGCCGGGCGCGTTCTCGAAGTCCCTTCAGGAGTGGGCCGACAGCGGGAACACCATCCCGTTCATCTGGTCGCACCTGCACGACGACCTGGACGCCTACATCGGTGAGGTCACCGAGGCCAAGGAGACCGACGAAGGTCTGTGGGTCAAGGCCCAGATCGACATGGAGGACCCCAAGGCCGCCAAGGCTTTCAAGCTCATCAAGGGCGGCCGGGTCCGGCAGTACTCGTTCGCCTACGACGTACCGGACGGGGGAGCCGCGCCGGACGAGGAAGGCCCCGGGGAGACCGCGCTCAAGGAGCTGAACCTCTACGAGGTCGGGCCGACGCTCATCGGGATGAATCAGAACACCCGGACCTTGGTTGCCAAGCGCAACGAGGGGGCCGGTGGGAAGGCGGGCCGCGTGCTGTCCGCCAAGAACGAGACCGACCTGCGGGACGCCGTGAACCTCATCTCCGGCGTGCTCAAGCAGCTCGACTCGACCAGCAGTGACACCAGTCAGGAGAAGACCAGCGACGCCGGTCCGACCACGGCCAAGGAGCCCGAAGGGGCCACGGCCAAGGAGTCCAGCCGCGCCACGTCCGTCACGACCCTGGCAGCCGAATTCGACCTCATCGAACTGGAAGGAGGCGTGTAGCCATGCCTACTGCATCCCTTGCAGAGCAGCGTTCCGCCGCCATCAAGGCTGCCCGAGACCTCATCGAGGCAGCGAAGACCGACAACCGCGAGCTGACCACGGACGAGCTGAAGTCCGTTCAGGAGCAGAAGACCAAGGTCGGCGAGCTGGACAAGCAGATCGCCGGGAAGTCCCTCGTGGACAGCGTCATGCAGCTCGACGCGTCCGAGGGCGAGCGCAAGGACGACGACAAAGACACCCCGGCCAAGAGCCTGGGCGAGCACTTCGCCAAGTCGCTCAAGGGCGACACCCTGGCCCGGCTCAAGTCGATCAGCGGATACACGGTATCCAGCCCGGAGTTCGTGCCCAGCAAGGCGAACACCGACCCACAGGTGACCACCGGAGCCGTGTTCGGCCCGCTGCTCACCACCGTAGACCGGACCATCGTCCGGGCTTACCGGCCGGGGCCGGTCGTGGCCGACCTGCTCGGCTCCGGGTCCATCTCCGGCAACGCGATCTCGTACTTCATCGAAGGCGCGGTCGAGGGCGGATTCGCCACGGTCGGTGAGACCGGCCAGAAGCCGCAGATGCACTTCACGGACCCGACCACTCGCACCGACGCGCTGAAGAAGATCGCCGCGTGGTGGGACATGTCGGACGAGATGACCGAAGACCTCGACTTCTTCGTGTCTGAGATCAACAACCGGGGCATGTACCTGCTCGGCATGTTCGAGGAGGCGCAGCTCCTCAACGGGAACGGCACCGGGACCAACGTTCTCGGCCTGCTCAACCGCTCCGGCATCCAGACCGAGGTGTCGGCGGCCGGTGGCGGCGACGACGCCGACGCACTGTTCCGGGCGATGACGAAGGTCCAGACCGCCACGGGTCTCGCGGCGGACGGCATCGTGATCAACCCGATGGACTACCAGCGGCTGCGGCTGTCGCGGGACGCGAACAACCAGTACTTCGGCGGCGGGTACTTCCAGGGCGAGTACGGCAACGGGAGCGTGCTCCAGCAGCCTCCGCTGTGGGGACTGCGCACCGTCGTCACGAGCGCTGTCGCGGCCGGCACTGCACTCGTCGGAGCGTTCAACCAGGCCGGGACCGTGTACCGCAAGGGCGGTGTCCGGGTCGAGTCCACGAACTCCGACCAGGGCAAGTTCACCAGCAACATCGTCACGACCCGCGTCGAAGAGCGTCTGGCGCTCGCGGTCCGCATCCCGTCGGCCGTCGTGAAGGTCACCTTCACCGCGTAGTCCTCAGCCCGGGGCAGCCGACCCCTGCCTGGTTGCCCCGGGCCCCTATCCGCTGAAGGAGAAACCGCCATGGCTGAAGAGAAGCTGACCGAGTACACCGTGACCATCAACGGCATCGAGCACACGATGCTGCTGTCGGAGACCGACGCCGAGAAGTACGGCGACGCGGCCAAGAAGGCTGGCGCTGCCACGAAGAAGGCGACCGCTCCGGCGAACAAGAGCGCGAGCTGACCCATGCCGCTGAGCCAGGCCGACGCGACCGCGCGTGCCGAGGCAGAGGTCCGGGCGTACTGCGGGTGGCACATCGCCCCCCAGCGCGAGGACACGCTGACCCTCGACGGCCCGGGTGGACCGCTGCTGGTGCTGCCGTCCCTCCACGTCGTCTCGGTTGCCTCCGTGGCCGAGAACGGCACGGAACTGGACCCCGAGGGGTACGCCTGGTCGGCGGCCGGGGTCCTGCGGCGCACCAGCAGCGCCACTTCCTGGCACGGCTGGAACTGCGGCTGGACAGATGACTTCCGTGGGCTCGTGGTCACGCTCACCCACGGATACGAGTCCATGCCCCTGGACGTGCAGACGGTCATTGACCGGCTCGCGTCCAGGAGCGTGGACGACCCGTCGCAGTACAGCCAGGTTGGACAGGTGGCGTACGCCACCGGCGCGGACGGCCTGCCGGTGTCGGGATCGCTCACGGCGCTGGACCGGCTGGTGCTCGATCGCTACAAGATCCCGCCGAGGCCATGAGTCTCGGGCCGCACACCATTGCCGTGGTCCGGCCGGGCAGCAAGCCTGCCGACTACGGCACCGGCACGCAGCCGGACTGGGACAACGCGGAGACCACCGCCGTCATCGGTTGCTCGGTGCAACCGACCCCGGCCCCGCTGGACACCGTGGACCGCGACGCGTGGCAGACCCGGTGGACCGTCTGGGCCCCGATCGCCACCGACGTACAGGCGACCGACCGCGTGCTGTGGGACGGCGACACCTACGACGTGGACGGCGAGGTGCAGCGCTGGCAGTTCGGCTCACTGGCCCACGCCGTCATCAACCTCCGAAGGAGCACCGACGCATGAAGCTGTACGACGTTGACGGCTCTGACCGTCCGCTGATGCTCACCGCGGAGCACGCGGAACTGCTCGGAGCCACGGAACACGAGCCGGTGTCGATGCCGGCCGCGACCGCGAGGAAGTCGGAATGGGTGGCGTTCGCTGTTGCGAGCGGTGCCGATCCGGCCGTGGCTGATGCCACCTTGAAGGCCGAGCTGATCGAGCAGTACGGGGCCTGACATGGCCATCAGCAGCATCGTCTTCGAGCTCAACCGGGCCGGGGTGGGCGACCTGCTGAAGTCCGCCGGGATGCAGCAGGTGCTCAACCGCAAGGCCGCTGCGGTCGCGTCCGCCGCTCGCGGTGCCGCTCCACTCGTGGAGGGCGAGCCGGGTAAGCGCAAGCTGCCCATTACCGTCCGCCAGGCGCCAACGTCCACCCGAGCCAGGGCGATCGTTGAGGCCGACCACCCGGCCGCGCTGCGGGTCGAGGCCAAGCACCGGCTGCTCGTGGGCGCGCTCGGTGCCGCCCGGGGTAGCTGATGCTCCCGGTTGCGCCGTACGCGGACGCAGAGGCAGCAGCGGTGGACTTTCTGGCCCCGCTCCTGGCTGAGTACGCCCCCGGCGTGCCGATCGGCGTACGGGGCGGTGGAGGCCGGTTCGTGCGCGTCCGGCGCGTCGGCGGCATCGAGCTGACCCCGAACCACGACCAGCCATGGCTGGACGTGCTCGTGTGGCACGACAGCGACCGGACGCGCATGGCGCTGGCGAACCAGCTCTGGGCCTGGTTGCGCGCGGCAAACAACGACCCCGCCGGGACGGGCGCGGTCGTCCTCTACGGCTCCACCGTGCTCGGTCCGCGCCAGATGCCGGACCCCGCCGACGACACCAAGTCGATCTGCATGTTCACGGTCGAGCTGATCGTCCGGCCCGCGTAATTCCGCGCGGAATCCCCACCACCGAAGGAGAAAACCCATGACTCTCGTGTCTGGGCAGGTGCGCGTCGCCGGGACCGGCGAGCTGTTCCTTGCCCCCGTGGGCACCACCCTGCCGACCGCCGCGTCGGGCACGCTGGACCCGGCCTTCAATGGCTACGGGTACACGACCGACGACGGCGTAACGCTCGGCAAGTCGATCAGCCGCGACGGCGTGGCCGCGTGGCAGTCCGCGACCCCGGTGCGGAACATCATCACCGCGCAGGAGCTGACGGTGGCGCTGACGCTGCTCCAGTCCAACGCGGACAACCTGAAGCTCTGGCTCCAGTCCGGCGACTTCGCCAGCGACGGAGGCACCGGCTTCCGCGCCGACGTGCCGGTGGACCCGGTAGGGCTCCAGTTCGCCATGGTGCTGGAGTGGAAGGACGTGGCGATCACGTCCCGGCTCCTCGCGGCGAAGGTCGAGGTCACCGAGACCGGTGACGTGACCGTGGCCCGTCAGGCGCAGGCGTTCCCGGTCACCCTGTCGGCGCTGCCGCCCGACAGCGGCTCCGTCCTGGCGAGCTGGCTGACCTCCGACGCCGCGTTCGCGGCTGCGTAGGTCTGACATGCCGGTCACGGAGGAGACCGCCTTCAGCTTCGACGACCTGCCCAGCATCACCCGGCCGCAGGACCGTCATCAGCCAGAACCGAACCTGCAACGGGTGGAGGCCAGGGACCTGCCCATCACCTTCGAGTGGGACGGCGAGAAGTGGACCTTCAAGCCGTCCGACGCGACAGGGCTCGAGTTTCTGGCTGCGCTGGAGGACGAACAGATCATCAAGGCGCTGCGGCTGCTGCTCGGCAACGAGCAGGCCGCGCGTCTCATCAAGGGCCGCAAGCTCCGCGACCTGGCCGAGTTCTTCAACGCAGCCGGTCAGGCGGGTGGTACGGGAAACCTCTAGCGGTGCTGGCTCTGCTCCGCGAGCACGGAGACGTGATCGAGGCAGATCTCCAGCACCACTACGGGGTTGCGCTGACCGGTGTGTGGACCGGGCAGCTCACGCTGCGGAGGCTGCGCGTACTGCTTGAGCACCTGCCGCCGGACAGCGCCACCGCCTACGCCGTGGCGGGAACGGACCCGGGACCACTCCGCGGCTGGACCCTGACCGACGCGCTCGTGGGCCGACTGCTGGACGAGATGGCGTCGTACCGCTGGCAGTGGGAGATGGCCCACCAGTCCAAGGGCAACCGTCGCCGCGCACCCGAGTCGGTGCTGCCGAAGCTCTCGACGGTCGCGGCCGGCACCGACACCCCAGTCGTGTCGCCCCACTCGCTTGGCGGATTCATCAACTTCGAGGAGGCTGAGTGAGCACCGAAGTCGGCTCCGCGTACGTCAGCCTCATCCCGTCCGCCCGGGGCTTCGCGAGCAAGATGCAGTCCGAGCTGGCCGGGGACGTCACCAAGGCAGGTAAGCAGCTCGGTGACGACCTGGGCCAGGGGATCGGGGACCGGGCCGGTACGCAGGCTGGCGAGGGCACGAAGAAGGGCCTGATCGGTCGGCTCGGCGCGGGCAAGGCGCTGATCGGTGGGGCCGGTCTCGCGGTCGGTGCTGCGCTCGTGAAGGGCATGGGCGACGCGCTCCAGCAGGACCAGCTCAACGCCAAGCTGTCGGCGCAGCTCGGCCTGACACAGCAGGAGTCAGCGAAGGTCGGTGCGGCGGCCGGGAAGCTGTTCGGGTCCGGCTACGGCACCGGCATCGAGCAGGTCAACGAAGGCATCGCGTCAGTCATCCAGAACATCGACGGGATGCGCGGCGCGGGCCAGGACACGTTGCAGCGCATCTCCGGCAAGGTCGTCAGCACCGCGAACATCTTCGACCAGGATCTCGGCGGCGTGACCCGCGCGGTGTCGCAGTTGATGCGCACCGGGCTGGCGAAGAACGCCGACCAGGCGCTGGACATCATCACCAAGGGCTTGCAGTCCGGCGCGGACAAGTCGGGCGACTTCCTGGACACCCTGAACGAGTACTCGACGCAATTCCGCAAGATCGGGATCGACGGCACGACCGCGACCGGCCTTCTGTCGCAGGGATTGAAAGGTGGCGCGCGGGACGCCGACCTGGTCGCTGACGCGCTCAAGGAGTTCAGCATCCGGGCCGTGGACGGCTCGACCACCACAGCCGCAGGCTTCAAGCAGCTCGGGCTGGACGCCAAGTCCATGTCCGAGCAGATCGCCAAGGGCGGAAAGCCCGCCTCGCAAGGGCTACAGACCGTGCTCGACAAGCTGCGCGCGATCAAGGACCCGGTGAAGCAGAGCCAGGCCGCCGTGGCGCTGTTCGGTACGCAGGCCGAAGACCTCGGGAAGGCCCTGTTCGCGCTGGACCCGTCCACCGCCGCCAAGGGACTCGGGCAGGTCGCGGGCGCGGCGGACGCGGCCAACAAGGCGTTCAACAACACGCCAACGCAGGTGCTCCAGACCTTCGTACGCCAGCTCCAGCAGGGGTTGGTGACCGTCCTGGCCAAGGCAGTGATCCCCGGCATCAAGGCACTGCTGCCGCTGCTGTCCGGGATGGGCGACCTGTTCAGCAAGGCGTCCGGCCCGGTGTCCACCTTCGCTGGCCAGGTCGGTACCGCGCTAGGCCCGCTGGCAGCAGCCTTCACGGGCAAGGTGCTCCCGGCCGTCCAGCAGCTCGTCGGCTACTTCGTCGGCAAGCTGATCCCGATCTACCGGCAGGTCTACGGCGTCATCCAGACCAACGTGATGCCGATCCTGGCGTCCTTCGCGAGCTTCATAGGGACCAAGCTTGTCCCTGCGGTCGTGGCGATCTACAGCAAGATCGCGACGAACCTGAAGCCGGTGCTGGACGCCTTCTACGGCGTGATCCAGAAGAACGTCGTACCGGCAGTCGCGCTGATCACGCAGAAGTTCCGCGACTGGCAGCCGACCATCCAGAAGATCATTTCCGTCGTAGTGCTGGTGATCGGCAAGGTTGTCGAGTTCTCGACGGCGCTCGCCGGAAAGGTGTTGCCGGTAGCAATCAAATTCGCTGGCTGGCTGATCACGGTCCTGGTCAAGAACCTGATCACGACCGTCCAGACGGTCGCGAAGGTGATCAAGTCCATCGCTGACTTCGCGGTCGGCTGCTACAACGCAGGCGTCTCGGTGGTCAACTTCGCCAAGGGCGTGATCAAGTGGATCGGCTCCCTCGGCCAAACCTGGACGAAGATCTGGGGGCAGGCCAAGGCAACCGTGACCTCGGTGATCAACTCCGCCAAGTCCACCGCGATCAACGGTGTCCAGGCAGTGGTTAACTTCTTCTCCGGAATCCCCGGCAAACTCGTTGCCCAGGTCAAGAACTTCGCAGCGGCCGGGAAGAAGCTGGCCGACAACGCGGTGGCCGGAATCCGTTCAAACATTGGCGGTGCGGCCTCGGCGGTGACCTCAGCGATCTCCGGAATCCCGGGCAAGATCGCTGGCTACGCCAAGGGTTTCGCGAACGCGGGACGCGGCCTGATCAGCAACTTCGTCTCCGGGATGAAGGGGGCCGGAAAGCTGGTCTCCGATATCGCGGGCAACGTGTGGTCCGCCGTACGGGGCCTGCTGAACTCCGCGATCGGCAAGATCAATGCCGCGCTGTCGTTCAAGATCCCGATCCCGGGCGGCTCGATCAGCATCAACCCGCCCGATATCCCCTACCTGGCAGGAGGAGCGCGCGCCACCGCTGGCACGCTGGCCGTGATCGGTGAGGGCCGCGAACCGGAAACGGTACTGCCGGATTCCATGCTCCGAGGTCTTCTGGAGCGGACGGCTGCCGCCGCTACGCCGAACATCCGCGTATTCATCGGCAACACCGAACTGACCGACATTGTGCGCGTGCAGGTGGACAGCGCCCAGACGCAGCAGGCGCGCCAGCTCGTTGACGGGCGGAGGTTGTAGTGGCTGACACGCTCACCGCGACACTATTCCCGGCAACCACCCGAGCCAGCGTCTCGCTGTCGTGGACCTCGACGCCGGTGCCGGCCACCGCGACCATTCAGCGCGTCAACGGTGACGGGACGATCGTGCCAGTCCGCGGTGCCGATCCCGCCACACTCGTGGCGGGAGCATGGGTCGGGGACGACTACGAAGCACCGCTGGATTCGCCGTTCTACTACCAGGCGACGAGCACCGACCGGCCCGGCGTCACCATCACGTCCCCGACCTACACCATGGACTCCGGCGGCAAGACCTGGCTGAAGCACCCCGGCCGCCCATTCTTGAACACCGTGGTCGAGGTGGCCTCCGGGCCGGACCTCACCCGCCCGGTAGCGCAAGGCGTGTTCGAGGTGCTGGGCCGGTCGCGTCCCATCGCGGTCACCATGATGCGGGGCAGCGAGCGCGGAGAGATCGTGCTGAACACCCACACCGATGCGGACCGGGTGGCGATCATCGGCCTGCTGGAGGACGGGGAGCCGCTATTCCTGTCCACCCCGGCCGGGTACGGCATGGGCTCGGTCTACGTGGCCGTAGGAGAGGTCGCGGAGCGCCGGTTGACCCACATCGGCAGCACCGCTGACCGGCAGTTCACCCTGCCGTTCACGGTCGTCGACCGACCGCCCGGTACCGCACTGGCCCTCGGCAACTCGTGGTCCGACGTGCTCGGCGCGTACGCGAGCTGGTCACAGCTCCTCGCGTCGGAGGGCACGTGGACCGGGGTGCTTCAGGGCGTGGGCTGATGTACCCCGCCAGCACCCAGTTCATGGACGCGCTGCGCCGCAGCCACGTCGTGACGCTCCAGGTGGACGCCTACCGAGGCGCGACCCTGCTGCAAGCTGATCTGCCCATCTCCGGTGGCTCCGTGTCCGTAGACGGTGGCTCGCAGATCCGGCGCACCCTGTCGGTGACTGTGGCCGACCCCGATCTGGACCCGAAGGTGGACCCGCAGGCGGTGCTGGCCCCCTTCGGGTCCGACCTCGTGGTGAAGCGAGGCATCCGCTACCCCAACGGCACCACCGAATGGGTGCCGCTCGGCCGGTTCCGGATCGAGGACGTACAGGCGACCATCGCCCAGAACGGCATCTCCGTCACGGGATCGGACCGAGCCGCGACCGTCAAGGATCTGCGGTTCACCGCGATCACGCAGGCCAACACGTCCAACACCGTCGTACAGGAGATCACCCGGCTGATCCAGGAGGCCCTGCCGGGCGTGGGCGTAACGGACTACACCGGGGCCACTGCCGCCACGCCATCCGTGTACTGGGAGCGGGAGCGCTGGGAGGCGATCGAGCAGCTCGGCCAGGCGATCGGCGCCGACGTGTACTTCGACCCGGCCGGCAACGGCATCATCGCTCCGGCCCCGACCGTCACGAACACGCCAGCCTGGTGGGTAGACGCCGGGGAACTCGGCGTCATGGTGGACGGGTCGCGGGAGACCAGCCGCGAGACCGTCTACAACGGCGTGGTCGCGTCGGGTGAGTCCGATGGTGATATCCCGCCCGTCACCGCGACCGTGTGGGACAGCAACCCAGCCAGCCCGACCTACTACCTCGGCACCTTTGGCAAGAAGCCGTTCTTCTACGTCAGCCCGCTGCTGACGACGACCGCGCAGTGTGTCAGCGCGGCCACATCGATGCTCGGCCGGGTGACTGGGCTGGTCCGTCAGCTCGACCTGTCGTGCGTGCCGAACCCTGCGCTCGAGTCCGGCGACGTGATCCGGGTCAGGTTCCCGGACGGTTCCACGGAGACCCACCTCGTGGACAGCTTCACCGTGCCACTCGACCCCGGCACCGCGATGTCCCTCAAGACCCGTTCCCCCGAACCCGCCACGGAGTGATCATGCGTGCTCTTGATGCGCTGTACCAGCTCATCGCCCCCATCCCCAACGCAGTCCGTCTACGGACCGCGAAGGTGGAGGGCTTCACCTCCAGCTCGGCCACGATCAACCTGGCCGGTGGCTCGGTGTCCGGCGTCAGCTACCTGGCGAGCTATGCCCCGGCCGTGGGGCACACGGTGCTGGTCGCGCAGACAAACGCCGGGGTGCTCGTGATCTTGGGACGCGCAGCGCCGTGAGGCCCTGGCTTGGCCTACTGCTGTACCTGCTCAACTCCCTCGGCTGGCTGGCGCTCGGCTACCTGCTGGGACGGCTGGCGCGAGGCACGCACCGCCGACCGAAACGGAGGAACTGATGGCGACGTACGGCCGGGCCGCGTACGGCTCGAACCCGCTGGCCGGAGCCAGCCGCAACAACGCAGCCGACCGGGGCTGGGGCCCGGGGTGGCCGAACGCCCAGGAGTCCAAGATGCTCACCGTCACGGGGGGTGGTGTGAAGGTACGGGTACGCCGCGAGGTAGGGCCGCTCGTGCAGGTGCTCCTGAACTTGACGGTGCGGCTCGGCTACATCCTGAAGCCGGACGCCTGCTGGGGATTCGCGAACCGCCCGATCCGTGGCACTCGCACCGCGTCGAACCACTCGTGGGGCCTGGCGGTGGATCTGAACTCTGAGGACAACCCCATGGGGTCCACGTTCGTCAGCACGATCCCGCCGGGCGTCGTGCACTCCTGGGAGGCGTGCGGCTTCTACTGGGGCGGCCGGTATGCCAACCGCCCCGATTCCATGCATTTCGAGTACGTGCGCCGTCCGGCGGACGTACTGGCCGACCTGGCGCGGGCAGAGAAGCTGCTCACCCCTGCCACCGGCATCACCTCAGACACCAAGACGCCGACCAAGGAGGACGACGACATGACCATCCAGGAGCTTGAGGACTACATGGCCCGCCTGTGGAGCGCCAAGGGCTCGGTAGGTGCCGCACGCGCTCAAGACCGGGCGTGGCAGCAGGCCGTGCTCAACGAGTCGAAGGCGCAGACCGCAGCACTCAAGGACATTGCGACAGCCCTGAAGGCGAAGTGATCTTCAAGCGGGAACCTGCACTGGTGCTGGGGGTCGTGCAGGCGATCGCGGCCCTGGCAGTCAGCTTCGGCTTCGGTCTCTCCGCGGAGCAGACCGGCGCGATCCTGGCCGTGTCCGCTGCGGTACTGGCGCTGGTGACCCGCAGCCAGGTCACGCCGACGAGCAAGACCGCCACCTCCGATGGGGAGATGCCGGCCGAAACGGAGTAGCGATGGACACCACCCCGATCCTGGCGCAGTACGGCGCACTCGGGGTGATGGTGGTGTTCTCCGGGATCATCATCCGCGTGCTGTTCGCCCGCACCACCGAGGCGTACGAGCGAGAACGCGAGCGGGCCGACCGCATGGAGCAAGAGGTCCAGAGGCTCAACGCAGTCATCCAGGAGAAGGCGCTCCCGATCCTGCACGAGGCCACACGGGCGATCTCGGAGGCCCTGCACGAGCAGCAACGACGGAGGGACCGCTGATGCCGGACACCCCGACCAAGGAGGACGTTGCGCGGGCCAAGGAGCTGCTGGTGAGCAGTCAGTACCTGCGCGAGGACTTGCTTGAGGCCGTGGGAAAGCTGGACTCCTACATCGAACAGCTACGCGCGGTCGTCCCGCCGGGGGAGGCGTCCCATGACGGACCGCGTTCCTGAACTGCCACGGCAGCTCATCACCGACACCGCTGACCTGATGATCACGCTGGATCAGACCGTGGCGAACCTGCGGGCGTTCACAGAGAAGTTGCGCGCGGCAACCGAGCAGTCGCGCCAGGAAGGAGCGTCGTGACCGATCCGGAGCTTGCCGACCAGGCCGACGCGTTGGCGCGGGCAGTTGACCAACTGTCCACGTCCGTGGACAACCTGGCCGCGAGCCAACGACGAGTGAAGCACGCCGTAGCCGGCATCGTGGCCACGCTGGCACTCGTGGTCGCTCTGGGCGTCGTCCTGGCCTTCGTGGCGAGCGATGCGCGACGCGCCAGCCAGCGCGCCGAGGAGGCCAACAGCCTGTCGGAGCGCAACGCGCAGGCCGCCAAGGTCACCTGCGAGTCCAGCAACGAAGCCCGGCGCGTGTCCCGCCAGCTCTGGACCTACGTGTTGGACGTGACGACCAAAGGCCAGCAGCTGACGGCCGAACAGCTCCGGCAGGTGCGCACCTTCCGGGCGTACCTGGCGACGGTGTACGCCGACCGGGACTGCTCGTCGCCCGGCCCGACGCCGGTGCGGCCCGGCACGGCCAGCCCCTCGCGATAGGGAGAGGTCTCCATGACACGACCCCGGCTTCGGCCGGGGTCGCTTTCTCGTTGCCCATAAGGAGATTCGCGGTGTTACCGAGGTAACAAGTTCGAGGTAGACGGAGCGGAACGGCCTGCCTATCGTCGAGGTCGAGCGGGGCCCGACGGGGGCCCGGCCGAACCAGAGGAGCGAACCTCAGATGAACACCACCACCAAGGTCACCAAGCTCACCGACCACCAGTCCGCCGCGCTGACGAAGGGCGTCACCGACAACAAGCTGGTAGCCGAGGTCACCAAGACCACGGTCACCTTCCCGGGCGACGCGAGCCGGGCGGCCAGCGCGGTCCGCACCTACCAGGAGGTCTTGGCTGCGCAGTTCGGCCGCAAGGGCGGCGACTACCAGGCGCTGCACGCCGTGGCCCGCAAGCTGGAGGAGGGCAAGGAGATCGAGGTCAGCGAGGGCCCGGCCGACGAGCCCCCCGCGCCGAAGCTGGAACTGGTTGCCGACAGCACCAACCCGGAGAGCCTGGTCAAGATCCCCGGCTTGAACCTGGAGGTGCCCGCCAACCCCAAGGACGTGTTCGGCAAGTCCATCGGCCAGGCGGTGACCGAGGAGCGAGCCCGCCGGACCGCGATGCAGGCCGCCGAGGCGGCGCTGAAAGCGGCCGGGTACGAGAAGGTCGCGGACCGGCCCGCCTGGGGTACCGCCGAGGTCCACGGCCTGAAGGACGGGGACGTGTTCCTGTTCTACGGCACGAACCCGGCTGAGCTGAAGAAGGAGCCGACCGTCCGCAAGTACAACGCCAAGCGGATCGGTGGCGCGGACGTCGAGTTCTGGGCCAGCAAGTCCGAGACCAAGCCCGAGAAGGCTGCTCCGGCCAAGAAGGACGCCCCGGCCAAGAAGGCGGCCGGTGTCCGCGCCATCCCGACCGAGGCCGCCAACAAGACCCGGCAGGACTGGATCGTCTCGAACGGTGGGCTGGACGCCTACAAGAAGCAGTACAACTCGGGGTGGGACAACGCCACCTACGGCACCGGCCAGAAGAAGGCCGAGTCGGGCGAGGCTGGCGCGGCCTACATGGACGGCTACACCGACCGCCAGGCCAACCCCGGCAAGGACGGCATCAAGAACAAGTGGGCCGCGCTCCGGTCCACCACCGCACCGGTGAAGGCGGTAGCCCCCGCGAAGAAGTGACGTCGAGAGATGGCGTGTCAGCCAGGGCCGACGAGGCCCTGGCTGGCGCGCTGCACCTCGCAGCACCTACGAGGCCCCTCGCTGCTGCGAGGGGCCCTTTCTGTCACTACCTGCGCTATGGTCCAGGCCACAATCCGTGACCCACTCACAACGTAGAGGAGCGAACTCCCATGAGCATCCTGAAGGCTGGCCTGCTGGTCCTGCTCGCCGTACCGGCCCTGGCCGCGTGCGGAGGACAGTCCAACGACGCCGGACCCTCCACCACCCCGACCACCGCCGCCAGTTCTGGCCCGGAAAGCACCACCCCGCCAGCCAGCTCGGCACCGACCGTCCCCGCCTGCGCTGACGTGTGGGTCGCCGGGCGGGTGCTCCCGGCGGACTACAACGGCTGCACCCACGACAACACCACCGAGGCAGCCGTTGGACACGCCTGCAAGACCGGGGGCGACCTGATCGCGTACGGCAAGGCATGGGCGCAGCTCGGCCAGCCGATCAAGGTCGCCAAGGGCGAGCTGGCCGCCGACCCCGCCTACAAGGCAGCCTTCAACGGCTGCTGACACACCAGCACGAATCAGAGGAGCGAACCTCGTGAACGACGCACCGGTAACACCGGGGCGGTATCAGCCGTACCCGGAACGGGCCGACCTGGTGATCTGCATCGAGTGCAGCAAGCCGAACGCGCCCGCGATCATCCCCCAGGCCACCATCGACCGCCACGAGCTGTGGCACGCCACACCGCCGGACGGTGAGCGATGAGTGACTACAAGATGCCCCGGCCACCGAAGGACACCCCAACCCTGTACGCCCAGGACGGCAAGGGGTACGAGGCCACCGTCTACGCCCACTACTTCATCGGCAACTGCGACTGGCTCATCACCGAGTACGACCCGGAGGAGGACCGAGCATTCGGCTGGGCCTGCGTGGGCGACCGCGACCGCGCCGAGCTGGGCTACCTGTTCCTGTTCGAGCTGGAGCAAGTCCGGGTCCGGGGAGTGTTCCTGGTGGACTACGAGATCGGCTGGCAGCGGGTCACCCTGACCGAGGCCATAGCCGAGCTGGACCGCAAGCAGGGCTGGACGCGCTGACGTAGGCGACCGGCCCGGCCAATCACCGTGCAACGAGCCATCACCAACCAGAGGAGCGAACCTCATGAGCAAGACCAGGAGCCAGACGATCACCATCGGCTGGACGATCAGCAACCGGGAGGCCGGGTACGTGGCCTTCATGGACGGCTACCAGCCGTTCGCCAAGCAGTACACCGAGACCATCACCGTAGAGCTGCCCGTGAACGTGGTCGGGCACCAGGTCGCAGAGTTGGTGTTCATCGCCACGAACGCACCGGCCGTGGACCCCGGCACGCCGGAGGAAGCAGTCCAGGAGGCGATCTACGCAACCGGCTACCGGGGCGAGCAGGCCGCGCATTTCAGCCTGTCCGTTGGGGACACGGTAACCGTGGACGACGTGATGTGGGCGTGCAAGGCCGCGTCCTGGGAGAAGGTCAGCGGCTGACCAGCGCGGTCCAAGTCGTCGGATAAGACGACCGGCCCCCGGTTCCCATCCCTGGGAACCGGGGGCCGGTTTGCTTGTCTTCAGATAGTCGACAACATGCCCATGCGGTCCGCGAGCCCGCGGAGTTCACGGCCGCCGGCATCGCGACGAGAACGCATGAGAATCTCGCTGACCATCTCGCGGGCCCAGATGTTGTGGCGGGTCCGGGTCGAGCCCATCTTCTCGGCCTTCGTCAGTAGATGGGTCACCTCGTCGTCGCGGCCACGGAGACCGTGCAACGCACGAGCATGGTCGATCAGGAACCGCAGGCGGCGGGTCTTGCTGGGGATGTCGGCCAGCGAGACTTCGGCGGCAACCTCGGCGGCCTTCACGTGGTCGCCAGCTTCTAGGGCGATGCCCAGCCGCCACAGGTTGACGTTCGCGCGGGAGAAGTTCAGCCAGAAGGCATTGTCTGGCACGATCCGCTCGGCGGACTCTTCGGCTTCCCGCAGGGCCGCCTCTGGGTCCTCGCCTGCCATCTCGGAGCAGAACGCAGTGACTAGAACGTTCATGCCGTAGACCTCCGTCGCGGTGACGGTGTCCGGCGTCAGCAGTGAGATGGCGTTCGTGGCCACCGCGTCGGCACGGTCGTATGCGCCAAGGCCGATGAGCGCCTGTGCGCGGGCATAGTCGGCGGCGGCAAGGTACACCGGATCTTCGAGGATCTGGGCGGCCTGGTGACCCCGCTCCGCTGCGACCCAGGCCAGATCGACGGCGCCGAGGTTCTTGAGGAAATGGGCCGTTGAGTTGGTGGCCTGAACTAGCGATTGGAGCGCGGGGAGGCGGTCGTTGCCGCCCCCCGTAGCGGTTGCGTGTAGGTCGAGCAGAAGGGGAGGCAGGCCGTGGCCGACTAGCGCGTCCTGACAGTTGATGCGTGCCTCGGCCAGGCGTTGGGTCTCCAGGCTCAGCTCATCGATGGTTCGCTTCGACGCCCCGGACGGCAACTCAAGAGACGTGGAGATCAGGGCGAGTCGAATGTCTGGGACAGCCGCATGCGCCTCGGTGTTCGCCCGGTCGGCGATGAAGTGATCGCCGGTGAGATCGGCCATGCTGACCCGAAGCGCGTCGGCAATCGCCTTGATCGTCTTGCGGCGTTCGAGGTTGACGTTGCCGTTCTCGATCTTGGACAGGTAGCCCTTCGTGATCCCGGCCTGGCCCGCGAGGGCGTCCAAGGTCATGTTTCGCCACTTGCGTAGGCGGCGAATCTCTTGCCCGAGATTTGCCAGGTCATTGTCCATGCAGATAACGGTACAGGCCATGGTTTCAACTTAGGAAACTTTCTCGGTCCGTGGTCGCTTAGCGTTCCGGTCATGACGCTAAGAGCGACGAGGGATCTGGCGCTTCGGACGGCAGAGGCGCTGTCTGAGGAGGAGATCGTGGAGTATGCGGAGCGCTGTCCTCCCGAGCACCGCTGGGCCTTCGAGGCATTCCTCCGCGGTACGCGTGACCTGGCGGGCGACGAGATCACGGGGCCCGTTGACCCGGTGGTGCCGAGCGGCTCATGAGTCAGGAGGAGCAGTGGCGGGTTCAGCTTTGGCTCGGTGAGTACCTCATTGAGGAGCGCATCGCACCGACCGGACTGGCTGAGCAGTACGCGAACGTGATCCGACTGCGCATCCGGGGACTGACCGGCCGCCGGTTGCATTGCGAGCGGGTGAGCGTTGACGAGGTGCCCCCGCCATACGCGCGTCAGCCCAACCCCCACGATCGGCTCCTCTTCGGTCGGACGGGACCGGCACCGCCTCCTCCAGGCTCGGATTGATCGCCGTGCCGTGCTGGTCCCGTCACCAAGCCGGAGCCCTTGGTTTCCCGAGGCTGAGGGCTCCATCAAGACCAGTAGGCGGGCGTACCGGTTCCCTGACACCTGCGCCCGCCTGCTGTTCCAACCGCCCCAACCCGAACACTCAGTGAGGACCAAGCCATGTCCGACATCCAGCGACTGAAGGAACAACTGCACCAAGTCTCGACCGAGGCGAAGCAGGCTGCCGGTGGACTGACCGGCTTCCAGCAACGGTTCGGTCAGAGCACCGCGCAGGTCCAGGCACTGATCGCCGGGTCGGCTACCGGCGTGGACCGCGACATTGCACAGATCCTGGACGCGGCCAGCAAGTCGGTCGGCCAGGCAGTCCAGGCACTGGAGATGGCTGCTGCCGGCTGCGCGAACTACGCCAACCAGATCTGATCCAGATGCCGTCCGAGCTCCAGCGCGTCGCACAGGATCTGGTCGACTGTCTCGACCGGATCCCGTCCATGGTGGATTACCTTCACCGCCTGGCGGCCAAGTGTCGGGAGAACGCGGCGATGATCGCGGGCATGGGCAGCGCCAACCCGGGGGCCGGGAACGCTGCGATGTTGCTGGATGCGGCTGCTCGTGCGTGCGACGAGGCGGCGCACTACGCGGCCATGGCACCGCCAAAGGCAAGAGGCTGGGCTGAGCAGATGGTGAGTGGAGCGCGTACCGCAGATGGCCCCAAGCCGACCTCTGGCGGCGGAACGGCTCGCGTTCCTGATCCGGGGGGCCAGGGATCAGACGACGGCTTCGATCCGGGAGAGCTGTTGAAACAGCTCCCCAAGCGCGACGTTGGTCCCGGACGTAGGGTCAAGACCCGTGGCACCTGGCACGACGACAGCGGGCGGAATCACCCGCTGGTCAGCGGTCAGCACGAAGAGGATTACCAAGCTGCTCAACGGCACGCGGAGAGGTTGGGGCTCGTCACCCCGCCGTACCTGCTGTCCACGGCAGCAGACGTCGAACTGAAGTTTGCGATGCGCATGCGCCGCGAGGGCATCACGAACGCGCGCATCGTCTTGAACCAGAAACCATGTAAAGGCGAGCTGAGCTGCCACACCCTGCTCAAACGGTTCCTTGCTCCAGGGAGCAGGTTGACGGTCTACGCTCCAGATTTTGAGTACACGTACGAAGGGGAAGCAGAGGCAGATGGTGACGATTAAGGCGTACTACCGCGATGAGCACGGAGACACACCTCTGCGCATTGAGACGGCCACTGAGCTGGACGCGCTGATCGACGCGCTACTAGCGGAGCCGTACGAGAACTCGGTAGCAGCCCTGTACGTAGAGGGTCGGCTGAACGATGCGGGCGTGCCGGATCATGAGCTGCTGATTGCCGTCAACGCCGAGGACAAGGTGGGCGGACTGCGGTTCATGGGCGACGGAGGGACGTACTTTTCCGCCGGTCAGCCGAGCCGCCACGACGAGGTCGTCTACTACTACATGGGAAGCGACCGCGAGTTTCCCCATGCCTCTGAGATCTCGATCGACGCGCTCCGTGACGCGGTAAAGAACTTCCTGGCGAACGGTGGGCATCGCCCGACCGGGGTGGAGTGGACGGTGGCGTGAACGCTGACCAGCCCAACCCGGACGACCTAGCCCCTCCCGGAGATCGTCCACCGGTGGAGAAACTCACCTGGGCGGACCTCAAGCGGGGCGACCGAGTGCATCACTTCGAGTACGGCGCGGGCACCTTCAGATTTGGAGGTCCGATGTGGGTCTACATCTCCTGGGACGACCCGAAGGTCAGACGCCTCAACGGCCCCAGAACCGGGCACACAGCCGGCATCGTGCCGTTCTTGACCCGGCTTCCCTCGCCCGTGTTGCCAGGGGATGCCTCAACCGGATCTAACTGACACCAGCGGAGACGCGCAGGAGGGCCCCTCTCGTCAATGAGGAGCCCTCCTGCGCGTCCTACGGTGACCCGGGGTCAGCGCACCTCAGTGATCTGCAGGGAGTACACCTCGAAGCCCACGCCGTACGGCGCCAGCGTGGCCCGCAGCTCCCCCCGGAACGCCAACACAGCCTGTTCGTCACCCTCAGCATCGATGGTCCGGGTGAACACGTAGTGCCCCGGCTTGTGCGGGGCCCGGCGCAGCGACTTCTTGGTCAGGTACAGGTGCGCCTCGTTGCTCAGCTCACCGGCCGTCAGTTCGAACTGCGCCGAGCACGCCCATCTCCGCATCGTTCGCTCCTCTCGGTACTGCGTGGGGCGGGTGGGACTTGAACCCACGACGGGGCGATTATGAGTCGCCTGCTCTGACCAGCTGAGCTACCGCCCCCGGGGATTGCCGGGTGGTCTATCCCCTATGCGGGGACACGCCCGGCGGGGGATAGGGGATATTACAGGGGCTACTGACGGTCCTCTCGTTGACGTCTGGGCAGGTCAGGGGCAGTTTGCGGCCGGTCGTCCCGGGGGTTTATGAGTCCCCTGCTCTAACCAGCTGAGCTACCGCCCCGTGTGCGGGAGATCGTATCGGGTGTGGGGCGGGAGCCGAGGTGGAGGGCGTCTGGGTGGTGCTTGTATTCATTGGAAGCGGCGTGAAGTATAGGGTGCTCGGGTGGAACGTCGGCGGTACGACTCGTTGCGCCGGACGGCGCAGGCGTTGCAGACGCGGTCTGAGATCGCGGATGCGGCGCGGCGGTTGTTCGTGAGTCAGGGGTGGGCGGCTACGACCGTGCGCGACGTGGCGCGCGAGGCCGGGGTGTCGGTGCCGACGGTGTACTCGGTGTACGGCAACAAGGCCGGGCTGACGCAGGCGCTGGCCGATGCGGCCGGGCTGTCCGCGGATCTGGAGCGGCAGGTGGCCGAGCTGGATGCGGCCAAGGACGATCCGGTGCGGCAGTTGGCCGCGATGGCCGGCTTCGACCGGCGGTTGTACGAGCGTGCCGGGGACGTCATCGTCCTTCTCCGCGAGGCCTCCCGGAGCGAGCCGGAGCTGGGCGAGCTGTACGCCGAGGGCCGTCGCACGGCGGACCGCACCCGCGTCGAGGTGTTCTCCGGGTGGCCGGCCGGCGTACTGCGTGAAGGGCTGGATGTGCCGACGGCCGTCGATGTGTACGCCGGGTTGTGCAACGTGGACGTGTATCGCACCTTCACCGGCGAGCGCGGGTGGTCGGCCGATCGGGTGGAGGACTGGTGGCGCGCCGCCCTCGTCCGCGAACTGCTGCAAACCAGGGGACGGTCAGGGGTTTGACGGAGGGCTGGTAACCACCGACCGGGCATGATGGAGGCAGGTCCGGACGAAGGGAACATCGATGGGCTGGTTCATTTTCCTGGTGATCGTGGTAGGCGCGATCGCGGCGTACAAGTACCGCGTGCCGCTGCTGGCGAGGATCCTCGGTCAGCCTCAGCACCGCATCCAGCGGGCAATCGACCGGAAGAAGGGGAAGTAGCGCTTCCTCCCGCCAAGCACGAAGAGGCCCTGCCCGCACGCCTGCGGCCAGGGCCTCTCGTTACCTGCCGTCGATCAGGCAGCGGCAGCTACCACGTTCGCGAGCACGGTGATCTGACCGGAGCCGGTGTCAGACCGGTCCGCCGCGTACCCGAACGCGTTCACGGTGAACGTCGTGTCCTTGGTGACCGTGACGAGACCGACGGCGGAGCCGAACAGGTCCGCGTCGAGCGCCGGTGAGATGTCGTTGCCGCCGATCGTCACGTAGTTGGAGTCGCCGACGATCTGCAGCATTGGCTGTACCTCGGGGTCGCCGGCCGCGGCTGCAGTGGTTCGGTTGAACTTCGCGGACAGGTTCAGCAGCCAGGTCCCCTTCGGCAGCGTGAACGTGCCGACCTCGGTGTGACGGGTCGAGAACGTCCCGCCGATGTTGGCGATCGCTTTCGGCGTCTTGTTCGCGAACAGCGACGTGGCGCCACCCTTCACGTCCGGGGTGCCTTTGGTGTTGATGGCGGCGCGGAGCTGGGGGTTCAGGTCATTGCTGATGATCGAGTTGTCGACGATCTGGAGTGACGACACCGAGCGGGCGCAGAGCGGGTAGGTGAGGGTCTTGCAGCCGGTGCCGCCGGCGGCGTTGGCGGCGATCGACACTCCGAGTACCGCGGCGGCCGCGACGACTCCGGCGATCGCGAGGCGGCCGGTCTTGGTGTTCAGGATCTTCTTGAAATTCACGAGAGTTCTCCCCTTCATCCCCGAGGCCCCCCTCGGGATCTGGAGAGGAAAGTACGCCCGAACTGCGGTCTAGGCCAATAGCTGGAACGTAAGCGATTCGCCAAGTTGCCGCGCACGCTGCGGGAGAAAAGCAGAAGCCGGGCTCCTGTGGATCAGGACCCGGCTCGTGAGATCGCTCCCGCCACTGGACTCGAACCAGTAACCTGCCGGTTAACAGCCGGCTGCTCTGCCAATTGAGCTAGGCGGGATCGTGGTGCTGCTTTGCCTCGAACCCCGAGGACCTGAGTAGGTTAGCAGGCGACCGGCGAACTACAAAAACGGGATTCGGGTGCCTGCGGGGTCAGGCGCCGAACTCCTCGCGGACCTCCCGGAGGGCGGCCTCCGCGGCGTCGACGACGCCGGGCTGGGACGGCTCCAATCCCTTGTCCAGAACGATGTTCCAGGTGACCTCGGCGTCGGCGGCGGCCGGGTTGCGGCGGCCGACGATGCGGACTCCGCGTTTGCCGGACAGCGGTACGTGGCGCTGGACGACGATGCTCGCGTCGACCCGCTCGCGGAGCAGCTGGCCGAAGCGGCCGGGGTCCTCGACCTTGAGCTCGGTGGCGCGCAGCGGCGTCCCGAAATCGGTGGTCTCGTAGACGTGCAGCACCGACGCCTCGGCGTCCCAGTTCGCCCGCTCGATCAGCTCCCAGCCGACCCGGCGGTCCGCGTCCGCGGAGTCCGACGGCAGGTACACCGCGGCGCGCGTCCCGGCCACCCAGCGGCCGTTCGCCAGCTGCGCGGCGGCGAGCACGTGGTCTTTGCTCCCGGTCGACTCCCGAGCGGCCGCCGACACGGCCGTCTCCAATTCGCGCGGCCAGGCAGTACGCAAAAGTCTCACACCCACATCATTCCAGCACCTCCAAGGTGGGTCTCAGGCGACGTACTCCCGCAGCTGTGGGAGCGCCCGCCGCCGCAGCTGACGCAACGCCTCACGCTCCAGGGCCCGCACCTTCGCCGGCTGCAGATCGAGTTGTACGGCGGTCTCCTCGGGCGTCGACGGGATGTGCCCACGCAGCCCGTATCGGTGTTGCAGCACCGACCGGTGCAGGTCGTCCAGGAAGTCCAGGTGGTACGCGAGGTCCCGGCGGAGCGCGGCCTGCAGCACGATCGGGTCGTCGTCGAGCACCGGGTCGGACTCGTCCAGGTCGAGCGTCTCCGGATGCACCCGCCACTCGTACGCCCGCTCGATCCGGGCGATGCTCAGCCCGGTCGCCCGCGCGAGCTCCGGCGTACTCGGATCGTGGCCGAGCTGTTGCGTGAGGTCCTGCCGCGCGGCGCTCACCCGGGACGCGTCGGCGTACGCCTGGGCCGGCATCCGCACCAGCCGCGATCGGTCCGAGATCGCGCGCCCGATCGACTGCCGGATCCACCAGATCGCGTACGTCGAGAAGCGGTTCCCGAGCCGGTGGTCGAACCGCTCGACGGCGCGCATCAGCCCGATGTTGCCCTCCTGGATGAGATCCAGCAGCGAGATGCCCTTCCCGCCGTACCGCCGGGCGAGTGAGACCACGAGCCGCAGGTTGCCCTCGACCATCCGCTGCCAGGACAGCTGCCCGGCCGCGACCACCTGCCGCAGCTCGGCCGCGTCGGCGCGCAACGGATCGCCCCGCAGCCGCTCACCCGCGAGCAGCCCGGCCTCGATCCAGTACGAGTGCTCGTTCACCTCCTCCAAGGTCAGTAGCTCGTGCCGCCCGATGTCGCGCAGGTACGCCACCAGCGCGGTCACATCCGCCGGATCGCAGTCGAGATCAGCCATCAGTCCCTCTCCCCGAAATCTCCTTGCTCAAGAGAGTGCCTGATTCCGGCCCTCCAGAACCGATCACTTCGAGTATGTGGATAACTACGAAAAGCGACCGAAGAGCGGCGGTGACCCGACATGTCAGGTGATCGCCAGCCACGATCCGTAGCGGCACCACGCCGCCTCGGTGAGGCTTTCCGCCACCGGAACTGAATCCGGGCAGAAGGAGGGCCAGCCCCATGGCAACCAGAAGATCGATGCTGCTCGGTCTCGCGCTCACCGCCACCCTCGTGGTGCCGGGAACCGCGAACGCCGAGCCGCCGACGCCCACGGTCGGAGTGACGAAGGCACCGTCCCAGCAATCGTCGGCCAAGTCGGCCAAGGTCACGCTGCTCACCGGCGACGTCGTCACGATGACGACCGTGGCCGGCACCCCCGCGGTGACGGTGACCCCGCACGCGGGTTCGACGGGCAGCTTCACCAGCTACTCGGTCGGCAAGGACGTGTACGTGATCCCGCAGCAGGCGGGTCCGCTGATCGCGTCCGGCAAGCTCGACCAGCAGTTGTTCAACATCTCCGGGCTGATCGCCCAGGGGTACGACGACGCCCACGCCAGCGCCATCCCGATGATCGTCAGGTACTCCGGCACCGCGTTCGCGAAGGCCGCCCCGCCCGTGAGCACGAAGCTGAAGCGCAGCCTGCCGAGCGTCCGCGGCGCCGCGGTGACCGCGGCGAAGGCGAGCACCGCCGCGTTCTGGAACTCGATCGACGACAACGTCGGCAAGACCGCCAAGCCACAGCTGTCCGGCGGCGTCGAGCACGTCTGGCTGGACCGGAAGCTGCATGCGCTGCTGGACAAGAGCGTCCCGCAGATCGGCGCCCCCGACGCCTGGCAGGCCGGGTACGACGGCACCGGCGTCAAGGTCGCGATCCTTGACACCGGCGTCGACCTGAACCACCCGGACCTGGCCGGCAAGGTCGTCGAGAGCCAGAGCTTCGTCGCCGGGCAGACCGTTCAGGACGGCCACGGCCACGGCACGCACGTCGCGTCCACGATCGCCGGCAGCGGTGCCGCGTCCGGGGGCAAGTACAAGGGTGTCGCGCCGGGCGCCGAGCTGGTGATCGGCAAGGTGCTGTCCAACGAGGGCGAGGGCGCCGCGTCCGACATCGTCGCGGGGATGGACTGGGCCGCGCACTCCGGGGCCAAGGTCGTCTCGATGAGCCTGGGCGGTACGGCCGGCCCGAAGGAGGAGGACCCGCTGGTCCAGGCGGTCGACTCGCTGACCGCGCAGACCGGCGTCCTGTTCACGATCGCGGCCGGCAACTCGGGCCCGGGGGCTGCCACCGTGGGCTCGCCCGGTGACGCCGCCTCGGCGCTGACCGTCGGCGCGGTGGACCACAACGACGCGATCACCGACTTCTCCAGCCGCGGCCCCGCGGTCGACGGCTCGCTGAAGCCGGAGATCAGCGCGCCCGGTGCGGAGATCGTCGCGGCCCGCGCGGCCGGGACCAGCATGGGCCACCCGGTGGACGCCAACTACACGTCCGCGAGCGGTACGTCGATGGCGACCCCGCACGTCGCCGGCGCCGCCGCGATCCTGGCCGAGGAGCACCCGGACTGGACGCCCGCGCAGCTGAAGGACCAGCTGATCAGTACGGCGAAGACCACCGCCGACACGTCCGTGTTCGCCCAGGGCGCCGGCCGTGTCGACGTCAGCCGCGCGTTCCGTCAGTCGGTCGCCGCGTCGGGCGTCGTCGACTTCGGGATGCGTCCGTTCGGTTCGACCGACCCGGTCGTCAAGCAGCTCACGTACACGAACCGCGGCGACCAGCCGGTGACGCTCGCGCTCACGCAGAAGTCTGCTGGTACGGCGGTTCCGGCCGGCACGTTCCAGCTCGGCGCGACGTCCGTGACGATCCCCGCGCACGGCACGGCCGACGTACCGGTGACGTTGACCGGCGGAACGATGGCCACCGGCTCGTACGGCGAGCACGTCGTCGGCACGTCCACGGACGGCGTCGTCGTCACGACCGCTGTCGGTTTCGAGCAGGACGTCCAGCGGTTCAACGTCACGATCGACGTGAAGGACCACGGGCAGCCCGTCGCCGACCACGCGTACGGCATGATCTTCGTCTTCGACCTGCAGACCGCGCGGCCCGCCGACATGTACTACTTCGAAGGCACCGCGGGGAAGCTGACGCTGAACCTTCCGCGGGGCGAGTACGGCTTCGAGTCCGGCACGTACCGGTTCACGAAGGACTGGGGGCAGACCCGGCAGGTCGTGTACGGCGCCGAGTCCGGAGTCGTGCTCGACCAGGACAAGTCGCTGACGTTCGACGGCAGCCAGGCGCACCAGGTCGGCCTGAGCACGCCGGCACCCAGTGACCTCACGCAAGCCCGGATGAGCATGTCGTTCTCCAGCGACAACAACCCGCTGCGGTACGAGCTGCAGTCCGACGTGGCCGGCTTCACCAAGCTGTTCGCGATCCCGTCGACGGGCAAGAAGGAACTGCTCGAGCACCGCCTGCACTTCTCCGCGAGCGAGCCGATCCTCGCCACCCGGATGGCCGGCCGGGGCGCGTTCCCGATCGCGCCCGAGTACGTCGGCGGCTGGACGGGCTCGGCCAAGATCGTCGGCACCCGGTCGTTCCGGGTGGTGAACGCGGGCACCGGCCGCGCCCAAGACTTCACCACGGCGGTCCGCGGCAGCCTCGCCCTCGTCAAGCGCAGCGACGACGTAAGTACCAGCCAGGTCGTCGCGAACGCGGCCGCCGCCGGCGCCGGTGCGGTCGTGATCTACAGCGACGTACCGGGCGAGTGGGGGACCGCGATCTACACGAAGACCGAGACTGCGATCCCGGCGCTCACGCTGTCCGGTGAGCAGGGCGCGAAGCTGGCGTCGCTGGCCGCGAAGGGCACCGTCAAGCTGCTGTTCCAGGGCAAGGCGATGCCGTCGTACAGCTACGAGGTCCTGAAGACGCAGGCCGGTATCTCGGCCAACCAGCAGTACCGGGCGGACCGGCGGGAGCTGGCGACCGTCAACGACCGCTTCTACGCCTCCACTCCGGCGACCGAGGGTGGTTTCGCGCGGGCGGTGATCTCGGACAAGCAGACGTTCCTGGTCTCGACCCTCGTGCGTACGACGATGCCGCGGATGCTGACGGAGTACGTGAGCGCCGGTGTGCGGACCTTCGAGACCGTGGCGGCCGCTCCGGTCTGGGAGATGCTGCCCGGCATCATCCAGACGTACCCGGTCGTGCTGAAGCCCGGGCAGGTCGCCGACCGCGCGTGGAACAAGGCGGTCGTCCGGTCCGCGATCACGGAGTACCACCCGTACGGGACGCTCCGGCTGGGCGAGCTCGGCAGCGTGGACATCGCCCCGCTGCTCGCGATGGAGACCGGCCAGTGGGGTACGCCGTTGAGCCTGCTGGAGACCAAGGAGCTCACGGTCTACCGCGATGGCCGGCTGGTCGGGTCGGCGCCGTGGATGTCGGTCAACTTCCCGATGGTCCCGGAGCCGGCGACGTACAAACTGGTGGCCGAGGTCTCCCGGGACCTGCCGTGGTGGACGACCTCGACGAAGGTCGACACCGCGTGGACGTTCCGCTCGGAGCACACCGAACGCGGCGCCCTGCCGGTGCTGTCGATCGACTACGACCTGAACGTTGCCCTTGACAACAGTGTTCGGGCCGGGCAGACCACGACCCTCGGTCTGGGCTTCCGGAACCCGGCCGGTCTGGCCGCGCCGAACCTGAAGGACGTCAAGGTGTCGGTGTCGTACGACGACGGCGCGACCTGGCAGCAGGCCTCCGTCCGCCGGACCGGTGCAACGGGTGCGAGTGCGGTCCTCCGGAACCCGAAGACGGCCGGGTTCGCCACGCTGAAGGTGCAGGCCACGGACGTCGACGGTACGGCCGTCGAGCAGACCGTGACCCGCGCGTACAAGGTGCGCTGATCCGTCCGAGTGGTCCCACCTCGGCCAGAGGTGGGACCACTCGGGTCACGGAGCGATCAGGCCGGAGCGAGCGGCATACCAGGCCAGCTGCATCCGGCTGTCGGTGCCGGACAGCTCCATCAGCCGTTTGATCCGCCGCTGCACCGTCCGCTCACTGGTCCCGAGCCGCGCCGCGACCGACTTGTCCGGCATCCCGGACAGCAGGTACGTGAGCAGCTTGATGTCGAAGTCGTCCCAGGCCGGGCCGCCCTCGACCAGGGTCGTCGCGCTCAGCTGCAACGGTGTGGCCACCTGCCAGACCCGCTCGAACAGGTCGACCAGTAGCCGGACGAGCGACTGGCCGCGGACCAGCAGGAAGCCCGGCTCGACGCCGGTCTGGTCCGGCAGCATCGGCAGCAGCACGAT
Organism: Kribbella sp. WER1; assembly: GCF_054189145.1. NCBI lineage: Bacteria > Bacillati > Actinomycetota > Actinomycetes > Propionibacteriales > Kribbellaceae > Kribbella > Kribbella sp. WER1. The sequence continues at coordinate 1,782,289 of NZ_CM135186.1, read as the reverse complement.
CCGCCGGTCCATCACGATCATCTTGCTCGGCAGCTCGTTCACCAGCCGGATCTGGTACCCGCCGGCCAGGAACCGCGCGATCTCGGCCGGTGTCCGCGGATCCTCGAGCGCCGACCGCTCGTACACGAACCGGTACGAGGGCACGTCGGTGGTGACCTCGAGGTCGCCGTCCAGCACGTACGGCGGCTTGAAGAACGCGAGCAGCTCCTGCTTCGCCCCGCGCTCGATGTTGTCGACCCAGGTCGCGAGCTCCTCCGGCGTGGTCAGCGCCTCGACCTCGCTCATCGCCGACGCGGCACCGGTGCGGTAGACGTCGGTGAGTTCGGCCAGCCGGCGTTGGGCCTGCTGCAGCGTCGTCTGGTGCTGCACGACGAGCGTCCCGAGCCCGACGTCCGGCGGTACGGCGTTGTGCAGGCCGGCGTCGTCACCGGTGGCGAGCCCGAGCGCGACCAGCCTGGTCAACGCGTCCGTCACGGTCGCGAGCGGCAGCTGGACGGCAGCACCCAGCTCGTCCGCGGTCGCGCGCCGGCGCCGCAGGAGTTCGACGTACACGCTCTCGTCCTGCTGACCGACTCCCAGCCCCTGCAGCATCCCGGCCCCACCTTCCGCACCCGAAGGACAATGGCGGGACGCTACCCTGAATCGGCCAGAGATCCGATGTCTTGTCTCATGTATAGGAGCGCAGGCCGCTGAGCAGCCCGTGGTGGAACGGGTTGGCGTCGACCGCGTCGAACCAGGCCGGTCCGGTGGTGAGCGGCTCCAGCGGCGGGACGACGACGGGCCCTGGTACGGCGTTGGCCGGTCCGCGGTGCCCGAGTTGCTCGTCGAGTTCCGGCGCGGGCATGTCCGGCAACAGCACGAACGAGTCCGTCGGGACCGCGATCCCGTCCGCGGCGGCGAGTGCGGCGAACCTGTCGGCGGCCCGGGTCGCCGCGGTGGACGGATCGGCGCGGACCTGCTCGAGATCGGCGACGACGCTCTTCCAGCTCACCGCAGGATCGCCGTAGTCGATCAGCCGGGAGAGCCGCCCGACCGTGATCGGTGTCGCCGTCGGCGCGAGCGGTTTCATCAGCGAGCGCAGGCCGTAGCGCGCCTTCCCGCCGACGACGACCAGCCGTACGTCGGCCTCGGTCGCGGCGATCAGGTTGCGGTACGGGTCGGCGACGGACCGGCGGACGACGAGCAGGTCCGCGAGTGCGCCGCGTTCGAGCCGGCCGACCGGATGCGGCCAGACCTCGGTGAGCGCGGCGCCCGGGTTGGACGTCAGCATCCGGACCAGGTCCTCGTCGGTGAACACCGCCTCCGCCTTGTTCCACAGGTCCGCGACCTTCAACTCCCACAAGACGTTCCGCGTCCCGGACGGCGCCCAGTCCGACCCGAGGCAGAGGCGGACGCCGCCGCTGTGGGCGGTCCGCACGTCCGCGGTGACGCCGTACAGCCAGAGGTTCGAGAACGGCGACCAGACGAGTGTGGAGTTCCCGGCGTGCAGGGCGGCGAAGTCGTCGGCGTTCAGCGCGGTGCCGTGGATCGCGACGAGTTGCGGCTTCACCACGCCGACGTCCTCGAGCAGCCGGAACTCCGACCGCAGCCTCGGGTCCGACCCTTCCGCCGAGTGCGCGATGAAACCCCGGCCGGCGGCGACGGCACCGGCGTACGGCGCGAGCGCGGCGGCGTTGTCGGCGACCAGCGTGCTGACCCGGATGAAGTCGTCGTGGGTGCCGAGCTTCTCCGAGTCGACGTTGCGCACCAGGTCGTTGTCCGGCGGTACGGCGCCGCGCGGGTTCCCCTGGATCGACGTCGTCCCGCCGACGATCGCGCGGGTCTCGACGTACCGGAGCAACGCCCGTCCGGCCGCGGCGCCGAGCAGTCGCGCGGGCTGACTGATCGCGACGCTGTACGTCGGCGCGCTGCCCCACTGGTTGTGCGACGTCCACGGCACCGTGCGCGCGGGCTCCGTCCACAACGGGAGGCTGTTGTACATCAAGTGATTGTGCAGATCGATCAGCCCGGGATAGACGAGCCCGCCCGCGGCGATCCGCGGCGCCGCCGCGAACCCGTCCGGTACGGCGTCGACCGGCGTGATCGCCGCGATCAGCCCGTCGTCCCCGACGTACACCTCCGCGCCGGGCAGGACTGCCCCGTCGGCCCCCATCGTCACCACGGTTCCACGCAGCACGAACATCCCCACCACCCCCGTTCCCGAGAGTAACCCCGACCGCTACCTTGGTCGGATGCGAGTGGCGACCTGGAATGTGAACTCGGTGAAGCAGCGGATGCCGCGGTTGCTGGACTGGCTCGACGAGCGGCAGCCGGACGTTGTGTGCCTGCAGGAGACGAAGCTCGCGGACGACGCGTTCACGAAACTGCTCGGCGCCGAGCTGACCGGTCGCGGCTACGAGACCGGGCTGTACGGCGAGCCGCAGTGGAACGGTGTCGCGCTGCTGTCGAAGGTCGGGCTCGAGGACGTGGTGACCGGGGTCGCCGGTGCGCCCGGCTTCCCGCACCCGGAGGCCCGCGCGGTCGCGGCGACCTGCGGCGGTGTCCGGATCCACTCGCTCTACGTGCCGAACGGCCGCGAGCCGGATTCCGACCACTACCACTACAAACTGGCCTGGCTGGCCGCCCTCACCGAGGTGATCGCGAACGGCCCGGCCGACCAGATCGTCTGCGGCGACATGAACATCGCCCCGACCGACGCCGACGTCTTCGACCCCGCGGCCTACGTCGGCCAGACGCACGTCACGCCGCCCGAGCGGCAGGCGCTCGCGGAACTGATGGCCGCGAAGGACCTGCACGACGTGGTCCGGGACCGCTGGCCCGAGAACCGGATCTTCAGCTACTGGGACTACCGGGCCGGCATGTTCCACCAGGACCTCGGGATGCGGATCGACCTGATGCTCGCCACCCCGGGCGTCGCGGACCGGGTGCGGGCCGCGTGGATCGATCGCAAGGCCCGCAAGGGGACCGGGCCGAGCGACCACGCGCCGGTGATCGTCGACCTGGACACCGCGCCGGACGGCGACCTCGGCCCGGTCGTGCCGCCGCCGTCCGCGCCGCGCACCGGCCGGAAGCGGACGACGACCTTGCCGCAGAGCCGCTGACATGCGCCGGTTCACTGCGGTCGCGATGCTGCTGCTCGCGGCGCTCACCGCCTGCAGTGAAAAGTCGAATGGCAAGCCGAATGACAAGCCGCAGCCGATCGCGTGGACGAAGGTCGACGTCGGCCCGGCCGATCCGGTCACGCTGACCGCGCACGGCAACCAGCTGCTGGTCGGCCTCCGGCACCGCGGCGCCAAGGTCGTCCCCGAACTCGCGCTGCTCGGCAACGGCACCCGGACGCCGATCGCGGTGAAACCCAACCCCGCCAGCCCGTACGCGTTCGAGGCGATCTGGTACTCGATCGCGTACGACGGCAAGCAGCTCCTCGCGCTCGGCGGCGCCGCCGGCGGCGCGCACTCCAACACCCGGTGGACCGTCTGGACCGGGACGCCGCAGACCGGCCTGGTCGAGCACCCGCAGAACTTCTTCACGTTCGGTGGGCAGACCGCGGGCGACCTCTACAGCGCCGTCCTCACGCCGAGCGGCAGCGCACTGCTCGGATCGTGGGGCGGCGTCCAGACCGGCAACGACGCGATGGTGTGGCTGCCGCAGAGCAACGGGATGTGGACCCGGCAGGACCCGTCGAAGACCGCGCTGCAGAGCACGCCGTCGTTGCTGGTCGGCCCCGGATTCGGTACGACGCTCGGCGAGAGCATCGTGCTGGTCGGATCGCAGGTACGGCTCGCGCCGGGTGTGGTCGCGCAGGAGGCCGCGGTGTGGCGGTCGACGAAGCTCGACACCGGCTGGAAGCGGATCGTGCTGCCCGAGCCGGGCAGCCGCAGCCAGGCCAACACCGCGACGTGTACGACGGACTGCGTGATCTCCGGGTACGCCGACGGGCAGCTCGCGATCTGGCAGCTCGACGCGTCCGGCACCGCGAAGCGGCTGCACGGCGTACCGGCGATCCCGGTGGGGGACAAGGACAAGCTGCCGCCGCCGGTGGTCGACAACGGAAAGATCGTCCAGGTCGTTGCCCAGGACAACAAGGTGAAGGTGCTCAGCGGTCAGGACGGGCACTGGACCGTGCAGGATTCGACGGGTCCGTCGGGCGAGCCGACGGCCGCCGTCCTGCTGCCGGGTCGCAAGCTCTACCTGATCGCCGGCACCTCCCTGTGGCAGACCACGCTCAGCTGAGCAGACCCTTCACGTACGCCGCCTGTCCGGCATGCTGCGCGCAGTCGTCGATCACGCTGACCAGTCGCACGCCGAGCGTCACCGCCGGAGTCCACCGGCGGTCGACGACCCGGTCGAGGCCCTCGTCGGTCACGGTCTTCAGGAACTCCACGGTGCGCGCGTGCACGGCGTCGTAGTACCCGAGAAGCTGGTCCGCGGACAGCTTCACCAGCGCGACCTGGTCGGACGTGTGCGCGTAGCCGGTGTCGGCGGCGTCCAACGGCAGCCCGAGCCGCTCGTGCCACCCGTCGGCGGTGTGGACCTGCTCGTACTGACCCGCGTCGGCCAAGTGGTCGTCCTGCACCCGCGTCAGGTGCCAGACCAGCCAGGCGATCGAGTTCGCACTCGGACCCGGACGGTCCGCGAGGATCTTGTCGTCGAGCCCGGTCAGCACGTCGTGCAGGACCTCCTGCACCCGACTGTGCGCATCAAGCAACAGTTCACTCGTCTTCATGCGCCCACCGTAACCGTCCGCTCCGACAACTAACGTTCCACCGCACTCCGCAGCGCCGCGTACGAGGCGACGAGGGTACGACGCTCCGCCGCGAGCAGCGGGTCGTCGCGGTCGCAGCCGGCCCGGACCCACCGGTCCGACAGGTCCATCGCGTCGACCCGGCGCTGCGCGGCCCGGCGTACGGCGTCTCGCTCGACGTTGTACACGTACGAGTACAGGTCGACGAGCGCGGCGACGAGCTGCTCCTCGGTGACGTCCTGCGAGTGCTGGTGTGCCCGGTGCACGCGCCACCACTCGACCTCCAGCCGGGCCGCTTCGACCGGTTCCAGGGAAAGCGTGCCGGACAGCGCGACGTGTTCGTAGAAGCGGCGCATGAACGCCCGGGCGGCGTCCGGCTGGTTGTCCGGGTACGGCGCCCAGGCCTGGTTGGCGCGCAGTACGCACCAGGCTCCCGCGAGCGTCCGGTGCGCCGGCATGCCGAAACCGGCGGCGACCATCCCGACCGCGGCGGTCAGGAACGCGCGCCACTCGTGCCGGTAGTACGCGGCCCAGGCGTCCGTCTCACGGTTGCCGACGACCACCGGATCGAAGGAGAGTGGACCTGTTCGCATGTGTCCCTCCTCGGGGGAGGTCCGATGAACGATGGTAGTCCGATCGCGGACGTGGTGGCGCGGATGCAGGAACGGCTCGACGAACTGCCGGCCGAGCGCGCGCAGCGGCGGTACTTCCTCGGGACCTACCTGCGGACGACGCAGGCGGTGGGGCGGGCGATCGACCGGGCGCGGTTCGAGGACCCGGACTGGGTCGAGGTGTGGGACGTGAAGTTCGCCCAGCTCTACCTGCAGGCGCACGACGGCGAGCTGGTGTCGCGTCCTTGGCGGCTTGCGTTCGACGCGCCGGAGACGCTGCCGCCGCTGGCGCACGTGCTGCTCGGGATCAACGCGCACGTGAACTACGACCTGCCGCAGGCGTTGCTCGCGGTGATCAGCGACGACGACTTCCGCGACCGGCACCTGGTCGACCGCCGGCGGCGCGACCACGAGCGGATCGACGGCGTGCTGTCGGAGCGGGTCGGGGCCGAGGACGACGAACTCGCCGCGACCGGTCCGCGGAGCCTGGTCGACCACGTGCTCAGCCCGCTGAACCGGCTGGCCTCGCAGCGGTTCCTCCGCGAGTCCCGCCAGAAGGTCTGGCACAACACCGAAGAACTGCAGCGGGCACGCGTCGACGGTACCTACGACAAACGGCTCGCCGAGCTCGAAGTGCTGAGCGCCGCGAAGGTCGCCGACCTGCTCCGACCGGGTCAGGTGCTGCTACGCCTGGCCGTCACAGGTTTCGGCGTCACGCTGCCGCCGCCCTAGCCCGGCAGCACTCCCGACCACACGACGCCAAGGGCCAAGCAGCCGAGCGTCACGAGCCCGAACACCCCGACCCACATCAACGCCGGTACGCCGGTCAGCCGCCGGAGCTGGTCCGCGTCCGAACTCCGCCCCTGCCCGCGCCGCCGCGAAGACTGCAGCTCGAGGACGGCGCGCGGCGCGGCCAGCAGCAGGAACCACGTGAGGAGATGCGCGAACGTCGTCTGCACCGACGTGGACCCCCACCACGTCACCCCGAAGACGACCGCGCCGAACACCAGCACGGACCACAGCCCGAACAGGTTCCGGATCTGGAGCAGCAGGATCACCAACGCGAGGAGCAGCCCCCACAGCAGCGCAACGGCGTACCCGCGGCTGAGGACGAACGCGGCCGCCAGCCCGAACAACGCCGGACCGGGATAACCCGCCAGCAGTACGGCGATCATGCCGCCGCCGGTCGGCTTGCCGCGCGACACCGTGACGCCCGACGTGTCGGAGTGCAGCCGGATCCCGGACAGCTTGCGCCCGACGAGTGCCGCGATCAGCCCGTGCGCGCCCTCGTGCGCGATCGTCACGACCTGCCGCGTGTACTTCCAGATCGGCCGCCACCCGATCAGCAGCAGCGCGACCACGCCGGTCCCGATCACCAAGCGGAGCGACGGCTCGGGCTGCACCGACGTGATGTTGTTCCAGAACTCCTTCACCCGCCCATCCTTACAGGCGGGTGGTCGACACTAGGGAAAGGGGACGTGCACGGTGACGCGTTCGCTCAGTTGCTCGTTGATCAGCCACAACTCGTGGGTCGCCGGCCAGTAGGACAGGTTCTCGGTGTTCTTCGGGGCCTTGGTCCAGACCGTTGTCGAGTCGCCGCCGACGCCGCGATGCAGGCAGCTCGGGTAGTCGATGCCGTCGCCGATGTTCCCGGCGTACTCCGGACAGACGCCGGAGACCACGAACGTGTTGTTGTCCGAGACCGCGCCCTGCATGCCCCACACCGGCGAGGCGTACGCGTCGACGGCCTGTACGACGCCGTCCGCGCCGGCACGCGGTAGTCCGGTCGACTCGTCGAGCGGCCAGCGCACGATCCGGCCGCCGCCGCGTTCGGTGTGCTCTGCTGCCACGAACGAGCCGGTGCCGCCGTGGTCGATGCCGAGCGAGGCGAAGCACGGCTTGGTCCCGGTGGTGTTCGCGCAGCCGCCGCCGGCGTACCAGTACGCCCCGACCTGTGGCAGGGCGAACGCGTGCCACAGCGCGTGGTACTTGCCGTCGGCCCCTAATCCGACCTCGCCGGTGCTGGTGTCGGTCGCCCAGATGTGCCGCAGGTCGAACACCCGCAGGACGGATCCGCTGGTCGCGACGATGAGCAGGTTGCCGGACCAGAACAGACCGTGCCCGTGGCCGGCGATCGCCTGGAAGTTGCCGTCCGCGGTCGGCTCCACGAGCAGCACATGCCGGTACTTGTTCGTCGCCACGTCGAGGAACGACACCCGGATCGCGGTGTCGTTGGCGTTGTGCCAGTCCGCGACGACGACCCGCCGCGCGCCACCGGCCGGCTGCGCGTCGCCCGAGCCGCTGACGCCCTGCGGGATCCAGACGTTCTCGGCGTCGTCCTCGCCGTCCTGCCAGCAGAACCCCTGCGGGTTGAGCGCGGCGTTCAGGTACGTCCCATGGCACAAGGCCCGACCGGTCCGGTTGGACGCGGCGAGGACCTCGCTGACCCCGACCGGCGGCAGCTTCTTCTCCAGCTGCGCGACCCGTTGCCCGTACGTCGCGAAGGTGTCGCCGGACACCAGCTGGAAGCCGCTCGCGTCGATCCGCGGGAACGCCGCCGCGGCCCGGGCCGGTGCCGGGACGAGCACCCCGATCAGCAGCAAGGCGGTGAAGAACAAACGACTGATCCGCATACCTTCGATAGTGATTGACGTACTGCGGTGCCGTACTACCGCACGGCGTGGCGGCGCATCAGAACCGCGGTGGCGGCGAAGAGCAGTGCGCAGGCGGTGAAGGCGAGCGGGACGGTGCTGACCGCGGCGACCGCCGAGATCGCGAGACCGCAGGCGATCTCGCCGAAGTACTCGAGCTGAGCCAGGAACGAGTGCATGGTCGCGCGGACGTCGGTGGTCGTCCGCGCGTTCACCCAGATCGTGCTGATCACCCGAGTGAGGGGCGTGACGATCCCGTTCATGAGGACGACCCCGATCGCGCCGACGGCCGCGGTCGGCGCGAAGCCGAGCAGCAGCATGCTCAGGACGCCGACGAGTGCCGCAAGCGCGTAGTCGGTCGCGGCGTGGGTGCCGTTGATCCGCCGGGTCGCGAGTCGCAGTACGACGGCGCCGAGCACCAGTCCGGCGACGCCGAGCGCCGTGAACCAGACGATCGGATCCGGCGCAGTCGGCAGCCCGAGGTCGAACAGCTGCTTCTGGGTCAGGCGTCCGGCCGCGTCCGAGGCGCCGTTCACCAGGAAGGTCGCGGCGAAGGTCAGCAGGATCGCGCGGTTGCGGCGGACCAGCGTGACCCCACGGCGGAAGGTGTTCCAGGACGCGGCCCAGCGACGGGTACGGGTCGGGACGAAGTTGTGCTCAGTGAACCGGAGCGCGATGTAGACCGCGAGCGCCATCATCGCGACGCCGGCGATCACGATCGTCACGTCCCGCCGGGTGCTCCAGGCGGTCAGGCCGAGGGCGACGAGACCGGTCGCGGCACCGGTGAGCTGCGCCCGGGCGGCGCGCGCGAGGACCAGGTTGACGGTTCCCGGATCGTCCAGTTCGTCGGTGATCAGCGCGACGTCCGACCCGCTCGCGAACGTCCACGAGATGCCCCACAGCACCTGCGTGGCAAGGAGCGCCGGGAACGACGTGAACAGGCCCGTCGCGAGCATCGCCGTACCCATCAGCAGTTGCGAGATGACCAGCGACCACTTGCGGCTGATGGTGTCCGCGACGACGCCGGCCGGTACTTCGAAGACCAGCGCGAACGCGCCTTGCACCGAGCCGATCAGCACGAGCTCGGCGGGGGTCAGGCCGGCGTCGACGACCAGGTAGACGCTGGTGACCAGCCACCACCCGTTGTGCATGACGGCCCGCATCCAGGTCCACCGGATGAATGTCGTCACCATGCGAGCACTGTGCCGAGGCGGGGGGAGGGCGTCGACCGATTTAGTTCACGGCTTCAACGTGAGTTGCTTCATACTCTTCGCAATTATCAGCAGATCGCGATAATTTGGAAAGAACGAACGTTCGGTTTGAGCTGGGGGCGGGATGGCGCAGGTGACGCTGGAGCGGGTGGGGCAACCGGAACTTCCACGGCTGGGCAGACGTCGCGGCTTCTGGCGGATCGTCCGGGAGACCGCCTTGCTCGCGGCACTGTTCGGCGTCTACAACCTCGGCCGGTTCCTGTCCGCCGAGCACGCCGGCGCCGCGTTCAAGCACGCGAACGAGCTGATCCGCTGGGAGGCCTGGCTGGGCCTGCCGAGCGAGGCGTCGCTGCAGCAGCACCTGCTGCAGGTCGACGGCCTCGCCCGGGTGGCCAACCTCTTCTACGCGGGCGTGCACTTCCCGCTGACGGCGGTCGTCCTGCTCTGGTTGATGATCCGCCGCCCGGCGCAGTACGGGAAGGCGCGCTGGGCGCTGGCCGCACTGACCGGGCTGGCGTTGATCGGGCACATGTTCTTCCCGCTGGCCCCGCCGCGGATGATGCCGGGCTGGGTGGACACGGGCGTACTGCTCGGTCAGTCGGTGTACGGACCGACCACGGACTCCGGCATCGCGAACCAGTTCGCTGCGATGCCGAGCCTGCATGTGGGTTGGGCGTTGATGGTCGCGGTGTTCATGATCCGCGCGACCCGGTCACGGCTGCGCTGGCTGTGGATCGCCCATCCGGTGCTGACGTTCACGGTCGTCGTGGTCACCGCGAACCACTACTGGCTGGACGGCATCGTCGCGATCGCGCTCGCCGTACCGTTGCTCTTGATCTTCGACAGCTCCTCGTCCGCGCCGACCAGGTACGGCGCACGGTCGACCACGGACAGCGCGGTCGCGGTGCCGATGTCGAACCAGAGGCCGATCAGTTCGAGGCGGCCCTGCTCCTCGGCGCGGCGGACCGACGGGAAGGTCCGCAGGTTCTCCAGCTGCCGCAGGACGTTCGCGACCGACAGCTTGTCCGCGGCCGGCAACGTCGCGCCGGTCGCCGGGTCGAGCACGTCCGGAAGTCCGACCGCGCGCCGGATCGACGGTTCCAGATGCCGCAACCAGCTCTCCAGCCCGGACCCTTCCGGTACGTCGGCCGCGAGCGCGGCGGCGGCCGCGCCGCAGCAGGAGTGACCGCAGACCACGATCGACCGGACGCCGAGGACGTCGACGGCGTACTCGATCGCGGCGTCCACCGAGCTGCTGTTCGACCCCTTCGGCGGCACCAGGTTCCCGATGTTCCGCACGCAGAACTGGTCGCCGGGGCCGCTGGTGGTGATCATCGTCGGCACGATCCGTGAGTCCGCGCAGGTGATGAACAGGTGCGCCGGCTGCTGCCCCTCGGCGGCGAGCTTCGCGAGCAAGGACTTCAGCGGTACGTCGTCGAGCGGTTCGGCGACGCCGCCGCGATGGACCTCGACCGAGCCGCCGCGCGCGATGTGCCCGCGCCGCCAGTCCTCGATCGCCTCGGACGCGGCGTGGTCGAGATGGTCAACGGTCAACTCGACCCGGACCGCGGCGCCGGTCGGGATCGCCCGCAACGTCCGGACCAGCGACGCGACGCCGAGGAACACCAGCGCGCCGCGGACCCGCACCGTCCAGAGACCGTCGGTTTCGGTCGCGGTCACGGTGGCCCGCGCCAGGCGGTACAGCACCCGGACGAGGGCGAGCACCAGGCCGAGCAGGACGCCTTCGGCCAGTCCCAGTACGCCGACGCCGACGGCGGTCACGACGTACACGAGGAGCTCGTCGTGGCGGCGGAGTGTGCGGATGTGGGCGAGCTGCACCAGGCGGAGGCCGGTGACCAGCAGTACGCCGGCCAGCGCGGCCATCGGGATGAGTTCGAGCATCGCGCCCGCGGCGAGGACGAACGCGGCGATCCACAGACCGTGCATGATCGCCGACGCGCGGGTCCGGGCCCCGGCCGCGACGTTGGTGGAGGAGCGCACGATGACGCCGGTGACGGGCATCCCACCGAGCGCGCCGGACACCGCGTTCGCCGCGCCCTGGCCGATCAGTTCGCGGTCGAGGTTGCTCCGGGTACCGCGGTGAAGCTTGTCGACGGCAACGGCCGAGAGCAACGACTCGACGCTCGCGACCAGCGCGACCGTGAGGACGGCGGTGCCGATCTCGAGCGCCGTACCCTGCGGCATCCGCGGCAGGATCAGGCTCTGCAACGGGTTGTCCGGCAAGTCGACGCGGGTGACGTCCGGCATCATCACCGCGGCCAGCGCGGTGACCGCGACCACGGCGACCAGCGGTGCCGGAATCGCCTTCAGTTTGGGGACTTTCGGCCACGCGAGCACGATCACGACCGTGAGTACGCCGACCGCGACCGAGTGGCCGTGATGGGTGATCAGCTGCGCGGGCAGTTCGGTGATGTTGGCGACCAGCGAGCTCTGCGCCTTGCCGCCGAGGACGACGTGCAGCTGCTGGAAGGCGATCGTGACGCCGATCCCGGCGAGCATGCCGTGCACGACGGCGGGGGACAGCGAGAGCGCGAGCCGGCCGATCCGGGTGATGCCGAGCAGGATCTGCAACAGGCCGGCGGCGCAGGTGATGGCGGCGGTCGCGGCCCAGCCGAACTGCTGGACGAGCTCCGCGACGACGACGGTGAGGCCGGCGGCCGGGCCGCTGACCTGGAGCGGGGAGCCGCCGAGTGCTCCGGCGACGACGCCGCCGATGACGGCGGCCACCAGGCCGGCGATCAGCGGGGCGCCGGACGCGGCGGCGATCCCGAGGGAGAGGGGGACGGCGATCAGGAAGACGACCAGTGAAGCGGGTACGTCGTGGTGCAGAAAGTCCTTCCAGGGCAGGCGTTCGCGGGCACTGGGAGGGGAATGGGAAGTGGTCGGCACGAGGGAATCCTCCGGCGTCGGTGCGGTGGGCATCAGGCGTCGAAACTATGAGTGTCGATCTGGTCACTCATCGTACTGAGCCGTTCAAGGCCCGACCAGCGAATCTGCCGAATTTGTTGCCTTTGGCGCCGAAGATGACGATCCTTCAGCCGCGCGTAGACTCGCCGCCATGGAGCTGGAACTGACCGGGAAGACCGCCGTGGTCACCGGAGCGAGCAAGGGCATCGGGCTGGCGTGTGTCGAGGCGCTGGCGCGCGAAGGCGCCGACGTGATCGGCATCTCCCGCGACACCGGCAACCTGGCGAAGGCGCAGGAGGCGCTGGCCGCGAAGGGCCTGAGCTTCCGGGCCGAGGCGGTCGACCTGACCGACGCCGACGCGACCCGGGCGGCGTTCGAGCGGATCGGCGTACCGGACATCCTGATCAACTGCGCGGGGGCGGCCCGGCGGACGCCGGTCGACGAGCTGGACAGTACGGCGCTGCACGCGGCGATGGACGCGAAGTACTTCACGTACATGCATGCCACCGAGGCGGTGATCCGCGGGATGGCCGAGCGCGGCAGCGGCGCGGTCGTGAACGTGGTCGGCCAGGGCGGCCGGGCGGCGAACCCGCTGCACATCGGCGGCGGAGCGGCGAACGCGGCCCTGATGCTGGCGTCGGTCGGCTATGCGAAAGCCTATGCGGGCAAGGGCGTCCGGGTGAACGTGATCAACCCCGGTACGACGCGCACCGGCCGCGTCGACGAGGGCCTCGAGGCCGCCGTCCGCGCCACCGGCAAGCCGAAGGACGAGCTCCTCCAGGACCTGGTCCGCGACATCCCGATGGGCCGCGTCGGCGAGCCCGAGGAGGTCGCCGACGTCGCGGTGTTCCTGGCCTCTCCGCGGGCCAGCTACGTGACCGCGTCGATCATCACGATGGACGGCGCAACCACCGCCGGCATCTGACGGGGGTGCGGGGCCGGCCCTGGTGGTGCCGGCCCCGCAGCTTCAGACGGCCAGCCAGTCGATGTCGGCGATGTAGCCGTTCGGGTTGCTGACCTTGATCGAGTTGGAGCCCGCGGTCAGCTTCATCGGGAGGTAGGTGACCTGTGGTGTGCCCCAGTCGTTGTCGCCGAGGCCGCTGTAGTTCACCCAGTAGTTGTCGGCGCCGTTGACCGTGAGCATGCTCTGGCGGCTGGTGTCGCCGTCGGTGTAGGCGATCTTGACCAGGTACGTCCCGGTCTTCGGCACGGTGATGCCGTTCAGCGTGACCGTCGACCCGTACCCGATGTTGCCGATCTTCGCGCCGCCCGAGCAGAGCGTGCAGCCCGAGACACTCGCGTCGCCGGTGCGGGTGCTGGTCGGTGCCTCCGCCTCGTACCGCACCGGTCCGCCGGCCGCAGAGGTGAGCATCGTCAGCGGCGCACCGGCCCTGGAACTGTTGCTCTGCACAGTGAATGTGTACTGCGTCTGCGGTGACAGACCACGCACCACCGCACTGGTGCCGGAGCCGACGGCAACCTGCTTGCCGTTGGCAAACACCTTGTACGACGACGCGCCCGGGGCAGGCCGCCAGTTCAGCGACACCGTCGTACTACTCACGTCCGTCGCGGTCAGGTTGGCCGGGACCTGACCGCCGTTCGGCCTGATCTTGTAGAGCTTCGAGCCGTGCGCGGGCAACTGAGCGCTGACTGCGCCGGACACGTTCGGCGTGTTCCGATCTGCCCAGATGTCGCGCACCATCGCCTTGCCGTCGATGCCGAGCTGGGCGAAGTCGCCGGTCACGGTGGCGGGGGAGTCGGCCAGGTTGAAGAGCGCGACCGTCGTACTGCCGTCGGGGTTCTGGGCGTACCAGACCTGCTGCAGCTGGTTCTGGTTCAGCGGGCGGGCCGGGGTGCCGGACTGGTCGATCGCGATCACTTCGCGGTTCGTCAGCAGCTTCAGGCCGTAGTCGTCGAGCTTGGTCAGGTCGTCACCGGCGAACAGCGGCGCCGCGTTGATCGCCCAGAACGTCATGTACGAATGGCGTTCCGCGTCGGTCAGGCCGTCCATCGCGCCGACGCCGACGTTCAGCGCGTCGAGGTTGTTCCAGTGCCCAGGGCCGGCGTCGTCGATCCACTGCGTGACGTCCCACCAGCGTTGCTTCACCGAGCTGTCCCACTTGACGATCGTGTCGCAGTAGCACTCGACGTCGGTGTCGATCCGCCAGCCGTTCGAGTTCGCCTTCCAGACGTCGGCGTACCGGTGGCTGAGCGACCAGGACAGTGTGTACTGCATCGGCCGGCCCGCGTTCTGGACCGCGCGCCACCAGGCCTCGACGTCCGCGGTGTTGTTGTGGTTCGGGTCGTCCGGGGCGCCCTTCCACGAGCCCGGTCCGACGCCGTCCATCTTGATGAAGTCGACGCCCCAGGACGCGAACAGCTTCGCGATCGAGTCGGCGTACTTCTGCGCGCACGGGCTCGCGTAGTCGATCTTGTACGCCGCGTCCCAGCCGTTGGTCTTCCGCAGGTCCGGGTAGACGATGTCGCGGGTGAAGCAGCCGGGCGCGTCGTGGATCGGGGTGTTGCCGTCGCGGTACACGTCGGTGCCGAGCCCGACGACGGTGTAGATACCGAACTTCAGGCCGAGCTTGTGCAGGTCGTCGCCGATCGCCTTCATCCCACGCGGAAGCGCTTGACGTTCGCAACCGGGCGGCCGTACTCGTCGCCGCCGTCCTGCCAGCCGGCGTCGACGTTCAGGTACTCGTAGCCGTACGGCTTGAGCTTGGTGGCCAGGGCGTGCGCCTGGGTGAGGATGTTCTTCTCGCTGATGAAGCTGCCCGGGCCGTCGGGGTTCACGCCGGGGTAGTTGGTGGACTGCAGGCTCCAGCTGCTCCAGCCCATGTAGGGCTTGGCGGCGAGCTGTGGTGGTTGTTCCGGGGACGCGTCTGCCGGGGCGGCCGCGGCTGTCACCAGGGCAAGAGCGGCCAGCAGAAGCGAAGTACGACGTCTCACATGCATAGGAGCGTCCTCCGTTGGGCGGAGCGAGCGGACCCTGACGAGCCTAGGGCGGCTTAATTTACACAGTCAAGTATTCAGGCGGGGTGACTTCCTGTGACACGACTGCCATCGAACCTTGATCAACTTCGGGACCCCGCCAGGTCGTCGTACCAGCAGCAGGCCGGCTCGTGAGGATGCCGGCCGGATGCACGAGGGGGTTCCATCATCGTGAACGGAAGAAGACTCGGCCGGACGGCGATCGCCGCGGCCGGGGCAGCCGGACTGGTCGCACTCGCCGCGGCCGGCGCGTCGGCGTCGCCCGCGGCAGCTCATCCGGCGCTGAAGCTGGTTGCCGGGAGCATCGACGTGACGCTGGACAACTCGCCGGACTACGGCGTCGACCTGGACCTCGGGACGCACATGGTGGCCGGCAACGCGCCGGTCGAGGTCCGGGCCACCCGGGCGAACTACGCGTCACCGGTGGTCGCGACGCAGTACGTGAACGGCAAGCCGGCGAGGCAGTTGCCGAAGGGGCTGGTCACGGACTTCTCCGGGCTGGGGAAGTTCCTGCACGTCGCGATCACCGATGCCAAGGGCAAGAAGGTGTTCGACAAGGACCAGACCGTCTGCCTGAACGGCGACGGCTCCCGGACCCGGCCGGACGCGCCCGCGACCTCGCCGTACCCGGACGGCTGTACGGCGAACGCCTTCACCCAGGGCGCTGTCTGGGGGTTGCAGACCGGTTGGTCGGAGCACAACTACAACCCGGACACCGGTCCGGTACAGCTTGCCGTCGGCAAGTACACGGCGATTGTCTCGGTGAACAAGGCGTATCGGGACTTCTTCAGGATCCCGGCCGGTGACGCGTCGGTGAAGCTGAACCTGACGATCCAGAAGGCGCAGGACTGCCTCCGCGGCTGCTTCGGGCCGAAGCTGGTCAAGGCCAAGTCCGTTGCGCCGACGCCGAACGCGGCCCGTCCGACCGGGAAGGCGAGCGTGCCGAACGGCCCGAAGCCGGACCTGCGGCCGGTGCCGGCCTGGGGGATCGAGGCCGCGCCGGGCGACGAGGGGACGCCGGACGCGAACAAGGACTTCCTGCAGTTCTCGGCGACCGTGTGGAACGCGGGCCCGTCGCCGCTGGTGCTGGACGGTTTCCGTCGCCAGGGCAAGGATCTGATGGACGCGTACCAGTACTTCTACGATGCCCACGGCAAGCAGGTCGGGTATCACACCACCGGCACGCTCGAGTGGGACGGCCGTCCGGGACACAACCACTGGCACTTCACCGACTTCGCGCGGTACAGCCTGCTGAACGCGAAGCAGACCGAGGTCGTGCGCAGCCAGAAGGAGGCGTTCTGCCTGGCCGCGACCGACGCCATCGACTACACGGTGAAGAACGCGAACTGGCACCCGCAGAACACCGACCTGCACACCGCTTGCGGCGACCACAGTTCGCTGTCGGTGCGTGAGGTTCTGGACGTCGGCAACGGCGACACGTACGTGCAGACGCTGCCCGGCCAGTCCTTCGACATCACCAACCTGCCGAACGGCACGTACTACATCCAGGTCGCTGCCAACCCGGAGCACCGGCTGTACGAGTCCAGCACCACCAACAACGTTGCCCTGCGCAAGGTCATCATCGGCGGCACGTTGCACCACCGCACCGTCAAGGTGCCCCCGGTCGGCGTCATCAACATCCCCTGATGCCGCCGGCGCCGGCCCGCCCGCCGGCGTCCTCGCGCCCCCGGCCCTGATCCAGCCGGGGGCGCGAGCCTTCTCAGCTTGTTCCAAGCAACCCGCCTCTATCTTCGAAACGACAAGAGGAGGGCCGATGCGCCGAGGTTTCGTCGCTGTCGTCGGGTCGTTGTCGTTGATTGTGCTGGCGGGGTGTTCGGGCACACCCATGCATTCCGCGGGCACCTCGATCCAGGCGCAGCCCGTGAAGACCAGAACCACTCCCGTGAACTGGGTCATCAAGGATCATCAGCTCGCCGGTCCGGCCGACCTCGCCGGCTACACGGACCACACCAGCGTCCGCAGCGGCGAGCCGTTCAAGCTCTACGTCTCCTCGTCCGACGGCAACTTCACCGTCGACGCGTTCCGCCTCGGCTGGTACGGCGGATCGGGTGCGCGCCTGGTCTGGACGTCCGCGCCGGTCGCGGGCGTCAAGCAGGCCGCGCCGACCCTCACCCGGCTCCGGATGGTGACGACGAACTGGCGGCCGTCCCTCACGGTCCCGACCACCGGCTGGCTGCCGGGCGCGTACGTGCTGCTGCTGCGCGCCGCGAACGGCAAGGAGAAGTACGTCCCGATGGTGGTGCGTTCGGACTCGGCCCGCGACGCGGTGCTGATCGTGGACGCGGTCAACACCGAGGAGGCGTACAACGCGTGGGGCGGCTACTCGCTCTACCACGGGCCGCACGAGCAGCACGCCACCCGTTCGCTCGAGGTGACGTTCGACCGGCCGTACGACCTGAACGGCGCGCGCGGCTTGCTCGACTACTCAGCGCCGGTCATCCAGGAGGCGGAGCAGAGCGGCGTACGGCTGGCGTACGCGACGAGTGCGGACCTGGAGGCCGATCCGGGGCTGCTGGCCGGCGCTCGCGGGATCGTGTTCGGCGGGCACGACGAGTACTGGTCGCTCGGGATGCGCGCGGCGGTGACGAGGGCGCGCGACCACGGGACCAACCTGGCGTTCCTCGGCGCGAACTCGGTGTTCTGGCGGGTGCGGTACACAGCGAGCCGGCTTGGGCCGCGGCGGGTGATGATCGGGTACAAGGACGCCACCCTCGACCCGCTGAAGAACCAGCCGGACACCACGGTGCGCTGGCGGAGTGACCCGTATCCGGACCCGGAGAACAGCCTGACCGGCATGCTGTACGAGTGCTTCCCGGCGGTCGGCGCGTTCACCGTCCGGGACCCGGGCTTCTTCCTGTACGCCGGAACCGGCGCCCGGGCGGGGACGCGGTATCCGGGGCTGATCGGTGACGAGGCGGACCGCGCGTACCCGATCGCCGGAACGCCGAAGAACCTGCAGGTGGTCGCGCACTCGCCGACGACGTGCGGGCCGAAGCGGACGTACTCCGACGCGACGTACTACACGGTGCCGTCCGGGGCCGGGGTGTTCGACACCGGGTCGATCGAGTGGGTCCGGGCGCTGGCGGGACCGGATGCGAAGGCCGGCGTCGGGCCGGCAGCGGTAGCGTTTGCCAGAGCCGTGACACTGAACGTGTTCCGATCGTTGGCAGTGGGACCGTTGGGGCGGAAACATCCCGCGCACGCGGACTTCGCGCGGCTGCACGAGTCGCCGTTGACGACGAGCGGGACGGGCGGGCCGATCGGGAAGCCCACTCCGGCGAAACAGCTACAGACAAAGGCGTAAAGGGGAAGCGGTGCGACGCGGGTTGGTGTTTGCTACGGCGGTGCTGTTGCTGGCCGCCGGGTGTAAATCGTCCCCGCCCGCGGCGCACCAGGCACCGGTCACGAGCAGCAGTCCGTCGGCTGCGGCGAGTGTTCCGGCCAAGGCGACCGTCGTCGCGGAGAACTCGAAGCCGGGGACGACGGCCTGGAAGATCGACACCAGCCGGATCGCCGGGCCGATGGACCTGGCCGGGTACGCCGATCACGTGAGTGTGCACAGCGGCGAGCCGTTCAAGCTCTTCGTGACGTCGACGGACGGCGCGTTCACAGTGCGCGCCTTCCGGATCGGCTGGTACGGCGGGACCGGCGGGCGGCTGGTGTGGACCTCGCCGTCCGTCCCGGGCCGCGCGCAGCCGGCGCCGACGATCCGTCCGGCGGACCACATGGTCAGCACGAACTGGACGCCGTCGTTGACCGTCCCCACGACCGGGTGGCCGGCCGGTGCGTACCTGCTGCTGATGACGGCGGCGAACGGCAAGCAGAAGTACGTGCCGATCACGGTCCGCTCGGAGTCGACGCGGGGTGCGGTCGCGATCGTCGACGCGGTGAACACGTACCAGGCGTACAACCAGTGGGGCGGGTACTCGCTCTACAACGGGCCGGACAACTCGTTCGGGTCCCGCGCGCACCGGGTCTCGTTCAACCGCCCGTACGACGGGAACGGCGCAAAGACGCTGGTGCAGTCGGAGCTGCCGCTGATCCAGCTGGCGGAGCAGAGCGGCGTACCGCTCGCGTACCTGACCAGTGTCGACGTGGCGACCGACCCGAACGCGCTCGCCGGGGCGCGCGGGATGGTGTCGCTCGGGCACGACGAGTACTGGACGCTGGCGATGCGGGATGCGGTCACGAAGGCGCGGGACGCCGGGACGAACGTCGCGTTCCTCGGGGCGAACGCCGTCTACTGGCGGGTGCGGTACGAGAGCGGGAACCGGGTGCTCGTCGGGTACAAGGACGCGAGCCTGGATCCGTTGAAGAACAACGCCCAGACCACCGCGAAGTGGCGGAGCAAGCCGGATCCGCGGCCGGAGAACTCGCTGACCGGGATGCTGTACGAGTGCTTCCCGGCGGTCGGGTCGTTCACCGTGCGCGATCCCGGGTTCTTCCTGTTCGCGGGGACCCGCGCGGCGAAGGGGACGACGTACCCCGGGCTGGTCGCGACCGAGGTGGACCGCGCGTACCCGATCCCCGGGACGCCGAAGAACCTGCAGGTGGTAGCGCATTCGCCGATCACGTGCGGGCCGTCGATCCGCACGTTCTCGGACGCGACGTACTACACGATGCCGTCCGGGGCCGGGGTGTTCGACACCGGCTCGATGAACTGGGTGCCGTCGCTGCACGGGCCCAACTCCAAGCACTCGCTGACGATGCGCGAGGTCACCTTCGCCCGCACCGTGACCGTCAACCTGCTCCGCGGTATGGCGGCCGGCCCGCTCGGGCGGACCCACCCGGCCGTCGGCGATCTGGCGACGCTCGGTGCGTCGGCCTCGACCTCCACTGGGTCTGGCGGGACCGTCGGCTGACCTTTCGACCACGGTGTGAGCTCTTGACCGCGGTGCGGGTGATGCCTACCTTCGAAGCACCCGGTGCGGGAAATCGATTTCTCCCGCCCTGACCCGCACCGGGTTCCAGGAGGCCCGGCATGCGAAAGATCGCGCTTGCTCTGTTACCGCTCAGCCTGGTCGCCGTACTGCCGGCGACCGCAACCACCACCGGCTCTCCGCCCGAGAGCACCTTCTTCTCCACGGTCGGAGTGGATGCCGGCGCGACCGTCGGCGCACCGGCGATCGGCGACGACAGGGACCACGGGGACCTGTGGCCGAACTGCTGGTCCGACGACGACAACGTATACGCGGCGTACGGCGACGGTGTCGGGTTCGGGTCCAGCGCGAGCGACATCGGCGTCACCAGGATCTCCGGGATGCCCGGGTCCTTGAGCGGTACGCAACTGGCCCAAGGCGACCAGCTCGGCAAGGTGTGGACCGCGAACCACACCCGCAAGCCGACCGGGATGGCCTGCGTCGGCGGCGCGCTCTATCTCGCCGTGCAGGACCTGGCGTTCGACTTCGACGACGCTCCCGCGGCGACGATCGCGAAGTCCACCGACAAGGGCCGGACCTGGACGTTCGACACCGGTGCGCCGATGTTCGGCGGATCGAAGTTCACGACGATCTTCTTCCTCGACTACGGCAAGAACTACGCGAACGCGCCGGACGGCTACGTGTACGCGTACGGGCTCGACAACAACTGGCGGGACTCGTTCTCGAACCGCGTCCCGGACCCGGTCGACCTGTGGCTCGCCCGCGTCCCGGCGACGAGCGTGCAGGACCGGTCGACGTGGCAGTTCTACGCCGGCACGTCCAACGGCGTACCGCAGTGGAGCTCGGACCTCAACGCCCGGGTCGCGGCGCTGCACGACGACCGGCACATCTACGGGAACGTCGGTACGGCGGGACGCGCGCGGGACATGACGACGATCAGCCAGGGCGGCGTCGTGTACGACAAGCCGCTGAACCGGTACATCTACACGTCCTGGACGGAGTACACGTTCGAGTTCTACGAGTCGCCGACGCCGTGGGGGCCGTGGACGCACTTCACCCCGAAGGACTTCGGCGGGTATCCGTGGACGCACGCCAAGCACGGCGGCTACGCGACCACGATCCCGTCGAAGTACATCAGCGCCGACGGTCGCAGCATGTGGTTGCAGTCCAACGTCTGCACCTGCGGCGGCGGGCTCAACGACCGGTGGGCGTACACGTTCTCGCTCCGCAAGCTGTCGCTCACGCCGTCCGTGCCGACGACGCCCGACAACACACTCGACGGTACGCGGAACCTCGCACGCGAGGCGGGGACCGTACCGATCGAACGGGCGACGCACTTCGGGCAGTCGACGTACAACGACGGCGTCCGGGCACAGAACGAGGACGACTGGAACGACGAACGCAAACCGCTCAGCTGGTGGGGCTATACCTGGCCGCGGACGTACAACCTGAACAAGGTCGTCTACACCACCGGGACGATGTTCGGCGACGGCGGCTGGTTCGCGTCCGCGCCGAAGGTGCAGGTCCGGCGGAACGGCGTGTGGACGGACGTGACCGGGCAGACCGCGACCCCGGCGTACCCGACGAGCTCGGCGGCCGGGACGAACGCGACGTACGTGTTCAGCTTCGACCTGACCTCGGGCGACGGCGTGCGGATCATCGGTACGCCGGGTGGCACCCAGACCTTCACGTCGATCGGTGAACTGGAGGCGTACTACGGCTCTGCCGTCACGGACCCGAGCTTCGAGGCACAACCGGGTACGACGGTCGGCGCGCCGTGGGAGACCGAGGGGACCGGGACGAAGGGCATCGACCACGACAAGGGCGCGTGGGCGCAGCAGGGCCGGAACAATGCGTGGATCAACGCGTCCGACGCGACCTGGAACGCCTTCAAACAAACGGTTCCGGTGAAGCCGAACACCAACTACCGGCTGACCGGCTGGGTGGAGGGCTCGGGGAACTTCACCGGCGGGTACTTCGGCATCCGCTCCGGCAGCACGCCGTACGCCGAGACCAACTACTCGGCCCCGCCCGGCTACAAACAGCTGACCGTCACCTTCAACTCCGGCACCAACACCGTGATGACGGTCTTCGCCGGCTACTGGGGCGCCGACGCACCCACCTGGCTTCGCCTCGACAACATCTCCCTACAACCAGCCTGAGGCGGAGCAGAGCCTGTGGAAGGCAGCTGCTCCGCTCCGCCTCAGGAGCTCGGTGACACCACGGCGCGCCGACGCACCGTCTCCACCGCGCCGTCTCCGCCGCGCCGTGTCCGCCGCGCCGTCTCCGCCGCGCCGTGTCGGGGCTTCTATTTCATCCGCCGCGACGTCGCCCGCAGGGGGCGGCGGCGCGGCGTTCTCTAGTGGTGTTGTGGACGGCGGCGGGTGCGTGCTGGGCGGAGGTGCGAATCCATCCGGGCGTGCTGCCTCCGCCCGAGAGCGAACGGGCGTGATGTGCGCGGCAGCGGCGTGCTCGTCGGCGCCGACAGCTGGATCGTGGTCTGCTGGAGGTTGAGACGGAGCGGCATCTGGTGCCACGGCGAGCGGGTCCGGACCAGCACCAGGCGGAACTGCCCGTCACGCCGCAGCCGGAGGCCGATCGCGACCGTGGCGACCGCCGGGACCAGACCGGCGAGCAGCAGCGCCGACCGCGCCCCGAAGTGCTGGGCGAGGAACCCGACCATCGGCCCGCCGATCGCGCCGCCGCCGATGAACACCAGGTTGTAGATCCCGGAGACCCGCCCGCGCAAACCGTCCGGCGTGGTCAGCTGCACCATCGACTGCGCCGCGGTCAGGAACATCAGCGTCGCCATCCCCATCGACGCGAGCACCGGGATGAACGTCCACAGCGACGGCTGGATCGCCGCCAGTACCTCGGTGACCGTCAGCAGGCAGGCGATGCCGATCAGGTTCCGCAGCCGGGTCGGCCGTACCCGCCGCGCCGACAGCAGTGCTCCGGCGAGCGCCCCGAACGCGACCACCGAGTTCAGTACGCCGTACCCCGACGCGCCCGTGTGGAAGACCCGGTCGGCGAACGCGGTCAGCGTCACCGGCAGGCTGATCGTGAACATGCCGTAGATCCCGGCCAGCGCGATCGCCCAGCGGACGGCCGGCTCGTGGAACGCGTACCGGACGCCGTCCCGCAGCCCGTCCCGGATCCGCATCCCGGCGCTCGCCTTGCGCGCCGCGTGGAACCCGGGCATCTCGCTCTCCCGCATCCGGAGCAGTGCGCTGATCGAGGCGAAGAACGTCAGCCCGTTCAGCGCGAACGCCCACCCGGCCCCGATCGTGCCGAGCAGTACGCCGCCCAGCGCCGGGCCGATCAGGCTGCCGAGCTGGAACGTCGACGACACCATGCTGATCGCGTTCCGCACGGTGTCGCGCGGGACGAGCTCGGTGACGAACGACTGCCTCGTAGGATTGTCGACAGCGGTCGCGAGACCGAGCACGAACGCCATCGTGTAGACGTGCCACACCTGGACGCTGCCGGTGAAGGCGGTCAGCGCGAGGATGCCGGCACAGGATCCCATCGTGATCTGCGTGACCAGCAGGATCTTCCGCTTCGGGAAGCGATCCGCGATCACCCCGCCGAACAGGCCGAGGGCCAGCGTGGGGAGGAACTGCAGCGCGGTCGTGATGCCGACCGCGGTGGCGCTGCCGGTGAGCGTGAGCACCAGCCAGTCCTGGGCGATGCGCTGGATCCAGCCGCCGGTGGAGCTGACCAGCAGGCCGCTGACCAGGAGGCGGAAGTTGCGGACCCGCAGCGCGCTGAAGGTGTCCTTGAAGCCGGGCCGGCGCGTCTGCGTCTCCCGGAGCTGGGTCGATTCGGCGGGGCGGTGGAGATGGAAGTCGGTGGACGGGACAGTACCGGTGGCCCGGGTGGTCAAGAGCGATCCCTACGCGATTGGACTGGTCAGGGGAGGACCCCTCCATCCTCAGGGGTGGACGCTGGATTCCGCAGCCGAATTACTCCTATTAGTCTTATTGCGTGACGTAATGGGAGGTGGATCGATGTACGACCCGGACCAGCTCCGGACGTTCCTGGCCGTGGCCCAGTCGCTCAGCTTCACGCAGGCGGCCGAGCGGCTGGGCATCCGGCAGCCGACGGTCAGCCAGCACGTACGCAAACTCGAGACGGCGGTCGGGCGTCCGCTGTTCGTCCGTGACACCCGCACTGTCACGCTGACCGCGGACGGCGAGGCGATGGCCGGTTTCGCCCGTACCATCCTGGCCGCCCACGAGGAGGCCGCCGGGTACTTCACCGGCTCCGAGCTGCGCGGCCGGCTGCGGTTCGGCGTCACCGACGACCTGGCGCTGACGCCGCTGCCGAAGATCCTCCGCGACTTCCGCCAGCTGTACCCGCGGATCGACCTGGAGCTGACCGTCGCGCAGAGCCCGAACCTGCTCCGCCGGGTCGAGTCCGGGCACCTCGACCTCGCCTACGTGAAGCACGGCGGCGGCGGGTACGAGCCGAACGGCCGGCTGGTCCGCCGGGACTCGCTGGTCTGGGGCGGCATCTCCGGCACCCGGATCGCGCCGGACGGCCCGGTGCCGCTGGTCACGTACCAGGCGCCGTCGCTGAGCCGCTCGCTCGGCGTCCAGGCGATCGAGCAGGCCGGCCGGACCTGCCGGATCACCTGCATCGTCCGTGGCGTGAACGGCGTACTCGCCGCGGTCCGGGCCGGCCTCGGAATCGCGATCTTCGCCCGCTCCCTCATGCCCGCCGACCTGGTCGAACCACCCCCGAGCGCCGGCCTCCCCGAACTCCCCACCATCGACCTCGTCCTCATCACCAACCCCCGCGCCGCCAAGGAACCAGCCGAGGCCCTAACAGCCGCCATCCTCGGCAGCAACGCCCCCCTCAAGCCGGACGCGGGCTAACCGGCGCCACAGCTGGTGGTTGTGTGGCTGCTAGCCGGCCTGGGTGCAGGCGGTTTCGCCGTGGCATGTTTTCAGCGCTTTTAGTGCCTTGTGTAGCTGCGCCTTCCGGGCGGCCGGCAGCGCAGCTGCTGTGTTGTTGAGCTGGAGTGGGTCCTTTGAGCGGTCGTAGTACTCGACTGTGCCGTCCGCGTACTCGACGTACGTCGCCGTCGCCGTGCGCAGCGCTTCGTACGTCGTCGGGTTGCCGCTGCCCTTCTCCGGGTGATCGGGGTCCGTCGGATCGGTGTCCGGTCCGTGATGCTCGACGAGACTCGCCGTCCGCCACGTGCTCGGCGGTGTACTCCCGAACAGCGGCGTCAGCGACCGTCCGTCCACGTCCGCCGACGGCGTCAGCCCGGCCAGCGTCTCGAACGTCGGCGCGAGATCGACGTTCTGCACGGACTGCGACACCGTGCTGCCGGCCTTGATCCCGGGCCCAGCCATCACCAGCGGCACATGCACGTCGGTCTCGAACGCCGTCTGCTTACCCGCGGTCAGCCGATGCTCCCCGAGGTGGTACCCGTTGTCGGAGCTGAACACGATCACCGTGTTGTCCGCCGTACCGGCCTTCTCCAGCGTGTCGCGCAGTGACCCGACCATCCGGTCCACCGACTGGACGGCCTGCGCGCGCTTCCGGAACGCTTTGTCGAGCGCCTTCTGCTGCTTCGGCGTCAGCGCGGGGTGCTTGGCGAGCCACGGCGGCGCGTTCGCGGGCAGCTTGTCGTAAGACCCGTCCCGCGGCGCCTTCAGCGCGGGGAACTTGTTCTTGTCCTCCGGCGCCGGCGTGTACGGGCCGTGCGGCGCGAACGTCGCGATCTCCAGGAAGAACGGCTGCTTCGCGTTCTCGATCACCCCGCGGGCCTTCCCGGCGAGGACGTCGGTCAGGTAGTCGCTCGGCGCCTTCCCGTGCTTCTCGAGCTGGTGGTTCGCGTTCAGCGTGTAGTTGTACTCGTTGTACCCGTTGCCCGCGACGTACCAGTCGTTCCAGCCGGGCGGTACGTAGTTCTGCTGGCCGTCGACGGTGCCGTTCGGCTGGTAGCCGTTCAGGTACTTGCCCATCATCGCGGTGTGGTACCCGGCCTTCTGCAGCGCGGTCGCGAACGTCGAGTCCTCGTTCTGCCGCTGGTGGAACACCTTGAATCCGCCGTCCTTGCCGCCGTTGGTGAAGACGCCGGTGTCGTGCGGGAACTTCCCGGTGAAGATCGACGACCGCGACGGGCAGCAGAGCGAGTCGGTGACCGTGTAGTTGCTGAACGACGCGCCGTCCTTGGCCAGCTGCTGGACCTGCGGCATGTACTGCAGCAGGTTCATCGACAGGTCGTCGGTCAGCACGAACACGATGTTCGGGTGCGTCGGCTTGACGGCCGGCGTGGTCGGCTCGGCCGGTGTGGAGCAGCCGGCCAGCACCAGCACGAGTACGACGGCGATCATTCGTCGGAAGAGCATGTGTTTCACCGTAAGCACGATGCGACGATCTGCACCTGAAGAGTCGCTGAAGGTCAGACCAGCGCGTGCCCGCGCAGGACCAGCGAAACGATGCTCACGGCAGCGATCCCGATCGTGACCAGGAACGGCGCGTCCCGCCACACCACGATGACGACGAGCAGTACGGCGACCACCGCCAGCGCGACCCACCCGACGACCCCGATCGCGCCCGCCGGAGCGACCACCAGCAGTACGGTCGCCGCCGCCAGCGGGAGCGGCGCGACCAGCCGCGCGTACCGGCCGAGCCGCTGCGGCCAGCCGCGGACACCGGTCGCCAGGTCGTCGGCCAGATCCGGTACGACGTTTGCGAGATGGGCACCGATCCCGAGAAGGGCACCGGCGGCGGTCGCCCACCACGGCGCCCAGACCTGCGCGGTGCCGAGCGTCACGAACGACGGCAGCCCGCCGAACGCGACGGCGTACGGCAGCCACGAGACCACGGTCGACTTCAGGCCCAGGTTGTACGCCCAGGCGCAGGCGACGAACCCGAGATGAACCAGCCCGGCCGCGAATCCGTTCGCGAGAGAGACAGGGACGGTGATCACCAGCATGAGGCCGGCACCGATCGCCAGCGTCCGGCGACTCACCAGTCCGCGCACCACGGGCTTGTCCCGGCGGTTCACAATGGTGTCGCGGGCGGCATCTATCGCGTCATTGCTCCAGCCGATCGAGAGGTGGCCGGTGAGGATCGTTGCTGCGACCAGGAGACACCCGGCCGGACTGCGCCCGGCCGACCACGCGACGGCCGTGACCAGCGCAGTGACGGCGACGGTCGGCCCCGGGTGGCACGCGAGAGCCAGACCTCTGAGTACGGTCCTCACCGACGTAACGATGCCACGATGACCCGGATCGCAGCTGTCCGCCCCGCGCTGCCGCCGTACCGGTATCCGCAGTCCGCGCTGACCGACGCGGTCGCCGCGATGTGCCTCCCGGACGGCCACGGTACGGCGGTGCTCCGCCGGCTGCACGCGAACGCGGGCGTGTCCCATCGGCATCTCGCGCTGCCGCTGGAGCAGTACGCCGTCCTCGACGACTTCGGGGCCGCGAACGACGCGTGGATCGAGACCGCGGTGGACCTCGGCGCGGAGGCGGTCGCGGGCGCGGTCAAGGACGCCGGGCTGACGGTGGACGACGTCGACGTCCTGATGTTCACCACGGTGACCGGGGTGGCCGCGCCGTCGATCGACGCCCGGGTGGCGTTGCGGCTCGGGCTGCGCGAGGACGTGAAACGGCTGCCGTTGTTCGGGCTGGGGTGCGTCGGGGGAGCGGCCGGGATCGCGCGGCTGCACGACTACCTGACCGCGTGGCCGTCGCACGTCGCCGTACTGCTGTCGGTGGAGTTGTGCTCGCTGACGTTGCAGCGCGACGACGCGTCGCTGCCGAACCTGGTCGGCGGGGCGTTGTTCGGGGACGGCGCGGCGGCCGTCGTACTGACCGGGTCCGCGCATCCGGCGGCGGCCGGCCCGTCCGTGGTGGCGACGCGGTCCCGGCTGTACCCGGACTCGGAGCGGGTGATGGGGTGGGACGTCGGCGCCGGGGGCTTCCGGATCGTGCTCGGGGCGGACGTGCCGGACGTGGTCCGGACCTACCTGGGGGAGGATGTGCGCGGGTTCCTCGGCGACTACGGGCTGAGCGTGGCGGACGTCGGGACCTGGGTCAGCCATCCGGGCGGGCCGAAGGTGCTCGAGGCGGTCGCGGAGACGTTGGAGCTGGCGCCCGGGGCGCTGGACCTGACCTGGAAGTCGCTCGATGCCGTCGGCAACCTGTCGTCGTCCTCGGTGCTGCACGTCCTGGGTGACACGATGCGGTTGGGTCCGTCCGGGCCCGGGATGTTGCTGGCGATGGGTCCTGGTTTCTGTTCCGAGCTCGTGTTGATGGAGTGGTGATGTACGGCTGGTACGTCGGATTGGTGCTGCTCGTCGCCGCCGAGCGGGTGGCGGAGCTCGTGGTCTCGCTGCGGAACGCGCGGTGGAGCTTCTCCCGTGGTGGGACGGAGGCCGGGCGGGGGCACTACCCGTTCATGGTTGCCCTGCACACGTTGTTGCTCGCGGCATGTTTGCTGGAGGCGGCGTACCGGCCGTTCGTGCCGTGGCTCGGGTGGACGATGTTCGCGGTGGTGCTGCTGGCGCAGGGGCTGCGGTGGTGGTGCATCACGGTCCTCGGGCACCAGTGGAACACCCGCGTGATCGTCGTACCCGGGCTGAAACTGGTTGCCCGCGGCCCGTACCGCTGGCTGCGGCACCCGAACTACGTCGCGGTTGTCGCCGAGGGGATCGCGCTCCCACTCGTCCACACCGCGTGGCTCACCGCGCTGATCTTCACGGCGCTCAACATTCCACTCCTGACCGTCCGCATCCGCACCGAGGAAACCGCCCTCAACTCCACGCTGGTCCCGTGATCGATCTGCTGGCCGTGGTTCCGTGAGCGGGCTCGACCCCCGGCCCGGCGGGCCTCGCCCGGACGTCGACCTGCTGGTCGCCGGCGCAGGGCCGGCCGGCTGCGCGACCGCGATCCGGGCCGCCCTCGCGGGGCTGTCGGTCGTGGTCGTCGAACCACGCACTCCGCCGATCGACAAGGCCTGCGGCGAAGGCATCGCCCACAGCGCTGTCGCATACCTGACCCGCCTCGGCGTAGACCTCACCGGCCGCCCCTTCCACGGCATCCGCTACCTCGACGACACCCACACCGTCGACGCCAGATTCACCACCGGCCCCGGCCTGGGAGTCCGCCGTACGACCCTCCACGCCGCCCTCATGTCCCGCCTCGAAGCCCTCGACATCCCCGTCCTCGAATCCCGCGTGGGCCCCATCACCCAAACCCCCACCACCGTCACCGCCGCCGGCCTCACCGCCCGCTACCTAGCCGCCGCCGACGGCCTCCACTCACCCATCCGCCGCCAACTCTCCCTCAACCACCCCACGCCGAACCACAACCGCTCCGTTCCGGCCTCCAGCTACCTGGCCCCCGGCGGCTCCGTTCCGGCCTCCAGCGACCTGGCCCCCGGCCCCGTTCCGGCCTCCAGCTACCCGGCCCCCGGCCGCCGCGTGCCGGGCTCCAACTACTGGGCCGCCGGCCTTGCCGCTTCTGATCCACTCGGTGCGCTCGCCCGCCTCTTCCACCACGCGCCGCACGGCGCCCCCGGCGCCGTGCGGCGCGGGTTGCGGCAGCACTTCACCGTCGCGCCCTGGACGGATCTTGTGGAGGTGTACTGGTCCCACCTAGGCGAGGCGTACGTAACCCCGGTCGCGGACGACCTGGTAGGCGTCGCGATCCTGACCTCCGCCCGCGGCACCTTCGACTCGCACCTCGACGCCTTCCCCACCCTCAAGCGCCGCCTCACCACCGCCCGCCCGGCCACCGCCGTCCTCGGCGCCGGCCCCCTTCGCCAGCGCGTCCGCACCCGCACCGCCGGCCGTGTCCTGCTGGTCGGCGACGCCGCCGGGTACGTCGACGCGCTCACCGGCGAGGGCATCGCCGTCGCGCTCCGCACCTCCGCCGAACTGGTCGACTGCCTCCGCGCCGACCGCCCGCAGGACTACGACGCCGCCTACCGCCGGGTCTCCTGGGAGTGCCGGCTGCTCACCGCATCGTTGCTCTGGGCCCGCAACCGCCGCGCCCTCGCCCCGTACATCGTCCCCGCCGCGAGCCGCCTCCCGGGCGTCTACCGCACGATCGTCAACCGGTTGTCCTAGGCAACGTGGACCGAAACTCTGAAAATACCGCAGGCCCGGCAATCGCTCAGACAATCGCCGGGCCTGCGGGTGGGCCGAGCCTCCTGGTGAAAGGCTCGGACCGGCAGCCTTTCCGGCCTCCTGGTGAAAGGCCGGACCTGCTGACAAGGAAGACTCTGTCAGCCGCATGTTGCTCAACAGTTGCCGGAATGTGAAGCCTTGTTACATCGCCCTGTGGCGAACGTCTCAGTGCCCGATTTCAGTGCTCGTTCTCAGTGCTCGTTCTCAGTGCTCGGTCCGCACCGCCGCGATCTGCAGCTGCAACGCCAACCGCTCCCGAGGATCGGACAGATCGAGCTCCGCGATCTCCCCGATCCGCTTCATCCGGTGCCGCAAAGTGTTCGTGTGCAAATGCAGTTCCCGCGCCGCGCGCTGCGGCTGCCCGGGAAATTCCAGCCACGCCTGCAATGTCTCGACGTACCCCGTGTCGTGCTCGATGTCGTGCCGCAGCAACGTCGCCAACGGACCATCCATCTTGGTGGTATCAAGCGACGTCACCGCGCGATGCACCGTCAGCACATGCCAAGCCTCTTCAACCCGCAACGCCGGCCCCGGCGCCACCCCGCGCCGTACCAACCCGAGCAACTCAACAGCCTCAGCCCGTGAACTCGGCAAATCCGCCGGCCCCCGCGCAGGCCCACCCGCCGCGGCATACGTCCCAGGCGACTCCACCACCAGCTTCTGCAACCAACTCCACGACCCAGGCCCGTCCTGGTCAGTAACAACCGCGAGCACGGTCCCATCCAGATCAGCCAACTGCGGCTCGCTCCACCCGTGCCGCCGCCCGGTCGACTCCCACAGATCGAGTTGCTGCGGTACGTCGTACCCGTCCGGCGACCCCAACGCCACCACCCGCCACGGCTGACGCGGCAGCCGTACGTCGACCGGGTTGTCCGGCGAGAACTGCCGCAGAACCGTCCGCAACCGGTCAATCGCGCTCCTACGCGCCACATCGGCCTGGGCCCGCAACCGCAACAGGTGCAACGCCAACACCGACGCAGCGTTGCTGAGCTCAGTAGTGACCGCCTCACTCACCGGCCCGTCCACAACGGCCCAGATAGACCCCAACCACTCACCCCCAGCCCGCACAGGTACGACGAGCCGCGGCCGGATCCCGTTAGGCCCGTCCGGCACCAAGAACGGCTCACTCGACCTGGCCAGCCGCCGAAAGATGCCCCGCGCCCGGAAATGCGCAATGACCTCCGGCGGCACCCGACGGCCGACGATGGTCGACACCCGGGTCGGGTCGGTGAAGTCCTGCCCCGACGAGTACGCCAGTACGCGCGACTGGTTGTCCTCGATCGTCACAGGCGCGTCCACGATCGCAGCCGCGGCATCAGCCAGCGCAAATAGCTCCTGGTGTACGCCGGCGTCACCAGCCGCAGGGGAGTCCGGTGCAGCGGCCCTGTCGAGTACTCCGCGCAACAGCCACACCACGTGCGCCCAGGTAACACTGGGCTGCAGGGCGACGAGTGAAACGACCTCCCGCTCCGCGGCAGCGACAACAGGCGGCTCATGCGCCAACGCAGTACGAAGGACCACGCCTGACGCGTTCCCGGCCGCACAGCGCTCAACCAGCTCCACAGCGTCCTCTGCGTCGCGCAAACCGAGCCCTAGCACCAGATCACCCGGCTGGCCGGTCG
This sequence comes from Kribbella sp. WER1, assembly GCF_054189145.1. Taxonomy (NCBI): domain Bacteria; kingdom Bacillati; phylum Actinomycetota; class Actinomycetes; order Propionibacteriales; family Kribbellaceae; genus Kribbella; species Kribbella sp. WER1. The sequence continues at coordinate 1,750,471 of NZ_CM135186.1, read as the reverse complement.
CGGGCTCCTGTGGGTCGGCCAGGAACACGTCCCGGACCTCGCTGTCGCCCTTGCCGGGAACCACGACCTCGAACAGCGCTGGGCCGACGGCGACGATCAGATCGGACGAGGAGATCACGAGATTATTGTGCAGGTTATTGTGCGATGAGCACAGTCATTGCGGCCGCTAATGGTGTGATCGCACCATGACAGGCGTCGGTTGCGGCCGCACCATCGATACATGACCACAGCTGGTTCCACTCACCTCGTCCCGGATCGCGTCGCCGTCGTCGGCGCGGGCATGGTCGGCCTGGCGACCGCCTGGTTCCTCCAGGAGGCCGGTGTCGAGGTGACCGTGCTCGACCGGGAAGGCGTCGCCGCCGGCGCGTCCTGGGGCAACGCCGGCTGGCTGACCCCCGGCCTGGCGACGCCGCTGCCGGAACCGGCGGTCCTCAAGTACGGCCTCCGTGCGGTGCTGAGCCCTGCCTCACCGGTGTATGTCCCGCCGACCGCGAGCCCGCGGCTCCTCAAGTTCCTCACCCGATTCGCTCGCAACAGCACCGCCGGACGCTGGAAGACCGCGATGGACGCGCTGGTCCCGATCAACCGGCAGTCCCTGGCCGCGTTCGACTTCCTCGCTGACGCCGGAGTCAAGGCGCAGACGCACGAGGCCAAGTCGTTCCTGGCCGCGTACCGGACCGTCGAGGAGCGCAAGGTGCTGCTCGAGGAGATCGAGCAGATCCACGCGTCCGGCCAGGGCATCGAGTTCGAGGCGATCAGCGGCGACGACGCCCGCGAGATCGAGCCGTCGCTGTCCGACGCGATCGGCGCCGCGATCCGGCTGCACGGTCAGCGTTTCATCAACCCGGGCGAGTACGTGAACCTGCTCGCCGACTCGGTGATCGCCCGCGGCGGACAGATCATCAGCGGTGTCGTGGTCAAGGACATCGTCGACGAGATCCGCGGCGTCCGGCTGGTCACGGCGGACGGCGAGACCGACCCGTTCGACGCGGTCGTCATGGCGACCGGTGCGTGGCTGACGGACCTGGCGCGGCAGTTCGGCGTCCGGACCGTCGTCCAGGCGGGCCGCGGGTACAGCTTCAGCGTGCCGATGGCGCACGTCCCGGCCGGCCCGGTGTACTTCCCGGCGCAGCGGATCGCCTGCACGCCGCTCGGCGACCGGCTCCGGGTGGCCGGGATGATGGAGTTCCGCAAGCCCGAGGCGAAGCTCGACCCGCGCCGGATCGACGCGATCGTGGACGCCGCCCGGCCGCTGCTGCGCGACGCCGACCTGGACGCGCGGACGTTCGAGTGGGTCGGCCCGCGCCCCTGCACCCCCGACGGCCTGCCGCTGATCGGCGCGACCTCCTCACCGCGGGTGTTCGCGGCCGGTGGCCACGGCATGTGGGGCATCACGCTCGGCCCGATCACCGGCCAGCTGCTGGCCGAAACCATCACAACCGGCCGCACCCCGGACGAGCTGCGCCCCTTCAACCCACTCCGCTGACGACCTTCTAGCAACAGGGAGGGGCTCCAACGACGTGGTCCCTCCGCCCCGCTGACCGTCACCTCGAGCAGCCTCGGTGAGCCTCCTCAGGGCAGCGCCTCATCTGCCCGCGCCTCCTCCGGCCACCGCAGCCGCTCCGGTCAGCCCCAAGAGCGGGCCCTGGCGACTTTCTCCTGCCCAGGGCCCGCTCTTTCTCTTGCTGTCGGCGGCCTATGCCATCGTTCAGCCATGGTTCTCAGGTGGTACTCCGTCGTGGTCGACTGCCACGACGTACGCAAGCAGGCGGCCTGGTGGGCCGAGGCGCTCGCCTGGACGACGATCTACGCCTCCGACGAGGAGTGCGTGAACGTCCCCGGCTGGGTCGACGAGGACACGCTCAAGGACATGCCGTGGGAGCGGATCGGTCCCGGCATGGTCTTCGTCGCGGTCCCCGAGGGCAAGACGGTGAAGAACCGCCTGCACCTCGACTTCGCCCCGCACACCAGCCAGGACCGCGACGCCGAGCTCGCCCGCCTCGAATCGCTCGGTGCCCGTCGGGCCGACGTCGGCCAGCCCGCCGACGCCTCGTTCACGGTCCTCACCGACCCCGAGGGCAACGAGTTCTGCGTCCTCAGTTCCCGCGACCTCTGACGATGCTCACGCTCACCTCGACTCCTCGCGTCTCCGAGCTGACCGAGCTCATGCGGACGGCCTGGTGGATGAGTGACCGTACGACGGCCGACGTCGAACGGCTGCTTGCCAACTCCGACCTGGTCTTCGCGGTGCTGGACGACGACAAGCTGGTCGGCTTCGCGCGTGTCCTCACGGACCACACGTACGTCGCCCTGCTGCTGGACGTGATCGTCGACGAGTCGTACCGCGGCACCGGGGTCGGCGCCGTACTGCTCGACGCGGTCGTGGACCATCCCGCGCTGGCGGCGGTCCGCAGCCTGGAACTTGTCTGTCAGCCCGAGCTGGTGCCGTTCTACCGGCGCTGGGGTTTCACCGATGAGGTGGGACGCTCGCGGCTGATGCGTCGTACGACCGACGCGCGGTTGATCGGCTGACGGGTTGCCGATGGGGGAGCGGACCGGCACGATCAGCTGCACCTGCCCGACGACGGACGGAGGCGCTGGCCGATGAACGGAACCGAACCGCCGGCCTGGGCGGTTAAGGCCCGGCCGATCGTGGACGTGGCGGGCCGGATCCTCTGCCTCGTGCTCGGCGGCGCGCCGCACGCCGAGCTACCGCACCGGGCACCTCCTCGCGACGGCGCGGAATCACCACGCACCACCGACACCGAGCTCCGCGAGTCCGACCTGACCGCGCTCCGCGGCCAGATCCTCGACCGGATCCTGCAGCGCGTCGCGAACGCGGCCGCCGTGGAGAAGTTCGACAAGGACGAGGTCGCCGACCTGTTCCGGAGCGGCTCACCGGTCGTCCGGGTGATTGCGCTCGGACTGATGGAGGGCGACCGCTCGCTGATCGACAGCGCGATCCTGCTGGACGCGATCAACGGCCCGCTGACCGGCAACGAGCAGTTCCACGCCCTCAAGCTGGTCCGCGGCGGCTGGGGACGGCTGATGCCCGAGGAGCGCAACCAGCTGGTCGCGGCCCTCGACCACAACCCGCAGCTCCAGGAAGGCCCGGACCGGATCGCGATGGCGCAGCAGATCCGGGAGCTCGGCGCGAACTCCCGGATCGGCTGAAATCGCTCAGTGTGTGTGCGGCTCGGTGCCGTGCTCCGCCTCGTGGGCGGCGATCTGCGCCTTGACCTCTTCCATGTCGACCGCACGCAGCTGGCCGATCAGGTCCTCCAGGCTGGCCGCCGGCAGCGCACCGGCCTGGGAATACAGCACCACGCCGTCGCGCACCGCCATCAGGGTCGGGATGGAGCTGATCTGGAAGGCCTGCGCCAGCTCGCCCTGAGCCTCGGTGTCGACCTTGCCGAACGTGATGTCCGCGTGCTCCTCGGACGACTTCTCGAACACCGGTCCGAACATCTTGCACGGGCCACACCACTCGGCCCAGAAATCCACCAGCACGAGACCGTCGCCACCGACCACCTCGTTGAAGTTGTCCTGGGTCAGCTCGACCGTTGCCACTACGACCTCCGAAAGTAGTTGAGTACGCCGTAGTCAACACCGGCCGCCCCGTGACTTGTTCCCGCCCCCCGGTGCAGGCCGACGGCCGATCTCGTACGGCCTACGACCTGACCGGAATGCGGAGTCTCGAATGTGAGCTGAGCCACGTTGTCAACCGTTTGATCAGATCGGCATGTCCACGAAGGGTGACGCGTAGTCCTGCACCTCCTCGAGGATCGACGCGGCGGCCTCCGGGGTCAGCTCGGCGCGCTCCTTCTCGGCGACGATCATCTGCCGCAGCAACCGGGTCTCGCCGGCCGTCGCCAGGCCGGTGATCTCCGGGTGCCCGTTCAGCAGCCAGGCGGTCGCGGCGGTCACGTAGCGCTGCTCGTCGAACGGCCGGTACCAGGTGTCGTACGCCTTCTGCTCGCCGTCGGCCCAGTTCCGCCGGGCGATCATCTTGATCGTCATCAGCGCCGCGTCGGACGCCTTCACGGCCTCGACCAGGGCCGCGTAGTCGGCGGCGTACCGCGGATCCGTGGAGAGCTTGTAGTTGAGCGGCGTCAGCACGCTGTCGAAATCGAACCGGCGCAACCCCTCGGTGTGCACCGACGGCGCCTGCGCGGTGTGGCCGGTGATGCCGATCGCGCGCACCAGGCCCTCGTCCTTGGCCCGGATCGCTGCCTCCAGCGAGCCGCCCTTGCCGGTGACGAGGTCGAGGTTCTCCAGATCGCAGACCGCGTGCATCTGGATCAGGTCGACGTGATCGGTCTGCAGCCGCTCCAGCGACCGGTTGATCTCGCTCCAGGCCTCTTCGAAGGTCCGCCGGCCGGTCTTGGTGGCGAGGAAGATCCGGTCCCGGATCTCCGGCATCCGGGGGCCGAGGCGGAGCTCGGCCTCGCCGTAGTCGGCGGCCACGTCGAAGTGGTTGATTCCGGCGTCGAGTGCTTCCTGGATCGAGGCGTCGGCGCGGTCCTGGTCGACGCCGCCGAGGGAGGCCGCGCCGTAGATGAGTACCGAGCTCTGGTGGCCGAGTCTGCCCAGCCGGCGAGTTTCCATCCTGGTCCTCCAGGGGGTAGCAGGGAACACTGCCGACCTTATGCCCGAAGACCCCGTCGGCAAGCGGTTGTCCACAGCCGACTTTGACCCTCTCGGCGCGGGAGAGTTTTCCACAGTGGAGCCGCCGGATCGGTTACTATCTGTGATCAGTTGATGCGTTCTTTTACCATGTTGTTCGCACGGATTTTCGAACCTGTCCGCGGCGTGTGGCATGGTGTGCGCTGCCCGGCCGACCCGAGCGGGCATGAGAGAGGAGCTATGACGACGGTACCGAAGGTGTCACGCTTGGCCGGTATGTGCCGAGGTGAGGGTGACACTGCCCGCGAGTGGGGTAACAGTATGGCTGCGGGGAGCGATGGAACATCCGGATCCTGGGCTCGGGTCTCCCGGAGGACGGTTGCTTGCCGTATCCTCCCGGCTACTGTCCGCGTAACTGCTGTCTGAGGGGCGGGTAGGGATGAGTTGGTGGCGAACGTTGCTCAATCTGCCGCCAAAAGGTGAGCACTGGTCGGACCAGCGCCGGACCAAGAAACCCGGTAAAGGCCGCCCGCAGAGTACCGCGCCGGAGTGGTGGGCCCACCCCGGCGGGCCGGTGTCCCCTACCCCTCGCCAGGCGCAGGGGGTGGCCGCGCAGTACTCCGCTCCGCAGAACCAGACCCCGCCGCCGAACGGTGGCGTCATGGCACCTCCCCGGCGACCGGGCGGACGGACGCCGGACGGCGCCCCGCAGGAGCCCGGACCGCGTCCGCCGGAGCGGCTGAAGCAGCGCTCGCCGCACGGCGCGCACGCTGCCGCCCCGCCGCAGCCCCCGCGCGAGGTGCAGGGCCCCGGGCAGACCCCGTGGTCGACCGAGCCCGAGTCGTCGTTCTCCACCTGGGCGCGGCGGTTCTTCCGCGGCCTCGTGGTCGTCGTACTGCTGCTGGCCGCGATCAGCGGGATCCGCTCCTGGATCGCGCCGAACCGGACGCCCCAGACGGTGGTCAGCGGGCAGAGCAGCTTCCCGTCCGACGAGGCTCGCGCGGTCGCGACCCGGTACGCCGTGGCCTATCTGACCTGGGACGAGAACAACCCCGACGCCCGCCCGGCCCAGGTCGGCCTCGACCTCGCCGCCGGACTGGACAGCCGGGCCGGCTGGAACGGGCGCGGCAAGCAGACCGCCGACGTGGCGTACCCCGGACAGGTCACCGCCGACCCGAACGGCATCACCGCGGTCGTCGACGTCCGGGTCCGGGTGCACACCTTCACCCGGCAGAGCGGCAACGCCTTCGCGGTCGGACCGGTCGTCTGGAACCGGCTGTCGGTGCCGGTCGCGCGGACCGCCGACCGGGTGGTGGTGAGCGCGCCGCCGACGTTCGTACCGGACGAGCGCGCGCCGCTGCCCGCGAACATGCCGGACGCCGGCAAGCCCGACGACGACCTGACCTCGGCGACCGAGAAGGATGCCGAGGCCTTCTTCGCGGCGTACGCCGAGTCGGACAACAAGGTGTCCGCGGTGACCGCGCCCGGCTCGACCATCCGCAGCCTGAACGGTGCGGTGAAGTTCGGTGAACTCAAGGACTGGCAGGTGTACGCCGGGAACGACGACGAGCGGCAGGCGACTGCAGCCGTCACCTGGAACGGGGTGGGAGATACCACTCTGGACCAGACGTACACGCTCACGCTGAGGCGTACTGTCGCCACGGACGGAGCACAGCGATGGCAAGTGGCTGCCGTCGGATGAATCCAGCGACTGGCCATCGGATGACCGAGGCAACAAGGGAGACACCGCAATGACGACCCACGAACTGGCTGCGAGCGTGGTACAGCTTGCCGTGCCCATGGCCGGCAATCCCAATGTCCCGACCGGTGCGGACTTCAAGGACTGGGTCCTGGTCATCGCGGGGAACATCTTCATCGCGATCCTGGTGCTGCGCGCGATCGGCCACTACTTCAAGCGGGAGTGGGGCGAGCTGTTCGGCCACATCGCCGCCGGGATCCTGGTCGGCGGGCTGATCTACGCCAACAACCAGACGATCAACGTGCTCAAGGGCTTCTGGGGATTGCTTTCCGGGGGCAATTGATGCGCGTCGGCCGTACCCTCACCCACCACTTCGAGATCGAGACCCGGCAGTACGACCTGCTCGGCATCGACCTCGGCGAAGGCGCGCGCCGCCGGATGATCATCTTCGGTGCCGTGGTCATCGTGATCTGGGTGGCGCTGCTCTTCCCATTCATCGGCGTACCCGAGAAGCCCACCGTCAGCCTGTACGTCGTGCCGCCGTTCGTGATCACCGCGTTCGGCTGGCGGCCGGGGAAGTTCCACGAACGCCGCCGCCGGGTGACCGAATGGGCGCTCGCGGTCCGGTACGCGCTGCGGGCGCACCGCCCGATCATCGGCCTCGGTGCCCGGGCCGCCGACAAGTCGGAGTACCTGCCCTGGCGGGAGCGCATGTCGACCCGAAAGGTCGCAGACCTGGCGAAGGCCCGGGTCACGCCCGAGTGGGAGCGCGAGGTGGTGGTGGAGGTGGATCCGATGGTCCGCGCGGGGGCGGACATCACGGTCAACCAGCGGGCCCGCCTGCTGGGTTCGGAACACGTACAACGGGTGAGTCGCAGGACGTCGTCAGGAAGAGGCCTGGATGAAGATCGCTGACAAGCTCCTGAACCTGGTGGGGGTCGGTCGCGAGCGGGGGCTGCCGCCGCCACGCCTGGTCGCCATCGCCGACGGCCTGCTGGTCACCGAACGCAGCGCCGAGGCGTGGTTCCTGATCTCGGTGGCGAACACCGACCTGGCCACCGAGGCCGAGCAGGACGCCGCCCTGGACGCCGCGGTCAGCGCCGCCGCGACCATCCTCGGCGACCGGCTCAGCCACCTGAAGGTGGTCTGGGGCCGCTCGACCGGTCAGGACTACATCGACTCCGTGGCCGGCCACTACCGGCTCGGCGACCACGAGGCCTGGGCGCAGACCCGGGCCGACCGGATCGACGAGATGCGAATGCCGGAGCGGTACGTCGCACTCGGCGTGCACCTCAGCGACCGCGACCCCCGGGCGACCGCCCAGGTCCGGGGTTCGATCAGCGACGCCCTCGGGACGACGTCGTGGCGGGTGAGCGCGCGCGAGCTCGCGCACCTCGACGAGCGGGTGCGCAAGCTCGCTCGTCAGCTCGGCTCGACCGTCTGGCGCGCCCACACCGCCCCCGCCGAGGTGATCTCCTGGCTGATCAGCCGCGAGATGCACCGGGGCGCGGTCGCGGCCCCCCGGCGCGGCCTGATCACCGGCGCCTCGCTGGCCCGGCTGACCTCCGGCCGGGTGGTGCCGTACACCGACCACCTGCGGATCTACGACACCCGCGGCCAGATCGCGGCGTACACGACCGTGCTGGCGATGACCGACTTCCCGGAGGAGCTCGAGACGCCGGGGTCGGGGGAGTGGCTGCGGACGCTGTCCGAGATCAAGGCGATCGACGACGACGGCGACGAGATCGACGTCACCGTCGAGGCCTCGGTCCGGTTCAGGGTCCTCACCAAGAAGACCGCGCGGAACCTGGTCGACGAGACCCGGAAGAGCGCGAAGGAACAGCGCCGCTCGGCCGCAAAGGGCACGGCGGAGGAGACCGCCGACGAGATCGTCGAGACCGAGCGCGTGATGCGCGAGGTCAAGCGCGACATCAACCGCAGCGGCCTCACCCTGGTCGAGGACCACCCGCGGCTGCTGGTCAGCGCGGACACCCGCGAGGACCTCGAGGCGTACGTCGACGCGGTCATCGCGCACTACGCCGATCGCGGCATCACCGTCGCCGCCGGCGCCGACGAGCAGCGCGACCTGTGGCTGGAGTCGCTGCCCGGAGACCAGCTGCGGGTGCCGGACCTCGGCCACGTCCGCGAGTCGACCGCATTCTTCGGGTCCTGGTTCTGGGGCGGTGCGTCGATCGGTGACGCGACCGGCCCGGCGATCGGGTACCTGACCGGCTCCACGCCCGGCCTGGTCCGCTTCGACGCGGCCGCCGGTTCGGCCCTCGGTGACGCGACGACGACGCTGTTCCTCGGCCGGTCCGGTCGAGGCAAGACGACTGCCGCGATGCTGGGCGGCCTGGATTCGGCGTTCGCCGGCGCCTGGGTCCCGCTGCTCGACCTGAAGGGCGACGCGGCGGGCGTATCCGCAGTCGCCGCGGAGTACGGCGTACCGACCGCTGTCATCGAGATCACCGCCCAGTTCTCCGGCGCCGCGGACCTGCTCCGCGTACTCCCGGTCGACGACGCGCTGCTGCAGGCCCCGTCCCAGCTGATGCTCCTGCTCCCGCCACACCTGCGCGGCGCGGCCGAAGCTCCCGTGGTCGCGGCTACCCGCGCCGAGATCCAGTCCCCGGACCCGTCCTCCTGGGGCGTCATCCAGCGGCTGTGCAACTCCGACGAGGAGACCGTCCGTACGGTCGGTTTCGCCCTCCGCGACCTGGTCGAGACCGGCCTCGGCTCGGTCGTCGCCGGCCCGCCGTCCGGCCTCTCGTCCCTGACCACGAACCCCGGCCTCTGGGTCGTCCAGATGCCCGGCCTGACCCTCCCGTCACCGGAGTCGGCCCCCGAGTCCTGGTCCCCGATCGAACGTGTCGGCATGGCCTGCCTGCGCGGCTGCCTCGCCTGGATGATCCGCACCACCGGCCGCCGCGAGTTCCGCGGCCGCTCGAAGGTCGTCATCGTCCCCGAGGTCCACCTGCTCACCAAGACCCCCGACGGCGCCTCGTTCCTCGACTACATCGCCCGCGTCGGCCGCGCCCTCGGCGCCTCCCTGGTCCTCGACACCCAGGACCCGGCGTCGATCCTGAAACTGCCGGGTCTGGTCGAGCAGATCACCACCCTGTTCGCCTTCAGCCTCCGCTCCCGCGAACAGGTCGACTCCCTCCTCGAACTCCTCGGCCGCCCCCAAACGGCCCCGTACCAAACCCTCGTCCGCGGCATCAACACCGCCGCCAACGGCAAATCCATCCGCCACGGCCACTGCATCATGCGCGACCGCTGGGACGAAGTAGCCACCGTCCAAATCGACATCCCCAGCCAGCAGGTGGCCACCCTCCTCCGCACCACCCCCGAATCCGAACACGTCCCCCCACCCACCCCACCCGACGACGACCCCACCCCCTTCCCCGACGACGAGGCCCGCTACGACGACCTCGACCAGTCCTCCACCAACCCCGCCCCACCCCAAGAACCGGCCCGAGCCCCCGCCCCCACCGGCCAAGCCCACTCCCCGGCTCCGGACCCCGCATCCGCCGCCCACGCCTCGCCCTCGGCCGCCTACACCTCGGCTCAGGCTGCCTCCCCGAACGCCGGTCCCCCTTCCGCGGCCGCGTACACCACATCGCCGGCCGCGGACGCCAGGTTCCCAGCGGCCCCGGACGCCGCATCCGCAGCCACCGCCGCCCGGTTCCCGGCTGCCTATGCCCCGTCCCGCGCCGCCGACGCCCCATCCCCGGCTGCTCACACGTCGGATCAGACCGCCGACAGCCCCCACATCACGTCTCAGGCCGCCGACGACACGTCCTCCGCCCCGACGGCCACACCGCCCGCCCGTGAGCCAGAACCACCCGCCTACCCGGCCGACCGCGCGCCGGCGACCCCCGCGGCCGACCCCACGTCAGCCGCCGCTGCGGCCGACCCGGCGACGTACGCGCACCCCCCGTCGCCGGCGACGCTCGCCCCTCAGCAGTCCACCCCGCAGCCCCACTTTGACCAACCAACCGCCAACACCCAGACCTCCGCGACTCCAGATACCCGGCCCACCGAGTCGCACCCACCCACCCACCAAGAACCGCCGGTAGCCCAGCAAAACGGCCACCCCCCAACCCCCAGCGTCCAAGACACCCCCCAAGACCCCCCGCACCACCGCCACCCCCTTCGCTACGAGTCCCCCATAGGCCCCGACGAGGTCTACGACCAGGAGGCCGACGAAGCCGCCTACAACGAGGCCATGTACCCGGCCTACGGCGAAGACCCCACCCCCGACCGCCCACCCACCGGCAACAAGGAGCACGTCGCATGAGGTGGCAACGCCGCCTCAGAACCGCGGCCACCATCCTCGCCTTCTCCCTCATCATCACCTCCCAACTAGCCCTGGCCGCCGACCCCAAACCCGGCCCGACCAACCCCACAGGTTTCGCCGACCTCCTCCCCACCCCAGACCTCACCCACGGCGACACCCGAACCCTCTTCGAGCAGTACAGCCCGATGGCCTACGGTCTCGACTTCGATACGGGCCTGACCGACTCGTTCAACATGATCTTCAACGGCTATGCGTACCTCGTGATGATGTACATCACGGCAATAACGCGAGCCGCGATCTCCGTTGGCTGGTGGCTCTTCTCGTTCACCGATGTGAAGCCATTGACTGATGCCACATCGGCCACGATCGGTGCGACGAGCACGCAGTTGGTCGGATGGCTCTTGCCGTCCGCTCTCGCATTCGGTGCCGTCGCGGCCTACATGCAACGCCGTGCGACCGGCAGCGCGCTGGGGCAGTTGATCTGGGTATTGATTGCCGGCGTTCTGAGCATCAGCTTCGCTGTTGCGCCTGCTACGTGGCTGCGTGGAGTCGACGGCGCCCGGCAGATGGGCGCCGGTGCGGTGATGACTGCATCGTCGGATGCTTTGGGCCCGACAATGCAGACGCCGATTCCCTGGCCTGAACCTGGCTTCACGGGCACACCGAAAGACACACTCCTGCGGAAGTCTGCCGACGCAAGTTGGCGAGGCTTCGCGGTCACACCATGGTGTATCGCCGAGTTCGGATCTATCGCAGCGTGTCAGCGGTACGGCAAGGGGATGCTCGACGTCGGAGTGAATCCCAAGGACAGGATGGACTACGTCAAGAACGTGGTCGTACCGGCCGAGGGCGGAGAGGACTCACCGACTGCGAAGTGGGTCAAGGGAGACAACCCCTTCGGACGAACAGCAGTCGTGATGCTGGCTGCCATTGCCGCGACGCTGTTCGGGTTCTTGAACATCGGTCTGGCATTCACCGCACTGATGGCCTTCGTCGGCGCGTTGCTGCTATTGGTCGTTGGCGTGTTCTTCGCCTGTTTGTGGATCATCCCGGGTCGACCTCGTCAGTGGGGCCTCAACTGGTTCGAGGCATTGATCGGGCTCGTACTGCAATCGTTCCTGGCGATGTTGGTATTCGGTACGGCCCTCACGCTCGTCACCGCGGTGTTCACATTGACTGGGCCTCTCGGATGGCTGCCGGTAACCGGTCTCGCCATCGCGGTACTGATCGTCGGCTTCCGCCTGCGGCGACTGTTGGACAGCCTCACGTCGATGATGCGTCCCGGCGCCGGGAGCGTCATGCTGGGTGGGCTCGCGCGACGCGGCGCGATGGGCGCGGTCAGGCGTGTCATGAGCGCACTGAGCAGCCGCGGTGCCGCACCTACTCCCAGGGAACGAGTTCGCGACCGGGCCGGGACCTCAGAGTCGTCGGCGCAACGCGTCTCCTCGACACGGATCTATCGGGAAGCGCCAAGCATCGGTTCTCTGGCGCAGAGATCTGCAGCCAGTTCGCAGTACGAGCTGACGCGTGGCCCTGAGCGGCGACGCGGCGACGGGGCTGTGGGCGGTCAAGGTATTGTCGGCACTGGGGCCGGCGGACAGCCGGGTGGTGCGGGCGCTGCCGGGGTAAACGGGCGAGTTGCTGCAGCTACGTCGCCGGGCCGGAGCAGCTCCGCGTTGAATCTGGCTCGTGCGCGGTCGCAGTCTCAGGACTCCGACAAGCGGCGTACGATCACCGTCACGAGTGCGGGGGTGGCCGCGCCGGCCACCTCTGGATCGCGGGGGAGTGGTGAGGCGCAGAAGGCGCGGCATTCGCGGCGTCCGATTCCGGTGCCGTCGAACGACGTGCGGTACGAGCCTCGGGCGCATACGCATTCGGCGAGTCTGCGGGAAGGTCCGCCCAAGGGGCAGCGGACGCGGCGGAAGCCGGTGCCTTCGCAGGGGCGCCGTTACCGTGACTACTCGACCGTCACCAAGGACGGCGTGACGGTGCACGTCCCGACGCGCAGGTGATGCCGGATGGCCCGGAAATCTCGCTCGCCGTACGACCGCCGCGAGGGCGGCGGTCAGTCCCGTCACCGCGCCCCTGAGCCGCGGGAGTCCGACGCCGATCGTCGTGACGAACGCAGCCGCCCGGACGCGCCGGACGGCTGGCGGTCGTTGATGAGCAACGACTACGACTACCCCGACGAGATGGACGACCTCAGCGGTCGCGAACGGCGTCGTGCCAAGAAGAACTGGCGGCGCGACGACCACGTCCAGCGGATGGCGTGGCTGCGGAACCAGCGGCAGGCGGAGCCGACGAGCCCGATCGCGATCGTGGCTCTGGTCGTCATCGTCGCGATCATCATCCTCGGCGTCGGCGGCGGACTGCCGCGCCTGTTCGGCGGCAAGAGCAAGGACGACGGCGCTCCGATCAGCCTGCTCACTCCCGGCCGCTCCGTCGTACTCCCGACCGCACCGGCGACCCAGTCCAACCAGACGGGTGAGCCGACCAGCTCCGCGCTCACCACACCACCGCCGGTGAGCCAGCGGCCGTCCTCCGAGGACACCGCGTTGGCGACCGACGTGACCGGTACCTGGGCGCGGGCGTTCTACACCCGCGACCCCAGCGCCGAGACGTACGCCGCTCTGGTCGAGAAGTGCTCCAAATACATGACGGACGAGGTCGCGTCGAGCTTCACTGCGGCGGGCGACCCGACGTACGACGCACTCAAGGCCGATGGCGGGAAGTCGACCGTACTCGCGGCCCCGGTGACCGCTCCGCCGGCGAACGCCGAAGCCCCGGTGGACACGCCAAGCCGGATCACGCGGTTCGTCAAAGTCACCATCGACGTCACCGGTAAGCACGCGCAGCGGTTCGACGTCCCCCTGCTGATAACGCTGACCAACCAGAACAACCAATGGGTGATCAGCGACGTGTCCGGAGGTACCGGACCATGACGGCGGGGGACTCCGATGTTCGACGAGGGTGATCTCGGGCGCGGGTTCCTCTCGGTCGCACGCCGAGGGTGGTTCGCCAAAGGCGCGGCGGCGCTGGCGGTGCTCGGTGTCGCCAGCCTGCTGATGCTCGCGCCGTTCGGAGGCGGTACGACGACCCAAGCCGCCTGCCGCCCCGGCGCTCCCGGCCAAGGAACCGATCCGCACCCCAGCGGTCCGCTCCGCGTGCTTCAGATCAGCTGGGCGAAGCTGATCGACAGCGTCGCCGTTGAGCGCGGGCTGCCGGGTAAGGCGACCTTGATCGCATTGATGACAGCGCTCGTCGAGTCGGACCTGCAGAACCTCACCTACGGCGACCGAGACTCCGTCGGGCTCTTCCAGCAACGACCCTCGGCAGGGTGGGGCGATGCCAAGCAGCTTGTAGATGAGCCGAAGACTGCGGTGGAGGCATTCTTCGGCGGGGCCGGGCCGGGACATCCACCAGGCCTCGTCGACATCAACGGGTGGCCGTCGATGGCGCTGGGTGATGTGGCTCAGCAGGTGCAGAAGTCGGCGTTCCCCGACAGGTATGCCACACGTGAGCAGGAGGCTCGCGATATCGCTGCGGCAGCCGGAATCGACCTGACCCGGTCCGGGAACCCGTACGCGGGCCGCACCGGCGCACCGACCGGTGGGGCAGTCGTCGACGGCATACAGGACAACAACAGCTGCGACCAGTCCGGTGGCGGCGACCTGTCCAGTGGAAAGCCGGTCAACGGTGTCTGGCCCGATCAGAAGGCGACCGTCACGGACCCGACCGGCACCGGCGGTCTGGTGACTCCGCGTACGGCGGCCTGGGTCGCGGAGGCCCGCAAAAACCTCGGCACCCTCAGCATGAGCTGCTGGGACGCCCACGTCTGGAACCCCACCAGCGACCACCCCCGCGGCAAGGCCTGCGACGTCATGGTCGGCGCCGACGCCAGAAAGTCGGCCCCCGCCCGCGCCCGCGGCGACCAGATCGCCAACTGGGCCATCACCACCGCCGGCCAGACCGGCGTCCACTACGTCATCTGGTACGGCAAGATCTGGTCCGCCCGCCGCGGCACCTGGATCCCGTACAACGGCGGCGGCGTCTACAACCCCACCGACGCCACCGGCGGCCACTTCGACCACGTCCACGTGTCACTGTGGTAACCGAGCCCCGCCCGACCCACAGGAGGAACCCCCGATGACCGGCCCCACCGAGCCGAACGAACCCGGCGACGGCTGGCCAGGCCAGCCCGGTCACGGAGCCGCGGTCCCACCGGGCGCTGGGCCCCTTCCGAACGGACCTGCTCCGCAGCAACTGCCGCCGTCCAGCAACGCAGGCGACTCGCAGCGTTCGGGTGCCGGGGCGAAGCTTCTGCCTGAGCCGTCTGCCTGGACGACGCTACTCACCGCTGTTCCGTGGTTCTTCTGGAGCTTGGTGCTGGTCGTGTGGATCGCGGGAGCGATCGGTTTCGGCTGGGGATGGATCGTGGTTGCGGTCTGGATCGCGTCCGGCGCGCTCAGCCTCGTCCCGTCGGCCGAGACCGTGTTCGCGCGGTACCTGTACCGCCTCCGGGAGCCCACGCTCATCGAGCAGCAACGCCTCGCGCCGATCTGGCATCGAATGCTGGCGCGCGCAGATGTTGCCCCTGGACGCTACACACTGTGGATTCAGGAGTCCGACGAGGCCAACGCAACGCCAACGCCCGGCCGTGTGGTCGCAGTGACTCGGTGGGCGCTTTACACCCTGCCCCCGGCGCACCTCGAGTCAGTCCTGGCGCATGAACTTGCGCACCATCTGGGCGGCCGATGGTGGCTGAATATGCTCAGCTTCTGGTACTCGATCCCCGCCCGATGCGGGCTCATCGTGGTGCGAGGTATCGCGCAGTTGATGCGTCGCGTGCCTGCATTCGGCTGCATCATCGGCGGGTTCCTGTTGATGGCGTACGTCGGGTTGATCGTCGCGGTGTTCGCACTCGGCCATGGCTACATCTGGCCGTTCCTCTTCATCACGCCGTTCATCGCCCCGCCGGTCCTTGCCTGGTTGAACCGGTGGCAGGTGAGGCAGGCGGATCAAAAGGCGGCCGCTTTGGGGTACGGCAGCACGCTCGTGGAAGTCCTGTACGGATGGCAAATGCAGCATCAGCAACCTGGTGGCCAGGCTGATAGCCGTCGTACCCAGGTCATGTCGAACACGCCCCCGCTCGTGGAACGAGTGCGGGTTCTTGAGCGGACCGGCGGAATCCCACCGAAGGCATGGGGATGAGTCTGACCCGAGTGGGAGTCGGACGATCCCGGGTGTGCGGACAATAGTTGATACGAGTTACGTCTGCGTCCGGCGTCGCCCGGTCGATTTGTTGATGGCTAGGTCGCGGACTGCAGAAGGCTAGATCACACGCCCGGCGTTGGTTCTGCCGACGTGGACACTTCCTGCGGTGGTGGCCAGGCGATCAGCAAGGACCTTCAACAGCAGCGCTACGTCTGTCGTCCGATCCGGTAAGTCGTACGGCCCGGGCGCCGCATTCGAGGGCGAGATGATAAGCATCAGCGTCCGCCGCATTGAGATCGCATGCTGGTCCATGTCGGACTTTCCGATAGACGTGCGCGCGACAGTCTTCGGCTCGACTGGGTGCAGGGCTGTCTTCGGCGGCATCGATCCCGCGGACGCAGACATCTTCTCGCGGTGGTTCGGCGACCAATACATCACCGAGACGACCATCAGCCGAAGCTCAACCTCGGGCGTCCGTTACGACGAGTACGGATCGGTCGGCGGCCGGACCGAGAGTCGTACCTCCGGCTACAGCGCGCGGCGCATCGAGCGAGCCAGATGGACTGTCTCGGACATCGTCACCGGCGTGCCACCAGGTCATTCTCTGGTTTCACTCGCCAGATCGAACGGTGCTCGGGTCGGCCCAGTGCTGGTCAACCTGCGCGGATGAAGCGGACCGCGGCGCACGGAGTTGGGTCCGATTGATGCGCCGCGGTCCGATCAGCATCAACGGTGTTAGAGCACCTCCACTGACACATGAACGATACCGGATGCATGCTGCGCGTCGCATGTCGCTGGTCGTGAGTCGGTCACGCTTGCTACCTTTGGCTCAAAGACAGAAGTACCACATGGTGCTTTCGTTCACTTGTGATCGATTCGCCATGTGGTTGTTAGAGCAACTTCTGGCGATCTTTCACCTGTCCATCAGGAGTTGGGTCCGATGGTTGCTGCGAACACCCGTCGTAAGCGCACTGCTTTCGAAAAGAAAGTTGAGCGTTGGAATGCCAACCTGGTTGCGTTGACCTCGTTGATGGGAAGTCTGATTGTCCTGCTTCGGCGGGTCGCGCAGATTGTCCTTATCGTGGTTGCCGTGATCGCGGTGTTCTCTCCGGGGCTTTTGCCGCTCGTAGCTGCGGTGTCGGCTCTGCTGCTGCAGATTCGGCGTTCGTAGGCGCGAGCCACAGCAGCCCGACCCCTTGGGGTCGGGCTGCTGTGCGTTATGTGGCCCTTGGTTGGTCGCCGTGAACGGCGTCAGGAGGCGTTCCGGCAGGGGCCGCGTGGTGGAGGAGGAGCGTCGGCGCGGGGTGACCAGCGGGGCTGTGTCTGGGTGGTGGTCATCGCGGGTGCGGCGTCGTCGACAGTCTGTGAGCTGGATGATGAATTGTTGACTGGACTCGATCGGCCGGGCGATCACCCCGGAGAGGTCGCCGGCGGAGTGGGTTGACGCCGGCTTGAAGGTTGAGCTGCGCCGCGTGGGGGTTCTGGGCGGTGTCTTGAGTGGCGCGGGTTGGGGTGTTGAGCGGACATCGACGTGGTCAGGTCCGTGACCTGGGCGACAGGGTGCGTGCGCGGTGTTGCCGCCGGCCCGACGCCCAGGAGGTTGACGACGCCATCCGCGGCCCGGGCCAGGCTTGCCTCAGGAATGCCGGGGGACTTGCGGTTGGCGGTTGGCAGGGTTTTCCCTTGTTGGGGGTGGTTGTCGTCACGATCTGCTTCACAGCGAGTACTGGGCGGAACTAGGGTCGACGGATCGTAGTGGGTGTGTTACGCGACAGAGGGTGGGAGTGGATGATGCCGAGAGGTCGTAAGGCGTTGCTTGCCGTGGCTGGTGGGTTGGTGGCGGCTTTGTTGGGGTTGTCGTTCACTAGTGCTGCGGGGGCGGCGCCGGTGGCGGATGCTGATGGGTTGAAGTTGGTGAAGACGAAGACGTCGTTGCTGGGGACGCATTACTGGTATCAGCAGACGTTCAAGGGGTTGCCGGTTGTCAACGGGTACTACGCGAAGCATGTGGGGAAGGATGGGGCCGTCGAGGTTGCGGACGGGCGGGATGCGGTGCCGGCGGGGCTTGATGTGAGGGCGACGGTTGCTGCGGGGACTGCGACTCAGGCTGCTAATTCGGCGGTGAGTGCTCGGGCGCGGCGGGTTGCGGGGCCGGAGAAGAGTTTGGTGCGGCAGCCGGAGGCGACGAGTGGGGCGGCGCAGTTGGCGGTGGTCGGGGGGCCGGATGCTCGGGTGGTGTGGAATGTGACCAGCCGGTCGGCTGAGGGGGTTACGCGGTCGTTGGTGGATGCGAAGTCCGGCAAGGTCGTCGCGTCGAAGGTGATCAGTGACAACATCGACGGGCGTGGGTCGGTGTTCGATCCGAATCCGGTGGTGAGTGAGCAGAACGAGAAGCTCACCGACATGAACGACAAGAACCAGGACGCGTTGTTCCTGGCGCAGAAGAATGTCATTCTGCGGAATCTGGACGGGTCCGGGAAGCTCAACGGCACCTACGTCAACATCAAGGAAGCCAAGGGCGGCGTCGCGCAGAGTAAGAACAACACGTTCGTGTACCAGCGGGCGAACGAGAAGTTCGAGCAGGTGATGGTGTACTACCACATCAACCAGACGCAGGAGTACATCCAGAAACTCGGGTTCACCGACGTCAACAACGAGTCGCAGGACTTCAGCGTCGACACGTACGCGGGGGACAACTCGTTCTACGACCCCTCGACGGACATGATCACCACCGGTGAGGGCGGGGTCGACGACGCCGAGGACGCCGAGGTGATCTGGCACGAGTACGGGCACGCGATCCAGGACGACGTGGTGCCGGGGTTCGGGGAGTCGGAGCAGGCCGGCGCGATCGGTGAGGGCTTCGGCGACTACTGGGCCGTGACGAACTCGGTCCCGGTCAGCAAGGGCTTCAACCTGCCGTGCGTGATGGACTGGGACGCGACGTCGTACACGACCGACGAGCCGCACTGCCTGCGCCGCACGGACGGGACCAAGACGACCGACGACATCGACGGTGAGGTCCACGACGACGGCGAGATCTGGTCGCGGGCGCTCTGGGACATCCAGCAGTCGCTCGGCCGGACGAAGGCGGACAAGCTGATCCTCGAGGCGACGTTCTTCTACGACCCGGACACCTCGTTCGCGGGTGCGGCGCAGGACACCGTGCAGGCGGCCCGGCTGCTGTACGGCAAGGCTGCCGCGCAGACGGTGACCGACGCGTTCAAGGCGCGCAAGATCCTGTGATCCGACCAGGTCGTGCGCCCGCGGCTACTGTGGGCGCATGACCTGGAGTACTGCGGACATCCCCGACCTCACGGGCCGACGGGCGCTGGTCACCGGCGCCACCAGCGGGATCGGGTACGAGACCGCGCTGGAGTTGCTCCGGCACGGCGCCGACGTGATAGTTGCCGCGCGCAACCCGGAGAAGACGGCCCGGGCGGCGGAACGACTGACCCAGCAGGGCGGCCGGGCGCCGACGGTGCTCGAGCTGGACCTGGCCGATCTGGCGAGCGTGCAGCGTGCCGCGGACGAGGTCCGGGCGACGTACGACCGGTTGGACGTGCTGGTCAACAACGCCGGCGTGATGGCGCCGCCGTACCGGCAGACGGTCGACGGGTTCGAGCTGCAGCTGGGGACGAATCATCTCGGTCACTTCGCGCTGACCGGTCGGCTGTTGCCGGTGCTGCTCAAGGGCAGCCGGGTGGTCACGGTCAGCTCGTTCATGCACAAGGGCGCGCGTGGCGTCAGCCAGGAGGACCTGCGACGGCCGGCAAGCAGCTACCGGAAGTGGGACGCGTACTGCCGGTCGAAGCTCGCGAACCTGCTCTTCATGCTGGAGCTGGATCGGCGCGCCCGGGCGGCCGGTGCCGACCTGCTGAGCGTGGGTTCGCATCCCGGGTACGCCTCGACGCATTTGCAGGCTGCCGGGCCGGAGCTCGCCGGCAACGCGCTGCAGGCGCAGCTCTGGGGTGCTGCGACCCGGCTGGTTGCGCAGCCGGCCGCGGCGGGCGCCTGGCCGAGCCTGTACGCCGCGACGTACGCGGACCTGCGGCCGGGATCGTTCGTCGGCCCGAGCTTCTTCGAGTACCGCGGTACGCCGAAGGTCGTGCTGCCGGCGCGGACCGCGCAGGATCCGGAGCTGGCGCGGCGGTTGTGGGCGTGGTCGGTCGAGGCGACCGGCGTGGATCCGGTACTCACCGTGCCGAGGTAGTGACACAGGGGCAGCTTTTAGTTACCCTCCGGTAGTTCCCCTATGCCGGAGGTCCCCGTGCGCAGACTTGCCGCCGCCGTCGCAGTCGTCCTGACGCTGATCACGATCGGTCCACGTGCACAGGCGAGTGAAACAACAGCCGGCTTCAGTACGTCGTACCAGCGGATCCCCGGCGCCGGCGGGATCGGGATCGGCGCCGTCGTCTTGACGCCGACCGGGCAGGGCAACGGGCCGTTCCCGCTCGTGGTGATGCCGTCGAGCTGGGGCCTGCCGAACGCCGAGTACGTCGGCCAGGGCGCGAAGCTGGCGACCGCCGGGTTCCAGGTGATCTCGTACTCGAGCCGCGGGTTCTGGGACACCGGCGGCGGGATCGACATCGCCGGGCCGCCGACCGTCGCGGACGTCAGCAAGGTGATCGACTGGGCCGGTCAGCACACGCCCGCCGACACGAGTCGCGTGGCGGCGGTGGGGATCTCCTACGGCGCCGGTACGGCGTTACTCGCGGCCGCGAAGGATCCGCGGATCAAGGCCGTCGGCGCGCTCAGCGGCTGGGCGGACCTGATCCGGTCGCTGGACCCGAACGACACGGTCGCGCTGCAGGCCGTCGCCGGTCTGCTTGCCCTGGGCAATGTCACCGGGCGGCCCGGTCCGGAGATGGCGTCGTTGCAGTCGAAGTTCGTGACCGGTGACTTCGACGGGGCGATCGCGGAGGCCAAGCAACTGTCGCCGGTACGGTCTGCGGCGACGATGGTCGACAATCTGAATGCCAACAAACCGGCGATCTTCCTGGCGAACGCGTTCGAGGACTCGATCTTCCCGCCGTCGCAGTACACGGACTTCTTCACCCGGCTGACCGGGCCGAAGCGGCTGCTGCTGGCGCACGGCGACCACGCGACCCCGGAGGCGACCGGTGCGGTCGGGCTGCCGAACGAGACCTGGAGCGAGCTCGCCGGCTGGCTGCGGCACTACCTGACCGGCGCCGACAACGGCGCCGACACCGAGGCGCCGGTGCAGTTGAAGTCGCAGCGCGGCGTGTGGCGCGGGTACTCGAGCTGGGCGGCGGTCGGCCAGGAGCGTACGTCGTACCTGACGAAGGCCGGCGCGTTGCAGGGTACGGCGTCGACCGGGTGGAGCCGTGCGATCGGGGCCGGGGTGCCGACGGTCGCGGACAGCGGGGTCGCGCTGGTCTCCGGCGCTTTGCAAGGATTGTTGACAATCCCCACAGGTGTCGCGACGCCGCTCGTGGATCGGTCGTTCGCGGGCGTGTGGTCGGGGCCGGCCTTCGATCGGGCGACGGTGGTGAACGGCCAGCCGAAGGTGCACGTCACCGTGCGGCCGTCGGCGGCGTCCACGTCGCTGTTCGCATACCTGTACGACGTGGACGCGCTCGGCGTCGGATCGTTGATGTCGCACAAGCCGTACACGTTGCGCGGGGCAACGCCGGGGAAGGCGGTCGCGGTCGACGTACAGCTCGAAGCGACGAGCTGGGAGGTGCCGGCCGGGCATCACCTGGTGCTCGTGGTCGACACGGTGGATCCGCGGTATCTCGGGCGGAGCGTGATCGGCTCGACGGTGACGTTCAGCTCGCCGGCCGGTGATCCGTCGTCGATCAGCGTCCCGGTGGCGTCGTGACCGTCACGCGCCGGGTGTTCCTCGGCTTCACCGCGGCCGCCGTCCCGACGTACCGGGCCATCCGGCCGCGGGTGGCCGGCGGCACCATGTACCTCGGCACGTACGGCGACGGTGTCGGCATCGCGACGTACGACGGCCACGGCAAGATCACCAGGACCGGGACGATCGCCGACGTACCGGATCCGTCGTTCGTGATCCGCGAAGGCAAGCTGCTGTACGCCGTCGACGAGCAGGACGCCGGCACCGTGACCGCGATCGACATCTCCACGACGCCGAAGGTGCTCAATCGTCAACCCAACAGGGGATCCGGCCCGTGCCACTTGGCCAAGATCGGCGATCACCTGCTCAGCGCGAACTACGGATCCGGCGACATCGCCGTCCACCCGATCGCCGCGGACGGTAGCCTCGGGCAACAAACCGACCTGGTCAAGCACGAGGGATCCGCGCCGCACGCGCACCAGGTCGTGCCGGCCGGGAAGTACGTGCTCGCCGTGGACCTCGGTACCGACTCGGTCTACACCTACACGCTCGCCAGCGGGAAACTCGCTCTGCAGCACCAGGCGAAGCTCAAGGCCGGCGCCGGCCCGCGACACCTCGTTGTGTCCGGCAACTATGCGTACGTCGCCGACGAGCTCGACAGCACCGTGACGATCTGCGGGTACGACGACGGCATCCTCACCCCGCTCGCGACCAAGCCGATGACGCCCGGCACCGGCCCGCAGAACTACCCGGGTGAGATCCTCACCTCGCCCGACGGCCGGTTCGTCTACGTGACCAACCGCGGCCACAACAGCATCGCGATCTTCCGCACCGCCGGCGCCGGCCTCGAGCTGATCGGTACGCCGAGCTGCGGCGGCGACTGGCCGCGGCACGCCGCGTTCGACCCGACCGGCACGCTGCTGTTCGTCGCGAACCAGAAGTCGAACAACGTGACCACGTTCGCGGTCGACCAGGCAGCCGGGACACTGACCCAGACCGGGGACTTCGGTACGCCGACACCGGTCTGCGTCAATGTTTGATCATGCGCGAGCTCTTGCGCTTTTGTGGTGAGAGCGCTGTCATAAAGGTGCCCTTTCCCCGCCCCGCGAAAGGACCTCGCCCATGCTCAAGCTCCTCGCGGCCGCCGCGCTCGTCGCCTCCGCGGCCGCCGTCCCCACCACCCAGGCAACCCCGGACTGGCACGCCGGTACGCCGCCCCTCACCACGCCCTGGACCGCCGACGTCTCACCGGCGAACGCGCTTCCGGAATACCCGAGACCGCAGCTGACCCGCCCTGAGTGGCGCAACCTCAACGGCCTCTGGCAGTGGTCCGCCGCCGCACCGGACGAGCAGCCGCCGATCGGCCGCACGCTCCCGGAACAGGTCCTCGTCCCGTACCCGATCGAGTCCGCGCTCTCCGGCCTGCAGAAGCACGAGGACCGGATGTGGTACCGGCGGACCTTCGACGTCCCGGCCAACTGGAAGGGCAAGCACCTCCTGCTGCACTTCGGCGCCGTCGACTACGACGCCAAAGTCTGGGTGAACGGCGTCCAGGTCGCCACCCACCGCGGCGGGTACGACGGTTTCGACGTCGACGTGACCAGCGCGCTGCACGCGAAAGGCCCGCAGGAGCTGATCGTCTGGGCCGAGGACCTGACCGACGAGACGTACCAGCCGATCGGCAAGCAGCGCGAGGTCAGCGACCACGGCATCTTCTACCAGGGCAGCTCCGGTATCTGGCGCACCGTCTGGATGGAGCCGGTGTACGCGGCCTCGATCAGCCGCCTGCAGACCACACCGGACCTGCCGAACCAGACCCTGAAGGTGACGGCGACCGCCCCGGCCGGCCTCGACGTCGAGGTGACGGCGTTCGACAACAATAGGATTGTCGGCAATACGACAGGTAGGGCGAACACCGAGCTCCGGCTGCGGATCCCGAAACCGAAGACCTGGTCGCCGGACCATCCGTTCCTGTACGACCTGAAGGTCCGGCTGCTCGACCGCGGCAAGGTGGTCGACCAGGTCGGCTCGTACGCCGGGATGCGCCAGGTCGGGCTGCAGAAAGGGGCCGACGGCAAGCTCCGGATGGCGCTGAACGGGAAGATCCTGTTCAACCTGTCGACGCTCGACCAGGGCTTCTGGCCGGACGGGCTGAACACCGCCCCGACCGACGCCGCGCTGCGCTTCGACCTCGAGCAGCACAAGCGGCTCGGGTTCAACACCGTCCGCAAGCACATCAAGGTCGAGCCGGACCGCTGGTACTACTGGGCCGACAAGCTCGGCCTGATGGTCTGGCAGGACATGCCGGCGTCCAAGACCGACGCGATGCCCGAGCCCTGGCGTACCCAGTGGAAGTCCGAGCTGCACGAGATGATCGAGGAGCACAAGAGCTTCCCGTCGATCACGGTCTGGGTCCCGTTCAACGAGGGCTGGGGCGAGTGGGACCGGACCGAGACCGGCCAGGTCGCGGACGCGGTCGCGGCGCAGGACCCGTCCCGGCTCGTCGACGCGCACAGCGGTGTGAACTGCTGCAACTCGCACGGCGACTCCGGGCGCGGCAGCCTCCTCGACTACCACGCGTACCTCGGGCCGGCGACGACGATGCCGACGGCCGACCGGGCCGCGGTCGACGGCGAGCACGGCGGGTTCGGGCTCAAGGTCGCGGACCACATGTGGTTCGGCGACGGGTCGGCGTACGAGATGGAGCCGGACTCGGCGACGCTGACCCACAGGTACGTCGAGAACCAGGAGAACGTGCTCAGATCGGCGCGGCAGTGCGGGATCAGCGGGTCGGTGTACACGCAGATCACCGATGTCGAGGGGGAGCTGAACGGGTTCTTCACCTACGACCGCCGGGTGCCGAAGATGGACTTCGCGCAGGTGCGGAAAGTCAACAAGCAGATTGTCGACAATGCGGACGGGAGCGGTACCGGCGTGCCGGATCCCGGGCCTGGGACGCCGGGCGTGGACGGGATCCACTTCTACCCGCTCGACGGATCCGGTGAAGATGCCGTAGGCAACAACGACGCGACGCTCGAACAGGGCGCGACGTACGCCGAGGGCAAGAACGGCCAGGGCGTGGCGCTGAACGGCGCCGGGCAGTACGTCGACACCGGCGCGGCGTTGCTCGACACCACGAAGAACTACACCGCGAGCGCCTGGGTGAAGCTCAACAAGGCGGACGGCGCGTTCCAGACGTTCGTCAGCCAGGACGGGGATCGCGACAGCGCGTTCTTCCTGCAGTACTCCGGTCAGGACCAGCGGTTCGCGATGAGCTTCCCCGGCGTACGCGCACTTGCTCCGACGAAGCCGAATCCGGGCCAGTGGTACCACGTGACCGGCGTCCGCGATGTCGTGAAGGGCGAGCTGAAGCTGTACGTCGACGGGCAGCTGGTCGCGACCAAGTCCGCCTGCTCGCTGGACTCGGTGTCGACCGGGAACACCGTGATCGGCCGCGCCAAGTTCGGCGGCAACCCGGTCGACTACCTGGACGGGACGGTCGACCAGGTCCACCTGTACGACCGAGCCCTCACCGACGCGGAAGTGGAGGCGCTGTACCACTCCGGGCGCTAGCGTCCTGAACGGGGCGCTAGATTCGAGATGCGAAGAGTCCGCCGAGCCCTGATCCTTGAGGTAGCCGATCAGCGGAGGTGAGTGTGATGGCCGTACCCAGCCAGTTGCTCGCTCCGCGTTCGGCGGTTCGGTTCCGGCCGCCGCGGTTCGGGCTCGGCGGGTCGCATCTCGGTGAGCCGGACGAGGCGACGGCGATCGCCACGGTCGACGCGGCGTACCAGGCGGGCATCCGGTTCTTCGACACGTCACCGGCGTACGCGCACTCCGAGGACCGGCTCGGTACGGCGTTGCGGCAGCGGCCGCGGGGCGAGTTCCTGGTGTCGACCAGGGTCGGGGGAGACGACCCGGAGGAGTCGATCCGCAAGAGCAGCCAAGCCCTCGGCCTCGCGATCGACCTCGTCTTCGTCCAGCCGGACTGTCAGGCGGCCTTCGGGACTGCGCGGAGGCTGCGGCGGGACGGAGTGGTGAGGGCGGTTGGGGTGGTTGGTGGGGAGTGGGGGGAGCTTGAGCGGGTCATGCGGGAGGTAGAGCTGGACTGCGTACTGCTGACCGACCACTACTCCCTGCTCGACCAGCAGGCCAAACCACTCCTGGACCGCTGCCTCGCACGCGGCGTCGCGGTCATCGTGTCAGGAGCACTCGTCCTCCAACCCGAAACAGTCCAGGCCAGAAGGATCTCGGCCGTCTGCGAGCGGTACGGCGTCTCGCTCCCGCAGGCAGCGCTCGCGTTCCCGAGCCGGCATCCCGCCGTCACCTCGGTCCTGATCACCGCGGCATCCCCCGCGGAGATCCGCGCCGACGCCGCCCTCGTCCGCCAGCCGGTCCCGGAGCGACTCTGGAAGGACCCGGACCTGCGCCGCTTGCTATCCTCGGACTAGGAGTTCGCGGTCCAGCGAGCTCCCCGGACGAGCGGCGTCGTACCCGGTCTGACAAGACGACGCCCAGCCCTCACTGGAGGGGGCCGTCGTCATGCACGCGCTCGATATCCTCGAAATCGTTGGTGCGGTCACCATTCTGATCGCCTTCGCCGCTGCCCAGGCCGGACGCCTGCAGCAGCGCACCGTCACGTACCAGCTGCTGAACCTGCTCGGATCGGGGGTGCTGGCAACGATCGCGGCCGTCCAGCTCTCCTGGGGCTTCCTGCTCCTCGAAGGCAGCTGGGCCGTGATCAGCCTCCTCGGCCTGATCAGCCTCCGCAAGAAGCAGCAGGCCTAGAGCTTCGATCCAGGCGTCGGCGAGCCGCCGGGAGTTCCGGTCGGCGCCGGCGTCGGGACGCCGGTGGTCGGCGTCAGTGACGGGCTCCGGGTGGGCGAGCCGGTGCCCGGCGGCGGTGTGGTCGGGGTCACCGTGACCGTGGCCGTGTTGGTCGGTGTCGGGATCACGGGCTCCGGCTCCAGCGGCGCGGCGTGCCGGAACAGCAGCCAGGCCAGGAACACGGCGAGCGCCATGATCAGCGCCATCGTCAGCAACGCGAACGCCAACGCCCACCGCGACGCCGGGCGGAGCGCGTTCGGCCACGGCAGCGGCCAGATCCGGAACAGGCCGGGGCGCCGCCGGTTCTCCCAGTAGTGCCGGAAGTCCGGGCCGCGGAGCTTCCCGGGCTGCGGGATCCGGTCCATCAGTACCGCGGACAGCACGTCCTCGCCGCGGCGTTCGGCGAGCAGCCGCTCGTCGGACGCCGCGCTGGACCCGTCGTCGGCGCGGATCGGCCCGAACGCCGCCCAGAGCGCGAGATCCTCGTCGTCTGTGTCGTTGTGCGCCAGGACGGCGTCGTCCGGCAGGTCGTCGACGGCGTGCACGAACCGCTCCCGGGCGGCCGCGTCGTCGGCGGAGCCCTCGGTCATCATCGCGACGATCGCGTCCCGGCCGTCCTCGGTGGCGGCGGTGTACAGGAACCCGGCCGCGTTCGCCCCGAGCCGCCCGCGCAGCCAGTACTCGCCGACCCGCGGCGGGTCCTCGGGCTGCAGCGGCAAGGCGTCCGGAATCTCCAGCGCAGGCCGGTCGTCAGGCTGCACCTCAGGCTGGGATTCGGTCGCGGTCATCACCCCAATCCCACCACATCCCTGGTAGCACTGTCGCGACGCCCACCACCGAGCTCTTTGAGCCCCCACCAACCATCTGGCCGGCCCACAGATGGTTGGTGGGGGCCCAAAGAGCGCAGGACGCGCCGGATTTGGGTGGGCGGGGGAGGATTAGGTGGGCCTGGCGGGCGCTGGCCCCGGTGATCTGATGGAATGGCCGATGTTGTGAAGTGGGGAATGACAAGGCTCGGGTGCGGGCCCCGGAAGGACAGGCATGACCGAAACCACGGTGCCGGCGGGAACGGTGGCCCAGCAGTCCCGGCTGATCGGCGAGGCCGTCGGCGAGGTCAAGCGGGTGATCGTCGGCCAGGAGCACATGGTCGAGACCCTGATGGTGTCGTTGCTGGCCAAGGGCCACTGCCTGCTCGAGGGTGTGCCGGGTGTCGCCAAGACGCTCGCGGTCCGGACGTTCTCCAGCGTGGTCGGCGGCAGCTTCGCCCGGATCCAGTTCACGCCTGACCTGGTCCCCTCCGACATCGTCGGTACCCGGATCTACCGGCAGACCCGGGAGACCTTCGACATCGAGCTCGGCCCGACGTTCGTGAACTTCGTGCTCGCCGACGAGATCAACCGGGCGCCGGCCAAGGTGCAGTCGGCGATGCTGGAGCTGATGGCCGAGCAGCAGGTGTCGATCGGCGGCCAGACGTTCCCGATGCCGAAGCCGTTCATCGTGATCGCCACCCAGAACCCGATCGAGTCCGAGGGCGTCTACCCGCTGCCCGAGGCGCAGCGGGACCGGTTCCTGGTGAAGATCGACGTACCGCATCCGCGCGGCCACGAGGAGTTCGAGATCCTCCGCCGGATGAGTGTCGACCCGCCGGCGCCGCGGCAGGTGCTGAAGCCGGAGACGATCCTCGAGCTGCAGCGGTCCGCGGAGCAGGTGTTCGTGCACAACCTGGTCGCGGAGTACGCCGTCCGGCTGGTGATGGCGACCCGGACGCCGACCGACTTCCATCTGCCCGACCTGGAGCCGATCATCGAGCTCGGCGTCAGCCCGCGGGCGACGCTGGGCCTGATCGCGGCCGGCCGGGCGCTGGCGCTGATCCACGGCCGCGACTACCTGCTGCCGAGCGACGTCCAGACGGTCGCGCTGGACGTGATGGGCCACCGGCTCGGGCTCACGTTCGACGCGGTCGCGGACAACATCGACCCGCGGGCCGTGATCGAGCGGATCCTGGCCACCGTCCCGCCGCCGCAGCCGGTGTGGCGCGACGGCAACGACGGCTCGGGCCGCCCGGAGTTCGTCTAGTGCCGAACCGCCCCGATCCACGAGCTGCGATGACGATCTCGCAGCTCGCTCCCGAGCGTGCGCTGCGGCGGCTGGAGCTGACCGTCGTTCGGCGGCTGGAGGGCTACCTGCACGGTGAGCACCTCGGCCTGCTGCCGGGTCCCGGGACCGAGCTGGCCGAGGCCCGCGAGTACCAGGTCGGCGACGACGTCCGCCGGATGGACTGGGCGGTCACCGCGCGGACGACGATCCCGCACGTCCGGGACCTGATCGCGGACCGTGAGCTGGAGACCTGGGCACTGGTCGACCTGTCCGCCTCGATGGACTTCGGTACGTCGCGCCTCGAGAAGCGCGAGCTCGCCGTGGCCGCGGTCGCCACCGTCGGGTTCCTGACCCACCGGCTCGGCGACCGGTTCGGCGGGCTGATGCTGCGCGACTCGGCGCTCCGCCGGTGGCCGGCCAGGTCCGGGCGGCTGGCGCTCTACGGCCTGCTCCGGGCGCTGCTCGCCGAGCAGTTCAGCGGCGACGAGGAGGCACACCGCAGCGACCTGGCCGCGGCGCTGGAGTCGATGGCCCGGACG
This sequence comes from Kribbella sp. WER1, assembly GCF_054189145.1. Classification (NCBI taxonomy): domain Bacteria; kingdom Bacillati; phylum Actinomycetota; class Actinomycetes; order Propionibacteriales; family Kribbellaceae; genus Kribbella; species Kribbella sp. WER1. Next base: position 1,721,351 of record NZ_CM135186.1, on the reverse strand, counting down.
CAGCGCAAGCGCGGGCTGCGGGTGATCGTGTCGGACTTCCTCACCCCGCAGGACGGCGAGGTGGCCAGCCAGGTGGAGCCGTCCTGGGAGCGGGCGATGCGCAAGCTGACCGCCCAGCACCAGGTGCTCGCGGTCGAGATCGTCGACCCGCGCGAGCTGGAGTTGCCGAACATCGGCGTCGTCACGATCGGTGACCCAGAGACCGGCGAGGTCCGCGAGATCGACACCCGGCGGCGGAAGATCCGCGAGGCGTTCGAGGTCGCCGCCCTCGCGCAGCGGGAACGAACCCGGGCCGCCCTGCGTAGGGTAGGTGCCGGACACCTCGTCCTGCGGACGGACCGCGACTGGGTCGCCGACACCGTGCGGTTCGTGCTCGCCTACCGGCGGGTGGCGCCCCGCCTGCACCAACCGCCGAAGGGAGTGGCTCGCTGATGGAGTTCCTGTCTCCGGCCAGACTGTGGTTCCTGATCCTGATCCCGCTGATCCTGGCGGGATACCTCTTTCTTCAGCACCGCCGCTCGCAGTACGCGCTGCGCTTCACCAACATCGCGCTGCTCGACCGGGTCGCGCCGCGCCGCCCGCAGTGGCGCCGGCACCTGGCCGTCGGTCTGGCGCTGCTGGCCGCGCTGAGCTGCATCCTGGCGTTCGCGCAGCCGAAGACCAAGGTCAAGGTGCCGCGTGAGCGGGCCACGATCGTGGTCGCGATCGACGTCTCGCTGTCGATGATGGCCACCGACATCGAGCCGAACCGGCTGGAGGCGGCGAAGGAGTCGGCGAAGGAGTTCGTCAACAACCTGCCGACGAAGTTCAACGTGGCACTGGTGAACTTCGCCGGTACGGCGTCGATCATCGTGCCGCCGACCACGGACCGGTCGACCATAGATCGGTCGATCGACGGGCTCGAGCTGGCCGAGTCGACCGCGACCGGTGAGGGCATCTTCACCTCGCTGCAGGCGCTCACCCAGGTCCCGCCGGACCCGGCGCACCCGAACGACCCGGCCCCGGCGCGGATCGTGATGCTGTCGGACGGCAAGCGCACCGTCGGCCGGACCGCCCAGGAGGGCGCGCAGGCCGCGAAGGCGAAGAACACCCCGATCTACACGATCTGCTTCGGCACCGACTCCGGCTTCATCGAGATGGACGGCATCCGGCAGCGGGTGCCACCGGACCGCGCGGAGCTGCGCAGCATCGCCGAGATCAGCGGCGGCGAGGCGTACACCGCGGAGTCGGCCGGCGAGCTGAAGGACGTCTACAAGGACATCGGCTCCTCGGTCGGGTACGACGAGGTCGACAAGGAGGTCACCGCCCGGTACGCCGGCATCGCGATGCTGTTCACGCTGGCCGCGGCCGGTGCCTGCATCGCCCTCGCCTCCCGGTTCCCGTAATGGGGCTGCTGGGGACGGCCCGCGCGGTCGCCGACGTACCGTTCGAGCGGGTGCGGCCGTTCCTCACCGAGGAGCGCTGCAAGATCCTGCTCGGCAGCCCGCCGGGCGTCTCGATGGACCTCGACGGCGCCACGGTCGGCATGCAGGGGCAGTTCTGGTACCGCGGTGAGTACACGTTCGCGGCGTACGGCGAGGGCACCGAGGTGACGTACCGGATCAGCAACGTGTCCGGGCGGCCGGACGGGATCATCCGGGTCTGGCAGCGCAAGGCGCTGAAGAACCAGCAGCGCGACGTCGACGCGTACGCCGCGGCGCTGCCCGGCCGGGTCGGCTGAGCGACACGACCGTGATGTGGTTGACACGGCGAGGTTACTGGTGTTTCCGGGGGTGGTGGTGCAAGATGGACACGTGTTTCGCGGGTCGTCTTGTGATGCCCTGAGAGACGCATAAGCACCGAGGTCGACGAGCTGCTTCGAGAACGCTGGGGAAGGCGCCCCTCGAGCACAGGAGGTCCCGGTGGCGACGACTCGTGGCGTTCTGTACGTCCACACGGTGCCGTCAGCGTTGTGCCCGCATGTCGAGTGGGCAGCGGGCGGCATCCTTGGCGTGCCCGTGAAACTGGATTGGACGCCGCAACCAGCGGCCCAGGGCACGTACCGGGCCGAGCTGTCCTGGCAGGCCGAGGCCGGTACCGCGGCCAAACTGGCATCTGCCCTGCGCGGCTGGCAGAAGCTGCGGTTCGAGGTCACCGAGGAGCCGAGCAACGGCGCCGAGGGCGAGCGGTACTCGTTCACGCCCGAGCTCGGCATCTTCCACGCGACCACCGGCGTCCACGGCGACATCATGGTCCCCGAGGAGCGGCTGAAGGCCGCGATGCTGAAGGCGGCCGCCGGCGAGGCCGACCTGACCGAGGAGGTCGAGCGCCTGCTCGGCCGCCCGTGGGACGACGAACTGGAGCCGTTCCGGTACGCAGGCGACGGCGCCCCGGTGCGCTGGCTGCACCAGGTCGTCTAAGCGGTTCCTGAGAACTTCTGAAGAAAGCCGTGAAGAGCAGAGCTTTCCGCGAACTTTTCGATGAGACTGAGCATCAGACGTTGCACAAGGGTGGGAGGGGCCGTGGCCGCTGGGCCACCGGGTGTCGGGACACCCCCGGTGGTTGGGAACAACAGCGGCCGCACCACGTGAAGGGCGCGAACCTCAGGGTTCGCGCCCTTCAGGCTGTTCAGAGCGGGATGTTCCCGTGCGCACCGCGGACCGGGCCGTCCGCTTCGGCCTTCGCCAGTGCGGCGGCCAGCGCCGTACGAGTGCGGTCCGGTTCGACGATCTCGTCGACGACGCCGAGTTCGCGGGCGCGGTCGATGCCGCCGGCAATCTTTTCGTGTTCGGCGGCGAGCTCGGCCTCGACCTGGGGGCGGAGCTCCGGGTCGACCTCGGCGAGTTTGCGGCGGTGCAGGACCCGGACGGCGGCGACGGCGCCCATCACGGCGACCTCGGCGCGCGGCCAGGCGAACACCCGGGTGGCGCCCAGCGAGCGGGCGTTCATCGCGATGTACGCGCCGCCGTACGTCTTCCGGGTCACCAGCGTCACCCGCGGTACGACGGCCTCCGCGAACGCGTGCAGGAGCTTCGCGCCGCGCCGTACGACGCCGTCCCACTCCTGGCCGACGCCGGGCAGGTACCCGGGTACGTCGACCAGCACCACCAGCGGTACGCCGAACGCGTCGCACATCCGGACGAACCGGGACGCCTTCTCCGCCGACAGCGCGTCGAGGCAGCCGCCGAGCCGGAGCGGGTTGTTCGCGATCACGCCGACCGTCCGGCCGCCGAGCCGGCCGAGGGTGGTGACGATGTTCGGCGCCCAGCGCTGGTGCAGTTCGACGGGGGAGTCCTCGTCGAGGACGCCGCCGACCAGCGGGTGCACGTCGTACGCGCGTTTCGCCGACTCCGGGAGAAATCCGGACAGGTCGGTGTCGGGGATGTCCGTGGACATCGTGCCCTGGTTCGCGAGCAGGTCGGTGAGGCGGCGGGCCTGCTCGAGGGCGGCGGCCTCGGAGTCGGTGGTGATGTGGACGACGCCGGAGCGCCGGCCGTGTGGTTCGGGGCCGCCGAGCCGCAGCATGTCGACGTCCTCGCCGGTCACCGAGCGGACCACGTCCGGGCCGGTGACGAAGATCCGGCCCTCGGGCCCGAGGACGACGATGTCGGTGAGCGCCGGTCCGTACGCCGCGCCGCCCGCGGCTGGGCCGAGCACGACGGAGATCTGCGGGATCTTCCCGGACGCCTGCGTCATCGCGTAGAAGATCTTGCCGACCGCGTGCAGGCTGAGGACGCCCTCGGCGAGCCGGGCGCCGCCGGAGTGCCAGAGCCCGATGACCGGCAGCTGCTCGGCGCGCGCGACCTCGTACGCCCGGACGACGACGTCGCAGCCCTCGTCGCCCATCGCGCCGCCCATGACGGTGGCGTCCGAGCAGAACGCGACGACCGGAGCGCCCTCGACGGTGCCGCGGGCGGCGACCATCCCGGACAGGTTGTCCGGCGTGATGAGCTCCAGGCTGCCGGGATCGAGCAGGTTGGTCAGCCGGCTGACGGGGTTCCGGGGATCGAGCTCGCGGGGGAGCTTCGCCGGTCTGGCGGGTGCGGTCGCGGTCATGCGGTCCTCCGGGGTGTGAAGGAGCTGGGAGCCGCCCGGCGGATCCCGCCGGGCGGGAAGGAGCTGAGGCCGCCCGGCCAGGTCTCGGCCGGGCGGCGGACGGCGTACTAGACCGACTTGAAGGCGATGGCGGCGTTGTGGCCGCCGAACCCGAAGGAGTTGTTCAGCGCGGCGATGTCGCCGTCGGGCAGCTTGCGCTGCTCGGTCGCGACGTCCAGCTCGATCTGGTCGTCGAGCTTGTCGACGTTGATGGTCGGCGGCGACACCCGGTGGTACAGGGCCAGCACGGTGGCGACCGACTCGACCGCGCCGGCGCCGCCGAGCAGGTGGCCGATCATCGACTTCGGCGCGGTGGCGACCGCGTGGTCGGCGTGCTTGCCGAGCGCCTGCCGGATCGCCAGCGACTCGGCGATGTCACCCTGCGGCGTCGACGTGGCGTGCGCGTTGATGTGCACGATGTCGGCCGGGGTCAGGTCGCCCTCGGACAGTGCCCGCTCCATCGCCCGGCGGGCGCCGGATCCGGTCGGGTCGGGCTGCGCGATGTCGTGCCCGTCGGCAGAGATCCCGGCGCCGGCGAGCTCGGCGTAGATCTTCGCGCCGCGCGCCTTCGCGTGCTCGTACGACTCCAGGATCAGGATCCCGGCGCCTTCACCGAGCAGGAAGCCGTCGCGGTCCACGTCCCACGGACGGGACGCCTTCTCCGGCTCGTCGTTGCGCTTGCTGAGCGCCTGCATCATCCCGAACGCGGCCAGCGGCAGCGCCATGATCGCGCCCTCGGCGCCGCCGGCGACGACCACGTCCGCGCGGCCGAGCCGGATCTGGTCGAGGCCGAGCCAGATCGCCTCGTTGCCGGACGCGCAGGCCGAGACGGGGGTGTGCACGCCGGCCTTCGCGCCGAGCTCCAGCGACACGTACGCCGCCGACGAGTTCGGCATCAGCATCGGGATCGCCAGCGGCGAGACCCGGCGCGGGTTGGACTGCAGGGCGTCGTAGTTCGACAGCGTGGTGTGCAGGCCGCCGATCCCGGAGGCCACCGCGACGCCGAGCCGCTCCTTGTCCAGGCCGGAGTCCTCCAGGCCGGAATCGGCCCAGGCCTGGCGGGCGGCCACGACGGCGAGCTGCGCGGTCCGGTCGAGGCGGCGGGCCTTGACCCGCTCGAGCACGTCGGTCGGCTCGACCGCGGCCGGTGCGGCGATCTGCACCGCCAGGTTCTGCACCCACTCGTCGGTCAGCCGCCGCGCGCCGGAGCGGCCGGCCAGCAACCCTTCCCAGGAGCTGGCCACGTCGCCCCCGAGCGGGGTCGTGGCTCCGAGCCCAGTGATGACGACTCGGGTCTTCGACATGGTTACCTCATCCTTCACATGGACGTTCTGCGGTTGGGAGCGAGGGGTGGTCGTGCAAGTCCTTCGGGTACTGCGTGGTGCTCACCGGAGTGTGGCCCGGTGAGCACCGGCCAGCACGGCGTACGTCAGCCGTTCTGGGCGCGCTCGATGAACGCGACGGCGTCGCCGACGGTCTTGAGGTTCTTGACCTCGTCGTCGGGGATCTTCACGTCGAACTTCTCCTCGGCGGCCACCACGACCTCCACCATGGAGAGCGAGTCGACGTCGAGGTCGTCGGTGAAGGACTTGTCCAGCTGGACGTCCTCGACCGGGATGCCGGCGATCTCGTTCACGATCTCGGCGAGGCTGGAACGGATCTCTTCGGTGCTGGCCATCTCTTGGTTCCCTTTCGGATTTCTGCTGACTTACTGCCGAAGCAGCCACCTGAGCTGCCTCGGACAACTATGGACTACGGAAGCTTGATCACCTGGGCGGCGTAGACGAGGCCCGCCCCGAATCCGATGATCAGTGCGAGGTCGCCGCTCTTGGCCTCGCCGTTCTCGCGCATCGCGGTGATCGCGAGCGGGATCGAGGCCGCGGACGTGTTGCCCTGGCGCTCGATGTCGCGGGCGACCTTCACGTGCTCGGGCAGTTTGAGCGCCCGGCGCATCGCGTCGGTGATCCGCATGTTCGCCTGGTGCGGGACGAACAGGTCGAGCTGCTCGGCCTTCACCCCGGCCACGTCCAGCGCCTGCTGCGCGGTCTTGGCCATCTCGAACGACGCCCAGCGGAACACCGGGTTGCCGTCCATGGTCAGGTGCGGCCAGTTGTAGGTGCCGTACACCTCCCGCCAGGACTCCCGCTGGCTGATCACCTGGTGCTGGGTCCCGTCCGAGCCCCACACCACCGGGCCGATCCCCGGCTCGTCGGCCGGTCCGACGACCGCGGCCCCGGCGCCGTCGGCGAAGATGAACGCCGTACTGCGGTCCGTGCGGTCGGTGATGTCGCTGAGCCGCTCGACGCCGATCGCCAGCACGTACTTCGCGCTGCCGCCGCGGACCAGGTCGTTCGCCATCGCGATGCCGTAGCAGAACCCGGCGCAGGCGGCCGAGATGTCGAACGCGGCCGCGGTCGGGGCGCCGACGCCGACGGCGACCTGGGTCGCGATCGCCGGCGTCTGGTACAGGTGCGTGACGGTCGCGACGATCACGCAGCCGATGTCGGCCGGGTCCACGCCGGACTCCGCGAGCGCGTCCTTGGCCGCGCTCACCGCCATCGCCAGTACGGTCTCGTCGTCGTCGGCCCAGCGGCGTTCCTTGATCCCGGACCGGGTCTGGATCCACTCGTCGCTGGAGTCGATCTGCTCCAGGATCTCGGAGTTCGGTACGACGCGCCGCGGCCGGTACGACCCCAGCCCGAGGATGCCGGCGTACTGCGCGCCGGTGGACGGGGTGATCACGACGAACTCGCGGGGTGCAGCCGGAGCAGGGGCTGGCCGGGGGCGACCGGGTCGCCTTCCTCGGCGAGCCACTCGACCACGATGCCCCCGTGCGGTGCGGTCACCTCGACCTCGTCGCGCAGGCTGGCTACCTTCGCCACCACCTCGCCGGTCGCGACCGTGTCGCCGGTCTCCCGGCGGGTCTGCCCGGCGCGGGTGAAGGTGCCCTTGATCGGGGCGACCAGCAGCCGCCAGGTGGGGGAGCTGTCGATCTCGGACGGGCTGCCGTGCTTCTCGACGAACGCGCGGGCGTCGTCGAGCTGGTCCGGCGTCTTCAGCGCGAACGTCTCGACGCCCTTGAGGGCCCGCCGGGCGATGCCGGTGAGCGTTCCCGCCGGGGGCAGCTCCAGGATGCCGGTGACCTCGAGGTCGGACATGGTCTGCATGCACAGGTCCCAGCGGACCGGCGCGTTCACCTGGGTGACCAGCCGCTGCAGGACGTCCCGGCCGTCGTGTACGACGTGGCCGTCCCGGTTCGAGATCAGCCGGGTCCGCGGGTCGTGGGTGCTGACCGCGGTCGCGTACTTCGCCAGCGTCTGGACCGCGGGCTCCATGTGCTTGGTGTGGAAGGCGCCAGCCACCGACAGCGGGATCAGCCGGGCCTTCGCCGGCGGGTCCGCGGCCAGCGCGGCCAGCTCGTCGACGGTGCCGGCGGCAACGATCTGGCCGGGGCCGTTGTCGTTCGCCGGGGTCAGGCCGTGCTCGGCGAGCTTGGCCAGCACCTCGTCCCGGTCGCCGCCGAGGACCGCGGTCATCGAGGTCGGGGTGAGGGCGGCCGCGGCGGCCATCGCCTTGCCACGCTCGCGGACCAGCACCATCGCCTGCTCGGCGGTCAGTACGCCGGTCCCGGCCGCGGCGGCCAGCTCGCCGACACTGTGCCCGGCGACCGCGCTGACCGTGGCGAACGCGTCGCCCGGGTGCGGGAACACGGCCAGCGCGGCCAGCATGCCGGACGCGACCAGCAGCGGCTGCGCGATCGCGGTGTCCCGGATCGTGTCCGCGTCGGCTTCGGTGCCGTAGTGGGCGAGGTCGAGACCGGCGACCGCGGAGAGCCAGTGCAGCCGGCTCTCGAACACGGGATCCGCCAGCCACGGCTCGAGGAATCCTGGGGTCTGAGCACCCTGACCGGGTGCGACGATGACGAGCACGTGACAACTCTCCCTCAGCCTGGCTCGCTCGGAGCCGCGCGGCGAGCACGAATTCTACCGGCCCGCTTTTGTGGAGATCCTACAAAGCCGGCGTTCCCGCCTCGGGATTGAGCAGGCGGCCCAGGGTCAGTGCGACACGCAAGGTGAAACTGTCGCGGGGATTCAGCGGGTTGTAGCCCGTGAGGTCCGCCACACGCTTCAGCCGGTACCGGACGGTGTTGGCGTGCACGAACAGCGCCCGGGCCGTCGCCTCGATCGAGCCGCCGGAGTCCAGGTACGCCGAGACCGTGTCGAGGAGCGCTCCGTCGCCTGCGGTGAGCGGGGCGTAAACCTCGTTCGCGAGCTGCCGGCGGGCGTGGCCGTCTCCGGAGAGTGACCGTTCGGGCAGCAGTTCGTCGGCGTGCACCGGCCGCGGCGCCCCCGGCCAGGCGGCGACCGCGCGGAGCCCGGCGACCGCCGCGCGGGCCGAGGTGACGGCCGCCATCAGGTCCTTCACGACCGGCCCGACGACGATCGGGCCGGGGCCGAACCAGCGGGCGAGCTTTTGTACGATCTCCACAGGTTTGCCGGTCCCGCCCAGAACCACCACCAGCCGGTCGCCCTGGATCGCGCACAGTGCGTCAGCACCCGCCTCGCGGGCCGCGTGCCGGACCATGTCCACGACGGACGAGCTGCCGGTGGCGGGCGGCGGCGTCTCGGCCTCGGGCGCCCGTCCGACCACCACGGCCACCTCGGCCGACCCCGTCGTACCGATGCCGCCGGTCCAGCCGAGGGCGGAGGCGCGGGAGCGGACCGTCTCGTCGGTCTCGCCGCGGATCACCGAGTCGACCAGCAGCGCCTCCAGCCGGGCGTCCCAGGCGCCGCGCATCTCGGCGGCCTGCGCGTACACGGTGGCGGCGGCGAACGCGACCTCCCGGGCGTACCGCTGGATCGCCTCGTGCACGACCGGTACGTCGGCCGGCGGCAGCAGCGTGCCGATCGTGGTCTCGATGGTCTCGATCGTGGTCCGGACCAGGTCGACGGTCTGGTGCAGCGAGATCACCCGGGTGAACTCGCGCGGCGCGGACCCGAAGATCCGGGTCGGCATCGACGAGTGCGCCTCGGGATCGCGGAACCAGTCGACGAACGCCGAGATCCCGGACTGCGCGACCAGCCCGATCCAGGACCGGTCCTGCGCGGACAGCTTCGCGAACCACGGCAGCTTGGCCTCCATCGCCGCCATCGCGGCGGTGGCCAGCGCACCGGTGGCCAGCTGCAGCCGGTCCGCGCGCGCCCGATGCGCCTTCGTCACCACCCCCAGACGATAGCCCGCCCAACCACCCCGCCGCCCAGCCCGCGCCCCACCGCCCAGCCCGCACCGCAGCCACTCACCGCGAACCCTCCAGCCGAGGGGACAACTCCCGAGCTGGAGGGTTGCCCACTGAAAATCCCGGTGGGCAACCCTCCAACTGGACGGGCAACCAGCGAAGATGGGGGAATGACGGACAAGGCGGGTGTGGACCAGGCGGTCGCGGCACTGCGCGCGATCGGGTACTACCTGGAGCGCGATCGGCAGCCGACGCACCGGGTGAAGGCGTACCGGCGGGCCGCGGACACGATCGCGGCGCTGCCGGCCACCGAGGTGCGGGCGCGGCGCCGGGCCGGGACGCTGACCGAGCTGGCCGGGATCGGCCCGAAGACCGAGGCCGTGATCGTCGAGGCGATGGACGGCGCGACCCCGGCGTACCTGGTGAAGCTCGAGGAGGCGGCGGGCGAGCTGACCACGGCCGGCAACCGGCTGCGCGCCGACCTCAAGGCCGACCTGCACCTGCACTCGGAGTGGTCCGACGGCGGCAGCCCGATCGAGGAGATGGCCCGGACCGCGCACCGGCTCGGGCACTCCTACATCGCGCTCACCGACCACTCGCCGCGGCTCACGGTCGCGAACGGCCTGTCCCGGGAACGCCGGCTGCAGCAGCTCGAGGTCGTTGCCGAGCTCAACAAGTTGCTGCAGGACGAGCTGGACGGGTTCACGATCCTGAACGGCATCGAGGTGGACATCAACGAGGACGGCACGCTGGACTGCGACTCCGAGATCCTGGCCCGGCTGGACGTCGTGGTGGCGAGCGTGCACTCGAAGCTCCGGATGGCGTCCGAGCCGATGACCGAGCGGATGGTCCGGGCGATCGCGAACCCGCACGTCGACGTGCTCGGGCACTGCACCGGCCGGCTGATCACCGGCGCCCGCGGTACCCGGCCGGAGTCGGAGTTCGACGCCGAGGTGGTGTTCGAGGCCTGCCGCCAGTTCGGCACCGCGGTCGAGATCAACTCCCGCCCCGAACGCCTGGACCCGCCGAAGCGCCTGCTGTCGATGGCGGTGGAGACGGGCTGCCTGTTCTCGATCGACACCGACGCGCACGCACCCGGCCAGCTCGACTGGCAGGTCTACGGCTGCGAACGCGCCGAGGATTGCGACGTCGCCCCGGAGCGCGTCATCAACACGTGGGACTCCGAGACCCTCCTCGACTGGACGAACAGCTAGTCATGAGCGATGTCGTGATCCACCAGGCCCGGCTGTACGACCTCGCCGCCGGGGTGGTGTTCCTCGGGCAACGTCCGAAGGTGTACGACCGGATCGTCCGCCTCAGCCGGGCGCGGACGGGGGAGCGAGTGCTCGACCTCGGGACGGGTACGGCGTACCTCGCGCGCCGGCTGGTCGCCGCGGTCGGACCTGGTGGCCGGGTGACGGGCATCGACCCGAGCGGCACGATGGTTCGGTTCGTGCGGCGGCGGCTGCCGGACGACGCGGAGGTCCGGGTCGCGCGGGCCCAGGAGCTGCCGTTCGACGACGGCTCGTTCGAGCTGGTGGTGTCGTGCCTGGCGTTCCACCACATCGCGGCGGACGACCGGCCGCGGGCGCTGGCCGAGGCGCATCGGGTACTCGCCGCCGACGGGCGGTTGATGCTGGCCGATCTCCGCAGGCCGCGGAACGTCGTGGTCAAGACGGTGTTCCGGCACGGGCTGCACACCGACCCGGTCGACGACGAGCTGATCGCCGCGGCCGGCTTCGAGCTCGTCGCGCGGGACGAGAGCTGGCCGTTGCTGCAGCTGATGCTCGCGCGCCGGGTCTAGCGTCGTACGCTCGTTGCGTCGTCCGGTGGAAGGGGCTGCTGTGAGTGATCTCGAGAAGGACCCGGCGGAAGTGGTCGGCACGGGCGAGTGTGACGGTCCCGCGCTGGAGATGCTCGAGGCGCGCGAGGTGGTGCTGGGCCGGACCACCAAGGTCCGGCGGCTGCTGCCGAACAAGAACCGCCGGATGGTCGGCGCGTGGTGCTTCGTCGACCACTACGGGCCGGACGACCTGACCCGGCGCGTCGACCCGTACGACGTACCCGGCGAGGCGGGGATGCACGTCCCGCCGCACCCGCACACCAGCCTGCAGACGGTGAGCTGGCTGTTCGAGGGCGAGATCGAGCACCGCGACAGCGTCGGATCGCACGCGCTGGTCCGTCCCGGCGAGCTCAACATCATGACCGCCGGGGACGGGATCGCGCACTCCGAGGTCTCCACGCCGGACGCCCCACCGCGCCTGCACGGCGCGCAGCTGTGGGTCGCGCTGCCGGACAGCGTCCGGACGACGACGCCGCCCGCGTTCGACGCGTACGCCGACCTGCCGGAGCTGGACCTGGACGGCGCGCACCTGATCGTGATGGTCGGTACCGTCGCGGGCGTCACGTCACCGGCACCGGCGTACACCCCGCTGGTCGGCGCGGACCTCACGATCGAGCCCGGCCGGACCGTCGTCCTCCCGCTCACCCGGTCCGACGAGTACGCCGTGCTGGTCGTCGACGGCTCGGTCACCGTCGGGGACCTGACGGCGGGCTTCGGCGAGATGGCCTACCTCGGCTCCGGCCGGGACGCGGTCGAACTGGTTGCCTCCGACAACGGTGTACGGCTGCTGCTGCTCGGCGGCGAGCCGTTCGAGGAGGAGCTGGTGATGTGGTGGAACTTCATCGGCCGCAGCCACGAGGAGATCGTCGCCGCCCGGAACGCCTGGCAGTCCGCGGTCGATGCCGGCGGCAACGACCGGTTCCCGATGGTGCCCGGGTACGACGGCGCACCCCTCCCGGCGCCGCCGTTGCCCGCGACCACTCTCAAACCGCGACCGCGGGCGCGCTGACCCGGCGCCGGTAGTACGCCCAGGTGAGGACCAGCAGCGACGGGCCCCACAGCTGCAGGGGTGCGTAGCAGCTGATCATCAGGGCGGCCCACGGCGTACTGGAGAACGGGATGAACTCCTTGGTGAAGACGTCCCGGAAGCCGTACGTCCAGATCGCGATCAGGCTCAGCGCGCCGAGCGTGGCCGGCGCGATCGCGGCGTACGGGTGGACCCGGCGGCCGCCGATGAACGGGATCCAGTGCGGCGCGACCTCGCCCCAGCGGCTGACCATGCCGAGCGCCGTCAGCGCGACCAGCTCGGAGAAGATCGTCAGCGAGACGATGTAGATCTTGGTGCCGAGACCACCGGCGTACGCCGGTTGGCCCTGGTCGTCCAGCATGCCCATCGACGAGCCGAACACCAGGCCGAGACGCCACAGCCCGGACGGCAGCGTGAGGAACGGGATCGCATGGGCGAGGACGTAGGCCCAGCGGGGGACGGGTCGCTCTGTTGTGCTCACGCTCCGAGCATCGGCCGTACGACGGGCCTGCCGCCTCACCCGCCGGAGTGAAGCGGCTCCCTCTGCGGGCCGATTCCGGACTCGAGGACCTCGAACGCGCGGTCGATGACGGCGAGTTGCTCGCGACGTACCACATCGACGTCCGCGCCCGCGACGATCCGGGCGACCGCCGTACGGAAGATCGTGCTGAGCGTCGCGGCCATCAGGTTCCCGGTCAGGCGGGCGGTGAACTCGTCGCCCGTCTCCTCGGTGAGGACGGCCGCCAGCAGGTCGCCGACCTCGTGTTCCTGTTCGACGCTGCGGCTGATCAGCGCGGGGCTCGACCGGAGGACGGCCCAGAAGCCGCGGACGCCGTCGATCGCGCCGGACAGCGGATGGCCGGCGGCGAGAAGTTCGTGCTGGTAGCGCTGCAGGGCGGCCTGCATCGGTTCGCCGGCGGGGCGGTCGCGGACGACGGCCTCGAGCTCGCGGAGCCGGTCGGCGTGCCGGTCCAGGAACAGGTCCTCCTTGCGCGGGAAGTAGTTGAAGACGGTCATCTTCGAGACGCCGGCGGCCTCGGCGATCTCGGCGACCGTGACCGCGTCGAACCCGCGCACCGCGAACAGCCCGGTGGCGATGTCCGCGATCATCCGGCGGGTGGCCTGCTTCTTGCGTTCGCGCAGTCCTGGCTGGGGCATGGCGAGAATTATACTGGACCAAATTTTGTACTCGGTCTAGTATTCCTCGCATGGACACCAAAGACGTAGTGATCTCCGGAGGCGGGCCCGTCGGCCTGATGCTCGCCTGTGAACTCCGGCTGGCCGGACTGGATGTGCTGGTCGTCGAGCGGCTGCTCGAGATCGACCCGACGATCAAGGCGGGGTCGATCAACGTGCCGACCGCGGAGGCGTTCTACCGCCGCGGGCTGCTCCCCGGCCTGCAGGAGGTGCAGCGGCAGGCGTTCGAGCAGATGAAGGCGTTCCGCGGCGGAAAGGGTCCGAGCGGACCGCCGCCGGCCGGGCACTTCGCCGGGATCATGGTCAGCTCCGCCGGCGTGGACTTCGAGGATCCGGCGTTCCGCGACGCCGGCCCGGCGATGTCGATCTTCGCCGTCGGCCAGCAGGCCGTCGAGGCCGCGCTGGGGGAGCGCGCCGCCGAGCTGGGCGTCGAGATCCGGCGTGGCGTCGAGGTCACCGGCTTCGAGGACGACGGCGACGGGGTCACGGTGCACCTGAGCGCCGCTCACCCGGCGGACAGGATTGTCGACGAGCGGATTGTCGACGAGAGGATTGTCGGCAATGACGCCGAGGCGACGGTGCGGGCGGCCTGGCTGGTGGGGTGTGACGGCGGCCGGAGCCTGGTGCGGAAGCTGGGTGGGTTCGACTTCCCGGGGACCGATCCGGAGATCACCGGGCGGCAGGCGATCGTGGATCTCGAAGGGGCAGAGGGGCTCAAGCGCAGCTGGAACCACACGCCGACCGGTGTCTACGCGCACGGCCCGGTGCCCGGGCGGGTGCTGACGGTCGAGTTCGACGGCCCGCCGGTGGATCGGGACGCGCCGATCACCGCGGAGGAGATCCAGGCGAGCCTGCGCCACGTCACGGGCGTCGACGTCACGGTCACCAAGGTGCACAGCGCGACCCGGTTCACGGACAACGCGCGCCAGGTGACGTCGTACCGCAATGGCCGGGTGCTGCTCGCGGGTGATGCCGCGCATGTGCACTCGCCGTTCGGCGGCCAGGGGCTGAACCTCGGGATCGGCGACGCGGTCAACCTCGGGTGGAAGCTCGCGGCGACGATCAACGGCACGGCCCCTGAGGGTCTGCTCGATACCTACACCACCGAGCGGCACCCGGTCGGCGCGTGGGTGCTGGACTGGACGCGGGCGCAGATCGCCCTGATGCGGACGGACTTCCGGAGCGCGGCGCTGCGCAGCGTCGTCACGGATCTCCTGCAGACCCCGAGCGGCTCGACGTACCTGGCGAAGAAGCTCTCCGGCGTCCTGCACCGCTACCCGATCGAGGGCGAGCACGAGCTGGTCGGTTCCGGCGCGCCGGACTTCGAGTTCGCCGACGGCACCCGGCTCGGCGAGCACCTGTCCGACGGCAAGCCGCTGCTGCTCGACTTCGCCGACTCCGCGGCCCTCCGCGAGCTCGCCGGGGACCGGGTGCGCGTGCTGACCACGAAGTACGCCGGCGAACTCACCGGCGTACTCGTCCGCCCGGACGGCTACGTCGCCTGGGCCGCCGCGGACAGTACCGCGACCGGCCTCGACGCCGCACTCCGAACCTGGGTGCCGCTGACACCTCGGTAACTCCGCCTCTCCCGGGGAGGCCCGGACGGCTGACGTTTGAGCGGTTCACCTCTGAGATGGTCCGTTACCGCGCTGCATGCGGCCTGCCAACGGGTAATCCGACGGGTGAACGTCTCAACGATCAGCCCAGGGTCCGGTGCGGTTAGTCGGTGTGCCGGCGGATCCAGGGCGCCGACGCGTACACGGCGAACGCGACCACGATCGTCACGGCCGCGAGGCCGCCGAAGTACGCGGTGTCGGAGGCGCCCTGGGTCGCCTGCACCAGCTGGGCGGTGATCGCCTGGCCGGCGGCGGGGGCCAGGAACCAGAGCGCCATCATCTGGCTCAGGAACGCCTGCGGGGCGAGCCGGGTGGTGGCGGCCAGGCCGACGGGGGAGAGGAACAGCTCGCCGAGGGTCTGGATCACGTACACGCCGACCAGCCAGAGCGGGGACGCAAGGTTGCTGCCGGCAACCGACGAGGCGAGTGACATCACCGCGAACGACACCCCGGCGAGCAGCAGGCCGGTCGCGAACTTCTGCCCGATCGACGGGCCGCGATCGCCGAGCTTGATCCAGATCACCGCGAACACCGGCGCCAGCACGATGATCGAGAACGGGTTCACCGACTGGAAGAACTCCGGCGAGATCTCGACCCCGAACAGCCTCAGCTGGGTCCGGTCCGCGGCGAACGACGTCAGCGTCGTCGCCGCCTGCTCGAACAGCATGAAGAACAGCATCGCCGCCACGAACAGCGGGATGTACGCACGGACCCGCTGCCGCTCGACCGGTGTCACCAGCGGGCTCCGCAGCAGCATCACGAAGTACGCGATCGGGGCCAGGAAGCACAGGTACGAGATCGCGTCCACGACCGGTTTCGGGCCGAGGCCGCCGGACCGCCAGGCCGACCACGCGAACACGACCGCCAGCAGCGCGAGCACCGCGATCGACACCTTGATCATCCCGGGCCGGTCCGCGGCGGTGAGCGGGTTCGGCGGGGTGTCGCCGCGGCCGTGCAGGGTCCGGCGGCCGAGCAGGTACGCGATCAGCGCGAGCGTCATCCCGACCGCGGCCGCCGCGAACGCGACGTGGAACCCGAACTCGCGGCGCAGGAACCCGACCACGAACGGCGCCGAGAACGACCCGATGTTGATCCCCATGTAGAAGATCGAGAACGCCGAGTCCCGCCGCGGGTCGCCCTGCTCGTAGAGCGTGCCGACCATCGTCGACACGTTCGGCTTCAGCAGACCGGTGCCGAGGGCAACCAGTGCGATCCCGGCGTACGCCGGACCGGTGGACGGCAGCGCCAGGCACAGGTGGCCGGCGACGATCACGGCGCCGCCGTACAGGACCGTGCGGCGGGCGCCGAAGACGCGGTCCGCGAACCAGCCGCCGAGCACCGAGAGCAGGTAGACCGAGGCGCCGTAGATCGACACCACGGCCTGCCCGAGGGACTGGCCGAGGCCGAGGCCGTGCGCCTTGTCGGTCAGGTACAGCAGCAGGATCGCGCGCATCCCGTAGTAGCTGAACCGCTCCCACAGTTCGGTGGTGAACAGGGTCATCAACCCGCGCGGATGCCCGAAGAAGGACTTCTCCTCAGCCGCCTGTTGCGTTTCGGACACGATCGACTACTCCCCGTGAGATCGGACTGCAGGTCCGACCGTAGCAACAGGAACGTCAGATCGTCGTGTACACCCCGTCCAACTCCAGCTCGTCGGCCCGGTGGCAGCGCGGGACGGTGTCCGGCTCCACCTGTGAGCACAGGTCCACGGCGTACCGGCAGCGCGGCTGGAAGCGGCAGCCGGAGAAGGTCTGGTCCGGGGTCGCGATCTCGCCGGCCGGCAGTACGTCGTCGCGCCGGCGCAGCCGCGGATCCGGGCGTGGGACCGACCGCAGCAACGCCTCGGTGTACGGGTGCCGGGGGCGTTCGAACAGGTCCTCGGTCTCGGCCTCCTCGACGATCCGGCCCAGGTACATCACGGCCACCCGGTTGCAGAGGTGCTGGATGACCGAGAGGTCGTGGGAGATGAAGACGTACGTCAGGCCGAGCTCGTCCTGCAGGTCCTCGAGCAGGTTCAGGATCTGGCTGCGGACCGAGACGTCGAGCGCGCTGACCGCCTCGTCCGCGACCACCAGGCGCGGCTCGGTGACGAGCGCCCGGGCGATCCCGATCCGCTGCCGCTCGCCACCGGAGAACGCGTGCGGGTAGCGGCGCATCAGCTCGGGGCGGAGCCCGCAGCGGCGCAGGGCCTCGCCGACCCGATCCTTCACCTCGCTGCCGGTTGCCAGATTGTTGACAATCAGCGGTTCGGCGACGATCTGCTGGACGGTCATCCGCGGGTTGAGCGACGAGTTCGGGTCCTGGAAGACGGTCCTGATCTCGGTCCGCAGCGGGCGCAGCTCGGACCGGGACAGTGAAGCCAGATCGACCTCGGTGCCGTCGGCCCGCCGGTACACAAGCCGCCCCGCGGTCGGCTTGTGCGCGCGCAGGATGCACCGTCCGAGCGTGGTCTTGCCGCAGCCCGACTCGCCGACCAGGCCGAGCGTCTCGCCCCGCCGGACGACGAGATCGACGTCGTCGACGGCGTTCACGGTGGACCGGTTGCGCCGCCCGAACAGGCCGGAGCCGCCGCTGAAACGCATCGTCAACCCCTCGACCCGGAGGATCTCCTCAGCCGGCATCGGCGGTCACCTCCTCGACGGGTAGCAGGTCGTGCCCGGCGCGGATGCTGTCCGCGGTCGGGTAGTGCACGCAGCGGACCTCGCGGTCGCCGTCGCTGACCAGTTCCGGGTTCTCCGCGTCGCACTCGCCCGGTACGACGTGGTCGCAGCGGGTCCGGTACGGGCAGCCGCTGGGCCGTTGCTGCGGATGCGGGACCTGTCCGCGGATTGTCGGCAATCGACGACGCGCCCGCCGTTCGATCCGCGGGACCGACCGCAGCAGCGCCCGCGTGTACGGATGCCGCGGGTCGTGGAACAGCGAGTCGACGTCGCACTCCTCGACGACGTTCCCGAGGTACATCACCGCGACACGGTCGGCGAGCTCGGCGACCACGCCGAGGTCGTGGGTGATGAACAGGATCGCCATCCCGCGCTCCTCCTGCAGTGAGCGCAGCAGCCGCAGGATCTGCGCCTGGGTGGTGACGTCCAGCGCGGTCGTCGGCTCGTCCGCCACCAGTAGTTGCGGACGGCAAGCAAGTGCCATCGCGATCATCGCCCGCTGGCGCATCCCGCCGGACAGCTGGAACGAGTACGCGTCGATCCGCTGCTCGGGGTGCGGGATCCCGACGCCGCGCAGTTCGGCGATCGCCCGCTCCCGGGCCTCCTTCTTGCCGAGACCTTCGTGCAACCGCAATACCTCGACCAGCTGCTGCCCGATCGTGTGCACCGGGCTGAGCGCGACCATCGGCTCCTGGAAGACCATCCCGATCTCCTTGCCGCGGATCCGCCGCAGCTCCGGCCCGCGCGGATCGAGCCCGGCCAGGTCCACCACCTCGTCGCCGGAGCGGAACCGGATGCTGCCGGCAACGATCTGCCCGGGCGGGTCGACCAGCCGCAGGATCGACCGCGCGGTGACGCTCTTGCCGCAGCCGGACTCGCCGACGATGCACAGCGTCTTGCCCGGCTCGACCCGCAGCGTGACGTCGTCGACGGCCTTGACCAGCCCGTCGGCGGTGTCGAAGTGCGTACTGAGCTTCTCGATCTCCAGCAGCGGCTCGCTCACAGGCCTCCTCATGATTCGTACGGGTCGGCGGCGTCCCGGAGTCCGTCACCGACGAAGTTGAGGGCCATCACCGCGATCACCACGGCGCCGCCGGCGGCCAGCAGCCACGGCGCCGCGGTCAGCACCCGGATGCTCTGCGCGGTGCTGAGCAGCACGCCCCAGCTGACCACCGGCGCCTGCAGCCCGAGCCCGAGGAACGACAGCGCGGTCTCGCCGAGGATCATGCCGGGGACGGCGAGGGTCAGTGACGCGATGATGTGGCTGGTGAACGCGGGCAGCATGTGCCGCCCGACCACCCGGTGCCAGCGCGCGCCGTCCAGCTCGGCCGCCAGCACGAAGTCCTCGCCGCGGATCTGCAGGAACCGGCTGCGGATCACCCGCGCGAGCCCGGTCCACCCGATCAGCGACAGGATCAGCGTGATCGCGAAGTACGTCTTCAGCGCACTCCACCCCGGCGGTACGGCGGCCGCGAGGCCGAGCCAGAGCGGCAGCGTCGGGATCGACATGAAGAACTCGATCACGCGTTGCACGATCCCGTCGGTGAGGCCGCCGAAGTACCCGGAGATGCCGCCGAGCAGCAACCCGAGGACGAGCGCCATCAGGACGCCGATCAACCCGACCGACATCGAGATCCGGGTGCCGTAGATGACCCGCGACAGGTTGTCCCGGCCCTGGTCGTCGGTGCCGAGCAGGTGGAACGGCGCGCCGTGCTGGCTCGGCCCGAACAGGTGCCGGTCGGACGGGATCAGCCCCCACAGCTTGTAGTGGTCGCCCTTCGCGAACAGGCGGACGCCGTACCGCTGGGACTTGTCGGTGGTGTAGTCGCGGAGCAGCGTCTCCGGGTTCGGTGTGCCCTTGTAGCCGTTGACGTACAGGTGTGGGCTCGACGTCAGCGAGACCTTCAGTACCTGCGGTGGCGCGAACGCCCGGTCGGCGGCGTACGTGTCCTGGGCCTGCGGCGCCAGGAATTCGCAGAACGCGGCGGTGAAGTAGATCAGCCCGAGGACCCACAGCGACACCACGGCGAGCTTGTTGCGTTTGAACCGGCGCCAGATCAGCGTCCGCTGGGACGCCAGCGCCAGGGTCGGTTCGGCCTCGATCGTGGTCATTTGCCGCTCCCGACGTACCCGATCCGGACGCGGGCGTCGACGGCCGCGAGCAGCAGGTCGGAGATCAGCGTGCCGATCACGGTCAGCACGCAGGCGATCAGGATGATGCCGCCGGCCAGGTACATGTCCTGGGCCTTCAACGCGTTCAGCAGCAGCGGCCCGGTGGTCTCCAGGCCGAGCACGCTCGCGACGAGTACCTCACCGTCGAACAGTGCCGGGATCGTCCAGCCGATCGTGGCGATGAACGGGTTGAGCGCGACCCGTGTGGGGTAGCGCATCAGCAGTTTGCGTTCGTCGAGTCCGCGGGCGCGGGCGGCCGTCACGTACGGCTTGTGCAGCTCGTCGAGCAGGTTCGCCCGCAGCACCCGGATCGTGCCCGCGACACCGCCGGACGCCAGCACGAGCACCGGCAGCCAGAGGTGGTTGAGTACGTCGAGCAGCTTGCCGAGGTTCCACACGGCGCCCTCGAACTCCGGCGACATGGTCCCCGACAACGTCTGCCCGAACAGCTTGAACTCCAGGTAGACGACGGTCAGCGCGACCAGGAACCCGGGGATCGCGAGCCCGAGGAACGTCAGCGCGGTGATGACGTAGTCGAGCTTCGAGTAGCGCCGGGCGGCGGAGTAGATCCCCGCCAGCAGCGCCACCGTCCACCCGATCAGCCAGGTCGCCAGGCCGAGGCCCATGGTCAGCGGCAGTCGTTCGCCGATCAGCGACGCGACCGGTCTGTTGTACTCGAACGACTGACCGAAGTCACCGTGCAGCACGATGTTCGACATCCACCGCAGATACTGCTCGATCGGTGACTTGTCGAGCGCGTACTGCGCTTTCAGCGCCGCGAGCTGATCCGCCCCGACGGTCTGTCCCTGCTGCTGCAGCCTGGCGACGACCGAGGTGAGGAAGTCGCCGGGCGGCAGCTGGATGATCAGGAACGACACGAGCGAGATCAGCAGCACGGTAGGCAGCATCGCCAGCAGGCGACGGAGCAGATAGCCGGCCAATTGAGTCCCTTCGGGTCAGGAGTGCTTCTCCGGGGAGTCGAAGTACATCTGCTCCGGCGACGAGGCGTTCTCGTAATGGGTGCGGAAGCTGGCGATCGCGTCCGGGCGGACGTTCTTCAGGTCGCCGGCGGCGATCAGCGGCTGGAACGGCGTACCGACCGTGCCGATGATCCACACGTTCTGGTCGTGCAGGTGCAGGATCTGGTGGCCGAGGTCGAGCCGTTTCGCGTCGTCGGCGGTGGTCACCAGTTCGTCGTACAGCTGCTGCAGCTTCAAGAAGTCGCCGGTCGGTTCCATCCCGAACGGGTCCTTGTGGTTGCCGTACCAGTTGCCGAACTTCGGCGCCCAGTACGTCAGGCCGTTGGTCGGGATGTACCAGAGCGAGTCGATGTCCCACAGGATCGTGGCCGGCGGGTAGGCGACCAGGTCGTAGTTGCCGTGCGGGATCTCGTCGTACCAGAGCTCCAGCGTCATCTGCTTGGCGACCATGTCGATGCCGACGGCCTTCCAGTACCGCTGCGCGTACTCCAGCACGCTGATCGCGTCGATGCCGACGCCGACCTCGAAGCAGCGGCCGACGAGCTGCAGCTTCTTGCCGTCCGGCCGCAACCGCATACCATCCGGCCCGCGCTTGGTAAGCCCGGCGGCGTCGAGGCGTTTGTTGGCCTCGGCAACGTCGTACTCGATGAAGCGCTGGCCCATGCCCTTCTCCCAGTACTCGTCCTCGGGCTGGGCGCAGGGGTGCCGGATGAAGCCCTGCCCGGCGAACAGCGCGTCGTTCATCTCCTTGCGGTTGATCGCGTGCGAGAGACCGGCGCGGAAGTCGAGCTTCTGGAACAGGGCCCGCAGGACCGGGTCCGGGTGGCTCTGGTTGAGCTGCAGCGAGGTGTTCGGCTCGGCGACCCAGCGGTTCACCTTGTAGCCCTTGGCCTGCTGGTTCTTGATCAGCAGCGGGAGCTGTTCGGCCTGGATGTCGGTGACCTGCAGGTCGAGCTGGCCGTTCGCGGCGCGCAGCCCGAGGGTCTCCGACGGCATCACCGTGTACTGCTGGCTGTCGATGTAGGGCAGCTGGCGGCCCTGCTCGTCGACCTTCCAGTAGTACGGGTTGCGGTCCAGCCGGGCTGTCACGCCCGACCCCTGCAGCGGCGCGACCAGCTTCCACGGGCCGAGGATCGGTACGTCGGCGTTCTTCCAGATGTCCCGCTTCGCCTTGAAGAAGTCGGCCCACGACGGGGCCGGGTTCTTCTTCATCAGCGCTTGCAGTTGGGCCGGCGAGACGAAGTCCTTGTGGAACTGCTTCAGGTAGTGCGCCGGCAGCAGCAGCGCGGACGACGACCCGAACCCGGTCAGCCCGATGAAGCACAGGTACTTCAGCAGCAGACCGTGCGGTACCTCGAACTCCATCCGCAGCGTGTGGTCGTCGACCTTGACGAACTTGCCGGGTTTCCCGCCCGGCGCCAGCCAGCCCGGGAAGACCGGGTTGAGCTCCTTGTTCAGGAACTCCTTCTCGTAGGCGAACATCAGGTCGTCGGTGGTGAACGGCTTGCCGTCGGACCACTTCACGCCCTCGCGGAGGTGGAAGACGTAGACCTTGCCGTCCTCCTCGATCTCCCACTTCTCGGCCAGGCCGGGGCCGGGCTTCGCGGGCGTCGTCGGCGTCCACTCCAGCAGTCCGGCGAACTCGACGTACTGGTTCTGGGTGGCGTTCCGGTCGATCTGGCCGCGCTGCATCACGCCGCCGAACTTGCCGGCGCTCTGCAGCGGTTTGACCACCAGCGGGTTCTTGGGCAGCCGCTGCTCGAGCGGCGGGAGCTTGCCGTCCTTGACCAGCTTGGTCAGGACCGGTGACTCCTTGGCGCCGGCGTCGGCGGCGGCCGAACCGGTGGACTTCTTGGCATCGGTGGAGAAGAACGAGCACCCCGCGACAGCGGTCGCGGAGAGCGAGAGACCGGAAACCCGCAGGAACGTCCGGCGGCTCAGGGGATCGGACACGGCGGCTACCTCCCACGCGGACCAAGTCCGCCAATCAGCACTCTTTCCGGGACAGTCCCACGAAATGTTGCATACTTCAAGATCTGAGGTGCATTTTCATCATCCCGTATATACCGTCACTCGAAGACAGCTTCCGTTCCGGGCGCTACACTCCGAGCATGGTGAGTGAGACAGCGGGGGAGCGATCGCCGTCGCCGGCGGTCGCGCGGGCGCTGACCGTGCTCGAGACCCTGGTCGAGTCCGACGAGGAGCTCACGCTCACGGCGCTGGCCAAGAAGGCGAAGATCCCGCTGGCAACCTGCGCCTCGATCGTCTACACGCTGGAGCAGCGCGACTACGCCACCCGCCGGGTGGTCGGCCGCAGCCACTTCTGGCGCCCGACGCTGCGGCTGTACGGGCTCGCCACCCAGCTGATCCGCAAGGTCGACCTGTCCTCGGTCGCGTCCCGGGAGATGCGCGAGCTGGCCGACCGGCTCGGCATGCCGGTGCACATCGGCGTCCTCACCGGTTCCTCGGTCGTGTACGTCGCGAAGGCGGCGATGCCCGGGTTCATCCAGTTCGACACGTATCCGGGCAAGGTCTCGCACTTCAATCTGACCGCGCTCGGCCGGGCGATCGCGGCGTACCTGCCGGAGGACGACCTGAAGCCGCTGCTCGGCCGGCTCGAGCCGGGGTACGGGCCGAAGGCGAAGCCGGTCGACGAGGAGAGCTTCCGGGCCGAGCTGGCCCGGATTGCCAAGCAGGGGTTCGCGGTCGAGGATCAGGAGGAGCAGGCCGACATCGCCTGCGTCGCCGCGCCGTTCTTCGCGGCCGGCGGGCACGTCACCGGCGCGGTCGGGGTCACCTCGTTCGCGCGTGATCTGACCCGGGACAAGCGCAAGCTCGCGCAGTCCGGACTGGTCCAGCTGGCCGCCACGATCTCCGAGCGGCTCGGCGCGACCGAACTCTGAGGCTTGCCGGGGTCCGGCGAGCGACTTAGGCTTTTCTGAGATAGCGGAATTGTTTTCGAAATCTCGAAAATACTGAGGAGTGGTTCCGATGACCACGCACGGCCCGTATCCCCAGCCCACCGGCGGTATCAAGGCCACCCTGACCGGTGGCAACACGGTCGGCGCCTCGCTCCGCGAGCGCCAGCCCCGCGCGGACGGTTACCGGCACCTGGACACCCCGGCGCTGATCCGCCGGCTGCTCGACCTGAACGCGAACACGTACCTGTACTGCATCTGGGACTCCGCCACCGACTTCGACGACCTGTGCGAGGAGTTCCTGCCCGCGGCGGCGGCCGCCGGGATCGACGTGATCCCGTACATCGTGCCGCCGACCGAGACGTCGGACTACGGCCGCGCCTCCCGCCCGTACCGGCTGGACTACGTCGGCTGGGCGAAGGCGTTCGCCGAGCTCGGGGCGAATTACCCGAACTTCAAGGCGTGGGCGATCGACGACTTCGAGGTCGGGAACAACGCCACGCTGTTCACGCCGGAGTACATGCGGGAGTTCCTCGCCCACGCTCCGGACCTGCACTTCTACACCTGCGCGTACTTCGGGATGGCGACGAACGCGGAGTTCCTCGACAAGTACGGCGAGTTCGTGGACGGGATCATCTACCCGTTCCTCGACGGGCACCACGAGAACACCACGGTCGCCGCCTCGCTCGGCGCCTGCCTGGACGAGATCCTGGCGCTCACCGATCCGCGCGGGCTGGAGCTCATCCCGCTGATCTACACCGGCCGGTTCCTGGACGCGCCGCTGCACGCGACCCCGCAGTACTGCACCGACACGCTGACGACGGCGGCCGAGTACGTCGCGGCCGGCCGGATCCCGGGCGTGATCTCGTACGGCACGCAGCTCGACGACGGGCCGGCGCCGACGGCCGACAACAAGGCGCTGTACGGCGACGGGCGGCTGGCGCTGGTCAACTCCCGCGGCCGGGCCGCCGCCGGTACCACGGCCACCGCGACGCAGCGGGTGCCGGTCGACCCGCGGTCGCCGCGCTACGAGGTGTCGTTCTGGTACCACCGCTGGTTCCTCTCGCCGGGGATCGAGCCCGGGCGGTATCAGCTGGAGCTGCTGATCGACGACACGGTCGTGTGGACCATGGACATGCACGAGCAGCGCTGGCCCGTGTGGACCAATGGTGACGGCATGGAGGGCCCGGTCGACGTCACCCAGCACGTTGCCGGACGCAACTTCGTGGACGTGACGTTCCGGCTGCACGTGCTGCAGGAGACCGCGGGGCAGTACATAGACGTCGGCGTGGACCACGTCGAATCGATCGGGCTCGGGATCCGCAACGGCGGGTTCGAGGAGGACGCGGACTGGAAGCTGCAGGGCAGTGGTCCACTCCTGTCGGTCTACGACCACTACCTCCGGGACCGTCCGGCGCGTATCTTCGCGGCCATCTCGCGCGTGTACCAAGGGGAGTGATCATGGCCGAACACCTGAAGACCGGCTGGCCGCAACGCGTCGTTCGGCAGCAGGAGGTGATCGACACCGTCAGCCGGATCCTGTCCGAGGTGGAGCACGAGGGCGGCCCGGCGATCCGCCGCTGGTCGGCCCGGCTGGACCACTGGGAACCGGAGTCGTTCGTCGTCTCCGCCGCCGAGATCAAGGCCGCCACGGTCGACGACGACCTGGCCGCTCAGCTGGAGTTCGCCCGCTCGCAGGTCCAGAACTTCGCTGAAGCCCAACGCGCCACCCTCACCGACCTGGAGGTGGAAACCCTCCCCGGTGTGGTGCTGGGGCATCGGCACATCCCCGTCGCGAAGGTGGGTTCGTATTCACCCGGCGGCCGCTACCCGCTGATCGCGTCCTCGATCATGACGGTGACCGTCCCGAAGGTCGCCGGTGTGGACACCGTCGTCGCCGTCGCCCCACCCCGCGACGCCGCCGGCATCTACGGGCCGCAGCTCTACACGATGAACCTGGCCGGCGCCGACGTGATCGTCTGCCTCGGCGGCGTCCAGGCCTTCGCGGCTCTTGCTTTCGGCATCGAAGACGTGCCGCCGGTCGACCTGGTGGTCGGTGCCGGCAACGCGTACGTCGCCGAGGCCAAGCGGCAGCTGTTCGGTACGGTCGGTATCGACCTGCTGGCCGGTCCGACCGAGGTCGCGGTGATCGCGGACGAGTCCGCCGACGCCCGGCTGGTCGCGGCGGACCTGCTCGGCCAGGCCGAACACGGCCCGAACAGCCCGGCGCTGCTCGTCACCACGTCACGGGCCTTCGGTACGGCGGTCATCGCCGAGGTCGAGCGCTGGCTCGCGGGGGACTGGCCGACTGTCGAGGTGGCGGGCGCGGCCTGGCGGGAGCACGGCACGGTCGTGGTGTGTGAGTCCCGCGAGGAGGCGGTCGAGATCTCGGACTCGTACTCGCCGGAGCATCTCGAAGTACAGACTGCCGACGACGACTGGTATGCCGCGAACCTGCGGAACTACGGGTCGCTGTTCGTCGGGCCGGAGTCGACCGTGGCGTTCTCGGACAAGTCGATCGGGACCAACCACGTGCTGCCGACCGGGCGTGCCGGGCGGTACACGGGCGGGCTGTGGGTCGGCAAGTTCCTGAAGACGGTCACGTACCAGCGCCTCACCGCGGACGGCGCCCGGTCGATCGCACCGTCGACGGCGGCGATTGCCGATGCGGAACTCATGTACGGCCACGCGCTGACCGCCCGCCTCCGCGCCCAGTAACCGAGGGGTCAACCCGCGAGTTGCCCGTTCACCTGCCGGTGAACGGGCAACTCGCGCGGCCATGCCGGGGAGGGGGCGGACCTCCAGGCCATCACAATCGAGAGATCCGGGGGCCGCCCCGCGGGACCCGCGTCTGTTCGCGTGATTGTGATGGCCTGGAGATCCGTTGGGTCAGCCCAGGTGCGGCAGGAGGTCCGCGAACTCCGCGAGCAGGCGGTCGACCATCCGGATCTCCTCGGCGTCGAGGCGGTGCGCGGGCTCGCGGCAGTACGCGCTCGCGAACAGGCCGCGGCGTACCGAGATCAGCTTCTCGGCGGCGATGATCCGCTCGGTGTCGAGCATCCAGTACGAGATGTACGGCAGCAGCCGGCGGTGCAGCTCGACGCCGTCCTCGCCGTCGCCGGTGGTCAGGCGGCGCCAGATCTCGACGTACAGCTCGGTCAGCGAGCAGCCCGGCTGGGTGCCGACCGCGCCGCGGCGGATCGCGTCGGGCAGCTGCACCCCGGCGTACCCCTCGACCGAGGCGAGTGGCGGCGTCCCCTCGGCCAGCTCGGCGATCAGCGGGCCGGGCGGGCTCGACTCGACCTTGACCAGCCGCAGGTTCGGGTGGTCGGTGGCGATCGTGCGGAGCAGGTCGGCGTCCAGGCTGGTCCCGGTCTCGGTCGGCGCGTACTGCAGCACCATCGGCACCGGGTCGATCGTGGTCAGCACCGTCCGGACGTGCTGCTCCAGCGACCCCCGCGACGGTGACAGGAAGTGCGGCGGCAGCAGGTTGATCAGGTCGGCGCCGGCCTCCACCGACTCCCGCGCCCGGCGCGCCGCGAGCTGCGTGGCGTGATCCTGGACCGCGACCACCGCCGCGACGTCGTCCCGGTCGCGGGTGTGCACCAGCAGGATCTCCGTCAGCCGGCGGCGCTCGTCCTCGGACAGCTTGTGGAACTCGGACGCGAAGCCGGGGAACATCACACTGGTGACGCCGGTGCCCAGCACGTACCGCACGACCCGGCCGAAGCCGTCGTAGTCCACCTCGCCGTCGGCCGTGAACGGTACCTCGAGCACCGGCGACACGCCGCGCACCAGCAGCGACGCGTCGCCTGCCCGCTCGGCCCCGATCTCCTCCGTGGTGACCATGTCTGCCTCCCGTTGTGTGGTCACTGTGCTCATCGGTGTTGCCCCAGCAGCTTGGCGATGTTGCCGCCGAAAACAGCCGCCTTCTGGTCCGGATCGACCGGCCAGTCCCGGATCCGGTCCACCTCCGCAAGCGGCACGGTGTACGGCGAATCGGTCGAGAACACCAGCCGCTCCGCGCCGATCCCGGGCTCCGCGAGGAACCCGCTCAGCACCGTGTCCCAGGGCGCGTACGACGTGTCGCCGTACAGGTTCGGCGCGTGCAGCAGGGCCGGGATCGCGTCGATCCAGAAGTCCGTGGCGCCGCTCTTGCCCATCAGCACCGGCAGCCCGGGCCGCCGGCGGGCGAGGCTGGCGAGCGGCAGCGGGAGGGCGGTGGCCGGCGTACCGGTGCGCACGTACACGAACCAGCCGGCGGACGCGGCGAAGTCGAGCAGCGGGTCGAGCAGGCCGTCGAGCAGGTCGAAGCCCTGCAGGACCGAGTCCACCGCGAGCGCGACCGCACCGGCGTCGCGGGCCCGGTCGAGTTCGTCGAGGGCGGCCCGGCCGCGCCACGGGTTCGCGACGGCGTACGCGAGCAGCCGGCCGTCCGACTCCGCGGCGGCCTGGGCGGTGTCCTCGTTGCCCTCGCGGTTGTCGTAGGCGATGCAACGCTCCGACGGCGCGACCAGCGCCTGATCGATGCCGAGGGCATCCATCGTGGCCAGCAGGCCGGCCGGCTTCAGACCGGCGTCCCGGCTGTCGCCGATCCGGACATGGGCATCGATGATCATGCGGGCACCTCCAGCCCGAGAGCACCGAGCGCGTCCGCGTGCACGATCCCGTCGACGACCTCGTCCGGGACCCGCGGGAACTTGGTGCCCTCCAACATATTGTTGACAGTCTGCAATCCTGCGATCGCTTCGCCGGTGTTGGCGATCGGGTAGTCCGACCCGAGCAGCAGCTTCCCGGTCGCGCCCCATTCGACCGCGTTGATCAGCGACTGGTAGAGCACCCACGGGCGCAGGTAGATCGACGACACATCGGCGTACACGTGCGGGTGCTTGCGGATCGTCACGACCGTCTCCCGGCTCCACGGGTGGCCCATGTGCGCCATCACGATGCGCAGCTCCGGGTACCGCAGCGCGATCTCGTCGGTGACCAGCGGGTACGTGTAGCGCAGCGGCGCGTGCCGCATCGGCGAGGCGCCGGAGTGGAACAGGATCGGCAGGCCGTGCCGCTGGCAGTAGTCGTAGAACGCCAGCGCGGGCTCGCCGAGCGGGTCGAAGTTCTGGTAGTTCGGGCCGAGCTTCACGCCGACCAGGCCGAGGTCGCGGCAGCGGTCGGCCTCCTCCAGCGCGTCCGGCGCGGTCGGGTTCACCGACATGAAGCCGATCCGCTTCGCCGGGTTGTCCTTGACGAACTCGGCGGTCGCGTCGTTGCAGCGCTCCGGCGGATACGGCAGCCCGGTGAGTTCGAGCGGATTGTCGACAGCGATATTGAAGACGATCGACACGTCGGCGGCTGCCATCGCCCGGTCGTAGTCGGCCCACGAGTTCGCGGTCTCGACCGGGCGGTCGTTGCGCCAGTTCGTGTAGACCTGCCGCTCGTCGTCGGGGACGGCGTCGCGGTGGGTCGGTGTGTGTGCGTGAACGTCGACGATCATCGGAACTCCCGCAACAGGTCGTCTCGCAAGGTCACTCCCAGGCCGGCGCCGCCGGTCAGCCGGACGTGTCGCCCGTCGCTGTCCAGCGGCTTCGCCAGCACGTCCTCGGTGTAGTAGTGCGCGCCGATGATGTCGCTCGGGTACGCCGACAACCGGGGCAGTGCCGCCGCCACCTGCAGCTGCGCCGCCGCACCGATCCCCAGCTCGCCGTTCGACCCGATCAGCACGTCGATCCCGTGCGCCGCCGCCAACTGCCCCATCCGGACAGCCCGCCCCGGCCCCGCACTCTTGCCCACATACAAACTGACGGTGTCCGCCGCCCGCGCCTCGATCACGGTCAGCAGATCGTGCACATCGAACACCGATTCGTCGGCAATCACCGGCAGCCCGAGCTGCCGGACCTCGTTCGCACCTTGTACGTCGCGGGGCTCGAGCGGCTGCTCGAGGAACGCGACTCCGAGTGCCTTCAGCTCGGGAACTGCGCTGATTGCCTCGGCTCGGGTCCAACCACCGTTGGCGTCTGTGCCGAGGAACGCGTCGCCGGCCAGCTCGCGGGCTCGGCGGACCCGCCGGAGGTCGGTGGGCAGGTCGAGGCCGACTTTCACCTTGAAGGCTCCGAACCCGGCCGCCCGCGCCGCGTGGTACGCGCGCTCGAGTTCCTCGTCGTTCCCGGACAGCGAGAGTTTGATCGGGATCTCGGTCCGGTACGGCCCGCCCAGCGCGACCGCCAGCGGTACGTCGAGCCTCCGGGCGAACGCGTCCCACAACGCGATCGAGACGCCCGCCTTCGTGAACGGATTGCCCTGCAACGCCTTGTCCATCAGGTCTTCCAGCGCGCCGACCGGGGTCAGCGGCCGGTTCAGCAGGGCCGGCGCGAGGACCGTGCGGATGAAGTGGTCCGCCGACGTACCGTCCTCGCCGGACCAGATCGGGGTCGCGCTGACCTCGCCGTACCCCTCGACGCCGTCGCTGGTCAGGACGCGGACGAGCAGGAAGTCGGAGCGGTCGTGCGGGCCGCGGGCACCGCGGACCAGCAGCTCCGGGTCGGCACGCAGGCTGACGTGCGCGGTCTGGATCGCGGCGACGGTGGCTGTCACGCGGGCTCCAGCAGGCGGCGCGGGTTGTCGACCAGCATCGCCTGGCGCTGCGCGTCGGTGATGCCCCAGCCGTCGATCTCCTTCACCCGGGCGACCGCGTAGTCCTGGCTGGCCTTGTCGGACAGGCCGGCGTCGGTCCCGAAGATCACCTTGTGCGGCGGGGCTTCGGCGAGGATGCGGCGCGCGGCGTACGGCGGCGTACCGCAGATGCACAGGTAGAGGTTCTCGGTCTCCTGCGTCATCGCGAGCGCCTCCCGCCACAGGTCGTGCAGCCCGCCGTGGCCGAGGACCACCCGCAGCTTCGGATGCCGCCGGGCGAGCGCCGCGATCTGCCCGGCCGTCGAGTACGGCGGCGTACCGTCGTGGCTGAGCAGCACCCCGCCGACCGACGTGATCACCTCGCAGATCGGGTCGAGGGACCGCTCGTGCATGCTGAACCCCTGCAGCCACGGGTGCAGCTTCAGCCCCCGCAGCCCGAGCTCGCCGACCATTCGTTCGGCCTCGTCCACCGCGGTCTTGCGGCGCACGGCGACGGTCCCGAATCCGGTCATCCGGTCCGGATACGCCCGCACGAACTCGGCCAGCCGGTCGTTCGACTCCGGCGTCGGATCGAACAGCCCGTCGTGACTGAGCACGACCGCATGCTCGATCCCCGCCGAGTCCATGAACCCGACGAACTCGTCGGCCCCAAAAGCCGCCCCACCCAGCCAGGTCGCGGTCTCCCACGCCGGCGTGTGGGTATGGAAGTCGATCACAGCACCTCCGCCAGTCGAAGCAGACGGTCGCCGAGTGCGGCCGTCAGTTGGTCGAACCACTGTTGCCCGATCGCCACGTCGGCCAGTTCGGGTCGATCTGTGTAGCCGTCGATGCGCTGCCAGCTCTCCGCGGTGTGCAGCGCGACGTCGTCCACGACGTCCCCGGCCGGCAGGTCGACGCGCTCTTTGCGTTCGGCAACAAAACTCTTGTCCTGGGCAAGCATCAGGGCGGTCTCGAACTCGCCGGCATGGCCCGGCACCGGCACATTCTCCTGTGGTGGCAGGAGATTCCAGTAGTCGACGTGGGCGACGTTGACGGTGTGCCGGGTGGATGCGGCGGCGGCTGCGGCGTGGCAGACGCCGGTGTTGCCGCCGTGGCCGTTGACCAGGACGAGGCGGGTGGCGCCGGCGGACTCCAGGGAGCGGGTGAGGTCCAGGAGGACGGCGAGCAGAGTCTCGGGGGACAGGGAGAGGGTGCCGCCGAAGGGGAGATGGTGGTCGGAGGCTCCGAAGGGGATCGGGGGAGTAAGGACGATCGGGCGCGCGGCGCGGTCGTGGACCAGCACGGCGGCCTCGCCGGCGACGGCCTCGGCGAGGATCCAGTCGGTGCCGGTCGCGAGGTGCGGGCCGTGCTGTTCGGTGGCCCCGAGCGGGACCACGACTATTGCCTCGGGCAACAGCTCTCCGAGCGTACGGCGGTTCGAATACTGCCAGCGGACGAACGTCATCCGGCCCTCCCGGCGACACATTGCGCGGTGTGCAGTGCGGCGATCCCGTCGTCCAGCGACGGTACGCCGGCCTTCCGGGTCCCGTCGTACAGCTCGACGAACCGCTGCACCTGCAGGTCGAAGCAACGCGTCGTCCGGTCCCCGGGGAACCGTACCTCGCGATCCCCGGCCGCGGTGCTGAGCCGGAGGTCGAACGTGAACCCGTCGAGCGTCGCCAGCCCGCGGTCCCCGAGGAACGTGAGCTCGCACCGGGGGAGCGCGGCCGTGAACCACCCGAACTCGACCAGCGCCCGATGCCCTCCCGGATACCCGAGCCGGGCGCCGACGACGTTCGGCGCCGGCAGCCCCGGGCGGGTCTGCACCGACCAGGCGTCGTCGAGACTCTCGGGCTGTCCGCCGAGCAGGTGGCTGAGCCAGTCGAACAGGTGCGCCCCTTCGTGGACGACCGGGCTTCCGTGCTCCAGTGTCGTGGCGATCAGCCGGGTGTGGTCGGTGTTCGCGGGGTCGTACGGCTCGTCGTAGATGTGCGCGCGGACGAGCACCGGCGTACCGAGGGTGCCGTCGTCGATCCACTCCTTCAGCTGCTGGATCGCCGGATCGTGGCGATACGTCAGCCCGATCTGCACCCGCGCCCGCTGCTCGTCGTCCAGCTGCTCGTACACCCGAGCGGCCTCCACCGACGTGGCCACCGGCTTCTCCGCCAGCACGAACAACCCGGCCTCGGCGTACCGCACCGCCAGCCCCGGGGTCACCCAGGGAGGCGTGGCGAGTACGACGCCGTCGATCCCGTCGGTGTCGAGTTCGGCCTCGACGGACGTCCCGGCCGGGACCATCCGCGCGGCCAGCGAGCGGCGCTCCGGCGACGGGTCGACGACCCGGGCGACCTCGACGGCGGCATGGCGCAGCAAGGCAGGCAGGTGGGCGGTGAGACCGATGTCCCCCAGCCCCGCGAGAGCCACACGCATCCGCTCTCCTTCGGGATATCGGAATTAGTTTCTGTTTCTCGAAGCTTAGGAGGTGCTCAGACCGCCCGCAATAGTTCGCCGGGATCGGATCGCTATAGCCGAAATACCGAAGATATCTCTAGCATTGTGCGCATGGCCTCAGATTCCCCCGCAGATTCCGTCTCCACCAGCGCCGCTCCGGCACCGCGCGGGCACTACTCGCAGGCCCGGATCGCCGGTGACCTGGTCTTCACCGCCGGGCTCGGCCCGCTCGATCCGGCGACCCGCGAGCTCGTCGGACCGGGCGACGCCGCCGAGCAGACCCGCCAGGTCTTCCGCAACCTGTCCGCGATCCTCGCCGAGGCCGGTTGCGGCCTGCAGGACGTGGTCAAGGTCACCGCGTTCCTGCAGCATCCCGACCGCGACTGGGACGGCTACGACTCGGTCTTTCCCGAGTTCTTCACGCCCCCGTACCCGGCCCGCCTGACCGCCGGCGCCGACCTCGGCGACATCCTCGTCGAGATCGAGGTCGTCGCCCACCGCCGTACCCCCTGACCGCAGAACGGGCCGCCCACCCGAAGGTGGACGGCCCGTGCCAGGGACGCTCGGGGTCAGGCCCCGGCGCCCTCCTGCTTCACGCCGGCGACCGCGGTCGGGTCGTCGATGCGGTACTTGCGAGCGGCCTCGGCGGCCACCTCCGGCTTCACGTCACCGCGCTTGGCGAGGATCTCCAGCGTGGCCACGACGACCGACTCGGCGTCCACCTGGAAGTGCCGGCGGGCGGCGGCCCGGGTGTCGGCCAGGCCCCAGCCGTCGGTGCCGAGCGAGGTGTAGTCGTTCGGGACCCAGCGGGAGATCTGGTCCTGCACCGCGCGCATGAAGTCGCTGACCGCGACGACCGGACCCTTCGTGTCCTTCAGCTGCTCGGTCACGAACGGCACCTGCTCCGGCTCGTCCGGGTGCAGCAGGTTGTGCTGCTCGGCGGCGACGGCGTCCCGGCGCAGCTCGTTCCACGAGGTCACGGACCAGACGTCCGCGGCCACCGAGTACTCCTCGGCGAGGATCTGCTGCGCCTTCTGCACCCACGGCAGCCCGACGCCGGACGCGAGCAGCTGCACCCGCGGCGCGTCGTCGTGGTCGGCGACGTGCCCCTCGTTGAAGCGGTACATGCCCTTGAGCAAGGCCGCGACGTCGAGGTTCTCCGGCTCGGCCGGCTGCGCGACCGGCTCGTTGTAGACGGTGAGGTAGTAGAACACGTCCTCGCCGTACGGCTTGGTCTCGTCGAGCCCGTAGCCGTACATCCGGCGCAGGCCGTCCTTGACGATGTACGGGATCTCGTACGCGAACGCCGGGTCGTAGTGCACGGCGGCCGGGTTCGTCGAGGCGAGCAGCGGGGAGTGCCCATCCGCGTGCTGCAGTCCCTCGCCGGTCAGCGTCGTACGGCCCGCGGTGGCACCGATCAGGAACCCGCGGCCGAGCTGGTCGCCGAGCGCCCACATCCAGTCGCCGGTGCGCTGGAACCCGAACATCGAGTAGAAGATGTAGAACGGGATCATCGGCTCACCGTGCGTGGCGTACGCCGTACTCGCCGCGAGCACCGAGCCCATCGCGCCGGCCTCGCTGATGCCCTCGTGCAGCAGCTGACCCGCCGTGGACTCCTTCCACGACAGCAGCAGGTTGCGGTCGACGGCGTCGTAGTTCTGGCCGTGCGGCGAGTAGATCTTCGCCGTCGGGAACATCGAGTCCATACCGAACGTGCGGTACTCGTCCGGCGCGATCGGGACGATCCGGTGCCCGATCTCCGGGTCCTTCATCAGGTCCCGGAACAGCCGGACCAGCGCCATCGTGGTCGCGACCGGCGCGTGCGAGCCCTTGGCCAGCGGCTTGTACACGTCGTCGCCCGGCAGCTTCAGCGCCTTCGGCTGCACCCGGCGCTCCGGCAGCGAACCGCCGAGCTGCTTGCGGCGCTCCATCATGTACTGGTACTCGGGCGAGTCGGTGCCGGGGTGGAAGTACGGCGGGTTGTACGCGTCCTCGAGGTCCTTGTCCTCGATCGGCAGGTACAGCCGGTCGCGGAACGCCTTCAGGTCGTCCGAGGTGAGCTTCTTCATCTGGTGGGTCGCGTTGCGGCCCTCCAGCGCCTCGATCGTCCAGCCCTTGATGGTCTGGGCGAGGATCACGGTCGGCTGGCCGACGTGCTCGGTCGCGCTCTTGAACGCGGCGTACACCTTGCGGTAGTCGTGACCGCCGCGCGGCAGCTTGCGCAGGTCCTCGTCGGACAGCCCGCTGACCATCTGCCGCAGCCGCGCGTCACCGCCGAAGAAGTTGTTCCGGATGTACTCGCCGGACTCGACGGAGTACGTCTGGAACTGGCCGTCCGGCGTGGTGTTCATCTTGTTCAGCAGGGCACCATCGTGGTCCTGGGCGAGCAGGCTGTCCCACTCGCGGCCCCAGATCACCTTGATGACGTTCCAGCCGGCGCCGCGGAAGAACGCCTCCAGCTCCTGGATGACCTTGCCGTTGCCACGAACCGGTCCGTCCAGCTGCTGCAGGTTGCAGTTGATCACGAACGTGAGGTTGTCGAGCTCCTCGCGTGCGGCCAGGCCGATCGCGCCGAGCGACTCCGGCTCACCCATCTCGCCGTCACCGAGGAACGTCCAGACGTGCTGCTGGCTGGTGTCCTTGATGCCGCGGTTGTGCAGGTAGCGGTTGAACCGTGCCTGGTAGATCGAGTTCAGCGAGGCCAGACCCATCGAGACGGTCGGGAACTCCCAGAAGTCCGGCATCAGCCGCGGGTGCGGGTACGACGACAGCCCGTTGTGCGGGCCGCGCGACACCTCCTGGCGGAACCCGTCCAGCGCGTCCGCGCTCAGCCGGCCCTCGAGGAAGGCGCGCGCGTACATGCCGGGGGAGGCGTGCCCCTGGATGAAGATCTGGTCGCCGCCGCCGGGGTGGTTCTTGCCGCGGAAGAAGTGGTTGAAGCCCACCTCGTAGAGGCTCGCGGCGGACTGGTAGGTGGCGATGTGACCGCCGACCTCCAGGCCCTTGCGGTTCGCCTTGCTCACCATCACCGCGGCGTTCCACCGGATGAAGGCCCGGATCCGGCGCTCGATGTGCTCGTCGCCGGGGAACCACGGCTCGCGCTCGGGCGGGATCGAGTTGATGTAGTCGGTGCTCCGCAGGGCGGGCACCCCGACCTGTCGCTCCCGGGCCCGCTCGATCAGCTTGAGCATCAGGTAGCGCGCTCGCGCCTTGCCCCGTTCGTCCAGGACGGCGTCGAGCGATTCGACCCATTCACGCGTCTCGTCGGGGTCGATGTCGGGGAGCTGGGTGGGCATCCCCTCGGTGATGATGGCTGGTGGTTCGTGTCCGGAAGCCACGGTGTCCTGCCGTTCTCTCTGGTTGTCTTCACCGCAATCCTGTCACCTGTTCGGAATGCGTTCTACTTCGCCTTCCCTTCCGGCCCGATTCCGGCTGGTCGGCCGGGAGCCCAGCGGACACGCCCGGTACCCGGCGCGCGGATACCGGACACGTCACGGAACCCTGGTGCATACTTGCGCGACGCGGTACGTCACGATGGACTACCGCTAGCTGTATCGCTAGTAGTAGAGCTATGACACCTACCCCCGGGCAAGCGGGGACCACGGAGGAGGACACGTGAGCGCGACCGCGGATCACGCGGACGGCAAGAGCGGCGGCCCGAACATGGCTGCCCGGCTGGGCTTGGAAGCCGGCTGGGTGGTGCAGGAGATCGGGTACGACGACGACTGCGACGACGACCTGCGTGACGCAATCAGGGAGGTCACCGGCGAGAACTTCGTCGGCGACGACACCGACGAGGTCGTGGACGCGGTGCTGCTCTGGTTCCGGGAGGACGACGGCGACCTGGTCGACGCGTTCTTCGACATCCTGACCGATCTGAAGGCCGGCGGTGTGGTCTGGCTGATGACGCCGAAGGTCGGCCGCGACGGCTACGTCGAGACCAGTGACATCACCGAGGCGGCCCCGGTCGCCGGCCTGGCCACCACGAGCACGCTGAGCGTCACCGACGACTGGTCCGCGACCAAGTTGGTGGTCCCGAAGTCCGGTCGCCGCGGGTGACGTCCCCCGCTGCCGGCCCGGCCGTCGGCAGCCGGGCGCCCGCCTTCCACACCCAGAACCAGTACGGCGAACCGGTCCGGCTGAGCGATTACGCCGGCCGGAACGTCGTACTGGTCTTCTACCCGTACGCCTTCAGCCAGGTCTGCACGAGCGAGCTGGCCGCGCTCCGGGACCGCCCCGACCTGCTGGCCGCGGCCGAGTTCCTGGCTATCTCGTGCGACCCGCTCTTCACGCTCCGCGCCTACGCGGACGCCCAGTCGCTGCCGTTCGGCCTCCTGACGGACTTCTGGCCGCACGGCGCGATCGCGTCGACGTACGGCGTGTTCGACGCCGACCGCGGCTGCGCCCTGCGCGGCACCTTCGTGATCGACGGCTCCGGGACCGTCCGTTGGTCGGTCGTGAACCCGCTGCCGGAGGCCAGGAACCTCGACGACTACGCCGCCGCGCTGGCGGGCCTCCGGGATCACTGAGCATTTCTGTTCCGGTCGGAATAAAAATCGCTCGAGCTCAGGTTTGTCCTCTCTGATCGGCATCCACCGAACGCCCGCTCCAGGGCAAGAGAGAGGCATCATGTCCGACATCGACACCGGCATCGCTGTGGTCACCGGCGGCAGCCGTGGCATCGGGGCGGCCATCGCCACCCGCCTCGGCGCCGACGGATACACCGTCGCGGTGCACTACCGGCAGGACGCGGCTGCTGCCGCCGACGTCGTCGGGAAGATCACCGCGGCCGGCGGTACGGCGTTCGCCTTCGCCACCGACCTGGCCGAACCCGATACCGGCACCGCGTTTTGGGCTGC
Source organism: Kribbella sp. WER1 (assembly GCF_054189145.1). NCBI lineage: Bacteria > Bacillati > Actinomycetota > Actinomycetes > Propionibacteriales > Kribbellaceae > Kribbella > Kribbella sp. WER1. The sequence goes on along the minus strand of NZ_CM135186.1, from coordinate 1,683,712 downwards.
CTACGACGCGGCCGCCGGCCAGTTGCGCGACGCGCCCGTCCGGGTACTGGTGAACAACGCCGGGATCGCCCTCAACGGCCTCATCGAGGAGCTGTCCGCCGAGGACTTCCTCCGCCAGCAGCAGATCAACACGACCGCGCCGTACCTGATCATCAAGGCCGCGCTGCCGCGGCTGGCCGACGGCGGCCGGATCGTCAACATCTCCTCCGGCGGCACCCGCGTCCCGATCCCGCGCATCATCGGCTACACCATGACCAAGGGCGCGCTCGAAGCCCTCACGCTCCCGCTCGCCCAGCACCTCGGCCCACGCGGTATCACCGTGAACGCCGTCCGCCCGGGCACCACCGACACCGACATGAACGCCGACTGGCTGCGCGGCAACCCCGAAGCGTCGGCCGCCGTCGTCGCGCAGCGTGCCCTCGGCCGCGTCGCCGAACCGGCTGATGTCGGCGACGTGGTCGCTCTGCTCGTCTCCGAGGACGCGCGGTGGATCACCGGCCAGATCATCGACGCCACCGGTGGTGAGCGCCTGTAGGCGGTACTCCGCGAGTACTGTGCACACATGGCAGGTACGGGCGGCGCCGTCAAGGGGCGGCCTCGGGAGTTCGACGTCGACGAGGCGCTCGAACGCGCCATGCGGCTGTTCTGGGAACGCGGCTACGAGGGCGTCAGCCTCACCGACCTGACCAAGGCCATGGGCATCAGCAAGCCCAGTCTGTACGCGGCCTTCGGCGACAAGCAGGAGCTGTTCCGCAAAGCTCTCGAGCGGTACGCCGAAGGCCCGGCCGGCTACGGGACGCGGGCGCTGGCCGAGCCGACCGCCCGCGCCGTCGTCGAGGCGATGCTGTGCGGCGCCGTACGGACCACGACCCGCCCCGACTGTCCGGCGGGTTGCCTGGGCGTCCAGGGCGCGCTGGCGACGAGCGAAGCGGCGCGTCCCGCGCACGACCTGCTGGCCGAGTGGCGGAACGCCTCGACCGCACGCCTCGAGGAGCGCTTCCGGCGGGCCGTGCAGGAGGGCGACCTGCCGCGCGACGCCGACCCCCGCCGCCTCGCCCACGCCGTCATGACGGTCACGTTCGGCATCGCCGTCCAGGCGGCCGGCGGCCTCGGACGCGAAGAACTCCAGGACATCGCCGACCTGGCCCTGGAGTCCTGGCTGGTCTGGACGGCCGGAGATCTCAGGTAGACTCCTGCGGTCGCTGGATCCGGGCGGATAGCTCAGTTGGTAGAGCGCTTCCCTTACAAGGAAGATGTCGGGGGTTCGAGTCCCTCTTCGCCCACTCGCTCGTAGGTGGGGTGTGCCCGCGGAGTGCGCGGGCCGGTCTCGCTCGTCGTGTTGTCCGGGGGTGCGACCCCCGGGCCCCGCCCGGAGGGGCTTCGCCCCCCGGACCCCCGCTGTGGTCGCGTTTGCTTGTTGGCTTGCGACGCGCTGGTCGTGTTTCTGAGGGGTGTGGCCCCCGGGCCCCGCCCGGAGGGGCTTCGCCCCCCGGACCCCCGCTGTGGTCGCGTTTGCTTGTTAGCTTGCGAAGACTGTGGTGATCAGGCGCTCCAGGGCCGGCGGGAAGATCTCGAGGATGTTGGCCTCTGAGTCGCCCATGGTGATGGCTGCGGTGAGGGTCTTGGTGCCGTCTGCGGTGCTGTACATGAGGGCGCCGTAGCCGCCGGGGGCGCTGCCGTTGTGGTGGTAGAGGGTTTGGGTGCCTGCTTCCTGCTTGAAGAGGCCGAGGGCGTAGTTCAGGGGGCCGCTCTTGGGGTTCGGTGTGCGCATTTGGGCCAGCAGGTCGGTTGGGATGAGCTTGCCGGTCTGCAACGCGGACATGAACACCTGGAGGTCGCGGGTGGTGGAGAGCATGCTGCCGGCCGCGAAAAGGAGGGACGGGTTCTGGTTGGTGACGTCGACGACCTTCCAGTCGTCGCCGTCCTGGTAGCGGAAGTAGCCGTGGGCGTGCGGGCCTGGGATGTCGGTACGGTCGCCGGGCTCGACGGTGCCGGTGAGGGCGAGGGGCTTGATGATTCGGCTGTCGAGTTCTTCGGCCAGCGTGCGGCCGGTCACCGCCTCGATCAGCAGGGCGGCGACCGTGTAGTTCGTGTTGGAGTAGCTCCAGTCGGTGCCTGGCTCGAAGCGTGCGGGCTTGGCCAGTGCGAACTCCACGAGTTCGTCGGGGGTGTAGCCGACCAGTCGGTTGTCCGCCCAGTCCTTGCCGGTGGCGGGCAGGCCTGGGACGACCGTGCCGTCTGGGTAGTACTCGCCGGTGTAGTTGAAAAGGCCGCTGGTGTGGTCGAGCAGCATCCGTACGGTGATGCGCCCGTCCAGCGGGAAACGCGGCAGCCGGTCGGCGACCCTACCGTCCAGGTCGAGCTTGCCCTCGGCCACCAGTTGCAGTACGACCGTCGACACGAACGTCTTCGTCACGCTGCCGACCCGGAACTGCCCGTCCTCCGGCGGCAGTTCGGTGCTGCCGAGCTCCCGGATGCCGGCCCGCGCGACGTACTCGCCGCTCTCGTCGTGTACCCGCAGTTCGAGGCTGCCGAACCCGGCGTCGACGAATTCCTGCGCGGCCTGCTGCAGCTCCTGTACGGACATTCCCGCTCCTTCTGAGAGTGATGTTTTCGACGTGGATCACTCTTGCCAGGAGCGCTGACACCGCACCGCCACGGCGCTGACGTACGGCTTTCGTACGGGGCGTATCGGAAGCTTTCGTCACTCGTTGGAACCATGTCGGTGGTCGCGGGATTCTTAACCATCGGCTGGTGAGAACGGACTCCTCCAGGGCGGGTCGCGGCTGGTAGGGTTCACGGCTGTCGGTCGGCGCGATGACGCACCGGGTGTACCCGGTCACGGCATCTGTTCCGGCTGATGGAAACGGGGCAACAGCTCGGTGTGAAAGTGTGTGAGGCGGGTCCGCCCGGTCCCGCTCCGTCCAGTTGGGGAGGCACGTGTCCGTGGGTCGCCAACCGGCCTCGCTCAGCGGTTGCCCGCGTCCCGGCGTACCCCGCTCGCTCGTGCTGACGTTGCTGTCGATGCTGCTGGTGGTGGCATCGGCGTGAGAAGTGGTGCGGACCGGCCGGCGATCTCCACCGGGCCGGCGTTGATGATTCCCGCCGGGTACCCCCGCGACCTGCCGAGCGCGCTGCTCCGGGCGGCGCGCGACTTCGCCGGCTCGGGCGTCGTCGAGATCGGCCCGGACGGACGCGAGACCAAGCTCGACTTCCCGACCCTGCTCGAACTGGCCGCGCGGATCCTCGCCGGTCTGCGCGCGAACGGCGTACGCGCCGGTGACCCCGCGGTCGTGCACTGCACCGAGCCGGTCGGGTTCTTCGCCGCGTTCTGGGCCTGCACGCTCGGCGGCGTCCGCCCGCTGCTGGTCGCGCCGAACCCGGGCGGCGACCGGACCGAGGAAGGCCGCGAGCGGCTCCGCCGGATCACCGACCTGCTCGGCTGGACGGTGCTGATCGGCCGCCCGACCGACCTGCCGAACGACCTCGGCCTCCCGGTCCTCGACCCGGACGCGCTCGCCGGCCACGAACCGACCTCGGACTTCCACCGCCCGGCCGCGGACGACGTCGCCGTACTGATGCTGTCCTCGGGCTCGACGGGTACGCCGAAGATGGTGCAGCTGACGCACCGCGGACTGGTCGAGTTCGCCGCCGGTACGCCGGCGATGCTCCCGGTCCGCCCCGGCCAGACGACGCTGAACTGGCTGCCGCTGGACCGCAGCGGCGCGTTCCTGCTGTACCACCTGCTGCCGGTGTTCACCGGCTGCACGAACATCCACGTGAACACCGACTGGGTGCTCGCGAACCCGCTGCGCTGGTTCGACCTGATGGAGCAGCACCGGGTCAACCACTCGTGGTCGCCGAACTTCGGCTACCGGCTGGCGACCGCCGCGGTCGCGGGGGAGCCCGACCGGCACTGGGACCTGTCCGCGCTGCGCAGCCTGGTCAGTGGCGGCGAGCAGATCACGGTGCCGGTGATGTCGGAGTTCCTGCGCGTCACGAACCGGTTCGGCGTCGTACCGGAGACGTTCGTCGCCGCGTGGGGGATGACCGAGACGGTCACCGGGATCACGTTCGCGCGCCCCGGCCTGACCCCGAACGTGCACCGCGTCCGGATCCCACCGACCGGCGTCGTCGAATGGGTCGACCAGCGCCCGTCGTCCGGCAAGGTCGCGGTCGCCCGACCCGGCGCTCCGCGGGTCGAGGCGCCCGGAGTGCTGTCGCTCGTGTCGGTCGGGGCACCTGCCCCCGGTACGACGGTCCGCATCGTCGCGCCCAACGGCGCCGTACTCCCCGAAGGCCGGATCGGCCAGCTGCAGGTCGCCTCCGCGCGGGTGACCCCCGGGTACCTCGGCAACCTCGAGGCGGACCGGCTCGCGTTCCCCGTCGGCAACTGGCCCGCCCGCAAATGGCTCGCCACCGGCGACCAGGGCTTCATCACCGGCGGACAGGTCGTCATCACCGGCCGCGACAGCGAACGCATCATCATGTCCGGCAAGCTCCACTACGCCCACGACATCGAATCCGTCGCAGCCACGGTCGTCGGCGCCGAACAAGGTCTGGTGGCCGCCTGCGGCGTAGCCGACGAAGACACCGGCACCGACCGCCTGGTCGTCTTCTACGCCCTCACCACCGACTCGGTCCCCGGCATGGACCAGGCGATCCGCTCCCTGATCCGAACCCGCCTGGGCCTGGCCGCCCAGGTGGTCGGCGTCCCCCGCCGCGACTTCCCCACCACCCCCGGCGGCAAGATCCTCCGCCCCCTCCTGAAGCAACGCTGGCTGGAAGGCACCCTGCACTCCGCCCCCCATCCGCACGTAGAACCCGCCGGCGCCACCTCCGCCAGCGGCCCCACCGGCCAAGGCCCGTCAGAAACGCCGGAGAACACCCCGTACGCCGACGAGGACCCCTCGGAGCGCACCACCGAACTCCCGATCGCCCGCCTCGCCTGGAAACGCGAACTCCAACAATCCATCCCCACCCCACCCCAACGCCCCACCCTGGGCACCCCACCCGCAGACCCGAACCCCTCGCCGGCAACTGCGTCTTCTGTGGAGCCTGCGGAGCCCACGCCATTCACGGCGCCCGCACCGGCACCCGCGCCCACGTACAGGCCTGCATCATCCAGAACCCCGTCCGACGTACCGCCGGCTACGACTCCCACGTCCCCTCCCGAGCCAAACCTCCCCACCGCGGACGCCCTCACCCACCCAGCCGCCCCGTCGGATGACCCAACCACCGACGAACCGGCCACCATCGAACTAGCCCGCATCACCTACGCCACCCCACCCTCAGACGAGGCCACCCCGGGGTCTGCGAACGCCGACGCAGTACCCGTCACGGATGCGAGCGACCGTACCGGCAAGGACTCCAACGCGATCGGGCGCGCGGCGACCTCAGGCGACCTGCCCGTCGAATCCGACAAAGTTCCGTCTGAAGACACCTCCGAGCGCCACACCGGCGCGATGTCCTCCCAAGTCACGGACGAGGCGCAGCAGACGCCGAGCCTGTCGGACGTTGAACGACCTGACGCAGACGAGTCCAACGCATCCGAGGCCAGCGCGCACCAGAACGACGAACCTGCACGCAACGACACCTCTGGCGAGCCCGAACCTCACACCGAAGACGATCCGGCCAGCGGCTCCTCAGACGCCTCAGGGGCCAGCTCGCCAGAGCCGCGCACAGGTTCGGGTGAACAGCCGGTCGGGACAGCTGACACCGCCGCAGACGCGATCACCGAGACGGACCCGACGCGCGAGGACGCCGACGTACCTGCCGCCTCCGAGCCCGTCGAGGATGACGCCTCTGGCGTGACGGACGTACCGGCGGCCGACTCCGTGCCTGCTCCGATGGAAGCGGTCAGTACGTCGGCTGCCCCCGCGGTGGTCTCCGCGGCTGCGGCGATGGATTCAGCTGATGGGACGGACGCCGTCGCCGCAGCGCCGGCTGCCGATGACGTGCCGGCTACCACGGATGAACCTGTCGCGACCGAGGACACGTCCCGCGAGGAGGACGCGCCCCGCGAGGAGGACGCGCCCGTGCTCGGCGACGGTCCAGCCGTCGACGCGGCCGACGTGGAATCCGGTCAGAGTGCCACTGCTGCAGATGCAGCAGACGTGTCTCCTGCCGGTGATGGGGCGCCGGTCACGAAGACCGACATGGTCGCGGCGTCCGGCGACGTTGCAATCGACGCAGCTGACGCAGTTTCCGAGGAGACCGACGAGGCTGCGTTCGAGACCGACCTGGCCGACGAGGCTGACTTAGCTCCCAACCAGGTTGCTGCGGTCCCGGCCGGGGTTGACCTGCTCGGCGAAACCGACCCAGTTGCCGACGGGATCGTCGCGGCTCCGGTTGAGCCCGAGTCGCTCGCCGACGCGGCCGACCGGGCGGACCGGGCGGACCGGGCGGACCGGGCGGACCGGGCGGACCATGCCGACCAGGCCGACCGGGCGGACCATGCCGACCAGGCCGACCAGGCCGATGCGCCTCACTCGGGCGATGCGCCTCAGTCGGGCGATGGGCCCACCTCGTCCGTTGAGTCGCACTCGGGCGATGAGTCCCGCGTTGGTGATGCGTCCCACGGCGCCGACGAGGATGACACGGTAGTTGAGCCTGATGCGGCTGAGCTGGCGGCGGTTGGTGCGAGTGACGCTGCGGTGGCGGGTGTCGAGGCCGATGCCGAGAAAGGTGTGTCGGTCGGGGCGACGGTTGACGAGGACGAAGCCGTTGCTGACGACGGTGGGGCCGTTGTCGAGTCTGGTTCGGCTGATGAGCCTGATGACGTTCGTCAGACGGCGGTTGTCGGTGCGGGTGACGACGTACCTGCTCGGGGCGAGGCCACGGTCGATGACGGTGACCGCGGCTCCGCGAAGGATGAGGTCGCCTTCGGCGACGCGGAATCAGCTGTTGCGCGGCCGGAGGCTGCCGGGGACGAGGATGTCGACGAAGCCCACTTGGCTGATGCGGGTGACGACGCCGGCGAGCCGGATCTGGTGGGCCAGATCGTGCCGACCGAGAGCGGCGACGTCGTACCTGATGGGGGCGACGCCGTTGTCGATGAGGGCGACTCGGCCGCGCGGGACGGGGCTGTTGACGAGTCGACTGGTGCTGGCGATGAAGCTGTCGGCGCGGCCGAGCTTTCGGTGTCGGCGGAGCCTGTCGGCGTGGACGGGGTACTCGCTCGGGATGAGGACGGTGCTCGCGTTGGCGATTCTGGACCCGGCGTCGGTGGGCACGACTCTTCTGAGGGCGTTGTTGATGAGCAGTCGGACGCAGAGGTAGCGGACGGAGACCTCGAGTCGGAGGTCCCGGAGGTTGGGGATGTCGCTGCGGATGCGGACGACGCGCGTACGGCGGGCGCTGACGACGCGGAGGCCGACGTACCTGCAGGCGCTCCGGACGGTACGCCGGCTGCGGAACGTGCGGGAGATTCGGCGGATGCGGTAACTGCGGGCGACATTGCCGATGCTGCTGGCGTGGACGGTGCCGCGGGTTCCGGCGGTGGTGTTGATGCCGGCGTGGAGTACCTGTCGGGGAGTGGCGACCGTGCGGAGGGCGGCGCTGGGGTCGCGGCGGATGGTGCAGCAGGTGCCGAAGCTGTCGACGAGACGGCGGGTGTCGCAGGGTCTGACGGTGCTGCGGATGCTGTTGACGGTGCCGAGCACGCTGAAGGTGCAGAGCACGCTGAGGACGCGGAGGACGCAGAGCACGCCGAAGGCGCTGAGGGTGCTGAGGTCGTTTCGGGCGGCGGGGAGGCAGGTTCTGTCGGTCGGGCCGGTGCTGACGATGACGAGCTTGTTGAGGTTGGAGCGGCCGGCGTCGTTGATGGGGACGGTGTCGGTGAGGGTGGCGGTCGTGGGGTTGGGGCGGCTGTGGTTGTGGGTGGGGTGCTGGCGGTTGCGGCGGGGGCTGTCGGTGTTGGTGGGCGGGGTGCAGAGGACGGCTTGAGTGAGGACCGCCCTGGGCTTGAGGATCTCGCGCGGGTTGAGGACCGCGGTGGGCTCGAGGAGCGCAGCGGGGTTGAGGACCGTGCTGGGGGTGAGGAGCGCGGTGGGCTTGAGGGGGCCGGGGGTGAGGGCGCCGGCCGGGGTGGGGTTGCGGGTGCTGGTCAGGTTGAAGGACCCCAGGTTGAGGGCGGGCGTGGTGTTGCGGCTCGGGTTGGGGTTGTGGAGCCGGTGGCTGTGGTGGGGGTGGCTGGGCGGTTTCCGGGGGCGGAGACGCTGGAAGGGTTCTGGGAGAACCTTGTCGGGGGAGTGGAGAGTGTGCGGCGGGGGATGCCGGACACCGGCGACGGGGTTGTTGCGGTCTCGGGTGGGTTGGAGCACGTCGAGGCGTTCGATGCGAAGTTCTTCGGGTTGAGCGATCGCGAAGCCGAGTTGATGGAGCCGGCGCAGCGGTTGTTCCTCGAGGTGTGTCATCAGGCGTTGGAGCACGGTGGGTACGCCGGTACGTCGGCGCGCGTCGGCGTCTTCGCCGGCTCCGGGATGAACCTGTACAACCGTCAGCACCAGTCCCGCGACTCGATCGCGACCCGGGTCGCGTACCGGCTCGGGCTGACAGGCCCGGCGATCGGGGTGCAGTCGGCGTCCTCGTCGTCGCTGGTCGCGGTCCACCTGGCGTGCCAGGCGTTGCGGTCGGGCGACGCGGATCTCGCGCTCGCCGGCGCCGCCGCCGTACAGGTGCCGCAGGCAACGACTTATCAGCCGACGGCGGACTCGATCCTGTCGCCGAGCGGGCATGTACGGGCGTTCGCCGCGGACGCGGACGGGACGGTCGGCGGTAACGGTGTCGCGGCGGTGCTGCTGAAGCGGCTCGACCAGGCGCTCGCCGACGGGGACACCGTGTACGCGGTGATCCGCGGTACGGCGGTCAGCAAGATCGACGGCAACCAGGTCGAGCTGGTCGAGCGGGCGCTGCAGCGGGCCGGGTTCGACGCGGACTCGGTGAGCTACATCGAGGCGAACGGGATCGGCAGTCCGGCCGCGGACGCCGCCGAGGTGAAGGCGCTGACGGCGGCGCTGCGCCGGCACACCGACAAGGTCGGGTTCTGCACGCTCGGGTCGGTGAAGCCGAACATCGGCCACCTGGACAGCGCCGCGGGCATGGCCGGCCTGATCAAGACGATCCTGATGCTGCAGCACCGCACGCTGGTGCCGACCATCAACCACCGCAAGCCGAACCCGGCGCTCGCGCTCGACGGCAGCCCGTTCGTGATCGGCACCGACGTCCGTGAGTGGACCGTACCGCTGGAGTCCGGCGGTACGACGCTGCGGGCCGGTGTCAGCGCGCTGGACCCGAGCGGCACCAACGCGCACGTGATCCTCGAGGAGGCGCCGCGGCAGATCCGGCGCGGCGACGACGGCCCCGTCGTACTGCCGCTGTCCGCGCCGGACCCGGACGCGCTCGCCGACCTCGTCGAGCTGTACCGCACGGACCTCGACCACGGCACCGGTCACCGGCTCATCGACCTTGCCGGTACGGCGGCGCTCGGCCGGCCGGCGCACCGGTACCGGATCGCGGTCGCGGGCGGGACGGAGCGGGAGCTGCTCAGCGCGCTCGGCTCCGCGTCGGCGACCGAGGTACCGCGGGGCGGGCCGGGGCCGCTCGGGTACGCGTTCACCGGGCAGGGCGCGGCGCGGCGCGGGATGGCCGCGGGGCTCGCGGCGCGGTTCCCGGTGTTCCGGTCGGTGCTCGACGAGTGCGACCGGGTGTACCACGAGGAGACCGGCGGCAGCCTGAACGAATTGCTCCTCACGCCCGCTGCCGGCACCGAAGGCGTCTGGCCGACCGAGACGGCGCAGCCCGCGCTGTTCGCGTTCGAGGTGGCGCTGGCGCGCTTGTGGCAGTCGTTCGGCGTGCAGCCCGCGCTGGTCGTGGGGCACAGCGTCGGGGAGTACGCCGCGTTGTGCGTCGCGGGCGCGCTGTCCGTCGCGGACGGCGTACGGTTGACTGCCAAGCGCGGTGAACTGATGCAGCGCGGAACGGTGCCTGGGGCAATGGTCGCCGTACGGGCGGATGCCGATCGGGTGCGCGAGATCGCCCGGACCGCCGGCGTGGAAGTTGCTGCGGGCAACGGGCCGCAGTCGTTCGTACTGACCGGGTCCGAGGTGATCGTCGGGCAGCTAGCGGCGAAGCTCGACCAGCTGCAGGTCGCCTGGCAGCGGCTGGATGTGGACCGGGCGTTCCACAGTTCGTTGGTGGACCCAATCTTGTCGGACTTCGCGGAGATCGTCCGTGAGATCACGCTGAAGCCACTGCGGACCCCGATGGTGTCGAGCTGGTCCGGTGATCTGCTCGAGTCCGGGACGGTGCTGGACAGCGACTACCTGGTCGGTCAGTTGCGGCAGCCGGTGCTGTTCGGAGACGCGGTCGAGGCGGTCACCGCGGCTGGGTGCCGGCGGTTCCTGGAGCTTGGGCCGGACGCCGTACTCAGCCCCGCCGGTCGGCGGATCGCACCGAACAGCACGTGGATCCCGGCGCAGCGGCTCGGGCAGGACCCGGTGCTCGCGACGATGAACGGGCTGGCGGAGCTGTACGAGCAGGGCACCGAGATCGCGTGGGCGAAGGTGTACGCCGACGGCGGCCGGGTGCCACTGCCGACGTACCCGTTCCGGCGCGTGCATCATCCGGTGGATCCGTCGGTGACGGTGCTTGCCGGGCCGGGTACGGCGGTTGCTGGGGGCAACGTTGCGCCCAGGTTGAACGCGTTCGAGCGGGCGGCGCGGGCACAGTCGGTGGTGTTCGAGCCGCCGTCGAGCGCTGCGGTGAAGCGGATCCCGCTGGATCCGCCCGTGGAGGCGGTCGCCGAGGCGGCGGATCCCGGGGAGACCGAGGAGGCTTCGCCGTTCGCGTTGCCGGCTGAGACGCATGCGATCGATGCGGATTATCTCGCGCAGGCCGGGTCGTTGCCGGGCGACGAGATGTCGGCGGAGCGGTACCGGGAGTCGCTGGACGTCGTACTCGATCTGACGTGTGAGGTGCATGGGCTCGATCCGTACGACTTGACGGTGGACCACACGTTTGCGGAGCTGGGAGCGACGCCGGCGTCGATGGCGCCGGTGATCGATCAGCTCCGGAGCCGGTTCGAGGTGGAGCTGGCGCCGGATGATTTGTTCCTGACGTACACGACGCCTCACAAGCTGGCGACGGCTGTTGCCGTGCAGACGGCCGAGCCGGAGGTCGCTGAGCCGGCGGAGGTTGGTACGTCGGCTGACGGTGCTGAGGCTGAGGGCGCTGGTGACACCGAGGTACCGCTTGAGGATGCTGCGGTTGGGCGCGCTGCAGTTGAAGGAGCTAAGGCTGAAGGTGCTGCAGCTGAAGGTGCTGGGGCTCAAGGCGCTGGGGCTCAAGGTGCCGGCGTTGAAGGTGCCGGGGTTGTAGGCGTTGCAGCTGACGGTGCTCGGGTTGTCGGCGCTGAGGCCGACGGTGCTGCGGCGCACGGTGCTGGCGAGGCGCGGGATCCGCGGGCGGCGTTGGCGGTGCTTGGGTCGGGGTTGGCTGAGCTGGCGGCGAAGGTGGACGAGGCTGCGGCGGCGACCGGCGCGGCGGAGTTGCCGGGGAGCGGGATGGCTGCGCTGATGTCGCAGCAGCTACGGGTCGCCGGTCAGCTGGTCGACGGCGTAACCCAGCTGATGCGCGAACAGCTCGCACTCCTCACCGAACAGCCCACAGACGACGAGCCTGAGGAGCTGACAGCACCACACACGACTGATGTAGCCACCGCGGACGCAACCACCACAGACGCGGACACACCGGCCGACGCAGGTGCAGCGGAGCCAACTGCCGCCGACGCAACCTCCGCTCAGGCAACTCCCGCGAACGCAACCACTGCCGACGCAGCCATCGCGGAGGCAACTCCCGCGGAGGTCACCGCCGCGGACGCAACCCCTGCCGACGCAGCCATCGCGGAGGCAACCCCCGCCGACGGAACTCTCGCGAACGCATCTCGCGCGAAGGCAACTCCTGCGAAGGCAGCTCCCGCGGGGATAGCCCCCGGGGAGGGATCTTCTGGGGAGGTGACCGCCGGGGAGGGAACTCCCGCGGGCGCGGCTCCTGCGGACGCGGCTCCCGCGCAGGCATCCCGGACGGACGCAACCGTTACGGGCGGAACTCCTGCGCGGGCAACCGACGCGAGCGCATCCGACGCGAGCGCATCCGACGCGAGCGCAGGCGACGTGGATGCGGGTGTTGCCGACGTGGGTGCCGCGACGGCGGCCGGTGAAGGTGGGGCGGCGGGTGTGTCGTCGGGGGGCTCGACCGACGGTGCGTCCGGTCTGAGGGAGGCGTCCGGCGAGGGCGTGCGCGTCGGTGGGGTCGCGGGCGCGATCGCGCTTGGTGCGGGCTCCGCGGGGGCTGGTACGAACGAGGCGCAGACGAGCGGGCCGGAGGCGCCGCAGGAGTCCGGCGGAGGTGCGCGCGTGGGCACGTCGGATGGTGCGCGCGTGGGTGCGTCGGGTGGTGCGCGCGTGGGTGCGTCGGGTGGTGCGATCGCACTCGGCCCGAGCCCTGCGACGGGTGACACACGGGCGGCCGGGGGAGAGCAGTCGGACGAGTCCGTCGACGGTGCGGCTGTGGGCGCCCCGGGGGATGCGCGGGGAGCCGGGCGGAAGGAATCTGGCGACGGTGCGCGTGTGGGTGCGGTGGGTGGTGTGATCGCGCTCGGTGAGGCGGCAGTCGATGAGCGCGCAGCAGGTGAGAAGCAGGCTGTGGGCGGCGTCGAGGACGCGCGGGTGAGTGCGTCCGAGGTCGGTAAGACCGTCGGCGGTCAGCGGCTGATCGCGTCCGGTGCCGGTAAGAGCGGTGTCGGCGAGAAGTCGACTGCGTTGCTGGCGGGTAAGACCGGTGGGGGTGACCGGCCGAGCTCGGTCGGGGCTGAGAAGGGCGACGCTGGGGCTGGGAAGACTACGGCTGGCAAGGGCACGGCTGGCAAGGGCACGGCTGGCAAGGGCACGGCTGGGGTTGGTCAGGCTGGGGTTGGTGGGACGGCGGTTGTGGTTCGGGAGGTTGGGGGCGGGCGGCGGCGGGACTTGAGTTATTGGGATCGGGTCTTGGCTGGTGCGCAGCCTTTGGTGTTGCCGGTGGATCGGGGGCGGGGGACCGGGGACGACGCGGTGGTTTCGGTTCGGCGGGTGCTGGAGGCTGAGCTGGGGGCTGCGGTGTTCGCGTACAGCCGGGAGCGGAAGCTCAGTCCGGCGATGACGATGCTGGCGGCGGTGGCGACCGTGTTGGGGCGGTTCGCGGCGCAGGACGATGTGACGATCGGGTCGGCGATGGTACGGCCGGACGATGGGCCGGCGGCGCCGGCGTTGCCGTTGCGGATCGATCTGTCGGGGGAGCCTGATCTGGGGGAGTTGACCGAGCGGATCCGCGACATCACGACGGCGGCGTTCGAGCATGCGGGGACCGACCTGGCGATTCTCGAGCGGGATCCGTTGTTCCAGATCCTGGTCGACTTCGAGGACGGCGACGACGAGCTGCCGGCGCCGATCGACGTACGGTTCCGGCTGACCCATGACGGCGACGACATCACGTGTACGGCGGACTTCCGGTCCGGCCTGTTCGAGCGGAGCAGCATCGAGCGGCTGCTCGACTACCTCGCCGAGGTGTTGCGCAGGGCAACGACCCGCCCGAACCTCAGGCTCCCGGAGCTGCTCCTCCCGCTCGACGCCGACCTCGAGGCGCTCCGCGAACTCGAGTCCGACACGGACCCGGTCGGCCCGATCGGCCGTGTCCGGCGCGACGCCGTGGTGGCCGGCGAACTCAGTGGACTGCACACCTTGTTCGAGCAGCAGGTCGCCCGCACCCCGGACGCAATCGCCGTAATACAAGGCGATCGCGAGCTCACGTACGCCGAACTCGATCGCCGCGCGAACGCCGTCGCCTGGCAGCTGACCGACCTCGGCGTGAAGCCGGGCGAGCTGGTCGCGGTCCGTGTTGCCCGTGGCACCGAAATGGTCGTTGCCGTCCTCGCGGTCCTGAAGTCGGGCGCCGCGTACCTCCCGCTCGACCCCGGCGTACCGGAGTCCCGCTGGGGGTTCATGGTGCACGACGCGGCCGCGGTCGCGCTGGTCGGCGACGACGCGGCGCTGGCGGATCGCCTCGGGCTGCGGCTGGTCCCGGTCGCGGCGGTGGACGGCGACGCCCGCGCCAAGCAGGCTCCGCCGGTGCGCGCCGCGGCCGACGACATCGCGTACTGCATCTACACGTCCGGTTCGTCCGGCAACCCGAAGGGGGTCGTGGTCCCGCACCGCGGCCCGGTGAACCTGGTCCGGCACTACCTGCGGACGCGGCGCTCGCTGCGGACGCTGCAGTGGACCTCGTTCGGGTTCGACGTCCATGTGCAGGAGATGTTCACGACGCTGGCGTCCGGGGCGGCGCTGGTGCTGATCGGCGAGGACGACCGGTACGACCCGGACGCGGTCGTCGCGGCGCTGCGCGATCACGACGTACAGCGGCTGTTCATGGCGTTCAGCCCGTTGACGGCGCTGCTGGCGACGATGCGCCGGCTGCCGGAGTTGCCCGCGTTGCGGGAGATCGTCGCGGGCGGTGAGGCGATGGTGCTGACGCACAAGGTGCGGGACTTCCTGGACGCGCATCCGGAGTGCCGGCTGTTCAACGAGTACGGTCCGGCCGAGGCGTCGATCGTGACCACGATCCACGAGGTCGACCCGGCCGAGGACCGGCCGTCGATCGGGCGGCCGATCGAGGGTGTCGCCGTACGGCTGCTGGACGCCGCGCTGCGGCCGGTGCCGGTCGGCGCGGTCGGCGAGATCCACCTCGGCGGCGCGGCCGTTGCCCAGGGCTACCTCGGGCGGCCGGAGGAGACCGAGCACGCGTTCGTCGGCGACCCTGGGCATCCCGGCGCGCGGCTGTACCGCAGCCGCGACCTCGGCCGCTGGCGGGTCGACGGCACGCTGGAGTACCTCGGCCGCGCGGACGACCAGGTGAAGATCCGCGGCCACCGGGTGGAGCCAGGCGAGACCGAGCACGTCCTCGCCGACCAGCCGGGCGTCGTCGACGCGGTCGTGGTGGCGCAGACGGAGCCGGGCGGTGACACCTGCCTGATCGGGTACGTCGTACTCGAGGACAGCGACCCCGCCGTCCTGGCCCGGCTGATGCTTGACCTCGGCAAGGAGCTGCCGATCTACCTGGTGCCGGCGGACCTGATCCCGATCGAGGAACTCCCGCTGGACGACAACGGCCGCCTCGACCGCGACCGCCTCCCCGAACCGGAGTGGCTCAGGCCGTAGGCCTGCAACAGTAGGTCCGCAACCCGGAGTTCTGCGACCCGTAGTTCTGCACCGTGGACGGGGCTTGACCGGTGGCAGCCCCCTCCTGCCGCCACCGTTCGCCGTTCACGGTGCAGAACCCGCGCTCGATACCGTCCCTCCACGGAATCGATCGCGCTGCGAATCGGTCGGACGTTGCCGAAGGCACGGTGGTTCCCGACCGCTGGGATCACACACTCGCGGCGGGTGAGTCACCTCGCCCGCCGCCAGCATGTTCCGGTAGATCCAAGGCCCCCCTCGATCTTCCGAGCCGTCCGGTCCGAGCCCCCTCGACCGGCCGGGGATGACGGTGCCCCCACCCCATCCATCCGTTGCATCGCTGCGCGTAGGTCCGTCGTTACACGGATTCCGAAGATTCGTAAGAATTGCGCAAAGGTGTGCGGGAGAACCTTTACCGCATCATCCCGCGTGTACGGATCAGCTGAGCGCGGCCCACGCCTGATGCGCGGCGCCGAGCAGCCCGGCGTTGTCCAGCTGGGCCGGCTCCACGGTGAGGTCCGTGACGAACGGCAGCTGCGCCAGCCGCTTCACCCACGCCTGCACCGGGTCGAACAGCACCGGCCCGGCCTTCGCGACCCCGCCGCCGATCACGACCGTGGTCAGGTCCACGGTGACGGCCGTCGCGACAATGCCCGCGGCCAGCGCCTGGGCGCCGTCGTCGAACGCGGCCAACGCCAGCTCGTCCCCGGCCGCGGCGTCGGCGGCCAGTACTTCGGCGTCCACGTCCTCGTCCGGACGCCAGCCCTTGCGCTGGGCGCGGGCCACCATCCGCGGACCGCTCGCGTACGCCTCGACGCAGCCGTACGACCCGCACGCGCAGGCCTCGCCGTCCTGGTCGACCACCACGTGGCCGATGTGCGCCGCGTTGCCGGACTGGCCGATCAGCGGCTTGCCGTCGACGACCAGGCCGCCGCCGACGCCGGTCGACACCACGATCCCGAGCAGCGTCTTCGCGTCCCGCCCCGCGCCGCTCCAGTACTCACCGAGCGCGAAGCAGTGCCCGTCCATGCCGAGCGTCACCGGTACGCCGCCGGTCAGCGCCCGGACCCGGTCGACGAGCGGGAAGTTGCGCCAGCCGGGGATGTTCACCGGGGAGACCAGGCCGTGCCGCTGGTCGAGGGGGCCGGCCGAACCGACGCCGACCGCGAGCGGGGTCGCGTCGCCGCGGACCCGGTCGATCAGCTCACCGAGCGCGGCGAACACCTGGTCGGCGCCGCCGGACGGGGTCCGGATCCGGTCGCCGGTGAGAATCGTGCCGTCGGCGGACACCAAAGCGGCGGCCATCTTCGTGCCGCCGATGTCGATGCCCAGCACGGAATCCCGCGCCACCAACGTGTCGTCCCCAGTGTCGTCGCTCATCGTCCCCCCGGTCAGGGCGGTCAGGTCGAGAGACAACGTTATCTGTAGTCGGCCCGAACAGACAGGGGTGAAAGGTGGTAATCATGGAAAACCCGCAGGGTGGCGGCAGTTAACTGCCATGACAACCCCTGACAACGATGCCCCTGGGAGTGCCGGTAGACACGCCACTGGCGTCGGCGACCGCGACTGCGAGAGGGTGGGGGAATGAGTGCTCAACTGGATCGGGACGCGGCCGGCGCGCTGGTCGTCGGGTTCACCGGTACGACGGCCCCCGACGAGCTGCGGCGCGCGGTGGCCGGCGGCCTCGGCGCGGTCATCCTGTTCACCCGGAACGTCGAGGACGCCGAGCAGGTGGCGGCGCTGACCGCCGTACTGCGGTCCGAGCGGCCGGACCTGATCGTCGCGATCGACCACGAGGGCGGCGAGTTCAGCCATCTGGCGCCGGCGAACCCGTGGCCGCTGGCGTCGCCGCGGCTGCTCGGCGACCTGGACGACACCGAGCTGACCCGCGCGGCGGCCCGGGATGCGGCGGCGACGCTGGCGTCGCTCGGGATCGACCTGATGCTGGCGCCGTCGGTCGACGTGAACAGCAACCCGGCCAACCCGATCATCTCGACCCGATCGTTCGGGCGTACGGCGGATGTCGTGTCGCGGCACGGGGTCGCGTTCGTCCAGGGTGTCCACGACGCCGGGATCGCCGCCTGCCCGAAGCACTTCCCGGGGCACGGCGACGTCGCGGTCGACTCGCACACCGACCTGCCGCGGGTGGACCGTTCGGTCGAGGAGGTGCAGGCGGTCGAACTGGCGCCGTTCCGCGCGACGATCGCCGCGGGCGCGGACGTCGTGATGAGCGCGCACATCATCTTCTCGGCGTACGACGACCGGCCGGCCACGCTGTCGCACCGGGTGCTGACCGGGCTGCTGCGCGAGGAGCTCGGATTCACCGGGGTGATCACGACCGACGCGCTCGAGATGCAGGCGATCACCAGGAACCGCTCGATCGAGGACGCCGCGGTCGCGTCGATCGCCGCGGGCGCGGACCTGGCGATGATCGCGGTCGGTACGGCGGACCCGCAGGCGCTGACCGCCCGCGTGGTCGAGGCCGTGCGGAGCGGTGGGCTGCCGGCGGAGCGGGTGGCCGATGCGGCCACGAGGGTTCGGACGCTTGCGGCTTCGCTCGGTCAACGGAGCCGGCTGTCGGGTCTCGGCGGGGCTCCGATCCGGGAGGTGGCGGCGCGGGTGGTGGCCGGGCAGACGTTCCCGGCGCTCGGCGCGGCGCCGTACGTGGTCGATCTGACCCAGGGGCTGCACCCGGCGTGGAACCCTTATTTCTCAGGGCTTCCGGAGATCTTCACGCGTGTCGCGCCGGGGGCGGACGGTGTCGTCCTGCGGGGCGAGCACCACCTGACCGACGACGGCGAGCCTCAGGACGACGCGATCGCCCGCGCCGCGAAGGCCGCACACGGCCGGCCGCTGGTGATCGCCGTACAGGACGCCGGCCGCACCCCGTGGATGCGCGCGGCGCTCAACCACCTCGTCGAATCCCACCCCGACAACGTCTTCGTCCTCTGCACCGGCATCCCCGAGGACCAGGCGCTGGTTCCAGCAGGCGTCCCGTCAGCCACCACCTCCGGCCGCAACATGGTGGTGCTGGAGGCAATCGCCCGCCAACTCACCCGCTAGCCCTCCTCGCCCCCGACCCATTTCGGAGGTTAACCGCTGAAACTGTCCCTTCACCCTGTGCATGCGTGGTGTGAGGGGACAGTTCGAGAGGTTCACCACTCAAATGCCGGAGGGTGTGGAGGTGTGGTTGATCAGGTCGGGCGGCAGCTGAGTTCGAGGTCCAGGGCGTGCTGCTCGACGTAGTTGAGGGCGTGGCGGACGGCGCCGACCGAGACGATGGCGTCGCCGAGGGAGGAGACGGCGACGCGTGGGGGTGTGCTGGTGTAGCCGGCCAGTTGGTGTTCGACGTCGGGGAGTAGGGCGGCGGCGGCCGCGGCGACGGCGCCGCCGAGGACCACCAGTTCGGGGTTGAACAGGGTGCCGAGGGTCGCGACCACCCGGGCGGTGCGGCCGGAGATGTCCTGAAGGATGCCCTGGGCAACCTTGTCACCGTCGGCGGCGGCCCGGAAGACCTGCTCCGCCGTCACCTCTCCGTCGACGGCCAACGAACGCAATGACGTCCGTACGGCGGCGTCCGCGACCGCCGCCGTCCCGTTCTCGCGGGCGATCCGCGCAATACCGTGGGTGTCCCCAACGCCCTCGACGAGCTTCAGGAACACCATCTCGCCGGCCCCGCCGCGGCTCCCGTGCAGCAGCCGCCCGGAGTCCATCAACCCGGATCCGAACCGCTCGCCGGCCAGCAGTACGACGAGGTCGTCGACGTTGCGCGCCTCGCCGCGCCAGTGTTCGCCGAGGGCCGCGAGGTTCGCGTCGTTCTCGAGCAGCACCGGCCAGCCGTGCAGTTCGGTCAGCCGCTGCGACAGTCCGGTGTCGAACCGCCGCCAGAACTCGTCCGCGACCAGGATGTTCCCGTCCCGGTCCACCGGCGCGGCGACGCCCGCGCCCGCCGCGAGCACCTGGGCGTCCGACACCCCCGCGGACTCCAGCGCCTCGACCACGGTCTCGTGCACGATCTCGGTCCGCTCCGCGGGCGCCTTCACCCCGGCCGCCGACCGCCCGGCCTTCGCGACGGTCTCCCCGCGCAGGTCGGACACCAGTACGGTCGTCTTCGCCGCGCCGATGTCGATCCCGAGCACGTACCCGGCGTGCCCGTTGAACTCGAACCGCCGCGACGGCCGCCCCACCGACGTCCGCCCCGGGTCGAGCTCGACCACCCAGCCCATCGAGATCAGGTCGTTGCACACGGCATGCACGGTCGCCCGGGTGAGACCTGTGGCCTCGATCAGGCCGGTTCCTGTCATCACCCGTGCGCGGTTCAGTACGCCGAGTACTTTGCCCGCGTTCACCCGCCGCAGCATCGTCGGCGTCGCCGTGGGCGGGGTAGCCGGTGGTTTCGCCATCAAAGCCCCTTGACCTCGTCGTCCTATCGACCGCAGAATACATGCAGATTCTAAATTTAGAGCCTATATATAAACCCTGGGTTACCAACAGATTCCGAGTGAGGCGATCGTGACGAGTCCGCACGCGACAGATCCCGACTGGTGGCGGCAGGCTGTCGTGTACCAGATCTATCCGCGCAGCTTCGCCGACTCCAACGGCGACGGCGTCGGCGACCTGCCCGGCATCATCAGTCGAGTCCCGTACCTGGTGGCGCTGGGCATCGACGCGGTCTGGCTGAGCCCGTTCTACCCGTCCGCGCTGGCCGACGGCGGGTACGACGTGGACGACTACCGCAACGTCGACCCGCGGCTCGGCACGCTCGACGACTTCGACCAGCTGGTCGAGTCGCTGCACGCCGAGGGCATCAAGCTGATCGTCGACATCGTCCCGAATCACACGTCCGACCGGCACGAATGGTTCGTCGAGGCGCTCGAGGCGGCCAAGGGACACCCGGCCCGCGACCGCTACATCTTCCGCGATGGCGACGGTGACCAGCCGCCCTCGGACTGGGACTCGGTGTTCGGCGGTTCCGCGTGGGCGCAGACCGACGACGGCCAGTGGTACCTGCACATGTTCGCGGCCGAGCAGCCCGACCTGAACTGGGAGCACCCAGAAGTCCGCGCGGACTTCCTGGAGACGCTGAAGTTCTGGTCGGACCGGGGTGTGGACGGGTTCCGTGTCGACGTCGCCCACGCGCTCGTGAAGGACCTGTCGGAGCCGTTCCCGGCCAAGGCGACCTTGCCGCGGCAGTCGGAGTCGTACGGCAAGCACCCGCTCTGGGACCAGGACGGCGTCCACGAGATCTACAAGGACTGGCGGACGCTGCTGAACACGTACGACCCGCCGCGGTCCGCGGTCGCGGAGGCCTTCGTACCGGCGGCCCGCCGGCACCGGTACGCGAGCGCCGACGGGCTGGGGCAGGCGTTCAACTTCGACCTGCTGCAGGCCGACTTCGAGTACGAGAAGTTCCGCAAGGTGATCGAGGAGAACCTCGAGTTCGCCGAGCAGAACGGGTCCTCGTCGACGTGGGTGTTCTCGAACCACGACGTCGTCCGGCACGCCACCCGGTACGGCCTGCCGAAGAACCCGAAGGGCGGCTGGCAGGACGGCAAGGACTGGCTGCTCAGCAACGGCACCGAGCCGACCGTCGACGTCGCGCTCGGCCTGCGCCGGGCCCGCGCCGCGACCCTGCTGATGCTCGCGCTGCCCGGTTCGGCGTACCTGTACCAGGGTGAGGAGCTCGGGCTGCAGGAGGTCGGCGAGCTGCCGGCCGCGAACCTGCAGGACCCGGCGTACTTCCGCTCGAAGGGTGCCGAGAAGGGCCGCGACGGCTGCCGGGTACCGATCCCGTGGACGGTCAACGGGCTGTCGTTCGGGTTCGGCTCCGGCGGCTCGCACCTGCTGCAGCCGAAGTGGTTCGGGGCGTACTCCGTCGAGGCGCAGCAGGACGACACGGAGTCGACGCTCAGCCTGTACCGCAAGGCGCTCGCCGTACGGCGGGGGCTGCGCACCGGCAGCGAGCTGACCTGGGTCGACGGCAACGACGACGTCCTGCACTTCGTCCGGTCCGGCGGCTGGCAGTGCGTGACGAACTTCGGCGCCGCGCCGGTCGAACTGCCGGACGCCGCGGTCGTGCTGTCCAGCGGCCCGCTCGAAGGGGACAAGCTCCCGGGCGACACCACGGCCTGGCTGATCTAGAGCTGGTCCAGGCCCCCAGAAACGCGCTCCGGTCGGCCGTCCCGAGACGGTCCTCCCCCTGTATGACCGGGGCGTTCCCGCCGGTGCGGGTGTTGTGGCGGATGCGGCGGGGCGGTCGCACCCCACGCCGTCGCCGGTACCGGCGGACATGGTCGTGGCGGGGGCACCGGGCGGTTGCCCCCGTCACGATCCATGGAATGTCAGGATAAGCGCGTGACGACGCTAGCGGACGTGCTCGCAGTACTCGATCGGCTCTACAACCCCGCCTGGGCGGAGGACTGGGACGCCGTCGGCCTGGTCACCGGCGACCCGGACCAAGAGGTACGGCGGGTGCTGTTCGCGGTCGACCCGATGCGCGAGGTGGTCGACGAGGCGATCGACGGCGGCTTCGAGCTGCTCGTCACGCACCACCCGCTGTTGCTGCGCGGGGTGAACAGCGTCGCCGCGACGACGCCCAAGGGCCGGGTGATTACCGATCTGATTCGCGCGGGTGTCGCCTTACACGTCTGTCATACGAACGCCGACAACGCGAACCCGGGTGTGAGCGACGCGCTCGCCGCCGCGATCGGGCTGCGCGACACCCGCCCGTTGAAGGCGATGCCGGCCGAGCCGATGGACAAGGTCGTCGTGTTCGTCCCGGTCGCCGAGACGCAGGCGATGCTCGACGCGCTCGCGAACGCCGGCGCCGGCCAGATCGGCGACTACGAACGGGCCGCGTGGACCGGTGCCGGCGAGGGGACGTTCCGTCCGCTGGACGGCGCCAACCCGACGATCGGAACCGTCGGCGCCGTCGAGGTCGTCCCGGAGCACCGGATCGAGATGATCCTCCCGCGCCGCAACCGTCGCGCCGTCCGGGAGGCCTTGCTCGCGGCGCATTCGTACGAGGAACCGGCGTACGACTTCTACGAGCTGGCCGAGCTGCCGAGCGAGCGCGGCGGCGGGCGGATCGGCGTACTCGAGGCCCCGATGCCGCTCGCGGACTTCGCACGGCTGGTCGCGGAGAGCCTGCCCTGGACCGCGCACGGCGTCCGGGTCGCCGGTGATCCCGAGCGGACGATCGAGAGCGTCGCGGTGGTCGGGGGAGCGGGCGACTCCGAGTTCGCCAGGGTCCGCGCGGCCGGCGTGGACGCGTACCTGACGGCCGACCTGCGGCACCACCCGGCGACCGAGGCGCAGGCGTACGGCGACCCCGCGCTGGTCGACGTCGCGCACTGGGCCAGCGAGTGGCCGTGGTTGGCGGACGCCGAACGCCTCCTGCTCGAAGGTCTCGCGGCCCGAGGCAGTACCGTGGACACTCACATCTCAACACTCTGCACGGACGCATGGACGCTGCGGATCTGAGTAAGGCCGTGTCCAGTGGTTCCGCGCCTACTGCGCGGCACTCGGCACGGCACCTCGCGACCTAAGGAGCCGACTCTGAACGCCGAGCCCGCCGTCCAACGCCGGCTGCTGGACCTGCAGGACCTCGACCTGCAGCTTGACCAGGTCGCGCACAAGCGCGCGTCGTTGCCCGAGCACCAGGCCCTCAAGGACCTGGCCGCCGAGAAGTCCGTCGTCGACCGCGAGCTGGTCACCGCGGACACCGAGGTCAGCGACCTGCAACGCGAGCAGAAGAAGGCCGACAGCGATGTCGAGCAGGTCCGCCAGCGCCGCGCGCGCAACCAGCAGCGGCTCGACTCCGGTCAGGTCACCTCGCCGCGCGACCTGGAGAACCTGCAGCACGAGATCGGCTCGCTGGACCGCCGGATCTCGGACCTGGAGGACGCCGAGCTCGAGGTGATGGAGAAGCTCGAGGCGGCCGAGGTGGTGCAGACCGAGCTGCGGACCCGCGCCGAGGCGTTCGCCGGCCGGCAGTCCGAGCTGGAGACCTCCCGCGACACGACGGTCAAGGAGCTGGACGAGCAACGCGCCGGGGTCGCGGACAAGCGCGCCGTCGTCGCGGCCGAGCTGCCCGAAGGCCTGATCGCGCAGTACCAGCGGCTCCGCGAGCACAACGGCGGTATCGGCGCCGCGCCGCTGGTCGGCAAGCGCTGCATGGGCTGCCGGATGGAGCTCGCCCCGTCCGACCTGAACGCGATCAAGGCCGCCGCTCCGGACGCCGTCCTGCGGTGCGAAGAGTGCGGCCGCATCCTCGTCCGGACGGCGGACAGCGCGGTATGAGCGAGCGAGGCGAGCTCATCATCAAGCGCAGCGCGTTCCGTGCCTCATCCGCGCCCGGAGCGAAGCGAGGACGTGGATGAGCTTGGACCACGTCATCGTCGAGGCCGACGGTGGATCCCGGGGCAACCCCGGCCCGGCGTCGTACGGCGCGCTCGTCCGCGACCCGGTGACCGGGAAGGTCGTCGTCCAGCAGGGCAAGACGATCGGGATCGCGACCAACAACGTCGCGGAGTACTCCGGGCTGATCGCCGGGCTCGAGCTCGCCGCGGAGTACGCGCCGAACGCGTCGATCGAAGTACGGATGGACTCCAAGCTGGTCATCGAGCAGATGGCCGGCCGGTGGAAGATCAAGCACCCGGACCTGCAGCCGCTGGCGATCAAGGCGCAGGGGCTGGCGCCGTTCGGGACCGAGTGGACGTGGGTGCCGCGGGCGAAGAACGCGGCCGCGGACGCCCTGGCGAACAACGCGCTCGACGGCGTACCGATCCCGTTGCGGCCCGCGGATGCGCCGGCGGCCGCGGCGAAGCCGGCTGCGCAGCCGTCGGATCAGCAGAAGGCGATGCGAGGCTGGGGTGCGCAGGCCGAGCCGCCGACCCGGCTGATCTTCCTGCGGCACGGCGAGACGCCGCACACCGCGGAGAAGCGGTTCTCCGGTTCCGGCGGGGACGATCCGGCGCTGAGCGAGAACGGCCGGACGCAGGCACTGGCCGCGGCCGGGTATCTGGCGCGGCTCGGTGGGATCGACGCGGTCGTCACGTCGCCGATGCGGCGGGCGCGGGAGACGGCGGCTGCCGTTGCCGCGGAGCTCGGGCTGGAGGTTGCCGTGGACGAGGGCTGGGTCGAGTGCTCGTTCGGCGACTGGGACGGGCACACGTTCGCCGAGGTCCAGGAGAAATGGCCGGACGCGCTGAACGCGTGGCTGGAGTCGACGACCGCGGCGCCACCCGGCGGCGAGTCGTTCGACGCCTGCGCCCGGCGCGCCCGCTCGGCCCGCGACGGCCTGCTCGCCCGGTACCCCGGCAAGACGGTCCTCGTGGTCACCCACGTGACCCCGATCAAGCTGATGGTCCGCTCGGTCCTGCAGGCCCCGATGTCCTCGATCTTCCGGATGGAACTCCGCCCCGCCACGATCACCGAGGCCCAGTGGTACGCCGACGGCCTCGCGTCCCTGCGCTCCTTCAACCTGGACCCTGCCCTAGTCTGAGCCCATGCCGCTGCAGAGGGTTCGTTTCGCCGAGGACGTTCCGGAGGTTTTCCGGGCTTCGTTGCAGGACATTCGCCGGGAGCAGGAGGTGCCGGCGGAGTTTCCCGCGGAGGTGACTGCGGCGGCGGTGAAGGCTGCCGAGGGCGCCGTACTGCCGGGGCTCGACCGGACCGGCCTGGAGTTCGTGACGATCGATCCGCCGGACTCGATGGACCTCGACCAGGCGTTGCACATCGAGCGGTCCGGCAGCGGGTTCACGGTGTACTACGCGATCGCGGACGTCGCGGCGTACGTGCAGAGTGGCGACCCGATCGACACCGAGGCGCGCCGCCGCGGCGAGACCCTGTACGCGCCGGACAAGCGCACCCCGCTGCATCCGCCGGAGCTCTCCGAGGGCGCCGCGTCGCTGCTGCCCGACCAGGTTCGCCCGGCGCTGCTGTGGACGGTCACCCTCGACGCGTCCGGCGAGATCACCGGCGTCACCTGCGAACGCGCGCTGGTCAAGTCGCGCGCGAAGCTCAACTACGCCGGTGTCCAGAAGGACCTCGACGCCGGTACTGCGTCCGAATCGCTCCAGCTGCTCCGCGAGGTCGGCAAGCTCCGCGAGCAGCGCGAACTCGACCGCGGCGGCGTCAACCTCCCGATCCCCGACCAGGAGGTCGTCACCTCCGACAGCGGCTGGGGACTCGAGTTCCGCGCGCCGCTGCCCGTCGAGGGCTGGAACGCGCAGATCTCCTTGCTCACCGGCATGGCCGCCGCGCAGCTGATGATGAAGGGCAAGATCGGCATCCTCCGCACTCTGCCCGAATCGCACGACGACCTGCGCCGCAAGCTCGGCAACACCGCGAAGGCGCTCGGCATCGACTGGCCGGCCGACGTGTCGTACGCCGAGTTCATCCACGGCCTCGATCCGGCGACCCCGGCGCACGCCGCGATGCTCGCCGCCTGCACCGTACTGTTCCGCGGCGCCGGCTACACGGCCTTCGACGGCAGCGTCCCGGACAAGCCGCAGCACGCCGCGATGAAGGCGGAGTACGCGCACGTCACCGCACCGCTGCGCCGCCTCGTCGACCGCTGGACCGGCGAGATCTGCGTCGCGCTCTCGGCCGGCACCGACGTACCGGCCTGGGTCCGCGAGTCGATGGACGAGATCCCGAAGATCATGGACGACGCGGACCGCCGCGCGCACGCCTACGAACGCTCGATCGTCAGCATGGTCGAAGCCGGCCTGGTCGCCGACCGCCTCGGCGCCACCTTCGACGGCGTCGTCACCGACGTCGACGACAAGGACCCGAACCGCGGCATCGTCGTCCTCACCGAACCCGCCATCGAAGGCCGCGTCACCGGCCCCGCCCTGCCACTCGGCCACCAGGTCCGCGTGAAACTCGTCGAAGCCGACATCACCCGGCGGACCGTGGCCTTCGAACTAGTCGGCTAGGTAGTCCTCGACGGCGGCGCTTGTTCGTTCGAGATCGTTGGTGGCGAGGAGGTCGATCAGGGCGCCGCGGAGGATGGCCAGGACGGCTGTGCGGCGGGCGTCGGACTGGGTGGGGTCGCTGGCTTTGAGGAGGTCGAGCCAGTCGTCGACGGTCGAGCGGGCGAAGTCTGCCCAGGGGCCGTCGGGGGCCACCAGGGAACGGCCGTAGGCCTCGACCCAGAAGGTCATCAGCGGACGGCGTTCGGGGGCGGACAGCCAGGTCCAGAGTTCGCGGGTGATGACCGGCAGGCCGGGCGGGTCGTCGTACCGCTGCTCCGTGGTGCGGAGGAGTTCGAGCTGGTCGGCGCGGCCGCGGGCGAGGAGGGCGCGGATCAGGCCGTCCTTGCTGCCGAACAGGAAGAGCAGCACCCGCGGGCTGGAGCCGATCGCGCTCGCCAGCGGGCGCAGCGACAGGTCGGCCAGCCCGTGGGTGAGCGAATAGGAGTAGGCGCGCTCCAGCAGTTCTTGCTGTCGCGCGGAAGGGCCATCTTTTTGAGAAAGCACTGTCGTTGTGGTCGGCACGGGTCTAGTATTGCTCACTGAAACACTCGTGTCAGTAGATCGGGTAGGGTTGATGACGAAACTGATCCGGAAACTGGGGCAGCCGGGTGACCTCGGCTGGGTGGTGCAGGCGCATGCGGAGATCTATGCGCAGGAGTACGGCTGGGCGGCGGCGTACGAGACACTGATCGCGCAGATCGTCGCGCAGTACGCCGCCGACCACGACGACGCGCGCGAGGCCGCGTGGATCGCCGAGGTGGACGGGGAACGGGCCGGGAGCATCTTCTGTGTGCGCGGGCCGGACGAGACGACGGCACAGCTGCGGCTGCTGCTGGTGACGCCGGCGGCGCGCGGGCTGAAGCTCGGCGCGGAGCTGGTCGACACGTGCCTGGAGTTCGCGCGGTCGGCCGGGTACAAGCGGATGGTGCTGTGGACGAACGACCCGCTGGTGGCGGCGCGGCACATCTACCTGGCGCGCGGCTTCCGGCTGGTGAGCTCCGAGGCCCACGAGCTGTGGGGCGACAAGCTCACCGGGCAGACGTACGAGCTGGATCTCTAGTGTCCTGAGTCGGACACTAGCTCTTGCAGACCGGGGCGCCGGGGGCGGCGGTCTTGTAGATCACGTGGGAGAGGAACGTGTTGAGGTAGCCACTGGTGACGGTCAGCGCGTGCCGCGGGTCGGCGCTGCCGAGCGGGAGGAACCGGCGCAGCGGGTAGGCCAGGTAGTAGACGCCGTAGTCGGTGAAGTTGAAGTGCCGGGTGCCGGGGACGGTGGCGCACCACGACGTACCCTTGCTTGCCTTCAGCAACGACAGGGCGCGGTTGCGGTCGGTGTCGTTCTTGGCGTCCGGGCCGCAGACGCTGGTGATGCAGGAGTCGTCGGCCCCGAGCAGCAGCATCGGTGCCTGCACCCCCTTCGTCACCACGTCGCCGAACTGGTAGCCGTCCAGGTCCACGGCGGCGGCGCAGCGCTGGTCGAGCCGGCAGGCCTCCAGCGAGGCGGCGCCGCCGAACGAGTGGCCGACGTACGACGGGCCGACCGCGGGCTCGACCGAGTTCGGCAGCGTCTTCGCGACCATGCCGGCCGCGAACCGGGCGTCGGCGGCCCAAATCGTGACCAGGTGGTCGCCGGCCTGCTGGGCGCCTTCGTTGTCGTCGCCGAGGTTCGGCGGGTTCGCGTCCGGCTTGCTGGTGACCGGTTCGCCGCCGAGGACGGTCAGGTTCGCGCTGTACGTCGGCGTGACGCCCGCGACGAGGTATCCGTGGCTGGCGAGGTCTTCGGCGAGGGCGGCGTACATCGGGGCGGACAGGCCCATGCCCGGCATCAGTACGACGACCGGGAACTTGCCCGGCGCGATCGCGACCCGGTCGAGGGCGCGGTCCTGGAGGGTGTCGAACGGTCCCTCGAAGAGTGACGCCGGTGCCTTGAGGTGCAGCCCGCTCCACTCGTCCGGCGCGTACTGCACGTGCGGCCCGGTCGTGCTTTTCGCCACCGGGTACCAGAGCCAGACCGCGAGCCGCCGCGGCCCGTCCGCAAACGGATCCCGCCGCGGACCGTCGGTCCACTCGTACGTCCGCCGCCCGACCTGGAACCCACCGGTCGGCTCCGGCAACGACACCGGCTCGGACCGCTGTACCAGCACCCAGCCCACATACCCGGCCCCACCCAGCAGCACAACCAGCAGCAGGATCACGACACCAGTACGCACCCGCCTCCGCATACCACCAAGTTTCTCATCTGCGACGGGTCCACGCGGGCACCAACATCCGTCGGAGGCAGGTCAGGGATGCAGCCCACTCGCACCGGCGACGGCGAACATCCTCGCCCTTCCGGTGGGGGACACGGCGTGCGCACGCTCCGGCCCGGCCGATCCGCCGCCGAGCACCACCACTGCTCCGACCTTCCCGACCACCCACCCGTCGCTGTCGAGGACCGCGAACGAAGGGCCGTACCTGACGACAGTGCATCCGGGCGGCCAGGCGACCTCGACGAAGTGGTCGCCCGTCTGAACCCCGATGTAGTTCGAGGCGACGGCAAGTACCCCCTCGAGGCGTGCCGCCAGGTTCTTGGCCGGGCGCTCCTGGAGCGTCAGGCGCGGCAGTTCGTCGGTCCCCACGCAGTTGATCGTACGGCGATGTCGAAGTGGGGGAGGTGGTTCCGACGTTTCGGGTGTTCTGTTGGGTTGAAGGAGGATTGCGATGAGTTTGCCGGATGTTGTCGGGCGGGACGAGTGGGTGGCGGCGCGGCGGGAGTTGCTGGCTGCGGAGAAGGCGTTCACGAAGGAGCGGGACGCGTTGAACGCGCGGCGGCGGGAGTTGCCGATGGTGCTGGTGGAGGAGCCGTATGTGTTCACGGGCGCCGACGGGACGGTCAAGCTGGTTGACCTGTTCGAGGGGCGGCACCAGTTGGTCGTGTACCACATCATGTACCCGCCGGAGTGGGACGCCGCCTGCCCGAACTGCACCGGGTTCGTCGACGACATCGGGTCGCAGCGGGCGCTGAACGAGACCGACAGTACGTTCGTTCTGATCTCCCGCGGACCGTACGAGAAGCTCGCCGCCTACAAGGCCGAGCGCTGCTGGCAGCACCCGTGGTACTCGTCGGCCGGCACGACGTTCAACTACGACTACCACGTGACGCTCGACGACGCGGTGGTGCCGTTCGAGTACAACTACCGCTCGAAGGCCGAGTGGGACGAGCGCCCGAACGCCGACTTCATCCAGCAGGACCAGCCGTTCGACCTGCACGGCCTCAGCTGCTTCCTGCGCGTCGGCGACGACGTCTACCACACCTATTCGACGTACGGCCGTGGTCCCGACGCGATGACCTTCTCCGTCAACGCGCTCGACATGACCGCGCTAGGACGCCAGGAGCCCTGGGAGAAGCCGGCCGGCCGCTCCGTCCCCAAGGACGACCACTGTCACTAGTTAACGAGGTTCGCGATCGCGGCGGCGCGTTCGTCGGGTGTGAGGGTCGCGGTGTCGAGGACCAGGTCGAACGGACCTTCCATACCGTGACCCTCGTGCCCTCGCGCGTTGCCCAGGTGACGCCCGTGGGTGCGGAGGTCTTCGCGCTGTTCGACGACGTCGAGCGGCGCCCGCAGCGCGATCCAGCGGACGTCGTACGCCGCGAGCGCCGCACGCCAGGCGGGCATGATCGTGGCGTCGACAGGCATCTCGTCGAGGATCACGTCGTTCCCGGTCTCGAGGAGCGCGACGACGGCCGCGCGCATGCCCTCGAACATCCGGACCCCGGCGTCGCCGTAGTACGTCACGATCCGCGGCTTGCCGTCCTCGTCGGTCACCGTCTCCTGCCAGAAGCCGGGACCAGGCCCGCGGACGTGACCGCCCCAGTCGGACGGGAACATGTCGTAGAAGTGGTCGAGGCCGACCAGCATGTGCGGGTCCGGGAGCAGCAGCTGGAGTTTGCGGGCGGTGGTGGACTTGCCGACGCTCGAGGTGCCGACGAGGCCGATCAGGCGTCCGGGCATCGGGGTCCTCTCGGAGGGGGGAACGGGCCGGTCATATAAGCCGGATTCTGTCGAGTGCGATCATCCATCTACGGTGACCGTTGCCGGGCACCTCCAGCGGCCTACCCGCGAGCTCGGGCGGGCAGCCCTCGAACGCTCGCGCGGACGGTGGTCTCCCACCGCCCTTCTTGGCCTTGCTCCACGTGGGGTTTACCTAGCCTCCGCAGTCACCTGCGGAGCTGGTGGTCTCTTACACCACCGTTTCACCCTCACCCGCACTCCTGTGAACCACGGGGTTCACCGGAGCCGCTGGCGGTCTGTTCTCTGTGGCACTGTCCCGCGGGTTGCCCCGGGTGGGCGTTACCCACCACGCTGCCCTGTGGAGTCCGGACTTTCCTCGGCGCCCCGGTCACGAGGACCGGGACGACGCGATCGCCCGACCGACCCGTTCCGTCCTCTCAGGATACGGCCTCGGGGGACACCTCCGGCCACAGGCCGTCCGCGCCCCGGTGATACGGCCGTACGGCGGTCACCGCGTCCAGGTTCAGCGGCCCGTAGATGTGCGGGAAGCTCGTCCCGGTGCCGTCCAGGTCCTCGTCGCAGAGCGCGGACACCAGCCGGGCGGTGTCGATGACCAGCAGGCAGAGCTGTCCGTCGACGTCGTCGTACGCGAAGTTCGCGACCATCGCGACCTGTTCCGGGCGGGAGGCGTGGATGAACGTCGCGCCGTCGTCGAGGCTCTTGCCGCGCGTCGACCACCGGTAGCACCCGGCCGCGACCGCCGCCTCCCACTGCTCTGGAAACGCGATGTGGAAAATCGTTGCCATAGAGCAAACGCTAGTGGATTAGGGTGCTCGACATGGCCACCGAGGAGCAGAACGCGACCGACACGAAGCCCGCCGAGCCCGCCGAGCCTGTCGACGACCTGGTCACCACGCAGCACACGCTGACCGTGGACGGCCAGGAGTTGCGGTACACCGCGACCACCGGGCGGATCGTGCTCCGCGAGGAGGTGTACACCGACGGCAAGTTCGAGGGGCTGAAGCCGAAGGCCGAGGTGTTCCTGACCGCGTACACGCTGGACGACCCGGACGGCACCGGCGCGAAGGACCGGCCGGTCACGTTCGCGTTCAACGGTGGGCCGGGGTCCTCGAGTCTCTGGCTGCATCTCGGGCTGCTCGGCCCGCGCCGGGTGGTGTCCGGTGACGCCGGTGCGCTCGCGCCGCCGCCGTACGACCTGGTCGACAACGCGGAGACGTTGCTGAAGTACAGCGACGTGGTGTTCATCGACCCGGTGTCGACCGGGTTCTCGCGGGCCGCCGAGGGGGAGAAGCCGGGGGACTACCACGGGTTCACGCGGGACCTGGAGTCGGTCGGCGAGGTGATCCGGCTGTGGACGTCGCGGAACGGGCGCTGGATGTCGCCGAAGTTTCTGGCGGGGGAGTCCTACGGTACGACGCGGGCGGCCGGGCTGGCCGCGCACCTGCAGCAGCGGTACGGGATGTACCTGAACGGCGTCATGCTGATCTCGGTGGTGCTGGAGTTCGGGACGCTCGACTTCACGCCGGGCAACGACCTGCCGTACACGCTGTTCCTGCCGACGTACGCCGCGATCGCGCACTACCACGGGATGGTCCCGGACCGGGAGCTCGGCGAACTGCTGGCGGACGCCGAACGGTTCGCGGCCGGCCGGTACCCGAATGCGCTTGCCCAGGGCAACAGGATCCCGGCGGACTACCGGGCCGAGGTGGTCACCCGGCTGGCGCAGCTGACCGGGCTCAGCGAGGACTACGTCGACCGGGTGAACCTGCGGATCGAGCACATGCGGTTCTTCGGCGAACTGCTCAGGTCGCGCCGTCAGACGGTCGGGCGGATCGACGGCCGCTTCACCGGGTGGAGCGCGGACTACGGTTCGGAGACTCCGGACCGCGACCCGTCGATGAACGCGATCACCGGTCCGTACTCCGCGGCGCTGAACCACTACGTGCGCGTCGAGCTCGGGTACGAGAACGACGTACCGTACGAGATCATCAACATGGACGCCGCGAAGAACTGGTCGTTCAAGGAGTTCGAGGGCCAGCAGATCACGGTCGCGGAGAAGCTCGCCGAGGCGATGCGCGTGAACCCGCACCTGAAGGTGTACGTCGCGTCCGGGCACTACGACGGCGCCACGCCGTACTTCGCGACCGAGCACACGCTGGCGCGCCTGCAGATCCCGGCGGAGCTGGCCGGCAACATCGAGACGAAGTACTACCCGGCCGGCCACATGATGTACGTCCACGAGGAGTCCCGCATCCGGCAGGCCGCGGATCTCGGCGCCTTCATCACGGGTGCCGCCAACCGATGATCCTGATCCGCCCCGCGGACGCAGTACCGACGCCCGACCTCCCAGGCGTCGTACTGCGCCCGCCGACGGTGAGCGACGCCGACGCACTCGGCCGCTTGTACTTCGCGTCGTACGACCCCGGCGTCGCCTCGGCAACACTCGCGGACGCGCTGGAGGACATCGAGTTGACGTTCGCCGGGGAGTACGGCGTACTGACGCTGAGCCAGCTCGCGTGGGACGGCGGGCAACTCGTCGGCGCGCTCCTGGTGGTGGAACGCGCGCCGTGGCCGGACACTCCCGACTGCCCGTTCGTCATCGAGCTGTTCACGGCGCGGTCGCACCGCCGGCGGGGGATCGCCAAGCTGCTGCTGAGCACCTGCTCGGCTGTCACCGTCGCGCTCCGCGTCGACCCGGACAATGCCCCGGCGATGGAGCTCTACCGTTCGCTCGGCTTTCAGGAAGGGTAGATGCGGAAGCCGCTGAAGGTGCGGTGCTCGAAGGAGCTGTAGAAGTCCTCGGCGGTGTCGGTGACCAGGTCGATGCGTTGGGCGCCGGTCAGCGGATGCGCGTACTCGAGCAGCGCCCGGCCGACGCCCTTGCGGCGGTACGCCTGATGGACGGCCATCATCGACAGGTGTGCCTGGATGTGGCCGTCGCTCTGCAGGTACGCGAACCCGATCACCTGCTCGCCGTCGAGTGCGACAACAGTCGTGACACCGGGCGCGGTAAGGACGGCGTGCGCGCGTTCAGGGTCCGCGGGCAGACTCGGCCAGCCCTCGGCCTCGCACAATGCGAGAACGCCAGGGAGGTGGGGCTGGATGTAGGGGGTGATCACGGGAGGGTGAGGACCTCGGCGCCGGTGTCGGTCACCACCAGCGTGTGCTCGAACTGCGCCGTCCGCGACTTGTCCTTGGTGGTGGCGGTCCAGCCGTCGTCCCACAGGTCGTACTCGTACGTGCCCAGCGTCAGCATCGGCTCGATCGTGAACGTCATCCCGGGCTCGATCACGTCGTCGAACCGCTCGTCGTCGTAGTGCGGGATGATCAGCCCGGAGTGGAACGACGTCGAGATGCCGTGACCGGTGAAGTCGCGGACCACGCCGTACCCGAAGCGTTTCGCGTACGACTCGATCACCCGGCCGATGATGCTCACCCGGCGCCCGGGCTTGACCGCCTTGATGCCGCGGTTCAGCGCCTCCTGTGTGCGCTCGACCAGCAGCCGGCTCTCCTCGTCGACGTCGCCGACGAAGAAGGTCGCGTTGGTGTCGCCGTGCACCCCGTGCAGGTACGCCGTGATGTCGACGTTGACGATGTCGCCGTCCTCGAGCGGCCGGTCGTCGGGGATGCCGTGGCAGATCACCTCGTTCACCGACGTGCACAACGACTTCGGGTACCCGCGATAGCCGAGCGTCGACGGGTACGCGCCGCGCTCGACCAGGTACTCGTGGCCGACCGCGTCCAGCTCGTCGGTCGTCACACCGGGTTTCGCCGCCGCACCGACCGCCTGCAACGCCTGCGCGGCCAGCTTGCTCGCCACCCGCATCTTCTCGAGCAGCTCCGGCGGCGTCACGTACGAACCGTCGAACGGCGTCGGCGCGGGCTTGTCGACGTATTCCGGGCGGGTGATGGAAGCAGGTACGTCGCGGCGCGGCGAAATGACGCCAGCAGTAAGAATCGACATGGTGAGATCATTCTAGAGAGCGCTGCGAAACGACTCCCATGAGGTGGTCATCCAGATGAGTGACGATCACAGCAACGAGTGGTACTTCAACACCAAGACCGGCAAGGTGGAGCCGTACCAGGGCGCCAAGTCGGGGGACCGGCTCGGGCCGTACAGCTCGCCGGAGGAAGCCGCCCGGGCGCTGGAGAAAGTCCAGGAACGCAACGAGAACTGGGACAACGACCCGAAGTGGGACGACGACTGAGTTCACCGTCGACAGCTTGGAAACAGCTGAGGGGCACCACCGATCGGTGGTGCCCCTCAGCTGTTGGTGAACTGTTCGCGTCAGCGCGCGACGCGCTTGGCCGCGGTCTTGCGGGCCGGAGCCTTGCGAGCCGGCGCCTTCTTGGCAACCGTCTTCTTGGCCACGGTCTTCTTCGCCGGAGCCTTCTTGGCGGCGGTGCGCTTCGCCGGGGCCTTCTTCGCGGCCGTGCGGGCCGGCGCCTTCTTCGCGGCGACGCGCTTCGCGGGCGCCTTCTTGGCGACGGTCTTCTTGGCCGGGGCCTTCTTCGCGGCGACCTTCTTGGCCGGAGCCTTCTTCGCAACGGTCTTGCGGGCCGTGGCCTTCTTCGCCAGCGCCTTCTTGGCGGTGGTCCGCTTCGCGGCCGTCGTCTTCTTCGCAGCAGCCGTCGTCTTCTTGGCAGCGGTGGTGCGCTTCGCCGGCGCCTTCTTCGCCACCGTCTTCTTCGCGGTGGTCTTGCGGGCGGCGACCTTCTTCGCCGGAGCCTTCTTCGCGACAGCCTTCTTCGCGGTGGTCTTCTTGGCGGCCGCCTTCTTCGCCACCGTCGCGGTCTTCTTGGCCGCACTCACCTTCTTCGTCGCTGTCTTCTTTGCTGCGCTGACCTTGCGCGCGGTCGTCGTCTTCGCGGCGCTGGTCTTCTTCGCGACAGTCTTCTTGGCGGGAGAAGCCTTTTTGGCTGTCGCCTTCCCTGCGGCTGCCTTCTTGGCTGGCACTCTGCCTCCTTGGTGCGGCTGAGGAAAACCACGGTGGATTCCTCGTCGTCATGATGATGACAACACTTGTGCGCTACGTAAAGCACCGGAAACGTCCGCAGGCTAAGGGGAACTGGCGGCGTACACTGGCACAAATGCCGAACATCCTTGTAATGAAGGGATTCCGCCGCGCCCCGAGCATGCCGGATCAGCGGAATATTTTCTTCGCGACACGCGGCACTTTTGGCGCCGAAAGTGCCGGATCGGCGAGTGTTGTCATCGGCAACGGCCTCGACGAGGAGGAGTCCATGAGTACGTACGACGACCTGCACGACGTCGTCGAACTGCCGCGAGCGGTGCGTCGCGTGGTCAGTATCGTGCCGTCGCTGACCGAGTCGATCGCGATCACCGACGCGGACAAAATCGTTGGTGCGACCGACTGGTGTACGCATCCCGCGGACCTCGACGTGACCCGCGTCCGCGGTACCAAGAATCCTGATCTCGACACGATTCGCGCGCTCGCACCGGATGTCGTCGTCGCCAACGCGGAGGAGAATCGCGCCGTCGATCTCGACGCGTTGCGCGCAGCCGGAATCGCGGTCTGGGTGACCGCGCCGACGACCGTTCCGCAATCACTGGACTCACTCGGCCGCCTGCTGTCCGCGATCGTCGGCAGCGAACCGGACTGGTTGCGGGAAGCGCGTGCGGTGTGGAGCACGCCGTACGTCGGAATGCGCCGGCGCGCGGTGATACCGATCTGGCGTAGACCATGGA
The DNA here is from genome assembly GCF_054189145.1 of Kribbella sp. WER1. Lineage (NCBI taxonomy): Bacteria > Bacillati > Actinomycetota > Actinomycetes > Propionibacteriales > Kribbellaceae > Kribbella > Kribbella sp. WER1. The sequence goes on along the minus strand of NZ_CM135186.1, from coordinate 1,647,741 downwards.
TGGCGCTCGGCCGGGACACGTTCGCAGGTGATCTGCTCGCCCGTATTGGTATCGACAACGCGCTGAGAGAATCCGGTGAACGCTACCCGCGATTCGATCCGGACGAGTTACCCGGCTACGACCTCGCAGTACTCCCGGACGAGCCTTATGCGTTTTCCCCGGACGACGGACCGGAGGCGTTCGGCAAACCCGCACGCTGTGTCTCCGGCCGGCACCTGACCTGGTACGGACCGTCGCTCGTCGAGGCGCGCGCCGTGCTGAGCGGACAGTTAGGTGTCTCGTGAGCGCTGAGGCTCTCACGAGACACCAGCGTGACGTCCGCCACGATCGGCGCTCGACGGCTGGACGGGTTAGGTATGCCTCACCTACGCTCGCCGGGTGCCGTCGATGACCGCGAAGAAGAAGTGCTGCAAGGACAAGCCGAGGTGCAAGAAGTGCCCGGTGGTGCTGATGCGCCTGTCCAAGGCAGGCTGCGCCGAGCGGCTCGATCGCGTGCACTACAAGGTCGACAAGAAGGTCCCGAAGAAGGTGCTGAAGGAAGCGCGGTCGCGCTGAGCGCTCAGGGACGCCCGGCTCAGGATGCGCGGCGCAACGTGATCGCGTCCGTGGCCTGACGGAGCAGTCCGGGGATCGTCGCGTGCGCGGCCAGCCCGGTCGCCTCGAGATCGTCGCCGTACCACCAGCCGTGTTCGCTGATCGTCTGCTGCTCGATCTCCTCCTGGTTCGCGAACGTCACGTCGACGCGGTCGACGGCGACGGCGTAGAACGTCTGCCGCTGGATGATCCGGCTGCCGCCGTACTCGAACTCGATCGTGTTGGACGCGAGCGGCGTACCCAGGTCGGCGGCCGGCAGCTCGATGCCGACCTCCTCGCGCAGTTCCCGGCAGGCCGCGTCGGTGAGGGTCTCGCCGTCCTCGACTCCGCCGCCGATCGTGAACCAGTACGTCGTGCCGGGCCTCAGCGGATCCCAGCCGTGCAGCAGCAACACCCTGCCGTCCGGGCGCACCGGCAGTACGCGAGCAGTCGTCCGCCGTCGAACCGTAGATTCCGTCACACCACAAAACGCTAAGGGACAACGCATCCCGTCCGTCGAGTCGTGCGGCGCGTCTCACAACTGTTGCCCTACACACCTACGATCGGAGACATGGCAACCATCGGTCTGGGTCTCGCGGCACTGGGACGTCCGGGGTACATCAACCTCGGGCACGACCAGGACCTGCCGCCACGGCGGGCGGTCGAGGATCTGCGTGCGCAGACACACGCACTGCTCGAACAAGCCTGGCAGGCAGGAGTTCGGTACTTCGACGCCGCGCGTTCGTACGGTCTTGCCGAAGAGTTCCTCGGCAGCTGGCTGACACCGGAACGCCGCAGTCAACTGACCATCGGCTCGAAGTGGGGCTACACGTACGTCGCCGACTGGCGGCACGACGCGGAGACCCACGAGGTGAAGGACCACACCCTCGCGACGTTCGAGCGGCAATGGCCGGAGACGCTGCAGGCGCTCGGCGGACCGCCCGACTTCTATCTCGTTCACAGCCTGACGTCCGACAGTCCCGCGCTCGAGGACAAGCGCTTGCTGGATCGCCTCCGTGAACTCGCGGACACCGGCGTCCGCGTCGGCCTGTCGACGAGCGGTCCGCGACAGGCCGAGACGTTGCGCAAGGCGTTGACGTCCGGTACGCCGTTCACCGCCGTACAGGCGACGTGGAACGTACTGGAGACGTCCGCCGGCGCCGCGCTCGCCGACGCGCACGACGCCGGCTGGTTCGTCGTCGTCAAGGAAGCGGTCGCGAACGGCCGGCTGACGGCGCGTGCGGGCGAGACGCCGTTCAACGAGTTCGCCACGAAGCACGGCGTCGCGCCGGACGCGCTGGCGATCGGCGCCGCGGTGGCTCAACCGTGGGCGGACATCGTCCTCAGCGGAGCCACCACGCCCGAACAGCTCGACAGCAACCTCGCGTACCGCGTCGACGGTCCACTCCTCGAGTTCGTGCAGCAACCCGAGGAGTACTGGACCGAACGGTCAGCCCTGCCGTGGATCTAGCCGGGTGAGCGCGTGCCGCGCGACCCCTGTACTCGCGGCGGCCTTTGCGGCTGCGGCGGTTGGTTGAGGTGCCGGGACCGGCGGGCACTGCACATCGGAGCGGTTACCCGGCCGCCGGGCCGGTAGGGCGCCGGTCAGCAGGTACGCCGCGATCCTGTCGTCGGTACACGAGACACCCGACAGCGAACCCGCGTGCGTGGTGCCGCCGACGCCTTCGATCAGCACCGAATGCGGGAACGTCTTCCGCGTCTGCAACGCACCCGAGTACGGCGTCGCCGCGTCGAGGGTCTCGTTGATCATCAGCAGACTCTTCACCCGGCTGCCGTCGACCTTCACCGGGTTGCCTGCCTTCGCCGGCCAGAACGCGCACGGTGCGTTGAACCACGCGTTCGACCAGGTCAGGAACGGCGCCTTCGCGAAGTAGTTCCAGTTGTCGCGGCGCCACGTGTTCCAGTTCGTCGGCCACTTCGCGTCGGTGCAGGACACCCCGAGGTACACCGCGAGCAGGTTGTCGTCGAACGGCGGACCGCCGTACAGGTCGACCAGCGGTGCGGCGTTCGCGTCGTGCACCCAGGCCGCGAACGCGTTCGCGATGTCGACCCAGCCGTACACGTAGTACGCCGCCTGCGTGAAGATGTCGGTCCACTCGTCCGGGCCGATCTTGCCCGCCGCGGGATGCCCGACGAGCTTCAGCAGCTGCTTGTAGTACTGCTTCTCGACCGCGGCCTCGGTGGTCCCGAGGTGCCACGTGGAGTCGTGCGCGGCGACGTACGCGAAGAACACCTTCACGCTCTTGTTGAACGCGAGGTCCTGGTCCAGGTTCGCCTGGTACCAGATACGGGTCGCGTTCACGACGCCGTCGAAGACCGCGCGGCGCAGCCGGTTCGGGTACAGCGTCGCGTACACCTGGCCGAGGTACGTGCCGTACGAGAAGCCGTAGTAGTTGATCTGCTGCGCACCGAGCGCCTTGCGGATGCTCTCCATGTCGCGCGCCGAGTCGATCGTGGTCAGGTGCCCGAGCAGCGCGTGCTGGTTGTTGTCACACGCCTTCGCGTACGCCTTCGACCGCTGGATCCACACCTGCTCCACCTGGCGTGTCACCGGGATGTAGAACGGCCGGTTGTACCCGGAGTAGTCCGCGATGCAGTGCAACGACGGCACGCTCGACCCGACACCGCGCGGATCGAATCCGATCCAGTCGTACGGATCGCCGCCGTGGTTCGGCACGAACTCGCCCAGCGACGCCAGCGTCAGACCGGAACCGCCCGGACCACCCGGGTTCACCAGCATCGGCCCCTGCGCCTGCGCGTCCGGTGTCTTGTGCGTGATACGCGACACCGCCAGCTTGATCTTCGTGCCGTCCGGACGGCTGTAGTCCAGCGGCACTTCGACGTACCCGCACTGCGCGCCGCGCCGGGCCAGGCCCGCGTTCGTGCAGGTGGTCCAGTTGATCGGCGGTGGCGTGTAGCCCGACGGCTTCGCCCGGTCCGGAACGGCGGTCGCTGTCGGCAGCGACGCCAGTGCCCCGGCAACCAGCGCGAACGAAACCCCTGCGGCAACCATGAATCGACGGATCATCATCGGCCTCCCCTTTGCCGCCCAACATCGTGAACCCGCGATGTCGGGCCGTACAAGGGTTCGGCGCCCGCCTTCGGAGAGCTACCGTCGCATCACTGTGTGTCAGAAGGTGTGTTCGTCGCTCGGGAAGGCACCGTTCGCGACCTCTGCGGCGTACGTCGTCGCCGCGTTCGTGAGGACTCCGCGCAGGTCGGCGTACTGCTTCACGAACCGCGGCATCGTGCCGGTCCGCAACCCCGCCATGTCCTGCCAGACCAGCACCTGCGCGTCCGTGTCCCGGCCCGCACCGATACCGATCGTCGGAATCGGCACCCGCTTGGTGATCTCACCCGCGACCTCGCCTGGCACCATCTCGAGCACCACCGAAAACGCTCCCGCCGCCGCGAGCGCAACCGCGTCGTCGATCAGGCCGGCCGCCTGATCGCCGCGGCCCTGCACCCGGTAGCCGCCGATGCTGTGCTCGCTCTGCGGCGTGAAGCCGATGTGCGCCATCACCGGGATGCCGGACTGGGTCAGCTTCTCCACCATCGGTACGACCGTACGGCCGCCTTCGAGCTTGACCGCGTGTACGCCGGCCTCCTTCATGAACCGCACAGCCGTGTGGAACGCTTGCTCAGGCGACGCCTGATAGGAACCGAACGGAAGATCGGCAACCACGAGAGAGTGCTGCGCGGCGTTCGCGACGGCGCGGGCGAGGGGGATGAGCTCGTCCACCGTCACCGGGAGAGTGGAGCTGTACCCGAAGACGTTGTTCGCCGCAGAGTCCCCGACGAGCAGCACCGGAATTCCTGCCTGATCGAAGATCTCGGCCGTGTACTGGTCGTAGGCGGTGAGCATCGCCCACTTCTCCCCACGACTCTTGAAGTCCCGCAAATGATGCACCCGGTACCGCCGAGGCCGCTTACCGCCGCCCCCAGCACCAGGCCCCCCATAAGGCGAAACCTCGCCGTCCCCACCGCCCCCCGCCGCACCAGCACCCGCGGCGCTGCCCGTACCTGCCGCGTCACCAACACTGCCTGCAGCACCAGCTATACCTGCCGCGCCAGCCGCACCCACACCTGCTGCGCCATCCACACCTGCGGTGCCACCAACGCCGCCCACAGCACCTGCTGCGCCACCTACACCACCCGCGGTGCCTGCTGCACCACCTACGCCGTTCGCGGAACCAGCAGCGTCGCCCACGTTTCCAGCAGCGTCCGCACCACTCACAGCACCAGCGCGACCAGCTCCACGTCCCGCGCTACCACCAGCGCCGGCCACGGCATCCGCGGTACCAGCCGCGCCTGCGGCTCCACCCACGCCGCCTGCGGACCCAACCACCCCCGCAGCGCCACCAGCCGAGCCGGCCGCACCTACTGAGCTGGCACCTTCTCCTGTGCTGCCAGGAAGGCCGCCTTCAGGTTTACTGCCATCGCCTGCTGGTCCAGCGCTCGGCGCCTGGTATGCACGCCGAGCGGCCCGATGCGACGTGACCTGCTCCGCCGACACCTGACTAGGCGCATCCTGCTGCACCCCAGCCCGCCGCCGCGCACCAACCGGCCCCGCCTGCACCTGCTCATCCGACGCAGTACCACCACTCACCGGAGAGTCGCTCTCGTACTCCGCACTCGGATCCATCAAATACCCGCTGTCTCCAGCCCCTCGCCCCGACTCCCGAGCCGCAACTTCCCCCCGAAGCCGAATCTCCTGAGGCCGCGTATCCTCCCCAACCCGAACCTCATCCACCCCAGGCGAAGCACCCGCCCCCTGCCCATCCCCCGCAGCAGCCCCACCCACCTGCCGCGAGTCGTCGTACGCCGGACGCGCGTCATGCGGCGGCAGCCCGTTCTGGGCGGGAGTGTTTGCCTGCTGTGGGTCGTCGTACTTGCTGCCGGTGTCGTGTGACGTGAGCCCGTTCTGTACGCGAGCACCATCCGCCTGTTCGGCGTCGCCGTACGGCGGTCGACTGTCGCGTGGCGGCCGCCCGTTCTGGGCGTGGCTCGCCTGCTGTGGGTCGTACGTCGGGCGCGGGTCGTGTGAGGTCAGCCCGTTCTGTTCGCGGGCGCCGTCCGCGCGGTTGGCGTCGCCGTACTGGGGGCGGCTGTCGCGTGGGGGCGGCCCGTTCTGGGCGGGGGTGTTCGGCTGCCGCGGGTCGTCGTACTTGCTGCCGGCGTCGTGTGACGTGAGCCCGTTCTGTACGCGAGCACCATCCGCCTGTTCGGCGTCGCCGTACGGCGGTCGACTGTCTCGCGAAGGCAGTCCGTTCTGGGTGGGGCTTGACTGGTGCGGGGTGTCGTACGGCTCGCGGGGGTCGTGTGGGGGGCGGGGTGGTTGGGAGGCTCTGGCGGCCTCTTGGGAGCGGCCGGTGCCGTAGGCGCGGGCTGCTTCGTTGGTGGTGGGCGGGGTGTCCTGGTGGTCGAGGGGCCAGCGGGAGCTGAAGGCGTCCGTGGGGTCCTCGGGGTGGGACGGGGGGTCTTGGGGGCGGTACGGCTGGGGTGGGCGGGGTGCGGGGGACTGGCCCCAGATGGGTTCCGGGCCGGGGCCTGGTTCGTGGCGGCGGGGTTGCTCGGGAGCGTCCTGCGCTCGGGGTGCGGGAGGCTGGAGGCGCTGGGGAGGACGCGGAGGGTGCGGCGGGAGCCCGTTGCTACCTGGTCCGTTACCGCCGACGCCGTTGCCACCAACACCGTTGCTACCAAGCCCGTTGCCGCCGACGCCGTTGCCGCTAGGCGTGCTGCCGCCGACGCCGTTGCCGCTAGGCGTGCTGCCGCCAAGGTTGTTGCTTGGTTGGGGGGCGGGGGCGGTCCAGTTGTTGTTGGCTGGGGGGCGGGGTGGGGTGGTGTTGGTGGAGCCGGGGCCGAAGGGGCTTGGCCTGCCTTGGGGTGGAGGCTGCTGGGGGCGGAACGGGTTGTGTTCCTCGCGCGGTGCCTCGTAGTACGGCGGTTGCCCCGGCGGTGGCGGAGCGGTCGGCAGGTACGGCGGCTTCGGGACGTACGGCTGTTGCGGGACGGGGCCGCGTTCGTAGGTCCGGGGTGCGTTCGGGAGGGACGGCGACGGGTCGAGACCGCGGTCCCGCCAAGGGTCGTCGTACTCCGAACGGCGGTTGTCGTCGGCTGCCTGGTTCTTCGGTCCGGTCCCGTACGGCGTGCCTTCGTCGTCGCCAGGGGTACCGGCCGACAGGTAGTTGTCAACCATGCTTTCATCGTCCCACCGTTGCGGTGGGTAAGCGCCACCGCCTGTGGACGAGCTCACATCGCGGCCGGGCAGGCCGGAGTTCTCGCCGGGCTCCTCGGTGGAGCCCCAGGCGGATTCTTGGGATGGGCGGTACCGCCAGGAGTCGCTCAGTGCTCGGCTGCCTTCCGTGCGTCCTCACGCCATGCGTTGGTGATCGGCAACCGGCGGTCCCGGCCGAAGGCCTTGTGCGTGAGCTTGGGGCCCGGTGGGTACTGCCGGCGCTTGTACTCGGCTCGGTCGACGAGCTGGATGACCTTGGTGACGAGTTCGGCGTCGAACCCGGCGGCCACCAGCTCCGCGCTGCCGCGGTCCTGTTCGACGTAGTCGTCCAGCATGTCGTCGAGCAGGTCGTACGGCGGCAGCGAGTCGGTGTCCTGCTGTCCGGGGCTGAGCTCCGCGGACGGTGGTTTCGCGATCGAGTTCTGCGGGATCGGCGGCTGCTGGCCGCGTGCCTTCGCGTCCTCGTTGCGCCACTTCGCGAGCCGCCAGACGAGTGTCTTCGGCAGGTCCTTGAGCGGCGCGTACCCGCCGACCGCGTCGCCGTAGATCGTCGAGTACCCGACGGACAGCTCCGACTTGTTGCCGCAGGCAAGTACCAGGTGGCCGTCGGAGTTCGACAGGCCCATCCAGATCACCGCGCGCACCCGGGCCTGCAGGTTCTCCTCGGCGAGCCCGGTCAGGCCGAGCGTGTCGAGGAACGGCTGCACCATCGGCTGGATCGGGACCACCCGGTAGTTCAGGCCGGTCCGGGCGGCGAGTTCGGCGGCGTCGTCCTTGGAGTGGTCGCTGGAGTAGACGCTCGGGTTCGAGATGCCGAACACGTGCTCGGGCCCGACCGCGTCGCAGGCGATCGCGGCGACCAGCGAGGAGTCGATGCCGCCGGAGAGCCCGAGCAGGACGGACTTGAACCCGTTCTTCTGGACGTAGTCGCGCAGCCCGGTGACGATCGCGCCGTACATCTCGGCCTCGTCGGACAGCCGCGGGGCGATGCTCGGCGTCATCGGTTCGTACGCCGCGAGTTCGCCGGACTGCAGCACGGTGTGCACGATCTCGATGCCCTGGTGGGTACCGGACGGCGTACCGGAGGCGGCCGGGAGGTCGAGGTCGACGATCATGCTGCCCTGCTCGAACTGCGGGGCGCGGGCGATAATCGTGCCGTCGGCGTCCGCGACCAGCGAGTCGCCGTCGAAGACGAGTTCGTCCTGCCCGCCGACCAGGTTCACGTACGCGAGCGAGCAGCCGGCCTCGCGGGCGCGGCGGCGGACGAGGTCACCGCGGACGTCGTCCTTGTTGGCCTCGTACGGCGAACTGTTGACGACGAGCAGCAGGCCCGCGCCGGCCTCCCGGGTGACGGCGACCGGGCCGCCGTCCTGCCAGAGGTCCTCGCAGATCACGACCGCGACGTCGATGCCGTGCACGCGGACGACCTGCAGCGTGTTGCCGGGGACGAAGTGCCGGAACTCGTCGAAGACGCCGTAGTTGGGGAGGTGGTGCTTGACCGCGCTGGTGAGGACGGTGCCCTGGTGGAGGACGGCGGCGGCGTTGGTCGGCGAACCCTTCGGACGGCCGAGCCGGTCGATGCCCATCGCCGTACCGCTCGCGCGGTCGAGGTAGCCGCAGATGACGACGATGTCGCCGAGGCCCTCGTCGGACAGGCGCTGCGCGAGGCTCTTGATCCGGGCCTGGGACGCGTCCACGAACGACGCGCGCAGCGCCAGGTCCTCGACCGGGTAGCCGGTCAGCGCGAGCTCCGGGAAGGCGACGACGTGCGCACCTTGCTCGACCGCATTTCGGGTCCACGCGACGATCTTGTCGGTGTTCCCGTCGATGTCACCGACGGTCACATCGATCTGAGCAAGAGCAACCCGAAGCTGAGGCACGGGAGCACATTACTGGGTCGGCAGTCCCGGCCCCACGCCTGTCACCAACCTCTTACGTACGCCGAATGTAGCTCCGCACCAGATCCAGGTTCGATCCCAGCGAATCCACCGCGTCGACCACCAGCTTCTCGCCCGTCAACCGAGGGTATTCACTCCGCATCCGCACCACGTGGTCCCACCCGACCTCGTGCCATCCGGGAATTCCCCGCCGCCGTCCTTCGAGCCGCTGCCGGTGGACTTCTTCAGCGCTGCACACACATTCCACGATCCGCAAACGGGCGTCGTACCCGGCGGCGAGTTCTTCCCAGCGCGCGGCGATTTCCGCGTTCACCAGACAATCCACGATCGCCGATTGCCCGAGCATCAACTGCCGCCGCAGCAAAGTGCTGAGCAGCTCGTAGTACATGGCGAGGAACGTCGGCCGCTCGAGGCCGGTGAGGACGCCGTGCGGTGCGAGGGCCCCGAGCAACCAGTCGCCGGCGAAGGCCGGCACTCCGGTTTCGGTGGCGAGCGCTTCGGCGAGCGTCGACTTTCCGGTGCCGGGAAGTCCGGTGAAGGCGATGAGTTGTTTCACAGTGGGGTTGTCCGGGCTACTAGGAGTGGGGTGAGGGTGGTCCAGCCGAGGGAGGTGTAGAGGGGGCGGCCTTCGGGGGAGGCGGTGAGGTGGGCGGGGTCGGTCTGGATCATGTCGGCGACGGCGCCGGTGTGCAGGACCGCCATCCGGCCGCTGGCGGCGAGTTCGCCGTAGCCGTAGATCTGTACGTCGACGATCGACGGTCCGCCGGACACCTCGGCGACGTACGGCGCCGGCACCGGATGCAGTTGCTGATGCGGCAGTGAGATCGTCATCAACCATTCGGTACGGACGTATTCGAGCGGCCGCAGCTTCCGCGCCAGCTGCTCCGGGTCGGCGGCCTCGATCAGCAGCCACGACGTGCCGGGCGGGTTGCAGTCGGTCAGGGCGAGATGTGCGGCGGCGCGCGCGTTCTCCTCGGTCGCGACGTACTCGACCCGGCGCGCCGGGTCGCCGACCCGGACCACGGTGACGTCGTCGACGCGTTGCCAGTCGTTCCAGCCGCGTGCGGCGGACCATCCGCGCTGCCACCGCGACAGGGCTTCGTCGTGCATCACCCCATCGAACAACGACGAAGGTTCACCCGGCAGGGACTTTCGTCGGATGCGACGCCGTCGCGGTTTCGGTTGACTGGGCACCATGAGCACCCAGGGTGGCCCGGCCGGACTGACCGAGCGGGCACTGGGCCCGGACCTCGCGCGCGGCTTCATGCTGCTGTTCATCGCGCTCGCGAACTCGCACTACTTCGTCTCCGGCAGCGCGTACTTCGGCGGCTTCCCGACCGACGGAACGCCGCTCGACCGTACCCTCGGCGTACTGATCGCGACCTTCGTCGACGGCCGCGCGTTCCCGATGTTCGGCGTGCTGTTCGGGTACGGCGTCGCGCAGATCGTCCGCCGGCAGCGCGAGGCGGGCCGGGACGAGCGGGGGATCCGGCTGCTGCTCTGGCGCCGCAGCCTCGTCCTGGTCGTCCTCGGTTTCGCGCACGCGATGCTGCTCTACATCGGCGACATCCTGGCGGCGTACGGCGTGCTGCTGTTCCTCGGCGTGGTGGTCCTGAACTGGAAGGACCGCTGGCTGTTCGCCGTCGCCGCGTTCGTCCTGGTCCTGACGGCGCTGCCGAGCGACGACGCGCTCGCCGCGTCCGCCGACGCCCCGGATCCGTCGATGCTGCCGACGAGTTTCCTCGGCCAGTTCGTGGAGCGCATCACGGTCCAGCCGTGGATCGCCGGCCTCGGCTGGATCGGGTTCGTGGCGCCGTTCCTGATCGGCCTGTGGGCCGGCCGCCGCCGCATCCTCGAACGTCCCGCCGAACACCTGACCCTGCTCCGCACGACCGCCCTGCTCGGCATCTCGATCGCGGTCGCCGGTGCCCTGCCGATGTCGCTCGTGGTCGGCGGCGTGCTGGTCCGGCCGAGCGACCATGCGCTGACGATCCTCGGACCGTTGCACGACGCAACCGGTGCGTTCGGCGGTTTCGGGTACGCCGCGTTGCTGGTGCTGGTCGCCCACCGGGTCGGCGAACGACCGGTCACCCGGGCGATCGCGGCCGTCGGGCAGCGCTCGCTGACGTGCTACCTGGCGCAGTCGGTCGTCTGGTACGTCGTGTTCACGCCGTACCTGCTCGACCTGTCGCACACGCTGACCGTCACGACGACGGCGATCCTCGCGGTCGCGACCTGGTCCGGGACCGTGCTGCTGGCCGGCCGGATGCGTCGCGCGAACTACCGCGGCCCGTTCGAGCTCCTGATCCGCCGCATCACTTACGCGTGAAGCTCAGGTGTGTGACGCCGTCCGGCGCCGACACGGCCTCGATGCCGAACCGGTCCTCGAGCGACTCCTGCCCGTCCCACAGCCGGACGCCGCGCCCGAGCACGATCGGCACCACCGCGACATGCATGTGGTCGACGAGGTCCGCCGCGAGGAAGTCGCGGATCACCGTCACGCCACCTCCGAGTCGTACGTCGGCACCGTCGGCCGCCGTACGGGCCGCCGCGAGCGCCTCGGCCGGTGACGCGTCGAGGAAGTGGAACGTCGTACCGCCGTCCATCGTGATCGACGGCCGCGGGCGATGGGTGAGCACGAAGACGGGGGTGTGGAACGGCGGGTTCGGCCCCCACCACCCGGTCCAGTCGGCGTCGTCCTGCCACCCGGGCGGGCCGAACTTGTTGGCGCCCATGATCTCCGCGCCGATGCCGGGCTCGTGCTGCTCCGCGAAGGCGTTGCCGACACCCTGGGTGCCGCCGGGCTGCCCGGCCATCGCGTGGAAGTACCGGGTGCCGACGTACCACTCGTGCAGCCGTTCGCCGGCGTGACCGAACGGGGTCTCCCTGGACTGGCCCTCGCCGGTGCCGAACCCGTCCAGGGAGACCGAGAAGTTGTGAATCCGTACCTGCGACATGATGAACGCTCCTCCTGTGGGGATGGTGTCACCCAACGGTCGGAGCCGTCACCGCCGCTTTGACATCAGAGCACCGCGGCGACCCGATCCCGTAGTTCGGGGAGGCGGGCGTAGAACACGTCACCCGGGCACTGCGTGCTGTTGTAGTCGCGGTGCCCGACGATCGCGACGTGCGGATCGAGCCCGTACTTCGTGCACAGCCAGGCGCAGGTCAGCACGGACGTGTCGAACAGCGCGGTCGTCACGTTCTCGGTGACGTAGATGCCCTCGTGCTCGATGCCGATCGTGTGGCTGTTCTCGTTCGCGGTCTGCGCGCCGAGCACGTTCTGCCCGTTGTTGATCGCGGACAACGACTTACTCCGGCCCTCCATCAGGAACCCGCCGCGGCTGATCGTGAGCTGGTTGCCCATGTCGATCCAGCCGTTGGTGTCCATGTGCAGGTCCTGGATCCAGTGCTGCACCTTGTAGGCCGCGGCCAGCGAATAGTCGGTGACGTTCGCGCTCGCGGTGTGATGGATGACGATGTGGTCGGGCTTGCCGATCACCTGGGTGGCGGACTTGGGCGGGCGCGCCGACCACTCGGTGCGCGTGTAGCAGCGCGGCGCGGGGGCCGCGTGCGCTGCTGTCGGCAGGACAGTGCCGCCGAGCAGTACGCCGCCGGCGGTCGCGCCGAGCAGGGTACGCCGGGACACCCGGGCACGTTGGATATTTTCTGGGGCGGTCATGTAGAGGAAAATTCCCTACGCGGAACCCGTCCAAACCGGAATGATCTAATGGCGCACGTGACAGATGGTGAGCGGACGCAGCCGGTCCGCCTGGGGCGGGTGGGCAAAGGGGTGCGGATCCTGATCGCGGTCGCCGGGATCGCTCTGCTGATCAACGGATCGGTGCGCGCCAGCGACGACGCCTGGCCGTTCGGCCCAATGTCGCAGTACGCGATGTCGGTCCCTGACGACGCGAGCATCGACTACACCCGGATCAGCGCGGTGACCGACGCCGGTACGACGGTCGACGTACCGCTGAACATCGAGGGCGCCGGCGTCGCGCGCGCCGAGATCGAGGCCCGCGCCGGGGAGATCGAGAAGAACCCGGCTTTGCTCCAGCAGGTCGCGGACGGGTGGGCACGCAAGCACCCGGACAAGCCGAAGTACGTGAAGCTGCAACTGATCCGCGACACGACCCAGCTGGTGCAGGGCCGCGTCGACGGGCCGCCCACGTCCAAGGTGATCGCGACCTGGCAGGTGCGCGGATGAACTGGTTCACCCCCGCGATCGCGGTCGCCCGGATCGCCTGGCTGCGGACGATCCTGTACCTGTTCGTGATCCTCGACATGCACGCCTTCGTCCGCGACACCCGCGACAAGGGCGAGCACCCGGGGCTGTACCAACCGTTGCTGCTGGCCCGTTTGCTCGACCTGCCGAAGCCCACGGTCACCAACACCACCGTGCTGTACGTCGTACTTATCGTCGCCTGCCTGATCGGCGCCACGAACCGCTTCCCGCGGATCGCCGGCTGGATCGTGGCGCCCGCGTTCACGTGGTGGGTGCTGATCGGGATGAGTGACGGCAAGGTCGACCACGACCACCTCGCGCTGGTGATCGCGTTGTGGGTGCTGCCGACGGTCGGCTGGGCGACGTACGGCGATCGGACGAAGTCCGAGGCGGCCGGCTGGGTGATCCGGTGCATCCAGCTCTGCGTGATCGCGACCTACTTCCTGTCCGCGATCGCGAAACTGCGCAGTGCCGGATGGGTGCTGACCTGGCCCGGCAGCGCCGTGCTGACGTGGGCGATCGTGCGGCGGCCGCATCCGGTCGGGGAGTGGCTGCTGCACTACCCGTGGATGCTGCACGTGATGCAGTGGGTCGGCATCATCGGGGAGTTCTGCTCACCGGTGATCCTCTGGCTCAAGGGCCGGTGGCAACTGTTCGGGGCGCTGTTCTTCCTCGGGTTCCACGCCGCGAACACGGCGATCCTGCTCATCCACTTCCTGCCGACGGTGGTCTGCTGGCTCGCGTTCGCACCGATGGAGCGGATCGTGCCGTGGTACCGGGCGCGGCGCTCAGACCGCGATGCCCGACAGGCCGAAGACCAGCCCGAACACGGCCGGCAGGCCGAGCAGCAGGCCGGCGCGTAGCGTGAACCGGCGCCCGCCGGGGCCCGGGGTCCGGACGACCCGGGACAGCACGGCACCGGCGTACCCGAAGACCAGGGCGGCGAGCAGGATCTGCACGGTCGGCAGGTCGGTCGCGTCCTGGTGCCGCAGCCCGAGCGTCACCAGGCCGGGGCAGCAGAACGCGACCATGCCGAACCCGAGCTCCGGGACCGGCAGCCACCGACGGCCGAGGACGTCCTGCTCGGCGGGGCGTTTCCGGCGTAACGACTGCACGAATCGCGCGGTACTGACGATCAGGTCGCTGAGGCAGAGAACGCCGGCCACGATCAGGGCGGCGTGGAAGATCGTCTGCACGAAGAGACACGCTAGGCCCTGAACGGTGCGCTGTCCGGCTGGGCACGTAACGTCTGCTTAACAAGCGCGGGGCACACTGTGAGAAGTCTCCGCAGACCCGGATGAGAGGTGGACTGATGGACAAGCAGCAGGAGTTCGTGCTGCGCGCGCTGGAGGAGCGCGACGTACGCTTCGTGCGGCTCTGGTTCACCGACGTGCTCGGGTTCCTGAAGTCGGTCGCGGTGGCGCCGGCCGAGCTGGAGAGTGCGTTCGCCGAAGGACTCGGGTTCGACGGGTCGGCGATCGAGGGGTTCGCCCGGGTGACCGAGGCCGACATGCTGGCCAAGCCGGACCCGTCGACGTTCCAGATCCTGCCCTGGCGCGGCGAGACGATGGGCACCGCGCGGATGTTCTGCGACATCAACATGCCGGACGGGTCCGCGTCCTTCGCCGACCCGCGGCACGTGCTGAAGCGGACGCTGTCGAAGGCCGCCGACCTCGGGTTCACGTTCTACACGCACCCGGAGATCGAGTTCTACCTGTTCAAGTCGCTCACCGGCGCGCCCGGTACGACGCCGGAGCCGGTCGACTCGTCGGGGTACTTCGACCACACCCCGCAGGGGATCGGCAACGACTTCCGCCGCGAGGCGATCACGATGCTCGAGTCGATGGGCATCTCGGTCGAGTTCAGCCACCACGAGGGCGGCCCGGGCCAGCAGGAGATCGACCTGCGGTACGCCGACGCGCTGTCGACGGCCGACAACATCATGACGTTCCGCGTCGTGGTGAAGGAGGTCGCGCTGTCGCAGGGCATCTACGCGTCGTTCATGCCGAAGCCGCTGTCGGACTTCCCCGGGTCCGGGATGCACACCCACATGTCGCTGTTCGAGGGCGACCGGAACGCGTTCTTCGAGGGCGGCGCGCAGTACCAGCTGTCCAAGACCGGGCGGGCGTTCATCGCCGGGCTGCTGCACCACGCGGGCGAGATCACCGCGGTCACGAACCAGTGGGTGAACTCGTACAAGCGGCTCGCGGTCGGCGACGAGGCGCCGTCGTTCGTGTCCTGGGGGCACAACAACCGGTCCGCGCTGGTCCGGGTGCCGATGTACAAGCCGCACAAGGGCCAGTCGTCGCGGGTCGAGTTCCGTTCGCTGGACTCGGCGGCGAACCCGTACCTGGCGTTCGCGCTGATGCTCGCGGCCGGCCTGAAGGGCATCGAGGAGGGGTACGAGCTGCCCGCGGAGGTCGAGGAGGACATCTGGTCCCTGACCGCCCGCGAGCGCAAGGCCCTCGGCATCAAGCCGCTGCCGGGCAGCCTGGCGGAGGCGATCAGCGCGATGGAGGACAGCGAACTCGTCGCCGAGACCCTCGGCGAGCACGTCTTCGACTTCTTCCTCCGCAACAAGCGCGCCGAGTGGCTCGACTACCGCCGCCAGGTCACCCCGTTCGAACTGAACAAGCTGCTGCCTGTCCTCTAGGCCGCGTCCACCCGGTACGGGTCGTGTTCGGTGAGGAGCTTGTCGAGGCGGGCCTGGTCGACGCGGCTGCTGACCTCGGAGACCTCCTGGCGGTCGCGGACCACCTTGCAGAGCACGACCGTCGAGGTGACGACGTACAGCAGGCCGAGGGCCAGGAACGCCCGCACCCACGGCTGGGCGGGCAGGTAGATCAGCGCGAGCACCATCGCCGAGAGCGAGATGCCGAACGACGTGACGGCCTGCGCGTAGAAGGCTGCGGTCTGCTGGGGCTGGATGCGTTTCGTCATACCGGAATCGTCGGGTGCGGCGACGACTCGCGCATGAGCAGAATCACTCAGTCAGCTGCAGGTCCGAGCCGTGCTTCGACGTCCAGCGCGCGGCCGCGGTCGAGTGCCGGTACGGCGGTTCCGCAGGCGCCGGGACATCGACGACTTCCGGGTACTCGGGCACGGCGGCGACGACCGGCGTACCGTCGGCGGCCAGCAGGCTGACCTCTTCGACGGTGAGCAGCCCGACCGGGCGGACGCCTTCGGTGATCACCACGATGCAGCCGGGGATCACCTGCTGGGCGCGGTTGCCCGGGCCCGGGACGAGGATCCCGTCGGCGGGCGTCCGCCAGGCGCCGGGCGCGAACCGGTGCAGCGCGATCCCCGCCTGCCCGTCCTCCGCGGTCCGCGGCGGGAGGTACGCCGTTGCGGTGTAGTCGTAGTCGTAGTCCGGTTCCGGCGGCCCGGACACGCGTCCGCCCTGCTGGGGCGTCAACCAGACCACCGTGCCGCGCACCGCGAGCGACCCCGTCATCATGACCATGGACAGCCATCATGCCGACTACTCAGCGAATCCGCTACACGACACCGTGTATTCCCCGCAATCCGTCCGAGATCTCGCCGCGACTTTGAGCACGCACCAACCGTTCCGCGCCGTCGGAGATGGTTGGTGCGTGCACAAAGGCGGGGATTGGGTAGCCTGCGGGGGTGGCTGAGGGTCGGAGAGGGTCGTGGGAGGGACGGCTGGTCCGGCTCGGGTTCGAGGACCCGCAGCGGGCGGCCGGGATGCTGGAGACCCTGGACTCGCTGGACTCGCACAGCCCGATGGCGACCGAGCAGCTGATCACGACGCTCTCGGAGTCCGCCGACCCGGACCTCGCGCTGCTCGGGCTCTGCACGATGGCCGAGGCGCTGCACCGGCACGGGCACGACATCGCCGCGTTCGCCCGGACGCTCGAGATGGACCCGGACTTCCGCCGCCGGCTCGTGTTCGTGCTCGGCGCCAGCGAGGCGCTCGGCCGGCACCTCGGCCTGCACCCGCGGCACTGGTACGACCTGGCCGACCCGGCGCTGGCCGGTGCCCGGCCGACGATGGACGACGTCGCGGCCCGGCTCGCGACCGCGATCGACGCGGACAGCCCGATCGACGCGCTCCGGGTCGAGTACCGGCGGCTGCTGCTCCGGCTCGCGGCCCGCGACCTCGCCGAGGGCCTGCTCGTCGACGAGGTCGCCGCGGTGCTCGCGGACCTGGCCGGCGGGGCGCTGGAGACCGCGCTGCACATCGCCCGGAACGCGTACTTCGCCGCGCACCCCGGCGCCGCCGACTGCCGGCTCGCGATCATTGCCATGGGCAAGTGTGGCGGCCGCGAGCTCAACTATGTCAGCGATGTCGACGTGCTGTTCGTCGCCGAGCCGCTGGACGGCGACCCGGAGGCTCCGGCGCTGAAGACCGCGACCCAGCTGGCCGCCGCGGCGATGCGGATCTGCTCGGCGCACACCGGCGAGGGCACGCTCTGGCCGGTCGACGCGGCGCTCCGCCCGGAGGGCAAGTCAGGTCCGCTGGTCCGGACCCTCGACAGCCACCTCGCGTACTACCAGCGCTGGGCGAAGACCTGGGAGTTCCAGGCGTTGCTCAAGGCCCGCCCGGTCGCCGGTGACGCGGACCTCGGCCGTGAGTACTGCGCGACTGTCGGCGCGCTGGCCTGGTCCGCCGCGGACCGGGAGGGCTTCGTCGACGACGTCCAGGCGATGCGCCGCCGGGTCATCGACCACATCCCGGCCGCGGACGTCGACCGGCAGCTGAAGCTCGGCCCGGGCGGTTTGCGCGACGTCGAGTTCGCCGTACAGCTCCTGCAGCTGGTGCACGGCCGCAGCGACGAGTCGGTCCGCAGCGGTACGACGCTGGTCGCGCTCGAGGCCCTGACGAAGAGCGGGTACGTCGGCCGCACGGACGGCGCGGTGCTCGCGGACGCGTACCGCTTCCTCCGGTCGATGGAGCACCGCATCCAGCTGTACCGGCTGCGCCGTACCCACCAGGTGCCCGACGACGAGGCCGACCTGCGCCGGCTCGGCCGCTCGCTCGGCTTCACGAAGAACCCGGTCACGGACCTGACCGCCGCCTGGAAGAAGCATGCGCTCGAGGTGCGCCGGCTGCACGAGAAGCTGTTCTACCGCCCGCTGCTCGCCGCCGTCGCGCGGATCCCGGGCGACGAGGTACGGCTGACGCCCGAGGCGGCGAAGCAACGCCTGACCGCCCTCGGGTACGTCGATCCCGCGTCGGCGCTGCGGCACATCGAAGCGCTGTCCGAAGGGGTGTCGCGGCGTTCGTCGATCCAGCGGGCGCTGCTGCCCGCGATGCTCGGCTGGTTCGCGGAGTCGCCGCACCCGGACGCGGGCCTGCTGGCGTTCCGGACGATCTCGGAAGCGCTCGGCTCCACGCCTTGGTACCTGCGCCAGCTCCGCGACGAAGGTGCCTCCGCCGAACGGCTCGCGCACCTGCTGGCCAGCGGCCGGTACGCCGTCGACCTGCTGCAGCGCGCGCCGGAGGCGACCGCGATGCTCGCCGACGAACGCGAGCTGACGCCCCGCACCCAAGAGGCGCTGCTCACCGAGATGACCGCCGCCGCCCGCCGGCAGGACGCCCCGGAGGCAGCCGTCGCGGCGATCCGCGCGGTCCGCCGGCGCGAGCTGTTCCGTACCGCGGCCGCCGACCTGTCCGGCGTGCTCGACGTGGAGGCGGTGGGGGAGGCGCTGACCAACATCTCGGTCGGCACGCTGACGACCGCGCTCGAGGTCGCGCGCAAGGCCGTCGCCAAGGGTGAGCCCGAGCCGACGCGGATGTCGATCGTGGCGATGGGCCGGTTCGGCGGGCACGAGCTCGGGTACGGCAGCGACGCGGACGTGATGTTCGTGCACGACCCGCTGCCGGGTGCGGACGAGAAGAAGGCCACCGACTTCGCGACCCAGGCGGCGACCGAGCTGCGCCGGATGCTCGGGCTGCCCGGCGCCGATCCGGCGGTCGCGATCGACGCGGACCTGCGCCCGGAGGGACGGCAGGGCCCGCTGGTCCGGACGCTCGCGTCGTACGCCCAGTACTACGCCCGGTGGTCCGCGGTCTGGGAGGCGCAGGCGCTGCTCCGGGCGGATCCGCTGTGCGGGGACGGCGACCTGTGCCGGTCGTTCCGCGAGCTGATCGACCCGCTGCGCTACCCGGAGAACGGGATCAGCGAGCGGGACGTGATGGAGATCCGCCGGATCAAGGCCCGCGTCGACGCCGAACGGCTGCCGCGCGGCGCCGATCCGGCCACCCACACCAAGCTCGGCCGCGGCGGGCTGGCCGACATCGAGTGGACGGTCCAGCTGCTGCAGCTCCGCGAGGCGCACCGGGTGCCGACCCTCCGGACGACCCGTACGCTCGGCGCGCTCCGCGCCGGGGTGGACGCGAACCTGGTCGACCCGTCCGAGGCGGACACGCTGAGCGCCGCGTGGGAGATGGCCAGCCGGATCCGGAACGCGATCATGCTGGTCCGCGCCCGCCCCGGCGACTCGCTCCCGCAGGACCCGCGCGACCTGGCCGCGGTCGCCCGGATCTGCGGCTACCCGCCCGGCGAGTCGGGCCGCTTCGCCGACGACTACCTGCGCACCACCCGGCGCGCCCACAACACGGTCTCGCATCTCTTCTGGGACGACTGAATTCTTGACAGGCAACTTTTTGGTTGCCTATTGTGCTCGTGTGGAGCTGGTGTTCAAAGCCTTGGCCGACGAAGGCCGGCGGCGGTTGCTGGACGCGTTGCGGGAGCAGAACGGGCAGAGCCTGCAGGAGTTGTGCGCGCTGCTGCCCGACCTGACCCGGCAGGGCGTCACCAAGCACCTGCGGATCCTCGAGGACGCGAATCTCGTGGTCACGGTCAAGCGCGGCCGGCACAAGCTCCACTACCTGAACCCGGTGCCGATCAACGAGATCGCCGAACGGTGGCTGAGCAACTACGAGCGCGACAAACTCCGCGCCCTCAGCGCCCTGAAAGCAGCCCTGGAGGAGCAGTCATGAGCAAACCGGCAATGATCCACGTCACGTACATAGAGACCACCCCGGAGAAGTTGTGGGCGGCTCTCACCACGGAGGAGTTCACCAAGCAGTACTGGTTCGGCCGCCGGATCGAGTCCGACTGGTCGGTCGGCTCGGCGGTCCGGTTCTACGACAGCGCCGACGACAGCCTCACCGACTCCGGCGAGGTCCTGGTGTACGACGAGCCCAAGACGCTGGCGTACACGTTCAAGAACGAGTTCCTCGCGGAGCGTTCCGACGAGACGCCCGGCCGGGTCACGTTCACGATCGAGCCGCGCAGTGACACGGTCGTGAAGCTCGAGGTCGTCCACGACCAGATCGCCGAGGACACCGTCGACGGCTGGCGCAACGGCTGGGGCCCGATCCTCGCCAACCTGAAGACCTTCCTGGAGACCGGCCGCACCCTGCAGTTCTGAGTTCTCCTACAATCCTGTTGGTGGGAGCAACGGATCAGGTCAGGCAGGCGGGTGTGTTCAGCACCGTTCGCCGCAGTGTGCGGATGACGGCCGGGCAGCAGCGTGTCTGGGAGTCGCACTGGCCGGTGCTGGGGCGGACGCAGGAGGATCTGCCGGACGGGGTCGTCGACCTGGCGGGCTGGTTCGGGCGCGCGGCGCCGACGGTGCTGGAGATCGGGTCCGGGATGGGCGAGGCGACCGCGCAGCTCGCGGTGGCCGCGCCGGAGGTGAACCATCTGGCCGCGGAGGTGTACCCGGCCGGCCTCGGCCAGCTGATGCTCTGGGTGGAGAAGTACGACCTGGACAACGTCCGCCTGCTGCAGGGCGACGCGCTCGACTTCCTGCGCGATCACGTCGCCCCCGGCGCGCTGGCCGGGGTCCGGATCTACTTCCCGGACCCGTGGCCGAAGAAGCGGCACCACAAGCGCCGTCTGGTGACGGCGCCGTTCGTGGCGCTGATCGCGTCCCGCCTGCAGCCGGGCGGAACGTTGCACCTGGCAACCGACTGGGCCGATTACGCCGACCGGATGCTGGCGATCGGTACGGCCGAGCCGACCCTGCGCAACTCCTCCGACGGCTGGGCGCCACGCCCCGAGTGGCGCCCGGTGACCAAGTTCGAGTCCCGCGCCCAGGCGGAAGGCCGCGACGTCCGCGACCTCATCTTCACGAAGCGGACCGACTCGTGAACGACCACTGCCCGGCGCCGACCGTATAGACCGTGTACCCGTCGGCGTACGTCGGCTCGCCGGCGAACGACCGCGGTACCGCCTCGACGTCCGCCGCCCGCGCCGACGGCACCTGCACCTCGGCCGTCGTACCGACCGGGACCTGCACGTCCAGCGACAGCACCCGCCCGGTCGTCTGCCAGGACACCGCGACCCGCCCGCGGATCGTCTCGGTGCGGATGCTCGCCGAGTCCACGTCGTCCCGCGCGTCCGGCCGGACGACGATCCGCTCGCAGCCTGCGTCGACCACCCGGAGCCCGGCGACGTTCTCGAAGATCCACTGCACGACGGTGCCCTGGAAGTAGTGGTTGCGCGACCGCGAGTCGTCCTCCCACTTCTCCCACATCGTGTCCGCGCCGAGGTCGAACCAGTACCCCCAGCTCGGGTAGCTCCGCTGCCGCGCGACCTTCGTTGCCACGTCGCCGTATCCGTGCGCGGTCAGCACCGGCAGCAGTACGCCGACGCCCAGGCAGCCGGTGTTCAGGTGGAATCCGCGCGCCTCCACGTCGGCGGCGAGACTTGCCGCGACGCGGTCGGCCATGTCCTCCGGCACGATCCCGAACGCCAGCGGGACCGCGTTCGACGTCTGCCGGTAGTCCGGGTCGTCGTCGGACCGGTACCGTCCGGCCTCTCGGTCCAGGAACGCCCGGTTCAGCCCGTCCGCGAGCTCCGCCGCGGCCTTCCGGTAGTCGTTGGGCCGGCCAATTACCTCGCCGATCTCGGCCGCCACCACGACCGCCCGGTAGAGGTACGCCGTACCGGTCAGCCGGCGGTCCTCCGGCGCCGGGCCGTCGCCGAACCCGGGCGGCAGCCAGTCGCCGAGCACGCTCACCGACAACCCGTCCTCGACCCGGTCCAGCTCCCAGCCGAGGTACCGGGTCAGCGAGTCCCAGTGCTCGCGGAGCAGCCGGTCGTCGCCGTACCAGCGATACATCTCGCGGAGCAGGAACGGGTACACCGTCGGCCACTCGGTCGCGGGGGAGAGGTCGGTGAAGCCCCACCCGCTGGTCGGCACGATCACCGGCAGCTGCCCGGAGTCGGCCTGGCTGTCCCGGATGTCGCCGAGCCACTTGGTGAAGAACCGCGCCAGGTCGAGCGTCGCGAGCATCGTCGGCGCACCGACCTGCGCGTCCCCGGTCCACCCGTTCTTCTCGAAGTACGGCGTGTCCGTCGGGATCCCGTGCAGGTTGCTGAGAACCGTCCGCCGCATCGCCTGCTCGAACTGCTCGTACGCCGGCTCCGACGAGGCGAACCGGGTCGCCGACGCCACATCGGAGTTCACCACCCGCATCCGGACGTCCGCCGCGGCGCCCTCGACCTGCACGTACCGGAAGCCCTTGTAGGAGAACTTCGGCTCCCAGGTCTCGACGCCGGTCCCGGCCGCGACGTACTCGTCGCGCTGGATCCGGTCGCCGTCGACGTGCACGTTCCAGGCCGCTACGTTGCCGTCGGCAACCGTCTCACCGTGCGTGAGGCTGATCGTGGTCCCGGCGGGCGCGGTCACGGTCAGTGCGGTCCAGCCGGCGACCGTCCGCCCGAAGTCGGCGATCCAGACGCCGGGGCGAACCTCGGTGACCTCGACCGGGTCGACCGTCTCGATCACCCGGATCGGCTCGTGGGCCTGCGCCGTCAGCTTGCCCTTCGGCGCCTCGACGACGGCGGCCGCGGACCAGGACGAGTCGTCGTACCCGGGCGCGTCCCAGCCGGGCAGCGCGCGGCGGGCGTCGTACGTCTCGCCGGTGTACAGCGAGTCGGACAGCGTCGGGCCGCCGGTGATCCGCCACGTCTCGTCGGTGACCACTTCGGCGACGCGGCCGTCGTCGTACTCGATCACCAGCCGCGCGATCAGCCGCGGGTCGGCGGTCCAGGGGGTGTCGTGCCAGCGCCAGACGTTCACCGACGTCAGCCCGAAGAACCCGCGGCCGAGCTCGGCGCCGACGACGTTGTCGCCCACCTGCAGCAGCCCGGTCACGTCATGTGTCACATAGAGAACAGTGCGGTCGTACGCCGTGAAGCCCGGATCGAGGACGGCGTCGCTGACCGCGTGCCCGTTCAGCCGCAGGTCGGCGTACCCGAGGCCGCTCGCGTACAGCCGCGCCCGCCGGACCGTCCCGTCGACCGCGAACCCGCTCCGCAGCAGCGGTGCACTGTCCGTCGCGCCGCCGATCCACTGCGCGGTCCCGAACCCCTCGTCGCCGAGCCCGGTCTCGAACCAGGACGGCTCGGCCCAGTCGCCGTCGTCCAGCCGGACGGTCCAGTGGTACGTCGTCCGCGGCGCCGTCGGCCCGTCGTACTCGATCCCGAACGTCCGCGCCGACTCGACCGTGCCCGAGTCCCACACGTCCGCGCGCTCCGGCGTCAGCAGCTCCGGCGCGGAGGCGACCAGCACCCGGTACGTCGTCTGGGTCGCGCCGTACCCGGGCGCTTCGGCGACCCAGCTGAACCGCGGGCGCGGTACGTCGACGCCCAGCGGCTGGACGGCGTACTCGGTCTTGAGAGAGCGGGGAGTCAGCACGATGACGACCGTATGAGCGGGCTCTCCACGGTTCAACCTTTCTGACCAGATCCGGCATTCGATTTCTCGTCTCACATCGCGAAACCAGAGCAGGTTGCTTGACTTTGTCCGCTTTCATAGTCGTATGCAGATCATCACGAACGCGCCCGGAGACGCCCTCACCCGGCGCCGGCACGTCGATCTGCTGCGGGTGAACTCGGCGGGGTGTCGACCGACGGCGTAGCACCGTCCGTCCGTCTCCTTCCCGACCCGCAGGAGCGCCTCCATGCGTCGTCTGATCCTGATCGCGTTGCTCGGCTCGATCGCCCAGCTCGTCGACGGCACGCTCGGCATGGCGTACGGCGTCACCGCCAGTACCGCCCTGCTGATCACCGGCATCACGCCGGCCGTCGCGTCCGCCTCGGTGCACCTCGCCGAGGTCGGCACCACGCTCGCCTCCGGGCTGTCGCACTGGCGGTTCGGGAACGTCGACTGGCGAGTCGTGGCGCTGATCGGGGCACCCGGTGCGGTCGGGGCGTTCGCGGGTGCGACGTTCCTGTCCAGCCTGTCGACCGAGTCCGCGTCGCTGTGGGTAGCCGGTCTGCTGCTCCTGCTCGGCGTCTACATCCTGGTCCGGTTCGGCACCGGGAGGGCCCGCGCGGTGGTCGAGGGCCGACCGGCCGGCAAGTTCCTCGGCCCGCTCGGGCTGGTCGCCGGGTTCATCGACGCCACCGGCGGTGGCGGCTGGGGCCCGGTCGCGAACTCCGCGCTGCTGACCAGCGGCAAGCTGGCGCCGCGGCGCGCGGTCGGGTCGGTGAACGCGGCCGAGTTCCTGGTCTCGGTCGGCGTCGGCCTGGTGCTGATCCTGACCAACGCACGCACCGTCCTGCACGGCCTCGACGTCACCGCCGGCCCGCGGTACGCCGTCTACGCGGCCCTCGTCCTCGGCTGGGCCGCCATCGTCACGTACGGCGTCCGTCGCACTGTCCGCCGCACTGTCCCGGACAGCAGCCGCGAACTCGAACTCGTCTCCTGACTTTCCTCCAAGCCAAAGGTTTTCCTGTGCGCATCATCCGTCCGCTCCGCCTGCTCGCCGCCACCTTGGCCCTCACCGTCGCCGCCGCGGGCTGCTCCCGTGCCGGCGGCAACGACGCCACCCAGGCCGCCTCCAGCGACAAGGGTCCCGCCTCCGAGCTGCGGCTCGGCTACTTCCCGAACGTCACCCATGCCGCGGCTCTCGTCGGCCTCGGCAAGGGCCTGTTCACCAAGGAGCTCGGCAGCACCAAGCTGGTGCCGACCAAGTTCAACGCCGGCCCGGAGGCCGTCGGCGCGCTGCTCGGCGGCTCGCTGGACGCGTCGTTCATCGGCTCCGGACCCGCGATCAACGCGTACGCGAAGTCCAACGGCGAAGCGGTTCGGCTGATCGCCGGTACGACGTCCGGCGGTGCGCAGCTGGTGGTGAAGCCGTCGATCACCAAGCCCGCCGACCTGATCGGCAAGACCGTCGTCACGCCGCAGCTCGGCAACACCCAGGACGTGTCGCTGAAGAAGTGGCTCGCCCAGCAGAACCTCACCGGCAAGGTGAAGGTCACCAACCTGGAGAACGCGCAGACCCTCGACGCCTTCAAGAAGGGCGACGTGGACGCCGCGTGGCTGCCCGAGCCGTGGTCGTCGCGGCTCGTCCTGGACGCGGGCGCGAAGGTCCTGCTCGACGAGGCGTCGCTGTGGCCGGGCGGCAAGTTCCCGACCACCGTGCTGATCGTCCGGACCCAGTTCCTGCAGGAGCACCCGGAGACCGTGAAGGCGCTGCTGACCGGGCTGGTCGCCGCGATCGACTTCAGTACGGCGAACACCGCGGACGCGAAGACCGTCGTGAACGAGCAGCTGAAGGAGGCGACCGGCAAGGCGCTGAAGCCGGCCGTCATCGACCGTGCGTTCGAGCACATCCAGATCACCGCGGACCCGGTCGCGAGCACGTTCCCGCAGCTCGCCAAGGACCAGGTCACCGCGGGCATCGCCAAGCAGGCGCCGAACGTCGCCGGATTCGCCGACCTCGGCCCGCTGAACGACGTACTCACCAAGGCCGGCAAGCCGACCGTCGACGCCGCCGGCCTCGACGCGAAGTAGGGGAGAAGACCATGACCGCAACCGTGGACGCGCCGCCGGACCAGCTCAGCCCGGTGCGGTTTCACCAAGTGGGCAAGGCGTTCGGCAGCGGCCGCAAGGCGGTGGTCGCGCTGGACGGCGTGGACCTGGAAGTACGCGGCGGTGAGTTCGTCTGCCTGCTCGGCGCGTCCGGGTGCGGCAAGTCCACGCTGCTGAACCTGGTCGCCGGCCTCGACCGGCCGACCGCCGGGACGATCGAGCTGAACTCGTCGCGGCCGGCCGTCGTGTTCCAGGAGGCCGCGCTGATGCCGTGGCTGACGGCGGCCGGGAACGTCGAGCTTCCGCTGCGGATGGCCGGCGTACCGAAGGCGCAGCGCCGGGCGAAGGCGGCCGAGCTGCTCGAACTGGTGCGGCTGGCGGGACTCGGCGACAAGCGTCCGCACGAGCTGTCCGGTGGCATGCGGCAACGGGTTGCGCTCGCCCGCGCGCTCGCCTCCACGACCGACAGCGCCGACGCGGGCAAGCCGTCGTTGTTGTTGATGGACGAGCCGTTCTCCGCGCTCGACGCGATCACCCGCGACGTCCTGCAGGGCGAGCTGCTCCGGATCTGGCGCGCCACCGGTACGGCGATCCTCTTCGTCACGCACGACGTCCGCGAAGCCGTCCGGCTCGGGCAACGCGTCGTACTGCTGTCGTCGCGGCCGGGACGTGTCGTGCGGGAGTGGGACGTACAGGACACGCCCGAGACGGTCGAGGAGATCAACACCGCGCTGCGAAAGGTGATCAGCAGCCATGCCGCCGCTTGACCTGCAGGAGGAAGGTGCCGTCGAGGCGGGGCTCGACGCGCTCGACACACCGGTGCACGCGCCGGAAGGCTCGCGGCTCCGGCGGATCGCCGCCCGGGTGCTGCCGCCGGTCGGCGCGATCGTCGTGTTCGTGGCGATCTGGCAGGCGTTGTGGGCGGCGGCGTTCTGGCCCGAGTTCAAGCTGCCCGCGCCGGTCGCCGTCTGGGGACAGATCTGGCAGCTGGTGACCAGCGGGCAGATCCTCGAGCTGTTCTGGGTGTCGGTGCACCGGGCCGTGATCGGGTTCGCGATCTCGTTGCTGATCGCGGTCCCGCTCGGGCTGGCCATCGCGAACGTCCAGGTCGTCCGGCGGGGGATCGGGCCGCTGATCTCCGGGCTGCAGAGCCTGCCGTCGGTGGCGTGGGTACCGGCCGCGATCCTGTGGTTCGGGCTGAACGACCGGGCGATCTACTGGGTCGTGCTGCTCGGCGCGGTGCCCTCGATCGCGAACGGGCTCGTGTCCGGACTCGACCAGGTCCCGCCGATCCTGCCGCGCGTCGGAAAGGCGCTCGGCGCCGGGCGGTGGGGCGGCATCCGGTACATCCTGCTGCCGGCCGCGCTGCCCGGATTCCTCGGTGGGCTCAAGCAGGGCTGGGCGTTCTCCTGGCGCTCGCTGATGGCGGCCGAGCTGATCGCCACCTCGCCGGAACTCGGCGAAGGCCTCGGGCAGTTCCTGCACAACGGCATGTCGCTGTCCGACATCTCGATGGTGTTCGCCGGCATCGTGCTGATCTTCGTGGTCGGCGTCGGCATCGAACTGCTGGTCTTCCGCCCGCTGGAGAACAGCGTGCTGCGCGCGCGGGGACTCACCGCCTCCGCACGCTGACACACCCCGGGCCGTACTGTTGGAACGTGGTCCGATTCCTGCCGTTCCTGATCAGCCTGGTACTGACCGTGTACGCGCTGTTCTCCTGCATCCAGACGCCCGACGAGGACGTTCCGCACCTGCCGAAGCTGGTGTGGATCCTCCTGATCGTGTTCGTCCCGTTCGCCGGGCCGATCGTCTGGCTGCTGGTGTCGCGTACCCAGGTCGAGCGTCCGGAGGCCGCCGTACGACGGCCCGCGGCACCGCCGGCCGCACGGCCGATGGCTCCCGACGACGATCCGGACTTCCTCAAGTCGCTGGACCGGTACCGGGACCCGCGGACCACCGTGCAGCCGCCGGAGCCGGAGGACAAGCCGAAGGACGGCGAGACCGACGCCGACGCAGACGACGGTAAGGCCTGATTTCCCAGGCCCTCCGTCCGTCAGGTGCGGGCGCTACGCGGACTTGCGGTGCTCGGGCAGCACCGTGTTGTCGCGCTCGGACTCCGTGGTGCCGCCCCAGACGCCGTACGGCTCACCGACCGACAGCGCGTGCTGCCGGCACTCGGGCTGCACCGGGCAGGTGCCGCACAGCGACTTGGCCACCATCTCGCGAGCGCGTTTGCGAACGCCACGCTCCGATTCGGGTGAGAAGAAGAGCTCCGGGTTGACGTCCCGGCAAGCAGCTTGTGACTGCCAGTCCCACAGATCCATGAGCGGGCGGGGCAGGCGAGGCATCCCTCTCGACATGGCAACCTCCTTGACTCACCGTAAGCGCGGACGGGCGCTCGGTGAAAACTATGCTCATCTCTTACGTAGTTCAACCCTTGTTGTCTCGAAGTTCGGGCGCATCGTTATCGCGGAGAGCCCGCGCGGGGCCGTCGCGGCCCGTGATCGGCGGTTTTCAGGCGGAAAGCGTGTTCACGTCATCACCTGATGTGACATAGGTCACTTTATCGGTGCAAAGTCGTCTGCACGTGCAGATGCCCAGGCGCCGTTTCAACGCCTGATTTCAGGCGTCGTAGCGGTAGTACTCGTGCGCTCCGTGCGCGATGTCCGTCGCGCCGGTCAACGCCCGGATGACGGTCGCGTGCGTCACTACGAGTACTGGTCCGTCGGTGCTCGCGGTGTGCCGGGCGAGGGCGTCGAGGGCCCGTTCGCGGACCCGGGTCAGCGGCTCCCACGGACGCTGGATGCCTTCCGGCCACTCCCCGTCGTACGCCTCCAGCTCGGCCTGCGCCGCGCGGACGTCGGCGGCGCTGCGCCACCGCCCGGTGTGGTCCGGGAGCCAGTCGCGGAGCTCGTGGTCGACCTTGACGCCGAGCGCGAGCCGGTGGCCGATGATCGCGGCGCTGTGCAGGGCCCGGGTGAACGGGGAGCTGACCAGGTACGTCGCGCGGATGCCGGAGAGCAGGTCGGCCAGTTCCTCGGCCTGCTTCATCCCGACGGTGGTGAGCGGGGCGGAGTCGGCCGCCGTCCCCGGCCAGCCGCGGGAGTCGATCGGCTCGTAGTCCGGCTCACCGTGGCGGACCAGGTAGATCTGCGTCACGGGCATGGGCGCTGCCTATGGTGGATCTGGATCACGGCCACGTTCTACCTCAGATGTCGGGCCCCCGCCCATCCACGCGGGTGGCCGGGCGGCGGCTGGAGCGGATCTGTTACCGAACTTGCGGACCGGACCTGATGCAGCTCTTCGAAGAGGTTGCCAGGCGGTCGCGGCGAGTCGATCCAGCGGATCTCCGTCGCGCCCTGGTGACCGTGCACGGCCAGGATGGACTCGACGTTCGGCCAGACGGCGGTCGCCGGGTTGTCACCGCGCCAGCGCAGGGCCACCGAACCGTCGGTGAACTCACACCCTTCCGCCACCACACCCGTGCCCGACACACCACTGGGATCCCGATACCGCACCAACTCGAAGGTCCGCGGCCTCACCACCTGCTGCACTCCCCGAAGTCTCGACCGGTCTTGCAGCAGTCAACGAAACCGAACGCAGCTGGTTACTGCCCGGCAACTTTCCGCAGCATGAAGACCCGCGCCGCCGGGTCCAGCCCGAACGCGGGAGTTCGTCTCGGTGGGTGGTACGGATGTTCATGGGTGCTATTGTCTGTCCCGTGAAGCGTTGCTATTGGCGATTTTTTGAGTGGCCGGCCTTGGTGCCGGGCGACTCAGCCGATCGCTGACGCCCACCGCAGACACCAGAGCCGGCTCGAAGGCAAGGACACCCGTCCTTGCCTTTTCTCGTTTCTTCAGCCGGCTGCCTGCGCTGCAACGCGAGCGGACCGGCGGAAAGGTCCCCCTTCATGAACACCCTGCCGAAACCGACCGAACAGTCCCGCGTCGTCGACCGCCGGATCGAGAAGACCGTCCCGTTGGTCACCCCGCAGGCGCTGCACGACGAGTTCCCGCTCGACGACGACCTCGCCCGCACCGTCGCCGACGGCCGGCAGGCGGTGGCCGACGTACTGAACGGCGCCGACGACCGGCTCATGGTCGTGGTCGGCCCGTGCTCGGTGCACGACGCGGACGCGGCCCTCGAGTACGCCGAGCGGCTGCGCCCGGTCGCGGAGCGCCTGTCCGACGGACTGCTGGTCGTCATGCGCGTGTACTTCGAGAAGCCCCGCTCGACGCTCGGCTGGAAGGGCCTGATCAACGACCCGGACCTGGACGGATCCGGCGACGTGAACCGCGGCCTGCGGATCGCCCTGCAGCTGCTGACCAAGGTCACGGAGCTCGGTCTGCCGATCGGCTGCGAGTTCCTGGACCCGATCACGCCGCAGTACATCTCGCAGGTGGTGAGCTGGGGCGCCATCGGTGCGCGTACCGTCGAGAGCCAGGTGCACCGCCAGCTGTCGTCCGGCCTGTCGATGCCGATCGGGATGAAGAACCGCCCCGACGGCTCGATCGCCACCGCGGTCGACGCGATCAAGGCGGCCGCCGTACCGCACGTCTTCACCGGTATCGACCACGACGGCGCCCCCGCGATCCTGCACACCCGCGGCAATCCGGACTGCCATCTGGTACTGCGCGGCTCCGACAGCGGCCCGAACTACGACGCCGACTCGGTCGCCGGCGCGGTCGACCTGCTCCGCACGGGCGGCCTCCCCGAGCGGGTGGTCGTCGACGCAAGCCACGGCAACAGCCGCAAGGACCACACCCGCCAGCCGATCGTCGCCGCGGAGATCGGCGAGCAGGTTGCGGCCGGCAACAAGGCGATCGTCGGCGTGATGCTCGAGTCGTTCCTGCAGGAAGGCCGCCAGGACCTCGACCCAACCCGAGCCCTGACCTACGGCCAGTCCATCACCGACGCCTGCATGGGCTGGGACACCACCATCCAAACCCTCGAACAACTCCACACCGCAGCACTCACCCGCCGCGGCTAGCCCCGCCCGGGAGCCGCGCCTGCGGCGCGCCGCGCCGCCCCGCGCCGCCCGGCGCCGCTCCGCGGTGGGCGCTCGCGTGGTGCAGTTGGCTGTTCATCGTGCCGCGCGAGCTGGTGCCACCTCCGCGCGCCAGCGACCTCATTCCAACCCCGCCCCGAGCGAAGCGAGGGGCGGGTGGAGTGTTCACCTACGCGTCTAGCGTCGGCTACAGCCTGCCTTTAAGGTCCGGACCATGACTGACATGTCCCGGCGCCTGGTGCTCGGCTCGGTCGTGGGTGGGGCAGCGGTCTCGCTGCTCCCACCCTCGCTGCACACAGCGATGGCGCTACCCGCCCGGCGTGGCGGCCTGCGCGCGATCGAGCACGTGATCGTCCTGATGCAGGAGAACCGCTCGTTCGACCACTACTTCGGCACGCTGCGCGGCGTCCGCGGGTACGGCGACCACCGCCCGCTCCGCCTGCGCAACGGCAAGAGCATCTTCCACCAGCCGAAATCCGGTGGCGGCGAGGTACTCCCGTTCTCGCTCCGCAAGGCCGCCGCCGACGCAGGCCGCAACCCGGACGACATCCAGTACCTCGACGCCCTGGCCCACGAATTCGCCGACGCCACCCAGGCCTGGGCCGGCGGCTGGAACGACGACTGGGTCCAGGCGAAGACCGCCGCCACCATGACCCACTACGAGCGCCAGGACATCCCGCTGCAGTACGAGCTCGCCGACACGTTCACGATCTGCGACGCGTACCACTGCTCGGTCAACGGCTCCACCAACCCGAACCGCACCTACCTCTGGTCGGGCACGGTCGGCAACGAACCCGGTACGACGGAGCGCGCGGTCACGAACGCGGCGTACGACTACGACCACGCCGGCTACGAGTGGACGACGTACCCGGAACGGCTGGAGAAGGCCGGCGTGTCCTGGCAGATCTACCAGGAGTGGGACAACTTCACCGACAACGCGGTCGAGTACTTCCGGACGTTCAAGGACGTCGGGCACCGGATCCTCGCGAACGTACCGGGCGGGTACCGGACGACCGAGGAGTTCTACGACAAGCTGTTCGCGAAGAGCGACGCCGAGCGGGCGATCGCCCTGCAGCAGCTGACCGCGGCTGTCGACAAGCTGCCGGCCGCGGACCAGAAGCTGTTCCGCAAGGCGATGTACCGTTCCGAGCCGGAGTCGCTGGTGCCGCGGCTGCGCGCCGACATCAAGGCCGGCACGCTGCCCCGGGTGAGCTGGCTGGTCCCGTCCTCGGTCGACTCCGAGCACCCCGGCTCGTCCACCCCGGTCGCCAGCGCGAACCTGATCTACGACGTCCTCGACGCGATCGCCTCCGACCCGGACACCTGGTCGAAGACCGTCCTGTTCGTGAACTTCGACGAGAACGACGGGTACTTCGACCACGTCCCACCGCCGGTCGCACCGCAGCCTGACTCCGGCGACAGCGACGACTGGTACGCCGGCAAGCCGATCGGCCTCGGCCCGCGCGTCCCGATGACCGTGGTGTCACCGTGGACCGTCGGCGGCCACGTGAACTCGCAGGTCTTCGACCACACCTCGGTACTGCGCTTCCTCGAAGAATGGACCGGCGTCCGCGAACCGAACATCAGCACCTGGCGCCGCACCGCCTGCGGCGACCTGACGTCGACCTTCGACTTCGACCGCAGCTACCGCCAGCCGCCGGTCGACAAGCCCGCCCCGGTCCCGCCCCCCATCGACCGCTGGCACCCGTCCCCGCCCGCCGACCAGTCACTCCCGGTCCAGGAGCCCGGCCGCCGCCCCGCCCGCGCACTGCCTTACGGGCCATCCGTCTCGGGATCAGTGGCCGACGGCAAACTCATGCTTGCCCTAAGCAACCACGGCGCCGAGTCCGCCCACTTCACCATCTACCCGTACGGCGGCGAACTCCCCGCCCCGACCCACCACGACGTCCACCACCCCAACCCGGACAAGACCCCCGGCACCACCCCGACCCTCGTCGAGATCCCCGTCGACGGCCCGTTCGAACTGGCCGTCCAAGGCCCGAACCGCTTCTGGGCAGAACTCGCCGGCTCATCCGCAGGCGCCGCCGCCGGCCTCGACGTACGCATCGAAAACCGCGCCGGCGCCCTCCAGCTCCACCTGGTCAACACTTCCCGCAAACAGCTGACGGTCAAGCTCAACGCAACCAACTACGGCAGCAAAACCACCACACTCGAACTACGCGGCAAACAATCCCGCCCCCTCTTCTGGCCAACCGACCAAGGCTGGTACGACGTCGAGATAACAACCCCCGACGACCCCACCTACCGCCGCCGCCTCACCGCCCACCTAGAAACCGGCAACCCCACCATCACCGGCTAACAACCAAAACTCCTGTGGCAGTGGGGATGTGCTGGTGCTGTGGTGGTGAGGATAGGGAAGAGCTGACAGGTGCCGTATGTGCCAACGCCCGACCGGGCGCCCCAGCAGGAACCGCCTGAGCAGCGTTCGCCAGCGCCAGCGTCCCGGATAGAGTTCACATGCTTGCCTGCAGAGGTGCCTACCTGTCGTCCACCGGGCCACGCGTGCTCGCGCCGCGAGAGGCGAGCTGTGGTCGTGTAACGGGGCTGGTCTCGAACCTGGAGCAGGGCGGGGTCGCAGCTGTGTTGTGAGGCTTGCCTGCAAGGGAACTCGCGACCGCCAGTCAGGGTGTGGGCTGGTGTGGGCCCACGAATTGTCCACAAAACAAGGGCATTCCGATTCGAAACTGTCGGTCGAGGCATCTAGGGTTAGCGGTATGGAACTCCTGGGCGAGCGACCGGCATGGTCGATGAGTGGCAGCGAACTGCTGTCCACTCTCGACACGCTGGACGCCGAGATCGCCCGCCTCGAGTCCTACCGCCTGCACGTGATCGCCGCGGTCGAATCCACCGGCTATGCCACCGAACTCGGCGCCCGCGACACCGCCGAACTCCTCCGCTTCCGCTACCGCCAAGACGCCACCACCGCCCGCCGTACCCTCCGCCTCGCCCAGGCCCTCCCAAAGTACCCATCCGTGGCCGCCGCACTCGACGACACCGCCACCCCTCAATCCGAGACTGACCTAGATGTCGACGCCGAGGATGAGGATGGCGGATGGTTGTTGCGGCCAGCCCAAGCAGAGGCGATCGTGTCCGCACTGGACCGCGTCCCGACCCACGTCCCGATCGAGGATCGCGACGCCGCCGAACGAGAACTGATCGGTTTGGCGGCGCACCTGTCCCCGCTCGAGCTCCGCCAGGCAGGCGCCCGGATCCGAGATCTCCTGGACACCGACGGTCCCGAACCGGAGGAGGCGAAGGCCGCCGCCCGCGAATCTCTCACCCTCACCCCAGCCGACCGCGGCGTAAAGTTCCGCGGCTACCTGGCCAACGAGAACGCCGAACTGTTCCGCACCCTCATCCACACCGGCGCCCGCCCCCACAAAACCATCGACGGCGACCCCGACCCCCGCTCCCGCGAAAGCGCCAGGCCGACGCTCTCAGCACCACCCTCACCATCGCCGCAGCCGCCACCGACGCCGGCTACGCCGCACCCCACACGCCCAACCCCGCCCGCCAAACCCACACGAGCCAAACCGACGCCCGCGCGAACGACGTACACGGCGGCGACGTACACGGCGGCGTACGCGAGGACGGCGTACGCGGGGACGGCGTGCGCGGGGACAGCGCGTGCGGGGACAGCGCGTGCGGGGACGGTGTGCGCGGGGACGGCTCATGTGGGGACGGCGTACGCGGGGACGGCTCGTGCGGGGACGATGCGCGCGGCGAAAGCGCACGCGGGCGTGACGTGTGTGACGGCGGTGTATGTGGGGACGGCGTGCGCGAAGGCGACATACGCCGGCACGCTGTGCGCGGCGACGGCGAGCACGAGTGTGGCGTGCGTGAGGGCGGTGTGCGCGGGGACGACGGACTCAAGGACGGTGCGCGTGAGGGCGGCGTACGCGGCGGGGACGTCGTACCTGGGCGGGCCGAGGTCCCCGGCCGGTCCGGGGCTGCGAGCGAGCGGGTGCCTGGGTTTGGTGCCAAGGCGCAGCTGACGGTCACGATCGACTTCCGGGATCTGCAAGCAGCAGCGGCCGACGCGACGGGGCAGTTGGTGTTCGGCGACGGGCTGTCGGCGGCGACCGTACGGCGGCTCGCCTGCGACGCGAAGATCATCCCCCTGGTGCTTGGTACGAACTCCGAACCATTGGACGTCGGCCGCAGCGAACGCCTTGTCACGCGGGCAATCCGCCGCGCCCTGAACGCCCGCGACAACGGGTGTGTTGTCTGCAACGTGCCGCCGGTTATGTGTGATGCCCATCATCTGGTGTCGTGGGTCGACGGTGGGGAGACGAAGGTCGACAACCTTGTTCTGTTGTGTCGTCGTCATCACGTGGATTTGCATGCTGGGCGCTGGACGATCGCGATCACGAACGGGAAGGTTCAGGTCGCGCGGCCGGCGTTGGCCGAGTCACCACCAGGCCGGCGCAAGCGAGCTCGGACCGAGCCGTCGCCTACCTGGCGAGGGGGGACGCAAACCGCTCCGCCACCTGCCTGGGGCGAGCGAACACGCGCCGTTCCGTCATCTGCCTGCGGTGAGCAGACGCAGGTCGAGCAGCCATCTGCCTGCGGTGAGCAGACGCAGGTCGAGCAGCCATCTGCCTGGGGCGATCGGGTGCGGGCGGAGACGTCGTCTGCCCGCGTCGAGCGGATGAGTGAGCCGTCGTCTGGATGGCGCGAGCCGGTCCGGGACGAGCGGGCGGGCGAATCGTTGGCGGATGCAACGGCGACGACAGAGTTGTCGGGTGTTGAGAGTGGGGCGCGAGTGTCGCGGGCGGATGGAGAGGGCGTGCCGGATGGTGCGGGGGCGGCCTTGGCATCTGTGGGGCGGTCGGTGGTGGGTGAGTCTGTTGTGGCCTTCGGTCGTAAGTCGCGGTGGAAGGCTGATGAAGGTGCGCTTCGGGAAGCGGCTGAGTTTGCGTTGATCGACACGCCTGCCAGTTGAAGAGTTGCTGGAGTACGAACGTGAGGCCGGACTTCCAGGCGCTGGAGCCGCGCGGGTGATTGCCGTGGGTGGAGCATGACCTCCGCGGGCAGCCGGGCTGACTGCGGAGGTGCGCCGGGGGCGTTGAATGCGACGCCGAAGGTACTGCGTCGCCCGTACGTCGATCTGCGCGTGCGGCTCCCGGCGCGCGGCTCCCGCGAGCGCCCAGCGGGCAGCTCACCCGGGCCTCGGACGGCCGGCTGCCGGTGGGGCTCGGCAGGCAACTCCCGGCCGGCGGTTCGCCAGGTCCTCGGGCCGTGGCTTCCGGCGGGTAGCTCAGCAAGTCTTTGGGCGGGTGGTTCGCGGGCGGCTCCCGGCGAGGGGTCGGCGAGCAGCTCACAGGCCTTCGAGTGGGATGGGTTCAGTTGCGTCCAGCAGAGTGGTGTACGGCGGGCCGGCCACCCCGCCGTACACCACTCTGCTGGACGCAACTGTGGACTGTTTGGTGGGCAGCTCAGCCCGTCTTCGGGTGGGCGGCTGGCGGCGGAGGCTCGGCGGGCAGCTCACCGGTCTTGGGGTGGGCTGGTGCCGGCGGGTGGCTCGCCGGTTCTTCGGGCTCGCGGTGGGTAGCTCAGCAAGTCCTCGGGCGGGCGGTTCGGCGGAGTGCGCAGCGGGAGGCTTGGCTGACTGGTTGGTGGGCTGCTCAGTGGCCTGCTCAGTGGGCTGCTTAGGGGCTTGCTCGGTGGGTGGCTTGGGGACTGGTTGGTGGGTTGCTGGTTCTGGGCTGTGGTGGCGGTGGGATCGGGGTGGGCGGCGCGCCGTGGGGTGGTGGGGAGGGGTGGGGGAGGTGGTTTGCTTGGTGTTTGTGCCCTGAGTGCGGGCGATGCGGACCACTTGGAGCTGGTGGAGCCATGAGCGAGTACGACGAAGAGAATCGCGGCCAGTTTCACTTCAGTAGTCGGCGTGGGTGGATGAATGATGTGAATGCGCCGCTGTATTACCGCGGCGTCTACCACCTCTACTTTCAGCACGCTCCGGACAGCCTCGTGTGGGACACGATGCATTGGGGGCACGCGACCAGCGGTGATCTTGTGCATTGGGAGCAACACCCGGTCGCGCTCGATCCGAAGGTGCATCCAGGTGACCTCTGGTCCGGTGGTGGCGTGGTGGATCTCGCGAATACGAGCGGCCTGAAGAACGGCGACCACGACCCGATCCTTGTGTACTCCGGGACGAACGGGGTCACGGTGTTCTACAGCCTGGACGGTGGCTACACGTTCACGGTGTACGCCGCGGGGAAGCCGGTGGTCACGCCCGGTGGAACGAGCCGCGATCCGAAGGTGTTCCGGGATCCCGTGTCGGAGACGTGGGGCATGGTCGTGTGGTCGGATGACGGCGACAGCGGCAACGGCGTCGACTTCTACACCTCGCTCGACCTGCTCGACTGGACGTTCGCGTCGCGGTACCGGGCGGACTGGTTGTTCGAGTGCCCGAACATGATCCGGATGCCGGTCGGCGGCGGGTATCGGTGGGTGCTGCACTCGGGCAGCGGCGAGTACCTCGTCGGCGACTGGGACGGTGCGACGTACACCTCGGACTGGACCGCGCCGGCGAAGATCAACCGGACGACGACGTTCGCGGGCAGTGGGTACTACGCGGGTCTGACGTTCGAGAACATGCCGGACGAGCGGATCGTGTCGATGGCCTGGCAGGGGGAGAACAAGGGGTCGGTGTGGACGGGCAACGCGTCGTTCCCGGTCGAGCTGCGGCTGGCGGAGACAGCTGTCGGATTGCAGATTGTCTGCAATCCGATTGTCGAAATCGCAAGCCTGCGCACCGATGCACAGACCTGGTCGGACGTGGTCGTGGAGGACGGAGCGCATCAGCCAAAGGCTGGTGAGACGTACGAACTCCACGCGATCATCAATGTCCAGCACGCGCGGCGGTTCACGGTGAAGGTGGGAAGGGCGGTCACGTACGACGTGGCCGAGCAGACGCTGGACGGCGCTGCGCTGCCGATGGTCGACGGCCGGATCACGTTGCGGCTACTGGTGGATCGCGATCAGCTGGACGTGTTCGGGAACGACGGCGTGGTCTACCAGAGCTACAACGTCCGCCCGACCGGGCCGGAGCTGATCGCCGAAGGACGGGCCGTCGTGGAGCAGTTGACGATCCACCAGCTCGGGTCTATCTGGCGATAGCCGCCGTCCGGGCCTTCGTCACCGTGATCAGGTCGGCGGGGGACAGGCCGATGTCGAGACCGCGCCGGCCGCCCGACACGTAGACGGTCGGGTGGTCGGCGGCGGTGCTGTCGACGACCGTTGGCAGCGGGCGTTTCTGGCCGATCGGGCTGATACCGCCGACGACGTACCCGGTGCTGCGTTCGGCGGCGGCCGGGTCGGCCATCACGGCCTTCTTCCCGCCGGCGGCGGCCGCGATCGCCTTCAGATCGAGCTGCTTGCCGACCGGTACGACGCCGACCGTGAGCTTCCCGTCCACCTCGACGAGCAGCGTCTTGAACACCTGCTCCGGATCGAGCCCGAGCGCCTCCGCGGCCTCCAGCCCGTAGGACTTCGCCGCCGGGTCGTGCTCGTACGCGTGCGTCGTGAACTCGACCTTCGCCTTGGTCAGCGCGACCGTCGCCGGCGTCCCCTGGCTCTGCTTCGCCTTAGCCACGGGTCGACTGTACGAGACGCACGCAGCAGTGCCCCGGTGTGGGGGCAAGCTCCGCCCGCAGGTCCGCGTCGAGCCCCGCGACCACGCCCGCGACCAGCTGGAGGTTCATCCCGCACACCAGCTGCGGATGCTCCTTGACCAGCCGACGGAAGGGGCAGTTGCCCAAGACGATCCCGTCCTCGTCGACCCGCGGTTCGAACCCAGCCGTCTCCAGCACCCGCATCAAAGCATCGTCACCGGCACCGCGAGCGAGTTCTTCGCCGTACTCGTACGCCCGCCGGTTGGCGGCCTCCCGGGGCGTGACGGTGCCGGTCTCGGCGTCCTGGATCGCGGCCGCGAGCAGCTGGCCGGCGACGGCGTACTGGCGTTCCGGGAGGCTGATCTCGATCTCGCGGTCGGAGCGGTGGTACAGCTTCGCGGGCCGCCCCGCGCCCGGACCGGTGCGCCCGGTCCGCCGCTCGTAGCAGGTCTCGAGCAACCCCTCCTCGGTCAGCCGGTCGAGGTGGAACGCGGCCGTCGTCCGTGGGATCCCGAGAGCGCTCGCGGCGTCGTCGCGGCTGACCGGCTCGGCGTGCGCGACGACGTACTCGTAGAGCCGGCGCCGGGTCGGCTCCTCCAGTACGGCGACCGCCTGGACGGCGGCATCGCGCGAGGTGTCCACGGAATGATTCTATCGACAACTTCGGTTGATGAAACAGTATGATGGCTGTTCGCTGATACCTCAGGGAGTGTGCAGATGGCGATCTCGGCCGACCTCGAGTCCGTCCCCCTCCATATCGTTGCCCGCCGCGAGCAGATCGACCTGCCGGCCGCGCAGCGTGCCGTCGCGGACCTGCTGACCGCGCTCGGACGCGACCCGCAGAGCGCGCACCTCGCGGACACCCCGCGCCGGGTCGCGAACGCGTACGCCGAAATGCTCACCCCACGGGAGTTCGAGCTCACCACGTTCCCGAACGACGAGGGGTACGACGAACTCGTGCTCGCGAAGGACATCCCGGTGCAGTCGTTGTGTGAGCATCACCTGCTGCCGTTCCAGGGTGTGGCGCATGTCGGGTACCTGCCCGGCGACCGGATCCTCGGGCTGTCGAAGCTGGCCCGCGTGGTGGAGCTGTTCGCGCGCGACTTCCAGGTGCAGGAACGCCTGACCAAGCAGGTCGCCGACTGGCTCCAGGACCACCTGGCCCCGAAGGGCGTCGGCGTGGTGATCGAGGCCGAGCACCAGTGCATGTCGCTGCGCGGCGTCCGGGCGACCGGCTCGCGCACCGTCACGTCGGCCCTGCACGGCACGCTCCGGGAGAACCCCAGCTCCCGCGCCGAGTTCTTCGCCCTGACCGGCCTCACCCCCTGACCTGAAAGGGCTGCCCCTGAGCTGGAGGGCTGCCCCGTCAGCTGGAGGGTTGCCACCTGAGCCCGGGGGTTGCCCGCTCAGCTGGAGGGTTGCCCATCGGGAATCTGAGGGGGCAACCCTCCAGCTCGGGGGATATCCCCTGAGTCGGAGGGTTCGCGGGGCTAGGCCGAGGCGGCGGCGGGGGTTGCGTGGTGGGTGCGGCGTCCGGTGGCGAGGATGTGGGCGACCTCGCCGGGGAGCAGGTCCGTGCCCGGGACGGGTTCCATCTCGGAGACGTCCAGCCAGCGCACCACGGTCGCACCGTGGTGACCGTGGACGGCGACGATGGAGTCCAGGTCCGGCCAGACGGCCGTGGAGGGGTTCGCGCCGTGCCAGCGCAGAGCGACGGAGCCGTCGGTGAAGACACAGCCTTCGGCGACGACGCCGGTCCCGGAGACCCCGCTGATGTCGGCGTAACGGACGAGTTCGAACGTCTGGGGTTTCACCGGCGACACCCCGTCTGGCGTGTGAGAGCTGCCATGATCCTTTCCCCGTAGTGGTGGCCCTGTGGTAGTGGCAGGGGTGGGCTCTCGCCACAAACCGGGGACGTGTACCGAGTGTCAGCGGGGAAGAACGGTCTGTAGCGACTCATCTTCTGTTCTCAAGCTAGAACCAAACCCCCCGAACGCGCCAGACCCTAAACCGCGTGTCTCGATCCGCGACACGTGATCGAATGTGTCAGGTGTTCCTGACGCTTGGTACCGATCTGTCCGGAGTTGAGGCTCCCGCGAGCGATTTCGGGTTCCTGCTGCACAAGAACCCGGCGCGTCCGCAGGCGATCGACGTGACCGGCGGATCGGCGCATGTTTTCTACCCGGAGGCGACCGCCGAGCGCTGCACGGCCGCCGTACTGCTGGAGGTCGACCCGATCGGTCTGGTGAAGGCCGGCCGCGGCAAGGCGACCGAGGGTTTCACGCTCGGCCAGTACGTGAACGACCGCCCGTACGCCGCATCCAGCCTGCTCTCGGTCGCGCTCGGGAAACTGTTCCGTACGGCGATGAACGGCCGCTGCGACGCCCGCCCGGAACTCGCCGCGCGGGCGATCCCGCTGGACGTGCACGTCCCGGCGCTGCCGTGCCGCGGTGGCGCCGAGCTGGCGGAAGGGCTGTTCGCGCCGCTCGGGTGGACCGTCGACGCGCGCCCGGTGCCACTCGACCCGGAGATCTTCGCGTGGGGTGACTCGCGGTACGTCGACCTGCGGCTGACCGGCGTACTGCGGCTGGCCGACGCGCTGAACCACCTGTATGTGATGCTCCCGGTGCTCGACGACGCCAAGCACTACTGGGTCGGGTCGGACGAGGTCGACAAGCTGGTCCGGGCCGGCGAGGGCTGGCTGGCGGCGCATCCGGAGAAGGAGCTGATCTCGCGCCGCTACCTCGCGCACCGGCGGTACCTCGCGGACGCCGCCCTGGAACGGCTCGCGGAGGCCGACGGGTTCACGCTCCCGGAGGAGTCGGCCGAGGAGGACGGCCTCGCCCGCCCGGAGAGGTCGCTGGCGGTGGAGCGTCGTACGACGGTGGCCGGCGTACTGCGGGAGCTCGGCGCGCGGCGGATCGCGGACGTCGGCTGCGGCGAGGGCGCGCTGGTCGGCGAACTGCTCAAGGATCCAATGGTCGGCGAGCTGATCGCAACGGACGTGTCGGCGCGCTCCCTGCTGGCCGCGAAACGCCGGCTGCACTACGACGACCTGCCGGACCGGCAGCGGGACCGGCTGAAGTTCCTGCAGTCGTCGGTGACGTACGCCGACGACCGCCTCGCCGGGCTGGACGCCGTTGTCCTGATGGAGGTCGTCGAACACGTCGACCTGCATCGTCTCCCGGCGCTGGCGCACTCCGTCTTCCGCGCGGCACGCCCGGCCGCGGTCGTCGTCACCACCCCGAACAGTGAGTACAACGTGCGCTTCCCGTCCCTCCCGGCCGGCAACTACCGGCACCCGGACCACCGCTTCGAGTGGACCCGCGCGGAGTTCCAAACCTGGTCCCACCAAACCGCCGCCCGCTACGGCTACACGGTTGAGTTCCGCCCGGTCGGCCCCGACGACGCCGAGGTCGGCCCGCCCACCCAGCTCGCGCTCTTCCGCCGCGAGGTGGTGAACTGATGCAGATCCCGAAGCTGTGTCTGGTAGTGCTCGTGGGGGCGAGCGGGTCCGGGAAGTCGACGTTCGCGCGGCGGCACTTCCTGCCGACCGAGGTGATCTCGAGCGACTTCTGCCGTGGGCTGGTGTCCGACGACGAGAACGACCAGGCCGCCACGAAGGACGCCTTCGAGGTGCTGAACTTCATCGCCGGCAAGCGCCTGGCGGCCGGCCGGCTGACCGTGATCGACGCGACCAACGTGCAGCCGGACGCGCGCAAGGAACTCGTGAACCTGGCCCGCGAGTACGACGTACTCCCGGTCGCGATCGTCCTCGACCCGCCCGAGCGCGTCTGCGTCGAACGCAACGAGCAACGCGCCGACCGCCAGTTCGGCAGCAAGGTGGTCGTCCGGCAGCGTTCGCAGCTCAAGCGCGGTCTGCGCAGCCTGAAACGCGAGGGCTTCCGCACCGTCCACGTCCTCGGCGGCGTCGACGAGATCGATGCCGTGAGCATCGAACGGACCCGGCTCTACAACGACCTCACCGACCACACCGGCCCGTTCGACATCATCGGCGACGTGCACGGCTGCCGTCCCGAGCTCGAACGCCTGCTCATCGACCTCGGCTACACGCTGACCCGGGACGCTGCGGGCCGCCCGATCGACGCTGCGCATCGGGATCGGCGTGCGATCTTCGTCGGCGATCTGGTCGACCGCGGCCCGGACACTCCCGGCGTACTGCGGCTCGTCATGGGAATGGTGGCCAGCGGCAACGCGTACTGCGTGACCGGCAACCACGAGGACAAGCTGCTCCGGGCGCTGCGCGGCAAGAACGTCAAGATCGGCCACGGCCTCGAGACCACGCTGGAGCAGCTGGCCGCGGAGCCGGCCGAGTTCCGGGACGAGGTCGCGGCGTTCATCGACGGGCTGATCTCGCACTACGTGTTCGACGGCGGCAAGCTGGTCGTCGCGCACGCCGGCCTGGTCGAGCGGATGCACGGCAGGACCAGCGGCCGCGTCCGCTCGTTCTGCCTGTACGGCGAGACGACCGGCGAGACCGACGAGTTCGGCCTGCCCGTGCGGTACCCGTGGGCGAACGACTACCGCGGCCGCGCGATGGTCGTCTACGGCCACACGCCGACGCCGGAGCCGGAGTGGATCAACAACACGATCTG
Source organism: Kribbella sp. WER1 (assembly GCF_054189145.1). NCBI lineage: Bacteria > Bacillati > Actinomycetota > Actinomycetes > Propionibacteriales > Kribbellaceae > Kribbella > Kribbella sp. WER1. The sequence goes on along the minus strand of NZ_CM135186.1, from coordinate 1,604,715 downwards.
CCTGGACACCGGATGCGTGTTCGGCGGTTCGCTCACCGCGCTGCGCTACCCGGAGCGGGAGCTGGTGTCGGTCGCGGCCGCCGAAGAGTACTACGCGCCCGCGAAACCGTTGCATGTGGCAACCGCACCGGAACGCGAGCCGGATGTCCTCGAGCTGACCGACGTGACCGGCCGCCGGGTGATCGAGACCGCGACGCACGGCCGGCTGAGTGTCCGCGCCGAACAGGCCGGTGCGGCGCTCGAGGTGATGAGCCGGTTCGCGATCGACCCGCGGTTCCTGCTGTACCTGCCGCCGACGATGAGCCCGGTCGCGACCTCGCCGGAGCCGGGGCTGCTCGAGCACCCGCGGCAGGCGTTCGAGACGTACCGCGGGCAGGGCGTCACGGAGCTGGTGTGCGAGGAGAAGCACATGGGCTCGCGGGCCGTCGTACTGCTGACCCGAGACGACGAGGTGGCCGGGCAACGGTTCGGGCTGGCCGGGCGCGGGGCGATCCACACCCGGACCGGGCGGTCGTTCTTCGACGCGGAGCTGACCGACGAGCTGCTGCTCCGGCTGCGCGCGGTCGCGTCCGCCGCGGGTGTCTTCGAGGAGCTGGACACGTGCTGGGTGCTGCTCGACGCCGAGCTGCTGCCGTGGAGCGCGAAGGCCGAGGACCTGCTGCGGAACCAGTACGCCGCCGTCGGCGCGGCCGCCCGTACGTCGTTGCCTGCCGCAACCGCCGCGCTGCGATCGGCGCGGGACGCCGGCCTGGACGTGGGCGAGCTGCTGGCGACGGCGGAGCGGCGTACGGCGAACGCGGAGCGGTTCACGGCGGCGTACCGGCGGTACTGCTGGCCGACGGACGGGCTGGACGGCATACGACTGGCGCCGTTCCAGGTACTCGCCTCCGAAGGGGTGACGTACCACGAACGGCCGCACCGTTGGCACCTCGACCTCGCGGACCGGATGGTTGCCGCGGGCCCGGAGCTGATCACGCCGACGCGACGGCTGTACGTCGATGCCGGCAACTGGGACGCCGGCATCGCGTGGTGGGAGGAGCTGACCGCCGCCGGGGGAGAGGGGATGGTCGTGAAGCCGGCGGCGAACCTGACACGGACGGCGAAGGGGCTGGCGCAGCCCGGGCTGAAGGTCCGCGGGCAGGAGTACCTGCGGCTGATCTACGGCCCCGACTACACCGACCCGGCGAACTTCACCCGCCTCCGGGACCGGAACCTCGGGCACAAGCGGTCGCTGGCGTTGCGCGAGTACGCGCTCGGTCTGGAGTCGCTCACGCGCGCCGCGCAGGGCGAGCCGCTGTGGCGGATCCACGAGTGCGTCTTCGCCGTGCTTGCCCTCGAATCGGAGCCGGTCGACCCGCGGCTGTGACCGGCGGGCGGTTGGTTTCCGGCGTGTAAACGTCTTCCGTCAGGGGTTGGCAAGGTGTGACATTGCACTTAAGGTCTGTGCAATGTCACACGGTACAGAGGTCGACGTTCAGCTGACCGGCGGACTGCTGCATGCCTGGCAGCAGCGGAACCGGGACGCGACGATCCCGCACGCGATCGCCGAACTCCGCAAGGCCGGCAACCTGGAGAACCTCCGCCGCCTGAGCGATCCTTCGGCCGGGCCGTACCGCGGGCGGTACCCGTTCCTCGACACGGACCTGTACAAGACGCTCGAAGGGCTCGCGTACGAGGTCGGCCGTGAGGATGCGCCGGCCGGAGCGCGCGAGTTCTACGACGAGGTCGTCGGACTGCTCGAACAGGCACAGGCCGACGACGGCTACCTGAACTCGTACTTCCAGGACCCGGACCAGCCGAAGCAGCCGTGGTCGGACCTCGGCTGGGGGCACGAGCTGTACAACCTCGGCCATCTGATCCAGGCGGCCGTCGCCGCGCATCGTCAACTGTCGGACAGCAGATTGTTGACAATCGCCCGGCGGTTCGCGGATCTCGTCGTCCGCCGGTACGGGGCGGACGGCGAGGAGGTCGTCGACGGTCATCCCGAGGTGGAGATGGCGCTTGTCGAGCTTTATCGTGAAACCGGCGAGCCGGCGTACCTCACCCAGGCGCGGTTGTTCGTCGACCGGCGCGGGCAGGGGAAGCTCAAGCACACGATCTTCCCGGGGGAGTACTTCCAGGACCACGTCCCGTTCCGCGAGCTGCCGTCGGTGACCGGGCACGCCGTACGGATGGCGTACCTCGCCGCGGGTGCGGCCGACGTGTACCTGGAGACCGGCGACCCGACGCTGCTCGCGGCGCTCGAGCGGCTGTGGGACGACATGGTCGCGACCAAGCTGTACTTCACCGGCGGGCTCGGCAGCCGGCACTCCGACGAGGCGATCGGCGACCGGTACGAGCTGCCGTCGGAGCGGGCGTACGCCGAGACCTGCGCGGCGATCGCGACGATGCAGTGGGCGTGGCGGATGTTCCGCGCGACCGGCAAGGCGCCGTACCTCGACGTGTACGAGACGGTGCTCTACAACGCCTACGCTGTTGGGCTCTCGGCCGACGGTACGGCGTTCTTCTACGACAACCCGCTGCAACGCCGCCCCGACCACGAGCAGCGCTCCGGGGCCGAGGACGGCGGCGAACTCCTCCGCCGCGCCTGGTTCGGCTGCCCGTGCTGCCCGCCCAACATCATCCGCTGGATGTCCGAACTCCAGGACCACGTCGCCCTCCAGCGCGACGACACCCTGTACGTCGGCATCTACGCGAACGCCCGCCTCACCACCGCGGACCTCACGGTCACCGTCACCACCAACTACCCGTGGGACGGCGAAATCACCCTCACGATCGAGAACGCACCGGCAGAAGAACGCACCATCGCCCTCCGCATCCCAGCCTGGTCAACCGACGCGCAGCTCACTGGTGGGCAAGAAGCTGAGGATGGATGGGCAACTGTTCGGCGGCGGTTTGTTGCCGGAGACACCGTTCGGTTGACGTTGCCGATGGCACCAAGAGCGCACGGCGTGCACCCGTACGTGGACGCGGCCCGTGGAGCGCTTGCCGTTGCCCGCGGCCCGCTTGTCTATTGCGTCGAGCAACAAGACGTCGACGCCCCGGTCGACGACCTGCTGCTGGCACCGGCGGCGGTCGCGGCAGCAACCCGGCGGACGAACGACGACCACGTCGTACTCGACCTGACCGCCGGCGTCGCTCCGCCGCCGGCGTCCGGCCTCTATCCCGTCCTCACCCGAACACCCCAGACTCCGCCGCTCCAAGGAGGCGCCTCGAAGCGCGTCCCGGTGACGTTGTCGCCGTACTTCCTCTGGGGAAACCGTCAGCCCCTGGCCATGCGTGTGTGGCTGCGAACCGAAAGAGAAGACTGATGAAGAGAACCTCGAAGCTGGTCGGGCTGGTGGCCGCGGCCGCGTTGGCCCTCACCGCGTGTGGCGGCGGCGGTACGTCCGGGACGAAGGGCGCAGCCGACGGCCCGGGTGCCAAGGCCGCACAGGGCGGTACGTTGCAGGTGCTCGCGAACGCGGCGTTCTCGCACCTGGATCCGGCCCGCGGGTTCGACGGCGGCGTGAACAACTTCTACCGGTTGGTCTACCGCACGCTCACCACCCAGGGCGCGGCGCCGGGCGCGGACGGTACGAAGATCGTCCCGGATCTCGCCACCGACACCGGCAAGCCGGCCGACGGCGGCAAGACCTGGACGTTCACGTTGAAGGACGGCCTGTTCTTCGAGACCGGTGCGCCGATCACCAGCGCGGACGTGAAGTGGGGCGTCGAGCGCGCCTGGGACCCGGAGATCGGGATCGGCTCGCCGTATGCGAAGCACCTGATCGAGGCGCCCGCGTCGTACCAGGGCCCGTACAAGTCGGGTGACCTGGCAACGATCGTGACCCCCGACGCGAAGACGATCGTGTTCCACCTGAAGAAGCCGTTCGCGGACTTCGGCAGCGTGGTCGCGCAGAACACGTTCACGCCGGTACCGAAGGGTCAGGGTGCCGGCAACGCGCTGGACAGCAAGCCGATCGCGTCCGGCCCGTACAAGGTGGCCGACTACAAGCCGGGCGCGTCGCTGAAGCTGGTCCGCAACGACAAGTGGGACAAGAAGACCGACGACGTCCGGACCGCGAACCCGGACGTGTTCCAGTGGACGTTCGGGCTGGACCCGGCGACGATCGACGAGCGGATGATCGCCGGCCAGGGCACCGACGCGGACGCGATCGCCGGCACCGTCCAGGCGGCCACGGTCGCCCGGATGCAGACGCCGCAGCTCAAGCAGCGGACGATGACCGGCATCAACGGCTGTACGACGTACATGGGCCTGAACACCACGAAGAAGCCGCTGGACAACGTGAAGGTCCGGCAGGCGATCAACCTCGCGGTGAACAAGCAGACCGTGCGGGACGCGGACGGCGGCTCGGCGCTCGCCGAGATCGGTACCACGATCCAGCCGCCGACGATCACCGGCCGGGTGGACTACGACCCGTACCCGAGCCCGGACCACAAGGGCGACGCCGACGCGGCCCGCAAGCTGCTCACCGAGGCGGGGTTCGCGGACGGCTTCACGATGACGCTCGACACCCGCGCGCAGCCGAAGATGCAGGCGATGGCGGTCGCGATCCAGCAGGCGCTGGAGCCGTTGAAGATCACGGTCAAGATCAACACGATCGACACCGCGACGTACTACGAGGTGATCGGTACGACGTCCCAGCAGCACGACGCGGCGATCACCGGGTGGTGCCCGGACTGGCCGTCCGGCGCGACCTTCCTGCCGCCGCTGTTCGACGGCCGCAACATCACCGCGAAGGGCAACACGAACCTGTCGCAGCTGAACGACCCGGGCGTGAACGCGAAGATCGACGAGATCTCCAAGCTCACCGACGTGGCCGCGGCGAACAAGGCGTACGGCGAGCTGGACAAGCAGATCATGGCGCTCGCGCCGGTCGTCCCGCTGCTGTACGAAAAGGTCCTGATGCTTGTCGGCAGCAACATTGGCGGCGCCTACCTTCATGACGGGTTCTCGGGCGGGATCGACCTGGTGTCCGTCGGCCTGAAGGACGCGGGCAAGTGACAACCAGCCCCACGCTGGCCGAGATCGAGGAGGCGGTGCCGACGGCATCGCCCACCTCGGGCCGGCGGCTGCTGACCACGATCCTGCGGGACAAGGGCGCGGTCGCCTGCCTGGTGTTCCTCGGGATCGTCGTACTGATGGCGATCGCGGCGCCGCTGATCGTCAAGCTCAGCGGCTGGGGGCCGTACCAGTTCGACTCCGCGGCGATCAACTCCGACCTGGGCGGGCTGCCGCGCGGGGCGCTCGGCGGGATCAGCGGCTCGCACTGGTTCGGCGTCGAGCCGCAGAACGGCCGCGACCTGTTCGCGCGGATCGTGTACGGCGCGCGGGTGTCGATCACGATCTCGTTGTCGGCGACCCTGCTGACCGGGATCCTCGGGGTGGTGCTCGGCATGCTGGCCGGGTTCTACCGCGGCTGGGTCGACCAGGTGATCTCCCGGCTGATGGACTTCCTGATGGCGTTCCCGGCGCTGATCTTCATGATCGCGATCCTGTCGTCGCTGCCGTCCGGGAACCGGCCGGTGCTGCTGGTCGTGGTGATCAGCGCGTTCGGCTGGCCGTACCTGGCCCGGGTGATCCGCGGCCAGACGATGACGCTGGCGAACCGCGAGTTCGTCGAGGCGGCCCGGGCGTCCGGGGCGAAGGACACCCAGGTGGTGTTCCGGGAGATCCTGCCGAACCTGCGCGGCTCGATCGTGGTGATGACCACGCTCGCGATCCCCGGGTACATCGGCACCGAGGCGGGCCTGTCGTTCCTCGGCGTCGGGGTGTCGCCGCCGACCGCGTCCTGGGGCCAGATGATCGCGAGCTCGGTCAGCTGGTACTCCGTGGACCCGATGTTCTTCGTGATCCCGGGCGCGTTCCTGTTCCTCACCGTGCTGTCGCTGACGGTGCTCGGCGACAAGATCCGCACGCGCATCGACCAGGGGGAGGCGGCATGACGCGCTACGTCCTCGGACGGCTCGGCGGCGTCGTGCTGATCCTGCTCGCCGTCTGCCTGTTCACGTATCTGATCTTCTTCGAGCTGTCGCCGGATCCGGCCGTGATGATCTGCGGCAAGACCTGCACGCCGGAGCGCATCGACTCGATTCGCAACGTGCTCGGGCTGAACCAGCCGCTCCTGACCCAGTTCTGGGAGTTCCTGAGCGGGATCTTCGCCGGTCGCGACTACGGTTCGGTGCACTGCTCGGCGCCCTGTCTCGGGTACAGCTTCCAGACCAACGAGTCGGTGTGGAGCATGATCACCGCCCGGCTGCCGGTCAGCGTGACGGTCGCGGTCGGTGCCGCGGTGCTGTGGCTGCTCGCCGGCGTGATCGGCGGGCTGATCAGCGCGGTCAAGCAGGGCACCTGGTGGGACCGTTCGGCGATGGCGCTCGCGCTCGGCGGCGTCAGCGTGCCGAACTACGTGCTCGCGCTCGTGCTGCAGTACGTGCTGGTCGTGAAGCTGCAGGTGCTGCCGTTCCCCTCGGTGGTGTCTTTTGTTGACAATCCGATTGTCTGGTTCCAGTCGTACCTGATGCCGTGGGTGGTCCTGGCGGTCGGCTACGCCTGTCTGTACGCACGGCTGACCCGGAGCAATGTCATCGACACGCTGTCCGAGAACTACTACCGGACCGCCCGGGCGAAGGGCCTGAGCGGCGCGCTGATCATGCGCCGGCACGCGCTCCGGCCCGCGCTGACGCCGATCACCACGATCTTCGGGATGGACTTCGCCGGGCTGCTCGGCGGTGCGCTGATCACCGAGACCGTGTTCGGCCTGAACGGGATCGGCAAGCTGGCCGCCGACTCGATCGCCAAGAACGACCAGCCGGTGATCATGGCGGTGACCCTGCTGGCCGCCTTCTTCGTTGTCATCGGCAACGTCGTGGTCGACCTGCTCTACACCGCCCTGGATCCGCGAGTACGGGTGGTGTCGGCATGAGTGACGAACTGTTGATTGTCGACAATCTGACGGTCACGCTGCCGACCGGTCGCGGTCCGGTCGACGTGGTGAAGAACTTGTCGTTCACGGTCGCCAGGGACGAGACGGTGGGGATCGTCGGCGAGTCCGGGTCGGGCAAGTCGATGACCGCGCTCGCGGTCCTCGGGCTGCTGCCACGCGGCGCCCGGACGTCGGGCAGCGTGAAGCTGGACGGCGCCGAGCTGCTCGGGCGGACGGACCGCGACCTCCGGTCGGTGCGCGGCAACGCGATCTCGATGGTGTTCCAGGACCCGTTGTCGTCGCTGAATCCCTACTACACCGTCGGTCTGCAGATCGAGGAGATGTACCGCGCGCACCGCGGCGGGTCCCGCAAGGACGTCCGCCGGATCGCGATCGAGGCGCTGGAGCGGGTCGGGATCCCGGACCCCGGCCGCCGGGTGGATCACTATCCGCACCAGTTCTCCGGCGGTCAGCGGCAACGGGTGATGATCGCGATGGCGTTGTGCTGTTCGCCGTCGCTGCTGATCGCGGACGAGCCGACCACCGCACTCGACGTGACCGTACAGGCCCAGATCCTCGAGCTGCTGGCCGAGCTGCAGGCCTCGACCGGTACCGGGATGATCTTCATCACCCACGACCTCGCGGTGATCAGCTCGATTGCCCAGCGGGTGCTGGTGATGCAGTCCGGGGACCCGGTCGAGTACGGCACCGCGGAACAGGTGTTCTCGGACCCGCGGCACGAGTACACGCGGATGCTGCTGGACGCCGTACCCAGAATCGACGACGGCATCGACGACGAGGTGGCGTCATGACATTGCTGGAAGTGCGGGGCGTGACGAAGGAGTTCGTCACCCGGGGCGAGGGCGTCCGGGCGCGGAAGACGACGTTCACCGCGGTCGACGACGTGAGCTTCGAGGTCGAGTTGGGCGAGACGCTCGCGATCGTCGGCGAGTCCGGCAGCGGCAAGTCCACCACGGCCCGGATCGCGGCCCGGTTGCTGGAGCCGACGAGCGGTACGGTCGTCTTCGACGGCCAGGACGTGACCCGTGCCCAGGGCAAGGATCTCGCCGCTTTCCGGAACAACGTGCAGGTGGTGTTCCAGGACCCGTTCTCGTCGCTGAACCCGCGGTACACCGTGGAGCGGATCATCACCGCGCCGCTCACCTACCAGGGCATCACGCCGACCGGTTCGCGGCGGGCGTTCGCGCAGGAGCTGATGGAGCGGGTCGGGCTGAACCCGGACCACTGCCGGCGGTACCCGGCGCAGTTCTCCGGCGGCCAGGCGCAACGGATCGGCATCGCCCGCGCGCTCGCCGTCAACCCGAAGCTGGTGATCTGCGACGAGGCGGTCTCGGCGCTGGACGTGTCGATCCAGGCGCAGGTCCTCCAACTCCTGATGCGGCTGCAGCGGGAGAGCGGGTTCAGCTACATCTTCATCGCCCACGACCTCGCGGTGGTCCAGCAGATATCCCAGCGCGTCGCGGTGATGAACCGAGGCAGAATCGTCGAGCTGGGGTCGCGCGAGCAGGTGTTCGGCGAACCCCGCGACCCCTATACGAAAACCTTGCTGGCGGCCGTACCGCGAATCAACCCCGAGTGGGACGCGCGGCGCCGGGAGAAAGGCAGCAGATGACGAGCTACACGATTCCCGGACTGCACGTCCGGGAACACACCGTCGACGTTCCCCTCGACTGGGAACGGCCGGGGGAGTCGATCAGCCTGTTCGCGCGCGAGCTGGCGGATCCGGCCCGCCGTGACGAGGACCTTCCGTACCTCGTCTACCTTCAGGGTGGACCTGGCGGGAAAGGCCCGCGGCCGGTCAGTGCGTCCGGGTGGATCGGGCAGGCGCTGAAGACCCACCGGGTCGTGCTGATGGACCAGCGCGGCACCGGCCGCAGTACGCCGATCACCGGCCGGCGGATGGCCGCGATGACCGCGGAGGAGGGCGCCGCGTACCTCGCGCACTTCCGGGCGGACTCGATCGTCGCGGACGCCGAGCACCTGCGGAAGGCCGTGTTCGGCGGCAAGCGCTGGTCGACGCTCGGCCAGAGCTACGGCGGATTCCTCACGCTCACCTATCTCTCGAAGGCGAGCGAGGGCCTGTCGGCCTGCTACGTCACCGGCGGGCTCGCGTCGATCGACCCGTCGGCCGTCGAGGTCTACCGGCGGACGTACCCGCGGGTCGCGGCGAAGAACCGCGAGTTCTACCGGCGGTACCCGCACAACGTCGACCGGGTCGGCCGGATCGCGGACCGGCTCACGGCGGGCGACGTACGGCTGCCGGACGGTGACCTGCTGACCGTCCGCCGGCTGCAGTCGCTCGGGATCGACTTCGGGATGCAGCCCGGGTACGAGCGGATCCACTGGCTGATCGACGAGGCGTTCGACGAGGATTTTGACGGGGACGAGCTGTCCGACACGTTCCTGGGCCAGGTCCAGGCGCAGTCGTCGTACCTCGGGAATCCGCTGTTCGCGGCGCTCCAGGAGAGCATCTACGGATCCGGCGACGGCGCGACCGGCTGGGCGGCCGAGGCGGAGCGGGCGCGGCGCCCGGAGTTCGCCGAGGACGCGCGGCCGCTGCTGTTCACCGGCGAGATGATGTACCCCTGGATGTTCGAGGAGATCCGCGGGCTGCGGCCGTTCCAGGGCGCGGTCGAGCTGCTTGCGCGACGCCCGAGCTGGCCGGAGCTGTACGACCACGACAAGCTCGCCGCGAACGACGTACCGGTGGCCGCCGCGGTCTACTTCGACGACATGTACGTCGACTCCGGGCTGCAGCTGGACACCGCGAGCCGGGTCGGGAACGTGCAGGCGTGGGTGACCAACGAGTACGAGCACGACGGGCTCGGGTCCGACCGCGTGTTCGAGCGCCTGACCGAACTGGTCGCCGCCATCGGGGGTGGCATCCGGGACCGGTGACGGTCGTGTTCCACAATGGGCGATCAGGGAGGTGAACCGATGACTGCCGATTCGATCGGCCCGCTGCCGAGCGTACGGCGGCTGGCGCACCGCGAGAACCTGCGCGACAGCGTGGCGAACGCGCTCCGGGCCGCGGTGATCTCGGGCGAGCTGAAGCCGGGGGAGGTGTACTCGGCGCCGACGCTCGGCGCGCGGTTCGGCGTGTCCGCGACGCCGGTCCGGGAGGCGATGCTGGACCTGGTCCGCGAGGGCCTGGTGATCTCGCTGCGGAACAAGGGCTTCCGGGTCACCGAGGTGTCCGACGAGGACCTCGACAACCTGGCCGCGCTCCGGCAGCTGATCGAACCGCCGACCGTCCGGGACATCGTGCCGGCGATCCCGGCGGCCGACTACCCGCGGCTGCGGGAGCTGGCCGAGGACATCGTGGTGGCGGCCGAGGCGGGCGACCTGATCGCGTACATCGAGGCCGACCGGGTGTTCCACGTCACGCTGCTCGCGTACTCCGGGAACCCGAAGCTCGTCGAGGTGGTCTCCGACCTGCGCTCACAGACCCGGCTCCTCGGGCTCACCCCGCTGGTCGAGAGCGGCCGGCTGGTGCCGTCCGCCGCCGAACACCACGAGCTGCTGGATCTCGTCGAGTCCGGCGACGGCGAAGGCGCCGAGCAGTTGATGCGCCGCCACATCGGCCACGTCCGCGGACTCTGGGCCCGCTAGTGCGCCGCTGAGGGCCCGGTCGGCGGCGGCGCGGCCCGCTAGCGCGCGGTGAGCGCCTGCTTCGCGGTGGCGGCGGCGTCCGCGCCGTACGCGCTGGTCAGCCGGTCGAGGAAAGTCGGGTGGTCGAGCGTGTACTCCTGGGTGCCGACGGTCTCCAGGACCGTGGTCGCGAGCGTGCAGCCGAGATGGGCGGCCGCCTCGTGGTCCAGGCCCGCGGCCCGGCCGGTGAGGTAGCCGGCCCGGAACGCGTCGCCGCCACCGGTCGGGTCCACCAGGTTCGGCGCCGGGACGGCGGGGACCTTCGCGAGGATGCCGGTTGTGTCCTCGATCACCACGCCGTCGCCGCCGTGCGTGGTGACCCGGACGCCGACCCGCTCGAGGATCTCGTCGTGGCTCCAGCCGGTCTTCTGCGCCATCAGCCCGGACTCGTACTCGTTGCTGAACAGGTAGGCCGCGCCGTCGATCAGGGTCCGGATCGCGTCGCCCCCCATCCGCGCGAGCTGCTGCGACGGGTCGGCCGCGACCGGGATTCCGTGCTGCTTCGCGAGCTGGGTGTGCTTGAGCATCGCGTCCGGGTCGTCGGCGCCGACCAGTACCAGGTCCACGCCGCCGGTGGCCTGGTGGATCGCGCCCAGGTCGAGCTCGCGGGCCTCGGCCATCGCGCCGGTGTAGAACGAGGCGATCTGGTTCGCGTCCAGGTCCGTCGTACAGGTGAACCGCGCGGTGTGTACGTTCTCGCACACGCGGACGTGCGACACGTCCACGCCGGCCGCCGTCAGCGCCGCGCCGTACTCCGCGAAGTCGGCGCCGACCGAGCCGACCAGCAGCGACGGGAACCCGAGCTGCGCCATGCCGTAGCAGATGTTCGCGCCGACGCCGCCGCGGTGCACCACCAGCTCGTCGACCAGGAAGGACAGCGACACCTTGTGCATCTGCTCCTCGAGGAACTGGTCCTTGAACCGGCCCGGGAACGTCATCAGGATGTCGGTCGCGATCGATCCGGCGACGGCGATTCGCATAGGAGGTGCTCCCTCAGGTGGGGTGGGTGAAGACGCTTTGGGCAACCCATAGAGACTACAAGGCGACGACTTAATACACGGAGGGCGGAACTCCCATGGGCCATCAGGTGCCGGTGACCGAGGAACTGCACGACTACATGCTCGCCCACGGGATGCCGCTGGACGAGATCGCGACCGAGCTGCGCGCCGAGACCGAGAAGCTCGGCAGCCCGGCGGGCATGCTGACCACCGCGGACCAGGCCGCCCTGCTGACCACCCTGACCCGGCTGATCGGGGCCCGCCGGGCGGTCGAGATCGGGACCTTCACCGGGTTCTCGGCGCTGGCGATCTCCCGCGGGCTGCCCGACGACGGCCGGCTGATCTGCCTGGACGTGAGCGACGAGTGGACGTCGATCGGCCGCAAGTACTGGGAGCGCGCCGGGGTCGCGGGCAAGATCGACCTGCGGATCGGCGACGCCCACGAGTCGGCGGCGAAGCTGGACGGTACGTTCGACCTGGCGTTCGTCGACGCCGACAAGGACTGGTACATCAAGTACTTCGAGACCGTGCTGCCGCTGATCCGGCCGAACGGGTTGCTGCTGTTCGACAACACGCTGGCCGGCGGACGGGTGCTCGACGCCGACGGCCCGGCCGACCGCAAGGAGTTCAACGCGTACATCGCCGCTGATGACCGGGTCGACGTCGTCATGCTCGGCATCGGCGACGGGCTGACCCTGGTCCGCAAGAAGTGAGCAAGAAGGCGGCGCCGCGGCTCCCTAGGCTCACGGTGCAGGGGCTGCAGCACAAGTACGGCGACCGGCCGGTGATCGAGGGGCTGAACTTCACCCTCGCGGCGGGGCACGCGATCGCGCTGGTCGGGCCGAACGGCGCCGGCAAGACGACTGTGCTCAAGTGCATCGTCGGCGCGGCGGCGCCCGCGGCCGGGAAGATCCTGCTCGACGGGCAGCCGATCGACGAACGCGCCGAGGCGGTCCGGCGGGACGTCGCCACGCTGCTCGACGACCTCGACTTCTTCCCGGACCTGACCGCGGCCGAGCACCTCGACCTGCTCGCCCGCGCGCACGGCAACGCCGAGCCGGAGGACCTGGTCGACACGATCCTGGACGACATCGGGCTGCTGCCCGCCGCCGACCAGCTGCCCGGGTCGCTGTCGTCGGGCCAGCGCCGCCGGCTCGCGCTGGCGACCGCGTTGGTCCGCCCGCGCAAGCTGATGGTGCTCGACGAACCCGAGGCCCGGCTCGACACCGGCGGCGTGCAGTGGCTGTCCGACCGGCTCGTCCAGGAGAAGAAGTCCGGTACGGCGATCCTGTTCGCCAGCCACGACCCCAGCCTGGTCGACACGGTCGCGGACTCCATCGTCACGCTCACCCCGCTCCCATGAGCACGGCGGACGAACCGATCCAGTTCGACCCGGCGGACTTCGGGGCGATCCCGTCGTCGCGGTCGCTGCGGCAGTGGATGCGGACCACCCGGCGCAAGCACGCGGACCGGTCGTTCTGGGAGATCTTCGAGGACGTCTACCTGGTCGTGTTCACGCTGGCGATGGTCGGCGCGACGGCCGGCAACGTCGTCCGGCACCTGAACTCGAACGCGGCCAGCTGCCGGTCGTGGACCTGCGGCCAGGTCACCTCCTGGATCCCGTGGATCGTCCTTCCGTTGCTGCTGGCAACCACCCTCCGGGTGCTGCTCGCGGTCGGCCCGGTGTCGGCGTCCCGCGCGACCGGCTTCTGGCTGCTCGCCACCCCGGTCAACCGGGCCGCCTTGCTCCGTCCGGCGTACCGGCTGGTGATCGGGACCGTCGCGATCGTGGGCGTGATCGTCGGCGCGCTGATCTGGGCGCTGCTCGGCGCCCCGGTGCTGGACGTCTTCGAGGCGGCGTTGCTGATCGGAGCGGTCCTCGTATGCGCGGCCGTGGCGACGGTGTGGTCGCAGCAGACCGTACGGCGTACCTGGTGGACGCTGCGGGTCGCGGACGTGCTGTTGCTGGTCGCGATCGTGCCGACGCTGGTGCTTGCGTTGCGTCCCGGACCTGCGAACGTCCAGACGGCCAATGTGGTCCTGTCCTTCTCCGACCCGGCGATCTCCGACGATCAGAGCGGTGCGTTCCTGCTGCTGTCGGCCGCGGCTGTGGTGGTGTGCCTGGCGTTGGCGCTGTTCATGTCCCGGACGCTGGACCGGCTCGGGCGGATCAGCGTGATCGCGGGCGGTGAACTCCTGGCCGGACTGGCCGGCGCCGCGAGCAGCCTCGACATCAGCATGCTCGGCGACGTGATCGCCGGGCGGCACTGGCGGTTGAAGGGCCGGGTCCGTTCGCACCGCGGCCGGGGCGCGAACGGGGCCGCGATCGTGCAGCGCGAGTTCCGGCGGATCCTCCGCTGGCCGCGGCGGCTCGCGGTCGCGTTCGCCCTGCTCGTGGTGCCGTACGCCGTGCACGGCGCCGGGTTCCACGTCCTCGTTCCGATCGCGGCCGCCGTCGCCGGGTTCATCGCCGTGCGGCCGCTGCTCGACGGTCTTCGGACGGCGTGCCGTTCGACCGGCCTGGTGCGGGCGCTCGGCTGGGACCTGCGCGACCTGCGGATCGTGATGGCAGTCGTTCCGGCGGCGGTCACGGTCGTCTGGGCGGCCTGCGTGTACCCGGCGATCGGCAGCGCGGCGGCGACCTTCGCCGTTGCCGCGGGCATCATCTCCGGGACCGTCCGGCAGGCCTCCGCCCGCCCGCCGTCGTACGCCGGTCCGCTGGTCACGTCGCCGATGGGGGCGATCCCGCCCGGGCTGTTCTCGCAGCCGGCCCGCGGGTTCGACCTGCTGGTGGTCTGCCTGGCGCCGGTGCTGCTCAACCTCCCGCAGCTCTGGATGACGGTGATTCCGGCGATCGTGCTGATGCTGATGTTCAGCGTCCGCCCGAAGACTGCCTGACAGGTCAGAGGTGGTTGCAGGATCTTGGTGCGGACAGGTACCTTGTGTCGCATGGTAGCGGAGAAGGTCTTCACCCAGCTGCGCCGCGGCACGCTCGAGTACTGCGTGCTCGCGCTGTTGCAGGGAGAGCCCCGTTACGGTTTCGAGTTGGTCAAAGCGCTCGGTGAGGTCGACGGACTGGTCACCACCGAAGGCACGATCTACCCACTCCTCGCGCGACTGCGGCGCGAGGGTCTGGTGGAGACGAGCTGGCAGGAGTCCGAATCCGGGCCACCGCGGCGCTACTACACCTCGACATCAGAGGGCAGCCGGGCACTGGCCGAGTTCACCGCGGACTGGCAGCGGTTCTGCGCGTCGGTCGACAAGATCTTGCAGAGTGGGAGACGGGGATGAATATGGAAATGACGAACGGCGCGGCGCTCCAGGGGTCCGAGCCGCGGCTGCGGACGCGTGACTGGATCACTGTCGGGTTGCTGTTCTTCGGGCCGTTCCTGCTGGTGATCGGCTGGCTCGTCGGCGTCTGGCTGCTGTGGACCTCGAACCGCTGGACCACGGTCTGGAAGATCCTCGGCACCGCCGCGTGGCCGCTGGGCTATGCCACGATGCTCGCCATGGAGTTCACCCAGCCGCCGATCTGGCTGAGCCTGGTGGTGGGTGGCCTGATCGAGGTAGCGATCTACCTCGCACTGATCAAGGAAGCCCGGGTATGAACGGTGCCGACCGGTTGGTCGATGCGTACCTGAAGTACCTGACCAAGGCGGCCGAGCCGCTGCCCGAGTCCCGGCGTACCGAGTTGGTGGCGGATGTGACGTCACACATCGCCGAGGCCCGAGCGGCCGGCGCGACGTCGGAGGACGACGTACGGCGGATGCTGCAGCGGCTGGGTGATCCGGACGAACTCGTCGCGGCGTCGACCGACGGGCTGGTGCTGGTCGACCGGTACGCACCGCGGTTCCGCGGCCGGGAGGTGCTGGCGGTGACGCTGCTGGAGCTCGGCGGGTTCATGCTGCTGGTCGGCTGGTTCGTCGGGGTCTTGCTGCTGTGGACCTCGGACCGCTGGACCCGGGCCGAGAAGTGGACCGGAACGTTCGTCTGGCCGTTCGGCCTCGCCTTGGTGTACTTCGTCGCGATGGTCCCGCTCGGCTTCACGATGCCGCTCTGGCTGGGCATTCCGCTGGTGATCCTGCTGGCGGTGGCGCAGCTGGCCGTCCTGGTCCTGCTGATCAGGAACGCCGGCCCGGGCCGCTCCCGTCAGGCCTCGTAGACCAGCCACTTGTTCTCGATCTCGGTCGGGAGGTCGACGTCGTGCTGCTTCGCGAACAGGAGCAGCTGGCACAGTACGTCGGCGAACTCCTGGTGGAAGCTGTCGCGGATCTGCTCCGCGGTCGCGCCCTTCGCGCGGGCCCGGCCGGTGTGCTGGAGGTAGGCCTGGGTGAGCTCGCCGACCTCCTCCTGGAGTTTGAGCAGGAACCAGTCGGGGTCGCGCTCGAAGCCGAGGTGCTCGCCGTAGCCGACCGAGATCTTCTCCAGCCGGTCCTGCAGGTGCTTGAGATCCACCCGGACAGCAAAGCAGGCCCCACCGACAGTGCCGGTGGGGCCTGGTTCGTTACTTGGCTTCGTCGACGGGCGGGAACGGGTCGAGCGCCTGGTCCGCGACCGTCGCGTCGGTGTTCGGGTCCGGAACCTGGGGCTCCTGCTGGGGCGGCGCGTCGGCCGCGAGGTTCTTCGGGGCGGTGGCCCAGACCGCGGCGGCCGCGCGGGCGGCGTCCGCGGCGTCGGTCTGCCGCTCGTAGTTCTTGATGTCGAGCGCGTACGCCTTCGCCACCGCGGTCAGGTCGCGCCGGAGCTGCTTGTGCACCCAGAGCGCGTACGCCTGCGTCCGGGCCTCGATGAAGTTCTTGAGTTCCTGCATCTGGGCCGGGGTCATGTCGTCCTCCGAGTTGCCGGGGTGGCCTGGGGTGAAGTCGCCGCGGGCGATCGCGGCGCGGGCGGGGTCGCCGGGGCAGTCGGTGGGCTCCGGGCGGACCGCGGAGTGCGGCCGGATCGCCGTACCGCGGGGGTAGAGCTTGCGGAAGTCGGCGATCACCGCGCGGGTGGTCGCCTTCATCGCCGCGGACGGCTGCTCGCCGGTGACCAGCACCAGCAGGATCGCGCCGTACTTGTCGTTGACCTCGGCGTCGCCGTTCGCGCCGGACTTGGTACGCATCCCGCGCAGCGTCCAGGCCCGGCCTTCCTGGTCGACCGCGATCTGGTACGCGATGTCCGACCAGCCGCGGGTGTCCATGTGGTAGTCCTGCCAGCCACGCAACGCGGACGCGACCGCGGCCTGCGTGTGGATGACCTTCGTCGAGCCGGTCCCCGGCCAGTGGATGACCGCGCCGTCGACATGCGACGCGACCAGGTTCCCCGGCCCGGCGTTCGGCGGCCGCGCGTTCCACGCGGACCGGGGCAGATAGTTGACCATCAGTGCTCCTCACATGCCTCACAGCGCCACATACCCACTGCTGGCGCTCGGTAACCAACCGATCACACACGGCATGCGGGGTCAAGCGGTGACCCCATCCAATCAGTCCGAGGGGTGCGACCGCTCCAGGAGGTTCAGCATGTCCCGGCGGAACTGAACACGCCGACGTTCGGTCCAGCCTGTCGTGAGTTGCGCGAACACCTGCTCCTGCCAGGCATGCGCCTGTTCGAGCAGTTCGGCTCCGGCGTCGGTCACGCTGACCTCGCGGCGGCGCGCGTCGCCGTCCGCGGACCTCAGTTCGAGATAGCCGGCGGCGGCCGCTTCCTTCACCATCCGGGACGCGCCGCTCTGGTCGATCCCGATCTCGTGCGCGACCGCGTTGACGGTCGCGGCCCGGCGGCCGCTCACGGCGTACACGGACTCGACCACCAGCACGAGCCGCCCCTGCTCGGCGACGTCGGGTGCGGTACGTCGCGACCAGTGGCGCACGAACTCGAACAGCACCTGCCCGGGGCCGGCGCTCATTCGGTGGCGGCCAGTTCGCGGCAGATGTACGCCAACTCCAAGGCCTGGCGGAGATCCGGCAGCCGCAGCGCGGCCGACACCTTGCCGCCGGTGACCCGGAAGACCGTCGCCACCCGCGTCGGCCGTGGACTGTCCGGCCAGGTCGCGTCCTGCTCGACGACCATCAGCCGTTCGCTGACCGGGTGCCACGAGCGCGGTACGAGCGTGATCCCGGACCGCTCCACCCAGTCCGCGAACCCGTTCGGCGTGATCGGTCCGGCGCCCTTGGGGCCGAGCACCACGACCGGGTCACTCACCACGGCGGCGACGGACTGCCGCTCGTTCACGCCGTGGTGCCAGCGATTGATTGCTCCTTCGAGGTCCATGGCGGTGATTGTATGCGATTCGCATAGATCTCAGCTGAGCAGGGGGAGCAGTTGATCGCCGATGCGTACGGTCTCCTCGCGGTACGGGGTGTCGGAGAGGATGAAGTGGGTGATGCCGAGGTCGCGGTAGCGGCGGAGGGACTTGGCGACGTCGTCGGGGGAGCCGACCAGCCAGGTGGTGCCGGCGCCGCCGCCGCCGTATTTGCCGGGGGCGGTGTAGAGGTTGTCGTCGAGGACGTCGCCGCGTTCGGCGAGTTCGAGGAGGCGTTGCTGGCCGACGGCCTTCACACGGAGCGGGTCGCGGTGGCCGGGGGTGTCCGCCATCTTCGCGACCTTGGCCTCGACGTCGGTCCAGGCTTCCTCGGTGGTGTCGCGGACGAGCGTGGTGATGCGCAGGCCGAACTCGAGTGGTGGGTGCTCGCGGCCGAGTTCGTGCTCCAGTTCGCGGAGCCTCGCGATCCGGGCCGCGACGCCGTCCAGCGGTTCGCCCCAGAAGAGCTGGACGTCGGCGTCGGTCGCGGCGACCCGCTGCGCCGCGTCGGAGGCGCCACCGAAGTACAGCGTGGGGTGTGGACGCCGTTCCCGTACGACGGGCCGCGTCGCGACGGTGGAGCCGCGGACCGAGAAGTACTCGCCGTCGTACGTCACGTCCTGCTCGGTCCACAATCGCCGTACCAGTTGGAGAAACTCCTTCGTCCGGGCGTACCGCTGCGGCTGGTCGCCCTCGCTGTCGCCGTACGCGGTGAGGTTGTCCTGGCCGGAGACGATGTTGATCAGCAGCCGCCCGCCGGTGAGCTGGTCGAGCGTGCTCGCGGCGGACGCGAAGTGCGCGGGATGCCAGTACCCGGGGCGGATCGCGGCGAGCGGCTGGAACGTCGTCGTCCGGGCGGCCAGCGCGGTCGCGACCGTGAGGGTGTCCGGCCGGCCCCAGCCGGTGCCGATCAGGGCGCCGGCCCAGCCGTGGTCCTCGGTCAGGCGGGCGAGCTCGGTCAGCCGCTCGATGCTGTTGTGTCCCTGGACGGTGTCGTCCCCGCGGTGCCCGGGGTCGACCTGGTTCGGGAGGTACCAGAGGAAGGTCATGGTCAGCAGAGTAAGTCTATTTGATTGGTTTACTTTGACGTGTCTCGGGTCGTGGTCGACGCCGGGATCTCGTGGCACGCTGAGGTCATGGACGAGCGGCTGACGGCGGAGGAGCGGGCGGCGCGGGGCAAGGCTGCCCGTCAGAAGGTCCCGCTGGACGCGCACGCCGAGGTGCGACTGAGCGCGACCCGGGATCCGGTCGGGTTGCTGCTCACCCAGGCCGACGGGCGGGTGCCCGCACTGGTCCCGATCCGGCACGGGCGGATGCTGGTCTCGCCGTTCACGTTCTACCGTGGGGCAGCGCTGGTGATGGCGGCCGACCTCGCGGAGACGACGCCGACCGGTCTCGACGTCCAGCTGTGCGGGGACGCGCACCTGTCGAACTTCGGTGCGTACGCGTCACCGGACCGGCGGCTGGTGTTCGACATCAACGATTTCGACGAGACGCTGCCGGGGCCGTTCGAGTGGGACGTGAAGCGGCTGGCGGCGAGCTTCGTGGTGGCGGGGCGCGACAACGGGTTCAGCGCGAAGCAGTGCCGTACGGTCGTCGAGTCGGTCGTGCGGCACTACCGGGAGGCGCTGCGCGCGTTCGCCGGGCAGCCGATCCTTGCGGTCTGGTACGCACGGCTCGACATCGAGGACCTCGTCGAGCAGTACAAGGCGACGCTCAGCACGGGGAAGCGGAAGCGCAAGGAGCTGAAGACCGCGGAGGGGATCCTGGCGAAGGCGTACACGCGGAACAGCATGCAGGCGATCGGCAAGCTCACCGCCGCGGACGGCGACCACCGCCGGATCGTGTCGAACCCGCCGTTGGTCGTTCCCATGGACCAGCTCGCCGACATCGACGGTGACGTCGTGCTCGGGCAGCTGCAGAACCTCATGGAGGGGTACCGCGGCACGTTGCAGCAGGACCGCCGGCACCTGATCGACAACTACCGGCTGACCGACGTGGCGCACAAGGTCGTCGGTGTCGGCAGCGTCGGCACCCGCGCGTGGATCATGCTCCTGGAGTCGACGAACGCGGACGAAGCCCTGCTCCTGCAGGCGAAACAGGCCGGCCCGTCGGTCCTGTCGGCGTACGCCGGCCCGGCGGCGCAGCCGAACCAAGGCGAACGGGTCGTCGTCGGCCAACGCCTGATGCAGGCCGCCAGCGACATCTTCCTCGGCTGGCTCCGGGCAGATGCCGCCGACGGCGAACAGGACTACTACGTCCGCCAGCTCCGCGACTGGAAACTCTCCGCCGACATCGAAACCCTTACGCCCGCGGCCATGGCCCTCTATGCCCGGATGTGCGGCTGGACCCTCGCCCGAGCCCACGCCCGCACCGGCGACCGCTTCGCCCTCGCCGCCTACCTCGGCAAGTCCACTCGCTTCGACGAGGCAATCACCACCTTCGCCACGACGTACGCCGACCTCAATCACGCCGACCACCAAGCCTTCACCGAAGCCGTCCACTCCGGCCGAGTCGAGGCCCAGACCGGGGTATGACTCATGAGTGGGAGTTGTCGGCGTCAGCAGGAATGGTTGTTGGACTCCGGGGTGGGGGTGCGCGCACGATGCTGGAAACGTTCCCGTTCTGGAGGTTCCGATGGTGCGGCGGTCGATCGGTGCGGTGGAGGTCAGCGGGCTCGGGATGGGGTGCTGGGCGATCGGGGGGCCGCATGCCCGGCAGGGGAGTCCGGTGGGGTGGGGTGTCATCGACGACGGGGAGTCGGTGCGGGCGTTGCGGCGGGCGTACGAGCTGGGGGTGACGTTCTTCGACACCGCCGACGTCTACGGGTGCGGGCACAGCGAGAAGCTGATCGCGCAGGCGCTGGGCGACGTGCGGGACGAGGTGGTGATCGCGTCGAAGGCGGGCTACACGTACGTCGAGGAGACGCGCGAGGCGCCGGGGGAGAACGGGGATCCGGCGTACCTGCGGTGGGCGTGTGACGAGTCGTTGCGGCGGCTGAACACGGACCGGATCGACCTGTACCAGTTCCACCTCGGCGGGTACGATCTGGCGAAGGCGGACGAGATACTCGCGGTGTTCGAGGAGCTGGTTGCCGCGGGCAAGGTTCGGGCGATCGGGTGGAGTACGGACGACCCGGAGCGGGCGGCGGTGTTCGCGAAAAGCCCGCACTGCAAGGCGATCCAGCAGCACTTCAACGTGTTCGGCGGCAACGCGGACGTGCTCGCGCTGTGCGAGGAGCGCGGGCTGGCGAGCATCGTCCGGGGTCCGCTCGGGATGGGGCTGCTGACCGGGAAGTTCTCCGCGGACAGCACCCTGCCCGCGGACGACGTACGGCACGGGTGGGACTTCCGGACCGGCGACCAGGCTGAGTCGCTGCGCCGGCTCGAGGCGATCCGTGACGTACTGACCTCGGACGGGCGGACGCTTGCGCAGGGTGCGCTGGCGTGGCTGTGGGCGCGGAGCGAGGCGTTCGTCCCGATCCCGGGGTTCAAGACGGTCGCCCAGGTGGAGGAGAACGCGGGCGCGTTGCGGCACGGCCCGCTGGCGGCGGCCCAGCTTCGTCAGATTGTTGACATTCTGCAGTAGGGCACGACCCATTGACATCGTTGTCTGCCGCGACGACGATACTTCCTCGAAGCTCGGTGAAACGTTTCCAAGCTCGAGGAGATCCGCCCATGCCCGTCCGTCGTCGTACCTTCCGCCTGCTCGTCGCCGGGGCGGTGACGCTGGCCCTCGGGCTGGTGGCACCGCCGGCCGGCGCGAGCCCCGACCAGGCCGCGTCCGGCCCGACCGCGGTCGCCCGTGCCCGCGTGGCCGCCGACCAGCTGATGAGTTCCTACGAACCGAACAAGGCCTGGTTCCCGTCGAGCTGGTGGAACTCGGCCGTCGCCTTGCAGACCATCGGCGACTACATGCACCGCACCGGCGACCGCCGGTACCTGTCGCAGCTGGACAACACGTTCGAGAAGGACAAGGGCAAGTTCCCGGCCGGCTACCTGTCCGGCGACGAGCTGCTCGGCAACTTCACCAGCCGCGCGATCGACGACTCCGAGTGGTGGGGCCTCACCTGGGTCCAGGCGTACGACCTGACCAAGAACCCGAAGTACCTCGACATGGCGGTGAAGATCGCGGAGTACGTCGAGGGCTACTGGGACCCGAGCTCCTGCGGCGGCGGCGTCTGGTGGAACGGCGAACGCACGTACAAGAACGCCGTCACCAACGGTCTCTGGATCCGCCTGACCGCCGAGCTGCACAACCGGATGCCGCATGACACCCGCTGGCTCGGCCGCGCGCAGGAAGGCTGGAACTGGTTCACGAACAGCGGCATGATCAACTCCGCCGGCCTGGTGAACGACGGACTCAAGGACAACTGCCAGAGCAACGGCGACACGGTCTGGAGCTACAACCAGGGCCTCGCGATCGGCGCCGGTCTCGAACTGTGGCGCGCGACCCGCAACCCCGGGCTGCTGACGACCGTACGCCGCCTCGCCGACGCCGCGATCGCCCCGGGCGGACTCGTCACCGACGGCGTGCTGACCGAGTACTGCGACGCGCCGGGCCGGACGTGCGACGACAACGGCAAGCAGTTCAAGGGCATCTTCATGCGGTACTGGACCGACCTCGCCGACACCACGCACGACCGGCGCTACACGGACTTCGTCGCCCAGCAGGCCGCCACCGTCTGGGACAACGACCGCGACGCGTCCGACCGGCTGGGGGAGCGGTGGTCCGGCGCGACCCCGAACGTCTTCGACTGGCGGACCCAGGCCAGCGCCCTGAGCGCACTGCTCGCCGCCGTACCGGCCACGCCGCCGGTCCGATCGTTGTCCGCGACAACAGACCCGGCCCTGCCGGTCGTGATGCCATCGACAGCCACCCACCTGAAGGTCACGGTCGACGTCCAGGCCACCGGTCCGGTCGGTGACCGGATCACCGCCAACGTCCAGGCGGCCGCGCCCGCGGGCTGGACCGTGACCCCGGCGCGCTCGACGGTGACGCTGAAGACCCGCGGCAACGCCGTACCCGTGCACGAATCGGTGCAGCTCGACGTGACGGTTCCGGCCGGTACGCCAGACGGCGTGCACTCGGTGACCGCGACCGTGACGTCCGGCCCGCAGCTGTCGTACAGCACCCGCTCGGACATCCTGATCGCGCACAAGGCCGACTTCGACACCGGCACCTCCGACGAGACCCCGTGGCTGTACGACGCCGACGGGTCGCAGAGCAACGGCGTCCAGAACCGGTTCGCGGACGGGCACTCGTACTTCGTCTACCGCTTCCCGTTCCCGGCCGAGGCATCGTCTGCATCAGTATTGTTGACAATCGACAACGAGTTCGAGGTCCAGCTCAGCGGCGACGGAAAGAACTGGACAACGGTCGCCACCGAGACGACCCCGTACCACGACGGCCAGAACAAGGCCGTCCGCACCTTCGACCTCACGCCCTACCTCGGCACCGGAAAGGCCGGCTACGTCCGGATCTCCGACTCGTTCCCGGACGACGGCTGGGGCGGCCGCGTCTACCACGTCACCGCGACGTACAACTGATCAGCGGTAGCGGCTCGCCAGCTCAGGACTCTGGCCGCCGAACGCGGCCAGGTCCGCGGTGAAGACGGTCTCCAGGAGACTCGGATCCTCGACTCCTGGAGCCGTCACCACCTCGCCGAGCTCCAGCCCGCGCAGGCTGGCGGTGACGACGTCCTCGGCGCTCATCCGCGGGATCGCGCTGGGGTCCATTCCCTGCCGGGTGTGGAACTCGGTGGCGACCACGCCGGGGAGCAGCGCCTGCACCTTCACCCCGGTCCCTTCCAGCTCGGCGCTGAGTGTCTGCGAGAACGCGAGCAGGTTCGCGAGGGCGGCGGCGTACACGGCCCGGCGCGGCATCACCGAGCTCGGCGCCGGTCCGCTGAACGCGATCATCCCGCCGACGTTGACGATCGCGCCGTGGCCGCGCGCCTGCATCCCGCCGACCACGGCCCGGGTCAGCAACGTGGGCGCGAGTACCTTGACCGAGACCAGTTCCGCCGCCTTGTCGGCCGGAAGGTCCGCGAGCGGCATGTAGTGCGCGACGCCCGCATTGTTGACGAGCAGGTCGACCGGCTCGGCGGCCGCGGCGTCGGCGACCGTGTCGATCCCCGCCCGCGTCGAGAGGTCCGCCGCGAGTGGCTGGATGCGTACGCCGGGGTGCGCCCGGACGAGCTGGCCGAGCCGGTCGGTGTCGCGGCCGATGGCGATCAGGTCGTAGCCGTCGGACGCCAGCCGTTCGGCGAAGGCTCTGCCGATCCCCGAGGTGGCGCCGGTGACCAGTGCGAGCTTGCTCACAGCAACGTTTTCCCTTCGATCGTCCACTCCTTCGAGGATCCGCGATTGCCGGGCGCCGGGGAAGGTCCCGGTGTTCCTGGGAGTGTCAGGACCAGGGACGCAGGCCGGTGACGAGCAGTTCGAGCAGCCGGAGGCTCTGCTCGGGCTGCTGCTCCGGGTCGGCCGCGATCACCGATCCGGCCATCGCCGCGACCACATCACCCGCCGGTACATCGGTCCGCAGCGTGCCGGCGGTCGCGCCCGCGTCCAGGAAGTGCGCGACGGCGGTCTCGAGGCGGCGCCGGGTGTCCGCCTGCGTGACGGCGCCGGAGGCAACCATCGCGCGGAGGCTGTCGCCCATCGCCCGCTTGGAGTCGACGAACGCGGCGTACCGGCGCATCCAGGTGAGCAGCGCCTCGTCGGCGGCACCCTCGGCCGCCATCGCGGGCGCAGCGTCGCACAGGCGGGTCAGCTCCTGGTGGTAGACCGCGCTGAGCAGCGCCTCCCGGGTCGGGAAGTGCCGGTACAGCGTGGCCACGCCGACCCGCGCCCGCGTCGCGACCCGGTCGAGCGAGAGGTTGGCCGGCTCGCCGTTGCGTGCCGCGATTGCGAGGTCGGCCAATTCGTCGACCGCCGCCGCCACGACCTGCTCGCGTTTCCGCGCCGCGTCCGCCCGCATAAGTGGAGAATCCTCCAGTTGGTGCTATCGTCGAGAAAGTGGAGAAATCTCCACTTCCAGCCATGACTCTACCTGAGGACACCAGCTGATGACATCCGAACGACCAGGCGGAACCGTCAAGCTCGGGCAGCACGAGATCGCCCGGATCGGGTACGGCGCGATGCAACTCGAGCACGTGGACACCGCCGCGGCGAGCGCCGTACTGCGCCGTGCCGTCGAGCTCGGGGTCGACCACGTCGACACGGCCTCGTTCTACGGGCACGCCACGGTGAACGCGCACATCCGGGCCGCCCTGCACCCGTACCCGGACAACCTGGTGATCGTGAGCAAGGTCGGCGCCCGCCGTGTCGACGCCCCGGTCCCGCTCGCCCTCGCGCAGCGACCGGTGGACCTCCGCGCGCAGGTCCACCTCGACCTCACCTCGCTCGGCCTCGACCAGGTCCCGGTCGTCAACCTGCGCCGCGCCGACCAAGGCCCCGGCCTGATCGCCGAGGGCGACCAGATCGTCCCGATCGACGACCAACTCGCCGAGCTGATCGCCCTCCGCGACGAGGGCCTGATCGGCGGCATCGGCCTGAGCAACGTCAGCACCGCCCAACTGCGGCAGGCGCTGCCGGCCGGCATCGTCTGTGTCCAGAACGCCTACAGCGTGCTCGACCGCTCGTCCGAGCCGCAACTGGAAGTCTGTGCCGAAAACGGCATCGCCTGGGTCCCGTACTTCCCCCTCGGCTCGGCCTTCGACCAGATCCCGTCCCCGACCGACAACCCCGTCGTACGCCGGCTCGCCGAGCAACTCGACACCACCCCGGCCGCCGTCTGCCTCGCCTGGATCCTTGCCCACGACAACCACACGGCGCTAATTCCCGGCACCCGCAGCGTCCCCCACCTGGAGGAGAACCTGGCCGTCGCCAACGTCCACCTCGCCGCCGAGTCCCTCGCCGAACTCGACAACCTCGCAGCCCAGCCGTCCTAGCCCAGCCGTGTGAGTGCAGGCGTGCGGGTGCAGGCGCTCTAGTCCCGGCGGGCGGTTCCGCGGTGCAGCGCGAGATGGCCGCCGAGGAAGCCGGCGGTTGCCATCACCAGGTTTCCGGCCGCGGCGAGCTTGATACCGAGCCGGTGGTCGCCGGCCAGCCGGGCGACGAGCGAGCCGACGAAGAGGAAGGTCGCCGTATCCGCCCCGAGCGCATGGACCGCGCCGATCCTGCGTTCGGCCCCGGACAGCTCGGCCCAGTCGGCGGCCCCCGCGAGTGCCGTCGGCGCGGCCGCCACCAGCCCGCACCCGGCCAGCAACGACGCCCCGCGCCGAGACTGCTCCCCACCCGCGAGGTCGAGAAGCGTCGTACCGAGCCAGCACCCGGTGGTCACGTCCGTCAACGACGGATGCACCGAATGACCGAGTACGTCGGTATGCAGAAAGCTGCGCCGCGCCCGGTCGATCAACGGCCCGTACGCCAGCTCCTGGACGCGCGCCACCCGCTCGGCCAGCGGGCTTTCGCCGACCGCGCGGATCACACGTTGCGGCAAGGACGTCGACGCCACGCTTTCACGATAGCCCCGCCCCCGGAACAGCGAAACGGCGGCCGACCAGCGCACTGGTCGACCGCCGTTCCGGTGGGATCACACGTCGTAGTACAGCTCGAACTCGTGCGGGTGCGGGCGGAGCTGGATCGGGGCGATTTCGGTTTCGCGCTTGAGGTCGATCCAGGTCTCGATCAGGTCGGACGTGAACACGTCGCCCTCGAGCAGGAACTCGTGGTCGGCCTCGAGGGCGTCGATCACGGCCGGCAGCGAGGTCGGGACCTGGGCGATGCCCGCGTGCTCCTCCGGCGGCAGCTCGTACAGGTCCTTGTCGACCGGGTCGGCCGGCTCGATCTTGTTGCGGATGCCGTCCAGGCCGGCCAGCAGCTGGGCCGCGAAGGCCAGGTACGGGTTCGCCGACGGGTCGGGGCAGCGGAACTCGATGCGCTTGGCCTTCGGGTTCGAGCCGGTGATCGGGATCCGGATGCAGGCCGAGCGGTTCCGCGACGAGTACACCAGGTTGACCGGCGCCTCGAAGCCCGGCACCAGGCGGTGGTACGAGTTCACGGTCGGGTTGGTGAAGGCCAGCAGCGACGGGGCGTGCTTGAGCAGGCCGCCGATGTACCAGCGGGCCGTGTCGGACAGGCCGCCGTACCCGGACTCGTCGTAGAACAGCGGCTCGCCGTTGCTCCACAGCGACTGGTGGCAGTGCATGCCCGAGCCGTTGTCGCCGAAGATCGGCTTCGGCATGAAGGTCGCGGTCTTGCCGGCCTCCCACGCCTTGTTCTTGACGATGTACTTGAACTTCATCACGTCGTCGGCGGCCTTGAGCAACTCGTCGAAGCGGAAGTTGATCTCCGCCTGACCCGCCGTGCCGACCTCGTGGTGGGCGCGCTCGACGATCAGGCCGGACCGCTCCAGGGCCAGCGTGATGTCGTCGCGCAGCTCGCCGAAGTGGTCGGTCGGCGCGACCGGGAAGTAGCCACCCTTGTAGCGGACCTTGTAGCCGCGGTTGCCGCCGTCCTCGACGCGACCGGTGTTCCAGGCGCCGGCCACCGAGTCGATCGAGTAGTGCGCGCCGTTCGCCTTGGTCTCGAAGCGGACGTCGTCGAAGACGTAGAACTCGGCCTCCGGCGCGAAGAACGCGGTGTCCGCGATGCCGGTCGACTTCAGGTACTCCTGGGCCTTCCGGGCGATGTTGCGCGGGTCCCGGCTGTACGCCTCACCGGTCAGCGGGTCGTGCACGAAGAAGTTCACGACCAGCGTCTTGGCGGTGCGGAACTCGTCGATGAACGCGCTGGTCGGGTCCGGCAGCAGCTTCATGTCCGACTCGTGGATCTGCTGGAAACCGCGGACCGACGAACCGTCGAAGGCCAGGCCCTCCTCGAAGACCTCGGGACCGAACGACGACACCGGGACGGTGAAGTGCTGCATGATGCCTGGCAGGTCGCAGAACCGGATGTCGACGATCTCGACGCCCTCGTCCTTGACGTAGGCGAGCAGCTCCTCCGCGCTGGAAAACATACGTACTCCTAGGGTGGCTCAGAGATTGCATCCGAACGTAGGGCCTGCCGGTTTCTCCGTCGTGACCCTGATGTTTCGCGGATGTTACGCCCAGCGTGTCCGCGCTGACCCACTGGTGTACGCCGGTCACGCCCTGAGATATCGCGGCCCGCGGGGGACCGTCCCGAAGCGTGTCCGTAGGCTAGCCATCATGGCATCATCCGCGACGCCCGCAACCGGACCCTCCGGAGAATTCCGTTACCCGGGCAATCGGCTGGGGCTGCCCGAGGACGGTTCGGGCTCGGTCGGGACCTGGGGACGCCGGATCCTGGCGCTGCTGATCGACTGGCTGCTGGCCGGCCTGATCGCGTCCGTACTGACCGGCCGGCCGATGTGGGCAGGCGGGAACAACTACAGCCTGATGCACACCACCGCGTTCTTCGCGATGTCCGCGATCCTCGTCGGCCTGGTCGGCAGCACGATCGGCCACCGGCTCTGCGGCCTCCGGGTCGCCCCGGTCCGCGACAGCAAGACCTACGACGGTGCGCCCGGACTGCTCGCCGGCATCATCCGGTCCGTGCTGATCTGCCTGATCATTCCCGCGGTGGTCTTCGACCGCGAGCGCCGCGGCCTCCACGACCTCGCCGCCAAGACGATCGTCCTGCGCCGTTAGCGCCGGGTCAGCAGCAGCTGCACGTCGTCGAGGTACCCGGTCCGGAAGCCCGCCTCGGAGTACGCGAGGTAGAACTCCCACATCCGCCGGAACGTGTCGTCGAACCCGAGTGCGCCGATCGCCGGCCAGTGCTCGATGAACCGGTTCCGCCAGATCCGCAGCGTCCGCGCGTAGTCCGCGCCCAGGTGCCGGATCACCTCGGCGCGCAGCCCGGTGTGCTGCGCGGTGACCTCCTCGATCACCTTGGTCGACGGGATCAGCCCGCCCGGGAAGATGTACTTCTGCACCCAGGTGAACGTGTTCCGGGTGGCCAGCATCCGCTCGTGCGGCATCACGATCGCCTGCACGACGCCGACCCCGCCGGGCGCCAGCCGGCGCTCGATCGCGTCGAAGTACACCGGCCAGTACTTCTCGCCGACCGCCTCGATCATCTCCACGCTGAGCACCGCGTCGAACTCGCCGATCTGGTCGCGGTAGTCACGCAGCGCGACCTGCACCCGGTCGCCGACGCCGGCCTCGGCGATCCGGCGCTGCGCGAGCAACGCCTGCTGGGAGGCGATCGTGATCGCGGTCACCCAGGCGCCGCGCTGCGCGGCCCGGATCGCCAGGCTCGCCCAGCCGCAGCCGATGTCGAGCACCCGGGACCCGGACTGCACGCCGGCCGCGTCCAGGATCGCGTCGAGCTTGCGCAGCTGCGCCGCGGAGAGCTCGTCGTACGACGCCGTCGCCAGGTCCTCGGCGGCGTTCGGACCGAAGTACGCCGCGGAGTACGTCAGCGTCGGGTCCAGGAACTCCGAGAACATCGCGTTGCTCAGGTCGTAGTGCCGGCTGATGTTCTCCCGGGCGCCGGCCCGGTCGTTCTCCTGCTCGCCCGGCTGCGACCGGGTGACCAGCCAGCGCAGCGACTGCGCCCACTTCGGCAGCAGGTGCCGGGTCTCCTCGTTGCTGAACCGCTCCGCGAACGGCACCAGCAGGTCGGCCAGGTCGGTGCCCGGCTCAGGATCCCAGTCGCCGGCCAGATACGCCTCGCCGAAACCGGACCCGGCGTCCTGCCCGAGCCGGTCCAGGAACGCCGCCGTACGGTGCACGCGCATCGCCGGACCACCCAACCCGTACGACCGGTTGCTGTCCAGGTGGATGGTGGCGGGCAGGTCCTTGGCGATCAGCCGGATCGCCGTCGCCGCGCCGTACCGGCGTACCGGATTGGACCGCGGCGGGGCCAGCGTCGGCCACGTGTCGGTTTCCGGCTGATGGACCGCCGGCATGAGGTCCGTCATCTCGTCTGTTCCCCTGTAATCCCGTCCTGGTCGCACTCTAAGGGCAACCAGCCTCCCCACGGCGCATGTCGGAACAGTTCAACTGCCGAACATGCCTCTTGGTTACAGTTTGATCACCGGCCGCGCATGGCCTGGCGGGCGCCCTTCAGGCTGGTGGGCACCGGACCCTTCGGCATCGGCACCTGCGGACGGACCGCGTCGAGCGCCTTGAGCCGCTGCAGCAGATCGGTGATCTCGGACGGCTGCATGACCGCCGGCAGCTTCATCACGTGCTTGGTGAGCTTGCGGATGTCGATCTCGCCCTCGCCCTGGCCGGCGATGATCTGCGTCACCGGGGCCCCGCCCGCCACCCGGTTGTGCTTCTTCGCCTCGGCGGTCAGCAGGTTCTTCACCCGGCTGGCCTGGCCCTCGCCGACCAGCACGATGCCCGGCCGGCCGACGACGCGGTGGACGATGTCGGAGTTCTTCGTGACCGCGATCGCGGGCGTCACGTTCCAGCCGCGGCGAAGCGTCTGCAGCGCGGACGCGGCCGCACCGGCCTGGCCCTCGATCTGGCTGTAGGCCGCCTTCTCGACCTTGCGGCCGAAGATGATCGTGGTGACCAGGAACGCGATCGCCACGCCCAGCGGCAGCCACACCAGCAGCGGCCCGACCACCAGCGCGAGCACGACGAACACCGCGAGGATGCCGAGGAAGATCCCGGCGAGCACCAGTCCGACCTTCGGGTCGGACTTCCTGGTCATCTGGTAGGCCTGCAGGATCTGCTTGAGCCTGCTGGTCTTCTCCGCGGGGGCGTCGTTCTTGGCCATCTCTACCCTGTCCTGTTATGCCTGAGCGGCGTTCATGCGTGACTCGACCGCCTGACGGTACAGCCGACCGGCGCGGTAAGAGGACCGTACCAGCGGACCGGACATGACCCCCGCGAATCCGATCTGCTGGGCCTCGGCGTCGAGCTCGACGAACTCTTCCGGCTTGACCCAGCGCTCGACCGGGTGGTGCCGGACCGAGGGGCGCAGGTACTGCGTGATCGTGATGATCTCGCAGCCGGCCGCGTGCAGGTCCTTGAGTGCCTGGCTGACCTCGTCGCGGGTCTCGCCCATGCCGAGGATCAGGTTCGACTTGGTGACCAGGCCGTAGTCGCGGGCCTGGGTGATGACGTCGAGCGAGCGTTCGTAGCGGAAGCCGGGGCGGATCCGGCGGAAGATCCGCGGCACCGTCTCGACGTTGTGCGCGAAGACCTCGGGCCGCGAGGAGAACACCTCGGCGAGCTGTTCGGGGATCGCGTTGAAGTCGGGCGCGAGCATTTCGACGCCGGTGCCCGGGTTGAGCTCGTGGATCTGGCGGATGGTCTCGGCGTACAGCCAGGCGCCGCCGTCGTCGAGGTCGTCGCGGGCGACGCCGGTCACGGTGGCGTACCGCAGGCCCATGGTCCGGACGGACTCGGCCACGCGGCGGGGCTCGTCGCGGTCCAGTGCCTCGGGTTTGCCGGTGTCGATCTGGCAGAAGTCGCAGCGGCGGGTGCACTGGTCACCGCCGATCAGGAAGGTCGCTTCGCGGTCTTCCCAGCACTCGAAGATGTTCGGGCAGCCGGCTTCCTGGCACACGGTGTGCAGTCCTTCGGACTTCACGAGTTTCTGCAGTGCCTGGTACTCCGGGCCCATCTTGGCGCGGGTCTTGATCCACTCGGGTTTGCGCTCGATCGGGGTCTCCGCGTTGCGCACCTCGAGCCTGAGCAGTTTCCGTCCTTCTGGGGCGATCGTCACGCGTCCAAGGGTACGCGCCACGGTTCAGGAGCGTTCCACCCGTAGGCTGATGAGCTATGTCCACCGTTGACCTGCGTTCGGATGCCGAACCTGCCACACCCCCGGTGTCCGGCACAGGCTCCGCTGCCGGGGTGCGCGGCTGGACCCGCCCGGCGCCGACGGCCCGCGAGCAGCGGTACGACGTACTGCTCGGGCTCGGGATGGCGGTGGCCGGCGTGTTCGGGACCGAGCTGGCCCGCGGCGGGTCGCCGGTACACGTCAACCTCGGGATCGGTGGCGTCGAGCCGTACGTGCTGAGCGCGGCGGTCGCGCTGCCGCTGTGCTTCCGCCGCCGCTGGCCGATCCCGGTGCTGCTGGCGGTCGCGGTGCTGTTCATCGTGAACGGCGAGCGCGCGACGTTCGCGTTCACCGGGAACCTGGTCACCCAGTCGACGATGTTCATGGCTGTGTACGCCGCGGTCGCGTGGGCCCGCGACAGGCGGGTGATGAAGGCCGCGATCGGGCTCGTGTTCATCGCGATGTTCGGCTGGCTGACCATGAACTTCGTGCACGCGCTCCGGGCGAACGCCCTCGAGGGCCCGAACCACGCACTGTTCTCGCCGTACGTCTCGAACGTGATCATCGCGCTCTCGCTCAACGTCCTGTACTTCTTCGGCGCGTACTTCTGGGGCCGTACGGCGTGGGCGACCGCCCGGCAGCGGCACGAACTCGAACAGCAGGCCACCGAGCTCGCCGCCCAGCAGGAGGCGAACTCCCGGCGTGCCGTGATCGACGAACGGCTGCGGATCTCCCGCGAACTGCACGACGTGGTCGCGCACCACATCAGCAGCATCGGCATCCAGGCCGGGGGAGCGCGGCGGGTGATGGACACCGACCCGGCCGCCGCGAAGAACGCGCTGAACGTGATCGAGGAGTCCAGCCGGACCGCGGTGAACGAGATGCGCCAGCTGCTCGGCATGCTCCGCGCCGCCGACCCGGACCTCGACGTCGGTACGCCGGACCCGAAGACGCCGCAGGCGGGCGCGGACCGGCTGCCGGCGCTGATCGCGGAGGCGAACGGGCACGGCCTGGAGGTCGGGTTCCACCAGATCGGGGCGCCGGCCGAACTGCCGAAGACGGTCTCGGTGTCGGTGTACCGGATCGCCCAGGAGGCGCTGTCGAACGTCCGCAAGCATTCGACCGCGCGCAGCGCCCACCTCACGCTGCGGTACCTCGGTGATGCGGTGGAGCTGGAGGTCCTGGACGACGGCCGGCCGAAGCACGCGCCGGTCGGCAGCCGGCTCGGCCACGTCGGGATCCGCGAGCGGGTCGCGCTGCTCGGCGGCGAGAGTGAGATCGGCCCGCGGCCCGTGGGAGGATTCCGGGTCCGGGTGCGGATCCCGATTGGAGTTGTGGCAAGTGACTGACCCGATGCGGGTTTTGCTGGTGGACGACCAGGATCTGGTCCGGGCGGGATTCCGGATGATCCTGTCCGTCGAGCAGGACATCGAGGTGGTCGGCGAGGCGTCCGACGGCGAGAAGGCGATCGAGCTGGCACTCGCGCTGCGTCCGGACGTCGTCCTGATGGACGTCCAGATGCCCGGCATGGACGGGATCACCGCGACCCAGCGGATCGTCGCCGAGGACGCCGGCAAGGTCGTCATCCTGACCACGTTCGACCGCGACGACTACCTGTTCGAGTCGCTCGGCGCCGGGGCGAGCGGCTTCCTGCTCAAGAACACCGCGCCCGAGGACCTGGTCGAGGCGATCCAGATCGTGCACTCCGGGCACGCGCTGCTGGCGCCGGAGGTGACCCGACGGGTGATCAAGCGGTTCACCGGCGGCGGCGAACGGGTGTACCGCCCGGACCTGCTGGCCGAGCTCACCGACCGCGAACGCGAGGTGCTCGGCCTGATCGCCCGCGGCCTCACCAACACCGAGATCGCCGCCCAGCTGTACGTCGGCGAGGCGACCGTCAAGACGCACGTGTCCCGCGTGCTGCTCAAACTCGGCCTCCGCGACCGCGTCCAGGCCGTCGTCTTCGCCTACGAATGCGGCCTCGTCACCCCCGGAGACGACGCCTCGAGCTGAGGTGGGACCTGCAGGCCATCACAATGCGCGGTTGCCGCGAGCTGCCCCGACTGGCGCGGCCGTCGGCCGCCGATTGTGATGGCCTGCAGGTCCCCCCTGCGAATGACCCGTCCGATCAGTCGCGCGGGCGACGTGCACGGAGGGTAGTCCTCACTAGCTTTGTGATCGTCGGGTAGACCAGCCCGGCTGGGGGCTGACCTTGATGGGAACGGTGACACATGCTGAGGGTGAGCGGACTCACCCGGCGGTTCGGTGATCATCTGGCGCTGGACGACGTGACCTTCGACGTCGTACCGGGACGGATGACCGGGTTCGTCGGGGCCAACGGCGCCGGGAAGACGACGACGATGCGGATCATCCTCGGTGTCCTGGCGGCGACCGGCGGCGAGGTGCACTGGCAGGACGGTCCGCTGACGCCGTCCGTCCGCCGCGACTTCGGGTACATGCCCGAGGAGCGCGGCCTGTACCCGAAGATGAAGATCCGCGACCAGTTGGTGTTCTTCGGCCGGCTGCACGGGCTCGGCCCGGAGCGCGCCCTGGAGCGCACGGACAAGCTGCTCGAGCGGCTCGGGCTGGCCGAGCGCGCCACCGACGTACTCGAGACGCTGTCGCTGGGCAACCAGCAGCGGGTGCAGATCGCGGCCGCGCTGGTGCACGAGCCGATCGCGCTCGTGCTCGACGAGCCGTTCAGCGGGCTGGACCCGCTCGCCGTCGACGCGATGGTCGACCTGCTCCGCGACGAGGTCACCCCCGAGGTGCCGGTGCTGTTCTCCAGCCACCAGCTCGACCTGGTGGAGCGGCTGTGCGACGACCTCGTCGTACTGTCCCGCGGCAAGGTGGTCGCGGCCGGTTCGGTCGCGGAGCTGTCGGCCGGGTCGGCGGCGACGTACCGGCTGGTGGTCGAGGGCGATGCCGGCTGGCTGCGGGACCTGCGCGGGATCGAGGTGCGGGACGTGGCCGGCGGTACGGCGCTGTTCGACGTACTGGACGCGGAGCTGGAGCAGAAGATCCTTCAAGAGGCGATCAGC
The DNA here is from genome assembly GCF_054189145.1 of Kribbella sp. WER1. NCBI lineage: Bacteria > Bacillati > Actinomycetota > Actinomycetes > Propionibacteriales > Kribbellaceae > Kribbella > Kribbella sp. WER1. The sequence goes on along the minus strand of NZ_CM135186.1, from coordinate 1,570,020 downwards.
CGCGGCCGGGTGCTCGAGTTCGGGCCGGAGCGGGTGGCGTTGAGCGACGTCTTCCGGGAGGCGACCCGATGAACGCACTCGACAGGCCGTGGGTGCTGATCGCCGAGCGCGAGATCAGCACGAAGCTGCGGGACAAGACGTTCGTCGGCTCCACCCTGGTGATGCTGCTGATCGTGATGGCCGCGACGATCCTGCCGGCCGTACTGGTCGGCAAGGGCAGCGCGTCGAAGATCGGCGTGGTCGACGACGCTGCCGCCAAGATCGTGCAGCAGGCGTCGACCACGGCCGGCGGCAAGGGGTACGACGTCGTCCGGCTGGCCGATCGCCCCACCGCCGAGAAGGCCGTCACCGACGGCGACGTCAAGGCGGCCCTGCTGCCGGGCACCGACGGGTACGTCGTCCTCGGCAAGGACCAGGTCGACAGCGGTATCGAGAGCGCGCTGCGGGAAGCCACGGCGACGATCGGGACCGCGGCGAACGCGGCCAAGGCCGGCCTGACCCCGGCCGAGCTGCACGCCGGCACGAAGGTCGAGGTCAGCCTGCTGAAGCCCGGTCCGCTGCCCGATCTGGTGTCGCACTTCGTCAACATCGGGCTGGCGCTGGTGTTCTACATGACCGCGCTCGGGTTCGGCATGATGATCGCGCAGAGCGTCGTGCAGGAGAAGGAGAGCCGGGTCGTCGAGATCCTCGCCGCCGCGGTACCCATCCGGGCGCTGCTGTGGGGCAAGGTGCTCGGCAACACGGTGCTCGCCCTCGCGCAGATCGTGGTGATCGCCGGGGCCTCGCTGATCGGGCTGCTCGCCACCGACCAGGCCGCCGTACTCGAGGTGGTCGCGCCGGTCGCCGGGTGGTTCGTGGTGTTCTTCGTGCTCGGGTTCGTCGCGCTGGCCGGGTTGTGGGCTGTCGCCGGATCGCTGGCCACCCGGCAGGAGGACCTCGGGTCGACCACACTGCCCGGGCAGATGATCCTGATGATCCCGTTCTTCTTCTCGGTGTTCGCCGGTACGTCGGCCAAGACCGTGGCGTCGTTCATCCCGATCGCGTCGTCGATGTCGATGCCGGGGCGGATGCTCACCGAGGACGTACCGCTCTGGCAGCCGCTCGTCTCGATCGCTCTGTTGCTCGCGGCCACGGTCCTGATCGTCCGCGTCGGCGCCCGGCTGTACGAGCGGACGCTGCTGCAGACCGGCCGCCGGCTCGGCTACCGAGAGGCGCTGGCGATCAAGGCTTCGTAGCTCATCGTCACAGCCGGGTTCGGCGTTACACCTCCGGACCCGGCTGAGACGAAACCGCAATGTAGGGCGCCTGTGAGCTGTGCCTACACCTCGACTACGGTCTCAACGCATGAACGTCGAGCTGCGCCATCTCCGGGTGGTGGTCCTGGTGGCAGAAGCGGGGTCCGTCGGCCGGGCCGCCCGCTGGCTCAAGGTCAGCCAGCCGAGCCTGACCGCGCAGCTGAAGCGGATCGAGGCCGCGTTCGGGGGAGAGCTCTTCGAACGCTCCCGCACCGGCGTCACCCCGACTCCGCTCGGCCGGTACGCCGTCGACCGGGCGCGGGCGATCCTCGTCGACGTGGATCACCTGTCCGCGACCGTGTCCGCGATGACCGCGGTCGAGTCGTCCGCGGTCCGGCTCGGCGGATTCCCGACCGCGCCGATGTCCGGGATCGCGTCCCGGCTCCGCGACCACGGCGAGATCGAACAGGTCAGCATCGAGGTCGAGTGGTCCTCCAGCGTCCTGCTCCAGCAGCTGGAGAGCGGCCGGCTGGACTTCGCGCTGCTCCGGGAGTTCCCCGGGTTCGAGCTACGGCTGCCCGCCGGCGTCGAGGCCACCACGGTCGTCGAGTCGGAATCGGCGTACGTCGCCCTCTCGTCCGCCCACCCGGTCGCGGTCCGGACCCGCGGCGAGATCGACCTCGCCGCGCTCCGCGACGAAGAGTGGATCGGCGAGCCACCGGACGACAGCGGCTTCCACGTCCTGTTCCGGGCCGCCTGCGAGGCGGCGGGCTTCCAGCCGCGGGTCGAGCATCACTCCGTCGACACGTCCGTACTCATGGGCTTCGTAACGAGCGGCCAGGGCGTCGCGCTGATCTCACCGACGTCTTATCGGATGCTGTCCTCCGATGTGACCGCGCGGGCGCTGGTCGGCGACCCGATCCACCGAAAACTGGTACTTGCCTGGAGCACAGACTCCCCACGCGCCCAGATGTCCCACGAGGTCCTGGAAATGGCAAGCACGGCCTACGCGGAAGCCATCACCGAACATGCCCGCCGTGGAGAACACCCCCAACGCATGCACGTCGCCTAACCCAGCTGCCCAACCACCGCCAGGGCCGGCGGCGTAACCACCGGCCCTCAACTCCTAAGCGGGCTTGACCACAGGCTTCTCAAACGCCTGCAGGAAGAACTCACCGGTGTCCTCCGGGTCCTCCATCCGCTCCCGATACTGGGACCCCATCTCCTCCTTGGGCCGGACCACAGGAGCAACAACCCGCTCCGCCTTCGGCCCCCCATCAGCCTTCCCCACATCACCAACCGGCGCATTCCCAGCCCCTGCAGCCACCCCTGCAGCCGACCCTGCAGCCGACTCAGCCGCCGACTCAGCGTCCGACGCCGTCTGCTGAGCTGCACCTGCAGCCTGCCCCGCCTCCGGCTCCACCGCGCCCGGCCCACCAACTACATGTCCCGCGGCAGCCTGCCCGGCGGTCGCCTGTCCAGCAGCTGCCTGCCCCGTAACGGCCTGTCCGGCAGCAGCTGCCTGTCCAGCCGCCTCGGCCTCAACCGGCGCCGGCGCCTGCGCCTGCGCCTGCGCCGCCTCCTGCTCAGCCGCCGGTTCTTCGACCTTCTCCTGCTGGGCCTCGGCAGTCGGCTCCTTCACCTCAGCCACCTGCGTCACCTCGTCGGCCGGCGCCACCTTCGGCTCCTCGACCACAGGAGCAACCGGCTGCGCCGTCTCCGCGGACGCCGCGGACGCGGCCTGCTCGGCCGCCGGACCGGCCTGCTCGGCCGCCGCCTCGTGCTGCTCCGCCTTCGGTTCCTCGGCTACTGCACGCGCCGGCTCCGCAGCCGGCTCCTGCTCGGCCTCGGCAACCGGCTTGTGCTCGGCCTCGGCAACCGGCTCCTGCCGCGCGGCACCCGGAGCGGCAGCAACAACCGTCTCCTCGTCGGACTGGTTGCTCCCGGCATCCGCCGCCGGGAACTGCCGCGTCTGCTCGTACCCTTCTGCCGCCCCCACCGGGAACTGCCGGGTCTGCTCATCGGCCTGGTTCCGCGGCTGCGCCGCCTCCGGCTCATCGAACAGGTCGTCGTACGAGCTGTGCGGCTGATACGGCACCGGCTCCTGATAGGTGCCCCCAGCAACCGGATACACGGCAGCGACGTCCGCCTCCTGCTGCGCCTGCGCCGCCTCCTGCTCGCGCTGCAGCCGCTCGGCCTCGACCCGCTCCCGCTTCCGCCGCTGTACCCCGCGGACGATCAGCTGGACGGAGTACACCAGCGAGATCACCCCGAGGATCGGTACGACGCCGTTCAGCGTGTACTGCTTCGACCCGTCGATCATCCCGTTGGTCACGCCCGGCACGCCGTCCAGGAAGTTCGTGGTCCGGTTCGGGATCCAGAGCCAGCAGTAGACCAGGGTGCCGAAGGCGGCGAACGCCCCGAGCGCCCCGGCGCCGGAGAAGCCCGACACGACGGCCCAGAAGATCAGCGCCGCGAGGCCGAAGGCCAGCGCCATCTCCTTCGCGTTCAGCTCGATACCACCCGGCGCCGCGAGTACCCCGAACACGGCCGGTCCGGCCAGAGCAACGGCTACGCCGAGCAAGAACCCAAGAAATTTGGACACAACCCCAAGGTAGCGACGAACAGCCGTCACACCCTGCAGACACTTCGGCACGCACCGGACCGGCAATCGCTTGCCTAAGGTGGACCCATGCGCCCGCCGAACATCCTGGTTGTCCTGTCCGACGAACACACCGCCTCCGCAGCCGGCTGGTCCGGCCACCCACACGTCCAAACGCCGCACCTGGATCGCCTGGCCGCGCAGGGCGTTTCGTTCGACCGCGCATACACGAACAGCCCTATGTGCGTACCGTCCCGCCTCTCACTCATGGCGGGCCAGTACGTGCACCAGATCGGGGCCTGGGACAACGGCGTGATCCCGGATCCGACGTACCGCACCTGGGGCCACCACCTGCGCAAGGCGGGCTACAAATCCGTCCTGGCGGGCCGTACCCACTTCAACGGACCAGACCGGTTGCTGGGCTTCGACCGTCGCCTCACCGATGACCTGGACTTCTGGCTGGACCACAGCGGCCGCCCACCACGCCGTATGCCGGACTGGCAGCGCCCCACGAACTCCCACGTCACCGAGCACGGCCCCGGCGACCACGTACACACCCAGCACGACGTAGCAGCGACCGACGCTGCCCTGGACTTCCTCCGCGACCCAGGGGAGGAGCCCTTCCTCCTGTACGTCGGCTACATGCACCCGCACTTCCCGTTGGTCGCACCACCGGAGTTCCGGGCACTGTACGACGCCGCCGACGTCGAGCTGCCCGTCGTACCCGACGAACAGCACCCCGTGATCTCGTTACTACGCCACGGCTTCCGCAACGACGAACCGGTCACAGAAGACCAGCTCCGGGAGGCAACAGCCTGCTACTGGGCCCTCATCAGCCACCTGGACCACCAGATCGGCCGCCTCCTGGCTGCCGTCCCGGACGACACCGTGATCATCTATACCAGCGACCACGGCGAGATGGCCGGCCATCAAGGCATCTGGCAAAAGCAGTGCTTCTACGAGCCCGCCGTACACATCCCTTTCCTCCTACGCCACCCAGCACTCGCTCCAACCCGCAGCGACGCCCACGTCAGCCTCATAGACCTCCTCCCGACTCTCCGAGACATCGCTGGCCTCTCTCCAGATCCAGCCTTGCCCGGCCATTCGCTCCTCGACCCGCAGGATCGTCCGGTGCTGTCGGAGTATCACGCCCAAGGCATGCTCAACGGCGGATTCATGCTCAAATCCGGCCCCTGGAAGTACTGTTATTACGGCAAATCGCACCCGCCCCAGGTCTTCAACCTCGACGAGGACCCGCAGGAGCTCCACGACCGCTCCGCTGAGACGCCTCTGGTGCAACGGCTGGATGCTGAGTTGAGATTGCTGCTGGACCCCGACGCGACCGATGCGCGCGCGAAGGCCGACCAGGCCGCCCGTCTCTCGAGAGGATGAGCTGTTGCCCGCTCCGAACATTCTGCTGATCGTTTCCGACGACCACGGGTACGCCGACCGCGGCGGCCTCGGTGTGCACCCCGACGTGAAGACGCCGGCCCTGGACCGGTTGGCCGCGGAGGGCGTTACCTGCACCGATGCGTACGTGACCGCGCCGATCTGCAGCCCGTCGCGGGCGTCGATCATCTCCGGGCGGTACCAGCAGCGGTGGGGCGGCCAATGGTTCGACTCGGCCGCGTTCCCGCCGGACGGCGTACCAACGCTGGCGGAGGTACTACGCGGCCAGGGCTACCGCACGGGGTACTTCGGCAAGGTGCACTACGGAAAGGAAGACGTGGGGGACAGGGCGTGCCCGCCGCACCACGGCTTCGAGGAGACGCTCTACGGGCTGGCAGGGCAGTCGTTCGGGCGGTTGAACTACCTGCACCACTCTGACGACGCGGTGGAGTCGTACGGACAGCCGGCTGCGCATCACATGGCCGTTCAGCCGCTGCTGTCAGGTGACGAGCCTGTCGAACACGAGGGCTTCCTGACAGCGGAGTTCGGCCGGCGCGCGGCGGAGTTCATGGACGCGGAGGACGAGCGCCCGTACTTCTGCATGGTCGCGTTCAACGCCGTCCACAACTTCTGCTGGCAGCTGCCCGAGTCCGAGCTGAAGGCCCGCGGCCTACCGACGTTCCGCGACTGGTCCCCGGACGCGGACGGCCCGTTCATGGAGTGGTACGACGACGTGATCGTGCCGAACCTGCCGCACGGACGCGAGTACTACCTGGCCCAGCTGGAGCTGATGGACGCCGAGATCGGCCGCCTGCTCGACGCCGCCTGTGACGACACGATTGTCGTGTACGTGACCGACAACGGCGGGTCGACCTGCAACTTCGGCGACAACGCTCCGCTGCGCGGGACGAAGTACACGCTCTGGGACGGCGGCATCCGGATCCCCATGCTGTGGCGCTGGCCCGCACAACTCCTGGCCGGCCGTCGTACGGACGCACTCGTCAGCACGCTCGACCTGGTCCCGACACTCGCGGCCGCGGCGGGTGCCACCGTGGACGGCGCGGACGGTCTCGACATCCTCCCGGTGCTGACCGGGTCGGCCGAGGCCGCGCACGAGAACCTGCACTGGGACTGTGGATTCCAGTGGGCGGTCCGGTCGGGCGACTGGAAGCTCAGCTGGGTCGACGACAACGAGAACACCCGGCACTTGCGCGACTACGAGCACGCGCCGATGGGGGAGGGCTGGTTCCTCGCGAACCTCGCCGACGACATCGGCGAACAGCAGAACGAGCTGTCAGCGCAGCCGGAGATCGCCGCCCGGCTCCGCGCGCTGCACGGTTCGTGGCGCGCGGAGGTCGGCCTGGAGCCTCAGACGGTCAGCCCGTAGGTGATCGCGGTCGGCGGCTCCTCGTGGTGGTCGATGTCCGGGCTGCGCTCGTACTCGTTCCAGGCGAGGAGCTCGTCGAGATGCCGCCGTACCGGCTCGAGCACCTCGGCGATCGTGACCTCGCGCCCGAGCTCCTTCGACAACGTGGTGACATCGGCGTCCGAGATCCCGCAGGGCACGATCCGGTCGAACCAGGCCAGGTCGTTGTTGCAGTTCAGCGCGAACCCGTGCATGGTCACGCCCTGCGCGACCCGGATGCCGATCGCGGCGATCTTCCGCTCGCGACCACGCTCGTCCGCCGCCACCCAGACCCCGCTGCGCCCCTTCACCCGACCGGTCCGTACGCCGAGCTCGGCGCACACCCCGATCAACGCCTCCTCGAGCCGCCGCACGTAGTCCACGACGTACACATGTGAGGCCAGCTTGACGATCGGGTACCCGACCAGCTGACCGGGCCCGTGCCAGGTGATCTTCCCGCCACGGTCGACGTCCACCACCGGCGTACCGTCCAGCGGCCGCTCGTGCGGCTCGGTGCGTTTCCCGGCCGTGTAGACGGGCGGATGCTCGAGCAGGATCACCGTGCCACTGTCGGTGCCCTCGGCAACCTGCGCATGCAGCTGCCGCTGCTCGGCCCAGGCGGTCTCGTAATCCACCGCGTCCGCGCCGAACCCGGCCTCCACGTACCTGATCCCGCTCACCTGATAACCCTCACGCTCCCGAGTGTAGGCGCCGCCTCCGCGGGCCTCGGTGTGGGGCTGTGGATAACTTCCGCGGGGCAATGCGCGATCGGTGCATCCTCTTGGACATGGACCTCGCAGACCTCACCGGCTACAGCCTCCGCCGGCAGCTGGGGTCCGGACCCACCGGCACCGTCTGGCAGGTCCGGGACCGCGCAACCGGCCGCAACGCCGTCCTCAAGCACATCCCCACCGGCACTCTCCCCGACAGTCCTCGCGTCCGCGCCGACCTCACCAAACTCGCCCGCCTACGCCACCCACACATCGCCCGCCTGACCGAGTTCCGCGAAACCGACACCGGCTGGATCCTCATCACCCAGCACCTGGCCGCCGGCACCCTGACCGCCCTCCTGACCCGCCGCTCGCCCCTCACCAGAGGCGAACTGGTCACCCTCCTGGCCCCCCTGGCCTCAGCCCTCTCCTACCTCCACGACTACGGCCTGACCCACGGCGCCGTCACCCCCAACAACATCCTCTTCGACGCCGACGGCCGCCCCATCCTCACCGACCCAACCCTGCACCCCAGCACCCCTCACGCCGACACCCAAGCCCTCGCCGCCATAGCCCACCACGCCGCCGCAGACCCCCACCTGTTCCCCCCACCCCTCTTCACCACCCCACCCCTGACAACCATCCCCACCCGCCTCCTAACCCTCTCCGCCCCCACCCCCATAGAACTGGCCATCCCCCCAGAAGGCCTCCACCCACCCCTCCCCACCCACCCCCCAAACCCCGCGAACCCCTCGACCTCCACCCCCAGGCCCCAGCCCCCATCCACCCCCACCTCCGCGGCCCCCACGGCCCCCACGGCATCCACCCCCGCGTCCGCACTCGCGTCCACGTCTGCACCCACGTCTGCACCCGGGTCCACGCCCGCGCCCACGCCTGGGTCCACGCCTGGGTCCACGCCTGGGTCCACGCCCGGGTCCACGCCCGGGTCCACGCCCGGGTCCACGTCTGCACCCGGGTCCACGTCTGCACCCGCGTCCGCGCCCGCCCCCATGCCCGCACCCGCGCCCACGTCAACGCCCGCACCCGCGCCGACGCCCGCGCCGACGCCCGCACCCGCGCCGACGCCCGCGCCGACGCCCGCGTCCGCGCCGACGCCCGCGTCCGCGTCGACGCCTGCTCCTACCTCCACGCCCACGACCACGCCTGCGTCCACCTTCGCGAGCACGCCTGGCGTCGGCGCTAGCCACCGCCGCATCCCACCCACCGCCCCACCCGACGATGACGACCCCCAGTCGCGAGCCCGCAACCCACTCGCGCCCCGACCAGCAACCCCCGTCCCACCCCACCAATCGCAACCGCAGCAATCAATCCCCACCACCCCAACCCCCAACCGCCCCCGCGCAAGCCGCCGAACCAAAACCCCCACCGGCCGCACAATCCGCACCACCCGCTCCGCCCACCGCACCCCACCCAGCACGCCCCTCACCCACCCACTTCACCCCAACCGACGGGCCACAACCCAGCCGACGACACCAGCTGCTACAGCCGCAGACACCACCGCCTGCGCCGCCACGCCAGCGAACGCCGCCACACTCGCCCACGAGACGCCAGCCACTGATGCAATCCGCCGTGCCGCCACCGACGACCCGCCGCACGCGGTCATACCAACCCCCGCCGCATCCCGCGGCGACACCCACCCGAACCACCCACCCCACGACACTCCCACCCCGACCACCACCTCCCGCCGGGCCGCGATCCCCGCCGACCCCCACACTCCCGCAGACGATGCACCTGCTCATTGCGCAAACGCGGGCGCTGCATCCGCGCAGGATGCGTCCGAGGGCGTGAGACGGAGTGACGTGGCACCTGGTCACGCAGGACCGGGTGACGCGGGACCGGGTGACGCGGGACCGGGTGACGCGGGGCCGGGTGGTGCCGGATCGGCCCGTCCAGGTACGCGTACTGCGGACCCTCGTGCTGCCTTAGGCGGCGCCACGCAGCTGCGGCGTGGGAGAGGCCCTCGGCGTGTACGTCGGCGGCGCCGGGCTGCTGTTCTCGGTGGGCGGAGGTTTGGCCGTTTCACCCACCCTGCGTACGGCGTCCTCGCGGCGGTAGCAGCCGGCGCGGTCGTCGTACTCGTCCTAGGCATAGCCGCCGTACGCACAGTCGACACCTCAACAACCGCACAGTCCGAGTCCACCCAACCAACGTCCGCCAGAAACCCGTCCACACAACCCACCTCCATCCACCCGACCCCAGGCCGATCGACCTCCACCCAAGCGGGGACGCCGCCCGGCGGCCAGCCGACGCGAACAGGCGAGGCGACACCGGCAGAAACCCCAACCGGAGCAGGAGAGCCGTCTAATTCAGGGGAGCCAACGCGACAGGGCCGGCCGACTCGCGCGGGTGAACCCACACGCCCCGGTGAACCTACGCAGGCCGGCGAGCCCACGTCAGCAGGTGAGCCGACGCAGGCAAGAGAGCCCGCACAGCCGGGCGAGCCCACCCAGGCAGGTGAGCCCACCCAGGCACGTGAGCCAACCCAGGCAGGTGAACCGACTCGAGCTGGTGAGCCGACTCAGGTGAGGCCGACGCAGGCGGGTCAGCCGACTCGCGCCGGTGAGCCGACTGGAGCTTCCGTGGGGGAGGGAGGAGCCGGGCGGGTCACGCTTGCGACTGCTGATCCCGCGGCGTGGTTGCGGACCTTGGAGGCGCTTGATGCGCAGCGTTCCCAGGCGTTCTGGACGCTGGACCTGACGGCTCTCGACGGGATCTACCTGCCGGGCAGCTCACCGTGGACGGCTGATCGCGCCCTCCTCGCGACCTACCGCAAGCAGAACGTCCGCGTACAAGGCCTCCGGATCACCATCGACAGCACGACGATCGCCTCCCGGACGCCGACCACCATCACGCTCCGCACCGTCGACCACCTCAGCGCGGGCGAGGCCGTTGACGGCTACGGAACCAGAACCCCACTCCCACCAGGCAAACCGTCAACCCGACTCATCACCCTGACCACCGCGCCGCAGAGCGCCAGCGGCCCAAGCACTCAACCCTGGCGCATAACAACAATCACCCAAGCCTGACCAAGAACACGACGACCAACAGCTAGGCGAGCGCAGCGGAGACTGCGGCCGCGACATGGGGGTGATGGAAGGTGAATCCACTGGACTGCAGGCGCGTCGGCAGAGCCCGTTTGCTGCCGAGGAGTTCCCAGGCGAACTCTCCGAGCGCAAGCTTCATCAAGCTCCCCGGGATCGGAAGGAACGACGGCCGATGCAGCGCCGTCGCCAATGCCTCCGTGAACTCCGTGTTCGTCGCGGGAGTCGGCAGAGCGATGTTGACCGGGCCGTTCACGGCGTCGTTCTCCGCGACGTGGCGGACGGCGCGGATCCAGTCGGTCAGGGACACGACGGGGAAGTACTGCGTCCCGGATCCGAGCCTCCCGCCCAACCCAAGACGGAACGGCAGCGACAACAACTGGAACGCCGGCGCCTTCCGATCCAGTACGACGCCAGTGCGAAGCGCGGCGACCCGGCTGCCGGCGGCCTGGGCGGGTTCGAGGGCGCCTTCCCACAGGCGGACGACGTCGGCGAGGAATCCGTCGCCGAGGTCGGAGTCCTCGGTCAGGATGCGGTCGCCGAGGTCCGTGCCGTACCCGCCGATCCCGCTCTGCGTGATCAGCACCGGTGGACGGTCGAGACGCGTCGCGGCGGCCGCGAGCGTCGCCGTCGTACTGACGCGACTCTCGCGGATGGTCATCCGGTACGTCGGTGTCCACGGGCGGCCGATGTTCGCGCCGGCCAGGTTGACGATGACGTCGGGGTCGTCGAGGGCAGACGGATCCAGGTCGCCGCGGGACGGGTCCCAGCGGAGTTCGTCCGGCGCGGCAGGCGTGCGCCGTACCAGCCGCAGCACTTGGTGGCCGTCGGCAACCAGATCGTGGGCGAGTGCCCGGCCGAGGAGGCCGGACGCGCCGGCCAGTATGTATTTCATCCCGCGCTACTCCCTGTCGGGTAAACGACGAAGCGCCGGCGACCGTCCCCCGCGGGGAGGACAGGCACCGGCGCCATCGCCGATCGGATCAGACGTCGAACTGGGCCTCTTCGAGGCGCTGCTTCACGGCCGTCAGGTAGCGGGCCGCGTCGGCGCCGTCGACCAGCCGGTGGTCGTAGGTCAGCGCCAGGTACACCATCTGCCGGATCGCGATCGTCTCGCCGAGCTCCGGGTGCGTGATGACGACGGGGCGCTTCACCACGGCACCGGTCCCGAGCATGCCGACCTGCGGCTGGTTCAGGATCGGGGTGTCGAACAGCGCGCCCCGGCTACCGGTGTTGGTGATGGTGAACGTGCCGCCCGCCATCTCGTCCGGCAGCACCTTGTTGTTGCGGGTGCGCTCGGCGAGGTCGGCGATCTTCTTCGCGAGGCCGGCGATGTTCAGGTCGCCGGCGTTGTGCACGACCGGGACCATCAGGCCGCGCTCCACGTCCACCGCGATGCCGAGGTGCTCGGCGGCGTGGTACGTGATCTCGCCCTTCTCCTCGTCGATCGACGCGTTCAGCTTCGGGTACTGCTTCAGCGCGTCGACAGCGGCGAGTGCGAAGAACGGCAGGAAGGACAGCTTGACGCCCTCGCGGGCCTCGAACTCGGCCTTCTTCTTGTTCCGCAGCTTGGCGATCTCGGTGACGTCGACCTCGACCACGGTGGTCAGCTGGGCCGAGACCTTGAGGCTGTTCACCATGTGCGCGGCGATCGCCTTGCGGATCCGGCTCATCTTCTCGGTGGTACCGCGCAGCGGGCTGATCGCCGGCGCCTTCGCGGCAGCGGCGGGTGCCGCGGCGGCGGGGGCAGCCGGTGCGGCGGCTGCGGCGGCCTTCTTGGCCTCGGCGGCGGCGAGCACGTCCTGCTTGCGGATGCGACCGCCGACGCCGGTGCCCTGGACCGCGTTCAGGTCGACGGCGTGCTCGGCGGCGAGCTTGCGTACCAGCGGGGTGACGTAGTTCGGGCCGTCGGAAGCAGCACCGTTCGGCGACGCGGCCGGGGCAGCCGGAGCCGGGGCGGCAGCAGGCGCCGGAGCGGCGGCGGCCGGAGCCGGAGCAGGTGCTGCGGCGGGGGCTGCGGCGGGGGCTGCGGCCGGGACAGGCGCGGGTGCGGCCGCCGGAGCGGGTGCAGCAGCGGGGGCCGGAGCAGGTGCGGCGGCAGGAGCGGGGGCAGCAGCAGGAGCGGGGGCAGCAGGAGCAGCAGCCGGGGCCGGGGCGGCAGCGGCAGGTGCTGCGGCGGGGGCCGGGGCAGCCGGAGCGGCGGCGGGGGAGCCGGAACCTACGACGGCGAGTTCAGCGCCGACCTCGACGGTTTCGTCCTCGGCGACCTTGATCTCGAGGAGCTTGCCGGCGACCGGGGACGGGATCTCGGTGTCGACCTTGTCGGTGGAGACCTCGAGCAGCGGCTCGTCCACGGCCACGTCGTCGCCGACCTGCTTCAGCCAGCGGGTGACGGTGCCCTCGGTGACGCTCTCGCCCAGGGCCGGCAGGGTCACCGACGTACCGGACGCGCCGGCCGGAGCAGCCTCAGCAGCAGGCGCGGCCTCAGCGGCCGGAGCCGGGGCGGCAGCAGCCGGAGCAGCAGCGGGCGCCGGCGCGGCGGCGGGAGCAGCGGCCGGAGCGGCGGCGGGTGCGGCGGGAGCTTCGGCGGCAGGGGCAGCGGCGGGAGCTTCAGCGGCCGGGGCAGACGGGGCGGGGGCCTCGCCGGCGTCGCCGATGACGGCGAGTTCGGCGCCGACCTCGACGGTCTCGTCTTCGGCGGCCTTGATCTCCAGCAGGGTGCCGGCGACAGGGCTCGGGATCTCGGTGTCGACCTTGTCGGTGGACACCTCCAGCAGGGGCTCGTCGACGGCCACCGTGTCACCGACCTGCTTGAGCCAGCGGGTGACGGTTCCTTCGGTGACGCTCTCCCCGAGGGCCGGCAGGGATACAGAGGTCGGCATGACGGTCGTTGCTCCTTCGTCTGATGGTCGAGTGTCAGCCTACGGTGCCGCCGGAGCGCGCGGGATCCGGGTCACGGCCGTCCCGTCCGCTCCTGCAGCCCCAACCTACTGGGGTGGACCAGCAGGGTCAGTCATGGAAGTGCAAAGGTTTCCCGGCCAGCGCCATGTGCGCCTCGCCGAGGGCCTCGTTCTGTGTCGGGTGGGCGTGCACCAGCGGCGCGACATCGGCCGGGTACGCCTCCCAGTTGTAGATCAGTTGCGCCTCGCCGATCAGCTCGCCGACGCGGGAGCCGACCATGTGCAGCCCGACCACCGCGCCGTCGCGGGCGCGGACCAGCTTCACGAAGCCGGACGTCTTCAGGATCTGCGACTTGCCGTTGCCGCCGAGCGGGCAGTTGAGGATGTCGACCTCGCCGTACTTCGCGCGCGCCTGCTCCTCGGTCAGCCCGACCGACGCGACCTCCGGCTCGGAGTACGTGACGCGCGGGATGCCGCTTTCGTCGATCGGCGTCGGTGCGAGACCCGCGAGGTGTTCCGCGACGAAGATGCCCTGCTGGAAGCCGCGGTGCGCGAGCTGCAGGCCCGGCACGATGTCGCCGACCGCGTACACGCCCGGCACGCTGGTCTGCAGTGTCGCGTCGACGGTCACGAACCCGCGGTCCAGCGCGACGCCGGCCTCTTCGTACCCGAGACCCGCGGTGTTCGGGCCGCGGCCGACCGCGACCAGCAGTACCTCGGCCTCGATCACCTCGCCGCCCGCGACGTGCACGCGGACGCCGTTGTCGACGACCTCCACCGATTCGAACGGCGTACCGGTCTTGAAGGCGATCTTCCGCTTCCGGAACGCGCGCTCCAGGGCCTTCGAGCTGTCCGCGTCCTCGGCCGGCACCAGCCGCGGCAGCGCCTCGACGATCGTCACCTTGGTCCCGAAAGAGGTCCACGCGGACGCGAACTCGACCCCGATCACGCCGCCGCCCAGCACCACCGCGGACGCCGGCACCCGGTCGAGCGTCAAAGCGTGCTCGCTGGCGATCACCCGGTCGCCGTCGATCTCCAGACCGGGCAGCGACTTCGAGTAGGAGCCGGAGGCAAGGATGACGTTGCGGCCGGTGTACGTCGTGCCGCCGACCTGCACGGTGGTCGCCGACGTCAACCGTCCTTCGCCCTCGATCACGGTGATGCCGCGGGCCTTCAACTGCCCCTGCAGCCCCTTGAACAGCCGGTCAACGACGCCGTCCTTGTACTTGTTCACGCCGCCCATATCGACGCCCTCGAGCGTCGTCCGGACCCCGAACTGCTCGCCCTCGCGCGCCGAGTCGGCGACCTCGGCGGCGTGCAGCAGCGCCTTGGTGGGGATGCAGCCACGGTGCAGACAGGTGCCGCCGACCTTGTCCTTCTCGATCAGCGCGACCGACATTCCGAGGGTCGCGGCCCGCAGCCCGGCGGCGTACCCGCCGCTACCGCCGCCGAGAATCACCAGGTCGTACGTCGTACCAGCGTCAGTCACAGGTTCCTCCGTGGGTCCGGTCGAGGCAGGCGGTCCCGGATCGCGGGCCCCGCCCGGCGCCATCCTTTCACCGATGACCCGCGGATCCACCCCCGGGCCGGTCCGGGCGTGCCGGTCGCGATCGGGCGCAACCGTTATCCAGGATTCCGGCCCCGACTTGCACAGATAGTGGACACTTGCGACATGAAGTGGTTCGGTCGCCGGCGCAAGGCCGGAACGATGCGCCGGGCGGACTCCCCGGACCAGGCGCACCTGCGGGAGTTCGCACAGACGCGGCAGGGGGTCGAGGGGTTCGTCGAGCCGCGCACCGCGGTCACCGACTACACCTTGCTGCTGGTCGCGATCGACGGCGAGTGGACCCGCCGCCGGGTCCCGTCGGTCAAGTGGGCGCACGACTTCGCGAACCGGCTCGGCATCCCGTCGTACGACGCCGCGGTGGTCGGCTACCCGCCCCGCATGCGCGAGTACAACGCGCGGATGAAGCGCAACGGCAGGCCCTAGAGGGCAAGCGCTAGGGAACAAGCCCTAGAGAATAGGTACCCGCGCGCGGACCGACGCGACCACTTCCGCGTCGACCGTCGCGTGCAGGATCCCCGCGGCGCCGTCCAGCCGCGCGTGGGTCTGCCCGAGCGGCCCGGTGAGGCTGCTGCGTCCGATCCCGAGCGGATCGGGTCCCGTCGGCGGTATGTACGCCTGGTCGCACGCCAGCAGGTACGCCTGCGCGTCCGCGGCCCGCGCCCGGGTGAGCAGGTCCCACTGCTCTTCCTTGCCCGGCCCCGCACCCCAGGACGCCGGTACGACGACCAGTTCCGCCCCGAGCTGCCCCAGCTCCGTGAACTGGCCGGCGAACCGCAGGTCGTAGCAGGTCGCCAGCCCGACGGTCACCCCGCGGTACCCGAAACTCACCAAGCTGTTGCCCGGAGCAACCGTGTCCGACTCACGCGACCCGAACGCGTCGTACAGATGGATCTTCCGGTACGCCGCCTCGACGCCCGGCCCGGTCGCGAGCAGCGTGTTGTACACGCGTCCGTCCCTGGCCGGCTCGAACAGGCCCGCGACCACGACGATCCCGAGGTCGGCGGCAACCGTCCGCAGCCCGGTCGCGAACGGGCCGTCGAGCGGTTCGGCGACGCCGGCGAGGTCGGTGCCGAAGCAGGCCGACGTCGCCTCGGGCAGTGCCACCAGTTCGGCGCCGTCGGCCGCGGCACGTCGTACCGCGGCGGTCGCCGTGGCAAGGTTGGCGACCGGGTCGGCGCCGGCCGTGAGCTGGGCGGCCGCGACGCGTAAGGGCGCCGCGCGTAAGGCCGGCACTCGTAAGGCTGTCATCAGGACCTCCGAGACTGTATACATGAGGTATGCAATTGAGTGGGGATTCCGGCCGGGACCGCGCGTACCAGCATCTGCGGGCGGTCGTGCTGAGCGATCCGGCGGTGTCGGGGACGTTCATCAACGAGCAGGCAGTCGCGACCGAGGTGGGGATCTCCCGGACGCCGGTCCGGGAGGCGCTGCTGATGCTCGCCGCCGAGGACCTGGTGCAGTTGGTGCCGCACCGCGGCGCGTTCGTGGCGCCGGTGCCGGGCCGCGAGATCGCCGAGATGATGCAGGCCCGCGGTGTCATCGAGTGCTGGGCCGCGACCACCGCGCTGACGACGGGCAACACCCCGGTCGCGGCGATGTCCGCGGTGCTCGACCAGCAACGGGAGATCGTCGGCGACGGCGACGCGAAGCAGTTCATCGAGCTGGACAGCCAGTTCCACGCGCTGCTCGTCGCGGCGGCCGGGAACTCGGTGCTCGGCCGGCTGTACGAGAACCTGCGCGCCAAGCACGTCGTCCTGGGGCTGGTTGCTCTCCAACGGAGTGCGACCAGAAGACAAGAGGTCGTCGCGGAACATCAGGCGATCGTCGACGGTCTGGCGGCCGGCAAGCCGGACGTGGCCGAGAAGGCGATCCTCAGCCACCTCGACTCCACCGGCGCGCTGCTCATGCACGGCTGACGACCAGGTCCTGCGGCTCGTCCTGCACAGCCCGGCCGAGCCGCAGCCCGATCAACGTGATCACACAGGCGACCACGATGTACGTCGCGATCGCGTAGCCGGAGCCTGTCGTCGCCAGGAAGTACGTGAACGCCAACGGCGCCAGCGCACCGCCGATGACACCGGCGAACGTGTACGCCAGCGAACTCCCGGTGTAGCGCAGCCGGGCCGTGAACTGCTCCGACACGAACGCCGCCTGCGGCCCGTACATGAGCGAGTGGAACAGCAGCCCGATCACCACACCGGGCAGCAACGTCGCCAACGACGACGCCGTCGCGAAGAACACCACGCTCCACACCGCCCCGCCGACAGCACCGATCGCATAGACGGTACGGCGGCCGTACCGGTCCGAAAGCCAGCCGGACAGCGGAATCAGCACGACCTGGCAACCGGAACCGACCAGCACCGCGGCAACCGCCTCACCGCGGCTCATGCCCAGGTCCTTCGTCGCATAGGTGAGAACGAAGACCGCGAACATCGCGTACAGCACGTCCGGGCCGACCCGCGCCAGGATCGCGGCGATCAGCGGCCGGGTCTCGTTACGCAGTACTTCGGACACCGGGGCCGCCGGCCGCTCGCCACGGGCCTCCAGTTCGCGGAACACCGGCGTCTCCTCGAGCTTCGTCCGGATCAGCAGCCCGAAGGCGACCAGTACGGCGGACAGCAGGAACGCGACCCGCCAGCCCCAGTTCAGGAAGGCTTCCGCGGACAACGCTCCTGCCAGCACCGCCAGCACTCCGTTGGCGAGCAATGTCCCGAGCGGCGGCCCGACCTGCGCGGCGGACGCCCAGAACCCACGCTGCTCCGGCTTGCTGAACTCACTGCTCAACAACACCGCACCACCCCACTCGCCGCCCACACCGACGCCTTGCGCGAAGCGGAGTACGACCAGCAGCGTCGGCGCGATCGCCCCGGCCTGCGCGTGGGTCGGCAGGATCCCGATGCCGAAGGTGGCGACACCGATCAGCAGCAACGTCGCGACCAGTACGCGCTTGCGGCCGATCACGTCGCCGAGCCGCCCGAAGAAGATGCCGCCGAGCGGGCGGGCGACGTACCCGACGGCGTACGTCGCGAACGCCTGCAGTGTCCCGGTGAGCGGATCGCTGCCCGGGAAGAAGAGGTCGCCGAAGACGAGCGCGGCGGCCGAGGAGTAGATGGCGAAGTCGTACCACTCCAGCGAGGTGCCGGACAGGCTCGCGGCGAACGCCTTCACGAGGCCGCGGCGGTCGGGGTCTGCAGTGCGCATCGGGGGTGGACCTCCAGGGTGGGGTTGCTCCATACTCGTTGTATACGACGTGTTCACGCAAGACCTGAGGAGGAATCGATGCGATTCGAGCTACCGGACGGGACCGCACGGGAGGTCGCGGTCCGCTACGCGCTGAATGCCGGGTACGCCGGCCGCAACACGGCGGAGGTCCGGCACCACGTCGACGAGCTCGCGGCGCTCGGCGTACCCGCGCCGAACCGGGTGCCGACGCTGTACCCGCTGTCCGCGTCGCTCGTCGGCCGCCCCGGGAACGTCCAGGTCGCGCACGGCCAGACGTCCGGCGAGGCGGAGTGGGCGCTGGTCGTCACGCCGGACGACTACCTGCTGACGGTCGCCTGCGACCACACCGACCGGGCGCTCGAGGTGCACGGTGTTGCCTGGAGCAAGCAGTCGGCGCCGGACGTCCTGGGCGACGTGGCGTGGCGGCTCGCGGAGATCGAGGACGAGCTCGACCGGTTCACCCTACGGGCGTGGGTGCGGCACGGGGAGCGCGAGGAGCTGATCCAGGACGGGACGCTCGGGCAGCTGCTGCCGCCGGCGTACTGGATCAAGGAACTGGGGGACCGGCTGGTGCCGGGGACCGTGCTGCTGAGCGGGACGATCCCGATGATCGCCGGGGTGGATCAGTTCGGCGACGCGTGGCGGGTGGAGCTGACGGACCCGCGGGGCGTGAGCAGCCGGATCAGCTACGCCGTCGAAGAACTAGCTCCGGCCTGGGACTGACCTATGAAGGACGAGAAGGAGTTCTTCGCGAGCAGTCAGGTCGAGTGGGTCGACGCCGGCGGCGGGATCGCCGAGCAGGTGCTGAGCCGTGGGCCGGACGGAATGCTGACCAGGATCGCGCGGTGGGCTCCCAAGACCACCACGGGTGAAGTGATCCGGCACGAGTACGTCGAAGAGGTGTACCTGCTCGAGGGCGAGCTGACCGATCTCACCCTCGAGCGGACGTTCGTCGCCGGCGACTACGCCTGCCGGCCGCCGGGGATGCCGCACGGTCCCTACACCACCAGGACCGGCTGCACGATGCTGGAGATCCGCTACTGAGCTGACGCGGCCAGCTCGACCAGCGTGCGGACGGCGTACCCGGTGCCGCCGGTCGGTGTGTAGCCGGAGGCGCCGCCGTCGTTGAACGCCGGACCCGCCACATCCAGGTGCACCCAGTCGATGCCGTCAGCAACGAAGTCGCCGAGGAACGCGGCCGCGGCGAGCGCGCCGCCCCACGGCTCGCCGGTGATGTTGGCCAGGTCCGCGACCTTCGAGTGCGACTTCAGCTTGTCGAGCATCTCGGCCGGGATCGGCAGCGGCCACATCGCCTCGCCGGAGGCGACCGCCGCGTCCACCACCCGGTCCCGGGCGCCGTCGGTGTTCCCGAAGGCGCCGGCCACCTTGGTGCCCAGGGCAACGACGCAGGCTCCGGTCAGGGTGGCCACGTCGACGATCAGGTCGGGCGCGTCCTCGGAGGCCCGGACCAGCGCGTCGCCGAGCACCAGCCGGCCCTCGGCGTCGGTGTTCAGCACCTCGACGGTCTTGCCGCCGTACATCGTCAGCACGTCCGACGGCCGGGCCGCCGAACCGGACGGCATGTTCTCGGCCATCGCGGCGTACGTCGTCACCTGCACCGGCAGACCGAGCCGCGCGATCGCGAGCGTAGCGCCGATCACCGCGGCCGCGCCGGCCATGTCGGACTTCATGCTGACCATGCCGGTCGACGTCTTCAGCGACAGGCCGCCGGAGTCGAACGTGATGCCCTTGCCGACGAAGGCCAGGTGCGTCACCGGCTTCTTCGGGGTGTAGCTCAGCCGGACCAGCCGCGGCGGGTTCGCCGAGCCCTGGCCGACGCCCAGGATGCCGCCGTACCCGCCCTTGGCGAGCGCCTTCTCGTCGAGCACCTCGACCTTGACGCCGTACTCCTTGCCGAGCTTGACCGCGTCCGCGGCGAACTCGACCGGGTGCAGGTCCGACGGCGGGGTGTTCACCCAGTCGCGCACCTGCGTGACCGACTCGGCGGTCACCTGCGCGCGCTCCAGGGCGGCCTTGGCGTCCTTGTTCCGCGCGAGGTCGGTGAGCACGGTCAGCGCGCCAGGCGCCTCGTCGTTGTCGCCGGACTTGTACGCCGTGAACGCGTAGCGGCCGAGCAGCGCGCCCTCGGCGACGGCCCGCACACACTCGGCGTCCGGCGTCGGCAGCGCGAACGCGACCGTCTGCCCGGTCTTCGTGGCGCGGACGCCGGCCCCGGCCGCGGTCCGCAGGTCCTCGGTCTTCAGTTCGCCGTCCGGCGCGGCGCCCAGGCCGACCGCGATCAGCGTCGCCGACTTGCCGGGCTTCGGCCCCGGCACCTTCGTCACCTCGCCGGCCTTGCCGGTGGCGCCCAGTCCGGAGAGCACCTCCACCAGCTTCCCGCCGTACGCGGCGTTCAGCGACTCGGTGCCGGCCGGCAGGGTGACGCCGCCGCCGAGTTTGACCACGCCGATGACCACGGCGTCGGTCTTGACGCCGGCGGCATCGGACTTGCTCAGGGTGATGGTGGTCACGAAATCCTCAGTCCTCCTTGACCAGGCACTCAGATGGCCGGTCGTGACGGTACGTGCAAGCTGCCACCGCATGCTACGCGTCAGGTAGTTTGCGCTCCATGACCGAGTCGACCGATTTGAAGAAGTCCCCGTTGCACGAGCGCCATCTGGCCCTCGGCGCGAAGTTCGCCGAGTTCGGCGGCTGGGAGATGCCCCTGGAGTACAGCGGCGTCGTCGCCGAGCACACCGCGGTGCGTACGTCGGTCGGTGTCTTCGACGTCAGCCACCTCGGCAAGGCCACGGTCAAGGGCCCGGGCGCGGCGGCGTACGTGAACGCGTGCCTGACCAACGACCTCGGCAAGATCGCGCCGGGCCAGGCGCAGTACACGCTGTGCTGCAACGAGCGCGGGGGAGTGGTCGACGACCTGATCGCGTACCTGCACGCCGACGACGACGTGTTCCTGATCCCGAACGCGGCCAACACCGCCGAGGTCGTCCGGCTGCTGCAGGCCGACGCCCCCGACGGCGTCGAGGTCGTGAACGTCCACGACGACTACGCGATCCTCGCCGTCCAGGGCGCGAACAGCGACGCCGTGGTCGCCGCGATCGGCCTGCCCACCGGTCACGACGCTGTGCAGCCTTTGAACTACATGGCCTTCGACACCGCGGACTTCAGCGGTACGCCGGTCGTCGTCTGCCGCACCGGCTACACCGGTGAGCGCGGCTACGAACTCGTCGTACCCAACGCCGCCGCGGTCGCCGTCTTCGACGCCCTGCTGAAGGCCGGCGAGCAGTACGGCATCGTCCCCGCCGGCCTCGGCGCCCGTGACACCCTCCGCACCGAGATGGGCTACCCGCTGCACGGCCAGGACATCTCCCCGGAGATCACCCCCGTCCAGGCCCGCTCCGGCTGGGCCGTCGGCTGGAAGAAGCCCCACTTCTGGGGCGACACCGCCCTCCGCGCCGAGAAGGAACAAGGCCCGGCCCGCCTCCTCCGCGGCCTCCGCGCCACCGGCCGCGGCATTCCGCGGCCGCACATGACCGTCTCGGACCAGTCCGGCACGGTGATCGGCGAAGTGACGTCCGGCACGTTCTCACCGACGCTCAAGAAGGGCGTGGCGCTGGCTTTGCTCGACGCGGCGATCAAGGAGGGCGACCAGGTCACCGTCGACGTCCGTGGACGCCAGGAGACCTTCGACGTGGTCAAGCCCCCCTTCGTCACCGTGCACGTGCGGTAGCGATCAGCCCCAGTCCCAGGCGCGAGTCATCTGCTGTCCTTTCATCGAGGGGTGAGGGCAGCAGCGTCGCCTGGGGCTGTTACCGGGCGCTTACCATCTGCACATAGGATCCCGAGCATGGAGTTTCGCCTGCTCGGTCCGGTGCAGATCTGGTCCGACGGCGAACAAGTCCCATTGCGCCGCCGCCAGGAGCGGTTCCTCTTGGCAGTACTTCTTCTGGAGCCGGGCCGGCCGGTCGCTGCTGAGCGTCTGATCGACCTGCTGTGGCCGGACGCGCCGCCTGCGAATGCCCGCCGGGCGTTGCAGGTCTACGTATCCCGGCTGCGCGCGGTGCTGGACGTCGAAGTACCGAGTGGGGCCGAGGGATACGCGATCCAGGTCCCGCCGGAGCAGGTCGACGCCGAGCGGTTCAAGACGCTGGTGGAGCAGGCGAGACACGACGAGAATCTGGAGCGCCGGAGCCGGACACTCACCGAGGCGCTGGCGTTGTGGCGCGGTCCAGCCCTCGCGGACGTCACCACTGAAGGCGTACGGCGCCGGCTGTGCGCTGGACTGGAGGAGTCGCGGTGGGCAGCGGAGGAGCTCCGTCTGACAACTGAGCTCGATCTGGGCCACCACCAGGAGCTCCTGCCTGACCTGGCGCGGCTGGCCGGGATGCAGCCAGCACGGGAGAGGCTCGCCATCGCCCACATGCTCGCCCTGTACCGCTCCGGACGGCAGGCGGATGCCCTGACTGTCTATACCGAGCTCGTCCGCCATCTCGACGAAGAGCTCGGCGTCGCGCCCGGCGTCGAGGTACGGGATCTCCAGGTGGCGATTCTCCGTCAGGACCCGCAGCTGGATCAGCCTGGCGACGCCAACGTCCCCCGGGAGCTGCCGGCGGACGTCCGGCTGTTGATCGGGCGTGACGACGTCCTGGCCGAGACTGCCGAGGTGCTGCGGGGTTCCGGCGCCAAGGGGGTGCCGGCGGTCGTCTGTCTGTACGGAGCCGCAGGCACGGGGAAATCTGCGGCGGCGGTCCGGCTCGGGCATCAGCTCGCGGACCAGTACCCGGACGGCCAGCTGTTCGTCCGACTGCAAGACGTCGGCGGAACCCGTGTGTCGAGTGCAGTCGTCTTGGGCAGGTTGCTGCGCTCTCTCGGGTTGGACAGTGACGGTATTCCCGACGAACCGGAGAGCCGCTCTGCCCTGCTCCGGAGCCAGCTGGCCGACAAGGCTGTGTTGTTGGTGTTCGACGACGCCGTCGACGCCGGACAGCTGAGGCCACTGCTGCCCGCGAGCGCCGGCTGCGCGGTGATCACCACCTCGCGGCGCCCTCTGCTCGGCCTCGAGGACGCTGTCCACCGCGAGCTCGAACCGCTGCCGGACGATACGAGTGCCCAGCTCCTCGGGCGGTTGTCCGGCCTCGGCCCGGACACCGTCCGCGAGCTCGTCCCGCACTGTGCCGGTCTGCCGCTGGCCCTGCGCATCGTCGGGGCACGTCTGGCGGTGATCCGCGAGGACGTCGCGCTCGTCGTCAAGACGCTCGCCGACGAGGCGTTGCGACTCGACTACCTGGTCGCCGGTGACCGCGCCGTCCGGGCCAGTCTCGACCTGACGCTGCGGGTGGCCGACTCACTCGCTCGGGACCTGTTCGCGCGGATCGCCCTCGTCGGTGCGGACGAGTTCGCAGCGTGGGTCGCTGCGCCGCTGCTGGGCCTGGACGAGGAGACGGCGCTCGCCGTGTTCGACAACCTCGTCGTCCTCGGGCTGGTACAGCAGCGCCGGGTGAACCCTCCACGCTACGGCCTGCACGGGATGGTGCGCGCGTACGCCGTTGAGCGGTACGCACTCGCACCGGACGACATCGTCGAACAGCGCTACCTGGAGTCCGTCCTCAGGCTGCTGACGATCGCCGACGAGCAGATCGACCATGCCATCGTGGTGCTGGAGCTCGACCGTGGCGGTTCGTTCGCGCTCCCGGCGACCGAGGCGCAGGCCGTTGCCGGAGCCGACTGGCTGGATCTGGAGGCGCCGGTGGTGCGCGCGGCGGTCGAGCGGGCGGTCCGGAAGTGGCCGCGGCTCGGCGGGATGCTCGCGCTGCGCCTCGCCGGATACCTCGCGGTCCGCGACGACCGCGACGTACGCCGTGCCGTCCTGGAGACGGCCCTGGACGCAGTGTCCTCGGCCGGTCAGCCGGATCTCGAGGCAGAGCTCGGCCGTTGCCTCTTCGGCGCCCTCGCTCAGGCGGGCACGCCACCGGCCGGGCTGCGAGCGATCAACGAGCGGGCCGCGGACATGGCCGAACGCTCCGGAAACGTGACGCTGAGGATGGCGATCCTCAGCCAGCAGGGCTGGCTGGCTGCCCAGTTCGGGGACTTCGACAAGATGCTGCGCGTCGGCCGGGAGATGCTCGCGATCGCCGACTCCGATGCGCAGGCCGAGTCGTCCAGGGCCCGGGCCCTGGACCAGATCGGTGGTGGGTGCGCCATGCTCGGTCGCCTCGACGAGGGCCGGGCGACTCGTCGCGCTGCGGTCGAGCTGAGTCCTCCCGGAACCAGGCTGCACGCGATTCGCCTGGTGCTGCTGGCCGAGACACTGCTGGCCGGTACGGATCTGGGCGCCGACCATCTACCTGAGCTGACCGCCGTCCTGACCGAGGCGAGCGAGATCGTCGACCGGATCGGCGACGAGCTCGGAATCGCCCACGTGGCCAACACGCAGGCGCAGTTGCTGGTGGTGCTCGGCGACCTGCCCGGCGCTGAGGCGCTGTTGCGGCACGCGGCAGAGATCCTCGAGCGCAGGCCGGACAGCACCGGGGAGGCTGCCAACGCCGCCGGCTGGGCGCGGCTGCACGTGGCCGCAGGCCGGCCCGAGGACGCGCGGCAGGTGCTGGACCGGGCCGTCGGCAACCTTCCGGCCACCGGAGTCGCGAGACACGAGCTGGCGGGCCATCGTCGGGTGCTCGGACTCGACGACTGATTTGGGCCCGGCGAGGCCTCTGCGGGTGAGATCCGACACGTGGTGGTGCTAGGTGTCAGTCTGTGTCTTTTCGTTACATTGCGTGAAAACCTGGCACTATTTGGCCACTGTCGGTGCTGTGCCGATGCGAATTGCGAAGAATCGACTGCTCAGAGTGAGATTTTGGAGCAAATGTTCCGTTCCAGTATCCGTTCCGGTAACGATTTGTGCACTGGTGCCGGGCACCGCTGGTTTGGTGTCACAGTGTCAGGCAGGCTAGCGCGCGGTTGTGGGGGAAGCGCCCTGTCAAGGGGATTTGACGCCAACCCACCGGAAAGCGAAGGCTCGGCACGCCATCCATCGACGGGTGCCGGATCAACGGACCGAAATCCGGCCGACTGAACTGACGGAGTGCGAATGAGTATTGGGTCGCCCGACTCGAGCGTAGGAGTCGAAGAACACCCGGCATCGGCGGAGCCGATCCGGACCGGCGCCACTCCGCACGGCAAGTCCCCCAGCCGGATCGCGTTCGACCGGCTTCGCAAGGACCGGGTCGCGGTGATCTGCGCGTCGATCGTGCTCTTCTTCATCCTGATCGCCATCCTGGCGCCCCTGCTGGCGAAGCTCGAGGGCCAGGACTACAGCACCTTCAACACCGACCTGGTCGACGAGTACGGCTTCCCGACCATCGGTGTCAACGGTCAGCACTGGTTCGGTGTCGAGCCGAAGACCGGCCGGGACAACTTCGCCCGCTGGGTGTACGGCGCCCGCCCGTCGCTGATCATCGCCTTTCTGGCCACCGTGGTCGGCACCGCGGTCGGTGTCGTGATGGGTCTGCTGGCCGGCTTCCTCGGCGGCTGGGTGGACCGGGTCATCTCCTGGTTCATCGACTTCGTGCTGAGCCTGCCGTACCTGCTGTTCGCGATCGCGCTGGTGCCGATCGTCGAGTCGATGCGGGGCGGTTCGTTCAACCTGACCCCGGACGCGCAGGCATCCATCCGGTTCCAGGTACTGATCTTCGTACTGTCCTTCTTCGGGTGGGCGGGCCTGGCCCGGATCATCCGTGGTGAAGTGCTGTCGCTGCGCGAGCGTGAGTTCGTGCTTGCCGCCAAGGCGATCGGTGTCCCGACCTACCAGGTGCTGTTCAAGGAACTGCTGCCCAACCTGGTGGCCCCGATCGTCATCTCGGCGTCCCTGGCGCTGCCGGCCTACGTGACCGCGGAGGCCGGACTGTCCTTCCTCGGTGTCGGCCTGGTCGAGCCGATTCCTTCGTGGGGCCAGACCATCGCGGTCGCCACGAACTATTTCAAGGCAGACCCGGTCTACCTCTGGCTGCCAGTGGTCGGGATCACCGCTCTGGTGCTCGCGCTGGCCCTGCTCGGAGACGCGATCCGGGACGCCTTCGACCCCAAGACTCGCCGGTAGTTCGGCGATTGCCCCTGCGGCAGAAAAGGAGAAACCCGACTATGCAGTGGAAACGGATCACCGCAGTCGCGGCGACGGTGTTGGTCGCCGCCGCAGCCTGTGGCAGCCCGTCCTCGAAGAACGGCAACAACAGTGGTGGGGAGGGCAACCTGGGCGGTGCCCAGGTCAAGGCGACTGACCCCACTGCGAAGGGCCCGGCCGCGGAGGTCGACGGCGCGAAGAAGGGCGGCACCATCACGGTGCTCTCCGATGTCACGCCGGACACGTTCGACCCGACGGACGTCTACTACACCGACGGTAACCAGATCACGAAGCTGTACTTCCGGACGCTGACCCAGTACCGCCTGGACGGCCCGGATCACAAGCCGGTTCTGGTGCCGGACCTTGCCGAGGACCTCGGGACCAAGTCTGCCGACGGCTTGACCTGGACCTTCAAGCTGAAGCAGGGCATCAAGTACCAGGACGGCACGCCGGTCAAGGCGGCCGACTTCGCGTACGCGATCAAGCGGTCCTTCGCGCACGACCTGTACGACTCCGGACCCACCTACCAGATGCAGTTCTTCCTGGACGGTGACAAGTACAAGGGCCCGTACGGCCCGAACGGTGCGAACTACCGCGGCGTCGAGACGCCGGACGACCACACGCTGGTCATCAAGCTGGCGCACAAGTTCGACGACCTGCCGTACTACGCTGCGTTCCCGATGTTCACGCCGATCCCGCAGGCGAAGGACACGCAGAAGAACTACGAGCAGAAGCCGATGTCCACCGGCCCGTACCAGCTCTCGTCCTACAACCCGGGCAACGAGCTGCAGCTGACGAAGAACCCGAACTGGGACCCGGCTACCGACCCGGTGCGGCACCAGTACGTGGACGGCTGGGACTTCAAGTTCGCCCAGGACACCATCAAGGTGCAGCGCCAGGTTCTGGCGAGCGCCGGGCCGGACGCCAACGCGCTG
Source organism: Kribbella sp. WER1 (assembly GCF_054189145.1). NCBI lineage: Bacteria > Bacillati > Actinomycetota > Actinomycetes > Propionibacteriales > Kribbellaceae > Kribbella > Kribbella sp. WER1. The sequence continues at coordinate 1,542,859 of NZ_CM135186.1, read as the reverse complement.
AACTACAGCAACCTGGACGTCTCGCTGCTGCCCGAGGTCAAGGACCAGTCGCAGCTGGTCAAGGGCATGGGCCCGTGCACGCAGATGTACACGATGGACACGCGGAAGATCCCGATGGAGGTCCGCAAGCTCATCGCCAAGGCCTACCCGTACGACTCGTGGCGTAAGGTCGCCGGTCTGAACCCGAACGACAGCCCGCCTGCTTCGACGATCCTGCCGCCGGCTGTTCCGGGCTTCCAGAAGTACGAGCTCCCGGGCCTGACCGGTACCGGCAAGGGTGCCGAGGACCCGGCGGTCGCGGCGGAGATCAAGAGCGAGCTGGCCAAGCTGGGCAAGTCGAACTTCGAGCTCTCCTGGTACTTCGCGATCGACGACAAGATCGGTTCGCAGGTCAGCCAGCTGCGTCAGCAGACGTACGAGAAGGCCGGCTTCAAGGTGCACGCGATCGGTGTCCCGAAGGCCAAGCTGCGGACGTTCGTCGGCAAGCAGGACGCTCCGGTCAACATCGGCAAGACGCCGGCCGGCTGGTGCTCCGACTGGCCGTCCGGTACCAGCTGGTTCCCGGTGCTGTTCAAGTCCGACGCGATCGGCCTGGGCAACAGCGTCGGTCAGCTCTCGGACAAGGCGCTGGACGCGAAGATCGACGAGGTCGCCGCGAAGTCGCCGGAAGAGCAGCTGAAGGAATGGTCGAAGATCGACAAGGACATCCTGGAGAACTACCTCCCGGTCCTGCCGCTCTACTACACCGGCACGAACTCGCCGGTCGGCAAGAACATCGGGCACGCGATCAACGACCCGACACAGGGTCTGCCCGAGTTCACGTCGATGTTCCTGAAGCAGTCCTGATCGGGTTCGCCCGGCAACAGTAGTAATCACCCGTGAATCGGTGGAGTGGTGCCCGGATCACCTCCGGGCACCACTCCGATCGGTGAGGAGACAGTTCCGTGCTCTACTTCGTGGCGCGTCGCCTGGTCAGCGCGCTCAGCGTCGTGCTGGCGACACTCATCGCGACCTTCGCGCTGTTCTTCATCGCGCCGACGGACCCGGCCGGTGCGATCTGCGGTGACCGCAACTGCACGACGCAGCGCTACAACGAGATCAAGGCGAACCTGCACCTGGACCAACCCAAGGTCCAGCAGTTCGCGGAGTACGCCGGCGGCATCTTCGCCGGGCGGGACTTCACCACCTCCGGTGTGAAGCAGCACTGCGACGTCCCCTGCCTGGGGTTCTCGTTCAAGAACAACCGGCCCGTGACCGAGATGATCTCGTCCAGGTTCCCGGTCACCGTCTCCCTGGTTCTGGGGTACGCGGTCCTGGTCCTGACGATCGGCGTCTTCGTCGGGTCGATGGCCGCGAAACGAAGAGGCACGCTCGGTGACCGGGGCCTGATGACCAGCACGCTGGTGATCAGTTCGGTGCCGTACTACATCGTGGCGCTGATGGTCGCGCTCTACCTGACCATCCAGTACCCGATCCTGCCCCGCGGTTCCTGGACACCGCCGACCGAGAGTCCAGGGAAATGGATAGCCGGGTTGCTGACACCCTGGCTGGTGCTCGGCATCTACAACTGCACGTCCTACGCCAGATACTCCCGTGGATCCATGGTCGAGACACTGAGCGAGGACTTCATCCGGACGGCGCGGGCCAAGGGCCTGTCGGACCGGGTGGTCACCTACAAGCACGCCCTGCGGTCCGGGTTGATCCCGGTCGTGACGATCTTCGGCCTGGACATCGCCGGCAGCCTCGGCGGCGCGATCTTCACCGAGCGGATCTTCGACCTCCCCGGGCTCGGGCAGTTGGTGCTGGACAGCTTGAACAACTACGACCTGCCCGTGATCATGGGCACCGTGCTGGTCGCCTCGGTGATCATCGTCGTGATGAACTTCCTGGTGGACATCGGTTACAGCCTGATCGACCCGCGGGTGAGGCTCTCATGACGTCACCCGCCCCAGAAGACCGGAAGGACTCCATGCCCGAGAGCGAAGGCGCGCCGGCGGAGGCTTCGGCCACCAAGCATGCTCCGTCGGTTGCTACCCGGGAGCGTCGGCAGGGGTCGATCAACCCCAGTGGTGAGACGCCGTACCTGGTGGTCGAGGACCTGGCGGTGCGGTTCCCGACTGCTGACGGGCTGGTCAGTGCGGTGAACGGGTTGAGCTACTCGGTGCCACTCGGGCGGACGCTGGCGATCGTCGGTGAGTCCGGGTCGGGCAAGTCGGTGTCGAGTATGGCCGTGATGGGGTTGCACGACCGGAAGCGGACCCGGATCACCGGGTCGATCCGGGTCGGTGGCGACGAGATCATCGGGCTGAGCGAGAACGACCTGATGAAGATCCGTGGCGACGCGGTGTCGATGGTGTTCCAGGACCCGCAGTCGTCGCTGCACCCGCTGTACACGATCGGCAACCAGCTGGTCGAGGCGTACCGGGTGCACCACAAGGTCTCCAAGGACGTCGCGAAGAAGCGGGCGCTGGAGATGCTCGACCTGGTCGGCATCCCGAACCCGCCGCGCCGGTTCGCGCAGTACCCGCACGAGTTCTCCGGTGGTATGCGGCAGCGGGCGATGATCGCGATGAGCCTGATCAACGACCCGAAGCTGGTGATCGCCGACGAGCCGACCACCGCGCTCGACGTCACGGTGCAGGCGCAGATCCTGGACCTGCTGAACAACCTGCAGAAGGAGTTCGGCTCCGCGATCGTGCTGATCACCCACGACCTGGGTGTGGTCGCCGAGATGGCCGACGACGTGCTGGTGATGTACGCCGGGCGCTGTGTCGAGTACGGCACCGCCGAGGACGTACTGGCGAACCCGCGGATGCCGTACACGTGGGGCCTGCTCGAGTCGATCCCGACAGTGTCGGCGGCCAACGAGCGGCTGCGCCCGATCAAGGGGCTGCCGCCGAGCCTGCTGAACCTGCCGGACGGCTGCTCGTTCAACCCGCGCTGCCCGTACAAGGACCGGGTCAAGGGCGAGCTCTGTACGTCGGAACTGCCGGAACTGCTGCCGGTCGACGGCGCCGGTGCGCACACGTCCCGTTGTCACCTGCACGACAAGGTCTCGGTGTACGAGACCGAGGTCGCGCCGCGACTGGGCTGACGAGGGGACTGAGGAGACAGATGAGCGACGAAACCCGTCCCGTCGACGCGCTGGAGAAGCCGGCCGCCAAGGGCGAGACCCTGCTGCAGGTCCGCGACCTGAAGATGCACTTCCCGATCAAGGAGGCCGCCGGCCTCGGCCGGACCAAGAAGGTCGTGCAGGCCGTCGACGGCGTCACGTTCGACCTGAAGGCGGGCGCCAGCCTCGGCCTGGTCGGCGAGTCCGGCTGTGGCAAGTCGACCACCGGCCGGATGATCACCCGGCTGCTGACCCCGACGGCCGGCGAGATCGTCTTCAAGGGCACCGACATCGCGCAGCTGAAGGAGCGGGACCTGCGCCCGTTCCGCCGGCAGCTGCAGATCGTCTTCCAGGACCCGTACAGCTCGCTGAACCCGCGGCAGACGGTCAGCAACATCATCAGTACGCCGCTGCGGGTGCACAACCTGGTGCCGAAGAACAAGGAGCTCGACCGGGTCCAGGAACTGCTGGAGCGGGTCGGCCTGAACCCGGAGCACCACAACCGGTACCCGAACGAGTTCTCCGGCGGCCAGCGGCAGCGGATCGGGATCGCCCGGGCGCTCGCCGTGGAGCCCGAGGTGATCATCGCCGACGAGCCGGTGTCCGCGCTGGACGTGTCGATCCAGGCCCAGGTGATGAACCTGCTCGAGGACCTGCGCAAGGACCTCGGCATCGCGTTCGTGTTCATCGCGCACGACCTCGGCGTGGTCCGGCACTTCTGTGACGAGGTCGCGGTGATGTACCTCGGCAAGATCGTCGAGCAGGGCAGCCGGGACCAGATCTACAACGCGCCGCAGCACCCGTACACGCAGGCGCTGCTGTCCGCGGCCCCGGACCTCGGCACGATCCGCGGCGTTCCGCCGAAGGAGCGCATCCGGCTGGTCGGCGACGTACCCTCGCCGATCGACCCGCCGAGCGGCTGCCGGTTCCGGACCCGCTGCTGGAAGGCGGAGGACATCTGCGCCACCCAGGAGCCGCTGCTGGAGATCAAGCCGCAGTCCTCCGAGGGGCACACGGCCGCCTGCCACTTCGCGGAGCCGAAGGTCGACCTGACCGCCGCCACCGCCTGACGTAAGGGGGAGAAGGAGCGCGCATCGGCGCTCCTCGGATACCCAAATGCCACGAGCACTACTCGCACTTGGCGAGTGAACCCGACCCCACCCACGAGCGAAGCTCCTCCTACTGCCGGATCGAGCGAAGCGCGCTGGGTGCTGATCGCCGTGTTCTTCCGCAGGTCCCGTTCCCGCGTGAACTGGACCCGAGCCTCATCAATCTAGGTGCCCTTTTCTGTCAGACGGTCTTGGCGAGGGCGTCGCGTAGATCGGGTCGGGCGTGGGGCTTCGGCAACGAGCAACTGTTGGCCGACGCGAATTTGACCATGCGGCAGCGGCGGCGGACTGGACGAACTTGTCGATCGACCAGCCGGTGCGGTCCTCGACGAACCTCGTCATGGTTGCCGCAGCGGATCATGCTTGGGCATCCGGAACCACATCTCTATCCCTCTGGTTGCTGGTGGCGCCTACCGTGAATTCGGGCGTGGGGTCGGTGATGTTGGAGACCTTGCACGTCAGTCGCCCAGGTCGCGGACCTTCGAACCAAGGTCGCGATTGACCGATTTCGTCGTGCAGGTGAGCTTCATGAACCTGCTTCACTTGACTGTCAACTGCCATGCGACCGCTCTCGGCTTGGCGACCTGCTCATCAATCTCGCGCAACGTACGCCTAGCCGGATCTGCGGTGTAATGGATGACCTTGTTCGGACGGCCTTTGGCGTTCTGTGCTTGGGAAGCCGGCCAGAGTTGCGCGAACACCTGCTCCATCATCGATGTCCTCGCTGCGGTTCCTTTGGCGCCCTTCTGGCAGCTCGGGGATCTTGGTGCCGAGGATGACGACGGCACCGCATCCTCGGTTGCGTTCGGATCAGGCTCGGAGATTAGCCCCGTATCCACACCACCGCCACGTAAAACCGTGAACTGTCGGTCAACAAACCCAGCGCGATCTGCGACTCCCGACCGCGTCGCATGCAGAACCCTCGGCTCCCGGAGCCCCATCACTGGCATCGGTCTCGAAGAGCGACGTGGACTCGCTCAGCGCCAACCACGCCAAACCGGACACCGTGGCCCGCGCAGACACGACGACCATGCGCCGCGCCAGAATCTATGGGCGTAGACCGGCGACACACGGCTTCAGCGCGGGATAGGCCGTCGGCCGCGAACGCAAGGCCAGTCATCTGCCTTCGGCTCGTGGACAATAGCAGATGGAGCTGGCGGGAGCGGTGACACGCAAACAGCGCTGCAGGTAGTTGCAACATCGTTGTGTGCACATGGAGACATTGTTAGGGTTCTGAGCTGCCGCGTCGGGGATGTGCGCCACTGGGGGTGAGGCCGAGATGTCAGTGTCCAAGTGTCAGTCCATGTCGGTGTGAGACTCGCAGGTCTACTGAGTCGGGCCTCCGGGAGAAAGCTCGCCTCGACATTTGTTGAAGAAGCGTCGGCCATAGCTCACTGCCATCGGTAGTGAGCTATTGCCATGTTCAGAAGCGTAAGCAGATGGAGGAGACCAAGTGGAGAGCGCAACGTTCATCGTGGTTCGCAACCACCGCAACCAATATTCGACGTGGTTCGACTCCCGCCCGATGCCGGACGGCTGGGAAAGCGCAGGGTTCAAGGGATCAAAAGAAGAATGCCTGCAACATATCGAGAAGGTGTGGACGGATCTCACTCCCAGAACAGCGAGCGACCAGAAGCGCGACCAAGCCGGCTAGTGGACTGAACAGCCCGACGAATATAGGGAGTGGTAGCTGTGAATATGACCCGGGATGAGCGGCGTCGGGTGTTGGTGGAGTGGAACGACACTGGTGGTGTTGTTCCTGAGGTGACTGTTTGTGGGTTGTTTGAGGCTCAGGTGGTGCGGTCGCCGGAGGCGGTGGCTGTGGTGTGTGGTGGGGATCGGTTGACGTATGCGGAGTTGAATGCGCGTGCGAATCGGGTGGCTCGGCGGTTGGTGGAGTGTGGGGTGGGTCCGGAGGTTCTGGTTGGGTTGTGTGTGGAGCGTTCGGTCGAGATGGTGGTTGGTGTTCTGGCGGTGCTGAAGGCCGGCGGGGCTTATGTTCCGCTGGATCCGCAGTATCCGGCTGCGCGGTTGGAGTTCATGCTGGCCGACACCGCGGTCCCTGTGGTGCTGACGCAGGAGGCGCTTGTGGATGTTTTGCCTACGCATTCTGCGGTCACGGTCCTGCTGGAGGATCCGGGTCTGACAAATGTTGAGGCCGGCAATCTTGGTTGGACGTCGGCGCCGGACAATCTGGCATATGTGATCTACACGTCGGGCTCGACCGGCCAGCCCAAAGGCGTCATGATCCAGCATCAGGGCCTCACCAACCTCGCCAACTACGTCGTTGAGCGGCTGGGTACAGGACCAGATGACCATTTCATCCAATTCTCCCCACTTGGTTTCGACGCGTCCGTTTGGGACCTCTTTGTAGCGTTGTGCTCGGGAGCGTGCCTCCGGGTTGTCGCGGCGAGTGAGGATGTCGCTGCGGTCGGTGTGGTGGGTTCGGCGGACGCTGGTCCGGAGATCATCACTGCGCCGCCGAGTGTGTTGCGCCGGGTGTTCGCTGAGTCGATGCCTCATCCGCCACGCCTGATCGTGTCGGCCGGCGAGGCGTGTACGCCGGATTTGCTGGAGAGGGTCCGAGAAGTCGGCCCTGACGCAAAATTCATCAACGCGTATGGGCCTACAGAAGTGACGGTCTGCGCGACGATGTTCGATGCGTCGGGCTGGGGTGGCGCTCATGCCGTCGGTGTTCCGATTGGTGGTCCGATTGGTAATACGCGCGTTTATGTTTTGGATGAGTGGTTTCGCCCTGTTCCGGTGGGCGTTCGGGGTGAGTTGTTTGTCGGTGGTGTCGGTGTTGCGCGGGGGTATGTGGGGCGTGCTGGTTTGACGGCGGAGCGGTTTGTTCCGGATCCGTTTGGTGGCGGTGGTGGGCGGTTGTATCGGACGGGCGATGTGGTGCGGTGGCGAGGAAATGGGAATCTGGAGTTCTTGGGGCGTGTGGATGATCAGGTGAAGGTTCGTGGGTTCCGGGTGGAGTTGGGAGAGGTGGAGTCTGCTCTTTCGGGTTTGCCTGGTGTTGGTGAGTCTGTGGTGGTGGTTCGGGAGGATGTGCCGGGGGATCCGCGGCTGGTGGGTTATGTGGTTCCGGATGGTTCCGGTGCCGAACCGCCGGTGGGGGATGTGGCGGGCCAGTATGTGGGGGAGTGGCGTGAGGTTTTTGAAAATTTGCATCCGGATTCTGTTGTTCCGGAGGATCCGCGGTTTCATGTGGCGGGTTGGGACAGCAGTTATACGGGTGAGGCTATTTCTGCCGAGGAGATGGCGGAGTGGGTTTCTGCGTCTGTTGATCGTGTTCGGGGAGGTGGTTCAGGCCGGGTGCTCGACATTGGTTGTGGTACTGGCCTGATTTTGTGGCGGTTGGTGGAGGGGTGTGCTGAATATGTTGGCACTGACTTTTCTGCGTCGACTGTGGCCAGGCTTGCCGGCAGTGTGGAGGAGGCGGGGCTTGAAGGTGTGCGGGTTCTGCATCGGGAGGCTGTTGATTTCTCCGGGTTCGAGGCTGGGTATTTTGACACCGTCGTGCTGAATTCTGTCGTTTCACATTTTCCCGATGCTGACTATTTGTTGCGAGTGTTGTCCGGCGCGGTTCGGGTGACGCGTCCTGGTGGTGTGGTGTTCGTGGGTGATGTTCGTGGGCTTGATTTGCTGGAGTCCTTCCAAGCGTCCGTGGCCGTGGCGAGGGCCGGCTCTGAGACTGGTGTCACGGATCTTTTACGGCAGATTCGTCGGGAAGTTGCCGATGAGAGTGAGCTAGTGCTGGATCCTGAATTCTTTTCTGCTTCGGTCGGTGAGATGGCGGGAGTTGGGCATGTTCAGGTGATGCCGCGACGGGGGCGTGCGGCGAACGAGATGTCTTGTTTCCGTTATGACGTCTTGATTTCTGTTGGTGACGCTGCGGATGTGGTTGTTCCAGGTGTCTGGCGGGATTGGGATGGCGACGGTTTGGCGGTTGATCGGGTAGTTGCGGAGTTGGTCTCGGACCGGCCAGATGTTTTGGCGGTGCGGAATATTCCGAATGCCCGGGTGAGCTCGGCGCTGAAGATGTGGTCGGCGATCCGTGATACTGCTGCGGAAGAAGGAACCGTGTCGTTGCAGGATCTGCGGGGGATCCAGGCCGAGGGCGTTGACCCGGAGGACCTGTGGTCGATCGGCAACGAGGTCCCGTACGACATCACGTTGTGCTGGTCGCAGTCGGTGGCGGGCGCCGTGGACATGGTCGCCAGCCGTCGCCGGACCGAACTCGCGCCCCATGCCGGCGAATCCTGGCGATGGCTCACAACGACCGATCAGACAACGACCGGCCGGATGCCAGGCGATCGGGTGCTGGCGAACTCGCCTGTTGAGGCGAGGTGGAGACAAGACCGTGATCGTCGTCTGCCGCAGGTATTGCGTGGTGGTTTGCGAGAGTTGCTGCCGGACTACATGGTTCCGTCGGTGTTTGTGGTGATGGATTCTTTGCCGTTGACGTCGAATGGGAAGGTGGATCGGCGCGGGTTGCCGGTGCCGGATGGTGAGCGTCCGGTGCTGGAGGTTGGTTTTGTTGCTCCTCGTGGTCCGGTGGAGGAGAAGGTGTGTGGGATTTGGCAGGATGTTTTGGGGGTCGACCGTGTTGGTGTGGAGGACGACTTCTTTGATTTGGGGGGGCATTCCCTGCTGGCGACGCAGGTGATCGCGAGGGTCCGGGCAACATTCAAAATCAACTTGCAAGTGCAAGCCTTGTTCGACAATACGACCATCGCCAGCTTGGCCGCTGTTGTGGACGCGGAACAGGCGGTGCGCGCCACGAAGATTCTCAAGATGCTGGAAGCCGCCGAACGTCTGGACTAGGCATCGATCCAATATTTCAGCGTCCGTGAGTTGGAGGTAGGCGCGTGACTGATCCATGGGAACAGATTGAGGCGCTAAGTCCGGGGCAGCGTGAGAAATTCGATGCCCTGCTCATGCAGGAAACGCACGACGGTTTGGTGCGGGTTGACCGTGGCGGGATTTTGCCTTTGTCTTTTGCGCAGCAACGGCTGTGGTTTTTGTACCAGTTGGTACCGTTGAATTCGTTTTATAATGTGCCGGTTGGGTGCCGGTTGACGGGTGGGTTGGATGTTGTGGCGTTGGAGAAAGCGTTGGGGGAGGTGGTGGAGAGGCATGAGGTTTTGAGGACGCGGATTGAGATGCAGGGCGGGGAGCCGTGTCAGGTGGTGGTTCCTTTTGGTGGGTTTGAGCTGGGTGTGTCGGATTTGTCGGGGGAGGATGATGTTGAGGAGGCTGCTCGGCGGGTTGCTGCTGAGGAGGCCGGCGTTGCGTTTGATTTGTCGTTGGGAGTGTTACTGCGTGCGCGTTTGCTGCGGCTGGGGCTTGATGATCATGTCTTGCTGGTGACGATGCATCATATTGCGTCTGATGGCTGGTCGCTGGGAGTTTTCTGGCGTGAGTTGTCGGCGTTGTATGGGGCGTTCAGTCAGGGTGGTGGATCTCCCTTGGTTCCGTTGCCTGTCCAGTATGCTGATTTTTCAGTGTGGCAGCGGGGCTGGTTGGAAGGTGAGGTGCTGGAGTCTCAGCTGGCTTATTGGCGTGATTGTTTGGTGGGGATGCCGCCTGCTCTGGAGTTGCCTGTTGATAGGCCTCGGCCGGCGATGTTGAGGTATGAGGGAGGGAGTGTCCCGGTTCGTGTGCCGCAGGGGGTGTATGAGCGGTTGGTGGGGGTTGGCCGGGAGGAGAATTCCACGTTGTTCATGACGATGCTCGCTGCCTTCCAGTTGCTGCTTTCGCGCTATTCTGGGAGGGAGGATGTTGTCGTTGGTTCGCCGATCGCTAATCGGACTCGCCCGGAGTTGGAGAAGCTGATCGGCTTCTTTGTGAATACTTTGGTATTGCGGACGGATGTTTCTGGTGATCCGACCTTCCGGGAGTTGGTTGGTCGGGTACGGGAGGTTTGTCTGGGTGCTTATGGGCATCAGGATTTGCCGTTTGAGTACTTGGTGGAGAAGCTGGATCCGGCGCGGGATCTGAGCCGGAATCCGCTGGTGCAGGTAGTATTCCAGATCTTGAATACGCCACGCGGGGATGTGCAGCTGGGGGATCTGGCGGTCCAGCCGTTCGGTGACGATGAGGTCAGGCAGTCGAAATTCGATCTTGAGTTTCATCTGCTCGAAGTGGATGGTGGGGTGGTTGGGCAGCTTGTTTATAGCAGCGAGTTGTTTGATCGGGATACGGTTGAGCGGTTTGCTGATCATTATTTGAGGTTACTGGAGGCGGTTGTGGAGGCGCCGGATTTGCCGGTGTCGGAGCACGCGTCGCTGACCCGGGATGAGCGGCGTCGGGTGTTGGTGGAGTGGAACGACACTGGTGGTGTTGTTCCTGAGGTGACTGTTTGTGGGTTGTTTGAGGCTCAGGTGGTGCGGTCGCCGGAGGCGGTGGCTGTGGTGTGTGGTGGGGATCGGTTGACGTATGCGGAGTTGAATGCGCGTGCGAATCGGGTGGCTCGGCGGTTGGTGGAGTGTGGGGTGGGTCCGGAGGTTCTGGTTGGGTTGTGTGTGGAGCGTTCGGTCGAGATGGTGGTTGGTGTTCTGGCGGTGCTGAAGGCCGACGGGGCTTATGTTCCGCTGGATCCGCAGTATCCGGCTGCGCGGTTGGAGTTCATGCTGGCCGACACCGCGGTCCCTGTGGTGCTGACACGAGCCGGCCTGGTCGACGCACTGCCCGATCACCATGCGATGACCGTCCTACTCGACGACCCCGCCGCCGACCCGGTCGGGGAAGAGGCCGACGAACAGACCGTGACCCTTGGCCGACGGTCAGGCCCGGAGAACTTGGCATATGTGATCTATACGCCCGGTTCAACCGGCCAGCTGATGGGAGTGATGGTCCAGCATCGCGGTCTGGCGGACTTCGCTGTTCAGCACATTTCCGATTTCGGCGTCGTTCCTGGTGAAAGCGTGATCCAGTTCCCTTCCTTAGCTTTCGATGCTTCGGTTCCGGACTTGTTTGTGGCGTTGTGCTCGGGGGCGTGTCTGCGGGTTGTCGCGGCGAGTGAGGATGTTGGCGCGCTCGGTGTGGTGGATTCGGCCGACGTTGGTCCAGAGACCATCGGGATTGCCCCGGTTCGACGGACAGGCTTGGTATGAGGTTGGTTCACGCAACCTGTTGGTGGTTGCGTGGGTTGATTCGTAGGTGGCGAGGCTGCGTACCCGAGGGTGGAGTGGCGTCGGTAGGTGCTGTACCAGCCCTGGATGTAGCACGAGGCCAGATCGATCACGGTGGGCTGGAAGAGCCGGCCATCCCAGGGTGTGGACGTAGGTAAAGTCGCCGCACAAGCGGGTGCCCACTGCGGCCGCCTGGCCGGGATCGATGGCGAAGCCCCGGCCGATCAGGTCCGGGCGGTGTCCGGCGCCGGGTCAGCGGTGGTTGTCGTCTTCCATTGCCTGGGGGTCCGTCCGTACGGGCCGGCGGCTCGCATCGGCCGCGCGACCCGCCTACTCGAGGACCGCTCGCTCGCCTTGGCCTTTGGAGTTCGTGGTGCACGCGCACACGCGGCGACCCGCAGGTGTGTCGGTAATCGTCGTGAGTCGCGGCGATCTTGCCGGTCAGCTCGGCGTCGCGCTGCGCACGCAGCGAGGGCCCACTGGCCGGTCGGCGTAGCTGGCAGCCGCCTGGCCGGTGACGCACTCGACCAGTGCCTCCGACAAAGTCCAGCAGGAACTCCACGGCCTCCGCGGTGGCAGGCACGACCCGCTCCACAACGCCGACGCACCCCGCATACAGGCTGACGAAAACGTCGAAGTCGAAGCCACCTGGGGCATCTACCAACGCATGATCACCGCCTACCGTGAACCCGAGCGCAGCCGCAGCCGCGGCCGCGAACTGATGAAGACGCTGATCGCCTTGGCTGGCCACGCCGTCCCGGGTAGCACTGGTCGAGGTCATCGCCCTCGGACGAACCCTCACCAAACGCGCAACCGTCATCCTCACCAACTACATCGCCAGATCCCGACTCGAAACCGGCGGCTTCAGACCCCAACTACACCCTCATCTGTGAAGAGCCCGATATCTGCGGTGAGCGGCGAAATGTCGCCAACATACGACGACAACCACGCCGGCAATCATCACCGCCATTGTCGGTGTGCTGGACCTCGATGGACCAACAACCATATCAAGCGACGGCCTGCGGCTAAATGATGTGGGCATGTTCGCCTCAGGACCGCCGCTCTGTCGATTTGCGGTCTTATTCGAAAGGCGTCGCTGTGGGCTCCCTGCTCATTATCGATGCGCAAGAAGGAATGACACTTTGGCAGCGACGGGCTCAGTGTGGATGAAGTGTCACCGGCAGCTCGGCGAACCCCCAGAAAAGATTTGAGGCGAGCCTCTTCGGTGGCCGGGTAACCTCGATGCTCCGAACAGCGGCGATCAACTCCTCGAACAATATGCGGAGCTCCAGGCGACCGAGCAATGACCCTATGCAGGTATGCACGCCGGCTCCGAATGCTAGGTGTCGGTTGGGAGTACGGGATACGTCAAAGCTTTCGGGATTCGCGAAGACTGACTCATCCCGATTGGCTGAGGGAGGCCAAACGACTACCATATCTCCGGCTGCGATTGACTTTCCATGAAGCTCGGTGTCTGTCGTAGCGACGCGTAAAATGTGCAGCGCTGGGCTCGTCCATCGAAGGATCTCCTCGACTGCTCTGGGCAACGCTGCCGGCGACTTCTGAAGGAGTTGCCACTGTTCGGGGCACTGGTGTAGTGCGAGAACTCCTCCAGTCGATGCGTGCCGCGTGGTCTCGTTGCCACCGGAGAGTAGCCCATCGCAGTTCAAGATAATTTCGGCGTCGGTGAGGGCCGTACCATCTATTCGAGCGTTGACGAGCGCTGTCACGAGATCGTCGCCGCCGTGACGCCGCTTATGGGCAGCGAGGTCGGTGTAGTAGAGCATGATCTCCGAGTGGGCTGCAGCCCGTTCCCGCTCAGATGAGCCGGAGTTCCCGAACGCGGTCGCGGTCAGTTCCCCGAGATGCCCCCAGTCTGCTTGCGGAACTCCGAGAATGTCGCATATGACGGTCGGCGGGAATGGCCCAGCAATGTCCCGTACGAAATCGCAGTCCTCTATTTCGAGTGCCCGGAATATGAGGTCGCGGGCGGAACGTCTGATGTTGACCTCTAGCCTGTTGAGGGTGCTGCGCTTGAATGCCGATCCGAGGACGTCACGCAACTGCGTATGCCTTGGCGGATCGGTGACGATCAGCATACGGCCAGACGCAGACTCAACAGCTCGTGGATGCGCGTCGATGCGCATTCCCTTTTCCGAGGTGTAGGTCTGATGATTCTGCAGGACTGCCAGACTGTCGGCATATGTCATGACCGACCAGAACCCCTGACTTCCAGGCCTTTCGTTCCAATGCACCGGATCACTGTTGCGAAGCATACGCCAAACATCTGACGGCTCCCCATGCTGGTAAAGGTAGGTGTCTGCTAGGTCGATCGCGTGCATATTGGCGGTCATCACGTCGCTCCTAGTGTGTAAAGTTGGAGATAGCCCTTGCCTATTGAAGTATTCCTCAGCCTGTCGCGCGGCGCAGCTTGCCATGGGTTGGGGTTGGCGGCGACGAGGTCGGCGTGCCTGCTGCCGCCAACCACGCAGTCGCGATCGAGAACTACGATCTGATCGGCGTTCTGGATTGTCGACAGACGTGCGCAGCAGCTTCGTCGGGGATAAACGATCCTTGGATCCTGAAGAAGGACACGAGCCAAAACCTGACGTTGCTTTTCGCCGCCAGGCAAGCGATATCCGTGCTCTCCGACGGCGGTCTCATAGCCGTCCGGGAGCGTGGGAATCAAGTCATGAATCTGTGCTGCTCTATTTGCTTTGACGATTTCGGCTTCGGTTGCGTCAGGCTTCGCACAGAGCCAATTTCCCTTGATTGATTCATGGAAGAAATGTGTGCCTAGGGCGACGAGGAGGATCGTCTCGGCAAGGGCTGCGTGCGAATTGTTGTGTACGTCGATGCCGTCGATTCTAACTGACCTCAACGTCGCCTCATAGGGTCTTGGCACTAGGAACGAGATCGTCGTCATTCCTGACCCCGACGACCAGCCAGCCAAGCGTGAACATGACGGCGAGGATGAAGCCGAGTTTGCGTAACGCTTGTGAGCTGCTTGTTTGGAAAAGCCGAGGATCTGGCTGACCTTCGTCCGCGACTGCTGGTGGCTGCGCGCGAGACCTCACGAAGAACGCCTCCATTTGCCTCGCGGTGCACCAGCTCGATGAGTTGCTGCGGCGTAGGCACGCATCCATGCGGGAACGATAGGTTGACGGCCTCGCCCTGTCAAAGCCCCTTCCGCGAGTGATCGGCCAGATCGACATGGGTTCGCGGAACGACAGTAGCTAGAGCCGGGCACGACGCATCGGCGGTGCGGCGGGGCAGCAGCCGCGCTTGTCAACTCGGATTCAGCCTCCCTGTTCTCCAGCTAGCACGGCTAAGTCCTACGCGTCGACACCTCGTCCGATGAGCCAGCGTCGTGGACTCCGTGGAGTGGCGTCTCGGCCGGGCTTGCAGATCGTGAGGTCTGCAGAGCTTCATCGGATGGGCGGGGCACCATGTAGATGCGAACTCCGGAATGACTCCCACCGCAGGTCGAACTGCTCGGCAGGCTCGCTGGTCATGGGAAGCCACAACCGTCTGTGTCGCGCCCGAGTTCGGATGATGAGCGAGTGGTGTGCTTTATGAGTCTGGGGGCAGAAGATCTACCCGGAGAAACGCGATGTACTGCTGGCTCCGGCTGTATGGAGATCGTGAGGTTCACGTCTGCTTGTGGGCAATCCAGCGCACTGTCTGTGATTGAAGCGGTGCCGCAGATCGGCGAGACTCGCGGACCAATTCGCTGCCGGCCAATCGAAGAGTCCCGTCGGCAATCCTCTCGCCTCTCGCGCAGGACCCCTCTCATGTGGAACGTCAGCGGGCCACGTTCCTGCGCGAACCGGACCGCCCCGCAGTCAGCCAATCCAGCCAGCAGCGCCGTGGCAGGCAGTGCCCGGGAACAGAGCGGCCGTCGGCCTCGGCCGGCCGGTCACTGATCATGATCAGCCGAGTGGTAGACCTGGGCGGGCGCTCGTCACGACGCCGGTGCGGTAGGTGTGGCCCATGCACTACGCGCGAACGAGCTCAGGGCGCAATTCGCCACGCCCTTGAAGGCAAAGGCCCTGTAGATCGATTGGTAGGTTGTCTCAGTGTCAGGGCGATGCTGCACTCGCGCGGTGGTTGGATCCTGAGCACTCGGTGTTTGGCTCTTGGGGTGGTTGCCGCCTTCGGGTGGCGTCCGCGAGTCTGCTCTCCGACATCGAGACCCTCACCCGACGGGTGCAACGCACTGAAGACCGAGATCGCCGCGCATCCGGGCCGTGGGTGGTCCCCACTGCCCGGATGCGCGTTACGACGCGACTCGCGGCTGACCGTGATGGCGACCGCCCCAACTCGGCAGCGATCGCCCGCACCGACACCTTCGCCTTACGCCGATCGGCTGTCACTATCCGCTCGTCCTCGGCCAAGAACCGTCGGGGCCATGAAGCGGTTTCGGTTCACAGCACCTTGCGTGCCGACGGCTGAGACCTCTTCACGCGACACCTGGGACGTCGGTTTGCGCTAGTCACGACCTGTGCGCTGAGACACACCCATCAGCCGCGAGATTTCTATGCTGCGCCGCTGCCATACCTCTGGCCCACGAGCCGCGAGTATTCAGCTCGCTCACGAGTCACCTGCCTGCGACCCTGAGCTACCCACGATCCTGGGAATCTCTAGCATCATCTCACTCGTCGAACAGAGGCGTTGCGACGCTCCCTAGAGCCGAAGCGTGCGGCGAGGAGGGCTTTCTCGTGTCGTGCTTACTTGTGCGTCCAGACGTAGCCCATGAAGCCGTCCATGTGCCAGCCGGCCTTCACGTACGCGGCCGCCTGCGCGGTGCGCAGGACGCGCCAGCCGATGCCGTTCTTCGAGACCCGGTAGACCTTGGTCCGGTCCGCGGCGGCAGCCAGCGGGATCCGCCCGACGACGCCCTCGTACACCCACTGACCCGACGACGCGAGCTTGTTCCGCTCGGCGGTCGAGATCGACAGCAGGTACGACGACCCCGACTTCATCCGCAGCCGGTACACCGGGACGGTACCGCGCACCGCGGTGTTCGCGACGTACCCGGGGACCTGTCCGGTGAACTTGAACCCGAGCTTCTGCGCGCGCAGGTACTCGGCCTGGTTCGCGGTGTAGAAGTACCCCTTCGCACCGGCGGTGCGCATCTCGATCAGCTGCGTCCGGTACGACGTCGCCGTGGCCGCCGACTGCGCCGTGGTGGACGCACCGGCGCTGTTCGCGACCGCCACGCCGCCCGCGACCAGCGCGGCCGTGGTCACGACGGCACCCGCGCCGAGTGCCCGGGTACGACGGGTTCCCGGAATCTTCCACTTCATCGTTGTCAAACCTTTCGATCCTGGTCGAATTAGATGCTTCAGGCAACTAGGGCGTGTCGCCTAATCCCACGCCTACTGCGGGGCACTCGGCACGGCACCTCGCCGCACGGGCGCAAAGGGAACGATGCTCCGCATCGACCCCTTCGCCCCCGCGCGGCGAGCTACCGCACCGAGCACCTCCTCGCTACGACGTGGGATTAGGCGACACGCCCTATCCCATCCAGGACGGTAACCGCGGCCGGGGTCGTGGCGGCCGCGAACCTGAGAGGATTCTCGGCTCAGGCGCGGCCGTGGGCCTGCCGGCTGCGGCGGCTCAGCGAGTCGATCGTGACCGCGATCAACAGGACACCGGCGGTGACGACGTACCGGACGCTCGAGTCGAGGCTGAGCAGCGCGAGGCCGTTCGAGATCGACATGATCACCAGCGCGCCGAGCAGTGCGGAGTACGCCGAACCGCGGCCGCCGAACAGGCTGGTACCGCCGATCACGGCGGCGGCGATCGCGTTCAGGTTGGTGTCCGTACCGCCGCTGGCCTGCCCGACCGCGACCAGCCGGGCCGCGGCCAGGATCCCGCCGAGTGCCGCGAACGTGGAGCAGGCGGCGAACACCGACAGGTAGATCGCCCGTACGTCGATACCGGCCCGGCGCGCGGCCTCGACGTTGCCGCCGACGGCGAACACCGAGCGGCCCCAGCGTGTCCGTCGTACGGCGAAGTCGGCGATCACCACGAGCGCCAGGAACAGCAGGAACATCGAGGAGACGCCGCGGTCGCCGTTCAGGATCGCGACCGGGACCAGGAGCACGATCGCGAGACCGACGGCCTGGACGGCGACGAACGACGTCGGCGCCGCGGACAGCCCGGCCGCGAGACGAGCCTTCCGGCCCTGCAACCGGGTGAGCGTGTAGACCGCGACGACCACGGCGACCAGCGCGTAGGCGACGGCGGGGGAGAGGAAGCTGCGGGTCGCGAACCCGACCAGCGCCGAGTCGTACGGCAGGTTGATCGTGCCGTCCTTGCCCAGGACAAGCAGTTGCAGCCCGAGGAACCCGAGCAGTCCGGCGAGCGTGATGACGAAGCTCGGTACGCCGAACCGGGTGTAGAGCAGGCCGTAGAACAACCCGACCGCCACACCGATCGCGATGCCGATCAGCAGCGACACGACCAGCGGCCAGCCTTTGTTGACGAACGTGACGCCGACGACCGCCGCCGCGAAGCCGCTGACCGAACCGACCGACAGGTCGATCTCGCCGAGCAGCAGGACCAGCACGATGCCGAGCGCGATCACGCCGACCGAGGTGGTCTGCAGCGTCAGGTTGACGAGGTTCCGGCTGGACAGGAACGAGCTGTTCGCGATCTGGAAGACGGCCCAGATGATGATCAGCCCGATCACCACCGGAACCGATCCGAGGTCGCCGGACCGCAGCCGTGCGGTGAACGCACCGAACGCACCGCTGATCCCGTGGCTCGCGATCAGCCGTTCGTCCTGCAGATCGGCGGGCAGCTCAGCAGCCGCGTCCGGTTCGGGTGCGGCGGTGTCCTGAGGGCGGGTGCCCGATCCCTGGATGCTCATCTGGTGGGGCCCTCCTCCCGGTTCCGGCGCAGCGCGCGCTCGGAGACCGCGTTGTCCTCGGCGCCGGTGATCGCGGCGATGATGTCCTGCGTCCGGGTCTCGCTGACCACGAAGACGCCGTTGTTCCGGCCGAGCCGCAGTACCGCGACCCGGTCGGCGACCGCCATCACGTCGGCCATGTTGTGGCTGATCAGGATCACCGCGAGGCCGCGCTCGCGGAGCCGTTCGACCAGGTTCAGTACCTCGGCGGTTTGCGCGACACCGAGTGCGGCGGTCGGCTCGTCGAGCATCACGACCTTCGGCCGGCCGAGCAGGCTGCGGGCGATCGCGACGGTCTGCCGCTGGCCGCCGGACAGGCTGGCGACCGGGATCCGCACCGACGGGATCTTCGCGGACAGTTGCCGGAGCAGTTCCCAGGACTGGCGTTCCATCTCGACCTCGTCGAGGGCGCCGGCCGTCCGCAGTTCGCGGCCGAGGTACAGGTTCGCGACCACGTCGAGGTTGTCGCAGAGCGCGAGGTCCTGGAACACGGTGGCGATCCCGAGCTGCTGCGCCTCGGCCGGGCTGCCGACCCGGACCGGGCGGCCGTCGAAGACCATCGTGCCGTCGTCGGCGGTGTACACGCCGGCGATGGTCTTCACCAGCGTGGACTTGCCGGCGCCGTTGTCGCCGACCAGTGCGAGTACTTCGCCGGCCCGGACGTCGAGCTCGATGTTCTTCAGCGCCTGGACGGCACCGAAGCGCTTGGAGATCCCCTGCAGGGTCAGCACGGTACCGACGCCGGGGGGAGCCGGGGTGACAGTCACACGATCAGCCTCCTGGGCTTGGGGCTTGGGGCGGTCAGGCCATGATCCGGCGGCGGGCTGCCGCCGAACAGGCCTCGCCGGTTCCGGAACCCGCCCGGCGTTGCCCCGCACCTCACCGCGGGGCAACGCCGAGGGGGCGGGTCAGTTGGTGCTCAGCCCGGCGGCGGAGCAGGCGGCGGCGAACGACGGCGTACAGATGTCGCTGATCTTGTAGAGGTTGTCCTTGACCACGGTGTCCTTGATGTTTGCCTTGGTCACCGCGACCGGGTCGAGGATCGTTGCCGGGACACCGTTCTTGTCGGTGGTCGACTCGGGTTTGTTGCCTCCTGCCAGCGCCACGGCTCCCTTGGCGGCGGCCTCGGCCTCGGGCTTCACGGCCTTGTAGATCGTCATCGCCTGGTCGCCGGCGACGATCCGCTGGATCGCGGCCAGTTCCGAGTCCTGCCCGGTGACCGGCGGCAACGGCTTCACGCCGCCACCCTTGAGGGCTGCGATCGCGCCGCCCGCGGTGCCGTCGTTCGCGGCGTACACGCCGACCAGGCCGTTCTTGATCGCGCTCAGCTGGCCTTCCATCCAGGCCTGCGCCTTGTCCGGGCTCCAGTCCGGAGTGTCGAACTCGGCGGCGATCTTGAAGCCGCTCGAGTCGAGCACGCTGTGCGCGCCCTTCTTGAACTCGGCGGCGTTCGGGTCGGTCGGGGAACCGTTGATCATCGCGAGGTTGCCGGACGTCTTGCCGGCCGCCTTCAGCGTGTCGACCAGGGTCTGCGCCTGCAGCTTGCCGACTGCCTCGTTCTCGAACGACACGTAGTAGTCGGCCTTGTCGATGAACCGGTCGTACGCGACCACCGGGACGTTCTGTGCCTTCGCGGAGGCGGCGACCGCGGCGGCGGCCTTGCCGTCGACCGGGTCCAGAACCAGCACGTTCGCGCCCTGGGTGAGCGCGGCCTCGGCCTGCTGCTGTTGCTTGGACGCGTCCTGGTCGGCGTTGCTGTAGATCAGCTCGCACTTCGCGCAGGCCGCCTTCAGCGCCTCGGTGAACAGCGGGCGGTCGAGCGCCTCGTACCGGGTGGTCTTCGACTCGGGCAGCAGCAGCGCGATCTTCTTCGCGTCGCTCTTGCTGCCGGAGTCGTTGGAGCCGCAGGCCACCAGTGAAGTGGCCAGGGCCGACACGGCGATGCCGAGGCCGACGAGACGGATTGCGGAGTGGGACATGTGGCGGCTCCTTGACGGGACAGGCCGATTTGGCCTGCCCGCAGTCAAGCCGGGTCAGCTCTTGTCGTCAAGACTTGAATTCAAGAAATGGAGATATTGGTGTGACTGAGCATCGACGCCCGGTGGATCGCGCCGACGATGTCGGCCTCGTCGCCGAGCTCGGCGGGCCGCAGGTCGACGGTGGCCGCGGCGCTCGGGATCGCGCACCGGTCGAGCGCCTCACGGAGCGGGCCGAGGATCAGTTCGCCGGCCTCGGCGAGCAGGCCGCCGACCACGATCGCCTCCGGGTTCAGCAGGTTCACCACCCCGGCGACCGCGACCCCGACCCGGCGGCCGGCGTCCTCGATCACTCGTCGGCAGCCCGTGTCGCCGGCCGCGGCGCGGTGCACGATGTCCTTCAGCCGCAGCGGTCCGTGGGACGCGGCGAGGCTGCCGATCAGCGCCCGCGAGCCGACGAACGTGTCCAGGCAGCCGCGGTTCCCGCAGCGGCAGATCGGGCCGTTCTCGTCGATCGTGACGTGGCCGATCTCGCCCGCCGTACCGGACGAACCGCGGAAGACCTCGCCGTCGATCACCAGCCCGGCGCCGACGCCGTACGAGAACTTCAGGTAGCAGCCGTTCCGGACGCCGCGCAGCCCGCCGGCCCGGAGTTCGCCAAGTGCCGCCAGGTTGGCGGTGTTGTCGAGCGCGACCGGGGCCCGCAGGTACGCCGCCATCGCGTCGGTCACGTTCACGCCGCGCCAGCCGGGAAGTACGGCGTCCGACCCCGCCTCGCCGCTGATCACGTCCACCGGCATCGGCAGCCCGAACCCGATCGCGGAGATGTCCTCGACGCCGGAGCTGACCGTCTCGGCCAGGTCCGCGAGCAGCCGGGCGGCCCGCTCCATGCCCTCGTCGGCGACGTGGTCGGCCTGCAGCGGCATCAGTTGCTGGGCAAGGATCTCGCGGGAGCCGTTCGCGACCGCGACCCGGACGTCGCGCTCGCCGAACGCGACCCCGGCCAGCAGGCCGCCGCCGGACGCGAGTGAGACCAGGACGGCGCGGCGGCCGTTGCGGATGCTGCGGGAGAGGCCGACCATGCCGGCCTGGTCGAGCTCCTTCACCATGTTCGACACGGTGGCCGCGGACAGGCCGGAGGCGGCCGCGATCTCGACCTGGGTGAGCGGGCCGTGCTGCCGGACGACACCGAGAACGCGTGCCCGGTTGGCTTCGCGCAGCGAAGCCTGCGAGCCCGGGGCTGGGCGAGTTGCGTTCATTACATAAAGATAACGGATCGCGGGGCGTGCGCGGTCGCCCACTGGTCGTGAACCATGAACATCAGTCGCAACCTCGCCGTCACTACCCCACTTGATCGTTCCATCGGCGACAGTAGACCACCGCGTGGACCGGGTGGTGGAGGTGAGCGCTCACACGGTCAGGGGCGATCCTCTGGAGGGCCGTCGGCCACCCGCGGGGTGGCCGTCTGCTGGGAAAGAAAGGTCGCTCAGGGCGACATTTCTTTCCCAGTTGCCGACGTTGGACTCGGCGGCGGGTTAGGCGGTTAGGGCGAGGGTCAGCAAGGTGATCGGGAGGGCCAGTTCGACGGTCGCGCCGAGGACGTCGCCGGTGGTCCCGCCGAGCTTCTTGGTCGCCTGGCGGCTGGTGAGAACGCTGGTGACGACGGCGAGGAGTAGGGCGACTGCGGCGCCGGTCAGCTGCCAGGCGCTGCTGGTGAGGGGTGAGATGCTGGACGGGTGGAGCGAGGCGGGGGCGGTGCTTGCTGCGGGCCGGGTCCAGGTGAGGGTGACGGCTGCTGCGAGGGCGAGGGCTGTGGCGAGGGCGGCGGTGGTGGGGCGGACGGTGGCGGCGACCACGGTGCCGAGGCCGTCGGGGCGGGCGGCCGGGATCGACGTACGGCAGGACCAAGGGAGGGTGAGGCGGCTCGCGACGGTGGCGATCAGGATCGCCTGCCAGCCGAAGCCTGCCTGGATGCACGCGGTCAGCGCTGCGACGTCGAGCAACAGCACCCCGACGATCGCCACCACCCCGAAGGGCCCGATGTCGCTCTGCTTCATGATCCGCAACATCGTCTCGCGATCCCGCCGCGCCCCGAGCGCGTCGGCGAAGTCGGCCAGCCCGTCCAAATGCAACCCACCGGACAACCCGGCCACCACCAGCACCCCCAGCACCGCCGCCAGCAACCCCGCCTCCGGCCGCACGAACTGCACCAGCGCAACCACTCCGGCAGCAATCCCACCCACCACCACACCCACAACAGGCGCGAACACCATCGCCCACCCACCAGTCACCCGATCCACCCGCCGCGGAACCCCAGCGGGAAGAACCGTGAGCGTGCCGAACGCCAACCGCACCCCATCAACCACCGCGCCCCGCGCGGGAGCGTCCTCGGTCCGCGGCGCGCTGCGCGCGGGAGGATCGTCCGTGCCGCCGGCCTCCGGCGCGCTGCGCGCGGGAGCATCCTCCGCGTTCCGGGCCGCTGACGTGCTTCGCGTGGGAGGGTCGTCTGTGCCTCCGGTCCCCGGCGCGCTTCGCGCGGGAGGGTCGTCCGTGCCTCCGGTCCCCGGCGCGCTTCGCGTGGGAGCGTCCTCCGAGCTCCCGGCCGCTGACGTGCTTCGGGTGGGAGGGTCGTCCGTGCCTCCGGTCCCCGGTGTGCTTCGCGTGGGAGCGTCCTCCGCGTCGCCGGTCGCCGGCGCGGGGGGCGGCTCGTGGGGGTTCTTCTGTGGGGGGTTCGTCATGTGAGGGGGAGGGTGCGGCCGGCGATGGTCCAGAGGACCTGGTCGGAGGACAGGGAGATGGTGGTGTTGAGGCAGCCCATCAGGTCACGGAAGAGGCGGGTGCCGGGGTCGGCGGGGACGATGCCGGAGCCGACGTCGTTGCTGACGGCAACTACGCGGCGGGGAGTGGCCGACCAGGCGCGGGCCAGGCGGGTGATCTGCTGTTCGACGACGTCCGCCCGGCCGAGGCTCTCCCACACCTCGAGGGCGTCCATCGTCCGCGAGAGCCACAGCGTGAGGCAGTCGATCAGCAACGGCGGACCGGGGGTCTCGAGCAGCGGGACAAGATCGATCGTCTCCGCCAACCCCCACGACGCGGGCCGCCGCGACCGGTGCTTCGCCACCCGTCCGGCCCACTCGGCGCTGCCGGCGTCGTCGCCGCCGGTGGCGACGTACACGACGTCGGGTACGTCGGCCAGCAGCCGCTCGGCTGCGATCGACTTGCCGGACCGCGCCCCGCCGAGCAGCAGCGTGCGCTCAGCCATGCGTCCTCCCGGGCTCGAAGACCACCGGCGTCTCGAACGCCGCCTTGCGGGCCGTCCGCCGGAACGCGTTCAGGATCGGCCGGCCGAGGGTGAGCACCAGCACCGCGCAGAGGATCCCGCGCGGGATGTCCCAGCCGAGCGAGGTCGCCACCACGAACAGGAAGTACCGGTGCAGGTTCTCCGCCAGCGAGTCGCCCGGTATGAACGAGAAGTCGCTGCCGAACGTCGCGTACGGCCAGAACCACAGGTTCATGATGACCCCGTAGAGCACCCCGGACACCAGCGAGTACCCCGCGAGCAGCAGCAGTTCGAGCCGCCCGCCGACCCGCGGCAGCAGCCCGGCCAGGCACCCGACCCACGCGCACGCGAACATCTGGAACGGCATCCAGGGCCCGACCCCGCCGCTGATCAGCGCCCCGCCGAGCAACGACACCGCCCCGAGCACGAACCCGAACCCGGCGCCGAACGCCCGCCCGGCGAGCACCAGCAGGAAGAACCCCGGCTCGAGCCCCGCCGTACCGGGGCCGAGTGCCCGCAGCGCCGCGCCGACGGCCGCGAGCATGCCGACCAGCGAGATCACCTTCGCATCGATGCCGGACTCGGACAGCTCCGCGAGTACGACGGCCACCAGCAGCGGCAGCAGCAACACGAACAGCCACGGCGCGTCCGTGGTGTGCCCGATCGCCGACGCGCCGGACTGCTCGGTCCGGAAGAACAACGGCCAGGCAAACGCCAGTACGCCGACGAGCGAGGCGACCAGCAATGCGACGGTGCTCCGCGGCTTCAGCCGAATCAGGTTCATGAAGCACGATCCAAGGCGTCGGCGACTTCTCCGACCGTCAGGAACGGCAGCGGTGCAAGGATCTTCGCGACCTGCGGAGCGAACGCGGGCGACCCGGCGATCACCTCGGCGGTCGGCCCGTCGCTGACCAGCTCGCCCTCGGCCAGCACCATCACCCGGGTCGCGACCTCGGCCACCATCTCCACGTCGTGCGTCGACAGCACCACAGCATGCCCAGCCGCGGCCAGCTCGCGCAGGATCGCCACCAGCCGCCTCTTGGCGCCGTAGTCGAGCCCACGCGTCGGCTCGTCCAGCAACAGCAGGGGAGGAGCCCCACACAGTACGACGGCCAACGCCAGACACAGCCGCTGGCCCTCGGACAGGTCGCGCGGGTGCACGTCCAACGCCACATCGGGTGCCAGCCGCTCCAGCAACGCCCGACAGCTCCCAGCAGCCACCTTGAAGTCCGAATCGGCGCTGGCGCACTCCTCGGCGACGGTAGCGGCGTACAGCAGGTCAGCGGGCTCCTGCGGGACCAGTCCGACCGCTTTGACCAGCTGCTTCGGCTTGGTACGGCGCGGGTCGGTCCCAGCCGCGCTAGCCGTACCAGAGCGGGCAGGGACGATGCCGACGAATGCGTTGAGCAACGTGGACTTACCGGCGCCGTTGCGGCCCATCAACGCGACGACCTCACCGGCGTTGATGCTGATGGAGACGCCACGCAGCGCGGTAACGGTGCCGTAGCTCACCACCAGGTCCTTGCAGTGCGCAAGCTCCGCCCCCAACGGTCCTGCACTCCGCGCGGGAGGAGCAACGAGGCGGGACCGCAGAGTTGCAGCAGCGCGCCGAGCGTCCCGGACGGACAGGGGCAGCGGCGACCAACCAGCCAGCCGTCCCAGCTCCACCACGGGCGGTGCGACCGGCGCTGCCACCATGCGCTCCGCCGGCAGCCCGGTGGACACAGCAGCAGCCCCACCCGGTACTTCGATCACCCGGTCGGCGTACTGGATCACCCGCTCCAGCCGGTGCTCGGCCATCACAACAGTGACGCCCAGGTCGTGGACGAGCCGCTGGAGCGCAGCCAGCACCTCCTCGGCCGCCTGCGGGTCGAGCGCCGACGTGGGCTCGTCCAGCACGAGTACGGCGGGGTGCGCCGTGAGGGCCGCGCCGATCGCGGTCCGTTGCCGCTGACCGCCCGACAGCGACGTGAGCGCCCGGTCCCGTACGTCGGCCAGCCCGAGCAGGTCGAGCGTCTCCTCGACCCGGCGGCGCATCACGTCCGGCGCCACGCCGAGCGACTCCATGCTGTACGCCAGCTCGTCCTCGACCGTGTCGGTGACGAACCCGGCCATCGGGTCCTGCCCGACCATCCCGACCACGTCGGCCAGGTCCCGCGGCCGGCAGGTCCGGGTGTCCCGCCCTGCCACCAGCACCCGCCCGGCGAGCGTGCCGCCGGTGAAGTGCGGCACCAGCCCGTTGATTGCCCGCAGCAACGTCGACTTGCCGGACCCGGTCCGCCCGATCACCAACGCCAACTCGCCCTCGGGCACGATGAAGCTCACGTCCCGGAGCGCCGGCTCCCGCGCACCGTCGTACGTCACGGTGACCCGGTCGAAGTCGATCATGCGGCGCCCTTCTTCAACGGTGGCGCAACGAGTGCGGGCACCAGTCCGATCAGTACGCCGACAACCGGCAGCACAGGTACCGGCGGGACGACCAGCGGCCCCGCCAGCAGGAGTCCGTCCACGCCGCGGACTGCCGCGGTCACCATCGCCCCGGCAGCCACCGCGCCGGCGGCCACGACCAGCCACTCGGGCAACGCCCAGGGATCCGGCCGGTACCGCGTCCGGCTGACCCGCCGCCGCCCGACAGCCATGGCCGCGACAGCCAGCAGCACGCCAACCACCAGCGCGCCTGCTGCGAAAGGAAACGCCATGGAGTCGGTCAGCAACGCGTAGACACCGAGCAGGATCCCCAGCAGACCCAACATCACGCACAACGCTGTGAGGCGACGCTGACGACGAGAGGCATGCGCCGTACGGCCGTACCCGCGGGAGTCCATGGCAGCCGCCAGCTCAACAGAACGGTCCAAAGCGCCCTCCAGCACGGGCATGGCCGTCGTACGGAAGGAAGCGCGCGTACGGCCGCGTAGCCGGCGGGCACCGCGGATCCGGCGGCCGTCCGTCACCAGTTGCGGCGCGAAGGTCAGCGCCACGACGCAGGCGACGCCCATCTCGTACAGGGCTCCTGGCAGCGACTTCAGCAACCGCCGTGGGCTGGCCAGTGCGTTGGCCGCGCCCACGCAGCACAGCATGACGGCCAGCTGCCCGCCGTCGTACAGCGCGCTCAGCAATGCCTCCGCGGTCACCTCACCGCCGAGCTTCACGCCGGCCGCCCAGTCAGGCAAGGGGATCTGCGGCAGCGTGAACAGCACGGTGTTGCCCTGCGAACGCGTCGACAGCAATGCCTGCAGGACCACACGGATCCCGATGACCAGCAGTCCCAGCTTGAGGAACCCCGTGAAGCTGTGAGCCCAGGGAGCATCGCTACGACGCGCAGCCACCACAAAACCGGTGACCGCGAGGATAAGAACCAGCAGGACCGGGTTGCGCGTCCTGCTGGCGGCTACAGCCATGCAGAGCGCCCACAACCACCAGGCCCCCGGGTGCAGAGCCCGGGGGAGTGTGAGGTGGTGGACGGCGCGCATCTACGGTGTGCTTACTTGGCTGCGGTACGGCGGCGGTTGACGAGCAGCCCGCCGCCGGCCAGCAGCACGACCACGACCAGCGCGATGACGATGCCCGTCCACGGCGTACTGCTGTTGTCGGAGGTGGACGACGCCGGCGCGGCGGCGCTCGAGCCCACGGCGGACTTGATCTCCAGCGTCACCGGGGTGTCCGTGGCCGGGACCTTGATGTTCTTGACCTGGTCGCCGCAGCCCGTCGCCGGATACCCGCTGATACCGCAGGTCAGGCCCTTCTCGATCCGGTCCGGGCCGGCCGCGGCCAGGATCTGTGCGCCGGTCGAGGTGGTCGCGGTGACCACGCAGGTCCCGGTGGCCGGGCCGGGTGTCTCACCGGACAGGGCGTCCTCGGGCGTGCCCGGGTCGACGACCAGCGCTACGCGCTTCTTGCCGGTCTCGACCGGGGTCTTGCCGCAGACGGCGGCGAAGTCGCCCGCGGCCCGCGGGACCCGCGGCTTGGCGCCGCCGACGGCGAACCGCCAGCCCTCGACCGCACCGTCGGCCGGGACGAAGGCGTCCGCGCCCTTCTGTGAGAAGGCCCACTGGCCGTTGGTCCACTGGTAGTAGCCCCAGAAGCGGTAGCCGTCCTCGGCGCGCGCCGAGGTGGCAACGGTCCCGGCCAGCAGGAGACCCGCCAGCAGGCTCAGGACCAGTCGGAGGGTCCGGCGATGTGCAGTCATGATGTGTTCCTCGGTCGGGCCGCAGCCCGGTGGAGGAGGTCCCGCCTGCACCGGCAGGGTAGGGGCTCCACCCGCGGACCACGGCGGGTAGTCGAGCCTGACTGCCTGCGTCACAGTGTTCCGGCTTGCCACCGCTCGCGGTGGCCTACGGTTGCGGGTCAGCGCCGGACTCGGACCGGCTTCCCTGTGACGCAGGCTTTGGTTCGTGCGAATCCTACTCTGCGGCTATTCGGCGGACGACAGGCTCATCGGCCCGTACACCTCACGGCCGTCCTCCAGCAGGTACACCTGGCCGACGCCGCGGTCGGCCAGGTCCCGCCAGGTCTCGCCCAGCCAGCTCTCGGCGTCGCCCTGGGCCGAGAACTCCGCGCCGCCGACCTCACCCGGGTCGACCAGCGCGCCGGACGCGGTCTCGAACCGCCAGCTCCAGCTCACGCGCCCGGCCGCTTCTGCGGGGAGTTCTGCGCGGTCTTCGCCGGGTCGGTCTCGACGATGCCGCCGAGTACCTCGTCGATCCGCTTCAGCAGGCCGTCGTCCAGCGTCACGCCGGAGGCCTTGACGTTCTCGGTGACCTGCTCGGGCCGGGAGGCGCCGATGATCGCCGAGGCGACGTTCGGGTTCTGCAGCACCCAGGCGATCGCCAGCTGGGACAGCGACAGGTCCACCTCGGCGGCCAGCGGCTTCAGCTCCTGGACCCGGGTCAGGACGTCGTCGGTGAGGAACCGCTTGATGAAGTTCGACCCGTTCGCGTCGGTGGCCCGGGAGCCCTCCGGCGGCTGCTGACCGGGCAGGTACTTGCCGGTGAGTACGCCCTGCGCGATCGGTGAGAACACCACCTGGCTGATGCCGAGCTCCTCGGCGGCCGGCACGACCTCGCCCTCGATGACCCGCCACAGCATGCTGTACTGCGGCTGGTTCGAGACGAACGGGATCCGCAGCTCGCGGGCCAGCCGGTGGCCCTCGCGGAGCTGGTCCGCGGTCCACTCCGAGACGCCGATGTACAGCGCCTTGCCCTGCCGGACGACGTCGGCGAACGCCTCCATCGTCTCCTCGAGCGGCGTCTCGGTGTCGTACCGGTGCGCCTGGTACAGGTCGACGTAGTCGGTGCCGAGCCGCCGGAGCGAGCCGTTGATCGACTCGTGGATGTGCTTGCGGGACAGGCCGGTGTCGTTCGGGCCCATCGGCCCGGTCGGCCAGTACACCTTGGTGAAGATCTCCAGCGACTCGCGGCGCTCGCCGGCCAGCGCCTCGCCGAGCACCGACTCGGCCTTGGTGTTGGCGTAGGTGTCGGCGGTGTCGAACGTCGTGATGCCGGCCTCCAGGGCGGCCCGGACGCAGGCCTTGGCCTGCTCGTTCTCCACCTGTGAGCCGTGCGTCAGCCAGTTGCCGTACGAGATCTCGCTGACCTTGAGACCACTGTTGCCCAGATAGCGGAAGTCCATACCCCCGACCCTACTTGCCCGGGCTCAGCTCGCCAGCATTTAGTGAGGCCGTTCGCCGCGCTTCACCATCGGCTTCGGCAGCCGCCAGCGGCGCATCTGCATGGTCCGGCGGACCGCGTAGAAGCTGATCCCCTTGACCGGTTCCTGCGGGAACTTGACCCGGATCAGCTTCTTCAGCCCCGCCGTCAGCAGGAACCAGTCGGCCGCGATCAGCAGGATCATGAACAGGAACAGCAGGTTCACCATCCCGGCCAGCCACGGGAACTGCGGCGAGAACACCACGCCGACCAGCGACACCACCAGCAGGATCGGCAGCGCGAACTCCATCACCGAGTACCGGGCGTCCACGTAGTCGCGGGCGAACCGCCGGACCGGGCCCTTGTCGGCGGCCGGCAGGTACCGGTCGTCGCCGGTCTGCATGGCCTGCTGCATCTTGGCCCGCTCGGTCCGCATCTTGTCCCGGCGGATCGCCGAGGCCTCCTTGCGGTTCCGCGGCTTCTTGAACGCCGCCTTCCGGGCCGCCTCCGCTTCCTTGCGGCTCGGCGTCGGCCGCCCCTTGCCGCCCGGCTTGCCCTGGGGCTCGGCGGGTACGGTGGTAGCTGTCTCAGACTTGGTACGACGGAACACGGGGTCAGAACCTCATTCGCAGGGCAGGACGCGAGTCGGGGTGGTCCCCGGACCTTCTACCACTTTATCGGGGCCTGTCCCGATGGTGTGGTGACCCGGTGGGACATAGGGTGGACGATACGCACGCCGGGTCGTCAGGCCGGCACAGAAGGGGTACGGATATCGATGAGCATCTTCAAGCGGATGTCGACGATCTTCAAGGCCAAGGCGAACTCCGCCCTGGACAAGGCCGAGGATCCTCGCGAAACCCTTGACTACTCGTATCAGAAGCAGCTCGAGCTGCTGCAGAAGGTACGCCGTGGCGTGGCCGACGTGGCCACCAGCCGGAAGCGGGTGGAGCTGCAGGCGTCGCAGCTGCAGTCCCAGTCGGCGAAGCTGCAGGAGCAGGCGCAGAAGGCGCTCTCGATGGGCCGCGAGGACCTGGCCCGCGAGGCCCTGACCCGCAAGTCCGGCCTGCAGGGCCAGATCGACGACCTGCAGACCCAGCACGCCCAGCTGCAGGGTGAGGAGGAGAAGCTCACGCTGGCCTCCCAGCGCCTGCAGGCGAAGGTCGAGTCGTTCCGGACCCGCAAGGAGACCATCAAGGCCACCTACACCGCGGCCGAGGCGCAGACCCGGATCAACGAGGCGTTCTCCGGCATCTCCGAGGAGATGAGCGACGTCGGCCTCGCGGTCCAGCGGGCCGAGGACCGGACCCAGCAGATGCAGGCCCGGGCCGGCGCGATCGACGAGCTGCTCGCCTCCGGCGCGCTCGACGACGCCACCGGCACCAGCAAGGACAACATCACGCTCGAGCTCGAGCGGATGTCGTCCGGATCGGACGTGGAGAGCGAGCTGGCGGCCATGAAGGCCCAGCTGTCCGGGGGCAGCAGTGCGCCCAAGGAGCTCTCCGGTGAGGGCCAGCAGACCGCTCAGCAACCCGCCCAGCCAGTGCAGCAGCCGGCCACCCAGCCTGTCACGGAGCCGGCGCGACCCCAGGACGGAGATGTTCGGTGATCGTTCGCATCATGGGTGAAGGCCAGTGGCGACTGGCCGACGACAAGCTGGACGCGCTCAACGCGGTCGACGGCGACCTGGAGAAGGCCGTGTCGTCCGGCGACGAGACGGCGTACCAGAGCGCTTTCGCGGCGCTGCTGGACTTCGTCCGCTCCGGCGAGAAGGTGCCGGACAACGAGCTGCACGACTCCGACGCGATCCTGCCCCCGTCGGACAGCTCGCTCGCGGAGATGCGCGAGCTGATCAGCGGCGACGGCCTGATCGCCGGCTGACAGCCTTCGGCGGCCAGTGCCCCGACCCGGCGATTGGTCACTTGAAGTAATCGTTTGAGACCTCCGGGAACCCGAATTAGGGTTCCCGGAGGTCTTTGTTTTACGGAACCTGGGAGTCGGGTGACCCGGCGGTAAACACTCGCGTCCGACGCTGTTTTCCGCCGCGACCTCGTAGTACTCTCTGGTTCACGTCGTTGTGGGGGCGACGTTGGACGAGGTCCGTGACGGGGTGTGGGTTGGTCACGGGTTTCGGTTTTTCACCTGTGGGGGGTGACTGTGCGTGACTGAATTTGTCATGTCCGAGGGGTTGGCCGATCCGGCTGATCTACGGCCGGCGCCGTCGGGGGAACGACGTCGGCCGGTCTGGGTGGTTCCGGACGAGGTTCCGGCGGTGGTGCCACGCGCGGCGAGGTTCACCGAGGCGCGCTGGGTCGCGAAGTACCGCTGGGCGGCGCTCGGCGGGGACCTGGTGGCGGCGCTGTTCGGGGTGTCACTGGCGCTCGTGGTCCGGTTCGGTGCCCAGATCAACTTCGGCTACGTGCTGCTGGGGGCCGCGCTGCCGATCGCCTGGCTGGCGTGTGTGGCGCTGGAGCGGGGTTATGAGACCCGCTACTTCGGCACCGGACCGGAGGAGTTCCGGTCGATCATCCGGGCCGCCGTCGCGCTGACCGCCGTGGTCGCCGTGACGTCGTACGCGACCAAGAGTCAGGTGGCTCGTGGATTCGTGGTGCTGGCGGTCCCGATGACCTGTTTCGCGGCGATGTTCGCCCGCTGGCTGCTGCACCGGCAGATCTCGAAGCGCCGGTTCGCCGGTCGCTGCATGCGCCGGGTACTCGTTGTCGGGCGCAACGACCAGGTGACCACGCTGCGCCGGCACCTGGAGGAGCGCAAGACCGACGGGTACGTCGTGGTCGCGAGCTGCCTGCCGCGCGGCGACGTACCGGAGGAGCCGGAGCCGGAGCGGCTGGGCCGCGCCGAGATGGACATCCTGAAGGCGGTCGACGAGTGGGACGTCGAGGTGGTCGCGGTGGCCGCCGACCCGGAGCTCGCCGGGCACTCGCTGCGGAAGTTGTCCTGGGCCCTCGAACAGCGCGGAGTCGAGCTGATCGTGTCGCC
Source organism: Kribbella sp. WER1 (assembly GCF_054189145.1). NCBI lineage: Bacteria > Bacillati > Actinomycetota > Actinomycetes > Propionibacteriales > Kribbellaceae > Kribbella > Kribbella sp. WER1. The sequence continues at coordinate 1,510,679 of NZ_CM135186.1, read as the reverse complement.
GGGCATCGTCGAGGTCGCGGGTCCGCGGATCTCGATCCGGCCGGTCGCCGGGCTGTCGCTGCTGCACCTGGAGCGGCCGTCGGTGAGCGGCGGCCCGCATGTGCTGAAGAACATCTTCGACCGGGTGGTCGGCTGCCTGCTGATGCTGGCGCTGACGCCGCTGCTGCTGGTCACGGCGCTGCTGGTGAAGCTCACCAGCCGCGGCCCGGTGCTGTTCCGGCAGACCCGGGTCGGCCGCGGCGGCGAGCAGTTCCGGATGCTGAAGTTCCGCACGATGGTGGCCGACGCCGAGGAACGCAAGGCCGAACTGCACGCGCTGAACGAGGGCAACGGGATCCTGTTCAAGCTCCGTGACGATCCGCGGGTGACCCGGATCGGGCGGTACCTGCGCCGGTTCTCGATCGACGAGCTGCCGCAGCTGGTGAACGTGCTCCGCGGGGACATGTCCCTGGTCGGGCCGCGGCCGCCACTGCCCGCCGAGGTGGCGCAGTACCAGCTCGACGACGCCCGCCGGATGCTCGTGAAGCCGGGGCTGACCGGTCTCTGGCAGGTCAGCGGCCGCAGCGATCTGACCTGGGAGGAGTCGATGCGGCTCGACCTGCGGTACGCCGACAACTGGTCGATCGCGCTGGACCTGCTGATCCTGTGGAAGACCGCCCGCGCCGTCCTGGGGAGTGACGGTGCTTACTAGGGACTTCGATCAGACGATGGTGGTCCACGCCGCCGCCGGGGACCAGGGGGCGTGGAGCCGGCTGGTCGACCACTACGCGCGGCTCGTCTGGGCCGTGACCCGCAGCTTCCGGCTGACCGACAGCGACGCGGCCGACGTGTCGCAGATGGTCTGGCTGCGGCTGCTCGAACACATCGACCGCGTCGACCCGGCCCGGGTCGGCGCCTGGCTGGTCGTCACCACGCGCCGGGAGTGCCTGCGGGTACTGGCGTTCCGCAAGCGCGTGCTGCTGACCTACGAGGCGACGGCGTTCGAGGAGGTGGCCGGGGACCAGCCGGAGCTGGACGCCGACCTGCTCGCGGGCGAACGCGCCGACGACGTACGGCGGGCGCTCGAAAGCCTGCCGGACCGGTGGCAGCAGCTGCTCGGCATGCTGATGGCCGACCCGCCGGCGCCGTACGCCGAGATCTCCGCGACGATCGGGATCCCGATCGGCAGCATCGGCCCGATCCGCGGGCGCTGCCTGGAGAAGCTCCGACTGCTGCTTGCCTCCTGAGGCAGCAGACGCGGTCCGGACCGCCGCTACAGCATCACCCAGGCGGTCCGGACCGAGCGTTGCGTGCCGGCAGGCCACCGGAGCAGAAAGCTGACCAGCCGGGTGGCCTCGTCGCCGCAGGCTTCCACTACGACCGGCCCGGCGGGTAATACCCGCAGTTCCACGCCCACCTCGGTACGTTCGACGTCCATCGTGACGCCGTACCCGGTGAACCGCAGTCGGCGTACCCCCTCGCTTCCGGGCGTGTCGACCAGGCTGTCGAAGACCAGGTCGAGGACGCCGACGTCGGGGTCGTGCCGGTCGAACGCGGCGTACCCGATCGAGCGGAGCATCGCGATCTGTTCGCCGGCCGCCCGCTCCATGCCGATCAGCGCTCCCCGTTGACCTTGATCACGCTGTCCTGGTCCTGCCCGTACGGCGCGCCCTGCCAGGCCGCCCAGTTCACCGAGTTGCCCTGCTCGTGGACCATGAAGTTCCACGGGCCGCTGTAGGTGTTGGAGAAGAACCGGTTGCCCTGGTGGAACGTGATCGCGTCCTCGACGGTGCGGGCCTTGTACGGCGACCACTCCGGGAACGTGCCCCAGTTCGAGAAGATGCCGTTGTACCCGCAGCCGGTCCGGGACGCGCACTTGTCGCCGAGGTTGTCGGGTTCCAGGGTGAACACGTTGTCGTGCACGCGGACGTTCTGCGTCTTCCACCGGCAGTCGCTGAGGTACGGCGGATTCTTGATGTTGGTTGCGTTGCAGGTCTGGTCGTTGGCCACGGACTGGTTCACCAACGGGCTGGATCCGCTGCTGGTGTTGGCGGCGGAGCCCGCGAACCGGTCGGCGTTCTCCCACAGGATCACCCCGGCCCAGTTGTCGGTGAACACGTTCCCGCTGACCTCGAAGGTCTGGTTGAACATCCCGGGGACGCGCTTGTCCGCGCCCGACTCCGAGATGTACAGCGCCGGTGTCGGGAACCCGACGTTCGTCGGTCCTTTGCCGATTCCGTTGCGGATGAAGGTGTTGCCGCGGATCGACGCGTTGTAGCTGATCTCGTAGATGAGGCCCTCGGCGTAGTTGTTCGCGATGTAGTTGCCCTCGATCGAGAACGCGGTGTTGTTGGTGTCCGCCCACATCCCGGCGCCGCGGTTGTCGTGGATCCAGTTGCCGCGGACGATGGCGCCGCTGACCGCCCAGAACTTCCCGCCGCCTGTGCAGCCGCAGCCGGGGCGGACGGTCTCCCAGTCGTCGGTGTTGTTCCCGGTGACCTCGTTGCCCTGGATCGTGATGCTGGCGACGCGTTGCGGGTTGTACGCGTTGAAGCCGTACTGGCCGTTGTCCGCGAGGCAGTTGCCGCGGATCACGTTCCGGCTGCCGATCATGACGCCCGCGCCGGCGTTGTGCTGGATGGTGTTCGCCTCGATGGTCCAGCCGGTCGCGGAGTCGTGGTTCACCACGCCCTCGTCGTTGTTTCCGCGGGCCTTGCCGAAGTTCTGGATGGTGAGGTGGCTGATCACGACGTTCTTGGCGGAGCCGGTGAACGCGTACCGGTTCCGGTTCGCGCCGTCCAGGATCGCTCCGGGCGCGCCGAGGTAGTGGTTGCCGTCCTTCGGGATCACCTGGACGAACTCGTCGTCGGGCAGCCGGTGCCGGCCGGGCGACAGCCAGAACGTCGTACCGGCCGGGGACTGCGCGGTCAGGCTCGACAGGTTCTGCGTCGTACTGACCACGACGGCGCCCTTCGGTGCCTGGGCCGGGCCGGCCAGGGCCTTGCTGTTGCCGCAGATCCTGGCCGGGGGAGCGGTCGGTGCCTTGACGGCTGCGACTGTGGCCGGCCCGGTCGGCGTCCCCTGGTCCGCCTTCCGGGTGGGGCGGCCGTCGGCGACCAGTGCGCCCGCTGACAGTCCGCCGACGAGCAGCAGGATGCCGCCGGCGACGAGGGTTCGTCGCTGCCGGTACCACGCGGCTCCACGGCCGGACGGGGCACGTTGTTCCATGGTTGTTCCTTCGGGGGCCAGGGCGGGCGGGTGCTACCGGGCGTGCACCGGGTTCGCGCGGGCGAACCGGTAGATGTCGAGCAGTTGCCGGAGATTCCGCTGCGGGGCGTGCCGGTTCTCGTACGTCGACCGCGCGTTGCGGCCGAGGTCGTCGTACCGGTCGGGGGACGTGTCGACGTCGAGCAGGAGTTTCGCGAGCTCGTCGGGGCGCCGGGGGTCGAACAGCGCGCCGTCGACGCCGTCGGTCACGAGTTCGGGGAACGACCCGTGGCCGGCGGCGAGCAGCGGTACGCCGACCGCCATCGCCTCGACGACCACCAGCCCGAACGTCTCCTCCCACTCCGACGGCAGGACGACGGCACGGGACTCGCGCATCAGCCGGAACACGTCGGGCTTGCTCATCAGCCCGCGGAGCTCGACGGACGGCCGGTCCGCGGCCCACGCGGTCACCTCGTCCAGCAGCGGGCCGCCGCCGGCGATCACCAGCTGCAGCGCGTCGTCGCCGGCGATCTCGCGGTACGCGTCCCAGCCTTTCATCAGCAGCGGTGCCCCCTTCGGAGCGTCGAGCCGGCCAACGTACGTGACCTGGCGGCGGCGCGGGCCGCCCAACGGACCGTCGTACGGGACGTAGTTGTAGCGGACGAAGCTGCGGTCGCTGTCGAAGTCCAGGCCGGCCAGGAGTTTGCGCTGGGACTCCGAGACGAACAGGTACGCCGACACCAGGTTGCGCCAGCTGCGTCGATGGGAGCGTGTGTTGAGCACTGTGGTCGCTGTTGCGAGCTTGGAGCCGCGGTAGCAGCTGTGAGCGACCGCGGGGATCGGGCTGCCGCCTGCACAGTCGTGACAGACGGCACCGTCGCGGTAGAAGTCACCGCTGGCGCATAGGAGCTTGTAGTTGTGCAGCGTGATGACAACAGGCACCTGGGCGTCCCGGCACGCGTAAAGCACGGACGGGCTGAGGACGGGGAACGTGTTGTGGATGTGGACGACGTCGGGCTTGAACGTACGCAGTGTTTCGCCCAGATCGCGTTTGCTGGCAGGGTTCCAGACCACTCGGGCGGGCAGTGTGGCCTTCTTCCAAGCCGGCCACTGCTCGAGCTCGTCGCTGTGCCGTTCGAACAGGTCGACGTCGTGGCCGAGTGCTGCGAGTGCCTCGCGTTCCTGGTCGACGACCCGGTTCTCACCGCTCGGTGCTGTGGAACGGTACCTGTTGTGCACCAGCAGGATCCTCATTCGGCACCTTCCTGCGCTGGTCGCGAGTAGACGAGTGAGGCGGCCAGAGTGAGTTCCAGCAGGTACGGCGAGGCCTCGCTGAGCCCGCTCTCCGTGAACGACGCGACGACGCAGTACGCGACGATGAACAGCGCGGCCGCGCGCCGTGGACCCTGCGGCGTGAACCAGGCGCCGATGAACACGAACAGCACCATGGCGATGCAGAACGACACCCCGAGCAGCCCGACGTCGTAGTACGTGCCCAGCCAGTTGCTGTCGATCGGGAGGCCGTTGAACGACTTGTTGGACAGGCCGAAGCCGAACAGCGTCTGCCAGGTCGTCCGTGGTTGCGCGAGGATCGCGTCCCACACGAAGGTGCGCCCGGTGAGTGCGGTCACCTGCTCGGTGTCCTGTCCACGCGCCAACCAAGTCGTTACCAACGATCCAGCGGTCAGCGCACCGATCGAGAAGACACCGATGCCGATGGCGAACGACTTGCGGACCCGCGAGCGCGCGGTGAACAGGCTCAACCCGGCAACCACGGAACCGACCAGCAACGCGACCAACGCTGTCCGGGTGTGGGTCAACAGCAGGACAGGGACCGCTGTGAGCACACTGGCGAGTGCGGGCCCGCGTTTGAGCAGCCCTGACATCCAGAGGACTCCGGTCAGCCCGGCAGCCATTGCTGCGTAGTGCCCGGTCTGGGTAGGCGGAATCGGCCACACCATGCCGACCAGCCGCCCGTCAGGCCTGGACGCACCAGGAGCGATCAGGAAGCCGAACACGACCGAGCCGACGATGCACCACAGCACCAGAAGATGCGTCCGTACCAGTAATAGGTCCCGGCGGGTCCACCACGGCGTCAGTAGCCACAGCACCGTGATGAAAAGGAACAGCCGTGTCGACCGGTAGAGCGCACTGACCAGGAACTCCGAGCGCAGGCTCGCGACAACCGCCTCCGTGGCGAGCAGGCTGGCCAGGAAGACGTAGACGCTCGGACGGATCCGTGCCGGACGGTTGACGGTCAGTACCAGCAGTAAGGCGAGCGGCAGCGCCCCCTGCGCGATCAGCTTGCCGACGATGCTCGGGAACGGGATGAGCTGCAGCGAGCCCGGGAAGTACGTCAGGACGTTCATCACCAGCAGAGCCCAGACCAGCTGGACGCGGCGCCGACGCCGGCGTTCCGGGGTGACGGCCCGGAACCCCGGCTTCGGCAGCAGCCGGGTCCGGATCGCGGCGACAGTACTCATCGCGAGAACATCTCGAGGTCGACGGCCGGGCTGGACGCCTCGGCGTCCGCCACGCCGACGCCTTCGTCGGTACGGTCCGCGTTCAGCACGATCGCGGAGTCGATCTCCAGCCCGGCCAGGCGAACCAGCTCGCCGGTCGCGCGGACCTTGGCGGCCGTCGACCGGCCGGCGGTCACCACGACGGCGGCGCGGGACGCCCAGGTGCCTAGGTGGTCGGCGCCGATCGCCGGCGACAGGGTCGCGAGCGTCAGGACCAGATCGGCCGCGTCCCAGGCCGCGTCGAGCTGGACGTCGGCCGACCCGTTCGACCGGTTGTTGTCGCCGAGCCGTAGGTAGCAGCCCTCCGGCGGCAGGCCGTCCGGCTCGGGCAGGAACACGTCGATCCGCCGGCCGGGCTGGCTGAACTGCGAGTCCCGCGTCCCCGGCTGCTTCACCCCGAGCTTCTGCGCGAGCGCCCCGGTCCCGGTCAGGTCCGCGACCAGCACGTGCTTGCCCTCTTCGGCCAGCGCGACCGCACGCGCCGCGACCGCGAGCGCACACGCCGGTACGTCGTCCACGCTGACCACCACGAGCGCCGGAGTCGGCCGCTTCGCCCAGATGATGCGCTGGCCGAGGTGTTGCGACAGCAGCTGGATCTCCGGATTCCCCGCCTGCGACAGGCGCAGCACTCCTCCGAACGGCAGCCAGTTGCGCGGCGGTCGGCCGGTACTGAGCCGCACCCGGGCGCCGAGCGCGTTCGAGATGTCCTGGCGTTTCCACAGCCGGTCCGAGATCAGCGCCCGTACGACGACGAACCCGAGGCCGAGGAACAGGCCGCCGATGAGTCCGGTACCGGCCTTGATCGCGAGGTTGCGCTTGGCGTGCACGAGCACCGGGCTCGGGGCGTCGAGCAGCCGGCTGGAGTTCATCTTCGACGCCTGCGTGCTCTGGTCGAGCAGCTGCTGCTGGATGAACCGGTACTTGTCGCCGGCCGCGTTGAACCGCGCCATCTCCGGGCTGTTCGGCAGCTTCGGGTTGTTCGGGTCGTCGCCGCTGGCAACGACCGCCTGCCGGGCGAGCGCCAGCTCGTTCTGCGACGCGGCCAGGTCCTTGGCCAGCGGGCCCTCGTCGAGCCCGATCTGCTCGCGGCGGAAGATCAGGTACGTCTGGGCGATGATCGTCGCGAGCTTGGTGGCCTGCTCGTCGGTCTTCGCCTGCGCCTGGATCTGCAGCACGCGGTCGGTCAGCATGGTCGCGGTGTAGTCGGCGAGCAGCTGGTCCGGCGTGTCCGGCAGCTTGAGCAGCGCGATCGTCCGCTCCGCCACCGTCCGGCTGGTGGCCAGGCTGATCTCGGTCGCCATCGCCTTCGCCGGGTCGTCGCCCTCGCGGGTGGTGACAAGTACCCGGGCCGCCGCCTGGTGGGGGGCGGGCAGCAGGAAGTACGTCGCCAGCCCGCCGGTGAAGCCGATGATCGCCAGCACCATCCAGATCCGCGCGTGCCGGACCACGGCGTCGCGCAGGAACCGCAGCGTGACCAGGCCTTCGGGCGGGTTCGACGTGGTCGGCTCGGCGGCGAACAGGCCGTCGTCGTCCTCGGCCCAACTCGTGACGGGCTGATCGGAGAACTGCTGGTTCGTCATCGGGTCCGCCTTGCCGTGCCGGTGAGGAGCGTGGGCAGCCGCGAGCCGGCCCGCCGCTGCGCCAGGGCGACCCGGCCGACCGTCCGGTCGGACGGATCCGGATCGGTGACCACCAGGCCGTCGATGGTCCGGTCGTCGGTTGCTGTCGCGACCGCGAGCCTGGCCAGTTCCTCGGCGGTCACGGTGCCGGCCGAGAGCGCGACGATCGTCCGGGTGGTCCGCTCGCTGTCGTCCAGGTGCGGCGCGTCGCGGTCCACCAGCACCAGGTGGATCTCGAGCGCGACCTGGCCGGACGGCTTGTCGTGGTGCTGGTCGATCACCAGCGAGGTCGAGATGCCGACCGTCCCGGCGAACGCGGCCAGCTGCGGCCCGAGCGGCCGCGCCTTGCCGTCGTCGGCGAACGAGATCACGGTCAGCGAGACCTGCTGGCCGCCCTTCGCGTCCAGCGCGAGGTTGTGCAGGACCTTGCGCAGCGCCCACGCGTCGACCGCGGTCGGCGAGTAGTGCTCCAGCAGGTTCGCCCAGTCCGACGGATCGTTCGCCCGGTACGACGAGACCGACGCGAGGACCGGGATCCCGACGGCGTCCGCGATGTCGTCGCGCAACCGGAGCCGGCGGTCACCGCGGGCCCGGGCCAGGACCAGGACGGCACCGGCGATGGCACCGAGCAGCGCGCCCAGACCACCGTAGATGCCGGTGTGGACGAGCATGCTGCCGCCCTGCGCGTTGACCGCCTGCTCCAGCATGCGTGCGCCGGTCCGCTTGCCCAGGTCGCCGGGCAGCTTCTGGTCGGTCGTGATGAACACCAGGTAGACCTGGGCGACCGCGTTGGCCAGCTGGACCGCCTGCTTGGCCGTCGTGCCCTGTGCGTCGATCCGGATGACGTCCTCGGTGACGGCTGTCGCCTTCACCCGCGTCCGGGCCTGCTCGGTGGACAACGCCGGCGTCACGTTCTGGCCGGCGCTCAACAGGACCGGTCCGCTCCCGGCGATGTACACCTGCGTGTCGATGCTCTGGGCGTTCGAACTGATACCCGAAGCGGACTCGGGCGGCGGCGGGAGCACGACCAGCGACGACGCGTTGTACATCGGCGGTTGGACGAAGGCGTACCCGATCCCCGCCAGCAGTCCGACCACGGCAACCGCCCCCACCAGCAGCCGATGCCGCCGGATCGCCTGCCACGACTTCTTCACGTCCAACTGCTGCGCGCTCACAGGCCCCCTCCAGGATCCGTCTGAAGTAATAGAGGGGCGGAGGCAGGTACTGATACATCCGTCAGAAGCGGAACGTCGTCACTGCCGGGATGCCGGCGGGCAGGGTGCCCGTGCCGAGCAGGGTCGTGCTGGGGACCTTGTGGCCGAATCGCGGTGAGTACCAGCCCAGCAACGGATCGTTGCTGCCGTGGAAGGTCGTCCAGGCCAGTTCCGCGGGCAGTTCGACCACAGCCGAGCCGTTCGGCCATTCCAGTTGCCCCGTGTCCTGGTCGAAGCTGACCTCGGGTCCCAGATGCCAGGCGATGCGTACGTCGCCTGTTGCGTTCAAGGTGTCTGCTACGCGGAGCACTGCGTTCTCAAGGGTTGCAGTACGTCGGTGCGTGACCGGGGCGTAGCCGTCGTGTTCGGCTTCCCACGTGGTGGGGGAGCGGTGCAGGACCTGGCCAGTTGCCCCGCGCAACCAGAGGAACGGGCCGCCCCAGGTGGACTGTTCGGTGCCGGCGACTTCCACGGTGTTGTGGGCGATCGTGGAGCGGAAGTAGTCCCGCCATTCCGCTTCGCCGTGGTAGCAGTACGTTCCGGGATCCGCCAGGACATCAACGCCGTCGACGCGGACCTCCAAGGAGAGCGCATCGGAGTGGGCGTGGGCTGCGATGGACAGAAAACCGTGCGGTCCGGCGTCTGCACGGCACCAGATGTCCTTACTGCGCAGGATTGTCAGGCCGGCGTCGCTGAAGTGGCCTGGGCGCTCGGCGGGTCTGTCTGGTTGCTGGCCGTGCACCAGGGCGCCGACGATCACCGACGTCGCAGTAGTTGGGCTTTCTGGCCACCAGGGCGCTCTGCCGACCACGGCGGTGCCCAGCGAGAGGTACGCCGACCACGTGCTGATGTCGGGCGGGTCGAGGACCAGGACCATGCCCTCGTCGTCGTCGCCTTGGCGTGGTGGGCGTAGGCGGTTGTCGACGATGGCTGCGGCCGCGTCGAGCGTTCGGGCCAGCAGGGCCCACGTTTCCTGGCTGAGCGGGCGGCCGGCATTGTCGGCTTCCACGGCGGCGTACAGGCCGAGTTCTGAGACGAAGCGGTGGTAGTCGGTGGCCAGCTCGCGGTTGAGGCCAGAGGGGAACGTATTGGCTTCAAGTTCCTTTTCCAGCAGGGCTGCGGCGTTGGCGCGCCAGCGGTCGCTCTTGGTGAACCATGGGAATGCACAGGCACCTATGAGCTGTCCAGCTGCCTCAGCGATCACATGGTTGTTGGCTGAGGAGCCGTGGCTCTGGAACGCGGCCAGGTACCGCTGGTGCCAGTACAGCTGCTGCAGGGCCAGCTCGTTGTGCTCGAACAGGTCTGTGATCTCGGGCCAGTCGTTGAGCAGGCGTCTGATCCAGGTCCAGCTGATCAGCCGCAGGCCGACCTCGATACCGCTGGCCCAGTGCACCCCGGACAGGAACGGGTTCGTCCGCCACCAGTCGTTCAAGTGGTCGGCCACACGTTCGGCGTACCGGTCGTCGTGGGTCAGGTACCAGGCGGCGGCCAGCTGGGTCAGGTGGTGGTGGCGGGACAGCTCCCACACCTGCTTGATATTGCCGACCGCTTCCTCGTTGCGGTGGTTCAGTTTGAACACGTACTGCGTGGGGTCGGAGCGGCGGCCCGTGACCGGGTCACGGAACCAGTCGGGCGCCGTGAGGTCGGTCCGATAGACCCCTAACACCTCGAGATTGCCCGCCATGATCGCGTCGGCCGCACGGATGACCGCCTTACGGGCATCTTCCGGTACGGCGCAGGCGATGTGCGGCGGGAGCGTCGTACTGAACGGTCTTTCGCGTCGGAGCGGCAGGGTCAGCTTTCCGTCCTGCCCGGGCCGGACCTGTTGGTAGGCCCAGGCAGTGCGGCGTCCGGCATCGCGGGTGCGCTGGATGAGTTCGGTGGGGGACATCCTGCGCAGGCGGCGGACGTACCAGCCCAGAGGCTGGCGGCTCACACGACCTCCGGCTTGCCGGAGGCCAGGCTGCGGTCGACGGCGATCGTGGCGCGGGTGGTGGCGACGAGCTGCTCGAACGGGATCGGCATCGGGGCGCCGGTGCGGACCGCCGCGACGAAACGCTCCAGCTCGTTGCGCTGGCCCTTGTCGGTACTGCGGGACTTGCGGGTGACGGGTTTCCGCCCGGACCACACCGCCGCCCGCTGGAAGTTGTCGAAGCGCGCGTTCCGGCCGCCACCGGTGACGTCGATCGTCTCCTTCGGGAAGCGCGCGTTGCCGCCCGCGACGTACGTGATCGTGCCGACGGAGCCGTTCGCGAACCGGAGCGTGACGAGGACATCGCCGGCGTCGGGCCCGGGGACGGCGTACACCTCGGTCGGGAGGCTGTTCAGCCACCAGGTGAGGGTGTCGACGAAGTGCCCGCCCTCGCCGGCGAACCGGGTCCCTTCCTTGCCGGCGTCGAGGTACCAGCTGGTGGAGTCGAGTTTGCCGGCGTTCACGAGGTACCGGATCGAGCTGTTGCCGCCGGGTTCGCCGAAGCGGTGCCGCAGATCGGCCAGCAGCGGCGCGAACCGGCGGTTGAACCCGACCATCAGCCGATCGTTGCCGGTGGCATCCACGGTGGCGACGACCCGGTCCAGCTCCTCGTCGGTCAGCGCCAGCGGCTTCTCGACGAAGACGGCCTTCCCGGTCTCCAGCGCCCGGCACGCCAGCTCGGCATGGGAGCTGTGCCGTGTCACCACGAACACCGCGTCCAGCGAGTCGTCCGCCAGTACGTCCTGCGCGTCGGTCCCGACCTCCTCGAAACCGAACCGCCGCTGCGCGTTGGCCGCCGACAACGACTTGTTCGTCGCGACCCGCCCGAGTACGACCTGCTCGTCCTTCTGCAGATGAGGCAGCAGCATGCTCGACGCGTAGTTCCCCGCTCCGACGAACCCCACCCTTACAGCTCCGCCGCTCGTCGGTTTGGTGGTCGACTGCCGCGGACGGGTGTCGATGTGCTGAACGGCTTCCTCTTCCTTCGGGTACTCGAACAGGAAGCCGACACCGGGGTACGTTCCGGTGCTGAGCTTCTGGTACACGTCGGTCGCGTCGGCGATCGGGAAGGTGTTCGCGATCAGGCCGCCGACGTCGATCTGCTCCCGGGCGATCAGGTCGACGAAGCACTCCAGGTTGCGGCGTTCGGTCCAGCGGACGTAGCCGGCCGGGTAGTCGATCCCCTCCAGCTCGTACCGGTCGTCGTACCGCCCAGGTCCGTACGACCGCGAGAACCGGACGTCCAGTTCCTTGTCGTAGTACGCGTTCCACGGCAGGTCCAGCTTGGTCTTGCCGATGTCGACCACCCGCGCGCGGTCCCGCGCCAGCCGGGCGGCCGTCTCCACCGGGCCGTTCGAGTGCCCACCGGCGGCCAGCAGGATGTGGTCCGCGCCGAGCCCGTTGGATGCCTGCAGCAACGACCGCTCGAGCGCGGCGACCCCGGCCTCGTCGGCGCCCGCGCAGTACAGCGCGCCCGCCTTCTCGGCCATCCGGCAACGGTCCGCGACCGTGTCGATCCCGAACACCCGCACGCCGGCGGCCACCAGCAACCGGACCACCAGCTGGCCGACCAGACCCAGCCCGATCACCACCGCGGTGTCACCCAGCTGCACCTCGGCCTGCCGCACGCCCTGCATGGCGATCGCGCCGACGGTCGAGAACGCGGCCTGCTCCGCCGGCACGCCGTCCGGCACCGGCACGCACAGATTCACCGGCACCCAGTTGTACTCCGCGTGCAGCGCGAACTCGTTCCCCGCCGCGGCGACCAGCTGCCCGACGCTGAACTCCTCGGCGCCCGCGCCGGCTTCCACGACCACACCGCACAGCGAGTACCCGAGTGGCGTGTAGGAGTCGAGCTTGTTCATCACCTTCTTGTACGTACTCGTCAGCCCTTGCTGTGCGACCGTGTCCAGCACCTTGCGCACCTGGTCGGGCCGCGCCTTCGCCTTGCCCACCAGCGAGAGCTTCGCCTCGCCGACCTTCATCAGCTCGGTCCCGGTCGAGATCAGCGAGTACAGCGAACGGACCAGCACCCCGCCCGGCGCACAAGCCGGCGGCGGTACGTCGAGGACCGCCAGCTCGCCGGACTTGTAGTTCTGTGCAACCTGCTTCATGTCCGTCCTTCATCCAGAGGTGATGGTCACGCCCAGGGCGCGCATGTGCCGCGTCCACGTCTCCAGCGTCAGCAGCTGCCAGATCTGTTTGGAGTAGTCCTCGCGGCCGGATCGTTCATTGTCGACAATCTGCTGAACGGCGGACTGCCGCAGGAACCCGCTCCCGACCAGCTCGCCGCGGAGCAGCACGTCGTCGACCAGTTCGCGCAGGTCGTTCCGCACCCAGGCCCGCAACGGCGCGCTGAACGACGCCTTCGGCCGGTAGATGATCTCCTTCGGCAGCCACTCCTCGGCGGCCTGCTTCAGCGCCAGTTTGCTCACCCGCCAGTGGATCTTCGACTGGATCTTCGCGCTCCCCGGGATCGAGAACGCGGCTCGCGCCACGACCGGGTCGACGAACGGCGTCCGTACCTCGGTCGACGCCGCCATGCTCGCGCGGTCGGTGTACGTGAGGTTCAGCCCGGGCAGGAACATCCGGGAGTCGGCCAGGCACATCCGGTTCACATGATCGTCGAGCGCGTTGTCGTGGTAGATGTCGCTGTGTTCGGCGAGCAGCTTCCCGACGTACGGGTCGAGGTCCGGGCTGATCAGCCCGGCGAGCTGGTCCGCGTCGTACATCGTGTAGCTGCGCCGGAACGCCTCTTCCTCGGGCAGGTTCGCGAACGTCTCGAACCGCTTCGCCCAGCGCGCGTACCGCAGCCCCCGACCGTTGACGGTGACCGGCAGTCGTCGCACGGCAGGCCCGACCATGCCGTTCCGCAGTACGCCGGGGAGTCGTTGGTACTGCGCACCCATCACGCAGGCGAGATGCTTGCGGTACCCGCCGAACAGCTCGTCGGCGCCCATCCCGGACAGCAGCACCTTCACGCCGGCGGCGCGGGCGGTGTCGCACATCAGCAGCGTGTTGATCGCGGCCGGGTCGCCGATCGGCTCGTCCAGATTGTCAACAATCCGCGGAAGCAGCTCGACGACGTCCGGCGCGATCTCGATCTCGTGCAGCTCGATCCCGAACTGCTGCGCGACCTTGCGCGCGTAGATCGCGTCGTCCGGCATCGCCTCGAGCTTCTGGTCCTGCGCCCGGAACGTGATCGTGTACGAGTCGATCCCCGGATCCAGCTGCTTCGCCAGGACCGTCACGAGGCTCGAGTCGAGACCGCCGCTGAGGAACGTCGACACTCCGACATCGGCGACCAGGTGCGCGGCGACCGACTCCTCGATCACCTGGCGCAGGTCGGCCGGCGGACCTGCCGCGGCCTCGGCGGCGACGTCCGCGACCCGCCAGTACGTCTCGTTCCGGCTGGTGCCGTCCGGGCGGAACTCCGCCCACGATCCCGGCGGCAGCTTCTCGACGCCGTCGATCGCGCAGCGCTGCTCGGGCAGCCAGTAGTACAGCATCGACGCGATCAGCGCGCCGGGTTCGGTGCGGAGCTCCTTGCCGACCGCGGTCACCAGCGCCTTCAGCTCGGACGCGAAGATCACGCCGTCCTGGCGGCGAAGGAAGTACAGCGGCTTGATGCCGAGCGGGTCGCGGGCCAGGTACAGGCTGCCGCTGTCCTGGTCCAGCATCGCGAACGCGAACATTCCGCGGAACCGGGTAAGCGACTCCGGACCCCACCGGCGCCAGGCCTCGAGCACGACCTCGGTGTCGCTCTGGGTGCGGAAGTGCACGCCGGACCTCGACAGCTCGGCCCGGATCTCCTTGTAGTTGTAGAGCTCGCCGTTGTAGCAGATCGTCAGCCCGCGCTTGCTGAACGGCTGGTCCGCGGCGGCCGACAGGTCGATGATCGACAACCTGCGATGCGCGAGGTACGCCCGCACGTCGCCCTCGTCGAACGCGTACACCTGGTCCGCGTCCGGGCCGCGGTGCGCGATCCGGTCGCTCATCGCCTCCGCGAGCGCGAAGCCGTCATGCTGCTGGTAGCAGCCCGCGATGCCGCACACGTCAGGACCCCGTCTTGACGCCGGCGACCGTGCCGACCCGGCTGACATGCCCGGTGAGCCGGTCGTACACCTCGAGGTACGCCTTCTGCTGGTGCCGCCACGCGAGGACCCGCTCGACACGTTCCCGGCCGAGCTTCGCCATCCGGCGCCGGCGGACCTCGTCGTCGAGCAGCGCGACGATCGCCTCGCCGTACTGGGCCACGTCGTTCGGCTCCACGTACACCGCGGCGTCGGCGGCCGACACCTTCGTCTCCACCAGGTCGAACGCGACGACCGGCAGCTCGAACGCCATGTACTCCATGGTCTTGTTCATCGTCGACACGTCGTTGAGCGGATTCTTCGGGTCGGGGGACAGCCCGAGGTCCGCGGTGGACATCACCGCGCGCACGGTCTCGTCCGGCACCCGCCCGGTGAACTCGACGTACTCGCCGAGCCCGAGCTCGTCGCGGAGCGCCACCACCTCGTCGAACGAGTCGCCGCCGCCCATCAACGTGAACGCGATGTCGGTGCGTTGCAGATTGTTGACAATATGATCGGCGGCCCGGACCACGATGTCGACGCCGTCCTGCGGACCCATCACGCCGATGTACGTGACCAGGTGCTGGTGCCCGCGGCGGAGCGTGTCGTCCGGCGTACCGCGGCGGAGCTTGTCCGGGTCGGGGCCGGTGCGGACCACGGTCACGTCGTGGTTCGCCTTGCCGCTGCGGGTGATCGCGATCCGGCGGTACGAGTCGTTCGTCGAGATCACGTGGTCGGCCTGGCGGTGCGTGGTCCGCTCGAGGAACCGCAGTCCCTTGTACGGAAGGCTCGCCGTACCGCCGAACCGGGACTGGAAGAGCTCCGGGCACAGGTCGTGGTGGTCGAACACGAACCGCGTGCCGTCGAGGCGGCGCAGCAGCATCGCGATCGGCCAGAAGATGTCCGGCGGGTTGCACGCCTGCAGGACCTTGAACCGGCCGGCCTTGCGGGCCCGGAACACCAGGCGGAGCGTCATCAGGAACGAGTACGCGTACTCCCAGACGAAGCTGATCTTGCTGCCACCCGGTGCGTACGCCTTGTACTTGTGCACGGTCACGCCGTCGATCACGTCGTACGACGGATCGCCCGGGCCCTTCGGGCACACCACGGTCACGTCGTACCCGGCCGCCACCAGCGCCTGGCACTCCAGCCAGACGCGGCGGTCGAACGGCACCCAGAGGTTCTGGATGACGATCAGCACCCGCGGACCGCTCACCAGCCCACTCCTTCGTATCCGGGCAGCGCCTCGACCTCCGCACCCAGCCGGCCGCCCAGGTCGATCGTCCGGGCCGGCGGGTTGTCGAGCAGCGCCTCGACCGCGGCGGTGTCGGTCGCGGAGACGATCGCCAGGTCGGCGCCGGCCAGCGCGGCGTGTGGATCGTCGGTCAGGACCCGTTGCAGGTGTGGCAGTTTCGACTGGACGTGGCGCAGGTTCGCGCCGACCAGGCGGGTCGGGTTCACGATCGCGTCGTAGATCCGCAGGTTGTAGCCCTTGCCGATCAAGCGCTCGGCGAGTTCGACGTTCGGGCTCTCGCGGAGGTCGTCGGTGGCGTGCTTGAAGCTCAGCCCGAGCAGCGCGATCTCGCGGCCCGGTCCGGCGATCACCCGGTCGACGATGTCGCGGACGCTGCGCTCGTTGGTGGCGAGTGCGCCGGACAGCAGCGGGAGTTCGGTGTCGTTCATCCGCGCCAGGTGCAGGACGCTGCGCAGGTCCTTCGGCAGACACGAGCCGCCGAACGCGAAGCCGGGCTTCAGGTAGTACGGCGAGATGTTCAGGCTGGTGTCCTGCACGAAGATCTTCATCACCTCGCGCGAATCCACGGCGAAGTGCCGGAAGATCCGGCCCATCTCGTTCGCGAACGACACCTTCGTGGCGTGGAACGCGTTGCACGCGTACTTCAGCGCCTCGGCCGTCCGAATGTCAACAATCTGCACGTCTTTGCCGAGGAACGCGAACAGGTCGGTCAGAGCGGTACCCACCCGTGCGTCCCCGGTGCCGACGACAACGAACGGCGGCGCGTAGAAGTCCGCCAGCCCCGACCCCTCCCGCAGGAACTCCGGGCACATCGCCGTACCGAACGTCAGCCCGTCCGCCGCCGGCACCTCGGCCAGCACCCGCGCCACGACCTCGTCCACCGTCCCCGGCGGGACCGTGCTCCGCACCACGATGCTGTGGAACCCCGACTCCGGCCGTACGACGTCCCGCGCCGCCTCGGCGATGTCCCGCACCGCCCGCTTGATGTAGGTGAGATCCGTACTCCCCGCCGCGGTCGACGGCGTACCGACACAGATCAACGAGACATCGGCACCTTCCAAGGCCACCCGCGGATCGGTGGTCGCCCGCAACCGCCCCGCCGCAACCCCGGCCGCCACAAGCTCGTCCAGCCCCGGCTCGACAACCGGACTGTCTCCCCGCGCAATCGGCTCCACCTTGGCGGTGTCGACGTCCACCCCCCACACCTCATGCCCGGCAGCAGCCAGACAAGCCGCCGTCACCGACCCCACATACCCCAAGCCGAACACGGCAACTCTCATAACGCCCCCCACAGGCAAGATCCCGACGTCCCCACGCCCCAGCGCCCATGAGAGCACCCACCCCACCACGCTGATACACCCCTACGGAAACTTCCCGCGGGAAATCCCCTCCGGAAACTATCCTGGGTCACGGAATGTGCACGCGCCCGCGGACATCGGAGTACTCATGGAAGCCCAGTTCAAACTCCCGAACGGTGACACCCTGCACGTCATCGACACCGGTACCGTCGGCCGGACCCTGGGCAGAATCCTCCAGCTCTTCCGCTCCGGTGAGAACGAGCCGGTGTTCTTCGGTGACGAGCCGAGGCCCGAGGGCGTCGTGATCACCTTCGAACAATGGGCCGAGTACGAGCGCCTGAGGGAAGACGCCGAGTCCGACCGCAAGCTGGAGGACCTCACCCGCGCGCGCCTGGCGAACGCACGCCCGGAGGACTACGTGCCGTACGACGAAATGCTGCGGGAGTGGGGACTGGACGAACCCGAGGGCGGCGGTGACAAACGGTGAACTACCGCCTCACCGTTCACCCCGAGCTGCGCCAGGAGGTCAACCAGCTGTACGCCGCCTGGAAGCAGGATCCCAACAGCGACGCCGGCCGCGAGTTCGAGGCCTTCCGAGACGGTATGGCAGCGCTCCGTGACGGCCGCGAGGGTGAGTACATCAGCAAGCAGCTGAGCTACGGCCCGTCGTCGCACGACCTGCGGGACGCGGCCGAGATCAAGGTGGCCGTCTTCGACGAAGGAGGTACGGCGGCGCGTCCACGTCCGTCGCACAGGATGGTCTACCGGGAGTTCGACCCGCTCCCGCAGATTGAGGACGGCCGCGTGGTGCGGGATCCGAACGCACAACCCGTCCGGCAGATCGTGGCGTTCAACCATCGCAGCATGGATCCGGCTGCGATCGCGGGTGAGCGTCTCGGGCGGCACCGTGGCAAGCAGGAACCGAGTCTGCACGGCCTGACCGGCGGCGGTGGCCCGAGCGTCGGACCGCAGCGCCCCGGCGTCCAGACGACACCGCATCGGCTGCCGATGCCTCAGGACGTGCTGCAACAGGTTCTCCGCGACAGTCCGCCCGCTGGTACTGCGCCGCCCCCGGCCGGGGCGCCGCCGGCGAGCGTCGACCGGCCGGCGGGGCCGGGTGCCTCCCGGTCCCAGGAGCGCTGACTGTTTCCGGTCTTTGTCTCACCCCCCAAATTGGCTGTATCAGGGCGGGTTTCCGTTGATCTGTATTGGGCGACGGGACTTGTGGGGTGAGGGGATGGCGGGATGAGGGTTCTGGTTGCGGGGGATCGGGGTTATATCGGGGCGGTGATGGTGCCGTTTCTGCGGGGGCTCGGGCATGAGGTCGGGGGGCTGGACTCCGGGTTGTACGAGGGATGCGACCTGTTGGGTGGGCCGGAGGACATCGGGGGGCGGGCGCCGCGGGATCTGCGGGATGTGACGGTGGCGGACGTTCGGGGGTACGACGCGGTCGTGTGTCTGGCGGCGTTGTCGAACGATCCGCTCGGGAATCTCGACAAGGCGGCGACGTACTCGGTCAACCTGGACGGGACGCTGAACCTCGCCCGGGCCGCGAAGGACGCGGGGGTCCAGCGGTTCCTGTTCGCGTCGTCGTGCAGTTTGTACGGCGCGGCGGGGTCGGAGGCGGTGGCCGAGGACGCGGAGTTGTTCCCGGTGACGGCGTACGGAGAGACGAAGGCGTTGGCGGAGCAGGAGTTGTCGAAGCTCGCCGACGACAACTTCAGCCCGACGTACCTGCGGAACGCGACCGCGTACGGCGCCTCGACGCGGCTGCGGCTGGACATTGTTGTCAACAATCTGACAGCGATCGCGGCGACGTCCGGGCAGGTGCGGCTGGAGAGTGACGGCACCCCGTGGCGGCCGCTCGTGCACATCGAGGACATCAGCCGCGCGTTCCAGGCGGTGCTGGCGGCGCCGCGGGAGAAGGTCCACGACGAGGCGTTCAACGTCGGCCGCGCCGAGGACGTGGTGCAGGTGCGCGACATCGCCGAGATGGTCCGCGAGGCGGTCCCGGGGTCGACGCTGTCGATCGCGGACGGCGCCGGGCCGGATCTGCGCAACTACAAGGTGGACTTCGGCAAGCTCGACGACACGTTCCCGGACCTGAAGCTGCAGTGGTCGGTCCGCAAGGGCGTCGACGAGCTGTACGACGCCTACCGGCGGCACGGCCTCACGCTCGACGACTTCAACTCCGCGCATTTCGTCCGGTTGCGCCGTATCCAGCAGCTGCTCGACGCGGGACTGGTCGACGGCCGGCTGCGCCGCAGCACCGACGCGCAGTTCCCCGGACCGAAGGAGCTGGCCCGATGACCGATCCAGCCTGCCGGCTCTGCGGTGAACCGCTGACGCAGACGTTCGTCGACCTCGGCATGTCGCCGCCGTGCGAGAGCTACCTGCGCACGGACCAGCTCGACAGCGGCGAGACGTTCTACCCGTTGCATGTGCGGATCTGCGGCAACTGCCTGCTCGTCCAGCTGCCGGCGTACGTCGCGGCCGACGACGTGTTCAGCGACTACCTGTACTTCTCGTCGTACTCGACCA
Organism: Kribbella sp. WER1; assembly: GCF_054189145.1. Lineage (NCBI taxonomy): Bacteria > Bacillati > Actinomycetota > Actinomycetes > Propionibacteriales > Kribbellaceae > Kribbella > Kribbella sp. WER1. The sequence continues at coordinate 1,490,999 of NZ_CM135186.1, read as the reverse complement.
GCTGGGTCGAGCACGCCCGCCGGTTCGTCGTCGACATGCAGGAGCGGCTGGACCTCGACGAGAACAGCTTGATCGTCGAGGCCGCCAGCAACGACGGCTACCTGCTGCAGCACGCGGTCGCCCTCAAAATCCCGGTGCTCGGCATCGAGCCGGCCGCGAACATCGCGAAGATCGCCAACGAGAAGGGCATCCGCACCGAGAGCTACTTCCTCGGCGAGGCGACCGGCCTCGACGCGGCGGCCCGGCACGGGAAGGCGGATCTTGTCGTCGGCAACAACGTGTTCGCGCACGTCCCGGACATCGTTGACTTCGCCAAGGGTCTGCGCGCGCTGGTGAAGGACGACGGCCTGGTGTCGCTCGAGTTCCCGCATCTGCTCCGGCTGATCGAGAACCGGCAGTACGACACGATCTACCACGAGCACTACCAGTACCTGACCCTGAAGACGGCGGCCGAGGCCTTGAGCCGCGCCGGCCTCACGGTGGTCGACGTACAGGAGCTGCAGAGCCACGGGGGTTCGCTCCGGGTGTTCTCGTCACCCAGCGGCGAGCCGACCGAGCTGGTCGGCAAGGTGCTGCAGGACGAGCAGGACGCCGGGCTGCACACCGTCGAAGGCCACCTGGGGTTCGCCGACGAGGTGTTCACGATCAAGTCCGACCTGCTGGAGTTCCTGATCCAGGCGCGCCGCGACGGCAAGACCGTGGCCGGGTACGGCGCTCCCGGCAAGGGCAACACGCTGCTCAATCACTGCGGCATCCGCGAGGACCTGCTGCCGTACACGGTGGACCGCAGCCCGCACAAGCACGGCATGTACCTGCCGGGCACGCACATCCCGATCTTCGCCCCGGAGCGCCTGGCCGAGACGCGCCCCGACTACATCGTGATCCTGCCGTGGAACCTGCGCACGGAGATCGTCCACCAGCTCGGCTACGCACGGGACTGGGGCGCCAAGTTCGTCGTACCGATCCCAAAACTTGAAGTGATCTAGTCCGTTCCGGGGGGAAGGGAACACCGCAATGAAGGTCGTGATCTTCTGTGGGGGGCACGGGCTGCGGATGCGCAGCGGCGTGGATTCCGCACCGAAGCCGATGATGACGATCGGCGACCGGCCGGTCCTGTGGCACGTGATGCGGTACTACGCACACTTCGGGCACACCGAGTTCATCCTGCCGCTGGGGTTCGGCGGGAAGTCGGTGAAGGAGTACTTCCTGCGCTACGAGGAGACGGTCTCGAACGACTTCGTGATGACGAAGGGCGGGCAGCAGATCGAGCTGCTCGAGTCCGACATCAGCGAGTGGAAGATCACCTTCGTCGACACCGGGATCGACACGAGTATCGGTGAGCGCCTGCGCCGGGTGCGCCCGTACCTGGAGGACGACGACGCGTTCCTGGCGAACTACGGCGACGTGCTGACCGACGCGCCGATGGACAAGATCGTCGACCACGTGATGACCAGCGACATCACGGCCAGCCTGCTCGCGGTGCCGCCGCAGGCGTCGTTCCACGTCGTCGAGTTCGGGACGGATTCCCGGATCACCGGGCTGCGCTCGGCCGCGGACCTGAACGTCTGGATCAACGGCGGGTACTTCGTGCTGAAGAAGGAGATCTTCGACGTCTTGCACGAGGGCGAGGATCTGGTCGGGGACGCGTTCCCGCGGCTGGCGGCGATGGGTCGGCTGGAGGCGATCCCGCACCACGGGTTCTGGGCGCCGATGGACACGCTCAAGGAACGCAGCGAGCTGGAGGACCTGTACCGCTCGGGCAAGAAGCCGTGGGCGTTGTGGAGCCACCAGACGTCCCCGATGGCGGCGGTCTGATGCTTCCGTTCCAACTCGGCCTGATCGACGGGCCGGTCCACCTGGTTGCCCTCGGCGCCCATCCGGACGACATCGAGATCGGCTGCGGCGGCACGTTGCTGAAGCTGGCCGAGTCGGTGCCGGAGCTGTCCGCGGAGTTCGTGATCGCGACCGGTACGCCGGTCCGCCTGGAGGAGGCGCGCCGGGCGGCGGAGCTGTTCCTGCCGGAGTGCGACGTCACCGTCACGTCGGCGGAGCTGCCCGACGGCCGGCTGCCGGCGTACTGGAACCGGACCAAGGAGTTGCTGGAGGCAACGGCCCGTAGCAGCCGGCGTGCCGACCTGGTGCTGGCACCGAGCCGGACCGACGCGCACCAGGACCACCGGCTGCTCGCCGAGCTGGCGCCGACGGTCTGGCGCAACCACCTCGTGCTGCACTACGAGATCCCCAAGTGGGACGGCGATTTCAGCCGCCCGTGGCTGTACGTCGAACTCACCGAGGAGCAGCTCCGGGACAAGATCGCCCTGCTGCACAAGGCGTATCCGTCCCAGGTGCCGCACGACTGGTTCGACGAAGAGGTGTTCGCGGGGCTGGCGCGGCTGCGGGGCATGGAGTGCCGGGCGCCGTACGCCGAGGCCTTCACGACGGCGAAGGCGACGTTGACATGGTGAGCTTCAGGTGTCGCGGGTGTGCGGGCGAGGACGTCGTACCGGTGGTGGATCTGGGGGAGCAGCCGTGTGCGGACCACTTCCCGCCGGCGGACGACCCGGGACCGGATCCGCGGTGGCCGCTCTCGTTGTGGTTGTGCCGGGGGTGCACGTTGGTGCAGCTCGGGCCGGTGGAGCCGCAGTTGCCGGAGGAGCCGCTGGCGGTGGAGTCGGCGACGAGCCGCCGGCATGCGGAGGCGTCGGTCAAGGAGATCCTGAGCGATTACCCGGACCTGAAGGTGGTGTTCGAGTTCGGCAGCCCGCACGGGGGTTCGTGGCTCGAGCACCTGCACGCCGGGGGGTGCCGGCCCGCGCACAGTGACGAGCAAGCGGATCTGGTCGTCGACGTGCACGGGATCGTGCACGAGCCGCAGTACGGCGAGATGCTCAAGCTGCGGGCCGAGCGGCTGGCGCCGGGCGGGCTGCTGGTGATGGAGTTCCACCACCTGCTGCCGTTGTTCGTCGGCAACCAGTTCGACACGATCCGGCACGGCCACTGGGTGTACATGTCGTTGCGCGCGCTCCGGAACCTGGCAGCGCTGCACGGCCTCACGGTCGAGTCGGTCCGGCAGGTCGAGATGTACGGCGGCAGCCTGCTCGTGATGCTCCGGCATGCCGCGGACGCCCGTCCGGACGCGTCGGTCGACGTGGTGCTGGAGGACGAGGACGCGGCCGGCATCGCGGACGAAGTACAGCTCGGCACGTTGCAGGAGGCCGCGTGGCATGCCGCCGGTGCGCTGCACGACGAGCTGGCCCGGCACCAGGCCGCGGGGCGGACGGTCCTCGGGTACGGCGCGCCGTCGAAGGCGCCGCTGCTGCTCGACATGAGCAAGGTGACGACGGACCTGCTGCCGTTCACCGTCGACCTCGCGGCCGGCAAGCACGGCCGGCGGATCCCCGGCAACGGGCTGGTCCCGATCCGCCCGATCGCCGAGCTGACGGCGGCCCGGCCGGACGTCGTACTGGTCCTGACCTGGGACATCGCCGACGAGATCATCACTCAGTTGGAGGCCGGCGGCGGCTGGGGTACGACGTACCTCGTGCCGCTCCCGGAGCCGCACGAGAGGGGGCTCTGACCCCATGGAGGTCATCGAGGTACCGGGCATCGCGGGCGTGCTGCTGTTCCGGCCCGCGCCGCATCGCGACGAGCGCGGGTTCTTCTCGCGGACGTTCGACCGGGACGTGGTCGCGAAGGCCGGGCTGGATCCGGACGCGTTCGTCCAGGACAGCATCTCCCGGTCCCGCAAGGGCGTCGTCCGCGGCATGCACACCCGCTCCGGGCAGGGCGAGGCGAAGCTGGTGCGCTGCTCGTACGGCGCGGTGTTCGACGTCGTGGTCGACCTGCGGCCGGGGTCGCCGACGTACCGGAACCGGGAGACGTTCGACCTGACCGGCGACAACCAGGTGACGGTCTACGTACCGGCCGGCTGCGCGCACGGGTTCCAGGCGCTCACCGAACCGGCGGACGTCTCGTACCGGATCGACCGGGCGCACGACCCGTCCGAGGACGTCGCGATCCGTTTCGACGATCCCGACCTCGGGATCCCGTGGCCGCTGCCGGTGTCGTTGATGTCCGACCGCGACCGTGCCGCATCACCACTCGCCCTGGCCACTGCGAGGCTGACATGAACTTCGAGAAGTCCATCGCCGCGAACAAGCGGCTGCACGACCTGATCCCCGGCGGCGCGCACACCTACGCCAAGGGCGAGGACCAGTTCCCGGCGGACATGGCGCCGGTGATCGACCGTGGCGACGGCGCGCACGTCTGGGATGTCGACGGCAACGAGTTCGTCGAGTACGGCTCCGGGCTGCGCGCGGTGAGCCTCGGGCACCGGCATCCCCGGGTGCTGGCGGCGGTCCGCCGGGAGCTGGACCGCGGCAGCAACTTCGTCCGGCCGAGCATCGTCGAGCTGGAGGCCGCCGAACGCTTCCTGGCCGCGGTGCCGACCGCGGAGATGGTGAAGTTCGGCAAGAACGGTTCGGACGCGACGACCGCCGCGGTCAAGCTGGCCCGGGCCGTCACCGGGCGGCCGTTGGTTGCCGTGTGCACCGATCACGCGTTCTTCTCGATCGACGACTGGTTCATCGCCCGGACGCCGATGGCGGCCGGCATCCCGGACGCGATCGCGGACCTGACGGTCGGCTTCCCGTACGGCGACCTGGCCGCCACCGAGGAGCTGTTCCGGCAGCACGACGGCGAGATCGCCTGCGTGATCCTGGAGGCCGCGACCCAGCACGACCCGCCGCCCGGGTACCTCGAAGGGCTGCGCGACCTCGTCCACCGCCACGGTGCGTTGCTGGTCTTCGACGAGATGATCACCGGCTTCCGGTTCTCCGAGGCGGGCGCGCAGGGCTTGTACGGCGTGACGCCCGACCTGTCGACGTTCGGCAAGGCGCTCGGCAACGGGTTCGCGGTGTCCGCGCTGGCGGGCAAACGCGAGTTCCTCGAACGCGGCGGGCTGCGGGACGTCCACGAGCGGGTCTTCCTGTTGTCGACCACCCACGGCGCCGAGACGCACGCGCTCGCGGCCGCCGTCGCGGTGATGGACGTGTACGCCGAGGAGGGCATCGCCGCGCGGCTGCACGAACGTGGCGAGCGGCTCGCTCGGGGCGTTCGGGAGGTGGCGGCGGCGGCCGGCGTACAGGATCACGTGGTGGTCCGCGGGCGGCCGGGCAACCTGGTGTTCGCGACGCTCGACGAGGACCTGCAGCCCTCGCAGCCGTACCGGACCCTGTTTCTCCGGGAGCTGATCCGGGGCGGCGTGATCGGCCCGTCGTTCGTGGTCAGCAGCGCGCTGAGCGACGCCGACATCGACCGCACCGTCGAGGTCGTGGCCGGCGCCTGCCGGGTCTACCGCGACGTGCTCGACGCCGGGAACGTGCACGCGGTCCTCGGCGGCCGTCCCGTCAAACCGGTCTTCCGGCGCTTCGTCTAGGGGGAGGAAGCCGATGTCCAGAATGCTCGGGCGGTTGCGTGATTCCCTGGCCGGCCAAGGCGTGTTCCACGGGCTGCGGTGGCGGGTGACGTCCCGGCAGGCCGTGTTCACCAAGATCTACGACTCGGCGACGTGGGGCAGCGCCGAGTCGGGATCCGGGACCGGGTCGGAGCTGCGCGCCACCGACAACGTCCGCGCGCAGCTGCCCGATCTGCTGGAACGGCTGCACGCGACCTCGTTGCTCGACGCACCGTGCGGCGACTTCAACTGGATGCGGCACGTCGAGCTCCCGGTCGAGCAGTACTACGGCGTCGACATCGTCGAGGGCGTGATCGCGGAGAATCGGCGTCTGTACGCCGACGACCGGCGCAGCTTCGCGGTCGGCGACCTGACCGAGGCCGAGCTGCCGCACGCGGACGTGATCCTCTGCCGGGACTGCCTGGTGCACGTGTCGTACGCCGACGCCGCGCTGATCCTCGAGAACTTCCGCCGGACCGGCGCGACCTGGCTGCTGCTGAACACCTACCCGGAGGTCGAGCGGAACCGGAACCAGTTCACCGGCAGCAACTGGCGGCAGCTGAACTTCGGCCTCCCGCCGTTCGGCTTCCCGGACCCGGTCGAGTCGATGGCCGACGGCGGCGACGTCGACCCGAGCCGGCTCGCGCTCTGGAAGCTCCCGGATCTGCCCGCCGTCCAGCCGAACGGAGCACCACGATGACCAGTACGCCCCGACTCAGCGTCGGCCTGCCCGTCTACAACGGCGAGGAGTACCTGCGGCCCGCGCTGGACGCCGTACTCGGGCAGACGTACACCGACTTCGAGCTGGTGATCTCCAGCAACGCGTCGACCGACAGCACGGACGACATCTGCCGGGAGTACGCCGCGCGTGACCCGCGGATCCGGTTCCACCGGCAGGACCGGAACATCGGAGCCGCGCCGAACCACGACTACGTGTTCCGGCAGAGCCGCGGCGAGCTGTTCAAGTGGGTCTCGTCCGACGACCTGTACGCGCGGGACCTGTTCGAGCGTTGCATCGCGCTGCTCGACCAGCATCCGGAGGCAGTACTGGCGCACTCGTGGGGCGCCGCGATCGACGGCGACGGGACCGTGACGCAGGCGCTCGAGTACCCGCTGAAGACCGACGCGCCGCGCCCGTCCGAGCGGCTCCGGAGCATGATGCTCGACGGGGACACCCCGGGCGCGCTGTGCGCCGACGACTTCTACGGCGTGATCCGCGCCGATGCGCTGCGCAGCGTGAAGCCGCACGGCAGCTATTACCACGCGGACTACACGTTCACCGCGCAGTTGGCGTTGCTCGGGACGTTCGTGCAGGTCCCGGACTGGCTGTACTTCCGGCGGCACCACGCGGGGCGGCTGTCGCTCTCGGACATCAACACCGCCTGCGCGAACCTCGACCCGAAGCGGTTGGACCGGCGCCGCAATCCCGCCGTCCGGCTGGTCGCGGAGTACGTGCTGAGCTGGTTCAGCGCGGTCGGGCGGGCGCCGTTGTCCTGGAAGGAACGGGTCGCCTGCTACGGCCAGATCTTCCGGTGGATCGGGAGCCGGGTGTCGCGGCGGCTGCGGCGCTGGTACCCGGCGGAGCCGCCGTCGACGTTCGGCACCGTCGACGGGCTGTCGGTACGGGCCGTGGTGGCCGGGCAGGAGGCGAGCTGAGTGGTCCGGTCAGGGGGCCTTCGGGTGGGGTTGTTCGGGCGGATCGGCGCCGGCAACCTCGGCAACGACGCGAGTCTCGAAGCCGTCCTGCGCTACCTGCGCAGGGATCATCCCGATGCGGTTCTCGACGCGATGTTCACCGGCCCCGAGCCGGTGGGGGAGCGGTACGGGCTGCCCGTCGTCCGGCTGAACTGGCTGCGTCCGGCGGCGCGGTCACGGTCGCGGTTGCTGCACGTGGTGCTGACGATCCTGCGGATCGCTGTCGGAGCGGTCGCGGACGCGATCTGGATCGGGGCGTGGGTCCGCGGTCACGATGTGGTGATCCTGCCCGGGATGGGGCTGTTCGAGACCGATCTGCCGCAGCGCCCGTGGGAGTTCCCGTACTCGCTGTTCCTCGTGTCCGTGGCCGGTCGGCTGTTCGGTACGAAGACGGCGTACGTCAGCGTCGGCGCGACCGTGGTCGAGCAGCCCGTCACCGGGCGGCTGCTCAAGATCGCGTGCCGGCTGGCGCACTACCGGTCGTTCCGTGACCAGTCGTCGCTCGACGCGGCGCGCCGGATGGGGATGGCCGGCGCCGACGATCCGACGTACCCGGATCTGGTCTTCGCATTGCCCGTCCCGCCCGCGCCTCCGGAGCCGAGCGGGGTGGTCGCGGTCGGAGTGATGGCGTACGACGGGACGCCGGCCGACCGGCACCGCGCCGACGAGGTCCGGGCGGCCTACGTCGCGAAGATGACGCAACTGGTGCGGTCGCTGGTCGACGACGGGCGCCGGGTACGGCTGATGATCGGTGACTTCAACGACGAACCGGTCGTCCAGGAGATCCTCGCCGACGCGAGGGCACGCTGGACCGGGTCGGGCGAGCCGCCGGTGGTTTTCGAAGGATTGTCAACAATCGACGATGTGATGGCCCAGCTCAGCCAGGCGGACACCGTCGTCGGGACCCGGTTCCACACCGTGCTGGTGGCGCTGATGCTCGGCAAGCCGACGGTCGCGATCGCGTACGGGCGCAAGCACACCGAGCTGATGAACCAGCTCGGAGTCGGCGCCTGGGTGCAGCAGATCGCCGGCCTCGACGCGGACCTGCTCGAGAAGCAGGTCGCCGCCCTGGAGAACGACCGTGAACAGATCACCCGCACCCTCACCGAACACGTGACAGCCAACCGGGTACGCCTGTCCGAACAGTTCGACAGGCTGTCCGCGCAGCTGCTCGACGCGCCGCGGACGACCCGCGTGGGGGAAACGTCGTGACGGGCATGCACGCCCGGCCGGGGCGGCGCGGGGTGGCCGGCAGACTCGGGTGGGGCATCGCCGACCAGGCGGTGTCCAGCATCGGCAACTTCCTGCTCGGGGTGTTCGTCGCACGGTTGCTCGGGGCAACGGGTCTGGGCGCGCTCGGGCTGGCGTTCCTCGCCTACTCGGTGGCGCTGAACTGCTCGCGGGCATTGTCGACCGACGCCCTGATGGTCCGGTTCAGCGTGTCCGGTGACACCGACCGTCGCCAGGCAGTCGCGGCCGCGAGCGGCGTCGCGATCCTCGTCGGCATCGCCGGCGGCGTGGTCTGCGTACTGATCGGCCTCGTCCTCAGGGCGACCACGCCTGGCTCCGAGCCCGGCGCCGCGTTCATTGCCCTAGGCATCGTCCTGCCCGGCCTCACGTTGCAGGACAGCTGGCGGTCCGCGTTCTTCGCCGCCGGACAGGGCGTGAAGACGTTCGTGAACGACACGCTGTGGACAATCCTGCTGCTGACCGTCCTCTTCGTCGGCCGCTACCTGGACTTCGGCATCACCGCCGCACTGCTCACCTTCGGCGGTACGGCGGCGGTCGCCGGCCTGTACGGGATCCGGCAGGCGGGCGTCCTGCCGCGACCCGCCGGAGCGATCGGCTGGTTGCGCAGTCACAGCGACCTCGGACTGCGGTTCCTGGTCGAGAACGTCGTGCTCGGCGCGGGCGGGCAGATCCGGACGCTGATCGTGGCGGCGAGCGGCGGCCTGGCCGCGGCCGGTGCGATCCGCGGCGCCGAGATGCTGATCGGCCCGGTGGCCGCGTTGCTGATGGGCGTCGGGCAGGTCGCCGTACCCGAGGCGGCGCGGGCGTTGAGTCGCGGGCCGCACGCGCTGTGGAAGTTGTGCGCGGCCCTCAGCGGTGGATTGTCGGCAATCGCCGTGTCCTGGGGCGTGGTGATCCTGGTCGTGTTCCCGCTCGGGATCGGCGAGCTGGTCCTCGGCAGCGTGTGGCCGGACGCGCGGGCGCTCGTGCTCGGCGTGGTGATCAGCTCCGCGGCCGGCTGCCTGTACGTCGGGCCGTCGGCCGGGCTGCGGGCGTTGGGGCGTGCCGACAAGACCATGCAGTCGCAGCTCGTCGCGACATCGATGTTCGTCGTCCTCGCGGCCCTCGGCGGAGTGTTCTGGGAAGCGCAGGGCGTCGTGTGGGGGTCCGCGATCGCGTCGGTACTCGGCATCGCCGTCTGGTGGAGCCGCCTGGTGACCGCGCGCCGCGACCACGTCGCCGCCGCCCAGCAAACCGCAGTGGCCTAGGGAGAACGTCGGTATGAACAAGCTGGAGATCGTGGTCGCGACGCCGATGCGGCCGGCTGGTACGTCGGGTCTGCAAAGTCACGTGCGGACGTTCCACGAGTACCTGCAGGGAGCGGATCGCGCCGCCGCTGTGGTGAGCCCGTTCTCGTCGCGGTCGGTGCTGCTGACGCCGGTGTTCGCCGCGCGGATCGGCCTCCGCTGGTTCAGCAAACCGGCCGGCGTCTGGTGGTACCGGCACTGGCACGCGCACTATCTCGAGCAGGCGCTCCGTCGGCAGATTGTCAACAATCCTGATGTCGTCATCTATACGCAGTGCCCGGTGTCCGCGGGCGCCGCCCTGCGGGCGCGGACGACGCAGCCCGTCGTGATGGCCGCGCACCTCAACATCTCGCAGGCCGACGAGTGGGCCGGGAAGGGCGAGCTCCCGGAGGGCGGCCGGCTGTACCGGTCGATCCGCGCGTACGAGGAACGGCTGCTGCCGGAGCTCGACGGGATCGTCTACATGTCGGAGTTCGCGCGGTCGGTCCTGGCGGAACGGATCCCGGCGATCCGGCGCGTCCCGTCGGCCGTCGTACCGAACCCGGTCAGCCCTTCGGCAGCAACAGCCACGGGGGAGACGGCCGACCTGGTGACGGTCGGATTCCTCGAAGGACGGAAGAACCAGGCGTACCTGATCGACGTCCTCGGCGCCGCCGCCCGGCGCGGGCACCGCTACACCGTCGACATCATCGGCAGCGGCCCGGACCGCCGCGCACTCCAGAGCCGCGCCGACGGCCTCGGCATCGGCGACCAGGTCCGCTTCCTCGGCTACCAGGCCGATCCGCCGTCGCTGCTGCCGGGCCACCGGCTCTACTGCCACACCGCGACGATCGAGAACCTCCCGATCGCGATCCTCGAAGCGATGGCCGCCGGGCTGCCGGTCCTCGCGGGCGCGGTCGGCGGTATCCCGGAGATGGTCGCGCCCGGGATCGAGGGCCGGTTCTGGCCGCTCGACGACGCCGAATCCGCCGCCGGGCTGCTGATCGAGACCCTCCAGGACGAGCCGCGCCGGGTCGCGATGGCGGTCGCCGCGCGCCGCCGTGCGGAGACCGAGTTCTCCCGCGAGACGGTCGGCGGCCGGCTCGCCGCGTTCCTGGACGGCACCCGCCGTCGGCCGGCGGACCTACTCGTCCAATCGCCGTGACGAAAGATCCTGACAAGGTTCGGCGCCAGGCGTCGCCCGGGGCCCGCTCCCGTAGTAATCTTCGGTGACCCGTCGCCTAAGCGCGGGTTAACAAGGACACACTGCACGCCGCAGCGGACACCCTGCGTGGCTGAGCAGTTGCGGGAGGGAACAGGACCGCTGTGAGCGGAGCAGAAGCGCCGGACGCGGTGGACAGCCTGGAAGGCCGGCGTCCGCTCTGGGTCGTCCCGCACGAGGTCCCGGCGATCGTCCCGCTGCCGTCGCGGTCGACCGAGCCGCGCTGGGTCGGTGTGTACCGCTGGGCTGCCGTCGGCGGGGACCTGCTCGCCGCGATGCTCGGCGTCTCGATCGCGTTGCTGACCCGGTTCGGGTACCACGTCGGCTCCAGCTACCTGATCGTGAGCAGTCTGCTGCCGATCGCCTGGGTCGCGGTCGTCGCGTTGTCGAAGGGGTACGACCCGCGGTTCTTCGGCGCCGGGCCGGACGAGTTCCGCTCGCTGCTGCGGGCCGGCGTCGGGCTGACCGCGGCGGTCGCGATGACGTCGTACGTCACCAAGGCCGAGATCGCCCGCGGCTTCGTGGTGCTGGCGATCCCGGTGATGGTGATCGCCGCGCTGCTGCTGCGGTACGCGCTGCGGAAGGACCTGCACCGGCATCGGGTCCGAGGTCGCTGCATGCACAGGGTTCTCGTGGTCGGGCGCAGTGGCCCGGCCGCGACGCTGTGTGAGCACCTCGAGAGCCGCCCGACCGACGGTTTCCGGGTCGTCGCGACCTGCCGTCCCCGTGGCGACAACAGCGCCGCGAGCAGCGCCACGACCGAGGACGCCCCGCTGCACCCCGACGAGCTGGACGAGCCAGACATCCTCGCCGCCGCCGACCGGCACGCGGTCGAGGTGGTCGCGATCGCCACCGACCCGGAGCTGGCCGGCCAGTCGCTGCGCCGGCTGTCCTGGGCGCTCGAGCAGCGCGGCGTCGAGCTGATCGTCTCGCCGGGCATCATCGAGGTGGCCGGCCCGCGGATCTCGGTCCGCCCGGTGGCCGGCCTGTCGCTGCTGCACCTGGAGCGACCGTCGGTCAGCGGCGGCCCGCACCTGATGAAGGCGGTCTTCGACCGGGTGGTTGCCCTCGGCATCATCCTGCTGCTGTCCCCGCTGCTGATCGGGCTGGCGCTCGCGGTCAAGCTGACCAGCGCCGGTCCGATGCTGTTCCGGCAGCAGCGGGTCGGTCGCGCCGGCGTCGAGTTCACGATGCTGAAGTTCCGCAGCATGTACGTCGACGCCGAGCAGCGGCTGTCCGACCTGTACGCGTTGAGCGACGGCAACGGCGTGATCTTCAAGATGCGCAACGACCCGCGGATGACCCCGCTCGGCCGCTGGATCCGCCGGTTCTCGCTGGACGAGCTGCCGCAGCTGTTCAACGTGCTGCGCGGCGACATGTCGCTGGTCGGCCCGCGCCCGCCGCTGGCCGAGGAGGTCGCGCTGTACGCCGCCGACGACTCGCGGCGGATGCTGGTCAAGCCCGGGATGACCGGCCTGTGGCAGGTCAGCGGCCGCAGCGACCTGTCCTGGGACGAGTCCGTCCGCCTCGACCTGCGGTACGTCGACAACTGGTCGATGACCCTCGACCTGCTGATTCTCTGGAAGACCGTGCGCGCGGTGATCTACGGCGCAGGAGCGTACTGAATGGACTTGCATGCCCCCGTGTACGTCGCGGGCCATCGCGGCCTGGTCGGATCCGCCCTGTGGCGGCGGCTCGACGCGGCCGGATACACCAACTTGATCGGCGCCTCGTCGGCCGAGCTGGACCTGCGGGACCGGGCCGCGACCTTCGCGTTCCTGCGCGAGCACCGCCCCGCTGTGGTGATCGACGCCGCGGCGCGGGTCGGCGGGATCCTGGCGAACCGGGATCACCCGACCGAGTTCCTCAGCGACAACCTGCGGATCCAGGTGAACCTGATGGACGCGTGCCTCGAGGTCCGCACCCCACGGCTGCTGTTCCTCGGCTCATCGTGCATCTACCCGAAGTACGCCGAGCAGCCGATCCGTGAGTCGAGCCTGCTGACCGGCGAACTGGAGCCGACCAACGACGCGTACGCGATCGCGAAGATCGCCGGCATCATGCAGGTGCAGGCGGTCCGTCGTCAGTACGGCCTGCGCTGGATCTCCGCGATGCCGACCAACCTGTACGGCCCGAACGACAACTTCGACCCCACGTCGTCCCATGTGCTGCCGGCGCTGATCCGCCGCTTTCACGAGGCCAAGGCGAGCGCCGCCGATGAAGTGGTGCTGTGGGGGAGCGGTACGCCGCGGCGCGAGTTCCTGCACGTCGACGACCTCGCGGACGCGTGCCTGTTCCTGCTCGAGCACTACGACGAGCCGGAGCCGATCAACGTCGGCGTCGGTGCCGACGTGACGATCCGCGAGCTGGCCGAACTGGTCGCCCGGACCGTCGGCTACACCGGTGCCCTGAGCAACGACCTGTCCAAGCCGGACGGCACTCCGCGCAAACTGCTCGACGTGAGCCGGCTGCTCGCGCTCGGCTGGAAACCCTCTGTTTCGCTGGAAGACGGTGTGGCCGCCACCTACCGCTGGTACGTGGAGAATGTCACATGAAGAAAGCCTTCATCACCGGGATCACCGGCCAGGACGGTTCGTACCTGGCCGAACTGCTGCTGTCCAAGGGTTACGAGGTGCACGGCCTGATCCGCCGCGCGTCGACCTTCAACACCAAGCGGATCGACCACCTGTACGAGGACCCGCACGCCGAGGACAAGCGGCTGTTCCTGCACTACGGCGACCTCACCGACGGCTCGCGACTCGTCACGCTGCTGGCGTCGATCCAGCCGTCCGAGGTGTACCACCTGGCCGCGCAGTCGCACGTCCGGGTGAGCTTCGACGAGCCGGAGTACACCGGTGACACCACCGGGATGGGGACGACGCGGCTGCTCGAGGCGATCCGGATGATCGGCCTGGACTGCCGGTTCTACCAGGCGTCGAGCTCGGAGATGTTCGGCGCGACGCCCCCGCCGCAGAACGAGGACACCCCGTTCTACCCGCGGTCGCCGTACGGCGCGGCGAAGCTCTACAGCTACTGGATGACCCGGAACTACCGCGAGGCGTACGACATGTTCGCGGTGAACGGGATCCTGTTCAACCACGAGTCGCCGCGCCGCGGCGAGACGTTCGTGACCCGGAAGATCTCCCGCGCCGTCGCGGCCATCGCCACCGGCACGCAGGACCGGCTGTACCTCGGCAACCTGGACGCGGCCCGCGACTGGGGCTACGCCCCGGAGTACGTCGAGGGCATGTGGCGGATGCTGCAGCACGACACCCCCGCGGACTACGTGATCGCGACCGGTACGTCGTACTCGGTCCGCGACTTCGTGGCGCTGGCGTTCGAGCACGTCGGGCTGGACTGGGAGAAGTACGTCGACCACGACCAGCGGTACGAGCGCCCGACCGAGGTGGACTCGCTGATCGGCGACGCGTCCAAGGCGACCAGCGAACTCGGCTGGAAGGCCCAGGTGCACGTCCCGGAACTGGTCCGCATCATGGTCGACGCCGACCTCGGCAAGCTGACGGGCGCGGACGCATGAGCCGGGTCGACGTCCTCGGCATCCACGTCAGCGTGACGAACCTGGACCGGACCGTGGAGACCTTCGCGCGCTGGATCGACGGCGGCGAACGGCAGCTGGTCTGCGTGTCGGACATGAACGCGTTGCTGCACGCCCGCGCCGACGCACGGCTGACCGAGGTCTACAACACGTCCGGCCTGACTGTCCCGGACGGCATCCCGCTGGTGTGGGCGGGGAAGAAGGCCGGCTTCGCCGAGATGGACCGGGTCGCCGGGCCGGACCTGCTCGAGCGGGTGCTCGCGGAGGCGGCGGACCGCGGCTGGACGCAGTACTTCTACGGCGGCGCGGACGGTGTCGCGGAGGAGTTGCGCGAGCGGTTCCAGGCGCGGCACCCGGCGTTGAAGGTGGTCGGCGTCGAGTGCCCGCCGTACCGTGCGCTCACCGACGCCGAGGACGCGGACACGGTCGACCGGATCAACGAGGCGCGGCCGGACATCGTCTGGGTCGGGCTCGGCGCGCCGAAGCAGGAGCGCTGGATGGCCGACCACCGGGACCGGCTGGACGCGGCGGTCCTGATCGGTGTCGGTGCGGCGTTCGACTTCCACACCGGCCGGCTGGACCGCGCGCCGCGCTGGATGCAGCGCGCCGGGCTGGAGTGGAGCTACCGGCTGTACAAGGAGCCGCGGCGGCTCTGGAAGCGCTACGTGCTGGGGATCCCGCGTTTCCTCCTGGGCGTGCTCAGGAATCCGCCGCGTCCCGTCTAAGGTGAGGCGGTGAAGTTCCGGCGGCCGAAGTTGCGTCGGCTGGCCGGTCCGGCCGGTCGCGCCACCTGGGGGTTGGCGGATCAGGGCCTGTCGAGCCTGAGCAACCTGGCCGTCGGCGTCGTCGTCGCCCGCTCCAGCACCGTCGCCGACTTCGGCGTCTACGCCCTGGCCTTCGGCGGCTACACGATCGCCCTGAACGTCTCGCGCGCCGTCTCCACGGAGCCCCTCGCGGTACGTCACTCCGGCAGCAGGACTCCGGAGTGGCAACGAGCCGTCCGGGCAAGTACGGCAACCGCCGTCCTCTGCGGACTGCTGGCGATGCTCGTCGGCCTCGCGATCGCCGCGTTCCCGGGCGTTCCGTCGAAGGGCGTGCTGCTCGCCTTCGCCCTGACCATGCCCGGCCTGCTCCTCCAGGACGCCTGGCGCTGGGCCTTCTTCGTCGTCGGCGAGGGCCAGAAAGCCTTCGTCAACGACCTCATCTGGCTGCTCGGCATGCTCGCGATCTTCGGCGCCCTCTACCTGACCGGTACGACGTCCGCGTTCTCGCTGACGCTCGGCTGGGGACTCGGAGCGGTGATCGCCGCGATCGCCGGCCGCTTCCAGGCGGGCGTCGCCCCGCGCCGGCAGCTGATCCGCGAATGGGTCCACCGGAACTGGGACCTGAGCCCGAAGTACGTCGGCGAAATGCTCGCGGTCTCCGGCACCATCCAGGTCTACATGCTCGGCATCACCGCGGCCGCCGGCCTGGTCGCGACCGCGGGCATCCGCGGCGCGCAGGTGCTGCTCGGCCCGGTCAACGTGCTGAACCAGGGGATCCGGATGATCTCGGTCCCCGAGGCGGCGCGGGCGCTCAAGCACTCGTACCGGCGATTGTGGCTGGTCGGCCTGGCGATCTCGTTCGGCGTCGGCGCCGGGGCGCTCGCCTGGGGCGCCGTCTTCCTGCTGCTGCCGGCCGTCGTCGGCCGCGAACTGCTCGGCCCGGGCGTCTGGACCCAGGCGCACACGGTCCTGATCCCGGTCATCCTGCTGCAGGCCCTCGGCGCCTCGAACGCGGGCGCCTTCGCGATCCTCCGCGCGCTGACCGCGGCGACCCGCGGCCTGCGGGTCCGGCTGATCTCGTCGGTGATCCTGATCGTCTGCGGGATCTCCGGCGCCTTCCTGTGGGGCCCGAAGGGCGCGGCGTGGGGGCTGGCCGGTGCCTCGTTCGCCACCTTGCTGCTGTGGTGGAACGAGGCGCACCGGGCGATCGCCGCCCACCGCCGCGCCGCTGCCGCCAGTGCTGCCGGTTAGGGAATCTTGATGCTCTTCGCGGCGCCCTTCATGATGTTCCGCCCGTCGTGCACCTCGATGTGGTACGAGTACGTCGAGCCACGCTTCAGCCCGCGGTCGACGACCTGGTAGGTCTTACGCGGCTGCCAGAAGTACGTCGTGTACTTGTTCGAGCCGACGTTCAGCGACCCGCGGAACACGTTGTACGTCAGCGTCAGGTTGTCGAGGTCGTACGAGTCGGCGTAGCTCACGTACACCCGGCCGGCCGTCGTCGCGGTCAGCGTCGGCGCCTTCGGTACGGCGGGAGCCGCGCCGCCCGGCAGGTTCGTGAAGCGGGTGATGCCGACCTGCAGCTGGCCGTTCACGTGCAGGAAGTCACCGCCGACCCAAAGGTCGGTGTCGGTACCGGCCATCGCCAGCGGGCCGACCTTCGTGGTGCTCTTCAGGTTCGCGTCGGTGTTCGGGAACCACGGCCCGAGGTTGCCGTTGATCGTGCTCTCCACCAGCAGGTAGTGCGTGCCGGTGCCGTCCGGGAACCCGTTCGGCGACGAGCTGCAGTTGTGCGCGTGCGACCCCTTGTAGAGCCAGCTGCCGATCGCCTTGATCGCCTCGGTGGCGCCCAGGCAGGTGTTCTTCCACAGCAGCTTGCCGGTCGACACCTGCGCGGCCAGTACGCCGTCGTAGCAGCCGGAGCCGTCGCCGCCGTTCGACACGTACACGTTGTCGCCGAGCGTGTCGATGTCCTTCACCCGCGTCGTACAGGTCGCCGTCGGCTTCGGGATCGCGGCCGCGGCCGGGAAGTTGAACGCGGCGCCGGTGGTGTTGTTCAGCATCGCCAGCGAGTAGTGGTCCTTGCCGTTGATCGTGCTGAACGGGCCGCCGACGAAGACCCGGGTGCCGTTGTCGGACACGTCGATCGCGTACACGTCGGCGTTGGCGTTCGGGTTCCACGGCAGCAGGTCGCCCTGGATCAACCGGACCGCGCCGAGCCGGTTGCGGACCGCGCCGTCGATCTTGCCGAACGCGCCGCCGATGAACACGCTGTTGCCGTAGATGGCCAGCGCCTTCACCCGGGCCGCGACCACCGGGTCCCAGGCGGCGACGAGCTTGCCGGTGGCGACCGAGAACATCGCGATCTTGCTGCGCCGGATGCCGTTCACCATCGTGAAGTCGCCGCCGATCACGACCCACTTGCCGTCCGGGCTGGTGGCGATCGCATAGACGGGGCCGTTCAGCACCGGCGCGAACGCCGTCGGCGCACCGGTCTTGCGGTTGAACGCCGCGACGTACCAGCGCTGCGTCTCCGGGGCCGCGCCGGACGCCTTCCCCGGCTGCCGGAGCCTGGTGAACAGACCACCGGCGAACACGGTGTCTCCGGCGATCGCGAGCGCGTTGACGCTGTTGTTGGTCTGCCACGAGGTCTGCTTGATCGCCGACACCGCAGACGCGAAGCCCGGGGTCGCCGCTTGCACAGGCGGTCCCGACGGGATCAGCGCCGCGGCTACGACAGCCGCTGCGGTGACAACGGCCAGCACTAACTTCTTCATTTGTGTCCTAACACAGGCGGGGTCCTACAGCGCGTGCCTCATCACGCACCAGCGTCGGACACTAGCGCTGCAGGAGGCCCACCGGAAGCGGGCCTCCTGCTCGCGTTATGACTTTGTGCTAGAGATGCCGTTTCACATCAAGCACGGTCACCTGGCCGAGTAGTGAGACTGGATCTGCGCGGCGGTCAGCGCGTACGGATACACGGCCGCCTCGTCGATGCCCATCCCGGTCTGGGTCGCACCGCCGCCGGGCCACGAGTTGTTGTTGTCGTACCCGACCCGCCACCATCCGTAGTACAGCGCCGCCTGGCCGACCTGGGCGGAGCCGCTGAGCGCGCCGTCGACGTACAGCTTCATCGCGCCGTTGTCGTACGTCCCGACGACGTGGTGCCAGTTGCCGTCGTTCTTGCCGGAGACGCTGGTCAGCGTGCGCTGCGCGCCGTCGTTGACGCCGAACACGATCGCGCCGCTGGTCCGCATGTACAGCATCCGGTCGTTGATCACGGTGCTCTGGGTCTTTCCGTTGCTGAAGCCGATGATCCGGCCGCCGCGGTTCGTCCCGCTCTGCTTGACCCAGGCCTCGACCGTGAACTGCTGCGGCATGCTGGACGCCTTCGCGCCGACCATCCGGCCGGTCGTGGTGCTGGTCGTCATCGCGGTGTTGCCCGCGATCGCGCCGGGAACACCGAGCGTGACGCCGGTGAACGGGCCGGTGTTGTTCTGCCCGGAGGAGTCCACCGACGTGGTCGCGCCGGCCGCCTCACCGAGTCGCCAGTACGTCTGCGGCCCGTCCGCGTTGACGATCTGGTCGTACGCCGTGGACGCGGTCGTGGCGACCGTGACCGGGTCGGAGTAGTTGCCGCGGATCGTCGTACTGCCGTCGGTGACCTCGACGCGGTAGTTCGTCGACTCACCAGGTGTCACGTCGGTGTCGGTGTAGCGGATCCACGGCCGGTCCCACGGCGTCGACTTGACCGTCCAGGTCGCGATCGTGGTGTTGCTGAAGCCGCGGAGCAGCCGGTACGTCAGCGTGCTGTCGTCGTTGTCGACCACGGTCGGGAAGTTGATCTGCACGGCGCCCGGACGGACGGAGTACGGCAGCAGCTTGGCCGGCTTGGCCGGAGCCGCACCGGGGAGCGCGTTCGTGAAGTGCGTGAGGCCCTGCTGCGGGGAGCCGTTCACGTTCAGGAAGTCGCCGCCGACCCACAGGTCGTCGCCGCCGGTCCCGAACGCCAGCGGGCCGACGTTGGTCACGCTGTTCGGGTCGGCGTCGGTGTTCGGGTACCACGGGCCGAGGCTGCCGTCGGAGAGCTTCTCCGCGAGCAGGAACCGGTAGTCGAAGCCCTGCGGGAAACCGCCCGCGCCCTGGTTGGCGCAGTCGTGGGCGTGCGAGCCCTTGTAGAGCCAGCCGTTCACGACCTTGACGGCCTCGGTCGCGCCCAGGCACTGGTTCTTCCACTTCAGCGTGTTCGTCGCGATGTCGACCGCCCAGGTGCCGTCGAAGCACCCGCCGCCGTCACCGCCGTTGCCGAAGTACACCGTGTCGCCGCTGGCGTCGATGGTCTTCACCCGCGTCGTGCAGGACCCGTTCGGCGGCGGTACGGCGGACGCGCCGGGGAACGGCAGTACGGCGCCCGTCACCGGGTCGAGGCTGGTCACGGTGTTCTGGCTGGTGCCGTTGACCGTACTGAACTGGCCGCCCGCGTACACCTTGGACGCGTCGTCGGCCGCGTCCACGGCGTACACGTCGCCGTTCACATCCGGCGCCCAGGGCAGCAGCGTGCCGGTGTCGGTGGTGACCGCGGCGAGCCGGTTCCGGGTCTGGCTGTTCACCAGGCCGAACGAGCCGCCGAAGTACACGGTCGTCCCGGAGACGGCAATCGTCTTCACCCGGTACGAGACCGAGGGCTTCCAGTTCGCGACCAGGGCGCCGGTGGCGGTGTCGAAGGCCGCGATCCGGTTGCGGGTCTGGCCGTTGACCGTGGTGAAGTCGCCGCCGACGAAGATCCGCGAGCCGTCCGCCGAGGCGGCGACCGCGTAAACCTGACCGTTCAGCACCGGGTTGAACGCGGTGACCAGGTCACCCGTGTCGGCGTCGAAGGCGGCCAGGTACGCCTGGGCGACCTCGCCGGTCCCGGCCGCGGCGCCGGGCGGCCGGACGCTGGTGAAGCGCCCGCCCGCATACGCCTTGCCGCCGGCGACCGCGAGACCCTGCACGCTGGCGTTGGTCTGCCAGCTCGAGCTGTCGACCGCCGACAGCGACGCCTCCACGCTCTGCGCCGGTGGCGCGAGCAGCAGCGTCGCTGCAACTGCCATCAAGGTCCCGGCGATGCCCAGTTGAATGCGCAGCCGTGTGAACAGCCGTCGTTTCGTCATGTCCCCCCTAGGACAATCCGGCGCCGCCTCACGACGCCGTACGCAAGCTTTCTCCGAAGCTCCCCCGGACAGAGAGTAGAGCACGGGAGCGAGATCGTCTGCCCGGGATCTCGGACCCTGTGGATATCCTGGGGCGCTGACCGCGATCGATTCGAGTGAGGTACTGCATGGAACCGGGCACTGTGGTCTGGCGGGAGACCGCCCAGTCACTGCTTCGGCAGAAGTGGCTGATCATGGGCTGCGTGCTGCTCGGGCTGTTCGGCGCCTCGGTGTTCGCGCTCTCGCAGACCACCCGCTGGACGGCGTCGAGCCAGCTCGTGATCGGCCCGGCCGTGCCGCCGGCGCTGGTCGGGAAGCTGTCCGCCGGCGCGGACAAGACCGGCCCGCTCGGCATGGACCTGCCGGCCGAGACCCAGGCCCGGTTGATCGCCAGCCCGACGCTGCTGAAAGTCGTGATCAAGTCCCTTGGGATGCCGAGCGACGACAAGACGCTCCAGTCCTTGACCGCGGCAACCAAGGTGAAGGCGGTCACCGACAACGCCTACCTGATCAGCACCGACGGCCCGACCGCGCAGAAGGCCGTGGACCGGGCGAACGCGATCGCGTCGGCCTACCTGACGCAGCGCAACAACGAGGCCAAGGGCCTGCTCACGAACCTGGCCGAGCAGGCGCAGGCCCGGTCGAAGACCGCGACCGCGCAGTCCCGCAGCCTGGTCAGCCAGATCAACGAGGCCGTCGGCCGCGGTGACAACCAGACCGCGGCGGCGCTGCGTGACCAGCGAGTCGGCCTCGCGACCGAGGCCCGGCAGGCCGCGGACGACGCGGCCGCGATGCTGAAGGCGCTCTCGGCCGTCGGCGCCGCGAGCCAGCTGGTGGCGCCGGCCACGACCGACACGGCCACCTCGTCGCCGATGGTTGCCCGCGACATCCTCGTCGGCGGCATCCTCGGCCTGGTGCTCGGCTTCGGGCTCGCGCTGCTCCGTTCGCACCTGACGCCGTACATCCTGACCCGGGACCAGGCGGCGCGGGCCGCGAGCGCTCCGGTGATGGCGGCCTCCGAGGGGCATCGCCGCCGGTTCTGGCAACGGTCCGCCCCGGAGCTTCCGCAGTACGAGATCACCGCGCTCGGTGCCGAGGCGAGTGGCGCGCTGGCCCGGCGGGAGCTGAACCCGCGCGCGATCGCCGGCGGCAGCCCCGGCGCGCTGCTGGTGGTTTCCGCGTCCCCGACGCCGAACTCCGCGGGCATCGCGCTGGCGATGGCCGAGGCGAACGCCCGCGACGGCCGCGAGACCCTGCTGGTCCTCGCCGACATCGAAGGTACGCCGGTCCTCCCGCACCTCACCGGCCACGAAGGACTCACCGACCTCGTCAACGAACCGGCCGCCACGCGGGCGATCCGCGCCCGCAAGCTGTTCCGTCCCGGCACCGTCGCGGACCTGTACGTGCTGCCGCCCGGCCTGAACCACGAGGAGACCGCCGAAGCGGTCGGCCCGTCGCTGGTGCCCGGCATCGTCGCGGACCTCCCGCCGGGGTACTCCGTGGTCATCCACGGCCCGGCCTCCGTCGGACGGCACGGGATCTCGCCGCTCGCCGCCGCCGTCGACGCGTCCGTCCTGGTCGTCCAGGTCGGCCTCGACAAGGAGATGGACGTCGCCCGGCTGACCGGTGCGTTGCAGTTCGCCGGCGCCCCGGTGCTGGGCGTCGTACTGATCGGCACGGCGACGCAGGACGAGACGCTGGGTATCCCGCTGAACTACAAGCCGCTGGACTGATGGCTGTGTCCTTGGGGCATTCGGGGACCCTGGCGGCACCCGTCCCGGGCACGGTCGAGAACGCGAACGAGCGACCGGCCTGGTTCTGGCTGATGCTGTGGTGCCTGTTCGTGCTCGGAGTCCAGCCGTGGTCGTCCCGGGTGGCGTCGCCGCAGGGCGACACCGGGTCCACGAACAGCATGGCGAAAGGCCTGCTGCTGGGGGCGATCTTCCTGGTCGCGGTCGCGGCGACCAAGCCCGGGTTCCGGACCCGGGTGAACCCGGCCAGCTGGCTGTACATGATGTACGTGCTGTTCGCGTGCGCGACGGCGTTCCTGCTCGCCGAGCCGATGGGACCGCTGACCCGGCTGGCGCGGTTCCTGATCGGTCTGGTGCTGATCTTCCTGCTCTGGCGGCCGCTGGTCTGGGTACCGGAGCGGCTGGTCCGGGCGCACCTGTGGGCACACCTGTTGCTCGGGGCAACGGTCATCCTGAGTCTGGCGTACTCGCCGTCGGAGGCGTGGCGGCCGCTGCGCACGCTCGGCGCCGGCTACCGCCTGCAGGGTGTCATCATCCCGATGCTGCCGCCGCGCGTCGGCGAGGTCGGCGCGATCCTGCTCGGGCTCGCACTGGTCGGGCTGATCTGCCGCAAACTGGCCACGCTGCCCGCGGTGGCGCTGATCGGGCTCGGCGGCGTACTGATCGCGGCGAGCCGCACCCGGACGGCCGCCGCGGCGGTCGCGGCCGGCCTGGTGATCGCGCTGATCGTGACCCGGAAGACCTGGCTCGGCCGGATCGCCTGCCTGGTCGTTCCTGGCCTGCTGGGGCTCGCGTTCCTCACGATCGGCTCGTTGCACACCTGGTTGCTCCGCGGTCAGGGCACGCAGCAGATCACCTCGTTGAGCGGCCGGACGACGAGCTGGCAGGCGGTCATCGACGAGAAGGTGTCGACGCAGACCATGATCATCGGCCACGGTCTGGGCAACAAGCGGATCCTGCTGCTGACCGGCGAGGGCAACATCGGCGTGATGGCGATCGACAACAGCTGGCTCAGCCTGTACTGGGAGACCGGTCTGCTCGCGGTCGCGATCGTCGCGGTCGCCCTGATCGTCGCGTGGGTGTCGGTGCTGCGCGCGCCCACGCCGTACGTCAAGGCCTCCGGCGCGGTGCTGCTCGGCTACGTGACCGTCGCCTCGCTCAACGAAAGCGGCCTGTCCGACCTGTCGTCGATGACACTGCACCTGCTGGTCGCGGCCGCGATCTGTGACGCAGACCGGCTGCGGCAACGAAGACGACCAGAGGGTGTCTGAGAGCCCTGTGCCCTGTCAGCTGCTCACTGAGTCCTTGTCGAAGCCGGACTGCTGCCACTGCGACCAGGTCAGCGTCTTGCCGCGGTACGCGAACCGGTCGGCGCCCTGGTAGCTGTTCCGGCGGAAGGTGATCGCGCCGGGTTGCGTCGGCGACTTCTTGTTCTCCACCACGCCGAGCGTCGCCGACGGGTTGGTCATCACGATCAGGTTGCCCTCGATCAGCACATTCCGCAGGACGTACGTACCGCGCGGACCGTCGCCGCGGGTCCGGGACTGGATCGACAGCGCGTTCCGGTTGTTCTCGATCAGGTTTCCACGGACCTGTACGTCGGCCGACGTGTTCACGTTGATGCCGCCGCCGTCCCAGAGCGTGCCGCCGGAGCCGCGGCCGGTACCGAACCCGTTGTGCTCGACGACGTTCTGGTCGATGACGCCCGCGTAGCTGATCTCGTACCGGATGCCGTCCGCGGCGTTGTCGCGGATCCGGTTCCCGGTGATCCGGCGGTCGTACTCCGCGATGTCGCTCCACATCCCGACGCCGAGGTTCGCGACGATGTCGTTGCCGCTGACCTCGCCGGAGGACCGGGTGGACTTGATCCCGCCGGACTCCCAGTCCGCGATCCAGAACCCGTCGGTGTTGTTCCGGGTGACGAGGTTCGCGCTGATCCGGACATCCGCGGACTTGTACTGCCCGATGCCGAGCTGCCCGTTGTCGGCGACGGTGTTCCGGCTGACCTCGGCCCGGTCGCCCTGGCTCACCAGGATGCCGACCGCGTGGTTCCAGCGGACCTCGTTCGACAGCACCTTCCAGCCCGGGCCGGCCTGCAGCGCGCCGGCCTGCGGGCGGCTCGCGAAGTGCTCGATCGTCAGCCCGGTGACGGTCACGTCCTCGGCCGTGTTCGCGATCGCGGTCTGGGCGAGCGACATCTCGGTCGCATGCCCGGCCGGGTCGTCGCCGACGTACACGGTGTTCGTGGTGTAGTCACCGTAGAACGTGCCGGGCTTCACCTGGGGGAGGCTCATCACGCGGGTCAGGTGCTTGCCGTCGAAGTACACCTGCTCGCCGCGTTGGCACGGGTTGCTCTTGTTGTCCTCGCACTGGCCTTTGAGTTTGTACGCCGGCGGCAGGACGCCCTGCACCGCCCAGCTCGTGCCCGTGCGCTTCCAGCCGGTCAAACTGACGGCTCCACTGAGCACGGCGCCGGGACGCCCGCCGAGCGTGTCACCTGTCCTCGGCCGGATCGCTTTCGACAGCCGGTGCACGCCCTGCGTGAAACAGAACGTGGTGTTCGCCGGCGCGGCGTCGATGACCGGCTGCGGGTCGGTGCCGACCGGGATCGGCGTACCGCTGCAGGGCTTCGCCGTACTCGGGCCGGTCGGTCCGAGTACGGCGGCGGCCGCGGCCGGGGGAGCGGTGGGGACGGTCACGGTCACGACCTGCGTCGGCTCGGGGGCGGTCCCTTTGCTCGAGCAGCCCGCCACCAACAGCACCGCGGCACCAGCAGCCGCGACGGCCTCACGCCTCATCGCAATCCCTTCCGCAAGATTGCGAGAGACTACCTGTTCGTCAGGTACGTGTCCTTCGCCAGGTCGTACGCGAGCGCCTTCGCGACCTGCAGCGCGTCGTCCTCGTCCAGCCGGTGCTGTACGACGAGATTGGCCAGGTACCCCGCGTCGATCCGCCGGGCCAGGTCATGCCGCGCCGGGATCGACAGATACGCACGGGTGTCGTCGACGAAGCCGGACATGTTGTAGAAGCCGGCCGTCTCGGTTACCAGCTCCCGGAACCGGCGCATGCCGTCCGGGCTGTCCAGGAACCACCACGGCGCACCGAGCCGGACGGCCGGGTAGACGCCGGCCAGCGGCGCGAGCTCCCTGCTGTAGACCGTCTCGTCGACCGTGAACAGCACGAGCCGGAACCCGTCCGCGTGCCCGAACCGCTCGAGCAGCGGCCGTAACGACCGGGTGAACTCGGCCGCGACCGGGATGTCGTGCCCCTGGTCCGGGCCGTACGTCGCGAAGATCGCCGGGTCGTGGTCCCGCAGTACGCCGGGGTGCAGCTGCATGACCAGCCCGTCCTCGGCCGACATCACCGCGAACTGGTACAGCATGTGCCCCGCGAATGCCGCGGCGTCCTCCGCCGTCACGTCACCCTTGAGCGCACCCGCATAGATCCGGGCTGCCTCCGTGTCGCTCAGCGGTACGGCGGCCGCGGTCAGGTGACCGTGATCCGTGGCGCGCGCACCCGCCGCGACGAACGCCTGCCGCCGCTGCCGCAGCGCCTGCAGGAACCCGTCGTACGTCGTGGTGTCCACGTCGGCCAGCTTGCCGAGCTGCGCGATCAGCTCCGGCCAGCCGTCCCGGTCGACGTGCGCGACCGCGTCCGGGCGGAACGTCGGGACGACCCTGCCCGGCAGGTCCTTGTCCAGGCTCGCGTGCTGTGCGAGGTCGTCGGTGGCCGGGTCGGTGGTGGAGATCAGCTCGATGTTGAACCGGTCGAGCAGCGCCCGCGGCCGGAACTCCGGCTCGGCCAGCCGCGCCATGATCTGGTCGTACAGCTCGTCGGCGGTCTCCGCGGACGGGTGCACGGTCAGGCCGAGCACCTCGGCGAACTCGTGCTCCAGCCAGTACCGGCTCGGCGTACCGAGAAACAGGTGCCAGTTCGCGCAGAACTCGCGCCAGATCTCCCGCGGACCGGCGCTCTGCTTGCCGTCCCGGCGGGGCAGGCCGAGCTTGTCGGGGGAGACGCCCTGGGAGACCAGCATCCGGGTCACGTAATGGTCCGGGACGACCAGCAGCTCGGCCGGGTCGCCGAACGGCGCGTCCGCGGCGAACAGCCCGATGTCGACGTGGCCGTGCAGGCAGAGCAGCGGCAGGTCCTTCGTCGAGTCGTGGATCCGGCGCGCGACGTCACGCGCCGGACCGGCCGGCAGGGCGCGGTCCGGATGGGGCTGCAAAGCCTTCGGCATCTGTCCTCCGATGAGCAGTGTCTGAAACAGGCACTGCAAAGGATTGCAGCCGATCCTTGTCCGCACAAGCCATCAGTTCTTGACACAAGCTGCAACCGATTGCAGAATCCTGACCGACTCGTGAGGAGATGAACGTGGCGGCGACGATCCGGGATGTGGCGCGGCTGGCCGGGGTGTCGGCCTCGACCGTTTCGCGCGCGTTGTCGTTGCCCGGGATGGTGAACGCAGCCACCCGCGCGCGGGTGGCCGCGGCCGTCGAGCAGCTCGGGTACGAGCCGAACCGGGCCGCCCGCGGCCTGATCACCGGCCGCACCGGGACGATCGGCCTGCTGGTGCCGGACCTGGCCAACCCGTTCTTCGCCAGCCTCGCCAAGGGTGTGCAGTCGCGCGCCCGGCGGCACGACGTCGCGGTGTTCGTCGCGGACACCGACGAGGACCAGGCCGCCGAGTCCGGACTGGTCCGGGCGCTGTCCAAGCA
Organism: Kribbella sp. WER1; assembly: GCF_054189145.1. NCBI lineage: Bacteria > Bacillati > Actinomycetota > Actinomycetes > Propionibacteriales > Kribbellaceae > Kribbella > Kribbella sp. WER1. The sequence continues at coordinate 1,464,130 of NZ_CM135186.1, read as the reverse complement.
GGTCGACGGCGTCGTGCTGTGCTCGCCCCGCGGCAGCGACGACGAGCTCGCCGCGATCGCCCAGGACACCGCGGTCGTGCTGGTCAACCGCGCCGCCGCCGGCCTGCCCGCGATCAACTACGACAACGAGGACGGGATGCGCCAGGCCGTCGCCCATCTCGTTGCCCTCGGCCACCGCCGGATCGCCTGGGTCGGCGGGCCGGCCTCGTCCTGGTCCACCCAGCACCGCGGCGTCGGCCTCCGGAACGCGGTCCAGGCCCTGCACGTCGAGCTCGCCCCGGTCGGCAACTTCGCGCCGACGTACGAAGGCGGGATGGCGGCCGCGGACCAGGTCGCCGCGACCGGCGCGACCGCGGTGATCGCCTACAACGACCTGGTCGCGATCGGGCTGCTCGCCCGGCTGCACAGCCGCGGCATCTCGGTGCCCGGCGACCTGAGCGTGGTCGGCGTCGACGACATCGCGATGTCCCGGATGGCCCGGCCGGCGCTGACCACGGTCCGGCTGCCGAAACAGGAGGCGGGCCGGCTCGCGGTCGAGCTGCTGCTCGCGATGCTCGACGACCCGGACGCCGCGACCACCACCCACGGGGATCTGCACGGGGAACTGATCGTCCGGGATTCCACCGGACCGGCACCACAGCACTGATCAACCCGGCCGGCGTTCGCGCCGACCGGGCCCGCCCTGATCCGAGGAGATATCCGATGCATCTGCAGCGGAAGTTCGTCGCCGCCGCCGGCCTGTTGGCTTTGCTGGTCGGCTGCGGCGCCCCGACCCCGAACAAGCCCGCCGCCGACAGTAACGGCGACGTCCCCGACAAGCCGTCGAAGGCGGTGAGTCTGAACATCCTCGACGTGGCCGGCAACCTGCAGCTGACACAGGGCATGATCGACGACTTCGTCAAGCAGCACCCCGACGTGATCTCGAAGGTCACGTACTCGAAGGGCCCGGCGCCCGAGCTGGCCGGCAAGATCAAGGCCCAGCAGAACGCGAACCGGGTCGACATCGACCTGGTCCTCACCGGTACCGACGGGCTCGCTGCCGGTCACGAGCAGGGCCTGTGGATCGACCTGTTGTCGAAGTACAAGGACCGGCTGCCCGGGATGAAGGACTACCTGCCGCCGGCCGCGAAGATGCAGGAGCTGGCCGGCAACGAGGGCGTGACGGTCACGTACTACCCGTCCGGCCCGCTGCTCGAGTACATGCCGTCCAAGGTCGCGTCCCCGCCGAAGACCGCGGACGAGCTGCTCGCCTACGCGAAGGCGAACAAGGGCAAGGTCATGTACGCCCGCCCGGCGAACTCCGGGCCCGGCCGGACGTTCCTGATGGGCCTGCCGTACATCCTCGGCGACAAGGACCCGAAGGACCCGGTCAACGGCTGGGACAAGACCTGGGCGTACCTGAAGGAGCTCAACCAGTACGTCGACTTCTACCCGTCCGGTACCGCGGACACGATGAAGGCGCTGGCCAACGGCTCGGCCAACATCATCGCGTCGACAACCGGCTGGGACATCAACCCGCGGGTCCTCGGCACGGTGCCGAAGGAGGCCGGGATCACCACGATGCAGGGCTTCCACTGGGTGACCGACGCGCACTACGCCGTCGTACCGAAGGGTGTGTCGGCCGACAAGCAGGCGGCGATCCTGCAGCTGCTGCAGTTCATGCTGACGCCCGAGCAGCAGGCCAAGGCGTACGACAAGGGCTACTTCTACCCGGGGCCGGCGATCAAGGGCGTTCAGCTGTCGCAGGCACCGCAGGAGAGTCAGGACGCGATCAACCAGTTCGGCCGTCCGGAGTACGACAAGCTGATTGCAGACAATCCTACGGAGGTTCCGCTGGACGCGAAGGCGCTGGTGGCCGCCTTCGACAAGTGGGACCGCGAGGTCGGCGGCAGCAAGGTCAAGGGCTCGTGAGCGGGTTCGCGCAGCTCAAGCTGGACGGGGTGACGCGCCGGTTCGGGCCTGCGTCCGCCGAAGCTCCGGCGGCACTGTCCGGGCTGGATCTGACGATCGAGCGGGGCGAGTTCATCGCCCTGCTCGGGCCGTCCGGTTGTGGAAAGTCGACGGCGCTCAACTGCCTGGCCGGGCTGCTGCCGCTCACCGAGGGCGCGATCTGGCAGGACGACCAGCGGATCGACACGCTGCCGCCGGAGAAGCGCGGGTTCGGCATGGTGTTCCAGAACTACGCGCTGTTCCCGCACCTGACCGTGCGGGACAACATCGCCTTCGGGCTGCGGATGCGCGGCCTGCCGAAAGCCGAGGTCCAGCGCCGGACGACCGCGGCGATCGAGATGGTGCAGCTGGCGGACCACGCCGGCAAGCTCCCGGGCCAGCTGTCCGGTGGTCAGCAGCAGCGGGTGGCGATCGCGCGGGCGACCGTGCTCGAGCCGGCGCTGGTGCTGATGGACGAACCGCTGAGCAACCTGGACGCCAAGCTCCGCCTGGAGATGCGCACCGAGATCCGCCGGCTGCACCAGTCGCTCGGGCTCACCACCGTGTATGTGACGCACGACCAGGAGGAAGCGCTCAGCATGGCCGACCGCCTGGTCGTCATGCGGCTCGGCAAGGTGCAGCAGATCGGTACGCCGGAGGAGGTGCACACCAAGCCGTCGACGTGGCACGTCGCGGACTTCATGGGGTACCGGAACCTGCTGCCGCTGAAGGTGTCGCAGCTGAACGGTGACCAGGTGACGGTCGACCTCGGCGGTACGCCGATCCGCGGTGCGGCGCAGGGTGCCTTCGGGGTCGGCGACGACGTGATCGCGGCCGTCCGGCCGGAGGACGTGAAGCTCGGCGACGAGGGCGTGAAGGGGCTCGTCGAGGTGGTCGAGTACCAGGGCCGGGAACGGGCGCTGGAGGTCGCGCTGGACGGCGACGTCAAACTGCACGTCCGGACCGAGCGCCGGGTCGACCCCGGGGAGCAGGTAGCCCTGACAGTGACCCCCGGCCGGCTCCTGGTGTACCCGTCATGAGCGCGACCTGGCAGCATCGGCTGGCTGAGCGGGGTGTTGATCGGCGGTTGTGGTTGTTGCTTCCGGCCACGATCTTCGTCCTGCTGCTGTTCGTCTACCCGTTCCTGTACGGCCTCAGCCTCTCGTTCCAGCCGATGAACGGCGGCGGCGTGCTGGCCAACTACACCAAGTTCTTCGGCGACGCGTACCAGCGCGACACGATCGCGACCACGCTGAAGATCGCCCTCCCCGCAGCCCTCCTGAACGTACTGGCCGCGGTCCCGATCGCGTTCCGGCTCCGCGGCCGGTTCCGCGGCAAGCGGCTGCTGACCACGATCCTCGTCGTACCGATCACGCTCGGCACCGTGCTCACCGCGCAAGGCCTGCTGAACTACCTCGGCCCGACGGGCTGGTTCAACCGGCTGCTGCAGACCCTGCAGATTGTTGACAATCCTATTCGACTGACGAACAACTACTGGGGCGTGTTCTTCTCGCTGGTGATCACCGGCTTCCCGTTCGCGTTCCTGCTGGTGCTGTCGTACCTGTCCGGCATCGACCCGACGCTGGAGCGCGCCGCGGCGACGCTGGGCGCGTCCCGGGCACAGCGCTTCCGGCGGATCACGCTGCCGCTGCTGGCCCCGGGGCTGGCGACAACCTTCTTGTTGACGTTCGTACTGGCGTTCTCGGTGTTCCCGTCCGCGGTCCTGGTCGGCAACCCGGCCGGCTCCACCCGGGTCATCTCGCTGGCGGCGTACCAGGCGGCGTACGAGCAGTACGACTACTCGTACGCGTCGGCGATCGCGATGGTGATGGGTGCGGTCGAGCTGATCGTGGTCGCGATCGTGCTGATCTGGCGGTCGAGGTTGTACACCGGATCGACGGGAGGCAAGGGATGAGGCCGGGAATGAGGCAAGTACGAGCCACCCCACTCGGGTGGATCATCTGGGCGGTCGTGGCGTTCTTCTTCGTCAACCTGGCCGGTGTCGTGCTGTCGGTGCTGGTCAGCTCGTTCGGCCAGAAGTGGTTCGACACCTGGTTCCCGAGCGGTTTCACCACCAAGTGGTACGGCGACGCCTGGCACGAGTTCACGTTGTTCCACGTCATCGTCGTCACGCTGCTCGTGTCCGCGCTGGTCGTCGTACTGTCGGTCCTGGTCGGCGCGCCCGCGGCGTACGTGCTGGCCCGGAAGAACTTTCCGGGCAAGCGGCTGGTGTACCTGACGTTCCTGCTGCCGATCCTGATGCCGCCGATCACGTACGGCATCCCGCTCGCGACGGTGCTGTACAAGTTCGGGTTCGCCGGGCACCTGTCCGGGGTCGTGCTGGCCAACCTGGTGCCGTCGGTGCCGTTCGTGATCCTCACGATGACGCCGTTCATCGAGCAGGTCGACCCGCGGATCGAGGACGCCGCCCGGATGCTCGGCGCCGGGACCCGCGCGGTGTTCGTGAAGATCCTCGCGCCGCTGCTGGTGCCCGGGCTGCTCGCGTCCGGGATCCTGGTGCTGGTCCGGACGGTCGGGATGTTCGAGCTGACCTTCCTGACCGCGGGGCCGGACTCGCAGACCCTCGTGGTCGCGCTGTACTACTCGATGTCCGCGGCCGGCATCCGCGCGCAGCAGTCGGTCGACGCGATGGCCATCATGTACACGGCGATGATGCTGGTCCTGCTGGTGGTCGCGCTGCGCTTCGTCAACCCGACCCAACTCGTGGCCCGGGTGAAGGAAGAACCCGCCGAATGACCCGAATGACCCGAATGACCCGAACGAAAGGCCGTGAAGCTTGTCCAGGCTGAGTCTCACCCATCTCCCCGTTGCCCCCGCGGTGGACCCGAAGGCGTTGTCGGTCGGCGTCGTGCACCTCGGGATCGGCGCGTTCCACCGCGCCCACCAGGCCGTCGTCACCGAACGCGCCGCGGTCGCGACCGGCGAGACCCGCTGGGGGATCACCGGTGTCAGCCAGCGGTCCAGCACGGTCCGCGACCAGCTCGCGCCGCAGGACGGCCTGTACTCGGTGCTCGAACGCGGTCTCGGCGACCCGTCGATCCAGGTGATCGGCAGCGTCCGCGACGTACTGACCGTGCCCGAGGACCCGGAGGCGGTGGTCGCCCGGATCGCCGACCCGGCGGTGGCGGTGGTGACGCTGACCGTGACCGAGAAGGGGTACCGGGCCGCGGGCGACGGGCTCAACCTGGACGACCCGGAGATCCAGGCGGACCTGGCCGGGCGGCCGCCGCGGACCGTCGTCGGCCAGTTGGCCGCGGCGCTCGCCCGCCGGGACGAGCCGTTGACCATCCTGTCCTGCGACAACCTGGTCGCCAACGGGCCGTTCCTGCGGAAGCTGGTGGCGGACTACTTCGATGCCCTCGGCAAGGTTCCGGCGGCGTTCGAGGCGAGCCGTTTCCCGGCCGGCATGGTGGACCGGATCGTACCGGCGACCACCGACGCGGACCGCGACGAGGCGGCCCGGATGCTCGGTGTCCGCGACGAGGCGGTGGTGGTTGCGGAGCCGTTCCTGCAGTGGGTGATCGAGAACGACTTCGCCGGGCCGCGGCCCGCCTGGGAGCAGGGCGGCGCGGTGCTCACCGCCGACGTCGCTCCATGGGAGCAGGCGAAACTCCGGATGCTCAACGCGACCCACTCGATGCTCGCGTACCTCGGCGCGCTCCGCGGGTACGAGACGATCGCCGAGGCGGTCCGCGACGACGAACTCGGCGCCCTCGCCCGGCAGTTGATGACCGACGACGTGATCCCGACGCTCACGCCGCCCGACGGTCTCGACCTGCCGGCGTACGGCGAGACCGTGCTGGAGCGCTTCGAGAACCCGGCGCTCAAGCACCGCACCCGGCAGGTCGCGATGGACGGCTCCGTCAAGCTCCCGGTCCGGATGCTCGGCACCGTCCGCGACCGCCTGGCCGCCGGCGCCGAACCGCAGACGATCTCGCTCGCCGTCGCCGCCTGGATGGTCTACGTCCTCCGCACGCCCGACCTCGACGACCCACAGGCTCCACGCCTGCAGTCCGCCGTCGCCGGCATCACGGACCCGGCCAAACTGGTGGACGCCCTGCTGGCAGTCGACACCGTCTTCACTCCGGACCTCCGCGACTCGACCCTATTCCGGGACCTTCTGATCACCCATACAACCGCCCTGCTTCACTAGGCTCGAAATTACAGGATCCGCTGAGGGATCATCTGAGCAAATAAGCGTTGACCGCCCTGACCTCGTCGGCGAGGTCAGGGAGTTCAATGACTTCGACGTTCGCGGCTGTTAAGAGCTCGACGCCCTCGCAGTCGACGAAGATCGAAGGTTCGCGCCAGGCTAGGACGACGCGGGGTATGCCGGCAGCCAGGATCAGCTCGGTGCAGGTTCGTGGGCGGGAGGCTCGTTTGCTGCAGGGTTCGAGGCTGGTGTAAATGGTGGCTCCGCGAAGGCGGGGATCGTCGGAGGCGAGTTTGGTGAGCGCGATTTCTTCGGCGTGGTCGTGCGGGTCGGTCTCACGGGAGTAGCCGGTGGCCAGGACTTGGCCATCGGGACTTACGATCACGGCCCCCACGCAGAATGCCGTGGCCGAGGGTGGGCACGAGCGGGACAGGGCGATAGCCTGCTTGAGCCAATAGCGGTCGTCGCGGTCAGGCATTGGTGGGGTCCTTCGGGAGGTAGCGGAGGAGGACGACGTCTCCGATTTGCCTGACCTCGGTCAGAGCCATGCGGTTGGACGGGCTCTGAGGGAATTGAGCATCGCCGACGAAGCGAGGCGCGTTGCTGTCCCCCACGAAGAATGGGGCAATGACCAGGTGGATCTCGTCCGCGAGGCCAGCGGCGAGGAACTGGGTATGCATCGTGCCGCCGCCTTCGACCATAAGTCGGCTCACGCCGCGCTGAGCGAGGTCGCTCAGGACGAATCCGAGATCGACTGTCGGCCCGGCATCCACGACCTGGCTCACGGCCCCGACGGCAGCGGTGGCCGGTTCGACTGCAGACGTTGGGACGTAAACGACCTTGTCGACCTCGCCAGTTGAGAAGAATTTCGACGACGGATCGAGGCCGCCTGAACTGATCGTGACCTTGATCGGTGACTCGGTCAGGCCCGCGTCCACCCGTCGTTTGCGGCGGTCGTCAGATCGGACCAGGAGGCGGGGATTGTCCCGGCGGATGGTGTTGGCGCCCACGAGGATCGCGTCAACGCCGGCCCGGACATCGTCGACCCGGTCGAAGTCCTCGTCGTTTGACAGGAGTAGTCGCTGGTCGGTGTTGTCGTCTATATAGCCGTCGATGGATGCCGCGACGGACAGCAGGACGTACGGGCGATCAGTCACGGGATTCTCCTCGGTCTGCGTGGATGATGACCTCGTCGAGCATGTCAACGAAATCATCCGTCATCTGTTCGACGTCGATCGTGCTGGCCCCAGGATCCAGGTACGAACATTGGTCCAAGGTGACCAGACTGTGCGGCGGCATCCAGGAATTCAGCGCGGGGTTGCGATGTAGGTGCTGGTGTACCACTTGCGCTGTACCACCGCTGCCACCGTAAGGGAGCAAGCGTTTCCCCATCGCCATAGCCAGGTCGGCTTCGGCCCGAGTGCCTTCCCCGCCACCGACGAGCACGACGTACTCGGCATCCGCGATGACATTGCGGCGACCGAAGATCGCCACAGCCCCCCGAAGGCCAGGTGGTTGGTAATGGTCGGCAATGTGGGTCATTACCTCGATCCCGATGCCGATCGGTCCGTGATTTACTCGCAGACGCCTCACCATCACAAGCCTGGCCAGGGCGCGTACGGCGGCGTCCACCGCGTGGGTGTTGACGTGAGCTGCTCGACTGCCACAGATTGCGATCCTGGTACTCGTGAGGTCGGAGCCATCGAGTCGACGTCGATCTCGCTCGCCGACGGCACCGGTGTCCGAGTTCGACATCTCGCGCTCGTCTCGAACTGAGGAGACCAGCGCGTCTGCAGGGGCAAGTCCCATCAAGATCCGTGCGCTGTCGGGCAGCCGGAGTCCTTCGGCAATTCGAGTGAGTACGCCGATGTCCGAGACCTGACCGTGGCGTGTGCCTCGAATCCAGTTCGATACGTCTGATCGGTCGTGCTCGGTGAGCAGTGCTAGCTGCGTCTGCGTGCAGTCGTCGAATGCATCCAAGTAGCTTCGGAACAGCGCTCCGATGTCGCGTCGCGCGAGTGCCGTCTGAACTTGATTGCCACGCCAGAAAGACGGTGGCACCGCGTTCGGATCAAAGACCTTTCGACGGGTCACCTGGCTCGCCCTCTCGTGACCTTCACATACCGAGGGTAGCGGGATGGTGCCATCCCGTGGACTGGTACCACGGGTTGCATCGATTTCGCTTTGCCGCCGCCCACTCAAGCATGAGCCGCAGACTTCCCGCGCTGACTCTGAGGGGCGATCGACATGAGAAGCACATACCCGACCGAAGCGAGTCGAGGATCGGCGACCACCGTCGTCGGCTCTGATCCGAGAACCGGTCTCCCGGTCCGTTTGTCGATGGACCGCACGCTGAGGCTGAAGGTGATCGATGCCTGCGGGATGACCTGTACCTTCTGCCACAACGAAGGAACGCCGGTTCTCGCAGACAATCTGGGAAAGGCGCCCGGCGAGATGACCGCGGCCGGTCGATCTGGCCGGGTCTCGATCTATCTCGGGACCAATGGCGCCAAGTTCCTGCCGGCGACCGTCGCTCCTGACGCGAGCCTCGCCTCGACGCTGGACACGCTCCGCAATGCGCTACACGTCGACGAACTGCATCTCACTGGCGGAGAACCGACGCTGCACCCGAAGCTCTCCGAGGTCGTCGCGCTCGGCGTGCGCGCAGGTTACAAAGTCTGCGCGACGTCAAACGGAGAGAACGGTGCGCGGGCACTCCCGGCCTGCGGAGAAGCTGGGCTTGATCGCGTCAACTTCTCGATCTTCGGAACGACCGCAGCCGAGCTCGCGCAGGTGCAGCATGAGAAGTACGCGAACATTGGACGTGCGGAACGAAAGATTCAAGCACTGCAGGCCGCGATTCGAGTGGCCATCGCACACGGCATCGGGGCGAGTGCGAACATCGTCGTTCCTGACACCACCCATGTGCCGCGAGTTCACAGGCTGCTGACCGAGTACGTGCCGGGAATCTCCGTCCGGCTGCTCAACTCGCTCGATGACGGTGAGAAGTCGATCGACGCCATCCACGAACTGCTGGGTGAGCTGAAGGCTCGACCGATTGGCATCAGCGTGACCGCCGGCGCGTCCGGGTGGAGGACGGCGTACCGTCTGCCATCGGGGCGGGTCGTGTTCTTCAAGCAGATCCGCCCGGTGCGCCTGCCTCAGACGTGTGCCGGTTGCCGGTTCAACAACGGCACAGACTGTGAGGAGGGCTACTACGGCGTGCGGCTCTATCGAGATCGTGAGGGGACCTTTCAGGTTGGTGTCTGTATCCAACGCATGGACCTCTGCCTTCCTGTGGAAGAGTTCGTTCGTACCGAGCTGCTCGAAGAAATTCTTGCGCTGCGGGAGACCGAGTTTCGAAAGCTGGCGGCGAAGTACGGCGCCGAGGGAGAATGAGATGCCGATCGAGTTCGAGGCCAAGGTGCTGGACGTCGAGCCGGATGGGATGGCGAACAGGATTCTCTCGCTCGGCGGGCGTCGGATCGGATCTCGCTTGATGAGGCGGTATGTCTACGACATCCAGGCGGGGGACGAATCGCGATGGATCCGACTGCGGGATACCGGGGCTGACGTGACGTTGACCGTGAAGGAGATCGCACACGACGGTATCGACGGTACGACGGAGACTGAGGTGGTGGTCGGAGACTTCGAGACCACCAACGAGTTGCTGCGGCGCATCGGATTCGAGCCGAAGTCGTATCAAGAGAACCGGCGGGCCAGCTTCGAGCTCGCCGGTGCTCAGCTGGAGCTCGACTGGTGGCCACGGATTCCGCCGTACCTCGAGATCGAGGGTCGTTCTCATGAGCACGTGGTTGAGGTTGGTCGCATGCTGGGGATTGCCGCCGACGAGCTCACCGGTGAGAACACCACCAAGGTGTACGCGCGATATGGGATCGATCTGACCGAGATCGCCGATCTTCGGTTCCCTGACTGAGCTGGCGTTCAGATTAGCCTGGATCTCGTTCCGAGCTGAGGAACGGTGAGCCCAGATTGGTTGCGTTTGTACCGTTCGCGGTGCGGATCAACTGCGTACCCGGGGCAGGATCTTGCCGTAACCCAGCCCACCGGAGCTGGACTTGTATCTCGGACTTCCGACTCACTAGTTCAGTTGGGAAGGATAGTCAGTAGGCCTGAGATGTCGAGGACTGCCCGGCCGGTGGTGAAGGTGCTGGAGGTGTCCTGGCCGGTGGTGCGCCATTGCTGTGCGGTGTACCACTGGCCGGCCTTCTGGAAGCGGTCGGCGGTCAGGCTGTCGAGGATGTAGGCGTTGTCGTTCAGCGTGACCGCGCCGGCCGGGATCGCCGCGCCGGAGTTCTGCACCATGCCGGTCGCGGTGCTGCCGCCGCGCATCGTCACCTGGTTGCCGGAGACAACGATGCCGCGGAGCAGGTTCTGGCCCCAGGGGCCGGAGCCGCGGGTCCGGGACTGGATCGAGATCCCGTTCACGTTGTTCGCCACCACGTTGTCGCGGACCTGCACGTTCGACGAGGTGTTCACGTTGATCCCGCCGCCGTCCCACAGCGACGTACCGGAGCCGCGGCCGGTGCCGAAGCCGTTGCCGCTGACCGTGTTGTTCGCGATCACCCCGTTGCGGCCGATCTCGTAGCGGATCCCGTCCGCCGCATTGTCAACAATCTGATTGTTGCTGAACGTGCGGCTGTCGTCGTACGCGTCGCTCCACAGCCCGACGCCCAGATTGTCGGCAATCAGATTGCCGACCACCGACCCGCCGGACGACCAGGTGGTCTTGATCCCGCCGGACTCCCAGTCGGCGATCCAGAACCCGTCGGTGTTGTTGCCGGTGACCTCGTTCGCGCAGATCGTGGCTTTCAGCGTGCTGTACTGCCCGACGCCGAGCTGCCCGTTGTCGTGGATCCGGTTCTGCTCGAGTACGGCGCTGTCCGCGTTCACGAGCATCGCGCCGACCGCGTGGTTCCAGCGGATGTCGTTCGCGTACACGTGCCATCCGAGCCCGAGTACGACGGCACCGGCCTGCGGGGGAGTGGCGAAGTGCTCGATCGTCAGCCCGCGGACGACCACGTTGTTCCCGCCCGGCGCGATCGCGGTCGGCGTACTCGACATCTCGATCGTGCGGCCGAGCGGGTTGTCGCCGAGGTAGACCGCGTTCGCGGTGTAGTCCGCATAGAAGGTGCCGGGGGCAACCTTGTCGCGGGACGCCACCCGGGTCAGATGCCGGCCGTCGCGGAACACCTGCTCGCGGAGGTAGCAGATGTTCGCCTGGTTGTCCTCGCACTGCCCGGTCTGCGCGTACGCCGATGGCAGCACCCCGGTCGTCACCCACGCCTTCGGTCCGTTGCCGGACGGCGACCAGCGGTTCAGCCGGACCGAGCCGGTGAGGACGGCGCCGCGGTCGCTCGCGAGGACCTGATCGGCCTTCGGGTGGATCGTGTCCCGGATCCGGTGCAGGCCTGCGGCGAAGCAGAACGTCGTACCGGCCGGAGCCTTGTCGACGATCGCGGCGGCGTCGTCGGAGGTGCCGATCGGTACGCCGCTGCACGCGGGCGCGAGCGCCGGGCCGGTCCGGAACGACCCGTCGACGGGCGGTACGGCGGTCGCGGATAGCGGGCCGACGGCAACCAGACTGGTGCCGGCGACAACGATTGCCAGAAATGCAGTCTTCATAGCGGAGCCTCCGGTGGCACAGGTAGCCCTGAGCGCACCCCCCATGGCGCGGCTTCGCTACGCAGGTTACCCCTACGTCACGTAGTCATGGCAATACGTAACGCACAACTATGTTGCGAAAGGCAAGCGGTGGCGCCGCGGCTCAGTTGGCGAGGAAGCTGCCGACCTTGTCCAGCCCGGCCTGCCGCCAGCCGGCCGGGGTGAGCTTGGTGCCGAAGCGGGCGAACCGCTCGGTGCCGAGGCTGTCCAGCACGTACTTGTTGCCGCTGAACACCACTTCGCCGGCCGGCACTTCGGCCCCGGAGTTCTGGACCATGCCGGTTGCCTGGGTCCCGCTGATCATCTCGATGGTGTTCCCGTTGACCTGCACGTCGCGGAGCAGGTACGTCCCCCACGGGCCGCTGCCGCGGGTCCGGGACTGGATCGTCACGCCGTTGACGTTGCCCGCGACCCGGTTGCCCTTGATCGTGACGCCGGTCGACGTGTTCACGTTGATCCCGCCGCCGTCCCACAGCGACGTACCGGAGCCGCGGCCGGTACCGAAGCCGTTGCCGGTGACCGTGTTGCCCTCGATGGTGCCGTTCCGGCTGATCTCGTACCGGATGCCGTCCGCCGCATTGCCGACGATCTGATTGTCGACGATCTGACGACCGTCGTCGGCGACGTCGGCCCACATGCCGATGCCCCGGTTGGCCTTGATCACGTTGCCGCTGACGGTTCCCGACGAGCGGGTCGACTTGATGCCGCCGGACTCCCAGTCGGCGATCCAGAAGCCGTCGGTGTTGTTCGAGCTGACCACGTTGCGGGTCACGTTCGCCGCGGCCGAGCTGTACTGCCCGAGGCCGAGCTGGCCGTTGTGGTGGATCAGGTTCTTGTCGACGACCGTCTTGTCGGCATCGACGAGCATCACGCCGACCGCGTGGTTCCAGGAGACGTCGTTCGCGGTCACCCTCCAGCCCGGACCGGAGACCAGTGCCCCGGCCTGCGGCGCGCTGGCGAAGTGCTCGATCGTGAGCCCGCGGACCACGACGCCGCTCGCGTTCGACTCGATCGCGGTAGCGGTCCTCGACATCTCCAGGTCGTGCCCGGACGGGCTGCTGCCGAGGTAGATCGCGTTCGCCGCGTAGTCGGCATAGAACGCACCGGCCCGCACCGCGGACAGGCTCGCCACCCGCGTCAGGTGCGTGCCGTCGAGGAACAGCTGCTCCCGCAGGTAGCAAATGTTCGCCTTGTTGTCCTCGCACTCACCGCTCTTGCCGTACGCCGCCGGCAGCGCGCCGCGGACGACCCACGCGGACCCCGACCGCACCCAGCCGGTGAGCGGTACGGACCCGGTCAGTACGGCGCGCTGCGCGCTCGCGAGCACCTGGTTCGCCTTCGGCCGGATCGTGCTGCTGATCCGGTGCACACCCGCGGCGAAGCAGAACGTCGTACCGGCTGGCTTCGAGCTCACGATCGACTGCGCGTCCTGCCCGGGCTTGATCACCACGCCGCTGCACGGACCGGCGACCGCGGGACCGGCCTTGTCCGAGCTGACCACCGGCGGCTTCGGGACGGTCGGCTCGACGGGCTTCGCCGGCTTGGCGGTGGTCGGCGTACTGCCCGGTTTCCGGGTGGGGTGCGAGCCCGGCTTCGAGGCGGGTGCGACGGTCGGCTTGGTGGACTTGACCGGCGCGGTCGGTGTCGTCGGCGTGGTCGGCGTAGTACCGGCGCGGTGCGACGGCACGACCCGGGACGCGGCCTGCTCCGACTCGTGGAACTTCGCCGTCGTCGACGCCTTGTGCTCGTGGGCGATGACCGGAACGGCGACGGCGACCACGGCGACACCCGCAGCAAGCAGCGCTGCGATCCACGACTTCCTCAATGCACTCTCCTGGGAGCGGGCGAGACCAGGCTGTAGTTACCGCGGGACTTAAGGTAGTGCCATGCGGGTCGCCATGCTGCACAACCGTTACCGGACCGGTCAACCCAGTGGTGAGAACACAGTTGTCGCGCAAACGGTTGATTTGTTGCGGAACTCAGGCCATGAGATCGACCTTTACGCCCGGAACAGCGACGACATCGCGGCCATGAGCCGAAAAGATCGCACACTGTTACCGTTTCGATCCGTTTGGTCATTTTCGGCGGAACGCGATTTAACACAGCTATTGCAAGCGCAGCGCCCGGACGTGGTGCACGTCCACAACACCTTCCCGCTGTTCAGCGCCTCGGTACTGCGCGCGGCCCACCGCCTGGACCTGCCCGTCGTCGCGACCCTGCACAACTTCCGGCTGCTGTGCGCGAACGCGGTGCTGCAGCGCGACGGCCGCCCGTGCGAGTCCTGCATCGGGAAGCTGCCGTTCGCCGCGGTCAAGCACGGCTGCTACCGCGAGTCGCGCGCCCAGACGCTGCCGCTGGCCACGAGCATCGGCGTGCACAACACCCTGCACACCTGGCAGCGGTACGTCGACACGTTCGTCGTACCGTCCGGGTTCGTCCGCGACCGGTACGTCGCGGCCGGGTTCGACGCGGAGCGGTTCGTGGTGAAGCCGCACGCCGTACCGCATCCTGCCGGGGTCCGGGACGGAGCGGGCGACGCGGTGGTGTTCCTCGGGCGGCTGAGCGAGGACAAGGGGTTCGCGGATCTCCTGCAGGCGTGGGATTCCGGGCTCGGGCGGCTGGTTGTCGTGGGCGACGGTCCGCTGCGCGCCGCGGCCGAGGAACGGGCCCGCACAGACCTGTCGATTCAGGTACTCGGTCAACTACCGTGGGCGGCCGGCATGGATGTCCTGCGGTCCGCGCGCGCCGCCGTCGTACCGGCCCGTTCGTATGAGACGTTCGGTCTCGTGGTCGTGGAGGCTTTCGCGCAAGGAGTACCGGTGGTCGCGTCCCGGCTCGGCGCGCTCGCGGAGCTCGTCGACGACGGCCGGACCGGCGCGCTGACCGAACCGGGCGATCCGGAGGCGCTGCGCAAGGCTATCGGGTTGGTGACTGATCCCGTGACTTCGATAGCCTGCGGCGAACGAGCCCGCGAGGTCTACCTGGACCGCTTCACACCGGAGCGTGACCTGGCGGCCACGGAAAGGATCTATACCGATGCGATCGCCCGGCACACCGCCCGCGGCGGGTCGGACGCGGGACGCTGGGCGGGTCGTGCCCGCCGGGTATAAGGTCACGCCAGACGCAGGGGGCGGCGTCTCGGACGAAGGAACACAGGAGTTCGTGTTGGGGGAACGTACTTTGCCGCGGATCGGATGCGTCGCCGGGGTTTTCGACCTGTTCCACGTCGGGCACGTCGACGTGCTCGAGCGGGCGGCGCAGTTCTGCGACCGGCTGCTGGTCGCGGTGCTGTCCGACGAGTGGGCGCTGGACAACTGGGGCGCACGGCCGTTCGTGCCGCAGGTCGAGCGCGCGCAGATCGTCGAGCACCTGCGCTGCGTCGACGAGGTCGTTGCCGTCGACAGCGTCCACGCCGATCGGCTGACCGGCGTACCGGGGGTGCAGACCGTGTTCGCCGCGAGCGCCGCGGACGGCGTCCTGGGGGTGAGCGAGCTGGCCGGGTTGCCGGCCGGGCTGATCACCGTCCTGCCGGCCGGCCGCCGGTCCCGCAGCCCGATCCTGCGCGCCGCGATCGACCAGCGGCAGTCCCGCAGTTCGGTCGCATGAGCGCGCTACGGGACACGGTCGCGCGACTGTCCCAGGCGCAGAAGCCGTCTGCCGGTACGCCGGCGTACTCGCGGTTCGTGAACCGGCGGATCGGCCGGGTGTTCGCGGCCGCGGCGTACCTCGGTGGCCGGACGCCGAACCAGGTCAGCCTTGCCTCCGGGTTCTGCTCGCTGGCCGGAATCGTGCTGGTGGCAACGATCCGCCCGTCGTTCGGCCTGGCGCTGCTGGTGACCGCGCTGCTCGTGCTCGGGTACGGGCTGGACTCCGCGGACGGGCAGCTCGCCCGGCTGCGCGGCGGCGGCTCGCCGCTGGGGGAGTGGCTCGACCACATGATCGATGCGGTCAAGATCGTGCTGCTGCACAGCGCCGTACTGATCTCGTTCTACCGCTTCGATGCCTTCAGCAATCATCTGGTGCTGCTGGTCCCGCTGGCGTACGTGTGCATGTCGTCGGTGCTGTTCTTCGGCCTGATCCTGATCGACCAGCTGCGCCGGCGGCACGGCGGTCCCGCGAAACCCAACGAACGCGGCGATTCCGTGGTCAAGTCGTTGCTCATCGCACCGACCGACTACGGCATCCTCTGCCTGGTGTTCCTTGCCTTCGGCACCCCGTCGGTGTTCGTCGTGCTGTACGGCGCGTTGCTACTGCTGAACCTGCTGTTCCTGGCCGCCGCGATCGGCAAGTGGTACCGCGAGATGGCCGTGCTGGGGGTGCCCGCGTGACGACCGTCGGCTACGCGCCCGGGGTGTACGACATGTTCCACATCGGCCACCTGAACATCCTGCGCCGCGCCCGCGAGCACTGCGACCACCTGATCGCGGGTGTCGTCGAGGACGACGTGGTGACCCGGATCAAGGGCCGCCCGCCGGTCGTCCCGCACGCCGAACGGATGGACGTGATCCGGGCCCTCGACCTGGTCGACGAGGTGGTCAGCGACTGGTCCAGCGACAAGTTCGAGATGTGGCAGCAGTTGCGGTACGACGTCCTCTTCAAAGGGGACGACTGGAAGGGAACCGAAAAGGGGACCAGACTGGAGCGGCTGCTGGGAGAGGTCGGCGCACAGGTGCACTACTTCCCGTACACCGCCTCCACCTCGAGCACCGATCTGCGCAGGCTCCTGGAGGGGATGAACTGATGCCCGGCCGGCCGAAGGGCGCGTCCGCGGACGCAACGCCTGCTGCACGGCTCGCGACGGCGCAGGCTCCTCGGACGCGCCCCAAGGTGCTGCTGAGCGCGTACGCCTGCCGGCCGTCGGGCGGGTCCGAGCCGGGCGCCGGATGGGCGTGGGCGAAGGCCGCCGCCCGCGACCACGACGTGTGGCTGCTGACCCGGGGCAAGTTCGTGCACGAGATCCACGAGGAGCTCGCGGCGCGGCCGGTCCCCGGGCTGACCGTCGTACCGCTGGAGATGCCGCGCTGGATCCTCCGGCTCCGGCGACGGCCCGCGGACGTGTACTGGTACTACCCGCTGTGGCAGGGGCTGGCCCGGCGTACGGCGCGGGAGCTGCATGCGCTGCACTCGTTCGACGTCATCCACCACCTGACGTTCGCGGTGGACTGGATGGGCGCCGGGGTGGTCGAGGAGTCGTCCGCCAAGGTGATCTGGGGCCCGGTCGGCGGTTCGACGACCGCGCCGCTGTCGATGGCGCACTGGCTCGGCCCGCGCGGCGTACTGGGGGAGCTGGTACGACGCGCGTACACCGGCGTCCGGCGCCGCCTGACCGGCCGCCGGATGGCGCAGACCGCGGACCTGATGGTTGCCCAGAACAACGACGTCGCGGAGGCGTTCGCGCCGTACGCCCGGCAGGTCGTCGTGCAGCCGAACGTCGCGATCCGGCGGTTCACCGCGTCCGGTCCGTACGAGCCGTTCAGCCGCGGGGTGAAGACCGCGCTGTTCGTCGGCCGGCTGATCCCGTGGAAGGGCGTCCTGCTCGCGATCAGCGCGCTGGCCCGCCCCGAGGCGTCCGGCTGGGAACTGCGGATCATCGGCGACGGCCCCGACTGGGGCCGCGCCGAAAGCCTCGCCTGGCAACTCGGCGTCCGCGACCGCGTCGAGTTCATGGGCGCCCTGCCGCGCGAGGAAGTCCTCGCCGCGATGTTCCGCGCCGACGCCCTCCTCGCCCCCGCCTTCCGCGAAGCAGCCGGCTGGGCCGTCACCGAAGCCCTCGCCTCCGGCTGCCCCGTCGTCTGCGTAGACCGCGGCGGCCCCGCCGTCATCGTCGGCCCCGACGAAGGCATCACCGTCCCCTGGCGCGGCGACGTAGTAGGCGAACTGGCCCGCGCCCTCTCCTCCCTCACCGGCCGCATCACCCCCGTAGACCGCTGGGGCCCAGACCGCCTCCCCGCCCTACTAGCCACCTGGTACACCCCCGCCCACGTCCCCGCCGACTAACCCCACGCCCCCGCCGCAGCCCCCGCCGCAGCCCGCGCCGCAGCCCGCGCCGCAGCCCGCGCGCGAGGGGATATCCGTTCGTGTTGTGGGTTCTCTGTTGGTATTAGCGGGGAGAAGCAGCAACTGGAACGGATATCCCCTCGTGTGAGTTGTCCACAGGTGGGTGGTTGGGGAGGGCCGGGGAGCGGTCGGGTGGGGGATGCTTGGCGGATGGATGCAGGGCTGAGGTTGATCGCGGCGCGGCAGGGTGGGGTGTTCAGCCGTCGGCAGGCGCTCGCTGCCGGGCATCCTCACGAGCAGATCGTCCGCAACCTGCGGGACGGCAGCTGGGAGCAGGTCCGGCGCGGGCAGTATGCCGAGGCGGTCGACCTCAGCGACCTACCGCCGTGGGACCGCATCCGCAGTGCGCACCGCCGCCAGGTGCACGCGGTCCTGAACGCGCTCCGCCCGGGTTCGGTTGCCGTCAGCCACCAATCGGCGCTGGTCGTGCACGATCTGCCGATCTGGGGCCTCGACCTGAGCAAGGTGCACGTCACCCGGCTGGACGGTCAGTCCGGTGGCCGCGTCGCCGGCGTACAGCATCATCTGGGTGCCGTGACCGCGGACGACCTGACACTGGTCGGCGGGCGGCCGGTAACCACGGCCGCGCGGGCTGCGGTGGATTCGGCCTGTACGGCGCCGTTCGAGGTGGCCGTGGTGGGTGTCGACGCTGCCATGCGCGTCGGCGGGTTGAGTGCTGAGGAGGTACGGCGCCTGTCCGGCGCGATCGAGTTCTGGCCGGGATCGGTGGCGGCGCGGAAGGCGCTCCGGTTCGGCAACGGGTTGTCGGAGTCGGTCGGGGAGTCGCGGCTTCGGGTCCTGATGTCGGAGTACGGGCTGCCCGAGCCGATGCTGCAGGTGGATTTCCGCGATCGGCACGGGTTCATCGGGCGGGTCGACTTCTACGTCCCGGCGTGCCGCACGGTGATCGAGTTCGACGGCGCCGTGAAGTACCGCGGCGGATCAGCTGAGGTCCTGGTTCAGGAGAAGTACCGCGAGGACCGTCTCCGCGCCCTCGGCCTCAAAGTCGTCCGCACCACCTGGCCCGACCTCGACGACCACGCTGCCCTCGCCGCCACCCTCCACCGAGCCCTCCTCCGCCCCGCCGCCTGACCACCCCGCCCACGGCCCCCGCCTACGGCCTCCGCGCCGAACCCGCCTGACGCACCGGCGCCGGCCGCCGCAGTACACGAGGGGATATCCCTTGTAGTTGGGGGTTCTCCCCTCGAGTACCAACAGAGAACCCCCAAAACGAGGGGATATCCGTTCGTCTTGGGGCCGGGCGGTGGGTCAGTCCTTGGTGGTTTTGCCGGGGAGGGCGAGCATTTGGTTGAGGGCTACCTTGGCGTAGTGCTCGGTGTCGGGGTCGACCTTGATGGGGTTGACGACGTGGCCGGCGACCAGGTTTTCGAGGGCCCACACGAAATGCGGGAGGTCGATGCGGTTCATCGTGGCGCAGTAGCAGACCGTCTTGTCGAGGAACACGATGTTCTTGTCGGTGTGCTGCTTCGCGAGGCGCTGGACCAGGTTGAGCTCGGTGCCGACGGCCCACGACGTACCGGGTTCGGCGGTTTCCAGGGCCTTGATGATGTACTCCGTGGATCCGACCTGGTCGGCCTTCGTGACGACCTCGTGGCGGCACTCGGGGTGCACGATCACGTTGACGCCGGGGACCCGGGAGCGGACGTCGTCGACCGATTCGGCGGTGAAGCGGCCGTGTACGGAGCAGTGCCCGCGCCACAGGATCATCTTCGCCGCGGCCAGCTGCTCGCGGGTCAGCCCGCCGCCTGGCTTGTGCGGGTCGTACACGACGCAGTCCTCGAGCGACATGCCGAGCTGCAGTACGGCGGTGTTCCGGCCGAGGTGCTGGTCGGGCAGGAACAGCACCTTCTCGCCCTGCTCGAACGCCCAGTTCAGCGCGGTCTCGGCGTTGCTCGACGTACACACGACACCGCCGTGGCGGCCGCAGAACGCCTTGATGTCGGCGCTCGAGTTCATGTACGTCACCGGCACGGTCACATCCGCGACGCCCGCGTCGGCGAGCGCGTCCCAGGCCGCCTCGACCTGCTGGATCCGCGCCATGTCGGCCATCGAGCACCCGGCCGCGAGGTCCGGCAGGATCACCGTCTGCGCGTCGTTGGTGAGGATGTCGGCGGACTCGGCCATGAAGTGCACACCGCAGAACACGATGTACGGCGCGTCCGGCCGCGCCGCCGCGTCGCGGGCCAGCTTGAACGAGTCGCCGGTGACGTCCGCGAACTGGATCACCTCGTCGCGCTGGTAATGGTGCCCGAGCACGAACACCTGGTCACCGAGCGCCGCCTTCGCCTTCAGCGCCCGCTCCACCAGGTCCGGGTCCGAGGCCGGCGGGAGCGCGCCCGGGCACTCGACGCCGCGCTCGGAGTGCGGGTCGGTGTTCTGCCCGAGGAACAGCAACGGAAGGGACTTCGAGCCGTCTGCGATCGTCGTCACGTCAGATATCGTCCCACGCCGGCGGGCGGACACCGCGTGGTACACGTCACTGCCCAGACTGTGAAATCAGTACGCTGCCGGTGTGAACACATCGGCACCTGTGGCCGGCCTCCTGCTCGCCGCCGGGGCGGGCCGCCGGATGGGTACTCCGAAGGCGTTGATCCGCGACGGGTCCGGCGTTCCGTGGGTCGTCCGGACGGCTCGGCTGCTGACCGAGGCGGGCTGTGACCCCGTCGTCGTCGTGGTGGGAGCTGCCGCGTCCGACGTCCGCGCGGAACTCTCCGCCGACGCGGTCCAAGTAGTCGACGCAGCCGACTGGGCCGAAGGTATGAGCGCCTCGCTCCGCGCCGGTCTCAGGCACCTCGTGTCCTCCGAGGCGTCGGCGGTCGCGGTGCTGCCGGTGGATGTACCGGGCCTGACGGTGGCGGCAGTCGAACGGGTGGCCGCCGGCGCGGCCGCGCACACGCTGGCCAGGGCGACGTACGACGCAGCGCCGGGTCATCCGGTGGTGATCGGGCGGGCGCACTGGGCGGACGTGATCGCGTCGGCGCGCGGGGATGAGGGGGCCCGGACGTACCTCCGCGCGCATCGGGCCGCTCAGGTGGAATGCGGTGACGTCGCGGACGGTGCGGACGTCGATACGACGGAGGATCTGCCGAGCGGTCACCACTGAGCCGAGCTGGGTCGGCGGGGCGGGGGTTGGCAACTCGGCTGTGTAGGTGAATGCTGAAGGAGTGCGTGCCGTCGGCTCGGCGGGGGAGCTTGCCGGGTATTTGCGGGCGACCGGGTACTTGGCCGGTGAGGGCCTAGCCACGGTCGGCTATCTCGCGCTCGCGCTGCACCGGCCGCTGCTGCTCGAAGGTGAGCCCGGTACGGGAAAGACCGCGCTCGCGGAGGCGCTGGCCGAGGCGCTCGGCATCGACCTGATCCGGTTGCAGTGCTACGAGGGCATCGACGCCTCGCAGGCGCTGTACGACTGGGACTTCCCGCGGCAGATCCTGCACCTGCGGACCGTCGAGGCGACCAGCTCCGAGGCTGCGGTCGAGGAGGTCGAGAAGAGCCTGTTCGACGAACGTTTCCTGCTGTCCCGTCCGGTACTGCGGGCGTTGCGCGAGAGCCCCGCCGTACTGCTCGTCGACGAGATCGACCGGGCCGACGACGAGTTCGAGGCGTTCCTGCTGGAGGTGCTGTCGACGTACGAGGTGACGATCCCGGAGCTCGGAACGATCGCGGCGGACGTCCCGCCGATCGTGGTGCTCACCTCGAACCGCACCCGCGAGGTGCACGACGCGCTCAAGCGGCGCTGCCTGTACCACTGGATCGACCACCCAGGGCTGGCCCGCGAGATCGAGATCGTCCGGACGCGCCTGCCCGGCGTCTCGGCGCGGCTCGCCGAACAGGTCACGCGGTCCGTCCAGCGGATGCGCGACCTCGATCTGCTGAAGCCGCCCGGGGTGGCCGAGACGCTCGACTGGGCGCGGGCGCTGGACGCGCTCGGTACCGACGTACTCGACATCGAGACCGCGGCGGCGACGCTCGGGGCGGTGCTCAAGTACCGCGAGGACACCGACCGCGTCCGCGAATCCCTCGACCGCCTGCTGGCGAGTTGACCGACGATGACCCACCGACCAGCCGCACCCGAAGACCATCAGCCAGCAGGGGGCCGGTCCAAGGTCCGCCCGTCGGAGGCGGATCTTGCGTTGGCCGGGTTTGCGACGGCGCTCCGGTCTGCGGGGCTTGCGGTGACGGCTGATCGGGTGCACCTGTTCCTGCAGGCGGTGGCCGCGCTCGACGCCACGCTGACCGCGGACGTGTACTGGGCCGGCCGCGCCGCCCTGTGCAGCGGACCCGACGACACCGCCCGGTACGACGAGGTGTTCGCCGCCTGGTTCACCGGCGACCGCACCCGCGGCGTCGTCCCGAGCCGTACGCCGCAGTCCTCCGTCCAGGCAGCCCTCGACGTTGCCGACGCCACCGGCGACGGCGATGACCACACCCTCAACGTCTCGGCCAGCACCACCGAAGTACTCCGGCACCGTGACGTCGCAGGATTGTCAACAATCGACCGTGCCGAGCTCGCCCGCCTGTTCGGCACCCTGCACCCACAGGTTCCGCTGCGCCGCGCGAACCGCCGTCGCCCGTCACACCGCGGCGAGATCGACCCGCGCCGTACCCTCCGCGCCCAGCTCCGCCAGGTCGGCGAACCGGCCCGTGTGCACTACCGCCGCCGCGGCGTCCGCCCACGCCGAGTCGTCGTACTGATCGACATTTCCGGCTCGATGCGCCCGTACGCCGACAGTCTGCTGCGGCTCGCGCACACGATGGTCCAGCAGGCGCCGCGAACCGTCGAAGTGTTCACCATCGGTACGCGATTGACCCGCGTCACCCCGGCGCTCCGCCGCCGCGACCCCGAGTTCGCGCTGCGCGCCGCCGGGGACGTCGTACCGGACTGGTCGGGTGGGACCCGGCTGGGCGAGGTACTGAAGGTGTTCCTGGACCGCTGGGGACAACGCGGTACGGCGCGCCGGGCCGTGGTCGTGGTGTGCAGCGACGGCTGGGAACGCGGCGACGCGGCGCTCCTCGGCGCGCAACTGCAACGCCTGGCGAGCCTCGCACACCGGGTGGTCTGGCTGAACCCGCACCGCGGCAAGCGGGGGTACGAACCGGTGCAGGCCGGGATCGTCGCCGTCCTGCCGCACCTGGACGATCTGGTCGCCGGGCACAGCCTGGCCAGCTTCGCGGAACTCTTGGAGGTGGTGGCCGATGCGTGACGTCCTCGATCGGTTGCTGACGTGGTGGAAGGCCGGCGAATCCGTTGCCGTCGGCACCGTTGTCGCGACGTTCCAGTCGGCGCCGCGGCCACCCGGTGCGGTGATGCTGGTCGGGCCCGGGCTGGAGGCGGTCGGCAGCGTGTCCGGCGGCTGCGTCGAGGGCGCGGTGTACCAGCTCGGCGAGGAGATCCTGGCTTCCGGCGAACCGGTGTTGCAGCGGTACGGCGTCAGCGACGAGTCGGCGTTCGCGGTCGGGCTGACGTGTGGCGGGATCCTCGACGTGTTCGTGGAGAAGGTCGACCGGACGACGTTCCCGGAACTGGCCGAGGTGGCGGCGGACATCACCGAGGGCCGGCCGGTCGCGGTGGCGACGGTGGTGGCGCATCCGGATCCGGCGCGGATCGGCCGCCGGCTGATCGTCCGGCCCGACGGGCAGCTGGGGAGCACCGGGTCGGACCGTGTCGACGATGCGATTGTCGACGATGCGCGCGGCCTGCTGGCGAACGGGCGGACCGAGACGCTGGAGTACGGACCGGACGGGCAACGCCGTGGTGAGGGGATGCGCGTTTTCGTCTCTTCCTATGCGCCGGTGCCGCGTTTGCTGGTGTTCGGCGCGATCGACTTCGCAGCTGCGGTTGCGCGACTCGGCACGTTCCTCGCGTACCGGGTGACCGTCTGCGATGCGCGCGGCGTGTTCGCGACCGCGTCCCGATTCCCCTTTGCCGACGAGGTGATCGTCGACTGGCCGCACCGGTACCTGGCCGGCGAGGCCGCGGCCGGCCGGATCGACGACCGTACGGTGATCTGCGTACTGACACACGATCCGAAGTTCGACGTACCGCTGCTGGAGGTCGCGCTGCGGTTGCCGCAGGTCGCGTACATCGGCGCGATGGGGTCGCGGCGGACGCACGACGATCGGCTGAAACGCTTACGGGAGGCGGGTTTGAACGAGGACGAGGTCGCCCGGCTGGCGAGCCCGATCGGCCTCGACCTGGGCGCCCGGACCCCGGAGGAGACCGCGGTGAGCATTGCCGCCGAGATCATCGCGCAGCGCTGGGGTGGCGCGGGGCAACGACTTTCGGCGGCGGCGGGACCGATCCACCACTGAACCTTGTGGGCGGGAACACAACAGGAGCAGGATCGAAGGTACGGCGAGTACTGACATCTGGAGGCGGGGCGATGACCCGGATCACGGTGAAGGTCGACGGAAGCAGCTTCACGGACGACGTGGAGCCGCGCACGCTGCTGGTGCACTATCTGCGCGAGCAACTGGGGAAGACGGGCACCGTGATCGGTTGCGACACCAGCAACTGCGGCGCCTGCACCGTGCACCTGGACGGACGCAGCGTGAAGTCGTGCTCGCTGCTCGCGGTACAGGCCGACGGGCACGAGGTGACCACGATCGAAGGGATCGCGACCGACGGCCGGCTGCACCCGATGCAGCAGGCCTTCCACGAGAACCACGCCCTGCAGTGCGGCTACTGCACGCCGGGCATGATCATGCAGTCGCTCGATCTGATTGCAGACAATCCTCATGTCGACGACGAACAGATCCGCCTCGGCCTGGAAGGCAACCTCTGCCGCTGCACCGGCTACCAGAACATCGTGAAGGCGGTTCGCGCCGCGGCCGGAGGTGCGCAATGACCGCCACCGAGGAACGACCGGTCAAGGAGGTCGGCACCCCGCGGCGGCGCAAGGAGGACGCCCGGCTGATCACCGGCCGGACCCGCTGGACCGACAACATCGTGCTGCCCGGCATGCAGCACATCGCGATGGTGCGCAGCCCGTTCGCACACGCCCGGATCACGTCGATCGACACCAGCGCAGCGAAGGCCGCGTCCGGTGTCGTCGCGGTGATCACCGGCGCCGACATCGCCGACGAACAGGGCGCGCTGCCGAACGCGTGGGCCGTCGTACCCGATCAGAAGGCCCCGCCGCACCCGTCGATGGCGGTCGACCGGGTCGCGTTCGCCGGCGAGATCGTCGCGATGGTGATCGCCCGCACCGCTGCCGAGGCGAACGACGCCGCCGACCTGGTGGACGTCGACTACGACGAACTCGAACCGGCCCTCGAACTCAAGGCCGCGGCCCGCGACGAGGTCCTCGCGCATCCGGATCTCGGGACGAACGTGTCCGCGGTCTGGTCGTACGACTCGGCCGAGTCCGGCACCGGCGGCGACGTCGAGGCGGCGATCGCGGCCGCCCGGAACGACGGCATCGTGATCGAGGAGGAGTTCCGCCAGCAGCGGCTGATCCCGGCGTTCATGGAGCCACGGTCGATTGTCGTCGATCCTACGACCGAGCAGATGACCGTCTGGTCGTCGACGCAGGTGCCGCACTTCGTGAAGATCTTCATCGCGCTCGTGCTCGGGATCCCGGAGAGCAAGATCCGGGTGATCGCGCCGGACGTCGGCGGCGGCTTCGGCGGCAAGCTCCAGTTCACGCCCGAAGAAGTACTGACAGTCATCGCGGCCCGGCGGACCGGAAAGCCCTGTAAATACAGCGAAACCAGGTCCGAGTCGTTGATGGCCGCGCACCACGGCCGCGACCAGTGGCAGCAGCTCACGCTCGCCGCGAACGCCGACGGTACGGTCACCGGGCTGAAGGTCGAGCTGACCGCCGACATGGGCGCGTACCTCGGCCTGGTCACGTCGGCGATCCCGCTGCTCGGCGCCTTCATGTACAACGGGATCTACAAGTTCCCGGCGTACCACCTCGGCATCACGAACGTGTTCACGAACAAGACCTGGACCGACGCGTACCGCGGCGCCGGCCGCCCCGAGGCGACGTACGCGATCGAGCGCCTGATGGACGAACTAGCCGCCCGCGTTGGCGTCGATCCGCTCGAAATCCGTGAGAAGAACTGGATCAAGCACGAGGAGTTCCCGTTCTCGACGGTGTCCGGGCTGCGGTACGACTCCGGCAACTACGAGGCCGCGACCGCGAAGGCTCGCGAGCTCTTCCGGTACGACGAGCTCCGGGCCGAGCAGCGTACGCGGCGGGAAGCCGGCGACCCGGTGCAGCTCGGCATCGGCGTGTCGACGTTCACCGAGATGTGCGGGCTGGCGCCGTCGCGCTGGCTCGGGTCGATGGGGTACGTCGGAGGCGGCTGGGAACACGCGTCGATCCGGATGCTGCCGACCGGGAAGGTCGAGGTGGTGACCGGGACCAGCCCGCACGGGCAGGGACACGAGACCGCGTGGAGCCAGATCGTCGCGGACCGGCTGGGCGTGGCGTTCGAGGACGTCGAAGTACTGCACGGTGACACGCAGGTCGCGGTCCGCGGGCTCGACACGTACGGATCGCGGTCGCTGGCCGTCGGCGGGATGGCCGTACTGGCCGCGGCCGACAAGGTGATCGAGAAGGCGAAGCCGATCGCGGCCCAGTTGCTGGAGGCAAACGCGGACGACCTGGAATTCTCGGCCGGGCGGTACGGCGTGCGCGGGACGGACGCCGGGATGACGATGGCGGAGCTGGCGTTCGCGGTGTTCCAGGGGCACAAGCTGGACGGCGCCGGTGACGGCTCGCTGGACGCGGACGCGACGCTCGACCCGGAGGACTTCTCGTTCCCGCACGGAACGCATCTGTGTGCGGTCGAGGTCGACACCGAGACCGGCGCGACGAAGCTGCGCTCGTACGTGTGCGTCGACGACGTCGGCGTGGTGGTGAACCCGTTGATCGTCGAGGGGCAGGTGCACGGCGGACTCGCGCAGGGGATCGCGCAGGCGCTCTACGAGGAGGCGGTCCATGACGATGCCGGGACGTTGATCACCGGGTCGTTCGACCAGTACACGTTGCCTGCGGCACCGGATCTGCCCACGTTCGAGACGGCGCGGACCGAGACGCCGGCGACCACGAACCAGCTCGGCGTGAAGGGTGTCGGCGAGGCCGGCACGATCGCGTCGACGCCGGCTGTCGTCAATGCGGTCGTCGACGCGCTCCGGCCACTCGGCGTCACGGACGTGCAGATGCCGTGTACGCCGTACCGGGTCTGGAAAGCGATCCAGGAAGGTGGCCGCTCATGATCCCCGCGGCGTTCGACTACTACGCGCCTACGACGGTCGAGGAGGCGTTGCGGCTGCTCCGGGAGCACTCCGACGCGAAGGTGCTGGCCGGCGGGCAGAGCCTGATGCCGGCGCTCCGGCTGCGGCTCGCGGCGCCCGAGGTGATTGTCGACATTGGGAATGTTGACAATCTGCGCGGCATCCGGGACGACGGCGACGCGTTGGTGATCGGCGCGATGACGCCGCACAGCACGGTGCAGTCCGACCCGCTGGTCCTCGAACACGCCCAGCTGATCGCGTTGGCCACCGCAACAGTCGGCGATCCACAGATCCGGCACCGCGGGACGTTCGGCGGGTCGCTGGCGCATGCGGATCCGGCGGCGGATCTGCCGGCCGTGGCGGTCGCGCTGGATGCATCGTTCGTGATCGCCGGCGCGGACGGTCGCCGGACGGTCCCGGCGGGGGAGTTCTTCCAGGGCGTGTTCACCACGGCGCTCGCCGAGGACGAGTTGCTGCTCGAGGTGCGGGTGCCGAAGTACACCGGGTGGGGCGCGCACTACGAGAAGTTCAACCGGGTCGCGCAGGGCTGGTCGATCGTGTCGGTCGCGGCGGCGGTCCGGCTGGACGGCGACCGGATCGCGGAGGCGCGGGTCGGGCTCGGCAACATGGGCTCGACGCCGGTCCGGGCGACCGCGGTCGAGTCGGCGCTGGTCGGGCAACCCGCGACGGCCGACGCCGTACGGGCAGCGGCGGCGCGGGCCGCGGACGGGACCTCGCCGATCAGCGACAGCAACGGCGACGAGGAGTACCGCCGGCACCTGGCGACGGTGCTCACCCGGCGCGCGGTCCTGGCAGCGGCAGGTACGGCGTGAAGCTCGAGCACAAGTTCGTCGTACCGGCGCCAGTGGACACGACGTGGGCCGCGTTCAACGACCTCGAACGGGTGGTGCCGTGTTTCCCCGGCGCCACCCTGACGGCGTACGAAGGCGACGAGTTCACCGGTACGTGCAGGGTGAAGCTCGGGCCGGTGTCGCTGCAGTACAACGGCACCGGGACGTTCGTCGAACGGGACGAGTCCGACCACCACGCCGTCATCGAGGCCAAGGGCAAGGACCGCCGCGGCAACGGCACCGCCACCGCGCGGGTGACGGCTCGGCTGGCTGCTACGGCCGACAGCGCGACCGAGGTGACTGTCGACACCGACCTGACCATCACCGGGCGGCCGGCGCAGTTCGGCCGCGGGCTGATCCAGGATGTGTCGAACAAGCTGCTGGACCAGTTCACAACCTGTCTGGAATCCAAGCTGAAGGACACAGCTGAAGATGCCCCGGACGAGCCGGCTCCGGGTTCGTCGCATGTCGGGAACGCGTCGGCTGCGGGTTCGTCGCAAGTCGGGGATGCGTCGGCTGCGGGCTCGTCCCGGTCCGAGGACAGTCCGCCGGCTGACGAGGCGGTGCTCGATCTCGGTGGCGCCGTGCTCCCGATGCTCGCCAAGCGCGCGGCGCCTTACCTGATCGGTGCCGTCCTAGCCCTTGTCCTGCGTCGCCTCCTCCGACACTGACGGATCGAAGTACGGCTCACCCGCGAAGATCGCCGGCACCACCGCGCGCTGGCTGGCGACGACCGTGAGCCCGGCGGCCTCGGCCGACGTACACCAGCGGCTCTCACTCACCTCCGCCGACGTGCCCGCCGTACCGCCGACGACCTCCGCGCGGAACACCAGGCCGACGAGCTGCACGCGGTCGCCGTCCGGGTAGACCACGACTACATCCGGGTTCGAGTACACGCCGACCAGCCCGGTCACCCGGATCCTCAGCCCCGTCTCCTCGTACGTCTCCCGCTCGGCCGCCTCCGCGGGCCGCTCGCCCGGCTCGACCCCGCCGCCCGGCAGACACCACTCGCCGTCGTCCGTACGCCGCGTCAGCAGCAGCCGCTCCCCGTCGACAACCGCCGCCACGGCTCCGAGCCGCAACCGCGCCGTCGCTCCAATCCGCTCGCCGTACTCGCGCCACGTATACCCCGACACCCGAGCCTCACCCATCGCGCAACCCACCCCGCACCCCATCCCGCACGTCGCCCGGCACCCCGTCCGGCGACCCACCGCGCGACCCACCGCGCGACCCACCGCGCGACCCACCGCGCGACCCACCGCGCGACCCACCGCGCGACCCACCGCGCGACCCACCGCGCAGCCCGTCCTGCGACTCGTTCCGCGCCCTGTCCCGCAGCCCGTCCGGGAACCCGTCGTGCGCCCTGTCCCGGACCCCGTCACGCAGTCCGTCGCGGCAGGCTCGGTCTGCGAGGCGGGTCGTCTCGGGGAGGCGATACGCGGGCGCCAGCCGCAGCACCTGCGCGACCGCCGTCGCCAGCGTCGCCCGGTGCCCGACCGACACGTACACCGGCTTCACCCCGTCTTGCGTACGCACCGCCGCTCCGACCACCTCGCCGCCGTCGACCAGCTCAGCCGTCGACCCACGCGCAGTACCCAACGCGGCATGCGACCCGACGTACGCCGTCTTCGCCACCCCGATCGCCGGGATCCCCGTCAGTACCCCGAGGTGACACGCCAACCCGAACCGCCGCGGATGCGCGAGCCCCTGCCCGTCACACACCAGCAATCCGGGCCGCACCCGCAACGCCGCCAACGCCCCCAGCAACGCCGGCACCTCCCGAAACGCGAACAGCCCCGGTATATAAGGAAAGGCCGTCTCCCCGAGCACCACCGCCCGATCGACCTCGCCGAGCGTCGCCGCCTCCAGTACGACCACGGCCGCCGCCAACTGGTCCCCGTCGTACGCCACATCCAGCCCCGCGACGTACTCCGCCGGCGCACCGAC
Source organism: Kribbella sp. WER1 (assembly GCF_054189145.1). Lineage (NCBI taxonomy): Bacteria > Bacillati > Actinomycetota > Actinomycetes > Propionibacteriales > Kribbellaceae > Kribbella > Kribbella sp. WER1. Next base: position 1,434,222 of record NZ_CM135186.1, on the reverse strand, counting down.
GTCCGCGACGTCGACCAGCCCGCGCAACCGCTCCTGGACCGCAACCGCCTCCTCGGGCGTCATCACCCCTCCGGCGTCGGCGGACCGCCCGCCGGCCACTCGACCAGCTCGAACCGGTACCCGTCCGGATCAACGAGCCATGCCGTCTTCGGCCCGTCCGGCCCGTGCGTTTCCGGCTCACCTGGCATCAGGCCGGCCGCGGTCAGCCGTTCGACGGCGGCGCCGAGCGACTCGACCTCGATCGCGAAGTGCTCGAAGCCGCGGACCTCCACCGGTCCGTCGGCGGGGCGATGCACCAGTTCGAGGGAGACCGCGTCCTCGTCGGGCAGCCGCAACCAGACCAGGCTCGACCCGTCGTCGAACGGCACCTTTCCGAGCGAGACGTACCCGACCTTGGCGTAGAACGCGAGCGACCGCTCCAGATCACTCACGCGCAGTGCGAACAGGATCGACTTCATGCCGACGATCTAATCGTGTCGCGGTACCGCACGACAGGCCGGCGCGGCGAATTCGTGGCGTGCTGGGGTGCGCGAGGGCACGACGACGTCCCGGCGTTCCGTACCGAAGGATGGACGGGCGTCGCGCGTGGGGGAGGATGTGCGCATGCGGATTCTGATTGCGCCGGACAAGTTCGCGGGGACGTTGACGGCCGTGGAGGCTGCGGCGGCGATCGAGGAGGGCTGGCGGCGGCGCGACCCCGGGGCCGAGGTACTGGTGGCGCCGATGGCCGACGGCGGGCCCGGGTTCATCGACGTACTGTCGGCGGTCGTGGACGGGAAGCTGTTGTCCGTCACGGTCCGCGGGCCGCTCGGCGAGGAGACGCCCGCGACGGTGTTGCTGGCGGGGGAGACGGCGTACGTCGAGACCGCGCAGGCGTGCGGGCTGCACCTGGTCGAGCCGAAGCAGCGCCGGCCCGAGGACGCGACGACGTACGGGGTCGGGCAGCTGATCACCGCTGCCGTCGACGCCGGCGCGAAGCGCATCATCCTCGGCCTCGGCGGCTCCGGCACGAACGACGCCGGCGCCGGCCTACTCGCCGCCCTCGGCGCAACCGCCGAGTCGGGCGCGGCGACCGGGGGTGCGGGCGCCGAGTCGGGCTCGGCGGGTGATTCGGGTGAATCGGCCGCCGGGGCAGGCGCGCCGGCGCGGCTGGATGCGGGTGCCGCGGGACTTGCTGGGCTGACGTCCGTCGACCTCGAACCGGCCCGCAAGCGTGTTGAAGGGATCGAGTTCGTCGCGGCCAGTGATGTCGAGAATCCGATGCTCGGGCTGCGCGGCGCGACGAACGTGTTCGGCACGCAGAAGGGCATCGCGGACGAGCGCAAGCCGGAGGTCGACGGCTGGCTGACGCATTTCGCCGAGCTGGCCGACCGGAAGACCGCGGACCAGAAGGGTGCCGGCGCCGCGGGCGGCCTCGGGTACGCCCTGCTGCTCCTCGGCGCCGAACGCGTCTCGGGGATCGATCTGGTCGCCGAGCTCACCGGGCTGAAGACCAAGGCGTCGCAGGTCGACCTGGTGATCAGCGGCGAGGGCGCGTTCGACTTCCAGTCCCGCGACGGCAAGGTGATCGCCGGGGTCGCGAAGATCGCGAACGACGCGATGCGGCCCTGCGTCGTACTCGCCGGGAAGGTGCTGATCGGGTCCCGCGAGATGCGCTCGATGGGCGTCGAGTCGGCGTACGCGCTGGTCGACACGGTGGGTGAGGAGCAGGCCTTCGCGGACCCGCACGGCTCGCTCGCCGTGGTCGCCGAACGGGTCGCCCGGACCTGGGCCCGCTGACCGAGCGTGACCCCCGGCGCCTGGCGAAGGTGATCAGCCCGCGACCGGGTTGGTTGATCCGTGAAATTGGTGTGCGACCATGGGAATGAGCGCGGGACGGCGGCTGTTGTCCTGTGTTGACAAGAGACTTCCGTGCCGACGGAGTTCGTGCGTGGGCACTTGAGCAGATGACTGGAGTCAGGGATGACTGAAGCGCAGACCGAGCAGGCCGCAGCGACGGGTGTTCTCCTCACCGACGGAGCCGCCTCGAAGGTGAAGGCGCTGCTCGACCAGGAAGGCCGCGACGACCTCGCGCTGCGGGTCGCCGTGCAGCCGGGCGGTTGCTCCGGGCTGCGGTACCAGCTGTTCTTCGACGAGCGCCAGCTCGACGGTGACGTGGTGGCCGACTTCGGCGGTGTGAGCGTCGTCACCGACCGGATGTCCGCGCCGTACCTGAAGGGTGCGACGATCGACTTCGTCGACACGATCGAGAAGCAGGGCTTCACGATCGACAACCCGAACGCGACCGGTTCGTGCGCGTGCGGCGACTCGTTCAACTGATCTGAGCTAGCCCAAAAACCCCTGGTCATCAAGCGCGTGACCAGGGGTTTTGCCATGCCCGGACTTCGGTAGCGACCGTGCCGATGTGTAAGCCAACGCTTGTTGGGTACCGGTGGCCGTGTGTGGGACTACATAACTGAGCGTCATTCACAATTGCTCTATCAGAGCTACCAGCACCTGAGCCTGGTCATACAGTGCGTACTGCTGGCCACCGTGATCGCGGTCGGCCTGGCGGTGTTCGTGCACCGCAACCCACGGGTCGCGTCACTGGCCGGCGCGGTGAGCGCGGTCGGTCTGACGATCCCGTCGTTCGCGCTGCTCGGCCTGATGATCCCGGTGGCCGGCATCGGTACCGCGACCTCGGTGATCGCGGTCACCTTCTACGCGTGCCTGCCGATCCTGCGGAACGCCGTCGTCGGCCTGGCCGGCGTCGACTCGACGCTGATCGAGTCGGCCCGCGGCATGGGCATGGGCGCGATCCGGACGTTGCTCCGGATCGAGCTGCCACTCGCGTGGCCGGTGATCCTGGCCGGCGTCCGGGTCTCGGCCCAGATGTCGATGGGGATCGCGGCGATCGCGGCGTACGTGCTCGGCCCCGGCCTCGGCAGCTTCATCTTCACCGGCCTCACCCAGATCGGTGGGGCCAACGCTCTGAACTCCGCGCTGGTCGGCACGATCGGCGTGGTCCTGCTCGCTCTGATCCTGGACGCTTTGCTGCTGCTCGTCGGCCGCCTGACCACCTCGAGGGGTATCCGTGCCTGAAACCGAACCTGAAGTCAGCGGCGTCGACATCGAGTTGACCGATGTCGTCAAGCGGTACCCGGGCCAGAAGAAACCGGCCGTCGAAAGCCTGTCCCTGCACATCCCGGCCGGCGAGATCGTGATGTTCGTCGGCCCGTCCGGCTGCGGCAAGACCACCTCGCTGAAGATGATCAACCGGCTGATCGAGCCGACCTCCGGCAACATCCGGATCGGCGGCGAGGACATCAGCAAGCAGGACGACGACGACCTGCGGCGCCGGATCGGGTACGTGATCCAGGGCGGCAGCCTGTTCCCACACATGACCGTCACGCAGAACATCGCGCTCGTCCCCGGCCTGCTCGGCTGGAGCAAGAGCCGGACCGCCGAACGTGTCGACGAACTGCTCGAGCTCGTCGGCCTGGACCCGGATCGGTACCGCAACCGCTACCCGCGGGAGCTGTCCGGCGGTCAGCAGCAGCGCGTCGGCGTGGCCCGCGGGCTGGCCGCCGACCCGCCGGTGATCCTGATGGACGAGCCGTTCGGCGCCGTCGACCCGATCACCCGGCAGCGGCTGCAGGACGAACTGCTCAGCATCCAGGAGGAGCTGCGCAAGACGATCGTTTGTGTCACCCACGACTTCGACGAGGCCGTGAAGCTCGGTGACCGGATCCTGATCCTCACCGAGGGCGCGAACATCGCCCAGTACGACACCCCCGAGGCGATCCTGGCGAACCCGGCCAACCGGTTCGTCGCGGACTTCGTCGGCGCGGGTGCCGCGCTCAAGCAGCTGACCCTGAGCCGGGTCAGCGAGATCGAGCTGAACCAGCCGACGGTCGCGGAGATCGGCGACCCGGCACCCGCCGTACTGCGGGCAGCGAAGGAGGCGGGCGACGACTCGGTCGTCGTGCTGGACCGCCGCCGGCGCCCGGTCGACTGGATGTGGACGAGTGACCTGTCGGACGTCGACAGCGTCCCGGCGCCGCACGAGGACACCGACCTGGTCACGATCGACCGGCGTGCGACGCTGAACGATGCGCTCGACACGATGCTGATGTCCAGCCACGGCAGCGCGGTGGTCACCGGCCGCCGCGACGAGTACCTCGGTGTCGTCGACTTCCAGGCCGTACTCGCCCGGATCCAGGACGGCAACGGTCAGCCGGAGGCGGAGGTCGCGGGATGACGGTACTGATGCCACGCCTCAGCCCAGACCGGGAGGCCGCATGACCACCATCGACACCGGACCGGACCGTCAGCAGACGGAGAACCGCGCCGACGCGAAGGCGACCGCGGCCGGCCTCGCGACCAGCCGGGCCCGGCGCCCGTCGTGGGGCACGCTGATCGGGCAGCCGCTGTTCGTCGCGATCGTGATCGGCGCCTGGGCGATCTGGCGCTCGCAGGCCGAGCTCGACTCGATCGAGCAACGGCAGCTGGAGTGGAAGCTCGTCGGGCAGTTGACCATCGAACACCTCAAGCTGACCGCGGTCGCCACGGTCATCGTGCTGGTGATCGCCGTACCGCTCGGCATCATGCTGACCCGGCCGCGGTCCCGCAAGGCCGCGCCGATCGTGGTCGCGGTGGCGAACGCCGGCCAGGCCGCGCCGGTGATCGGGCTGATCGTGCTGCTCGCGATCTGGCTCGGGTTCGGCTTCTGGACCGCGATCGTGGCGCTCTGCCTGTACGCGATCCTGCCGGTACTGCGGAACACGATCGTCGGCCTGCAAGGCGTCGACAGCACGCTCGTCGAGGCCGGGCGCGGGATGGGGATGTCGACGCTGGCCGTCCTCGGCCGGATCGAGCTGCCGCTCGCGGTACCGGTGATCATGGCCGGGATCCGGACCGCGCTCGTGCTGGTCGTCGGGACCGCGACGCTCGCGACGTTCATCGACGCCGGGGGACTGGGCAGCCTGATCACCACCGGCATCCGGCTGCTGCGGTACCCGGTCCTGATCAGCGGCGCGCTGCTGGTCGGGGCGCTCGCCCTGCTGATCGACTGGGCGGGCCGTGTCCTGGAAGAAGTCACCCGACCGAGAGGGCTCGGATGAAGCGGCTAGTGGCGGCGGCGTCCGCCCTCGTTCTCGTACTGTCCGGCTGCGGCCTCGGCACCAGCGGCGGTTTCGTACCGTCGGGCAAGCTCCAGGGCCAGCTGCGATCGGTGAAGAACCTCGACGGCCTGACCATCGGGATCGGGTCCAAGAGCTTCCAGGAACAGCTGATCCTCGGCAAGATCGCGGCGATCCTGATGGGCGCCGCCGGTGCCCACGTGAAGGACCTGACCAACATGCCGGGCAGCGACACCTCCCGGCAGGCGATGATCCAGGACCAGATCCAGATGGCTTGGGAGTACACCGGTACGGCGTGGATCTCGTACCTCGGCCACGACACCGGCATCCCGGACAAGCAGGAGCAGTACGACGCGGTCGCGAAGGAGGACGCGGAGAAGTACGGGCTGATCTGGCTGAAGCCCGCGCCGATGAACAACAGCTACGGCTTCGCGATGACCCGCAAGGAGTCGGACCGGCTGCACATCACCAAGCTGTCGCAGGTCCAGTCGCTGCCGGTGAAGGAGCGCACGTTCTGCGTCGAGTCGGAGTTCGCGAACCGGAACGACGGGTTCGAACCGATGCTGAAGCACTACGGGATCCCGTTGGGCAGCGGCGTACCGCGGAACAACATCCGGACCCTGGACACCGGCGCGGTGTACGCCGCGACGAGCCACGGGGACTGCCGGTTCGGCGAGATCTTCACCACCGACGGCCGGATCAAGTCGCTCGACCTGGTCGTACTGCAGGACGACAAGAAGTACTTCCCGGCGTACAACGTGGCGCCGGTGATCAGCAAGAAGGTGCTGGACAAGTACCCGCAGCTGCGGGACCTGTTCCAGCCGGTGTCGGACAAGCTGACCGACCCGGTGCTGATCGACCTGAACGCCCAGGTCGACGTCGAGGGGCGCGAGCCCGCCGACGTCGCCATGGACTGGCTGGTCAAGGAAGGCTTCATCAGCCGTGACTGACGGTCTCTTCCCTGGCCCGCCGGGGGAGTAGCCACGTCACCGCGAGACTGACGACGAACAATCCGATCGCGACCAGGACCGAGGTCTTGGTCGCGCCCAGGAACGCGCGGGTCGGCAACAGCTGGAAGAAGATCGTGCCGATCACGGCAACGCCGATCGCCCCGCCGTACTGCTGCATCGCGGTCAGTACGCCGGACGCCGACCCCGCGGCCTGGTCGTCGACCGACGCCAGGATGATGTCGAACAGCGGCGCGAACACCATGCCGGCGCCGATCCCGGTGGCGAGGGTCGCCGGGACCAGGTTCCACACGGTGGTCGCGTCGCCGTACGTGTGCAGGGTGAACCAGACGCCGCCCATCGCGACGGTCATCAGTGCGACGCCGAGCTGGAGGGCCTTGCGGCCGAGCTTCGGCGCGAGCAGTGCGGCGCAGAGCGGCGCGCCGATCGCGATGCCGAGCGAGAACGGCACCATCGCGAGTCCGGCCTTCAGCGGGCTGTAGTGCAGGCCGAGCTGGGTGAACAGGTTGAACACCAGCATGAAGCCGTTCATCGCGAGGAAGAACGTGGTGATCACGCCGAGGCCGGCGAGGTACCCGCGGTTGCGGAACAGCGACGGGTCGATGACCGGGTTGCCGGACCGGCGTTCGCGGTAGCCGAACAGTGCGAACACGACGAATGATCCGGTCAACAATAGGATTGTCCACAATGGCCAGCCGAGTTCGCGGCCCTGGACGAGCGGGTAGATCAGCATTCCCGAGGCGAGGCTGACCAGGATCACGCCGACGGTGTCGAGCCGGGCCGCGCCGGGCGTCCGGACCTCGGGCATGAACCGCAGCGCGCCGAACAGGGCGGCGGCGCCGATCGGGACGTTGATGAAGAAGATGGTCCGCCAGCCGGCGCCGAACCAGTTCGCGTCGATCAGTACGCCGGCCAGGATCGGGCCCGCGACCGCGGACAGGCCCATCACCGGGCCGAACATCGCGAATGCCTTGCCGAGCTCCTCGGCCGGGAAGATCGACTTCAGGATCGCGAAGCCCTGCGGGATCATCACCGCGCCGAGCAGGCCCTGCGCGACCCGGCTGCCGATCAGTACCTCCGGGCTGGTGGCCAGCCCGCAGACCGCGGACGCGACGGTGAATCCGAGCGCGCCGATCACGAACATCCGCCGTCGGCCGACCAGGTCGCCCAGGCGGCCGAACGTGATCAGGCCGATCGCGAAGGCCAGCGTGTAGCCGGCCAGCATCCACTGCATCGCGGACTCGGACCCGCCGAGCTCGGCGCGGATCGACGGCGCCGCGATGTTGACGATGGTCGCGTCGACCAGGTCCATGATCTCGGCGATCAGGATCGTCGCCAGGACGATCCATCGCCAGCGGAAGACGGTACTCCCGCCGGTTGTTTCTGCTGGGTTCTGAACTGTGGTGCTCATCGGTGGCCCCCTCGTGATTGCGAACGCTGTTCGTTGTACGAACACTGTTCTACGCGCGAACAGTGTTCGCGTCAAGTACGGTGTTCGCTACAGTGGTGCCATGACGCACTCTCCGTGGCAGCCGATCATCCCCGCGAAGCCGGCGCGCGAGCGGAAGGCGCCGCTCACCCGGGAGCGGATCGTGGACGCCGCCATGGAGCTGCTGCGCAAGGAGGGGTACGACGGCGTCTCGATGCGCAAGGTGGCCCAGGAGCTGCGGACAGGGCCGGCGTCGCTCTACGCCCACGTCGCGAACAAGCGCGAGCTCGACCAGCTGCTGGTGGAGCGGGCGAACGCCCAGATGTCGTTCGACGGACCGATTGATCCGGCGCGCTGGCAGGAGCAGTTGAAGGACCTAATGCGCGGGATGCTCGGCGCGATGCGCGCCAACCCGGGCGTCGCGCGCGCCGCGATCGGCGCCGTACCGACGGGGGAGCGGGCCTTGCAGACCACCGAGCGGATGCTCGCGCTGCTCAAGGCCGGCAATCTCCCGGATCAGGCCGCGGCGTGGGCGGTCGACCTCATCCCGCTCTATGTGACGGCGGTCGCGTTCGAGGAGAGTGTGCAGAGCGCGTCCGACTGGACTCCTGAGGACGTGGAAGCGTTCGTCACCGGGCTGCGGGCGTACCTCGCGGGGCAGTCCGCCGAGCGGTTCCCGTTCGTCGTCGCGCTGGCCGCGCCGCTGACCTCTGGTGCCACTGGGGACGAGCGCTTCGAATTCGGCATCTCGGTCATCGTCGCCGGTCTGGCTGCGCTCGCTACCGGCTGATCACGACCCATTCCATCGCGTCATCAACCAGCCCCGGTCCGGCCTCGGACCGGGGGCTGGTTCGACTGGTGTCGAACGCTTGTTATTCACGAATGCACATGGTTAACCTTCGGATTGTCAACAAAACTACGACCTGAGCCGTGGGGCGTGTGGAATACGTATGGGGTGGGCACTCGGGTGAGGCCGTATGACGACAGGAGGAAATCGTGGACGCCGACACCCCGCCGCCAGTGGATCCGCACCAGCGGCCGCAGGATCGTCCGCCCGTGAGCACGCCCGGTGGTCCACCGGGTGATACGTCCAGACCCACGACCGAGAAGGAGCAACCCCCGGAAGTACTGAAGAAAGCGATCGCCGCCTCGGCGATCGGCAATGCCACGGAGTGGTTCGACTACGGCATCTATGCGTACGGCGTGACCTACATCTCGGCCGCGATCTTCCCCGGTAACACGCAGAGCCAGACGTTGCTGGCGCTGATGACGTTCGCAGTCTCGTTCCTGGTCCGCCCGCTCGGTGGCCTGGTCTGGGGTCCGCTCGGCGACCGGCTCGGCCGCAAGCACGTCTTGGCGATCACGATCCTGATGATGTCCGGCGCGACCCTGTTCGCCGGACTCGTCCCGTCGTTCCACACGATCGGGTACTGGGCGCCGGTGCTGCTGGTGCTGCTGCGGATGGTCCAGGGCTTCTCGACCGGTGGCGAGTACGGCGGTGCCGCGACCTTCATGGCGGAGTACGCGCCGAGCCGCAAGCGCGGGTTCCTCGGCAGCTTCCTGGAGTTCGGCACGCTGTCCGGGTTCTCGCTCGGTGCGCTGCTGATGCTGGGCTTCTCGCTGGTGCTCGGCGACGACCAGATGCACGCGTGGGGCTGGCGGCTGCCGTTCCTGGTGGCTGCGCCGCTCGGTCTGGTCGGCGTCTACCTGCGGTCCCGGCTCGAGGACACCCCGGTGTTCCGTGAGCTGGAGGCGAAGGGCCAGAAGGAAGAGGAGACCGCGACCCAGTTCAAGGACCTGCTGTCCGGCTACTGGCAGCCGATCCTGCGCCTCGGGGGCATGGTGATCGCGCTGAACGTGGTGAACTACACGCTGCTCACCTACATGCCGACGTACCTGGAGAAACAGATCGGCCTGAGCGCGGACAAATCGCTGGTCGTACCAATCATCGGGATGCTCGCGATGATGGTGTTCGTCCCGTTCGCCGGCCGCGCGTCGGACCGGATCGGGCGAAAACCGTTGTGGTGGGCATCGTTGGCCGGACTGTTCGTGTTCGGCGTCCCGATGTTCCTGCTGATGGGCACGAACATGGTCGGCGCGATCGTCGGCTTCGCGGTCCTCGGCCTGCTGTACGTGCCGCAGCTCGCGACCATCTCCGCGACGTTCCCGGCGATGTTCCCGACGCACGTCCGGTACGCCGGCTTCGCGATCGCGTACAACGTGTCGACGTCGCTGTTCGGCGGTACGGCGCCCGCGGTCAACGACTGGCTGACGGCGAAGACCGGCGACTCGCTGGTCCCGGCGTACTACATGATGGCGGCCTGCGTCATCGGCGCGATCGCGCTGGCGAAGGTGCCGGAGACGTCGCGGTGCCCGATCAACGGTACCGAGATTCCGGGGACCGAGGACGCGCCGCCGCCGGTGGCGCTGGAACCGGCGCACGCGAAGGCCTGAACCGGCGAAACGGCCCGCTGCCTCCTCGGAGGCGGCGGGCCGTTTCCCTTGTTGGGTGGGGGATCAGGAGACGACTGCGGCGACGGCCTCGGACCAGACGCCGGCCGCTTCGTCGACCTCGTCGGGGGACACGACCAGCGCTGGGATGAACCGCACGACCTGCCCCCAGGCCCCGCAGGTGAGCAGCAACAGACCGCGGCGCGCGGCTTCCTGCTGTACGGCGGTGGCGGTCGCGGCGTCGGGCTTGCCGTCCGCGTCCCGGAACTCGTTGCCGATCATCAGTCCGAGCCCGCGAACGTCGGTGATCTGCTCGTGCTTGTCCGCGACCAGTTGCAGCGCCTGCTTCAGCTGGGCGCCGCGATCGGCCGAGTTCTGCACGAGGCCTTCGTCCTGGATCACGTCGAGCGTCGCGATCGCTGCCGCGCACGCCACCGCGTTCGCGCCGTACGTGCCGCCTTGCGAGCCCGGCCAGGCCTTCTCCATCAGCTCCGCGGACGCGGCGATTCCGGACAACGGGAAGCCGGACGCCAATCCCTTCGCGGTGACGAGTACGTCCGGGTGCGAGCCGAAGTGGTCGCCGCCCCAGAACTTCCCGGTCCGCCCGAAGCCGGTCTGTACTTCGTCCACCACGAGCAGGATGCCGTGCGCGTCGGCGCGTTCGCGCAGTCCGGCGAAGAACTGTTCGTTCGCGGGGACGTAGCCGCCTTCACCGAGCACGGGCTCGACGAAGAACGCGGCGGTGTCGGCCGGAGTACTCAATGTCTGCAGTACGTAGTCCAGCTGCTTCAGCGCGAACTCGGTCGCCTGCTCGACCGGCCAGCCGAAGTGGCCCGGGTCCGGGAACGGCGACACGTGTACGCCCGCCATCAACGGGCTGAACCCGGAGCGGAACTTGGTGCCGGACGTCGTCATCGACGCCGCGGCAACGGTCCGTCCGTGGAAGCCGCCGTGGAACACGATGACGTTCGGCCGCCCGGTCGCCTGCCGGGTGAGCCGCAGTGCCGCCTCGATCGCCTCGCTGCCGGAGTTCGCGAAGAACATCCGGTCGAGGTGCCGGGGGAGGACCTCGCCGAGCCGGTCGACCAGTGTCAGCAGCGGCCGGTGCATGACGGTCGTGTACTGCGCGTGGATGATCCGGCCGACCTGCTCCTGGGCGGCCGCGACCACGCGCGGGTGCGAGTGTCCGGTCGACGTGACGCCGATGCCGGCGGTGAAGTCCAGGTACCGGCGGTCGTCCTCGTCGAACAGCTGCACGCCCGAACCGCGGGCGGCGACCACGCCGGTCGCCTGTTTCAGGATCTGCGAGAGCTCGGCCACGGACGTCCCTCCAACCGTAGGATGGTAGATTGTTGACAATCCTACCTCAGCTGTTCAGGCCGGTGAAGGGGTGCAGATGGACGAGTCAACAGTGGTCGAGGCCGTCGAGAAGCGGTTGTTCATCGACGGGAAATGGGTCGACGCCACGGGCGGCACGACGTTCGACGTCGTCGATCCGTCCACCGGCGAGGTGCTGTGCGCGGTGGCCGACGCGTCGCCCGCCGACGGCCGCGCGGCACTGGATGCGGCGGTTGCGGCGCAGCCCGAGTTCGCCCGGACCTCGCCCCGGGAACGGTCCGACCTGCTGATGACGGCGTACCGGCTGTTGATGGAGCGGGCCGACGAGCTGGCGTTGCTGATGACGCTGGAAATGGGCAAGCCGCTGGCGGAGGCGCGCGGCGAGATCGCGTACGCGGCCGAGTTCTTCCGGCACTTCGCCGGCGAGGCGCTACGGATCGATGGTGGGTACCAGACCGCGCCGGCCGGCAACGCGCGATTCCTGATCACCAAGCAGCCGGTCGGCCCGTGCCTGCTGATCACGCCGTGGAACTTTCCGATGGCGATGGGCACCCGCAAGCTCGGCCCGGCGATCGCGGCCGGTTGTACGAGTGTCATCAAGCCGGCGCACCAGACGCCGCTGTCGATGCTCGCGCTGATGGGGATCCTGGCCGAGGCAGGCCTCCCGGCGGGCGCCGTCAACTGTGTCACCGCGATGGACGCCGGCGGTGTGATGGAGCCGCTGATCCGTTCCGGCCTGGCGCGGAAGCTGTCGTTCACCGGCTCGACCCGGGTCGGCCGGGTGCTGCTGGAGCAGTGCGCGGAGAAGGTACTGCGGACCTCGCTCGAACTCGGCGGAAACGCCCCGTTCATCGTGTTCGAGGACGCGGACCTGGACGAGGCGGTCACCGGCGCGATCGCGGCGAAGATGCGGAACATGGGCGAGGCCTGCACCGCGGCCAACCGGATCTTCGTCCACGAGTCGGTGATCGACGAGTTCGGCCGCCGGCTGGCGGAGCGGATGGGTGCGCTGACCGTCGGCCGCGGGACCGAGCCGGACGTGAACGTCGGCCCGCTGATCGACGAGGCCGGTCGCGAGAAGGTGCGGGCGCTGGTCGCGGACGCGGTCGGCCGCGGCGCCACCGTGCTGACCGGCGGAGAAGTTGCTGCGGGCAACGGGTACTTCTACCCGCCGACGGTGCTCACCGGCGTACCGCGGGAAGCAGCGATGGCGGACCAGGAGATCTTCGGACCGGTCGCGCCGTTGACGCCGTTCCGCACCGAGGACGAGGTGGTGCGGGCCGCCAACGACACGGAGTACGGCCTGGTCGCCTACGTGTTCACGAACGACCTGCGGCGGGCGCTCCGGGTCGCCGAGGCGATCGAGACCGGGATGGTCGGGCTGAACCAGGGCGTGGTGTCGAACCCCGCCGCACCGTTCGGCGGGGTCAAACAGTCCGGCCTCGGCCGCGAGGGCGGCGCGATCGGGATCGACGAGTTCCTGGAGACCAAGTACATCGGCATCGCCACCTGACCCGATCCCACGTCAGCCTCGGCGCCGATCCCACGGCAGCCTCGGTTCCGGTCCCACGGCAGGCCCGGCGCTCGTCTCACGGCAGCCTCGGTGCTGGTCTCACGGCAGCCTCGGTTCCGGTCCCGCGGCAGGCCCGGCGCCGGTCTCGCGCCGGTCTCGGCGCCGGTTCCACGACGGCTTCGGCGCCGATTCCTCCGGCGGCGTCGGCGCTGATCGCCGCGGCGGCCTCGGCCGGGCCCCGGCCGCTTCCCGGCTGGGGACTGCGGTCAGTTCTGCTTCTTGGTGAGGCGCTCGACGGCGTCCTCCATGTGGTCCGACAGCAGTTCGTCGGTGCGCTCGATCTCGCAGTCGCGGATCGCGGCCGCGATCTGGCGGTGCTCGAGGTAGCGGTTGTCGTCGGCGGTGTACGTCGACTCCAGCGCGTGGATGCACATCCGGGTCTCGATGATCGAGGTCCGGTGCATCCGCACCAGCCGCGGACTGCCGGACGCCCGGACCAGGAACTCGTGGAACTCGATGTCGATCTCGCCGACCGCGGCCGGATCGTGCTTCACGGGCTTCATCCGCTCGGCGATCGCGTGCAGGTCCAGGCCGACCGTCTCGAAGTCGCCGTCGCGCAGGATCAGCATCGCCGCGGCGCGCTCGACCGCCTCGCGGGCGTAGTAGATGTCGCGGATCTCGGCCGGCGTCATGTCGATGACGAACAGGCCGCGGTTGCGGATCGGGACCAGCAGCCCCTCCTGGGTCAGCCGCTGCATCCCCTCGCGCAGCGGCCCGCGGCTGACGCCGAGCTTGCGGGCGAGGTCGGCCTCGACGAGCTGTGCGCCGGGCTTGAACTCCCCGTGGCCGATGGCCTTGCGCAGTTTGTCGGCGATGATGCTCGGCGTCGACTCCTGAGCCAGCGGCCCGATATAACTGGTCACGACTGAATCTCTCCTTGTGCGAACAGCATTCCCAGACCCGGCAGCGGCGGCACCGGGCCGACGAGCTCGAGGCCCTTCCAGACCGTCACTTGGTTCGCGGTCAGCACCGCACCGCCGGTGGCGATCTCCAACTCGTCGATGATGCCCAGCGTGTGCAGCGCGGTGTCCGGGATCAGGACCGCGTCGGCGTCGCGGTGGTTGGCGGCCTTCGCCATACCGATCACCTGCTCCGGCTCGAGCGTCCCGACCTCGGCGGCGGTGACGATCCCGCTGCTGCCCATCGACACCACCTCGATCCCGGCCGCGGCCAGGAACCGGACGAAGTGCTGCGCGACGTCCTCGGGGTACGACGCGGCGACCGCGACCCGGTGGATCGCCATCTGCTGACAGGCCTCCACGAACGCGATCGATGTGGACGACGCCGGGACGCCGACCGCCTGCGCGACACCACCCGCCTGGATGTTCGCGCCCTCGCGGCCGAACACGAAACTGCCCGAGGTGCACGCCCACATCACCGAGTCCGGTTGCGCCTGCTTGAGCTGCACGGCGCCTTCGGCGAGTCGCTCCGCCCGGCCGAGATCGAGGAGCGCGTCCACGCGATGGGCGTCCTCGCCCACCGAGGTGATCACGACCGGCAGCTTGACCGCGCCGCCCAGTCGCTCCTCGAGCATGGAGTAGTCGTCCTCGGCACTGTGTCCGGGATAGAGCAGCCCTACCGTGACCATCGGACCTCCTGGCTTGATGTGCACCGAATGGGTAGATTGTCGACAATGTTAACCCCAGAGCGTCCGGAGTCCGGGCCCGCTGCACGGCACCCTGTGGATAACTCTGCGTACGACGTTCAGGGCCTGCTGACCACGCTCCGTGGAGAGCTCCGGGGCACTGCCGACACCGATCGCCGGACGCGTGCGCTGTACGCCGCGGACGGTTCGAACTACCGTGCCGTCCCCGATCTCGTCGTCGTACCGGCCGACGCCGACGACCTGGCCGCGGCCGTCTCGCTGACCGCGGCGGCGGGCGCACCGACAGTCCTCCGCGGCGGCGGTACGTCGATGGCCGGCAACGCGATCGGCGGCGTGGTGATCGACGCGTCGCGGCACGTCAACCGGATCCTCGACCTCGACGCGAGTACCCGGACCGCGGTGGTTGAGCCGGGCGTCGTCCTGACCGATCTGCTGGCCGCCGCGAAGCCGCACGGGCTCGCGTTCGGCGCGGATCCGTCGTCGGCCAGCCGCGCGACGCTCGGCGGGATGATCGCGAACAACGCGTGTGGCGCCCACTCGGTGGCCTGGGGTACGACGGCCGACAATCTGCAATCGCTCGATCTCGTACTCGCCGACGGGATCCGGCTGACCGTCGACGCGGCCGCCGATCGGGCCGTCGCCGCCGCGCGACCTGGGCGGGAAGGCGAACTGCACCGGGCGCTGCAGGCGTTCGCGGATCGTCATGCGCTGGTGATCGAGCGGCGGTTCGGGCAGTTCACGCGGCAGATCTCCGGGTACGCGCTGCAGCGGCTGCTCGGCGACTACAACCTCGCCGGTCTGCTGGCCGGGAGCGAGGGTGGGCTGGCGGCGACGCTGCGGGCGACGGTCAAGCTCGTTGAGTTGCCCAAGGCAAGGGTCCTGTGTGTGCTGGGGTTCGCGGACTCGATCAGCTCGGCGGACTGCGTTCCTGTCGTGCTGCGGCATGCGCCGTTGACGATGGAGTCGATCAACAACGAGCTGGTCGACCGGCTGCCCAAGGAAGTCCGTGAGGCCGCGGTGCACGCGGGTATGCCGGACGGCAAGGCGTGGCTGCTGGTCGAGGTCGGCGGCGCGGACGAGCCGTCTGCCGCGGCTGCGGCTCGGTCGATGCTGGAGGACTTGCGCGACTCGGGTGCGACCGCCTCGCTGGTCACGGATCCGCAGGCGCAGGCGGTGTTGTGGCGTTGCCGTACGGACGCCGCTGGTCTCGCGACCCGGCGCGCGGACGGGGCGGAGGCGTGGGGCGGTTGGGAGGACGCCGCCGTACCGCCGGAGCGTCTCGGTGCGTACCTGCGCGGGCTCGACGAACTGCTCGGGCGGCACGGGTTGTCGGGGGCGTCGTACGGGCACTTCGGCGAAGGCTGCATGCACATGCGGATCGACTTCGACCTGCTGAGCCGGCGGGGGATCGCGACGTACCGGGAGTTCGTCGAGGAGGCCGCGGACCTGGTGGTCGGGCTCGGCGGGTCGGTGTCCGGCGAGCACGGCGACGGGCGGGCGCGTGGTGAGCTGCTGGCGAAGATGTACGGCGCGGACGGGGTCGCGCTGTTCGGTGAGCTGAAGCGGATCTGGGATCCGGCAGGCGTGCTGAATCCGGGGATGATCGTCGACCCACCCCGGGTGGACGCCGCGATCCGGCACGACGGTCCGGCGAAGGATCGTCAACTGTTGACAATCTTCGACTATCCCGAGGACGGGCACGACTTCGCCCAGGCGCAGCGGCGGTGTGTCGGGATCGGGAAATGCCGGCAGACGTCGGGCAGCGTGATGTGCCCGAGCTACCAGGTGACGCGCGAGGAGCTGCACTCCACCCGCGGGCGGGCGCACCTGCTGTGGGAGATGCTGCAGGGCGACCTGATCACGGACGGCTGGCGATCCACCGAAGTACGGGACGGGCTCGATCTGTGCCTGTCGTGCAAGGGCTGTTTGTCGGACTGCCCGGTGAACGTCGACATTGCGACGTACAAGGCCGAGTTCACGCATCATCACTACGCGCGCCGGCCGTGGGCACGGCCGCTTTCGCACTGGTCGATGGGGTGGCTGCCGTTGTGGTCGCGGCTCGCTTCCCGCGCTCCGAAGCTCGCTAACCGGTTCGCGGCGCTGCCGCTGACGAAGCGCCTAGGCGGAATCGCTGCCGAGCGGGATGTTCCTGGTTTCGCCTCGGAGTCCTTCAGCCGGTGGTTCAAGGCGCGTACGCCGGGAACCGCCGCCGGGCGGAAGGTTGTGCTGTGGCCGGATACGTTCACGAACTACCTGGCGCCGGAGATTGGGCGGGCCGCGGTCGCCGTACTCGAGGATGCCGGCTTCGAGGTCGTGCTGCCTGACAAGCCTGTGTGCTGTGGGCTCACCTGGATCTCCACCGGGCAGCTCACCACGGCGCGGCGCGTCCTGAACCGGTCGTTGGCGGTCCTCGCGCAGCATCTCGACGCCGGTACGCCGATCGTCGGCCTCGAACCGAGCTGTATCGCGGCCTTCCGGCATGATGCGCCGTCGTTGATTGTTGACAATCCTCTTGTTGGCACGGCGAGTGCGAACATTCGGACGTTCTCCGAGTTCCTCGTCGGCTCCGGCTGGACGCCGCCGCAGGTCGGGGGAGAGGCGTTCGTTCAGCCGCACTGCCACCAGCACGCGGTCCTGGGGTTCGATGCCGACCGCAAGCTGATGGCCGCCGCCGGGCTGGACGCCGACCTCGCGGCGCCCGGTTGTTGCGGTTTGGCGGGCAACTTCGGCTTCGAGCGCGATCACTACGACGTGTCCAAGGCGGTGGGCGAACGGTCTCTGCTGCCCGCCGTCCGCTCGTTGCCGTCGACAACATCCGTCGTCGCCGACGGCTTCAGCTGCCGAACACAGATCGCCCAGGGCACCCCCCGCACCGCCCACCACCTCGCAGAACTCCTGGCCAAGGCACTACCCGAGACCCCGCCCGAGGCACCGCGCTAGGCATCGCTCGGAACACCGCCCGTGGAATCCGCTCGCGACGCCACCCGAGGGACCGCACGGGACACCGTCCGATCGTTCGACCCGAACTCTCGACTGAACCCCGCCCGGGATCCGCCGGGGACCGCCGCCGGAGACCACCGCACGGCGGCCCGTGCAAGACACCGTCCGGGGTACCGTCTGGCCGGGTGACTGGCTCGCTGGTCAGCTCGGTGCGAGTTTGTCGGTGGCGCGGCGGAGGCGGGTGATGCCTTCGTGGATGCGGGCGGGTGTTGTCGACGCGAAGCAGAGCCGGAACGCGTTCGAGAATCGGCCGCTGGGGGAGAAGGCCGGGCCGGGAATGAATGCCACGCCTTCGGCCAGCGCGATCTCGAAGAGCTCCTCGGTGTTGACGCCGTTCTCCAGCGTCACCCAGAGGAAGAAGCCGCCCTCCGGATCCGTCCACCGCGCGATGTCTCCGAAGTGCTCCGTCAGCGCGGCATGCATCGCCTCCTGGCGCGAGCGGTACTCCGCGCGCTGCCGCACCAGGTGATCCTCGAGATGCCCGCCGGTGAGGAACCCGGCCAGCAGCCGCTGCGCCGGCAGGTTCGTGCACGTGTCCATCGCCTGCTTCGCATTGATCAGCAACTGCTGCAGCTCGGGGTCCGCGTCGACCCAGCCGACCCGCAGCCCCGGCGCGACGATCTTCGAGAACGTCCGTACCGAGAACACCAGCGGATCGCCCGCGCCCAGTTCCCGCAACGTCGGCAGCGGATCACCGGCGAAGCGCAGCAGCCCGTACGGGTCGTCGTCGATCACCATTGAGCCCCACGACCGAGCCAGCTCCAGCAGCTGGTGCCGCCGAGCGAGCGAGAGGGTCGCGCCGGACGGGTTCTGGAACGTGGGGATCGTGTAGATCGCCTTCGGCCGCCGTCCGTCCAGCAGCGTCGGTAGATTGTCGACAATCATCCCGTCGTCGTCCACCGGTACCTCGAGCAGTTCCGCGCCGTACGACAGCGCCGTCGCACTCCCGTTCGTGTACGTCGGGGACTCCACGACGACGAGGTCGCCCGGGTCGACGAAGATCTTGCAGAACAGGTCGAGGCCCTGCATACCGCCGGCCGTGACTGTGAGGCGGTCCGCCGTCGTCTCGTCGCCGGTACCGCGCAGCATCTCCAGCAGCGCGGCGTGCAGTGGCGGATCGCCTTCGGTGGCGGCGTAGTCGTAGGCGTCCGGGCGGGCGAGTTCGTCGGCCGCGATCGCGGACAGGATCTGCGACGGTACGGCCTCGGCGGCGGGCGAACCCATCGCGAAGCGGACGATGTCGTGGGTCTGCTTGTGCAGGAGCGACGTACTCGAGTCGATCACCGAACCTACGAGTCCGGTCGCGCGTGCTGCATACGGGAGTGCTGACAAGGGCTTACCTCCTGATCGTCAGTTCGTGGGACAGATCGGTCAGTCGTTCCACTCCGTCGGCGGTCACCACCACGGGCTCGGACAGCTCGTAGCCCCAGCCGTCCATCCACATCCCGAGGATGACGTGGAACGCCATTCCCGCGGACAGCACGGTGGTCTCCTCGGGGCGCAGGCTGACGGTGCGTTCGCCCCAGTCCGGCGGGTACCCGATGCCGATCGAGTACCCGATCCGCGATTCCTTCACCAGGCCGTGCGCGGCGATCACGTCGTTGAACGCGGCGTGTACGGCGCTGCCGGTGACGTCTGGTCGGATTGTTGACAATGCGGCGCGCATCCCGTCGGCGACAATCTTCGCGGTCTCCCGGAGCCGGTGCGGCGGGTCGCCGAGCATCGTCGTCCGGGCGAGCGGGGCGTGGTACCGGCCGAACACGCCGGCCAGTTCGATCGTGGTCGCCTCGCCGGCGACGAACGGGCGGTCGGTCCAGGTCAGGTGCGGCGTACCGGCCGCGTTGCCGGTCGGCAGCATCGGCACGATCGCCGGATAGTCGCCGCCGTGCTCCGGCGTCCCGGTGGCCTGCGCGGCCAGGATCTCGGCGACCAGGTCACACTGCCGAAGTCCCGGCCGGAGCTGGTCGAGGGCGATCCGCATCGCCTGTTCGGCGATCCCGCCCGCGATCCGCAGCTGACGCAGCTCGTGTTCGGACTTGACCAGGCGGACCCAGTTGACCAGCTCCGCGGAGTCGACCAGCCGGCGGCCGGGCAGCCCGTTGCCGAGGGCAAGGTACCCGCGGGGCGTGAAGTAGTGCGCGTCCGCCTCGACCGCGACGTCGGCGCCGGCCGGTACGAGATCGCGGCAGACGGAGGCGATCCAGTCGTACGGGTGGACGTCCGGCCGGTGCACCAGGTGCTCCGGGTAGCCGTGGATCTGGTCGGCCCGGAGGTTGCAGGTGTACGACGCACCGGCCGCGTCCATCGCCCGCGCGAACAGGTGCACCTCGCCGTCGGCCGGGACCAGCAGGCACTGCGGCGTGTAGAAGGACCACGCGTCGTACCCGGTCAAGTAGAAGAGGTTCGCTGGATCGCTGACCACCAGCGCGCCGAGGCTGCGTTCGGCCAGGACGGCGCGCACCCGGGCCAGGCGGATGGCGTACTCGTCAGGCTCGACCGCCTGCTCCAGCAGGTCGGACACGGGCTCACCTCTTCCCGGTCGGCTCATGTGTGGCTCACATGTGGCTCATGTGTGGCTCGTTGTCGGTCGGTCGTGCGGTCAGCAGGTGCTGGCCCGGTCCGATGCCGGTCCGGCCGGCGAGCTCCAGCAGGGCCCACATCGTGACCTGGTTCGCGGTCAGCACGGGCTTGCCGAGCGTTGCCTCGAGACCAGCGATCACGTCGTACGTCGGCAGGTTCGTGCAGCTGATGAAAATCGCCTCGACTGTAGGATTGTCGACAGTTCGCACGAGTTCAACGGTTGTCTCGTAGGGCACCGCCCAGATCTGCGCGATCAGCCCGAGCCCGGCCGTCGCGACCACCTCGATGCCGGCCTCGGCGAGGTACGCGGACAGGCCCGCGGTCAGGTCGTTCGTGTACGGCGTGACCGTCGCGATCCGGTTGATCCCGAGCCGCCGGAGCGCGAGCAGCAGCGCGCCGCTGGTGGTCACCGCGGCCGGTGCGCCGGCGCCGACCATCGCGTCCACGAGCGCGAGTTCACCGTTGAGCCCGCCGACGAAACTCCCGAAGGTACAGGCGTAGGCGACCGCGAGCGGGGCGACCGCGAGGACGTTGTAGGTGGTGCGCGCGATCAGCCCCGGATCGGAGATGTGGACGGCCATCTCGACGGTCGCGGCCATCGGCGCGTAGGGCGTCCGGGTGACGTGCAGGGTGACGTCGTCGGGGACCCAGCGCCACAGCTCCCGGTCGAGCGCGAAGTCGTACGGCGCGACGACACCGACGCCGGTCTGCAGCAGCGGTGGGACCGCCGCGGGCAGCGGGTTGGTGATGGGACGCGTGCTCATGCGAGTCAGTGTGCGACCCGGAGCAGATTGTTGACAATCCTACCAGCGAGTTCCTAGCCTCGAACCTGTGCCGGCCCCCGTCGAACGCCCCGTGGATCACCCCGTGGAGCGCTCTGTGGAACGTTCTGTGGAGCGCCCGGTTGTCGCGGTGCTCTGCGAGCGGGCGACCGACCGTCCGCCGGGTCTCGACGGTCTGCCGGTCGACTTCCGGTACTGCGCCGCCGACGGTCTGCGCGCCGCCGTGCGTGGCGCCCGCGCGCTGCTCCTCTGGGACTTCTTCTCGACGGCGGTCCGCGACGTCTGGGCGGACGCCGGATCGCTGGAGTGGATCCACGTCACCGCCGCCGGGGTCGACACGCTGCTCTTCGACGAACTGCGGGACTCGGCCGTCGTGGTCACGAACGCCCACGGAGTGTTCGACCGCCCGATCGCGGAGTACGTGCTGGGTGCGGTGATCGCGCACGCGAAGGACAGCCGGCGCAGTTTCGACCTCCAGCGCGAGCGGCGTTGGCAGCATCGTGAGACCCGGAGCCTGCTGGGCGCGAAGGCGCTTGTCGTCGGCACCGGGGCGATCGGCCGGGCGACGGCCCGGCTGCTTCACGCCGCCGGGTTGGAGGTACGAGGCGCCGGCCGGGTCGCGCGTGAGGACGACCCGGACTTCGGCGAGGTTGTTGCCAGCAGCAACCTGCGGGCCGAGGTCGGCTGGGCCGATCACGTGGTGCTCGCGGCGCCGTTGACGGCCGCGACCCGGGGACTCGTCGATGCCGGCGTACTGGCCGCAATGCGACCGGGATCGCATCTCGTCAACGTTGCCCGCGGCCCGATTGTCGACGAAGGCGCGCTGCTGGACGCCGTGGCCTCCGGGCATGTCGCCGCCACCTTGGACGTGTTCGACCGCGAGCCGCTGTCGCCGGACCACCCGCTGTGGACGGCCCCGAACGTGACGGTCACCGCGCACATGTCCGGTGACGTGGTCGGCTGGCGGGACACACTCGCGGCGCAGTTCGCGGACAACCTCGCCCGCTGGCTGGCCGGCGTACCGCTGCTGAACATCGTCGACAAGAAGCTCGGCTACATTCCGACAGGAGATCGATGACTCAAGCAACCGAGTTGGTCGAGGGCTACCGGACCGGCGCGTTGTCCCCGGTCGAGGCGACGCAAACTGCACTGGACGCGATCGAGCGGTACGACGAACAGGTGAACGCGTTCGTCTTCGTCGACACCGAAGGCGCCCTCGCCGCGGCCAAGGAGTCGGAGGCCCGCTGGCGCGCCGGCGAGCCGCTCGGACCCGGCGACGGCGTGCCGACGTCGGTGAAGGACGCGTTGTGGACCAAAGGATGGCCGACGCTGCGCGGCAGCACGATGATCGACCCGGCCGGGCCGTGGGACGAGGACGCGCCGTCGGTCGCCCGGCTGCGCGAGACCGGCGCGGTCATCCTCGGCAAGACCACGACGCCGGAGTACTCGTGGAAGGGCGTCACCGATTCCTTCACGTACGGCGCGACCGGGAACCCCTGGGATCCGACGAAGACGTCGGGTGGTTCGAGCGGCGGGTCCGCGACCGCGGTCGGGCTCGGGATGGGGGTCTGGTCGCTCGGTACGGACGGCGGCGGGTCGGTGCGGATCCCGGCGGCGTTCACCGGGACGGTCGCGTTGAAGCCGACGTACGGGCTGATCCCGCTGTTCCCGCCGAGCGCGTTCGGCACGTTGTCGCACGCGGGGCCGATGACGCGGACGGTGCGGGACGCGGCGGCGCTGCTCGATGTGGTGACCGGCTACGACCCGCGGGACTGGTCGGCGATGCCGACGCCGGCGCGGTCGTTCCTGGACGGCATCGACGACGGGGTGGCCGGGCTGCGGATCGGGTTCTCGGCGAACCTCGGGTTCGTCCAGAACGATCCCGAGGTCGAGGCGCTGGTGCGTTCGGCGGTCGACGTCCTCGCCGGGCTCGGCGCCGAGGTGACCGCGGTCGATCCCGGGTTCGCGGACCCGATCGACGCGTTCAACGTGCTCTGGTGGTCGGGAGCCGCCAAGGTCCTGTCTGGTCATATTGTTGACAATCGGGTTGATGACGGTCTGCGCCGGGTCGCCGAGCTGGGCGCCGCGTACACGGCCTCGGACTTCCTCGACGCGACCGCGGTCCGGATGGAGCTCGGCACCCAGATGGGGCGGTTCCACGAGCAGTACGACGTCCTCGTCACGCCGACGCTGCCGATCACCGCGTTCCCGGTCGGGCAGGACGTGCCGGACGGATCGGGGTCGCCCGACTGGACGGACTGGACGCCGTACACGTATCCGTTCAACCTCACCCAGCAGCCGGCGCTGACGGTGCCGTGCGGGTTCACGGCGGCCGGGCTGCCTGTCGGATTGCAGATTGTCTGCCGTCGGCATGCCGACAATCTGACGCTGCGGGTCGGCCAGGCGTACCAGGCCGTGACCGACTGGCACCGGCGTACCCCGAGCTTGGAGGCACGATGAAGCAGATCACGGTCAGTCTGGACAAGCGCGGCGTGAGCTGCGTGGCGAAGCTGCTCGACGACGTCGCGCCGCGGACCTGTGCCGCGGTGTGGGACGCGTTGCCGCTGTCGGCGCCGGTGTTCCACGGGAAGTACGCGCGGAACGAGATCTACACGTTGCTGCCCGGGTTCGCGGCCGATCCGGGGAAGGAGAACACGACGATCACGCCGATTCCGGGGGATCTGTGCTGGTTCTCCTTCGACTCCGACGATCTCGGGAATCCGGCGTACGGCTACGAGAACACCACCGGGACCGGGACGACCGGTGCGATTGTCGACCTTGCTGTCTTCTACGGGCGGAACAACCTGCTGATCAACGGCGACCAGGGATGGGTGCCCGGGAACGTGTTCGGAGCCGTGACCGAGAACCTCGACGAGTTCGCGGCGGCGTGCCAGGACCTGTGGATGGGCGGGGCGCGCGGCGAGACGTTGTCGTTCAGCCGGCTGTGAACGGTTGCTGCAGCTCGGTGACCCAGTCGTCCGGGTTCTCCGAGGTCTCGAGGTAGAGCTCGCGGGCCGGCTCGGCGGCGCGTCGGCCGTTGTCCTCCAGCCAGCGGGCGAGCGCCTGCCAGGACGGGAGAATCTGCTCGATCGGGCCGTGGTGGACGAGTGTTGCCGCCTGCATCGCGGGGAGATCGATCACCTCGAGTCCGTTGAGGTTGCCTCCGGCATCGACCGCGGCGGGAACGGTCGCCTGTACGACGACGTCGCCCTGCTGCTCGTACAGGCAGGTGAGCCGGCCGGCCGGGCGTACGTCGGCGTGCGGCAACCGGCGGCTGAGTTCCGCGCAGAGCGGATGCACGACGGGCGTGATGTCGTCGGGCGTGAAGCTCGCCGCCGTCGCCGTCAGGCCGACGAGCCGAACCGCGGGCAGTTCCTTGACGACGATGTCCGCGGCCGGGATCGCCGCCTCCAGACCGCGCAACCGCGACTCGACCTGGGCGAGACGAGCGTTGCTCTCGGCCACGGTGGTCTCGAGCTGAGCGCGGCGCATCGTGAGCATCGCGCGGAGCTCGGCCGGTTGCAGATTGTCTGCAATCAGTTTGTTGACCTGATCGAGCGAGAAGCCGAGGTCCTTCAGCGCGACGATCCGGTTCAGGTCGGCGAGCTGCGCGGCGGCGTAGCTGCGGTACCCGGTCGCGGGATCGACGGACGCCGGCCGGAGCAGCCCGATCGCGTCGTAATGCCGCAGCATCCGGACCGATACCCGGCCGTGCCGCGCGAACTCCCCGATGGCGAACATGTCGACAGTCAACCAGTTCGTTAGCGGTATTCGAGGTGCTTCGCGAGGAGTTCGGCGAAGGTGATCGCGGTGTCGTCCTCGTGCCAGGGGCCGATCACCTGCGCTGCGGTCGGGAGTCCGGTCGCCGTCCGGCCGATCGGCATGCTGAGTGCGGGATGGCCGATCAGCGACGCGTGTGCGATCCAGAACGCCTGCGCTTCGTACGGGCGTCCCTCGATGGTCGTTGCACCGTGCGGAAACGCGACCGTGAAGCTTGTCGGGCACAGGAACACGTCGACGTTCTCGAAGTACCGCTGCCAGCTCGCTCGGGCGGCGAGGCGGTTGCGTTCGGTGGTGAGGAGGTCGTCGACGGTCATCGTGGCCGGTTCGCCGCCGTGGAGTGCGAAGAACAGCTCGATCTGGTGGCCGAACTCCTCGGCCTGCTCGTTCGGGTCGACGCCGTCCGGCCAGCCGTCGACAATCTTCGCGCCGGCCGCGGCGAGGCGGTCGATCGTGTCGGACAACGCATCGCCGACGTCGGCCGTCACCGGTGCCGCCGGGTGATCGGTGACGACGCCGACGCGGTAGTCCTTGAGCTCGTGGTGGCGTGGTGCGGCGAGCTCATACGCGTAGGGGGCCGCGGGACCGGCGGTGGCGTGGAGGGCGATCCGCAGGTCCGCGGCGGAACGGGCGAGTGGTCCGATTGTTGACAATGTGGGCAGCTCGCTCGGGAGGTACGGCGTACCCGGGACCTGGAATCCGCGTTGCGGGACAAGGCCGTTGGTGGGCTTCAGTCCGTAGACACCGCAGTACGCCGCGGGCAGCCGGATCGATCCGACCAGGTCGGAGCCGTATTCAAGATAGGTGAGCCCTGAGGCCAGCGCTGCCGCCGCACCGCCGGAGGATCCGCCCGGGGTACGGGTGAGGTCGGCGGGGTTGTTGGTTCGCCCGTAGATCTCGTTCACCGTCTGCCCGAAGTCGGCCAGCATGGTGTGGACATTCGTCTTGCCGACAACGTGTGCTCCGGCTCGCTGCAGCCGCTCCACGACCACCGCGTCCTCGCTGGCAACGTAGTCGGCGAACGCTGGATTGCCCCACGTCGTATGCAGGCCGGCAACGTCGAAGCACTCCTTCACGGTGACCGGGACTCCGTGCAATGGGCCCACCGTGGCGCGCCGACCTCCGGCCTGCCGAGTTGAGCGGTCGGCACGGTCCGCGGCGGCGAGGGCGTGATCGCGGCGTACCTCGACCACCGCGTTGACCTCGGTGTCAGCCGCGATCCGGCCGAGCAGTTCCTCGGTCACCTCGCGCGACGTCACCTGGCCTGTACGAATCCGTTCCGCGATCTCTCCAGCTGTGAACATGCGGATTGTCTACGATCTGACACAGTGTGAGAGTCAACGCCCGGCCTCGACCCCGTCGCGGAACACCCGCCGGATCCGCTCCTCCACAGCCGCGCAGTCGAGCGTCGTACCGTCCAGCACCACCAGATCGGCCCGCTTGCCGACCGCGATCTCGCCGCGATCGTCCGCCAGCCCGAGCAGCCGCGCCGCATCGATCGTCGCCGCCCGCAGTGCGCCCGCGTCTCCCAGACCGGTGGCCGCCAGGTGTCGCAGTTCCCACAGCGCGTCGGAGTACGGGCGTACCGGATTGTCCGTCCCCATCGCGATCCGCACATCCGCCTCGATCGCCAGCCGCACCGACTCCCGATGCGCCTCGGCTGTTCCCTCCGGCGCATGCTCCGGATCGGACTGCGTCACCGACAACGTCGGCACGTACCACGTCCCGTTCTCGGCCATCGCCTCGACCGCGGCAGCGTCCAGGTACGTCCCGTGCTCCACGCTCGCCGCCCCGGCCCGCGCCGCCAGCTCTGCCGCCCGCGCACCGTGCGCGTGCACCATCACCCGCCGCCCACCACGCCGCGCCGCCTCGTCGACGACCGCGGACAGTTCCTCGAACGTCAGTTGCACATCGTGTACGCCGGTCCCGAGCGCCATCGACCCGGTCGCGGTCACCTTGATCCAATCCGCCCCCGCCCGCACCATCCGCCGTACGACGGCCCGCCCCGCGTCCGCCCCGTCGAAGATCGGATCCGGCAGCGACGGGTCGTCGTAGAAGTCGAGCGATCCGGTACGCGGCGCCCAGAGGTCACCGATCGCCCCGGTCGTACCGACCTGCCGCAGGCTCAGTTGCAGGTCGGGTCCCTCGATCCACCCGTTCGCGATCGCAAGCCGAACGCCCGCGTCCGCGCCCCACGCGTCCCGCGCCGTGGTCACACCGAGCCGCAGCAACGTCCGCAACGCCGGGACCGCCGACAACACGCGGGCCGACCGCGGTACCTGCAACGCATCCATCCCCGCCGGCCCGAAACACACATGCGTATGGCAATCGATGAACCCGGGCACTACGAGCGACCCGGCGCAGTCGATCCCGTCGTCGCCGTCCAACCCGACCCCGACGTCCGCAATCCGATTGTCAACAATCAGAACATCCGCGCGACGTACGTCACCCGAGGCGACGTCCAGCACCATCCCCGAGTGCAGAACCCGCCGCCGGAGCGGTGCTGCAGAACGCCGCGGCGCTGCGCCGGCGTGCGAGGTCACGCCGTACCGAGGAGTCGCAGCGCGATCAGCGCGTACGCACGGGCCGCGACGACGAGTTCTGCCACGGCGACGGACTCGTCCGCGCGGTGCGCCTGGGTGGTGACCGAACCAGGGCCGAGGACAACCACCGGTACGTCGAGATCGCGGGTGATGTACCCGCCGTCGCACGCGGCCGTCCACCCGGCGAGCGGCATCGGCGGACCGCCGGCGTCGAACCGGGCGGCCTCGGTCACCCGGACCAGGTCGTGGTCCTCGGGGGTCTCGAATGCGGGCATCTCCATCGGCATCGAGAGCTCGACGGTCAGCCCACGGTCCTCCAGGTGGAGCGCTGCGACGCGTGCCTCGAGGTCGGCGAGTACCTCGGCGGGGGACTCGCCCGGGAGGAGCCGACGGTCGGCGACCACGACGCAGTCGGCCGGGACGATCGATCCGCCCGTACCGCCGTTGATCTGGCCGACGCTCCAGGTCGCCGGGCCGAGCAGGGGGTGCGGGGACTGGGCGAGTTCGGCGTGCAGGCGTTCGATCTCGGCGACGACAGCCGCCGCGCCGTAGATCGCGTTCGCGCCGCCGTCCGGGTTGCCGGCGTGGGAGGCTCGACCGTGGACCGCGACCTGCAGGTACGAGTCGCCTCGCGCCGCGATGATCGTCTGCAGATCGGTCGGCTCGGCGGTGACGCACCCGACGTAGCGTCGTTCGGGCCCTGTCCTATCTGCTTCAAGTCTATCCGTCGGCGAGTCGGTCGGGCCGGAGTTATCCACAGGGCCGTGCTGGGCCGCAGCTATGTGGGCGCGGATCCCCTTACCGGTCTCCTCTTCGTCGACGACCGCCGTGAGGTCGACCGGTCCGCTGAGCGTGGTGTCGCGGAGCGCGGCGAGGGCGGCCAGCGCGGCGGCGAGCCCGCCTTTCATGTCGGACGCCCCACGCCCGTAGATCCGCCCGTCGCGAACCAGGCCGCCGTACGGGTCGACCGTCCAGCCGTCGCCGACCGGCACGACATCCGTGTGGCCGAGCAACAGCAGACCAGGTTGGTTGCCGCCGGCAAGGGACACGGTGAGGTTGTCGCGGCCGGGTTCGACGGGGGTGGCCGAGACGGACAGCTCGAGGCTGCGCGCCGCCGCGGCGAGGACGGCCACCGTGGCGGCCTCTTCGCCGGGCGGGTTCTGGCCGGGAGCGCGGAGCAGGTCCTGGGTGATCCGGACCAGCAGCTCCTCGTCGATGCGGTCCAGCACCTTCTGTTCAGCGGGCGTCAGGCTCATGCCCACCCACCTTAGGGCGCCGACGGCCGTCGGGCCCGGGAACAGCCGATGGGGGCGGTGAACAAGCAATAACCTGTTCACCGCCCCCGCCGGGTGTCGCCTCTCACCGGAACCTGTTCACGGCCGCCACCGCCCGAGTCAGAGCCCGTCGCGGAAGCCTTCGCGCCACGACGCGTACCCGGGCTGCCAGTCGAACGTCGACTTGGCGAGCGCGTTCGAGGCGCCGCGGATCTCCGTAAACGCGGCCACGCCGACATCACCGACAGCCAGCCGCCCGATCCAGGACGGGATCCGCCGAGGCGCCTTCGCGCCGAGGATCCGGGCGAACTCGGGCAGCCAGACCGACGCCTGCGCCGGGTCGTCGTCGGCGATCTGGAACACGCCGGTGACGTCGCTCTCGACCGCATTCACGGTCGCCGCGGCCGCGTCGTCGTAGTGGATGAACGACCAGACACCGGTGCCGTCGCCGATGACCGGGAGCCGGCGCTTCTGGATCATCTCCACCATCGAGCCGCCCTTGCCGAGGTCGGCGGTCGGGCCGTAGAAGTTCGCGTACCGGAGCGCGACGCCCTCGAGCCCGTCGGCGTTCAGTACGGCGGACTCGAGATGCTTGATGCCGGCCATCGTCTGCCGCTGCGCGGGCGCCGGGTCCGGGTCGAGCGGGTCGGCCTCGGTCTTGGTCGCGGATCCGCCGTGCTGCAGGTTCCAGCCGGCGTACGACTGGACGACGAA
The DNA here is from genome assembly GCF_054189145.1 of Kribbella sp. WER1. Lineage (NCBI taxonomy): Bacteria > Bacillati > Actinomycetota > Actinomycetes > Propionibacteriales > Kribbellaceae > Kribbella > Kribbella sp. WER1. The sequence continues at coordinate 1,405,064 of NZ_CM135186.1, read as the reverse complement.
CCGTCGTACGCCGGCAGCTTGTGCGGCGACAATCAGATTGTCGACACCTGACGTCCGCAGCTTGTTCGTCAGCGCGAAGCTGTCGTCGAAGTGCTTGAAGTCGATCCCGCCCTTGAGCGCGGTCATCTGGTGCACGACCACCTCGGGGCGGACCGACAGTACGGCGGCCCGGACGGCGTCCGCGTCGAGACCGTCGGCGAGTACGACGTCCGCGCCGAACGCCCGGACGCCGGCCGCGCCGGACTCGGACCGGATCATCCCGGTGACCTCGTGCCCGGCCGCGACCAGCTGGGGTACCAGTGACCGGCCCAGCCCGCCGGTCGCTCCTGCTACCAAGACCTTCATGTCGTCCTCCGTCGTCAGTGAATACGACCCGGAGGACACGCGGCGGCTCAGCTTTGTGACATCGGCTCCGAAACGATCGTGAACTCGGTCGGCCCGAACGACACGTTGAGGTTCGCGTCGACCGTCATCACCCCGTCCGCGACCCGGCAGGTGAGGGCCGCGAGGAACGGCGTCTCGACCCAGCGGATCGTCGCCACCAGCGCGTCACCGTCGCCGTACGCGCTGGTCACGACCCGGACGCCGGTCTCGGCGCTCGCGTCGTCGGGCTTGCCAGGCATCGTCCCCGGCGCGGTCCGTTCCGCCCAGCCGCCGGCCGCGCAGACCAGGTCGTGGGTGCCGCCGGCATCGCCCATGTCGCGGATGCTGAGCGTCGCCGTACCGTCCGGGTCGATCCGGACCGCGGCGAGGCCCGCCGGGTTGTCGTCGGCGAACCGGTACGTCTGCCCGTCACCGGCGGCCGGCGCCGGACCGCTCGGCGGCGGGAGCTCCAGCTGCGTCGGACGGTCGACCGTCGCGACGTCCTTGCCCTCGAGCGCCGGAAGGAGGTAGTCCCAGACCGTGTCCAGGATCTCCTGCGTGGTGCGGGACGCGCAGGTGAGGACGACGAACGCGTCGTGGTCCGGTACGACGATGCAGAACTGGCCGAACGCGCCGTCGGCCCGATAGGTGTTGTGGCGGCCTCGCCAGTACTGGTGGCCGTAGCCCTGCCGCCAGTCCGGGCTGTCCGCGTCGTCGTTCGGGACCTGTTTCGAGGTCGCGGCCGCGAACCACTCGGCGGGGACGAGCTGCTCGTCGTTCCACACGCCGTTCTGCAGCATCAGCTGGCCGAACACGGCGATCGACTCGGTGTTGATGCTCAGGCCCCAGCCGCCGACGGTGATGCCTTCCCTCGACTCCGGCCAGGTCGCCTCGGTGATGCCGAGCGGCTCGAACAGCCGCGGCCCGAGGTAGTCGAGGAGCCGCTCGCCGGTGACGCGCTGCAGGATCGCGGACAGCATGTACGTCGCGCCGCTGTTGTAGACGAACACGCTGCCGGGCTCGTGCTTGACCTCGAGGCCGAGGAAGATCCGCACCATCCGGCGGTCCCGGCTGAGCGCCTCGACGGTGTCCTGCGAATGGCCGGTCGTCATCGTCAGCAGGTGCCGGACCTGCATCGCGGCGAGGTTGTCGCTGATCGTCTCCGGCAGCTCGTCCGCGGTGAAGAACGAAATGACAGGATCGTCGATTGTCAACAATCCTGCATCGACCGCGAGACCGATCGCCGTCGACGTGAAGCTCTTCGACAGCGAGAACAGCAGGTGGCGGTCATCGAGCCGGTACGGCGCCCACGCGTCCTCCAGCACCACGTGTCCGTGCCGCACCACCATGACCGTCTGGATCTCCGACTGACCGGCGTCGAGCGCCCCGACGAAACTGTCGAGCGCGGCGGCGGACAAGCCCTGGGCTTCTGGCGTACTCCGTGGAAGTCTGCTCACCGACAGCACGCTATCTCCCGGAACGGACAAATATCAGGTGAGTTCTGTCAGGCGGGCAGCGGTGATCGTCAACCCGATCAAGGTCGACGGCGAGGCGTTCCGCGACACGGTCGAGAAGGCGCTCGGCGATCGCGGGTTCGCGGAACCGCTGTGGCTGGAGACGACGGCCGAAGACGCCGGGGTGGCGATGGCGCGGCAGGCGATCGAGGACCGGGTGGACCTGGTACTGGTCGCGGGTGGTGACGGGACCGTGCGGGTGGTCTGCGGTGAGCTGGCCGGGACGGCGATCCCGGTCGCCGTACTGCCGGGTGGGACCGGGAACCTGCTGGCGCGCAACCTCGGGATTCCGCTGCAACTGGGGGAGGCGTTGACGGCGTTGCTCGACGGTCCGGAACGACGGATCGACAGCGTGCGGGTCGAGGGCGACGAGCTCGCGGCCGACCGGTTCGTCGTGATGGCGGGGCTCGGACTGGATGCGGCGATCATCGACGATGCGCCGGACGACCTGAAGAAGCGCGTCGGGTGGGCGGCGTACGTCGTGTCGACCGTGAAGAACCTGAACCATCCGTTCGTGCACGTGGAGATCGTGGTCGACGGCCAGCCGCCGGTACGTCGGCGCGCGCGGACCGTGGTGATCGGCAATGTCGGCACGCTGCAGGCGAACATCCCGTTGCTGCCGGACGCGGAGCCCGACGACGGACAGGTGGATCTCGTGGTGCTCGCGCCGAGGCGGATCAGCCATTGGCCGCGTCTCGTGCTCGGGCTGGTGATCACGTCGTGGCGGGAGCGTCACATCGAACGGTTCACCGGGCGCCGGATCCAAGTGCGCGCCGACCGGACGGTACGCCGCCAGCTCGACGGCGACACCATCTCCGACGGCCGGTCCCTCGTCGCCGAGGCCGACCCGTCAGCGCTCGTCGTCCGCGTGCCGTGAGGGCTGGGCGCGAGTCAGTTTGTCGGGGTTGACGATGCCGTGGACGGCGTTGATCCGGCCGTCGGCGACGACGAAGGACCAGATCGCGATCGTGCGGTCGCCGGGGTTGTGGATCCGGAGTGCCGGCTGACCACCGACGTGCACCGGTTCCGTGCGCAGCTCACGGAACTTGCCGAAGGCACCGATCAGCATCCGCGCGACGTTGGCGGCGCCGTGGACCGGGCGCGGGAAACCGCCCTTGCCGCCGCCGTCGCCGGTGAACGTGACGTCCGGGGCCAGGAGCGCGACCAGGGCGTCGAGGTCGCCGCCCTCGGCCGCCGCGACGAACCGGCGGAGCAGCTCGTCGCGTTCGCGGGGTGACGGGTCGAAGCGCGGTCGATTGTCGGCAATCCTACGACGGGCGCGGACGGCGAGCTGTCGGCAGTTCGCCGGGGTCTTGCCGAGGATGGCCGCCAGTTCGTCGTACGAGTAGCCGAACACGTCGCCGAGCAGAAACACCGCGCGCTGGTCGGGGGAGAGACGTTCGAGTACGACGAGGAACGCGGTCGACAGCGAGTCGGACAACGCCGCCCGGTCCGCGAGGTCGACGTACTCGTCGACGGCCGGCTCCGGGAGCCACGGGCCGAAGTACTGCTCACGTTGGCGCCGCGCCGACCGGAGCTGGTCGATCGCCAGGCGGGTGGTGACCGTGGTGAGGAACGACTTCGGCGAGGTCACCTCGGGCTCGCGGTGCAGCCGCAGGTACGCCTCCTGCACGACGTCCTCCGCGTCACCGAACGTTCCGAGCATCCGGTACGCGATCGACAGCAGCAGCGGTCTGAGTTCTTCCATCACACCTGTCTCAGACGATCGACTCGTCTTTCCTGTGACAGTGTTCAACTCTGTCACAGACACGATCGTAGGATCGTCTGCAATCTGCATGAACACAATCGTCTGGATCTTCAGCGGAGCGCTGGCCGTGGTCTTCACGATCTCCGGCCTCCTGAAGGCCACCATGTCCCGCGCACGCCTGATCGCCACCGGTCAGACCGGGATCGCCCCGTTCCCGATGCCGCTCGTCCGTGCGGTCGCCGTCTGCGAGCTGCTGGCCGTCGCCGGTCTGCTCGCGCCCTGGCTGACCGACAAGGCCCGCGTCCTCACCCCACTCGCCGCCGTCGGGCTGTGCATCGTGATGGTCGGCGCCGCGACCTCCCACTCGTCACTGCGCGAGCCGCGGTCCACGGCCGCCAACACCATCCTCCTGGCATTGGCGGCCTTCGTCGCAGCGGCTCGCTTCGCAGCTCTCTAGCGCTGGACCAGTACGGCGACAGTCCGCGGCGGGACCGTCGCCGTACCCGTACCGGACGTCCACGTGGTCTGCTTGACGACCGGATCGGACCCGTTCGCCTGGACGGGGGAGAGGCTGAGGCTGGCCCCGGCCAACCCCGGGACCTGCTGCGTGACAGCGGCCTTGGTGGAGTTGAACACGACCACGACGCCCTTCAGCGCCGGGTCGGCATCCGGGCCGACCGTGTCGTCGATGCGCATCGTGATCACGCCGGGCGTCGTACCGCTGATCGGGAAGCTCAGCTTCTGGTCGATCAGCGCGGCGGACCCGAGCCGGAACAGCGGCGAGGAGAACCGCAACTTCAGCAGATCGGCCGCGGCCGCGGACGCCGTCGCCACGTCGGCGGCCGACGGCTTCAGCGCCGGGTCGGCGAGCAGCGGCTTCATGAACGGCCACTTCGCCTCGTTGTCGGCCTTCGGCGGCAGCCCGTGCCCGAACCCGTTGTCCGCGCCGGTCCAGTCCAGCGTGTTGAACCAGTCGCCGGAGTCGTACGAGTTGCGGTCCAGCGACTTGCTCCGCAACAGGTCGGCGCCGGCGTGCCAGAACGACGGCGTCTGCGCCAGCGCGGTCGTTGCCAGCGACAACGTGTTCATCCGGATCCGGTCCGCCATTGGCAGATCGGCCGGCAGCTTGTATGTCAGCGTGTCCCACAGCGTTTCGTTGTCGTGGGCATCGACGTACGTCACCACCTCGTCCGGCTGGTCGGCGTACCCGGCGGGGGTGCCGTTGTAGTCGACCTGGTCGCCGCGGACCTCGGCGCCGGACGCCACCGACCGGAACGTGAACGACCGGAGGTTGCCGGCGAGCCCGAGCTGGACCAGGTCCGTGTCGTGCGCGAGCCGCTTCGCGCGGTCGGCCGGCGTACCGTTGACCGCCGCGCCGTTCGGGTCGCTGGCCGCGCCGGAGCCGAAGCCCTGGACCCGCGGGTCGTCGTCGAACGGGCCGCCGCCGCGGACCGCGTCCCGCAGCCGGTCCGAGAACGTGCCGATCCCGGTGCCGCCGAGGTTGCCCTGCCGGGCCTGGACGAACAGCGCGTCGTTCGCGACCTCGCCGAAGTTCCAGCCCTCGCCGTACAGGTAGATCGACCGGCCGTCGACGCCGTCCTTCGCGAGCGTCAGCTTGTCCAGGGCGGCGCGGATCTTGAGCATGTTCGCCTTGGTGTGGTGGCCCATCAGGTCGTACCGGAAGCCGTCCACGTGGTAGTTGCGCGCCCAGCTCACCGTGCCGTCGACCATGATCTTCTCGGCCATCGCGTGCTCGGTGGCGATGTTGCTGCAGCACGTCGAGTTCTCGACCTTGCCGGTCGCGTCCAGGCGCTGGTAGTACCCGGGCACGATCCGGTCGAGCACCGACGTCGGGGCCTGCCCGGCGGCGGGTGTGTGGTTGTAGACCTGGTCCAGTACGACGCGCAGGCCGGACTGGTGGAGTGCTCCTACCATCGTGCGGAACTCCGCCACCCGCGGCAGCCCGTCCTTCTGCGTTGCGTATGAGCCCTCCGGTGCCAGCCAGTGGAACGGGTCGTAGCCCCAGTTGAAGCCGTCCTTAGCGGCGAGGGCGGTCACACAGGCCTGTTGCTGGTCGGAGTCGGCCGGCAGGGACTTCAGGTCGCACGCAGGGGTCTGTTGGTTGGTCTCGGGGATAGATGCGATGTCGAAGGTTGGCAGCAGGTGCACCGTGTTCAGGCCGGCTGCGGCCAGCGAGCGCAGGTGCTTGGTGCCGTTGCCGTTGTCAGCAAACGCCAAGTAGGTACCGCGGTGTGCTGCCGGCACGGTGTTGTCGTTGATGGAGAAGTCGCGCACGTGCAGCTCGTAGATCGTGGAGTCGATGCCACGGGCGAGCTTGGGTGACGGTGTGCTCGTCCAGAGCGCCGGCTTGCCTGCCTGGTCGTTCAAGTCGGCGGCCACCGAGTAGGACGAGTCTGTGGTGAGCGCCACCGAGTACGGGTCCGTGACGACGTTCTTCTCTACCTTTCCAGTGCTAGGCGCATAGACCGTGACCTCGAAGCGGTACGAAGCGTCCTTCCACGAGCGAGGCCCACTGACGGCCCAGGAACCATCTGAGTTGCGGTTCATCGGCACAGTCGAGTTGCCGACCAGTAGGCGCACGTTCTGCGCTGTAGGAGCCCAGACGGTGAAGGTGGGTTTGCCACCCTGCCAGGTGACGCCGTAGGAGCGGTTGACCGCACTGCTGTACACATCGTCGAGCACACCGGGGATCTGTACGCCGGTGGCGTCCAGCAGGCGGCCTGTGTCGTCGTACTGCGCCAGGCCGAGCTGCCCAGTCAGGATCCTGCGTACGTCGGCGTGGTCGAGTCGCAGCGTCGTATAGCCAGGTTTGACCTGCGCAGGGTCGTACCGGAGCGCTGCTGACGAGCCACCGATGTCGTCGGCGTCGATCTTGAGCGAACCGCTGTCCGACCAGTGCAGCCGCCAGCGGTAGCGCTCCGGGTGATCAACAGCCGGTACGGCGAGCGTGTTGTGGTCGAGCCAGTACGCCTTGGCCTGGCCGAGGTCCGGCTGCGCGCCTGGCTTGGACGTGGTCACCGTGAGCTGGTGGGTCGCGAGCACGTACGAGAACGTCGTGACCAGCCCGTCGCCCGGCACAACCACCGGTACGTTCTGTGCCGGGTAGCTCTCGTCCCAGGACAGGTTGTGCGCGACCTTCGCCTCATAGTTGCCCGCCTTCAGCTCGCTGGTGGACCAGGTGTAGGTCCCGTCACCGTCCTCGTCGGTCAACCAGGGTCGCATGCAGGACGGATCCCAGTCGGTCGGGCAGCCCAACGCGGTCTGGAACGAGCCAGGCACCGTGATGATCGGGCCTTCCGCGCTGGACGTGACGTAGTGCCGCCCGTGCTCGTAGTAGAACGTCACGGGCTCGCTGGGCGCCGTGTAGGAGATGTTGGCGCCGTTCGCGATACCACCGGCCCCGTAGTTCTCGTCCCAGCTCTTGTTGACGGCTGCCTTGTACGCGTGCTCCCCGGCAGGGATGGTATATGTGCCCTTCCACACGTTGTCCTTCGGGTCGAGCTTCAGCTGCGCCTGGTCGCAGTCCGGCGACCAGTCCGCGGCACAGCCCATCTCGCTGTTGTGGTCACCCGGCACGGACACGTTGTTCGGCTGTACGACAGGCCCGGTCGAGCCGCCGCCACCTCCCGGCGCAGCCGCGTCGCCGACGACGCCGTACGAGCCGGACACCGAGTAGTTGCCCGAGGTGTCCCGCAGCACGGCGCGGTACTCGAGCAACGTCCCCTTGGCGAGCCCGCTGACGTCCTGGAAGACGCGGTACGGCGCGTTGTCGTCGGACCCGAGCCGCTTCCACTCCGTCGTACCCACAGGCCGGTAGCCGAACGTCACGGTCGCCGGTGTGTTCTCGGGGACCGCAGCAGCGACCTCTGCACGCCCGCCGACGGTCGCACCGAGCTCAGGCGAGCTCATGTAGACGTTGGGCGCCTTAGCGCGCGGCGGGACCTTGTTCTGCGCCTGGTACACCGTCACGGACAGGGGCGCCTGGCTGACGACAACGCGACCCTCACGGTCGGTCTTTACCGACTTCGGGCCGCCATAGACCGGCCTGAGCCACGTGTTCGGCCCGTACGTCGGTACGGTCGCGGACGCCGCCGTCTTGGAGTTGTTCGCGACGACCAGGTACTCGACGTTGTCGCTGCCGAGCCGGCTGAACGCGTACAGCCCGTTGCTGTTCGACGAGTACCTGTTCACCTGCCGCCCGTCCGACAGCGCCGGGTACTTCGCCCGGAGCTGCGCCAGCGCGGCGATGTGCTTGTACATGGGCGCGTTGACGTCGTACCGGTCCTTGCTGCCGATCGTCGTCGTACCTGTGCCGTCCACGACCTCGTCGTCCGCGTAGTCGGCGGTCTTGGTCGCAAACATGTCCTGCCGCGCGTCCTTGTCGCCACCAGGACCCGTGAAGCCCTGCTCGTCGCCGTAGTACACAACCGGCTGCCCACGCGTCAGGTACATCAAGGAGTGCGCCAACTCGTCCCGTGCGAGCAGCTCCTGCCCTGACGCACCACCCTGCTTCAAGAACGTGCCAACCCGTCCCATGTCGTGGTTGCCGAGGAACGTCGGCAGCTCGTACGCGTTGGAGTCCGTATCGGTGTAGTAGTCGTCGGACGCGTAGAAGTCCTGCAGCTTCGTACTAGGGTCGCCCTTCGCGTACGCCACCGCGTTCTGCTGGAACCCGAAGTCCAGGGTCGCCTGCAGGTCGCCCTTGGTCGTGTACGTCGACATGAACTGCGGGTTCGCGTCGTACACCTCGCCGAACATGAAGAAGTTCTTCGCGCCGGCACCACGCGCCGCGGCCAGGATCGCCGGCGAGAACTTCTGCCAGAACTCGATGTTGACGTGCTTGACGGTGTCGATCCGGAACCCGTCGATCCCGAATTCGGCCCACGTCCTGTAGACGTCGATCATCCCGTCCCGGACCTTCGGCTGCTCGGTGAACAGGTCGTCCAGCCCGGAGAAGTCGCCGTACTCCGCGCTCTCGCCGGCGAACGTCGAGTCACCGCGGTTGTGGTACAGCGTCGGGTCGTTCAGCCAGGCCGGCACCTTCACGGTCTCGTCGGCCTTGCTGTGGAAGATCGGTACGTTCGGGAACGACGTGTTCGGGTCCAGCGCCGGGAACGTGTCGCCGGCCGCGTACTGCTTGTCGTCGAAGACGTTGCCCTGGGCATCCTTGTACGGCGCCGCCGACTTCGGGATGTACCCGTGGTTGCCGGACTGGTAGTCGATCACGTCCGCGGTGTGGTTGGTGATGATGTCGAAGAAGACCTTCATGCCCTTGCGGTGCGCGAGGTCGATCAGCCGCTTCATGTCCGCGTTGGTGCCGAGGTGCGGGTCGATCCGGGTGAAGTCGGTGATCCAGTACCCGTGGTACCCGGCGCTGACGTCGGCGCCCGAGCCCTGCACGGGGCGGTTCTTGAACGACGGCGTCAGCCAGATCGCCGTGGTCCCCAAGGACTTGATGTAGTCGAGCTTCTGGATCACACCGGCCAGGTCGCCGCCGTGGTAGAAGCCCTTGTCGGTCGGGTCGAGCCCTGTCTGCAGCCGGTCGCCGGTGAGTCCCCCTGTGTCGTTCGACGGGTCGCCGTTCGCGAACCGGTCCGCCATCAGGAAGTAGAAGCGTTCCTTGGTGAGCCCCTGCCTCAGACTGGGCGTCGCGAGCGCCTTGTCGGCCGCCGTGACCGTGGAACCAGCCAGGGCGACCGGCTTGACCGTTACGACGTGGCTGGTGTCGTCGTAGCTGAACTGCAGCTTGGCCGGGCCTTCGATCCGCAGCGGGATGTTCTGGCCGTTCAGGACGCCGCCGGCGCCGTAGTTCTCGTCCCAGCTCTTGTTGACCGCGACCTTGAACTCGTACGACCCCGCCGGTACGTCGAACACCTTCGTGTACGGCGCCCCGGTACCGAGGCTGGTCGCGTCGCAGCCCGGGTCCCAGTCACCCGCACAGCCCAGCTCGCTCTGCAACGACCCGGCGAGCGTGATCGCCCGCCCTGCTGCCGGGGCCGGTGTCGCCGTACCCAGCCCGAGTACTACCACCGCGGCCGCGGTGAAACCTGCCGTCCAACGCCTGAACCCGCGCATCAAGCACCCCTCCCCGCCGTCTGATGCCGGGGACGGTAGCGGTCGGCTTTTACCGTGAGGAGGGCTCGAACGTCACGGTAAGGTCACGAGGTCCGGGAGTGTCGTCTCGATCGGCGTACGCAGCACGGTGGTCGCTTGGTCGTCGTACGGCGTGGGCTGCGCGTTGAGGATCATCAAGGGCTTGCCGGAGTTCAGAGCGAGGTCACAGAGTCCGGCGGCCGGGTAGACCTGCAGAGACGTGCCGATCGCCAAGAAGACGTCTGCTGCTTCGGCAGCCGCGACGGCTCGGTCCAGCACAGCCCTGTCGAGTGACTGGCCGAAAGAGACCGTGGCCGACTTCAGGATGCCGCCGCACACCTCACAGGCCGGGTCTTCCTCCCCGAACTCCAGCCGGGGGAGTACGTCGGCCATTGGGAGCCGCCGGTCGCACTGGAGGCAGTCGACGTACCAGACGGTCCCGTGGAGTTCGTGGACGAGCTCTGGGGACGAGCCGGCCTTCTGGTGCAGCCCGTCGACGTTCTGGGTGATCAGCCCGGTCAACCGGCCCTGGCGCTCCAGTTCGACCAGGGCGAGGTGGCCCGGGTTCGGCTCGACCTTCCAGGCCGGTACGGCGAGCCTGTGCTTCCAGGTGGCCACCCGTACCTCGCGGCTGGCGACGTACTCGTCGATGTCGAACATCGCCTCGGCGGCCGGGTTCTTCGTCCACACGCCCTCGGGCCCGCGGAAGTCGGGGATGCCGGAGGCTGTCGAGATCCCGGCTCCGGTCAATACGGCGATGCGGTCGGCGTTGATCACACTTGACCTTGACACAAGGGCAGACCTGATCGTCAAACACATGCACACCTACATCGGTTCTGGACCGTACTGCTACAGCAACAGCCTGGCCATGGCGCTGGGCGACCACGCACCGGCCCCAGCGGTCATCGAGGTACTCACGGGCTCGCCGTTCGGCGTCCAGCTGATCTCGGGACGCGTACCGCTCTTCGACCCGTACGGCTGGGACCCTGACCTCGGGCTGGACGCGGCCATCGACCTCCTGGGCTGGACCTGCACCAGCACCGGTGCAGCGTCAGCCGACGAGGCCCTGGACCAGCTGCGTACTGCGGTGAGTGAAGGGCCCGTTCTGGTCGGTCCTGTCGAAATGGGACTGCTCCTGCATCACCCTGGCGCCGGTGACCCGATCGAGGCGGATCACTTCCTGGTTGTGCTGGCTGTTGACGACGACGTGCTGTTCCACGACCCGCAGGGCTTTCCGTACGCAATGCTGCCGGTGGACGCGTTCCTGGCCGCCTGGCGTGCGGACACGATCAGCTATCGGCGCCACAACTACGGGATGCGCTCAGGCTTCCAGCAGGTCCGGGAGGTCGGTGTCGAGGAGGCCCTGCGCGCATCTGTCCCAGCAGCCAAGTCCTGGGTCTCGCTGCGCCCAGACGCTGACGTCGCGCCCGGAACGGTCGGCAACGACGCAGCACTCGAGCGTTTCGCCGAAATGCTCGAGGAGGGTATGGACCCCGGCATCCACGGCCTGATGACGCACTTCGCGATCCGGGTTGGTACCCGCCGGCTGCTCGACGCCGGGGCGGCGCTGGACCGGATCGGCCTGCCGGAGGCGAGCGCGATCCTGGACACGCAGGCCCGCCTCGTCGGCAGCCTTCAGTTCGAGCTCACGGCTGGCTCGGCGACTGCTGCCGCGGCAACGGTCCGCAAGCTCAAGCCGACGTACTCGGCGCTGGCTCGGGCGTTGTAGCCCATTCGGTCGCCAGCACGGACATCACGATCTCGTCGACCCATTCGCCGTCCCAGAGCAGCGCGTCCCGCAGTACGCCCTCCTTCTTGAAGCCGGCCTTCTCGTAGGCACGCTGGGCGCGCGGGTTGAACGTGTAGACGCCCAGGCTGATCCGGTGCAGGCCCAGCTCCTCGATGCCGTAGCCGACGATCAGCCGAGTCGCTTCGGTGCCGAGGCCTCGGTTCTGGCCGGCTGGGCCGATCAGAATACGGAAAGTGCAGCTCTGGTTGTCGGGGTCCCACATGTTCAGCACGGCCTCGCCGACGGCCACACCGGACGCCTTGTCGACGATCGTGAGGTCCAGGCGGTCCGTCTGGTCCTTGCGGGTCCGCATCCACTCACGGGCACGTTCCTCGCTGATCACAGCGTGGCTCCCGGTGAAGCGGGTCACCTCGGGGTCGTCCATGGCGGCGGCCAGCGCCTCGTAGTCGCTCTCGTCCATCGGACGCAGGATCACCCGGTCCCCGGTGAGCGTCGGCTTGTACGCAAAGTCGGTCACGCCGCGCAGTGTGTCAGCTGACCCGCCGGACGACGTACTGGTTTTCGGCAGCCGACACCAGCTCCTGTGAGCGCATCCGGCACCAGGCCGGGATGTCCGTGGCCGCGGCTGGGTCGTCGGCCAGAACAGTGACGGTGTCGCCGACCCCAACGGTCGGCAGGGTCTTCGCCAACTTGATCACGGGGAGTGGGCAGAGCAGGCCCCGGCAGTCCAGGTCGACGTTCACATCCCCACCTCAGCCCGTAAGCGCTGCACGATGCCCGGCAGTACGGAACAGAACCGCAATACGTCCTCATGTGTCGTGTCGCGCGCCAGGGAGAGCCGGACGTTGCCGTGGGTCAGCACGCCCATGGCCGCGAGTACGTGCGACGGCCGCAGCGTGCTGGACGTACAGGCGGAGCCACTGGAGACAGCGAAGCCTTCCGCGTCCAGGGCGGTCACCAGGGCCTCACCGTCCACATAGAGACACGAGAACGTGAGTATGTGCGGCAACCGGTCCTCCGGATCACCTACTACCTCCACGTCAGGTACGTCGGCGGCCACACGGTGCCGTACTTCGTCCACCCAGGCCCGGTGCTGCTTGTCGAGCTCCACGGCCTCCGCCAGCCTCGCCTGCAACGCTGCAGCCGCGGCCAACGCGTTCGGGACGTTCGGGAAGCCGGGGGACAGGCCGTCCTCCCGCTCGTCCATCGGCCACGCCGGCGCGATCCGCGTACCCTTCCGTACCGCCAGCAACCCAACGCCGGCCGGGCCGCCCCACTTGTGAGCACTTGCCGCCAGCATCGACCACCCGTCCGGTACGGCGTCGTGCCCGATCGAAGCGGACGCGTCAACAAACAGCGGTACGTCGCCACACGCGGCAGCCGCCTCCGCGACGGGTTGACGTGTCCCCACCTCGTGGTTCGCGGACTGCAGCGCCGCCACGGCCACACCGGGTCGCCTTACCGCCGCCGAGAGCGCGTCCAGGTCCACCCGGCCCAGTTGGTCCACGCCGACCTCGACCGCGTCCTCCCCGGCCGTGTGCAGTACGGCGGAGTGCTCGACGGCGCTGTGCACGACCGACGGACCCACCCGGCGCCGGGCGGCCCGTACAGCGGTCAGCCCGTCCCGGACCGCTGCCGTACCGGAGGTGGTCAGGTACAGCTCGTCAGGCCGGACGCCGACCGCGTCCGCGAGCACCGCGCGGGCGTTGTCCAGCAGCAGTCTCGCGGTCCGGCCTTCGTGGTGCAGGCGCACCGGATCGGCCCATCCGGAATCGACTGCCGACAGCAACATTTCGCGCGCGGCGGGGTGCAGCGGCTCGGCCGACGCGGCGTCCAGATACGTACGCTCGATCACACGGGAAACGCTAAGCCCTACCTATGCGCAGGACCGCGAATGGTGTCCAGTAGTGTTTGGTCGTCAGTCTCACTTGGGAAGGGAAAGGCGCCCCGTGGGTTCGAACGGCACGCCCGGAGTGGAGGAGCGACCGGCAGGTTCTGCCGGCGCCACACGTCCGGCGAAGCGACGCCTGCTGGTCGGTGCGGCAGTGGTGCTCGGCACCACGCTGCTGACCGGTTGTTCGTCGGCGACCACTGAGCAGTGGAAGCGACTCGGTCTGCCCGAGGGCGCATCGGACCGGACCGAGGCGATCCGCAGCCTCTGGATCGGTGCCTGGACCGCAGCTCTGATCGTCGGCGTGATGGTCTGGGGCCTGATCCTCTGGGTCAGCGTGCGGTACCGCAAGCGCAACGAAGACGCTCCCCGGCAGGTGCGGTACAACCTGCCGCTCGAAGTCCTGTACACCCTGGCGCCGTTCGCGATCATCGGTGTGCTCTTCTTCTACACCGTCGAGCACGGCAACACGGTGACGAAGATGGACGCCAACCCGCAGCACACCGTGAACGTGGTGGGCCAGCAGTGGCAGTGGACCTTCAACTACAAGGACACCGTCGACGGGCAGCAGGGCGTCTGGGAGACCGGCACGCTCGACAAGCCCGCGACGCTGTGGCTGCCGGTGAACGAGTCGGTCCACTTCGACCTGACCTCGCCGGACGTCATCCACTCGTTCTGGGTGCCGTCGTTCTACTTCAAGCTCGACGTGATCCCGGGCCGGACCAACAAGTTCGAGCTGACCCCGACCAAGACCGGCACCTTCGCCGGTAAGTGCGCCGAGCTCTGCGGGCTCTACCACAGCCGCATGGTGTTCAGCGTCAAGGTGGTCACCCGCGCGGAGTACGACCAGCACCTGAAGGACCTGGCCGCCAAGGGCCAGACCGGAGCCGCCACCGGTGGCGCCGACGCCACCACCATTCCCGGTACAGGGGAGGGCGAGAAGTGACCGAGTTCGCCGAGCGCACCGGCGCCATCGGTAGCACCACCGCGCTGCCCCGGCGGCGCAGCAAGGGCCAGATGCTGGTCAAGTACCTGACCACGACCGACCACAAGCTGATCGGGCACATGTACCTGGTCACGTCGTTCGTGTTCTTCCTGATCGGCGGCGTGATGGCGCTGCTGATCCGCGCCGAGCTGGCCAAGCCCGGCCTGCAGATCGTGAACGAAGAGGTCTACAACCAGCTCTTCACGATGCACGGCACGATCATGCTGCTGCTCTTCGCGACGCCGCTGTTCGTCGGCTTCGCGAACGAGATCATGCCGCTGCAGATCGGCGCCCCCGACGTCGCGTTCCCGCGGCTGAACATGTTCAGCTACTGGCTGTTCCTGTTCGGCGGCCTGATCACGATCAGCGGGTTCTTCACCCCGGGCGGCGCGGCGGACTTCGGCTGGTTCGCCTATGCGCCGCTGTCGAACGCGGTGCGTTCGCCCGGCGTCGGTGGCGACCTGTGGATCATGGGCCTGTGGATGGCCGGCCTCGGTACCATCCTCGGCGCGGTGAACTTCATCACCACGATCATCACCATGCGCGCACCGGGCATGACGATGTTCCGGATGCCGATCTTCACCTGGAACATCCTGGTCACCTCGATCCTGGTGCTGATCGCGTTCCCGATCCTGGCGGCGGCGCTGCTGGTGCTGGAGGCGGATCGATCACTCGGGGCCCATGTCTTCGACGCAGCCAACGGCGGGCCAATACTCTGGCAACACCTGTTCTGGTTCTTCGGGCATCCCGAGGTGTACATCATCGCGCTGCCGTTCTTCGGCATCGTCACCGAGATCCTGCCGGTCTTCAGCCGCAAGCCGGTCTTCGGCTACATCGGCCTGGTCAGCGCGACGCTCGGTATCGCGGTGCTGTCGGTGGCGGTGTGGGCGCACCACATGTTCGTCACCGGCGCGGTGAACCTGCCGTTCTTCTCGTTCATGACGTTCCTGATCGCGGTCCCGACCGGGGTGAAGTTCTTCAACTGGATCGGCACCATCTGGGGCGGCTCGGTGTCGTTCGACACCCCGATGCTCTGGTCGGTCGGCTTCCTGACGACCTTCCTCTTCGGCGGTTTGACCGGCGTCATCCTGGCCTCGCCGGCACTGGACTACCAGCTGTCCGACTCGTACTTCGTGGTCGCGCACTTCCACTACGTCGTCTTCGGCACCGTGGTGTTCGCGATGTTCGCCGGGTTCTACTTCTGGTGGCCGAAGTTCACCGGGCGGATGCTCGACGAGAAGCTCGGCAAGCTGCACTTCTGGCTGCTGTTCATCGGCTTCCACACGACGTTCCTGGTGCAGCACTGGCTGGGCGTCGAGGGCATGCCGCGGCGGTACGCCGACTACAGCCCGAACGAAGGCTTCACCACGCTGAACGAGGTCTCCAGCGTCGGCGCCTTCATCCTGGGCGCGTCGATGCTGCCGTTCTTCTACAACATCTACAAGTCGCGCAAGAAGCAGCCGGTCGGCGTCGACGACCCGTGGGGCTGGGGCCGTTCGCTCGAGTGGGCGACCAGCTCGCCGCCGCCGCGGCACAACTTCGTGACGCTGCCGCGGATCCGGTCCGAGTCGCCGGCGTTCGACCTGCACCACGCCGAGGTCGCGCTCGCGGAGTACCCGGCGAACGGTGCCGGTAAGGACAACCTGCTGGATGCCGGCGAGGACCAGGGCCGGGTCGACCACCTGACCGAGCAGCTCGACGAGTCCGGTCCGGAGACCGACGGGAAGGACAAGGCGTGAAGGTCGAAGCCTGGGTCTTCGGGATCCTGAGTGTGTTCCTGGTCGTCGTCACGCCGATCTACTGGCTGATGTCGGAGGACCCCACCGGCACCACGGCGCTGGTGATGACGTTCTTCCTGTCGCTGCTGGTGGCCTTCTACCTGAGCGTCACCGCCCGCCGGATGGACGCCCGTCCGGAGGACCGCAAGGAGGCGGAGGTCGTCGACGGAGCCGGCGAGCTCGGCTTCTTCCCGCCGCACTCGTGGTGGCCGCTGTGGTGCGCGCTGACGCTGTCGGTGGTCGTGCTCGGCATCGTCTTCGGCTGGTGGCTGTTCATCGCCGGCGTCGGGATCGGCATCATCACGCTGAGCGGGTTCATCTTCGAGTACTACCGCGGTGACCACGCTCACTAGTTGAGAGTCGTACGAAAACGCCGTCCGGGAACGAACCGGGCGGCGTTTTCGTGCGTCTTACGTGTGTTGTGGGTACGGAGGGTTGTGGTCCGTACCGGTACGGACGCGCGCGATGCACGGAAATGTCGCCGCGGCAGGTTACCCTTACCGCGGTTTGACTAAACAGGGGAGAGCTGGGGAATGGTGAGCGGTTCGGTGAGGAAGCACGGCCTTGCGGTGGTGGGACTCTGCGTCCTGCTGCTGGTCGGTACGGCGTGCAGCGACACGAAGGCCAACGGCAACGGCGCGCAGTCGACGCCGGGCGCCTCCACGTCGCAGAGCAATACGCCCGGGGCTTCGAGCACGCCTGATGACTCGACGACGCCGTCGGAGACCACCGCGGCCGCGAGTATCGCCTTCGTGCCGGCCAAGGGCGCCACGTCGGTGCAGCCGGACAAGCCGGTCACGGTCACCAGCACCGGCGGCAAGCTGACCGCCGTCACGGTGAAGGACGACGACGGCGACACGGTCGCGGGCAGCTTCAACGCCGACAAGACCCAGTGGACGTCGACCGACCTGCTCAAGCCGGGCGCGTCGTACACGGTGAGTGGCTCCGCGGAGGGCACCGACGGCGGTACCGTGCCGGTCAGCTCGACGTTCAAGACGCTGAAGGCGTCGAGGAGCCTGAAGGCCTCGATCTCGCCGCTGAACACCTCGACGGTCGGCGTCGCGTTCCCGGTCCAGATCTACTGGAACAACCCGGTCAAGGACCGTGCCGCGGTCGAGAAGCGGCTCTCGGTCAAGACCTCGGTCCCGCTCGATGGCAGCTGGCACTGGGTGAACAGCAAGCAGGTCAACTACCGGCCGAAGAACTACTGGCCGGCCGGCACGAAGGTGACGGTGAACGTCGATACCCAGGGCGTGAACGCCGGCAACAACACCTGGGGTACGAGCAGCCGGACGATCAAGTTCACGATCGGCAAGTCGGTGGTCAGCCATGTCGACGTGAAGAAGCATGTGATGACCGTCACGATCAACGGCAAGCTGGCCCGGACCATCCCGATCACCGCCGGCAAGGACGGGTTCACCACCCGCAGCGGCGTGAAGGTGATCATGGAGAAGTTCACCACCAAGCGGATGGACGCGGCGACCGTCGGCATCAAGCCCGGAGACCCGAACTACTACAACATCCCGGACGTGAAGTGGGCGCAGCGCGTCACCAGCTCCGGCGAGTTCATCCACGGCGCCCCGTGGTCGGCCGGCAGCCAGGGCAGTGCCAACGTCAGCCACGGCTGCGTCGGCATGAGCCTCGCGGACGCCAAGTGGTTCTTCGACCAGACCCTGACCGGCGACCCGGTCACCGTCACCGGCACCAGCCGCACCATGGAGCCCGGCAACGGCTGGACCGACTGGAACACCACCTGGGCCGCCTACAAGTCCGGCTCCGCCCTCTCCTGACCCCTCTGGAGCAAAGCCCCCTTCCTGCCCACGGCGGGAAGGGGGCTTCTAATTGCTGCCGCTTTGGTCTCTAGCGGCGAATGCTCCCAGCTGGGTCCAGTCGTCCAGCGCGGTCGTCAGGATCTTCTTGATGGCAGTCTTCGCTTGTTCGAGCGCCAGATCGATGAAGCATTGGCAGCGTTCGAGATCGTCACCGTTGAGAACGCACAGCAGAACTCCGGTCACCTGGACGCCGCGAGCCGCGGCCACGGCTTTCGTATCGAAGGGCAGCGGTATGCGCTCGATCAGTTCTCGGGCGAACCGCCTCGGCAGGCCTCCGAAGCCGAGAAGGGAGAGGAGGCCTCCGCCGAGCCGTCCTACGAGCGCATGGGCTGCATCCTTGGCTGCGAGGATCGACTTGGCAATCTCGGCGAGCGCATGGCAGTGACGTCGGCGTCTCGATCGCACGAGCTTCGTGAATGTCTCCGACGTGGCATATTCACCGGCACGCGCAGCGACCGTCTCTCGCCAGCCGTCCGTGACGACGTCTGCACAGAGTTCGGCTGCGCTGTCGACGCGCCGTTTCTGCGCAGTCGACAGACTGCCGTAAGAGCGGTCTCGCGATCGGCTCGCCTTGCGTGGTGTACGTCAGCGTCGGCCGCCAGCCTTCGAACTGCGCCGCCGCCCGCCCGTGGGACGTGGTCGACCGACCGATCGGGTACTGGCGGACTTCCTCCGCCTGCGAGTGGTGACACCGCGTGTGGTCGCCGCGCGGTGCCGCCAGCAGCGCATGCCCTCTTCCTCGACCGGATTCCTGCAGCGCCGCCTGTTTTGTTTGATCCCTGTGCACCTCGCCATGAGCCCATGGTCAGCCGTTCAGGTCTGGACCGCCCCCACTGCGGCGTGTCACTGTGCGTGATCAGTTGAAGTACTTCTGTAGTTCGGGCACGAGGGCGTCCGCGTGGAGGGATGGGAGCGAGTGGTGGGTCGCGGCGTCGAGGGGGACGACGATGGCGCCGGGGCTGAGGGTGGTGATGCGCTGGGTCAGGCGGGTGGCGTTGTGGCTCTTGCTGCGGGTGGCGACGAACACCAGGGGAGCGACCGTGCCTAGCTGGTCGTCCGTGGGGCGTTTGGTGCGGACGAACGGGGTTGACGGCTGCTCGGCGGCGAGGCCTGCCAGATCCAGGACTTGAGGGTCCAGCGGGAGCCCCTGGGTCTCCCAGCGGAGGAACGAGGCGCTGCGGGCCGGTGAGGGGCGTAGGAGAGCCGGTAGCGCTCGGAGGACGTAGGGGACCCGCAGGCCGATGTAGCAGTCGGTCGGGTCGATCAGTGCGAGTCGGTCGACCCGGTACGGCTGGGCGATCGCGTACGTGAGTGCGATCCAGGAGCCGTACGAGTGCCCGCACAGCGCCGTTCGTCCGATCCCGAGGCCGTCGAGCACGTTCGTCAGCCAGCTGTGCAGGTCGCCGGGCGTCCGGGGCTTCCGTCCGGTGTTGGCGCTGCGGCCGGCGTCGACGATCAGGTCGACGGCGTACACCCGGTGGTCCTTCGCGAGCTCCGGTGCCACGGTGAACCACACCGGTGACGTGGCGCCGTGGCCCGGCAGCAGTACGACGGGCGGGCCGTCCGCGGGACCGCACGCGTTGATGTGCGTCGTACCGAACTCGTCGGTCAGCTCGAGCTGCTCGACCGGGACGTTCCACCGGGCGAGGAGTGCGTCGTACGCGTCCTGGAAGCTCATGCTGCCGAGAATAGCTCACTGAGTGAGGTAAATTGCGGGGTATGCGTGAGGGAGTGATGCCGGCGGACCCCGAGCAGGCCGCTGCGCTGGAGTTGGTGCACCGGTTGCGGGACGTCGCGCTCAAGCTGGAGCTGGCGATCGCGGACTTCGCCCGTACGACGGGATTGCACGCGACCGACGTACGGGCGTTGGTGCGCCTCCTGGACGCCGAACGCGCCGGAGTGGGCGCAACGCCCAGCTGGCTCGCCAAACAGCTGGGAATGACCTCTCAGGCGACTACAGCCGTCATCCACCGCCTGGAGTCCGCAGGGCACGTAGAACGCGTCAGAAGCCGCTCAGACGGCCGCAGCACCCACCTACAGGTCTCCGACAGCGCGGTAGAACTCGGCTGGCAGTTCTTCGGCCCCCTCCTCAACCGAATGACAGCCGCCACCGCCCAACTGAGCTCTACAGAGCAGGCGTCCACCAAACACTGGCTCACAGCCATGGCCGCAGCTATCAGCTGACCCCAGACAAGACGAACGGCCCCGGGCGAGTGCCCGGGGCCGTTCGTTGTTTGAGCGTCAGGAGTGATCGCTGGTGACCTCGCGGTAGGTCTCCGTGTCCTCCGTCAGTTCGTGGATCTCGTCGGCGTCGTGAGCGTGCTCGTGCGCCTCCTCGATCTCCTCAGCGGTCGGCTTCTGGACCGCGTCGGCGTAGTAGAACCGGGACAGGGCGGCGCGGGCCTTGTGCAGCGCGCGGCGCGGGGCGCGGACGCCGTTGTCGTCGGTCTCCGGGCCGATCTCGTGCGGGACGACGCGGTCCCGCGCGGTGAGCGAGTAGGCCTCGTACGTCGAGATCGGCTGGTGCTTCTCGGTGTACTTGCCCTCCGCGTCACGCACGATGACTCCGGTCTCGAGACCGTGCAGCAGCCGCTCCTGATCCGCCCGCTGCAGCGAGATCGCCCAGCGGCGGGTCACCCAGAAGGCCAGGATCGGCCCCAGGATCACCGCGAACCGCAGGAACCAGGTCACGCTGTTCAGCGAGATGTGGAAGTGGGTGGCGAGCAGGTCGTTACCACCACCGACCCACAGCATCGCGTAGAAGGTGATGAACGCGACGCCGATACCCGTCCGGGTCGGCACGTCCCGCGGCCGGTCCAGCAGGTGGTGCTCGCGCTTGTCCCCGGTGATCCACCCCTCGATGAACGGATAGAGGGCGACCAGTGTGACGAACGCGGGTGGCACGATCAGCGCCGGGATGATCAGGTTCCAGCTCAGCGTGATGCCCCAGAAGGTCGACTCGAATCCGGGGAAGATACGCACCGAGCCTTCCAGCCAGCCCATGTACCAGTCAGGCTGCGAACCCGCGGTCACCGCGGCCGGGTCGTACGGCCCGTACAGCCAGACCGGGTTGATCTGCATCAGCGCACCCATCAGCGCGGTGATGCCGAAGACCACGAAGAAGAAGCCGCCGGCCTTGGCCGTGTACACCGGGAACAGCGGGTAGCCGACCACGTTCTTCTGGGTCCGGCCGGGACCGGCGTACTGCGTGTGTTTGTGGTACACGACCAGGAACAGGTGGACCGTGACCAGCGCCAGGATGATGCCCGGGATCAGCAGCACGTGGGCGATGAAGAACCGGGAGACGAAGTCGCCGCCGGGGAACTCGCCGCCGAAGATGAAGAAGTTCATGTACGTGCCGACCACGGGGGACGCCTGGATCATGCCGTTGGTGATCCGCAGACCGGTACCGGACAGCAGGTCGTCGGGGAGGCCGTAGCCGATGAAGCCCTCGATGATGCCGAGGAACAGCATCCCGAAGCCGATCAGCCAGTTCAGCTCGCGCGGCTTGCGGAACGCGCCGGTGAAGAACATCCGGAGCAGGTGCACCATCATCGCGGCGATGAACAGCACGGCCGCCCAGTGGTGGATCTGCCGGATCAGCAGGCCGCCGCGGATGTCGAAGCTGAGGTTCAGCGTGGAGGCCATCGCCTCCGACATGTGTACGCCCTTGAGCAGGCTGTACGAGCCGTTGTACGTGACCTCGGCCATCGAGGGCTTGAACCAGAAGGTCAGGAACGTGCCGGTGAGGATCAGGATGATGAAGCTGTAGAGCGCGATCTCACCCAGCATGAAGGACCAGTGGTCCGGGAAGATCTTCCGTAGGTTCTTCTTCCCGATCTTCGCGATGCCGAGGCGATCGTCGAACCATTTGACCGGTCCGGGGAACTCTGTGTTTGTGGACACTGTTGTCACCCTCGTTCGAAGAAGCTCGGGCCGACCGGCTCGGTGAAGCCGCTCTGCGCTACCAGGTAGCCCTCACTGTCAACTGCCAACGGTAGCTGAGGAAGCGGCCGGGCTGCAGGGCCGAAGACGACCTTGGCCCCGTCGGACAGGTCGAAGGTCGACTGGTGACAGGGGCACAGCACGTGGTGCGTGGTCTGCTCGTACAGCGAGATCGGGCAGCCGACGTGGGTGCAGATCTTCGAGTAACAGAGGATCCCGTCGATACCCCAGTTCTCCCGGCCGGGCTTGGTGCGGATCTCGCTGGGCTTGATCCGGACCATGATCACCGCGGCCTTGGCCCGGGCGTTCTGGTACGCGACCGGGTCCTCCTCCTGCATCGGCGCCAGGTTCGCCGGCGCGCCGTTGACCAGCTGGCCGACGACCATGTCGGACGGCATGATCGGGCGGTTCGTGACGTCGTTGACGACCCGGATGCCCTTCGCCCAGATCGTGTTGTACAGCGCGCGGCCGGGCAGCGGGCCGAGGTCGCGGAGCAGCACGATGGCCGGCAGGCCGAGGGCGCCGAGGGCACCGATCAGCGAGTTCCGGATCATCTTGCGGCGGCCGAAGCCGGACTCCGCGGCGCCCTGCTTGAACGCCTCGGTGATCTCGGCGATCTGCTCCGGCGACGAGTGCGCGGCGTGCCGGTCCTCGGCGATCTCCTCGTCGACCATCAGCTTCTTGGCCCACTGGATCGCGCCCGCCCCGATCAGGAACAGCGCGAGCCCGATGCACAGGCCGATGACCATGTTGTTCGCGTTGCCGGACAGCGGGCCGAACACCAGGATCGAGTGCCGCGGGATCGCGAAGTACGCCACGCAGGCGCCCAGCACCAGCAGTGTCGCGATGCCGAACATCGCCGACACCTGACGCTCGACGCGGTCGGCGGCCTTCGGGTCGATGTCGGTGATCCGCGGCTCGTGCGGCTCCAGACCCGGGTCCGGGATCGGCTCCGCCACCTCGAGCGCGGAGCCGTGCTCTTCCTCCGCCTTCGCGGGGAGGTTCTTCTCGTCGCTCATTCGGCCTTCGCTCCCTTGGCCTTGGCGCCCTTGGCGCCGATCCAGACCGCTACGCCGACCAGCAGGCCGATTCCGACGACCCAGCCCCACAGGCCCTCGGAGACCGGGCCGAGCCGGCCGAGGCCGAAGCCGCCCGGGTCCTTCTGGCTCTGCAGCGCCTTCAGGTAGGCGATGATGTCCTGCTTGTCCTGCGGCTGCATGACCTGGTCGGAGAAGACCGGCATCTGCTGCGGGCCGGTCAGCATCGCCTCGTAGATGTGCTTCTCACTGACGCCCATCAGCGACGGCGCGTACTTGCCGTTCGGCAGCGCACCGCCGCTTCCGGCGAAGTTGTGGCACGCGGTGCAGTTGGTGCGGAACAGCTCGCCGCCCCGGGTGACCTGCTCGTCGGTGGCCTTGCTCACGTCGTACGAGTCCGCGGACGGTACGGCGGGGCCGGGGGCCAGCGACGCGACGTACGCGGCCAGCGCCTCGATCTCGGCCTGCGAGTACGCCGGCGTCTTGCGCGGGATCTGCGCACCCGGCTGCTGGGCGGGCATCCGGCCGGTGCCGACCTGGAAGTCGACCGCGGCCGCTCCGACGCCGATCAGCGACGGCGCGGCGAACTTGCCCCCGCCGTTCGTGCCGCCCTCGGCGTTGAGGCCGTGGCAGCTGGAGCAGCCGACCGCGAAGAGCTTCTTGCCCTCCTCGATCTGCTGCGACTGGGCCGAGTTGTCCGCCACGGCGTTGTCAGGGGCGAAGGCGGCGTACGCCGAGCCGACTGCCAGGAGGCCGAACAGGAGCACGACGAGGCCGGCGGACCGGTGCCGTCGTCGCGCGGAGAGAAAGCGCGCCGGTGACAAGGGATTTCTCTTCTCACTCATTTGAGCAGGTAGATGGTCGCGAACAGGGCGATCCAGACCACGTCGACGAAGTGCCAGTAGTACGACACGACGATCGCCGAGACGGCCTGTTCGTGGGTGAACTTACGAGCCATGTACGTCCTGGCCAGGACGAACACGAAAGCGATGAGGCCGCCGGTCACGTGCAGACCGTGGAACCCGGTGGCCAGGTAGAACACCGAGCCGTAGGCGTTCGCCGAGATCGTGATGCCCTCGTGCACCAGCTCGGCGTACTCCGTGACCTGGCCGGCGATGAAGACCGCGCCCATCAGGTACGTGAGGATGAACCACTCACGCATGCCCCAGGCGCGGACGTTCAGCACCGAGCCGGTCCGGCCGACCCGGCCGTGCTCGGCCGCGAAGACGCCGAACTGGCAGGTGAAGGACGACAGCACCAGGATCGTCGTGTTCACGGCCGCGAACGGGACGTTCAGGTGGTGCGTCATGACCTGCCAGAGGGTCTCCGTTCCCGGAGCGGCGGCAGCGGTCGTCACCGACCGGATGGTGAAGTACGCCGCGAACAGGGCGGCGAAGAACATCAGTTCGCTCGAGAGCCAGACGATCGTGCCGACACTGACCATGCTGGGACGGTCGGCATGACCGTGTTCACGAGACGCTGGGAGCGCGGTTGCAGTGGCCACGCGGTCATTATGTCGGTCCTTGCGTTCAGCGCTACGACCACCCCCGTGCATGTCGTGAACCAGCTGTTCCTACTGTGGATCCGTGCTTCCCCTTCACGCCTCTCCGGGCGACCGGATCGAGCCGCTGACCGCGGTCCGGTTGCTGACGGCATGGACCTTCGAACCGGTGTTACTCGGCGTGATCGTGGTGCTCGGGGCGCTTTACCTGTACGGCGTCCACCAGCTCCGCAAACGCGGCGACAAGTGGTCCCGCGGCCGGACGTTCGCGTTCGTCGGGGTCGGCCTGGGCAGCGCCGTGATCGCCACCCAGTCGGCGCTCGGGACGTACGACACCGTGCTGATCAGCGTGCACATGGTCCAGCACATGATCCTGTCGATGCTGACGCCGCTCGCGCTGGCACTCGGCGCTCCGGTCACGCTGGCGCTCCGGACGCTGCCGCAACCGCCCCGGAAATGGTTGCTCTCCGTGTTGCACTCGCGGTTCGCGAAGGTGATCTGCTTCCCGCTGATCGGGTTCACGCTGTTCGTACTGAGCCCATGGGCGCTGTACTTCAGCGGCTGGTACGACGCGACGCTGCGGTCCACCGTGCTGCACGATCTGCTGCACCTGCACTTCATCCTGGTCGGATCGCTGTTCTTCTGGCCGCTGCTCGGCCTGGACCCGGTGCCCGGGCGGGTGATCTACCCGTTCCGGCTGATGATGACGTTCCTCACGTTGCCGTTCCACGCGTTCCTCGGGATCACGATCATGGGCGCGAACACGCTGATCGCCGAGGACTGGTACACGAGCTTCGAACGGTCCTGGCCGCCGTCGCCGCTGCACGACCAGTACCTCGCGGGCGGGCTGCTGTGGGGCTCCGGCGACCTGGTCGGGCTGGTGTTCTTCGCCGTACTTTTCGTCCAGTGGGTGCGCGAGTCGCAGCGCGAGGCGCGCCGCGAGGACCGCCGTCTGGACCGGTTGGAGGAACAGGCTCGCAGGGTCGGACAGGTGCCCCGGTAGCATTCGGGTGTCCAGTCTTCTTCAGAACAAAGCTTGGGATGGATCGATGAGTTCAGAGCGTCCGCTGAGGGTCCTGGTCTACAGCGACGACCGTACGACGCGGGAGTCCGTCCGGCTGGCCCTCGGCAAGCGGCCGACGGCCGATCTGCCCGAGCTCGAGTACGTCGAGTGCGCGACCGAGCCGGCCGTGATCAAGACCATGGACAAGGGCAAGATCGACCTGGCCATCCTGGACGGCGAGGCCGTCCCGGCCGGTGGCCTCGGGATCGCGCGGCAGCTGAAGGACGAGATCTTCCAGTGCCCGCCGGTGCTGGTCATCACCGGCCGGCCGCAGGACGCCTGGCTGGCGACCTGGTCGCGGGCCGAGGGCGCGGTGTCGCACCCGATCGACCCGATCAAGCTCGCCGAGGTCACCGCGGACCTGCTCCGGCAGCGGGTGGCAGAGCTCCCCGCCATCACTTCCTGACCTCGATGGGCGCCTACACCTGGTCCCACGTCATCGGGCCGCTGCTGCGGCACGAGGACCTGGAGGCCGCCGCCACCGCGTGGGCGATGGAACAGATCCTGTCCGGGGCCGCGACCCCGGCCCAGCTGGCCGGGTTCGTGATCGCGCTGCGGTCCAAGGGCGAGACGGTCACCGAGGTCGAGGGTCTCGTGCAGACGATGCGCGAGTTCGCGACCCCGATCAGTGTGGCCGGCCGGACGCTGGACGTGGTCGGGACGGGCGGTGACCAGGCCCACACGGTGAACATCAGCACGATGTCCGCGATCGTCGCGGCCGGCGCCGGTGCGAAGGTCGTCAAGCACGGCAACCGGGCGGCCTCGTCCGCGTGCGGTGCCGCCGACGTACTCGAGGAGCTCGGCATCCCGCTCGACCTCAGCGGCCCGCAGGTGGCCGAGGTGGGGGAGCGGGCCGGGATCACGTTCTGCTTCGCGTCCGCGTTCCACCCGGCGCTGCGGAACGCCGCCGTACCGCGGCGTGAGCTCGGCGTACCGACGACGTTCAACCTGCTCGGCCCGCTCGCCAACCCGGGCGACCCGTCGGCGCAGGCCGTCGGAGTCGCAGACGGACGGGTCGCCGGGCTGATGGCCGGCGTACTCGCGCGACGTGGGATCGACGCGCTGGTGTTCCACGGCGACGACGGGCTCGACGAGCTGACCACGCGTACGACGTCCCAGGTGTGGAGCGTCGGCGGTGGAGAGGTCGACGGACCGGTGACGCTGGATCCGCGGGAGCTGGGGATCGAGCCGGTGTCGGCGGACGCGTTGAAGGGCGCGGACGCGACGTACAACGCGAAGGTCGTCCGGGCGCTCGTCGAGGGCGAAACCGGGCCGGTGCGGGACGTCGTACTGCTGAACGCCGGCGCGGCCCTGGCGGCGTACACGCCGGAAGCCGGCAGTGTCACCGAACGGATCCGGACCGGGATGGACCGCGCCGCGGAGGCGCTCGACTCCGGCGCCGCGAAGGACGTGCTGGACCGGTGGATCACGGCCTGCGCCGAGGTGCGCGGCTGATCTCTCGTGTGCATCGGGCCGGCCGGGGTTTCCGGCCGGCCCTTCGCGTTACTTGTTGATCTTGATCTGGCTGACCTTGGTCCGCCAGACGTTCTGCCAGGCCGGGGTGGAGCCGGCGATGTCCGCGATCGACACGTCCGCGGTACCGTCGCCGCGGTCGACCACCGCGATCATCACGGTCGAGAACGTCTCCGCCAGCTTCGGCACCTTCACGACCACCTTCGCGACGATCTCGTGGCCCGGATGCCCGTTGACCGTGATCGCCTTGTGCTGCGTGCCCTTCATCACCTGCGCGTTCTTGTCGTACAGGCTGGTGATCGCCCGGGCCCCGATCTGGATCCCGGCCTCCTTCAGCCCGGCCGGTGTGTTCTTGTACGCGATGTCTGTCGGCAGCTGCCCGAACGCCGTGTAGTTGCCCCAGGACGCGCTCTTGCCGTCGTAGTTCTTGTGCACGGTCAGCCAGATCGCCGCGCCACCCATCAGACCGGTGCGCTCGTAGGAGTTACCCCAGGCCGAACTCATGATCGGCATCGTGTCGGTGTTCGAGGCAACCATCTCGGTCCCGATCACCTTGCCGTACGGCGTTTGCGTCTTGGTCGGCTTGGCCGACGGGTTGACGGTCTCGAGCGGCTTACCGGTCGACGGGAGGGCGACCGGGGTGAGGGCGTCGGCCTTGTTCCAGACCCACCCCGCACTCAGCCCGGTAGCCGCCAAGGCGACTACGACCAACACGACGGCCCCAATCACCCGCGCCCGACCGTTACCCCCACTAGACCCCCCACTCAACCAACCACCCAGACCCCCGGAGCCAGCGCCGGCCGCATGCGCTCCCACGTCACCCGACCCGCCCCCAGCCGCACCACCGCGCGCAGCGCCGGACTGATCGCCGTACGAACCCGCGCCGTACGAACCCGCGCCGTACGAACCCGCGCCGTGGGTGCCTGCACCGTGTGCGCCCGTACCGCGGGGACTCGCGCCGAACGCACCTTGCCCGGCCGCGTCCGCACCATGGCTACCTGCACCCTGCGCGCCCGCGCCGAATGCTTGCCCGCCATCCCCAGCCAACGGCCCAGCCGCATGCGCACCCGCGGACTGCCCGCTACCCGCGGACTGCCTACCCGCGGGCTGCCCGCCACCATCGGCAGGCCCGCCAGATGCCGGCTTCGCGTAGGGCCCAGCCGCTTGCGAGATCGCGTCGCCAAACGCACCTCGTTCAGCACCTGGTACTTGCTGTCCGCCCGGCGCACCACCGAACTGACCACCCTGCGGGCCTCGCGGCGCTGCGTGCTGGCCCGGGTTCCGAGCACCTTGCCCACCTGCCTGCTGTCCGCTCTGCCCACCACCGAACTGACCAGGCCGCTGCCCCGGCTGAGCTCCCACGTCCTGCCCGCCGTACTGCCCAGACCACGAACCACCCGGCTGCGAACCGGTCGGCTGCGCAGCCGACCCGCCCCACTGCCCGCCCTGGGACCGATCGGAACCGCCGGCCGACGCGCCGGACCCGCCCGGGTGGCCGGTCTGTTGGCCGCCCGCCTGGGCTCCCATCGCCTGAGCCTGCCACCCAGCCTGCGGCTGCCCAGACTGCTGCCCAGACTGCAATGGCTGCTGCCCTGACTGCCCTGGTGGCGACCCTGGCTGCCCAGATTGCGGCCCCGGCTGCTGCGGCACCTGCTGCTCACGCCACACCTGCCCGCCAGGCGCCTGGTCGCTTTGCACTGGCCCAGCGGGCCTGCTTTGAGCCGGCCCACCGGGCGCACCTTGGGCTGGTGCGGCGGGCGCGCCGTGGGTTGGTACGCCGGGTCCGCTGTGGGTTGGTACGCCGGGCGCGTGCCCGCCGTGGGCTGGTGCGCTTGGCAACTGTCCGTCTCGCGTAGGTCCACCCGGCGCCCGGCCGGGTGACTGGTCTTGCAGGCCCGCTTGTGGCTGCTGCTGACCGGCGTACTGCGGTCCCGCTGGAGGAGCCGCGTGCTGCGGGCGCGCCGGCTGCTGGGGAGTCGGCTGCTGCGCATGCGGCTGCTGCGCGTATGACTGCTGCGCGTATGACTGCTGTGCATACTGCTGCTGTGCGGACGGTTGTGGTGCCGGCGGCTGTTGTGTAAGCGGGTGCTGCGCAGGCGGACGCTGCACGTCTGAACGTTGAGCGCCAGCCTGCTGCGTTGTCGGCTGCTGCACGTTTGAACGCTGAGCGTCAGCCTGCTGTGCTGTCGGCTGCTGCTGAGCGCTCCACGGCTGCTGGCCAGCTAGTGGTTGTCCGTCAGCCGGCGCACCAGGCTGCTGACCCGGCGGCTGCTGTTGATCCCACGACCGCTGGCCAGGTGCCTGTGCTCCGGGCTGCTGCCAGCTGTCGGCTTGTTGACCACCCACGTGCCGGTTGCCTGCTTGCTGACCACCCACAGGTCCACTGTCTGCTCGCTGACCACCCACGGGTCCGCTGTCTGCTTGCTGACCGCCTGCAGGTCCGCCGTCTGCCTGCTGGTTGCGCAGGTGTTGGCCGCTAGGCGGTTGGTTGGCCGGCGGTTGGGTGGGCCAGGTGGGTTGCTGGGGTGGGGCTGCGTGTTGGGGGCGGGCTGGCGGCGGGGGCGGCGGGGCCGGGGCGGGGGACTGGCCGAACAGAGCGTCCGACGAGCTTGCGTCTGCGGGAGCCGGCTGATCGGGGCGGGGCGCCGGGACAGGAGGTGCAACCGGCGTGCCGGACAGGGAGTCCCCGGTGCCGGACAGGGAACCGTTATTGCCGGACAAGGGGTCGCCTGGGCGTGCCTCAGCGGCCGGCGTTCCGGAGTACGGGCTGGCGCCGTCCTCGGTGGGGTGGTTGAGGTCGTCGTTGTCAGCCAACTTGAATTCCCTTAAAGGCCTCGTCTGCGGCCGTTTTCAGATCTGGGCGGTTGGTGGGGATCTCGCTGATGTACGCGACCGCAGTGCCGTCGCCGAGATCGAAGACGGCCACCGTCAGGGTGAGGACGCGGTCGGTCACCTTCGGGGCCGTGGTGGTCACGGTCTGCTGGACGAACCAGCCGGACTTGTCGGAGCGTTTCACCGCGCCGTTCGCGAGCGGCTTGAACGTGACCGGGATGCTGCCGTACAGCCCGCCGTCGTGCAGCTGCGCCGCCAGCGACAGCGCGGTCGCCTTCGGGTCGCCGGTGAAGCCGGAGCCGGTACCGAGTCCGCCGACGAAGATGTCCGCGGACCAGTCGTCCGAACCCGCGGCCTTCTCGGTCAGCACGATCCGCTGGCCGTTCGAGTGCTGGAGTTGCTGGACGAGCCGGATCCGGTCCGACCACGGCGGCTTGCGGCGCGGGAACGAGATCGCCGTCGACGCGATCCGGTCGGCACCCTCGTGCAGCTTCGGGTTCTTGGACTGGCCGGGCGTGGTGCCGCCGGTCGGGCCGGGCGACGTACTCTGCGTCGGCGTACCACTCGGGTCCGGGTTCGCGGTCTTGTCGTCGTGGTTGGTGAGCAGGACGATCGCGGCCACGATCAGCAGTACCAGCGCGATGCCGCCGCCGACCAACAACGGCAGCTTCCCGCCGAACGGCCCGCCGCCACCGGGGCTCTTGGACTTCTTGCTCTTGCCCTTGGTGTCGCGCTTGCCGACGCCGGAGCTCAGGTCGGCCTTGCCGCCCCAGGCCTCGTTTCCGTTGTCGCCCCAGGCTTGCTGCTGTGGTGGCTGCTGCTGGGTTTGCTGGTTGGCCCATTGCTGGCCGTTTTGCTGGCCGTTTTGTTGGTTGGGGCCCCAGCCGTTGTTGGGTTGCTGGTTGGTCGGTTCCTGGACTGGCCAGCTTTGGCCGTTGCTCCAGGGCTCGTTGGGGCTCTGTTGGGCTTGCTGGCCCCACGGGCCGGATTCCTGAGCGCCGTGCTGGTCGCCTACGCCCCAGCCGTTGTCAGCCGGTGCATCCGTACCCGCCGAGGCCTGCTGCGAGCCCCAGAGTTGCTGGGACTGCACGGGCTGCTGTTCGGGGGTCGGCTGCTGGTTGGGCTGTTGGGGGTTTTGGTTTGGTTGCTGGGACCAGTTTTGGGGCGCGGGCTGCTGGTCGGGCCAGTTCTGGTTGCCGGACTGCTGGTCGCCCCACAGTTGGACGGGCTGGTCCGGGGTGGAGTCGGTCGACTCGGGGACGGTCCAGAGCGGGCCGGCCTTCTCCGGGGTCGTTAAGTCGTCCTCGTCGGAGGCTTCGACGCCCCAGGCCGGTACGTCGCTTGTCGCGTCGGGCTGCTCGTCGCCGCCTTGGCTGCCCCAGTCGGGCTGCGGTACGGCCGCCTCGGAGTCGTCCGCTGCCAGGCGTGCTGCTTGGTCGTCTGCTTGTGCGGCGGTGGGATCCGTTGTGGTGTTGGGGGTTTGAGTAGCCGGTTGGGGCGGGTCGGTTGGCTGTGCGGCGTCCGGTAGCGCGGTGGATGCAGCAGCCGCAACACCTGCTCCGAGAGCAGCCCCTGCGATCGTCGCACCGGTAGTACCTGCTGATGTATTCGCGTTGCCCGTGCCCGTGCCCGTGTCAGCAGCAGTGCCAGCGTCCGGCGTAGCCGGGCCTGCGTTGGCGGTGCGGGGGGCTCCGGTTGTCGTGTCCGCGTTGGCTGTGTCGGCCGTGGAGGGCGTGGTAGCCGTGTCCGCATTGGATGGGTCGGCTGTGGAACGCGCGTCAGTGATGTCTGCGGTGGCCGCGTCCGTCCGCGTGGGGTCCGCAGGTTGCGGGACTGGGGCGAGGCGGAGGGTGGGGGTGGTGGGTTCCGGGGATGGTTCCTCGGGGGCCGCGTTGCCGGCTAGGGCGGCCTCGATGGCTTCGGCTTCGGCTGGGTCGCGTTGGGTCCAGTGTTCGGCGGGAGCCGGGGCGAGGACGGGGGCGCCCCAGGTGGCGCGGGCGCGCTCCGCGGGGGTGGGACCGTTCTCGGGGGTGGGTACGCCGGACTGGTCGCCGGGGCGCTGCACAGCCGGGTGCTGTACGCCGTGCTCCTGGTCGCCGGGGTGCTGGTCGCCCGGGCGTTGTACGCCCAGTTCCTGGTCGCTGCGGTGCTGGACGTCCAGGTGCTGTACGCCGGGCTGGTTACCAGGGCTTTGTGCGCCGGGCTGCTGGTTACCAGGGTGCTGTGGGTTGGGCTCGTGTACGGCAGGGTGTTGTGCGCCGAGGTTCTGGACGTCCAGGTGCTGTACGCCGGGCTGCTGGTCAGCAGGGTGCTGTGCGCCGAGCTCGTGTATGGCGGGGTGGGCGTTGGCCGCGGGGGTGTACTCGTCGGGGGAGACGGCTCGGAGGTGGGGGCTGTCGTTGGTGGGTTGGGGGGTTCCCCAGAGTTGGGGGGTGGCGGAGGGTTGCCACCAGCCGGATTCGGGGGTGGGGTCTTGCGGGGCGGGGGTGTCGGGGGTGCCTACTGAGCGCAGGCCTGACGTACGTGCCGACGGTTGGGGGGTTGCCTCCGGCTGGGCGGTTGGGTGCTCCGGGGCCGGTGTGGGGTGTTGCTGAGGGGCGGGTGCCTGTTGGGGGTTGCCGTCGGTGGGCGGCTCGTCGTACGACGTGAACTGGTCAGCGGCCCAGGGCTGTTGGTCGGCGGACCAAGGCTGCTGGGGGGTTTGCTCGTGGGCCGGGTACTGCTGGCCGGACCACTGCTGTTGCTGGGGTTGTTCGACGTCGGGGGAGGGTTGGTCGCCCGACCAGGGCTGGATCTGGGTTTGCTCGGAGTTCGGGTCGGGCTGGTCGTAGGAGGTGAACTGGTCGGCACCCCAGGGCTGTTGGTTGGCGGACCAAGCCGGCTGGTCGGGGGTTTGCTGGTTCGACCATTGGTTGTTGTCTTGTGGCGGTTGGATCTGGGTTTGCTGGGTGTTGGGGTCGTCGGGTTGTTCGTACGACGTGAACTGGTCAGCGCCCCACTGCTGCTGGTCGGCGGACCACGCGGGCTGATTGGGCTGTTCCTGACCGGACCACGGCTGGATCTGGGTCTGTTCGTTGTTCGGGTCCGGCTGGTCGTACGAGGTGAACTGGTCGGCGCCCCAGGGTTGTTGGTTGGCGGACCAAGCCGGCTGGTCGGGGGATTGCTGGTTCGACCACTGGTTGTCCTGTGCCGCTGGGGGTTGGATCTGGGTTTGCTCGGAGTTCTGGTCCGGCTGGTCGTAGGACGTGAATTGGTCGGCGCCCCATTGCTGCTGGTTGGCGGACCAGGCCGGCTGGTTGGGCTGCTGGTTCGGCCACTGGTTGTTGTCCTGTGCCGGTGCAGGTTGCTCGGGGGAGCTGGACTGGTCGGCGCTCCACGGCTGTTGGTCGGCTGACCACGTGGGCTGGTTGGAGTCCGCGTTGGCCGGGTTCGGCTCGGGCGAGGGCGACTGGTCGGCGTCCCGCTGTTGATGGGTCGACGACGAGGCCGGTTCGTCAGGCACGGTGGCGGACAGGGTTTCCGCCTGGTCTTCGTGGTCGGTTTGGTTGGTCCACTTCTCGCCGTTCCAGAAGCGGATGGTTTTGGGTTGGCCGGTGGGGTCGGGGTACCAGCCGGCGGGTGGGTTGCTCATCCGCGTCCTCGCTGCACTGCCGGCGCGCATGCGCGGACCTGCTCGGCGACGAACTGACCCCAGACGTTCATGTGCTCACCGTAACTTCAGCTCGTGTCAGTCGGACCGGAACGGACCAGTCCTCAGACACCGTCCTCGCCCAGGCTGAAGGCTGCTTCCAGGTCGTGGCTGGAGTACGCGCGGAACGCGATGTGTGTCTCGGTGCTGAGCACACCCGAGACGCGGTTCACGTGCTCAGGGATGACGGTGGCCAGGTCGTCGTGGCGGGCGACGCGGACGAGCGCGATCAGGTCGAGCCCGCCGGTCACGGAGTACACCTCGCTGACGCCGTCGATGGCGGCCACCGCCTCGGCGACCTCGGGGATCCGTGCGACGTCGGCCTTGATGAACACGATCGCGGTGACCATGCCGTCCTCTCCTTACTACCTCTGGTACTTCTCACGCCTCGACCCGCTGAAGCATAGTGCGGTCGAGGCCTCGCAGCGTCCGCGCCGTCGGTTCGTCGGCGGGCAGGAACGCCTCCATCCGCAGTTCCGCGACGGTGACGTCGATCGCCGTACCGAACCGGGTCAGCGTGGTGATCAACCGCAACTCCCCGCTCGCTGTCCGTAGCCGCAGCGGTACGGCGAACCGGACGTGCTCCGGCCCCGGCGCCGGGCGGGATCAGCGCGACGAGCTCCGCGATCAGCTCGTCCGCGGCGAGATCCCAGCCCGTCCGGATGCAGGAAACAGCCAGGGCACCGGCACCGGCCCCTCCAGCAGGTACGGCGCGACGCCGTCCGTCAGTACGCCGAACGACCCGTAAGTTCGCAAGCACCACGTCGCCGCGACGGTCGACCACCACCGCCGGACTCGGGCGATGCCCGTCGAGGATCCCGGTCAGCGCCGTACGGATCGCGGCCAGGCTCGGGGCGTGTCCGCCGGCGACCAGCAACTGGTACCGCTCCCGCAGCGGCGCCTGCAGGGACTCGGCGAGCCGGATGACCATCTCGCGGCCCGGCACCGAGCGACCGCCCTCGATGAAGCTGCTGTGTCGCTGCGTGGTGCCCGCGCGCACGGCCGGCTCCAACTGGTTGACCCACCGCCGTGTCCGCCACGCCCGCAGCCGCACGGCGACCTCGGAGGTCACCTAGCTCACCCGCGCCGGACCCAGCGGCCGCATGTGGCGACGGCGTTCGGTGGGGTGCTGGTGGAGGTCGCTGTGGGCGTTGTCGAGGCGGGTGAGGTGCCGGCCGGCGCCACTCACCGGGCAGGTCCAGGTGCCGTCCATCTCGACCAGCCGGACGCCGGGGAGCTCGAGCCAGCGCAGGATCAGCTCGATCTCCTCCGGGGACGCGGTCGCGACCGGGCCGATCCCGGGCAGCACCGTCTCGGCCGACGCCCGGAGCATCTCCAGGTGCCGCCGCGGATCCGTCCCGCGCGGGCTGAACCCGGCCGCCGCGAGCCGGCCGCGGCGGATCACGTGCAGCTCCCAGCCGCCGTCGTCGGTACGCCGCGCCGCGCAGATCTCCGCGCACCCGGTCACCGACGCCATCCGCTGCATCCGCGCCGAACTCCGCACGAACGCGCTCAACCGGTCCCGGTGGACGGCGGCGTCCTCGAACCGCTCGTCCGCGGACAGTACGTCGATCCGCCGGTCGAGCGCGTCGACGACCGGTGTAGGGTCCACGGTCAGCGCGGACCGCAGCCCGGTGACGAACTCGCCGTACGAATCCGCGGAGATCCGCCCGTCGCAGGGCGCCACGCAACGGCCCATCTCGGCCAGCACGCACGGTGACAACGAAGGATTACGAGACATCCGCGCGGTGCACTGCCGGATCGGGAACGCCTCGTGCAGCGCGGCCATCGCCCGCTCCGCGGTCTTCCGGGAGCTGAACGGGCCGAGGTACCCGGCGTCGTCGTCGCGGACCTGTTTCACCAGCGAGAGCCGCGGAAACGGCTCGACCGTGACCTTCAGCCAGTGCTGCCGCTCGGGGAACTTGGATTTCCGGTTGTACCGCGGCTTGTGCTCCGCGATCAGCCGGAGCTCCCGGACCTCGGCCTCCAGCGGCGTACCGCACTCGATGCCGCGGACGGCGGTGGCGATGCCGACCATCTCGCCGATCCGGTTCCGGGTCTCGGAGGCGGTGAAGTACGACCGGACCCGGGTCCGCAGGTCCTTCGACTTGCCGACGTACAGCACCTCGCCGCGGTCGTCGGTGAACAGGTACACACCCGGTGCGTGCGGCAACGACTCGGCCAGGTGCCGCTTCTTGCGGACCGCGGGCGCGACCCGGGACGAGAACGTCTGCAGGTCCTCCAATGTTTGCACGCCCAACGACCCGACCCGCTCGAACAGCCCGTGCAGCACGTCGACGGTGGCGCGCGCGTCGGACAGCGCCCGGTGGTTCGGCGTGGTGGTGGTCCGGAACAGCTTGGCGAGCGTGCCGAGTTTGCAGTTCGGCGCCTCGTCCGGGGTGATCACGCGGCGCGCCAGCAGCGCGGTGTCGACGACCGCGAAGTCGGGCCAGTCGTACCCGTGCACCTGGGTCTCGTGCTTCAGGAAACCCATGTCGAACGGCGCGTTGTGGGCGACCATCACGCACCCGTGCGCGAACTCCAGGAAGGCCGGCAGCACCGAGTCGATCCGCGGTGACGAGGCAACCATCAGGTCCGAGATGCCGGTCAGCACGGCGATGAACGGCGGGATCGGCTCGGACGGGTTGACCAGCGTCTGGAACTCGCCGAGCACCTCGCCGGCCCGCACCTTCACCGCGCCGATCTCGGTGATCCCGCCCTCGCCCGGCGGGTTACCGGTGGTCTCCAGGTCCACGATGCAGAACGTGATGTCGCGCAGCGGCGTACCCAGGTCGTCGAAACTGTGCTGGACGCCACGGATCGGCAGCGACGATTCCGGGTCCATGGCGGGCACAGGGCTGGTCATGGACATGACGCTAGGAGCCGCCACCGACAATTCCGCAGGTGACACGCCTGCAAGTCGACTAGGCTCTGGGTATGCGTACACAGGCGATCACTCTGGATCAGGGCCCGCGGCCCGTCCGGTGTGGTCTGCGTCACCGGCCGTTCCCGGTCGCCGTTCCAGCCGGACTGCGGACCGGTGACTGAGGCCGGCACCGCCGCGAGCTCTGCTGCCACGACTCTGCCTGAACCGGTCCGGCAACGCGTCCTGACCCTCGCTGCGCACGCCCTCGGGCAGCTTCCCGCGACCGACATCCCCGCTCCGTTGCGCCGGTTCGCGAGTTTCGCGCCGGCCCGCCGGGCGAAGCTGTCGGCGTCGGTGCTCGGCCCGATCCTGGAGACCGACGACCACTTCCGGAAGCTGACCGCGTTCGAGGTACGGCGTGAGCACCCGGAGCTCGGCGACGCGGTCGCGGACGGCGTACCGGTCCCGGCCGCCGATCCGGTCGAGGTCGCGGCGCTTGCGTACCTCCTCCGGCCGGACGACTGGGAACAGCATCTGGCAGCGGTCGCGCAGGTCCCGGTGGAGAACCCGCGCGCCGACGCCGAAGCTGTCCATCGGCTGTCCGACCAGCTCGACCAGGCCCGCACCGAGACCCGTCAGGTCCGCGAACGGCTTCGTGATCAGGTCAACGAGCTGAAGGCCGAGAACGTCACGCTCCGCCGCAAGCTGAACGAGGCCCGGCAGCGGATCACCGGTCTGCACACCGAGCTCGAGCAACGCACGAAAGAGGCCGCGACCGCCGACGAACGGGTCGACGCCGCGCGCGCCGAGGTCGACCGCGAGCTGCGGAAGCTCCGCGCCCGGATCACCGAACTCGAAGCGGTCGAGCACGCGGCCCGGCGTACGGCGGGACAGGAACGCGAGCTGGCGACGACACGGACCCGGCTGCTGCTGGACACGTTGCTGGAGGCAGCGAGCGGGCTGCGCCGTGAGCTGGCGCTGCCGCCCGGGGGCGAGCTCCGCCCGGCGGACACGGTGGCCGGCTCCGAGCCTGAGGCGGCCCCGGTCGGACGTACGGCGCCTGAGGACGACCCGGCGTTGTTCGACGAGCTGCTGTCGTTGCCGCAGGTGCACCTGATCGTCGACGGGTACAACGTGACGAAGACGGCCTGGCCGAACTCGCCGCTGCACTCGCAACGGCAGCGGCTGGTGACCGCGCTCGGGGCGTTGGTGGCGCAGCGTCGCCTCGAGGTCACGGTGGTGTTCGACGGCGCCGAGCTGTCCGGGCCGGTGCAGCTGAACCCGCCGCGCGGCGTCCGGGTGCGGTTCAGCCCGGCCGGGGTGATCGCGGACGAGGTGATCCGGCAACTGGTCCGCGCGGAGCCGCCCGGCCGCCCGGTGGTGGTCGTCTCCACCGACCGCGAAGTTGCCGAAAGCATCGTCAAACTCGGCGCCCGCGCCCTCTCCTCGGCCAGCCTGATCTCACGGATCGCCCGCACGTAGCAACCGACCCCCGCCCCACCTGCCGGGCGAAGCCCGGTTGCTGTTCTGAACGGAAACTGTCGGTGGGGTTCTCTAGCGTCCTTCTCAGCCGGATGCAAGTCCGGGTGCTTCCCCACTTGGAGGATGTTGTGCTGATCGACTGCGACGCTTGCGTGATGAGGGGTCCGGGGTGCCAGGACTGTGTCGTCACCGTGGTGCTGGGGTTGTCGGCCGAGCGGTCCGGCAGCCTGCGGATCGACGACGACGAGAAGGCCGCCCTGGACGCGCTGGCCGACTCGGGGCTGGTTCCGCCGCTGCGGCTGGTGCACGCGGTGGACAGCATCGAGCCGGACGCCAAGCCGGAGGAGCAGACCGGATGACACGCCGGTGTTTGTCAGGACGATGACGCGCCTGACCCTGCTCCGGACGTGCCCGGAACCCCTGTAACGGAAGGCGAAACGGCCGTTTGGCCGGGAACCCGCTTCGTT
The DNA here is from genome assembly GCF_054189145.1 of Kribbella sp. WER1. Taxonomy (NCBI): domain Bacteria; kingdom Bacillati; phylum Actinomycetota; class Actinomycetes; order Propionibacteriales; family Kribbellaceae; genus Kribbella; species Kribbella sp. WER1. The sequence goes on along the minus strand of NZ_CM135186.1, from coordinate 1,366,775 downwards.
AATTTTCGATCAAACCCGAGGGGCGAATTGCACTGGTCACGAAACGGTCACTACTGTTACCTCTCGTTGCCTCAGGGTGTCGGCCGCTCCGGCCGACCGGGCAGCGGCAAGCCGAGGGAGTGACCCGGCGGATCCGCGGACCTGACGTTCGCGGCCGGAGTGGTCAACGGGGACGGCGCGAGCAGAGGAAGGGACCGACCGGGCTGTGTCCATCGGACGCGTCAACCGCACCAAGGGAATCGCTCTCGCCGCCATCACCAGCACGGCTGTCGCTGCGGGCGTGATCCTGATCCAGGGAGCGGCGGACGCCGACCCCACGCCCAGCTTGGCGGACGCGAAGAAGCAGGTCGCGGCCCTCCAGCACCAGGCCGAGACGGCCGGTGAGTCGGCGAACGACCTGCGCGGCCAGATCGACGCCTCGAAGGCGCGGGTCAAGGCGCTGCAGGCGGGGATCGCCAAGCAGCAGGCGCAGGTGGACTCGGTGAAGCGGCAGATCGGCTCCCTCGCGGTGGCCGGGTACCAGACCTCGGGCATCTCGACGACCGCGCAGCTGCTGCTGTCGACGAACCCGGACCAGTTCCTCAGCCAGGCGTCGACCGCCCAGGCGTTCGCCGGCCAGCAGAACTCGGCGCTCCGGCGCTACCAGCTCGCGCAGGGCAAGCTCACCGACCTGCAGGCCAGCGAGCAGACCGAGCTCGGCGCGCTGCAGGCCGTGCAGGCGAAGCAGTCCGGTTTCGTCAACCAGCTGAACGCGAACCTCGACAAGGCGCAGAAGGTCCTCGACAAGCTCAGCGAGGCCGACCGGAAGCGAATCCAGGAAGAGAACGCGAAGGAAGCGGAGAAGCAGCGCGCCCAGCGCCCGACCCGCGACAGCACCCGGACCAGCGACGACAAGAACCAGCCGAACATCCCGGCCAGCGGCCGCGCGGCGATCGCGATCAACGCGGCGCTGGCGCAGCTCGGCGACCCGTACGTGTGGGGCGCGGCCGGCCCGAGCTCCTTCGACTGCTCCGGCCTGACCATGTACGCCTGGGGCAAGGCCGGCGTCTCGCTGTCGCACTCCTCGAAGGCGCAGGCCAGCGAGGGCCGGCACATCAGCAAGTCCGAGCTGATGCCGGGCGACCTGGTGTTCTTCTACAGCCCGATCAGCCACGTCGGCATCTACCTCGGCAACGGCCGGATCGTGCACGCGCCGCGCCCGGGCAAGAGCGTGGAGATCGCCTCCCTCGACGAGAACCCGTACACCACGGCAGTCCGTCCGGGCTGACCTGCCCCGTTGACATACTCATCGGCTCCGGGAGGGATCCCGGGGCCGATGACGTTTCGTGATGCCGTACTGTCGGAGGAGGCCGGGTGTCCCGCCTGACTGGGGCAGGTGAGCAGCGAGGGGCCGAGGTGATCGACGAGCACGGCGACACGGTTCCGCTGCCGGTGGTCCCGTCCGACGGTGACCCTGAGCAGCCGGACCACCACCCGGGGCAGCCGGGCGCCGGGGGTACGCCGTTCGCGCCGATCCTGAAGAAGGTCGCGCTCGGGCTCGCCGTCTGCCTGGTCGCCGGAGCGGGGTACGCCGGTCTGCAGTACGTCGCCAACGCGCCCGCCGGCCCGAACACGCGCGGCTCGCACCAGCCTGTCTCGACGCCGAGCACGGACCAGGCGCAGGCGGGTGTGCAGCGGGCGGTCGCGGGCGAGGCCGTACTGCAGAAGATGGCCGACGCGGTCACGAACGACAACCGCAGCGAGTTCCTGAACGCCGTCGATCCGCAGGCGACCGCGTTCCAGGCGAGCGCGCGGATGATCTTCGGCAACCTGAGCACGCTCCCGATCAGCACGTTCCAGTTGCGGTACGTGAGCGACGACTCGAGCGGCCTGACCCCGGACCGGAAGCTCGAGCTCGGCGGCTCGCAGGCGTGGCTCGCGCAGGTGGAGGTGTCCTGGCAGCTGTCCGGGTTCGACCTGACGCCGGCCCGTGAGACGCTGCCGGTGACGTTCGTGACCCGGGACGGCAAGACGTACGCCGCGTCGTTCTCGGAGCGGTTCGCCGCCGGGCAGCGGCGGCCGATCTGGGCGCTCGGTCCGCTCGAGCTGGCCAAGGGCAAGCGCAGCCTGGTGATCGGTCTCGGGCCGGAGACCGACGTGAAGAGCTACGTCTCGGTCGCCGACAAGGCGGTCGAGTCGGTGTCCAAGGTGTGGGGCAAGAAGTGGCGGCAGAAGGTGATCGTCTACCTGCCCGCCAAACAGGCGCAGATGGAGGGCATCCTCGGCGCCCAGCCGAACACGTACACACAGATCGCCGCGGTCACGATGGCCGAGCTGGACCAGCCGGCCGCGAACGCGCCGGTGCGGATCGTGGCGAACCCGAAGCTGTTCGAAGAGCTCGGCAAGCAGGGCCGCCGGATCGTGCTGACCCACGAGACCACGCACGTCGCGTCGAACGCGACCGCCTCGCCGGTCCCGTTGTGGCTGGCCGAGGGGTTCGCGGACTATGTCGCGTTCACGGCGGTTCCCGTCCAGGACGACTCGGCGGCGAAGGAGCTGTTCAAGGCGGTCCGGGCCGGGAAGGTGCCGACGACGCTGCCGACACCGGAGGCGTTCGCGGCCTCGGCGACCGACCTGCCGCAGGCGTACGAGTCGGCGTGGCTGGCCTGCCGGCTGATCGCGGAGCGTGAAGGGCAGGACAAGCTGGTGGCGTTCTACCGCGCCGTGGACCGGTCGGGGAGTGCGTCGGGTCTGGCGGACGCGTTCAAGTCGGTGCTGGGGATGACCGAGGCCGAGTTCGTGGTGCAGTGGCAGAAGTACCTGGAGAGGCTCGCCGGTGCCTAAGCGCCCGAGCGGCGCGATGGCGCCGCGCGTGACGGGCGGTGTGCTCGCGCTCGCGCTGGTCTTCACGATCGCGGTCACCACCCCGTGGCACCTGATCGACCTGCCGAAGCCGGACGCCGCGCTGGACTTCACCAGTGCGCAGATCGCCCGCCAGAACGCGTTCCGGCACGACATCCTGAAGTGGTCGACCGCGTCCTGGATCATCTCGGTCGTGGTCCCGTTGGTGATCGGGTTCAGCCCGCTGGGCCGCCGGTTGTACGACGCGCTGCGCGTCCGCCCGTGGTTCCTCGCCGTACCGGTCACGGTCGCCGGGATCGCCCTGATCACGAACCTGCTCACGGTTCCGACCGACGTACTCGCGGAGCGGGTGAGCCTGAAGTACGGGCTGTCGGTGCAGAACTGGCGGCTGTGGGTCTGGGACCGCGGCGTCAACTGGTTGCTCACGTCCCTCGGCGTCGCGGTGATCGCGGTCCTGCTGATCGCCTTGGCGAAACGCTGGCAACGCGGCTGGTGGTTGCCGGGAGCAATCATTTCTGCGCTGCTGGTACTCGGTGTGTCGTTCGCGTACCCGGTGCTGGTGGAGCCGCGCTTCAACCACTTCACGTCGATGCCGGCCGGTGCCCTGCGCAACGATTTCCTCAAGCTCGCGGAGCAGGACGGCGTACCGGTCAAGGACGTGCTGGTCGCGGACGCGTCGAAGCGGACGACCGCGTTGAACGCGTACGTGTCGGGCTTCGGGTCGACGCGCCGGCTGGTCGTGTACGACACGCTGCTGAAGGACACGCCGCCCGCGCAGGTGCGGCTCGTCGTCGCGCACGAGCTCGGGCACGCGGCCGAGGACGACGTACTGCACGGCACGCTGATCGGTGTGCTCGGGACCGCGTTCGGGATCACGTTGCTGTCCTTGTTGCTCGGGGCCCGGATGGCGGATCCGCGCCGGACCGGGCTGTTCGTGGCGCTGGTGGTCGCGGCGACCACGCTGGCGAGCCCGGTACAGAACCTGGTCAGCCGGAAGATCGAGGCGCGCGCCGACTACCACTCGCTGCGGCTGACGAACGACCCGGAGGACTTCGTCGCGATGCAGCGCGATCTGGCGGTGCGGAACATCTCCGGTCTGGACCCGAGCCGCTGGCGGTACTGGATGTTCGCGACGCACCCGACGCCGCCGGAGCGGATCGCGATGGGCCGCGCCTGGGCCGCGCAGAACGGTTCCACGGTGCCGCCGCTGGCCAAGCGATGACGGTTCTCGTCGTCACGAACGACTTCCCGCCGCGGCAGGGCGGGATCGAGACGTTCGTGCGGTCGTTGTGCGACCAGGTCCCGGACGTCGTCGTGTACACCTCGCGGGAGCCGGGCGACACGGCGTACGACGCGCGGCTGCCGTTCCCGGTGGTCCGGGACCGGACGTCGATGTTGTTGCCGACGGCCCGCGTCACGAGGCGGGCCGTGGAGTTGATGCATTCGTACGGCGCCGACCGGGTGCTGTTCGGGGCGGCGGCGCCGCTCGGGCTGATGGGGCCGGCCTTGCGGGCGGCCGGAGCGCGGCGGATCGTCGCGATGACGCACGGGCACGAGACGTGGTGGGCCGGCGTACCGGGGGCGCGGCAGGCCTTGCGGCAGATCGGGGACGCGGCCGACACGATCACGACGGTGTCGGGATGGTGCGAGGAGCAGATCCGGCCGGCGTTGTCGTCGGCAACGGTGATCCGGCGGCTGACGCCGGGGGTGGACTCGGAGCGGTTCCGCCCGGGCGTCGGCGGTGAGCGCGTACGCCGGGAGCTCGGGCTGGTCGGCGTACCGGTGGTGGTCTGCGTGTCGCGGCTGATCCGGCGGAAGGGGCAGGACACGCTGATCCGGGCGTGGCCGCGGGTGCAGCAGGCGGTGCCGGACGCGCGGCTGCTGCTGGTCGGTGGCGGGCCGGATCGACGGCATCTGGAGGCGCTGGCCGAGCGGTGCGGGGTCGCGGACGCGGTGGTGTTCACCGGGCCGGTGCCGTGGGCCGGGATCCCGCCGTACGTCGACGCGGGGGACGTGTTCGCGATGCCGTGCCGGACGCGGCGGTTCGGGCTGGAGCCGGAGGCGTTGGGCATCGTCACGCTGGAGGCGTCCGCGTGCGGAAAGCCCGTGGTCGTGGGCGATTCGGGCGGTACGCCGGACACGGTGCGGCACGGTACGACGGGATACCTGGTCGACCCGTACAACCCGGTGGCCGTCGGCGTCCGGATCGCCGGATTGCTGACGAACGCCGAGCACCGCGCGGAGCTGGGGGCGGCGGGGCGCGCATGGGTCCGGGAGGAGTGGGGCTGGGAGCGGTCCGGCGCCGTACTGAGAGAACTGCTGGACAGCTGACGGCGGATGTCGTGTACTCTGGCCGACATGCACCGGATGTTCCGACTTGCCGCAGCCGTACGAGCTTCTTGCTCCCCGGCTGCCGCTGCCTGACATCCTGAACTTCCCACCGGCGACCGGAAACGGTTCGCCGGTGTTGTTGTTTCCGTAGCCGGTGGTCTGGTTCCGGTCCTGTATCGACAAGGACGAGAACCATGAACATCAGCAGGACTTTCATCGACTTCTTCAGCGACCGCGACCACGTTCCGACGACCGGTTCCACGCTCATCCCGCGACTCGGTGATCCGGTGCTCTTCACGACCTCGGGGATGCATCCGCTCACGCCTTATCTGGAAGGCGAACCACATCCACTGGGGCGCAGACTCACCGGCGTGCAGCGATGCCTCCGGACCACGGATCTCGACGAGGTCGGGGACTCCACGCACCTGACCGTGTTCGAGATGCTCGGCTCGTGGTCGCTCGGGGACTACGGGAGCAGCCAGACGCTGCGGTGGGGGTACGAGCTGCTCACCACCGGCTTCGGCCTGGACCCGAAGAACCTGTACGTGACCGTGTTCGGCGGCGACGAGCAGGTGCCGCTCGACCAGGAGTCGCTGCGTACCTGGCAGGAGCTCGGGCTGCCGATCGAGCTCACCACCGACGACAACTGGTGGTCGAACGGCCCGACGGGCCCATGCGGCCCGGATTCCGAGATCTTCGTCTGGACCGGTACTGGCGAGCCGGAGGGTACGCCGACCACCGACGACCGCTGGGTCGAGGTGTGGAACCACGTGATGATGCGGTACCGGCGCCACGACGACGGCTCGCTGGAGGAACTGCAGCAGCAGAACATCGACACCGGCCTCGGCCTGGAGCGGCTGACGATGCTGCTCGAGGACAAGCCGTCGGTGTACGAGACGTCGCTGTTCGAGCCGTGGATGCGGATCATTCCGCGGCTGTGGAAGCTGGACGAGCGATCTCGGCGGATCGTGATCGACCACCTGCGTTCCAGCATCGTGATCGTCGGCGACGGCGTGCACCCGTCGAACACCGGCCGGGGGTACGTGCTGCGCCGGCTGATCCGCAGATTGTTGACAATCCTCTGGCAGGACGACGAGTCGCGCTCGCTGTCCGACGTGCCGGTGGAGCTGTTCGAGCACACGCTGAACCACTTCCACCAGGGCGAGACGGTGACGCTGATCCGGCGGATCCTGATCGACGAGGAGATCCGGTTCAGCAACCTGCTCGACCGCGGTCGCAAGGTCCTCAGCCACGAGCGGTTCCACAAGTCGCTCGACGACACCGACTACGAGTACCTGCACGAGACCCACGGCCTGCCCCGCGAGCTCGTCGACTCGTTGCGTTGAGGCTTGTGCTAGATGGCTGCCGGATCCAGTGCGTCGGTCTGGGGAGCGTCGTCCGGGTTCTCCGGGGACGGGATCTCCGGGGAAGCGACCTTCCCGACCGACGACTGGGCCACGAACGCCCCGACGAGCACGATGGCACCACCAATGATCTGGTTGGTCCGCAGCATTTCGCCGAGCAGTACGAGCGCGAAGACGCAGGCCGCGACGACCTCGAGGTACGCGACCGCGCCGGCGATCGGCGCCGACAGCCGCTGGACGGCGGCCGCGCCCGCGAGGTACGCGACGACCGTGCTCACCAGGATCAGCCAGGCCGCCATCACCCATCCGGGCGCGTGCCGGTGCCCGATCGCGATCGTGTCCACGAGCACGTGCCACGGCGTACCCCACGGTGCCGCGATCAAGGTCAGGACGACGGCGCCGACCACGCTGCCGGCCGCCGTCATCACCAGCGGGTCCGCGGCACCGGTCAGCTTGTCGATCAGGATGAAGTACGTCGCCTGGCAGGCGGCCGCGCCGAGCCCGGCGAGCAGGCCGATCGCGTCGATCCGCAACCCGGACCAGATCTCCGCCACGGTGGCGAGGCCGACGACCGCGATACTCACCCCGATCGCGGCCGACCGCGGTACGGCGGCCTTCTGACCGAACTTCAGCCACAGCACCACCAGTACCGGCCCGGAGAACTCGAGCATCAGCGCCACGCCCACCGGCAGCCGGCTCGCGGCGATGAAGAACAGCGTCTGGCACCCGGCGATCCCGGTCAGGCCGTAGAGCACCAGCGCCTTCCAGGACGCCCGCGCCGCGCGCAGCCCGGCGCGCCCGCGGAACACCAGCACGAGCGGTACGAGTACCGCGGCGGCGCCGAGGATCCGGATCCAGGCCGCCTGCTGCGGCGTGAAACCGGCCTCGATCAAGGCCTTGGCGAACGGTCCGGACCCGCCGAACGTGACCGCGGAGAAGACCGCGAACCCCAACCCCACCGACTTCGTGCTGTACATGTGCATAACGGTCTCACGCCCATTACAGGCCTGTCGAGGGGGATCTCAGAGCACGTTGACCGCGCGGGCCGCCACCACCGCCACGGTGAGGAGCGAGATCGCCGACTCGACGCCCATCAGCACCTTGGTCCGGGCGGTCAGCGGCATCGTGTCGGTGGGGCTGAATGCGGTCGCGTTGGTGAACGAGACGTACAGATAATCGGTGAACCCGGGGATCCAGGACTTCCAGCCGTCCAGCTCGACGGTCATCTGCGGGAACAGCAGGTCGGCGCGCTCGGCCTCCCGGGCGTGCTCCGGCGCGCGGGCGAACGGCCCGCCGCGGTCGACCTCCCACAGCCAGACCGCGAACGCGACCACGTTCGTCACCCAGATCAGCAGCGCGCTCTTCACCAGCACCTTGCCCTGGTTGGGGTCGCCGTTGACCAGGACCGAAATCATCCCGGCGAGGTAGTACGCGTTCACCGCGACCAGCACGGCGACCAGGGTGATCGCGATCGATCGCAGCCACGGCTCGTCGCGGCGCAGGTGGAACGGGTTCATCCAGATCAACGGCAACAGCAGCAGCGCACCGAGCGCCGGCATCAGCCAGCGCGGCAACGCGTTCACCTGGGTCGGGACCAGCAACTGCAGAATCAGGACCGAGATCACCGCCAGCGATGCCGGCCAGCGCCTGGTGTGCCGGATGCGGCGGACCTTTGTCGGCTTGCTCACTTCAACATTCTGACCCCGGATGCCGCTCCTCCGACGGAGGCGTCGATAACGGCCTGTCCGACCTCGGTCCGCCGGTAGTGCACCTGGTGCCCGGTCCGCCGGCGGGTCGCGAGGCCCGCGTCGGACAGGGCGGCGAGGTGTTCGGCGACGGTCGCGAGCGCGAGGTCGTACTGCGTGGCGAGGGCGCTCGTGGTGGCCGGCGGATCGAGGGCGACGAGCAGTGTCGCGCGGGTACGGCCGAGCAGCCGGGCCAGCGCATCCGGGGGAGCGGGCGCGTCCGACCACAGCCGGGCGGCGCCGCGGGCCGGGTAGACGAGCGTCGGGTGGTACGCCGGGTCGACGACCATCACGAGGTGCGGCCAGGCGAAGACCCCGGGCACGAGCAGCAGACCCTGCCCGGACAGGTCACGGTCCACCGAGCGGTACCGGCTGGCGATCAGCCGGTCGTCCTCCCAGCTGAGCGTCGGGTGCAGGTCGTCGAACAGCCCGGCCAGGCCGCCGTCGGTGAGCTGCCGGCCGCGGTACGCGATGTCGTCCTCGAGGACGCGGCTGATCAACGGCCAATCCGGTTTGACCAGCGCCTCCCAGGCCCGCTCGATCTCGTCCGCGAGCCGTTCGCGGGTGCCAGGCAGGTCGGTGAGCATCTTCTCGATCTCGGGCGCGGCCGGGTTCTTCAGCTCGTCGCGGGACTGGACGAGCTCGGCGCGGACCTTCTCCAGCGGCGTACTGCGGACCCGGGCGATCTCGGTCGCGAACTTCGCCCGGGACGCCTTCGGCGGTGGGGTCAGGAAATCCGGCGTGAACCCGACCCGGGGCTGGACGGCGCGCAGCCCGCGCAGGTCGAGGCGGGCGACGGCGTCCCGCTTCGTCTCCAGCCAGTCGTCGTACAGGGAGCGGCGGTGGGACTGGTGCATGACCCGGACGGCCGACATCGTCTCCCACAACGGCGAGGCGCCGAAGCGGCAGCGGAGCGTGTCGGCCTGCGTGAAGCGCAGGATCGTCATCGGACAGAACTTTCGGCCACAACCAAAACTCTACGCCCGCGGGCGGCCGCTGCCGCAGGCTCGCAGCGTGAGGTCCTACCGTGCTGTACTCCGCGTCCCGGGCATGCGTGCCGTGTACGCCGCGCACACCGTCTCCATGCTCGGGACGGTCGGCGCCCAGGTCGCGTTGTCGATCCTGATCTTCCAGCGCACCGGTTCACCGTTGCTGTCGGCACTCGTCTTGGTGTGCTCGTTCCTGCCGTACGCCGTCAGCGGGGTGCTGTTCTCGTCGATGACGGACCGCTTCCCGGCGCGGCGGGTCCTGGTGACGTGCGACGTACTGAGCGCGACCTGTGTGCTGGCCATGCTGCTGCCGGGGATGCCGGTCGCCGGGTTGCTCGGGCTGCTGGTCGGGCTCGGGATGATCGCGCCGATCTTCGCCGGGGCCCGGGCGGCCAGTCTCGCGTACCTGTTGCCGCAGGACCTGTTCCCGGTCGGGCGGTCGTTGCTCCGGGCAATCGGTCAGACCGCGGTACTGACCGGGTTCGCGCTCGGTGGGATCGCGGTCGCGGCGATCGGCGCCCGGTCGCTGCTGATCGTCGAAGTGTTGACATTCGGATTGTCGGCAATCCTGATCGGTACCGGGACCCCCGCCACGCCGCCGGGGGAGCGGACCCGGAGCGCGGTCCGGGACTCGTGGGCCGGACTGCAACTGGTGTTCGGCAACGTGAGGCTCCGGCATCTGATCCTGCTGACCTGGGTGGCGCCGGCGTTCTCGTCGCTGCCGGACGGACTCGCCGTCGCGTACACCGCCCAGGTCGGCACCGCAGCCGCGGCCGCCGGTGCCTTGTTCACCGGATACGCGGTCGGCGGTGTGTTCGGCGAGCTCGTCGTCGCACGGTTCACCCCTTCCGTGCGGCGACGGCTCGTCGTTCCGCTCCTGATCACGAGCCAGCTGCCGACGGTCGCGTTCCTGACCGTGCCGCCGATCCCGGTGGCCGCGGTCCTGCTCGCGATCTCCGGTGCCGGGTACGCGTTCAACCAGGGCATCGACCCGCTGATCCTGGACGCCGTCGAGCCGGCGCACCGCGGTCGATTGTTCACAATCCAGACCAGCGGCCTGATGGCGATCCAGGGCGTGAGCATCGCGCTCGGCGGTGTGGTCGGCTCGTTCATCGCCCCGAACCTGACGATCGCGCTGGCCGCTGTGCTCGGGACGACGGTCACCCTGCTGGTCGCCCGTCAGGCGCTCACCACGGCGCCACGTCGTCCAGCGCCCCAGGTCCTCTGAACACCCCGGTCGGGCCGTCGGCCGGGAGGGTCGCCAGCGCGACCGGTACGGCGGCGCCGTCGGCGACCGTCCGGGTTCCGCGCGGTACGGCGGCCTGTGTGTTGAGGTCGGTGGGGACGAGGCCCGGTGTCGCGGCGTTGACCTTGATGCCGTCGGCGCGGAGCGCGCTCGCGTAGACGAGCGTCAGCGCGTTCAGCGCCGCCTTCGAGGAGCTGTACGCGAGCAGGCCCTGCGTCGCGAGGTGCCCGTCGAGCTCCGACAGCAGGTTGACCGAGCCGAGTCCGCTCGACAGGTTGACGATCCGGGCGTTCGGCGACCGGCGGAGCAGCGGGACGAACGCGTTGATCGCGGACACCACGCCGAACACGTTCACGTCGTACGCCGTCCGTACCTGCTCGGCGGTGATGTCCGCGACCGCGGTACCCCATTCGGCGACGATGCCGGCGTTGTTCACCAGGACGTCCAGGCGTCCGGAGTCCTCCTCGACGTGTTTCGCGGCGGCGGCGACCGATTCCACGTCGGTCACGTCGAGCTGCACGAACCGTACGTCGCCGGTCAGCCCGGCCGCGGCCGCCGTACCGCGGGAGCCGTCCCGCGCGCCCAGGTAGACCGTGAACCCGCGGCTCGCGAGTTGCCGGACGATCTCGTGGCCGATGCCCTTGTTCCCGCCCGTGACCAGGGCGACTTCGTTCTGATTCATGGCACCAGTCCAGCGCGGACCGGCCGGTGCGGGCCAACACCGATCGGGTGGCCCGCCATACCCTGGAGGTATGCCGGAACCCGAGATCCGTGAGCTGAGGTACTTCCGCGCGGTCGCCGAGGAGCTGAACATCACCCGCGCCGCCGAGCGGCTGGGGATCGCGCAGCCGCCGTTGTCGCGGGCGATGCGGCAGCTCGAGCACCGCCTCGGCGTCGGGTTGTTCGACCGGTCCGGGACGCGGCTGGCGTTGACGCCGGCGGGGGAGACGCTGTTCAAGGAGTCCGGGCCGGTGCTTGACGCGTTGGACTCCGCGGTACGGCGGACGCAGCGGGCGGGCCAGTCCTCACAACACCTCGTGGTGACGGCGAAGCCTGGTGTCGCGACCGAGCTGCTGCACGTCCTGGTCGCACGGCTGAAGGACGAGCTGCCCGGCCTGCACGTGGTGGTGAGCGGGTTCGGGGAGCAGGCCGACATGGTGCGCGACGGACGGGCCGACGTCGCGCTGGTGAGCCGGCCGTTCAACGACCCGGGACTCGAGATGGAGGAGTTGTACGCCGAGCCGCGGGTGGCGGCGCTTCCGGCGGGGCACGCGCTGGCCGGGCGCGACGTACTGCACGCCGAGGACCTGGCCGGGATCCCGGCGCCGCGCTGGAACCGGGCGGACGTTGCCGAGCGCAACTACTGGTCGGCCCGGCCGGACGATCCGGTGGACGGGCCGGTCGTGCAGGACTCGTCGCAGCTGCTGGAGGTGGTCGCGTTCGGGCAGGCGGTCGCGCTGGTGCCCCGGTCGATGGCCGAGCGCAACATCCGGCCGGACGTCGTGTACCGCCCGGTGGCCGACGTCGAGCCGTACCGGATGCTGGTGGTCTGGCCGGCCGGCAGCCGCTCGGCCGACCTCGCCAGGTTCGTGGAAGCCGCCGTCCGGCACTCCGGCGGACCACCGCCCCACGACCGGTCAGGCGCTTGAGCGGACCACCAGCGGAGCCGTGACCAGGCAGCCCGGTTCGTCCGGGTCGCCGGCGATCTCGTGCAGGGCTCGGGTGAACAGCGAGCGGGCGATGTCCTGAAGCGGTATCCGGGCCGTGGTCAGCGGCGTGTCCAGCATGCTCGCGAACGGGAAGTCGTTGAACCCGGTGACCGCGACGTCCGTACCGACCGCGATCCCGCGCCGCTGCAGCGCCCGCATCGCGACCACCGCGAACCCGTCGTTGTCGGCTACGAACGCGTCCGGCACCTCCGCGGCCGCGACGTACTCCGCCACCGCCTCCAGCGAACCGAACGACCGCACCTCGGTGTCCGCGAACGTCTCGACGAACCCGTCCCGCCGCTGATGCACCCACGGCAGCGCGCTGTCGGTCGCGAGGTACACGGCCCGCTCCCGCCCGGTCGCCAGCAGATGGCCGGCGATCCCCGCCATCGACGTCGCGTTGTCCACGTCGACCCAGCACTGCCGCTGATCCGCCGCCGTCTGCCCGAACGCCACGAACGGGAACCGCCGCCGGCTCAGGAACTCGATCCGCGGATCGTTCGGCATCGTCTCCAGTACGACGATCGCGTCCACCTGCCGCGCCGCGATCAGTTTCTCGTACAACGCGATCTCGGTGGCGCCCTCCGTCGGCGTGGTCACGTGGACGCCGTACCCGGACACGGCGGCCGCCTTCACCAGGCCGCCGAGCAACCCGTGCAGGAACCCACCAAGCCCCGTGTCGCCGTCCCCGTCCTCGAAGTACAGCGGTAGTCCGATCACCTGGCTGCGGCCGGAGGAGAGCGCCCGGGCCGCGTGGTTCGGGATGTACCCGAGCTCCTCGATCGCGGCGCGCACGGCCTGCACGGTCGGCGGTGCGACCCGGTGCGGTGCGTTCAGGACGTTCGACACCGTCATCGCCGACACCCCGGCCAGCCGCGCCACGTCCGCGACCGTCGTCCGCCGCGGCTTCTGTGCCACCACCGTCGATTCCCCCTAGTTTCGTGCGATCCGGGCCACCCCGCCGACCGGTACGTCGAGCACCCAGACCTCGGGCGGCGTCGTGGTCGTGCGGTGCACCTCGTGGCCGGAGCAGTCCGAGACTACGAGCTCCACCGGTCCGCCGGCCGCACCCTCGACGTACAGCCGTCGCCCGGCGCCGCCGTTGACCACGACCGTGCAGGGGTCCTCTACCCGGACGACCGGGTCGGTGAACACGGCAACGACAGTTTCGTCGGCGCCGACCGCCCGGACCTGCGGGTACCGCGCGTCCGGGCGAGAGGGCCGCAGTACGCCGCGCAGCAGGGCGTCGGCGTGGTCACGCAGGAAGCCGAGCCAGTACCGGACGACCCGCTCGTGTTCCGGCGACAGCTCGTCGAGCTCCATCGAGACCTGCGCCGTACTGAACAGCGCGCCGATGAACTGCTGCGCGACGTTCTCGACCGAGGCGGCCGGGTGCCACATCAGCATGTCCGAGTGCACCGCGCGGTCGCCTGCCAGCAGCCGGCAGTCGACGGTCCGCACGCGGTTCTCAACCGGGTCCAGCGCACAGTCGCCGGCTCGCAGGAACGTGCCGAACTGCCACAGCCGCGGATGGACGTAGTCCTGCCGGAACTCGATCAGCACATCCGGCCGCAGCGTCCGCAGCTCGTCGGTAACGGCCTGCAGAAAGCGCTCGACGCCGTCGTCCACGGACTCGCAGTCCATGCCCGGCGCGACCGGGGTGGTGAGCCGCGCCCACGAGTCGATGAAGTCGATCTTCAGACCGTCGACACCCCAGTCCCGGACCGGGCGGATGCACGACTCGAGCAGGTGCTCGCGAACCTCGGGGTAGCGCGGGTCGAGGACCGCCGTGACGTCCGCGTCCGCGAACCCGAGGATCCGGTCCTGCAACCTCGTCCAGGCCTTCGAGTGCACGCCGATCAGCGGCGGCGCGAGCCACAGCACGTACCGCTGCCCGAGCTCGTGCACCCGCCGGACGTGCGCCGCCATGTCCGGAAACGTCTCGCCGGTCGGCTCCCAGTCGCCGCAGTACGCGTACCCGCGCCGGGTGTCGGAGGTCTGCCAGCCGTCGTCGACGATCACCGCCTTCGTCCCGTACGCCGTACCCGCCCGCGCGTGCCGCTCCACGGACGCGGCCGAGACGTGCTGGTGGTCGCTGTACCAGGTCGAGTACATCGCCTCCCGCGCCACGTCCGGCACCACCGCGATCCGAGAACCCAGCTCCGCGGTCCACTCCGCCGTGACGGCGCGCAGCGCGTCGGAGAAGTGCTGGGCGCGCAGATCGATCCGCAGCGTGAAACCTGCACCTTCCACGTCCGTGACGGTCAGCTCGATCAGCTGCTCGGCGGTCTCCTCGTTCACACCCACCGCGAAGTCGCAGACCCGCACGCTCGTCGACAAGGAGATTGTCGACAAACTACAGCTCTGCGCATCGACGAGCGCCGCGACCGGGGCCGAGCGGACGGAGCGGATCTCGCGGTGCGAACCCCAGTCGGTGGGGAGCTGCCGGTGCGAGTCCTGGGCGGCCCGCCACAGGGTCACGGCGTCCTCGGCCGGCCAGGTCCAGCGCAGCGTCACCGGGCCGTCGGCCACCACGTCGTACCGCTGCACGCCGGGCTCGGCGGGCGGGCGCGCGGTCAGCGTGCCGGGCCCGCTCAGGCTCCCCGTCCGAACGGTGCGACCGTCGGGAGAGCGGATCTCGAATGTCGTCACGCGCTGGACTATAGCGGTAAAACTCGCTGCGCTGAAGGTATTGACGTGAGGAGATCCGATCTCTAGTTTTACCGCTAATATCTGATTTTGCGTTTTTTGCTAGGAGTGCTCGTGCTGGTTGTCAGCTCCGATCTTCCGTATGTCGAGGACGCCTTCGCCTGGGCCCGCGACCGAGCCCTGGCCTGGGTTCGGACCGGCCCCGGGAACCTGCCGTCGTACTGGGCCGGCTACCCGTCGCGGCCGATGTTCTACTCCCGGGACGTCTGCCATCAGGCGGCCGGCGCGCACCTGCTCGGCCTGGACGCGGAGAACTTCGCGATGTTCCGGCACTTCGCCCGTTCGGCGACCCCGGCGCGGAAGTGGTACCCGCTCTGGGCGTTCCATTTCGACGGCCGGATCGCCGGCCTCGACTACCACCACGACGAGCACTTCGTCCGGGAGATCCCCGCGGTGTTCGACCTGACCTACCGGGCGCTGGAACAGTACGACTGGACCGGCGACCGGCGCTGGATCGACGACCCGGACCTGGCGGCGTACTACGCGCACAGCGTCGGCGAGTTCGTCGCCGCGCACGACTCCGACGGCGACGGCATCCCGGAGGCCGCCGGCACCGCGGACATCTTCCTCGGTACGGCGACGTACAACGAACGCGAGGCGCCGCTGCTGCAGGCGGGCGACGGCCTCGCCGCGCAGTACGCCGCGCTCCGCAAACTCGGCCGGCACGCCGAGGCCGAGAAGATCCGGCAGACGTACGACGGCTGGTGGAACGGCGACCACTTCGCCCGCGGGATCACCAAGGACGGACTCGATTTCGACTGGGGACTGGAGTCGCACACCCTGGTCCCGTTGTTCGGCCTGAGCGGGACAGGCGAGCGCGCCGAGCGGTTCCTGGATTACCTCGAGGAGCAGATGGAGTCCGCCCCACCACTCAACATCGAGTCGTTCAGCTACTGGCCGGAGTTCCTCTTCGACCACGGCCGGGCCGAGTCGGCATGGCGCTGGACGAAGCACCTGATCGACAGCCGCGACGACTACCCGGAGATCTCGTTCACGGTCGTCGAGCACCTGACCGCCGGCCTGCTCGGCCTCCGCCCGGACGCCCCGAACGCGGCGCTGAACGTCACGCCGCAGCTCCCCGCCGAGGTCGGCAATCTGATTGTCGACAATCTACCGGTCGGCGACTGGACCCTCCGGATCCACCAGGAAGGCACGCACCGCACCGAGGTCACCGTGCAGAGCGGACCGGGTCCGCTCGCCGTGACCGTCGGTTCCGAGACCCATTCCCTCGCACCCGGCGGCACCGCCCGGGTCGTCCACCCCAAGGACCGTTCATGAAGAAACTTCTCCCCGCCGCCGTCGCCGTCCTGCTGGCCGCCGGTTGCGCGACCGGCAACGCGCCGGCGTCCAACACGGCGAACGACAAGGCCGAGATCACGTTCTCCTTCTGGGGCACGAACTCCGAGGCCGCCTCGCTGAAGGCGATCGCGGCCGCGTTCGAGAAGGCCAACCCCGGCACCAAGGTGACCACCAACTGGATCCAGTCCGACTACGAGCAGAAGCTGCAGACGTCGATCGCGGCCGGTACCCAGTCGACCGTGATGGAGATCAGCAACACCAGCCTGGCCGGGTTCGCCCCGAGCTTCGCCGAGCAGACCGTCGACCCGGGCAAGTACGTGCAGCCGAACATCTCGTCGGCGATGCAGTACCAGGGCAAGTACTACGCGATGCCGTTCGCCGCCAAGCCGAAGGTGATGGCGGTCAACACCGACGCCTTCAAGGCCGCCGGCGTACCGTTGCCGAGCGCAACGACGCCGCTGACCCTCGACGAGTTCAAGGCGATCTCCGCGAAGCTCTCGCACGGCAGCGGCAAGACCCGCGTGTACGGCTCGAGCAACCTCTGGTATCGCGGCTGGCTGACCGCGGCCGGCGGCAGCTACTACAACTCCGACGCCACCGCGTGCACCTTCGGGGACGCGACCGGCGTCAAGACCGCGCAGTACGTCGTCGACATGCAGCAGAACAAGTACTCGCCGACGTCGACCGACATCCAGGGGCAGGACCAGGCGCAGTGGTTCGCGGCCGGCCGGCTCGCGACGTTCAGCGACTTCGGGCCGTGGACGGTCGCGGACTTCGCGAAGATCAGCAAGCCCGGCTGGACGCTGGTCCCGGTGCCCGGCAAGGGATTCCCGATGGAGGTCGACGGCCTCGGCATCGCGAAGAACGCGAGCGGCAAGCAGCTCGAGACCGCGAAGAAGTTCGTCGAGTTCGCGAGTACGCAGCAGGTTGCCCAGGACCAGCTGATCCAGGGCAGTACGGCGCTCGGCGTACCGATCATCGAGGCCTCCTCGCCGACCCTGGAGAAGGTACTGCCGGTCGCGCGGAACCTGGCCGCGTTCACGACCGCGCTCAAGGCCGGCGTGGTGGACGTGTCGGTGCCGAAGGAGGCGCAGATCTCCGGTGACGCCGAGAAGGGCATGACCAGCTACACCGCGCTCGGCACCGGCAAGGACGACGTCGCGAAGGTGCTGCCGCAGCTCGCGGACAAGTGCACCCAGGCCCTGAAGAAGTGAACCCCACCGTCGGCTGGATCCGGAACCTCGCGGAGTCCTGGGGCGTCCCGCACGCACTGGTACCGCTGGTCCCGTTCCTGCTCCTGCTGATCGCCCTGTACGCCGTCATCGGACTGGCGGCCTACGGGGCGCGGCGGAAGTGGCCGCGGGCGGACAAGACGATCGCGTTCTGGCTGTTCGTGTCGCCGTGGCTGATCGGGTTCTGCCTGTTCACGGTCGGCCCGATGGCGTCGTCGGTCTATGTCAGCCTGACCGCCTGGGACCTGATCACGCCGCCGAAGTTCGTTGGCCTGTCCAACTACACGGAGGCGTTCCAGGACCCGAAGGTCGCCCAGGCGCTGAAGGTGACACTGCTGTACGCCGTGATCAGCGTCCCGCTGCAGACCGCGCTGGCGTTCCTGGTCGCGATGCTGCTGAACACCGACCTGCCCGGGATGCGCTGGTTCCGGACGATCTGGTACCTGCCGTCGCTGGTCTCCGGGGTCGCGCAGATGGTGCTGTTCCTGTGGGTGTTCAACCCGCAGTACGGGCTGATGAACGACGTGCTCGGGCACCTCGGGATCCAGGGACCGGGCTGGTTCAACGACGCGTCGTGGGCGCTGCCGACAGTCATCCTGATGAGTCTGTGGACGGTCGGCGGCGCGATGGTGATCTACCTGGCCGGCCTGAAGGACGTGCCGTCGAACCTCTACGAGGCGGCCGCGCTGGACGGCGCCGGGCCGGTCCGGCAGTTCTGGCACGTGACGCTGCCGCAGATGTCGCCGATCATCCTGTTCAACGCGCTCACCGGGATCATCGGCTCGCTGCAGATCTTCACCCAGGGCTTCATCGCGAACGGCGGCCCGAAGGACTCGCTGCTGTTCTTCGTCTACTACCTGTACGACAACGCGTTCCAGAACTTCCGGATGGGCTACGCGTCCGCGCTGGCCTGGATCCTGTTCGCGGTCATCCTCGCGCTGACCGCGGTCACCCTGCGGGGCAGCGCGTTCGCCGTCTACTACGAGACCGAGCTGCGGAGCAAGAAGCGATGAAGAAGACCGTCCTGCTGTACGTCGTGCTCGTCCTCGGCTCGGTGGTGTTCGTCTACCCGTTCCTCTGGATGATCGCGACCTCGCTGCGGTCGCTCGCGGGGGTCGGCAGCGCGGGCGCGAGCGTCGTACCGCACGAGTTCCTGTGGGACAACTACGCGCGGGCGGTGACATCGTTCCCGTTCTGGCGGTACGCGCTGAACTCGGTGCTGACCACGCTGATCCCGATCGCCGGGACGGTGTTCTCGTGCTCGCTGGCCGGGTTCGCGTTCGCGCGGCTGCGGGTGCGGTTCTCCGGCGTCCTGTTCGCGGTCGTGCTGGCGACGATGCTGCTGCCGGGGGAGGTGACGATGGTGCCGCAGTTCATGCTGTTCAACAACCTCGGCATGGTCGACACGCTGTACCCGCTGATCCTGCCGGCGTTCTTCGGGTCGCCGTTCTACATCTTCCTGTTCCGGCAGTTCTTCGCCCGGATGCCGGGCGAGCTCGCCGACGCCGCGGTGGTCGACGGCTGCGGCTGGTTCAAGATGTTCCTGCTGGTGTACCTGCCGCTGGCCCGCCCGGCCGTGGTCGCGGTGTCGATCCTGCTCTTCATGGGGTACTGGAACAACTTTCTCGGACCCGCGATCTACATCAACTCCGACCAGTGGAAGACGCTGCCGCTCGCGCTGGCCGGCTTCCAGTCGGTCAACGGCACCGACACACCGTTGCTGATGGCAACGTCCGTGCTGATCACGATCCCGTGCCTGGTGATCTTCTTCGTGGCGCAGAAACAGATCACCAACGGCATCACGTTCACCGGCGGGAAGTGATCAACGACGCCGGTACGACGGGAGCGCGTCCGCAAGGTTCGGGTAGTGGTCGACGGGCCGGGTGTGGCGCATCAGGTCCGGCAGCCACTGGCCCGCGCCGGAGGTGCGCAGCCAGCCGCCGTTCTCGACGGCCAGATCGTGGGCGTCGGCCAGGACATCGAGCGCGGCGGCCTCCATCCGGGTGACCCGGCGGAGGTCGACGACGAGCCGGGGCAGCTTGGTGGTGATCACGTGCCGCAGCTCGTCGGCCAGCGCGGTCAGCGTGCCGATGTCGATCGCCCCGGCGACCCGGACGACCGCGCAGTCACCGACCGCGCTCCAGCTGCAGACGAAGGGCCCGCTCGCGTCCGCCGGTGGACGGACGGAGCGGGCCACCTGTGGTTTCGGGGTTGCCTTCATACCGGACCGGTACCCCGGTCCAACCCTCGCGGGTCAGTTGCGGCCGAGAATGCCCTGGTCGTACCCCTTGGCCACCGCCGCCGCGCGGTCGGTGACCCCGAGCTTGGTGAAGACGTGACTGAGGTGGGTCTTCACGGTGGCCTCGCTGATGAACAGCTCGCGGGCGATGTCGCGGTTCGACGTACCCTTCGCGACCAGTTCGAGGACCTGCCGTTCGCGGGCGGCGAGCGGGGCGGGCGCCGGGTTGCGGACCGCGGTGACGAGGCGGGACGCGACCGCGGGGGAGAGGACCGTCCGGCCGGCCGCCGCCTGGCGAACCGCGTTGAACAGCTCGTCCTGCGGGGCGTCCTTGAGCAGGTAGCCGGTGGCGCCGGCCTCGATCGCGGGCAGCGTGTCGGTGTCGGTGTCCCAGGTGGTCAGCACCAGCACCTTCGAGCGGATGCCGCGCCGGGTCAGTTCGGTGATCGCGTCCAGCCCGCCGCCGCCCGGCATCCGCAGGTCCATCAGGATCACATCGGGCTCGAGCTCGGCGGCGAGCTCGACCGCCCGGACGCCGTCCGGCGCCTCGGCGAGCACGGTGAAGCCGTCGGCGGCCTCGAACATCCCGCGCAGGCCGTTCCGGACGACGGGGTGGTCGTCGACGAGGAGCAGTGTGATGTCAGGCATGGAGCACCAACGGTACGTGAGCGGAGATCGCCGTACCGAAACCGGGCTCGGCCTCGACGGTGAGTGATCCGGCGATCCGTTCGGCCCGGGCGCGCATGCCCTCCAGCCCGAACCCGCCGGTGCCCGACCGCGCCGGGAGATCCAGCGGGTCGAAGCCCTTGCCGTCGTCGCGGATGTCCACCGTCACCTCGTCGTCCATGAAGCTGAGGGTCACGCCGACGCGGGTCGCGGCAGCGTGTTTCGAGACGTTCGCGAGCGCCTCCTGGGTGATCCGCAGCAGGGTCGCGGAGAACTCGCCGTGCAGGTGCTGCGGCGTACCGGTCAGCGTGAACTCGGCCGGTACGCCGGTGCGCTCGGACCACTGGTCGACGGTCTTGCGCATCGCCTCGGGCAGACCGTCGTACGACAGGCCGGCCGGGGCCAGGTTCTGCACCGAGCGGCGGGCCTCGCCGAGGCTGTGCCGGGCCAGCTCGTTCGCGCGCCCGACGCGGTCCTGGATCACGTCCGGGTCCGAGGTGTTCGCGACCGCCTGCAGCTGGGCGATGATCCCGGTCAGGCCCTGCGCGATCGTGTCGTGGATCTCCGCGGCCAGCCGGCGCCGCTCGTCCGCGATACCGGCCTCGCGGGCCTGGACGAGGAGCTGCGCCTGGAGTGCGGCGTTCTCCTCGTGGGCCTGCTTGAGCTCCTCGATCGTGTCGGCGCGGGCCTGCGACCGCGCTTCCTGCTGCTCGGTGAAGTGCTTCACGACGGTCAGCAGTACGTTGTTCGCGATCACGAGCCCGGCGAACGCCACCCACATCGGTCCGTGCGGCGGCCAGTGGCCGGTCTGGGCGCCGGCGATCGGAAGCGTGCACGCGAACAGCGCGAGCCGCTGCCGCTTCCGGCCCGGGATCATCTCGTCGGCGTCGTAGTACCCGGCGACGACGTAGAACGCGAAGAAGCCGTTCATCGACGTCAACAGGCAGGCGATGATCCAGCGGATCGCGAAGAACGTCACCGAGACCGCGTCCGGCTCCTGCTGGCTGCGGCGTCTCCAGGACCACCACAGCTGCATGACCAGCGCGACGCCCACAAGCGCGAACCCGGCCTCGCGCTCGCGGGTCATGGGGGTCAGCGTCCCCGACGTCGCGAGCGCCAGCAGGGTGCCGAGGCCGAGGAGGAAGTACGGCGCCCAGCGCTGGAACGCCGCCTGGCGCCGCTCGAGTTCACTGTCGGCCGTCGTCACCTGCCCAGTCTGCACGAACCTACTCCCAGCGGAACCAGCGCGCCGCCGTCACCGACACCACGACCGTCCAGCCGGCCAGCACCCCGAGGTGCGACCACGCCGGCCAGTGCCCGGCCGCGGCCTGGTCGAGCGCCTGCGACGCCGCACCGAACGGCAGCAGTACGACGATCTCGCGCAGTACGTGCGGCATCGACTGGACGGGCAGCCACAGCCCGGCCGAGAACAGGCTCGGGAAGAAAACCGCCATACCGAACGCCGTCGCGATCCGCGCGGTCCGGGCGCGCGCCGACACGAGCGCACCGAGCGCCAGCGCCGCGGCGGACGTGAGCAACAGGGCCAGCAGGTAACCGCCGAGCTGACGCGGCAGCTGGACGTGGAACGCGAGGCGCCCGATCGTCAAGCACAGCAGGGCCGACACCAGCCCGGTCGCGCCGTGCAGAGCCATCTGCGCGGTCAGCAAGGCGGACGGCCGGATCGGGGTCGTGGACATCCGCCGCAGGATGCCGCGCTCGCGGTACCCGGTGACGATCGGTGGCATCGCCTGCAGACCGACGACGATCTGCCCGACCAGCACCAGCACCGGTACGTAGAGGTCGATCAGCCGGACGCCGAGCCCGTGGTCGACCCGCCGGAAGCTCGGGATCGACCCGAGGATCACCAGCAGCAACGGGGGAAACCCGAGCACCCAGAACAAGGTCCCGAACTCCCGGACGTACAGCCGCGCCTCGGCCTTGAGGACGGCGACCCGCGGCGAAGGACGCCGTACGGCGGCAGTGGTCGCGACGGTGGTCATTTGGCAGCTCCGGTCAGGTCGAGGAAGGCGTCGTCGAGGGTGGCGTCGGTGACGCGCAACTGGTGCGCGGTGATCCGCTTCCGGGCAAGCAGCGACAGCAACGCGGTCACGGTCTCGTCCGAACCACCGAGTGTGAGCCGGCCGCCCTTGTCCTCGACCGAGGCGAGCGCCGGCAACGTCGCCAGCTCCTCGTCGTCGAGCGGCCCGGACGGCGTGAACGAGATGACCGTCGCGCCGGCCGTCCGGCTGATCAGACCCTGCGGGGTGTCGAGCGCGGTGATCCGGCCCTTGTCGATCAACGCGATCCGGTCACACAGCCGCTGCGCCTCCTCCATGAAATGCGTGACCAGCAGCACCGTGACACCTCTGGCACGGATCTCCTCGACAACATCCCACGTGTCCCGCCGGGCCCGCGGGTCGAGCCCGGTGGTCAACTCGTCGAGCACGACGACCCGCGGGTTGCCGATCAACGCGAGCGCGATGAACAACCGCTGCTTCTGCCCACCACTCAACACCCCGAACCGCGACGCCAACTGCGCGGTCAACCCGAGCTGCTCGGCCAACGGGCGCCAGTCGGCCGGATTCGGATAGAAAGCGGAGTACAACTCGAGCGCCTCACGAACGGTGAGCTTCGCCTGCAACTCACTCTCCTGCAGTTGCGCCCCCAACACCTGCGTCACCGCCGCGTGATCCGCCACCGGATCCAGCCCCGCAATCCGAACCCGCCCCGCATCCGGAACCCGCAGCCCCTCCACACATTCCACAGTGGTCGTCTTCCCAGCCCCATTGGGCCCGAGAATCCCGAAGATCTCCCCCTCGTCCACACTGAACGAGACATCATCAACCACCGCCCGCCCGCCATACGCCTTCCGCAGACCGTCCACCTCAACAATCGCCATACCCAAAGCCTCGCCGAGCACCCCCCACCCCCACATCACCCAACAAGCTCGTCCAACGATCAACCGATCGGCTGATCCCAGAGGTACTACCGACGGAGGTATGCGTTGTTCGCGATCGACGGACCCGGGTTTCGGCTGCGGCTGCTGCTCGAGGAGGGCGAGTCCCCTGAGTCGGTCTGCAACGTGGACGGATGGATCGATACGCCGGATCGCGGATCATGGGCTGCGACGTTCCTGAGTTTGGCGGAAGTCGGGCGCCTGATGGAGCGATGGAGGCAGACCGGCGAAAACGCCTCCGGTGCATACTTCGCCGCGACCGACGCAATCATCATTCGCGAACCTGGTGTTGAGTCGATCATTGCCGCCGCGCAGCACCTGGTGGTGACCGATGACCTCGAGACCTACCTCGTCAAGTCCGAAGACGTTGTCTGACTCTCACTTCGCGCAGGGGCAAGAACGCTGACTCTCTCGAAAGAGAGTCGGTTCCGTGGCCGCCTCCAGTTTCCTGTTCTGGAAAGCCCGCGGTTCTTGACCGAGCGAGTCGATTACGGAGAGCATCGGGCTGACAACCGGTCGCGCTGTGCGAGGAGGCTAGGGCGATGCTGAAGAAGCTATCGGGTGACCCGCAATGCAGGAACGGTCAATGCCCGACCTTGTGGGCTACTGAGGACGGATCGCACTACGTCGTCCAAGGGTGGTACGAACTGACGCCTGAACGGCTGGCTCAGCTTGACCTGCCTGAGGGTGAGGGGGCGGTAGTCGTGCCGGCTGACGTTCTGGAAGCGTATTTCCGTGCTCGTCGGTGATGACTTCGCGTCTCTCTTCGACTCGTTCGAGCGAGATGCGTTCCGGTTCGAATGCCTCTCGGTCTACGACATCGACGATGAGAAGGATGAGTTCGAAGCGTTCCTAGCAGGGGATCCGATGCCTCCGGAGTGGGCGGACAACCCTTGGGTGCGTGCGATCACTGACCGCGGGAAGTCGATCTCCAGGGTCCACGTGCTTCGGTCTCCGCTGACCGACTACCTCAGGTACGAGCTGGCTGCCTACCCCGGCAATGTCGCGGCCGGCGAATCGATCGGCATCATCGATCGGGCTCATCAGGATGTGCCAGGTCTGCCAGACCATGACTTCTGGCTCTTCGATGACACAGACGTGTATCGGATGTTCTACACACCTGACGGCAAGTTCGAGGGCGCGGAGTTGCTGCCGGCTGACCGGCTGCCGGAGTACCGACGCTATCGCGAGATCGCGCAGGCGAACGCCGTACCCGTCGAGGAGTACCGGCCGGATTGACCAACGACGAACGACGTACGGACCTCGGCAAAGCCCTGCGAGCATTGAGAGTCGCCTCCGGCAAGACGGGCGACGCGATTGCTCGCAGGGCTGCGATGTCTGCGGCGAAGCTGTCGAAGATCGAGAACGGCAGAGTCCTCCCCTCTACCCAGGACGCTGAGCTGATCCTGGCTGCTCTCGACGTCTCGGACGACGCGAAGGCCGAGTTCGTTGCGGCTGCACGGCTCGCTGCCACCGAGGAGACCGCGTGGCGGGAGATCCGCAGGATCGGTCAGTGGAAGCATCAGAAGGCCATCCAGGCGATCGAGGCACGAACGACCACGCTCCGTCTGTTCCAAGGACAGCTCATTCCGGGACTCCTTCAGCCCGCTGAGTACGCGTCCGCGGTGTTCGGGCTAACGCCCGCTCTTCCGGATGACACGCGGGCAAAGGTGATCGCGGCCCGGCTGGAGCGACAGGCCGTGTTGTACGACCTCGAGCGGACCTTTCATTTCGTCATCTGCGAACACGTCTTGCGCTGGCTGATCTGTGCGCCGCCGATCATGGCCGTCCAACTGGATCGGTTGCTGTCGCTGTCTCGGCTCCCGAACGTCCGCATCGATGTGGTGCCGCTGGGCCGGCAGATGCCGGACCTTCCGATGACGTGTTTCAGTGTGCACGACGAGCGGCTCGTGGTCATTGAGACGTTCCACTCCGAGATCAGCACGCGTGATCCCCGCGACATAGCCATGTACCTGGCGACGCACGAACGGTTCGCTGACGTAGCCCTGCATGACGACGAGGCGCGCAGGTTCCTGCGCGCCATCCGCGACGAGCATTTTCGGGGACGAGAAAGCGTCTAGTGCGGATGCCCACGGGCAGGCGATTCTGTGGCCATGCAGACGGAGACAAGCGGTTCGTCCTCGCATCGCGGTTGGCCTGTCCTGCGGTCGGCTCAGGAGATCGACTGTGACGGGCGGAACCCGGTGACAGATCAGCCCTGCGTCCTCGGCCATCACCAGGGCTTTCACCGGGACGAGTCCGGAGCGGAATGGCTCGACCGATGAAGCAGTTCTGGCGACTCGTATACAGGATCTCACCTTGGCACCGTGGCTACTCCGAGGGCTGGAACGACGGGGTTCGAATGGCCGTCATCGAACTCCGGGACTTGCTCCGGGAGGCCACGGACGTCGTCCCGAACCGTGACCTCAGGGTCCTGCATGATCGGCTGCACTCCGAGGTCGGCGGCTGAGACCGGCGGGGCGAGGCACGTTGATCCCTGCGTCCGTGCCCGCCCTGCCTTCCACCTGAAGTAGCGCCCTCACCCAACTGCTGAAGGGCGCCATGAGGGTTTGCGTCCTGGGGCGATTGACGTCGCTGCCGCGTATGACGACTGGGACACCGATGAAGAGTTCCTCACATGGCTATGGCGCGATCTCTACCCGACTGAGCCTGTGCCGACGCCGACCGACGATGGACCCCAGGACGAGTTGTAGAAGTCCGACAACGGTGAGGGTCATTCAGAAGCCGCGAGGCTTACACCGCTGACTGTCACTGGCCCGCCAGACCCAGCCAGGCACTCAACTCCCACTCTATTTTTCTTTTTACTCTGAAGGCTATTCAGAAGTCTCGGGGCGAGATCGGCCGGGCATGTCGGTCGCTTGAGTCGGAAGTTGGGCTCAGGGTGCCGGGTCGACGGACCCGCACCCGGTGTGGGGAGTATTTCTTGCCGATCCGGGCGGAAATCCTCCCCAACCCGCCCCTAGCTGCGACCGGTCTATGGGCGGTTGGCGCCGGCGGTACTCGCTCGGCCTTCGCGGACCTCGAAAATCTGTCTCTGCCACACCGGTGTCACACAAACAAACCTGCCGGCTGACTGCGCAGGCCGGCCACCACTCTAAATTTCTCTTGTTCTCTGTTCTTTCTTCAATTCTCTTACCTCTACCTACTTGGCGTAGAGGGCCTCGACGTCGTCGGTGTGGTTCTTCATGACGATGTGGCGGCGGAGGGAGAGTTTGAGGGAGAGTTCGCCGGACTCTTGGGTCCAGTCGATGGGGAGGATGGAGAACTTCTTGATGGCTTCGGCGTGGGAGACCGAGGCGTTGGCGTCGTCGATGGCTTTTTGGACTTCGGCGATCAGGTCGGGGTCCTTGGTGAGGGAGGCGACGTCGGTGGGTTTGCCGCGTTCGGTGGCCCACGGGACGATGGTTTCGGGGTCGATCGTGATCAGGGCGGCGATGAACGGTTTGCCGTCGCCGACGACCATGCACTGGCTGACCAGTGGGTGCAGCCGGATCTGGTCTTCGAGGAGGGTGGGGGCGACGTTCTTGCCGCCGGCGGTTACCAGGATCTCCTTCTTGCGGCCGGTGATCCGGATGAAGCCGTCGACGTCGAATTCGCCGAGGTCGCCGGTGTGGAACCAGCCGTCCTCGTCGATCGCGGCCGCGGTCGCCTCGTCGTTCTTCCAGTAGCCCTGCATCACCTGGCCGCCCTTGAAGAGCAGCTCGCCGTCCTCCGCGATCCCGACGGTCACACCCGGCAGCGGCCGGCCGACCGTACCGATGCGGATGTCGTCGGGCAGGTTCACCGACACCGCGGCGGTGGTCTCGGTCAGGCCGTACCCCTCCAGGACCGGTACGCCGATGCCGCGGAAGAAGTGGCCGAGCCGGTCGCCGAGCGGGGCGCCGCCGGACACGGCGTACTGCACCTGGCCGCCGAGGACCGCGCGGAGCTTGCTGTAGACGAGCTTGTCGAACAGCAGGTGCTTGGCCTTCAGCCCGAGGCCCGCGCCGCCTTTGTCCTGCGCCTGCGAGTACGCGATCGCGGTCTCGGCGGCGGCGTCGAAGATCTTGCCCTTGCCGTCCCCGTGCGCCTTCTGGGCGGCGGAGTTGAACACCTTCTCGAACACCCGCGGCACGCTCAGGATGAACGTCGGCTTGAAGGCGCCGAGGTCCTCCACGAGGTTCTTCACGTCGGCGCTGTGCCCGACCTTGACCCGCTTCATCACGCAGCCGACCTGGATGATCCGGGCGAACACGTGCGCCAGCGGCAGGAACAGCAACGTGCTCGCGCCGGTGGTGTCGAACAGGCCGTCGAGGATCTTCACCGCCGGGCCGAGCTCGTCCATGAAGTTCGAGTGGCTGATCTTGCAGCCCTTCGGGCGTCCCGTCGTACCGGACGTGTAGATCAGCGTCGCGAGATCGGCCGGCGTGACCGCGGTACGGCGCTTGTCGAACTCGGCGTCGGTGACGTCCTGGCCGAGCGCGGTCAGCTGGTCGACGGCACCGGCCTCGATCTGCCAGACCTCGCCCAGCGCCGGCGCCTCGGCCCGCGCGGAGTCGACGACCGCGCCGTGGGTGGCGTTCTCGACGATCGCGACGACGGCCCCGGAGTCGGTCAGGATCCACTGGATCTGCGCCGCCGAGGAGGTCTCGTAGATCGGCACCGTGACCGCGCCGATGCTCCAGATCGCGTAGTCGATCAGCGTCCACTCGTACCGCGTCGGGCTGAGCAGCGCGACCCGCTCGCCGGGCTTCACCCCGGCCGCGATCAGGCCCTTCGCGACGCCGGCCACCTGTTGCGCGAACTCCGCGGCGGTGACGTCGGTCCAGGTCGCACCGGTCCGGCGGCTGAACACGGCGGTGTCAGGATGGGAGGACGCGTTCGCCCACACCGGGTCGCTCAGGCTGCCGGTGGGCGGTTCTGTCACAGCAGGAACGGTGTACTCACGCATCCGCGTCTCCTCAGTCGGTCACGAATTGTCGACTTCCGGCGCACGCTACAGTCACCTACCCGTAAGTAGCCAGGTTTATGTGACCCACGGAACTAGGTTCTAGTCATGCCACAGTTCGACATCAGTTGCGACGACCTGGTCGTTGCTGATCCAGCCTACGTCGCCGAACGGCTCGGTTCGGACACCCTCTGGCGCGAGTGGTGGCCGGACCTCACCTTGACCCCCTCCGAACGCCGCGGCCTGGAGGGTGTGCGGTGGTCCGTGACGGGCGCCGCGACCGGTACGGCGGAGTGGTGGCTGGAGGCGGTCCGCGACGGCGTGGTCGTGCACTGGTTCCTGCGCGTCGACCCGGCGGAACCGGTCCGCGGGCGGGCCGCGGCGCGCTTGGAGGAGCGGTACGTCGCGACGTACCGGGAGCGACTGTGGGCGTTCAAGGACGAGGTCGAGGCGGGCCGCGCGGCGGGCGAACGCCGTACCGGATCCGATCCCGCGATAGTCTCCGGGGAGGACGCGGATCCATCGGGGGGTCCGGCAGTCCCAGGCAGCACCCGTCCCAGCGAAGGTAAGAGGTGAATCGATGGCGGAACAGACCACCTCGACCATCCAGGTGAACGCGACCCCCAAGGAAATCATGGCGGTGATCGCGGACTTCGCGGCCTACCCGGAGTGGGCCGACTCGATGCGGGAGACCGAGGTGCTGTCCACCGACGAGGCGGGGCGGCCGAACAAGGTGCGCTTCAAGGTCGACGCGGGGGCGATCTCCGACGAGTACACGCTGGCCTACGTCTGGTCCCGCAACGAGGTGACCTGGACGCTCGTCGAGGCCAAGATGGTCAAGGGGATGGACGGCGCTTATGTCCTGAGGGACCTGGGTGCGGAGGGGACAGAGGTGACGTACCGGCTCGCCGTGGACGTGGCGATCCCGATGATCGGGATGCTCAAGCGCAAGGCCGAGAAGGTCATCATCGACACCGCCCTGAAGGGCCTGAAGAAGCGCGTCGAGTCGTAATCCAGTGACCCGGGTTCTGCTCTACACAGGTAAGGGCGGCGTAGGCAAGACGACCTCCGCTGCCGGTACGGCGACGCTCGCCGCGCTCCGCGGACTGCGCACGCTGGTGCTGTCCACGGACGCCGCGCACTCGCTGTCTGACGCGTTCGACTCCGAGGTGGGCCAGGAGCCGACCGAGATCGACGACCTGCTGTTCGTCCAGCAGATCGACGCGCAGCGGAAGTTCGAGCGGTCCTGGGGCGACATCCAGAGCTATCTGCGGTCGGTGCTGCACATGATCGGCGTCGACCCGATCGAGGCCGAGGAGCTGACCGTGCTGCCCGGTGCCGCCGAGGTGCTCGCGCTGCTCGAGGTGCGCGACCACGTCCGGTCCGGCCGCTGGGACGTGATCGTCGTCGACTGCGCGCCGACCGCGGAGACGCTGCGGCTGCTCGGCCTGCCCGAGGCCCTGAACTGGTACCTGGACCGGATCTTCAACGCCGAGCGCAAG
The DNA here is from genome assembly GCF_054189145.1 of Kribbella sp. WER1. NCBI lineage: Bacteria > Bacillati > Actinomycetota > Actinomycetes > Propionibacteriales > Kribbellaceae > Kribbella > Kribbella sp. WER1. The sequence continues at coordinate 1,336,999 of NZ_CM135186.1, read as the reverse complement.
ATGATGCGCACGTTCCGGCCCTTCCTGAGTCGCGGATCGAGCCTGCCGGTGCCGGACGACAACGTGTTCGACGCACTGCGCAAACTGCAGAGCGACCTGTCGGACATCCGGACGCTGCTGGCCGGCCCGGACGCCTCGGTGCGGCTGGTGCTGACGCCGGAGGCGGTCGTGGTCGCGGAGGCCCGCCGTTCGCTGACCAGGCTCTCGCTGTACGGGTACCGCGTGGACGGCGTGGTCGCGAACCGGGTGTTCCCGGCGGCCGGCGCGGACACCTGGCGCCGGCAGTGGGTCGCGGCGCAGCGCGGGATCCTCGAGGAGGTGGCGGACTCGTTCCGGCCGCTGCCGATCTGGGAGTCGCCGTACCGCGTCTGCGAACCGGTCGGCGTCGAGGAACTGGCGGCCTTCGCGGTCGAGATGTACGGCGGGGACGACCCGTTCTCGCGGGCCACCGACGACACCTCGCTGTGGGTGGACCGGCACATCGACACCGACGGGCGGACGTACACGCTGACGATGCCGTTGCCGCTGGCATCCGCGGACGAGCTGGAGCTGGCCCGGCACGGGGACGAGCTGATTGTCACCGTCGGGTCGTACCGCCGGGTCCTGCCGCTGCCGGCCGCGCTCGCGCGCGGGGTGGTCGCCGGCGCGCGGCTGGACGAGGGACGGTTGCAGGTGCGGTTCGCGCCGAAGGAGTCCGCCCGGGTGGCGGCGTCGGAAGTGCCGAGCGGGTCCGGCCCGTTGGAGTCGGCGCAGGAGCTGGCGCAGGGGCTCACGGCGGAGTATCACGAGCAGCTGGCGCGGTGGGAAGCGGCGATCGGGGAAGGCCGGTGAGCAAGGAGCCGGTCGGTTCGGTCGCCGAGGAAGCCGCCAAGCTGTTCGCCGTACTCCAGAACGCGGCGTCGGAGGCACCACCGGACGCCGAACAAGAAGACGAGAAGCACGAGCACAAGCTTGGGCCGGACTGTGTGTGGTGTCCGGTGTGTCAGCTGATCCATCGGGTGCGGAACACCAGCCCCGAGACGGTCGAGCAGCTGTCCACCGCGGCCGCGCACGTCCTGGGCTCGTTGAGGTCGCTGCTGGAGGCCGCCGCGGACGCGGCCCGGCAGGCGCGGGAGGACGCAGCGTCGCGGACCTCGCCACCGGAGGAGGAACCGGCCCACCCGGCCCAGGAACCGACCCGGTCCCGGGTGGACCGGATCGACGTGAGTGAGGACCCCGAACCATGGGACTGACGATCGGCATCGACATCGGCGGCACGAAGATCGCGGCCGGCGTGGTGGACGAGCACGGCGCGATCATCGCGCGCACGCACCGCGACACCCCGGCCGACGACACCGACGCGATCGCGGCGGCGATCTGCGACGCGGCCGCCGAACTGATCGGCACGCACGAGGTCGAGGCGGTCGGGATCGGCGCCGCCGGCTTCGTCTCCTCGGACCGTTCGACCGTGCTGTTCGCGCCGAACCTGGCCTGGCGGGACGAGCCGCTCGGCGCCCGGGTCGGGAAGCAGCTGAAGGTCCCGGTCGTGGTCGAGAACGATGCGAACGCGGCCGCCTGGGGCGAGTTCGCGTTCGGCGCCGCGAAGGACGCCGAGCACATGATCTGCATCACGGTCGGCACCGGCATCGGCGGCGGCGTGGTGATCGACGGCCAGCTGCTGCGCGGCGCGCACGGGGTCGCGGCCGAGCTCGGTCACATGCGCGTCGTCCCCGGTGGGCACCGGTGCGGCTGTGGTGCCCGCGGCTGCCTGGAGCAGTACGCATCCGGTAGGGCGCTGGTCCGCGAGGGCCGGGCCCGGGCCGAGTCCGGGTCGCTCGCGGCCGCGCAGATGCTGAGCGTGTGCGGGATCACCGACCCGGCGGAGCTGACCGGGCCGATGATCACCGAGGCGGCGATGAAGGGCGACCCGTGCGCGGTCGAGCTGCTCGAGGACCTCGGCCGCTGGCTCGGCGAAGGACTGGCCAGCCTGGCGACGATGTTCGACCCGAGCCAGATCGTGATCGGCGGCGGCGTCAGCGCCGCGAAGGACCTGTTGATGAAGTCCGCGCAGCAGGCCTTCGAGAAGAACCTGCCGGCCAAGTCGAGCCGCCCGCACGCGAGCTTCGGCCTGGCCGAGCTGGGCAACGACGCCGGCCTGATCGGCGCCGCCGACCTGGCCCGGCAGCCCGCCCCCGCGCGATGACGGATACTGGAGACAGTCCGGCGGGGGTCGCGAGGAAGGTCGAACCTTGGCTCTGACACAAGCTCTGACGATCGGCATCGACATCGGCGGCACCAAAGTGGCCGCCGGCGTGGTCGACCCGGAGGGCAACATCCTCGCCCGGTTGCGCCGGGACACGCCGACCACGGACCCGAAGGAGACCGAGGACGCGATCGCGGACATCGTCCATGATCTGGAGTCCCGGCACGACGTGATTGCCGTCGGCATCGGGGCCGCCGGGTTCGTCGACGGGACCCGGTCGTCGGTGCTGTTCGCGCCGCACCTCGCCTGGCGGCACGAGCCGCTGCAGGACGCGGTCGAGCGCCGGCTTGGGCTGCCGGTCGTGGTGGAGAACGACGCGAACGCGGCCGCCTGGTCGGAGTGGCGGTTCGGTGGCGGCCAGGGGGAGAGCCACCTGGTCTGCGTCACGCTCGGTACCGGCATCGGCGGCGCGATCCTGAACGACGGCGCGCTGCAGCGCGGGAAGTTCGGGATCGCTGGCGAGTTCGGGCACATGCAGGTGGTGCCCGGCGGTCACCGGTGCGAGTGCGGGAACCGGGGCTGCTGGGAGCAGTACGCGTCCGGCAACGCGCTCACCCGGGAGGCGCGCGAGCTCGCGCTGTCCGGTTCGCCGGTCGCGCACAACCTGCTGCGGGCGGCCGCGGGCGATCCGCGCAAGATCAACGGCCCGATGGTGACCGAGCTGGCCAAGGACGGTGACCCGGTCGCGGTCGAGCTGCTCGAGGACGTCGGCCGCTGGCTCGGCATCGGCCTCGCGAACCTCGCCGCCGCCTTGGACCCCGGGACGTTCGTGATCGGTGGCGGTGTGTCCGACGCGGGCGAGCTGCTGCTGGCGCCGGCCCGGGAGGCGTTCAAGCGGACGTTGACCGGTCGCGGCTTCCGTCCCGAGGCGCGGATCGTGCGCGCGGTGCTCGGTCCGGAGGCGGGTATGGTCGGCGCGGCGGATCTGGCTCGTGAAGAGGCCACCTGGTTGCGGCGGGTTCGGGTGAAGACGACGGCCGTGACGGCGAAGACGGCCGCGGCCCGGTCGACCCGCCTGGAGCGCGCGGCCCGCAAGTCCGCGGCCCGGCGTACCGGAATGCGCGCCGACGCCGACCTGCACCACGCCGACGCGAACGGCGACCCTGACGCATGACCCTGCGGGTCCTGTCGTACAACGTGCACCGGTGGGGTGACGACCGTACGGCGCTCGCGCGGGTGGTTCGGGGGTGCGCGCCGGACGTGATGCTGGTGCAGGAGGCGCCGACCTGGTTCGGTACCCGCCGCAAACGCCGGGCGATGGCGGCGACGTTCGGGATGCGGTACGTCGCCGCGTCCGCCCGGAACGCGATCCTGGTTGCCGACGGCATCCACCTGACGGGAATCCGGTCGCGCCGCATCTGGCGCCCGTTCGTCCGCCGGCGGCTGAACTTCATCGCCACCCAGCTGCCCGGCGGCGCGGTCGGCGGCGTACTGCAGCTGGGCCCGACTCGCCTGGCCGTGGTCGTCTGCCACCTCGGCCTGCACCCGCGTGGCCGGCAGCACGAACTCGAGCAGGTCCTCACGCTCTGCCGCTCGTTCGATACGCCGTACCTGCTGACCGGCGACCTCAACGAGGAGCCCGACGGCCCGATCTGGAAACGCCTCGCCGACGAAGGCCTCACCGATCTCGGCGACGCGTTCACGTTCAACTCCGCCAACCCGCACAAGCGCATCGACGCCGCCCAGCTCACCCCACCCCTGACCGGCCACCTCGACCCGATCCGGGCCACCCACGACGACCTGGTCGCGGCCTCCGACCATCTGCCACTGCTGGTCGAGGTGGAGCGAACCCCCAGGCCATCACAATCGCACCACCACACGCGATCCACGCGGGACGGCGCCGCCGACCAGCAATTGTGATGGCCTGGCGATCCGCACCTCACCCCCGGAACTCCACCAGCGGATCGGTGACGACTTCCCGCCAGCGAGCCCGGTGTGTTGTGGTGCGGAGGCGGTAGTACAGGGTCTCCCGCCGTACGTCGCCGACGTGGCCGCCGATGTTGTGCGCCAGCAGGTAGTGCGCGAACAGGACGCTGCCGACCGGGCCGGTGACCTGCACCGGGTCGCCGAGCGGGATGTCCGGGTACGGGGCCAGCGGGTCGAGTCTGGTGAGGGCGTCGGCGCCGTGCTCGGCGAGACACGCACCGAACCCGAGGTGGGTGCCCGGCCAGACATAGAGGTTGCCGCAGTCAACGTTCTCCTGGGACGTCAGCCAGACACCGGCGAGCATGGTGAACGTCCCCGGCGTACCGTCCGGCAGGCACGGTGTGACCCCGTCCACGTGCGGTCCGCCCGGAACGTGCGACCACGGCGGGATCGTGGTCGCGACCTGCGCCTGGTCCGGCTCCAGCAGGGCGAGATCCGGCCGCACCAACTCGGCGGCGAGGTCACCGACTCCGGCTGCGTGGTACAGCCTCAGCAGCGGGTGGGTCTCGTCGAGCTCCGGCCACAGGAAGTGCGCGCCGACGCCGTCGGGCGGGTTGCGCTCGAGCATCGCCGCAACGACCCGGCGGCCGGCCGCTACCTGGGCAGCGGTGAGGACGTCGGGTACGACGACGTACCCCTGGGTGCGGAACTGGTCCAGCTGAGCGTCGGTCACGTGCATGCCGGCAGTCCAGCAGCGCCGGCCCCGGCCGGCAAACGGATTACTTCTTCTTGCGGTTCAGGAAGGTGAGCATGGCTTCCTGGGCGGCGGGGGAGGCGAAGAGGGAAGCGGAGAGTTCGGCGAGGTCCTGGCCGCGAGCGTCGATGTCGGCCAGCAGCGTGCGGTTGAGGAGCTTCTTGGTCTCCCGGAGACCTTGCGGCGCGCCCTTCAGCAGGGACGTGACCACAGTGGCGAGCGCGTCGTCGAGGTCGGCGTCGGGGACGGTCAGCGTGAGCAGGCCGAGCCGGGACGCCTCCAGGGCGTCGAAGCCGTTGCCGCTCAGGAACGTGTACGCCGCCGCGCGGTCCGTCAGCCGGGGGAGGACCGTCAGCGAGATCGTCGCCGCCGCCAGCCCGAGCCGTACCTCGGTCAGCGCGAACGTCGCGCTCTCGCCGGCGACACTGATGTCGGCCGCCGCGACGATCCCGATCCCGCCCGCGCGGACCGGCCCGGCGACCCGCGCCACGACCGGCTTCGGGTTCGCGACGATCGCCCGCTGGACGTCGACCATCCGCTGCGCGCCGACGCCCATCCCGACGGTCGTCGCCTCGGACAGGTCGGCCCCGGAACAGAACACGTCCAGCGCCGACCGGACCACGATCACCCGTACGTCGTCGTCCGCCCCGGCCGTCTCCAGGTGCTCGAGCAACTCCCCGGTCAACTGCTGCGACAACGCGTTCTTGTTGTGCGCCGAGTCCAACGTGATCGTCGCGACGCCATCGGCCACCGCCAGCTGTACGAGTTCGGTCATGAGCCCATCCAACACCCAACGGCCGCCGGACGAACCCCTCGGCTCACTAGAATCCGAGGGCACCTGCCGGTCCAGCGAGGAGCCCGCATGTTCGACGACATCGCCCCCAGAGCCGCCAAGCTGACGGTCAAGTTCGGCCGGCACGTTACCGGCACGCAGGTGATCGCGGCGGTCAAGGCGCTCGCCGAGGAGTCCGGTGACGAGTACCACGAGGACAAGGGCTTCGACGACGGCTGGCGGTACGGCGTCGGCCGGAAGTCGCCGCACCCGGAACGCCCGGCGGTGGTGATCGCCGACCGCGACACGCCGTACCTCGAGCCCGGCACGTCGTACACGCAGGTGGTGATCGTCAGTCACGACCTGCCCGGCCCGATCCCGACCTTCAGCCCGGGGCACGACGCGAACATCGAGACCGTCGTCGCGTCGATCCAGCAGTACGGCGGTGACCTGCGCGAACGGGCCCGCTACCTGGCCGACCGGGACGACCCGCCGACCAAGGAGCTGGTGCCGTCGGTCGTCCTCGACGAGCAGGCGCCCCGGCAGACGATCGACCTCGGCCGGCCGACCAGTGGGCACGACGTCGTCGGCGTGATCAGCAGGGCCAGCGAGACCCGGCCGGTCGACGGCGCCGTGTCGTACCAACGCCACGCGGGCGGCCGGTGCCAGGCGGGGCTGACCGGGGTCGTGGAACACCAGAACCTGGTGGTCCTGCCGGAGGACGGCGGGTACATCGACACCGACCAGCAGTACCGCACGCTGGTCGTCGCCAGCCAGTGGCTGTCGCCGCACCCGGTGTCCGAGCCGTCCTCGCCCGAGCAGAAGGCGCAGGCGGTCGCGGACTTCGCGACCGCGCTGCGGAGTGCGGTCGAGCAGGAGCGCGTCGCCAGCATCGGCCTGGACCGCGGCCCGGCCACCCGTGCCGAGGCCGGCACAAGCACTGCTGCCGGCTCCACCGCCGGCACGAGCGCCGGCTCCAGGACCGGCGCCGGTGAGAAGGCCAAGACCGGCGGTCAGAACCCGGTCCGCAAGTTCCTGCAGCGCTGATCAGGCCGGCGGCGCGGCGTTCGGGTTCAGCGGGTCGGCGTGCCGGTGGGTGATCTTCCACTCGCCGTCCTCGACCCGGAAGATCATCGTCGCGCGCAGTACGTGCGGGACCGGCGCCGCCTGGGTGACGTGGTGCACCGTGCAGCGCTCGATCGCGACCGTGTACGCCGTGTCCGTCCCGACGTGGGTGTCCAGGTACTCGAACTCCACCGGGTTGCCGGTGTCGTGGAACTGCGCCGACGCCCACTCGTAGCGCGGCCCGATGTCGGACCAGCCGACCTCCTGGCCGCCGAACCCGCCGAAGATCGAGGTGTGCTCGCTGTGCGACACCAGCGGCAGCCACAACGACGGGTCGCCGTTCACGAACGCGGTGTTCGCCTCCTCGAAGCGGCGCAGGAACGTTGCGAAGTCCTCGTTCATACTCCAAGCCTCTACGCCGCCGGGGTCACTTCCCGGCCGCGTACTCCGGCGACAGTTCGCGGGCCAGGTGCTCGACGAACAGCCCGACGTCGGTGACGATCCCGCGGGCCTGCGACGAGCCGCGGTCGGCGAGCTTGGTCACGGTCGCCGGGTTGATGTCCACGCAGGTCAGCGGGATCGACGCCGGCAGGATGTTGCCGGTAGCAACGGAGTGCAGCATGGTCGCGGCCATCAGGCAGTACCCGACGCCGTCCAGCTCCGCGCGCATCGCCCGCTGGCCTTCCAGTACGTCGGTGTACACGTCCGGCAGCGGCCCGTCGTCGCGCACCGACCCGACCAGCACGAACGACTTGCCCTGCCGGACCAGCGCGTGCATCACGCCCGACGTCAGCACCCCCTGCTCCACGGCGGCCGCGATCGACCCGGCCTTGCGGATCGTGTTGATCGCGCGGATGTGGTGCTCGTGCCCGTGTTCGACACCGCGCCCGCGGGCCAGGTCGACGCCCAGCGACGTCCCGTACAGCGACGACTCGATGTCGTGCGTCGCGAGCGCATTGCCGGCGAACAGGATGTCGACGTACCCGGCCTCGACGATCGCGACCATGGCCGGTGCAGCGCCGGTGTGCACGATGCCGGGGCCGCCGACCCAGAGCACCTTCTGCCCGTTCGCCTTGGCCTCGCGCATCCCGTCGGCGACCTGCTTGACCAGCACCCGCTGCGGCTTCTCCGAGGACACGTCGGACTCCATGAACCCGAAGCCGTCCTCGGTGTTCACCACGATCGGGGGAGTGACGCGGACGCCCTGCGCGCTGGTGATGATCTTCATCCCGGCCCGCACGTCCGACATCGGGATGGTCCGCACGGTGTCGCCCTCGACGAGCAGGCCGCAGTCCATCTCCGGGTTCCGTACGTCGACCCAGTGGCCGCCGAGCCGCACCCGGGTCGGCAGGTTCGTGGTCGAGTAGAACCCGTCCGGGAACACGCCGTCCCGGGTGACCTCGGTGATCTCCGGCGTGCCGGGGTCGACGAGGTTCGCGCCCTTGGTCTGGATCCGCATCAGCAGCCGCTGCAGCGACTCCTCGTCCTCCGCACCGACGGTCATCCGGACGGTCGACGGGTCGTCCTTGTCGTACCCGAGGTCGAATTTGTCCAGCGTGTACTCACCGCCGTACCCGCGGATGTCGTCGAGGACGCGGGACAGCAGCCCGGAGTCCATCAGGTGGCCGGTGATCTCCACCGTCTCGGTGACCTGCACGGGGTACCTCCCTCGGATCTGTCGGATTGTCCGACGATCCGAACTCTAACTCAGACGACCGCCCCGTCGTCGCCACCGCCGCCGGGTGGTAGGCGGTCCTTCATCCGGAGCACCAGGGTGAGGAAGCCGCCGATGAACCCGACCACCGCGAGCGTGGTGATCCGGCCGGTGCCGAAGTCGAAGATAGCGGCCGCGATCAGCAGCAGCGGGCCGCCGAGCAGGCCGAGCCAGGCGAGCCGGCTGACCCAGTCCAGCCGCGGGCCGCGCGGCGGCTCCGGTGGGACGAAGTGGTCGTGCGGGTCGTCGACGGGCTTGGCCGGCTTCTCGTCCTCGTCGTCCGGCGGCGTGTCCGCCTCGACGGTCAGCCCGGTCGGTACGTCGATCAGCGGCTCGTACTTGTCGTCGACGTCCTCGCTGGCCGGCCACCGCGGCACCGGGTCCTCGCCGCCATCGTGCCCGGGCGCGGACGGCTTGTTGAACTGCTCGACGAGCGACCGCCACTCCGCGTCCTCGGTACTGCGGTCGATCACCGGCCGGGCCCGGTCCACCGCCTCGGCGTCGACGAAGATCTCGTCGTACCCGAGCGGGATCCGGACCGGCTCCTCGGCCTCGTCGGGTGTGCGTGCCTCACTCAGGGCCTCGCTCTGGTTCTCGCAGTACGCCGCGATGCCGGCCGCCTTCAGGGCGTCCAGCACCGGCTCGGCGACCAACGGGTCGATGCCGCCGAGCGACGTGTACGACGTCGCGGTCAGTCCGTTGTCACGCATCGTCTCGACCGGTCAAACGGCTGATGAAGGCCGCGGAGTCGGCAAAGATCCGCGGTGCGTCGTTGTCCAGGGTTGCCACGTGATAGCTGTCCTCGAGCAGGGTCTCGGTCACATCGCGGGACGAGATCGAGGACAGGATCGTCCGCCCCGAGCTCGGCTCCACCACATGATCGACAGTACTGCGGAACAACAGCACCGGCTGCGTGATCTTCGCCAGATCCGCGCGGGTGACCTTCCACAGCTGGGACAGCGACAGCAGCGCGCGCAGCGGCATCCGGTCGTACGCGCCCTCCTCGACCCCGGGTTTCTTGATGTCGTTCGAGATGCCGGGGAACGACGGCAGCACCCGCGCGAGCACCGGGAGCAGCGCGAGCCGCTTGTCGTCGGTCTGCACCGACGGGTTGACCAGGACCACGCCGGAAATGTCCGTACCGTGTTCCTCGGCCAGCCGCAGAGTGAGACAGCCGCCCATCGACAGGCCGATCACGAACACCTGGTCGTGCTCCTTGCGGAGCCGCTCGAGCTCGTTGTCGAGGACGGCGTACCACTCCTGCCAGCTGGTCTTGTTCATCTCCTGCCAGCTGGTGCCGTGGCCGGGCAGCCGCGGGACCGCCACGCCGTACCCGGCGGCGGCCAGGTGTTCCCCGAACGGGCGCATCGAGCGCGGCGACCCGGTGAATCCGTGACTCAGCAGCACGCCGACGGCGGCGTTCCCCCCGGTCCCGGGACTGCGAAACTCCTCCGCGTGGGCTTGCACTGGCACGCTCGACTCCTCGCCGTTCACGTCCTCACCGTCGCGCCGTCCGGGCGCGTGACAATCGTCGCATTAAGTTCCTCGTCGAGACACGTCTGGCACCCCTGGCGGCGCCGTGCCTCGACGAGGAACAGGCTGCGATCAGTCTGCATCCAGGTGACAACACGGTGAGCAACACCCGCATTCCTGGCGGTGACATTGCCTGAGGGGGAAGCTGGAACGTAGTGTCCGCACCGGAACGGTTGACGCGCCGCGGTTGTCGTGTCTGGGTAGATGTGTGTCGGGCGAGTTGACGGAGGTCGAGACGGATGCTGTATCTGTTCCTGAGACGGTTCTTTGTCGCGCCACTGGTCAAACTGCTCTTCCGGCCGAAGGTGACCGGGGTCGAGCACGTGCCGACCGAGGGCCCGGCGCTGCTGGTCAGCAACCACCTGGCGTTCTGTGACTCGATCTTCCTGCCGGTCTCGGTGCCGCGGCAGATCGTCTTCCCGGCCAAGTCGGAGTACTTCACCGGCCCCGGCCTGAAGGGCAAGCTGGTCGCCACCTTCTTCCGCTCGGTCGGCCAGATCCCGATCGACCGCTCCGGCGGCCGCGCCTCGCTGGCCGCGCTGAACACCGGCCTGGAGATCCTCGAGAAGGGCGGCCTGTTCGGGATCTACCCCGAGGGCACCCGCTCGCCCGACGGCCGCCTGTACAAGGGCAAGACCGGTGTCGCCCGGATGGCGATCGTGGCCGGCGTACCGGTGATCCCGGTCGCGATGATCGACACCCACAAGCTGCAGCCCGCGGGCCGGATGAAGCCGGTGCTGTTCTACCGCGAGAAGGGCCGGCTGCTGCCGCGCCTGGTCCGCCCGGGCGTCGCGTTCGGCGAGCCGATGGACTTCTCCCGGTACGAGGGCATGGAGCGCGACCGGTTCGTACTGCGCTCGGTCACGGACGAGATCATGTACGCGCTGATGGGGCTGTCCGGCCAGGAGTACGTCGACATGTACGCCGACAAGGCCAAGGAGCTGATCAAGGCCGGCGAATCCGTCGACGAGCACGTCCGGCTGGGCGACACGAAGGCCAGCTGACCCGTTTCTGACCCGTTTCCGCCCCGCTTCCGGCGAGGATTGCCGCCATGGACAGCGACCTGAACGTCCTCGGCGAGCCGCTGGAGGAGTGCGGGACCGATCCGGTCACCGGCTTCTACCGCGACGGCTGTTGCACGAGCGGACCCGAGGACCTCGGCAGCCACACCGTCTGCGCGGTGATGACGGCGGAGTTCCTGACGCATCAGGCCTCCGTCGGGAACGACCTGGTCACCCCGCGCCCGGAGTACAGCTTCACGGGTCTTCGACCGGGCGACCGCTGGTGCGTGGTCGCGGCGCGCTGGCTGCAGGCGTATCACGACGGCGCGGCGGCCCCCGTAGTGCTGGCCTCCACCCACGCCCGCACCCTCGACACCGTCCCACTCACCGCGCTCCGCGAACACGCCGTCGACGTACCGCCGGATCCGGGGTCGCTGACCTGAGACGGTCACGCTCGGTTCCATGCCCTCATCTAGAGTTGGCTCCATGCAATTCGCGACGTTGACGACGGGGCAGGTTCCAGGGGTTCCGACGCTGGACGAGCTGCGGGCCCTGAAGCCCCTGCAGCAGCCGGATTGGCCGGACTCCGCGGCCCTCGAGCAGGTGATCGCCGAGCTCCGGACGCTGCCGCCGCTGGTGTTCGCCGGTGAGTGCGACGACCTGACCACCAAGATCGGCGCGGTTGCCCGCGGCGAGGCGTTCATCCTGCAGGGCGGCGACTGCGCCGAGACGTTCGCGGGCGTGACCGCGGAGAACATCCGGGCCAAGCTCCGGGTGCTGCTGCAGATGTCCGTCGTGCTGCAGTACGCGGCCAGCGTCCCGGTGGTGAAGATCGGCCGGATCGCGGGGCAGTACGCGAAGCCCCGCTCGTCCGGCGAGGAGACCCGGGACGGCGTGACGCTGCCGTCGTACCGCGGTGACGCCGTGAACGGCTTCGACTTCACCCCGGAGTCCCGGATCCCGGACCCTGCCCGCCTGCGCGGTGTCTACAACGCGGCCGCCGCGACGCTGAACCTGACCCGCGCGTTCACCACCGGTGGGTACGCCGACCTGCACCAGGTACACGCCTGGAACACCGACTTCGTGAAGTCCTCGCCGGTCGGCCGCCGCTACGAGCAGCTGGCGTCCGAGATCGAGCGGGCGCTGGCCTTCATGCGGGCCTGTGGCGCGACCGCGGACGAGTTCAAGACCGTCGACTTCTACGCGTCCCACGAGGCGCTGATCCTCGAGTACGAGCACGCCCTGACCCGGATCGACTCCCGCACCGAGCAGCCGTACGACGTGTCCGGCCACCTGCTCTGGGTGGGGGAGCGGACCCGGCAGCTGGACGGCGCGCACGTCGAGTTCCTGGCCTCGCTGTCGAACCCGCTCGGCGTCAAGATCGGCCCGACCACGACCCCGGAGTACATCCGGGAACTGATCGACAAGCTGAACCCGAAGGGCATCGAGGGGCGGCTCACCTTCATCACCCGGATGGGCGCGGGCAAGATCCGCTCGGCGCTGCCGCCGCTGCTCGAGGCCGTCCGCGACCACGGTTCGCCGATCGCGTGGGTGTGCGACCCGATGCACGGCAACACGTTCGAGACGCCGAACGGGTACAAGACCCGCAACTTCGACGACGTGATGGACGAGGTGCAGGGCTTCTTCGACGCCCACGAGCAGGTCGGGACCTGGCCGGGCGGCGTGCACATGGAGCTCACCGGCGACGACGTCACCGAGTGCCTGGGCGGCGGTGAGGATCTGGTCGCCGAGGACCTCGTGAACCGGTACGAGACGGCCTGCGACCCGCGGCTGAACCGGCACCAGTCGCTGGAGCTCGCGTTCCTGGTCGCGGAGCGGCTGCGCGGAGCGCAAGCGTGATCGACCTCCGTTCGGACACCGTCACCCGCCCGTCGGCGCAGATGCTGGCGGCGATGACGTCGGCTCCGGTCGGCGACGACGTGTACGGCGAGGACCCGACCGTCAACGCGCTCGAGGAGCACGTCGCCGGCCTGCTCGGGCACGAGGCCGGCCTGTTCACGGTGACCGGCTCGCTCGCGAACGTGCTCGGCGTACGGGCGCTGGTCCCGCGCGGCGGCGAGGTGCTGTGCGAGTCGAGCGCGCACATCGTCCGCGCCGAGCTCGGGTCGCACGCGGCCGCCAGCGGTGTCACGACCCGTACCTGGACCGCGCCGTCCGGACAGATCGACCTCGACCAGATCCGCGCCCTGATCGCGCCCGACCTCGGCCCGTACTTCGTGGTCACGTCGGCCGTCTCGGTCGAGAACACGCACAACTTCAGCGGCGGGTCGATCCAGCACGCGTACGACGCCCTCGCCGACGAGCTCGACGCGGCCGGGCTCCCGCTGCACCTCGACGGCGCCCGGCTGTGGAACGCCGCCGTCGCGACCGGCCGTACCGTCGCGTCGTACGCCTCCCGGGCCGCCGCCGCGAGCGTCTGCCTGTCGAAGGGCCTCGGCGCCCCGGTCGGCTCGGTACTGGTCGGATCGGCCGAGCTGATCCGTGAGGCCCGCGTCTGGCGGAAGCGCCTCGGCGCCGGCTGGCGCCAGGCCGGCGTACTCGCCGCTGCCGGGATGTACGCCGTCGAGCACAACGTCGAGCGGCTCGCCGAGGACCACGCGAACGCTCGGGCCATCGCTTCGGTTCTGGCGGACGCCGCGCCGGGGTCGGTGAAGCCCGAGCAGGTCGAGACGAACATCGTCGTCGTCGACCTCGCCGGCACCGGCCACACCGTGCCGTCGGTCGTCGCCGGCGCCCGCGACGCCGGCGTACTCGTCGGAGGTGTCGGGGCCACCCAGCTGCGGATCGTCACGCACCTCGACGCGTCGGCGGCCGACTGCCGGACGGCCGCGGAAAGCCTGGCGCGACTCATCGGTTAGGGTTCAGCTGTTCGGGTCGCAGCATTCGGGGAGAGCCGTGCGAGAGATCGTCGTGTTCAGCGGAAGTGCCCACAACGAGTTGGCGGAGCAGATCTGTAGTGATCTCGGCGTACCGCTGTCTCCGGTCGAGATCCACCGTTTCAGCAACGACTGTCTGCAGGTCCAACTGCAGACGAACTGCCGGCAACGAGACGTGTACATCGTGCAACCACTCGTCCCGCCGACGCAGGAGCACCTGATGGAGCTGCTGCTGATGATCGACGCCGCCCGCGGCGCATCGGCAGCCCAGATCACCGCCGTCATCCCGCACTACGCGTACGCCCGGTCCGACAAGAAGGACGCCTCCCGCATCTCCATCGGCGGCCGGCTCGTCGCGGACATGCTCACCACCGCCGGCGCCAATCGGGTCCTCACGATGGCGCTGCACGCGCCGCAGGTGCACGGGTTCTTCTCGGTCCCTGTCGACCACCTGACCGCGATCGGCGTACTCGCCGACCACTTCCGCGGCCGCGACCTGTCCGACACCGTCGTCGTCAGCCCCGACCTCGGCAACGCCAAGACCGCCACCCAGTTCGCCCGCCTCCTCGGCGTCCCGGTCGCCGCCGGCAGCAAACAACGCCTGGCCGACGACCGCGTCGTCATCGACGCCATCGTCGGCGAGGTAGCCGGCCGCCGCGCCATCATCCTCGACGACGAAATCGCCACCGGCGGCTCCATCATCGAACTCCTCGACCGCCTCAAAGACCACGGCTGCACCTCAGCCGCCGTCGCCTGCACCCACGGCCTCTTCGCCGGTGCCGCAGTCGAGCGCCTCCGCTCGCATCCCTCCATCACCGAGGTCATCAGCACCGACACCGTGCCGCGCCCGGCCGGCTTCCCAGAGCTGGAAACCACCTCGGTCTCAGGCCTGTTCGCCCAAGCCATCAAACGAATCCACGATGGCGAGTCGGTCAGCAGCCTCTTCGACGGCGTAGACCCCACCCACGCCCCACCCCAACCCAAACTCCCCTTCTAACCCACCCAAGCTCCACGCCCACTAACTGACGTGACCTACCGGCTGTGACCCACCCGAGGTGCCACCTACCGAGTGTGATCCACCAGCGCGCGTGATCTCCCCACGCGTGCTGCGCACCTACTCCGGTCGCTCCACTCCCTCCCGCAGGTGCTACGCGCGCTCCCACCCACCCACCGGCCTACCGCCGGCATGCACCCGGCTGTCGCCGGGGAGCAGCCCGCTACCGCGGGAGAGTTGCGAGCTGCCGCTCGCTGGGTGACAGCCAGGCGAGCGTCCTTCGTGAGGCTGCAGGTGACGAATGGTGACGCTGGCACCGTGACCAGCAGGCGTGCTGTGTAAGCGGGGGCGTGTGTAAGCGGGTGTGTGCAAGCGGGCGTGGTGCGTATACAGGCGTGGTGCGTAAGTGGCCGCCTGCTACGGGCGGAGGCTGTCAGCCCGCGGGTGCTCCGCGAGGCTGAGCGGGGTGAGTGTTCGCGTGGCGCGAACTCGACCCGCCCGTCCGGGCACATATCAGTTGCCTCGCGGGGTGACTGTGAACACCCCGTGGTGGCATGCGACATGCAATTACCTGTTCACAGCCCGCAGGAGTTGTCGCACGTTCCCAACCACGAGCAGGAGCGCGCGCTTTCACCTGAGCCCCGACCAGCCAGTTCCCGCGCTCTCCTCGCCGGCCTGCTGGCAAAATGCCGGGTATGACAGCGCGAGACGACGATGCCGACTGGTACGCGGTGCGCTGCATCTTCCAGTTCGGAGTCCCTGCAGGAGTCGGCGGCTCGGCGTACGAAGAGCGGGTCACGTTGTGGCGTGCAAGCTCCTTCGACCATGCAATCGAGCGGGCCGAGGCTGAAGCCCGCGAGTATGCGTCCACCACCGCCGGTTCTCCGGATGCGTACCTCGGACTTGCGCAGGCATACCGTCTCCCGGACGCCCCGTCCGACGGTGCAGAAGTCTTCTCCCTGGTGCGCGACAGCAACCGCAAGTCCGCGTCGTACCTCGACCGCTTCTTCGACACCGGCACGGAGCGGCAGAAATCCTGAGGTTGCCCGTCCGGAGGCTGCATAGGATGGCGTGGTGGAGTTTGTGCTGGTGCCGGGTGGTTGGCAGGGTGGGTGGGTCTTCGACTCGGTGGGGGAGGAACTGCGGCAGCGGGGTCATCGGGTTGAGGCGGTGACGCTGGCGGGTCTCGAGTCGGAGGGCCCGGCGGACGTGGACCGGCCGGCGAATCTCGAGGCGCATATCGATCAGGTGACCGCGATCGTCGAAGGGCTTGACGGTACGTCGGTTGCGTTGTGCGGGCACAGCTACGCCGGCCTCGTCATCGCGGGCGTCGCGGACCGGCTGGGCGATCGGCTCGAGCACCTGGTGTACATCGACGCGTACGTACCGGACGACGGCGACTCCTGCTGGTCGCTGACCACGGACATGTTCCGCGAGATGTTCGTCGCGGGGGCGAGGGCCGACGGCCGGTGGGTCGGCGTACCTGACGGCATGGATCCGCGGGCACGAGCGCATCCGCTGGCCAGCCTCGTCCAGGGCATCAGGCTGGAGGGGAAGGCGTGGCCTGCGCTACGCCGCACGTACATCAGCGGCGGCGACTGGACGGGCACCCCGTTCCTGGAGCTGACAGAACGACTGCACAACGACCCGGCCTGGCGCGTGCACGAGATCCCGGTCGGGCACAACATCGCCAGGCGCGATCCGCAGAGCCTCGCAGCCGTCCTCGACGCCTTGCCGTCGCCCGCTGGAAGACCAGGCGAGAGGCGTCAGCAGCCTACGGCGGAATAGGGTGCCGCAGTTGTCGTGCAAGTCCGACCTGCAGCGGTCATGACGAGCACGACGACGGTCGCGCCGGCAGTCATCCACCAGATGCGCTTGTCCGGGATTCTGCCGGACGGGCTTATGGTCGCCTTATGGCTGGGTGGGAGAGCCTGCGGGTCGAGTTGCGGCGGCTGATGGCAGAGCAGCCGGGCGCGTTGCTGGCGCTGCATGATCCGGACAGTGAGCCGACGCAGCCGACGGTTCGGATCATGTTGGCAGCTTGGGCCACGGAGATTGCGGCCGGGTTGCAGGCGAGGTATCCGGAGCTCGTTGAGTTGTACGCGGGTGCGATGCGTTATCCGGCGCGCGAGTTGCCCAGGAACGTGTTGGTACCCGAGCTGCGTTGGGGGTCGGCGGCTGATGCCGGGTTCGACGTGGAAGCCCTTGCTCCGTTGACGATTCGGTCCGGGTGGGATGCGCGGACGGACGTGCTTGTGACGAATCGGCGGTGCCGTTGGTGCGGCGGGGGTTTGCTGTCGAGGCGCGGTCCAGTCGGTCGATCCCGCTGCTGATCGGTACGGCGTCGGTGGTTCCCGAGTTGGGGTACGCCGTACCGCCGGGGGAGTGGGGGTTGGAGATTGTGCTGGCGCCTGAAGGTGGTGGGGTGGTGCTGGCGTCGCTCCGAATGTCCTGTGAATAAACGTTTGCGCGGGTGGGGTGGTGGGCGCAGACTGCGGGCGCATGGATGATGACGAGCTTGCGAAGCTGTTGAGAAACGAGCGGTATCCGCGGTCGGCCAGGTACTCGGCTCGGTGGATGGTTGATGCCTCGATGGGGCCCAACCCGGTCTGGCAGGCGGAGGCGCTGGCCGGGGTGATGTCGCTCGAGCCGGGGATGCGGGTGCTTGATCTGGGGTGTGGGAATGCCTGTAGTTCGGTCTTTCTCGCCAAGGAGTTCGGGGTCGAGGTCTGGGCGACGGATCTGTGGATCAAGCCCGACGACAACCTCCGGCGTGTGGTCGAGGCCGGCCTGGACGGGCGGGTGCATCCGGTCTACTCGGATGCTCGGTCGCTGCCGTACGCCGAGGGGTTCTTCGACGCGGCCGTCAGCATCGGGGCGTACCACTACTTCGGTACGGACGACCTCTACCTCGGGTACTTCTCACGCTTCGTCAAGCCCGGCGGGCAGATCGGGATCGCGCTGCCGGGGTCCAAGGAGGAGTACGGCGTACTGCCGCCCGAGCATCTGGCGGAGTACTGGAAGTGGGACTTCTGCGCCTGGCACAGCCCGGGCTGGTGGCGCCGGCACTGGGAGAAGACCGGCCTGGTCACGGTCGAGGTCTCCGACCGGCTACCGCACGGCTGGGAGGACTGGCTCCAGTGGAACGAAGCCTGCGACCTCGACACCGGCCAACCCGGTCGCGAAGAGGCCCGCATGCTCCACGCCGACGCCGGCCGGACGCTCGGCCTCACCCGAGTCGTCGCCCACCGCAACAGCTGACCGAGGCACGCGGCGAGGCCAGCTGAAACAGAGCGCCGCGAATAGCATTGTGGGTATGGCGGATTCCGTGCGGATCGGGGTTGTCGGGGCGGGGAGTATTTCGGTTCGTGGGTTGTTGCCGCATCTGTCCCAGGGGGATCTGGTGGGGCGGGTGGAATTGGCGGCGGTGTGTGATCCGGTGGAGGGGCGGGCGGAGGCTGCGGCGGCGCGGTTCGGCGTACGGCGGGGTTTTGTCGAGTACGAGGAATTGCTCGAGCGTGGTGAGGTCGACGCGGTGACGATTGCGTCGCCGATCGGGTTGCACTACACGCAGGGGAAGCTTGCGTTGCAGGCGGGTAAGCATGTGCATTTCAACAAGACGATGACGCTCACCGTGGCCGAGGCGACCGAGTTGATCGAGTTGGCGGCGGCCAATGATGTGCGGATCGTTGCCTCGCCGGGGGAGATGCTGCGGCCGCATCACGTCCGGACGCGGGAGCTGATCGCGGAGGGGGCGATCGGCACGTTGTCGTGGGTGAGTTGTGGTGCGGCGTTCGGGACCTACCACGAGGACGAGCCGGTGCGCGGCGGGAACGACGTACTGACGAACATCGACCCGTCGTGGTACTTCCGCAAACCCGGTGGCGGGCCGGTCTACGACATGACCGTGTATGCGCTGCACTCGGTGACCGGGATCCTCGGGCCGGCGAAGCGTGTGACGGCGATGTCCGGTGTTCGTGTGCCGGTACGCCGGGACGTGCGGACCGATGCCGACGACAACACCGTGCTGCTGATCGACTTCGGCGACAACCTGTTCTGTGTCGCGACCGGGACGGCCGCGGGCGGGATGCGCGGCGGGTTCGGCGGCGCCTACTACGGTACGGCGGGAACGATCGACGGCCTGCTGCTGAACGACGAACCGTTCGACTTCCCGCGCCGCGACCCGGCGGAGCTGTCGCCGCGCGGCCCCGGGAACCAGGCGCTGCTCCCGCACGTGACCGGCGTACACCGGGAGATCGAGGAGCAGCACGTGTACGAGGACGTCATGCAGCTCGTCGACTGGGTCCGCGACGGTACGCCGTCGATCGTCACCGCCGAGCACGCGCGGCACGTCATCGACATCATCGAGTCGGGGTACCGCGCCGCGGCGACCGGGCAGACCCAGGAGCTGTCGACGACGTTCAGCTGAGCTGCTCCGCGAGGGCGATGATGATGCCGGACGGTCCGCGCAGGTAGGCGAGCCGGAAGATGTCCTCGTACCGGCCGACCCCGTCGAGCGGCTCCCCGCCATGTGCGCGCAGCCGCTCGATCGTGTCGTCGATGTCGTCGACCGCGAACATCACGCGGTGCATGCCGAGGGTGTTGTGCGGCGGGTTCGGCGGCGTCGAGGCGATCAGCTCAGGGGAGTGGTACTGCGACAACTCCAGCCGGCCGCGCCCGTCCGGGGTGCGCAGCATCGCGATGTCGCAGCGGACGCTGGTGAGCCCGACGGTCCGGTCGACCCAGTCGCCCTCGACCTGGTCGCGGCCGTCCAGCTCGAGGCCGAGCTCCGCGAAGAACGCGATCGCGGTGTCGAGGTCGTCGACGACGATGCCGACGTTGTCCATCCGAAGAACTGTCATCTGGTTCCCTCCGAGGTGGTCTGCGCAGTCACCGTACGTCAGGGCGTCTATTGTCTGCGGCATGCAATCTCTGTCTCCGCGGGTCCGGGCGCTGGGTGCGGCCGGGCTTTGTCTGCTGATCGCCGTGGTGGCCGGGCTGGCGGTCGACAGTCGCCTCGACCGGCATTGGGTACTGCGCGGGCTGACCGCGGTTCTGGCGATCGGTTGTGCGGCGTTGCTGCTGAGCGATCAGACCCGGCGGCTGCGGCAGATCGTGACGGCGGTCGGGCTGGCGATGTTCGGGTTCATCATCCCGGTGTCGCAGACGGCGTGGTCGAAGCCGCCCGAGGTCGAGTTCGCGCTGCAGGTCGCGACCGACGCGAAGGCCGCGGCACAGAAGGCCAACCGGAGTACGGTCGGCGTCGCGGACGTGAAGGCGGCCGCCGAGGCGCGCGGCGGAGCGGTCGGCTCGTTCCCGACCGAGAAGGCCCCGGAGGTCCGCGGCGCGGACGCCTACCCGCTGATCGTCCGCGCCAAGCGCGACCAGGGTCGCCCGTGGGCCTGCCTGTCCTTCACCGGCCTGACCGCCAAGGTCACGTCCTGCTGATCGTGATCGTGAAGACCGCCGGCGCGGTCCACTTCATGGGCAATCGATTTCTGTGCGGACCCGGGGCAGCCTAAGGTCGCGCTATGACACTTGGGAACCTCACCGGCATCAGCGCGCTCGCCGACGTCGAGACGCGCTCCATCAGTGCGGAGAACCCGACCGGCGAGCCCGGTCAGGGTGGGCGGCGGACCGAGGGGACCGGGGCGCATGCGGCCCGGGACCTGGGGCAGGGCTGGAAGGTCTCGCCGTCGATCGAGATCGGGCCGGGGGAGACCGCGACGCTCGCGGACATCGCCGGGTCGGGGTGCATCACGCACATCTGGCTGACCACGCACGTCGACCACTGGCGGCGACTGGTACTGCGGGCCTTCTGGGACGGCGACGACGCGCCCGCGGTCGAGACGCCGGTCGGCGACTTCTTCTGCTCGGGCTGGGGCAAGTTCGCCCAGGTCAACTCGCTGCCGGTTGCGGTGAACCCGAACGGCGGGTTCAACTGCTACTGGGAGATGCCGTTCAACCAGCAGGCGAAGCTCACCATCGAGAACACCCACGACGAGCCCGTGGTCGTGTACTTCCAGGTCGACTACTGGCTCGGCGCCGTACCGGACAAGGCGGCGTACCTGCACGCGCAGTGGCGGCGGAGCAACCCGCTCGAGGCGAAGACCGTCCACACGCTGCTGGACGGCGTGGAAGGCCCGGGGCACTACGTCGGCACGTACGTCGCGTGGGGCGTCAACAGCAGCGGCTGGTGGGGTGAGGGCGAGGTCAAGTTCTTCGTCGACGGCGACGACGAGTTCCCGACGATCTGCGGGACGGGGACCGAGGACTACTTCGGCGGCGCCTGGAACTTCGACGTACCGCACCTGGGTGGCTACACCGAGTTCAGTACGCCGTACCTCGGGATGCCGCAGGTAATCCGCCCGGACGGGCAGTACCAGAGCCAGCAGCGCTTCGGCATGTACCGGTTCCACCTGCCCGACCCGATCCGTTTCAAGGAGCGGCTGCGCGTCGACGTCCAGGCGCTCGGCTGGCGCT
Source organism: Kribbella sp. WER1 (assembly GCF_054189145.1). Lineage (NCBI taxonomy): Bacteria > Bacillati > Actinomycetota > Actinomycetes > Propionibacteriales > Kribbellaceae > Kribbella > Kribbella sp. WER1. The sequence continues at coordinate 1,315,678 of NZ_CM135186.1, read as the reverse complement.
CCGGCGGCCGGTACCTCCCGCTGCAGGACGACATCGCGTCGACCGCGTTCTTCTACTCCGGCAAAACCAGCACCAACCGCCCGGCCACCCCGAGCCACGACGCCATGGAGATCTGCTAGGACGGGATCGGTAACCTCCCGTGGAGGGCGGCAACGGTGAGGATGACCAGGGCCGAGGTCCAGGCCAGTGGGGCCTCGCCGGCCGGTCGGTTGTCGCGGTTGATCTTCTCCGGTAGGGCGCCGGTCTTGGTGCGGTGGTGGTCGAGCCAGGTGAGCAGCGCGTTCGCGGTGTCCTGGTTGCCGCGGGCGGCCGCGCTCAGGGCGAACAGGGCGGTCTGGGGCGTCCACGACACCCCGTCCGCCCGCCAGTCCTCGCCCGGCGTGACACCGCCGTTCGGTTGGGTCAGTACGTCGTACGCGGTGTCGATCGCCGTACTGACCACCGGACGGGCCGGTGCGAACGGCGGGCCGAGGACCGTGACGATCGCGTCCCGGCCGCCTTCCAGCGACGCCGGCTGGACGCCGGGTTCGACGAAGCTGGTGGCCTCCGCCGGGATCCGCGGATAGTCCGGGCCGAACACCCGATCCGTTGCCGCGGACAACTTTTCCGCGGCCGTCCACCAGCGCGCTGCCTCGGCCGGGTGGTGCTGCGCGGTGGCGATCCGGACCGCGGCGCGCAGTCCGGTCAGCAGCGGCGCGACGGTGCCGAGCGTGACGTCCCGCTCGGGGCGCTCCCAGTAGTCGGGCGAGGGGTCCGGCAGGCCGTCCGGCCCGAGCTCGGACACGATCTGGTCGGCCGACTCGCGCACCATGTCCCAGTACTTGTCGCCCGCGCGGCAGAACCACGTCGCCCACACGACCCACCCGGACCCGTCGAGCTGCGGCGTCCGCCCGTCGCTCACGTGCGCGCCGTTCTCCTGGTACCGCGCCTCCCACCGCCCGCTCGTGGGCCGGACACGATTCAGCCACGCCAGTACGTCGAGCGCCTTGCCGTACTGCCCGATCGCGCACCGGGCGACCGCGACGAACGACGCGTCCCGCGGCCACACGTACCGCCACGGGCCGTTCTCGCCGGCGAGGGTCGCGCCGTTCGGGAGCGTGAGCGCGTCGAGGTCGGCGAGCGCGTGCTGGACCAGGTCGTCGTACGGGTCACTGCCCAGCGTCGAGCGGACCGAGGCGTGCGGGATACCCTCGGAGACCAGCTGCGGCTGCGGGTGCTCGACCAGGTTGCTGATCGTCCCGCCGGCGAGGACCGCGAGCAGCAGGGCGATGACGGCGTACGGGAACCACCGGTCGCGCGGCCGGTTCTCCCGCATCACACCTCCCGCTGCCCGAACGAACTACTGCGCCAGATGTTGCACTTCCGCCTCGAACTTACGTCGTGGCGCCAGCTCGACCAGGTACATCGCCGACACCACCAGCGCGCCGCCGACCAGCATCCGCCACGTCAGGCTGTCCGAACCGAACAGCACCGCGAACGCCGACGCGAACACCGGCTCCATTGTCATCGCGATCGCCGCGCGGGTGGGAGTCAGGTGCGCCTGGGCCCAGGTCTGCACGATCAGCGCGAGCGCACCGGCGACCAGCGCCATGTAGACCACGCTGATCCAGTCGCGGCCGGTCGACGGCACCGAGAACCCACCAGGGATCGCGCCGACCGCGCACGTGCAGGTGATCACGATCATCTGCAACGCCGACAGCCCGAACGCGTTCTTGGACGTGGACCACGCGCCGAGGCCGATGATGTGCAGCGCGTACAGACCGGCCGAGGCCAGCGTGAGCAGCTCGCCGGTCCCGAGGCTGAACCCGCGCAGCGACAGTACGCCGAGGCCGACCGTGGCGAGGATCACGGCGACCCACGCCCAGCGGCCGATCTTGTGCCGCAGGATGACCGCGCCGAGCAGCGGCGTGAACACGACGTACATGCCGGTGACGAAGCCGGACACGCTCGCCGAGGTGTGCCGCAGGCCCTCGGTCTGGACCAGTTGGGCGATGCCGTACGTGATGCCGAGGGCGACGGCCCGGCCGCGGTCGAGACGGCTGAGCCGGGCGATCGCGGGCGGGTGGACGAGGATCAGCGCGACCGACGCGATCAGGAACCGCAACGCCAGGTAGTCGGCGACGTCCATCCTGGTGAGCAGGTCCTTGGTCAGGAAGAACGTCGATCCCCAGGCGGCTGCAACAGCCAGCAGAGCCAGTACAGCAACACGAGGGTGGTTCACGCCTGACATCTCATCAGAACGCTTGCCTGCAAGGCAAAACGGGCTTCGAGGGAGGTGAAGAGAAAGAGAGGAGGTGGGGGCCTGCAAGGCAAACGGGACGGTGAGAAGAAAAAGAAGAGAGGAGGGGTGGAAAGAAAAAGAGGGCTATTCAGAAAGATCCGGCTGAGCTTTCGGGAAAGAGATTGATGAACAAGAGCAGAGAAAAAGACGAGATTGAGAGTGGTGGCTGGGTCTGGTGGTCAGCCGGAGGTATGCCGCTCTTTGCCGAGTCGTGGCGAACGGCTCGGCGCCTGTTCGTCGAGTCGTGGATTGTGGCTGGTTTCTGGCGCCTTTTCTCACGACTCGCCGCAGGGGGTCTGGGCCGTTTGCCACGACTCGGCGAAGGACTGGTGGCCGTCCGAGACCCGGAGCCCATGACGCCGAACCCAAGCACCACTCTCAATCTCTCTTCTTTCTCTCCCCTCTTCCTTAAGTCCTACTAGCGGCTTCTGAGTAACCCTCAAAGAAGAGGGGAGGGGTGGATCAAAGAACGGTGATCACGATTGTGGTGCCGGGTTTGACTTTTTGGCCGGCGCCGGGGGTCTGGGCGGCGACGATGTTGAGGCCGAGGTTGAACGGCGCTTTCTGGACCGTGACCTTGAAGCCGGCCCCGGTGAGGATCTGCTGCGCGTCCGCGGTGGTCTTCTTCTTCACGTTCGGTACCTCGACCAGCGGCGGGCCGAGCGAGACGACCAGCGCGACCTTGTCCTTCGCGAACAGGGTGCCGTTGTTCGGGTTCTGGCTGATCACGTCGCCCTCGGGCACCTTGTCGTCGTACTGCGTGGTCTTCGTGACGACGAACCCGAGCTTCTTCAGCGCCTTGTTCGCGTCCCGGTACGACTTGCCGGTCAGGTCCGGGACGGCGATCGGCCGTTTGCCCTTGCTGACCGCGAAGTTCACCGCGGTCCCGGGCTTCACGACCGTGTTGAACTTCGGGCTGATCGCGATCACCCGCCCCTGCGGGACGGTCTCGCTGTACTGCTCGTTGATCTGCCCGGTGATCAGCTTGATCGGCGACAGCGCCTGCTGCGCGGCGTCCAGCTGCAGCCCGACGAGCTGCGGCACCCGGTACCGCTCGGGCCCCTTCGAGACGGTCAGCCCGATGTCACCGTTCTTCCGGATCCGGTCGCCCGGCGCCGGGTCGGTGCGCATCACGGCGCCCTTGGCGACGTCCTCCGAGTAGTCCTGGTTGTCCAGGCTCGTCTTCAGCCCGGTCTTCCCGGCTTCGGCCTCGGCCGCCGCGACCGACATCCCGACCAGCGACGGCGTGGTCGTGTAGCGGTGGATGCCGTAGTACCAGGCGGCGGTGCCGATGCCGATCGCGAGCGCGAGGATCACGATCAACGCGATCGGACCGCGCGACCTCCGCCGCGGCTGCGCCTTGCCGGCCGGTGCCGCCGGCGGCGTCTTCGCGGGCGCACCCGTCGGCCGTCCGTGGTCCACCGGTACGACGATCGTGTCGTGCCGGATCGGCTGGCTACCGGGGATCGGCTCGCCGCGCGTGTACCCGTCGTCGTACCCGCTGTCCTGCCGGATCTGCTGGATTGGCACGGTCAGGTCGCCGGTCAGCTCCGGGTCGTCCGGCAGCCCCTCGTCGAGCGCGCTGCGGACCCGGTGCACCTGGCGGCTGAACACCCGCGCGTCGGTCGGCCGCAGGTCCCGGTCCCGGGCGGTCGCCCGCTGCACGAGCGCGTCGACGTACGGCGGAATCCCGGGCTGCTCGAGCGACGGCGGCGGTACGTCGTTGTGCACATGCGCGTAGGCGACCTGGATCGGGGTGTCGCCGGAGTGCGGCTTGTTGCCGGTGAGCATCTCGTACAGCAGGATGCCCGCCGAGTACACGTCCGACCGGGCGTCGGCGCTGCCGTCGGTGACCAGCTCGGGCGCGAGGTACGACACCGTGCCCATCAGCAGGCCCTGGGTGGCGGTGTTGCCGCTGGCGCTGACCGCGCGGGCCAGGCCGAAGTCGGCGACCTTCACCGCGCCCTTGTCGGAGATCAGCACGTTCTCGGGCTTGATGTCGCGGTGCACGATGCCCGCGTCGTGGGCGGCCGAGAGCGCGGACAGGATCGGGGTCAGCAGGTCCAGCGCGCGGGCGGGGGACAGCGGCGCCTCGTCGCGGATCACGTCCCGCAGCGTGCGGCCGGGGACGTACTCCATCGCCAGGAACAGCGTGCCGTCGTCGTCGCCCTGGTCGAAGACCGCGACCACGTTCGGGTTCGACAGCCGGGCGGCGGCCCGGGCCTCGGCCACGAACCGGCGGGTGAACTGGGCGTCGTCGCCGAGCCCGTCGTGCATCACCTTGACCGCGACGGTCCGGTCCAGCCGCATGTCCAGGGCCTGGTAGACGGTGGCCATCCCGCCCTTGGCGACGCGCGCGCCCACGCGGTACCGACCGTCGAGCACGCGCCCGACGAGGCGGTCGCTGACCTGCGTGTCCACGTCGTCCGTCACTTGCGGTGAGCCGCCTCTCCCCAAACCGTTCTGCAGAGAGTGTAGATAACGTCTCAGCGTTACCGAGCCAGGCTCACCGCAGGGGGTTCCACCCGCGTTCCAGCTGCGCCTTGATCCGCAGGACGTTGGTCACGTACGCCTTCGTGTCGGGGTACATGCCGTTCTTCTTCACCCCGCCGAGGCCCTGGTAGTAGCCGGCCACCGCGATGTTCAGCTGCGCCGCCCCGGTCAGCCGGCTGAGCAGGACGACGCCCGCCGTGACGTTGTCGTGCGCGTTCAGCAGGTCGAGCTCGCGGCCGACGATCCGGGACGCGAACCGGCCGCTGGACGGGATCACCTGCATGGTGCCGATCGCGTTCGCGGGGGAGACCACGCGCTGCTTCCAGCCGGACTCCTGCCACGCGACGGCGAGCGCGAGCTGCGGGTCGACGCCGTACCGCTTCGACGTGCTCACGATCAGTGACCGCATCTGCGAGCGGGTGGGCTGCTTGCGCTTCTTCAGGATCGCCCGGTTGCGGTTCGCCTGGGCGACGATGTGGTCCGCGTAGGTGCGGCCGGCGAACGTGTTGTCGGTGCGCGCCTTCGGCCGGATCTTCACCGGGACCTGGAGCGACTTGCCGGCGAAGATCGGGTCGCTCGGCTTCAGCTTGTTCGCGGCCAGCAGGTTCGCCTGCGAGCAGTTGTAGCGCTTCGCGATCCCGGAGATCGTGTCGCCGGCCTTCACGACGTACGTCACCCGGCCGAGCTGGGAGCGCTTGGCCGGAGTGCTTGCGGTCTGCGCCGGTACCTTGAGCACCTCGCCGGCGTAGATCGCGTTGCCGTTGCCGCCGAGCTTGTTCAGCGCGACCAGGTTGCTGACCGTGGTGCCGTAGCGGCCGGCGATGTGGCTGAGGGTGTCACCCTGCTGCACCTTGTAGGCGCCGAGCCCCGGTGAACCGGCGGTGATCACGGCCGCGGTCAGCACCGGTACCGCGATCCCGGTCAGAATCCGAACAACGTTGCGCATCGCAACCAACTCCCCGTTGTGAACGTCATCTGACCCTATGTGCTGATGCTGATGTGACAACAGGTGCTGATGGGGTCAGTGTTACGCCTGTAACGTAAAGGTTACAATTCAACGCTGAACTACATTGTTGTCGTTCACAATGATTGCGGTTGCTGTCGGCAACCGTGGGTCAGTGCGCGAACCGGCTGACCAGGAAGGGTTTCGCGAGCTCCGGGAGGATTCCGGTGCGGACGGTGTCGGCGACGACCTGTGCGGTGACCGGCGTCAGCAGGACGCCGTTCCGGTAGTGACCAGTTGCCCAGAGCAACCGATCCAGTCCGGACGGGCCGAGCACCGGCGCGTTGTCCGGGGTCGCCGGGCGGAGGCCCGCGATCGTCTCGACCAGCTCGAGCTCGTCGATGACGGGCAGTACCGTCCGCGCGTCGCGGAGCAGGGTGAACACGCCGCCGGCCAGCACCCGGGTGTCGTAGCCGAGCTCGGTACTCGTCGCGCCGACGACAAGCTCGCCGCCGGGCCGCGGTACGAGGTACACGGAGAAGCCTCGGGCCGTCGCGCGCACGGTGTGCTGCAACGCCGGGCGGTACGCCTCGGGGACGCGCAGCCGCAGTACCTCGCCCTTCACCGGACGGACGGGCGGCCGCAGCTCCTCCGGTACGCCGTCCAGCTGCGACGACCACGGCCCCGCCGCCACGACGATCTGTCCTGCGTCGACGGTGTCCCCGTTGCCGAGCTGTACGCCGGTGGCCGTCGTACCGGAGGTGATGATCCGCGTCACGCGCTGACGGACGAGCTGGACGCCGGAACGGTCGAGCGCCTTCAGCAGCGTCGCAAGGGCCTGCCTGTTGTCGACGGAGTGATCGCCCGGGACCCAGACGCCGCCGGAGACGCCTGTGGCGAGCATGGGTTCGCGGCGACGCGCGTCCCGGCCGGACAGGTCCTCGACCTCGAGGCCGAGCCGTCGCTGGTACTCCGCGACCCGGCGGAGCACTGCCATGTCGTCCACGTCGTACGCGACCGACAGGGTGCCGGTCTGGTACAGCCCGGCCGGTTGCCCGGTCAGCTCCTCCAGCTCGGCGGCGAACGTGGGCCAGGCGTCGACCGAGGCCAGGTTGAGCGCGAGCAGCTCGTCCTCGCCGAACTCCACCTCGGTGACCGGCGCCAGCATCCCGGCCGCGACGTTCGAGGTCTGCGCGCCCGGCGTCGGGTCACACACGGTGACGTCCAAACCATCCACAGCCAGCCGCCACGCCGTGGCCAACCCGATCAGTCCGCCGCCTATCACCACTACGTCTGGCATGCCGTAAACCCTACGTCTGGCTGGTCATGGCAGGCTTTGGGGTGTGACTGACCACACCGACCGTCTCGCGGATGCCCGGCTGTACCTGTGCACGGATGCGCGGGAGAAGCAGGGCGATCTCGCTCAGTTCCTGGACGCCGCGCTGGCCGGTGGCGTGGACATCGTGCAGCTCCGGCAGAAGGAGATGGAGGCCGCCGACGAGCTGGCCGCGCTGGAGGTGTTCGCGGACGCCTGCAAGCGGCACGGCAAGCTGCTCGCGGTCAACGACCGTGCGGACATCGCGTTCGCGGCCGGCGCCGACGTACTGCATCTCGGGCAGCGGGACCTGCCGGTGCACGCGGCGCGGGCGATCGTCGGGCCGGGGCCGATCGTCGGGCGTTCGACGCATTCGTTCAGCCAGGTGAACGCCGCTGTCGACGAGGTCGGCTCGGACTACTTCTGCGTCGGCCCGACCTGGGCGACGCCGACCAAGCCGGGACGCCAGGCGGCCGGGCTGGAGCTGGTGTCGTACGCCGCGGGCCGCAAGCAGTCGAAGCCGTGGTTCGCGATCGGCGGCATCGACCTGGAGCGGCTCGACGAGGTCGTCGAGGCCGGCTCGACCCGGGTGGTCGTCGTCCGCGCGATCACCGAGGCGGACGACCCGGGCGCGGCGGCGGCCGAGTTCAGCAGGAGGCTTCGCGGGTGATCAACAACCAGAAGACCGCGCGGATCGTCGCGGTCGTGGTGATCGCGATGCTGGTGATCACGCTGGCCGCCTCGCTGTTCGGCTGCTCCGCGAAGACCACGACCGGCAAGTCGGGCGGCACCGACCCGACCAGCGGGCTGAAGTACGTCGCCGTCGCGGACCTGCCGAAGGAAGCCCAGGACACGCTGAAGCTGGTCGACCAGGGCGGCCCGTTCCCGTACAGCCGCGACGGTGTCGTGTTCGGCAACCTGGAGAAGATCCTGCCCAAGCACGACCGCGGCTACTACCACGAGTACACGGTGAAGACGCCCGGGTCGAAGGACCGCGGCGCCCGCCGGATCGTGTCCGGGAACGCCGGTGAGCGGTACTACACCGACGACCACTACAAGTCGTTCCGCCGGATCGCGGAGAACGGGGGTACGTCATGACGTCGCTGAAAGCGCTACGGCCGGGGGTGTACCGGTGGCCGGATGCTCCCGGCGCCGACGACGTCCGGCGGAAGGCTGCCGCCGCCGGGTTCGGGTTCGTGCTGCTCGACACCGGGGAGATCCACGACAAGGCCGGATTCCTGGACCTGTGCGCGACCGCGTTCGACCTGCCGCGCTGGTTCGGGCGGAACTGGGACGCGCTCGCCGACTCGCTCAGCGACCGGTCCACCGGCGCGCCCGAGGTGGTGCTCTGGACCGGTGTCCGGAACCTGCTCGAGCACGACCACGACACCGTCGACGTCGCGCTGCAGATCTTCACCGAGGACACCACGAACTCCGGTCAGCTCCGGGTCCTGATCGCCGAGGCGAGTACGCCGGACCTGCTGAGCGAGTTGCCGAAAATTACCCTATGAAGCTGTATTCGGCCCTGTATAGGGAATTCTAAGGAAAGTGTCTTAGTCTGCAGGTATGGCCCAGGAGCTGTACTCGGTGGAGCAGGTGGCGAACCGCCTGGGCCTGCACGTCCGGACGATCCGCAACTACGTCCGCGACGGCCGGCTGAAGGCCGTCCGGATCGGGAAGCAGTACCGGATCTCCCGCGAGGACCTGGAGGCGTTCACCGGTACGCCGACCGCGATCGCCGACCTGGACCGGTCCGCCCGGCACGTCGAGGCGTCGAGCATCGTGCGCATCGACGCCGTGGACCGCGCCACCGCCGACCGGATCGGCACCCACATCGACGGCGCGCTCAACCAGCCGGAGTCCGACGGCCTGAAGACGGAGACGATCTACGACGAGGACCGCGGCGTACTCAAGGTCATCGTCCTCGGACCGCTACCGGCCACCGCCGACCTGCTCCGCCTGATCAATCTCCTCGCCGGGCAGTAGCCTTCACAGATTGCGGGCGGTCGCCGCGATTGCCAGATCTGTCAGCGCTTTGCGGGCGGTGTCGTCGGCCAGCGCGGCGCGGTCGAGGGCGTCGAGGGCGTCCTCGGTGCGATCGGTGATCAGCTCCTCGCAGGCCTGGACGGCGCGCGAGTCCTGGAGGATCTCGCGGAGCAGCTGGATCTCGTCGTCGTCCAGGTCCGGCCGCCCGAACAGCCGGTCGAACTCGGTCAGCTGGATCTCCGACGCGTGGTCGACGGCGTACGCGATCAGCACCGTCCGCTTGCCCTCGCGCAGGTCGTCGCCGGCCGGTTTCCCGGTCAGCGCCGGGTCGCCGAACACGCCGAGCAGGTCGTCGCGGAGCTGGAACGCCTCGCCGAGCGGACGCCCGTACCCGGACAGCGACGCGATCAGCCGCTCGTCGCCACCGGCCAGCGCGGCGCCGATGTGCAGCGGCCGCTCGATCGTGTACGACGCGGACTTGTACCGCAGCACCCGCAGCGCGAGGTCCATGTCGGACTCGCCGCTCGCCTGCGCGACCAGGTCGAGGTACTGCCCGGCGGTGACCTCGACGCGGACGGCGTCGAAGTACTGCTCGGCCCGGGCCAGCGCGGCCGCGTCGAAGCCGGACGTGTGCAGCAGTTCGTCGGCCCAGATCAGGCACAGGTCGCCGAGCAGGATCGCCGCGCCCACTCCGAAGCCGACCGGGTCACCGCCGCGGCCGGTCTTCTCGGCGCGCTCGCGCTGCAGCGCCTCGAACCGCCGGTGCGCGGCCGGTGCGCCGCGCCGTACGTCGGAGGAGTCCATCACGTCGTCGTGCACGAGCGCGCTGACGTGCAGCATCTCCAGGCTGGCCGCGGCGGGCAGGATCGGGAGCGCCGGATCGCCGCCCGCCGCCCGATACCCCCAGTAGCAGAACGCCGGCCGCAACCGCTTCCCGCCACTGGTCGCGTCCCGCGCCGCCTGCACCTGCTCGGTCAGCTCCGGCCCGATCGCCGCGAGCCGCTCCTCCTGCCGGTCGAGGAACCCGCTCAACGCCTGCTGGATCCCGGCCGGAACGTCCACGTCATCCACGTCTCGGAGCGTAGTCGGTGGGCAGACGGCAGGGTTCACCGCGGGTAACCTGAGGCGCATGGCGAACGGTCTTCCCTCGACGCTTCCCGGCGGTGCGCCGACGATCCGTGAGCTGCTCGCGTCCGGGGAGCGGTCCTTCTCGTTCGAGTTCTTCCCGCCGAAGACGCCCGAGGCGGAGGAGGTGCTGTGGCGTTCGATCCGCGAGATCGAGCAGCTCCGGCCGACGTTCGTCTCGATCACGTACGGCGCCGGCGGCAGCACCCGGGACGGCACCATCCGGGTCACCGAACGGGTCGCCCAGGACACCTCGCTGACCCCGCTCGGGCACCTGACCTGCGTCGCGCACTCCCGCGACGAGCTCCGCTCGGTGATCGGCGCGTACGCCGGATCCGGCGTCCGGAACATGCTCGCCCTGCGCGGCGACCCGCCCGGCGGTCCGAACCAGCCGTGGGTCGCGCATCCCGACGGGCTGAACCACGCGATCGAGCTGGTCGAGCTGATTCGTTCGCTCGGCGACTTCTGCGTCGGCGTGGCTGCCTTCCCCGACAAGCACCCGGAGGCCGTGTCGCTGGAGGCGGACGCGCAGGTGCTGGCCGCGAAGGCGCAGGCCGGCGCGGACTACGCGATCACCCAGATGTTCTTCGGCGCCGACGGCTACTTCCGGCTGGTCGACCGGGCGGCGGCGCTCGGCTGCGACATCCCGGTGCTGCCGGGCATCATGCCGGTGACCAACATCAAGCAGATCCAGCGGATGGCCGAGCTCACCGGCATGGCGCTGCCCGCGTCGGTGACCGACCGGCTGCACGCCGTCGAGGACGACTCGGCGGCAGTCCGGCAGGTGGGTATCGAGATCGCCACCGAGCTCTGCGAACGCCTCCTGGCCGGGGGCGCCCCCGGCATTCATTTCATTACCTTGAACAGATCGACGGCAACACGACAGGTCTTCCGCAACCTCCGCCCAGCCGTCGTATCCTGACGCAATGGCTGACCCGTCGGACCTGTTGATCGACCGAACTCTCGTCCTGCTCCGGCACGCGAAGGCGGTGCCGCCGGAGACCAGGCCGGACCTGCCGGACCTCGAACGTCCGCTCGCCGACCGCGGCCGCGCGGACGCGAGCGCGGCCGGCCGGCACCTCGTTGCCCAGGGCATCGAGCCGGACCTGGTGCTGTGCTCGCCGTCGAAGCGCACCCGGGAGACCTGGAAGCTGGTCGCCGAGGCGGGCGTCACGGCCAAGGACGTCTGGTACGACAAGCGGGTCTACAACGCCGACACCGAGTCGCTGCTGGACGTCGTCCACGAGGCCCCGGCGGAGGCCCGCACGGTGGTCGTGGTCGGGCACGCGCCGGGCATCCCGTGGCTGGCCGACGAGCTCGCGCTGGACGGCACCAGCCCGGAGCGGGTCGAGCTCACCCAGAAGTACCCGACCACCGGCCTCGCGATCCTGCACCTCACGACCCACTGGGCCGACCTCGGCGCGAACGAGGCCGACCTGGTCGAGTACGTCGTACCGCGCGCCTAATTTGGAGCCGGGCAGTCGCCGTCGTTCGGTAGCTGCCCGGTCAGCAGGTACTTCTCCGCTTTGCTGTCCACGCAGGGATTGTTCGAGAACAAGTACGACGCGTGGTTGCCGCCGTTGTCCGTCAACAGCTTCGAGCGGCTGAGTACTGCGTGCATCCGCCGCGCGCCGAGCAACGGCGTGGCCGGGTCGTAGCGACTCTGCAGCAGCAGGACCGGTACGTCGGACCTGATCGGCGTCTGCTTCACCGGAGCGACCGGCCAGAACGCGCACGGCGCGCTGTACCACGTGTTCATCCAGGCGAACTGCGGTGCGCGTCGATCCGCGACCGCGGTGTCCCAGTGCCACGCGTGCCAGTTCCGCGGCCAGCCGGGATCCGTGCAGTTGTACGCGAGCAGCCCCGGATCCACCGACTGCAACGCGAACTGGTCCGTGATCGACAGCAACCCGGACGGATCACCGTGCCGGTACTGCACCAGTGCATCGGCGAGCGACGACCACAGATCGTCCGTGTAGAGCGCGGACGCGAGCATGTCGTCCAGCTCGGCCGCACCTGCCCGTCCGCCGGCCGGCTTCTTCGCCAGATCGGCCCGCGCCTTCTGCCACACCGCCGCGACCGCCTTGGCCGTCGTACCCAGGTGATACGTCTTGTTCTGCCCCGCGATCCATCCGAACATCTGGCCGGCCCGCGTCTGGAAGGCCGGATCCTGCTCGTACGTCGTCTTGTACGTCGACACCAGCGGGTCGACCACGCTGTTCAGGATCATCCGCCCGGTGTGCTGCGGAAACAGCGTCGCGTACGTCGCGCCGAGCTTGGTGCCGTACGAATAGCCCAGGTAGTCGAGCTTGTCGCGGCCGAGTGCGATCCGGATCCGGTCCATGTCGCGGGCCGCGTTCTCGGTGGTGATGTACGGCAGCAGGTCCTTGCCGTACCGGCCGCACTGCTGGGCGATCTGCTTGGCCTGCTGGACGCGCTGCTGTTCCTGCTGCGCGTTCGCGGGCCTGTAGGGGAGTGCGGGGTGCTTCACGAGCTTGCTGGTGTTGCCGCAGCTGACCGGCGTACTGTCTCCGACGCCGCGCGGGTCGAAGCTGAACACGGCGTACTGCTCGGCGACCTTCTCCGGCAGCGCCGCGTTCACCATCTGCTCCAGGCCGATCCCCGGCGCGCCGGGGCCGCCTGGGTTGACCAGCAACGCGTGCGGCGCGGACAGGCTGCCGACTCCGGAGATGGTCAGCGTGATCTGCTTCCCGTCCGGCTTCGCGTAGTCCAGCGGGACCTTGATGGTCGCGCAGGACACCTGCCGGAACGCGCCGGAGTCAGGTGGGCACTCACCCCACTTGAGCTTCGGCGCGGCGACAGCGGGCACGGTGAGTTGCGTGGCCATTGCTACGACAGCAACGGCCACGCCGAGAACCTTGGTCAAAGCGCTACTTCCTGGGGTGTCAGGAGTCGCGGGCGGGCAACCAATGGGTAGTGCTGTTGATGGTAATCATCCGTTGGGTCGCGCGGGTCAGCACGACGTACAGCGCGCGGACGCCGCCGAGCGTGTCGCTGACGATCCGGTCCGGCTCGACCACCACGACACCGTCGTACTCCAGGCCCTTCGAGTCCAAGGGGCTGACGGCAACGACCCGTGGATCGCCGACCTCGGCCAGCACCGGGTCGACGGCCGGCCGGAGGGCCGGCGGCACGATCACTCCGACGGTGCCCTCGACCAGCTGCAGCAGCTCCGCGGCCGCGTCGCCGGCCGCCTCCGCGACCTTGCCCGCGTCGAAGACCCGATGCTCCGGCTCCACGCCGGTGCTGCGGACCGCGTTCGGCAGGTCGGCGTCCGGGATCGACTGCCGGATCACCTCACCGGCGAACGCGTAGATCTCCGCGGAGTTCCGGTAGTTGGTGGACAGCCGGAACGAGTGCCGTTGCAGGTGCGACAGCATCGAGTCCATCGCCGCCTGCGCCTCGGCCGGGTCCCGCCAGGAGCTCTGCGCGAGGTCGCCGACGATCGTCCAGCTGGCCTGCGGGCCGCGCCGGGTGACCATCCGCCACTGCATGGGGGAGAGGTCCTGCGCCTCGTCGACCAGGACGTGCGCGTACTCCTCCGGCTCCTCCGCCTCGCGCGCGGCCGCGGCCCGGGCCCGCCGCTCGGAGCTGGTCAGTACTTCGTTGACGCCGTCGGTCAGCCCTTCCAGCCAGTCGAACTCCTCGTCGGTGTTCTCCGCGATCGGCGGCCGGCCCAGGAGCGTGCCGAGCTCGTCCAGCAGCGCCACGTCCGCGACCGTGAACTCGTCGGTCGTCCGGATCGCCGTGGCGAGTGCGTCGACTTCCCGTGGCGTCAGCTCGTTGCGGGCCCAGCGCTGCAGGCGGCGCGGGTCGCCGAGCCAGCGCAGCACCGCCTCGGCGGTCAGCACCGGCCACCACTGGCTGAAGAACGTCCGGAACGCCGGTGTGTCGGTGACGCGGTCACCGAACGCCTCGCGGTCGCCCAGTGGCCCGTTCCGCAGGTCCTCCGGGAACCGCTGCCACAGCGCCGCGATCAGCCCCTTGCGCGCCTCCGCGGCCGCACGGTTCCGGACGGTACGCCGGAGCGCGTTGCGGCGGACGTTGTCGAGCTGGTTCGCGTCGAGCTCGACCGTCGCGCCGCCGAGGAACACCCGCAGCGTCGTCGGCGCGTTCGGCACCCGGTCGCGGGCCGCGCGGGACAGCACGCCGCGCATCCGCAGCGACCCCTTCACGGCCGCCACTTCGGCGCTGTCGACGGCAGTCGCCTTCACACCGTCGACCAGCTCGCCGACGGCCCGCAGCGACACCGTGTTCTCACCGAGGCTCGGCAGCACCCGCTCGATGTAGGCCATGAACGCGGCCGACGGCCCGACCACCAGGACGCCGCCGCGCTCGAAGCGCCGGCGGTCGCTGTACAGCAGGTACGCCGCGCGGTGCAGCGCGACCACGGTCTTGCCGGTCCCGGGACCGCCGCCGATCACCGTGACGCCCCGGGCAGGGGCCCGGATCGCCTCGTCCTGCTCGGCCTGGATGGTGGCGACGATGTCCCGCATCGTGTGCCCGCGGGCCCGGGACAACGATGCCATCAGCGCGCCCTCGCCCATCACCGGCAGGTCCTCCGGCGCGCGCTCCGGCGCCAGCAGGTCGTCCTCGAGGCCCGCGATCCGGGCGCCCTTGTTCCGCAGCACGCGGCGCCGGACGACCTTCTGCCGGTCGGTCGGCGTGGCCCGGTAGAACGGCTCGGCCGCGGGCGCCCGCCAGTCGATCACCAGCGGCTCGTACTCCGCGTCCCGGACGCCGATCCGCCCGACGTACAGCTTCTCGAGGTCGGCCGCGGTCGCCGCGGCCGGCTGGTCGTCGCCGTGGTCGGAGTCCAGCCGGCCGAAGACCAGGCCCTCGTGCTCCGCGTCCAGCTCGGCGATCCGCCGGGCAGCCGCGAACACCAGCACGTCCCGCTCGTAGAGGCCGGTCTGCTCCTCGTCGCGGACACGGCCGACGTTCTGCGCCTGGCCGCGCTGATGCCCTTCGACCGCGATCCGGGACGCGGACCGGGCGGCCTCCTCGACCCGGCCGTAGACCCGGTCGACATGTTGCTGTTCAGCCACCAGCTCAGCCCGCTCGACAGTCTCGTGATCGGCTGATGTGGGGGTGTGATCCACCGAGGTCCTCTCCCGCCGGGACTCAGAACACAGGAACAACCAATCTTAGTTGGCTCCTCTGTCCAACCCGACAGCGGTCTCAGGCCTTCCCGATGGCGTCCGCGACAATCGCCGCTCCCAGTGTGGTGGCGGGCACACCGGAGCCCGGGTGGGCGCCTGCGCCGACGCAGTACAGGCCCTTCACCGGGGACACGTTCGACGCGCGGCGGCGGGCCGTCCTGTATCCCTCCCAGGCGACCCCGGCCCACCAGGACGGAGAGGTCTGCCGGGAGACAACGCTCTCGCGGACGTGCAGGCCACGGGCGACCAAGAGGTCCAGTACGTCGTCGGTCGGGTAGCCGTGGACCAGCACGGACCACGCCTGGTGACCGGCCGGCGCCGTACCACCTGTGCGGACGACGACGGTCGGCGTACCGTGCAGCACGGTCTCGAACGGGAGCTCCGGCACCGGGTCCTTCAGCCCCAGATGGACGACGTACGCCGCCTGGGCCTGGTGGGTCGAGAGGATCCGCTTCCGCACCTTCTTGGCGGCCGGGTCGTCCAGCATCGACTCGTACAGCACCCGCGGGTCGACGTCGCTGACGACGACGTCCGCGCGGATCTCCTCACCGTCCGACAGCCGTACGCCGGTGACCGCGCCGTTGCTGGTGCTGACCGCGACGACCTCGGTGCTGGTCCGTACGACGATCTTCCGCTCGCTCGCGCGCTGTGCCAACGCGTCGGCCAGCGCGCCGAAACCGCCGGCAATGGTCCAGCGGCCGAACGTCCGCTCCAGGTACGACCAGACACCGACGTACCCGGGCGTCAGGCTCGCGTCCGAACCGCCCTGGGCCGCGAAGTGCCGCAGTACCGCCCGGGCGCGGTCGTCGGTCAGCTCGCGCCGGGCGACCTTCTCCAGCGACTGCCAGGGCTTGAGGGCGCGGACGGTCTTGATCGGCAGCTTGTTCTCGAGCGGCGGCTCCAACGAGGACTTGCGCAGCAGTTGCCAGGTGTCGCCGTACGCATCGACCAGCTTGGTCCATTGCGCGGCCGTGGGCGCTCCGGCCAGGTCGGTCCACGCCTCTTCCTGCGCGCCGCGGTCACTGACCGGCAGGTCGAGTACGGAGCCGTCCGCGAACAGGTGGCGGCGCGGCTCGGTCACCGGGTCCAGTTGGACGAGGCTCTCGATCGGGCGGCCGCTCTTACGGAACAGGTCGCGCAGGGCGGCTGGGAGCGTCGTACTGGCCGCTCCTGCGTCCCAGGTGAAGCCGTCTGCCTCCACGCGCCCGAGAACACCGCCTAGGTGCTCGTTGCGTTCGCAGACCGTCACCTGGTGGCCGAGCTTCGCCAGCCGCACGGCACTCGCCAGACCGGCCAGACCGGCCCCGACCACAATTACGTCAGCCACTACTGTTCCTACGTTTCTCTCGCCACGCCTTGAACCTGAGATACCCCCGCCGGATCAGCCTGAACGCGAAGTACACCGCGATCAGCCCGAGGATCAGCAGCACGCCGGCGATGATCAGCGCGGCCTCCGGATGGAACGCGGCCAGCGAGACCACACCGGCGACCGCGACATCCTCTCCCGACGAGGCGGCGATGTTGGTGACCGGCTCGGGGGAGGTGTTGATCGCCAGCCGCAGACTCGACTTCACCGCGTGCGAGAGCAGCGCCACCAGACCGCCGGTGGTCGCAATCAGCGCCTGGTGCAGGGTGCTCGCCTGGCCGGACATCAACGCGGCCAGGATCGCGCCGATGGTCGGCCGGATGACCGTCGAGATCGCGTCCCACGCGGAGTCGACGTACGGGATCTTGTCGGCCACGAACTCGAATGCGAACAGCACGCCCGCGGCGATCAGCACCGGCGTCGTGGTGAGTGCGTGCGGCACCTCGTCCGCACCGGCGAACCGGCCCAGCAGACCGAGCATCAGCACGCAGACATAGGCGTTCACGCCACTGGCCCAGCCTGTCGTCACCGCCAGCGGCAGCGCTTCCATCGCGGTACTCCGTAACCTGCGTCGGGCGGCATGATTTCGTCAGTATCGAACCCTGTGGGGTGAGTTTTGGTTAACCGTTGACATCCGCGTCGCCTCGACTCACAGTGACTAGGCTGCCAGTCTGTGTGACCGGCACCCCGCCCACGGGTTCAGGAGATCATCATGCTGCGTCGTCCGAAGATTCTTGCCGCACTCGCTGCGGTAGCTGTGCCGACCGCGCTGGTCGGCGTGTCGTTGGGAAGTCCACCGGCCGAGGCGTCCCAGCCCGGCACCCCCGGTGTCACCGGCCAGTCCGCGTACGGCGCGGCCGCCGCGAAGTACGGCGTACCGGAGTCGGTGCTGCTGGCCGTCTCGTACGCCGAGTCGCGGTGGGACGACCATGCCGGCGCGCCGAGTACCACCGGTGGCTACGGCCCGATGCACCTCACCGGCCTGGGCGCCTCCGAGGTCGCCGACCTGTCCGGCAAGCAGAAGGTGGCCACCGCCGAGTCGCTGCAGACGCTGAAGAAGGCGTCCGAGCTGACCGGCGTCGACCAGTCCACGCTGCGCACGAACACGACCGCGAACATCGACGGCGGTGCCGCGGTGCTGGCGTCGTACCAGAAGTCGCTCGGGCTGCCGACCGGCGCGAACACCTCCGCCGCCGACTGGTACGGCGCGGTCGCGTCGTACGCCGAGGCGGGGGACAAGGTCGGCGCGGCCGGGTTCGCCGACGACGTGTACTCGATCCTGGCCAAGGGCGCCGCCCGGACCACGAACACCGGCCAGCAGATCGTGATGCCGGCGCTCGCGGTGAAGCCGGACAAGGCCCAGCTGGGCAAGCTCTCGCTGCCGGCCGGCGTCCAGCCGTCCACGTCGAACGTGGAGTGCCCGCCGAGCCTCGGCTGTGAGTGGCTGCCGGCGCCGTACTCCGAGTTCGGGACGGCCGGCGACTACGGCAACCACGACCTCGCCAACCGGCCGAAGACCGGCAAGATCGACTACATCGTCATCCACGACACCGAGGGCACCTGGCAGGGCGTGCTGAACCTGGTGCAGGACCCGACGTACGTCAGCTGGAACTACACGATGCGCTCGTCCGACGGCCACACCTGGCAGCACGTGAAGGCCAAGGACGTCGCCTGGCACGCCGGCAACTGGTACGTGAACATGCACAGCATCGGCATCGAGCACGAGGGCTTCGCGCCGCAGGGCGCGACCTGGTTCACCGAGTCGCTGTACCGCAACTCCGCCAAGCTGGTGCGCTACCTGGCCGTCAAGAACAACATCCCGCTCGACCGGGCGCACATCATCGGCCACGACCAGGTGCCGGGCACGGTCCCGTCCACGGTGTCCGGCATGCACTGGGACCCGGGACCGTACTGGGACTGGGAGCACTACTTCGACCTGCTCGGCGCGCCGATCTGGGGCAAGTCCGTGCTGCCGGTCAAGGCCGGGTCGGTCGTCACGATCAAGCCGGGCTTCGCGGGCAACGTCCAGGTCGTCGACAACTGCGACGCCCCGGGTACGCCGTGCAAGCCGCAGGGCACCAACTTCGTGTACCTGCGCCAGGCGCCGGCCGACAACGCCCCGCTGGTCAAGGACATCGGCCTGCACAAGGACGGCTCCGACGGCACCACTGACGTGTCGGACATGGGTTCGCGGGCGGCAGCCGGATCGCAGTACGTCGTGGCCGAGCGCCAGGGCGACTGGGTGGCCGTCTGGTACCTCGGGGCGAAGGGCTGGTTCAAGAGCCCGGTGTCCGCGCCGGACGCGTTCGCCAAGCCCGGCCTGGTCGTGAAGCCGAAGGCGGGCAAGACGTCGGTGCCGGTGTACGGGCGCGCGTACCCGGAGCAGTCGGCGTACCCGGCCGGAATCCCTTACCAGACGGTGACTCCGCTGCAGTACACGATCGGTGCGGGACAGGCCTACCCGGTCGCCGACCTGAGCATCGAGACCGACTACTACCGGGCCGTGTCGTTCGACGGCCAGGCGCCGGCGGACCACGTCCAGGTGCTCGGCAAGGACAAGTACTACGAGATCTGGTTCGGCCACCGGATGGCGTACGTCCGGGCCGCCGACGTGGACGTCCGACCGGCCGTCTAGTCTGACGCACGTGATCGACGAAGCCGTCCAGCCGCTGCTGGACGGCTTCGTCACGTCGGTACGGGCGGTCGCCGACGTCAAGGCCGTGTGGCTGCACGGATCGCTGGCGCTGGGGGACTACCAGGTCGGCCGCAGCGACCTCGACGCGATCGTCGTCGTGTCCGAGCCGCCGCCGCCCTTCGTCGCCGAGATACACCAGGAGCTGATCCGGTCGTACCCGCTGGCCGACAAGCTGCACTGCTCCTACATGACCGACCTCGCGGACCTGAACGTGCGGCATCCGACGTTCGCCCACCAGCGGTACTTCGACCGGCCGGTGACGCCGGTGACCCGCCGGGAACTTGCCATCGGCAACCGAACGCTCTTCGGGCCGCCGCCCGCGGAGCTGCTGCCGCCGGTGACCGACGACGAGCTGTTCGAGTTCGTCCGCCGGGACCTGCGCGAGTTCTGGCTGCCGGCCACCCGCAAACGGAGCAACTGGTACGCCGACATCTGGGTCGACCTGAGCCTGCTGACGATCGCCCGGGCGCACGTCACGCTGGCCACCGGTGACCTGATCACCAAGCGGGCCGCGCTCGACATCCTGCCCCGGCTCGGGGCGCCCGCGGACGTCGTCGAGGACATCCGCCGGCGCCGCTACGGGTCGGAGCTGCGGGTCGGGCCGTTCTGGCGGCACACCCGCGCCAGGCTGACCCGGCGCTTCGTGAAGAGCGCCGTACCCGCGGTCCTCAGTTGACGGCGATCTCCGTGCCGTCGGTGAGCTTCAGCAGCTCGTCGTAGCTGGTCGGGAAGACGGAGTGCGGGATGCCCGCCGCGGCCCAGATCACCGGGTACTGCGCGAGCGCGGTGTCGACGTACGTCGGGACCGGGCCCGGATGCCCGACCGGGGCGACGCCGCCGATCGACTGGCCGGTGTGCTGCTTGACGAACTCCGGGGTGGCCCGCTTCAGCTTGCCGATCCCGAGGCCGGCCGCCACCTTCGCGGTGTCCACGCGGTGCGCGCCCGAGGTGAGGATCAGCACCGGGGCGCCGTCGCCGTCGAAGATCAGGCTGTTCGCGATCGCGCCGACCGCACAGCCGAGCTCGGCCGCCGCGGCCGCCGCGGTCGGCACCGCCTGGTCGAGGATCACGATCTCTGCGGTGGCCCCGGCCGCCTGCAGCGCGTCGGCCACCTTCTGCACATTGGGATGACTGCTCACCCTGGTGAGCATAGGACCCCTGTCACGCCACTTTCCGGAAACTGTCGGTGGCACCCACCAAGATGAACGCATGGACACCGAGAGCGCACCCACCGGCCCCATCCGGGCGCTCACGGCTGCCCACCGCCCGCTCCCCGACGCGCCGTCGACGGTTCCCGTTGACGACTGTCGGCAGGCGACGATACGCTTCCAGTGTTCGAACAGATGTTCGATTTCCTCGGACCCGGCTTCGTCGGGAGGCCGGCCCGGGGCGAACCGGACAGCTGGACGACTCCGGTGCGGAGTTGCGGCCGCATCGGAATCCGGTGGCCCCGGCGGGCCGGGCACCGGGGTGGTCCTCGACCCCCACCCCGAGCTCACCCGCCGGGCCGCCGGCCCGGGGAAGCGCTGGATCGTCAGGAGGCGATGGACCATGTGGGAGTTCGACGACGCCGTCGAGGTGCACTCGGTGCCGGTGGACGGCGCGCAGATCCCCGACCAGTTCCTCTGGCGTGGGCGCCTCTGGCGGGTCCGCGCGGTCCGGTCCCAGTGGACCGAGACCGCCGCCTGGTGGGAGCGCGGCGTCATCGGCACCGGCAGCATCCACGACCCGCTGGCCCGCACCGACACGCTCGCCCGGATCGACGCGGCCACGGTCGCGGAGGTCTGCTCGGCGGCCGTCGGCGTGCTGGACGCGGAATGGGGACCGGAGCGCACGGTGTTCCGGGTGGAAGCCGGGTGTGGCCGGCTGGGGCGGCAGGAGACGTTCGAACTTGCGCACGACCCGCATTCGGGTCGTTGGCAACTGGAGAGGGTGACCGACCGATGACAGTTTCACCGGTGTCGCCGGCCGCGGCCGGCGCGGCCAGCCGCGAGCTGTTCCGTGCCCGGGCCGCGCTGGCCGAGGCGACCGAGACCACCGACCATCTGATCCGCTACTCGAGCGCGCACGTCGCGGCGCTCCGGGTCGCGGCCGCCGTGCTCGCGGTGCGCGCCCGCCCGGTCCGTTCGGGCCGCCGCCGGGTGCAGCGCAACGCCTGGGTGCTGCTCGCCGAGGTCGCGCCGGAGTTCGGCGAGTGGGCCACGTTCTTCGCGGCCGGTGCCGCCCAGCGCGCGGCCGCCGAGGCCGGGCTGGAGCGCGCCGTCAGCACCCGCGAGGCCGACGATCTGATCCGCGCGGTCGACACGTTCTACACCCAGGTGGAAGCCAGCCTGCGGCTGTCCACCACCCCGGTGCTCACCGCGACCACCGACCCGCAGTCCGTTCTCACCCAGTCCTGGATGCAGGCGAGCTGAACCATCCCCGTCGTTGAGGAGATCCCGACCGTGAGCGAACCCACCCGAGGCCTGGGCAAGGACCTGTGCGGTCGTGTCCACGCCGTCACCGGCGCCGAGTGCTACCTGCCGGATACGCACTACCCGCGTCCGCACCAAGGCCTGTCCGGCGAGGTGTGGCACGACGGCCTGTGCACCCGGTGCGCCGGTTCCGGCCTGTCCGACGACGCCCTCTGCCCGGCCTGCAACGGCACGTCGTTCGAGCCTCTCACCCTCCCGGAGACCTACCAACCCGGCTGACACCCACCGTGCGGCCCGGGTCGTCTACTAGGGTCGGCAGGGTGAGCGGACTTCCGGTACTGGATGGCGAGGAGCAGCGGGTCCTCGGGAGCTTGCTGGAGAAGCAGTTGACGGTGCCGGCGTCGTACCCGTTGACGGCGAACGCGTTGCGGACCGCGTGCAACCAGACCAGCAATCGCGAGCCGGTCGTGGACTACGACCAGGGCACCGTCGAGCGGGTCGCCCGCGGGCTGCGGGATCGTGAACTGTTGCGGATCGTCTGGGCCGACACCGGCCGCCGGACGTTGAAGTACCACCAGATCCTCGACGAGAAGCTCGGCCTCGAGGAGGACGAGCGGGCGCTGGTCACGGTCCTGCTGCTGCGCGGCGGGCAGGCGCCGGGGGAGTTGCGGACCCGCACCGAGCGGCTGCACCCGTTCGAGGACCGGGCCGCTGTCGAGGCGTGCCTGCAACGGATGGCCGCGCGCCCCGAGCCGCTCGTCCGCGAACTCGAACGCCGCGCCGGTCAGCACGATCGCCGCTGGATCCATCTGCTCGGTCCGGTCCCCGAGGGCGACGCGTCACCCGCCGTCGAGTCCGTCGACCGCGACACGGTGATCGCCGACGGAGCAGCGACCCGCGACGAGCGCGTCCGGTCGGCGTACGACGCGGTCGCGACGGCGTACGCGGACGAGCTGCTCGACGAACTCGAGGGGCTGCCGTTCGAGCGCTGGCTGCTCGACCGGGTGATTGCCGACGCCGACGGTCGCCCGATCGTCGAGGTCGGCGCCGGGCCCGGGCACGTGACGGCGTACCTCGCCGACCGGGACGCGGATGCGACCGGCATCGACGTGTCGCCGGAGATGGTCGCCGAGGCGCGCCGGCGGTTCCCGCGGCTCCGGTTCGAGGTCGGCGACCTGCGGCGGCTCGGCCGGCCGCCGGCCAGTTCCGGCTGGGCGGCGGTGCTCGCGTGGTACTCGCTGATCCACCTGGCCGCCACGGAGCTCCCGGAGACGATCGGCGCGCTGACCCGCCCGCTGGATCCCGGCGGCCTGCTCGTACTCGCGTTGCACGCCGGCGACGAGGTCCGTCACGTCGACGAGTTCCTGGGCCACGAGGTCAGCCTCGACTACGTCCTGCACAACCCCGCCGCGATCGTCCAGCTGCTCGAATCCGCCGGCCTCACCGACATCGAGTGGTACCTGCGCGGCCCGCTCGCGTCGCACGCCGAAACCACCAATCGGTTGTACCTGGTGGCTCGCACCCCGTCCTGACACAGAGCGGTCAGGCCCGGTCCGGGGCGTGTGCACGGAGCCGGGGCCCCGGGCAAGTAGGGTGTGGCGCGACAGGATCTGGCGGGAGGGTCGATGGTGGAGCGGCGGCGACGCGGCGTACGGACGGCGTTGGTCGGCGAGGCGCTGCGCGTTGCGTTGGCGGCGCGGGAGCGGACCGATCCGGGCGCCGGCCTGGACATCGTCGACCTCGGCGGCGGCACCGGCGGATTCGCCGTACCGCTGGCGGTCGAGGGACACCGGGTGACGGTCGTCGACCCGAGCCCGGACGCGCTCGCCTCGCTCGAGCGCCGCGCCCGCGACGAAGGCGTCAGCGAACTCGTCCGCGGCGTCCAGGGTGATGCCGCGGAGCTGCTCGGGCTGACCGGCGAGTCGACCGCGGACGCCGTCCTGTGTCACGGCGTTCTCGAGGTCGTCGACGACCCGGTGCAGGCGCTGCAGGCGATGGCGTCGGTCCTGCGGGAGGGCGGCGTACTGAGTCTGCTCGTTGCGCAGCGCAACGCCGTCGTGCTGGCCCGGGCGCTGGCCGGGCACCTGGCCGAGGCGCGGATCGCGTTGCAGGACCCGGACGGGCGCTGGGGTGTCACCGACCCGATGCCGCGCCGGTTCGACGAGGCTGGGATCACCGGGCAGCTGGCCGACGCCGGGTTCATGGTGCACACGGTGCACGGTGTCCGGACGTTTGCCGACCTGGTGCCGTCCGCGTTCGTCGACTCCGAGCCGGGTGCCGCCGACTCGCTGGCCGAGCTGGAGCGGGCCGCGAGCCAGCACCCGGCCTTCCGCGCGCTCGCCACCCAGCTGCACATCCTCGCCACCCGCTGACCGCCACCCGTTGGTCGGCACCGGCGACAGAGGGTGACATCGGCGGCAGTTGCGCGACCGTGACGCGCTGGACAGGCGGTCAGGGTTTCGTGTGACGCGGGCGCGGCCTAGACTGGAGGCGGCCTATCGAGATCGCGCTCATCATGGAGGGATCGACGGTGCCCCTCTCGGAAGAAGAGCAGCGCCAGTTCGAGCAGCTCGAACGTGCCCTTGCTGCGGAAGACCCGAAGTTCGTTTCCGCCATGCGTGGGACCAATGTGCGCTTGTACTACCGGCGCCGGGCAGTGCTCGCCGGCGTCGGATTCGTGCTGGGCATCGCGGTGCTGATGACCGGTGCGATCCTGCCCAACACCATCATCGGAGTCATCGGCTTCGTGATGATGGTGGCCTGTCTGTACGTCGCGGCGCTGAGTATGAAGCGGATCAGCAACGCGGGAGAGTCCGACGACATCCCGCCGCCTCCGCCGACCAAGCGCCACCGGACCAAGCACGACTCGTCCGGCACGTTCATGGAGCGCATGGAGGACCGCTGGCGTCGCCGCCGCGAGGAAGACCTCTGACGGCTCCCGCCTGACCTTCCGGCCACACCCGCGCCCGTCTCCGGGCCGGGTGTGGCCGTTCAGTACGGCCATCCGTTCAGCCGGCTCTACGACCAGGTGGCCGAGAACCGCGGCTTCATCCTCTATGTGATCCCGCTGTAGACCGCTTCGGAAGCAGCGCCGAGCGCAGCCGCGCCAGCAGCAGGTCGAACTCGTCCAGCAGGTCCGACGCCTCGGTCGTCCCGCGGCTCAGGTACCAACGCCACGACGGCGGCAGCAACCTGGCCCGCCACCGGCGCCGGGCCGGTGCCTGCGCCCACAGCGCCTGCCGTACGGCGGCCGCCTCGGCGCGCAGGTCCAGCTCGAGGTCCGCGTCACCGGCGTACCGGAGGGCCTCGATACCGCGGGCGAGCCGGCGGGCCGCCGGATGCGTCTCCTCGGGGAGCTTCGACACCAGCCACTGCCCGGACTGACGCGGCGTCGCGATGTCCGACCAGTCCAGGTTCAGGTCGCGGGCGGTGTCGCGGACCTCGGCCCACAGCCCTTCGGCCGCAGCGCGGCCCGGCGGGCGCAGGTACCGCCGCCGGCGGGTGAGGGTGCGGACCAGCCACGGGATGCAGATCAGCAGGATCACGCCGAGCCCGGCCGCAATCGCCTGCCCGCCGCCGTTGGTGAACCAGTTGCCGGTCCCGACCGCGGTAGCGCCGGTCTGGTCCGGCAGGTTCGGATCGTGCCGCGGCTTGTCGGCCGGCCCGGTCTGCTTGGCGCCCGGCGTCGTCGGGTCGGTGGTCGCCGACGGAGTGGTCGGCGTGGTCGTCTCGTTGGCGGGAACGGTCCAGCCGGGCGTGGTCGACACCCGCGCGGACGGCGTCGGCTCGAACCGGACCCAGCCGGTGCCCTGGAAGTACAGCTCCGGCCACGCGTGCATGTCGTGCATCCGGACCGTGTACACGCCGTCCTTGCCGGCCGTCCCGGGCAGGAACCCGATCCCGACCCGGGCCGGGATACCGAGGATCCGCGCCATCAGCGCCATCCCGGTGGCGAACTGCTCGCAGTACCCGGACTTGCTGGTCAGCAGGAAGTCCTCGAGCGCGGCCATCCCGCTGCCCTTGACGTTCTGCGTGCTGTACGTGAACCCGCCGCCGGTCCGGAACCAGTCCTGCAGCAGGACGGCGGCCTCGAACTTGTTGTCCTTGGCATCGGCCGTCACCTGGTACGCGAGCTGCTTGATGCGCTCCGGCGTCTTCTCCGGGACGACCATCGTGTACCGGTCCGGGGCGCTGGTGGTGATCGCGTCGTGCAGCTGCTCCGGCGTCGGCTCGATGTCGTACGACGTCAGCTTGTACTTCTTGCCCGCGATGATGCCGCCGTTCGCGGACATCACGTCCAGCGCGCCGGAGTCGTAGTTCCAGTCCTTCTTCAGCGAGATCGACTGCAACGGGTATGGCACCGGGACGAGCTGCGAGCGGAGATCCCGGGTGACGCTGATGTCCATCGTGGTCACCGGGACCTTGGACAGGTCGCCGGTGAAACCGGGCGGGGGAGTGAGGTTGCCGGTGACCTTGTTCTCCTGGCCGCGCGGCGCGATCTGCCAGGTGTTGCCGTCGAACAGGTCGAGCGCGGTCAGCCGCAGGTAGCTGCCGCCGGACGGGCCGCCCTTGTAGGTGAGCGCGACCACGTTCTCGCCGCGCTTCAGGTTGCGGCCCATGTCGAGCATCGGGTTGGTCGACGAGATCGACGCGCCGATCCCGTTCCCCGACGTACCGCCGGCCAGACCGTTGCCGATGACACCTTCCGGCAGCGACGGCAGCAATGCTGGCAGCAGCGCCGCGATCGCGACCACGGTCAGGCCGATCCGGCGGCCGGCCTGGCCGAGTGCCGACGCCTCCACGGGCTCGGCGGCGTCCAGGTGCGAGACGCCGGAGATCCGCCGGCCCCAACGGCTCAGCCGGCTGCGTCCTTCCGAGGACAGCAGCACGATGTAGCCGATCGCCGGCGGGATGAACAGCAGCCACGGCAGCCCGCCGTGCACGGTCGCGGCCGGCACCGTGTACATGATCAGCAGCAACAGCCCGGACCACGCGGCCTGCCGGAGCTGGACCGCGATCACGTGGATCAGGAACCCGGTCACCGAGATCACGGTCACCGCGAACAAGGTCAGGTGCGGGTCCGGCGGCAGCGGAGCGCTGAACCGGTTGATCGAGTCCATCGCGTCGGCGAGCTGCGAGTTGAACTCGACCGCCGTCGCCTTCCACGGGAACAGCCCGAACTTCATCGTGCTGTGCAGGAAGAACAACGACAGCAGCTCGGCCAGCACGAGCAGCTGGACGATCGGTACGACGATCCGCGGGACGCGCAGGTGCTGCAGCAGCACGCCGACGCCGGTGATCAACGCACACAGGAACGCGCTGACGAACAGGAACGGCCCGGAGAACACCGGCGTCAGCACCAACGACCCGAGCGCGGTCGCGCCCCAAGCGGCGATGGAGATCCTTGCGTGTCCGGTCATGCGATGCGTCCACTTCTGAGGCCCAGCCCGGACCACACTGTGGGGAGGTGGTCGCCGCGGCGGACCCTGGCGACACGCCAGCCGTTGCGGCGGAGTTCGTTCTCGGTGGCGTCCGTGGCCGCGATCAGCCGGGCCGCCTTCTCGGTCGCCTCGGCGCCGACCGCCCAGCTGGCCGCGTCCAGTACCAGCGCGACACCGGTCGCCTGGCTGGTCCGCCACCGGTTCAGCGCGATCACGTCATCGGTACTGCAGGCGCCCACGACGGCGATCACCAGGCTCGGCTCCTGCGCGTGCCGGTCGACGGTCAGCAGCGGGCCGAGTTCGGCGTACTTGTGTTCCTCGACGGTCGCGCACTCGGTCAGCAGCTGCTGCTGGTTGAGTGGCTGGTGGACCGCGGTGGACGTCCGGTGGGTGATCGCGGACAGCGTGGTCGGCCCGCCGAGCATCGTGGTGACGTACCCGCGACGGAGCCGGTCGATGCCGATCGACGCGACCGCGCTGACCGCCCACTCCAGGCTCGACGACGGTCCGTGCCCGTGGTGCGAGATGATCCGCGCGTCCAGGAACAGCGCGCACCGGCTCTGCCACGGCTGCTCCTCGCGGCGCACCATCAGCTCGCCGCGGCGCGCCGTCGACCGCCAGTGCACCCGGCGCAGGTCGTCGCCGTCGCGGTACTCGCGGACGGTCGCGTCCTCCTCGCCCGCGGCCGCGATCGCGCGCGGCCGGTTCTCCCCGGATCCGGCCCGGTCAGCGCCCAGCCGTACTTCGGGAAGCTTGTAGACGCGCGGCGTCACCAATAGGTGCTGGCTGCGGGTGAAGGTCCGGCTCGTCTCCACCAGCCCGAACGGATCCGCGACCGTCAGCATCAACGGCCCGACCTGGAACAGCCCGCGGACGTCCGACTTCACCGGATAGGTGACCGTACGGCGCCAGTTCGGGCTCACCCGGTCGACGACGAACCGCGGCCGGTGCCCCAGTACATAAGGAATCCGGTCCTCGAGGAGCAGCAGCCCCGCGGGCATCCGGCCCTGGTTGCTCAACGTCAGCTCGACGGTCGCCTGGGTCCCGACCGGGACCTGGTCCGGCGCGAGGCTCCGGCGTACCTGCAACCGCAGACGCGTGCGGCCGACGACCAGCGCGGCGACCACCGGCAGCGCGGCCAGCAGGATGCCGACCCGCAGCAGGTCCTTCTGGCCGAGCAGGAGCGCGCACAGCGACGCGGTGATCCCGGCAGCGACGAACGCCCGCCCTCGGGTGGTCAGTCCGCGCAGTGCCTGCCGCATGTCTCAGTCCCGACGGGTGCGGGGGAGCGGCACGCTGGCCACCAGCCCGGAGATGATGTCGGCCGCACCGCGCCCACCGAGATGCGCCTCGGCCGCCGGCAGCACGCGGTGCGCGAGCACCGGCACCGCCAGTTCCTGAATGTCGTCCGGCAGCACGAACTCGCGGGAGTCGAGCGCCGCCGCGGCCCGGGCGGCCCGGACCAGGTGCAGCGTCGACCGCGGGCTCGCGCCCAGCCGGAGCTCCTGCGAGCGCCGGGTCGCACCGACCAGCGCGACGGCGTACTCCTTCACCGACTCCGACACGTGCACCGACTGCACGGTCTTCACCAGGCGGAGGATCTGCTGGCCGTCCGTCACCGGCTGCAGGTTCGCCAGCGGGTCGTCGGCCGCGTGCCCGTCCAGCATCCGCAGCTCGGCGGCCGGCTCCGGGTAGCCCATCGACACCCGCGCCATGAACCGGTCGCGCTGGGCCTCCGGCAGCGGGTACGTGCCTTCCATTTCGATCGGGTTCTGCGTCGCGATCACCATGAACGGCGCTTCCAGCCCGTACGTCGTGGTGTCGACGGTGACCTGGCGCTCCTCCATCGACTCCAGCAGCGCGGCCTGCGTCTTCGGCGAGGCCCGGTTGATTTCGTCGCCGACCACGATGTTCGCGAACACCGCGCCGGGCTTGAACTCGAAGTCGCGGATCTCCTGGTTGAAGACCGAGACACCGGTGATGTCCGACGGCAGCAGGTCCGGCGTGAACTGGATCCGTCGCACGCTGCAGTCGATCGACTTCGCCAGCGCCTTGGCCAGCATCGTCTTGCCGACGCCCGGCACGTCCTCGATCAGCAGGTGCCCCTCGGCCAGCAGGACCGTGACGGCGACCTCGACCACGTCGGGCTTGCCCTCGATCACCTGCTCCATGGCGCGGCGGACGCGGCCCGCCACCTCGGACAGCTCGTCGAAGTCCCCGGCTCCTGCCAGCGGCGAGCTGGTCGCGGTGGTGCTCACTCCGATGCCTCCCCATTCGTTGACTGCCGACACATTCTCACCCGGTGGAGGGGTCCGGCCAAGAGTTTCGTCGGTTGGCGGTTCGATCGTCACGGCGCACGCCCTCAGGGTCGGTAGTCGTCCTCCAAGCGTACGGGCGGCGCCAGCAGCATGCGGGGCGTACGACGCTCCGAACCGGTACCTGGTTCACGAGCCGGCCGGACCAATGGTTCAGGACCGTCCTCCACTTTCCTCCACCGGTTCCTCCACTCCGCTCCACCACCCACTCCACTTCGCCCCACCACACGCCTCCACCACGCTCCACACACCGCTCCACACGCCGGTCCCGGAGCGGCAGTTGAGGCGGCAGCGACACGCGGGCGCTGAGCGTGAATCAGGCGTGAATCAGGCGGGGAATCAGGCGCCACGGGGGCGGAATGGGGCGGAAGTTG
Source organism: Kribbella sp. WER1 (assembly GCF_054189145.1). Lineage (NCBI taxonomy): Bacteria > Bacillati > Actinomycetota > Actinomycetes > Propionibacteriales > Kribbellaceae > Kribbella > Kribbella sp. WER1. The sequence continues at coordinate 1,285,747 of NZ_CM135186.1, read as the reverse complement.
GTTGACGGTGGTGGAAAGTGGAGTAAGGTGGAGCGCAGTGGAACTGAAGTGGTGGAAAGCACTCGCCTGGAGTCGGAGAGTCCGCAACGGGGAGGTGGAGCGTGTTCCTCGGAACTCACTTCCCCAAGCTCGACGACAAGGGGCGGCTGTTCCTGCCGGCGAAGTTCCGCGACGAGCTGGCCGACGGTCTGGTGATCACGCGAGGGCAGGAACGATCGCTGTCCGTGTGGCCGGAGCGTGAGTTCGTCCAGCTGACCGAGCAGTTGAAGCAGGCTCCGATCACCAACAAGGGTGCGCGGGACTACCTACGGATGTTGTTCGCCGGCGCCTCCAACGAGATGCCGGACAAGCAGGGCCGGGTCACCATCCCACCGATGCTGCGTGACTATTCAGCACTTGATCGCGACTGCGTCGTCATCGGGGCGATGAACCGGGTGGAGATCTGGAACACGGAGAACTGGAACCGGTACTCCGCGGAGCAGGAGCAGGCGTTCGCCGACCTGTCCGAGGAAGTACTGCCCGGCATCTTCTAGAGCTGGCCAACAGCTGAACAGTGTGTGTGGACCGAGAGACACCGACCGTCCGGTGAGATCACGGGTCCGACTTCCGACCTGGAGTGTTGGCGTCACTTCCCCGGCGCCAAGACCGAGCAGGTACTTCCCCGGAAGGCGTACCCGCGATCTGACCGGACGGTGCTGTCTACCCACGCACCACCACATGACCTGCGGGGGCAGGGTCGCTCCCACAGCGCAAGGGCAGTGACGGGAAGGGTCGAGATGGACGCTGCGGAGCGGCATGTGCCGGTGATGCTGGAGCGCGTGGTCGCGCTGCTGGCACCGGCGCTCGCGCGTCCCGGCGCCGTCGTCGTCGACGCCACCCTCGGCCTCGGCGGGCACTCGGAGGCGTTCCTGCAGCGGTTCCCCGAGGTCCGGCTGATCGGCTTCGACCGGGACCCGAACGCGCTGCGGCTGGCCGGCGAACGACTCGCGCCGTACGAGGAGCGGCTCACCCTCGTGCACGCGGTGTACGACGAGTTGCCGCGGGCGCTCGCGGATCTCGGCGTACCGGCGATCGACGGCATCCTGTTCGACCTGGGCGTCTCGTCGATGCAGCTGGACGAGGCCGACCGCGGGTTCGCGTACGCGCAGGACGCGCCGCTGGACATGCGGATGGATCCGACCCGCGGGATCACCGCGGCCGAGATCGTGAACACCTACAGCGCGGCCGACCTGGCCCGGATCCTGTTCCAGTACGGCGAGGAGAAGTTCTCCCGCCGGATCGCGGACCGGATCGTCCGGGAGCGCGCCGTCGAGCCGTTCACGAACACCGCGCGGCTGTCCGAGCTGGTCCGGGACGCGATCCCGCAGGCCGGCAAGCGGACCGGAGGACACCCCGCCAAGCGCACGTTCCAGGCCCTGCGGATCGAGGTGAACGGCGAACTCGACGTCCTGCGGCGGGCGCTGCCGGCCGCGCTCGACGCGCTCGCGCTGCACGGCCGGATCGTGGTGATGAGCTACCACTCGCTCGAGGACCGGATCACCAAGCAGGCGTTCGCGCCGGGCACCAAGTCCGACGTACCCGACGACCTGCCGGTGATCCCGGCCGGGCACGAACCGTATCTGAAGCTACTGACCCGGGGCGCCGAACGGCCGACCGAGGAGGAGGTCGCGGTGAACCCGCGCGCCGCCTCCGCTCGCGTGCGGGCGGCCGAGCGGATCCGGGAGAAGGGACTGGTGGCCTGATGAGTACCGTCTTCAGCCCGCAGAAGGCGCGGGTCACGCCGGCCCCTGGCAGCACAGGCGCGAAGAAGGAGCAGCCACGGCTGCGGGTGGTGTACGGCGCGCCGTTCCGGCCGCCGCGGATGCCGTTCGTGATCTTCGTGGTGTCGCTGCTCGCCGCCGGGCTGGTCGGACTGCTGCTGCTCAACACGCAGCTGCAGAGCGGCACGTTCGACATCACCAAGCTGAACAGCCAGGCGAACGACCTGCGCGATCAGCAGCAGCAGCTGGAGAAGCAGGTCCGGGCGCTCGAGTCGCCGCAGAACCTGTCCGACCGGGCGCTGAAGATGGGCATGGTGCCGAACCCGAACCCGGTGTTCCTGCGGCTGTCCGACGGGCGCGTGCTCGGCGTACCGGCCGAGGGCAAGGCAGGTGCCGGTACGGCGATGTTCGGCCCGCAGACGCCGACCGCCAAAACCACCACCAAGCCGGTGACGCCGGTCAAGCCTGTGACACCGGTGAAGCCGCCGACCGGGACGGCCGGCACCCACACGAGCACCACCACGAACACTCGTGCGAGCACCACCACGAACACGCACACCACCACGACCACCAAGCCGCCGACCGGCACCAAGCCGCCGGCCACGACGACGAAGCCCGCCACGACCACACGGGGATGATCGGATGACGGACCGACGGGGAAACGAGCCGCCACGCAAACGTGGCACCGAACCAGGCCGGGGCAATCCACCCCGCAAGGCTCAGCCCCGTCGCCCATCCACTACAGACAGTGCCCGCAACACCCCCCAGCGCCCCGAGTCCACCCGCGACCGCCTCCTCCGCAAGTCCGAGGAAGAGAAGGGCGCCACCCCCAACAAGTCCACCCCCCGCGCGCAGTCACCCACCGACCGAGGCGCTACGCGCCGATCGACCGCGGACCGAGCGGGCGCCGCAGGCGCATCCCGTGGGGGTGCGGCCGACGACGGCGGCACCCGCCGCTCCGCCGCGGGCGGCGACAGCCGTGCGAAGGCTGACCGAACCGGCGCCTCGGGCGCCTCCCGTGGGAATGCGGTCGACAGCGGCGGCAGCCGATCGAAGGCGGGCCGGGCCGGCGCCGGGGGCGCCTCGCGTGGGAGTGCGGCGGACGGGCGCGGAGCTGGTCGCCGTTCGCAGGCAGCCGGCGACAGCCGGTCGAGCGCCGGAGGCGCGTCCCGCGCGGGTGCGGACGGGGGCGGGAGTGAGCGCCGGTCCGTGGCGGGTGGTTCGCGGGCAGGGGCCGCCAAGAAGGCTGTCGGCGGAGCGCAGCGGCCGGTGAAGAAGGCGGCTGGTACGACGGCAGCTGGGAAGAAGGCAGCCGCGAAGAAGGCGGCTGGGAAGAAGCGGCCGCCGCAGAATCGGCCGCAGCCTCGGCCCAAGGCGCGGAAGGTGAAGAAGGGGCCGCGGATGTTGCGGCTCGGGCGGCCTGCGCTTCGGCTTCGGTTGACGTTCGGTGTGATGGCTTTCGTGCTGTCGCTGTTCGCCGGCCGGCTCGTGCTGCTGCAGGGGGTCGACCCGGACAGCTACGCGGCCGCAGCGACCAAGGAGAACGCGCGCTCGTTCATCCTGCACGCCGACCGCGGCACCATCGAGGACCGGAACGGCGTCGAGCTGGCGGTCACCGAGGATGCCGTCGCGATCACCGCGGACCCGCAGCAGACGAAGCCGGTCGCGTCCCAGCTGGCCGCGATCCTGGCCCCGAAGCTGCCCGGTACGACGGTCGCCGGGCTGGTCAAGTCGCTGTCCGGCACGGGCCGGTTCGCGTACGTCGCGCACCAGGTCAGCCCGACCACGTGGAGCGCGATCCAGGCGGAGATCAAGGCCGCGAACGTGCCGATCACCAAGGCGAACAAGGGCAAGCCGCAGGAGCAGCAGGCCAAGGTGCTCGGCGGGCTCTACACCCAGGAAGAGCCGATCCGCAGCCACCCGAACGGCAGCATCGCGGCGACCCTGGTCGGCGTCACCGGCAAGGACGGCAAGGGCCAGTCCGGGCTCGAGTACGGCTACAACGACAAGCTGTCCGGCCAGGACGGCAAGGCCGTCTACGAGGTGGATGCCAAGGGCAACCAGATCCCGAACGCGAACCACACCGTCCAGGAGCCGAAGCCGGGTGTCGGCCTGCAGTTGACGCTGGACACCGACCTGCAGTTCTTCGCCGAGAAGCGGATCCAGCAGGCCGTCCAGCAGTACAAGGCGAGCGCCGGCACGGTGGTCGTGATGGACGTGAAGACCGGTGACCTGCTTGCGCTCGCGAACTACCCGTCGTTCGACCCGAACAAGCCGTACACCGCGGCGGACCTGAACAACACCGCCCTGGAGCGCAGCTTCGAGCCGGGCAGTGTGCAGAAGGTGGTCACGATGGCCGCCCTCGCCGACGCCGGCCTGATCAACCTGAACACGAAGATCAAGGTGCCGGGCACGATCGACGTCCAGCGCCGGATCATCAAGGACCACTGGGCGCACGACCTGATGAACCTGACCGTCTCCGGAATCATCGCGAAGTCGTCGAACGTCGGCACGATCATGCTGTCGCACCGGATGCCGATCCCGCAGTTCGTGAAGTACCTGCACGACTTCGGCTTCGGCGAGCCGACCGGGCTGAACTTCCCCGGCGAGACGAACGGCCGGCTGGCGCCGGGTGACGAGTGGCCGGAGATCACCCGGTCGAACGTCGCGTTCGGCCAGGGCCTGTCGGTGAACGCGGTGCAGGAGGCCGCCGCGGTGAACGCGGTCGCGAACGGCGGGGTGTACGAGCCGCCGAAGCTGGTCAAGAACTTCATCCAGGCCGACGGCACCCTGACCCCGAACCAGACCGCGCCGTCGCGCCGGGTGGTGAGCGAGCACGCCGCGAAGGAGGTCACCACGATGATGGAGTCGGTGACCGCGAAGAAGGGCACCGCACCGATGGCCGCGATCGACGGCTACCTGGTGGCCGGCAAGACCGGTACGGCGCAGCAGGTCGTCCCCGGCACCGGCAAGTACGGCGCCTGGGCGACTTCTTTCGCCGGATTCGCCCCCGCCGACAACCCACGGTTCGTTACGTACGTCGTACTGCACGATCCCGTGGGTGCCCGGGGCGGAGGTTTTCAGGGAGGACCGGTGTTCCGAGACGTGATGAGCTACGCACTGCAGAAGTACGTCGTCCCGCCGAGCGGGGCGGCGCAGCCGAACATCCCGCTCACCTGGTGATGAACGCGCCGTTGGGTCCTGTCTGGTGGTCCAGCGCCTACTGCGGAGCACTCGGCACGGCAGCTCGCCGCACGAGTGCAAAGGAAACGATGCTCCGCATCGACCCCTTCGCCCCCGCGCGGCGAGCTGCCGTGCCGAGCACTTCCTCGCTACGGCGCTGGACCACCAGACAGGACCTGGTGACGCAGGGTCAGGTAGGAGTCACAGGGTCCGTGGCGGTAGCCTCAGGGCCCGTGTCCACCCCTACCGCCGCCGGCGGCGCGGTCGCAGCGATCAGGCCCCGGCACGTCGTGCCCGTGAGCCTCGCCGACCTCGCGAACGTCGCCCACATGCAGGCACCGGCACCGTCGCCGGTGAGCGTGACCGGCGTATCCCTCGATTCGCGTTCCGTCCTTCCCGGTGACCTGTACGCCGCCCTGCCCGGAGCCGTCACGCACGGTGCCGAGTACGTCGGGAACGCCCGCCAGGCGGGCGCTGTCGCCGTACTGACCGACCCGTCCGGCGCGGAGCGTGCGGCGGCGTCCGGTCTTCCGGTGCTGGTCGTCGACCGGCCGCGGGACGTGCTCGGCGCGGTCGCGTCCCGGATCTACGGCGAGCCGACCAGCGCGCTGCGGCTGATCGGGGTGACCGGCACCAACGGCAAGACCACGACGAGCTTCCTGCTGGACTCGGTCCTGCGGCGGCTCGGTCCGGCGGCGTTGATCGGGACGATTCAAACGCGCGTTGGGGACGAGGTCGTGAAGAGCGTCCGGACGACTCCGGAGGCGACCGACCTGCAGGCGCTGTTCGCGGTGATGCGCGAGCAGGCCGTCGAGTGGTGCGCGATGGAGGTGTCGAGCCACGCGCTGGCGATGGGCCGGGTGGACGGCGCGCGGTTCGCGGTCGCGGGGTTCCTGAACCTGACGCAGGACCACCTGGACTTCCACAAGACGTTCGAGGACTACTTCCAGGCGAAGGCCTCGCTGTTCACCCCGGAGCGGTGTGATGTGGCGGTCGTGACGATCGACGACGAGTACGGGCGCCGGCTCGCCGCGCAGACTGTCGTACCGCTGGTCACGGTGTCGGCGACTGGCGACGCGGACTGGACGGTCGCAAGCCGGCACCGCTCCGAGCACGGCACGACCGTGCTGGACATCCGGGGCCCGGGGGAGACGCTGACGGTCGAGATCGGCCTGCCGGGCGACTTCAACGTGGCGAACGCGCTGCTCGCGACCGCGATGCTGCGGCAGCTCGACGTACCCGCCGAGGCGGTCGCGGCCGGACTGCGGACCGCGACGGTGCCGGGGCGGATGGAGACGTTCACCCGCGAGGACGGGCTGGCGGTGGTCGTGGACTACGCGCACACGCCGGACGCGGTCGCGCTGGCGCTGCGGGCTGCGCGCGGTGCGACCAAGGGCCGGTTGTTCGCGGTCGTCGGCTGCGGCGGCGACCGGGACCCGTGGAAGCGGCCCGCGATGGGCGCCGAGGCGGCGAAGGCGGCGGACGTGGTGATCGTCACCGACGACAACCCGCGCAGCGAGGACCCGGCCGCGATCCGCGCCGCCGCGCTGGCGGGCGCCCGGGACGCCGTACCGGACGTGGACCTGCACGAGATCGGGGACCGCCGGCAGGCGATCGCGGCGGCGATCCGGCTGGCCGGACCGGGTGACACCGTGGTCGTTCTCGGGAAGGGTCATGAGACAGGCCAGGAAGTGAGCGGTGTGATCCACCCGTTCGACGACCGCGAAACCGTGCGTGAGCTGTTGGAGGCAGATCGGTGATCCCTGTCAGGTGCGGCGAGATCGCCGACGTCGTCCGCGGCGAGCTGGCCGGGGTCGATCCCGCGGCAGTCGTCGACGGCGCGGTCACGATCGACTCGCGGGAGGCGGGACCGGGCGGGCTGTTCGTCGCGCTGCCCGGCGAGCGCGTCGACGGCCACGACTTCGTCGGTACGGCGACCGCGGCCGGCGTCACGGTGTCGCTGACCACCCGCCCGGTGGAGGGCAGCCCGTGCATCGTCGTCGACGACGCGGAGCGCGCGCTCGGGGACCTGGCCCGGCTGGTGATCAGCCGGCTGCCGGACCTGACCGTGATCGGGCTGACCGGTTCGACCGGGAAGACCAGTACGAAGGACCTGATCGGCCAGCTGATCCGCCCGTACGGCGAGACGGTGTGCCCGGAGGGCTCGTTCAACAACGAGCTCGGCCACCCGTTGACCGCGCTGCAGGCGACACCGGCCACGAAGTACCTGGTCGCCGAGATGGGGGCCCGGCACACCGGCGACATCACGTACCTGAGCGGGATCACGCCGCCGGCGGTCGGCCTGGTGCTGAACGTCGGCACCTCGCACATCGGCGAGTTCGGGTCCCAGGACAACATCGCGATCGCGAAGGGTGAGCTGATCGAGGCGGTGCGGCCGGGAGGTACGGCGGTGCTGAACGCCGACGACCACCGGGTGGCCGCGATGCGGAGCCGGACCGGGCAGAAGGTGCTGACCTTCGGCGAGGCGCCCGAGGCGGACGTCCGCGCCACCGACGTGAAGGTCGACGGCGAGGGCCGCCCGGCGTTCACGCTGCACGTCGGCGATTTCAGCGGCGCCGTACAGCTGCAGCTGATCGGTGAGCACTACGTCTCGAACGCGCTCGCCGCCGCGGCCGTCGCGCTGGTGGTCGGGCTGACGCCGGAGCAGATCGCCGACGGGCTCGGCGCCGCGCAGCGGGTGTCCGCGGCGCGGATGGAGCTGACCGAGCGGCCCGACGGCGTGACGATCATCAACGACGCGTTCAACGCGAACCCGGACTCGACCCGCGCCGCGCTCAAGTCGCTGGTCGCGATCGGCCGTTCCCGGGGCGCGCGGACCTGGGCGGTGCTCGGCGAGATGCTCGAGCTCGGCGACACCTCGCAGACCGAGCACGACGCGATCGGCCGGCTGGCCGTCCGGCTGGACGTGAACCGGCTGGTCGTGGTCGGCGAGGGCGCGAAGCCGATGCACCTGGGCGCCTCGCTGGAAGGCTCGTGGGGCAACGAGTCCGTGTTCGTCGAGACGATCCCGGAAGCGCTGGAGTTGCTGCGCGCCGAGTTGCGCGCGGGTGACGTCGTACTGGTGAAGTCCTCGAAGGCGGCCAAACTCCGCAGCCTCGCAGACGCCCTGGTGGAGGCACAGCAGTGATCTCGATCCTGTTCGGCGGCGCCGTCTCGATGGTGCTGACCCTTATCGGTACTAGGTGGGGCATCAGGTGGCTCGCGGGCCGTGGTTTCGGCCAGGAGATCCGCGACGAGATGCCGACCGCGCACCAGATCAGACGCGGTACGCCGACGATGGGCGGCGCCGTGTTCATCGTTGCCACCATCATTGGGTACTCCGCGGCGAAGCTGTTCACGATGACTCCACCGACGGCATCGGCATTGCTGGTCCTGTTCCTGTTCGCCGGAACCGGAGCCGTCGGCTTTCTGGACGACTTCATCAAGATCTTCCGGCAGCGCAGCCTCGGTCTGCGCAGCAAGGCGAAACTGGCCGGCCAGACGCTGGTCGCAGTGATCTTCGCTGTGCTCGCGATGCAGTTCCCTGACGAGCGCGGTCAGCGGCCGGCCTCACCGTTCATCTCGTTCATCCGGGACATCGGATGGCTACAACTGCCGGCGATCCTCGTCATCATCTGGATCCTGCTCCTGGTTGCCGGCATGTCGAACGGTGTGAACCTTGCCGACGGCCTGGACGGTCTGGCGAGCGGTGCCTCGATGATGGCCTTCGGCGCCTACACGCTGATCTGCATCTGGCAGTTCAACCAGAGCTGTGCGACCGAGCGTGGCGTCGGCGCCAAGTGCTACGAGGTCCGGGACCCGCGTGATCTGGCGGTGGTCGCGGCATGCCTGACCGGTGCGCTGTTCGGGTTCCTCTGGTGGAACGCGTCTCCGGCCAAGATCTTCATGGGAGACACGGGCTCCCTGTCACTCGGCGGTGCGCTGGCAGGTCTGGCCGTGATGACCCGGACGGAGCTGCTGGTCCTGATCCTCGGCGGGCTGTTCGTCGCGATCACTGCCTCGGTCATCCTGCAGGTCGGCTACTTCAAGATCACCAGACACGCAACCGGGACCGGTAAACGGATCTTCAAGATGACGCCACTGCACCACCACTTCGAGATGCTCGGGTGGGAGCAGGTGAACGTGGTGATTCGCTTCTGGATCATCCAGGGGCTGTGCGTGGTGATCGGTCTGGGGATCTTCTACGCGGAGTGGGTGACCGGATGAGGACGCGGACCGACGAAGGCTGGGCGACGACGCGGTTCGTCGTGCTCGGGTTCGGTACGGCGGGCTACGCCTGCGCCGACTCACTGCTCCAGGCGGGCGCCGAGCACCTCGTCGTACTGGACGACCGGGACACCGAGGCGCTGCGCGAGAAGGCGCAGATCCTGGAGACGCTCGGCGCCACGATCATGCTCGGCCCGGGCAGTACGCAGGAGCTGCCGAAGGATGTCGACGTCGTCGTCACGTCTCCCGGCGTACCGCCGCACGCGCCGCTGCTCGCGCAGGCGGCCGAGCGCGACGTACCGATCTGGAGCGAGATCGAGCTCGCCTGGCGGCTCCGGGACCCGGCGAACGCCGCGCCGTGGCTGTGTATCACCGGGACCAACGGCAAGACCACGACCGTGCAGATGCTGACCGCGATGCTGCAGGCGGCCGGCCACCGGGCCGTTGCCGCGGGCAACGTCGGGCTGCCGCTGCTCGAGGCCGTGATGGACCCCGAGCCGTACGACGTGATCGCGGTCGAGCTGTCGTCGTACCAGCTGCACTTCACGCATTCGATGTCGGCGCACTCGGCCGCCGTGCTGAACATCGCGCCGGACCACGTCGACTGGCACGGCTCGCTCGAGGCGTATGCCGCGGACAAGGGCAGGATCTTCGAGAACTGCCAGGTCGCGTGCGTGTACAACGTCGCGGACCCGGCCACCGAGCACCTGGTCGAGGAGGCCGACGTGGTCGAGGGCTGCCGCGCGATCGGCTTCACCCTCGGTACGCCGGGACTCTCGATGCTCGGCATCGTCGACGACCTGCTCGTCGACCGGGCGTTCATCGAGCAGCGGTCGACGTCCGCGCTCGAGCTGGCGACGATCGACGACGTCAACCCGCCCGCGCCGCACAACGTGGCGAACGCGCTGGCCGCGGCCGCACTGGCCCGTTCCTTCGGCGTACCGGCGACCGCGGTGCGGGACGCGCTGCGCGGCTTCCGTCCCGACAAGCACCGGATCGCGCACGTCGCGGAGGTTGCCGGGGTCAACTATGTCGACGACTCGAAGGCGACCAACCCGCACGCCGCGCAGGCCTCGCTGCTGGCCTACGAGCACGTGGTCTGGATCGCCGGCGGCCAGGCCAAGGGCGCGACCTTCGACGACCTCGTGATCGCCGCCCGGAGGAGTTTGCGTGCCGTCGTCCTACTGGGCCAGGACAAGGCCGTGATCGCCGAAGCTCTCGAGCGACACGCACCGGATGTGCCGAGGATCGTCGTCGAGTCAACGGACACTGGAGCCATGGAGACCGTGGTGGGGGAGGCGGCGAAGCTCGCACAGGTGGGTGACACCGTGCTGCTCGCCCCCGGCTGCGCGTCCTGGGACATGTTCGCCAACTACGGAGCACGCGGCGACGCCTTCGCCGAAGCCGTACGCCGACTGGGGTGATCGTGTGACGTCGGTCGCGGATCAGCCGGATCAGAAGAAGCAGGACAGCACCGAGCGGCCGTGGATCGCCGCGATCCGGGACGTGCTGGACCGGCCGCTGACGTCGTACCACATCGTGCTCGGGGCGACCGGGCTGCTGCTGGTGCTCGGGCTGATGATGGTGCTGTCGGCGTCCAGCGTGCTCTCGTTCCGGGCGTACGGGAGCAGCTACACGATCTTCACCCGGCAGCTGATCTGGGTCGCCGTCGGCCTCCCGATGGCGTACGTCGCGTCCCGGATGACGCCACGGCACTTCCGGATGCTCGCGTACATCGCGCTGCTCGGCTCGACGTTCCTGCTGGTGCTGACGTTCATCCCGGGCCTCGGCGTCGGCGTGAACGGCAACACGAACTGGCTGCGCCTCGGCGGGCCGCTGCAGATCCAGCCGAGCGAGTTCGCCAAGCTCGCGATGGTGATGTGGTGCGCGGACCTGTACGCCCGCAAGGAGAAGCTGCTCACCCAGTGGAAGCACCTGCTGGTCCCGATGGTCCCGGTCTGCGGCCTGGTGATCGCGCTGGTCGTCGGCCAGCACGACCTCGGTACGGCGCTGGTCCTGATGGCCGTGATGACCGGCATGATCTGGGTCGTCGGCGCACCCACCCGGCTGTTCGTCGCGACGATCGGCGTGGTCGGGCTGGTCGCGACGTACTTCGTGAACGCGGAGAAGTACCGGATGCAGCGCGTCACGTCGTTCCTGGACCCGTTCGGCGACCCGTCCGGTGTCGGCTGGCAGGCGTACCACTCGTTCTACGCGCTCTCGACCGGCGGCTGGTGGGGCGTCGGGATCGGCAACAGCCGGCAGAAGTGGGGCAACCTGCCCGAGGCGCACACCGACTTCATCTTCTCGGTGATCGGCGAGGAGCTCGGCCTGGTCGGTTCGCTGACCGTGCTCGCGCTGTTCCTGCTGCTCGCCTACGCCGGGGTGCGGATCGCGACCCGGAACACCCAGCCGTTCGTCCGCTACGCGGCGGCCGGGATCACGATCTGGATCATGGCGCAGGCGGTCGTCAACCTGGGCGCCGTGATCGGACTGCTACCCATCGTGGGTATCCCGCTCCCGCTTTTGTCGTACGGTGGTTCCGCACTGCTGCCGACGCTGATCGCGATCGGCATGCTGCTGTCCTTCGCGAAGGCCGAGCCCGGCGCGCAGGCCGCCCTGAAAGAAACTCGGCGACCTCGTTTCGGCTGGTTGTCTTCGCGGCGAACGTACAAATGAGAGGGTGTCTTGAGACTCTGCGCCGTAGCGAGCAGGTGCTCGGCGGAGTGCAGCGCAAGGCGGAGGACGGGACACGGAGTGGGTTTCTCCGTGTCCCGTCCTCCAACGCAGCGCTGTGCCCGCCGAGCACCGCGCAGTAGGCGCAGAGTCTCAAGACACCCTCTGGAACCGCGGGAGCGTTGAAAGCTGTGCCCAGCATCGTTCTGGCCGGTGGCGGTAGCGCCGGCCACACCTCACCCCTGATCGCCACGGCGGACGCTCTGCGCCGGATCGACCCGACCATCGAGATCCTCGCGCTCGGGACCGAGCGCGGCCTGGAGACCCGGGTGGTGCCCGAGGCCGGGTACCGGCTGGAGCTGATCCCGCCGGTGCCGCTGCCGCGGAAGCCCACGCCCGCGCTGTTCGCCGTACCGGGCAAGATGCTCGCGTCGGTGAGCGCCGCCCGGAAGGCGCTCGACGAGGCGAAGGCGGACGTCCTGGTCGGCTTCGGCGGCTACGTGTCGACGCCGGCGTACGTCGCCGCCTGGCGGCGGAAGACCCCGATCGTCGTGCACGAGGGCAACGCGGTGCCGGGCATCGCGAACAAGTTCGCCGCGAAGTACTGCACCGAGAACGTGAAGACGTCGTTCCCGGGCTCCGAGCTGCCGCACGCCGAGTACGTCGGGCTGCCGATCCGGCGGGCGATCTCGACGCTGGACCGGGCCGCGCTGCGGGCAGAGGCGCGGCAGTTCTTCGGGCTGCACCCGGATGCGCCGACGCTGTTCGTGACCGGCGGTTCCCAGGGCGCGCAGCGGATCAACGAGTCGGTGTCCGGCGCGGCCGCGGACCTGCAGGCGGCCGGTATCCAGGTGCTGCACGCGATCGGCCCGAAGAACACCCTCGAGGTCCGGCAGACCGGCCCGCTGCCGTACGTCGTACTGAACTACGTCGACCGGATGGACCTGGCGTACGCCGCTGCCGACCTGGTGGTCTGCCGTTCGGGCGCGAACACGGTGACCGAGGTGTCCGGCGTCGGGCTGCCGGCGATCTACGTCCCGCTGCCGATCGGTAACGGTGAGCAGCGGCTGAACGCGAAACCGGTGATCGACGCCGGCGGCGGCGTACTGATCGACAACGCCGACCTGACCGTCGACTGGGTGCGCGGGAACGTGCCGCAACTTCTGCTCGACCGCGAGCGTCTGACAGCCATGTCCACCGCTGCGACCGGGGTCATCCGGACCGACGCCGACGACCGATTGGCGCGCATCATCCTCGATGTGGTGAGGTCTGCGTCGTGATCGTCACCGCACCTGACACGCTGCTGCCGGCCGAGAAGCTGGGCCGCGTGCACTTCGTAGGCATCGGCGGCGCCGGCATGTCCGGGATCGCCCGGATCATGGCGTCCCGCGGGATCGAGGTGTCCGGCTCGGACGCCAAGGACGGCAAGGTACTGGCCGCGCTGCGGGCACTCGGCGCGACCTGCTGGGTCGGGCACGAGGCCGAGCATGTGAAGGACGCCGACACCGTGGTGGTGTCGACCGCGATCCGGGAGACCAACCCCGAGGTGGTCGCGGCCCGCGCCGCCGGGATCCCGATCCTGCCGCGGGCCGCCGCGCTGGCCTCGGTGATGGTCGGCCGCCGGACGATCGCGGTCGCCGGGACGCACGGCAAGACCACCACGACGTCGATGCTCACGGTCGCGCTGCAGCACTGCGGCGCGGACCCGTCGTACGCGATCGGTGGGAATCTCAACGAGTCCGGGTCGAACGCCCACGACGGCAACGGCGACCTGTTCGTGGCCGAGGCCGACGAGTCGGACAAGTCGTTCCTGACGTACTCGCCCGAGGTGTCGATCGTCACGTCGGTCGAGCCGGACCACCTGGACAACTACGGCGACGAGGCCAGTTACCGCGCGGCGTTCGAGGAGTTCTGCGCCCGGGTGCTGCCCGGCGGGTTCATGGTGATCTGCCAGGACGACGCCGGCGCCCGGGAGCTCGCGGCGTACGCGCGGGACCGTGGGATCGACGTCCGGACGTACGGCGAGTCCGAGGACGCGGACCTGCGGGTGACCGAGCTCACCGCGCTCGGGGCGACGCAGTCGTTCGTGCCGGTGCTCCGCGGCCGCAAGCTGCCGGTGGTGAACCTGCAGCAGGCCGGCAGGCACAACGCGCTGAACGCGTCGGCCGCGCTCAGCGCCGGGCTCGGACTCGGGTTCTCCGCGGCCGACCTGGCCGAGGGGCTGGCCGCCTTCACCGGCACCGGCCGGCGGTTCGAGTTCAAGGGCCTCGAGGACGGCGTGCGGGTGTTCGACTCGTACGCGCACCACCCGACCGAGCTGGCCGTGGACCTGACCGCGGCCCGCCAGGTGGCGGGGGAGGGGCGCGTGATCGCCTGCTTCCAGCCGCACCTGTTCAGCCGGACGCGGATCTTCGCGACCGAGTTCTCCGAGGCGCTGGCGCTGGCCGACGAGGTCGTGGTGATGGACATCTTCGCGGCCCGCGAGGACCCGGAGCCCGGCATCACCGGTGCGCTGATCGCGAACCACGTGCCGCTGAAGCCGGACCAGGTCCGGTTCGAGCCGTCCTGGTCCGCCGTACCGCAGCTGGTCGCGGACCTGGCCGAGCCGGGTGACCTGGTGGTCACGCTCGGGGCCGGTGACGTGACGCTGATCGGCCCGGAAGTCGTTGGTCTGCTGGCCGAACGCAGCCCCACCCGCGAGCCTGCGCCGGAGGCCGTGGCGCCTGTGGTGAAGTAAAAGCGTGAGGTACGTCGAATGAGCCAGAGCGTCGATCTGGCTCGGGCACAGCAGCGCTTCGCGCGCCGGCAGCGGCTGGTGCGGTGGCGCAGCTGGTTGCCCTGGGCCATCGGCGGTGGGCTGGTCGCGCTGGCCGGCCTGATCGTCTGGCTGTTCTACTTCTCCTCGGCGTTCGCGGTCTCCGGGGTCAAGATCAGCGGCGCCGACACGGTGCCGGTGGCAACGATCGAGCAGACCGCGGCGGCCCCGATCGGCACCCCGCTGGCGAAGGTGGACCTGCGGGCGATCGCCGACCGGGTGCGGACCATCCCGGCGGTCGCGGACGCGCAGGTGACCCGGGCGTGGCCGCGCAAGATCGTGATCGTGGTCACCGAACGGGTTCCGGTCGTGGTGGTCACCGACGGCTCGCGGTTCGAGCTGGTGGACGCCACGGGTACGTCGTACCGGACGGTGCCGGACCGGCCGGCCGGGCTGCCGGAGGCGAAGGTCACCGGGGTCCGGCGCGACGTCACGGTGCACTCGGTGGTGACCGTGTCGGCGGCCCTCCCGGAGAGCTTGCGGGCGCAGGTGGGATCCATCACAGCGACGTCACCGGACTCGATCACCCTCAACCTGAGCTCCGGGGTGAAGGTCGTTTGGGGTAGTTCCGATGACAGTGCGCGCAAGGCCGGGGTACTGAGCGTACTGATGAAGCGGGACGCGAAGGTGTACGACGTGTCGGCGCCCGATCTCCCTGTCACCAAAGGGGAAAAACGGTGATCGGCACATCGCGGCACTGCGCGGCGAGGCGCGTGGACTTTGGCGGGAAGCGTCCCGTAGCGTTCCGCGTAATCTAAAGTTGACATAAGTCTAAGCATCCACTTGAGGTTCAGTCTTTTCGCTGGACAACGGGAAACGAACGAGGCGAGAGGCGCGGACGTGGCGGCACCGCAGAACTACCTGGCACTCATCAAGGTCGTCGGCATCGGCGGAGGCGGCGTGAACGCCGTCAACCGGATGATCGAGCACGGTCTGAAGGGCGTTGAGTTCATCGCCATCAACACCGACGCCCAGGCGTTGCTGATGAGCGACGCGGACGTCAAGCTCGACATCGGCCGGGAGGAGACCCGCGGCCTCGGCGCCGGGGCGAACCCGGCGATCGGGCAGAAGGCCGCGGAGGACCACGCCGAGGAGATCGAGGAGGCGCTCAAGGGCGCCGACATGGTCTTCGTCACGGCCGGCGAGGGCGGCGGCACCGGCACCGGCGGCGCGCCCGTGGTGGCGCGGATCGCCCGGTCGCTGGGCGCGCTGACCATCGGTGTCGTGACCCGGCCGTTCTCCTTCGAGGGCAAGCGCCGCGCGACCCAGGCCGAGGACGGCATCAGCACCCTCCGCGAGGAGGTCGACACGCTGATCGTGATCCCGAACGACCGGCTGCTGACGATCTCCGACCGCGCCGTGTCCGTACTGGACGCGTTCAAGCAGGCCGACCAGGTGTTGCTGCAGGGTGTCTCCGGCATCACCGACCTGATCACCACGCCCGGTCTGATCAACGTGGACTTCGCGGACGTCAAGGCGGTCATGTCGAACGCCGGCTCCGCGCTGATGGGCATCGGCTCGTCGCGCGGCGAGGACCGCGCGGTCGCGGCCGCCGAGGCGGCCATCTCGTCTCCGTTGCTGGAGGCAAGTATCGAGGGTGCGCACGGCGTGCTGCTGTCGATCGCGGGTGGTTCCGACCTGGGCCTGTTCGAGATCAACGAGGCCGCGCAACTGGTGTCGGAGTCCGCGCACTCGGACGCGAACATCATCTTCGGCGCGGTGATCGACGACGCGCTCGGCGACGAGGTCCGGGTCACGGTGATCGCGGCCGGCTTCGACGGCGGGATGCCGAAGCGCCGCGAGCAGGCCATGAACCAGGCCCGGCCGCAGTCCTCCCGCCCGGCCACCCAGAACTACTCGCAGCCGATGACGGTCTCCAACCCGACCCAGACCCCACCCCCACCCGCCAACCAGGGCGGCTTCGGCCAGCCTGGCGCGGGTCAGGGCGGCTTCGGGCAGGGCGCAGGCCAGGCCGGTGCGGGTCAGACCGGTGCTGGTCAGGCGGGTGCGGGTCAGGCGGGTGCGGGTCAGGGCGGCTTCGACCAAGCCGCCAACCCCACCCCGGGCGCGACCTCCCACCAAGCAGTCCCGGGCCAGCAGTCCGGTCAGCCGCAGGCGGCGCCTTCGGCCACCCCGCAGACCGACGACACCGTCCCGGTCCCGGCCCCGACGGAGCCCCGCACCGGTACGACGAACTCCGCCCGCCCGCAAGCAGGCGACGGAGTACGCACGGTCCAGTCCGGGAACGCCCCGCACACCCCGGCCTCCCCGTCGACCCAGCACTCCTGGCCGACCAACGGCCCGAGCAGCGCGACGGGCGGCTCCACGCCGCACAGCCCGCAGACCCCGAAGCCGAAGAAGCAGGAGCCCGAGGAAGACCTCGACATCCCCGACTTCCTCAAGTAACCGGGCTCACGCCTGGCGCGGCCGGTACACCGACACCACGACGCCGTACCGCGCCTCGTCCGGTCCGGCGTCGCTCAACCCGTCGACCAGTTCGCTCAGGGTCGCGCCGAGTTCTTCGGCCTGGGCTGCCGTCAATCGCAGGTTCCGCACTGTGAACAGCGGGTCGCCGTCGGCCGTCTCCAGGTCGGCCGCGACCGCCTGCAGCGCGACGGTGTTGTTCGCCCGCGCGCCCTCACCGGTGAACCCGAACCGCCTAACGGACCGCCGGTAGTACTGCTCGGTCCCGCCCCGCACCTGCCGGGTCTCGGCCACATGCACCATTCCGGCATCGCGCAGCACGCCCAGATGATGCGCGACGTTGCCCTTCGCCGTCCCGAGCGCGGCCGCCAGCTGGCTGATCGTCGCCGCCTCCTGCCCGAGCGCGAACAGCAGCCGATGCCGCAACGGATGCCCGAGCGCCTTGAACTGCGCGGCGCTCGACACCTCCAGGTGATCGATGATCTCCGCCATGAATCAAGCGTCGAGATTTCTTGACGCTTTGTCAATCCGGATGCTCTACTCCTGCCATGGAAACCGAAGAGATCAGGTCCGTCCTCGGCCGCCTGGGTGCGTTGGTCGGCGAGCACTACGTCTTCCCGGAGGTCGGCACCGAGGTCGCGGCCCGGCTCGCGGCAGCGGTCGGCGACGGCGCGTACGACGAACTCCGCACCCCGGAAGCACTCGCCGAACGCGTCACCGCCGACCTCCAACTGGGCAATCGCGACAAGCACCTGCGGCTCGTGTTCCGTCGCGACGGGCTGCCGGACGAGACCGATCCGGTGGCGGAGGAGGCGCACTGGCGCCGCCGGGCCGCCCTCGACGCCGGCGGCATGGCCCGCGTCGAACGGCTCGACGGCAATATCGGACTGCTCGAGATCCGGCCGCTGCTGTATCCGCCCGAGCACGCCGCCACGGCGGTCACGGCCGCGCTGTCGCTGCTGGCGTCGACCGACGCGCTGATCCTCGACCTGCGCCGTTGCCTCGGCGGATCGCCCGACCAGGTCGCGTTCGTCTGCGGCTACCTGTTCGACTCCGCCGAGCCGATCCACCTGCAGGACCTGGTCACGCGGGCCGACGGTACGACGCGCCAGTTCTGGACACCGGCGTACGTCCCGGGTCCGCGGTACGACGGCAGCAAGCCGATCTGGGTGCTGACCAGTGCATCGACGTTCTCGGGCGGCGAGGAACTGGCGTACAACCTGCAGCAGTTCAAGCGCGGGGTCGTCGTCGGGGAGCGGACCGCCGGAGGTGCGCACCCGCGCCGCGGCTTCAAGCTGCACGAACAGCTCGAGGCCTCGGTGCCGGTGGCGCGCTCGGTCAACCAGGTCTCCGGGACGAACTGGGAAGGTACGGGCGTCGCTCCTGACGTCGAGGTCCCGGCCGAGCAGGCGTTCGACGAGGCGTACCGCCGCGCGGCCGAGCACGCCGTCGGGGTCGCGGCTGGGTAATCTTCACTCGTGTTCGGCTACGACGAGGTTCTCTCCGCCGCCCGGGTCGCGTTCACCGATCGGTACGGCGGCGCCAGCAAACCGCCGTACGGCGAGTTCAACCTCGGCACCGCGGCCGGCCCGGACGTGGACGGCGTACGGGCGAACTTCCGGCAGGTCGCGGCCGAGTTCGGCGTACCCGTCGAGAAGGTCGTCGTCCTCCATCAGGTGCACGGCCGCGACGTGCACGTCGTCCGTGCCGAGGACGAGTTGCCGCTGAGCCCGTCCCCGAAGGCGGACGGCCTGGTCACCACCCGCACCGACGTCGTCCTCGCGGTCCGCGCCGCCGACTGCCTGCCGGTGCTGCTGTCCGCCGACGGCGTGATCGGCGCCGCCCACTCCGGCCGCAAGGGCATGTACGTCGGCATCGTCCCGGCGACCGTCGACGCGATGCGTGCCCTCGGCGCCGGCCGGATCACCGCGGTCCTCGGCCCGTACGCGTGCGGCCGGTGCTACGAGGTACCCGACGAGATGCGCGCCGAGGTCGCCGAGCAGGTGCCGGCGTCGTACTCCGAGACGAGCTGGGGGACGCCCGCGCTGGACGTGGCCGCCGGGGTCCGCGCGCAGCTGGCCGAACTGGATGTCGACGTGATCGACGCCACGGCCTGCACGATCGAGTCGGAGAACCTGTACTCGTACCGTCGCGAAGGTCCGGAGAGCGGGCGGATGGCAGGCCTGATCAAGCTGGCTTCGGCATGACCCGGGCCGAGGAGCTCCGGGCCAATCTCGAACACGTGCAGGAGCGGATCGAGAAGGCCTGTCAGGCGGCCGGGAGGGCCCGCGACGAGGTCACCCTCGTGGCGATCACCAAAACCTTCCCAGTCAGCGACGTACGGGCGCTGGCGGACCTCGGGATCACCGACGCCGGCGAGAACCGCGAGCAGGAGCTGAAGGAGAAGGCGCCGGAATGCCCCGATCTCACCTGGCACTTCGTCGGGCAGCTGCAGTCGAAGAAGTCCCGCTCGGTCGTGCGGTACGCGTCGGTCGTGCACTCGGTCGACCGTCCGGCCCTCGTCGACGCGTTGTCGAAGGCAGCGGTCGCGGAGCAGAAGTCGGTGCGGTGCCTGATCCAGGTGAGCCTCGCGGCGTACGGGTCCGCGGACGCGGCGACCGGTGCGAGCCGCGGCGGGGTCGCGCCCGCCGACGTACCGGAACTCGCCGCGGCGATCGCGGCGGCCGAGGGCCTCCAGCTCGGAGGTGTGATGGCCGTCGCACCGCTCGGTGCGGAACCAGAAAAAGCCTTTGCGGGACTGCACGACGTAGCGTCGCGGCTACGCTCCGAACATCCCGGCGCGGACTGGATCTCGGCCGGGATGACCGGCGATCTGGACGCCGCGATCAAGCAGGGTGCGACACACGTTCGGCTCGGGCGCGCATTACTCGGTACGCGGTCTCCGCTGCGTTAGTGTCGACATCGAGCGGATTTCGCTTCCGACTCACTGTTGTCGTCGAACCGGATCGAGGTGCTGAGGGGCCATGAGCGGCGCACTGCGCAAAATGGGTGTGTACCTCGGCTTGGTCGAGGACGGGGAGCGCTACAACGCTCGGTACGACGACACGTACGACGACGAGTACGACGAAGAGTTCGACGAGGCAGTCGACGGGGACTCCCAGGAAACCGTGCCGGTGGCAGCCGGCCGGGAGAGCCGCGAGACCCGGGAGCACCGCGAGGAGCGACCGGAGCCGAGCGGTGCCACGGTCAGCAAGTTCCCAGACCGGCGCGGGGTCGCGCCGTCCCCGGAGGTTACCGAGTTGGCCCGCATCACCACCGTGCACCCGCGCAGCTACAACGAAGCGCGCGTCATCGGTGAGCACTTCCGCGACGGCACGCCCGTCATCATGAACCTGACCGAGATGGATCACTCCGACGCGAAGCGGCTCGTGGACTTCGCCGCCGGCCTGATCTTCTGCTGCCGTGGCTCGATCGAGCGGATCACCACCAAGGTGTTCCTGGTCTGCCCGCCGAACGTCACGGTGGCCGCCGAAGAGAAGGAGAAGATCGCGGCGGACGGGTTCTACAACCAGAGCTGAGGCTCTGGTTGGCGACCGCCCTTTCGGCGTCTTCTACACTCGTTGTCGACATGAATGCTCTAGCGCTCGTCCTCATCGTTCTGTACTGGGTGCTGCTCGCCTTCTTCCTGGTGCTGGTGGCGCGGTTCGTGCTCGGACTGATCGTGATGTTCGCGCCGCAGTGGCACCCGAAGGGTCCGCTGCTGCTGCTGTTCGAGCTGATCTACTCGATCACCGACCCGTTCCTGAAGCCGTTGCGGCGGATCCTGCCGCCGATCGGCGCCGGTGGTGTGCGGCTCGACCTGTCCGCCTTGATGCTGTTCGTGATCGTCTCGGTCGCGATGGCCATCAACTCCACGGCCCTTCGATCGTTGTAAGGGTGAGGACCACGAGGAGTGGGTAGATAGAGCCCGGATTCCGTTCTAAGACAACGAAGCGATAACGTGATCTACTGAGTCGCCAAGGCGAGACCACGGGGACTCCGCCAAGACACAGACAAACGAGGTGAAAGATGCCGCTGACGCCGGATGACGTCCGCTCGAAGCAGTTCACGCCCGTCCGACTACGGGAGGGCTACGACGTCACAGAGGTCGACTCCTTCCTCGACGAGGTGGAAGCCGAGCTGGAGCGACTTCTCGCCGAGAACGAGGAGCTGCGGGCCAAGCTCGCGGCTGCCCAGCGCGCCGGCGCGGACCAGCAGCGGCCGGTCGACCAGACCGCCGCGCTGCCGCCCGTCGTGCAGCAGCCGAAGCCCCCGGTCGTGGTCGAGAAGCCCGAGGAGAAGCCGCCGGTGGTGGCGCCTGCTCCCGGAGCGGCCGCGGCGGCCGGCACGGTCGGTGACGCGTCCAGCTCCGCGGTGCGGCTGCTGGAGATGGCCACCAAGCACTCCGACGACCTGGTCCAGGAGGCGAAGGACACCGCCGACAAGATCATCGGCGAGGCCCGCGCCAAGGCGGAGCGGCTGGAGAACGAGGCTCGCGGCAAGGCCGACCGGATGACCGGTGAGGCCCGCGCCCGCGCCGAGAAGCTCGACGGCGAGATCGCCGAGCGGCGCGCGCAGATGCTCGGCACCCTGGAGAAGCAGAAGGGCCAGCTCGAGCGCACGATCGACGACCTGCACGCGTACGAGCGCGAGTACCGCAGCCGCCTGAAGACGTACTTCACCGAGCAGCTCAAGGCGCTCGGCAACGGCGACGACACGCTCAGCCCGCGGAACGGTTTCCGTCCCGAGGCCCGCGCGCAGGCGCACGGCGGCCACGGCGTCTGAAAAACCCCACAGAAGGGGCGGTGCTTTCCGGCGGCACCGCCTCTTCTGCATGTTCGGGCCCAGCTGACACAGGGTCCTTCGGCGGTGACTCCACGTCAGCGCCGCGCTGGACAGGCCTCCACCGGCAGTTGGCTGGTGGAGCCAGCCAACCGTCGGTAGCCGTGATCGATCAGGCCTTGGTCAGCCAGTAGCTGAGCTGCAGGTCCGCTTCGGTGCCACTGGCAACGTCGGCGGCTTCCGCCGGCGGGGTCTGGTGCAGCTCGACGGCGAGCACCTCGCGGGCGATCTCGTCCGCGTGCTTGCCGAGGGCATCGGACAGCTCGGCGTCGGTCGAGGTCAGCCAGACCTTGATCCGGTCGGACACCTCGAGCCCGGCGCGCTTTCGCGCCTCCTGCAGCGTGCGGACCACCTCACGCGCCAGTCCGGCCTGCTTCAACTCCGGTGTCACCTCGAGGTCGAGGGCAACGGTCTCACCCTGCTCGTTGACCACCGACCAGCCTTCCTTCGGCCGCTCGGAGACCAGTACGTCGGCCGGTCCGACCTGGACGTCCTCGCCGTCGACCACCACGGTCGCCGTCCCGGACTCCTTCAGCGCGGCCGCCAGCGCACCGGCATCGGCCGCCGCGATCGCCGCCGCGACCACCGGGGTCTGCTTGGCGAACCGCTTGCCGAGCTCCCGGAAGTTGCCCTTGGCAGCGAACTCGACGAGGTCCGCGCCGGCCGACGACAGCGGCGCGACGGTTCCGACGTTCAGCTCGTCGGCGATCTCCTGGAGCAGCTCCGGGGACAGGTCCGCGATCGCGGCGGATCCGACCAGCGCCCGGGCCAGCGGCTGCCGGGTCTTCACCTTCGCCTCCGCGCGGGCGGACCGGCCGAGCTCGACGACCCGGCGGGCCATCGACACGTGCTGCGCCAGTACGTCGTCGATCAGCGTCGCGTCGTACGTCGGGAAGCTCGTCAGGTGCACGGACTCCGCGAGGCCGGGGGTGACCGGGCGGAACACGTCCTGCCAGACCCGCTCGGTGACGAACGGCATCAACGGCGCCATCACCCGGGTGAGCACCTCGAGCGTCTCGTGCAGCGTCGCCAGCGCACCGGCGTCACCCGCCCAGAACCGGCGGCGGGAACGGCGGACGTACCAGTTCGACAGCACGTCGACGAACGAGTTGATCAGCGAGCCGAGCCGCTGCGTGTCGTACGCCTCGTACGCCGCGTCGGTGTCCCGGACCAGGCGGTGCGTCTCACTGACCAGCCACCGGTCCAGGACCGACCGCTCCTCGACCGCAGGCGCGTCGGCGGGCGACCAGTCGGCCAGCCGGGCGTAGAGCGCGTGGAACGCGACCGTGTTCCAGTAGGTGATCAGCACCTTCCGGGTGATCTCGTTCAGCACGTTCGGCCCGATGCCGCGCGCCTTCCACGGCGACCCGGACGCGGCCATGAACCAGCGCACCGCGTCCGCGCTGTGGTCGTCCATCAGCGGGATCGGCTCCAGGATGTTGCCCAGGTGCTTCGACATCTTCCGGCCGTCCTCGGCCAGGATGTGCCCGAGGCAGACGACGTTGCGGTACGACGACTCGTCGAACACCAGCGTGCCGATCGCCATCAGCGTGTAGAACCAGCCGCGCGTCTGGTCGATCGCCTCGGAGATGAAGTCCGCCGGGTAGGTCTGCTCGAACTTCTCCTTCGAGCCCTCCGCCCACGGGTAGCCCCACTGCGCGAACGGCATCGAGCCCGAGTCGTACCAGGCGTCGATCACCTCGGGGACCCGGTGCGCCTCGGCGCCACAGGTCGGGCAGTCGAACGTGATGTCGTCGACGTACGGGCGGTGCGGGTCGGTGCCGCTCAGGTCCCGGCCGGCCAGCTCGCCGAGTTCGGCCAGCGAGCCGACGCACACCTGGTGGTCCTCGGCGCAGCGCCAGATCGGCAGCGGCGTACCCCAGTAGCGGGAGCGGGAGACGGCCCAGTCGATGTTGTTGCGCAGCCAGTCGCCGTACCGGCCCCACTTCACCGAGTCCGGGTACCAGTTGGTCTTCTCGTTCTCGCGGAGCAGGGCGTCCTTGACCTGGGTGGTCCGGATGTACCAGGACGGGAGCGCGTAGTACATGACCGGGGTGTGGCAGCGCCAGCAGTGCGGGTACGGGTGCTCGTACGGGACGTGCTTGAACAGCAGGCCGCGCGTCCTCAGGTCCGCGACCAGGTCCTCGTCGGCCTTCTTGAAGAACTGCCCGCCGACGAGCGGTACGTCGGCGTTGAAGTGGCCGGTGGTGTCCACCGGGTTCACCACGGGCAGGTTGTACGCCCGGCCGACCGCGAGGTCGTCCGCACCGAACGCGGGGGACTGGTGCACCAGGCCGGTGCCGTCCTCGGTCGTGACGTACTCCGCGAGCACGACGAAGTGCGCCGGCTCGTCGAACGGCACCAGCTCGAACGGCCGCTGGTACGTCCACCGCTCCATCTCACGGCCGCCGTACTCACCGGTGACCGTCCAGCCCTCGCCAAGGCGGTCCAGCAGCGGCTTGGCGACCACGAGCGACTCGTTGCCGTCGGTCGCGACGACGTACTCGACGTCCGGGTGCACGGCGACGGCCGTGTTCGAGACCAGCGTCCACGGGGTGGTCGTCCAGACCAGCAGCGACGCCTTGCCGGCCAGCGGGCCCGAGGTCAGCGGGAAGCGGACGTAGACCGACGGGTCGACGACCGTCTCGTAGCCCTGGGCGAGCTCGTGGTCGGACAGGCCGGTCCCGCAGCGCGGGCAGTACGGCGTGATCCGGTAGTCCTCGACCAGCAGCCCCTTGTCGTGGATCTGCTTCAGCGACCACCAGACCGACTGGACGTACTCCGGGTCCATCGTCTTGTACGGGTGCTCGAGGTCGACCCAGTAGCCCATCCGGACGGTCAGCTCGCGGAACGCGTCCACGTGCCGGAGCACCGACTCGCGGCACTTCGCGTTGAACTCGGCGATCCCGTACGCCTCGATGTCCGGCTTGCCGTTGAAGCCGAGCTCCTTCTCGACCGCGACCTCCACCGGGAGGCCGTGGCAGTCCCAGCCGGCCTTGCGCTCGACCCAGAAGCCCTTCATGGTCCGGTAGCGCGGGAACACGTCCTTGAAGACGCGGGCCTCGATGTGGTGCGTGCCGGGCATCCCGTTCGCGGTCGGCGGGCCTTCGTAGAACGTCCACGGCGTACCGCCGGCGGACTGTTCGAGGCTCTTGGCGAAGGTGTCGTGCTCGTCCCAGAGGGTGAGCACCTCCCGCTCGAGCGCGGGGAAGTCGACCTGGGCCGGCACCTGCCGCCAGGGGGTGTTTGCCGCCATGTTGTGCGTCCTTCGTCACGTCCTGCTGAGCTGGACGAGGGACGAAGTACCCGATCTTGTGCCGGCTACCGCGCGGTACCACCCTCCTTGGTGACGCTAAGTACGGTCACCCACTTCCTTTACGAGACGCTGCCGGTTCTAATAGGTCGCTGTAGGACCGTTCTTCCGGCGGCTCCGGGGTGATGGCCCCATCAGTGCCTTGCGGTTCGCGGTTGTCAGTGTACGGCGTCGTACGAGATGACTACGAATCGTTAATGGGTGGTGCGGTAAGAATTCGGCCATGAGAATTCTGCTGCGGGTCCGGCCGGGGGCTTCCAGGACAGCGGTCGGCGGCCGGTACGACGGGCCGTCCGGACCGGCGCTGGTGGTCGCGGTGACGGCCCGTGCAGTGGAAGGGCAGGCGACGAAGGCTGTCCTGGGGGCGGTCGCGGCGGAGTTCGCGGTACGGCGGTCCGCGGTCCGGCTGGTGCATGGTGCGACCAGCAGGGACAAGCTGGTCGAGGTGGAGGGGGAGGAGAAGGACATCCGGGAACGGCTCGAGCGACTACTGGGCTGACCTGGGAAGTGTTACGGACAGTGATGTCTGCAACACGCTTGTGATGTGCGGAACATCGAGCGGACTTGAAGAACCGACTACCTTATGTCCACGGTCTGCGAGTCAGGCTGGCACGTGCCGGGCACGTGTCCTACTGTCTTGCGACCAGTCCGCTCCAGTCTCCGACGAAGGCAGGGGGTAGCTGACCATGGCTACATCGGCACGGAAGAAGTCCGCCCCCCAACGCACTGCCGCGGCCAAGAAGAGTGCCGCCAAGAAGGCCGAGCCGGTCCAGAAGACAACGGCCCGGAAAAGCCCGGCGAAGACCTCGCCGGCCAAGAAGACCACCGCGGTGAAGAAGTCCTCTCCGACCACCGCGGCGAAAAGCACAGCGGCTAAGACCCCTGCCAAGAAAGCTCAGACGAAGAGGGTGGCCATGAAGACCAACGAGAACAGGACCCCGGCGACGGCGCCGGCGAAGTCCGCCGCACATACGGCCGAGAGCTTCAAGGTGAAGCCGGGCGAGGATCCGTGGACCGCCGCCGAGCTCGCCGAGCTGCGCTCGGAGCTGGAGGGTGAGGTCGAGCACCTCAAGGAGGAGATCCACGAGGCCGAGCAGGAGATCGTGGGTCTGTTCCGGGACGGCAGCGACGGCGCCGGCAACGACCAGGCCGACGTCGGCTCCACGACCCTGGAGCGCTACCACGAGCTGACGCTGGCCAACAACGCCCGCGACATGCTCAACCAGATCGAGTTCGCGCTGAACCGCATCGACGACGGCACGTACGGCGTCTGCGAGAACTGCGGGAACGCGATCGGCAAGGGTCGGTTGCAGGCGTTCCCGCGTGCGACACTGTGTATCTCATGCAAAGAACGCCAGGAACGCCGCTGAACAACCCCACCTCGTCCCCTCAGGTGGAGGACGCAGCCACCCCCGAACCGGCCGACCCCAAGTCGGCCGGTTCTCCGTCGCCCACCCCGGCAGAACCTGTCACGGTCGCCGCCTCCAGCGCCGCAGTTGCTGACGCACCCGGCGCGAGCAGAGGTGCTGCCTCCAGAGGCCCGGCTGTTGACGGATCCGGCGGGGCGAGAGGTGCTGCCTCCGGCAGCGGAGCGGCCGCGTCCGGGCAGGCCCCGAGCGCAGGTGCGAGCTGCGCAGCTGCCTCCGGTGAGCGCGCGGCGTCCTCGCCTGCCGCCGACGGCGGTACGTCCGCCGCCGCGACTGCGGACGACCCGGCAACGGAGGGCGCACCCGCCACCGTCCCTCCCACCACCTCTTCTGAGGCCGGCCTCGCCGCCGGCGGCGGCGAGGCCGTGGGCGGGGATGACGGCCCCGCCACCACCTCCTCTTCTCCGGCCGATGGCGCCGGAGGTGGCGAAGGTGGGAATCGGTCGTGGAAGTGGACTGTGGTGTTTGGCGGGGTTGGGCTGGTGGTGCTGTTACTTGACCAGCTGACGAAGGCCCTGGCCTTGGCGCACCTGACGCCCGGCGACCCGGTGAACGTGGTCGGGAGTCTGCTCAAGTTCAACCTGATCCGGAACTCCGGCGCCGCCTTCAGCCTCGGCGCCGGCTACACGCCGTACATCAGCGCCGTGCAGATCATCGTCGCGGTCGGCGTCATCTACCTGTCCCGCAAGCTCGGTTCGGCCGGCTGGGCGGTTGCGTTCGGGCTGCTGTTCGGCGGCGCGGTCGGCAACATCCTGGACCGGATCTTCCGCGAGCCGTCCCCGTTCCACGGGCATGTGGTCGACTTCCTGCAGACCCCGCACTGGGCGATCTTCAACGTCGCGGACATGGCCGTCACCTCGGCCGCCGTACTGCTGGTGATCCAGACTCTGCGCGGCATCAAGCTCGACGGCACCCGGGAGCTACGCAAGTGAGCGCTCGCACCGTGATCGTGCCCGACGGTCTCGCGGGGGAGCGGCTGGACGCGGCGCTGTCGCGGCTCTTCGGCGTCTCCCGTACGAAGGCCGCCGAGCTGATCGAGTCCGGCCTGGTCCAGGTCGACGGCTCCCCGGCGCCGAAGTCCGCCCGGGTCGCGGCCGGCGTACTCCTCGACGTCGAGCTCCCCGCGCCGCCGTCCGAGGTCACCGTCGTACCGGAGACCGTCGACAACCTGCGGATCGTGTACGACGACGACGAGATCGTCGTGGTGGACAAACCCGTCGGCGTCGCCGCGCACCCGTCGCCCGGCTGGACCGGCCCGACGGTGATCGGCCATCTCGCGGGCGCCGGCTTCAGCATCTCGACGAGCGGCGCCGCCGAGCGTAAGGGCATCGTGCACCGCCTGGACGTCGGCACGTCCGGCCTGATGGTGGTCGCGAAGACGGAGTACGCCTACACCGTCCTGAAGCGCGCCTTCAAGGAACGTACGGTCAAGAAGATCTACCACGCGCTCGTCCAGGGGCATCCCGACCCGTTCACCGGTACGGTCGACGCCCCGATCGACCGGCATCCGCACCACGACTACAAGTTCGGCGTGGTGGCCGGCGGGAAGCCGAGCGTCACGCACTACGAGACCCTCGAGGCGTTCCGGTACGCGACCCTCCTGGAGATCACCCTGGAGACCGGCCGGACGCACCAGATCCGCGTGCACATGTCCGCGATCGGCCACCCGTGCTGCGGCGACCTGACGTACGGCGCCGACCCGGTGCTCGCCGAGCGCCTCGGCCTGTCCCGCCAGTGGCTGCACGCGATGCGCCTCGGCTTCACCCACCCGGGCACGGGCGAGTACGTCGAGTTCACCTCGGAGTACCCCGAGGACCTCGACCACGCCCTCGACCTGCTCGTCGACACGCAGTAGACGTCAGAGGTCGAGCAACCAGATCTTCCTGATCGTCCACCCGCAGGCGAGAAGCTCGGCAATCGGCGGGTAGCTGCCCAACGGCCTGCGTCGGCGGAGCGTGATGAAGCACCTCGGCGGTCCGCCGGCGACGGCCCCGGCACCGGCCAACCACAGAGCGGACGTCATGCCGCCGTTCCAGAACGTATGCGGGTCGTGGTCGGCGAAGACCACCACGACAGCCACGACGAACACGCTCAGCGCGATCGTGAGGAGCGCTTCGACGTAAACCTGCACCTTGAGGTTGTACAGCTGACGCATCGCGGCACGGTGATGGTTGCACTTGCCAGGATCGAGTACTCGGCCGACCTGATTGCTTCTGCCTCCGGGCCGACGAGTCGCACATTTTCGACGTGATCCGGTGATGCGTACCGTCGTCGGCAGTACCAGCACAGCTCGGCCTCGCGGTTGCTCATCTCACGATGATCAGGGGGCCATCGGTTACCGGTGCGCCGGTGACCGGAAGCTGCCTCTCGGGCGACTGGTGTGAATCTGGTTCGGTCCACGCCCGGATAGCGGGCGCTGCCGGGACACCCCGGGGCGCCGTTTTCGGAACTGTCCGAGGGCCCGCATAGGCTGTAGCGGTTCATCTGAATCGCGCCCTGGGAGGTCTGCGTCGATATGGCGTCCAGCGACAGTTTCGTGCATCTCCACGTGCACACCGAGTACTCGATGCTGGACGGCGCCGCGCGGATCGACGAGTTGTTCAAAACCGCCCAGGAGATGGGCCAGCCGGCCATCGCGACCACCGACCACGGGTTCGTGTTCGGGGCGTACGAGTTCTGGAAGACGGCGAAGAAGTACGACGTCAAACCGATCATCGGCGTCGAGGCGTACCTGACGCCGCACACCCACCGGACCGAGCGCAAGCGGGTCAAGTGGGGCGATGCGAACTCGGGCCGCGACGACGTCTCCGGCTCGGGTGCGTACACGCACATGACGCTGCTGGCGAAGAACACCTCCGGCATGCACAACCTGTTCAAGATGAGCTCGCTGGCCAGCCTCGAGGGCTACTACTTCAAGCCCCGGATGGACCGCGAGCTGCTGAACACCTACGGCCAGGGCCTGATCGCGACCACCGGCTGCCCGTCCGGCGAGGTGCAGACCCGGCTCCGGCTCGGGCAGTACAAGGAGGCCGTCGAGGCGGCCGCGGAGTTCCGCGATATCTTCGGCCGGGAGAACTTCTACTGCGAGCTGATGGACCACGGCCTCGGCATCGAGCGGAACATCCAGAAGGACCTGCTGAAGCTGGCCAAGGACCTCGGCCTGCCGCTGGTCGCGACCAACGACCTGCACTACACCAAGCCCGAGGACTCGCAGGCGCACGCGGCGCTGCTGTGTGTCCAGTCCGGCTCGACGATGACCGACCCCAACCGGTTCAAGTTCGACGCGAACGAGTTCTACGTGAAGACCGCGGCGGAGATGCGCGAGGTCTGGAAGGAGTTCCCGGAGGCGTGTGACAACACGCTGCTGATCGCCGAGCAGTGCGATGTCAGCTTCACCGAGGGCGAGGGCCGGTTCATGCCGCGCTTCCCCTGCCCGGAGGGTCACAACGAGGAGTCCTGGTTCGTCGCCGAGGTCGAGACCGGCCTGCTGCACCGGTATCCGGCCGGCGTCCCGGACGACGTCCGCAAGCGCACCGACTACGAGATCGAGGTCATCGTCTCGAAGGGGTACGCCGGGTACTTCCTGGTGGTCGCCGACTTCATCAACTGGGCGAAGGCGAACGGCATCCGGGTCGGCCCGGGCCGTGGTTCCGGTGCGGGCTCGATGTGCGCGTACGCGATGAAGATCACCGACCTCGACCCGCTGCTGCACGGTCTGTTCTTCGAGCGCTTCCTGAACCCGGAGCGGATGTCGATGCCCGACTTCGACATCGACTTCGACGACCGCCGCCGCCCCGAGGTGATCCGGTACGTCACCGAGAAGTACGGCGACGACCGGGTCGCGATGATCGTCACGTACGGAACCATCAAGGCGAAGCAAGCGATCAAGGACGCCGGCCGGGTGCTGGACTACCCGTTCGCGATGGGCGACCGGATCACCAAGGCGATGCCGCCCGCGGTGATGGGCAAGGACGTGCCGCTGTCCGGCATCTTCGACCCGCAGCACAAGCGGTACTCCGAGGCCGGCGAGTTCCGCCAGCTGTACGAGGGCGACCAGGATGTCCGCAAGATCGTCGACACCGCCCGCGGCCTGGAGAACCTGAAGCGCCAGTGGGGCGTGCATGCGGCCGGCGTGATCATGTCCAGCGAGCCGCTGATCGACCTGATCCCGATCATGCGTCGCGACCAGGACGGTCAGGTCATCACCCAGTTCGACTACCCGAGCTGCGAGACGCTCGGCCTGGTCAAGATGGACTTCCTGGGCCTGCGGAACCTGACGATCATGGACGACGCGGTCAAGAACATCGAGGCCGCGCACGGGATCCAGATCGACCTGGACAAGCTCAGCAAGGACCTCGACGACAAGCCGACGTACGACCTGCTCGCCCGCGGTGACACGCTCGGCGTCTTCCAGTTCGACGGCGGTCCGATGCGGGCGCTGCTGCGGCTGATGAAGCCGGACAACTTCGAGGACATCTCCGCGAGTACGGCGCTGTACCGGCCGGGCCCGATGGGTGCGAACAGCCACACCAACTACGCCCTGCGCAAGAACGGCCAGCAGGAGATCAGCTACCCGCACCCGGAGCTCGCGGAGCCGCTCGAGCCGGTGCTCGGTATCACCTACGGCCTGATCGTGTACCAGGAGCAGGTGATGGAGATCGCCCAGCGCCTGGCCGGCTACTCGCTCGGCAAGGCGGACCTGCTCCGCCGGGCGATGGGCAAGAAGAAGCGCGAGGTGCTCGACGCGGAGTACGTCGGCTTCTCCGAGGGCATGAAGACGAACGGGTACTCCGAGGAGTCCATCAAGGCGCTCTGGGACATCCTGCTGCCGTTCTCCGACTACGCGTTCAACAAGGCGCACTCCGCGGCGTACGGGCTGGTCTCGTACTGGACCGCGTACATGAAGGCGAACTACCCGGCGGAGTACATGGCCGCGGTCCTGACGTCGGTGAAGGACGACAAGGACAAGATGGCCATCTACCTGAACGAGTGCCGCCGGATGGGCATCAAGGTGCTGCCGCCGGACGTCAACGAGTCCGACTCGAACTTCACCCCGGTCGGGACCGACATCCGCTTCGGCCTGTCCGCGATCCGCAACGTCGGCGTGAACGTGGTCGCCGAGATCGTCGCGGCCCGCGAGGAGAAGGGCCGGTTCACCGACTTCGTCGACTTCATCGACAAGGTGTCGCTGCCGGTCTGCAACAAGCGGGTCATCGAGTCGCTGTCCAAGGCCGGCTCGTTCGACTCGATGGGCCACGCGCGGCGTGCGGTCGTGGCGGTGCACGAGCAGGCCGTCGACGAGGCCATCGACCTGAAGCGGAACGAGGCGCACGGCCAGTTCGACCTGTTCTCGATGGGCGACGACGACGCGGACGAGGGCGAGGGCAACAGCCGGCTCACGGTCACCGTCCCGGAGATCGAGGAGTGGGACAAGGCCACCAAGCTGGCGCACGAGCGCGACATGCTCGGGCTGTACGTGTCCGACCACCCGCTGTTCGGCGTCGAGCACGTGCTCACCAACGGCTCGGACTGCACGATCGGCCAGCTGCTCGCCGACGAGGACCGCCCGGACGGCAGCCGGGTCACGATCGGCGGCCTGGTCACCGCGGTCCAGCGGAAGGTGAACAAGCGCGGCGACATCTACGCGATCGTCACCATCGAGGACCTCGAAGGTTCGATCGAGGTGATGATGTTCTCCTCGGCGTACCAGCTGCACGCGCACCTGCTGAGCAACGACGCGATCATCTTGATGAAGGGCCGCATCCGCCGCCGCGAGGACCGCGTCGAGCTGAGCGGCGACGAGGTCGTCGTCCCCGACCTCACCGAGGGCCCGAGCGGCCCGGTCGTCCTCACCATGCCGGTGAACCGCTGCACCCAGCCGGTCGTCGACTCGCTCCGCGACATCCTCCAGTCCCACCCCGGCATGACCGAGGTCCACCTCCGCCTCCAGGCCCGCCAGAAGACCACCGTCATGCGCATCGGCGACCGCTTCCGCGTAACCCCGACCTCCTCCCTGATGGCCGACCTGAAGGCCCTCCTGGGCCCCTCCTGCCTGGCCAGTTGACGGGGATGCGCCACACTGTCCACGTGAGTCAACCGGAGTCGTCTCAGCCTGCGCCGTACGGGGCGCCTTCGTCGGTCGATCCTTTGGGAGGGGGGCCGGCGGGGGAGTCGCGGATGCCTTGGGCCAAGGCGGTTGTGGTGACGGTGGTGGTGTTCCTGGTGGCCGGGGTGGTGGCCGGGTGGGCTTGGCAGCAGTTCTCGCCGTTGGCGCAGTACACCGTGGACGAGCGCGGTGGGGAGCTCGGCGAGGAGCAGATGACGCGGATCTTCGGGCCGGACGGGACGTTCACCGCGATCGGGTTCGTGGCTGCGGTGGTGCTCGGTGGGGCGTTGTTCTGGTGGCTGCGTAACCACGGTCCGTGGTCGGTGGCGATCGTGACGCTCGGCGCGTGCCTCGGGTCGGGGGTGTCGTGGGGCGTGGGGATGCTGCTTGGGCACGACCCGCTGGACCCCCGGTTGCGGGCGGCGAAGGTGGGCGATCTGGTGCCGGCTCCGCTGGAGTTGCACACCTGGACGCCGTTGGTTTCGTGGCTGGTGGGGGCGGCGTTGGCGTGTGCGGTGATCGCAGCCGCGACGTGGCGCGCGGAGCCTGTTGCAACCACTTCGCAACCTGCTGCGTCAGAGCCTGCACCGCCGGTCCACTAACCTTTGCTGGTCCGGCGGTGAGGCCACCGGAGCCAGCGAGGGAGCATATGTCCGACCAGAACCAGCCACCGACGTACCCAGGTGCCGGCGGCCAGCAGCCGCAGTACGGTCCGCCGCAGGGCCAGAACTTTCCGCCGCAGCAGGGCCGTCCAGGCCCGCAGCAGCCGGGGCAGCACGGCTACCCGCAGCAGGGCCGGCCGTACGGCGGCCCGCAGCAGGGTGGCCCCCAGAGCGGTCCCCAGCAGCAGCGGCCGCAGTACGGCGCGCCGCAGCAGGGCGGACCTCAGCACGGTGGCCCCCAGCAGGGCGGACCTCAGCACGGTGGTCCCCAGGGCGGTGGCGCTCAGGGCGGCCAGCAGTACGGCGGTCCGCAGCACGGCGGCCAGCAGCCGGGTGGTCCGCAGTACGGCCAGCAGCACGGGCAGCCGGGGCAGCCGTACGGCCAGCAGGGCGGCTCGCAGTACGGGCAGGCGCAGGGGTCGTACGAGCAGATGCACATCGGCGGGCAGCCGCCGCAGGGCCCGGGGTACGGCGGGCCGCAGCAGTGGCAGCCGGAGCCGAAGAAGAAGCGCGGCAAGCTGATCCCGATCATCGCGGCACTCGCGATGGTGCTGGTGGTCGCCGGCGGCGGCATCTTTGCCTACGGCAAGCTCGGTGGCGGCGGCAAGCAGCCGGCCGACGTCCTGCCGGGCACCGCGGTCGGATACGCCCGCATCGACCTGAACCCGTCGGCCGGCCAGAAGGTCAACGCGGTCCGGTTCATGATGAAGTTCCCGTCGGTGAAGGACAACCTCGGCCTCACCGGTGAGCAGGACGACCTGCGGCAGAAGCTGTTCGAGCAGATCAAGAAGTCGGCCGGCAGCGACCTCGCCGACGTCGACTACGACAAGGACATCAAGCCGTGGCTGGGTGACCGCGCCGGGTTCGCCGCGCTGCCGCCGGCCGAGGGCAAGAGCTCGCCGGTCCCGGTGGTCGCCGTCCAGGTGAAGGACCAGGACGCCGCGACCAAGGGCATGGACAAGCTGCTCGCGCACGAGGACAAGAAGCCGGGCCGGGCGTTCACCGACGGCTACATGATCCTCGGCGAGGACCAGGCGACCGTCGACGCGGCCGTGTCCACCGCCAAGGACAACCCGCTGAGCAAGAACGCCAAGTACAAGGCCGACATGGACAAGCTCGGCGAGCAGGGCTTCGTGTCCGGCTGGGCCGACGTGAAGGCGATCGCGTCGATGAGCGGCAAGGTCGAGTCCAGCCAGTTGGCCGGTCTCGGTGACGCGACCGCGGCCGTGGCGCTGCGGTTCGACCCGTCGTACGTCGAGCTGAAGGCGATCGGGCACGGCGACAAGAGCGTCAAGGTCGGGTCGGCCGACGCCGGTGACCTGATCAGCAAGCTGCCGAACGGTACCGCGGGCGCGATCGCCGTCTCCGGTGGTGAGTCGCTGATCGACACCGCCTGGCAGCAGATCCAGAAGTCCGGCGGCGAGAACCTGCAGCCGATGATCGACCGGATCGCCGAGGAGACCGGGCTGAAGCTGCCGGACGACCTCAAGACGCTGGCCGGCAAGAACCTCGCGGTCGCGATGGACAAGGACACCGCGAACGGCCCGAAGATCGCGATCCGGATGCAGACCGACCCGTCGAAGGCCGAGCCGGTGGTGCAGAAGCTGACCACGCTGCTCCGCGAGCGGTCGTCGTCGAACATCCCGATCGAGACGGCCAAGAACAGCGACACGCTGGTGGCCGCGACCAGCAAGGAGTACGCGGACGAGGTGCTGCAGGGCGGCAACCTCGGCTCCACCGACGGCTTCAAGCAGGCGCTGCCGGACACCAAGAACGCGGTGATGATCGGGTACGTCGACTTCGGCGCGATCGGCTCGTTGAGCTCGCGGGTGTCGGACAACAAGGACCTGGCCGCGCTGAAGTCGGCCGGGATCGTGTCCCGCTCGACTGGTGACGGCGAGGCCGAGTTCACGCTCCGGGTGGTCGCGAAGTAGTCAGCAGTTCTCGAAGAAGCCCCGGACCGCCTTCGCGTAGGCGTCCGGGGCTTCTCTGTGGATCCAGTGCCCGGTGCCGTCGAACGTGACCAGCTCGGTGCCCGGGCGGCGGCGTACCATCTCGGCGGCGTGATCGGCACCGAGCAGGAAGCTGTTGGTTGCTCGCAGCAACAAGGTCGGCCGGGTGACGGCGAGCCAGTCGTCCCACCAGTCGCCGGCGTTCCCGCGCTGCACCGCCATCATGTCGTCGGGGTCGAACAGCAGCGCGCCGTCGTCGCCGACGCTTTCCAGGAAGTACTCCGGCGCCGGCGTCGCCGCGAAGAACCGCTCCGCCGCGGCGCGATCAGCAAACCGCCGCGGCCAGCCGCTCACGTCCAGCACCGCATCACCCGGTACCGCGCCCACATCCTCGACCACCAAGGCCCGCACCAACTCCGGCCGCCGAGCCGCCAGTTGGTACGCCGTCACCCCACCCGCCGAGTGCCCGATCACCAGCGCCGGCCCCAACCCCAACCGTTCGATGAGCTCAGCAACCTCTGCCACAAACGCCTCCCGGCTGAAGTCAGTCCCGCCTGGCTGGGGCCGGCCGCGGAGATCGGGGGCCAGCAGGCGGTAGCCGGGGGCGAGGGCGTCGGCCAGGCGGGCGAAGGTGCGGCCGGTGCCGAACGTGCCGTGGAGGGCGACGATCGCGTGTTCATGGGTCATGCGACTGATGCTTTCGTACGGGTGGCGAGGGGGAGGGCGATGACCACCAGGGCAAGGAGAACGCTGAGGCGGTAGCCGGTGGTGAAGCGGGTGCCACCGAGGAGGGCTCCGAAGATGGCGGGAGCGGCGCCGCTCCCGAGTTGGCGGGCGGCGTTGAGGAGACCCGAGCCGAGGCCGGCGCGTTCGGCGGGTACGCCGTCGAGCATCAGCGTGGTCGCGCTCGGAGCGACGAGCCCGGCGCCGACCCCGATCGGTAGCAACCACGCGGCCAGCTCCCATACCGACGTACCGCTGAAGCACAGTCCGAGCAGCCCGACACCCATCAGCGCTTGCCCGACGCGCAACGCTCCGACCACCCCGAGCCGTCCCGCGTAGAGGTTCGCGGGGATGATCAGCAACGTCATCGGCACGAACACCAGCCCCGTCTCCCACGCCGACCGGCCCAACTGCTGCTGCATCAACAGCGTGACCACGAAGATCGCCCCGTACGACGCGAAGTTCAGCGCGAACCCGGTCACCGAACTCACCAGCACCGGCGCCGACCGCGCGAGCGCCACCACCCCCGCCAGCGACGCCGGCGCCGGCCGCGAAGCACCCCGCCCACCGACCGCGAGCACGAGCACGCTCATCGGCACGTTCACCCAAAACGTCGTACGCCACCCGAGCCCCGACGTGAGCGCCCCGCCGAGCGGCGACCCGACCACCAACGCGATCGCCCCCGCCGCAGCCCACCGCCCGACGGCCGTCGCCCGCGCGGCCGGATCAGGTACGGCGCTGTTCACCAGCGCAAGCCCCGCCGGCAACACCACCGCCGCCGCGGCGCCCTGCAACGCCCGAGCCACCAGCAGTACGCCGAGGCTTCCGGCAACGGCGCACACGATCGACGTCAGCGCGAACCCGACGACCCCGGCAACGAACGCTCGCCCGGCGCCGACCCGATCCGCCCACGCGCCGGCCGGCAGCAGGCAGAGCGCGAACACCAACGAGTACCCGGTCAAGACCCAGGCCAGCCCGCCGCCGGGCAGCTCACGCCCGATCGAGGGCAGGGCCGTCGTGGTCATCGAGGCATTCAGGGTGACGAGAAAGAACGACAGCGCTGCCGGAAGCAGCGCGGAACGACGTACGGACATGCGACTACCGTGGGCGACGGCGGACGCGGTCGGGTACACCTGTCAGGTGCAGTCAGGAAGGAATACATGAAGCGGCAGCACGAGCTCGGGGCGTTCCTGCGGGAGCGACGGGCGCGCCTGACCCCGGCGGCCGCGGGCCTGATCGAAGGCCCGCCGCGCCGTACGCCGGGACTCCGCCGCGAGGAGGTCGCCGAGCTGGCGGGTCTGAGCGTCGGGTACTACGCCCGCCTCGAGCAGGGCCACGCCGCGCATCCGTCGGGGAGCGTGCTCGCGGCGCTGATCCGGATCCTGCAGCTCACGCCCGACGAGGCCCGGCACCTGCGGGCGCTTGCGGGGGAGTCCGCGCCGCTGCCGGCCGAGCAGGTGTCGCGGTCCGCGCTCCGGATGATGGACCTGCTGAAGCCGCCGACCGCCGCGCTCGTCCTCGGCCGGATCGGCGACGTCCTGGCCTGGAACGAGGAGGCCGCGCTGCTCTTCCCCGGGCGTCTCGACGGCCCGCGGCCGAACAACGCGCGCTACGTGTTCTGCAACCCGCAGGCCCGCGCCATCTTCCCGAACTGGCCCGAGGTCGCCGACGACACCGTCGCGCATCTCCGCGCGGCCGCCGGTCATCTGGTCGACGATCCGTGCTTCCGGACGTTGGTCGACAAGCTGCTGGCCGACAGTCCGGAGTTCGCGGCCCGCTGGTCCCGGCGGGACGTCCGGCGGCACGTGACCGGGGTGAAGTACCTCGACCACCCGGCGCTCGGGCGGCTGACTGTGGACTACGAGGTGGTCGCCGTCCTGGACGAGCCGGATCAATTTCTCGTGGTCTACGGGCGCAACGATGTCGAAACCGCGGACACGGCTTCTACCTACGGGTGACAGCATCCAGAGCGGAAGGCAATCACCATGAATCACATCACCGAGATCCGGACCGTCGGCGTACCGGTCCGTGACCAGGACGACGCGTTGGAGTTCTACACCGGCACGCTGGGTTTCGAGATCCAGTTGGACGTGCCGCTGCCGCAGTTCGGCGGTCGCTGGCTCGTCGTCGCACCCGCCGGATCGGCCGCGAGCATCGCGCTGGTGCCCGCGAGCGACGGCAACCCGGCCGGCGTCGACACCGGCATCCGGATGGGCAGCCCGGACGCGAAGGCCGCCCACCGGCACTTCGTCGACACCGGCGTCGACACCGACGAACTGCTCGAGTGGCCGGGCGTCCCGCCGATGTTCAGCCTCCGCGACCCGGACGGCAACCGCCTCTACGTCTCACAGTTCTGACGTGACCCGGTAGCGGATGTGGGTCGCCTGCGGGGTGTCGATCACGCGGGCGATCTCCAACTCGACACGGCGGGGGAGTACGTCGAACAACCGCAGGCCGCCGCCGAACAGCACCGGGACGTAGCTCAGCTGCAGCTCGTCCAGAACGCCCGCCTGCAACGCCGTCCGCGCCGTGACCGCGCCGTGCACCAGGACGTCCTTGTCTCCGGCGGCCTCCTTCGCCTGCGCCATCGCGGTCTCGATGTCGCGGGCGAAGTGCACCTGCTCGTACGGCACCGACGGCGGGTCGTGGCTCACCACGAACAGCGGTACGCCGTGGTGCTCGCCGCCGTAGTAGTCGACCTGCTCCGCCGTACGGCGACCCGCGACGACCGCCCCGGTGGAGTGCATCGCGTCCCAGACCGACCCGGCCTCGCCGGCAGGTCGGCCGACCGAGCCGTCGGGCTGCAGGTACCACTCGTGCAGCCGCATGAACTCGTCACCGCCGGGATTGCCCGGCCCGTCGTTCGGTCCCGCGACGTACCCGTCGACGGACACCGACATCAGAAGCACCGATGCGCACATGGTCATCCTCCAGACCGGGCGCGGCCCGTCCGCACCCTCTGGCTACGCGTCGAACACCCGGCGCCGGTTTCGACATCACTCCGCGGCAAGTGCCTCCA
Organism: Kribbella sp. WER1; assembly: GCF_054189145.1. Classification (NCBI taxonomy): domain Bacteria; kingdom Bacillati; phylum Actinomycetota; class Actinomycetes; order Propionibacteriales; family Kribbellaceae; genus Kribbella; species Kribbella sp. WER1. Next base: position 1,246,618 of record NZ_CM135186.1, on the reverse strand, counting down.
GGACGCCGTCGCCGTACTTGGCGAGCTTGTTCTCGCCGACGCCGCTGATCGTGCCGAGCTCGGTCAGCGACGACGGTTGCTCGGTCGCGATCTGGCGCAGTGTCGCGTCGTGGAAGATGACGTACGCCGGGACGCCCTGCTCCTTGGCGACCGCACCGCGCCACGCGCGCAACCGCTCGAAGACCGGCGCGGCCTCCGGCGGCAGGTCCACGGCCGCCTTCTTCGCACCGGAGGACCGCGACTTCGACCGCACCCGCTCGGGCTCGCGGCGCATCATCACCTCGCGCCGGCGGCCGAGCACCTCGGCGCTCTCCTCGGTCAGCACCAGCGTCCCGTAATCGCCCTCGACCGCGAGCAGCCGGAGCGCGAGCAGCTGCCGGACCACGCCGCGCCACTCGGTGTCCTTCAGCTCGGTGCCGATCCCGAACACGGTGAGCTGATCGTGCCGGAACTGCTTGACCTTGTCGGTCTCCTTGCCGAGCAGGATGTCGACGAGCTGCCCGGCGCCGAACTTCTGCCCGCGCTCGTGCTGCAGCCGGTACACCGTCGAGAGCAGCTTCTGCGCCGCGATCGTGCCGTCCCAGGACTCGGGCGGCGTCAGGCAGGTGTCGCAGTTCCCACAGGCGTCGCCCTGCTGCCCGAAGTACGCCAGCAGCTGTGAACGGCGGCACTCGACGGTCTCGCACAACGCCAGCATCGCGTCCAGGTGCGCGCCCAGCCGGCGCCGGTGCGCGAGGTCGCCCTCGGACGTGTCGATCATCTTCCGCTGCTGCACGACGTCCTGCAGGCCGTACGCCAGCCAGGCCGTCGACGGCTGACCGTCCCGGCCCGCGCGGCCGGTCTCCTGGTAGTAGCCCTCGACCGACTTCGGCAGATCGAGATGCGCGACGAACCGGACGTCCGGCTTGTCGATGCCCATCCCGAACGCGATCGTCGCGACCACGACCAGTCCGTCCTCGCGCAGGAAGCGGGACTGGTTCTGCGCACGGATCCGGCTGTCCAGGCCGGCGTGGTACGGCAGCGCCTCGATCCCGTTCTGGGTGAGGAAGGCCGCGGTCTTCTCGACGCTGTTGCGGGACAGGCAGTACACGATGCCGGCGTCGCCCGCGTGCTCGGTGCGCAGCAGATCGAGCAGCTGCCGCTGCGGGTTGTCCTTCGGGACGATCCGGTACTGGATGTTCGGCCGGTCGAAGCTCGCGACGAAGTGCTTCGCCTGCCCGAGGTTCAGCCGGGTCGCGATCTCCCGGTGCGTGGCCTCGGTCGCCGTCGCGGTCAGCGCGATCCGCGGCACGTCGGGCCAGCGCTCGTGCAGCTCGGACAGCATCAGGTAGTCCGGCCGGAAGTCGTGGCCCCACTGCGACACACAGTGCGCCTCGTCGATCGCGAACAGCGCGATCTTGCCCTGGTCGAGCAGCCGCACCGTCCCCTCGACGCGCAACCGCTCGGGCGCCAGGTACAGCAGGTCGAGCTCGCCGGCCAGGAACGCCTGCTCGACCTCGCGGCGCTGCTCGAAGTCCTGCGTGGAGTTCAGGAAGCCGGCCCGGACGCCGAGCGCCTGCAGCGCGTCGACCTGGTCCTGCATCAGCGCGATCAGCGGCGAGATCACCACGCCGACCCCGGACCGCACCAGCGACGGGATCTGGTAGCACAGCGACTTGCCGCCGCCGGTCGGCATCAGCACCAGCGCGTCACCGCCCGCCACCACGGTGTCGATGATGTCGGCCTGCTCGCCGCGGAAGGCGTCGTACCCGAACACCCGCCGGAGGACCTGAAGGGCTTCGGAGTCGGGAAGTTCGGTGGGATCGCTCACCCGTGCGAGTTTAGTGATCTCGCGACGCCGGCGCGCGGCCGGCCGCCCGGCCTGTGGATTACCCGCCGGTGTCGCCCGCATAGGTCCCGATGTGCCAGAGGTTGCCTTCCGGATCGTGCACCGTGAATCCGCGGGACCCGTAGTCGGTGTCCTGCAGTCCCTGGACCACGGTGGCCCCCGCGCCGAGCACCCGTTCGAACAGACTGTCCGGGTCGTCGTGCACCAGATAGACCGACGAGGCCTGGTCCGCCAGCGCGGTGAACTCGTCCGGCTCGGCCTTCGCGTCGGCCGAACCGACCATGATCCCGCCGCCGGCCGGCCAGACCAGCTCGGCGTGCGCGATCGAGCCTTCGGCGACACCCGGGTACGAAGCGATCAGGTCGAACCCGAGCCCCTCGGTGAGGAAACGCAGCGCGGCCTGACCGTCGCGGTAGTGCAGTCCCGGCCAGACGCCGGTAATGGGTTGCTTGTTCATGCCTGCGACTGTGCCCCGGCGGGCGGCGGTCCGTCTTGAAGGTTTGGGAGCTCCTCGGCGATCCACTGCCGCGGCGAGCAACCGGCGATCGCCTGGAACTCCCGGGTCAGATGGGCCTGATCCGCGTACCCCGCCAGCGCCGCGAGTTCGGCGAGCCGGGGCCGGGGCTCGGCCCGCAGCCGCCGGGTGGTGCGCTCGAACCGCAGCACCCGTGCCGCGACCTTGGGCGCCAGCCCGAACTCCGAGGTGAACCGGTCGGTGAGATGCCGCCGGCTCCATCCGACCTCGGAGGCCAGCTCCTGGACACCGATCGAGCCGGCGGTCGCGCACAACCGGCGCCAGGCCCAGCCGACCTCCGGCCGCGCGCCGACCGGAGCCCGCCGGCGGGACAGGTGGTCCAGGAAGAGACGCTCGACCAGAGCCATCCGCTCGCCCCAGGTCGGCGCCTCCCGGAGCTGCTCTGTCAGCACCCGCGCCGGCCGCCCGATCACCTCGTCGAGCCCGACGTTCAGCGACGCGAGCTCGGCCGGTGGCAGCCCGAGCAGGGCGCGCCCGGCGGCAGGCGTCAGCGAGACCTGGACTCCCGCGCGGCTCGGCGTGGCGCCGACGTGGACGGCGGTTGAGTGCAGCCCGCCCACGACGGCGTCGTACGTCTGCACCGGCCGGCCCGGCCAGGCCACCCCGAGCGGGCCGTCGAGGGTGATCACGAGCGTCAGGTGCCGCGACGGCAGGCCACGGTGCAGCTCGGGCGCCGCACCCGGGTACGCGTACCCGATGAGGTCGTGGACGTACGGCCGCAGGGCAGCGTGGACCGGACCCGTCTGATGCTCCATGCCGGCCATGTGCACAGGCTAGACCGCGCCACGGACACAATCACCGGCTCCAGAATCCGGGACCGGCGTACCGCCATCCGGACGAGCGTGGCAGTATCGGAAGGTACGTACACGTAAGGAGAAGATCGTCGTGCCTGCTCTGAGGTCCCGCACTGTCACCCACGGCCGCAACATGGCGGGCGCCCGCGCGCTCATGCAGGCCTCGGGCGTAGCCCGGGAGGACTTCGGGAAGCCGATCATCGCGGTGGCGAACAGCTTCACCGAGTTCGTCCCCGGCCACACGCACCTGGCCCCGGTCGGCCGGATCGTCTCCGAGGCGATCCACGCGGCCGGCGGAATCGCCCGCGAGTTCAACACGATCGCCGTCGACGACGGGATCGCGATGGGCCACGGCGGCATGCTCTACAGCCTGCCGTCGCGGGACCTGATCGCGGACTCGGTCGAGTACATGGTCGAGGCGCACTGCGCGGACGCGCTGGTCTGCATCTCGAACTGCGACAAGATCACCCCCGGCATGCTGAACGCCGCGCTCCGGCTGAACATCCCGACCGTGTTCGTCTCCGGCGGCCCGATGGAGGCCGGCCGGGCGACGCTGGTCGACGGCACCGTCCGCAAGCTCGACCTGATCGACGCGATGTCCGAGGCCGTCAACGAGAACGTCTCCGATGCCGACATCCTGCGGATCGAGGAGAACGCCTGCCCGACCTGCGGCTCCTGCTCTGGCATGTTCACCGCGAACTCGATGAACTGCCTGACCGAGGCGATCGGCCTGTCGCTGCCCGGCAACGGCTCGGTGCTGGCCACCCACACCGCCCGCCGCGCGCTGTACGAGAAGGCCGGCCAGACCGTCGTCGAGATCACCAAGCGGTACTACGACAACGACGACGCCACCGTGCTGCCCCGGAACATCGCGTCCAAGGAGGCCTTCGGCAACGCGATGGCCCTGGACATCGCGATGGGCGGATCGACCAACACGATCCTGCATCTGCTGGCCGCCGCGCAGGAGGCCGAGGTCGGCTTCGACCTGGACGACATCAACGCGGTGTCCCGCCGGGTGCCGTGCCTGGCCAAGGTCGCGCCGAACGTCGCGCCCGGCGGCACGTACTACATGGAGGACGTGCACCGGGCCGGCGGCATCCCGGCGATCCTCGGCGAGCTGCACCGCGCCGGCCTGCTGAACGAGAACGTGCACACCGTGCACAGCGACTCGATCGACGACTGGCTGAAGACCTGGGACGTCCGCGGCGGATCGCCGTCGCCGGAGGCCGTCGAGCTGTGGCACGCGGCGCCGGGCTGCAAGCGGTCCGCGACCGCGTTCTCGCAGTCCGAGCGCTGGGAGACGCTGGACACCGACGCGGCCGGCGGCTGCATCCGCGACCGCGAGCACGCGTACTCCAAGGACGGCGGTCTCGGCGTCCTGAAGGGCAACCTGGCCGTCGACGGCTGCGTCGTGAAGACGGCCGGCGTCGACGAGTCGATCTGGACCTTCGAAGGCCCCGCGGTCGTCTGCGAGTCGCAGGAGGAGGCCGTCGAGAAGATCCTCGCCAAGCAGGTCACGCCCGGCGATGTCGTGGTGATCCGCTACGAGGGCCCGAAGGGCGGCCCGGGCATGCAGGAGATGCTGTACCCGACCTCGTTCCTGAAGGGCCGCGGTCTCGGCAAGGTCTGCGCGCTGGTCACCGACGGCCGCTTCTCCGGCGGTACGTCGGGACTCTCGATCGGCCACGTGTCGCCCGAGGCGGCGTCCGGCGGGACGATCGCGCTGGTCCAGGACGGCGACCGGATCCGGATCGACATCCCGAACCGCTCGATCGAGCTGCTCGTCTCCGACGAGGAACTGGCCACCCGCGAGGCGGCCCTCGACGGCGTGTACGCGCCGAAGAACCGCGACCGCAAGGTGTCCAGCGCCCTGAAGACCTACGCCGCGATGGCCACCAGCGCCGACAAGGGCGCGGTCCGCGACATCTCGAAGCTCGGCTAGAGCTCCAGGTCGAACGCGATGTTGACGGCCTCGGCCAGGGCGGGTTCCTGGTCGGGGTGCAGGTAGCCGATCAGGCGGCCGAGCTGCGACTTCGGGATGGTCTGGATGTTGTCGCAGGAGATCGCGCTGGCGTGGTCGAGGCCGTTGTCCGGGCCGACCAGCACCTCGGTGGACAGGCCGCGGATCGTGCTGGTGATCGGGGCGACCGTGACGTTGGTCAGCCGGGGGCGGATGAGTTCGCGGGTCAGCACCACGACCGGCCGTGGTTTGTCGAGCCGGGCGATGTGCAGCGGGCGCACGACGTCGTACTCAGTCGAGTTCGAGGACTGTGCCGGCGGCCGCCGGGGCCAGGCCTTCGAGGTCGGGGTACCCGCCGTGTGCGCTCAGCACGGCCAGGTCGCGGGCCGCGAGCTCCCGGCGGCGTTCGCGTTCCATCGCCCGGGCGACCACGGACGCCCGGCTGGTCGCCTTGTCGGTGGCCACCAGCTCGTCCATGAAGTCGACAAGGTCGTCCGGCAACCGGACGGTGATCTGTTTGCTCATACCACGACCATACCGACGTGGGATTCATTTCGGTAGTGTTTGCTCGATCAGGGTTGACCACAGCCGGTCGGCCGCCTGCCGGTCCTGCGCGGCGGCAGACGGGTCGGTCCGGCGTTCGCGGGAGTAGTACAGGCCGGTCTCGTCCGCGACGCCCGGCGAGGTGGCCAGCCAGACGAGCGTCGCCGCGCCCTGCTCCGGGGTCCGCGCGAACGGTTTGGTCATCGCCATCATCAGCTTCATCAGCCGACCGTTGTTCGTGTTGAACCCGGTCGCGACCAGGCCCGGCTCGAACGCGTACGTGTGGATCGTCGGCATCCGCCGCGCCAGCTCGCCGCTCAGCAGGATCAGCGCGAGCTTGGTCTCGCCGTACCGGCGCAGCGAACCGCCGGCCAGCCGGGCCGACCCGGAGAAGTACCGCTCGCCGCCGAGGTCGTCGAAGTCGATCCGCTTCACCTTCTCGTGTTCGTCCGACGCGGTCCCGATCACCCGCGCGCCGGGCGCCAGGTGGGTGGCGAGCTGGGTGGTGATCAGGTACGGCGCGACCACGTTCAGCGCCCAGGTCAGCTCGATCCCGTCCGGCGACAGCTGATGCGTGCCGAAGATCGCGCCCGCGTTGTTCACCAGTACGTCGATCGCCGGCGCCCGCCCGGTGACGTCGACGACCATCTTCCGGATCGACGCCTGCGACGTCAGGTCCGCCTCGAACACATCCGCCTCACCGAGCTCGGCCGCCACCCGCTCGGCCTTCGCCCGGTCCCGCGCCACCAGCCCGATCCGGGCACCCCGCGCGGCCAGCTCCCGCGCACCCGCCAGCCCGATCCCGTTCGTCCCACCGGTGATCAGTACGTACATCGCCCCGACTCCTCCCCAGGCCACCCCAAGAACCGAAGCGCCCGCTCCGCCGTACGCTCGCCCTCATGCGCATCTTGCCCGTTGCCCACGCCTCCCACCAGGTGCAGTTCACCTCAGATGCGGGCGAAACCGTCATGGGCTGGCGCGGTGACGGACCGCCGGTGCTCGGTGAGCCGGTCGACGTCGAGCTGGACATCGAGGACACGCTGCACTGGAGCGAGATCGCCGTCGTGGACGCCCAGCCCGGGCTGTTCCGGTCGCCGGATGCGGTCGCGCGGCTACGGGTGGTTACCGTGGCGGCTGGCGGCGTACCCGACGGGGATTTGAGGTCAGTTGGGGGAGAGGGTTGACCAGGTGATCAGGTCGCTGGCGGGGAGGGAGGGGATGGCTGTGATGGCGGCCAGTTCGCTGTCGAGGAGGCCGACGAGCTGGGCGAGGCGGGTGGTGGCGTCCGCGGCCTCGAGGAGTTTCTGGCGGTCGGGGGTCATCAGTTTCATCGCGGCGGACATCAGGTACGACAGGGTGCTCGGGTTGTCGGGGAGCTCGCCGAGGTGCAGGCCGGGGCGGCTGATCTCGCTGACGGCGTCGGCGTACTTGCGGAACCGCTCGAGCGCGATCGTTGCCGTGCCCAACGGGTCGTCGCCGAGGTCGTCGTCCAGCCACTCGACGTCCGCGACCAGGTAGTCGCCGCTGCCGTCCAGCTCGGACACCTTGAATCGCCGGTTCCCGGTCAGCGTGACCTCGACCGGCCCGTCGTCGTCGGCGTCCACCGCGACCTCGGAGATCGTGGCCGCGCAGCCGGTCCCGTACAGCGAGCGGAAGACCCGCTCGCCGAGCTCGTACCCGTCCCGGACGGCGAGCGCTCCGCAGACCAGCTCGCCACCGTTCTCGACCAGGTCGCGGACCACCGCACGGCCCTGCACGTCGGTCACCGGAATCGCCACCACCAGCCCGGGAAAGATCACCGTGTCGACAGTGAGCAGCGGCAGCCGGGAGTCCATGCGACGAGCCTAGTGGACGATCCCCGGTGATCAGGGCGGGACCGGCCCGGCCTGTGGATAGCGGGTCAGCGGCAGCCGCGGTGACCACTAGACTGACGGCATGATTCGCCGCGTCGACCTGCGGGGCCGAGTGGCGGCCGGAGAGTTGCAGAACCTCTCCGCCGATGTGAATGCCCTGGTCCCCCGAGCCGTGTTCGACGTCGAGGCTGCCCTCGACGTCGTCCGACCGATCTGCCTTGACGTCCGCCATCGCGGGCTCGCGGCGATCCGGGAGTACGGCGAGAAGTTCGACCATGTGCGCGTCGAGGACGTCCGGGTGCCCGCGGCCGCGCTGAAGACCGCGCTGGAGGAGCTCGACCCGCAGGTGCGCAGCGCCTTCGAGGAGTCGATCCGCCGGGTCCGCGAGGTCAGCGAGGACGAGCTCACCGCGGACGTCGCGTCCGAGCCCGCGCCGGGTGGCCGGGTCACGCAGCGGTTCGTGCCGGTGCAGCGCGTCGGGCTGTACGTCCCGGGCGGCCGCGCCCCGCTGGCGTCGAGCGTCGTGATGAACGTCGTCCCCGCGCAGGTGGCCGGCGTCCCGTCGCTGGCTGTCGCATCCCCACCACAGAAGGAGTTCGGCGGCCTGCCGCACCCGACCGTGCTGGCGGTGTGTGCGCTCCTCGGGATCGAGGAGGTGTATGCGATGGGCGGCGCGCAGGCGATCGCCGGGTTCGCGTACGGCTTCGACGGCTGCCCGAAGGTGAACCTGATCACCGGCCCGGGCAACATCTACGTGGTTGCCGCCAAGCGTGCGCTGCTCGGCGAGGTCGGCATCGACTCCGAGGCCGGCCCGACCGAGATCGCGATCCTCGCCGACGACACCGCCGACCCGGCGCACGTCGCCGCGGACCTGATCAGCCAGGCCGAGCACGACCCGATGGCGGCCAGCGTCCTGGTCACGCCGTCGGAAACCCTGGCGGCAGCGGTCGAGGCCGAGCTGCCCGGGCAGGTCGGACGGACCAAGCACGCCGAGCGTGTCACCGAAGCATTGCAGGGCCAGCAGTCGGCGATCGTCCTGGTCGACGACCTGGACCAGGGCGCGGCCGTCGTGGACGCGTACGCCGCCGAGCACCTGGAGATCCAGACCGCCGACGCCGAGGAGCGCGCCGCGCTGATCACCAACGCCGGCGCGATCTTCGTCGGCGGCTGGTCGCCGGTCTCGCTCGGTGACTACTGCGCGGGTTCCAACCACGTGCTGCCGACGGCCGGCTGCGCGTGTCACTCGTCCGGCCTGTCCGTGCGCAGCTTCCTAAAGGCAGTGCACGTGATCAGCTACACCCGCGACGCGCTGCAGGAGGTCGCCGGTCACGTGCTCGCGCTCGCGCACGCCGAGGACCTGCCCGCGCACGGTGCCGCGGTGTCGGCGCGGTTCCCGGGGGAGCGGTGATGGGCCGCTTCCAGGGGCTGCCGATCCGGGACGAGCTGAAGAGCTTCGAGCCGTACGGCGCCCCGCAGCTCGACGTCCCGGTGCTGCTCAACGTCAACGAGAACCCGTACCCGCCGAGCGAGGACACCGTGCAGGACGTCGCCGCCTTGGTGGCGGAGGCCGCGCGCGGGATGAACCGGTACCCGGACCGCGAGTTCCTCGGCCTCCGCGCGGACCTCGCGGCGTACCTGGCCCGTGAGTCCGGTGCGCAGCTCGAGCCGGAGCAGCTGTGGGCGGCGAACGGGTCCAACGAGGTGATGCTGCACATCCTGCAAGCGTTCGGCGGCCCGGGCCGTACGGCGCTGTCGTTCGCGCCGACGTACTCGATGTATCCGGAGTACGCCCGTGACACCAACACGCAGTGGGTGACCGGTCGCCGGGCCGAGGACTTCACGCTGGACCGGAGCAAGGCGATCGCCGCGATCTCCCGGCACCGCCCGTCGGTCGTGCTGCTCGCCTCGCCGAACAACCCGACCGGGACGGCGCTGCCGATCGACGTCACCGAGGCGATCGTCGCGCAGGCCGCGGCGCTCGGGTCGGTCGTGGTGGTCGACGAGGCGTACGCCGAGTTCCGCCGGGCCGGGACGCCGAGCGCGGTGTCGCTGCTGCCGGCGTACCCGAACCTGGCGGTATCCCGGACGATGTCGAAGGCGTTCGCGATGGCCGGCGGGCGGGTCGGATACCTTGCCGCGAGCAAGCAGTTCGTGGACGCGTTGCGGATCGTCCGGCTGCCGTACCACCTGTCCGCGGTCACGCAGGCGACCGCCCGCGCGGCGCTGCGGCACTCCGACGAGCTGCTCGGGCGGGTCGAGCAGCTCCGGGTCGAGCGGGACGAGACCGTCGACTGGCTGCGTTCGCTGGGCCTGCGCGCGGTCGACTCGGACGCGAACTTCGTGCTGTTCGGGACGTTCGCGGACCGGCACGCGGTGTGGCAGGCGTTGCTGGACGACGGCGTACTGATCCGCGAGACCGGGCCGGACGGCTGGCTCCGGGTCTCGATCGGCACCGGCGAGGAGATGGCGGCGTTCCGCGCCTCGCTGGAGCGCATCCTCAAGACCGACACGGGAAGGCTGACATGACGCGTACGGCGCGGATCGACCGGGAGACGTCGGAGTCGAAGGTCCTGGTCGAGCTGGACCTCGACGGGACCGGCCGGGCCGACATCTCCACCGGTGTGGGCTTCTACGACCACATGCTGAACGCGCTGGCCAAGCACGCGCTGCTCGACCTGCACGTGAACACGGTCGGCGACCTGGAGATCGACGCGCACCACACCGTCGAGGACACCGCGATCGGCATCGGCCAGGCGCTCAAGGAAGCGCTCGGGGACAAGCGCGGCATCCGCCGGTTCGGCGACGCGACGGTCCCGCTGGACGAGGCGCTCGTGCACTGCACGGTCGACCTGTCCGGCCGGCCGTACTGCGTGCACACCGGCGAGCCGGACGGTCAGGTGTACGCGATCATCGGCGGCGACTACGCCGGATCGCTGACCCAGCACGTGTTCGAGACGCTGGCGTTCAACGCCGCGATCTGCATCCACATCCGGGTGCTGTCCGGCCGCGACCCGCACCACATCGTCGAGGCGCAGTTCAAGGCGTTCGCGCGGGCGCTGCGGGCCGCGGCCGAGACCGACCCGCGGCAGCCGGGTATCCCGTCCACCAAGGGTGCCCTGTGAGGTCGGCGCTGTGACCAAGAAGGTCGTCCTGCTGGACTACGGCAGCGGCAACATCAGGTCGGGGGAGCGGGCGCTGCAACGCGTCGGCGCCGACGTGACGGTGACCGCGGACTTCGACGCGGCCTGCAACGCCGACGGCCTGCTGGTGCCGGGCGTGGGCGCGTTCGAGGCCTGTATGACCGGGCTGAAGGCGGTTCGCGGCGACGTCGTCGTGGATCGCCGGCTGACCGGCGGCCGTCCGGTGCTCGGGATCTGTGTCGGCATGCAGATCCTGTTTGCCCGCGGCATCGAGCACGGCGTCGAGACGGACGGCTGCGAGCAGTGGCCCGGCACGGTCGAGCGGCTGCAGCCCGAGGACGCCCAGCCGGTGCCGCACATGGGCTGGAACACGGTCGACGTACCGTCCGGGACGACGCTGTTCGACGGCGTCGAGAAGGATCGCTTCTACTTCGTGCACTCGTACGGCGTCCGCACCTGGGAGCTCGACGACGCCCGCGCCTCGGTTGCCCCGCTGGTCACGTGGACGACGTACGGCGGCGACAAGTTCGTCGCCGCGGTCGAGAACGGCCCGCTGACCGCGACCCAGTTCCACCCCGAGAAGTCCGGCGACGCCGGCGCAACCCTCCTGGAGAACTGGGTCCGCTCCCTCTAGACCGCGCCGGGAAAGGCGACCGGGGCGCCGCCCCAGGTGAGCTGGTTGCCGGCGGCGGTTTGCAGGGCGTCGATCGCGAAGGAACGGACGGGTGCCTGCTCGGCGGCCTCGACGAGGTCGCCGTAGACGGCGGCGATCCGGCGCTCGATCAGCAGGATGAGCGCGGCCGCGGTGGCGGCGTTCGTGACGGCCTGCGGGAGGTCGTACGCCGGTTCGGCCGCGATCGGGGTCTGGCCGGCCGCGACGATCAGCGCGCTCAGGTGGTCGCGGTTGTCGCGGTGCGCGCCGAACAGGTCGGTCGCCGCACGGAACCGGGCGCCGGTCAGCTTGCCGCCGGCGACACCGACGCCGTACATCGCCGCGTGCTCACCGGCGAGCGCGGCCTGGAGGGCATCCATCTGGTTCACGATGCCGCCTCCTTCTTCTTGGCCGGACCGAGGGTCGAGCTGAGCTGGGACTCCGACGCGGCGATCTCGGCGAGCAACCGCGCCGGGGCGCCGGACAGCTTCACGGCGGCCGCGACGTGTGCGGTGGCGGCGGCCTTCTCCTGCTTGGCGATCGCGGACAGCGCGGCCGCCGACGAGGCCGCCGGCGCCACGGCCTTGGCCGGCTGCGCCGCCACGCCCGCGGTCTCCTTGAGCTTCGCCAGGTGGCTGACGTGGTATTTCGCGCCCGCCGCCAGCTGCGCCCGGAGCGCCGGGAACTTGCGGCTCGCGGTTGCGTAGAGCTGGGACAATTGAGTCACCTGGGTCGCCGCGGCACTGAGCGCGGCGACGACAGCCGGGTCGACCGTCGGCGTCTCCGTGGTCGGGCCGGGTGTGGTCGTCGTACCGTTCACGGCGCCCTTGGTGCCCTGCGAGCCGGACGCCGACGGGTCGTCCTTGCAGCCGGCCAGCACGGCCGCGCCGGGAACGAGGGCGGCGGTTGCGACGACGGCGCGTCGGCTCAGGTGACGTTCAGGCACGCCGGAACGATACCTGGTGACACGCCCACCATCGGCCCGGGGACGGGCCGATGACCGGGATCGGGGCACCGGGCGGATAAGGTGGGCTACTGCTCTCGGCACCGCCGGGAACACAACGGGTGCACAACTGGAGAGAGGCAGGTCAACCTGTGAGCCGAAAGCCGGACCACAAGGGTCACACGGACACCACGAGCCTCGAGAACTTCCTGCAGCCGATCGTCGCGCAGTTCGGCTGCGACCTGGAGGCCGCGGACATCGCGCCGGCCGGCCGCCGCCGGTTGCTGCGCGTGCTGGTCGACCGGGACGGCGGGATCAGCCTGGACGACGTGGCCGAGGTCACCCGGGCGATCTCCAAGGCGCTCGACGCCGACGACATCATGGGCGAGGGCGCGTACACGCTGGAGGTCTCCAGCCCCGGCGTCGACCGGCCGCTCACCCTGCCCCGGCACTGGCGGCGCAATCTCGACCGGCTGGTGAAGGTCGAGCTGACCGCAGGTGGGAAGCTCACCGGCCGGATCAAGTCTGCCTCGGACGAGGCGGCCGAGCTGGACGTCGACGGCAAGCGGCAGACCGTCGCGTACGCCGACGTGGCCAAGGCCAAGGTCCAGATCGAGTTCAACCGGGCTGCCGGCAACGACACTGAGACACCTGCCGACGGCACGGTGGAGGAGAACTGACATGGACATCGACATGGCCGTGCTGCGGTCGCTGGAACGGGAGAAGGACATCTCCCTGGACGTGGTCGTCGAAGCGATCGAGCAGGCGCTGCTGGTCGCGTACCACCGCACCGAGGGCGCGCAGCAGCACGCCCGCGCCGAGCTGGACCGCAAGACCGGGCACGTGACGGTGTACGCGCGGGAGCTCGCCGAGGACGGCACCGTGGCCCGCGAGTACGACGACACCCCCGCCGACTTCGGCCGGATCGCGGCCACCACCGCGAAGCAGATCATCCTGCAGCGCCTGCGCGACGCCGAGGACGAGGTCCGGTACGGCGAGTTCTCCGGCAAGGAGGGCGACATCGTGTCCGGCGTCGTCCAGCAGGGCCGCGACCCGCGGTCGGTGATGGTCGATCTCGGCAAGATCGAGGCCGTGCTGCCGGCGCCGGAGCAGGTCCCGGGGGAGCAGTACGAGCACGGCTCCCGGCTGCGGGTGTACGTCGTCGGCGTCCGCAAGGGCTTCAAGGGCCCGCAGATCACGGTCAGCCGGACGCACCCGAACCTGGTGAAGAAGCTGTTCGCGCTGGAGGTTCCGGAGATCGCCGACGGCACCGTCGAGATCACCGCGATCGCGCGCGAGGCCGGGCACCGGACCAAGATCGCCGTCCGGACGCTGAACCCGTCGGTGAACGGCAAGGGCGCCTGCATCGGGCCGATGGGGCAGCGGGTGCGCAACATCATGCACGAGCTGCACGGCGAGAAGATCGACATCATCGACCACAGCGACGACCCGGCGACGTTCGTCGGGAATGCGCTGTCGCCGGCGCAGGTTACGTCTGTCGAGGTGGTGGACGCCGCGGCCCGTGCGGCGCGCGTCGTCGTCCCCGACTACCAGCTCTCGCTCGCGATCGGCAAGGAAGGGCAGAACGCCCGCCTCGCGGCCCGGCTCACCGGGTGGCGGATCGACATCCGGCCGGATACCGATGTGACTCCGGAAGGCGAGAAGGTAGACTAGTTTCTCGGTCGGTCGACTGAGTCGCAACCACACCCTGAGGATCATGTGACAGTGACTGCAGCCGCGCGCCCAGGCAAGCCTGCGGAGCGTACCTGCATCGGGTGCCGGAAGCGGTGCGGTCCGGCTGACCTGCTGCGGATGACGGCTTCCGGAGGACATGTGCTTCCGGATCCCGATCGCCGGGCACCCGGCCGTGGGGCGCACCTGCACCCGGCGATCGAGTGCTTCGACCTCGCTGTTCGGCGCAAGGCGTTCCCACGGGCCTTCAAGGTCCCGGGACCGCTCGACCTGACCGGGCTGCGGGAGTACGTCGCGCAGCGTGATAAGTAAGAAGCACCACAAATGGCAGCCCGACGGGCTGCCCACGACGGTTCAGACCGTGCCGTCGTGACGACTTGAAGGCGGGTCATCGACTCATGACCACTCGATGAGTGTCTACCGATGAGTGCAAAGCGATGAGCACGTACGTCAACTAACGGTCCGCGCCCAGGCTCGGACCAGAGGGAGAGTAGTGGCAAAGGTCCGGGTCTACGAGCTCGCGAAGGAGCTCGGAGTTACCAGCAAGGTCGTTCTGACCAGACTGAACGACATGGGCGAGTTCGTCCGGTCGGCATCCTCGACGATCGAGGCTCCTGTCGTCCGGCGGCTGGCGGAGGAGTTCGAGAAGAACCCGCCGAAGAAGCGCACGGCCAAGAAGGCCGCTGCGAGTACGTCTGCCGCGCCGCAGGCGACCGCTCCGGTCGCCTCCGCAGCGCCGAAGCCGGCTCAGCCGGCCACCCCGAAGGCTCCGGCCGAGCGCCCCGCGCCGGCCGACCGTCCGGTGCCGGCCGAGCGGCCCGCGCCGGTCGAGGCGCGCACCGAGACGGCCGCTCCGGCCGACTCCGCGCCGGCCTCCACCTCGGCCACGTCCGGTACGCCGGCGGCCGAGGCGCCGGTGCGCTCCGTGCCGGCGCCGGGCGCCAAGCCCGGCCCGCGTCCGGGCCCGAAGCCGGCCCAGCCGGCTCCGAAGGCTCCGGCCGAGTCCGCTCCGGCGGCCCCGGCGGCCAAGGCTCCGGCCGAGTCCGCGCCGACGTCCCCGGCTGCTCCGGCCTTCGAGGCACCGGCCGCCAAGACGGCGGACACCGCGGCGCCGTCCGCGCCGCGTCGGAGCGACAACACCCCGGCTCCGCGCCCGGGTGGTCAGGGTTCCGGCCCGCGTCCGGGTGGCCAGGGCTCCGGCCCGCGGCCGGCCGCGCCGGGTGCGTCCCCGCGTCCGGGTGGTCAGGGTTCGGGCCCGCGTCCGGGTGGACCGGGTGCCGGTCCGCGTCCGGGTGCGCCCCGTCCGGGTGCCCCGCGTCCCGGTGCGCCCCGCCAGGGTGGCGGCCAGGGTGGCGGCGGTCCGCGTCCGGGTGCACCGCGTCCGGGCAACAACCCGTTCAGCTCGACCCAGGGCATGCAGCGCGGTGGACCGCGCCCCGGCCCGGGTGGTGGCGGCAACGAGCGGCAGGGCGGGGCTCCGAGCCCGGCCGGCATGGCTCCGCGTCCGCCGCAGGGTCGCGGTGGCGGCAACGAGCGCGGCGGTAACGACCGTCCGCGTCCGTCCGGCGGCGTTCCGGGCGCTCCGCGTCCGAACCCGGCGATGATGCCGAAGTCCTCGGCCGGTACCTTCACCGGTCGCCCCGGTGGCGGCTCCGGTGGTCCGGGTGGCGGCCGCGGTGGCGGCGGTGGCCGTCCGGGCGGCGGTCCGGGTGCCGGTCCGCGCGGTGGTGGCGGTGGCGGCGGCTTCCGTCCCGGTGGCGGCGGCCCGAGCGGCCCGCCCGGTGGCGGCGGTGGCCGTCCGGGTCCGGGCAACCGGGGTCGTGGCGGGACGCAGGGTGCCTTCGGGCGTCCGGGCGGTCCGGCGCGTCGTGGCCGGAAGTCGAAGCGCGCCAAGCGCCAGGAATTCGACAACATGCAGGCCCCGGCGGTCGGCGGCGTCCGCGTCAAGCACGGTGACGGCGAGGTCGTGAAGCTGCCTCGTGGTGCCTCGCTGACGGACTTCGCCGAAAAGGTCGGAGTCGACCCGGCGTCGCTGGTCCAGGTGCTGTTCCACCTCGGTGAGATGGTGACCGCGACCCAGTCGGTGAACGAGGAGACGCTCGAGCTGCTCGGGACCGAGCTGAACTACGACGTCCAGATCGTCTCGCCGGAGGACGAGGACCGCGAGCTGCTGCAGTCCTTCGACATCGAGTTCGGCAACGACGAGGGCGGCGAGGGCGACCTGGCTCCGCGGCCGCCGGTGGTGACCGTCATGGGTCACGTCGACCACGGTAAGACCAAGCTGCTGGACGCGATCCGGATGGCGAACGTCGTGGCCGACGAGGCCGGCGGTATCACCCAGCACATCGGTGCGTACCAGGTGACCACCGAGGTCGACGGCCAGCAGCGGGCGATCACCTTCGTCGACACCCCGGGTCACGAGGCGTTCACCGCCATGCGTGCCCGTGGTGCGCAGGCCACCGACATCGTGATCCTGGTGGTCGCGGCCGACGACGGCGTGATGCCGCAGACGATCGAGGCGCTGAACCACGCCCGTGCGGCGGGTGTCCCGATCGTGGTCGCGGTGAACAAGATCGACGTCCCGGCGGCGGACCCGACCAAGGTCCGCGGTCAGCTGACCGAGTACGGCCTGGTGCCCGAGGAGTACGGCGGCGACACGATGTTCGTCGACGTCTCGGCCAAGTCCCGGATCAACATCGACGGCCTGCTCGAGGGCGTCGTACTGACCGCGGACGCGGCGCTGGACCTGCGGGCCAACCCGGACATGCACGCCGAGGGCATCGCGATCGAGGCGAACCTCGACAAGGGCCGTGGTCCGGTGGCGACCGTGCTGGTGCAGCGCGGAACGCTGCGGGTCGGCGACTCGATGGTGGTCGGCCCGGCGTACGGCCGGGTCCGGGCCATGCTCGACGAGCACGGCAACAACGTCGACGAGGCGACTCCGTCGCGTCCGGTCCTGGTGCTCGGTCTGACCGCGGTGCCAGGAGCGGGTGACAAGTTCCTGGTCGTCGACGACGACCGCCGCGCACGGCAGATCGCCGAGAAACGGGAAGCTCGCGCCCGGGCGGCGGCCAACGCCAAGCGTCGCGTCCGCCGGACCCTCGAGGACTTCATGGCCTCGATGGAGAAGGGCGAGAGCCAGGAGCTGCTGCTGATCCTCAAGGGCGACGTGTCCGGTTCGGTCGAGGCGCTGGAAGACGCCCTGGTCCGGATCGAGGTCGGCGACGAGGTGTCGTTGCGGATCATCGACCGCGGTGTCGGTGCGATCAACGAGAACGACGTCAACCTGGCCATCGCGTCGAACGCCGTCATCATCGGCTTCAACGTGCGGCCGGCGGGCAAGGCCGGTGACCTGGCCGAGCGCGAGGGCGTGGATGTTCGGTACTACTCGGTCATCTACTCGGCGATCGACGACATCGAGGCGGCCCTGAAGGGCATGCTGAAGCCGATCTACGAGGAGGTCACCCTCGGCCAGGCCGAGATCCGGGAGATCTTCCGCTCCTCGAAGGTGGGCAACATCGCCGGTTGCTGGGTGACCAGCGGCCTGCTCAAGCGGAACGCCAAGGTCCGGTTGATCCGGGACGGTGCAGTGGTCGTCGACAACACCGAGCTGTCGTCGCTGAAGAGGTTCAAGGACGACGCGTCCGAGGTCCGCGAGGGCTTCGAGTGCGGTCTGACCATCAACAACTTCAACGACATCAAGATCGGCGACGTCGTCGAGGCGTTCGAGCTGCGCGAGAAGCCGCGCAGCTGACAGACAGGTGGTGACCCGCGCCGGGTCACCATAGGAGTAGCGTCCGGGGAGACCACGGTCTCTCCGGACGTTGCTCGTGAATGAGGGAGTGAGCCCTGATGGGTGAAGCAAGGGCGAAGCAGCTGGCCGACCGGATCCAGGTGCTCGTCGCGGAGCTGCTGGAGCGCCGGGTGAAGGACCCGCGGCTCGGGTTCGTCACGGTCACCGACGCGCGGCTGACCGGCGACCTGCGCGAGGCCAGCGTCTTCTACACGGTGTACGGCGACGAGCAGGCGCGGGCGAACACGGCCGCCGCGCTGGAGTCGGCGCGCGGCCTGATCCGCAGCGAGGTCGGCAAGGCGCTCGGGCTGCGGCACACGCCGAGCGTGGCGTTCTTCCTGGACGCCGTCCCGGAGAATGCCGGGCAGATCGAGGAACTGCTGGAGAAGGCGCGGATCGCCGACGCCGAGGTGGCCAAGGCTGCCGCGGGCGCGAAGCCGGCCGGCGACGCCGACCCGTACAAGAAGCCGCACGACGAAGAGTCCGACGAGGACGAGGACTGAGTTGAGCCTGGATTTCACGTCGGCGTCCGACGGGATCGTGGTCGTCGACAAGCCGGGCGGTCTGACCTCGCACACGGTCGTCGCCCGGATCCGCCGGCTGGCCGGTACCCGGAAGGTCGGGCACGCCGGGACGCTGGACCCGATGGCGACCGGCGTTCTGATCGTCGGCATCAACCGGGCGACCCGGCTGCTCGGGCACCTGCAGTTGGCCACCAAGTCGTACGACGCGACGATCCGGCTCGGCGCTACCACGACCACCGACGACGCCGAGGGCGAGGTGGTCACGACCGCGCCGGTCGACGGGGTGACCGCGGACGCGATCGCGGCGGCCGTCGCCGGGTTCCGCGGGGAGATCTCGCAGGTGCCGTCGAAGGTGTCCGCGATCAAGGTCGACGGCCGCCGGGCGTACGACCGGGTGCGGGCCGGCGAGGAGGTCGAGCTCAAGGCCCGCGCGGTCACGATCTCGCGGTACGACGTGCTCGGCGTCCGGCCGGACGCCGGCGGGATCTCGGTCGACGTGTCGGTGGACTGCTCGAGCGGGACGTACATCCGGGCGCTGGCCCGCGACCTCGGCGCCGAACTCGGCGTCGGCGGCCACCTGACCGCGCTCCGGCGTACCCGGGTCGGCTCGTTCGGCCTGTCGGTGGCGCATTCGCTGGAGTCGCTGGCCGAGTCGTTCGACTGGCTGCCGATCGCGGACGTCGCGGCCGGGACGTTCCCGCGGTACGACGCCGACGACGTGCAGGCGGACGCGATCCGCACCGGCCGGCCGCTGCCGGGGCTGGAACTGACGACCGGGCAGACCGCGATGTTCGCGCCGGACGGCACCTTCCTGGCGCTGTACGAACCGCACGGCCCGGTCGCCAAACCCACCGCGGTCTTCGTCGGCTGACAAAACTGTCGGTGGCGTCGCCTAACGTGAGGTGGCATGAAATACGGGTTCGTGATGGCGTACGGCGATGCGCGGGACGCGGCCGAGCTGGCCGTGGTCGCGGAGGAGCACGGCTGGGACGGGTTCTTCGTCTGGGAGTCGATCTGGGGGATCGACGCCTGGGTGCTGCTCGGCGCGGCCGCGATGACGACGGAGCGGATCCGGCTGGGCACCATGCTCACGCCGCTGCCGCGCCGAAAACCCTGGGACGTCGCCGGGCAGGTCTCGACCGTCGACAACCTCAGCAACGGCCGGGTGATCCTGTCGGTCGGGCTCGGGGTGACGGGCGAGGACCGATTCTGGCTGTTCGAGGAGGATCCGGGCCGGAAGGTGCGCGCGGAGCTGATGGACGAGTCGCTCGCGATGCTGCCGTACCTGTGGCGTGACGAGCCGTTCGACTTCTCGGGGAAGCACTTCAGCGCCCGCAAGGTCGCCGAGCTGAATCCGCCCGCGCCGCCGCCACCGGTGCAGCAGCCGCGGGTGCCGACCTGGGTGGTCGGCGGCTGGCCGCGGCCGAAGTCGATGCGCCGCGCGGCCCTCCAGGACGGCTGGCTGCCGGCGTTCGTCGGTGACGGCGAGGTGACGCCGGAGGTGGTTGCGCAGGGCGTCGAGTGGATCCGGAAGGAGCGCGCCGAGCACGGCCTGACGATGGACGGGTACGAGATCCCCGCCGAAGGCTCGACCCGGTACGACGACCCCAAGGCCGCGGACGTCGTCCGCCCGTGGGCCGAGGCAGGCGCCACCTGGTGGATCGACGCCGACTGGTCGTCACTCGACCAGAAGGTGGTCCGCGAGAACGCCGAACGCCGCCTGCGCGCCGGTCCGCCTCGCGTCGACTGATCTGGCCGTACGCTGGAGCGCGTGCGGGAGGGGCCGGTGCGGGTCGGGGCGGTGGTGGTCTTCGGGTACGGGACCGCCGTACATGCCTACGACCTGATCACGTACGGGCTGAATGCTTATGCGGACTTCCCGGTGTGGCTGGGTGGTTACTTCACCGCGCTGATCGCGTTGGACGCCGCGAGCGCGGTGCTGATCGCGGCGCGGCGGCGGGCGGGGCTGGCGCTCGGGTCCGCGGTGCTGGTGACGGACGCGCTCGCGAACGGGTACGCCGTCTACATCGTCAACCCGGAGGATGCGATGACCTCGGCACGGATCGGCCAGGCGGTGGTCACCGCGCTGGCGGTGGGCATGGTGTTCGCGAGTGTCAGGCTGTGGAGCTCGTTCCGCTAGCCGCCGGGAACGGCAACGGCTGAGATCTTGCCGTCCGCCATGCTCGGCTCTACCTTTTCATGTACGAGATAGCGATTCTATTTTCGCTATATCGAAGGGTGCAGTTGAATAACCATGACAGAACCCGACGCCGAGGTGGCCCGGCTCGTCGCCCGGCTGGGGCTCGCCGACGACGCCCTCGCAGACCTCGGCGTGCTCGCGGAGCTCGGCCCGCCGACTGCGCCGATCGATCTGACCGGATGGTCCTCGGGAGCGGACCCGGACGGAGTGCTCGCCCGGCTCGGGCTGAGCGACGAGGACCGCTCGGACACGCTCGCGAACCGGCCCGACCCGGTCCGCGATCCTGAGCTGTGGTGGCTGCTCGAGCGTTGTCATCACCAACTCGTCGAGCGCCTCGGAACCACGGGGCCGTTGCCGCCCTGGCCGGACCTCGGGCCCGTGACCGGCCCGGTCGGTCGGTTCCTCTACGTCTGGGCCTTCCTGGCCACCCTCCCCGCCGTACGCCGCTATCACGCGGACCGCGGCATTCCCGACGCCGACTCGTGGCCGAGCCTCGCGGTCCTCGGCGCCCAGATGGCGAACCGCCGGGAACTGTTCGGCGAAGGCGGCCTGCACACCCAGAACTGGGTGACCCACCACTTCCGCGGCGCCATCTACGCCCTCGACCGCCTGCACTTCGAACGCCAACGCTCCTGGTACGACGCCCCCGGCGGCCCGGCGCGCGACGAACCCGTCCTCGGACTGCACATCCCGGAAGGACGGCTCACTCCCGAGTCGGTCGACGCCGCGCTGGACCGCGCCCGCATCTTCTTCGGCACGCACTATCCGGACGAGCAGTACCGCTTCGCCACCTGCGTCTCCTGGGTCCTCGACCCGCAACTGACGGACTACCTGTCCGCCGACACCAACATCATCCGCTTCCAGCAACGCTTCACGCTGTTGCCCGAGGCGGACAAGGACGACGGCGCCACCGTCGTCGAGTTCCTCTTCAAGCGCCCCCTGACGGAGCTCGCCACGTTGCCACGCACAACGACTCTGCAACGCGCCGTCGTCGACCACATCCGCACCGGCCGCTCCTGGAAGTTCCGCACCGGCTGGTTCCCGCTCCTGCGTCGGGACTGTGAACAACCCGCGGGGTCTGGGAACAAGCTATTGCCTGTTCCCAGACCCCGCTGACTGTCTCCACGGCCCAGGCGCACCGGGGCACTAGGTACGCTGGAGCGGTGCGTTCTCGTCCGACGTTGGAGTGGGCCCCGGGGCCCGAGGTGCTGGCGTTGCAGCCGGGGGCGGCAGAGGTGGGGCCGGTTGCCGAGGTGGTGGCCGGCGGGGGAGTCGTCGTACTGAGCGGTGCCGGCCTGTCGACCGAGTCCGGGATCCCGGACTACCGCGGCGAGACCGGGAGCCTGCGGACGCACACCCCGATGACGTTCGGCGACTTCACCGGCAGCGAGGCCGCGCGGCAGCGGTACTGGGCGCGCAGCCACCTCGGCTGGCGGACGATCGCCCGCGCGCACCCGAACGACGGCCACCGCGCCGTCGCCGCCCTCCAGGCCCACGGCACGCTGAGCGGGATCATCACCCAGAACGTCGACGGCCTGCACCAGGCCGCCGGTGCCCGCGACGTGATCGAGCTGCACGGCAACCTCGACCGGATCATCTGCCTGGACTGCGGTACGACGTCCGCCCGCGAGATCCTGGACCGCCGGCTGCGCGCCGCCAACCAGGCGTTCACCGCCGAGGCGACCCGGATCAACCCGGACGGCGACGTCGAGCTGCCGGACGAGGTCGTCCGGACATTCACCGTCGTACCGTGCACGGTCTGCGGCGGCGTCCTCAAGCCCGACGTGGTGTTCTTCGGCGAGAACGTCCCGCGGAGCCGCGTGCAGCGCTGCTACGACCTGGTCGACGCCGCGAACGCCGTCCTGGTCCTCGGCTCGTCGCTGACCGTGATGTCCGGCTTCCGGTTCGTCCGGCATGCCGCGAAGGCCGGTACGCCGGTGCTGATCATCAACCAGGGCCTGACTCGCGGCGACCCGTACGCGACGTACCGGGTGAACCTGCCCCTCGGGCAGGCGCTGACCGAACTGCTGACAGAAACCACCGGGCCGAGCCACGCGTGAGGTGGCCCGGCCCGGAGTCCGCGGTACGGATTGGAAAGGGTCAGCGTTGCGCGCTGGTCCGTACGCGGTTCAAGGAGGCCACACGGGCCTGTTGGGGTGACACAGCCGCCTGCTTCGCCAGCGCCGTCGCCTGCCGGGACCAGGAAGCCTGCTCCGCGGCGGTGACGACGGCCGGCTGACCGGTCAGCGTCTTGTAGGTGAGCGACGCCATCCCGGCCTCGCCCTCGTAGCGGGGGTGGTAGTTCCAGGCGCGCAGGACGTTGACGTCCTTGCCCTGGATCCAGGCCTGCCCGTCCGGCGCGCAGGCGTCGTGCCCGGTCGACGGCCCGAAGGTGTCGACGTACTTCGCCCCGCCGGCGGCGGCCGCGTTCGAGACGGCGGTGTTCAGCGCCTGCTCGATCGAGTACAGGTAGGTGTAGTCACCGTCAGCGAACGGCAGCTTCGTCGGGCAGGTGCCGTGCTCGGGAGCGATCTTCGGGTAGCCGAGCAGGATGATCTCGGCCTTCGGCGACCGGGCCTTGATGCCCTGGACGACGATCGCGATCCGGGTCTGCGTCTGGGCGATCTTCTGCCGCAGCGTGTCGACGCCGTTGACCGTGAAGTGCGCCTTGCACGGCGCGCCGGCCGGGTCCGAGGCGCGCAGCCCCGGGCAGGTGTCGATGATGCTGCCGAAGACGCCGAAGTCGTTGCCGCCGATCCCGACCGTGACCAGGTCCGTGTCCGGCGTGAGCGCGTCGAACTGCGGCGCCGCGGTCCCGAGCAGTGTGCTCTGCGGCTGCGTCATGTTCGTGGTGTCGGCGCCGCCGCAGCTCACGTCGGTCAGGTGCCGGACGTGCAGCTTCGCCGCGAGCTGCTTGGGGTAGTTGTTGTACGACCGGAAGCAGCCGAGCGACAGCACCTCCGGCAGCGGCACGAACGGCGCGGCCGTGTACGAGTCGCCGAGCGCGACGTACCGCTCGAAGCGCGGCGTCGCGGCCGCCTGCGCGACCGGCAGGCCGCCCAGCAGCGCGAGTGCAGCACAGGCCGCGATGAGACGGCGTACCTTCACGGGACCTCCCCAGGACTCAGCAGTGCCACAACGGGCGCGGCCCACCATAAGTTGAGTCACGGCACGATTACAAGGGGTGATCGGCGACCTGGTTGAAGCAATCGCCTCCGGGCATGGAATCCTGCTGCCATGCGTGTCTGGCACGGATTGGACCAGGTGAGCCCGGATCTCGGGCCGACGGTGGTCACGATCGGCAACTTCGACGGGGTGCACCGCGGTCACCAGGAGGTGCTCGCGCACGCCCGCGCGCGGGCCGCCGAGCTGGGCGGACTACCGGTGGTCGCGATGACGTTCGACCCGCACCCGATGCGGGTGCTGCGGCCGGACCACGCGCCGCTGATGCTCAGCGACCCGGAGCAGCGTGCCGAGCTGCTCGGGGCCGCCGGGGCGGACGCGGTGCTGATCCTCTCGTTCACCAAGGACGTCTCGAACTGGTCGCCCGAGGAGTTCATCGAGCGCACGCTGGTGAACGCCCTGCACGCGAAGGCGATCGTGGTCGGCGAGAACTTCCGCTTCGGCCACAAGGCCGCCGGCCACGTGGACACGCTCGTCCAGGCCGGTACGCAGTACGGCTTCCAGGTCGAGGGGCTCGGCCTGGCGGGGGAGCGGCAGCCCTGGTCGTCGACGTACATCCGGCAGCAGCTCGCCGACGGTGACGTCGAGGCGGCCGCGGCGGCGCTCGGCCGGCCGCTCCGGGTGACCGGCGTGGTCGTCGAAGGCGACAAGCGCGGGCGCGAGCTCGGGTACCCGACCGCGAACATCCCGGCGGACCCGGGTGCCGCGGTCCCGCAGGACGGCGTGTACGCCGGGTGGCTGACCGTACTCACCCCGGCACCGGGGGCACCGGCGTACCCGGACCGGCTGCCGGCCGCGATCAGCGTCGGGACGAACCCGACGTTCGACGGCCTGGACCGGCGGGTGGAGTCGTACGTGCTGGACCGCGACGACCTCGAGCTGTACGGCGCCAAGGTCGCGATCGACTTCGTGGCCCGGCTGCGTGGCACCCAGATCCGGTTCGGCAGCATCGACGAGCTGCTCGTCCAGATGAAGGCCGACGTCGACGGCGCGCGCCGCCTGCTCAGGGCTGATCAGGGCTGATTAGGGCGGCCCGTCCACGGACTGATACGCTGGCTGCTGCCGTCTGAACGGCCGCGGATCGAGAGTGCTCGGGTGGAGAATGCCCCGGTGCGCCGCGCAACGGAAATCGAGAGGATACCTGTGTCAGCTGTTGACGCTGCTACGAAGAAGAAGATCATGGGCGAGTACGCCCTGACCGAGGGTGACACCGGATCCCCCGAGGTCCAGGTCGCGCTGCTGACCCACCGGATCAGCCACCTGACCGAGCACCTCAAGGAGCACAAGCACGACCACCACAGCCGTCGTGGCCTGCTGCTGCTCGTCGGTCAGCGCCGCCGGCTGCTGAACTACCTGGCGAAGAAGGACATCAACCGCTACCGGTCCCTGATCGAGCGGCTCGGTCTGCGCCGATGACGTCGCGAGGAGCGGCCTCCCGATTCCGGGTGGCCGCTCTTGGCGTATCCGCATGCCGGTGCGTGCGGGACAACTGAAGATCGAGTAGGAAAGACGAAACGAGGCGACGCGAAGCGCGTGGCGGGAGGACGACCGGTCCTCGGTAGTGGCTTTCGGATGGCCAACGGCGATCCGCGGGCCTCGATCGAAGACCGGCACCCCGGAAGCTCGCGCCTCGCAGTCGTCACACTGTGAGAGAGGGGTATCCCGTGTCGGGATCCACAAGTGCGCCGATGGACGGCGCCGACTTCGCTGAGGCCGTCATCGACAACGGCAGCTTCGGCACCCGCACCATTCGCTTCGAGACGGGCCGTCTGGCCCAGCAGGCCGCCGGCTCCGCCGCGGCGTACCTCGACGGCGACACGATGGTGCTCTCGGCCACCACGGCCAGCAAGAAGCCCAAGGACCAGTTCGACTTCTTCCCGTTGACGGTGGACGTCGAGGAGCGGATGTACGCCGCGGGCCGGATCCCCGGCTCGTTCTTCCGTCGCGAGGGCCGGCCGTCCGAAGAGGCCATCCTGACCTGCCGGCTGATCGACCGCCCGCTGCGGCCGTCGTTCGTGTCCGGCCTGCGGAACGAGATCCAGGTCGTCATCACGGTCCTGGCGCTGAACCCGGACAAGCTGTACGACGTGCTCGCGATCAACGCCGCGTCGATGTCGACGCAGCTCGCCGGCCTGCCGTTCTCCGGCCCGATCGGCGGCGTCCGCGTCGCGCTGATCGAGGGCCAGTGGGTGGCGTTCCCGACCCACACCGAGCTCGAGGACGCGGTCTTCGACATGGTGGTCGCGGGCCGGGTCACCGAGACCGGTGACGTCGCGATCATGATGGTCGAGGCCGAGTCCACCCCGGGCACCTTCGAGAAGGTCGCCTCCGGTGTGCAGGCGCCGACCGAGGAGATCGTCGCCGCGGGTCTGGAGGCCTCGAAGGGCTTCATCAAGACCCTGGTCGAGGCGCAGGCCGACCTGGCCGCGCGGGCCGCGAAGCCGACCGGCGAGTTCCCGCTGTTCCCGGACTACGCCGACGACGCGTTCGCCGCGGTCGAGGCCTCCGCGAGCGAGGAGCTCGCCCAGGCGCTGACCATCGCCGGCAAGCACGAGCGTGACGACGCCACCGACGCGGTCAAGGCCGCCACGGTGGAGAAGCTGGCCGCCGACTTCGAGGGCCGCGAGAAGGAGCTGTCCGCAGCCTTCCGCTCGCTGACCAAGAAGCTGGTCCGGCAGCGTGTGCTCAAGGACAAGGTCCGGATCGACGGCCGCGGGCTGACCGACATCCGGCCGCTGAAGGCGCAGATCGGCGTGCTCCCGCGGGTGCACGGCTCGGCGCTGTTCGAGCGCGGCGAGACCCAGATCATGGGTGTCACCACGCTGAACATGCTCCGGATGGAGCAGCAGCTCGACACGCTCTCCCCGGAGACGCGCAAGCGCTACATGCACAACTACAACTTCCCGCCGTACTCGACCGGTGAGACCGGCCGGGTGGGTTCGCCGAAGCGCCGCGAGATCGGTCACGGCGCGCTGGCCGAGCGGGCCCTGGTGCCGGTGCTGCCGAGCCGCGAGGAGTTCCCGTACGCGATCCGTCAGGTCTCCGAGGCCCTCGGCTCGAACGGCTCCACCTCGATGGGTTCGGTCTGCGCCTCGACGCTCGCGCTGCTGAACGCCGGCTGCCCGCTGAAGGCTCCGGTCGCCGGTATCGCGATGGGTCTGATCTCAGGTGACGTCGACGGCGAGACGCAGTACGTCGCGCTGACCGACATCCTGGGCGCGGAGGACGCGTTCGGCGACATGGACTTCAAGGTCGCCGGTACGAAGGACTTCGTCACCGCCCTGCAGCTGGACACCAAGCTGGACGGCATCCCGGCGAGCGTGCTGGCCGGCGCGCTGACCCAGGCCAAGGACGCCCGCCTGACGATCCTGGACGTGATGGCCAAGGCCATCGACGCGCCGGGTGAGATGAGCGAGTTCGCGCCGCGGGTCATCTCGGTGAAGGTCCCGGTCGACAAGATCGGCGAGGTCATCGGCCCGAAGGGCAAGATGATCAACCAGATCACCGAGGACACCGGCGCCGACATCTCGATCGAGGACGACGGCACGGTGTACATCGGCGCCACCGACGGTCCGTCGGCGGAGGCCGCCCGGGCCGCGATCAACGCGATCGCGAACCCGACCATGCCGGAGAAGGGCGAGCGCTACCTGGGCACGGTCGTGAAGACGACCAACTTCGGTGCGTTCATCAGCCTGCTGCCGGGCAAGGACGGCCTGCTGCACATCTCGAAGCTGCGTCCGCTGGCCGGTGGCAAGCGCGTCGAGGCGGTCGAGGACGTGCTGTCGGTCGGCCAGAAGCTGCAGGTCGAGATCGCCGAGATCGACGACCGCGGCAAGCTCTCGTTGATCCCGGTCATCGAGGGCGAAGAGAAGAAGGACGAGTCCGCGGCCGAGTGACTCGCGCAATCACGAGTACCCTGCTGAGCCCGGAGGCGGGCGGTCCGGTGAAACGGACCGTCCTGCCCTCCGGGCTCCGGGTTCTCTCCCAGTCGGTACCGGGCTTCCGCTCGGTCACTTTCGGCCTCTGGGTCGGCGTCGGTTCCCGCGACGAGCCCGCCCAGCTGGCAGGTGCGACGCACTTCCTCGAACACCTGCTGTTCAAGGGCACCGAGCGCCGCGACGCGCTCGAGATCTCCGCCGCGATCGACGCGGTCGGCGGCGAGATGAACGCGTTCACCGGCAAGGAGTACACCTGCTACTACGCGCGGGTGCTGGACACCGACCTGCCGCTCGCGGTCGACGTCATCTGCGACATGATCACCTCCGCGACGCTCACCGACACCGACGTGGAGAGTGAGCGGGACGTCATCGACGAAGAGATCGCGATGCACGCCGACGAGACGTCGGACCACATCCACGACCTGTTCGCCGAGCAGCTGTGGGGCAAGTCCCCGCTCGGCCGGTCGATCACCGGTACGCCGGAATCGGTCGCCGGCCTGTCCCGCCAGCAGGTGGCCGGCTGGTACCGCCGCCGCTACAAGCCGTCGAACATCGTCGTCTCGGTGGCCGGCAACGTCGACCACGCCGACGTCGTCCGCCTGGTCCGCAAGGCGTTCGAGCGGCACTGGGTGACGGCCGAGGCCGAGCCGATCGCGGTCCGCCGCGGCGCGGCCCGGCGGGTGCCGACGTACGGCGGGGTGCAGGTGCATCACCGCGACGTCGAGCAGGCGCACCTGGTGCTCGGGATGCCCGGGCTGGTGCGCAGCGACGAGCGGCGCTACATCGCCGGCGTGCTGCACGGGATCGTCGGCGGCGGGATGTCGTCGCGGCTGTTCCAGGAGGTGCGGGAGAAGCGCGGGCTGGCGTACTCGGTGTTCACGTTCGGCTCGGCGTACGCCGACTCCGGCATGGTCGGCGTGTACGCGGGCTGTCTGCCGAAGAAGGCCCCCGAGGTGCTGGACGTGATCCGCGGCGAGCTCGAGGCGATTGCCCAGGGCAACATCACCCCGGACGAGCTGCTCCGCGGCAAGGGCCAGATGCGCGGCTCGGTGGTGATGGGCCTGGAGGACACCGGCGCCAAGATGACCCGGATCGCCAAGGCCGAGCTGGTGTACGGCGAACTCCCGACCGTCGACGAGATCCTGCACCGCATCGACGCGGTCACCCTCGACGACGTCACGAACCTGGCCGCCGAGCTGTACGCCGGCGCCCCGGCCCTGACCGTGATGGGCCCCTTCGACGAGAACACCGGCGCCTTCACGGTCTGACGTTCGCGGGGTAATGTGCCCTGAAACACGTCATCGTGATCTGCTACTGGATCCCTGGACGCACGGGCAGGGCCCGCTTGCTGGGATGACACGCAATTTGCGGCCGACGTGAGCGGCGCCGGGGACCCGGCGTCAGCTCCGGCCTGCGTGCAAAGGGATCCTCGTGTTCGACGCGTTCCGTGCTGTCCGTGATTCATTGACCGACGCCGTCCGGATCACTCCGGGACGGCTGGCGACGTACTCCGTTCTGCAGTTGCTGCTGGCGGTGCTGCCGGGTATGCAGGTGGTGCTGATCCGTCAGCTGGTCGAAGGGCGGGATCGCTGGGGGCCGTTGCTCGGGCTGACCGTTGTGGTCGGGGCGATGTACCCGTTGACGCAGGTGGCGAACACGATCGGGCAGCGGATGATGTTGCGGCTCCGGCTGGCGTTGCGGGTGGAGCTCGCGGAGGTCGCGGCGCGGCTGAGTCCGAGCCGGCTGGCCGAGCCCGCGGTGGTGCGGGACCTGGAGGCGAGTCAGGCCGCGACGCATCCGATGAGCGATGTGGCCGGGAAGCCGGTCCAGGTGCTCAGCGCGGCGGCGACGGCCGTCGTACTGTGCGTGGCGATCGCGTCGATCAACCTGGTGTCGGGGCTGCTGGTGCTCGCCGCGCTGGCGCCGACGGTGCTCGCGTTCACGTTGATCTCACGGATGGAGGCGACGGGCTGGCCGCGGGTCGCGGAGCACGAGCGCAGGGCGGCGTACGCGACCGAGCAGTTGATCCAGCAGCGCCCGGGGACCGAGCTGGCGGTGCTCGGGTCCGGGTGGAAGGTGGCCGGGTTGGTCGCGGAGAGCCGGACCGCCGCGACCGGGGTCCTCGACCGGATGGTGCGGGCGGCGATGTTCTACGAGCTGGGGGCGGCGTTCGTGACGGTGCTGCTGTTCGGCGGGGCCCTGATGACACTGATGGCACTGGGCGGTTCGAGTGCGGGGGCGGTGGCGGCGGTCGCGGGGACGGTCTCCGGGTTGAATGCGATCCGGCAGTGCGGGTACGCGTTCGGCACCATCGTGACGGCCGCACCGCAGGCGGCGATCTACCGGCGGTTCGTGCGCAGCGTGCCCGCGGCGGGGCGTCGTACGGTGCGGCGGCGGGTGGATTCTGTTGCCTTGGACAACGTGACGTTCCGGTACCCGGGGGCGGTGCAGCCGACGCTGCGCGGGGTACGGATCGAGGCGCGGCGGGGTGAGCTGGTGGCGCTGGTCGGCGTCAACGGGGCGGGGAAGTCGACCGCGATCAACCTGCTGGTCGGGAGCCTGCGGCCGGACGGTGGGCGGGTGCTGATCGACGGCGTGGACGCGGCCGGGATGGGCGAGGCGGAGCGGCTCGCGCACTTCGGGCTGCTGGTGCAGGAGTTCGGGCGCTTCGAGTTCACGCTGCGGGAGGCGGTCGCGCTCGGCGCGCCGGAGGAGGTGGGGGACCGGCAGGTGCGTGGGGCGTTGGCGGGGACGTTCGCCGCGGACCTGCCGCTGGACACGCAGCTCGGGCAGCAGTGGGGCGGTACGGGGATCTCCGGCGGGCAGTGGCAGCGGCTGGCGCTTGCCCGGATCCGGCTGCGGGACGCGGGCATCTGGATCCTCGACGAGCCGACGTCGGCGATCGACGCGGAGGCGGAGCAGGAGATCTTCGCCGAACTCCGCCGTACCAGCGCCGCCCGGATCACGATCGTGGTCTCCCACCGGGCGTGGACGCTGCGGGAGATGGACCGGATCTACGTCGTCGACGACGGCCGGGTGGTCGAGGAAGGCACCTACCACCACCTGATCAGCCGCCCCGAAGGCCGTTTCGCCCGCCTCTTCGCCGCACAGAACGAGTAATCCGCTGGTAGGTTGGCCGGTTCGTGCGGAAGGGTGGGGAAGATGCCGTCCGACTCCGGGATTCTGCGGTTCGCCGAGGTGGCGTGGCGGGCTGGGCGCGGGTTGTTCGTGACGAGCGCGGCGACGATCGTGCTGTCTGCCGCCGCGCCGGTGGGGACCGTGGTCGCGATCGGTCAGGTTGTCGCGGCGGTCGTCCACGGTGAGTCCGGGCGGGCTGTGGCCTGGGCTGTCGTTGCTGCCGGGTGCCTGTTGGTGCAGTGGCTCGCGGGGGTGCTGCAGCGGGCGTCGGCGACGGCGTTGGGGGAGCGGGTCGACGCCGTACTGCAGCATGAGCTGATGCGGGCGGTGGCGGCGCCGGCCGGTGTGCGCCATCTGGAGGATCCGGCGACCGCGCAACTGATCGAGGTCGGGCGCGACACGCTGCGAGCGGACTGGGCGCGCCCGGGGCGGCTGGTGAGCACCATCGGCGGGCTGGCGACCGGACGGGCGGTGCTCGTTGCGTCGGGCATCATCCTCGGCGGTTTCCACTGGTGGCTCGGCGCCGGTCTGCTGGTCGCCGGCGTCTGGGCGGCGTACGAGGACAAGGTCGCCTCCCGGACCGAGGCCGGTCACCACTACGGCGCGACCGAGTCCGCCCGCCGGATGCGGTACTTCGACGACCTCGGCAGCACGCCGCCCGCCGCGAAGGAGATCCGCCTGTTCGGCCTCCCGGAGTACGTCGTCGCGCGGCACGGCGAGACCTGGGTGCAGACGATGGAACGCGTCCTGAACCGCCCTGGCCGCCGCCCGCTGATCGCGACCGCGGCGCTCGGCGTCGTCGTGCTGACCGGCATCGTGCTGGTGGTCCGCGAGGCGACGGCCGGCCGCCTGTCCGCGGGCGCGACCGCGACGTACGTGCAGACGTTCCTGATCGCGCTCGGCGGCATCCAGCAGTCGTCCTGGACCGGCCTCCAGACCGAACTCGCCCTCGCCACCCTCCGCCGGTACGACGAGGCGCTGCAGGCGGTCGCCGTCGTACCGACCGACCGGGGGACCGCCCCGGCGACCGGCCTGCCGACCCGCGCGATCGCCTTCCGCAACGTGTCGTTCGGCTACCCGGCCGGCGATCGCCAGGTACTGCGCAACCTCGACCTGACGATCCCCGCGGGACAGTCGCTCGCGATCGTCGGAGCGAACGGCGCCGGCAAGACGAGTCTGGTCAAACTCCTCTGCGGCCTGTACGAACCGACCGACGGGACGATCACGGTCGATGGCGTCGACCTGAGCGACCTGGCCGTCGACGACTGGCGCCGCCGGCTCGCGGTCGTCTTCCAGCAGCCGCTCCGGCTCCCGCTGTCGGCGTACGACAACGTGCGCTTCGGTCGCGCCGACGGGTCACCGGACGCGGCCGTCGAACGGGCCGGAGCGACGAGCGTCGTCGACGCGCTGCCGAACGGCTGGGACACGATCCTCTCCACCGAGTTCGACGGCGGCGTCGAGCTCTCGGGCGGGGAGTGGCAGCGGCTCGGTCTCGCCCGGGCGCTGTACGCCGTACAGCACGGCGCCAAGGTCCTGATCCTGGACGAACCGGCCGCGCACCTCGACGCCCGCTCGGAGGCCGAGCTGTACCGCCGCTTCCTCGACCTGACCGCGGGGTTGTCGACGATCCTCATCTCGCACCGGTTCTCGACGGTCCGGCAGGCGTCGTCGATCGTCGTGCTCGACGACGGCCGGGTGATCGAGCAGGGCTCGCACGACGCGCTGCTCGCGCTGGACGGCAGCTACGCCCGGATGTTCCGCCTGCAGGCCGCACGTTTCGAGGAGCCGGCATGAAGTCGTGGATCAGCACCGCCCGGCTGCTGATCGGGCTCGGCTGGGAGATCGGGCCGGGCCTGTTCCTGCTGTACACCGCCGTCACGATGTCGAGCTTCGTCAGCCCGCTGCTGTTCGCGCTCGCGGTCCGGCCGCTGGTGGACGGCGTGGTGTCCGGCGAACCAGGGCGGATCGTTGCCGGTGGCATCGGAGTTGCGGTCGCGCTGATCCTCGTCCTGGTCGCCCCGATCGGCTACCGGTGGGCGACGATCCGGATGCGTGAGCGGTCCGGCTTCGTCGCCGAGCGCCGGGTCCTGCGACTGGCCGCGGGCGCGCCGCGGATCGAGCACTTCGAACGGCCCGACTTCCTCGACCGCCTGCAGTCGTTGCGCCGTGAGGCGTCCGAACTCGGCGACAGCGTCACACTGCCGTTCATCGCCCCGCTGGTCGTCGCGCAGCTGGTGATCAGCACGGTCCTGCTCGCGAACCTCGAACCCGTCCTCGCCCTGCTCCCGCTCGTCGCCCTTCCGGCGCTCTGGCTGAGCCGCCGCGCCGAGCAGCTCCGCCGCGGTGCCGAGCTGGCGGCGGCCCCGCACCGCCGCCTCGCCCAGCAGCTCTTCATGGTCTCGGTCGCGCCCTCGTCGGCGCAGGAGATCCACGTCGCGTCCCTCGGCGACGAACTCCTCCGCGAACATGCCCGCGCGACCGGCGACGCGAACCGGATCGCCCACACGGCGCTCTTCCGGTCGGTCCTGATCGGCGCGGCCGGCTGGTCGCTGTTCCCGATCGCGTACGTCGGCGCGCTGCTGATCGTCCTCCGCGAGGCGACCGCCGGCCGCGTGACCCCCGGCGACGTGGCGCTGGCGATCGCGCTCGCCGGTGCCGTCGTCAGCGCGGCGAACCGAATCCTCGACCTGGCCGGATCCGTACTCCGCGTCCGCACCTCGGCCGAGCACTACTTCTGGCTCGCGGACCAGGCGCGGTACGAGCCGGGCCGGACGCCGGCGCCGGACCGGCTCACGCACGGGATCGAGCTGAAGAACGTGACCTTCGGGTACGGCGACCGGCTCGCGCTGCCCGGGACGGACCTGTTCCTGCCGGCCGGGAAGACCGTCGCGATCGTCGGCGAGAACGGCGCGGGCAAGTCGACCCTGGTGAAGCTGCTCACCGGTATGTACCGCCCGCGCTCCGGCGAGGTCCTCGTCGACGGCGTCGACCTGGACGCGCTCGACCTCACGCAGTACCGGCAACGCATCAGCGCCGGCTTCCAGGACTTCGTCAGGTACCAGCTGACCGTGGGTGAGGCGGTCGGTGTCGGCGGTCTGGACGAGCCGCCGGCGCGGGTCCGGACCGCGATCGGCAAGGCCGACGCGCCGTTCGTCGACGAGCTGCCGAACGGCCTCGACACCCAGCTCGGTACGTCGTGGGCCGACGGCGTCGAGCTCTCCGGCGGGCAGTGGCAGAAGCTCGCGATCGCCCGGGCGCTGGTCCGGCCGGCACCGCTGCTGATGATCCTCGACGAGCCGAGCGCGTCGCTGGACCCGCAGACCGAGGCCGCCCTGTTCGACCGGCTGGCCGCCGAGGCGCGGGCCGGCCGGGCCGACGGGCGGATCACGCTGCTGATCTCGCACCGGTTCTCGACGGTCCGGTCCGCGGACCTGATCGTGGTCCTCGAGGACGGCCGGGTGACCGAGCGCGGTACGCACGCGGAGTTGCTTGCGGACGGCGGAACGTATGCGGAGCTCTACAGTCTGCAAGCGGCCGGTTACCGCTGATAATGCGCAGCTGTGCGCAAAGGCGAGGTTTGCCACAAACCGGGCTGTCATCTGATGACTCTGGCGCACTGATCTGATTAAGTGAGGGTTCGCTTCACAACCAAGGGCTGGTCATCTGAGGTCTTGGCAAAGTAACGCTCACGTTACGCGCCGCCGCTTTGCGTCTGACAACGTTGACATGCGCAGTTTCGACCAGCCACCATGACGCTTGTTCCGCCCGCCTAGCGGCCCTCCCGCCGAGGAAGTTGGTTTGACCGTGCGACGTCTGACTGGGGTTGTGGGGGTGGCACTCGGCCTTGCGCTGGTGCTCGCCTCCTGTGGAGACGGCAAGAGCAGCAGTGGAGGCGGCTCCGGCGCCAAGAGCGAGACCATCGCGATGGTCGCCGACCCGCTGGAGTACATCAACCCGCTGAACGACAACGGCAGCCCGGGGATCGGGATCGCGATGGCGATCTTCGCGCCGCTGGTGCAGACCGATCCGGAGACGGGCAAGCTGCAGAACGTGATGGCCGACTCGGTCACGCCGGACAAGACCAGCCAGACCTGGACGATCAAGCTGAAGGCCGGGAACACGTTCCAGAACGGCCAGCCGCTGACCGCGAAGGACTACGTGGACAGCTGGAACATGACCGCGATGGGCTCGAACGGCTGGAAGAACAACGGCTTCTTCTCCAAGGTCGAGGGCTACGACGCGATGAACCCGCCGACCCCGGACGGCGCCACGCCGAAGCCGACGTCGGTGAAGACGCTCAGCGGCCTGAAGCAGATCGACGACCTGACCTTCTCGGTGAAGCTCAAGGTGCCGTTCTCGCAGTTCGGGCTGACGCTGCAGTACCTCGGTCTGGCGCCGCTGCCCGAGGAGGTCCGGAAGAACCCGGACGCGTACAAGCGCAAGCCGATCGGCAACGGCCCGTACAAGATGGCGGGCGACTGGAACGCCGGTGACGACATCAAGCTCACCAAGTGGGACGGGTACAAGGGTCCGCAGATCCCGCAGGCGGACAACATCACGTACAAGTTCATCCCGAACGGCGACACGGCGTACAACGAGTTCCTGGCCGGGAACCTGGACTTCGTCGACGTCCCGCCGACCAAGGTGAAGAGCTTCAAGACCGACGCCCCGGACCAGTGGGTGACCAGCATCAGCTCCGGTGCGAACTACCTGGTGATCCCGGCCTGGGACGCGCGGTTCAAGAACCCGAAGCTGCGGCACGCGTTCTCGGAGGCGATCGACCGGAAGGCCTTCGCCGACCTGGTCGGGCTGTCCGAGCCGGCCAAGGGCCTGGTCGCGCCGGACATGGCCGGCTACCGCGCCGACGCCTGCAAGTACTGCGACTTCGACGCCTCGAAGGCGAAGGCCGACTTGGCCGCGGCCGGTGGCTTCTCCGGGCCGCTGAACATCAACTACAACACCACGTCGGCGACCGGGCAGATCTTCGCCGAGGCGATCGGCAACATGCTCCGGCAGAACCTCGGCCTGCAGGTCAAGTACACCGGCAAGCAGGGCTCGGAGATCACCACGCTGGCCGACTCGCACAAGCTCGACGGCCTGCGGTTCAGCGGCTGGGGTCACGACTACCCGTCGATCGAGGACTACCTGACGCCGATGTTCAAGTCCAACGGTGACGCGAACTTCGCCCACTACGCGAACCCGGCGCTGGACGCCGTCCTGGCCAAGGGTGACGCCGAGCCGGACCCGGAGAAGGCGATCAAGCTGTACCAGCAGGCCGAGGACATCGCGCTCGAGGACATGCCGCTGATCCCGCTGTACACCAAGTCGAACGCGTACCTGCACTCGGCGAAGATCCAGCCGCGGGTCTCGAAGTACGTCGGCGTCTCGGCACTCTGGGCGACCTTCAAGTGATCCGTTTCGTCCTCCGCCGCATCCTCGCGGCGATCCCGATCGGCCTGATCGTCACGCTGGGGGTCTTCGCGCTCGTGTTCGCGATGCCCGGGGACCCCCTGCGCGAACTGGCCGGCGACAAACCGATCCCGGCCGTGGTGCTGGCCGCCAAGCGGGCGCAGTACCACCTGGACGACCCGTTCATCGTCCAGTACCTGCTGAGCATGAAGGACATCCTGACCGGGCACTTCGGCACCACGTTCGCCGGTGCCGACATCGGCGAACAGCTCCGGCTGCGGATCCCGGTGACGCTGAAGCTGGCCACGATGAGCCTGGTGTTCCAGTGGGTGCTCGGGCTGATCTTCGGGATCTATGCGGGCTTCAAGCGGAACGGCTGGGTCGACCGGTCGTTGCTGCTGGCAACACTCGTGCTGCTCGCGATCCCGGGTCTGGTGGCGTACTTCGCCGCGCAGTACCTGTTCGCGGTGCGGCTCAAGTGGTTCCCGGTGTCCGGCGTACTGGAAGGCTATCCACGGTCGTACCTGCTGCCCGCGCTGGTGATTGGTGTGCTCGGCTTCGCCGGGCTCGGCCGGTTGATGCGGACCTCGATCGTGGAGACCGTGAACGCGGACTTCGTGAAGACCGCGCGGGCCAAGGGCCTCGGCGAGCAGCGGGTGCTCTGGCGGCACATCCTGCCGAACGCGTTGCTGCCCGTCGTCACGTTCATCGGCCTGGACCTGGCCGGGCTGTTCGGCGGCGCGATCATCACCGAGAGCATCTTCAACCTGCCCGGGCTCGGCCAGTTCATGTTCCAGGCGGTCAAGCTGAAGGAGGGCGGCGTGGTGGTGCTGCTGTGCACGCTCGCGTTCATCTCGTTCATCCTGATCAACCTGCTGGTCGACGTGCTGTACGGCGTCCTGGACCCGAGGGTGCGCAATGTCTGAACAGATCTCCGCGGCCGTCGGCGCCGAGGCGCAGGAACTCGGCGACGGCCGGACCCTGTCGAACCGCGAGCTGCTGCGGGCGCTGCTGCGCAAGCCGCAGTTCATCGTCTGCAGCCTGCTGCTCCTGCTGTTCTTCGCGATGGCGGCGGTGCCGAAGCTGTTCACGTCCGTCGACCCGCGGTTCTGCGAGCTCGCCAAGAGCCGGCAGGGCCCCGGGCCGGGGCACCCGTTCGGGTTCGACATCCAGGGCTGCGACTACTTCGCGAACGTCGTGTACGGCGCCCGCCCGTCGGTGCTGGTCAGTATCTGCGCGAGCTTCGGGGCGTTCCTGCTGGCCGGGACGCTCGGCCTGCTGGCCGGGTACTTCCCGGGTGCGGTCGACGCGCTGATCTCGCGGACCGCCGACGTGCTGTTCTCGATCCCCGGCATCGTGGTGCTGATCGTGATCCTGAACTCGGTGCAGGACCGCAGCATCTGGATCATCGTCGGCGTCATCCTGGTGATCAGCTGGCCGGGCGGGATGCGGTTGATGCGGGCCACGGTGTTCTCGGTCCGGAACCGCGAGTACGTGCTGGCGGCCCGCTCGATCGGGGTGCCGCCGTTGCGGATCCTGCGCAAACACGTGTTCCCGAACTCGATGGCGCCGCTGCTCGCGATGACGACGCTCGGCATCGGCGGCATGGTCGGCCTGGAGGCGGCGCTCACCTTCCTCGGCGTCGGCCTGCAACCGCCGTCGATCTCGTGGGGCTCGCAGTTCGGCGTCGCGGCGTCGTACCGGGACACCCCGCACCTGTTCATCTGGCCGGCGGTCTTCATCTCCACGATGACGATCTCGTTCATGATCATCGGCGACTCGATCCGGGACGCCCTCGACCCGAAGTTGCTGCGATGACTGCCCATATTCCTCGCCTCCGGCTCGGTGAGTCATCGGGCTTGACCTCCCGGTCTTCCCTCGTCGTTACGGTCGCTGTGCTGAATGCCGCGACTCCGTCGCGGCGGGTCCTGGGGCTGTTGCTCCCGGTCTTCCCTCGTCGCTCCGCTCCTCAGTCCAGACCGGGAGGCCCCAGGACCGGGCTCCCTCCACTCCTCAGTCCAGACCGGGAGGCCCGA
Organism: Kribbella sp. WER1; assembly: GCF_054189145.1. Classification (NCBI taxonomy): domain Bacteria; kingdom Bacillati; phylum Actinomycetota; class Actinomycetes; order Propionibacteriales; family Kribbellaceae; genus Kribbella; species Kribbella sp. WER1. The sequence continues at coordinate 1,208,457 of NZ_CM135186.1, read as the reverse complement.
TGACTGCTACTGGCGAAGTACTGCTCAAGGTCGACAACCTGACCGTCGAGTTCGACACGCCGCGGGGCTCCGTCCGGGCCGTCGACGGCGTGTCCTGGCAGGTGCGGGCCGGCGAGACGCTGGCGATCCTGGGGGAGTCCGGGTCGGGCAAGAGCGTCTCGACCCAGGCGCTGACCGGGATCCTGGAGATGCCGCCGGGGCGGATCGTGTCCGGGACCGCGGAGTACCGCGGCGAGGACCTGATCGCGATGAGCGTGAAGGAACGGCGCAAGATCGTCGGGAACCGGATCACGATGGTGTTCCAGGACTCGCTGTCCGCGCTGAACCCGGTGCAGTCGGTCGGCACCCAGATCGCCGAGTGCTACCGCGTGCACCGCGGGATGTCCAAGAAGGACGCGATGGCGAAGGCTGCCGAGATGCTCGACCGGGTCCGGATCCCGGCCGCGGCCAAGCGCGTCCGGGACTACCCGCACGAGTTCTCCGGCGGGATGCGGCAGCGCGTGATGCTGGCGATGGCGCTCGCCCTCGACCCCGACGTACTGATCGCCGACGAACCCACGACGGCGCTCGACGTCACCGTGCAGGCGCAGATCCTGGAACTGATCGCGGAGCTGCAGGCCGAGCGGGACATGGGCGTCGTACTGATCACCCACGACCTCGGCGTGGTCTCCGACGTCGCCGACAACGTGGTCGTGATGTACGCCGGGCACGTCGTCGAGCGGGCCGCGACGTCGGCCGCGCTGGCGAACCCGGTGCACCCGTACACCGAGGGCCTGCTCGGGTCGATGCCGTCGGCCGACCTGAAGGGCCGCGAGCTGCCGACCATTCCCGGTACGCCGCCGTCGCTGTTGGCGATTCCGTCCGGCTGCGCGTTCCGGCCCCGGTGCCCGATCGCGGTCGACGACTGCGCGCTCGACGTACCGCCGCTGCTCACGGTCGCCCCCGGCCGGGACGCGGCGTGCATCCGGCGTACGACCCTCGCCGCGAAGGAGGCCGTGTGAACGAGTTGCTGGTGGCAACGAATGTCGTGAAGCACTACGACATCAGCCCGGCGCTGAGCTTCGGGACCAAGACCATCGTCCGCGCCGTCGACGGCGTCGACCTGACGCTGCGCAAGGGCGAGTCGCTCGGCATCGTCGGCGAGTCCGGCTGCGGGAAGTCGACGCTGGTCCGGCTCCTCGCGGCGCTGGAGAAGCCGACCGAGGGCCAGATCGCGTACGGCGGCGTCGACGTCAGCAAGCTCCGCGGCCGTGAACTGCGGCGGTGGCGGCGCAACGTCCAGGTCGTGTTCCAGGACCCGTACTCCGCCCTGAACCCACGGATGCGGGTCGGCGAGATCGTCGGCGAGCCGCTCCAGGTCCACCCCGACGTCTCGAAGGGCGTCGACATCCGCAAGCGGGTCCGCGAACTGCTCGAACTGGTCGGTCTCCGCCCCGAGGACGAGACGAAGTTCCCGCACCAGTTCTCCGGCGGCCAGCGGCAGCGGATCGGGATCGCCCGCGCGATCGCGCTCAACCCCGACGTACTGCTGTGCGACGAGCCGGTGTCGGCGCTGGACCTGTCCGTGCAGGCGCAGGTGGTGAACCTGTTGATGCGGCTGCAGCGCGAGCTCGGCCTGAGCATCATCTTCGTCGCGCACGACCTGTCCGTCGTCCGGCACGTCTCGGACCGGGTCGCGGTCATGTACCTCGGCAAGGTCGCCGAACTGGGCCAGCACCAGCAGGTGTACGACGTCCCCGCCCACCCCTACACGCAGGCCCTCCTGTCAGCCGAACCCGGCCTGGCCCGCCAAGGCCGGCAACGCATCGTCCTGGCCGGCGACCCACCGTCACCAGTCTCCCCACCCACCGGCTGCCGCTTCCACACCCGCTGCCTCCGCGCCACCGACAAGTGCAGCACCGACGTCCCCGAACTCCGCGAACTCACCTCCGGCCAAACAGTCTCCTGTCACTTCGCCGAGGAGGCGCAGGCGGAGTACTCCGCAGGCGTAGCTGCGGGATAGCGCAGGAGTGATGGCCTAGGGTTGCGGCCGTGAAGATAGTTTCCCCGGCAAGCAGACGTTTCGTGCTGCTCGCCGGGGTGACCGCGGTCGCCACCGGCCTCGCGCTGTGGTGGATCGTGGCCGCGGCCCTGGCCGCCGGCAAGGGGTTCGACATCACCGACGAGGGCTACTACCTACTCTCGTACCGGTGGTGGCACAACAACCCGCTGGCGCTGACCGGCGTGCAATACCTGTACGGACCGGTCTTCCAGTTGCTCGGGTACAGCATCCCCGGGCTCCGCGTGTTCCGGCTGTGCACGGTGGTCGTCGTCCACGTCCTGTTCGGGTACACCTTCATGCGCTGGCTCCGCGGCCGGCGTCCGGCGATCCCGCCGACGCGGTGGTTCGAGGCGGCGGGTACGGCGGTGATCCTCGCGGCCGGTGGGATCTGTTACGCCTGGCTGCCGTTGTCGCCCGGGTACAACGACGTCGTCCTGCTCGGCGCGCTGCTGCTGATCTCCTGCGTGCTGTGGATGGCCACGGCTGTCGACCGCGGTACGCCGGCGCCGTTCTGGGTACCGGTCGTGGCCGGTCTGGTGATCGGCGCGATGGTGCTGGCCAAGTGGACGTCGGTCGCGCTGATCGGGCTGATCGTGCTCGCCGCGATCGTCGTACTGGCCGCCCAGGGATGGCGGGCCGTTGCCCGCGGCATCCTTTTCGCGCTCGTCGGTCTCGCGGTCGCGGTGCTGTTCGTCCACTTGATCGTGATCCGCCTGAACGTCGCCGTGCCGGGGATCCTGACCGTCAACCGGTTCATCGCGGGCACGTCGTACTCGCCGACGGAACTCCTGCACCACTACTGGACGACCGGCCTCACCCTCCTCGGGCGCACACTCTGGTATCACGGCCTGCTACTGGTAGCCACCGCCGTCGCGGTCGTCGCACGTCCGCGCGCGGTCCGCCGCGTCGCGATCGCCCTCGCAGTCCTCGGGCTCGCCGTCTCGGCCTGGCGCATCATCGGGTACGGCGGTGCGGCCGGCGGGACCGTCCACGTCTCGACGTACCCGCCGACGCTGCTCGCCGCGGTCCTGGTGACCGTCGTGGCCGCGGCCGGCGCGGTGATCGGCTGGCGGGCCGGTGTGACCGAATGCTCGCGGCTGTGCCGGGAGAACACCCGGACGTGGGTGCTGCTCGTCCTGCTCCTGCTGCTCCCGCTCGTGCAGGCCTTCGGCACGAACACCCCGCTCTACGTGATCGGCTTCAACGCGTTCGCCGCCTGGGCCGCGCTGATGATCGCCGTACTCACGGGGATCTGGGCGACACCGGTCACGGCCCGGGCGATCGTCGGCGTCGTACTCGTGGGGTCACTCGTCGCGACCACGACCATCGCGTTCACGGGCCTGACGAAGTACCCGTACCGCTCGCCGCCGACATCGGAGCTGACCGCTGCCGCGACCCAGCCGGCCCTCAAGGGGCTCCGGCTCACGCCGAAGAACGAGCAGGCGTACAGCAGGCTCACCGAGGACCTCCGCCCGTACCTCAAGCCAGGCCGCCCGATCCTCGCGCTCGACAAGATGGCCGGGCTGGTGCTGATGCTCGGCGGCCGTCCGCTCGGCGAGGCCTGGATCGCGCCCACCGAACGCGCGCGGACCGTGGCCGGCATCGAGGAGGTCTGCCGGAAGAAGCGCCCGGTCCCGGCGCCGCTGATCATCCTGAACCGTGCGATCACCGACCAGGACATCACCGCTCTGCGGTCCTGCGGTCTGGACTTCCACGCCGACTACCGGCAGCTGGCGCCGCCGCGGCAGACCATGGACCTGCTGGTCTGGGTGCCGAAGGCCGGATGAGATCCTGGTGTCCTCCTAGGGACGAGGGTGTGTGCGGATGATCAAGGTCGGTGTGCTGGGGGCCAAGGGCCGGATGGGTGCTCAGACGTGCCTTGCGGTCGAGGAGGCTGCCGACTGTGAGCTGGTCGCGCAGCTCGACCAGGGGGACGACCTGCAGGAGCTGGTGAAGGCCGGGGCCGAGGTGGTTGTCGACTTCACGCGGCCCGAGGTCGTGATGGACAACCTGGCCTGGTGCATCGAGCACGGGATCCACGCGGTCGTCGGGACCACCGGCTTCGACGACGCCCGGCTTGCGACCCTTCGCGAGCAGCTTGCGAAGTCGCCGGCGACCGGGGTGCTGATCGCGCCGAACTTCTCGATCGGCGCCGTGCTGATGATGCGCTTCGCCGCCCAGGCCGCGCGGTACTACGAGTCCGTCGAGATCATCGAGCTGCACCACCCCGACAAGGTCGACGCCCCGTCCGGTACGGCGCGGCGGACCGCGGAGCTGGTTGCGCAGGCGCGCCGGGAGGCCGGGGCGCCGCCGATCCCGGACGCGACGACGACGGCGCTGGACGGTGCCCGCGGTGCGGACGTGGACGGGATCCGGGTGCACGGCGTCCGGCTGCGGGGGCTGATCGCGCACCAGGAGGTGCTGTTCGGCGACGAGGGCGAGACGCTGACGATCCGGCACGACTCGATGGCCCGGGTGTCGTTCATGGCCGGTGTCCTGCTCGGTGTCCGGCGGATCGGCGCCGCGCCGGGTCTCACCGTCGGCCTCGAGCACTTCATGGACCTGTCCTGAGATGAAGGCCAAGCAGACCGCGTTCGTGCTGGCGGTCGTGTTTGTGGTGTACGCCGTCCTGATCGGCTGGCGCGGCGTGCTGCTGATCGGTACCGGGGAGCCGGTCGCCGTCGTGCTCGGGATCGCCGTCCTGGTGATCCCGCTGCTCGGCGCGTACCTGGTCTGGCGGGAGATCCGGTTCGGGCGGCAGACCGAGGTACTGGCCCGCGAGCTGGAGGCGGCCGGCGGGCTGCCGGTCGACGACCTGCCGCGGCGGCCGTCCGGGCGGATCGACCGTACCGCCGCGGATGCGGCGTTCGGGCGGTACCGGGCGGAGGCAGAAGCGGCGCCGGACGACTGGCGGGTGTGGTTCCGGCTGTCCACGGCGTACGACGCGGCCGGCGACCGGCGGCGGGCCCGGGAGACGATGCGGAAGGCGATCGGGCAGCACGCCGGCGACAAGCTCGCCGGGAGCTGAGACGAATGCCTGACAACCCGGTGTGGTTCGGGCTATTTTCGGGAGGGTACGTGGCAGCCGCCACGTAGAGGTCGGAGACTGGGTGGGGCCGTCCTGTGCCGTCAGACGGGTCTCGCCGCGGCTCGGACGACGTGCAGGGGGCTGGATTCGGTGGCCTGCTGCGCCGGCACCGGCGGGAGGCGGGGCTGTCGCAGGAGGGGCTGGCGGAGCTTGCCGGTCTGAGCGTCGACGCGATCGCGGCACTGGAACGAGGACGCCGCCGTGCGCCGCGGGCGCAGACGTTGCGGCTGCTCGCCGATGCCCTGCGGCTAGGCGACCAGGACCGGTTGCGGCTCACCGCCGCGGCCCGTCAGGAGACCGACACCGCCCGGATGCCGCTGCGTCCGCCGCCGGTCCCGACCAGCGAACTGGTCGGCCGCAGCACCGAGCTGACCACGACGACTCGCCTGCTCAGGCAGCGCATCACCCGGTTGCTGACGCTGACCGGTCCCGGCGGGGTCGGGAAGACCCGGCTGATGCAGGCGGTCACGAGCCAGGTCGCGGACGCCTTCCAGGACGGGGTGTGCTGGGTTCCGCTCGCGCCGCTCACCGATCCGGAGGCCGTCGTACCGGCGGTGGCCGAAGCCATCGGTCTGCAGAGCCGGCTCGCGAGCGACATCGCGGAGCAGATCGGCCGCAGCGCGATCCTGCTCGTCCTCGACAACTGCTCGCACGTACTCGCGACCGTCGAGGATCTGTGCGCCACGCTGCTCGAGTACTGCCCGAACCTGTCGATCCTGCTGTCCAGCCGGGAGCTGCTGCGCGTGGCCGGCGAGAGCGTGTACGTCGTCCCGGCGCTGAGCCTGCCGTACGACGAGGACCACCTGGAGTCGTCCGAGGCGGTACGGCTGTTCGTGGAGCGCGCGACTGCCCGCGGGTACGACCCGACCGGGCAGCTCGACCAGGTGGCGCGCGTGGTGCGCCGGCTCGAAGGCATGCCGTTGGCGATCGAGCTGGCGGCGGCGCGGACGACCGTCATGACGATCGAGGAGCTGGCGAGCGAGCTGGAGACGTCGTTCGGCATCCTGGCCGGCGGATCGCGGACGCTGTCGCCGCGGCAGCAGTCGATGTACGGCGCGATCGAGTGGAGTCATGCGCTGCTCACATCGGCCGAGCAGGAGATGTTCGCGCAGCTGTCGGTGTTCAAGGGCGGCTGGACGCTCGGGGCGGCGACGGCGGTGCTGAGCGGCGTACGGACGCGGGTCGAAGGGCTCGACCTGATCGGGCGGCTGGCGGACAAGTCGCTGATCAAGGTGGCGCGGCGCGACGGGGTCACGCGGTACTACATGCTCGCGGTGATCCGGGAGTTCGCGGCCGATCGGCTGGACGCCGCGGGGGATGCCGACGCGACGGCCGCGCGGCATGCGACGTACTACCTGAGCCTGACCGAGGAGGCCGAGGGGCGGCTGCGCGGGCCCGAGCAGCGGGAGTGGCTGGACCGGCTGGAGGCCGAGCTGGCGAACCTGCGGGCCGCGATGGCGTGGTCGGTGCGGACCGGCGCGGTCTCCGAGGCTTTACGGCTTGCTGGTGGGTTGTGGCTGTTCTGCTATCTCCGCGGTCATTATGCCGAGGGGAGTCAGTGGCTCGAGCGTGCGTTGGGCCTCGGCGATGCGCCGGACCTCGCGCCCGCGCGGGCGAAGGCGAACCTCGGGTCCGGGACGTTGGCGTTCCTGCAGTGCGAGTACGACGCGGCGACGGAGCGGCTGCAGCTGGCGTTGACGCAGTACAAGGAGCTTGGCGACAAGGCCGGTACGGCGATGGTGCTGCAGCGGCTCGGGGGAGTGGCGCGGGAGCGCGGGGACTACGTCGCGGCGGAGGATCTGCACTGTGAGAGCTACGACCTGTACGAGAGCCTCGGCGATCGGGCGGGGATGGCGTGGGCGCACAACCACCTCGGGTTCGTCGCGTGGTTGCGGGGGGATCTCGAGATCGGGGCCCGGCGGTGCCGGCGGGCGCGGGACAGCTTCCGGGTGGTCGGGGACGGCGAAGGGCTCGCCTGGTCGCTGATCAGCCTCGGGACGATCGCGCAGTACGGCGGGGAGCTCGTCGAGGCGGAGGAGCTGCTGCAGGAGAGTCTCGCGTTGTCGCAGCAGCTCGGGTACCGCGAGGGGGTGGCGTGGTCGCTGAACCAGCTCGGGATCGTCGAGCGGCGGCGTGGGCTGACCGAGCGCGCCGTACACCTGCTCGACGAAAGCCTTGCCGAGCATCGGGATCTGGGGGACCGGTGGCGGTCGGCCAGCGTGCTCGAGGAACTGGCCGCGGTCGCCCAGCATCGTGGGCGGAGCGAGTACGCCGCGTTCCTGCTCGGAGCCGCCGACGAGGTCCGCGAGGTCATCCAGGCACCGGTACCGCGCATCGAACAACCCGACTACGAATCCACCCGCACAGCCGTCGAATCCTCCCTCGACCGCCAAACCCTCCACACAGCCTGGTCAGCCGGCCGATCCGCCCCGTTAGCCGCCGTAGCCGACGGCTACCCGCCAGGCCCACGACCACAGGATCGGACCCGAGACACGCTGTGAAACGTGCTGGAGCCTCGCGAGGCACCACGACCTGGGGGATCGACGGTGCCCCGCGAGGGATCTGGAGATGCGTGACCCGACCGGCTGTGTTCTGTCCGACCCTGCCCCCGGGTCGTCGGCAGTCCCCCCACCCGCACAGCCGGCCGAAGCCACGTCCGGCGTAGGCCGTCGTCGAGCCCTCCCAGTCGACGCCCGGTCCTCCGCGCTGAATCAAGCGTGCCGTGATCACGCTGCGTCGCACAGGGACGCAACCCTGACATCTCCCTGACAACTATGTCCTGACAACGAAATCATTCCCCGGAATTCGCCCACCGTGACCACCCGGTCGCGAATTCCGCAGAATGTCAAACGCTCGTTACCGAAGATATCCGGAAACGGCTTTCGTGAATCCGGCGATCTTTTGTAAAGGAGCGCCTTCGACCGCTTCGGCGCCCGGCACCTCCGGCCCTGGCGCCAAGATCCCCTCGCCGCGGCAGCTGACGTCCGCCGTCGGCGCGACCCCGGTGCTGAGGAACGCGTTGACGATCCGGTCCGCGCACCGGTTCACGCCGCCGTACACGCCGTGGTCGCCCTCACCCGTGACAGTCACCAGCCGCGAGCCGGCGTACCGCTCGTGAGCCGCGACCGCGAGCCCGTAGTTCGTCGCGGGGTCGTGGACCGACTGCACCATCAGCGTCGTGGGCAAGCCTTTGCCCGTAGGCGTTGGCATTGTGAGGTTCGGGCGCTTCCAGGAGAAGCACGGGTTCTCGGCCATCGTCCAGCCGGTCAGCGGGTAGTGCGGCCCGAGCCGGGCGGCGAGCTGTTCGCCGTACTCGCTGCCCTGCGGCCACGGTGTGTCGTTGCAGGTGATCGCGGTGAAGGTCGCGTTCTCGGAGTCGACCTCGCCGAGCATCCGGAGCCCGATCGGCGCCCGGTGCGCGCGTTCGACGAGCTGCTGCTGACGGGCCGCCGGGAGTGCGTCGACCTGTCGTTGCGCGGCCCGCGGACCACCTTTTGCCTGCGCCGCGGAAAGGCCGGTCAGAAAACGCAGATCGGTGGCCAGGGAATGGAAGTCCAGCTTCGAGTACAAATCCCCGGTGACCATCTGGTCGAGGGCGTTCTCGTCGTACGTGATCTTCACCGCGCCGTCCAGGAACTCCTCGGTCGCCGGCGCCGCCTTGAGCGCGCGCCGTAACCGTTCGTACAACCGGATCACCGCTCCGGGCGACGACCCGAGGTGCAGGTCGGCGTCGTACTTCGCCGCCCAGGGCGCGAAGTCCTCGCGGAACCGGCGTTCGAACGCCTGCGGCTGGCCGCTGAACGTGTCCAGCCAGGTCCCGGTGAAGTCGGTGTTCGAGTCCAGTACGAAGCGGCCGACGTGGTCGGGGAAGTACGTCTGGTAGTACGCGCCGAGCCAGGTGCCGCCGGAGTACCCGACGTAGTCCATCGTGTCGAAGCCGAGGAGCTGCCGGATCAGGTCCATGTCCTGCACGGTCTGCGCGGTCGTGATGTACGGCATCAGGCCGCGGGACTGGCTGTCGCAGTACGGCTGCGTGAGTTGGGACGCCGCGTTCACCAGCGCGCGGGTCTGCGGATCCCGGTCGCGCGCGTCCATCGTGTACCCGGGCGCACCCTCACAGCTGACGTTCGAGCTGCCGCCGGTGCCGCGCGGGTCGAACCCGACCGCGAGGTGGTCCTTGGCGATCCCCGGCTGACTCGCGAGGTACGGCGCCATCCCGAGCCCGGCGCCACCCGGTCCGCCCGGGTTGCCGAACACGACCCGGCTCGGCGTGCCCTTGGCCGGAGCCACCTTGCTGACCGCGATCTGCAGGTCGTTGCCGGCGTACTGGTTCGCCCAGTCGCGCGGGACGGTGATCTTCGCGCAGTACGTGCGGAGGTCGTCCTCGCCGCACTTGGTCCAGGCGGGTTTCTGCTTCAGGTACTTGGTCGCCACCGGATGCGGCCGGTCGACGACGGTGGCGGATTGCATCGAGGCCGTCGCCCCCGATCCCGGGACGACGAGGACAGTGACGGCGGAAAGCCCTAGGCCGACGGCCAGGGTGAGGTACTTCATGCAGACTCCAACAGATGGCCACGCGTGATCGGTCCGTGACAATCTGTCATGCCTGCCGGAGCTACTCCGCGCCGGGGTCGGTGTGCAGCCGGATCTGCTTGATGCGCACGGACTCGTCGCCGTACAGGTCGAGCTCGCGGTGCGCGCCGTCCGGCGCCCAGCCGGCCTCGGTGTAGAAGGCGCGCAGGACGTCGTCGGTCGTGTTCACCCACGCGGTCACCCGGCTGAAGCCGTCCGCGCGGGCGGTGTCGACGACCGCGTTCAGCAGCCGCGAACCGTGCCCGGCGCGGGTCGCCTCGGGGCTCACCGCCAGCTCGGCGACCAGCGCGTCGTGCTGCTGGTCCGCGTCCGGGTCGTCGGACGGGGTGATGGCCGCGAAGCCGACCGGGGTCCGGTCGGCCAGCGCGACCAGGACCCGGTTCCGCGCCTCGCCCGGGGCCAGCAGCGCGGCCCGCCACTGGGCCGCGAACTGGGCCGGGTTCAGATCGGCGAGGACCTCGGCCGGCAGCAGCCCGGCGTACGACGCCCGCCAGGCCGCCACCTGGATCTCGCCGATCTCGTTCGCCTCCGCGGGCAACGCGAGCCGGACGCTGGTCTCGGCGATCGGTGCGGCAGCGGACAGATCGGAGAGGTTGGCGGGTTCCGGAACGCCGAAGTCACTCATGAAAGCAATCCTCGCAAGTCAGTACACGAGCCGGCGCAGCAGGGTCTCGGCCGGGCCGCGGTACGACCGGAGGCTCATCGCGTACGCCCCGATCACCGACACGATCCAGACGCCGATCGCGACCAGCGCCGCGGTGTACGCCGTACTCCCGAACCGCAGGTCCAGCGTGAACGGAGCCAGCAGGAGCATCCACGACACCGACTGGAACAGGTAGCCCGACAGCGAGCGCTGACCCAGCGCGGAGATCGCCCTGACCGGCAGCGAGCGGTTGCGGATCCGCAGCACGATCAGGCCGAACAGGGCGACGTACCCCGGCCCGCCGAACATCCCGGACACGTGCGACAGCAGGCTCGCCGAGTCCACCGCGGCCTGGTCGACGTGCAGCCAGCCGGCGCCGATCAGCGCGAGCGGCAGACCGCCGGCGAAGGTGATGCCGAGGCAGCCGGCCGCGACCCGGGTCAGCAGGGTCTTGTGGGCGGCGGGGTTCTCCAGCAGCTGCTTGCGGGCGGCCCAGATGCCGAGCCAGACGATGATGATGAACGGGATCACGCTGGCCGCGTGTACCGGGTACTCGTGCAGGCGGTCGACCAGGCTGCCGAGGTACGACGAGGCGCCGAGCGACGGGTTCGGGGAGTTGGTGAGCGCGTGCGCGGGGCCCGAGCTGGTGACGATCGAGAGGATGGCCTTGGCGGCGACGAACAGCGTCTCGAGGGTCATGAACGCCCAGATGCCGAGCACGATCCGGTGGAACTTGTCGCCGCGGTTGATCAGGAACAGCGTGCAGATGATGCCGACGATGCCGTACGCGCCGAGGAAGTCACCGAAGTACAGCAAGGTCGCGTGCACGACGCCGAACGCGATCAGCCAGGCGTTGCGCCGGACGAGGATCCGCCGGACGGCGGAGGTGGTGGCGCCGGAGGCCTGCTGGCGGCGGGCCAGCTGGACCAGGCCGTAGCCGAACATCACCGCGAACACCGGGTACGCCCGGGCGTCGACGAAGGTCAGCTTGAGGAAGTTGAGGATGCGCTCGAAGCCGTGCGGCGCGCTCTCCACGCCGGGCTGGCCGGCGAACGCGAAGTTCGCGCTGTTCGCGAGGCCGATCAGCAGCAGCATCGCACCGCGGATCAGGTCCGGTGCGAGCGCACGCTCGCGTCCGGTGACCGGGCCGCGGTGGTCGGCCGTAGGAGTAAGGGTGGTGGTCACGGGGTCCTCCGGGGAAACTGTTTAGCCCTTGAACGGAATGACTCCATCCTGGTTCCGCGCGACCGGGCTCCCCAGTGCGGCAAACCCACTTCCCGAGGTGGGTTCAGCACCACCTTTGTGACACTCGTTGTTGATTCTGAGAAAAAGTGTCACATATGCTGGGGGTATGGACAGCTTCCAGGCGACCATCGACGCCGACGGCCGGATCGAGCCGCGGGACGCGATGCCGGAGGGGTACCGCAAGACCCTGATCCGGCAGATCGCGCAGCACGCGCACTCCGAGATCATCGGCATGCAGCCCGAGGGCAACTGGATCAGCCGGGCGCCGTCGCTGCGCCGCAAGGCGATCCTGATGGCCAAGGTGCAGGACGAGGCCGGCCACGGTCTCTACCTGTACGCCGCCGCCGAGACCCTCGGCGTGGACCGCGCGGACCTGCTCGACCTGCTGCACGCCGGGAAGCAGAAGTACTCCAGCATCTTCAACTACCCGACGCTGACCTGGGCCGACATCGGCGCGATCGGCTGGCTGGTGGACGGCGCCGCGATCGTCAACCAGGTCCCACTGTGCCGTTGCTCGTACGGGCCGTACGCGCGGGCGATGGTGCGGGTCTGCAAGGAGGAGTCGTTCCACCAGCGGCAGGGGTTCGAGATCCTGCACACGCTGTGCAACGGGACGCCCGGGCAGAAGGCGATGGCGCAGGACGCGCTGGACCGCTGGTGGTGGCCGTCGCTGATGATGTTCGGCCCGCCGGACTCGGCGTCCACGCACTCGGAGCAGTCGATGGCGTGGGGGATCAAGCGGCACAGCAACGACGAGCTGCGGCAGCGGTTCGTGGACATGACCGTTCCGCAGGCCGACGTACTCGGTCTCCGCGTCCCGGACGACGGGCTGGTGTACGAGGACGGGCACTACCGGTTCACCGAGCCGGACTACGCGGAGCTGTACGAAGTTGTCAAGGGCAACGGTCCGTGCAACGAGCAGCGGCTCTCCCGCCGGGTGAAGGCGCACGAGGACGGTGCGTGGGTTCGGGAGGCGGCTGCTGCTTATGCGGCCAAGAAGGAGGCTCGCGCCGCATGATCGAGCCACTGTGGGAGGTCTTCGTCCGCTCGCGCCGCGGGTTGTCGCACGCGCATGTCGGCAGCTTGCACGCGCCGGACGCGACAATGGCATTGCGGAACGCGCGGGACGTGTACACACGTCGGCAAGAGGGTGTGTCGATCTGGGTCGTGCGCGCGTCCGACATCACCGCGTCGTCGCCGGACGAGAAGGACGAGTTCTTCGACCCGGCCGGCGACAAGGTCTACCGGCACCCGACGTTCTACCAGGTCCCGGAAGGTGTCGAGCACCTGTGAGCGACCTGTCCGACTACGCGCTCCGGCTCGGTGACGACGCGCTGATCGCGGCGCAGCGCACCGGCGAATGGATCGCGGCAGCGCCGCAGCTCGAGGAAGACGTTGCGCTCGGCAACATCGGGCTGGACCAGCTGGGCCAGGCCCGGTCGCTGCTGCAGTACGCCGGGTCGCTGACCGGGCGGACCGAGGACGAGCTCGCGTACTTCCGGGACGAGCGCGAGTTCCGGAACCTGCTGCTGTGCGAGCTGCCGAACGGGGACTTCGCGTTCGCGATGGCGCGGCTGCTGTACTTCGCGACGTACCAGCAGCTGCTGTACGACGAACTGCGGTCCTGCGCCGACGAGACGTTGGCGGGGGTCGCGGGGAAGGCGGTGAAGGAGGTCGCGTACCACGTCGACCACGCGACCCAGTGGGTGCTGCGTCTCGGTGACGGCACCGACGAGAGTCATGGCCGGATGCAGGCCGCTCTGGACGCGTTGTGGCCGTACACCTCTGAGATGTTCTCATCGGATCCTTTGGTCCAGCGCCTGCCGGTCGCCGTCGACCCGTCGCGTTTGCAGGACGCCTGGAACGAAAGGGTTCTGGCCGTCGTCGACGAGTCCACCTGTGAGCGGCCTTCGTCGTCGTACCAGCACAGCGGTGGTCGTGAAGGACGCCATACCGAGCACATGGGGTACCTGCTCGCCGAACTGCAGCACATCGCGCGATCCCATCCGGGTGCGACATGGTGACCGATGCCGCGATCCTGGAAGCCGTCGGCGAGGTCACCGACCCCGAGATCCCGGTCCTCACGATCGCCGACCTCGGCGTCCTCCGCGGCCTGCACCACGACGCCGACCAGGTCGTCGTGACCATCACTCCGACGTACTCCGGCTGCCCTGCGATGGACCTGATCCGCCACGAGGTCGAGCTGACCCTCCAGTCCCTGCACGTCAACGGCCGGGTGGAGACCGTCCTCTCGCCGGCCTGGACCACCGACTGGATGACCGAATCCGGCAAAGCCAAGCTCACGGCCTACGGGATCGCGCCACCCACTCACGCCGTGCCTGTCCTGCTGCGGTTGAGCATCCGCTGCCCGTTGTGTGGCTCGCCGAACACGACGGAGCTCAGCCGCTTCGGCTCCACGTCCTGCAAGAGCCTTTGGCGCTGCAACGACTGCAAAGAACCCTTCGACCACTTCAAATCCCTGTGAACAACAAACACAGCAAGGCGATCTGACATGACGACCATCGCCCCGCGCCGCCGCGCCACCTTCCACAGCCTGAAGGTCGCCGCCGTCGACCCGATCACCGACGACGCGGTCGCGATCACCTTCGCCGTGCCGCCGGAGCTGGCCGCCGAGTACGAGTTCACGGCCGGCCAGCACCTCACGATCCGCCGTACCGGCGAAGAGGTCCGCCGCAGCTACTCGATCTGCTCGCCCGCCGGGTCCGGCGTACTGAGGATCGGCGTGAAGCGGATCCCCGGCGGCGAGTTCTCGGCGTACGCCGCCCGCGACCTGAAACCCGGCGACCAGCTCGAGGTGATGACCCCGCTCGGCCGGTTCGGCACCACGCTCGATCCCGCGAACGCCAAGCACTACGCGTTCGTTGCCGCCGGCAGCGGAATCACGCCCGTCCTGTCGCTGGTCGCGACGATTCTGTCCGTCGAGCCGGACAGCCGGGTCACGCTGCTGTACGGGAACCGGACCGCCGGATCGGTGATGTTCGCCGACGACCTCGCCGACCTGAAGGACCGGTACGCCGAGCGTTTCCATCTCGTCCACGTGCTGTCCCGCGAGACGACCGAGGCCGAACTGTTCAGCGGCCGGATCGACACCGACCGGCTGCGTCGGATGTTCGCGACGATCCTGCCGCTGGGGTCCGTCGACGAATGGTTCCTGTGCGGCCCGTACGCGATGGTCGTCGGCGCCCAGGACCTCCTGCTCTCCGAGGGTGTCGCCCGCGAACACGTCCACGCCGAACTCTTCCACGTCGGCGACGAGGCCCCGCAAGCCCCCGTCGAGGAGGCCATCACCGACCAGGACGCCGCCCAGGTAACCGTGATCCTCGACGGCCGCCGTTCCACGTTCTCCCTGGGCCGACACTCGAAGGCAGTCCTCGACGCGACCCTCGCCGTACGCTCCGACGCCCCCTTCGCCTGCAAGGGCGGCGTCTGCGGCACCTGCCGCGCCAAGGTCCTCGAAGGCGAAGTCCGCATGGACACCAACTGGGCCCTGGACCCCGACGAACTCCAAGCCGGCTACGTCCTCACCTGCCAGTCCCACCCCACCACCCCCGCCGTAACCCTCGACTACGACGCCTGATCCGTCGAGTCGTGGGACGTGGTCCCAAAACACGACCACATCCCACGACTCGGTAAAGGCGGCCCGAGCCGAACGGCACGACTCGGTGAAGGCGGCCCCAGTCGATCGTCGGGACTCGGTGAGGAGATCAGTCGGTGCTGGACACCTGCGCGGAAGGCCGCGGGAAGGGGAGAGGGCTGAGGAACCCCTCCTCGGCCGCGGGCACAGCGAGTGACCGGCCGTGAAGGCTAACGGCCGGTCAGCTAATTCGTCAGTCGGTGCCGGCTTCCATGGCGGCCCGGTCGAGGAGTTCGTCTTCCTCGGTGGCCTCGCCGCGGGAGGCGATCGCTTCGGCGCCGCCCTTGGGGAGTTCGCCGATCAGGTCGGTGGAGGAGGCGAGCGCCGCGTTCGCGGAGCCGAACATGCCGAGGCCGGCGTACTGCTCGAGCTTCGCGCGGGAGTCGGCGATGTCGAGGTTCCGCATCGTCAGCTGGCCGATCCGGTCGACCGGGCCGAACGCCGAGTCCTCGATCCGCTCCATCGACAGCTTGTCCGGGTGGTAGCTGAGCGCCGGACCGGTGGTGTCGAGGATCGAGTAGTCCTCACCGCGCCGCAGCCGCAGCGTGACGGTGCCGGTGACCGCCGTACCGACCCACCGCTGGAGCGACTCGCGGAGCATCAGCGACTGTGGGTCGAGCCAACGACCCTCGTACATCAGCCGGCCGAGCTTCCGCCCCTCGGTGTGGTAGCTGGCGAGCGTGTCCTCGTTGTGGATCGCGTTCACCAGCCGCTCGTACGCCGCGTGCAGCAGCGCCATCCCCGGCGCCTCGTAAATGCCGCGCG
Source organism: Kribbella sp. WER1 (assembly GCF_054189145.1). Taxonomy (NCBI): domain Bacteria; kingdom Bacillati; phylum Actinomycetota; class Actinomycetes; order Propionibacteriales; family Kribbellaceae; genus Kribbella; species Kribbella sp. WER1. The sequence continues at coordinate 1,192,427 of NZ_CM135186.1, read as the reverse complement.
ACTTCGCCTCGATGACCCGGTTCTCGATCTGGTCGGACATGCCGAGCCCGTGCCGGCCGCCGATCGCGTTGGCCTCCAGGACCAGGTCGACCGCCGTACCGAACTCCTTGCCGTTGATCGACACCGGCCGGCCCTGGTCGAAGCCGATCGTGACGTCCTCGGTGTCGATGACGACCGACGGGTCCCAGTGCGCCACGCCCATGATCGGGTCGACGGTCTCCACCCCGGTGTCGAGGTGTTCGAGCGTCTTCGCCTCGTGGGTGGCGCCCCAGATGTTCGCGTCGGTGGAGTACGCCTTCTCGGTGGAGTCGCGGTACGGCAGGCCGTGCGCGACCAGCCACTCCGACATCTCCTTCCGGCCGCCGAGCTCGTGCACGAACTGCGCGTCGAGCCACGGCTTGTAGATCCGCAGCTGCGGATTCGCGAGCAGGCCGTAGCGGTAGAACCGCTCGATGTCGTTGCCCTTGAACGTCGACCCGTCGCCCCAGATCTGCACGTTGTCGCCGAGCATCGCCTTGACCAGCAGGGTGCCGGTCACGGCGCGGCCGATCGGGGTGGTGTTGAAGTACGTCCGGCCGCCGGAGCGGATGTGGAACGCCCCGCAGGCGAGCGCCGCGAGCCCTTCCTCGACGAGCGCTGCCCGGCAGTCGACCAGCCGGGTGATCTCCGCACCGTACGCCGTGGCTCGCTCGGGCACGGAGGCGATGTCGGGCTCGTCGTACTGCCCGATATCCGCCGTGTACGTGCACGGGACGGCTCCCTTGTCCCGCATCCACGCAACCGCAACCGACGTGTCGAGACCACCCGAGAAGGCAATCCCGACCCGCTCACCGACCGGCAAAGAAGTAAGCACCTTGGACACAGGAAGAGTATGCACCACCCTGAATGATTATGCAAAGCCCCTCGCCCCCGCCTCTCGACACCCAGCCCGACCTGAGCTCATCCGCCCAACCCTCCAACTCGGTGGGCAACCCCTCAGCTGGAGGGTTGCCCGCTCGAATTTTCAGGGGGCAACCCTCCAGTTGAGGGGATCGCCACCCTGGTGGCCGCGTGGCTGGTGGGGTTGGTGGGGCTTGTGGGGGAGGATGGGTGGGACTGTGAGGGGAGTGAGGCGCGGGATGATGGGGCGGTCGCATGCCTTGTCGGGGTGGTGTGCCGGGTTGGCGGTGGCGCCGTTGGTGGGGTTGACGTCGGTGGCCGAGGTGGTGCCGTTCGCGGCGGCCACGGCCGGGTACGCGTTGCTGCCCGACCTGGATCATCCGGGTGCGAGCGCCTCCCGGCTGCTGGGTCCGGTGACGCGGCTGGTTTCGGGTGCCGTACGGGCGTTCTCCGGCGTGCTCTACAACCTCACGAAGGGCCCGCGGGACGAGGAGGGCACCGGCAAGCACCGGCACGCGACGCACACGCTGGTGGCGGCCGTGTTGCTCGGGTTCCTCGCCGCGAGCCTGGGTGACCGCGGCAAGTGGGCCGTACTGGCAGTCGCCGTCACCGGACTGGTCCTCGCGGCCGACGCGCTCGGCGACTGGATCGTCCTCGCGGCCCTCGCCGCCGCGGGCTGGTCGGTCGTCGGCGTCGGACCGGCCGACGCAGTACAAACGGGCCTCACCCAGATCGGCGGCTGGATCGGCGCGGCCGTGGCGGTCGGCATGTTCGTCCATTGCCTCGGCGACAGCCTGACCCGTTCCGGCTGCCCGTGGCTCTGGCCGCTCCCGATCCGCGGCGAGACCTGGTACGAGATCCGCCTCCCGAAGCCGCTCCGCTTCAGCACCGGCCACTGGTTCGAGCACGCGGTGATCGTCCCGATCCTCACGATCGCCGGCGTGCTGCTCCTCCCCGGCGGTATCGAGGTCGTGCAGCGCCTCTTCGACGCGACGTCGGTCTGGCTGGCCGGTCAGTCCTGAAGCCGGCCGCCGACCAGGTACGACGGGATCCCGCGGGACTCCAGCGCCGCCGCGAACCGGCGCTGGTTCCGCTCGCCCGGCCACGCCTCGAGGAAGAAGAGCGGAAGCGCGGCCACCGCCCCGATCAGCACCACCCAGAAGCTCTGCACGACGAACGCCAGCGCGACCGACACCATGAACGCCGCCTCGCACAGCGCGATCCGGGTGAACGTCGACGCGGTGAACCGCGCCCACGACGCCCGCTCGACGTCGGCGGCCGGCCGGTCGGAGTACTCGAGCGCCGGAGTCCGGAACCCGGCCAGCTCACAGAACGCGTACGCCGCGCCCGCGACGGCCAGTACGGCGATCGGCGCCCAGACGGCAGGGAAGTCCCCGATCCCGTCGGCGGCGAGGACGAACCAGAGCACGAGCGTGATCATCGGGATCGCGCCGGCGATCGCGGCGCAGACCATCGTCAGGCTCTGCCGGGCGGCGGGAGGGGCAGCAGGTGTCGACACGCGGAAGAGCGTAGCGGTCCCGAATGCCATCGGAATCTCGACGGAGAGCAACCAAAATTACACGCAGAGTATTCACAGAAGTTTTTCCGGACTTTTTCGCCGGAAGCTGTAACGACTACTGGGGTGAGCCCGATAGGACGAGTGAGCCTGGTGGCTGCCCGGACCCCCGAGCGGACAGCCACCAGGCCTACCCATTTCTTCAGGGTCGGGAGCGGTAATCTGAGGCCTATGTCCTCGCCAGCATCCACGCCCTCGCAGACGTTGCCGTTCGGCCGTCTGACGACCGCGATGATCACTCCGTTCCGGCCCGACGGCTCCCTCGACCTGGCCGCCGTCCAGAAGGTCGCGACGTACCTCGTCGACGGCGGCAACGACGCCCTGGTGCTCAACGGGACCACCGGTGAGGCGCCCACCACCTCGGACCAGGAGAAGGTCCAGATCATCCAGGCGGTCCGCGAGGCCGTCGGCGGCCGCGCGAAGCTCGTCGCCGGGGTCGGTACCAACGACACCGCCCACACCGTCGAGTGCGCCAAGCAGGCCGAGGCCGCGGGGGCCGACGGGCTGCTCGTCGTCACGCCGTACTACAACAAGCCTCCGCAGGCCGGGCTGCGCGCGCACTTCACCGCGGTCGCCGACGCCACCGGCCTGCCGAACATGCTGTACGACATCCCGGCCCGCTCCGGGGTGGAGATCACGACCGACACGCTGATCGCGCTCGCCGAGCACCCGCGGATCGTCGCGGTGAAGGACGCCAAGGGCAACCTGGCCGGGACCACCAAGGTGCTGGCGAACACCGATCTGTTCTACTACTGCGGTGCCGACGAGCTGAATCTCGCCTCCCTGGCGATCGGCGCGGTCGGGATCGCGAGCGTGGTAGCCCATGTCGCGAGCCGGGAGTACCGGCAGCTGATCGACGCCGTGGTGGCCGGCGACCTCGCCACTGCACAACGGATCGACCGACGGCTGGTGCCCGCCGTCGAGGCGATCATGACCAGAACCCAGGGCGCCATCATGGTGAAGGCCGCGCTCCAGCTGGCCGGCGTCATCGAGCACGCGACGCTGCGCGCGCCGCTGGTCGAGGCGACCGCCGAGCAGATCGACGGGCTCACCACTGACCTCAAGACGGCAGGACTGATTGCATGAGCCATCCCCACCCAGATCTCGACGCGCCCGGACCTCTCGCTCCGGGCGCTTTGCGGGTCACCCCGCTCGGCGGCCTCGGCGAGGTCGGCCGCAATATGACCGTGTTCGAGTACGACGGCAAGCTGCTGATCGTGGACTGCGGCGTACTCTTCCCGGACGAGAACCAGCCCGGCGTGGACCTGATCCTGCCGGACTTCGAGCCGATCCGGGACCGGCTGGACGACATCGTCGCGGTCGTCCTGACGCACGGCCACGAGGACCACATCGGCGGGTTGCCCTACCTGCTGCGTGAGCGGGGCGACATCCCGGTCGTCGGGTCGCAGCTCACGCTCGCGCTGCTCGAGGGCAAGCTGAAGGAGCACCGGCACCGCAACGTGCCGCAGCAGACCGTGGTCGAGGGCGAGAAGCTCCAGATCGGGCCGTTCGTCTGCGAGTTCGTCGCGGTGAACCACTCGATCCCGGACGCGCTCGCAGTCGCGATCAAGACGCCGGCCGGCGTCGTGCTGCACACCGGCGACTTCAAGATGGACCAGTTGCCGCTGGACAACCGGATCACCGACCTGCGGGCGTTCGCGCGGCTCGGCGAGGAGGGCGTCGACCTGTTCATGGTCGACTCCACCAACTCCGAGGTGCCCGGGTTCACCACCCACGAGCGCGACATCGCGCCGGTGCTGGACCGGGTCTTCACCAAGGCGAAGAACCAGCGCATCATCGTGGCCTGTTTCGCCTCCCACGTGCACCGCGTGCAGCAGGTGATGGACGCCGCGGTGAAGCACAAGCGCAAGGTCGCGTACGTCGGCCGCTCGATGGTCCGGAACATGGGGGTCGCCCGCGACCTCGGGTTCCTGAACGTCCCCGGCGACACGCTGATCGACATGCGCGAGCTGGACGACTACCCGCCGGAGCAGGTGGTGCTGGTGTCGACCGGTTCGCAGGGCGAGCCGATGTCGGCGCTGTCCCGGATCGCCGCGAACGACCACAACGTCGTCCACCTGCAGCCGGGTGACACCGTCGTACTGGCGTCGTCGCTGATCCCGGGCAACGAGAACTCGGTGTACCGGGTGATCAACGGCCTGATCCGGCACGGTGCGAACGTGATCCACAAGGGCAACGCGCTGGTGCACGTGTCCGGGCACGCGAGCGCGGGCGAGTTGCTGTACTGCTACAACATCGTGAAGCCGCGGAACGTGATGCCCGTGCACGGCGAGGTCCGGCACCTGCACGCGAACGCGGACCTGGCGATCCAGACCGGCGTACCGCGGGAGAACGTGGTCGTGGTCGAGGACGGCGTGGTGGTGGACCTGATCGACCGGAAGGCCGTGGTGGCCGGCAAGGTCGAGTGCGGGTACGTGTTCGTGGACGGCTCGACCGTCGGCGACATCACCGAGACCTCGCTGAAGGACCGCCGGATCCTCGGCGACGAGGGGTTCATCTCGGTGATCGCGGTGATGGACTCGGTGACCGGCAAGCTGACCGCCGGCCCGGAGATCCAGGCCCGCGGGTTCGCCGAGGACGACACCGTGTTCGACGACCTGAAGCCGCGGATCGAGGCCGAGATCGAGAAGGCGATCGGCGGCGGCGTGGACGACATGTACCAGCTGCAGCAGGTGATCCGCCGGGTGGTCGGCAAGTGGGTCAGTGACACCCACCGCCGCCGCCCGATGATCATTCCGGTCGTCGTCGAAAGCTAGTAACGTCTGGGCGGACTAGACGAAGGGTGGGCCGGCGATGAGTGGCAGCGGGGTGAACGGGACGGGCCAGCGCCGGCCCACGATGAAGGAGGTCGCCGCCCGGGCCGGGGTCGCGTTGAAGACCGTGTCCCGGGTGGTGAACGAGGAGCCGAACGTCAGCCCGGAGCTGACCGCCAAGGTGCAGGCGGCGATCAAGGAGCTGAACTACACCCCGAACGAGTCGGCCCGGATGCTGCGCCGCGGCCGGACCGGGACGATCGCGGTGGTGATCCGCGACATCGGCGACCCGTTCTTCGCCTCGCTCGGCCGCGCGGTCGAGCTGTGGGCCCGCTCGTCCGGCTCGGTGGTGATGATCGGGCTGACCGACGAGGATCCGGAGCGGGAGCGGGACGTCTGCCTGGAGTTCGTTGCCCGGCGCCCCGATGCGCTGATCATGGCGCCGATCGGCGAGACCCAGGACTACCTGGCGCCGCACGTCGACGCCGGGATGGCCGTGGTCACGATCGACCGGCCGGCGCACGGTATCGAGGCGGACGCTGTCCTCGCCGACAACGCGGGCGGGATCGACCAGGCGATCGACCACCTGGTCCGGCAGGGCCACCGGCGGATCGCGTACCTCGGCGACGACGAGCGGATCTTCACCGCCCGCGAGCGCGTGGTCGCGTACCGGGCGGCGATGGCCCGGCACCGGATCGACGTCGACGAGGACCTGGTGCACCTGTCCGAGCCGACCACCGAGGGCATCGGCATCACGCTGTCCGCCGTGCTGGATCGCGCCGAGCCCGCGACGGCGTTGCTGTCGGCAAACAACATGACGACGGCCGAGGTACTGCGGGGTCTGGCCGGCCGACGGGACCGGGTCGCGCTGGTGTCGTTCGACGACCTGCAGCTCGGTGACCTGCTCAGCCCGGGACTGACCGCGGTCGCGCAGTCGGCCGACGTGATGGCGCGGACCGCGATCCAGCTGATGACCGAGCGGCTGCCCGAGCCGCACCGGCCGGGCCGGACGGTGCGGGTGCCGGTCAAGCTGACGATTCGCGGCTCGGGGGAGATCCCGCCGGCGCGCTGACCGCCTGCCCGGGTTCGCCGAACCGGGCCAGCATCAAGGCCGCGGCGACGGCGAGGACGAACCCGCAACCGGCCACGACCGCGTAGCCGTGCCGCGCGTGATCGCCGAGCAGCAGGAGCCCGACGAGCGCGGGGAAGACCGTCTCGCCGACGACCAGCATCGCGGTGGCCGTCGTGACGCCGCCGCGCTGCAGCGCCGACGCGTAGCAGAGCATCGCCAACGCACCACCGGCGACCGCTGTGTAGGCGGCGGGTTCCTTGATCAGGTGCAGCGGCGCCAGGCTGGGGATGATCCGGGCCGAGATCGCGACGATCCCGAACCCGAGGCCGGCGATCAGCCCGAGCGCCGGCCCGTGCAGCCGCCGCGGGACCAGCCGCATCGACGCCCACGCCAGCGCGAGCACCACGACGGCAAGGCCCAGAGCCAGCCGGAAACCATGCCCGACGGCCGGGTTGCCCTCTTTGCCCGCCGACAGCCCGAGCAAGGCGAGCCCCACGCAGACGCCGCCGACCGCGAGCCACTCCCGCCGTCCGAGCCGTACGCCGAGCACCCGCGCGGCGACCGCGGTCACGGCCAGACTGGCCGCCAGCGCCGACTGCACGACGAACAGCGGCAGCACCTGGAGCGCCGCGACCTGGACGCCGAACCCGACCGCGTCGAGGCTCATCCCGAGCACGAACCGCGGCTTGAGTACGACGTTCGCGGCGCTGGCGTCCCGCGAGCTGTCCGCGGCCGAGGCCTGCAGGATCGACGCCAATCCGTACGCAACCGCCGCCGCCAACGCGCCCGCCAGACCCCACCACATGGGGGCTAGCGTAGATCAGACGAGATTCGGCCCACGGGTTGATCTGAGCTCGGCCGCCAGCGGGCAGTCGAACGGGTCGCGGGCGTGCAGGCCGACGTCGTTCAGGTACTTGACGACGATCCCGTACGACGTGAACAGGCCGACCTCGGCGTACGCGATGCCGTGGAGTTCGCAGTACTCGCGCACGATCGGCTGGACCCGCCGCAGCGACGGCCGCGGCATGCTCGGGAACAGATGGTGCTCGATCTGGTAGTTGAGCCCGCCCATCGCGAGGTCGGTGAGGATGCCGCCGCGGATGTTGCGCGACATCAGCACCTGCCGGCGGAGGAAGTCGAGCCTGGTCCCGGCCGGCACGATCGGCATGCCCTTGTGGTTCGGCGCGAACGCGGCGCCGAGACAGACCCCGAACACCGCCAGTTGCAGACCGAGGAACGCGGTAGCCTTCCCGGGCGGAAGCAGCAGATACAGCGCGACGACGTACGCCGTGATCCGGGCCAGGACGATCGCGGCGTCGAAGCGGTCGGTGCGGGTCGCGTCCCGGCGGAGCAAATGCCGCAGGCTGGACGCGTGCAGGCCGACGCCCTCGAGGGTGAGCAGCGGGAAGAACAGCCAGCCCTGCCGGGCGGCGAACCAGCGGCCGACCGGGCCGCGGTCGAGGACCGCCTGCGGCGTGAACGCGACCGCCTTGAGCTGGACGTCGGGGTCGCGGTCGGCCTGGTTCGGGGCGGCGTGGTGCTTGTTGTGCTTGGTGCGCCACCAGCTGACGCTCATCCCGAGGACGCCGCCGGCCAGGATCCGCGCCGCCCAGTCGTTCCAGGCGTTGGAGTCGAAGATCTGCCGATGGGCGCTGTCGTGGCTGAGGAACGCGACCTGCACCAGCACGAGCGCGAGCGCGCCGGCGAGCCAGAGCTGGTGCCACGAGTTGCCGATCAGCACCATGCCCGCGACGATCACGAGCAACGCGCCGAGCACGATGCTCAGCTTGGTCACGTAGTAGCCCTGCCGCCGCCGGAGCAGACCGAGGTCCCGGACGGTCTGGAGGAGGTCGGTGTAGAGGCTGACGTACTGCTGCGCTGGCACGCGCTCATCATGGCATCGTGTTCCAAGCGGGACCGCCTTGCTGGGCGATTTGCCGTCGAGTTAGCCAGGCTGTCACCTGGCGGTCACTCCTGGAGCGCACCTTCGGGTCATGAAACTGAGCCGCCGCCAGCTCCTCGCCGCCACTACCGCCGCCGGCGCGTCCCTCGCCGTACCGGGTGTGGCGTCTGCTGCCCCGAACCTCGTCCGCCGGGACCGTGCCGCGCTGCCTTCCGGGATCGCCAGCGCCGACGTCACGCCGAACTCGGCGGTCGTCTGGTCGCGCACCGACCGGCCCGGCCGGATGGTCGTGCAGCTGACCAGTCAGGGACGGTTCGACCGGGCGATCAGCCTCCGCGGGCCGAAGACCGACGGAGGAGACGACTTCACCGCCCGGCTGCCGTTGCGCGGCCTGCGCGCGGGGCAGCGCTACGACTACCGGATCGGTTTCGAGGACGCGCACGGCCGGATCGGCGAGACGCTCGACGGATCGTTCAGTACGCCGGGCCGCAACCGCCCGGTGTCGTTCGTGTTCACCGGCGACACCGCCGGCCAGGGGTACGGCATCAACCCCGAGCTCGGCGGGATGGTCGCGTACAAGGCCATGCACGACACCCGGCCTGACTTCTTCCTGCACTCCGGCGACAACATCTACGCCGACGGCCCGATCCAGGCCGAGCTGAAGGTTGCCGACGGCACCGTCTGGAAGAACGTGGTGACCGAGGAGGTCTCGAAGGTCGCCGAGACGCTGGCCGAGTACCGCGGCCGGTACAAGTACAACCTGTTCGACGGCAACGTCCGCGACCTGTACGCCGACGTACCGCTGGTCGCGCAGTGGGACGACCACGAGACGCTGAACAACTGGTACCCGGGCGAGATCCTGGACGACTCCCGGTACGTCGAGCGGCGCGTCGACGTACTCGCGGCGCGGGCGAAGAAGGCGTTCCTGGAGTACCTGCCGATGGAGCACGTCGCGGGCCGGGACCGGATCTACCGCAAGGTGAGCCACGGCCCGCTGCTCGACGTGTTCTGCCTCGACATGCGCACGTACCGCGGCGCGAACCCGGTGCCGTCGACGGCCGGGCCGGTCGCGATGCTCGGCGCCGAGCAGGCCGCCTGGCTGGTCCGTGAGGTGGCGGCGTCCCGCGCGACCTGGAAGGTGATCGCCAGCGACATGCCGATCGGCCTGCTGGTCCCGGACGGCGACCTGATCGAGGCGGTCGCGAACGGGCTGCCGGGTGCGCCGGGCGGCCGCGAGCACGAGATCGCCTGGGTGCTGAGCCAGTTCAAGAAGCGCAAGGTACGGAACGCGATCTGGCTGACCGCGGACGTGCACTACGCGGCCGCGCACCACTACGACCCGGCGCGGGCGGCGTTCACCGACTTCGACCCGTTCTGGGAGATCGTGGCCGGGCCGATCAACGCGGGCGTCTTCGGCCCGAACCAGCTCGACCCGACGTTCGGCCCGGAGGCGGTCTTCGTCAAGGCGGCCGACTTCCCGAGCCAGTCGCCGGCCAGCGGTAACCAGTTCTTCGGCCACACCCGGATCGACCCGCGGACCGGGGTCTTCTCGGTGTCGCTGCGGAACCTGTTCGGCACGGTGCTGTGGAGCAAGGACATCAATCCGGCCTGAGGTCCGGGCCCGTCGTACTCACCGGGCTCCGGCGCCTGTGCGGGATGCCGCCCACCGGAGCCGGTGAGTACGACGTAAGTTGGTCGCCATGACCTACCCGGAGAGCCGCCGCGACGACGTGGTCGAGACGTTGCACGGGCACCAGATCGCCGATCCTTACCGCTGGCTGGAAGACCCTGACTCGCCTGAGACCCAGGACTGGGTCACCCGGCAGAACGCCTTCACGGAGGCCGAGCTGTCGGGCTACCCGGAGCGTGCGTGGTTCCAGCGCACGATGGCCGCGATCCTCGCGCGCCCACGCGCCGGCGTGCCCGCGAAGAAGTCCGGCTGGTACTTCGTCGGCCGGAACGACGGCACGCAGGCGCAGGACGTGATCTACGTGGCCGAATCGCTGGACGAGCTGCTGTCCGGCGGCCGGGTGCTGATCGACCCGAACACGCTGTCCGCGGACGGCACGGACTCGTTGGGGACGTTCACGGTCAGCCCTGACGGCAAGTACTTCGCGTACGGCATCAACGAGAGCGGTAGCGACTGGACGACGTTCCGGCTGCTCGACATCGCCACCGGTGCGCCCGTGGACGACCTGGTGGCGGAGGCCAAGTTCAGCGAGGCGACCTGGCTCCCGGACAGCTCGGCGTACCTGTACCTGCATTACCCGACCAGCGGGCGGAGCGAAGGTACGGAGACCACGTCCCTGTCCGGCGGCCGGCTGATGCTGCACCGCGTCGGTACGCCGCAGTCGGACGACGAGCTCGTCCTGAGCTTCCCCGGCAACGACAGGTACTTCCTGATGCCGGAGGTGTCCGACGACGACAGGTACCTCGTCGTGCACATCACCGAGGGCACGGACCCGAGCACGCGGCTCTGGGTGTACTCGATCACCGGTGACGGGCTGGGCGAGCCGGTGAAGGTCGTAGACGAGTTCACCGACGAGATCGCGTTCGTCCGGATGTCCGGCGACGATCTGGTACTGCGGACCGACCGGGACGCGCCCCGCGGGCGGGTGGTGCTGTCGGACCTCGCCGGCGAGTTCACCGACCTCATCCCGGAAAGCGACTCCACGCTGCAGGCGGTGCGCGCTACGGCGGACGGTCTCGCAACACTCACGTTGGCCGACGCCCAGTCGGTGCTGACGTTGTACGCGCTGGACGGGTCCGACGCGCGCGTTGTCGACGTACCGGGCGGGGGAGTGGTCGGCTTCAACGCAGGCCCGAAGTACGACGAGCTGTTCATCGGCCTGTCCACGACGACCGACCCGACGCTGTCGTACCTCGTGCACACCGGCACAGGCGACGTACGGGCGCTGCCGGAGCTGGTGCGCGGTACTGACGGCTACACGCCGCCCCAGGTCACCGTGACGCGTCGCAACGGGCCCGTCCCGTACTTCCTGATCAGCAGGTCGGACCTGGGCTTCGACGAGCCGCGCCCGACCCTCATGTGGGGGTATGGCGGGTTCCGCATCCCGATCCAGGCCGACTACCGTCCCGGCTGGCCCGCATGGCTCGCGGCCGGCGGCGTACTGGTCATCGCGAACCTCCGTGGCGGCGGTGAGTACGGGAGCGAGTGGCACGACGCGGGACGGCTCAAGAACAAGCAGAACGTGTTCGACGACTTCATCGCGGTCGCAGAGGACCTGCGGGACACCGGAGTGACCACACCGGCGCAGCTGGCGATCCACGGCCGCAGCAACGGCGGTCTACTCGTCGGCGCGGTCATGACCCAGCGGCCGGACCTGTTCGCGGTCGCACTGCCCGGTGTGGGCGTGCTGGACATGCTGCGGTTCCACCTGTTCACGGTTGGGGCGGCCTGGGCGTCCGACTACGGCCTGCCGACCGACCCGGAGCAGTTCGAGGACCTGCTGGCCTACTCGCCACTGCACCGCGTCAGCGACGGTACGGCGTACCCGGCGACGTTGGTGGTCACGGGTGATCACGACGACCGCGTAGTGCCGCTGCACAGCCACAAGTTCATCGCCGCGGTGCAGCACGCCCAGTCCGGTCCGCAGCCGGTGTTGACTCGCGTAGAGGTCAACACCGGCCACGGCTTCGGTAAGCCTGCCGCGATGGTCGCGTCGGAGTGGGCGGACCTACTGGCGTTCGCTGCTCACCATGTAGGTCTCGTACCTCCTGAGCAGTAGGAGGGGCTACCAGATCCGCGGTGCGTGGAGGTCGCGGGGATCGTCGGCCGGCTGACAGCCGTGCGCGCTCTCCGCGTACTCCGTGCGCGGGCCGGTCGTGGCCAGCGTGCGGACGGCGTTGACGAGCCGGTCCACGTGCTCCCGGGTGGTCCCGAGGCCGAGGCTGGCGCGGACCGCCGTACCGTGCTCGGGAGAATTCGCGAGCAGGTGACCGACCAGCGGGTGCGCGCAGAACTTGCCGTCCCGGACACCGATGCCGTACTCCGCGCTCAGGGCCGCGGACACCAACGTCGAGGTCAGGCCCTCGACCGTGAAGCAGACGGTGCCGACCCGGTCCGCCTCCTCGCCGAAGATCGAGTACGTCGTGACGCCCTCGATCTGGGCGAGACCGGTCCGCAGCCGGGCCAGCAGGCTGCGCTCGTGCTGCTCGATGGCGTCGCGGTGCCTGGTGAGCGCGGCGCAGGCGCTCGCCAGCGCGATCGCGCCGATGACGTTCGGGGACCCGCCCTCGTGGCGCGCCGGGCCGGTCGACCAGACGACGGTGTCGCTGGTGACGGCGTGGGTCGCGCCGCCGCCGTAGAGGTACGGGTCGGCGGCGTCGAGCCAGTCGGAGCGGCCGATCAGGGCGCCGGCGCCGTACGGGGCGTACAGCTTGTGGCCGGACAGCACGACCCAGTCGACGTCGAGCGCGGCGATGTCGACCACGCGGTGCGGCGCGAGCTGCGCGGCGTCCAGGCAGACCCGGGCGCCGTGGGCCTTGGCCACCTTGGCGATTTCGGCGATCGGGAAGATCTCGCCGGTCACGTTCGAGGCGCCGGTGACCACGACCAGGCGCGGTCCCTCGGGCGCCTGCCGGAGCGCGTCGGCGACGTTCGACACGGCCTCGGCCTGACCGGCCGGCGCCTTGAGCCGGACGGTGCGCTCGGCCGGCCAGGGGAGCAGCGCGGCGTGGTGCTCGGACTCGAACACGATCACGGTCGCGTCCTGCGGGACGGCGTGTGCGAGGAGGTTGAGCGCGTCGGTGGTCTGGCGGGTGAAGATCACCTGGTCGTCGGTCCGGGCGCCGACGAAGGCGTGCACCTCGGCGCGGGCCCGCTCGTACCACTGGGTGGTGATCCGTGAGGCGTACCCGTTGCCACGGTGCACCGAGGCGTACGACGGGAGCGCGGCCTCGACGCTGGCCCGGACGGACTCCAGACACGGCGCGCTCGCCCCGTGGTCGAAGTTCGCGTAGTCGGTGACCCGGCCGTCGGCCAGCGGGACCAGCAGGTCCGAGCCGACGGTGGCAGGGATGTTGCCGGTGAGCCGCCGGGCGCTGCTCGGACGCGGGGCGGTGCTGCCGGCCGGCTCGAGAATCGACAGGATCGACATGGATCTGCTCCCAGGAAGTCCGCGCTTGCCGAACGGGGTATCCGCACGGCCTGGTCTTCACCCGGGGCACCCCACCGCGGAGGAGGGTTGCCGGCCAGCGAGCCGGGGCTTGTCGCTGACACTCATGACCTGCCGAGAACGGTAACGAACGGGACACGTTCGCCGCCAGTACGTATCTCATGTGATGAGATACGTGAACACATCGTGGGACGACGTGAGGATGGCGATGACCTGGACTGCCCCTGCGGTCGAGCGGCCGGACGGCTCGCTGACGGCACCGGAACGCGAACTGCTGCAAGGATATCTGGGCTTCTACCGCAGCACCTTGCTGATGAAATGCGCCGGGCTGACCGCTGTACAGCTCGCCGAGCGGCCCTCGCCGCCGTCGAACCTCTCGCTGCTCGGGCTGATCCGGCACCTCACGAAGGTCGAGCGGATCTGGTTCCGGATCCACTTCGCCGACGACCCGGCCGCGCCGCTGTTCACGCCCGAGCTCGGCAAGGACGCGGACTTCGAGCGGATCGACCCGGCCGAGGCGCAGGCGGCGTACGACGGGCTGATCGCGGAGTGGAAGCTGTCCGACGAGGCCGCGGCCGGGCGCTCGCTCGACGACCGGTTCACGTTCGGCGGGACCGAGTCGACGCTGCGGATGATCTACATCCACCTGATCGGCGAGTACGCGCGGCACTGCGGGCACGCCGACCTGGTCCGCGAGCAGCTGGACGGGACCACCGGCGCCTGAAGTGGTCCACTCCGGCCGGAAACCGATTACCACGAACTCTTCCGGCACCGGAACTGCTGTGATCGACTCATCACATGAAGCGACCAGCCGCCCTCGTTGCCCTTCTGACTGCGATGTTCGCCGCCGTCCTGGTGACCCCCGCCAGTGCGGCCTCCGACGTACGGATCGAGGTCCTGTCCACGCCGCGCGCCGACATGGTGAGCGACGGCAACGTGCTGCTCGGGATCACCGGGCGGCACCTGGACGACCTGAAGATCCGGCTGAACGGGAAGGACGTCAGTAGCGCGTTCACCCGTCAGCAGGACCGCCTGATCGGCGTCGTCCAAGGCCTCACGAACGGTTCCAACACGGTGACCGCCGCCGCGTCGCGGCTGGTGATCACGAACCACCCACGCAGCGGGCCGCTCCTGGCCGGCCCGCACGAGACGCCGTACTTCTGCGGTACGGCGGACTTCGTCACGCTCGCCAAGGTGAAGCTCGGCCCGCCGTCCGACGCGAACTGCACGGTCCCGACCCGCGTCGACTATCTGTACCGCTCCACGGCCGACCGCTCGCTCAAGGTGCTGCCGGCGACGCATCCGGCCGACCTGGCGACGACGACCACGTCCGACGGCCGCACGGTGCCGTACATCGTCCGCGTCGAGACCGGCGTCATCAACCGGTCGATCTACGAGTACGCCGTACTCAACGACCCCGCGGGCGGTGAGCCGAGCGTCGTGAAGGCGCCGAGCGGGTGGAACGGCCGGCTGGTCTACACGTTCGGCGGCGGCTGCCCCGGCGGGTGGTACCAGCAGGGGAGCGGCACGGGCGGCATCAACGACGACGTACTGCTCGGGCAGGGGTACGCCGTGGCGTCGTCGAGCCTCAACGTGTTCGGGATCAACTGCAACGGGGTGCTCGCCGCCGAGACCATGTCGATGACGCGGGAGCACATCCTGGAGACGATCGGCGTACCGCGTCAGACCATCGGATGGGGGTGCTCCGGCGGCTCGTACCAGGTGTTCCAGATCGCCGAGGACTACCCGGGGCTGCTGGACGGGATCGTGGCGTCGTGCGTGTTCCCGGAGGTCGGGTTCGCGACGCTGCACACGATCACGGACGCGCTGCTGCTCGACCACTACTTCCAGAACGCGACCGGCTGGACCGACGAGCAGAAACGGGCCGCCGCGGGCTTCGGCAAGGTCGGCACGATCGCGAACCTGGCTGGTGCCGGCCGCCGGATCGACCCGCGGGTCTATTGCCCTGCGCAACTACCGGTCGCGGACCGGTACGACCCGGTGAAGAATCCGGCCGGCGTCCGCTGCGACGTCTACGACCACCAGGTGAACGTCTGGGGCAAGGACCCTCGTACGGGCGCCGCCCGGCGGCCGCTCGACAACGTGGGGATCCAGTACGGCCTGGACGCCCTGAATGCGGGCAAGATCTCGGTCGCCCAGTTCCTCGACCTGAACAAGGCGGTCGGCGGTTTCGACACCGACGCCAACTTCGTCCCGGCCCGTACCGTCGCGGACCCGCAGGCGATCAGTACGGCGTACCGCACCGGGCAGCTGATCAACGGCGGCGGGGGACTGGCCAGTACGCCGATCATCGACTACCGGCAGTACTGGGACGAGCAGCCGAACGGCGACATCCACCTGCTCTTCCACTCGTTCTCGCTCCGCGAACGGCTGCGCAAGGCGAACGGTGACGCCGGCAACCAGATCATGCTCGTCCAGGCAGGCGACGCCCCGGGCGGCTTCAGTACGACGAACCCGGTGCTGACCGACGCACTCGCCTCGCTGGACCGCTGGATGGACGCGGTGGACGCGGACCACGGGCCGGGCTCTCCGCACGCGAAGCTGATGCGCAACAAGCCCGCCGCGCTCACCGACGCGTGCTGGAGCCCGACGAACCAGAAGATCGTCGAGACCCAGGTGGACGGGATCGGCACGACCAGGTGCAACACCTTCTACCCGGCCTGGCCGGCGCCGCGGCAGGTTGCCGGTGCGGCTGTTGCCAACGACATCATCAAGTGCCGGCTCGAACCGCTGAACAAATCCGACTACAAGGTCAAGTTGACCTCTGTGCAGTGGAAGACGCTGCGGCAGACGTTCCCGAACGGTGTCTGCAACTGGAAGGCGCCGGGCGTCGGGCAGCAGCCACTGGCGAGCAGTTGGCCGACGTTCTGACCCAATAGGCTGCGGGGTGTGCCCTTCACTCTGGCCCACCCCGCAGCTGTCCTCCGCTGGTCCGGCGGCCCTTCGTGGCGTCGGCGCTGGTGGCCGGTGCGGTGGCACCCGACCTGCTGTACGTCGGCGCGATCTACCGGGTCGCCACGCAGTACATCAATGGGAACTTCACGCTGACACTGACGCATAAGTTCACGTCGGCGTTCTGGCTGGACCCGTTGCTGGCGTTGCTGCTCGTCCTGGTGTTCAACGTCGTCCTAAAGCGGCCTTTGATCGCACTGGCGCCGCCTGCGTTGGCTGCGCGGCTACCTGTCTCTTCGTTGCGTGTTCCTGGGGTCAAGGTCCTGCTTTGGACGGTGCTGTCCGCTGTTGTCGGCGCGTTGACCCATGTCGTGTGGGACTCCTTCACGCACGGCGACGGGTACTTCGTCCGCCGGTACCCGGGCGTCTTCGGCGACATCAACCGGCCGCTGCAGTACGTGAGTACGCTCGCCGGCTGCCTGATCCTCGCGATCTGGCTGTACCGCTGGTACCGGCGTACCCCTGCCACGGTCACCGCGCGTGACAAGCTGCCGGCTTGGGTGCGGTACGTCGTACTCGGAGCGCTCGTGCTGTTCGCGGTGGTCGGCGCGGTCGTCGAGCTCAGCCGGGTCGACGGCGGCCTGGCAGGGGAGACCGCCGTCCGCGTGGTGCTCTCCGGCCTCGTGTACGGCGGCCTGGCCGCCCTCGGCTGGTACGTCGTCCTGTGGCACCTGGGCCGGCTCCGCCACCTCGCCCGTCCGTCGTGATGCTACGGATGGGACCGTGTGATCGGCGTGTGACACGTGGGACTCGTGGGGTAGTCGGGGTAGCCTGAGGAATATGGCGACCCGCACGTCTTCCCCGGCGCGGGCGCAGAAGTCAGCAGCCAAACGGCCGAGCACGGCCCGTTCGGCCGCTGGTGGACGCCCCCGTCCGTCAGGCGCCCAGAAGCGTGGGCAGAGTTCGAAACGCGGTGGAACCTCTGCCGCGCGGACCAGCACGCCCAAGAACAGCGGACCGGGCCCGTTCGCGGCCGCCATGCTCGCTCTCGGTCGTGGAGTGATCAAGGTCTGGATCGGCATCGCGCACCTGCTCGGCAGCATGGTGCGGGGGATCGGTCACAGCGCCCGCGACCTGGAACCGGAGCACCGCCGCGACGGCGCCGGGCTGTTCCTGATCGGCCTCGCGATGGTCGTCGCCGCCGCGATCTGGTGGGACCTGCCCGGATCGGTCGGCAACGGCGTCCGGACGGTCGTCGGCGGCAGCATCGGCATGCTCGGCTGGGCCCTGCCGCTGATGCTGGTCGTCATCGCGGTCCGCACGCTGCGGCACCCGGACCGCAACGGCCCGGCCGGCCGCCAGGTGATCGGCTGGACGGCGATCTGCCTCGGCGTACTGGGCCTGATCCACATCGCGAACGGCCTGCCCCGGCCGAACAACCCCGCCGACGGCCCGCTCCGGGACGCCGGCGGCGCGATCGGGTACTTCATCTCGTCGTTCCTGTCCGACCTGCTCACGCAGTACGTCGCCGCGCCGCTGCTGGTGCTGCTGTCGATCTTCGGCGCACTGGTCGTCACCGGGACCCCGGTGTACGCGATCCCGCTGCGGTTCCGGGCGGCGTTCGACGTACTGATGGGCCGCACCGAGCTGCCCGCGGACGCGCCGTCCGTCCAGGCCGCGCCGACCGACGACACCGTCCGGCTGACCCGCAAGCAGCGCCGCGCGAAGGCCGAGCTCGAGGAAGAGGACGGCGACCCGACGGTCAAGCCGTACGACTCGCCGATCCTGAAGGACGAGCCGAAGCGCGGCCGCAAGACGAAGGCCAAGCCGGCCGAGGAAGAGCCGTACGACGAGAGCCCCGCCTTCGAGCCGCCCTCCGAGCCCGTGTTCGAGGCGCCGGCCGCGGCGAGCCCGGAGCCCCCGGCGGCGCTCGAGCCGCCGCCGCACACCCCGCTACCGCAGCGCGTCGAGCAGCTCAGCCTGTCCGGCGACATCACGTACACGCTGCCGGACGGGCAGATGCTCAGCCCCGGCTCGGTGCACAAGGCCCGGACCAAGGCGTCCGACCAGGTCGTCGACCGGCTCACCGAGGTGTTCGAGCAGTTCGGCATCGACGCCCAGGTCACCGGCTACACCCGCGGCCCGACGGTCACCCGGTACGAGGTCGAGCTCGGCGCCGCGGTCAAGGTCGAGAAGGTCACCGCGCTGTCGAAGAACATCGCGTACGCGGTGGCGTCGGCCGACGTCCGGATCCTGTCGCCGATCCCGGGCAAGTCCGCGATCGGCATCGAGATCCCGAACACCGACAAGGAGACCGTCAGCCTCGGCGACGTGATCCGGTCCGCGACCGCGCGCAACGACCACCACCCGATGGTGGCCGGCCTCGGCAAGGACGTCGAAGGCGGCTTCGTGGTCGCGAACATGGCGAAGATGCCGCACCTGCTGGTCGCCGGTGCGACCGGATCCGGCAAGTCGTCGTTCGTGAACTCGCTGATCACCTCGATCCTGATGCGGGCCACGCCCGACGAGGTGCGGATGATCCTCGTCGACCCGAAACGGGTCGAGCTGAACAACTACGAGGGCATCCCGCACCTGATCACGCCGATCATCACCAACGCCAAGAAGGCCGCCGAGGCGCTGCAGTGGGTCGTCCGCGAGATGGACATGCGGTACGACGACCTCGCCGCGTTCGGGTTCCGGCACGTCGACGACTTCAACAAGGCGGTCCGGGCCGGCAAGGTGAAGCCCCCGCCCGGGTCCGAGCGCGTGCTGTCGCCGTACCCGTACCTGCTGGTGATCGTCGACGAGCTCGCCGACCTGATGATGGTCGCGCCGCGCGACGTCGAGGACTCGATCGTCCGGATCACCCAGCTGGCCCGGGCCGCAGGTATCCACCTGGTGCTCGCCACCCAGCGGCCCTCGGTGGACGTCGTCACCGGTCTGATCAAGGCCAACGTGCCGTCCCGGCTGGCGTTCGCGACCTCGTCGCTGGCCGACAGCCGGGTCATCCTCGACCAGCCCGGCGCGGAGAAGCTGGTCGGTCAGGGTGACGGCCTGTTCCTGCCGATGGGCGCGAGCAAGCCGATGCGGATCCAGGGCGCCTGGGTCACCGAGAACGAGATCCACGTCGTCGTCGAGCACTGCAAGGAGCAGCTGCAGCCGACGTACCGCGAGGACGTCACCGCGGCGCCGGGCCCGAGCAAGGACCTGGACGACGAGATCGGCGACGACCTCGACCTGGTCGTGCAGGCGGCCGAACTGATCGTTTCCACCCAGTTCGGCTCCACGTCGATGCTGCAGCGTAAGCTCCGCGTCGGTTTCGCCAAGGCCGGCCGGCTGATGGACATCCTGGAAAGCCGCGGCGTCGTCGGCCCCAGCGAAGGTTCGAAGGCCAGGGACGTCCTGGTCAAACCCGACGATCTAGAGGACTTCATCAGCACCCTCCGAGGAGAGTGAGACGTGACCGCCGCGAGCGCACTGCCCAGGCAGGACCGATTCGACGGGGACCCGGCGCCGACGCCGTTCACCGTTCGCGCCTCCCAGAAGGTGCACGGCGGCCTCGCCGTCGGCGCCGGACTGGTCGCGCTCGGCTTCGCGGCATCCGGCTCGACCAGCGCGACCGGCATCCTGCGCTGGATCGTGGCGGCCGCGTTCGCCGTCCTGGCCGTGGTGTGCGCCCGCGCGCTCACGGTCGGGGACATGCTGGTGGCCGACGACGTCGGCATCCGGCTGCGCATCCGGAACGAGTGGGTGGGTACCCGGTGGGAAGACATCGAAGAGGTGACGGTGCTGCAGCGCCGGCATCCGCTCGACGACGGGCGGATCGCCGTACATCTGCAGGATCCCGGGCCGATCCTCGGTGCACTGCCGAGTTCGACCCGCAAGACAACCGATGCGAACCGCCGACTGACGGGATCGTCACTCGCGATACCGTTCGGGTTGACGGCGCGGCCGTCGAACGGGGAAGTGGTGCAGGCGCTGCACATGCTGGCCGACGCCAGGTGTCCGGTGAGGGAACAACTCTGACTCGCCCGTGACCCCGTCGTACCAAGGCCGTTGACATGGTGTCCACAGGGACGTCGACGGTCTGTTTGCCGATGACCTGCAGCGCGGAGAAGGAGAGGACGGTGGGGACGTGAGCATCGGCAGCCAGCTCACGGCGGCCCGCGAGCGGGCCGACATGACGATCGAGCAGCTGAGCGCCGCGACCCGGATCAGAACCGGGTTGCTGATCGCCATGGAGGCCGACGACTTCTCCCGGTGCGGCGGGAACTTCTACGCCCGTGGGCACATCCGGGCGATCGCCCGCGTGGTGAAGGCCGACCCGGCCCCGCTGCTTGCCACCTTCGACGCCGAACACGCCGTCGAGGAGGAGAAGTCGCGCCGCGAGGAACGCGCCGCGGTCAAGAGCCCGACCCTCCGCCCGGCCCGCCCGCGCTGGGCCCTCGTGGTCGGCGCGATCCTGGTCATCCTGATGGGCTGGGGGATGGTCCGCCTCTTCACGCTCCCCAGCGACATCGAGGCCAACGCCTCCAAGACCGCAACCACCTCGGCGACTGTCACCACCCCCACCCCGAAGCCGACGCCCCAGCCGACCGTGCAGCCGACGAAGAAGCCGCACACCCCGAAGCCGCCGGTCCTCAGGACCGAGCTGACCATGACGGCCAAGAACGACGGCACCTACCTCACGGTCCGCGACCGAACCGACCGCAAGATCTTCCAGGGCAAGCTCAGCCCCGGCATCGCCCAGTCCGTCACCAGCGCCGGCGACATCCGCGTCCAGGTAGGCAACCCGGGCAATCTGATCGTCGTCCTGAACGGCAAACGCGTCCCCACCAACCTCACCAAGTTCACCGCGCATCCGAACGGCACGCTCAGCAAGACCCAGTAACCCCAGTAACCCCAGTAACCACTGCTGCTGCGGGCGTCGCCGAGCCGGGTTTCGGGGCTGCCGAGTTAGGTGCGGACGTACACGGCGCGTCATACTCGTGGGGATGACTACGCCACCCACCACCGTCGCCCTGGTCACGCTGGGCTGTGCCCGCAACGATGTCGACTCCGAGGAGCTGGCCGGCCGGCTCGAAGCCGGCGGTTTCCGCCTCGTCGACGACGCCGCCGAGGCGGACACGGTGGTGGTGAACACCTGCGGCTTCGTCGAGGCCGCGAAGAAGGACTCCGTCGACACCCTCCTGGCCGCCGCCGACTACAAGGACTCCGGCCGCACCCAGGCGGTCGTCGCCGTCGGCTGCCTCGCCGAGCGCTACGGCGAACAACTCGCCGAAGCCCTCCCCGAAACCGACGCCGTCCTCAGCTTCGACGACTACACCGACATCTCCGCCCGCCTCCGCTCCATCCTGGCCGGCACCAAACACCAGCCCCACGTCCCCCAAGACCGCCGCAAACTCCTCCCGCTAGCCCCCGCCGACCGCCACTCCGCCCCCACCACCCCCCTCCCCGGCCACGGCGCCACAACCACCCCCACGGCCACGAGCGCCACGGCCACGAGCGACACGGCCACGAGCGACACGGCCACGAGCGACACGGCCACGAGCGACACGGCCACGGGTGCGACTGCAGCGGGTGCGACCACGGCAGACGTCACCCCCGCAGACACCACCCACACGAGCACGTCCACCACCCCCACCGACGAGACCTCCGCGTCCGCCTCCGCGCGCTCCACCGAGCACGGCCACCCGGCGCCCGCAGATGCCCCGCCCGCGACCTCGGCCACCACCGCAACCTCGCGCGCCACCGCCACCTCCGGCGACTCCGCCGCGACCGCGCGTGCTGCGGCCTCGGGTGCGGCAGCACTCGCCAGCGGAGCCGTCCTCGGTGACCACATCCCCGCCGCTCTCCGCCCCGCCGGCTCGCCGGCCCCCGCGGAACTCAAGGGCCGCTTCGTCACCGGCGCCCCCGAAGAGCTGAAGATCGACGCCCCCGACCTCGCCACCGCACCCGCCAGCGGCCCGCGCGTCATGCGCCGCCGCCTCGACGGCGGCCCGATGGCCCCGCTGAAGCTCGCCTCCGGCTGTGACCGCCGCTGCGCCTTCTGCGCCATCCCGATGTTCCGCGGCGCCTTCATGTCCCGCCGCCCCGCCGAAGTACTCCGCGAGGCCGAATGGCTCGCCGACAACGGCGTCCGCGAACTCTTCCTGGTCTCCGAGAACTCCACCTCGTACGGCAAGGACCTAGGCGACCTCCGCCTCCTCGAAACCCTCGTCGGCGAGATCGCCAAGGTCCCTGGCATCACCCGCGTCCGCGTCTCCTACCTCCAGCCCGCCGAGATGCGCCCCACCCTGATCGCCGCGATGACCGCCACTCCCGGCGTCGTCCCGTACTTCGACCTCTCGTTCCAGCATGCCTCCGGCCCGCTCCTGCGCCGTATGCGCCGCTTCGGCGACGCCGAACGCTTCCTCGAGCTCATCGCCCAGGTCCGCGCCGCCGCCCCGACCGCCGGCATCCGCAGCAATGTGATCGTCGGCTTCCCCGGCGAGACCGACGAGGACGTCGACATCCTCTGCGACTTCCTCTCCCGCGCCGGCCTGGACGCGATCGGCGTCTTCGGCTACTCCGACGAGGACGGCACCGAGGCCGAGACGTACGACGGCAAACTCGACGAGGACACCATCGCCACCCGCCTCGACCGAGTCACCCGCCTAGCCGAAGACCTCACCTCCTCCCGCGCCGAGTCCCGCATCGGCGAACTCCTCGAGGTAATCCTCGAATCCCTCGACCCCGAAGACGCCTCCGACGCCAACGCCTCCGACGCCGTCGCCACCGCCGCCGTTTCTGCCGACGCTGCCACCGCCGACACCGACGCCACCGCCGACGCCGACGCCACCGCCGACACCGACGCCACCGCCGACACCGACACCGACACCGACGCCACCGCCGACGCCGACGCCTCAGCCCCCGCGTCCGGCGCCTCCGCCGCATCCCGCAGCGCCGAGGGCCGCGCCGCACACCAGGGCCCTGAGGTCGACGGCATCACCACGGTCACAGGCCTTCCGGAAGGAATCCGGGTAGGAGATCTGGTCTCCGCGAAGGTGGTCGCAAGCGACGGCGTCGACCTGATCGCCGAGTTCGCGGCACTCGTGAGCACCCCGGACACCCGCCCGGCAGTTAACCTGACCGCGTGACCAACCCGCCACCGAACTCGGCACCGCGCGCAACCGGCGGCCAACTCCACGCGCCCAGCGCCTGGAACCTGCCGAACGCGCTCACCGTGCTCCGGCTGGTCCTGGTACCCCTCTTCGTCTGGCTCCTGCTCCGCGACGGCGGCCACGTAACCGGCGACCGCCTCCTCGCCACCGCCGCGTTCGTGGTCGCGATCGTCACGGACCGCTTCGACGGCGACATCGCCCGCCGCTGGAACCTGGTCACGAACTTCGGCAAGATCGCCGACCCGATCGCGGACAAGGCCCTCACCGGCGCAGCCTTCCTTGGCCTCTCCTACCTGGGCGAACTCCCGTGGTGGGTCACCATCCTCGTCATGGTCCGCGAATGGGGCGTCACCGCCCTCCGCTTCTGGGTCATCCGCCACGGCGTCATGCCCGCCAGCCGGGGCGGCAAACTCAAAACCGTCCTTCAGGCAATCGCCCTCGGCCTCTACCTCCTCCCATGGCACCACCTGGCCGTCCTCCACTGGCTCGCCGTAGCCATCATGACGGCCGCCGTCCTGGTAACTGTCGCCACCGGCATCGACTACCTCTCCCGAGCCCTCCACCTCCGCGCCGCCGCCAAACGCCCCCTCCCATAACCCACAGCGGCCGACCGCTTGGCCTCACCCGCCTCGCGTCACCCGCCGGCACGAACCACTGGGCCGGCTTACAACTGAGGGCCTCTAGCCCAACTTGCAAAGCAGCGGACGCTTAACCGGCAGGTTGTAGGTTCGAGTCCCACAGCCCCGCTCGATCAGCCGGGGCAAGTGCGTCTAGCCTGCTCAGCTCGGCTGGCCGATCGGTGCCGCAGCCTCGCTGGGCAACCGAGCGACTGATCCCGCGCTTCCAGCCAACCCGACGTACCCGCTGGCGGGTAGCCACCGGGCCGCTCAACCCCTTCGACGCACTCCGTCGCCGAGCCGACGATCCGCCGAGCCGACCAGCGCCGACCCGGCCAGCGCCGAGCCGATCAGCGCGGAGCCAGCGCCGAGCCGGCCAGCGCCGGGCCGATCAGCGCCGAGCGTTGGTGGTCGGACGACCGAGCTGTGCGGGCGTACGCCGGTCCGCTCGACCAACGGGGCTGCTACGAGCACGTCGGAGCTCGGCAAACCGTCCGGCATGTGATCGTCGGGTCCTGTTCTACTCGCCGGCTGTCAGCGGGGGAGAAGCACTACGTGTCGGCGAGCCAAGCGAGCATTTCGCCGCGGAGCCAGCAGCGGCCGACGGCGGTTGTGTGGAGGGACGAATGGTCGAACACGCTGACGCCGAGGATGCTGTGACCTGACGCTCGTCGGTCGCCGTATGTCGGGATGCCCGGCGCCACGCCGACTCCCTCGACGGACACCCATGCCACCGGTCGGTGGGTCGCCGCCCCGTCGAGTGTCTGCAGGAAGCGCAGTCGTTCCTCGAGGCTCATGCTGGAGAGCACCCAGGTCGTCATCACCACAGGCAGTACGCCGTCCGGTACCCGTGCAATCGCTTCCGGTAGTACGTCGAGTACCTCGCCTGACATCAGCTCCGGCGGATCTGCCGCCGCCAGCGCCAGCTCGGCCTCGAGGCGTGCCAATCGCTCTACCTGATCCGGCGGTACACAAGCGCGCAGCCACCGCGCCTCGTCCGGGTTGGTCACATCGACTAGCTGATCGCCAACGGCGATCCGAGCTGCGACGTCTGGAATCGCCGTCGTCGGCAGCCGACCGTCGCCAACGACGGAGGCGGAGACCTGCGCCGCGGAGTCTGGATCTCCCAGCGACTGCCCGTTGCCGTATGTGATGCCGACCCGGTCCATCACGAGGTTGAGCCCGGCCGATCGCCCGACGTCGATGATGCCAACCGCGCCGGCGCCGACTCGTCGCGCGGTCTCGGCAAGCATCGGGTACAGCAGGGCATGCCGACCGCTCTCGTCGTTCCGAACTTTCCGGCCCGCGGCCCTCTGCAGTATCAGTTCCCCCATCTCAGCCATCACCTCAGCTGCCACGTCCGCAGCCGATACGACATCGGTCGCTGTGAGGGCGGGGGACTGGCCGGCGAGGGCTGTGTCGTGCAGGGCGGCGAGGATCAGGCTTGGATGGCGGCTGCGGGGTGGGGCTGTTTCGATCACGCGGAGAGCTTTGTCGGACTCGCTCAGTGCGGTCGCGATGTGTGCGTAGAGGCCCGAGCCCTTCGCTGCCTCGGTCTCACCGAAGCGTCGGTAGACCTCGGCGAGCCTTCGCCCGCGCCCTCGGGCTCCCACGGTCCCACTCGAACCTGGCATTTCATGGAGTCTAGCCACGCGACGACGCGAGTCGAGCTGACGATGTCGCTGGTGCACGGGGATCGGCTCCTGGTGTTGAGTACAGGTACAGGTTGCGACGTGGAGGTGGCGGGTGGCTGAGGACGGGGTCGGTGCGGCGGTCGGGCGGTTGGTGGAGCTGTTGCTGGAGCGGCGCGTGACGCTGGCCACGGCTGAGTCGTTGACGGGTGGGATGGTCGGTGCGGTTCTGACGGATGTGCCGGGGGTGTCGGCTGTGTATCGGGGTGGCGTGGTGGTTTACGCGACCGACCTGAAGGCCAAGCTTGCCGGTGTGCCGGACGAGCTGCTGGCCGCTGTGGGGCCGGTGCACCCGGACACGGCTGCTGCATTGGCCAGCGGTGTGCGGGAGCGTCTGGAGGCCGACTACGGCCTCGCGACGACCGGTGTGGCCGGACCGGACCCGCAGGCTGGCATCGAGGCGGGGACGGTGTACGTCGCGGCGGCCGGACCACGGTCGGTGCAGGTACGGAAGCTCCAGTTGTCGGGGGACCGGACAGCCGTCCGGCAGGGGAGCGTCCAGGCCGTCCTGGAACTGGGAGCGGCAGTTGTGGCGGAAGAACTCGACTGATCGAGGTGTTGGGACCAGCATGGTGACAGGTAAGGCAGACTTGCGCGGCGCACCGAAGGTGGACATTGCGAGGGGTAGTGACCCAGCAACAGGTACCGTTGGTTCCTACGGTCGAGCTACCGTGCGGGTAGACACGGCTGGACAGGCGGAAGGGAGAAACCTCATGGTGCTGGTTCGTGGCCTGCTGGGCGACGTGCTGCGGCGTAAGCGGCTGCGCCAGGGGCGCACTCTGCGCGAGGTATCCGCCGACGCCCGCGTCAGCCTCGGCTACCTGTCGGAGGTCGAGCGCGGTCAGAAGGAAGCCTCCAGCGAGCTGCTGGCGGCGATCTGCACGGCACTCGAGGTGCCGTTGTCGACGGTCTTTGCCGAAGTGAGCCAAGACTTGGCCCGCGAAGAGGCGCTCGTGCTGGCGCACCCGACAATCGAGCCGGAGGTCGTGGCCTCGGCGGCCTGACCCGGTACTCACCGGACACCCCGGTCGGGAGCTTGCCCGTTGCCGACGGGCTGCATGAGCGCGATCCGGCTCGGCCAAACAAGCTGGAGCGCGGGCACGGGAGGATCCCCTGGTCGGCGGTACATTGCGTTGGCCAGATACAGGTGGATCTCCGAGTCGGGGAACCGCAACAGCCCGGCCGTGTGAGGCGGCGGAAAGTACGCCGACAGGTCGTCACCCTCGTCGAACTCGGTGCCCTCGAGCACCGCCCAAGCCAGCGGCTTGAGGCTGAGGTACGCGTAACAGGGCTCGCTCTCGAAGACGATGATCTCCGGATGCTGGTACTGGCTGAGGCCGACCGTGTACCCGAATCCAGGGTTCCGGCTGCCCTCGCCGGGGATGTACGTCATCGTCCAGCCGTAGGTCCGGATGTTGTCCTCGACCCACCGTGCGTAGTCGTCGCCGCTCATGTTGCCGCAGCAGTTGCGCATCACCATCTCCTTTCGATCGAACAGTTGTTCGATGTGTCAGAGAAGGTATCCGGGTTCTGCCGCCGCGAGGGAGTTGTCCACAGGGCAGTTTCGGCCGGCGGATCAGCTTTCGGGTTGGCAGGTCGGGCACCAGTAGCTGACGCGCTCCCGAGTCGGTTCGCCGAGGGATGCGGTGCGGATCGTCGTACCGCATCGGCGGCACGGTTTGCCGGCGCGTTCGAACACCCAGGTGCGTTGACCGGGGCGATCCACGCCCGTACTCACCTGCGTGCCGTTCCGTACGTTGGCCTTGAGCAGCTTCCGGCTGAGATCGACCGCGGCCGGTACGTCGACGTTCGCGACCGGGCACCACGGGTGCAGGCCGAGCAGGAAGCTGACCTCGGTCCGGTAGAAGTTGCCGATCCCGGCGAGGTTGCGCTGGTCGAGCAAGGCCTCGCTGATGGTCCGATCGGGGTCCGACTGGACGTTCGCGATCGCCACCTCGCGGTCGAACGACGGTGACAGCAGATCCGGCCCGAGATGCCCGACGACGCTGTCCTCGTCAACGGTGGCGACGAGATCCAGGACAGGGAGCCGATACCCGACGGCGGTCCACGGATCTGTCTCGAGCACGGCGCGGATCTCGTGTGTCGGCCCGCCGCGCCAGTGCTCACCAGGACGGTAGAGATGCCAGCTGCCGTCCATCCGGAAGTGGCTGTGCAGCGTCAGCCCGCCGGACAACCGCATCAAGATGTGCTTGCCGCGCGCGACGACCTCCAGAACGGTCCGTCCGCTCAGGTCGGTCGTGGCCAGCGACGGCACCCGGAAGTCCGTCCGGACGAGCTCCTGCCCGGCGAGCAACTTGTTCAGCCGTTTGCACGCCCTCCAGACCGTGTCTCCTTCCGGCATCTCTTCACGCCCGGAGCCGCAGACCGCGCGGCGTCGCGTGGAAGCCGGCCTTCGCCAGCGCGTCCCCGAACGCCGTGTGCCGAACCTGCTCGCCGTCGGCTGTCTCCACGCTCAACTTGCCCAGCTGACCGTCCCGGATGGACAGCGCCAACGCATCGACGGCGGGCTGCAGCAGATCGGAGTCCTCGGTGAAACTCAGCACGGTCCGTCCACCGCGTTCGACGTACACGATCAGCTGGCCGTCGACCATCACGACCAATGCGCCGGCCTTCCGTCCCGGGCGATGCCCGCCCGCGTTTTCGCGCTCGGGCCACGGCAATGCCGCGCCGTACGGGTTCGCAGGATCAGAGGCGGCGAGGACGACGGCCCGCACGGTCACGTCGTCGTCCTTGCGGCTCCGGCCGGATCCACGGGGGCCTGGTGGTCCGGGCCTCCGCTCGGGCTCCACGGTAGGAAGCTCCGCGAGCGCACGCAGTCGGTCGACCGCGCCCGGCAACGCGAACTGCGCCGCGCCCAATCCCGCGACGAAGTACCCGCGCCGGCACCGCCCCGACTCCTCGAACGCGCTCAGCACCTTGTAAACCGCCGCAAACCCACCAGGCGTCCGCTCCGTGATGACCGAGCCCCGCGTCACGATGCCGTACCGGTCCAGCAGCGTCTCGGCCGCGGCATGTGCCCGCCGGGTCGCGTCCGAACTACGGGCCGGAAGCAACGACCACCGCCCGCCGGCCGTCGGCGGTCCGCCCCGCGCCGGCATCGACGGCCGCCCGGGGCGAATCGGCCGCCCGGGCCGCGCGCGTGGCGTCGCACGGCGGGCTCGATGACTGCCACGGCCGCCGCTGACGAGTGATCGGACCGGCGTCAAGGTGTCGTTCGTGAGATGACCGGCCCAGACGAGATCCCACAGCACGCTGACCAGCGCCTCGTCGTCGACAACGCCGGACGTCGATCCAATCACGTCGCTCAACTGCCGGAAGAAGAACGCGCCACCACCCGACAAGGCATCCAGCACCGCCTGATGTGTGTCGCCCAGCTCGAACGCAGGATCCGGATCAGGCAAGGTCAGATCGCAGTTGTCCGCCAGATGCAGCGACACCCACCCGTCCGTACCGGGCAGCGAACCCGAGCCGGCCCACACCACTTCGCCCGTCGCCGTCAGCTCGTCCAGCATCGACGGCTGGTACCCCGGAACCCGCGAAGGCAGCACGATCGACTCGAGCGCCGAAGCCGGCACCGCACATCCGGCGAGCTGCTCGACGGCACCGAGCAGTACGTCGTACCCGCGCCCGCGGCTGCTCGTGATCCCTTGCCACGCGGGCAGGAACCGGGCCAACGCGGACGGATCGACCGGCTCGACCTCCTTCCGCAACGCGGCCAGCGACCGCCGACGCAGCAGCCGGAGCACCTCGCTGTCGCACCATTCCAGGGCGATCCCGCCCGGCAGGAACTCGCCCTCGACAACCCGCCCGGCCGCGCCCAGCCGCCGCAACGCCTCGCTCACGACCGCGACACCGATCCCGAGATGCGTCGCGAGATCGATCGCCCGGAACGGCCCGTGCGTCCGCGCGTACCGAGACACCAGGTCGCCGAGCGGATCCGCGACCGGCTCGGCATGCGCCTCCGCGACACCCGGTGGCAGCGGTACGCCGAGAGCGTCGCGCAGCCGCGCCACGTCTTCGACGACGGCCCATCGGTGCTCGCCCGCGATACGCACCCGGACGACGCGCCGCGCCGCCGCGAGCGACGTCAGCCACGTCTCCGCATCCGAACCGTCGACGCAGCGCTGCGTCGCTTCCGGCAGCGACAATGGCCCGACGATCCGCAGTACGTCGAACAAACCCTCGGCGTCCCGCGCCCGGCGGTCTTCGGCCAGGCGCTGCAGCTCAGCCTCGGTGCGCAGCACGACTTCCGCGTCGAGCAGCTCCCGCAGCTCGGTCCGCCCGAGCAACTCGGCCAGCAGGCTCTGATCCAGCGCCAGCGCCGCCGCGCGCTTCTCGGCGAGCGGGCTGTCGCCCTCGTACATGAACGCGCCCACATAACCGAACAACAAGGACTTGGCGAACGGCGACGCTTCGGTCGTCTCGACCTCGACGACCGAGATCCGGCGCTCGCTGATCCCGGTCAGCAGATCCTTCAACGCGGGCAGGTCGTACACGTCCTGGAGGACCTCGCGCAGCGTCTCGAGCACGATCGGGAACGAGCCGAACTTGCTGGCCACACTGAGCAGTTGCGACGCCCGCTGCCGCTGCTGCCACAAGGGTGATCGCCGTCCCGGATTGCGCCGCGGCAGCAGCAACGCCCGCGCCGCGCACTCCCGGAACCGGGCCGCGAACAACGCCGACCCACCGACCTCGGTCGTCACCAGATCCTCGATGTCCGCCGGATCGAACAGCACCAGATCCGCACCCGGTGGCGCCTCGTCGGTCTCCGGCAATCGCAGTACGATCCCGTCGTCACCCGAGACCGACTGCGCATCCATCCCGTACCGATCGCGGAGCCGCGCGGCGATCGCCAGCGCCCACGGACCGTGGACCTGACCGCCGTACGGCGAATGCACGCAGACCCGCCAGTCGCCGAGCTCGTCGCGGAACCGCTCCACCACGATCGTCACGTCGTCCGGAACCCGGCCGGTCGCGTCGCGCTGCTCGGCGAGATACGACACAAGGTTGTTGGCGGCGTACTCGTCGAGGCCTGCGGTCCGCGCCCGCTCGATCGCCTTGCCGCTCGACAACGACGCCATCTTGCGGACGAACGCACCGGTCGCGGCGCCGAGCTCGGCCGGACGCCCGACCGCATCGCCCTTCCAGAACGGCAGCCTGCCGGGCTGACCCGGAGCGGGGGAGACCAGCACCCGGTCGTGCGTGATGTCCTCGATCCGCCAGCTCGACGCACCGAGCGTGAACACGTCGCCGACCCGCGACTCGTACACCATCTCCTCGTCGAGCTCGCCGACCCGGTGATTGGTCGACTCGCCGACCAGGAACACCCCGAACAGACCGCGATCCGGAATCGTCCCGCCGCTGGTCACCGCCAGCCGCTGGGCGCCAGGGCGGCCGGAGATCTCGCCGCTCACCCGGTCGAACACGATCCGCGGCCGCAGCTCCGCGAACTCGTCCGACGGATAACGGCCGGACAGCATGTCGAGCACCCCGTCGTACGCCGATCTCGGCAGCGTGGCGAACGGGGCGCAGCGGCGGACCAGGGCAAAGAGCTCGTCGACGTCGACCGCGTCGAGGGACACGATCGACACGATCTGCTGGGCGAGGACGTCGAGCGGATTCGCCGGGATGTGCAGGCTCTCGATCAGGCCCTCCCGCATCCGCTGCACGACGACCGCGGTGTCGATCAGGTCGCCACGGAACTTCGGGAACAGCACGCCCCGGGACACCGCGCCGACCTGGTGTCCGGCACGACCGACACGCTGCAGCCCGCTCGCGACGGAAGGCGGAGCCTCGACCTGGATCACCAGATCCACGGCGCCCATGTCGATGCCCAGCTCGAGGCTGCTGGTGGCAACCACGCAAGGCAGCCGACCGGACTTCAGGTCGGCCTCGATCAGCGCCCGCTGCTCCTTGCTGACCGATCCGTGATGAGCGCGGGCGATCAACGGCGGCGCCGCGAGCGAGCCACCCGACTGCGCCATCAGTTGCGCCGGCGAACCAAGCTCTTGCAGCTCCAGCTCGGCACGCTCGGCGGCGATCTCGTTCAGCCGGGCGGTCAGTCGCTCGGCCAGGCGGCGCGAATTCGAGAAGACGATCGTCGAGCTGTGCTGACTGATCAGGTCGAAGACCTGCTCCTCCACATGCGGCCAGATCGAGGCATGCTGCTGCGGCCCGGCTGCCGAACCGGATGACTCCACCTCGGTCGCGGCCAGCTCGGCCATGTCCTCGACCGGGACGACGACGCTCAGCTCCCACTGCTTCGTGAACTTGGGCTGCACGACCGTGACCGCCCGCTCACCGCCGAGGAACCGCGCGACCTCCTCGACCGGACGGACCGTCGCGGACAGACCGATCCGCTGGGCCGGCTTGGGCAGCAGCTCGTCGAGCCGCTCGAGTGTCAGCGCCAGGTGCGCGCCACGCTTCGTCCCGGCGACCGCGTGCACCTCGTCGACGATGACGGTCTCGACACCCCGCAACGACTCGCGACCTTGCGAGGTGAGCAGCAGGAACAAGGACTCGGGCGTGGTGATCAGTACGTCGGAGGGCCGGGTCGCGAACCGGCGGCGCTCGGCGGCAGGGGTGTCCCCGGAGCGCACCGCGACCTCGACCTCGATCGGCGCCTCACCCAGCCGGCGCGCAGTCTCGCGGATGCCGATCAGCGGGGCGCGTAGGTTGCGCTCGACGTCGACCGCGAGCGCCTTGAGCGGCGACACGTACAGCACGCGGCAGCGCAGCTTCGGGTCGTCCGGCGGCGGAGTCGTGGCCAGCCGGTCCAGCGCCCACAGGAAGGCGGCCAGCGTCTTCCCTGAACCGGTCGGGGCGACCACCAGCGCATCCCGGCCCGCGGTGATGGCGTCCCACGCCTCGAGCTGGGCCGGGGTGGCCGCCTCGAAGACGTCGCCGAACCACGCCCGCGTCGCGGGCGAGAACCGGCTCAACGCGCTGGTCTTCTTCACGCCGACCATCTTGCCGGGTGTCGCCGACAGTTTTCACGCAGCGGTTCTGTTCGGCGCCGGTCGCCCGCTGTGAGCAGCCGCTTTCCGTCCGGTGCGCAACTTGTCCCCTTCGTCTGGAATGATCGGCCGCATGATGAACCGCGTACGCGCAGCCCTCGTGATCGTGGCCTGCCTGATCGGGTTGACCGGGTGCGTCAAGATCGACGGCGACCTCAAGGTCGGGTCGAACGAGACGGTCTCGGGCTCCATGAAGATCGGTGTGGACAAGCAGCTCCTCCAGTCCAGCGGCCAGTCCCTGGACAAGATCCGCCAGGAGATCGAGAAGAGCATCAAGTCGTCCGCGACCGAGGGCGTCACTTGCAAGTCCTACGAGGACAGCAAGTACGTCGGCTCGGACTGCACGTTCTCGAACGTGCCCTTCGACAAGATGGCCGGCGGCAGCCAGTCCGGCATCGGGTTCAGCAAGGACGGCGACAAGGTCAAGGTCGCGGTGAACGGCGGGTCGGTCGGCAGCAACCTCCCGGCCGGCAGCAGCCAGCCCGAGGTCAACGTCAAGATCACCATGCCGGGCAAGATCCTCGAGCATGACGACGGCGCCAAGGTCAGCGGCCGGACGGCGACGTACGACAGCCTCGACAAGCTGGGGAAGATCTCGCTGACCTCCGAGGCCGGCGGCGGATTCCCGATCTGGGCGCTGATCCTGATCATCGTGGTTGTGCTGCTGGCGATCGGCGCGGCGGTGTTCTTCGTGCTGCGCAGCCGTAAGGGCAAGGGACAGCAAGGCTACGGCCAGCCGTTCCCGGGGCAGTATCCGGGACAGCCTGGGCAGCCGGGGCAGTACGGCGGTCCGGGGCAGTACCAAGGGCAGCAGTACGGCCAGCCCGGCCCTGGTGGGCAGTACCCGGGTCAGCCGGGGCAGTACGGTGGCCAGCCGGGGCAGTACCCGGGCCAGCCGCAGCAGGGGCAGCCTGGGCAGGCGCCGTACGGTGGTCAGCAGCCGCAGTACCCTGGGCAGCCTCAGCAGGGGCAGTGGGGTCCGCAGCAGCCCGGACAGCAGCCGGGACAGCAGCCTGGTCAGCCGCCGCAGGGCCAGCAGTACGGTCAGCCGCCGCAGCAGCAGGGCGGTTGGGGCCAGCAAGGTGGTCAGTCGGGGCCCCAGCAGGGACAGCAGGGTGGTTGGGGACCGCCGAAGGACAATGACGGGCAGGCATGAGACTGACTGAATTCTGGGCCCGGATGGATCACCATCTCGGTCCCGCGTATGCACGGACCTGGGCGGAGACCCAGGTGGTCCAGGAACTCGGCGGCCGTACGGTCGTCGAGGCCCTGGATGACGGTGAGGCCGCCAAGGTTGTCTGGCGCGCCGTGTGGGCGCACCTCAACCTTCCGCCCAGCGAACGCTGACGCAGTACGCCGCCCGCTAGCCGGCCCAGCCGGTGTGGGCGGCCCATTCTTCTGCCGGCAGGTAGACGAGATCGCAGACCGGGTCCTTGAGGTCGCTGTAGTCGCCGATCTCCAGCCGGAGCGTCGCGGCATGCTGCTTGAAGGTGCCGTACGCCTTCGCCGTCTCTGGGTGCGCGCGCAGATAGTCGCGGAACAGGAGCGCGTAGCGCTGGTTGGCCCGGCCCGCGACCCGGATGTGCAGATTGACCCGGCGCCGGTACATCGGTTCGACCAGCATGCGTTTCACCCATTGACCCTCGTCGGTGGGCAAGCCGGGTACCGGACGGTCGCGCCGTGGCGGGCGAAGTTCCCAGTCCGCGGCGGCCATCCGTTCAGCGACGTCGTCGAGGTCGGGTTCGGCGGCGACCGTGACCTGGATGTCGAGGATGTCCTTGGCGGGCAGGCCGGGCACCGAGGTGGACCCGATGTGGTCGATCCGCTGCGCCAGCTCACCGAGCACGCCACTGATCGCGTACGCCGTCTTCTGGTACTGCGCGGGCCAGGTCTCGTCCGGCCTCACGATGACGATCCCAGTCATGCGCAGATCATCTCAGTACGGCGGTGTGCCGCCCAGCGATCAGAGTGGTTTGACCCGGAAGGTGCTGTTGGTGAGGAGGTCAGCCGCCTCGTACGCCGCCTTCCGGATGCCCTTGCGTTCGTCGAAGAACCCGCCGACGACACCGACGCCCGGGAGTTTGCCGATGAACCGGGCGCCGAGGCTGCCGCGCGGCCGCTCCTCGAACACGTCGCTGAGCCCGCCGAACAGCTTGCTGAGCCGCCAGACCAGCCGGACGCCCTTGCGCAGGCCCATGTCGGTCGACACCTCGTCCAGCCCGAGCTGCTCGGCGACGTCGTCGCCCGCGACCACCGGGTCGTCGTACTTGAGCACCTCGTCCGGTGTGATCGGGCGATCGGTCAGCACCCGGATGATGACCGCCGTACGGTCGGCGTGCGCCTCGACGCCGTACTCACGGCAGACCGCGCCGATCACCATCGCCTGCACCGCCGCGCCGAGGGTGTCCTTCATCGGCAGCCGATCCGCCGCTGCACCGCTGAGCCGGGGGAGTCCGGCGACGATCGCGGCGAATCCGCCGAGGCGCTCGACCCACCAGTCGCAGCGTTTGGCGAGCGGAAGTGTCGGCCATTCCTCGTGCCCCGGGACCTTCATCTGGAGCAGCCTGTCGATCGCGAGGATCAGGCCCTTCTCGGCGAGGTTCGGCTTCTCCTGCTCGGAGTACTCGGTCAGGTAGCTGCGGATGCCGAACGGGTCCTGGGTGCGGAGCGCGTCGAGGACGTAGTCGATCCCGAGCTCGACCCGGCTGATCGCCAGGACGAGCGCGGAATCGGGTACGTCGGGCCGGTCTGTCACGCCCGCAAGGGTAGAGATCCGCTGGGTCAGTACGTTCAGCCCACGAAGGCGACCGTGTTGCCGTCCAGGTCGCGCACGATGAAGTCCGTGCCGCCCCAGGCTTGCTTGGTGAGCTTCTGGGTCAGCTCGACGTCCGTCGCGAGGTACTCGGCGTACAACTCCTTGATGTTGCGAGCTTCGACGAAGGCCATGATGAGCGCTTCCTCGTGCGCGGCGTCTGCGGTGAGCACCGGCTCATGCACGAACCGCAAGTGCAAGGTTGCGTCGTCGCGCGACACCGAGCCGTAGAACGGCGGGTGTCCGTGCAGAAAGTCGATACGGAAACCGAGGCGATCGCGATAGAACTCGGCGGCCGCCTGTACATCGCGAACGAACAGCACCGGCCGCGCGGCGCCGAGGAGGACAGGCTTCGGTTCCTCGGGCGGGCGTGGCGAGGCGTCCTCGACGGCCGCCCGCAGCGCGGCCCAGCTGTCGTAGCCCGCCTCGAGCGCGATGATCTCCTGCGCTTCTGTGAGCTTGAAGTTCAGCGCGAGCGATTCGTGATCGGTCAGATCGCGGTATCGCGGCAGCTGACGGATGCGGCCGCCGACGGCGTAGTTGCCGTCGCGGTGCCAGCGCAAGAGTTGCTTGGCCTGCTTCTTGTACGTTTCGAGTACGGGCATGACGTCACTCCTAGGTTGATCTGGAGTGGGTGGGCCTTGCCCTTTCGGCGTCCGCGCCGTTGCGCCCCGGACTTAGAGACTAAGTTCGCGCGTTCCGACGAATCTAGCACGACGGATGGCCTCGCAGTGCCCGTTGCAACCACTAGGACCGAGCTTCGGCGTGTCAGTTGTGATTCGAACACGTGTTCGGGATACCTTGGTCCCCGGAAGGTGCTCGGGCGGCTGAGTTGTCCACAGATTCGAAGTGGCGACGAAAACTGTCGGAGGCAACGAATACCTTCTCTGGCGACAACGAAAGTTCCTTCGGGCGGCCGGCCGGCGGCCCTGGATTATCAGATGGGTCAGGTGGCAGTCACATGGCGAGTGCAGCGAGCGCGACGAGCGCGGAGCGTGCGGCGGCCGATCGCGAGAAGGCGCTTGCGACCGCGCTCACGCAGATCGAGCGGCAGTGTGGCAAGGGTGCGGTCATGCGCCTCGGCGAGCAGGGCAAGGCGCCGATCGAGATCATTCCGACGGGTTCGATCGCGCTCGACATCGCGCTCGGGATCGGCGGTCTGCCGCGCGGTCGTGTGGTGGAGATCTACGGCCCGGAATCCTCCGGTAAGACGACGGTCGCGCTGCACGCGGTGGCGAACGCTCAGCGGGCCGGCGGGATCGCCGCCTTCATCGACGCCGAGCACGCCCTCGACCCGGAGTACGCGCGGAAGCTCGGCGTCGACACCGACGCCCTGCTGGTCTCGCAGCCGGACTCCGGTGAGCAGGCCCTGGAGATCGCCGACATGCTGGTCCGCTCCGGCGCGATCGACATCGTCGTGATCGACTCGGTGGCCGCGCTGGTGCCGCGCGCCGAGATCGAGGGCGAGATGGGCGACAGCCACGTCGGTCTGCAGGCGCGACTGATGAGCCAGGCGCTGCGGAAGATGACCGGTGCGGTCAACGGCACCGGGACGACGGCGATCTTCATCAACCAGCTGCGCGAGAAGATCGGCGTCATGTTCGGTTCGCCGGAGACCACGACCGGTGGTCGCGCGCTGAAGTTCTACGCGTCGGTGCGGCTGGACGTGCGCCGGATCGAGTCGCTCAAGGACGGTACCGACGTGGTCGGTAACCGCACCCGCGTCAAGGTCGTGAAGAACAAGGTGGCCCCGCCGTTCAAGCAGGCTGAGTTCGACATCATCTACGGCCAGGGCATCAGCCGCGAGGGCAGCCTGCTCGACCTCGGCGTGGAGCAGGGCTTCGTCCGCAAGGCCGGCGCCTGGTTCACGTACGAGAGCGACCAGCTCGGCCAGGGCCGGGAGAACGCGCGGAACTTCCTCCGCGACAACCCCGACCTGGCGAACGAGCTGGAGAAGAAGATCAAGGAGAAGATGGGCATCGGTCCGACCCTGGACCAGCCGGCCGACGAGGCCGCGGCCGAGGTCGATGTCGACTTCTGATCGACCCTCCGCGGGCGGCAGCGTCCCCCGGCAGCCCACCGCTGCCGAGGACGCCGCCCCCGCGGCGCTGTCCTTACCTCACGACGAACGCCTCGCCCTGGCCCGCAAACTCCTGGCCGAAGGCGAGTCCGCGACACCCACTGCGGGTCAGCCCGCAGACGGCCCGTCGTACCGACGTACAACATCACGACGCATAGCCGAGCAACGCAGTACGCCCGCATCGAACGATGGCCGGGGCCGCTCGCGCACACGCGGTCGTGGTGCGGACCGCGACGAGTTCGAAGAAGATCCCGACTCGACCACAACCCGCCGCCGCCCCGGCTCCATCCGTCGAACTATCGGTACGGTCGACCCCTGGGACGAGCCCTCAGAGCCAACAAGCTCCCAAGACAGCCGTCGAGACACCCCATCTCAGGCGCTGCGCGAGGAACCAGCCGATGGCCAACCGGCGAGCCGACGCACCACAAAGGGTCCAGCCCCAAAGGTTGTCGACCCATGGGGCAACGAAGACGAGCAAATAGCCCGAACCTTCAGGACCCAGGCTGCCAACCGCCTGGCCGAAGCCCGCGCCTTCGCCGACGACGAACCGTTCTCGCCCATTGACGACGCGTCCTCGTCACCAACCGAACACACACCCTCGTCACTAACCGAAGACGCATCTTCGTCGTCAGCCGAAGACGCATCTTCGTCGTCAGCCGATGACGCAGCCCTCCCGCACGCCGACGAGACCTCCGTCCTGCAGGCAGACGAGTCACTCGCCGCGCAGTCGGACCCCGCATCCCGCACGCCGACCGATGCCGCCCCGTCCTTGCGCGCCGGCCGCGATCGCGGTACGCCACCAGACGTTCATTCCGCTGAAGCCGAGCCCGCGCACAGCCCACCGCCTCGACCCGCGCCCAGATCCAAAGCCACGCGTGCACCCGAGACGACGGCTAAGAATGCGAGCACGTCGGCGACCACGAGCGCGCTCGCAACCGAGCCGACGTCTGCGGCTGGCTCGACGTCTGCGGCTGAGCCCGAGTCGGCGATTGAGCCCACGCCTGCGACCGAGCCTGCGTCGGCGACCAAGCGCACCCGTCCAGCCAAGCCCGCGTCTGCAGCCGAACCCGTGCCTGCAGCCGAGTCCGAGCTGGCGACCGGGTCCGCGCCTTCAACTAAGCCTGCGCCTGCGGCGGAACCCGCGCTGGCGGCCGACTTCGCGCCTTCAACTAAGCCTGCGCCTGCGGCCGAGCCCGCGCTGGCGATCGACCCCTTAGCTACAACCGGGTCGGTGTCGGGGAACGAGGCCGCGCTACCTGGTACGGCTGGAGCAGGTCGGCGCAGGCGGCCGGTGGAACGTGAGCGGTCGTCGGCAACATCCGAGGCCGGCCTGGCAGATTCTGCTTCGTTTGATCCGTGGGCGGATCCAGACGATCGTGCCGACACCGCTGAACCGCCGGCCCGCGGCCGCAAGCGTTCGTCCGACGCGCCTCGCGACGACAGCGAACCGTCGCCGGCCCAGGCTGACGTGCGGCAAACCCGCCGCGAGCAGGACCGTGACGTGCAGGACCGTGACGTGCAGGACCGTGGTGCGCGGGACCGTGGTGCGCGGGGTATCGGTCCGCGAGGCCTTGTGGGGCAGCGCCGCGGTGCGGCGGATGATCTTGTGTCGGATGGTGTGGGGTCGGATGCGGCGGGAGCGCTGTTTGACCCGTGGGGTGATTCGGGCGACCCGGCCGGGGTGGGTGGGAGTCCGTCCACCTCAGGTGGTGTGCGCCGTTCTCGGGCGGAGACTTCTGCAGCTGCCGGGGGTGCGTCCCGTGGTGGGCGTGACGAGGACCAGAGCGGGTCCACACGTCGGGCATCTATTGACCAGGCCAGCTCGCGCGGCGACCGTACTTCGGCGACTTCGGCGACTTCGGCGACTTCGGCGACTTCGGCGACTTCGGCGGGTTCGGGGCGGCGGCGTCGGGGTGCGGGTGGGGGGTTTGGGCGGTCGCGGAAGCGGCGGGATGGTGAGCCGGGGGTGGTGGATCCGGGGGTGGATCAGGATGCGGATCCGTATTCGGTGGCTCGGACGATCTTGCTGGACAAGTTGACGGGGCAGCCGCGGACGCGGGCCGAGTTGGCTGATGTGCTGGCGGATCGGGAGATTCCGGACGAGGTGGCCGATGAGGTGCTGGATCGGTTTGTCGAGGTCGGGTTGATCGATGATGCGGCGTTTGCGAATGCTTGGGTGGAGTCGCGGCATCGTGGGCGCGGGCTGGGGAGGCGCGCGCTGGCGCAGGAGCTTTGGCGGCGTGGGGTGGATGACCAGTTGGCGCGGGATGCGCTTGAGGAGCTTGATTCCGAGCAGGAGGAGCAGACGGCTCGGGAGCTGGTGCGGAAGAAGTTGCGGTCGATGCGTTCGCTGGAACGGCAGGTGGCGATGCGACGGCTGCTGGGGATGCTTGCGCGCAAGGGGTATCCGGGCGGGATGGCGATGAGCATCGTGAAGCAGGAGCTTGATGCTAGTCATGAGGAGTTCCCGCTGCTGGACTCGTCTGGGTTGGAAGCCGAGTAGTCGGTCGCGGTGGGTTGGCGGGTGGTCGCGATCGCCTGTGAGGATTGCCGTCGCCCATGGGATTGGTGTTGCCCGTTGGGATCGGTGTCGACGAGAGGGCTTGCCGTTGCGGGTGTACGTCGCCCGCGCGGACCCGGACGTAGTGCGCCTCCTCGGCGCGGTCGAGCGGGTAGATCAGTTCGAAGGTGTGGTGCCGGCGAGGGGCGTGAACGTCGCGGTGGTCAGGCTCGTCCCGGTGTGGCGGTTCACGTGCACGCCTGGGTTGTCTGCTGCTCCGTCGGGGCTGACTGCAGTCGCTCCTGAGGTTGGTGGGACTTCACGATGGCGTCGTCTGGTGCGCTTGGTCGGTCGCGGTCAGTCTTAGGAGGTTGGGCGCATGCTGCGCATGCTGCGCCGGTTGCCCGGTTGCCCGGTTGCCCGGTTGCCCGGATGCGGTTGAGAGGGTGTTGCGCCCGGTCCAGTACGCGGTGAGGGCGTGCCGGAGGTGGTGCTGCGTGGGTGGCGTCGGCGTTCTGCGGAAGCAGACTGTGGGTGTGGGGGCGTCTGCGCTCGCTTGGTGCGTGCGGCGGGGGTGTTGTGGCGATTCTTGCGTGGGGCAACGGGCGTGCGTTGCTCGGCTTTTGCGTGTGGGAGGGAGTCGTGGGCGTTGGGTCCGGCGGGCTCCGGGGAGGTGGGGGCGGTGGATGCGGTGCGGGGTGTGGTTGGGGTTGGGGACAGGTTGGCGGGTGGTGGGTAGGTGGTTCGGGTACCTGGTGGGCAGTTGTTTGGATGTGTGGGGCTCTAGCTCGTTCGGGAGGTGTGGCTGGGGTGGAGGAGGAGCGAGGGAAGGGGCGATTGGTGAGTGGAGATGGGCGGGTTGTTGTTCGGGTGGGGGTTGAGGGGGATCGGGTGGGGATTCGGGGGTTGTTGGGGGAGTTGCATGGGGGTGGGGTTGAGGGGGTGACGTTGCCGGTGGTTCGGCAGGAGGGGCGGACGTTTGTGGCGGTTGAGGGGGATGCGGTGATCGGGGTGGTGGTGGGGACGTTTGTGGATTACGGGCGTGAGCCGTACGGGACCGTTGAGGAGTTGGTGGTTTCGGCGGGGTCGCGTGGGGTTGGGGTCGGGTCAGCGTTGCTGGATGAGTGTCGTGGGTGGTTGGCGGGGTGTGGGGGCTGAGGTGGTGTTTGTTTCGGCGGTGGGGGAGGTAGCGGCGGAGTTCTATGAGCGGGCGGGGTTTGTCCGGTGTGTTGGGTCGTGGTTGTGGGGGCGGGCGGCGGTGGGGCGGGGGTAGCTTGTGGGGATGGTGAGTTTGGAGGACGTGGAGCGGCTGGTTGGGCTTCTGCCGGAGACCGAGGAGACGGTTAAGTACGGGCGGCAGACGTGGGCGGTCGGGGGTAAGGGGTACGCGTGGGTGCGGCCGTTCAGTAAGGCTGACTTGAAGCGGTTCGGGGAGGAGACGCCGCCGGAGGGGCCGATTCTGGCGTTGACGGTGGAGGATCTAGCGGACAAGGAGGCTGTGCTCGCGGCGCGGGCGGGGGACGGGTTCTTCACGATTCCGCATTTCGACGGGTACGCGGCGGTGCTGGTTCAGCTCGACAAGGTGTCGGAGCGGGTACTGGAGGAGGCGCTGCTGGACGCTTGGCTGGTGCATGCGCCGGCGGCGGTCGCGAAGGCTCACCTGGGGCGGAGTTAGAGCGTTCGGGCGGGGTCGGGTTACGGAGCGTTATGGGGGTTGGGGGAGCGGGGTGCGGCGAGGGGCGTTGACGGGTGCGGCGTGACGGTGTGTTATCCGAGGTAGGACCGGTATTTGGGCTGGTCCGTAGGCTGTGATTTTCCGTCGATCCGCCCCAGACACCGCGGAGGGTGCAATGAACGATTTCCAGGAACAGGCGAAGAACTGGCTCCGGAATGTCGTCAAGCAGAACCCGGACAAGATCAAGGCCGGGGTCGAGAAGGCAGGCGACCTGATCGACAAGCAGACCGGCGGGAAGTACGCGGACAAGGTCGACGCGGTCCAGCAGAAGGTCGGCAGCTTCGTAGACCAGCAGGGCGACGAAGCGAGCGCACAGCCAGCGGAATCCGACACCACCACCCAGGCCTCCCAGGCGGAGCCGGAGGCCCCGAGTTCCGCGCAGGAATCCCCGGAGGCGCCGTCGGCCGGCGCCGATCCGACCACGTCCGAGCCGAAGGCTTAGTCAGGGCAGGAGCGTGATCCGACTCGCCTGGGCGGACGCAGCCGCGGGCGGGTCGGCCACTC
Organism: Kribbella sp. WER1; assembly: GCF_054189145.1. Lineage (NCBI taxonomy): Bacteria > Bacillati > Actinomycetota > Actinomycetes > Propionibacteriales > Kribbellaceae > Kribbella > Kribbella sp. WER1. Next base: position 1,150,033 of record NZ_CM135186.1, on the reverse strand, counting down.
CCCGGGATCACCCGGCCGGGGAGCAGACCATGGTGTGAGGTGGTCCGGTGGGAGATCCGAGGGGTGGGGCGTGAGTGTCCGTCTTGACCGGGTGGTAGGGCGCGCTTAGCCTCGGCATCAGGAAGGGATGATCCACCGGTTCGGTGGCGGACATGAGACGGTGGGCCGGTGACACGGCCGGCCGGACTAGAACGCAATCACGCTCGACGGAGCTGAAGGAAGGGCGACGGTGCCGGTGTGGGCCGTCGGATAGGCAGTGTTGCTGGAGTGCCGCGCGTAGGGCCTGGATGGGCCGGCGGGCGGAGGTCCTCGTTCCCGGGAGCGGGACGGACGGTGCTGTTGCTGTCCAGAACGTGTCGGCGGACGGAGGTTCGCGGACCGTGAGTACAGCATCGGGAAGAGCGCCCACCACCCGCAGCCGAGCCGAACCACCGGCGGGTCAGTCGTACCCGTGATGCCGCCGTACCTGCGGATTCCCTTCGACCGATGGCCACAGTCCCGTGCCGGGACTCGAAGGAGAGGGGAGACGCCGATGACCGCGATGTCGGTTGGCCTGGCCCTGATCGGACTGCTGATCGCCGGACTGCTGGCCTGGATCGGCCTCACTCTCTCCCGCCGGAAGGCTGTCGACACCGCCACTGCCCACCACGAGGTCGAGGCCGCGGCGGAGCAGGTTCGCCGGCAGGCCGAGGAGGACGCGGCGGTACTGCGGTCCCGCGCGGAGACGGCGGAGCAGCGTGCCGAGGAGGTTCGGCGTACGGCGGAGGACCGGGCGTCGGAGGTACGGCGGGAAGCGGAGCAGCGGGCGTCCGACGTACGCCGGGAGGCCGAGGCGGAGGCGCAGTCGATCCGGGACGACCTGCGCGAGCAGCGCCTCGAGATGGAGCGCCGCGACCACCGGCTGACCGAACGCGAGGAGCGGCTCGACGAGCAGCACCGGGCGATCGAGGAGCGGCAGACCGAGCTGACGGCGCAACTGGCCGAACTGGCGCGCCGCGGGCAGGAGATCAAGGACCTGGAGGACGAGCGCCGGCGGATCCTCGAAGGGGTCGCGAACCTGACCGCCGAGCAGGCGAAGTCCGAGCTGGTCGCGGCGATCGAGGACGAGGCGAAGCGGCATGCGCACGCGACCGTCCGCGAGATCGAGCGGCTGGCGCTGGACGAGGGGGAGACGAAGGCGCGCAAGATCATCACCGGCGCGGTGCAGCGGCTCGCGTCCGAGCAGACGAGCGAGTCCGTGGTGTCGGTCGTGCATCTGCCGAGCGACGACATGAAGGGCCGGATCATCGGCCGCGAGGGCCGCAACATCCGGTCGTTCGAGCAGACCACCGGGGTGAACCTGATCATCGACGACACCCCCGAGGCGGTGCTGCTGTCGTGCTTCGATCCGGTACGCCGGGAGACCGCGCGGCTGACGCTGGACTCGCTGGTGCTGGACGGCCGGATCCATCCGAGCCGGATCGAGGAAATCTACGAACGCAGCAAGGGCGAGGTCGCGGAGCTGTGCGAGCGGGCCGCCGAGGACGCGATGGCCGACGTCGGCATCACCGACCTGCACCCGGAGCTGGTCCGGACGATGGGCCTGCTGCGGTACCGCACGTCGTACGGGCAGAACGTCCTCAAGCACCTGGTCGAGTCGGCGCATATCGCCGCGATGATGGCGGCCGAGCTCGGGCTGGATCCGAAGCTGTGCAAGCGCGGGGCGTTCCTGCACGACATCGGGAAGGCGCTGACGCACGAATCCGAGGGCAGTCACGCGATCGTCGGCGCCGAGCTGGCGAAGAAGTACGGCGAGAACGACGACGTCGTGCACTGCATCGAGGCGCACCACAACGAGGTCGAGGTGCGAACCGTCGAGGCGGTGCTCACGCAGGCGGCGGACGCGGTCAGCGGCGGGCGGCCCGGTGCGCGGCGGGAGTCGCTGGAGGCGTACGTGCAGCGGCTCGAACGGCTCGAGGAGATCGCGATGCACCACGATGGTGTCGAGAAGGTGTTCGCGATGCAGGCCGGCCGGGAGATCCGGGTGATGGTGCTGCCGGACGCCGTCGACGACATCGCGGCGCAGGTGATGGCCCGCGACATCGCCAAGCAGGTCGAGGAGGAGCTGACGTATCCCGGTCAGATCCGCGTCACCGTCGTACGGGAGTCCAGGGCTACCGAGGTGGCGAAGTAGCGTACTTCGCCCGCCATGGCGGCGGGGCGAACGGGGCACCGTAGATCCGGGTCTCGTGGGCGATGCGGCCGTCCCGGAACTCGACGACGTTCGCGACGTAGTAGATGTCGCCGTCGTAGTCCGAGCGGCCGAGGACGACGAAGTGGTCGCCGGCGCCGCTGATGCGGAGGATCTGGATCGACGGCGGGTTCGGGTACTCCTGCTGCATGGCGCGCATCAGGTCCCGGCCGACGATGCGTTCGCCGGACTGCGGCATGTCCAGCACGTAGTCGTCCGTGCGGAGATCGTGTTCGGCCTCGGCCGACAGCGCGAGCCGGCCGTCGGCCGGCCAGAGGCGTTCGAGGAGCTCGCGGTTGCGGTCCATGAAGTCATGGTGCACCCGAGAGGCGGTTCGGCCTATCGCTCAGCGTCTTTGTCAGCGGAACGCGGACTGCCCCGTCAGCGCCTGCCCGATCACCAGTTGGTGGACCTCGGACGTGCCTTCGTAGGTGAGCACGGACTCGAGATTGTTGGCGTGCCGCATGATCGGGTACTTGCCGCTGATCCCGTTCGCGGCCAGGATCGTGCGGCACTCGCGGGCGATCGCGATGGCCTCGCGGACGTTGTTGAGCTTGCCGACCGACACCTGCTCGGGCCGCAGCGTGCCCTTCTCCTTCAGGCGGCCGAGGTGGACGGCGAGCAGGATGCCCTTGTTCAGTTCGACGGCCATGTCGGCGAGCTTCGCCTGGGTCAGCTGGTACGCCGTGAGCGGCTTGTCGAACACGATCCGCTCGCCGGCGTACACGACCGCCGTCTGCAGGCAGTCGCGGGCCGCGCCCATGGCGCCGAAGATGATGCCGAAGCGGGCCTCGTTCAGGCAGCCGAGCGGGCCGGACAGACCGCGGGCCCCGGGCAACATCGCGGAGGCCGGGAGACGTACGTCGTCGAGCACCAGCTCGGAGGTGACGGACGCGCGCAGCGACATCTTCTGCTTGATCTCGGGGGCGGAGAAGCCGGGCGTCGAGGTCGGTACGGCGAAGCCGCGGACGCCGTCGTCGGTCCTTGCCCACACGACGGCGACGTCGGCGACGGAACCGTTGGTGATCCACATCTTCGAGCCGTTCAGGATCCAGTCGTCACCGTCGCGGCGGGCGTTGGTGCGCATGCCGCCGGGGTTGGAGCCGAAGTCGGGCTCGGTCAGGCCGAAGCAGCCGATCGCCTCGCCGGCGGACATCTTCGGGAGCCACTCGTTCTTCTGGTCGTCGCTGCCGTACTTCCAGATCGCGTACATCGCGAGCGAGCCCTGCACGGAGACGAGCGAGCGCATGCCGGAGTCGGCCGCCTCGATCTCCAGGCAGGCGAGCCCGTACGCGACCGGGCCGAGGCCGGCGCAGCCGTAACCGGTCAGGTGCATGCCGAGGAAGCCGAGGGCGCCGAGCTCTTTCGCGAGCTCCCGCGCGGGGATCGAGGCGGTCTCGAACCAGTCCGGGAGGCTCGGCCGCAGCCGCTCGTCGGCAAACCGCCGCGCTGCCGCCCGCACGTCGACCTCTTCCGCGGTCAGCAACGAGTCGACATCCACCAGATCCAGAGAAGCACCCATGTGCTCACGCTAGCCGGTGGAAGCGGTGACAGGGTGGTGTGGAAGACCACACGCGCTACTTCAGAATCACCGTGCCGTCGAACGCGTCCAGGTCGGCAAGCGTCTCCTGGTACACCGGCCGCAGCGGCGGAAGCTGGTCGCGCGGGAAGAACCGCGCGTCGCGGGTCTCGTCGGTCTCGCCGAGCAGCGTGCCGCTCCAGCCATCCACCCGGAACACCACCGCGAACATCTGGTGCTCACCGTCGTACGCGTTGGTGAACCAGTACTCCGGACCCGTGTAGAGAGCGATCGGAGTCGCCGCCTCCACGACCAGGCCCGTCTCCTCGCGCACCTCGCGGACCAGCGCGTCCCAGATCGACTCGCCCAGCTCGAGACCTCCGGCGGGCATGACCCAGGTGTCGTCGTCGGAGCGGCGGACGAGGAGTACGTCGCCTGCCGCATTGCGGATCACGGCGCGCGGGCCGGGGGTGATGAGGCGTTGGGTGCCGACGTGTCGGCGGAGGGTGCCGGCGTACGACTGTTCGTAGCTCACTTGCGGTACCAAGGCCACCACCAGTGGCGTTTGCGGGGGTGGCGGACCACGATGCTGCCGTGCCGGGCTTCGCCGGTGACGCGGAGGCGGACGCCGCCGGCGCGGGGCTGGACCGCCTTGTTCTTGGCGCTGCTGTGGACCATGTCGACCTGGTCGATGTCGACGCTCCAGCCTTCGGGGATGACCATCACGACGGAGCTGTGGACGGCGTGGGCGTCGACGTGCACCTCGGCCCAATGGACCAGCGCGTCGGTGAAGTCGAGCTTGACCGAGGAATGCTCCGCGATCGCGGTGAGGCGTTCGGGGACCGTCCAGGCGCCTTCGCGTTTCTGGGCGCTGTGCCGGGCTCGCAGGGTGAGTTCCTGGGCGCTGCCGTGGGCGACCGGGACCAGGTCGGCGGTCGCGTTGCGCAGTTCCAGTTGGGTCTTGGCGGAGTAGATCTGGGTCAGCCGCTCGTCGAGTTCCTGGAAGTCCAGCCGCCCGTCGGTGTGCGCTTCCTGGACCACGGCGGCGGCACGCTCACGGTCGTTGTCGGATGCCCGGTGACCGGGTGGCGGCTGCTCCAGACTCATGCACCCAAAGGTAGCGCCGCATCAGCCGACGAGGGACAGGAAACGACCGACCACCGTCGACCACGTCTTGTCGAGATCCGCGGCGTACCGATCTGCGTCGGCCACCAGTTGCAGAGGGTCGAATCCCAGCGAACGCAGCCGCTCCGGGTCCCACCGGCGTACGCGGGCAGCCGTGACCTCCGGGTGGAACTGCACGCCCCAACTCTGCCCGATCCGCAGCATCTGGTTCGGGCAGCGCTCACTCGACATCAGCAGCACCGCCTCTTCCGGCAGCCGCGTGATCTGGTCCTGATGACTCTCCACGGCCCAGACCGTAGAAGGAAGCCCGGCCAGCAGTACGTCGTCTGCCGCGGCCGGGAGCACCGTCAGCGAGGTCACGCCCTTCTCCGGCAGCCCGTACTTCCCACGGACCTCTCCGCCGAACTCGTGCGCCAGCATCTGCCCACCGAGGCAGATGCCGAGCACAGGCACCCGCCCGTGCGCGTCACGGAGCAACGCACGTTCGGCCGGCAGCCAGGGCGACCGCTCGTCCTCGTCCGGCAGCATCCCGCCGCCGAGCAGGACCAGCGCCGCATGCCCGTCGATGCCCGCGGGTACCGGCTCGCCGTCCCACGCCCGGACGACGACCGGGGTGATCCCACGGGCGTCCATCCAGTCGAGCAGCAGCCCGGGTCCACTCTCGGCGTCGTTCTCGATGATCAAGGCGGTCGTCACGCGGGCAACGGTACGACGGCACACCGACGACTGGCGTACCGGAGTTCCTGTTCCTGGATACTGATGCACTGGGGGTGCCGATGGAGCCAGTCAGTGGATTCGTGCGCGCCGTTGTCGGAGACGTGGCCTTCGTCTTCGGCAAGGGCATGGTGAGCGCGTACCTGCTCGCCCGCCGCAACGGGTGGTCGCGCCCGCAGTTGGACGTGCTGGTGCGCTCGCATGGCCAGTACGTACCCCTGTCCGTCCCGACGGGGACAGTGCCGGTGATCGGGCGGCTGGTCGGGCTGGACGAGATCCGCCCGGCGCCGATGATCACCGTCGAGTTCACCCCGGGCGACACGGGCGCCGAAGCACACCTCACGGCGAACAACCCGGTGCTCATCACGATCACGGACATCAGCCACCGCGAGTACGACGCAGTAATACTGACCACGTCGCTCGGTTCCTCGGCGTACGCACAGCTGCCGCCGGGCTATTACCACGTGTCCGCAGTGGTCATCGACGAGTACGGCGACCTCCTGCAGGGGTACGGCGCTCAGCACAACCTGCACGTGGACAAGGGTGACGACGTGATCGTCTCGCTCTCCGTCAAAACCGCGGGCGTCGCCGAGATCGCCGCCGCGCTGGAGACCGGTCCACAGCCTGCACTGGTCACGCAGACCGGTGACGTCGTACCGCTGCTGGACCTCGTCCGTATCGGGCGTGCACCCGACTGTGACCTCATCCTGGACCGTCAGGAGATCAGCAGGCACCACGCCGAGCTGCTGCGCATCGACGCGACCGGCTACGAGCTCCGGGACCTGGGGTCCACCAATGGGACGCAGGTGAACGGCGTACCGATCCAGACCGCAATGGTGGGCCATGGCGACGAGATCCGGCTCGGGGGGCTCCCGTTCCGCCTGCTGGTGTCCTGACCTGGAACAATGGCGCTGTGAACCCGCGCAGCGTCGTCATCCTCGGCTCGACCGGCTCGATCGGTACCACGGCGCTCGAGCTGATCGGACGCAACCGGGACCGCTTCCGCGTGCTCGCGCTGTCCGCCGGCGGGGACAACGTCGGGCTGCTGGCGGAGCAGGCGCTGGAGTTCGGCGTCGAGGTCGTCGCGGTGGCGAAGGCAACGGTCGCGCAGGACCTGCAGCTGGCGTTCTACGCGGAAGCGCAGCGCAAGGGGTACGCGCAGGGCGAGTTCCGGATCCCGAAGATCCTCACCGGGCCGGACGCGTCGAGCGAGCTCGCGGCGCTGCCGTGTGACGTAGTACTCAACGGCATCACCGGATCGGTCGGCCTGCACGCGACACTGGCGGCGCTGGACGCGGGGAACACGCTCGCGCTCGCCAACAAGGAGTCGCTGGTGATCGGCGGCCCGATCGTCACCCGCCGGGCCAAGCCCGGCCAGATCGTTGCCGTCGACTCCGAGCACAGCGCGATCGCGCAATGCCTGCGCGGCGGCTCGCCGGACGAGGTCCGCAAGCTGCTGCTGACCGCGAGCGGCGGCCCGTTCCTCGGCCGGCCGCGCGGCGAGCTGGCGAACGTCACGGTCGAGCAGGCCCTCGAGCACCCGAACTTCGCGATGGGCCCGGTCGTGACGATCAACTCCGCGACGCTGGTCAACAAGGGCCTGGAGCTGATCGAGGCGCACCTGCTGTTCGGCATCCCGATGGACCGGATCGACGTGGTCATCCACCGGCAGCAGGCGATCCACTCGATGGTCGAGTTCACCGACGGCGCCACCATCGCGCAGGTCGGGATCCCGACGATGACGGTACCGATCGCGCTCGCGCTCGGCTGGCCCGACCGGATACCGGACGCGACCCGGCCGTGGAGCTTCGCGGAGGCGAGTACCTGGACGTTCCAGCCGGTCGACGACGCGGAGTTCCCGTCGGTCGGGCTGGCCCGCGAGGCGGGGGCCCGGGGAGGTACCGCTCCGGCCGTGTACAACGCCGCCAACGAGGTCTGCGTCCAGGCGTTCCGGGACGGCCGGCTGCCGTTCACCGGGATCGTCGACACGGTCGCCCGGGTGGTGACCGGTCACGACGTACCCTCGTATGAGGAACTGTCCGTCGACGACGTGCTGGCGGCGGACGCGTGGGCCCGAACGCGGGCTCGTGAGATCACCGGAGTACAGGAGACCCACCAGGCATGAGCGTGCTTCTCACCATCCTCGGCATCGTGGTGTTCGTGCTCGGGGTGCTGATCTCCGTGGCGCTGCACGAGCTCGGCCACATGCTCCCTGCGAAGGCGTTCGGGATGAAGGTCACGCAGTTCTTCGCCGGCTTCGGACGCACCCTGTGGTCGGTACAGCGCGGTGAGACCGAGTACGGCATCAAGGCGATCCCGGCCGGCGGCTTCGTCCGGATCATCGGCATGATGCCGCCGAGCAAACACGGACAGGACCCGGCTGAGCCATTACGGGTCCGCAAGGCCAACACCGGCGCGATCCAGTCGATGGTGGAGAACGCGCGCACCGCGGAGTACGAGACGATCGCGCCCGAGGACGACGGCCGGCTGTTCTACCAGAAGGTGTGGTGGAAGAAGCTGATCGTGATGGCGTCCGGGCCGCTCGTCAACGTACTGATCGCGGCGGTGCTGTTCACCGGTCTCTACACGCTGTACGGCGACCGCGTGCCGCAGACGACGATCTCCACCGTCACCGACTGCGTGATCCCGGCGAACCAGGCGACACCGAACCGGAAGTGCCAGGACGGCGACAAGGAGTCGCCCGCGAAGCTCGCCGGGTTCCACGTCGGCGACAAGATCCTCTCGTTCAACGGGACCCAGATCAGCAGCTGGGACCAGCTCACCCCGCTGATCCGGGCGAACACCGACAAGGCCGCCACGATCGTTGTCGAGCGCAACGGTCAGCAGCTGACCCTGAAGACCAACACGATCGTCAACCAGGTGCTGGACTCGCCGGCGTCCGACAAGTACGTCTCGGTCGGCTTCCTCGGCGTCTCGCCGGTCAACAAGCTCGAGCGGCAGAGCGTCGGGTACGCGCTGGACAAGATGGGCACCTACACCGTCAGCACCGTGCAGGCCCTCGGCCGGTTCCCGGAGAAGCTGGTCGGCGTCGCGCAGTCGATCGTCGGCGGCAAACGCGCCCAGGACAGCCCGATGAGCGTCGTCGGCGCGAGCCGGGTCGCGGGCGAGATCGCGGCCAGCGACCTGGGCTTCGGTGACAAGGCCGCGACGCTGATCCTGCTGCTCGCCTCGCTGAACCTCTTCCTTGCCCTGTTCAACTTCATCCCGTTGCTGCCGCTCGACGGCGGGCACATGGTCGGCGCGATCTGGGAAGGCATCCGGCGCGGCTTCGCGAAGCTGTTCGGCCGGCCGGATCCCGGGTACGTCGACGTCGCCAAGCTGCTGCCGATCGCGTACGTCGCGGCCAGTGTGATCGTGGTGATGGGCGTGCTGCTCGTCATCGCCGACATCGTGAATCCCATCAAGCTGTTCAACGGATAAGGACACATGAGCATCAACCTGGGCATGCCCGCGCTGCCTCCGCCGACCCTGGCCCCGCGCCGCAAGACCCGTCAGATCAAGGTCGGCAGCGTGCTGGTCGGTGGCGACGCGCCGGTCTCGGTGCAGTCGATGACGACCACTCCGACGAACGACGTCAACAAGACGCTGCAGCAGATCGCCGAGCTGACCGCGGCCGGCTGCGACATCGTCCGGGTCGCCTGCCCGCGGCAGGAGGACGCCGACGCGCTGAAGGAGATCGCGCAGCACTCGCAGATCCCGGTGATCGCGGACATCCACTTCCAGCCGGGCTACGTGTTCGCCGCGATCGAGGCGGGCTGCGCCGCGGTCCGCGTGAACCCGGGCAACATCCGCAAGTTCGACGACCAGGTCAAGCAGATCGCGCAGGCCGCGAAGGACCACGGGACGTCGCTGCGGATCGGGGTGAACGCCGGTTCGCTGGACAAGCGGCTGCTGGAGAAGTACGGCAAGGCGACGCCGGAGGCGCTGGTCGAGTCGGCCGTCTGGGAGGCGTCGCTGTTCGAGGAGCACGACTTCCACGACTTCAAGATCTCGGTCAAGCACAACGACCCGGTCGTGATGGTGCAGGCCTACGAGCAGCTCGCCGAGCGCGGCGACTGGCCGCTGCACCTCGGCGTCACCGAGGCCGGGCCGGCGTTCCAGGGCACGATCAAGTCGTCGGTCGCGTTCGGGGCGCTACTGTCCAAGGGCATCGGCGACACGATCCGGGTCTCGCTGTCCGCGCCGCCGGTCGAGGAGGTCAAGGTCGGCCTGCAGATCCTGCAGTCGCTGAACCTGCGGGAACGCAAGCTCGAGATCGTCTCCTGCCCGTCGTGCGGTCGTGCGCAGGTGGACGTGTACACGCTCGCCGAGCAGGTGACCGCCGGGCTCGAGGGCATGGAGGTGCCGCTCCGGGTCGCGGTCATGGGGTGTGTCGTGAACGGTCCGGGTGAGGCCCGCGAGGCCGACCTCGGCGTCGCCTCCGGGAACGGCAAGGGGCAGATCTTCGTGAAGGGCGAGGTCATCAAGACCGTGCCCGAGGCGGCGATCGTCGAGACGCTGATCGAAGAGGCGATGCGGATCGCCGAGGAGATGGGCGAGGCCGGGGAGGCCGGCGAACCCACCGTCAGCGTTGGCGGATGACGCAGTACCTGGTTGTCAGCGCGATCGCCGGTGAGGCGCGGTACGTCCCGGACGGGATCCCCGTGCTGCTCACCGGCGTCGGCAAGACCCCGGCGGCCGTCGCGGTCAGCCGGGCGCTGTCCGAGCGCGACACGAAGGACCTGGTGGTGCTCAACGTCGGCACCACCGGGGCGCTCCGGGACGGCCTGTCGGGGTTGTTCCTGCCGAGCACGGTGATCAACCACGACGTCAACGCGGACGCCGTCCGTGCGATCGGCCTCGACCCGCGGGACGAACTCCAGGTCGAGGACGGCGACGGCACGGTGCTCGCCTCGGGTGACGTGTTCGTGGCCGATCCCGCAGTACGGGCCCGGCTGGCGGAGCGGGCGCACCTGGTCGACATGGAGGCGTACGGCGTGGTCTACGCCTGCCAGGCCCACGGCGTACCGGTCCGCGTCGTGAAACACGTCTCCGACTCCGCCGACGAGACCGCGCTCGACTGGCCCGCCCTCGTCGACGCCAGCGCCAAGGCACTGGGGGAGTGGATCAGCACGCACGTCCGCTGAGCCACTCCAGCACGGCAATCTCCCGCACCAACCACCGCATCACCCCGACCCGACTCGCCAGCACGCGCTGGTTGGCTGCCAGCGCGTCGGCCGCGGTCACCCAGACGGGCGTGAGTTCGAGGTCGGCCTCGTACGCCTCCAGGTACTGGGCGCGACCAGGAACGCCGCCGGAGCAGGTGAAGTAGTACGACGTCATCGCGAAGACGTCGTACTCCGCTTCGCGCGCGGGCACCTCCTCGCGGGTTGTCGCGAGTTCGGCACCGACGAGTACGCCGGCGTACCCGCACTCCTCGTGGAACTCCCGGCGGAGCGCCTGCTCGAAGGTCTCCCCGGATTCGACACCACCGCCGGGGAACTTGTAGTCGCCGTGCCGGGACGCGAGCAGTAGCAGCTCGTCGCCGCGGGCGAGCACGCCGCGGACCGCGGTACGTTCGATCGTCCGGCCGGGGCACAGGTCCGGTGCGCGGAGGGTGCCGAGGTGCATCGGACTATGCTGGCTTGACCTTGACCCTGGGGGCAAGGTTTAGCGTGGGGTGTGAGGAGGCGGGATGCGGATCGGTGATCTGGCGGCTGAGGCCGGCGTGACGGTCAAGGCCGTGCGGTACTACGAGTCGCAAGGGTTGCTGAAGCCGCGTCGCGAGGCCAACGGGTACCGGGCGTACGACGCGGACGACGTAGTCGTGGTGCGCGAGGTGAAGGCGTTGCTGAGCCTCGGGTTGACGGCCGAGCAGACGTATCCGTTCATCGAGTGCCTGCGGGCCGGCAATGCGCGGGCGGACGTGTGCCCGGCGTCGTTGACGGCGTACCGGACGCGGATCGCGGAGGTAGATCGGCGGATCGCCGAGCTGACCGACCTGCGGGAGCGGCTGGCCGATCTCCTGTCCGATGCCGAGAGTTGGAGGAAGAAAGCATGAGCAAGCTGCGCAGTGTCGACCAGAAGAGCTTCCGGGACGAGGTACTGCGGGCCGACAAGCCCGTGCTGGTGGACTTCTGGGCGCAGTGGTGCCCGCCGTGCCACCAGATCGCACCGGTGCTCGGGCAGATCGCCGACGAGCGCGCCGACAAGTTGACCGTGGTGAAGCTCAACTCCGACGAGAACCCGCAAATCGCCGCGAACTACCGGGTGATGGCGCTCCCGACGCTCGCTCTCTTCCACCGTGGCGAGCTGATCTGGTCGGTCGTCGGCGCCCGCCCGAAGCACAAGCTCCTGAAGGAACTCGACGACGCGCTACTGACCGCCGTTTAGTGTCCTGAGTCGGAAGTTCGGGATAGCGGTAGCGAAAGCGGACTTTCCGAGCAGAGTCCACTCGGGCGGTGGGGGCGGAGCACATCGGCGCGACTCGACGGACTGGGTCGGTGCTGCGTCCGTGCGGGGCCGGAGACGGTGTGCAGATCGACAGGAGATAGTCACTCGCAACACCTGCCGCGGACCGGTGCTGAGCCTGCACGGACCCGGTCGACGACGGACACGTCCTATCGAGCTTCACGTCGCACGCCCTGGCGACACCCCTGGTGCAGCTGCGCCGGCCAGCGCGTGACGCCAGGGGGCACCTCACCCACCACCGTCACCTGGCGTGCCACGGAACGGGCGCATTGCGGAACAAAGTTGCCGCTATCGGGCTCGAAGTTTCCGATAAGACCGCCCACGGCCACGCCGACGCGGCGACCGCCGATCACGTTGAGGATTGGTAGCCCTTAACACTTCAACCTCTGCAACGAATTTCAGACGTTGGACACCAACGCCGTCTGCTGGTGGAATGCGACCAGCCACTCACCGGAGGCGTTCGTCCAGACGGTGCTCGCGTACGACGGCGCCTGCACCTCGTTGCCGTCGACAAGCGCCGTGACGTCGACGTGGTAGGTGATGACCGCCGTGTGCTCGTCCACCACGATCACACGCTCCCCGGTGCGCTCCGTCCTCAGGTACGGGTTGTGGTTCGCGGTGATGCCCGGCACGGCGGTCGCCTTGTCGATCACGCCGAACCGGCTCACCGCGATCGCGTCCTCCCGCAGATACCGCTGGTAGAACGCCCCGTCCCCTTCCCGGTTCGCCTTCCACAACAGATCCTCAAGGTCCGAGAGCTCCTCGTTCGTTGACATACCCCCACTCTGGCCGCCGCCGAGGACACCTGCGGCCCTAGGCATTGACTGGTAGCTGTCTAGGATGCTAGCAATATAGCCATGGCGGACGAAGCAGGCAAGAAGGTGCAGTTCAACGTGTATCTGCCGCCCGGGCTGGTGCGGCGGGTGAAGCACAAGGCGATCGACGACGGGGCGAGTTTGTCGGCGCTCGTCGAGCAGGCGTTGGCGGAGTATCTCGACAACCATGGGGAGGCCGAGGGATGAGTGGCGCGATGATCAGGCCGTTGCGGTTCACGAATGACGTGGACGCGATGCGGGTGTTTCTGGAAGGACTGGGGCTGCGGCCGCGGATCGAGTCCGAGCGGGGTGGGTGGGTGGACCTGCTGGCGGGGCGCGGCATGGTCGCGTTGCACGATGCGGCGTCGAGTTCCACCGGCGGGCAGGCGGGGCAGACGTCGTTGACGTTCGAGGCGGAGAAGATCGACGAGCTGGTCGAGCGGCTCGAGCAGGCCGGGTACGGCGACGCGACGGTGTTCGACGAGGCGTACGGGCGGGTGCTGTCGGTCAGCGGCCCGGACGGCGCGGTGATCTGGGTCGACGAGCGCAGCGAGGACATGTACGGCTACAAGCTGCACGACGTACGGCCGGACGAGCGCCTGGAGGTGACGCCGTACCTGAGTGGGGCCGACGAGCCCGCGTGGCGGACGTTCCTCGCGGCGGTGGGCGCCGATGCGACGGTCCGGTTCGGCCCGGGCGCGGAGTTCGGCGTACGGCTCGACCTGACCACGTCCGAGGACCTCGACGCGGTACGAAGCCGCGTGCAGGGGATCCGCACCGACGACGGTCTGGAGCTGACCGATCCGGACGGGCAGCTCGTCGTGGTGCACGGATGATCCGCCGGGCCGAGGTCGCGGACGTCGACGCGGTCCGCGCGATCGGCCTGCAGACCTGGCCGGTCGCGTACGCCGGCCTCGTCCCGGATGAGTTCATCACCGACGGCCTCGCCCAGTGGTGGTCCCGCGAGGCCGTCGAGCGCGGCATCACGAACGGCGTCACGCTGGTCGCCGAGGACGGCGGCGACCTCGTCGGCATGACCGGCCTCGGCCGGCAGGACGACTTCTGGGTGATGTGGAAGCTGTACGTCGTGCCCGGCCACCAGGGCAAGGGGATCGGCAAAGCACTCCTCGACGCGGCGATCGACGCGCTCCCGGCCGGTACGCCGGAGCTCCTGCTCGACGTCCTCGTGACGAACGAGAAGGCCATCGGCTTCTACCGATCGCAGGGTTTCGAGCCGCCGCGCCGGGTCCCGGACCGCGAACTCGGCGACGACCTGATGTGGCTGAGCCTTGACCTCGACCGCACCTGAAGTTGCACGATGCCCGGCATGACGACGACGGGGGCGCCGCAACGGCTGCGGGACGATCCGGACTTCCGGCGGTACTGGCTGGCGCGGGCGCTGTCCGTCACCGGCTCGATGGTGACCGCGATCGCGCTCCCGGTGCTGGTCTACCGGCTCAGCGGATCGACCGTGCTCACTGCGGTGGTCAGCGCGCTCGAGTCGGCGCCGTACCTGCTGGCCGGCCTGTTCGCCGGTGCGCTCGCGGACCGCTGGAACCGGCGGCGCGTGATGGTGACGGCGGACTGCGTGAACGCCGTCCTCGTCGGGTCGGTCCCGGTCGCGCATCTGCTCGGCGTACTGACGGTCGTCCAGGTGCTGGTGGTCGCGTTCACCGTGCAGGCCGTCTACACGTTCTTCGACGGCGCGAACTTCGGCGCGCTGCCGGTGCTCGTCGGCCGGGCGCGGGTCGCGCAGGCGAACTCGGCGGTGTGGACGGCGTCCAGCCTGATCGAGCTGTTCGTCCCGCCGCTCACCGGTCTGCTGCTAGCGGTCCTCGATCCGGCCAGCCTGCTGACGCTGGACGCGATCAGCTTCGCGGCGTCCGCGTTCGCGGTCCGCGGGATCGTCCGGGCGATGTCGGAGCCCCGGGACGGGCGCCCGCCGCTGCGTCCGCGGGTGGTGCTGAACGACATCCGCGACGGCCTGCGGTACCTGGTCCGGCACGCCGGCGTCCGGACGATGACGATCGTCGGCAGCATCCAGTCCTTCGCGGGCGGCGGCTTCATGGCGCTGATCGTGGTGTGGTGCGACCGCGTCCTGCACATCGGTACGTCGGGACTCCGCTTCGGGCTGGTGTGGGGGACGTGGGGGATCGGCGGACTGATCGCCGCGCTCAGCCTCCCGCGCCTGCTGAAACGGATGCCTCCGGCCGCGATCACGCTGTACGCACTGCCCGCGTCGGCGCTGATCGGCGTACTCGCGCCGCTGTCGCCGCACTGGACCGTGGCCGCGCTGGCGCTGCTCGTCTGGGGATCGGCGTACGTGCTGGTGATCGTGAACGCGGTCTCGTACCGGCAGCAGGTGACGCCGGAGCACCTGCTCGGCCGGGTCAACACCGCCGGCCGGATGCTGTCCTGGGGCGTCGGCTGGACGCTCGGATCGGTGCTCGGCGGACTGCTCGGAAACGCGTTCGGGCCGCGCACCGGGATGGTGTTGATGGGGCTGTTCGGGTGCGTCGGCGTGCTGGTCGCGTGGACGTCGCCGCTGCGCCGGATCGCCGCCGGGCAGGAGCCGCAGGTGGCCTGACCCGGCCCCGTTGCATACGAACCTGCTGAACATCGGCTAGGTTCTGCGCGTGGGTGTCAGGGTTCTCGGTCCTCGTGACCTCGCGGCGGCGCGCGCGGTCATCGCCCGCGATCCGGTGGTCAACGTCTTCGTCGACAGCCTCGTGCAGGCGTCCGGACTCGACCCGCGGCGCGGCGCGGAGGTCTGGGGGTACGTCGAGAAGGGCGCGCTCGAGGCGCTCTGCCACGCCGGCGGGAACATGGTCCCGGTCGGCGCGGACGACGCCGCGCTGCGGGCGTTCGCGGCGTACGCGCTGCGCCGTGGGCGGAACTGCTTCCAGATCCTCGGCCCGGCCCGCGCGGTCGACCAGCTGTGGACGATCCTCGAGCCGCACTGGGGACCGGCCCGCGAGGTGCGCGACGACCAGCCGTTCATGGTGATCGAGGGGTCGCCGGCGATCGCGCCGGATCCGCTGGTCCGTGCGGTGGAGCCGGTCGAGCTGCCGATCCTGTACCCGGCGTGCGTGGCGATGTACACCGAGGAGGTCGGCGTACCGCCGCAGACCGGTCCGGACGGGACGTTCTACCGGTCCCGGGTCGCGGAGCTGATCCGCGCCGGGCGGGCGTTCGCCCGGATCGAGGACGGCCGGGTGGTGTTCAAGGCCGAGGTCGGCTCGGTCGGCAGCGGGGTCTGCCAGATCCAGGGCGTCTGGGTGGATCCGGAGTACCGCGGCCGCGGGCTCGCCGCGCCCGGGATGGCGGCCGTGGTGGAGCTGGCCCGGCAGATCGCGCCGGTGGTCACGCTGTACGTGAACGCCTTCAACCTGCCGGCGCGGGCGGCGTACGAGCGTGTCGGGTTCCGCACCGTCGAGACCTTCGCCACCATCCTGTTCTAAGCTCCCACGCATGGCATCGCGGAGTACGACGGGTCTGGCCGCTCTGTTCGGCGTGGTCGGGGCGCTGCATTTCGTCAAGCCCGAGCCGTTCGAGGCGATCGTGCCGAAGGTGCTGCCGCGGAAGAAGGAACTCGTGTACGCGTCCGGGGTCGCGGAGCTGGCCTGCGCGGCCGGGCTGCTGCACCCGCGGACCCGGCGGCTGGCCGGGCTGGCGAGCGCTGGATTGCTGGTGGCGGTGTTCCCGGCGAACGTCCAGATGGCCGCGGACCTGCGCAACGCCTCGCCGTTCGCCCGAGCGATTGCTTTCGCGCGGCTGCCGCTGCAGGTGCCGTTGATCCGGTGGGCGCTGAAGGCCGCCCGCGAGTGACCTGTGGATAACGTGGTACGAGCAGTACCGGCGGACCGATATTCTCTTTGATGTCCTGTTACCCGACTTTGCACGCTTGGAGACTCCCGTGATTTTGCGTATGTCGTCGTTGTTCCTCCGCACCCTTCGCGAGGACCCGGCGGACGCGGAGGTCCCGAGCCACAAGCTGCTCGTCCGCGCCGGCTACATCCGCCGGACGGCGCCCGGCATCTACACCTGGCTGCCGCTCGGCCTGCGGGTGCTGCGCAACGTCGAGCGGATCGTCCGCGACGAGATGGACGCGATCGGCGCCCAGGAGCTGGTGTTCCCGGCGCTGCTGCCCCGCGAGCCCTACGAGGCCACCGGCCGCTGGACCGAGTACGGGCCGAACCTGTTCCGCCTGAAGGACCGCAAGGGCGCGGACATGCTGCTCGGCCCGACGCACGAGGAGATGTTCACGCTGGTCGTGAAGGACCTCTACTCGTCGTACAAGGACCTGCCGCTGTCGATCTACCAGATCCAGAACAAGTACCGCGACGAGGCGCGGCCGCGGGCCGGGGTGCTGCGCGGGCGCGAGTTCGTGATGAAGGACTCGTACTCGTTCGACATCGACGACGACGGCCTCGCCGCGTCGTACGAGCTGCACCGCAAGGCGTACATCAAGATCTTCGACCGGCTCGGTTTCGACTACGTGATCGTGCAGGCGATGTCCGGCGCGATGGGCGGGTCCCGCTCCGAGGAGTTCCTGGCGATCGCGGAGAACGGTGAGGACACCTTCGTCCGCTCGCCGGGCGGGTACGCCGCGAACGTCGAGGCGGTTGTGGTGCCGCAGGCCGCGCCGGTGGACGCGTCCGCCGTACCGGCCGCCGAGGTCGTCGACACGCCGGACACGCCGACCATCGACACGCTCGTCGACGCGCTGAACGCGAAGCACCCGCGCACCGACGGGCGCGAGTGGACGGCCGCGGACACGCTGAAGAACGTGCTCGTGATGCTGCTCAACCCCGACGGCACCCGCGAGCCGCTGGCGATCGGCGTCCCCGGCGACCGCGCGATCGACGAGAAGCGCCTCGGCGCGCAGGTGGAGCCGGCCGAGGTCGTCGCCTTCGAGGAGGCGGACTTCGAGAAGTACCCGTCGCTGGCGAAGGGGTACATCGGTCCCGGTGTGCTCGGCGCGGACAACACCTCCGGCATCCGGTACCTGCTGGACCCGCGGGTCGGCCAGGGGACCGCGTGGGTGACCGGCGCCGACAAGCCCGGCTTCCACGTGATCAACCTGGTGCACGGCCGCGACTTCACCGCGGACGGCACGATCCAGGCCGCCGAGGTCCGCGACGGCGACCAGGCACCGGACGGCTCGGGCGCGCTCGAGACCGCGCGCGGCATCGAGATGGGCCACATCTTCCAGCTCGGCCGCAAGTACGCCGAAGCCCTCGACCTCAAGGTCCTCGACCAGAACGGCAAGCTCGTCACAGTCACGATGGGTTCCTACGGCGTGGGCGTGACCCGCGCGGTGGCCGCCGTAGCCGAGGGCAACCACGACGACCTCGGCCTGATCTGGCCGCGCGAACTGGCCCCCGCCGACGTCCACCTGGTCGCCACCGGCAAGGACAAAGAGGTCTTCGACAAGGCGGCCGAGATCGCCGCCGAGCTGGAGTCCCGCGGCCTGACCGTGCTGTACGACGACCGCGAGAAGGTGTCGCCGGGCGTCAAGTTCAAGGACGCCGAGCTGCTCGGCGTGCCCACGATCGCCGTCGTCGGCAAGGGCCTCGCCGACGGCACGATCGAGGTCAAGGACCGCCGCTCCGGCGATCGCGCCGACGTCCCGGTCGCGGACGTCGTCAACCACCTCGTCACCGCAGTCCGCAGCTGACCCAGCACCCCACCGGCCCCGTCCCCCAAGGGAACGGGGCCGGCCCACGTCCCGTGCGGGGCCGCGCTCCATGGAGCAACTGGGGTGGTGTTGGAGGGGATATCCGTTGGTGCTGGGGGTTATCTGCTGGTGTGCGAGGGGAGAACCCCCAACACCAACGGATATCCCCTCGAATGTTTCCTGAGGTTTGTGCGGTAGGGATGTCGAGGTGGGGCGGTCGGCTCCGATCCCGGGGTGTGGCGCCAGAGGGGGCGCCGGGGAATGGAGTTGGTGATGAACGAATCTGTGCTGGCCCACGGCGGGCTGGGTGAACTGCGGGCGGTCGTGGCGGGGGAGGTGCTCGTCGACGGGGACGTGGGGTACGCCGACGCCGGGCGGGTGATCATGAATGCGGGGAAGCCGCGGGTGATCATCAGGTGCACCGGACCGGCCGACGTGGTCGCGGGGCTGCGGTACGCCGAGACGCAGGACCTCGCGGTAGCGGTCCGCAGCGGCGGGCATCACGCCGCCGGGATCGGGACGAGCGACGGTGGTGTGGTGATCGACGTACGCCCGATGGACGACGTGCGGGTGCTGCCGGACGACGTCGTACGGGTGGGCACCGGCGCCACCTGGGGGCAGGTCGCGCAGCGGCTCGGCAAGCTCGGGCTGGCGATCTCGTCGGGTGATACCGCGAGCGTCGGTGTCGGCGGGTTGATGGCCGGCGGCGGGATCGGCTGGATGGTGCGCCGGCACGGTCTGGCGATCGACAACGTGGTCGCGGCCGAGGTGGTGACGGCCGACGGTGTGGTACGCCGGGTCGACGCGTCGGCTGAGCCGGAACTGTTCTGGGGCCTCCGCGGCGCCGCGGGCGGTCTCGGTGTGGTCACGTCGTACGACATCGCCGCCGTACGCCGACCGACCGTCCACTTCGGCACGCTGCTCTACCCGTGGACCCAGGCGCAGCAGGTCCTCGACGGCTGGGCGGAGTATGCCGCGGACGCGCCCGAAGGCCTCACGTCGAGCCTGCAACTGGCGCCGACGATGATGGCGGACCGCCAGGTCCCGGTCGCGATCCAGGTGTGTACGACCGACGTAGACGCCCTCGAACCCCTGCGCCATCTCGGCTCGCTGATCACCGACAAGGTCGCCGAGGTCCCGTACGCCGAGGTCTTCGTCGACATGGCGATGCCGCCCGAGTGGCGTCCGCGGATCCGCAACGGCTTCTACAACACCTGGCCGAACGACCTGACGGAGAAGCTGCTCGCGGCCCGCCCGCGCATCCCGGGGCTGGCGATCGAGATCCGCGCGCTCGGCGGTGCGTACGGCGCGATGCCCGCGGACGGTACCGCGTTCGCGCATCGGGATGCGCGGCTCCTGGTGAACTCGGTGCTGCTGGGATCACCCGAGCAGCAAGGCACGCAGCAGCCGAAGGACTTCGACGCGCTGTGGCGGTCGCTGAAGCCGGACGGTGCGTACCTGAACTTCCTGTCCGACCCGACCGAGGCCGACCTCGCCGCCTGCTTCCCGGAGCCGCACCGCAAGCGGCTGGCTGCTCTCAAGCAGTCCGTCGATCCCGGGCACGTGTTCCGCGGCCCGCTGACCGTGCCGCCCGGCCCGGAGTGGACCGGCGGCCGCCGTCACCGAGCACCTGCTCGCGACGGCGTGGGACCGGGAGCTATGCCCGGATGAGGTGGGCGATGCGTTCGCGCAGGTAGTCCTGTTCGGCCGCGTTCCGGGTGCGCTCCAGCGCCGCGAGGTAGTTGGCGCGCGCCCGGTCCGGCCGCCCGGCGAGCTCCTGCAGGTGGGCGAGGACGGAGAGCCGGCGGTGGTGGTCGCCGAGGTACCGGTCGTCGGCGAGCCGTTCGACGATCGCGATCCCGGCGTCCGGGCCTTCGGTCATCGCGACCGCGACGGCCGCGCCGAGCGTCACCATCGGGCTCGGGTCGACCCGTTCGAGGAGCCGGTACAGGCCGGCGATCTGGATCCAGTCGGTGGTCTCGACCGAGTCGGCCTCGCTGTGGACGGCGGCGATCGCGGCCTCGAGCTGGTACGGGCCTACGGTGCCGGAGCGCAGCGCGTCCTCGACCAGCTGCGTGCCTTCGGCGATCTCGTCGGCGTACCACCGGGAGCGGTCCTGCCGGTCCGCCGGGATCAGGCTGCCGCCCGGGCCGGTCCGCGCGTCGCGGCGGGCGTGGGTGAGGATCATCAACGCGAGCAGCCCGGCGACCTCGCCCGATCCGCCGGCGGACCGGTGTAGCAGCCGGGTGATCCGGAGCGCCTCGTCCGCGAGGTCCACCCGCTGCAACGCGGCGCCCGCGCTGGCGGTGTGCCCTTCGTTGAAGATCAGGTACAGCACCTGCAGCACGGCGCGGAGCCGTACGTCGTACTCCTCGGCCGTCGGCAGTTCGAACCGCGCGCCGGCGATCTGCCGCTTGGCCCGGCTGATCCGCTGCGCCACGGTCGTCTCGCCGACCAGCAACGCGGCCGCGACCTCGGCCGTCGTGAGGCCGCCGACCGACCGCAGCGTCAGCGCGATCTGCGACGCCGGCGTGAGCGCCGGATGGCAGCAGAGGACGAGCAGCCGGACGGTGTCGTCGGTGTCCTCGTGGTAGTCCTCCGGGTCGGGGTCGGCCGCCCGCAGGAAGTCGTTGAGCTCGCGTTGCCGCCGCGCGTTGTCGCGCCGCCAGCCGTCCATCATCCGCCGCGTCGCGACGCTGATCAGCCACCCGATCGGCTGCTCCGGTACGCCGTTCTCCCGCCACCGTACGAACGCTTCCAGCAGCGCCTCCTGGACGGCGTCCTCGCACTGGTCGAACGCGTCGTACCGCCGGACCAAGGCGGCCAGCGCCCGCGGCGCGGCGGCCCGGATCGCAGCCTCTACGTCGGTCACCGGCCGTTGAGCTCCGCGAGGAAGTCGTCCTGATCGAGCCGGATCTGGCGGAACTCGACCCGCCGGAACTGCGCCAGCGGGATCAGCGCCGCGATCTCCAAGGCCCGCTCCTGCGACGCGCAGTTCAGCACCATCGCGCCGGCGAGGTACTCCTTCGTCTCCAGCAGCGGCCGGTCCGAGACCACCGGCGTACCGGCGACCAGCTGGACGCCCTGGCCGGGTTCGTCGAGCCCGAGGACCGACACCAGCTCGCCCGTCCCCATCAGCTCGCGGGCCAGCTGGGCGATGTGCTCGCGCCCGCCGGACAGCTCGACCAGCTGCTGCTCGGTGTATCCCTCGAGCGCTTCGGCATTGTTGTGGATCAGCAGGAGAAACTTCACCCGGCCATTCTCCCGGATCGGGTGTCATAGCTCTCATCGGCCGGTGTAATGGTTGAGCGGTCCTACGCCCTGACGGGATCATCGTCGCCTGTGCCCGATGTTTCCTTGCTGACGTTGCTGTTCCTGGTCCTCGCGGCCTTCGCGGCCGGCTGGATCGACGCGGTGGTCGGTGGCGGCGGGCTGCTGCAGCTGCCCGCGATGCTGCTCGGCCTGCCGAACGCGTCGCCGGCGCAGATCCTGTCCACGAACAAGATCTCGTCGCTGTGCGGGACGACGACCAGCGCGGTCACGTTCGGTGTCAAGGTGCGTCCGGACCGTAGAACCGTGCTGCCGTTGGCGATTCTGGCCGGCCTCGGCGCCGCGGGCGGTGCGCTGGTCGCCACGAAGATCCCGATGTCCTGGTTCAAGCCGATCGTGCTGGTGCTGCTGGTCGTGGTCGCGATCTACACCGCGATGAAGCCGTCGCTCGGCGCCCGGACGGCGTTGCGCTTCGACGGCCGTGACCACTACCTGGCCGCGGCCGGGGTCGGCGTACTGATCGGGTTCTACGACGGCGCGGTCGGGCCGGGGACCGGGTCGTTCCTGATCTTCGCGCTGGTCGGCCTGCTCGGGTACAACTTCCTGCAGGCCAGCGCGAAGGCGAAGATCGCCAACGTGGCCACGAACCTGGGCGCGATCCTGGTGTTCGCCCTGCACGGCGCGCCGCTGTGGCGGCTCGGCCTGATCATGGGGGCGGCCAACATGCTCGGCGGCCTCCTCGGCGCCCGGACGGCGGTCGCCCGCGGCAGCCGGTTCGTCCGGGTGATCTTCCTGGTGGTGGTCTCCGCGCTGATCCTGCGACTCGCGTACGACGTGTTCTTCGCCTGACGCCCGCGGGTAGGTTGACGGGCATGGTCGACTACGACGGTCGGATGAGCAGCGTGTACGTCGCGGGCCGGCGGATCTCGCCCGCGGAAGTAGCCCGGTGGACGGCGGCGTTCGCGGCGTACGTGCCGGACCGGCGGCCGTTGGACGTGCTCGACCTCGGCAGCGGTACGGGCCGGTTCACGCCGGGGCTGGCGGCCGAGTTCGGCGGGCAGGTGTACGGCGTGGAGCCCGCGGACCGGATGCGCGAGGCGGCCGAGCCGGCGCCGCGGGTCCGGTACCTGAAAGGCAGCGCCGAGGCGATTCCGTTGCCCGAGGCATCGGTCGACGTGGTGCTGATGTTCCTCACGCTGCACCACTGGACGGATCCGCTGCAGGGGCTCCGGGAGGTCCGGCGGGTGCTGCGGCCCGGGGCAGTGGCGCTGCTGCGGACGCAGTTCGCCGACCTGATGCCGGACCTGTTCTGGTACCGGTACTTCCCGTCGGCGCCGGCGGTCGACGCGGCGATGTACCGCACGGTGGCCGGGGTACGGGCGCTGGCCGTCGAGGCGGGGCTGGTGCCGGACGCGGACGTCGTACGGATCGCGGCGGAGGACCCGCGGACGCTGCGGGCGAC
This sequence comes from Kribbella sp. WER1, assembly GCF_054189145.1. Taxonomy (NCBI): domain Bacteria; kingdom Bacillati; phylum Actinomycetota; class Actinomycetes; order Propionibacteriales; family Kribbellaceae; genus Kribbella; species Kribbella sp. WER1. The sequence continues at coordinate 1,126,747 of NZ_CM135186.1, read as the reverse complement.
GTACGAGCGGTTGAGTCTGCGGGCGTTGTCGACGTTCGAGCAGCTGCCGGAGGCGGAGACCGCCGCCGGGTTCGCGCGGTTCGCGGCGGACGCGGAGCAGGATCCGGAACGGGTACTGCCGGCGCATCCGGCGACGATGCTGGTGCTTACGCGTCCCAGGTGACGTTCAGCGCGGACGGCTTGCGGAAGACGAGACCGTGCGGCGGGGGAGAGCCCGGCGCCAGGCGCAGACCCGGGAGCTTCAGGACCGCTTCGAGCGCGACGATGGTCTCGAGGCGGGTCAGGTGCATGCCGAGGCAGATGTGCGGCCCGCTCGCGAAGGCCAGATGCCGGCGGGCGTTGGTACGCCGTACGTCGAACGTATCGGGGTGCTCGAACACCTCCGGGTCCCGGCCCGCGCCGGCCAGCGAGACGGTGACCATGTCGCCGCGCCGGATCCGGTGGCCGGCGAGCTCGACGTCCCGGGTCGCGTAGCGGTCGACCACGGCGGCGGCCGGTTCCAGGCGGAGCGATTCCTCGACGGCGTTCGCGAGGAGGGTCGGGTCGGCCAGCACCAGTTCGAGTTGGGACGGGTTGGTCAGCAGGTACCAGAGCGCGTTGGTGATCATGCCCTCGGTGGTCTCGATGCCGCCGAACATCAGCACCGCGGCGTTCGCCACCACCTCGTCCACGCCGAGCCCCGCGTGCGCGGCGACGGCCAGCAGCGAGTCCTGCCCGTCGATGCCCGCGGCAACGTGCTTGTGCAGCTCCGCGAACGCGGCCGCTCCCGCGTCGGTCACGGGTCGCCCGGCGGACACCCCCGACACGGAGTCGGAGATCGCCGAATACCAGTCGAGGACGGTCGGGGCCGACGCGGGCGGCAGCCCGAGAGAGTAGGCGACCACGGCAACGGACAGCGGACCCGCCAGGCCGGTCCGCAGGTCAGCCGGTGAGGTCAGGGCGGACATCAGGTCGTCCACGGTTTGCCGGACCGGCTCCGCGAAGCGTCTACGAGTCTCGGCCAGCCCGAAAGGCGACTCGAACGGATCCCGGTGCGTCTTGTGCGGGTTACCGTCGAGCGACAGCATCGACGGACCGACCACCTGGGCGGTGGAGAAGCGGGGGTCGTCGACCGTGAAGGTCGCGGGGTCGCGAAGGACTTGCACGGCGAGAGTGCGCCCGGTGACGACCCACGAGTTCAGCGCGTCGATCCAGCCGATCGGGCGGATCGCGGCGAGGGTGGGATGAGGGTCGCGTTCGAGCTGCTCCAGGGTGACCACCGGACCAGCCTATGTGTAATACCATTGACCTCACTGGTATTGCTGAGACAGATCGATTTCAAACGACTCAGGAGGCCTCCGGGTTACGGATCTCTCAGCAACGCCCTCTAGGGTGTGGCCCATGTCTGAGCATTTGGTGCTGCTGCCTGCCGTCGACGTGGCGGACGGGCAGGCGGTTCGGCTGGTGCAGGGGGAGGCCGGCAGCGAGACGTCGTACGGCGATCCACTCGCGGCGGCGATGGCCTGGCAGGAGGCGGGGGCGGACTGGATCCACCTCGTCGACCTGGACGCGGCGTTCGGCCGCGGCAGCAACCGTGAGCTGCTGGCCGACGTGACCGGCAAGCTCGACGTCCAGGTCGAGCTGTCCGGCGGCATCCGCGACGACGAGTCCCTGGCGGCCGCTCTGGCCACCGGTGCCCGCCGGGTAAACATCGGGACCGCCGCGCTCGAGGACCCGGAGTGGTGCGACCGGATCATCCAGCAGTACGGCGACCGGGTCGCGATCGGCCTGGACGTCCGGGGCCGGACGCTGGCCGCCCGCGGCTGGACCAAGGAAGGCGGCGACCTGTACGAGGTGCTCGCCCGGCTGGAGACCGCCGGCTGCGAGCGGTACGTCGTCACCGACGTCACCAAGGACGGCATGCTCCAGGGCCCGAACCTGGACCTGTACCGCGACCTGTGCGCGCGCACCGACAAGCCGATCGTCGCGTCCGGCGGCGTCTCGAGCCTCGACGATCTCAAGGCCCTGAGCACGCTGGTCCCGGACGGCGTCGAGGGCGTCATCGTCGGCAAGGCGCTGTACGCCGGCGCGTTCACCCTGACCGAGGCACTCGAACTCACGCGTGGAGGCGACAAGTGAGTCTGGCCGACAAGCTCCGGGACAAGAAGGTCCTGGTCACCGGCGTCACCGGCTTCGTCGGTGAGGCGCTGCTGCACCGGATCATCGGTGAGCTGCCGGGCACCACGGTGGCCGCGATCATCCGCCCGAAGGGCTCGCTGACCGGCGCCGACCGGATGGCGCAGCTGCTGAAGAAGGACATCTTCAAGCCGTTCTACGGCGAAGGCACCGAGTACGCCGACGCCGAGGCGCTGTCCGCGGCCCGGATCCACGTGATCGACGGCGACCTGGCCGACGTACCGGAGCTGCCGAAGGATCTCGACATCGTCGTGCACTGCGCCGGCGACGTCAGCTTCGACCCGCCGATCCACGAGGCGTTCACGACCAACGTGCTCGGCACCAAGAGCCTGCTCGAGCGGATCGTGGAAACCGGACGCCCGGTGCACTACGTCCACATCTCCACCGCGTACACCGCGGGCCGCCGGCGCGGCGCGATCCCGGAGGCCCCGGTCGAGCACCTCGTCGACTGGCGCACCGAGGCCGAGGCCGGGATGGCGATGAAGGCCCGGATCGAGGAGCAGTCCCGGTCCGCGCCGATGCTGGCGAAGTTCCGCAAGGAGTCCGAGAAGCTGCACCGCCGCGCCGGTCACCTGACCGCCGCCGCGGACACCGAGCGGCGCCGGATCGAGTGGGTCGCGAAGCGGCTCGTCGAGACCGGCACCGAGCGCGCCCGCAGCCTTGGCTGGACCGACTGCTACACGTTCACCAAGGCGCTCGGCGAGCGCGTCGTCGAGGAGTTCTCCGGCACGCTGCCGACCTCGATCGTCCGGCCGGCCATCATCGAGTCCGCGGTCCAGAGCCCGCACCCGGGCTGGATCGAGGGCTTCAAGATGGCCGAGCCGCTGATCCTCGCCTACGGCCGCGGCGAGCTGCCGGAGTTCCCGGCCTCGCCGGACTCGGTGATCGAGATCATCCCGGTCGACCACGTGGTCGGCGCGATCTGCGCGGTGATGGCGACCGAGCCCGAGCTGAGCAAGCCGGAGTACTACCACATCGGCTCCGGCGCCCGGAACCCGCTGACCTTCGAGCAGCTGTACGCCGGCGTCCGCGCGTACTTCTCCAAGCACCCGTTCGACCTCGGCGAGCGCGGCGCGGTCCGGCTGCCGGTCTGGAAGTTCCCCGGCGGCGACTCGGTCGAGACGATGCTGCGGTACGGCGAACGCGCGCACAAGATCGCCGACGCCGTGATCACCCGGGTCCCGCGCGGCGAGCGGACCCGCAAGTACGCCCGCGAGCTCGACGTACAGAAGCGCCGGCTGGACTTCCTGCGCCGCTACATGGACCTGTACTCGGAGTACGCGCAGGCCGAGCTGCAGTTCATCGACGACAACGTCCTCGCCCTGCACAACGCGCTCGAGGGTGACGACAAGGAGAAGTTCGCCTGCGACACGTCGGTCGTCGACTGGCAGTACTACCTGCAGGAGCTGCACTGCCCGAGCGTCACCGAGTCGATGCGCCGGCTCGACGTCGTCCGGAAGAAGCGGAACAAGGCGCTCGCCGAGTCGGCCGGCGTACTGAAGAAGGTCGAGCCGTCCGAATCCAAGGTCATCGCGGCGTTCGACATGGACGGCACGCTGCTGTCCTCGAACGTGATCGAGACCTACCTGTGGATGCGGCTGCCCGAGCTCGACGGTCCGCAGCGGGCCGGTGAGATCGGCGCGATGCTGCGCAAGCTGCCGAAGCTGATCGCCGCCGAACGCAAGGACCGCGGCACGTTCCTGCGCACCATCTACCGCCGGTACGCCGGGGCGGACCTCGAGGAACTCAACCAGATCGTCGACGAGATCCTCGCCGAGCACGTCCTCGAACGGCTCAGCGGCGCCGCCGTCCGGCGGATCCGCGAACACCGCGCCGCCGGGCACAAGACGATCCTGATCACCGGCGCCGTCCGGCCGCTGACCCGGCCGCTGGAGCCGTTGTTCGACGAGATCGTCGCGGCCGAGCTGGCCGTCGACGACCGCGGCCGCTGCACCGGGTTCCTGTCCGGCCCGCCGCTGGTCGGCGAGTCCCGGGCCGCCTGGATCAAGCACCACGCGCGGCAGACCGGCATCGACCTGTCCAAGTCCTACGCCTACGCCGACAGCCACTCGGACCTGCCGATGCTGGCCGCGGTCGGCAACCCGGTCGCGGTGTCGCCGGACGTGTCGCTGTTCCGGGCCGCCCGGGCATCGCGCTGGCAGATCGTCGACTGGAAGACCCCGTCCACCTCTTCTCGTCTGGAGCTCCCTGGGGTGAACGTACGATGATGCTCGCTCTCGAGATGTACCGGTCGCCGGCCAAGTTCCTGGCCGCGAAGGCGGTCGGTGGCCGGATCCCCGGCATGCTCACCGGCCCGGCCGCGCCGCTGCGGCTGGTCACGATCAACGAGCCGAAGGCCGAACGGGACGGCTGGGCGCGGATCCGCCCGATCCTGTCCGGCATCTGCGGCTCCGACCTCGGCATGGTCACCGGTTCCACCAAGCTGTACTTCTCGGCCCTGGTGTCGATGCCGTTCGTCCCCGGTCACGAGATCGTCGGCGAACTCCTCGACGACTGCGAAGACCTGCCGAAGGGTACGCGCGTCGTCATGGACAGCGTCCTGACCTGCACGGCCCGCGGCGTCGAGCCGTGCGCCGGCTGCGCGTCCGGGAACACCAACCGCTGCGACCGGATCACAGTCGGCCACGTCGCACCCGGCCTGCAGACCGGGTTCTGCCAGGACACCGGCGGCGGCTGGGGCAACCTCATGGTCGCGCACCGCAGCCAGCTGTACGCCGTACCCGACGGGATGTCCGACGAACGCGCCGTACTCGTCGAGCCGCTCGCCGGAGCCGTGCACGCCGCACTGCGGGCCAACGTCCAGGCCGGGCAGTCCGTGCTCGTCAGCGGCGCCGGCGCCGTCGGGCTGTTCGCGACGCTCGCGCTCCGCGAACTGACGCAGGCCGGACGGATCACGGTCGTCGCCAAACACGCCAAGCAGCGGGAACTCGCCCGCGCGTTCGGCGCCAGCGACGTCGTCGCACCCGACGAGGTGTTCCGCGGCGTCCGGCGCTCCACCGGCGCGTTCCGGCTCAAGCCCGAGTTCGGCTCGCCCGAGTTCCTGCTCGGCGGCGTCGACGTCGCCGTCGACGCGGTCGGCAGCAAGGCGTCGATAGACACCGTCCTGCGGGTCACCAAGGCGGGCGGCCGCGTCGTACTGTCCGGGATGCCGGCCAGCGGCGCCGACCTGTCCCCGGTCTGGTTCCGCGAACTCGAGGTCACCGGCACCTACGCGTCCGCGCGGGACGAACCGAACGGCCGCCCGGCCTTCGAGACCGCGCTGGAACTCGCCGGCCGCGCCCCGCTCGACGGGATCGTCGGGGCCCGCTACCCGCTCTACCGCTGGCGCGAGGCGCTCGACCACGCGCACTCCGCCGGCCGGCTGGGCACAGTCAAGGTCGCATTCGATGTGAGGGCCTCATGAGGGCGCTGAACGTACGACGAGAGAGGTTCTGAACATGTCTCGGCCAGGTTTCGTCCTTGAGGTGGATGACCGTACTCCGCCCCTGCTCGTGCACAACGGTGAGGGCTTCCTGCTGGAGCGTTTCCCGCAGGGCACCCGGGTGGTGTACCCGCCGGAGGCACTGCCGCCCGTCCGCGACGTCGACGAGGCGATCCAGAACGCGCTGCTGCACCCGCTCGAGTCCGAGCCGCTGCCCGAGCTGCTGCGCGCCGGGATGCGGCTCACCATCGCGTTCGACGACATCTCGATCCCGCTGCCGCCGATGAAGAAGCCGGACATCCGGCAGCGCATCATCGAGGCGGTCCTCGAGCTCGCCGCGCAGGCCGGCGTCGACGACGTCGAGCTGATCTCCGCGAACGCGCTGCACCGCCGGCTCACCCCGAACGAACTGCGCGACATCGTCGGCGAGCGCGTCTTCCGGTCGTTCTACCCCGACGGCAAGCTCTACAACTTCGACGCCGAGGACCGCGACAACCTCACCCACCTGGGCCAGACCCGGCACGGCGAGGACGTCGAGATCTCCAAGCGGGCCGCCGAGTCCGACCTGCTCGTCTACGTCAACGTGAACCTGGTCGCGATGGACGGCGGGCACAAGTCGACGTCGATCGGGCTGGCGTCGTACAAGTCGCTGAAGCACCACCACAACAGCCACACGATGATCCACTCGCGGTCCTTCATGGACCACAAGGCCTCCAAGATGCACCACTCCGCCTGGCGGATGGGTGAGGTGCTGACCCAGCACGTCAAGGTCTTCCAGATCGAGACCACGCTGAACAACGACATCTTCGGCGGGCCGCTGGAGTTCCTGCAGAAGCGCGAGTGGGAATGGTCGATCAAGGACCAGGGCTCCTACCTCGCCGCCAAGCGCGGCCTCGACGTCGCCCCGACCAGGATCCGGCGGAAGATCTTCCAGGACGTCCGCTCCAACTACGGCCTGACCGGCGTCACCGCCGGCAAGATCGAGCCGGTCCACGAGAAGACCATCGAAGCCGTGCACCGGCAGCACCGGGTCGAGGTCCAGGGCCAGGCCGACGTCGCGATCATGGGCGTCCCGTTCATCGGGCCGTACAACGTCAACTCGGTGATGAACCCGATCCTCGCCGCCTGCATGGGGCTCGGCTACTACTTCAACTCGTACCTCGGCCAGCCGATCGTCCGCAAGGACGGCGCCGTCATCCTGTACCACCCGGTCGACTACGAGTTCAGCCAGCTGCACCACCCGTCGTACGTCGACTTCTTCGAGGAAGTGCTTGCCGAGAGCACCGACCCGGCGACGATCGAGGCGAAGTTCGAGAAGCAGTACGCCGAGGACCCGTGGTACATCCACCTGTACCGGACCTCGAACGCATACCACGGCGTACACCCGTTCTACATGTGGTACTGGATCTCGCACGCGCTCGACCACTGCGGCGACATCGTCTGGGTCGGCGCCAACCGCAAGACCGTCGAACGGATGGGCTTCCGGTCCGCGTCGACGCTGTCCGACGCGCTCGAGATGGTCAGCCACTCGGTCGGCCGGTCGCCGTCGATCACGTACCTGCACAACCCGCCGCACCTGCTCGCGGACGTGCGCTGATGGGTACCAGCCTGGTGAAGTTCGGCCGCGACACCGCGCGCGACGTCCGGCAGGTCGCGCGCGGCTGGCGCTGGGGCCGGCGGCCCCAGGTCCCGCGGTCCGCCGAGCCGTACGTGATCCCCAAGGAGACCTCGGTCTTCCCGACGCGGTGGGCCCGTACGCCGGCCGCGATCGCGGTCCGCGACCTGCTCCAGAAGGGGCCGCTGAACGCCGTACTGAACTTCGAGGTCAGCCCGCAGGTCAGCGGACTCGACTCGCTGCTCAAGCTGGACGGTCCGGCGATCATCGTCGCGAACCACTCCTCGCACCTCGACACTCCGTTGCTGCTGCTGTCGCTGCCGGACGCGATGCGCCGCCGTACCGCGTTCGCCGCCGCCGCGGACTACTTCTTCGACACGTGGTGGCGGGCCGCCGGGTCGGCGATCGTGTTCAACACGTTCCCGATCGAACGCCGCGGCGGCAAGATGAGCTCCACCCCCGGCGACCTGCTCGCCGACGGCTGGAACGTCGTCGTCTTCCCCGAAGGCACCCGCTCACCCGACGGCTGGGTCCAGCGGTTCCGGATGGGGGCGGCGTACCTCGCCGTCGAACACGACGTACCGATCATCCCCGTCGGCATCAAAGGCTCCTTCGCCGCCATGCCCCGCGGCCGCGGCTGGCCCGTCCCCGGCCGCCCCGCTGTCCACGTCCGGTACGGCGACCCGCTCCGCCCCGCCCAAGGCGAAAGCGCCCGCGACTTCGCCCCCCGCATCGCCGCCGCCGTCTCCGCCCTCCTCGACGAAGAATCCACCACCTGGTACGCCTCCCGCCGCCGCGCCGCCATCGGCGCATCTCCCGCCCAAACCGGCCCCGACGCCGCCCGCTGGCGCCGCGTCTGGGAATCCACCCGCCCCATGAAATCCACCGACAACCGCCGCCGCGCCTGGAAGTAGCTCCCACCCACAACTGTCCGTTTGACGTCCAACCCACCCACCCGCGAGCGATTCTCGCCGCGAGCGATTCTCGCCGGGGGCGGTGGGGTGGGCCGGAGGTTGGTGTCCCGCCCACCCAACCGTAGGTGTGGTGGGGTGGAAGGTGTCCGCCGGGGGTGCGGGTGGTGTCCCGCTCGCCCAGCCGTAGGTGTGGTGGGGCGGGAGGTGATCGCCGGGGTGGGGGAGCTGGTGGCCCGCCCACCCCCGAAGGTGATGGGACGCCGGACGCGACGCGGGGTACGGTCACCGGGACTGCGTGTTGGGGACTGACGACAAGGTATGTCTTGTCGCCGGTCCCCGGGGCTTGTCGCCAGTTGGTGCACGTCGGTCGGTAGACCGCTGCCTGGATAGCCTTGCCGGGTGGATGAACGGCGGCCGCGGCGGATCTCGCGGGTGGTGCGGTACGGGATTGCTGCCGGCCTGGTGCTGGTGGTCGCGGCGACCGTCGCGGTTCTCGTCAGCGCTGGAACGCGGTCCCACCTGACCACGGTTGCGCTCGTCGTGACGACGATCGGGCTGCTGGCGATCTCGTTGCTGATCGGCAACATGGGATGGCGTCCGCGGATCAACGGACCGTACCTCGACGTCGCCACGCTGATCGGCCGCCAGTCCATCGACCTGACCCGCCTCACCACCACCCGCTGGGAACGCAGCAGGGGCGGCGCGATCTGGATCCGCTTGCACGACGACATCACTGACGTGTCGATCCAGGTACCGGTCCCGCTCCAGGTACGTCCCGCACTGACCCAGGCGCTCAGCGACGCGATCGCCCGCGGCGTGCGGGTCCCGCAGCGGATCACCAACCTCTTCAACCTCCCACCGGTCCCGGGCGCCCCGCGCAACGGCGGCAGCAACCCCGCCGTACTCGCCGGCATCCTCGTCGGCGTACTGGTCTTCGGCATCGTCTTCGGCCTGATCGCCACATCCTGAGCGCCCTCTCAGCGCGGCCCGCCCGCTAGCCCTCTTCGGCGATACGTTGCGGCCGTGGAGGAGACCCGCCCGCGCCGCATCCCACGCCTGACCCGGCTCGGCCTCTCCGTCGGTCTGGTCCTGGTCATCGGCGCGGCGCTCGCCCTGCTGGCCCGCACCGTCGGACGATCCTGGCTGACGTCGGTCGCGCTCGTGATCGCGCTGATCGGTCTGATCGTGATCGCTCAGGTGGTCGGCAACGTCGGGCAGAACGCCCAGATCAACGGGCACTACCTCGAGGCCGGCACCCTGATCGGCCGCCAGTCGGTGGACCTGACCCGGGTGACCGCCGTCCGTTGGGACCGGAGCAAGGGCGGCTCGGTGTCGATCAGTGTCCACGACGACATCACCGACCTGTCGATCCCGGTCCCGGTCCCGTCCGCGGTCGACCCGGTACTGACCGACGCGCTCCGGGCCGCGATCGCCCGCGGCGTCCGACTGCCGCAGCGCGTCACCGACGAGTTCGGCCTGCCGCCGGTCCCGGACGCGCCCCGTAACGGCGGCAGCAAGCTGACGATCCTGGCCGAGATCTTCGTCGCGCTCTCGGCGTTCGCCGTACTGGTCGGCCTGATGAGGTCGTTCTGAACAACGCTACGCTTGGCCGCGTGAGCCTTGCCGTACGAGTGATTCCCTGTCTGGACGTCGACGCCGGCCGCGTGGTCAAGGGCGTCAACTTCGCCGACCTGCGCGACGCGGGCGACCCGGTCGAGATGGCCCAGGTGTACGACGCCGAGGGCGCCGACGAGCTCACCTTCCTCGACATCACCGCCTCCTCGGGCTCCCGCGAGACGACGTACGACGTGGTCCGCCGGACCGCCGAGCAGGTCTTCATCCCGCTGACCGTCGGCGGCGGTGTCCGCGAGGCCGCCGACGTGGACCGTCTGCTCCGGGCAGGCGCCGACAAGGTCGGCATCAATACCGGCGCGATCGCGCGACCGGAGGTCATCCGCGAGATCGCGCACCGCTTCGGCAACCAGGTCCTCGTGCTGTCCCTGGACGTACGGCGCTCCGCCGACCAGCCGAGCGGTTTCGAGGTCACGACCCACGGCGGCCGCCGATCCGCCGGCCTGGACGCGATCGAATGGGCCCAGCGCGGCTGCGAACTCGGCGCGGGCGAGATCCTGCTGAACTCGATGGACGCCGACGGCACCAAGCAGGGCTTCGACCTGGAGCTGATCAAGGCCGTCCGGGCGGTCGTCGACGTACCGCTGATCGCCAGCGGGGGAGCGGGGGCGCCGGAGCACTTCCCGCCGGCGGTCCAGGCGGGCGCGGACGCGGTGCTCGCGGCCAGCGTGTTCCACTTCGGCGACTTCCGGATCGCGGCCGTGAAGCAGGCCCTCCGGGACGCCGGGATAGTGGTCCGGTGAGCACTAAGGTGGAGCGCTCGGAGGAACTCGTCGCGGCGATCGAGTTGGAGCTCTCGGCGTTGTTCCGGCGGTCCCGGTCGGCGTCGCTGCGGCTGGCCCGGCGGGTGCACCCGGACATGGACGCGGCCGGCTACGCGCTGATCTCGCAGATCGAGCTCGGCGCGGGCACCGGCGTCCGGGCCTCGGACGTCGCGCACGTCCTCGGCCTCGACAAGTCGACCGTCAGCCGCGGCATCACCCAGCTGGAGAACCTCGGCCTGATCGAACGCGTCGGCGACCCGGACGACGGCCGCGCCCGCCTGCTCCGGCTCACCACCTCGGGCGCCGAGCGCTACGAGGCGATGCGCACCCAGCGCCAGACCGAGTTCCGCGCGATCCTCGACCGCTGGAACCCGACCGACCTCGCCGACCTCGGCCGCCTCCTCAGCCGGCTGAACACCGACCTCGGCTGAGGCTCCACGCACCGATCGGCAACAGGTAGTAACCACCCATCCACATCCTGCGCATATGGTTGTGGAAACCAACTATCCGTGTATATAGTTGGGTTATGCAACTAGCTCAGCAACCCCTTGTCCCCGGGGTAGAGCGGGATGCGGCGGCCCAGGAGTTGTTGGAGGGGGTCAGCTCCCTGATTCGGGCCGTGCGCTGTATCGAGCACCGGCACCTCGGCGGCGACGGCGCACTGCGCCGGTCGGACGCGAGTGTGCTGAAGGTGCTGATGAAGGACGGTGAGCAGCGCGGCGGCGAGATCGCCGGCAAGCTCGGCGTCGACGCGTCGGTGGTGAGCCGGCAGCTGACCGCGCTGGAGGCCGACGGACTGGTGAGCCGTCGGCCGGATCCCGCCGATGCCCGGGTCGGACTGGTGAGTCTGTCGGCCGAGGGCAAGGCCCGGCTGGAGGCCATGTACTCCGCCTATACCCAGCAACTCAGAACCGCGTTGGCAGACCTCGACGACGACGCGATGACAGCGGCCGCCGCAACGATGCAGCGGGTCGCCGTCGCGATCACCGAGGCCAACACACTCGTGAGGCAAAGCCCCAAGACTGGAGAGTAATGACTGTCACCGAGACCCGGTCGCAGACGCCCACTGCGCCGGAACTCACCCACAAGGAGATCCTCGAGATCCTGATCGGCCTGCTCGCCGCGCTGTTCACGGCGATGCTGAGCTCGACGATCGTCAGCAATGCCCTGCCGACGATCATCGCCGACCTCGAGGGCACCCAGACGCAGTACACGTGGGTCCTCACCGCGAGCCTGCTGGCCACCACGGTGTCCACGCCGATCTGGGGCAAGCTGTCGGACCTGGTGAGCAAGAAGCTGCTGGTCCAGCTGGCGATCTCGGTCTTCGTGATCGGGTCCGCGCTGGCCGGTTTGTCCCACAACGTGCCGTTCCTGATCGGAGCCCGGGTTCTCCAGGGTCTCGCGATGGGCGGTCTGATGGCGCTCGCCCAGGCCATCATCGGCGCCGCGATCCCACCCCGGTCGCGGGGCCGGTACTCCGGTTACATGGGTGCCGTGATGGCGGTCGCGACCGTCAGCGGCCCGTTGATCGGTGGCGTCATCGTCGACACCTCCTGGCTGGGCTGGCGCTGGTGCTTCTACGTCTGTGTCCCGCTGGCCGTGGTCAGCCTGGTGATCCTGCAGAAGTACCTGCGGCTTCCGGTGCTCAAGCGGAAGGTCCAGATCGACTACCTCGGCGCCGTCCTGATCAGCATCGCGGCCAGCCTGCCGCTGCTCTGGGTCACCTTCGCCGGTACCAAGTTCGCCTGGATGTCCTGGCAGTCCGCGCTGTTCGTCGGCGGCACCCTGCTGGTCGGCTTCCTCGCCGTCCTCGTCGAGAACCGGGTCGCCGAGCCGCTCGTCCCGCTGAAGGTCGTCCGGGAGCGCACCACCGCGCTGGCGATCGTGGCCAGCCTGTCGGTCGGTGTCGCGATGTTCGGCAGCGCGCTGTTCCTCGGGCAGTACTTCCAGATCGCCCGCGGGTACAGCCCGACCGAGGCCGGGCTGCTGACCATCCCGATGATGCTCGGCTCGTTCGTCGGCTCGGCCGGCTCCGGGCAGCTGATCACCCGCTACGGCAAGTGGAAGCGGTACCTCGTCTCCGGCGGCGTCCTGCTGCTCGTCGGCCTGGTCATCCTCGGCACCATCGACCACAGCACCCCGTACTGGTACGTCGGACTCGGCATGCTGGCGATGGGCCTGGGCATGGGTATGACGATGCAGAACCTGGTACTCGCCGTCCAGAACACCGTCGACGTCACCCAGATCGGCGCCTCGTCCGCGACGGTGGCGTTCTTCCGCAGCCTCGGCGGTGCGGTCGGCGTCTCGGCCCTCGGCGCGGTGCTCGCCGCGCGGGTCAAGACCCTGATCGTGGCCGGCGTCCTCGCCGGGCCGAACGGTCCCGAGGCGGCGCGCAAGCTGCAGGAAGGCGGTTCGGGCACCAGCCTGCTGGACGTCAAGAACCTCCCGCCGCAGCTGGCCCAGCTGGTCCGCCAGTCGTACGGCGACGCGACCGCGCGGATCTTCCTGATCGCCGCCGCGTGTGCGGTCGTCAGCCTGATCGCAGTTGTGTTCATCAAGGAGGTCCCGCTCCGCAAGACCGTCGCCAAGGTCGACCCCGTCGAGGAACTCGTCGAGGACTGAGCAAACGGAACCGGCGGGGCACTCCGAGGAGGAGTGCCCCGCCGGTTCAGTTCGCCGGAGCCAGTGCGCGGAGCCGGTCCTCGTCGACCTCGAACCCGAGCCCGGGAGCGTCGGGGACCCGCAACATCCCGTCGGACCCGACCAGGACCGGTTCGGTGAGCATGAAGTCGCGGCGGTCCTCGGTCCACGTCGGCGGGTCGATCGGGTATTCGAGGTACGGACCGCCGCCGACGCCCGCGGTCACGTGCAGGTTCGCCAGCAGGCCGATCCCGTTCGACCACGTGTGCGGTGTGAACAGCCGGTTCTTCCGGCGGATCACCTCGGCGAGCGTCCGTACCCGATGCATGCCCGCGGCAAGCACCACGTCGGGCTGGTAGACGTCGAGCGCATCCTGCTCCACCAGGTCCAGCAGCTCCTCGAACGTCCGTACCATCTCCCCGCCGGACACTCGGACGCCGGTCTGCTCCCGGACCGCGCGCAGTCCGCGGACGTCGTCCAGCGGCAGCGGTTCCTCCAGCCAGAAGATGTCCGCCTCCGCGAGCCGCTCGGCGACCCGCCGTACCTGCGGCGGATCCATTGCGCGCCGCACGTCACCAGCCATCCGCCACGCCTGGTTCAGGTCGACCATCAGCCGGAACTCCGGTCCGACCGCTTCCCGGACCGCGAGCACCGTACCGATCCCGTTCTCCAGGTCGTCCGGCGCGACCCGGAGCTTCGCCGCCCGGAACCCGCGCTCCCGCAGCGCCAGGATGCTCTCCACCCGCTCCTCGCGGCCGAGCAGCCGGCCGGTCGACGCGTACGCCGGGACCGCCGTCTCGCAGCCGCCGAACAGCGTCGCCACCGGCGTGTCCAGGGCCTTGCCGATGAGGTCCCACAACGCCACCTCGAGCGGCCAGTACCGGCCGCCGTGGAACGAGATCGTCTCCAGCGAACGGACGTGCCGGCCGATCCGCAGCGGGTCCTGCCCGAGGAACAGGTGCGCGTACGGCTCGAACCCGTCCATGGTGTCGCCGGAGCCGTAGCCGACGATGCCCTCGTCCGTACTGACCTTCACGAGGGTGGCGGCGAACCCGGTCCGCGGTACCGGATCCCAGGCCGCGTCGAACGGCGGGTCGAGCGGCAGGTCGGCGCGGAGCAGTTCGATGGCGGTGATCTTCACGGGTTCTGGTCCTCGAGGGCCTCGGCGACAAGTTGGTCGGGTGGCTCCAGGCCGGTCAGTTCGCGGGTGCGGACGATCGGTGAGCCGATCAACCACACTACGGACAACAGTCCGCCGGCCGCGGACACGAGCAGGGTTTCCCGGACGCCGATCCAGGTGCCGAGGAACCCGCCGGCGACCGCGCCGAGCGGCCTGATGCCGTAGTTGATGCTGCTGAAGGCGCCTGCTACCCGGCTGCGCATGTTGTCGTGGCAGACCACCGCCTGCAACGCGTTCAGCGGTACGTCGAAGCACATGACAGCGAACGCCCCGACGAACTCGGCCACCGCCAGCGCGACCGCCTTCACCCACAGCGGCCCACTCGCCAGCGCGGCGATCGCGATCGAGGTCGGGAACACGATGACACCGAACGCGATCACCGGGCCGGCGCCGAACCGGCGGCTGAGCGGAGAGGCGCTGACTGCGCCGAGCAGCCCGCCCGACGCGCCGACCCCGAACGCCACGCCGATCATCCCCGCGGACAGCCCGAGGATGCGGCTCGCGAACAGGACGAGCAGCGCCGTACTCATCAGGTTGAAGAAGTTCACCGTGGTCGCACAGCCCAGGCTGCGGCTGATGTACGGATGCTTCAGCACGTACCGCATCCCGGCCGCCGCCCGGCGCAGGATCGGCTCGTCGGACTCCTCCGCCGGGCCTGGATCGATCTTCAGCCGGCTGAGCTGCACCGCCGAGAACACGAACGTGAACGCGTCGAGGAGGATCGCGAGCGGCGCGGTCAGCCACTGCGCCAGCAGACCGGCGACGGCCGGCCCGCCCATGAACGAGATCGACCGCGTCGCCGAGAGCTTGCTGTTCGCCTCCAGGAACTGCTCGCGGTCCACCAGCCGGACGAAGAACGACGCGTTCGCCGTGTTGAACACGACATGCGCCGTACCGGCCAGGATCGCGATCGCGTACAAGTGGCCGAGGGCAAGGAAACCGGACCAGTAGGCGACCGGCAGCGTGAGCAGCAGCACCGTCCGGGTCAGGTCCGCGGCGATCATCAGCGGCCGCTTGTCGCGGCGGTGGTCGACCCAGGTGCCGATGAACAGCGAGGCGATGTTCGGCAGCCAGACCGCGGCGGTCAGGAAGCCGACCTGGGTGGGGGAGGCGTCCAGCATCGTCACCGCGATCAGCGGCAGCGCGAGCTCGGTGATCCGGTCGCCGAACTCGGACACGCCCTGCGCGGACCAGAACCGGCGGAACCTCCGGTCCCGCCACAGGCTCGTGGCGGCGAGCCCGTTCATCAGGATTCCATTGCTTCGGGCAAGGAGATCCGCAGGTGCCGGACCGGTCGCGCGTCCGGCGGGACGGCGCCCGCGTCACGGCGCTGGACGTACGGCGCCAGCAGTTGCTCGATCGCGGACTCGATCGCGTCCGCCTCGTCCGGGGTGATCACCAGCAACGTGTTGGCCGACCCGGCCCGCCTGCTCCACTCGGCGTCCAGGCTCGGCTCGGTGTCGGTCAGCCAGGTCTGGGCCGCCTCCAGGGCCTGGCTCATGATCTCGGTCCGCAGCAGCCGGCCGGCCTCGGCGCCGTCCGGAGTGTCCGGCATCTCGTAGCGGAAGCCGCCCGCGACCGCGTACCACCAGCGTTGCCGCTTGTCCGAGCCGCTCGGGGGCGGTCCGTCGTTCACCAGTCCGAAGCCCGCGAGATGTCGCAGATGCCAGCTCGTCACCGAGGGGGAGGCGCCGACGTGTTCCGACAGCTGGGTGGCGGTGGCGGGGCCGTGGCGTTGCAGGTAGCTGAGGGCGGCGAGCCGGACCGGGTGGGCGAGCGCGCGCATCGCCTGGGGATCGGTGATCTCGAAATCGCCGTACGGATTTCTGAGAGACATGTTTCGAGAGTAGTCTCTCAGATCTCGGCACGGCAAGCTCTGTCGCGACTCGGACGACGGGGCGACACTGGATCCGTGGGCAACGACGGCGTTGACCTGTACTGGCGGACGTGGCCGGAGCTGGTCGGCGTCCTGATGGCGATCGGTGCGTCACGTGCAGAGGCGGAGGCCGTCGCCCAGGACGCCTACCTCAAGCTGCTCAGGCGCTGGCATGCCATCGCCCGGTACGACGACCCGGAGGTCTGGGTCCGCGCCCACGCCGTCCGCAGCACGGTCCGCCGGGTGCGCCGCCGGAAGTGGCGCGCCCTGCTCACCGGACGTAGGCGTGCCGGCCTCACGCCGGACCAGCGAGCGGTCGCCGTGCTGCACGACGTGCTGGAGTTGCCGATCGAGCAGATCGCGGACGACTTGCAGCTCCGGATCGGCGCGACGAAGGCTCGCCTGGCCGAGGCTCGGCGGCGGCGTCACCCGGCTGGTGCCCCGGTGGAGCTGACTGCGGACGACGTACCGCCGTTCGAGAGGCTGGAACGGCGGCTGAAGGAACGGCGGGCACGGCAGTACGTCGTCTTCGGCACAGTCGGCACAGTCGTCGGGGTTGCCGCTGTTCTGATCGGGATCGGAATCGCTACCCGGCCGGGAAACCTGAGCGCCGATCCGGAGCCGACGATCGGCTTCGAACGACCGGGGTACGTGGTCGACGGACCGGCTCCACGGCAGTACGAGCTCGGGCCGACGCGTGTCCTGCTGCGTGGAGAGATCGCCGTGACGTCGGCGCGGCCGGATCCGCGGCACCTCACGATGCTGACCGTCGGTGTCGAGCCGGACAACGCGGCGATCGGGCAGTGCATGCCGGACCTGATACTCCGGATCCTGGCGCAGGACGCGGGCTCGGTGCGGATCGCGGCGTACCGCTACGACGTCGGCCCGGACCAGAGCGACGGGCACCGCTGCGCGGCCGCCGGTCCGGCCCCGACCAGCCTCCAGGTCGATCTGCAGAGCCCGCTCGGCAACCGCACGGTGTACGCCGGGACGAAGGGGGAGCGCATCGTGCTCAGGGGGCGGGAGTGCCGGCGGCAGGCCGGCTCGTTCGCTGCCAGATGTCGCTGATCAGGTCGGGGCGCAGGCCGACGCCGGTGTAGAGCGCGACGGCCGGGGTCGGGTTGTTCGCGTCGACGTGCAGGATCGTCCCGGAGCGCCCGGCGGCCGCGTGGACGGCGAAGGCGTGGCGCAGCAGGTACGTCGCGAGGCCGCGCCCGCGGGCGGACGGTACGACGGCCATCCGTCCGACGTACCCGCAGTTGTCGGTGCTGACGAAGTTGTCGTTGCACTCGGTCATCGCGACCGCCCGGCCGGCCTGCTCGAGCACGGTCACCTGCGACCAGTCGAACGTCGACCGGCTCTCCCGCGACGCCACCCACTCCTCGAACGGCCGCGGCAACGTCCCCGGCTGCTCCGCGAACGCCTCCATCAGTACGCCGTGCGCGGCCCGTTGTCCGGCCACGTCCGGAGCACCCCGCCGTACGACGATCCCGTCCGGCACCGCAGGCTCCGCGACCGCCCCGTCGAACCCGATCCGCATCCGGTACACCGACGTCCCGATCGAATACCCCCGCGCGGCAAGCACACCCGGCAGCAGTTGATCCTGCCGAACCACCCCCACCCGAAGAATGGCGGAGGTGACAGCTGCGCGTGCTTCCGCTTGGTGCAGCAGCCAGTTGAGGACGGGTGGCTCGGTGCTGAGGATGTCGACGACCACGTGTGAGCCGCCGGTGATCGGGACCGCCGTGGCTGATCCGGCGAAGCCGGAGGGGCCGAAGGCCACCCAGCCGTCGGTCGCCGGGTTCGTCCCGGGATCGCGGAGGTAGTTGGCGACGTCTTCAGGGCTGTGTTTCGCGAAGCCCAGCAGAGCCGAGGTGTAGGCCGCGGACTGCTCCGAGATCAGCCCGGCGTCCTCCAGGCGCATCGGTCGCCAGGTGTAGCCGGCCGGCAGGCTCATGCCGCGACCTGGAGTCGCCAGACCTCCATCACCAGCACGGCCTGCATCCCGACCGACAGGTACACACCGAGCGCCGGCGTCGGGTTGTTCGTGTCGACGTGCAGGATCGTCCCGCTCCGTCCCGCCGCCGCGTCGATCGCGAACTGGTCCCGCAGCAGGAACTTCGCCAGCCCTTTCCCGCGCGCCTGCTCCAGTACGGCGAGCCGCCCGACGTACCCGCAGTCCTCGTCCTCGACGAACTGGTCGGTGGCCGACAGCATCGCGACCGCCTCGCCGTCCACCTCCAGCACGGTCAGCTGCGACCAGTCGAACGCCGAGTGGTTCTCCTGCGACGCCTGCCACTCCTCGAACGGCCGCGGCGTGAACCCGAACTGCCCGTCGAAAGCCGCATTCAGCACCGCATGCGCCGCCCGCCGGCTCGCCTCGTCGAACGCCCCGCGCCGAACCACCACCCCCTCGGGAACCTCCGGCGCAGCAACCGCCCCGACGTGGTCGATCCGCATCCGGTGGAACACCGTCCCGCGCTCGTACCCGTACCCAGCCAGCCGATCCCGCCGCGCCGCATCGACCTGATACACGACCGTGTCGAGCTGCACCACCGTCTGCCCGTACTCCCGCCCCAGCGACGCCGCCCGCTCCTCGACCTGATCGAGCAGCCACCGCTCCAGCTCAGGATCGGCCGCAACGACGTCCTGGTCAAGCTGCCGCCGATCGCCCTTCCCCGAGATCCACGCGAACCCGGCCGACCGATCGCCCTCGAACACCAGCCAGCCGTCGCGGGCCGCGTCGAAGGACTCGTCGGTCAGCCCGTCCAGCGCATCGTCGAGCGTCCAGTCGGCGAACCCGATCACCGACGTGTTGTACGCGGACACCAGGTCGAGGATCGCCTGCGCGTCCTCTTTCGCGGGCGGTCGGACGGTGTACTTCTCCGGCAGTACGGCGGTCATCCGCCCATCGTGGGGAATGACCGCCGTACCTGTCGACCGGATTAACAGGCCTTGTCCCACTCCGACTCACACAGGTTCGGCGCGGCCTTGAGCGGCGCGACGACCGCGGCGGGCGGCGCCTTGTCTGACCACGACGCCAGCGTGACGCCGACCGCGTCCTCGATCGAGCGCGGGCTGTCCAGGTAGTTGTTGCTGATCATCGAGAACACGAGCTTCCGGCCGTCCTTGTCGGTGACGTACCCGGACAGCGACGTCACCCCGGTGAGCGAGCCGGTCTTGCCGTGCAGGTTGTTCGCGGCCGGCGTGTTCTGCATCCGGCTGCGCAGCGTGCCGCCGACGAACCGGTCCGGGTTGCCGGCGATCGGCAGCGCGTCGTACCACTGCTTCCACCAGGACTCCTTCTGCGCGCCGATCAGTACATCGGTGATCGAGTCGGCCGTGACGTTGACCTTCCGCGACAGGCCCGAGCCGTCGGCCAGCCGGATCCGGCTCGTGTCGACGCCGAGCGTCTTCGCGTACTTCGTGACCACGTCGAGCCCAGCAGGCCAGCTGCCGTCGGCTTCTGCGACCGCGCCCATCGTCTTGACCAGGGTCTCGGCGTGCATGTTGTTGGACAGCTTGAGGAACGGCGTGAGCAGTTCGCCGACCGTCATCGACTCGTCCCGGGCAAGCCGACCGGCACCGGCCGGGGTCGCCGCGTTCTTGATCGAACCGCTGACCGTGATGCCCTGCGCGGCGAGCGCCCGGCGGAACACGTCGGCGGCGTACAGCTCCGGCTCCCAGACCGTCACCCAGTCCTGCTCGACGGACGATCCGAGCGGCATCGACCCGGTGATCCGGACGACGTTGGTGCCGTGGTCGCGGTCGACGCTGATCGTGTTCGCGGAGCCGGCCGCGCCGGTGGTCGCGGTGTTGACCAGCTTCAGTACGCCGTTCGCGGGCACCAGGCCGAGCTTCACCGGAGCGCCGGCGGCGGCACCCGGACGGGTCTCGACGATCGCCGTACCGGAGTCGTAGTCGGTGTTCGGCGCCAGCGTCAGCGCGGAGATCTGCGCGTTGTAGTAGTACGGTTCGTCGTCCCAGGACCAGGTGTCGCCGAGGCGGACGTGGTCGAAGTACGTGTCGTCCGCGATCAGGTCGCCGAAGACCCGCCGGACACCGGCCGCCTTGAGCTGCTTCGCGAGGCCGGCGTAGTCCGACTCGAGCGCGGTCGGGTCGCCGTACCCCTTGAGGTAGAGGTTGCCGAGCAGCTGTCCACCGCGGACGGGTGCGGTGGCGAGCACGTCGGTGTGGAAGCGGTACGACGGGCCGAGCGTGTGCATCGCGGCCGTCGAGGTGAAGAGCTTGGTGTTCGACGCGGGCAGCAGCCGCTCGGCGCCGTTCTTGTCGTACAGCGTCTCGCCGGTGGTCGCGTCCCGGACCACGAGCGCGACCTGCGAACCGTCGTACCGGCTGTCGTTCAGCAGGCCGTCGAGGCGTTGCTGCAGCGGGGTTGCTTGGACGGCGGCCGGCGTCGCGGCCGACTGTCCGACGAAGCCGCCGGCCGCGCCTGTGATGGCGGCGACCGCGGCCACGGCGGCCACCATCCCGCGTCCCGACACTCTCGGTAAAAGACTCACGAGACACTCCCTTGATCCAGGCGGAAATCAACTAGCGGGAGTCTCCACCCCGGAATCTTCAGGGTCCAGTGATTGAGGCGTGGTGTTTCAGGTGAATCGATGTAAAAGTGGATCCGCAGGTATCCGCCCCCACCTGAGGAGTCACCCATGAGACGACTTCTGGCGGCCTTGGTGGCCGCCCTGAGCTTGGCCACGTTCCTGTCCGTCCCGGCGCACGCCGACGCCGGAGCGGTCTTCCCGAGCGAGATCATCGGCGAGAACTTCCCCGACCCGGACGTCTTCGAGCAGAACGGCACCTGGTACGCGTACGCGACCAACGGCAGCCGCGGCACCGTGCCAGTGGCCACCGCGCCGAGCGCGAACGGCCCGTGGACGATCCGCGGCGACGCGATGCCCGGCGGCCCGTCGAGCGCCTGGGCCCAGCCCGGCCGCACCTGGGCGCCGGACGTCTACCCGAACCCGGACGGCACCTACACCCTCACCTACACCGCGTGGCACAAGGCGTCCGGCCGGCAGTGCATCGGCGTCGCGACCGCCACCAGCCCGCTCGGCCCGTTCCAGCCCGTCGGTACGGCGCCGTTGATCTGCCCGCTCGGCATCGGCGGCGCGATCGACCCGAACACGTTCGTGGCCAACGACGGCACCCGCTACCTGGTCTGGAAGAACGACGGCAACGCGGTCAGCCAGCCGTCGACGCTCTGGCTGACCAAGACCGCGAACAACGGCCAGACCCTGGTCGGCGGCAACACCGCGATGCTGACGTCGAGCGGCATCATCGAGGCACCCGACCTGGTGCAGCGCGGATCGCAGTACGTCCTCTACTTCTCCGGCGGCGGGTACAACGACTGCAACTACCTCACGTCGTACGCGACCTCGAAGAGCCTCAGCGGGCCGTGGACGACGGCGTACCGGCCGTTGATGACGACGGCGACGTTCGACAGCCACGTGTGCGGGCCGGGCGGCGCGGACTTCGTCGGCGGCAAGGTGTTCATGCACGGCTGGGTGAACGGCGGCCGGCACCTGTACGTCGCCGACGTCGGGTACGCGAACGACTACCCGGTGGTCCGCGGCAGCCGGGTCCGGTACGAAGCTGAGCGCGGGACGCTCAACCACTGCACGGTCCGGGCGAACGCGGCCGGCGCGTCGGACGGCAAGGTGGTCGCGTACATCGACTACGCCGACTCGTGGGTGGAGAACACGGTGTTCGCCCCGGTGGCCGGCAGTTACACGCTGTACGTCGGGTACGCCAACGGTTCGGCGTCCACCGCCAGCCACGGGCTCGTTGTCAACGGCAACAACGCGGGCTCGGTCAGCTACCCGGTCACGGGCTGGGACAACTGGCACGAGAGTTCGGTGTCCGTCACGCTCAACGCCGGCTGGAACACGATCCGGCTGACCAAGGGCACGCTGTACACGGAGGTCGACTACCTCGAGGTGCAGTAGTTCCGTCGGCGCGACCCCGTAGTCTCGTACTGCACAAGTACGACGGGGAAGCAGGCTGTCTATCGCATGGCGAAACCACCGGAACAGGTCTCCACGACCCGGCGACGTCCGGTATGGCTGGATCTCCGCCGTACCGGACGTGGTCTGGGAGCGATGCTGTACGGCGGGCTCGCGTCGCTGATCACGCTGACGCTGACGTTCTGGCTGCTGCCGCAGATCAGCAGCGACGGCCGGCTGCCGATCTTCCGGCTGGTCGTGCTGCTGGCGGTGTTCTCGGTGATCATGCGCTGGATCCTGGCCGGGATCGCGGTACTGATCGGGTCGATCGGCGTCCTGGTCGGCGGGCTGCTGTCGCAGTTCGCGGTGGTGTACCTCGGGATCACCGTCGACCCCGGCGTCGACCTGCACGGCGGGGTCGAGGCGCCGGTGCTGGTGTCGATCGTGATGTCGTCGATCAGCGCCTTCGTCGGCTGGGTCGCCTACGCCGGCAGTGACGACGCGTACGTCGCCGAGGTGATGCGGGTCGTGCACCGGCGCGCGCGGCGGATCCAGCCGGCGCCGAAGACCGGGATGCTGATCGTCCAGATCGACGGCCTGTCCGCCCCGCTGCTGAACTGGATGGTGCTGGCCGGCAACCTGCCGAACCTCGGCGGCTGGATCCGGGACGGCAACCACTCGTTGCAGACCTGGCACACCGGCGTCCCGGCGACCACGCCGGCGAGTCAGGCGGGCATCCTGCACGGCGGCTCGCTGCACATCCCGGCCTTCCGCTGGTACGAGAAGGAGGCCGGCCGGGTCATGGTCACCAACCGGGCCCGGGACGCGGCGGAGATCGAGAAGCGGATGTCGACCGGGCGCGGGCTGCTCGCGGACGGCGGCGTCAGCATCAGCAACAACTGGTCCGGCGACGCCGAGAAGTGCGAGCTGGTCTTCAGCCAGGCCGCCCTGCCGAACAGCCGCAGCCGCGGCTACATCCGGTTCTTCTCCAGCCCGCAGGGGGCCGCGCGCGGGCTGATCCTGTGCGTCGCCGAGGTGATCAAGGAGCTGCACCAGGCCCGCCGGCAACGCGTCCGGCACCTGGTTCCGCGGGTCAAGCGCGGCGGCGGGTACATCTTCCTGCGCGCGATCACCAACGTCCTGCTCCGCGACCTGAATGTCTCGCTGATCACCGACGAGCTGGTCAAGGGCACGCCGGTGATCTACTGCGACTTCGTCGACTACGACGAGGTCGCGCACCACGCCGGGCCGACCCGCGCCGAGTCGCTGCAGACCCTCGAGGGCCTGGACCGGGTGCTCGGCGCGCTGCAGCGGATCATCGACATCCTGCCGCACTCGTACGAGATCGTCGTACTGTCCGACCACGGCCAGAGCCAGGGCTCGACGTTCCTGCAGCGCTACGGGCGGACGCTGGCCGAGGTGGTCGACGACCTGGTCGACACCACCAAGGAGCCGGTCCAGGCGGTCGGCAAGTCCGAGGGCTGGGGCCCGGTGAACGCGTTCCTGACCGAGCTCTCGATGCGCCGCAGCGTCACCGGGTCGATGACCCGGAAGGCGCTGCACGTGAAGACCGGCGAGGTCGAGCTCGGCCCGAAGGACTGCGAGCCGCCGGTCGCCGCGGACGAGCAGATGGTCGTCACCGCCTCCGGGAACCTGGCCCTGATCTACCTCGCGACCACGCCCGGCCGGGTGCCGCTGGAGGAGATCGAGCTGCTGCACCCGAAGCTGGTCCCGGGCCTCGCGACGCATCCGGGGATCGGGTTCGTGGTGGTCGACTCGCTCGCCGAGGGCCCGGTCGCGATCGGCGCCGCCGGGGTGCACGTGCTGCGCTCCGGACGGATCGAGGGCGAGGACCCGTTGACGCCGTACGGCGAACTCGCCGCGGCGTCGATGCTCCGGCAGGCCGGGATGCCGCACAACGGCGACCTGGTCGTGGTCAGCCGGCTGGACGAGTACACCCACGAGGTGGCGGCGTTCGAGGAACTGGTCGGGTGCCACGGCGGGATCGGCGGCTGGCAGACCGAGGCGGTGCTGGTGCACCCGAGCCGCTGGGTGCTCGGCGAGCCTCCCGTAGGCTCGGATGCGGTACACGAGGTGCTGATCGGCTGGCTGGAGAAGCTGGGGCAGCGCAAGGACCAGCAGGAACCGGTCGAGTCGAAGGTAGAGGCCTGAATGCGCGTCACCTGGTGGGGTCACGCCACCGCCACGATCGAGGCGAACGGCACCCGGCTCCTCACCGACCCGGTGCTGACCGCGCGGATCGCGCACCTGCGCCGGCGCCGCGGCCCGGTGCCGCTGCCCGGGGCGGGGGACTGCGACGCGGTCCTGGTGTCGCACCTGCACGCCGACCACCTGCACCTGACGTCGCTGCCGTTCATCTCGCCGGACGCCGCGCTGGTGGTGCCGCGCGGCGCCGCGAAGCTGATCCACGCGGACAGCGGGCCGCTGTACTCGGACCGCTGCATCGAAGTTGCTCCCGGCAACCAGGTGAAGGTCGGGTCGCTGGAGATCAGCGTGGTCACCGCGCATCACGACGGCCGCCGGCTGCCGTGGTCGTCGTACTCCGCGCCCGCCGTCGGGTACCGGATCGACAGCTCGCCGAGTGTCTGGTTCGCCGGGGACACCGACCTGTACGACGGTCTCGCGGCCGAGGCCGGGCCGGTCGATCTCGCGCTGGTGCCCGTCGGCGGCTGGGGTCCGTCGCTCGGACCTGGTCACCTGGACCCGGTCCGGGCTGCCGAGGCGGTGCGGCGGGTCGGGGCGACGACCGCGGTGCCGGTACATTTCGGGACGTTCTGGCCGATCGGCTGCGACTGGATCAAGCCGGAGCTGTTCCTGCCACCGGGGGAGAGGTTCAAGACCGCGATGACCGACGTCGACCCCGCGGTGAAGGTCGAGGTCCTGAACCCGGGTGACTCGCTCGAGGTTCCCGCACTGTGAGCGAGCGAAGCGAGTTCACCGTCCAGCACAGCGGGTCTCGCCGCGCAGCGGCGCCCGCAGCGAAGCGAGGACGTCGATGAGCGGGGACGCCACGTTCGATCTTTGGTATTTGGTTGCGTTGGCCGGGGCGGTGCTGATCGGGGCGGTGCTGCCTGTGCTGCCGACCGGGGCAGCGGTGTCGGCGGGCGCCGTACTCGCGTCGCACGGCAATCCGATCGGGCTGGTCGGGGTGCTGATCGCCGGCGCGGGTGGTGCGTACCTCGGCGACCTGATCGTGTACGCCGGCTGCCGCTTCGGCGGGGAGCGGCTCGCGAAGCGGATCGGGTGGCTGCGCGACAACGCGTCGCTGGACACACTGCGGGACCGGCTGTCCGAGCACGAGATCGGCGTCCTGCTCACATCCCGGCTGATCCCCGGCGGCCGGGTGCCGGTGCTGCTCGCGGCGGGCCTCGCCGGGTACCGCTGGGAGCGGTTCGCGATCGTCGACCTGGCCGCCTCGTCGCTGTGGGCCGCGGTCTACATGGCGATCGGCCTGCTCGGCTACGCGCTCTTCGACGAGCCGTGGCAGGGCGTGCTGGCGGCGATCGTGTTGGTCATCCTGACCACCGTCGTCAGCAGCCTGGTCCAGCGCGCCCGCCGCCGCTCGAAGGCCGCGTCAAAGACCGAATGACGCGTGGCGGAGCTGGTCCACCGCCTCCGCCTCGCCGTCCAGGTGTACGTCGGCCACCGCCTGCCGCCCGCTGCAGAACAGCACCAGCTCCGCGGGCTCACCCGTCACCGTCACCGAACCGTCCGCGGTCGGCTGCTTCGCGACCACCGACGTACCGTCCGGCCGAGCCAGCACCAGACCGGTCGGCGACTTGCGCGCCATCGACCGCGCCGCCAACCGGAGGCCCTTCCACAGTCCCTCCTGCTGATCGGCCGGCAGCGTCCGGACCTCGTACGACGGCTGCGCGCGGCGGACGTCCTCGTGATGGATGAAGTACTCCGAGGTGTTGATCTGCGCGCCGAGCTTCGGCACCGCGAACAGCGACACCCGCGGCGGCCCGCTCCGCACCTTGTCGACCACCTCGGCGAAGCCGTATCTGTCCTTCACCCGCTGCATCCGGCGCGCGGTGGTGTCGGCGAACGCCGAGATCACCAGGCCAGGCCCAGCCATCGGATCGGCCTCCCGGACGTACAGATGCACCGCTAGGTCGTAGGCGTCCCAGCCTTCACAGAGCGTCGGCGCGGCAGGCCCGACCTCATCGAACAGGTCACACAAAGCGAGTCGTTCTACCCGGCTGTAGTCGGTCACATATCCGATCGTAGTTGTCGGTAGTGGGTGGCAGAATGTCAATCGTTGTCATGCCTGTGTCCCGCGTATGCACCTGTCTGCCTGGAGTGAGTCTTGCCTGTCCCGAAAGTCCCCGACAAGGGCAGCGTCACCCGGCGGGGGTTCGGCGTGCTGCGGGTCGCGATCTGGGAGGAGCCGGGCATCTTCGCGCTGTCCGTGCTCGCCAGCATGCTGTACGGCGCGATGACCGTGGCCGGCGGATGGGCGCTCGGCTGGTCCACCGACCACCTGATCCGCCCGGCGTTCGAGCGCGGTGACGTCAGCGGCGGCGCGATCGCGGCGCTGATCTCGCTGTTCATCGGGATCGCGATCCTGAACGCGATCGGCGTCGTCGGGCGCCGGCTCGGGGCCGGCGTGATGCAGTTCCGGCTGCAGGCGACGTACCGCCGCCGCGTCACCCGGCAGTACCTGAAGCTGCCGCTCGAGTGGCACCACCAGCACTCGACCGGCATGTTGCTGTCGAACGCGAACGCCGACGTGGAGTCGACCTGGTTCGTGATCGCGCCGCTGCCGATGGCGATCGGTGTGATCGCGATGCTGGTGTTCGCGACCATCGCGATGTTCGCCGCGGACGTCTGGCTGGCGCTGGTCGGCTGCCTGGTGTTCCCGCTGGTCTTCGTCGCGAACGTGATCTTCCAGCGGTACCTGCAGCCGCTCGCGACCCGCGCGCAGCAGCTCCGCGCCGACGTGTCCGAGGTGGCGCACGAGTCGTTCGACGGCGCGCTGGTGGTGAAGACGCTGGGCCGGGAGGCGGCCGAGACCGAGCGCTTCCGGGAGCCGACGTACGCGCTCCGGGACGCGAACATCGCGGTGAACAAGGCCCGCGGCATGTTCGACCCGGTGATCGACGGCCTGCCGCGGCTCGGTGTCCTCGCCGTACTGCTGGTCGGCGTCGGGCGGGTGAAGTCCGGCGGTGCCGATGCGGGCGACGTGGTGCAGGTGGCGTTCCTGTTCACGCTGATCGGGTTCCCGATCCGCGCGCTCGGCTGGGTGCTCGGCGAGCTCCCGCGTTCGGTCGTCGGCTGGGACCGGGTGCAGCGGGTGCTGACCGCCGAGGGCGGGATGGAGTACGGCGAGGCGCGGCTGACGTCGGCGAAGGCGGCCCGGCTGCAGGTGGCCGGCGTCCGGTTCGGGTACCTCCCGGAGCGCGACGTACTCGCCGGTGTCGACTTCACCGTCGAGCCTGGCCGGACGGTCGCGGTCGTCGGGCCGACCGGGTCCGGGAAGTCGACGCTGACCACGCTGCTGACCCGGCTGGTCGACCCGGAGCAGGGCGCGGTGAAGGTCGACGGCATCGACCTGCGCGAGCTGGCCCGCGACGAGCTGGCCGGATCGGTCGCGCTGGTCGCCCAGACGGCGTTCCTGTTCGACGACACCATCCGCGGGAACATCACCCTCGGAGGCGAGTACACGGACGACGACGTCTGGGACGCGCTCCGGATCGCCCAGGGCGACGGCTTCGTGAAGGCGCTGCCGGAGGGCCTGGACACCAAGGTCGGCGAGCGCGGTACGTCGCTGTCCGGCGGGCAGCGGCAGCGGATCGCGCTCGCCCGGGCGTTGGTCCGGCGGCCGCGGCTGCTGATCCTCGACGACGCGACCAGCGCGGTCGACCCGCAGGTCGAGGCCCGGATCCTGGCCGGGCTGCGGTCCGCCGTCCAGGACGACTCGGGATCGGCGACGACGGTGCTGGTGATCGCGTACCGGAAGGCGACGATCTCGCTCGCCGACGAGGTGCTGTTCCTGAACGACGGCCGGATCCAGGCGCACGGCTCGCACACCGAGCTGCAGGCGTCGACCCCGGCGTACCGGGACCTGGTGGACGCGTACGAGAAGGACGCCGAACGGCGCGAGGAAGAAGAGGTTTCACTGTGAAGGAGCGCAGCGAGTTCACCATCGAACAGAGCAGCGCCTCGCACTCATCCACGCCCGGAGCGAAGCGAGGACGTGGATGAGCGCGGCCGAAGCAAGTCGTCTCGACCATGGCGACAACGCGGGCGGGATGCAGACCCTCAAGGAGGGTCTGAAGGTCTCGCCGGAGCTGGCGCGCGGGTGGTGGCTGACCGGGATTCTCGCGCTGACCATGACGGCCGGGCGGATCGTGGTACCGATCGCGGTCCAGCAGACCATCGACAAGGGCCTGTCCGGACCGAAGGGCCCGAACATGTCGTACGTCGCCTGGATGTGCCTGGTCTGCGCGCTCGGCGTGATCCTGACTGCGGGCGCGTCGTACCTGACCACCGTCCGGCTCGCGATCAACTCCGAGCACGGGCTCGCGACGATGCGGATCAAGGCGTTCCGGCACGTGCACGACCTGCCGGTGCTGACCCAGAGCACCGAGCGCCGCGGCGCACTGGTCAGCCGGGTCACCTCGGACGTCGACACGGTGTCGCAGTTCCTGCAGTTCGGCGGGTTCATCTTCCTGGTCAGCCTCGGGCAGATGTTCCTCGCGACGATCGTGATGTTCTTCTACTCGTGGCAGCTCGCGCTCGTCGTGCTGATCTGCTTCGTGCCGCTGTTCGGCAGCCTGAAGTACCTGCAGCGCGCGATGTCGGCGGCGTACGGCGTGGTCCGGGCGAAGGTCGGCGAGATGCTGTCCGCGATCGCGGAGCCGGTGGTCGGCGCGCAGGTGGTCCGCTCGTACGCGATCGAGCAGCGCACCCAGGGCCGGATCGACGCCTCGATCGAGGACTACCGCAAGACCGCGACGAAGGCGCAGGCGATCACCGGTGTGACGTTCTCGATCGGCGGCCTGGCCGCGGGTCTCGCGAATGCCGGCGTACTGACCGTCGGCGTACTGCTCGGCGTGGACAAGCAGGCGACGCTGGGGGAGCTGCTCGCGTTCATGTTCCTGGTCGCGCTGTTCTCCGACCCGGTGCAGATCGCGACGCAGGTGCTGACCGACGCACAGAGCGCGTTCGCGGGCTGGCGGCGGGTGCTCGGCGTGATCGCGACCCCGGCCGACGTCGCGGACCCGGGCGAGGACGGCGTACGGCAGCAGCGCGGGCCGATCACGGTGGAGTTCGCCGACGTCGACTTCGCGTACCCCGAAGGCGAGCTGGTACTGCGGGACGTCGACGTCCGGATCGAACCGCGGCGCCGGGTCGCGGTCGTCGGCGAGACCGGGTCCGGCAAGACGACGTTCGCGAAGCTGCTCACCCGGCTGATGGACCCGACCTCCGGGGCGGTCCGGCTGGACGGGGTGGACGCGCGGGAGATCTCGTTCGACTCGCTGCGGGAGCGGGTCGTGATGGTGCCGCAGGACGGGTACCTGTTCGACGCGTCCCTGGCCGACAACGTACGGTTCGGCAGGCCGGAGGTGACGGACGCGGAGCTGCTGGCCGCGTTCGAGTCGCTGGGGCTGACGGACTGGCTGGAGTCGCTGCCGGACGGGCTGGACTCGCCGGTCGGTCAGCGCGGGGAGTCGCTGTCCGCGGGGGAGCGGCAGCTGGTCGCGCTGGTCCGGGCGAACATCGCGGACCCGGACCTGCTGGTGCTGGACGAGGCGACGTCGGCGGTCGACCCCGGGACCGAGGTCCGGGTGAACGCCGCGCTCGAGCGGCTGATGGCCGGCCGTACGTCGGTGACGATCGCGCACCGGCTGTCGACGGCGGAGGCCGCGGACGAGGTTCTGGTGTTCGACGAAGGTGTTGTGGTGGAGCGGGGGCCGCACGCTCAGTTGGTTGCGGCCGGTGGGGTCTACAGCCGGCTGCACGACAGCTGGATCGCGCAGCGCAGCGCGGTGTGACGTACCGAAGAACGGGTAGTGCTCTACCCGTTCTTCGGTACAGCAGTCACGGGGTCGGCGCGGTCCCCGGCCCCGGCTGCGGGACCAGCAGGAACTCCACTCCGCCCTTGTCGTCCACCGCCGCGTCCAGGATCTTGTCGTCGAGGGCGTTCGCGGCGTTCTGCTCGAGGAAGACCCGGGCACCCGCCTCCTCGACGACCTGGTCTCCCGGCTGCGGAGCCTCGGTCGTGGTCACCGCGAGCGCCGGATCCGCCGGGTTCTCCTGCGAGATCCGCACCCCGGCTCCGTCCGGCGCACCCTCGACCCCGGTGATGCTCTTGATCACCAGCGTCGCGTTCTCAGTCAGGGTCAGCACAGCCACTCCATCCGTCGGTTGTCACTAGCCCCCGCCCCGTGCCCGCCTCCCCAAATCACAAACCCCCTCTTTGAGCCCCCACCAACCATTTCCCGGCACGAATTCTGGTTGGTGGGGGCTCAAGGTCAGGCGATGTCGGCGAGCGGGGACGGCGTGACGCGCCAGGTGGGTGGGGGTGTGGTGCGGGAGGTGCCGCGCGCGAACGCGGCGTGGAGACGCGCGATCAGGTCCGAGCGTGGATCGACCACGTCTTCCCAGCCGAAGTGGCAAATTTCGACACCGCGGTCGCCGAGGCGCTGGTCGCGCCGGTGGCTGCGGCGCATCGTCCGCCGCCGTTCCTCGGGCGAGTCCGCGTCGTACTTCGCGAGGCCGTCCGCCTCCCCGACCGTCCGAAAGTCCGGCCAGAAGAAGTCGACACGTTCGGGCATCCACCAGACGCCGTCGAAGAACTGGACCTGGAGCACCGGCGCCGGCAATTTCGCCGCCGCGAACCGCGCCCGCGAGATCGACTCGAGAACCGACTCGGACATCGGATCCCCGAACTCGATCGTGGCGCGGGCCGACCTGATCCCGGGCCAGTGCTCCTGGCGTGCGCAGACCTCGAGCAGCTCGGACATCGCCGTACCGTTCCGCAAGGCATGGTCGACCGTGGCGACCGCTTCCCACGTCGGCAGTTCCCGGGCGAGGTCGACGACGGTCCTCGCGATACCGGTGACGGGCAGCCGGCCGTGCTGCGACAGGTCAGGAGTGGCGAGCCCGGCCCGCCGTACGACGATGTCCGCGCGGAGCTGGTTGCGCGGGGCGGCCGGTGGACGCGTCAGCCAACTCGCGTCGGCCGGCGGCGCGGCCCGTCGCCGGTGATCGGTCCACACCGGGAGTCCGGCCAGCCGGGCGGCGCTGAAGTGGCTCACGACCGAGCCCGGATAGGCCGCCTGCGCACAGGCGATCACCGCGAGGCTCTCGTCGAGCCGCCCGTCGATGTAGTGACCATGCCGGTGCCAGAGGTCACGTCGCCGTACCAGCCGACGAAGATCCGCGTCGCCGATCCCAAGCCCAAGAAGCACATGCCGAGCCACAGGTTCCCGCGCCGCAACCCGCACCCGCCCCCAAGTCACCTCATCCAACCGATCCATCCCCCCATCCTCCCCGCCCCGCCCGCGCGCCGCTCCACCCCTGTGGACAACCCGTCTTCGGGTCCCCACCAACCAGATTTCGGCGCGAGTTTTGGTTGGTGGAGGCCCAAAGACCCAAAGACGGCATAACGGATGTGCGGACTGTCGGTGCGATGGTGTGGGATCGGGGGATGGCGATCGAGTTGAGTACTGCGGGGACCGGCGAGCTGGAGACCGTGGTGGCGGTGTTGCGGGAGTGGACCCGGGAGGACGTGCCGTTGCAGCTGCATCCGGGGGATCTCGGGTGGTTCTGGCGGTTCGGGATCGAGCGGACCGCGGCGGCGACCCGGATCTGGCGGCGGGACGGTCAGATCGTCGCGCTCGGGATGCTCGACGAGCCGGACTGGGTGCGGATGGCGATCGCGCCGGACGCGCAGCGCGACGAGGAGCTCGCGGAGCGGATCGTCGCGGACGTCGCGGACCCGGCGACCGGGGTGCTGATCGAGGGCAAGGTGTTCGTCGAGACGCCGATGGCGGCGCTCGCCCAGGACCTGCTCGCCAAGGAGGGCTGGAAGTGGGACGACCCGTGGATCCCGCTGCGCCGTGACCTGACCGATCCGGTGCCGGACCCGGGCGTCCGGGTGGATGTGATCGGTTCCGAGGAGGCGCACGAGCGGGCCGGGGTGCAGCGGGCGTCGTTCGACGGGTCCACGTTCACCAACGACCGCTGGTTCGCGATGGCCGACGGCGTGCCGTACGCCGACGCGCAGTGCCTGGTGCTCCGCAACCAGCTCGGCGAGTCGGTGGCGGCCGCGACGATCTGGTCCGCGGGCGCGGGCAAACCCGGCTACATCGAGCCGATGGGCGTGCACCGGCTGCACCGCGGCCGCGGCTACGGCACCGCGATCGTGCTCGCCTGCGCCCGGGCGCTGCGGGAGCTGGGCGCGTCCAGCATCTACACCTGTACGCCGGCTTTCAACGACGGCGCGGTCGCGACGTACCAGGCCGCGGGCCTCGAGCCCCAGCCCGAGATCCGCGCCCAGTACCGCGAGGCCTAGGCCGTCGCGACGTCGTCGGCGGCCCGGAGCACCCGGAGGATGTTGCCGCCGGCAAGTTTGGCGAGGTCGTCGTCGCTCCAGCCGCGGTCGGCCAGCGCGCTGAACAGCACCGGGTACGACGCCACGTCCGGCAGTTCGGTCGGGAAGTCCGGGCAGCCGTCGTAGTCGCCGCCGACGCCGATGTGGTCGATGCCGGCCACCTCGCGGACGTGCTCGACATGCGCGACCACGTCCGCGAGCGAGGCCTGCGGCCGCGGCCTGCCGACCAGTTCCTCGAGCTGCGCGCGGTGCTCGGGACCGTACACGTGCAGCCCGGCCTCCTTCGCCTTGGCCTGCGCGTCGTTCACCCACTCCGCATACGCCTGCGACACGAACATCGGCACGAACGTCACCATGCAGACCCCGTCGTTCCCGGCCAGCGTCTCGAGTACGTCGTCCGGCGCGTTCCGCGGTACGTCGCAGACCGCGCGGGCCGACGAGTGGCTGAAGATCGCCGGCGCGTCGGTCACCCGGAGCGCGTGCCGCATGGTGTCTGCGGAGACGTGCGAGAGATCGACCAGCATGCCGATCCGGTTCATCTCGCGGACCACCTGCTCGCCGAACTCGTTCATCCCGCCGAGCACCGGCTCGTCGGTCGCGGAGTCCGCCCAGGACACGTTGTCGTTGTGCGTGAGCGTCATGTACCGGACGCCGAGCGACCGCATCACCCGCAGCACGCCGAGGGACTCGCCGATCGAGTGACCGCCCTCCATGCCCATCAGCGACGCGACCCGGCCGGCCTTGATCGCGGCCTCGACGTCGTCGGCGGTGTCGGCGAGCTGCAGGTCCTCGGGGAACCGCTGCACCAGTTGCCGGACGAAGTCCAGCTGCTCGAAGGTCCGGCGTACCGCGTGCTCGTCCTGGGGCACCCACAGCGACCAGAACTGGCCGCCGACGTGCCCGGTCCGCAGCCGCGGCAGGTCGGTGTTGAGCTGCGGGACGGACCCGGCCAGATCGTGCGCGTCCAGGTCGTACCCACACAACTCGTAGAACGCGATCGGCAGGTCGTTGTGCCCGTCGATCACCGGATGGTCCGCCAGCACCGCCTGAACCCGTGCCTCACTCGTCGTCATGCCGGCCATCTTGTCAGCAATCCACGCACCGGAGTTCGTCGGCGCACACCGTTGTCGGGCCGCGACTTGTGATCAGCGACAATGGACGGGTGAACATCGACGAGTTGACCTTCGACGCGGCCGGGCTGATCCCGGCGGTGGTGCAGCAGTACGACACGCGCGAGGTCCTGATGGTGGGCTGGATGAACGCCGAGGCAGTACGCCGTACCGCGGAGACCGGACGCAGCACGTTCTGGTCGCGCAGCCGGCAGCAGTACTGGGTCAAGGGCGAGACCAGCGGCCATCGGCAGCACGTCAAGCAGCTCCTCGTCGACTGCGACGCGGACACCCTGCTGGTGCTCGTCGACCAGGAAGGCCCGGCCTGCCACACCGGCACCCGCAGCTGCTTCGAGCACGGCGAGATCGAGGTGGCGGCGTGACGGTCCCGGAGCTGGAGACCTTCCGCGAGTACGCGAAGGACCGCCGGGTCATCCCGGTCACCCGCCGGCTGCTGGCCGACGCGGAGACCCCGATCGGGGTGTACGGCAAGCTGGCCGCCGAGCGCGAGGGCACGTTCCTGCTGGAGTCCGCGGAGAACGGCGGCGTCTGGTCGCGGTACTCGTTCATCGGTGTCCGCTCGGCCGCGACGCTGACCGAGCGCAACGGCGAGGCCGTCTGGACCGGGAACCCGCCGGTCGGGCTGCCGGAGACCGGCGACCCGCTGCGGGCGCTCCGGGAGACGCTGGAGATCCTGCACACCCCGCGGCTGCCGGGCCTGCCGCCGCTGACCGGCGGCATGGTCGGCTTCCTCGGGTACGACGCCGTCCGACGGCTGGAGCGGTTGCCGGACACAACCACCGACGACCTCGGGCTGCCCGAGCTGACGTTCCTGTTCGCGACCGACCTGGCCGCGCTCGACCACGAGACCGGCGAGATCTGGCTGATCGCGAACGCGGTCAACTGGGACGACTCCGACGACCGCGTCGACGAGGCGTACGCGGACGCCGTCCGCCGGCTGGACGCGATGGAGCGGGACCTCGCGCGGCCGACCCCGTCGTACGTCGTGCGCGCCGACCGGCAGGCCGAGCCGGATCCGCACCGGCAGCGGTCGAGCGCGGAGTACCGGCAGGCCGTCGAGCACGCCAAGGAGGAGATCCGGGCGGGCGAGGCGTTCCAGATCGTCGTCTCGCAGCGGTTCGAGCTGCCGACCACCGCGTCCGCGCTGGACATCTACCGGGTGCTCCGCCGGTCGAACCCGAGTCCGTACATGTATCTGGTCCGGCTGGACGGCTTCGACATCGTCGGCTCCAGCCCGGAGGCCCTGGTCAAGGTCACCGAGAACAAGGTGATCCTGCACCCGATCGCCGGCACCCGGCGGCGCGGCGCGACGCCGGAGGAGGACCACGCGCTGGAGGAGGAGCTGCGCGCGGACGCCAAGGAACGCGCCGAGCATCTGATGCTGGTGGACCTCGGCCGCAACGACGTCGGCCGGGTCTGCGCACCGGGCACCGTCGAGGTCGTGGACTTCATGGATGTCCGGCGGTACAGCCACGTGATGCACCTGGAGTCCACCGTGACCGGTCAGCTGGCGGCCGGGCGGACCGCGTTCGACGCGCTCACCGCGGCGTTCCCGGCCGGGACGTTGTCCGGGGCGCCGAAGCCGCGGGCGATGGAGATCATCGACAAGCTCGAGATCACCCGGCGCGGTGTGTACGGCGGCGTGGTCGGCTATCTGGACTTCGCCGGCGACGCCGACACCGCGATCGCGATCCGGACCGCGGTGCTGCGCGGCGGGACGGCGTACGTCCAGGCCGGTGCCGGGATCGTCGCGGACTCGGACCCGGCCGCCGAGGACGCGGAGTGCCGGACGAAGGCGGCCGCCGTACTGAACGCGATCGCGGTCGCGGGAACGTTCAGCGACATATGAGGGAAGTATGAGATTCCAGCGGATCGTCGACCTGCTCGCCGTCGCGGCGCTCGCCCTGCTCGCCCTGTCGGGCTACCTGACCTGGGTGTCGGCCAACCCGGGCAACGGGCGCAAAGACGTGGTTTTCAACGGGTACACGATCACCAAGGCGCCGCTGACCTTCGCGCTGGCCGCCGTGGTGGCCGTTGTGGTCATGAAGCTCGGCGGCACGCTGCTGCGGAGAGTCCTGGGCGCCCTGGTGCTGTTGCTCGGGGCGGGCGCGGTCGTCGTCGCCTTGACCGTGCGCCCCGACGGCCCGGAGCTGAGCAGGCTGCGGCCGGAGCTGAGCGATGTGGTCGCGGACCAGGTGACGCAGACGCTCGGGCCGGCGCCGTGGTTCGCCCTGGTGGGCGGCATCGCGCTGGTGGCGGCCGGTCTGCTGGCCATGGTGACAGCGCAGCGATGGCGGCGCGCTACGCAGCGGTACGAGCGTGATCCGGCCGCCGCACCGGCTGATCAGTGGAAGGCGATCGACGCCGGGGAGGACCCGACTCTCTGATCGCGGAGGGCTACCGCCACAATAGGACGGGACGACGAGGAGGAGTGGCGCCAGATGAACAATACGGTGGCGAATCAAGGGGCGGACCGGATCGAGGAGGAGGCTCCGCACGATCTGCACGGCAACAGCCCCGCGGCGTGGACGGCGGTGGCGATCGTGCTGGTCGCGTTCACGCTCGGCGCCATCGCGATGGTGCTCGGGCCGAACTGGGTGCTGTTCTGGATCTCCGTCGGCATCGCGGTGCTCGGTGCGCTGGCCGGCAAGGTGCTGCAGCTGCTGGGGTTCGGGGTTCCGACCGACGGCCACCTCTGAAGGGCGGACGGACATGACTGTGCTTGACGACATTCTCGCCGGGGTCCGTGCGGACCTCGCGGAGCGCCAGGCGCGGGTCAGCCTGGACGACCTCAAGGAAGAGGCCCGGCGCAAGCCGGACGCCAAGGACCCGATGCCGGTGTTCCGTGGCGACGGGATCGCGGTGATCGCCGAGGTGAAGCGGTCCAGCCCGTCCAAGGGCGAGCTGGCCGAGATCACCGACCCGGCCGCGCTGGCCGGGGAGTACGAGCTCGGTGGCGCCGCGGCGATCTCGGTGCTCACCGAGGAGCGCCGGTTCAACGGCAGCCTGGACGACCTGCGCGCGGTCCGCGGCCGGGTGGACGTGCCCGTGCTGCGCAAGGACTTCGTGGTCTCGTCGTACCAGCTCTGGGAGGCCCGGGCGGCCGGCGCCGACATGGTGCTGCTGATCGCGGCCGCGCTCGAGCAGGAGGCGCTGGTCTCGCTGATCGAGCGGGCCCAGTCGATCGGGCTGTGCCCGCTGGTCGAGGTGCACGACGAGGAGGAGACCCGGCGTGCGGTGGACGCCGGCGCCCAGCTCATCGGCGTGAACAACCGGAACCTGAAGACCCTCGAGGTCGACCGGGACACCTTCGCCCGGGTGGCGCCGACGATCCCGACCGAGCTGGTCCGGGTGGCCGAGTCCGGGGTCCGTGGCCCGCATGATGTAATCGAGTTCGCGCGCGCCGGGGCCGATGTCGTCCTCGTCGGTGAGACTCTGGTGACCGGCCGCGATCCGCGCGCCTCGGTCGCCGACCTCGTCGCCGCCGGATCGCATCCCGCCATCCAGCAGCGGCACTAGTACATCCGGGCCGGTCCAAACGGCACCGGGAAAGAAACTCTCCCGTGCCGTCTGGGCCGGGCTTGGAAGGTTTTGTCGGATGAGTACTGTGCTGCCCGACCAGTTCGGGCACTTCGGCCGTTTCGGCGGCAGGTTCATGCCGGAGGCGCTGATCGCGCCGCTCGACGAGCTCACGCAGGCGTGGCGCGAGGCCATGGCCGACCCGGAGTTCACCGGTGAGTTCGAGCGGATGCTGCGCGAGTACATCGGCGCCCCGAGCCTGCTGTACGACGCGACCCGGCTGTCGGACGTCGCCGGTGCGCGGATCCTGCTGAAGCGCGAGGACCTCAACCACACCGGCGCGCACAAGATCCGGAACGCGATCGGCCAGGCGCTGCTCACCAAGCGGATGGGCAAGCCGCGGGTGATCGCCGAGACCGGCGCCGGTCAGCACGGTGTCGCGACCGCGACCGCGTGTGCGTACCTCGGCCTCGAGTGCGTGGTCTACATGGGCGAGGTCGACACCGAGCGGCAGGCGCTGAACGTGGCCCGGATGCGGCTGCTCGGAGCCGAGGTGATCTCGGTCAAGACCGGCAGCCGGACGCTGAAGGACGCGATCAACGACGCGCTCCGCGACTGGGTCGCCAGCGTCGACAAGACGCACTACATCCTCGGTACGGCGGCCGGTTCGCACCCGTTCCCGGCGATGGTCCGCGACTTCGTCCGCGGGATCGGCGACGAGGCCCGCGAGCAGACGCTGGCGCTGACCGGGAAGCTGCCGGACGCCGCGGTCGCGTCGGTCGGCGGCGGCTCGAACGCGATCGGCCTGTTCACCGCGTTCATCCCGGACGAGGACGTGAAGCTGTACGGCATCGAGCCGGGCGGCGACGGGTTCGAGACCGGTCGGCACGCGGCCACGATCACGGCCGGGCAGGTCGGCGTACTGCACGGTGCGCGGTCGTTCCTGCTGCAGGACGAGGACGGGCAGACGATCGAGTCGCACTCGATCTCGGCCGGGCTGGACTACCCGGGCGTCGGCCCGGAGCACGCGTGGCTGGCCGAGACCGGGCGCGCGACGTACCGGCCGATCACGGACGCCGAGGCGATGGAGGCGTTCAAGCTGCTGTCGCGGACCGAGGGCATCATCCCGGCGATCGAGTCCGCGCACGCGGTCGCGGGGGCGCTCGGCATCGCTCGCGAATTGGGGCCGGAGGCAACCATTCTGGTGAACCTGTCCGGCCGCGGCGACAAGGACATGGACACGGCCGCGACCTGGTTCGGCCTGGGTGAGAAGGGATCCGGGGAATGAGCGAGCTTGCCCTGGGCAAGGCCGGAGCCGCGATCCGGAAGGCGAACGACGCCGGCCGCGGCGCGTTCATCGGCTACCTGCCGGCCGGGTACCCGACGTACGACGGCGCGGTCGACGGGCTGAAGGCGCTCGTCGACGGCGGCGCCGACGTGATCGAGCTGGGCCTGCCGTACAGCGACCCGGTGATGGACGGCGTGACGATCCAGCGGGCCACCGAGATCGCGCTCGCGGGCGGTCTGCGGACCCGGGACGTGCTCAGCACGGTCGAGAAGCTCGCGGCGTACTCCGACGTCCCGGTGCTCGTGATGACCTACTGGAACCCGATCGAGCGGTACGGCGTGGACCGGTTCGCGGCGGACTTCGCCGGCGTCGGGGGAGCGGGGCTGATCACGCCCGACCTGATCCCGGACGAGGGCGCGGAATGGATCGCCGCGGCGGACAAGCACGACCTGGACAAGGTGTTCCTGGTGTCGCCGTCGTCGACCGACGAGCGGATCGCGATGACCACCGCGGCCTGCCGCGGGTTCGTGTACGCGACCGCCGTGATGGGCGTCACCGGCGCGCGGGACAAGCCGTCCGACCTGGCCGCGCCGCTGGTGGCCCGTACGCACGCGGCGACCGGGCTGCCGGTCGGCGTCGGTCTCGGCATCTCGAACGGCGAGCAGGCGGGCGGTGTGACCGCGTTCGCGGACGCGGCGATCGTTGGCGCGGCCCTCGTCCGGGCGCTCGGCGACGGCGGTCCGGCCGCCGTCCGGTCGCTCGCGGAGGACCTGGCCGCGGGCGTCCGCCGGGAACCCCGTACGCCCGTCGATCGTTAGTAGAGCCGTGAGTCGAACCAGGAACGCCGCGCTGCTGTTGGCGGCGGTGGCTCTGCTCGCCCTCGCGGGCTGCAGTGGCAATCAGCAGAAGGCCGACAACCCGGGCGGAGCGATCATCCGCAGCAGCCAGGACCCGAACGGGTTGCGCGGTGCCACCCTGGACCGGCCGTACTCGATGCCCGCGGCCACCTTGACCGACACCAACGGCGACCCGTTCAACCTGGTCACGTCGACGAAGAAGCCGGTCACGCTGGTGTTCTTCGGGTACACGAACTGCCCGGACGTGTGCCCGACCGTGATGGCCGACGTCGCGTCCGCGCTCACCAAGCTGGACAAGTCGGTGCAGGACCAGATCCAGATGCTGTTCATCACCACGGACCCGGCCCGCGACACCGGGCCGGTGATGCGCAAGTACCTGGACCGGTTCGACCCGTCGTTCGTCGGGCTGACCGGGTCGCTGACGTCGATCAAGGACATCGCGAAGGCGGTCGGCGTACCGGTCGAGGGCATGCAGAAGCTGCCGTCCGGCGGGTACGAGGTCGGTCACGGAGCGCAGGTGATCGGCTTCGGGAAGGACGACAAGGCAACCGTGATCTGGCTGTCGAACGCCGCGATCGGCGACCTGGCGCACGACTTCGGGAAGCTGGTCGAGGAGAACCAGTGAGACGGCGGGGCTGGTTCGGGTGGGTCTCGCTGGGGGCGCGGTTGCTGCTCGGCGGCGTGATGCTGGTCGCCGGCGCGATGAAGGTGACCGATCCGGAGACCGCCGCGCAGGCGGTCCGGGCGTACGAGCTGCTGCCGTCGTCGCTGGTGCAGCCGGTCGGCTGGGGGCTGCCGTTCCTGGAGATCGCGATCGGGCTGCTGCTGATCGTCGGCTTCGGGGTCCGGGCCTCCGCGGTCGCCGCCGGGGTGTTCCTGGTGGCGTTCGTGGTCGCGGTGGCCTCGGCCTGGGCGCGTGGGCTGTCGATCGACTGCGGCTGTTTCGGCGGCGGCGGGCAGGTCGCGCCGGGACAAACGAAGTACCTGCAGGAGATCCTGCGCGACGTCGGCCTGCTGGTGCTGGCCGGCTGGCTGTGGTTCCACCCGGCCAGTAAGTTCGCCGTCGTGTCCGAAACACCACAAGGAGTCACCGCGTCGTGAGTAATCCCGTGAATCCATTGGCGCAGCAGCCGAAGCGCCGGATCTCACCAGGCATCGTCGTGGCCGTCATCTTGGTGCTGGCTCTGGCCGCCGGCGTCGGCGTGCAGTACTACCGCGGCCACTCCAAGGTCGAGGTGACCTCGACCGGGCGGCCGGAGCCCGCCGTCATCACCGGGCCGGGGACGTCCGGCAAGGGCGTCACGGTCGGCAAGGCCGGCGCGAAGGTGAACATCGACCTGTACCTCGACTTCCGCTGCCCGCACTGCGCGGACTTCGAGAAGGAGAGCGGCGCGACCATCGACAAGCTGGTCGCGGACGGTACGGCGACGCTCACGTACTGGCCGCTGCAGTTCGTGAACCCGAGCGCCTCCCCGCGGCTGGCGAACGCGTTCGCCGCGGCCGCCGCGAACGGCAAGGCGCTGGGCTTCGCGGACCAGTTGTACGGCGACTTCACGAAGTCCTGGACCACGGACCAGCTGATCGAGCTCGGCAAGCAGCTCGGCGTCGGCGACGCGAAGTACCAGCAGGCGCTGCAGGACAACACGTACAAGGGCTGGCTGGAGTCGGTCGGCAAGGCCGCAGACGACCGCGGTGTGACCGGCACGCCGACCGTCTACCTGAACGGGAAGCAGCTGCCGGCCGACGATCTGACCGCCGAGGGCCTGCAGAAGGCCGCGGATGCTGCTGTGGCTGAGGCTGCATCGTGACCGTGCGTTTGTGGCCGTGCCCGGACGGGTCGAGTAGCGTTCCCACTTGCCATGTCTAGTCTGAGTCTTGCCGTGACGGTTCCGGCGTTCATCCCCAGCCCGAGCCAGGGTGTCTGGCACGTTCTCGGCCTGCCGATCCGCGCGTACGCGCTGTGCATCCTGGCCGGCATCTTCGCCGGGTACTGGCTCGGCCGCCGCCGCTGGGTCGCCCGCGGCGGCTCCGCGCCGGTGCTCGCCGACATCATGTTCTGGGCGATCCCGTTCGGGCTGGTCGGTGCGCGGATCTACCACGTGATCACCGACGCCGAGCTGTACTTCGGTCCCGGCAA
This sequence comes from Kribbella sp. WER1, assembly GCF_054189145.1. Taxonomy (NCBI): domain Bacteria; kingdom Bacillati; phylum Actinomycetota; class Actinomycetes; order Propionibacteriales; family Kribbellaceae; genus Kribbella; species Kribbella sp. WER1. The sequence continues at coordinate 1,085,030 of NZ_CM135186.1, read as the reverse complement.
GCACCCGATCGACGCGCTGAAGATCTGGCACGGCGGGCTCGGCATCTGGGGTGCCGTCGGGTTCGGCGCGCTTGGGGCGTGGATCGCCTGCCGGCGAGCGAAGGTGCCGTTCCTGGCGGTCGCGGACGCGATGGCGCCCGGGATCGCGCTGGCGCAGATCTTCGGCCGGTTCGGCAACTACTTCAACCAGGAGCTGTTCGGCCGCCCGACCACGAAGCCGTGGGGGCTGGAGATCTCGCCGGACCACCGCCCGCCGGGGTACGCCGACTTCGCGACGTTCCACCCGACGTTCCTGTACGAGGCGGTCTGGAACCTCGGCGTGGTCGCGCTCGTGCTGCTCGCCGACCGTCGCTTCAAGCTCGGCCACGGCCGCGCCTTCTTCCTGTACGCCGCCGCCTACACCGCGGGCCGCGCCTGGATCGAGAACCTGCGCATCGACACGGTCAACCACATCTTCGGCCTCCGCCTGAACGTGTGGACCGCCCTCATCATGTTCGTCCTCGCCGTCATCGCCTTCATCCTCAGCGCCCGCCTCCGCCCAGGCCAGGAAGCCATCACCGCGGGCCCCGCAGCGGGCACTCCGCCCACCGGAGCCCCGACCGCCGACGGCACGACCGCCGACGGCACGAGCGCCGACGGCGCGGCTGCCGATGGGGCGACTGCTGGCGGCGCGAGTGTTGGCGGCGCGACGGCTGCCGGGTCGACTGCTGACCGGGCGGCGGATGCCGCGGCCGGGGGAGCTGACCGGGCAACCTCTGCCGGTGCTCACGACCAGGCCTCCTCGGCGGAGCCGGCCGGTGGGCCGGCTGCCGAGGAGACACCGGGGCCGACGCATCACACCGGGCCGCGACTGAAGTGAGCGAGTTCCCGCAGGTTTCTGCGGAGCACCGGGGCGATCACAGCCACCGGGACGTGACCGGCGGCTGGTTGCGGCCGGCTGTGTTCGGCGCGATGGACGGGCTGGTGTCGAACTTCGCGCTGATCGCCGGCATGGACGGCGGCACCAGCTCCGGCTCGAAGTTCATCGTGCTGGCCGGCCTCGCGGGGCTGGCCGCCGGTGCGTTCTCGATGGCGGCGGGGGAGTACACCTCGGTCGCCTCGCAGCGCGAACTCGCGCACGCCGAGATCGAGGTCGAGCGCGGCGAGATCGCGAAGCACGCGCTCGACGAGGAGATCGAGCTCGCCGAGACCTACCGCGCGAAGGGCCTCGACCCGGACCTGGCCGGCAAGGTCGCCAAACAGTTCCACGCGAACCCTGACCAGGCCCTCGAGGAACACGTCCGCGAGGAGCTCGGCATCAACCCGTCCGACCTCCCGAACCCGCTCGTCGCCGCCGCATCCTCCTTCATCTGCTTCGCCCTGGGCGCCTTCGTCCCCCTGCTCCCGTACCTGCTGGGCGCCCCCAACGTCCTCCCGTCCCTCGTCCTCGCTCTCACGGCCCTGTTCGTCTGCGGCGCCGTCGTCTCCCGCGTCACCACCCGCTCCTGGTGGTACTCCGGCCTCCGCCAACTCCTCCTCGGCGCCGCAGCCGCCGCCCTCACCTACTTCGTCGGCACCCTCGTCGGCCCCGGCCTCGGCTGACCCTGGACACTTGGCGAGCCGTCCGCGACACTCATCGAACGTCGCGAGACGGACACTCGTAGTTACCATCGAAAGATGGCGAGCAGCGTGTTCTGCACCAGATACAGCCTCGAGCTGAACCTCACGTTGCCTGACCTGGGCCAGCCGGATTACCCCGATCTGCGGAGCGAGATCTACGGAGACGACGCCGACCAGGACCCTGAGTTCTTGCAGTGCATCCAAAGCGCGCAAGGTATTCCGTGCAACGCCGAGGCAGCGGGCAAGTCGTCCTACATGTACATCCAGCGGCGTGAGGGTGGCCTCGTCGCCGTGCACCGCAATCCGGGAAAGCACGTGGTCACCCGTGCGGAGAGCGACGAGCACAAGGCGCTGAAGGAACGGATCTGCAAGGACGCGGAGGCTGCCGGGTTCGGCGCGGACATCGAGTCCAGGTCGGGCGACGGGCGACGTCGTACGGATGTGATCGTCGACGGCCTGAACGGCATCCGGATCGGATGGGAGCCGCAGATGTCGAAGCTCGGACGTCAGGCGGTAGAGCGCCGTACCGCGCTCGCGAAACGCGACGGTCTGACGTCGATGTGGCTGACGAAGTCGGACAAGGCGGAGCTGATCAACCGAGCGCCGTGGTCACGGATCAAGGAGACGCCATGGCGCGAGATCGCAGCAGGCGACCCGCTCGAGATCATCGGCGGAGTCAACCGGCTGGACGTCTGGCGATGCGACAGCAGTTCGATCCTGCCATGTCCGGTGACGAAGAGCGGCCGCTGTGGGAAGTTCCATGGCCGATGGGTGGCTGCGAGCAACATCTACCTCAACAAGTTGGTCGAGTTCACTGCCACCGGTGAGTACCGCGAGCTGCACCTGAAGCGAATCCCCGGATTTCGGCCCGAACGGTACCTGTGGGCTCCTCGTGAGGAGGTGACCAGGTACCGCGAGATCACGTCGGACGACGCCGAGGAATCTGAACGGGCCACGCCCGCGACGGGTGATCCCGAGGTCCGGGAGCGGCCGCTCGACCCATCCTGCAAGTACGGGGAGGAGACCGGGTTCCGCGCGCCGCCGACGCCGATCCGGGACACCGGGGAGCCGGTTCCGGTCCCGCACCTGCGTCCGGGCCCGGATCCCCGCGCCATCCGTCGGCCTGAACTGCTCGACTGGAGTCACCCATCGCATTGGAGCGTGGAAGCGCGCCCCTGCACGATGTGCGGTGGGCTGACGAATCTGCGGGACGAGCGCGCTCGCCCGATGCACAAGGTCTGCGCCGAGGCGCAGCTTCAGATCGGCTGACTGCTGGTGAACAGCGCGCTGTAGGCGTTCAGGGCGGGCTGGCCGCCGAGGTGGGCGTAGAGGACGGTGGAGGTGGGTGGGATGTCGCCGGTGCGGATCAGGTCGATCAGGCCGGCCATGGACTTTCCTTCGTAGACCGGGTCGATGATCATGCCTTCGAGTTGCCCGGTGAGGCGGATCGCGTCGAGGGTGGATTGGACGGGTACGCCGTACTTGTCGCCGGCCCAGCCGTCCAGGACGGTGATCTCGTCGGCGCGGAGGTCGCGGCCGAGGTCGATCAGGGCGGCGGTGTTGCGGGCGATCCGTTCGACCTGGTCGCGGGTCTCCTGGAGTTTGGCGCTGGCGTCGATGCCGAGGACCCGGCGCGGGCGGTCCTGGCCGGCGAATCCGGCGATCATGCCGGCATGGGTGGAGCCGGTGACCGAGCAGACCACGATCGTGTCGAAGAAGACGCCGAGCTCCCGTTCCTGCTGCTCGACCTCGTAGGCCCACTGGGCGAACCCGAGCCCGCCGAGCCGGTGGTCGGAGGCGCCGGCCGGGATCGCGTACGGCGTACCGCCGCGGGCCTCGACGTCCGCGAGGGCCTGCCGCCAGCTGTCCTTGAAGCCGATCCCGAACCCGGCCGGGTCGAGCCGGACCTCGGCACCCATGATCCGGCTGAGCAGGATGTTGCCGACCCGGTCGTTGAGCGCGTCCGGCCAGTCGACCCAGTTCTCCTGGACCAGCACGGCCTTCAGCCCGACCTTCGCGGCGACGGCGGCGACCTGGCGGGTGTGGTTCGACTGGTACCCGCCGATCGACACGAGCGTGTCGGCGCCCTGCGCGAGCGCGTCCGGGATCAGGTACTCGAGCTTCCGCGTCTTGTTCCCGCCGTACGCGAGGCCCGAGTTGCAGTCCTCGCGCTTCGCCCAGATCTTCGCGCCGCCGAGGTGCGCGGACAGCCGCTCCAGCGGATGCACCGGGCTCGGACCGAACAACAGCGGAAATCGGGGGAAATCGCTCAATGCCATGGCTACCATCCTCCAGGTGCTCGCTCAGCTGGGAACCATCTTCACCCGCTTCGCCCCCGTGGACTCAGGAAACGTCTCGTACGGCGTCCAGTCCGAGACGGCGAGGTACTTCGTCAAGACCGCCGGCGACCCCGCCGCGCCCAACGCGTACCTGGCCTTCGCCGACCGGGTCGCCCTGCTCCGCAATGCCGCCGACCTCGCGACCGCGGTCCCGCATCCCGCACTGCCCACGCTGCACGACGTACTCGAGACGCCCGAAGGCCCCTACCTCGTCTACGAATGGCGCGACGGCGACCTGCTCGGCGACCCCACCAGCCGCGAGCGCTTCCAGGCCCTCCCGACCGCCGAGATCCTCGCCGCCCTCAACGCGCTGTACGACCTGCACGCCGCGGTGGACGCGGCCGGCTGGGTCGAGTGCGACTTCTACAACTCGTCGATGCTGTACGACTTCCCGGCCCGCCGCCTCACGGTGATCGACCTGGACCTCTACCACCGCGGGCCGACCCGCAACCACATGGGCCAGATGTTCGGATCCAGCAGCTACATGGCTCCCGAGGAGCACGTCCTCGGCGCCCCGATCGACACCCGCACCACGGCGTACGTGATGGCCCGCGCCGGCCAGATCCTGCTCCCCGACCCGCCGCAACCCGTCGCGGACGTGCTGATCGAAGCCACCACGACCCGTTTCCCCAACTACCAGGCCTTCTACGAGGCGTGGCTGACTGCCTCGTCGACGATCGACGCGACGCTGCCCAACCGGTCCGCCTGAGCCCAGGCCGCCCGCGAGATCCCGGTGTACGCCGCCACCAGCACGGCCCCGCACCGCACGTCGTCGGCGAGACCGTCCAGCGGCACGTCCGCGGCCAGCATCAGGTAGCCCAGGTCGAACCCGGCCGGCCCCATCCCGAACTGCTCCCAGTCGATCGCGACCACGTCGTCCCCGTCCCGCCCGAGCAGGTTCGCCGGATGCGCATCCCCGTGTGTCGGCACCCGCGGGAGCCCGTCCAGTACGTCGAGCGCCGCCTCCCGACGTACCCACAGCTCCTCGGTCGCCGGTGTCGCCAACGCACCCAGCGCAGCCCAGCCGCCCCGAGCCTCCACCCGCCGCAGACGATCCCGGAGTACGTTCCGGGCACCCCACTCCGGCTCCGCCACCCGGCACCCCGCAAACCGCGTCAGCGCCCCCACCAGCGCCTCGGGAGTCCAGTCGTACGGCGCGACGTGGGCCATCCGTAGCGTGATCCCGTCCGCGTCCCGCTCCACCCCGTGACAGGCCGGCGCCCGCACCCCGGGCGTACCGTCGACGACGCCGGACTCGGCGACCAGCGCCTGCCGTTCCCAGTACGCGTGGTGACGCGGGTCGGCCACGCCGGGGACCAGGCGTTTCACCACCTCGCCGCCGGGTGTCCGCCAGACGCCGCCGGTCGCCTGGCCGGTGCCGGCGGTGAGCGGTTGCCAGTCGGGGGAGGGGTGCCAGGACATGGTTCCGGCCTATCAGTCCCGGCAAGTGAATTTCCGGTGCCGTGGGTGGTTGTGGCGGCGCCTGGCTGGGAAGATAGGAGGCTACTAGTGAGCGCTTGCTTACTGAGGGTCATCAAGTCGTTGCGCGGTGGACAGGAAGTCCATTTGGCGGGCGTCATGAGGTAGTCTCGGGACTCCCGGCTTGGGCCAGTGTTGTCCCGCGGCCAGCAGTTTTTGACCGTAGGACGACGGGAGCTCCTGAATGTATGGTGTCCCCCCATTCCCGAGCGAGGGCCTCTACGACGGACGGCACGAGCATGATGCTTGTGGTGTTGCCTTCGTCGCGACCCTGACCGGTGAACCGAGCCACGACATCGTGGCCAAGGCCTTGACCGCCCTGCGGAACCTGGAACACCGCGGTGCCTCCGGCGCCGAGCCCGACTCCGGCGACGGCGCCGGCATCCTGATCCAGGTGCCGGACGCGTTCTACCGCAAGGCGTGCGACTTCGAGCTGCCCGCTCCGCACAGCTACGCGACCGGTATCGCGTTCCTGCCGGCCGATCCGGACGACGCCGCGAAGGCGGTCGCCCGGATCGAGGAGCTGGCCGCCGAGGAGCAGCTGAGCGTCGTCGGCTGGCGGGACATCCCGACCACGCCCGAGCTGCTCGGTGCGACCGCGCGCTCGGTGATGCCGACGTTCAAGCAGCTGTTCGTGGCCGCGAAGGCGGGCCGCGTGCTCGGCCTGGCGCTGGAGCGGATGGCCTTCCGGCTGCGCAAGCGCGCCGAGAAGGAGACCGCGACGTACTTCCCGTCGCTGTCCGGGCGGACCATCACCTACAAGGGGATGCTGACCACCGACCAGCTGGACAAGTTCTTCCCGGAGCTGACCGACCCGGACCTGGCGTCCGCGATCGGCGTCGTGCACAGCCGGTTCTCGACGAACACGTTCCCGTCCTGGCCGCTGGCCCACCCGTACCGGTACATCGCCCACAACGGTGAGATCAACACCGTCCAGGGCAACCGGAACTGGATGCGTGCCCGCGAGGCGCTGCTCGCCAGCGACCTGATTCCCGGCGACCTGGAGCAGCTCTACCCGATCTGTACGCCGGGAGCCTCGGACTCCGCGTCCTTCGACGAGGTCCTCGAGTTGCTGCACCTCGGCGGCCGCTCGCTGCCGCACGCGATGCTGATGATGATCCCGGAGGCGTGGGAGAACGCCGCCACGATGGACCCGAAGCGGCGCGCGTTCTACGAGTTCCACTCGACGCTGATGGAGCCGTGGGACGGCCCGGCGTCGGTGGTCTTCTCCGACGGCACGAAGGTCGGCGCGGTGCTGGACCGCAACGGCCTGCGCCCCTCGCGGTACTGGGTGACCGACGACGGTCTCGTCGTCCTGGCGTCCGAGGCCGGGGTGCTGGACATCGACCCGGCGACCGTGACCGAGAAGGGCCGGCTCGAGCCCGGCCGGATCTTCCTGGTCGACGTCGACGCGCACCGGATCATCACCGACACCGAGGTGAAGAACGCGCTCGCGAACGAGAACCCGTACGACGAGTGGCTGCACGCCGGACTGATCCGCTTCGAGGACCTGCACGAGCGCGAGCACGTCGTCCACAGCCACGCCTCGGTGACCCGCCGGCAGCAGGTCTTCGGGTACACCGAGGAGGAGCTGCGGGTCATCCTCACGCCGATGGCGAAGACCGCGGCGGAGCCGATCGGCTCGATGGGGACCGACACGCCGATCGCGGTGCTGAGCGACCGGCCGCGGCTGCTGTTCGACTACTTCGCGCAGCTGTTCGCGCAGGTCACGAACCCGCCGCTGGACGCGATCCGCGAGGAGCTGGTGACCTCGCTGTCGTCCAGCCTCGGCCCGGAGTCGAACCTGCTCAGCCCGAGCCCGGCGTCCTGCCGGCAGGTGGTGATCCCGTTCCCGGTGATCACCAACGACGAGCTGGCCAAGCTCCGGCACATCAACCTCGACGGCGACATGCCCGGCCTGGCCACCACGGTCCTGCGTGGCGTGTACGACGTCGAGGGCGGCGGCGATGCCCTTCGTCAGCGGCTCGACGAGCTGTGCGCGGAGGCGAGCGCCGCGATCGAGGGCGGCGCCCGGATCCTGGTGCTGTCCGACCGGCACTCGAACGCGGACAGCGCGCCGATCCCGTCGCTGCTGCTCACCGCCGCGGTGCACCACCACCTGGTCCGGGAGAAGACCCGCACCCAGGTCGGCCTGGTGATCGAGGCCGGTGACGTCCGCGAGGTCCACCACGTCGCGCTGCTGATGGGGTACGGCGCGGCCGCGATCAACCCGTACCTGGCGCTGGAGTCCGTCGAGGACCTCTGCCGGCAGGGCACGTACCTGCCCGGGATCGAGCCGGAGCAGGCGATCCGGAACGTCGTGAAGTCGCTCGGCAAGGGCGTCCTCAAGGTGATGTCGAAGATGGGTGTCTCGACCGTCGCGTCGTACACGGGTGCCCAGATCTTCGAGGCGAACGGCCTCGCGCCGGACCTGGTCGACCGGTACTTCACCGGTACGGCGTCCAAGCTCGGCGGGATCGGGCTGGACACGCTCGCCGAGGAGGTCCGCCGCCGGCACCTGCGCGCGTACCCGGCCGACGGGATCCTGCCCGCGCACCGCAAGCTCGAGATCGGCGGCGAGTACCAGTGGCGCCGCGAGGGCGAGCCGCACCTGTTCGACCCGGACACCGTGTTCCGCCTGCAGCACAGCACGCGGACCGGGCGGTACGACATCTTCAAGCAGTACACGTCCCGGGTCGACGAGCAGTCCGAGCGGCTGATGACGCTCCGCGGGCTGTTCGGGTTCAAGTCCGGCCGCCGGTCGATCCCGATCGACGAGGTCGAGCCGGTCAGCGCGATCGTCAAGCGGTTCTCCACCGGCGCGATGAGCTACGGCTCGATCAGCATGGAGGCGCACCAGACGCTCGCGATCGCGATGAACCAGCTCGGCGGCAAGTCGAACACCGGTGAGGGCGGCGAGGACGCCGACCGGCTGTACGACCCGGCCCGGCGGAGCTCGATCAAGCAGGTCGCGTCCGGGCGCTTCGGCGTCACCGCGGAGTACCTGACGAACTCCGACGACATCCAGATCAAGATGGCGCAGGGCGCGAAGCCCGGCGAGGGCGGGCAGCTGCCCGGCCCGAAGGTGTACCCGTGGGTGGCCTCCACCCGGCACTCGACCCCGGGTGTCGGCCTGATCTCGCCGCCGCCGCACCACGACATCTACTCGATCGAGGACCTGGCGCAGCTGATCCACGACCTGAAGAACGCGAACCCGCAGGCGCGGATCCACGTGAAGCTGGTCTCCGAGGTCGGCGTCGGCACGATCGCCGCGGGTGTCTCCAAGGCGCACGCGGACGTCGTCCTGATCTCCGGCCACGACGGCGGTACCGGCGCGGCGCCGCTGACCTCGCTGAAGCACGCGGGCGGTCCGTGGGAGCTCGGCCTCGCCGAGACCCAGCAGACCCTGCTGCTGAACGGGTTGCGGGACCGGATCGTGGTCCAGACCGACGGCCAGCTGAAGACCGGCCGGGACGTCGTGATCGCGGCGCTGCTCGGCGCCGAGGAGTACGGCTTCGCGACCGCTCCGCTGGTGGTGTCGGGCTGCATCATGATGCGCGTCTGCCACCTGGACACCTGCCCGGTCGGCGTCGCCACCCAGAACCCGGTGCTGCGGGAACGGTTCAGCGGCAAGCCGGAGTTCGTGGTGAACTTCTTCGAGTTCATCGCCGAGGAGGTCCGCGAGTACCTGGCGGAGCTCGGCTTCCGGACGTTGGACGAAGCGATCGGGCACGCCGAAGTACTCGACATCGAGCGTGCGGTCGACCACTGGAAGGCCGACGGGCTCGACCTGTCGCCGATCCTGCACGTGCCGGCGCTGCCGGAGGGCGCAGCGCTGCACCAGACCGTCGAGCAGAACCACGGGCTGGACAAGGCGCTCGACAACGAGCTGATCCGGATCTGCGCCCCGGCGCTGGACAGCGGCGAGCCGGTCCGGGCGCAGGTCGCGATCCGGAACGTGAACCGGACCGTCGGCACCATGCTCGGCCACGAGATCACCAAGCGGTACAAGGCCGCCGGCCTCCCGGACGGGACGATCGACCTGACCTTCACCGGGTCGGCCGGCAACTCGTTCGCCGCCTTCGTCCCGCGCGGGGTCACCCTGCGGCTCGAGGGTGACGCCAACGACTACGTCGGCAAGGGCCTGTCCGGCGGCCGGGTGGTCATCCGGCCGGACCGGCGGGCCCGGTTCGACGCCGCTGACCAGATCATCGCCGGCAACGTGATCGCGTACGGCGCGACGTCCGGCGAACTGTTCATCAGCGGCGGCGCCGGGCAGCGGTTCTGCGTCCGGAACTCCGGCGCCACCGCGGTCGTCGAAGCGGTCGGCGACCACGCCTGCGAGTACATGACCGGTGGTCGCGTCGTCGTCCTCGGCGCCGTCGGCCGGAACTTCGCGGCGGGTATGTCGGGCGGCGTGGCCCACGTACTCGACCTGGACCGCGCCCTGGTGAACCCGGAGCTGGTCGACCTGCTCCCGCTCACCGAGGACGAGTCCGAGCTGTTGCAGGACCTGGTCCGGCGGCACCACGAGGAGACCGGTTCGGAACGGGCGGCCAAGCTGCTCGCCGACTGGGCCGCCGCCGCGCCGCGATTCACCACAGTGCTGCCGCGTGACTACGCCCGGGTGCTGGCGGCCAAGGCGGCCGCCGAGCGCGACGGCCTGGACGAGGACGCGACCACGCGAGCGATGATGGAGGCCATCTGATGGCTGACCCCAAGGGATTCCTGACCACCGGCCGCGAGGTCGCCGACCGGCGGCCGGTCGCGGAGCGGGTGCAGGACTGGAAAGAGGTCTACCCCGGCGGGCCCGGCAAGGCGCTGCTGCCGATCATCACCAAGCAGGCCGGCCGCTGTATGGACTGCGGCATCCCGTTCTGCCACAACGGCTGCCCGCTGGGCAACCTGATCCCGGAGTGGAACGACCTGGTCTGGCGCGACGACTGGTCGAGCGCGATCGAGCGGCTGCACGCGACCAACAACTTCCCGGAGTTCACCGGGCGGCTGTGCCCGGCGCCCTGCGAGACCGCCTGCGTGCTCGGCATCAACCAGGACCCGGTGACGATCAAGAACGTCGAGGTCGCGATCATCGACAAGGCCTGGGAGACCGGCGACGTCAAGCCGCAGCCGCCCGAATGGCTGACCGGTAAGACGATCGCGGTCGTCGGGTCCGGCCCGGCCGGCCTGGCCGCCGCCCAGCAGCTGACCCGCGCGGGGCACACGGTCGCCGTGTACGAACGGGCCGACAAGCCCGGCGGCCTGCTGCGGTACGGCATCCCCGAGTTCAAGATGGAAAAGGAACAGGTCGACCGCCGGATCCAGCAGATGAAGGAAGAGGGCACGGTCTTCCGCTCCGGCGTCAACGTCGGCGTCGACGTCACCGGCAGCCAGCTCAAGCAGCGGTACGACGCCGTCGTGATCGCGACCGGCGCCACCGCCGCGCGCGACCTGCCGGTCCCGGGCCGCGAGTACGGCGGCATCCACCAGGCGATGGAGTACCTGCCGCAGTCGAACCGGGCCTCGCTCGGGCAGCCCGTCGAGGACCAGATCGTTGCGACCGGCAAGGACGTGGTGATCGTCGGCGGCGGCGACACCGGTGCCGACTGCCTCGGTACGGCGCACCGTCAGGGCGCCCGGTCGGTGACCCAGCTGGAGATCATGCCGCGGCCCTCCGACGAGCGCCCGGGCCACCAGCCGTGGCCGACGTACCCGATGATCTACCGGGTCGCGTCCGCGCACGAGGAGGGCGGCGACCGGGTGTACGCCGTCTCCACGGTGAACTTCGAGGCCGATGCCGACGGCAACGTGTCCGGGCTGAACCTGGTCGAGGTCGAGTTCAAGGACGGGAAGTTCACCCCGGTCGAGGGCTCGGAGCGGACCATCCCGGCGCAGCTCGTACTGCTCGCGATGGGCTTCCTCGGCCCGGAGCGCGAGGGCTTCCTCGAGCAGCTCGGCGTCGAGCTCGACGAGCGCGGCAACGTCAAGCGGGACAAGCACTACCAGACCTCGGTCGACGGTGTGTTCGCCTGCGGCGACGCCGGGCGCGGTCAGTCGCTGATCGTCTGGGCGATCGCCGAGGGCCGGTCCTGCGCCGGCGGCGTGGACGCCCATCTCACCGGGTCGTCGACGCTACCTACCCCGATCCCGCCGACGGCACGGCCGCTCGCAGTCTGAGATCAGGGTCCCACTCCCGGTGTCCGGCGCGGTGTGCCGGACCCGGAGTGGGGCTTCTCGGTAGGTTGGTGACCGTGGTCAGGCGGCTGGTGACGAAAGCGCGGCTCCGGGCGATGGCGCCCTGGGCCGCGTTGAGCGTGCTCTTCGTGGCGACGTCGGTCGTGGTCGGGCTGTTCGCGTTCGTGAACGACTCCGAGCGGGTCACGATCGGCGCCCACGCGGCGGTCGTGTCGCCGACGTTCGACGGGCACGCGACCGTCGACCTCGGCGCGGTGCTGCCGCGGTTCCGGATCGCCAGCAGCGACCCGTTCGGGATCGGCGTCTACATCGACGTCCAGGAGACGGACGCCTCGAGTCTCACCGACCTGATCAACCGGGACGCCCTGATCGCCGCCCAGCCCGAGGGTGAGATCGCCAAGATCCAGCAGACCGTGCAGGAGATGGCGGTCGACGACGCGCTGGCCGGAGCAGGCACCGGTTTCCTGGTCGTCGTACTGATCGCGACCCTGTGGACGATGATCGGCGTACGACGGCGCCGCGAGCTGTGGCACCTCGTGCACCGGCACGAACGGCGGGTCGAGCACCGCGCGATCGTCGTCCTGGTCGCGATGCTGATCACGATCGCGTCGATCTTCGGGCCCGGCCGGATGCGCCGGGTGGAGGCGCCGCCGACCCAGTGGGTCTCGCTCGCGCAACTGCTCCCGCAGCTCGACCTCGACGACCAGCTCCAGGGCGTCCAGGTGGCGGCCGGGTTCTCCACCACCGGCGGCGTCGGGGTGATCAAGACCGCGGTCGAGACGTACCAGCGGTCGACCCAGTTCTACGGGCAGCTGAAGGACAAGGTCGGCGGGGTCGCGGACAAGATCCACCAGCCGAGCAAGGACGAGACCGTCGCGATCCAGGTCAACGACCGGCACGACAACATCGGGATGGACCCGTTCGCGGCCGAGGTCGCCAGGGTCGCCGGGTCCAAGCTGCTGATCGACGCCGGCGATGACACCTCCTCCGGACAGGAGTGGGAGGTGTTCAGCATCAACTCGCTGCGCCAGCACTTCAAGGACTTCAAGGTCGTCGCGGTGGCCGGGAACCACGACGCCGGCGGGCACGTCAAGGAGGCGTACCGCAAGAGCGGCTTCACCGTGCTGGAGAGCAAGCCGGTCGTGGTCGACGGGATCCGCTTCCTCGGCGACAGCGACCCGACCAAGACCGGCCTCGGCAGCGCGGACCAGCCCGGTGACGAGACCGTCGACCACCAGTCCAAGCGGCTCGCCGACATCGCCTGCGCGCAGCCGGAGGACAAGCGGATCTCGACGATGGTGGTGCACGACCCGTCCTCGTTCGCCGCGACCGCCGAACGCGGGTGCGCCACGCTGCTGCTGTCCGGGCACCTGCACCGGCAGGTCGGGCCGGAGACCAAGGTCGTCGACGGGCGGCCGGTGACGACGTACACGAACGGCACGACCGGGGGAGCGGCGTACGCCTTCGCGCTCGGGTACACGCTGCGGCGGCCGGGCGAGGTCACGCTGATCACGTACCTGAAAGGCGAGCCGGTCGGCCTCCAGACGGTCACCGCCGAGCTCACCGGCGACGTCACCGTCGGGGCCTACACCCCCTTGTCCTCTTGACGATTCAGCGATCCGTCGAGGAGTTCGCCAGTTGTTAACTGGCCAGTAAGGGGGGCGGACCAGCGGGGGCAGTGGTTTGCAGGAGTAGGGTTTTGTGACGTGCGTCGCGCAAAGATCGTTTGTACGCTCGGCCCGGCTACGGCCGCCCCGGAGCGCATCATGGAACTCGTCCAAGCCGGTATGGACGTCGCCAGGCTCAACCTGAGCCACGGTGCCCATGCCGAGCACGAACGGATCTACCAGCGGATCAGAACCGCCGCTGCGGAGACCGGGAACAACGTCGGCATCCTCGTCGACCTGCAGGGCCCGAAGATCCGGCTGGCCGAGTTCGCCGAGGGCAAGGCAACGCTGACCTACGGCGAGCGGTTCACGATCACCACCCGGGAGGTGCCGGGCGACCAGACCATCTGCGGGACGACGTACGACGGCCTGCCGGGCGACGTGAACCCCGGCGACCAGCTGCTGATCGACGACGGCCGGATCGCGCTGGTCGCCGAGGAGGTCACCGAGACCGACGTGATCTGCCGGGTCACCGTCGGCGGACCGGTCTCCAACCACAAGGGCATCAACCTGCCGGGCGTGTCGGTGAGCGTGCCGGCGCTGTCCGAGAAGGACGCCGAGGACCTCCGCTGGGCGCTGCACCTGCCCGCCGACATGATCGCGCTGTCGTTCGTCCGGGACGCCGCCGACATCCAGCTGGTGCACAAGATCATGGACGAGGAGGGGCTGCGGCTCCCGGTCGTCGCCAAGATCGAGAAGCCGCAGGCGGTCGCCAACCTGGACGAGATCGTCGAGGCCTTCGACGGGTTCATGGTGGCCCGCGGCGACCTCGGCGTGGAGCTCCCGCTCGAAGAGGTCCCGCTGGTCCAGAAGCTGATCATCGACCAGGCCCGGCTGAACGCGAAGCCGGTGATCGTCGCCACCCAGATGCTCGAGTCGATGATCTCCGCCCCGCGGCCGACCCGCGCCGAGGCCTCCGACGTCGCGAACGCCGTCCTCGACGGCGCCGACGCGGTGATGCTGTCCGGCGAGACCAGCGTCGGCCGGTTCCCGATCGAGACCGTCAAGACGATGGCCCGGATCGTGGAGTCCACCGAGGAACACGGCCTCAGCCGCGTCCAGGAGATCGAGTGGGAGCCGAAGACCAAGGGCGGCGTGATCGCCCGCGCGGCCGCCGACGTGGCCGAGCGGCTGGACGCGAAGTACCTGATCGCGTTCACCCAGTCCGGTGACACCGCCCTCCGCCTGGCCCGCTACCGCACCGAGGTCCCGCTGCTCGCGTTCACCCCGGTCCCGTCGGTCAGCTCCTGGCTGAGCGTCGTGTGGGGCATCACCACCCACATCGTCCCCACCGTCGAACACACCGACGAAATGGTCCGCCAGGTAGACCAACGCCTCCTCGAACTCGGCATCCTCCAAAAGGGCGACCTGGTAGTCATCGTCGCCGGCTCCCCACCCAGCATCCCCGGCTCCACCAACGCCCTCCGAGTCCACCGCATGGGCGACGCCATCGAAGGCATAGCCCCGGCATACCGCAGCCCCAACCCGTAAGAACGACCAACAACAGAAGTACTACTTGAGGCGGACGGTCACCAGACCGCCCGCCTCAACCACTTCCACGGCAAGAACAAGAGCAAGAACAACAAAGACAACTTCAGAGAAGTGGCTGGCTCGGGCAGTCAAGCGCCGCAGCAGGACAGAGAACAAGAAAGAACAAGGACGGCTGAGGGAAGTTGCTGGCTCAGGCGATCGAGTGCCGGTCGGCGGGGCGCACGACAGGGGAGGCCTCGGGCGCTGAGCGGGACAGGTGCGGAGATATGCGGTGGGCGGATGTTCTATTGCAGGTCAGCCGTGGTCTGTCCTCGCTCGTCGAAGAAGTTGTCTAGTCCTTCGGGCCGATGAACGTGTCCATGCGCTTGACGGCTCCGTGGCGGGCGACGGAGAGCACGTTCGGACGGGGCATTCGCCAGGGGACGTTTAGTTGGTCGAGGGCTTGTTGGCAGAGGTGCATGATGTCGGGGGACTCGTTCGAGAACATGTAGCGCGGGTATTCGTAGCGTTTGGGGTGGCCGGCGACTGTTCGGGTGGTCCAGTTCGCGACGCGGCAGCCGTCGGAGTTGAAGAGGCCGCGGAGGAACAGTTCGGGGTACTGGGCAACTAGGTCTTGCTGCCAGCGCTCCAGTTCGATCTTGCGGAGATGCTTCCGGCCCGGGCCGTGCTGCGGGAACAGGCACCGCCAGTGCTTCCAGTACTGGACGGCGCGTACGACGTACTCCGCCTCGTCGATCAGCCGCGGTAGGCATCGTCACACGCGATCCGCAGCGCGTACACCTCCCGCCGGTGCTTCGACAGGCAGCCGTCCCCGAGATACAGCCCCAGCAGATGTACGTACGCCGGCCCGTCGAGGGAGCCCGTCCCGCACCGCGGGCATTCGCGCGCCCGCTCCGGAGGAGCAGGCCGGTCTCGCCATTCCCGAAGCGCGGCCCGGCTGATCCCGAGCCGCTTGCTGACCGAGTTCAGACTCTCGCCGGACTCGATCGCCGCGAGTGCGGTCGCCCGCGTCCGCTCGTCGTACACGAGCCGAGTTTCGCGAGCGTCACCGGCAGTTTTTGTGCCCTGGGTGGGATTCGAACCCACACTGTATGGTGTTTGAGACCATCTTCTCTGCCGGTTGGAATACCAGGGCTTTGCGCTCGATGCGCGCTTGAAGATCCTAGCCCATCCGCCTGCTCAATCCGAAAACTGTCGGTGGTTCACGTGAGCATGTCTCATGGCTCACTTCAGGTCGCGGGAGACGGTGGAGTCCGCGTTGCGGATGTCCGACGACGGCGTGCCCGACCGTGTGAATGCGCAGATCCACGGGGTGGCGCTGCGGACGATCCGGACGTGGCGGCGTACGCGTTGTTGTTGGGGTGGTATCTGGGGGACGGATCGATCGCGCGGGCGCGGCGCGGGGTCTTCACGCTGCAGATCGTCAACGACGAGCGGTACTCCGACCTCAACCAGGAGATCGCGGAGACGATCAAGCGGGTGAAGCCGAACGCCGGCCCGTGCCTGCGGGGTGGCCGCGGGGCGATCCGGATCGAGGCTCGGTGGAAGCACTGGCCTTGTGTGTTTCCGCAGCACGGGCCGGGGAGGAAGCATCTGCGGACGATCGAGCTGGAGGACTGGCAGCGCGAGATTGTTGCCCGGTACCCCGAACAGTTGCTCCGTGGGTTGTTCCACTCGGACGGGTGCAGGGTCACGAACTGGGCGAGCAGGCCGGGGAGTGAGCAGCGGTCCCACTACCTGCGGTATCAGTTCTCGAACAAGTCCGGCGACATCCGGAACATACTCACCGAGGCGCTCGATCTGCTCGGCATCGCTTGGCGGCAGTCTCGGTACGACACGATCGCGGTGAGTCGGAGGGAGGCGGTTGCGGCGTTGGATCTGTTTGTCGGGCCGAAGTCGTGACTTGGGGTCGATAGGGTGTCGGGTGTGACTGCTAAGCGTGTGGTGATCGCCGAGGACGAGGCGCTGATCCGGATGGATCTGGCTGAGATGCTCGCGGAAGAGGGGTACGACGTCGTCGGGCAGGCGGGGGACGGCGAGGAGGCCATTCGGCTGGCGATCGAGCAGCGGCCGGATCTGGTGATTCTCGACGTGAAGATGCCGAAGCTGGACGGGTTGAGCGCGGCGGAGAAGATCGCGGGGGAGCGGATCGCGCCCGTGCTGATGCTGACCGCGTTCTCGCAGCGGGAGCTGGTCGAGCGGGCCCGGGACGCGGGCGCGATGGCGTACCTGGTGAAGCCGTTCTCGAAGGCCGACCTGCTGCCCGCGATCGAGATCGCCGCCTCCCGGTACGTCGAGCTCGCGGAGCTGGAGCGGGAGGTCGCGGATCTGGCCGAGCGGCTGGAGACCCGGAAGCTGGTGGACCGGGCGAAGTCGATCCTGCAGACCAAGTTCGGGCTGTCCGAGCCGGACTCGTTCCGGTGGATCCAGAAGACCGCGATGGACAAGCGGGTCTCGATGCGCCAGGTCGCCGAACTGGTGGTCAACGAGGCCGGCGACGCCTGAGGACGGCCTGAGGACGGCGTGAGCACAATCGGGCCGTCGGAGGCTCGTAATACCGGCGTGTCGTGACCGTGAGGTGAACCCGGCGGCGCAAAAGTGACGAACCGTGGCGGTCGCCCAGATTGACAGGCCCCGAATCTCACCGAGGCAACCCGGCTGCTGACCCTACGTCACTGACACACCTGCGGGGTCAGTATCCAGGTGGGTGGACGATGCTTACCGGGGTAACGACCTCACAACACAGCCGGTGCGCTGTTCGCTTGGAACCATGACCGGGTCTAACCTGCCGGTGCTCGCGGCAAATGCGCGAGAGTCCCGGGTTTGCTGGGACTATCCAGACATTGGAGGAACAGTGCACCAGCGTTCCGTAGTACGGGTCGGCGCGTCGCTGATCGTTGCGTCGTTGGCCCTGACCGCCTGCGGCTCACGCAGTGGCAACGACTCTGGGGGGAGCTCCGGAGGCTCGACCAAGACCGCGAAGATCGGCGTGATCGCGCCGCTGTCCGGAGACTTGTCGGCCCTGGGTCTGGGTATCCAGCACTCCGTCGAGCTGGCCGTGAAGCAGGCCAACGACTCCAACGCGATCCCGGGCTGGAAGCTCGAGGTCGTGCCGAAGGACGACGAGGCGAAGCCGGACCCGGGCAAGAACGCGGCCACCGCGCTGTCCAGCGACAAGGACGTCATCGGCGTCGTCGGCACGCTGAACACCAGCGTCAGCCAGCAGGTCCAGCCGGTCCTGTCCTCGGCGAAGATCGTCCAGGTCTCGCCGGCCAACACCGGCCCGGGCCTGACCCAGGGCGCGAACTGGCAGACCGACCCGAAGCGGCCGTATGCGACGTACTTCCGGACCTGCACCACGGACGCGGTCCAGGGCCCGTTCGCGGCCCGGTACCTGTACGAGACCGCGAAGATCACCAAGGTCGCCACGATCCACGACAAGAAGGCGTACGGCCAGGGCCTGGTCGGCACCTTCACCGAGGAGTTCAAGAAGCTCGGCGGTCAGGTCGTCGCGGCCCAGACCATCAACCCGGACGACTCGAACTACCAGGCGGCGCTGACCGCGATCAAGCCGTCGAACCCGCAGGCCATCTACTACGGCGGCGAGTACCCGCAGGCCGGCCCGCTGTCGCAGCAGGCGAAGGCCGCCGGCCTGAACGTCCCGCTGATGGGCGGCGACGGCATCTACGACCCGAAGTACATCACGCTGGCCGGTAAGACCAGCGACGGCGACCTGGCCACCTCGGTCGGCGCCCCGGTGGACTCGCTGGACTCGGCGAAGAAGTTCGTCTCGGACTACAACGCGGCCGGCTTCAAGGAGCCGTACGCGGCGTACGGCGGCTACTCCTACGACGCGGCGAACGCGATCATCGACGCGCTGAAGGTCTCGCTGAAGGACGCCAAGGACGTCGAGTCCGCGCGTCAGGCGACGGTCGATGCCATGAGCAAGGTCTCCTTCGACGGCGTCACCGGGAAGGTGGCGTTCGACCAGTACGGCGACACCACTTCGAAGGTGCTGACCGTCTACAAGGTTGCCGCCGGCAAGTGGACGACGGTCGAGACCAAGGCGTTCGAGGACAAGTAAGCAGGGTCGACCTCATGTCTGGGGGGTGGGAGTGATCCTCCCACCCCCCTGGCATGTCACAACCGAGGCAGATGGGAGGTCGACGTGGACCAGTTCTTCCAGCAACTCGTCAACGGGTTGACCTTGGGCTCGCTGTACGCCCTGATCGCGGTCGGATACACGGTCGTGTACGGCATCGTGCAGCTCATCAACTTCGCCCACGGCGAGGTGTTCATGATCGGCGCGTTCGGCGCGCTGACGACGTACCTGTTGTTCTTCAACGGTCAGACCAGCGTGTGGATCCTGCCGGTGATGATCGTCGGCGCGATGATCGCGTCGGTCAGTACCGCGGTGCTGATGGAGCGTGTCGCGTACCGTCCCCTGCGGAACGCGCCACGACTCGCACCGCTGATCACGGCGATCGGTATCTCCGTGTTCCTGCAGGAGTTCATCCGGCTGTTCTACGAACGTCCGGGCTGGACCGTTGTGGTGTTCGGCGGGCTCGCGATCGCGGCCGGCTACGCGGTCAGCCGCCGGCAGTCCGGCGCGCATCTCGACAACCCGGTCAGCAAGTGGTACGACCGAGCCCCGCTGCTCGGTGGCGCGGCCGGTGCCGTGCTGGCCTGGATCGTCGTCCTGCTGATCAGCACCGACGTGACCGCGGTGTACGTCGCGGCGGCCGTCGTCGGCGGTGCGGTCGTGGGTACGGGGATCGGCATGGCGGTCGGCGAGGCCACGAAGGCGAACGCCCGGGTCCGGGTCGACGTCCGCGCCGTGGCGGTCAGCGCCGTGGTGGCCGCGGTCGCCGCGGAGCTCGGGTGGGTGCTGTTCAAGGAGCTCATCAACAAGGTCGAGTGGCCGAGCGCGAAGGCACGGATCCCGTTCCCGCAGCTCGACGTGGTGACCGGCAAGGCGCTGCAGATCGGCGGGGTGACCGTCCAGCGGTCGGCGATCTTCACGGTCGCGGCGCTCGTGGTCTGCGCCGTACTGCTGTGGTTCTTCATCAACCGGACCCGGCTCGGCCGCGGTATGCAGGCGGTCTCGCAGGACCCGGACACCGCCCGGCTGATGGGGATCAACGTGGACCGGATCATCGTGGTCGCGTTCGCCCTCGGTGCGGTGCTCGCGGCGATCGCGGGTGTCTCGCAGGGTCTGCAGAACAACAACATCGACTTCCGGATGGGCTTCCTGGCCGGTCTGAAGGCGTTCACCGCCGCGGTGCTGGGCGGTATCGGCAACGTGTACGGCGCGGTCGTCGGCGGTCTGGTGCTCGGCGTGGTCGAGGCGATGGCCACGCAGTACATCCCGGGTCAGTTCGGCGGTAGTACCTGGAAGGATGTCTGGGCGTTCGTGATCCTGATTCTGGTTCTGGTGTTCAGGCCGCAGGGCCTGCTCGGCGCGAGGGTGGTGGACCGGGCATGACCGACGTGAAGACGTCTCCGGACGAGGCGGCGCAGGCTCCGGTCGCGAAGCCCGGCAAGCCGATCGCCTGGCCGATGGGGATCGCCGGCGCGGCGCTGGTGATCGTCGGCTCGTTCCTGTCCTGGAGCTACAACGGCCAGATCCTGAACAACCTGTCGCTCAACTTCAATCCGGGCGGCCTGCAGATCCTCGCGATCCTGGGCGCGGTGCTGTCGCTCGTCCTGCTGCTCGCGGAGAAGGGCCCGCTGCTGAAGCTGGGCTCCTGGCTGGACGCGACGCTCGGCCTGCGGATGCTCGGTACCGGGCTGGCGCTCTACATGGTGCTGATCGTGATCGCGATCACCACCCAGGCCGGCGGTCTGATCAACGTGAACCCGGGTGGTTGGATCTCGCTGATCGGCGCGCTGCTGCTCGCGGCGTCCGGCTGGATGCTGCCGTTGCGGCAACTGCGGGACATGAGCGAGGCGCGGCTGCCGGGCTGGTTCGAAATCCTGTCGATCGCGGTACTGATGGGTTCGATCCTGTACGCCGCGGCGTACGCGCTCGGCCTGGAGGACGCCTGGTCGTTCATCCTGTGCCTGGTGTTCGTCGCGGTCGTCGCGGTGACGCTGTTCCGCTCCGGGGCGATGTCGTGGATCGGGCACGTCGCGCAGCGCCGCAAGCGGGTGCTGACGCTGGCCGCGTTCGTGGTCGCGTTCCTGTTCCCGTTCACCCAGAACGGGTCGGACGCGAACATGTCGATCGCGAACCAGGTGCTGATCTTCAGCGCCACCGCGATGGGCCTGAACATCGTGGTCGGCCTGGCCGGCCTGCTGGACCTCGGGTACATCGCGTTCCTCGGCGCCGGTTCGTACACGGCCGCGGTGCTGTCGCAGTCGGCGTTCGCGACGGTCAACTGGAAGCCGCCGTTCCTGGTCGTGGTGCTGATCGGTGCCTGTGTCTCGATGATCCTGGGACTCATCATCGGTACGCCGACGCTGCGGGTGTCCGGCGACTACCTGGCGATCGTCACGCTCGGCTTCGGTGAGATCTTCCGGTTCTCGATGGGCAACCTGGACGGCAACAACGGCCCGAACCTGACCAACGGGCCGAACGGCGTACCGGGTATTCCGGACCTGAAGATCGGCGGGTTCAACTTCGGTGACGGCCATGTCGTGGCCGGGATCGATCTCGGCCGCTTCTCGAACTACTACTTCCTGCTGCTGGTCCTGATCGGATTCGTGATCCTGGTCTTCGCCCGGCTGAACAACAGCCGGATCGGCCGCGGCTGGGTGGCGATCCGGGAGGACGAGAAGGCCGCCGAGGCGATGGGCGTGAACGTGTTCGGGCTGAAGCTGCTCGCGTTCGCGGTCGGGGCCTTCCTGGCCGGTCTGGCGGGCACCATCAAGGCCCACCAGGACGCCGCGGTGAGCCCGGACCAGTACCAGTTCCTCGAGTCGGCGTTCCTGCTGGCCGCGATCGTGCTCGGCGGCATGGGCACCATCGCCGGTGTGTTGCTGGGCGCAACGATCCTGAAGCTGCTGCCGGAGAAGCTGCGGTTCTTCCAGGAGTACCGGCTGCTGATGTTCGGCCTGCTGCTGGTGCTGATGATGCGCTTCCGGCCCGAGGGGCTGGTCGCGAGCAGACGAAGGCAGCTGGAGTTCCACGAGGAGGACGAGGAACTGGCCGACGTGGCCGAAGAGGAACAGCTCGTCACCGGGGAGGCGAAATGACCACCGTGCAGGACGTGGACCGGCCGGCGGCGACCGGCGAAACGGTGCTCGAGGCAACCGGTGTGACGATGCGGTTCGGCGGTCTGCTGGCCGTGAACGACGTCAACCTGAGCGTCCGGCAGGGCGAGATCGTCGGTCTGATCGGCCCGAACGGCGCCGGCAAGACGACGTTCTTCAACTGCCTGACCGGCCTCTACAAGCCGACCAGCGGCCAGGTCCGGTTCGCCGCCTCGCCGCCGCAGAAGCGCAAGCCGATGCGGTTCCTGCCGGTGCTGCGCCGGAACGCGATCGGCGGCCACGAGATCGAGGATGTGCCGCTGCTCGAGGAGAACCCCGGCCTGACCGCGCCGGTGCCGGGTGTGCTGGCGCCGCTGCCGCCGAAGCCGCGGGCGGTCGTCCGGGCCGGGATGGCGCGGACGTTCCAGAACATCCGGCTGTTCGCGAACATGACCGCGCTGGAGAACGTGATGGTCGGCCGGTACTGCCGGACCAGCGCGGGCGCGTTCACGTCGGTGATCCACGGGCCGAAGTTCCGGCACGAGGAGGCAGCCACCCGGCTGCGGGCCCAGGAGCTGCTGGACTTCGTCGGACTCGGCAAGTCCGCCGAGAGCCTGGCCCGGAACATGCCGTACGGCGACCAGCGCCGGCTCGAGATCGCCCGGGCGCTGGCCACCGACCCGAAGCTCATCCTGCTGGACGAGCCGACGGCCGGTATGAACCCGCAGGAGACCCGGCAGGCCAGCGACCTGATCTTCAAGATCCGGGACGCCGGTCTCGCGGTGGTGGTGATCGAGCACGACATGCGGTTCATCTTCAACCTCTGCGACCGGGTGCTCTGCCTGGTCCAGGGCCAGGCCCTGATCGAGGGCACGCCCGCCGAGGTGCAGTCCGACCCGCGGGTGATCGAGGCCTACATCGGCACCGGCGAGGACGACGACGAGGCCGACTCCAGGCCGCAGGACGACGTACCGGGAGGTGAGGTCTGATGGCCGCCATGCTCGAGGTCAAGGACCTGGAAGTTGCCTACGGCAAGATCGTTGCGGTGAAGAAGATCAGCTTCAGCGTGGAGCAGGGGCAGGTGGTGTCGCTGATCGGCACCAACGGCGCCGGCAAGACCACCACGCTGAAGACGATCTCGGGGCTGCTCCGGCCGACGTCCGGCGAGGTCTGGTTCTCCGGCGAGCGGATCGACCACGTGGCGGCGCACGACATCGTCACCCGCGGCCTGGCGCACTCGCCCGAGGGGCGGCGGATCTTTCCGCGGCTGTCGGTCGAGGAGAACCTGATGCTGGGCGCGTTCTCCCGCAAGGATCCGGCGGGGGTGCGCACCGATCTGCAGGCGGCGTACGACCTGTTCCCGATCCTCGGGGAGCGGCGCAAGCAGCCGGCCGGGACGTTCTCGGGCGGTGAGCAGCAGATGCTGGCGATGGGCCGGGCGATGATGAGCCGGCCGAAGCTGCTGATGCTGGACGAGCCGTCGATGGGCCTGTCGCCGCTGATGATGAAGCGGATCATGTCCACGGTGACCGAGCTGCAGAAGCAGGGTACGACGATCCTGCTGGTCGAGCAGAACGCGCAGGCGGCGCTGAAGCGCGCCGACTTCGGGTACGTGCTCGAGGTCGGGAAGATCGTGCTGTCCGGCACCGGGCGCGACCTGCTGGTGAACGACTCGGTCCGGAAGGCCTATCTGGGCGAGGACTGACGCTCGTCACTGCTGGTTCAGTTGCGGATGGCAATCAGCAACTGGACCAGCAGCGGGGCGACGATCAGCGCGGGCAACAGGTCGGCGACCGCGACCTGCTTGATTTTCAGCAATCTGAGCGCCACACCGATGAGCATCACGCCGCCGGTGGCACCGAGCGCGGTGACGTGAGCCTCCGGCAGTACGTCGCCCAGCAACGCTCCGACAGCGGTCATCGAGCCTTGCACCACGAGGACGACGAGTGCCGACGCGGCGACGCCCCAGCCGAAGGACGCCGCGAAGGCGATGCTGGTGAAACCGTCGAGAACCGCCTTCAGGAACAGCTGATCCGCGCCGCGCCCCAGGCCGTCGGACAAAGAACCGAGGAACGTCAGCGGCCCGACGCAGAACACCATCGACGCGGACACGAACCCTTCGACGAACTTGCCCTCGCCCTCACCGCGGTCGAACCGGTGCTGCATCCAGGCGCCGAACCCCTCCAGCCGCTGCTCGATCCGCAGCAGCGAGCCGATGATCCCGCCGATCAGCATCGCGCCGAGCACGATCAGCACCGGCGCGCTGGAACCGACCGCGTCGCTGAGCGCCTTGTCACCGACGGTGAGCGCCGACGAGATCGCGATCAGCAGCGTGACCAGCCCGATCGCGTCGGTGACCAGGTCCCTGGTCCGGTGACTGAGCCGGTGGCCGACGAGCACGCCGAGTACCGAACCGACGAGCACCGTCGCGACGTTCACGACGGTCCCGATTCCGATGAACAACCTGGTCTCCTACCCGACTTTGCAGGTGCCTCGCGAGGGCCTACTGTTGCGCGAGGACGAGCGTATCGGCCCGTCTGTTCACCTCGGGGGTGGACCGGACCGGGAGGTCGCTGTGGTGGCAGCCGTCGAGGTGAGGGACGCGCAGCCGGGGGACGCGGGTGCCCTGGTCACGTTGTGGCGCGAGCTCGGCACCGCCGCCGGGCTGCCGTCCCGGTTGCCCGCGCCGCCCTCCACGGCCGCCGCGGAGGTTGCCGTCAGCAAACATCTCGGCGATCCGGCCGGCCGGCTGTTGGTGGTCGAGCTGGACGGCGAGGTGCACGGCATGGCGTACCTGCGCCGGACCGCGATCAGCCCGCTGCACGACGACACCACGGTCACCGTCGAGTACCTGCACGTCTCCGACGCCGCCCGCCGGCACGGTCTCGGCCGGGCGCTGATCGCCGAGGCGGTCGCCTGGGCCGAGCATGAGAGCTGCGCGCACCTGGCCGTGGTCGCGCCCGCGATCGCCCGCGAGGCGAACCGGTTCCTGGCCCGCCTCGGTCTCGGCCAGGCCGGCGTACTGCGGTTCGCGAACACGCTGACCGTCCGCCGCCGGCTCGCCGCCGAGCACGCGCCGAACCTGCTCGCCCTGCTCTCCTCGCGCCGGACGGCCTTCGCCCGTCGCGCGGTCAGCTCCCGGGCGGAGCCTTAGAGTCCCCGCGAGCAGGCGGCGCCTGCTGCGCGCCACCTACTCGCGGGGACTCTGAATCAGCTGGCAAGTGATCCGCGCCGTACACACCCGCTTGTCCCGGTCGTCGGTGATGACGACCTCGTACGACGTCGTCGTCCGGCCGAGGTAGACCGGTGTCGCCACGCCGGTGACGAGTCCGTCGCGGACCGCCCGGTGGTGGGTGGCGTTGATGTCGACGCCGACCGCGACCTTCCCGTACGTCGCGGCGTGCAGCGCGGAGCCGATCGAGCCGAGGCTTTCGGCCAGGACGCAGGACGCGCCGCCGTGCAGCAGGCCGTACGGCTGCGTGTTGCCCTTGACCGGCATGGTCGCGACCACCCGGTCGGCCGTCGCCTCGCTGACAACGATTCCCATCGTCTGGAGGAGGGTGCCCTCCAGGCTCATGCCCGGTCCGAGATTCGATTCATCTGTCACGGCAGCAGTGTGTCAGAACTGTCCGTGGGACCCACTAGAGTCGGTATGTGGCTCCAGAAACGAACACCTCGACGATGACCAAGGACCCCGCGACCCCGGGCACCGGGCGACCGCGGATCCTGCTGCTGGACGGGCACTCGCTGGCGTACCGGGCGTTCTACGCGCTCCCGGTGGAGAACTTCTCCACCACCACCGGGCAGCACACCAACGCGGTGTACGGGTTCACCTCGATGCTGATCAACATGCTCCGCGACGAGCAGCCCACCCATGTCTGCGTCGCGTTCGACGTGTCCCGCAAGACCTTCCGCACCGAGCAGTACGCGGAGTACAAGGCCGGCCGGTCGAAGTCGCCGGACGAGTTCAAGGGCCAGATCTCGCTGGTCAAGGAGGTGCTGGAGGCGCTCCGGATCCCGACCACGGAGGTCGACGGCTGGGAGGCCGACGACATCCTGGCCACGCTCGCGACGCAGGCCGACGAGCAGGGCTTCGAGGTGCTGATCAGCAGCGGCGACCGGGACTCCTTCCAGCTGATCAACGAGAACGTCACGGTGCTGTACCCGAAGCGTGGCGTCTCCGAGATCGCCCGGATGGACCCGGCCGCGATCGAGGAGAAGTACGGCGTCGGGCCGCGGATGTACTCCGACCTCGCCGCGCTGGTGGGGGAGCAGAGCGACAACCTGCCCGGCGTCCCGGGCGTCGGCCCGAAGACGGCTGCCAAGTGGCTGAACCAGTTCGGTTCGCTGAACGACCTGATCGACCGGGTGAACGAGATCAAGGGCAAGGCCGGCGACTCGCTGCGCGAGCACCTCGCCGACGTGATCCGGAACCGGCAGATCAACGAACTGGTCCGGGACCTGACCCTGGACGTCTCGGTGGACGACCTGGCCCGGGTCGCCTGGGACCGGGACAAGGTGCACACGCTGTTCGACAGCCTGGAGTTCCGGGTGCTGCGCGAGCGGCTGGTGGCCGAGCACGAGGAGGTCGACGCGACCGTCGACCACGGCTTCGAGCTGGACGGCGTGCAGCTGAAGCCCGGCGAGCTGGCGGCCTGGCTGAAGGAACACGTCAGCGGCGGCGAGCGGGTCGGCGTCGCGGTGCAGGGCAGCTGGGGCGGCGGCACCGGGCAGATCACCGGGCTCGCGCTGGCGAACACGACCGGCGCCGCGTCCTGGTTCGACCCGGAGGCGCTGACCGCCGACGACGAGGAGGCCTGGAAGGCCTGGCTCGCGGACCCGGCCCTGCCGAAGGCGCTGCACGACGTGAACGGTCCGCTGCTCGGCTTCCTGGAGCGCGGCTGGACGCTCGGCGGGCTGAGCTCCGACACGCAGCTGAGCGCGTACCTCGTCCGCCCGGACCAGCGCGCGTACGACCTCGCCGACCTGACCGTGCGGTACCTCAAGCGCGAGCTGCGCAACGAGGAGGCCGACAACGGGCAGCTGAGCTTCGACGACGTCGAGGGTGGCCCGGCCGCGGACCACACGATGCTGCGCGCCCGCGCGATCGCTGACCTCGCCGACACGCTGGACGCCGAGCTCGAGAAGCAGGCCGGTACGGCGCTGCTCGCCGACGTCGAGCTGCCGCTGATCCAGGTGATCGCGGCGATGGAGCGGGACGGGATCGCGGTCGACCGGCCGTACCTGGAGCAGCTCGAGGAGCGGTTCGCGACCGGCGTCCGGGAGGCGGCCACGGCGGCGTACGAGGTGATCGGCAAGGAGATCAACCTCGGGTCGCCGAAGCAGCTGCAGGTGGTGCTGTTCGACGAGCTGCAGATGCCGAAGACCAAGCGCACCAAGACCGGGTACACCACGGACGCGGACTCGCTGCAGGCGCTGTACGAGAAGACCGAGCACCCGTTCCTGGCGTACCTGCTGGCGCACCGGGACGCGACCCGGCTGCGGCAGACCGTCGAGGGCCTGCTGAAGACGATCAGCCCGCGCGACGGCCGGATCCACACCACGTTCAACCAGACGATCGCGGCGACCGGCCGGCTCAGCTCCACCGAGCCGAACCTGCAGAACATCCCGATCCGGACCGAGGAGGGCCGCCGGATCCGGCAGGCGTTCGTGGTCGGCGAGGGCAACGAGTCGCTGATGTCGGCCGACTACAGCCAGATCGAGATGCGGATCATGGCGCACGTGTCGAAGGACCAGGGCCTGATCGACGCGTTCAACTCCGGGATGGACTTCCACTCGGTGACCGCGTCCCGGGTGTTCTCGGTCGAGCCGGGCGACGTCACGCAGGAGCAGCGGGCCAAGATCAAGGCGATGAACTACGGCCTCGCCTACGGCCTGTCGGCGTACGGTTTGAGCCAGCAGCTGAAGATCGGCGTCGACGAGGCCAAGGGCCTGATGGACGAGTACTTCGAGGGCTTCGGCGGGGTCCGGGACTACCTGCGGTCGATCGTGATCGACGCCGGCAAGACCGGGTACACCGAGACGATCCTGGGCCGCCGGCGGTACCTGCCGGACCTGACCAGCGACAACCGGCAGCGGCGCGAGATGGCCGAGCGGATGGCGCTGAACGCGCCGATCCAGGGCTCGGCCGCGGACGTGATCAAGATGGCGATGCTCAAGGTCGACGCGTCACTGCGCGGGTCCGGCCTGAAGTCGCGGATGCTGCTCCAGGTCCACGACGAACTCGTCTTCGAGATCGCCCCGGGCGAGCGCGAGGCGCTCGAGGAGCTGGTCCGCCACGACATGGGCCACGCCGTCGACATGGCCGTCCCGCTGGACGTCTCGGTCGGCGTCGGCCGCACCTGGCACGAGGCCGCGCAC
Organism: Kribbella sp. WER1; assembly: GCF_054189145.1. NCBI lineage: Bacteria > Bacillati > Actinomycetota > Actinomycetes > Propionibacteriales > Kribbellaceae > Kribbella > Kribbella sp. WER1. The sequence goes on along the minus strand of NZ_CM135186.1, from coordinate 1,056,688 downwards.
TGAGCTGATGGAGGCGAACCGGCCGTTCCGGTGGGACCTGATCCGGCCGGACAACCTCGGCTCGCTGCTCGACGACGTACAGATCTGGGAGCTGTTCTTCCTCGACGACCTGATCCGCTGTGCGGCGCGGGTGCTGGGGCAGTGCGGCGACGGTGAGCTGTACTTCGTCGGGCGGTCGGTGGACAGCCTGTTCGATCTGCTGAGCGGGGCGTTGGCGGACACGGAGTGGTGCTCGCGGCTGCATCCGCTGCCGTTGTCGCTGTTCGGGTCGGACGGGCAGGCGTTCACCGGCGGTGAGCTGCGGCAGCTCCGGACGAACCTGGCCGCGGACGGGCTCGCGCCGGCCAAGCTGATGCGCGGGCGGCCGACGGTGTTCGTCGACCTGGTCCACGAGGGATCGACGTTCGAGAACCTGTACGCCGTGCTGCGCCGGTGGGCCGACGACGAGCATGCGCAGTGGGACGTGATCCGGCGGCAGGTGCGGTTCGTCGGCATCACGGCCCGGAAGAAGACCAGCCCGAACACCTGGCGCTGGCAGCAGCACGCCGGGTTCGCGGCGGAGCTGCCGGCGTCGGCGATCCGGAACGTGTCGCTGGACGCCCGGCTCTGGTCGTACTTCGGCGACTACCAGTACAAGACCGCCGCCTCGTTCCGCCGGACCCGTTGGACCGATCCGGAGGTGGCGGACCCGCGCCGGGACGAGAAGACGCGGATGGCGCTGGCCGAGGCGGTGAAGCTGGTCGCGGCCGCGCGGACGCCGAAGGTACGGCGCCGGCTCGCGGAGCTGCTGGTCCGGGAGCCGGCGGTCAGCGAGCGCTGGCTACGCGACCTCCAGGTCAGTCTGCGGCGGTGACGTAGACCGGCTGGTCGGCGGGGGAGAGGGCCCGCTCGATGCACAGGTGTTCGCGGGCCGTCAGGTCGGGGAGCGCGTCGAGCGGCCACCAGCCGACCTCGGTGGACTCGTCGTCGTTGACGCGTGCCTCGCCGCCGAGCGGCCGGCAGCGGAAGCTGAGGTCGAGGAACTGGACCCGGTCGCCGTTCGGGTAGGCGGCCGGGGGAGTGGCCTCGATGCTGAGCAGCCGGTCGACCTGGGCCTCGATCGCGGTCTCCTCCTGGATCTCGCGGACGACCGCGACCGCGGGCTCCTCGCCCGGCTCCAGGATGCCGCCGATCAGGCTCCAGCGGCCGTTGTCGGCGCGCTTGACCAGCAGCACCTCGTCCCGGTCGTTGAGGACCACCGCGCTGAGCCCGGTGAGCCAGAGCAGGTCGTGCCCGATCTTCGCGCGCAGGTCCAGGATGAACTTCGGTGTCGGCATGTTCCCGACCCTAGCGGCCCGCCAGGAGAGGGTTTCTTGACGCAAGAAAGTTGGGCGTCAGGGGGCAAGGGGTAAACGCTTACAGCGCAAGATACCGACGGTGATCATCCGATCCCGATCAGTGCCCGGCGACCTCTTCCGTCAACTCATTTTCTATGTCATTCTCCCGGGCAAGATCCGAGATCCTATTGGATATTGCTATCGGATATTTCGTCTTTGTTCCGACCCAGCCGCCTTGGAGGAACCATGTCGAACGATCACGCACGCCCGGAAGTGAGCCGCCGGTCCTTGCTCACCGGGGCCCTCGGGCTCACCGCGGCGACCGCCACCGGCGGCCTGCTCAGCGGGTGCAGCGGCGGTGGCAACCCGGGCGGCGCGACCGCGGGCGCCGGTGACGTGGTCCCGAGCGTCACCCTCGGCCCGAAGCTCGCCACGGTGCAGTACCCGGAGGGGTACGTCGGCCCGGTCGCCCGCGAGCTGAAGCCGCTGACGGCTGAGAAGGTGACGTTCAAGATCGTCGTACCGCAGGACGTCACGATCGGGGACTGGAAGACCAACGCGTTCACCAAGTGGCTGGAACAGAAGACCAACGTCCACATCGAGTGGAACCAGGTCGGCGGTACCGACGACGACATCATGACCAAGGTGAACGCGATGATCGCGGCCGGCGACATCCCGGACGCGTTCATGGGCGTGAAGTTCACCCGCTCGCAGCTGTTCCTGTACGGCCAGCAGGGCCTGTTCACCGACGTCGGCCAGCACATCGGCGGGTACGCGCTGAACTTGCAGCAGGCGATGAAGGACTACCCGGACACCCGCAAGCTGGTGCAGGCGCCGGACAAGAAGATCTACTCGTTCCCGAGCATCAACGACTGCTACCACTGCCGGGCGAGCAACGGCCGGACGTTCCTGAACACCGACTGGCTGCAGCAGGTCGGCCTGGACGTCCCGAAGACCACCGACGAGTTCCGCGAGGTACTGCGCGCGTTCAAGAAGGCCGACCTCGGCGGCAACGGCAAGACGATCCCGTTCGCCGGCTACAAGGACGCGGCGCTCGACTCCTACTTCATGAACGCGTTCCTCTACAACCCGGGCGACCCGTGGCTGGTCGTCCACGACGGCAAGGTCGACGTCACGTTCGACAAGGACGAGTGGCGCGAGGGCCTCAAGTACCTGCACGGCCTGTATGCCGAGGGGCTGATCAACAAGGACGTGTTCACCGCCGACCAAGACCAGATGGAGCGGTACGGGAACTCCCCGGGCAAGCCGATCATCGGCGGCGCCCGCTCGTACTACTGGGGCGGCTTCGTCGACATCGACCAGAAGGACCCGAACGCCCGCTGGCGCAAGTACCAGGCGATCCCGCCGCTGGAGGGCCCGAACAAGGTCCGGTACGCCGCCTGGAACTACCTCGGCGTCGGCGTCGACGTGGCCAAGCTCGTGATCACCAAGAAGTGCGCGAAGCCGGAGCTGATGGTGATGTGGGCGGACGCCCAGATGGAGCTCGAGGCGATCCTGCGCGGGTACGGCGGCCCGAAGTTCGCGTGGGCGAAGAAGGGCGAGCTCGGGATCAACGGCAAGCAGGCGATCTACGGCTTCGACGCGACCTGGAACACCGGCAAGAACCTGAGCTGGAGCCAGGACAACGCGATGTACCGGTCCCAGGACTTCCGGCTCGGCGAGAAGGTGAACCCGAAGGACCTGACGTTCGAGAAGCCGCTGTACCAGCAGACCGTGGACAGCTACTTCCCGTACAAGCAGCCGCAGGAGATGCAGTTCCCGCCGGTCACGCTCGACCAGGACCAGGCGGCGCAGGAGGCGGAGCTGAAGACCAACCTGAAGAACGAGGTCTCGCAGTCGCTGTCGCGGTTCGTCACCGGTCAACTCGATCCGAACGACGACGGCGCCTGGAACGACTACAAGGACCGGGTCGCGAAGATCGGCGTCAAGCCGTACGTCGACCTCCAGCAGGCCGCGTACGAGACGTACAACTCATGAGCAGCCCTACCGCGCCGGTCCAGGACACCCGCTCGGACAAGATCGTCTCGGCCTGCATCTACACCGCGCTCGGGCTGTTCTGTGTCGCCGTCCTCTACCCGCTCGTGTACGTCGTCAGCGCGTCGGTCAGCGACACCAAGAAGGTCGCCGCGGGCGAGGTCTGGCTGTGGCCGGTCGGGTTCACCCTCGACGCGTACAAGGCGGTCTTCGACTACAAGTCGATCGTCAGCGGGTTCGGCAACTCGGTGTACTACGCGGTCGTCGGGGCCGTGATCGCGACGGTGCTCACGCTGCTCGCGGCGTACCCGCTGTCCAGGAAGGGCCTTCCGGGCAAGGGCCTGATCATGGCGGCGTTCGTGTTCACGATGATGTTCAGCGGCGGGCTGATCCCGACGTACCTGGTGGTGGACAAGCTCGGGCTGCTGAACACCCGATGGGCGATCATCTTGCCGGCCGCGCTCGCGGTCTGGAACGTGATCATCACCCGGACGTACTTCATGGTGACGATCCCCGAGGAACTGGTGGAGGCCGGCAAGGTCGACGGCTGCAGCGACTTCGGGTTCTTCTGGCGGATCGTGCTGCCGCTGAGCAAGCCGATCATCGCGGTGAACCTGCTGTTCTACGCGGTCGGGCAGTGGAACTCGTTCTTCAACGCGCTGATCTACCTGACCAACGAGCACCTGTTCCCGCTGCAGGTGATCCTCCGGCAGATCCTGATCCAGTCGAAGATCGACCCGTCGCAGATGCCGGACACCAGCAAGCTCGTCCAGCTGAAGGAACTGCAGCAGCAGCTGAAGTACTCGCTGATCGTGATCGGGATGATTCCGCCGCTGCTCGTCTACCCGTTCGTGCAGAAGCACTTCGTCAAGGGAGCCATGATCGGCTCCCTGAAGGGATGACCGCATGACGATCCTGAATGCCGCCCGGACCGCGGCGGCCCACAAGCGCGACCGGACCGCGAAGCCGACCGTCGGCCTCGGCCTCCGGATGCGCCGGAACTGGCAGTTGTACGCGATGCTCGCGGTACCGCTGATCTGGCTGGCGGTCTTCGCCTACTGGCCGATGTACGGCGTGATCATCGCCTTCAAGGACTACAACGTGGTGTCCGGGATCTGGGGCAGCCCATGGGTCGGCCTGAAGCACTTCGAGCGGTTCGTCGACTCGTACCAGTTCTGGCGGCTGATCCGGAACACCGTGTTCCTGCACGTGTACGAGCTGGTCGCGACGTTCCCGTTGCCGATCATCCTCGCGCTCTGCCTGAACACGGTCCGGAAGAAGTGGTTCAGCCGGTCGGCGCAGCTGATCACCTACGCGCCGCACTTCATCTCGACCGTGGTCGTGGTCGGCCTGCTGGTCGTGCTGACGAACCCGAACACCGGCGTCACGAACCAGCTGCTCGGGCTGTTCGGGTTCGGCCCGGTCGACCTGATGGGCGATTCCGGACTGTTCCGGCACCTGTACGTCTGGTCCGGTGCGTGGCAGACGATGGGCTTCTCGGCGATCATCTACCTCGCGGCGCTGACCAGCGTGCCGCCGGAGCTGCACGAGGCGGCGATCGTGGACGGCGCGTCCCGGTTGCGGCGGATGTGGCACATCGATCTGCCGGCGATCGTGCCGGTCGCTGTCATCCTGCTGATCCTCGACGTCGGTCGGATCCTGTCGGTCGGGTTCGAGAAGGTGCTGCTGATGCAGAACAACCTGAACCTGGATGTGGCCGAGGTGATCGACACGTACGTGTACAAGATCGGTCTGGCGTCGGCGGTGCCGCAGTTCAGCTACGCGACCGCGATCGGGCTGTTCCGATCGGTGATCGGGCTCGTGTTGCTGGTGCTGGCGAACACCTTCGCCCGCCGGTTCGCCAAGTCCAGTTTGTGGTGAGCTAGCTGGACTGCCGGTGCAGTCCGGTGGCGAGAACGCCGGACAGCAGCAGCGCGCAGGTGCTGGTCATGCCGGCCAGCACCTTCACGCCGTTCAGGCCGGTGGCGGTGTCGGTACCGAGCACGATCGCGGCCGCGACCGCGAGGACGACCAGCCCGAGCCAGATCACCAGTGCGGCGCGCTTCTCCTGCTGGGCGATCGCGGCGTACACGACGAGCTGGAGAACGGCGTACGCCGAACCGGCGACGGCGAACAGCCAGGTGTACGGGCCGAGCGGGGCGTACTTCGCCTTGCCGCCGATCACCTCGACCACGATCCCGGGCAGGATCAGCGTGCCGGCGACCGCGCAGGCGCCGAGGCCCGCGACCGCGAAGATCGCCCGCCGGAGCCGGACCGTGTCGCCGGGGGAGTTGGCCAGCGACGGGAACACCAGCACGATCACGAACTGCGGGAGGAACAGGCACGCCTTCGCGATGATCAGCCCGGCGGCGTAGTACCCGCTGTCCTTCTCGTCGAGCAGTGACCGGGCGAACAGTACGTCGGCGTTCGCGAGCGCGAAGAACGCGAGCAGCGTGTGCGTGCCGTGCACGGTCTCGCGCAGTACGTCCTTCACGTCCTTGCCGGTCGCGCCGTCCGAGTTGCGGAGGAAGAACTGCCCGAGGACGGCCGGTACGGCGGCACCGACCGCGAGGCCGGCCATCGCCCAGTCGAGCGACGGGTGGATGATCAGCGCGCCGCCGCCGAGGACCAGCCGGCCGATGCCTGCCGCGGTGTAGACGGCGGCCAGCTCCGTCCAGCGGTGGCTGCCCTGGAGGATGCCGAGCTGCGATCCCATCAGCGTGAGGCCGCCGAGCGTCGGCGCAAGCAGCAGGATCGCGACCACCGAGTCGACGTGCAGCAGCCACATGAACACCGGCGTCAGCACCAGGCACAGCACCGTCAGCCCGAGCGCGGACCGGCGGCCGGCCTTCAGCATCGCGTCGGACAGCGTCGCCGCGCCGTCCCCGGTGTGGGTGGCGAGCTGCCGGGCGCCGGTGGCCTGCAGGCCGAGCGACGCGACGTTGCCGATCAGCAGCAGGCCGAGCAGCGCGGTGATCGCACCGAACTGCTCCGGCATCAGCCGCCGGGACCCGATCAGCGTGAAGCCGTACGCCGCCACGTTCATGATCGCCATGGCGACGGCGACGACCGTGGCACTGCGCAGGAAGCTTTTGCGGGGAGCCTGCGGTTGCGGCGCCGGGGTGGTGCCAGAAGTCATGCGTGCTGCCTCGGGTCTGATGTGAGATTTGCCGGACCTCACGGTACGGCAACGATGCCACTGCGGAGCCGCCGGATCCGTTAATGTCCCGCCGGTGGGGAGGCTGACAGCAGGAAGTGCGGGAAGTAGTGGGCAGGTCGTGTGGCGCGCACGGCTTGTTCTGGGCTGCCTGGCCTTGATCGCCCTCTGTTTCCAGCATGCTCCCGGCTTGGTCGTCCCCGACCGGAAGCTGGAGCTCACTGCCGGACCTGGCGGCTTCCTCTCCCGTGCGATGCACCTGTGGGACCCGCACACGGGTTTCGGCCAGCTGCAGAGCGACGCGTACGGCTACCTGATGCCGATGGGGCCGTTCCACTGGTTGCTGGACGCGCTGTCGGTGCCGGACTGGATCGTCCAGCGCCTGTGGTGGTCGTTGGTGCTCTGCGTCGCCTTCCTCGGTATCTGGAAGCTCTGCAACGTCCTGCAGTACGGCGTGCCCTGGACGCGGTTCGCCGTCGGTCTTTTGTACGCGTTGGTGCCGCGGGCGTTCGGTGAGCTCCCGATCGAGGTGTGGCCGATGGCCATGGCCCCGTGGGTACTGCTGCCGCTTGTCTCGCCACGTGTCCGCTCCGGCTGGTGGCGGGCGAGCTGGTCCGCGGTGGCGTTCGCACTGATCGGCGGCGCCAGCCCGGCCGGGAGCGCGGCTGTGCTCGTTCTGCCCGCGGTGTGGTTGGTACTGCGAGCCTGGGTGAAGCTCACGCTCGTCTGGCTCGCCTTTGTCGTGGCCGCGTCGATCTGGTGGCTCGTACCGCTGCTGATGCTGATCAGGTACGGTGCTGCGCCGCCGGGGCCGCGTTGGGTGCCCGTGGCGGGTGCTGTTGTAGGCCTACCGCTCGCCCTGGCCGCAGCGCACTACCTGCCGCGGCTGACCACGCTGTCTGTGTCGCGTGGCATCAACCGGCGCGTCGTACCCATCCTGGTGACCAGCCTCGCCGCGGCTGCTGCGCTACCGGTCGTCCTCACCCAGCCGGCCGGCGCCTTCGCCGCGATCCCGAAGCACTGGGAACAGGCAGCACAGTGGCTCGACGACCAGTCCGCGCCCGGCAGTGTGGTCGTCCTGTCGACCTCCACCGAGCCGCTGGCCGCTCTGGTGAAGCGACCGATGGCCGCGCTCACCGACGATCTTCGCCGCCGCGTGGACTCGGGGGTCGGCGACGAGACGCTGCGGCAGGAGCTGACCCGGGACGGTATCCGTTACGTTGTCGTGCGCAACGATCTCCTGGACGGTACGCCGGCGCTCGCGCTGCACGAGAGCCTGGCCGACGCCGGCATCGGGCGGGTCGCGTACTTCGGTCCGGCCGGCGAGACCCGGCTACCGTACCCGAGCGTGGAGATCTACGACGTCGGCGCGACCACGCCCGGCCGGCTCGTGCCGCGGTCCCGGCTGGTCGCGGTCGGCGGCAGCGCGGACGACGTACCGACGGTGGTGACCGCGCTCGGCGGGGAAGGCGCTGCCGTACTGCGTGGGGACGCGCGCGGGAAGGTCGACGGGCTGCCGTTGGTCGAGGCCGACGGCCAGCAGCTCGACCAGGTGCCCAATGCCGTCGTCATCCGGAACCAGCAGATCGGGCGCTCCGCCTGCCTGCACCTGGGTGCGCGGGCGCTGTGCAGCCCGGACCAGGCGAAGGACTCCGGCGAGCCGAACGGGCTGTCCCGGGCGATCCACATCCCGGAGGCCGCGTCGTACGAATTGCGCGGGACCGCGTTGACGAAGGACGGCGACACGCTCGAGCAACTGCTCTCGGTGCCCGGCGCGATGACCGCGACCGCGTCGTCGCGGGCGATCGCCGCGCCGGAAGGCCGGCCGGGTGCCGCGGTTGATCGGTCCACCGGGACGGGCTGGCTTGCGGCATCGGACGACCCGAAGCCGAGCCTCACACTCACGCTGCCGACCGCGAAGGACGTGCGCGGGCTGCGATTCCAGTCCGACGCCTACCTGAACGGGTCGCGGCCCGCTGCCGTCACCGTGCACTTCGACAACAGCGAGCCGGTGAGCGCCACCGTCGACGACGCCGGGTACGTCCGGTTCCCGACCCGGCACACGCGGACCGTCAAGATCGACTTCACCGCGACCAAGCCGCTCCAGGACGCCCGGACCAGCCCGGTCGGCGTGTCCGAGGTCGAGGTGCTCGGCGCGGACGACCTGCGCAAGGCAATCGATCCGAAGCGGCACGTGCCGGTGTACTGCGGTAATGGGCCGGCGGTGCGCGTGGACGGCGTACCGATGCGGACGCAGGTCGCGGCGACGATGCAGCAGCTGCTCCTGCGGCAACCGGTGCCGTACAGCTTGTGCGGACCGGTATCGGTGGTCCCGCTGCGCTCCGGGCAGCATCAGATCGAGGTGCAGTCGAACGGCGGGCTGGTGCCGGTCGAGGCGACGTTGGCCAAGGCCGGGCTCGGTTCAGTCCAGGCCCAGCCGATCCAGGGCGTCGACGTGTGGCGACCCAACCCGACGGAGCTCACGGTCGAGGTACCGGGTGCGGACGAGCAGTCGGTGCTGGTAGTGGCGCAGAACTACAACGAAGGCTGGGAGGCGTACGACGGCAGCGGCCGAAAGCTCACGCCCATCCGCGTCGGCGGTTGGCAGCAGGGCTGGCTGCTCCCCGCTGGTCAGGAGCAGGTCGTGACAGCCCGCTTCATGCCGGACCGAACCTACAGAGCAGCGTTGCTGCTCGGGCTGGTCGCTTTGCTCTCGGTCTTGGCAGCGGGCGTCTTCCTTCCCAAGACAGGCCGCTCCAGAAAGCGATAGCTGATCGCTGCGAGGGCTACAGCGCCCAACAAGGTCACAGGCAGCTGTACCGCGAACGGGCCGTGCAGGAGTCCTAGCACGACGAACTGGTACACGACGACGCCGTAAGAGAGGTGTGCGCCGATCTGTGCGCGTCGACCGCCCAGTATGCGGACGGTCCTCGCGCTTGGCGTCAGGACCGGGAAGTGCACACAAGCGACGACCAGTGTGTAGAGCAGGCTCTTGAACAGCGCCTGCGCCGGTGTGGGCGTCGAGTGGTCGTACGGGCCGGCGATCGGAGTGGCCGCGACCAGCAGGAGTGCGGCGGCGATACCCCAGAGCGTGCCGGGGACCCTGGTCAGTGTGTCAAGTGTTGACGGGCCGAGGCGCCCGGTGGCGCGGGCGACCTGCCAGAGCGCCATTCCCATGCCGACGGCGTACCAGCCGAGGTATCCGGGCAGCCAGAGGCCTGCGTCCGGGTGGTCGGTGGCTGTTACGGCTGCCATCCACACCGGCCCCAGGACGGTCAGGGCGACCAGCACGAGCAGCCGCCAGCGGACACTGCGCCGCGTGGGGCGTTCGTACCCGGTCAGCAGCCGGCCGAGGCCAGGCAGGAGTAGATAGAACGGGAGCGGTGTCAGGGCGGCCCAACGCAGGTAGGTCGTCGCGGGGTGCGGGACGAGGACGACGGACAGTACTACGGCGACCAGGAGTGGCGGGAGGATGCGCAGGGCTCGGCTGCGGAGGTACGGCAGCGTCAACGGCGGCAGGGTGCCCGAGAACCAGGCCAGCACGTGCGGGCGGTACAAAAGGAAGCCTGAGAGTGCGCAGAAGATCGCCCAGCCGACGTCCAGTCGCGACACCACTCCGGCGAACGGCGCGTGGGTGTGCAGGCCGACCTGGGAGATCACCACCGCGAGCGCGGCGATCACCCGCAGGCCGTCGACTGCCGGGAAACGCGTGTCTCTCATGGTTTATGGGCCGTCCAGATCGCCGTCCCCGGGACGAGCGGGCCGCGGACCGGGCCCCAGCCGCCCCAGATCAGGTCGTGACCGGCCGGCCATTCGGGTTCGAGCAGGTCGTCGACGACGAAGCCCGCGCCGGTGAGCTCCCGGATCCAGTCGCCGGTGGTGCGGTGGTGCTCGGCGTACACCGGCGTACCGGCGTCGTCGACCTCGACGTACGGCGTGCGGTCGAAGTACGAGTGGGTGATCCGCAGCCCCGCGGCCGACGGGTCGTCCGGCATCGTCCAGCGGAACGGGTGCGTCACCGAGAACACGAGCAGGCCGCCCGGCTTCAGGACGCGGGCCAGCTCGCGGAACGCCGTACCGACGTCGGCGACGAACGGGAGCGCGCCGAACGCCGAGCAGGCGATGTCGAACTCGACGTCACGATAGGGGAGTGCGACGGCGTCCGCGGCGACCGTACGGACCGTGGTACCGGTGCGCTCGTCGAGCGTCTTCGCGATCCGCAACTGCTCGATCGAGATGTCGAACGCCGCCACGTCGGCGCCCTGCGCCACCAGCCACCGCGCGCACTGGGCGGCGCCGCAGCCGACCTCCAGAACCCGCTTGCCGCGCACCGGACCGAGCAACCGCGCGTCCGCCTCGTCGACGCCCTCCGGGGACCAGACGAACCGGTCCTCACCGAGAAACTCGCCGTGCTCCGCGAGGTACTCCTCGGCGACGTCATTCCAATAGGTACGGCTGGCCCGCGACGTCTGCGCTTCCGTCAACTCAACCCTGTGCGGCTCGACCACCGCCCAAGCCTAGGGGACCCCGGAGTCTGCAGCCTCCGAGGTCCGCGATCAGCTGCCGAGGTTGCGCTCGGCGTAGACCTTCATCGCGTCACGCAGGTAGTCGACCACGTCGTCGCCGATGCTCTGACGAAACCGTTCGTCGTCGACGTACAGCTGTCCGAGCCTTTCGTACGCCGCACGTGTCGGCGTCCAGAACAGGCACGTGACCTCGTAGTGCAGCTGGATCAGCTCCTGCACGCTCAGCTCGGTCACTGCGACCCCTTCCGCCTTGAGCGCGGCCAGCCCTTCGTGGACCCGCGTGTACCCGGTGCGGGCCTTCTCGGCGTCCGCATCGGACCAGCCACGCATCCGCTCGTAGCTCGCGTCCACGGCCGCGTCGCCCCAGCGCTCGCGCGCCTCGGCCTCGTACGGGTTGTGTTCGAACCCTTCGAACACCTTCTCCGGTGACATCTCTCCTCCTTCCTTCAATCTGGCGATGGTTGTGTCGACGGTCCGGACCAGCCGGCCAAGACGCAGCTGCTCCCGAACCAGCCACTCCTTGTGCCTGGCCAGCACCTCGATCACGTCCTGCCCGTCCTGCTGTGCCAGCACCTCGCCCACCACGTCCAGGCTCAGCCCGAGCTCCCGCAGCAACAGAATCCGCTGCAGCCGCAACAGCTGCTCCTGCTCGTAGTACCGCCGCCCGTTGGCGGCGACCCGCGCCGGAACCAGCAGACCGATCGCGTGGTAGTGCCGGAGCGTCCGCGAAGTGACGCCGGAGGACCGGGCCACCTGGGCGATCGACCACGCCATCGGACTGCTCCTTTCCCTCGACCTGATCGACGATAGATATTGCCGCTACGTCAACTTCAAGCCGATTTGGCAGGATCTGCGTATGAGCGACTTCAGCGGTACGGCGGTTCCGCTCGCCGGCGGGTACGGCGGGCAGACGTTCGCGGTGAGCGCGGGCGGTGAGGACGCGGTCATCAAGTTCTACGCGAAGGACCCGGGGCGGGCGGCCGTCGACGCGGGGTTGCTCGAGCTTGTCCGGGGGCTGCTGCCGGTGCCGCGAGTGCTCGAGCTCAAGCGGGACGGGTCGTACGAGGAGCCGCCGTACCTGCTGACCGAGCGGCTGCCGGGGGTCAACCTGCAGGTGTTCCTGGAGACGGCGGCCGACGAGCAGCGGCGGACGGTCGGGAGGCAGCTGGGGGAGTTGCTGGCGCGGCTGAGCGGGATGCCGTTCCTGCGGCCGGGGATGTTCCGCGACGACGAGCTCACGGTCGAGCCGTTCGGGCTGGGCGACCTGGCGGAGTACGTCGCCGGACTCGGGCTGGGGCTCGCCGACGGGTTCGCGACCGTGATCGACGAGGCGGAGGAGCTGCTGGCCGGCGGTGCGGACCGGTTCTGCCTGGTGCACAGCGACTTCAACCCGAAGAACCTGCTCGTCGACCCGGACACCGCGCGGATCACCGGGCTGGTCGACTGGGAGTTCGCGCACGTGGGATCGCCGTACGCCGACCTCGGCAACCTGCTGCGATTCTGCGAGGACCCGGTGCTGGCCGGCGCCGTACTGGCCGAACTCCGCTGGCTGGGGGAGCCGCTGGTGGACCTCGGCCGGGCGGCCGACCTGTGGGCGCTGCTGGACCTCGCCGGACGGGCCGCGGAGCACGAGATCGCGGCCCGCGCGCACCGTCTGGTCTCCCGGATGGCGGACACGGGCACGCTGGCCGGCGGCCGGCCGGACCTCGACGTCGTCCATGACGTCGTACGCTGAGATCAGCTGCAGTTCAGTGGCACGTCGGGACACCTCGGCGGGCGGCCGGTGACGCCGGGTGCCCCAGGTTGTGCTGTCCGAGTCAAGACCGGTATTCTGTGAGATGCGCTATGGGCCCGCGCGACCTCGGACGGAGCAGGCTCGTGACTCGCAGCAGCTCGGTGGTGAATCTGTCGTCTTCTGGCAATCCCGCGGTTTGGTGCGATCCAAAGGAACATGGCGCAACCGCACGACACCACCAGTCCACGGAGCAACCCACCACATGACGGCCAGCATCGAGGCTCCCCTCGACCCCGCAGTTCGCAACACCCCGCAGGTAGCGGTCAATGACATCGGGTCGGAGGAAGACTTCCTCGCGGCGATCGATCAGACCATCAAGTACTTCAACGACGGCGACATCGTCGAGGGCACCATCGTCAAGGTCGACCGGGACGAGGTCCTGCTCGACATCGGTTACAAGACCGAAGGCGTGATCCCCTCCCGCGAGCTGTCGATCAAGCACGACGTCGACCCGAACGAGGTCGTCAACGTCGGCGACCACGTCGAGGCCCTCGTTCTCCAGAAGGAGGACAAGGAAGGCCGCCTGATCCTCTCGAAGAAGCGCGCCCAGTACGAGAAGGCCTGGGGCACGATCGAGAAGATCAAGGAAGAGGACGGCGTCGTCACCGGTACCGTCATCGAGGTCGTCAAGGGTGGTCTCATCCTGGACATCGGCCTCCGTGGCTTCCTGCCGGCCTCGCTCGTCGAGATGCGCCGGGTCCGCGACCTCCAGCCGTACGTCGGCCAGGAGATCGAGGCCAAGATCATCGAGCTGGACAAGAACCGCAACAACGTGGTCCTGTCCCGCCGGGCGTGGCTGGAGCAGACGCAGTCCGAGGTGCGGATGAACTTCCTCACCCAGCTGCAGAAGGGCCAGATCCGCAAGGGCGTCGTGTCCTCGATCGTCAACTTCGGTGCGTTCGTGGACCTCGGCGGCGTCGACGGTCTGGTGCACGTGTCGGAGCTGTCCTGGAAGCACATCGACCACCCGACCGAGGTCGTCGAGGTCGGCCAGGAGGTCACGGTCGAGGTGCTGGACGTCGACATGGACCGCGAGCGCGTCTCGCTGTCCCTGAAGGCGACCCAGGAAGACCCGTGGCAGCAGTTCGCCCGGACCCACCAGATGGGCCAGATCGTGCCGGGTAAGGTCACGAAGCTGGTTCCGTTCGGTGCGTTCGTCCGCGTGGAGGAGGGCATCGAGGGTCTGGTGCACATCTCCGAGCTGGCCGAGCGGCACGTCGAGATCCCGGAGCAGGTCGTCCAGGTCAACGACGACGTCATGGTCAAGATCATCGACATCGACCTGGAGCGGCGCCGGATCTCGCTGTCGCTCAAGCAGGCGAACGAGGGTGTGGACCCGGTCTCGGACGACTTCGACCCGACGCTCTACGGCATGACGGCGACGTACGACGACCAGGGCAACTACATCTACCCGGAGGGCTTCGACCCGGAGACGGGCGAGTGGCTCGAGGGCTTCGACGCGCAGCGTGAGGAGTGGGAGCGGCAGTACGCCGAGGCCCACACGCGCTGGGAGGCCCACAAGAAGCAGATCGAGGAGGCCAAGACGGCCGACGTGGAGGCCGGCGAGGCGTCCACGTACTCCTCGGCCGCTGCCCCGAAGGACGACGCTCCCGTCGAGGGTGCGCTCGCTTCCGACGAGGCGCTGCAGGCGCTCCGCGAGAAGCTGACCGGCCAGGGCTGATCGCTTCAGCTGTAGCCTTCGAGACCCCCGCATCCACCAGGATGCGGGGGTCTCGTGCGTCCGGCGACGCAGCGCTCAGTAGGGTGCTGGCGTGCTGAGAGTGGGACTGACCGGGGGCATCGGGTCCGGCAAGAGTGCGGTGTCGGCGCGGTTGGCCGCCCGGGGAGCCGTGCTGATCGACTCCGACGTGCTGGCGCGGGAGGTCGTGGCCCGCGGTACGGACGGTCTGGCCGAGGTGGTCGCGGCGTTCGGGCCGAAGGTGCTGACCACCGACGGCGACCTGGACCGGCCCGTGCTCGGGAAGATCGTCTTCGGCGACGAGACCGCGCGGCGCACGCTCGAGGCGATCATCCACCCGCGGGTCCGGGCCCGGGCCGCGGAGATCGAGGCGGCCGCGGCGGCGGACGCGGTCGTCGTCCACGACATCCCGTTGCTCGTCGAGACCGGCCAGGCGGACCGGTTCGACCTGGTGCTGGTGGTCGACGTACCGGTCGAGGTCCAGGTCGAGCGGCTCACCGCGGACCGCGGGATGACCGCCGCGGAGGCCGGGCAGCGGATCGCCAGCCAGGCGTCGCGCGAGGACCGGCTGGCGGCCGCGGACGTCGTACTGGACAACTCCGGCAGCCTCGCCGACCTGGATCGCCGGGTGGCCGAGGTCTGGGCAACGTTCGAGCAGCGACTGAGCCACGGTCCGGACACGAAAAGGTGACCCCTGCGCGGGAAATGATGCTCCCGGGACCCCCTGTACGAGAATCTGTCCCGGTCCGGCCCGAACCGTTCGGGGCCGGACACGGCCGGCGCGCCCTGCGCCGGGCCGGACGTCCGAGGTTGGGAGGATGGCGTGGTCTGTCCGCGCTGCAGCTCTGACGTCCCCGAGGTGTCGACGTTCTGCCACCACTGTGGCAACGACATGCGCACCGGGGACGCCGAGCGGAAGAAAGCGTACGCCGCCAGGCCCGACGAGCCGGTGGCGTCCTTCAAACTGGTCTCGACGATCATGCCGCAGGGGTCCGGCAAACAGCCGTACACCTACAAGGTCGCGCTCGGCATCGCCCTGCTGCTGACCGTGGTGACGGCCGCGCTCGGCGCGCTGCCGGTGGCGATCATGATCGCGGCCTTCGCCATCCCGATCGTCTACATCATCTACTTGTACGACGTGAACCTCTGGGAGGACGAGCCGATCCCGGTGGTCGCGGCGGCGTTCGTGCTGACCGGACTGCTGGCCTGGCTGTTCACCTGGATCTGGTCGGACAAGATCGGCCTGTCGCTCGACTCGATCGGCAACAACAGCGCCGGGCCTTCTGGCCGGGACCTGCTGATCCTGCTCCTGCTGGTGCCGGTGGTGTCCGAGCTGATCCGGCAGATCGGCCCGCTCTACCTGGCCTCCCGGCCGCGGTACGACGACCTCATGGACGGCTTCACGTTCGGCGTCGTCGCCGGTGTCGGGTACGCGTGCTTCGAGACGCTGGTGCTGCACTGGGGCTGGATCAACGGCGGCTTCGCCGGTCCGGGCAGCAGCGCCGGTACCTGGATCTCGATCGTGGTGCTGCACGGCTTCATCAAGCCGCTCGTGTACGGCTCGGCGACCGGTCTCGCGGGCGCGGAGTTCTCCGGCCTCGGCGAGGGCTACGACGGCTTCACGCCGCGCTGGGTGGCCGGCCTGCTGCAGGCGATGGCGGTGAACGCGCTGTTCCAGGGTGGGGTCTACCTGCTCGGGTTCGTCGGCGGCCGCGGTTCGACGATCGGGGCGATCCTCGGCATCGTCTGGGGTCTGCTGCTACTCGGTGCGCTGATCATCCGGGTCCGGACCGTGCTCCACAAGGGCCTCCTGGAGGCGGCGCTGGAGTCGGCCGCGCGCGGTGGTTCCAACCACGCGTCCGGTGAGTTGGCATTCTGCTCGCGGTGCGAGATGCCGCTGCTCCCGCAGTCCGACTTCTGCTCCGCCTGTGGCAACTCGGTGCGTTCGGTACCGAAGTCCGCCCGTGGGGTGTCCGCACCGACCGCTGCGACGAGTGGAGAGACGCAGGCATGAGCAACCAGCAGCAGCCGCCGTACGGTGGCCAGGGCGGCCAGGGCGGCCAGCAGCCGTACGGCGGGCAGCCGGGACAGCAGCAGCCTGGGTACGGCCAGCAGCCTGGGCAGCAACAGCCTGGGCAGTATCAGCAACAGCCGGGGTACGGTCAGCAGCCGGGGCAGTACCAGCAGCAGCCGGGGCAGCAGACGTTCCCGGGGCAGCAGGGTCAGCCTGGGCAGCAGCAGTTTCAGCAGCCGCAGCAGCCGCAGCAGAGTTACCCCGGCCAGCAGCAGTACCAGCAGCAGGGGTTCCCGGGCCAGCAGCAGTACGGCGGCCAGCAGTGGGGCGGCCAGCAGCCGCCGCGCCGGGGCGGCAACAGCAAGACGCTGCTGATCGCCGGCGGTGCGTTCGCCCTCGTCGCGATCATCGGCGTGATCCTCGCGCTGGTCTTCAAGGGCGGGAACGACGACACGGCCGACCCGACGCCGACCACGTCGACGTCCGCGCCGACCGCGAACCCGACCGACGGCCCGACGGGTGAGCCGACCGCGAACCCGACCGGTGAGCCCACCGCCGAGCCGACCGCGAACCCGACGACCCAGCCGAGCTCCGGCGGGGACGAAGGCATCGCGGTCGCCGAGGGCGTCTACGTGAAGCCGCAGCCGGGCTACGTCCGGCAGAGCCTCGACGGCTACAAGGGCGTGTTCCTGGTCAAGCAGGGCGAGGGCCTGTTCATGGTCGCGGCGGCGAAGTCCTCCGAGTCCAGCCAGTCGATCCTGTCCGACGTGGTCAAGGCCAACACCAAGTCGCTGTCCTCGGTGCAGACCAAGCAGGTCAAGACCGCGACGCCGGGTCCGGACGACAAGACGCCGGTGAAGGTTCTGATGTCGCAGGCGTACTCCGGCGTCACGACGTCGCAGAGCGGCAGCTTCGCGGTGGTCGGGTTCGTCGCGGTGATCGAGCGCAACGACGGCGTGATCACGGTCGCGCAGGCGTACGGGCGGAAGGACAAGCTCGCGACGCTCGACCCGGACTCGACCGCGATGCTGAAGTCGGTGGTCCAGAGTCAGTGAGCGGAAAGCGCGACAAGGGTCCTGCCGGTAACCCTTGGGTCAACCAGCCAGGACCGGACGAGGGCCGGGGCGACGAGCCGGAGGAGCAGCTTCCGCCGTCGCCCTGGAACCTCGAGGTGCAGCCGCCCCCGTCACCGTGGGGCGGCTCCGGCACGCCCGGACCCAACGGCCCGGGCGGTCCCGGGCCGGGGCCTGCCACCCAGACGTCCTCGTCCTGGGGTGACAAGGTCGGACCGCCGTCGCTGCGCCGCCCGCCGCCGGAGAAGAAGAAGCGTTTCCCGCTGCCGAACGTCCCGCCGCTGCTGATCCCGATCGGCGCCGGCCTGCTCGTCGTGATCATCGTCGCGATCGTCCTGGTCGCGTTGTCCGGCGGCGACGACAAGGCCGACCCGCCGCCGGCCACCCCGGCCAGTACGCCGACGGCTCCGAAGTCGTCGTACCAGCCGCCGTCGAACGCGATCCCGGTGGGCTTCGGGGTGTCGGTGGTACCGGCCCAGGGCTGGACCGTCTACACCAAGGAGACGGCGGGCAAGGAGCTCGCGATCTACCCGCCGGGCAAGACCGACGGCGCCCGGGCGTTCTTCTGGGTCCGGCAGAAGCGCGACGTGACCGCGAACGCGTACCTGCTCGGCATCGTCGAGGGCGAGACCGACAACGAGGTCGCGCAGCTCGGCAGCGTACGGAACCTGCCGTGCCCCAAGGACGTCTTGGTGGAGTGCGTTGCGATCGACTACACCTCTACTTTCACGAACAACGGTGCCGAGACGAAGATCAAGGGCTCGGTCGAGGCGTACCGGCGCAAGGACGGTGTGGTCACCGCGCTGGACTTCCGGACCAACGCCGACTTCGCCCCGAAGGCCGAGGCGGACGCCGCGATCATGAAGAAGTCCGTGATCGACAGCCTGTGATCCAGAACTACCGCGAGGAACAACTATGAGTCAGCAGTACGGTCCACCGCCGGGCCCGCCGCCGGCCCCCGCCCCGCCCGCCGGCGGCTGGGGTCCCGGGCCGACGCGGCCGAGTCACCCGCCGAAGTCGAGCAAGATGCCGTGGATCATCATGGCCGGGGCGATCGTCGCGGTGCTGCTGGTGGCGGTCGGCGTCGTACTGCTGGTGACCGGCAAGGACGACGGCAAGTCCGCGGCGGAGCAGTCGCCGGAGCCGCTCGGCACCATGTACACGCCGTCGCCGACGCCCACGCCGAACGACTCCAAGGGGCCGAACGACGTCGGCGTCGAGGTCGGGTACGGCGTCTGGTTCACGCCATCGAAGGGCTGGCTGCCGGACTGGGACAAGACCAAGGCCGGGAAGAACTACATCCTGCAGCAGTTCAACGCCCGGGGCCTGATCGACGGGTACTACTGGGTCCGGCAGACCACGCTGTACGACGCGAAGGGCTTCGCCGAGCACCTGGTCGACGTCGAGTCGAACGGGATGCAGGGCGTCCGGATCGGCAAGGGCGCCGAGTGCAAGCCGGCGAACCCGAACATCAAGGCGTGCTGGGCGCTGACCTACACGGGTGACTGGGTCGCCAAGGACGGCCGGCACGTCTCGATGCAGGGCTTCGTGACGGCGTACGAGGACGAGTTCAAGCGCGTCACGGCGACCGACGCAGCGCTGGAGACCCGGGTCTACAAGCGCCGGGTCAACGAGCTCCAGTACATGAACGCGAGTCTCATCAAGAGCTTCTGACCTGGGGTTTCACGCCTGCAACCACCCGCCGAGCGCTGCGAGGCGGGTGCGTTTTTAGAAACTGTCGGCGGTGGGCCGTACGGTGGTGGGCATGAGACAGGTGTCGGATCTCCAGCGTATGGTCGCCCCGCTGAAGGTGGTGTCGGACTTCGAGCCGGCGGGTGACCAGCCGGCCGCGATCGCGGACCTCGAGCGCCGGGTGAACGCCGGCGAGCAGGACGTCGTGCTGCTCGGCGCCACCGGTACCGGTAAGACCGCGACGATCGCCTGGCTGGCCGAGCGGATCCAGCGCCCGATGCTGATCCTGCAGCCGAACAAGACCCTCGCCGCCCAGTTCGCGAACGAGCTGCGCCAGTTCTTCCCGGACAACGCCGTCGAGTACTTCGTGTCGTACTACGACTACTACCAGCCCGAGGCGTACGTCCCGCAGACGGACACCTACATCGAGAAGGACTCCTCGATCAACGAGGAGGTCGAGCGGCTCCGGCACTCCGCGACCTGGTCGCTGCTCACCCGCCGCGACGTGGTCGTGGTCGCCACCGTCTCCTGCATCTACGGCCTCGGCTCCGCCGACGAGTACCTGAACCGGATGATCCACGTGAAGGTGGGCACCGAGATGGACCGCGACGGCCTGCTCCGCCAGCTGGTCGGCGTGCAGTACGCGCGCAACGACCTGGCCGGCACCCGCGGCACGTTCCGGGTCCGCGGCGACACGCTCGAGGTGTTCCCGGTGTACCAGGAGCTCGCCGTCCGGGTGGAGTTCTTCGGCGACGAGATCGAGCGGCTGATGACGCTGCACCCGTTGACCGGCGAGGTGCTGAGCGAGGAGGACGAGCTCTACATCGGCGCCGCGACGCACTACGTGACCGCGCCGGAGCGGATGGAGAAGGCGATCACCTCGATCGAGGCGGAGCTGGAGGAGCGGCTCGCGGAGCTCGAGCGCAACGGGCAGCTGCTGGAGGCGCAGCGGCTGCGGATGCGGACGACGTACGACATCGAGATGATGCGCCAGATCGGCACCTGTTCGGGGATCGAGAACTACTCCCGGCACACCGACGGCCGCGAGCCGGGGACCGCGCCGCACTGTCTGCTGGACTACTTCCCCGAGGACTTCGTGCTGGTCATCGACGAGTCGCACGTGACCGTCCCGCAGATCGGCGGGATGTACGAGGGCGACATGTCCCGGAAGCGGACGCTGGTCGAGCACGGGTTCCGGCTGCCGTCGGCGATGGACAACCGGCCGCTGCGCTGGGAGGAGTTCCTGGAGCGGATCGGACAGACGGTCTACCTGTCCGCGACCCCGGGGCAGTACGAGCAGGACAAGTCCGACGGGTACGTCGAGCAGATCATCCGGCCGACCGGTCTGGTCGACCCCGAGGTGATCGTGAAGCCGACCAAGGGGCAGATCGACGACCTGATCCACGAGATCCGGGTCCGGGTCGAGCGCGACGAGCGGGTGCTGGTCACCACGCTGACCAAGAAGATGTCCGAGGACCTCACCGACTACCTGCTGGAGATGGGGATCCGGACCAGGTACCTGCACAGCGAGGTGGACACGCTGCGCCGGGTCGAGCTGCTCCGCGAGCTGCGGATGGGCGAGTTCGACGTACTGGTCGGCATCAACCTGCTGCGCGAGGGCCTGGACCTCCCGGAGGTGTCGCTGGTCGCGATCCTGGACGCCGACAAGGAAGGCTTCCTGCGGTCCGGCCGATCACTGATCCAGACCATCGGCCGTGCCGCGCGAAACGTGTCCGGCCAGGTGTTCATGTACGCCGACAAGATCACCCCGTCGATGGAGCAGGCGATCGACGAGACGAACCGGCGGCGCGCGAAACAGATCGCGTACAACGAGGAGCACGGCGTCGACCCGCAGCCGCTGCGGAAGAAGATTGCCGACATCACCGACATGCTGGCCCGCGAGGACGCGGACACCGCCGAGTTGCTCGGGTCCGGCCGCACCCAGTCCCGCGGCAAGGCGCCGGTCCCGGGTGGCGGCAAGGCCAAGGCGGGGGAGAAGGCGAAGGAACTGGCCGGCGGCCTGCCGTCGTCCGACCTCGCCGACCTGATCCAGCAGCTCACCGACCAGATGCACAACGCGGCCGCCGAGCTGCAGTTCGAGGTCGCCGCCCGCTTCCGCGACGAAATCTCCGAACTCAAGAAGGAGCTCCGCCAGATGACCAACGCCGGCGCGAAGTAGCGCCGGCGCGGACCGCATCGCCCAGCCATCTTCTTAACCGGTGATGCGGTCCAGGAATCCGCGGAGCCAGGTCAGTTCGGCCTCGGCCATCGCTCGCCGGTACTCGTGGTCCGCCAGGTCCAGAAGGGTCGGCGGCCGGTCGGCCGCGGCCAGTCCTTCCGCGGTGGCGGCGTCGAAGGCGACGAGTTGCCGTTCGGCGGTTCCCAGTCGCTGGGTGAGCGCGGCGACGATGTCGTCGTGCGGGAGTGCCGAGGCGAAGGAGAGGGCGGCTGGGAAGCTCGGGTACTCGTCGACCGGCGTACTGAGCAGGTCTCGCACCCATCGCTGGGACAGCTGCCGTCCACGGTCGGTGGTCAGGTAGAGGGTGCGCTCCGGCCGGCGTTCCTGCCGAGCGGTCTCGACCGCTTCGATCAGCCCGTGGCGCTCGAGCCGGCTGATCGTCTGGTAGATCGCGTTCGCCTGGGTGACGTTGACGACCTGGTCCTTCTGCCACTCCCGGATCCGTTGCCGCAGACCGTACGGGTGCTGCGGGTGCTCGGTCAGCAGTACCAGTACAGCCATCGCGAGCGGCGAGCGTCGTACGGCCGCGTCCTGCTCGCCGTCCGCTGTCTGCCGGTTGCTGCTCGCCGCTCGTGCCATGGCGTCATCCTGCCATCGAGTCCCGCTCTACCCGTCGAGCGACAGCAGCGACGGTACCGCGTCGGCGAGGTCGTCCGGATCGGTACCCGTCCACGCGACGTAGCCGTCGGGCCGGATCAGGCTCACGAGCGGCGCCGGTCCGTAGCTGCTCCACGCGGGCCCAGCGCCGATCCGGTACGCCTCCACAGGCAGCTTCGGCTGCACTCGGCGGATCGCGTCGAGCCAGGGCCGCGGGTCCGTCGGAGCGAACAGCACGTAGCCACGACCGAAGAGATCGTGGGTCGAGATCCGGTCGTCGACCCAGACGTGCGGCGCGCGGCAACCTGGGCGGACCAGGCGGTCGAGCGTGTCGCCGAAGACCGTGGTGTGGTCGGCGCCCGCGAGCGCGTCGGACCGGTAGCGCTGGCCGAGCGTCCAGAGCTGGTCGTCGGTCGTGTCGTCCTCGACCGTCGTGCCGATGCGCTTCAGCTGTCTGTTCACGATCAGATCCGACAGCTCGGCGGCGACCGTCCGGCGCTCCGCCTCGTAGCTGTCGAGCAGCCTCTCGCCGGCCCACGCACGCAGTACCCCGGCCAGCTTCCAGGCCAGGTTGTGCCCGTCCTGGACGCCGGTGTTGGCGCCCATCGCACCGGCGGGCGGCCAGGTGTGCGCGGCGTCGCCGGCCAGGAAGACCCGGCCGTCGCGATAGCGGCCGGCCAGGCCGATCGTCTGCTGCCAGCCGGCCACGTCCTCGATCTCCACCGTCAGGTCCGGGACGCCGACCGCCGCGCGGACCGCGGCGATCGCCCGTTCGGTCGTGAAGTCCTCGAGCGACTGACC
Organism: Kribbella sp. WER1; assembly: GCF_054189145.1. Lineage (NCBI taxonomy): Bacteria > Bacillati > Actinomycetota > Actinomycetes > Propionibacteriales > Kribbellaceae > Kribbella > Kribbella sp. WER1. The sequence goes on along the minus strand of NZ_CM135186.1, from coordinate 1,033,784 downwards.
GGCGGCCGGATCGTAGGCGACGTTGAGACTCCATCGCCCGGGGTCCGCGGTGGTCACCAGTCCGGCACCGACCGCGTCGTTCGCGATGATCCAGAACAGCGCGCGACGGGACACGTACGGTGTGAGGTCTGCCCGGAACACGATGCTCGCCGAGTGCTGGACGACGCCGGGGCCGGTCCGCGCGATGCCCAGCTGCTCGCGGATCGGGCTGCGATGTCCGTCGGCCGCCACTACGTACCGCGCCTCGACCGTCGCCGTGTCACCGGTCGCGAGGTCGCGCAGTACCGCGGTCGCCCGTTCGTCGTCCTGGGTCAGTGACACCAGTTCGGTGCCGAAGCGGTACGACGTGCCGCGGGCGCGTCCGGCCGCGATCAGGATCGGCTCGATCGCGCTCTGGTCGGCCTGGCAGAACTCGGACGGGCTCAGGTCCGGCCACGCCTTCGGAGCGTCGTCCGCGAACAGCCAGTGCCACTGTCCGGCGAGCGACTCGCAGCGCGCAACGCCCCAGTCGTCCGCGAACGGCCGTCCCGCGGCGCGGATCTCCTCCTCGAGTCCGAGGGCCCGGTAGAGCTCCATCGTCCGCTGGTTGATGCCGCGTGCGCGGCCCTGGATCGAGGCGCCCGCGTGCCGGTCGACCAGGACCGTCCGGACGCCGAACTCGCCGAGGAAGACCGCGGTGGCCAGCCCGACGAGCCCGCCGCCGACAACCAGCACCTCGGTAGTCTCACTAATAATAGTCATATTATGACTATACCTGATGGTTCTAGGGTGGGAGCGTGTTCGATCACTTGTCATTGCAGTGCGACGACCTCGCGGCGAGCCGGCGGTTCTATGAGTTGGTGCTGGGGCCGCTCGGGGTCGGGGTGACGATGGACTTCGGAGACGTGCTCGGCTGGTCGGGTACGGATGGGGTGCCGAAGTTCTGGCTCGGGAAGCAGACGACCGGCGGGGCGCAGCGGGAGATCCATCTCGCGTTCGGTGCCCCGGACCGGGCGACCGTCGATGCCGTGCACCGGGCGGCGCAGGAGGCCGGGATCGAGGTGCTGCATGCGCCGCGGGAGTGGCCGGAGTACCACCCGGGGTACTACGCCGTCTTCCTCCGCGACCCCGACTCGAACAACGTCGAGGTCGTCACGCATGCCTGACCGGCTGACCGCGGACGACCTGCGCGAGTACTGCCTGGCGAAGGCGGGAGCCTGGCCGGACGAGCCCTGGGACGGGGACACCGTCGCGAAGGGCGGTGACAAGATCTTCGCGTTCCTCGGCGCGAGCGGGGTCGGGCTCAAGTGTGGCGCGAACCGGGAGGAGGCCGACGAGCTGATCGACTCGTCGTACGGCACCGTCGTCGCCAAGCTCCCGCGTCGCCTGCGACCGGTGTGACGTACGACGCGGTGGGGTGAACGGACGGTCACCACGGACCGTGACCTGGTTCTGACCGGGTTGTGATCAACGCCCCGGGGTGTGGATTTGGAATCTCGGACGCGGAGCCGTCAGAATAGGGGCCAGAGAAGGGGAGTATTCCTTTCGCGGCGGCATCGTCATCACGGCCCGGGTTCGTCCCAGGGCCCGGTGCCTCCGGTCTCACCGGTTACGGACGGTGAGGCGGAAGAGACCTTCGGAGTGGATGTTTTCGTCTGAGCTCCGGAGGATTTCTGTGCACGTTGCTGACTATGTCTGGTACATCACCGTCGGCCTGCTGCTCGCGCTGCTGGCCTTCGACGTCTTCATCATCGGCCGCCGGCCGCACGAGCCGAGCACCCGCGAGTCCGCGACCGCGATCGCGTTCTACGTCGGCCTCGCGGCGGTGTTCGGGCTCGGCGTGTGGTGGTTCTCCGGCGGGCAGTACGCCGGGGAGTTCTTCGCCGGCTGGCTGACCGAGTACAGCCTGAGCGTCGACAACCTGTTCATCTTCCTGATCATCATGTCCAGGTTCCAGGTGCCACGGCAGTACCAGCAGACCGCGCTGCTGATCGGCATCATCCTGGCGCTGGTGTTCCGCGGGGTGTTCATCGCGGTCGGCGCGGCGGCGATCAACCAGTTCTCGTGGGTCTTCTACATCTTCGGCGCGTTCCTGGTCTACACGGCGGTCCACCTCGCGAAGCAGGGTGAGAACGACGAGGACGACTTCAAGGAGAACGCGGTCATCCGGTTCGCGAAGAAGCGGCTGAACGCCACCGACGAGTACAACGGCGTGAAGCTGACCCTGGTACAGAACGGCAAGCGCCTGGTCACCCCGATGGCGCTGGTGATCATCGCGCTCGGCACGACCGACCTGCTGTTCGCGCTGGACTCGATCCCGGCGATCTACGGTCTGACCCAGGAGCCGTTCCTGGTGTTCACCGCGAACGTGTTCGCCCTGATGGGGCTGCGTCAGCTGTACTTCCTGCTCGGTGACCTGCTGAAGCGGCTGGTGTACCTGTCGCTCGGCCTGTCGGTGGTGCTGGCCTTCATCGGCGTGAAGCTCGTCCTGCACGCGATGCACGTGAACGAGCTCCCGTTCATCAACGGCGGCCACCACATCACCTGGGCCCCCGAGATCCCGATCTGGTTCTCCCTCGGCTTCATCATCATCACCCTCGGCATCACCACCGCCGCGAGCCTCGCCAAGTCCCGGAAGACCCCGGCCGACCAGCCGGAGCTCCACCCGAAAGAGTCCTGAACAGACCGATCACCCCGGACCTGCTGGAGGTCCGGGGTGATGTCCTGTTCAGAAACGGGCCGCGGTCACCAGCGTCGCTCGGCGGTCGTCGGTGAGGGGGCCGTTCTCCAGGAGTTTGCCGGTTTCGGAGGCGTGCAGCATGCCCGCCGCGGAGACGAACCCGACGTGGTGGATCGGCTTGTTGTCGCGGGCAAAGAAATACAGGTCGCCGGGGTGCGCCTCGTCGAGCGGGATGTTGGGGAGGTCCGCGGCCTGGTCGTGGGCGTCGCGCGGGGTGCGGAGGCCGAGGACGCGGCTGACCGTGTGGACCAAGCCGGAGCAGTCCAGCCCGTACGCCGACGTACCGCCCCACAGGTACTCCAGCCCGAGGAACTGCTCGCCCAGCCGCAACCGCTCGGCCATGTCCGCCGGCTCCGACACGGACCGCAGTACGACGTCCCGCAGCCACCCGGTACCACCGTCAGGCGTGGCGACCCGCGTGTGACCGTCCGCGTGTTCGACCGACGCGAGCACCGTCGCGAACGACAGCTCCGCCAGCGGCTGCCCGCCGGGCTCGGCCAGCAGTTCGGCCGTGGGTACGGCGATCGCGACCGGATCCGACGCAGCCGTCGGCAGCTCGCCCAGGTGGCTCGACGGGACCCAGCCCGGGTACCCGAGTTCGTCCTGCGACGACGGCTGCCACGGCGCGAGGACCTCCGACCAGCCGTCGCGTTCGGACCGCACGAGGACGGGCTCGGCGAACAGCAGCTGGGTCAGCGTCCGGCCGTGCAGGCCGAGGCGGGTTTCGGTGTCCATCGACTTCGCCCAGGCGGCGACGTCGGGATGTTCGGCGGTTGCCGGGGCGTCGATGTCACGTGGCGCGTCCGGCGCGGTCCAGACCGTGCTGACCGGGACCTTGGTGGCGGCTAACTTCATGCCCTCAAGCCTGTCACGCCGAGTCCGGGAGCAGAAGGCAGGTGGATCAGCGAGCCTTCGTACCGGATCCCGCCGGTCACCGCCGGTTCGCGCAGCCACCAGGCGGCGTCCAGGTCGTTGACCGCGGTCGTCGGGTACGCCGACACCAGCGCGGCCGCCGCGCCGACGCCGACGTGGCCCTCCATCATGCAGCCGACGATCGCGCCGAGCCCGTGCTCGCGGGCCAGTTCGAGCAGCGTCCGCGCGGGGGCCAGCCCGCCGCACTTGGCCAGCTTCACGTTCACCAGGTCGGCCGCGCCGCGGCGGATCACCGCGACCAGGTCCCGGACGCCGTACACCGACTCGTCGGCGAGGATCGGCGTACCGACCCGGTCGGTCACCCAGGCCATGCCGTCGAGGTCGGCCGCGGCGACGGGCTGCTCGACGAGTTCGATCGCGCAGCCGGCGTCCTCCAGCGCCCGGATCACCGTGACCGCGTCGCGCCGCGTCCAGCCCTGGTTCGCGTCCAGCCGCAGCCGGACGTCCGGCCCGATCGCGTCGCGCACCCGGCGGACCCGCTCGACGTCGCCGGTGGCGTCCGTACCGACCTTGATCTTGAGTACGTCGAACCCGTCCGCGACCCGCGCCTTCGCGGCGTCGGCCAGCGCGCCGGGATCGCCGACCGACAGCGTCATGTCGGTCCGTACGACGTCCACGGCCGAGCCGAGGAACCCGTGCAGCGTCTGCCCGCGGCGCCGGGCCGCGAGGTCGTGCAGCGCGACGTCGACGGCGTCCTTCGCGCCGAAGTTGCCGACCACGGCGCCCTGCACCCGGCGGAGCGCCTCGGTGAGATCGTCCGGGCCGAGCCCGTCGAGCGCGGCGCTGATCGGGCCTTCGATGCACGCCTTCGAACCGGCGAGCGAGTCGCCGGTCACTTTCCAGACCTGCGGCGCCTCGCCCCAGCCGCTGTGCTCGCCGTCGCTGATCTCGACGAGCAGCGACTCGGCGTGGGTCGCGGTCCGGAGCGCGGTGACGAACGGCGTGTGCAGCGGCGCCGATGCCAGGTACGTCGTGAGCTTCACCGCACTGCCCCCAGGTCGTGCCGGTGGTTCCACGCCTCGAGCGCGATCGACGCGATCAGCTGCTGCGCCTCGCTGTCCGGCAGGTCGGACGTCGTACACCCCACCAGGACGAACGGGTCCGCGTCGGCCGGGCGGACGATGCCGCCGTCGTGCCGGATCCGGGTGTCCCAGCCGTTCTTGTGCTCGACCCGGGTGTCGGCCTGCAGCTTCGCGGGGATCTCGCCGTTCCACTGGTTGCCGGCCAGCAGGTCGCGCAGGTAGTCGCCGGAGGGACCTTCCTGGTTGCCCACCGCAACGAGGACGCCGGCGAGTCCGGCCGGGCTCATCAGGTTGCTGATCCCGGCCCGCTGCGCGGCGCTGTCGTCGATGCCGCGCCGGATCACGGACGCCGGCTCCGGGGACGACGCCAGCGTCGACTCGGCGAGGATCGCGTGCGCGGCGTCGGCGCCGACCTGCTCGAGGACGAGGTCGGTCGCGAGGTTGCTGGAGCGGGTGATCATCTCGGTGGCCAGCCAGCCGAGCGGGACCTGCTCGCCCATCCGGGACCAGGTCGCGGGCGCCTCGTCCTCGTCCGGGTCCACCCCGAACCGGCCGCCGGCCGCGGACGCGAAGTCGTTGTGCACGGTGACCGGCTGGTCGAGCGCGAGCTCGCCGGCCTCCACCTTGCGCATCATCGCCATCGCCACCGGCAGCTTCATCGTGCTCGCGGAGTAATGCGGCCGCTCCGCCTCGTGCACGAACACCGGTGTGCCGTCCAGCCGGCCCAGCCAGACCCCGAACTCTCCGCTCCCGTCGACCTGCGAGAGCAGCTCCGCGATTCCCATGCGGTCACCCAATCACAGCCGCCCACCTGGCAGACTTCCCAGGGTGTCCAGCGCAAACACCAGGGCTCTCGGCCTCCTCCTGGGCTTCACGGCCGACCGCCTTCTCGGCGACCCCCGCCGCTACCACCCGGTCGCCGGCTTCGGCCGTACGGCGTCCGCGCTGGAGCGCCGGGTGTACGCCGACTCGCGCCTCAACGGAGCTGTACACACAGCGCTGCTGGTCGGTACTACGACAGTCTTGGGCGTTGCCGCCGAGCGACTCACCCGCAAGCATCCGCTCCTCCACACCGCGGTCACCGCCGCCGCGACGTGGACCGTCCTCGGCGCCCGCAGCCTCGAACGTGAAGCCGAAACGATGGCGACGTTGCTGGAGGAGAAGGACATCCCCGGCGCCCGCGATCGGCTCAGCCACCTGTGCGCGCGGGACGCGACCGACCTGGAGGCCGACGAGCTCGCGCGGGCGACGGTGGAGTCGATCGCCGAGAACACCTCGGACGCGTGTGTCGCGCCGTTGTTGTGGGGCGGGGTGTTCGGTATCCCCGGCCTGCTCGCGTACCGCGCGGCGAACACGCTGGATGCGATGGTCGGGTACCGGTCGCCGAAGTACGAGAACTTCGGCTGGGCGGCGGCGCGGCTGGACGACGTACTCAACCTGCTGCCCGCGCGGGTGTGCGCGGCGTTGACCGGGCTGGTGTCCGGCCGGCCGGTGGAAACGCGGCGCATCTGGCGGCGGGACGCCCCGAAGCACCCGAGCCCGAACGCCGGTCCGGTCGAGGCGGCGTTCGCCGGAGCACTCGGCGTCACACTGGGCGGCACCAACGACTACGGTACGTACGTCGAAAACCGCGGCACACTCGGCGACGGCCCACCACCCGCTGTCCCAGACATCCGCCGCACAGCCAACCTCGCCAGACGAGTAGGCCTAGCGGCCGCTGGCGTCGCAGCCCTCCTCACTCGACCTAGCAAGGGGAAGAGATGGGCTTGAGTCATCGGCCGTTGCGGATTGTGTTGGTTCGGCATGGGGAGTCTGAGGCGAATCTGGACAAGACCGTGTACGAGCGGACGCCGGATCACGCAGTACCGCTGACAGCGTTGGGGCATGAGCAGGCCGCCAAAACGGGGCGGGAGTTGCGTGAGCTGTTCCAGAATGAGCCCGTGCGCGTCTACGTGTCGCCGTACCTGCGGACGCGGCAGACGCTCGATTCGCTCGGGCTGGACGACTTGATCGGCCTGCCGCGGGAGGAACCGCGGTTGCGGGAGCAGGACTGGGCGAACCTGCAGGACACCGCGGACATCGAGCAGCAGGAGCAGTTGCGGAACGAATTCGGGCACTTCTTCTACCGCTTCACCCACGGCGAGTCCGGTGCGGACGTGTACGACCGGGTGTCCACGTTCCTGGAGACGATGCACCGCGACTTCGAGACGCCGGACGCGCCGAAGAACGTGCTGCTGGTGTCGCACGGGCTCACCATGCGGTTGTTCTGCACGCGCTGGTTCCACTGGTCGGTACGGTTCTTCGAGTCGCTGCGCAACCCTGGGAACGCGGAAACACGCGTCCTGCTGCGCCAGCCCGATTTCCGGTACAAGCTGGACCGGCCGTTCGAACAATGGACGACATATCAAGCCTCGGAACAGGAGCGATCGGCATGGTTGTAGCGCAGACGCGGGACGCCGTACTCGATCTGCTGGCGAGCCTGTCGCCCGCACAGCTCGACAAGATCAAGGCGCCGTTCGACACGCCTGACCACAAGGAGTGGACGTACCTGCCGGGTGACCGGGCCGGTTTGCCGCTGTCGGAGCTCACACCGGCTCAGCAACTGCTGGCGACGCGGCTGGTCGAGCTTGGGTGCAGTGAACGTGGTGCGGCTGATTCCTGGGCGGTTCTGGACGCGGAAGTCATTCTGCGCGGCATTCCGGCGCTGCCGGAGTCAGGAGAGTGGGAGGGCTCGGTTCTTGGCGGCCGGTTCTTCCTACGGGTGCTCGGTGACCCGGCTGGTACCGGCCCGTGGGCCTGGCGCCTCAACGGACACCATCTGGCGCTGCACGTCGCCGTGATCGACGGGGCGATCGCGTTCACGCCACAGTTCATCGGGTCGAACCCGGCGCAGGTACTGACCGGTCCTGAGACCGGGCGCCGCTTCCTGACCGCGGAACAGGACCTGGGCTTCGACTTGCTGCACGCGCTGGAGCCTGGGCAGCTGGAGGTCGCGCTGGTCTCACCTGACGCACCCGACGACATCCTCACCCGCCACGACCCGGTGGCCGACGCGTCCCTGCTGCACCGAGGCCTCCCGTACGGCGACATGAACGAACAGCAACGCCAGCTCCTCAGCCTGCTGATCGGCCAGTACATCGGCCGCGCCGCCGGCCCGATCGGCCTCCAGACCTGGCAGGACATCACCGAGAACGGCATCGACAACCTGACCTTCGCCTGGGCCGGCGAGACAACCCCCGGCATCGGTCACCGCCACTACTACTCGATCGCCGGCCCCACCTTCCTCGCGGAGTACGACAACACCCAGGACAACGCCAACCACATCCACTCCGTCTGGCGCGACCTCCGCAACGACTGGGGCACCGACCTGCTCGCCGCCCACTACGCGATGCACAGATAGAGTCAGCAGCGTCATTCGACGGCATCAGCAGGAACCCGGTGTGAGTCCGGGACGGTCCCGCCACTGTGACCCCGTGTGTTCGGGGGAGTCAGGAACTGCCGCCGTCGTACCTCCGGTCGGGACGTGGACATCCCGGGAAGGACTGTGCTGTCGTGGCTGCCAATCTTCTGTTGCTGTCTACTGCTGACACCGATCTGCTGGCTGCCGCGGAGGCGGGCGCCGGGTGGGCGGTCGCCAATCCCGCGCGGCTGGCCGCCGAAGCCCTCGGTCCGCTGCTCGACGCGGCTGATGTCGTCGTGGTGCGGCTGTTGGGTGGCCGGCGTGCTTGGGAAGACGGGCTCGACGCCGTGGTGGCGGCCGGGAAGCCCGCGGTGGTGGTCAGCGGGGAGGCGGCGCCGGACGCTGAGTTGATGGCGCTGTCGACCGTGCCGGCCGGGGCGGTCACCGAGGCGCTCGCCTACCTGCGGGAGGGCGGCGCGGACAACCTGCGCAACCTGGCAGGGTTCCTCCGCGACACGCTGCTGCTGACCGGCGACGAGTTCGACCCGCCGCGCGCGCTGCCGACGTACGGGCTTCGCGGCACGTACGTCGAGGACGACCGGCCCGTGGTCGGCATCGTGTACTACCGGGCGCACGAGATCTCCGGCAACACCGCGTTCGTCGACACCCTGGCCGCGGCGGTCGCGGACGCCGGCGCGCAACCCTTGCCCGTGTACTGCGGGACGCTGCGCGGGCTCGACCCGGCCGGCGACGAGAACGCGGGCCTGTTCGACCTGCTCCGCAAGTGCGACGTACTCGTGACGACGCTGCTCGCCGCAGGCGGATCGGTGGCGGCGAACGCGAGCGCCGGCGGGGCGGACGACGCGTGGGACGCGGGTGCGCTCGCGTCGCTCGACATCCCGTTGATCCAGGGCCTCGCGCTGACCTCGACGCGCGAGCAGTGGCTGGACAGCGACGCGGCGATCAGCCCGCTGGACGCTGCGACGCAGGTCGCGATCCCGGAGTTCGACGGGCGGCTGATCTCGGTGCCGTTCTCGTTCAAGTCGTACGACGCCGACGGGCTCGCGCGGTACACCCCGGACCCGGAGCGGTGCGCGCGGCTCGCGGGGATCGCGGTCGCGCATGCCCGGTTGCGGCACGTGCCGGCGGCCGAGAAGCGGCTCGCGCTGGTGCTGTCGTCGTACCCGACGAAGCATGCGCGGATCGGGAACGCGGTCGGCCTCGACACCCCGGCGTCCGCGGTCGTCCTGCTCGGGCAGCTCGAAGCGGCCGGGTACGACCTCGGCGGGCTCGACCTCAGCGAGCTACAGGGCGCGGACGGCGCCGACGGGCTGATCCACCGGCTGATCGCCGCGGGCGGGCACGACGTCGACTGGCTGACCGACGAGCAGCTGGAGAACGCGGTCGCGAAGGTGCCGCTGTCCACCTATGCGCAGTGGTTCGGCCGTACGCCGGAATCGTTGCAGACGGCAATGATCGAGGCGTGGGGCGGGGCGCCCGGCGAGCTGTACGTCGACCACTCGGGCGCCGAGCCGGCGATCGCGCTGGCCGCGTTGCGGTTCGGGAACGTCGTACTGATGATCCAGCCGCCGCGCGGGTTCGGAGAGAACCCGGTGGCGATCTACCACGACCCGGACATGGCGCCGTCGCACCACTACCTGGCGGCGTACCGGTGGCTGGAGGCCGCCCCGGACGAGGGCGGTTTCGGCGCACACGCCGTCGTCCACCTGGGCAAGCACGGGACGCTGGAATGGCTGCCGGGCAAGGGGATCGGGATGGCGGCCGGCTGCGCGCCGGACGCGGTCCTCGGGAACCTGCCGATGGTGTACCCGTTCATCGTCAACGACCCGGGCGAGGGGACGCAGGCGAAGCGCCGGGCGCACGCGACGGTCGTCGACCACCTGGTGCCGCCGATGGCCCGGGCCGAGACGTACGGCGACATGGCGAAGCTCGAGTACCTGCTGGACGAGTACGCGACGGTGTCGGCGCTGGACCCGGAGAAGGTACCGACGCTGCGGGCGCAGATCTGGACGCTGATCCAGGCGGCGCAGCTGCACCACGACCTGCACACGTCCGACAAGCCGTCTGACGAGGACTTCGACGAGTTCGTGCTGCATCTGGACGGGTATCTGTGCGAGATCAAGGACGTGCAGATCCGCGACGGGTTGCACATCCTCGGCGGCGCGCCGACCGGCGAGGCGCGGGTGAATCTGGTGCTCGCGGTACTGCGGGCCCGGCAGCTGTGGGGTGGGTCGTACTCGATCCCCGGGCTGCGGACCGCGCTGGGTGAGGCGTTCGGGGTGGACGAGGCCGCGCTGCTGGAGAACCCGGGGGCGGCGGCCGAGCTTGCCGGTCTGGCGGCTCTCGCCGACCTGCCCGCCGTGAGCGCGGCGGACGGGGTCGACCTGCTGGAGGCGCTGGCGCGGAAGCTCGTGCTCGGGATGGAGACGCTCGGGTGGGACGAGACGAAGGTTCCGGTCGTCGTCGCCGAGGTGCTGGCCCGGGCGTGCCCTGAGGTCGAGCGGTCGCTGGCCTTCGCGGCGACGGAGGTTGTGCCTCGGCTGGGGCGGACCGGCGACGAGTTGGCCAACGTACTGCGGGCGCTGGACGGGCGGTTCGTGGAGGCCGGGCCTTCGGGGTCGCCGACCCGGGGACTCGTGAACGTGCTGCCGACCGGGCGGAACTTCTACGCCGTCGACCCGAAGGCGATTCCCAGCCGGAACGCGTGGGACGTCGGCGTCGCGCTGGCCGACTCGCTGCTCGCGCGGCACCGGGCCGAGACGGGGGAGTACCCGCGTTCGGTCGGCCTGACGATCTGGGGTACGTCGGCGATGCGGACGCAGGGCGACGACCTGGCGGAGGTGCTCTGGCTGCTCGGCTGCCGTCCGGTCTGGGACGAGGCGTCGCGCCGGGTGACGAGCTTCGAGGTCGTCGGGCTCGAGGAGCTCGGCCGGCCGCGGATCGACGTGACGATCCGGATCTCCGGGTTCTTCCGGGACGCGTTCCCGCACGTGGTCGCGTTGCTGGACGAGGCGGTCCGGACCGTCGCCGCTCTGGACGAGGACACCGACGGCAACTACCTGAAGGCACACGTCGACGAGGACGTTGCTGCGGGCAACGACGTACGGCAGGCGACGGCCCGGGTGTTCGGCTCCAAGCCCGGCTCGTACGGCGCCGGTCTGCTGCCGCTGGTCGACGCCCGGAACTGGCGCACCGACGCGGAGCTCGCCGAGGTGTACGCCGTCTGGGGCGGGTACGCGTACGGCAAGGACCTCGACGGCGCCGAGGCCCGCGGCCCGATGGAGCGCGCGTACGCCCGGATCCAGGTCGCGGCCAAGAACGCCGACACCCGCGAGCACGACATCATGGACTCCGACGACTACTTCCAGTACCACGGCGGCATGATCGCGATGGTCCGGCACCTGACCGGCGCGAACCCGAAGGCGTACGTCGGCGACTCCGCCGTGCCCGCGCAGGTCAAGACGCGGACGCTGGAGGAGGAGGCCAAGCGGGTGTTCCGCGCCCGGGTGGTGAACCCGCGGTGGATGGCCGCGATGCGCCGGCACGGGTACAAGGGCGCGTTCGAGATGGCGGCGACCGTCGACTACCTGTTCGGGTACGACGCGACCGCCGGCGTGGTGGACGACTGGATGTACGAGTCGCTGACCAGCGAGTACGTCGCGGACCCGGAGATGGCCGAGTTCTTCCGGAAGTCGAACCCGTGGGCGCGGCACGGGATCGCGGAACGGCTGCTCGAGGCCGCCCAGCGCGGTCTCTGGGCGGAGCCGTCCGACGAGGCGCTGGAGACGCTGCGGAACGCAGTCCTTGAGACGGAGGGTGACATCGAGGACCGGGCCTGATTGGGTTTGAGGTATGCCACGGGTACTGATCACCAATGACGACGGTTACCTCGCGCCCGGCATCCGGGCCCTCGCACCGGCGATCGCCGAACTCGGGTACGACGTACTCGTGGTCGCGCCGCTGCTCGACGAGAGCGGCGTCGGCTCGGCCCGCGCCGGGATGATCGGGCGGCCGATCCGGACGGTGTCCGACGACGAGCACGGCGTCACGTTCGCCGGCATCGAGGGGACGCCGGCGCTCGCGGTGACGCTGGCCTGCGTCGGCGCGTTCGGCCCGCCGCCGGACCTGGTGCTGTCCGGGATCAACCGCGGGCTGAACATCGGCGTACCGATCTTCCACTCCGGCACCGTCGCGGCGGCGCTGACCGCGGCCGGGATGGGCCTGTCGGCGGTTGCCGTCAGCATCGACTCCGACGACCCCGGGCACTGGCCGACCGCGGCGACGGTGGCCGGCGAGGCGCTCGGGTGGATCGAGTCCGAGCCGGCCGGCACGGTGCTCACGATCAACGTCCCCGACCGCCCGCTGGAGCAGCTCGCCGGTGTCCGGCACGCCTCGCTGGCGACCCCGAAACGCACCCGCCTGGTCGGCGTCAAGGCGCCGACCGGCGAGCCGATGGTCACCATCGAACGCCCGGGTACGGCTGCCGCCCCCGGCACCGACGAAGCCCTGCTGGCGGAGGGTTTCGTCACCGTCACCCCGATCGTCGGCATCCGCGAGGTCCCCGACGACGCCGCCGCCACCGCTCTGGCCAAGCGCCTCACGCGGTAGGCGCGGACCTCAGGCACTCACCAACCGCCACCGGGCCGACCGGCCCACGCTCAGCCGCGGCCCCGACTCGCGCGTGAGCCGCGGTTGATGAGTGGCGCGGGTCCGCCGGACGATGTGAACCTGGTCGCGGTCGGCCGCGACGCGGTGTGCCATGATCGGGCCGACGGTTGTGGAGGAACACCGGTGCGAATCCGGGGCGGTCCCGCCACTGTGACCAGGGTTGTGACTCTGGGAGCCAGGACATCCGCAGCCGTCCGCCGGACCCGCACGTGCGGTCCCGGCGTACCAGTGCCGTAGCGGGCGTGGATACCCGCTCGACGAAAGGGTCACCGCCGATGCGGGCTGCAATGCCGAACTCGTTCCCGTTCACCGCGGTCGTCGGGATGGACGAGCTTCAGCTCGCGCTGGTCCTGGCCGCGATCTCGCCGGCGATCGGCGGGGTGCTGATCCGCGGCGAGAAGGGTACGGCGAAGTCGACCGCGGTGCGGGCGCTGACCGAGATCCTGCCGCCGGTGGACGTCGTACCGGGCTGCCGCTTCTCGTGTGACCCGGCGCGGCCGGATCCGGCGTGTCCGGACGGGCCGCATACCGGGGACGGGGAGTCGCGGGCGGCGCGCTTGGTGGAGTTGCCGGTCGGTGCGACGGAGGACCGGGTGCTCGGGTCGCTGCACCTGGAGAAGGCGCTCGCCGAGGGCGTCACGGCGTACGAGCCGGGGCTGCTCGCGGCCGCGCACCGCGGGCTGCTGTACGTCGACGAGGTCAACCTGCTGCACGACCACCTGGTCGACGTACTGCTGGATGCTGCCGCGATGGGCCGGGCGACCGTGGAGCGGGACGGGGTGTCGGTGACGCATCCGGCGCGGTTCGTGCTGGTCGGCACGATGAACCCGGAGGAGGGCGAGCTGCGGCCGCAGCTGCTCGACCGGTTCGGGCTGACCGTGGACGTGGTCGCCAGCCGGGATCCGGCGGTGCGGGTCGAGGTGATGCGCGCACGGCTCGGGTACGAGGCGGATCCGGACGGGTTCGTGGCGCGGTACGACGGGCCGCAGCGGGAGCTGGCCGAACGGATCGTGAAGGCGCGCGACCTGCTGTCCGAGGTGATCCTCACGGACGCGGCGCTGCGGCAGATCGCGGAGATCTGCGCGTCGTTCGACGTCGACGGGATGCGTGCGGACCTGGTGACGGCACGCACTGCGGTCGCGCATGCGGCGTGGTCGGGCCGGACGGTCGTCGAGGTCGAGGACGTCCGCGCCGCCGCCAAACTGGCCCTCCCACACCGCCGCCGCCGGAACCCGTTCGACGCACCCGGGCTGGACCAGGAACAACTGGAAGAAGCCATCAACAACAGCACTCCACCGGAAGACCCGGACGACAACCCGGACGGACCGGACGGCTCCGGCGGAGGGTCGAGCCCGGAGAGACCGCCCGACAACTCTGGAACAGCTGAAGTGGAACAGGTTGGTAAGTCCGACGACGGCGCGCGTGACGGGGGAGGAGCCGCGCCGAGCGGGGAGGTTGCCGGGAGCTCTCAGCCGTACAAGGCTCGGTTGTTGAGTGTGCAGACTGCCGGGGCCGGGGTGGCCGGGCGGCGGTCTCGGGCTTTGACCGAGGTGGGAAGGGTTGTGGGGGAGCGGGCGCGGGTCGGCCGCGAGGCTGGGCGGCCGCATGTGCTGGGGACGGTGCGGAGCGCGGCGCCGTTCCAGAAGGTTCGGGGGCGCACCGGGCCGGGGCTCGTGGTGCGGGCGGACGACGTACGGCTGGCTGTGCGTGAGGGGCGTGAGGGAAACCTCGTGCTGTTCTGTGTCGACGCGTCCGGCTCGATGGGGACCAAGAAGCGGATGGGCGAGGTGAAGACCGCGATCGTCTCGCTCCTGCTGGACGCGTACCAGCGCCGCGACACCGTCGGCCTCGTCACCTTCGCCGCGCAGTCCGCGACCGTCGCCCTCCCGCCGACCGGCAGCGTCGAGACCGCCGTACGGCGCCTCGAATCCCTCCCCACCGGCGGCCGGACCCCGCTCGCGGAAGGTCTCCTGCAGGCCGCCGAGGTACTGCGGATCGCCGCGATCCGCGACCCGCGCCGGCGGCCGCTCCTGGTGCTCGTCACCGACGGCCGCGCCACGCACGGCGACAACGCGTTCGCCCGCGCCCGGCAGGTCGCCGGGCAGCTCGCACAGCGCGGGATCGCGACCGTCGTGGTCGACTGCGAACCGCGCCGCGGCGTCCGGCTCGGCCTCGCCGCGGAGCTCGCCGCCGACCTCGGCGCGGAGTACCTCGACCTCGGGGATGTTGCCGCCGGCAACCTCATCCGGACGGTCACGGACCGGAAGGTGGCCTGAGATGCCGAAGGGGCGGCCGGCCGCCGTACCGGACGACGGCCTGACCACCCGGCAGCGCCGCAACCGTCCGCTGCTGATGGTGCACACCGGCGAGATGAAGGGGAAGTCGACCGCCGCGTTCGGGATGGCACTGCGGGCCTGGAACCAGGGCTGGAACCTCGGGGTCTTCCAGTTCGTGAAGAGCGCGAAGTGGAAGGTCGGCGAGGAGACCGCGTTCAAGGCGCTCGGCGCGGTGCATGAGGCGACCGGGCAGGGCGGGCCGGTCGAGTGGCACAAGATGGGCGAGGGCTGGAGCTGGTCCCGCAAGGCCGGCACCGAGGAGGACCACGCCGCCGACGCGCTCGAGGGCTGGCGGGAGATCCAGCGCCGGCTGGCCGCGGAGACGCACGACCTGTACGTGCTGGACGAGTTCACGTACCCGATGAAGTGGGGCTGGGTCGACGTCGACGAGGTCGTCGAGACGCTGACCGGGCGGCCCGGGCATCAGTACGTCGTGATCACCGGCCGGGACGCGCATCCGAAACTGCTCGCGGCCGCGGACCTCGCCGCCGAGATGACCAAGCTGAAGCATCCGATGGACGCGGGCCAGAAGGGCCAGAAGGGTATCGAGTGGTGATCCCGCGGGTCGTGGTGGCGGCGCCGTCCTCGGGTGCCGGGAAGACGACGGTCGCGGTCGGGCTGATGGCCGCGCTCCGGCAGGCGGGGCACACGGTCGCCGGGTTCAAGGTCGGGCCGGACTACATCGATCCCGGCTTCCACGCAGTCGCGACCGGCCGGCCGGGCCGCAACCTCGACCCGATGCTGTCCGGGGAGGACCTGGTCGCCCCGCTGTTCGCGCACGGCGCGACCGGCGCGGACCTCGCGGTCGTCGAAGGTGTGATGGGGCTGTACGACGGGGCGCTCGGGACGGAAGGTTTCTCGTCCACGGCACACGTCGCGAAACTCCTGAAGGCACCGGTGGTCCTGGTGGTCGACGCGTCCGCCGCCGGTCGCAGTGTCGGCGCGGTCGTCCAGGGGTTCGTTGCCTACGACACCGAAGTACGGATCGTCGGCGTGATCCTGAACAAGGTCGGCTCGGACCGCCACGAGACCGAAGTCCGGGCGGGCGTGGCGCCGACCGGCGTACCGGTGCTGGGCGTCCTGCGCCGCGACACCCGCCTGACGGTCCCGAGCCGCCACCTCGGCCTCGTCCCCGCCGCCGAACAACAAACCCAAGCCGAGAACGCGGTAGCTGCCGCCGCCGAACTGGTCCGCCAAGGCGTAGACCTGGACGCAGTAGTAGCCGCAGCCCACGCTGCCCCACCCCAGCAAGCAGCGCCCTGGACCCCAACAGCCACCACAGTTGAGGGAAAGCGGCCGGTGGTTGCTGTTGCGGGCGGCCCGGTCTTCTCCTTCCACTACACCGAAACGACCGAGCTCCTCACCGCCGCGGGCGCCGACGTCGTCACCTTCGACCCCCTCACCGACAAACTCCCCGATGCCACCGCCGCCCTCTACCTGGGCGGCGGCTTCCCCGAACTCCACGCCGAGGCCCTCTCCGCCAACACCGCACTGCGAGACCAAGTAGCAACCGCGGTCACCAACGGCCTCCCGACCGTCGCCGAATGCGCCGGCTTCCTGTACCTCTGCCGCGACCTCGACGGCCATGAGATGACCGGCGTCCTGCCCGCAACCGCGACCATGACCTCGCGCCTCACCCTCGGCTACCGGACGGCGGTCGCCGCCACCACGACCGCGTTCTTCGACGAGGGCCGCCGGGTCCGCGGCCACGAGTTCCACCGCACCGCGATCCACCTCGCGGACGACGTACGGCCCGCCTGGCATCTCCCCGGCGGTGTCGAGGGCATCACGCTCCCGCACGTGCACGCGTCGTACCTGCACCTGCACTGGACCGCCACCCCGGACGTCCCGGCCCGGCTCGTCGCGGCGGCCCGCGCGTACGCGGGATGAGGCTCGTCGTCGGGGTCGGCCTCCGCTCCGGTACGCCGTACGCCGAACTCGCCGCCGCGGTCGACGCCGCCGTACGCGACCTGCCCGGCGAGGTCCACCTGCTTGTCACCCTCACCGGCCGCGAGTCCGAACCCGCCCTGCGCCAACTGGCCGACCACCTGCACGCCGAAGTACGAACCTTCACGAGCGACGAGCTGGCGACTCAACCCGTCCCGTCCCCGAGCGCCCTGGTCGCCGAGCTGAAGGGAACGCCGAGCGTCGCCGAAGCAGCAGTCCAGGCAGCCGGCGCCGAGCTGGTCGTCCCGAAAACCAAGGCCGCCAACGCAACCGTGGCTGTCGGCCGCCTGCCTGCTCCTGGATATGAGGAGAAGGAACGGGAGATCGTGCATCGGGTGATCGCGGAGCGCCGGGACGTGCGCCGGGGATTTCTGGGGGTGCCGATCGAGGAGGATCTGCTGACGAGAGTGCTGGAGGCGGCGCATCGCGCGCCGAGCGTGGGGCTCAGCCAGCCGTGGGACTTCCTGCTGATCCGGGACGTCGCGACCCGGCAGAAGGTGCACGACCTCGCCGCGCGGCAACGGGACGTCTTCGCCCGGTCGCTGCCGGAGCAGCGGCGGCAGGCGTTCGACGGGCTGAAGATCGAGGCGATCCTCGACGCCCCGCTGAACATCGCGGTGACCTGCGACCCGGGCCGCGGCGGCCGGCATGTCCTCGGCCGGCACGCGGACCCGCGGACCACCTGGTTCTCGGCGGCGATCGCGATCCAGAACCTCTGGCTGGCGGCCCGCGCCGAAGGGCTCGGCGTCGGCTGGGTGTCGTTCTTCGGGCCGGAGGAGGTCGCGGACGTCCTCGGCCTGCCGCCGCACGTCGAGCTGATCGGCTACCTCTGCGTCGGGTACGTCGACCGGTTCGCGCCCGCCCCGGAACTCGTCACCACCGGCTGGGCCGACCGCCGCCCGCTGTCCTGGGCGGTCCACCAGGAAGCGTGGGGCCGCCGCGGTACGTCGATCCGCGACGACGCCCAGCAGGCCGTCCCGAACGCCGTACCCGCGACCGGCCAGCGCATCCGGGTGATCGTCGGCGGCGACGCGGCCGACCTGCGGGATCCGGAGTCGCTCGTGGTGGATCTGCGGCCCACCCGGCCGGACCACGACTTCGGCGTACTCTGGCGCCCCGCCCGCACCCCCGACGAGGCCGAGGAGTACGGCGTGGAGCTCGCCCGCGACCTCGCGCTGCAGGGGGCCGGGCACCTCGACGTACGGGTGGCAACCGACTCGCCGCTCGCCAAGGCCCTGGCTCTCGGCCTGAGCGAAGGCGCGGCCGCTTCCGGCCTGAAACAGTCCCGCTGAGACGTTTCTGAGGCTCATGTACTACCTGGGTCGTACACGGGCCTCACTCTTTCGGGTGAACCTCCCCGGAGGGGCCTTGGTTCCGTCGGCACGCGGTGCGAGGCTGTATCCATGGGCGTAGCGCAGCGCAACAGACGATGGTTGGTTCCAGTCACGGCGGTAGCCGTGGTGGCAGGGGTGGGGGCACTCGGCCCGGTGGTCGCGGACGCGTCGCCGAAGCTGCCGAGCATCACCGCGCAGGATCTGCTCACCAAGGTGCAGACCGCGAAGGTGGCCGGCCTCAGCGGCACGGTCAGCTCGACCGCGGACCTAGGGCTCCCGGCGATCCCGGGGATGGGTGGCCGCGGCAGTGCCGGCAGCCAGATCACCGACATGCTCAGCGGCCAGCACACCGCCCGGGTCGCGTTCGCGAGCCCGGACAAGGCCCGGGTGTCGGTGCTCGACAACCAGGCCGAGCGGCTCTGGACGACCGACGGCACGTCCGCCTGGGCGTACGACTCGTCCAAGCGTGAGGCGACCAAGCTGACCCTGCCCGCGCACCAGAACGCCAAGCCCGAGAAGACCGCGCCGCAGAACTACAACCCGCAGGACGTCGCGAAGCAGTTCCTGGCGGCGATCGACCCGACCACCACGGTCCAGGTCAGCGGGACCGAGAAGGTCGCCGGCCGGGACGCGTACAAGCTCCGCCTGGTGCCGAAGACCGACAAGACCACGGTCGGCTCGGTGACGCTGGCGATCGACTCGAAGACCTGGGTCCCGCTGGACGTGACCGTGCTGCCGCGCAGTGGCGGTAACCCGGCGATCGAGCTGGGCTTCACCTCGGTGTCGTTCGACGTACCGTCCGCGAGCACCTTCACGTTCACCCCGCCGAAGGGTGTCAAGGTCACCGACCAGAAGGTGCCCTCGAAGGCCACCCCGAAGCAGATCGCGCCCAAGCAGGTCGAGCCGCCGCGCACGGCCCTTCCCCGCAAGTCCGGTACGCCGGCCACCAAGCCGACCGTGATCGGGACCGGCTGGGACAGCGTCGTGGAGATCAAGGGCGGCGCACAGACCGCCGGCCTGACCGGGAACGGTCAGCTCGCACAGCTGCTCGCGAAGGCGCCGACCGTGCAGGGCTCGTGGGGCAAGGGCAAGATCCTGACCAGCAAGATGGTGAGCGTGCTGATCACCGACGACGGCCGGGTGTTCGCCGGTCTGGTCACCCCGGACACCCTGCAGGCCGCCGCTGCCAAGGCCCCCCGCTGAGCAGCGAGATGGCGAGCGCGCCGGTCGTCACCCACGGGTTGACCAAACGGTTCCGCAGCGGCCAGGTCGCGGTGGACGCGGTGGACCTGGAGGTGCCGGCCGGTAGCGTGTTCGGCTTCCTCGGCCCGAACGGGTCGGGGAAGACCACCACGATCCGAATGCTGCTCGGCCTGATCGCCCCCACGTCCGGGTCGGTCGAGCTGCTCGGCGAGTCGATGCCGAAGGCGCACCTGCGGGTGCTGCCCCGGGTCGGCGCGCTGGTCGAAGGCCCGGCGTTCTATCCGTTCTGGACCGGTCAGGCGAATCTGCTGCGCTTCGACGCCGCGGACCGGACGGCAGACCCGAAGACCCGCAAGGCGCGCGCAGGGGAGGCGCTTGAGCGGGTCGGTCTGTCGAATGCGGCCGGCAAGAAGGTCCGTGCGTACTCGCTCGGAATGCGGCAGCGGCTGGCGATCGCGGTCGCGCTGATGCAGCGGCGGGAGCTGCTGGTCCTGGACGAGCCGACGAACGGGCTGGACCCGCAGGGCACCCGCGAGGTCCGGCATCTGATCCGTGAGCTGGCCGGTGACGGTACGACGGTGTTCACGTCGACGCACCTGCTGGCCGAGGTCGAGCAGGTCTGTACGCACGCGGCCGTGATGAGCCGGGGGAAGCTGCTGCGGCAGTCCACCGTGGCGGATCTGCGCGCCGAGCTCCGACCGCGGCTGGTGGTCCGGACGCCGGATCTCACCCAGGCGGCGGACACCCTGCAGGGTCTCGGTGTGACGGACCTGAAGACTACCGAGGAGACCGTCGAGGGTGACCCCGGCGAGCTCCCGATCGAGAAGTTCGCGGCCGCGCTGGTGGCCGCCGACGTTCGCATCCACGGCTTCGGCCTGGAACGCCCGAGCCTGGAGGACGCTTTCGTGGCACTCACCGGGGAGGGCTTCGATGTCGCCGAGTGAACCTGTAACTGCTGCTGAAGTAGTGAGCGTTCCCAGCACGATGCCGAGTGCTGGGCGGCACACCTTGGCGTTGTTCGGGTCGGAGTTGCGGTTGGTGTTCGGGCGGGCGCGGACTCAGGTGGGTCTGGGCGTGCTGGCCGCCGTACCGCTGCTGATCGGGATCGCGATCAAGATCTCCGGCACCGACGGCGGCACGGATGGTTTCCTCGGGCAGATCGCCGGCAACGGGCTCTTCCTGATCGTCGGCAGCCTCGGCCTCTCGATGCCGTTCTTCCTCCCGACCGCGGTCACCGTCGTCTCCGGCGAGTCCCTGGCCGGCGAGGCCAGCCTCGGTACTCTCCGCAACCTGCTCACCGCACCCGCCGGCCGCTCCAGACTGCTCGCCGCGAAGATGGTCGCGCTGAGCATCTTCTGCCTGGCCGCGACGATGGTGATCTGGCTGTCCGGCCTGATCGTCGGCTTCATCCTGTTCCCGGTCGGCGACGTCCTGCTGCTCTCCGGCTCGACCGTCTCACTCGGCGACGGGCTGGTCCGCGCGCTCGGCATCGCGGTGGTGATCGCACTGTCGCTGCTCGGCCTCGCCGCGATCGGCCTGTTCGTCTCGTCGCTGACCTCCACCCCGCTGGCCGCGATGGCGGCGACGTTCGGGGCGTTCGTCATCCTCGGCATCCTGACCGCGATCCCGCAGCTGAGTGCGATCCACCCGTGGCTGCTGATCTACCGCTGGCAGTCGTTCGCAGACCTGCTCCGAGATCCGCCGTACTACCACGACATCATCCGCAACCTGCTCCTGCAGGCCGGGTACGTCGTCGTCTTCTACGCAGCCGCCTGGGCCAGAATCACGAGCCGCGACATAACTTAGTGTCTGTGGAACCAGACCTCGTCGCCGTCCTGCGTTGCCCGGTGTGTGCGGATTCGCTGGTGCTGGCGGAGCGGACGGCGCGCTGCCCGCGCGGGCATGCGTACGACCTGGCCAAGCAGGGCTACCTGAACTTGTTGCCCGCGGCGTCGAACGGGATCGAGGGCGACTCGGCCGCGATGGTCGGCGCCCGGACGGTCTTCCTCGGCACCGGACACTACGCCCCGATCCGGGATGCGCTGATCCTCGCCGCCGGGCTGGGCGACGACGACCTGGTCGTGGAGGTGGGCGCCGGTACGGGCTACTACCTGGCCGGCGTGCTCGGCCTGTCGGAGCGCCGCCGGGGCATCGCGCTGGACGTGTCGAAGTACGCCGCCCGCCGGGCCGCGAAGGTGGATCCGCGGATCGCGTCGGTGGTGTGCGACGCGTGGCGGGAGCTGCCGCTCGTCGACGGCTCCGCGCAGGTGATGCTGAACGTGTTCGCGCCCCGCAACGCCGGGGAGATGGCGCGTGTCCTCGCGCCGGACGGCCGGCTGCTCGTCGTCACCCCGAACCAGCGGCATCTCGCCGAGCTCGTCGACGTCCTCGGGATGGTGAGTGTCGACGAGGACAAGGAACGCCGTCTGGAGGATTCGCTGGCGGGGGAGTTCGACCGGGTCGGGAACGAGGTGGTCGAGGAGACGATGTCGCTCGACCACACGGCCGTGGAGCAGCTGGTGCTGATGACCCCGAGCGCCCGGCACCTGAACTACCGCGAACTGCTCCAGCGCATCGCAGTACTGCCGGAACCTTCACTCGTCACGCTGTCGGTCACGCTGTCGACCTGGCATGTCGCTCGGTGAAGCGGACCTCCACCACCCACCACCCACCCGCCGAGCGGGCAACTCCCGCTCGGCAGCTGCCCGCGGGGGCCGGCGCGATGAGGTTGGTGAGTGGTGCAGGTCCGGGGCGGCTCAGGCGGCGTTGCCGATCAGTTCGCGGGCGACAACGGTGCCGTGCTTGTCGGCCTCGACGTGGGCCTCGGACTCGGAGACCTTGGAGGCGTCGATCAGCTCCTCCATGCCCGGCGTGACCGGGGCCAGGGTGAGTTCCGCGGCGGCGGTGCGGATGGTCATGCCGAAGACGTCACCGAAGATGCGCTCGAGGTACGGCGTGGCGTGGTCCCAGCCGTGCTTCGGCGTACCGGGGCCGTAGCCGCCGCCACGGGCCAGCGCGAAGATCGCCGGGCGGCCGTTCAGCTGACCGCTGCCGGACAGGTCGCGGTCGATCAGCAGGACGTCGATCCAGGACTTGAGGTTCTGGGCGATGCCGTAGTTGTACAGCGGGACGGCGAGCAGGATCGCGTCGGCGTTGCGGACCTCCGCGGACAGGTCGGCCGCGACGGCCTGGGCGCCCGCGAGCGGCAGCCGGTCGGCGTCGGCGGGCGGCTCCTGGCCGAGCTGGCCGGCGACCAGGGTCGGCCACAGGGTCGACGGGAGCGGGTGCTGACCGAGGTCACGCCGGACGACGACACCGTCGGGGTGCTCTGCCTTCCACGCGGCCTCGGCGCTGTCCGCCAGCGCGCGGGACACCGAACCGTCCAGCCGGACGCTGGCGTCGACGCGAAGCAGGGTGCTCATATCTGTCTGTCTCCATCGAGTTGAGGGGGAGCTCCGGTTGAGCTGTTCCGAAGATAATCTGTGAAGCAGAACATATTCAAGTCAGATCGTATTCCGGGTGGCGTACGCCACGTAGGATGGGGGCATGTCCAGTACTCCGGCTGACGTCGCCGCCCGCGGAGCGCGCGGGATCGAGCCCCAGAGCGCCGGTGGTGCGCCCGTGGAGGCCGATCTCGGCTGGGCGCTGGGCGTGGTCTTCCGGCAGTACGCGAAGGCGTCCGCGGCGGCCCTGGAGGGTCTGCCGGGCGGGCCGCGCGGGTATCAGGTGCTGGCCATGACCAGCTCCGAGGGGCCGAAGCGGCAGCTCGACCTGGCCGCGCAGCTAGGCGTCGACCGGACCGTGATGACGTACCTGCTGGACGACCTGGAGAAGGCCGGCCTGGTGCAGCGCCGCCCGGATCCGGCCGACCGGCGAGCGCGGCTGATCGCGCCGACCGAGCAGGGCCACGAGGTCATGTGCGACCTCGAGCGGCGGCTGCGCGCGACCGAGGATCACGTGCTCGGCATCCTCGACGACGCCGAGCGCGCCAACTTCCGGATGCTGCTGCAGCGTCTTGCGATGAAGGCGAACGCGATCGACCCGCTGCACAACGCCTGCACGCTGGCCGAGGCGGACGACCCCGCGCAGACCTAGTGGAGCGGGACGAAGCCTGATTCGTAGGCGCGGATCACGGCCTGCGTCCGGTCCCGGGCGTTGAGCTTGGAGAGCACGTTCGCGACGTGCGTCTTGACGGTCTGCAAGCCGAGGATCAGCTCGGCCGCGATCTCGGCGTTCGACAGCCCGCGCGCCATCAGCCGCAGGACCTCCTGCTCACGCTCGGTCAGCTGGTACTCGTCGAGCCCGCTGGGCGCCGGTGCCCCCGCGTGCGCGAGCGCCAGCGCGCGGATCGCCTCCGGGAACAGCAGCGACTCGCTGCGCGCGACGGTCCGGATCGCCGCGATGATGTCGTCCGGCGGCGTCCGCTTGAGCAGGAACCCGGAGGCGCCGGCGCGCAGCGCGTCGTACACGTAGTCGTCGTTCTCGAACGTGGTGACGACCAGTACCCGCGGCGCCGGGTCGAGGCTGTCCAGCAGCAGCCGGGTCGCCTGGATGCCGTCGACCGCAGGCATCCGGACGTCCATCAGCACGACGTCGGCGCCGGTACGGCGGACCAGCGGCAGCACCTCGGCGCCGTCGCCGGCCTCGCCGACGACCGTGAGGTCCTCCTCGGCGTTGATGATCGCACGCAGTCCGCTACGGATCAGCGGCTCGTCGTCGACCACGACCACGGACAGGTTCATGTCATCCCTTCGTCACGTTCACCGGCAGCCGGACGGCCAGTTGCCAGCCCGGGCCGTCGGGGCGGCTGACCGGTCCGGCGTCGACGGTGCCGCGCAGTACGGCGACTCTTTCACGGATCCCGGCGAGGCCGCGGCCGCCGCCGGAGTGGTCGGACCGGCCGCTGACCGGGTTCGCCACGATCAGCTCGAGCCCGGAAGCGTCCAGGCAGATCCTCAGCTGGACGGTGAGTTCGCCGGCCGGGCGGCCTGCGTGCCGGATCGCGTTGGTCAGGCCCTCCTGGACGATCCGGTACGCCTCCCGGGAGACCGCCGCGGGCAGCCGCTCCAGCTCGCCGCGGTGCTCGACCTCGACCGTGATCCCGCCCGCCCGGGTCGCCTCGACCAGCCGGCCGAGTCCGCTGAGCGTTGCCTGGGGCGCCGTACGGGACCCGGGGCGGCGGTCGTCGCGGAGCAGCCCGAGGACGTGGTCGAGGTCCGCGAGCGCGGCCCGCGCGGACGTTTCCATCGCGGCCAGCGCGGTCTCGGCGAACTCCGGGTCGCTGGCCAGCACCCGGCGCGCGGCGGCCGCCTGGATGGTGACCAGACTGAGTGCGTGTCCGACACTGTCGTGCAGCTCGCGCGCGAGACGGTTGCGCTCGGCAAGCGTCGCGGTTTGTTGCTCGAGCAGCTCGATGCGTTCGGCGGCGGTCGGGCCGAGCACGCGCGGCGCGACGTACGCCAGCAAGGCGCCGACGGCGGCGGACAGCAGGAACAGCCCGGCCAGCCCGCCGATCGCGGCCGCAGGCATCCACACATCGGTCCAGTTGCCGCGCACGATGTACGACAGGCCCGGCATGATGTCGTGCCGGCCGGTGGAGCGGAACGGGGCGCTCAGCCAGACCGCGCCGAGGCCGAACACGATCGTGCTGAGAATGCCGATCATGCCGCCGGCCAGCAGGTGCAGGCAGAACCAGGCCGTCGTCCGGCGACGCTGCGCCCAGGTCCGCGCCGGGCCGAGTGGCCGTTCCTCGAAGCGCACCGCGAGCAACGACTCGACCGCGATGCCCTCGACCTCGCGGACCGCGGGCAGCAGCCCGAGCAGCAACGGCGGCACCAGTCCGAGCACCACGTAGAGGATGCCGGTGGCAACTTTCGGCAGCCCGAGATCGGAGACCACGGCACCGAGCGCGCTGTCGACCAGGATGAACGCCAGCACCAGCGCGGCGCCGAGCAACAGGTAGACCCAGCGCAGGTACGTCGACGGACGCCACAGGCAACCGATCGCCCGCCAGACCGCCCGCGCCGTCGTTCTCACGATGACATCGTGTCAAAGCCGGGGGAGCGCCACCTCCCTCCCCGGAGTGAGCACGGCGAAAATCGGCCCCGACGTGGGGCGGGTCACTCAGGAAGTTGAGGGTTTACGCAAATTTGACGCAATGGCACCGGGTTCGGCCCTCGCGGGCGTCGCGATCTGCTGCCGAGGCAGGTACGGTCTGTGGTCGGGGCGGGTGCCCGTCCGGTTACGGAAAGGCATGGGGGAGCTCCAGGAACGGGTGGCCGGCAGGATGCGAGGACCCGGTGCGACGGACGTTAAGTCCCCGTGAAGTCCCCGCGGACCGATTGACCACCTTTCTGCATTTGATGTTTGATCAAATATCGGGACGAGAGAGGTCGATATGAGGTTGAGGCGTTCCGTCATCGCCCTGATGGCGGTCCTGGGGCTCGCCGTGGTGAGTGCGTGCGGCGGCGGTGACGACAAGGCGTCGGGCGGTGGCGACGGTGGTCTGCAGAAAGTCAGCTACCTGACGTCGTTCAACACCTTCGGTCGCGAGGCGTACGCGTATGTCGCGCTGGAGAAGGGCTACTTCAAGGACGCCGGTTTCGACGTCAAGATCAGCCCTGGCAGCGGCACCGTCGACGTGATGAAGCTGGTGGCCGGCGGTCAGGCCGACTACGGCATCGGTGACTTCACCGCGTTCGCGATCACGCTCGCCAAGCAGAAGCTGCCGGTCACCTCGGTGGGCATGATCCACCAGCGGTCGATGGCGGCGATCATGTCGCTGGAGGGCCTGGGCATCAACGGCCCGCAGGACCTGCCGAACAAGACCATCGGCGACCAGCCGGGCTCCACCAACACGGTGATGTTCCCGGTCTATGCCAAGGCGGTCGGGATCGACCCGAAGTCGGTCACGTTCCTGCCGTCGCCGCCGCCCGGGCTGCCGGCCCTGCTGGCGTCCGGCAAGGTGCAGGGCATCGGCCAGTTCGTGGTCGGTGAGCCGCTGATCGCGAAGGCCGACGGCAAGCACCGCAAGGTCATCACGCTGCCGTACGGCGACAAGCTTCCGGAGCTGTACGGGAACACGATCATCACCCGGTCGGACCTGGCCAAGGACCACCCGGACCAGGTGAAGAAGTTCACCAACGCCCTGCTGAAGGGCCTGCAGGACACCGTGAACGACCCGGCCGGGGCGGCCGCGATCCTGAAGAAGTACGTGCCGAACACCGATCTGGACGTTGCCACCAAGGAACTCGAGATCATGAAGAAGTACGTGAAGCCGGACGGCTTCAACGGACCGCTCGGCGATGTCACGCAGGAGCGGGTGCAGAAGATCATCTCGCAGCTCGAGGACGCCGGCGCGATCGGCAAGGGCTCGATCAAGCCCGACGACATCGTCACGATGAGCCTGGCGCCGAAGAGCTGACGTAAGGAGTACTGGAACCGGATGATTCGCCTGGACGGTGTAGGGCAGGTCTTCGACGGACGTGAGGGCCGGGTGACCGCCCTGGAGGAGATCGACCTGCACGTTCGCGGCGGCGAGTTCGTCACGTTGATCGGCCGGTCCGGCTGTGGCAAGTCCACGCTGCTCCGGCTGATCGCGGGACTGTTGCCGCCGACGTCCGGTGCGGTCCAGGTGGCGGGGGAACCCGTCACCGGACCCCGCCGGGACGTCTCGTTCATGTTCCAGCGGCCGGCGCTGCTGCCGTGGCGGTCCGTGCTGTCGAACGTGATGCTGCCGGTCGAGATCGACAAGGGCGCCGGCACCAAGTCGGCGTACCTGAACCGGGCCCACGAGCTGCTCGAGCTGGTCGGCCTGCAGGGGTTCGAACGGCGGTTGCCGCACGAGCTGTCCGGCGGCATGCAGCAACGGGTGTCGCTGTGCCGGTCGCTGATCCGGGACCCGCAGGTGATGCTGATGGACGAGCCCTTCTCCGCGCTCGACGCGCTCACCCGGACCGAGCTGTCCGAGGAGCTGCAGCGGATCAAGATGGAGCTGTCCACCACGATCGTGTTCGTCACGCACTCGATCGAGGAGGCCGTCGTGCTCGCCGACCGGGTGGTCGTGCTGACGCCGCGGCCGGGCCGGATGCGGGAGGTCGTCGAGATCGGCATCCCGCGGCCACGCAGTCTCGGTCAGAACGCGCACCTCACCGAGGTCGCGGAGATCAGCGGCCGGCTGCACGCGCTGCTCGCCGAGAAGGAAGCCGCCGGCACACCGGCGCGCCCGGTGGACGAGGTGCGATCGTGAAGCGCAGGTCCTGGCTGACCACCTCCCCGGCGGCGGCCGTGCTGCTGCCGATCATCGGCCTGCTGGCCGCGATCGGGCTGTGGTGGGGCGCGACGATCGTGTTCGCGATCGAGCCGTTCCTGCTGCCGACGCCCGGCGCCGTGGTGCAGAAGTTCTTCGAGCAGCCCGGGCAGCTGCTGTCCGAGACCGGTACGTCGCTGCTGGAGACCGTCGAGGGCTTCCTGCTGGCGATCGTGATCGGCGTACCGATCGCGCTGGTGATCGTGCGCTCGGTGATCCTCGAGCGGCTGGTGTACCCGCTGCTGCTGATGGTGAACGCGATCCCGAAGGTGGCGGTGGCGCCGCTGCTGGTGATCTGGATGGGCTTCGGGCAGTGGCCGAAGGTCGTCATGGTGCTGCTGCTGTGCTTCTTCCCGATCGTGATCTCGACCGCGGAGGGGATGAAGTCGACCCCGACCGAGCTGGTCGAGCTGATGCGGTCGCTGAACGCCAGCCGCGCGCAGGAGTTCTTCAAGCTCCGGCTGCGGTACGCGATGCCGCAGATCTTCACCGGGTTCAAGGTCGCGATCTCGCTCGCGGTGATCGGTTCGGTGATCTCCGAGTTCGTTGGTGCCACCAAGGGGCTCGGATATGTCATCCAGCAGTCCGGCGCGAGCGCCGACACCACGCTGGCGTTCGCCGCGATCACCCTGCTCAGCCTGATGAGCGTGCTGCTCTTCTACGGCCTGGCCCTGCTCGAGCACGTCCTGCTCCCGTGGGCCAAGGAGAAGCGATGACGGTACTGATGTCGCGACTCCGTCGCGACGGGTCATCGGGCTTTTGCTCCCGGTCTTCCCTCGTCGCTCCGGTCGCTTCGCTCCCTCCGCTCCTCAGTCCAGACCGGGAGGCCCGATGACCGCGCAGGCGTCGGACGCCGACCGTCGCGTCCTGGTTCGGCCGGAGTGGCTCGAGGCCACGGTGGTGGCGGTGTTCACCGCGCTCGGCTTCGAGTCCGCCGACGCCGGCGACATCGCGTCGGCGCTGGTCGAGGCGGATCTGCGCGGCGTCAGCTCGCACGGCGTGATGCTGGTCCCGATGTACGTCGAACGGCTGAACGCCGGCGGGGTCACCCGGGAGCGCGAGCTCGACGTACTGTTCGACGCCGGTGCCGCGATGGTGGCCGACGCCCGCGGTGGGATGGGGCAGTTGTCCAGCCCGCAGGCGATGGCGCACGCGGTCGAGCGCGCCGGGCGGTACGGGATCGGCATCGTGTCGGTCCGCAACGCCCACCATTTCGGCGCCGCGAGCCGCTGGGCGATGCAGGCCGGCGAAGCGGGGTGTATCGGTATCGCGATGTCGAACACGACCCCGCTGATGCCCGCGCCCGGCGGGGCGGAACGACTGGTCGGCAACAATCCGCTGGCGATCGCCGTACCGACGACGGCCGGTGTCGAGATCGTGCTGGACATGGCGTTGTCCGCCGTTGCCCTGGGCAAGATCCGGCTGGCCGCGTCGGCCGGGCGGACGATCCCGGACAGCTGGGCGACCGACCGCGACGGTACGCCGACCACCGACCCCGACGAGGCCGTCCTGGGCATGCTGCTGCCGGCCGCGGGTCACAAGGGCTTCGGGCTGGCGCTGATGATCGACGTACTCACCGGCGTCCTCAGCGGCGGCGGCTGGGGCGACGAGGTCCGCCCGCTGTACCGCGAGCCGGACCGGCCGAACGACTGCGCGCACCTGTTCCTGGCGATCGACCCGGAACTGATGGGCGGCGTCGAGGACTTCAAGCGCCGGTCGTCCGGGCTGGCCGCCCGGGTCCGGGGGAGCGCGACCGCGCCCGGCGTGAACCGGCTGTACGTGCCGGGGGAGATAGAGGCCGAGCGCGCCGCGCAACAGCGGCGCAACGGCGTACTGATCGAGAGGTCGGGACTCGACGGGCTGCTGGCCGCCGCGCGTGCGGTCGGCGCCGTCGTACCGGCAGGAGGGGTACTGAACTGATGCCGAAGACACAGGTTTCCACCGCTGCGCTGCGGAGCCCGAACGGGGTGTTCTCGCAGGCCACGACGGTCGAGGCGACCGGGCGGCTGGTGTTCGTCTCCGGGATGACCGCACGCACGCCGGACGGCAGCATCGCCGGCGTCGGGGACGTCCGGGAGCAGACCAGGCAGGTGTGCGAGAACGTGAAGGCGGCGGTCGAGGCCGCCGGCGGCACGCTCGCGGACGTCTGCCGGGTCGACGTGTATGTCCGCAACATGGAGGACTTCGCCAAGATCCACGAGATCCGGGCGCAGTACTTCGAGGAACCCTTGCCGGCTTCGACCATGGTCGAGGTCAACAAGCTCGCCAATCCTGACTATCTGATCGAGATCAGCGCGATCGCGGTGGTCTCATGACCGGGGGTGATGTTGTGCGCGGCGTCGAGTGGACCTGAGATGAGATATGTGATGGTCGAGCACGCCGGGGCGATTGTCCCCGGCGTGCTCTCGGAGGACTCCGTAAAGTTGCTTGATGCAACGGATCTGACCGAGGTGATCGGCGCCCAGCCTGTTGTTGTCGGCGAGATCCCTTATCGGGAAGCGGATTTGCGGGCGCCGCTGCGACGTTTTCGGCGGGACATCCTGTGCACCGGGTGGAACTACTGGGACCACTTCGAGGAGAGCAAGGGCAAGCGCGAGGGCCAGGACGTCGACCGCCCGAAGCATCCGACGTTCTTCACCAAGGGCCCGGACGTGGTGATCGGCCCGTACGACGACATCGCCTGGGACCCGGCGATCTCCGCCAAGTGGGACTACGAGGCCGAGGTCGCGCTGGTGATCGGGAAGACCGGCAAGAACATCCCTGCCGACGAGGCGCTCGACCACGTCTGGGGCTACACGCTCGCGAACGACGTGTCGCAGCGGGACCTGCAGCGGGCGCACGGCGGGCAGTGGCTGAAGGGCAAGAGCATCGACGACACGATGCCGCTCGGCCCGTGGATCGTCACCGCCGACGAGCTGGGCGACCCGCAGGACATCCACTTGCAGTGCCTGGTGAACGGCGAGGTACGGCAGGACGCGTCGACGCGGCAGATGGCGTTCGACGTCGCCACGCTGATCAGCGAGCTGTCCTTCGGGATGACGCTGCGCCCGGGTGACCTGCTGCTCACCGGTACGCCGGCCGGCATCGGCAACGCCCGCGAGCCGCAGGTGTTCCTGCAGGAGGGCGACGTGGTCGTCACCCGTTCCGACAAGCTGGGGGAGCTGCGCAACAAGGTGTCCCGCGGATGAGCGGCCCGTTGGAGCTGCTGCCCGGTGGCGGCAAGGGCGGTCGCCGTACGCTCGCCGAGCACGCGGCTGCCGA
Organism: Kribbella sp. WER1; assembly: GCF_054189145.1. Classification (NCBI taxonomy): domain Bacteria; kingdom Bacillati; phylum Actinomycetota; class Actinomycetes; order Propionibacteriales; family Kribbellaceae; genus Kribbella; species Kribbella sp. WER1. Next base: position 1,002,632 of record NZ_CM135186.1, on the reverse strand, counting down.
GCTGCACCAGCTGATCCTGTCCGGCGAGCTGCCCAGCGGTACGCCGTTGCGCCTGGTGGAACTGGCCAGCCGGCTGGAGATGAGCCAGATGCCCGTACGTGAAGGGCTGCGCCGGCTGGAGGCGCTGGGGCTGGTGGAGATCATCCCGCACCGCGGCGCGTGGGTCCGCGACCTGTCGCTGTCGGATCTGCGGGACACGCACGAGACCCGGCTGGCGTTGGAGAGTCTCGCCGTACGGGCGGCTGCTGCCCGGTTCTCGGAAGAGGACCTGTCGAAGGCAGCGGCCGCACTGGCGGAGCACTTGCGGTTGTCGCGTGCTGAGGACTCCGCGGGGGCTCGTGACGCGCATGCGGACTTCCACTTCACGATCTACCGTGCCAGCGGCTCGCAGTGGTTGCCGCGCGCTATCGAGCCGGTGTGGCAGAACAGCGAGCGTTATAGGTTCGGGAGTCGCCCTACGGCGTTCCTGATCGAGAAGAGCCGTCAGGAGCACCAGGCGATCCTGGACGCGTGTGTGGCGCGTGATCCGGACGCAGCCGAGCAGGCGCTGCGCAGCCACCTGGCCGGGGCGTTCCAGCGGATCACCGAGACCATGACGTCGAAGCAGAAGGACACGCCATGAAGGCACGCTTCGACGCCACCGGTGAGGTCGTACTGATCACCGGCGGCGCCCAGGGCATCGGTGCAGCGCTGGCGAAGGCTGTGAACGCTGCAGGCGGTACGGCGGTCGTCTTGGACGTCACCGCACCGCCTGAGGGTGTGGCTTTTGTTGAGGTCGACGTGGCGGACCGGGAGGCGGTCTTCGCGGCTGTTGCCGGTGTGCAGGAACAGTACGGGCGGATCGACGGGCTGGTGGCCGGTGCGGCCGTACAGCCTCGGTCGTCGGTGCTGGAGCTGGACGCAGCCGAATGGACCAGGACGTTGCAGGTAAACCTGGACGGTGTCGTCTGGGCGTGTCAGGCCGTCGTACCGCACATGGTCGAGCGTCGGGCGGGCTCGGTGGTGGTCTTCACGTCCGGGATGGCGTCGAGCGGGTACCCGGGCGCGGCGGCGTACGCGGCGAGCAAGGCGGCGCTGGTGGCGTTCGCCAAGACGCTTGCGGGCGAGGTGGCCGCGGACCGGGTCCGGGTGAACGTGGTCTCGCCGGGCGTGATCGACACCGAGCAGTTCCGGGGAGCGAACGTCGGTGCGGACCGGGAGCACTGGCAGGACACCATAGGTATCGGCGGCCCCGAAGACGTGGTCGGCCCGTTGCTGTTCCTGCTCTCCGACGCGGCCGCGATGACCGGGTCGGTACTGACACGAGAACGTGCCTTTGCCAAGCTCAAGAGCTTTCTCTGACGGTCTGGAGTGATCTGTGACTGAACAGCTTCCTGTCGCCGTAGTAGGAGCCGGACCGATCGGTCTGACCACCGCGCTCGGTCTGCAGCACTACGGCATCCCGTACGTGCTGCTGGAGGAGGACGCCACGCTCTCCTCCGACACCAAGGCCGGTACGACGCTCAGCCGGACGCTGGAGATCTGGAACCGGTACGGCGCGGTCGACCGGATCCTCGGCGCCGCGCTGCGGATCGACGAGATCGGCGACATCGACCGGGCCACCAACACGCCGCGCGCCTCCGTACAGCTGGCCGAGCTGGTCAACGACACCCAGTTCCCGTTCGTGATCAACCTGCCGCAGCAGAAGATGGAGCCTTTGCTGGCGGCGGCGTTGACCGAGCCGGTCCGGACGCAGCACCGGATGACGTCGTTCGAGATCCGCGACGACCGCGTCGTACTGCAACTGGAGACGCCGGACGGTCCGCAGGAGCTGGAGGCATCGCACCTGCTGGCCTGTGACGGCGGCCGGTCCCGGGTCCGGGACGCGCTCGGCGTGAAGGTCGTAGGGGAGACCCTGCCCGAGCGGTACATGCTGATCGACGTCGTGGTGGACCTGGACGTCGACAACGCCCGCGACTACCCGTACCTCGCGTACTTCGCGGACAAGTCCGAGTGGATGGTGCTGATCCGGCAGCCCGACAACTGGCGGTTCCTGTTCCCGCTGACGCCGGGCGCCGACGCGCCGGACGACGAGGACCTGCTGGTGAAGGTGAAGCAGTTCATCGGCGAGGTGGACCGGATCGAGCTGATGGGCTCGGTCGTGTACAACGTGCACCACCGGGTCGCGGAGCAGTGGACCGTGGATCGCAAGGTCTTCCTGATGGGCGACGCCGCGCACCTGATCACGCCGATGTGGGCGCTCGGGCTGAACACGGGTGCGCTGGACGCGTCCAACCTGCCGTGGCGGCTGGCCTGGGTACTGCGCGGCTGGGCTTCGCCGTCGCTGTTGGACGGCTATGAGCAGGAGCAGCGCCCGGTGGCGATCGAGGGCTCGGGCGAGATGGCCGAGGCTGCCCGGAAGTACATGTCGTTCCAGCGCGGTGCTGTCACGGAGAACACCGGCGCGTGGGCCACGGCGTACAACCGGACGTTGTTGAGCGTACGGCTCGACGTGGAGGGTGTGGGCGACTGGTCGATGGTGGCCACGTCCGCGGCGCCGCCGGCGGTCCGTGCGGGCGACAGGGCGCCGGACCTGGTGCTGCAGAGTCCTACGGGGCGTACGACGATCCACGACCTCTGCAAGGACTCGTTCGTGGCGCTGTACTTCACCGACGTACGGCGACGGCCTTCTATCCCCGAGAACGGGTCGCCGGCGTTGCAGCACTACGCGGTGTCCCGCTGGGACGCGCCGCACGACTCCGGCCTGCGCGACCGGGCACTGTTCGACCCGGGAAGCGTGGCCACCAACAGGTACGGCGTACCGGCGGAGAGCGTCGTACTGATCCGCCCGGACGGCCACATCGCCGCTGTTGCCCCGATGGGTACCGGTGTGGCAGAAGACCTGTACAAGCACGTAACCGGCCGGGAGGTGCCGTGAGCTGTATTGGATGCGCGCCTCCGGCGCGCGAGCCATGGGGCTGTTGCTCCTGGTCTTCCCTCGTCGCTCTAGTCGCTTCGCTCCCGCCGCTCCTCAGTCCAGACCAGGAGGCCCCATGACCATGGACGAACCGTTGCGGGAGATCCTGCTGCAGACGGACGACCTGGAGTGGGTGGAGAAGTCGCTGGACGGCTTGTCCCACAAGATGCTCTGGCGGGATCCGGAGACCGAGGCGTCGATCGCCCTGGTGCGTTTCGAGAAGGGCTCCGGTATCCCTTCGGAGCACAAGCACGCCTCGAACCAGTTCATGTTCTGCCTGTCCGGCAAGTACGTGTACCTGCCTACCGGGACCACTCTCACCAAGGGCAGCTTCTACTGGAACCCGAAAGGCGTCGTGCACGGGCCGACACGGGCCGAGGAGACCTCGGTGCTGCTCGAGGTGTACGACGGTCCGCACTACCCGGAGCGTCCGGACTTCTACGACAACGACGAGGACGCCCGCTGAGATGGCCGGCTGGGACGTCCACACCCACCTGATCCCGCCGACCGTGCTGGCCGCGGCGCATCGCGGTGAGTTCGGGCTGTCCGTCGACAACGGCTCGCTCGTCGTCGACGGACACCGCCTGCCGCTCCGGCGGCTCGCTGACCCGGCAGCCCTGCTGCGTTGGGTCACCGAGCAGGACCTGGACGGCGCTGTGGTGTCAGTACCCCCGCCTCTGTTCCGGTACGACGCAGGAGCCGAGTGGGCCGAGCTGGTGAACCAGGGGCTCCGGGAGCTCGCCACACCGCAGCTACGGGTGCTGGCACACCTGCCCCTGCTCGATCCGTCCGCGCCGCGCATTGCTGCCGGGCTGGCGAGCGAGGGCGTGTTCAGCGGCTTCGCCCTCGGTACGCCGAGCTATGCGGGGCTGGATCCGGTGTGGCAGGTGCTGGACGCGGTCGGGGCGTTCACGCTGATTCACCCCGGTGCCAGTGACGACCAGCGGCTTGATTCGTTTTACCTGTCGAACCTGTTGGGGAATCCGTACGAAACCGGAGTGGCGGCGGCTTGGCTCGTCTTCGCGGACGTGCCGGGGCGGTTTCCGGGGATCCGGTTCTGTCTGTGTCATGGGGGTGGTGTGACGGCGGCCGTTGCCGGCCGGTGGCAGCGCGGGATCGACCAGGACCGGCCGGGGATCGAACCGGTGTCCCTGCCGGTGGCCGAGGCGCTGCGCCGGTTCTACGTGGACGATCTGGTGCACGACGCCGCCGTACTGGAGCTGCTGACGAAGACGTTCGGTGCCGAGCGGGTGCTGGCCGGAAGCGACTGGCCGTTCCCGATGGGCAGCGACGAGGTGTCCGGTCCGCGGGCGACGGAGCAGGCCGCGGCGGTCGAGGTACTCACCCGGCCGCTCGTTGTGGAGGTCTCCGCGGAGTGAGACAGTTCTACGGTCTGGTCGTGGTTGTGATCAGATATCAAATCGTGGGGAACGGGGTAGAGGCGTGAGTACACGGGGGACTGTGCTGCACAGTCATGGACCGGGGGAGCAGTTGAAGGCCGACGAGGTCGAGCTGGCCGTCGGTCCTGGTGAGACGTTGGTGGAGATGCGGCTGGCCGCGGTCACTCCGGTGGACCGGTCGACGCTGGCGGGCAAACAACCGGGTACGCCGTTCGTTCCGGGCTCGGAAGGCGCCGGTGTGGTGCTGAGCTCGGACGTGGCGGCAGCCGGCGCGACTGTCGTGGTTCGCGGCGAGGGTGTCGGCGTGACGCGGCAGGGCGTGTGGGGGCGGTATGCCGTCGTACCCAACGCCGCCGTACACGCGTTGCCGTCGTCGCTGGAGCCGGCTGCCGCGTTGGCGTTGCTGACGCCCGCGTTGACGGCACACACCGCCGTACGCCGGGTGGCCGATGTAAAGGAGGGTGAGACCGTCTTGGTCACCGGTGTGACCGGGCTGATCGGGCGGATGTGTGCCGCGATCGCACGGGCGGCCGGAGCGGCCAAGGTGATCGGGCTGGTGTCGTTGGACGACGCCGCGGACAGCGTTGGTGCGCTGGTCGACCAGATCGTCCGCGTTGACGGGCTGGGACAGGTCGGCCGGGAGCTGCCGTGGTGCGACGCGGTCGTCGACACCATGGGCGGCCCGGTGACCGGCGGGGTGCTCGGCAACGTGTCGCCGGGCGGGCGGATCGCCGTACTCGGGTACAAGGCCGGCGAGTTCACCACGATCGACCTGCACCAGCTGATCGGCCGGGACCTGCGACTGCTGCCGGTGAACCTGCAGCGCACGACGCTGGCCCCGGACGCGGTCGGTCAGGCGCTCGCGGACATCGCGGCGGTACCGTGGCGAGCGGACTACGAGGTCGTCCCGGCGGACCGGGTCAGCGACGTACTGGAGCGGTCTGCGGGCCGGGTACTGCTGGATCTGACCGGGCTCTCGGTGGGCTAGACCACTTGTGATTGCTGGGCAATCGGCCGTCGAAGGGCGCCAGAAACCCGGTCGGCGGCTACCGTACCTCCAGAGCTGAACAGGAGAGAGGCGCCCGCTACTGATGATCCGACGACTCGAGCTCACACCTGGGGGACCGACCGGGCGCCGTACGCTCGCCGAGGAAGCCGCCGCCGAGCTGCACGAGCTCATTCTGTCCGGCGAGCTGCCCAGCGGTACGGCGCTCCGGCTCGAGGAGCTCGCCAAGCGCCTGGACATGAGCCAGATGCCGATCCGCGAAGGGCTCCGGCGGATGGCCGCGCTCGGGCTGGTCGAGATCGTCCCGCACAAGGGCGCCTGGGTCCGCGAGCTGTCCATGGAGGACCTGCGCGACACCCATCAGACCCGGCTGTCGCTGGAGTCGCTGGCGGTCCGCGCGGCCGCCACCCGGTTCTCCGACGCGGACGCGGCCGCGGCCCGCAAGGCGCTGGCCGAGCACGTCCGGCTGTCGAAGCTCGGCGACAACATCGCCTCCCGGCAGGCGCACACCGAGTTCCACTTCTCGATCTACCGGGCCGGCGGCTCGCGGTGGCTGCCGCGGGCGATCGAGCCGGTTTGGCAGAACAGCGAGCGCTACCGGTTCGGGTCCCGGCGGACCAAGGCCCGGATCGAGCAGACCCGGCGCGAGCACCAGGCCATCCTCGACGCCTGCCTGGCCCACGACGAGGAAGGCGCCGAGGCGGCGCTGCGGCAGCACCTCGAAGGGGCCATGCAGCGCATCACCGAGACGATGGAACGTCGCTCGAAGCAGTGAGCACCTCGAACCGGTCCTGCTGCCAGCCGGTCGCGTCGAACACCGCCCGCAGCAGCAGGCCGTCGCTGCTGGCGCGGTGGGTCGTGATGAGCTCCGCGAGCGGCTTGCTGCCGAGGCCGTCGTAGTACGCGTCCAAGGCCTGCCGTCTGCGCTCCTCTGATGCTCCGCTGAACTCTTGCAGTGGCAGGTCGCAGCCTTTGACGTGCCCTGAGCCCACTTGCTCGCCAGGGGCCAGCTGCTGGACCAGTTGCTCGCCTGCACGGACGTCTTGCGCTCTGAGGCGTGCTCCAAGTGCATGGCACTGGATGCGTTGGACTGCTCGCGAGATGGCGATGTGGTCCGGGTGGCCGGTCAGCCCGTCACTGCCCACAGTGAGGATGAGCTCCGGCTGGAGCTTGTCGGCGGCTGCTTGGATGGCCGCGACCACGTCCTCCTGGTTGGCAGCTGCCAGGGTGCGTGCGCTGTTGAGGCCGCCGTCGTCGATCCACTGGTCCTGTTGGCCCAGCCAGTCCCACTCGGCGATCCCTAGCAGCTCGCAGGACGCGCTGACGTGGTCGGACGCGCCGTGCATGCCGGCCGTGGCGACCCGCAGTACGACGTTCCAGCCCTGCTCGCTCAGGACCGACGTGGCCGCGCCGGTCGCGAACACCTCGTCGTCGGGATGGGCGTGGACAACCAGGGCAGTAGGCATCAGTCGGCCAGCCGGGCGGGGAAACCGCCCGTCGCGACCGGGCTCCAGCGCTCCGGGGTGATCCGGATCAGGCACTTGCCCTGCTTCACCATCGCCTCCCGGTACTCGTCCCAGTCCGGGTGCTCACCGGAGATCGCCCGGAAGTAGTCGACCAGCGGCTCCACCGCGTCCGGCAGCTCGATCACCTCGCCGCGACCGTCCACCTGCACCCAGGCGCCGTTCCACTCGTCGGACAGCACGACCACACTCGCCGTACCGGACCGCTTCACATTCGTGCTCTTCGCCCGCTCCGGGTACGACGAGATGACGATCCGCCCCTGCTCGTCCACCCCGCCGGACACCGGCGACGCCTGCACGCTCCCGTCCGCTCGCGTCGTCAACAGCAACATGTGGTGCCGCGGCCGAACGAACTCCAGCAGCCCGTCCAGCTCGACCTTCGTGTTGGTGGCAATTGTCCTAGGCATGCCTCTTACCCTAAGTCCGCCGGGCTGAGGAGGCATTCCAGCTCGTCGTCGGTGAGTTGGTTGATCTGGTGCTTGGCACGCTGAGCCTGCGCAGTACTGGGCAGGTGCCCCTCGAGCAGGTCAGGCAACAGCAGCTCGTAGCCCGCGCGAGCCCGCGGCGTATACCGGTGACGGGTGCGGGCGACAGCCGACGACACCCGGATCGCATGCTCGTTCCCAGGCGGTACGCCGGGCCGATCCGTCTCCCGCGCCGCGAACCGGAACCCGTTCGCCAGATCGCAACTCGTACAACCAAGCACCCCCGCCCCGAGCTGCGCCCCACAATCGGGACAGACAAGCTGCTTCAACGCCCCGTCCACCACCCGCCAGTCGAACTCGGACGTGTCCTGCAACACAACCTCAGCCAGCTCCGCCGCATCCTCCGGCGTCACCCCAGCCGCGACCCGGAAACTGTCCCAGGCAGCATCGATACTGTCCTCGACCTGCCGCACAGCACCCAAGAACCGAGGGTGATCGACACGTCGCATCCCCGGACTATAAAGCCCTTCGGAGCTGTGGACGACCGGATTGACTTGTTCGAACAGGTGTTCGAACATGGGTGTATGACGGGGACCGCGGCACCACAGAGTCGAGCAACACCCCTCGACCACGCCCGCGCCCTCCTGGCCCAAGCCAAATCCCAAAAAGCCGCCGCCCGCCCCACAAACCATGTAACCGCCATCACAGACCACCCCCAACAGCCCCACCAGCAATCACCCGCCGACTCCGCCTTCGGTTGCGTCCCGGAGGACTCCCCACCTGACGACCACCTGCCCGACGAACCGGTCCGGCTGGCAACCGTCGCAAGCTTCGACCCAGACCTCATCCACCACCCCGATCCCAGCGCGGGGGAGCCGCTCACCACGATCGGCGGCCGACGGATGCTTTCGCCGACGCGAGCCCAGCAGGTACCAGACACCGCACGAGTACGGCAGGCATCGGACAGGGCATGGATACGGCAGGCACCGGACAGGGCGTGCATGCAACCCGCACCGGACACAGCGCGTGTCCTGCAAGCGCCCGACGCAACACGGGTCCAGCGGCTATCGGACGCGTCGCGTATGCAGCGGACGTCGGACGCGGCGCGGGTTCAGCAGGCGTCGGACGTAGCGCGGTTCCAGCGGACGCCGGACGCGCCGCGGGTTCAGCAGGCGTCGGACGCGTCGCGGTTGCAGCGGGCGTCGAACATTGCGCGGGTTCAGCAGGCGTTGGACACGGCCGGCGTGGAGCGGGACCTGCCGACGCATCCCGCGGTGCGGGAGTTGCTCGCGGGTGCTGCCCTGCGCGGCGGCTCGGCGTACTCGGTGCGGGGGAGCGGTGCACTGGTGATGGCGTTGATGGCGGGACCGTCCGCGGACGGAGCCTGGTGTGGTGTCGTCGGAGTGCCGTCGTTCGGCGCGGAGGCAGCACGCGGGCTCGGCGTAGATCTCGAGCGGCTGGTACTAGTACCGGACCCTGGCCGTGAATGGCTCAGCGTAGTCGCCGCGCTCGTCGACGCGCTGACGGTCGTCGTCGTACGCCCACCGGGTGAAGTGACACCAGGAGAGGCCTCCCGTCTGGCAGCCCGGCTACGGACCCGCGGCGCGATGCTGATCGCGTACGGTTCCTGGCCCGGCAGCGAGGCCCGCTTCGAGATCGAGAGCAGCACCTGGTCCGGCCTCGGCGAGGGAGAAGGCCTCCTCACCGCCCGCCAGGCAACCGTCACCGTCTCCGGCAAACGCGCTGCCGTCCACACCCACAAACACCACCTCTGGCTCCCCTCCCCGAACGGCGAGATCCGCCCCGTCGAACCCGCCGCAGAAACCCCCACGACCAACTGGCCGGAAACAACCCGCACACCCCAACACGCAGAACCCCGTCGCACGCGACGAGAAAAGCCAACCCTCATAGCCGAGTGGCCCGACCAGATCGAGGCGGTGGGCTGATGACCAGAAAGAGCTTGCCCCGTTCGATGGCGGCTGGTCGGCAGCTGTGCGGTGGTAGGCGATGAGCGGGCAAGGGCTGACTCGATCGATGGTGGTTTGGGTGCCGGACTGGCCGGTGGTGGCGGCTGCGGGGGCGAGTGGGCGGGCGCCGGAGGAGCCGATTGCCGTGCTGGAGAAGGGCAAGGTGCTCGCCACGTCCGCGGCCGCGCGGGCCGAGGGGGTGCGTCGTGGGCAGCGGGCGCGGGATGCGCAGTCGCGGTGTCCGGAGCTGGTGGTGCTGAAGTACGACGCGGTGCTCGACGCCCGCGCGTTCGATCCGGTGATCTCCTGCCTGGAGGCGATCACGCCCGGCGTGCAGGTGATCCGCCCGGGGATGTGCGCGTTGAAGGCGCGCGGCCCGGCGCGGTTCTACGGCGGTGAGGAGGCGGCTGCGGAGAAGCTCCTCGACCGGCTGGAGACGTACGACGTACAGGGCAGCCGGATCGGGATCGCAGACGGCCCGTTCGCCGCGGAGCAGGCCGCCCGGGCAAGCTCCACGCGGACCCGGGTGCACGTAGTACCGCCGGGTGGTTCGCCGGAGTTCCTCGCGCCGCTGTCGGTCGACCTGCTCGAGCAGCCGACGCTCACCGATCTGCTGCGCCGTCTGGGATTGCGGTCACTGGGTGCGTTCGCAGAGCTGTCGAGGACCGAAGTACTGACACGCTTCGGCCCGGACGGCGCGTTCGCGCACCGACTCGCGCGCGGCGCCGACGACCGCCCGGTGACCGGCCGGGAGATCCCGCCGGAGCTCACCCGGACGCTCGACTTCGAGCCGGCCGTGGACCGGGTCGACCAGGTCGCGTTCGCGGTCCGGTCGATCGCCGACGAACTGGTGGTCCGGCTGACCGAACTCGGCCTGGTGTGTACGACGCTGCGGGTCGAGGTCGGCACCGAGTCCGGGCGGGTCCACGAACGGGAGTGGCTACATCCGCGCTGGTTCACCGCGGCCGATGTGGTCGACCGGGTCCGCTGGCAACTGCAGGGCAGCGGTACGGCGACCAGCGAGCTGACGTCACCGGTGATCCGGGTGCGGCTGATTCCCGGCCAGGCAGATCCGGTCGGCACGCATGCGGACGGGCTGTGGGGCGGCGGGCCGGACGAGCGGATCCACCGGGCGTTGTCGCGGGTGCAGAGCATGCTCGGGCACGGCGCGGTGGTGTCGGTGGTGATCGGCGGCGGACGCGGGTTCGCGGAACGGCAGACGCTGGTGCCGTGGGGCGACCCGGCAGTACCGGCCCGGCCGCCGGACCAGCCGTGGCCGGGCGCGATCACCGGCGCGGACCCGAAGCGCTGGCCGACCCTGGCGCCGACGACGATCTTCCCGGAGCCGATCCCCGCGAAGGTGTTCGCCGCCGACGGCACCCTGGTCTCGGTCACCGCCCGCGGCGAACTGTCCGGCGCCCCCGCCGCGTTCACGCTGCGCCCGTCCCACGGCACCGGCGTTCAAGTTGCCGACAGCAACAAGATCCATCCGATCAGCGCGTGGGCCGGCCCATGGCTGACCACCGAGCGCTGGTGGGACCCGGCCACCGAGTCCCGCCAGGCCCGCTTCCAGTTCCAGACGGCGGACACCCGCGCATGGCTCTTCACCCTCACCCAGAACAGCTGGCGCGCCCAGGCAACGTACGACTGACCGATCAAATCCCCTTAAAAATAAGGGATTCTGGCTTTGAACTATCCGAAGTGAAAGGTATTGTGGTGGGCATGGATGTTCTCGACGGGCGACCAGTGGGATCGCTGAGCGACGCCGAGATCCTGCCTGCCTTCGACGCGATCGATGCCGAGATCAACCATCTCGAAGAGCTCCGCCTGCAACTGATAGCCCGCATCGAGACCACCGGATACGCCGAAGAACTAGGCGCCCGCGACGCCGTCGACCTGGTCGCCAAACGCTACCGCCGAGACCGCACCGAAGTCTGGCGCGACGTCCGCCTCACCCGCTCCCTCCCCAAATACAACGCCGTAACCACCGCCCTGACCAACGGCATCCCCCTCCCCACCAACACCACCCCGACGGACGCGGACGGCGCGGACAGGGCGGGTGGCGCGGCCAACCCGGTCGGCGCGACCGGCGCGACCGGCGCTGGTGGGTGGGGTGTGCGGCTGATGCGTACTGCGCAGGCGGCGGTGATCGTGTCCGAATTGGAGCGGGTGCGTTCGCGGGTGCCGGTCGAGGATCTGGATGTGGTCGAGGAACAGTTCGTCGGACTGGCCGCCCACCTGCCGCCGGCCGAACTGCGCTCCGCCCTCCGGGAAGTCTGCGACCTGCTCGACTCCGACGGCCCCGCACCCGAAGAAGAGAAGGCCGCAGCCCGCGAAACTCTGACCCTGACCTCCGCCGACCGAGGCGTGAAGTTCAAGGGCTATCTGGCGAACGAGAACGCCGAACTCCTCCGCGCAGTCATCCACGTCGGCGCCCGCCCCCACAAAACCACCGACGGCGAACCGGACCCCCGCTCCCGCGACAAACGCCAAGCCGACGCCCTGTCAGCCGCCCTAACCATCGCCGCCACCGCCTGGGACACCAACACAGCCACCCCACCAGCCACCCGCAACACACCGGCCAGCGCCAACGCACCGGGTACGGGCAACGCACCGGGTACCGCCAACGCACCGGGTACCGCCAACACTCCGGCTACCGCCAACACACCGGCTACCGCCAACACACCGGCTACCGCCAACGCACCGGGTACGGGCAACGCACCGGGTACGGGCAACGCGCTGGCTGCCGGCGACTCACCGGCTAGCGGGGATGCGGCGGCTGTCGGCGACCTGTCGGCTACCCGGTCGAGTGCGCCCCGGGGTACGGCGGGTGTGGGCTCCGGGCGGGGCGAGCGGGTGCCTGGCTACGGCGCGAAAGCGAACATCACCGTCACCATCGACCTGCAGGACTTGAAGGCAGCTGCGGCGGACGCGGTCGGTCGTACTGTCTACGGCGACGGGCTGTCTGCGGCTACGATCCGGCGGTTGGCGTGTGACGCGAACGTCATTCCCCTGGTGCTGGGTTCGAACTCCGAACCGCTCGACGTGGGGCGTTCCGAGCGCCTGGTCACCAAAGCGATCCGCCGAGCCCTCAACGCCCGCGATCGCGGCTGCGTCGTCTGCGGCGCGCCGCCGGTCATGTGCGATGCGCATCACCTCGTCTCCTGGCTCGACGGAGGCGAAACCGCGATCGACAATCTCGCGCTGCTGTGCCGCCGGCATCACACCGACCTGCACAACGGCCGCTGGACGATCACGATCACGCACGGCGAGGTCCACGTAGCCCGCCCCACCTGGGCCGACCCACCACCTGCAGGCCACCGGGCGACCGGCGCTCCACCCGTACTAGACGAGACCCCGGACGCGCAGACCACGCCTCCACCAGACGTTCCCGGGCGCGAGCCAGTTCAGCCCGTGCCGATCCACCTCGCTCCCGTCCGGCGTAGCCGGTGGCGTGCGGACGCTGCTACGTACGCCGACGCCGCCCGATTCGCGGTCTGGGACAGAAGCTCCGCCGACGAGGCCGACATCGGCCCACCGTCCTTCGCGACAATCTGAGGCCCGCCGGACGACCCGCCGGACAACCGCCGATCGACCTGTCAATCGGCGGTCCGACCTGCCCGCCGATTGACTCCTGCGCTCCGCGTCCACCCGCCGCGCGTCCCACACATCCCACGCGTCCACCCGCCGCGCGTCCCACACATCCCACGCGTCCACCCGCCGCGCGTCCCACACATCCCACGCGTCCACCCGCCGCGCGTCCCACACATCCCACGCGTCCACCCGCCGCGCGTCCCACACATCCCACGCGTCCACCCGCCGCGCGTCCCACGCGTCGTGCGCTGCTGCTTCGTCGTGCCGTCGGCTGGGTTGGCCTGGGCGGGCGGATCCAACCTCCCGCTCACCGGCCGACACCTGCTGCATCAGTCAGCGGTGCCGAGATGAGCCCTGAGCGGATCGGGCGTGGTGCAGGTGAGCGCTGCGCCGGGAGCGGTGCAGGTGAGCGGTCCCGGGCGAGGGGCGCGCGAGGAGCGGTGAAACGCAGGCGGTGGTGGGGGAAGGGCAGGAGGCCATGCGAGTGGTGCATGTGCGTGCGCAGGGCAGGCGGTGCACCTGGAGTGGTGTGGGGGCGGGACAGCGGGAGTGGTGCGTGGGCGGTGCGGGGGCAGGGGGCACGGGGAGTGGTGCGTGGGAGTGGTGCGTGGGAGTGGTGCATGTGAGTGCGCAGGGCAGGCGGTGCACCTGGAGTGGTGTGGGGCGGGACAGCGAGAGTGGTGCGTGGGCGGTGCGGGGGCAGGGGGCACGCGGAGCGGTGCGTGGGAGTGGTGCGTGGGAGTGGTGCATGTGAGTGCGCAGGGCAGGCGGTGCACCTGGAGTGGTGCGTCGGGGAGGTACAGGGCAGGGGGACGGGGAGTGAGGTGCGGGCAGTGGTGCAGGTAGGCGGCGGTGTGCATCGTGGCGGTGAACCCCGGGAGTGGTGCGCGGCGGCGGTGTACAGAGGCGGCAAGGGGCACAGCGGGAGTGGTGCACGGGGAGTGGTGCAGTGCTGCGTGTGAGGGTGCGGGTGAGCGCACGGAGCAGGCGGTGCACCAGGAGCGCTGTGTGGGGAGATGTGGGGCAGGGCCTCGGAGTGGTGCGTGGGCAGGGGCGCCGGCGGAGAGCGCGGCAGGCGTGCATGGGCGTGGTGTTCTGGGGCGGTACGCGGGTGTAGGGCGTGCGGGACGGGTGCAGGACGGGTACGGGACGGGTGCGGGACGGGTGCGGGACGGGTGCGGGAGGGGTGCGGGACGGGTGCGGGAGGGGTGCGGGTGCAGGGCGTGCAGGACGGGGCGGGAGGGGTGCGAGACGGGGCAGGGCGGGGGCAGGGCGGGGGCAGGGCGGGGGCAGGGCGGGGAGGGGAGGAGGTGGGTGCGGGAGGGGTTGGGGGAGTTGGGTGATGGTTGTTGTGGCTGGGGTTAGGGGAAGTCGATTCGCATTACGGTGCGGCGGAGGGTGGGGTGGGTTACCTGGTGGAAGCCGGCGGCTTCGAAGGCTTGGTGGGGGCCTACGTGGAGTTCGCCCCAGGTGATGGTTTTGCCGGGGTGGGTGAGCATGGGGTAGGCCTCCAGGGCCCGGGCGCCGCGGGTGCGGGCGTGGGGGATGGTGGCTCGGGCGAGGTGGTAGGTGAGGCCTCGGCCGCGGAAGGCTTTTCGGACTACCAGGCAGGTCACTGACCAGACGGTCTCGTCGTCCTTGTCTTCGTTGCGGTCGGGCCAGGGCACTCGGGAGCTGCGCAGTTTCGGGTACGCCGTTCGTGGTTCGACGGCGGCCCAGCCGGCCGGTTCGCCGTCGACGTAGGCGAGGAGGCCGCTGGTTGTCGGGGCGTCGGGGGTGTCGCAGGCGGTTTGTTTCTGGAGGCGGGTCATTCGTTCGTCGAGGGTGGAGTCCCGCCAGATCCACCCGCGGATCTTGAACCGTTGACATTGGCACTGCCCGGCGTCCGCCGTACCGAGGACTGCTTGGAGGTCCTCCCATGGGGCCTCGTTGGCCGGTACGACGTGGACCTGCGACTCTTCGATCACCTGCATGATCAGCACGGTAAACCCGGTACCGGACGACCGCCGTCCGGAACTAGGTTGATCCGTATGCATCGCAGCCGCGTGTCCACGTTCCTGATCGACACCCACCAAGACGACGTGGCTGCGGCCACGGAGTTCTGGTCGAAAGCGCTCGGCGTCCGTACGTCGTCGCCCGAGGGCGAGCCTCAGTTCGTCTCGCTGCACAACGCCGTCCCCGGCTACGTGACGGCGATCCAGTCCGTCGACGCCGAGGCCCGGTACCACCTCGACATCGAGACCGACGACGTACCGGCCGAGGTTGCCCGCCTGACCGGACTCGGTGCGGTGCAGGTCGCCGACTGGCAGGGCTGCTACACGCTCCGCGCCCCGGGCGGCCACCTGCTGTGCGTGATCCCGGTCCACAGCGACCCTCAGGAGTTCGAGCTGCGCGCGACCGTCTGGGGCGACGAATGACGGTGACGGTCCGGGACCTCGTGCCGGCGTTCCTGGAGTTCTGGGTGAGCGGGGACTGGGACGAGTACGTCAGCCGGCATCCGGAGGTGCTGAACGATCTGGCCAGGTCCGGCCGGACGCTGCAGCCGGCCCACCGGGAGAAGGCGTTCGCGGCGTACGAGCAGTACGCCGACCGGATCCGCGCGAACGCGCCGCATACCACCCGCTGGATCGAGCAGGCGGCCGAGCGGGTTGTACCGCTGCTCGACGCCGCCGAGGTGGACGTCGACGGTGTCGCGATGGTCGGGCTCGCGACGTCGAACGGCTGGGTCGCCGACGGGACGCTGTACCTGGCGGTCGAGCTGATCCCGGACGAGCGCGCCGCCAGGATCCTCGCCGCGCACGAGATCGCCCACGCGCTGCAGGCACCGCTTCCGGAGCAGCCGTGGGCCGACGACGGGCCGCTCGGGCAGGACATCTACAGCGAGGGGTTCGCGACCGCGCTGACGGCCGAGCTCTTCGGGGAGTACTCGCTCGCCGAGCACCTGTGGTTCGGCCCCGGGTACGACGAATGGCTCGCCGACTGCCGGCGTCACGACGCGGTGGCCCGCCGGGAGATCCTCGCGAACCTCGCGTCCGAGGACGCCGAGGTGATCCGCCGGTTCCTCACGCTGAGCGGCGACTCGCCCTTCCCGCAACGCATCGGCTACTACATCGGAACGCTGTTCATTCAGCACCTGCGCGAGCAGCACGAGTGGCCCGAGCTCGCCCGATGGTCCACGGACCGGGCCATGAAAGAACTGCGCACCTGGCTCACGGACTCGTCGGCCGACAGCAGAAAAGCGTCGGTGTTGGGTAGCCCCGGCCTACGCTCCGACGCATGACTGAACTTGCGGCGACGTTCAAGCAGGAGGCGGTAGCGGAGGCGTACCAGCATCGGCCCCCGTATCCGGACGAGGTGTTCGACCGGCTCGTGGACCTCATCACCGACGCCCCGCGCCGGGTGCTCGACATCGGTGCCGGTGAGGGCGCGATCGCGCGGCCGCTGGCGCCGCGGGTCGATCACGTCGACGCGATCGACTTCTCGCAGCCGATGGTCGACACCGGCCGGCAGCGTCCCGGCGGGGACCACCCGCACCTGAGCTGGCAGGTGAATCCGATCGAGTCCGCCGACCTCGACGGCCCGTACGCGTTGGTGACCGCCGGCGCGAGCATCCACTGGATGCCGTGGGAGGCGACGTTCGCCCGGATCGTTCCGCACCTGACGCCGAAGGCGCAGCTGGTCGTGATCGAGCACGGGCCGGTGGACATGCCCTGGCGGGACGGTGTCATCAAGGCGATCCAGAAGCATTCGCGCAAGCAGAACCATGACCCGAAGTACAGCGTCGTCGACGCGATCCGGGAGCGCGGTCTGCTCGACGTGAACGGTACGGCGCGCACCGAGCCGGTCGTGTACCGCCAGCGCGTCGAGGACTACGTCGAGCAGTTCCACTCGACGTCGAGCCTGGCCCGCGACCTGATGCCGCCGGAGGAGGCCGCCGACTTCGACGCGATCGTCGAGGCAGCGGTCCGCCCGTACGCCCAGAACGGCGTACTGGAGCTGAAGGTGCAGGCCGAGCTCAGCTGGGGTCGCCCGAAGCTCCCGAGCTAGCCGCGCGGCCGAGCAGATAGACCTGTTCGGGCGTGCTCTGCGTCAACCGGGCGGCGAGCTCGTACGCCTCCCGCGCGGCCGCGTGGTCGCCGGCCAGTTCGAGCAGGTGCGCGCGGACGGCGGCCAGCCGGTGATGGTCGCGCAACGCCGGATCCACGTCGGCCAGCAGCTTCAGCCCGGCGTCCGGCCCGTGCACCATCGCGACCGCGACGATCCGGTTCAGCGTCACCATCGGCCCGGGCGCCGTCGACTCCAGGAGTTCGTACAGCATCAGGATCTCCCGCCAGTCGGTCTCGGCGGCGTCCGCGGCCGCGTCGTGCACGGCCGCGATCGCCGCCTGCAGTTGGTACGGCCCGACCGGCGCCGAGCGCAGCGTCGCCTCGACCAGTTCGGTGCCCTCGGCAATCGACGCCGCGTCCCACAGCGACCGGTCCTGCTCCGGCAACGGCACCAACGCGCCCGTCGCCGTGGTCCGCGCCGGCCGCCGCGCGTCCGTCAGCAGCATCAACGCCAGCAGCCCCGCGACCTCACCTTCGGCCGGCAGCAGCGCGAGCAGCTGACGCGTCAGCCGGATCGCCTCCGCGGACAGCTCGACCCGGTGCAGCGACGGCCCGGACGACGCTGTGTAGCCCTCGTTGAAGATCAGATACAGCACATGCAGTACGGCGGCCAGCCGCTCGGGCTGCTCGGCCGCCGGCGGCAGCGCGAACCGGGCGCCCTGGAGCTTCGCCTTCGCCCGGCTGATCCGCTGCCCGATAGTTGCCTCCGGCACCAGAAACGCACGGGCGATCTCGCCGGTCGTCAGCCCGCCGACCGCCCGCAGCGTCAGCGCCACCTGGGACTGCGGCGTCAGTCCCGGATGACAGCACAGCATCAACAGCGTCAGCGAGTCGTCGGCCGCCGACGCCGGCTCCGGGGGAGTCCACGACGCCACCGTCTCCTCGCGTCGCGTCCGGGCCGCCTCGCTGCGCAGTACCTCGATCCGGCGCCGGGACGCGACCGTGATCAGCCAGCTCCGCGGATTCTCCGGTACGCCGTCGCTCGGCCACTGCAGCGACGCCGCGAGCAGCGCCTCCTGGACGGCGTCCTCGCAGGCGTCGAAGTCGCCGTACCGCCGGACCAGCGCGCCGAGCACCTGCGGCGCCTGCTCGCGGAGCAGCTCCTCGAGCATCAGCTGTACGCGCCGAGGTCACGCACCGGGCGGATCTCGACGACGCTGAACGGCGCCTCCGGGATCTTCGCGACGATCTCGGCCGCGCGGTCCATCGACTCGCAGTCCAGCAGGTAGAAGCCGGCCAGTTGCTCCTTCACCTCGGCGAACGGGCCGTCGGTGGTCAGCGGCCTGCCGTCGCGCACCAGCACCTGCTTGGTGAGGGCCGGGTCGTCGAGCGACTCCGACGCGACGAGCTCCTGACGGACGGCGAGCTCGGCGTGCAGAGCGGCGTACCCCGCCATGCCTTCCTTCTTCTGCTCGTCGGTCAACGAGTCCCAGACCGCGCGGGACTCCGGGTTGCCGTAGATCAGTACCAGGAACTTCATCTGCCCAGCGTAAGCAGCACGAAGGGTATCGATTGAGACTGTATCGATTTGAGGAAGGCCGGGCTTCCCCCGGCATGGCCGGGCGTAAACCTGTCGAAGCACCCCAGTAGAGTTACGACGGGTATCCAGGGTGGAGAGAGGGAGGGGTCGCGTGCCGGACTTGGAAGTGTCCGACCGGGTGTGGACGATCCCGAACGCGCTCAGCTTCCTGCGGTTGCTGGGGGTGCCGCTCTTCCTGTGGCTGGTGCTCGGGCCGAAGGCGGACGGCTGGGCGCTGCTGGTGCTCGCGGTCTCCGGGTTCACCGACTGGGCCGACGGCCAGATCGCCCGCCGGATGAACCAGACCAGCCGGCTCGGCCAGATGCTCGACCCGGTCGCGGACCGGCTGTACATCTTCGCCACCGTGCTCGGCCTGGCGCTGCGCGACATCATCCCGTGGTGGCTGGCGATCGCGCTGCCGCTGCGGGACGTCCTCCTCACGCTGACGCTGCCGGCGCTGCACCGCCGCGGGTTCAACGCGCTGCCGGTGCACTTCCTCGGCAAGTCCGCCACGTTCTGCCTGCTGTACGCGTTCCCGCTGCTCCTGCTCGGCGACGGCGACAGCACACTCAACCTGCTGGCCCGCGTGGTCGGCTGGGCGTTCGCGATCTGGGGGACCGGTCTGTACTACTGGGCCGGCGCGCTGTACTTCGCCCAGCTGCGGCACCTGGTCCAGACGGTGAAACCGATCAAGGACACGGCCGGGTGACCCAGCAAGCCCCCGAGCAGCCCCCTGCCCAGTCTCCTGGGCAGACGACTCCGCGGCGCGTCGACGCGTCGATGTCCCTGCTGAACAACCTGATGGCGCACCCGATCGACGAGGGGTACGCCGTCGCCGCCAAGACCCGGTCGAAACAGGGCGGCAACCAGGCCCGGTCCCGGCACCGGGTGCTGCTGGTGGTGGCCGCCGCGGTCCTCGGCTTCCTGCTCGCGATCGCCGCCGCGCAGAACTACCGCAGCGCGCCCGAGGCGGAGAAGCAGCGCAAGGAACTGATCGACCGGATCAACCAGGCCGACAACCGGCTGACCGATCTGCGCAACCACCAGTCCCAGCTGTCCGACGAGGTCCGCGGCCTGCAGGCCAGCGGGCTGAGCAACGACAGTACGGGCGCGGCGCTGCAGCAGAAGCTCGACGACCTGGAGCTGCAGACCGGCGCGATCGCGGTCACCGGTCCCGGGATCAAGGCCGTCATCGACGACGCGAAGAACGCCGACGCCAAGGAAGGCCGGCTGCTCGACGTCGACCTGCAGCAGCTCGTCAACGGGTTGTGGACGGCCGGCGCGGAGGCGATCTCGGTGAACGGCCACCGGCTCACGGCGCTGACCGCGATCCGCGGCGCCGGCAGTGCGATCACGGTCGACTACAGTTCGCTGACCCCGCCGTACACGGTGCTCGCGATCGGCGACACCGCGACGATGCCGGCCCGGTTCGCGCAGAGTTCCGGAGGGCAGTGGGTGCAGTACCTGGTCAGCAACTTCGGTGTCCGCAGCACGATCACGACGGAGGATTCCTTGCTGGTCCCGGCCGATGCGACGATCGCGTTGCGCTATGCGAAGGTGAGGCCGAGATGATCGCCGTACTCGGCCTGGTGATCGGGGTCGTGGTCGGCCTGCTGGTCGCCCCCGACGTCCCGGAGTGGGCGCAGCCGTACCTGCCGATCGCGGTCGTGGCCGCGCTGGACGCGGTGTTCGGCGCGCTCCGGGCGTTCCTGGACGGGATCTTCGACGACAAGGTGTTCGTCGTCTCGTTCGTGTCCAACGTGCTGATCGCGGCGCTGATTGTGTACCTCGGCGACCAGCTCGGCGTCGGCTCGCAGCTGTCGACCGGTGTGGTCGTCGTGCTCGGGATCCGGATCTTCACCAACATGGCCGCGATCCGCCGGCACATCTTCCGGGCCTGACCATGACCGACGACACCCCCGACCCCAGGACCCCGGACCCCAAGCAGCCGGACCTCGAGAAGCAGGCTCCCGAGAAGCCCGCCCCCGGGAAGCAGGCTCCGGAGAAGCAGGCTCCCGAGACGCCGACGCCGATGCCGGCCGCGAAGCCGCGGACCCCGAACCTCGCGCTGCGCCGGCTGAAGGCCGGGTTCAAGCCGTCCCGCGGGCAGGCGATCGTGGCGATCGTGCTGGCCCTGGTCGGCTGTGTCGCGGTCGTCCAGGTCCGGGTCAACCGGGCCGACGACGGGTACCAGAACGCCCGCCGCGAGGACCTGATCGCGATCCTCGACGGCCTCGGCCAGAACACCCGCCGGCTGGAGAGCGAGATCGCCGACCTGGAGGAGCGTAAGAACACGCTGTCCTCCAGCGCCGACAAGGCACAGACCGCGCGCGAACAGGCCGAGGCCCAGATCCGTACTCTCGGCATCCTGGCCGGCACCATGGCCGCGGTCGGGCAGGGGGTCCGGATCACGCTGAACGACCCGCAGGGCAAGATGACCTCGAGCAACCTGCTGGACGCGATCGAGGAACTGCGCGACGCCGGTGCCGAGGCGATCCAGATCAACGGGTCGGTCCGCGTGGTGGCCAGTACGGACTTCGTGGACGACGCCCCGGGGATCCGGGTGGACGGCCAGAAGCTGACCTCGCCGTACGTCATCGAGGCGATCGGGGAGTCCCACAACCTGGCCGAGGCGGCCAACTTCCCGGGCGGCCTGGTGAGCGAGGTGACCGGTCCGCAGATCGGCGGAACCGCCGAGGTGAACGAGTTGAGCAGCCTGTCGATCACCGCCTTGCACGCGCCGGAGGAGCATCGTTACGCTCGCCCGGCGCCCAGCCCGACCAAATAGCCGAGCAGTAGCCGATCAGTAGCTGTACTTGAGTGAAAGAGGAACGAAGGTGTACCCCGAAGACCTGAAGTACACGGCCGAGCACGAGTGGCTGAAGGCCGGCGAGAACGGGCCCGTGCGGGTCGGCATCACCGACTTCGCGCAGGACCAGCTCGGTGACATCGTGTACGTGCAGCTGCCCGAGGTCGGCAGCACGGTGCGGGCCGGCGACGCCTGTGGGGAGCTGGAGTCGACCAAGAGCGTCAGCGACCTGTTCGCCCCGGTGAACGGCACCGTGACCGCCGTCAACGAGGCGCTCGCCGACCAGCCGGACCTGGTGAACAGCGACCCGTACGGCGAGGGCTGGCTGCTCGACATCGACGTCGAGGACGCCGCCGAGGTGACCGCCCTGATGGACGCCGACGCGTACCAGGGCCAGCTCGACCAGGGCTGACCACGGACTGATAGCGTTACCGGACCTCAACTGCTGGTCGAGGGTTGAGGTCCCCTCATCTTGTTCCAGCACGTCACACTGTCAATACGGGGTCTATCGAAGACGTCGCCGGACCGCCGGCGATCGGGAGGATCACAGCATGCCGTTCTGCAACCAGTGCGGGCACGAGAACTCCGAGGGCAGCAGGTTCTGCTCGCAGTGCGGAGCGATGCTGCCTGGCGCGGACCGCCCGGCGGCAGCTCCGGCGTCCCAGCCTGTCCAGCCCGGCCAGCCTGGTGTTACCGACACCGCGATGCTGACCCCGATCGGTGCCGAGCCGGAACCGGAGCAGACCGGTGAGCCGCTGACCGCCGACGACCAGGCCGCCGTCGGTGCGCTGCCGGCCGGGTCCGCCCTGCTGATCGTCCAGCGCGGGCCGAACGCGGGCAGCCGGTTCCTGCTCGACGTCGACGTGGTCACCGCCGGACGGCACCCGGACAGCGACATCTTCCTCGACGACGTGACGGTGTCCCGGCGGCACGCCGAGTTCCGCCGCGACGCGTACGGCGTGAAGGTCCGCGACGTCGGCAGCCTGAACGGTACGTACGTGAACCGGGACCGGATCGACGAGGTCCAGCTGAACAACGGCGACGAGGTCCAGATCGGCAAGTACCGGCTGGTGTACTACGCCAGTGGCCAAGCCTGAGCCGCCTGAGCGGTCTGCCGGCAGCCGCGGCATCGGTGAGGTGCTGCAGCTTCTGCAGGCCGAGTTCGCCGACGTCACGATCTCCAAGATCCGCTTCCTCGAGGCCGAGGGGCTGGTGACGCCGGCCCGGACGGCGTCCGGCTACCGGAAGTTCAGTGCCGCGGACGTCGACCGGCTGCGGTACGTGCTGACCGCGCAACGGGACCAGTACCTGCCGCTGAAGGTGATCAAGGAACATCTCGGCGCGATCGACCGCGGCCTGCAGCCGGCCGCGGCAGGTCCGCCGGTCGCGCCGACGGCGCTGCCGCAGACCCCGGGCCAGCCGGTCGCCGACGACTTCGATGCCGCCGGCACCGAACTCCGGCTGACCCGCGAGGAGCTGCGGGCCGCGGCCGGCGTACCGTCCGGGCTGCTCGACGAGCTCGAGGGGCACGGCCTGGTGGTGGCCACCGGCAACCACTATTCCGGCGACGCGATCGTGATCGCGAAGGTCGCGGCCGAGCTGGCGGCGTACGGGCTGGAGCCGCGGCACCTGCGCGCGTTCCGGACCGCGGCGGACCGGGAGGTCGGCCTGATCGAGCAGGTCACGGGTCCGAAGCGCACCGACCAGACCGCTGAACTGGCGGCGCTCACTGTGCGTCTGCACACAGCACTGGTCCGGTCCCGCCTGCCACGACCCTGACCCTTCCGTCCGGAGTAGGCTGGTGGCGTGCGCGAAGTCGACGTGGTCGGAGTCCGGGTGGAGATGCCCTCGAGTCAGCCGATCGTGCTGCTCCGGGAAGTCGGAGGTGAGCGGTACCTGCCGATCTGGATCGGCGCGGCCGAGGCCAGTGCGATCGCTTTCGCCCAGCAGGGCATGGAGCCGCCCCGGCCGCTGACCCACGACCTGTTCGCGGAGACCATCCGCGTCCTCGGGCACACCCTCAGCCAGGTCCGGATCGTGAACCTGACCGACGGGATCTTCGAGGCGATCCTGGTGTTCGACGACCAGACCGAGATCTCGGCGCGGCCGTCGGACTCGATCGCGATCGCGCTGCGGACCGGGACGCCGGTGTTCTGCACCGAGGAGATCCTGGCTGAGGCCGGGATCCCGGTTCCGGACAGTGAGGCCAACGGTACCGACGAGGTACAGGAGGAAGAGGAGGTCGAGCGGTTCCGGGAGTTCCTGGACCAGGTGACCCCGGAGGACTTCGACAAAAGCTGACCAGCTCAGCACCGAAGCCGGGTGGGATGCGGAGCAGCCCCCGGAGGCTGCGGGGCCGGACAAGAGCGACTTGGTAACGATTCGTACGACGGTCGCGACACGCTCGCGGCTCGACGCGGTTGTCGTTGACCCGGTTAAGGCGGCGGCTTACCGTGAAGAAGTCGTGGGGTGCTGTCACTCCACGGAGATGACTCGTTCCAGTCGGTATCCAGGGAGGCTCAGGCGTGACACGCACCGGGGACACGGATCTGACGCAGTCGGCTTCCGACGCGCACGCCGAGGCAGCCGCTACTGCCGGCGTCCAGGGTCTGCTGTTCGACGACGACCTGCGGCCGATGCCGGAGGATGTCGGATTCCGCGGTCCGACGGCCTGCGCCGCGGCCGGGATCACGTACCGGCAGCTCGACTACTGGGCCCGTACCGGCCTGGTCTCGCCGTCTGTCCGGCCGGCCACCGGCTCCGGGACGCAACGGCTCTACGGCTTCCGCGACGTGCTGTTGCTGAAGGTGATCAAGCGGCTGCTGGACGCCGGGATCTCGCTGCAGCAGATCCGGACCGCGATCGCGCACCTGAGCAAGCGCGGCTTCGACGACCTGACGCAGATCACGCTGATGAGCGACGGCGCGTCGGTGTACATGTGTTCGTCGCCCGACGAGGTCATCGACCTGCTGGCCGGCGGCCAGGGCGTGTTCGGGATCGCGCTCGGCGGGGTCTGGCGTGAGGTCGAGGGCTCGCTGTCCGAGCTGCCGACCGAGCGGGCCGACGGCCACGACGACGAGGACGCTGATGGTCACAGCGGTCACGCCGGCGACGAACTCGCCGCCCGGCGTCGCGCGCGGATGACCGGCTGACATAGCTTTTCCTTGTGCGCCCACTCACTGCTGATTCGCTCCGCGGTGTGTGGGCGACTTTGTTGTTACCGCTGAACGCTGACGACTCGATCGACTGGGGCCGCCTGCAGTCTCAGGCTCAAGTGCTGGGTGAGACTTCGCTGGCCGGCGTGTATGCGCACGGGACGGCGGGGGAGTTCCAGACCCTTACCGAGGACGAGTTCGACCGGGTGAACGACGTACTCGCTGCTGTTGGCAAGCCGTTCCAGATCGGGGCGTCACATCCGTCGGCTCAGGTGCAACTGTCGCGGGTCGAGCGGGCCGCGAAGCTCGCGCCCGGCGCGATCCAGGTGATCGCCCCGGACTGGTTGCCGTTGAACCCCACCGAGATGCTGGACTTCCTGCGCCGAGTGGGTGAGACGGCGGACGGCGTGCCGTTGGTGTTGTACAACCCGCCGCATGCGAAGACAGCTGTCACGCCGGAGCAGCTCTGCGAGCTGGCCGAGGCGGTGCCGAGTCTGATCGGGCTGAAGACGGCCGGTGGTGACAGAGCGTGGTTCGACGCCGCGCTGCGATCGGGGCCGGCGATCTTCGTGCCGGGGCATTTCCTGGCGAGTATGTCGGCACTCGGCGCGCACGGCAGCTACTCGAACGTGGCCGCGCTCTCCCCGAACGGTGCGGTCGCGACCGCACACGACCTGGACGTCGAGCGGCGGATCGCCGAGTTCTTCGCGGCGCACGTCGTACCGCTGCAGCAGGCCGGGCTGTCGAACCCCGCGCTCGACAAGTTCCTCGCCGCGGTCGGCGGCTGGGCGGACGTCGGGACCCGCGTGCGCTGGCCGATGCAGGCCGCGACCGCCGAGCAGGTCGCGGCCGCGCGGCCTGCCGCCCGGGACCTGCTGCCCGAACTCTTCTGAACTGTCCTGGGATTCCTGGTAGCCTCGACACTGCCGTTCACAGCACTCGGGAGAGACCCGTGTCATCGGGCGCCGAAGGGGCAATTCCTCCCCGGAACCTCTCAGGCCCACGGACCGAGTGTCACAGGCGACTCTGGAGCGTTCGCGCGTGACAGAGGGGGAGGCCACCGGCAGCGACAGTCAGCATCGGAGCCTCTAGTGAACGACACCCCTCAGCTGTCCGCGACGTTCGCGGACCGGCACATCGGACCGCGTCCGGACGAGATCACGCGGATGGTCCAGCTCCTCGGGTACGACGACGTCGACGCGCTCGTCGACGCCGCGGTCCCGGCCTCGATCCGCTCCACCGAGGCGCTGCGGCTGCCCGAACCCGCCTCCGAGGTGGACGCGCTCACCGAGCTCCGCCAGCTGGCCGGCCGGAACACGATCGCCACCTCGATGATCGGCCAGGGGTACTACGGCACCTTCACGCCGTCGGTGATCGTCCGCCGCCTGGTCGAGAACCCGGCCTGGTACACCGCGTACACGCCGTACCAGCCGGAGATCTCCCAGGGCCGGCTCGAGGCGCTGCTGAACTTCCAGACCGTGGTCTCCGACCTGACCGGGCTGCCGACCGCGAACGCGTCGCTGCTCGACGAGGGCACCGCGGCCGCCGAGGCGATGACGCTCGCGCATCGCTCCAACAAGAAGAGCAAGTCGGACCGGTTCCTGGTCGACGCGGACACCTTTGCGCAGACGATCGCGGTCGTGAAGACCCGGGCCGAGGCGCTCGGCATCGAGGTCGTGGTCGCGGACACCACCGACGGTCTGCCCGAGGGCGACTTCTTCGGCGTCCTCGTGCAGTACCCGGGCTCGAACGGCGTCGTCCGCGACCTCAAGCCGCTGATCGCCCAGGCCCATGAGCGCGACACGCTCGTCGCCGTTGCGTCCGACCTGCTCGCGCTGACGGTCCTCGAGGCGCCGGGCGAGGCAGGCGCCGACATCGTCATCGGTTCCTCCCAGCGCTTCGGCGTCCCGCTGTTCTACGGCGGCCCGCACGCCGGCTTCATGTCCGTCCGGACCGGGCTCGAGCGGTCGCTGCCCGGCCGCCTGGTCGGTGTGTCCGTCGACGCGGACGGCGCCCCGGCGTACCGGCTGGCGCTGCAGACGCGGGAGCAGCACATCCGCCGCGAGAAGGCCACGTCGAACATCTGTACCGCGCAGGTCCTGCTCGCGGTCGTCGCGTCGATGTACGCCGTCTACCACGGGCCCGAGGGTCTGCGCGCGATCGCGGAGCGGGTGCACGCCTACGCCGGCAAGCTCGCCGCTTCGCTGCGGGCCGACGGTGTCGAGGTCGTGCACGACGACTTCTTCGACACCGTGCTCGCTCGCGTCCCGGGCCGCGCCGCCGACGTGGTGGACGCCGCCCGGCAGAACGGGATCTGGCTGCGGCTGGTCGACGCCGACCACGTCGGGATCTCCTGCGACGAGAAGACCGACGTCGCCACGCTGACCCGGGTCTGCCAGTCGTTCGGCGGCCAGTACGACGACACGCTCGGCGCGGCGGAGGTCGCCGTACCGCGGACCACGGAGTACCTGACGCACCCGGTGTTCAACACGCACCGGTCCGAGACGGCGATGCTGCGGTACCTGCGCAAGCTGTCCGACTACGACTACGCGCTGGACCGCGGGATGATCCCGCTCGGGTCCTGCACGATGAAGCTGAACGCGACCACCGAGATGGAGCCGGTGACCTGGCCGGAGTTCGCGGACCTGCACCCGTTCGCGCCGGTCGAGGACGCGGCCGGCTACGTGAAGCTGATCGGGCAGCTGGAGCGCTGGCTGGCCGAGGTCACCGGGTACGCGAAGGTCTCGATCCAGCCGAACGCCGGCTCGCAGGGGGAACTGGCCGGGCTGCTCGCGATCCGTGGGTACCACCGCGCCCAGGGCTCCGAGGACCGCAACGTCTGCCTGATCCCCGCGTCCGCGCACGGGACCAACGCTGCCTCCGCGGTGATGGCCGGCATGAAGGTGGTCGTTGTCAAGGGCAACGACGACGGCACGATCAACCTCGGCGACCTGCGCGCGAAGGCCGCCGAGCACGCCGATCGGCTGGCCGCGATCATGATCACGTACCCGTCCACGCACGGCGTGTACGAGGAGAGCGTCCGCGAGGTCTGCCAGGTCGTCCACGACCACGGCGGCCAGGTGTACGTCGACGGCGCCAACCTGAACGCCCTGCTCGGGCTCGCGAAGCCGGGCGAGTTCGGCGGCGACGTCAGCCACCTGAACCTGCACAAGACGTTCTGCATCCCGCACGGCGGCGGCGGTCCGGGCGTCGGCCCGGTCGCGGTCGCGGCGCACCTCGCGCCGTACCTGCCGAACCACCCGCTGCTCGACCAGGCCGGCCCGGAGTCCGGCGTTGGCCCGATCAGCGCGGCGCCGTTCGGCTCCGCGGGCGTGCTGGCGATCTCGTGGGCGTACATCCGGATGATGGGTGCGGAGGGCCTGACCGCGGCGACCAAGGCCGCCGTACTGACCGCGAACTACGTGGCGAAGCGGCTCGAGGGCGCGTTCCCGGTGCTCTACACCGGCGAGAACGGGCTGGTCGCGCACGAGTGCATCCTGGATCTGCGCCCGATGACCAAGGAGACCGGCATCTCCGTCGACGACGTCGCGAAGCGGCTGATCGACTACGGTTTCCACGCGCCGACGATGTCGTTCCCGGTGGCCGGCACGCTGATGGTGGAGCCGACGGAATCTGAAGATCTAGGGGAACTGGATCGTTTTTGCGACGCGATGATCGCGATCCGGCACGAGATCGACCGCGTCGCCGCCGACGAGTGGCCGGCCACCGACAACCCGCTGGTGAACGCCCCGCACACCGCCGAGTCGGTGATCAACGACAAGTGGGAGCACGCCTACACTCGCGAGGAGGCCGCGTTCCCCCGCTCGGTGGACCGCACCTCCAAGTACTGGCCACCGGTCCGCCGCATCGACGGCGCCTACGGCGACCGCAACCTCATCTGCTCCTGCCCTTCCCCGGAGGCCTTCGAGTAATGTCCTTGCGTCCCAAGGCCGCATCCGCGTCCTCCGCGCGTGCTGCGCGGCACTCGGCACGGCACCTCGCCGCACTGGAGCAAAGGGCACGATGCTCCGCATCGAACCCTTCACTCCAGCACGCCGATGCACCGCACCGAGCACCTGCTCGCGACTGCGCGGAGGACGCGGATGCGTCCTGATACCGCCGCAGCCCTGTACGCCGAGGTTGCGGTGGCGCAGGGGGAGTCGAAGTTGCCTTCGGTGAATGCGGGGGTGGTGCGGGACGGGGCGTTGGTGTGGACGGGGGCCCGGGGGCGGTTCGCGACGGCGGATGGTGGGTTGCCGGGGGCGGACGTGCAGTACCGGATCGGGTCGATCACCAAGACGTTGACCGCGGTGCTGGTCATGCAGTGCCGGGACGACGGACTGCTGTCGTTGAACGATGCTGTGGGCAAGCACCTGCCGGGGGTCGCGTTCGGGGACCTGACGATCCGGCAGCTGCTGGCGCACAGCGGCGGGATGAACGCGGAGCCCGAAGGTCCCTGGTGGGAGCGGAATCCGGGGGTGTCGTTCGACGAGCTGACCGCGGCGATGAGTGACGCGCACGCGGTCGGGCCGGCGGATCGGCGGCACCACTACTCGAACCTCGGGTACGGGCTGCTCGGCGAGATCGTCGCCCGGCTGCGCGGGGCGTCCTGGCTGGAGCTGGTCCAGCAGCGCGTTCTCGGGCCGCTGGAGATGCGGCGTACGACGTACTTCCCGGAGGCGCCGGCCGCGGACGGGTTCTCGGTGAACCCGTTCAGCGGGCAGCTGGACCCGGAGCCGGCGCACGACTCGCGGGCGATGGCGCCGGCGGGGCAGTTGTGGAGCACGATCGAGGACCTGGCGCGGTACGCCGCGTTCTGGATCGACCCGGTGCACGAGGTGCTCAGCCGGGACTCGGTCGAGGAGATGGCGACGCCGGTCGCGGCGGATCCGCGCGAGGGTCTGACCGCGTCGTACGGGCTCGGGTTGCGGCTGATCGCGGACGACCCGCAGCTGCTGATCGGGCACACCGGGTCGATGCCGGGCTTTCTCGCCGGGCTGTTCGTGGACCGGGCCCGCCGGGTCGGCGCGGTCACGCTCGGCAACGCGACGTACGGGCGGGTGGCGTCGCTGGCGCCGGATCTGATCCGGATCCTGGCGAAGTACGAGCCGCCGGTCACGCAGGAGTGGGTGCCGGAGCCGCCGCTGGCGCAGGGTGCGGAGCTGCTCGGCCACTGGTACTGGGGCAACACGCCGCTGACGATCTCGGTCTGCGGCGGCATCCTGCAGCTGTCCGGCGGGCTGACCACCCGGCTCTCGCCGCTCGGCCCGGACCGCTACCAGGGCCGCGACGGATACCTCGCGGGTGAAACGCTGCACGTCGTCCGCGACGGCGACACGGTCAACCACCTGAACATCGCCACGTTCGTCCTGACCAGGACGCCGTACGGCCGCGACTAGCTGTCAGGAGGCTGTCAGGGCGGTGTCAGCACGCCCCGTGAGGGTGGATGCATGACGAACTCCATCACTCTCACCGACACCGACAAGACCACGCTCGCCGTCGCGGCGCACGGCGCGATCGCGCTCGTCGTCGCCGCGGGCGTCAAGTCCGCCGGGAAGATCGCGGTCGCGGGCTCGCTCGCGCTGGCCTCCGCGACCGGACCGGTCGGGCACGCGCTCGACGAGAAGCAGAAGGGCCTGAAGCTCGACGGCAAAACGACCGCCGAGCTCGCCGACCAGGTGTTCCCGGCGCTGACCGCGGCGATGCACCTGCTCAAGGCCCACGACCAGGCGGCGGCCGACGACTTCCGCAGCACCGTGCTGACCGCGGTTGACGCCGGCGCCCGGGCCGAGCGCGGCGGCACCGGCCCCGCGATGACCGAGATGATCCGCAAGATCACGAACGCCCTCGATGCCTGAGGATCGGCGTTTGTTCTTACCAGCATTCCTCACGGAGGGTAGTGTGTGATCCACCGCATGGAGTAGATCAGGGGTAGATCGCCCGGCTACTACCGGGAGGGCGCAGGTTCGAATCCTGCCTCCATGTCTGAGCGCTGTCCGACGGACGGGGGTTCGGGATGGGGAACACGGCTCGGCTGCGGCACGCGCTGGAGCAGGTGCTGGCGTCCGATGACCCAGCGGTACGGCGGCGCGCCGCGGTGCGGGTGGACGCGTGGCGTGGGGTGCTCGACGAGCTGGCGCCGGGGGAGTCCGACCGGGAGCGGTTGAACCTCTGGTACCTGGGCGACGAGGGCCTCGCGGAGCTCGGGCAGGCGTTGCGGACCGGCTGCTACCGGATCGACGTACCGGAGCAGGGTGCGTTGCTGGTGGTCGCGTGGCTGCTCGAACACGACCACCACGCGGCGGCGCTCGACCTGGTGGCGGAGCTGCGTCCGTTGATGCACCGGCTGCGGTTCACTCCGTCGTTCAGCCCGGCGCCTTCAGGTGCGGTCGTACGCCGGAACACGGTGGACGACGTCCGCGTCCAGTTGCGGCAGGCAACCGTACGGCCGCGGATCGCCGCGATGCGCGAGACGCTCCAGGTGTGGAACCCGCTGTACGACCAGCTGGTCGCGCTCTGGTGCGACACGGTCGACGGCGATCTCCCCGAACTGTCAGACGGCGGCGTCACCGGCGGCTGGCCGTGCCGGGTCTGGCCGGACGACTGGGCGGAGCGGCGCCGGCGGTGGATGGACGACTACAAGCTGGCGACGGAGCTGCACCGGCCGCGGCCGTGGAAGAGCAACTTCACCCGGCTGCGGATGGCGCTGGAGCTGTGCCCCGACGACAGCTCTGCGCTCGACGGACGGGCGGTCGGCTGGATCCGGCGGGCGCTCGCGAACACGATCAGCGCCCACGGCGCGCCGGGATCCGCGGACCGCGAGGCCTTGCGTACGACGCAGCGTGCGGTGGCGGCGCAACCGGCGTACGCGACGCTGGCCCATGTACTGAGCGCGCGGCTCGACGCGTTCCCGCGGACGGGCGGACTCCCCGAGCTGGCGCCGATCGCGGTCCCCGTCGACTGTACGGAGTCACCGGCGGCGTCCGGGGTGGCGATCCCGGACCACCTGCTGGCGAAGGCGGCGCGCGCGCTCGAGGCGCCGATCGGCGAGCTGGTCGAGCGCGGCGTGATCGGCTCCGGCGAGGTGCTGGCCGAGGTACTTCCGCAGGTCACCGCACAGTTGCTGGCGGCAAACATCAGGGACCCGGCGCTGGCGTCGGTGTACGCCCGGACGTACGCGGCCTTCCGGCGGCGATGCCTGCTGCTGAGGGATCTCGAGGAGCAGGTACGCTTCGGCGGCCTGCCGTGGGTCGACGCCGTCGTCCCGTACCGCGACCAGTCCAGCCAGGCGACCCGGGCCGCCGTACAGACGTTGCGCGAGACAACGACCGTGGCACTCGGGGCGTTCCCACAGGCGGTATTGCCGAATCCTCTGGTCCGCGAGTTCGGCGCCCTGGCGGCGCAGGCCGGGCTGCAGCTGCCGTTGGTGGAGGAGGCCGAGCACGACCTGGCGGAGCAGCGTGCAGCGGCGGCCGTCGCGAGCCGCGTCCTCGCCGGCACGTTCTACGCCAGGTACTACGACCTGCCGCCGTCCTGGCCGACCACCGAGTCACGCCTCCGCCGCCGCCGAACGACCTCCGACTTCGCGGACGCCTGCATGCGGCGGGCCGCGGCCGCCCACGGCACCGCGCTGGAGCAGAGCCAGATCCTCACCACGAGCAACCTCGCCGTCCTGATCGACGCCCTCGACCTCGCCGACTGGCTGCACGAAGTCGGCCCCGAACTGGCCGAACGCGCGTTCGCCGCAGCACTCGAACAACCGCAGGCATCGGCATGGCGCCAGGCAATCTTCTACCTGAGCTACTGCGACCCCATGTCGACGTTGAGCAAACTTCACGCCCGGCACCCGGACCCAGCAGTCACCGGCCTCCTCGACATCGCCGCCGGGCACCGATTCACACCCGACGGCCGCACCCCCAACGGCGGCCGCCGCTTCCCGGCCGCCTCATGACCTCTCCAACCGATCAGCCTCGTCGGTGAACCCGGCATCCCGCAGCAGCTCGACGGCATGCAGAACCACACCGCCCGTCAGCGCGCCGAGGTGCTCCCGGACGACGACTACCGCTTCGTCGACGAACTCCTGCCTGCGTGTATCCCGTGCGGCGTGGGCGAGATCGTCCAGGAGTTCGTCGTACTGGCGCGCATCGACGGCGGCCAGCGTACGCCGTAGGCCGAGGCCCTCACGCAACACCGGCAGCGCCTCGTCGGATCGACCTATGACGCCCAGGTTTCGGCCGATCTGCGCGCAAGCCCCCGCGTAGTCGGAGCGGTGCTCGTCGCTCTCCGACGCCAGGCGCCGCCATACGTCGAGAGCTTCGTGCCAGTGCGTGATGCCGTCGTCGACCTCGTCCAGGTTGACCAGGCGGCTCCCGAGCAGGCTGAGCGCGCCCGCGAGCTCGGGTCTGCGACTTGGCCGCCTGGCAGTCAGAGCGCGCTCGTACCCGACCCACTCCTTCGTCACCTCCAGCGCCTCCTGCCGCTGGTACAGCTCGCGCAAGGTCTCCGCCAGCCCCCGGGCGGTGTCTGCGGCATTCTCCAGCTGCTCCGGGTCGGTCGCCACCAAGCGCCGGTACAGCCCTGCCGCCTCCTGGGAGACCGGTAGTGCCGCGGACCACTGCTCAGCGCGCCGTCGCTCCAGGGCGAGATTCTGGAGATGCAGGGCGAGTACGACGTCCTGTGTCGCGATCAGGGAGCGCTGGATGACGATCGCCTCCTCGGTGAGCGTGATCAGCTCGTCGTAGCGCTTCAAGGCGCCGAGGGTGACGGTCAGGTGGTTGAGCGACCTGGACAGGTCCGCCCGGCGACTCGGGTCGGC
This sequence comes from Kribbella sp. WER1, assembly GCF_054189145.1. Classification (NCBI taxonomy): domain Bacteria; kingdom Bacillati; phylum Actinomycetota; class Actinomycetes; order Propionibacteriales; family Kribbellaceae; genus Kribbella; species Kribbella sp. WER1. The sequence goes on along the minus strand of NZ_CM135186.1, from coordinate 969,357 downwards.
GGTGACGACCTCCCGCCAGGTCGTCACCGCCTCCCGCGCAATCGGCTCGGCTTCCTCGAATCGTCCGAGCTCCGAAAGCTGCTCACGATGCCAATCCAGCGTCCACGCCAGCGTCTGGAGGCCTTGGTCCGGATGTTTGGCGGCGAACTTCCGGTAGTGCCGAAGCGCCGTACGGCCCATGCCCACTGCGTCCTCGCCCTTGAGACGCCGGCCCATCATGACGTGGGCGCTACCGAGCGCTCGCTGCAGCCGGGGCTTGCCCGGCTGCATGCCGATCAGCACCAGCACGAGGCCGAGGATCACCAGCGGCTGGCCGAACGGCAGGCCGAGAGCCCAGCCGACCACCCCGCCGACCACGAGAAGCTCGCCGACCGCGATCACCCACGGCCGGAGAAGTGTGTTGCGGCCGCTGTGCGCCGGGATCACCATCTCAGCTCCCTTCCCCTTGCCGAGTGAGATGCACCAACCGGCCGGATCGTTGGGTGGATGGTGACGATCGCCACTCCTGCGGGTGGGTGAGTTGACACGGTGCGTACTCCCGACAAAAGTTAGGGCTGCCTTAGTAAGGGTTGCCTTACTCGACAACTTCCCGGGAGAACTGGATGTCGCAGCCCGCGCGGCTGACCGCCGTGACAGCACCGACAGCACTAGTCCGCGATCCGTTCGCTGCTCGTTGGCCGTTGGCCTCGACGGTGGTGGATCGTGAGCGGGGACCGTTGCCGCACGGCTCGCCGGGAACGGTACTGCGGCGCGCCGCCGAGGTGCTCGGTGAACCGCGTGTCCCGTCGACGGGCGTGGGGGAGTCGGCGGCGCTGGACCTGATCGCGGGGCTGCTCGACGCGCACGGGATCGACCTCAGTCACCCGCACGCGGCGGCGCACCTGCAGCCGCCGGTCCTGCAGGTTGCGGTCGACGCCGATGCGCTGGCGTCCGCGAGCAACGCCTCGTTGGACACGTACGACTCCGGCCCGGCGACGCTCGCGATCGAGCAGTGGGTGGTCCGGGCGCTCGCCACGCTGGCCGGCTTCGGACCGCAGGCGGACGGAGTACTGACGCCTGGCGGGTCGATCTCGAACCTGCTCGCGGTGCTGATCGCCCGCGACAGTGCGGCCGCCGCGGCCGGTGTCGACGTCCGCCGGAACGGTCTGCAAGGTCTCCACCAGCCGGTGGTGTTCTGCTCCGAACTCGCCCACTTCTCCGTCCAGCGAGCCTGTGCCGCCCTCGGGCTCGGTGAGGAGGCCGCGATCACGATCGCCGCCGACGAGAACTTCCGGATGCGGACCGACGTCCTCGCCGCCGAGCTGGCCAAGCCCGGCCGGACGCCGGTCGCGGTGATCGCGACGGCCGGTACGACGGACTTCGGGTCGGTCGACCCGATCGCGCCGATCGCCGCGCTGGCCCGGGAGTACGGCGCATGGCTGCACGTGGATGCGGCGTACGGGTTCGGGGCGCTGTTCTCCGATCAGCTGGCGCCGTTGCTCGCGGATGTCGCGCTCGCGGACTCGGTGACGCTCGACCTGCACAAGATCGGCTGGCAGCCGGCCGCGACCAGCGTGCTGCTGGTGGCGGACCGGAACCGGTTCGCCGCGTTCGACCGCTCGGTGGACTACCTGAACCCGGCGGACGACATCGACTCCGGGCTGGACGGGCTGCTCGGCCGCAGCCTGCAGACCACGCGCCGGCCGGACGCGGTCAAGGTCGCGACCACGCTGACGGCGTACGGGCGGGCCGGGCTGGGCGCGATGCTGGACACGTGTCACGAGCTGGCGCAGGCGGCCGCGGTACGAATTGTTGCCGACAGCAACCTTGAGCTGCTGGCGCCGGTGACGTTGACGACGGTGCTGTTCCGGGTCGCCGGTGCGTCCGACGAGCTCCAGGGTGAGGTACGGCGTCGGTTGCTGACGTCGGGCCGGGTGCTGATCGGCCGGACCAAGCTGCCCGGCTCGGGAGCGGTCACGCTGAAGCTGACGTTGCTGAACCCGAACACGACCGTGGCGGACATCGAGGACCTGCTCGACCAGGTTGTCGCCACCGGTCTCGACGTCCTGACCGGCGAAGGAGCCGCGTGAGCACTGCAGTTGCCGCCCACCTGAACGCGATCCTGCGCTGCTACACGCGGGAGTCGTCGGTGCCGGTCACCGTCGGATTGTTGACAATCGACATCGGGCGGTCGACCGTGACGGCCCGCGTCGAGCACGCCTCGCGGACCGGGTTGCACCAGTTCACCGACGTACTGCTGGACGGTGCGCCGCCGGCGCCGGAGGAACTGGTGCGGGTGCTGTCGGCGGACGCGGATCCGGGGGAGGTCGACGACCTGGCGGCGCGTACTGCGGAGTCGGTACGGAACGTCGCGCTGTTCGTGGAGCAGGCCGACGGCCAACGCGGGCCCGGGCGTTTCCTCGAGACCGAGCAGGCGTTGCTGTTCGGGCACCTGAACCACCCCGCGCCGAAGAGCCGGGACGGACTGAGCGGCGACGAGCTGGCGGCGTACTCGCCGGAGCTCGGCGGCCGTTTCGCAGTGCACTGGTTCGAAGCCGACGCCGAACTGGTGTCGTCGGACCAGGTGGCCGGCGCGCCCTCGCTGCAGGGACTGGACGCTGTGCAGCTGATGGGCGCGCTGGCCGGTATCACCCCGTCGCCGGGCCGGGTCCTGGTCCCGGCCCACCCGTGGCAGGCCGCGGCGGTGCTGCAGCGTCCGCGGGTGGCCGACCTGATCGCGGCCGGCCGGGTGAAGGCGCTCGGGCCGCACGGCGCGCAGTGGTACCCGACGTCGAGTCTGCGGACCGTGTTCCACCCGGATTTGCCGGTGATGCTGAAGCTGTCGCTCGGCCTGCGGATCACGAACTCGCGGCGCGAGTCGACGCCGACCGAACTGCGCCGCGGACTCGAGATCAACCGGCTGCTGGACTCGGCGTACAACGCGGGGACGGCGACCGCGCATCCGCGCTTCAGCATCGTCCGCGACCCAGCGTGGGTCGCGCTGGACGAGGGCGGGCCGACGCTCACCGGACTCGACGTCGCGGTCCGGGAGGTCCCGGCGGACGTCAACAGTTACGCCTGCCTGGCCGGGCTGGTCGCGCCGCGTCCGGGCGGGATCAGCCGGCTGAGCGAGTTCGCGGCCGAGGACCCGGCCGGGTGGACGGCGGCGTACATCGACAACGTCCTGGTGCCGATGCTGCACCTGTACGCCGAGACGGGCATCGGGCTGGAGGCGCATCAGCAGAACACGCTGGTCCGGCTGGACGGCACCGGGCGGATCAAGGGCGGCGCGTATCGCGACAACCAGGGGTACTACCTCGCCTCGTCGTACGTGCGCGGGCTGCTCGCGGTCACCGGCCTGCGGGACTCGACGCTGGCGGTCGTCGACGATCCGATTGTCGACGATCGGCTGACGTACTACCTGCTGCACAACCAGGCGCTCGCGGTCGTTGGTTGCCTGGCCGCGGACGGGATCGCCGACGAGGACGCGCTGCTGTCCGTCGTCCGCGATCGGCTGCGGTACGCGCTGCCGCTGCTGAACGCGGCCGGGCCGGACGGCGACCGCCTGGCGCGGCGCTGGCTCGAAGCGGAAACTCTGCCCTGCAAGGCGAACATGCTGACCCGGCTGCGCGGCATCGACGAGGTGGTCGCCCCGTTGGACGCGCAGTCGGTGTACCTCGACATCCCGAACCCGCTGCGGTGACGTCGTTCGTACTGCGCCCGGCCGTCCCGTCCGACGCGCCGCGGATCGCATTGTGGATGGCCCAGCCGCATGTACGTCGGTGGTGGCACCAGGGCTGGTCCGTGGAGCGCTGGGCGCAGGAGGTCGAGCAGCAGGCGGCGGGGGAGCACTCCCAGCCGTGTGTGGTGACGCTGGACGCGGAGGAGTTCGCGTACGTCGAGCTGTACCGCGTCAGGCACGACCGGCTCGCCGACTATTACCCGTACGACGACGAGGACTGGGGCGTGCATGTCGCGATCGGCGACGGCACCCGGGTAGGGCGTGGTCTTGGGCGGCAGCTGCTCCGGCAGGTCGCGGACACGGTCCTGCGGGCTGAGCCGGGCTGCCCTCGGGTGGTGGCTGAGCCCGACGTCGAGAACACGCCCTCCGTCCGCGCGTTCGCGGCCGCGGGGTTCGTCCAGTCCGGGGAGCTCCAGTTGCCCGAGAAGACAGCAGTACTGATGGTCCGGACCCGGGCCGTGCAGGAGGCATGAGATGTACGACGTGATCGCGATCGGCTGCGGGCCGTTCAACCTCGGGCTCGCCGCGCTGGCGGACGGCGTGGACGACGTACGGCTGGCCGTGCTGGACAGCCGGCCGGAGTTCACGTGGCACCGGGGGCTGATGTTCGAGGACGCGATGCTGCAGGTGTCGTTCCTGGCGGACCTGGTCAGTCTGGTGGAGCCTGCACACCACCTGTCGTTCCTGTCGTATTTGAAGGACAACGACCGGCTTTACCAGTTCTACGTACGGGAGAAGTTCCATCCGACACGGCGGGAGTACGAGGCGTACCTGCGGTGGTGCGCGGCGCAGTTGGAGTCCTTGCACTTCGGGCATCACGTACGGTCGGCCGAGTGGAACGGGTCCGCGTTCGAGCTGACAGTGGAGCGTGGTGACGCCGCTGAGCACTTCGAGGCGCGACACCTCGTGGTTGGCGTCGGGACCGAGCCTTTCGTACCTGCGGCCCTGGCTGGGCTGCCTGCTGAGCGGTTCCTGCATTCGGCGGACTACCTGTTCCGTCGGGAGGACCTGCTGCGGGCCGGGCGGGTGACGGTGGTCGGGTCCGGTCAGTCGGGTGCTGAGTGCGCGTTGGACCTGCTACGCGCCGACGGTCCCGCTGTGTCGTGGCTGACCCGTACGCCGTCGTTCGCGCCATTGGACTACTCCAAGCTGGTCCTGGAGATGACGACACCGTCGTACGTCGACTACTTCCACGCGCTGGACGAGCCAACGCGCGACCGGCTGGTGAAGGAGCAGTGGCGGCACTACAAGGGGATTTCCTCGGAGACCTTGGACGACATCCACGACGTCTTGTACACAAGGGATCTGGCGGCTGAGCTCCTGTGTGGTGTGGCCGTCGTTTCGGCTGAAGCGCGTGCTGACGGGTTGGAGCTCACCATGCTGCACGCTGACAGCGGGAGGACGTTCCAGCACACTACGGACGCTGTGGTGGCTGCGACGGGCTACCGGAACCGCTCGCTGCCGTTCATGGACTCTTTGCAGGACAAGCTCGAACACGACGCTGCCGGTCGCTGGGTGATCAACCGCGACCACGGTGTGCGCGGTGCGTTGGACGGGCGCGTCTTTGTCGCCAACGCGGACCTGCACAGTCACGGCGTTGCTGCACCGGACCTAGGCATCGGTGCGGTCCGCAACGCGGGCATCTTGAACAGCGTTGCCGGTCGTGAGGTGTTCCGGCTGCCCAAGACCACCGCGTACACGACGTTTGCGATTCCCGGATGAGTACGTGGACACAGTGCTCGTCGGAGCTACTCGCGAAGCTCATCTCCCAGTTCTGCACGGAGGGGTTGCTGGAACCGGTCGAGAATCGCCTGGAGTTCGGTGCGGTGTCGTACGTGTTCGAGGCGACCCGTGGTGGTTTCGGGAGCTGGCGGGTCGATCCTGCGTCGATTCGCCGTACCACCGCCGGGATCCTCGGGAACGACGAGAGCGAGCCCGCCACGGACCCGATCCAGTTCTTCGTCGACGCGGCCGACGTACTGGGCGTGGACGGGTCCACGGCGGCCGGGTACGTCGCGGAGCTCACCAGCACGCTCGCGGCCGACGTACGGATGGCCGAGACCGCAGTACCCGCGACTGAGCTGCTGGAACTGCATCACAGCCAGGTGGAAGGGCATCTGACCGGACACCCGCTCCTGGTCGCCAACAAGGGCCGGCTGGGCTTCTCCGCCGCAGACAGCGAGCAGTACGCCCCGGAAGCGCGTACTCCGCTGCACCTGGTCTGGCTGGCCGTACGACGCGGCCTCGCCGAGTTCCGCGGTACGCCGGACCTCTCGGAGCACGGCGTCATCGCTCGCGAGCTCGACCCGGAGACCGTGTCGACGTTCCGCGCCCGGCTGGACGACCCGGACGCGTACGTGTGGCTGCCGTGCCACCCGTGGCAGCTCGACCACGTCGTACGCACGCAGTGGGCGCGGGAGCTGGCCGCCGGCGAGATCGTCGTGCTGGGGGAGAGCCCCGACGAGTACCTGCCCACGCAGTCGATCCGCACGATGGTGAACATCGGCCGGCCGGACCGCTACCAGGTCAAGCTGCCGCTGAAGATCCTCAACACTTCCGTCTACCGCGGCCTCCCCGAGCACTGCACGCTCGCCGCCCCGATGATCACCCAGTGGCTGCGTGGCCTCTGGTCCCGCGACGACGTGTTCCGCACCCTCGGCACCGAACTCCTCGGCGAGGTCGCCTCGGTCACCGTCCCGCACCCGCAACTGTCCACCCACCCCGGCATCCCGTACCAGTGGACCGAAACCCTCGGCGTCATCTGGCGCGACCCCGTCGACCCCCGCCTCCGCGACGGCGAAACCGTCTGGCCCCTGGCCGCCGTCCTGCACCCCGGCTTCACCGCGGCCGCGATCACCCGCGCCGGCACCGACCCGCACACCTGGCTCGCGCACCTGGTCGGCACCCTCCTCCGCCCCCTGCTGCACCTCCTCCACCACTACGGCATCACCGTCAACCCGCACGGCGAGAACCTCGCCGTCATCTGCAGCCCCCAAGGCCTCCCGGCCCGCCTGGTGATCAAGGACCTGGTCGACGACATCAACCTCTCCACCACCCCGATCATTGCCCGCGGCCCCGAACCCGACTCGCACGCCCGCGTCCTGCCCAGAAAACCCTGGCCGGTCCTGCGCCAATACCTCGTCGACGCCCTCCTCCTCGGCGTCCTCAACCCGCTGACCGCACAGCAACACCTACCGGAGGAAGCCTTCTGGGGCCTGGTCCGCGGGGAGATACACCGATACACCGAGGAACACCCTGAATACACCGACCGGCTGGCTGCGACCGGACTGACCGGTGCCACCTTCCTGCGTTATCCGCTGAACGGATACCGGCTGAAACTCGGTTACACCGACCTGGACACGCGTCCACCGATACCGGTGACCGGCACCATTCCGAATCCACTGCACACCGTTGGCCCGGTGTATTTAGAAACGATCTTGCCAAGCTAATCGGGATGCGCAGACAATGCCCAGTGAACTTGTTACCGCCGCGCGGGGGCGCGACGGACGAGAGAATTGGGGAGGACGCGCATGCCACAGTCCGCCTTGGCAGTCGCCCGCCGTCGTCTGCACGTCTACCGCGCGGCGCTCTCACTGGAGTGGTCCGACTCCACCGTGCACCCGGACTTCCATGCCCGGCCGGATCTGCCGGCCTCGGCCGGTCAGTGCGGGGTGAGTTCCGCCTGGCTGCTGCTCCGCGCGCTGCCGTGGTACCTGCGGATCCAGGCCCGGTACTGCGTCGGGGACGTCGTCGTCGACGGCCGGACGCTGGAGTTCCACTGCTGGATCGAGATCGGCGTGCCGGTCTGGCCCGGGCGCTGGATCGTCGACGTGACCTGCGACCAGTTCGAGCTGCTGGCCGATCACGACGTCGTCTGTGACCGGCACAGCAGCCTTGTGGAGCGGTCGATCGAGTACCGGGCGACCAGCAGGCAGTCCGCGCGGCAGCTCCGCTCCGATCCGGTGTGGGGCCGGGCGCAGGTGCTGTCGCAGGGCATGTCCCGCTGGTTCGGGAGCGGCCACTGAGCCTGGCCCGGCCGCGGTCAGTGGGCCACCGCAACGACGATGTTGTAGAGCCCGAAACAGAACACCAGGACTGCGCCCACCAGGACCAGTGTCAGTAGTTGCTTCCAGAACGAGGTCACCAGAATCGCGCCCGCGAGCGCGACCAGGGTTGCGAGGATTTGCATCGGAGATCCCCTTCTCGCCGAGTAGTTTCCCATCTCTATTCCATCGCACGACAATCGGCTGACAATGCGTGAATTGGATGCCAAACAAGCGTCACGGCTTTTGCGCAAAGGCAATTTGGGCGGTAGTGGAATTCGGCACAGTGCCAGTTGGCACCGAGGTCTGCCAACTGGCACGCCGGTCGCCGCCAACACGCCAAAACATGAAGGTTTGAAAGTTGTCGCGCGGTGGCCGCGATCCGCTAGCATCCGACTCGTGCAGAAAGCTGCTGCTTTTCGAATTAGCGCTGCGGAATCCACCGGACATCTACTGGCCCTGGCCCGGCTGTGGGGCGTGGACCGGCGCGCGCTCGCGGTCCGGACCCGCTTGCACCTGCCGTGCTACGCCGATGCCGCCGGCCAGGTCAGCTACCGCGACGCGGTGACCGTTGTCGTCAGCAACGCCGCGCGGCTGCGCAAGGACCAGCGCGCCGTGCGTGACCTGATCCCGCGCCGCGAGTACGTGCTGTCGGACCTGGAGTTCCGGCAGGTCGGCGAGGACGCGGACCGGGTCTTCGGCAGCATGCACTACCTGCGCAACGCCCGGCGCGGATCCCTCAACTTCGCACTGGTCGACAAGAACACCGGTACGCCGTTGACCCTGTGTAGTGCCTCGCCGTTGGAGTGGCAGCGGGTCGCGGACCAACTGCTGCAGCAGTTCGGCGTACCGCGGGAATCAGTGTGGGACCTGTCGCGGGTGTACTCCTTCGACGGCGCACCACCGAACGCGGTGTCGTACCTGTTGGCGCAGGTGCGCAAGTACTTCCAGAAGCGCGGCGGTGTGGAGCTGCTGACCACGGCCGTCGACCCGAACCTAGGGTTCACCGGATCGAGCTACCTCGCGTCGAACTGGCAGCAGTGGATGACCGTCCGGGCCCGGCCGTACCTGTACTACAAGCGCAAGTACATGAGCATCCGCGAGATGCGCGCGAGCTTCCCGGCCATCCGCAGTATCGACGAACTGTGCGCGGCCGACCGGAACGCGACCCGGAGCTTCGCGGAGCTGAGCGACTCGTTGATCTTCTGCTGCCGGATCCGCGGCGCGACCGAAGTCGTGCAGCCCACTGAGCAACACCGCATCCTGCGCTGATCCTGTGCTGACTACTGCTGGATGCCTTCCAGCAGGTCGTCGATGCGGCGCCGGGTGGGCAGCGAGTTGCGGCGCGGGAAGTCGGACGCGGCGCAGGACATCGCCGCGGTCGCCCAGCGGCCGACCTCCTCGGAGAACTTGTTCTCGGTGTCGATGAGCTGCGCCGCGAGCGCCGCGCAGAAGGCGTCGCGGGCGACCGACGACTCCTTGTAGATCGCCGGCGGGGCAGCGATCCGCAGTACGTCGCGCATCGGGCGGGAGTACGCGTTGCAGCCGCCTCGCATCAGCAGGCACAGCGTTTTGACGCCGTACGCGAGCAGCGTGCGGGCCACGGAGTCCGGGTCGAACGGGACGTCCTGCCGGGCGAACGACTCCAGCTCCCAGGCATGTGCGATCAGGTAGTCGATCTGCGCGAGCGTGTCCGCCGAGACCTCGTCGTCGGCGTACGGCTGGCCGGGCGTGACGATCACGACCGGACGGCGCGCGGTGCCGTCGTGCACGAGCGCGAGCGTGTCCTCCAGGGTGTCACGGGGAACCTCGAAGGTCATCAGCAACGCGTCGCAGTCCAGCAGATCGTCGCGGTGCCGGGACACGTCGCCGGAGTCGAGGTGGATCTGCTTCTCGTTGCGCCAGTTCACCGCGATGCTGTCGCCGAGTTGTTGCTGGAAGACCCCGGTGAACGGCGTGTCGGCCTTGGCCACCCGCTTCAGGAGCGACGTGTCCACGTGTTCCTGCTCGAGGTAGTCGACGATCTGGTCGCCGAAGCGGTCGGTCGCGACGGCCGCGATCAGCGAGGTCCGCAGGCCGAGGCGGGCCGCCGCCACGGCCTGGGTGAGACCTTTGCCGCCGGGGAAGAGGCTGAAGCCGAGCGCCTCGATCGACGTCTCCGGCGCCGGCAGATGCTTGGTCCGGAACGTGGCGTCCATGACGGCGCCGCCGATCACCACGACCCGGCCCGGCGACGGCTGGTCGGCGACCGGTACGGCGTCGGTGCGCGCGACGTTCTTCGCGCCGACGGAGTACGTGTCCCGCCGGGTGAGCTGGTACGCGAGCTCCCGCAGGACGGCGAGTTCCGTCGTACCGCGGAGGTAGCGGTCGCTCGGGGCCGCGATCGGGTCGACGGCGAGAGCGGCGTGCAGCGGATGCCAATGATCCAGCAGCGTCTCCCGGCGGCGGCCGAGTGCCAGGTTGTAGAGCGCCCTGGTGACGTGCGCTTCGATGCCTGCGCCGGCAAGGTTCGGGCCGAGTACGCCGAGGGCGAGGACGGCGTCCGCGACGATCTGCTGGGAGTCGTAGAGGTCCTCGCGGACGCAGTCGCAGACCAGCGCGACCGCGGCGTCGGGAAGGTCGAGCTCGTGCACGTTCGCATAGCGCCGGGTCGCGGCCAGGGACAGCAGCGGTGCGGACACTCCGGTGCGGTCCGCGCGGAGGCGGTCGGCGGTCAGCCCGCCGTGTGTCCGAAGCTTCTCGAGTGCGTTGGCGAGCACCCGCACCTTTTCCGACTGCTTGTCGCTTCCGTCCAGCATGCGCCTCCACCGACTTCCGTCCGACGGGACCATTATGCGGGTTGTGACGTAGGCTGGCGCGGTCTGTCGATCGTCCAGATCGGTGTGACGACCACGGGGAGCACCACAATGCACACTGGGAATTCTGGAAATGGCGGGAACGTCGAGCTGGCGAGGGCCCAGCAGGAGCGGTGGGACGCGGCGTATGCGCGGCGGCCGGAATTGCACGGGGCGGAGCCGTCGGCCGCGGTGCGGCGGGCGGTGGAGTTGTTCGGGGCGGCGGGGATCGTGGACGTGCTGGAGCTGGGGGCGGGGCACGGGCGGGACGCGCTTTTCCTGGCCAGGCACGGGTTCAGCGTGCACGCGACCGACTTCAGCGAGACGGCGCTCGACCAGTTGCGGCATGCGGCGCAGCGGGAAGGGCTCGACGACCGGGTGACGGCGGCGCTGCACGACGTCCGGGATCCGTTGCCGCCGGCCGACGCGACGGTGAACGCGGTGTTCGCGAATCTGCTTCTGAACATGGCGTTCTCGCCCGCGGAGCTGCGGTCGCTGGTCGGTGAGATCCACCGGGTGCTGCGGCCGGGCGGGGTTTTCGTGTACGCCGTCTGGTCCGCGGAGGACCCGTGTGCGCAGCACTGGCAGCAGCTGGCGGACGGGCTGGCGGGGCACGACGGCTTCGTCGGACGCTTCTTCGGCAAGGATCTGGTCGACGAGCTCGGCGAGCACTGGAGCCTCGACGAGGTCGCGCCGTACCAGGAGGGGCAGCGGCTGATGCTGCGCGTGACGATGACGAAAACCGCGCCTGAAAGCTGAAGCCGGCTCTAGGTGTCAGATTGCAGTGTGATCACCAAAGCGAAAAGCCGGATTGACGTTCCCCGCAGGTTCCGACAGGCTTCTGACCCGCGTGTCACCTTCGACCATCGGAGATAGCAATGCAGTGGTACATCGACGTCCTCAAGAAGTACGCCGTGTTCGACGGGCGCGCCCGTCGCAAGGAGTACTGGATGTTCGTACTCTTCAGCGTCATCGCCTCGATCATCCTGTCGATCATCGACCGGGTTCTCGGGACGACCTACAACAACGGCACCAGCGGCATCCTGCAGTCCATCTACGGGCTCGCGGTGCTGCTGCCGACGATCGGTGTGGCGATCCGGCGGATGCACGACACCAACCGTTCCGGCTGGTGGATCCTGATCAACCTGGTGCCGTGTATCGGGACGATCTGGTTCATCGTGCTGGCGGCCGGCGAGGGCACCGCGGGCCAGAACCAGTACGGACCGGACCCGAAGGCCGGCGAGCGGTTCGGCGGTCCGGGGCAGGCGGGTCCGGCGGAGCCGGGTTACCCGACGGTCTGACGCAGTACGAACGAAACGCCCCGCCGGTGCATCCGGCGGGGCGTTCTGCGTTCGACCAGTCGATCAGTCGATCAGCTGATCAGTTGGCCTGGCTGACGCTGGACATGTTGTAGTCCGGGATCAGCAGCGGCGGGGTCGCCGTCCGGGAGAAGTAGTCGCCCCACTCGCGGGAGAACGACGGCACGGTCGCGCCGGCCGCGGTGAAGCGGGCCAGCAGGTCGACCGGGCTCTCGTTGAACCGGAAGTTGTTGACGGCCCCGGTGACCTCGCCGTTCTCGACCAGGTAGACGCCGTCGCGGGTCAGCCCGGTGAGCAGCAGTGTCTGCGGCTCGACGACCCGGATGTACCACAGGCAGGTCAGCAGCAGCCCGTGGTCGAGGCCCGCGACCAGGTCGTCGGTCGTCCCGCTCGCGCCGTCCACCGTGAGCACGTAGTTGTCGATGTCCGGCGTCGCCGTCGGTACGTCGATCAGGTCCGCGGTGTAGCGGCTGGTCATCAGGTGTTCGAGCTTGCCGCCGCGGATCCAGTCCGTGGCCGTCAGCGTGAGCCCGTTGTCGAACACGCTCGACGACCCGCCGGACGACCGGGCCACCGCGAACGCGAACGCCTCCAGCCCCGCGAGCGCCGGATCCGAGTGCAGCGACACGGGCTGCGACGAGAGCGTGTCGCCGAGCCTGGTTCCGCCGCCGGGCTTCGAGAACACGGTCTGGCCCTCGAACGCGTCCCGGCCGTCGAGCTGCCAGAACAGGTACGTCATCAGGTCCGCGACCGCGGCCGGGGGCAGGATCGTCGGGTGCCGGCCGGCGTCGACCGACACGGTCCGCCCGGCCCAGCCGAGGCGCCGGGTGAGCTCGGCGTCCAGCGCGAGCGCGTCGACGTCGGTGAAGTCCTGGGTCGCGGTACCGACCCAGGCCGAGTGGGCGTCGCTCTTGCCGGTCGAGGACACGTACCCGCGGGGGAGCGCCTGCCGGAGCCGCAGCCCGGTCGAGGAGCCGACGTACAGCGTGACGACCTCGTGGTTCGCGAACCCGTACAGCCGGCGCTTGGCGGCGGCCGCCTGCTTGAGCGACTCCCCGAGCGACGGCGCGAACTTCTCGTAGACGCCGACCGTGGTCTCCTCCGGCTCGAGCGCCCAGTCCGCCGACGCGGTCCCGTCGACGAGCGGTCGCGCGTCCTCGGCCGGCCCGGCGGCGCGCGCGGTGGCGATCGCGGCGGAGACGATCTCGCGGAGCGTGTCCTCGGTGACGGACGACCGGCCGACGACGCCGGCCGCCGTACCCTCGCCGGAGCCGACGGTCGCGATCACGGTCACGCTGGACCCGCGCATCGCGCCGTTCGTGGTCAGGGTGTTGTTCGCCCAGCGCAGGTTGGTGCTGGAGGTTTCGGCGACGAGTACGACGCAGCCGTCGGCGCCCTCGGCCGCCGCCAGGGCGAGGCCCCGCTCGACGGTGTCCTGCGGGGTGAGCTGTACGGCGGTCACCGGCCGGCCTCCTGGGTGGTGTTGAGGATGCGTACTCCGCGGAACAGCGCCGACGGGCAGCCGTGGCTGACCGCGCCGGACTGCGAGGGCTCGGCCTTGCCGCAGTTCAGCGCGCCGCCGAGGACGTACGTCTGCGGGCCGCCGACCGCCTCCATCGAGCCCCAGAAGTCGGTCGTCGTCGCCTGGTACGCGACGTCGCGGAGCTGTCCGTCGAGCTTGCCGTCGGTGATCTTGTAGAACCGCTGCCCGGTGAACTGGAAGTTGTACCGCTGCATGTCGATCGACCAGGACTTGTCGCCGACGATGTAGATCCCGTTCCGGACCTTGCCGATCAGCTCCTCGGTGGAGGGGCCGTCCGCGGCAGGCTGGAGCGAGACGTTGGCCATCCGCTGGATCGGGATGTGGCCGGACGAGTCGGCGTACGCGCAACCGTTGGAGCGCGGCGTCCCGAGCACGTCCTCGTTCTTCTTCGCCATCCGGCGGTCCACCTGGTAGCCGACCAGGATCCCGTCCTTGACCAGGTCCCACTGCTGCCCGGCGACACCCTCGTCGTCGTACCCGACCGTGGACAGGCCGTTCTCCGCGGTGCGGTCGCCGGTGACGTGCATGACCGGCGAGCCGTACTTCAGCGTGCCGAGCTGGTCGAGGGTGGCGAAGCTGGTGCCCGCGTAGTTCGCCTCGTACCCGAGCGCGCGGTCGAGTTCGGTGGCGTGGCCGATCGACTCGTGGATCGTCAGCCACAGGTTGGACGGGTCGATGACCACGTCGTACGTGCCGGCCTCGACGCTCGGCGCCGCCAGCTTCTCGGCCAGCCAGCCGGGGATCTGCGCCAGTTCCTCGTCCCAGTTCCAGCCGGTGCCGGTCATGTACTCCCAGCCGCGGCCGGCCGGCGGAGCCGTCGACGACATCGAGTCGAAGCGGTCCTCCGCGACGCCGTGCGCGGTGATCTTCGGGCCGATCCGGACCCGCTGCTGGGTGTACGACGTCCCGGCGGAGTTCGCGTAGTACTTGCATTCGTGGATCGTGGCGACGTGCACGCCGACGTGCGCGACACCGTCGGCCTTCAGCAGCCGGTCGCTGTAGTCGGTGAGCAGCGCGACCTTCTCGGCCCGCGGCACGCTGAACGGGTCGATCTCGTACGACGAGATCCAGGTGACGTCGTCGTAGACCGGCTCGTCCGCGAGCTCGATCGTCTCCGCGTTGATCGGGCGCGACACCTGCGCCATGTTGACGGCCTGCTCGGCGAGCAGCACCGCCTCGTCCGCGGTGAGCGCGACCCCGGCCGCGAATCCCCAGGTCCCGTCGTGGATCACCCGCACCGCCAGGCCGAGGTCCTCGTCGTCCTTGGCGCTCTCCAGCACACTGTCGCGCAACGAGATGGACTCCGACCGGATCCGCTCCAACCGGAACTCGGCGAACGTCGCCCCCAGATCGCGCGCACGCTGCAGGGCGGCCGCAGCCAGCTCCTGCCGGGGCAGAGCAAGAAATGCTACGTCGATATCAGGCACGGACCCGACCCTATACACCGGCCGGAGCGGCCAGCTCGAAGCCGGCGAACAGGCGGCCTCCGTGTGTGGCCAGGATCCGCTCCACGGCGGTCACCAGCCGGTCGTCGTCGGCTCGTACCCCGGCCAGCAACGCTGCGGCATGGTCGGTGGTGTGCGACGCGTCGTACCGGGCGACCTCGCGGAGCAGGCCTTTGCCGGTGCCTGACCAGTTGCCGGAGGCGGTCAGGAGTAGCCGGGCGGCTTCCTGCCACAGGAAGGTCGCGATCGCCAGCCGTACGTCGCCGGTCGCGCCGGCGAAGTCCTCCAGCAGATCGGTGATCGTGTAGCGCAGCAGGTTGAGTTCGTCGTCCGACAACGGCTTGGGGCCTGCGGCGACCTCGGCCAGGTACTCCGCTTGCAGGCGTGCGCCCGAGCCGTCGGTGTCCACCAGCACGACCGACTCCCCGACGAGCCGCATCAGAGTCGGCTGCCGGCGGTCCTGGTCCTTGTCGGCGAAGTACCGCAGCGACTTCTCGGTGTGGACGAACAGCTCGACCGGCCAGCCGCCGTACTCGATCGACTTCCGCAGGACCGGGCCGTCCTGCAGGACCGTGATGTCCAGGTCGGACGTCGGGCTCGCGTCGCCTCGCACCACACTGCCGCCGAGCCAGGCGGCCCGGGCGTCCGGGTACAGCTTCAGTACGAGTTCCCGCGCGAGGTCCATCAGGACAGTGTCAGCCACCTGAGCAGTTCGCGGTACGCATTTGCCGGCGGGATGTGGCCGCCGACGTAGTAGCGGCGTTCGGCGTGCGGGATCGCGGCCGCGAGGTGGTCGGCGTACTTGCCGGCGCGTTCGTCGGCGGAGCCGTGCCAGACGGACACCGGGACGTGGATGGCGCCGAGGTCGAAGCCCCACGGTTTCGCGAACGCGATCAGGTCGTCCTCCCAGCCGTGGTGGCTGGTCACGAACGTCGCGGCGAGCCGGGCCATCGCGGCCGGGTCCTCGCGGGCAGGCGGACCGGGTTCGGCGCCGGGATCCGGCGGCAACTCAGGGCCGCCGGCATCGACGGCGGTCATGATCGCGTGGGCGGTTTCCTCCATCCCCGGCCGCAGATCGCCGTGCAGCGCCTTCCAGGAGGTGCGGTTGCGGCGCGGATCCGCGGCTTCGTCCTCCTCGGTCGGCTCCGGACCGTCGACGATCGGCGGTGAGATGCTGCCGATCACGGCACAGCGCGTGACGCGCTCCGGCAGCAGCGCCGCGCAGGCCAGTGCGTGCGGACCGCCCCCGGATCCGCCGGTGACCGCGAACCGTTCCCACCCGAGCTCGTCCGCCAGCGCGACCGCATCCGGTACGACGGACGCGACCGTCCGCCCGGGCTGCCGCGTCGACCCGCCGTACCCGGGCCGGTCCGCCTGCGCCAGCCGTACGCCGGACTCGTCGATGGCGGCGACGGCGTCCGGCCGCTTCCACCGAGTGCTCGGCGAACCGCCGAACGAGATCGTGGGCACACCGCCCTCGGTGCCGTAGATGTTGTAGAACACGATCCGGTCACCGATCCGCACGAAGCCGTCCACGCAGCGGAGCGTAACCGGACGGCAAGAGCTATCCGAATGTGGAGTTATGAACCCGAGATTCTCGGGATTCGAGATGGGAAGCCGCTGGTGGAAGGATGCGGCCTAGGTTTTGTCGGCTGTCACCATCTGACCCGTCAGGAGTGCTTGTGAGTTCCTCGGTCGCCGGGACCGTATCGCCCACCCGGCAGGCGATGCGCCGGGCGCGGCGCGACCGCAGCGCGCGGGTCGGGTTCGCCCTGGTGGTGCTGCTGATCCTGGTCGCCGCGGCCGCGCCGCTGCTGGTCGGGCTGGCCGGTCAGGACGCGACGACGTACCACATCGACCTGCTCGATCCGGCCCGCGGGAACGCGCCGCGCGGTGCGGCCGGCGGGATGAGCGGGACGCACTGGTTCGGGGTCGAGCCGCTGACCGGCCGGGACCTGTTCTCGATCGTGGTGCTCGGGCTCCGGACGTCGCTGGTGATCGCGATCACGGTCACCGTGATCACCACCGTGGTCGGCACCCTGCTCGGGATCAGCGCGGCGTACTTCGGCGGCTGGTACGACGCGGTCGTGTCCCGGCTGCTGGACTTCCTGTTCGGGTTCCCGCAGCTCGTCTTCATGATTGCCCTGGGCATCATTGTCCCGGCGAAAGTGCCGCGGACGGTGCTGCTGATCGGCGTCCTGAGCGTCTTCGGCTGGGCCGGACTGGCACGACTGATCCGCAACCAGGCGCGCTCGCTGGTCACCCGCGAGTTCGTCGAGGCGGCCCGCAGCGTCGGCTCGAGCGGCTGGATGGTGATCACCCGCGAGCTGCTGCCGAACCTGCTCGGCCCGGTGCTGGTGATCGCCACGCTGGCCATCCCCGGGTACGTCGGTGCCGAGGCGGCGCTGTCCTTCCTGGGCGTCGGCGTACCACCGCCGACACCGAGTCTCGGCCGCTCGATCTCGGACTCGATCGCCTGGGTGTACACCGGCGCGGATCCGTGGTTCCTGCTGTTCCCGGGCGCGATGCTGTTCCTCGCGGTGCTCGGGTTCACGTTGCTCGGCGACGGTGTCCGGGACGCGTTCGACGTCCGGCTGCGGAGGACGAACTGATGCCCGGCCTCCTGTGGTTCGTCGTCCGCCGGCTGTTCGCCGCGCTGCTGGTGATGCTCGCGCTGAGCCTCGCCGTCTACCTGGTCTTCTACGCGATCCCGGCCGACCCGGCGCATCTGGCCTGCGGCAAGCCTTGTACGCCGGACCGGCTGGCGCAGGCGCGGCACTTCATGCAGTTCGACCAGAGCACCCTGCAGCAGTACCTGAACTTCCTGAAGGGCATCTTCGCCGGCCGGACGTTCGGCGACGGCGCGGCGGCGGTGCACTGCGACGCGCCCTGCTTCGGGTACTCGTTCCCGCTCGGCCGTCCGGTGACCACGCTGATCCTGGACCGGCTGCCGATCACCGCCTCGATCGCGCTCGGTGCCGCCGTCCTGTGGCTGGTGCTCGGCGTCTCGCTCGGTGTGGTCGCCGCGCTGAACCGGGGCCGGATCCTGGACCGGCTGGCGGTCGGGGTCGCGCTGCTCGGGGTCTCGACGCCGTCGTTCCTGCTCGGGTTGCTGGCGATCCTGGTGTTCGGGTTCTGGCTGAACATGGTCCCGGTCAGCGGGTACGTCCCGCTCACCGAGAGCCCGGTCGACTGGGCGTGGCACCTGATCACGCCGTGGATCGTGCTCGCGATCCTGCATTCGGCGTCGTACATCCGGCTGACCCGCTCACAGATGATCGAGGAGCTGAACCTCGACTACATCACCACGGCCCGCGCGAAGGGCGCCGGCGAGCGGCGGGTGGTGCTCACCCACGGTCTGCGCGGTGTGCTGGTGCCGGTGATCACGCTGTTCGGCCTCGACCTGGGCAGCCTGCTCGGCGGTGCGATCCTGACCGAGAAGGTGTTCAGCATGCAGGGTCTCGGCGACCTGCTGATCAGCGCCGTCGGCCAGCTGGACGTGGCCGTGGTCGTCGGCGTCACGTTGTTTGCGGCGTTCCTGATCATCCTCGCGAACCTGGTGGTGGACATAGTGCACGGTGTGCTCGACCCGAGGGTGAGCCATGGCTGAGCCCCAGAAAAATGAAACACTGCTGGAAGTTCACGACCTGCATGTCACGTTCGCGACCGAGAACGGTCCGGTGCCTGCCGTGGACGGCATCGACTTCGCGGTCGCGCCGGGCCAGACGCTCGCGATTGTGGGGGAGTCCGGCTCCGGGAAGAGTGTCAGCTCGGCCGCGGTGATGGGCCTGCTGCCGTCGAATGCGGGCGTCACCGGCGAGGTGCTGCTCGACGGGCGCGAGCTGACCGGGCTGCCGAACGACGACCTGCGCAAGATCCGCGGCAACGACATCGCGATGGTCTTCCAGGACGCGCTCTCGGCCCTCAACCCGTACTACTCGGTCGGCTGGCAGGTCGCCGAGGCGTACCGGCTGCACCACGACGTCTCGAGGAAGGCCGCGCACCGCCGGGCGGTCGAGATGCTCGACAAGGTCGGCATCCCGGACGCGGCGCGGCGCGCGGACAGCTACCCGCACGAGTTCTCCGGGGGAATGCGGCAGCGGGTCGTGATTGCTATGGCTCTGGTGAACGACCCGAGAGTGCTGATCGCGGACGAGCCGACGACCGCACTCGACGTGACCGTGCAGGCACAGATCATGCGTCTGCTCGACGACGTCCAGGAAGAGTTCGGTACGGCGCTGGTGCTGATCTCGCACGACCTCGGCGTGGTCGCGGAGGTCGCCGACGACGTGCTGGTGATGTACGCCGGCCGTGCCGCCGAGCGCGGGACCGTCCGGGACCTGTTCTTCCGGGCGGCGCATCCGTACAGCCTCGGGTTGCTCGGCGCGATGCCGCGGGTCGACGTACCGCCGAAGGAGCGGTTGACGACGATCCCGGGGGCGCCGCCGACACCCGGGTCGATCGCGACCGGGTGCCCGTTCCAGCCGCGCTGCGCGTACACGCATTTGGTGGGGGAGCGCTGCATCACCGAGCGCCCCGAGCTGACGCCGCGCCCGGGCGAGGGCGATCACGAAGCCGCATGCCACTTGGGCCGGCGCCCTGAGGTGATCTCGTGACCGAGTTGCTGAATCTCAAGGACGTCAAGAAGTACTTCGGTTTGCGTGGCGTGCCGTGGCAGAAGGCGCAGGCCGTCCGCGCGGTCGACGGCGTGAACCTGGTCGTCCGCAAGGGCGAGACCGTCGGCCTCGTCGGCGAGTCCGGCTCCGGCAAGTCCACGCTGGCCCGGGTCGCGACCCGGCTGCTCGACCCGACCGCGGGCCGGGTGGAGATCGGCGGCAAGGACGTCACCCGGATCAAGGGCCGCCGGCTGCGCCCGATCCGCCGGCAGATCCAGATGGTCTTCCAGGACCCACAGGCCTCGCTGAACCCGCGGCAGTCGGTCGGCACCATCCTCAGTACGCCGTTCCGCGCGCAGGGCATCCGCCCGTCCCGGGCCCAGCTGGTCGAACTGCTCGAGCAGGTCGGGCTGTCCGAGCAGCACCTCGAGCGGTATCCGCACGAGTTCTCCGGCGGGCAACGGCAGCGGATCGGGATCGCCCGGGCGCTGTCGGTGAAACCGGACCTGCTGGTCTGCGACGAGCCGGTGTCCGCGCTCGACGTCTCCGTGCAGGCGCAGGTGCTGAACCTGCTCGCGGACCTGCGCGACGAACTCGGCCTGTCGTACGTGCTGGTCGCCCACGACCTCGCCGTCGTACGGCAGGTCGCCGACCGGATCGCGGTGATGTACCTCGGCACGATCGTCGAGGAAGGTCCCGCGGCGCAGGTGTACCGGTCGCCGGCGCATCCGTACACGAAGGCGTTGCTGTCGGCCGTACCGGTACCGGAGCCGGGCGTGGTCCGGGAGCGGATCGTGCTGACCGGCGACGTACCGACGCCCATCGACCCGCCGTCCGGCTGCCCGTTCCGGACCCGTTGTTACAAGGCCGAGGACGTCTGCGCGACGAAACGACCGGTGCTCGAGTCCGTCGAGGGTGACCACCGGGCCGCCTGCTACTTCCCTGAGCCCCCATCCCTTGAGAGGACCGAATGAAACACATATCCCGAGCGGTTGCCGTGGCAGCCGCGCTGGCGCTGGCAGCGGCTGGCTGCAACGCCAACAACAAGTCCACCAGCAGTGGTGGCAGTACCGCGGCGGCGGAGCAGGGCGGCACCTTCCACGTGCTGAGCACCGCGAAGGAGATCAGCCTCGACCCGGCCAAGAGCCAGAACCTCGGCACCAGCACGATCCACCTGGTGCTGCGCGGCCTGACGTCCTGGAAGACCTCGCCGGACAAGGCGGCCGAGCTGGTCCCGGACCTGGCCACCGACACCGGGCAGGTCAGCGACGGCGGCAAGACCTGGACGTACAAGCTGAAGTCCGGCCTGAAGTACGCCGACGGCTCGCCGATCGTTGCCGCCGACATCAAGTACGGCGTCGAGCGGTCGTTCGCGCCGGAGCTGTCCGGCGGCCTCGGGTACCACAAGGCGCTGCTGGTCGGCGGCGACAAGTACACCGGCCCGTACAAGGGCGGCGAGCTGGCGTCGATCGAGACGCCCGACGACAGCACGATCGTCTTCAAGCTCAACAAGCCGTACGGCGACTGGCCGTGGATCGTCAGCATGCCGGCGTTCTCGCCGGTGCCGAAGAAGGCCGACACCGACCCCGCGCACTACGGGGAGAAGCCGATGGCCAGCGGCCCGTACCAGGTGCAGTCGTACACGCCCGGCTCGAAGCTCGTGCTGACCCGGAACCCGAACTGGGACAAGTCCACCGACGAGGCACGGACCGGTCTGCCGGACTCGATCGTCACCGACATGGGCCTGCAGCCCGACGTCGTCAACCAGCGGCTGATTGCGGACTCCGGTGACGACAAGTTCGCCGCCGCGACCGGTGTCTCGGTCCCGGCCGCGCTGATCCCGACGATCACCGGCAACCCGGCCGTCAAGGCCCGCGTCGCCACCTCGCCGTCCGGTGCGCTGGCGTACCTGGCGATGAACACGAAGCGGCCCGCGCTGTCGAACCCCGCCGTCCGCAAGGCGATCCAGTACGCCGTCGACAAGCAGGCGGTGCAG
This sequence comes from Kribbella sp. WER1, assembly GCF_054189145.1. Lineage (NCBI taxonomy): Bacteria > Bacillati > Actinomycetota > Actinomycetes > Propionibacteriales > Kribbellaceae > Kribbella > Kribbella sp. WER1. Next base: position 947,840 of record NZ_CM135186.1, on the reverse strand, counting down.
GTCGCGGTCGGTGGACCGGAGTACGGCGGCGAGATCGCGTCGACGCTGATCACGCCGGGCATGGACGGGTACAACAAGTTCGACCTGTTCCAGGCGCCGCCGGCCGGTGACCCCGAGAAGGCCAAGCAGATGCTGCAGGCCGCCGGTGTCAGCAACCTGAACCTGGTCCTGGTCGCCGACAACACGTCGAGCGGCGTGATCGGTGTCTCCGTCGCGCAGGCGATCCAGCAGGGTCTGAAGCGGGCCGGGATCAACGTCACGATCAAGCCGATGGACAACACCCCGCTGACCGACCTGATCACCGGGAACAAGGCCGACTTCGACCTGACCGTGTCCAGCTGGCTGCCGGACTTCCCGAGCGCGATCGGCAACATCCAGCCGCTGTTCGCGTCCTCGGAGATCGGCAACGGCGGGTACAACATCTCCCGCTACTCGAACCCGGCCGTGGACTCCGCGATCGCCGCCGCGACGGCCGAGTCGGACCGCTCGAAGGCCGCCGGGATGTGGGGCGCGATCGACAAGCAGATCATGCAGGACGCGCCGGTCGTGCCGCTGGTGTACGCCCGGAACGCGTTCCTGCACGGGTCGAAGGTGCAGAACTTCTACCTGCCGCCGTACCCGCCGTACCCGAACGTGCTGATCGTCGGGCTCAGCAAGTAGCAGGTCAGGTGCGCCCTTCGGATTCCTGGGCGTCGAAGAGGGTCGGCTGGGACTCGGGATCGAGTCCCCAGTCGGCCCTCATCACCGTGTAGCCGGCCTTCTTCGCGGCGGCGATCACCTTCAGGTCGTCGTCGACCAGGACCGCTACCGGCCGCTGCTCGGCGAGGCGCTTGAGCCGGCCAAGCTTCATCAGCATCGACGGGCGCCGGTCGGTGTTGCCGCGCATGTACACCTTGCCGTCCGGGAAGCCGTTGTCCTTCAGCCACTTCTCGGTCACGCGCCGGGTCCGCTCCGGGCGGCCGGTCAGGTACACGATCACGTGGTCCACGGCCAGCGTGGTCGCGACCGCGAGACCTTCCTCGAGCACCGCGTCGTCCTTCGCGTGCTCGAAGAACGAGTCCCAGTCCTTCGGCTTCGCCTCGATGAAGTGGATCCGCTTGCTGGTGTCGGACAGCGTCGCGTCGATGTCGAGGACGGCGTACGGGCGATCATCCATGGTGTCCAGCTTCCCAGGTCGCGCGGTCGACGGAGTACAGCACCTCGCCGAACTCGGTGCCGGGCAGCGGGTCGTCGAAGTGCACGTGGAACACCTTCTCGAACCGCAGACCCGAGCGGCGCATCACCGCCCGCGACCGGTGGTTGACCGCCATCGTGTCCGCCTCGACGCGCGTCATCCCGAGCGCCGTGAACGCGTGCGCGATCAGCGCCTTGGTCCCCTCGGTCGCGTACCCCTTGCCCCAGGCGGTCCGCAGCAGCCGGTATCCGACCCCGACGGTGGCCGGATCCGCGGTCGGCTGCATCCCGAACCACCCGACGAACCCGCCGCCGTCCTCGGCCGCGAACGTCCCGAGCTGCGGGTGCGCGGCGTACACCTTGAGGATCTCCGGCAGTACGACGCCCTCGACCTCGGTCCGCGGCGTCGGCTCCCCGGCGAGGTACCGCATCACCTCCGGATCCGCGTCCAGCTCCACCAGCAAACCGACGTCATCAGGCGTGAATCGCCGCAGCCGCAGCCGCCCGGTCTCCAGATACGTCTCCACCCCCCGACCCTTTCACCGTCCTTGAGCACCCACCAACCATTTCCGGGCCGCCGAGATGGTTGATGCGTGCTCAAGGACGCACATGGGCGTCCGGAGTGTGGGCGGTGTGGGCGACTCTGTGTGTTGTGGGTGCGAACTGTCGGTGGGTCGGGTTAGCGTTCTACCCGCAATGGACTCGCTCACGTTTCTGCACAGCTCGGACTGGCAGCTCGGCATGATGCGCCGGTTCCTGGGGCCGGACGGCCAGGCCCGGTGGGGTCAGTCGCGGCTGGATGCGGTCGCGCGGATCGGTGCGGTCGCGGAGCGGACCGGGGCGGCGTTCGTGGTCGTCACCGGGGACGTGTTCGAGCACAACCAGGTCGAGCGGCAGACCATCCTGCGGGCCTGTGAGGCGCTGAAGCGGATCCCGGTGCCGGTCGTGCTGCTGCCGGGGAACCACGACGCGCTGGAGCCGGGCTCGCTGTGGACGTCGAGCCAGTGGCTCGCGCACGCGCCGGAGCACGTGACAGTCCTGACCGAAACGACACCGTTCCGGATTTTGCCCGGCGTCGAGCTGCTCGGTGCCCCGTGGCGTTCCCGGCGTCCGCTCTCCGATCCGGCCGCCCCGGCGTACGCCGAGCTGGCAGGCGACCCGGACACGATCCGGATCCTGCTCGCGCACGGCCAGCTGACCAGCCTGTCCGGCGGGATGTCCGAAGTGCCGCCGATCGACCAGACCGCCCTGGAGGCCGCGGTCGCGGACGGCCGGCTGCAGTACGTCGGCCTCGGCGACCGGCACTCGACGACGCGGGTGACCGACCGGATCTGGTTCTCCGGCACCCAGGAGGTCACCTCGCCGGAGGAGGACGACCCCGGCAACGTCCTGAAGGTCACCATCGGCGAGACCATCGAGGTCGAGCCGGTCCGGGTCGGTGCCTGGCACATGGTCGACCACCGCGTCGAGCTGTTCGACGAGGAGTCGATCACGGCGCTCGAGGACTGGTTCGCGGAGCTCCCGGACAAGGAGCGGACGTACGTCCGGCTGGCCGGCGACGGCTCGTTGTCGCTGCCGCTGCTGGCCCGGCTGGACAGCATCATCGACGCGCAGGGCGAGGTGTTCGCGAGCGTCGAGCGGTGGGCGAAGTTCTGGACGGTCCGGCCCGCGCCGGAGGCCGCGGACCTGGAGTCGCTGCAGCTGAGCGGACCGGCCCGGGCCGCGATGGAGGAGCTGCGCCAGGCGCTGGCCGGCGGGGACGAGGGCGCCGGCGCGGCGCTCTCGCTGATGCACCGATTGGCGCGGGACGCGGGATGAGATTACACAGCTTGGCGCTACGGGACTTCCGTGGCGTCAAGGACCGTATTGTCCGGTTCCGCGCGCTCGGCACCACCGTCGTGGTCGGCGACAACGAGGTCGGGAAGTCCAGCCTGGTGGAGGCGTTCGGGCTGATCTTCGACCTGCCCGACGACTCGAAGTCGACCCGGATCAAGGACATCCAGCCGGTCGGTCAGGACGTCGGCCCGGAGGTGACGGCCGAGCTGAGCCTCGGCGGCCGCGAGCTGACGTACGCCAAACGCTGGCTGAAGAACCGCTCCACCGAGCTGACCATCGTGGAGCCCGACGGCCGCCGCCAGTCGTGGACCGGGCGCGAGGCGCATAACGAGGCCGAGCGGCTGTTCCACGAGAACGTGGACCCGGTGCTCTGGCAGACGCTGATGGTCAGCCAGGGTCAGTCGTTGGTGCTGCCAACACCAGCGGACGCGGAGCCGCTGATCACCGCGGTGACCGCCGAGTCCGGTACGCCGGTCGACGGCGCGTCGATGCCGCTGGTGAGCGCCGTGGAGCACGAGTACCTGCGGTACTGGACGCCGCGCGGCAAGCCGACCGGTGACTTCGCCCGCTCCGCGAAGGCGGTCGCGGCCGCCGAACTCGCCGCCAAGCAGGCGTTGCAGGCGATGGATGAGGTGCAGTCCGACATCCGCCGCGCCGAGCGGCTGAACCTCGACCTGGAGGACGTGTCGGCCCGGCTGGCCGAGCACCTGAGCGGCGTCGAGGCACTGCGGATGCGCAAGCAGGCGACCGACGAGATCCTGCTCCGCCGCGACTCGGTCAGGTCCCGCGCCGAGACCGCGCGCGCCCGGCTGGAGAACCACACCCGGACCAGGCTCGAGCGGGAGCGGCTACTCGACGAGGTCGAGCGGTTCACCAAGTTCGAGGCCGAACACGCCGCCCGCCGGGCCGACGCGGAGCTGGTCGCGAAGACGGCGGCCGAGCTGGTGCAGGCCGCGGAGGCCGCGCTCGGCGAGGTCGTGGAGCTCAAGGACGTCCGGCGTACCGAGGTGCAGGCCGCGGAGCGCCGGGTGTCGGAGCTGATGGACCGGGCGGAGCTGGACCGGTTGATCGGGCAGCAGACCGAGCTGGTCGACGTCCGCGCGCGGATCGCCGCGGCGGGCACGATCCTCGACCGGATCAAGGTCGACGAAGCGTTGGTGGCGGCGCTCGACGATGCCCGGGCGGCGGTGGTCGAGGCCCGCGCGGCGCTGGCGGCCGGCGTACCGGAGGTGACCGTACGGCGGCTCGGCGCGGAGCCGGTCGAGGTGTCCGGGACCGGGCTGGACGGTGACGTACCGGCGGACCTCGGCTTCGACGAGTCGGCCGAGCTGCTGGTGTCCGGCGAGCTGGTGGTCGGCGTACCGGGGCAGGTCGAGGTGACGGTGCGGGCCGGTGGCGAGGCGGCGACGCTGCGTTCGCGGGTCGACGACGCCGTACGGCGGGAGAAGGACCTGCTGAAGAAGGCCGGCGTCAAGGACGTCGCCGCGGCGCGGGAGCTGCTGCGGAAGGCGGACACGGCGACGGCCGAGCTGCACGAGGCGCGCCGCACCGAGAAGTCGCTGACCGCCGGTGGGGACCCGGGGGAACGGATCGCGGTGCTGACCGCGCGGCTCGGGACTGACGACGAGGAGGCCGGCGACAAGCAGCCTGCGGTGGAGGGTGTGCCGGGGCAGATGTCGCTGTTCGAGGAGTTCGCCTCGCCGCACGACACGCTGTTCGACGGCTTCGAGCTGGAGGAGGCCGACCCGGACGATCTCGCGGGTGCGCAGCGCGCGCTGGAGGCTGCCCGGGAGGCGCTGGGGGAGTCGGAGCGGCTGCTCGCCGACGCGGAGTTCGCCGCGGCGCAAGCGCGGAAGGCCGCCGACGAGGACCGCTCCGAGGCGCAGAACGCCAGAGCCCGATCGGAGCTTGCCGCCGAACGCCTCGCCGCCGCACTCGAGTCGCTCGACGCAGCGCGGGCGATCCTTGACGACGAGGCGGTCGGTACGGCGGAGGCCCAGGCGAGCGCCGAGGTCGAGGCGGTGCTCGACGAGCTGACCGCCGTTCAGGAGCAGGCCGACGCAGCGGGCGCGGACCAGGTCGCCGACGAACTGGCTGCCGCCCTCGACGTCGCGAAACGCCTGCAGGACGAACGCGACCGCCTGCGCGACGCCTTGCGTACGACGGAAGGCCGTCTGGAGCAGTCGGGCCGCGACGGCCTGGCCACCCGCCGTGACGTCGCGGACCTGGAGCTGGCCGGGCTACGGGCCGAGTACGAGAGCCTGCTGCGCCGGGCGGACGCCGCGCGCCGGGTCTACGAGACGCTGAGCCGGCATCGGGCGGCAGCGCAGACGAAGTACTCCGAGCCGTTGCAGAGCCGGATCGAGGCGCTCGGTCGGAGCGTGTACGGGCCGTCGTTCCGGGTGTGGCTGGACGACGACCTGGCCGTCGCGGAGCGCGAGCTCGACGGCGTACGGCTGCCGGTCGAGGCGTTGTCGACCGGCGCCCAGGAGCAGCTCGCGATCATCACCCGGCTCGCGATCAGCCACCTGGTGAGCACCGGCGAAGGCAGCGTGCCGGTGATCTTCGACGACGCGCTCGGCTGGTCGGACAAGGCCCGGCTGCGCGACATGGGCGCGCTGCTCGGCCGCGCCGGCGACCACGGCCAGGTGATCGTCCTGACCTGTATGCCGGACCGCTACGAGTACGTCCCGAAGGCGACGTTCATCACGCTGGACGGATGATCCGCTCCGGCGCCGAGTAGACGACGCACCGCTCGCCGCGGGCGAACCCGGCCAGTGTGATGCCGAACTGCCGGGCCAGATCGACGGCGAGGCTGGACGGGGCGCCGACCGCGACGATCATCCCGAGCCCGGCCGCGACCGCCTTCTGCACGATCTCGTACCCGGCGCGGCCGCTGACCGCGAGCACCAGGCCCTTGCGGGTGTGCTGGTTCAGCACCGTCCAGCCGACCACCTTGTCGACCGCGTTGTGCCGGCCGATGTCCTCCTTCACGACGACCTTGCGACCGTCGGCGGTGAACAGTCCCGCGGCGTGCAGACCGCCCGTCCGGCTGAACATCGGCTGCCCGTCGCGCAGCAGGTCGGGCAATCGGCGTACGACGTCCAGCGGGACCTCGACGGGGTCGACCGGGTCGTACTGGCGTTCCGCGAGTTCGTCGAGGCTCTGCTGCCCGCACACACCGCAGGCGGCCGACGTGACGCCGTACCGCTGGGGTGGTTCGCGGTCCGGGGGGCCGTCGAAGCTGATCGTGACGGTGTTGAACTGCTGCTCCCGGGTCAGCGTGACATCGGTGCAGTAGGCAACGGTCCGGATCGCGTCCGGGCGGACCGCGAACCCCTCGCCCAGGCAGAACCCGGCGGCCAGCTCGAAGTCGGAGCCCGGCGTCCGCATCGTGACCACCAGCGGCTCGGGCGGCCGGCCCGGCCATTCCAGCCGCAGCTCGAGCGGCTCCTCGGTGCTGACGACGTCCTCACGCCGCGACGTACGGTCGCCGTCGAGCACTTCGACCTTGAACCTGCTGGTGGGCGCCTTGGTCATACGTCTACGGTATGCCAACCCCGTCGGAGGGCGAGCCAGTCCAGGAACGTCCACGCGGACAGCCGCTGGTGCTCGCGCAGCGCCGGCGTGCACCCGGGCGGCGGCGGGGCGTCGGTGTTCTTCATCATGTACGCCGCGATCACCGCCACGAAGCAGTCCAGGTGATCCTCCGGTACGCCGGCTGTCAACGGGCTGCGGGTGAGCGCGCCGAACGTGTCGATGCCCTGGTACTGCGCGAGCGGGAGCAGCCCGACCCAGTCGACCCAGCGCGGACCGAGCGTCAGCCAGTTCCAGTCGACCGTCCAGCAGCTGCCGGCGCCGTCGATCAGCAGGTTGTCCGGGCGCAGGTCCGAATGCGACGCCGTGTCACCGGCCAGCGCCTCCGGCGCGAGCTGCACCAACTCGACCAGCTCCGGCAGGATCCCCGGCACCCATATGGGCAATCCCGACGGCAGCTCCCGCTCACCCGCTAGCACCTGCGCCGGTACGCCGGCGTCGTCCCCGATCAGGTCCGCGAAACTGTCGAGCCCAGCCAGCGGGCTCGGATGCATCGCGCCGGCGGCCGACTCGCACGCGGCGGTGACCAACTCGAAGTCGGCCGCCGTCCACGGCGCACCCGGCATCCGCCCGTCCACCCACTCGGACGCCATCGCGAACCAGCCGTCCGTCTGCGCGCTCGCGACGACGGCCGGCGCGCGCACCGCGGCCGGCAGCTGTGGGACGACCTCGGCCTCGCGCTGGTACGCGTCGTACGCATGCAGATTGTCGGGCGCCGCCTTGACGAACACGCGCCGCCCGTCGGCCAGCTCCACCCGCGCCGCGAAGCCGCCGGTGAAGCCGGACGACACCGGCCTCGCGACGTCCGCGATCCGGCTGCCGAGCGCCTCCGCAAGCGCCTCGTGCAGGGCGGGCGGGAGCGTGTCCCAGCCCGGGCGGGCCGAAGTGGCGGAATAGTCGACGTCCGGGGCGCGGCTCATGCCCATCAACGATAGGGCGCGCGGTTACCCCGCGTCCCGGAGCGGCGCCCACTCGTTGATCGTGGCAAGTAGTTCCTGGTAGCGGTACCAGGTCGGGCCGGCCTCGGTGTCGCGGAGTTTTCGCAGGCGGGCTCGGTACTCGGGGTCGGGCCGGAGGGGATTGTCGCCGGCAAGGGCCCGGTAGCCGGTCGCCATCCGGCGTACCGACGTACGGAAGTCGTCCGAGGTGAGGAAGGTGCTGAGTTCGCGCCAGGCCTCCAGTTGGGCGGCGGTGGGGTTGTCAGGGAGTTCGGGGGTGAGGTTCTGGCGGATTGCGTGGGTGGTGTCGCCGACGGTGGCGTCCAGGAAGTCGGCGATCAGGGCGCGGCGGTCCTGCTCGGATTGCTCGGTCATCAGGTGAAGGTCCTCCAGGTCGGGGTACTTGGCCAGGACCGTCAGCAGGGCGTGCTGCCGTTGCAGCGTGCGGAGCTGGATCGCGAGCGCGTCCGCGTGCGTGGCCGCGACCTCGGCGAGCGAACGCTCCTTCCGGAGTACGGCGCTGATCGTCGGCAGGTCGAGGTCCAGCGCCCGCAGCGTCCGGATCAGGCGCAGCCGGGCGACGGCGTCCTCGTCGTACCTGCGGTGCCCTGCCGACGTCCGCCGGGACGGGAGCAGACCGAGGTCCGAGTAGTGCCGCACGGTCTTCACCGAGACACCGCCGATCCGGGCGAGCGCGCCGATCGAGTGGTCCATGACCATCACCCAAACACCTCCCGTAACCGGAGATGCAAGCCTAGTTGTGGGCGAACCGTTCCTTGGGGCGGGCGAAGGTGATCGAGACGCCCGCGACGATCGCGCAGGCGATGCCGACGCCGAACGGGACCCAGTACGCGTTCGACGGGCCCCAGACGTCGACCGCGTGCCCGGCGGCCGCGTTGCCCGGCGCGACGCCGAGCAGGATGCCGGTGACGGTCCAGGTGATCGCCTCGGTGAGCCGCTCCGGCGGGACCCACTCCTCGACGCACGCGGTGACCGCGACCATCGTCGGCGCGATCGTCATCCCGCAGCAGAACAGCACGACGCCGAGCAGCGGGATGCTGTTGACCCAGGGGAGTGGCGACAGCGTGATCGCGAGCGCGATCGTGCCGAGCAGCAGCCGCCGTTCGACCGGCGCGCGCCAGTGCACGGATCCGTACCAGAGCCCGGCCAGCAGGCTCCCGAAGGCCCAGATCGCCAGTACGACGCCGGCCAGTCCCGCCTGGCCCTTCTCGGTGGTGAACGCGACCGTGATCACCTCAGCCCCGCCAAGCGTCGCGCCCAGGCCGAGACCGATCAGGCTGAGCAGCATGATCGACAGCCAGGGCAGCGGTGCCTGCTCGGCGCCGCTCGACTTGCCGCGGCCGGGCGGGTCGGACGCGCGCAGCATCGCCAGCCAGATCCCACCGGCCAGTCCGAGTACGCCGGCCGTGGACAGGGCGACGTACGGGCTGGCCTGGGTGGAGAGCGTGGTGACCAGGACCGGGCCGACGATGAAGACGACCTCGTCACCGACCGCCTCGAGCGCGAACGCGGTCTGCAGCGCGCGCCCGCGCCCGAGCAGATGCGTCCAGCGCGCCCGGACGAACGACCCGACCTGCGGACGGGTGCCACCGGCAACGAACGACAGGACGTACAGCACCCAGGTGGCCGCGCCGGCCCGGACGGCGAGCAGCAGCCCGGCCAGGCCGACCGTACAGGCGACCGACCCGATCAGGATCAGCCCGCGCTGGCCGAACCGGTCGACCAGCCGGCCCTGGACCGGACCGGTCAGCGCCCCGGCGATCACGGCGACGCCGGACACCGCGCCGGCCAGACCGTACGAGCCGCTCTCCTGGGCGATCAGGATGACGATTCCGAGGCCGATCATCGAGATCGGCATCCGCCCGAGGATGCCGGCCGCGAAGAACGCACCGGCGCCGGGGCGGCGCATGAGATGGATATAAGGCTTGAGCATGAGAGACCGGGAAGAGCTTAGGTCATCGGCGTCTGAGAAGCTTGGAATATGACGCCGGCTACACCTCCGTACGACGCTGTCCTGCTGCTCTCCTTCGGTGGTCCCGAGAAACCCGAGGACGTGCTCCCGTTCCTGCAGAACGTGACCCGCGGCCGCGGGATCCCGGACGAGCGGCTGAAGGAGGTCGGCGAGCACTACTACTCGTTCGGCGGCAAGAGCCCGATCAACGACCAGAACCGGGCGCTGCTCGCGGCGCTGCGGGAGTCGTTCGACGAGATCGGGCTGGACCTGCCGATCTACTGGGGCAACCGCAACTGGGCGCCGTACCTGACCGACACGATGCGCGAGATGGCCGCCGACGGGATCCGCCGGGCCGTGGTGATCGTCACGTCCGCGTACCCGTCGTACTCCGGCTGCCGGCAGTACCGGGAGAACCTGGCGGACGCGGCCCGCGAGGTGCCGGACGCGCCGCGGATCGACAAGCTCCGGCACTACGCGAACCACCCGGGCTTCGTCGGGTCGTTCGTCGAATCCACCGCCGAGGCGCTGAGCAAGCTCCCGGAAGGGTCCGCGATCGCGTACGTGACGCATTCGATCCCGACCGCGATGAACGCGACCAGCGGCCCGGACGGCAACGGGTACGTCGACTGGCACAACGACGTCGCCGCCTCGATCACCGCGGAGGTGGAGCGCCGGACCGGGCAGTTCCGCCGGACCGACCTCGTCTACTGCTCGCGGTCCGGCCCGCCGCAGGTGCCGTGGCTGGAGCCGGACGTGAACGACCACCTCGAGGTGCTGGCGGCCGAGGGCGTGCCCGGCGTGGCCGTCGTACCGATCGGGTTCGTGAGCGACCACATGGAGGTCATCTACGACCTCGACACCGAGGCCGCGAAGACCGCGCAGAAGCTCGGGCTGCCGATGGCGCGCGCCGCGACCCCGGGGACCGACCCGAAGTTCGTCACGATGCTGCGCGACCTGGTCGTCGAGCGGGCCGCCGCCGAGCGCGGCGAAGCGCCGGACCGGCCCTGCCTCGGCGCCCTCGGCCCGGCCTGGGACGACTGCCGCCACGACTGCTGCCCGCCGCTGCGCCGACCCACTCCCGCTAAGGAAGCTGCTGTATGACCTCCCCGGAAGAGTTGCTGAAGCTTGCCGTCGACGTGGCGGAGGAGGCGGCCCGGCTGATCGTCGAGCGCCGCCGCGGCCACATCACGGTCGCCGACACCAAGAGCACGATCACCGACGTGGTGACCGCGGTCGACCGCGAGTCCGAGGAGCTGATCCGGGCCCGGGTGCTGACCGCCCGCCCGGACGACTCGTTCCTCGGCGAGGAGGGCGACGACGTGGTCGGTACCAGCGGCGTGCGCTGGGTCGTCGACCCGATCGACGGCACGGTCAACTACCTGTACGACCTCCCGACGTACGCCGTCTCGATCGCGGTCGAGCAGGACGGGAAGACGGTCGCCGGGGTGGTGGTGGACGCGCCGAAGGGCGAGGTGTTCACCGCGACGCTCGGCGGCGGCGCGTTCGCGGACGGCAAGCCGATCGAGGTGTCCGGCGAGACCGACCTGGCGAAGGCGCTGGTCGGGACCGGCTTCGGGTACGACCCGGCGCGCCGGCAGGTCCAGGCCGAGGTGATCCAGCAGCTGATCACCAAGGTCCGCGACATCCGCCGGATCGGGGTCGGCGCGATCGACCTGTGCTACGTCGCCTGCGGCCGGCTGGACGTGGTGTTCGAGCGCGGGCTGAACCCGTGGGACTACGGAGCGGGTGCGCTGATCGCGTCCGAGGCGGGTGCCACCGTCGGCGGGCTGCACGGGGCGCCGGTGTCGCCGGAGATGTCGATCGCGGCCAGTCCGGCGCTGTTCGGCCCGTTCCACGACGTCCTGGCCGGCGCCGACCCGTTGCGCGCTTAGAGTCTCCTGAGTGCTCGTTTCTGCGCAGTACCGCGCATTAACGAGCATTCGTGTGTTCGGTACTGACATTTGTTGCGACACGCGGGTCACACCATGGACCCAGTCGTGCATTGCGGACCTTTATAGGGCACAATCCCGTCCTCGGGAACGGTGATTGCCGATCCCGGCCTGGCTGTCAAGGGTTTCGGGGGACGAAAGTTCAGCGCGGTGGCTCCGACGCGGAATTTCTCGGCCGCTCCACCCGTTCAGGGCTCAGCAGGCAACACCACGGGTACGAAGAGGGCAGGGAAACACCATGGCGACTGATTACGACGCCCCGCGCAAGACGGACGAGGACGCTTCCGAAGAGTCGATCGAGGAGCTGAAGACTCGGCGTCACGACAAGAACTCCGGCAAGGTCGACGAGGACGAGGCCGAGGCCGCGGAGAGCTTCGAGCTGCCCGGCGCGGACCTGAGCCACGAGGAGCTGGCGGTCCGGGTCCTCCCGCGCCAGGCCGACGAGTTCACCTGTTCGAGCTGCTTCCTGGTTCACCACCGCAGCCAGCTCGCCGAAACGAAGAACGGGCAGCTGATCTGCCGCGACTGCGCAGCCTGACAGCCAGCCCTCGTGGTCGAGCGAAGCGAGACCACAATCCAGCACTCTCTCGTCTGCAACACAGAGCGGGACCGCTCCACATCCGTGGAACGGTCCCGCTGCGCTGCTTTCACACCCGCCGCCGCCCGACCCCAGCCGGCCGGCACGCCTACCCACGGCGAGGCGCTTGCCGCCACCCCACCCCGCCGAGCGAGGCGGGTTCTAGTCCTCGCTCTTCTTCGCAATGCTCTTCAGCAGCGTCCCGTCGGCGGCGTCTTCCTCATAGCCGGGCGGGGCATAGCCGGTGGACTTCAGCCAGTACGCCGCGGCGCGGCGCTCGGCGAACAGCCGGGCAGCGGCTGCGGCTCCGGCGCTGACGGCGGCCCATGTGACGATCTCGGCGTACCCGCCCTGGCCGTTCTTCGGCGGCTTGCCGCCGGATCCCAGCTTCCAGGCCGTGCTGACCGCCTTGCTCGCGGCCAGGCCCACCACGATCGTGAACGCGGCCTGCACCAGCTTCCAGCCGATCTTCGCTCCGACCACTGCAAACCCTCCTCGTACGACTGCTGACAGTCAGGATCTTCCCACGCTGTGCCTACTCAGCGCGGCAGGCTGTGCCTACTCAGCGCGGCAGGCTGTGCCTACTCAGCGCGGCAGCAAGGCGATCGGGGTGCCGCGTGGCGATCAGCCAGTACGGCGCCGGGTCGCCCGGATCGGTGATCTGTACCCGGACGGCGCCCGGCAGGTAGCTGCGCAGTACGAGATAGGCCTTCGGGTCGCAGTCCCGCCCGAAGGCGTTCCGCGCCGCGTCCCCGGTGAGCGCCTCGACGTCGCCGAGGTACGTCCGGTCGATCTCGGCCCGCCCGGCGCGCAGCCGCTGCCCGTCGACCTCGACCCGGGCGCCGCCGTACCGCAGGAACAGCCCCAGGAGCAGGACCGCGGCGAGCCCGCCGACGATCGCGCCGGCCGGGGTTCCGGCCGGGACGGCGACGATGACGAACAAAGTGATGACGGTGGCGACGGCGATGATCCACCACGACACCGGCACCCGCAGACTCTCCCGATACGTACGCACGGAACAAGGATAGGGTCGCCTCTCGTGACCGAGGTACTGATCCAGCGACTCGACCCCGACCTTCCGCTGCCCTCCTACGCGCATCCCGGCGACGCCGGCGCGGACCTGGTGGCAGCCGCCGACCTGACCCTGAAGCCGGGGGAGCGCGGCCTGGTCGGCACCGGCATCGCGATCGCCCTGCAGGACGGGTACGCCGCGTTCGTGCACCCGCGCTCCGGGCTGGCGCTCAAGCACGGCGTCTCGATCGTGAACGCGCCCGGCACCGTGGACGCCGGGTACCGCGGGGAGATCAAGATCAACCTGATCAACCTGGATCCGTCCGAGGAGGTGACCGTACGGCGCGGCGACCGGATCGCCCAGCTGGTGATCCAGCAGGTGGAGAAGGCCCGGTTCGTCGAGGTGACCACCCTGCCCGGCTCCGCCCGCGGCGCCGGGGGACACGGGTCGACCGGCGGTTTCGGAGATGTGACACGCTGATCAGGTGCACCCGTTGACCTGTCGGATGCGCGAGACTACGGCGCGGTGTCCGCGCCCGTACCAGCACCATGGAAACCATGGAAACCATGGAAACCATCGACACCAAGGAAACCAAGGAAGTAGGCAACAGCTGTGATCTTCCGCCGTAAGGGCAAGAACGAGCCCGAGACGAGCGAGACCGTCGAGGAGACCCCGGACCCCCGCGCCGAGGGCCCCTTCGACTCGACCGAGGTCGAGGACGCCGACCTGGAGTCGGACGACCGGATCGACCTGGGTGCGCTGAAGGTCGCCGGGATGCCGGGCATGGAGCTCGGGCTGCAGGTCGACGAGCAGAGCGGTGTGGTGCAGGCGGTGCTGCTGATGCTGGACGACTCCGCGCTGGAGCTGCGCGCGTTCGCGGCGCCGAAGACCAGTGGCATCTGGGACGAGGTCCGGCAGGAGATCATGGACGAGGCTGCCCGGATGGGTGGTACGGCGACCGAGACCGACGGCCCGTTCGGTACCGAGCTGGTGCTGGTGGTCCCGGTCGAGGACCCGGAGGGACAGGTCTTCAGCCAGACGTCGCGGGTGATCGGCGTCGACGGCCCGCGCTGGCTGCTCCGCGGTACCGTCCTCGGCCGCGCCGCCGTCGAGCCGGACGCGGCCGCGCCGATGGAGGAGACCCTGCGGAACGTCGTCGTGGTCCGCGGGAACGAGCCGATGGCGGTGCGCGAGTCGCTGCCGCTGCGGCTGCCCGAGGGCGCCCAGCCGAACGACACCGAGCAGGCCTGACCGGACTACACTCGACGTCATGGGCAGCAACAAACCCGCGGGGCTGTGGAAGCGCGCCTTCCGCGGCCTGGCCGGAGACCGCGACCAGCAGGACGCGGAAGTCCTCCAGGACTTCGCGCAGGACTGCGGTGCGCGCTCGATCACCGGCTGCCACGACCGGGAGCTCGTCACGCTGTACGGGACACTGCGCACGATCACGTTCAGCCCACGCGGCGGCGTACCGGCACTGGAGGGTGAGTTGTACGACGGAACCGGCACGGTCAAGCTGATCTGGCTCGGCCGCCGCAAGATCGGCGGCATCCACGCCGGCTCGGAGCTGATCGCCTCCGGCCGGATCGGCGTCGTCGACGGCGACCGGGTGATGTTCAACCCGCGCTACGAGCTCCGGCCCCAAGAAGCCCATGGCTGAGGCGCCGAAGGGCATCGGCAGCTGGGTCGGCATGATGGTCGACGTCGGCCTGCCCTGGATCGCGTTCACCCTCGTCTACGGCTTCAGCGACCACAACCTGAAGCTCGCGTTGATCGTCGCGATCTCGGCCGCCGGCGTCGTCGCGCTGTACCGGCTGGTTCGCCGTAAGCCGATCGCCAGCGTGATCGCCGGTTTCATCGGCGTACTGATCTCCGCCTGGACCGCGCACCACACCGGCCAGGCCCAGGACGCGTTCCTCCCCGGCATCCTGCTGAACGCCGGCTACGGCCTGCTGTACCTCGTGACGATCGTGACCCGGTACCCGCTGTTCGGCCTGCTGTACGGCGTGATCACCCAGACGTGGCTCGGCTGGCGCAAGGACCCGGACCTGTTCCGCGGCCTGAACCGCGTGACGATCGTCTTCGCCAGCCAGGTCGCGATCCGGCTGGTGATCATGGTGCCGCTGTACATCGCGCACAACGTGAACGCCCTCGGCATCGCCAAGATCGGCCTGGGCCTGCCGTTCTACGCGGTCACCCTGTGGGCGGCGTACGCCGTGCTGCGCGCGTCGATGCCGGCCGAGAAGTGGGACGAGGTCAAGGACAACTTCGCGCACCTGCTCCGCGGCACCCGCCCCGAGCCGAAGCAGGAAGAGCCGGTCCAGTCCACCCAGCGCCCACCGACCGCTCCGTAGTACTTACGGGTTCACGCGCCGGCTGAGCCCGCTGCGGATCAGTGCGTCGAGCCGCTCCCACGCCGGTGAGTTCGCGTTGACGGACGACTGCACCAGCTGTGGAAGCGTCGCCTCGGCGAGCTGTTCCCGCAGTACTTCGCTGCTGTACCGCTCCACCGACGCCGTGACGATCCGGTCGGCGAGGTCCGCCAGCGCCGGGTCGTCCGGCGCCAAGTCGAACGCGCGATCGCACTCGAGGTACAGCTGCCCGAGCGCCGGATCCTCCTGGGACTCGGCCTGGTCGGCGAAGTACCCGGCCGCCGCCTCCGGATCGGTCGCAAACGCGAGGATCCACAGGTCCCGCTCGATCGCGATCCACCGCTCCGAGAACCCGAGCCCTCCGAGTCGCCCCAGGTGCTCCTGTACGGCCGCCGGCAAGAACGGGTTGACCCCGCCCGCCACCGCCTGGAGCCGGGCGCGCACGTCCACCAGCCGCTCGATCCGGGCCGTCACATCGACCTCTGCCGTCGCGGCCGCCGCCCGGACCTCGTCCTCCGGCCCGGCGGCGATCCGCGCGATCGTGGCCAGCGACAACCCGGCCTCGGACAAGGCGCGGATCTTCACCACCTCGAGCAGGTCCTGAGCGCCGTACCGCCGGTAGCCCGAAGCGTCCCGCGGCGGCTCCGCGAGCAGCCCCTTGGCGTGGTACACCCGGATCGTCCTGATCGAAACCCCGGCGTACTCCGCCAGTTGACCGATGGTGATCATCCCACCAGCTTGGCGCGTTACTCGCCGCGTTGGTGGTGCGGGGAGAGCATGGCCTCCAACTGCTCCTCGGTCTCGTCGGCCGCCACGAAGAGGAGCTCGTCGTTCAGCTCCAAGGTTCCCTCCGGGTCGGGACGGAGGACGCGGCCTTCGCGGAGGATGACCACCAGGGCCGTGTCGAGCGGCCAGTCGACGTCGCCGACCCGCTGGCCGATCATGGGGGAGTCCTCGGGCAGCGTGAGCTCGACGAGGTTCGCATCGCCCTGGCGGAACGTGAAGAGCCGGACCAGGTCGCCGACCGAGACGGCTTCCTCGACCAGCGCGGACATGATCCGCGGGGTGGACACCGAGACGTCCACGCCCCAGGCCTCGTTGAACATCCACTCGTTGCGCGGATGGTTGACCCGGGCAACGGTCCGGGGGACGCCGAACTCCGTCTTGGCGAGCAGCGAGACGACCAGGTTGACCTTGTCGTCGCCGGTGCTGGCGATCGCGACCTGGCAGCGCTGCAGGGCGGCCTCCTCCAGCGAGGAGAGCTCGCAGGCGTCGGCCAGCAGCCATTCGGCCCGCGGTACGGACTCGGCCTTGATCGCGCGCGGATCCTTGTCGATCAGCAGTACTTCGTGGCCGTTCTCGAGGAGTTCGCCGGCGATCGAACGACCGACGTTCCCGGCTCCGGCGATGGCGACCCGCATCACAGCTCCTCAGGCTTCTTCAGGTTTGGTGCCGAGTTGGGACTCGATCGTCGCGGCGTCCCGCTCCAGCATCACGACGTGGACCAGGTCGCCTTCCTGGATGACGGTGTCGGCCTTGGGCAGCACGCCCTCGCCGAGCCGGGTCAGGAACGCGACCCGGGCGCCGGTGGCCTTCTCGATGTCGAGGGCGACCCGGCCGATCCAGTCGGCGTGGACGTGCACCTCGGCGAGCCGGACGGTGCCGGACGGGTCTCGCCATTCGGGCTCGGAGCCCTCCGGGAGCAACCGGCGCATCATCTGGTCGACGGTCCAGCGGACGGTGCCGACGGTGGGGATGCCGAGCCGCTGGTACACCTCGGCGCGGCCCGGGTCGTAGATCCGGGCGACGACGTTCCCGATCCCGAACGTCTCGCGCGCCACCCGGGCGGCCAGGATGTTCGAGTTGTCGCCGTTCGAGACGGCCGCGAACGCCTCGGCGTCCTCGATCCCGGCCTCGATCAGGATCTCCCGGTCGAAACCCATCCCGACGATGGTCCGGCCGGTGAAGGCGGGGCTCAGCCGCCGGAAGGCATCGGCCGACTGGTCGATGATCGCGACCGTGTGGCCGCGTTTCTCCAGACCGCGCGCGAGCATCGACCCGACCCGGCCGCAGCCCATGATGACAACGTGCACTCGCTGATCACTCCTCGCCCGGAAGGGCCCGCTGGCTCGTTCGGCAGGGATAGACGCTACACCGGAACTGAGAGCCCTCTAACATCACCGGTGTGACTCCCGCTCTAGGCGACATCGGCAAACGGCTGCTGCTCGGTCGCAAACTGCGCAGCACCCAGCTGGGTGAGACCCTGCTGCCGAAGCGCATCGCCCTTCCGGTGTTCGCGAGCGACGCGCTGTCGTCGGTCGCCTACGCTCCCGACGAGGTCTTCCTGACGCTGTCGATCGCCGGCCTGGCGGCGTACAGCTTCTCCTGGAAGATCGGCCTGCTGGTCGCGTTCGTGATGCTCGTCGTGGTGGCGTCGTACCGGCAGAACGTGCACGCCTACCCGTCCGGCGGCGGTGACTACGAGGTTGCGACGGTCAACATCGGCCCGTCGGCCGGCCTGACCGTGGCCAGTGCGCTGATGGTCGACTACGTGCTCACGGTCGCGGTGTCGATCTCGTCCGGCGTCCAGAACGCGAAGTCGGCGCTGCCGTTCCTGGAGGGGCACGAGGTGCCGCTCGCGGTCGGCCTGGTGCTCGTGCTGACCGCGATGAACCTGCGCGGCGTCCGGGAGTCCGGGGCGGTGTTCGCGGTCCCGACGTACATCTTCATGTTCTCGATCATCGGAATGGCGATCTGGGGGCTGATCCGGCTCGCGGCCGGCAGCCTGCCGCTGGCCGAGAGCGCCGACTTCGAGGTCCGGCCGGAACCCGGCAGCGAACTGTTCACCGGGGTGGCGGCGGTCTTCCTGCTGGCCCGGGCGTTCTCGTCCGGCTGTGCGGCGCTGACCGGCGTCGAGGCGATCAGCAACGGCGTACCGGCGTTCCGGAAGCCGAAGAGCCGCAACGCCGCGACCACGCTGCTGATGCTCGGCACGATCGCGGTCACGATGCTGATGAGCATCCTGTTCCTGGCCAGCAAGATCAAGCTCCGGTACGCCGAGAACCCGGCCACCCAGCTCTATCGGGACGGGCAGCCGGTCGGCGACAGCTACACCCAGAAGACCGTGATCGGCCAGATCGGCGACTCGGTGTTCTCGAACTTCCCGCCGGCCTTCTACGTGGTGATCGGCGCGACCATGCTGATCCTGGTCCTGGCCGCGAACACCGCGTTCAACGGGTTCCCGGTGCTGGCCTCGATCCTGGCCCGCGACGGGTACCTGCCGCGCCAGCTGCACACCCGCGGCGACCGGCTCGCGTACAGCAACGGCATCGTGCTGCTGGCGCTCTGCGCGATGGCGCTGATCATCGCGTTCGACGCCCAGGTCACCAAGCTGATCCAGCTGTACATCGTCGGCGTGTTCGTCAGCTTCACGCTCAGCCAGTTCGGGATGATCCGGCACTGGACGCGGCACCTGAAGACCGAGACGGACACGGGGAGGCGCCGGCACATGTACCGCTCCCGGGTCATCAACACGGTCGGCCTGACGATGACCTCCGTGGTGCTGGTGATCGTGCTGCTGACCAAGTTCACCCACGGCGCGTACATCGCGATCATCGCGATGGCCTGCCTGTTCGTGCTGATGAAGGGCATCCACCGGCACTACGAGACGGTCCGCCGGCAGATGTCCGCCGAGGACGACGAGCCGCTGATGCTGCCGTCCCGGGTGCACTCGATCGTGCTGGTCTCCAAGCTGCACCGGCCGACGCTGCGGGCGCTGGCCTTCGCGAAGGCGGCCCGCCCGTACACGCTGGAGGCCGTCACCGTCGACGTCGACCGGGACGAGTCCGACGCGCTGCAGGCCGACTGGGACGGCCGCGGCATCCCGGTCCCGCTGAAGCGGCTGGCCTCGCCGTACCGGGAGATCACCCGGCCGATCCTGCAGTACGTCCGCGACATCCGCCGGCAGTCGCCGCGGGACGTGGTGATGGTCTACATCCCGGAGTACGTCGTCGGGCACTGGTGGGAGCACCTGCTGCACAACCAGTCCGCACTGCGTCTCAAGGGGCGGCTCTTGTTCACACCTGGTGTCATGGTTACGTCCGTTCCTTACCAGCTGCTCTCGTCGCAGGGGGCCGAGGAGCGGCAGGACCGGGTGGAACGGGTGGCCGGCCAGGTACGGCGCGGTGCCCGCAAGGCGACAGGAGATCGGTGACAGACGAGAACGACAGTCTGGTCGGGACGGTAGTCGAGCTGGAGGTAGGTCCAGTCGCGCACGGGGGACACTGCGTCGCCCGGCACGAGGGGCAGGTGGTGTTCGTCCGGCACGCGCTGCCGGGCGAGCTGGTGCACGCCCGGATCACCGAACAGACCGCGAAGTACCTGCGGGCCGACGCGGTGTCGGTACTGACGCCGTCGCCGCAACGGATCGAGCCGCCGTGCCCGTATGCCGGGCCGGGGCTGTGCGGCGGCTGTGACTTCCAGCACGCGAATATCGTCGAGCAACGCCGCCTCAAGGCGACGGTCGTGTCGGACACGCTGCGCCGGATCGGCGGAATCGAGCGGACCGTCGTGATGGAGTCGCCGGGCGACGACGGGCTCGGCTGGCGGACGCGGATGCGGTACGCCGTCGTGGACGGACGGCCCGGGATGTACGCGCACCGGTCGCACGACCTGGTGCCGATCGACCGGTGCCTGATCGCGCATCCGGGGACTCCCGACGTACTGGACACGCGGTGGCCGGGTGTGTCGTCGGTGCAGGCCGTGGTGTCGTCGGAGGGCAAGACGGCCGTACTGGCCGACCAGGAGGCGGGGGAGCGGCTGGTCGAGGTCGTCCGCGACCGGCGGTTCCTGGTGGAGGCCGGTGGGTTCTGGCAGGTGCACCCGGCGGCGCCGGAGATGCTGGTGGACGCCGTACTGAGTGGGCTGGAGCCTGCTGCGGGTGAGACGGCTCTTGATCTGTACTCGGGGGTCGGGCTGTTCGCGGCGTTCCTGGCCGAGGCAGGGTGTGGCGTTTTGGCCATTGAGGGCGACAAGGACGCAGTACGGAACGCCCGGCGCAACCTGCGCGATCTGGACGGGGTCACGCTCGAGAACGGCGACGTCGACCGGGTCCTGAACGCGGCGGCCGGGCAGGGCCTGGAGCATGTCGACCTCGTCGTACTCGATCCTCCGCGGACCGGTGCCGGCAAGGACGTCGTACGCCGGGTCGCCGCCCTCGGGCCGCGCCGGGTGGCGTACGTGGCGTGCGATCCGGCGGCGCTGGCGCGGGACCTGAAGACGTTCGCGCGGCTCGGGTACGGGATCGCGTCGCTGCGGGCGTTCGACCTCTTCGGGATGACCCATCACATCGAGTGCGTCGCCGTACTCGAGCCTGTGGACAGCTGAGTGGCCAGTCGGGGAGGGCTCGGGTAGCGTCTGGGCCTGGATTCCAAATGCGCTTGGAGACCTGATGCCGCTCGTTGACCTGGACGACCCGGAGGAGTTGCGCGCCCGCTGGACCGCACTCGCCGCGGTCGCCCATGCCACGGGCTTCGACCGCCGCTGGTATGCCGACGCCGACGGGTACCACCATCAGGACGAGACCGCGTCGGTGCTGCGGATGACCCGGCTCGCGGACGGGCGGGCCGTGCTGTGGGGGTTCCACACGCAGCACAGCCAGACGGCCGGCGAGGACCTGCTCGCCGGTTCGCCGGACTGGATCGGGCAGCCGGAGGTGCGCCAGCGGCAGACCGCGGGCGACCTCGGATTCGTGTACGGCGCGTTCAACGCGACCTGGGCGCGGGCGTCGTACCCGGGCGATCCTTGGCAGCCCGTCGACGACGGCTTCGCGCCGATCGGCCAATGGATCACCTCCGACGAGGCCGCCGCCGACGAGATGATCGAGTGGGTCGCCGAATGGGCCGACTACCTCGGCGGCCTCGACGAACTCCGGCCCCACGGCGTGGCCCTGATCGAGGCCGCGCGCGGGCCCGGGGTGTCGGAGGAGGCGTTGCGGTGGTTCTTCGCGCAGTTCGCGATCGACCCCCGCTCCCCGGTGCAGCCCGAGCTGCCGGCCGGCGTGGCCGCCGCGGAGGACTTCACCCGGAACTTTGCAGAATCGGCAAGTTTCACCCCCACCCCTGACACGGCCGAGGTCTCGGTCGTTGAACCCCCCGTGAACCCGCAGCTGGACGACGAGGAGTCGTACGTCGTACCCCCCGGCATCAGCCCCTTCACCGGCCAACCCCTCCCCACAGCCGGTCCCACAGCCGGCCCCACCGCCGGGCCTGCCGGGAGCCCCACCGCGGCGGCACCGGCCGCCGGTCGCACCGCCGCTCCGGCCGGTCCCACGACTGGTCCGGCTGCCGAGGAGGCACCGGCGAAGAAGCCGAGCTGGCTCCGCCGCCGCAAACACGACACCGAACCGTCCCCAGCCGAGCCGACCCAGTTCGAGCCGACCCAGTTCGAGCCGACCCAGTTCGAGCCGACCCAGTTCGACCCGGCGGCTCCCGGCTCGTACATCCCCGAAGACACCCCCAGCGCCGGCCTCCCGATCCGGCACGCCCACCCCGAGGCCGGCTACACCCTCCCGTCCTCCGAGCCGCCGAGAGTCGGCGGCGGCCAGTACGAAGGCGACGACTTCTACAACAGCCTCTTCGCCGACGCCCCCGCCGCGGCCACCCCCACCCCCGACCAGGACTGGGAAACCACCGAACAACCGTCCTGGCCCGACCAGGAAGCCACCAACGCCTACACCCCCTTCACCGACGACACCCCCGCCCCCGAATGGACCGGCCCCCGCTGGGTAAACGGCCAATGGCAAGAAGCCGACCCCGAGCAGGCCCCATCCACCCCCGCATCCCCACCACCCGCCCCCAACACCCCTCCCCCCACCAACTCCCCGTTCGCCGGAGCCCCCTCGCCCGCCGCGCCCGCAGACGAGCTACCGACCGGCTCCCCGTACGCCGGTGCCCGCTCCTCCGATGCGTCCACCGACCGCGCGGATGAGGTGCCGACCGGCTCTCCGTTTGCCCCGTCGGCGCTCGCCGGTTCTCCGTCGTCTCGGGTGCCGACCAACCCCGCGGACGACGTACCGACCGGCTCTCCGTTCGCCGCGTCGGCGTTTGCCGGCGCTCCCTCGTCCGGTGCGCCCACTGCCCGCGCGGATGAGGTGCCGACCGGCTCTCCGTTCGCCCCGTCGGCATTCGCCGGTTCTCCGTCGCCTCGGGTGCCCACCAACCCCGCGGACGACGTACCCACCGGCTCTCCGTTCGCCCCGCCGGCGTTCGCCGGCGCCTCCTCGTCCGGTGCGCCCACTGACCGCGCGGATGAGGTGCCGACCGGCCCTTCGCAGGTGCCGTCGGCGTTTACTCGCGGTTCGTCGGCGGTTGACTCCAGCGATGCTGGGGATGAGGCGCCCGCCGGCTCCCCATTCGCGCCGACGGCGTTCGCGGAAGCTTCTGCGAACGGTTCACCCGCCGTACCCGCCGACGCTCCGGGGGCGCCGTTCAGGTCGGCCGACGCCCAGGTGGACGAGGATGATGACGCACCAACTGCCGAAATCGCGGCAGTGCTCGACGGCGATCTCGCCGGCGCCGGCGACGAGGAGCTGTCTTCGTTCACAGGCCCGTCCCCGTTCGCTCCTGCGCCCGGCGCGGACTCGGAACAGCTGCCCGGTGAGCGTTCAGGGCAGTACTCCGGGGACCGCGAGCAGCCTGACGTCGATCGGCAGCCGCAAGACGGCGCGTACCTCGGTGGACAGCTGTCTGCCGCGGACGGCGAGTTGGACGCGGACGATCAGACCGCGGAGATCCCCGCCGTACCTGCGCTCTCGACAGATGCCCCCGAGCCGGACGAGCGGGTCCACGCATACACGTCCGATGAGGGGACCGGCGTACCCGACGACGCGCTCGGGCTTGAATCTCAAGTAGAGCCTTACCCCCAGCCCTGGCCGCAACCCCACCCCGAGCCCTGGCCGCAGCCAGAACCCCACCCGTCCCCATGGCCCGAGCCAACCCCACCCGCACCCGGCCCCACGCCCGGCCCCGGCCCGGCACCAGACCCGGCACCTGCTCCAGGACCAATTCCCGGGCCAGGCCCAGAGCCGGTCCCGGGCCCAGAGCCCATTCCCGGTCCCGGTCCGGGCCCTGTCCCGGGTCCTGTCCCAGGACCAGAGCCCGTCCCAGGACCAGAGCCCGTCCCGGGGCCGGAGCCTGTGCCTGGGCCGGAGCCGTTGCCCGAGCCTGAGCCGGATCCTGTCCCGCAGCCCGGGCCGGAGCCTCTGCCGGGGCCGTTCCCGGATCCGGAGCCTGATCCCGCACCGCAGCCGGAGGGTGAGCTGCACTCGGAGCTCCGGTTCGAGGGCGTTCCCGACCCCCAGCGCGAGGTAGCACCGGCGCCTGCCGCGGAGAACGCCCCGTTCGGTGACAGGCGACATGCGGCGTCAGGCGATGTGGGCGCTGCGGCGTATGCGGGCGGAGACGGAGCTGCCCACGGCGACAGCACGTCGCACGACGAAGCGCTCGACGCCTCGTACGACAGTTCGCGAGCTGCTGCGTATGACGGCACGCGATCGGCTGACTACCCCGATGCGGATGGGGCGTACGACGGCGCGCGACCTGGTGAGTACGAAGGCGCAGAAGGTGCTAGGTCCGACGGTGCGGGACATGCTGAGACCGAAGGCGCGGGACGTGTTGGGTACGACGGCGCACGACGTGCTGAAACCGAAGGCGCGGGACGTGCTGAAACCGACGGCGCGGGACGTGCTGAGCCCGAAGGCGTGGGACGTGCTGGGTACGACGGTGCGGGACGTGCTGGGTACGACGGCGCGGCGTACGAGGATGTGGACGGTGCGGCGTATGCGGGTGGTGGGTCGTACGGTGGCGCTGGGCTTGTGGGGGATGGTGGGGCCGGGGCGCGGGATGTGTACGCGGAGGGCGGGCTCGGTGCGCCGGGGGCAGTGGACTCGGAGGATGACACGCCTACTGGGGCGTTGCCGGTGGTTGAGGACGGTGCGGCCGGTGGGTACGACGACGTGGCGGGGGATGGCGGGTATGTACCGCGGTGGTCGCTCGGTGACGGTGGTGACGAGCGGGGGCTGAACGGGTACTCGGCGGCTGCGGCTGACCCGTTCGTGGCCGATGCGGGCGGGCAGGATCGGCAGGTGCCGGACGCTGCTGTGGGTAGCCCGTTCGTGGCTGAGCCGGCTGCGCAGGACCCGCACGCGTCGAGCGCGGTTGAGGCGGCTGCGGCGGGGGCTTCGGCTGGGATGGTTGTGCCGGGGTTGGGGTTGGTGGGGGGTGGAGGACCTCGGGTTGTGCCGGTGGCAGGGTCGATCGAGGAGGCTATGCGGGCTGAGGTGGAGCGGCCTCGGCCTCGGCCTGAGGGGTCGGTCGCGGAGGAGGAGCTGCGGGCGTGGTGCCGGGCCCGGACGGCGATTGTGCCTTCGGGGTTCACGATTCAGGTGCAGGTGCTGGATCCGAAGGCGCCGTCGTACCGGTTCGATCTGGAGCCGCCGGAGGTGGATGATCCGGAGTTCGCGGCGGACCGGTTGAGTGAGCTGCTCGGGGATCTGTGGCTGACCGAGGCGCAGGGTGAGCAGGGTGGGTGGTTGTTCGCGCGGATCGACGCGGCCGGGCGGACGCTGCGGATCGACCGGTGGTACGACCAGGTGCCGGACTGGTGGGACAACCCGGTCGAGGAGCGGCTGGACGTGGACGGGCTGGTGCGCCGGCTGTACGGGCGCGGTCCGCAGTGGCAGCCGTCGTACCTGGAGAAGCTGTACACCAGCGCGAGATAGCGTTGGCGCCATGCTTCTCAGGATCTTCACCGAACCTCAGCAGGGCGCGTCGTACGACGACCTTCTCGCCGTCGCGCGCAAGACGGAGGAGAACGGGTTCGACGCGTTCTTCCGTTCCGACCACTATCTCGTGATGGGCGACGGGGACGGGCTTCCGGGGCCGACCGACTCGTGGGTCACGCTCGCGGGGCTGGCCCGTGAGACCCAGCGGATCAAGCTCGGCACGCTGGTCAGCTCCGCCACCTTCCGCAACCCCGGCGTACTGGCGATCTCGGTCGCGCAGGTCGACCAGATGAGCGGCGGCCGCGCCGAGCTCGGGCTGGGCGCCGGATGGTACGAGGCCGAGCACAAGGCGTACGGGCTGGACTTCCCGGACACCCCGGGCCGCTTCGACATCCTCACCGAGCAGCTCGAGCTGATCACCGGGCTGTGGGACACGCCGGTGGGGGAGAAGTACGCGTTCCAGGGCGAGCACTACCGGATCACGGATTCGCCGGCGCTGCCGAAGCCGGTGCAGCAGCCGCACCCGCCGATCATCATCGGCGGCGCGGGCAAGAAGCGGACGCCCGCGCTGGCCGCGAAGTACGCCGCGGAGTTCAACGCCGGGTTCAAGAGCGTCGAGGAGACCGCGACGCTGTTCAAGCGTGTCCGCGCGGCCTGCGACGCGGACGGCCGCGACCCGAAGACGCTGGCGCTGTCCACCGCGCACACGGTGATCGTCGGCAAGGACGACGCCGAGGTGAAGCAGCGGGCCGCGGCGATCGGGCGGGAGCCGCACCCGGAGAAGGACATCGCCGGTACGCCGGCGCAGGTCGTGGATCGGCTCGGGCAGTTCGCGGCGGCAGGTTCGGACCGTCAGTACGTCCAGATCCTCGACCTGCACGACCTCGATCATCTCGACCTGATCGCCTCCGAAGTTCTTCCACAGGTCTCCTGAACGATCGAAAAGTTGGCTCGATGTCGTGTATCTTGATGTCGAGAGAGTTTGCGGCGCGAGGTTAGGGGAGCCTGACCTCGCGGCCGGGCGGAGCGCTCGGCAGGATGGGCGTAGACACGGACTGGACAGAGGAGCAGGTTGATGGCGAGCGTCGACAGCTTCGGTGCCAAGGGGGCACTCGAGGTCAACGGGCAGTCGTACGAGATCTTCAGGTTGGCGGGCATCGAGGGTGCGGACACACTGCCGTACTCGCTGAAGGTCCTGCTGGAGAACCTGCTGCGCACCGAGGACGGCGCGAACATCACCGCCGAGCACATCACCAAGCTCGGCAACTGGGACCAGAACGCGGCGCCCGACACCGAGATCCAGTTCACCCCGGCGCGGGTGATCATGCAGGACTTCACCGGCGTGCCGTGTGTCGTCGACCTGGCCACGATGCGCGAGGCGGTCGGCGAGCTGGGCGGCGACCCGACCAAGATCAACCCGCTGGCGCCGGCCGAGCTGGTCATCGACCACTCGGTGATCATCGACGTGTTCGGTACGCCGGACGCGTTCGAGCGCAACGTCGAGTTCGAATACGGGCGGAACAAGGAGCGTTACCAGTTCCTGCGCTGGGGCCAGACCGCGTTCGACGAGTTCAAGGTCGTCCCGCCGGGCACCGGCATCGTGCACCAGGTGAACATCGAGCACCTGGCCCGTACGGTGATGGTCCGCAACGGCCAGGCGTACCCGGACACCTGCGTCGGCACCGACAGCCACACCACGATGGTGAACGGCCTCGGCGTGCTCGGCTGGGGCGTCGGCGGCATCGAGGCCGAGGCCGCGATGCTGGGCCAGCCGGTCAGCATGCTGATCCCGAAGGTCGTCGGCTTCAAGCTGACCGGGTCGGTTCCGGCCGGCGCGACCGCGACCGACGTCGTGCTGACGATCACCCAGATGCTGCGCAAGCACGGCGTGGTCGGCAAGTTCGTCGAGTTCTACGGCGACGGCGTGGCGGCGGTGCCGCTGGCGAACCGCGCCACGATCGGCAACATGAGCCCGGAGTTCGGCTCCACCTGTGCGATCTTCCCGATCGACGACGTGACGCTGGACTACCTGCGGTTGACCGGCCGCGGCGACGACGAGGTCGCGCTGGTCGAGGCGTACGCCAAGGAGCAGGGCCTCTGGCACAACCCGGACGTCGAGCCGCGGTTCTCGGAGTACCTCGAGCTCGACCTGTCGACGGTCGTGCCGTCGATCGCCGGCCCGAAGCGTCCGCAGGACCGGATCGAGCTGAGCAAGGCCAAGGAGTCGTTCCGCGGCGTGCTGCCGGACTACGCGGCCGAGGAGAAGGACGTCGACCCGTCGGAGACCGGGAGCTTCCCGGCCAGCGACGCGCCGAACGGCCACGGCCACCCGGACGACAACCCGCACACCGTTGCCGCGGGCAAGGACCGCCCGTCGAAGAAGACCAAGGTCACGCTGGAGGGCCAGGAGATCGAGCTCGACCACGGCCACGTGGTCATCGCGAGCATCACCTCCTGCACCAACACGTCGAACCCGTCGGTGATGCTGGCCGCCGCGCTGCTCGCGAAGAACGCGGTCGACAAGGGCCTGGCGTCGAAGCCGTGGGTGAAGACCTCGCTCGCGCCCGGGTCGAAGGTCGTCACCGACTACTACGAGAAGGCCGGCGTCACGCCGTACCTGGAGAAGCTCGGCTTCCACCTGGTCGGCTACGGCTGTACGACGTGCATCGGCAACTCCGGCCCGCTGCCCGAGCCGATCTCGGCCGGTGTCCAGGAGGCGGACCTCGCGGTCGTCAGCGTGCTGTCCGGCAACCGGAACTTCGAGGGCCGGATCAACCCGGACGTGAAGATGAACTACCTCGCGTCCCCGCCCCTGGTGATCGCATACGCGCTGGCCGGCACCATGGACTTCGACTTCGAGAACGATGCCCTGGGCAAGGACACGGACGGCAACGACGTGTTCCTGAAGGACATCTGGCCGAGCGCCGGCGAGGTCGAGGCGACGATCGCGAACTCGATCAACAAGGAGATGTTCGCGAAGGACTACGCGGACGTGTTCGCCGGTGACGAGCGCTGGCAGTCGCTGCCGACGCCCGAGGGCAAGACGTTCGCCTGGGACGCCGAGTCGACGTACGTCCGGAAGCCTCCGTACTTCGACGGTATGGCGAAGGACCCGTCGCCGGTCACCGACATCGCCGGCGCCCGGGTGCTGGCGAAGCTCGGCGACTCGGTCACCACCGACCACATCTCGCCGGCCGGTTCGATCAAGGCCGACAGCCCGGCGGGCAAGTACCTCGCCGAGCACGGCGTGGACCGGAAGGACTTCAACTCGTACGGTTCCCGCCGGGGCAACCACGAGGTGATGATCCGCGGTACGTTCGCGAACATCCGGCTGCGCAACCAGATCGCGCCGGGCACCGAGGGCGGCTTCACCCGCGACTTCACCAAGGACGACGCGCCGGTCACCACGATCTACGACGCCGCCCAGGCCTACGCGGAGCAGAACACCCCGCTGGTGATCCTGGCCGGCAAGGAGTACGGCTCCGGCTCGTCCCGCGACTGGGCCGCCAAGGGTACGGCGCTGCTCGGTGCGAAGGCCGTCATCACCGAGTCCTTCGAGCGCATCCACCGGTCGAACCTGATCGGCATGGGCGTGCTGCCGCTGCAGTACCCGGAGGGTGAGACCGCGGAGTCGCTCGGCCTGACCGGCGAGGAGACGTTCGACATCACCGGCGTCACCGCGCTCAACGACGGGTCGATCCCGCGCACGGTGCACGTCAAGGCGACCTCGCCCGACGGCGGCGTGCAGGAGTTCGACGCGGTCGTCCGGATCGACACCCCCGGTGAGGCCGACTACTACCGCAACGGTGGCATCCTGCAGTACGTGCTGCGGTCGCTGATCGCGGGCTGACACGAGTCGGTTGAGCATGAGCACAGGTGCGGACGACGCCGTCGTCCGCACCTGGTTCGAAGAGGAAGGCTGGGGCGTCCTCGACAGCCCCAGCACGCCCGGCGGCTGCTGGACACACTTCTCGGTCATCGAGGCCGAGGGCTACCGCACGCTCACGCCTGGAGCAACGGTCCAGTTGCGCTGGGAACACCCGGGACAGGACGGCTACGACTACCGCGCCTCCTGGGTGAAGCCCTAAAGCCCGAGGTGTTTGTCGCCGCGCTCAGCATGATGGGTCGTGGCGGCCGCGGTGACCCCGCTGCCCGACGCGGTGCCAGGCGGCGCCTGCGCGCCCAGCACCTCGGCCGGGCTGGGCTCGCGAACACCAGAGCCCGTCCCAGCCGATCCCTCAACCCCCGGAAAGCCCTTGAGCCCCTCCGGCTCCGCCGAGCCTTCGAGCTCCTCCAGGTCTTCTGGGTCTTCGAGTTCGGTCGACTCCTCGAGTGCTTCTGCGCCGACCTCGGCTGCTGCCTTCCCCGCGGTGGTGAGCAGGCCGCCGGTGTCGCGGCCGATCTGGTAGGCCGCCGCGTCTGCCCCGGGGCTCATCACAGCACGATCCGCACCGAGCCGCGCCCACTGGCGTCCGGCATCGCGGTTCTCCACCGACAGATCGAGGTCCTCGTCGTTCGCCTCCATCGCCTCGAGCAGCCCGGGGTCCTCGGCCTCCGCGACCATGGCGATCGCGGTCACCCACCGGCTGTGCTTCGGACTCCGGATGAGCTGATCGAGGGCCTCGTCCCGAGGCACCCCACAGGCTTCGCCGAGACGATCGCCCAGCCCGCGGACGGCCGCCGTATGCGTCGTCGCCTCGAACGGCGCACCGGAGTACGGCATCGCGTTCTCGGCCATCGCCCGCTCGGTGATCTCCGAGGCGCGCTGCGCGGTGAGGGCCTGGTCCAGATCGCGCTGGTTCGCCGGCAGCGCCTGGTCGAGCGTCCGGCCCGGCGTCGGCGTCACCTCGGCCTCTCCGACGAGCCGTAAGGCCCCGCGGACCACCTCGTACGACGCGTCCCGCGACGCCTGGACATCGTCGGCGCCGTTGCGGCGCAGCGCCGCGACGTACCGCGGGTGCAGCGAGAGCGTGCCGTCCAGGTCCACCTGGCTGCGGGTCCGGCTGAGCCTCGGGAGGACACCGACCCGGTTGTTCCACCAGGAGTTGTCGGTCGCGCCGACCATGCGGTGCGCGGATCGGATCAGGCCGGCGACGAGCCGGTACTCGTCCGACGTCGGGTCGAGCTGTCGAGCCATTCCAGCACGATAGGCACGCTCAGGGTCAGTGGTTGTGGGAGTTGTCGGTGCGAGGCGATTTACTGAGGGCATGACGACGAGGGACGCTCCGCGTGAGGTGGTCCGGGCCGCGTGTGCGCAGTACGGCGAGGACGCCGTGATCGACTGGTGCGTCGCGTTCCTCGGCGGGGAGATCGACGGCGAGGAGGCGTACGGCGCTGCCTTGCCGAAGCTCGTGGCGATCACCGGGGCCGAGAATCCGGGTGGCTGGAAGCAGCCTGTTGATCCGGTCAACTACTACTGGATCCGGGTGTGGGCGGCCCGGGTGTTCCTGTACGTCTGGCGTGACGACCTCGTCGACGTACTGCGCGGCGCCGCGGGCGATCCCGCCTGGCGGGTGCAGGAGCACGTCGCGAAGATCACCGCGCAGCGCGAGCTCGGCCAGCTCGTCGACGTCCTGCTCCCGATGCTCGACCACGAACTGCCGCGTGTCCGGGCGGCCGCTGTGCGTGCGGTCGGGGCCGCGGGGGAGTACGAGCACGCTGACGCGATCCGCCCGCTCGTGGACGACCCCGATCAGACCGTTCGTGCCGCCGTCGAGCGCGCCCTCACGAAGCTGGAGACCCGCCTTGACCGACCCATCCGCTGACCACGCCACGCCCGCTGAGGGCCTCGACCGCGCGGTCTCCGATCGACCCGCGACCGGTCCGCGGAGGGGATCGATCTCCGCTCGGCCGGCGACGCCGGCTGATGGTGCGGTGGTGGGGGAGATCCATGCTGCTTCCTGGGGTGCGGCGTATGCGCCGCGCTTCTCCGCGGAGGTTGCGCGGGAAGGCGTCGAGAGCCGGCTGACCCGGTGGCACCAGCGGCTCGCGGACGGGAACGGGCTGGTCATGCTCGGGTTCGTCGGCGACCGGCCGTTGGCGATGTCGTGGACCCAACCCTCCGAGACCCGCCCCGGGTACGCCGAGATCTACAGCTTCTACACCCACCCCGACGGCTGGGGGAGCGGCGTATCGGCCGCCCTGATGGAAGCGACCCTCCAGCGGCTCGACACCGGCAAGGTCCACCTCTGGACGCTCCGCGACACCCCGCAGTCCCGCCGGTTCTACGCCAAGTGCGGCTTCACCGAGACCGGCGCCACCCAGACCAGGGACTTCGGCGACGGCAACCCGCTCCCGCAGGTCGAGTACGAGCTAGTCCGCCAGCGCGGCGCGTAGCTTCCCGGCGTACTCCTCGGCCTCGGCCGTGTCGGCGTACTTCGTCCGCGGCCAGAAGAACCCGCGCAGCCCGTCACCTTTCGTCCGCGGTACGACGTGGACGTGCAGATGCGGCACCGACTGCGACACGACGTTGTTCACGGCAACGAACGACCCCTGCGCGTCGAACGCCGTCCGGACCGCGGCCGCCACCGACCGGGCCGCTCCGAACAGCGGAACCGTCAGCTCGTCCGGCAACTCGACGAGCGTGTCCACATGCGTGCGCGGCACCAGCAAAGTGTGCCCCTTGAACACCGGCCGGACGTCGAGGAAGCCCACCACCTCGGGGGTGTCCAGGACGATCTGCGCGGCTGTCGTCCCCGCGATGATTGAACAGAACAAGCAGTCAGCCACGCCGATCAACCTAGCCCAGTTTCTCGTCCACGAAGCACCAGCGCCACGTCTCGCCCGGTTCGAAGCTGCGCATCACCGGGTGCTTGGTCGCGTCGTGGTGCTTGCTGGCGTGCTTCATCACCGACGAGTCGCAGCAGCCGACGTGCCCGCAGCCCAGGCACAGCCGCAGGTGGACCCACGAGTCGCCGGTCGCCAGGCACTCCTCGCAGCCGTCCGGCGTGTTCGGCGTGACGACCAGCGGCGCCTCCTCGAGGTGCGCGCAGGCCCCGCCCGGCGGCACCTTCGGCCGCAGGTCCTCGGAGCGGCCGCCGACGTCGTCGTCCTCGTCGCGGTCCAGGATCGACTCCTCGATGTCGAGCGCGCTCTGCGCCCGCTGCAGTACTTCGTCCGCGACCAGGCCGGCGTCGCGGACCTTGAGGATGTGCGAGCGTTCGGCCTCGAGCATCGCGATCCGCAGCCGCCGGTACGCCTCGCTCGGCGTCTCGTACTCGCTCTCCGGCCGCCCGAGCCGCTCCCAGGCCGCCTGCGCCCGGGCTTCACCCCGCTGCCGCAGTACGTCGAGAACGGCGGGCGGATCGGTCGGCTGAGCGAGCTCGTCGAGCTTGGCGATCGCGGCGCGGTGCGCTCCCTGCAGTACGGCGGCCTCCTGCAGCGCGTCCTCCGCCGGGTCGGGCCCGGGCAGGCGCAACCGGCGTACCAGCCAGGGCAGCGTGGAGCCCTGGACGAGCAGTGTGCCGGCGGTGACGGCGAGCGCGATGAACACGAGTACTTCGCGGTGCGGCGTGTTCTGCGGCAGCGTGAAGACCGCCGCCAGCGTGACCACGCCGCGCATCCCGGCCCAGGACACCACGATCAGCGCGCGCCGCGACACCGGTCCGGGTCGCGACGGCCCGAGGAACCGGCGGGACAGGAACGTCGTCGGGATCACCCAGATCGGCCGCAGCAGCACGACCGCGACGAACACCGCGATCGTGGTCGCCGCGATCAGCCACGCGGGCAGCGGGCTCGCGCTCAGGTCGTCGAGGATCCACCGGGTCTGCAGGCCGATCAGCAGGAAGACCGTGTTCTCCAGCAGGAACTGGAACGTGCGCCAGTTGGTCCGCTCCGACATCCGCGACTTGGCCGACTGGATGATCGGCGCCTTGTGCCCGAGCAGCAGGCCGGTGACGACGACGGCCAGTACTCCGGATGCGTGCACGTAGTGGTTCTCGGCCGCGATGTAGGCGACGAACGGCGCGGTCAGGCTGAGCGTGGTGTCGAGCACCGGATCGGTGAACCGGCGGCGGATCTTCGCCAGGACGAGCGTCACCACGACCCCGATCAGTACGCCGCCACCGGCCGCGCGCAGGAAGTCCAGGCCGACGTGCAGCACGGTCGGCGCGACGACAGCGGCCGCGACCGCCGTCCGCAGGCAGACCAGCGCGGTCGCGTCGTTCAGCAGGCTCTCGCCTTCGAGGATCGTGACGATCCGGCGCGGCAGTCCGACCCGTTTGGCGATCGCGGTGGCGGCGACGGCGTCCGGCGGAGCGACGACCGCGCCGATCGCGAACGCCGCCCAGAACGGCAGCGGCTGCTGCCCGATCGAGGCCGCGACCCGGCCGAGCAGCCACCAGGTGACGACGCCGACACCGAGCGCGGTGAACGCGACCAGGCCGACCGACAGCAGACCGATCGACCGCCGGTGCTTGGAGAAGTCGACCAGGCTGGTCTTGATCGCCGCGGAGTACAGCAGCGGCGGCAGGAAGCCGACCAGCACGACCTCGGGCTCCAGTTCGACGCGCGGGATGAACGGCAGGTACGACGCGGCGATCCCGATGACCACCAGCAGCAGGGGAGCCGAGAGGCCGATCCGCCGCGCCAGCGCGGCGCCGGCCGCGACGACGGCGACGAGGGCCACGACCTCGATCGCGATATGCACGGGCACAGTGTCGCAGCGGCGCGACGGTTTCCGGCCATCGGTTCGCCGAAGGCTGAGCGTGGGATCTGGTCAACGCCTGGTGCGTCCTCTAGCGTGTGCGAAGCGGGATCCGTCGATCACTGGGAGTGACTGATGCGTCGTCGTGTGCTGGCTCTGGTCGGTGTGGTCGCCCTGCTGCTCTCGCCGGTGGTCCCGGCCCGTGCGGCCGACTCCACGGTGACCAGCGGCTGTGTCGATTCGGTGTCCGAGCCCGGGACCACGACGCCGGTGAAGATCTGCTACACGCTGTTCAGGCCCGCGGATGCGACCGCGCAGCACACCGTCCCGCTGGTCTTCCACAGCCACGGCTGGGGCGGCAGCCGGACCACCGACCCGGCCGCGTTCAAGGCGTGGCTGGACGCCGGGTTCGGCGTACTGAGCTTCGACCAGCGGAGTTTCGGGCAGAGCACCGGCGTCGCGCACGTGATGAACCCGGACTACGAGGGCCGCGACGTGGTGAAGCTCGTCGACCTGGTCGCGGGCCTGGACTGGGTGACGAAGCAACGCCCCGGTGACCCGCTGATCGGCGCGATCGGCGGGTCGTACGGCGGCGGGTACCAGTTCGCCGGCGCGTTCACCGAACTGCGGGACCGTGGCGCGACCCGGTTCGACGCGCTGGCGCCGGAGATCACCTGGTGGGACCTGAAGCAGAGCCTCGCACCGCAGGAGGCCGCCCGGACGATGTGGCTGTCGATCCTGTTCGCGGGCGGCGGTACGCATCTGCCGCCGGCGGTCTCGAAGGCGTTCGTCGCGCTGATCGCGACCGGCGCCTGGCCGAGCGGCAAGGCCGGCCGGGACCTGGACGCGTTCTTCGCGCACAACGGCCCGGCCTGGCACGTGGCGCAGGGCCGCAAGCTCGACATCCCGGTGCTGTTCGGCCAGGGCATCTCGGACAACCTGTTCAACCTCAACCAGGGCCTGATGAACTTCGACCACGCGCTGACGGCCCGCGCCCGGGCGAAGTCGATCTTCGTCGGGTACAACGGCGGCCACACGCTGCCGGCCGTCGTACCGCCGGGGTACGCGACGCCCGGCGACCCGTGCTCGATCGCGCTCGGCTCGCCGAACTTCGCCGCCCTGTCGATCCGCTTCATGCAGGAGAAGCTGCTGCATCAGCAGGAAGGGCTGAGCGGCTTCGGCACGTACCACCTGTCCACCGCCGCTGGTCGTTGCCTCACGCAACGGAGCCTGACGCCGGACAAGCGCTACCCGCTCGGCAAGATCGTCGTCCCGACCGGCGTCGGGCTACCCGTCAACCTGCCGATCGCGAAGGGCCCGGTCACGATCGCCGGTACGCCGACCGTGACCGCGAACGTCTACACGATCATCCCGCAGTCGGCGGCGTACTTCGCGCTGAGCGTCGGCAAGAACCCGCTCACGGCCAAGGTCGTCCAGAACAACACGATGCCGCTGCGGGAACAGCGCGCCGCGCACGGGGTCCGGCGTACGTTCGAGCTCCCGGCCGTCGCGGTCGACGTACCGGCGGGGCAGAACCTCTACCTGACCGTCGCCCCGGTCGCCGACATGTATGCCGGCCAGCGCGGACCGCTCCCGGGCCTGATGCTGCTCAAGAACGGCACCCTGAGCGTGCACCAGGTGCGTTAGCGGATCTTGTCCAGGTGCGTCTTGTACACCGTCAGGAACGGCTCCTCGGTGGACACGGCCTGGACGAGCCAGTCGCAGGTCTGCTGCGCGGTCGCGATCACGTCTGCCGGGTACGAGTACTTCACCTGGTGCTCGGCGAACTCGTCCTCGTCGTCCACGAACACGGTGCCGTCGCGGCGCTTGATCACGTCCAGGTCGAGGTCGATCATCGTCAGCACGTCGTCGGAGAACTCGACCGGCGTGGTGATGTCGGCGTAGATCTCGGTGTACCGCGGCGCGTCGTTGAAGATCGCCGTGAACCACTTGTCCCGCGGGAACAGCTGCACATGCGCCTGCTCCTGCGTCACCTCGGGCTCGGCTCCGCGCTGCGACACCGACCCGGCCGGCGCCCCCAGCCACACCCCGTACTCGTCCTCGCCGAGAAACCGCATCCACTGGTGCCAGTGCAGCTTCTCGTCGTACTTGCGGTACACCACCCGGACATCGCGCATGAGCGCCAACCTACCGGCTCAGGGCGTCAGCGAGCGGAGGTACTCCAGGTACGGCTTGTAAGCGGTCATGAACGGTTCCGTAGTCGTGATGGTGGCGGCCAGGTGGTCGCAGACGGCCTGGGCGGTGGCCACTACCTGGGGCGGGTAGTGGTAGCGGAGCTGGTGGTCGTGGAACTCGTCCTCGTCCATCACGTGCACGGTGCCGTCGCGGAGCAGCCGGATGTCGAGGTCCAGGTCGACCGCGGTGACCGAGTCGACGCCGAACTCGGCCGGCATCGTGATGTCGCAGTAGATCGCGGTCTGGTGCGGTACGTCGTTGAACAGGGCGCTCCACCACTGGCCGCGCGGGAACAGCCGGACGCGGTGGTGGTCGATGGTCTGCCAGCGGCCGTCCGCGCGCTGGCCCTGGCTGCCCGGCAGCGAGCCGACCCAGAGCCCGTGCTCGTCCTCGCCGAGCCGGATCGCCTCCAGCAGGCGGTGCGGCTGCCCGTCGTACTTCCGGAACAGCGTCCTCACCATCTCCATACCGTTACCCTAAGTGAGACGCAGCACACGTCCGAACCGGCGACCCGCGAGTAGCGTCTTGAAGTGTGAGAAAGCCCAAGCCCGGGCCGGCCCGCTGTCGCCGAGTTCGGATTCCGGGCGTGGCGTGCATAGACTCAAGCATTCGAGGACGACCCGCGGGAGGAGCTCGATGCGCGTGCTGGAGAGGGTGGAGGGTCCGGACGACCTCAAGAAGCTGACGGATCAGCAGCTGACCGATCTGGCGACCGAGATCCGGGACGTGCTGGTCGACACCGTGACCCGTACCGGCGGCCACCTCGGCCCGAACCTCGGCATGGTCGAGATCACGCTGGCCATGCACCGGGTCTTCGACTCCCCGCGGGACCGGCTGGTCTTCGACATCGGCCACCAGGCCTACGTGCACAAGCTGATCACCGGCCGTGCGAAGGACTTCGGCTCGCTCCGCCAGGCCGGCGGCCTGTCCGGGTACCCGAGCCAGTCCGAGTCCGAGCACGACATCGTCGAGAACTGCCACGCCTCGACCGCGCTGTCGTACGCCGACGGCCTGGCCAAGGCGTACCGGCTGCGTGGCGAGAACCGGCACGTGGTCGCGGTGATCGGCGACGGCGCGCTGACCGGCGGCATGGCCTGGGAGGCGCTGAACAACATCGCCGCCGCCAAGGACCTGAACCTGGTCATCATCGTCAACGACAACGGCCGCTCATACAGCCCGACCGTCGGCGGCCTGGCGACCCACCTGACCAGCCTGCGCACCAACCCGCGGTACGAGAAGATCCTCGACCTGGTCAAGAAGAACCTCGGCCGGACGCCGTACGTCGGCCCGCCGATGTACGAGGTGTTGCACGGGGTCAAGAAGGGCCTCAAGGACATGCTCGCCCCGCAGGGCATGTTCGAGGACCTCGGCCTGAAGTACGTCGGCCCCGTCGACGGCCACGACCGGCAGGCGCTCGAGGACGCGCTGAAGAACGCGAAGTCCTTCGGCGGCCCGGTGATCGTGCACGCGGTCACCAAGAAGGGCTTCGGCTACCCGGCTGCCGAGCAGGACGAGGAGGACAACCTGCACCAGGTCCGCCCGGCGAACAAGCCGCGCGGCTGGACCGACGTGTTCTCCGACGAGCTGGTGAAGATCGGCCACCGGCGCCCGGACGTCGTCGCGATCACCGCGGCGATGCTGCACCCGACCGGCCTGGCGCCGTTCGCCGACGAGTTCCCGGGCCGCACGTTCGACGTCGGGATCGCCGAGCAGCACGCGGTGACGAGCGCGGCCGGGCTGGCGCTCGGCGGCCTGCACCCGGTGGTCTGCCTGTACTCGACGTTCCTGAACCGGGCCTTCGACCAGACCCTGATGGACGTCGCGCTGCACAAGTGCGGTGTCACGTTCATCCTCGACCGCGCGGGCGTCACCGGCGACGACGGCCCGACCCACAACGGCGTGTACGACATGTCGCTGCTGCAGCTCGTCCCGGGGCTGCGGCTGGCGGCGCCGCGGGACGGCAAGCGGCTCCAGGAGCTGCTGAACGAGGCCGTCGACGTGGACGACGTCCCGACCGCGCTGCGGTTCGCGAAGGGCGAGGTGTTCGCGGACATCGAGGCGATCGACCACGTCGGGTCCGTCGACGTACTGAAGCGTTCCGGCCAGGACGTCCTGCTGGTCGGGATCGGCGCGATGGCCGCGACCGCGATGGACGTCGCGCAGCGCCTCGAGGCGCACGGCTTCGGCGTCACGGTGGTCGACCCGCGCTGGGTGAAGCCGGTCGCCCCGGAGCTCGTCGAGCTGGCCGGCGACTTCAAGCTGGTCGTCACGATCGAGGACAACGGCCGGGCCGGTGGCTGCGGGTCGATGGTCGCGCAGGCGCTCCGCGACGGCGGCGTCCGTACGCCGTTCCGCGACTTCGGCGTACCGCAGGTGTTCCTGGAGCACGCCAAGCGGGCCGCCGTACTGCAGGAGATCGGGCTCACCGGGCAGGAGATCGCGCGGGAGATCACCGAGCAGCTCACGCAACACGTCGACGCCTCCCTCGACGAGCCGGACCGGGCCGGCGGCCGGAACGCTTAGCCAGGCGCCATGTCTGACGGGGGAGGGCGACACAGCAGGCATGCCGCCGTCCGCCGGCGGTCCCGCGGCTGGCCGATCCTGCTGTCGCTGGCCCTGATCGCGGCGGCCGTCGGCGGCGGGCTGTACCTGCACCGTTCGAGCCAGCAGGACCAGGACGCGGCCGACGCCGGGCCGAGTACGCCGGCGATCGACCTGGCGGCCCGGTCCGCGGCCGTGAACAAGGTGCTGCAGCGCCGCGCGCAGGCCGTGCTGACCGGGAACGAGCAGGAGTTCGTCGCGGACGTCGACCCGGCCGACACCAAGCTGGTGGCCCGGCAGCGCACGCTGTTCGCGAACCTGCGCCAGTTCGGGTTCGCCAAGCTCGCCTACCAGCAGCTCGCCCAGCAGTACGACGACACGATCGCGCAGAAGTACGGCCCGTCGACGTACCTGGTCGCGGTCGCGATGGAGTACCAGATCCGCGGCATCGACCTGGTGCCGGTGCGCGCGATGCTCGGGTACACGTTCAGCCGGCAGCCGAACGGAGCCTGGATGCTGGTGTCGGACTCCGACCTCGACAAGCGCCTGCCGCGCGGCTCGCACGAGGAAGCCTGGGACTTCGGGCCGGTCCTGGTGAAGCGCGCACCGCGGGTGCTGGTGGTCGTCGCGCAGGGCCAGGACGCGCTCGCGTCGAAGTTCGTGACGATGTCGCAGAACGCGGTCCAGGCGGTCTCGAAGAACTGGCCCGGCGGCTGGAACGGTTCCGGCGTGGTGATCGCGCTCGACGACAAAGTGGTCCGCGGCGCCGACTACTCGCAGCCGAAGAACGCCGAGGACGCGCTCGCGATGGCGACCTTCGTGTACCGCACGCTGCCCGGCGAGGTCACCGGCGAGGGGGAGCGGACCGACTCGTACGTCGTGGTGAACCCGTACAACCGGAGCAAGGTCGACACCCGGACGCTGGCGCACGAGTTCACCCACGTCGCGACCGCGCCGTACGGGCCGTACGCCCCGCGCTGGCTGGTCGAGGGCGCGGCGACGTACGTCGAGTTCCTGCCCATGGCCGGGCAGAAGGAGCTGGCGATCCCGCAGTACCGGCAGGACGTCCGGACGAAGTACCTCGCGAAGGCGGCGGCGCTGCCGGCGGACGCGACGTTCTTCGACCAGGCCGACAGCTCGTACCCGCTGTCCTGGCTGGCGCTCGACTACCTGTTCACACGGTTCGGCGGGACCGAGGTGGGCACGCTGTACCGTGAGCTCGCTTCGCTCGGCGTCACGCAGAAGGATCGCGACCGGATCATGCTCGAACACCTCGGAATGACGGAGGCCGGACTCTTCCGTGCCCTGAAAGCAGCCGCAGCAGCATGAGGCGGTGGCTGGGTCTGCTGCTGGCCGTGCTCCTGGTCTCCGGCGGCGTCGCCTACACCGTTGAACAACGGGAACAGGACCTCCGGGCGCGGGCCGCTCTGCCGACCCCGGTACGGACGTCCAAGCCGTCCCGGATCGCCGCGGCCGTCGCCGCCCGGCGGGTCGCGATCGACACCATCCTGGTCCGCCGCGCCGGCGCCGTGCAGACCGGCAACGAGCAGCAGTTCCTGGCCGACGTCGACCCGCTGAACAAGAAGCTCGTCGCCGCGCAGAAGATCCTGTTCGCGAACCTGATGGAGATCGGCTTCGCGGAGATCGGCTACAGCCAGGCCGAGGAACGCTTCAACCCGGCGCCGCTGAAGGCCCACGGGCGGACGACGTACCTGGTCCGGGTGCTGATGCGGTACCAGATCCCCAAGGTCGACTTCACGCCGGTGACGACCGAGCTCGGCTACACGTTCGTCGCCCGGGACGGGCACTGGCTGTTGACCGCGGACAACGAGCTCGACGCCGACCTCGGCCCGGGCGCGCATCGCGAGGCCTGGGACCTCGGCCGGATCGAGGTACAGCGGGCGCCCCGGGTGATGGTGATCGTCGAGAAGGGCGACACGAAGCGTGGCCGGGCGATCGTCCGGGCGGAGAACGAGGGCCTCGCCGAGGTGTCGGCGTACTGGCCGCTGAAATGGACCGGGTCGGTGCTGGTGATCGCGCTGGACGAGACCGACGTCCGGGACGCCCGGTTCGCCGACGAGGACATCGAGTCCGCGGCCAGTACCGGCGCGACGTTCTCGTCGCTGCCAGGGCAGGACACCGCCGACGGATCGGTTGCCGGCGGCTACATCGTGGTCAACCCGAACCAGCGCGACCAGGTCGACGAGATCCTGCTGTCGCACGAGACCACCCACGTGGTGACCGCGGCGCTCGGCGGGTACGAGCCGCTGTGGCTGGCCGAGGGCGCGGCGGAATACGTGTCCTGGCGGGGGATCGAGGCGATCAGCGGGCCGGGCGAGGTCGCCAAGTGGGAGCAGGAGGTCGTCGACACCGCCGTACCGCAGCTGGCCTCGCTGCCGGGGGACAGCGGCTTCTACCAGAACTCCGCGGACGTGTACGGCGTGAGCTGGCTGGCCGTCCGGTACCTCGTCCGTCAGATCGGGCTGCAGAAGGTCGAGGAGCTGTACGAGGACATGGCGCGCAACGGTGTCGACCAGACGTCGCGTGACCGGATCCTGCAGGACCGCACCGGCCTGACCGAGGCGACGCTGTGGACGTCACTGACAACATACCGGCCACAACGCTGAGTGGCGGTTTGACCTCATCCGGTGAGAGGGTCCAGTCTCGAAGGGTTCCGTCCACCTCGAGGAGGCGCAGATGAGTCTTGTGCGGAAGAAGACGATCGAGCAGTCGATCGCCGACACGGACGAGCCGGAGTACCAGCTCAAGAAACGCCTCACCGCGATCGACCTGACCGTCTTCGGTATCGGTGTCATCATCGGTGCCGGCATCTTCACCCTGACCGGCCGCGCGGCCAAGCTGTACGCCGGCCCGGGGATCGCACTGTCCTTCGTTCTCGCCGCGGTCTGCTGTGCGCTGGCCGCGTTGTGCTACGCCGAGTTCTCGTCGACCGTGCCGGTGTCCGGTTCGGCGTACACGTTCTCGTACTTCTCGCTCGGTGAGATCTTCGCCTGGATCATCGGCTGGGACCTGCTGCTCGAGTTGATGCTCGGGGCAAGCGTCGTGTCGCAGGGCTGGTCGACGTACGCCGCCTTGTTCCTGGACCAGATCGGGTTGGGCTGGCCGTCCTCGATCGGGCCCGACAGTCACGTGAACGTGCTGGCGATGATCCTGGTCCTGGTGCTGGCGACACTGGCGACCATCGGCATCAAGGAGTCGATGCGGGTCAACCTGGTGCTGGTCGCGATCAAGCTGTTCGTGGTGCTGTTCGTGATCGTCGCCGGCCTGTTCTACATCAAGGGCTCGAACCTGACGCCGTTCGTGCCGCCGAGCGTTCCGGCGCCGGGCGGTGGCGTCGACGTGACCACGCCGCTGTTCCAGGCGGTGTTCGGGTTCACGCCGTCGACGTTCGGCATCATGGGGCTGGTGTCCGGCGCGTCGCTGGTGTTCTTCGCGTTCATCGGGTTCGACGTGGTCGCGACCACGGCCGAGGAGGCCAAGAACCCGCAGCGCGACCTGCCGCGCGGCATCATCGGCTCGCTGGCGATCTGCACCGTGCTGTACGTGCTGGTCTGCATCGTGATCACCGGCATGGTGAAGTACAGCGACATCAACGGCGAGGCCGCGCTCGCGGAGGCGTTCAAGTCGGTCGGCAAGGGCGGCTTCGCGACGCTGATCTCGGCCGGTGCGGTCGCCGGTCTCACCACCGTCGTACTGACGCTGATGATCGGCGCGGCCCGCGTGGTGTTCGCGATGAGCCGCGACCACCTGATGCCGAAGCAGCTCGGCAAGACGCACCCGAAGTGGGGTACGCCGTACCGTCTGACGATCGGCATCGGCATCGTGGTCGCGATCATCGCCGGCGTCACGCCGATCGGGAAGCTCGAGGAAATGGTGAACATCGGCACGCTGGCCGCGTTCACGCTGGTGTCGATCGCCGTCCCGCTGCTCCGCCGCAGCCGCCCGGACATCAAGCGCTCGTTCCGCGTCCCCGGCAGCCCGGTGATCCCGATCCTGGCGGCGCTGATCTGCATCTACCTGATGCTGAACCTGTCGATCGAGACCTGGATCCGGTTCGTGGTGTGGATGGTGATCGGCTTCGTCATCTACGCGCTGTACGGCTACCGCAAGAGCCGCGTCGGCATCGAACAAAAAACCGGCGAAGTCCAGAAGGCCTGACACCGAGCACCGACCAGCTGGAAAGAGCTGACAGGGCAGGTCCTACCGGGTAGCTGCCGTACGTGGAGCAGCTACCCGGGGAAGAGCTGACAGGTGAGCACCTGCGTGGGAAGGGTGTGCTGTCAGCGGAGCTGCTACCAGGTGGGAACGGTCGTCAGCGGAGCTTGTCCCGCGGTTGGAGAGGATCGCGCCTAGGAGCTGCTGTATCGACGAACCTGCAGTCGATCGCTGAGGCGACCACTACTCTAAGAGGGTTATTCAGAAGTGCAGAGTTTGGTTCAAGCGAGAGATCAAAGAGAAAGGCAAGGAAAGAAGAGGGATTTAGAGTGGTGGCTGGCTTCGGTGTTATGTGCTCCAGGTCTCGGGCGGCCGCCGGTCGGGAGACCGGTCGTGCTAGTCGCACCTCACCCGACTCGCGCGGCTCTGTCCAGCGTCCAGCAAATCTCGCCGAGTCGCGAGAAAAGGCGCTAGAAACCAGCCACAATCCACGACTCGACGAACAGGTGCCGAGCCGTTCGCCACGACTCGGCGAAGAGCGGACGTCCGTCGGCACCCTCCCGCCGCAGACTCTGAACGGTGAAGGGCTGGCATACCTCCGGCTGACCGCCAGACCCAGCCACCACTAATCTCTTTCCTGAACGCTCAGCCGGGACTTCTGAATAGCCCTCTGAATCTCTTTTGTCTTTCGTTCTTGCTCTTCTTGGTGTTCTTCTCTCTAGCTTCTCTGGCCTGGTTGCTGGGGGCCGGAGCGGGCTTCCGGCGCCGCATCGACCCCCAGCGGATCATCAGAGGCCGGCTACGCCTCGCGGGAGGAAGCGTTTGCTGTTGACCTTTTCGGAGATGCCGGTGCGGTCCAGGTACGGCGTGATGCCGCCGAGGTGGAAGGGCCAGCCGGCGCCCAGTAGCAGGCAGAGGTCGATGTCCTGGGGCTCGGCGACGACGCCTTCATCGAGCATGATCCGGATTTCCTCGGCGAGGGCGGTCAGGACGCGGGTGCGGAGTTCGTCGGCGGTGGACGGCTTGTCGCCGACCGTGACGAGTGCCTCGACCTCCGGGTCGACGACCGGCTTGCCTTCGGGCCAGACGTAGA
This sequence comes from Kribbella sp. WER1, assembly GCF_054189145.1. Taxonomy (NCBI): domain Bacteria; kingdom Bacillati; phylum Actinomycetota; class Actinomycetes; order Propionibacteriales; family Kribbellaceae; genus Kribbella; species Kribbella sp. WER1. Next base: position 903,980 of record NZ_CM135186.1, on the reverse strand, counting down.
ACGAGCTCTTGCCGGCGGCAACGACCTTCGCGAGGTTCTCGGAGACGGCGTACCGCTCGGGGTACGCCCGGTTCATCGTCTCGGCGACGTGCAGCGCGACCGGCAGGCCGACGAGCTGCAGGAGGACGAACGGCGGCATCGGCAGGCCGAGCGCGGACAGCGCGCGGTCCGCGTCGAGGATCGGCGTACCTTCGTCGACCGCCGCGCTGACCTCCCCGAGGAAGCGGGTCAGCAGCCGGTTCACGACGAACGCCGGCGCGTCCTTCACCAGCACGCACGACTTCTTCAGCTTTTTGCCGACCGCGAACGCCGTCGCCAGCGACTCGTCGTCGGTGCGGTCCGCGCGGATGATCTCCAGCAGCGGCAGGATCGCGACCGGGTTGAAGAAGTGGAATCCGACGACCCGCTCCGGGTGCTCGAGGTCCGCGGCCATCTCGGTCACCGACAACGACGACGTGTTGGTCGCCAGGATCGCGTCCGGCCGCACGATCTTCTCCAGGTCGGCGAAGATCGCCTTCTTCAGCTGCAGCTCCTCGAACACGGCCTCGATCACGAAGTCCGCGTCCGCGAACGCACCCTTGTCCACCGACCCGGTGACGAGCGCCTTCAGCTGGTTCGCCTTGTCCGGGCGGACCCGGCCCTTCGCGAGCAGCTTGTCGATCTCACCGTGCACGTATCCGACGCCCCGGTCGACACGCTCCTGGTCGAGATCCGTGAGTACGACGGGAACCTCGAGCCGCCGCGCGAACAGCAGCGCGAGCTGACCCGCCATCAGACCGGCACCGACGACGCCGACCTTCGACACCGGTCGCGCGAGCGACTTGTCGGGGGCGCCGGCCGGCCGCTTGGCCCGCTTGTTCACGAGGTCGAACGCGTACAGCCCGCTGCGCAGCTCCTCGCTCATGATCAGGTCGGCGAGCGCCTCGTCCTCGGCCGCGAATCCGCGGTCCCGGTCGTTGTCGCGCGCCGCCGCGATCAGCTCCAGCGCCCGGTACGGCGCCGGCGCCGCACCGCTGACCTTGACGTCGGCAAAAGCCTTGCCTCGGGCAACGGCCGCGTCCCACGCGTCCCCGCGGTCGACCGAGGGCCGCTGGACCTTGACGGCGCCGGTGAGGACGCGAGAAGCCCACAGCAGCGACTGCTCCAGGAAGTCGGCCGACTCCAGCAGTACGTCGCCGATGCCGAGCTTCACGGCCTCCGGCCCGCTGAGCATCTTGTTCTGGTTCAGCGCGTTCTCGACGACGACCTTGACCGCGTTGTCCGCGCCGATCAGATTCGGCAGCAGGAAGTTGCCGCCCCAGCCCGGGACCAGCCCGAGGAAGACCTCCGGCGTCGACAGCATGCCCGCCGCGACCGAGACCGTCCGGTACGTCGCGTGCAGTGCGACCTCGAGCCCGCCGCCGAGCGCGACGCCGTTCACGAACGCGAACGACGGCTTGCCGCCGTCCTGGAGCTTCCGCATCACGCCGTGCCCGATCTTGCCGAGCGCCAGCGCCTGCTCCCGGTCGGTCAGCTTCGGTACGCCGGTCAGGTCCGCGCCGGCGGCGAGGATGAACGGCTTGCCGGTGACACCGATCGCGACGATCTCGTCGCGCGCCAACGCCGCGTCCAGAGCAGTGTTCAGCGAGCCGAGACCCTTGGGCCCGAAGGTGTTCGGCTTGGTGTGGTCGTGCCCGTTGTCGAGCGTGATGAGCGCCATCAGACCTGCGTCACCGGGGAGCTTGACGTCCCGCGAATGCGCCAGCGTGACGACCTCGTCGGTCGACAGCGCCGACGCCGAGTCGATCAGTTCCTGCAAACTCACTTGTGCCCCTCCCAGTTGGGGTTCTCCCAGATGACGGTCCCGCCCATGCCGAGGCCGACGCACATCGTGGTGAGGCCGTAGCGGACCTCGGGGCGCTGCTCGAACTGCTTGGCCAGCTGGTTCATCAGCCGTACGCCGGACGACGCCAGCGGGTGCCCGAACGCGATCGCGCCGCCGTACGGGTTGACCCGGGAGTCGTCGTCGGCGATGCCGTAGTGCTCGAGGAACGCCAGCACCTGGACGGCGAACGCCTCGTTCACCTCGAAGGCCTGGATGTCGTCGATGGTCAGCCCGGCGAGCCGCAGCGCCTTCTCGGTGGCCGGGATCGGGCCTTCGCCCATCACCTCCGGCTCGACGCCTGCGAACGCGTACGAGACCAGCTTCATCTTCGGCGTCAGCCCGAGTTCGGCGGCCGCCTCGGCGGACGTCAGGACGCAGGCGGTGGCGCCGTCGTTGATGCCGGCGGAGTTGCCCGCGGTCACCCGGCCGTGCGGGCGGAACGGCGTCTTCAGCCCGGCAAGGTCCTCGGAGGTGGTTCCCGGACGCATCGGCTCGTCGGTGGTGGCGTAGCCCCAGCCCTGCTCCGCGGAGCGGGTCGCGATCGGTACCAGGTCCGGCTGGATCAGGTCGTTCGCGTAGGCCTTGGCCGCCTTCTCCTGGGAGGCGACGGCGTACGCGTCGGCGCGCTCCTTGGTGATGGTCGGGTACCGGTCGTGCAGGTTCTCGGCGGTCGAGCCCATCACCAGCGCGGAGGTGTCGACCAGCTTCTCGCTGATGATCCGCGGGTTCGGGTCGACGCCCTCGCCCATCGGGTGCCGGCCCATGTGCTCGACACCGCCGGCCACGACCACGTCGTACGCGCCGAACGCGATCCCGGCGGCGGTGGTGGTGACGGCGGTCATCGCGCCGGCGCACATCCGGTCGATGGCGTAGCCCGGGGTGGTGTTCGGCAGGCCGGCCAGCAGGGCCGCGGTCCGGCCGATGGTCAGGCCCTGGTCGCCGATCTGGGTGGTGGCTGCGATCGCGACCTCGTCCACCCGCTCGGGCGGGAGCCCCGGGTTCCGCCGCAGCAGCTCCCGGATGCACTTGATCACCAGGTCGTCGGCGCGCGTCTCGGCGTACTGGCCCTTGGCCTTGCCGAACGGGGTGCGAACGCCGTCGACGTACACGACATCGCGGATCTCACGGGGCACGAGGGCCCTCCTCTGAAGGTCGGGAAATCTACCCCGATGCTACCCATGAGTAACAGAACAGCCAAAGTACCCACGCCTGTGCGTCGGCTCACAAACCCGTTACCCGTGGCAATGCGCCGCGTTTGGGCGCATGCTGGTGGTCAAGGTCCGCGTTACTGGAGTTGTTCCATGAACAATCTTGATCTGGCCGTACCGGTCCTGAGCCGGGGGAAACACCGCAGTCCGCGCAAGGGCGCCTGCTTCATGGAGTTCGCGTCGTACCTGGCCGGCGAGCCGTGGTCCGACCATCCGGCCTGTACGCATCCGTTGCTGGCCGGTGTCGCCCGTGACGTGAACGACTGCACCAGCGACTCGGGACGTTCCCGGCTGGCGCCGCTGATCCCGTCCGTGATCGGGCTGACCCCTGAGGATCCGCACGTCGTACCGCTCGTCACCGCCCGCTGCATCCGGCATGCGCTGCCGGTCGTCTCGCAGGAGCGCCAGTACATCCTGGCCGTCGCGCTGCTGGTGGGGGAGCGGCAGTTGGCCGCGCTCGACGGCCGTCCGCCGGACGACATCCTGCCGGAGTCGGCCGCCGTCCTGCAGGCGGTCCCGCAGGCGACCAAGTGGGCCAAGTCGTTCACGGCCCGCGCGCGCCGCGTGACCCCCGACTTCGCCCGCCGGACGGCGCCACGCGCGGTCTCCTGCGCCGTCGAGGGCATCTCGCAGGCCTGCATCCCGAACCCCGACGACCGCCTCTACCAGTTGCTGCTGGACGCGATCGCCGAGACGAAGGCCTGGATGCCCGCACCCAAGCCGGTCCCGGTTGAACCGGAGGTCGTACGCTTCACGGTGTGACCTTGGAGATTCCGTACCACGAGTGGGGATCCGCCAGCAGCAGTGCGCCCGGAATCCTGCTGTTACAGGAGATCTTCGGGGTCTCCGACTACATCAAGCAGCGTGCGGCGGACCTGCACGCCCTCGGGTACTACGTGATCGCGCCGGAGATCTACTGGCGCCTCGACGACACCGAGCTGGACGAGTCCGCGCCGGACCTGCTGCCACGGGCGATGGGCATCGTCCAGCGGCTCGACTGGGACCACGCAGTCGCGGATGCGGTCTCGGTCCTCGAGCAACTGAAGGCGCGCGGCAACGGGATCGGGGTCGTGGGTTTCTGCTTCGGCGGCGGTCTGGGGTACAACGTGTCGGCCGTGTCCTCGCCGGACGTGCTGATCAGCTACTACGGCTCGGCCCTCCCGCGACTGCTCGACCTGCACCCGGAAGCACCGGCGCTGCATCACTTCGGCAACACGGACACGTTCCTCGACGTGGACGCGATCGTGCCGGCGCTGGACGGTGCCGAGGTGCACCGGTACGACGGTGCCGGGCATGCGTTCGACAACCCGCTGCCGATGTTCCACAACGCCGACGCCTCCGCGCTCGCGTGGCGGCGTACCGAAGACTTTCTCGCCCGGCATCTACCGACAACTCAAGGATGAGCATGAGCCTGTACGACATTCCGCTGACCACCCTGTCCGGTGCGCCGACCTCGCTCGGGGAGTACAAGGGCAAGGCCGTGCTGGTCGTCAACGTCGCGTCGAAGTGCGGCCTGACCCCGCAGTACGAGGGGCTGGAGAACCTGCAGAAGACGTACGAGTCCCGCGGGTTCACTGTGCTCGGCGCTCCGTGCAACCAGTTCGGCGGCCAGGAGCCCGGGTCGGCCGAGGAGATCGAGACGTTCTGCTCGACGACGTACGGCGTGACATTCCCGATGCTGGACAAGCTCGAGGTGAACGGCGAGGGCCGGCACCCGCTGTACGCCGAGCTGACGCAGACCGCGGACGCCGCCGGCGAGGCCGGTGACATCCAGTGGAACTTCGAGAAGTTCCTGATCGGCACCGACGGCACCGTGGCCGCCCGCTTCCGCCCGCGCACCGAGCCGGAGTCCGACGAGGTCGTCACCGCCATCGAGGCCCAACTGCCGGCCTGACCCACCCGTTTCACGACTCCCGTCCCCACCCGAGCGAAGCGAGGGTGGGGATGTTCTTGTGATGCATTGCAAGAGATGTTTCGAAAGAGTACTTTCGACGCATGCCGAATCCGCATCGCCGCCTGAGCGACCCCCGTGAACTCAACGCGCTGGCCCATCCAGTGCGGATGGCGATCGTCGAGATCCTGTCGATCAGCGGACCGCTGACGGCGACCGAGCTGGCCGAGCGGCTGGACGAGACGCCGGCGAACTGCTCGTGGCATCTGCGGAAGCTGGCGCAGCACGGGTTCGTGGTGGAGGCCGAGGGCGGCAAGGGCCGGCAGCGGCCGTGGCAGGTGCCCGGGCTGGGGTTTCGCTGGGACGACGAGCACGGATCGGCGTCACTCGAGGAGCGGCGGGCTGCGCAGGCGCTGTCCGAGGTGATGATGGGCCGTGCGGTGGACCGGTTGCGGGAGTCCCAGCAGCGCATGCCGGACGAGCCGGAGGAATGGCGTGCGGCGCAGGCCAACACCGAGATGGTGTCCTGGCTGACGGCAGCCGAGCTCAAGGAGATGAATGAGGCGATCAGCGCCGTGCTCGACCGTCATGCGGAGCGGCTGACCGATCCGGCGCAGCGGCCGGCCGGCTCGCGACTGTGCGAGTTCGTGACGTGGGGCGTACCGACGTACTTCCCGGGGGTCGATCCGGCATGAGGAAGCTGTTCGCGCAGCCCGGGTTCGGGCGGCTGTTCGGCGGTCTGAGTACGTCGATGCTCGGCGACTCGGTGATGTTGCTCGTGCTGAGCATGTGGGTGAAGACACTGACCGGTTCGAACGCGCTCGCCGGGCTGACGTTCTTCTTCATGGTGCTGCCGGCGCTCGGCGCCCCGCTGCTCGGTGTCTGGGTGGACCGCCTGCCGCGCAAGCCGATCCTGGTGTGGGGCAACTTCGCGAGCGCGGCCGCCGTACTCCCGCTCGTCCTGGTGCGGGACGCGGGCGACGTCTGGCTGATCTGGGTGGTCGCGTTCCTGTACGGCGTCTCGTTCGTCGTCCTGCCCGCGGCCGTCAACGGGCTGCTCAAGGAACTGCTGCCGGACGAGCAACTCGTCGACGCGAACTCCAGCCTGGCCACGATCAAGGAGGGCTACCGGCTGTTCGGCCCGCTGGTCGGCGCGGCGATCTTCGCGACCGCGGGCGGCTGGCTGGTTGCGGTCGTCGACGCGACCACGTTCGTGATCGCCGGGCTGCTGATCGCGACGATCAAGGTCACCGAGCAGCCGAGCCGGGTGCGGAGCACGTTCCGGGAGGACCTGCTCGGCGGCGTCCGGTTCCTGGTCGGCGACCGGGTACTGCGGAACGTCCTGCTCGGGATGGCGATCTCGATCCTGGTGATCGGGTTCTTCGAGTCGTCGATCTACGCGCTGCTGGACGCGTTCGGCAAACCCGCGACGTACTCCGGTGTGTTCGTGACCTGCCAGGGCGTCGGCGCGGTGATCGGCGGCCTGACCGCGAGTCGCGCCGTCCGGCGGCTGGGCGAGATCGCGACCTGTGTCCTCGGGCTGGTCGTGCTGGCCACGGCCACGATCGTGTGTGCCGTCGCGCCGACGATCTTCGTGGTGCTGGCCGGGGCCGCGATCTGTGGGCTCGGGCTGCCGTGGACGTTCGTGGCCCTCACCACGCTGATGCAGCGCCGCTCGCCGAACCACCTGATCGGGCGCGTGTCGACGGCGGTCGACGTACTCGTGTCCACGCCGCAGGCGGTCTCGCTGGCGCTGGGCAGTCTGCTGGTGAGCCTGCTCAGTTACCGGCAGATCTTCGCGATCATCGCGGCGGTCATCCTGCTCGGCGCGCTGCAGACGCTGGTCACGCTGCGCCGCGAGATCCGCGCGGACCTGGCGAGTAGCGGCCACGACCTGTCCGCTTCGCTTCCTAGGGTGGTGATCGACCCAACCGAAGGAGCAGGAGATGACAGTGCACCCGATCCCCGACGGGTATCACACGGTGACGCCGTGGATCATCGGGCGTGACACCGCGGGGCTGATGGAGTTCCTCGCGGCCGCGTTCGACGCCGAGGACCTCGGCGGCCGGGTGGTCGACGAGCACGGCCAGATCGGGCACGCCGAGATGCGGATCGGGGACTCGGTGGTGATGATGTTCGACAAGCCGGACTGGACGGAGACGCCGACACCGGCGTTCCTGCGGCTGTACGTCCCCGACGTGCACGCGACCCTGAAGCAGGCCGTCGCCGCGGGCGGGACGGTGGTCACCGAGCCCACGCACCTGTTCTGGGGCGACATCGTCGCCCGCGTCCACGACCCGTACGGCAACCTGTACTGGCTGCAGACCCGGATCGAGGACGTGTCGCCGGAGGAGATGACCCGACGGCTGAGCGACGAGAAGTTCGTCAAGGCGATGGAGTACGTCCAGAGCGCGGTCTTCAAGCCCTAGTCGAGCGAGGCGGCCTCGGAGGTCATCGCGTCGGTGAGGACGTCGGCGGTGAGCGCGATCTGCCACGGGCGGGCGTGGTGGTCGCGGAGGAACGCCGTGACCACGTCCACGGTCACCTCGCGCGGCGGTGCCCAGGCGAGCCGGCGGATGGTGTCGGGGGCGAGCAGGTTCTCGGTCGGGAGGCGGTGTGCCTCGGCGATCTCGGCGACCGCCGTACGGGCCGTGGAGAGCCGGGCGGCCGCGTCCGGGTCGCGGTCGGCCCAGGCGCGGGCCGGCGGGGGACCGTCGTACCGCGGGCCCTGTTTGGGCAGCTGGGACTCCGGCAGTTTGCGGGCGTGGTCGACCGCCTCCCACCAGGTCCGCATGTGCCGGTGCGCGCCGCGGCCCTTGAACGCGGTCAGCTTCTGCAGCGTCTCCCGGTCGGTCGGCATCGCGGACGCCGCCTCGACGATCGCCGCGTCCGGCAGGATCCGGCCGGGGGAGATGTCCGCGGACTCCGCGATCTGGTCGCGGGCCTCCCAGAGCGCCCGCACGACCGCCAGGCTGCGGCGGTTCCGGACCCGGTGCATCCCGGACGTACGGCGCCACGGGTCCGGCTTCGGCTCCCGCGGCGGGGCGTCCAGGATCGCGGTGAACTCCTGCTCGGCCCACTCCCACTTGCCCGCGCGGCGGAGCTCCTGCTCGATCGCGTTCCGCAGTTCGATCAGCATCTCGACGTCGAGCGCGGCGTACACCAGCCAGGGCGCCGGCAGCGGCCGGGTGGACCAGTCGGCCGCCGAGTGCTCCTTGCGCATCCGGTAGCCGAGCACCTCGCTGACCAGCGACGCGAGCCCGACCTTCGGGTAGCCGAGCAGCCGGCCGGCGAGTTCGGTGTCGAAGACCTTGCGCGGCACCATCCCGACCTCGGCCAGGCAGGCCAGGTCCTGGTTGGCGGCGTGGATGATCCACTCGGTGTCGACGATCGCGTCACCGAGCGCGGACAGGTCACCGAACGGGATCGGGTCGACCAACGCGGAGCCGGAGCCTTCCCGGCGCAGCTGGACCAGGTACGCGCGGTGCGAGTACCGGTAGCCGGACGCGCGCTCGGCGTCGACGGCCACCGGACCGGAACCGGACCGGAACGCCTCGACGGCGTCGGTCAGCGCCGGGCCGGAGTCGATCACCTCGGACAGCCCGTCCCTGAGCTCGAGCAGGGGCAGGCTGGCGGTCTGGTCGTCCTGAGCGGACGGCTGCGTCTCGGCTGGGCTCATCGGCCCCGCTGTCCGCGCCGGGTCGGCATCGCGACCACCCCCGGCGGAACGGGCGGCAGACCGGCCGCCGTACAGAGCACCTCGCCCCACGCCTCGGCATGCCCGGTCACGTCGACCAGGCCGCCGGGTCCGGGCACAGGACTCCAGGACGCACGGATCTCGATCTCCGCCGTCGCGTCGTCGTCGGCCATCCCGCCGAAGCTTTCCGATACCACCCTGGTCACGGTACCGCTCGGTGCCAGGAAGTCGGCACCGCGGTCCGCGAGGGCCTCCATCAGCCAGGTCCAGCCCACGCCGCCGAGCAGCGCGTCGGTCACCATCTCCGGTTCGACGGCGGCACGCACGTACGCGACACAGCGGAAGGTCGACTGCCAGGCGTCGTTCCCCGCGGGATCGTAGAGGACGACCAGACGGCCGGTGGCGACATCGTCACCGTCGACCGTCACGTCGGCGCTGACCGCCGCCGCATGCGGTGCGATCCGCTGCGGTGCGGGCATCTCCTCGACGAAAACCTCGGGCCGGAACCGGGCACCTCGTAACTGCGAGACTGCCTCGGCGAACTCCGCGGGTGGCGCGTCGACCTGCTTGCGGGCACCCATATCGGCAGCCTACGACTGATTACTCACCGGCGCGTGCGACGACGCGCCGGTAGCTGTGCGCTACCGGGCCGCGGAGCGTCGGTGACCGCGTGGGATCATCGGTCTGTGGCCTCGACGTTACCCTCCTCGCCGGACAGTTCCGCCTACCTGCTCGCTGCCCGGGGTGAGCGGCCCCCGCACACTCCGGTGTGGTTCATGCGGCAGGCCGGACGGGCGCTGCCCGAGTACCGCGCGGCCCGCGAGGGCACCACGATGCTCGAGGCCCTGACCCTGCCCGACCTCGTCGTCGAGATAACGCTGCAGCCCGTCCGCCGTTACGGCGTCGACGCGGCGATCTTCTACTCCGACATCGTGGCCCCGCTGAAGTCGGCCGGTTTCGACGTCGACATCGTTCCCGGCACCGGCCCGGTGGTGGCGGAGCCGGTCCGGGACGCCGAGGGCGTCGGCCGGGTCCGGCCGGTCACCCCGGCGGATGTGCCGTACACCACAGAGGCCGTGCAGCAGCTGGTGTCGGAGCTCGGCGGTACGCCGCTGATCGGGTTCGCGGGCGCCCCGTTCACGGTCGCGTCGTACCTGGTCGAGGGCGGGCCGAGCAAGGACTTCGCGAGGACCAAGGCGATGATGCACGGCGACCCGAAGCTGTGGCACGCGCTCGCGGACCGGCTGGCCGACGTCGCGATCGCGTACCTGGCGGTCCAGGTGGAGGCCGGCGCGTCGGCGGTCCAGGTGTTCGACTCGTGGGCGGGCGGGCTGTCGCCGCGGGACTACGAGCGGTTCGTGCTGCCGCACTCGGCGAAGGTGTTCGACGCGCTCGAGCAGTACGACGTACCCCGGGTGCACTTCGGCGTGAACACCGGCGAGCTGCTCGGGCTGATGAGCTCGGTCGGCGCGGACGTGGTCGGCGTCGACTGGCGGGTGCCGCTGGACGAGGCGGTGCGCCGGATCGGTACCCCGAAGCCGGTGCAGGGCAACCTCGACCCGGCGCTGCTGTTCGCGGGCTGGGAGGCGATCGAGCCGGAGATCGACCGGATCCTTGCCGAGGGCAAGGCCGCACCCGGCCACATCTTCAACCTCGGCCACGGCGTCCCGCCGAACGCGGACCCGGACGTGCTGGCGCGGATCACGAAATATGTGCAGTCGGCTGATGTATCTGCCTGACCACAAGCTCTCGCTGGAGCTGTTGCGCGCGGACCACGAGGCCGCCGTCCTCGCCTTCGAGCTGGAGAACCGGGCGTACTTCGCGTCCTGGATCTGGGACCGCGGCGACGAGTACTTCGCGGACTTCCCGGCCCGGCATGCGGCGCTGCTCGCCGAGCAGGAGGCGGGAATCTCCCGCTTCCACGTACTGGTCGACGAAGACGGCGCGGTGGCCGGCCGGGTGAACCTGATCGACCTCGAGAACGGGTCGGCCGAGCTGGGCTACCGGATCGCGGAGAAGCGGGCGGGCCAGGGGCTGGCGACGGCCGCCGTACGGGCGATGCTCGAGCTGGCTCGCGGCTACGGGCTGACCTCGCTGCGCGCGGGTGCCTCCGATCGGAATCCGGCGTCGCAGGCGGTGCTCACCCGGGTCGGGTTCCGTCAGGCCGGCGTCTCGAGCACGGATCTGGGGCCTGGTAAGAAGTACGTCTTGGAGGCGTTGTGAGCCGGGTTGTGGTGGTCGGTGGCGGGATCAGCGGACTGGCGGCGGCGCACGCGCTCGCGACCGGGCCGAATCCGCCGCAGGTCACGATCCTCGAAGGGTCGCCGCGGCTCGGCGGCAAGCTGGCCGGTGCCGATGTCGAGGGCGTACCGGTCGACCTCGGTGCCGAGTCGTTGCTGGCCCGGCGGCCGGAGGGCGTCGACCTGTTCCGGGCGGTCGGGCTCGACCTGGTGCATCCGGCCAGCACCACGGCCGGGCTGTGGATCGGCGACCGGATCCGGGCGATCCCGCCGACCGTGATGGGTGTCCCGGTGGATCCCTCCGCGACCACCGACGTACTGGGGGAGGCCGCTGCTGAGCAGGCCGCGCGCGAGGCGGAGCTGGCCGCTCCGGTGCTGACCGAGGACGTGGCGATCGGGCGGTTCGTGGCCGAGCGGATGGGGTCCGCCGTCACCGACAAGCTGGTCGACCCGCTGCTCGGCGGGGTGTACGCCGGGAAGGCCGAGGAGATCTCGCTCGCCGCCGCGGTCCCGGACCTGTACGCGAAACTGCGGACCGCGCCGAGCCTGCTCGCCGCGACCGCGGAACTGCGTGAGCTCGGGCAGAAGCGCGCCGGGCAGCCCGTGTTCGCCGGTGTTGCCGGCGGCATCAACCGGGTCGTCGCCGCGCTCGAGAAGGACCTGACCGCGCGCGGCGTACAGATCCGGACCAAGCTCGCGGTACGCCGGATCACCCGCACCGCCGAGGGGTTCGAGCTGGAGGCCGGGCCGGTGCCGGCCCCGACGTACCTGACCGCGGACGCGATCGTCGTCGCCGTCCCCGCGGCCCCCGCGGCCCGGATGCTCGCCGGACTGGTGCCCGCGGCATCGACCGAGCTGGCCGCGATCGAGTACGCGAGTATGGCGATCGTCACGCTCGCGGTCCGCAAGGCCGACTGGCCCGCCGGGGCGACCGGCTCGGGCTTCCTGGTGCCGTCGGTCGAGGGCCGCACGATCAAGGCCGCGACGTACTCGCACGCCAAGTGGGCCTGGTCCGCCGACGCCGGGGGAGACCTCGCCGTACTGCGGACCTCGGTCGGCCGGCTCGGCGAGGAGCACGTGCTGCAGCGCTCCGACGAGGAGCTGGTCCGGCTCGCCGCCGCCGACCTCCGGCAGGCCGTCGGGCTGGACGGTGTCGTCGGGTCGCTGGTGACGCGATGGGGCGGCGGGCTTCCGCAGTACGCCGTCGGGCACCTGGACCGGGTCGACCGGATCCAGCAGGCGGTCGAAGGCGTCCCCGGCCTGGCGGTCTGCGGGGCGGCGTACCGGGGAGTCGGGATCCCCGCGTGTGTGGCATCGGGTGGCAAGGCGGCCACCCGGGTGCGGGAGCACCTGAACGCATTGGAGACAATGAAGTCGTGACTGGTAAGCCGAAGGCCCGTGAGCTCAACAACGTCATCCGCTACACGCTGTGGTCGGTGTTCAAGGTCGAGACCCCGCTCGGCGACGTGGACCGTGACGAGCTGACCGCGGAGCTGAACGACCTGGTCGGCAAGCTCGCGGCCGACGACGTGGTGATCCGCGGGATCTACGACGTCGAGGGCTTCCGGGCGGACGCCGACTTCATGATCTGGTGGCATGCGCCGAGTTCGGACGCGTTGCAGGAGGCGTACCACGCGCTGCGCCGGTCGCGGCTCGGGCGGCACCTGGTCCCGGTCTGGTCGCAGTTCGCGCTGCACCGGCCGGCCGAGTTCAACAAGAGCCACATCCCGGCGTTCCTGGCCGACGAGGAGCCGCGGGCGTACGTCTGCGTGTATCCGTTCGTCCGGTCCTACGAGTGGTACCTGCTGCCCGACGAGGAGCGCCGGGCGATGCTCGCCGAGCACGGCAAGATGGCCCGCGGCTTCCCCGACGTCCGGGCGAACACGGTGGCGGCGTTCGCGCTCGGCGACTACGAGTGGATGCTGGCGTTCGAGGCCGACGAGCTGCACCGGATCGTCGACCTGATGCGCGAGCTGCGCGCCGCGACGGCCCGGCGGCACACCCGCGAGGAGGTGCCGTTCTACACCGGCAAGCGGACCGATGTCGCCGACCTGATCGCGAACCTTGTCTAAGGCGTTCCCGGTCCTCTACGTGACCGACGTACGCCGCGCGATCGAGTTCTACACGCTGCTCGGCTACGAACCGACGTACCAGTTCCCGCTCGAGGGCGACCCGCACTACGTCGGCCTCGAGCGCGGCGAGTCCTCACTCGGCCTGTCCGACGCGAGCTGGCCGGAGGCCCAGCTCGGCATCACCGTCGGTACGGCGCCACGCTTCGAGCTGTTCGTGTACGTCGACGACGTCGAGGCCGAGGTGGAACGCTTTCGCGCGGCCGGCCACCCGATCCTGCAGGAGCCGGCCACGATGCCCTGGGGCGAACGCCAGGCCTACCTCGCCGACCCCGACGGCAACCCGGTAGCCCTCGCCACCCCGGTCTAGGTGCCGGGTTTCTGGAGGAGGTAGTCCTCGGCGCGCATTGACGTCGGGGGTCGGACGTCGGACGGGATCAGCTCGCGCAGGTCGCGCTCGGTGAGCTTGTCCGGGTCGCTGGCCGACAGCCGGGTGGCCTGGTTGGAGACGGCCTCCTCCAGCACGTTCCGGATGAAACGACCGTTGCCGAAGCTGTGCCCGCGCGGCGCCGGCGGGATCACGCTGCGGACCTTGTCGAGCACTTCCTCGCCGTAGATCATGCCCTTCTGGCGGGCCTGCAGCTCGAAGATCTGGACCAGCTGGTCGGTGTCGTACTCGCTGAACGACAGCAGCTTCGGGAACCGGGACTGCAGACCGGTATTCGACTCCATGAAGCGCTGCATCTCGCGGTGATACCCGGCGACGATCACGATGCAGTCGTTGCGGTGGTCTTCCATCATCTTCAGGATCGTGGCGACCGCTTCCAGACCGTAGTCGCCGGGCGTGTTCTCCGGCGTCAGGCTGTACGCCTCGTCGATGAACAGCACGCCGCCGAGCGCCTCGCGGAACTTGCCCGCGGTCATCGGTGCCGTCGAACCGACCGCGGCGCCGACCAGGTCGGAGCGGTCGACCTCGACCACATGGCCCTTCTCGAGGACGCCGAGCTGGTGGTAGATCCGGCTGAGCAGCCGGGCGATCGTCGTCTTCGCCGTACCGGGCTTGCCGACGAACACCATGTGCCGCGCCCGCTCGTGGCTGGGCAGGCCGAGCTCGGTGCGGCGCAGGTTGGTCTTCACCTCGGCGACCATCCGGCGGACGGCGTCCTTCACCGAGTCCAGGCCGATCAGCGAGTCCAGCTCGGCGAGCGGGTTGTCGCTCAGGTCGACCGGCTTCGGCGGCAGCTCCCCGTCCTCGAAGCTGCTGTCGCCGGACTGCTCCTTGCCCTCGCTGTCCTTGACGCCGCTCCAGGCAGCCGCCAGCGAGTTGTCCTGCTCGGCCGCCGCGGCGGTCTCGAGGGCGCTCCAGCGCTCCCGGTCGAGCATCCGGAACAGCGTGGTCAGGTCGGGGATCTCCGGCTCCGGCCACGGTTGCTTGGCCAGTACGCCGGACAGGTGGATGCCGACCCGCGCGGCCGCGGCGCCCCAGGACCGGGCCAGCGGGGACTGCCCGTTGCGGATCGCGCGCGACATCCACTGGTTCACGTGCCCGTGCCAGGTCTGCAGGTTGAACCGCGGGCGAAGGTCCTCGAGCGCCTTGTGGACGTCGATGGTCGCGTCGCCGAGGATGTTCGCCACGGACTGCGGGATGCCGCGCAGCCCGGCGGCCAGGAGCAGCTCGGCCAGCACCTGGGCGAAGTCGCCGGCGTACTCGTCCGGGATCGCCATCAGCATCCGGGCGTGGGTGTCGCGGATCGAGTTCAGCGAGTACTTGAGCGCGGCGGTCGGGCCGGCCAGCTCGGGCAGCAGGGTCCGCTCGCCGGGCCGCAGCGCGTCGGTCCGCCAGTACTTCGCGATCTCGTCGTACTCGCCGGTGACGTGCAGGTGGGTGACGTCGCGGTCGGCCAGCACTCGGTCGAACGCGGCGCTCAGGGCCTCCGCCCGGGCCGCCATCGGCGGGGCGTCGACGAACAGCCGGACGACGTCGCGGGACACCAGCAGCGCGTGCTTGCGGCCGAGCTCGCGGAACCCGCGGGCCCCGGCGATCGCCTGCAGGTGCCAGTCGGTCGGCGCGGTGTAGATCACGTGGCCGTTGCCGCCCAGGCGGGACGCGGGCCGGTAGAAGTCGTGCGTGAGCTCGGTGGACAGGTCGGCGTACTCACCGTGCAGGACCGGGATCCATCCGGTCAGCAGCGGCGCCACCTGGTGGGTGAACCAGACCGCGGCCGGCGTCCCCTTCACGAAGTCCGGGAACGCCTCCGGCCGCAGCGGCCGCAACGCCTCCGGATCCTCCGCCCAGAGCTTCAGCTGGGCCCGGACGCGTTCCGTCCACGCCGACGGAACCTCCCACGGCTCTTCCGCCGAGAGCACATCAAGAACCCGCGGTCTACGGACCTCGTCAGCCACCAATTTCCTTCCCCAGGAACACCAGTTGGGGTCAATCTACAGCGGGTCGAGGGTGAGGCTGATGCTGTTGATGCAGTAGCGAAGATCGGTGGGGGTGCCGTAGCCCTCGCCCTCGAAGACGTGGCCGAGGTGCGAGCCGCAGTTCGCGCAGCGGACCTCGACGCGCTTCATGCCGAGGGTGGAGTCCTCGATGTACTGGACCCGGTCCTCGGCCAGCGGCGCGAAGAACGACGGCCAGCCGCAGTGCGAGTCGAACTTGGTCTCGCTGCGGAACAACTCGGCGTCGCAGGCCCGGCACTTGTACACCCCGACCGTCTTGGTGTCGGTGTACTCGCCGACGAACGGCCGCTCGGTGCCGGCCTGGCGCAGGACATGGAACTCGGCGGGGGAGAGCTGAGCCTTCCACTCCGCGTCGGACTTCTGGACGGCGTACTGCTTGGTGTCATCTGTCACCACACCAGTATCGGCCGCCCGGACACGAAAACCCCGTCCGGGCGACCGACGTAACACCGCGGTTAGCGCACCCAGGAGGGCAGCGGCGTCAGCTTGACCACCTGCGGGTCGTGGTCGGAGATCTGGTCCGGGAACTCCGCGTTCATGTGCACGACGTCGTACTGCGAGGTCGGCCGCAGGTTCTGCGACACCAGGATCTGGTCCAGGATCTGGCTGTTGCCCTCGAACACGTAGCTGTACCGCTCCTTCAGCGGCAGCGTCCGCGGCAGGTCGACCAGCGCGGTCTTGCCGGAGCCGACCAGGATGTCCGCGGTCTGCGACCAGTCGAAGTCGTTCAGGTCACCGAGGACGACGATGTTCGCGCCCTTGTCCTTGGCCAGGATCTGGTCCACGAACCCGCGGACCGCGGCGGCCTGCTGGTGCCGCTTCGGCGCGCTGGACTGTACCGGCGGCTGGAACCGGCCCCACAGCGGGTCGTCGCCGCCCTTGGAGCTGAAGTGGTTCACGACCACGAACACGGTCTGCCCGTGCCACGTGAACTCGCCGGCCAGCGGCACCCGGGTCGCGGCCCAGGCCGGGTTGGCCGGGTCGACCCGCCCCGGCGAGGAGCTGAGGTGCGGGCGCCCCGCGTGGTCGGTGGTGATCGTGGTCGCGGTCGTCGAGCCGCCGCCGGGCGTGTCGACGAACTTCAGCGGCTTGTCGGTCCGGTACATGAACGCCACCCGGATGTTGCCGCCCGGCTCGCCTCCCTCGGCGTTGTTCACCGGGTCGATCTGCTTCCAGGCGTACTTCGGACCGCCCGCCTTCACGATCGCCGCGGCGAGCATGTTGAGCGTCTTGTCGGCCGCCGTCGTACCGGAGTTGACCGCGCCGTCGTTGTCCTGGACCTCCTCGAGCCCCAGGATGTCCGGCGAGGCGAGGTTGTGGACGACGGCCTGCGCGAGCCCGTCGAACTTGGCGTCACCGTCGGACGGGTCCAGGTTCTCCACGTTGAACGTCGCCACCGACAGCTGCGTCGGGCCCGACGCCTTGGTGACCTCGCGCTTGACGCCGCCGTCGATCACGGCCGGCGTGGTGGTCGGCAGCAGCTTGAAGTTGCCGAACGAGTAGTCGACGACACCCGCGACGGTACCGGCCAGCTTGTCGCCGGTCTTCGCGTCCGGGATCGGCGTCAGTACGTCGTCCAGCAGGATCCGCTCCGGGTTCGAGTCGGTCTTCTGCAGCAGGATCCCGCCGCGGACCGTCCGGACACCCGAACCGGCCGGCACCACCGACAGCTCACGGTACGAGCTGGTCGGACCGGTGACCTCCGGCTGCGTGATGCCGATCCACATGCCCTCGAGCGACTCCCAGAAGTCGAGCCCGTCGTTGGCCGGGTCGAACGCCGTACTGGTCTTCTCGACGTCACCGGTGGAGTCGTCGTCGATCACGGTCGACGGCGGCACCCGCCCGCCCGGGCCGACGATCGTCGGAGCCGGTACGGCGGCGGTCCCGGTGACCGTGACGTCGGCGTTGGTGAGCTCGGTGGTGGTGAGGTTCGTCGTACCGCCGGAGCCGCCCGGGCGGAACTCGGCGACCGTGGCCTCGACGTTCAGCGCGTCACCGACCGCAACCGTCGGCGCCGAGCTGGTGAAGACGAAGATGCCCTCGCTGGTGGCCGGGTTGTCGTCCGGCTGGGTGTCCTGGAACCAGAACCCGTTGCTGCTCTTCGCGGTCACCACGCCGGTGACGTTGCTGACCCGCTTGCCTTCCAGCGGCGAGCGGTGCGCGGCGCCCTGGATGTCGTGGATCTTCGCGTCCACTGGCGGCTCGGCCGGGCCGCCGGTCAGCGTGCCCGGCGACGGGTCGCCGGCGGCGAAGTCGGCGCTGTTGTTGTCGGTGTCCTGCTTGGGGTCCTTCCGCGCGGCCGAGGTCGTGTTCGACAGGCCCGGCGCGGGCGTCGTCTCGGAGTCGTTCGCGGTCCCGAAGCCGACGTAGTCACGGACCGCGGGGTCGGAGTGGCAGGCGGACCCGCAGGCGAGCGCGGTCTGGTTGGTGACCAGCGCGACCTTGCCGGCCGTCGCGGACATCGGGATCGTCCCGGTCACGTTCGGCGTCGGCAGCGGCTGACCGTTGGCGCCGCCACCTTCCTGGACCAGGTACACGGCGCCCGGCGCGATGCTGCCGGTCAGCTTCGTGACCTGCCAGGAGGCTCCGGCCGCGGACGCGTACTGGATCGACCAGCCGCTCACGTCGACCGGGGCGGAGCTGTTGTTGGTCAGCTCGACGAAATCGTTGGTGTACGGCGCACCGCTGTTGCCGCCACCGCCGTACACCTCGGTGATGACCACATCGGTCGAGGCGGCGTCGGCGGGCCGGGCGATCAAGGTCGCAGCACCGGCCAGGACGAGACTAGAGGTGACCACGAGAGCGCCGAGGCGGCGCCGTGATCCGTTCAGGGCAGACATGGCCCGGATTCTCACACCGGTACCTGGTCCTTCCAAGGTCCAACACGTGAACACCCGGTGCGGCGGGGAAAAGCACGGGTGATCATTCGCCGGTCCTGCCCGCCCCAGTGGGACAGGACCGGCGAATGTCGATCAGTTCACGCTGACAGCGGTCCAGGCGGCGGCCACGGCGGCCTTCTCCGCGCTGTTCGCGCCGTACAGGTCGGTGGCCGCGTTCAGCGTCGCGGTCCGGGCCTGCGCGTACGTCGTACCGCTGGTCATGTACGTGGTCAGCGCACGGAACCAGATCTTGCCGAGCTTGTCGTGCCCGATGCCGGTCAGCGTCGAGCCGTCGCAGGTCGGCGAGTTGTGCGGCAGGCCGCCGATCGTCTTCGCGCCCGAGCCCTCGGCGAGCAGGTACGCGAAGTGGTTGGCGATTGCCGACGAGTAGTGCACGTCCAGGTTGCCGACACTCGACGAGTAGCAGTCCGGCGACGTGCCGTCCTTGCTCGGTTTGTCCATGAACCGCAATGCGGGGCGGTCCTTCATGATCTTCTCGCCGATGTAGTAGTCACCCGGGTCGGACGGGTTGTTCGCGTAGAACTCGACCATCGTGCCGAGGATGTCGCTGGTGGCCTCGTTCAGGCCGCCGGACTCACCGGAGTACGTGAGGTTCGCGGTGTGCTCGGTGACGCCGTGGGACATCTCGTGACCGGCGACGTCGAGCGAGACGAGCGGACCGGCAGCGACGTTGTCGCCGTCGCCGTACGTCATCTGCTTGCCGTCCCAGAACGCGTTCACGTAGTTGGAGCCGTAGTGCACGCGGCTCGGGACGCCCTTGCCATCGCCGAAGATCCCGTTCCGGCCCTGGACGTTCTTGTAGTAGTCGTACGTCATCGCGGCGCCGTAGTGCGCGTCGACGGCGGCCGAGGTCCGGTCCGAGTTCGTGCCGTTGCCCCAGTGGTTGTCGGCGTCGGTGAACTTCGTCGG
Source organism: Kribbella sp. WER1 (assembly GCF_054189145.1). Taxonomy (NCBI): domain Bacteria; kingdom Bacillati; phylum Actinomycetota; class Actinomycetes; order Propionibacteriales; family Kribbellaceae; genus Kribbella; species Kribbella sp. WER1. The sequence goes on along the minus strand of NZ_CM135186.1, from coordinate 884,739 downwards.
CGTCGGGCAGCCCAGCTGGAAGAGCTGGCAGAGGATCGAGTCCGTCTGGTTCTTCGCGTCGCCGGTCCAGCCGCCGCCGCGGGTGGCGTCGGTCAGCGTGAAGCCGCCGGTCACCGCGGTGGTCTCGACCGGGACGGTCCCGGAGTACAGGCTCTTGCCGTCGCCGGTCGCGGTCTCGATGTGCTGCTCGCTGACCAGCTTCGCGCCGGTCAAGGCGTCGATCGTGGTGGTGATGCGGCTCGGCGTACCGTCCTTCTGGGTGCCGGCCGTCGTGACCAGGTAGGCCAGCCGCGGCGCACCCTTGCGGGCCTCGATCACGAGGCTGGGTTTGCCTTCGGCCTTCAGGCCCTTGGTGAGGGCCTTCGCGGTCGCCGTGGCGGCGCCGAGCTTCGGCGTACGGTCGATGTTCGCGCTCTTGGTGAGGGTCAGGCTGGCGCCCTTGAAGGCGCCGTCCTTGGTCTCGTGGACGATGACGTCGCCGCCGAGGACCGGCAGGCCGCCGATCGTGCGGTCCATCCGCACGTGGCTGCTGCCGTCCTTGTCGACGATGACGTCCTTGACCACGAACGCGTCGGCCGTGGTGGCCCGCAGCGCGGTCAGGTTGCCGCTGATCGCCTCCTTGGCCTTCGCGACGGCCGCGGCGGGGGTCGGGACAGGGCTTGCCGTCGGTGCACCGGTGGCAGTAGATGCGCTGGTCAGTCCGAGGGCGGTGGTGGTCGCCACTGCAGTCGCAGCGGCGAACAGGGCGGATCTGTTCATCCTCGCGCTCCTTGTCAGGTGTCCCGGAGGCCTCACGCCCCAGGAACGAGGTGCTGGAACGTTACCGCCCAGTCACCTACGGTGGCCAGGGGTCGAGAAAAGTTGCCTTTCCCGTGCGCTCCACGGAATCTGTCCGGATTTGTCAGGCCAGGGCGATAGCGTCTGGTCATGGCGAAGAGCACGGCGGTGATGCTCACCGTGGGGGAGCGCGAGGTGCGGGTCTCCAGTCCGGAGCGGGTGGTCTACGAGGCGACCGACTGGGCCCCGGAGGTCACCAAGCTGCAGGTCTGCGAGTACTTCGTGGCCGTCGCGCCGGCGTTCATGCATGCCTCGGGGGACCGGCCGGTCGCGCTGGAGCGCTGGCCCGGCGGGTGGCGCGAGGGGATGACGCTGTCGGTGGACTCGATCGGCCGGCAGACCGGCGACGGGTTCTACTCCAAGCGGCTGCCGAAGGGCGCGCCGGACTGGCTGGAGACCTGCCGGGTGCTGACGCCGAACGGCCGCCCGATCGACGAGCTCTGCCTGTCCGAGCCGGCCGCCGCGGTCTGGGCCGCCCAGATGGGCACGCTGACGTTCCACCCGTGGGCGGTCCGCAAGACGGACCTCGACCAGCCCGACGAGTTGCGGATCGACCTCGACCCGCAACCGGGGGCGACGTTCGCCGACGCCCGGCGGGTGGCCGCTGTAGCGCGGGAGCTGCTGGAGGAGCTGGGGCTCCGCGGGTACCCGAAGACCAGCGGCAACCGGGGGATCCACATCTACGTGCGGATCCGGCCCGAGTGGTCGTTCGACGAGGTCCGGCACGCCGCGATCGGGCTCGGCCGTGAGCTCGAACGCCGCGACGACGGCGTCACCACCGCGTGGTGGAAGGAGGAGCGCGGCGAGGCCTCGATCTTCCTGGACTTCAACCAGAACCTGCGCGACCGGACCGTCGCCGGCGCCTGGTCGCTGCGGCCCCGGCCGGGCGCCCCGGTCAGTACGCCGATGTCGTGGGAGCGGCTCGCCGAGGTCGACGACCCGCGGGCGTTCAACCTGCACACGGTCCCGGAGTACCTCGCCGACGGCGACCCGTGGGCGGACATGGACGACACGGCGTACGCGCTGGATCCGCTGCTGCGGCTCTGGGAGGAGCTGCCCGGCGGCGAGCTGAACTTCCCGCCCGACTACCCGAAGATGCCGGGTGAGCCGCCGCGCGTGCAGCCGAGCAAGAAGGTCGCCGAGCACTGGGACGAGCAAGGCAACCGGATCCCCGACTGACACTTCGGCGGGCTGCCTCGTCGGGTGGGTGTCAACATGTTCACTCGTCTGGAGACACCTGTTATGAACGCTCGTCTGGACCTGTTCACCAACCCGGTGCTGGGCAAGTTCATCAAGCACATCAACACCGGCGCCCGCGGTGTGATGGACGTCGGTGTGCCGCTCAGCACGCTGGAGCTGATCGAACTGCGGGTCAGCCAGATCAACGGCTGCGCGGTCTGCGTCGACATGCACTCGAAGGACGCCGCGCAGCACGGCGAGACCGCGGTCCGGATCAACCTGGTCGCGGTCTGGCGCGAGGCGACCGTGTTCACCGAGGAGGAGCGCGCCGCGCTGGCCCTCGCCGAGGCCGGCACCCGGATCGCGGACGCCGCCGGGGGAGTCCCCGACGACGTGTGGCAGAACGCGGCGAAGTACTACGACGAGGACCAACTCGCCGCCCTGGTCGCCGCCATCGCCGGCATCAACACCTGGAACCGCCTAAACATCATCACCCAGCAACCCGCCGGCGACTACGTCCCCGGCCAGTGGGGCTGACCCCACCCCACCCACCCCACGCCGCCCCTCGCCACGCCGTTTGAGTGCTGAACCACTGAAACGGTCCCTTCGCCGCTTGGAGGCGGTGGGTGAAGGGGGCGTTTGGGTGGTGAACCACTGGGACGGTGCGTTCGCCGCTTGGAGGCGGTGGGTGAAGGAGTCGTTTGAGGGGTGAACCACTCAAACAGCCGGGGGTCGTGGGGATCAGATGGTGCGGAGGGCTCCGCCGTCGATCGGGATGATGGCGCCGGTCAGGTAGGAGGCGGCGGGGGAGAGGACGAAGGCGGCGACCCGGCCGAACTCGTCGGGGGTGCCGTACCGGCGCAGCGGGATGGTCTTCTCGGAGGCGCGGCGGACGGCGTCCGGGTCGCCGGACTTGCCGTCCAGCTCCTGCAGCCGGGCGGTGGCGATCCGGCCGGGCATCAGGCCGTTCACCCGGACGCCGTTCGGCCCGAGCTCGTCGGCGAGCGTCTTCGCGACCATCGCCAGCCCGGGGCGGAGACCGTTCGAGATCGCCAGCCCGTTGATCGGGGACTTCACCGACGACGACAGCACGAACGCGATCGAGGTGTCCTCCGCCCCGGCCCGCGCGACCGCCCGGGCGATCCGCAGGCCGCCGAGGAACACGCTGTCGAACGCGGCCCGCCAGTCCTCCTCGTCGGTGTCCAGCGCGGTCCCGGCGCGCGGTCCGCCGACGCTGATCAGCGCGCCGTGCAGCTCGCCCCACTTGGCGATCGCGGTCGCGGCCAGCCGCTCCGCGCTCTCCGGGTCGGCGTTGTCGACCGGGATCCCGACCACGTTCCCGCCGAGCTTCGACAGTTCGGTGGCGGCCCGCGCGATCGACTCCTCGTTCCGGCTGGAGATCACCAGCCGGGCGCCTTCGGCGGCAAGGGCCTTCGCGGTGGCGAAGCCGAGCCCGGCGCTGGCGCCGGTGACGATGTAGGTGCGATCGCGCAGTCCGAGGTCCACGGCACCATCCTGCCGCACCGCATCCCGGCGCGCACCTCGACGGTGGCCGACGGCAAAGAAACTAGTACGCCGACCGGCGCAGCGGGGACTCGGCCGTGGTCAGGTGCCAGGCGGTGTTCACCAGGCCGAGATGTGAGAAGGCCTGCGGGAAGTTGCCGAGCATCCGCCCGGAGCTCACGTCGTACTCCTCGGCGAGCAGGCCGACGTCGTTGCGCAGGGCAACCAGCTTCTCGTACAGGTCGCGGGCCTCGCCGACCCGGCCGACCATCGCCAGCGCGTCGGCCAGCCAGAACGAGCAGATCAGGAACGTACCCTCGTCGCCGCTCAGCCCGTCGTCGGTGTGCTCGGTCAGGTACCGCCGGACGAACCCGTCCGCGGCCAGCTCGCGCTGCACCGTGTCGACGGTGCCGACCACCCGCGGGTCGTCGGCCGGCAGGAACCCGACCTGCGGGATCAGCAGTACGGCGGCGTCCAGCGCCTTGCTGCCGTACGCCTGCGTGAACGTGTTCCGGTCCGGGTCGTACGCCTGCTCGCAGACCGCCTTGTGGATCTCGTCCGCCCGGGCCCGCCACTCCTTGGCCGGCCCGGTCAGCCCGAACCGTTCGACTGCCCGCGCGGCCCGGTCGAACGCGACCCAGGCCATCACCTTCGAGTACGTGAAGTGCTGGCGGCCGCCGCGGACCTCCCAGATCCCTTCGTCGGGCTGGTTCCAGACGTCGTCCAGGTGCCGCATCAGCCCGCGCTGAACCTCCCAGGCTTCCTCGATCGCCCCGATCTGGTGCTCCCGGGCGAGCGCGAGCACGTCCATCACCTCGCCGAACACGTCGATCTGCAGCTGTTCGGCGGCCGCGTTCCCGATCCGTACCGGCGCGGACCCGGCGTACCCGGGCAGCCAGCCGGCCTCGAACTCGGTCAGCCGGCGCTCACCGGTCACGCCGTACATGATCTGCACGTCCTGCGGGGAGCCGGCGATCGCGCGGAGCAGCCAGTTCCGCCAGGCCTCGGCCTCGTCGGTGTACCCGGCGCGCAGCATCGCGGACAGCGTCATCGTTGCGTCGCGCAACCAGCAGTACCGGTAGTCCCAGTTGCGGGAGCCGCCGAGCGTCTCGGGCAGCGACGTGGTCGGTGCCGCCACGATCCCGCCGGACGGCGCGTACGTCAGTGCCTTCAGCGTCAGGATCGACCGCGTCACCTCCTCGCTGAGCTCGGTGGTGCTGGTACTGCGGGCGATCCAGTCGGTCCAGAAGTCCTCGGTCGGCTGCAGCGACGCGAGCGCGTCCGTCGCGCGCGGGACCGGGTGGTGCGACGGGTGCCAGGTGAGCACGAACCAGGCCCGGTCGCCCTTGCCGACCCGGAAGTCGCCGTACGTGGTGAGATCGCGGCCGTACTGGTGCACGTCGGAGCGCAGCGACACCGCGTCCGGCCCGGCGATCGCGTCGATCTGCCCGTCGGTACGGCGTACCCACGGAACCACGTGACCGTAGTCGAACCGCAGCTTCAGCTCCGAGCGCATCTCGACCGTGCCGTGGATGCCCTCGACGATCCGGACCACGTCCGGCGCCGCGTCCCGGGGCGGCATGAAGTCGATCACCCGGACCGAACCGGTCGGCGTCGACCACTCGGTCTCCAGGACGAGCGTGTCACCGCGGTAGTGCCGGCTGCTGACCGCGTCGGCGTCCCGCGGCGCGATCCGCCAGTGGCCGTTGTCGTCGGTGCCGAGCAGTGCCGCGAAGCAGGCGGGCGAGTCGAACCGCGGGAAGCACAGCCAGTCGATCGAGCCCTGCTTCGACACCAGCGCGGCGGTCTGCAGGTCACCGATCAGCGCGTAGTCCTCAATCCGGCGCTCCGGCGTGGGCCGCGGGCTCCTCGACTGCGTCGCCGGCTTCTGACTCGTCTCCCGACTTGTCACTGCGGCCTCCCGTTTTCGTGAAGTAGACCAGCCCACCGATCGCCAGCAGCGCGAAGAAGAACCACTGCAGCGCGTAGAAGAAGTGTGGACCGTCGTCGATCTCCGGGCCGGGGAACCCGCCGAACGAGGGGTCGTTCGCCGGCTGCTGCTGGGTGATCTGGATGTACCCGTCGTACAGGTTGATCCCGAGGACCTTCGCGAAGTCCGGGCCGTTGATCAGCCGCGCGGTGCCGTCGTCCGGCGTACCGCCGGTGGTGCTGCCGCCGCGTTCGCTGCGTTGCAGGCGCCCGGTGATGGTGACCTCGCCGGTCGGTACGGCGGGGACGTTCAACGGCATCAGCTCCGAGCTCTGCCGGGCGATGAAGCCGCGGTCGACCAGCACCGCCTTGCCGTCGGGCAGCACCAGCGGCGTGACGATCTCGAAGCCGGGTCTGTCCTCGACGTTGCGGTACTTGAGGACGATCTGCTTCGACGCGTCGTAGTGGCCGGTGACGACCGCCGTACGCCAGGCGTGCTGGTCGCCGACGACGCCCTGCGGGCCGACGATCTGGTCCAGGGGCGCGGGCCGGGCGGCCAGGTTCGACCTGGTCACCTCGTTGCGCGCCTTACGTTCGTCGAGCCGGTGCAGCTGCCAGCGGCCGAGTGCGACGCACACGGCGGCCAGCACCAGAACTCCCAGCGCGGCAGTGATCCAGCGGATGTTCAACACACGACCCACGTCTCGAACTTAAGCCATCCCCTGAAATGCCCGACGCCCGGCACGTACGCTGGGGGGATGACAGCGATCCAGGAAGCGACGCGAACGGGCCTGGCGGACCGCTTCGGCCGGGTCGCGACGGACCTCCGGGTCTCGCTCACGGACCGGTGCAACCTGCGCTGCACGTACTGCATGCCCGAGGAGGGCCTGGACTGGCTCGGCAAGCCCGAGCTGCTCACCGACGACGAGGTCGTCCGCCTGGTCTCGGTCGCGGTCACGCGGCTCGGCGTGCAGGAGATCCGCTTCACCGGCGGCGAGCCGCTGCTGCGCCGCGGCCTGGTCGGCATCGTCGCCCGTACGGCGGAACTCGCGCCGCGCCCCGAGATCTCCCTGACCACCAACGGGATCGGGCTCGCCCGGCAGGCGCAGGCGTTGAAGGACGCCGGTCTGGACCGGGTGAACGTGAGCCTCGACACCGTGAACGCCGACACCTTCCAGCGGCTCACCCGTCGGGACCGGCTCAAGGACGTGATCGCGGGACTCGAGGCCGCGCAGGACGCCGGCCTGACGCCGGTGAAGGTGAACGCGGTCCTGATGCGCGGCGTGAACGACACCGAAGCGCCGCAATTGCTGGAGTTCTGCCTCGACCGCGGGTACGAACTGCGGTTCATCGAGCAGATGCCGCTGGACGCCCAGCACGGCTGGCACCGGGAGACGATGGTGACCGCGGACGAGATCCTCGGGATGCTCACCGACCGGTTCCACCTGACCCCGGACGACGCGTCGAAGCGCGGCAGCGCGCCGGCCGAGTCGTTCCTGGTCGACGGCGGGCCGCAGACCGTCGGCATCATCGCGTCGGTGACGCGTCCGTTCTGCGGGGACTGCGACCGGGTCCGGCTGACCGCCGACGGTCAGGTCCGCGACTGCCTGTTCGCGCGCACCGAGTCCGATCTGCGGAGCGCGCTGCGGTCCGGCGCCGACGACGCGGACCTGGCGGACCGCTGGCGGCGCGCGATGCTGCGCAAACTCCCGGGCCACGGCATCAACGACCCGAGCTTCCTGCAGCCGTCCCGCCCGATGTCAGCCATCGGCGGTTGACCGGCCTAATCCGGAAATATGCTTTTTCGGTATGTCCCGGGCGTGTGCGCTCGACATTCATTCACTGAATGGTTCGACCTCGCGCAGGAATGACCGGCGGTCCAGGAAGTCCGAGAGGCTGTCCTTGTGTTCGTCGCAGGCGAGCCAGGTCTTCCGCCGGTCCGGCGTGTGGATCTTCGGGTTGTTCCAGCGCAACGCCCAGGTGGCGGCGTTGCCGCACCCCTTGGCGGAGCAGATGGTCGGAGCAGGTTCTTCAGTCACATTCCCGGTATTCCTGATGTCTCAATAATCAATAAGTGGCAAAAATGAAGCGACGTCGGACAGCCACGGGGGGAGCCGTCCGACGCCGCATCAAGTCTCTGAATTCCACTGCTGCACTTCAGAGCACGCGGGAGATTCTGACACGAATCAGTCCAAGTTTTCCAGTCCCGGCCCAGATCACTTTTCGGTGTCGGTACGAAGGTCGTGAACAGGGTCCTGAACGCGGTCCTGAATCGGGTCGTCGGCAGCCGGTACGACGGTCGTCCGGCCGTCCCCGATCGCGGTCCGGCCGGGGGCCAGGAACGGGGTCGCGCCGTCCTTGGTCGCGGACCGGTGGGCGTTCGCCAGCACCACCGCGAAGTACGGCAGTGCGATCGCGCCGACCACGAAGGCCCAGCGCCAGGGCGACGGGGTGACCACCGCGAGGATGAAGCACACCACCCGGATCGACATCATCCAGGCGTACCGCACGATCCGGCTGTCCAGATCCTCGGAATGGCCCGGCTGCGCACTGGTCACCGAAATGACCGCCGCGCCGCTCCGCTCATGGCGTCTCGACATCTATCCTCCTCACCAGGAACAACGGTACGCCGCGCCGTGCGCCCAGGCGCAGCCAGGCTGGAGAGAGGTATGTCATGACCGATCGCACGTACCGCGTCACGGAGATCGTCGGCACCTCCAAGGAGGGGCTGAACCAGGCGATCACCAACGGGATCACCCGCGCCGGGGAGACGCTGCGGCATCTCGACTGGTTCGAGGTGACCGATATCCGCGGCCATCTGTCCGACAACCAGATCGACCACTACCAGGTGACGATGAAGGTCGGTTTCCGGCTCGAAGACTCCTGAGGCCGGAGCCCGGCACGAAGTGGGATAGCGTTCCTCCGACCGACGACGTGAGGAGGGCTTGTGGGCAGGTCTGTGCTGGTGACCGGAGGCAGCCGGGGTATCGGTCTGGCGATCGCTACCGCGTTCAAGGAGGCCGGTGACCAGGTCGCCGTGACCTACAACTCGAGCCCGCCGCCGGAGGGCTTCCTCGCGGTGCAGTGCGACATCACCGACCAGGCGCAGGTGGATGCCGCGTTCGAGACGATCGCGGAGCAGCAGGGCCCGGTCGAGGTGCTGGTCGCGAACGCCGGCATCACCCGCGACACGCTGCTGCTGCGGATGTCCGACGAGGACTGGGACCAGGTCGTGCAGACCAACCTGACCGGTTCGTTCCGGGTCGCCCGCCGGGCCGCGAAGGGCATGCTGCGGCTGCGCAAGGGCCGGATCGTGTTCATCTCGTCGGTGGTCGGCCTGCTCGGCTCGCCCGGCCAGGTGAACTACGCGGCCAGCAAGTCCGGCCTGATCGGGATGGCCCGGTCGATCGCCCGCGAGCTGGGCAGCCGGGGCATCACCGCGAACGTGGTCGCGCCCGGCTTCGTGGAGACGGACATGACCGCCGTACTGCCGGAAGAGACGCAGAAGCAGTACCTAGGCCAGATCCCGCTCGGGCGGTTCGGGCTGACCTCGGAGATCGCGAACACGGTCCGCTGGCTGTCCTCGGAGGAGGCCGCGTACATCACCGGCGCGGTGATCCCGGTCGACGGCGGCATCGGGATGGGCCACTGATGGGCATCCTCGACGGCAAGCGGATCCTGGTCGCGGGTGTCACCCTCGACTCGTCGATCGGCTTCGCGACGGCCAAGGTCGCGCAGGAGCAGGGCGCCACCGTCCTCATCTCGAACTTCGGCCGCGCGCTGAGCATCACCAAGCGGATCGCGAAGCGGCTGCCGGTCGAGCCGCCGGTGCTGGAGCTCGACGTCACGAACGCCGAGCACCTGGCCGCGCTGCCGGCCGCGATCCGCGAGCACGTGGACGGCCTGGACGGCGTCGTGCACTCGATCGCGTACGGGAACCCGGAGACGATCCTCGGCGGCAAGTTCCTCGACGGGCCGTGGGAGGACGTGGCGCAGGCCGTGCACGTCTCGGCGTACAGCCTGAAGGCGCTCGCGGTCACCTGCGCGCCGCTGATGAGCCGCGGCGGCAGCGTGGTCGGGATGACCTTCGACGCGACCGTGGCCTGGCCCGGGTACGACTGGATGGGAGTCGCGAAGGCGGCGCTCGAGTCGACGAATCGGTACCTCGCGCGCGACCTCGGCGCGCAGGGCATCCGCTGCAACCTGGTGTCGGCCGGTCCGCTGAAGACCCTGGCCGCGAAGGCGATCCCGGGCTTCGAGAAGTTCGAGGAGCCGTGGCTGGACCGCGCTCCGCTGGGCTGGGATCCGTCCGACCTGGAGCCGACCGGCCGCACGATCGTCGGGCTGCTCAGCGACTTCTTCCCCTCGACCACCGGCGAGATCGTGCACGTCGACGGCGGCTATCACGCGATGGGAGCGTAGTGGCAACTTCCCTGGTGGAGCTGCGCGTCCTGGACGGCGCCAACCTCTACTTCAGCCGGGCCGCCGTCAAGCTGACGCTGGACGTGACCACCCTCGCCGACGCGCCCGCGCCGGCGGCGAAGGCTTACGCGCAGGCGATCGGCCTGGGCAGCACCCGGCCGGGGCGGATCGGCTCCGGCTTCCGGCAGCGGTTCGCGATCCGGGTCGTCGGGCACATCGTCCGGCGGATCGCCCGCGAGGCCGGGATCGGCCGGATCGGTGTCCGGGTGCGCCCGGAGTCCGACGTACGGCGGCTGGTGGTGGCATTCCCGTGGGCGCACGAGGGCCGGGCGCGGGCGCTCGGTGCTGCCATTGTCGAGGTACTGGACGCCTTCGGTGCGGACGACCTGGGCGAGCTGATCGCGGCCGTCGGTGAGCGCGTCCGGGACGAGCCGCCGGGGAACCCGCCGCCGACGCTGCGGCCCAAGGTGCCGGTGGTCGCGGTGACCGGGACGAACGGCAAGACCACGACGTCGCGGATGATCGCGCACATCGGCCGGTCCGGCGGGCTGCACGTCGGCTGGTGCAGCACCGACGGCGTGTACTTCGACGGCGAGCTGATCAAGTACGGCGACTTCTCCGGCCCGAGCGGCGCCGCGCAGGTGCTGTCGCAACCGGGGATCCAGCTCGCGGTGGTCGAGACCGCGCGCGGCGGGATCCTGCGCCGCGGCGTCGGCGTCGCGTACAACGACGTCTCGGTGGTCACCAACGTCACCGCTGACCACCTCGGGCTGGGTGGCATCGACACCATCGACCAACTCGCCGAGGTGAAGGCCGTGATCACGCAGATCACCCGGCCGCGTGGCTGGTGCGTGGTGAACGGCGACGACCCGCGGACGTTCGCGATGCGGCTCGGTTCGCCGGCCAAGTGCTGGGTGTTCTCCCGGGACCCTGACTCGCCGTCGATCCGGACCGTGCTGGACGAGGGCGGCCGGGCGACGACCGTGCTCGACGGATTCGTCACGGTGCTGGACAACGCCCGCGACCCGGAGCCGCTGCTCAAGGTGGTCGACGTACCGATGACGCTGTCCGGGCTCTCGCACTACAACGTGGAGAACACGCTGGCCGCGGCGTCGGCGGCGCTCGGCCTCGGGCTGCCGCGGGCGGCGGTGATCGAGGGCCTGAGCACGTTCGCGCCGAACGAGAACAACCCCGGCCGGATGAACATGTACTCGCTGCGCGACTTCACCGTGGTGATCGACCTCGCGCACAACGAGGCCGGCCTGGAGGCGCTGATCGAGATCATGAACGGCGTCAAACCCGAGGGCGGCCGGCTGATGCTGGCGCTCGGGTCGCCGGGGGACCGGGCCGACGACATGGTCGCGGCGCTCGGCGCGATGGGCGCGCGGGCGGCCGACCGGGTCGCGATCGGTCACAAGAGCGATTACCTGCGCGGACGGCCGCCGGCGGAGCTCGAAGCGGTGTTCCGCGAGGGCGCCGCCTCGGTGGGCGTCGAGGACGTCCCGGCGTTCCCGACCGAGCTGGAAGCGGCGCAGGCGCTGGTCGCGCAGGCCCGGCCGGGCGATGTGGTGGCGGTCATGTCTCTGCAGGATCGGGCGCGTCTTGACGCCTGGTTGCGGTCCGAGGGAGCTACTGTCGACACACCGGAGACCTTGAAGAGCAAGGTCGAGAAAGCCCAGCACTGAGCCCTTCCGCCCAGGTAGGGCTGGAACGGGGTTTGTGATGCGCTACCTGTGGTCGATCCCGGCCGCGGTGGTCGCCTGGTTCGTGGGCGGCTTCTCCGCGACGTACCTGAAAGGGCTGCCGGAGGGTACGACGTACTTCGTGCCGCCCCGGATCGACCTGCTGGTGCTCGGTGGATTCGCCGGCGGCGTGCTCGCCGGGCTGCTGGTCGGGCGGATCCGGATCGCCGTACCGCTGGTGCTGGTCGTTGCCGCGGGCCTCTGGTGGGCGACCGGGACACCGTTCGACCAGGTGAAGCTGCTGGTCACGTTGCTGGTGGCAACCGCCGTCGGCGGGTTCTTCGGCGCGCTCGGCGCCCGCAGTTCGGTGGTCGCGGCGTTCGCGCTGGCGCTGCCGATCGCGTGGTACGCGCTGCGCCCGGCCGAGCAGCTGACCGACTGGCGCTGGCTCTGGCAGCTGAACGGTGCGCTCGTCGGCGCGGGGCTCGCACTGCTGCTCTACATCGCCTGCTGGAAGCGTGGCTGGCGGTCGGTCGGCGCGTGGATCCCGCTGACCGGGTTCTACCTGGTGTGCTTCGCGGTCGTCGAGGCCGTCCGGCTGGTCAGCGCGTCGACCGGGAAGCCGATGGACTCCGTCGGTGACGCGTCGACCGAGGCGTTCTTCCAGGCGTTCGAGCCGCTGCTGCGGGCGTACTGGCCGTGGATGGTGGTCGGCGTCCTACTGGCGATCCCGATGGTCGCGCTCAAGCTCCGCGCGCTGCCCCCGGCGGCGCCGCCCCCCGACCCGTACGCCGACCGGTCGAACGACGCCGTACTGTCCGACGACCTGGACTGGATCGACCAGGTGGAGCCGCGGCGCCGGCTGCTGCCGAAGCGACAGCAACCGGCGTCCTGATCAGCTGACGGTTTCCTCGACGACCTCTTCGTCCGGCTGGACGAAGTCCGGGTCGCCGCCCTCGTCGCCGGAGCGCGCCCCGGCCTGGGCCAGGTGGGAGACCGACTCCAGCTCGGCCAGCACGGACTGGTGCTGGTCGACGCACAGGACGACGAGGTCGCCCGGGTTCGACAGGTCGAGCGCGTAGCGGACGGCGTCCAGCTCGTCGAGTACGACGTCCACCCGACGGCAGCGGGCGCCGTTGTCCATCGCGGCCCGGACGCCGGCCGTGACCAGGTCCGCGGACTCGCCGCGCTTGCGGCCGCGCAACCGGGCGTCCTCGCGGACCACGACCGCGTCGAAGTGCTGCGCCGCGACCTCGCCGAGCTCGCGGATGTCGTCGTCGCGCCGGTCGCCCGCGGTCGCGACCACGCCGATCCGGGACGGCCGGCCGAGCTCCGACGACGCGTTCAGGCTCTCGCCCAGCCGGTCGACGAAGTCGCCGAGCATCCGCATCGCCGGCGCGTTGTGGCAGTAGTCCACGATCACGCTGCGGCCGTCGACGTCGATCTCGTTCAACCGGCCCGGCGACAGGTAGTACGACGTGTTGAAGGTCCGCAGACCCTGCCGGATGTCGTGCAGCGGCGCCCCGGCCGCGAACGCCGCCGCGGCCGCCGCCATCGCGTTCTGCACGTTCATCATCGCCCGCCCGCCGAACGTTGCCGGCAGCAAGTGGGTCCAGGCGAGCTGCATCGACCGGCGGCCGTGCTTGACCACGATCATGTCGCCGAGGTCCGAGCGCTCCAGTACGACGGCCCGCCCGCCGCGCCGGCAGTGCCCCTCGATGTAGTCGCGGACCTCGCTGCCCGGCTCGGCCATGCTGAACCAGACGACCTGGCCCGAGCACTTGCGGCGCATCTTCCGGACCAGCGGGTCGTCGGCGTTCAGGACGGCGTACCCGGTCCGCGGCACCGCCTCGACCAGCACCGACTTCACGTCGGCGAGCTGCTCCAGGGTCTCGATCCCGCGCATCCCGAGGTGGTCGGGCTGCACGTTCAGTACGACGGCCACGTCGTTCCGCTCGTACCCGAGGCCCTCGCGCAGGATCCCGCCGCGCGCCACCTCGAACACCGCGAAGTCGACCCGCGGGTTCTGCAGCACCATCCGCGCCGACTTCGGGCCGGACGCATCCTGCCGGATCACCAGCCGCTCGTCGATCACGATGCCGTCCGTCGAGGTCATCCCGACCTTGCGGCCGAGACCCTTGAAGACGTGGCTGATCATCCGCGCGGTGGTGGTCTTGCCGTTCGTCCCGGTCACCGCGACGATCGGGATCCGGCTGGTCGCGCCGGGCGGGAACAGCATGTCCACCACGGGCTTCGCGATGTACTGCGGTTCGCCGATCGTCGGGTTGGTGTGCATCCGGAACCCCGGCGCGGCGTTCACCTCGCAGATCGCGCCGCCGGTCTCGCGGACCGGCTGGGTGATGTCCGGGCAGATGAAGTCGATGCCGGCGATGTCGAGCCCGATCATCCGGGCCGCCTCCTCGGCGATCTCGACGTTCTCCGGGTGCGCCTCCCAGGTCCGGTCGATGGAGATCCCACCGGTCGACATGTTGCCGGTGAGCGTGAGCTTCACCATCACGTCCTCCGGCGGTACGTCGTCCAGCTCGAAGCCCTGGTCGCGGACCAGCTGCCGGGCCGCGTTGTTGATCGTGATCCGGGTGAGGATCTTCTCGTGCCCGACACCGCGCCGCGGGTCGGCGTTGGTGATGTCAACGAGTTCGGCCACCGTGTGGACGCCGTCGCCGACCACGTGCGCGGGCACCCGCTCGGCGATCGCCTCCATCCGGCCGTTGATGATCAGGCACCGGTAGTCCTTGCCGGTGACGAAGTTCTCCACGATCACCCAGCCGCGCCGGGACTGCTCGGCCGCGATCGGGAACGCCTCGCGGAGCGCGTCGGCGTCCAGCAGGTTCAGGCAGACGCCGCGGCCGTGGTTGCCGTCCAGCGGCTTGCAGACCACCGGGTAGCCGATCTTCTGCGCGACCGCGACCGCCTCGTCGACCGTCCGGACGGATTCCGAACGCGGCACCGGCAGGCCGGCGGACGCGAGCAGCCGGGTGGTGAGGTCCTTGTCGCTCGCGACGTCGACCGCGATCGAGCCGGTCTCGGACGTCATCGTGGCCCGGATCCGCTTCGCGTGCACGCCCTGCCCGAGCTGCACCAGGCTCGCCTTGTTCAGCCGGATCCAGGGGATGTCCCGGGACACCGCCTCGTCCACGATCGCCTGCGTGGACGGGCCGAACGCGGTCCGCTCGGCCTGCTTGATGAACTTCTCGAGCTCCTGGGTGAAGTCGAACGCATCGTCCGGCTCGACCAGGTTGTTGACGAACCGTACGGCGAGTTCGCCCGCGGCCAGGCCGACCGCCTCGTCGGCGTACGCGTAGGTGATGTTGTAGACGCCGGGCGAACCCTTCACCTGCCGGGTCTTGCCGCGCCGCATGTCGTGGCCGGCCTCCTGCTGCAGCTGGAGCGCGACGTGCTCGGAGATGTGGCCGAGCCAGGTGCCCTCGTGCAGCCGCTCGATGAAGCCGCCGCGGCGGCCACGCGAGCAGTGGTGCTGGTCGAGGCGGGGGAGGTGCTCGAGCAGCCGCTCGGTGAAGCCGGGGATCGTGTTCGAGGGGAACTTCTCCAGCGAACCGAGGTCGACGACCAGGTGGATCGCGGGGTCGTAGCTCCAGACGTTCGGGCCGCGGTAGACGCGGGTCTCGAGGATCTTCAGGTCAGGGGAGGGCGTTGCGTCGGTCATGGGGCGTCACTGTTCTGGTTGCTTGCGGTCGGGGAGCTCGTGGTCGGCGCCGGCCTTGATCGGCTCGGTCGCCTCCGGTCTGGACTCCCCGGCGGCCGCAGCAGCCTTGGTACGGCGCCCCGCCCGCCGCTTGCGTTCGGCGTAGTACCGCGGGGAGACGCCCTCCGCCGCAATCTCTTTCGCGAGCTTGCGCAGATCCGCCTCGGCGGCCGCCATCTCGGCGATCTCCGCGGCCGGCGGCTGCGGGCCGTACGACAGCAGCACCCGGTTCTGCAGGTCGAACGTCGCCGTCGCCGGCAGCACGTGCAGGACGACGCCGGACGCGAGGATCGGCTCGGAACGCTTGGCGTTGTGCGCGTTCGAGGTGATCCGGGTGCCGTCGAAGATCGTCACGGCGCCGCGGCCGACGACCTCCAGGTGGGTGCCGCGGACGACCGCCGCGGTGTCCTCGTCGACGCCGATCCCGAGCAGCCCCGGGGACTGCGCCACCAGGGACAGCAGCCGGCCGTACCGGTTCCGCTGGGCAAAGTGCTGGTCGACGATCGCGCCCTGCACCAGACCGAGCCCGCCGGACAGCTGACTCATCCGCTGCCGCGGGGTCGCACCGGAACGCCCGAACGCGATCATGTGCTCGGCCAGGATGCTCGCGCCCGCCGACGTACCACCGACCGCGGCCCCGCGCGCGTGCGCAGCCGTCACCGCCCGGCCGAACGCCGTACCCGTGACGACCCCCGCGAGCTTGAGCTGGTTGCCGCCGGTCATGAAGATCCCGGTCGCGTCGTTCAACGGCGCGATGAACGCCGGATCGTCGGCGTCCTCCCGGTTCTCCGGCCGGACGCCGACCACGCTCTCGGCGCCGAGCGCGGCGAACAGCGCGCGGTACACGTCGATCACGTCCGGCCCGAGCGCGGACGCCGTAGGCACCACGACGATCCGCGCCTTGGCCCCACCGGCAGCCTCGACGAACTCCTGCAGCACCGTCCGCTTCTTCAGCTTGTCCTCGGCGCCACCGATCGCGAACAGGGCACCCGGCCCACCCTGCAGTTCAGACATAAGCGGAATGGTAGGTGCTCATACCCTCTCGGACCGCATTTGCACCCGCAGCACCGCGCGCCCCCGGATCCGCCGCTCCCGCACCCCGTCCAGCACCTCCGCCGCGTCCTGCCACGGCCGCTCTACCTCGACTCCGAGATCGAGCTTGGTCTCCGACACAAGCCGCACCAGCCGCACGAGATCCGCATGCAGCGTGTCGTGCGCGGTGACCTCGTCGAAGTCGTCGAGAAACACGATCCGCGCACCCGCGGACCGATCCCGCCGCCAGGTCCGGAAGCTGATCCGCTGATCCCTTGCAGGCGTCGCGACGGCGACCAGCAGCCCGCCCGGCTCCAGCGTCTCGATCGCCTCGCCGAGGACCTCGCCGCCGACGGTGTCGATGATGAGATCGGGCCGGCTGCCCAGACTGTCGCTGACGATCTCCGCGCCGGGGACAGGAGCGAGCGGATGCCGCTTCCGCTCGCCGGGACGTACGAACGCCCGCACATGCGCACCCGCGAGGTTGGCCAACTGGCAGGCGAGGCGGCCGACGGCGCCGCGTGCGCCGGTCACGAGGACTTCCTTGCCGAGCAGGAAACCCCCGAGTTCGAGGGCACGGAGCGCGGCCAGGCCGGGCGTTGGCAGGGTCGAGCCGAAGACGTCGCCGACGGTGTCCGGCAGGCCGGCGAGGCGGGTGTACGGGACGGCGACGTACTCGGCCCACGCGCCGCGCGGCAGGATGCCGACGACGCGAGCGCCAAGGACGGCTCCCATCGTGGCTGTCGGGTTGACGACGGCCGGGTACTGCTTCAGCGTGCCGGCGAAGTCGCGGCCGGGGACCGCGCCTTCGGGGACGTTCTCTTCCGCGATGCCGGCGGTCGGCCAGGCGCCGGCGAGGTCGAGGACGTCGCGGTGCGTGACGGCGAAGGTGTTCACCCGGACGATCGCCTCGTGGGACAGCGGGACCGGGTCCGGTACCTCGCGCAGTACGACGGTCGATCCGCTCCGGGTGAGCGCCTGCATTTCTCGACGGTACGTCGGTCAGTGGCCGAACGTGAACCAGTTCAGGTTGACGAAGTCGGCGGGCTGGCCGCTGGTGAAGGTGAGGTAGACGTCGTGGGTGCCGGTGACCGCGGAGATGTTCGCGGGGACGGTCCGCCAGGACTGCCAGCCGCCGGTGTTGGCGATCGCGAAGCTGCCGATCGGGGGATTCGATCTGCTGTCCAGCCGTACTTCGACCAGGCCGCTGACCCCGGCGGCCGCGCCGGAGGCCACCCGGGCGACGAACTGGGTCGCGGGCGTGCTGCCGAAGTCGATGCCGCGGTACAGGGCCCAGTCGCCGTTGCCGACCTGCATCAGGTTCTGGCCGCCGCCGGTGTCGGTGGTGGTCTCGACGCCGACGCCCGACTGCTGGCCGTACGACTCCGCCTGCAGCGTGCTGTACGCCGACGCGCTCGGCGGGGGAGTCGTCGTACCGCCGCCCTTCGTCGAGACCGCGACGTAGTCGACGACCATTGGCTTGCCGGGGACCGTGGAGGCGCGCGGCGTCGGGCCGTTGAGCGCGTCCGGGAACGCGCCGCCGATCGCGAGGTTCAGGAGGACGAAGTACCCGGCGTGCGACGTCATGTTCGACCACGTGTCGGTCGGGAACTGGCTCTGGCTGAGCGAGTGGAACTGCTGCCCGTCGACGTACCACCTGAGCTGGTTCGGTGAGACGGACGTGTCCCACTCGAAACGGTACGTGTGGAAGGCGGACTGGCAGGTCGACCCGGGGCAGGCGCGGTTCGCGCCGAGGCCGGTGGTCTCGTTGCAGGCGCCGCCCGGGTTGACGCCGCAGTGCAGCACGCCCCAGACCGAGTTGATGCCGTTGACGTTCTCCATGATGTCGAACTCGCCGATGCCCGGCCAGTTCCAGTAGTTCCCGCGGTACGGCGAGCCGAGCGCCCAGAACGCGGGCCAGTACCCGAGCGCCGCGTCGCCGGTGACGTTCGGCATCTGGATCCGGCTCTCGATCGCCAGCACCCCTCCGGCCGGCGGCTTGAAGTTCGCGCGCTGGGACTCGATCCGGCCGGACGTCCAGTTGCCGGCCGCGTCCCGGCGCGGGGTGATCTTGAGGTTGCCGCTGCCGTCGAGCGACAGGTTGTCCGGGCTGTTCGTGTAGTTCTGGACCTCGCCCGTACCCCAGTTCCCGGGGCCGCCCGGGTAGCCGTGGCCGGTGTCGATGATCCAGTTCGTGCTCGACGGCAGGCTGCCGCTCGGGCCGTCGAAGTCGTCGCTCCAGACCGTCGACCAGCCGGCCGGCGGTGCCGGCACAGTGGCCTCGGCGGCGACGCCGAGGCCTGCGGTGGTGAGGCCTCCGGTGCCGAGGCCTGCGGCGGCGAGGAGCGGGACGATCAGGGCGAGTGCGAGGGGGCGGATCCGCATGTCGACCTCCAGGGGCGGTGGATGAGGTCTATGGGAGCGCTCTCATCGCCCGGTGTCAACAGCTCGTCACAGCTGCGTGCGGTAGACCGTCGTACTGCGCCGCACCGACATGCCGAGCCGCTGGTACATCGCCAGCGCGCCGGTGCCCGAATGCGTCCACAACGTCAGCGTCTGCTTGCCTCGGCGCCCGGCCTCCTGCGCGGCGACGGTCAGCAGCGTGCGGGCGATGCCGCGGCCGCGGAAGTCCTTCCGGACGGCGACCTGGTCGACGTACCCGTCGGGGGAGTCCGGGAGTTCCAGGCCGATCACGACGCCGACGATCTCGCCGTCCGCGACCGCGACCGGCGACAGCGCCGGGTCGAAGCTCGACCGCTCGATGCTCGTTCCGGCCCACTCCTCGTACCCGTGCCGGCGCGGCTGCCACTCGTCGAAGGCGTCCTGCACCACTTTGTGCGCCGCCCGCTCGTCACCCGGCGCGAACGGCCGGACCGTCACGCCGTCCGGGATCGTCGGCGCCTCGCCGTCGACGGGCCGTTCGAGCAACCAGTTGGTCGCGAGAACTTCGTACCCGCGCGACCGGAGCAACGCCGTACCGGCCGTGTCCGCGTCGTCGACCGTCTGCGCGAGCCAGTCGCTCTCGTGCTCGCGCGCCCGGTTCTCGGCCCAGTCGAGCAGCTCGGTGCCGAGACCGCGGCCGACGTACGACGGATGCACGTCGACCTGGGAGCGGCGCCCGCCGTGCACCCAGGCCCAGGCGACCAGTTCACCGTCGGGCGTCGCGACGACGCGGGTGTCGAGGTCGAGCGTGATCAGCGGCCGCTGCAGGTCGGCGGCGACACGGTCCGGCCCCGCCTCGACCTGTCCGTGCCAGGCCTGCTCGTTGGCGGCGATGATCGCGTGAATCGCCGGCGCGTCGTCGAGCGTCGCGGGGCGGATCGTGAACTCCATACCCCGGATCCTGCCAGCCAGGGCGTGCCTGGCAATTCCCCGCCTACTGCGGGGCACTCGGCACGGCATCTCGCCGCACCGGGCACCTCCTCGCGACGGCGCGGAATTACCAGGCACGCCCTAGGCCGGGTTGTCGGCGTCCGCGTTTTCGACTTCCTCGCGGGTGATGCCGAGCAGGTACAGGATCGTGTCCAGGTACGGGACGCTGAGGTGGGTGTCGGCGGCGGCGCGGACCACGGGCTTGGCGTTGAACGCGACGCCCAGGCCGGCCGCGGCGAGCATGTCGAGATCGTTGGCGCCGTCACCGATCGCGACCGTCTGGCTGAGCGGCGTACCGGAGCGGGCCGCGAACTCGCGGAGCGCCGTCGCCTTGCCCGGGCGGTCGACGATCTCCCCGACCACCCGGCCGGTGAGCTTGCCGTCGGCAAGCTCCAGCTCGTTCGCCTTCGCGTAGTCGATGCCGAGCTCCGCGGCGAGCCGGCCGGTGATCTGGCTGAACCCGCCGCTGACGATCGCGAACTGGTAGCCGAGCCGCTTGAGTGTCCGGACCAGGGTGCGGGCGCCGGGGGCGAGTTCGATCGCGGCGTACACCTCGTCGAGGGCCGCGACCGGCAGGCCTTCGAGGGCGGCCACCCGGTGCCGGAGCGAGTCGGCGAAGTCCAGTTCGCCGCGCATCGCCTTCTCGGTGACCGCGGCCACCTCCTCCAGCCGGCCGGCGTGCGCGGCGAGCATCTCGATGACCTCGCCCTGGATGAGGGTCGAGTCGACGTCCATCACGATCAGGCGTTTCGCCCGGCGGTACAGGCCGCCGTCCTGGACGGCGATGTCGAGGCCCTGCCGGACGCCTTCCTGGGCGAGCACCGTGCGCAGCGCCTCGGGTTCGACACCGGAGACGGCGATCTCCATCGCGGTCACCGGGTAGCGCGCCATCCGGCTGATCCGGTCGATGTTCGCGCCGGTGTCGGCGATCCGGCCGGCCACCGCGGCGAGCCCCGACGCGGTCAGCGGGTGCCCGATCACGGTCACCTGACTGCGGCCCTTGCGGCGCGGCTCGTTGTCGCCGACGCCCTTCTTCACCGAGATGTCGACGTCGAGGACGTTCGCGAGCGCCTTCAGCTCTTCCTTGAGGTCCTTGTGGTCACGCGGCGCCGACAGCAGTACGCCGAGCACCAGCCGGCCCCGCAGTACGACCTGCTCGGCGTCGATCACCTCGAGCCCGCGCGTCGCAAGCGTGGACAGCACCGCGGACGTCAGCCCCGGCCGGTCCGTCCCCGTCAACGTCACCAACAACGTCGGCCGCTCGGCCGACGCCGTCTCCACCGCACCCAGTCCAGTCATCTCGCGGCAAACGCTACCTAAATGAGATGACAGTCCAACTCCCGGTCCAGATCTCAAGCAAACAAACCGCGCTTCGCGCGGGCTGCGGAGCTAGAAAGACACCGCGCTTCGCGCGGGTTGTGCGTGGGAGGCGCTTCGCGCGGGTTGTGCGTGGGAGGCGCTTCGCGCGGGTTGTGCGTGGGAGGCGCCTCGTGCGGGTGTGGGTGGGACGCACCTCGTGCGGGTGTGGGTGGGGGGCGCCTCGTGCGGGTGTGGGGGAGATGCGGTTAGGGGTGGGTGGGTGGCGCGCAGGCTGCTACCAGGGCTCGGCGGGCGGCTGCTGCTAGTTCTAGGAGGGCTTGGCGGCGGGCGTCGGCCTCGGTGCCGGTGAGGGCGGCTCCGTCGTCTTCGAGGGCGGCGTCGGCGATGGCGAGGCATCGGCGGGCGGTGGCGGCGGTCTTGACTGCTCGGGGGGCGTAGCCGGGGGCCAGGTCGTCGCCGGTGCCGCGGCCGATCTTGCGGATGTCGATCAAGGCGTCGGCGACCTCCGGCTTCCACTTCGCGACCTCGAGTGCCGCCAGCGACTCGGCGGCGTCGATCAGCGCCATCCGCAACCCGCGGTCCGCCTCACCGAAGTCGGCCGCGATCGGCGGAGCCGCCGGCAGCACCGACCACTGCACGGCCGGCCCGACGTACGCCGGCACCAGCCCGATCTCCGGCCCCGTGAGTACGACGGCCTCCCCGGTCTCCAGCGCCGCCTCGTTGAACGCGGGCGGCCCGGCCAGCCCGATCGGATCGCCCGGGACGGGCAGCGCGAGATGCGCCTGCGTCGTACCGGCGGCCCGCAACAGGTTCAGCGCGACCGGCAACGTGGTCGGCTCCGGATGCCCGGCGAGGCCTGCGACGTGATGGCCGACGTCGTCGCCGAGGATCTGGTGCGCGGCGGTGTCGGGATCGCAGGCGCCGGTCAGCATCGCGTTCGTCCAGACGGTGAACCGGACCGAGGCGGAGGTGGTCAGCACGCCCGTAAGTGTCCCACCACCCACCAGCACACCGAAAACGGCGACCCCTTAGGTTTTGTGCATGACTGCAGTGGTGGAGCTGGCCGGGGTGTCGGTCGTTCGTGGGGACGCGCGTCTGCTCGACGGGATCGACTGGACGATCGACGAGGCCGACCGGTGGGTGGTGATCGGGCCGAACGGCGCCGGCAAGACCACGCTGCTGCAGATCCTGGCCGCTCAGGTGCACCCGACGTCCGGTGTCGTCGGACTGCTCGGCGAGGTGCTCGGTGCGGTCGACGTGTTCGAGTTGCGGCCGCGGATCGGGCTCACCAGCGCTGCGCTCGCGGACCGGCTGCCGAAGAGCGAGCGGGTGTCCGACGTCGTCGTCTCGGCGTCGTACGCGGTCCTCGGCCGCTGGATCGAGGAGTACGACGAGCTCGACCACGAGCGCGCCGGCGCACTGCTGGCCGAGCTCGGGATCGCGCACCTGGCGGACCGCACGTTCGGCACGCTGTCCGAGGGGGAACGCAAGCGCGTGCAGATCGCCCGCGCGCTGATGACCGACCCCGAGCTGATGCTGATGGACGAGCCCGCGGCCGGCCTGGACCTTACGGGTCGCGAACAGTTGGTCCATTCGCTGAGCTCGATCGCGACCGCCTCCGGTGCGCCCGCGATGGTGCTGGTCACGCACCACGTCGAGGAGATCCCGCCGGGCTTCACACACGCGCTGCTGCTCAAGCAGGGCAGGATCGTGGCGGCCGGTCCGATGGACCAGGCGCTGACCGCGGAGAACCTCAGCGACACCTTCGACCTGGCGCTGACGCTGAAGCAGGAGGACGGCCGGTACACGGCCCGTGCGCTCTGATCCGGGCGCTCTGATCCGGATCCGGCAGCGCGTGTGACGCGTCCAACCCCTGCCGGAAACCCCCGACCTGGATAGGCTTGGGAAATGATGGATTGGCTGCGGGACAACATGTGGGCGGCGTGGTTGACGATCGCCGCCGTCCTCGGTCTGGCCGAGTTGGCGTCGCTCGACTTCACGTTGCTGATGCTGGCCGCCGGTGCACTGACCGCCGCGGGGGTGGCCGCGTTCTTCCCGGGGCTGCTCTGGCTGCAGATCGTCATCGGCCTGATCACCGCGGCCGCGATGCTCGGTGCGATCCGCCCGATGATCGTCCGCAAGATCCATCACGGGCAGGAGCTGAAGACCGGTTCGGCGCATGTGATCGGCCGCACCGGCACGGTGGTGAAGGAGATCCACCCGGACGGCGGCGGTTCGATCCGGCTCGGCGGCGAGCTGTGGACGGCCCGTCCGTACGACGAGATCTCGACGATCGCGCCCGGTACCCGGGTCGAGGTGATGTCGATCGACGGCGCGACCGCGGTCGTGTATCCGGTCAGCGAGCCGTTGCCGCAGGTGGAGAGCCCGAAACCGCAGGACCCGCCGCAGTCCTGAGCGTTGAGTGGTCCCCTACTCGCAGTAGTGTCGGAGGTACGGCGGCAGATTGTCCGTCCGAGCGTTCGAGTGGAGGGTCGAGTGACCGCGTTCCTCATAGTCCTGGCACTGGTCGCCCTGGTGGTGATCGTGACCTTGGTGAAATCCGTCCGGGTGGTGCAGCAGCAGACCGTCGGCATCGTCGAACGGTTCGGCAAGTTCAAGACCGGCCTGCAGCCGGGCCTGAACCTGCTGACCCCGTTCGTCGACAAGGTCCGCTACACCATCGACATGCGCGAGCAGGTGGTCGCGTTCCCGCCGCAGGGCGTCATCACCGAGGACAACCTGATGGTGTCGATCGACTCCGTCATCTATTTCCAGGTCAACGACCCGGTGCGGGCGACGTACGAGATCTCCAACTACATCCAGGCCATCGAGCAGCTGACCATGACCACGCTGCGGAACATCATCGGTGGCATGGACCTGGAGCAGACGCTGACCTCCCGCGAGGAGATCAACGAGAAGCTGCGGTACGTCCTCGACGAGGCGACCGGCAAGTGGGGCATCCGGGTGAACCGGGTCGAGCTCCGGTCGATCGACCCGCCGCCGTCGATCCAGGACTCGATGGAGAAGCAGATGCGTGCGGACCGCGACAAGCGCGCCGCGATCCTCACCGCGGAAGGTATGCGGCAGTCCGCGGTCCTCTCGGCCGAAGGTCAGAAGCAGTCCGCGATCCTGACCGCCGAAGGTGACAAGCAGTCCCGGATCCTGCGCGCCGAGGCCGAGCGGCAGGCCCGGATCCTGAAGGCCCAAGGTGAGGCGCAGGCCATCACGACGGTCTTCAACGCGATCCACGCCGGCAAGCCGGACCAGGGTCTGCTCGCGTACCAGTACCTGCAGATGCTGCCGTCGATCGCCCAGGGCGACGCGAACAAGCTGTGGATCGTGCCGAGCGAGATCGGCGACGCCCTCAAGGGTCTCGGTTCCGCGGTCGGCCAGGTGGCCGGGATCGCCCAGCAGGCCGAGGGCAACTGGGAGGCGCCGCAGCTCGACAACGGGCAGGTCCCGGAGCTCGACACGGCCGCGGCCGGTTCGGGTGCCGGCGGTTCTGCCGTCGCCGAGGCCGACAACGCCGTCCGGGAGGCGATCGCGGCCGCCGAGTCCGCGGCCGTGAGCAGCCGCAGCCAGTCCGCGCCGACGATGCCGGCTGTCCCGCCGCCGACTCCGACGGCGACGCCGGACCAGCAGCCGCCGGCCGCGCAGCCGCCGGCGCAGGAACCGCCGCAGCGCTGACGAACGACACCGTCGAGAACCCTCCTGGACCTGAAGTGCACGGTCCGGGAGGGTTCTTGCCTGTTCAACCGCCGGACAGATCTGCGGGTGCCGGGACAGGTGCGTAAAGTCTCTTAGCGATGACATGGTACGAGGCGGTGTTCGTCCTGCTGGCGGGGATGGGCGCGGGAACGATCAACGCCGTGGTGGGGTCGGGCACGCTGCTCACGTTCCCCGCCCTGCTGGCCGTCGGCATCCCGCCGGTGCTGGCGAACGTCAGCAACACGGTCGGCCTGGCGCCCGGTGCGGCGGCCGGCGCGATCGGGTACCGCCGGGAGCTCGAAGGGCAGCGTGGCCGGATGCTGCGCCTGGTCCCCGCGTCGGTGATCGGCGGGATCCTCGGGGGAGTGCTGCTGCTCACCACGCCGGACTCCGCGTTCCACGCCGTCGTACCGGTGCTGATCCTGCTGGGGTGTCTGCTGGTCGCGTTCCAGCCGTGGCTGTCGAAGTGGATCAGCGCGCCGTCGCACCAGCATCGCGGCGCCTGGTGGGTGATCCCGGCGGTCTTCGCGACCGGTGTCTACGGCGGGTACTTCGGTGCCGCGCAGGGCGTGCTGCTGATGGCCGTCCTCGGCCTCGGCCTGGACTCGAACCTGCAGCGGATGAACGGGTTGAAGAACGTCCTCGCGACGGCCGTGAACACGGTCGCCGCGATCCTGTTCGTGATCGTGCACGACATCGACTGGCTGGTCGCGGTCCTGATCGCGGTCGGTTCCACGATCGGCGGCTTCGTCGGCGCCCGCTACGGCCGCCGGCTGCCTCCGATCGCCTTGCGGGCGCTGATCGTCTGCATCGGCGCGATCGCGATCGTCACGATGCTGTTCTGACGTTGGTCTGCTGGGCGAGCCCGGCCAGCAACAGGTCCAAGCCGTAGTCGAACTGCTCGTCGCCGCCCGTCGTCCGGGCCAGCTCCGGCGCCAGCTCGACGACCGACGGGAACTCGCGCGCCGACAGCGACTCCATCGACGCCCGCAGCCGCCGCCACGCCTCCGGATCCCGGCGTTCCGCGGCCATCTGGATCTCCCACGACGTCGACCCGAGCACGTACGTGAACAGCGTCGTATGCGTCCGCGCCGCCGTCTCCGGCTCGAACCCGGCGGACCGCAGTACGCCGAGCAGCCCCTCGGCGACCCGCGCCGTCTCGTGCCCGGTCAGCGGCCGCCCCGCGAGTAGTTGCGCGAGGCAAGGATGTTGGAGCATCAGCAGCCGCAGCGACCGGCACACCGACCGCACCTGGTCCGGCCAGGGCACGTCCACCGGTACGGCGGGCAGCAACGACATCAGGTGGTCGCGAACGGCGTCGTACAGCTCGTCCTTGTTCCGGAAGTAGGTGTAGAGCGCCATCGGGCCGACGCCCAGCTCGGCCGCGACTCCGCGCAGGCTGAACGCGTCCGCGCCCTTGGCCTCCATCAGCTTGAGCGCCGTCCGCACGATCAGGTCCGCGCTCAGCGTGTTCCGCGGCGTCCGCGCCATGTGACCAAGCTCCCTTCGACGTTCCTAACGTACAGTGTATAGTACGGTGTATGCGAGCTATTCAGATCACCGAGTTCGGCGGACCCGAGGTCCTGAAGATCAGCGATGTCCCGGAGCCGGTCGCCGGCGGCGGCCAGGTGCTGATCACGGTCGACCGCGCGGGCATCAACTACGCGGACACCCACCAGGTCGAGAACAGTTATCTGTCGAAGACCGAGCTCCCGCTGATCCCCGGCGGCGAGGTCGTCGGCCGGACGGCGGACGGTCGCCGGGTCGTCGCGCTGGTCGGTTCGGGCGGGTACGCAGAGCAGGCCGTCGCGGCCGCTCCGTACTCGTGGGACGTGCCGGAGGGTGTGACCGACGGTCAGGCGCTCGCGCTCGTGCTGCAAGGCACGACCGCGTGGCACCTGCTGAAGACGTCCACGCACCTACAGCCGGGGGAGTCGGTCCTCGTGCACGCCGGTGCGGGCGGTGTCGGCTCGCTCGCCGTGCAGCTCGCGAAGCACTGGGGCGCCGGGCGCGTGATCGCGACCGCGTCGTCGGAGGAGAAGCGGAAGCAGGTGCTGGAGCTCGGCGCCGACGCCGCGATCGACGGTACGCCGGAGGGCCTGAAGGACCGGATCCTCGAGGCGAACGGCGGGAAGCCGGTCGACATCGTGCTGGAGATGGTCGGCGGTCCGACGTTCGACGAGTCGTTCGCGGCGCTGGGCCGGTTCGGCCGGCTGGTCACGTTCGGGGCCGCGTCCCGGCAGCAGGCCGCGCCGATCGACCCGAGCCGGTTGATGAAGGGCTCGAAGACGATCGCCGGCTTCTGGCTGGCCGACTGCTTCGCGAACCCGCAACTGCTCGGCGGCCCGCTGGCCGAACTGTTCGACCTGACGGCCCGCGGCATCCTGCGCCCGATCGTCGGCGGCGAGTACGCGCTGTCCGACGTGGCCACTGCTCATGAAGACATGCGTGCCCGCCGTACCGTGGGCAAGCTCCTGCTCGACCCCACCCGCTGAAGGAGAAACCAGCTATGACGATCGCTGTCGAGAAGGTTCTGTACACCGCCAAGGCCACCGCGGACGGCGGCCGGGACGGCAAGGTCGCGACCGACGACGGCAAGCTCGACGTCACTGTCGCGCCGCCGGTCGAGATGGGCGGCACCGGCAACGGCACGAACCCGGAGCAGCTGTTCGCGGCCGGGTACGCGGCCTGCTTCCACAGCGCGCTGAAGGTGGTCGCCCGCCGCGCCCGGCTGGATGTCGAGGGCTCGACGGTCACCGCCGAGGTCGGCATCGGCCCGATCAACGGCGGCGCCGGGTACGGCCTCGAGGTCGCGCTGGTGGTCAGCCTGCCGGGTGTCGCGGACCGCGCGGCCGCCGAGGATCTGGTCGCCCAGGCGCACCAGGTCTGCCCGTACTCGAACGCCACCCGCGGCAACCTGAAGGTCGACCTCAAGGTCGCGTGACCCCCACCGGGACCGCTGCGCCGCGGCGGTCCCGGATCTGCCGGACCAGGTACCGCGCGTCCCGGTCCAGCCCCTGGATCGTCGCCGACGCGAGCGCGAACTGGAACTCCGTGCCGAGGTACATCACCCGCGGATCGTCGTCCGAGACACCGCGGGTGTGCGACGTCGCGGGCAGGTCCAGCCAGCTGTGGTCCGGCCCGGATCCGGTGCACCACACGACCGTCCGTACGTCGGTCAGCACCCGGCCGTCGGCGGTCACCGGGTAGCCGTCGCGGACCGAATCGATCCGCCCGTGCCGGACGACACCCGCGGCCTCGACCTGCTCGATCTTGTTGCGGACCAGGCCGATCCCGTGTCCCTGCAGCGAGGCCATCACCTTGCGGCCCATCGGCGTACGCCGGGTCAGCACATGCTTGAAGACGAACATCACGATCGGCGTGGTGAGGTGTCCGACGCGGGTGTCGATGTCGACCGGGACCTGCCCCGGGTGCCGGCCGGCGAGCCGGGTCGGATGCGTCTTGACCGCCTCCAGCGCGATGTCGGTGCCGGAGTTGGCCGCGCCAACGACCAGGACCTCGCCGTCCGCGAGCTGGTCGGGACTGCGGTACTCCAGCGAATGCAGCTGGCGGATCGACGGGTCGAGCTCGGCCGCGAACGCCGGCCGTCGCGGTACGACATGTGCTCCCGAGGCGACGACGACCCGGTCGGCGAAGTACTCGCCGGCGTCCGTGTCGACGAGGAAGCGCTGCGCGTCCCGCGACACCCGCAGCACCCGTACGCCGGTCTGCACCGGCAGCTCGAAGTGCGCCGCGTACCGCTCGAGATAGTCGGCCATCTCGTCGCGGGTCGGGCAGTCGCGCACCGGGATCGGCAGCCCCGGCAGGCTCGCGTACCGCGGCCGGCTGAACAGCCGCAGCGAGTCGTACCGCCGTCGCCACGAGTCGCCGATCCGCCCGTCGGCCTCGAGGATCACGAAGCTCTCGCCCAGCCGGCGCAGGTAGTACCCCATCACCAGACCGGCCTGCCCGCCGCCGATCACCACAGTCCCGAACCTGTCCATCACAGCCCCCTCGGTACGTCGCTTGTCCAGCAACGTAGGACTGCGGACCCGGCCGCGGCATCGACCGGCCACGCCATCACCGGCGCGGCGGTATGGGCATTTCTACCCAGCCATCAGCCCGTGCGAATAGGCGTACGCCGTCGCGGCCGCGCGGCTGGACACCCCGAGCTTCCCGAAGATGTTCGACACGTGCCGAGCGACCGTCCGCTCGCTGAGGAACAGCTGGTCGGCGACGCCGCGGTTGGTGGCGCCGGTGGCGAGCAACCGCAGTACCTCCAGCTCCCGCGGGCTGAGCCCGCCGGCCCGGCGGGGGTCGTCGAGCGCGGCCAGGTCCGCGACCGCGCCGAGCCGCTCGAACACGGCCCGGGCGCTGTCGAGCTCCATCTGCGCGGCATCGCCGTCGCCGAGCGCCCGGCAGGCCCGCGCCACCAGGAGTCGCGTGCGGGCGGCCTCGTACGGCGTCTCCAACTGCTGCCACAGCGACCACGCGCGGCGCAGCGGCGGGATCGCCTGGCGCGGGTCGCCGCACGCGATCAGCACCGCGCCCTCGGCGTACGCCGCGACGGCTTGCAGGTACGGCGAGTCGTTGCCGGCCAGCGTCCCGAGTTCGGTCGCCGCCGCGCGGGCGGTCGCATAGTCGGAAGCGTCGATCGCCAGGTCCACCCGCGCCGCCAGCAGGTCCGGGCGGGTCTGCGGGTGTTCGGCCAGGGCTCGCTCCAGCCCGGCGCGGGCGGCGGCCTGGTTGCCCTGCGCCGCCCGGAGTCTGGCGAACCCGGGCTGTACCTCGGCGCCGTGGGCAGCGGCCTGCTGGTAGGCCCGTTCCGCAGCGGCGTACCGGCCGCGCTGCCGCTCCACCTCGGCCAGCCGGTACCAGGCGCCGCCGAGAGCGCCCACCTGCGTTTCGGCCAGTCGACGGCAGGCATCTTCGGCCGCACCGGCCGCCTCGGCCCACGCGCCCCGCAGCTGGAGGATCTCGGCCCGGTGCACCAGACACGCGCCCCGGTACGGCACCAGCCCGGACTGCGCGTCGCACCAGCCGGTCAGCGCGCGCGTCCACTCCTGCGCCCGGCGAACGTCGTACATCTGCATGCTGATGTCGATGACCGCGCAGTACGCGAGGCCCGAGACCTCCGGACCGATCCGGCCGCCGGTCACGTGCACCATCGCCTCGTCGAGGGCGGCGAGCGCTTCGGCGCTACGGCCGGTCATCACCAGGCAGCGGCCGCGACCGAGCGTCGCGAGCACCAGCAGCTCCGGATCGGCGGACAGCCCGGACGACTGCTCGAACATCGGCAGCGCGGCGGCCGCGTCGCCGGCCATCATCAGCGCGGCCGCGTCCGCCTGCAGCCGCATCGCGGCGAACTCCGCGCTGTCGTCGGCGACCTGCCGCTCGATCCGCGCCCGCCAGCCCACGGCGTGCGCGACCTCTCCGCGGTTCTGCAAATGGAAGCCGAGCCAGAAGGCGGTCCGGGCCGCGCGCCGCCGGTCGCCGGCCGCCAGATGACCCTCGTACGCACGCTCCCGGCAGCGGGCGACCTCGTCGTCGTGGCCGAGGACGAACGCCGCGACCGCGAGCCGGTCGAGGTCCGCGGGAGCCAGCGGGACGTGCCGGTCGGACGCCGTCAGTTCGGCGTATTCGGCCGGCCAGTCGTGCTGCTCCATCGGATCAGAATCTACTCGCGGTCACCACGGTTCGACGTCTGCTCCGGTCGCCGTGATCCAGAGCGCCCGGAACGCCGAGGTGGGGCGGCCGTTGAAGTCGTCCTCGGGCAACGCCTGGATCAGGTCCAGCACCGCGCCGAGGTGATGACATTCGGCGGCCTGCCGGATCAGTAGCTGCGTCGGATGCTCGCGGCCGGCGCGGGGCGTCTTCCGGAGCGTTCCGTACTCGTCCACCAGTCCGGAGATGTCCGCCGGCGTCGGCCGCGGAGTCCGGCCGGCCGCAGCCTTCGCGAGCAGTTCCTCGTACGCATACCCGTCGCCGAAGACGCGCGCCCAGTCCCGGATCAGGTCCGGACGCCGCAGCGCCGCGAGCGCCTCCACACCGTCCCACCCGTCGAACCAGCCCTGGTCCAAGTGCCCGAGGTACGTCTGGGTGCCGTCCTCGGCGTACGAGACGTAGTCGGTCGCCGAGGTCGCCTTGAGGGCGAGCACTTCCCGGGCGAGGTCGTCCCGTCCGGTCCGTACCAGGTACGCGAGGAACGGCGTGCTGTAGAACGTCGACGGGGTCGTGGTCGCGCCCTGCCAGACGGTGCGGGCTTCCTCGACGCGGCCGCACTCGACGAGCGCCCACGCGACGGCCAGGCGATGCTCACCCGGATTGTTCTCCGGCTCGATCGCGGCCCGGGCGCGGGCGAACCAGGCGTCACCCCGGGCGGTGTCGCCGAGCGCGGTGTACGCACCGCCGAGCGACGCCGCGAGGAACGGCACGGTGTAGTCGTCGAGGACGGCGTCGATCTCGGCGTCGGTGATCGTGAACACGGCCCGCGCGTCGTCGTACCGGCCGGAGGCGGCCAGGATCAGCGCGACGTCGGCCGTTCCCCGGAGCCGCTCGGACGGGGTCGGTACGGCGGCCAGCAGGTCCAGCGCGCCCTGTACCTCGCCGCGCCGGGCCCGCAACCGGGCAGCATGCCGGAGGTTCTCGGAGACGTGGTGGTCCCAGCCCTCGTACAGCGGCTCGACCGACCGGAGCGCCACCAGGAACAGGTCTTCGACGGTCGCCGTGTTCGGCGGCGGCCAGGTCTCCGCGGGCGCCGGCTCGGGCGCGTCGACGAACGGCTGCAGGTAGTCGTCGTACGGCGCTCCGAGGCGCGCGGCCGCGGTCGCCGCATCCGGGACGATCTCCAGGTCGCCCCACCACGTCGGCCACGAGTACCGCCGATCGACCACCCAGGAGAGCATTTCGTCCAGGTCGTCGCGCCGGCCGTCGGGGGCGATCACCAGCCCCGGCGCGAACGCCGCCGCCCAGGTGTCCTCGTCGAGTACGAACGACGGATCGCCGTGCTCCTCGTCCTCGAGGTCGAGGCCGATGTCGTCACCGTCGAGGTCGAGCGGACGTTCGGCGTACGGCTCCTGGAGGAAGCGGAAGTCGCCGAGCACGTCGCCGGTACCGGACTCGACGAAGCGCAGCGTCTTCCGGCCGGCCGCGACGATCACCTCGTCGGCGCCCCAGATCACCCCGGTGGTCTCCTCGGGTACGTCGAAGACCTCGACAGCCTCCGGGTATTCGCCCGGCGCCCAGATCTCCAGCTGCCCGTCCGTGGTGAGGCAAGCGGCGAACTTGCCGTCCGGCGACCAGGACCAGGTGGTGACGTCGGGCAGTTCCCAGTCCGCTTCCGCCGGCGCCACGCGCAGGTGATGGCTGCGGCCGTCCGGGTCGTGCACGACCACGCGCGGGAAGTGGTGCTCGGTCACGACCACCGCCAGCCGGCCACCGGGTCCCCAGCACAGTTGGGCTCCCGGCAGGCCGGGGAGTTCGGCCAGCAGCGCACCGGTCAGGGCGTCGGCGATCAGTAGCCGCCCGTCCAGATGTACCGCGAGCATGCGCTCGTCCAGGGTCCAGGCCGGGGCCTGGCCGTGCGTCTCGGCGCCTTCGAGCCACACGACCTGGCCGCTGCGGACGTCGATCGACGCCGCCCACTTGCGCCGGCTGTACCCGTAGATCCGCGATCCGTCGCGGGACCAGAAGACCTGCTCGAAGAACAGTTCGTCCTCGCCGAGGCGGGCCTTCACGGCCGGCGGCAGCGACTCGGCCAGCCAGGCCGGCTGCGGGCCGTCCTCGTCGTACGCGTTGTAGAAGAAGCTCCTGCGGTCGAGCGGGGCGATGCAGCCGTGGACCTCGCGCGGCGCCCGCATCCCGATGTACGCATGCCGCCCGTCCGGCGCGAACGCGAAGTCCGGCGGCCGCGATCCGCCGTCCGTCACCGACACATCGCCGATCGGGTCCGTGCCGTGGGATCCGAACGGGTCCCACAGGCCGACCATGTTCGTGTTGAACGCCACCGCGACGCGCTGCCCGTCCGGCGACCACTGGATGCTGCGCGCGTACCCGGGCCAGCCGACGCCTCCGGGAATGCCGTCCAGCTTGTTCACGCAGCGCCCGCTGTAGAGCTCCCAGACCTGCAGTACGCCGCCGCGCTCGTAGTCGTCGCCGCACCACGACCCGACCGCGAGGTATCGCCCGCACGGGCTCAGCGCCAGCGCGTCGATCTCGACCAGATGCCCGTCGGGATGGCGGAGTACCGCACCGGCCGACCGGAGCTGCTCGGTCGCGAACCGGTGCGCGTCGGTCACGCCGTACTCCACCTGGAGCTCGGCGAGCGCGGTCCGCAGCGCAGGCAGGTCCCGAGCGGGATCGAACGTCGACCAGTCGGCCTTCCGCAGCGCCGTCAGGAAGTGGTCAGGACCGTCGGCGGGCGGAGGAAGCTCGGCGACCCCGGGCGTGCTGTGCATCCGGGGAACCGTAGGTCACGGCGGGTCCAGCCGGCGTCCTTCAGTGCTGCGCCAGATCCAGGACGGTTGCGGTCGGCAACTTCGCCAGTGCGGCCGCGTCGATCAGCACCTTCGAGCCGCGGATCCCGCTGCCGATCACCACCAGCCCGGCCGCGACGACCGCCTCGTCGACCAGCACCGGCCAGTCGGCGGGGAGGCCGATCGGAGTGATCCCGCCGTACTCCATCGCGGTGCGGCCGACCGCGTCGTCCTGGGCCGCGAACGAGATCTTCCGGACGCCGAGGTGCTTGCGGACCACGCCGTTCACGTCGGCGCGGTCGGTGGCCAGCACCAGCACCGCGGCGTGCGTCTCCTCGCCGGCGCGCTTGCCGAGCATGATCACGCAGTTCGCCGAGGCAGCCATCGGTACGTCGTACTCCGCGCAGAACGCCGCCGTGTCGGCCAGCTCCGCGTCGATCGGTGCCGCATACGCCGGCAGGTCGCCGAGCGCCTCCCGCACCGGCGCCGCGAGCAGCTCGGGCACGTCGGCGGCCGGCTTCCAGTCGAGCTTGCCCATCACGGGTGCGGTCACTGCGCGGTCTCCTTCACGAGGTCGGCATACTCGGGGTGATCCTCGAGGTAGCTCTGGTAGAACGGGCAGGCGGGCTTCACCTGCAGGCAGAGGGCGCGGGCGTCGTCGAGGGACCGGGCGGCGATCGCGCCGGCCACGCCGCGGCCGCGGAACTCCGGCAGCGTCTCGGCGTGCACGAAGGTGATCACGCCCGGGTGCAGGCGGTAGTCGACGAAGCCCATCAGGGTGCCGTCGGCGTCGTGCGCCTCGTACCGGCTGCGCTCCTTGGCGTCGGCGACGGTGATCTCGTTCTCCATGCCGGCAACTCTAGCCATGCTCACCGACGGTTTTGACATCGTCACAACCGGGGTACCGGCTGTTGGGCTTTCCAGCGGAAGCAGCGGGAGGAGCACAGATGAGCAACGAGCACGCGTTGGAGCACGGCCGGGCGATACCGAGTCTGGTGCCGGCCCGGATGGACCGGCTGCCGTGGACCCGGTTCCACTGGATGATCGTCGTCGGCCTCGGGGTCTCCTGGATCCTGGACGGGCTGGAGATCCAGCTCGTGTCGCTGGTCGGCAACGTGCTGAAGGAACCGCAGACCCTGCACCTGACCACCTCCGAGGTCGGGTTGATGGCGTCGATCTACCTGGCCGGCGAAGTCGTCGGCGCGTTGTTGTTCGGCCGGCTCACCGACCGGCTCGGGCGGCGGAGCCTGTTCATCGTCACGCTGCTCGTCTACCTGATCGCCTCCGGCGCGGCCGGCCTGTCCTGGGGCCTCGGGTCGCTGCTGTTCTTCCGGTTCGTCGCCGGTATGGGCATCGGCGGTGAGTACGCCGCGATCAACTCCGCGATCGACGAGCTGATCCCGTCCCGGTACCGCGGCCGCGTCGACATCGGCGTCAACGGCACGTACTGGGGCGGCGCGCTCATCGGGTCCGTGGTCGCGCTGGTGCTGCTGGACAAGAGCATCGTCCCGATCGAGTGGGGCTGGCGGCTGTGCTTCCTGATCGGCCCGGTGCTGGGGCTGTTCATCATCTACCTGCGCCGGCACATCCCGGAGAGCCCGCGCTGGCTGATGACGCACGGCCGGGTCGAGGAGGCCGAGCGAACCGTCGACGACATCGAGGCGACCGTCCGCCGGCAGGGCGGCGAACTCCGCGAGGTCCGCGACGACGAGGCGATCGAGCTGGTCGACTACCCGCCGGTGACGTACCGCGAGATCGCCCGGGTGATGATCGGCAAGTACCCGAGCCGCTCGTTCCTCGGCTTCTCGATGATGGTCACCCAGGCATTCCTGTACAACGCGATCTTCTTCACCTACGCGCTCGTGCTGAAGGCGTACTTCGGCCTGAACGACTCCAGCGTGGCGCTGTACTTCTTCCCGTTCGCGATCGGCAACCTGGCCGGGCCGTTGCTGCTCGGGCACCTGTTCGACACGATCGGCCGCCGGAAGATGATTCTCGGCACGTACGCGCTGTCGGCGGTGATCCTGTTCATCACGGCGCTGCTGTTCAACGCCGACGTACTGAACGCCGCGACGTTGACCGGGTTGTGGTGCGTGGTGTTCTTCTTCGCGTCGGCCGGTGCGTCGTCGGCGTACCTGACGGTGAGCGAGATCTTCCCGATCGAGCTGCGCGGCCAGGCGATCTCGTTCTTCTTCGCGATCTCGCAGCTGACCGGCGGCGTGATTGCGCCGTTCCTGTTCGCGTCGCTGATCGGGTCCGGCGACCACCCGGCGCGCGGTCCGCTGACCGTCGGGTACATCGTCGGCGCGGCCGTGATGCTGGCCGGCGGGCTGATCGCCTGGTTCTTCGGCGTCGACGCCGAGGGCAAGTCGCTGGAGCACATCGCCACGCCGCTGTCGTCGACCGGCGGTGCCACCCGGTTCCAGGGCCCGACGCCGCGGATGCCGAGCACCGACAGGCGGCGCGACCCCGAACCCTAAGAGGTCGTCTGAGAGCCCTCTAAGATGAGCGGGTGGGTTCGCTGCTGATCGCCGGTACCACGTCCGACGCCGGGAAGACGACCGTCGTCACCGGGTTATGCCGGTGGCTGGCGCGGCAGGGTGTCCGGGTGGCGCCCTACAAGGCGCAGAACATGTCGAACAACTCGATGGTCTGCGCCGACGGCACCGAGATCGGCCGCGCGCAGTGGATCCAGGCCGTTGCCGCGGGCGCCGAACCCGAGGCCGCGATGAACCCGGTGCTGCTCAAACCGGGCAGCGACCGGCGCAGCCACGTGGTGCTGATGGGGGAGCCGTGGGGCGAGCTGTCCGCCCGCGGCTTCCTCACCGAACGCGCGGAGCTGGCGAAGGCGGCGTTCGCGGCGTACGACGACCTCGCCTCCCGGTACGACGTGGTGATCAGCGAGGGCGCGGGCAGCCCGACCGAGATCAACCTGCGGCAGTCCGACTACGTGAACATGGGCCTCGCGCAGCACACCCGCGCGCCGGTGGTCGTGGTCGGCGACATCGACCGCGGGGGAGTGTTCGCGTCGATATTCGGGACGATCGCGTTGCTGGACGCGGCGGACCAGGCGTTGATCGGCGGGTTCCTGGTGAACAAGTTCCGCGGCGACGTGTCGCTGCTGCAGCCCGGGATCGACATGCTCGCCCGCGTCACCGGCCGGTCGACGTACGGCGTCCTGCCGTGGCTGCCGGAGCTGTGGCTGGACTCGGAGGACGCGCTGGACATTCCGGTACGGCGTACCTCGTCGGGGGAGCTGCTGACGATCGCGGTGGTGCGGTTCCCGCGGATCAGCAACTTCACGGACCTGGACGCGCTCGCGGCCGAGCCGACGAACAGCGTGTTCTTCACGACCAGCCCGGCCGAGGTCCGCGACGCCGACCTGGTCGTGCTGCCCGGCTCCCGTGCGACAGTCGCCGACCTCGCCTGGCTCCGTGCGCAAGGCCTCGCTGAGGCTGTCCAGGCCAGGGTCGCCAACGGTCGTCCGGTGCTGGGGATCTGCGGCGGGTACCAGATGCTCGGAGCGTCCGTCTCCGATCCGCAGGCGGTGGAGACGGGCGGCGACCACCCAGGACTGGGGTTGTTGCCCGTCGCAACGGTGTTCGGACCGGAGAAGGTGCTGGCACGGCCGGCGCCGACGGCGTACGAGATCCACCACGGGGTGGTCGAGGTGACCGGTGATGCCGCGGCGTTCCCGGGCGGGTGCCGGGCCGGCGCCGTGTGGGGGACGATCTGGCACGGGTTGCTGGACGACGACGCGGCGCGGCACGACTTCCTCCGCGAGATCGCCGAGCTGACCGGCAGACCCGCGCCCGACGGCACGGTCTCGTTCGCCGGGCTCCGCGAGGACCGGCTGGAGCGGCTGGCCGACATGATCGACGAGTACGCCGACACCGCCGCGCTCCTGCACCTGATCGAGCACGGCGCGCCGTCCGTTCCCTTCGTACCCCCAGGAGCGCCGTGAAGACCGTGCTGCAGGACTACCTCCGGGCCACCCGCGCGCTGATGCTCGCCAAGCTCGACGGGCTCGACGAGTACGACCGCCGTCGGCCGCTGGTCCCGTCCGGTACGAACCTGCTCGGCCTGGTGAAGCACCTGACCGGGATCGAGTACGTCTACCTCGGTACCAGCGTCGGCCGCCCGCGGCGGGAGCAGCTGCCGTGGCAGGCGGACGGCTCGGTGTGGGACGGCGCCGACATGTGGGCGAGGCCGGACGAGTCGACGGAGTACCTGACCGGGCTGTACCGGAAGGCCTGTGCGCACAGCGACCGCTCGATCGCCGAGCTCGACCTGGACCATCCGGCGGAGGTGCCGCACTGGGCCGAAGGTGAGCGCGGTACGACGTTCGGCGCGTTGCTGGTGCGGGTGGTCGACGAGACCGCGCACCACGCCGGGCACGCCGACATCGTCCGGGAGCTGATCGACGGGCAGGGCGGACGGGACGCGGGGATGCTCGACGAGGCCGGCTGGTCGGCGTACTTCACGACGATCCAGCGGGCGGCGGAGACGTTCCGGCGTGGATGACTTCGAGCGGGTGCGGGGCCGGCTGTTCGGGATCGCGTACCGGATGACCGGGACCGCGACCGACGCCGAGGAGATCGTCCAGGACGCGTGGCTGCGCTGGCAGGACGTCGACCGGACGGCGGTCCGCGATGCGGAGGCGTACCTGGCGAAGACCGTCACGAACCTCTCGATCAAGCAGCTCACCTCGGCCCGCGCCCGGCGCGAGACGTACGTCGGTCAGTGGCTGCCCGAGCCGGTGCTGACCGGGCAGTTCGACGCGCTCGGCCCGCTCGAGGTGGTCGCGGAGCGGGAGTCGGTGTCGTTCGCGCTGCTGCTGATGCTCGAACGGCTGACGCCCGCCGAGCGCGCGGCGTACGTCCTGCACGAGGCGTTCGCGTACGGGTACCGCGACGTCGCCGAGCTGATCGGTACGTCGGAGGCGAACGCGCGGCAGCTCGCGTCCCGGGCCGGAAAGAAGCTCGCGGCCGAACCGCGGCGTGAACAGCCGGTCGACCGCGCGGGCTGGCGGAAGCTGGTCGAGCGGTTCATCGCGGCAGCCCGGCTGGGTGAGATCGAGGAACTGGAGCAGCTCCTGGCCGCGGACGTGGTGTCGCGCGCCGACAGCGGCGGCCAGGTGTCGGCCGCGCGGAACGTCGTGACCGGCCGGGACAAGGTCGCCCGCTACCTGTCGGGCGCGGTCCAGCGGTTCGGCGGCGGCATCGAGGCGTACCTCACCGAGGCGAACGGCGGCCCCGCGCTGGTGGCGGCCGGACCGGACGGCGTGGTGGCGATCGCGTTCATCGCTGTCGGCGTGGACGGCGTCACGCACGTGGAGTTCGTGATGAATCCGGACAAACTGGCCTTCGCGACCGGGCAGCTGTCACAGATCGGAGGGCTGTCCGGTCTGGGCTGGTGACTGAAAGGACACCAGCGCATGACCTCGATACTCGTCACCGGCGGCACCGGCACCCTCGGTCGACCTACCGTGGCGCGGCTCCGTGCACTCGACCACCAGGTCCGGGTGCTCAGCCGGAGGCCCGGCCCCGACCACGTCGTCGGCGACCTCACCACCGGAGAAGGACTCACCGTCGACGGCTTCGACGGCTTCGACGGCTTCGACGTGGTCGTCCACCTGGCCACCAGCGCCGGCCGCAAGGACGTCGAGCAGACCCGCAACCTCCTCGCCGCCGCCTCCGGGGTCAAGCACCTGATCGTGATGTCGATCGCCGGCATCGACCGGATCCCCTTGCCGTACTACCGGTACAAGCTCGAGGCCGAGCGTCTGGTCGCCGAGTCGGGCGTGCCGTACACGGTGCTGCGCGCGACCCAGTTCCACGATCTCGTCGACAAGGTCCTCAGCTCCCAGCGGTTTGTCCCCGCCGTCCTCGCGCCGGCCGTCACACTGCAGCCGATCGCGGTCGAGGAGGTCGCGGTCCGGCTCGCCGAACTCGCCGCACAGCCGCCGCTGAACGGCCGCGCCGCGGACATCGGCGGACCGGAACGCCGGTCCGTGGTCGACCTGGCACGGCTGTGGAAACGGGCGCGGTCGGTACGGCGCGCGGTGGTGCCGGTGCGGTTGCCGGGGAGGACGTTCGGCGAGTTCGCGTCCGGCCACGCGACGGTCGACGGACCGGCGTACGGGAAGATCACGTTCGCGGAGTACCTGCGATGAGGGCGTACGTCCGCACGGTGCTGATCGTCTTCGCGGCGCTGGAGCTGGTCCTGGGCGTGTGGCTGACCTTCCTGCCGAAGACGTTCTACGACA
Organism: Kribbella sp. WER1; assembly: GCF_054189145.1. Classification (NCBI taxonomy): domain Bacteria; kingdom Bacillati; phylum Actinomycetota; class Actinomycetes; order Propionibacteriales; family Kribbellaceae; genus Kribbella; species Kribbella sp. WER1. The sequence continues at coordinate 845,289 of NZ_CM135186.1, read as the reverse complement.
CGGTGCCGACGGTCGACTGGGATCCGCCGTACAACGACCACCTGTTCCACGACTTCGGAGCCGCGTCGCTCGGCCTGGGCATCGTGCTGACCGCGGCCGCGATCCGGCTCGACCGGTATCTGACTGCCGTCGCGTTGCTGGCCTATCTGGCGTTCGCCGTGCCGCACATGGTCTTCCATCTCGGGCACCTCAACGGCGAGGAGCCTGGTTGGTCGGCTGTGCTCGGCGTCGGTGTGGGGCTGATGGCCCTCGTTCCGATCAGCGCGCTCGCGGGGGTGCGGAAGCTCACTTGACGACTGTGACAGTAGAACTGTCACAATGGCCGGTATGGGTCCACTCGAGGGCGTGAAGGTGGTCGAGCTGGCCGGGATCGGCCCCGCGCCGTTCGCGTGCATGCTGCTCGCCGAGCTCGGTGCCGACGTACTGCGGATCGACCGGCCCGGCGGCGGGCTCTCGATGGGCCCGCCGGAGCTGGACCTGGTGAACCGCGGCCGCCGGAGCGCCGCGCTGGACCTGAAACAGCCGGCCGCGGTGGACGTCGTACGCCGAATGGTCGCGCAGGCCGATGTACTGGTGGAGGGTTTCCGGCCCGGGGTCGCCGAGCGGCTCGGGCTCGGGCCGGAGGACTGCCGCGCACTGAACCCGCGGCTGGTGTACGGGCGGATGACCGGCTGGGGCCAGGACGGACCGCTCGCGCAGACCGCTGGGCACGACATCGACTACCTGGCCGTGTCCGGTGCGCTGCACCTGATCGGCCGCGCGGGCGGTCCGCCGCAGGTCCCGGCGAACCTGCTCGGCGACTTCGCCGGCGGCTCGCTGTACCTGGTCATCGGCGTACTCGCGGCCCTCCACGAGGCGCAGCGCAGCGGCCAGGGGCAGGTGGTCGACGCGGCGATCGTGGACGGGTCGGCGCACCTGACCACGATGCTGCTCGGCGCGCTCGCGGCCGGCGCGTGGCGGCAGGAGCGCGGGACGAACCTGCTCGACACCGGCGCACCGTTCTACGACGTGTACGAGACCGCGGACGGCGAGTACGTCGCGGTCGGGGCGCTCGAGCCGCGGTTCTACGCCGAACTGATCGACAAGCTCGGGCTGAACCCGCCGGACCGCAACGATCCGGCGCAGTGGCCCGAGCTGCGGAAGGTACTGACCGCGAAGTTCCGGGAACGCGCGCAGGCCGAGTGGACCGCGGTCTTCGACGGATCGGACGCCTGTGTCGCGCCGGTCCTGCCGCTGGCCGCCGACCATCCGCATCTTGTTGCCCGCGGCACCTTTACGGACGTGGGCGGCGTCCGGCAGGCGGCGCCCGCGCCGCGCTTCGACCGGACCCCGACCAGCGTGGACCGGCCGCCCGCGCGGCCGGGGGAGCACACCCGGGAAGCCTTGGCCGACTGGGGGATCACCGACGTGGACGCACTGCTGGAGTCCGGCGCCGCCCAACAGGTCGAACGCCGTCAGGACTGAGAGGAAACCGCCCGTGGAACGTCAGCTCTTCGACGCCGATCAGGATGCCTTCCGGGAGACCGTCCGGGCGTTCTGCGAGAAGGAGATCGTCCCGCACCACGACGCCTGGGAGGAGGCCGGCATCGTCTCGCGCGAGCTGTGGACGGCCGCCGGTTCCGCGGGTCTGCTCGGGTTCATGATGCCGGAGGAGTACGGCGGGGGCGGCGCGCGGGACTTCCGGTTCAACGCCGTACTGATCGAGGAGCTGACCCGGGTGCGGGCGAGCGGGGTCGGGTTCACGATCCACACCGACATCAACTCGGCGTACCTGCTCGACTGTGCGACCGAGGAGCAGAAGAAGCGCTGGCTGCCGGCGTTCTGTTCCGGCGAGACGATCACCGCGATCGCGATGACCGAGCCCGGCGCCGGCAGCGACCTGCAGGGGATCCAGACCACCGCGCGGCGCGACGGCGACCACTACGTGCTGAACGGGCAGAAGACGTTCATCTCGAACGGGATCCTCGCGGACCTGGTGATCGTGGTCGCGAAGACCGACCCGTCGGCCGGTGCGCAAGGCATCTCGCTGATCGTCGTCGAACGGGGCATGCCCGGGTTCGAACGCGGGCGCAACCTCGACAAGATCGGGCTGAAGGCGCAGGACACCGCGGAGCTGTTCTTCGACGACGTCCGGGTGCCGGTGGAGAACCTCCTCGGCGAGGAGGGCAAGGGCTTCGTCTACCTGATGGAGAAGCTGCCTCAGGAGCGGCTGACGATCGCGGTGGTCGCGGCAGCGGCCTGCGAGAACATGCTCGCGGACACGCTGCGTTACGTGAAGGACCGGAAGGCGTTCGGCCGGCCGATCGGCTCCTTTCAGAACAGCCGCTTCGTGCTCGCCGAACTCGCCACCGAGACACAGATCGCCCGGGTGTTCGTGGACCGCTGCATCCAGGAGCTGAACACCGGCACGCTGACCGTCGCCGAGGCCGCGATGGCGAAGTGGTGGACCACCGAACTCCAGAAGAAGGTCGTCGACCGCTGCCTGCAACTCCACGGCGGCTACGGCTTCATGACCGAGTATCCGATCGCGAAGGCATATCTCGATACCCGGATCCAGACCATCTACGGCGGCACCACCGAGATCATGAAGGAAATCATCGGCAGAACCCTCGGGATCTGACCCCGGCCCGAAAAGATCGGGCCCCGTCGTCACGGCAGACGACGGGACCCGAGGTGCCGTGGTGCCACGCCCACCCCTCCCTGCGGTCGCGGCACGTCCGGTGCCAGGGTCTGGGGCTTTGTTGGACAGGCCAACACAGAGTAACCGCGGCAGATGCCGTCCCGAAAGGGCGCAGGCGCTTGAAGCGGTCGACTGAATCAGTCGGGAGCGGGGAGCGTGAGGCGGCCGTGCACGACGTCCGCGGCGACGTCGGTCAGCCGGCTGTTGGTCGAACGCGCGTAGGTCCGCAGGACGGCGAACGACTCGTCGACGCCGATCGCCAGGCTGTGGCTGATGTAGCCCTTCGCCTGCTCGATCAGGATCCGGCTGTTCAGTGCGTTCTGTAGCTGCTCCGTCACGACTTCCTGGCGCGCCAGCGCCCGCTGGTGCAGGATGCCGATCGTCGCCGCGTCCGCGAGCGCCTGACCGAGTACGACGGTCTCCTCCGGCAGCGGACCGGTCTGCCGGCTGAACAGGTTCACCGCGCCGAGGGTGGTGTCCCGCAGCCGCATCGGGAGCGCCTGGACCGACACGTAGCCGCCGTCGACGGCCGCCTCCGCGAACCGCGGCCACGGGCTCCCGCCGTCGCGCAGGTCGGCGTACCGCACTGGACGTCCGGTCTTGAACGTGTCGAGGCAGGGACCTTGGAGGTTCTGCAGCTGGACGAGTTCGATCAGCCGGACTTGCTCGCTGGAGGCCGCGACCAGGTTCAGCGCGCCCTGGTGGTCGACGAGCAGGATGCCGCAGGCCGAGACGTCGAGCAGTTCGCCGCACCGGGACCCGAGCCGGTCGAGGAACTCGATGATGTCGAAGTCCGCGACGAGCGTGTCGGACAGCTCGATGAAGACCTCCCGCACTCTCCGGTCAGATGTGCTCATGAGTCATCCTCCGGTCGAGGGGCGGCCGGCTCATCGGGACACGTGCTTCGAACGGTCGTACGGCGATCGGGTCCGGTGCCGCTCCTTCGGTTTCGGTACCCGCTTCGGTGATCCTCACTCGTCCACCGGCGGGCGAGCGCCGTACCATCGCTCATCAGAGCTTCCTCCCGGGCAGGTAGCAGCTTAGGGAGCTACCGAGGTCCGGGGCAGCGAGAGGTAGCAGTCTAGTCCTGCGCGCGGGGAGAGTTCGCACACCGAGGGAGGGCCGCCATGGGGATCGTTTCGCCGGGGTTCGCCGGACGGCGGCGGGGTGGGTCGGAGCTGCCGCCGGGGCAGTACCTGACGCACGAGTTTCCGGTGCTGTCGGCGGGTCCGACACCGCACATCCTGCCCGAGCACTGGGAGTTCACGGTCACCACCGAGACCGGTGAGAAGTACAAGTGGGACTGGGCGGCGCTGCTGGCGTTGCCGTCCGAGGAGATCACCAAGGACATCCACTGCGTCACCCGGTGGTCGAAGCTCAGGACGAGCTGGCAGGGCGTCTCGCTGGACACGCTGCTCGCCGACGTCGAGACCGGCGCCGACTTCGCGATGGCGCACAGCTACGGCGGCTACACGACGAACGTGCCGCTCGACGACCTGCTCGACGGGCAGTCCTGGATCGCCTACGAGTACGACGGCGAGCCGCTGCACCCCGAGCACGGCGGCCCGGCCCGGCTGCTGGTCCCGCACCTGTACTTCTGGAAGAGCGCCAAGTGGATCCGCGGCCTGGTGCTCTCCGACACCGAGGACCTCGGCTTCTGGGAGACCGCCGGCTACCACGAGTACGGAGACCCATGGAAAGAACAGCGATACGCCGGCGACTGACGTGGCAGATCGCCACGGTGGCAGATGTACGGCGGGAGACGGCGACGGCGCGGACGATCGTGCTCGACGTACCGGACTGGCCGGGGCATCTCGCGGGGCAGCACGTCGACGTCCGGCTGACCGCCGAGGACGGGTACCGGGCGTCCCGGTCGTACTCGATCGCCTCCGCGTGGACGGGCGCAACGGTCGAGCTGACCGTCGAGGAGGCGCCGGACGGTGAGGTGTCGCCGTACCTGGTCGACGTCTTGAAGACCGGCGACCCGCTGGAGCTCCGCGGGCCGGTCGGCGGCTGGTTCGTGTGGAAGCCCGAGCAGGAAGGACCTGTCCAGCTGATCGGCGGCGGATCCGGCGTCGTACCGCTGCGCGCGATGCTGCAGGCCCGGGTAGAACAAACAGCCGGTACGTCGACCCCGATGCGGCTGCTGTACTCCGTCCGCCGCCCGGAGTCGGTGATCTACGTCCACGACCTCAAGGAACTGGCCGCGGCGGACGACGTCGACGTGCATCTCGTCTACACGCGCGAGGCGCCCGACGGGGAGTCGCGGGTCGGGCGGATCGACGCTGAGCTGCTGGAGCGCTACGCGTTCGGGCCGGGCGACGGCGCGACGACGTACGTGTGCGGGCCGACACCGTTCGTGGAGACGGTCGCGGATCTGCTGGTGGCGGCCGGCCACGACCCGGCGCGAGTCAGAACGGAGCGGTTCGGATGAGCCATCTCGACGGCAATGTGGTGGCGGGACCACTGAGCGAACTGTTCGCCGTGGACCTCACGGCCGCCATCGGCCAGTGCAACGGCTGCGGGCAGACCAACGTGTTCGCGGAGGCCCGCGTGTACGTCGACGCGCCCGGGACCGTCGCGCGCTGCCCGGGCTGTGACGCGGTGCTGCTGCGCGTGGTCACCACCCCGAACGACACCTACCTGGACCTCCGAGGGCTGACCTACCTGCGCATACCGAACTAGCGCGGCTTGTTCTGGGTACGCCGGATCGTGTCCCGCTGGGTCTCGCCGACGGCGCGCTCGTACGCGAGCACGAGGCCCTGGATTGTCACGGGCTTGAAGCGTTCGACGAGCTGCTGGATGTGTTCGGGCGGGCCGCCGGAGTCGCGGTAGTGCGGCCAGACCTTGGTCCGGAACACCTCGGTCAGTTCCTCCGCGATCGCGCGGCCGTGCTCGGTGAAGATCCGGCCGGCGTCCTGCACCGCCTCGACCGGGAGGTCCAGGTCCAGCAGTTCGACACCCAGGCTGAGATGGGCGGTCGCGACCTGGAACACGTCCTCGTCCGGCGTCGGCTCGACGACCCCGAGTGCGACCAGCATCTCGATGTCGTCGTCGCTGAGGTCGCGCCCGGTCCGCCGTACCAGCGCCGCTCGGTCGAGGGTTTCCGGCAGGTCGCGCATCCACGGCGTCAGCAGGGTCCGGTGCAGCGCGATGTCCTGCGGGGTGGCGTTCGGCGGGATCCGGTCCAGGTACCCCTCGATCGCCTGCAGGGTGAACCCGTGCGCCTGCAGTTCCCGCACCAGGTCGAGCCGCGCGATGTGCTCGGGCCCGTAGTACCCGACCCGGCCGCGCCGGATCGGCGGCGGGATCAGGCCCCGCCCGGCGTAGAACCGCAACGTCCGCACCGTCATGCCCACGCGCGTGGACAGCTCGTCCACCGTGAGTGTGGCGTCCCCCGAGACCTCCGACATGGCGGAGATCATAACGGCCCGTACTTGACCATCATGACAGCGTTACTGTCACAATCGCCTCATGACCGAAGCCTTCCTGTACGACGCGATTCGGACACCACGCGGCAAAGGGAAACCGAGCGGCGCGCTGCACGAGGTCAAGCCCGTCCAGCTGATCACCGGGCTGCTGGACGAGCTCCGGACCCGGCATCCCGGCCTCGACCCGGCGGCGATCGACGACGTCGTGCTCGGGGTGGTGACGCCGATCGGCGACCAGGGCATGGACATCGCGCGGACCGCGGTGCTGATGGCCGGCTACCCCGAGACCACCGGCGGCGTGCAGCTGAACCGGTTCTGCGCCTCCGGGCTGGAGGCCGTCAACCAGGCCGCGCAGCGGGTGCGGTCGGGCTGGGAGGACTTCATCCTGGCCGGCGGCGTCGAGTCGATGTCGCGGGTGAAGATGGGGTCCGACGGCGGCGCCTGGGCGATGGACCCGGAGACCGCGCTGCAGACCGGGTTCATCCCGCAAGGGATCAGCGCGGACCTGATCGCGACCGTGGACGGGTTCTCCCGCACCGACGTCGACGCGTACGCCGCCGAGTCGCACGCCCGCGCCGCGAAGGCCTGGGCGAACGGGTACTTCGGGCGTTCGGTCGTACCGGTGGTGGACCGGAACGGGCTGCGGATCCTCGACCACGACCAGCTGGTCCGGCCCGGTACGTCGGTGGAGACGCTGGCCGGGCTGCCGTTGTCGTTCGCGGCGATCGGCGAGCACGGCGGGTTCGACTCGGTGGCGCTGGAGAAGTACCTGACCGTCGAGCGGATCGAGCACGTGCACCACGCGGGCAACTCGTCCGGGATCGTGGACGGCGCCGCGCTGGTCGCGATCGGCAACGAGAAGGCCGGCGAGGCGCTCGGGCAGGCGCCGCGCGGCCGGGTGGTCTCGGTCGGCGTCAGCGGTGCGGACCCGACGATCATGCTGACCGGGCCGGCACCGGCCGCCCGCAAGGCGCTGGCCCGGGCCGGGCTCGAGGTGCCGGACATCGACCTGTTCGAGATGAACGAGGCGTTCGCGGCGGCGGTGCTGCACTTCATGAAGGACCTCGGCGTACCGCACGAGAAGGTGAACGTGAACGGCGGCGCGATCGCCCTCGGGCACCCGCTCGGCGCCACCGGCGCGATGCTGATCGGAACCCTGCTGGACGAGCTGGAGCGCCGCGAGCTCCGGTACGGACTGGCCACCTTGTGCGTCGGCGGCGGCATGGGCGTCGCGACGATCATCGAAAGGCTTGCCGCATGATCGAGTGGAAGAACGACGCCGGTGTCGTCACGCTGACGCTGAACGACCCCTCAGCGTCCGCCAACACGATGAACGACGCCTACGTCGAGGCGATGGGCCGGACCGTCGAGCGGCTGGTGGCCGAGAAGGCGCTGCTCAAGGGCGTGATCGTGACGTCGGCGAAGTCCACGTTCTTCGCCGGCGGGAACCTGCGGCAGCTGTCGCAGATCCAGCCGTCGGACGCCGCGCAGGTCTTCGACACGGTTGAAGAGGTCAAGCGGCAACTGCGTGCGCTGGAGACCCTCGGCGTACCAGTGGTTGCCGCGATCAACGGGTCGGCGCTCGGTGGTGGCCTGGAGATCGCGCTCGCCTGCCATCACCGGATCGTTGCCGACGACAACCGCATCGAGCTCGGCGTACCCGAGGTGACGCTCGGCCTGCTACCCGGCGGCGGGGGAGTGACCCGGACCGTCCGGATGCTCGGCCTGCAGGACGCGCTGATGAAGGTGCTGCTGCAGGGGCAGCGGATGAAGCCCGCGCACGCGTTGTCGGTCGGCATCGTCGACGAGGTGGTCGCCGCCGACGAGCTGCTGGACGCCGCCCGGCGGTGGATCACGACGTACGACGGCGACGCCAAGCAGCCGTGGGACCGGGACGGCTACAAGATCCCGGGCGGTACGCCGGCCTCGCCGAAGCTGGCCGCGTTCCTGCCGGCGTTCCCGGCGAACCTGCGCAAGCAGCTGAAGGGCGCCCCGTACCCGGCACCGCGGGCGATCATGAGCGCCGCCGTCGAAGGCAGCCAGGTCGACTTCGAGACCGCCTCCCGGATCGAGTCCCGGTACTTCGTGTCGCTGGCCACCGGGCAGACCGCGAAGAACATGATCCAGGCGTTCTTCTTCGACCTGCAGTCGATCAACGCGGGCGGGTCACGGCCGGCCGGCGTACCGGCGTACCGCGCGCGGAAGGCCGGGGTACTCGGGGCCGGGATGATGGGCGCCGGAATCGCCTATGTGTGCGCGAAGGCCGGTATCGAGGTCGTACTGAAAGACGTTTCGCTGGCCGATGCCGTGCGCGGGAAAGCGTATTCTGAGAAACTCCTGGCACAGCAGGTCGCGAAAGGCCGGACCACCGCCGCCGACGTGGAGGCATTCCTCGGCCGGATCACCCCGACCGCCGACCCGAACGATCTTGCCGGGTGCGACCTGGTGATCGAGGCGGTCTTCGAGGACGGCGCGCTGAAGCAGAAGGTGTTCGCCGAGATCGCCGGCGTGGTCGAGCCGGACGCGCTGCTCTGCTCGAACACCTCGACGCTGCCGATCACCGCGCTCGCCGACGGCATCGATCGGCCGGATGACTTCATCGGCATGCACTTCTTCTCGCCGGTGGACCGGATGCCGCTGGTCGAGCTGATCGTCGGCGCCAAGACCTCGGACCGGGCGATCGCGCAGGCGTACGACGTCGTACGGCAGATCAAGAAGACGCCGATCGTGGTCAACGACAGCCGCGGGTTCTTCACCTCGCGGGTGTTCGGCACGCTCGTGATGGAGGGCGCCGCGATGGTCGCGGAGGGTGTCGACCCGGTGATGATCGAGCGGGCCGCGACCCAGGCCGGGTTCCCGGCGCCGCCGCTGGCGATGCTGGACGAGGTGACGCTGACGCTGCCGCAGAAGATCCGCGACGCCGCCCGCGCGGCCGGGGACAGCGCCGGGGCGTTCGACGAGCACCCGGGGATGGCGGTCGCGGACCGGCTGGTGAACGAGTTCGGCCGCCACGGGAAGGCCGCGGGCGCCGGGTTCTACGACTACCCGGCGGACGGCCCGAAGCGGTTGTGGCCCGGTCTGTGGGAACACTTCCCGGCCGGGGCCGAAGTACCGCTGATCGACGTCCAGGAGCGGATGCTGTTCGCGATGGCGCTGGAGACCGTGAAGTGCCTGGACGAGGGCGTGCTGCGGTCGGTGCCGGACGCCAACATCGGGTCGATCTTCGGGATCGGGTTCCCGCCGCTGCACGGCGGGGCGTTGCAGTACGTGAACGCGTACGGACTCAGCGTTTTCGCCGAGCGGGCGCGCGAACTGGCCACGGCGTACGGCGAACGGTTCGCGCCGCCGGCGCTGCTGCTCCGCAAGGCTGCGGCGGGAGAGATCTTCGGCTGATCACGAGCCGATATCAACTCAAGCAAACTCCACACATTCGAACAAAGAACAGCGCGTCCGGTCTTGCGCCGGACGCGCTTTTGAGACATTGTGCTGGCACTTCTACAACGATTGACTTGCAGTACCGTGTGCCAGAACTCGGAGATGCTTAACGCCGTTAAGTACCTCGGAACCGTGCGTCGTACCCCTGCGACGTTCCCTCTCGGGAAGGTGGAATTCATGCCTGCTCATGTTCCGATCGCCGGATTGTCCCGGCGCGATCTGCTGAAGCGGACCGGCGGACTCGCTGCGCTCGCCGCGTTGACCGCGGCCTGCGGCGGCAATACCGGCCGACCGTCGTCCGGTGGGGGTGGTGGGTCGAAACCCAGCCTCTCGCAGTGGTACCACCAGTACGGCGAGACCGGCACGCAGCAGGCGGCGCTGAAGTACGCGAAGTCGTACACCGACGCGAACGTCACCGTGCAGTGGACCCCGGGCGACTACGGCAGCAAGCTCGCCTCGGGGCTGCTGTCGAACAAGGGCCCCGACGTCTTCGAGAGCCAGCTGAACATCAGCATGGTGAAGAGCAACCAGGTGGTCGCGCTCGACGACATCATTGCCGACGTCAAGGACGACTTCCTCCCGGGCGACCTGGCCACGAACTCCGTGGACGGCAAGATCTACGGCATCCGGATGATCATCGACCCGCAGGTCATCTACTACCGCAAGTCGCTGCTCGACAAGGCCGGCATCAAGCCGCCGGAGACCATCGACGACCTGATCTCGGCGTCCAAGGAACTCACCACCAACAAGGTGAAGGGCATGTTCGTCGGCAACGACGGCGGCCTCGCGCTCGGCAGCCCGGCGCTCTGGGCGGCGGGCGGCGACCGGCTCACCAAGGACCACAAGCCCGGCTTCGCCGGTGACGGCCCGGCCAAGATGTTCGGCAAGCTGCACGAGCTCTACGCCAGCAAGAGCATCCTGCTCGGCTCGCCGACCGACTGGACCGACCCGGGCGCGATCAACCAGGGCCTGTGCGCGATGCAGTGGATCGGCATGTGGGCGGTGCCGGGTATGCAGAAGGCGCTCGGCGACGACCTCGGCGTGATCCCCTTCCCGGCCCTCGACGCGTCGAACAAGCCGGCCGTGTACTCCGGCGGCTGGACGCAGTTCGTGTCCGCGAAGAGCGGCAACGTGGACGCGGCGAAGAAGTTCGTGAAGTGGCTGTGGATCGACCAGACCGCGGACCAGGAGGACTGGGCGCTGAGCTACGGCTTCCACATCCCGCCGCGCAAGAGTGTCGCCGCGAAGGCCGCCAAGCTGCAGAGCGGTGTCGCGGCCGACACCGTGAAGCTGACCCAGGACTACGGTCACACCGACGACCCGGCCTGGACCCCGAAGATGGGGACCGCGTTCAGCGACATGCTGACCAACATCATCAAGAAGGGAGCCGACCCAGCCGCCGAGATCGCCAAGGCGGAGAAAACCGTCAACGACGAACTCCAGCGGTTGTTCGGATGAGCGCAACAGCCAAGACCTCCACGGACCCCGCCACCTCCGGTGAGCGGCGGGGGACGCGGACGGGCCGGAAACGGCAGAAGGGGATCAAGGGGAACGCCCTGTGGTTCTGGGTGTTCGTCGGGCCGTTCGTGCTCGGGCTGCTGATCTTCTCGTACCTGCCGATCATCTGGAGCCTGGTCCTCAGCTTCTTCGAGGCCTACAACACGGCGACACCGTCGAAGTTCGTCGGGCTCCGCAACTACATCGACATGCTCACCGACCCGAACTTCCTGTCGAGCCTGGGCACGTTCACGATCTTCGCGGTGTTCATCGTGCCGCTGACGTTCGTGCTCTCGCTGGTGCTGGCGTTGCTGGTCAACCAGGTCAAGATCGCGCGGGCGTTCTTCCGGTCGGTGTTCTTCCTGCCGACCGCATGCTCGTACGTCGTCGCGTCCCTGATCTGGAAGCTGTCGATCTTCAACGGCGTCCGGTTCGGTCTCGCGAACACGGTGCTCGGCTGGTTCGGGATCGACAACATCGCGTGGCTCTCGACGGTCAGCCCGCCGTGGTACTGGCTGCCGCTGGTCACGGTCCGGCTGTGGCTGCAGCTCGGGTTCTACATGATCCTGTTCATCGCCGGCCTGCAGCGGATCTCGCCGACACTGTACGAAGCCGCGTACGTCGACGGGGCCAAGCCCGGGTGGCAGGTGTTCCGGTACATCACGCTGCCCCAGTTGCGGGCGACGTCGGTCGCCGTGCTGATCCTGAACCTGATCGCGGCGTACCAGGCGTTCGACGAGTTCTACAACCTGATCGGCAACGTGAACTACGCGCGGCCGCCGCTCGTCTACCTGTACGGCATCTCGCTCGGCTCCATCCAGGACCTCGGGCACGGTTCGGCCGGCGCGCTGATCCTGGCCGTCATCATCATGCTCGTGACCCTGCTGCAGAGCCGGATCTTCGGCTTCGGAAAGGCGGGCGACTGATGGCCGACGCCGAACGTACGAGCGGTACGCCGAAGCCGATCGGCTTCACCCAGACCCCACTCGGCCGCGTCGGCACCGTCCTGCGCTGGATCGCGCTGTTCATCGCGGTGGTGCTGTTCCTGCTGCCGTTCTACCTGATCGTGCGCAACGCCCTGTCCACCGAGGCCGACATCACCGCGCCGACGTGGACGCTGTTCCCGACCCACCTGCAGTGGGGCAACATCGGTGAACTCTTCAACGACACCACGGTCCCGATGGCGCGGGCGCTCTACAACTCCGCCGTCGTCGGCATCCTCGGCACCGCCGGACAGTTGCTGCTGGCATCGATGGCCGGGTACGGGCTGGCCCGCATCCCGTACAAGCACGCGGACAAGATCTTCTACGCGATCGTCGCCACCCTGATGATCCCCGGCGCGGTGACCTTCATCCCGTCGTTCATCGTCGTCTCGTCGCTCGGCTGGGTGTCGTCGCTGCGCGGTCTGATCATCCCGACACTGTTCAGCGGCTTCGCGGCGTTCCTGTTCCGGCAGTACTTCCTCGGCTTCCCCAAGGAGCTGGAGGAAGCGGCCCGGGTCGACGGGGCCGGGTACTTCGGGGTCTTCTGGCGGATCGTCGTACCGAACTCCCTGCCGTTCTTCGCCGCCCTCGCCGCCATCACCTTCATCGGCAACTGGAACAGCTTCCTGTGGCCCCTGGTGATCGGCCAGGACTCGTCGTCCTGGACCATCCAGGTCGCGATGTCGACGTTCATCACGGCCCAAACCATCAACATCCACGAACTCTTCATGGCCGTCGCCGTGTCGATCCTCCCGCTGGTCCTGATCTTCGCCTTCCTCCAGCGCTACCTGATCCAAGGCGTAACCCAATCCGGCATCAAAGACTGACCCCCGTCCACACCCCCGGCACCCGCCGGGGGTGATGCGGGCCCCCAGAGCGGACGCCCCTTCGCGGGAAGAGGCCGCCTGTCGGCCGCCTCCAGCAGCACGCGAGCTGCTTCACCGGACAGCTGCTCCGGTGAAGTACATGTTGTCGTGTGCGAGAAGGACACCGCTTCGCGGCGGCTGTCGTGCCGGTGCCTCCGGCGCGCCGTGAGCTGCTCCGGCATGCGGGTGTCCCGGCGGAGTACATGCGTTCGCGGGGGAGCGGGCGCCGCTGCGCGGCGGCTGCCTGTCGGCCGCCTCCAGCAGCACGCGAGCTGCTTCGCCGGACAGCTGCTCCGGTGAAGTACATGTTGTTGTGGGGAGGATGAGGTCGCCGCTGCGCGGCGGCTGTTTGTTGGCCGCCTTCGGCGGCGCGCGAACTGCTTCGTCGGGCGGGTGCTCCGGTGAAGTACATGTTGTGGTGGGCGAAGGACACCGCTTCGCGGCGGCTGTCCTGCCAGCGCCTCCGGCGCGCCGTGAGCTGCTCCGGCATGCGGGTGTCCCGGCGAAGTACAGGTGCTCGCGGGGGAGCGGGCGCCGCTTCGCGGCGGCTGGTTGGTTGGCGCCTTCGGCGCGTGCAGGTTGGTGGTGCCGGGCGGGTGCCGGCCGGCGGGGTGCTTGCCCGTGTGGGGTGCGCCCGACAGCGCGGGCGGTCCGGCGGGCAGGTCTTGTGGGACTGCAGACCGTCGCCGCTTCGCGGCGGCTGCCTGCTGGCCGCCTTCGGCGGCGCGGGGTGCTTCGTCGGAGCGCGGGGTGCTTTGGCGGGCGGGTGTTTCAGTGGCGTGCATGTTGTTGCGGGAACAGCTCACCGGTTCACGGCGGATGGTTGCCCGGCGCGTCCAGTGCGTGCGGCGCGTGCGGGTTTGTCGGGCGGCTGCAGGTGCGGCGCGTCGGGCTCGCAGAGCGGACACCCCTGCTCGGCGGGTGGCTGGTTGGCGCCTTCGGCGGGTGGCGGTGGTGCCGGGTGGGCAGGATCCGGTAGACGCAGTCGGCGCCCGCCCGGCGGTACTCGCGTCCTCGGCTGATCGCCTCGGGCACCGGATCGGGTGCTGCGAGGGGCTTGGATGGGGATGAGCGATGGGGACTGGCGACAAGTAATGGGGGCGGGGGACATGTAGTGGGGGCGGGGGACACGGCACTTCCTGTTCACAGTCCCCGGTGGGTGTCGCGAGTGGGCTCGTGTGCGGCTTCGCGGTTCGGGCGGGGGTTGTCCGGTGACGTGCTCGGACTGGTGACAGGAAATGGGGGCGGGGGACATGGCATTTCCTGTTCACGGTCACCGGGAGGTGTGCGGAGTCTGCTTGAGGACAGGCTTCGACGGGTGTACGGCGCCTTGGGCTCGCGCCTGGGGTTGGGTACGGCTCGCGGCTGGGGTGGCGGGCGGTCGTCAGCTGGGCTTGGTTGCCGGTTGCCGGTTGCGGGTTGGTGCTTGGCTATTCGCGGTCTTGCGTGGGTGGGCGGTCGGCGAGCTTAAGCCAGATGACGCCTGTGATGATTACGGCGAGCCAGGCGGCCTTCGGGAGGGTGAGGGTTTCGTGGAAGAAGACCGGGCCGAGGAGGGCCGCGCCCGTGCTGCCGGTGCCGGCCCAGGTGGCGTAGCCGATGCTTACTTCGATGGTGCGGAGGGCGAGGCTGAGGGTCCAGAGCGTTAGGAGGAAGAAGATCGCCGCCGCGACGGACCACGGCCAGACCGTGAAGGCTTGGCTGCCGCCGACTGACAAGGCGTAGCCGACTTCGAAGGTGCCGGCTAGGAGGAGTGTGAGCCAGGCGGTGCTCATGACGCGCTCGTCAACTGCAGGCCGACGACGCCGCCGATGACCAAGGCGATGCCTACGGCCTTGCGCCAGGTGAGTTGCTGGCCGAAGACGAGCGTGCCGAGCAGGGTGATGCCGACGCCGGCGAGCGACGTCCACAGGGCGTAGCCGACGCCGACGTCGAAGGTCAGCAATGCGCGGCTGAGGAAGTATGTGCCGAGGGCGCCGGTGACGAGGGTGGCGGCGGTCCAGCCGCGGTGTTTGAAGCCTTGGGCCTTGCCTGCTGAGACCGCTACGGCGATCTCGAAGACCACGGACGTGCCTAGGTAGAGCCAGTGCATGACAGTCCTTTCAAGAAAGTGCGACTGGCTCATCGTGCAACTTCACACTGGTGTCAGATGCAACACTGGGCGCATGCGAATCGGACAGCTTGCGCGCGAGGCTGGCGTGAGTGCGCGGTCCTTGCGGTACTACGAGGAGCAGGGGCTGATCCGCTCGAGTCGGACGCCCGGTGGGTGGCGGGAGTTCGACGGGGTGATGGTCGAGCGGGTCGTGATGATCCAGCATCTGCTGGCGGCGGGGCTGTCCAGTAGCACGATCGGCGAGCTGTTGCCGTGTTTGGAGGCGCCGCCCGAGGAGCGCACCGGCGTACTCGAGGTGCTGCTCGCGCAGGAGGTGCAGCGGTTGGAGGAGAAGCGGCGCGAGCTCGATCGGGAGCTCGAAGTACTGCAGGCCCTGCGGCAGGACGTCAGCGTTTAGACGCCCAGAAGAGCGCGTGCCCGCCGGCGCCCTCCGGTACGAACGACTCGGATTCGACGGTCAGCCCGGCGTCCGTGAGCCAGCGCCGGTACGTCGCCGCGTCGGTGTGGCTCCACCACATCGTGGTACCCCCGCCGAGCCAGTCGTCCTCGGTGCCGGTCCACGCCGTGCTTCCCGTCGTACACAAGAAGAACCCACCGGGCCGCAGCCAGCCGCCGATCCGTTCCAGAGGTAACTAGTTGATGGTCGTCGGATAGGAGCTAGCAGAAGTACCTGCTCGCGCTCCGATCTCACGCGAGCACGTGATGCCCGGCGGTGGTGAGGGCGCGGGCGAGGGGTACGCCGCTGCCGCAGCCGAGGTCGAGGATCTGGCTGGACGGCGACAGGCGGGTGGTCAGCTCGGCGATCCACGGGGCGTACTTCGAGTCCGCGCCGGTCGCGTCGTCGTACCGGCGGGAGAGTACGTCGTAGCCGCGGCGGACGATCTCCTTCGGGTCGGTCACCCGACGGACAGTAGCGCGTTCAGCCGGTCCTCGCGGGTCGAGCGGCGCGTGAACACGTCCGAGCGGTTCGCGGCGGACTTGGCCAGTGCGTCGGCGCGGGCGGTGGGGGTCAGGTGGTCGACGTACACCTGTCCGGCGACGTGCTGGGTCTCGTGGATCAGGCAGCGCGCGAAGTACCCGGACGCCTCGACGGTGAACGGGGCACCGTCGACGTCGTACGCGTGCAGGACCGCGCGCGCCGGCCGCGCGAGCTCGGCGTTCGCGCCGGGCACCGACAGGCAGCCCTCCGTGCCGTCCTGGGTACCGAGCAGCGCCGTGCTGGTCTCGACGCGCGGGTTGAACGCGTGCCCGACGTGCCGGTCGCCGTTCTCGTCGGTCAGGTCGTACACGAACAGCTGCGCGTCGACGTCGACCTGGTTCGCGGCGAGCCCGCAGCCCTCCGCGATCCACATCGTCGTGAACATGTCGTCGATCAGCCGCCCCCAGCGCGCCGCCCCGAACTCGGTGACCGGCCGGCACGGGCGGTGCAGGATCTCCTCGCCGTACTCCGTGACCCGCAGCGGCGCGCCCCGTCGTACCTCGTCCAGCAACTCGGGCAGGCGACGACTCAGCCGCCCTTGGATGTACGTCGGCATGCAAAGACCGTACTATGCAAAGTTGGAGCTTTGCAAAGCCGCTAGGATGCCGCCATGACCACGAACCGCCGGGACGTCGTCCGCGCGCACCCGCTGCGTGAGGAGCTGCTGCGGCTGATCGACCGCGACGGCGCGACGACCTCGACGATCGCCGCGCGCGAGCTGGCGGAGAGTACCGGCTCGTGCTCGTTTCACCTGCGCCGGCTGGCGGCGCTCGGCGTGATCGAGCCGGTCCCGGGCGCGCAGGGCCGGGTGAAGCCGTGGCGGCGGGTGCGGACCGAGCAGGCGGCGCTGAACCGTGAGCTCGAGGACACGGCGTACGCGAGCTGGCTGGCCGCGAAGGCGGCCGACGACGAGGACTTCGCGTTCAGCGCGGTCGTCACGCTCGCCGACGGCGAACTCGCCGAACTCCGCGCCCGCCTGCACCGGGTCCTGCACGACTTCGTCGGCTCGGAACCGGCCGCCGACTCCGGTACGCCGACCGCCGTGATCATCCGCGCCTTCCCGCTCCACGAGGAGTAGCGCGGCGGAACCGCGAGGCGTGCCGTCGCGTCAGGGCAGTGGACGGTACGACACGAAGGCGGAGCACCCATGACGAACGGCCGACCGACCGAGCACATGGCCCCACAACACCTCTGGCCGGACTACGCACAAGCGCGGGCCCAGCAAGCGCAGGTCTGCCCACCGGCGACGGCCCAACCAGGCTCGCCGGCCTTGGGGCTGCTCGGGCTGCTCCTCGGTCTTGCCGCCTTGGTCGCGCCGTTCCTCCCTCCGGTGGAGATGACGGGCGTCCGTCAATACGGCACGGTCCTGTTGGCGATGCCGGGGCTCGCGTTCGCCTTCATCGGTCTGGGCCGCCATCGGCGTGCGAGGCCGGCCGCGGCGATCGCGTTGGTCATCAACATCTTCGCCCTGGCGATCCTCACCCCGCTGGCGATCGCGTTCCCTTGAAAACAAGCCATCCAATGTCGTGATTCCTGCGTACGGTCGTCGGCATGCGAAGCGTGACGCGGGACCAGGCCGTCGCCTACCGGCTCTCCGTGAACCACCTGGTCGACCGGCTCCCACCCGGATCGCACGAGCAGGCGGCGTACGTCGGCCTCCAGGACACCGCACCGCGGGACGCGCTGCTCGGGCTGGCTGCCCGGATGCAGGACTGCGTCCCGACCGACTGGGAGCACCCGACCCTGATCCAGACGTACAGCCCGCGCCAGGCGGTGTACGTCCTCCCGGCCCGCGACTTCGGCGTCTTCACCGTCGGCCGCCTGCCACTGGAGCCGGCCGCCGTACGCCACATCAACGGCCTGGCCGACCACGTCTGCGAGGTCCTTGCCGGGCAGGAGCGACGCGGCGCGTACATCCACGGCCTCCGCGCGGCCTGCGCGACCGGCCGGATCGCGCTCCGCTGGGACACGACCTCCCTGTACGCCCGCGAGGTCCCACGCCCCACGATCGACGTACGCGAGGCCCGCCGCGAACTCTGCCGCCGCCACCTCCGGTACTTCGGCCCCACCACCCCCAAGGTCTTCGCCTGGTGGTCCGGCCTGTCACCCGCCGACGCCAGAACCGTCTGGGACCAGCTCTCCAACGAACTGACCGAGGTCGACCTGGCCGGCGCCCAAGCCTGGATCCTGCGAACCGCCGAACCCGACCTCCACGACGCACCCCCACCCACCGGCCTACGCCTCCTCGCGGCCCCCGACCTCCGCCTGCTCGGCCGCGACCGAGCTGCCCGCTTCATCGCCCCCGGCCTCCGCCCCCTGACCCCGGCCGCCGACACCTTCCACCCCAACGCCCTCCTCCGCAACGGCCGAATAGCCGGCGCCTGGGGCCGCAAAGCCGGCCGAGTGGATCTAGCGCTCTCGGAGCGACTCACACCCGACGAGTACGACGCCCTGTACGCCGAGGTCGCGGCCCTGCCGCTGCGAGATCCAGAGCTGGTGGTCCGCGCCATTACCTGATCGGCCACAATCGGAGTATGCCTGTCTCACCCAACTGTCCGTGTGGTCAGCCTGTGCCGTATGACGATTGTTGTGGGCCGCTTCACCAGCAGAAGGCGACGGCGGCGACCGCGGAGCAGCTGATGCGGTCGCGGTATGTGGCGTTCGTGATGCAGGATGCGGCGTATCTGCGGCGGACCTGGGCGTTGGCGACCCGGCCCGCGAGTATCGACTTCGACCCGGGGCGCCGGTGGACCGGGCTGAAGATTCTTGGTACCACCGGCGGGAGTCCGTTCCATACGGAAGGGACCGTCGAGTTCGACGCCTACCACGACGCCGGCGTACAGCATGAGAACAGCACGTTCACGCGGGAAGCCGGGGAGTGGGTGTACGTCGCGGCCCTGTGACTACTCGGCGATCCGGTACGTCGGGGTGATGATCGCGCGGGCCAGCGTGTGGAAGGCGAGGTTGAAGCCGACGACGGCCGGGGTGGCATCGGAGTCGACGTCCAGGGCCTCGACGTCGATCGCGTGGACGGCGAAGTAGTAGCGGTGGATCTGGTCGCCCGCCGGTGGGGCGGCGCCGCCGAAGGCCTTGGCACCGAAGTCGTTGCGGACGTGGAAGGCGCCGTTGTCGAGGCGTTCGGTGGTGCCGGCGCCGGCCGGGAGGTCGGTGACCGTGGCCGGGAGGTTGACCAGCACCCAGTGCCAGAAGCCGGACACGATCGGCGCGTCCGGGTCGAAGCAGGTCACGACGAAGGCCTTGGTCTCCGCCGGGAACCCGGACCAGCTGAGCTGCGGCGACGTGTTCGCGCCGCCGAACGCGTGTGCGTCGGCGAGCGGCTCGCCGTCGGTGACGTCGGTACTGGTGACGGTGAACGCACCGACCTCGGGGAGCAGCTTGTACGGGTCCGGTGCGACGGGACGATCGAGCGACATCTGTGAGCCCTCCAACAGCGAGTGACGTGTGGTGAATCCGACACTACTGTCCACAGACTGCTGGTCCGGCCGGGGGCGGTGGCCGAGGGATGCGAAGATCGTCCGGAGGCTACGAGTGGAGGACTGGTGGACGAGTACCTGGAGCGGATCGCTCCCGCCGATCAGGCGGCGATGCGGGCGGCCGCGGAACGGCATGCGCGGCTGACCAAACCGGCCGGCTCCCTCGGCGTCCTCGAGGAGCTGTCCGTCAAGCTCGCCGGGATGACCGGCGCCCCCGCCGTACCCGGTCCCGCGGTCGTGACGGTGTTCGCGGCCGACCACGGCGTGCACGCGCAGAACGTCTCCCCGTGGCCGCAGGAGGTGACCGCCGCGATGCTCGCGAACTTCGCGGCCGGCGGCGCCGCGGTGAACGCGTTCGCGAAGAACAACGGTGTCGACGTCCGGGTCGTCGACGTCGGCGTCGCGACTCCGGTCGACGGGCTGGACATCGTGCACGCGAAGGTCCGCCCGGGGACCCGCGACCTCTCCCAGACCGGCGCGCTGACCGAGGACGAGGCACGGCAGGCGATCGCGGTCGGGTACGACCTCGCGGACTCGCTGGTCCGGGACGGGTACCGCTGCCTGCTCACCGGCGACATGGGCATCGCGAACACCACGGCCTCGGCCGCCCTGATCGCGACCTTCACCGGTGCCACCGCCGACGCGGTGACCGGTCGCGGGACCGGGATCGACGACGCGGCGCTCGCGCACAAGACGGCAGTAGTACGCGAGGCGCTCGCGCGGCACGACGTACCGCCGACGGAGCCGTTGAAGGCCCTCCAGGCGTACGGCGGGCTCGAACACGCCGCGCTCGCCGGGTACGTTCTCGGCGCTGCCGCGAACAAGGTCCCGGTGATCCTGGACGGCGTGATCGCGGGCGCCGCCGCGCTGGTCGCGCAGGCGTTCCACCCGGCCGTCATCGACTACTGCGTGGCCGGTCACCGGTCCGCGGAGCCGGGGCACGCGGTCGCGCTCAAGCAGCTCGGCCTGCAACCGCTGGTCGACCTGGACCTGCGGCTCGGCGAGGGGACCGGCGCGGTGCTCGCGTACCCGATCCTGACCTGCGCGGCGCGGGCGCTCGAGGAGATGGCCACTTTCGAGGACGCGGGGATCGGTTCGTGACGCATCAGTACCTGTCCGGGCTGGTGCTCGACGGGCGGCGCGTGGTCGTCGTCGGCGGCGGCGGTGTCGCCCAGCGGCGGCTGCCCCGGCTGCTCGAGTCCGGCGCGCGCATCGACCTCGTCTCGCCGTCGATCACTCCGACGATCGAGGGCCTGCTCGGCAACCCGTCGCTCACCTGGATCCAGCGCGGCTACCAGGCCGGTGATCTCGACGGCGCCTGGTACGTCGTGGTCGCGACCGACGACGACGCCGTCAACGACCAGGTGTCCGCGGAGGCGGAGGAGCGGCGGATCTTCTGCGTACGGTCGGACGACCGCTCCCGCGCGACCGCGTGGACGCCCGCGTCCGGGCAGCACGGGAACATCACGATCGGCGTCCTCGGCGGTGGCGACCACCGGCGCTCGGCCGCCGTCCGGGACTCGATCCTGGAGGGGCTGCGGACCGGTGAGCTGGCGGCGCGGGACACAAGGCGGGACACAGGGCCTGACACAGGGCGGCGGCCCGGCGTGTACCTCGTCGGCGGCGGGCCGGGCGATCCGGACCTGATCACGGTCCGCGGGCGGCGGCTGCTCGCCGAGGCGGACGTGGTGGTCGCGGACCGGCTCGCGCCGCAGCAGTTGCTGGACGAGCTGCACCCGGACGTGGAGCTGTTCGACGCGGCGAAGCTGCCGCGCGGGCGGGCGGCGCAGCAGGAGGAGATCAACCGGATCCTGGTCGACCGCGGGCGGCAGGGGAAGGTCGTCGTACGGCTGAAGGGCGGGGATCCGTACGTCTTCGGCCGCGGGTTCGAGGAGGCGATCGCCTGCGCCGCGGCCGGGGTGCCGTGGACGGTGGTCCCGGGGATCACCAGCTCGATCTCGGTGCCGGCGGTGTCGGGGATCCCGGTCACGCATCGTGGGGTGACGCACGAGTTCACGGTGGTATCGGGGCACATCCCGCCGTCGCATCCGGACTCGCTGGTGAACTGGGACGCGCTCGCGCAGCTGCACGGCACGCTGGTGCTGCTGATGGCGGTCGAGAACCTCCCGGCGATCACCTCGCGGCTGATCGAGGCCGGCCGGCCGGCGGACACCCCTGCCGCGGCGATTGCCGACGGCACCCTTCCCAGCCAGCAGATGGTGACGTCGGACCTCGCCGGTATCGCTGACGCGATGAAGGAGCAGGGCGTCGGCGCTCCGGCGATCGTTGTCATCGGCAACGTAGTCGACGTAGCCGCCCAGCTCATGGCCGGCCCGGCGGGGTCGGGCAGGTCGCCAGCCGCTGCGGGAGCGGCTGGACCTGCGGGAGCGGCTGGCGCTGCAGGACCTGAGGGAGCAGCTGGCGCTGCGGGACCTGCTGGTGCTGCGGGAGCTGCTGGCGCTGCGGGACCTGCTGGCGCTGGGGGAGTGGGGGCGGGGTGACGCTGGTTTCGGTGGTGGAGGCGGGTGACGAGCGGCTGGCGGACTATGTGCAGTTGCGGGAGGTGAACCTCCGGCGGCTGCTCGAGGAGGAGCACGGCCTGTTCATCGCCGAGGGCGACAAGGTGATCCGGCGGGCCGCCGGCGCCGGGTACGAGCCGCGGTCGTTCCTGCTCGCCCCGCGCTGGCTCGACTCGCTCCAGGACGTGCTCGCGCAGTGGCCGGACAAGCCCGTGTATGTCGTCTCGGAGGAGCTGGCCGAGCAGGTCACCGGGTTCCACGTGCACCGCGGCGCGCTCGCGTCGTACAAGCGCCAGGCCGCCGTACCGCTGCCGGAGCTGCTGACGCCCGGCGTACGCCGGATCGCGATCTTCGACGAGATCGTTGACCATACCAACGTCGGCGCCGGCTTCCGGGCCGCGGCCGCGCTCGGGGTCGGGCTGGTGCTGGTGACGCCGACCTGCGCCGACCCGCTGTACCGGCGGTCGATCAAGGTGTCGATGGGGACCGTCTTCCAGGTCCCGTGGACCCGCCTGCAGAGCTGGCCGGGTGACCTGAAACTCCTGCAGGAGCACGGGTACGTCGCCGCCGCGATGGCGCTCACCGACGAGTCGATCACGCTCGACGACCTCGCCGACCGCAAGGACGACAAGCTCGCACTGATCTTCGGCACCGAGGGCCACGGCCTGAAGCCGACCGTCCTCCGCCAGGCCGACCTCACCGTCAAGATCCCGATGGCCGGCGGCGTCAACTCCCTTAATGTCGCTTCCTCGGCAGCGGTCGCCTTCTACGCGACCCGCTAGACCTGCATCACATGGAACACTGCCCGCCATGCACATCAACTGGGTCGGCGCCGTACTCGCGCTCGTGGCCGGCATGGTCGTCGCGGGCATCTGGTACGGCAAGGCCTTCACGACCATCTGGTGGAAGCTGACTGGCATCACCCCGGAACAGTCCAAGAACGCCAGCCGGAAGAACACGATTCAGCTGCTGATCGCGAACGGCATCACGGCAGTCGGCCTGGCGCTCGGCAGCGCGATGGCAGCGAAGGCGTTCGACAACGACTCGGTCTGGCCGGCACTGCTCGTCGGTCTGGTCGCCTGGCTGGGATTCTCGGCGAGCACCCTGCTCCAGCACAACGCGTTCGAGCTGAAGCCGGCCAAGCTGACCCTCATCAACTGCAGCTACCAGCTGGTGCTGTTCGTTGCGATGTCGCTCGTGATCGGAGTGCTCTGATGCCGAAAGTTGTCCTCGTCACCGGAATGCAGGCCGCCGGGAAGTCGACGATCGCACCGTTGCTCGCGGCCCGGATGGGACCGCCCGCCGCAACCCTCGACGGGGACGTGTTCTACCGCGGCGTCGTCGCGGGCGCCGAGGTGATGACACCGGAGCCGACACCCGCGGCGGTCCGCCAGCTGGAGCTGCGGTACGACGCCAGCACCCTGATCGCACAGCACTACGCCGACGCCGGGTTCGACTTCGTCTGCAGCGACATCGTGCTCGGCGCACACGTCGAACGCTGGTTCTCCCGGCTCCGAGACGTCGAGCCGTACCTCGTCGTCCTCGTGCCGTCGGTGGAGTCGATCGTCGTGCGGGAGATCGAACGCGGCGGCCGGAACGCGTACCGCGACTGGGAGCAGCCGGGCGGGTCGCTGGCGGACGCCGTACGGGCACTGCAAGCGGGCCTCGCGGACATCCCGCGGCGGGGTCTGTGGCTGGACACCACCGACCAGACCCCGGCCGAGACGGTCGACGCGATCGACCTGGAGAAGGCCCGCTGGTAGCCGCCTCAGGTGGCGGGGGTTTCCTCCTGGTCGTGGTCGACCATCGGGGACAGCGGCCAGTCGCTCGGGTAGTCCGGGGCGAACTCCTCGGCCTCGGCGAACAGGCGCTTGCGGTACTTGCGGGAGAGCCGGTCCCCGAACACCATGCCCTGCGTGTGGTCGGTCTCGTGCTGCAGGCAGCGCGCGAGCAGGCCGTCGCCTTCGTACGTCACCGGCTGGTTGTGCTGGTCGACGCCGGTGACCTTGGCGAAGTCGGGGCGGGCGCACTTGGTGAACGCGCCGGGCAGCGACAGGCAGCCCTCGTCGCCCTCGTCGAGGTTGCGGTCCTTGCCCTCCGGAAGCTCCAGCTTCGGGTTGCAGACGACGCCCTGGACGTGGTTGCCGTCCTTGTCCGGGCAGTCGAACACGAACAGCTGCAGGTCGACGCCGACCTGGTTCGCCGCGAGGCCGACGCCCTCGGCCGCGTTCATCGTCGCGACCATGTCCGCGACCAGCGTCTGCAGCTCGTCGCCGAAGTCGGTGACCGGCTGATTGACCCGATGCATGACGTCTTCACCCCAGCGGGTGATAGCCCGCACCGAACCGTTCCCAGGCAACGTAGACATGCGGGAAAGTGTAGGCCGGGCGGCTGCCGGAGCAGCCACCCGGCTCGGGTGCTACTTGGCGTTGACCTCGTCACGCCACGCGACCCAGTCGCGGAGCGGACCGAGGTCGTAGTCCGGACCGCCGGCGTGCACGGTGAACAGCCGGGTGCCGACGTCGAGCAGCTGCTTGCCGACGTCCTCCGGCTTCTTGTCGCCCACACCGACCGAGCGCTCGATCTCGCCCGGGTCGCGGCCGATCGTCTTGCAGTGCTCGTCCAGTACGGCGTGCTTGTGCGCGATCGTCTCGGCGTCGCCGAAGCCGTGCCAGATGTTCGCGTGCTGGGCGACCAGCTTCAGCGTCTTCTTCTCGCCGCCGCCGCCGATCAGCACCGGGATGTCCCGGGTCGGCTTCGGGTTCAGCTTGGCCCAGCGCTGCTCGATCCGCGGCAGCGCCTCACCGAGCGCGTCCAGCCGGCCGCCCGCCGTACCGAACTCGTAGCCGTACTCGTCGTAGTCCTTCTCGAACCAGCCGGAGCCGATGCCGAAGATCAGCCGGCCGTCGCTGATGTGGTCGACGGTGCGCGCCATGTCGGCGAGCAGGTCGGGGTTGCGGTAGGAGTTGCAGGTCACCAGGGCGCCGATCTCTACCCGCTCGGTCGCCTCGGCCCAGGCGGCCAGCATGGTCCAGCACTCGAAGTGCAGGCCCTCGGGCTCGCCGCTCAGCGGATAGAAGTGGTCCCAGTTGAACAGGACGTCGACGCCGATCTCCTCGGCCGCGGCGGCCGTCCGCCGGATGTCGGCGTACTGCGCGTGCTGGGGCTGCACCTGCAGACCGATCCGGACGGGGAACGCACCGTACGGCCGGTCGGTGGACTCGGAAGCTGTCATGGTGGAGATCCTATCCGGCATTGCGGAGGACCCTCCGGATAGACCGGAACGTGGAGGGGGTACGACGGGGATGACCGACGACGTCGACGAGTTCGCGCGGCTGTTCACGAGCTTCCTGGAGCGGATGCAGGCGGCCGGCGGCCCGCGGAGCGCACGGGAGAACCTGCGGGAACGGCTCCGCGCCCACCTCGGGGTGGACCCCGAACAGGTACCGGTGGTTGCGGCCGCCTATCCGTCGTACGACCTGCCGAACGTGCAGCGCGCGATCGAGGCGTGGTTCGACGGCTACGACCTAGTCGGGCTGTCCGGCGCGAACCGCGGTCACCACTCGCTCGGGGAACTGCTGGAGCTGGCGGACTACAGCCACTTCGGGATCGGGGCGGTTGACTACCAGCGCGTACCGGTCGACGTCGACGAGGAGCAGGACTGCGTCGCGTTCGGGATCTACCTCGGGACGCAGGGCCCGGACCGGTACGTCGCCCTGCTCCGCGCCGCGAACCCGCAGCACGGGCGGGCGAGCGTCGAGCTGGAGGTGCTTGCCGAGGACCGGGGCGCGGCGCAACGGTTCCTCGGTGCGTTGCCGGAGCTGATCCGGGAGCGCAACATCTTCCGCGGCAAGGTGGTGTCGTTCGAGGGGCACGAGTTCGGGCAGGGCGTCGGGCCGTTCCGGCTGCATCCGCGGCCCGGGATCACCCGGGAGGACGTCGTACTGCCGGACGGCGTGCTGGAACGGATCGAGCGTGAGGTCATCGGGATAGCCGAGCATCGCGAGCGGATGCTGGCGGCCGGTCAGCATCTACGGCGCGGTGTGCTGTTGTACGGGCCACCGGGGACCGGGAAGACGCACACCGTGCGGTACCTGCTGTCGCGGTTGCCCGACTTCACCGTCGTCCTGCTGGCCGGGACGAGCATCCACTTCATCACCCAGGCATGCGCGCTGGCCCGGATGCTCCAGCCGGCCCTCGTCGTCCTCGAGGACTGCGACCTGGTCGCCGAGGCCCGCGACTTCTCGCGAGGGATGGAGAACCCGCTGCTCTTCCAGGTGCTGAACGAGATGGACGGGTTGGCGCAGGACGCGGACGTCGCGTTCCTGCTGACGACCAACCGCGCCGACCTGCTCGAACCGGCGTTGATGCAGCGGCCGGGGCGGGTGGACATGGCGGTCGAGGTTCCGTTGCCGGACGCCGCCGGTCGGGCTCGCCTGCTGGGGTTGTACGGGCCGCGGCTGGAGGTGCCGGACGAGGTGGTGCAGGAGATCGTCGAGCTAACGGACGGTACGACGGCGTCGTTCATGAAGGAGCTGGTACGGCGGACCGTCCTGCTGGCGGCCGAGGCGGGAGAATCGCCCGGACCGGCTCACCTCCGAGCGGCGGTCGCCGACCTCCTCTCCTCCCGAGACACCCTCACCCGCCGCCTCCTCGGGCCACCGCACCCTCAGACGGTGGCGACGACGCCCCTCCCGACGGCTCCGAACCGGGCATGCCGCCTCGGGGCGGCGCTGTGCCTGGGGGTCACAAGGGGTTGATCGGCTGAGAGTGCGGACCTGGGGCACTCACCAACCTGCGTGATCGGGGCTCCTCACATGCTCGACCCCCGCGTGCTCGCCGGCTCGTGGGCGAGGTTGTTGAGTGGTGGAGGTCCGCCCTCAGCCGAAGTAGGCCGCCAGGTGGTCGAGCATCGTCGCGACGCCGGGCTTGATCGGCGCCTCCTGCTCGGGTGTGAGGCCGACGCTGTGGTAGTCGAGGCGGGTGCGGTGGCCGGGGAGTTCGGTCAGGTCGACGGTGATTTCCTCGGCGGGCTCGTCGAAGCGCAGGACCAGGTGATGCGGCAGGTCCAGGTCGCCGAACTGCAGGCTGAACGGCACCTCGGCGTCGCCGACGAAGACCGCGGAGATCCGGCCGCCGGAGCGGACGTCGATCCGGACGCGGTCGGCAGGCGTCCGGAAGCCCTCCGCGACGAACCAGGCGGCGAACGGCTCGGGCTCGGTGAAGGCGCGGACGACCTCGGTGGGTGGGGCGTCGACGAGTTGCTGCAGGGTGAACATGATCGGTACCTCCCGGATCGGAATCAGGCTGACCCCGTCAGCATGCCGGGCGGCGTTTACGGTTTGTTTTCGGTCGGGAGCCGGTCGGCGTACGCCGCGGCCCAGTCGCCGAGCGCGCGGATCGGGACCAGCAGGTCGGTGCCCGCGGTGGTCAGCGAGTACTCGACGCGCGGCGGCGCCTCGGCGTACCGGCGGCGCTCGACCAGGCCGTTGTGCTCGAGGCGGCGGAGCGTCTCGGTGAGCACCTTCTGGCTGATGCCGCCGATCTGACGGCGGAGTTCGCCGGGGCGGGCGGGGCCGCGGGCGAGCGAGTACAGGACGACCATCGGCCAGCGCCCGCTGATCAGGTCGGCGGCCACCCGCGCCTGGCAGTCGGCGAAGAATCTCGGCTCCACCGGTCCATTGTGCGTCGCCCGTTGGGCACCTGGTGGTGCGCATCGAACTGTCTAGCGTCTGGGCTATGCGAATTGGGACATTGGGCAACGGATTGATGGCCGAGGCGCTCGGGGCCGGCTGGGTGCGCGCCGGGCACGACGTGATGATCGGCGGGCGGTCCGTCGAACGGGCCGCCGAGGTGGCCGAGCGCGTCGGCGCGACGGCCGGGACGCTGCAGGAGGCAGCGGAGTACGGCGAGGTCGAGGTGCTCGCGGTACCGGCTGAGGTGGCGGTGGAGGTTGCCCGGCTGGTGCCGGGTGGGCGGACGCTGATCGACTGCACGAATGCGTTGGATCATCGGGACTTCACCCTGACGCAGGAGGGTGTTGCAGAGCAGGTGAGTACGGCGACCGCCGCGAGCGTGGTGAAGGGGTTCAACCTCGCGGCTGACGCCGTGTGGCGGAATCCGCCGGCCGGGCTCGGCGTACCGCTGTGTGGGGACGACGGCGTGGACGTGGTCGCGGGGCTGGTGCGTGATCTCGGGTGTGTGCCGGTTCCGGCGGGCGGCCTGGTCCGGGCGAAGTTGCTGGAGGCAACCGCCGCGCTGGCGATCGGGATCTGGGTCGGCGGGGGAGACGTCCGCGGCCTGTTCCCGCCACTAGCGGCCGCCTTCGGCACCGTCCCGCCGCGCTAGGCGCAGACTCCACGCCGGAAACAGCAGGTAGGTCCCGGCCCAGCTGGCCCCGGCCGCGAACGTCCAGCCCGGTGCGCTGCCCAGGTCGTCGAGCCCCATCAGGATCCCGGGTACGCCGACGAACCCGAGCAGCATCACCACCCCGGGCAGCAACCCCCGGACGCCGACCAGCCAGACGCCGATCAGCGCGAAACCGAAGCTCGACCACAAACCGGCGAGGAAGAACCCGGTGATGCCGCCGAGGACGAGGACCGTGCCGACGACGGTCAGCAGCGCCCCGACGGCAGCCAATCCGGCGAGCACGGTCCGCGGCCGCAGGATCCACGCGAGCGCGAAGCTGAGCAGGCCGAGCAAGGCGTTGCCGACGTCGTTGATCGGGCCGAAGGCCGCCGCCCCGGTGTAGAACACGAGCAGGCACAGGCACGTGCCGAACCCGACGATCGCGTGCGTCAGCGCGACCTGCCGTACGGTCCGGTCAGTGCTCATCCTTGGATGATCGCGCAAAGAGCTCGTTGAGTTCCGCCTGGGGGATCTGCTCGGCGGTGATCGTGCCGTGGGTGGCGACCTCCGCGGCGGTCCGGCGGACGAACGCGAGCGCGGCGCGGGCGATCGAGCCGCCGAGGCTGATCCGCGCGACGCCGGCGACCCGGAGGTCGGCGACGTTCAGGGACGAGGACGGGCCGAGGCCCATCACCACGTTCAGCGGGCCGTCGAGCTCCTGGACCAGCGTGCGGATCGCGTCGAGGGAGTTCACGCCGGGGACGTACAGGCAGTCCGCGCCGGCCGCCCGGAAGCGGTTCGCGCGGGCGATCGAGTCGGCCAGCGGGGGCGGCGTACGGAGCAGTTGGCCGTCGGTACGGGCGGTCAGCACGAACGATGGGCCGGCCGCCTCCCGGGCCGCCGCGATCCGTTCCACCGCGAGGGATTCGTCGTACAGCTCGCGGCCGTCGAAGTCCTCGATGTTCCCGCCGGCCAGCCCGGCCTCGCGGGCCAGCCGGATCGTGTCGGCGACCGCCTCCGGCGTGCCGCCGTACCCGTCCTCGAGGTCGCCGTTCACCGGTACGTCGACGGCGGCGGTGATCTCCCGGACGCGCGCGAACATCTCGTCCCGCGACACCGCCGGCGCGCCGTCCGGCAGCATGTGGTCGCCCTTCGCCAGCGAGAACGCGATCCCCGCGCTGGTCGTCGCGATCGCCGGGAACCCGGCGGCTGCGAGCAGCACCGCGCTCCCGGCGTCCCACGCGTTCGGCATCACGAACTGGCCGGCATGCAAGTCTCGGAACGTCATGGTCCCGAGTCTGTCACCGCGACGGTTCGGCGCTCACCGAAGCTGCCGCGCCGCCGCCTCGTCCAGCAGCCACAGCGTGCGGTTCCGCCCCTTCGGACGGGCCGCGGGTACGTCGCCGTCGGCCAGCGCCTTCGCGACCGCCTCGGACTTGTCGGCACCCGACACCACGAACCAGACCTCGCGCGCCCGGCCGAGCGCCGGCAGCGTCAGCGACACCCGGGTCGGCGGCGGCTTCGGCGAATCGTGCACAGCGACCGCGTCCGCGTCCGTCACCCCGACCTGCGGGTACCCCGGGAACAGCGACGCGACATGCCCGTCCGGACCGACCCCGAGCATCAGTACGTCGAACGCCGGCGAACCGGCCGCCGCGAGCTCGGCGCCGTACGCCGCGGCCGCCGCCTCCGCGCCCTGACCGGTGTCGGCCGCCATCGGATGCACCCGCGCCGGGTCGACGTCCAGCGCCGACAGGAACGCGTCCCGCGCCTGGGTCTCGTTCCGCTCCGGGTCACCGGCCGGCAGGAACCGCTCGTCGCCCCACCAGAACTCGACCCGCCGCCAGTCGACCTCGACCCGGGCCGGCGACTCGGCGACCGCCTGGTACACCTTCGCGGCCACCCGGCCGCCGGTCAGCACAACCTGCGCGACGCCGCCGGTGCTCTGCGCGTCGACGAGCGCCGTGATCAGCCGCCCCGCCACCGAGAACGCCAGGTCCTCGGCGTCGGGATGAATCACCAGCTCCGGATCCACAGTCATCGCTTCGCAGCCTTCTTCACAACGGTCTTCTTGGCCACACTCTTCTTCGCCACGCTCTTCTTGGCGGCTGCCTTCTTCGCCGGAGCCTTTTGAGCGACCACCTTCTTGGCCGCGGCCGAAGCCTTGACCGGCGCCGACTTCCGCGCCGTCTCCGCGACCTTCTTCTTCTCGGCCGGCATGCTGTCCCGCTCCACCATGCACGCGAGCGTCTTCGCGTACACGTCGTCCGGATCCAGCCGCCGCAGCTCCTCGCTCAGCAGCTCCGATGTCGTCCGCCGCTTCAACGCCACCGGACGGTCCGGCTGCCCCGGCACGCTGAACGTCGCCACCGCGCCGTCCGGCCGGGTCAGCGCGATCGCCCCCGACGGCGTGAACAGCCGTACGGCGGTCACACCCGGACCGCGCGACGTCCGCTGCTCCACCGGCACCTTCAACCGCGACTGCAGCCACGCGGCCATCAGGTCCGCGCTCGGATTGCCGCGCGCCGCCGACACCTCCGCACCCGTCACCCGCGTCGGGTACTGGTCGAGAGCGGCCGCCATCAACGCCCGCCACGGCGTCAGCCGCGTCCACGCGAAGTCGGTGTCGCCCGGCGCGTACCCCTCGGCCCGCGCGCTGTAGTCCACCGACGCCCGCCGCGTCGCCGCCGCGTCCGTCACCCGCCGCCGGCCCAGCTTGCCCAGCGGATCCTCGGCCGGAACCCGCGGACCGCCGCCCGGCCACCACACGATGACGGGGGAGTCCGGCAGCAGCAGCGGCGTGATCACGGACTCCGGCACCTTCGCCAGCTCACCGTGCAGCCGCAGCAGCACCGCCTCGCCCGGAATTCCTTCACCCACGCGGACTTCGGCGTCCAGCCCGGGTGCGCCCTTGCCCGGCCGCAGGATCGCGACCAGCACCCGCGAGGGATGCTCGCGGCCGGCCTCGTTCGCGGCCTTCATCGCGTCGTGGTGGGACGCCTCGTCGACGACCACCACGATCGTGCCGACCATGCCCATCGCGGGCGACCCGGCGTTCCGGCGGGCCTTCAGCAACGCCGAGGCGATCTCGCTCGACGTGGTGTCGGTCAGGTCGATGATCATGGCCGCCTCCAGGCACGTCCGTCACGGGCGAGCATCTCGTGCGCCGAGTCCGGGCCCCAGTCGCCGGACGGGTACTGCTCCGGCTTCCCGTGCCGGGCCCAGTAGTCGAGCACCGGGTCGAGGATCTTCCAGCCGAGCTCGACCTCGGTGTGCTGCGGGAACAGCGGCGGATCACCGAGCAGTACGTCGAGGATCAGCCGCTCGTACGCCTCCGGGGAGGACTCGGTGAACGAGCCGCCGTACGCGAAGTCCATGTTGACGTCGCGGATCTCCATCGACGTCCCGGGCACCTTGGCGCCGAACCGGACCGTGATGCCCTCGTCCGGCTGGATCCGCAGTACGAGCGCGTTCTGGCCGAGCTCTTCGGTCTCGGTCTTGGTGAACGGCAGGTGCGGCGCGCGCTTGAACATCACCGCGACCTCGGTCACCCGGCGGCCGAGCCGCTTGCCGGTCCGCAGGTAGAACGGGACGCCTGCCCAGCGGCGGGTGTCGACGTCGACCCGGAGCGCCGCGAACGTCTCGGTCGCCGACGTCGACGGGATGCCGTCCTCCTGCAGGTACCCCTTGACCTTCACGCCACCGGCCCAGCCGGCGGCGTACTGCCCGCGGGCCGTGTGCAGGTCGAGCCGCTCCGGCAGCGTGACGGCGTTCAGGACCTTCTTCTTCTCCTGCCGCAGCGACCACGCGTCGAAGCTCACCGGCTCCTCCATCGCGATCAGCGCGAGCAACTGGAGCAGGTGGTTCTGGATCACGTCGCGGGCGGCGCCGATGCCGTCGTAGTACCCGGCGCGGCCGCCGATGCCGATGTCCTCGGCCATCGTGATCTGGACGTGGTCGACGTAGTTGCTGTTCCAGATCGGCTCGAACATCGCGTTCGCGAACCGCAGCGCGAGGATGTTCTGGACGGTTTCCTTGCCCAGGTAGTGGTCGATCCGGAAGACCGCTTCGGGCGGGAACACCGACTCGACGACGTGGTTCAGCTCGCGGGCGCTCTTCAGGTCGTGACCGAACGGCTTCTCGATCACCACCCGCCGCCAGGAGCCGGGCTTCTCGTCGGTCAGCCCGTGCTCGGACAGCTGCCGGACCACCTCCGGGAACAGCCCCGGCGGGATCGACAGGTAGAACGCGTGGTTCCCGCCGGTCCCGCGGGTGACGTCCAGTTCGTCGACGGTCTCCCGCAGCCGCTTGAACGCCTCGTCGTCGGTCAGGTCACCCGGCACGAACCGGAAGCCCTCGGACAGCTGCTGCCAGACCTCCTCGCGGAACGGAGTCCGGGCGTGCTCCTTCACCGAGTCGTGCACGATCTGGGCGAAGTCCTGGTTGGTGTAGTCCCGGCGGGCGAACCCGACCAGGGCGAATCCCGGGGGCAGCAGCCCCCGGTTCGCCAGGTCGTAGACCGCCGGCATCAGCTTCTTCCGGGCCAGGTCCCCGGTGACGCCGAAGATCACCAGGCCGCACGGCCCGGCGATCCTCGGCAGCCGCCGATCCTGCGGATCGCGCAGCGGGTTCACCGGACCAGTCGGCTCCTCGTCGAGCTCAGCGGTCATGGCCGCGTTCCTCCCGTGATACGTGGCTACTTGAACAGGGACAGGAGCTGCTGTACGCCGGCAGCGACGTCGGTCAGGTGCAACCGCAGCACCGGACGCCCGCGCTCCGCCAGTACGTTCGCGTCACCGGCGGCCTGCGCCGAGATCAGCGTGCCGAACGTGAACGGCCGGTCCGGGATCTCCACGTCGGTCGGGTGCGCACCGGTGACCTGCAGGTACACGCCCTCCGGGTGGCCGCCCTTGTGGTACTGGCCGGTCGAGTGCAGGAACCGCGGTCCCCACCCGAACGTGGTCGGGCGGCCCGTCGTCGACGCCACCGCCGGGCGGATCGCGACCAGGTCGGCGTCCCGCTCGGAGTCGAGGTACGCCATCACCGCGACATAGCCCTTGTCCCCGAGCTTGCCGAGCAGCGCGTCCACTGCACCCTGCAGCGAGTCGACACCGTCCAGCAGACCCACGGAACCGCGAACCTCGACGGCACCTTCTGTGAAGGCCGCCGCCTCCGGCGTTGGCTGCGCGTCGAGCAGACCGCGCGCGGCCTTCTTCGCGCTCTCCACGTCCGGCTGGTCGAACGGGTTGATCCCGAGCAGGTAGCCCGCGACCGCCGTCGCCGTCTCCCACAGCAGCATCTGCCCGCCGAGCGACCCCGACGTCAGCGCCGTCGGCACACCACTCGTCGCCTTCTCCGCAAGGAGCGCGTTGGTCAGGTCGGCCGCGTCGCTGCGCAGCTCCGGAGCCCCGACCTCGACAGCAACAGGCAGTACGCCGGTGCCGTTCTTGCCGGTGCTCTCCGCGATCAGCTGCTCGGCCCAGTCCGGGAACCCGACGATGTCGGACCCGTCGGCCGTGATGATCGCCTTGTCCCGGCCCGCGCTCGCCGCCAGTACGGCGCCCAGCCAGAGCGCCGGGTTGTCGGTCGAGTCGGCCTGCAGCGCCGGAGCGGCCTCGGCCGCCTGGTCGAGCAGCTCGGCGATGTCCGCCCCGGCCAGACCGGACGGCACCAGGCCGAACGCGGTCAGCGCGCTGTACCGGCCGCCGATGTTCGGGTCGGCGAGGAACGTCTTGCGGTACCCCTCGTCCTTCGACAGCTTCTCGAACGGCGACCCCGGGTCCGTCACGACCACGATCCGCGACGCGGCGTCGATGCCCGCGTCGGTGAACGCCTTCGCGAACGTACGCCGGTGGCTGTCGGTCTCGACCGTCCCGCCGGACTTGCTGGACACCACGATCACGGTCTTCGACAGATCACCGTCGAGCGCACGCTTCACGACACTCGGGTCGGTGGAGTCCAGTACGACGAGCTCGACGCCCGCCGTCCGGGTGATCACCTCGGGCGCCAGCGACGAGCCGCCCATGCCGGACAGCACGATCCGGTCCAGGCCCTCGGCACGCAGGTCGGCCTGCAGCGCCTCGATCTCGGCCAGCAGCGGCCGCGAGGTCTCGTGCAGGTCGACCCAGCCCAGCCGGATCGACGCCTCGTGCTCGGCCTCCGGGCCCCAGATCGTCGCGTCCTTGGCGGCGATCCGGGAGGCGATCTTCTCGGCGACGAGCTTGTCGACGACCTCGGCCCAGTCGCCGTTCTGCGTGCTTACCTTCGGAGTCGTCACTTGGCGGCCGCCTTGAGTGCCGCGGTGACGGTGTCCTGCAGCTCCGACCAGGACGCGTCGAACTTCGCGACGCCCTCGTCCTCGAGGATCTGCACGACCTCGTCGTACGAGATGCCCAGCCGCTCCAGGTCGTCGATCACCTTCTGGTCGGCCGCGTAGTTGCCGCGGACCGTGTCACCGGAGAACTCGCTGTGCTCGGCGGCCGCGTTGATGGTTGCCTCCGGCATCGTGTTCACGACGCCCTTGGTGACCAGGTTGTCCACGTACAGCGTGGGGGAGTACGACGGGTCCTTGGTGCCCGTGGACGCCCACAGCGGGCGCTGCGGCTTCGCGCCGGCGGTCTCGATCTCGCGCCAGCGGTCGGTGTCGAAGATCTCCTCGTACGCCTGGAACGCGAGCCGGGCGTTGGCGATCGCGGCCTTGCCCTTCAGAGCTTTCGCCTCGTCGGTGCCGATCGCGTCCAGCCGCTTGTCCACCTCGGTGTCCACCCGGCTGACGAAGAACGACGCGACGCTGGCCATCTTGCTGACGTCGTGGCCGTTCTCGATGGCCTGCTCGAGGCCGGTCAGGAACGCGTCCGCGACCGCCTTGTAGCGCTCCAGCGAGAAGATCAGCGTGACGTTGATGCTGATCCCGGCGGCCAGCGCCTGGGTGATCGCCGGCAGCCCCGCCTTGGTGGCCGGGATCTTCACGAAGACGTTCTCCCGGCCGACGATCTCCCACAGTTGCTTGGCCTGCGAGACGGTCCCGGCGGTGTCGTGCGCGAGCGTCGGCTCGACCTCGATCGACACCCGGCCGTCCTGGCCCTCGGTGTCGTCGTACGTCGGCTTGAACACGTCGGCGCCGTCGCGGACGTCGCTGGTGGTGATCACCCGGATCGCCTCGTCGGTGGACACACCCTGGGCGGCCAGCTTGCCGATGATCTCGGCGTACGCGTCCGCGTCCGAGATCGCCTTCGCGAAGATCGTCGGGTTCGTGGTCACGCCGGTGACGTGCTTGTCCTCGATCAGGGCCTGCAGGCTGCCGCTGGTCAGCCGCTCGCGGGACAGGTCGTCGAGCCAGATGGAGACACCCGCGTCGGCGAGTGCTTTCAAGCGATCGTTCATGGTTCCGATGCCTTCTTCCGGATGTGGTGTCAGTTGGCCATGTGGGAATCGGCCGGTCCGACCGGCCCGGCGGCGGAACGGCCGGGCGGAACACCCGGACCGCTGATCTGAGCGGCGGCGGCGATGCTGTCCTTGGCGGCCTGGACGACGGCGTCGGTGGTGATGCCGAACTCGTCGTACAGCGTCTGGTACGCCGCGGAGGCGCCGTAGTGCTCGAGGCTGACCGAGCGGCCGGAGTCGCCGACGATGTCGTGCCAGCTGAGCGCGATCCCGGCCTCGACCGAGACCCGGGCCCGCACGTCCGCCGGGATGACGGTCTCGCGGTACGCGTCGTCCTGCTCGTCGAACCACTCCCGGGAGACCATCGAGACCACGCGGGCCTTGATGCCCTCCTCGGCGAGCTTGGCCCGCGCCTCGACGGCGAGCTGCACCTCGGAGCCGGTGCCGATCAGCACCACGTCCGGCGTACCTTCGGTGTCGAGCAGGACATACCCACCCTTGTGCACGTTCTCCGTGGTCGCGAAACCCTCGGCGCCGCGCGGGAAGGTCGGCACGTTCTGCCGGGTCAGCACCAGGCCGGCCGGGCGGTCGGTGTGTTCGAGGATGGTCGCCCACGCGGCGGCCGTCTCGTTCGCGTCACCGGGGCGGACGACGTCCAGGCCCGGGATCGCCCGCAGCGCCGACAGGTGCTCGATCGGCTGGTGCGTCGGACCGTCCTCGCCGAGACCGATCGAGTCGTGCGTCCACACGTACGTGACCGGCAGCTTCATCAGTGCGGCGAGCCGCACCGACGGGCGCATGTAGTCGGAGAAGACCAGGAAGGTGCCGCCGTACGGACGGGTCAGGCCGTGCAGGGCGATGCCGTTGAGGACCGCGCCCATCGCGTGCTCGCGGATACCGAAGTGCAGCACCCGGCCGTACTCGTCGCCGGAGAACTCCTTGGTCGAGTACTCCGCCGGAATGAAGGACGGCTGGCCCTTCGGGGTGGTGTTGTTCGAGCCGGCCAGGTCGGCCGAACCGCCCCACAGCTCGGGCAACTCCGGCGCGAGCTTGGACAGCACGTCACCGGACGCGGCGCGGGTCGCGACACCCTTGGCGTCGGCGTCCCAGCTCGGCAGCGCGTCCTGCCAGCCGGCCGGCAGCTCCCGCTTCTGCAGCCGGGCCAGCAGCCCGGCACGCTCGCCGTTCGCGGCCTTCCAGGTCTCGAAACCCTTGTCCCACTCGGCTTCCAGCGCCTTGCCGCGGTCGAGGGCCTTGCGGGTGTGCGCGATCACGTCGTCGGCGACCTGGAACGTCTGCTCCGGGTCCCAGCCGAGCACCTTCTTGGTGGCCGCGACCTCGTCGGCGCCGAGCGCCGAGCCGTGGATCTTGCCGGTGTTCTGCTTGTTCGGAGCCGGCCAGCCGATGATCGTGTGCAGCCGGATGAAGCTCGGCTTGTCGGTGACCGCCCTGGCCGCCTCGAGCGCGTCGTACAGCGCCTGGACGTTCTCCTCGTAGCCCGTGCCGCCGTTGGTCCAGTCGACGTCCTGGACGTGCCAGCCGTACGCCGCGTAGCGGGCCGCGACGTCCTCGGACAGCGCGATGTCGGTGTTGTCCTCGATCGAGATCTTGTTCGCGTCGTAGATGACGGTCAGGTTGCCGAGCTTCTGGTGCCCGGCCAGCGAGGACGCCTCGGACGCGACGCCTTCCTCGATGTCGCCGTCGGACGCGATCACGTAGACCTGGTGGTCGAACAGGCTCTCGCCCTTCGGCGTGTCGGGGTCCAGCAGGCCGCGCTCGCGGCGGGCTGCCATCGCCATCCCGACCGCGTTGCCGACACCCTGGCCGAGCGGGCCGGTGGTGGTCTCGACGCCCGGCGTGTGCCGGTACTCCGGGTGGCCCGGGGTCCTGCTGCCCCACGTCCGCAGCGACTTCAGGTCGTCCAGCTCGAGGCCGAAGCCGGCCAGGTACAGCTGGATGTACAGGGTCAGGCTGGAGTGGCCCGCGGACAGCACGAACCGGTCGCGGCCGGCCCAGTGCGGGTCCGCCGGGTTGTGCCGCATCACCTTCTGGAACAGCAGGTACGCCGCCGGCGCCAGGCTCATCGCCGTACCGGGATGCCCGTTCCCGACCTTCTCGACCGCGTCCATCGCGAGCACCCGTACGGTGTCGACCGCGCGCTGGTCGAGCTCGGTCCATTCAAGCTTGGTCTTCTCCGTCACGCCGGCGGCGCTCCTCTCGATGGAAGTCTTCTGGGTACCCACTCAGGATGAGCCTACTGTGACCAGGACCGTCCGCTGGGTACCACTCGACTGTTTGTCAACCGTTCAGCTCGACTGCCTGTTCCCGGCTCCCGAAGGGGGGTGTGCGAACCCTCCTACGGGGCGTCGTAGACTGCTGAACCGTCAGCGCTGGGCAACCGGCGTCAACCCAGATTGTTCGAGGTGTTCGTGACCGCCGTCGACCCGCGTCCAGCCGCGACGACGTCGTACCCGACGCCGCTGCCGGACGCTCCTGCTGCATCGCCAGCTTCCGTGAGTCCGTCGGTGCGCGACGTGGTGAAGGCGTATGTCGGTCTGACCAAGCCGCGCATCATCGAGCTGCTGCTGGTGACCACGGTGCCGGTGATGTTCCTGGCCGCCGACGGCGTGCCGGGGCTCAAGATCGTGGTGGCGACGCTGATCGGCGGCATCCTGGCCTCCGGCAGCGCGAACACGATCAACTGCGTGTTCGACCGCGACATCGACGAGCAGATGCGCCGGACCCGGCGCCGCCCGCTGCCGCGGCACGCGGTCAGCCCGCGCTCGGCGACCACGTTCGGCGTCGTGCTCGGCGTGCTGGCCACGCTGGAGCTCGGCTTCTTCGTGAACTGGCTCTCCTCCGGCCTGGCGCTGGCGGCGAACCTGTTCTACGTCTTCGGCTACACGATGGTGCTCAAGCGCCGGACCGTGCAGAACATCGTCTGGGGCGGGATCGCCGGCTGCTTCCCGACCCTGATCGGCTGGACCGCGGTCACCGGCAAGCTGGCCTGGACGCCGGTCGTGCTGTTCCTGGTGGTGTTCTTCTGGACGCCGCCGCACACCTGGTCGCTGGCGATGCGGTACCGCGAGGACTACGCGTCGGTCGACGTACCGATGCTGCCCGTGGTCGCCACCCCGGTCGCCACCGCACGGCAGATCATGGCCTACTCGGTGATCATGGTCGCCACCTCGATCGCGCTCTGGCCGATCGGTCACACCGGGTACGTGTACCCGCTGGCCGCGGTCGTGCTCGGCTTCGTGTTCCTCCGCGAGGCCCGTCGGCTGCTGCTCCGGGCGCACACCGGCGCGGACGGCGCGGCGCTGCGGCCCATGCGGCTGTTCCACTTCTCGAACATCTACCTGGCGCTGCTGTTCATCGCGGCCGCGATCGACCCGCTGCTGCGTTGAGTTCTGCGCTGAGTTTGCGCTGAGTTTCTGTTGGGTCGCGCTGAGTTTCAGCTGAGGTTTTCGGCCTTCGCCCGTTGACCTCGCCGTGATCTTTTGCTGCGATGGTCCGGTCTGTGGAGGGGGATTCCACGCCTGGGGAGACAGGGATTCCTAGGGCGTCAGGGGGCAACACATGGGGGTACGAACACGCGTGGCCGCGCTCGCGGTTCTCGCACTGACCGGGTCGCTGCTGTTCGCGGGACAGGCCGACGCCGGTGGCAACCACTCGAGACTGCGCCCGGTCGCGACCGGGCTGGACGGCCCGCGCGGCGTCTCGACGTACCGGAACCAGGTCATCTACAGCGTCACGGACGGTTCCGTGTACGCGACCGACGGGCACCGGACGTGGAAGCTGGCCACCGTGCCGGGCACCGGCGGCTTCCCGCCGGCGATCGACACCAGCAACCGGGGCGTGACGTACGCGCTGACCGGGGCGGGCGGTGAGCCCGGGCAACCACCGGTGCCGGGCAGTTCCACGTTGTACCGGCTGTGGCAGGGCAAGGCCGTCAAGGTCGCGGACATTGCGGCGTACCAGAAGACCGACCCGGATCCGTACGACCTGGAGAACAACCCGACGGACTCGAACCCGTTCGGCGTCGCCGCGCTCGCGGACGGCACCGTCCTGGTGTCCGATGCCGCTGGCAACGACCTGCTCCGGGTCTGGCCGAACGGCCACATCAAGACCGTCGCGCGGCTCAAGCCCCGCACGGTCAAGGTCCCGTCCGGCCTGCCCGCCACGGGTCCGGACGGCAGCCCGCTGCCACCGGCGGGTACGCCGATCCCGGCCGAAGCGGTCGCCACCTCGGTGACGGTCGGCTCGGACGGCTACTGGTACGTCGGCGAGCTCCGCGGCTTCCCGGCGACGCCGGGCACGTCGGAGATCTGGCGGATCAGGCCGGGCTCGGTGGGCGCGGTGTGCGACCCGGTGAATCCGTCGAAAGGTAACTGCAAGCGGTACGCCGACGGGTACACGTCGATCGTCGACCTGGCCGGCGGGCCGCACGGGAAGCTCGCCGTGGTCGAGCTGGCGAAGGCGAGCTGGCTGCAGTTCGAGCTGACCGGCAAGCCGCAGGTCGGTGCGTTGTTCGTGCAGTCCCGCGGGCATCGGACCGAGCTGGCCAAGGGGCAGCTGATCCTGCCCGGCGGCGCGGCGTTCAGCCGCCGCGGAGACCTGTACGTGTCGGCGCCGGTCTTCGGGCCGGGCGCGGTCTACCAGGTGCGGTAGCCGTCACTCCGGTTCCGGGATGAGGATGCTGGCGAGAGCGACCCGGCGAGCACCGGGTCGCTCCTGCCGGTACGGCGCCAGTAGGTCGTTGAGCTGGTTCTGCAGCGCGGGCAGGTCGCCGTCCCCGACGTACAGCGGGCCCATCCCGAAGCCGAGGTAGTCGCGCAGCTCTGCGTCCTCGGCGGCCAGGAACTTGTCGAAGGTCTCGCCGAGCAGGCCGAGGAAGCTCAGGAAACTGGTCCGGAGCTGGGCCGCGTCCATCGCCCGGATCTCGTTCAGGTCGGCGACCGCGAGCCGTTCACCGAGGGCGAGTGTGCGTTCGGTGGTGCCGCGGACCTTGCGCTCGGCCACCACGGCGAGGATGCCGGCGTCGATCAGTGCCGCGACGTGCCGGTAGAGCGTCGCCTGGGTGATCTCGGGCAGTGCCGCGCGGAGCTGGGTGGTGGTCAGCTCCCGGCCGCCGAGCTGCTGGATGATCCGCAGCCGGGCCGGGTGCATGACGACGTCCGCGATCGGTGAGTCCTTCGGCACGGTGGTCTCCTGACCATTATCAGTCTGATAATGTTATCGCTCTCAGGTTGATAATAGTCGGAGAGGGGACGCCATGGTGCCGATTCGGGTGGCCGGGCTGAGCAAGACCTTCGGGGCGGTGCACGGGGTGCGCGAGGTGACGTTCACCGCTGACGCCGGCCGGGTCACCGGGTTCGTCGGGCCGAACGGGGCGGGGAAGTCCACCACGCTGCGGATGCTGCTGGGCCTGATCCGCCCGGACGCGGGCAGCGCGTTGTTCGGTGACACGGCGTACCGGGAGCTGCCGGACCCGACCGGGACGGTCGGTGCCGTCCTCGACCTCGCGGCCGCGCATCCGGCGACGAGCGCGCGGGCGCACCTGCGGACCGTGTGCGACCTGAGCGGGCACGACCGGTCGCGGGTCGATGCGGTGATCGAG
This sequence comes from Kribbella sp. WER1, assembly GCF_054189145.1. NCBI lineage: Bacteria > Bacillati > Actinomycetota > Actinomycetes > Propionibacteriales > Kribbellaceae > Kribbella > Kribbella sp. WER1. The sequence goes on along the minus strand of NZ_CM135186.1, from coordinate 803,941 downwards.
GCCGTCGAGCTGACCGGGTACGCCGGCCGGAAGGTCCGCGGGTTCTCGACCGGGATGCGGCAGCGGCTCGCGCTCGCGACCGCGCTGCTCGGCGACCCCGGCGTACTGGTGCTCGACGAGCCGTCGAACGGGCTCGATCCGGCCGGCATCGTCTGGCTGCGGACGTTCCTGCGGTCGCTCGCGGACGAGGGGCGGACCGTCCTGATCTCCAGCCACGTGCTCACCGAACTGCAGTACAGCGTCGACGACCTGGTGCTGATCGACCGCGGCCGGATCGCCTGGTCCGGCGGCCTGGCGGACTTCACCGCCCACGGGACGACGCTCGAAGAGGCGTTCCTCACGCTGACCACGAAGGAGCTGACGGCATGAAGAACCTGATCCGCGGCGAGCTCACCCGGCTGTTCTCGACCAGGCTGCCGCTCTGGGCGCTGATCGCCGCGGTGGCGTCCGGCGGCGGGCTGACCGGCATCCTCGCGCTGACCGGCCCGGAGAACGCGACCCCGCCGATGCCCGGTATCGACAACCCGGCCGGCGCGGGCATGGTGGTCGGCCTGACCGGCCTGTTGCTGTTCGTCCCGGCGCTGTTCGGCACGATCGCGGTCACCAGCGAGTACCGGCACCGGACGATCGGTACGACGTTCCTGGCCGCACCGCGACGCGGCCGGGTGCTGTCCGCGAAGCTCGTCGTCTACGGCCTCGGCGGCCTCTGCTACGGTCTGATCGCGTCCGTCACGTCCGGTCTCGCGCTGCTCGGCGCCGCCCTGGTCCGCGGTGTCACGCTGACGATCGCCCCGGCGGATCTGCTGCTCCTGCTGACGAAACTCGCCGTGGTCGCGGCCGTGTACGTCGTCATCGGGGTCGCCGTCGGCGCACTCGCCCGGCACCAGCTCGTTGCCGTCGGCATCGTCCTCGGCTACTTCTACTTCCTCGAGTACGTGCTGATGATCCTGCCCGGCGTGAACCGGCTGTACCCGTACCTGCCCGGCGGCGCGACGTCCTCGCTGACCAGCTTCACGTTCCTCACCGACACGATCGCCGACCAGACCTCCAGCCACCTCGGCACCCCGCTCCCACCGGTCCTGGCCGCCCTGGTCCTGCTCGGGTACGCCGCCATCGGCGCAACCGCCGCCGCTGTAGTCCCGCTACGTCGGGACCTCACCTAGTCAGCACAAGGCCGCCTCCAGGTCGCCCCACCAGCCGCTGACGTTGCCACCGTTTGAGTGGTTAACCTCCAAGCCGGCCCGTCTGCCGCCCGCATGCCGGGTGTCAACCAGCCAGTCCAGAGGTTAACCACTCAAACGGGCGCCTCGGGTCGCGCGGGGCGGGGCAGGGTGGGCGGGCGGCTGCCGGGGGAGGGCTCAGGTTGCCGGGGTGCCGCGTTCGCCGTAGACGGCGGTGACCAGGGCGATCAGCAGGCCGGCCAGGAACATGTGGACCAGCACCACACCCCACGGCAGGCCGGTGAAGTACTGCGTGAAGCCGACCGCGCCCTGTAGCAGCTCGATCGCGAGCAGCCAGGCGGCCAGCTTCCGGAGCGTGCGCGAGGTCGCGGTCACCCGGGTCGCGATCACCAGCGCGATCGTGATGCCGAACAGGCCGAACACGAAGTCCGCGTGCAGCTGGCTGACCAGCGCGGGGTCGAACCCGTTCCGCCCGGTCTGCGGGTCGCCGGAGTGCGGCCCGGCGCCGGTCGTCACGGTGCCGAGGGCAACGGTCAGCCAGACCGCGACCACCGCGGCGGTGGCGAGCGCGCGGACCACCGGGGGAGTGTGCGGGTACGGGCTGGTCCGGGAGCGGCGCATCATCGACACCGCCAGCGTGATGATCACCGGCGAGACCAGGAAGTGCGCCGACACGATCCACGGGTTCAGGCCGGTGAGTACGGTGATGCCGCCGATCACGCCCTGCATCGGTACGCCGAGCGCGGCCGCGGTCGCCAGTCGGCGCAGATCCCGCCGGATCGGCCGGTACCGCATCACGACCAGCCAGGTCAGGATCGCGACGATCGCGACCACGAACCCGAGCATCCGGTTGGTGAACTCGATCGCGCCGTGGATGCCGAGCGCGGCGTGCGGGACGTACGACTCGTCGGTGCAGGACGGCCAGGTCGGGCAGCCCAGGCCGGACCCGGTCAGCCGGACCAGTCCACCGGTCACCACGATGCCGATGTTCACCACGATCGACGCCCACCCCCAGCGCCGGACGACGTCCAGGCTCGGCTCGGGGATCAGGCGCCAGAACCTGCTGACCGGCTCGCTCTCCTGGGGCGGGGTATCCGTGCTCATCACCGGGACACTCTAAAGCTCAGTCCCATGTGAACGTCCGGGAGACCAGGTATCCGAGCACCGCGGCCCACAGCGCCAGCGACAGTGCGGCGGCCCAGGGGATCACGCCATGGATGGTCGAGTTCGAGATCCCGCTCGCCAGCGCGGCGCTCGGGAGCAGCCGGACGACGGCCTGCATGCCGTGCGGGTATTCGTCGACCGGCGTCATGATCGCGCCGCCGACCAGCAGCAGCAGGTACAGCAGGTTCGCCGCGGCCAGCGTCGCCTCCGCCCGGAGTACGCCGGCCATCAGCAGGCCGAGCGAGGCGAAGGCCGCCGTACCGCAGAGGACGGTCAGGATGACGCCCACGACGGCGGCGACTCCGCCGACAGGTTTCCAGCCGAGGGCGAAGCCGGCGCCCATCAGGATGACGAGCTGGATCGCCTGGACGATCAGGACCGCGCCGATCTTGCCCGCGAGGAGCCCGGTGCGGGAGAGCGGGGAGGCGCCGAGGCGTTTGATCACGCCGTACCGGCGCTCGAAGCCGGTGGCGATGGCCAGTGAGGTGAAGGACGAGGAGAGGACCGCGAGCGCGAGCACGCGGGGGACCGCCTCGTCGATCGGCCGGCCGGAGCCGAGCGGCAGCCGGTCGCCGAGGCCGGTCGCGCCGAGCAGCAGCAGGACGCCGAGCGGGATGACCAGTGCCAGCAGCAACTGCTCGCCGTTGCGGACCAGGAGCTTGAACTCCATCCGGGTGTGCGCAAGCACCTTCTGGCCCCAGGGCGCGCTGCCCGGCTGCGGTGCGTACTTGCTCATCCACGTCCTCGCTTCGCTCCGGGCGCGGATGAGGGCCGAGGTCGACTGCGCCTGATGGTGACCTCGCTTCGCTCGCTCACGTCTCGTGCCTAGGTGTGGTGAGCTCGAGGAAGACGTCCTCGAGGGACTTGGTGTGGTGTTCGGTGAGCGAGTCCGGTGTACCGGAGGCGATCACCTTGCCCGCCGAGACGACGTGCACCTGGTCCGAGAGCTGTTCGGCCTCGTCCATCGCGTGCGTCGTCAGCACGACCGTGACGCCGTCGTCGCGGAGGTCGCGGATCAGCTGCCAGATCTCCCGGCGGCCGTGCGGGTCCAGCCCGGTGGTCGGCTCGTCGAGGAACGCCAGCTCCGGCCGCCCGACGATCGCCAGCGCGAACGACAGCCGCTGCTTCTGCCCGCCGGACAGCCTCCGGTACGGCGTCCGCCCGCAGCTGCCCAGGTCGAGGCGCTCCACGAGCGCGGGGACGTCGAGCGGGTGGGTGTGCAGCGTCGCGACGTACCGGAGCATCTCGACGGCCCGGACGCCGGACCAGGCGCCGCCCTCCTGGAGCATCACGCCGATCTTCGGCATCAGCTCGTCGTGGTCGGCGAGCGGGTCCAGGCCGAGCACCCGGACACGGCCGGACTCCGGGCGCCGGAAGCCCTCACAGGTCTCCACGGTCGTGGTCTTGCCGGCACCGTTCGGGCCGAGCACGGCCGTCACCGTGCCGGCGGTTACGGTGAGACTCAGACCGTCGACCGCGGTCTTCTCGCCGTACCGCACGACGAGCTTGTCGATCTCCACCGCGACTGGCACAAACCGCAGCATAGAGAAGAAAAGAACCCTCGCTCCGCTCGGGGTTGGGGAGGAGGACCCTCGCTCCGCTCGGGGTGGGGGGAGGACGCTCGCTCCGCTCGGGGTGGGGGGAGGACGCTCGCTCCGCTCGGGGTGGGGGGAGGACGCTCGCTCCGCTCGGGGTTGGGAAGGACGCTCGCTCCGCTCGGGTTGGGAAGAACCCTCGCTCCGCTCGGGTTGGGTGGGGGTGGAGTGACCTCGCTCACGCCTCCTACCTGAGCGCCGCCTGAGCACCGCGTGTGCCCGGGAACGGTTAGGTGAGCCTTATTTGAAGGCCCCGGGGAATTACGCGACACTGATGTTGTGAAAACTCCTGCGACCGATCGAGCCGTGCCCCAGGGCACTGCCGGCGCGCGGGACGAGTCCACCCGGGACCGGGTCGCCCGCTCGATCCTGACCAACGGGCCGTCCAGCGCCGCGGTGCTGGCGGAGCGGCTCGAGCTGACCCCGGCGGCGGTCCGCCGGCACCTGGACCACCTGCTCGACGAGGGCCTGGTGGAGTCCCGCGAGGAGCGTGTCTACGGCCCCCGTGGCCGCGGCCGCCCCGCGAAGGTGTTCGTGCTGACCGACACCGGTCGGCACGCGTTCCACACGGCGTACGACGACCTGGCGGCGACGGCGATGCGGTTCATCGCCGAGGCCGGCGGCGACGACGCGGTCACCGAGTTCGCCCGGCGCCGGGTGGCCGAGGTGGAGGAGCGCTACCGGAACCTGCTCGCGCAGGCTCCGGAGGGCAAGGAGGCGGAGGTGCTCGCGCAGGCCCTGACGGCCGACGGGTACGCCGCCTCCACGGCGGAGGCGGGCCACGGCGCCCAGCTCTGCCAGCACCACTGCCCGGTCGCGCACGTGGCCGAGCAGTTCCCCCAGCTGTGCGAGGCCGAGACCGAGGTGTTCTCGAGACTCCTCGGCAAGCACGTACAGCGTTTGGCCACCATCGCTCACGGCGACGGTGTCTGTACGACGCATATCCCGGGCCCTGCCCCTGTGGCCCCTGTAACCGACGGCGAATCTGCGAGGACTGCACGATGACGCAAACCGCTCACCCCGAACTGGAAGGCCTCGGCAACTACCAGTACGGCTGGTCCGACTCCGACGCCGCCGGCGCGGTCGCTCAGCGCGGCTTGAGCGAGGACGTGGTGAGAGGCATCTCCACCCTCAAGAACGAGCCGGACTGGATGCTCGAGCTGCGCCTGAAGGGCCTGAAGCTCTTCGGCCGCAAGCCGATGCCGTCCTGGGGTGCCGACCTGTCCGGGATCGACTTCGACAACATCAAGTACTTCGTCCGGTCGACCGAGAAGCAGGCCACCTCCTGGGAGGAGCTGCCGCCGGACATCAAGAACACCTACGACAAGCTCGGCATCCCGGAGGCGGAGAAGCAGCGCCTGGTCGCCGGCGTCGCCGCGCAGTACGAGTCCGAGGTCGTCTACCACCAGATCCGCGAGGACCTGGAGGAGCAGGGCGTCATCTTCCTGGACACCGACACCGGCCTGAAGGAGCACCCGGAGCTCTTCAAGGAGTACTTCGGCTCCGTGATCCCGGTCGGCGACAACAAGTTCGCCTCGCTGAACACGGCGGTGTGGTCCGGCGGCTCGTTCATCTACGTCCCCAAGGGCGTCAAGGTGGACATCCCGCTGCAGGCGTACTTCCGGATCAACACCGAGAACATGGGCCAGTTCGAGCGGACGCTGATCATCGTCGACGAGGGTGCCTACGTGCACTACGTCGAGGGCTGCACGGCGCCGATCTACAAGTCCGACTCGCTGCACTCGGCGGTCGTCGAGATCATCGTGAAGAAGGGCGCCCGCTGCCGCTACACGACGATCCAGAACTGGTCGAACAACGTCTACAACCTGGTCACCAAGCGCGCCACCTGTGAAGAGGGCGCGACGATGGAGTGGATCGACGGCAACATCGGCTCCAAGGTGACGATGAAGTACCCGGCCGTGTACCTGATGGGCGAGCACGCCAAGGGCGAGACCCTGTCGGTTGCGTTCGCGGGCGAGGGCCAGCACCAGGACGCCGGGTCGAAGATGGTGCACAACGCGCCGTACACCTCGAGCTCGATCGTGTCGAAGTCGGTGGCCCGTGGCGGCGGCCGGACATCGTACCGCGGTCTGGTCGAGGTGGCGCCGGGTTCGCACCACAGCAAGTCCACGGTGCGCTGTGACGCGCTGCTGGTCGACACCATCAGCCGTTCGGACACCTACCCGTACGTCGACGTCCGCGAGGACGACGTGGCGATGGGGCACGAGGCGACCGTGTCCAAGGTCAGCGACGACCAGCTCTTCTACCTGATGAGCCGGGGCATGGCCGAGGACGAGGCGATGGCGATGATCGTCCGCGGCTTCATCGAGCCGATCGCCCGCGAGCTCCCGATGGAGTACGCGCTGGAACTGAACCGTTTGATCGAGCTGCAGATGGAAGGGGCCGTCGGCTGATGTCCGCCGCTGAAACTCTTGTTGCCACCGGCAACAAGGCACACTCCCACGGCGCGGGCGTCCCGCTCCAGGCCCGCAGTGAGCGGCCGACGTCGTACGACGTGGCCGACTTCGCGGTGCCGAACGGGCGCGAGGAGGAGTGGCGCTTCACCCCGGTCAAGCAGCTGAAGGCGCTGTTCGAGGACGCGGCCGGCACCGAGACGCCGAAGATCGACGCCTCCGGTCCGGAGGGTGTGGTGATCGAGACGGTCGCCGCCGACGCGCTCAAGGTCGGCACACCCCAGGACCGGACCGCCGCCGTGGCCTGGAACCAGGCGCCCGAGGCGCTCGCGGTCCGGATCCCGGTCGAGGCCGAGCTGACCGAGCCGGTGCACGTGAACGTCGCGAGCCTCGGCGCCCGCGGGTTCAGCCACCTGATCATCGACGCCGGCCGGTTCAGCAAGTCGATCGTGATCATCGACCACACCGGTGCCGGTGAGCTGAGCGGCAACGTCGAGATCTCCGTCGGCGACGGCGCCGACCTGCGCGTGGTCGCGATCCAGCAGGCCGACCACGAGTCGATCCACCTGGCGCAGCACGACGCGCTGGTCGGCCGGGACGCCCGGCTGCACCACGTCGCGGTCACCCTCGGCGGCAAGGTCGTCCGCGTCAACACCAACGTCCGGTACGCCGGTCCCGGCGGCGACGCCGAGCTCGTCGGCGTGTACTTCGCCGAGGGCGGCCAGCACCACGAGCACCGGCTGTTCGTCGACCACGAGGCGACGCACTGCAAGAGCAACGTGCTCTACAAGGGCGCGCTGGCCGGCGACAACGCCCGCTCGGTGTGGATCGGCGACGTACTGATCCGGGCCGCGGCCGAGGGCACCGACACCTTCGAGCTGAACCGGAACCTGGTGCTCACCGACGGCGCCCGCGCCGACTCGGTGCCGAACCTGGAGATCGAGACCGGCGAGATCGAGGGCGCCGGGCACGCGTCCGCGACCGGCCGGTTCGACGACGAGCAGCTGTTCTACCTGCAGGCCCGCGGTATCCCCGAGGACGCCGCCCGGCGCCTGGTGGTGGCCGGCTTCTTCAACGACATCATCGGCAAGATCGGCGTCCCCGAGGTCTCCGAGCACCTGCACGACGTGATCGAGGAGAAGCTCGCCCGGGCCGCCGAGCTGAGCGAGTCGGCCAAGGCGGTAGTAGGCAAGTGAGCGACACCTTCGAGCGCGCCTGCGCGGTGGCCGACGTCCCCGACGAGGGTGTGATCCCGGTCGAGGTCGGCGGTGTCGAGGTCGCGGTCGTGAAGAGCGAAGGACAGTACTTCGCGGTGCGGGACGAGTGCTCGCACGCGCAGATCCAGCTGTCCGAGGGTGACGTCGGCGAGTGCGAGATCGAGTGCTGGCTGCACGGGTCCCGCTTCGACCTGCGCACCGGCGAGCCGACCAGCTTGCCCGCGTACGACCCGGTGCCGATCTACCCCGTGCGCCTCGACGGCGACGACGTACTCGTCGACGTGAAGAACCCCCTGAACCAGCAGTCCCTGTAAAACGAACCGGAGACAGAGAAACTCATGGCGACACTCGAGATTCGCGACCTGCAGGTGTCGGTCGACACCGAGGCCGGACCGAAGCAGATCCTGCGCGGCGTCGACCTGACCATCGCCGGTGGTCAGACGCACGCGATCATGGGCCCGAACGGCTCCGGCAAGTCGACGCTGGCGTACTCGATCGCCGGGCACCCGAAGTACAACATCACCGGTGGTTCGGTGACGCTGGACGGCGAGGACGTGCTGGACATGTCCGTCGACGAGCGCGCCCGGGCCGGCCTGTTCCTGGCGATGCAGTACCCGGTCGAGGTGCCGGGCGTCTCGGTGGCGAACTTCCTGCGGACCGCGAAGACCGCGGTCGACGGCGAGGCCCCGAAGCTGCGGACCTGGGTCAAGGACGTGAACACCGCGCTGGCCGAGCTGCAGATGGACCCTGAGTTCGCGCAGCGCAACGTCAACGAGGGCTTCTCCGGTGGTGAGAAGAAGCGCCACGAGATCGTCCAGCTGGAGCTGCTGAACCCGAAGATCGCGATCCTCGACGAGACCGACTCCGGCCTCGACATCGACGCGCTGAAGATCGTCTCCGAGGGCGTCAACCGGTTCGCCGGCCAGGGCGACAAGGGCATCCTGCTGATCACCCACTACACGCGGATCCTGCGCTACATCAAGCCGGACTTCGTGCACGTGTTCGTCGACGGCCGCGTCGCCGAGGAGGGTGGCCCGGAGCTGGCCGAGGAGCTGGAGGCCAACGGCTACGAGCGCTTCGTGAAGGCAGGCGCGTCCAAGTGACCGACGCCCGGACTTTCAGCAGTCCACTGGACCTGCAGTCGGTCCGGGCGGACTTCCCGATCCTGTCGCGTGAGCTGGCAGGCGGGTTCCCGCTGGTCTACCTGGACTCGGCGAACTCCTCGCAGAAGCCGCGCCAGGTCGTGCAGGCGATCGAGGACCACTACCTCAAGCACAACGCGAACGTGGCCCGCGCCATGCACCAGCTCGGCGCCGAGGCGACCGCGGCGTACGAGGGCGGCCGGGACAAGGTGGCCGCGTTCCTCGGGGCCACCAACCGGGACGAGATCGTCTTCACCAAGAACGCCTCCGAGGCGCTCAACCTGGCCGCGCACACGCTCGGCGCCGGGCTGAAGCCGGGCGACGTCGTGGTGATCTCGGAGATGGAGCACCACAGCAACATTGTCCCGTGGCAGCTCGCCTGCGAGCGGACCGGCGCGACGCTGAAGTGGTTCGGTGTCACCGAGGACGGCCGGCTGGACCTGTCGAACGTCGACGAGCTGCTCACCGAGCGGACCAAGATCGTCTCGCTGACCTGGGTCTCGAACGCGCTCGGCACGATCAACCCGATCGCGGACGTCGCCGCCAAGGCACATGCCGTCGGCGCGACCGTGGTCGTGGACGCCTCGCAGGCCGTCCCGCAGTTCCCGGTCGACGTGTCCACGCTCGGCGCCGACCTGCTGGTCTTCACCGGCCACAAGGTGGTCGGCCCGACCGGCATCGGCGTGCTCTGGGGACGGTACGACCTGCTCGCCTCGCTGCCGCCGTTCCTCGGGGGCGGCGAGATGATCGAGGTGGTCCGGATGACCGGCTCGACGTACGCAGCCCCGCCGGCCCGGTTCGAGGCCGGTACGCCGCCGATCGCGCAGGCGGTCGGGCTCGGTGCCGCGATCGACTACCTGTCCGGGATCGGGATGGACAAGATCGCCGCGCACGAGCACGCGATCGTCGAGTACGCGCTCGAGGGGCTGAAGACCGTTCCCGGCCTGAAGCTGCTCGGCCCGACCGACGCCACCGACCACGGCGGCGCGATCAGCTTCGCGCTGGACGGCGTCCACCCGCACGACGTGTCGACGGTGCTGGACACCCGGGGGATCGCCGTCCGTGCGGGACACCACTGCGCGCGGCCGGTGCACGAGCGGTTCGGAATGCAATCGTCGACCAGGGCGTCTTTCTACCTGTACACGACTCCCGAGGAGATCGACGCGCTCGTCGACGGCCTCGGATTCGTCCGTAGCTTCTTCAAGGTGGACTGATAAATGCAGCTCGACAGCCTCTACCAGGAGATCATCCTGGACCACTACCGGGCCCCGCACCATGCGGGTCTCGCGGAGCCGTACGACGTGGAGGTGCACCACGTGAACCCGTCCTGCGGGGACGAGGTCACGCTCCGGGTCGAGCTCGACGGCGACGTCGTGAAGGCGGTCACCCACGACAGCGTCGGCTGCTCGATCAGCCAGGCGGCGACGTCGGTGATGTCGGACCTGGTGATCGGCAAGCCGGTCGCCGAGGGCATGGCGACGTACGAGAAGTTCCTCGAACTGATGCAGGGCCGGGGGAATGTCGAACCCGACGAAGAGGTTCTGGAGGACGGTGTGGCGTTCGCGGGCGTCGCGCAGTTCCCGGCCCGGGTGAAGTGTGCACTGCTGGGCTGGTCCGCGTGGCGTGACGCCACCGCCCAGGCCCTCGCAGCCGACCAAGGAGTGAGCAATGGCTGACCAGACCGACGAGAAGATCGAGCTGCCCGAGGTGGACCTCGAGGCCGCCGCGGCGCCGGGCACGGCGCCGGCGAAGGTGGAGGACGTCACCGAGGCGCTCAAGGACGTGGTCGACCCCGAGCTCGGCATCAACGTCGTGGACCTCGGCCTGATCTACGGGATCACGGTCGACGACAGCAGTACGGCGATCATCGACATGACGCTGACGTCCGCGGCCTGCCCGCTGACCGACGTGATCGAGGACCAGACCCGGATGGCGCTCGACGGCCTGGTCAACGACTTCCGGATCAACTGGGTCTGGATGCCGCCGTGGGGTCCGGAGAAGATCACCGACGACGGCCGCGACCAGCTGCGTGCCCTCGGCTTCAACGTGTGACTCTGACAATCTGCTAGCATTGACAGCAGATCGCCAGAGTCACCAAGGGGGCCGCGGATGGCTACACTCACACTTCGTAACGTGCCTGAGGAGACCAGGCGTGCACTGAAACGACGTGCAGCTCAGCACAACCGATCGATGGAGGCGGAGGCCCGGGCGATCCTGGACGCGGCCGTGGTTCCGCGGAACTTCGTCGAGGACTGGCTGGACACCGCGGAAGAGCTTCGGGGCGACGAGCTGGAACTCCCTCAGCGGTCCGCGCCTCGGGACTTCGATCTGTCGTGATCGTTGCTGACACGAACATCTTGTCCGAGCCGCTCAGGAAGGAACCGGACAAGGCGGTGCTCAGATGGCTGGCCGACAATGGTCCGGAGCTTGCGATCACCTCGGTGACGGTTCACGAACTGTTGTACGGCGTCCTTCGGCTCCCGGAGGGACGGCGCAGGACGGCGCTGGCGGCGGCTGTCGATCGATTGATCGCCTCCGCGCATGAGCGTCTACTGAGTTACGACGAGAGCGCGGCCAGAGCTCACGCGCAGCTTCGCCTCACGCGGTCAACGGCTGGGAAGCCGACCTCGCTGGAGGACGGGATGATCGCCGCCATCGCGCTCTCACGCGGAGCGCCGGTCGCGACCCGGAACGTCGCGCACTTTGCCGGTTTCGGCGTCGAGGTCGTCAACCCGTGGAGCGAATGAGCCGGATCGTCCACGTCGCGCCGGAGCGGTTGGACAGGTGGCTGACAGGTTTCGGCGAACGGCACGGTGAGGTCCGGTACGACGTGACGCCGGCGAGCGTCACGGTGTCGGCCGAGGACGGCGAGACCGCCGTCGTCACGGTGCCCTTCGAGCCCCTTGCGGAGTTGACCCGCGAGGGGCTCGTCGCGCAGGTACTGCGACCCCGGCGGCTCGGCGTACTGCTGGTCCGGCGCGGCGGGTACGGTGCCGGGGTGTTTGCCGACGGCAACCTTCTGGACTCGAAGGTCGGCGCCCGGCACGTGCAGGGGACGACCAAGGCCGGCGGCTGGTCGCAGCAGCGGTACGCCCGGCGCCGGGACAACCAGGCGCGGGAGGCGTTCGCGGCCGCGACCGAGGTGGCGGTGCGGATCCTGGCGCCGGCGAAGCTCGACGTACTGGTCTGCGGGGGAGACCGGCGGGCCGTCGACACCGTACTGGAGGACCCGCGGCTGCGGGAGCTCGTCCCGTTGGTGCGGGCGCCGTTCCTCGGCGTACCGGACCCGAAGCAGAAGGTCCTCGAGCAGGCCGGGGCGGACGCCCGCGCCGTCCGGATCGAGCTGAGTCAGTCGACCGCGTCGTAGGTGTTGCGGAAGTCCTCGAGGATGCCGCGGTAGGTCTCCAGGTCGTCTTCCAGCCGGGCCCGGGTGACCAGGTGCGGGTCCTCGGCCTTGGCCCGGGCGCCGAACTGCGACCAGATCTCGGAGTCCGGCACCTGGTCGCCGCCCTGGTCGCCCTCGGGCAGGAACGCCATCGCCTGCAGGATCGCGTCGATCGCGAGGTCCCAGCCGAGCCGGATGTAGCCGCGCCGCTCGGTGTGCGGGCCGTCGAAGCTGAACGGGTCGGGCTCGCCGGCGTAGTAGAGCATGTCGCCGATCGCCCAGTCGTGGTACAGCCGCGCGACCTGGACCCACTCCGCGGCGTCGATCAGCCGGGACCGGCCGAGGCCGAACGGCGCGCCGACCTGCACCGACGTCTTCTCGGAGACGTACGGGATCGTGATCTCGCCGACGGGCGACTGGTAGGTCCAGGCGTCCGGGCCTTCGGCCAGGTTGGTGCCGAGCTTCATCGGCGGGGCGTCGCCGAGCGTCAGCGCCGGCTGATCACCCGGGGGCTGTTCGCGTTCCGCGAGCCGCAGGCTCACGTAGGTCTGGGCCTCCCAGATACTGCGGGCCATCAGCATCGGTTATCTCGCTCCCACTTCTCGTGCCAGCTCGGCGTAGGCGTCTCGGGTCAGCAGCAACCGGTGCAGCCGGAACCGGCCGGGGTCCAGCTCCCGGGCGGCCCGTCCTTCCGGCGTCCAGAACTCCTCGTCCGGTACGGCGTCGAGGCCCTCCGGGACGAACTTGATCACCTCGGCGACCGCGGCCTGCGCGATCGCGAGCGCACGGCCCGCCTCGTCCGGATCCGTCGGTACGGCGGACACCACCCGCTCAGCGACCTCCAGCCACTGGCCGGCGTCGATCACGTCGGACGGCTCCGGCCCACCGAACGTCGGCCAGCCCCGCACCGGCGTCTCCCGCTCCGGTACGCCGAACAGGTACTCGCGCTCGGCGCCGCACCCCGGGCAGACCGCGGCGTAGCTGATCGACATCTCACCGTCGACGTCCACCAGGGCCTGTTGCCAGGGGGCCTCGTCAGTCCCGCAGTCCGGGCAGGGATGCAGCTCGAGGTACAGGTGTGCCTCGTCCCGGGTGCGAACCACCGAGAATCCCATGAAGCCCCTCTCGCCGCTGAAGTCCAGCAGTATCCATCATCGGCTCACGGCCCGGAAAGCGACGGGCCGTGGCCGGTTGGTGAAATGGTCCGGCCGGCCGAGCCGCCCGAGTGCGTGCGCGCCGAATGGCTGACCACGTAGGCCATCTGCTGCACCGTGGTCTGGTAGTCCAGCCCCTTCAGCACGTCCCGCGGTACGCCCTTGTCGACCAGCGCCTCGGCGACCTGCGCGTTGAAGTTGCCGGGCGGCGCGGTGTGGTGCAGCTCGCGGAGGTCGACGCGTCCCTCGGCCATCCGGACCACGGTCGGGTGCAGCCGCTCGAAGGCCGGCCCGAACCGCGGGTCGCCCTCGCACTCCAGCGTGCCGTCCTTGGTGGCCCGGTACTTCTGCTGCTGCCCGTCGGCCTGGTTGACCAGCAGCACCATGGTCCGTTCCTCGGCCTTCGCCTGCTGGATCAGCTCGAGCAGCGGCGTGTACGGACGGCTCACCGGCCCGGACTTGCCCGGTTGCAGTTCGTCGGCGACGAGGTCCGGCCGCCCGAAGTCCTCGGGCTCCGCGCGCAGCTGCGCGTCGGCCAGCGCGGTGTCGAGGGTGGCGCCGCGTTCCATCTGCTTGAGCACGTCGAGGTACTGGTGCCCGAGCATCCGGACGAACAGCTCACCACGCGCCAGGTCGGGGACCTTCTCGGTACTGCGGGTGACCGGTTCGCCGCGGCCGTTGTCGGTGCTCGTCCGGACGGTCGCGTCGTACCGGACCGGGATCCGGACCGTGACCAGCTGACCCTCCAGGAACCTGCTGAGCTCCAGCCGGGTGCCGTTCGCGTCGGCCGCCTGCTCCTTGACCTGCTCGCCGATCGAGCCGCCGGCGCCGACGAACCCGTTGTCGAGCCCGGCGTTCGCGGTCAGCGGCGTCAGCCGGTTGCCGGAGTTGGAGGAACGGTACGTCTTCTGCCGCCGCCAGACCCGGCCGGCCTGGCCCTCGACCTCCGGGCCGTCCAGCTCGAAGCCGATCGCGGTCGCCTTCAGATGCACGTCGACGGTCTTGTTGCCGTTGCCGGGTTTCGTCATCGGCTGCAGGTCGATGCCCTGGCCGACCAGCCGCCCGGTCTTGGCCGTCAGTGCCGTCGGGCTCAGGTTCGAGTGCAGCATCGGCTGGTACGGCGCCGAGCCGTCCTTGCCGAGGACGCCCGGCTGTTCGACGTACGCCGTGAGGTTCTCGAGCAGCTCGTGCCGGCGCTCGCGGTCCCGGCCGTGCAGGGCGACCCGGATCGTCACCGCGCCTTCCGGCAGCTCGATCTGCCGGTGGTCGGCGAGCTCCGGCTCGGTCGACGGCGTCCGGGCCGGTGGCGGCCCGTCCAGCACGTCGCCGCGTGGGATCCACTGGACCATGTCGGCGCGGACCGAGCTCGAGTCGGAGACCGTGGTGATGTCGGCCGGGTCGATCTGGCCGAGCCGCCAGCGGACGCTCGCCTGCGCGGCCGCACCGGCGTTCCGGAGCCGGACGACCCGGGTGGTGAAGATCGCCGCCCGGTGCGTCTTGACCAGGTCGAAGTGGCCGAGCCGGTCGAGCGTGGTGTTCTGCTCGCCGCTGCCCGCGGTGTTGTTCCGGGTCTGGTCGGTGGACAGCCCGCCGGCCGCGTCGGTCCCGCCGCCGAGGCCGGCCTTGCCGTCGATCCCGCCGGTCAACGTCGTGGTGTGCCCGGTCGAGCGGTCCGCGGACATGTAGTCGTACTTCTGGTTGACGTCGCCGGCGGCTTCGCCGGGGATGTCGGGCTCGGTGCCGGCGTCCGGGTTCTGCTCGTCGACCGGCTTGTCCGGCACCTTCTCGATCGTGCGCGGGCCGGTGAACCGCGCCTCGACCATGACGATCAGCACGTCCGGCCGGGACTGCCCCTGCACCGGGACCTCGATGGCACCGGAGAAGCCGCCGGCGCCGAGCATGTCGTTCAGATGGCCCTGGTAGCTGCGCGGGTCCAGGTCGACGTCGATGTCGTTCTGCAGTTGCAGGCTGGCGGTCCGGAGCCCCGGGGCCAGCGCGTCGATCTGTGGGTGCACCAACGTTCGCGGGTCGAACATCCGGTCCCCGACGGTGACCGCCTCGACCACGGACGCGCCCAGGCTGTCCTCGTACGCGTCGGAGGTGTGGACCTCGCGACGCTCGTCGGACCGGGCGATGATCTGCCGGGTGGTCTCCTGGACCTCGGCCGGACCGCTCGGGGTCTGGGCGGCCGGGCGGCGGTTCTGCTGGTTGAGCTTCGCGACCAGCCGGTCGGGTGTGTGCTCGGCGGCGAGGCCGGTCGTCACCCCGGCCTTCTCCCGCTGGTAGCGCTGCAGGACGGCGGCCGCGGTCCGGTGGCTGATCGGCAGGTTGTCGTTCAGGTACCGCTCGGTGGCGTCCGACACCACCCAGAGCGGCAGGTCGAGCTTGCGGTCGGCGTACAGCTCCAGCGCCCGCCGTTCGGCCATGGCCTTCTGGACGCGGGCGTCGGGCAGCTCGACCTGGCCGATCACCTGGCCGTTGTGCACGATGTTCGCGGTCATCTCGTACCGCTCGATGAACTCGTGGTGGGTGCCGGGGTTGATCAGCAGCGACTCGTCGCCGGAGGTCTCGCTGATTGTCGTCGACTGCGACCGGCCGCCGGTGCGGGACCCCGACACGCCGCCGCTGTGCCCGACACCGTCGGCGCCGACCTGGCCGCCGCCGGCGCTGGCTCCGACTCCGCCGGACGACGACGTACCGGAGGTGGAGCCGACGTCCTTCATCGTGAAGTTGATGTCGACGGTGTTCTGCTGGCTCATCGCGACGTGCGTCAGGCTGCGCGCCTTGCCGCGGATCACGATCTGGTACTCCTGCGGCAGCACCGTCTTGCCGTGCAGCATCTGCGCCGGGGAGCCCGGGGCGCGGACCACGGTGAAGGGCAGCCGGTACTCGCCGTTCAGCCATTCACGGTTCGCGATCAGGCTCTCCGGGGAGAGCGCCGCGTGCAACCCCGGCAGGGCGGTCGAGTCGGTGTTGAGCGCGGGGATCGCCTTGCACAGTACGTCGGCGGGACCGATGTACTTCTCCGTCGCCGGGTCGTACCGGCCGGCGTCGACCGCGACCGGGAAGGCCTGCTGGACCGCGTCGTCGTGCGGCGCCTTCGGGTCCTTCTCGTAGACCGGCGTGTCCGCGCGGGTCATCGAGCTGTCGTACGCGACCTCCATGCTGCCGCGGACGTCGGCGAGCGGTTCGGCGTCGCCCTTGTCGGTCATCTCGGCGAACCGGATCCGCAGGCCCTGCGCGAGCCGGTCGAGCGGCTCGGTCGACTCGCTCAGCGTGACCCGGTTGACCCGCCGGCCACCGGTCCAGCTGAAGTTCCGGCCGCGGGCCGTCCGGGTGCCGGTGAAACCGAGGCGTCCCATCAGGCCGCTGACCCCGGTCGCCGGGCTACGGGTCCCGCCGAGGCCGGCCGCCAGTGGCAGCGCCTTCGACCGGCCGGACGTCCGCCCGGTGGCCCGGGAACTGATGCCGAGCAGTACGACGTTCTCGCTCTCGCTGACGCCGGCGCCCTTGGTGGTCAGCTGACCGGTGGCCTCGTCGTGGTCCTGCGTGACCGTCAGCCGGAACGGCCGCCAGGTCGGCTGACCGGCGAACCCGCGGTCCTCGAGCATCACGATCAGGCCGCTCTGGCAGGCCTGGTTGATACCGGCCTCGAGCCGCGGGGCGTTGATGTTCTGGATGATCCGCTGGTAGTTCCGGTTCTGCATGTCGTCGTTGCCGGTCGCGCCGTTCGGCGGCACCAGGCCGAGCTTGCGGAGTCCGTCGAGCGCCTGCAGCTGGGCCGCTTCGGCACCCTTGAGATTCTGCGGCAGCGCCTTGCCGACACCGCGGAGCTGGTCCGGTCCGAACCCCATCCACGGCGGCACGTTCTGCGGATCCGTGGTCGGTGACGGGTCACCGCGGAGCAGGATCTTGCCGTCCGGGTCGAACGTGATCGCGCCGTCGGCGTCGCGCAGTACGGCGTCCTTGTCGGCGCGGCCGCCGACCCGGAGCAGGTCGTTCTCCGGCACCCGCAGCAGCGCCTTGCAGGTGTCGGTCTCGACGATCGGCGCGGCCTTCGGGTCGCCGACCTTGCGCAGCGTGGCGCGGACGTTCAGGCCGACGAGCACGCCCTGGGTCGGGCCCTGGTTGCGATGCACGGCCGGGGTGATCGTGGTCATGCTGACGCTCTGCCCACCGGAGCGGGACACAGTGCGGCCGGCCGACACGTTCGGCGACAGGTTCACGCCGGTACCGGCGACGTCGTTCAGCACGGCCGCGGCGGCCAGCGGGTTCGACGGGTCGGCCTTGCCCGGGAACGCGAGGCCCGCGGTCGCGGTGGCCGACGTACTGGCGGTCTGGCTCGCGTTCGCGCCGGCGAAGTCGACCAGGACCTCTTCCTGCCACATCTCCGCGCTGGATTCGCCGACCAGCTCCGCGTCCGCCCAGACCGGCTCGATCTCCCAGGTCAGGTCGTACTCGGTCTCGCCGCCGGTCGGGATCCGCCGGGTGATGCCGCCGGGCTGACTCAGCTCGCGGAGCAGCCGGTGCGAGTCGTTGACCATCAGGCCGGAGATGTGGTCGTACGCGACCCGGTCGAGGCCGCCGTACTGCTGCTGGGTGCGGCGGACCAGGCGGTCGGTGACGTCCTGCAGACCACTGATGCTGGTGACGGCGTGCCGCGGGAACTCGCCGGTGACGTCCTGGCCGCGGCCGAGGTCGTCGAGCGAGACCGTCTCCTTCGGCGGCTGCACGGTGTACGCGCTGGACACCCAGGTCTGCTGACGGCCGGCGTCCAGGGTCTCGACCGCCGACCAGGGCTCGGTGGGGGAGTTCCGGACCTCGATCTCCCAGGTGCCGGACCACTCGTACAGCAGCGATTCGCCGCGGTTGTCGTCGACCCAACCGGACTGGTAGTGCGCGGTCGCCCCACTGCTGTCGGCCAGCGTGCGGCCCCGGGACACGTCGACCCGCGGCGACACCAGCTGGGAAGCGGCGTGCAGCGGCGTACCGGGGGCGGCCATCGCGATGAACGGCTGCAGGCTGAGGCCGAAGTTCGTACTCGTCGAGTGCGTGTCGGTGGTGCCGACGCTGGTACCGCCCTCGCCGAGCGTGCCGGACATCTGCTCGGCCATCTCGTAGTTGCGGTTGGTGATCTCGGTGAGATCGCGCGGCACCAGCCGGAGCCGGACCTGGGGGAGCGTCGAGACGTCCGCGTCCGGGTCGTGCCCGATCGGGAACACCATGCCGTCCCGGGACAGCAGCCGCCGGTACTCCGCACTCGGCATCGGGGCCGGCCCGCGGGTCGGGAGCTGCTGCGCGATCCCGTGCGCGGCCAGCACCCGGTTGATCTCGCCGGCCGGCAACGTGACCGGCTGCCCGTCCGGCGTACCGGTCATCAACAGGTCCTTGACCGGCATCGCGCGGTCGAGGCTGCGTTCGTACGCCAGCACCTGGCGCTCGGCGACGCCGGCCAGCTCGGCGATCCGGGCCGGCGAGGCGCCGGCGTCGATCTGGGCCAGCAGCTGCTCGTACTCCGCGAGCGCCTGCCGGGCGGTGCCGGCGGCCGACTCGTAGCCGTCGGCGATCTCCGTGTGCCGGTCTGCCTTGCGGCGGGCGCCGGAGGCCAGGACCCGGAGCTTGCGGGCGCGTTCGGGCGCCCCGCGGTCGCGCTGCCCGTCCTCGTCCTCGGCCTCCGACTCGTTCCGGTCGGCCTCGGCGGTGGCGTCGAGCGCACTGTTCCGCTTGGTGGCGGCGTCCATGCCGAGGTCGTCGGCGGCGGCGCGGAGGATCTCGATCTGCTGGACGACCTGGCCGCGGAGGTGTTCCGGCGTGTTCGGAGCAGCGTTCGCGGCCGTGACGGCGCGGCCGGCCTCGACGCCGAACGCCGCGGCCTGCGGGTCGACGGCGACACCGCCGTTCCAGGGCAGGGCCGGCTCCGAGCCGCCGTGCCGGCGGATCGCCCGGGCGAGGCCCTCGAGGTCGCGCTGCAGGTCGGTGACCGGCTGCCCGTCGGCCTGCGCCTGGTGCCAGTCCTTGAGCAGCAGCTGGAAGCTCGCGTGGTCGGCCTGGATACGGCGGTCGCGGCGTTCGCTGCCGAACGCGGACCGGAGCTTGCCGAGCAGACCGTGCGGGCGCTCGGCGCGGGACGCGGTGACGTCCTGGGACAGCTGTGACGCCTGGTTCGCCCAGACCACCCGGAGCTGCTCGTCGCTGAGCTTCGACGAGAGCTGGACGACGTGCGGGTCGGTCGCCGTACCGGCGTGCCGCACACTGCTCGCGAGGGCGCCGAGCGAGACGTCGCCGACCTCGACGCGCACGTACTGCGGTGCGTCGACGCCGGGCATCCGCAGGACGGCGAGTTCGTCCGCCTGCAGGCGATCGGTGAGGGTCGCGGCGACGTCGCCCTGGTCCATCGACCCGAGGACGTCGAGCGCGCGGGTGGAGGTCAGCGGGCCTTCGGACGCGGGCCGCTCGCGGCGGGCCAGCCCGGTGCCGCGGATCTGCGACGTCCACAGCCGACGGCCGGGAGCGCTCTGCCGGCGGCTGCGCTTCGGCGCACGGTGCCGCCCGCCGACATTCCCACGCTGACGACGGTGTGAGGTCGGCGTACGACGGGCTGCGCGGGCGTCGAGGTACTGCGCGTCGACGCTGATCAGGCCCGACGTACCGACGATCTCCGAGGTCCGGACGACCGTTCCGGGCTGGGGCATCCGGCGGAGCCGCTCGGCGGCCTCCGGGTCGTACGCCGCGGAGCCCGCCAGCGCGACCTGCAGCATCGCCTCGGCCTCGGCGCGCTGCGCCGGGCGCAGGGCCGGACCGCTGAGGTACCGGTCGAGGGCGTCGGTGGCGCCGCGGGCCGGTTCCTGGCCGCGGGCACGGGCGACCTCGGCGCCGACGATCGCGACGGACTCGGCCAGCAGCCGGTCGTCGGCGACCCGGTCGGCGGCCCGGCGGGTGAGCTGCTGCTCGAGCGAGCGCAGTACCTGGGCGTCGAGGAGGTCGTCGCGGCCGCCCAGCCGGACCCGGCCGTCACGCAGCGGTACCGCCGACGGGTGCAGGATCCCGAGGGCGCTACCGACCGCCCAGCGGGCCCGAACCGTCGCGTCTGCGGCGGACAACGTGGGTGTGGTCAGCCGAATCACCCCCTCCCGTTCAGTGTCCGGGTGCTCACCAGTCGTCACCAGGACCCTCTGGTTCCGGAATCTAGCAAACAATCGGTTACTCGCCAGCAACTCGTACTACCCGAACTGTTAACGATTTACGCCCGGCCGTCCACCTAGGATCCGCAGCATGACGGAGACGTTCGGCGAGTCGGAGTGGACGGTCAGCGACGCCCGCTACATGGTCCAGGAGCTGCGGCGGACCGCGGAAGGCGACCAGCAGTACGACGCGATCGAGCTGTTCCTCGCCCTCTGCGAGTACCTGGACGAGCTGCACGGCACCGACCGGGACCGCGGCCGGTACGGGTTCGGGGCGTTCTGCACCGGCGCGCAGTTCGACGAGCTGGCCGCCGCGGTCCAGGCCGTCCGCGGGCCGGACACCGCGTGGGACCCGGCGTCCGGCCGGATGGACCAGCCGGTGAACGCCGCGGTCACGCTGGCCGACGGACGGCAGCTGGGCGAGTGGATGGAGACCCGCCCGGCCTGGGAACGACAGGTCGGCCTCTGCCTGCGCGAGCTGTATGCCTATCTAGACCAGTTGTACGGCGGTCCCGGACTGTTCAACCAGCTGCTCACGCCGCACGAGCGGCAGCGGGTCGCGGCCCGGTAACAAGGCGTGGAACAGCACCGGGCGGCTGGCGCGATTGGTACCTCGCTGCCATTACGGTAGGCGGGTGAGTCTCTCGTCCTCCACGCGTACCTCTTCCCAAGGGTCCCGGGCTGCGGGCCGACCGGCGGGTGGCGGCTCGACCCGCCTCCCGAGCGGCCGGGAACGACGTCCCGCGCTGGCCGCGCTCGCGGTCATCCTGATCCTGCTCGGTGCCGCCGGGTCAGCGCTGATCGCGCTGAACAGCGGCAACCGGTCCGACTTCGTCGCGATCTCCGCGGACGCGCTGCCGCCCGGCCACAAGATCGAGGCCAAGGACTTCTCCCGCGGCGACCTCGCCGGTGCCACCGGCGGCCTGGTCCCGTGGTCGCAGGCGGGCAAGTACGTCGGCCGGTACACGACCAGCTGGCTGTACAAGGACCAGTTCGTCACGCCGGACAACTTCACCAAGGACGGCCAGCAGCCGATCCCGCAGAACGGCGCCCTGGTCGGTGTCAGCCTGGACGCAGGGCACGCCCCGTCCGACGGACTGAACGTCGGCGACATCGTGCAGGTCGTCCGGGTGCCCGGCGGCAACGACGGCGGCGGGAACTCGACGACGCTGGTCGGTGCCGCGACGGTGACGTCGACCGCGGGCGCGATCACCGACAGCAAGACGAGCGCGAACAGCTCGCTGAACGTGACCCTCCTGGTGCCGCAGTCCAAGGTGAACCTGGTCGCGGCCGCTGCCGCCGCGAAGACGCTGTCGGTGGCGAAGATGGCGCCGGGGACCAAGACCGACGTGGCGAGCGGCGGGTCGAACTGATGGCCCTGGTGGCGCTGGCGAGCGCGAAGGGCTCCCCGGGCGTGACCACGGCCAGCCTGGTCTTCGGTGCGCTCTGGCCGCGGCAGGTGCTGCTGGCCGAGTGCGACCCGGCGGGCAGCGACGTGGCGATCCGGATGACCGGCCCGGCCGGCG
Source organism: Kribbella sp. WER1 (assembly GCF_054189145.1). NCBI lineage: Bacteria > Bacillati > Actinomycetota > Actinomycetes > Propionibacteriales > Kribbellaceae > Kribbella > Kribbella sp. WER1. The sequence goes on along the minus strand of NZ_CM135186.1, from coordinate 781,982 downwards.
CTCCGCTGGACTCCGACCGCGGCCTGGTCAGCCTGGCCGCCGCGAGCCGGAAGGGCCTGGGCGACGAGGTCATCCTCGCGCACAGCCAGCAGCTGGACGGGGGTCTCGACGTACTGATCGGTGTGCGGTCGCCGGAGCAGGTCGGTGGGATGGGCGGGCTGTGGCATCCGCTCGGCATCTCGTTCAACCAGATGCACCAGAGCGACGTACTCGCGGACTGCGGCCGGATCGGCGCGTCGTCGCCGCAGCTCCCGGTGATCCAGTCCGCGCGGCTCGTGGTGATGGTGTGTACGGCGACCGGGTCGTCCGTGGCGCATCTGCGTGAGCGGCTGTCGACGCTGGTGCACCACGTGGACGCGCAGCTCGGCGTCGTCGTGGTCGCCGACCCGAAGCAGCGCGACGGCGTGAAGCAGGTCTGGTCCGTCCTGGACGCGATGTCGTTGCCGGTGCGGCACCGCTGGCACCTGGCCTACGACCCGGCCGGGGCGGCGTTCTTCGACGGCCGCGGCCACGGCCGGCTCGACAAGACCCAGCTGATCCGGTCCGCGAGCGTGATCACCGCGGAGATGGCGTCGCTGGTCGCGTCCCCACCGCCGCAGGACTTCGACATGGCGAACGCGGCGTTCCCGCCAGGTGACTATCGATGAGCGCAGACCAGGAGCTGGTTCGCCGGTTGCGGGTGCAGGTCGCCGAGCGGCTGAACGAGCAGCGCCGTCGCGACCAGGTGAACGGCGTACCTCCGATGAGCGCGGAGGACGAGCGGGAGTACGCCCGGTCGCTGATCGTGCAGGTGCTCGAGGACCACGCGCGGTACGAGCTGGCCGAGGGCCGGACGCCGCCGACGCCGGACGACGACGCGCAGATCGCCGGCGCGATCCACTCCGCGCTGTTCGGGGTCGGCCGGCTGCAGCCGCTGATCGACGACCCCGAGGTCGAGAACATCGACATCAACGGCTGCGACCAGGTCTTCGTGCAGTACGGCGACGGCCGCGAGGAGACGCCCGGCCCGGTGGCCGAGAGCGACGACGAGCTGATCGAGCTGATCCAGGTGCTGGCCTCGCACGCGGGGCTGACCAGCCGCCCGTTCGACTCCGCGAACCCGCAGCTGGATCTCCGGCTGCCGGACGGCTCCCGGCTCTCGGCCGTGATGGGCGTGACCTCGCGGCCCGCGGTGTCGATCCGCCGGGCCCGGCTCGGCCGGGTGTTCCTCAAGGACCTCGTTGCCAACGGCACCATGACCGACGACGTCGGCTCGTTCCTGCGGGCGGCGGTCGCGGCCCGCAAGAACATCATGATCGCGGGCGCGACGAACTCCGGGAAGACCACGCTGCTGCGGGCGCTGGCCAACGAGATCCAGCCGCACGAGCGGCTGATCACCGTCGAGCGGTCGCTGGAGCTCGGGCTCGGCGAGTTCAAGGACCTGCACCCGAACGTGGTCGCGTTCGAGGAACGGCTTCCGAACTCCGAAGGCGTCGGCGAGGTGACGATGGCCGACCTGGTCCGTCGATCGCTGCGGATGAACCCCAGCCGGGTGATCGTCGGTGAGGTGCTCGGCGACGAGATCGTCACGATGCTGAACGCGATGAGCCAGGGCAACGACGGCTCGCTGTCGACGATCCACTCGAACAGCTCGATGGAGGTGTTCAACCGGATCAGCACGTACGCCATCCAGGCGAGCGAGCGGCTGCCGATGGACGCCACCCAGATGCTGATCTCCGGCGCGCTGGACTTCGTGCTGTTCGTCCGGCGGCACAACGACTACCAGCGCGGCGGCGGCGTCAGCCGGTACGTCGAGAGCATCCGCGAGGTGACCGGCTGGGACGGGCGGGTGCTGTCCGGCGAGGTGTTCGCACCGGGACCCGACGGCCGCGCCGCGGCGCACGCGCCGATCGCGTGCATGGATGAGCTCGAGCACTTCGGGTACCAGCCGCTCGTGCACGGAACCTGGGCGTGATGCCGTGAGCAACGAGACCTTGCTGGCGCTGCTGTGCGGCGCGGTGGTCGGTGGCGCCGTCCTGCTGCTGATCGTCGCGATCCGCGGGACCGAGCCGAAGGACGCGACCCCCTCGCTGTTCCGGAACCGGAGCGCCGAGAACCGCAAGAACCTGATCCGGCTCGGCGCCGGTATCGCGGTCGGCCTGCTGGTGCTGGTGGTGACCCGCTGGCTGGTGCTCGCGGTCGCGCTCGGCCTGCTTGCGGGCATGGCGGACCGGTTCTTCGGCGGCAGCGGCGAGGAACGGCGCGCGATCGACCGGCTGGAGGCGCTGGCCACCTGGACCGAGGCGCTCCGGGACACGATCGCCGGCGCGGTCGGCCTGGAACAGGCGATCCCGGCGACCGCGGTGAACGCCGCGCCCGCGATCAAGCCGGGCCTGAACCTGCTGGTCGACCGGCTGCGGATCCGCGAACCGTTGCCGTCGGCCCTGATGCGGTTCGCCGACGACCTCGACGACCCGTCCGCGGACCTGATCGTCGCGGCCCTGGTGCTGAACGCCCGGCTCCGCGGACCCGGTCTGCGCGAGGTGCTGAGCGCGCTGGCGGACTCGGCCCGCGAGGAGCTCGACGTACGCCGGAAGGTCGCCGCGGAACGCCGGTCCACCCGGCGCAGTGTGCAGGTGGTGGTCGCGATCACGCTGATCATGGCGGCCGGCCTGGTGCTGTTCAACCCGACGTACATGGCGCCGTACACGAGCTTCATCGGGCAGGTCGTGCTGGCCGTGGTGATCGGCCTGTACGCGCTCGGCCTGCTCTGGCTGCGGCGGCTGGCGAAGATCGAGGTACCGGAGCGGTTCCTGATCGGCGTCGCCAAGGACCACGGGATCAACCGGCCGGGCGACGAGCGGATGGAGGTGGTGAACGGATGACGTGGGCCTTCATCACCGGCGCGATCGCCGGGCTCGGCGTGTACGTGCTGGTCCGGATGTTCATCAAGCCGCGGGCGAACGTGCTGTCCACGATCGCCCGGATCGACGCCGGGCGTGGCGGCTACTCCGGCGGTGCGACGGCGAGCGCGGCGGGGGAGCGCGTCCTGGGCGGCGTGGACCGGGCCCGGGAGTCGCTCGGGCGCCGGCTCGAACTGGAGGCGAACGCCCGCGGCTGGGCGTTCGGCAAGCTCCGCCGGGACCTCGCGGTGATGAACCAGCCGTTCGCCGCGATGCTCGCCACCAAGGTGTTCTTCGCGCTCGGCGCGATGATCTTCATCCCGATCGTGCTGTTCCTGTTCTCCGCGATCGGCCTCACCGCACCCGGCGCGACGCCGGCGATCGTCACGCTGGCGTTCATGGCGGTGGCGTTCTTCCTGCCCGACCTGGCGCTGCGCCAGGAGGCGGAGAAGCGGCGCCGGGACTTCCGGCACGTGGTCGGCAGCTTCCTGGACCTGGTCGCGATGAACCTGGCCGGTGGTCGCGGGTTGCCGGAGGCGCTGATGACCGCGTCCACGATCGGCGAGCACTGGGCGATGGCCCGGATCCGGCAGGCGCTCGCGAACGCGCGGCTGATCGGCATCACGCCGTGGGACGCGATGGCCCGGCTCGGCGAGGACCTCGGCGTCGAGGAACTCCGGGACCTGGCCTCGGCGCTCGCGCTGGCCGGCGACGAGGGCGCGAAGATCCGTTCCTCGCTGCTCGCCCGGGCGGCGTCGCTGCGCCGCAAGGAGCTCGCCGACGTCGAGGGCAAGGCCGGCGAACGCTCGCAGTCCATGCTGGTCGCGCAGCTGGTGATGATCGCGGCCTTCTTCCTGTTCCTGGCCTTCCCGGCCGGCGTGGCGATCCTGAGCAGTTGAAGTTGACATACTGGGGCCTGCTTCGGCCTCACACGAATCGGAAGGCATGCGGATGACCTCGGAGTTGATGTTCTGGCGGGCGATGGCCGGCTACGCGGTGGCGCGGGCGCAGGCACAGCGCGCCCGCCAACGCGAGGGCCAGTCCGAGCTGGGCGCCTCCGCACTGGAGTGGGCGATCATCTCGGCGATCCTGGTCGCGGCCGCGCTGGCGATCGGCGTGGTGGTGAAGCGCGTGATCAGCAAGCGCACGTCCGAGATCGACCAGGGCTGACGGCTACACCGATGCGGCTGGGGCGCGGCAGGCGGCGGAGACGGTCCGAGCGGGGGGTCAGCACACTCGAGCTGGCCATCCTCGCCCCGGCCATCCTGGCGCTGATCTTCGTCTCGATCCAGACCGCCCTCTGGCTGTACGGACGGTCCGTCGCGCTGAACGCGGCACAGGAAGGCGTGTCCCGGCTCCGGCTGGTGCAGCCGACCCTCTACACCGACGCGGTGGGGGAGAAGGTGCGGTCGGACATCCAGTCGTACGCCCAGCAGCTCGGCGGGACCACGCTGCAGAACACCGCCGTACCGTTCCCGTCGTACAACAGCCCGGAAGGCATGGTCTCGTTCACCGTCACCGGTGACACCGTCTCGCTGGTGCCCGGCCTGAAGCTGAAGGTGAGCCGGACCGCCACCGGCCCGATCGAGCAGTTCCAAGCCGACAAGTGAGGATCCGGACGATGCTTCTTCGGCGGCGCCGGGAGCGCGGCACGATGGCGCTGGAGATGGTGATCCTGGCGCCCGTGCTGCTGGCGCTGTTCATGTTCCTGCTCGCCTGCGGCCGGTACTTCCAGACGTCGTCGTTACTGGAGAGCGCTGCCCGCGACGGCGCCCGCGGGGCCAGTCAGTCGCGGTCGGTGCAGGAGGCGCAGGGGCGTGTCGACGAGGCCGTGAACTCGACGATGAGCCAGGCCGTGAAGTCCTGCAAGGAGTCCGCGAGCGGCTCGATCACCACCGGGTTCGTTGCCGGGTCGCCGTTGTCCGTCGAGGTCACGTGCACGATCAACTACCGCGACCTGGGCCTGCTCGGCCTGGGCGGCGACACCAAGATCACCAAGCGCTTCACGTCGTCGCTCGACCCGTACCGGGGGGTGCGCGGTGCCGGCTCCTGACCAGTCGCGCTCCCGGTTCGTGGAGTTCCTGCGGATCGACGCGCCGCGCCCGCACCGGCGGCTGCACCGCGGCGCGCTGAGCCCCGCGGTGGCGATCCTCGCGGTGATGATCTTCACGCTGGCCGGCCTGGTGATCGACGGCGGCCGGCAGCTCGGCGCCCGGTCCCGCGCGGTCGGGTACGCGCAGGAGGCCGCCCGGGTCGGCGCGGCCGCGATCCAGCTGAACTCGGCCGAGGCGAAGATCGACACCACGAAGGCGGCCACCGCGATCGCCGGGTTCTGCGGCCAGGTGCAGAGCAACGACCCGACCGTGACGTCGTGCGGCCCGACCACACTGACCGACAAAGAGGTCGACATCCAGGTCGACATCCTGAACAAGACCACCTTCCTCGGGCTGATCGGCAAGCAGTCGCTGAAGGCCTCCGGTGTCGGCCAGGCGCACGCCGAGCAGGGCGTCGACAAGGCCGACGACAGCCCGACGATCCCGCCGATCGTGGTGAACTCGACCCCCGACGGCCCGGGCAACATCCCGATCACCACCGCGGTCCCACCGACCATCGACCTACCGTGCCCGACCTGGACCGTCGGCTCGCCGACGCCGGTCTGGACCCTGACGCCGTTCCCGTTCCCGCGCACCTGCAAGCCGAACGTGACGCCCACGCCGACGCCGGGCCCGTCCGACACGCCGAGCACGACGCCGACCACGACCAAATCGGTGCCGGGCGGCGGCGGCCGTCCCAAGAAAACCCCGCCGCCGACTGGGCGCTAGATACCGGAGGATCATTCTTCGTGCGTACGTTTGCCATCCCGGCCGCGGTGCTCTGCGGCGTCCTGCTGCTGAGTGCCTGCGGCAAGGACTCGAACGACGGCGGCCTCCCGGTCCCGGCCGGCGGCGACTCCGGTCCGACGACCTCGAGTACGCCGTCCGCGCAACCGAGCCAGACCAGCGATACGCCGACCGCGCCCGCGACCAGCGCGCAGCCGACCGCACCGGCCGCCAAGCAGGTGATCGTCCAGGCCGGGAACTTCGCGTCGAATCCCGCCGTCGTAGGCCTCGTGAGCAGTTACCCGCTGTACTTCAAGGCGCTCGTCGACCGCGACGACACGATCCTGAAGCAGCGCTTCCCGTCGTTCTTCTACGCCGACGTCGCGCAGGGCATCGCCGACGCCAAGCGCAACGGCTGGGTGATGAAGCCGCCGGGCAGCGTCGTGGTCGTCGGCGTCCGCAGTACGCCGCAGGGCACCGTGGCGGTGCAGACGTGCCGCTCGCAGAAGACGCAGTACTGGGACCCGAAGGCACGGAACTGGACCGTCGCGGCACCGCACGGATCGCCCGAGGTGATCGAGATGGTGAAGACCGGGATGGGCTGGTTGCCGTACCGCCTGGTCACGAGCAAGGGCGTGAACTGCGCCGACGTCCGTTATCCGGCATAGACCAGAATGTCGGATTTCAGGTTGCGAAGAGGTGACGGGGCACCGGGCAACGGGCATGATGCCCCTGGTCGAAGATAATCTGCCGGAAGACGAGTCTGGGGAGTGAGGATGCACAACCGGGTAAGCCGCGCGCTGCTCGCCTTGAGCGCCGTTCTCGCACTACTGGTGGCAGTCCCCGCCACGACAGCCTCCGCCGAAACCATCGTCACCGGCAACTCGGTCTGCAGCATGTACGTGAACTCGGTCGGCTTCGGCTCCTACTGCAGCTCGGGACAGCCGTACCTCGGCGACGGTACGCCGCCGCCGACCTGGAAGGACCGGCTTGCGGGCCGGCCGTTCGTGCCGTGCCGGAACTTCGACATCCCGGACGGTGTGCACCTGCCGAAGGCCCCGGAGGGCAAGAAGTGGGTGCTCCGGGTGACGATCACGGACTACAACCTGAACACGTACAACGGCGGCGACAACGCGCACCTGGAGCGCGCGTACATGCCGGTCGACGCGGCCGAGGAAGCCCAGTGCCCGTTCCCGGACTACATGAAGCAGTTCTGGTACGAGTTCCAGAGCAACTACCCGGAGCCGGCGCTGCAGATCATGCCGACGTACACGCCCCGGGTGAACGTGCCGGCGTACTTCACGCTGACCCCGGAGAGCTCCGAGGTCTACGAGATCGACGGTACGACGAGTAGCTACTTCAGCCCGGGGCACAACCTGACCATGCGCGGCATGGTGATCCAGCTGACGATCGATCCGGGTGACGGCACCGGGACGTTCAAGTGCATGGCCGGGACGACGCCACTGGCCGACCCGACCGGGTACGACCAGACGAAGGACCCGTTCCACCAGATCAACCCGTGCTTCCACAAGTACACGAAGTCCAGCGCGAGTCAGCCGGGCGGGATGTACACGGTGAAGCTGACGATCACCTGGGAAGTGTCGTACTGGATCGGCAAGGACGTCGGTGGCTGGAAGCCGATCGGTCAGGCGAACGTGGATGCGGTGCAGCGGTTGCCGGTGCAGGAAGTCGAGGCCATTGGTGGCTGACGTGGTGGCTGACGTGGTGGCTGACGGTGGGGGTATGGAGGAGCGATGGTAAGGACGAATGATCCGGTGCGCGCGGCGCGGTTGCCGCAGCGGCGGTCGACGAGTCCGGGCGCGGACCGGCTGAAGGGCTTCCTCGCGCTGCTCGCGATCCTCGCGATCGTCGGCGGGGTGCCGTACGTGCTGCTGCGGTTCTTCGGTACGCCGTGGCCGGACAGCATGCCCTCGAAGAGCATGCTGTTCAGCGAGCTGAGCATCCGGACCGTGCTGGGCATCATCGCGTTCTTCATCTGGATCGCCTGGCTGCACTTCGTGGTCTGCCTGATCGCCGAGGCGGTCGCGGAGATCCGCGGCCACGGCCTGTCGCCACGGGTCCCGCTCGGCGGCGGCTCGCAGGCGCTGGCGCGGCGGCTGATCGGCACCGTCGTACTGATCGCGGCCGGCGCGGGCGTCAGTCTGCCGGTGGCGAGTGCGGTCACGACGAGCGGCCCGGTCGCCCCGACGGCGGTCACTTCGCGGCACAGTGCGCAGGAGTCGACGGCGTCGCAGTTCCGGCAGACCGAGGCGTCCAGCAAGATCCTCAGCGGCAGCAACCAGCAGGCGAAGAAGACCACGACCGGCGTACGGACGAACCACGACCACCAGGGTCAGGTCATCAAGTACACCGAGGTGCGTCCGCCGCACGGCCGGAACTACGACTGCCTGTGGGACATCGCGGAGCGGCACCTCGGCGACGGCCGCCGCTACAAGGAGATCTACGACCTCAACAAGAACAAGCTGCAGCCCGACGGCCGGCGGCTGACGAACCCGGACCTGATCATGCCGGGCTGGCAGGTGCGGCTGCCCGCGGACGCGAAAGGCCCGGGCGTGCACACGGTCCGGGTGAGCATCGGCGACCATACGACGACCAACGAGTCCCGGCCGACCACGACCGAGACCCGGACGAAGACCACCGAGACGAAGACGACGGCAAAGCCGAAGCCCGCGGTCGAGCACCGGACCGAGGCCGGTACGAACCGTCCGGGCCGCTACGCCGAGCAGGGCATGGAGAAGGGGTCGTCGCTGGGGATCGTCAGCTCGACGACCGACCCGGGCGCGAAGAACGTGAAGCCGGGCGGCCCGAACGTGACGGCCGAGCCGCACATCCCGGGGACCGGCAGCAACACCCAGGGCGAACCGGCCGGTGGCGGTACGCAGGTTCCGGTCGCGACACCGGTCGCGGCGCACAGCAGCGGTATCAGCCTGCAGGAAGCCGGCATCTTCGGCTTCGGCGCGACGCTGCTCGCGGCCGGCCTGGCGCTCGCGCTGAAGCGCCGCCGCGGCTGGGCGCAGGGCCCGGGCCCGAAGGCGGCCGGTCAGCGGCAGACCGAGATCGACCTGCGGCTGGCGGCCGACGTACCGACCGCGCAGTTCGTGGACAACTCGCTGCGCAAGCTCGGCGCGGACATGACCCAGCTCGGGCGCCCGATGCCGAACGTGGTCGCCGCGCTGGTCACCGACCGGGCGCTGACCCTGGTCCTGGACCCGTACGAGGCGCAGCCCGCCCCGCCCGGCCCGTGGCAGGCGATCGCCGAGGGCACCCGCTGGACGTTGCGCCGCGGGTACGGCCCGAGCGGCGAGGTGAACGCGCCGGCGCCGTACCCGACGCTGGTCACGGTCGGCCAGAACGCCGACGGCGCGACGGTCCTGATCGACCTCGACACCGCGAACGGGATCGTCGCGTTCGGCGGTGTCACGAACGCCTCCCGCGACGTGGTCGGTTCGCTGGCCGTCGAGCTGGCCACCAATCTGTGGTCGGAGGGCGCGCACATCAGCATGGTCGGGTTCGGTGACGACCTGTCGTCGCTGTCGCCGAGCCGGCTGAGCTACTGGGTGCGGTTGGACGACGCGATGGGCGAGGTGGTCCGGCGGACCGACGCGCAGGTCCAGGCCTGCCAGCGGCGCGACGCCGGCTCGGTCGCCGAGGCCCGGATGTCGCACCCGGACGCGGCGCTGTGGGGCGCGGAGATCATCTTCGTGTCGGCGCCGCCGTCGCCGGAGGAGCAGGAGCAGCTGAACCGGCTCGCCGCGGACACCAAGCGGAGCATCTCGGTGGTCGTCGTCGGCGACGTACTGAACGCGCCGTGGCGGTTCGTCGTGGACGAGAAGAACCAGGCGGTCTGCCGGTTGCTGGGCCTCGAGGTCGAGGCGCACAGCATCAACCCGGAGCAGTTCGCGGACCTCGTCCAGCTGTTCGACGCGGCCGAGGCGGATGCGCGGGACAAGCGCCGCTCGGAGCAGGACATGCCGGCGTACGAGTTCACCGCCACCGACCTGAGCCAGCCGGCTCCGGTCGAGGTCGACCTGCTCGGCCCGGTCGAGGTGGATGCCCGCGGTGTCATCGACGAGGGCCGGGTGGCGCTCGCGACCGAGATCGTCGCGTTCCTGGCCAGCCAGGACTACGGCGTACACCCGAACGTGCTGGCCGGGGCGATCTGGCCGCGCGGCATCAGCCAGGAGCTGCGCGACTCGGCGCTCGAGCACACCCGCCGCTGGGTCGGCGTGGACGCGATGTACGCCGACGAGTCCGGCCGCTGGATGCTGAACCGCAGTGTGGTCCGGGTCGACTGGGACGTGTTCCGGACGCTCGCCAAGCAGGCGTCGATGGTCGACGACCCGCGCGGCGCGCTTTCGACGGCGCTCAGCCTGGTGCACGGCCCCGCCTGGTCGAACCTGCCCGGCGGCCGCTACTCCTGGCTCGCCGCGTCCGGCATCGAGCGCCGGATGGTCGAGGCCGTCGTCGACGCCGCCCTGCGGCTCGCCGAGGCGTCCCTCAGCCACAACGACGGCAACCTGGCCCGCACCGCCCTGCAGACCGGCCTGAGCTTCTCCCCGGCCTCCGAGGAACTGTGGCGAGCCACCCTCCGGCTGGCGTCCCACTTCGGCACCACCGCCGACGTCACCAACGTCGCCGGCCAGATGTACGCCGCCCTCACCAAACACGGCGCCCCCCGCGGCCCCGAAGCCGAAACCGACGCCCTCGTCGACGAACTCCTCCCGGGCTACCACCGCCCCGCCCAGGTCGCCTAGCCCCTACCCGCACAACCCTCCAGTTCAGGGGATGTCCCCTGAACTGGAGGGTTGCCCATTCAAAATCCGAGGGGGCAACCCTGTAGCTCAGGGGGCAACGCCCCTACAGCGAACGGGCCGACCAGGTGTCGCAGGCGTTCATGTCGCCGGAGGTCAGGCCGGTTTTGAACCACTTCATGCGCTGGGCCGCGGTGCCGTGGCTGAAGGACTCGGGGGTGACCTGGCCCTGGGTCTTCTGCTGGATGCGGTCGTCGCCGACCGAGGCGGCGGCGTCCAGGCCGCGTTCGATGTCGTCCTGGGTGAGGCCGGTGATCAGCGGCTTCCCGTTCGCGCCGGGGACCGTGGTGGCGTGGTTGGTCCACACGCCGGCCAGGCAGTCGGCCTGGAGCTCGGAGCGGACCGAGTCCGAGGTGGGGCCGTTCCGGGTCTTGATCCGGTCCAGGATGCCGTACAGGTTCTGGATGTGGTGGCCGTACTCGTGGGCGATGACGTACGCCTCGGCGAACTCGCCGCCCTTCGCGCCGAGGTCGGTCTTCAGGGTCTGGAAGAACCCGAGGTCGAGGTAGACGCGGTGGTCGGGCGGGCAGTAAAACGGGCCGACGGCGCTGGTCGCCGGGCCGCAGCCGGTGTTCACCGAGCCGTCGAAGACGCGCATCGCGGCCGGCGAGTACTTCTTGCCGCGCCGGGGGAGCTCGCTCGCCCAGAAGTTCTGGATCGAGTTCTGGTAGAAGACGAACCGGCAGTCTGAGTTCGACTGTAGGTCGGTGCCCTTCTTGCAGGAGCCGAGATTGCCTGCCGCCGTGTTCTGCGTGACCGGCTGGTCGCTGCCACCTCCGCCTGGCAGACCGCCGTTCAGCAGCAGGATCACGACGAGCAGGATGAGGCCGCCGATGCCGCCGCCGACCGGGATCACCCCGCCGGGCAGGCCGCCGCGACCACCCCCGCCGCCACTACCGCGGGTGTCCTCGACACCGCTGGTGTCGAGATCCGCATCCGGATTGAATTTCACGCCACATACACTAGGGCCTGTCGCCCGATCCCACGCCTACTGCGCGGCACTCGGCGGGCGCCTCGCCGCACCGGCGCGAAGGGCACGATGAAACCACATCGAACCCTCCACGCCGGCGAGCCGAGGCGCTCCGCCGAGCACCTGCTCGCTACGGCGTGGGATCGGGCGACAGACCCACAGCAGCTCACCCCTGCCCGACCCAGCGTAAGGACCTCTGCGTACCCCGATGATCACTGTTTCCAATCTCGAGGTCCGCGTCGGTGCCCGGCAGCTGCTGGCGCCCGCGTCGTTCCGGGTCGGCCCGGGGGACAAGGTCGGGCTGGTCGGCCGTAACGGGGCCGGCAAGACCACGTTGACCAAGATCCTGGCCGGCGAAGGGCTGCCGGCCGCCGGGTCGGTGACCTCGTCGGGCGAGATCGGCTACCTGCCGCAGGACCCGCGCACCGGCGACCTCGACGTACTGGCGCGGGACCGGATCCTGTCCGCCCGCGGGCTGGACGAGGTCGTGCGGCGGATGCGCGGCGCCGAGAAGCAGATGGCGAGCGCGGACGAGAAGACCCGCGCCAAGGGGATGCGGCGGTACGAGCGCGCCGAGGCCGACCTGCACGCGGCCGGCGGGTACGCGGCCGAGTCCGAGGCGGCCCGGATCGCGGCGAACCTCGGCCTGCCGGACCGTGTCCTCGGCCAGCCGCTGTCGACGCTGTCCGGCGGTCAGCGGCGCCGGGTCGAGCTGGCCCGGATCCTGTTCGCGCAGGCCGAGACGCTGCTGCTGGACGAGCCGACCAACCACCTGGACGCGGACTCGATCATCTGGCTGCGGGACTTCCTGAAGTCGTACGCCGGCGGCGTGATCATGATCAGCCACGACGTGAACCTGCTCGAGGAGACCGTCACCCGGGTCTTCCACCTGGACGCGAACCGCGCCGAGATCGACGTCTACAACGTCGGCTGGAAGGCGTACTTGAACCAGCGCGAGACCGACGAGCGGCGCCGCAAGCGCGAGCGCGCGAACGCCGAGAAGAAGGCCACCCAGCTGGTCGACCAGGCGAACAAGATGCGCGCCAAGGCGACCAAGGCGGCGGCCGCCCAGCAGATGCTGCGCCGCGCCGAGCGGCTGATGTCCTCGCTGGAGGAGGAGCGTCAGGCCGACCGGGTCGCGAAGATCGCGTTCCCGACGCCGGCGCCGTGCGGCAAGACGCCGCTGATGGCGCGCGAGCTGTCGAAGTCGTACGGCTCGCTGGAGATCTTCACCGACGTCGACCTGGCGATCGACAAGGGCTCGCGGGTCGTCGTGCTCGGGCTGAACGGTGCCGGCAAGACCACGCTGCTGCGGATCCTCGGCGGGATCGAGAAGGCCGACACCGGCGAGATCATCGACGGCCACGGCCTCAAGCTGGGGTACTACGCCCAGGAGCACGAGACGCTCGACGTGAACCGGACCGTGCTGGAGAACATGAAGTCCGCCGCCCCGGACCTGAACGAGACGCAGGCGCGCAGCGTGCTCGGCTCGTTCCTGTTCACCGGCGACGACGCCGACAAGCCCGCGCGTGTGCTGTCCGGCGGCGAGAAGACCCGGCTGGCGCTCGCGACCCTGGTTGTCTCGGCCGCGAACGTGCTGCTCCTCGACGAGCCGACCAACAACCTGGACCCGGCCTCCCGCGCCGAGGTGCTGAACGCGATCCGCTCGTACGCCGGCGCGATCGTCCTGGTCACCCACGACGAGGGCGCCGTCGAGGCCCTGGAACCCGAACGCGTCGTCCTGCTCCCCGACGGCGTCGAGGACCTGTGGACGAACGAGTACGCCGACCTGGTCTCGCTTGCCTGACGGAGGGTGTCCGGGAGATCTGCGCCTACTGCGCGGCACTCGGCGGGCACCTGCTCGCTACGGCGCAGATCTCCCGGACACCCTCTACTTCCGAGTAATATCCGGCGGTATGACTGGTCTGCGACTGAGTGTTGACGGGCCCGTGGCCCGGGTGGTGCTGGATCGGCCCGAGGTGCGGAACGCCCAGACGCCCCGGATGTGGAGCGAGCTGGCGGACTTCGGTACGTCGCTGCCGGACGACGTCCGCGTGGTGATCGTGGCGGGGGAGGGGCCGTCGTTCTCGGCGGGACTCGACCGGCGGCTGATCATGGGCGAGAACGACCTCGGCGAGGAGCCGCTGCTCAACCTCGGGGCGAAGCCGACCGACCAGGTGCTGGAGCTGATCGCGCACTTCCAGTCCGGGTTCTCCTGGCTGCGGCGGCCGGAGATCGTCAGCATCGCGGCCGTCCAGGGGCACGCGGTCGGCGCCGGGTTCCAGCTCGCGCTCGCCTGCGACCTGCGGGTGGTGACGCCGGACGCCCGGTTCAGTATGCGTGAGCCGTCGCTCGGCCTGGTCCCGGACCTCGGCGGTACGAAGCCGCTCGTCGAGCTGGTCGGGTACTCCCGGGCGCTGGAGATCTGCGCGACCACCCGCTGGGTCGAGGCCGCGGAGGCGAAGGAGCTCGGCCTCGCGAACATCGTCGTACCGGCCGAGGAGCTGGAGGCGACGGTCAAGGACCTGTCGGACGCGGTGCTCGGCCCGCTGCCGGGGGCGATCCGCGAGACCAAGGCGTTGCTCCTCGGCGCCGCGGACCGCTCGTACGACGACCAGCTCCGGGCCGAGCGGGAGGCTCAGGAGCGCCGGCTGAAGGAGCTCATCGCCGCGTTCGGCCAAGGGAACTAGTGCCAGTTGCTCACGAGGACGTCGTTCGGGGCCGGTTCGCCCTTGCCGGTCTCGACGTACTGCTTGAGGCTCATCAGGAACGTCGCCCACTTGGTGCTGCAGTGGTGCATGAACTCGACCGGCTCCCGCCAGCCCTCGTGCTTGAACAGCACGATCGTGAAGTCGTCGGCCCGGGACAGCGCGAAGCTGACGTGGGTGCCGATCCATTCGTCGGGGCCGCCAACGACCTCCCAGCGGATCAGCTCCGGGCTCGTCTCCAGGACCAACATGTCGAACCCGTCGCCGCCGGCGCTCGCGAACCGGAACTCGATCACGCCGTCGACGTCGCCGGTGGTGTCCACGGTCCACCACCCGGCCAGCCCGTCGATCGTGGTCAGGGCGTCATACACATCCTTGCTGGGGGCAACAATGCCTACGCGGTGCAGGATATCGCTCATCGGAACTACCTTTCCTTCCTTTCGATCGCCTCGGCGATCGTCTTGATGCGCTGCAGCCGCCGGTCCCAGGCCTGGGTCACGTCGGACAGCTGGTTGACGGCGTGGGCGAGGCGGGCCTCGTCCACGGTGTAGCGGCGTTCCCGGCCGTACGGCGCGGAGTGCACCAGGCCGGCCCGGTCCAGGACGCCGAGGTGTTTCGCCACCGCCTGCCGGGTGACGGGCAGCCGTTCGCTGAGCCCGGTCGCCGTACCGCCGCCGTCCGCGAGCAGCAGGTCGAGCATCCGCCGCCGGGTCGGGTCGCCGATCGCCGACCAGAGCTCGTCGTCGATCACGGCCTCGCGACCAGCCGGGCGACGTACGGCGCGATCCGGGGCAGGAAGTAGTCCCAGCCGCTGGTGTGGTCGGCGAACAGCTCGTCGGACTTGGCCGCCTCGTCGAACCCGGTCTCGGCGAACCGGAGCAGCGTGCCGCCGGCCTCCGGGACCAGGTCGAAGGTGACCAGCACCGAGTTCTGCGGTGTCGCGGTGTCGCCGTCGTAGTCCCAGCGGAACACGAACCGGCGCGGCGGCTCGGCCTCCAGTACGGTGAGCCCGACGGTCATGGTCCCGTCGGCCTGCCGGAACCCGATCGTGCCGCTGCCCCCGGGTACTGCCTTGAAGTCGGCCTCGTCCGGCCACCACTCGAGCAGGTGATCCGGCGAGCTGATCACCTCGTAGACCACCTCCGGCGCGGCTTCGATCCGAATCTCGCGCTCGATGCTCCTGCTCATGCCCCTGATCCTTTCGCAACCTTTGGTTGCTCATGACTGTAGACCACCTGCCGGCAAATGCGCAACCAATGGTTGCGGGAAGCGTTTCCGGGCCTGGACTGTTGAGATGATGCGGAGAAAAGGGAGGCGGCTGGATGTCGATGATGGGCGGGATGGCCGCGGCCGGCTGGCGGCGGCAGGATGCGTCCGTCGTCGGGCGCAAGCTGGCGAAGGGCACGGTCCGGCGGATCCTCCGGTTCGCGAGACCGTTCCGGTGGCAGATCACGGCGTTCCTGCTACTGGTGATCGGGTCGGCGTTCCTGGTGATCGCGTCGCCGCTGCTGTTCAAGAAGATCGTCGACGACGGCATCACCAAGGGGAACGCGGGGCTGGTCACCGCGCTCGCGCTGGTGGTCGCGGGGCTCGCGGTCGTCGAGGCGGTGCTCGGCCTGGTCCAGCGCTCGTTCTCGGCGCGGATCGGCGAGGGGCTGATCTTCGACCTGCGGACCAAGGTGTTCGCGCATGTGCAGCGGATGCCGGTCGCGTTCTTCACCCGGACCCAGACCGGCGCGCTGGTCTCGCGACTGAACAACGACGTGATCGGCGCGCAGCAGGCCTTCACCACCACGCTGTCCGGCGTGGTCTCGAACATCATCAGCCTGATCCTCGTGGTCGGTGCCATGCTCGCGCTGAGCTGGCAGCTGACCGTGGTCGCGATCCTGCTGCTGCCGGTCTTCCTGGTCCCGGCCCGGATCCTCGGCCGCCGGCTGGCCGCGATGACCCGCGAGCAGATGAACCTGAACGCCGAGATGTCGTCCGCGATGACCGAGCGGTTCAGCGTCGGCGGCGCCCTGCTGGTGACGCTGTTCGGCCATCCGGCGCTGGAAGAGCGCGACTTCGGCGAGCGCGCCGGGCGGGTCCGCGACCTGGGGATCCGGATCGCGATGCTCGGCCGGGTGTTCTTCACCGCGCTGACGCTGGTCGCCGCGCTCGCGACGGCTCTCGTGTACGGCGTGGGCGGCAACCTGGCCGTCCGTCAGACGCTGACCGTCGGGACGCTGCTCGCCCTGGTCGCGCTGCTGGGCCGGCTGTACGGTCCGCTGACCGCGTTGTCGAACGTACGGGTCGACGTGATGACCGCGCTGGTGTCGTTCGAGCGGGTCTTCGAGGTGCTCGACCTGGAGCCGATGATCAAGAACGCGCCCGACGCCGCCGACTTGCCCGACGACGCGGCGAGCGTCGAGTTCGACCATGTCGCGTTCTCGTACCCGACCGCCGACCAGGTTTCGCTGGCGAGCCTCGAGTCCGTCGCGGTGCTGGACAAGCGCGCGTCGGCGCAGGTGCTCGAGGACGTCAGCTTCGTCGTTCAGCCCGGCCAGATGATCGCCCTCGTGGGTCCGTCGGGCGCGGGCAAGACCACGATCACCAACCTCGTGGCCCGGCTGTACGACGTGACCGGCGGAGCGGTGCGGATCGGCGGGCACGACGTACGCGAGGTCACGCTCCAGTCCCTGCACGACACGATCGGGTACGTCACGCAGGACGCGCACATGTTCCACGACACGATCCGGGCGAACCTGCTGTACGCCAAGCCGGACGCTGCCGAGGACGAGATGGTGGCGGCGTTGAAGGCGGCGCAGATCTGGGAGCTGGTGTCCGAGCTGCCCGACGGGCTCGACACCGTCGTCGGCGACCGCGGCCACCGGCTGTCCGGTGGTGAACGGCAACGGCTCGCGATCGCCCGGTTGTTGCTCAAGGCGCCGAAGATCGTCGTCCTCGACGAGGCCACCGCGCACCTGGACTCGGAGTCCGAGGTCGCCGTTCAGCGGGCCCTGGACACCGCGCTCGAAGGCCGCACGTCGCTGGTCATCGCGCACCGGCTGTCGACGGTCCGGAACGCGGACCAGATCCTGGTCGTTGACCACGGCAACGTCATCGAGCGCGGCACGCACGAGCAGCTGCTCGCGGCCGGCGGCGAGTACGCTGATCTGTACCACACCCAGTTCAAGGAGTCCGGCACAGCGGCAGGTGTCTGATGATCAAGCTCGCGCTCGTCCTCGCGGCCGGGTACGCCGGCTACCAGGTCGCGTACCACTCCGAGGACGGCCGGCACTACGGCCGCACCGGCGAGCGCGCGATCAGGACCACCCTGTCGCTCCTGATCGCAAGCCTCGCCGCCGGCCTCACGTACGCGGTTCTGCTCCAGCACTAGCGGACTCGTGCTCCAGCAGGTGCAGCACGGGGACGCCGAGGTGCCGGCGGGCCGAGTTGGTCCAGTCCAGGTGGAAGAACTCGGCGACGATGTGTGGCCGGGTCAGGATGATGACCTCCTGGCCGTGGCTGTGCTGGACGGTCGCGACCAGTGCGTCGATCGGCCGGTCGTGCGAGATGCCGCCCTCGGCGGTCTGGCCGAGGTCGCGGAGCCGTTGGACGCTGCGGCCGCTGCAGCCCTTGGCCTCGGAGTCGATCGCCCGTTGCGCCTCGACGAGATCCTCGCGCTGACCGGCGAGACCCGGCCCGTAGAGATCCGCGGTCCCGAGCGCGCTGATCGACGCCTCGACACCCGCCTCCGCGTTGTGACAGGGCACGAGCACGTGGTACGTGACCGGCTCGGGCATGTCCTGATGGAGTTCGACGACGCGCTTCGCGTCGGGCTCGGACAGTTCCTGTTCGACAAGCAGTACGACGTCGTACATCGTGCCACCTCCGGTGCTTACCAGTCGGTATAGCCCCATAGTGCCCCGGACGGCGGGGAAAGTATTCACCTGAATCGTTGCAGTCTTCGGCTTCCGTACGTTCGGAGCGCGCGCAGCAGGTCGACCTCGCGGAACGCGGGCCAGTACAGGTCGCAGAACTCGATCTCCGAGTCCGTTGCCTGCCAGAGCAGGAAGTCCGACATCCGTAGCTCGCCGCTGGTCCGGATCACGAGATCCGGGTCCGGCAGACCGGGGACGTACAGGTGCCGCCCGATCTCCTGCTCGCTCAGCGTGTCGGCGACGTCCTCGAGCGTCCGCCCGGCCGCCGCGGCGTCGTCGAGTACGGCGCGGACCGCGTCCACCACCTCGAGCCGCCCGGAGTACCCGAGCGCCAGCGTCAGGTCGCCGGCGTCCCGGTCCCGGCTGAGCTCGACGGCCTCCTTCAGTGCCCGGGATGTTGAGTCGGGCAACAAATCCAGCTGGCCCGCGACGTGCAGCCGCCAGCGGTGGTCCCGGCGGACGTGCTCGGCCAGCACGCTCTCGGTCAGCTCCATCAGATAGCCGACCTCGGCGGAGTCGCGTTTGCGCATGTTGTCGGCCGACGCGACCCAGGCGGTGACGCAGGTGATGCCCGCGTCCGCGCACCACTGCAGGAACTGCTCCAGGTGCTTCGCCCCGAACCGGTGCCCGACGCGGACGTCGTCGTACCCGGCGCCGCGCGCCCAGCGGCGGTTGCCGTCCATCACGATCGCGACATGCCGTGGCTTGGGAAGACCTTTGAGCTGACGCCGTAGCCGGCGCGTGTAGAGGGAGTACAGCATCAGCGTTGGGCGCTGGAGAGGACGTCGGCGAGGTCGAACTTCACCGGCTCCTCCAGCTGCTCGTAGGTGCAGGACTCCGGCGTCCGGTCCGGGCGCCAGCGGACGAACTGCGCGGTGTGCCGGAAGCGGATGCCTTCCATGTGGTCGTACCGCACCTCGACCACCCGCTCCGGGCGCAGCGGCGTGAACGACAGGTCCTTGCCCGCCTGCCAGCGGGAGCCCTCGGCGTTCCGCGGCGTCCGGACGCCTTCCTCCTGCTTCGCCCACGCCCACGGGTGCTCGTCGAACGTCGTCACCAGCGACTGCAACTCGGTGAACAGCTCCTTGCGGCGCTCCATCGGGAACGCGCCGATCACGCCGACGCTGGCCAGTGTGCCGTCCTCGTTGTACAGCCCGAGCAGCAGCGAACCGATCCGGTCCGGGCCGCTCTTGTGCAGCCGGTACCCGGCGACGACGCAGTCCGCCGTACGCTCCGGCTTGATCTTGAACATCACCCGCTTGTCCGGCTGGTACGTGCCGTCGAGGGGCTTCGCGATCAGCCCGTCGAGGCCGGCGCCTTCGAACTGCTCGAACCACCGCGCGGCCGTGTCGTGGTCGGCGGTCGCCGGCGTGACGTGGATCGGCTCCTTCGCACCGGCGAGCGCCTCGAGCAGCGCCGTACGGCGTTCCGCGAACGGGCGCTCAGTGTAGTCGTCGTCACCGAGCGCGAGCAGGTCGAACGCGACGAACCGGGCCGGGGTTTTCTCGGACAGCATGTTCACCCGGCTCGCCGCCGGGTGGATGCGCTGCTGCAGGACCTCGAAGTCGAGCCGGTCGCCGGACTCGCCGATCACGATGATCTCGCCGTCGATCGCGCACCGCTCCGGGAGGTTCGCCTTCACCGCCTCGACCAGCTCCGGGAAGTACCGCGTCATCGGCTTCTCGTTCCGGCTGCCGATCTCCACCTCGTCGCCGTCGCGGAAGATGATCGACCGGAACCCGTCCCACTTCGGCTCGTAGGACAGGTCTCCGCGCGGGATCTCCTTGACCGGCTTGGCGAGCATCGGCTTGACCGGCGGCATCACAGGCAGTCGCATCCTGTCATTCTGTCCCACGCCTGTGACAGTTCCCAGGTGGACGGGACGCGAGTTGCCTCGGACAATGCTCTGTATGAGTTCGCTCGGGGTGGGGACGCGTCCGTCGGACGCGGAGCGTGACCGCGCGCTGTCGGTCCTCCGCGACGGCGCGGGTTCCGGGCGGCTCTCGCACGACACGTTCGTCCGCCGGATGAACGTCGTACTGCGTGCTCAGACCAACGGCGAACTGGCCGACGTACTGCGTGACCTGCCGCGCCGGGAGTCCCGCTTCACCACGATCACCCGGAATCTGCGCGAGAAGCTCCCGCGGGTCACACTCGACCGGCCCTCGCGCCGCGTTCCCCGGTGGGACGTGCTGGGGCGGCTGTCGGTGAGCCGGAAGGTGCCCGTTCCGGAGGCACCGCCGGCGCTCGCGTTGCCGGCGCCCGGTTCGCCGACCGTGCGGGTGGGGCGCGGGCCTGGGGCGACGCTGCGGTTGGGCGACGTGACGGTGTCGCGGTTCCATGCCGAGTTGCGGGCGATGGGCGACGGGTGGTTGCTGCGGGACCTCGGGTCGATGAACGGGACCTGCGTGAACGACCTGCGGATCACCACGACCGTGCGGGTACGGCCGGGGGATCGGGTCAGTTTTGGGGCGGTCAGTTTCACGCTGACCTGGCAGCCGTAGCTTGCATCCGGTCCTTGGGTACAGGTTTACCGTCGTAGCCATGGACGTTCCGGAAGCTTGTACCCTGCCGACCGCCGAGCAGCCGCTGCGGACCGCCGAGTTCGGCCAGTTGTTCGCCGACCACCTGCGGCACGCGGACCGCGTCGACGCCCGGACCCTCGACCTCACGCTGGATCCCGCGGCCTTCTCCGCGACCGCCGACCTGATCGCCCGCGAGTCCGAGTGCTGCTCGTTCTTCACGTTCACGCTCACCGGCGCGACACATCTGCGGATCACCGTCCCGCCGGCGTATACCGCCGTACTCGAAGGCTTCCCGCAATGAGATCCGGCGAACTCGCGGCCGCCGCCGGCGTCAACCTGCAGACCCTCCGGTACTACGAACGCCGCGGACTGCTCGACGAACCAGACCGCAGCCTCGGCGGCCACCGGGTGTACTCCGCCGACGCCGTCACCACGCTGCGCGTCATCAAGGCTGCCCAACGCCTCGGCTTCACCCTCGCCGAGATCTCCGAACTGCTCGACACCGCGAGACACCGGCACCGCCGCGGCGAGGGAGCCGGACTCCAGGCCCGCGCCCGGGAGAAACTGGTGGACGTGGAAGCCAAGATCGCCGACCTGACGGTCATCGCCGAGACCCTCCGCGCGGGCATCACCGCCGGCTGCGACGACCTCGAAACCTGCGCCGCCGACCCGCGCTGCCCGCTCCCGTTCGCCCCGCTCCCGTTCGCGGAGCTCGCCCGGTGACGGTGGTCCGCTCGATCGTCCTGTTCGTCCTCGCCGCGATCGCCGAGATCGGCGGCGCCTGGCTGATCTGGCAAGGCTGGCGCGAACACCGCGGCGTCCTCTGGATCGCCGCCGGAATAGTTGCCCTCGGCGCCTACGGCTTCGTCGCCACCTTCCAGCCCGACGCCAACTTCGGCCGCATCCTGGCCGCCTACGGCGGCATCTTCGTCGCCGGCTCCCTAGCCTGGGGCATGCTCGTAGACCACTTCAAACCCGACCGGTACGACCTCACCGGCGCCACCATCTGCCTCCTCGGCGTGGCGGTGATCATGTACGCACCGCGCGGGTAGCTCAGGGGATCAGCACCACCTTGCCGGTGGAACCGCGGGTCTCCAGAGCTTTGTGGGCCTTGGCGGCGTCGGACAGCGGGAACGTGGTGGTGAGTGCTTGCCATCGGCCCTCGAAGGTTTCTTCCAGCGCGGCGGATTCGAAGGCGCGGAGACCCCTGGCCATCGTGGGACCGAGGGACCAGCCGACGGTGAGGCTGCGGGCCATCAGGTCTTCGTGGGAGAACTCGATGGGGCCGCCGCCGGACCAGCCGAAGAGGTGCGCCCGGGCGCCGGGGGAGAGGAGGTCGAAGGCCTGCTGGCCGTTGGGGCCGCCGACGCCGTCCAGCAGGACGGTGATCTCCTGGCCGTCCAGGGCGTCCTTGAGGAGTTGGGGCCAGTCGGGGTTGCGGTAGTCGATGGCGTACTGCGCGCCGAGGGAGCGGACCAGTTCGGTCTTCTCGGGGCCGCCGGCGAGGCCGATGGCGACGGCGCCGACGTTGCGGGCGGCCTGGACGAGGTAGCTGCCGATGCCGCCGGCCGCGGACGTGATCAGTACGACGTCCTCCATCGTCAGGCGGGCCTGCTGGAGGATGCCGGCGGTCGTGCGGCCGGTGCCGATCGCGGCGACGGCCTGGGCGGCGTCGACGTGGTCGGGGAGTTCGTACAGCGACTCCGCCTTCGCGACGGCGCGTTCGGCGTACCCGCCGGGGACCATGCCGAGGTGGACCACGACGCGCTTGCCGGTCCAGGACGGGTCGGTGCCGGGTCCGACCGCCCGCACCCGGCCGGCGACCTCGCGGCCGGGGATGGTGGGGAGGTCCGGTACCGGGATCGGGCTGTCGCCGGTGCTCCCGGCGCGGATCATGGTGTCGACGAGGTGGACCCCGGCGGCCTCGACGTCGACGAGGACGGTCCCGGCGGTCGGCACCGGGTCCGGGACCTCCTCGTAGAGGAGGTTCCCCGCCGGGCCGAATGCGTGCAGTCTGATCGCTTTCACACCCGGAACGCTAAGACCTCAACAATGGTTGAGGTCAAGCGATGAACTCCTGCAGCCAGCGGCCGCTCTTCTTCACGATCCGTTGCTGCGTCGCGTAGTCGACGTACACGATCCCGAAGCGCCGGCTGTAGCCCCACGCCCACTCGAAGTTGTCCAGCAGCGACCACGCGAAGTACCCCTTCAACGGGAACCCCTCGGTCACCAGGTCCTTGCACACGGCAACGTGTTGCCGGAGGTAGTCGAGCCGCTCGTCGTCCTCGACCTGACCGTCGGCGGTGACCTCGTCCGGGTACGCCGACCCGTTCTCGGTCACGTACAACGGCAGCTTCGGGGCGAGCTTGTTGATCGCGACCAGGATGTCGCGCAGCCCGGACGCCTGGATCGACCAGCCCATCTGGGTCTTCGGCAGCCCCGGGTCGACCGTGACGACGTTCTCGCTGCCCGGCTGCGTGCTCGGACCGGACGTCGAGATCGGCCCCTCCGGCGCGGCCACCGTGGTCGGGCAGTAGTAGTTCACGCCGAGGAAGTCCAGCGGCGCCCCGATCAGCGGCAGGTCGGCCTCCTGTACCGCGAACCAGTCGGTCAGGCCGGTGTCCGCGAGCACGTCCGCCGGGTACTGCCCGGACAGCAGCGGCTCCAGGAACAGCCGGTTCCGCAGCCCGTCGATGCGGCGCGCGGCGTCGCGGTCGGCAGGGGAGTCGGTGGCCGCGTGGATCGGCGCCGGGTTCAGCGCGATGCCGTACGTCCCGCCCTCGGCGCGGATCGCGTCCAGCGCGAGACCGTGCCCGAGCAGCAGATGGTGGACCGCCTTCAGTGCGTCGGCGCCCACGGTGCGGCCGGGCGCGTGCTCGCCGTTCCCGTACCCGAGGAACGCCGAGCACCACGGCTCGTTCAGCGTCATCCAGTGCTTGACCACGTCCGAGAGCGCGTCGTGGGTGACGGCCGCGTAGTCGCGGAACCGCTCGGCCGTGTCGCGGACCAGCCAGCCGCCGGCGTCCTCCAGCGGCTGCGGCAGGTCCCAGTGGTAGAGCGTCGCGTACGGCGTGACGCCGTTCGCCAGACAGGTCTCCGCGAGCCGCCGGTAGAAGTCCAGCCCGGCCTGGTTCACGGCGCCCGTCGGCATGATCCGCGGCCAGGCGATCGAGAACCGGTACGCCGTCAGCCCGAGGTCCGCGAGCAACCGGATGTCGTCGGCGAACCGGTGGTAGTGGTCGTCCGCGATCTCACCGGTGCTGCCGTCGGCGATCGTGCCCGGGGTGTTCGCGAACGTGTCCCAGATGCTCGGACCGCGCCCGTCCGCCGACACCGCCCCCTCGACCTGGTACGACGCGGTGGCCGCGCCCCAGGTGAACCCGCTCGGGAAGCCGTTCCTCACGTCGTCTCCTTCTCCACCCAGTACTGCTTGTCCGGGAGCAGATTACCTAACCGGTTAAGCAGCTGCTCCGGGAGGTCGACCGCGAGCGCCTCGGCCAGCGCGTCGACCCGGGACGGCTTGGTGATCCCGACGACCGTGCCCGTGATTCCAGGATCGTCCACGGAGTGCCGGAGCGCGAGGGTCGCCAGGTCGACGCCGTACTCCCGGCAGGCCTCGTCCATCGCGGTCACGGCCTCGAGGACGGCCGCCGGCGCCTCGCGGTACGCGTACTTCGTCGCGCCGGCCGGGTTCGCGAGGATGCCGCCGCCGTAGACGGCCGCGTTCACGACCGCGATCCCGTCGGCGCGCGCCCGCCGGAAGATCGCGTCGGCCGAGTGGTCGACCAGGCTCCACCGGTTGTGGACCAGCAGTACTTCGAACCCGCCGAGATCGAGGTACCGCGACAGCTCCCGGGTGTCGCCGCCCGCCAGGCCGACGTGCCCGATCTCGCCGTCCGCGCGCAGTTGCATCAACGTGTCGACGGCGTCGCGCATCGTGGCGAAGTCGTGCGCCTCGGGGTCGTGCAGGTACACCAGCGGCAGGTCGTCGAGCCCGAGCCGTTCCTTGCTCTCGGCAACACTCGCGCGGACCCGGGCGCCGGAGTAGTCGCCGTCCTTCGCGTCCACCTTGGTCGCCACCAGGAACCCGTCGGGCAGCCCGCCGTACTCGCGGATCGCCTGGCCGATCCGGGTCTCGCTGGTGCCGTCGCCGTACCCGTTGGAGGTGTCGATCCAGCTGAGCGGGCTGTCGAAGACCCGCAGTACCAGGTCGACGGCCTGCTGCGAGCTGACGTCGTAGCCGAAGACGGCGGGCATCCCCGCGATGCCGCTGCCGCCGGCGCAGACGGCCGAGACGGTGAGCCCGGTGGAGCCGAGTGGGCGGAGCCAGTTGTTGGTCATGCGCGGGAGCCTAGACGGGGCGGGTTTGTAGAGTTGCGGCCATGGTGGTGCGGTTGAGTGGGCGGCGGCCCGAGGTCAGCCCGGAGCGCTTGCTCTCGGAGTGCGTGCCGCCGCCGCGGTTCGCGGACGTCCGGTTCGGGACGTACCGGCCGGATCCGGACGAGGTGTCGCAGGCGGAGGCGGTCGCGGCGCTGACGGAGCGGGCGTCGTACCTGGCGCAGCCGCGGACGGAGCCGTCGTTCTGGTCGCGGTTCCGCGGCCGTCCCGCGTCGCCGGACCGGCCCGGGATCTACCTCGACGGCGGTTTCGGTGTCGGCAAGACCCACCTGCTCGCGTCGCTCTGGCACGAGGCGGCCGGGCCGAAGATGTACTGCACGTTCGTCGAACTCACCAACCTGGTCGGCGCCCTCGGTCTCCGCACGGCGGTCGAGAAGCTGTCGTCGTACCGGCTGATCTGCATCGACGAGTTCGAGCTCGACGACCCCGGCGACACCATGCTGATCTCCCGGCTGCTCGGTCAGCTCGTCGACGCCGGCGTCCAGTTCGCGGCCACCTCCAACACGCTGCCCGACAAGCTCGGCGAGGGACGGTTCCAGGCGGTCGACTTCCTCCGCGAGATCCAGGGCCTCGCCGCGCGCTTCGACGTCCGCCGGGTCGACGGGCCGGACTACCGGCACCGTGGCCTCCCGGTGGCGCCCGATCCCTGGCCGGACGAGAAGGTCGAGCACGAGGCCGCCGTCCGCCGGAACGCGTCATGCGACCACTTCGTCGACCTGCACCGCCACCTCGCGGAGCTGCACCCGAGCAGGTACGGCGCGCTCCTGGACGGCGTCGAGGCCGTGGGGATCACGGACATCCGGCCGCTGACCGACGAGAACGTCGCGCTCCGGATGGTCGTCCTCGCGGACCGGATGTACGACCGTGACCTGCCGCTGCTCGCGGGCGGCGTACCGCTGGACGAGCTGTTCTCGCAGGACATGCTCAAGGGCGGCTACCGGAAGAAGTACCTGCGCGCGCTGTCCCGGCTGATTGCGCTGGCCCGCGCTGCGTGACCGCGATCTCGCGGGCCGATGAGGCAGGATGAGTGGATGGCGAAGCAGAAGAAGGGCGACAAGGCGGCCCGGAAAGCGGACCAGAAGGCGGAAGCCGGCGGCGGACTGCGGGAGCTGTTGCGGGTACCGGCCGGTGAGGTCGACCTGACGACGTACGACACGCGGTCGACGGCCGGGTTCAGCGGCGGCAAGGACGACGGCAAGGAGGCGCTGGCGAGCCTCGGCGCCGAGGTGTCGGACTGGCAGGAGCGGCTGTTCGCCGAGGGGCGCAGCGGCGGCGAGCGGAGCGTCCTGCTGGTGCTGCAGGGGATGGACACGTCTGGCAAGGGTGGCGTCATCCGGCACGGCGCCGGGCTGATGGACCCGCAGGGCCTGAAGATCACCTCGTTCAAGGCGCCAACGCCGGCCGAGAAGCGCCGCGGGTTCCTGTGGCGGATCCGGCAGGCGGTGCCGGGCGGCGGCATGATCGGCATCTTCGACCGGTCGCACTACGAGGACGTCCTGATCGCCCGGGTCCGGGAGCTCGTCACGCCGAACGTGTGGACCCGGCGCTACGACCAGATCAACGACTTCGAGGCCGAGCTGACCGCGAGCGGCGTCACGATCGTCAAGTGCTACCTGCACATTTCGCCCGAGGAGCAGCGCAACCGGCTCGAGGCGCGCCTGGACGACCCGACCAAGCACTGGAAGTACAACCCGGGCGACGTCGATGAGCGGCAGCTGTGGCCGGACTACATGGACGCGTACCACGCCGCGATCGAGCGCTGCAGCACGCCGGACGCCCCGTGGTACGTGATCCCGAGCGACCGCAAGTGGTACCGGAACTGGGCCGTCACCACGATCCTGCTCGAGACGCTCAAGGAACTGAACCCGGAATGGCCGGCCGCCGACTTCGACGTCGAGAAGGAGAAGAAGCGCCTGGCCGCGACCTGAGGTCAGTCGTCCGGGTTGATCCCGTGGCGCCGGAGCAGGTCGCGGAGGCGCGCGACCTGCTCGTGCAGGCGTTCGTTCTCGTCGAGGACGGCGTTGAGTTCCGCGGTCAGGTGGTGCCGGCGGCCGTACGTCGTCCACTCGGCGGTCTGCTCCTCCGCGACCTCGGCGACGACCGCCTCGGACCGCTGCCGCCAGTTCATCCGCTGCTCGAGCTTGCGGCGTACCGCGTCGACGTCCTCGGCGAGCTTGGTGAGGATCTGGCCGCCGACACCGTCCGCGTCGTGCAGGACGCCGAGCAGCAGGTGCTCCGGGCCGACCTGCTCCGCGCCGCGCGCTCGCGCTTCACCCCAGGCGAACTCGAACGTACCCTTCGCCCGCGGCGTGAACGGGATCGCCGCGGTGCCCGCGCCGCTCTTGCCGCGCCCGATGATCTCCAGGACCAGGTCCCGCACTGCCGGTGCGGTGATGCCGAGGTCGGCCAGCACCTTCGACGCGACGGCCGATCCCTGCACGATCACGCCGAGCAGCAGGTGCTCCGTGCCGACGTACACGTGGTCGAGGCCGCGGGCCTCCTCCTGCGCCAGCACGATGACCTGCCGGGCTTCCTGGCTGAACTGTTCGTACATCCGGATTCCCCTCCACCACTCTTGTTCGACGTCGAAGGCCAGGGACTCCTCGGACAGCAGCAGCTCGATCCGCAGAGCGTCCTGCAGGTCCTCCGCGGCGACCGGGTGGTACTCGAGCCGGCTCCGGACGAAGTCGCCGGCCTCCGCGTCGTCGGCGGCACCGGCCGTGATCCGGTCGAGCAGCTCGTCGACGTCGACGACCGGCTCCAGCCGGAGCTCGGCCCCGTTGATCGACACGAACTGCAGCACCACCGCGACCGCGACGACCCGGTTCGCCCCGTCGAACGGTCGGGCACGGACCAGCCCCGCGAGCAGTACGCCGGCCGCCTCCGCCAGCCCGCCGGTTCGCCGTACGTCGGTCAGCACCTGGTCGATCGCGTCCAGGTTCGACCGGCGGACGACGTCGTCGGAGGCGCAGCGCAGGACCCGCGCCGCGACGGCGAGTACGTCGTACCGGCCGAGGTGGCGCATCAGTCGTCTCCGCGCAGCCGGCGCAGCGATTCCTCGTGGCGGGTCAGGTTCTCCTCGAGCAACTGGCTGAACTGCGCGTCCTGGCGGCGCTGGTCCACCAGCGCGGCGATCGCCTCGCGGGCCACGTCCGACACCGACCGTCCCTCCACCGACGCCACCGTCTGCAGCCGGTCGGCCAGCTCCGGGTCGAGCCGCAGCAGGATGTTCTTGGTCACGTCCTTCGCCATGGATATCAAGATATCACGCTAGCCGACAGGGGTACTCGCAGTGTCTCCCTCCCGCCGCCGCGCCCGCTCTACCGTCGGGGGCATGCACACACGAACGCTCGGTCAAGGTCTGCAGGTGTCGGCGATCGGTCTGGGATGTATGGGGATGTCGCAGAGCTACGGCCCCAACCCCGGTGACCGCGACGACATGATCGGCGTCATCCGGTACGCCGTGGAGCAAGGCGTCACGTTCTTCGACACCGCCGAGGTGTACGGGCCGTACGTCAACGAGGAACTCGTCGGTGAAGCGCTGGCGCCACTGCGGGACCAGGTGGTGATCGCGACGAAGTTCGGCTGGAACATCGAGGACGGCGCGATGCGCGGGACGAACTCCCGTCCGGAGCAGATCCGCCGGGTCGCGGACGAGTCGCTGCGCCGGCTCGGGATCGACGTGATCGACCTGTTCTACCAGCACCGGGTCGACCCCGCGGTGCCGATCGAGGACGTCGCCGGGGCGGTGGCCGAACTCGTCCAGGCCGGCAAGGTCCGGCACTTCGGGTTGTCCGAGGCGGGGGCGGCGACGATCCGGCGGGCGCACGCCGTCCATCCGGTGACGGCCGTGCAGAGCGAGTACTCGCTGTGGACGCGCGATCCGGAGCCGGAGGTGCTGCCCGCGTGTGCGGAGCTCGGGATCGGTTTCGTGCCGTTCAGCCCGCTGGGCAAGGGATTCCTGACCGGCACGGTCGGTACGACGACCACGTTCGACGCCGGCGACATCCGCAACCGGGTCCCGCGCTTCGAGGCGGCCA
The DNA here is from genome assembly GCF_054189145.1 of Kribbella sp. WER1. NCBI lineage: Bacteria > Bacillati > Actinomycetota > Actinomycetes > Propionibacteriales > Kribbellaceae > Kribbella > Kribbella sp. WER1. Next base: position 752,885 of record NZ_CM135186.1, on the reverse strand, counting down.
ACCTGACGGCGAACGAGGCGCTGGTGAACTACGTCCGGGCGCTCGCGGAGCCGAAGGGATGTACGCCGGGGCAGGTGGCGCTGGCGTGGTTGCTCGCCCAGTACCCGTGGATCGTGCCCATCCCGGGCACGCGCCGACGCGAACGCGTCGACGAGAACAACGCGTCGACCCAGCTCGCCCTGTCCGCCGACGAGCTGGCAGATCTCAACACGCTCGCCGCCCGCGTAGGTGTCCAAGGCAACCGCTACAACCCAGCCGGAATGGCCATGGTCGGCCTATAGGGTTGCGGGTGTGGCGGATGTCGTGGTGGTCGGGTTGGGTGCGTTCGGGTCGGCGGCTTTGTGGAGGTTGGCCGCTCGTGGCGTGGACGTCGTCGGGATCGAGCAGCAGGGGATCGGGCACGCGTTCGGCTCCTCGCACGGGACGACGCGGTTGTTCCGGGTGGCGTGTATGGAGCATCCCGGCCTGACTGCGATCGCGCGGAAGTCGTTGGCGTTGTGGACGGAGCTGGGGGAGCGGAACGGAGCGACGTACGTCCGGCAGACCGGCTCGCTGAACGTCGGCGCTCCGGGGAGCCAGCCGGTGACCGGGGCGCGGGCTGCGGTCGGTGCGCGGCCGGCTGATCTCACCCATGACGAGCTGCGCGAGAGGTTCCCGCAGTACAACTTGGCGGCCGACGACGTCGCGGTGTGGGATCCGGACGCGGGCATCTGCTACGCGGAGCCGACCGTTCGCGCGCAGGTCGCGGAGGCCGAACGGCTCGGCGCGACCGTGTATCCGCACACGATGGTCACCGCGATCGAGGTCGGCGCGGACGGGCTGACGGTCCGGACACCGACGACGAGCATCACCGCGGAGCAGGTCGTGATCAGCACCGGCGCGTGGCTGAGCAAACTCGTGCCGGACGTGTCGCTGTCACCGCGCCGTACGCCGCTGTTCTGGTTCCAGCCGAAGGACCCCGCGTCGACGGCCTTCCAGTTGCGGAACTTCCCGTCGTTCATCTGGGAGTTCGGGGACGGGCGCGGGCTGTGGGGACACGGGTCCGACGAGGACTTCCTCGTCAAGGTCGGCCTGGACGGCGCGGAGCGCGACCGGGACGTCGACCCGGACGAGCTGGACCGCTACATCCACCCGCGCAAGGACATCGCCGAACTGTCCGCGGCGATCGCGGACCACTTCCCAGAGCTCGATCCCGAGCCGGTGAAGCTCATGCCGTGCATGGTGACCGACTCGCTGGACGGGCAGTTCCTGGTCGGGCGGTACGACGACCGCGTGCTGATCGCCGGCGGCGACAGCGGCCACGGTTTCAAGCACTGCGCTGGTATCGGCGAACTCGTCGCCCAGCAAACGACGAAGGAGGCGCCCTACACGGACGCCTCCTTCGTCGATCCCCACAGGTTCTAGGCGGTACGCACCAGCTCGGGGCGGGCGATGATCGGGCGCGGGGCGGGCTCCAGGGTCAGCAGGTCGAGGCCTGCGACGCCGTAGCGGAGCATGACCAGGCGGGCGACCTCGGCGCTGACGCCCAGCGGGCGGGACACCGCGACGGCGCCGGCCCGGCGGGACGTGGACTCGGCGCGGTCCGGCAGCACGCCCGGCGCGAGGAACAGCGAGCCGACGGCGACGTGGCGGCGGCCCTCGAGCCGCCACTGCAGGACGGCCTCGGCCGGCGACGGCGACGCGGCGCACACGAACGCGGCGGTGACCGGCAGCTTGTGCCGCTGACCCCACAGCCGCGCGAGCCGGGTGACGCTGGCGTTCGCGTGCGAGTCGCTCGATCCGGCGCAGGCCAGCACCAGCGCGTCCAGCTCGCGCACGCGGCCGCCCTTGAGCTCGGCGCGCATCCGGCGGTCCAGCACGTCGAGCAGCGTGTCGTCGTACCCGAGGACGTCGGACGCGGTCACCCGTAGCCCCGGGAACCGGCTGCGCGCCTCGTCGATGACGGCCGGTACGTCGATCCGCGCGTGGTACGCGGCCGACAGCAGCAGCGGCAGGACGACGACCTCCTCGACGCCCTCGGCGGCGAGCTTCCCGAGCACCTGGTACGGCGTCGGCGGGCAGTGGTCGAGGAAGGAGGCTTCGATCCGCAGGTCGGCACGCATCTCACGCAGGCACTTGACGAGGGCGTGGACGGTGGCGGCCGAACGCGGATCGCGGCTGCCGTGGGCGAGGATCACGAGCGCTGGAGCAGTCACAGCAGTTCCCCTTCTTCGTCGTCGATCATGCCGGCTGCGAGTGTCCACCCGTCGTGGGCGTCGATCAGCAGGAACGATCCGGTGATGGTGTTGCGGGAGTACGGGTCGGCGGCGAGTGGTGCGGCGATCTTGAGTTGCACCTTGCCGATGTCGTTGAGGGCGAGCTCGGCGGCGTCGATGACGCCGAGGGTGTCGAGGTCCAGCGCGCCGGTGATCTTGGTGACGATCGCCTGCGCGGTGGTGGTGGTGTGCTTGATCAGCACCCGGGCCCCGACGGTGAGGGGCCGGTCGGACAGCCAGCTGACGGTGGCGGCCAGTTCCCGGCGGGTGCCGGGGGAGGCGTCGGCGGCGACGATGACCGAGCCGCGGGCGACGTCGATGTCGTCGGCGAGCCGGACCGTGACGGCCTCGCCGGCGATCGCGGACGGCCGTTCGGCGACCGCGGTGCCGGTGGTGGTGACGACGGGGCGGTCGATGCCGGCGATCGACGTACGGCGGCCGGCCGGGAGGACGATGACCGGGTCGCCGACGGTGACGGTGCCGGAGGCAACGGTTCCGGTGTAGCCGCGGTAGTCGCGGTACTGGTCGTCGGTCTGTGGGCGGAGCACGTACTGCACCGGGAAGCGCAGCGGCTGCTGCGTGGTGTCGGTGCGGCCGTTGGCGTTCTCGAGGTACTCCAGCAGGGTCGGTCCGTCGTACCAGGGGGTCTGCGTGGAGTGGTCGACGACGTTGTCGCCGACCAGGGCGGAGACCGGGATGGCCTGGACGTCGGCGATGTCGAGCTGGTCGGCGACGTCGTTGACCTCCTTGGCGATCTTGGTGAACACGGCCTCGTCGTAGCCGACCAGGTCGATCTTGTTCACCGCGAGGACGACGTGCGGGACCCGGAGCAGGCCGGCGACCGCGAGGTGCCGGCGGGTCTGCTCGAGGACGCCGTGCCGGGCGTCGACCAGGATGATCACCACGTCCGCGGTCGAGGCGCCGGTCACAGTGTTGCGGGTGTACTGCACGTGTCCGGGGCAGTCGGCCAGGATGAACGAGCGCTTGTCGGTGGCGAAGTACCGGTAGGCGACGTCGATCGTGATGCCCTGCTCACGTTCGGCGCGCAAGCCGTCGGTGAGCAGTGCGAAGTCGAAATCGCCGCCGCGGGCCTCGGAGACGGTTTTCACGTGCGCGATCTGGTCGGCGAGGATCGCCTTGCAGTCGTGCAGCAGCCGCCCGACCAGGGTCGACTTGCCGTCGTCCACAGAGCCGGCTGTTGCCAGCCGCAACAGGGTGCTCATCAGAAGTACCCCTCTCGCTTACGGTCTTCCATCGCGGCCTCGCTGGCCCGGTCGTCGGCGCGGGTCGCGCCGCGTTCGGTGATCTCGCTGGCCGCGACCTCGACGACGACGTCCGCGGCGGTCGTCGCGACGGAGGCCACCGCGCCGGTGCAGGACATGTCGCCGACGGTCCGGTAGCGGACGGTGCGCCGGCCAACGGTCTCGCCGTCGCGCGGTTGCGAATAGGGGCCGACGGCAAGCAACATGCCGTCGCGCTCGAACACGTCCCGCTCGTGCGCGTAGTAGATCGTCGGCAGCGGGATCTGCTCGCGCTCGATGTAGTGCCAGATGTCCAGCTCGGTCCAGTTCGACAGCGGGAACACCCGCACGTGCTCGCCCGGCCGGTGCCGCCCGTTGTACAGCGACCACAACTCGGGCCGCTGGTTGCGCGGGTCCCACTGGCCGAACTCGTCACGCAGGCTGAAGATCCGCTCCTTCGCCCGCGCCCGCTCCTCGTCACGCCGGCCGCCGCCGAACACCGCGTCGAACCGGTGCTGGTTGATCGCGTCCAGCAACGGGATCGTCTGCAGCTGGTTCCGCGTCCCGTCGGTCCGCTCCCGCAGCCGCCCGTCCGCGATGTAGTCCTCCACGCTCGCGACCTCGAGCCGCAGGCCCAACTGCTCGACGGTCGCGTCGCGGTACGCGAGTACCTCGGGGAAGTTGTGTCCGGTGTCGACGTGCAGCAACGTGAACGGCACACCCGCCGGCGCGAACGCCTTCCGCGCCAGGTGCAGCATCACGATCGAGTCCTTGCCACCGGAGAACAGGATCACCGGCCGCTCGAACTCCGCCGCCACCTCACGGAACACGAAGATCGATTCGCTCTCCAGAGCGTCCAACTCGGTAACAGTTGTGCTCATGTGTGCAACCCGCATTCCACCTTGCCGGTGCCGGCCCAGCGGCCGCTGCGCGGGTCCTCGCCCGGCGCGACGCGTTGCGTGCAGGGCTCGCAGCCGATCGACGGGTAGCCGTCGTACTGCAGCAGGTTCACCAGTACGCCGTTGTCCTGGATGTAGTTGTCCAGGTCCTCCTGCGTCCACGGCGCGATCGGGTTCAGCTTCACCATGTCGCGCTTCTCGTCGTACTCGACGACCGGAGTGTTCGCGCGGGTCGGTGCCTCCTCGCGGCGGATGCCGGTGACCCACGCCTTGTAGCCGGACAGGTACCGGTTCAGCGGCTCGACCTTGCGGAGCGCGCAGCACTTGTTCGGGTCGCGGTCGTGCAGCTTCTCGCCGTACTCCGCGTCCTGCTCGGCGACGGTCTGCCGCGGCAGCGCGTTGACCAGGTGGATCGGCAGCGTCGCGGCCACCGCGTCCCGGGTCCCGATCGTCTCGGCGAAGTGGTAGCCGGTGTCCAGGAACAGTACGTCGACACCCGGCGCGGCCTGCGCCGCCAGGTGCGGGAGCGCGCCGTCGGCCATCGAGGCGGTCACGACCAGCTCGTCACCGAACGTCTCCCGCGCCCAGGTCAGCACCTCGACGGGCGTGGCGTCGGCCAGCCGTTCGTTCGCCTCCTCGGCGAGCGTCTTCAAGTCACTCATTCCACCGTCACCCGCAACCCGATCATCTTCAGCTGGAACACCCGTGCGCACGGCCGGCACTCCCACGCGCCATGGCCTTCTTCGGAGGGCCTGAGGTCCTCGTCTCCGCAGTACGGGCAGTAGAGAGGCGCAGCACGCTCACTCATGTCAGTGCCTCCTCGTCAGCCCGGGTGACCCACTGGGCGAATCGCTCGCCCTCGGTGCGCTCCTTGAGGTACGTCTGCGTGACCCGCTCCACGTAGTCGGTCAGGTCGTCCGCCGTCACCTTGTGACCGCGGAGCTTCCGGCCGAAGCCGGCGTCCAGGCCGAGCCCGCCGCCGAGGTGCACCTGGTACCCGGGCACCTGGTTGCCGTCGGCATCCATCACCAGCTGGCCCTTGAGGCCGATGTCCGCGGTCTGGATCCGGGCGCAGGAGTTCGGGCAGCCGTTCAGGTTCACGGTGATCGGTACGTCGAGCTCGGGGATCCGCTCCTCGAGCTCCTCGATCAAGCGGGCCGCCTTCGCCTTGGTCTCGACGATCGCGAGCTTGCAGAACTCGATGCCGGTGCAGGCCATCGTGTTCCGCCGCCACGCCGACGGGTTCGCCTGGAACCCGAGCGCGTCCAGCTCCGCGACCAGCGAGTCGACCTGGGACTCCTCGACGTCCAGCACCAGCAGCTTCTGCTGCGGCGTGGTCCGGATCCGGTCCGACCCGTGCTTCGCGACGACGTCCGCGACCTGCGCGAGCGACGTACCGGAAACGCGGCCGACGACCGGCGCGACGCCGACGTAGTAGTTGCCATCCTTCTGCTTATGGACGCCGATGTGGTCGCCCTGGATCGCGGGCACCTCGGGCGCCGGGCCGTCGATCAGCTTCCGCTTGAGGTACTTCGTCTCCAGCACCTCACGGAACTTCTCGACGCCCCAGTCCGCGAGCAGGAACTTCAGCCGTGCCCGGTTCCGCAGCCGGCGGTAGCCGTAGTCGCGGAAGATGCTGGTCACACCCCACCAGGCCTCGGCGACCTCGTCGCGCGGGATCCAGGTGCCGAGCCGCTGCGCGAGCATCGGGTTCGTGGACAGGCCGCCGCCGACCCACAGGTCGAAGCCCGGGCCGTGCTCCGGGTGCACGACACCGACGAACGCGATGTCGTTCACCTCGGGGACGACGTCGTGCGACGGGTGCCCGGTCAGCGCGGTCTTGAACTTCCGCGGCAGGTTCGAGAACTCGTCCGAGCCGATGTACTTGTCGACGATCTCGGTGATGGCCGGTGTCGGGTCGATGATCTCGTCCGCCGCGATCCCGGCGACCGGGCTGGCGATCACCACCCGCGGTACGTCGCCGCACGCCTCGGTGGTGTAGAGCCCGACGGCCTCGAGCCGCTGCCAGATCTTCGGCACGTCCTCGATCGCGATCCAGTGCAGCTGGATGTTCTGCCGGTCGGTGATGTCCGCGGTGTCGCGCGCGTACTCGGTGGAGACCTCGGCGATCACCTTGAGCTGCTCGGTCGTGAGCTGGCCGCCCTCGACCCGGACCCGCATCATGAAGTAGCGGTCGTCCAGCTCTTCCGGCTCCAGGGTCGCGGTCTTCCCGCCGTCGATCCCGGGCTTGCGCTGCGTGTAGAGGCCCCACCAGCGGAACCGGCCGCGCAGGTCGGCGGGGTCGATCGAGTCGAAGCCGCGGTGCGCATAGACGTTCTCGATCCGGGCCCGGACGTTCAGGCCGTCGTCGTTCTTCTTGTTCTCTTCGTTCTTGTTCAGCGGCTCGCGGTATCCGAGTGCCCACTGGCCTTCGCCCTTGCCCTTGCGGGGGCGGGCCGGTTTACGGGCGGGGGAGGTGACGCCGGCAGTCATCGGGGCGTGTCCTTGTCCTCGTGACAGGTGCTCACCAGCGGCGGGGAGATCGAAGCGTCGTCGGTTCGATGTGTTCCGCGCGGTGCGCACCCAGCGGTGATCGGGGAATGATCAGGGGGCTGTCAGAACATCGAAGGACAACAGATGGCGCTGCGCATCCGCCCGAGGTCGACATGAATGCGACCTACGAGGTGGGTGGAAAGGGCAGCGAGCATGTCCACAAGCGTCAGCGCGAACGCCTGACAAATCAACTCCCATTCCTACATCCTGAGACCCGATCTCACGATGTGGCTATGTCTAGCAGTCTGGTGGAGATTGATTTCGGCGGTTCGAGTCTTCCGCAAGAACTCTTGTGCAAGAGTTCTTGCGGAAGCTACGGTGGCCTCCATGACGCCTCCGAACCGCCGTGCCGTGACCCCGTCCGTGCTGGCCGCGATGCACCATCCGCTGCGCCGCCGGCTGCTCGACCTGCTGCACGTCGAGGGCCCCGCGACCGCCTCCCGGCTGGCCGCGGCGACCGGAGAACTTGTCGGCAACGTCAGCCATCACCTGAAGGTTCTCGCGTCCGCGGGCGTGATCGTCGAAGCGCCTGAGCTCGCGAAGACCCGGCGCGAACGCTGGTGGAAGCTCGGCGACACCTCGGAGTACTCGTGGTCCATCGCGGACGCCCAGGGCGACCCGGCGGGGGAGCTCGTCGCGGCCTCCGCCGAGGACGTGAACCTGGCGCATCATGTCGGGAAAGTGCGGCAGTGGTTCGACATCCGGTACGAGTTCGACGAGCCCTGGGTACGGGCGGCGTACGCGACCGAGAGATGGCTCACATTGACGCCGTCGCAGCTCGTCGAGCTCAGCGAACGGATCGAGGACCTGGTCCGCGAGTACGGCGACCACCCGGCCGAGGGGGAGGACGCGGAGCGCGTGTTCTTCTTCGCGCACGCCGTACCTGCCCGGCCGTGAACGCCCCGGTCTTCCCGCCGCTCCGCAGAGACCGCCGGGTGCACGGCTGGATCCTGTCGGCCGCGATCTCGTGGGCCGGTGACACCGCGTGGTACGTCGGCCTCGCCTGGAGCGCCGCGCAGGTGACCACCCCGGCCGGGGCGGGACTGGTGATGGGCATCGGCGCGCTGCCGAAGGCGCTCATCCTGCTGTACGGCGGCGCGCTCGCGGACCGGCTCGACGGGCGGCGGACGATGATCCTCGCGAACCTGGCGCGGATCGTCGTACTCGCCGTCGCCGCCGTGGCGGTGCTGGTGTGGGGGTTGTCGCTCGCGTTGCTGATCTCGGTGGCGGTGGTGTTCGGGGCGGTCGACGCGTTGTACACGCCCGCGTCCGGGACGCTGCCGCGGCGGATGGTGCAGTCTTCGGACCTGGTGAAGTTGTCGGCGGGGACGCAGTTGGCGACGCGGTTGGCGGCGTTCGCCGGGGCGCCGTTGGGCGGGTTGCTGGTCGCGCACGGTGGGCTGGTGACGGTGATGGTCGTCGACGCGGCGTCGTTCGGGGTGATCGCGGTGGCGCTCGCGTTCCTGGTGAAGCCGCGGTTGCCACAGCCGGCGTCGTCGGGTGGATCGGTGCGTGCCGATCTGCGGGCCGGGTTCGCGTACCTGCGGCGCGACGTACGGGCGCGGACGTTGGTGATCGCGTTCTCCGGGCTGAACCTGTGCGTCGGGCCGATCCTCGCGGTCGGCCTGGTTCAGCGGACGCACTCCGAGGGGTGGGGCTCGGCCTGGTACGGCTGGTTCCAGGCGGCCTCCGGGATCGCGGCGGCCGGCGGTGCTGTGCTGGCGATGCGGTGGAAGCCCACGGACCTGGCGCGGTCCGGGTTGCTGGCGCTGGTGGTCCAGGCTGCCGGGTGCGCGATGATCGGGGTGGTGCCGCGGCTCGCGGTGTTCGTCGCGATGGCGATGATCGGCTGTACGGCGGGCCTCGCGTCGGCGCAGCTGTCGGCGGCGTTCCAGCAGTCGGTCGATCCGTCGTACCTCGGGCGGAGCTACAGCATCGTGAACCTGTCCGACGAGGCCCTGATGCCGGTCGCGATGACCGGGTTCGGGGCGTTGGTCTCCGGGATGGGGATCGCGGGCGCGTGCGTGCTGGTCGGCGTACTGTTCGCGGCGCTCGTCCTGTGGGCCGCGCTGCGGGTGCAGCCGCCCGTAGACTCGGCGCGTGCCCGACTGGGAGAGCGTCGATGAGTTCACGCTCGGCAACGTCGAACGGCCCGCAACCCGCACCCGCAACCGCGTCGAGTGGGGCCCGAACGCGATCCGCGTACCGTCCGGCCCGAGGGACGAACGTGTGCTCACCGCCTGCGCGTACGTCGGCGCCGAACGGACCCTCTACCTCGACGCCGACCTGACGCGGCCGCTGTGCCGGGTGGTCGAGGTCTCGCGCCACTCGTGGACCGTCGAGGACGCCGCCGGCGCAGAACTCGGCACGATCACCCGCCTCCCACCCCGCCGCCTCCTCCGCCCGAACTGGCAGATCCATCAGCCCGGCCACTCCGACCTTCTCGGCCGTACCGAATGGCTGAGCGGCCCACCGGTACGCCTGGCGGCGAAAGCAGCCACCCGCCTGGTGGTCGGCGTACTGGAAGGTCTCACAGGTGCCGGCGACGACCAACCCGCCAAGACCCGCACTCTTGAATGGCGCGCCGACCGCGAACTCGCCATGTACACCGAAGGCACAACCCACATCACCATCACCGCGGACTGGCTCGACCGCCGCCTCCCGTTCTCCTACTGCCTGGTCGCCGAATGACGGCGCGAGGGATCGCGGAGTCGGTGCAGGCGGGGACGGTGTCGGCGCGGGACGTGGTCGAGGAGGCGCTGGGGGCGGCCCTGCGATGGGACTCGGTGCTGCATTTCCTGGACGGGCTGGACATCGACGGAGCACGGCGGGCGGCGGAGCGGGTGGATGTGGCGGGGGCGCTGGCCGCGGTGCCGTTCCTGGTGAAGGCGCGGACGCCGCCGGAGTCGCCGATCCTGCAGCGGCTGACCGCGGCCGGGGCGATCCCGATCGGCTGGTCGACGCGGGCTCGGAGCGGGGCCGTGGCGTTGACGTTCGGCTGGAACGGACGCGAGTACACGCGCAACCCGTGGGACCTCACGCGCTCGCCGGGCGGCTCGACCGCAGGCGGCGCGGCCGCGGTGGCGGCAGGCGTCGTACCGCTCGCGACCGGTGGGGACAGCGGCGGCTCGTTGCGGATCCCCGCCTCGTTCTGCGGCATCGTCGGCTTCAAAGGCACATACGGCCGTGTCCCGCGCCCCACGGGCCGCGGCTTCGGCCAACTCACCACTGCCGGCCTTGTCGGCGCCGACCTCGACGACGTCATCCTCGCCACGAGCCTCACCACCGGCCCGCACCGCCTGGACCCGACCGCGCTACCTCACTGGCCAGTCCCCACCGCTCCCAGCGCTCGCACCTGGCGGGTCGCGTACTGCTCGACGCTCGGTGCGCATCCGGCCGACGAGGAAGTGGATCAGGTGATCCGCGCCCGGCTGGCCGCCTGCGACGTGGAACTGATCGACACCAAGCTGGACCTCGAGCCGACCGACGAAGCCTGGCCGGTCCTCTCGGCCCTCGACAACGGCCGCGGCGTGACAGCAGCCGAGGTACGGCGCGCCCGCGAGATCCGGGACCACAACAACACCGCGCTGGCAGACCTCTTCACCGACGCCGACGTTCTCGTCACCCCCACCACGCTGACCGTTGCCCACGGCTACGACCAGCACGAGCAGAGCATCGTCACCGGCGACCCGTGCTGGACCTTCAACGTCACCGGCCACCCCGCCGTCAGCGTCCCAGCGGGCTTGGCCTCCGGCCTCCCGGTAGGCGCCCAGGTAGTCGCTCCCCACGATGCCGACACGACAGCCCTCGCCTTCGCTCACCACCTCCAGGTAGACCTGCCCCCACCTCCGATCCACGTCGCGCGTCCAGGGCCGCGGTGACCTGCGCCGCAGCTAACACGAAGCCCGTTGGGCGGCATCCACGCCCGTCAGCGCTGTGGGTGGCGGTCTGGGGTGTGGGAGGGACGGTTCTTGGGCCGGGTCGTCGGGGGTTGCGGAGGGGTGCGTGAGGTGGCTGGCGGTGGGAGGGCCTTGGCCACCGTGTTGGCGGCTTCGATGGCGGCGGTGCGGTGCGGGTTCGGGGTGGTTTCGCCGCGGGCGGTGGGGGAGCGGGATTCGGCGGGCTTCGTGAAGTCGGCGAGGGCGGCTACGACCTCAGGGGTGTAGACGTCCGGGCGCTTCTCGGTGGTGGTCGTGGTGGTCGTGGTGGTCGGGGCCGGCGGGTGGACGGCCTCGCGGAGTTCGGTGCGGAGGAACTTGACGAGTTCCTTGGCGCGGAGGACGCGGCTGCGGCGGAGGATCTGGCGTTCGAGGGGCAGCGTGGCCTTGTCGCGCCAGGCGACGTCGAACATGATGCGGCCGCGGCGGAAGCCGGGGTTGGTTTCGCCGCCGGGGTAGCCGCGGGCGTTGCCGTGCGTGAAGAACTCGCTGTAGAAAGCGCCGTCGTCCTCGTGTTTCAGGACGTTCCACGCGCGGAACTCGTCCGTCGGGAGTTCGCCGCGGACCCACGCCTCGTCCATCAGCGCGTGCGACGCGGCGTTCAGCGGTCGGTGGCCGACATAGTGGTACTGCGGACGTTCCCCGCGTCGGCGTCGGTCGTACTCGGCGATGATCTGCGGCCATTCGTCCGCCGACACGGCCCGCGCGAGCCGGGACGCGAACGACGTGCGGGCGCGGAGCTCGCTCCGGGAGGTGACCGGATGGTCGGTCCGGCCGGTCATCGTCTCGAGCTTGTCCATCGCGTACGTCGCGCCGTGCGGGCCGACCCGTTCCCAGCGGGTGACCCGCAGCGACGGACGGCCGCGGGTAAGGGTGTTGAGGGCGCGGAGTGCCGCGATCCCGGCGCGGTACAGCGGGACTCGGCGGCGCATGATCCGCGTCTCCCAGGCGACCCGCTCGTCGCTGTCGAGCCACGCCGTACCGCCGAGGGGTTTCACTGGTGGCGGTCCGCCCGCCAGGCCTTGATCATCTGGTCCATGTCGGCGTGGATGAACGCGAAGAAGTCCGCGGCCTCGGTCAGCCGCTCGGCGACGGGGCTGCCGGCCGGAAAGAGGTTCGCGCCGGCGCGGCTGGTGGACTCCCATTCGCCCAGGGCGAGGTTGCGGCGCTCGAGGATCGCGGCGAAGACGTCCTCGCGGATCCGGTAGTGGTCCTTGCGGGACCCGGGCACCCGCTCGCGGGAGATGAACGACACCTGCAGCAGTTGCCGGACCGCGCCGGACACGGCCGGCTGGCTGATCTTCAGGGACTCGGCGAGCTCGGCCGCGGTCAGTGTCCCGTCCGGGCTGACGAGCATCGCGCCCATCACCCGAGCCGACATCGTCGGTACGCCGCTGTTCGCCAGCACGCCGGCGAATCGCTCGACGAACTGGCTGACCGCCTCCCGGCTCGGTTCTTCCGCCATAGTTGAAGCTTACAGTCATCGGATTTATCGCAACTATCACAAATTTCTGATAACTTGAATTTCATGACCTCAGACGCCACCACCGCAGCGCCGACGCTCACCGGCGCCCGCCGCTTCGGTGTCCTCATCGCGTTGTGTCTCGCCGTCCTCGTGCTCGGCCTGGACACCACCGTGCTCAACGTCGCGTTGCCGACCCTCGCCAAGGACCTCGACGCGTCCACCAGCCAGCTGCAGTGGATGGCGAACAGCTACAACCTGGTGCTCGCCGCGTTGCTGCTGCCGGCCGGCCTGCTCGGCGACCGGTACGGGCGCCGCAAGATCATCGCGATCGCGCTCACGCTGTTCGGGCTCGCGTCCCTGGCCTGCGCGCTGGCGGACTCGGCCGGCGGGCTGATCGCCGCCCGGGCGTTCCTCGGGATCGGCGCCGCGATGATCGTCCCGGTCGCGCTCTCGCTGATCACCGTGCTGTTCCGCACCGAGGAGGAGCGGAAGAAGGCGATCGGCTTCTTCGTCGTTGCCAACAGCATCGGTATGCCGCTCGGCCCGATCGTCGGCGGCCTGCTGCTGGACCACGCCGGCTGGCAGTGGATCTTCGGGATGAACGTCCCGATCGCGTTCCTCGCCGCGCTCGCGGTCACGCTATTGGTGCCGGAGACCCGCAGTTCGCGGCGTCCGGCGATCGACTGGCTCGGCATCGTGCTTTCCAGCGCCGGTCTCGCCACCTTGGTGTACGGCGTGACCAAGGCGGGCGAGTCGTCCTGGTCGGACGCGGTCACGATCGTGTTCCTCGGGCTGGCCGTCGTACTGATCGGCGGGTTCCTGGTCTGGCAGCGGCGGAACCCGGAGCCGTTGATCGAGCTGCGGCTGTTCCGCGAGCGCGTGTTCACCGGCGGCGCCGTACTGCTGACGGTGTCGGTGTTCGCGATCTTCGGGTTGCTGTTCACGATGCCGCAGTACTTCCAGGGCATCAACGGGTCCGACGCATTGCACACCGGGCTGAAGTTGCTGCCGTTCATCGGCGGGATGACGGTCGGCGCGAAGCTGGCCGAGCCGGTGGAGTCGCGGATCGGTACCCGGCTGGTGGTGATGGCCGGGTTCGTGGTGATGGCGGTCGGGTTCGTGCTCGGCGCGTTCACCGACCTCGGCACCGGGTACGGGTACACGGCGATCTGGTTCGTGGTGGTCGGGTTCGGCCTCGGGTGTTCGATGCCGCAGGCAATGAACGCCGCGCTCGGGGTCCTGGATCCGGAGCGCGCCGGTACCGGGTCCGGGCTGTTGCAGGCGTTCCGTCAGGTCGGCGGGACAGTCGGTGTCGCGGTGCTCGGAACGGTACTGAACTCGGTGTACCGGCAGAACGTCGACACCACCGGTCTGCCGGCCCAGGTGGCGGACGCGGCGGAGCGGAGCCTGGCCGGTGGGCTCGCGGTGGCGTCCAAGACCGGGTCAGCGGGGCTGGCGAGCAGTGTGCGGGACGCGTTCCTGACCAGCCTGAACACCACCATGTGGGTCTCCGGCGGCATCGCCGTCGCCGGCGCGATTCTCGCCGCGGTACTGATGCCGAAAAAGGCTGCCCGCCCCCGGCAGGCCGAGGACGGGCAGGTCGTGATCAGCTGAGCTCGAGGCCCGGGTACAGCGGGTGCTTGTCGAGGATCTCCGCGGAGGCGGCGCGGGTCTTGTCGGCGACGCCGTCGGCGAGGACGTACTTCGCCTTCGACGGAGCGCCCGCGGCCGTCGTCGTCGGGGTGGTAGACGAGAGGACGTCGACGATCAGCTCGGCCACCCGGTCGAACTCGTCGGCGCCGAACCCACGCGTGGTGAGCGCCGGCGTACCGATCCGGACTCCGGAGGTGTACCAGGCGCCGTTCGGGTCCCGCGGTACGGCGTTCCGGTTGGTCACGATGCCCGCGTCGAGCAGCGCCGACTCGGCCTGCCGGCCGGTGATGCCGTACGACGAGACGTCGAGCAGGACGAGGTGATTCTCGGTACCGTCCGTGACCAGCTTGACGCCACGCTTCATCAGGCCCTCGGCGAGCGTGACCGCGTTGTCCGCGACGTTCTGCGCGTACTCCTTGAAGGCGGGCTGCCGGGCCTCGGCCAGCGCGACCGCCTTCGCCGCCATCGTCTGGCTGAGCGGGCCGCCGAGCACCATCGGGCAGCCGCGGTCGACGGACTCGGCGTACTCCGGCTGGCACAGCACCATGCCGCCGCGCGGGCCGCGCAGCGACTTGTGCGTGGTCGTGGTGGTGACATGCGCGTGCGGCACCGGGTCGAAGTCGCCGGTGAACACCTTGCCCGCGACCAGGCCGGCGAAGTGCGCCATGTCGACCATCAGGGTCGCGCCGACCTCGTCGGCGATCTCGCGCATCTTCGCGAAGTTCACCTTGCGCGGGTACGCCGAGTAGCCGGCGATCAGGATCAGCGGCTTGAACTCACGCGCCGCCCGGGCGACCTCGTCGTAGTCGAGCAGGCCGGTCGCGGGGTTCGTCCCGTACGAGTGCTGGTTGAACATCTTGCCGGAGATGTTCGGCCGGAAACCGTGCGTCAGGTGGCCGCCGGCGTCCAGCGACATGCCGAGCATCTTCTGGTCGCCGAGCGCCTTGCGGAGCTTGGTCCAGTCCTCCTCGGTCAGGTCGTTGACGTGCTTCGCGCCGGCCTCGGCGAGCGCCGGAGACTCGATCCGCTGCGCCAGGATCGCCCAGAACGCGACCAGGTTCGCGTCGATGCCGGAGTGCGGCTGGACATAGGCGTGCGGGGCGTTGAACAGCGCCTGCGCGTGGTCCGCGGCGGTCTGCTCGACGGTGTCGACGTTCTGGCAGCCGGCGTAGAAGCGGTGCCCGACGGTGCCTTCGGCGTACTTGTCCGACAGCCAGTTGCCCATCGTCAGCAGCGTGGCGGGGGAGGCGTAGTTCTCGCTCGCGATCAGCTTCAGCGAGGAGCGCTGGTCGGCCAGCTCGGCCCGGATCGCGCCGGCGATGGTCGGCTCGACCGCGGCGATCACCTGCAGCGCGTTGTTGTACGCGGCCGACGCGGCGGCGGCATCGAAGGTCTGAGTCATCGTTGTCTCTCCTGCGGTTTGCAGTGGGTCGAAGGCACCCAGGCGCACGGTGCCGACGGGTTTCGCTCCCCGGTGGTTCTCCACCTTCAGCGCGCCAGTCGCGACGCCGCTCACCCTATCGTGCGGTCGAGGATCCGCTCGAACGGCGTCGTCCGTGGGAGCGTGCCGAAGACGCCGCCCCAGTCGCCCGCCAGCCGCGACGCGACGAACGCGTCCGCGACCTCCGGCGTCGAGTGCCGGATCAGCAGCGAAGCCTGCAGACACAGGGCCATCAGCGCGGCGAGCCGTCGCGCACCGGCCTCGGCGTTGTCGACATCAGCAAGCGCTTGCAACACGTCGTTGACCGCGGCATCCAGCCGCTGGTCCGCACCCTGCACGGCCGCCAGCTCCGTCAGCCAGGCGTCGAGCGACTCCGGCCGCCGGAGCGCCCGCAGTACGTCGAGCGCGTTGACGTTGCCTGATCCTTCCCAGATCGAGTTCAACGGCGACTCCCGGTAGAGCAGCGGCAGCCCGGACTCCTCGACGTACCCGTTCCCGCCGAGGCATTCCAGCGCCTCGGCAACCATGAACGGCGTCCGCTTACATACCCAGAACTTCGCCAACGGCAACCCGATCCGCCGAAACGCCCCTTCGGCCGCCGCGCTGCGCGGGCGCTCGCCCGCCCCACCGCGAGATGCGTCGACGGCTGCGGCGAGGCGCATGGCGAGGGCTGTCGCGGCTTCGCTCTCGATCGCGAGATCGGCGAGGACGTTCTGCATCGCGGGCTTGTCCGCCAGCAGTCCGCCGAACGCCGACCGATGCCGCGTGTGCCAGACGGCCTCCACGAGCGCCCGCCGCTGGAGGGCGGACGACCCGAGTACGCAGTCCAGCCGGGTGGCCGCGACCATCTCGATGATCGTCCGGACCCCGGCGCCCTCCTCGCCCAGCCGGTACCCGATCGTCCCGTGGAACTCCACCTCGGACGACGCGTTCGACCGGTTCCCGAGCTTGTCCTTCAGCCGCTGCAGCGCGAACGGGTTCCGATTGCCGTCGGCAAGCACCCGCGGTACGACGAAGCAGCTCAGCCCGTCCGGCGCCTGCGCGAGCACCAGGAACACGTCCACCTGCGGCGCGGAACAGAACCACTTGTGCCCGTCCAGCTGGTACACGTCCCCGGCCGGCGTCGCCGTCGTCAGGTTCGCCCGGACGTCGGACCCGCCCTGCTTCTCGGTCATCCCCATCCCGGCCAGTACGCCGCCCTTCGCCGCGGCCGGCAGCCGTCGTACGTCGTACTCCGTGGACGCCAGCCGCGGTACCCACTCCGCCGCGAGCCGCTCGTCCGCCCGCAGCGCCGGGACAGCGGCGTACGACATCGAGATCGGGCAGCCGTGCCCGGGCTCCACCTGCGACCAGAGGTAGAACCCGGCCGCCCGGCGCAGGTGCGGCGCCGCTTGGTCGCTCGTCCACGGCGCGGCCTGCAGCCCGAACCCGACGGCCTGCTCCATCAGCCAGTGCCACGACGGGTGGAAGTCGACCTCGTCGATCCGGTTCCCGTACCGGTCGTGGGTGCGCAGGACGGGCGGGTTCTGGTTCGCCGGGAGGGCGTGCGCGCGGGCCTCCTCGGAGCCGGCCAGCTCGCCGATCCGGGTCAGCCCGGGGTCGGCGGTCAGGTCGCCGGCGAGGGCGGCGTACGGACGCAGAGCGTCACCGAGCGCCGGGTCGCGCGTGAAGAAGTTCACGCCCCGCAGTGGGGGAGCCTGGTTCGTTACCGCGAATGGGTCCGCCATGTCAGTACGGTAAGCGGTATGGCACGTTCTGGGGCAGGACCCACTGGTGGGAGCTCCCTCTCATTGGCATGGGTTCGCAAAGTCCCCGCGACGACCTGGAAGCTGCTCACCCAGACGGTCGGGGTGTGTTTGCGTTACCGGGTCACCGGTCTCGCGGCCGAGGGGGCGTTCTTCGCGATCCTCTCGCTGCCGCCGCTGATCTTCGGGCTGGCGGGTTCGCTCGGTTACATCGCGAGCCGGTGGTTCGAGGTCGAGACGATCAACGACGTCAAGCAGCAGATCGTCGACCTGGCCGCCCGGGCGCTCACCGACGACTCGATCAAGAACGTGATCGCGCCGACCCTGGACCAGGTGCTGAACGGCGGCCGGCCGGACGTGATCTCGATCGGTTTCGTGCTGGCGCTGTGGTCCGGCAGCCGGGCGCTGAACGTGTTCGTGGACACCATCACGATCATGTACGGGATGGGCGGCAAGCGCGGCATCGTCCGGACCCGCGCGCTGTCGTTCAGCCTGTACTGCGCCGCGCTGGTGATCGGCGTGATCGTGCTGCCGCTGGTGCTGGCCGGCCCGAGCGCGGTCGACGAACTGTTGCCGCACCGCCTCGACTTCCTGAACCAGCTGTACTGGCCGGTCGTCACGATCCTGTCCGCGGGCTTCCTGAACACCCTGTACCACCTGTCGGTCCCGATCCGGACGCCGTGGGTCTCGGACCTGCCGGGCTCGTTCCTGGCGCTGTCGATCTGGATCCTGGGCAGCTTCGTGCTCCGCTGGGTCCTGCAGAGCACGGTCGGCGGTACGTCGATCTACGGCCCACTGGCGGCACCGATCGCGGTACTGATGTGGCTCTACATGACCGCGATCGCGGTACTGATCGGTGCCGCGCTGAACGCTGTGGTGGACCGGCTGTGGCCGCACCGGGCGCAGGTCGCCGAGGTGAAGAAGGACGAGCCGGAGCCCGCCGCGGACGAGGTCGAGCCGGTGATGAAGGCGGAGCCGGAGCAGCACCACTCGCTGACGCCGGTGGAGTCGGACGAGCGTCCGGAGGCCGAGGCGGCGCGCAAGCTTGAGGAGTTGGCGGAGGAGCCGCGCAAGATCGCTCCCGCCGTACGCAAGGGTCTGAAGAAGGCGGCCATCGGCAAAAAGGCCACTGAAAAGAAGAAGGCTGTCGAGGAGCCGTCCGACGAGCCGGCGCGGGTCGGAAAACCGGGTGCGCAGGGGGACGGCGACGACCTACGCTGACGGCATCGCGACAGCCGGTCCAGGCGGACCGCACAGGACCCGAAGGGAGGCAACCCGCCATGAGCTTCGAACAGGCCGAACGGCCCGTTGTCTTCCTTGTCGTCCGTCCGCGGAGCTGAAACCCGCGGCCGGACCCTTCGAAAGGTTCGCCGCATGTCAGCCACACTCCAGGCCCTGGGACTCGACAGCTCCACGGCCGCTGCTCTGCACGACGTCCCCGAGGACCTGGTCCCGGGACGGGTCGCCCGGGTCGACAAAGGCCTGGCGACGGTCTTCACCACCGACGGGCCGGTCCGGGCCAGCTGGTCCGGAGCACTGCTCGCCGACATAGCGTCGGACGCCCAGGCCGGCCCGTGCACCGGTGACTGGGTCGTACTGCGCTTCTGGCCGGATGACCGGATCACGGTCGAATCGGTCCTGCCCCGCCGGTCCGCGATCGTTCGCGCCGAGGTCGGCGGGTCGTCCCGCGGCCAGGTGCTCGCGTCCAACGTCGACGTGATCGCGATCGTCGTCGGCCTCGTCCCGGAGCCGAACATCGTCCGGATCGAGCGCTTCATGGCGCTCGCCTGGGAGAGCGGCGCGCGGCCGGTCGTCGTACTGACCAAAGCGGACCTCGTGAGCGACGCCGAGCTGTTGGCGGAGGACGTGGCCGCTGCTGCGCCCGGGGCCGACGTACTGGTGTGTAGTGCGAGCACGGGCGCCGGGATGGACGGCGTACGTGAGCTATTGGCCGGTAACGCGACCCTGGCGCTGCTGGGGTCCAGCGGTGCGGGTAAGTCGTCGCTGGTGAACGCACTGGCCGGTGTGGAACTGCTGGACGTGCAGGACATCCGGGAGGACGGCAAGGGGCGGCATACGTCTGTACGGCGCGAGCTGATCGTGTTGCCGTCTGGTGGCGTCGTGATTGACACGCCTGGGCTGCGGGGGATCGGGCTGCAGGAGAGCGGGGAAGGGCTGGCCGCGGCGTTCCCGGACATCACGGAGCTGGCAGAGCAGTGCAAGTTCAAGGACTGCTCGCACGAGTCGGAGCCTGGGTGCGCGGTACGGGCGGGGCTCGAGGACGGCACGCTGCCGTACCGGCGGTACGAGAGCTGGGTGAAGCTGCAGCGCGAGGCGGCGTACATGGCGCGGCGTGCGGACGTGCGGCTGCGGAACGAGGCGAAGAAGGAGTGGGTCCGGGCGGCGAAGTCGTACCGCCGGGACTGGAAGCCTCGTCCTTGATGCTGTGTCTTTTGATGAAAGGATCGGTTGCATGAACCGATCAGTGCTGGTGACAGGGGCTTCGCGGGGGATCGGCGCGGCGACGGCGCGAGCGTTCGCCGCCGCGGGGGACCGGGTGGCGGTACACTACAGCTCGTCCGGCGAGGCAGCCGCGCAGCTGGTGAAGGAGCTGCCCGGGTCGGGCCATCTCGCCGTCCAGGCGGACCTCGCGGATCCGGACGCGATCGAGGCGATGGTCTCGGACGCGGCGACCGCGCTGGGCAGCATCGACGTACTCGTGAACAACGCCGGCGTCTACCACCCGCATCGGATCCGGGAGACGACGTACGCCGAATGGCAGCGGGTGTGGGCCGACACGCTCGCGGTGAATCTCGTTGGCCCGTCCAACGTCACGTGGTGCGCCGTACGGCACATGACCCGCGGCGGGCGGATCGTGAACGTCTCGTCCCGCGGCGCGTTCCGCGGCGAGCCGAACCAGCCCGCGTACGGCGCGTCGAAGGCGGCGATCGTGTCGTTCACCCAATCCCTGGCGCGGGCGCTCGGCCCGGAAGGCATCGCCGTCACCGCGATCGCACCGGGCTGGACGGTCACCGACATGGCCGCGGTGAACCTGGCCGGCGACGGCTACGACCGACGCCGGCTGGAAAGCCCCCTCGAACGCGTCGCCGGCCCGTCCGAGGTAGCGGCCGCGATCCTGTACCTCGCATCCCCGGAGGCAGAGTTCGCCACCGGCACCGTCCTCGACTTCAACGGCGGCTCATACCTGCGGATGTAAACCGCTCGCCCGCCGTCCCGGGGACTGGTTAAGGTCCTCCCGTGCATCGCATCATCACCCCGCCGGCCGCCGCTTAGCGGACGGCTTCCCCTGCGCTCAGGTCCCGCGACCTGAGCTTCTTCGGCCTGTTCGCAGACGCCCCGACCACCCGTTGCGAACATCATCCCGGAGTATCCGATGCACCGTCGTGCTCTCGTCTTCGTCGTCCTGGCGGCCCTCGCTTGGGGAACCGGCGGCCCTACCGGCGCCCTGCTGTCGCAGTACGCAGGCCTGACCCCGCTCGCCACCTCGTTCTGGCGCCTCGCCGCGGCAGCCATCTGGCTCGTGCTCGTACGCCGAGCACCTCTACGCAGTGTGCGACCACGCCATGTCCTGAGCGGCGTCGGCCTGGCCGTCTGCCAACTCGGCTACTTCACCGCCATTCCACGTGTTGGCGTAGGAATAGCCACGGTCATCGCGCTGGGCGCCGCCCCCGTCATCATTACGCTCGCTGCCCGCGAGCGCTTGACCTCAGCCACCTTCATCGCGATCACCGGCCTGGCCCTACTGACCGCCACCACCGGCAGCACAAGCCTGCCAGGCATAGCAGCAGCCGTCGCCTCTGCGGCCGGCTACTCCTTAACGACTCTCGTGAGCCGCAACAGCGAGGACCCGCTGGCAACAGCACTCCTAGGCTTCACAACCGGAGCCCTATTACTGTCGCCGTTCGCCGCACTGCCCACTACCTGGACCGGCTGGCTCTTGATCGCGTACTTCGGCCTAGTCCCCACCGCCCTGGCCTACACGCTGTTCTACGCAGGCCTACGTACGCTCCCAGCTTCAACAGCAGCCGTAATAGCCCTGCTGGAACCAGTTGTAGCCACAGCGATCGGCCTGCTCATCTTCCACGAACACCTGGCACCACTAGCTCTGGCCGGAGCAGCCGTACTTCTGCTGGCCGTAACCGCCCAAGCAAGACGTCACAGGTCATAGCTGTCGTGGAGCCGCATCCATTCGTACGGCGGGTCCTGCGGCCAGCCGTGTGGCGAGTTCTCCCAGGCCTCCTGGCGGCCGTACGGCGTGAGGTCCAGTAGGTCGAAGACGAGCATGAACGGTTCCTCGCCGCGGGCGAACGTCGACCAGGTGTGGACGACGCGATCCCCGTGGCGGAGGAACACGCTGATCGCCTGGCGTTCCTCGCCGTCGACGGTCGCGCCGAAGTCCTCGTTGAACGTCGTACCGCCGGAGGACACCCACGGCAGGTCCCAGCCCATCCGGGCACGGAATGCGGTGAGCTTGTCGATCGGCGCGCGTGACACCAGCACGAACGACGTCCGGCGCGCGTGCACGTGCGACAGCGGACCGATGGAGTCGGCCATCATCGAACAGCCGTCGCACCCCGCGTCCCACTCCGGGCCGAACATGAAGTGCTGCACGATCAACTGCGGCCGCCCGTCGAACAGCTCCCGCAGCGTGACCGTCCCGTCCGGGCCGGTGAACTCGTAGTCGCCGCTCACCTCGACCGCCGGCATCCGCCGACGCTGCGCCGCGACGGCATCCCGCATCCGCGTCAACGCCTTCTCCTGCGCCAGCAGAACTTTCCGGGCGTCGTCCCACTCCGCCCGCTCGACGATCCGCGGGACCGGGAACTCGTCCATCTCACTCACCACCAGACTCGGAACGACGAAGGCGACGTGGTCGGCGCACCGGAGTGCGCGACGCACGTCGCCTGTCTTTCGTGGACGATACTGGGATCGAACCAGTGACCTCTTCCGTGTCAGGGAAGCGCGCTACCGCTGCGCCAATCGTCCAAGCGCTGTACGAGGTGGAGACGGGATTCGAACCCGTGTACACGGCTTTGCAGGCCGTTGCCTCGCCTCTCGGCCACTCCACCACTGAGAGCCGAACCCTCTCCGAGCGGACGACCGGGTTCGAACCGGCGACCTCAACCTTGGCAAGGTTGCGCTCTACCAACTGAGCTACGTCCGCGCTTCGCTTCGAGCGTTTCCGCTCCCTGCGAGAGCAGAACAGTAGCGCACTTTTCGCGTCCGCAAAAACCGGATTCCGCGCGCTTTCACGATGCATCGGCAGGCGCACAATTCACGCCCGCGCTGTCCACTCGCCACGCCGTCGGTTCAGGCCCGCAAGGTCACGAGATCGACGCTTTCGAGGTACTCCGGATCGCCCCGGAGGTCGATCACCGCGACACGCCCGTCGACCATCGTGAAAGAGAACACAATCACCGGTTCGCCGCGCTGCATCCACACCAGTCCGGGCATTCCGTCGACGAGCACGAGCTTCGCTGCCCGCGCCCGCCCGCTGAACGCCTCCGCGACCTCGGCCGCCCCGGACAACGGCGCCATCGTGGACCCGTACGATGCCGCGGTCGCGTCCCCACGCACGACAACCTCGGGATCCAGGACGTCGAGCAGTGCGGTGAAGTCCGCCTCTCGCGCCGCGGTCAGGAATGCGTTCACGACTTCCTTCTGCCGCAGTACGTCGACGCCTGTCGGTTCCGGCGTACCGCGGACCCGCCGGCGTGCGCGGCTCGCGATCTGCCGGGCCGCGGCCGGAGACTTCCGGATGATCGGCGCGATGTCCTCGAACGGTACGGCGAACAGGTCGTGCAGGACGAACGCCAGCCGCTCGGCCGGCGACAGCGTTTCGAGGACGACGAGCAGCGCGAGCCCGACCGAGTCCGCCTGGATCGCCGCCAGCTCCGGATCCGGTACGCCGTCGTCCGCGAGCACGGGGGAGTGGTCGCCGACCGGGAGCTCCGGACGACCGCGCCGGGTCCGCAGCATGTCCAGGCAGATCCGCCCGACGACCGTGGTGAGCCACCCGCCGAGGTTGTCGATCGCGTCGGTGTCGCTGCGGCTGAGCCGGATCCAGGTCTCCTGGACCGCGTCCTCGGCCTCCGGCTCGGACCCGAGGATCCGGTATGCGACGGCGCGCAGCCGGTCGCGGTTCTCCTCGAACCGTGTCGCCAGCCAGTCGTCCCCGGTCATGTCTGCCAACCTCTCACCTGTCACACTGTCCGGCCCAGCGCCGTCACCCCGATTGACGGAGCCCGAGGACGACATGTGACAGAGGAGTACGCGATGACGGCAGCAGCCCGCCCAGCGGCGGTCCGCAAGCAGGACACCCTGGACCGCCTGGACAAGGACGTCGACGCCTGGGTGTCGACGGCGGCGCTCGACGGTGCGCCGTACCTGATGCCGCTGTCGTTCCTGTGGAGCGACGGGACGTTGCTGCTGTCGACGACGCGGACGAATCCGACGGCCCGGAACTTCCTGGCGAACCCGCAAGTGCAGTTGACGCTGGGCGCGGTACGTGACGTGATCCACGTGACCGGCACGGTCATGGTGTCGGAGGCGACCGACGCCGAGGGCGCGGCGTTCGCGGCGAAGGCCGGCTTCGATCCGCGGCCGTTGCCGAACTACCCGTTCTTCCGGGTGACGCCGGCCAAGATCCAGGCCTGGCGTGAGGTGAACGAGCTGAAGGAGCGCGTGCTGATGGAGGACGGTCGTTGGCTGGTCTGACTCTGTCCTGCGACTGATGCGCGTCTCTGTCGTGCGGCAGAGATCGGTGCGCGAAGTTCCGTCTTTGCACCGATGAGGCGAGGAGTCCGTCGTACCTACGCTTCCGGCGTCATTCCCTGACGCAGGAGGCGAGAATGCGCATCATTGGCACGGTTGTTGCCGCACTGTCCATGGTTTCCGGTGTGTTGACCGGACCTACCGAGCAGCTCACGTGGCACGGCTGCAGTACGGGTCCGGACGACGAGGTCGGTGCGAGTTTGGACGCGGCCGGCGCGGAGTGCGCCGAACTGCAGGTCCCGTTGGACTACCGCAACCCCAACGGGCGATCGATCACGCTCGCGATCGCTCGGCGGACCGCTACGGACACCGCGCACAAGCAGGGCACGCTCGTCGTGAACGTGGGCGGTCCCGAGGCGTCGCGGCAGGGCATCACATGGTTCCTGGACAAGAACCCGGCCCTGGCGGCGAAGTACGACGTGGTGGGCGTCGACCCGCGATTCTTCGGGCGCAGTACCCCGTTGGAGTGCGGGTATCCGACCAACGAGTACCTGCGGAGCGTGCAGTACGGCAGCCCGACCCGGAAGGACTTCCAGACGAGTACGGCGATCGCGCGGGACCTGGCCGCCCGGTGTGCGCCGTACAAGGACCTGTTGCCGTACGCGTCGACGCGGAACATCGCCCGTGACCTCGACCAGGTCCGCTCGCGCCTGGGCGTGCAGCGGCTCTCGTACTTCGGGGTCTCGTATGGGACGTACCTGGGCGCCGTGTACCTCCAGTTGTTCGGGCCGCACGCGGACCGGGTCGTATTGGACAGCTCGCACGCTCCGGACAGCTATGGGCCGAACTGGACGCGGGAGACCGCTCCTGCCGATGCAGCAGCGCTGGCGGACTGGGCCGGCTGGGCTGCGCGTCACAACGCCGGCCTGGGCGCAACCAGGTCCGCCGTACTCGCAACGATCGACCGGATCGCGGCAGCCACACCTTTGCGGGTCGGCCCGCACCAGGTGACGCAGGCCATGCTTCCTGGCCTGTTGCTGACGGTTGACGACACCGACGCGTCGTACGCCGAGTTCAGCGCGCAGGTGCGCGTACTGCGGGACGCTGCCGCCGGGAAGGTGGTCACGCCGACCCCGGCGCAGGAGCAGCGCTTCCAGCTGTACGACCTGACCGAGGTGGTGCCGGAGTTCAGCTTCAGCGCCAACGTCGCGAACCAGTGCGCCGACCGGACCACGTCGCGCGACCCGGAGACCTATTACCGCGACATCGTCAGCCATCGGGCTGCTGAGCCGCTCTACGGTCCGCTGGCCCGGGATATCAACCCATGTGCGTTCTGGCCGACCACACCGGTCGAGCAGCCGACTGTTGTCGACAACAGCCACCAGGCGCTCATTCTTAGCGCCTCCGGCGACCCCGTGCTGCCGTACACCGGCCAGTTGGCCATGTACCGCGCGCTTCGTGGCTCCCGCATGGTCACGCTGCAGGACAGCTACCAGCACGGCGTGTACGGCGCCTCGGCGTGCGTAGACGCCGTTGCTGACGACTACCTGTCGAGTGGGCGGCTGCCGTCGGCGTGACGTGTCCTGCTTGAAGCCCGGGCGGACCAGTCCTGCCTCGTAGGCGAAGACGACCGCTTGTACGCGGTCGCGGAGGCCTAGCTTGGACAGCACGCTGCTTACATGTGTTTTCACGGTTCCTGACGACACGGTGAGGCGTTCGGCGATTTCTGCGTTCGACCAGCCGCGGGCGATCGCTACCAGAACCTCTCGCTCACGTGCGGTCAGCCCGTCGACGGCTTCGGCGGCTGCTGGATCCACGGCCGGCTCGACCCGTGCGAGCAGTTGGTCCAGCAGCCGCCGGGTCGTCGACGCCGCCAGTACGGCGTCGCCGGCGTGGACGGTTCTGATCGCGGACAGCATGTCCTCAGGCGGCGCGTCCTTCAGCAGGAATCCGCTCGCTCCGGCACGGACGGCGGCCAGGACGTACTCGTCGAGGTCGTAGGTGGTCAGCATCAGTACGGCGGGGTCCGGCCCGATCCGCGCGGTCGCCGCGATCCCGTCGAGCTTCGGCATCCGTACGTCCATCACGACGACGTCGGGCCGCAACCGCAGCACCTGCTCGACCGCCGCCAGCCCGTCACCCGCCTCGCCGACAACGGTCAGATCCGCCTGCGAGTCGATCACCATCCGCAGCCCGGCCCGGACCATCTCCTGGTCCTCGGCCAGCACCACCCGGATCACGCCGGAATCGTAGCCGTAAGCAACGACCCACCTCCGTCCCGGGCCCGTAGCCCAACCGTCCCGCCGTACACCGCAACCCGCTCGCCAATCCCAACCAACCCGAACCCGCCCGCGCCGATCAGCCCGCGGCCCGGCGGCCCAGCCGGGCCCGGCCCATCGTCGGCGACGGTGATCTCGACGTGGTCCGGCGTCCAGCGGACCGTCACCTCCGCGTGTGCCTGGGGTCCGGCATGCTTCATCACATTCGTGAGCCCTTCCTGGACGATTCGGTAAACGGCCAGCCCGAGCGCAGGATCCACCGCGCGCGACGGTGCCCCGATCGTCGCCTCAACACTCTGACCACCGGCCCGAACCTCCTCGATCAGCCCGTCCAGCTCATCCAGCCCAGGCGCCGGCGCGGTGGGCTGGTTAGCGGAGCGGAGGATACCGAGGGTCTGGCGGGTTTCGGCGAGAGCTTGGCGGGCGTGCTGGCCGATGGTTGTGAGTGCGGTGATCGCCGGGTCCGTCGGCGGGTGGCCGGCGGCATAGCGCCCACCGTCGGCCTGGGCGATGACGACGGCCAGGGAGTGCGCGACGACGTCGTGCATCTCCCGCGCGATCCGCGTGCGCTCCGCGAGTACGGCGTACTCGCGCTCCCGCTCGCCCTGCACCCGCCGTACCCGCTGAAGCGACCCAACAGCCCAAGCAGCGACCACGGTGCTCGCCAGCAACGCCCCGATCACCAAATGCGCCGCCGCAGTGTCCAACAACCGCGGCCAGGCCAGCCCGCCCAAAACAGCACCCACCAGCCCACCACCAAGCCCAACCCGCCCTAGCCAAGCCGGCCCGTACGCCGCAGCCGCATGCACCGCGATCGGCACCGCGACATCAGCAGGCACCGCGCTAACGCTGTCGCGCACGCTCAACCACTGCACCAACCCCACCAAAGCAACAGCCGCAAGACACACCGCCGGCCAACGCCGCCGTACCGCCAACGGCGCCACCAGCAAGCCAGAGAACGCGAAATACACCCCAGGCGCCCGCACCGCCCACCCGACGACAAAGACCACCACAAGAAGCAAACCAGCAGCCACGCCGTCCACAGCCACCCGATGCGACCGCAAGTACCCCTCGACCCGCTCAGCCAGCACGCCGCAACTATAGGCACCTCTTGACCTAGAGCACGGTCGAAAAGGCAAGGTGGAACGCATGGTCACTGACTTGTGCTTGGGAGCGATGAACTTCGGCACGTCGACACCGCCCGCCACCGCGACCGCGATCCTGGACCGCTTCGTCGACGCCGGCGGCACGTTCATCGACACGTCGAACAACTACAACCAATGGGTCGGCCACGGCGGGGAGAGCGAGGAACTACTCGGGCGTTGGCTCCGCACCCGCTCCGACCGCGACGACCTGGTGATCGCCACGAAGTGTGGCGCGCGGACAACCGTGCCAGGCGATCCAGGAGACACTCCGTTGCAAGACCGTCGCGGCTTTTGGGCAGTTGGCGGCAGACGGGGTCGTGGAGCGCATCGGTTGCAGCAACACGGCTACCTGGCGGTTCGACCGTGCTCGGCAGACAGCGGCCGCACAGGGGGTCGCGCAGTACTCCGTGATCCAGCAGCACTCGACGTACCTCTGGCCGAATCCGCCCGCGCTGCAAGGAGTCCTACGACGCGGTACACCGCACTTCCAGCATGCAGGAACCGAGCACTTCGACTACCTGGCGGAGAATCCGGACGTGACGCTCGTGGCGTACCAGCCGCTGCTCACGGGGTCGTACGCACGTCCTGACCGGCCTTTCTCGGCGCAGCGTGGCTACGCACATCCCACGGCGTACATGCGGTTCGAGGCGATCCGCCACGTCGCGGGGGAGCTGGGCGTGACCGTCAACCAGGTAGTACTCGCGTGGCTGTTGCACCACGGCGTCGTACCGCTCGTGGGGGTGTCGTCAGTGGCCCAACTGGAGGAGGCGCTCGCTGCGGTCGAGCTTCGGCTGGACGGTGAGCTGGTGGCTCACTTGGACAAGGCCTGAGCGCGGGCGTTGACGCGGTAGCGCAGCGGCGACTCGCCTACCTCGCGTTTGAACGCCGTGCTGAACGCGCTCTCGGAGGCGTAGCCCAGGTCGGTGGCGAGTGACCCAACGCTGGCGTCGCCGTTGCGTAGGGCGCGTTGGGCGAGCATCATGCGCCAGCGGTTCAGGTACGCACGGGGCGGCATGCCTGCGACGGCACGGAAGCGCTCGGCGAACGCGGTACGCGACATGGCGGCCGCATGCGCGAGCTCGTTGAGGCCCCAGAGGGTGTCCGGCTGGGAGTGCATCAGCGTCAGCGCGGGGCGGAGACGTTCGTCGGTCAGTACCCGCAGCCAGCCCGGTGGAAGCTCGGCCTGCTCGACGTACGTGCGGAGGACCTCGAGCAGGACCAGCTGCGCGTGCTGGCGGATCGCGAACGTCGAGCCGATCCGCCGGCTACTGACCTCGGCGAACAGCCGGTGCAGGCTGCCGCGGAGGTTCGCGCCGGCGCTGGGGGAGGACTGCACGTGCGCGACCGGCGGCAGTGCCTCGCCGAGGAGCGTCCGCCCGGCCTCGTTCAGGTCGATGCGGCCGCCGATGACGATGTCGTTGCGGTCCCAGTCGAGGTCCATCAGGTCGAACCCGGTCTCGACCGGCACGACCTCGCGGACCGGACCGTCGCCCGACCCGCCGGACAGCTCCAGCCGGGTGCGGTTGTTGAGGATCGCGACGTCGCCCGGCAACAGCTCGATCGGCCCGTCGACCCCGTCGGCAACCAACCGCGCCCGCCCGCCGACCATCGCGATGAACTTGAACGTCTCCTGCAACGTCGCGCGCGAGACCCACGGCCCCTGGACGACGAAACCGCCGGAGACCAGCCCGCGCACCTCGACGAGCTCGAACACCTCGGACAACTGATCGGTCATCTGTACTCTCGCGAAGAAAACATGAACGGATACTTATTCATCGTACGCCGCTCCCGTCGCAGAGTGGAGGCATGACCAGACAACAGCTCATCGGTACCGGATTCAGCGCCGCCTCGACCGCCGACGACGTACTCCAGGGCATCGACCTGACCGGCAAGAACGCGATCGTCACCGGCGGCCACCGCGGCCTCGGCCTCGAGATGACCCGCGCACTGCGCAAGGCCGGCGCCCACGTCACCGTCGCCGTCCGCAACCCCGACACGGTCGAGGCCGTCGACGGCGTGGACGCGAGCCGGCTGGACCTGCTCGACCCGAAGTCGATCGACGCGTTCGTCGAGCGGTACCTCGCGACCGGGCAGCCGCTGCACATCCTGATCAACAACGCCGGCATCATGGCGGGCCCGCTGCACCGGGACGCCCGCGGGTACGAGTCGCAGTTCGCGACGAACCATCTGGGGCACTTCCAGCTGACGCTCGGCCTGCTGCCCGCGCTGCAGGCGGCGCACGGCGCGCGGATCGTGAACGTCACGTCCGGCGGGCACCGGCTGTCCGACATTCGTTGGGACGACCCGCATTTCGGCCACGACTACGACCCGCTGCGCGCGTACGGGCAGTCGAAGACGGCGAACGTGCTGTTCGCGGTGGAGCTGGAGCGGCGGTGGTCGCAGTACGGGATCCACGCGTTCGCCGCGCATCCCGGCATCGTCATCACCACGAGCCTCGGCCCGTACCTGGAGGCGGGGGAGACCCGGACGCCGTGGCTGTCGGCCGAGGCGCACCACGCGATGGGCCTGACCGATGCCGACGGCAATCAGATCGTGGACCCGGCCCGCGAACGGAAGACGGCGGCGCAGGGCGCGAGTACGGCGGTGTTCGGCGCGACGAGCCCGCTGCTCGAGGGGCACGGCGGGACGTACCTGAAGGACAACGAGGTGTCGCCGCTCGACACCGTCGGCGACACGGACTTCCGCGACCCCGACGTCCGGTCCGATGTGGTGCCGCACGCGGTCGACCCGGAATCCGCCGTACGGCTGTGGGCGTTGAGCGAGGAACTCGTCAAGCACTGAGCTGAGCCGACGGGCGGTTATGGTCCGGCGCATGACGGCGTACTTCCAGCTGGGCTCGGCCCGGCTCTACCAGCCCGACGCAGTACTCGAGGAACGCCTGCCGTCCGGGACGGCCGAGTTGGCGGCGTACATCAAGACTTTGACGTGGACGTGCACGGAGTACTTCAGTGACTATTCCGGGGCCTTCGGCTCGCTCGGGCTGTTCCTGGGCGTCGGGCTGAAACCCGGCGGTCAGGCCAAGGTCTGGTGCGATGTCGTCGACGGCAGCCTCCCGGACGACGTGTACGCCGCCCTCGTCGAGCTGCTCAACGGCGCCGGCACCGACGTCCGCCCCGCGGCGACCGGTCCCGTCGCCTTCGCGCTGGAAGGCCACCTCGGCAATGGTCCACGCACGCCCTTCCCAGAACTGCCGGCAGCGTGGCAATCGACTGGCATCAACCGTTCGGTCCTGATCCCCGACGAGCTGTTCCCGTACGTCTTCCCCGAGGAGGCCCGATGACAACCCTGTGGCTCGGCGGCCCCGCCGCCTCCGGCAAGACCACCATCAGCCGTTTGTTCGCCCGCAAGCACGGCTACGTCTGGTACAGCGTCGACGCCCACGCCTTCCTCCACGAAGAGCGAGCAGCCGCCGCCGGCCTCCACGACCCCACCACCGGCCCCGGCACCTTCGACCGCCGCCCGATGATCCTCGAAGACCTGCAGACGCTCCCCACCAAAGCCTCCGTCATCGTGGAAGGCGCCTTCGTCACCCCCGCCGTAGCCGGCACGGGCCCCAACGCTCTCTGGCTGATGCCCACCAAACCCGAACAACTCACCAGACTCCGCCACCGAAACCCCGACATTCCCCTGGACGGCATGATCTGGGGCTGGCAACTGATCCAAGACCAACTCGAAGCCACAAACGCAACAGCCATCCAAGTAGACAACCAATCAGTCGCCCAAACCCTCGCCGCCGTAGAACAACACTTCGCCCCCTACCTCACCCACCCCGCCCCCGACACCCCCGCCCGCCAATCCCTGATCCGCCAAGGCAACACCCAACTGGCAACCCAAGCCCGCACCCGCAACCCGACCGCAGCCCTAACCTTCGACTGCGAATGCGGCACCCCAACCTGCACAGCCCAAGTAGAAGCCCCCGCAGACGCCCTCCCACCCGACAAGCCCCTCCTGTCCCCAACCCACCACACAACCGCCTAACCAACCAACGCACGAGAACGTCGTACACAACCCGAGCCGCAGCCCCAACACGCGCCGGCAAACCAACGGCGAATCCCAGCCTCGGCTGGTGAGTGCCGCGCCGAGCCCAACTTCAGCTGATGTGCTGACGGCGGGGACTGCCCCGAACCTCGGCTGGTGAGCGACGCGCCGAGCCCAACCCAAACATGTGAGCTGAGAGCGAAACCCAACCCAGCTGGTGAGCCGACAGCGAAACCCAGCCCAAGCCGCCGAGCGAAGCGAAGGCGCAAGGGGGTGCGGGTGGCGGAGCCCCCGCTCGCGGCGAGCGAAGCGCTGCCGCACAAAACGACGACAGGCGACGCGGTCAGCAAAGCGAAACGCTTTGCGACACACGTCGCCTATCGACTGTCGTGGGCGATACTGGGTTCGAACCAGTGACCTCTTCGGTGTGAACGAAGCGCGCTACCACTGCGCCAATCGCCCAGCGTGGTGCTGGTGTTTCTGATGTGGTGTTGCGGGTGAAACCATAGCGCATGATGAGGCGCCGATCTAATCGGGCCGGGCTACTCTTGGGTCAGGACGGAGATCCCGTCGCGTTGGAGACGTGATTGTGACTTTCTCGCACGACACCGAGCAGGCGCTCGGGACGCTGGTCCGGCTCGTCAACACCCTGCCCGGACCGAACAGCCAGGTCGATTCGCTGGAGACTCTTGAGGAGTTGGAGAAGTTCGTCCAGGAACGGGAGTTCAGCGCGGTCGACTCGTTGACGGACAAGGACCTGACCGAGGTCCGTGATCTGCGACCGCTGTTCGCGCCCGTGTTCACGACCGATTCCGACGCGTCGGCGGCGACGATGATCAACGCGATCATCGCCCGCGGTACGTCGACTCCGCGGCTCACGAACCACGACGGTCATCCGTGGCACATCCACTACTCCCGCGCGGGCGCGTCGCTGGCCTGCCGGATCACGGTGGAGTGCGGGATCGCGCTGGCCCAGGTGATCTCGGCGGGTGAACGCGAACGCCTCCGCCGCTGCGAGGCCCCGGATTGCGACGACGCCCTGATCGACCTCTCCCGGAACCGTTCGAAGCGGTACTGCGACGCGCGCACGTGCGGCAACCGCCTGCACGTCGCGGCGTACCGCGAACGCCGCAAGGCCTCGGGGGAGTAGCAGTCGCGGATCCCCACGCCATCACAATCGGCGCGGCCGGCTTGTGCTCCGCGGGGAGTAGCGGGAGCTGCGCGATTGTGATGGCCTGGCGGACCGCCGTACGGCCCTAGCTCACGGGTTGAGGTCCTGCGCCGATCGCTCCGCGAAGATCTTCGCGACCTGGGCCGTGACGACGCCGGGCGCGGGCAGGTCGCGGTCGTCGACACGCTGGATCGCCTGGACGTCACGCGTTGTCGATGTGAGGAAGATCTCCTCGGCCTCGGACAGCTTCGCCAGCGGTACGTCGCGCTCGACGCCGCCGAACCACTCCAGCACCAGCGCCCGCGTCACCCCGGCCAGTGCGCCGGACGCGAGCGTCGGCGTGACCAGCTCGCCGTCGTACACGCAGAAGATGTTCGATCCGGTGCCCTCGCACAGGTCGCCGACCGTGTTCGCGAAGATCGCCTCGCTGCCGCCGCGCTCCTTCGCGTAGGCGAGCGCGCGGACGTTCTCGGCGTACGACGTGGTCTTCAGGCCGGCGACCGCGCTGCGCTCGTTGCGGACCCACGGGACCGTGACGATCGCGGACGTCGCGGCCGGGCGCTTGATCTCCTGGGTCGCGACCAGGGTCGTCGGGCCGGCGGTGCCGCGGTCCGAGGAGAGTGGGGAGACGCCGCCGGTGTAGGTGATCCGCAGGCGGCCGAACGGGATGCCCGGATCGGCCGCGACGACCGCGTCGATGCCGGCCTCGATCGCGGGTACGTCGGGCGTCGGCAGGCCCAGGCCGACCGCGGAGCGGACCAGCCGGTCCAGGTGCCGGCGTACCGCGAACGGCCTGCCGTCCTCGATCTTGATCGTCTCGAAGACGCCGTCACCGGTGGTCAGCCCGTGGTCCAGCGGCGAGACCGTCGCCGCGTCGTCGAGCAGGGCGCCGTTGAGCCAGATACGCATGTGGTGCTCCTTCCGCGGAACACCTTAGTGCGCAGGTGATCAGGCGCCGCGCAGGCCCGCGAAGGTGAGCAGTTGATGACCGTACGTCGACGTCCTGGGGACCCCCGTTTTTGAACTCGGGCGGAGATGGGCTAATGTTCTTCTCGCGCCGGGGGAAGCAAAAACCCGGTCGCAGCGCGGACGTAGCTCAGTTGGTAGAGCGCAACCTTGCCAAGGTTGAGGTCGCCGGTTCGAACCCGGTCGTCCGCTCGGAGAGGGTTCGGCTCTCAGTGGTGGAGTGGCCGAGAGGCGAGGCAACGGCCTGCAAAGCCGTGTACACGGGTTCGAATCCCGTCTCCACCTCGAGAACCTCAGTCTTTTTTCTGGGTGTTCGGTTTGGACGATTGGCGCAGCGGTAGCGCGCTTCCCTGACACGGAAGAGGTCACTGGTTCGATCCCAGTATCGTCCACGAAGGCGATAGGCGACGTGTGTCGCGAAGCGTTCTGCTTCGCTGACCACGTCGCCTTCGTCATTTGTGCGGCAGCGCTGCGCTCGCCGCGAGCGGGGGCTCCGCCACCCGCACCCCCTACGCCATCGCTCCGCTCGGCGGCTGGGGTCGGGTTTGGTGGTCGGCTCACCTGTGCGGGTCGGGTTGAGCGGTTAGCTCCCCGGCTTGGGTTGGGTGGGGTTGGTCGGCTCACCTGTGTGGGTCGGGTTGAGCGGGTAGCTCCACCGGCGTGGGGTGCGCGGGGCGGTTGGCTCAGCTGAATGAGTTGGGTTCGGCGGTTGTGCTCACCGGCGTATGTGGCTGGCCGATCGGTTCACCTGTGTGGGGCGGGCTGGGTGGTTCGCCCGCGCGGGCCGGTCGGGTTGAGTGGTTGTCTGCCCGGCGTGGGGTGGGGTGGTCGGCTCACTCGGTGTGGGTTCGGCTGTAGCGGAAGCGGCGGCTTGTTGGGGTTGGGGGGAGTTCTTGCATGCCGGCTGTGAGCATTACGTGGGCTGAGGCGGTGTTGGGTGGGTGGCATTCGCCCCAGAGGGTGGGGATCGACAGCTTTGTGTGGCAGTAGCTGAGGGCTGCGGTTAGGGCCTCGGTGGCGTAGCCGTTGGAGCGGTGGGTGGGGTGGATGGCGTAGCCGAAGCTCCAGGCGGCTATGGGGGAGTCGCTTTGGCCCAGGCCCAGCCAGCCGACGGGGGTGGTGTTGTGGGTGAGGATCAGCTGGAGGTGGGTGCCGTCCTGGCTCGCGGCGTTGGTGTGGCGGGTCAGCCATTCCCGGACGGCGGGGATGGTTCGGGGACCGTAGTCGTCCATGAAGCGGGCTACCCGGGCGTCGGTCCAGAGTCCGCAGAGCATCTGGAAGTCGGACTCGATCGGCCAGCGGAGGGTGAGTCTCGGGGTGGTGAGCTCCATCCGGGGACGTTAGCTGTGCGGGGCGTCCACGGCGATCGGATTTATGTTCGATGGAGGGCGAACATATGTATGATCGAAGTCAAACAATTGAGGAGGGGTGGTTGTGCGGGCTTTGGAGGTGCGGGAGTTGGTGGGGCCTGCGGGGGTTCGGGTGGTGGAAGTGGAGGTGCCTGCGGTGGGGGTGGGGGAGGTTTTGGTGCGGGTGGGGGCTGCGGGAGTGAACTTTGCGGATGTGATGCAGAGCCGGGGGACGTACGACGGTGGTCCTCGGGTGCCGTATATCGCTGGGTTTGAGGCTGCGGGTGAGGTGGTTGCGCGGGGGAGTGGCGTGACCCGCGTGGCGGTGGGGGAGCACGTGGTTGGCACGGGGGCGGGGGCGTTTGCGGAGTACGTGGTGATGGTGGCGGATGGTGTTGTCGCGGTGCCGGAGGGGTGGAGTGACGAGGAGGCGCTTGGGCTGGTTCTCAACTGGGCCACGGCGCTGGTCTCGTTGCGGTCGCTCGGGCGGGTGACGGCAGGGGACAGCGTGCTGATTCACGCGGCGGCCGGTGGTGTCGGGCAGGCGGCGGTGCGGATCGCCAAGTACTACGGCGCAACCGTTATCGCCGCCGCCTCCGCGGCCAAGCATGACGTCGTACGGCGGCTCGGTGCGGATCATGTGCTCGACGGCCAGGATCTCGTGGCGGACGTACTGCGGTTGACCGCCGGCCGTGGCGTGGACGTCGTACTGGAGTCGGCCGGTACGACGTTCCGCGAGAGCGTCGAGGTCGCGCGGCGGGTGACCGGGAAGGTGGTCGTGATCGGGGCCGCAGGTGGCGAGGCGTCGATCAGCAACTGGGAACTGAACTTCAAGCACCCCGTGCACGTCATCGGCCAGCACCTGACCACCACGATCCAGCAGGCGCCGGAGCTCTTCGCCGAGACGCTCGAAGAACTGCAGCGGCTGATCGACGCAGGGGTCTACCCGCCGGGCACTCCGACCGTCTACGACCTGGCCGACGGCCCGAAGGTTCTCGCCGCGTTGGAGGCGCGCGCGACGGTCGGCAAGCTGGCGCTGAAGCCCTAGTAGAACTGCCGGATCTTCGGCCACAAGCTCGACCACGGCTCGGCCGGACCCGCGCACAGCACCAGCGCGGTCCCGTCCTCGTCGTTCGACACGATGCCGTGCACGGTGCCGACCTGCCGGCAGTCGCGGAAGTACTTCTCGAAGATCGGCGTCCGTTCGAGCTCGACCAGCAGGACCGGCCCGGTGCTGGTCTCCGGCGGTCGCGCCCATTCCCAGAAGCTCATGTGGACGGAGTACGGCATCGGCAGCCCGCGGGCGGGACCGTACCGGACGAGCGCCCCGGCCTCTCCGTAGTTGCCGGTGACGATCGTCGCGGTGGACCGCCGATCGGCCGGCACCTGCTGCCAGGCGGCAGCCACGGCGTCGGTGAACGCGGGCCAGCCGATCTGCTCGCCCTGTTCCTTGTTCACCGGGATGACGAGGTCGGCCGCCGACGCGGGCAGCACCGGCAGCGTGAACAGCGCCGACGTCAGCGCGGTCAGCACCAGCGTGACGACGGCCGAACGGCGCCGTTCGGAGACCCAGCGCAACGTCGGCTCGGACCCGGCCGCGACCAGGACGAGCAGCAGCGGCAGCGCGTAGTACGACTTCCCGCCGACGGCGAGTACGGCGACGCACAGCACCGGATAGGCCAGCGCGACGGCACGGGCCCAGGGCAACGATCGCCAGATCCGGCGGAACCCGGCCACCCACACCGGCACCAGGAACGGTGACAGCTGCAGGATCTGCAGCGGGATGAACATGATCCGGTTCTCGGTGCCGTCGTCGGCGCTGATCCCGCCCGCGACCTTGAGCTGCGGCCAGTCGTTCTGGAACTGCCACACCACGTTCGGCAAGGCGATGAGGCCCGCGACGGCGACGCCGGCCGGCACCCACCAGGAGCGAAGGACGCTGCGGGGCCCGACGATCAGCAGCGCCACCAGCAGCGCACCGATCGGCAGCACCACGAGGTACTTGTTCTCCAACGCGATCCCGGCCGTGAGCCCGAGGGCCAGCCACCAGCGGCCGTCCCGCGTGCGCAGCAGCTTCACCGCGAACAGCGCGATCAGCATCCAGGCCAGCAGGTCGTACGTCGCCGTCGACACCATGTGCCCGACGCCGAGGACGAACCCGGACACCGCGGCGCAGACGGCAGCCAGCACCTGCCCGCGGCGCCCGCTGCCGAACTCGCGGGCCAGCAACGCGATCACGATGATGGTCGCGACGCTGCTCAGCGTCGACAGCACCCGCAGGCCCATCACGGTGTCGCCGAAGACCGTGGTCGAGGCTCGCGCGATGAACGGCGTCAGCGGCGGCTGGT
This sequence comes from Kribbella sp. WER1, assembly GCF_054189145.1. Taxonomy (NCBI): domain Bacteria; kingdom Bacillati; phylum Actinomycetota; class Actinomycetes; order Propionibacteriales; family Kribbellaceae; genus Kribbella; species Kribbella sp. WER1. Next base: position 715,703 of record NZ_CM135186.1, on the reverse strand, counting down.
CGACGTACCCCCAGCTGAGGTGGTGGCCGGCGACCAGGAAGTAGAGCTCGTCGCGGTGGTAGCCGTAGCGGCCGGACAGCGCGGTCAGTACGACGCCGACGAGGACCGCGACGGCGGCGACGGGCCGCGCCGCGAAGATAGGCACCGATGGGCGGGTCATGGCGGAATCGTTTCAGCCCGAGCGGGCCGCGACCAGTCCAGAAACCGAGGTGCGGACGCCGACCGACAGTTCTGGCGGGATGATTGGATATGTCAAGAGGACAGGTGAGGTGGCGACTTCGTGACACTGCTGTACGAGCGGATCTGCGCTCATGTGCTGGAGCAGCTGCGTCGTGGCGCGCTCCGGCCGGGGGACCGGGTGCCGTCGGAGATGGAGTTGGCGGCGCAGTTCGATGTCAGCCGGATCACCTCCAAGCGTGCCCTGGAGGTACTGCGGGAGGCCGGTCTGGTGGAGCGGATCCGTGGCAAGGGCACGTTCGTCGTACGGCGGCTGCCTGACCTGACCGATCTGACCGTGCCGCTCCGGCCGGCGCAGCGGCGGGAGGCGCGGTCGGTCGCGCTGATCGTCCCGGACATGTCCGAGGCGTACGGGCTGGACCTGCTCAACGCGATCGAGGAGCGCTGCGCGGAGTACGGCGCTCACTTGGTCGTACGGCGTACCCATGGGCGTCAGACCGATGAAGAGAAGGCCGTTGACTCGCTGGTGGCCGCCGTGGACGGGCTGATCGTGTTCCCGGTGCACGGGGACTTCTACAACGCCAGCCTGCTCCGGCAGGTGCTGGACGGCTTCCCGGTCGTGCTGGTGGACCGTCACCTGTCAGGGATTCCGGTGTCCGCAGTACTGACCGACAACGTGGCCGCGGCGCGTGCATTGACCACCCGGCTGCTGGACCGTGGTCATGAGCACATCGCGTTCGTGTCGCCACCGCCCGTCAACACGTCCTCCATCGAGGACCGGCTGGAAGGTTTCCGTACGGCGTTCGGCGACCGCGGCCGGCCGTACGAGCTGACCGACCTCCGGAGCACCCTGCCCGGTTCGACGAGCGCGGAGAGCGTACGGGCGGACCTGGACACGATCCGCGCGTTCCGCGACAGCCGGCCGGAAGTGACGGCGTACTTCGCGTGCGAGTACAACCTGGCGCGCATGGTCGACCGGGTGCTCGGCGGGGACCGTGTCGTCGCCTGCTTCGACTCACCGGGCGACTCCATCGGCGGGCCGCCGTACCTGCACGTGAAGCAGAACCAGACCGAGATGGGCCGCCAGGCCGTCGACCTCCTGCTCGCGCAGCTTCGGGGAGAGCAGGTCCCGAGCCTGTCGTATGTACCGTTCGAGCTGATCGACGCCGAAAGCAGGCAGGCGTGACCTGGTCGCCGCCCGCTGCTTCCGCGCAGCTCGATGACCGCCGCTGGGTTGTCAAAGGCGCACAGACGCTGGTGTTCCCGCCCGGTCCTGCCTTCGTACTGGACGGCGAGTACGTCCTCCCTTCGGACACCACGGGCGAGACGCTGCAAGGATCCGGCACCGCCTGGGTGCTCCCGCAAGACCTCGACGCACCGGCCTGGCAGATCACGGCGGACGCAGCCATCACCGTCACTCCGACCGACGACTCCTGCCGAGTGACCGTGGCAGCCGAGACAGCAACGGTCACGAAGCACGCAGCGCGTCCACATGCGGACGTCGAGGGCGCCGAGTTCACCCTGGACTTCCCCGGCGCCGAAGAGCTCGCGGACGCGTTGGCCGGGTTCTACTGGGGCACGATGCTGCCCTGCGTCGTCGAGCGCACCAGGGCTCGCGATTACCCGGACCCTGACGGCTATGTAATCAGCACGCTGGCCGACAAGTACGTCGGGACCTACCCGGACGTCGACCACGAGTTCCAGATCAAGGGCCGGCTCGCGTGGGGGAGCAGCGTCGACCAGAGCGTCGTGCGCCGCATGATCGAGCTGCAGCTGCGGCTGATGCGGGAGGACCCGCAGCAGCTCTGGCGGGACCCGTGCGCCGTACAGCCCGACGGAGACCGCGAGTACCACGTCCGCCGCAACAGCCTCGACGGTACGACGAACGCCGTGATGTTCCTGGTCACCGGAAACGTCGAGGTACTGGAGTCCATCTGGCTGTACGTCGCCCGCACCAGGGACCTCGACTGGCTCCGGGAGCACATCGACGACGTCGAAGGCGCCGCGTCCTGTGTCGTCGACTGCATCGACCCGCTCGGCCGGCTCTGGTCGGACGTGTACTACGAGGACCAGGTGATCAAGGACGGCCGCGAAACGATGGCCGCCGCCCTCGCCGTCCGCTCCTTCGAGCTGCTCAAGGAACTGCAGGTCCTGCTCGGCCGGACGGAGCAGGCAGCACGGTACGACGCTCTCGCCCGCAAGCTGGCCCAGACGCTCAAGCAGCCGCTCCCGCTCGGCTACTGGGACCCGGAGCACGGCCGCTTCGTCGACTGGGTGGACCGCTCGGGCAAGTCCCACGACCACATCCACCTGTTGGCGAACGTATTACCCGTCATGTTCGGCGCTGCCGACGACGAGCAGGCCGCGAGAGTGCACGAACTGGTCAGGAGCGAGCTGGACGAGTTCCAGCGCTTCCCGACGTTCCTGGCTGCGCGGATAGCCGACTACACGCCCGACGAGATCGGCGACGGCGGCCCGTACGACCTGTGCGCGGCCGGGCGCTACTGGTGCTGGGACGCGGCGTACTGGTCGTGGCGCGAGGACGGCGGCATGTTGCGCGACCAGTTGCACAGGGTCGCGCGGCAAGGGGCCGCTGACAGCTACGTGATGGGCGAGCGGTACGACATGGGCCACGTCTATTACATGGACGACAAGCCCTGGCACGGCGCTGCGCACTACTACGAGTACCCGTGTGTCTTCGCCTGGGTCCTGCTGCACGAGTACCTGGGAGTCCGGCCGACGCTGCAGGCGGACCTGCTGATCGCACCGCGGCTCGTGGACCACGGGAGCGTGACGTTGCGGCAGGCGGCGTACCAGCTGCGGTATGAGTACAAGCAGGACGGCTTCACGTTGCAGAACCTTGCCGACACGTCCCGTACCTTCGTGGTGGACCTGGGGGAGCCGCAGACCGTGCTGTTGGGGCCAGGGGCTTCCTGGAGTGCTGACTTTCGGCAGTAGGGCGCGGTCTTGCGACTGTGTAGCGTCTACGGCATGAAGTGGCGGCTCCTGGGGGACGTGGGTCTGTGGGCCGCGTTGAGCTTCCTCGTGCTCGGCGAGAGCGGTGCGCGGAACGACCCGTATTGGTTCCGCGCGGGCTGCATCGCCGTACTCGCGCTGGCTGTCGCCACCCGACGCCGATGGCCGCTGCTGGCGCTGGCAGCCGTGGCTTCGACCGAGATCGTCATCCTGGCCGTCGCTTTCGGTTCGATGAACGGCGTACAGATCGCACTGGTGCCGGCCGTGAGCTTGCTGAGCTACCTGGCAGGCCGCCGGGAGACACAGCTCAAACACTTCGTCCTGCTGTGCATACTGTCGTTGTTGGGGATGCTCGCACTGGCGTTGGTGCTCGGCCAGCCGACAGAAGCCGTCCTGACGTGGCTGTTGACGCTCCTGATGGCCCTCCTACTCGTCGTTCTGCCCTGGCTGATCGGCCGTTACCGCGCACAGCAGGCCCTGCTCGCGACAGCCGGCTGGGAGCGCGCCGAGCGGATCGAACGCGAGCAACAGATGGAGATCGACCAGGAACGCCTCCGCGAACGCTCCCGGATTGCCGAGGACATGCACGACTCCGTCGGCCACGAGCTGAGCCTGATCGCCCTCCGTGCGGCAGCACTGGAGCTGGACCCATCCCTGCCGGAGAAGCACCGCCTGGCCGCCGGTGAGCTCCGCGAGTCGGCCGCCACCGCCACGGAGCGCCTGGGCGACATCGTCGGCGTACTGCGGGACCAAGACGCTCCAACCATGCCCCACGACGAGACCGTCCGCGCCCTGGTGGACCGTGCCGCCGCATCAGGTCTCAAGGTGGAGCTGATCGAACAAGTGGACGACGCACTCGCACCAATGGTCGACCGTGCAGTGCACCGCGTCGTCCAGGAGTCGCTGACCAACGCCAGCAAACACGCGCCGGGCGCAATGGTGGCGGTCAGCGTCACCACACACGAGAACGAGGTGACAGTCCGCGTCGCAGACACGGGCGCCGACCGGCCAAGTACTGCGCCGTCAGGCGGCCGCGGGCTCGACGGCCTGCGGGAACGCGTACGCCTCGCCGGCGGTTCGCTGACCGCAGGTCCACGGCCAGGCGGCGGTTTCGACGTCACCGCCACCATGCCGCGCGCCGGCGGCCGCCCCGGTCCGCCGACCGCCGCCGTCGAACGGGCAACGGTACGTCGGAGCGCCCGCCGCGGGCTGATCACCGCGATCGCCGCACCCGTCCTGCTCGGTGCCGTCGTCGGCGCGGTTGCCCTCGGCTACTACCTGGTCGCCGGGTACAGCGCGATCCTGCGACCGGCGGAGTACGACGGCCTCACCCTCGGGCAGTCCGAGCAGGACGTCGCGAAGGTGCTGCCGCGGATGCAGATGATCGACCCACCGGCGCAGGGCTACGTCCCGCCTGCCGGCTGGAGCTGCCACTACTACCGCCCGGCCGCTCCGTTCTCCAGCAACTACGTGTACCGCCTGTGCTTCGCCGACGGCGCGCTGGTCGCGAAGGCCGTCGTGCAGAGCGGATCCGTCCCACCGACCCCGGAAGGCAATCGATGATCAGGGTGCTGCTCGCCGACGACGAGGCGATGGTGCGGGCCGGGGTCCGCGCGATCCTCGGCACCGACGACGAGATCGAGGTGGTCGCGGAGGCGGCCGACGGCGTCGAGGCGGTGGAAGCGGTACGCCGGCACCGGCCGGACGTCGCCGTACTGGACATCCGGATGCCGCGGATGGACGGCCTGGCCGCGGGCGCCGAGATCCGGCGGACCGTGCCCGAGACGGCGGTCGTCGTCCTGACCACGTTCTCCGAGGACGCGTACATCGCGCGGGCGCTCGGCGACGGGGCCAGCGGGTTCCTGCTCAAGTCGGGTGACCCGCGGGAGCTGATCGCGGGGCTGAAGGCGGTCGCGGACGGCGCGGCGTACCTCGCGCCGAAGGTCGCGCACCGGATCATCCAGGAGCTGAGCGGCGGCGCGATGACCCGGGCGGCGGCCGCGAAGGAGCAGGTCAGCGCGCTCAGCCCGCGAGAGCTGGACGTGCTCGGACTGGTCGGCGCGGGGCTGTCGAACGCCGAGATCGCGGGCCGGCTGTACCTGGTCGAGGGGACCGTGAAGGCGTACGTCAGCGCGATCCTGCAGCGGCTCGGCGTGAAGAACCGGGTGCAGGCGGCGATCGTGGCGTACGAGGCCGGCCTGGTCACCCGCTGACCGGGCCGGGACGCATGCTCTTGGCCCGCCTGGATACTGGTTGCGGAACCGACATCGAACGGCTCCGGGTGGTGACGTGGTGAGGACACTCGGTCGTGGGATAGTGGACCCTCCCGGAGACCTCACCTCCGGACCACCGAAGTACGTACCCAGCGAAGCTCCAGGGGCCACCCGCCCCCTCTGACAGAATCGGGGATCCAGGTCGTGACCGACTCGCACAACTCCGGACAGCACAAGGACCGGGAAGCGGCGGCGGCCGAGGTCCGGAGAATGTGGCAGCCGACCCCCTCCTGGACCCAGCCGGACCCGGCCGACGGCGAGGCCGTCGAGGAGACCACCGGCACCGCCGAGGAGACCGCGAAGCAGCCGGACGCGCTGTCCGACGACTTCCCGGGCGACTCCTGGTCCGGACCGGCGGCCAAGTCGGCCCAGACCGCTCAGCCGGTCGACCAGCCGGCGCCGTGGACCCAGCCGCAACCGAGCACGCCGTCCTGGACCCAGCCGGTGCCGGATTCCGCCGCCTCGTCGTGGAGCCAGCCCGACCCGCAGGACGAGACCGACCCGGAGCCCGAGGCCCCGGCCGACGACCCCGCGCCGCACCAGGACGCCCCGGTGTTCGGCGGCGGCTCGTTCCAGACCGCCGGCCAGGAGCAGACCCCGCAGCAGTTCCCGCCGGCACCTCAGAGCCAGCCGCAGAGCCAGCCCCAAGGCCAGCCACAGACCCCTCAGCAGGGTCAGGGCGGCCAGCCGCTCTCGCCGGCCGCGCAGCACTTCTTCCCGCAGGGCATCCCCGGCCAGCAGGCCCAGCAGCCGCCGCAGAACCTGTCCTTCCGGACCGACGACCTGATCCAGGCGCTGCCGCTGCCGCGGGAAGCCCCCGCCGAGCGCGGCGTCCGGAGCATGCTGAAGCTGCGGCCCGGTACGACGGAGCGCTCCGAGCGGCTCGCCCGTGCGACCGCCGCGACCGCCTTCCGCCGGCCGGTGACGATCGTGATCGCGAACCCGAAGGGCGGCTCCGGCAAGACGCCGACCACGCTGCTGCTGTCCGGCGCGCTCGGCCAGGCCCGCGGCGGCGGCGTCGTGGCGTGGGACAACAACGAGCTGCGCGGCAACATGCACCTGCGGACCCACGACACGAACTCGCGGTCCACGGTCACCGACATGCTGCAGGCGATGCCGATGCTGACCCAGCCGGACGCCCGGCTCGGCGACGTCGCGGCGTACCTGCGGCACCAGGTGTCCGGTCAGTACGACGTGCTGACGTCGGCGACCACGACGTACGCGCAGATCGAGGCCAAGGACTTCGACCAGGTGCACCGGCTGCTGAGCCGGTTCTACAAGGTGCTCGTGATCGACACCGGGAACAACGAGGGCTCCAGCAACTGGCGCGAGGCGATGAAGGCGGCCGACGCCCTCGTCATCCCGATCAAGTGGAAGAGCCTGTCCTGCGCGGCGGCCGTGCAGATGCTGGAGGAGCTCGACAACCAGGGCCCCGAGGCGCAGCGGCTGATCCGGCGCGCGGTGATCGCGGTCTCGAACGGTCCCGGCGACGTGAACAAGGACGTCGAGAAGCAGCTCCGCCCGTACTTCGAGTCCCGGGCGGCCGCGGTGATCGACATCCCGACCGACATGCACATCGCCGCCGAAGGCCCGCTCGACCACTCCGCCCTGCAGCCGGCCACTCGCCGCGCCGCTCTGGAGCTGGCCGCGAAGGTCTCCGAGCAGATCACGATCGCGCTCAATACTCCCCGCTGACCGGGATCAGCACGCCCCGAACGGCACCAGCGCGTTGATCTTGAAGACCGTGAGGTCGCCGTAGTTGGTCTGGCACAGCTGGAGCCCGTCGACGTAGGCGCGTGCGCCGACGGGCTCGCCCGCAGCGAACCACTGGGTGACCAGCGGGTGCCGGTCGCCCTTCAGCTGCTGGTCGCCGGTCAGCTCACCGAAGACGTGTTCCTGGACGGCGCGAGCCGCCGTCCAGGAACTGGCGCTGATCTCGATCGTGTGCAGACCGTCGGCGCCGACGGCCGCGCTCAGGCGGTCCGCCCCGCGCTCGCATTCGAGATAACCGCCGGGCTCGCCTCCGGAACAGCCGAACCCTTCGGTGGTGGCTGCGGCCGCGAGCTGCTCGGCGGTGCCGGTCAAGTGGGCGTCCGGGAGATCCGGCCATTTCCAGCCGTTCCGGTTCAGCTCCACCCTTCCGCCGTTGGGGCTCTTCGCACTGACGACGGTGACTTCGCCCCAAGAGCTGGAGTGGCTACCTTTCTTGTCGAGCAGATCCGTGATGTCGCCGACGGAGCCGGCGGCCACGAAGGCGCCGACGATCGCCTCGAGTTCCGCGCCGGCATCGGGTTCGTTCCGGTACTCGACGACCAACAAGGCCGAGGTGAGCCTGCCCTCGGGGGTTGCCGCGAAGTCGGCCCGTACGTCGTGCGTCGCGTCCGTGCGTGAGCAGTCCCGGACAAGCAACGGCTTCGAGCGCGGGTACAGATCCGAGCACACCAGCCCACGTTTCCGCAGCGTCTCCGTCAGCGCTTGCGCCTCACCCGTCGCCTGGCCGGCGGTGTCCGGTACGACGTACTCCGCGAGCGGCGGGCCCTGATCCGGCGAGCAGGCAGTGACGGCGAGGACGAACAGTGCCGTGAGAGCGGCGACGGCAATCGGCCTGCTGGACGTTCCGAGCATGACCACAAAGCCTTGCAGTCCGTGGGGTCAGCGATCCGCGAGTTCGGCTTCAGGCTCGACCACGGGTTGAGACCTGCGGCGCACGCGGTGCCGGACGAACTCGACGATCAGGGTGACGGCCATGGCGAGGCCGATGCCGAGGACGACGCCCTTGAGCGGGTTGTCCTCGAAGGCCTTGCCGCCGATGTAGCCGACGAGCGTGCAGTAGACGCCCCAGCTCACGGCAGCCAGTGCGGCGAACGGGGTGAAGTGACGGAGTGGGTAACGGACCGATCCCATCGTCACCGTGACGGCCGTGCGGCCACCGGGGATGTAGCGGGCGACGACCAGGACGAGGCCGCCGCGTTCCTCCAGGGCGCGGCGCGCCCACAGGACGGCGGCGTGGCGTTTGGTGCCAGGCTTGATCCGGTCGAGCAGACGTCCGCCGGCGCCACGGCCGAGTAGGTAGGACACATGGTCGCCGAGGAACGCGCCGACCGCGGCGACCGCGATCACGGCGTACAGGTTCGGCTCGCCGGTGGCGGCGGCGAAGACGCCGGCGGTGACCACCAGCGTCTCGCTGGGGACCGCGGGGAAGAACCCGTCGAGCGCGGCGAATCCCCACAGCGCGAGGTAGATCCACCAGGAGGACATCAGTTCTTGGGCGAAGTGCAGGATGGCGTCGCTCATACCGCCGAACCCTAGAAATCGGAGGCCTGCCCGCACATCGGACGACCGGCTGGTCCCGCCCCCTACTTTCGTCAGGTGAGTCGATACCATCTCCTTCGTGAACGAAGCTGTGAAGGTCCAACTGGTCGGTGTCGAGGGCGAGTCCGAGCGGAGTGTGACCGAGACGACGACGATCGGGGAGCTGTTCGCCGCGATCTTCGGCCAGGACCGCTCCGCCATCGCCGCCCGGGTCAACGGTGAGCTGCGCGACCTGTCCCGGGTGGTCGCCGACGGTGACCGGATCGAGCCGGTGAAGGCCGCCTCCGCGGACGGCCGGGCGATCATCCGGCACTCGACCGCGCACGTGCTCGCGCAGGCGGTCCAGGACGTGTTCCCGGACGCCAAGCTCGGCATCGGCCCGCCGGTGGAGAACGGGTTCTACTACGACTTCGACGTCGAGACGCCGTTCACGCCCGAGGACCTGGCCAAGCTCGAGAAGAAGATGCAGCAGATCATCAAGGAGCGGCAGCGGTTCAGCCGCCGGGTGGTCAGCGACGACGACGCCCGGGCGGAGCTTTCCCACGAGCCGTACAAGCTGGAGCTGATCGGCATCAAGGGATCCGCGGCGGACGACGCCGAGGGCGCGAGTGTCGAGGTCGGCGGTGGCGAGCTGACGATCTACGACAACGTCCGGCGCGACGACAGCGTCGCCTGGAAGGACCTCTGCCGTGGCCCGCACGTCCCGGCGACGGGGTACCTCGGCAACTTCAAGCTGATGCGGACGGCCGCGGCGTACTGGCGGGGGAGCGAGAAGAACCCGCAGCTGCAGCGCATCTACGGCACCGCGTGGGAGTCGCGCGACGAGCTGAAGGCGTACCTGACCCGGCTCGAGGAGGCCGCCAAGCGCGACCACCGCAAGCTCGGCACCGAGCTCGACCTGTTCAGCTTCCCGGACGAGATCGGCTCCGGCCTGGCGGTCTTCCACCCCAAGGGCGGCGTGCTGCGCAAGGTGATGGAGGACTACTCCCGGCAGCGGCACGTCGAGGACGACTACGAGTTCGTGTACTCGCCGCACATCACCAAGGCGCAGCTGTTCGAGACCTCCGGGCACCTCGACTGGTACGCCGACGGCATGTACCCGCCGATGCACCTGGACGAGGAGCGCGGCGCGGACGGGCAGATCCGCAAGCAGGGCCAGGACTACTACCTGAAGCCGATGAACTGCCCGATGCACAACCTGATCTTCGCGGCCCGCGGCCGGTCGTACCGGGAGCTGCCGCTGCGGCTGTTCGAGTTCGGCACCGTGTACCGGCTGGAGAAGTCCGGCGTCGTGCACGGCATGACCCGGGCCCGCGGTTTCACCCAGGACGACGCGCACATCTACTGCACCCGTGAGCAGATGCGCGACGAGCTGCGGAACCTGCTGACCTTCGTGCTCGGGCTGCTCGCCGACTACGGCCTGGACGACTTCTACCTCGAGCTGTCCACCAAGAACCCGGACAAGTTCGTCGGCTCCGACGAGGTCTGGGAAGAGGCCACCGAGACGCTCCGCGAAGTTGCAGAGGGCTCCGGTCTCGAGCTGGTCCCGGACCCGGGCGGCGCGGCGTTCTACGGCCCGAAGATCTCCGTCCAGGCCAAGGACGCGATCGGCCGGACCTGGCAGATGTCGACGATCCAGCTGGACTTCAACCTGCCGGAGCGGTTCGGCCTGGAGTACACCGCGCCGGACGGCTCCCGGCAGCGGCCGGTGATGATCCACCGGGCGCTGTTCGGCTCGATCGAGCGGTTCGTCGCGGTGCTCACCGAGCACTACGCGGGCGCCTTCCCTCCGTGGCTGGCCCCGGTCCAGGTGATCGGTATCCCGATCACCGACGGGCATGTCGACTACCTGTTCGAGGTCGCCAAGCAGCTGAAGGCGCAGGGCATCCGGGTCGAGATCGACGCGTCCGACGACCGGATGCAGAAGAAGATCCGGAACGCGCAGAAGTCCAAGGTGCCGTACATGCTGATCGCCGGCGACGAGGACATGGCGAACGGCTCGGTGTCGTTCCGGTACCGCGACGGCTCGCAGCACAACGGCGTCCCGATCGCGGATGCGGTCGCGGAGATCGTCGAGTCGGTCCAGAAGCGCGTCCAGGTTTGACATCCACCCGGCGTCAGCCGGGTTTCACCACGGACAGGGAGGCCGAGCGGTGAGGTTCGCGGTTCATAGGCTGACCCGACGGTCTGCCTCCCCGCGCAGTCACGGCAGGCCCTGCCGCGATGTTCTTTGCCGCATTCACATCTGCATGATCCACGTGACCACAGGCTGTGCAACGGAAGACCGCTTGGCTCTTGCGGTTCTCGCGGCTGGTATGGCCACATGTGTGACAGGTCTGCGAGGTGAATGCGGCTCGGACTTCTTCGATTCGACCGGGAGCTTTGTCTCTGAGACGTCGGGCGAACTTAGCCCAGCAGTTCGCACGTATGGCACGGTTGAGCTGCGCTTTTCGGCGTACACCCTGCCCGGGGCGGGCGAGCGTCCCCCGCGCGGATCGCGTCATCTGCCGGACCCGGAGGGCCTCGATCCGGATGACGTCGAACCTGCGCGTGAGCGTTGTGGTCGTCTTCTCGACCCAGTCATTGGTCCGATCGGCTTGACGGGCGAGCATCCGCGCAATGCCCAGCTTCACTCTCCTGCGCCTGCTCGACCCCGGTTTGGCTCGCGACAGTCTCCGCTGCAAACGCTTGAGGCGACGCAGCTCGGTCGGCCGAGGCCTCGGAGTACTCAGCAGCTCGCCGGTAGAGAGTGCTGCGGTGACGATTACTCCGCGATCGAGGCCGACCACTCGCCCGTTGCCTGGCGCCGGGACAGCTGTGGGTATCGCGGCGAACGCGACATGCCAGCGGTGAGATCTATCGAGCGTAACTCTGTACGAACTCGCTGCCGGAGGCAGCCTGCTCCAACGAAACTTCACCTAGCCGACCTTGGGCACGTGCACGGCTCCGGTGCTCTTGCTCAGTCGACGAAGATGTGCCGGCTTGAACGCCACTACGCGGAAGCCCTCGTGCACACCTGCTTTTCGCCAGGTCGGACGTCCATGGGTGCCGGAAAAATAGTTCGTCATGGCCTGGCTGAAATCTCGGAGCGCTTGCTGTTGAACCATTTGAGAGCCGGCCCGAAGCCAATCGCACGCAGCTCGGGCTTCGGTCAGTTGCCGTGCCTGTTCAACGTATCCTGGCGCCGATCGGCGGTCGGGGGTCCAGCAGGCGTGTTGCTCGACGGCCAGATTCCAGACGTATCGAGCGTGTCTGCATTGGAGCAGGAGCGCGTCCACCTGCTCAGGTGTCGGGCGCAGACGGAACTTGCTCATGTCGGAACTGTTCCAGCAGCCGCCGACAGTTTCTGCGACCGCCCGCCGCTCAGTCGAAGGATCTCCCGGCGAAGAGGATTCTCAGGTGAGAGATGAGTGATCCAGAAGTGCCGGAGTCGCCGTACAAGCCCGAGAGCTTGCTGCCGCAGGACGGCGTCGGGGTGCCGGACGCGTTCATGCGGCTGTGGACGCCGCACCGGATGGCGTATATCGAAGGGGAGAACAAGCCGACCAGTTCGGAGGCCGGGTCCGGCTGCCCGTTCTGCCGGCTCCCCGGGCTGCCGGACGCCGAGGCGCTGATCGTGCACCGCGGCGAGTCGGCGTACGCCGTCCTGAACCTGTACCCGTACAACCCGGGTCACCTGATGGTCGTGCCCTACCGGCACGTCGCCGACTACACCGAGCTGACCGACCAGGAGGTTGTCGACGTCGCCGCCCTGACCCGGCAGGCGATGCAGGCCGTGCGGACCGTTTCCGGCGCGCACGGCTTCAACATCGGCATGAACCAGGGCGACATCGCCGGCGCCGGCATCGCCGCCCACCTGCACCAGCACGTGGTGCCGCGCTGGTCCGGCGACATGAACTTCATGCCGGTGATCGGCGGCACCAAGGTCCTCCCGCAACTGCTCTCCGACACCCGGGCACTGCTGGCGAAGTCCTGGCCGTGATCAGTCCCCGGCGAGCAGCGGTTCGCCGAACCCGGCCCACCGGAAGTAGACCGGGTCCTTGAACGTCGCGGGCACCTTGCCGAGGCCCCGGACGGTCGTCGCCGGACCGTCGGCGTGTCCAACGGAGTACAGGTAGCCGTTGCCGGTGTCCCGGTCGATGCCGAGCAGGATCGTTCCGGTCCCGCACGGCGCCGCGACCAGGGTCTCGAACACCTGCCAGGTCGACGTACGGACCGGCTTCACCTCCGTCCGCAGAGGCTGCCCGCGGACGGCGGAGAACCGCACGGTGGTCAGCACCCCGTCGCTGCGCGACATGAGGAAGGTGTCGTACGTCGCCGTCTGGCTGATCTGCGCGATCCCCTTGGTGCTCGGGAAGTTCCCGAGTACGCCGTCGTAGTGGTAGTACTGCCGGCCCTCGACGGTCTCGATGCTCCGGCGTTCCATGGTGCCGTTGTTGTTGAGCGACCAGGCCGTGTCCCGCAGCCCGAACCCGGTGAGGTCGTAGCTGCGGTAGTTCTGCCAGCCCGGCCCGATCCGCGTGAGGTACTTCTCCAGCAGCGCACCGCCGCCGGCCGGCGTCCGGTACGAGACGTTGTACAGGACGGAGCCCAGTACCGCGTTCCCGATGTGCAGCTCCGACCCTTCTCCCATGCCGTACCGGAGTTGTGAGCTGAGCCTGGCCTGCCCCGGCGGGTAGACGCCCTTCGCGACGATCTTGTCGGTGACCTTCGTGACCGGCGCCGTCGCGGTGAACGTCTGCATCCGGTGATCCCCGGCGGCCGTCACCGAACCGACCGAGATCCTGCACGGCGCCGTCGTCCCGCTCTGCTCCGCCGTCGCCGTACCCGGCGTGAGCAGTCCCGTGGTGAGTACTCCGGCGGCCATCAGCCCGCCGTACCCGAGAAACCTGCGCATTCTCCACCACCCCCATTGATGATCGATGATGGTTGGATGCCGGTCTGGACCGGAAAGTTGTCAGCGCAGGAACAACGGGAGCATGGGGTCGACCAACGTCGTCAGCGCGTCGAGGCCGACCGGCTGCGGCGGGTTGGTCAGGCCGGTGACCCGGACGACGCGGCGGCCCTGGCGGAAGACGAGTTCGGCGGACTGCGGAAGGTAGTAGCCCGGGTCGCCGAGTGGGGCGAACGCCGGTGGCGGGATCTGCTGGGCTTCCGGGATCGTCTTCTGGCCGAAGGCCTCGACGATCGACACCGTGGCGTCGCGGGTGCCCCAGATGCAGGTCAGCGCGCCCTTGATCCGGTAGTCGCGCCGCAGTTCCACCTGCTTCCGGACGAACCGCTCGGCGGCCGAGTTCGACAGCTGGCAGGTCTCGTCGACCTGTCGCGCGGCCCGCAGACTCCGCGGTACGGCGTCCCGCGCGGCCTCGGCGATCGCGACGGCCGTGGCGCGGTTGATCCCGTTCGGCGTACCGAGGTCGATGCCGCCGGCGGGTGTGACCCGAACTGCGTGGCCGCCGGCGTGGAAGACCAGGCGGGACTCGCCGATCAGGGCCTCCGGTCCGAGTTCGGGCAGCGAGTCGACCGCGCCGGCGTCGCGCATCAGCCGGACGAGCGAGTCCGGGCGGCTCGGCAGGGCGCTGACGCCGATCGTGACCGGGCGTCCGTCGACGAGCAGCGCGCACAGGTCCATCGAGGGGAGGCCGCCGTCGTTCCACGCGTTCGGCTTCGCGGTGACGGGGTGTTCCAGGCGGGTGCTGAGGGTTCGGGTGATCGCCGTACAGACCTGTGGTCCAGGTGCTCCCGCCGTACCGTCGAGGCCCTCGGGTTGTGGGGGAGCGACCGCGGTCGGGAGGACGGCGGTGGGCTGGACGGGAGCGGGCGCGGTGCCGTTGGCGCGCTGGGCGACCGCGCAACCGCTGGTCAGCAGCAGGAAGACGAGCGCACCGGACAGTTGACGTCGCATGTGGTCACCTCCTCCAGACCCCAGCATCGCCCCTCGAAGGCTCGGTCGCAGGCCGAAAGTCGTGCCTCGTCACCGGACGGTGACCCTGGTGAACTACGATCGCGCTGCCATGCTTAACAGATTCCGGCAGTTCTGGACCAAGGTGATCACGCCGATCGCCACCCTCCTGCTCAAGCTCGGTGTGAGCGCCGACATGGTCACGCTCGTCGGCACCATCGGGGTGTCCGCCGGTGCGCTGATCTTCTTCCCGCGCGGGCAGCTGTGGATCGGCGTCCTGGTGATCACGCTGTTCGTGTTCTCCGACCTGATCGACGGCTACATGGCCCGGACCTCGGGAACGTCCTCGAAGTGGGGCTCGTTCCTGGACTCGACGCTGGACCGGATCGCCGACGGCGCGATCTACGGCGGCCTCGTGATGTACTACGCGAACTCGAAGGCCGGCGACTCCA
Organism: Kribbella sp. WER1; assembly: GCF_054189145.1. Classification (NCBI taxonomy): domain Bacteria; kingdom Bacillati; phylum Actinomycetota; class Actinomycetes; order Propionibacteriales; family Kribbellaceae; genus Kribbella; species Kribbella sp. WER1. Next base: position 700,611 of record NZ_CM135186.1, on the reverse strand, counting down.
CGCTGATGGCCGCCGTGACGCTGTGGGCGCTGGTGATGGGCGCGGTCACGTCGTACGCGCGGGCCAAGGCGGAGAGCCTCGGCCTGAAGGCGAGCGGCGGTCTGGCCGAGCGCGCCGACCGGCTGGTGTTCACGCTGATCCTGGCGTTCTTCTCGGATCTGTTCGACCTGCCGATCCTGCTCGAGATCGTGATCTGGTACGTCGCGGTGGCGAGCACGATCACGGTGATCCAGCGCTCGCTCTCGGTCCGCAAGCAGGTCATGTCCGACCCGGCGAAGAACGACCTCGAGTCCTGATGGAGGCCGCCCGGCAGCGGGCCGTCGACCTGGCGTTCGCACTCGCCTGGACCCTGGTACGGCGGCTCCCCGAGCGGACGGTGACCTGGCTGTTCACGAAGGCGGCCGACCGCACCTACGCCCGGAACGGCCGCGGCGTACGGCGCCTGCGCGGCAACCTGGCCGCCGTCCGCCCGGACGCCACCGACGCCGAGCTGGACGCGCTGACGCAGGCCGGGATGCGCTCGTACCTGCGCTACTGGCAGGAGGCGTTCCGGCTGCCGGAGTGGTCCGCGGACGAGATCGTCGGCCGGGTCCGGACGGTGAACGAGAAGCTGCTGCGGGACGCGTACGCCGCCGGGCAGGGCGTCATCTGCGCGCTGCCGCACCTGGCGAACTACGACCACGCGGGCGCCTGGGCCGGGCTGACCGGGATGCCGGTGTCGACGGTCGCGGAGCGGTTGCAGCCGGAGTCGCTGTTCGACCGCTTCATCGCGTACCGCAAGCAGCTCGGCATGGAGGTGCTGCCGCTGACCGGCGGCGACGAGGACGTGACCGGCGTACTCGCGGACCGGCTGCGGGCGGGTGGGTTCGTCTGCCTGGTCGCCGACCGGGACCTGTCCGAGCGCGGCGTACCCGTGACGTTCTTCGGCCGCCCGTCGCGGATGCCGGTCGGTCCGGCCGCGCTGAGCCTGAAGACGGGCGCCCCGCTGATCCCGGCGACCCTGCACTACGACGGTCCCGACCTGGTGATCACGTTCCACGACACGATCGAGCCCGGCAGCGCCGCCGAGATGACCCAGCGCTGCGCGGACGCCTTCGCCCAAGGTATCGCCGAGCACCCGAGCGACTGGCACATGCTGCAGCGCATCTTCCTCGACCGGTAACAATCTAAGGGTGAGGATCGGCATCGTCTGCCCGTACTCGCTGGGCACGCCCGGCGGGGTGCAGAACCATGTCCGGGACCTCGCCGAGGCGCTGCTCGCGATCGGCCACGACGTGTCGGTGCTGGCCCCGGTCGACCACGCCGACGACGCCGCGCCGTACGTCGTCTCGTCCGGCCGCGCGGTCGGCGTGCCGTACAACGGGTCGGTGGCCCGGGTGACGTTCGGTCCGCGGACGGCGGCCCGGGTGAAGAGCTGGCTCGCCGACGGGAACTTCGACGTCGTGCACGTCCACGAGCCGACCACGCCGAGTGCTTCGATCATCGCGCTGTGGTCCGCGGACGGGCCGTTCGTGGCGACGTTCCACACCTGGCAGGTACGGTCCCGGGCGATGAGCGTCGCGTCCAGCCTGCTGCGTCCGGCGCTGGAGAAGATCGACGCGCGGATCGCGGTCTCGGAGAACGCCCGGTCGATGATGGTGCAGCACATCGGCGGCGAGGCCGTGGTGATCCCGAACGGCCTCTACACGGCCCGCTTCAAGGGCAGTCCGCGGGCAGAGTGGATGGGCGCGGACGGCACGGTCACCTTCCTCGGGCGGCTGGACGAGCACCGGAAGGGCCTCGGCGTGCTGCTGGACGCCGTACCGCTGCTGCTGGCCGAGCGGCCGCGGCTGAAGATCCTGGTCGCCGGGTCGGGGCAGGCGGACGAGGCGCGGCGTTCGCTGCCGGCGCGGTACCGGGACAACGTGCTGTTCCTCGGCGCGATCGACGACGAGGCGCGCGCGGACATGCTGGCCGGGACGGACGTGTACGTCGCTCCGCACCTCGGCGGCGAAAGCTTCGGGATCGTGCTGCTGGAGGCGATGGCGGCCGGCGCGCCGGTCCTGGCGAGCGACCTGGCCGCGTTCCGTCAGGTCCTCGACGGCGGCGCACTGGGGGAGCTGTTCGAGCCGGGCAACGTCGCCGAACTCGCGGCCCGTGCGCTCCGGCTGCTCCGCCGTCCCGAGGAACGCGAGCAGCTCCGCTCCGCGGGCCTGGCCGCCGTACCGCGCTACGACTGGTCGGTGCTGCTCCCGGAGCTGCTGTCGGTGTACGAGCTGGTCGCTAGATGAGCTTCTCGTGCACGGCCTTGATCTCGTCCAGGTCGCCGGACTCCGGCTTCCACGGCAGCACCATCGGGTCGTCCGGATAGCGCGGGATCACGTGCAGGTGGGTGTGGAACACGCTCTGCCAGGCGTCGGCGCCGATACAGCTCAGCAGGTTCGCGCCGGTCGCGCCGTCGAGGCGGTCGATCACCCGGCCGACCAGGGACTGGGCGAGCAGTGTGGCCGCGGTCAGGTCCTCGGGCGCGGCCTCCCGCAGGTCGGTCGAGTGCACCCGCGGAACCACCAGCAGATGCCCCGGCGTCGCCGGCGCGATGTCCATGAACGCGATCGCCCGCTCCGTCTCCGCCACCCGCGTCGAGGGAATGCTTCCGGCCACGATCCCGCAGAAGATGCAGTTCTCGCTCATCCGCACAGGCTATACACTGCGCGAGCCGAACCTGCCCAGTACTAGGAGCCCGATGCCGGACGATCTCCTGCGCCCGACTGTCGGCGCCGGCGTGGACATGTCGGCGCGGCCCTGGCGGCTGATGTCGCAGACGTACGTCGCGTTCTTCGGCGGCGTGCTCGCATCGACGGTGGTCGCGTACCTGAACGCGGGCCGGCTCGGTGTGGACGTGGCGAAGCGCCGGCTGATCCTGCTGTCCGGGGTCGTCGGGCTGCTCGTGGTGGTCGCAGTGTTCCTGCTGCTGTACGCCGACTCCGGCGTCACGTCGGGGCTCCGGGTCGGGATCCGGGTGGTCGCGGTGGTGTGCTGCATGGCGCAGATCCGGCTGCAGCGGCCGATGGACCGGGCGTTCCAGTTGCGTGGGGCGGAGTACGGTTCGCTGTGGGGCGTGGGGATCGCGGCGACGATCGGTGGCGCGGTCGCCGAGGCATTGATTCTCCTTCTGGTGACGGTGGTCCTGTGAACGATCCAACTGAATCCCGACTGCAGATGGCCGCGCACTGGCTGCGGATCGCCCGCCCGGAGCGTGTGCTCGACGAGCTGCAGGGCCTGTCCGGCGACGCGGCTGTCGACTACCGCGCATACCTGTTCCGCGGCGCGGCCCTGCATGCGCTCGAGCGGAACGCCGAGGCGATCGAGGTACTGCGGGACGGACTGGCGCAGCACGGGCCGTTCCCGGCGATGCTGCACGTGCTCGGGTCGTCGCTGCGGTCGGAGGGCCGGCTGCCCGAGGCGGAGGCGGCGTTCCTGCAGGGCCTGAGCCTCGACCCGAACGACCCGGACCTGCTGATCGGCTACGCGCACGTGTGCCTCGCGGCCGGGCAGGCCGAGAAGGCGGGCGCGCTGGTCGAGCGGGCCGCGTCACACGCGCCGGAGAGCGTGGCGGTGTCGGCGGCCCGGGCGCAGGTGGCGTTCGCGCTCGGCAAGGACCGCGACATGCACCGGCACAGCGCCGAGGCGCTCGCCTACGACCCGGAAGACCCGAACGCCCGCGCCCTGCACGGGACGGCGTCGATGCTGACGGGCGACTCGCGTGCCGGGTACGACTCGCTCCGCTCGGCCGCGGCCGCGCAGCCGGGCGACCCGGATCTGCGCGCGGCCGCCCGGGAGGCGAAGCTGTTCAACCACCCGCTGATGCTGCCGCTGCGGCCGTTCGCCCGGCTGAACCCGCTGGTCGTCTGGGTCGGCGCGGTCGCGGTGATCTACGGGCTCCGCGCCGTCGGTCTGGCCCCGCTGTCGTTCGCGTTCGCGATGATCTGGCTCGCGTTCTGCGTCTACTCCTGGGTCGTCCCACCACTCGTCCGCCGCTGGCTCAACCGGAAGTGGGGATCATGAGCAACGACCGGATCGACGCACTGCGCAAGGCCGTCGAGGCCAACCCCGACGACGTGCTGCTGCGGCTGGTGCTGGCGGAGTCGCTGAGCGGCGCGGGCGCGACCGAGGAGGCGCTCGACCAGTACGTCGTACTCCTGGACCAGCAGGGGCTTCCCGACGACCAGTTCGTCCCGGTGGGGGAGCTGGCCGCGGCGAACGGGCGGCTCGCGCTGCTGCGGAACCTGCTCGAGGCGGCCCGCCAGCGCGGCGTCGTCGAGGGCACCGGACGGCTGCAGCAGCTCGTCGACGGGATGATCGCCGAGCGCAGCGGCGTCCGGATCAAGGTCGGCCCCGAGGCGGAGGCGTCGTCCGAGCAGGAGCTGGTGAAGGAGACCACCACCTTCGACCAGGTCGGTGGCATGGACGACATCAAGCGGGTGATCCACCGGATGGTGATCCTCCCGCAGAGCCGCCCGGAGCTGTACGAGAAGTACGGGCGGAAGTCCGGCGGCGGCGTGATGCTCTACGGCCCGCCCGGCTGCGGCAAGACGCTGCTGGCGCGGGCGACCGCGGGGGAGTGCGGGCTGCCGTTCGTCAACGTCCGGATCGAGGACGTGATGGACCCGTACCTCGGCGTCTCCGAGCGGAACCTGCACGAGGCGTTCGAACGCGCCCGGGCGAACGGGCCGTGCGTACTGTTCCTCGACGAGCTGGACGCGCTGGCCTTCGCGCGGCACAAGCACGACGGGTCCGAGGCACGGCGGCTGGTCGACGTACTGCTGCAGGAGCTGGACGCGATCGGCTCCGAGAACGACGGCCTGCTGGTGCTGGCGGCCAGCAACGCCCCGTGGGACGTGGACGAGGCGATGCTCCGGCCGGGACGGTTCGACCGGGTGATCTTCGTCCCGCCGCCGGACGAGCCCGCGCGCGCCGACATCCTCGGCGTACTCACGAAGGACGTCCCGGCCGACGGGCTCGACCTGAAGGCGCTCGCCGCGCAGACGCCGATGTTCAGCGGCGCGGACCTGCGGGCGCTGATCGAACGCGGCGTCGACAAGGTGATCGACGAGGCGCTGTCCACCGGTGGCGAGCCGCCGCTCGGCATGCAGCACCTGACCGACGCGCTCACCGCGGTCAAGCCGTCGACGCTCGACTGGCTGCACCGGGTCCGCTCATACATCGAGTTCGCCAACCAGAGCGAGCGGTACGACGACGTGGCGGCGTACCTGAAGTCGCGCGACGTACGCCGCCGCCTCAACAAACCGTGATCACTTGAGCTTGGACACCGCCGACTCCGGCATCGCCTCGTAGCGGGAGAACTCGCGGCTGAACGACGCCGCGCCGTGCGACAGCGAGCGCAGGTCGATCGTGTACCGGGTGATCTCCACCTGCGGTACCTCGGCCTTCACGAGCGTCCGGCTCTCGCCGACCTTGTCGGTGCCGAGCAGCCGCCCGCGACGCCCGGACAGGTCGCTCATCACCGCGCCGACCAGGTCGTCCGGGACCAGCACCGACACCAGGTCGACCGGCTCCAGCATCGACACCCGGGACGCGGCCGCGGCCTCCCGCAGCGCCAGCCCGCCGGCCATCTGGAACGCCATGTCGGACGAGTCGACGCTGTGCGCCTTGCCGTCGGTGAGCGTCACCCGGATGTCGACCATCGGGTACCCGGCCGCGACGCCCTTCTCCATCTGCGCCCGGACGCCCTTCTCCACGCTCGGGATGAACTGCCGCGGCACCGCCCCGCCGACCACCTTGTCGACGAACTCGAACCCGGAGCCCTCCGGCAGCGGCTCGACCTCGATGTCGCAGACCGCGTACTGCCCGTGCCCGCCGGACTGCTTCACATGCCGCCCGTGCCCCTTGGCGGACCCGCCGAACGTCTCCCGCAGCGGAACCCGGAGCTCGACGGTGTCCACGGTCACGCCGTACCGGTTCGCGAGCGCGTCCAGGACGACGTCCGAATGCGCCTCGCCCATGCACCACAGCACGATCTGGTGGGTCTCCGGGTTCTGCTCGATCCGCAGCGTCGGGTCCTCCGCGGCGAGCCGCTGCAGGCCGACGCCGAGCTTGTCCTCGTCGGTCTTGGCGTGCGCCTGGACCGCGATCGGCAGCAGCGGCTCCGGCATCGTCCACGGCTTCAGCAGCAGCGGATCGGCCTTGTCGGACAGCGAGTCGCCGGTCTCCGCGCGGGTCAGCCGGCCGATCGCGCACAGGTCGCCGGCGACCACCTCGCCGGCCGGGCGCTGGGTCTTGCCGAGCGGGAACGACAACGTACCGATCCGCTCGTCCTCGTCGTGGTCCTCGTGCCCGTGCGCGGCCCCGTTGTGGTCGCCGAAGAACGACGTGAAATGGCCCGACACGTGAACCGTCGCGTCGGGCCTGATGGTGCCGGAGAACACCCGCACCAGGCTGACCCTCCCGACGTACGGATCGGACGTCGTCTTCACCACCTCGGCGAGCAGTGGCCCGTCCGGGGCGCAGACCAGGCCCTTGCGGGCCACTCCGTGCGGGGTGAAGGCCTCCGGGATGGTGTGCTCGGGCGGCGACGGGAACCCGCTGGTGATCACCTCGAGCAGCTCGTGGGTACCGATCCCGGACCCGCTGCAGACCGGGATCACCGGGAAGAACGAGCCGCGGGCGACCGCCCGTTCGAGGTCCTCGATCAGTACCTTCTGGTCGATCTCCTCGCCACCCAGGTACCGGTCCATCAGCGACTCGTCCTCGGACTCCTCGATGATGCCCTCGATCAGCGTGCCGCGCAGTTCCTCGACCTGTCCGGCGTACGCCGGGTCCGCCGCGGCCGTACTGCGCCTGCCGTCCGCGTACTCGAAGTACGACTGGGTGAGCAGGCCGATCAGCCCGTCACCGGCCGGCAGATACAGCGGCAGCACCTTGTCGCCGAACGCGGCCTGCGCGGTGGCCAGCGCGTTCTGGTAGTTCGCCCGGGCGTGGTCGAGCTTGGTGATCACCACGGCGCGCGGCATCCCGACCTCCTGGCACTCCTGCCAGACGGTCCGGGTCGGCTCGTCGACGCCCTCGCTGGCCGAGATCACGAACAGCGCGCAGTCCGCGGCCCGCAGCCCGGCGCGCAGCTCGCCGACGAAATCGGCGTACCCGGGGGTGTCGATGAGATTCACCTTCACGCCGTCGTGGGGGAGTGAGGCGAGCGACAGGCCGACCGAGCGCTGCTGCCGGATCTCGGCGTCGTCGAAGTCGCACACGGTGGTTCCGTCGACGACGGTGCCGGGTCTGTTCAGGACTCCGGAGGCCACCAGCAGGGCCTCGACGAGGGTGGTCTTGCCGGCGCCCGACGGGCCGACCAGCACCACGTTGCGGATGGCGGCCGGGCTGTCCGCAGCGGGCGCGGCTCCGGGGCCTTGGGAAGTGTTCGTCTTGTCTGCCATGACGTTCCTCCTGGTCCACCCACGATTCCCCTATCGGACACTTCGCACAAGTGCCGCTCGCCGCGCGGACCCCGCGAATCGATAGGGTCCCGGGTATGCGTAGGGCACTCGGGGTCGTCATCAGCACGTTGTTCGCCGTCCTGGCGATGGCGGGATTCGCCGTGCCGGCGAGCGCGGCGCCGGCGGAGTACGGCGACAAGGTCACGAACTTCACGATCGACTACACCGTCACCACGGACGGCGTCCTGCAGGTCACGGAAACGATCGACTACCAGTTCGCGTCCACCGGCCGGCACGGCATCTACCGGAACCTGGTGACCCGCGAGCCGTACGTCGACGACGACTCGAAGGACCAGGAGTACCAGGTCTCGAACATCAAGGTCTCGTCGACCGACGCGCCGGACGAGTTCAGCACCTCGACCTCCTCGGGCAACAACGGACGGTACGAGACCACCCAGATCAAGATCGGGTCTGCCAGCGAGACAGTGCCGGGGACCGAGGCGACGTACAAGATCACGTACGACGTCCGCGGCGCGCTCCGGCACTTCGCCGACCACAGCGAGCTGTACTGGGACGCGACCGGCAGCGGCTGGGACGCCGACCTGGAGAACGTCCAGGTCAACGTCGACGTCCCGCAGGGCGTCACGAAGGTCGAGTGCTTCACCGGTACGCACGGCTCGAAGCAGAACTGCCCGTCCAGCACGGTCGTCGGCGGGAAGGGCGTCTTCGAGGCGACCAACCTGACGAACGACGACCAGCTCACGATCGTCGCCGGCATCACCGCGGGCGCCGTCCAGAACGACACGCCGATCCTCGTGAAGCCGCCGAGCTGGATGGAACGCAACGGCCTGTCCTGGCTGCAGGTGATCGGTTCCGGCATCGTCACCGTGCTCGCCCTGGTGATCGCCGCTCTGTACGCGAAACTCGGCAACAAGGACCAGCGGTACGCCGGGATGCCGCCGGGCACCTTCCCGCCGGACGGGACCAACGCCGAGCCGGTCAAGAACGACCTCCGCGAGGACCAGCTCCCGGTGGCGTTCGCGCCGCCGAAGATCCCGGTCGCCGAGGGTGGCCTGCTGATCGACGCGAAGGCGACCACGGTGGAGACGGCCGCGACGCTGATCGACATGGCGGTCCGCGGCGGCGTCCGGATCGACAACGACGGCGAGACCCGCAAGGCGGTCCTGCTGAACCCGGCGGCCGCGACCGCCCCGCACGAGCAGGCGCTGATGTCCGGCCTGTTCCCGACCCTGCAGCCGGGCTCCGAGGTGGTGCTGGAGCGCGGCGCGGTCGGCGACAACACGATGCGCGACGCGCACAACGCGATGATCACCGCGCTCCGCGGCCAGGTGAAGGCGCGGAACTGGTACCTGCGGATGCCGCGCGCGGGCGGCGGCTCGCCGTTCAAGAGCGGATTCGGCTGCGCGTGCATGACGATGATCGCGATCTGGGTGTTCGGCGCCGGCATCATGGGCACGGTGGCGAGCGCGGTGACCGGCGGCGCGGGCCGCGCGATCTTCGTCGTGATCCCGGTGGTCGCGGTGGTTGTTGCGGTAGGCACCTGGATCGCGATCCGGGGCCGTGGGCAACGGAACCCGGCGGGCCGGGCGGTCACCGACCAGGTGGCCGGCTTCCAGAAGTACCTGGCCACCGCGGAGGCACAGCAGCTGCGCTTCGAGGAGGGCGAGGACATCTTCTCGAAGTACTTGCCCTGGGCCATCGTCTTCGGCCTGGCCGACCGCTGGCAGAAAGTGTGCGAGCAGCTCGTCGCCGCGGGCCGCATCCCGCAGGACCCGTACTGGTACTCCGGCCCGTCGTACTACACCTCCGGCTGGACCGCCGGCGCCGTCGGCTCCACGGTCGCGCAGAGCTTCGCCGCACCGCCCACGCCCTCCAGCTCCGGCGGAGGCGGCGGCAGCTCGTCCGGCTTCAGCGGCGGCGGCTTCTCCGGCGGTGGTGGCGGTGGTGGCGGTGGCGGCAGTTGGTAGTCGCGACCTCCACTCTCGGTAAGGTCGCGCGCATGCGTCGTGCGCTCGGGGTTGTCGTCAGTCTGCTCGTGGTCGCGATCGCGCTGGCCGGGTACGCCGTTCCCGCGTCGGCCGCGATCGGCGACCGGGTCACGTCGATGGCGATCGCGTACGACGTGTCCGCGGACGGCGTACTGCATGTCACCGAGACGATCGAGTACCACTTCGGCGACTCCGGCCGGCACGGGATCTTCCGCGACCTGGTGACCCGCGAGCCGTCCGTCGACAACCGCTCGAAGGACCAGCGGTACGACGTGTCGAACATCCAGGTGTCCTCGCCGAACGCGCCGGCCGAGTTCTCCACGGCCACGACCAAGTCGAACAAGGCTCGCAATCAGGTCCTGCGGATCAAGATCGGCTCGTCGGACCAGACGGTCTCCGGGCGGGACGCGACGTACAGGATCAGCTACGACGTACGCGGCGCGCTCCGGCACTTCGCCGACCACAGCGAGCTGTACTGGGACGCCACCGGCAACAGCTGGGAGGCGCCGCTCGACCACGTCGTGGTGACGGTGACCGTGCCGCAGGGCGTGACGAAGGTCGCCTGCAACGAAGGCCCGTCCGGCTCGACGGCCAGCTGCGACGAGAAGACGATCGTCGGCGGCAAGGCGACCTTCACGCAGGAGACCGACGTGGTCCGCGGCTCCGAGCTGACGGTTGTCGTAGGCATCAAAGCCGGTGCCGTGAGCAACGACACGCCGATCGTCGTGGACCCGCCGGGCTTCCTCGCCCGGTACGGCGTCAACTGGCCGGCCGCGATCGTCTCCGTCGTACTCACAGTCCTCGCGATCGCGGCGGGCAAGCTCACCGTCCGCCGGCGCCGCGACCTCCGGTACGACGGGATGCCGCCGGGCACCGTCCCGCCCGCGGGCCTGGCCGCGCGGACCGTACCGGACAACCTCGCGGAGAAGGCGATCCCGGTCGCGTTCGCGCCGCCGGAGATCACCGCCGCGGAGGGCGGGCTGCTCGTCGACGGCAAGGTCGACACCACCGAGGTCGCGGCGACGCTGATCGACCTGGCGGTGCGCGGCGCCGTCCGGATCGAGGGCGAGAACGACGCCCAGACCGCCGTCCTCGTGGACGCGCGGCTTGCGACCGCCCCACACGAGAAGGCGCTGCTCAAGGGGTTGTTCCCGAAGCAGCAACCCGGCGGGCAGGTCCGGCTGCTGCGGCCGGCGATCGGCGACACCCGGCCGCAGCGGGCCGCGGAGAGCATGGGCGACGCGCTCTGGAAACAGGCCGCGGACCGGCAGTGGTACGCGCGGCTGCCGCACCGCTCGACGGTGGTCGAGTCCTCCGGGTACGGCTGGGTGCCGCTCGGGTGCGGCGTGTTCCTGGCGGCTCTGGTCGGGTTGATCTCGCTGATCGTCTACGTGATCAAGTTCGGCGCGCCGCCGTGGCTCGGCCCGGCGATCGTGATCGCGCTGCCGGTGCTCGCCGTACTGAACGCGCTCGTCGACCTGATCCTGCAGCAGCGGGGCGGCCGCCGGAACGCGCTCGGTCGCGCGGTGACGGATCAGATCGTCGGGTTCCGGAAGTACCTGAGCACGGCCGAGGCGGACCAGCTGCGGTTCGAGGACGGCGAGGACATCTTCAGCAAATACCTGCCGTGGGCGATCGTGCTGGGCCTGGCGGACCGCTGGCAGCAGGTATGCAAGCAGCTGGTCGACTCCGGCCGGCTTACCCCGGCGCCGTCCTGGTACACCGGCTCCAGCTCGTACTACGACTCCGGCTGGACCGCCGGGAGCATCTCCACGACGGTCTCGAGCACGTTCGCCGAACCCCCGTCACCGTCCACCGGAGGAGGCTCGTCCTCCGGCTTCTCCTCCAGTTCGTCGTCCTCGTCGTCCTCAGGCGGTGGCGGCGGTGGCGGTGGCGGTGGGAGCTGGTAGGAGCGGGTAGGTCAGACCGCGCCGCCGGCGGTGGCCGGGGCGGTCGGGTCGGCGCCGGCGTCGCCGACCACCTCGCGGGCCAGGAAGTCCTCCAGGTGGAACAGGTTGTCACCGGCCCGCTTCGCGACGTTGACCAGCGTCTTCATCGCGGCGACCTCCTCGACCTGCTCCTTGAGGAACCACTGCATGAACTGCTCGCCGATGTAGTCGCTCTCGTCCCGCGCGGTCCGGGCGAGCGTCTCGATCTGCTTGGTGACGGTGATCTCCTGCGCGAGCGCGAGCTCGAGCGGCTCGATCGCGGTCTTGAAGTCCGACTGGACCTCGCCGACCGACGGGATCGCCGGCCGGATGTCCTTGTCGAGCAGGTACTGGACCATCATCATCGCGTGGTTGCGCTCTTCCAGCGACTGCTTGTAGAAGTGCGCGGCCAGCTGGGGCAGATCCTGGTCGTCGTACCAGACAGCGACTGCCACGTACTGCTGCGACGCCGTGAATTCGTTCCGGATCTGGTCCTGCAGGAGCTTCTCGTACGTACTCATTCCGTCAATCTACTCTGTCCCAGCTCGACCACCTGGGTGTTACCACCGGGGAGCCCGAGCCGGACAGTGGTCCCGTCCACCTGCACGTCGATGCCCTCGGCAAGAGCCTCCGGTCGCAGCGCATCCCGGGTGAGCAGGACAGCATTCACCAGCACGAGCGGCTCCCCGCGGTGCGCAACCGTCAGGTACGGCGTCGCGGAGTGCGCCCCGAACGGGTTCACCCCCACAGCGCGGTGCACACCAGCAGCCTCATACCCGTACAAACCAACCACAGCAGACAACAGCCCATCCGCGTTGCGGGCAGAGCCCGTCCGAACCCCTACGGTTGCCTCCGGCAACTCGTCGCCGGCTACGGCGAACCCTCCGCTGCGGACCGTCGCACCGTCCGGTCCTTCGACCAGGGCACAGCGGATTTCCCAGCCGTTCCACACGACCGACGTGACCTCGATCGGCCACGGGCCCTCAGCTCCCAGCCATGCCTTGTGCCACGAGGACGCCGTCCGTCCGTCGACCCCGAGCCGCCGGATCCGCCCGCGCCCGCTCGCCGTACCGTCCGGCCCGACCAGCGAGATCAGGTTGTCGATCCCCGGCTCCTGGTCGGACAGGTCCGGCCCCGCGTGGTTCGCGTACGCCAGCCGGTTGTAGTGCGCGTCACCCGACGGCTCGACCCCCGCGGGCTCGGCCACCGGCGCATGATCCGCGCCGTGATTGACCAGCTGCACCACCTGGTCGTGCCGGCTCGCGTGCACGATCCACCCTGGCTCCGGCATCGCCTTCAGCTGATCCGCGTCGTCCAACGGGATCGAGTCCTCCGGATCCGACCACACCGGATGCTCCGGCGGCAGGATCAACCCGACGAACCCCTTCGAGGCCCAGTACGGCGACCCCGGCCCGGAGTACTGCTGCGTCGTCGGCAGGAACGTGTCGTACCACCCAAGTGTCAGCACGCCGCGCTCGTCCGGCACCCCGTGCTGCACGAAGTGCCGCGCGATCCCGGAGCACAGCCGCCGCGTCTCACCCGGCGTCAGCGGGGTCGAGTCGAGCAGCGCCCCCATCCAGTACGGCGCCGCGGCCGCCATCCGGTACGTCAGCGACCGCCCCTGGTACAACGGCGCGCCGTCGTTCCCCACGAAGTACTGCGCGTCCTGCAGGAACAGGCTGATGCGCTCCTTGTAGAGCTTCAGCCGGTCCTCGTACTGCGCTCCTGGCGTCGCGGCGGCCATCCGCGCCCACAAGCCCGGGTACAGGTGCATCGCCCAGCCGATGTAGTTGTCGAAGTTCTGCCCGTCGCCGTCGGAGTACCAGCCGTTCCCGACGTACCAGTCCTCGATCCGGTCGAGGCCGCCGTCGATGTCCTCCTGCCGGTACGGCGCGCCGACGGAGGCGAGGAACTGCTCGCTGACGACCTGGAACAGCCGCCAGTTGTTGTCGTGTGTCACGGACCCGTTGAACCCGCCGAGCCAGTCCGCGACGTGCTGCTGCGCCTTGTCGTCGAGCCGGTCCCAGATCCACGCGCGGGTCTCGTGCAGCGACACCGCGATCGCGGCCGCCTCGACCATCTGCTGCGAACGCGGGGTGAGCCGCAGCCATGCCTCCGGGTGGTCCGGGTTCGCGCCGTTCGCGACGCCGCGCGCGTACCGCTCGATCAGCTGCTCGCAGCCCTTGCCCTGGACGCCGGCAATCCGGAACGCGGCCAGCATGAACGACCGAGCGAACCCTTCGAGCGCGTCGGACGCCGTACCGGAGCGGCTCGGGCGGCCGGGCAGCTCGACCAGCGAGGCGCCGGGGGAGAAGTACGGGACGAGCGAGTCCAGCAAGTGGTCGGCGAGCGCTTCCCAGTGCGCCCGCACCCATCCGGTCTGGCGCGACAGTTCACGGTCGGTGTCCGGCAGGATCAAGCGAGTCACTACGCGAGCCTTCCTAGTTCGGCTGGGCTGATGGCGTGTTGCAGGGGCTGGCCGGCGGTGAGGCGTTCGAGTTCGCCGACGGCGAGTTCGCCGAGCCGGGCGATCTCGTTGCCGACGGCACCGGCGACGTGCGGGGTGACGAAGACGTTCGGCAGGTCGAGCAGCGGCGAGTCCGGTTCCAGCGGCTCCGGGTCGGTGACGTCGAGGATCGCGTCGATCCGGCCGGACGAGCACTCGGCGAGCAGTGCGTCGGCGTCGATGATCTTGCCGCGGGCGGTGTTGATCAGCGCCGCGCCGTCCTTGAGCAGGCCGAGCAGGCGGGCGTCGACGAGGCCGACGGTCTCGGGCAGCAGTGGAGCGTGCACGCTCAGGATGTCGCTGCGGCGGAACAGCGTGTCGTTGTCGACCAGCTCCGCGCCCAGCTCGGCAGCCTCGGCGGCGGTCAGGTACGGGTCGCTGATCAGCACGTGCAGGTCGAACGCGCGCAGCCGCTCGGCGACCATCTTCGCGATCCGGGACGCCCCGAGCAGACCGACGGTGGTCCCGTAGTTGCCCGGCATCCCGTGCGCGTCGCCCTTGCTCCGCTCCAGCCGGTACTGCGCCGCGAGCCGGAAGGCCCGCTTGCCCGCCATCACGATCGCCGCGACGGTGAACTCCGCGACCGGTTGCGCGTTCGCGGTGGCCGCCGACGACACCTGGATGCCGCGGTCGAATGCGCTCGGGTCGACGATCGCCTTCACCGAGCCCGCCGCGTGCAGGATCGCCCGCAGCTTCGGCGCCGCGTCCAGTACCTCCGGCCCGATCCGCGGGCAGCCCCACCCGGTGAGCAGTACGTCGACGTCCGCGAGCGCCGCGCGGACGGCGGGGTCGTCGAGGAAGCCCGGGACCGGCGAGTGCTTGGTGCTGCCCTGTCCGGGGCCGGCCGGCAGCACGGTGGCGACGGCGTCCAGGCGCTGCCGGACGGACGGGACCAGGACGTGGGCCCGGGTGCTGTCGTTCATCGCCAGCATGACGGTCAGGGCGGGATTCGGTTCGCGACTCACGACGACCAACCTAGCAAGCGCTTTCCAAGGTTGTCGCGCCGAGTCCGGTTCCTGAATGTTTGCTGATCCCGGAATTTGTCCGCGACGCCCCGGCGTTGGGGACAATAGACGTGCCTGTTGGTGATGCGAAGGAGACGACGATGCTGCGACCGGACGACCTCTACGAGATCGTCGACGAGTCGGTGGCGACCGGCCCGGCGGCGACGCCGAAGGTCATGGTGCACTCGCTGGACGGCTTCATGGACGCCGGCCAGGCCGGCCGGGTGACCGCCGACCACCTGCTCGAGGTGCTGGACCACCGGTTGCTGGCGCGCTTCGACGTCGACCTGCTGCACGACTACCGGGCGCGGCGGCCCGAGGTGACGTTCGCCGAGGACCGGTTCACCGACTACACCCCGCCGCACCTGTCGCTGCACCTGGTGACCGACGACGCGGGCGTGGACTTCTTGCTGCTCGAGGGCGTCGAGCCCGACAACCACTGGGACCGCTTCGCGGGCGCCGTCCGGCAGCTGATCGACCTCTACAACGTGACGCTCACCGTCGGCGTGCATGGCATCCCGATGGGGGTTCCGCACACCCGGCCGCTCGGCCTGACCGCGCACGCGACCCGGCCCGACCTGGTCACCCGGTCGAACATCTGGGACGGCGAGATGCAGCTGCCCGCGAGCGCCGGCACGATGCTGCAGGTCCGCCTCGGCGAGTCCGGCAAGGACGCGATGGGCTTCGCCGTTCACGTCCCGCACTACCTGGCCGAGAACCGCTTCCCGGGCGCGGCGCTGGCGCTCGTGCACGCGATCTCCGCCGCGACCGGCCTGCTGCTCCCTAGCAAGGCCCTGCTCGACGAGGCCGCGGTCACCGGCCGCCTGGTCGACGAGCAGGTCGACGCCTCCGAGGACGCCACGGCCGTCGTCAAGGCCCTCGAGACGCAGTACGACGCGGCCGCCGGCTCCCTGAGCCGCAAGAGCCTCCTCGCCGACTCCACGCCGTCGGCCGACGAGCTCGGCGCCGAGGTCGAGCAGTTCCTCGCCGAGCTCAACCGGGACGACGACAAGTAACCGCGTCGTACGTGACGGTTTCCACAGCGCGTACCGCCTAGTACTGCGGCTGGGCCTGTCAGGATGAGGCATGCCTGAGTCGTTGGAGGATCTGGTCGAGCTGCTCGACCTGGAGAAGATCGACGTCGACCTGTTCCGTGGACGGCAGCCCCAGACCTCGATGCAGCGGGTGTTCGGCGGGCAGGTGCTCGGCCAGGCGCTCGCCGCCGCGAGCCGGACGGTCGACGCGGAGCGGGTGGTGCACTCGCTGCACGGGTACTTCCTGCGCGCCGGCGACACCTCGGTGCCGATCGTGTATCGCGCGGAGCCGACCCGCGACGGCGGCTCGTTCAGCAGCCGCCGCGTCGTCGCCTCCCAGAACGGGAAGCCGATCTTCTACATGTCGGCGTCGTTCCAGCGCCTCGAGCCCGGTCTCGACCACCAGGACCCGATGCCGGACGACGTCGTACCGCCGGAAGAGGCACCGCGGCTCGCCACCGTCCTGGAGGCGCAGAGCGGGCGGCCCGCGGCGGACTGGGACCGCGAGTGGGCGTCGCTCGACGTCCGGCTGGCGGGGGTCAGCGGCCGGCAGTTCTGGATCCGGGCCGCCGGGACGCTGCCCGACGATCCGGCGCTGCACGCCTGCGTGCTCGCGTACGCCAGCGACCTCACGCTGCTCGGCGCCAGCCTGCTGCCGCACGGCATCGTGATCGGCGACCGCCGGATCCAGCCCGCGTCGCTGGACCACGCGCTCTGGTTCCACCGCCCGTTCCGCGCGGACGAGTGGCTGCTGTACGACCAGGCGTCGCCGTCCGCGTCCGGCGCGCGCGGCTTCGCCACCGGGCGGCTGTACACCGTGGACGGCCGCCTTGTCGCGTCGGTCGCGCAGGAGGGACTGATTCGTCCGGTCGGGCTGGATTCGGATCTGCTAACTTAGGAGCATGTCGCAGCGCGCTGTAGTCACGACGACGCCGGAGTCCGTCCCGGCGCGCTGACAGCTGACTGTCACACCAAGCCCCGGGGCGAGTGCCCCGGGGCTTTTGCGTGCCCCGTGGTCCCTCGCCCCATCTCAATGAGGAGACCACCATGTACGACCACCGCAAGATCGGCCGCGAGCTCGGCCTGTTCGATTCCGACCCGCTGATCGGCGCGGGCCTGCCCTACTGGCTGCCGGCCGGAGCCGCCGTACGCCGGGCCCTCGAGAGCTACATCGCCGAAGTGGAACGCAGAGCCGGCTATCAGCAGGTGTACTCGCCGGTGCTCGCGAAGAAGGAGCTGTACGAGATCTCCGGCCACTGGGCGAAGTACCACGACGACATGTACCCGCCGATGGACATGGGCGGCGAGGAACTCGTCCTCCGACCGAGCATCTGCCCGCACCACGCGCTGATGTACCGCTCCCGATCGCACAGCTACCGCGAACTCCCGCTGCGGATGTCCGAACTCGGCGGCCAGTACCGCGCCGAGCTGTCCGGCGCGATCGGCGGACTCAGCCGGGTCCGCGCGATGCAGCTCAACGACGCGCACATCTTCTGCCGCCTCGACCAGGTCGCCGCCGAAGCCGCCGACGCGCTCCGGCTGATCAACCAGGCGTACGCCGACCTGGGCATCGCGGCCTCCCGGTACGTGCTCGCGCTGCCGGCCGAGGACGCGGAGTTCAACAGCCCGGCGAGCAAGTACGTCGGGGACGCGGCGAGCTGGGCGGAGGCGGCCGAACTGCTCCGCGGCGTACTGAAGGACGCGGGCGTGGACTACGAGGACGCGCCGGGCGACGCGGCGTTCTACGGGCCGAAGATCGACATCCAGATGATGGATTCGGCCGGTCGCGAGTTCAGCCTGTCGACCGTCCAGATCGACTTCCACCAGCCGGCCGCGTTCGGCCTCGAGTACATCGGTGCCGACGGCAACAAACACCGGCCGGTGATGGTGCACCGGGCGATCGTCGGCAGCATCGAGCGGGCGATGGCGCAGCTGATCGAGGTGCACGGCGGCGCGTTCCCGGCGTGGCTCGCGCCGGTGCAGGTCGTCGTACTGCCGATCTCGGACGCCGAGGAACAGCTCGCCGTGCAGGTCGCGCGGCGGGCGTCGGACCGCGGGCTCCGGGTGGAGGTCGCGCACGCGGACGAAGGCAGCCTCGGCGCGCGGATCCGGGAGAACCGGCTGGCGCCGTACCAGGCCGTCATCGGGGCCCGCGAGGCGGCCGACGGCGCGCTGGCGATCCGCGAACGCGACGGCCGCCGCTGGGATCCCGCCCCGATCGGGCCGGTGCTCGACCGGATCCGGCGGGAGGCGGAGCCCCAGGCCATCGCAATTGCCGGCGAGGAGGCGGTGTGAGCGTGAGCGCCGGCGGTGGAGCGTGATTGTGATGGCCTGGCGGTTCAGCTCTCCTGGAGCTGCCCGATCAGGTGCGTCACGTCGTGTGAATCGTCGTACAGCGCGAAGTCCAGCGTCTTGCCGTCCTGCTGGTAGCCGAACTGCGTCCGCGACGGGAGCAGCAACGGCTTCCGGAAGTCCACGCGGACCGTGAACGCGTCCGGCAGCACGCCGGCGCGCTGGACGGAGGCGAGCGCGGCGGCCTTGGCCCACATGCCGTGCGCGATCTGGCGCGGGAACCCGAACGCCTGCGCGGTGAGCTTGAACAGGTGGATCGGGTTCCGGTCGCCGGACGCGGCGGCGTACCGGCGGCCGAGGTTGCCGCGCAGGTCCCACCAGGCGTTCCCGGCCAGCACCGGGTCGGGCAGCAGGTCCGCGTGGGCGTCGGGTGTCCCGGCAGAGCGGCTGAGCAGCGTGGTCAGGTCGCTCCAGACCAGTTCGTGGTCGACGAAGACCTCGCTGATCACGTCGAACACGGTGCCCTTCGGGTGCGGGCGTTCCGGCGTACTGTGCACGCGGATCGACGGTTCCGCGTGCAGCGGGATCGGCTGCTGCTGCGTGATCGTGTTGGACAGGTGCACGATCCCCATCGGCTTGTACGGGAACGAGGGGTCGGACATCAGGTCCAGGTGCAGCGGGAAGGCCAGCACATGCGGGTACGTCGGGGGCAGCGTCGGGCCGGCCTGGAACCCGGTGACCTCGCGGTACGCCGTCAGGTGGTCCTGGTCGACCGCCGACCGCGGCAGCTCGAGCGTGAGGCCGTCCTCGGTCGGCTCGTAGTCGGCGCGGCGCAACGTCGCCTTCACGGTCCGCGCGTACAGCGAGCCGAGGCCGGGGGAGTCGTCGTACCGGCGGATCGGCATCAGGCCCCCAGCAGGCTCTGGCCGCAGACGCGGACCACGTTGCCGGTCAGGCCCGCGGACGCCGGGTCGGCGAACCAGGCGATCGCCTCGGCCACGTCGATCGGCAGCCCGCCCTGCTGCAGCGAGTTCATCCGGCGGCCGACCTCGCGGATCGCGAACGGGATCTTCGCGGTCATCGCGGTCTCGATGAAGCCCGGCGCCACCGCGTTGATCCGGATCTGCCGGTCCGCGAGTACCGGCGCGAGCGCCTCGACCAGACCGATCACGCCGGCCTTCGAGGTCGCGTAGTTCGTCTGGCCGTTGTTGCCGGCGATCCCGGCCATCGACGACACGCCGACAATCGAGCCGCCGTCGCGGAGCGCGCCGGACTCCACCAGGTGCTTGGTGATCCGCTCGGGGGCGCGCAGGTTCACGTCCAGGACGGCGTCCCAGGCGTCGGTGCGCATGTTCACCAGCCGCCGGTCGCGGGTGATGCCGGCGTTGTGCACGACCACGTCGAGGCCGCCGTGCTGCTCCTGCGCGTGCGCCGCGATCCGCTGCGCGGCGTCGACCGCGGTCACGTCGAGGAGCAGTTCGGTGCCGCCGATCTTCGAGATCACCTTGCGCAGCGGGTCCGCGTTCTGCGGTACGTCGACGCCGATCACGGTCGCGCCGTCGCGGGCCAGCGTGTTCGCGATCGCGGCGCCGATCCCACGGGCCGCTCCGGTGACCAGCGCCGTACGGCCGGCCAGCGGGCGGTGCGGATCGTTGCTGACCAGCGGACCGGTACCGATCCGCGCGACCTGGCCGTCGACGTACGCCGACTTGGGGGAGAGGAAGAAGCGGAGCGTCGAGTCGAGCTGCTCGTGCGCGTCCGGGGCGACGTACACCAGGTTGACCGTGGCGCCGCGCTTCACCTCCTTGCCGAGGCTGCGGGTGAAGCCCTCCAGCGCGCGCTGCGCGACGTGCTGGTCGGTGCTGGCGGCGAGCTCCGGCGTCCGGCCGACCACGATCACCCGGCCGGCCGGGGCAAGCTGGCGGATGACGGGCGAGAAGAACCGCTGCAGGCTGGACAGGTCCGCGGTCGACGTCGCGCCGGTCGCGTCGAAGACCAGCGCCTTCGGGCGGATCTCGCTGGACGCGACGCCTTCGGTCGCCGTACTGAAACCGGCACCGATGTCGCGCAGCAGGGCCTGGATCGCCTTGCCCGCGTCGGACTCGCCGATCGCGCCGAAGACGACCGGCCCGTCGATCACCGGCGCACCCTCGGTCCAGCGCGGCAGCGGCAGCGGGTCGGGCAGACCCAGGTTCTTCACCAGCGTCTTGCCGAGCGGCGTCCGGGTGAAGGTCTGGTAGCGATCCGTCATCTCAGCTCCTACTTCTCGAGGATGGCGACGACACCCTGGCCACCCGCGGCGCAGATCGAGATCAGCCCGCGGCCGCCACCGTTCTCGTCCAGTTGCTTCGCCAGCGCGGCGACGATCCGCCCGCCGGTCGCCGCGAACGGATGCCCCGCGGCCAGCGAGCCACCGTTCACGTTCAGCTTGTCCCGGTCCACCTCGCCGAGCGGAGCGTCCAGTCCGAGCCGTTCCTTGCAGAAGATCGGATCCTCCCATGCCTTCAGCGTGGCCAGCACCTGGGAGGCGAACGCCTCGTGGATCTCGTAGTAGTCGAAGTCCTGGAGGCTCAGCCCTGCCCGTTGGAGCATTCTTGGCACCGCATACGCAGGAGCCATCAGGAGACCCTCGGCGCCCTTCACGTAGTCGACGGCCGCAGTCTGCGAGTGCGTCAGGTACGCGAGGGGCCGCAGACCGTGCTGCTCGGCCCACTCGTCGGTGGACAGCAGCACGGTCGACGCGCCGTCGGTCAGCGGGGTCGAGTTCCCGGCCGTCATCGTCGCGGTCTCGCCGTTGCCGAAGACGGGCTTCAGCTTCGCGAGCTTCTCCAGCGTGGTGTCCGGGCGGAGGTTCTGGTCCTTCTCGAGCCCGAGGTACGGCGTGATCAGGTCCTGCTGGAAGCCGCGGTCGTACGCCTTCGCCAGGTTGACGTGGGAGCGGTACGCGAGCTCGTCCTGCGCCTCGCGGGTGATGCCCCACTCCAGCGCCGTCAGCGCGGCGTGGTCGCCCATCGACTTCCGGGTCCGTGGCTCGGCGTTCCGCGGGATCTCCGGTACGACGTCCTTCGGCCGGACCCGGGCGAGCACCTTGAGGCGGTCCGGGTACGTCTTCGCGCGGTTCAGGTCGAGCAGCACGCTGCGGAGGTGGTCGTTGACGGCCAGCGGCGCGTCCGAGGCGGTGTCGACGCCGCCGGCGATGCCCGCGTCGATCTGGCCGAGCGCGATCTTGTTGCCGACCAGGATCGCCGCCTCCAGGCCGGTGCCGCAGGCCTGCTGGATGTCGTACGCCGGGGTGGTGGGCGCGAGCTTCGACCCGAGCACCACCTCGCGGACCATGTTCCAGTCGCGGGCGTGCTTGAGGACCGCGCCGGCAACCACCTCGCCGACTTCCTGGCCGCCGAGACCGGCCCGGTCGACCAGACCGTTCAGCGCGGCGGTGAGCATGTCGGAGTTCGAGGCGTGCCGGTAGGTCTTGTCCTGCCGGGCGAACGGGATCCGGTTGCCGGCGACCACGGCCACCTTGCGTGGTTCGGTCACGATGTCTCTCCTGCTCTGGCTCTCGCGGAACGGGTCTTGGTTGTCAGGGCTTTCTGTCCCACCGCGGTTGCCAGGGTCGCGGTGATCGCGGTCGACCGGACGGTGCCGACATCGGCATGATGCACTACGGGATGACCGGGCCGGCGGCCCGACACGATCAGACCGACCCTTGCCATGTGCAACGACCCGAGGGTCTGCGTGTACAGATGGTTGGCGAGGTAGGCGGTGTCCACCTCGGCGAAGACGCCGGTACGCTGCCCGGCCTCGAGAATCGCGGCGATCCGGTCCAGCGGCGCGGCCATCGCCGTACCGAGCTTGACCATCACCGGCTCGGTGATCTCGCCGAACAGCTCCTCGCCGGTCCGGCGGAGCAGGCTCATCGCGCAGTCCGTGAACGCCGGGTAGCCGAGACAGAAGTCCACGAACGTCTCACTCAGCGCTCTGAGCCGGTTGAGCGGGGTCCTGCGCGGGCTGTCCTTGCCCTGCAGGCTGTCCTCGAGCTCCTGGAGGTAGTCGACCAGGGTGAGCGCGAACAGCTCCTCCTTGCCGGCGAAGTGCCGGTAGATCAGCGCCTTGTTGATCCCGACCCGCTTGGCGATATCGTCGATCTGGGCGTCGATCGTGCCGCGCTCGTCGAAGATCTCCCGGGTGGCGCGGATGATTTCCCGCTCCCGGTCGCGCCGACGCTCCGCCGTGGTCCGGCGGCGTCCGATCGCGAGCAGCGCGGAGCTCATGCACCGATCTTAGCCACAGTGGTACCTGATGGTGCAAACGACAGTTACACTCATCGGTAACATCGTAGTGCCGCCGCTGGAGGATGTTGATGACCATGACCGATCCCAAGCCCGCAGTCTCCGCCGACGTGATGGCGCTCGCCGGTGAGCTCGGCGCCGAGCGGTCCACACCCGGCTGGAGCCCGTTCTCACTGCAGCTGAACGACGAGCAGCGCGAGATCCGCGACTGGGCCCACACCTTCGCCGCCGACGTCATCCGCCCGGCCGCCGCCGAGTGGGACGAGCGCGAGGAGACCCCCTGGCCGGTGATCCAGGAGGCCGCCAAGATCGGCCTGTACGGACTCGACGCCAACATCAACCTGTTCATCGACCCGTCCGGCCTGCTGATGCCGCTGGTCCACGAGGAACTCTTCTGGGGCGACGCCGGCATCGGCATGTCGCTGAAGGGCACCGGCCTCGCCTCCTCCGCGATCTTCTCGAACGGTACGCCGGAGCAGTGGAGCCAGTGGATGCCCCGCTGCTACGGCACGCCCGACGACGTACAGGTCGCCGCCTTCTGCTCCTCCGAACCCGGCGCCGGCTCCGACGTCTCCGCGATCCGTACCCGCGCGGTCTACGACTCCGCCTCCGACGAATGGGTGATCAACGGCCAGAAGGCCTGGGCCACGAACGGCGGCATCGCCGACATCCACGTCGTGGTCGCCACGGTCGACCCCGCACTCGGCACCAAGGGCCAGGCCGCGTTCGTCGTACCCCGCACCGAAGTCCACGGCCTCCAGCAGGGCACCAAACTCCGCAAGCACGGCCTCCGCGCCTCCCACACCGCGGACGTCTTCTTCGACAACGTCCGCATCCCCGCCGCCAACGTCCTCGGCGGCAAAGAAAAACTCGACGCCCGCCTGGCCCGAGCCCGCGAGGCCGCCGCTGCCCGCGAAGCCGCATCCTCGGCTGACGGTGCGGCCGCCCGCCCCGCCGGCCGCAACGCCTCGATGGCCACCTTCGAAATGACCCGCCACATCGTCGGCGCCCAAGCCATCGGCATCGCCCGCGCCGCCTACGAAGTAGCCCTCGAATACGCCAAAACCCGCGAACAGTTCGGCCGCCCCATCATCGACAACCAGGGCATCGCCTTCAAACTCGCCGACATGGCCATGGAAATCGACGCCGCCCGCCTCCTGGTCTGGCGAGCCGCCAACATGTCCGCCGCCCTCATGCGCGGCGAAACCCCCGACTACCGCCACGGCGAAGGCTCCATGGCCAAACTCAAAGCCGGCGAAGTAGCCGTAAAAACAACCGAAGAAGCCATCCAAATCCTCGGCGGCAACGGCTACACCCGCGAATACCCCGTAGAACGCATGCACCGAGACGCCAAGATCTACACCATCTTCGAAGGCACCAGCGAAATCCAGCGCCTGGTGATCGCCCGAGCCATCTCCGGCATGCGCATCCGGTAGACGTTTCCGCAGGTCACAGGCTGATTCCAGGGTCATCGAGAGACTGGCCGCCGTCGGGTTCCCAATGGGCTGTGGGGGACCGGCCGGCGTCCAGCTCCGTCACAGCTCCGTGAGCTTCCATCGCAAACAACCGAGCCAACCGCGAGTCGACAGCCTTCCGCGCCCGCTCGTGGGATGAGGGCAGCATGTGGGTGTACAGCCGGAGCGTGAACCCGGGGTCGCCGTGCCCCAGGTACTGCGCCAGCTCCTTGATGTTCACGCCGTCCGCCAGGGTGATGCTCGCGTAGTAGTGCCGCAGCGCGTGCATCCCATTCTCCCGGCTGGAGTAGTACTGCCGCCTGCCCCGCGCGTCCTTCGTCGGCTCCGGTATGGCGCCCGCGTGGAAGAGCGCCGGCTTCCAAACGAGCTCGTCGTACGTCCGCGCCCGGATGTGCTTGTCGTCAGTCCACCGGAACAAGAGGTTGACCGTGTGGGGCTTGCCGTCGACCTTCTCCCACGGCAACGTGTAGGCCCGCGGCTTCGTGCTCTCGATGTACTCCGTGAGCATCACGGCTACACCTTCTGACATCGGCACAGTCCGCTCGGTGTCGTTCTTCGGCAGCGCGAAGACGAACTCTCTGCCGAGCTTCTTCACCTGCCTCCGGACTCGAATCACCATTTCGTCGAAGTCGACGTCCTGCTCGGCGAGCCCGAACAACTCACCTTGCCGCAGCCCGCACGCCGCACCGATCGAGGCGATCGGCCTGTACTGCGGCGGATGCCCCTCCACGATCCGGAGCACAACCTCATCACTCCAGGCGGTGGTCTTCCCGCCCTTCTCCGCCGGCACCTTGACCCCCGAGCCTTCGCCGGATTCCGTTTGATCGCCTCGTCATCGACGGCGACCTCCAGCGTCCCGTGCAACACGAGGTACGCCGTACGCGCCGTAGACGCCCCGAACCGCGCATCCAGCCCCGCCACCCAAGCCGCAATCTCAGAAGGCTTGATCGTCCGCAACTGCCGCCGCCCAAACGCGGGCGCGACATGCAGCCGCAGGGACGACTCGTACTTCATCGCTGTCGCCGGATCCACCACCCGCGAAGCAAGCCACCTCGCGGCAATCTCCTCAAACCGAACCTTCCCAGCCTCCGGATCGATGTACTCCCCGCGCTCCCGATCCGTCTCCATCGCAGCCCCATGCCGCTCCGCAGCCGTCTTCGTCCCGAACGCCTTAGACCGCTCCCGCCCCTCCGGATCCACCCACCCCGCCAACCACCGCTTCCCCCGCCCCCACTTAACCGTCCGAACCCGCTCGATCGAGCCGTCGGCCCGCCTCACCGCCCGAGTCCACTGATCCTTCACATACGCCATAGCCGCGCCTCCCGCTCGTCGCCGATGTGCGGCGGCTCAACGGTTGAGGGGGCGTGCCTTCTGTCGGACGGTCGCGCGGGAAGGCGCCGCCTTCACGTCGCACCCGAGCGCAGCGCGGTTTTCCCAGCGGCGCACTCGATAGCCGCTGGCAGCCATGCGGCCGCGACTGCGCGCGAGTTCCTGATCCGCGGGGCTCCCGCGTTAGTCGACGACCAGGAGCTCGCCGTACGGCAGGTCCGACTGACCCCAGGGCCGTAGGTCCGACGCCCTCCGCACTCGCACTCGCACTCGCCGACGAGTGTTGCGCCGGGGATCGAGCGGCGTCATCATCATGAGGAGGTAGATTTCTCCACATTTCGAGCAAGGAGGCTGTCGATGCACGCTCGTTTCCTCGGCAAGGACCCGAACTCCCAGACCAGCAACTCGCCGACGCTCTTCGCGACCGACCGCACCGATCGGGTGACCTACATCGCGCAGGGATGGAAGGTCACGGACCCGGAGGTGCTGGCGGATGTGAACGCCGTCGCTCCAGTCCCGGACCACGAGACCTTGATCGAGATCCCGGAGGACGTACTGAAGATGTACGCGCTCCGCTACATCGAGGAGCAAGACCACTGAGCAGCGAGCCATCGCTCTGGGAGTTGCTCAACAGCTTCGAGCACACCGCGTTCCGGCTCGAGGTCCGTGACCGCTACAACGAGCCCGACGAGGCCGAACCACTCGCGAGGTACCTGGCAGGTGATCGGGATGAACCGGCCTGGCTGGGTGAGTGGCTCGACCTGGTTCGGGGCGCGACTGCGAGCGGACGCCGGTTTGCGCGGGTTCGTGTCGTGACCGTGCCCTTGACCGACTACACCCGCTTCGGTGTGTGGTGCTCGCAGTTCACCACCACAGCCGGCGAGGACATCCGCTACCTACCGCGCGAGCAGGCCGACAACGACGGCGTACCCAAGCACGACTATTGGTTGTTCGATTCGAGAACCGTCGTACGGATGAACTTCGACGACAACGACACGTTCCTCGGCACCGAGCTGATCAGCGACCCGGCGCAGATCGTGCAGCACAATTACTGGCGGGACACCGCCTGGCACCGAGCAGTACGACGGGACGACTTTGCCAGCCAATACATCGGACGCAGTTAGCGTCCACGAGGCGCGTACAGCCCTCGGCAGGCGACTCCGCCAGCTCCGCCAGTCAGCGGGAACAACCGGGCGGCAGTTCGCGGAGTCGCTGGGCTGGCCGCCCTCGAAGGTGTCCAAGATCGAGAACGGCCGACAAACGCCCACGGATGACGACCTCCGTGCGTGGGCGCGAGCTACTGACCACGAGGCCGAGCTCGATGCGCTGCTCACTTCTCTGCACACGCTGGAGTTGCAGTACGCCGAATGGCGCCAGGTCTTGCGCGCCGGTCACCGGCCTGCGCAGGAGCGGCTCCTCGAGTGGGAGCAACGAACTCGGCTGTTCCGGATCTTCGAGGCGACCGTCGTACCGGGACTACTGCAGACCGCGGAGTATGCCCGTGCGCGGTTCGTTGAATCGGTCCGCCGACACGAGGGACCCAACGACGCAGACGAGGCGGTCGCTGCCCGTCTGCGCCGGCAGGAGATCCTCTACCGGCCGGGCAAGCAGTTCCACATCGTCATGCCCGAGGCCGCGCTCCGACTGCGTCTCTGCCCGGTCGACGTTCTCCTCGGCCAGCTTGACCGGCTAGCGTCCGCCTCTCATCTGCCGAACGTCCGGCTCGGGATCATCGCGGCGACGACCGAGTACACGATCTCACCGTGGCATGGGTTCTGGATGTACGACGACCGCCGCGTGGTGGTCGAGACCTTCAGCGCCGCGCTCGACCTCCGCCAGCCACAGGAGATCCAGCTGTACAGCGACGCGTTCGAGCAGCTTGCCGCGGTGGCCAGCTACGGCCACGCCGCGCGGCAGGTCATAGGCCGAGTCATGTCCGACCTCGCTGCCGACGCGGACAGCGCGAGCACGTGATTTCGCCTCGGCCTGGTCATCTGGAATACGCCGAGAAATCCGGAGAAATCTGCCCCCGCGACGATGCTCTCGCGTCCTAACTTTGTTGCGCCCAACAGATCCGAACGACGGGGGCGACATGAACGAGTCGTACGTGAGACCAGCAGACGTTCCCGATCGCTTTGGCGTCGAGTGGGTAGCGAGTCCGAGCAACCACCGTGGAGATGAGACCGGCTGGCCGGAACTAGGGTCCGCCGAACGCTGCGACGGCGAGAACCCGATGACCGGACGCGCCTGCATCCACGGCCACCACAAGGGCTACCACCGCGACGCTACCGGAGCCGAGTGGCTCGACGACTGAACCGACCCGTGGTGGCTGCAGCCGGCCGCTGAGGATCGCGCGTCGGCGCAGGTGAAGTGCCCGATCCGGCCGACCTGGGCGTCGACGACGGCGTCCTGATTCTGCCCACCCCGGTCCATCTCGCGCCGAACGAAACCCAATCGCGCTTCGCCGACACCTCCGAGCTGGCCAGGTCGAAGTCGTGCTCTCGGAGATCCACAAGCAGGCGGGGCGGGTGTGCTGAGAGGGGTTGCCTCCTCACCGACCCCAGCACTCCGCGCCCGTCCCGCCCCTCCACCAGAGCCTCACTCGCATCTCCTGACGGATCAATGTCGAGGTTCTGAGCCGGTCCGGTTCGCGCTGACACCTCTCGGCGCGAACCGGACTGGCGCATTAGTCGGATCAGCCGGTGACGCCTTAGGACCATCTGCCGTACGGACTCCGAGCGGACAACAGACGCGTCTGCGCCCGGCCCAAGGCCTCTCGCAGGGTCGCGTTCGCGTGCTGAAGTTCGGTCACCTGGCGCTGCAGACGATCGACTTCCGCGAGCAGCACCGACACGGTTGCGGCTTCGATTTCCTCGGCCGAGCGCACTCGTTTGCGACTTCGCCAGTTGCGGAGGCGGCACAGATCCGAGCAGAACCGTTGGTCAGATCTGGCCGCGATGTAGATGTCGGCGCAGTGCTCGCAGACGTGTTGGCGCGCGGTCAGATCTTGCCCGAACGGGGGTGGTAGGTCGTCCATAAATGCTCAACGTGCGGCCCGCGAAGGTGACGAAATACGCGTTGCAGATCGCTGAAACGCCTCGAATGCCAGAAGTGTAACGGTTTGCGACTTCGTCGCTGCGGCGGTGGATGAGAATCGTGGGTGCCGTCCGGCGACGTCGGAGCACACTGGTGCGGGTGAGCCCGTAGATGTGTATGGCGCGGGGTCTTCGGGTGCCGGTGGATTGTTGCTGCGAGCACGTGGGTCTGTGTCCTGGCAGAAGTTCCTCCGGGCGGCGCGTACCCGTGGGTGTCGCGGGTCGGAGTTGAGGCCGGAGGGGTGCTCGATGGAGGTGCTGTTCGAACGGGTGGCGGGCTTGGATGCGGGTAAGGCGTCGGTGACGGTTTGCGTGCGCGTTCCGGGCCGGCGGCAGGGGAGCCGTTCGTCGGTGACGCGGACGTTCAAGACCACGATCGGGTCGCTGCGAGTGATGCGGGACTGGTTGGTCGAGTGCGGGGTGACGGTCGCGGCGATGGAGCCGACGTCGACGTATTGGAAGCCGCCGTTCCATTGCCTCGAGGAGGTGATGGAGGTCTGGTTGCTGAACGCCGCCCACATGAAGGCCGTGCCCGGCCGCAAGACCGACGTGCGCGATGCCGAGTGGATCGCCCAGCTGCTCGAGTACAGTTTGCTGTCGCCGTCGTTCGTTCCGATCCGCCGATCCGCCGATCCGCCGATCCGCCGATCCGCCGATCCGCCGATCCGCCGATCCGCCGGTTGCGGATGCTGACCCGGTATCGGTGCAGCTCATGGACGACCGGACCCGCGAGGCGGTGCGGTTGGAGTTGATGTTGGAGGACGCCTCGATCAAGTTGTCGGCGGTCGCGTCGTCGGTGACCACGGTCTCGGCGCGGGTGATGTTGCGCGCGATGGTCGACGGTGAACGCAATGCGCGGGTACTGGTGGAACTGGCCAAGGCAGGATGCGTTCGAAATCCGGGACCTCGCCCAAGCACTCGAGGGCCACTTCGACAACCACCATTCCCTGATGGCCGGCGCGATCCTGGATCGACTCGAGTTGGTCGAGCACGCCCTAACCGACGGCGACGAGGCGATCCGGACCGACTGCCGGCCGTGGACGCATCAGATCGGTCGGCGGGACAGGCGTAATCGTAAGTGCTGGACTAACACCCAGCCTCCAGCTGCTAGGAAGAATCTCGCCCGAGAGCATCGAGGCCGCTTCCGCCGTGGCCGACTAGCTCGGGGTGGGTGGCCATCAGCGCCCGAGATCGTCTGCCGAGACGTCGCCGTACAGCCGATCCATGCCTGCCCGCGTTGATGAGCAGGCGTGGTGCCAAAGGTTGAGCCGCCAAAGCTCCGGGGTCGTTAAGCGCTGCCGGTCGATGGGGCCAGGCGTGGCGAGCCCTGCACGAACACCCGCTTCGCTAAGCTAGGTCCCGAAGCCTCGGGGTGTGGGCGACTATTTCGGTTCTTTGGGGGCCATGTGAGCGAGGATGCTCTCCTTCGTTTTCTCAGCAGTGGATTGATAGATGTCGGCGGAGACGATACGAAGCTCGAGAAGCTTCGGTTGACCGCAGGCGACCTTGCTGGCGCTCTGAAGAAGGAGCCCACGAAGGCTATTGCCTACGCGCTGGTAGCTTTCGATCCGCTGGTTCCCGCCGATGATCCGGTTGTTGTCGAAGCGCTAGCCGCCCTGCAGAAGCGGTGGGAGACGTACGCGAACACGTTTGCCGGTCCACCGGTGGCAGTGGTTCGAGCGATGCTGGTGTCCGCTCTACTACGGACAGCCGCGGAGAACGACGACATCGCCGTGGCCTTTGTCAACCTTGCACGCAACGTTCTGCCGCTCATCGAAGCGGACGGCGAGCAACCAATCTGGGCCGACGTGGTCATCGAGGTTGAGCGCCGAGTGGACAAGCGCGCAGAGGCGGAGTGGACCACTCCAACTTCGATCGCAGTTCCTGCAATGAACTTCGACCTACCAGAGTCAGAGGCGCCGACGGTGAGCGTCGATCGTGCGAGGCTCACAAAGAAGTTGCAGGCCGCGGCAGGGCCACAAGCAGACACCGTGGCCACGAACGGGAATCCGCATTGGGCTCACCAAGCGCCGCAGGCTTGGGTGGCGGAGTTCGGTACCCGCATGGCGGACGCGGTTGGCCAAACCATTGAGAATGCGATTAGCGAGAGTGAGCAGGAGCAGACGCAACTATCGGAGGCCCTGCAGGCACTCGTGACTGCCGTGTCCAACCTCCTAGAAGAAGCGGTCGGCAATGTAACCGCCGCTACCGCGGGTCTCGAGCGCCGGACGAGACTGCTCTGGTGGAAGGAGACATTGTTCTCTCAGGCGAGCCTCGTGAGCTACCGCGACTTGCCGCCGAGCGCCGCCGCGACGCTGATGGCCTACGACCTTCATCTAGCGGTGCCGACGTTCTCTCCGGCAAGCGTGTCAGCCTTCTTAAGGGAGACAGTGCTCACTCTCCCTGCGATTGACGCAGAGAAGACCTACTCGATTTGCGAGTTGGTCGCAGAAGCACAGGCGCAGACCGAGTTGTCAGGTTTCCGAAGCACGGGAGCTGACCTGTTTGCGGCCCCAGATGGACGTCGACCAGTCATGGCGTTGGTCGCTCGCCCGGAGGTGCCAGGCTCACGAGATGAGAGGTTATTTCATCAGTTGACCGGCGTGACTCCAGAGTCGGAACTCACACTCCCTGCATGGGCAACGTGGGTGTTCCGCGAACTTCAAGCAGCGAGGGCCGTAACCGAAGCCGCGAAGGCCAAGCGCCGAGTGCGGAGGGCGTAGGCGCGTGGATCAGTGCTCGCGAGAGACGTGTTTCGTTCCTGATACCGGATGTGCCCTAGGGCATGTGACCTGGACGAAGTGCCCGGATCTGACTGTCGGTGCTGAGAGGGACAGGCCAGCCGCTGGGTCAGCCGAGGGCGTTCTGTTGCCATGGTCAGGAAGTGCGATGGGACTGGGCGACCTCGGCTTCGTCGCAGGGCGTGGTCGACCACTGGTGATTGGGATTATCGGTCCCCAAAATGCCGGTAAAACAACCCTACTTGCGGCTTGGTACCTGCTGTTGAGCCGAGGCGCGGCGGAGTTAGGTGGTCGGGAGTTCGCGGGTTCGTACTCACTTGATGGCTGGGAGGCGATCGCTGGCGCGCTGCGCTGGAATCCGGGATATTCGCCGAGCTTCCCACCCCACACGACGAGTCGCAGCGGTCGCGCGCCTGGATTGCTTCACCTCTCACTCACACAGTCGATGCAGTTGGCGGATTATCTACTCACTGACGCGCCCGGCGAATGGTTTCAGAGGTGGGCTATCAATCGTGACACCCAAGATGGTGACGGAGCCCGGTGGATCGCGGAGCATGCCGGTGTATTCCTTCTGATAGCCGACCGGGCGGCATTATCCAGCGAGAACAAGGGGTCCGCGCGCAGCGACCTACAGTTGCTGGCCCGGCGTGTATCTGTCGAACGTGGGACACGTCCTGTTGCACTTGTTTGGACGAAAGCCGATCTCGAGGTGGAACCCGCAATCGAGCATTCGGTCCGGCAGGCGGTGCTGGATGTCATGCCTGATGCCAAAGAGTTCTCGATCAGCGTCGTCTCTGAGGGATCCGGCGAAACGAACGCCGGTTTGGGATTTGCTGAGTTGCTGCAGTGGTCACTGACTGCGCGGCGCGCACGCGTCGAACTCCCGCCGTCGTCCGTTCCCCGAAACGGAGATCCGTTGTTCCGGTACGGCGCGGAGGCATCATGACCGAAGCCGCGTCTATTCTGCTGCTTGGCGAGAGCGGGGTTGGAAAGACCCACTACGGTGCACAGTTGCTGAAGCGGCTGATGCTGAGCGATGGCCACCTGCGTATGCATGGACAGGCAACGAATCTCGAACCGTTCGAGGCTGCTCTCGATAGTCTGAGTGAAGGAAGAGCCGCCGGGCACACGGCGACGGCGACTTATCTGGACAGCGTCTGGCCTGTGACAGATTCGCAGGGACATGCTGCGGAACTCGTGTGGCCAGACTACGGTGGCGAACAGATCAAGGCCTTGATCGACTCGCGATGTGTGCCGGCTGCATGGCAAGTGCGTGTGGCTAGCGCCGACGCGTGGTTGCTGCTCATCAGACTCCAGCAGACGCGATCCGGCGATGACATCTTCTCCCGGCCGCTGGCAGATCTTCGTGGGGCGTCGATCGAGAACAAACAGGTGCAGATGTCTGACCAGGCCCGCTTGATCGAATTGTTACAAATGCTTAGCTATGCAGGCGGTATATCAGCGACGCCGATAGCCGAGCGGCCACGGTTCGCGGTCTTGCTGACGTGCTGGGACGAACTCGGTCTCACCGGTACGCCAGTGAGCGCACTAGGGGCCCATCTGCCGATGCTGTGGGACTACATTCGATCGAACTGGTCTGAGCCATGCGTCATGGCGTTGTCGGCACTCGGGCGGCCACTTAGCTCAACAGAGCGCGATGACGATTACGTTAGTCGCGGCCCGGAGCATTTCGGCTACGTCATCGGACCAGATGGTTCTCGCTCCTCGGATCTCACGCTTCCGATCTCCTTAGTCATCAACGGTCCGTCAACTGCCGGGAGCCGGACTTGATCGTCGAGCAGGCGATCTTCGGTCTCGCGAGGGGTGGCCACGGTCTGAGAGGCATTAGCGGCAACTCTGCGATAGCAGCAGGGCTTGAGTCTCGTCTGGACCTACCCGACACAGCTCCTCCCGGCGTCGACTGGTCGCCCTTCGTTGTGGGCTTTCCACACCATGGTCATTTCGTGTTCGCCCGTAGTTACAAAGATCCGAGTGCGCCGAGATCCGGAATGGTTCTGTCTCATGCGCTGATCGCCCCGCTGGCTGATGTGGTTTTGGTCAGCGATCTTCGCCCTCTGTTCAATCAATTCATCCACCAAGCCATACCGCCCCGAGATCTCGTCACCTTGGACCTCGATGTCCAGAATGGCGTTCCTCCAGTTGCTGGCGACCTCGCCGCAGCGGCAGCAGCATTGTCGACGCGCGGCAGCGGACCGGTCGTTCGACTCGGCACCGAGGGCTTCGATGACCTCGTCATCTCCTTGTGGGCGAATCTATGGCCGGCGGTCCGTCGGACGTTTGCCTTCCGGCTAAGCTTTGGTCCGGCCGACCTTGTCGAGACACCATCACCTGCGTTGATTTGCACGCCTTCAGTTTTCAGGCCGCGGTGGCGAGATCACCGGTTGGTCGACGCGTCGATTGGTTCGCCCGTCTCTCTGGCAGCCAAGTTGCTCTGCGGAGATCGCGAGGGGAAGACGCTCCTGACTTTCGCAGAGGCAATTGGCTCCGAGATCACCGAGCTCAGTGAACTTCCACTGCTGGAGCAAGCTTATCGATTCATGTCGCTCGAGACGCCAACGATGGATGTCGCCGTCGCGGGGGTGCGCCTGGTTGAGCGCCTGTCGCCGATTGCAGGTAGGGGTACTGCGCTCAAAGTTGATCTGTTAGATCGGGTCGTTCGCGGCATCGAGAATGCGACGGCTATCGAGGTGATGTCGCTTCGAAACCTGACTACAGATGGGTTCGAGCAAAGCTCACGGTTGTGGGCAGCTCTCGAGCGTTGGGCCGTGACCAACACATTCCCGCCTGAGGAGGACCAGTCGTTTCGGTCGGTGCTCGTGGACGCAGCGAGTGCAGCGGAGTTCACCGCAGATTGGAGACGTGCGATACAGGCTGGTCTCTCGGGCGCAGCGCGAGCAGGAAGCATGGCGCTCGCGGCTGCGTTCTGGCGATGGATTCAGCAAGACGACTCACTGGTCCGCCCACTGTGGGATATGGTGACGGTTGACCAGGCCTTCGAACGTGCGCTCGTAACTGCTGCCCCCAAGCGTCTCTCGCGCGGGGCCGGAGACGCAGTTCTCGAATTAGCGCGCGATCACGGCCTTTATCCGCTGCACGGCGTAACCGTCTCGGCGCTCTATGATCCACTGGATGCCGTACATGCACAGCTGGCCGTTGACTCGTCCTCTGAGCCTGTTGGTATTCGGCTTGCGCTCAGAAATGCCACACCAAGAGAGCTTCTCGATTGTGCAATCACTAGCGGGGAGCCGCGCGTCCTCGAATTTGCCGCTGATCAAGTTGCAAAGACTCCGGCGTTGCTATCAGGTGTGGACTTGTCTTCGACGGCCGCTCGGTCTGTGTGGAGGCTGGCATTGGAGCGTAACGAGGACGCGTGGGCGGGGCCGACGGAGCCTCGAGCGGTCTTTGATGAGATTCTAGTCGATGTCATCGACCATCAATTGGCGGTACCGCCAATCGTCGATCGGTTATCACGAACGCCGCTGGCAGATCTTACGAACTTTTCGCGCCGTGCGGAGCTTTGGCCAATCTTGACAGGCACGACTCGCGAATTGCTACTTAGTGCCACTGCTAAGGGGTGGATTGACCGCGCGTGCGTGGCGATTCCGACCTCGGAGGTGGAGCAGCAGTTACAGATAGCTGTTCTGAACGACCCCAAGCTGGACGAATTACTCGATCAATTGGCGAACGATCGAATTGGACTGGCCATCCAAATTGTGGCCACGCTGCCGTTGCTCGACGAGCGCCGCTTCAATGACTGGTTCCGTACAGCAGTGCGGCGCACGATCCCGATCCCTTCGTCCGATGCGATGGAAATCGGTCGCCTAGTGCAGAATCGGCAGTGGCGGCTTGTTGTGGACGAGCTGATGCATATGTTGAGGAGCGGACGGGAGGACGTGCGACTCGCTCTGCGTGAATGTCTATCGATGATCAGTTGGCTGGACCGCTGGTGGCATGGGATCACCCCAGTGAGCACGTCGAATAAGTGGGACTCGCTTGAGGAAGTGGCGGCAAAGCTGTACCCAAACGGCCCAACTCAGAATGGCCTGTGGGAACGCGCCGGCGGATCTGATGCCGATCTGAACTGGGGAGCGAGCGGTCGTACACAGTGGCGGGATGCTCTGGTCCGCATCCGGAATGGAAGCGGCGGTCCGCGAGTCGTCGACCTCTTACGCGAGATGCAGAGTGAATATTCGGCGAATGATCATTTGCGATTTCTGGCCGAGGACAAGGAATTCGGAGGCTGGCGGTGACCGGAACGGACCCGATGAACGTTCAAAGATGGAGTTGCCAGCTGTGATCTTCGACAAGGGCCGGGCGCTCGTCGTCGGTATCGCCAATTATGATCGAGTAAGCAGGCTTCCAGAGTCAGTTCTGAATGATGCTCGAGATACTGCCTCGCTTCTCCGATCTGCTGACTATTGCGGCTTCCCGTCGGCGAATGTCCGAGTGCTGCTGGACGACCGAGCAACGCTGAGTTCGATACGTGTTGGGCTAGCGGACCTGGCGTC
Organism: Kribbella sp. WER1; assembly: GCF_054189145.1. NCBI lineage: Bacteria > Bacillati > Actinomycetota > Actinomycetes > Propionibacteriales > Kribbellaceae > Kribbella > Kribbella sp. WER1. Next base: position 664,950 of record NZ_CM135186.1, on the reverse strand, counting down.
ATCAGCAGACCCCGGAGACACTGTGGTCGTCTTCTTCTCGGGACATGGTGCGCGACTGGGAGTTGGGCCTACCGAGACGAGCGCGCTGATCCCAGTCGACTGCGACCTCGGCGATCCTGGGCAAACTGCTCTAGTCGAAGCAGAGTTGTCGGCTGCACTTGAGAGCATCAAAGCGCAGCGACTGGTGGTACTGATTGACGCATGCCACTCAGGTGGCGCTGGTGCGTTGAAAGGCATCGGGGATCATGAGCCGCGGCTGGGATTTTCGGAAAAATCGCTCCAGCGCCTCGCGCAAGGTGCTGGTCGGGTAATCATCGCGTCGTCGCGCGCGAGCGAGACGTCGCTCGTGATGCGGGGTGCACGCAACAGTGTATTCACCGAGCAGTTGCTCGAGGCTCTGAAGGGGCAGGCGTCAACCGCGGGTGACGGGCTCATCCGCGTGTTCGACGTATTCACCTACGTTGCCGAACATGTCCGTCGCGCTGTTCCGGATCAGCAGCATCCAGTCTTCAAAGCGACAGATCTCGAGGACAACTTTCCCATCGCACTCGATCGTGGTGGAGCGAAGACGCTGGGAGCGGCACCGCACCAGCGTCGGATCGAGGACATCATGGCGGACCTCTATCCGGGTGGTCCTACCGATGAGCAGTTTTGGGCACGAGCCGGCGGGGACGACTCGCGCCTCAAAATGAATGGAACCGGCCGGGCGAACTGGTTCGGTGCAATCCGCACAGTGCGCCTGGGAGGTGGTGGCCGGGACATTAGTGAGCAGACGATTATCGAAACTGCTTTGGGAGACTTCCCCTATCACCCCGAACTCGCAGCCTTGAAGACGAGGGGTGAGGACGCGGGGGCCGGCTGATCTGCATCGCGAGTGCGGCCAGGTCTTGCGCGCGCCGAGAGCTGCCTGTGCCGAGCTGTGGTAATCGAGGTCCGGTCTCGAGGCCTCGAGCGGCGCTTACACGGCAGGCGCGGGCTGCGATGCTGCACGTCGGCCTGCCCGGTCGGGCACATTAGCACGTCCAAGAAAAGTTGCTGCAGGCAAGTTCTGGCTCCGTCACAGCTCCGTGAGTCGCTGATAGACAACGAGCATTGCCGAACATGGATGAGTCGTAAAGCCGCAGGTCACAGCTCGCTTTCGGTCCTCCGCCAGGTGAAGTCCGCGTGACTGGAACAGATCTACACCATCTTCGAAGGCACCTCAGAGATCCAGCGCCTGGTAATCGCCCGCGCCATCTCCGGCATGCGCATCCGGTAGGTGTTCCCGCAGGTCAGAGGCTGATTTGCGGCTGGTCACGGCCTGTTCCGTGAGATTTCAGGGAGAAGAGCCGGGGCAGACTGGAGTCGACCGGCTTCCGTGTCCGCTCATGCGACGACGGCAGCATGTGCGAGCTTCGGCAACGCGAACAACCCCTGAGAGGTGGCAGCTGCGGGTGTCACGCAAACGACTGCTGGATCGTCTAGATCCGGTCAGTTGGACGACACCAGGAGGAAGAATGAGCATCCCCTTCAAAGCAGCGGCCGTCGCGACAGCAGCCACGGCGGTCATGGCCTCTCAACGGCAACGGCCTCGGCCGGCCCGACCTCGACCATTTCGTACGGACACGAGATCGGGGAGAACCTGTCCACCAACTGCGCCGTGACGCTCTACTACAACAGCCACACGAAATGGGCCTACGTCAACGTCTTCCCGTTCAAGCGCAACTGGTCGTGCAAGGGATTCGTCAAGAACACGTACGGCAGCAAAAGCTGGACCGCGAAGACGAGCGATGATGCATGGAGCGGCGGAGTCTGGCGCGGGAAGGGCTACAAGGTCCAGGCCTGCACGTACATCTACTACAAGAACCGCTACCAGGGCTGGTCCTGCACCAAGTGGCACTAGCCCGGACAGCGGTACTGGAGCGAGGCGGACATCGATCGGCCGCGCGACGCCTGGCAGATAGGTCCGACTCACCAGTAATCAGCGCTTCATTCGGTGGGCTGGTGCTCTTCGACGGCGGTTTTGATGGCGGTCAGGGTGTGTTCGAGTTCGTCGTCAACCGCTGCGGCAGCCGTTGTGTGGACGCTGACCGTGAGCTTGGAGGTGCCGTCGGCGATGAAGTCGACGGTGAGTCGGCCGCCGTACTCGTGGGCGCCGTCCGCGCCCCAGCGCAGCGTCCGGTCCTCCTCGAGTATGTCGATCCAGCCCGCGCGGTGCCCGCCGCCGACCGTGACGTCGACGTCTTCGTGGATCGCCTGGTGCGGGCGCCGCGCCTCAGGGCCTTGCGAGGTGACGGGGGACTCGGCGGTGCGGTGCAGCGAGGTCAGCCACGGAAGATGCGCGGGCAGGTGGTCGACGTCGGACAACCGCTCGAAGAGGATGTTCGGGGCGACGTCGATCGTGATCGAGGCTACGTGGTCAGACATGGGCAGGCTCCTTCCGGAGACGCAGTTCGGGGAGGATCTCGGTGCGGTACAGATTCATCATGTCGACCGAATACGGGCCCATGTTCGCGACGTACACCTCGTCGAAGCCGGCCTGCAGGTACGGCGTGAACGCCTCGAGGTGGGCCTCCGCGTCGGGGCCGCAGGCAACCGAGCGGGCGCTGGACTCCTTGGTGACGAGCCGGCTTGCCTGCTCGAAGTGCCGCGGGGAGGGGAGCACCTGCGCCAGTTCGCCGGGAAGCCCGGAGTTGGCCCAGATCCGGTGCGCCTGCTCGGCGCCCTCGTCCGCGGTCGGCGCGTAGCTGACCTTGAAGCCGGCCTGCGCGGGCTTGTCGCCGCCGCCGTGGTCGCGGAACCGCCGGAGCAGGTCCGGATCCGGCGTCGTGGTCAGGTAGCCGTCCGCGATCCGCGCCGCAACATCGGTTGCCTCCGGCCCGAATCCGGACAGGTAGATCGGCAGCGGCTCGGTCGGCCGGGTGTAGATCCGGGCGGTGTCGACCGTGTAGTGCTTGCCGTGGTGGTTGACGAACCCGTCCTCGGTCCAGAGCCGGCGCATGATCTCGACGGCCTCTTCGAGCATCTCCAGCCGTACGTCGACGCTCGGCCAGACGGATCCGAGGATGTGCTCGTTCAGCGCCTCGCCGGTACCGACGCCGAGCCGGAACCGTCCGTTCAGCAGGACCGCGCTGGTCGCGGCAGCCTGCGCGATGACGGCCGGGTGGATCCGAACCGTCGGGCAGGTGACCGCGGTCGTGACCGGCAGCTCACACACCTGTGAGAGCGCACCGATCGTCGACCAGACGAACGCGCTCTGTCCCTGTTCGTCGTTCCACGGATGGAAGTGATCGCTGATCCACAGACCGTCGAACCCGGCCTCCTCGGCGAGCCTGGCCTGTTCGATCAGCTCGGCGGGGGAGTACTCCTCGCTGGACAGGAAGTATCCGATCTTCACGTGCACCCTCCTATCGGTCGGTCTCTTTTCGGGTGCCCGCTGTCACGACCTGCAATCGCCCGGATTGCCCGCGGGCGCGGCGGGTACCCGACAGGGATGATGACTCTGGACGGGCGGGTGATCTATCAACTCGATCCGGCCAACTTCGGGGCCGGAAGTCTGAGCGGGGTCCGGCGACGGCTCGACCACATCCGCGCGCTCGGCGCGGACACGGTGTGGATCCAGCCGTTCTACGTGTCGCCGTACCGGGACGCCGGCTTCGATGTGGTCGACCACCGCGGCGTGTCACAGCGATTCGGGACGATGGCGGACTTCGACGAGCTGGTCGAGCGGTGTCATCAGCTCGGGCTGCGAGTCGTCGTCGGGCTGGTGATGCAGCACACCTCGAGCGCGCACCCGTGGTTCCGGTCGGCGCGTGAGTCGCCGACTTCGCCGTACCGCGACTTCTACGTCTGGGCGCACGAGCCGCACGAGGACGAGGTCGTGAAGCAGCCGGTGTTCGCGGGCGTCGAGGACTCGATCTGGGCGTACGACGAGCACGCGGGGATGTACTACCGGCACGCGTTCTACCGGCATCAGCCCGACCTCGACGTCGGGCATCCCGAGGTCCGCGCCGACATCGCGAAGACGGTGCGGCACTGGCTCGATCACCGGGTCGACGGCTTCCGGGTCGACGCCGTACCGCACATGGTCCGGCAGGCTGCGGTCGGCGATCCGCGCGACGACGGGTTCTGGTTCCTGGACGAGCTCGCGGGCTTCGCGGACGGTGCGCCGTTGATGGGTGAGGTCGACTCGCCGCCGTCGTCGTACCGGCACTACTTCGGCAACGGCGACCGGCTGAAGGGCATCCTGGACTTCTGGACGAACAACCTGCTGTTCCTCGCGCTCGCGCGTCGCGACGCGGAGCCGCTGCGCCGGGCGATGGGCCGGCAGCCCGAGCCGCCGGACGGCTGTACGTACCTGAACTGGCTGCGCAACCAGGATGAGCTCAACCTGGCGCTGCTGGCCGACGACGAGCGCGCCGAGGTGATGTCGGCATTCGCGCCGGACAAGGACATGCGCGTGTACGGCCGCGGGATCCGGCGCCGGCTTGCGCCGATGCTGGGCTTCGACGGCCGCCGGATCGCGATGGCGCACGCGACGATGATCTCGCTCCCGGGGGTGCCGATCGTCCGGTACGGCGAGGAGATCGGAATGGACGACGACCTCTCGTTGCCCGAGCGGGACCCGGTCCGGACACCGATGGACTGGGCGGCCGCCGAGCAGCAGGAACTCGAGCCCGGCTCACTGCTCAGCCGGATCGCGCAACTGGTCCGGACCCGGAAGGAGCTGGGCGAACTGCCGCCGCGCCGCGCGGAGCCGGTGGAGTTCGAGCAGCCGTCGGTCTTCGGCGTACTGCATCGCCGGGGCGAGGACGGCGTACTGATGCTCGCGAATCTCGCGGACCAGGAGGTTCGTCTGCGACTCGACCACGAGGCCGACCTGCTCGCCGATCAGCCGTACGAGACGTCTGAGAAGGAGGTCGTACTCGACGGGTACGGCTATAGGTGGTTGCGAGTGAAGTAACCGCCAGACGTGGCGCTCCGCCGGTCCAGCCCCTCGCAGGTGCGCCTCCGCAGCGTGCGGCCTGACGCTCGAAGATCTCGGTACCCGGTCGACGAACTTGAACGCGAAGTACGTCGCGACCACGTTCCACGATCAGGGCCCGCTGCACGCCGCGCGTCCAGTTCCGGGTGCTGTCGCATCAGCCAGCGCGGGGACTCAGGCATCCGGGTCCGCAGTACCAGCGCGAACAGTGCGGGTACGGCGCCGAGCCCGAGCAGCAGGCGCCAGTCGAAGGACTGTACGTGCCGGGGGAGCGGGACGAGGACGGCGAGCGCGACCAGGTACGAGATCAGGATGCCGACCGTGATCATCCACTGCTGCAGGATGCCGAGCGCCCCACGCCGCGCCTTAGGAGCGTAATCGGCGAGGTAGGCGGTCGCGATCGCGGAGTCGGCACCGATGGCGAGACCGATCAGGGTGCGCGCGAACAGCAGCACCCATGCGTCCCAGGCGAACGCCGACGGCAGCGCCGATAGAGGCAATCGGGATGAAGGCGCCTCGTCCCTGGAACGGTCCCCTCGTGCGAGCCCTCACCGACCAACCCGAGCCTTCACCTCCATCAGTTTCTGAGGTACGGGTACGGCGTGAGACGTACGCCGGTGTCCGCGGCGATGACGGCCCGGTCGCCGAGCGGCTTGCCGAGGGTGACGACCGCGGTCGATGTCTTCCCGACGTCCGCACCGCCCGGGAGCAATGGACCGTGACTGCCGCCGATGACCACCAGATCGTCGTACTCGACGACGTGGGCCCGGAGGTCGGTCTCATAGAGTCCGTGGCTCAACTCGAAACTGAGGGTCTTGCCGTCGACCCAGTCGAGAACGCCGACGCGGAGCAGACCCTGCTCAAGCCGGGCGAGACCGGGTAGCGGGCCGGGCCACTGCAGCGACTTGAGCACCCCCGTGGGGACTGCGACGGCGACAACCGGTCTCGACAGGCCGCGCACCGTGAAGGACCAAGCCGGCACGGTCGCCCGGCCACGGCTGGTCTCCACGTCGGTCGTCGTCAACGAGCCCGCGGTGATTGTCAGCGTTTCGCAGCTCCGCATCCTCTGGCACATGTCGTTCGGCTGCCCGATCGCCTCGGTCAGAGCTTGCTGAGCTTCGAGCACCTGCATCGTCTCGTTCGACCCATCCGCGAAATCGACCCGCGTCGTACCACCTTTCGCCAACTGGACCTCGTCCGCGAAGGCAACCCGCCCGGACAACCACGAGATCTTCTGCTGCCCGGTGTCGAACCCGAGCCCCGGCGTCCGAGTCGAGTACATGAAGACCCCGGTCACCGGCGCCGGAATCCCCGCCGCCCGCACGCGCCACCACTCCCGCGCGCTCCACAAACGCCTGTGTGGGCTGAGCTTGCGGCACCAGATCACCGCCCGGTGTCTTCCACGCCGGCCGAGGGACCGAGGTACTACCAGGCGCAGAGCCCTGCGCTGCCTCGGACCCACACCCTCCGAGAGCGAGCATCAGCGCCACAGCCGACCATACCTCTCCCACCACGCGGCCTAGTATCCGCTTCCCTTCTCGGCCCCTCAAGCGGCGAGATTCCTCAGGTGAGGTAGGTGATACGGGTGCGCGAAGGTTGTGGCTGTTGTGTAGGTGAGTAGGGCCGGCGCCGTACCCGGCAGCCTGCGACCGCAACCCAGGAGACGAGCGCACGCGACAGGATGTCCGACGCTCCGCCATCCTCGTCGGTCCAACGGCTGCTCCTGAACTGACGACAAACGACATCCGATTTCACGGGTCCCAGCTAGGCATCCGAGGCGTGACTCAGGCACATGATCAACTTCTCGCTGTTTCTGGTCATGATGGATGCATGGTGGCCAGAGACTTGGTTTTCCAGCCGGGCGACAGAGTCCGCACGTCCGGCCGGTTCGTCTCCGGCCCGGAGGGTGAAGCATCGAGGTCGAGACACAGACCCGGAAGGACCTCCTCACCCCCCAACGTACGGACAGGACCCACCCACCGTGCCCGCCACCTGCCGGGGGCCGGCCACAGAACGTCGTCTGGTTCGAAGGCTGGCCACATAGCGGAGTCTCGGATCTGGACCTGGACATCCGCGCCGCCACTGACGTCGACGCGGTCACCCGCAGGCTGTCCCAGAGCCTCCCGAATCAGCTCTGCGTAGTCCGAAGCCGCTTTACCCGCGCCCAACTGGACGAGGTCCGCGACGTCCTCCGCGCCCATTTCCAGGAGTGGCGACTGGAGTCCTTCGGCACCGGCCGCTGCGGTTGTCCTCGGGTGGCGGTCGGGTAGGACCGCGGTCGGTCATGTCAGTGAGAGCTGGCTCCGCAGCCTTGGCTCAAGGCGGTGCCGGCGCATAGCGCACACTTCGAATATGCGCTCGTTGCCAGTCGCCGGCGACCAGGTAGCCGAGCGCGAGCGAGCCCAGGTTCCAGGGCAGGAAGTTGACGACCGCGCCGATGTTGGCGGTGTCGTAGCCGAACAGGTTGCGGCGCCATGCTGAAGGCGCCTCCTCGATCGATCCGCTTTCTCTTCCGCTGAGCACTGGAGCCTTCACCAAACGCGTTTGCTGCGATCTACCTCAGGGTCGGTCCAACGGAGGAGCTCTCTGAACTCAGTCACCGATCAGCGAGCCGAGCGGGCCGAGGTCGAGGTCGAGGTCCTCGGGTGTGAGATCGAAGCGCTCGCGGAGCGACGTGACGGCCTCTTCGAGGTGCATCAGTCCGAGGCCGAGCTGTTCGACCTGGTCGGGGGATAGGCCGCCGTCGTCGATCCGGCGTAGGGCTTGGCGTTCCATCAGTTGGCGGACGAGTTCGACGATGGTCAGGACCAGGCGGAAGAGTTCGCGTTCGACGTTCTCGGCGTCGGTTTCGAGACGCTGCTTCATCGGGCGGGCTCCTCGGTGATCGTGCGGAGCAGGGCGGCCAGCCGGATCTCCACGAGGTCGACGTCGGCCAGCGAGATCACGACGTCGCCGGCCAGTACGACGCCCGCGCCGAGCAGGCGGTCGAGCAGGTCGACGAGCGCGATCTCGTTCACGCCGACTCCAGCGAGGTGAACGAGTACGGCGGCCAAGGACCGTCCACAGCCAATCGCACCACACCGTGCCCTGACTCGACGGCCTGGTGGAACGCCGCGACGTCGCGGTCGTCGACCAGGTAAGCGCCGTTCAGGATCATCGGCTCGGCGTATCCGGTCAGCCGGCGGTCCTGCGGCGGCAGCCTCCGGCACGCGTCGGCGGCGCCGGCGATCCGCCGGTGCAGACCGTCGGCGACGCCCTGCGCGTCAGCGGCCGCCTGCCGCCGCCGTTCGAGCCCTTCCCGCCGTCGCCTCAGGTACGCCGTACCCGTCCTGCCAACCGCCTGACCGCTTCCACCCGGAGCAGTGCCTGATGCCTCGGGCGTGTCGGTCATGAACGCCTTCACGGTCCACTCGCTGCGGCCGGCCACTCGATCGAGCGCCGCCGAAAGGCCGTCGTACAGCGAGGTGAGCCGCGCCCGGACCGCGTCGTCGGTCGTACAGATGGTGGCGAGCCGGAACGGCGCCACAGCACCGCTTGCGGTCCACACCGCCCGGACCACCTGGTCGTGGACGCGCGCCACCTCCTCGAGCCAGCCGAGGTCCTCGAGGTGCTGCCGCAACGGCGTCTCACCGAACTCGCTCAGATCGACGGTGCTCACGATCGCGTCCAGCCCACGGCTGCCGACCACCCGCAACGGCTCGTCGCGCAACCCGCGCAGCCCGGCGAGAACGCCGACCCCGCGCCCGGCGGCGTAGATGTACGAACCCGTCTCACTCATGTTCCGCCTCCAGTTCGTCGACCCGGCGGCGGAGTCGTTCGAGCTCGTCGGTGTCCGCCGAACCGGACAGCATCGGATCCCGGGTCCACCAGTCGATGCCCATCTCGGCTGCCTTGTCGACCGACACGAGCAGCAGCCGGATCCGGATCGTCAGCAGTTCGATCTCGAGCAGGTCGACGCGAATGTCACCCGCGATCACCACACCCTTGTCCAGGACGCGTTCCAGCAGATCTGCCAGGCTCTCCGGCTCCGGCCGGGTCATGCCGTATCCGCTCAGTGGCTGTCGCTGAACCGTGCTCATGCTGCTACTCCTCGGTATGCCCGCGGACGTACCGGTTCGTCCGCCGGTACGACAACAGCTCACCGTTGTGTCCGGCAACCAGTTCGTAGACCGCGAGGATGTCGGTGGTTTCCGGGATGCGGCGCGACTCGACCACCTCGACCTGCACCTTCCACGCGCCGTCCCCGTCAGGCTCGACGGCTACCACCCCCTCGGGCTGCTGCCCGATCAGCTCTGCCAGCTCGCCGCTCGAACGCAGTACGACGTCCCGCAGCCCGGCACCGTCCCTCGTGGGTGCCGAGGCCGCGGGACGCGCCTTCGCCGCCCCTGTGGTCCTCCTCGTGCTCTTCCGCGGCGCCGTCATGGCCGATCACCTGAACCCTTCGCCGTCGACCAGCCGGTCGATCAGCTCTTCCTCGAGCGCCTCGGCCCCCGCGTCGTCGAGTTCACCGGAGGCGCGCAACCGTTCGATCTCGTCGAGCTGCCGCCGGATCCGGTCGGGGTCGTAGTACTCCTGCAGCGCCTGCTCTCGCAGCTGCTCGGCGACCGCGACCGTCATCCGGATCGGTGCCAGGGGCAACAGCAGTACGCCGGTCAGCAGTCCCATGATCAGAGCTCCGTGACGAAGTCGTACGGCGCGGTCGGCCCGACGAGCTTGAGCCGGACCCGGCCGTGAAGCGCCCGCGCGACACCTTCCGCGGCCTGGTCGAACCGCTCCGCCTGCTGGTCGTCGACGAGGAACGCTGCGTCGACCAGTCGCTCGATGTCCGTCGCCGGAGCCCGCACGGCGTGCGCGACGGCGTGTTTCGCGATCGGTTCAAGGACCACGGGCGCGTCGGCCGCGCGCTTGTGGTCGAGTGCGGCCGCCACGAGTTCACCGAGCCGCATCCGGGCCTGCAGGGTCACGTCGTCCGACGTACCGCGGGTCTGCCGGTGCAGGTCCGCGATCAGCGGGTCGTCGGCGACGATCTCGGCCAGCACCTGCTGCTCGTCGTACCGGGCGTGCAGCGTGTACTGCGACCGGCCGGCGAGGCTGTCCAGCAGTGGCACGAGCCGGTCCTTGCCGGCGTCGACCAGTTGCACGGCGGCCGAACGCGTCTCGACCACCGTTCCGAACCGGAGCGGCACGATCGCGGCATGCTGCGCGATCGCGTCCAGCACCCGGCTGTGCGCCATCAGCTGCCGCCGGCGCCCCAGCCGCTGGTCGCCAGGTACTTCGCTCACGACCGCGGCCAGCCGACCGCTGCGTACCGTGTCGATCGGGCGGTCGTCGAGCCCGCGCAGGCCGAACGGCAGCCTGACGTCATGGAACGCCACGCCGTATACGTAGAACAGTTCGCCGGTCATTCGTCGGACCTCCTCCGGCGGGATACCGACTCGCGCGGACGGCGTCGTGGCCGCCGCGGCTCGGGTTCCTGCTCCTCGTCGTCGTCCTCGTCCTCGCCGAACAGCGCGTCCTTCGCCGCGTCCTTCGCACCACTCAGGACACCGCGGGTCTTGCTCTCGGCGCCACCGTGCTGCATGTCCTCGACCGCCTCGGGCAGGCTTTCGCCGCCGTGCTGGTACAGGTCGAGCCGGTTCGTGGCCTCGGCGAACCGCAGGTACGTGTCGACGCTGGCCACGACGATCCGGGCGTCGATTGTGACGAGTTCGATGCCGACCAGCGACACCCGGACATAGGCGTCGATCACCAGTCCCTTGTCGAGGATCGTGTCGATCACGTCGGCCAGACTGCTCGGTGCCGGCCGTTCGAGATAGCCGCCGGAGCGGCGCTGCCCAACCGCCGAAACGGTCATGAGTTCCTATCCCTTCCAGTCGTCGGTCCGTTGTCGTCAGATCGCCCGGCGCGCCGGCCGGTCGCCTTCCTCGTACTCCTCGTCGTCCTCGTCCAGGTCGGCCTCATCGGCCTCGTCCTCCGTGTCGAGATCGTCCTCGTCCACGTCCTCGTCGTCGTACCAGTCGTCGTCGCTCGACTCGTCCTCGCCGGAGTCCTCGCCGGAGTCCTCGCCGGAGTCCTCGTCAAGGTCCTCGTCAAGGTCCTCGTCGGGTTCTTCGCCGTCCGCGCGGACGACCTGGGAGTCGTGGATCTCGCCGCGCCAGCCCTCGAGCTCGTCCGGCGCGAGGATCGTCCGGGTCATGACATGCCGGCGGAAGTGCTTCAGCTCCAGCCGCGCGCGCCGGCCCTGCGCCCGCCAGATGTTGCCGGTCCGCTCGAACAGGCCCCGCGGGTAGTACTCCAGCACCAGCAGGATCCGCGTCAGGTTCGGCGCAACGTCGTGGAAGGTGACACAGCCGTCGACGTGCCCCTTCTCGCCCTCCGACCGCCAGACGATCCGCTCCTCCGGCACCTGGTCGAGGATCGTCGCCTTCCAGTTGCGGTGCGACCAGACGATCTTCGCCCGCCAGGTGAGTTTCTCGTCCGACTCCTGCTCGACGCTCTCGACCTTCTTCATGAAGTCCGGGAAGTCCTGGAACTGCGTCCACTGGTCGTAGGCGACGTCGATCGGCACACCGACGTCGATCTGCTCGATGATGTTCGTGGCTTTGGTGGCCTTGCCAGAACTCTTCCCGGAGCCACCGGTCAGCTTGTCCTTGACATTCGAGACCCCACCTTTGACCGCTCCGGCGATCATCGAACCCTTGAGCCCGCCGCCCGACCCGCCCGTGAGGGCTGCGAGGCCGCCGCCGTCCGCGACGTCGGTCAGTCGCCCGGCCAGGTCGTCGACCTTCCCGGCGACCGTGTGCACGGCCCGCTCGACGACCGCGGCCAGCGCGTCCTCTGCCTCGTCCTTCAGCCGGCCGACCGGCAGCTCCTCGAGCAGCGACCCCATCGCGCCACCCAAGCCGTTTGATTGCTGCTCGTCAGCTCTCTGGGTCTCCGCGCCGCCGGAGCGGCGCTCGCTACGGCTGCCGGTTCGTGAGCCAGCCATGTCCGGTCACCCACGCTTCCGCGACGAACCGCTGGACTTCTTGGCGGTCGACTTCTTCGCCGCGGTCTTGCGGGCCGTCGTCTTCTGCGTAGGCCGCCGGCTCGAGGTCGCCTTCTTGGCCGCCGGTCGCTTCCTGGTGTCCGAGCGGCCGGTCGAGCGGCCAGTACTGCGCGAATGGCTGGTGCTGCCGGACCGCTTCGACGTCGACGCCGCGGTGCTCTTCCGGCCCGAACGCCGGCGCTCGCGGGTGTCGTCCGCCTCGTCGTCCGCCTCGTCCGTATCGACGTCCTCGCCGTCGTCCTCGTCTTCGTAGTCGTCCTCGTACTCGTCCTCGTCCGGTTCCTCGGCGTCGTACTCGTCGTCGGATTCCGCCCGCGATCCACCCGACAGCAGCCGGTCGGTGCGATCGTGGATCGAGTCGCTGACCCGGTTCAACCCGTGACCCGCGGCGGCGACGGCGGCCTCGCGGCCCGCGTGCAGCAGTTTGCCGCGGACCTCATCGGACAGCCGCGACAGCTCCGGATTCCGTTCGACGAGGTCGGTGAGCTGACCCGCGATGGCCTGCGGATCCATCGCGATCCGCTTGCCTGCCAGCAGTCCGCCCACGATCACAGCCATCCGAAGCTTCTTGGTCCGGCCGAGCAGGTACCCGCTCGCGACCGCCGCGGCGATCTTCGCGGTCGTGTTCATCGCATTCTCCTCACAAGTCGTTGCCCAAGGCCCGCAGATTCGTTTCCCCGCCCAACGGCGGTACCCGGGGGACTTTGCACAAAACGCCGGAGAATGCGATCGAAGAATAGAAATCGAATACTCGTTCGTAGGGTTACGGAATGCGTTTCTGTGAATTGTTCAATTCATACGTCCGTTTCGCCAGAAACCGATACGGACGGTCGCGTGGTTGAACGTCGCCGGCATCGGGCCGGCCAGCCGTGCGCGTGTGGCCGGATCCGGGTCGAGGTCGTACTGCGTGACGACGTGGCCGACGGCCGCGCTCGCGGTCAGGAGTACGACGTTCCGCCCCGGGCAGCCGGCCGGACCGTCGCTGAACGGGATGATCGGCCACGGCCCGTCGGTCCGTCCGTCCAGCCAGGCGGCAGGCTCGAAGTCGTCGGCGTACTCGAGCGCCTCGTCGTCGCGGTGGAACACCGAGCTGACGATCGCGAACTCGGTACCCGCCGGTGCGACGCGCTCGCGCCAGAGGGTCGGCTCGCCCGCCTGCCGGAGTACGACGAGAGTCGTCGGCCAGAGGCGCAACGACTCCTGGACGGCGGCGCCCGCCTGGGCGAGCAAGGGGGAAGCCTCCGGATGACGCGCCTCGGTGACAATCGGGTCCGTGAAAGATGGGCGGCTGCCGAGGACGGCGAAGAGTCGCCACAGCGCGATGCCGGCGGCGTCGAACGCGAACAGCCAGTGCGGCACCTGCCCGGCCGGATCGAGCTCCTCGCGTCCACGGTCGAGTGCCTCGACTAGGCTGCCGGGTTCGGCCGTTTCGACGTACCGCTCGACGTTCGTGAGGAACCGGGTGCGGAGCGCGTCGTGGTTCGGGCCGAGCTGGGCCCAGTTGGCGTCGGCGCGCAACCGGTCCAGCTGCGCGGTGAGCTCGACGTCGTCACGGGCCGCATCGCCGAGGACGACGCGCCGGACGATCCGGGACCAGATCTCGCGGAACTCGTTCCAGCCGAGAGTGGCGTGCAGTACGTCGAGCTCCTCGTGCACCACCTGGACGAATCGGTGGCCGCGCCGGTGGACGGGGTGTCTGCTGTCGAGCGCCCGCTCGTTCAGCTCCCGGCGGCCGGAGCGAAGCGGTGGGTTGGTCACGAGAACCGCATGCGGCTGGAAGTGCGTCAGCGCGCCGATCTTCTCGCCGGTCGCCGCCGCGAACGGCTCCGGCGTCTCCGCCAGCAGCCGGTGAACGTCATCGGCGGCCAGTACTAGCGCGATCGTCCGACCCGCGATCCGCAGCAGCACGGGACCGTCGCCGTACCGGTTCCGTAGCCGCCGGACGCATCGGAGCGCGTGCTGGTCGACGTTCAGCTGTTCGGCCAGGGTGCCGATCCGGGGTCTGCGAAGGATCGGGCCCTGGGCGACGACAGGGCCGAGGATCTCCCCGAGGATCCGGCCGCGGTCAAGCATGGAGGCGAACGGCAGCAACGGTGACATGAGAACCAGGTGTCCGAAGGTCGGGCGCCGAAACCCTGAGTGTTTGGTGCGCGGACGGGTACCGGACGGAAAGAGCGTGAAAGGAGCAAGGCTATGCCGGCAGGTTCGAATCGGAAGCGTGAACGGCAGTACGAGCACATCAAGGCCGGGCTGAAGGAGCGGGGGCGGAGCGAGGGCGTCGCCGAGGAGATCGCGTCCCGGACCGTGAACAAGGAACGGGCCCGCGCGGGGGAGTCGAAGCAGCAGAGCCGGACGTCGACCCATGACATGTCGTCGAGCCGTCGCGGTGGTCTGCGCTCCCACAGTGGTTCGCAGGGCCGGACCAAGGAGCAGCTCTACAACGAGGCCAAGCAGAAGAACGTCAAGGGCCGCTCGAAGATGACGAAGTCCGAGTTGGCCAAGGCCGTCGGTCGCTGAACCACCCTGCCGGCGGTGCGATGGCTGGAAGGAGCGCAGGATGGCTCGGCGCGCTGGTACGGCGGGCGCCCTGATCGTCTGGGGCCTCCTCGTCTGGACCGCGCTGACCTGGACCGTGACCGTCGAGTTCGTCATCGTCGGTGTCGTCCTGAGTGTCCTGGTCACGTGGGCGATGGCTGGGCTCGGCCCGGTGGTGCGGCCCTGGCGGATCCTCGTACCGCGCACGCTGTGGGCGGCGATCAGGCTGGCGGTCTTCGTGGCGGTACGCGTACTGCTCGCGAACCTCTCGCTGGCGCGCCGGATCTGGTCCCCGTCGTTGCCGCTGGCAACCGGCATGGTGATCGTGCGGACTCGCTTCAGCGATGCCGGCCGGGTCGGCGCGGTGGGGATCGTCAGTTCGTTGATTGTCGACAATCAGATTGTTGACGTGGACCTGTCGCGGCGCGAGCTGGTGTACCACTGCATCGCCGTACCGCGGGAGGGTCAGCGCTACGACCGGATCAACGGGCCGCTGGAACGGCGGATCGCCGCGCTGACCGGTGATCGTGATGGCTGACGTCTTCGCGCTGTTCGCGATCGCGGAGCTCGCGGCGGCCGTTCTGCTCGTCGTCCGACTCGGCCTCGGGCCGTCGGTGACGGACCGGGTGGTGGCCCTGAACGCCGTCTCCACCCAGGCGACCCTGTCCCTGCTGTTCTTCGCGGCGTACGCCGATCGCGTCGTCTATCTGGACGTCGCGCTCTGGATGGCGTCATTCGGGTACCTCGGTGCGCTCGTGTGGGCCCGCTTCCTGGAAAGGGGCCTGTTGTGAGGACGATTCTCGTCGTGGTACTCGCGACGATCGGCCTGGTCTTCTCGGTGTCCGGCGCGGTCGGCGTGCTGCGGATGCCGGACGTCTATTCACGGATCCAGTGCACCTCGAAGGTGATCACCATGGGCGCGTTGCCTGCACTGCTGGCGGTTGCTGTCGGCAAGGGGTTGTTCTCGCAGTACGGCGTGCACGCGCTGATGGTCGCCTTCTTGCTGCTGGTCCTGAACCCGGCGTCGTCGCATGCGCTGAGCAGGGCGGCGTACAAGACCGGCATTCGCCAGTGGAGCGGTGCGGTGGCGGACGAACCCCGACAGCGGGATCGGGGAGCGGACTGATGTTCTGGGTGCTCGACTACCTGTGTCTCGCGGTGGTGCTCGTCGGCGGAGTGCTGGTGGTTCGGCTGCGCAACCTTGCCGGCGCCTCGATGGCGCTGTCCTTGGTCGGTACGGTGCTCGGTCTGCTGTTCGTCGTCCTCGGCGCCCCGGACGATGCGCACGCGCAGATCGTGGTGGGTGCGATCGCGCTGCCGACGCTGTACCTGATCGCGATCGGCAAGACCCGTACCGACGTCGAGGACCGTGCCGAGTTGGGCGAGCCGGCCGATGATCCGGACGAGCGGCCATGAACCGGACCGTGACGGGTTGGGTTCTCGCGGGCGTGACCGCGGTCGTGCTCGGCGTGGGGGCGGTCGATCTGCCGCGGGAGACCGCCACGCTGCCCGGGATCGCGCGGCAGGCGCTGGAGGTGGCGTTGCCGCAGTGGCGTACGACGGAACCGGTGAGTGAGGTCGTCTACGGCACGAGGGCGTTCGACACCTTCGGAGAGACGTTCCTGCTGCTGGCCGCGGTCGTCAGCGTGTTGCTGCTGTCCAGGCATCGCGAGCGTCGCCGGGAGTACTTCGGCGAGGAGGAGGCCGGCCGGGAGGAACAGCAGTACGAGAGCGCCCAGCACGAGCCGTTGAGTCCGGGGGAACGGGCCGCGCGAGCTGCCGACGCCCGGGAGGAGAAGACGCCGGGTCCGGCAAGTCCGGATGCGGAGCCGGTGAGTGCGGCGGCGCCCGAGCCGGCGCAGGCGATGACGGTGGTCGTTCGGGTGGCGGTTCGCACCGTACTGCCGTTGCTCGCGGTCGCGGGCCTCTACCTGGTGCTGGAGGGCTATTCGCCGGGCGGCGGGTTCCCGGCCGGGGTGGTGCTGGTCGGACTCGTGCTGCTCGTGTACGCCGGCTTCGGCTACCGGCGGATCGCCCGCCTGGTCCGCCCCGGACCGCTGGAGGTACTCGAACTGATCGGCGCCCTGCTGGTGATCGTGGTGCTCGCCCTCGGACTCGTCCTCGAAGGCTCCGTCGGTGCGAACTGGTTGCCGCTGGCCCCGGAACGGACCCTCCGCAGCGGCGGCACGATGCAGGCGTTCTCGCTGGCCGAACTGATCGAGGTCGGCACCGGCCTGACGATCGTGATCTTCTCGATCCTCGCGATCCGGCACGACTGGACCCCGGACAACCCGGAGGAGGACGAATGATCGTCGCCAACTACCTGGTCGCCGCGGTGCTCTTCGGGCTCGGCGTCGCCACGATCCTGACCCGGCGGAACGTGATCAAGATCGTGATGGGCCTGTCGCTGATCGAGTCGTCGAGCTACCTGCTGCTGCTCTCGACGGCCTACCGGCGCGGCTCGACCGTACCGGTCCTGCTCAGCCCGCCGAGCGGCCGGACGGAGCACGACCTTGCCCACGGCAACGTCGCGGACCCGGTCCTGCAGAACATCTGCCTGACCGCGATCGTGATCGGCGTCGCCGTCACGGCGGTGCTGCTCGTGACCGTCGTACGGATCGCCCAGCACTACCGGACCCTGGACGCCGATCGGGTCCGCGATCTGCGCGGGTGACGGTGAACCCCGCGCTGCTCCCGGTGCCGATCGTGCTGCCGATCGGTGGTGCAGTCCTGGCGCCGCTCCTCAGTCGGTTGTCCGCCCGCGCACCGCTCGTCGTCTCGCTGCTCGCACTCGGCGGCGCGAGCGGCGTACTGCTGCTCTTCGCCCCACAGGTGTACGGCGGGCACCTGGTCGGGCATGCGCTCGGCAACGTCGGACCGATCGACGGCAGGCAGCTCGGAATCACGGTCACCGCGGAGCCGTTCGGCCTGACCTACGCGCTGCTGACCGCCCTGGTCGGCACCGTGTTGCTGCTCTCCAGCCTGTCCGAACTCGGCGGTCTCGGCGCCCACGAAGCGGGGTGGTACGCGTGCCTCGCGCAACTGTTGCTGGCCGCAATGATCGGTACGGCGCTGACCGCTGATCTGCTGAACCTGTTCGTGTGGTTCGAGGTGGCCGCGCTGGCGAGCTACGGGCTGACGGGGTTCTTCCTGGAACGGCCGTGGGCGCTCGAGGCGACGTTCAAGATGATGATCCTGACCAACCTGGCCGGGTTCTTCGTCTTCGTCGGCACGGCGCTGCTGTACGCCGGGCACGGCGCGCTGAACCTCGGCCAGCTCCAGCGCGCACTGAGCGGGACGCTCCGTACGGCGGACCTGGTCGCGCTCGCGCTACTGCTCGCGGGCTTCGGGACCAAGGCCGGGCTGATGCCGTTCCACGGGTGGCTGGCCGACGCGCACTCCGCCGCTCCCGGGCCGGTGTCGGCGATGTTCTCCGGGCTGATGGTGAACCTCGGTGTGGTCGCGATCGCCCGCATCGCGCTCGACGTGTACGCCGTCCACCGCACGCTGCTCCCCGGCATCCTGCTGGTGCTGGGCCCGGTCTCGGCGATCGCCGGCGCGGCGCTTGCTCTCGGCCAGGACGACCTGAAGCGGCTGCTCGCCTACGACACGGTCTCCCAGATGGGCGTCCTGCTGACAGCGGTCGGTGCCGGCTCGCTCACGGCGGTGTCCGGGTTCGTCTATCACCTGATCGATCACGCGCTCTTCAAGACGCTGCTGTTCCTGTGCGCCGGCGCGATCGTCCATGCCACCGGTCTGACCAGGCTGTCGCAGATGGGCGGGCTGGCGCGGCATCGGCCGGTGGTGACCGGGGCCTTCCTGCTCGGCACGGCGTCGATCGCGGGCGTGCCGCCACTGAACGGGTACGCGTCGCTGGGGCTGATCCACGACGCGCTGCGTTCGGAGCACCCGGCTGCGTTCGGCGCGGTCCTGGTAGCTCAGGTGTTGACGGTCGCCGCTCTCGGCCGGGCGGCGTACCTCGCCTTCTTCCGGCGCAGGGACGACGACTACGACCCGCTCGAGCGGATGCGCCCGGGCATGCTGATCGCCTTTGGCACGTTGGCCGCCGGTTGCGTGACGTTCGGCGTACTGCCGCGCTTCGTCATCAGGCACATCGCGTCCCCGGCGGCCGCCGTACTGCTCGATCCGAACGCGTACGCGACCGTCGCCCTCGGCGGACAGTACGACCTCCGAGCGCCGATGCCGTCGTTCACGTACTTCGCGCCCGACGAGCTGCTGATCGCGCTCGTGTCGATCGCACTGGGCGTCCTGCTGTCCATCTGGTACGTCCGCCGCTCCTCCGAGCCGGGGCCGATCACCGTGCTCCGGCGCATCCACACCGGCTCCGTGAACGACTACGCCGCGTACGTGATCACCGGCTTGATCGTGTGCACCGCAGTACTCCTGTCCAGGTGAGGTTTGCCGGCGTACGGCGTGTTCTCGTGTTGCGGCGGGTACCGGTAAGGCGTGATGCGAGGAAGGTGACGTAGTCGTGAGGTTCATGACGTGGAACGTCTGGGGACGGTTCGGCGACCGGTGGCTGCGGCGGCAGCGGGCGATCGCCACAACGGTCGGTTCGCAGCGGCCTGATTTCGTGGCGCTGCAGGAGACCTGGCCGGCGCAGACGGAGGTGCTGGGGTTTGAGCTGGGGATGACGTCGGTGTTCGCTCCGTCACGGATGCCGCAGGACCCTGAAGTGCACCTCGGGCTCGGGATCCTGAGCCGCTTCCCGCTGCTGCGGGTCGAGCGGCACGCGCTGTCGAGCGGCACGCGCTGTCGAGCGGGACGGTCGCACTCCGGGCTGAGATCCGGTTGGGAACGGACAGCCTGCACTTCATCACCAGCTGCCTGGACTGGGAGGAAGACCACGAGCGCGAGCGAATCGTCCAAGCCGACTCACTGGCCGCGCTGGTGAAGGAGATCCAGGACTCCGGCGACGACGTCGTGGTGGCCGGCGACCTGAACGCTCCTCCCGGCCGGCCTGAGCTGGAGCCGCTGCTGGCAGTACTCGGCGACTGCTGGCAGCCGGACGCATTCGATGGCGTAACCTACAGTTCCCGCAACCCCTATCTGGGGAGGGGCGAATGGCTCGAGGACCATCGAATCGACTACATCCTGGCGAACGAGGGCCTGACGTCCCGTGAAGCCCGGCTGACCGGACTGAACGAGGACCAGGGCCGTCCTCCGTCGGACCACTACGCCGTCGTCGCGGACGTACCGGTCGGCTGAGCGCTGATCGGGGCGCCGTGATGACGCAGAAGTCGTTGCCCTTGCCAACGCGGCTGTTTCGTGCGAGGTCAGGCGGGCACCGGCCGACTTTGACAGGATTGGGGTGATGGTTGTGTCCGAGCAGCTCAAGGGCCGGCGGGTGGCGATCCTGGCGGCCAACGGTCTGGAACAGGTCGAGTACGAACAGCCGCGCGCCGCGGTCGTCGCGGCCGGTGGTGACGTGCAGCTGGTGTCGATCGAGGACGGCAAGGTCCAGGCGATGCACGGCGACATCGACAAGGGCGACACGTTCGATGTGGACCGCCCGGTGTCGAAGGTACAGACCGACGACTTCGACGCGTTGATCATGCCGGGCGGGACGATCAACCCGGATCGGCTCCGCGCCGATCCGGATGCGGTCGAGTTCGTCCGGTCGTTCGTCGCGTCGGGCAAGCCGGTGGCGGCGATCTGCCACGGGCCGTGGACGCTGGCCGAGGCCGGCGTACTGCGGGGTCGCCGGGTGACGTCGTACCCGAGCATCCGCACCGATCTGCGTAATGCGGGGGCCGAGGTGGTCGACGAAGAGGTCGTTGTCGACGGCAACCTGATCACCAGCCGCAACCCGGGTGACCTGCCGGCGTTCTGCTCGACCTTGGTCGAGCAGTTCGCGAAGGCCTGACGGCAGTGGCTCGAGGTCAGTCTTCGCGGCGGGGGAGTTGCTCGTCGGGGTCCTCGTCCGGGTCGGGTTCGGGGTCTGGGTACGGCGTCACGTCCGGATCGTCAGCCGGCCTGGTGCGGCCCGGCGTACCGTCGGGATCGGTCGGCTCCGTGAGCGGTGGGACCGGGCCTGGGGGTGTCGGAATCGTACTCATCGCGACCTCCTTCGCAGCCGAAGTTCGTCTGAGTTCTTCGGTGCCCGTCGGTAGCGGTTGCAATCGTTGACAATCAGTAGCTCGACCGGGCCGGGACGCGGGAGACCCAGTTCTCGCGCCAACCGCACTCGACGTGTCCCGGCTCGGCCGAACTGCTGCCGGTGGTCGACCGCTACCACCGGCGGCGCGCAGGACGTGGGCCGCCGCCTTGGCGCAAACCTGGCATCGTTGTCAGATCAGTCGCCAGCAGAATCCTTCAGATGACGAGCACGCTGCTCCGCGCCGGTCTCCCCGCTGTTCGTATCGTCGCCGGCCACGCGGCCGACGAACTCCTCGCTGGTGCCGGTACCGGTCGTGGTCGGCGTTCCGCGGTCCGGATTGCCGCCCATGGCCCGTGTCATCGCCGTGGTGTTGTCGGCCGGTGCATCAGCCTCGTTGACCTTGTGCGTCAGGCGCCAGCGCTTGAACCGCTCCCACAGGGACATCGGACGCTCCAATCGTTCGGAGCCTGTGCGGTGCCCGGGTGGCTGCGCTGGAAACCGGCGATCTCACATCGGTGGAAGATCGCGGCTGTCGATGAGCTGCTGAGCGACCTCGCGCAGTTTCGTGTTGGTGTCCTGGGAGTACCGCTTGAGAACCTGGAACGCTTGGTCGCCGGTCAGGTGGTAGCGCTCCATCAGCATCCCCATCGCCTGCCCGACCACCTTGCGTGCGTCGATCGCGACCTTCAGGTGCTCCTCGTGCCGAGCGGCGGCGACTGCGACCGCGGCGTGCCGGGCCAGGATGTGCGCAATGGCCTCTTCGTCGGTCCCGAAGGACTCCGGCTCCGTGCTGTAGAGGCCGAGCACACCGACCGTACCGGCGGCGGTCCAGAGCGGTACGTCGAGAACGCTGCGGACCCCGAGTTCGAGAACCTTCTTGGTCCACTCCGGCCAGCGGGTCTCCTGCACGAGATCAGGCACTCGGACAACGGTGCGCTCGTCGAGGCACTGGACCAGCGGCCCGTCCTCGCCGGACATCTGGAAGTGGTAGATCTCGGCAACGGTCGGATCGGTGACGGCCGGCACCTCCGGGCTCCCGCCGACGGCGCGCAGCGCAACACCGGCGTAGTCACAGTTCAGGGCATGAAGCGCGAAGTCGACGACCGCCTGGACCGTCTCGTCCAGGGTGTCCGCCTCGTGCATCTCCAGCGCGAGCCGCGAGAACTCTGCTGCCACCTGTGCGCGGTCCGCCTGCCCGGCCGGATCTCTGGCCGGGTCCGCGCCGCGCAGGTATCCACCGGTGTCTGCCACCTGTCCATCTTGCATCGCCGACGGCGGCGAGCCCAAGACCCGGAAAAGACACCGGCGAGTTCGGGCCAGGGTGATCACGTGCTGCGTCAGGTGTTCTCCCGGAAATCGAGGCTGCGGTTGACGATCTGTTCGGCGATGCCGAGTACCGTCGCGTCGTGGGCGAAGGCGTGCGCCCGCAGGATGGCCAGCGCGTCCTCCGGCGACACCCGCAGCTGTACGGCGACCATACCCGTCGCCTGATGGACGACCGCTCGTGCAGCCCACGCCCCGTCGGGCTCACCGGTCGACGCGTCATGGAGTACGGCGGCGCCGACCGCGTCGGCGAGGAACTGCGCGACGTCGTCCGGCTCGTGGAGGCCGTCCTGGCTGTAGACGCTGTAAACGCCGAACGGACGGCCGGCGGGCCGCATCGGGAAACAGTGCAGAGTGACGTCACCGGTGGTCTCGAGAGCGGATCGGGTGAACTCCGGCCACATCCGGTCGGCGGCACCTTGCAGATCGGTGACGATCGGCTCGTTGCGGCGATACGCGTCCCGGCACGGCCCTTCGCCCAGTACGTCCTGCAGACTCTCCAGCTGCTCGGCGATGTCGTCGGTCGCGGCCAGGGTCATTCGTCTACCGACGTCATTGGTGTTGATACTGATCGAGCTCCCGACTCCGCCGAGCAGCACGGTGCCGGCTTCGCAGAGCCGGACGGCCAGTTGCCGGTCTGGATCGGCGGCGGCAATGAGCTTCGCGAGCCGCCAGAGCACCGCTGCTCGATCCACGGTCGTCCTCTCCTGGCCGGTCAGGTCGAAAGCGCGACTTGCAGGTGCCCGATGATCGAGCGGAGCCGCCGCGGGAGCCTGATGGCCCAGGCGTGGTCGCGGAAGTGGTGCCGGATCCCGCCCCGGATCATCGGTACGGCGTACGACCGGAAACCGGTGCCTGGTGCCGGGTGATAGTTGTGCAGGGCACGGATCAGGTGTTCGACGGCGATCTGCTCGAGGTCCTCCTCGTCGACCCCGCGGCCGCGGTACTTGCGGCGAGCCTTCCGTCCGGGAGGCTTGTTCGGCATGAGATGCGGGGACCGGACTACTCGTTGCCATCGTGGGATGCCTGACTGTGCCGTCCCGGTCAAGCGCGGCCACGGCTTGTACCGCAACCGAAACGTTCTCCGAGTACCCGTCGCACGGCAGGTGAATCGTCCGTTCTCGACGGGAAGTCCGCCCCTGGACATCGGCTGGGCTCAGCGGCCGCCGATCGGCTGGCAGTCGGCTCACGCTGACAACGTTCCGGGCGCGCCCTATGCCTGGTCGCCGTACGGGAACTCGTAGTGTCCCTTGGTCTCCTCGTCCATCTCGCTGTCGAGACCGAGGAACCACAGCCCGTAGTCCCGCCAGCCGTGCTTGTCCAGGTATGTGTTCTGCTCCGCGGCGGTCGGGGCGTGTTCGCTCCAGTCGTCCCGCTCGTCCTTGACCGTCTGGCCCTTCCGGGCCAGCGCCTTCGCGTGCTCGAACGCCTTCTCGTTCAGCTTCACAGTCATGCCTGTCCGGTGCCCGAGTAGCAGTGTGTCAACCGAACGGTTCTCGCGGCAACGGATGGGCACCGGTGTTCGGTAGCGTGATGACGGACGCGATCGTGAAGGTGACGTCGAGTGGGATCTGCGGATCGGCACCGCCGCTGGGCCGGCGCGTTGGCGGGTCATCTCGCGGCGCTGGAGATGACGTCGACGCTCCCGAATCGGCAGTATGCGGCCGGCGCAATCCGGCTGGGCGCCTCGGAAGACCAGGTCCTGTTCGGCGCGCACTGGGCGCTGACGGTCGACGGTCTGTTCGCCGGTGAGCTGCTCTCGCGATGGACCGGAAGCGTCGAACGGCGGTGTGGGTGATGGACATCTCGGACCAGCTCGTGGCGGCTGCTCGAGAAGCGGACGTCTGGCGGCCGCGGTGGATCTGGATCAGCTCGATGCCGCGACTCCGTGCCCGGACTACGACGTACGCGGTCTGCTCACACACTTGATGCAGGAGATCGTGCTGCACAGCTGGGACCTGGCGGTGGCGACCGGTCAGACACCCGAGTTTCCGGATGAGGTGTCGGAGACGGTGCTCCATTGGCTGGACAGTGGCGAGGACACGACGTCCGGCACCTGGTACGCCGCTGCCGTCCCGGCAAGTGCTGAATCCCCGCTGGACCGCGCCGTCGCCCGCTCCGGCCGCGACCCCGGCCTCCTGCGTCGCTGACAGCGCGAGCGAGAGGGACGCACCTGCCCTGAATGCAGCGCGGTGCATCGGGCACCGGGGATGCCGACCGAGGAGGTAGTCATGCGGGCGTTGGTCCTGAACTGCACGTTGAAAGGGTCGCCGGAGCAGTCGAACACCGACCAGCTGGCCGAGGTCGTCGTGGACGGGCTGCGGCGCGCGAAGGTCGAGGTCGAGCGGATCCGGCTGGTCGATCTCACGATCAGACCCGGCGTCACGAGCGACGAGGGGGCCGGTGACGACTGGCCCTCGGTGCACGAGAAACTCCTGGAGAGCCAGATCCTGGTGGTGGCCACGCCGACCTGGCTCGCACGGCCGTCCTCGGTTGCGCAACGGATGCTGGAGCGGATGGACGCGATGCTGTCCGAGACCGACGACGGCGGTCGGCCGGTCGCGTACGACCGGGTCGCCGGAGTCGTTGTCACCGGCAACGAAGACGGTGCGCACCACGTGATCTCGGAGATCAGTGGCGCGCTCGGTGACATCGGGTACACGATCCCCGGCCAGTCCTGGACGTACTGGAACAAAGGCCCCGGCCCCGGCCCGAGCTACTCCGGCACCGCCGAAGGTCATGACTGGTCGGCGAAGACCGGTCGCGCGATGGCGTCGAACCTGGTTGCCGTGGCCAAGGCTCTCCAGGAACACCCGATCCCCGTGAACGGTTGACGCGTGAGCGAGAACGAGTGCCTGATCGAGGCGAGTGCCGAGGACGTGTTCGCGATCCTCACCGACGGATGGTCGTACGCCGCCTGGGTGGTCGGCGCGTCCCGGATCCGGGACGTCGACCCGCCGTGGCCCGAGCCGGGCGGGCGGATTCACCATTCGGTCGGCGCCTGGCCGTTGCTGCTCGACGACACGACCACGTCGCTGGAGTACGAGCACGGGAGCCGGTTGTGCCTGCGGCTCCGGGTCTGGCCTGCCGGGCACGGTGAGGTCGAATTCCTGGTCGCTGCGACGCCGACCGGGTGTCGCGTGGTGATGACCGAACAAGCGGTGAGCGGGCCGGTCGCGCTGCTGCCCGCGCCCGTGGCCGACCTGGTCCTGCAGCCACGGAACGCGGAAGTGCTGTGGCGTCTGAAACTGCTCGCCGAGAAGCGGAACTGAGCCGTTTGCCGGGCTACGCCGCGAGCACCGAGCTGCGATGAGACAGATCGACCGGCTTGCGGAACCGTGGGGGACGAGGGCGGCGATCTTCCTGTGCTGCCGGTGGCCGCGCGGAACCGGTGCACGCGCGTCGGATCTGCTCGACCGGGCGGAAGGCATGGTGGACAATGGACGCGATCGGGGAGGTGCGTGATTGTCCGAGCCGGGTTCGGAGGTGGCGTCCGCGTTCGCCCGCCTTGTTGGTGAACTGCACACCGTCTCCGGAGTGGACGAGACTGTTGAGGCGGTGGCCGAGTTCGCGCTGCAGGCGATCGGCTGCCGGTACGTCGGTATCGAGCTGGCGGTGCCGGGCGGAGTACCGGAGATCGCGGCGGCGACCGATCCACTCGTGGAGCGGATTCTGCGCTGGCAGCTGAGTGTCGGTGACGGTCCGATGCTGCATGCACTGGAGGCCGGCGTGACGGTTCACGTCGACGACCCTGCAACGGACAATCGCTGGCCGCTGTGGAGCGGGTTCGTCACCGATGTACCGATTGGCAGCGTCCTGCACGTTCCGCTGAGGACGGCCGAACCACTCGGCGTGCTGTCGCTGTATCACGAGAAGCCGCACGGATTCGGCGCCGACGACGAGGCGATCGCGTCGATCCTCGCGCGACACGCCGCGATCGCGGTAGCAACCGCACGGCACGAGACCGCGCTCGCGGAGGAGATGGACGCTCGCAAAGTGGTCGGCCAGGCGATGGGAATCCTGATGGAGCGCTTCGGCCTGACCGGCGACCAGGCGTACGCGGTCCTGCGCCGCTACACCGAGGAGTCGAAGACCAAGCTGCACGATGTCGCGGCTGAGGTGATCGACTCCCTCGGGCAGTGAGCTGCGGATGCTCGATGGCGTACTGGCGCGTCGTGCCACACATCGACCGTCGACGTCCGTTCGGGTCACCCGACTACGGAACGGTGCCCCTGGAGGGGCCTTCTCGCGACGGTGCGAGGGAGTTGTTCAAGGACTCGAGACAGAGGCTCAGCGGCGTGTAGCGCGACGACATGGGCGACGGTGACGACGTCGGGAGTGAAGCCGTGTGGTGCGGTGTCGTACCAGCTGAGGAACCCGACAGGGCCGTCGTCCGTGGTGAGGCGGGCGCTGAGGACGCTCCGTACGCCGAGTTCGGTCACCGGCCAGTTCCAGGCGGGCCATCTGGCGTCGTCGGTGGTGTCGTCGACGAGGATCTCGCCCGGTCCGTCCGGGCAGGCGAGACCGGACCAGCACGGACCTTGCCGTACGGCGATCTGCACCTGACCGGCCTCGGCCGCTTCCGCGTCCGTGGCCTGTCCGAGGCGGAGCGTCCGGCCGCGGACGCACAGCAACAGGCCGACATGACGACAACCGACGGCCGGGACGGCGAGCCTGATGATCGTGTCGAGTAGCTCTTGCGGGCCTGTCCGATCCCGCAGATGCTCCGCCAGTTGTGTGAATTCTCGTGCCAGTTGACCGTGCATGATATTCGCCTCGTCCTCACGGACTCGAGCGGCGGATCCCCGCACTTCTGGAGGATCCGCCTCCATGAGACAGCCGGACCCGTCAGCGGTCAACCTGGGTTTCGTTGTCAGTCCGGCATCCGGATGATCGGTTTGCCGAGACCCCGACCGGGCACCGATTGAGGCCGATCGAAGGATCCGAGGGGAGCTTGTCGTGACTGTTACGGAGCCGTGGAGTGCCGGTGATCTGACCGTGCTGCAGCGATGCGCCACGGCAGGTCTGCCGACCGTCGTGATCGCTCTGAAACTCGGCCGGTGCGTCGACGCCGTCCGCGGCAAGGCGGCAGAGGCCGGTGTGGCGCTCGTCGGCGAGCACGATCGGAGGTCACCGTGAGCTGGCGGCACCGTTCGCCGGCGCTGGTTACGACCACCTTGCGCTGATCGATCGACCCGGGCCAGGCGGAACAGCCATGGCCGCGCGTGCCGGTTGACCCATGGCAGGACGACCCAGGTGAGCACGAACGATTTCCACCGCCGAGTCGTGCTGGGCACGGTGAACCAGAGGTCACGGTTCGCATCGGAGCCTGGGCGGCGAGTGTGGTGTTCGGGATCATGGATCTGCTCGCGATTCCCCGGCGGTCGACCCGGCAGTGGAGTTACTTGGCGAGCTTCCGGCTGCGGCGGTATGTCGGGGTTGCCTGTCCTTGGTCTGTCGCTTTCAGGTGCAGGTGGGGACGCGTAGCCGGTTGGTGGTCGTGGTGATGTCAGCGGCTTGTTCGGCCAGCGTGGGGTGGCTGTGCTGGAGTCTGTCGCCGGCGTTGGCGAGGGGTGTCAGCAGGGTTGCGGTGTCGTTCTCGCCGAGCGCGATGAGGACGCGGTCGACGACTTTCTGGGTGGCCGGGTCGAGGTCGTCGAGCGCGGTGATCTGCGCGGCGAGCCGGCGTAGCCGGGGTGCGTTGTCGCGGGCCCATTGGTTGGCGGCACGGTCGCCGGCGCGGCGGTCACGGGCGGCCTGGACGCGCTCTTCGCCGGTCATGCCGGCGGGGTCGGTGGCGTGCGGGTTGAGTCGCAGGTAGCGGCGCTCTGCGGCCTGGCGGCTGGCGACGCCGAGGGCCGGCGCGATCGCGGCCCAGCTCGCCCCGCGGGCGCGGGCGGCGCCGATGAGCAGCGGCTCCCACGCGGCGAGCCGATCTTGAACGGCCCGCAGGCCGGCCAGCGCGGCCAGTACGTCGTCCGAACTGGCAGTGGCGGCGTCTGGCCCGGGACCCGGGGTGTCTGGTTGATGGGCGACGTGCTGGACGGTTTCCTCGACGGCCGCCAGCGCGGCAGCCGCCGAGACGTGGGAGGCCTCCGAAGCTTGCGTCTCGTTGGGTGTGTTGGTGGCTGTCACAGTCACCTCCTTGCCTTCGATCGATGTCAGCGATTCGCTGACATCTCCTGCTTGTCATCGTTCCGTTGACGATGCTATAAGAGAAGTGCGTATTAACACCACAGTTGGACAGCAGAGCTTTCAGGAGGTGTAGGACAAATGTTGATGCGCACAGATCCGTTCCGGGAGTTGGATCGGTTCGCCCAGCAGTTCTTCGGCAGCCAGACGCCGGGCACTTGGTCGCGGCCGACCCCGATGCCGATGGACGCCTACCGCGACGGCGACCGGTACGTCGTTTCCTTCGATCTGCCTGGGATCTCACCGGACGCGATTGAGTTGGACGTCGAGCGCAATGTGCTGACGGTCAAGGCCGAGCGCCGACCGGTAGACCTTGCCGAGGGTGCCGAGATGCAGGTCTCAGAGCGACCGCTCGGGGTGTTCTCGCGACAACTGTTCCTGGGTGACACCCTGGATGCCGACCGGATCGAGGCCAGCTACGAGGCCGGCGTGCTGACGCTGAAGATCCCGATCGCCGAGAAGGCCAAGCCGCGGAAGATCACCATCAGCGCAGCGGACAGCGGAGATCGCAAACAGATCGACGCCTGACCCTGGGCGAACCACGCCACCGAGCCTGAACCGCTCCGGTGACGTGAGGCGAGTTGTGTCGATGAGGTGGGATCGATGACAGCGACTATCAAGCAGCAAACCATCGCCGAGGCCGAGGTCTTCGTCGACGTCGTCTTGGACGATGACGATCTGATGCGTGCCGAGTTCGACGCGCTGATCGCTGCCTGCTGGGAGTCGCCGTCCGAGCCTTCGCGCCGCAAGCCGTCGCCACCCATCGGCGGGTGGGCCGGGCGGCCACCGCACTGGTGGCCGCGACGGCAGCGGTCCGCCCTCACCGGCCGCATCCCAGTGCGCAGGCCCCAGAGTCGCCAGCGTGGCCCTCCGCCGCAGCCGACGCGATGACGTCAACGACGTGCTGGCCGATCTCCTGTTCGAGGGTCATCCGGCCGCTGTCTTGACGATCCCCGACGAAGCCGTAGCAACGACAACCAGGGGGGTGGTAACCCGATTCAATCCTGCTCCTTGACCCGACCCGGTGGTGCGGCCGCCCGCGCAGACACCCCTCACGTCGTGGCGGCACTCGACCCGCCTTGTCCTTCCTGGGACGGCGCCACTACGGGCCGCCGCACCACCCATCGGGTCCACCGTTCCCACTGGGCAACGACAACAGAAAGATCCCACTGGACAACGACGCAGAAGGAGAAGGTTGAGCGATATGACCGTCGGCGCCGTCCGGCAGTCGTCAGCCGTGCGGTGGCTGCCGGACGAACCATTCGCCCACCTCGACGACATCCATCACCGGACCAGCCGCGGCCTGCGCCGCCTCACCTGCGCATCCTCAATCGGCGGCGCCGTCGCGCGCGAATTGACCGTGGTGTGGAACGGCCAGCAGTTCGTCGTGCACGGCCGGATCCCCACGCGGGTTCACGCCGGGACGCCGCGTCGGTGCGGTCGGCGTGCCGGGCCGGTGCTGGGCAACAAGATCACAGGGACCCTGGTCAACGGCGTACTCGCCATCCACGCCGCTAAGGCCCGCCCGTGCCCCGCCGCCTACATCCTCGACGCCGGCACGATCGATGGGTACCCCGCATGACCGCGCCGCCGCTCGACCCGTACTCGATCCTCGGCGTCACCATCGAGGCCTCCGACGACGACCTCGACCACGCCTTCCGCGGACTCGTCCGCGGCCTCCACCCCGACACCCGGACACCAGATTCCGACAACGCGGATGACGCCGACCGACGCCTGCAGGAACTCCTCAACGCCTACGCCACCCTGCGCGACCCGATCCGCCGCGCGGCCTACGACCAGGCCCAGGCAACCGCGCCCAGTGGATCCTCAGGCGGCGCATCTTCGCCGCGGCCGCGGCGCTCAGAGTCTGTTGCGTCCGCCCTTGCACCGATCCGGGCCGATCCGGCGATCCGGGTCGGCCCCGTGCACTGGGAACCGCCACGATCAGGAGGAAAGCACGATGGCCCCCGTTGACGACATCGAAACCTACTTCGACGACGGCGTCTGGAAGTCCCGCTGGCGCAACAGCCGGCAACCCTTCGCCGCCGGCGGCAGCCGGGACCGCCAAGTCTCCCGGGGTGCCACCGTCGCACAGTGGTACGGCGTCGACCACATCATCACCAACCCCGACGGCAGCACCGACGAACACAACTCGTACCGCCCTCGCAAGGAGGCCCACGGCAACGGCTTCCTGGAGGTCGCTCCGACGTCACCAGACAACTCCACACGCACCCGCACTGCTGCTCTGGCGGCCGGATAGGGCAGTCCGGCCGACCCCGGACCAGTCATGGACAACCCGCCGCTTGACGATCCGCTCCTTCCGGTCGGTCAGCACCTCCTGCAGGGATGCGAACCGAGGCCGCCTCGGTGGAGTTCGCGTGCATCAGCGTGAGAACGAGAATCGTCAAAGTGGTGTGTAAATGGTGCGTGCCGAATCCGCTGAATTCCGGCTGAGGTTGATCAATGTTCAGTCGATTGGGCGCTTGATCATGGGGGCGGTGCTGTCCCGGACGATGAACTCCACGGCAGGGAGGTCGACGGCCTGCGGTTGCTTTCCTTCGACCAGGCTGACCAGGGTCTGCGCGGCCGCGGTGCCCCAGGCGACGACGTTCTGCCGGACGGTCGTCAGCGGCGGCACGGCGTACGGTGCGAGCGGGATGTCGTCGAATCCGACGACGGACAGGTCGTCCGGCACCCGGAGGCCGCGGTCGGTTGCGGCCGAGATGCCGGCGATCGCCATCAGGTCGTTGCCGTAGACAATCGCTGTCGGTGCTTGGGGCAGGTCGAGGAGCTCATGGGTCGCTCGCGCGCCGGACGCGCCGGTGAAGTCCGCGGTGACGACGGTTCCGGCGGGTAGACCGAGCTCTGCCAGTGCATCCTGCCAGGCGCGGCGGCGCGCCTCGGTGTGTACGTATCCTGCGGTGCCCATGACGTGCGCGATGTGTTGGTGCCCGAGCGAGTGCAGGTGATGTACGGCGCGCCGAACGCCCGCGTCGTCGTCCATCCCGATCGTGATGTCGCCCGCCACATCGGTGCCGGCCGGAGCGACGACTACAGCGCTGAGTCCGAGTTCGCGGACCTCGTCCGGCCGGGGGTCCTGAACGCGCAGGTCGGTGAGGAAGACGCCGTCGGCCCGCGACTCGCGCGCGAACCGTTGGTAGGCGGCACGCTCGGACCGCTCGTCGCCGACCACCTGCAGGACCAGCGAGTACTCCTGCGCGCTGAGCCCGATCTCGATGCCGGCCATGAACTGGGGGAAGAACGGGTCGGTGCTGAGCAATTCGGGGTCACGTCGAATGACCAGACCTACTGCCTGGGTTCGATTGCGCGTCAGAGCCCGGGCGCGGGCGTTCGGCTGCCAGCCGAGGTCCTCGGCCGCTCGGAGGATTCGCTCCCGAGTGGCCGCGTTGACACCGGACCGCCCGTTGAAGACGAAGGACACCGTGCTCTTCGAGACGCCGGCCCGTGCTGCCACATCACCGATGGTCACCCGCTTGCTCACCACACAAGGGTAGCTCATGCGAACTGGTTTGATAGCACAACGCAGCCGCCTGTTCGACAGTCTTGCCTGCTCTTGACGCTCACCAATCAAACCGGTTTAATCCCCGTTGCTGAGGTCAGGATCCAGGGCGAGGAGATGCTGCGATGAGGCACAAGGCGCGAGTGGCGGCGATAGTGGCGATGGCGATGGTGCCGCTGTCGGCGTGCGGGGCAGGGAGTTCCGGTGGGGCCGGTCCTACTGAGCTCACCAGTGGGCCGATCGACATCTGGTACTCGACCAACGAGCAGGAGATCGCCTGGGCGAAGAATGTCGTGAAGGCCTGGAACGACCAGCATCCGGACCAGAAGGTCAAGGCGCAGGCGATCCCGGCCGGGAAGTCGTCCGAGGACGTCATCGGGGCGTCGATCACGGCAGGCAACGCGCCGTGCCTGGTCTTCAACACCGCACCCGCGGCCGTCCCGGCGTTCCAGAAGCAGGGCGGCCTGGTGAATCTCTCGGGCACCTTCGACGACGCCGAGAAGTACATCACCACCCGCTCCGGAGCCGCGGCCGACGGCTTCCGCAGCCCGGACCACGGCCTGTACCAGGTCCCCTGGAAGACGAACCCGTTCATGCTCTACTACAACAAGGACGTCTTCAGGAAGGCCGGTCTGGACCCGGAGCACCCCAAGCTGGCGACATACGACGACGTACTCGCCGCGGCGAAGGCGGTCAAGGACTCGGGCGCGGCGCAGGTCGCGATCTACCCGCCCGCGACGGCCGACTACACGAACGTCAACTTCGACTTCTACCCGTTCTATCTGGCGAACTCCGGTGGGACCCAGCTGATCAAGGACGGGAAGGCCACGTTCACCGGCGAGCAGGGCATGCAGACGCTGAAGTTCTGGCAGACCCTGTATGCGAAGGGCTACGCCTCAGCGGAGGCCTACAGCGGGGACATGTGGGCG
This sequence comes from Kribbella sp. WER1, assembly GCF_054189145.1. Lineage (NCBI taxonomy): Bacteria > Bacillati > Actinomycetota > Actinomycetes > Propionibacteriales > Kribbellaceae > Kribbella > Kribbella sp. WER1. The sequence goes on along the minus strand of NZ_CM135186.1, from coordinate 632,319 downwards.
GGACCGTTCGCTGACGGCGTCGCGGCCATGGGAATCGCCGGCCCGTGGGGCAAGGCGCAGTTCGACGGCAAGGTGAAGTACGGCGTGGTGCCGATCCCGACCGCCGGCGGCAAGGCGGCTGCGGAGACGTCGACCTTCGCGGACTCGAAGAACATCGGCCTGTTCACCGCCTGTAAGAACAAGAAGACCGCGTGGGAGTTCACGAAGTTCGCGACGAACGATCAGAACGACCTAGCGCTCCTCGAGACCACCGGGCAATTCCCGACTCGCACCGACGTACCGAAGCTCGCGGCCGGATTCCTCGCCAAGAACGCCTTCTTCGAGCCGTTCGCGGCCGCGGTCCCGCGCTCGGTCGACGTGCCGAACGTCGACTCCCTCACCGAGCGGATGCAGGCGTTCCGGGACACGTGGACGAGTGCCGTCCAGTCCGGCAAGGGTGATCTGCCCAAGACGTTCGGGGACACGGCCGGCACGATCGATGGGCTCTAGGACCTTGCGCGCCGCAAGCAGTCCCGGCCGCCGGCTGCAGCGCCTGCTCGGAGAACATCCGCTCGGGCTGATCCTCAGCACGCCGTACACGGCGTTCGTCGTCGCGGTGTTCCTGGTCCCGTTCGGGTTCGGCGTCTGGATGGCGTTCCACGACTTCTTCTTCACCGCGCCCGGAGTCCAGGTGCCGCATCCCTTCGTGGGGTTCGACAACTTCCGGCAGGTGCTCGGCGACCGCGCGGTCCGGCAGGCCTTCGGCAACCTGTCGCTGTTCCTGGTGATCAACGTCCCCCTGACCGTCGTACTGGCGTTGCTCCTGGCCACCGGGCTCAACGCCGTCACGCGCTGGAAGGCGTTCTTCCGGGTCTCGTACTACGTCCCGTACGTCACGGCGTCGGTCGCGACGCTCGCTGTGTGGATCTTCCTGTTCAACAGCAACGGCGTGGTGAACAAGGTGCTCGGCGACCTCGCACCGGATCCCAGCTGGCTTGCGAACCGCGGCCTGATCATGCCGCTGATCGCGGTTTATGTGACCTGGAAGAATCTCGGGTTCGCCGTGCTTCTCTACCTTGCGGCGCTGCAGAACGTCCCGGCGGAGCTGCACGAGGCAGCGGAGATGGACGGCGCCGGCCGATGGCAGCGGTTCCGCGCGGTGACGCTGCCCGGAGTACGGCCGGTCACGTCGTTGATCGTTCTGCTCGCGATCATCACCACCGGGCAGATCTTCACCGAGCCGTACCTGCTCACCGGCGGCGGACCGCAGGGTGCGTCGATGACGCCGGCGCTGCTGATGTATCAGAAGGGCATCCAGCAAGGGCAGCCCGACATCGCGGCGGCGATCGGCATGCTGCTGGTCACCGGCGTGATGATCCTGACGCTGGTCTCCCGGCGCGTGACCGAGGGGAGGCGCTGACGTGCTGAACCGGCGCCGAAGTGTTCCGTCGGCCGTGCTGCGCTTCGTTGTCCTGCTGCTGGGTGCGTTGCTCGCGCTGGTGCCGTTCTACTATCTGGTCGTCGGCGCGCTGCAGAAGAAGCGCGACACCGGCGTCCTCGGACTGTTGCCGCTGCCGCGCAATCTGACCCTGGACAACTTCGCCGGTGTCGACGACTCGATCAACCTGGTCCGGTCGTTGCTGAACTCGCTGATCATGACCGCCGGCGTCGTCGGTCTCACGCTCGTGTTCGGTCTGCTCGCCGGCTACGCGCTCGCCGTGCTGTCGTTTCGTGGTCAGGGTCTGGTCTTCGCGCTGGTCCTGCTGGTCCAGGCGATTCCCTTCCAGCTGCTGATGATCCCGCTGTACGTCATGGTCGTCCGCTACTTCGGCCTCGCCGACAGCTACTTCGGCATGATCCTGCCGTTCGCGGTCAACTCGGTCGCGGTGCTGATCTTCCGGCAGTACTTCCGCCAGATTCCGCCGGACGTGTTCGACGCGGCCCGCATCGACGGGGCGGGCGAGGTTCGGATCCTGATCTCGGTCGCGGTCCCGCTGGTCCGGCCGGCGATTCTGACCGCGATGCTGGTGACGTTCATCGGCCCGTGGAACGAGTTCCTGTGGCCGTTCCTGGTCACCAAGGACGCCTCGATGCAGCCGCTCGCGGTGAGCCTGGCGAACTTCTCGCAGGCGAACTCGACGTTCCAGGCCAATCCGATGGGCGCCGTGCTCGCCGGGGCGTGCGTGCTCGCGATTCCGGCTGTCGTGCTGTTCGTGCTGTTCCAGCGGCACTTCACCTCCGCCGACCTCGGCTCGGCCGTCAAAGGCTGACCTCTACCGAAAGCCAGGTAATGACCCAGATTTCCGATGTCTCGACGGTGCCGTACCGGCTGCGCCGGATCGGCCCGATCATGCGCCCCGAGCCGGGGAACCCGCTCGAGGCCGAGGGTGTCCTCAACCCGGGAACGGCGCGCGGGAGCGACGGCGAGCTGTACCTCTATCCCCGCCTCGTTGCGCAGGGCAACGTGTCGCGCGTCGGCCGGGCCCGGGTCGTCGTCGCGGACGGCGTACCTGTGGGGGTCGAGCGGCTCGGGGTCGTACTGGCCCCGGACCAGGGCTGGGAGCACGGCCAGCTGAACGCGGGCGTCGAGGACCCGCGGATCACCTACGTCGCACCGCTCGGGTTCTACGTCATGACGTACGTCGCCTACGGGCCGCTCGGGCCGCGCCCGGCGCTCGCCGTCTCGCGGGACACCGTCGACTGGCACCGTCTCGGGCCGATCCGGTTCGCCTACCAGCCCGAACTGGACGCCGACCTGAACCTGTTCGCGAACAAGGACATCACGTTCTTCCCCGAGGCGGTCCCCGGACCGGACGGCCGGCCGGCGCTCGCCCTGCTGCACCGGCCGATGTGGGACCTGGACTGGCTGCGTCCCGGCGCGGGCGCGCCGACACCGGCGGGGATCGACGACGCCAGACCGTCGATCTGGATCGGGTACGTCGACCTCGACCGGGCGGCGCGCGACCTGACCATGCTGACCCTGGTGCACGGGTCGGACCTGCTCGCCGCGCCCGAGATGTCGTTCGAGGCGTCGAAGATCGGCGCCGGGCCGCCGCCCGTGCGGGTACCCGAGGGCTGGCTCGTTCTGCACCACGGTGTCACCGGAGCGGACGTCAAGGGCTTCGAGCTCGCGTACGGCGCGCGGTACACGGCAGGCGCGATGCTGCTGGACCCCGCGGACCCGCGGCGCGTGCTGGCCCGGACGCAGGAGCCGCTGCTGGTACCGGAGACCGACGAGGAACTGCAGGGAACGCTGGGCAACGTCGTCTTCCCGACAGCGGTCGAGAAGATCGGGGATCGGCATTTCGTCTTCTACGGCATGGCCGACTCCCGGATCGGCGTCGCCGAGCTCGAACACTGTCAGAAAGGGAGCTGGACATGAGACGCATGAGGTTCCTGATTGCCATCACACTGACCATCGTGGTCGTGGGTAGCGGTCTGATGGCCGTGCCGGCGTCGGCGGCGGGCAAGAACGATGTCGCGACGATCGTCTCGCGCCTCCAGGAGTACTACCTGGACCAGGGCGACGAGATCAGGATCGCCAACGGGATCTACCTCGGCCGGATGTCCGAGGCCCTGCAGTACGCCGGGTCCATGGCGGCGGACGGCTCGTGGTCCGATGTCGACTACACCGACACGACGAGCTCGGCGAACGGCGCGGTGTGGTCGGCGTACATCGCGCTGTACCGGATGCTCGCCATGGCCCAGGCCTACCGTGACCCGAAGGCGAGCGGGTACCAGAGCCCCGTGGTCCTGGACGCGCTGGAGCGTGCGCTGAAGTACTGGGACGTCGCAGACCCGAAGAACAAGAACTGGTGGGAGACCGAGATCGGCGAGTCGATCGCGATGGGCCGGATCTCCATCTTCGTCGGCGACGTGCTGAGCCCGGAGGCGCTGGACGTCACGCTGCGGCACAACACCGGCAAGCTGGATCCGGTCGGCGCGAACGGCGCCTGGCGGACCACCAACTACCTTTTCGAGGCACTCGCCACCCACAACGACGCGAACATCCGCGCCGGATTCGACACCATGGTGCAGACCGTGACCGTCGACAACTCCGGCGCGGTCCACGAGGCGGTGCAGCCCGACGGCAGCTTCTGGGCCCACGGTGCCCAGCTGTACAGCGAGGGCTACGGGATGATCCTGTTCGTCAACGTCGCGCTCTGGGCAGACGCGGCTCGCGGCACCGGGTTCGCGTTCAGCCGGGACAACCTGGACACGATCGCCAACTACATCGTCAACGGGACGCGGTGGATGATCCGCGGCGAGATCGGCATGCTGTACCTGGGCTACCGGCCGCCGAAGACCATCGGCGGCGTGACGAGCCAGAGCTCGGAGTTCATCGAGCCGCTGACCAAGATGGTCCGCACCGATCCGTTGTACGCGAGCGCGTACCGCGGCCTGCTGGACAGCATCCTCGGCAAGACCCGGTCGAACGGGCTGGTCGGCGACAAGTACTTCTGGCGCTCGGAGTTCTCGTCCCACCTGCGCGACGGCTACGGGATCTTCACCCGGCTGAACTCCAGCCGGACCGTCGGCAGCGAGTACCGCTCCGCGTTCCGTCCGGAGGTCGGGAACGAGATCGTCTGGAACAGCGCCGGCGCGACCGCGATCCAGGTCAACAACCACGAGTACTCCGACCTCGGACCGGCCTTCGACTGGTTCCACTATCCCGGCGTGACCGCGCCGTACGTCAAGGAGCAGACCCAGGGGTCGACGGGGAACGGAGGATCCTTCACCGGGGGAGTCTCGGACGGAACCTACGGCGCGAGTGTGTACAGCCTCGATCGCGCGGCCACGAAGGGGAACAAGAGCTACTACTACTTCGACGACGAGATGGTCGCACTCGGCTCGGGCATCACGTCCACCTCCGGCGCGCCGATCCACACGACCGTGAACCAGGCCGTCGCGAAGGGGAACGCCTCGGCTGACGGCAAGCCGGTGCCGGCCGGGACCGACTCCGTCGAGAACCTTTCCTGGGCCTACAACGACGAGGTCGGGTACGTGTTCCCGGGCAAGCAGGGTGTGCACGTCGCGAACAAGACGCAAACGGGCAGCTGGCTGGACCAGGACCCCGTCAACCGGGACGCGTTCACGCTGTACGTCGATCACGGGGTCAAACCGCAGGGCGCCGGCTACGAGTACGTCGTACTGCCCGGGAAGAAGCCCGATCAGGTGAAGGCGTACGCCGCCAACCCGGCGGTGAAGGTGCTGCGTAACGACACCGACGTCCAGGCTGTCCGGCATTCCGGGCTGCAGCGGACCATGGCGACGTTCTACCGTCCAGGGCGGCTGGACCTGGGGCCGGGGCGAAGCCTCGAGGTGAGCCAGCCGAGCATCGTGATCCTCGACGAGTCCGGTGCCACTCCGGTGGTCAGCGTCGCGAATCCCAGCCGGCCAGGACTCATCGTCAACGTCACTCTCCACGACAAGAAGCAGAACGCGCACGGCAGCTTCGCACTCGGCTCCGGCGCGAATCTCGGCCGCACCGTCACCGCACCATTGGTGCCGGGCGACAACTCCGACTACACCGCGAGCACGTCGACGGCCGACGGCAAGGCCGCCCTGGCCGGCGACCAGGACGAAGCGACGGCCTGGCACTCGGCGGGAGACGGGTCGGCGTGGCTGCGCAAGGAACTCGCATCCGGGTCGTTCCTGACCCGCGTGTCGATCTCGTGGGGTGACGATGCCGCGAAGCGCTACCTGCTCCAGACCTCCCTGGACGGCAAGACCTGGACCGACCACCGGTTCGTCCGCGACGGCAGCGGGGGACGAGTCGACCTGACGACGGCGCCGACGCCGGCCACCTACGTCCGGTTGCTGATGATCGACGGCACGAGGGGCCGCGGGTACTCCGTGAAGGAGTTCGGGACCGAGACGAGCATCAACCGTGCACTGGGCGGACCCGTCCAAGCGTCTGGTTCGTCGGGCGGAACCGCGGGAAGCGTCGCCGACGGAAGCATGGACACGCGGTGGAGTGCGAACTCGTCCGACACCGCATGGGTACAGGTGGATCTCGGCTCGGTGCAACGGATCCGCACCGTCAGGCTGTGGTGGGAGGCGTCGTACGCCAAGCAGTACGCGATCCAGGTGTCCGACGACGGTCAGACCTGGCGGGACGCGTTCGCCACCAGCGGTGCGGGCTCCGACGGAGGGACCGATCTCGTCAAGGTCGACGAGACCGCGCGGTACGTCCGCATGCAGTCGCGTCAGCGCAGCACCAGCCAGTACGGCGTGTCGCTGTGGGAACTGGAGGTGTTCGACGACGACCGGATCACCGACGCACCACCCACGTCCGGCGGCCGGGAGAACCTCGCGCTGCACCGGCCGGTCAGCGCCGACTCGACCTACAACGCCACACTGAGCGCGGCCAATGCGAACGACGGAAATCCGACCACGCGCTGGGCGTCGCAACGGCAGACAGCGCCGTACACCACCGAGCGGTGGCTCCAGGTCGATCTCGAGAAGGAGCAACCGGTCAGCCAGGTCGTGGTCACCTGGGAAGCGGCGACCTCGAACGACTATCGCATCGAGGGATCTGTCAACGGTCAGGACTGGAAGATGCTGGCGCACGTGCAGAAGACGTCGGCGGAGTTGCGGAACGTCGTCGACCTCGGCCAGTCGGTAGTCCGCTACGTACGCGCCGTCGGTCTGCCGGCCACGCAGTACGGGCTGTCGGTCTTCGAGTTCGAGGTGTACGGCGGGTACACCCTGCGCTGCGACTCGACGCCCCTGAGGGTCGACCCGCACCGCAAGGCGATTGCCACAGGCCTCATCTCGCCGCGTGACCCTGACGACCGGATCAGCGTCACCTCGCTGGACGAGAACGTGGTCTCTGTCGTCGGCTCACCGCGTGTCGGCGCAGACGGCCGATTCGATGTCAGCCTGTCGACGGGTCGTTCAGGATCAACATCCCTGCTCGTCACCCACTCCAAGGGAGACGAGTACGTCCTGTGCCCAGTGGTCTTCACAGTGAACACGTCGAAGCTGGAGCATCTGATCAAGCGCGCGAACACGCTGCAGAGCGTGTCTTACACGCCTTCCAGCTGGCAGCCACTGCTGCCGGCGTTGGAGGCTGCCAAGGCCGTCCTTCGGTCGACCGATGCGACACAGAAAGAGGCCGACACCACCGCAGCCAACCTGACCGGCGCGATGGCCGGCCTCATCAAACAACGCTGATAGACGCGGCCGGGCAGCCTTCCCCGGGGCTGCCCGGCTCTCGAATCGCTTGGCGGGTGGCCGCGATCGGCACCCGCAGATGCCAGGCGGCGGCCACTTCGGAGCGACCGAGGAGCCGGGTTCGCGTCAGGTGTGGACATGGTGGATGGCTCATGCCGCAGCTGACGACCTGTGGTCGGCGAGCAGCTCACGCCATGGTGCGACGTCGGCGAAGACGGCGGCCATGATGTTCAACGCCGCTTCGTGCTGGTCCGCGGGTGCCGAGCAACAGTCGGACGCGACCAGGATCTCGAAGTCGCGCTGCTGCCCGGAGCGGACTGTGGACTCGACGCAGACGCTGGTGACGACGCCGGTCACCAGCAGCCGGGTGATCCCCATCGCGCGCAGCACCGTCTCCAGGTCGGTGTAGAGGAAAGCGTCGAACCGGCTCTTGTCGATGATTTTGTCGCCTGCCTCGGGCGTGAGCTCGTCGACCACGTCGGCGTCCCAGGTGCCGCGGACCAGCGGCGGCGGGTCCATCGGAAGCACCGCGGCGATCCGCGGCGGCAGCTCGACGAAGTCGGGCCGGTACACGTGCCGGGTATAGACGACCGGGAGGCCGAGCGAGCGGGCCTGCGCGATCAGGGCCGCGTTCTCGGCGATGACCTCGGCGCTGCGCGGCAAGCCCATCCCGTTGGTGGGCAGCGATCCGGCCGGGTGGACGAACCCGTTCTGCATGTCGATGACCAGTACTGCGGTGCTCATGTGCTGTTCTCCTTCTCTCAGGCTGCCAGTGCGGGTACGGCGCGGTGCCACGGGGTGTCGAGCTGGTACGCGTGCGCCGCCCGGAGCACCGTCGCCTCGTCGAACGGTCGTCCGGCGAGCTGCAGGCCGAGCGGCAGGCCGGCGTCGGTGAACCCGATCGGGACGGTGATCACCGGGTTTCCGGTGACGTCCCAGTACGGCGTGTTCACGGCCCGGAACCACGCGCTCGTGTCGCCCTGCAGCTCCTCGAACGACAGCGCACCCTGGAACGCCGACGGTGTCAGCACCAGGTCGACGGCCGTCGGGCCGGTGAAGGTCCGCGCGAGCTCCTGGGTGACCACCCGGCGTACCCGCTGGGCCTGGACGTAGTCGGCACCGCTGAAGAAGGTTCCGCCGGGCAGGCCGGTACGGATGGAGGCCGCGTAGTCGGCGAGCCGGGTCCGGGCGTCGGGCAGGTGGTAGGCCCCGCTCTCGCCGGAGTTGATGGGCCACAGGCAGGCGATGGTCTGCTCGAAGAACGGCAGCGTGAGGTCGACGACCTCGGCGCCGCGTGCGACGAGGACCGCGATCGCGTCGTCGAGCAGTGGGTCCAGCCGCGGGTCGACGTACGGCGCCGTTGTCCGGCCGCTGGTCCGGTCGACGCCGATCCGCAGCCCGGTCAGGTCGCCGGTCAGCGCGGCCGTGTGGTCCGGTACGGGTACGTCGATCGAGCAGCGGTCGCCGGCGTCGTACCCGGCCAATACGTCCAGCAGCAACGCGCAGTCTTCGGCCGACCGTGCCAGCGGGCCGATGTGGTCGAGGCTGTACCCGAGCGGGACGCAGCCGGACTTCGGTACCCGCCCGAAGGTGGGCATCAACCCGGTGACGCCGCAGAAGGCGGCGGGGATCCGGATGCTGCCACCGGTGTCCGTGCCCAGCCCGGCGCGGAAGACGCCGGCCGAGACACCGCTCCCGGTGCCCGAGCTGGATCCGCCCGCCCAGTGGTCGAGGTTCCACGGGTTCCGTGGAATCGGGAACGGCTTGTCCGGGTCGGGTGCGCCCATCGCGAACTCCATCGTGGTGAGCTTGCCGGTCACCAGGCCTCCGGCGTCGCGCAGCCGCTGCACCACGACCGCGTCACCCTGCCCCCAGGCGCGGTCGAGCACCAGGCTCTGCGCCGTGGTCTGGCCCTCACGGGTGGTGATGATGTCCTTGATGCCCAGCGGGATGCCGTGCAGCGGACCGACTTCGTCGCCGGCCGCGAGCGCGGCGTCGGCGTCGGTTGCGGCGGCGAGCAGGGATTCGTCGTACCGGCTGATGTAGATGCCGACCTGCTGGTCGAGCCGGTCCGCGAGCGAGATCGACTCCTGCGCCAGCTGCAGGCTGGTGACCGAACCGGACCGCAGCGCGGCCGCTGCCTCGGTGACGGTGAGCAGGTCGGGGTTCGGGAGGGCCTCGACGCTCATGCGGCCACCTCCTCGGTGTCCGGGGCCGCCGGCACTTGCAGGTGATGGTCGGTGACCCGCTGGAAGGCGTCGCCCGCGCGCAGCACCAGCCCCTCCTCGAACGGCCGGCCGGCCACCTGGAGGCCGAGCGGGAGACCGGCAGCGGTGAAGCCCATGGGGACGCTCAGCACCGGGTTGCCGGTGGTGTCCCAGTAGCCCGTGTAGATCGGGGTCATGATGTTGGCGATACCGTCGGCCAGATCCTCGAACGAGATCGCCCCCGCTCCTGAGGTCGGCGTGACGATCAGGTCGACGTCGGTGTAGAGGGCGCTCAAGGCCCGTGTCCCGACCGTCCGCGCTCGCTGGGCCTGCACGAAGTCCATCGCGGAGTAGAAGATCGCCGTCCCCAGGATCTGCCGGGTCGCGGCGCCGTAGTCGAGCCACCGCTCCTGCAGGTCCGGCCGGTGGTAGGCGAACGCCTCGCTGACCAGGATGATCATGTCCGCGGTCGACATCTCGGCGTAGAACGGCAGTTCCACCTCGACGATCGTCGCGCCCCGGCTCTCCAGCGCGGCCAGTGCGGCGGCGAAGGTCTCGGCGACGGCCGGGTCCTCCTTCTCGCCGCCGATCCGGGCGAGCCGGTCGGCGCCGATCCGGACGCCGGTGAGGTCACCGGTCAGGGCACCGCTGTACTCGTCGACCGGTACGTCGATCGCGCACAGGTCGCCGGCGTCGTACCCGGCCAGGACGTCGAGCATCAGCGCGCAGTCGGCGGCCGAGCGGGCCATCGGGCCGATGTGGTCGAGGCTGTAGCCGAGCGGGATGCAGCCGGACTTCGGCACCCGGCCGAACGTCGGCATCAGGCCTGAGATCCCGCAGAACGCGGCCGGGATCCGGATGCTGCCGCCGGTGTCGGTGCCGAGCGCGCCGAGCACCGCACCTGAGGACACCGCGCTGCCCGAGCCCGAGCTCGACCCGCCGGCCCAGTGCTCCAGGTTCCACGGGTTCCGCGGGACCGGGAACGGCTTGGTGTCGTCGGGGGCGCCGATCGCGAACTCCATCGTGGTCAGCTTGCCGAGCACGAGGCCGCCGGCCGACCGGAGCCGGTCCACCACGACGGCGTCGCCGCTCATCGCGGTCCGGTCGTGGACCAGGCTCTGTCCGGTCGTCGGGCCCTCCCGGGTGGTGATGATGTCCTTGATCCCGAGCGGGATCCCGTGCAGTGGGCCGACGTCCTTGCCGGCCGCGAGGTCGGTGTCGGCCGCAGCCGCCGCCTGCAGGGCGGACTCGGTGTAGCGGTCCAGGAAGATCCCGACTTCGCCGTCGTAAGCGTGCGCTGTTGCGTAGCACTGCTCGACCAGCTCGACGCTGGTGGTGGTACCGGCCCGAAGCGCGGCAGCGGCCTCGGTGATCGTCAGAGCGTTCTCGATGGGGGTGGTGGTCATCGTGTCCTCAGATCCGGGGGTCGAAGGTGACGGCGGGCTCGGCGTAGCGGACGCCGGGCATCGTGTAGAGGGACTCGACGCCCATCCGGCTGACCGGGTAGGCCGTGACCAGCTGCTCGACCTCTTCGGCGGTCGGCGTGATCCCGTTCATCGCGAGCAGGGCTTCGACGATCTCTGCGTCGGTCGGGGTGCTCTCGGTCATGGGTCTTCCTTTCAAGAGGTGATAGGTCAGCCGACGGACACGGTGGTCAGGTCGACGAACCAGGACTTGGGTTCCACGAAGCCCTTCACGTCCGGCGCCAGCGCGCGCGGGTTGCGGTCGTTGACCACGTCGAGCCAGGGCGCGTCGGCGTCGACGAGCTTGGTGATCCGGCTGTAGATCGCGTACCGCTTGGTGTGGTCGAGCTCCTGCTGGGCCTGGGCCAGCAGCGCGTCGACCTTCGGGTTCGAGTAGTGCCCGACGTTCACGGCGCCGCCGGTGCCGAACGCGAGCCGCCAGAACGACTCCTGGATGAACGTCAGTGAGATGTTCACCGCGTCGGCGCCGTCGGGGATCTTGCCGCCGCCGAAGTCGGTGAGCATCGCGGCCCATTCGATCGGCTTCAGCTCGACCTTGACCCCGATCTTGGCCAGGTCGCTCTGCAGCTCCTGGTTCATCGGCCCGGGCTGCATGTTCCCGGAGCCTGACGTCGGATACGAGACCGTCATCGTGAAGCCGTTCGGCATACCTGCCGCGGCGAGCAGCTTCTTGGCCTCGGCCGGGTTGTCGCTGAAGGTGTCGTTGGCCGCGTCGTACGCCGCGCTGGCCTTCGGCGCCGTCTGGTACGCCGGGTCGGCGGTTCCTTGCAGCAGCGTCTTCGCCATCGTCTGGCGGTCGATCGCCAGGTTCAGCGCCCGCCGTACGCGCGGGTCGTTCAGCGGCTTCTTGGTGAGGTCGAAGATCCACGGCCAGATGTGGTCGTAGGAGTTCGTCAGCACCTGGTATCCGGCCGACTCCAGGCCCTTGAGGTCGTCGGGGTTCGGCGCCTCGATCCAGTTGACCTCCCCGGAGCGGAGCGCGGCCAGGCGGGCGGAGACGTCCGGCATCGCCTTGAGTACCAGCTGGTCGATCTTGGGTGCGCCGTCCCAGTAGTCCTTGTTCGCGGTGAAGACGACCTGCTGGCCGCGAGTCAGCGACTTGAAGGCGAACGGTCCGGTCCCGGACGGGTGCTGGTTGTAGTCCTTGCCGTACTTGGTGACCGCGGTCGGGCTGGCCATGTAGAGGAACACGATGTCCTCCAGCAGGTGCGACCAGACCCCGTTGGTGTCGATCTCGACGGTGCCGGCGTCGATCTTCTTGTACGACTTGATGCCGGCGCCGAGCAGTCCTGCCTGGGCGGCCACCGTGGCGTCGTACTGGGGGGACTTCGGATTCTTGTAGCGGTCGAGGTTGAAGATCACCGCGTTCGCGTCGAACGGCGTGCCGTCCGAGAACTTCACGCCCTCGCGCAGTGTGAAGGTCCATCTCGTCCTGGTCGCGTCGACGGTCCAGGAGGTGGCCAGGCCGGGGACGATCTTCGGCGTCTCGTTGCCCTGCTTCAGGTCCCACTTGGTCAGCGAGTCGTACAGCTGGTTGCCGACGAACCGGTACCCCTCGTAGCCCTGGCCGCCGGCCAGGACGGTGTCCAGGTTCGGGATGTCGCCGGCGGTCATGCCGATGGTCAGCACTCCCGCAGTGCCGCCTGCGGCCGCCCCGGCGCTGCTGGTGCAGGCAGCGAGCGGAGCCAGCAGGGCAAGGACGAGCGCGGCGAGCAGGCCTCGGCGCACGCTTCGAGGTGCGGTGCGGTGGAGCTTCATGTGGTGTCGGGTCCCTTCGGGCAGGGGTGATCGCACGACCGCGAACGGGCGGCCGCGGTCGGTCCGTGTGGGAGCTACGGGATTCGGGCTATGGGGTGAGGCCCGGGTGTTCCAGGAGCGTCACCGGATCTTCGTGTACGCAGGACGCGTGATGCTTCGCCGTACGCACGGTGAGCAGTGGCCATTCGGTGGCGCACCGCTCGTCCGCGACCGGGCAGCGGGTCCGGAATCCGCAGCCGCTCGGCGGGTTCGCGGGGTTGGGCAGCTCGCCGGAGAGCACGATCCGGTCCTGCCCCAGACCGGGCGCCGAGGACAGCAGCGTCGCGGTGTACGGGTGCCGCGGGTCGTCCCACAGTTCACGGGCCGGGCCCTCCTCGACGACGCGGCCGAGGTACATCACGGCCACCCGGTCGGAGATGTGTTCCACGACGGCAAGGTCGTGGCTGATGAACACGTAGGCGAGTCCGAGGTTGGCCTGCAGCTCGGCGAGCAGATTGAGTACCTGCGCCTGGACACTCTTGTCGAGCGCGCTGACCGCCTCGTCGCAGACGACGACCTCCGGCTCGGTGGCCAGCGCCCGGGCGATCGCGGCGCGCTGCAGCTGACCGCCGGACAGCTGGTGCGGGTAGCGGCCGGCGTACGACGGGTCGAGGCCGACGCGGTCGAGCAGTTCGGGGATGCGCACCGTGCGCTGCTTGGCGCCGTACCCGTGCACCCGCATATTGAAGGCGATCGAGTCGCCGACCGACAGCCGCGGGTTGAGGCTGGTCTGCGGGTTCTGCGGCACCACCTGCAACCGGCGGCGCAGCCACTTGCGCTTCGCGCCGCGCAGCCGGGAGATGTCCTCACCGTCGAAGAAGACGCGGCCCTCGTCGGGCGCGAGCAGGTGCAGCATGATCTTCGCGGTGGTCGACTTGCCGCAGCCCGACTCCCCGACGATGCCGAGGGTCTCGCCCGCAGTGACGGTCAGGTTGACGTTGGACACGGCGCGGACGCCGTTCTTGAAGGTTTTGCCGATCCCGTCGACCTCCATCAACGGCCTGGTGACGGTGGAGTCGGTGGAGTCGGGGGCTACCGCCAGGGCGTTCACGCGCTCAACCTTTCGCTCGGGTTCACCACCGGGCAGGCGGCCTGCCGTCCGGTGGCGACGTCGACCAGGACCGGGACGGCGGATCCACAGGATTCCCGCGCCAGCGGGCACCGGGCCGCGAAGGCGCAGCCGTCGGAGACCTCGCCGGTCAGCGGCGGTCGTCCGGGGATCGCCGGCAGCTTGCCGCGCTCCACGCCTGGGACGGGGAGAGAGGCGAGCAGGCCCCGCGTGTAGGGATGCTTCGGGTCGGTGAGTACGTCGCGGACCGGCCCGGTCTCCAGCAGCCTTCCGGCGTACATCACGCCGACCCGGCCGCCGAGCTCCTCGGCCACGCCGACGTCGTGGGTCACCATCAGCAGGGACATCCCCAGGTCGCGCTGCAGTTCGGTGAACAGCTCGATCACCGCGGCCTGGACGGTGACGTCGAGCGCCGTGGTGGGCTCGTCCGCGATCAGCACCTCAGGCCGGCCCGCGATCGCGATCGCGATCACCGCGCGCTGGCGCATACCTCCGGAGAGCTGGTGCGGGCGCGCGCCGGCCACCCGGGCCGGATCGGCGATGCCGACCCGCTCGAGCAGGTCGATGGCTCGCGCCTTCCCGGTACGCCGGTCCTCGACGAGTCCGTGCGCCCGGAGCACCTCGACGATCTGCGAGCCGACGCTGCGCAGTGGGTCGAGGGCACCGGTGGGATCCTGCGGGACCATGCCGATGCGGGCTCCGCGGACCGCGCGCATCGACCGCTCCGGCATCGCGGTCAGCTCGTCGTCGCCGAGCAGCACCTTCCCCGCGATGCTGGCGGAGGCGTCGTACAGGCGCAGGATCGAGCGAGCGGTGACGGACTTGCCGCTGCCGCTCTCGCCCAGCAGTACGAACGTGCCGCCGGGTTCGAGGTCGAAGTCGACGCCGCGGACGGCACGGACGGCGCGCTCGCCGGACCCGAACGTCGTACGGAGGCCGCGGACCTTCAGTTGGGTGCTCATCGGTGTCCCTTCCGCCGTACGTCGAGGAGGTCGCGGAGGGCGTCGCCGAGTTGGTTGAAGACCAGCGAGGCACCGAAGATCACCAACGCCGGCACGAGGGCGGTCATCGGGGCGCTGTACATGTTCTGGCGCTGCTCGTTGATCATCTGGCCCCACTCGGGGTGCGGCGGCGCGACGCCGAGGCCCAGGAAGGACATGCCGCCGGCGAAGACGAGGGCCAGCCCGACTAGGCTGGTGGCGTAGACGAGCAGGGTCGGCAACACGTTGGCCAGCACCTGCCGGTAGGCGATCGCGAGGATGCCGGCGCCGCTGGCCGCGGCGCTCTCCATGAAGTCCATCCCCTTGAGCCGCATCGTCTCGGTCTCCGCGATCCGGGCGATCGGCGGGATCAGCACGACCGACAGTGACACCACCGTCGTCGTCGTCCCGGGTCCCATCGCGGCCGCGATCGCGATCGCGAGCAGCACCGCAGGGAAGGCGTAGAAGACATCGAGGGTGCGCATCACCAGCGAGTGCATCCAGCCAGGGCCCATCGCGGCGAGGATGCCGATCGCGCTGCCCAGCGCGGTACCGATCAGGACCGGGAGGATGCCCGAGACCATGCTCGGACGCGCGCCCGCGGCGAGGCGGGCCAGTACGTCACGTCCCTGGCCGTCGGTGCCGAGCAGGTGACCGGCCGATCCGGGCGGCAGCAGCCGCTGGGACAACACGTTGGTGGTCACGTCGCCGACCAGCCAGGGACCGACCACGCCGAGCAGGACCAGGAGGCCGGCCATGCAGCCGTAGATCCAGAGTTCGAACGGGATGGCGTGGGACCGGCGCTCGGTCCGGCGTACGCGCGCTGTGGCTGCATCGGGTGCCAGGGCGGTGGTCGTCATGCGTTCCTCACTCGGGAGTCGATGAGCGCGTGGGCGGTGTCGACGAGGATGTTGACACCGACGAAGGTGGCCGCACTGACCAGGACGCCGGCCTGGGTGACGGGCAGGTCGCGGGTGGAGATCGAGGTGAACAGCAGCTGCCCGAGACCGGGCCAGCTGAAGATCGTCTCGACGAAGACCACGCCGCCGAGCAGGTAGCCGACCTGCAGGCCGGCCATGGTCAGCAGCGACGGCAAGGTGTTGTGCACCGCGTGCAGCAGCACCGTCCGGCGGGGCAACCCGCGGGCGCGCAGCGCCTCCACGAAATCCTGCCGCAGGACGTCCGTCAGCGAAGCGCGGAAGACCCGGCCGATCATGCCCGCCGGGACCAGTGCGGAGGTCAGTGCCGGCAGGAAACCGTGCCAGAGCAGATCGCCGAGGCCGCCGCCGGTCGCGTTGTGCATGCCGGAGACCGGGAAGGCACCGGTACCGAGCGAGACGTAGACGATGAACAGGAGGGCGACGGAGTACTGGGGCGCCGAGACCGAGATCGAGCTGATCGCCGAGCAGACCCGCCCTGGCAGGGTGCCGGGCCGCAGCGCCGCCACCCCGCCCAGGGATACTCCGACGACCAGGGCGAGGACCATCGCGTACGCCCCGAGCACGAGCGTGTTGCCGAAAGCGGACATCACCAGCTCGCGGGCCGGGCGATGCTGGGCGATGCTCGTACCGAGGTCTCCGTGCAGCGCGTTCGTCAGCCAGCGCCAGAACTGGACGAAGAGGTTCTGGTCGAGACCGAGGCTGTGCCGTAGCGCGGCCTTGGTCTGCTCCGACGCGCCGGTGCCGGCCAGCAGGGCCACCGGGTCGCCCGGGACCAGCTTGACGGTCAGGAAGACGATCAGCGCGACGCCGAGCAGCACGGGGACGCCGTAGCCGAGTCGTCGGAGCACGAAGCGGGTCATCGGGCCTTCTCCTGCGTGACGCCGATGTGCGGGCTGACCGCGTCGGACATCAGCGATATCCGGTCGCCGCGGCTGCGCAGGATCGCATAGTCGTAGGCCTCGCCCCGCTGGTCCCTGATCACCTGCTCGAACGCGAGCACGGGGCGGCCCGGCTCGAGGTCGAGGACCTGGGCCAGCACTTCGTCGGCCGGGAGCACCTCGATGAGGAAGTCCGTCTCGCCGATGGACAGACCGGCGGCATCGAGCATCGTGTACCAATCGCTGTCGAACGGCGCGGCCAGCACCACCTCGGCCTCGGGGAACCGGATGTAGTTGGTGTAGACGCCGAGGATCTGGCCGTACAGATAGCCGATGTACTCGATCAGCAGGCAGTCCTGGCCGGCCTGCACGCCGAGCCGCCGGGCGGCGATCCGCGGCATCGGCACCACCTCGTGGGCGAGGATCCGGTTCGACAGGCCCGGGATAGCCACCTGCCCGTCCTCGAGAAAGCCGTGGATCTCGACGAGCTTGGCCGCGCGCCGTGGTGCGACGGCGAGCGTTCCGGTTCCCTGAATGCGCTCGACCAGGCCTTCGCCGCGGAGCAGGTCGAGGGCTTCGCGGACGGCGGCACGCGGGGCGCCGTACGTCATCATCAGCTGCGCCTCGCTGGGCAGTAGCCCGCCGCTGAAGCCACCGCTCATCAGCTCCGAGCGCAGGGCGTCGCGCAGCCAGCGGGCCGGGTGACGCCGGTGATTGCGGCTTGCGATCGATGCCGTGCTGGTCATGGGGCCTATTGGCAGGCCTGGAGGTTTCAGCCCGGGACTCGCGCAATTACGCCGGTGTTTCGCCGCGATCGGGGCCGGTTTCTCCGCGTGGAACGGGCCGCTCCGCCGTCATAACGCCGGATTCCCGCCGTCCACCGCCAGGCTCCGCCGGGGTTCCCGCCTGGCTGAACAAGGTCGTCCTGCTCGCGCAGGATCGGACGAAGGCAACGTCGACCGGCCTGTCGTTGTCGTCGTAGATGATCTGCTCGAACACCAGCATCGGCGCTCCCGGCTCGACACCGAACAGCTCCGTGTCGTGCTCGTCGGCCTGCCCGGTGTCGATCCGGAACGTGCTGCGGGCGACCGCAATGCCACCGAGGCGGAGCATCTCGTAGAAGTCGACACGTAGCATCGACGGCTCCAGCTTCCTGGCCTCGGGGAAGCGGACGTAATTGGTCGCGCCGCCGATCGCCGCGTCGTGGAGCAGGCCGACGTAGTCGATCCGCAGCACCGGCTCGCCGGCATCGCGGCCGAGCAGCCGGGCCACCGGCGGGCTCGCGGGTACCTCGGACCAGTCGAGCACCTGAGTACGCATCCGCCCGTGCCAGATGCTGTCGCCGGTCGGTTGCTCGACGCCGTGCATCTCCCGCAACGAGGTCCACACCCGGCCGCCGGCCACGAACGTCCCGCGGCCACGGATCCGCACGATCAGGCCCTCGCGCTCGAGGAGCGTGAGGGCGTCCCGGACGCAGGCACGTGGCGCGTCGAACTCGGCCCGCAGCTCCTCCTCCGAAGGCAGCGCCCCGTCCCCGAACTCCTGGGCAATGATGCTCGCGCGAAGCAGGTCGCGGATCCTGCGGGTCTGGTCGGCGACGCGCCGAGGGGCACGAGAGATCATGAATCGATCATGACCCGCACCTGTGACGGCCATGTTTCGACGTGCAGCGGCCCCTCGAGTCCGGCCGACATTCGGCGAGGTCTCATGGAAGAAAGTCGTGGCCCCTGAGGTTGCGTCTTCCATGACCACACTTCTCGATCGCGTAGTCGCGGCGTTGCGTGCCAACCACGACACCCTCGCAGCCCTGGTGCCGACCTTGTCCGAGAGCCAACTGCGGTCCGGCAGCGGCGCGACGGACTGGACTGTCGCGCAGGTCCTCTCACATCTCGGGAGTGGTGCCGAGATCGGCCGCACGCCGATCGCGGCCGCCGCCGGCGAGCACGTCGAGGCTGCGGACAACCAGTCGGTCTGGGCCAGGTGGGACGCCGCGTCCCCGGCCGACCAGGCTGCTGGGTTCGTCAAGTACAACCAGGCGTATCTCGACACGGTCGAGGCGCTCAGCGCCGAGCAGCGCGAACTCCGGATCGACCTCGGCTTCCTGCCGGAGCCGGTGCCGCTGGCCGTCGCGCTCGCCATGCGGCTCAACGAGGTCGCCAATCATGCCTGGGACGTGCGCGTCGGAGTCGATCCGTCGGCGACCGTGGATCCGGACTCGGCCGAGCTGCTCGTCGAGCTCTTCGGCGGCCCGCTGGCCTTCCTCCTCGGCTTCTCCGCCAAAGCCGATCAGGTCGACCAGGAGGTTCGCCTGGCGATCCCGGGCGGCGCTATCCACATCACCGACACCGTCACCGTGACCGGTGCGATCGAGGACCCGACGGCGACGTTCGACGGTCCGGCCGAGGCTGTCGTGCGGCTGCTGAGCGGCCGGCTCGGTGCCACCCGCGCCGCCGGCGTGACCGTCACCGGCAACATCACTCTCGGGAAGCTGCGAAAGGTCTTCCCTGGCTATTAGACCAGCCGACCGTGCGGCCGGGCGGGGTCTCGGTGAAAACGTCCGGGGCGCTCGGGAGAGCCATAAAAGGCCCGACAGGCTGAATCGGGACCACTCGATCAAGCACGCGAGAACCAGCCTGGAAATCCGAAGGGGCCGTAGGACGGTGCAGTGGTGGGGTGGACGGTCTCGGCGCCTCCCTCGCAACGCTGCACCATGCGGTTCCTGGTTTGCCTACGTTCGACGGTCGTGGCATTCAGAAGAGGGTTGCGGTCGGTTCATCGGCTGTGCCGCTGAACAGTTGTGCGAAAGCAAGCGGTTGGCGGCCGGGTGGCGTGGCCAGGTGGAGTAGGAGTCGCGCGCAGACGATCGCGTCGTACGTCGCGCGGTGGGCGATCGAGATCTCGACGAGGTCGGGTGGTTGTTGACCGTTGCCTTCGACATCGACCACTGCATAGTCGAACGCAGCCCAGGAGGCTGTGGGTTCTGCCATTGGCATTCCCTTCCCATCCGATATCCACGCGGCCGTGCCGGCGGGCTCAGTCGTTGGTGGACGCCCTCGGGCCGGTGGCGTACCGGGCGGTGGTGGTGCGGACGGCTTCGTCGACTACTTGGGTGATGCGTTCGGCGGTGACCTTCCAGTCGGGCACCAGGAGTGTTGGCCAGAAGATGTAGTTGGAGATCATGCCCAGGAATTGGGTGGCTGCGAGGTCCGCGTCGTCGACCTGGATCGTTCCCGCCTCGTGCTCAGCGAGGAGGTAGCTGCGGACGGACTCGAAGTAGGGCATCTTCCCGCGCGAGAACTGCGCATGCGCCAGCTCCGGGAAGCGCGGCAGTTCGGCGATGACGATCCGGAACAGGTCGGTCATCTGGGGCCGGCTCAACAGGTCGGCGTACCGGCGGCCGATGGCGCTGAGCCCGTCGACGACGTTGCCTGCGGGCGGTGGGTCCTCCTCGTCAGCGGTTGACCAGGACTCGGTGACGATGGCGTCGAACAGGGCAGCCTTGCTCGGAAATTGCTTGAACAAGGTGGCCCGCGAAACACCCGAGCGCTCCGCGATCCGCGCCAGCGATGTCCGGTCGTAGCCCAGCTCGAGGAACAGCGCGGTCGCGGCTGTCACGATCAGTGCGCGCTTTTCCTGGGCGACGCGCTGGTGGTACGTCGGTACGGCGCTACTCATGGACGGAGTGTACGAGGTGAGTGGCTTGACTCACCACTGCCGTCGACCTAGTGTCGAGGCAATAGTGAGTCGATCAGCTCACCACCGACCGAAGGAATATCGGATGAACCGCTTCGACAACCAGACCGTGCTCGTGACCGGCGGGACCGGCGGCCAGGGATCGAGCCACGTGCGCGCCTTTCACGCAGAGGGAGCGAACGTGGTGATCGGCGACATCGACACCGAACGGGGCGCCGCTCTCGCCGACGAGCTCGGGGCTGGCGCTCTCTTCACCCGCCTCGACGTCACCGACGAGAGCTCGTGGTCCGCTGCTGTGCAAGCCGCCGAGAGCGCCTTCGGTGCCCTGAACGTGCTCGTCAACAACGCGGGCGTCCAGAACCCGCCGGCGCCGATCGAGAACACGGACCGGGCCACGTGGTCCCGCATCCTCGACATCAACCTCACCGGGACCTTCCTCGGCATCAAGGTCGCCGCCCCCGCTCTGCGCCGCGCATCAGGGGGAGCCATCGTCAACATCGCCTCGACGATGGGCCTGGGCGGTACGGCGCACTACGCGCCGTACGTCGCCGGCAAGTGGGCCGTACGAGGTCTCACCCGGACGGCAGCGCTGGAGCTCGGCCGGGACCGCATCCGCGTGAACACCATCCACCCCGGCGTGATCGCGACCCCCTTCATCGAACAGCCGGCAGCAGGGGCCACCGCGGCAATCGCCGACTTCTACTCACCCGAGCCGTTCGCCGTTCCCCGACTTGGACAGCCGGCCGACGTCACCCGGCTTCTCCTGTTCCTCGCGTCATCGGAGGCGTCGTTCGTCACGGGGTCGGAGTACGTCATCGACGGTGGGCTCCTCCTCGGACCCGCCCTTCAGACCGAGGCCGCGTGAGCAGTCCGGACGCGATCGAACGGAACGACTCCACCGGTGACGCGTCCTTGCCGCAACTGCCCGATCACATCCGGCGGGCCATCGAGATCACACCTGCCGCAGGCACCAGCGAACGGATCGCCGACATCACAACGCTGGGCCGCCGCACCGGCCGGCCACGCCGCATCGAGATCTTCTTCTACCGAGCTGCGGGCCGCACCTACCTGTGTAGCGGCGCCGGCGGAGCCGCTACCGACTGGCATGCGAACCTGCGCGCCAACCCCACCTTCACCTTCCACCTCAAGAACGGGATCCGTGCGGATCTGCCGGCACGGGCCACGCCTGTCACCGACTTGGCTGAACGGCAGGCCGTGCTGGCGGAGATCGTCGCGGATCTCAATCAGCCTCATGACCCCGGCACCACTTCCAGGGGCTGGGGCGTCCTCGACATCTGCGAGGAGCCGGAGTAGGCGAGGTGGTGGATATAGGGTCGGGCCAGTCGTTGTGGGCCGACGGAGGAGGAGTTGTGGGACGCTTCGGTTACCTGATGGTGGTTGGCGCGTTGGGTCTCGGACTCGTGGCTGCGCCGGCCGCGAATGCCGCACCTGAAAGAGCGCCGCAGTTCTCGCCCGGTGCGCCGGGAGCCGGGGATCCGTACTTCCCTGACATGGGGAACGGTGGGTATGACGTCAGCCACTACGACATCAACCTGGCGTTCGATCCCGCGACGAAGGCGATCAGTGCGACGACGACGATTGTTGCCACGGCGACGCAGAATCTTTCGCGGTTCGATCTGGATTTCCGGGGGCCGTTGAAGATCAGCAAGGTGTCTGTCGACGGGCGGCAGGCGGCGTTCACCTGCAGTGGTGCGCAGGAGCTGGTGATCACTCCGCGGCGCGGTCTGTGGCGGGGGAGCAGATTTGTCGTTTCGGTGACCTATGCGGGCGTCCCGCAGAAGATCGACGATCCGGCGTTGGGCGTTTCGGGGTGGGTCGCCACCAAGGACGGTGCGGTCGCGCTCAATCAGCCGATCGGTGCGGCGACGTACTTCCCGGTGAACGACACGACCGACGACAAGGCGACGTACAGCCAGACCGTTACTGTGCCGACCGGGCTCACGGTGCTGGCGAATGGTGAACCTGGGCCGACCACCCGGCACGGCGGCCGGACCACCTTCCGGTGGCGGATGAACCAGCCGATGGCGAGTGAGCTGGCGATGCTGGCGATCGGGAAGTACGACGTGACGCGCGGGGTGACTGCTGACGGCCGGCCGAACATCACCGCGATCGGGCGGTCGATCGACACGAAGGCCGGTCAGGGAAAGGTGTTCAACCGGACCACGGCGCAGATCGTGCAGTGGGAGTCGTCGATGTACGGGCGCTACCCGTTCGGCTCGACCGGCGGGATCCTCGCCGACCTGGGCGTCGACTACGCGCTGGAGACGCAGGGACGGCCGGTGTACGACCAGAGCAGCAGCGCGGTGAGCGGAGACCTGCTCGCCCATGAGCTCGGCCACCAGTGGTTCGGGGACAGCCTGACGCCGGTGCACTGGTCGGACATCTGGCTGAACGAAGGGTTCGCGACTTACTCGGAGTGGCTCTACCAGGAGAAGTTCAACGGTATTCCGGTGCAGCGGAGCTTCGAGAAGACATACGCCGGTGAGAAGGACTGGTCCGGCAAGGTGGCCGACCCGGGACGGGACCGGATCTTCGACGACCTGGTGTACAACCGGGGCGCGATGACGTTGCAGGCGCTCCGGCTGAAGATCGGCGACCGCGCGTTCTTCCAGGTGTTGAAGCAGTGGCCGGCTACGCATCGGTACGGCAATGTCTCGACGCAGATGTTCATCCGGTACGTCGAGCGGCTGACTCACCGCGATCTCGGCGCGTTCTTCCAGAGCTGGCTCTACCAGCCTGGCAAGCCGAAGGTCTGACGGTCCGGACCGTGTTACTGCCTGACTCGTCGGTGCCCGGGGCCGACCTGCCGGTGCGAGCCGTTCTGCCTGCGACGGTCGAGGCGGTGCGTTCGCGGGGTACTGCGGTGTTGGTTGCGCCGCCCGGGTCGGGGAAGACCTCACTGTTGCCGTTGGCGCTGGGTGACGCCCTCGAGGGGACGGTGATCGTGGCTGAGCCGCGGAGGTTGGCGACCCGTGCGGCGGCGGCCCGGTTGGCGATGCTGGTCGGTGAGCCGCTGGGGGAGCGGATCGGCTATGCGATGCGTGGTGAACGGAGCGGCGGCCGGGGGTTGCGTGTCGAGGTGGTGACGACGGGGCTTCTGGTACGGCGTTTGCAGCAGGACCCGGAGTTGCCGGGTGTGGCGGCGATTGTGATCGACGAGTGTCATGAGCGGCATCTCGATGCTGATCTGCTGCTGGCGTTGTGCGTCGATATCCGTGCGAATCTCCGGGACGATCTGGCGGTCGTTGCGACGTCGGCGACGCCGGATACGGTCAGGCTGAGCCGGGCGCTGGGTGCGGATGCTCCGGCGCCTGTGGTTACCGCGTCTGCTGCGCTGTTCGACGTGGCCGTCGAGTGGGTTCCGCCGCCGGTTGCGGTGCCGCTGCTTCCTGGCGGGCGGGTGGATCCGCGGCTGCTGGATCATGTGGCGGCTGTCGTTCGGCGTGCGGTGGCTGAGAACGAGGGCGACATGCTGGTGTTCGTTCCGGGGGAGGGCGAGATCAATGGGGTGACGCGGCGGCTGGCCGGGTTGAATGTCATGCCGTTGTTCGGTCGGCAGAGCAGGGCTGAGCAGGATCGTGCGTTGGTCTCGACGGCCGCTCGCAGGATCGTGGTGACGACGTCGGTGGCGGAGAGTTCGTTGACCGTGCCCGGGGTCCGGGTGGTGGTCGATGCGGGGCTTGCGCGGGAGCCGCGGACCGATCAGTCGCGTGGGCTGGGTGCCTTGGTGACGTGTCGGGTGTCGAAGTCGTCGGCCGAGCAGCGGGCGGGGCGCGCGGGTCGGGAGGGGCCTGGGCGGGTGTATCGGTGCTGGTCGGCTGCTGATCATGCGCATCTTGACGATCATCCGGCGCCGGAGATCGCGGTCGCGGATCTGGCGGGCTTCGCGCTCGATCTCGCGGCGTGGGGTGCGCCGGGTGGTGATGGTCTGAGGTTGCTGGAGGAGCCGCCGGCGGCGGCGATGGCGGCGGCGGTCGAGTTGCTGCGCCGGCTCGAGGCTGTTGATGACAGCGGCCGGATCACCGAGCGAGGGCGGCGGATGGCGGGGATCGGGGCGCATCCTCGGTTGGCTCGTGCGCTGCTCGACGGGGCGCCGCGGGTCGGTGCGGAGCGGGCGCGCGAGATCGTGGCGATGCTGTCGGATTCCTCCGGGGACTTCGGCGATGATCTGCCGGCTCGCTGGAGAGCGCTGCGGCGCGGCGACGATCGCGGTGCGACGGCCCGTTGGCGAGAAGAAGCACGCCGCCTCACCCGAGGCACCCCCTCAACCCCGGCGGGTGGTGGGCCGGATGAGGTTTCGGTGGGGGTTGTGGTGGGGCTGGCTTATCCGGAGCGGATTGCGCGGGTTCGCGGGGCCGAGTCGGCGACGTACCAGACCTGGCTGGAGCAGAACGCCGACTCCCTGATGGCTGGGGGTACGGGAGCGGTGCTGGACGCGCAGTCGGTGTTGCGGGGCACGGCCTGGCTGGCGATCGCGGTCGCCGACCGGGCGCCGGGGCGGGCCGATGCCAGGATTCGTTCCGCGGCGCCGATCGACGAGCGGACCGCGCGCGACATTGCGGCCGAACTCGTCTCGACCACCGACCAGGTCCGCTGGGACGACGGCCGGGTCGTGACGCGGCGCGTCGAGGCGCTCGGTGCGATCGTGCTCAACGACGTACCGCTGACAAACCCCGATCCGCTGCGAGTCCAAGCCGCTGTCCGTGACGGCATTCGGCGCAGCGGTCTGTCTGTACTGCGTTGGTCGGAGGCGGCTCGTGCTCTGCGGGAACGGCTGGCGTTCTGCCACGCCCACCTCGGAGACCCGTGGCCCGCGGTCGACGACGAGGCCTTGCTGGCGCGGCTGGACGAGTGGCTGGGTACGGAGCTCGCGTCGGTGCGAGGCTCCGGCGATCTCGGCCGCATCGACGTGGCGTCGGCGCTGCGACGTCTGCTGCCGTGGCCGGCGGCAACCCGGTTCGGCGAGCTCGCGCCGGAGCGGATCCAGGTCCCATCAGGCTCCGATGTGCGGCTCGCGTACGACGGTGCCGAGCCGCCGGTCCTCGCGGTGAAGCTGCAGGAAGTGTTCGGCTGGACGGCTACTCCGGCGGTCGCGGACGGTCGCGTCCCGGTCGTCCTGCATCTGCTGTCTCCCGCGCGGCGCCCGGTCGCGATCACGAGCGACCTCGCATCGTTCTGGAAGCAGGGCTATCCCCAGGTGCGAGCGGATCTGCGGGCCCGCTATCCGCGCCATCCGTGGCCGGAGGATCCACTCACCGCCGTCCCGACGAAGCGGCCGAAACCTCGCCGATGAACCGGCGCTCAGTGCTCGGTGAGGCCGTACTTCCGGAGCACCTCGGTGAGGTTGCCGGCGTTCTGCGCTTCGACCAGGTGGTGGGAGATCGTGCGAAGTTTGACGTTGGTGTCCTGGGAAGCACGTTTGAGTACTTCGAAGGCCACGGCGGAGGTGATGTCGTACCGGTGCATCAGAATGCCGTGGGCCTGGCCAATGACTGTCCGGGTGCGGAGCGCCGTCTGCAGGTGCTCGATCAGTTTGGCGCTGTTGTCGTAGAGCGTCACGTTGTCGAAGGCGACCCCGGCGTGCAATGCGAACAGCAGCACGATGTCGTACGACGTGGTTCCGAAGGCGTCCGGCTCCACCGAGAAGAGGCTGAACGCGGCTCGCCCGTCTCCAGTGGCCGGCAGCGGGAGGAACAGGCAGCTCCGGTAGCCGGCGTTGATCGCGGCGGCGGCGAACTCGGGCCACCGGTGGTCGGCCGCCAGGTCGCCGATGCGGCGCGGCTCGCCGTGCGCAAGGGTTTCGTACAGCGGGCCGTTGGCCGCACACAGCTGCGCGTCCAGCGCCTCGCGGGCGGGTTCGGCGACCTGGTCCGCGGTCTTGTGATGGCGCGCGAGGATCTCGGGCGTGTCCTGGGCGAGCACGGTGATCGAGGCTTCCTCGCAGTCCGGGACCGTCAGCACCACGCGGCTGACGAAGCGGTCCAGCGTCGCGACCACGTCGTCGTCCTCGACGAGGCGGCCGATCTCGGCCAGCTCCTGCGCAAGCTCAAGCAGCTGTTGCTCCATGGGGCCATCTTGCCCCACATCCGTGCAGTGCAACGCGAACGGTGATGAATGAGTTCCGGGCAGCGAGGGAACCTGAACGGCACAGTGGCCGGCTGACTGCAGGCGTGTCGGGCCTGAGAACGCGGCAGTTCAAACCAGCAGGTGCGGCGTTCCGTGGGGCCGGCCTCGAGCCGGCCCCACGCCTGCGAAACCGAGAGCCCGAGCATGGTCAGGTGCGGACGATCTTATCGATCGGACGGCCTTTGGCGAGTTCGTCGACGAGTTTGTCGAGGTAGCGGATCTTCTGCATGAGTGGGTCCTCGATGGTCTCGACGCGTACGCCGCAGATCGTTCCGGTGATCGCCGACGCTCGGGGATTGAGCTGGGCGTCGGCGAAGAAGTCCTCGAACGTGGTCTCGGCGGCCAGGTGCTGCTGCAGCGCGGACGCGTCGAAGCCGGTCAGCCATTCGATCACCTGATCGAGTTCGGCCTGGGTGCGGCCCTTCTTCTCGACCTTCGTGACGTACAGCGGGTAGACGGACGCGAAGCTGACGGTGAAGATCCGGCTCATGCACCAACCGTAACCGCGCCGCCCGCGGAACGTGATTCTCTGCCGTCTGCTTGCGTCAACTCGTTTGACGGGTTCAAGCTCGCCGCAAGTGGTTGACGGCAATCGTTTGACGGATGGTTGAGATGGTGACTTTGCGCGACATCGCCGAGCAGGTGGGCGTTTCGGTGTCCTCGGTGTCGCTGGTGCTCAACGAGCGCGGCCGGGGGCGGGTCCGGCCCGAGGTCGCCGCGGAGATCCGCCGGGTCGCGGCCGAACTGGGGTACGTGCCGAACCTGCTGGCGCGGGGCCTCAAGACGAAGCAGTCGCTGACCGTCGGGCTGATCTCGGACGGGGTGGCGTCGATCCCGTTCGCGGGGCAGATGCTCGCCGGGGCGCAGCTGGCAGCGGCCGACGAGGGCTTCCTGCTGATGCTGATCGACACCGTGGGGCATCCGGAGGTGGAGGCGCCGGCGACGCGGGCGCTGCTGCAACGCAACATCGAGGCCTTGATCGTGGCGGCCGAGTTCCACCGGGACGTCGACCTGCCGCTGGTTCCGAACGCGTTGCCGATCGTCGTCCTGGACGGGCGGCCGCGGGATCCCGGGGCGCGGGCCGACTGGGTGGTTCCCGACGAGGTCGGCGGGGCGCGGACGGCGACGGAGCGGCTGGTCGCGGCCGGGCATCGCCGGATCGCGTTCTGCAACGTCGCGGATCCGGTGTTCGTCGCGCGCGATCTGCGGCGTACCGGGTACGAGAAGGCGTTGCGGGAGGCCGGCGTCGACGTCGATCCGGGGCTGGTCGTGGACGCGGCCGTTCCGAGTGCCGAGGCCGGGCGGGCGGCGGCGTACGAGCTGCTCGGACGGGCGGACCGGCCGACGGCCGTGTTCTGCTTCTCGGACAAGATCGCGATGGGGTTCTACCAGGTCGCGCAGCAGCTCGGGCTGGAGATTCCACGGGACCTGTCGATCGTTGGCTTCGACAACCACCAGTTCGTTGCCGAGAGCATGCTTCCCGGCCTGACCACGATTCAGTTGCCGCATCGCGCGATGGGGGAGTGGGCGGCCGAACAGGCCATCGCCCGCAGCCGCGGCCTGACCGGCGTACCGGCCCACCGGCTGATGCCCTGTCCGCTGGTCGAACGATCGTCCGTCGCACCACCTGGATAACACCGCCCCGCTGACATCACCGTCACCGCACCCCGCGCCGTCCCAGGCCGCCGGGTCGGTCAGTCACGCCTGAAGGAGTCTGTCGTGAAAGCAGTGCTGAAATCCCGCATCGCCGCGGCGCTGGCCGTCGTCCTGTTCGCAACCGCCGCCGGATGTGGCGGCGGATCGGGAGGCGAGGCCGGCAAGACGTTCAAGATCGTGCAGTACGAGACCCCGGACACGGCGCAGGGCCAGGGCTGGCAGAAGGCGCTGCAGTTGTTCAAGGCGAAGCACCCGGACGTGAAGGTCGAGTTCCAGCAGACCAGCTTCGACGCGTTCCGCCAGAACGCGAAGATCACCTTGTCCGGGAACGACGTACCGGATGTGGTCGAGTTCAACAAGGGGAACGCCGACGGCGGGCAGCTGGCCGCGCAGGGGTTGCTCGAACCGCTGACCGATCAGGTGACGAAGTACGGCTGGGACAAGAAGGTCACCGGCTCGATGGCGGCGTTCGCGAAGTACGACGAGAACGGGCACGCCGGCTCGGGCGACTGGTACGGCATCCCGAACATCGGCGAGTACGTGATGTTCTACTACAACAAGGCGAAGTTCCAGCAGGCCGGGATCACGAAGCTGCCGACGACGCTCGCCGAGTTCGAGGCCGCGATGGACAAGCTGAAGGCGGCCGGCCAGATCCCTATCTCCAGCTCGGCGAACACCAGCCAGGGGTTCAACCAGATGTGGATCTGGTACTCGCTGGTCTCGGCGCTGTCGACGCGCAAGCAGGTCGACGACTTCATGTTCGTGAAGTCGCCGGTCGACTTCCACACCGGTCCGTGGAAGGACGGCGCGGAGCGGTTCCAGCAGTGGATCGACAAGGGGTACGTCGGGGACAAGCTGGGCGGGCTGTCGTTCGAGCAGGCCACGGTGAACTTCCTCAGCGGCAAGGCGGCGATGCTGATCTGGAACAACGGCGAGTTCGCCCGGATCCGCAAGGACGCGAAGTTCGACTGGGGCTACTTCACGCTTCCGGGCGCGCAGCTGTCGATGGGGTCGTCCGGGCACCTG
The DNA here is from genome assembly GCF_054189145.1 of Kribbella sp. WER1. Lineage (NCBI taxonomy): Bacteria > Bacillati > Actinomycetota > Actinomycetes > Propionibacteriales > Kribbellaceae > Kribbella > Kribbella sp. WER1. Next base: position 603,283 of record NZ_CM135186.1, on the reverse strand, counting down.
TGGGGCGTGCCGGCGAAGGCGAAGAACAAGGACCTCGCCTACGACTGGATCAACACCACGCTCAGCCCCGAGGTGCAGAACCTGATCGGCCAGAAGGGCGGTCTGCCGCTGGCCGGTGACACCGCGACGATCACGGATCCGATCACCCGGCAGTTCACCCAGCGGTTCGACGAGCTGGTCAAGGCCGACACGCTGTCGTTCTACCCGGACTACCCGGTGCCGGGCTTCCTCGACTTCATCCAGACCCATATGCAGGCGATGTCGAACAAGAACGAGACAGCGGCGCAGTACCTCGACGCGCTGCAGAAGTTCTACGACGACGGCACCAAACGATGAGACGTGCGTACTGGTGGTACCTGCTGCCGATCGGGATCGGGTTCACCGCGGTGGTCGCGGTACCGTTCGCGGCGAACGTGGTGCTCAGCTTCTTCCGGTGGAAAGGCGGGATCGCGCCGCTGCACTGGAACGGGCTGGGCAACTACAGCGACCTGTTGCACGACGCGAACTTCTGGCTGTCGTTCCGGAACTCGGTGTTCATGATCATCGCGATCGTGGTGATCCCGACCGGCCTCGGCATCCTGCTCGCGGCGACACTGGTCGACTACCTGGGCAAGCGGTTCGGCGCCCGGGCGGCGAGCTTCCTGCGCGCGACGTACTACCTGCCGCAGATCCTGCCGATCGCGGTCGCCGGGTTCATCTGGAGCTGGATCCTCGACCCGGGCAGCGGCTCGATCAACACGTTCCTGCGCTCGATCGGGGTGAGCGATCCGCCGGACTGGCTCGGCAGCCCGGACCTCGCCCTGTACTCGGTGATGCTGATGCTCGTCTGGTTGCAGCTCGGGTACCCGCTGGTGATCTTCATGGCGGCGCTGTCCCGCGTCGACCCCGAGCTGTACGAGGCGGCCGCGATCGACGGTGCCGGCTGGTGGCGGCAGTTCGGCGCGATCACGCTGCCGACGGTACGGCCGGAGATCTTCATCGTGGTGCTGACCGCGACGGTCGCCGCGCTGAAGGTGTTCGCGCCGATCCTGATCCTCACCGGCGGCGGTCCCGAGGGGTCGACGATCGTGCCGTCGTACTACGCCTACCGGAACTTCTTCGAGCTGTCACAGGTCGGGTACGGCTCGACGATCTCGACCGTGATGGCGATCGTGATCTTCGGCGTGGCCGCCGTTCTGCTCGGCTGGCAGCGGCGTGCGGAACGGAGGGCGTGACGTGACCGATCGACGGACGCCGCTCACCTGGTTCGTCCTGGCGGCCGCCGGCCTCATCGCGTTGGTGATGTCGTCGCCGTTCCTGCTGATGGTGCTGAACGCCTTCAAGTCCGGCGCCGACTACTCCAGCCACGGACCGATCGCCTGGCCGCGCAGCTTCAGCCTGGATGCCTTCAGCAACTACCTGTCGCTGGTGGACTTCCCGGTCGCGCTCTGGAACTCCGTCCTGATCTCGACCGTGGTCGCCTTCGGCGGCGTGGCGCTCAGCCTGCTCAGCGCCTACCCGATCGGTGTCGGCCGGATCCGGGGGAGCGGGCTGATCCTCGCGATCCTGCTGCTGTCCACGATGCTGCCGCACGAGGCACTGATCTACCCGCTGTTCTACGGCGCCCAGGCCACGCACACCTTCAACACGGTGTGGTCGGTCATCATCGTGTTCGTCGTACTGCAAGGGGCCTTCGGCACCTATCTGCTCGCGAGCGTGATGGGGACGATGCCGAAGGAGATCCTGGAGGCGGCGGCGATCGACGGTGCCGGACGATGGCAGATCCTCTGGCGGATCGTGCTGCCGATCCTGCGCCCGACACTGTCCGTACTCGTCGTGTTCTTCTTCATCTGGACCTGGAACGAGTTCTACATCCCGGTCGTGCTGCTCTCCGACCAGACGTCGCAGACGGTGCCGATCGCGCTGTCGACGCTGCGCGGCCAGCACTCGATCGACATCACCGTACTCAACGCCGGCTCCCTGCTGTCGCTGCTTCCGACGCTGGTGTTCTTCCTGATCTTCCAGCGCACCCTCAACCGCGGCGTCACCGCGGGAGCCGTCAAATGACCAATCGAGAGGAATCCAGCTTGTTCCCGATCTTCGGCGTCCCCGTCCCACCGGCCGGCATCCGCAGCCGCTCCATCAACGCGGAGAACCCGACCGGCGCCCCCGGCGCAGCCGCCCGAACCGCCTCGGCGCTGGGTGTCGGGCGGAAGGGTTCACCCGCGGTACGACTCCCGGCCGGCGAGACCGTGACGCTGGCTGAGATCGACGGGCCGGGCACCATCCGGCACATCTGGCTGACCGTTGCCGACCGCACCGATCACGGGCCGTTCCTACTGCGGGACCTGGTACTGCGGGCGTACTGGGACGGCGCCGCCGATCCGTCGATCGAAGTACCGCTGGGGGACTTCTTCTGCAACGGGTTCGGCGCTCGGGCGCTGGTGAACTCGGTCCCGATCGTGGTTGCTCCCACCGGCGGGATGAACTGCTACCTGCCGATGCCGTTCCGTGAGGGGGCGCGGATCACGGTCGAGAGCCAGCATGCGGGCGACGTACCGGCGCTGTTCTACCAGGTGGACTACACGGTCGGGGACGCGCATTCGGCCGAGACGCCGTACCTGCATGCACAGTGGCGGCACTCGGACGGTGCTGCGCCGCTGGGGACGGATCACGTCATTGTCGACGGGGTCAGCGGGCGGGGGACGTACGTCGGGACGTATGTCGCGCTGACGTCCCTGCATCGCTACTGGTGGGGCGAGGGGGAGGTGAAGTTCTTCCTGGACGAGGACGAGGAGTTCCCGACGCTGTGCAGTACTGGGCTCGAGGACTACGCAGGCGGGGCGTGGGCGTTCCAGGACGAGCTGCGGTCGGCGCCGGAGCCGGAGATCATCACGTTCAGCGCGCCGTACTGCGGGTATCCGTTCCACTCGACGCGCGATCGGACCGCGGCGTCACCGTTCGCCACGGAGGCGTTGCCGATGCACGGTCTATATCGGTGGCACCTGCCCGATCCGATCCACTTCGAGCAGCGCCTGAAGGTGACACTCCAGCAGATCGGCGCCTGGGACCACGGCCTGTTCGAACGCCAGGACGACATCGCCACCACCGCCTACTGGTACCAGACCGGCAGGCAGATACCGTTCCCAGCGCTCCCCCCGGCAGCCGCCCGCTGGCCCCGCTGAGGGACGAGCGGCTCCCGTCCAGGCGGCGGGCGATCCAGGGTCAGGCGCCGGGTTGGGGGTTGAGGACGGACTCGGCCTTGTCGACGGCCGTTTCGGTGGCGCCGTCGATGTCGTCGGGGATGCCGGCGACGATGGTGAGGGCGAGTACGACGTCGTCGACGCCGGTGGTGATCATCGTGACCTCGAGGCCCTGGAGTGCGCCGGAGGTTGCGGTGAAGCGGACGGCGACCGGGTCGGTGCCGGCCTGCGGAGCGGAGACCTGGCGGACGCTGATCGGCGAACTGCCCTGACCGGGGATCTTCAGCGTCATCGAGCGGCAGCTGGTGACGGCGTTCTTGAACGACCGCTGCAGCGCGCGGACGGCGGCCGTCGACCCCATCGCGTCGAGGCTCTCGTCGATGAACGGGCCTTCAGCGCCGCCGGAGTACGACAGACCCGCGGACGCCTTGGAACCGGGTGGGTTGTCGGCGTTCGAGTACGCGACGAGCTTCGCGCAGCGGGAGTCCTTCGAGGACAGCACCACCTGCGGTCCGTCGCCGCCAGTGTCGGTCTCGATCGAGAAGCCCGACGGGAGGTCGGTGAGCGCCAGGAGCGCCTTCTTCAGCACGGCTGCCGTACGAGGCGCCCGCGCCGGCGGTGCCATCGTCGGCGTCGGGACCGCCGGGGTGGCCGTGGTCGGTGCGGGCGCGGGTGTCGTCTCGGTCGGCGTCGTGACGGTTGTTGGTGCAACCGACGATGGGCCGGCCGTCGCCGCGAGACTTCCCGGCACACCAGCACAACCTGCAGCCACCGGGCAGGCTGAACCTGTCTGCTAGATCGGCGGCCGCACGCCGAGTGTTACCACCGTGACGCGATTGTGATCGTTCAAACCGCCGACCACGGGACCGCAGCAGCCGGCTGATTCCTCGGAGGTGCCGCCGTAGGCGAGGTCGGAGGAGCAGACGCCGGATTCGGGGAGGTTCAGTTGTACGTCGCGCGCGGCGGTCCAGTCGCCGGCCAGGGCGGCTGCGACGGAGCGGGCCTGTTCGTAGCCGGTGGCGAGGAGGAAGGTCGGAGCGCGGCCGTAAGACTTGGCGCCGATGGCGTAGTAGCCGGGCTCGGGATGGGCGAGTTCGTCGGCGCCGTGCGGTGGGACGGTGCCGCAGGAGTGCTGGTTGGGGTCGATGAGCGGAGCGAGCGCGCGGGTCGAGCCGAGGATCGGGTCGAGGTCCAGGCGGAGCTCGGAGACGAGGTCGTGGTCGGGGCGGAAGCCGGTGGAGTTGACGACGGTGTCGGCGGTGACGGTCTGCTCGCCGGAGGTGAGTACGACGCGGCCGTCCGACGTACCGACCGACTCGATGCGGAACGAGCCGACCAGCTCGACGCGCCCCGAACGGACGAGCTGCTGCAGGCGGCTGCCGAGGGCGCCGCGGGCGGGGAGCTCGTCGGCGTCGCCGCCGCCGTACGCGCGGGTCTGGTCGGTGCCGCGGACGACCCACACGATCTCGGTGCCGGGCTCCTCGCCGGCGAGCCGGCCGAGGTCGAGCAGCGTGGTCGCGGCGGAGTGGCCCGCGCCGACGACGGCGGTACGGCGGCCCGCGTAGCGCTGCCGGTCCGCGCCGAGTACGTCGGGGAGCGCGTGCGCGATGCCGTCGGTGTTGGCGCGTTCGCCGCGAGCGGGGATGCCCGAACCGCCGAGGACGTTGGGGTTGCGCCAGGTACCGGTCGCGTCGACGACCGCCGACGCGAGCAGTTCGGTGTCGTCGGCGAGGCGGATCAGGTACGGCGCGGTCTCGCGGCCCGCGGTCCGGATGCGGTCGAACCCGAGGCGTGTCACCGCGACCACCTGCGCGTCGTACCGGATGCGGTCGTTGAGTTCGGGTGTCTTCGTGAGCGGTGTCAGGTAGGCGTCGATCAGGTCGCCGCCGGTGGGGAGCGTGTCCGGGCCGGGCTCGGTCCAGCCGGTCGGTTCGAGCAGGCGGCGGGCGGCGGAGTCGATGTCGTAGCGCCACGGGCTGAACAGCTTCACGTGCCGCCATTCCTCGATCGCGGCCGCGGGACCCGGTCCTGCTTCGAGGACTGTGAAGTCCAGTCCGCGCTCGGCGAGGTGCGCGGCGGCCGCGAGGCCGATCGGGCCGGCGCCAAGAACGACGATCGGCGCTGCTGTCTGCTCGCCCACGATCCAACTCCTGTCTAGAAGATCATCGAAACAACGCCAGCTTGCCTCTTGATTAGACAAGAGTCAAGATAGATCTATGTCGAAACAAGACGTGACGCTGACCGCCGGTGGTTGTTGCGCGTCGATCTCCACGTCCGCGCTCGACGAGGCCCGAGCCGCGGAAGGCGCGTCGGTGTTCAAGGCGCTGGCCGATCCGGTCCGGCTGCGGCTGTTCTCGATGATCACGTCGGCCGCCGGCGAGATCTGCGTCTGCGACCTGACCCCACAGTTCGAGGTCAGCGGGCCGACGATCTCCCATCACCTGAAGGTGCTACGCGCGGCGGGCCTGGTCGACTGCGAGCGCCGCGGTACGTGGGTCTACTACCGGCCCGTCCCGGAGAAGCTCCGCTCGATCGCCGACCTGCTCGCCGTACCGGCGAAGCGCGCGTGAACCACGCGCAACCGGTGGGCCGCAAGGCAATCGCCGAAGGTCTCGGTACCGGCCTGCTCGTGACGGTCGTGGTCGGGTCCGGAATCGCCGCCGCGCGGCTCTCGCCCGCCGACACCGGCCTGCAACTGCTGGAGAACTCTTTCGCCACCGCACTCGGGCTCGCTGTCCTGATCCTGGTCTTCGGCCCGGTCTCCGGCGCCCACTTCAACCCGGTCGTATCGCTCGTCGACTGGTGGCTCGGCCGCCGGAGCGGCGGCGGGCTGACTGCGCGGGAGCTGGCCGTCTACGTTCTTGCGCAGGTCGGCGGCGGGATCGCCGGGGCGATCCTCGCGAACCTGATGTACGGCGCCACCGCCGTGTCCTGGTCGACCACGCACCGGTCCGCGGGACATCTCTACCTCGGCGAGACCGTCGCCACGGCCGGGCTGATCCTGCTCGTCTTCGCGCTCGTCAGGTCCGGTCGCGCGGCGGCGGCGCCGGCGGTCGGTGCCTATATCGGCGCGGCGTACTGGTTCACCTCGTCGACCTCGTTCGCCAACCCGGCCGTCACGATCGGGCGGGCGTTCAGCGACACCTTCGCCGGTATCGCGCCCAGTTCCGTACCCGGGTTCGTCGCCTTCCAGTTCGTCGGTGCCGCCCTCGGCTCCGCGCTGGTCGCGATTCTGTACCCCGGACCGAGACAAGCAGCCGACCTCACATCCACCGCGGGAGCATCCTCGTGAGTACACCCACCGTCCTGTTCGTTTGCGTCCACAATGCCGGCCGATCGCAGATGGCTGCGGGCTGGCTGCGGCAGTTGGCCGGCGACGCTGTGAAGGTCCGGTCCGCGGGCTCGGAGCCTGCCGAGCGGATCAATCCGGTCGCGGTCGAAGCCATGCGCGAGGTCGGGATCGACATCACGGACGCCGTACCGCAGATTCTGGAAACGGAGGCCGTGCGGGACAGCGACGTCGTGGTCACGATGGGCTGTGGGGATGCCTGCCCGTTCTTCCCCGGCAAACGCTACGAGGACTGGAAACTCACCGACCCCGCCGGCCAGCCGATCGAGGTCGTTCGGCAGGTCCGCGACGAGATCCGCGCCCGCGTCGAGAAGCTGCTGGATGGGTTGAGACGTTAACGGACCGTGGTCCGGTCGTTCGGGGTCTGCCGGGATGGTGGGGGAACCGCTAGTCTCGGTATTCGTAACGCTGGGCAACGGTTGAAGGTCAGGGCCGGAGTCATCCCGGTCACCATGTGCAGCCCGTCGGCCAGGGGAGGGCCTCGAGGTGAGCGCCTCGATCGATCGGGAACAGCAGGTAGTTGATCCACCGACGGCCGGCGGGATTCCGCGGCCGCCGGCGACGTTGGTGGTGCGGGAGCGCCTGCACGAGGCCTTGGACGTCGGTGTCCGGGCGCCGCTGACCGTGCTGATCGCGCCGCCGGGGACCGGGAAGACCGTGCTGCTGTCGGACTGGGTGCGGCGGCAGCGTGACGCGGGGACCGCGGTGACGTGGATCGGTGGGCAGGACCCACGTTCGCTCGAGCGCTTGCTCGAACGGGCCGCGGACGCAGCGGTTCCGGAGCTTGCCGTGGTCGACGACGGGCAGTTGCTGCCGGCAACCGCCCTTGCCGAGTTGTCGCAGGTACTGCGGAAGTCGCCGTACGCGCTGCGGATCGTCCTGGCGAGCCGCTACGACCTGCCCCTCCCGGTGCCGGAGCTGGAACTGCGCGGGCTGGCGCTGACGTTGCGGTCGCGGGACCTGCGGTTCACCGACGCGGAGGCGACGGAGCTGGTGCGCGCGCATGCCGGTCGGGCGACCGCGGAGGACATTCGCTTGTTCCAGGCGAACACCGCCGGGTGGGCGGCCGCGCTGGTCCTCGCGGCGCGGACGTTCGCGGCGTCCGGCGAGGTGAGGTGGTCGCTGGTGCAGCAGAGCCCGGTGCTGGACCTGTTCCTGGGGGAGACGGTCAACACGCTCGACGAGCGGGTGCAGACGATGCTGCTGTGCACGTTCGGGGTGCCGTCGGTGACCGGTGAGCTGGCCGCGCGGCTGAGCGACGACCCGGAGGCCGGGGCGATGCTCGCGGAGCTGGCGGGGAACGGGCTGCTGGTCACGGCGTACGTCGACGAGCCCGGCGGGGAGCCGACGTACCGCTATCACCCGTTGCTGGTCGAGCTGCTGCGGCGACGGGTCGCCGGGAACGCCGGGCGGGCGCGGATCGTGGCGGACGCGCAGCACCGGTCCGCCGTGTACTGCGAGAACCGTGGCGACAGCGTCGGCGCATTGCGGAGTGCACTCGGCGCGGACGATCCGGAGCTGGTGGCGCGGATCGTGCTGGGACGGGGTCCGGAGTTGCTCGCGGCGGGCGAGCTGGAGCTGGTCGCGGCGGCGTTCGCGGCGTTGCCGGCCGGATACGTCGACAGTCACCCGCACCTGACCGGCGTACGCGGGCTGCTGCGCCGGGAGTCCGGCGATGTGGCCGGCGCGATCATGGACGCGGCCGGCGCGGGCCCGATCGCGGAAGGCGTGACGCCGGAGGACGATGCGTTGGCGGCGGACGGCGTGCTACTGCGGTTGTGGGAGTCGCGGTACGGCTGGCACGACGTCGGCGCCGCGATCGACGGTGCGCGGGCGTTGCTGGACCCGGGCGGCGCCGTCCTCGGGCCCGAGCGCCTGGCGTGGCTGCTGATCGAGCTGGCCGCGGCCGAGACCTGGGCCGACGACCTCGACAGCGCGTCGGCGCACCTCGGCGAGGCGCTCGTCTCGGCCCGGATGGCGTCCCATCCCCGGCTGGTCGCGGGTGGGCTCGCGCACCGGGCGGTCGTGCAGTACGCCCGCGGTCAGGTCCGCAACGCGGCGACCTCGGCCCGCGAGGCGCTCGACATCGGTGGCGACGACCTGCCACGGGAGTACGCCGTCCGCGCGTATCTCGTGCTCGGGTTCGCCGCGCTGAACGACCTCCGGCAGGACGGGGCCTGGCACTGGTACGAGCTGGTGGCGACCGCGGCCGAGTCGGACACGGTGATCGCCGTACTCCGGGCGACGCTGCGCGGGGTGCTGTTGATCGAGGACGGCCGGCTGGACGAGGCGTTGGCCGAGCTGACCGTGGATCCTGTCGCGGCCGGTCCGCTGCCGTCGTTCCTGGCCCGCGACCTGGCGTTGTTGCGGTTCCGGCTGGCGGTGCTGATGGGGGACGAGGACGGGGCCGTCGGGCAGCTCGCGGACCTGGACCGCGTCGGCAGCCGTACCGAGGCCGAGCTGCTGCGCGCCGTGCTCTCGATCAGCGACGGCGATCCACCGGCCACCGTGCGGACGATCGACGAGGTACTGGCGCGCCCCGGCATCCACCCACCGGTCGCGTCCGCGGCGGCCTCCTTCCGGACCGTACTGCTGGCCCGCGCGGCCGACCCGATCGCGGCCGAGGCGTCCCTCGTCGACACCCTGAACCGCGTCGCCCCGCAGCGGATCGTGCACGCGCTGATCCCGGCCGGCGGCGAGCAGGCGTTCCTCGACCAGCTCCGCGCGCACGTCGGTACGCCGAACCCGCACCCGTTCGCCGCGATCGCCCTCGAGAAGCTCGCCGCGTACCGGAGCCCCCCGAGCGGCGGCCGTACCCTGCTCGCCCGCACCCGGCCGGAGCCGCGCACCGCGCCGGACCGCCGGCTGAGCGCGGTCGTGAACGGCGCCCAGATCCGGCTGACCGCCCGGGAGGCCGACGTCCTGGACCAGCTCGCGCTCGGCAACTCCTACACCGAGACCGCGAAGGCGTTGTACATCACCGAGAACACGGTGAAGACGCACCTGATGGCGCTGTACCGAAAGCTTGGTGTCGAGAAGCGGTCCGCGGCGCTCCGGGTCGCCCGCGGCGTCGGGCTGCTGCGGCCGGCACCAGCGGTGGAGACGGGCCTGCCGGCGGCGCGCGGATCGGCGTCGGGGGCATTCGGCGGACAAGGGAGACTGGGGTGACTCGAATGAATCAAGGCCTGCTGAACTCGCTGACCGAGGCGGAGCGGTTGCTCGTGGCCGAGACCGAGCGCGACACGTTGAAGCAGCTGGACGAGGATGAGCTGCTGGATCTGCACCAACGGGTCCGGAGGGCGCGGACGAAGTACGTCAAGAACTACCGGCGCGGAGCGAGCGCCGCTGTCGCGGAGGTCGGCGGGCGCGGGCTGTCGTACCCACGGAACCAGCGCGACCGGGACAAGGCCGAGCTGTTCGAGCTGGTGCTGGCCAGCGTGAGCCGCGAGGTCGCGACCGTGGCGCGCCGGGCGTCGATGGAACTGCGCGCCGAGCGGATCGCTGCCGGACGGACGACCCGCCCGGCCCTCGCGACCACGAAACGACCCGCTGCGAAGCGGCCGGCGGCGGAGCCCGCTCCGGCGACCGACCCGCCGCCGCGGGCCACGAAGACCACCGGTGGGTTGAAGAAGGATGCGTCGACCAGGGCGCTCGGCAGCCGTCGGCAGGCCAAACGAGACTCTCGCTGACTCGCCCGATTCGGGTGAGCACAAACGGCGCCGGGTCCGTTGAGCTGGACACCGCGGCGTCGAGGAGGTGCAGAGGATGCGCGGTACCCGGTTCACAGCCCGATTCAGGGCCCGGTTCAGGTTGCCGTTGATCGGTGTCTCGTTGGTCCTGGTCGGATTGGGGTACAGCGCGCTGGTCCCCAACGGTGCCGCCGGGGCCGACGGTCCGCAGTCCCAGCAGATCGAGCAGGGCCGGAAGCTGTTCGCGGTCGGCTGCGCCAGCTGCCACGGCCTGCACGCGGAGGGCAGTACGAACGGCACCGGCACGTTCACGGCGCCCTCGCTGATCGGTGTGGGCGCGGCCGCGGTCGACTTCCAGGTCAGTACCGGCCGGATGCCGGCCCAGCAGCCCGGGGCGCAGATCCCGCAGAAGCCACCCGTCTACACCGCGGACGAGATCGCGGCGCTCGCGGCGTACGTCGCCTCGCTCGCACCCGGTCCGGCGATCCCGCCGTCCTCGTCGTACGACGTGAGCAAGGCGACCGACGAGCAGATCACCCGCGGCGGCGAGCTGTTCCGGACCAACTGCACGGCGTGCCACAACTTCGCCGGGAGCGGCGGTGCGCTGCCGAACGGGAAGTACGCGCCGTCGCTGATGAAGACGACACCGCTGAACATCTACCAGGCGATGCTCACCGGACCGCAGCAGATGCCGGTCTTCTCCGACCAGGTCCTGCGCCCCGAGGACAAGCGGGACATCATCGCCTACATCGTCGCGCTGCAGCAGGCGAAGAACCCCGGCGGGCTCGGCCTCGGCCGGCTCGGCCCGGTGTCCGAAGGGCTGTGGGGCTGGGTGATCGGGATCGGCCTGCTGGTCGCCGTCGCGGTCTGGATCGGCTCCCGGGTGCCGCGCGCCCAGCGCACACCGGAGGACCCGCCGCACTGAAGGTCACCATCAACGGGAGGAACCTGACATGACTCACCTCGTGGTACTCGGTCTGGACAGCCGGGAGGACGCCGAGCGCGTCGTCCAGGTCACCGACGAGCTCGCCAAGCAGCAGTTGCTGCAGCGCGAGGACGCGGCGATCGCGTACAAGGATGCCAAGGGCAAGGTACGGATCCAGCAGACGATGAACCTGACCGCGGCCGGAGCGACCGGCGGCGCGCTCTGGGGGACGTTGATCGGCCTGATCTTCCTGAACCCACTGGCCGGCATGGTCGTTGGTGCGGCCACCGGTGCGATCAGCGGGAAGCTGACCGACATCGGCGTCAGTGACCAGCTGATCAAGGAGATCGGCCAGGAGCTGCAGGAGGGGCACGCGGCCGTGTTCCTGCTGGCGCGGTCGGCAACCGTCGACCGGGTGATCGAGGCGCTGAAGCCGTACAGCCCGACGATCCTGCAGACCAACCTCACCCGTGAGCGGGAGGAAGAACTGGTGCAGGCCCTGCAGTCCTGACCTACGCGGCAGGTACCCCGCGCTGTTGGTAGCGCCAACGGGCGAGCGCCAGCAGCCCGACCACGACCGGGACGACCTGGACCGCGCCCCGCCAGATCAGCAGGCCGGCGATCATCGTCGTCGGCTCCAGGTCGCTGTGCGACGCGACGAACGCGGTGAAGCTCGCGTCGAGCACGCCGGCGCCCATCAGCGGCAGGCCCGTGAGCGGGTAGCTGACGAGGAACGTACACGCGAGCAGCAGGACGGTCGTGGCGCTCATGGGTACGCCGACGAACCCTAGGCACAGGACGAGAACGCCCGCCTCCACGACGACCAGTGCGCACAGACTCAGGACGGCCGTCCGGCCGTGGACCTTCAGCAGGCCCGCGCTGTGCGCCTGGAAGTCCACGAGCCGCGCGGACCACTCGACCGGTCCATTGGCCGACGGGCGGACCTTCCGGATGACGGTGCCGAGCAGCCGGCCGAGGGCGGCGGCCGTCCGTTCCGCGCGTACGGCGTACACGAGGCCGATCAGCAACGCCGCGGCGCCGGCACCGAACAGCAGCGCGGCCCACGCGAACGGCGCGTAGAACGCCTGAGCGGCCCAGAACACGACGAACCCGAGCACCGGCGCGGCCAGCCGCGCAATGTAGAACATCACCGTGCTGAGCGTCAGCCCGGACGCGGCCGCCTTCGCGTCGATGCCCCACGACCGCAGCATCGCCAGCCGTACGACGACATCGCCCGGCGACGGCGCGATCGTCGCCACGGACGTCGCCGCGACGTCGTTGACCATCGCCCGCGGGACCTTGAGGCCCGATATGAACAGTGCGAGCGGAGCCGCGAGGACGAACCGCCGCAGCGGCAGGACGAGCAGGATCGCCACGATCTGCCACGCGTGCAGATGCGTCACCGCGTAGCCGACCTGGCTCCAGTCGATCGACCGCACCAACCGGAGCAGCAGCCACGCGACCACGGCGATCGCCACGAACCGGGCCACGCGAACGACGGCCCGCGGCACTCGGCGCCCGGCCGGCTGGTCGGTCGAAGCCGGTCGAGGTACGGGGTCGGCCACTCCATCACTCTGCCGTCGGCGCCGTACGCCCGCCTCCCACGATCCGGGGGAGTTGCCGGCTATCGCCCGGGAAGGGTGATGCCCGCACCGCCGCGGCTCCGGCACAGTTGCGGCGAGGGGCGGCGAAAGGGGCGTTGTCATGAGCCACTACGTGATCCGGGTACAGGGCACGTTGTCGCACGAACTCACCGACGCGTTTCCGGCGCTCGCGGTGGACCCGGAGCCGGTGCAGACCGTACTGCACGGCGACCTGGCCGACCAGGCCGCGCTGGCCGGCGTCCTGAACCACCTCGACATGCTCGGGGTCAACATCCTGGAAGTGCTGCAGATCCCGCCGTGGGGTCCGGCCGACTGAGCCGCGTCGCGACCAGCGCCGCACCGGCCACCACCGCGCCGGCCACGAAGATCACCAGCGCCGCCGTCCACAGGGACCGGGTGAGGGTGTCGAACAGCGCGGTCGCCGGGACGTCGGTCGGCAGCCGGTCCAGTGCGAGCTGCCGACCGATCACCAGGAGGATGCCGAGGACAACCATCGAGGACGCGACGCCGAGCCCGATCCCGACGAGCGTCCGGCGACGCCGGGCCGCGACAGCCAGGCCGAGGACGAGCAGACCGCCGGCGACGTACGGCAGGATCGCGCCGTAGCGGTCGAGGAGGCGGTACCCGCGTTGCGCCTTCGGCAGGTCCGGCGACGAGAACAGGTCGAGGCTCTGGTGGACGTCCGGGATCAGCTGGGCGGCGGAGAAGCCCGACCGGACCAGACGGTCCCGGGCCGCCGCGACGAACGGGCCGAGGTCGATGCTGACCGTCTCGCCGTTGACGCCGACCGGGCCGCGGTCGGTCAGGATGTTGATGAGCTGCTCGTGAGCGACCCGATTGGCGGTGTTCCACAGGCTCTGGAAGTTGTCGCTGTCGATGAGCTGGCCGACCTGGTTGCGGACGGGGCCGCTCGCGCTGCTCGCGATCCGCTGCGGCAGGTTGCGCAGGATCGCCGCCGTCATCTGGTCGGCGACGGCATTGCGTACGTCGGGGTCGGCAGCCAGCGGCGCGACGGTGGCGACGTACCGTTCCGTGTTGGTGACGTGGGTGCGTGCCCAGGCGGCCGTCACCGCGACCGGCGCCAGGAAGCACCCGGCCACGATCAGGACGACCGCGATCACGGTCCTGGCCTTGTGTGTGTCCTCCATGGACTGCCTCCGCCGTCATCAGGAGCGTGACCTGTCGGGGCGGCGGTTTCCTCCTCCAGATCGGGTGAGCAGGGCTCGCCGGTGCGGTCTTACGCTGCACGATGAACCTACTGCGGGAGGTGCCAGCGTGAGCCAGGACCAGCCGACGGTGTTCCGTGACGTGCGCGTTCTCGACGTACGGCGCGGTCGCGTCGGCGAGGCTGAGCAGGTACTGGTCCGGGACGGGGTTGTCGATCAGATCTCGCCGTCCGTGGAGGTACCGGACGGGGCGCGGGTGATCGCGGGGGACGGGCGCGTCGTGATGCCCGGGTTGATCGACGCGCACTGGCATTCGCTGTTCGCGGCGGTGCCGTTGATGACGGCGATGATGGGTGATGTCGGGTACCTGCACATCGTCGCGGCTGCGGCGGCGCGGGAGACGTTGATGCGGGGGTTCACCACGGTGCGGGACGCCGGGGGGCCGTCGCTCGGGTTGAAGCAGGCGATCGACACCGGGGTGGCGCAGGGGCCGCGGATCTATCCGTCGGGGGCGATGATTTCGCAGACGGGTGGGCATGGCGATTTCCGGACGCGTAATGAGGTTCCGCGGGGGCGGACGGGCCATTTGAGTCACGCCGAGCTGGTGGGGGCGGTGCGGATCGCGGACGGGGTCAGCGCGGTGTTCGAGGCGGCCAGGGAGCAGTTGATGCTGGGCGCGTCGCAGCTGAAGTTGATGGCCGGCGGCGGGGTGGCATCGCCGTACGATCCACTGGACGTCACGCAGTACACCGAGGCTGAGCTGCATGCGGCGGTCGAGGCGGCGGAGAACTGGGGGACGTATGTGATGGTGCATGCGTACACGCCGCGGGCTGTGCAGCAGTCGGTGCGGGCCGGGGTGCGCTGCATCGAGCACGGGCAGTTGCTGGACGACGAGACCGTTGCGTTGATGGCGGAGAACGACGTGTGGTGGTCGCTGCAGCCGTTCCTCGCGGACGAGGACGCACCGCCCGTACCGCCGGCGAACCAGGCGAAGTACGACCAGATGGTGCGGGGGACCGAGACGGCGTACGAGCTGGCCCGCAAGCACGAGGTGCGGTTGGCGTGGGGGACGGACACGCTGTTCGATCCCGGGCTGGCCGCCAAACAGGGTAAGCAACTCGCGAAGATGACCCGCTGGTTCACCCCGGCCGAAGTGCTCACGATGGCAACCGTCACCAACGCCGAACTCCTCGCCCTGGCCGCCGAACGAAACCCCTACCCCGGCACCCTCGGCGTCATCGAACCAGGCGCCCACGCCGACCTGCTCCTCGTCAACGGCAACCCGCTGGACAACATCCAGTTGCTCGCCACCCCGGAAACCTCATTCGCGCTCATCATGAAACAAGGCGCCATCGCCAAGAACACCACAAGCTGACGCGGGCCCGACGTCCGGCTACAGGGACGAGGTGCGGGAGAGTTCTGCCCACTCGTTGGTGAGGGCGGTGGCTCGTTGACGCTCCAGGACGGTGGAGATGATGTTGTAGGTGAGGAAGCAGACGAGCAGGGTCACTGCGAACAGCGTCATGCCGAAGATGATGGGGACCACTACGGTGCTCGTCTGCGCGGACGCCTTCGAAACGTAGTGACCGTCGCCGGCGATGGTGATTTGCCGGTCGGTGCCCGGTGGGGTGTCCGCCGGGACCTGGATGAAGCCGGTGCGGAGGTCCCCGGTGGGGGTGGTCCAGCGAGCGGGGGCCGCGAGGGTAGGCGAGACGGGGCCGGAGGAGCCCAGCGGGGACTGCCCGGGGCCGGTGGTGGTCGCCGTGGTCTGGGTGCTGTTCTGCTGGGTGGCGCGGACGTCGTCGACCGTCGAGCGCTGGACGTGCAGCGCCAGGACGGTGATCAGCGGGACGGCGGCCGCTGCGACGAGCGTGCAGGCGGCGAGCACGGCGGCCTGGATCTTGTCGGTCCGGCGGCGGAGCGGATTGGCGCGGAAGAGCCAGGTCCAGCGACGGCGCCCGGGAACGGGTCGGTGCAGGGTCGAGGACGAGCCGTTCATGCGGGCGGTGCTCCTTCCACGGCGTCGGTCACAGGTCGGTCGCGTGCCGGGCGCCTGGTTTCGGGCGAGTCGATGCTGCAGAGTCTAACATTCATGGGATGATTGGATGACCGGCAGTTTCAGGAGGTGGATCATGCCGCTCGCGTCACCGAACCGGACGGGGCTCGTCGATCAGGTCATCACGTCGATGCAGCAGATGATCAGTACGAACGAGTGGCCGATCGGTGAGCGGATCCCGACCGAGCCGGAGCTGGTCGCCGCCCTCGGTGTCGGCCGGAACACGGTGCGCGAAGCCGTCCGCGCCCTCGCGCATTCAGGTGTCCTCGAAGCCCGCCAGGGCGACGGCACGTACGTCCTCGCGCCGAGCGAACTGCCCGCGGTCCTGCGCCGCCGGCTCGAGGAGGCGGAGCTGCGTTCGGTGATCGAGGTACGGCGCGCGTACGAGACGGAGGCCGCCCGGCTCGCGGCGTCCCGGCGTACCTCCGAGGACCTGGAGATCCTCGAGCGCGCGTGTGCGGCCCGCGACGAGGCGTGGCGCGCGGGGGAGATCGAAGGCTTCGTCGAGGCGGATGTCGCGTTCCACCTGGCGGTCGTGGAGACGGCGAAGAACCCGCTGCTCAGCGAGCTGTACGGCGCGTTCGCGGACATGACGCGGGTCAGCGTCGCCGCGGTGATCGGGCCGGAGTTGCACGACGGCAACTACGTCGACCACAGCCAGCTGCTGGCGGCGATCCGGGCGCAGGACGCCGACGCCGCCGTCCGGGCGACCGACTGTTTCCTGCGCGAGATCCTGCCCGGCTGACTACGGCGCCCGCTTGGCCATCGCGTCGAGCGTCGGCCACGGAGGTCCGGCGCGGAGCGCGCGGATGAACTCCTGGCCGAAGAACCTGCCGTTCGGGAACTGGTCGCCGACGTCCCACCGCCAGGCGGCGACCAACGCGAGCACCAGCTCCCGGCAGTCGGCAAGCAGCTGCTGGTCGAGGTCCGGGTAGTGGTCGCAGACCGCCTCCGGAACATGAGCCAGGTCCAACTCGATCGGCCCACGGCAGCACGTCTCGAAGTCGATGAACAGCGGTCCGTACGCCGTGCTCAACAGGTTCCCCGGATGCGGTTCCCCGTGGAGCAGCTGCTCCTCGTGATTGCCGGTCGCCTGCCGCAGACTCTCCAGCCTGCCCATGAGGAACTCGCGGTCCGCGTCGGGCAGTTCCGGTGAGATCTGCTGATCGCCGACGATCTTCAGCGCGGCGGCGATCCGATCCGTGAACCGCGGGCTCGCCAGGTCGACCTTGCGCATGCCGGCGTGCAACCGCGCCAGCGCGTCCGCGAACTCCGGCGGCGCGACCTCGGGCGTCACGGGCTCGTAGTACGCCCACAGCGTCACCGCGAAACCGTCGCGGACATACACGCGCGGCTCCACCCGAGGCTCCAGCGCGGCCACCGGGCTGCCGGCCTCGGCGAGGCGTTGGGCGAGCTCGAGTTCGTACTCCGCGACCTGTTCGGCCAGCGGCGCGACCCGGGCGAACGTGTCGCACGGCGTCAGCCGGACCGCCAGCTTGTTCGAGTTGTGGAGGACCGTGCCGTCGTCGGCACGCAGGCCGAGCGACGTCGCGATCGAGGTTGCGGCCGCGATCGCGCGGGTGATGTCCGACGGCTCCATGGTTTCGTGACGCTACACCTGCGATCCGCTGCTGTCCGTCGAATTTACGCCGGCGACGTACTGCATCGCGCCCATGTTCATCGGGTCCGGATCCAACGCCGCGAGGTTGTTGGTGGCGAGCAAGGATTCGATGGTGGTCGTGGTGAGCGTCCAGCCGGCGGCCGTCAGGTATGAAGCCGCCTCGTTGCGCGGGCCGTAGTACCGGAGGTTGGACATGTCGGTCCTGGTCGGCCAGCTTTGGGCGAGGCCCCGGAGGCCTTGCTTCGTGTCGGCTTCCTCGGCGGCGGTCGGCGTGGGTTTGCTTTCGGTCGCGACGCGGCTGCCGGGTGCGCTGAGCTCGGTGATGGTGTCGAGGAGGCGGTCCTGCGCGTCGGGCGGCAGGTAGCCGAGGAGGCCCTCGGCACTCCACGCCGTCGGTACGGCGGGATCGAAGCCGGCCGCGCGGAGAGCGGCCGGCCAGTCCTCGCGGAGATCGGCTGCCACCGGTTTGCGGTCGGCCGTGGGCGTGGCGCCCAGGGCGGCGAGTGCCTGGGTCTTGAAGGCGATGACCTCGGGTTGGTCCAGCTCGTAGACGATCGTGCCGGGCGGCCAGGGGAGTCGGTAGGCGCGCGAGTCCAGGCCGGACGCGAGGACGACCGCCTGCGTGATGCCCGAGGTCGTCGCGGCGACGAAGTACTCGTCGTAGAACTTGGTGCGGATCTTCGCGACGTCGAGCCAGATCTGCTCGATCGGCACATCGCCGTTCGCCAGCCGGATGATGAAGTCGACGCCGACCGCCTGCACGAGCGGTGCGGCGAACGGATCGTCGAACAGGTACGGCTCCGTGCGGCTCGCGACCGCGCGGGCAGCGGCCGACATCGTGGCCGTCGTACCGACGCCGGACGCTAGGCCCCAGGAGTCGCCGGCGTGCCTGGTGGAAGTCATGCCCGCACTCTAGGTGGCGGCTCCGACACAAAATCGCGGTTGGCTAGGCTGGGCGTCGTTATGGACCGATCCGGGATGCGGCTGCTGATGCGAGGGCTGGCGTTGGTTGCCGCGCTCTTCGCCGTGTGCGCTTTCCACGGCTCGGCGTCGGAACCGCCTGGCGTGTCGGTCGCTGCTGCCCCGGTCCCCGACCTGGTCGGCCCGTTGCACGTCGATCTGAACGAGGTGCCGGCGGCGGTTCCGGACGAGGGACAGCACGCACATCCGGTCGTCGTCATCCTGCTGGGCGGACTGTTGCTCGCGTTCGCAGTTCGCCCGCTGGCGTACGCCCTCGGTGATCTGTGGCGTACGGCGGCCCGTGCCGGCGTGTCCGATCGGCCCCGGTGCACGACTCCTTCGCTGACGAGGCTCTGCGTCCTGCGGACGTGATCCGGCGCACGTCGTGAGTGGCAGCTCGATCGAGCTCGCCACCGCTTCGGCGTACCCGATTCGCCCGCATCCAGAGACTCTTCGGTAAGGACCCACACATGAGCACCAACGCACGGATATCCATCGGGATCGCGGCCGCCTTCGCGGTTGTGGTCGGCGTACTACTTGCCGTCAGCAACCGCTCGGGCGACGACGCGTCCGCCGCGGCACCGGACCAGCTGGTCCGCGCGGACAGCCATCGGCTCGGTACGGCGGCCGACGGGAAGGTCACGTTCGTCGAGTTCCTCGACTTCGAGTGCGAGGCCTGCGGGGCGGCGTACTCGGCCGTCGAGAAGCTCCGCCGGGACTACGCCGGGAAGGTCACCTTCGTGGTCCGGTACTTCCCGATCCCGAGCCACTTCAACGCCGAACGCGCCGCCCGCGCAGTGGAGGCGGCCGCCGCGCAGGGCAAGTTCGAGGCGATGTACCGCACGATGTACGAGACCCAGACCGAGTGGGCGGAGCAGCGGGTGCCCGCGGACGCGCGATTCCGTGCGTACGCCGAGGAACTCGGGCTCGATGTGGTTGCCTGGGACAAGGTCTACACCGCTCCGGCGACCCTGGAACGGATCAAGAAGGACGTCGCCGACGGAGAGGCGCTCGGCGTCACCGGCACCCCGACGTTCTTCCTCAACGGGAAGAAGCTCGAGCCGAAGTCGGCCGCCGACCTGACCGCGAGCATCGATGCCGCGCTCGAGTAGTCCTCGCGGCCTGGCGTGGTTGCTACTGCTGGGCGGCGCGGCCGGGCTGGCGGCGGCGATCGTCCTGACGGTCGAGAAGCTGCGGCTGGTGCGCGACCCGTCGTACGTGCCGTCCTGCAGCATCAACCCGGTGCTGTCCTGCGGCTCGGTGATGTCGACCCCGCAGGCCGAGGCGTTCGGCCTGCCCAACCCCCTCCTCGGCATCGCCGGCTTCGCCATCGTCACCACGGTCGGCGCGGCCCTACTGGCCGGCGCGCAGTTCGCCCGCTGGTTCTGGATCGGACTCCAGCTCGGCACCACGTTCGGTGTCGCCTTCGTCCACTGGCTGATCTTCCAGAGCCTCTACCGCATCGGCGCACTGTGCCCGTACTGCCTGATCGTCTGGGCGGTCACGATCCCGATCTTCTGGTACGTCACGCAGCACACCCTGCGCCGGGTCACCTATCACGCGGTCGTGCTGACCGCGTGGTACGTGCTCGTCCTGACACTGATCACGATCCGCTTCTGGGACTACTGGAGAACGCTCGTGTAGGTCAGTCGCAGCAGCAGCCCTTGCCCTTCCAGGCTTCGAAGCCTTCGCGGACGGCGACGGCGGCGATGACCAGGCCGGCGAGCGGGTCCGCCCAGGACCAGCCGAGCGTGGCGTTCAGCAGCAGGCCGGCGAGGAGGACCGCGGAGAGGTAGGTGCACAGCAAGGTTTGCGTGCCGTCGGCAACGACCGCGTTGGAGCCGAGCGCCTTGCCGGTACGTCGTTGGGCCCAGGAGAGGAACGGCATGACGACGAGGGACGCGATCGCGAGGCCGATGCCCACCGGCGACGTGTCGGAGTGGGTGCCGGCGATCAGGGAGCGCAGCGACTCGAAGGTCACGTAGGCGGCGAGTCCGAAGAAGGAGAGCGCGAGCAGCCGGAGCGCCTGGCGCTCGCGCGTCTCCGGGAGGCGGTGGCGGAACTGCCACAGAATGATCAGCCCGCTGGACACCTCGACGACCGAGTCGAGCCCGAAGCCGACGAGCGCGACCGATCCGGCGGCGGCGCCTGCCGAGATGGCGACGACTGCTTCGACGATGTTGTAGGTGACCGATGCGGCGGCGAGCAGTTGCGCGCGGCGACCCAGCCTGCGGCGCTGCTCCGGGTCGGTGGTCCAGGTGCTCGACGGGGGAGTGAGCTGGATCGGGTCGCTCATTGCGTGGCCGTTCCGTAGACCGGGCAGAGCGCGACGGCGTCGCCGGTGAGCCCGAGCAACCGCTCGGCGGCCGTCAGCAGCTCCAGCGTCGCGTCGGGATGCGTGAGCCGGAACAGCGACGCCCGGCCCTGCGGCCGCGACTCCACCAACCCGCAGTCGCGCAGACACGCGAGGTGTTTCGAGACGGTCGACTGCGCCAGCCCGAGATGCTCGGTCAGCTCGACCACCCGATGTTCGCCGAACGCCAGATGCCGAACGATCGCAAGCCGCGACGCGTCACTGAACCCGTGAAAGAGGCAGGCCGCCACGGAGAGCGCGGCTGTCTCGTCGACTTCACTCATCGCCATACGGCGATGTTATCGCCAATCGCGGGCAGTGGCTAGGCCGGGCGGCGGAAGACGAACCAGCGGAGGGCGCAGTACATGAAGATGCCTTCGCAGAGGCCGGCGGTGATGCGGGAGAGGTGGTACTCGACGCCGACGGCGTTCAGGGCTGTGGTGAGGCCGAGGATCAGGGCGAAGTAGTTGATTGCGACAACGATCGCGTATTTCGTGAGTTGCGGGCCGACCGGTGCGTGTGACCGGAAGTTGAATGCCCGGTTGAGAACGTAGCTCAACGCGAACGCCGAGCAGTACGCGATCGTGATCGCCAGCCACAGCGGGAGCCGTGCCCACGACCGGAGGGCGGTGAGGAGGGCGAGGTCGACGCCGAAGGTGAAGCCGTTGATCAGGACGAAGCCGATCAGGCTCGGTGGGACGATCCGCGAGAGGCTGCCGGGGAGGCGTCGGGCGACCGCGGTCATGGCGGCCGTGAAGCGCTCGCCGGCGGGCGTGGTCTGCGTGTGGGTCGTGGATGCCACGCTCCGAGTGTTGCGGTCCACACAAGTGAGCTTGTTTCCGGGGTGCGGTTACCGCTCGGTTCGCAGTGATCGACGGGCCAGCATCCCGATCGCCAGACCGAGCGACCAGCCGCCGATCGTGTCGGTCGGCCAGTGGTAGTGGAGGTGTACGCACGCCACCGCGACGCCGGCGGACACGACCGGTACGGCCCAGACGGTGAGCTTGTCGAGGCGGGTGCCGGGCGTGGTGAGCAGGGTCACGGCGATCAGCAGCAGCGCGAGGCTGTCGGCGGTGTGGCCGGACGGCCAGGACATGCCGCCGTCCCAGAGGTGGTCGACGTGCGAGCGCGGCGGCGTCCGGCCGACGGCGAGCTTGGTGAGCCAGATCGCGGCCTCGATGATCGCGATCCACACGGCCGCCCGCACCAGTTGCCGGAACGGACGGCGCCGAAGCAGATGCAGTACGGCGGTCCCGACCAGGACGACCGTCAGCACCGCGAAGCCGCCGATGTCCGCGAGCGCCTGCCACCACGCCGACGACGGCTCGCCGGCCGGCCGGGCGACCGGGATCACGTGATGGTCCCAGGACCGCAGTACGCCGATCGTGACCAGGTCCAGCAGGGTCACGACGAACACGAGTACGCCGAGGCCGATCACGAGCCGACTGCTTCTCCGGGTCACACGGATCGAGCGTACGTGATCCCGGACGGTGGCGATCGGCAACTGGTTCAGCTGCGGGTGAGGGCGAGCACCGGTATCGTCCGGATGCCGGTCGTCTTCACCTCGTACTCGGCGAAGCCCGGGTAGCGCCGCGCCTGCTCGGCGTAGATGCGGTCGCGGTCCGCGCCGGTGATCTCGTGCACGGTGACCGGGTGGGTCTCGGTGCCGACCTCGACCGTCGCGGTGCCGGCGGCGGCGAGGTTCGTGTACCAGTCGGGGTTGGTCGGGGCGCCCGCCTTGCTGGCGAAGACGTAGACGGTCTTCGGGTCCGTCTCGTCCGCGAGGTACATCATCGGGGCGACGTACTCCTTGCCGCTCTTCCGGCCGTGGTGGTGCAGGAGGAGCAGCGGCGCGCCTTCGAACGGGCCGCCGACACGGCCCTCGTTCGCGCGGAACTCCTCGATCGTGTGCTGGTTCCAGTCGCTCATACCGAGGTCCAACACGGGCGTCCGGCGCGATATTTCATCCGTTGGTCCGAACCGCGGTGGCCGATTTGGGCACCGCGCACAAGACGGGGCAGCGCCCGGCGCAGGATGCTGGTGCGGACCGAGTCGACGGGGAGGTACTGGTGCTGGTTGCGGACATCGAGCGGCTGGTGCGGTGTGAGTCGCCGTCCGCGGACCTGGCGGCCGTGGCGCGGAGCGCGGCCGTGGTGGCCGAGCTGGGCGCGGAGCGGCTCGCCCAGAAGGCGGAGTACGTCGAAGTCGACGGGCGGACGCACCTCCGCTGGCGGTTCGGGGCGCGGCCGCGGGTACTGCTGCTCGGGCATCACGACACCGTCTGGCCGATCGGGTCGCTGGCGACGCGTCCGTTCGCGGTGCGGGACGGCGTACTGACCGGGCCGGGGTGTTTCGACATGAAGGCCGGGGTCGCGATGATCTTCCACGCGCTCGCGGCCCTGGACGACCTGGACGGGATCTCGGTGCTGATCACCGGCGACGAGGAGATCGGGTCGCCGTCCTCGCGCGCCCTCATCGAGGACGAGGCCCGCGGCTGTGCGGCCGCGCTGATCCTTGAGGCGTCCGGCCCGGGGGGCGCGTTGAAGACCGCCCGGAAGGGCGTCTCGCGGTACGACGTGCAGATCCGCGGCCGCGCCGCCCACGCCGGGCTGGACCCGGAGCGCGGCGTGAACGCGACGATCGAGGCCGCCTACCAGGTGCAGGCCGTCGCGGCGCTCGCGGCCGGTGGGACGACGGTGACGCCGACCCGCCTCGAATCCGGGACCACCGTCAACACCGTTCCGGCCGCCGCGCACGTCGAGGTCGACGTCCGGGTCTGGGACGCCGCCGAGCAGGACCGCGTCGACCGCGCGGTGCGGTCCCTCCAGCCGCACCTGCCCGGCGCCGAGGTGACGGTCGACGGCGGCCCGAACCGCCCGCCGCTGGCACGTGCCGCCTCGAAGGACCTGTACGAACGGGCCCGCCGCCTCGCGGAAGACCTCGGGCTGACCGCACCCGCCGAGCTGGCCGTCGGCGGCGCGTCGGACGGGAACTTCACGGCCGGAGTCGGTACGCCGACGCTCGACGGACTCGGCGCTGTCGGCGGTGGCGCGCACGCGGACGACGAGCACGTGATCGTCTCCGAACTGCCCGGACGGACGAAGTTGCTCACGGCACTGGTCGCCGAGCTGCAGCGGACGGCCGGCCAGGCGTCTCGCGCGGACCGGCAGGCGTCGGCATGACAGAGGTGCTGAACGAGCCGTCGGTGGTGACGATTCGCAGCCTGGAGACGTTGCCGGAGCTGGACGCCGCGTGCGCGTTGTTCGAGCGGATCTGGCGGACCGGCGAGTTCAGCCCGCCGGTCCCGGCCGATCTGCTGCGGGCGATGAGCAAGGCGGGGAGCTACGTGCACGGCGCGTTCGCCGATGACGCGATGGTCGGTGCCTGCGTCGGGTTCTTCGGCGCGCCGGGGCGCGGGGCGTTGCACAGTCACATCACCGGCGTGCTTCCGCAGCGGCGCGGCGTCGGGTACGCGTTGAAGGTGCATCAGCGCGCGTGGACGCTGGCGCACGGTGCGCGGGAGATCTCGTGGACGTTCGATCCGCTGATCCGGCGGAACGCGTACTTCAACCTGGGCAAGCTGGCGGCGGACGCGGTCGAGTACCTGCCGAACTTCTACGGGCGGATCGACGACGCGATCAACGCGGCCGACGACACGGACCGGCTGCTCGCCCGCTGGCGACTGGACGATCCGGCGGTTGTTGCCGCCTGCAACGGTCAGCCGCGGACGGCGGACGCCGGTCCGGGCATCGCGCTGGGGATCACGGCGCTGGGCAGGCCCGCGGGCGGGCAGGTGGACGGGCGCGTGGTGCGGGTCGCCGTACCGCCCGACATCGAGGCGCTCCGGAGTACCGATCCCGCGGCGGCCGCGGAGTGGCGGGTGGCCGTCCGGGACGTGCTCGGCGGGTTGCTCGCCGACGGGGCGCGGATCCGGGGATTCGATCGCAGAGGCTGGTACGTCGTCGACAGGGAGGCCGTGTCGTGAAGCTCGTCGGGGTCGAACTCCGGACCATCGAGATGCCGTTGGTGACACCGTTCCGGACGTCGTTCGGGACCGAGACCGTCCGCGAGGCGCTGCTGGTCCGGGCGGTCACCGACGAGGCCGAGGGGTGGGGCGAGTCGGGGACCAGCCGCGAGCCGTTCTACTCGTCGGAGTACACCCAGGGCGCGGCCGACGTACTGCGGAGCTACCTGATCCCGGCGGTCGCCGGTGTCACGACGGCGCAGCAGGTCGCGCCCGCCACGGCCCAGGTCAAGGGTCATCGGATGGCGAAGGCCGCGTTGGAGACCGCGATCCTGGACGCGGAGCTGCGCGCCCGCGGGATGTCGTTCGGGCAGTACCTCGGCGCGGTCCGGGACGAGGTGGAGTGCGGGGTGTCGGTGGGGATCACCGAGTCGATCCCGGCGCTGCTCGACGCGGTCGCGGCGTACCTGGAGCAGGGGTATCTGCGGATCAAGCTGAAGATCGAGCCGGGCTGGGACGTCGAGCCGGTGCGGGCGGTGCGGGAACGGTTCGGCGACGTGCCGCTGCAGGTCGACGCGAACACGGCGTACCGGCTGAGCGATGCGCGGCAGCTCGCCCGGCTGGACCCGTTCGAACTGCTGCTGCTCGAACAGCCGCTGCCCGAGGACGACCTGCGCGGTCATGCCGAACTGGCCCGGATGATCCGGACGCCGATCTGCCTGGACGAGTCGATCGTGTCGGCCCGCGGGGCGGCGGACGCGATCGCGCTCGGTGCCTGCCGGGTCGTCAACATCAAGCCCGGCCGGGTCGGCGGGCACCTGGAGGCGCGCCGGATCCACGACGTCTGCGTGGCGAACGGCGTACCGGTGTGGTGCGGCGGGATGCTCGAGACCGGCCTCGGGCGGGCCGCGAACCTGGCGCTGGCCGCGCTGCCCGGGTTCGCGTTCCCCGGCGACACGTCGGCGTCCGCGCGGTACTACCGGACCGACATCACGCCGCCGTTCGAGCTCGCCGGCGGCCGGCTCGCGGTGCCGACCGGGCCGGGGCTCGGGGTTGCGCCGCTGCCGGATGTTCTCGACGCGGTGACGGTCCGGACCGAGTGGATCGATCTTGTCGGATCGGACGGATCGTCGGCATAATTTCGTCGCATGCGACAACATCCGGCCGGGTACGGCGGGACTAGCGTCGAGGACGTGCTCGTCCCGACCGACAGCCCCGTGCGGGCCAGCCTGGAGGGCGTCCTCGACGACATCGGTACGACGCTGCTCGACGTGGTCTGCGGCGATCCGGGGCGCGCGGACGATCTCGGCGGGGTGGTGATCCACGATCCACTCGACGAGCAGGTGCTGCCGCGGCAGGCGCTGGTGCTCGGGGTCGGGCTGCACGAGCCGGCGGAGCTGGTCCGGGTGGTGGCCGACGTCGGGCGGCATGGGGCGGCGGCGCTGGTGGTGCGCGCGCCCGTCGTACCGGATGAGGAGTTGGTCGCGGCGGCCGAGGCGGCCGGAGTCGTCGTACTCGGGCTGGCGCGCGGGGCTTCGTGGACGCAGTTGACGTCGATGGTTCGGTCGTTGATCGCCGGGGGAGACGCGGGGGCCGTGGAGGCGCTCGGGGGGATTCCGGCGGGGGATCTGTTCGCGCTGGCGAATGCGA
This sequence comes from Kribbella sp. WER1, assembly GCF_054189145.1. NCBI lineage: Bacteria > Bacillati > Actinomycetota > Actinomycetes > Propionibacteriales > Kribbellaceae > Kribbella > Kribbella sp. WER1. The sequence continues at coordinate 576,764 of NZ_CM135186.1, read as the reverse complement.
TCGCGGCGTTGCTGGATGCGCCGATCACGATCGAGGATCCGAGCACGCGCGTGCTGGCGTTCTCGGGGCGGCAGGAGTCGGCGGATCCGTCGCGGGTGCAGACGATCCTGTCGCGGCAGGTGCCGCGGGAGTACACCCGGATCCTGCGCGAGCGGGGCGTCTTCCAGGAGATCTTCCGGACGGATCAGCCGGTGTTCGTGGCGCCGCTGCCGGAGTACGGCGAGCTGCCGCGGGTGGCGATCGCGGTCCGCGCCGGCGACGAGATCCTCGGCACGATCTGGGCGGCCGTGACCGATCCGCTGCCGCCCGACCGCGAGCAGGCGCTGTGCGACGCCGCGAAGCAGGTCGCCCTCTACATGATCCGCCAGCGCGCCGGCGCCGACGTCGAGCGGCGGTTACGTGCCGACCTCCTCCGCACCGCGCTGGAGAGCGGCCCAGGCTCCGCCGAAGCAATCCGCCGCCTCGGCCTCGCCGACGAACCAGCAGTGGTCCTCGCGGTCGGCCTCCACGACGCCGGGGACGGGCGGAGCGCGGCAGAGTTGGTGGCTGAGCGGAAGCGCTTGGCGGACGCGTTTGCCATGCATCTGGCCGCCGTGCATCCGCGGTCGGCGGCCGGCCTGGTGGGGGAGGTGGCGTACGGCGTGGTGCCGCGGACCCGGGCCGACGAGCAGTCGGCTGCCGAGGATCGGGCGGTCCGGATTGCGTCCGACTTTCTCGGGCGGATCGGGCCGCGGTTGCGACCGTTGGTGGGGATCGGGTCGCCGGTGGCGGACGGGTCGGCGTTGGCGCGGTCCCGCACCGGCGCGGACCGGGCGTTGCGGGTGCTCAGGTCGCGCGGATCCACCCAGCAGGTCGCGCGCGTCGCGGACGTGTACGTCGAGGCGTTGCTGCTCGAGCTGGCCGACCTCGTCCCGCGTGACGACCTGTCGTCCGGCCCGCTCGCGCGGTTGACGGCGTACGACGCGAAGCACCGGAGTCTGCTGGTCGACACGTTGCGGGCGTGGCTCGACGCGTTCGGCGACATCGCGGTCGCGTCCGCGGCGATGTACGTCCACACGAACACCTTCCGGTACCGGCTGCGCCGCGTTGCCGAGGTCGGCGGCATCGACCTGGACGACCCCGACGTACGGTTCGCGATGATGCTCCAGCTGCGGCTGATGACGCTGACGTCACGCTAGCCCGAGGCGGCCGAGCAAGAACGCCAACCACTCGGCGTCCTGCGTCAACGCAACCTCCTCACTCGTCGCCGCCCCATGCCCCGCGTCCTCGAACACGTGCACCAGGATCGGCTCCGGTCCCTCCTGCGCAGCCTGCAACCGCGCCGCGAACTTCCGCGCATGCCACGGCCGGCACCGCGGATCGGTCGCACCCGCCTGCAGATAGACCGCCGGAAACACCCCCGGCTCGATCAGCTGGTACGGCGACAACCCGACCAGCCGCCGGATCTCCGCCGGGTCGTCCGGATCGCCCCACGCCTTGCGGATCACGAAGTCGAGGTACGGATCGCGCAGCCCACCGATCAGGTCGAGCAACGGCGACCGCGGCAGCACCGCCCGCCACAGATCGGGCCGTCGAGTCACGGCGACCCCGCACATCAACCCACCGTCCGACCCACCGGTCAACGCCATCCGCTCCGGCGTCGCCAGCCCGGCAGCGATCAGATGCTCGGCCACCGCCACCAGATCCGAGTCCCGCACACCCCGCCGCTCCCGATGCGCCGCGAGGTACCAGTCCCGCCCGAGCTCACCACCACCTCGCAGATGCGCTTGCACGAAAACCCCACCCGCGGCAACGAACGCGGCCATGTCGCTCTGGTACGACGGCAGGTACGGCACGTTCGCCGCGCCGTACGCCGAGATCAGCACCGGACCACCCGCCGTCCGCCGCACCAACCGGAACGGGATCCGCGCACCGTCCACTGCCGTCGCGTAATGATCCTCGACCACCGCCTCCAGCGTGACCGCCGGCGCCACCAGCTCCTCGAGCCGATCGGCGCCGGGCCGATGACGATACACACCCCACGAACTCGTCAACGTCGAGAACGCGAACACGAAGTCGTCCGGACGGTTGCCCGCGGCAAGGCTCATCAACGGGAAGAACGGCACCGCGACCGCCCCACGCCCCGGCAACGGCACCTCGCCGACGAAGGCACCCGAGTGGTCGACCACCCGGACCCGCGCATACGTGTCGTCGAACTCGCTCAGATACAGGGACGATCCCACCGGCTGTACCGACCGGATCACCGTCGGCCCCTCCGGCACCAGCTCGATCCACTGCGCCGGATCATCCGGTACGGCGGTATCCAGCGGAATCGCCACCAGCCGCCCGCGCGCGGCACCCACGTCGGTCACCCCGACGTACCGATCGCCGACCACATGACCCGCGACCATCCCGTCGCACGCCGTCATGAACGGCCGCCACCCGTCGCCCGACGTCAGGTCGCGCACCGCGACCGGAACCGGGCTGCCCAGCCGGTGACTCGCGACCGCCCACCGCCCGTCAGGCGAGAACTGGATCACCGTGTGCTCGCGCGATCCCGCCCAGATCGGCACCGGCTCGACGGAGGTCTCGCCACCCAGCACATGCCGGAACACGGCCCGCTCGAAGTCGTGCACGCTGCCCGTCAGCGCCGAGAAGAAGAACCCGCGGCTGTCCGGAAACCAGGCCGCACCACCGGTCCACGCATCGTGCAGCACCTGCGTCGGCGCCCCGTCCAGCAACTCCCCGGACACCGCGGATATCAAGCGGATCGTGTTGTTCTCGCTCCCGTCGGTGCACACGCCGATCGCCAGCACCCGCCCGTCGGGCGAGGGCGCGAGCCACGACAGTACGGCGCCCTCCTCGAGCCGATGCAGCACCTGCCCGTCGCCGTACGGCGTGTCCGCGACGACGAGTTCCGTCGTACCGCGGAACCAGCGGCCGGCGGCGTACTTCGGCAGCGGCGGCCGGGAGCCGGCGTCGTACGTCTCGATCAGCTTCCGGGCCGCGGCCGGGTCCTGGCCTGCGTAGCAGATCTCGGTCGCCAGCGAGGCCTGGGCGAGCTGCCAGGCGCGGACCTCGTCGGTGTCGTCCTCGAGCCAGCGGTACGGATCCGGGACGCCGGCCACCTCCTCGACGGCGTCGACGATGCGGCTCGGGGGATAGGCGGTCACGCGGACTCCGGTTCGAACTCGGCCCGGAGCCGTTCGAAGGCGCCGGGGATGCGGTGGACCTCGCGGAAGTGGATCAGCGCGTCGTACGCCGCCGCGCAGTCGGTCGGCACGAACTCGCCGTTCGAGAGCATGCCCTCGGCAACCATGTCTCCGGGCTCGACCAGTGCGATCGGGTGCCCGAGCCGGTCGAGGCGGGCCTCGATACTGTGTGGCGGCGGCACCCGTTGCTCGAGGGCCACGTCGCAGTCGAACGGCCGCGTGCTCCGCTCGGTGAACCGGACCTCCGGACCGGTTCCGTAGGTCGTACCAATGACCACGAGCTCCTGGTCGCCGAGCATCCCGCCGACGGTTGTCCGTCCGAGGAACGGCGTGCGCTGGACGTGGGCGTTGTGTGCGCTGACCACGATGCGGTGTTCGCGTTCCGCGATCCAGCCGACGGTGCCGGCCATGAACACGTCCCGCGGATACGGGCCGCTGACCGGACCGGCCAGCTCCTCGACGAACGCGAGCAGCGAGGCCGCGCACCGGACCGCGATCTCGTCGCCGAGCACGGCCGCCCGATTCTCCAGCCGCGCGAGCCCGTCGAGCAGCCGGAACCGCTCCGCAGGCGGCATCCGGTCCAGCCGGATGGCCGCCTCGGTACGCCCGCCGAGGTCGCTCAGCCGGAGCAGTTCCTCGTCGCCGGGGTGCCGCGGCATCCGCGCCAGACACGCCCGCACGGCGGGCCCGGGCGAGGTGGACGACCCGGGCAGGTCCATCCCGTAGAACCGGACCCGCCCGTTCTGCCGGCGCATCCACTCCAGCTGCCGGCGCATCGGCTCGCACTCCCCGAACCGGTACGTGATCCCGTCCCGCGCGACCGCGTCGACCGGCCCGGTCCCGCCGCGGACCCAGTCCGCGACGGTCAGCCCCTCGGCGTACCCGGACTCCATCACGAACGCCGTGAACCCCAGCTCCTGGACCAGGAAGCGGAAGATCCGGTCCTTGATCCGGTAGAACTCGGTGACGTTGTGCGCACCTTCGCCGAGGGCAACGATCCGGGCGTCGCCGATCAGCTCCCGGAGCCGGTCGAGGTCGCCGAAGTCCGCCTCGGGGTCGACGGTGGCGAGTGGGACGGTCACGCGGTCTCCTCAGTCGTGGAAGTACCAGAGTTCGGGCGAGTACAGGTAGCTGAGCAGCGAGCGGAACGACGACGGCGGCCCGGACAGCGTGTTCTTCCAGACGACGAGCGTGTCCGGGGTCGGCAGGTACAGCACCGGCAGGTCCTTGCCGAGCATCGTCACCTCGGCGCTGAGCGCCTTCGGGTCGGCGCCGAACGTCGACGCCGAGATCAGCTTGTCCGCCTCGGGGCTGCTGTAGCTGCCGAGGTTGAAGCTGCCGGTGGTGTTGAAGAGCGTGTTGCTGCTCGGGTACCCGACGGCCTGGTAGAGCGAGCCGGAGTCGACCATCGCCCACTCGTTCTTCTTGGCCGGCGCGAACGTGTTGCCGTAGTTCTCGTAGATGTAGTTCACGGCCTTGGTCTCGGACTTCACCGTGATCCCGAGCTTCTTCGACGCGGACACGAACGCTACGTCGCGTGCCTCGACGTACGACGGGCTGTTCGCGGCGATCAGGTTGAAGCTGAGGGTCTGCCCGGCGGGGATGCCCGCGCCGCACTGGTCCGGGCCGGTGCCCGGGCGTTCGCAGGTGGTGGTGCCGTCCGGGACGACCTTCCAGCCGTGGTCGGTGAGCAGCTTCTGCGCGGCCGCGGTGTCGTGCGGGTACGGCGGCGTCGTCCCGAAGTCGGGCGGGTACGGCGACCCGACGCCGGCGGTGCTGTAGTTCTCGGTGGCCGCGCCGTTGTAGACGCCGCGGCTCTTGATGTACCCGGGCTGGTCGATCAGGTGCTGCAGGGCCTGCCGGACGTACAGCTGGGCGATCACCTTGTCGAAGTTGTTCGTGGTGTTCTTGAAGTTGATCGTCAGGTAGTCGAGCCGCGCCGGGGCCGGCGCGCCGTACACGTTGTAACCCTGCTTCTTGAGCGCGTCGACCTGGGCGATGTAGCCGGAGTCGAGCATCCCGACGGTGAGCGTGCCGGCCTTGAACTGGTTGAACGTGGCAACGGCCGACGTGAACGTCTTGAAGTCGATCTGGTCGATCCGGGACTCGCCCGGTCCGCTGTACGCCTTGTTCGGCACCAGCGAGTACGACCCGGTCGCGGGGTCGAACGACTTCAGCTTGTACGGCCCGTTCACGATCTGCCAGAGCGGGTTGGTGGTGAACGTCGCCTGCGACTCCGACGACTTGGTCAGGTACTTGTAGATCGCTTGCGCGTTCTTCGGCTGGTGGTAGTCCAGGTGCGGCCCGCCGTCCTTGGCGAGGTTCCACGCCTTCGACGGCAGCACGTAGATCAGCTCCAGCATCGAGAGCAGGTACGACGGGTTGTACGCCTTGGCGAGCTGCATCGTCACGGTCCGCGGGTCGGTGGCGAGGACCGTGAAGCCGTCCGGGAACTGCCCCGGGGTGTAGAAGCTCCAGTTCGCCGGGTCCTCGGCGATCGCGGCCTTCAGCAGCGCGATCGAGAACACGACGTCGTCCGCGGCGACCGGCGTACCGTCGGACCACTTGTAGTCCTTGAGCTTGATCGTCACGGTCTTGCGATCCGGGCTGTACGTCGGCTGCTCGGCCAGACTGAGCTCCGGGTCGACCGGCTTGTCGCCCTCGCTGCTCGCCCGGTACAGCGCGCGCCACAGCAGTCCGCGGGCGATCACGCCGCCGTTCTGTGAGGCGGGCTCGTAGGGGTAGATGTAGTTCGGGTTCAGACCGGGGCTGAGGGCAACGGTCACGGTGCCGCCGGCCTTCGCCTTACCGGCCTCCACGGGCAGCTTGTCGTAGCTGCCGGCGTCCGCCTTCGGGGTACCGCCGCCGGAGCAGGCGGCGGTCAGCATCGCGATCGCGACCGCGGCCGTCAGTACCCGGCCGGAGAGGTTCTTCATGTGTCGCTCCTTGAGGTTCACTGGGCGCCCTGGCCGACGGCGTCACGAAGCGCCTCGGCGAGCAGGTTGAGTGCCAGCACGGTGAGGATGATGCAGGCGCCGACCGGGACCACGAGCCACCAGTAGCCCGACGTGATCGAGGTGACGCCGCCGGCCAGCTGGCCGCCCCAGTCGGTGGCGGGGTAGCGGAGGCCGAACCCCAGGAAGCCGAGCGTGGCGACGATCAGTACCGCGTCGGCGACCTGGAAGGTGATGTTGACGATGATCACGCCGAGGGCGTTCGGGATCAGGTGGGTGAGGATCAGCCGCGGCCGGGACGCGCCCATCGTCCTCGCGGCCAGCACGAACTCGCGGACCCGCAGGACCAGCACTTCGCCGCGGACCAGCCGGGCCGCGACCAGCCAGGAGAACCCGCCGATCACCAGGCTCAACGACCACACGCTGGCGTTGAACCGGGCCGACAGGATCAGCACCACGAACAGGAACGGCACCGACAACCCCACGTCGACGAGCCGCATCAACGCTCCGTCGAGTACGCCGCCCGCGAGCCCGGCGACCGCGCCGTACAGCGTGCCGATCGTGGTCGCGGTGACCGCCGCGAGCAGGCCGATCTGCAGCGAGACCTGGCCGCCGCGCATCAGCCGGCCGAGGACGTCGAAGCCGTTCGTGTCGGTGCCGAGCGGATAGCCGCCGCCCGGCGGCAGGGCCGCGTTGACGATGTCGACGTCGGTCTGGTCGGTGTGGTGGAAGAGTGGTCCGAGGAAGCAGAACCCGACCAGCAGGATCAGGATCAGCCCACCGGCGAGGCCGAGCGGATGGTCCTGCAACCGGAGCCTGGGCCGGGTCCGGGTGACGGCCTCGGCGTCGATGTTCGTCACGGTGGCTCCTAGGCGCTCAGGGTGATGCGACGGTCGGCGGCCGCGAGGGCGACGTCCGCGAGGAGGTTGCCGAGCACCGTCAGTACGGCGCCCGTCAGCGTGTAGGCGAGCAGCACCGGGTAGTCCTCGCGCTGCAGGCTGTTCAGGAACAGCAGGCCGAGGCCTGGGTAGTTGAACAGCGACTCGGCGATCAGGTTGCCGGCCAGCAGACTCGGGATCGACAGCCCGAGCAGCGTGATCAGCGGCAGGCAGGCGTTCCGCAGCAGGTGCCGGGTGACGATCAGCCGGTCGGGCAGACCCTTCGCGCGGGCGACCCGGATGTAGTCCTGCCCGAGCTGTTCGAGCGCCGCGGACCGCTGGTACTGCGAGAAGATCGCGACGTTCGTGACGGCCAGCGTGATGACCGGCAACGCCATCGCGTGCGGGTCGGTGATGACGACCCAGGGGGAGTGGGACTGCGACGCCTCGGCCGGGAACAGGTGGACGGCTTGGCTGAGTCCCGCGATCAGCAGGAGTCCCAGGAGGAAGACCGGTGTCGCGTAAAGGGTGTAGGCGAGCGCGGTCCCAAGCCGATCAACCAGGCTGTTGCGCTTGACCGCCTGCAGGATGCCGAGCGGTACGGCGATCAGCAGTGAGAGGACGAGTCCCGCGAGCGAGAGCATCGCGCTGCGCGGTGCGTTCTGGACGAGCAGGGTCGCGACGCCCTGGTTGAGCTTGTACGAACGACCGAGGTCGCCGTGCAGGAGCTGCCCGAGATAGCTCACGTACTGGACGACGAACGGCCGGTCGAACCCGTGGTCATGGTTGAACGTGGTAACGGCTTCCGGTGACGCTTTCGGCCCGAGGACGACCCGGCCGGGGCTCCCGGACACCACGTGCAGCAGGAAGAACATCACCGCGGAGATCCCGAGCAGTACGAGGACCGAGATCAGCAGGCGGCGGACGACGTACCGGGTCATCGTGCAACCTCCAACGGGAAGTGGCACGCGACCCGGTGAACCCCGGACAGCGTGGTCAGCTCGGGCTCGGCCTCGGCGCAGAGGCCGGTCGCGAGCGGGCAGCGCGTCCGGAAGCGGCAGCCGCTCGGCGGATCGAAGACGCTCGGCAGTTCACCGCGTACCCGTACGTCGGCGTTCGGCCGCTCGGCGGACGGGTCGGGCTCGGGGACCGCGGCGAGCAGGCCGGCCGTGTACGGGTGGGCGGTCGCGGTGTAGACGTCGTCCGTCGTACCGGTCTCGACGAGCTTGCCGAGGTACATCACGCCGACCCGGTCGGCCAGGTAGCGGACGACGGCGAGGTCGTGGGAGATGACGACGCTGCTCAGCCCGAGGTCGCGCTGGGTGCGGCGCATCAGGTTCAGGACCTGGGAGCGGACCGAGACGTCGAGGGCGCTGACCGGTTCGTCGGCGACCAGCACCTTCGGGTTCAGTGCGAGTGCTCTGGCGAGGCCGATTCGTTGCCGTTGGCCACCGGACAGCTCGTGTGGGTAGCGCTCCAGGATCGCCGGCGGCAGACCGACCTCGTGCAGCAGTTCGCCGGCACGCGCAGCCCGCTGGGAACGGTTGCCGACGCCCTGGATCGCGAGCGGCTCGCGCAGGATCGTGCCGATCCGCATCCGCGGGTCCAGCGAGGCGCTCGGGTCCTGGAACATCATCTGCAGCTGCGCGCGCCGGTCGCCGAGCGCGCGCGAGCTGAGCCCTGCGACCGACGTACCGTCGTACAGCACGTCGCCGCCGGTAGGGCGGTCCAGCGCGACGATCATCCGGCCGAGGGTGGACTTGCCGCAGCCCGATTCGCCGACCAGCCCGAACGTCTCCCCGGCGCGGACGTCGAAGCTCACACCGGACACCGCCTTGACGGTTCGGCGCGGCCCGAACACGCCCGTCCGGCCGGCGCCGTACTCGCGGACCAAGCCGTCCACCCGCAGCCGGATCTGCTCGTCGGGCGCCGACGCGGTCTCCTTCGCGGGAGGCGTGATGGTCAGGGTCTCGTCGACCGGGTGCCAGCAGGCGTACGTCGTGTCGCCGTCGACGGTCCGCTCCGGTGCTTGCTCGCGGCAACGGTCCGTGGCGGCGGGGCAGCGCGGCGCGAAGGCACAGGCCGAGGTCGCGACGGTCAGGTCCGGCGGGGCGCCCGGGATGCTGTGCAGTTCCCGGCGGCGGTCGTGCGCGAGCGTGGGGATCGACGAGAGCAGAGCGTGGGTGTAGCGGTGCCGCGTCGCACCGAACAGGGTCTTGGTCGGTCCGGTCTCGGCGACCTGACCGGCGTACATCACCGCGACCCGGTCGGCGTGGCCCGCGATCACGCCCAGGTCGTGGGTGATCAGGATCAGTGCCATGCCGAGCCGGGCCTTGAGGTCGGCGAGCAGGTCGAGGATCTCGGCCTGGACCGTGACGTCGAGCGCGGTGGTGGGCTCGTCGGCGATGATGACCCGCGGCTCGCAGACCAGCGCCATCGCGATCAGCACGCGCTGCCGCATGCCGCCGGACAGCTCGTGCGGGAACGCGTCCATCCGCTCGGCGGGCGACGGGATGCCGACCAGCCGCAGTACTTCGGCGGCCCGGTCGCGAGCCGCCCGCCTGCTCGCGCCGCGGTGCAGCCGGAGCGGTTCGGCCAGTTGCTCGCCGATCCGCTTCGTCGGGTTCAGCGCGGTCATCGAGTCCTGGAAAACCATCGCGATGTCGTTGCCGCGCAGCGCCCGGTACTCCGCCGCCGCCAGCTCGGTCAGCTCCCGGCCGTCGAACCGGATCGACCCGCCGGTGACCGTCCCGCCGGGCGGCAGCATGCCCATGATCGCGAGCCCGGTCATCGACTTGCCGGACCCCGTCTCGCCGACCACGCCGAGGGTCTCGCCGGCCCGCAGTACCAGGTCCGCCCGCGTCACCGGCCGCACGATCCGGGACCCCCGCCGGATCTCGACCGACAGGTCGCGAACGGTCAGCAGCCCTTCGCCCTGGGAGTCGTTCATCGGACGATCGTCCTGCCGGAACCTCAGGTCATGTTGGTCCGGCCGGACAGATCACCCGCCCTCGCTTCATCCGATCGCACCACTTCAGACGCGGCGGTCCGCCCGTCCCGTGTGCAGGTACTCCGCCCGTCCTTCGTCGTCACGGCCGACGAACGCGACCGGCCAGTGCACGCCGCCGGACGCCTCGACCGGCAGCAGGCTGTCGCCGCGCCACGCGACCAGCTCGGTCCGGTGCGGCTGGTCGCCGATCTCCGCGCTCACCCCGATCGGCGTCTGCTCGAGCCACAGCCGCCCGTCCGCGTCCTGCCGTACGTCGGTGACCGACTCGCGCGAGGCGTACCGGCCGACGTACCGCTCGGGATGCTCCGGGCGAGCACCCGGATCCGGTACCGGCAGCTCGGGGAACGTGACGCCGGCCAGCTCCTGGAGCAGCCGCCCCATCAGCTCGGCATGCACCGGCCGCGCGGATCCGCCGTTCGTCAGGATCGCGACCGCTACGTCACGCTCCGGTACGACGCGCAGGAACGCGGCCTGGCCGACCGTCGAGCCGTCGTGCCCGATCACCGTCCCGCCCGGCAGCTCGCTCGTCTCCCACCCGAGCCCCCACGCGTCCGCCCAGCCGATGTCCGGGAGCGTGATCTGCGGCCGCTGCATCGCGGCGGCGCTCTCCGCGCTGAGCACCTGCCCCTGGAGCCGCGCGAACCGGACGAGGTCCCGGGCGCGCATCGCCAGCATCGACCCGGCCGGCGCGTTCGACCGCGCCATCGCCCAGGTCGTCACCGGCCGGCCGTCCAGGTGCCCGACCGCGGCGCGGTGCAGGATCGCCTCGTACGGGTTGCTCGCGGCATGCGTCATCCCGAGCGGCTCGAAGACGTGCTCTCGCATGCAGACGTCGAACTGCTTGCCGCGGACGACCTCGATCAGCCGTCCGAGCACGCAGAACGCGGCGTTGTTGTACGAGAACATCGAGCCCGGCGCGAAGAGCTGCGGGACGTCGTCGAGCAGGTCGACGTACCGCTCGATGCAGTCGTCGCCCGGTCCGGTGTCGGTGAAGATGTCGCCCTCGAAGCCCGCGACATGACACATCAGCTGCCGTACGGTCACGTCCCGCCCGAAGCGCGGCAGGTACCGCTGCACCGAGGCGTCGAGCTCGACCTTGCGCTCGTCGACGAGCTGCATCGCCAGCGTGGCCGTGAGTACTTTCGTCACCGACCCGATCTGGAAGATCGAGTCGGTGGTCGCCTCGACGCCTGTTCCGGTGCTCAGCACTCCCGCGGCGGCGTCGTACACCTCGCCGCCGGCCCACACCCCGACCGCGATCCCCGGCACCGCGTGCTCCGCGATCAGCCCGGGCAACCGCTCCTGCAACCAGTCCAGCACATCAGCCTCCTGACACGATTTCCCGCACGGTACGCCGCCGAGATGGTTTCACGGAGTACCCCACCGCCCCGAGGGAGTTGTTCCGATGCGCCGATTCCTGATCGTGTTGTTGAGCTTGTCTCTGATCGCTCCCGTCGCGAAGGCGGCGCCGAGCGGGGACCGTGACGTGATCGTCCAGCTGTTCGAGTGGAACTGGAACTCGGTCGCCCGCGAGTGCGGACAGGTGCTCGGACCGAAGGGGTACGGCGCGGTCCAGGTGTCGCCGCCGCAGGAGCATGTCGTGCTGCCCGGGTCCGGGTATCCGTGGTGGCAGGACTACCAGCCGGTCAGCTACAAGCTCGACGGCACCCGGCGCGGGACCCGTGCCCAGTTCGTTGCCATGGTCAACAGTTGCCACGCGGCCGGTGTCAAGGTGTACGTCGACTCCGTCATCAACCACATGACCGGCGGATCATCGGGCGGCACGGGCAGCGCCGGGTCGACGTACAGCCACTACGACTACCCGGGGACGTACCAGACCCAGGACTTCCACCACTGCGGGCGGAACGGGAACGACGACATCGTCAACTACAACGACCGGTGGGAGGTGCAGAACTGCGAACTCGTCGACCTGGCCGACCTCGCCACCGAGACGGACTACGTGCGCGGGCGGATCGCGGCGTACCTGAACGACCTGCTCTCGATCGGCGTCGACGGATTCCGGCTGGATGCGGCGAAGCACATCCCGGCGACCGACATCGCCGCGATCACCTCGCGGCTGTCGCGGCCGGCGTACATCTACCAAGAGGTGATTTACGGCGCGGGCGAGCCGATCACCCCGGACGAGTACGTCGGGAACGGTGACGTGCTGGAGTTCCGGTACGGGAAGGACCTGGCGAAGATCTTCAACACCGAGAAGCTCGCGTACCTGAAGACGTTCGCGGAGCCGCTGGCGTCGGACCACGCGGTGGTGTTCACCGACAACCACGACACGCAGCGGGGGAGCGGCGTCCTCACGTTCCGCGACAACGGGCGGTACGCGATGGCGAACGCGTTCATGCTGGCCTGGACGTACGGGACGCCCAAGGTGATGTCGAGCTACGAGTACACCTCGAACGACGAAGGCCCGCCGTCGACGAGCACCGGCCAGACTGTCGACACGACCTGCTTCAGCAACCGCTGGCGCTGCGAGCACGAGTGGCGGGTGATCGCCAACATGGTTGCCTTCCACAACACCGTCCGCGGCACCGGCGTCACCGAATGGTGGGACAACGGCAACGACGCGATCGCCTTCGGCCGCGGCCCCAAGGGCTATCTGGTCCTCAACGACGAGAGCACCGCGCTGACCGGTCGCAGCTTCCACACCGACCTCCCGGCCGGCACGTACTGCGACATCTTCCACGGCGACTACACCCCGGGCCACTGCACCGGCCCGACCTACACGGTCGACGCCTCCGGCTGGTTCCAGGCCGACGTCGCCGCGACCGACGGCCTCGCCCTGCACGCCGGTGCGAAGGTGTCCTAGCGCGTCAGGTCGCGTTGCTGGTGGCGGTGAAGCGCGGGCGCCGGGGCGGACGGCCGGACGAGTCAACCGCGAGCGTCCCGTCCGGGGCGATATGGCTGAACATCTGGTCGATCACCGTCAGGATGTGCGGATCCTTGACCTGGTAGAGCTGACGGCGGCCCTCCCGGCGCGCGGTGACGACTCCTGCCGCGCGGAGCTTGGCCAGCTGCTGGCTGGTGGCCGGTACGTTCGCGCCGGACAGCTCGGCGAGCGTGGACACGTCGTACTCGCCGGAGGCCAGGATGACGACCAGGTGCAGCCGGCCGGGCACGGACAGCAGATCGAACGTCGAGGCGGCGGCTTCCAGCTGCTCGGGTGGGACACGGGGATCGATGGCGGAGGTCATGATCGCATCAGTTTAGCCCAACGAGCACTCATTTGCGCAAGCCGTTGAGTATGGGGTAGCTTTTTGATGAGACCGGAGGAGGTGGTTGCGATGAATTCTGACAGTCATAGACATGGCTCTTTCGTGGTCTTCCGCACCCTCCTCGGTCAGCCCTAGCGCGGACGTTCGGGGACGGGTGCTTCCCGCTTGCGTTCAGGAGGCTCTCCGATGTCGATGCTCCGTCCGTTCACCGCGCAGGACGCGCCGCTGCGCTCCCGTACTCACCTCGCCGCCGACGTCCTGGTGCTGGCCGGGATGGCCGCGCTGTTCTGGTTGCTGGTCCGGGTGTCGAACGGGATCACGATGCCGTTCTCGCCGTCGACCGCGGCGTCGAGCGTGTCGACCGACCCTGCGAACCTGCCGTACTACGCGGCGCGCTCACTGCTGCGGATGTTCGCCGCGCTGGCGCTCTCCGTGGCGTTCACGTTCGTCTACGCGACGGCGGCCGCGCGGTTGCGGCGTACCGAGAAGGTGCTGCTCCCGGTACTCGACGTACTGCAGTCGGTGCCGGTGCTCGGGTTCCTGTCCGTCACGCTGACGGTCTGGCTGACCCTGTTCCCGCACACGATGCTCGGCGTCGAGTGTGCGTCGGTGTTCGCGATCTTCACGTCGCAGGCCTGGAACCTGACGTTCGCGTTCTACAACTCGCTGGTCACACAGCCGCGCGAGCTGGACGAGGCGGCCCGGGTGCTGCGGCTGACCAAGTGGCAGCGGTTCTGGCGGCTCGACGTACCGAACGGGATGATCCCGCTGGTCTGGAACGGGATGATGAGCTTCGGCGGCGGCTGGTTCTTCCTGATCGCCTCCGAGGTGATCAGCGTCAACGGTCACACCTACGCGCTGCCCGGGATCGGCAGCTACGTCGCGGCCGCGAGCGAGCGGGAGCAGCTCGGCCGGATGTTCCTGGCGATTGGCGTGATGGTGGTCATGGTGATCGGCGTCAACGTGCTGTTCTGGCGGCCGCTGACGGCCTGGGCAGAGCGGTTCCGGGTCGAGGAGTCGGAGGCGGCGGAGGCGCCGCGGAGCCTGGTTCTCGACGTACTGCGGCGCTCGCGGGTCCCGCAGTACGTGCATCTGCTGGTGAAGCCGGTGGGCGTCGCACTCGACCGCGGCACGCGTCCGTTCGGGCTCGCGGAGCATCCGCTGCGGGTGAACCCCGCGCGCCGGCGGACGGGCGACGTGGTGTTCTACGGGCTGGTCGCCGCCGCGGTCGGGTGGGGCCTGTACCGGATGCTCGTGTACGTCGCGCACGGGCCGGGACTCGGCGCGTTCGGGGACGCGTTCGGGCTCGGACTGGTGACGTTCGCCCGGGTGGTCGTCCTGGTCGTGGTCGGCACGCTGGTATGGGTGCCGATCGGCGTCTGGATCGGGATGAACCCGCGGGTCAGCCGGTTCGCCCAGCCGATCGTGCAGGTACTGGCGAGCTTCCCGGCGAACTTCCTCTTCCCGCTGTTCACGCTGCTGCTGATCCGCACGGGCGTCAGCCTGAACCTCGGCGGCATCCTGCTGATGAGCCTCGGCGCGCAGTGGTACATCCTCTTCAACGTGATCGCCGGGGCCAGCGCGATCCCGAACGACCTGCGCGAGGCGTCGGTCAATCTGCGGCTCCCGCTGGTGCTGCGCTGGCGGACCGTGATTTTGCCGTCGATCTTCGGCGCGTGGGTGACCGGCGCGCTGACCGCCGCGGGCGGCGCCTGGAACGCCTCGATCGTCGCCGAGGTGGTCAGCTACGGATCGACCACCCTGACCGCGACCGGCCTCGGTGCGTACATCGCCCGCTCCACCGAGACCGGCGACTTCGCCAAGACCCTGGTCGGCGTCACGGTGATGAGCGTGTACGTCGTCGGCCTGAACCGGTTGCTCTGGCGCCGCCTCTACCGGCTCGCCGAAACCCGCTACTCACTCAGCTGACAAGTATCTGGGAGGTGCCGCATGGCCACCACTACATCCACACCGATCACGGCGGCCGTCGCGCGCCGTCCGGCGATCGTCGAACTCGACAACGTCTCGAAGTTCTTCCCGGGCGCCGGCGGCACCACTCTGCCGGTCCTCGAAGGCATCGACCTCACGCTGCACGAGGGCGAGATCGTCGCGCTGCTCGGCAAGTCCGGGTCCGGCAAGTCCACCTTGCTCCGTACCGTCGCCGGGCTCATTGCCCCCAGCAACGGAACCGTCCGGTACCGGGGCGCCGTACTGAACGGCGCCAATCCCGGGGTCGGGATGGTGTTCCAGTCGTTCGCGCTGATGCCCTGGCTGACCGTGCAGGACAACGTCGAGTTGGGGCTGCAGGCACGGGGCGTGCCGGCCGCCGAGCGGCGTGAGCGGGCGCTCGAGGCGATCGACCTGATCGGCCTCGACGGCTTCGAGTCGGCGTACCCGAAGGAGCTGTCGGGCGGGATGCGGCAGCGGGTCGGCTTCGCCCGGGCGCTGGTCCTGCGGCCCGACGCGCTGCTGATGGACGAGCCGTTCTCCGCGCTCGACGTACTGACCGCGGAGAACCTGCGGACCGAGCTGATGGGGCTCTGGGCGCAGCCGGACTTCCCGACCAAGGCGGTCTGCATCGTCACCCACAACATCGAGGAGGCGGTGCTGCTCGCCGACCGGGTGGTCGTCCTCGGGTCGAACCCGGGCCGGATCAAGGCCGAGGTCGCGGTCCGGCTGCCGCGTCCGCGGGACCGCCGCAGCCCGACGTTCGACGCGCTGGTCGACCAGCTGTACGCCACCCTGGCCAAGGGCGACGAACCGCGGCCGGCGCCCGCCGGGCCGCCCGGTCCGCTGACCCATCCGTTGCCGGACGCAACCGTCGGCGGACTCGCCGGGCTGGTCGAGATCGTGTACGCGCACAACGGCCAGACCGATCTGCCGGACCTGGCGCTGGAGCTGTCGTTCGAGGTCGACGACCTGCTGCCGCTGGTGGACGCCGCGGTGATGCTCGGGCTGCTCGAGGTCGACGGCGCGCAGGCGTTCCTGACCGAGATCGGGCGGGACTGGTACACCGCGGACATCCTGGAGAGCAAGGAACTGTTCGCGAACCTCGCCGTCCAGCACGCGCCGCTCGTCCGGACGATCTGCAAGGCGCTGGAGAACAGCGACGACGGCTCGCTGCACGACGACTTCTTCCGCGACCTGCTCCGCCGCGGCTTCTCGGCCGACGACGCCGAGAAACAACTGGACATCGCGATCGACTGGGGCCGCTACGGCGAACTCTTCGACTACGACGCGGACAGCGGCGACCTGGTACTGACCGAGGTGTACGCCGAACTCACGCGGCTGACCCGCGACGGTTAATCGATTGACGGTACGTCCGGTGCACTGATCTGCTGGGCGGAGGTGCGCCGGACGAGCCGGCGCGGACCGGAAGGAGGAAGCCGATGTCTGTCCTGTCCTGCAGCTTTGCTCTGAAAGGTTCATCGGTTTGGCATTCGCACGTTCGTTCAGTTGTGAACATTGCGGCGTAGAGGTCTCCCTCGACGCCCCTGGTACCACCCATCGCAATCACTGCCCGAGCTGCCTGTGGTCACGGCATCTCGATCGCAACGTTCCCGGTGACCGCAAGGCCGACTGCTCCGGCGGGATGGAGCCGATCGCCGTCACCGTGCGGGGCGAGGGCCGTTGGGTCCTGATCCATCGCTGCACCAACTGCGGCCGGCTCCGCCTCAACAAGACCGCGGGCGACGACAACGCCCTGCTGCTGATGCGTCTCGCGGCGCTCCCGCTCAGCATGCCGTTCATCCCGTTCGCCCCGGATCCGGAGCGACCGGCGCGCAAACCGCGTGCCCGGAAGGCGAAGGCATCGTAGGCCGCGCCGTGCGTCCCGCGGCCCACGATCCACCAGGTCAGGCTTGGGGGACGACCGTGTAACCCTGGTCGCGGATCGCGTCGAAGGCCTGCGTCCGGGACTCGGGGGACGGGAAGGTGGCGACGACCTGTTTCGAGTCGAGGTCGATGTCGGAGACCGTCGCGCCGTGGGTCTCGAGCAGGCCGGTGATGGTGTTCGTGCAGTGCGAACAGGTCATGTCGGGTACTTCGAACACCTCGGACATCCTGGGTTCCTCCTGGGGATCGGTACTTCCGGTGATACGGACGACGTCGAGCAGCCGGACGAACGTGTCGACGAACAGGTCGACCGCGACCGGGAGCAGGGTGCGGCGTTCGCCGGCGACGGTGACCGGCATGTTCGCGAGGCAGCGCGGTACTTCGGCGTACGCGAGCGGCCCGTACTGGCGGACGAGGCCGGGGTCGCCGGGATCGGGGTGGGCGATCGCGGCGTCCTTCATCGCGCGGAGCAGGATGCGCGATTCCGTGGTGTAGGCGACGCCGCCGTCGGGGCGCGACGTCAGGCTGACCGGGATCATCCCGCGGCGGAACGTCTCGGACTGCAGCCCCCAGAACCAGGTGTTCGCGACGACCCCGAAGATGCCGGAGTCGCGCAGCCCGCGCGCGAGCTCCGTCGGCGTCCGGTACGTCGTCTGCCCGACGAGCCACGCGTGCTGCACCAACGCCCGCGCCGTGGTCTCGAAGCCGACGCGCAGGATCTCGACCGGATCCCGGTCGCTGGTCGTCGCCGCCAGTACGCCGTGCTCCCAGTCCGCGAGCCCGTTCGAGCGCTCGTCCACGTCCGCCCCGAGGCCGCGCCGCAACAGGAGCACCACCTCCCGAGCGACAACCGGTACCAGCGCCCAATCCGTCGTGCAGTGGGCGACGTTCGAGGTGCCGGTGCTGTCGCGCCAGAGGATTCGGTGGGTGGCGGACGTGACGTGGTGGGGTTGGAGGGGGACCGGCAGGTAGCGGAGCTGGGCGGGCGTCAGGTGGCTGCCGGGCGCCGGGGTGAGCGGTGTGAGCTCAGGATCCAGCTCGAGCGAGGCGGGGAGCGCATCGACGGCGGGGAGGCGGCCGGCCACCCGGGCGAGGATGCGTGCCGCCGCAAGGCGGTCGTAGCTGCCGTCCGGTCGACCCACGCCGTACCTCCCGTTGACACGAGAACAACTCCGACGCCGCGCCACACCGGCAGCTCTTATTGTTCCCGGAATCGGGTGACCGCGCTGCTGGAGCCGCGTGTCAGGCGGCATCAGTCGTCCGCGTCGCCGAAGGTGCGCAGCCGGAGGCTGTTGTACGTGACGAACAACGACGACAGCGACATCGCTGCCGACGCAACCAACGGGTTGAGCAACCCGGCGGCGGCGACCGGGACCGCGGCCAGGTTGTAGGCGAACGCCCAGATCAGGTTGCGGTGGATCGTCCGCCGGGTCCGCCGCGCGAGACCGATCGCGTCCGGGATCACCCGGAGGTCCTCGCGGACAAGCACGATGTCGGCCGACTTCAACGCGATGTCGGTCCCGGTGACGACCGCGAGCCCGAGGTCCGCCGTCGCCAGCGCGGCCGCGTCGTTGATGCCGTCGCCGACCATCGCCACCCGCCGTCCGTCGGCCTGCAGCTGCGCGATCACGCCTGCCTTGTCCGCCGGCAGCACCCCGGCGCGTACGTCGTCGATCCCGAGCTCCCGGGCGACCTCCCGCGCCGCGACCTCCGAGTCCCCGGTCAGCAGCACCGTCCGCAGCCCGGCCTCCTGCAGCTCCCGCACCGCGTCCCCAGCGGTGTCCCGCAGCCGGTCGGCCACCTCCAGCTGTCCGACCACGACCCCATCCACCACCACCCAGACAACCGCACCGCGACCGGCGTCTGCTCCACCCGCCGGCGTCCTGTCGCGCACCGCCGCGGTGGGGCCGGCGGTGGTCGTGTGCACGAGGGTGTGGTTGCCTACGGCTACCTGTTTCCCCCCGACCGTGGCGGTCGCGCCCTGGCCTGGGTGGGTGGTGAAGCTCGCGATCGGGTGGGTGGACGCGCCCTCGGCGGTCGCCAGCTGCTCGACAGCTCGGGCGATGGGATGCTCGGAGCCTCGTTCGACCGACGCGGCGTAGCTGAGCACCTCCGCACGGGTGAGGTCGGCGGTGAGGTCCACGCGGGTGATCGTGAGGTCGCCGGTGGTGAGGGTGCCGGTCTTGTCGAGGACGATCGTGTCGATGACGCCGCTGGCCTCGAGCGCGTCCTGGCCCTTGATCAGGATGCCGAGGGTGGCGCCGCGGCCGATGCCGACCATCAGCGCGGTCGGCGTCGCGAGACCCAGCGCGCACGGGCAGGCGATCACGAGGACGGCGATCCCGGTCCCGACCGCCTGCGCGACCGGCGCGCCGGACAGTATCCAGCCGAGCGCGACCAGGATCGCGAGCACGATCACCGACGGGACGAACCAGACGATGATCCGATCGACCGTGTGCTGGATGCGCGCCTTCCGCTCCTGCGCCTGCTCCGCGATCGCCGCCATCTGCGCGAGCTGCGTATGCACCCCGACCGCGGTCGCCGTCAGGACCAGCCGCCCGTCCGTACTGATGGTTCCGCCAACCACTTGGTCGCCGGCGGCAACCACCCGCGGCACCGGCTCCCCGGTCACCACGCTCGTGTCGACCGCCGCCGCCCCGTCGGCCACCGTCCCGTCCACCGGGATGATCTCGCCGGCCCGCACCACGACCGTGTCGCCCTTCAGCACCTCACCGGTCGGTACGTCGACCTCGACGCCGTCCCGCAGTACCCGCGCGACCGGCGTCGCGAGCCGCCCGATGGCGCCGAACACGTCGGCCGCCCGCCGCCGCGACCGGGTCTCGAAGTACCGTCCGGCCAGCTGGAAGACAGTCATCCCGGCCGCCACGTCGAGGTACAGGCTGCCGGTGTCGAGCGACAGCCAGCCCGACCCGCCGGCCACCCCGGGCCATGCGACGGACACCGCCGCCCACCCGAACGAGACCGTGATCCCGAGCGACACCAGCGTGTCCATACTCACCGCGCGATGCCGCAGGTTCCGCACGGTCGCGCGGTGGAACGGGTACGCCGCCCACGTGACGATCGGCAGCGCCACCAGCAGACACGCGAGATCCCAGCCGGGGAAGCGCAACGACGGTACGGCGGCCAGCACGATCGTTGCGTCCATCAACGGAATCGCCAGCAGCGTCGCGAGCACGAGCCGCCGCCGCAGCGAGCTGATCCGGCGCGCGGTCAGCTGCTCCGCGAGTTCGTCGCCCGACTCCGGATCGCGCAGCGTCGCCTGGTACCCGGCCTTGTCGACGGCTGTCGTCGCACGATCGGTCAGATCGTCGCCGGACCCGGTGACGATCGCGCGTTCGGTCGCGTAGTTGACGGTGGCCGTGACGCCGTCGAGCTTGTTCAGCGCGCGCTCGACCCGGTTCGCGCAGGCGGCGCAGGTCATCCCGCCGACGAGCAGCTCGACGGTCGCGGTCCGTGGTTCCTGTTCGGTCAGTGTCACCGACGCTCCTGGGTGGATTCGGTCCGCCGGGCGAGCCGCTGGAGCATCGCGTTGTAGGCGTCGTGCGAGTCGTCGAGGCCGCTGTCCAGGTGCCGGTCGATCCGGCGCGCGGCCCGGCCGTCCTGGATCGCCCACTGCAGCGCGAGCACCACGACCACGATCAGCAGCGGGATCTCGCTGCCCGCCCAGGCGATCCCGCCCGCGACGTGCTGGGTGGCGGCGAGGTCGCGTTTCCACGGCAGCTCGAGGTGGTCGTAGAACGACTGGCCGACGACCGCGCCGTCCGACATCAGGATCACGCCGAAGAATGCGTGGAACGGCATCGCGCCGAGCAGTACGGCGAGCTTCGCCAGCGACGGCAGCTGGTGCGGCGTCCGGTCGACGCCGATCACGAGCCCGAAGTACAGGCAGCCGACGATCAGGAAGTGCGCGTTCATCAGTTGGTGGGCCCAATGGAACTTCATCAGGGTCCCGAAGGCGTCGGTCAGGTACAACGCGTAGTACGAACCGATGTAGACGGTGAAGACGAACAACGGATGGTACAAAGCCTGCAGCGGCCGGGAGTGCAGGACGGCGAGGATCCACTCGTGCGGCCCGACCTGCGAGTCCTTGGCCGGGAGCGCCCGCAGCGCGAGCGTGATCGGGCCGCCGAGGACCAGCGGGATCGGCGCGAGCATGCTCAGCGCCATGTGCACGGCCATATGAACGGCGACGTCGGCGCCGGAGTACTTCCCGAGGCCGGAGCTGGTGACCACGATGATGATCACCCAGCCGAGCGTCCACGCGATCGTCCGCGCCACCGGCCAGCGCTCACCCTGTCGCGCGAGCCGCCGGACGCCGGCCAGATACCCGCCGATTGCGACCACCGCGACCGTGACGAAGAGCAGGTTCGGCCGCCACTGCCCGGCGAGCGACCCGAACCCGGGCGGGACCAACAGGTCGAACCCGAAGAAGATCTGACTGATCGACGTCGGGACGAAGAACTGCGGCGGCGGGATCCGCGTCATCGCGAGCCCGGCCGCGACGAACCCCGCCGTACCGCCCGCCAGCAGCACCGCACCGCTGATGACCCGCTCCCGGTGCACCGCGACGAGACCGCCGCCGACCACGGCGAGCGCCACGAACTGCGCGAGGCTCAACCACCCGGTCGCGCTCGCGAACGGCGACGACCCGGCCAGCTTGAACCAGATCAGGATGCCCTCGGTGGCCACGAGTACGCCGAGCAACGTGAACGCCGTGCCGCGCCAGTGCACCCGGTCGAGGGCGCGGAGCCGCCGCCCGGTCGCGACCCGCAGTACCTGGACGACTGCCAACCCGAGCAGGACCTGACCGGCGACCGTCTGGAAGATGCCCGCGTCGCTGCCGAAGTCGTGCCGCGGTCCGACCAGGATCTGTCCGGTGACGACCGGCGCCAGCGATCCGGCCAGCGCGGCCCACAGTGCGACGGCGTACCCGATCCACCGGGCGCTCAGCACGCAGGTGACCAGCACCACGACCGCGGCGGCGAACGCCACCATCCAGGACCGCCCGGCGTCACCCGAGAACAGCGCGAACCGGAGCGCCGTCGGGTCGGCGAGCTTACCGAGCGAGTACCCGTTCGAGTCGGCGGAGTCGAGCAGGATCAGCAGCCCCGAGCTGATCACCCAGGCGACCGCGGCCCGGCGTACGACGATCGGCTCGAACCACTCGGCCACGTCCAGCTGCCGCCGCGACGCTTTGCCCTGGACAGGCTTGGCCTTTCCCGCGAACAGGGCGGACGCCAGGGCGCCGACGGTGACCAGCGACGAGAGATCCGCCACAGCCCGGACGAGCGTCGCGATCAGCCCGGTCACCCGGCCGGGGTCGTCGCGGGCGATCGGCAGATAGCTGTCCGGACCCATCAGCGCCGTCGCCACCAGCGGTACGGCGACGGCCAGCACGCCGAGTAGAACGACGTACCGGATCAGCCACGGCCGGTGGCGTGTCGGTGCCACGTCTCTCCAGATCTGTTGCGATTGCCTTGTACCCCCAACTCTTGAGTACGAAGGAGGCCGCCGAACAGTTCCCGGAACTTCGGGCCGGTCGGCGGAGTTGACAGTTCGGAGTTGACAGTACGGTCACTATCGCGAGGAAGGTCCCGCCTCGATGTCGCACGGAATGCTGCCCTTTGGTCAGGCGGTCGCGTTGACGGTCGTCTTCGCGGCGTCCGGGCTGTACTGCCTGTGGCGGGTCGCGTCCGGCCGCGGCCGGGGGATCGAGACGGTCGTGGACGTGAACCACATCCTGATGAGCCCGGCGATGCTGCTGATGCTGTGGCTACCGTCGACGACCGCCGTCGTCTGGGTACAGATCGCGCTGTTCGCGGGGCTGGCGGTGGTGTTCTTCCGCCACCTGTCCATCTCGGACGGCGTCGTCGCCCGCACCGGCGCGCTGCTACACGGTGGGATGAACCTCGGCATGGTGTGGATGCTGGCCGTCGGACTCGTGGGCGTGTCCGGGATGGCGGGCATGGCCGGGATGTCAGGCATGAGCCATGGGCACACCTGGACGGGGTTGCTGAGCTGGTCGGTGGTCGGGCTGCTGACGCTCTCGGCGGCGTGGTGGTTCGGCCGCATGGTCCAGACCGTCGGCCACCGCGTCTTGTGCTGCTGCCACGGCCTCACCACCGGCGGCATGGCGGCGATGCTCGCTCTGATGACGCCTGCGCTCTAGCCCGGTAGCTCGACCACGCGGTCGGTGACGGCGGCCAGCAGGTCGCGGTCGTGGGAGATCGCCAGGACGCCGATGTCGTGCGCTGCGGCGTGGTCGAGGAGCAGGTGCCAGATCTGGGCCTGGGTGAGCGCGTCGACGCTGGCGGTGATCTCGTCGGCGATCAGGTACCGCGGTCGTGCGAGAAGTGCCCGGGCGAGGTTGACGCGTTGGAGTTCCCCGCCGCTGATCTCGTGCGGGAAGCGGTCGTGCCAGGCCGGGCACACCAGGTCCGGATCGAGGCCGTCGATCGTTGCCTCGTCCGCGCCGCTCTCGGCGAGGATGTCGCGGACCTTCCAGGACGGGTTGAACGCCCGCTCGGGATGCTGGAGCACCAGCTGCACCAGGTTGGGTCCGGTACGCCGCGACGCACCTGTGAGCCGGCCGCGGTCCGGGCGGAGCAGGCCGGCGAGGAGGCGGCCGATCGTGCTCTTGCCGACGCCGCTCGGTCCCGCGAGTCCGGCCGTCTCACCCGGCTCGACGGTCACCGAGAAGTCCCGCACCACCCACGGCGTCCGGTCCGAGTACCGGAACCACACCCCGTCCGCGCTCAGCACGACGACACCTCGAACCCGTTCGCCGGCAGTGCCTTCCACAACGCCCGGGTGTACGGATGCATCAGCCGCCCCTCGACGAACGCGGCCGGCTCCGTGCATTCGACCGTCCGCCCGTCCTGACAGATCACCACCTGGTCCGCGATCTCCAGCGCTCCCCGAAGCTCATGCGTGATCAGTACAACCGCACGCCCGTCGTCGGCCAACTCCCGCAGATCCCCGAGTACGGCGGCCACGTCGGCCGCGGGCAGCCCCGGCGTCGGCTCGTCCGCGATCACCAGCTCCGGATCGCCGAACAGCGCCATAGTCACCAGAACCCGCCGTACCATCCCGCCCGACAACTCGTGCGAATACCGCCGCAACACCTCGACGCCCAGGCCGCGGGCCTCCAACGCGGCAGCCGCCGCCTGCCGGGCGTCGGTCCGGCCGGCCAGCCGCGCGGAACGCCGTACCTGTCGGCCGACCGTGGCCAGCGGGTCCAGGTAGTCGACCGATTGCGGCAGGAAGGCGATGTCGCGCTGCGGGGAGTCGTAGGTGATGGTGCCGGACAGCGAGGCGTTGGGCGGGAGGATCCCCAGGACCGCGTGCGCCAGCAGGGTCTTGCCGGCGCCGGACGCGCCAACGAGGGCGACGACCTGGCCCCGGTCGGCGGTGAGGTTCATGCCGTCGAGCGCAACCAGTTCGCGGCGCCGCAGGCCGCGGGTGTACTGCGTGAACGTGACGCGCAGGTCCTCGATGGTCAGGAGTGGGGTCACAGGTGATGACTCCTCGGGTCGAGCAGCGCGCGGGTGTTCTCGCCGATCGCGTCGACGAGCTTGACGACGACCAGCAAGCAGAGCCCGGGCAGGACGGCGAGCCACCACGCGCCGGCCGACAGGAACCGCATGGATTCGGCCAGCAGGACGCCGATGGACGGCTCCGCCGGATCGACGCCGAGGCCGAGGAAAGACAGGGCTGCTTCGTGCAGGATCGCGTGCGGGAACAGCAGCACGGTCCCGACCAGGAAATGCCCGAGCAGTTGCGGTACGACGTGCCGCCGGGCGATCCACCACCGTCCGCGCCCGAGCTGCCGCGACAGCGCGACGTAGTCCGACGACACCACCTGCCGGGCGTGACCGCGCAGTACCCGGGTCAGCGACGGCCAGTGCGTCACCGCGACGGCGATGATCACCGCACGGGTCCCACCGCCGAGTGCGAACGCGAGCAGGATCAGCAGCACCAGGTGGGGGAGCGCGAGGAACAGGTCGACCAGCCAGGTGATGGCCCGGTCCACGACTCGCCCGCCGACCGCGGCCGCGCACGCCATGAGTACGGCGAACACGCCGGAGATCACCGCGGCGCTGACCCCGACGACGAGACTGAGCCGAAGTCCGGACAGGACCCGCGCGAACATGTCCCGCCCCAGCCGGTCGGTGCCGAAGACGTGCTGCCAGGACGGGCTGAGGTTCCGCCCGGACAGGTGCGTGGTGCCGGCTGCGTCGACCGACATGGTCCCGGCGACGACGACCGTGACGACGACAACGAGCGAGACGGCGATGAACGCGACGGTACGGCGTCTGCGGTCGGTCAGTACGGCGGCAACGGTTGTCATCGGACCACCTGGGTCCGCGGATCGAGCCAGGTGTGGAGCGCATCGCCGAGCTGGTTGCCGACGTACACGAACACGGTCGTGAACAACGCGATCGCGAGCAGCAACGGGACGTCCTGCCCGAGGGCGGCGGCGGTGGTCGCGGCGCCGAGGCCCGGGTACGAGAACACCTGCTCTGCCAGCACCGAACCGCCGAAGAGCTCACCGAGCGAACTGAACTGCAGCAGCAGCGCCGGACCAGCGGCGTTCCGCAGCACGCGGTGGAAGACGAGACCGAGCGTGCGCTCGCCCTGTGTGCGGGCGAACGTGACGTAGTCGCTCGCCATCGCGACCGCGACCGCCTGCCGGGTGTGCAGCGTGACCGGTGCGATCCCGACGAGGCTCAGGGTCAATGCCGGAAGCAACAAGTGGTGGAGCCGATCGAAGAGGCTGACGTCACCGGCGACTGTTCCGACCGGTACGGCGCAGCACAGCGGCGTCCACTGCAACGAAACCGAGAACACGTACAGCAGCAGGAGCCCGACCCAGAACGTCGGCGCCGACGCGAGCGTGTACGCCCACCAGGTGATGACGCGATCCGCCCACCGCCCACGCCGTACCCCCGCGACCAGGCCGAGGGCGAACCCGACGACGCCGGACAGGAGCCAGGCGACCGCCATCAACGCGATGCTGGTCAGGAACTTGCCGGCGATCACGTCGGCGACCGGCTGGTTGAAGGTGTGCGACTGCCCGAGGTCTCCGCGGACGAGGTGCCCCAGCCAGGTCCCGAACCGTTGCAGCGGCGGATCGTCGAGGCCCCACCGCTCGACGATCCGTGCCCGCTGCTCCGGCCCGATCGCCGCGATGTCGCCACCGACGTACGCGGCGACCGGGTCGACCGGCGACGCCGACATCAGCGCGAACGCCGCCGCGGCGACCGCGACCAGCAGGACGGCCAACCGCCCGGCCCGCCCCGCAAGCCAGGCCAGCACTCGTACCGAGCGTCCGGCCCGCTCCGTCGTCAGCAGGTCCAGCGCCACTGGGTGATCCCGGCAGTGATCGGCCAGCCGTGCCCGTGCGGCTCGATCTGCGGCTTTCCGATGTCCAGGCAGTCGCTGACGAAGTACGTGTGCTGCAGGTTCACCAGCCAGGCCCAGGCGGCGTCGCCGGACGGCCCGAAACCGTTGCCGCCGGCATCCTTCTGGGCAAGCTTCCAGTACTTCGTTGCCTGTTCCGGATCGGTCGCCGCGAGCGCCGCGTCGAGGTTCCGCTGGACGACCGGGTTCGCGTAGTAGCCCGGGTTCCAGTACTCGACGCCGGCCTCGGCGGTGGAGTACAGGTGGTACATCTCGGCCGGGTCCTGGCTGCCCCAGCCGAACAGCACCGCGTCCGCGTGCAGCCGCTTGTCGATGACGTCCCAGCTCACGCCCTTCGCGGTGATCCGGATCCCGATCGGCTTGACCATGTCGGCGACGCTGAGCGCCAGCCCTTGCCGGATCGAGTCGTCCGCCGGGTACAGGACCGTGAACGCGGCCTTGATCCCGGCCTTCTCCCGGACGCCGTCGCCGTCGGTGTCCTTCCAGCCACCCGCGTCCAGCAGCGCCTTCGCCCGGTCCGGGTCGTTGCCCTTGATCGCCGACGACGGCTCGAACCAGGGCAGTGCGTCGACCGGACCGGTTGCCGGCGTACCGAAGCCCTCGAGGACGCCGTCCACCAGTGCCTGCCGGTCGACGACCTGGTTGATTGCCTGCCGGATCGCCTTGTCCGACGTCACGTTGTTACCGATCGGCAGCCCGTCGGCGGTCTTCATGCCGGTGTCCGGGACGTACGGGAAGACCATGCCGCGGTTGTCCACCGACTGCACCGGCACCAGCCGCATCCCCGGTACGGAGGTTTTCGCCAGGCTCGACGGTACGGCGGCCATCGACGTCTGTCCGGCCTTCGCCGCGGCGAGCGACGCGTCCTCCTTGGTGAACGTGAACACGATCCGCTCGAACGCCGGCTTCGGGCCGTAATAGCTCTCGTTCCGGCGAACGATCAGCTGCTGGCCCTCGTCCCACTGGACGAACGTGAACGGACCGGACCCGACCGGATGCCGCGCATAGTCCTTGCCGTGGGCATGTTTCGGTACGATCCCGAGCGACACCAGCCGGTTCACGAAGGTGCTCTGCGGCCGCTTCAGGCGCAGCTCGACCGTGTCGTTGTCGACCGCAACGGCCGTCGCGAGCGCGGTCACGTCGGTCAGCCCGCCGCTCTTGCTCGCGGTCGTGAACGTGTACGCGACGTCCTCCGCCGTCACCGGCGTACCGTCGCCGAACTTCGCGTCGGTCCGGAGGTCGACCGTCCAGGTCAGGCCGTCGGCGCTCACCGAGTGCCGGGTCGCGAGATCGTTGACGATCTTCAGGTCCGCGTCCCGCTTCAGCAGCGTCGACTGGAACAACGGCGAGCCGTACCGTCCCCAGCCGAGCGTCGGGTCGTACCCGTCCGCCGACTCGCCGCCGATCGCCAGCCGGAGCTCCTTCGGCGTACCGCCGGCACTTTCGTCGACACCGGCGGAGCATGCCACCGCCCCTACGCCGAACAGCATTGCGACCAGCACGGCACACGACTTCCTCAGCCCAAGCAGCACGTCACCCCTCCACGCCTCACATGCGACTCGATCGCAACAGACGTCAGGCAACCTACGTTGCCGCAGGCCCGGTTCGCAACTGATCCGTCAGCGAACGGACGGCGAGCGTCAGGAGCCGGCGAGCTCGTCGGCGGCCGGTTTCGCGCCGCAGGAGGCGCGGATGACCAGGCGGGGGCGGAGGTGGATCTGGTGGACCGGGAGGGCGTCGCCGAGGCTGAGGCGCTGCAGCAGGACCTGGACGGCGAGCTGGCCGAGCTGGTAGCGCGGTGGCGAGACCGCGGTCATCGGTACCTCGGCGACGTCGACGAACTCGTTGTCGTAGGCAATGATGGCGAAGTCGTCCGGGACCGCGAGGCCGGCCCGGCGGGCGGCGCCGAGGATCAGGGAGGCCTCGCGGTCGCCGAAGCACAGCGCGGCGGTGATCCCGCGGGAGCGGAACAGTGCGACGGTCTCGTCGGCGCGCCGGGTGGTCCAGTCCAGTAGCCGCTGCGGGTCGTGGCGGGTGAGGCCGAAGTCAGCGATCGCCCGGTCGAAGCCGGAAGTGATCGGCGGCGTGGTCGGCGCCTCCGCGCGGACGGCCAGGCCGATGTCGCGGTGCCCGAGGTCGTGCAGATGCCGTACGGCGTCGTACGCGCCGCCCTCGTGGTCCGTACAGACGTGCTCCATCGCGTCGCCGGGTCCGAGCGCGGCGAGCCGGCGTTCGACGAAGACCACCGGCACCGGGAGGTCGAGCAGTTCGGCGACCCGGGCGCGCGGGTCGGCGAGCGCGTGCAGCGACGGGACGAGCAGCAGCCCGTCGACACCCGCGTCGAGCAGGCCGTTGATCGCGGTGTCCTCGGCGTCCGGGTCGTAGTGCGAGCACGCGAGGACGAGTCGCGCGTTGGCCTGGAACAGCGCCTTCTCGATGCCCTGGAGCACACGCGGGTAGTACAGCGCCGTGTCCGGTACAAGGACGCCGATCACCTGTTGCCGCGCCTGCGCCCGGTGGTTCGTCGGCGCGACGAAGGTCCCGGCGCCCTGCCGCCGTACGACGAGGCCGTCGGCGGCGAGCTCCTGGTACGCGTGCCGGATCGTCGTGAGCGACAGGCCGGTCTCCGCGGCCAGCGCCTCCTCGGTCGGGAGCTTGCTGTCCGGAGGGTAGGTGTTGTCCAGGATCCGGTGCCGCAGCTCGCGGGCGAGCCGGCGGAACTTCAGCTCGCGCGACGACTGGGGGACTGGCTGCACCGAGTCATGATCACACGCCGAAAAGGCAGGAATGAAGGAGGAATCGATCTCGTCGGCACAACGGCGCCGGAATCAGTCTTGATTCCTCTTCCGGGACCGCCGCACCGTCTCTCCAAGTCGATCCCCCGACTGGAGAGGACCACCCCATGAAATCACCGATCGCCGGCCGGATCACCGCGACCTGCACGGCCGTGACCCTCGCAGCGGCCGCCCTGGCGGGCTGCGGTTCGAGTGCGGGAGGCGGGTCGAGCGCCGCGAAGGAGCTCACCTACTGGTCGATGTGGAAGGACGGAGAGCCGCAGCAGACCGCGCTGAAGGCGTCGATCGCCGAGTTCACCCAGCAGACCGGCATCAAGGTGAACGTCCAGTGGCAGGGCCGCGACGTACTGACCAAGCTGCAGCCGACGCTGATGAACAGCCCGGCCGCCGACCTGATCGACAACCCGTACAACAACGTGAAGTCGAAGATCCCGGCCGGTGGCGCCGAGGACCTGAGCGGCGTCCTGGACCAGAAGGTGTCCGGTGAGGACAAGACCGTCGGGCAGGTGATCCCGCAGGACCTGCAGAAGCTGGCAGCCGTCGACGGCAAGCACCCGATGCTGCCGTACGTGATCACCTGCAACAGCATCTGGTACAACGGCGCGCGGTTCCCCGAGCTGACGAAGACGCCGCCGGCCACCTGGCAGGCGTTCCAGCAGCTGGTCGGCAAGCAGAAGCTGGCCCTCGACGCGGACATCCCCGGCTACAACGCGTCGTGGTACATCAGCCTCGTCGTCGCGAAGCTCGGCGTCGGCTCGTTCCACGCCGCGGCGGCCGACAAGACCGGCGCGACCTGGGACAAGCCGCAGTACGCCGCGGCCGCCGCGCAGGTCGAGCAGCTGGCCAAGGGCGGGTACTTCGCGGACGGGTACAACGCGAGCAAGTTCCCCGCGATGCAGCAGAAGTGGGCGACGAACAAGGCCGACTTCATCCTGATGGGTTCCTGGCTGCCGAGCGAGGCGAAGACGTACGCCGCCGAAGGATTCCAGTACCGCACGTTCAACTTCCCGGCCGACGGAGCCGCGAGTACGCCGGTCGCGTGCCAGCCGTCCGGGTGGGTCGTACCGGCGAAGGCGAAGCACAAGCCGGCCGCCGAGCAACTGGTCGCGTTCCTGTACGGCAAGAAGCAGATGCAGTCGTACGAGGACGCCACCTCCTCGCTGATGGCCCGCGAGGACGTCACGGTGGCACCGGCCGCCGCGGACATCGCCGCACTGGTGAAGAAGAACGGCACCTACATGAACGCCGACGGCGTCACCGCGGACTTCTCCGACTGGTGGACGAAGGTGTTCCTGCCGCTCGACGACCAGCTGGTGACCGGCAAGCTCTCGGCGGCCGACTTCGTCGGCAAGCTGAAGTCGCAGAGCGCCGACTTCTGGAAGCGCGGCCAGTGACGGCCGTCGCCGGCACGGGAGCGGCGGTCGTGAGCCGGGCCGCCCAGCGCCGGAAGGGGAGCGCGCTGCAGCGCCAGCGGCGGCGGCTGTACGTGCCGTTCGTGGCGCCGGCGCTCGCGCTGTACGCGATCTTCCTGCTGGTCCCGGTCGCCGCGACCGTCTGGATCAGCCTGCACAAGTGGCCCGGGTACGGCCCGATGGAGTGGGCCGGGGCGAAGAACTACCGCTACATGTTCGGCGACCCGGTGTTCCAGCAGGCGTTCAAGAACACGCTGTTGCTGCTGATCGGCGGCGGCGTCGCGACGTTCGCGATCAGCTTCGGGCTGACGATGCTGCTGCGCGACCTCGCCGGGCGGTCGACGGTGCGGTCGGTGATCTTCTTCCCGAACATCGTGCCGGCGCTGGTGCTGTCGATCCTGTGGGGCTTCCTGTTCCAGGCGGACGGCCTGGTGAACAAGGTGCTGCGGGCGATCGGCGTCCAGCATCCGCCCGCGTGGCTGGCGCAGGACCACCAGTACGCGATGATCCTGCTCGGGCTGGTGTGGATCAGCACCGGCTTCTACACGACGGTGATCATGGCCGCGGTCGACCGGATCCCGCCGTACCTGTACGAGGACTGTCTGCTCGCCGGGGCGAACTCCTGGCAGCGGTTCCGGCACGTGACGCTGCCGCTGTCCTGGGACGTGATCGGCGTCTGCTCGGTGCTGTGGACGATCAACTCGATCAAGACGTTCGAGTTCATCCTCGCGATGGCCGGGTCCGCGAGCGGGCTGCCGAGCACGCGGACCTGGACGGTGTCGCTGTACGCGTACGCGACCGCGTTCGCGGCGGACGGTGTACCGAGCTACGGCCTGGCCGCTGCCGACGCGATCTTCACCCTCGGCCTGGTGGCCGTGCTCGTCGTCCTGATCCGGCGCGTGATGCGCCGTGACGCCATCCAGTTCTGACCAGTTCTGACCAGTCTGAGAACGGACCGCCATGAGTACTCTGACCCATTTCCTGCGACGTCCGCCGCGCCCGACCCAGGCGGGTGCGATCCAGCGCTTCCTCGGTGCCCCGCTCGCCTGGGCACTGGTGGTGTTCGATCTCGCCGTCCTGGTCTGGATCCTGCTCAACTCGGTGAAGTCGACCCGCGAACTGCTGGACGCGCCGTGGTCGTTGCCGAAGGCCCTGAACTGGGAGAACTTCGGCCGCGCGTGGTCCACCGGGAACTTCGGCCCGGCCGCGGTGAACTCCGTCGTCCTGGTCGCCGGCACCGCGGCGGCGACCGTCCTGCTCGCGGCACCGGCCGGGTACGCGCTGAGCCGGCTCGGCGCCCGGAGCGCGGGCGCGACGACCTCGCTGTTCGCGATCGGCCTCGGCGTCCCGGCGCAGGCGATCTTCCTCCCGCTGTACGCCGTGATGAGTCACCTCGGGCTGGTGAACAGCCTGTGGGGGCTCTGGCTGCTCTACACCGCGACGTCGATGCCGTTCGCGGTGTTCTTCCTGACCGGGTTCTTCCGGTCGCTGCCGATCGAGCTCGAGGAGGCGGCGGCGCTCGACGGCGCGAGTCCGCTGGACACGTTCGCCCGGATCATGCTGCCGGTCTGCCGCAGCGGCATCGTCACGCTGGTGCTGCTGAACGTGATCGGGCACTGGGGCGAGACGTTCTTCGCGCTGGTGTTCATCCACGACCAGCAGCTCCAGACGTTGCCGTTGGCAATGCTCGGGTTCCTGCAGCAGATGCAGTACAACGGCGCGGACTGGGGCGGCATGTTCGCCGGGATCGCGATCGTCGTGCTGCCGCTGGTCGGGCTGTACCTGTGGCTGGGCCGCCGGATCATCGAGGGCATGACCCTCGGGTCGGACAAGTAGATGGACCCGTTGCTTGTACGCCGAACGGTGCTGCTCGCGATGAACCCGGACGTCCGGGCGCTCGCGTTCCCACCCGACCTGCTCGACCGGCTCCGGCGTACCGTCGACGTGCTGGACGTGGTCGCGACCGACTTCGGCGATCCCGAGGTCCGCAAGGCGCTCGCGTCCACGGACATCCTGATCACCGGCTGGGGATGTCCGCGGATCGACGCCGGCGTACTCGCGGACGCGCCCCGGCTCACCGCGGTCCTGCATGCCGCCGGGAGCGTGAAGGGGCACGTCGGGCCGGAGGTGTGGGAGCGGGGGATCGCGGTGTCCTCGGCGGCCGCGGCGAACGCCGTACCGGTGGCCGAGTTCACGGTCGGCGCGATCCGGCTGGCCGGGAAGAAGGCGTTCCAGCTCGCCGCCCGCTATCGCGACAGCGGGCACGAAGACCACACGCTCGATCCGGCGATGGGCAACGTCGGGCGGACCGTCGGCATCGTCGGCGCCTCCCGGATCGGGCGGCTGGTCCTGCAGATGCTGGCAGGTTCGCCGTACCGGCTGCTCGTCAGCGATCCGTTCCTGTCGCCGGACGGTGCCGCCGGGCTCGGGGCGGAGCTGGTCGAGCTCGAGACCTTGCTCGGGTGCAGCGACATCGTCTCGCTGCATGCGCCCGCGCTGCCCGAGACCCGGCATCTGCTCGACGGCCGGCGGCTGTCGTCGATGCGTGACGGCGCCGTCCTCGTCAACACCGCCCGCGGTTCGCTCGTCGACACCGACGCCCTGGCCGCGGAGTGCGCGCAGGGGCGGCTGTACGCCGTCCTCGACGTGACGGACCCGGAGCCGCTGCCACCACATCATCCGCTGCTCGCCCTGCCGAACGTCCAGGTCACACCGCACGTGGCCGGCGCGATGGGCAGCGAGATCCGGCTGCTCGGCGAGTACGTCGCCGGCGAGGTCGAACGCCTCGTCCGTGGCGAGCCGTTGGCCGGCCGGATCACCGCGGGGGACCTTCCGCAGATCGCGTGACCAAAGGAGTGCACGATGACAATCGCACGTCGTACCGTACTCGGCGGCCTGGGCGTGTTGGGCCTCGCCGCTGCCGTCGGCCGGGCCATGCCCGCGTCGGCTGCCGACCTGCCGGACTTCGCCACGCTGCGGGAGCGGTGGGTCGACCTGATCACCGGCCGGCAGGGCATCGACGCGAGTGATCCCGACTTCACCGGACGCCTGGCCGCGATGGACAACGCGGTCGCCGCCAACCGGGCGAAGCTGGCCAGCCCGGCCGGCACCCGGTCCAGCGTGTTCACCAACGTGCCGTTCGGCACCAGCCCGAACCTGACCACGACGTACCGGCAGTTGGAACAGATGGCGACCGCGTACGTCACGCCGGGCTCGGCCTGGTACGGCGACGCCGGGGTGCTCGCGGACGCCGTGGCCGGTCTGGACGACGCGAACCGGATCTTCTACAACGACACGATGGCCGAGTTCGGCAACTGGTGGGACTGGGAGATCGGGGCCTCCAAGTCGCTGGCCAACAGCATGGTGCTGCTGAACTCCGAGCTCACCGCCGACCAGCTGACCCGGTACGCCGCCGCGATCGACCACTTCCTCCCGGACCCGTGGTCGTCGCGGCCCGGGCAGCCGAACGAGACCGTGTCGACCGGGGCGAACCGGGTCGACCAGTGCCAGGCCGTGATCGTGCGCGCGATCGCGCAGCCGGACCAGGCGCGACTGGCGCATGCCCGTGACGGGCTCTCGGTGACCTGGGAGTACGTGACGACGGGCGACGGGTTCTACCGGGACGGGTCGTTCATCCAGCACGGCACGATCGCCTACACCGGCACGTACGGCGGTGTCCTGCTGCGCGGGCTCAGCCTGCTGTTCGCATTGCTCGCCGGGAGCACGGTCGACGTCGACTCGACGCGCAGCGCGCTGTACGCGACGGTGGACGAGTCGTTCGCGCCGGTGATCTACGACTGCCAGATGCTCGACTCGGTCCGCGGGCGGGCCGTGTCGCGGACGCAGGAGCGGAGCCACGACGACGCGTACATCATCATCGAGGCGATGCTGACGCTCGCCAAGGGCGTCGACGCCGCGACCGCCGCGCGCTGGCGTGGGCTGTGTGCGGGATGGATCGCGCGCGACACCTACGGCAGCATCCGGGCGAGCGCCGGGCTGGCGCGGCTCGCGCTGCTGAAGGACCTGTCCGGCGTCGCGCCGGCGGCCGAACCGGTCGGGCACAAGCTGTTCACGAGCATGGACCGGGCCGTCCATCGCCGTGACGGGTGGGCGCTCGCGATCAGCATGGCCAGCGAGCGGATCACCTGGTACGAGTGCGGCAACGGCGAGAACAACCGCGGGTACTTCAGCGGCAGCGGGATGACGTACCTGTACGACCGCGACAACGGGCAGTTCGACGACAGCTTCTGGCCGACGGTCGATCGCTACCGCCTCCCCGGTACGACGGTCGACACGACGCCGCTGCCGGACAAGGTCGCGGGGGAGTGGGGCGCGGGTCTGCCGGTCGCGGCCTGGGTCGGCGGCGCGGTGCTCGGCGAGGACGCCGCGATCGGGCAGCACCTGCTCGGGCCGGGCGGGACCGGACTGACGGCGCTCAAGTCGTGGTTCTGCTTCGGCGACCTGATCGTTGCGCTGGGCACCGACATTCGCAGTACCAGCGGGAACCGGGTCGAGACCGTCGTCGAGAACCGCAACCTGCACGCGGGCGGTACCGCGGCGGTACTGGTCGACGGGCGGACGGCTGTCGCGGACCCAGGGTCGTCAGCGAGCGTGGCGGCGCGCTGGGTGCACGTGGACGGCGTTGGTGGGTACATCTTCCCGGGCAGCGCCGAGGTGAACCTGAAGCGAGAGGACCGGACCGGTAGCTGGCGAGACGTGAACCTGGGCGGTCCGACGGATCCGATCACCCGCCGGTTCGTCACGCTCTGGCTGGATCACGGCACGAGCGCGGCGCAGTACGCGTACGTGCTGGCGCCGGGTGCTGACGCGGCGCAGACCGCCCGGCTGGCGCAGGCGTCGCCGGTGCAGATTGTTGACAATAGGAATGTCGTCCAAGCCGCCGGCCGCGGCGGTCTCGTCGGCGCGAACTTCTGGGCGGCGGGATCGGTGGCACTCCAGAAGACGTCGTTGATTGTCGACAATCCTTGTGCCGTCGTACTGCGCTGGACGGGGAACAGGCTGGACGTGGCGGTGTCCGACCCGACGCAGCACACTGCCGCGGTCGAGCTGGTCCTGGACCAAGCCGGCTGGTCCACGATCAGCAAGGACCCGACGATCACCGTCGCCGGGCCGCGGAAGGACAAGCTGCGCTTGGTCGTCGCCACGGATGGCACGTACGGCGCGAGCCATCGAGCGAGCTTCGTACGGAACTGACCTTCAGCGGCGCCGACCGGCTGGACCGGTCGGCGCCGCTCGGTCACTTCCAGGGATCGTTGCAGCGGGCAAGCTCTTCGCGGAGCGCCGCGCGCAGGGCCGCGACCTCGTCCGGACGCTCGGCGGCGACGTTCTGCTGCTGGTACGGATCCTCGACGAGGTCGTAGAGGTGCAACTGCTCGGTGCCGTCACCGGCGCGTTGGACGACAAAGGTCCGGTCGAGCGTCCGCAGCCCGCGGGTGTCCTCCGTGGTGTCTTCGAAGCCACCGGCCGGGCGAAGGTAGAGCGCCCGCTCCGGCCGGTCGCCCGGTTCGCCGCGGACCACGGCGGAGAGGTTCCGGCCCTGCATCTCGTCCGGTACCGCGGCGCCGAGCAGGCCGAGCAGTGTCGGTGCGATGTCGGGCGCGCTGAGCAACAGGTCGTCGGTGCGGGCCGGTACCTGGCCGGGCCAGCGCAGGATGAACGGGACGACCAGTGACTCGTCGTACCAGACGTTCTTGAACATCAGGCCGTGGCTGCCGAGCTGCATTCCGTGGTCGGACGTGAAGACGACGATCGTGTTGTCGTCCAGCCCTTCCGCCGTGAGGGCGTCGAGCAGCCGGCCGATCTGCTCGTCGACCCCGGTCATCGCGGCGAAGTACTGCGGGGCGACGGTCGCGGCCTCGTCCGATCCGGCCGGCACGTTCGGACGGACCAGCAGGTCGCGGTCGCGGTACTCGTCCAGGTAGCGGGACGGCACGGTGTCGAACGGCTGATGCGGCGGGTTGTACGACATCGTCAACGCGAACGGCGCCCCGTCCTCGCGGTACCGCCGGGCCGCGTCCCGGAGGAAGCCGAGCGCGACGTCGGTCTCGTGTTCGGGCGACCAGGCGTCGACCCGGGTCGGTGCCTCGCGCGGCGCGGCGTCGGCCCAGTAGTGCGGGTGCAGGTGGTCGTCGCAGCAGCCGTGCGAGTACCAGAAGTCGAACCCGTGGCGGCGCTCCGGCGGCGTGTACGCGTCCCACACGCACCCTTCGCGGACCCCTTCGCCGTAGATCGCGTCGTCGTCGGTGGGCGGGTCCAGATGCCACTTCCCGACGTACCCGAGGTAGTACCCGTCCGCGTGCAGCACGTCCGACCAGCACGTGAGGTCCGCGCGCAGCCCGACGCCCAGAGGCGCGGTCAGCGAGTTGACGTTCAGCGGTACGCCGTTGCCGAACGGGTACCGCCCCGACATCAGCATCGCGCGATACGGGCTGCACACCGGGTAGTTGCTGATCGCGTTCGTCAGCACGACCGAGTCCGCCGCGAGCGCGTCGAGGTGCGGCGTCCGCACGGGATCCTGCCCGCGGAAGCCGAACGCGCTGCTGCGCCACTGATCGGCCAGCACGAACAACAGATTCGGTCTCTGCACGGTGGGTCCTCTCGGGGTACGGCTCTCGGGATACGGCACGAGCCCTCACGGTCCGGTGCCGCGGGGAAAGGAATCAAGCAGCAATCCGCTCCTGCGACTTGGTTGCATCTGAGAAGCGAAAGGCGTTAACTGGCCGTTCGTGAGGCGAATGGAGGTGACCGGTCGCGAGTGGACCTCGGTCGGCGGTATGGCGGCGTTCGTACTGCTGCTGCACCTGGCCGGTTGGGGCGTGCTGGCGCTGATCGTGGCGCCGCGGCACTACCTGCTCGGGTCGGCCGGCGTGTTCGGGGTCGGGCTCGGCGTGACGGCGTACACGCTCGGGATGCGGCACGCGTTCGACGCCGACCACATCGCCGCGATCGACAACACCACCCGGAAGCTGATGGCGGACGGACGGCGGCCGTTGTCGGTCGGGTTCTGGTTCTCGCTCGGGCACTCGACCGTGGTGTTCACGCTGTGCTTCCTGCTCGGCATCGGCGTCCGTACCCTGGCCGGCCAGGTCACCAACGACTCGTCCCGGCTGCAGCAGGTCACCGGTGTGATCGGTACGGCGGTCTCCGGCGTGTTCCTGTACCTCATCGCCGCGTTGAACCTCGCCGTACTGGTCGGGGTGATCAAGGTGTTCCGGCGGATGCGCACCGGCGCGTACGACGAGGCGACGCTCGAGCAGCACCTGAACAACCGCGGCTTCATGAACCGGATCCTGTCCGGCGTCACCAAGGCGGTGACCCGGCCGTGGCAGATGTACCCGATCGGCTTCCTGTTCGGTCTCGGGTTCGACACCGCGACCGAGGTCAGCCTGCTGGTGCTCGCCGGTGGTGCCGCGGCGTTCAGTCTTCCGTGGTACGCCGTACTCACGCTGCCGATCCTGTTCGCGGCGGGGATGAGCCTGCTCGACACCATCGACGGCTGCCTGATGAACTTCGCCTACGGCTGGGCGTTCGCGAAGCCGGTGCGCAAGGTCTACTACAACATCACGATCACCGGCCTCTCGGTCGCGGTCGCGCTGGTGATCGGCAGCATCGAGCTGATCTCGATCCTGACCGAGAAGCTGCACATCGACCACGGCCCACTGGCGGCGATCGCCGCCGTGGACCTGAACAACGTCGGCTACGCGATCGTCGCGCTGTTCGTCCTGACCTGGGTGGGCGCACATGCCATCTGGAAGTACGCCCACATCGAGGAGAAGTGGTCAGGCGGTACTCAGTAGGTTCGCCAGATCGGTCCGGGCCCGGGCCACGCGGGAGCGGACGGTGCCGATCGGGCAGCCGAGGCGGGTGGCGGTCTGGGCGTAGGGGACGCCGGCGAGCTGGGTGAGGACGAAGACCTCGCGGCGGTCGACGGGGAGAGCGTCGAGGAGTTCGGCCAGCGCGATCCGGTCCTCGAAGCCGGGCAGGTCGCGCGGTTGCGACTGCTCGGCCGCGAACTGCCAGTCCTGCTGGGAGATGCGTGGGCGCGCCGCCTTCCGGCGCAGATCGTCGGCGACGGTACGCCGGGCGATCGCGAGCAGCCAGGTCCGCGCCGGCGAGCGGCCCTCGAACCGGTGCAGGCTCTTGAGCGCCCGCAGGAACGTCTCCTGGGTGAGGTCGTCGGCGGCGTGCGGATCCGCCGACAGGTGCGCGACGTACCGGCGTACGTCGCGGTGTACAGCGCGGACGAAGGCGTCGAGGGCCTCGAGGTCGCCCGAGCGGGCGGCCAGGGCGAGGCGGGTCGACGTCTCGTCCGGATCGTGGAACAGGGCAGTAGCCATGTCTGTACGTCCTTCGGAAAGTCCAAGATCCGGCGTGGCGGGAAGTCCCGCGGTACGCCGGTGAGCGGTGGGTCTAGACAGCGACTCCGCGCGGTGGACCTCTGGACGTGATGGCGTGGACGAGCAGCAGCTCCCGCAACGGTGCGGGGGAGTACGCCGGCGGCTGATGCGGCGTGACGTGCCGGCAGACGACCAGCCGGAGCGGGGACAGGATCCGCACAGCGAGTGATCGCAGGACCGAGAACGCCGCGCGCTCGCCGTACGCGAGCCACAGACCGCACAACACCGCGGCCGCCGCGTGCGCGCCGAACATGCCGGCCGGCGTACCGCCGTGCATGTGCCCCATCGGCGTCATCGTCTGCGCGAGCGTGAACACGACATGCAGCGCACCCTGCGCCACCAGCGTGCAGACGACGACGAACGGTACGCCGCGCTCGCGGTCGGCGAGGATCCATCCGGTGACGCCGATCCAGCCGAAACCCATCGGCAGCGCCCACCACGGAAGCATCGCGCCGGACATCAGCACGTGGCCGAGACCGGCGAGCAGCACGCAGGTGGCCGCGAACATCGTGGCGCGCGCGGCGCGGAACCCCGGGCTCTGGTGCATGGCCGCACCATCCTCGCATTCGCCGTGCTGTGCGCCACACCACACCTGTCGCCGGGAACCGCCCGGTCCGCGGAACCGACTCCTACGACGGAGAGGAGCGGACGTGAACGCAGTACTGGAGGCACCGCCGGCCGTCGAACAGGAGCCGCGCAAGCGGGGGACGGGCCTGTTCCGGGCGTTCTGGCGGTGGCACTTCTACGCCAGCTTCCTGGTCGTACCGGTGCTGCTGATCCTGGCGACGACCGGGTTGATCTACCTGTTCCGGTTCCAGCTCGAGCCGATGCTGCACGCCGACCTGATGAAGGTCGACCAGCCCGCCGGCCTGGTGGCGCAGCCGTACGAGTCGCAGCTGGCGGAGGTACGGGCGGCGTACCCGGGAGACCGGGTCGTGTCGATGACCGAGCCGTCCACGCCGAACCGGTCGACGGTGTTCTCGGTCGACACGGCCGCGGGTCCGCGGGACGTGTTCGTGGACCCGTACGAAGGCAAGGTCCTCGGCGCGCTGAACCCGGACCGCACGCTCTCCGGCGTCGCGATCCTCCTGCACGGCGAGCTGATGGCCGGCCGTTGGGGTGACGCCGTGATCGAGATCGCCGCCTGCTGGGCGATCGTGATGGCGCTGACCGGCTACTACCTGTTCGTCCGCGGCCGGGTGGCGCGGGCGCGCCGCCGGGCGGCCGGTGCGGCGGGCGCCGTACTGCGTTCGCGGCACGGCCGGACCGGTGCGGTACTCGGCGTCGGGCTGTTGTTCCTGGTCGTCTCGGGTCTGCCGTGGACCGGCGTGTGGGGCGCGAAGACCCAGGAGCTCGCGACGAACAACGGTACGTCGTTCTGGGCCGAGGACCCGGGCGCGTTGTCGAACCCGACCTCGAAGCTCGACGAGTCGCTGCCGCACAGCCACACGGTGCCGTGGGCGCTCGGCAAGAGCGAGGTGCCGCGGTCCGACCCGGCGAACCGGACGGCCTCGGTCGCGACCGTCGACACCGCCGTCGAGGTCGGCCGCCGCAACGGGCTGCGCAGCCCGATGACGATCGCGCTGCCCGCCGACCGCGAGGGCGTGTTCTCGGCGATCGGGTACGCGTTCCACGACCCCGGCCAGGAACGCACGCTGCACGTCGACCAGTACGGCGGGCGCGTGGTGTCGACGTACGGCTATCGCGACTATCCGGTGCTGGCGAAGGTGGTGGCGCAGGGGATCGCGCTGCACGAGGGACGCCGGGGCAGCGTGGTGAACTTCTGGGCGACGACGGCGTTCTGCGCGGGCGTGATCTTCCTGTGCGTAACCGGTCCGTTGATGTGGTGGCGCCGGCGGCCGAAAGGCAAGGCCCTCGGTGCCCCGCGCGGGCGGTTGCCGCTGCGGGCGACACCGGGGCTGGCCGTGCTGGTCGTTGCCCTGGGCCTCTTCTTGCCTCTCTTCGGCCTGACGTTGCTCGCCGTGCTGTTGCTCGACCAGCTGGTACTTCGCCGGGTCGCCGGGCTGCGGGCGTGGTTCAACGTCAGTTCGCCGCGAGGATGAACCGCGACGACCGTCCGGCCTGGTTGACGTAGCCGCGGCGCTGGTAGAACTCGTGCGCCTCACTGCGGAAGTCCGAGCTGG
Organism: Kribbella sp. WER1; assembly: GCF_054189145.1. NCBI lineage: Bacteria > Bacillati > Actinomycetota > Actinomycetes > Propionibacteriales > Kribbellaceae > Kribbella > Kribbella sp. WER1. The sequence continues at coordinate 535,455 of NZ_CM135186.1, read as the reverse complement.
TGACCTCGAACCGTACGCAGCCGTGCCGGACCGCGAACGACTCCGCCGCCGTCATCAGCTCACCCGCCACACCTTGGCGGCGGGCGTCCTCGGCGACGACCAGCGCCACGATCCGGCCGGAGAACCCGGGCAGCTGGATGAATGGCTCGACGTGCACCGCGACTAGTCCGCGAAGGTTGCCGTTGGCATCGTCCACGTAGACGGCGCTGGTCGGATCGCCCGCCCAGAAGCGGATCCGGGCGGCGGTCGCGGCGACGTCGTCCTGCGGGTATCCGAGCTGCGCGAACAGCTCGTTGACCGTTGCGCTGTCGGTGGGACGGGCCGGCCGGATCATCCGATCGGGCAATCGAAATAGGTGTCCGGGTACGGCTCGTCGCGGAGCGTGTAGTGCCACCACTCGCACGCGTACCGCTCGAACCCAGCGGACTCCATCACCGACGCCAGCGTCTCCCGGTTCCGCGCCTCGCCCGCGTTGATACCGGTCGCCCCGTGGTGCGAGATCGAGTCCATCAGGTCGTGGTCGCCGCCCATCCGGGCCAGCTCGCCGGTGCCCAGGTGGTACAGCGTGAGGTCGACGGTGCTGCCGCGGCTGTGTCCCGACCGGGTCGCGACGTATCCCTGGGTGAACATCTCGGCGCGCTCGATGTTCGGGTAGTGCCGCGGTTTGGTCCGGCCGTCCTCGGGTTGCTCGGACCAGCGGAGGAAGTTGTCGACGGCCCGCTGCGGGCGGTACCCGTCCCAGAGCAGCAGGCCGAACCCGAGCGGCTCGGCGTTGCGCTGGGCGCGTTCGAGGGCGGCGCACAGGGCGCGGGTGCCGACGATCCGGTTCGCCTGGTAGCCGTCCACCGGTTTGCCGGTGAAGTTGTCCCAGGTCGCGTACTTCGCGTCCCACCGGATCCCGGCCGCGAACTCGTCGACGTACACGAGCTCTGCCGTCACCGCGGACTCCCCGACAGCGTGGTGGTGATCAGCCCGTCGACGACCTTGCCGAGCGGCAGGCCGGCGGCGGTCATCATCCGCGGATACCGGCTGTACGACGTGAGGCCCGGGAAGGTGTTGACCTCGTTCAGGACCACCGAGCCGTCCTCCTTGAGGAACAGGTCGACGCGGGCGAGCCCGGTACACCCCAGCGCCCGGTAGATGGCCTTCGCCGTCTCCTGCACGAGCGACCGGGACTCGGCCGGGATGTCGGCGGGGACGATCGGCGTCGAGTTCTCCGAACCGCTCTCCGGGGTGTCCTCCTGGTGGATCTTGAAGAACCCGTGCGAGAGTGCGATGTGGTCGACCTCGCCGACGGTCAGCTCCGGGTCGTTGCCGAGGATCGCGCACCCGACCTCGCTGGCGACGACGGCCTCCTCGATCAGGACCTTCCCGTCGTACTGAGCGGCCGTCTCGATCGCGCCGGCCAGCTCGTCCTTGGCGTTCACCTTGCTGACGCCGAACGACGAACCCGACCGGGCCGGCTTCACGAACACCGGGTACTCGAACTGCTCCGGGTCGACGGTCTCCTTGGCGCCGACGATCCAGAACTTCGGCGTCGGGATGCCCGCGCTCTGCACGACGAGGTACGTCAGCGTCTTGTCCATGCACAGCACCGAGCTCTGGATGTCGCAGCCGGCGTACGGGATGCCGGACAGCTCGAGCAGGCCCTGGATCGCGCCGTCCTCGCCGCGCTTGCCGTGCAGGACCGGCAGGATCACGTCCAGGTTGACGGTCCGGTACTGGCCTTGGCGGATCCGCGAGCCGAGGCGGTCGGCCTCCAGGACCAGCAGGCCGCGCACGCTGCTGTCCGGGGACAGGACGACGGGGCTGCCGCTCTCCCAGTCGGTGTCCGGGCCGTCGCAGAGCTTCCAGGCGCCGCTCTGCGAGATGCCGATGTAGTACGGCTCGTACTTGTCGGTGTCGAGGGCCGCCGCGACCTGGCGGGCGGACTTCACCGAGACACCGTGTTCCTCGGACACGCCGCCGAACAGGATTCCGACCTTCAACTTACCCATGGTGTTTCCCGCTTTCGAAGTTCAGGCAATTGACAAGAGAGTTCTCGACCATGTCCTGGAGGGCACGGTCGGTGTAATAGGCGGTGTGCGGACTGATCAGGACCGTCGGCAGGACCTGCAATCGCAGCAGCAGCGAGCTTTTGACCGGACGATTGCTGTGGTCGGCGTAGAAGATTCCTTCCTCGCCTTCCAGAACGTCGAGTGCGGCGCCGCCGAGCCGTCCGTCCTCGAGAGCTGTCGCCAGCGCCTCGGTGTCGATCAGTGCGCCACGTCCGGTGTTCACGACGAAAGCACCGGGCGGCAATTGCGCGAGACGTTCCTTGTCGAGCAGGTGATGCGTTTCCGGAGTCAGCGGAGTGTGCAACGTGACGATGTCGCTCTGCTCGAGCAATTCGTCCAGGAGGACGTAGTCGGCCGATGTCTTCGGGGTCGTGTCGAAGGCGAGTACGCGGCAGCCGAAGCCGCGCAGCCGATCCAGGACCGCGGCGCCGATCCGGCCGGTACCGACGACGCCGACGGTCAGATCGCGCAGCTCGCGGCCGCGGACGGGGTACAGCCGGTAGTCGTGGAGGTCGGTGCGCCGGACGACGGATTTCGCGTTCCGGACCGCCATCAGCATCAGCATCAGCGTGTAGTCGGCGACGCTGTCGGGGGAGTAGGAGACATTTCCCACCTCGATTCCGACGCTTTCGGCGAACGGCAGGTCGAGATGGTTGTAGCCGATGCTCCGGGTGGACACGTATTCGACGCCGAGGCGGCTGAGGGCGTGCAATGTCTCGTTGGACACGCGGGTCTTGTGGCCGATGCTGATGCAACGATTCCCGGTGGCGAGCTCGGCGGTTTCCCCGGTGACGGCGGCCGCGGTGATCGTCGGCAGTACGCCGAGCCGGGGCGCCAGTTCACGGAACAGGATCGCCTCGTCGGGCTCGCAGCCGAAGACGGTGATTCCCGGTTTCATGCCTCCCAGTCAAGAAGAGACGGCGTTGCGAGCGCGTATCCGGTTTTTCATATGCGGACGACATGTCCACCAGCGGTACGACGCGAGCGCCGCGAGGCCGGCGCCGACGGTGTTCAGCAGGACGTCGTCCACCGACGACACGCGGTCGAGCCGGAAGACGTACTGCGAGATCTCGATCCCCAGCGAGCAGCAGGCCGCGATCAGCACGACCCGCCGGAACCCGATGGCGAATCGGAGCGGGAGGAAGAAGCCGAGCACGGCGAACAGCAGCAGATTGCCGATGATCTGCGGCGGGTCCATGCTCAGCAGGTCGCGGAACGGGACCAGGCTGACCCGTTCGGGCACCTGGCCGGCGTGGCTGCCGGGGAGCAGGGTCATCCAGATCAGCGGCAGCGTCCAGTAGACGATCGCGACCTCGGCAACCGCGGCGCGCAGGCCCCGTCGACGCGCGCGCAGCCACAGGACGACGACGGCGACGGGCAGCAGGAGCACGGCCAGTAAGACGACTCCGGTGAACGTGCCCGACCAGAAGCGCAGGCCGCTCGGGTGCATCCGGCCAGTAAACCAGAATCCCGTGTTGCCCGGGCGTATCGGATTTTCGATAGGTGGACGATATGTCAGCGTCGCCGGCGCATGTACAGGTCGAACGCCCGGTACGTCAGCGGCCGCAGCGGCAGGTCCCACTCGCCGACGTACCGCACGGCCTGTCCGCCGGTGCCGACCTTGAACTGGACCAGCCCGACGTAGGAGTCGTCGGCGTCGAGCGTCGGGGTGATGCCGCGCAGGCTGTAGACCTCGCACCCGGCCGCGAGCGCGTCCCGGATCATCGCCCACTGGCAGGCGTTCGACCCGCGGACGTCGCGCTTCTCGGTCGCGGAGGCGCCGTACGAGTACCACGCCTGGGTGCCGACCCGGATCATGATCGCGGCGGCGACCAGGTCGCCCTCGTGGTGCGCGAGGTACAGCCGGATCCGGTCCGGGTCCTCGGCGCGGAGCGCGTCGTACATGGTCTCGAAGTACCGTAGCGGCCGTGGTGTGAAGTGGTCGCGCTCGGCGGTGTGGACGTACAGCGCGTGGAACGCCTCGAGGTCGTCGCCGACCGTGACCTCGACGCCGGACTTCGCCGCCTTCTTGATGTTGCGCCGCCACTGCTGGTTCATGCCCCGCCGTACGTCGTCCTCGGAGCCGCGGAGCGGGAGCTCGAACGTGTACTGCGGATGCCCGGTGCCGAACCCGTCGACCGGGTTCTGCGGGAGCCAGCCGGCCGCGCGCAACTGCTTCGTCACCTGGGCGCCGGGCGCCTCCACGCTCGGCAGGTCGGTGAGCCGCCGGACGCCGGGGTCCGCGATGCCGTCCTTGACCTGCGCGGCCGTCCACGTGTCGGTGCGGACCGGCGGACCGAGCCGGATCGCGAACGCGCCGTTCGCCTTGAGGTACGTCGCCAGCGGATCGAGCCACCGGTCGAGCGGGCCGGTCCAGTCGATGACCGGTCCTTCGGCGAGGTACGCGAGCGTGACGCGGTCCAGCCGGGGGACCGGGCGGTGCAGGACGAGCCCGGCGCCGACGAGCCGCCGGCCGTCGTACCAGCCGAGGGACTCGCTGCGCCACTCGGTCTTCACCTGCGCCCAGGCCGGCGTCTGCAGGAAGCTGACCGAGGGTTGCGCTTGGACGAAGGCCAGATGCTCGGCGGCGCTGATCGGCGCGACGGTGAGCGTCACCGTTGCATCCTCGGGTCGTGCGTCGGGTCGGCGTACCGGGGCGGGCAGCCGTGCTCGACCGCCTCCGGGCGGAGCTCGTAGTGCCACGGCTCGTTGTCGTAGATCTGGCACAGTCCGTACCCGGCACCGTGCTCGGCCAGCCACGCCGTCGCGTCCGAGCGCCCGATGTCGATCGCCTGGCCCTGGACGTGCGGCGAGTTCTGCGGCGTCGCCACCCAGCGCGCCGCCTCCTCCTGCGAGCCGTACCGCTCGATCGCGTCCGCGAGCAGCTTCTCCTGGTACGCCGGGGACCGCCAGCCGCTGTTCACGTAGAACACGACCCCGTCCCGCGCCGCGGCCGTCGCGGCCCGCCGGAGCGCGCCGAGCAGCTCGGGATCGAGGTTGACGACACCGGGAACCTTGTCGTCGAACACCGTGACGCCGTCCGGCACGGCTCCGTCCGCCTCGCCGAGCCCGCCGCGACCGACGGTCGGCAGCGAGGTCGCCAGGGACTGGTGGATGAACACGCTGATGATCGCCACGTTGGCGAGCAGGAAGGCCGCCCGGATCGTCGATCTGGTCGTCGATCGGGCGCGCCGGGTCGGTCGGCTGACGGTCATAGCACCCAGTGAAGGCGGGAGCGTGTTGCCGGCCGGTATCGGGTTTTGGATACGCGGACGATATGGACCGGCCCGTAGCATCGTCAGTGTGCGGGTGCTGATCGTGGAGGACGAGCCGGAGATGGCGGGTGCCATCCGGGACGGGCTGCGCCTGGAGGCGATCGCCGCGGACATCGCCGGCGACGGCGACACGGCGCTGGAGCTGCTCGACCTGAACACCTACGACATCGCGGTCCTGGACCGGGACATCCCCGGCCCGTCCGGTGACGAGGTCGCCAAGCAGATCGTTGCCTCCGGCAGCGGTACGCCGATCCTGATGCTGACCGCGGCGTCCCGGCTGGACGACAAGGCGTCCGGGTTCGAGCTGGGCGCCGACGACTACCTGACGAAGCCGTTCGAGTTCCAGGAGCTGGTCCTGCGGTTGCGCGCGCTGGACCGGCGGCGCGCGTACAGCCGGCCGCCGGTGCGGGAGATCGCCGGCTTGCGGCTCGACCCGTTCCGCCGCGAGGTGTACCGGGACGGGCGGTACGTCGCGCTGACCCGCAAGCAGTTCGCGGTCCTCGAGGTGCTGGTCGCCGCGGAGGGCGGGATCGTCAGCGCGGAGGATCTGCTCGCGCGGGCCTGGGACGAGAACGCCGACCCGTTCACGAACGCCGTACGCATCACCGTGTCGGCACTGCGGAAGCGGCTCGGTGAGCCCTGGGTGATCGCGACCGTCGCGGGGGCCGGGTACCGGATCGACGAGGACACTGGGGGCACCGGGCGTGGATAGGGAGCCCGGGCTGAGCGTCCGGCTCAAGCTCGCGATCAGCTACGCGGGGTTCGTGATGGCCGCAGGCGTGCTGCTGCTGGTCGCGGGATGGTTCGGGCTGATGCAGTTCAAGTCCGGCGGCGTGGTGATCATGACCACGACGTACACGTTCCCGCAGCTGCTGTGGCGGTCGTTCGCGCCGGTGGCGGCGGTGGTGATGGCGTTCCTGCTGGTCTTCGGAATGGTCGGTGGGTGGGTGCTGGCCGGCAAGATGCTCGATCCGCTCACCAAGATCACCGAGGCCACCCGGGTCGCCGCGACCGGGTCGCTGTCGCACCGGATCCGGCTGACCGGGCCGAACGACGAGTTCAGGGAGCTGGCCGACGCGTTCGACACGATGCTCGCCCAGCTCGAGGCGCACGTGGCCGAGCAGCAACGGTTCGCCGCGAACGCCTCGCACGAACTGCGGACGCCGCTCGCGATCACGCAGACGTTGCTCGACGTGGCGCGCAACGACATGACGCACGACAACGGCGTACTCGTGGATCGGCTGCACGCAGTCAACGCGCGGGCGATCGACCTGACCGAGGCGCTGCTCGTGCTCAGCCGTGCGAACCAGCGGTCGTTCAGCCGCGAACGCGTCGACCTGTCACTGATCGCGGAAGAGGCCACCGAGACGCTGCTGCCGCTCGCCGAGAAGAACGGGATCACCGTCGAGACCGGCGGGGACCAGGCGCCGACGGTCGGCTCACCCGCGCTGCTGCTGCAGCTGACGACCAACCTCGTCCACAATGCGATCGTCCACAATCTGCCGACCGGTGGCTCGGTGTGGGTGAACACCCGCGTCGACACCCCGACGGTCGTGCTGACTGTCGAGAACACAGGCGAGCAGCTGGCGCCACACCTGATCGCCACGCTCGTGGAGCCGTTCCAACGCGGCAGCGAACGCATCCGCACCGACCAGCACTCCGGCGTCGGCCTCGGCCTCGCAATCGTCAAGAGCATCACCCGCGCCCACGACGGCACCCTGACCGTCACCCCACGCCCCGAAGGCGGCCTACGGGTGACGGTCGAACTACCCACCTGAACCCGCCGAGTCGTGGAGATCGGTCCGTGGGGCCGGCGTCGAGTCGTGGATTGTGGCGGGAAATCCCGACCACGATCCACGACTCGACGAAGTCAGAGCGTGATGGTGACGGGGGTGCCGGTTGGGGAGGACGGGTGAGTTAGGTGGAGGAGGTGGGTTTCGGGGGTGTAGTGGGAGTCGACGTTGACGGTCGTGGGCTCGGTGGGGAGGCGGAGGGCGGTGGTGACGGTGATGCCGCGGGGGGCTTCGCAGGTGAAGGTGATGGTGCCGGCGGTTTCGTGCCAGTCGACGATTCGGCCGGCGGAGGCGAGCAGGGTTGCGTCGTCGTACGTGAGGTCGCGGAGCCAGGTCAACTCACCCGGGCCGAGCTCGCAGCGGCGCACGACGCCGAGGTGCGGGTCGAGCAGGTCGAGATAGGTGCCTTCGACAACGTGTGTGCCGTCGAGGACGGCGCCGATCAGGTACGGGCCGCGCTGGACGGCGAGCCAGTTCGTGGGTTGCCAGGTGTGGCCGCCGGCCTCGGCGAGCTCGCGGAGTGCGGTGACGAGTTCGCCCGGCTTCTCGGTGAAGTCGGCGGGGCGGGAGGCGAGGAAGCGGACGCGGCCCTGGCCGATCGGCTGGATGTCGTCGCGGGTGCGGTCGGCGCCGAGTGCCTCGGCCAGGTGGTCGGCGCAGGTGTCGTACCGGCCGGTCCACCAGGAGCGGATCTCGTGGTACGGGTCCGCGCCGTCGCCGACGTACAGCAGGCTGCCGCCGCGGTTCACCCAGCCGGCGAGGGCGTAGTGGATGCTCGGGGCGAGGGGCTTCTGGAACTCGTAGCTGAGGACGAGTACGTCGACGTCGTCGAGCGCATCGGGGGTGTCGATGACGTTCTCGAGCTGGACGGGCGCGACGCGCTGGCCTTCGTACAGCGGGGGCAGGGCGAGGCCGTAGAAGTCGGAGAAATGTAGTTGCTCACGGCCCTCGAGCGCGAGGGCGTCCTGCAAGCCGTCGTAGTGCCCGCTCTCGCCGCCGGGGGACCAGCGCTGGAACATCGCGGTGTCCGACAGGGCGATGCCGACCCGCGGGCCGTCGTGCGCCCACCGTACGTCGGGCTGGTCGAGGTCGCGGAGACTGTTCATCGCGATCAGGTAGCTGGTCGCGGTGTCCGGCGGGATCAGCTCGCGCTCGGTGCTGCCTTCGCGCAGGTACGGGCGGGTGAAGATCCGGTGCGGCCACGGCGCGACTTCGTACCGGGAGACGCCCGGGTGCAGGAGCGACGCGACCAGGGTGCGTTGGTAGTTGGCGAGGTAGTCCTCCCAGGTCCGGTCCGGGTGGTCCTCGATCGGGTCGTGCAGGAACCACATCCGCCGGTCGGTGCCGCGGGTCAGGTCCTGCGCGATGCCGTACTCCAGGTACGCCGTCTCGAACGTCCGCTCGGCGACCTTGCCGTCGTACACGTTCGGCGTCCGCGAGGTACCGGTCCACACCTGCGCGATCGCGCCGTCGATCGAGGGCAGCGTGCGCAGCCGGGACTCCGGGCTGATGATCTGCCATTGCGTGTAGTTGAGCAGGCTGTGCGTCGGTACGTAGAAGTGCACCTCGCGTCCCTGCGTGAGCGCCTCGTCGCGCAGTACCGAGGTGACACGGTCGAGGCTGCGGGAGAGCAGGTGCTGCTTGAGCTCGCCCGAGCGGAAGTGCGCCTCCGGAGTACTGTGCGGCGGCTGCCACGGCTCCTTGAAGTACGCCTGCCACTCGCGCTTGAACGCCTCCGAGTATCCCGCCCGCGCCCAGAACTCCGGCTCCTCCAGGTGGATCCCCTCCACCCCGAGCCCGATGATCGGCCGCAGCTTCTGCACCAGGTACTCCGTGAATCCGAACGTCGGCACCATGTACGGGATGTCCGTACTCTCCCCGTGCAGGATCGGCTTCCCGTCCGCCGCGGTCTGGGCGTCGTCCCAGTGCCCGTCCCCGTCCCACCGCCCGTCCAGGTAGTCCTGGTACGTGCCCCAGGAGATCCCGGTCATCAGATGCACCCGATACCCGGCCTCCCGCCACCGCCCGATCCGCTCCGCCGTCGTCTCGTTCAACCCGTACACCATGACGAAGTCCGTCCGCAGATCGATGGACTCGTCGTACCCCGCCTGCTCCTGAAACCCGGTCGCCTCACGCACCTTGTCCGTCATAACCACCCACCCTTCCCCGCCCCACCACCCCAACACCACCACCCCGTCAGCAACTGGACACCCAGGCGTCGAGTTTGGTGGGGTTGCGGATGGCCCAGATGTGTTTGATCTGGGTGGGGGTGGTGTCGAAGGCGTAGACGGTGACGGTGGTGCCGCCGGATTCGGCGCGGAGGCCGGGGCGGCCGTTGACGGTGCATTCCTTGATGGTGAGTTGGGTGAGCCGGGCGGCGAACTTCGCGAAGGTATCCGCGATGCGGCCGGCGCCGGTGAGAGAACGGACGAAGACGGGGGCGCGGCCGCCGGTGTCGGCGGTGGTGGTGGCGTCGGGGTCGAGGAGGGCGATCAGGGCCTGGATGTCGCGGGACTCCCAGGCGTGTTTGAAGTCGCGGACGATCCGGGACTGGACGGCGGCCGGGGTCGGGGGTGCGGCGGTGAGCCGGCGCCGGGCGGAGGAGGCGAGCTGGCGGCAGGCCGCGGGCGAGCGGCCGACGATGTCGGCGATCTCCTTGAACGGGTAGGCGAACACGTCGTGCAGGATGAACGCCACCCGCTCGGCCGGCGTCATCGACTCCAGGACGACGAGGAACGCCATGCTGACCGACTCGTCCAGCGTGATCCGGTCCGCCGGGTCGCCGGCCCGCCACTCGGCCGTTCCCGAAGCCGATCCCGGAGCCGGTCCGGGAAGCGGCTCCGGGATCCACTCGCCGACGTACTGCTCCCGCCGGACCCGCGCCGACGACAGCTGGGTCAGGCAGATCCGGCTCGCCACCTTCGTCAGCCATGCGGCCGGGTTCTCGATCACCTGACGCTCGGACGGCGCCATCGCATACCACCGGGCGTACGTCTCCTGGACGACGTCCTCCGCGTCCGCCAGCGACCCGAGCAGCCGGTACGCGAGGTTGGTCAGCTGTCGTCGTTCCTGATGCATGTCCACAGCTACCCGACACCGCAGGCCGGCGAAGTGTGACCTCACGTTCCGGCGACCTGTCTGGTCGGACCAGTGCACACGACACGTCACGGAAGGAACTCCACGATGTCCGAACACCACAAGGTCGTCGTCCTCGGCGGCGGGTACGCCGGGACGCTGGCCGCGAACCGTCTGCGGCAGCGCGCGGACGTCGACGTCACGCTGGTCAACCCGCGCCCGCGGTTCGTCGAGCGGATCCGGCTGCACCAGTTCGTCGCCCGCACCGGGGACGTCACGATCGACTACGGCACGCTGCTCGCCGAGGGCGTCGACCTGGTCGTCGACAGCGCCACCCGGATCGACACCGCGGGCCGGACGGTCGAGCTGGCGTCCGGTCGCGCGCTGGACTACGACTACCTGATCTACGCGATCGGCAGCCGCGCGGCGACGCCGATCAACGAGCATGCCTTCGACATCGCCGAGTACGAGTCGGCCGAACGCCTCCGCGCGAAGCTGGACGACCTGCCGGCGGACGCCCCGATCACCGTGGTCGGCGGCGGCTTCACCGGGATCGAAACGGCCGCCGAACTCGCCGAAGCCGGTCGCGACGTAACCCTCGTCTGCGGCGGCTCGCTCGCCCCGACGCTGAGCACGAAGGGACGGCGGTACGTCGCGAAGTGGCTCGCCGGCCACGATGTCGACGTCCTCGAACGGCAGCCGGTGACGAAGGTCCACGCGGACACGATCGTGCTGGAGAACGGTCTCGCGCGGCGCAGCGCGTTGACGATCTGGACGGCGGGGTTCGGCGTACCGGGGCTGGCGGCGGACAGTGGTTTGCGGACGGATGCGGCCGGGCGGCTGATGACGGACGAGACGTTGACGTCGGTGGACGACGATCGGGTCTTGGCTGCCGGCGACGCGGTTGCGCCGTCCGGGCGGCCGTTGCGGATGAGTACGTATGCAGCCGGGCCGCTCGGTGCGCAGGCGGCTGACACGGTGCTGAGTCGGATCGCGGGCACTGAGCCTGCTCCGCTTGAGCTGCGGTTCAGTGGTGCGTGCATCAGCCTCGGACGGGGGGCGGGGATCCGCCAGCTTGCGCGCAAGGACGACACGGCGGTGAATCTGTTCATCCCGGGGCGGCTGGGCGCGAAGGTGAAGGAGAAGACCTGCCGGTTCGTTGTCGACAACCGGATCCGCCGCGAGGCCCGCGAACCCGGCTCGATGACCTGGCCCAAGGCCGGCCCGCGCCAGGTTCAGAGCTCGATCGACACGCCGGCCGCGATCCGGTAGGGGTGGGTCGACACGAGTGCTCCGGCGACGCGGCGGAGGCGGGAGATCTCGGCACGGATCGTGACCTCGTGGTGCGCGTCGCCGTACAGGCGGGTGCTGAGTTCGGCCGCGGTGAGCCCGCGTGGTCCGGTCGCGGTCAGGGCGGCGAGGATCTCGGCGTGCCGCGGTGTCAGCGACGTACGCCACGGCTCGCCGTCCCGGAGTACTTCGAGCCGCGGGTCCGGCCCGGGGTACAACCGGGCCCGCACGGTCGCCCCGGCCTCCCGCGGGCGGATCAGCCAGCCGTCGCCGAGCCGTTCGGGCAGACACAGCCCGAGCCCCGGTACGGCGACCGCCCGGTCGGCCTGCGGTACGTCGATCTGGTCGCGCGCCGCGATCCCGGTGTGGTGCGCGACCCACCCGTGGTCGTCGACGACCAGCAGCGGACCGTTGGTGGAACTGACCACGGCCTCGGTCGACCGCCGCAGGCTCTCGAGCCGCTCCTGGTGGTGCCGCCAGAGCGCCGCCTCGGACAGCCGGACCGCGCTCTCCACCAGCGCGGCGATCGCCGGATGCAGCGTCAGCGCCGGGCCGCTCACGTCGACCACCCCGAGCAGCGCGCCGTCCCGCGGGTCGTGGATCGGCCAGGCCGTGCAGTACCAGGGGTGCTGGTGGCTCTCGTAGTGCTCGGCCGAGAACAGCTGCACCGGCGCCGCCTCGGCCAGCGCCGTACCGATCGCGTTGGTGCCGACGACCTGCTCGGTCCACAGCATCCCTTCGAGGAACCCGAGCCGATCCGCGGTGAGCTGCACCCGCGGCGCGCCCTCCCGCCACAGCACGACACCGTCCGCGTCGCACACCACCATCAGGAACAGCGAGGCGTCCGCGACGCTGGTCAGCACCCGGCGCAGTTCGTCGATCACCAGCGAGAGTCGTGACGTACTGCGACGACGTACCAGCTCCTCCTGGCTCATCGGACGGCGCGCATTGACATGATCGGCGGCCAGTCCGAGGTTCATCACCCGCGACCAGGAGCGCGCTACGAGCGCCCGTGGCCGTTGCGGAGGCCGTACGCCGCTGAGCACCGCGTCGTGGATCCGGACCAGCTCGCGGGCACGCAGTGTGAGGTCCGTGCCAGGCGGGATCGCGCCGTACGCCGTACTCGCTGTCATGGGCACCTCCCGCCTTGCGGCTCATCGTAGGCCGGGACAGTGACCGTCGCCACGGTGCAACGTGGTGCAACCCTGGTCGCCCCTAGCCGTGACGCGGTGTCCTGACCTCATGACTCAGACCGAGGAGAAGCCGACCAGGCAGCAGTCGGCAGACGAGCGGGCCACGCACTGGTTGACGGCGTTCGAGGACGCGCTGCGGGCGCGCGACGTCCCTCGGGCCGCGGGCCTGTTCGCGACCACGAGCTTCTGGCGCGACCTCGTCGCGTTCACCTGGAACCTGAAGACCGTCGAGAACCCGGACGGCGTCACCGACCTGCTGACGAAGACGCTGGAGACCACCGATCCGAGCGGCTTCCGGCTGACCGAGCCGGCGGCCGAGGCGGACGGGGTGATCACCGCGTGGTTCGAGTTCGAGACCGGCGTCGGGCGCGGCGGCGGGCTGGTCCGGCTCGTCGACGAGGACGGGCAGGACAAGGCGTGGACGCTGCTCACCACGTTGCGGGAGCTGAAGGGGTTCGAGGAGCCGCGCGGCGTACGCCGGCCGTTGGGCGCGGAGCACGGCGCCGACAAGCACCGGCAGACGTGGAAGGAGAAGCGGCAGGCCGAGGCGGAGACGCTCGGGTCGGCCGAGCAGCCGTACGTCCTCGTGATCGGCGGCGGGCAGGGCGGGATCGCACTCGGTGCACGGTTGCGGCAACTCGGCGTACCGGCGCTGGTGATCGACAAGCACCCGCGGCCGGGGGACCAGTGGCGGAACCGGTACAAGTCGCTGTGCCTGCACGATCCGGTCTGGTACGACCACCTGCCGTACCTGAAGTTCCCGGACAACTGGCCCGTGTTCGCACCGAAGGACAAGATCGGCGACTGGCTCGAGTCGTACGTGCGGACGATGGAGGTCCCGTACTGGTCGAACACGGTCGCGCGCTCCGCGTCGTACGCCGACGGTGAGTGGACCGTCGTCGTCGAGCGAGACGGGCAGGAGCTGACGCTGCGCCCGAAGCAGCTCGTCCTCGCGACCGGCATGTCCGGGAAGCCGAACGTGCCGAACCTGCCCGGGCAGGACGTGTTCCGCGGCGACCAGCACCACTCGTCGGCGCACCCCGGCCCGGACGCGTACGCCGGCAAGCGGTGCGTGGTGATCGGGTCGAACAACAGCAGCTTCGACATCTGCGGCGCGCTCTGGGAACACGACGCCGACGTGACGATGGTGCAACGGTCCAGCACGCACATCGTGAAGAGCGCCTCGCTGATGGAGTACGGCCTTGGTGACCTGTACTCCGAGCGCGCGCTCGCGGCCGGCGTGACGACCGAGAAGGCGGACCTGATCTTCGCGTCGATCCCGTACCGGATCCTGCACGAGTTCCAGATCCCGGCGTACCAGGCGATGGCCGAGAAGGACAAGGACTTCTACGCGCGGCTGGAGGCGTCCGGCTTCCGGCACGACTGGGGAGACGACGGGTCCGGGCTGTTCATGAAGTACCTGCGGCGGGGATCGGGGTACTACATCGACGTCGGCTCCGCGGAGCTGGTCGCGAACGGGGACGTGAAGCTCGCCCACGGCCAGGTGTCGCACCTGACCGAGGACGCCGTCGTACTCGAGGACGGTACGACGCTGCCCGCGGACCTCGTCGTCTACGCCACCGGGTACGGCTCGATGAACGGCTGGGCGGCCGACCTGATCTCACCGGAGGTAGCCGATGCCGTAGGCAAGTGTTGGGGCCTTGGCTCCGACACGACCAAGGACCCGGGCCCGTGGGAGGGCGAACAACGCAACATGTGGAAGCCGACCCAACAGGAGGCGCTCTGGTTCCACGGCGGCAACCTGCACCAGTCGCGGCACTACTCGCTCTACCTGTCCCTGCAACTCAAGGCCCGCTACGAGAACCTGCCCACGCCCGTCTATGCGCTGCAGGAGGTCCACCACCTGAAGTAGTAGGCAAGTATCGTTGCCGGCATGAGTGCGCAGCGGCGGCCGACGATGTACGACGTGGCCGCGCTGGCAGGGGTTTCGCATCAGACGGTGTCGCGGTACCTGCGGGCCGATCCGACCGTCGGGGCGGCGTCGTCGACGCGGATCCAGGCGGCGGTCGACGAGCTCGGGTACCGGCCGAACCTGACGGCGCGGGCGATGCGGACCCGAAGTACCGGGGTGGTGGCCATCATCCTGCCCGGGTGGACCGGGCCGGAGCGGACCGTCGAGGCGGCGTGCGAGGAGGCGCAGCGGTTCGGGTACCAGGTGGAGATCGTGATCGGCGTGGACGAGGACCCGGCCGCGCTGAGCCGGCTCGCGGACGACATCCTCGGGCGCGGACAGGTCGACGGGGTGCTGTCGGTGACGCCGTTGACCGTGAAGCCCGGCGGGGTCGTCGTCCAGACCGACGAGTTCGACGCGCGGCTGCGGGCTGTCGAGGCGGTGGCGACGGACGAGGCGACGATGGAGGAGCTGGTCGAGAAGCTCGCGGTGCTCGGGCACCGGGACTTCTTCCACGTGGCCGGACCGCAGGACTGGAGGTCGGCGCAGCTGCGGCGGTCGGGGTACCTGAAGGCGTGCGAGCGGTTGGGGTTGCGGTCGCACGGCGTGTACGACGGCCCCTGGCATCCGGAGACCGGCGCGGAGGCGGTGCGATCGCTGCCGGACGACACGCCGGTGACCGCCGTCGTCGCGGCGAGCGATCACATCGGCGCCGGGGTACTGCGGGCTGCCTTCGAGCGCGGCTGGCACGTCCCGAACCACCTGAGCGTGACCGGCTGGGACGACCTCACGCTGGTCCGGTACGGGACGCCCGCGCTCTCCACCGTGCACGTGGACCGGGAATCGTCCGGCCGCCACGGCATGCGCCGGTTGATCGCAGCGCTCCGCGAGGAGCCCGAGCCGGAGCCGTTGCCTGCAGCCCCCACTCGGATCCTCTTCCGGGAAACCACCGCGCCCCCACGCTGATGGGTGGGGCGGGCGCCGGTGGTCGGGCCTGGTGGGTCCCGACCACCGACGGGCTTTAGCGGAGGATCAGGGCACCTAGGTGCCAGAACCGGTCAGGCTCGCTGTCCAGGACCAGGTCGGCGGTGCGGCCCGTCGCGCCGCCGTCGAGGTCGGCGTGGATCCAGGTGAAGACGCCGCCGGGCAGGTCCGTGGACGCGGCGAGGAGCTTGCCGGCCTCGGTGATGAGCGTAGGCGGGCAGTCTGGTCCACCGTCGCCGACCAAGGCCGACAATCGCACCTTCCCAGGCGGCAGCGTGATCCGGAACGTCCTCGCCGGATAGTCCCCGACGAAGTCCCGCCGGAGCGCGTCCCACGCACTCCCACGATCCCGCGGCTGTGGCGCCGTCCCGACCCAGCCGTACCCGCGCGCCGCATCCCACGTCGTACTAGGCGAGACCCGCGCATACCCCGGCACCAACGGACTGTCCACGGTCCCGATGTCCAACGCGAGCCGGCACTGCGCAGCGTCGGGCGTGACCACGAACGTCTGATGCTCCGCACCCAACGCCGTCTGCCCGGTCTCGATCGCCAGCTCCACCATCTCCGTCACCAACGGCGGAGTGACCGGTACGGTGATGCTTGCCGAAGCCCCCGACTCGATCGCCACCGTCGTCGTCCCGACCGTCCACGACGAGTCCACCGGCCGCACCGAAGCCGCCACCGTCTGCGCCGTCCGGAACGCATTCGTGACAGCCAGCGGCAGGTCGTTGGCCACGCCACCGATCAGCAACCCGCGGTTCGGGTACTCAACCTGCAGCCACTCCGTCCCCGTCGACAGGATCCGCGAGTACCCGTAGAAGTACGACACGATCGTGTCCCGCCAGCGCTCGGCCTCGACCACGTGCGCGTCGAATGTCGCCGCGATATCGGCATGTCGCGCCGCATCCACCCGCCCGGCCAGCCGCCCCCACGCCCGCCGGAACTCCAGCACCCGCTCGTACCCGGCGAAGTGACTGTCGTAGATGTGCTGAATGACCGTCTTCCCGGACTTCAGCCGATGCGTGTACGGCACCCAATGCATGAACAGCAACAGCTCGTCCGGACACTTGTCCAACGACCCGTAGACGTCCGGCCAAGAACCGGTGTAAAGCCCCGGGAACACAGCGGTCCGATCGAACCCGGTTCCCTCATTGGTCGTGTAATGCGACAGATTGTGCGTCGAGTTGGGATCCGGCAGGAAATGCGCCCCGAGCGGATACGTCAGATACCCCATCCCGAGCGGCGACGTATAGCTTTCGTACGTCTCCCACGACTGCAGCATGATTGCCTTGAGTACCGACTTCACCTGCGGATCGGACCCGAACGTGAGCTCGATCCACTCGGTCACGATCTCGTCCGCCGACAGCCCGGGATTCCAGGCCAATCGCGCGAACCCGTGCGTGTTCGCCGCCCCGAGCTGGTAGCCCGTCCAGTCCCGGTCGTCGCCGAAGTTCAGCACGCCGGCCAGCCCGACGTTCTCCTGCCGATAGGCAACCCCGGTCACGATATCGGCGACCGTCGGACCGTTCCGGAACCCGAGAATCGACTTCCACTCCGGCACCAGATAACACAAATGGGTCGCGTGCCCCGTGTATTCCTGGGTGATCTCCAGCTCGACCATCTGATTGGTCTGCGGCAGCCCGCCGAACAACGGATTCACCGGCTCCCGGACCTGGAAGTCGATCGGCCCGTTCTTCGTCTGCACGATCGCGTTCTCGTGGAACTTCCCGTCCAGCGGATGGAACACGTTGTACTCGTACTGCGCCCAGTCCGAGAACCCCTCGTGGACGAACGACCGCCAGACCAGCCTCCCGCCGTACGGCGCGATCCGGTCGGCGAGCATGTTCGCGCCGTCGGCGTGCGTCCGCCCGTAGTCGAGCGGCCCGGGCTGCCCTTCGGAGTTGGCCTTGACGAGGAACCCGCCGAAGTCCGGGATCAGCCGGTAGATCTCGTCGATCTTGTCCTGCCACCACTGCTGCACACCCGGGTCGAACGGATCCGCCACAGTGACCTGGCCGCCGGACAGCGTGATCGGTGCCGCGTAGTTCGCCGACAGCCACAGCCGCACACCCCATTGCCGCAGTACGCCGGCCAGCGCCGCGAGCCCGGGCAGCCGTTCGCTGCGGAGGAAGTCCGCGCTGGCGTTCACGTTGTTGACGACGGTGTTGTTGATACCGACGGACGCGATCGCCCGCGCGTAGTCGACGTACCGCTCGCGGAGCCCGGGGAGTTCGTCCCAGGCGAAGATGGACTTGCCGGCGTACCCGCGTTCGATGCTGCCGTTGAGGTTGTCCCAGTGGTTGAGCATCCGCAGTGGCGCGGCCGGCCGGTCGGCGAGGTTGAGCGCCGAGACCGGCCGCTGACGCTGCAGTTGCTGCAGGAACCGGAACGCGCCGTACAGTGCGCCCCGCTCGTCGCCGCCGGTGATCTCCAGTCGGTCCGCCCGGCGCTTGATCGTGAAGCTCTCCGCGGCCGGCTTCCCGACGCTGACGACGACGGCGTTCTTCCCGGCGATGTCCTTCACCGGCACCGACCGGCCGAGGAGTGCGGACAGCCCGCGGGACAACTCGGCCCCGGCGGACCGCAGTACGGCGTGGTTGCCGGAGACAACGATGTGCGTGAAGGCGGACCGGTACCGGGCCAGCAGGCCGGCGTCCGGGACGAGCCGGTAGCGCAGCCACAGGTCGTACCCGTCCTCGTCGGCGGATGCCGCGAAGGCCGGCAGGCCCGGCAGGAACCCCGCGGCCAGCGCCCCGGCCGCACCACTCGCGAGCAAGGTGCGGCGCGTGATCGTCACGAGGTCGCCCCGTACGTCCGGACGTAGTCGAAGTGCGCCGTCGATCCGGCGCCGCCCATCGAGATCAGCCCGAACTTCAGCGGCCCGGCCGGCAGGTACCAGTAGCTACCCCACTGCCAGTGCTTCCCGTCCAGGCTGGTCGCCGCCTGGAACAGGTGCTGCCCGTCCCGCGTCGTGTGCCGCAGCCGCAGCCACATCGTGTCGGCGCTCGGGCCGAGCTGGATCGCCTCCGGCCACGGGCTCGGATCGGCCCCGGGCCACAGGAACGCCTGCTGTACGGCGTTCGTCCGGGTCGGTGCCAGCTGCAACGAGTTCGTCCGGGACGTCCACGCGATCAGCCCGGCCCGGCCGTTGCCCGTCGTACTCGCGAACGGGAGCGTCAGCTTGGTCTCGACGGTGAAGTCGCCCTCCGGAGCGTCCCGCAACGCGACGGTGGCGTCGGTGCTGAGGTTGGTTGCCTGCGTGTCCCAGTTGAGCTGACCGTCCGCGACCTGACCCTGGTCCGCACCGGTCCACTGCCAGTTGGTGTCCTGTCCGGTGAACTCGTCGCTGTACGCCGGGAGCAACGGCCCGATCTTCGGATCCGCGATCTTGCGCGTGACCGGCTGGTACAGCTTGGTCATCGAGAGGTTGTCGCCCTGCGCGGTTCCGGTCAGCCCGAGCTGCGCGGGCCCGCTGAGCCCGGGCGCGAGCTGTACGTCGATCTCGCCGAGCGGGTTGTCGCCGATCGACGGCGCGACCTGGACCGCGGCGCGGCCGTTCCGGACCTCGACGGTGACCGAGTGCCAGGTGTCGTACCGGAATCCCTGGTACAGCGGGCGTTCCGTCGTACCGACGATCTTGCCGCCGAGGCGCTGCTCGACGCGGAGCACGCCGCGCTGCGGGTCGAGCCAGGCGACCGCGTAGTTGCGGGACGACCGGTACCCGAAGACGACACCGGCCGGACCCGATGGCGTGCGGAGGTCGGCCTCGACGCGGTAGTCGGCAGTTCCGCTCTTCTGGCTGACGAGGAGCCCGGACGGCGAGGTCGAGGCGGCGTACCCGTCGTCGCTCGTCCAGTCGCCCGCGACCGAGCGCCAGCCGGACAGGCCGGGGGAGTCGAAGGAGCTGCCGACCGTCGAGGTCGCGTCCGGTGCGGTCTGGGGTGTGTCGGACGTCCACTGCCCGGCGCGGACGGTCGGCCAGCCGCCGACCCAGTCGAGGCGGTCCATCGACTGCGGGCGGCCGCCCCAGGTGTGGTCGGCGCGGATATCGGAGTTCACGATGTTCCACTCCTGGCCGGAGCGGTCGACGGTGATGGCATTGTGGCCGGTGGCGTTCAGCGAGTTGCCGTTGAACGAGTTCACGATCGTGCCGCCGGGCTGGTTCGACGTCAGCGAGCGGCCGTTCTCGTCGACGAACGGGCCGGTCGGGGAGGCCGAGCGGCCGGCGAGCACCGGGTAGCCGCCCCCGCCGTCGGTGCCCATGCAGCAGCCGTAGCCGGAGTAGAACAGGTAGTACCAGGGCCCGCGCTTCTGGACCCAGGTGCCTTCACCGCGTTCCCCGGCGACGACCTGGGTGGACTCGCCGACCGTGTTCTTGCCGTCGGCGGTCAGCTTGACGACGTGGATGCCGCCCTTGCGGAACGAGCCGTAGTACAGGTACTTCGAGCCGTCGGAGTCGATGAACATCATCGGGTCGATCTCCATCACCTCGCTGTCCTTCACGAAGTTCACGACGGGATGCCCGACGTCGGTCCACGGTCCGGCCGGGGTCGGCGCGGTGGCCAGGCCGATCGCGGCGTCGAGCGAGGTGGAACCGGGGGCGGAGTAGTACATGTAGTACTCGCCGTCGACGTACCGGACGTCCGGCGCCCAGTAGCCCTTCTGCGGCCAGCCGGCCCACTGCGGGTGGTTGGCCTGGCTGAACGCGTCGCCGAGGAAGGTCCAGTGCACGAGGTCGGTGGAGCGGACCATCGGGATCAGGTGCTGCGGTCCGCCGTTCTGGGCGTTGCCGCGGGTCAGGCTGGTGTTGGTCGCGTACGCGTACCAGGCGCCGTCCTTGGCGCGGATCAGCCCGGCGTCGGAGAACGCCTGGGCGATGTCGCTCATCAGCGGGTTGCGGTACGTCGGTCCGCTGGGCGCGGCGCCGCCCGGCGGCAGTCCCGCGACGGTCACGGTCGCCGCCACCAGGCCGGCGAGTACGGGTCGGAAGAAGCGTTTTCTAGGCATGACGGTGGGTCCTCACATGGGCGGGGAGGTCTCGCAACGTGCAGGTCCGGAAGAAAAGTTATCGATCACATTCGGCCGTGGGCCAGACTGTAAGTGATCGATAATTCGACCGCAAGACCTCGATCGTCGCCGCGTCACCCGGCGAGCTGCGGGGGGACGTCGGCCAGCTGTACGGCGGCGTCCACGGCGATCACGTCGGCACGGCCGCTTCTGGTGGGTGGACCCGGCAGATGGTGGGTTAGCGCCTCGGATCAGGTAGGCGAACCCTGCATCTCGGTGGTGGACCCACCGGATTCGGCGGGCGGGATTGGGTGCCACCTGCTCGGCGTCGGTCTCGTTGCCTTGCCGGCGCTGCGCCCATGCGAGCCGCCCGCGCTGCGCCGGCGGACTGCCAGGTGGTGAGCTGGGCCGACCTCGATCCGGGCCGTTGGGACGACTTCGGCAGGTTGGACCATGCAACCGGTTCTACACGAGCACTGCGCCGCGCCGTCCGGCGGAAACGGTGGGTTGGTGGCAGACTGCGAAGTGGGGGTCGCGACCGGAGGAGAGCTATGAGTCTCGCTTACGAAGTCGGTCTTCCGCTGGTGGCTGAGGCGGACGTGCACGCGCCCTGGAACGGGCACGACACCCGCGTCCTGATCATGGCCGTGGTCGGTATCGCGATCATCGTGGTGCTGATCGTTGCCCTGAAGGTGCATGCGTTCCTGTCGCTGACGATCGGCGCGCTGTTCGTCGGCGTCGCGTCCGGGATCGCGGCCGGCGACGTCACCAAGTCGTACGAGAACGGCGTCGGCAGTGTGCTCGGGTACGTCGGTGTCCTGATCGCGCTCGGCGCCATGGTCGGGAAGCTGCTCGCCGACTCCGGTGGCGCCGACCAGGTCGTTGACACGTTGCTGCGCGGGAAGCCGGGCGGCCTGCCGTGGAAGATGGCGCTGATTGCGTTCATCATCGGCATCCCGATGTTCTTCGAGATCGGGCTGGTGCTGCTGATCCCGGTCGTCGTGCTCGCGGTACGGCGTACCGGTGCGCGCGCGATGCTGCTCGGGATCCCGGCGCTTGCGGGTCTGTCGGTACTGCACGGGTTCGTCCCGCCGCACCCCGGGCCGCTGGCGGCGATCGGCGTACTGAAGGGGAACGTCGGCATCACGCTTGCGCTCGGCCTGCTGGTGGCGATCCCGACCGTGATCGTCGCCGGTCCGCTGTTCGGCCGGCTGGCCGCGAAGTGGGTGCCGATCGGCGCGGCCGGTGCCGCACTCGAGGTCGGCTCCGGCCACCACGACTCCGAGCCTGCGCACACCGCCGCGCACAACGCGCCGCAGGACCGTACTCCGGAATCGACCCAGGACAGCGCCGCGGACGCACGGCACGCCGCGCCGCCGCCCGCTCCGGGTACGACGCGCACCCGGACGCCGAGCTTCGCCGCGACACTCAGCACCGTCCTGCTCCCGGTCGCGCTGATGCTGATCAAGGCCGCGTCCGACGTCTGGATGAGTTCGAAGAACGCGATCTACCCGGTCCTGCAGTTCATCGGCGACCCGGTGGTCGCGCTGCTGATCGCCGTACTGCTGGCGATGTACACGTTCGGCACCGCGGTCGGTTTCGGGATCCCGGAGCTGAGCAAGAAGATCGGCGAGAGCCTGATGCCGATTTCCGGCGTGATGCTGATCGTCGGCGCCGGCGGCGGGTTCAAGCAGGTCCTGGTGGACGGCGGCACCGGCACGGCGATCGCGAAGATCGCGATCGCGGCGAACCTGTCGGCGTTGCTGCTCGGCTGGATCGTCGCGGTCCTGATCCGGCTCGCTACCGGTTCCGCGACGGTCGCGACCGTCACGGCGGCCGGCATCGTCGCGCCGCTCGCGACCGGACTCAGCACCACGCACCTGGCCCTCGTCGTGCTGGCGATCGGTGCCGGATCGCTCTTCTTCTCGCACGTCAACGACGCCGGTTTCTGGCTCGTCAAGGAGTACTTCGGGATGACCGTCGGCGAGACCATCAAGACGTGGTCTGTGATGGAGACAGTCATCTCTGTAATGGGATTAGGCATGACATTACTGCTCTCGACGTTCTTGTAGCAGGTGTATTGCAGCACGGCCGCTCCGGAGTTACGTTGACGCAACAGTCCTTGGCCTCCAGGGGAGGGAGCGGCCGATGGACCTGGCTTTTCATGCCGCGGAGGTGGTCCCGCGAGCGGCGGTCCGGGGGCGGACGAATCAAGCGGACCGGTTGTTGCTGCCCAGTGACGCAGAGCTGCTCGCGCGTTGCCACGCAGGGGATCAGGACGCCTGGGCGCTGCTGGTCGGGCGGTACCAGCGGCTCGTCTTCACTGTTGCGAGACGCAACGGTCTCGGCCGGGACGACGCCGCCGACGTCACCCAGAGCGTGTTCGTCGCGCTGCTCGAAGCCGGGGCCGCGATCCGCAGCCAGGAACGGTTGCCGTCCTGGTTGATGACCGTGGCCCGCCGGCAGGCCTGGCGGCTGCGCTCGCGGCACGACCACGAGTCGCCGCAGCCGGACCCGGCCGCCGACATACCGGACGAGCTGGACTGGTTCGCCGACTGGGAGAAGGTCGCGGTCGTGCACGAGGCACTGGCGCGGCTCGGCCAGCCGTGCCGGGACCTGCTGCTCTGGTTGTACTTCGACGCCGCGTCGCCGTCGTACGCCGAGATCGCGAGCCGGCTCGGCAAGGCGATCGGCACGGTCGGGCCGATGCGCGCGCGGTGCCTGCAGACGTTGCGCCGGTTCCTGCCTGAGGAGTCGCTGTGAACACGTGGTTCGAGCTGGTGGCGGACTGGGTCGACGGCCGGCTCGACCCGGAGCGCGCCGACGCCGTCGAGGCTACTGTGGCGAACGTGCCGGCGACGGCCGCGGCGGCGTCCTGGTTGCGCAGGTTCAAGCGGGCGGCGGCCGAGTTGCCGCTCGAGGAACCGCCGCCGATCGTCGCGCAGCGCCTGCACCAGTACTTCGAACGCTGGCGCACCGGTCGGGAATCGGGGCAGCTGCCGGAGTTGAGGGCGGAGCAGGTCTTCGACAGCCGGCGCGATCTCGTACTCGTCGGACTGCGGGCGGCCGGGTCGGTGGAGCACGCCATCCACGTCGCGTTCCGGAGCGCGCGGGCGGACCTGGTCGTCGACATCCACCGGCTGGGTCGCGGGAACAGCCGGATCGACGGGCAGCTGCTGGTCGAGCCCGGTGCGGCGCCGGTCGCCGAGGTCACCTTGCGCGGCGGCGCCGGCGAGTTCCGGTCCGTCGACGGCGACGAGCTCGGCCGGTTCTGCCTGCCCGACGTACCGGACGGGCAGTACGAGCTGCGGGCGTCGAACGGTGAGTTCGTGGTCGTCGCCGACGTCACGATCGAACCGGACCGCCCCCTGGCCGGATCCGGAACCGAGCCGTCCTGATGAGCAGCGCGGCAGTGGGGGAGCTGCTCGCCGAACCCGACACGCCGGCACGCCTCGAGCGGCTGCGCGCGCACGGCCTGGCCACCGCCCCGGGTGTCACCGGACTCCTCGACGAGGTCGAGCAACTCGTCCACGTCGAGCCCGCGGCCGCGGGTGATGTCGCGACCGTCTGCCGCCTCGCCGCGGAGGACCTCGGCAACGACGGGCTGACCGCGCGGGCCTGCTACCTGCTCGCCAGAGTGCTTGCCGATCGGGCCGAGTTCGACCACGCGCTCGCGCTGATCGACGAAGCGCGGCGGCGCTGGTGGGAAACGGGCGCACAGCTGTCGGGACTGCGTACGGACCTCGGCAAGATGCAGATCCTCGACGACCTCGGCCGGCATCACGAGGCCGCGGAAGTGGCCGAGACACTGCTGGCCCAACTCGAGACGGTCGAGCTCGGCGACGATCCGGAGGAGACCGAGCTGAGCCGCTGGCTGCACGCCGCGGCGCAGGAGAACCTCGGGGTCGCCCGCGGATTCCTAGGCCAGCAAGAGGAAGCGCTCGCGGCGTGCCTGCGGGCCGAGGCCGAGTACGACGCATTAGGGCTGGCGCCGGACGCGGCCCGCGCCCGGGCGAACCGCGGGATCGAGCTGCTGGATCTTGGCCGCGCCAACGAAGCCCTCGCGGCGCTCGAGTCCGCCGAACAGGTCTTCCGAACGGAGGGCGACCGCCTCTGGTCCGCGAAGTGCGCGGGCCATCGCGCCGACGTGTACCGGCAGACCGGCGACCTGATCCGGGCGTTACGCCTGCTCGAGTCGGCGTACGACGAGTTGCAGGAGCTGGAGGCTGTCCCGGAGGCGATCCGCCTGCAGCTGGCGATCGCCGGTACCTGCCTCGACCTCGGGCTGTACGACGAAGCCCTCGCGGCGGCGACGACGGTCGCGGAACACGCCGCCGTACTGGGCATGCGGCACGACGTCGCGACCGCGCGGCTGACGCGAGGACTCGCGCAGCTCGGCGCCGGGCGGGCCGCTCGGGCGGAGCCGGACATCCGGACCGCGGCGGAGCTGGCCGAGTCGGTCGGCGACGATCGGCTGCGCGCGCAGATACGGCTGGCCGAGGCGGAGCTGGCCGCGGTGGAGGGCCGGTCCGAGGAAGCGGCACGGCTCGCCGAGCAGGCCGCGGCCGAGCTGCTGGCCGGAAACTGGACGGCCGCTCTGGTGTCCGCGACGCTGCGCCGGATCGACCTGGCGCTCGACGACGAGGCCGCGGGGGAGGCGCTGGACGCGGTCGAGGCGATGCTCGAGGAGCAGCCGTACGCGCACCTGCGGTACCCGTTCCTGCTCCGGGCCGCCCGCCGGCACCTGGCCGCGGGCCGTCGCGCCGAGGCCGAGGAATGCTTGCGTGAGGCAACCGACGAGGTCGAGCGGATGAGCGGCGTACTCCCGGACCACACGATGCGGCTGGCCTTCCGCACCGACCGGCTGGCGGCGTACGACGAGCTCGTCGCGCTGCTGGTCGACCGGGGCGCCGCCGACGAGGCGCGGATGCTCAGCGACCGGGCGAAGGCGCGGACCCTGATCGACCGGCTGAACGGCGCGATCCGCCCCGCTCATCACTCCGCCGAACTCCGTCCGCTGCTCGCCGACCTGGCCGCGACGTACAACGGCCTGACGACCACCGAGCATCCGCAGAAGCGTGCCGCGCTGCAGCGCCGGGCCAACGAACTGGAGGACCAGCTCGGCCTCGCGCAGGTCCGCCTCGCGGCACGGGAGAAGCCGGTCGCCGCGCCCGCGGAGGCGGTCGGACCGGTGGCACCGGCGCCGGCCGGCC
Organism: Kribbella sp. WER1; assembly: GCF_054189145.1. Taxonomy (NCBI): domain Bacteria; kingdom Bacillati; phylum Actinomycetota; class Actinomycetes; order Propionibacteriales; family Kribbellaceae; genus Kribbella; species Kribbella sp. WER1. The sequence continues at coordinate 509,656 of NZ_CM135186.1, read as the reverse complement.
GGGCCGCGATCGTCACGTTCCACACCGCGGGCGACGACTTGCTCGTGTTCGTCGAGCGCTCCGGCCGGGAACTCGTCGTACGGCGGAAACGCGGTGTGCTGCCCGCGCTGACGCTGGAGCTGGATCACCTCGGTGCGCAGTGGAGCCGCTTCCGGCTGGGCGACGTGTTCACCCGGCGGCACGCGGACACGCTGGTGGCGACGACGAACCAGATCCTCGGCCGGCTGTACCGCGCGGTGATCGCGCCGATCCGCGACCTGCTCGACGCCACCACCGGCCGGAGCCTGATCGTGGTCCCCGACCGGCGGCTGTACCGGGTCCCCTTCCACGCCCTGTACGACGGCTCCGCACACCTCAACAGCTACTGGGACATCACCGTGAAACCTGCCCGCGGCGGCCCGATCGTTGCCTCCGGCGACAATCGTCCGGGTCGGCACTCGGTGGTCTTCGCGGTCGCCGACGTGAACGCGCCGTCGGTCGGCGCCGAGGCCGACACCGTCGGCGGGCTGCTCCCGAACGTCCGGGTGTACGGCGGCCCGGAGGCGACCAGCGCGGCGCTGTTCCGCGAGCTCGCCGGCGGACCCGCCCCCGCCGTACTGCACATCGCCTGCCACGGGCTGTACCGCCCGGGCAACCCGGCGTTCTCCTCGCTCGGCCTCGCGGACCGCTGGGTCACCGCCGCCGAACTGCTCGACCTGGACCTGCGCGGGACGTTGGTGACGTTGAGCGCCTGCGAATCGGGCCGCCACGAGAACGTCGGCGCCGAGCCGGTCGGACTCGCCTGGGCGTTCCTGGCCGCCGGGGCGAGCGGCGCCGTGGTCAGCCAGTGGCTCGTCTCGGACACCGTCACCGTCGACCTGATGGCGGCGTACTACCGCGCGCTCGCGGACGGATCCGGTCCGGCCGCGGCGCTGCGGGTCGCGCGCGCGGCGGTCGCCCGCCGATTGCCGCACCCCTTCCACTGGGCCCCGTTCAGTTACGTCGAGCCGCCCGGCACGACCAATCCGGCACCGTCACCGACGGGAGTGAATCGATGATCAGCCTTCGTCCCGGTCGCCGGACGGCGAGCCTCGTCCTGCTCGTGGTCCTCGGCTGGCTGGGCGCCGCACTGCCGGCCAGGGCGAACCTGCCGGCGTCGGCCGACCTGACCGACGGCATCGTGGTGAAGATCGATGTTGCCGACGGCTACCGGATCGGCGACGTGGTGTCCGCGTACCCGGTTGCGTTGGACAGCGCCGTACTCGCGTCCCGCGGTATCTACCGGCTGCACCCGACCGATCCGAAGTACCAGAAGGGCGACAAGTTGAAGCAGCTGGCCGACCAGATCGAGCACGCGGCCGGTGTCGTGTACGCCGAGCCGGACACGGTCGAGACGTTGCTCGACACCCGCTTCCACGCCTGGCCGGAAGGGAGTGCGGTGGACGCCGGCAGCGACCCGTCGGTGTATCTGGATCAGCCGGTCGTCTCCGACCTGAAGCTCGTCCAGGCGCAGGGGAAGAGTCTCGGCAAAGGCAGCGTGGTCGCGATCCTCGACACCGGCGTCGACCCGAACCAGCCGGTCCTCAAGGGCCGGCTCGTCCCCGGCTGGGACTACGTCGACGACGATCCGGACCCGTCCGAGGAGGCGCCGGGGACCCCGGACGGCCTCGGTCACGTCGACACGGCGTACGGGCACGGGACGTTCATCGCCGGGATCACCTCGCTGGTGGCGCCGGGCGCGAAGATCATGCCGGAGCGGGTGCTGGACAGCAACGGTCGCGGGAACGTGTTCACGGTCGCGCAGGCGCTGCTCGACGCGGCCGACGCCGGTGCGACGGTGGTGAACCTGAGCTTCGGCGCGCCGAAGTCCTCGAAGCTGCTCGGCGACACGATCAAGGAGCTGCGCAGGCGCGGCATCGTGGTGGTCGCGGCGGCGGGCAACTCCGGCAACGACAGCAAGGAGTTCCCGGCCGCGCAGCCCGAGGCGATGAGTGTCGCGGCGCTCGACGCGCAATGGACCGCGCTCGCGTCGTTCTCCGGCTTCGGCGACTGGATCGACGTCGCGGCGCCGGGCGACCAGATCGCCGGTCCGCTGCCGGGCGGCCGGTTCGCGTGGTGGCGCGGTACGTCGGTCGCCGCGCCGTTCGTCGCCGGTCAGGTCGCGCTGGTGCAGTCGCTGGCGCCGAAGATCACGCCGGACAAGGTGTTCGAGGCGGTGCAGAAGACGGCGACCAAGCTCGGGGCGGGCCACAAAGTTCAGTCAGGCTCGATCAACGTGGTCAACAGCCTGACGTTCACTGCCGCACACGGCTGAGCGTGCGGGCCCGCCAGGCGCTGCGGACCAGCTCGTCGAGGTCGCGTTCGGCGGACCACCCGAGATCGCGGCCGATCCGGGTGGCGTCGGCGACGACCTCGGCCGCGTCGCCCGGTCGCGCCGGCGCCGGGTACCAGGCGAGCGGCTGCCCGGTGACCCGTCGTACCGCGTCGATCATCTCCAGGACGCTGGTCCCGCGGCCGGTGCCGATGTTGTAGACCGATCCGATCGGGCCGGCCTGCAGGCGGTCGAGGACGCAGTGATGCGCGGCGGCGACGTCCGCGACGTGCACGTAGTCGCGGACGCAGCTGCCGTCGTGGGTCGGGTGTCCGACACCGTTGACGCCGACGGCGATCCCGCGCTCGACCGCGTCCAGCAGCCGGGGGAGGAGGTTGTCGACGCCGGTGTCGCCGAGTTCCGGTACGGCGGCGCCGCCGACGTTGAAGTACCGCAGGACTGCCCAGTCGAGTCCGTGCGCCGCGGCGGTGTCGCGGAGCAGCCGCTCGGCGGTGAGCTTCGTCCAGCCGTACGGCGATCCCGGCTCGGTCGGCGACGTCTCGCTGACCGGTTCGGACGTCACGGGTCCGTACACGGCGGCGCTGGAGGAGAACAGGATCCGCCGTACGCCGGTCCGCACCATCGCGGTCAGGACGCTGTGCAGGCCGTCGACGTTCTGGAAGTAGTACTCGAGCGGATGCGTGATCGACTCGGCGACCGCCTTGTGCCCGGCGAGGTGCACGATCCCGGTCACGCCGTACGCCGACAGCACCTGGACGAGCTGCGCGGTGTCGTGGATCGAGCACTCGACGAACGGCACCGAACCCGGCACCCGGGAGGCGTCGCCGGTGGACAGGTCGTCGACCACGACGACGTCCCCGTCCGCTCCCTCGCCGGCGCCGAGCAGCAGCCGGACGACGTGCGCTCCGATGTATCCGGCCCCGCCGGTGACCAACCAGGTCATGATGATCCCCTCCCGAAACTCATCCGTCGCGGAACGCCAGCGCCCGCTTCACCGCCGTCCGTACGGCGCTGTCGGCGGCCGTCAGCGGCAGCCGCTCGGTGCGGTACGAACTCGACAGGTGCGGCGTCGCGCCGAAGCCGGTCTTGAACGCGGCCAGGGACGACCCGGGCCGGCTGTCGCCGAGGTGGTAGCGGATCGCGCCGGTCGCGCAGGCGTCCGCGATCACCTCACGGTGCAGCAGATCATTGGCCCGCGTCGGGTTCGCGATCCGGTGGTCCATGGCGCCGCGCCAGTACCGGACGTGGTCGCCGTTGCGCAGGACAACGAGTCCCGCGGCCGGCTCGTCGCCGTACCAGGCGATCCAGATCGCGCACCGCTCACCGAGCTGGCGGGCCACCGCCGCGAACTTACGCCTGGGGTTCGCGCGGGCGGCCCGCCACCGGGCGAGCGCGAGCGGCTCGTGCTGCTGCTCCGCCCAGCGCGCCACGGACAGCCGGTAGAGCCGGTCGAACACGTCCACGAGCCGGCCGCTCCGATCCACCTCGATCCGGAGCCCCGAGCGCTCGGCCTTGCGGACGGCTCTTCTGACCCGGCTGTGGAAGTTGCCCCACAGAACGTCGTACCCGCCGCGGAGGTCGAGGCAGTAGCTGGTGTGCTCGGTGACGCTGAAGGATCCGGGCGTACGACGCCACCCGCTGCTCGCGAACGGACCCGGCCGGACCGTGAGCCGGAGCGCCCGGCGCGCGAGGAGGTCGTCGTACACGAGCCGCACGTGCGTGTCGTCGACCGGTCCGTCGCACACCGGCCCGCCGATACCCCAATCGAACGGCCACGACTCCTCGACCGCCATCACGCCGGCGAGCCGCCCCGCTAACGGGAGCACGACCCGGCGGCCGTCGTCGAACGTGTACAGCCGGCTGACGTCCCGGTACGGTCCGACCTCCCGAATGGCGGCCAGCCACTCGGGCGTCTGCCCCGGCCCGGCCTCGCGATCGTTGCAGAGCACCTCGCGCCAGGCCTCCACCGGTGCCGGACTCACCACGTCCATCAGCCTCACCATCGCGAACTCCGCAGCGCGAGACGGATCGTGCGGGCCGGCAGACCACGAAGCCCGTTCTCACGCAGACCGAGAACGGCCAGAAGAACCTTCGACCGGTCCGGCAACTCAGGCGCCCGGCAACGCGGACACCGACCGGGCTGGTGGCCGAGCAGATCGCCACAGGCCTCCGCGAGACCCGCCTGATACCCACCCCGCGTGACCACAACCCCGGCCGCCCGAACCGCACCCGCAGCATTCCGCGGCGCCCGCCCAAGCCCAGCCAGATCGAACAGCGGCAGATCCTCAACGCTGTCGCCAACAGCCATCGCCACCACCCCACCAAGCACTGTGCTGTTGGCGTTCCCACGCGGCTCGGCCCACCCGTCGAGCGGCGTGCCCTTGGTGATTCCGCGTGGTACGAGGTCTACCTGCTCGTCGCCGCGGATGATCCGCACCTGGGCGAGCAGCTTCGGGCCGATCTTTTGTTCCAGCTCCGCGTCCAGCCGCGGGAGACGGACGACGTACCGGAAGCGTTCGTCCAGCGGTACGTCGTGCAGCCGTTCGCGGAGCTGCTCGATCGTGGTCCGGGCGCGGGCGTCGCGGTGGTCGGTGACCTGCCCGGACGCGCTGTCGTAGCTGACGGCGCCGTACTCCGCGACGACTCCCCGGAGGCCGAACGTCCTGCCCCGGGCGATTGCCTCGGGCAAGCTTCTGCCGGTGGCGAGGATCGGCGCGTACCCGTGTGCGGCCAGTGCGCGCAGGGCGAGGACGCCGGCCGGGGTGGCGCACGGATACCCGAGCGGATCGCTCTCCAGCGTGCCGTCGAGGTCGATCGCGCACAGGTCGCCGCCGCCGTCGAGCTTGGTCGCGTCGAGGACCGCGGCCAGGTATTCGGTGACGGCGATCGCCGACAGCTCGTCGGTCCGCGAACGCGGCAGGTCGCCGGCCCGGCGCAGCCGCCAGAGGTGCGCGAGCCGGTAGATCAGCCAGCGCTCGAGGTCGACGGATCGCCCGGTGTGCCAGCGGTACTGCTCCCGCAACTGCGCCTCGAACCCAGGCTCCGGCGGATCGGCGGCGGCGCCCGCGAGGTCGAAGGTCTCGTCGTAGCAGCCGAGCTCGAGATTCCCGAACGACCGCTCGTCGAACCCGGTCTTCCGCCCGAATACCCAATGCCGTACGTCGGTCTGCCCGTCGACGATCGTCGGCGCGCTGGTCCGGATCAGCCCGCGCACGATCCGGTCGGTGAACACCACCTGCCCAACCGGCGCAAGCCGCCCGAACACCCCGCTGAGCAGCCCACCCCCGACCTCCCACACCGGCGACCGCCCGCGGAGCAGCGCGGTTGGGTCGCGGGGCACCCGCAGGGCGTCGGCACGCTCGACGACGTACCGCACGATGTCCTCGGGCCGAGGGGCCACCTGTTGACCGTCGGGGATCCACTCGCGGTAGAGCAGACCGTCGGCGACTCCGTAGACCCTGGGGCAGTGGGCGGGTAGCCGATCGGCGACGAGGGCTGCATGATCGCCGAAGTAGCCGAGCCCAACCCCTTCGACGACGATCTCGCTGCTGCTGGTGGTCGTTCGGATTTCGTAGCGGGCGCGGATGCGGCCGCGGTGGGTGGGTTGGGTTGGGTTGGGGAGGGGGTGGGCTTGGACGGGGTGGCCGAGGAGCGTGCTCAGTTGGGCGGAGACGGCGGCTTCGGTCAGGCGGGTGTGGACCGTCCAGTCGGTCCACGGGAGGTAGATGCCGGGCCATGGGCGGAGGGCTGGTGGTGGTTCGTCGCCGGCTAAGGCGAGGAGCATGGTGATCTGATTGTTGGTTGCGGCGATGGTCTTGGCGGCGGTGGCGAGTGCGGTGCCGGAGACCGGTGGGTCGTCGATGAGGACGATGCGGTCGGCGGACTGCAGGGTGCGGCGTTCGTCGGGGCGGAGGCCGCGGCCGGGGCGGTAGGTGAGCAGCTCGGCGTTGACCGAGTGGGTGCGGAGGGTGGCGACGCAGAGTGGTGCCAGGTAGCTGCCGGAGGTGCGGATGCCGACCACACACACCGAGTCAGCGGTTCCGTACTGCGCCATGAAGCGGTTCGCCAGCAGTACGACGTCGTCCGGGTGCTGGTCGAAGCTGCGGAAGCAGGATGGGACCCGCGCTACGTCGTTCAGCCGGAGTACCGGAAGGTCCACTGGTGTGAGTTCGCTCTGGGTGAGGTACGCGGTGGCGTAGCTGATTGTTGCTGCGGACAACTGGTGGCTCGCGGCGACGAGCTGTGGGTCCGTCCGTGGCTGGAGGACCCGCGCGACAGCCTCGGCGAGATGGCCGGCGGGTGAGGTGTGGAGATAGGCGGCGGCTCGGCGGAGTAGTAGGGGGTCTGGGTGTAGGTGGTCTTCGAGTAGTTGGTGTAGGCCGGCCGTGTAGAGGTAGGCGTTCAGGTGGTCGCCCTCGGCGACCGCCGTGCGGAGGTGGTCGGCGAGTTCGTCGGCGGTCAGTAGCAGGTCCAGCGGTTGGGTCATCGCGACCAGCTCTTCGCTCGGCGGTACTGGCGCCACAGCCAGGTGATGTGCCGATCGTGCGGCCGTGCCACCGGGCCGCGCCCGGCGAGCCACCCGGACAGTTCGTCGTCGGTCGTGTCGCTCATCACCGTCAAGCGCGCGATCGCGTACGGCGGATCGTCGTACGGGCTGAGCGCGTTCTTCACCGAGCACGCCGACCGGTACCCGGCGGCCGCGACGGTTCGCCGTACGACGGGGCTGGAGTATCCATGCGGATACGCGAAGCTGTCGACGGGTTGCCCGAGGTGCTGTTCCAGGTCGGCCCGGCAGCGGGTGACTTCGTGCCACAGCGGTGCTGCTTCGAGGGTGTCGAGCTCGGGATGCGTGACCGAGTGCGCCCCGATCTCGTGCCCGAGCGCCGCGAGTTGCTGTACCTCGGTCCAGCCGAGCATCCGGTCGCTGCCCGGGCTCCGGCCGCCTACGAACCCGGATGTCACGTACACGGTCGCGGGCATGCTGTACCGGGCGAGCACCGGCGCCGCCGCGTCGAGCGTGTCGGCGAACCCGTCGTCGAACGTGATCACCACCGGCCGCTCCAGCGCTTGCCGCCGGTCGACGGCGGACCGCAGTTGTGACACGGTGAGCGGTTGCAGCCCCGCCTGCGAGATCAGCCGGATGTGCCGCTCGAAGGTCTCCGGCGTGACGGTGAAAGGCGCGATCCACTCCGACGGCGCGTGGCTGACCGAGTGGTACAGCAGGATCGGGATGTTCATCGCCGCCGCCGGGGCAGCAGCAGGACGGAGAAGGCTGCGACCACGCACAGCACCGCCGTCGCGGTCCAGCTCTGCGCGATCGCGAACGCCTCGGACACCACGGCCGTGACGGCGAGGCTGGTCGTGATGACGAGCAGCCAGCGCATCGGCGGGTCGACGTCGAGCCGGCGGACGATCGCGAGCCCGGGGCCGAGGGCGACGAACGCGAACACCACGACCGCCCTCATCGGGCGCTCCGCAGATAGATCGTGGTGTCCGCATTCCGGTACGCCACCCGGTAGCCCGGGGTGTGCGCGAGCACGGCATCGATTCGCGGCACGGTCGTCGCCGGCAGTACGCCGGTGTACCGGACCGCGGTCTGCTCCGATGCCGTGAGCACGACGTACACCGGTGTGCCGGACGGCGTCCCCGCGACCTCGTTGATGGCGCTCACCGGGGAGGAGGCGGCAAGCGGCTTCCGGGCCGCGGGGAGATTCTCGAGGAACTCGTAGTCGTAGTACTCGTAGTGCGTGAACGCCCACGGGAAGTTTGCGGTCGCCCCGACGATGGTCGAACCGCGCGGGGCGTGCGCGTACAGCCAGTTCGACGCGGTGACCTCGGCCGGGGTGAACCGGTTCGCGCGCTCCTTGCCGTAGTACGCGAGGCAGAACGCGGACGCGGTCGCCAGCACGCAGACGATTGCTACCGGCAACGACCAGCGTGCCGGGCGGGGCGCGTAGACCAGCCCGGCGGCGAGCAGCGCGAGGAACGGCAGCGCGAACAGGTAGACCCGGAAGAGCATCTCGCCGCCGTAGCTGTTCATCACCAGCAGCGGCAACGGGCTGAACGCGAGGACCGAGGTGGTCAGGATCGGTGCCCGCGCGTGCCGCAGCCGGAACGCTCCGAGGACGGCGAGCAGCCCGATCCCCGCGGTGAGCCCGCGATCGGCGTACAGGACGAGCTGCTGGTCGGGGCCCGCCTGGCTGAGGTCGACGAAGGTGGTCTGCGTGTTCGACGCCGGGCGGCCGATCGATTCGACGATCCAGTACAGGTTCTGGCCGAGGAACGCGCCCGCCATCGAGGAGATCCACACCACGGTGATCGCCGCGAGCGCGATCGGCAACACGAACGGGCGGATCTTGCGGATCAGCACGAGCATCGACAGCGCGGACAACAGCATGAACGGCGTGAGCTGATGGCTGCTGGCGATCGCGACCATCAGCAGCAGGACGATGCCGAGGAACCCGAGGCGCTGCCGTTTCGCGGTCGGGCCGAGATGCCGCAGGCAGATCGCCAGCACGGTCAGATACAGGATGTACGCGAACGCCTGCGGCGAGAAGTACTCCTGGCCGATCCAGTTGCACAGCACGAACAGCAACATCGCGAACCAGACGCGGCGCCGGTCCTTCGCAAGGTGGTCGAAGATCAGCCACAACGGCAGCAGCACCAGCGCGGTGTTCACGACCGGCGCCCAGCCCGCGTAGCTCAGGGTCGGGATGCCGGACGCCTTTGTGAGTACGGCGCTCAGCGCGAAGAACCCAGGCCACGCGTGGTACGCGTTGAGCGCCGGGATGCTCGGGTCCACCGCGCCGTGCCGGAGGATGTAGTCGACGATGCCGACGTGCTTCCACGCCCACGAATACCTGAGCGTCCCGTACAGCAGCTGTGGTGTGCCGTGGATGACGAGGATGAGCCCGAGCAGGTAGCCGGCGGGTGACCGCCGTCGATGGATCAGGACGACTGTCGTGACCAGGATCGTCACGAATGCGATCCAGTACCCGATCGACAGCACGCTGACCAGGCCGAGATCCGTCATCGCGTTGACGTTGACGGAGCCGAGGGACAGCGCCCAGACGAGCAGCGCGGCGACGAGCGGCACGTGTGCGATCAGGGTCCGGCGACGGGCGAGCACCTGTCCGGCGACGTACCCGATGGCTGTCGTGGCCAGTCCCGCGACGAGCGGCAGCGCTCTGCGGCGGACGAGCAGACCGCGCGGCAATACCCGGCGTACGTAGTCCCGCTCGGACGACAGCGCCGCCGTCCGGCCGGTCAGGCGGGAGACGACCGCCTTCGAGAGGCCCTCGGAGTAGCAGCGGGACCGGAAGTACGACCAGGTCGCGCGCTCGGCCGGGACGTGGTGCCGGACCTTGGCCTGGGGATGGTGCAGCAGCACACCGTGGGGAAAGGCTGCCGCGGCGCGGATGCAGAGCTCCGTCTCCTCGCAGCCGACCGGTCGCCGGCCGACCCGGCCAAGGTCCGGGCGAAACCCGCCGACCTGTGTGAACACGGATCGGCGGAAGGACATGTTGGCGCCCACGAAGTTGCGGACGGCCTCGGTGGCGCGGGGGAGTCCGGAGTGGCTGCACCCGACCACCCAGTCGAACTCGGGTGGGAACCAGGCCGGCCGGCTGCTCTCCCAGTCGGGTTCGACGTGCCCGCCCACGCCGAGGACGTCGGGATCGGCGTACTCGTCGGTGAGCCGTTCGAGCCAGTCGGGCGCCGCGAACGCGTCGTCGTCGAGGAACGCGACGATGTCCGACGTACTGACCGCGACACCGCTGTTGCGGGCTCCGGACAGGCCTCGCGGTCCGTCGCTCTCGACCACCCGGACGCCGTCCAGCGTGAACGCCTGCGCGGCGAGGTCGGGCGAGTGGTCGACGACCAGGATGATCTCGGCGGCCGGCTGGGTCTGCGCCTGGACGGAGGCGATCGCCTCGACGATCTGCTGCCACCGGTCGAGCGTGTAGCAGCAGATCACGACCGAGACCGTCGGGATCGGAGGTGCGCTGATGACGGCGGTCATCGGGCCACCTCGCGCAGCACGGGGACGACGTTGCGCCGCAGCCAGATCGGGTTGGCGGCGTACCGCTCGGACTTCGTCAGGTTGCCGGCGACGTGCCGGAGCCAGGTGAGCAGGAGCAGCGCGCGCTCGAGTCGTACGTCGGTGGCCCCGAGGAGTCGGCGTTCGGGTTCGGAGCAGCCGTGCCGCAGCCGGTCGACGACGCGGCGGCCGAGCTGGTGGCGGTCGCCGGCGGTGGTGAGCGCCCAGAACATGGTGTCGAGGGCAACTGGATACGCGACGGACGCCTGCTCCCAGTCGACGATGCCGCTGACCCGGCCGACGTCGTACAGGACGTTGCCGGGATGAAAGTCGCCGTGCGTCCAGCCGACCGGGAGAACCTGCCCGTCGAGGGCCGCGCGCAGGCCGATCGTCAGATTGTCCACAATCCTACGGTGGGTCGTCGTGGTGAGGACGCCGCGCAGGACGGCCGCCGGTTCGTCGACGATCGCGTCCAGGTCAGCGGCTCGGAGTACGACGTTCCGGCTGGTCAGGTCGTGGAGCGCGCGGATCGCGTCGACGGCGGCGGCGTACTCCGCGGACGAGACCCGCCGGCCCGGTCGGCCGGCGATCCTGCTGGTGGCGAGTCGTCCGCCTTCTGCTTCGAGGACGACCGGGAGCAGCCGTCGCCAGTAGCCGAGCCGGTCGTCGGCATGCAGCCGTACGAGGGCGCCGTACTCGCGGTCGAGCGCCTGCCGGCCGGAACGCGTCGCGGCCGTGTGCAGCACCCGGTCGTCGAGCAGTACGACGCTCGTGTCCGAACGGGAGCCCCGCCGGACGATCCGCAGGTCCCGCAGCAGGACGACGCCCGCGAGCAGCGTCTCCGCGACGAACCAGCCGAGCCCGGCGCCCGCGATGCCGATCCGCGGGACCATGACGACGGTCAGGCCGACGACGATCAGCCCGGTGGCGATCAGGTACCAGGCGACCTCTCCGGTACGCCGTTCCGCGCGGGCACGGCTGATCGCGAGCGAAACCACGGCGTTCGGCAGGACCGAGAGGATCAGCAGCCGCAGGGTCGTCGTCCCTTCGGACGCATACCAGCCGCCGAAGAAGTGCAGCAGCATCGGCGCGCCGATCACCACCACGAGCACGGCCGGGGCGAGCACGGTGAGCGTGTGCCGGCGAAGCTGCCGGTAATGCGGGGGCAGTCGATCCGGATCACGGGCACCCGCGGCGACCAGCGACTGACCGAAGGCTGCCGGGACCTGGAACGCCGCGAGGCAGATCGACCACGGCAATGCGAACGCGGCTGCCTCGGCCGAACCGGCGAGCCCGAGGACCAGGACGGGAACGAGCGTCGTACTCGCGATCCAGCACAGCGATCCCAGGTAGTCCGGCCCGACGAACCGCACCAGCTCCGGCAGCGTGACCGACTCGGACCGCGGCCCCGAGAATCGCGGCACCGCCCGCGTCGCGAGATAGACGCTGGTACCGACGACCGCGACCAGCAGACCGACGACCCAGGAGATCCAGATCCCGTTGCGCGCGGCAACTGTCGCGAGCGCGACGACCAGCCCGAGCTTGAGCACCGCGAAGACCAGGTTCTCCACCGGCACGCCGGCCGGCCGGCCGAGCGCGACCAGCACGTTGTCCTGCATGACGAAGATCGCCGCACAACCGGTCGCGACCGTGAAAAGCACCGCGTCCGGCCACGCGCGGACGAGTCCTGCGAGTTCCGGCGTCCACAGCGGTACGCCGAGCACGAAGACGGCGCCCGCGATCAGGCTGAGCCCGCCGCCGACGGCGTACGACCTGACGACCATCGCCTTCGCGCCGGAGCCGGATGTCGGCAGGAAGCGGAGCAGCGCGCTCATCAGGTTGAGCTGCGCGCAGCCGGCCAGGAACATCATCGCGGAGATCGCCGCGGAGTTCCGGCCGACGACGTCCGGCGGGTAGAGGCGGGCGGCCGCGAGCCAGTACGCGATCCCGACGACGCCGGTCAGGACTGAGCTCGCGACCAGCAAGTGGCCGCTGCGGAACAGCGGTTGCCGCCAGCGTTCGGTGCGCTCGGCAACGAAGCGGCGTACCCCGATCAAGCGTTCTTCGACGTCGACCGTCATGGCCGGATCACCTCGCGGTACCGCCACCGGCTCCACGCGTACGCGGCCGGGCCGACGCAGACGCCGAGCCGCTCGCGCCAGATCAGCTCGGCCGGGAAGTCCTGCCCGCGGCTCGCGTTCCGTGCCGAGCCCGGCGCGAGCAGGTGCCGCAGCGCGGGAACGGCCCGGCGGCCCATCGCGAAAGCATCCAGCGGATGCCGGCGTACCGCGGCGGTCAAGTAGGCGCCGAGGCCGACGCCGTACCCATAGGCCTGCCGCCGGAGGCTTTCGTAGTCGCGCCGGTGATGGTGCCGTACGATCGCGCCGGGCTCGTACACAAGCGTCTGTCCGTCGAGCACCACCCGCAGGAACGCGTCGAGATCGTCACCGCCCTTGGCCGGCGTGCCCGCACCGGTCGCCGGGTCGAACCCGCCGCGCGCCCGAAGCCACTCCGACCGGAACGCCATGTTCGCGCCCGACCCGAACCGGCCCGCGGTGAACGGGAACAGCCGATCCGCGGTCGGACGATCGAGGCGGTACTCCGTCCGCCGGTACCCGCGGGCGAATCCGCCGGCGTCCTCGATCCACCGCTGCGCGTAGGTTTCCAGCTCCGCCGGGAGGATCAGACCGGTGACACAGGCAACGGCCGGATCCCCGAACGGCGCGCTGATCGCGGTCAGCCAGCGCCGGTCGATCTCCACGTCGTCGTCGGTGAACGCCGCCACCTCGCCGGTCAGCCGCGGGATCCCGACGTCGTGTGCGTACCCGAGGCCCGGGCGGTCCGCCCGGACATAGCTCAGCCGAAAGGGCCAGGGGTGCTCCCGGACCAGCGCGTGGGTGCGGGGCGTCGTCGGCGCACTGTCGACCACGACGACGTCGAAGAAGGGATGGTCGGACTCCGCCAGTGTCCCGAGGCAGCGTTCCAGGCTGTCGGGCCGCTCCCGGGTCGCGATCACGACCGTCGCGGACCGCGGCGCCGGCGTGTCAGGTAGTACGTCCGGGCCGAGGTCGCCGAGTTGCTCGAGGACAGCACGCCGCAGGATGTCCGCGGTCGGCGGCCGGTCGAGCGGGACCGTGATCTCGCCGAGCGGCTGCTGGTGGCGCCGGACCAGCAGGCGGGCAGCGCCGTAGCGGGCGCTGTCCCCGAGCGGCGGATCCGGCCAGGGCCGGTCCAGGTGCAGATCGCCGACGAGTATCCGCTGGTTCGCGGGGATCACCGCGCGACCAGTCGGGTACGGCGGGCCGCACCGGCCAGTCGCCCGGGGTGGTCGGTGAGGATCGCGGAGAGCACCCGGCGGCCGTCGCGGATCGCGCGCAGGTTCGAGCGGCCGCTGCGCCGCGGCAGTTCGAGGCTCGGTACCTCGGCGATCCGGAGTCCGGCCTGGACCGCGTGCACGGTCATCTGGGCCTCGATCTCGAAGCCGGACGCGTTCAGGTTCAGGTGCTCGAGGAACCGCCGGTCGAACGCGCAGAATCCGTAGCAGAGGTCGGTCAGGTTGGTGTCGTAGAGCGAGTTGACCGCGATCAGCAGCGCGCGGTTGCCCCAGCGCCGGAACCGGGTGATGTCCAGCGACCCGCCGCCGCCCATGAACCGCGAGCCCTTGACGAAGTCGTAGCCGTTGGCAAGGAAGTGCAGGTAGTGCGGGATCTCGTCCGGCGACATGCTGCCGTCGGCATCCATCATCACGACGACATCGCCCGTACAGGCTTCGAACCCGGTCCGCAGCGCGGTGCCCTTGCCGGGTCCGGACTGGTTGACCAGCCGGATGTCCGGCCGGCAGCTGAGGGCCATCGCGGTGGTGGCGTCCACCGAATCGCCGTCGACGATCAGTACTTCGTCAACGCACGAAGGGATCTGGGACAGTACCCAGGCGAGGTTGCGGGCCTCGTTCTTCACCGGGATCACCAGGCTCACCGTCGTACGTCTCGGTGCGCGCCGGGTCACGGACGGTCGTCGGGCGTGGTCGTTCAGCGGCGTGGCAGAGTCCGTCGCGGTCATTGGTTTCCCCCCACAGGAATGCGGCTATATCCAGCAAGTGCACGGCGGACGCGGTGTTGATGCATCGAGTTTTCAGGGGTTCCCCGGACGCGTTTTCGTCGTATGGTGGGCCCGGGGGAGGTATCGAATGAGGATCGGCAGGACGGTCCTGGGTGGGCTCGTCGCGTTGGCGATGCTGGCGACCGGACCGAAGCTGTTGGCGTCGGCAACGGTCACTGCGAGTGTGATCACGTCGCGTGGACCGGCACGCACCGCTGCGTATCCGCCGAACGGGACGACCAAGCTCACGTTGCCGGTGCCGACCGGCACCAAGCCGGGCGACCTGTTGATCGCGTCGCTCGGCTTCGGCCGCACCGGGGCGACCACACAGCCGGTGCTCAGCCCGCCGGTCGGCTGGACCCTCGTGGTACGGACCAACAGCAGGGTCGTCGATGCGCTCGCGGTCTACCGGCACGTGTTCGTCGCGGGCGAGAAGAGCTACACCTGGATGAGCACCGTCGCGGTCGGCGGCGTCGCGAGTATCGCCGCGTTCGCGGGCGCCGATCCGCGCCGGCCGGTGGAGATTGCGGCCGGTGTCGCGGTCACGGGCCCGACGCAGAGGATCGCCACCACCCGGGTCACGACCACGACGAAGAACACCGAGCTGGTCGCGGCGTACTACGCCTACAACGCAGCGAACCGCAAGGCGACCTGGACCGCACCGACCGGGATGGCGAAGCTGGCGGACGCCGCGTACGCGGCCCGGTCCGCCACGCTGGCAGCCGGCGCGCAAACCGCGGCCGGCTCGTCCGGCGCGAAGACCGCGACCGCGTCGGTGGCGGAGAGCCGGGCGCTCGCCGTACTGGTCGCCCTGCGGTCGCCGGTGCCACCGCCGGCCGGGCCGGTGCGGCTGATCGTCGACACCGACATCTTCAGCGATGCCGACGATGCGGGTGCGGTCGCGACGGCCCTGGCGTTGCAGCGGGCCGGTGAGGCACAGGTGCTGGCGGTGATGGTGAACACCCGGACCAGCCGCCCGGCGGTGGCCGTCGACTCCTGGAGGTGCGCGGCGGCGCTCACCCGGTACTACGGTTCCTCGTCGACGGTGATCGGATCCGCGCAGCCCGCCAACGGTACGGACGTGAACAACCCTGACTGGGCCGGACCTTGCGCGGCGACGACCGGCACCGTCCCGGCACCCGCCGACGCAGTCACGGCGTACCGGCAGGTCCTTGCCGCGCAGCCGGACGGCAGTGTGGTGATCGCGTCCACAGGCTACTTGGGCAACTTGGCGCGGCTGCTCGCGTCCCCACCGGACGCGTACAGCCCGTTGAACGGCACGGAACTGGTGGCGCAGAAGGTGAGCCGCCTGGTCTCGATGGCCGGCGGCTACCCGAGCCGGAACGGCGAGAACAACATCGTCGGCGACGTGGCCTCGGCACAGACGGTCGCGAAGAAGTGGCCGACGGAACTCGAGTGGGACGGGTACGAGGTCGGCGACGCGGTGCACACCGGCAGCACGGTGTCGACGACGCAGCCGGCGACGTCACCGCTGCGGGTCGCGTACGAGGCCTTCGTCAAGCCGGGCAACTGGATCTACTCGTACGACCTGGTCGCGGTCTACCGGGCCGTCCGGCCGGCCGACCAGTCGATGAGCCGGTCGGGGCCTGGGCAGAACGTGATCTCGAACAGCGGTGCGAACTCGTTCACGCCGAGCCTGCTCGGCAAGCAGTATTACCTGAAACTCGTGGACGCGACCGCGCTGGACTCCGCGATCGACGCCTTGCTGGACTCGGTGCCACCGAGCAAGGGTCCGTCGGACGACTTCAGCTCCGGCGCCGTCGGCCCCGGTTGGGTGGTCGGTCAGAACGGGTCCACGGTCGGCGTGGTCAACGGTCAGCTCGCGATCACCCATCCGGCCGGCGCCTGGACGACGGGTTCGGTGCAGACGGCAACGACGTACGACCAGACGGGCCGGTCGGTACAGGTCCAGCTGGTCCGGCCCGCGAACGGCGGCGCGGGCGGGACGGCGTACGGCGAGACGTCGGTGATCATCCGGCAGGACGCGACGCACTACGCGGAGCTGTTCGTCGCGGGCGGGAGCCTGACGGCATGGTACAACAGCGGGTCCGGCGAGGTGAACCTGACGCCGTCGTGGCCGAGGTACTCGGCGACAAGCCAGCAGTGGTTGCGCTTCCGTGAGGCGGAGGGGAAGCTCTACTGGGAGTACTCCGCCAGCGTGTCGGGCCCGTGGACGACGCTCGCGAGTATCCAGAACCCGTTCCTGATGACGGGCGTGCGCTTTCAGATGATTGCGGGTAGCAACAACACGGTCGACGACCCGGCGTACTTCGACAACGTGTCGACGTACTGACGGATCAGGTAGTGACGGTGAGCTTGCCGCGCGGCGAGATCTCAGAGGGTGCTTTCGTGTTGCTGGTCGAGCAGTTGACGGGCGATGGAGCCGGGGCCTTCGAGCTGGAGGGTCTGCGGGTCGTCGGGTAAGCGGAAGCCGAGGGTGGTGACGGTGTCGAGGCAGCGGGCGGTGCCGAGAACCGCCCAGGAGTTGCGGAACTGGAGGTCTTCGGCGAGGAGCGGTCGGTCGTCGAGCCAGGCGCGGGTGGTGGTGTGGAGGCGCCCGGGCGGCTCGTTCTGGCGTCCGAGCACGATCGATTCGCGGAGGTGCACCGTACAGCCGGTGGTCAGGTGCGCGGTCGTCGTCCGCGTGACGTCGGCGTCGGCGGAGACGACGAACGGTTCGGCGTACCACTGGAGGCTTGCGCCGTCGGTCAGCGTGATGCCGACGTCCCAGCGGGCGGAGCCGCCACGCATGCCGTAGGCAACTGTCCCGGCGGTCTCGACGATCTCCAGACGGACGGCGCCGGCGACTGCGATCTCGATCCGTACTTCGTCACCGGCGAGCAAGAGGGCGCCTGCGGCAACGAGTGCGACGCGTACGACGCCGGGGCGGCCGGGCAGCTGAAGTGGGGACAGGTGGCCCGTGGTCAGGAGGCACCGGTCGCGGATCGGGTCGGCGACGACCTCAATGCGTGTGGACAACGACCTCGCCGTTCTCGCCGGTGTGGGCGTGCGGCGCCATCGGGCCGGGGTCGACGGGCGTGTGATCACCTGTGTGTACGGCGTTCCGCATCGCGCGGACCCAGTCCGTGAGGCGGGCGACCGAGGCGGGATCGGTGCGGGACAGGGCGATCACGGGCTTGCCGTCGCGGGCCGTTTCGGCGTCGCGGACCATCTGCTCGACGTCCACCTCGACGTACGGGGCGAGGTCGGTCTTGTTGACGATCAGCAGGTCGGCGCGGGCGATTCCCGGTCCGCCCTTGCGGGCGACGTCGCCGCCGCCGGCCACGTCGAGGACGAAGATCTGCGCGTCGACGAGCGCGGGGGAGAACGTCGCGGTCAGGTTGTCGCCGCCGGACTCGACCAGGACGATGTCGAGCGGGGCGAAGTCGCGTTCGAGGTCCTCGACCGCGATCAGGTTCGGGGTGACGTCGTCGCGGATCGCGGTGTGCGGGCAGGCGCCGGTCTCGACCGCGCGGATCCTCTCGGGGTCGAGGACGCCGGCGGACTTGAGCAGGCGCGCGTCCTCGTCGGTGTAGATGTCGTTGGTGATCACGCCGAGCCGGAGTTCGGCGGACAGCTCACGGCAGACGGTCGCGATCAGGGAGCTCTTGCCGGTGCCGACGGGTCCGGCGACGCCGAGTCGGAAGGAGCGGGTCTCAGGCATGGAACAGCCTCATTCTTTCGGTCGCGTGCTGGTGGGCGAAGAGGTCGATCAGCGGTGCGCCGTCGGCCGGGATCGTGTCCGGATCGGTGAGCGGCGCGACGTCCTTGACGAGCCGCTCGATGTCGTCGTGCAGCCCGACAAGCCAGGCGGCCGCGTCGGCCGGATCGACCGGAAGGAGCTTGAGCGAGGCGGAGACGACGGTCTGCACATCCTCGTATGCAACCACCCGCGCCAGCTGCTCCGCCGACAACCCGTTGACCGCCGCAACGACCCCGAGCACGATCGGCCGCGGCACCTCCCGATCTGCCGGCAAATACGTAAGCACCTCAGGCCAAACCCGCCCAGCCAGCCGCAGCAGCAACCGCCCCTGCCGCCGCGAAACCCCGCGCACCACCTGGCTCCCCACCCGAGCCGCCCACGCCCGCTCCACCTCCGCGTACGCTCCGCCGAGTCGTGGAGATCGGTCGTCCGAACCCAGCGATTCCTCACGACTCGGCGAACGTGGGCCGGACCAGTTCACACGACTCGGTGGAGGCGAGCCGGCGGCGGCGTGCCGGGTGACGACGGCAACCGCCGCCTCCACGCGGGTGACGGTGCGCAGGCGATCCCGGGCGTACGCAGGAACGTCCTCCAGGTGGTTGCCGCCGGCACCGAGGCCCGCGCGCACGGCGGGTTCCAGGCCGGCGGACTGAGTGTGACCGCCGGTCGGCAGGCGGCCGTCGGCCAGCATCATCGCGACCAGTTCGGGGGTGCTCATCAGAACATCGAATACAGCTGGGCGAGCGGCAGCACGGCGGCCGGCGCCGGTTCGATCTGCTCGCCGTCGACCTCGATCGCGAACGTCTCCGGATCGATCACGATCGACGGCAGCGCGTCGTTGTTCTTCAGGTCCGCCTTCGTCACCGCCCGCGTCGGCCGTACGCCGAGAAGCTCCCGCCGCAACCCGAGCCGTCCCGCGAGCCCGTCCGCCAGCGCGGCCGGCGACACGAACGTGTACGACAGCTCCGCCCCGATCCCGTTCCCGAACGTCGGCCGCATCAGCACCGGCTGCGGCGTCGGGATCGACGCGTTCGGGTCGCCCAGCCCGGCCCACACGATCGCGCCGCCCTTGATCACCAGGTTCGGCCGGACCCCGAAGTACCCCGGGTCCCACAGCGTCAGGTCCGCCAGCTTCCCGACCTCCACGGATCCGACGACGTGGTCGATGCCGTGCGCGATCGCCGGGTTGATCGTGTACTTCGCGACGTACCGCCGGACCCGCTCGTTGTCCGCGACCGTGCCGAGCGGCCCGCGCCGGTGCTTCATCACGTGCGCGACCTGCCAGGTCCGGGTGATCACCTCGCCGATCCGGCCCATCGCCTGCGCGTCCGAGGAGGTGATCGAGAGCGCGCCGAGGTCGTGCAGCACGTCCTCGGCAGCGATCGTGGTGGCGCGGATCCGGGACTCGGCGAACGCGAGGTCCTCCGGCACGTCCGGGCTGAGATGGTGGCAGACCATCAACATGTCGAGGTGTTCGGCGACCGTGTTGACCGTGTGCGGCAGCGTCGGGTTCGTCGAGCCCGGGATGACATGCGGGTACGACGCGATCGACAGGATGTCCGGCGCGTGCCCACCGCCCGCGCCCTCGACGTGGAACGCGTGGATGCCGCGCCCGGCGATCGCGTTCAGCGTGGACTCGACGTACCCGGCCTCGTTCAGGCTGTCCGCGTGCAGGGCGACCTGGAGACCCCACTCGTCCGCCGCGCGCAGAGCCGAGTCGATGGCCGCGGGCGTCGACCCCCAGTCCTCGTGCACCTTGTACCCGGCCGCGCCCGCGAGCGCCTGCTCGGCGAGCGCCTCGGCGCTGACCGTGTTGCCCTTGCCGAGCAGCAGGACATTCAGCGGTACGGCGTCCAGCGCGCGATGCATCTTCTCGAGATGCCAGGCGCCCGGGGTGACGGTGGTGGCCTTCGACCCCTCGCTCGGACCGGTACCGCCGCCGACGATCGTGGTGATGCCGGTGGCGAGCGCCTCGTGCAGCTGGGACGGGGAGAGCAGGTGGACGTGCGAGTCGATCGCGCCCGCGGTCAGGATCCGTCCCTCGCCGGCGATCACGTCGGTCGACGGCCCGATCCGGAGGTCCGGGTCGACGCCGTCGGCGATGTCGGGGTTGCCGGCCCGGCCGAGCGCGACGATCCGCCCGTCGCGGATCCCGACGTCGGCCCGGACGATGCCCCACCAGTCGACGACGAGCACGTTGGTGATGACGGTGTCGGGCGCTCCGTCCGCGCGGGTCGCCGTACCCTGCGCCATCGACTCGCGGATCGACTTCCCGCCGCCGAACACGACCTCCTCGCCGCCGGCGGTCAGGTCCTGCTCGACCTCGACCCACAGGTCGGTGTCCCCGAGCCGCACCTGGTCGCCGACGGTCGGGCCGTACAAGGCGGCGTACGCGGCCCGGGAGATCTCAGCCACGGCTCACCGGCCCGAGCTCGGCGTCCGCCGCCGCCTTCGCCTGGATCCCCGGCACCCGCCGGTTCCCGCGCAGCGCGACCAGCGCGACCTCCCGCGACGCGCCGGGCTCGAACCGCTGCGACGTACCCGACGGTATGTCCAGCCGGAACCCGCGCGCCGCCTCCCGGTCGAACTCCAGCGCGCTGTTCGCATCCGGCAGATGCAGGTGCGAGCCGATCTGGATGGGCCGGTCGCCCGCGTTCACGACCACCAGCCGCAGCCGCTCGCCGTCCGTCCGATCGGCGTTCAGCACGATCGTGCCTGGCCTGACCCGAACTGCCCCAGGCGGGGCGGCTGACGCCTCCGCCCCCTGCTCTTCCTTGCTAAGTGTACTTTCGTCGGCCATGGCGTCTGCCCTCAAATGATCGGGTTGTGGATAGTCACGAGCTTGCGGCCGTCCGGGAAGGTTGCTTCGACCTGGACGTCGTGGAGGAGTTCGGCGACGCCGGGCATCACCTGCTCGCGAGTGAGGACGGTCCGCCCCGACTCCATCAGGTCGGCGACGCGTGCGCCTTCGCGGGCGCGTTCGATGACCCAGGTGCTGAGCAGTGCGACGGCCTCGGGGTGGTTGAGCAGCACTCCCCGGGCCAGCCGGTCGCGAGCGACCATGCCGGCCACGGAGAGCAGCAGCTTCTCGACGTCGGCGGGGGTGAAGTTCATGACTGCAACGGTAGAACGTGGTCGGCGAGCTTGTCCGTGCTCAGGCAGAGGGAACAGACTGCGGCGTCGTGGGTGACGCAGGCGGTCATGTCTGGGCGTTCGTATTCGTGGCGGCACACGTGACACGTCAGGAGCTCGCCCGACGGGTTGCCGTGGTCGTCGTACATCGGGAGGTTGAGCCCGTCGTCGGCGCGGCGTAGGTAGTACTTTCCGCGGGTGGCGATGGCGAGGACCGGCGGCAGTACGACGGCGAGTCCGATCGCGACGAGTGGTGAGTACGGCTTGATCGCGGGTCCGAGGCCGCCGAAGAACACGATGATCGACACGCCCGCGGCCAGCGCCATCGACACGAAGCCGACCGGGTTCACGGCGTACAGCATGCCGCGGCGGAACTCCGGCGCCAGCGGCGACAGCTTGAGCAGGTACTTGTTGAACACGATGTCCGAGGCGACCACCACGATCCAGGCCATCCCGCAGTTCGCGTAGAACCCGAGGATCGTGTTCAGGAAGTCGAACATGTTCGCCTCCATCAGCACCAGCGCGATCACCAGGTTGAACCCGAGGAACACCAGCCGTCCGGGGTAGTGCCGGGTCAGCCGGGTGTACGAGTTCGTCCAGGCCAGCGAGCCGGAGTAGGCGTTGGTGACGTTGATCTTCACCTGGCTGATCACCACGAGTACGACGGCCAGCGTCATCGCCAGCCACCCGGGCAGGAACCCGCGGTAGATCTCGAGGAACTGGTGCACCGGCTGGTTCGCGATCGCGGTACCGCCGTCGACCTGGGCGATGATGTAGACCGCGAGGAACAGCCCGATCACCTGCTTGATCGCGCCGAAGATCACCCAGCCCGGCCCGGCGAGCAGCATCGCGGTCCACCACCGCCGCGAGTTCTCCGGCGTCTTCGGCGGCATGAACCGGAGATAGTCGATCTGCTCGGCGATCTGCGCGATCAGCGACAGGCAGACGCCCGCGGCGAGCAGCATCGACCCGAAGTCGGCGTCCGGACCGTACGAGAAGAACGTCGACACCGACGACGGGTGCGAGACGAGCAGGTAGCAGAACGGCAGCACCATGAGGATCAGCCAGAGTGGTGTGGTCCAGACCTGCAGCGTGGACAGCACCTTCATCCCGTAGATCACCAGCGGGAAGATCACCAGCGTGGACACGGCGTACCCGAGCCATAGCGGTACGTGCAGCCCGAGGTACAGGCCCTGCGCCATGATCGAGCCTTCGAGCGCGAAGAAGATGAACGTGAACGACGCGAAGATCACGTTGGTGACGACGGACCCGTAGTACCCGAAGCCGCTGCCGCGGGTGATCAGGTCGAGGTCGATGTTGTACCGGGCGGCGTAGTACGCCAGCGGCAGACCGCTCGCGAAGATCACGACGGCGAAGATCGCGATGCCCCAGAGCGCGTTCGTGGTCCCGTACGAGATCCCGATGTTCGCGCCGATCGCGAAGTCGGCGAGGTACGCGATGCCGCCGAGGGCGGAGACCGCGACGACGCCGGTCGACCATTTCCGGTAGCTGCGCGGAGCGAACCGGAGCGTGTAGTCCTCGAGCGTCTCGCGGGTCGCGGTGGTGGGAGCTGCGTGGGTGCGGTGGTCCAGCGTGGGTTCAACAGTCATGGCGGAACTCCTGCGGCACCTTCGGGCGGGCGGTGCTCCGGCGGGCCGGCGACGCTGCCGGCGGGGGATGCACCCGAATGGAAGGAACCTAGGAACGCCGTGTTACCGCGGTGTTGCCGAGCTGCTACGTTCGCGTATTTCCAGTTGGAAGTACTTCGCCAGATCCGCCTCGAGGTCCTGCTGGACGCCGCCGATCCGCTCGGCGACGGTGCCGCCGACGGGGGAGAGTGCCGCGACGATCCGGCGTTTGTCGTCCGGGTGGATGCGGCGCAGGACCAGCCCGCGTTCGACCAGCTTGTCGACGTGCCGGGTGAGGCTGGCGGCGGGCAGTACGGCGGACTCAGCCAGCAGCGACATCGGCCGGCCGGGCTCCTCGCGGAGCGCGGCCATGATCCGCCACTGCTCGATCGTCAGCCCGAACTCGTCGAGCAGCGGCTGCAGCCCGAGCTCGAGTTGTCGCTCGATCCGCTTCAGCAGGAGCAGCACGCCGGCCCCCTTCCAGGTTCAGGTGCTGGGAATATAGCCGGTTCACTCGAACATCCGCCTGCGGTTCGGTCAGACTGAACGGCGACCCGGAGGAGGTGGACGGTGCGGCGGACCGACGTACTGCCGATCGCCTTCGTCGTGCCGCAGCAGGGTCCGACCGGGATCTACGGGCCGTCCTGTCTGGCGTGTGGTCAGCTGGCCGTCGAGCAGTTGAACGCGGCGAACGGCATCGCCGGGCGAGCCGTCGAACTCGTCCAGGTGGACGCGGGCCGGGCGCCTGCTGTGGTCGCCGAAGAGGTCGGGCGGCTCGTCGACGCGGGACGAGTCGAGGCGGTGGCCGGCTGGCACATCTCGGCGGTCCGGGTCGCGCTGACGCGGCGGATCGGCGGGCAGGTGGTGTACGCGTTCGCCGCGATGCACGAGGGCGCCGACGACACGCCCGGCGTGTTCATGCTCGGCGAGCGGCCGGTGAACCAGTTGCTCCCGGCAACGCATTGGTTGCGTGAGCACCTCGGTGCCCGGCGTTGGGTTGTCGTCGGCAACGACTACGTGTACCCGCGTGTGACGGGCTCGGTGGCGCGAGAAGCCTTGCAGGGAACGGGTTCCGAGATCGTGCACTCGGCGTACGTGCCCCTCGGTACGTCGAACTTCCGGGACGTGATCGACGGGCTGCGGGCAACCGCTGCGGACGGCGTGATCATGCTGCTGATGGGGCAGGATGCGGTGCACTTCAACCGCCAGTTCGCGGCCGGTGGGTTGAGTGAGCGGATGGTCCGGCTGAGTCCCGCGGTCGAGGAGAACACGCTGCTCGGCGCCGGAGCGGGCGCGAACGACGGGGTCTATGCGGCCGCGGCGTACTTCGACGGGCTGCCGACGGTGGAGAGCAGCGAGTTCGCCCGGGGGTACTACGCCCGCTTCGGGCCGTACGCTCCGGCGCTCAACGCGGTCGGCGAATCCTGCTACGAGGCGATCCGCTTCCTCGCCCGGCTCGGCGAGATCAACGGATCCGTGGCAGTGTCGGCGGGGCTGCCGTCGGGGCACTTCTACGACAGCCCGCGCGGGCTGCTCCGCCTCGACGGGAACCTGGTCGACCAGGACGTGTACCTGGCGGTCGCGGACGGTCTGGAGTTCCGCGTCCAGGAGCAGATCGCCCACCTCAGCTAACCGTTGCGAGCCGTTCCTATGGTTAGGTGGAGTGCATGGACGAACGGTTCGGATGGGACGGACGAGAGATCGCCTGGGAACGGATCGGCAGGCCCGGGCGTTCGCGGCGCTGCTCGAGTACTGGGAGCTGGACCGGCCGCAGGTCGTCGCGCACGACTTCGGCGGCGCGGTCTCGTTGCGCGCGACGCTGGTCGAGAAGGCGGCGTACGCGTCGTTGATGCTCGTCGACGTGGTGGCGATCCCGCCGAGCGGGTCGGCGTTCTTCCGGTTCGTGAAGGAGCACCCGGAGACGTTTGGCGAGCTGCCGGCGTACATCCACGAGGCGATCCTGCGGGCGTACGTGAGCGCGGCGAGTCATCGCGGGCTGCGGGATGAGGAGCTGGCGGAGCTGCTCGGCCCCTGGTGCACGGACGTCGGGCAGTCGGCGTTCTACCGGCAGATCGCGCAGTACGACGAGGAGTTCCTGGTCACGAACGAGCGGCTGCTCGGCGAGCTGACGGTCCCGGTGCAGGTCGTGTGGGGACGCGACGACGCGTGGATCCCGACCGAGACCGGTCGCCGGCTCGCGGGGTTGATCCAGGGGGCGGCGTACGCCGAGATCCCGGACGCGGGACACCTGATCCAGTACGACGCACCGGTGGCGCTCGCGACCGCGCTGAGTGGGTGGCTCAGACTGCCGTCACGGTGACGGATGCGGTGCCGAGCGTCGGGTGGGTCGCGGTGAGGTCGATGCGGCCGGGCTCGTTCGCCCGCACCCACACCGCGACCGCGCCGCCGTTGGACTCCAGCGGGAAGCCGGCGTCGCCGACGAGCTGACCCGGTCCGTCGAGCTCGAAGGTCACGGTGCCGGTCGCGGGCAGGGGGTTGCCGTGGGCATCTGTTGCCTGTAGCACCACTCGCGTCAGGTCGGTGCCATCGGCCACGATCTCGGTGTCGTCGGCAACCAGTTGCAGCCGGTCGAGTGCGGGGGAGAAGCTGCTGCTGATCACCCGGTGCGTGTCGACGTACCCGTCGATCCGGAGCTCGCCCGGTCCGGGGTGGGGCAGGAAGGACGGCGGGTACGGCAGCCCGCCGAAGCGTTCGGTGTCGGGGTGTACCGTCGCCACCAGTTCGCCGTCCAGGAACACCTCGAGGGTCGAGCAGTTCGAGCAGATCATCAGCTCGTCCGGCGCGGAATCGTCCCAGTAGAAGGCGGGCGCGATCACCGGCCGTCGTGACGGCGGGACCTGCGACCGGTAGATTGCCGCGCCGAGCTTCGGGATCCGGAACGTGTCGGCGACGCCGTTGCACTTCAGGCGATGGTCGACCCAGCCGTTCTCGGAGTCGTAGTCGAACGCCTGCCAGGCGACCACGCCGAGGTACCGGTCGTCGACAGCCGCCTGCTGGTGCACCTGGGCGTGCAGGAACGCCTGCCGGGCCTGGACCTCCTGCGGATCGGTGCGCCGGTAGAAGTGCGGTCCGGCGAGTGAGCCGATCGCCTCGGTGACCAGGTACGGGATGTCCGGCAACGGTTCGAGCAGGGTCGCGCCGGTGTCGTCGTGGGCGTAGTCGTTGTACGCGAACACGTCCTGGTGGAACGCGTCCGTCGAGTACTCCCCGGCGACCATCGCGCCACTCGTCGCGCGGTCCGGGTCGAGCTCCTTCGCGGCCTTCTGGGTACGCAGGTACAGCTCCGGGTAGTTCGCGGACTCGTTGACGCGGACGCCCCAGACGACCACTGACGGGCGGTTGCGGTCGCGGCGGATCATCCGCTCGACGTCGGCGACCACCAGGTCCTGCCAGGCGGCGTCGCCGACGTACTGCCAGCCGGGGATCTCCTCGAACACCAGCAGCCCGAGCTCGTCGCAGGCGTCCAGGAACGCGGGGGACTGCGGGTAGTGGGCGCAGCGGACCATCGTGCAGTTCAGCTCGTTGCGGAGGATCTCGGCGTCGCGGCGCTGGACGCGATCGGGCATCGCCATGCCGGTCCACGGGAAGATCTGGTGCCGGTTCAGGCCGAACAGCTCGAGCCGGGTGCCGTTGAGGGAGAACCCGTCGACCTCGAAGCGCGCCTCGCGGAAGCCGATCCGGACGGTCCGTTGGCTGCCGTTGCCGAGCCGCGCGACGACGTCGTACAGCGTGGGGGAGTCGGGCGACCAGAGCTGTACGTCGAGGTCCCGCAGCGTCAGGTGAGTCCCGGATCCGGCGGCGATCACGCGTCCGCCGGGAGCCCGGAGCTCTACGCCGACCTGCTCGGGGTCGCCGTCGAGGGTGCAGGTCACTTCGAGGCGGCGGGCGGACGGGTCGAGGACGTCGAGCGGGCGGGCGTACACGTCGGAGATGAAGGTGGCCGGCTCGAACCGGACGTCGACGGAGCGCGAGATGCCGCCGGGCTGGTAGTAGTCGACGGCGCCGTGCCCGTCCGGGTGGCCGTTCGGCGGGATCGGCAGCCAGCGGGCGTCGACGACTACCTCGAGCAGGTTCGCGCCGGGCCGGACGAGCGCGGTCACCTCGTACGAATGCGCGAGGTATCCGCCCCCCTGCGATCCGGCCGGCTCGCCGTTCAGATAGACGGAGGCGGCATGCAGTGCGCCGTCCACGTCGACGAATACCCGCTGCGCGTCGGCCGGTACGTCGACCGAGCGCCGGTAGCACCAGAGGTCCTCCCAGGCGGCGGCGTCCCAGTCCCGCCACGACAGCGGTACGACGGTGTGCGGCAACGTCACGGCCTCGAACACGCTGTCGTCGGTCATCCGCCCGAACTGCCATTCGCCCATACGACGACCCTAAAGGCGGTGTGGTTCGAGCGCGATCTCGACGATGCGGACGCGGACCTGCGGCTCCTTCCCAGTCAACGCCACGATCGCGCTGCTGATCGCGTCATGCACGCCGGCACCCACGTCCGCCGCGCGATGGGTCGCAGCGGTCACGATCCGGGCGCCGATCTGGATCCGTCCATCGGGATGCACCTCGACGTCGATCCCCGCGATGTCAGGAACCGGCCGGCCGGACGCCCGCTCCCAGGCCTGCGCCGCAAGCTGCTTCAGCAAGCCGACCAGCCCCGGCTGCAAACGCACCACACCGGCCACCCCACGAGCCGCGACCGCCGCGACCTCCGCCAACGCCACCGCATCGGCGACGTCGTCCACGTCGTCCACGTCGTTCGCGTCGTCGAGGCCGTCCGGCGTCACCGCGGGTCCGTCCACACGTCGACCACCTCGAAGTCGAGGCTCTCGACGACGTACCCGATCTGGGCCTCCAGCGCGGTCGCGGCCCGTGCGCGAGCCGCCGCGAGCGCATCCACCTGCCCGGCGCCGAACTTCAGCGCGACCGTCATCGACACCCGGACCGTGTCGGGCCGGCCGTCGACCAGTTCGATCCGGCACTGCCGGGCGCGGATCCCGGGCACGGCGTCGACGGCGTACCGCAGGACGGCGGCCAGCGCCGGCACCGACAGCTCCACGTCCGCGGACCCGAGCGGGAGCGTCCGGCCGAGGTTCACGTCCGCGCGAACCGCGGTCATGATCCGGTCCAGCAGACCGGTCGGTACGTCGACCGGGTCGTCGATCAGCACGGCCGTCGCCGCGGCCAGCTGTTCCAGGCCGGCGCGGGCCGTCCGGCAGTGCGGGCACTCGGCCAGGTGCGCGCTCGGCGTACCGCTGTCGAGGTCCTCCCACACGTCCTCGACCGTCCGGCCACAGGCCAGCGGGTGCAGGTCGGTCACCTCCATGGCTTCATCACCTCCGCGAGCTCGGCGCGGGCTCTGGCTATCCGTCCGCGGACGGCGGTCGGCGTCGTACCGACCAGTTCGGCGATCTCCTGGTACGAGCGGCCGTGCACCTCACGCAGCAGCCAGCAGGCCCGTTGCTGCGGCGGCAACTGCCGGAGCGCCTGTGAGAGCGCATCCATCGCGGCGCTCGTGCCCGCCGTCCGGGCCGGGTCGGCGTCCGTCGCCGGATGGTGTTCGTCCAGGTCAACGGTAGGCCGGCGGCGCTGCAGCACGGTCAGGCACTTGTTCGTCGCGGTCCGGTAGAGCCAGCCGCCGAACGCCGCGTCGTTCTGGATCTCGGGCAGCCGGCGCCACGCCGTGACGAACGTTTCCTGCGTGATGTCCTCGGCCTCGCCGCTGGCGCCGTCGAGCATCCGCAGGCAGAGCGTGTAGATCCGGCGCTGGTACCGGCGCACGAGCAGCTCGAACGAGCCCGCGTCACGGTCGCGGGCGCGCGCGACCAGGGTCGCTTCGTCCAGCTCGATGAGCGCCGGACCGCCGCTCATCGCGGATCCAGGAGGTTCATGTTGTGAGGACGACACCGAAGGCACACCTGTCACGGTAACCTCCCGGATCGACGGCGTGAGACATGTCACTCTTGTCCGGCGCGTGACGAATCGCTGCGGGCTGTCGTCCAACCGTCGTACGGGCACAACCGCTGACCAGAAAGGCATCGTCCGATGACCGAGACCGTGACAGCCGGCAAGACCACCGCCCGCCGGGGCGCCGACCCGGCGCCGAAGGACATCGTTGCCGATGGCACCGGAACCGCCGGCGGGGCCGACGCCACCGGGAAGACCACGATCGCCGACATCGTGGTCTCGAAGATCGCCGGGATCGCGACCCGCGAGATCGAGGGCGTGCACGCGCTCGGCGGCGGCGCGGCCCGCGCGGTCGGACTGCTCCGCGAGCGGATCCCAGGTTCCCGGACCAACCTGTCCCAGGGCGTCTCGGTGGAGGTCGGCGAGAAGCAGGCGGCCGTCGACATCGAGCTGGTCGCCGAGTACGGCGTAAGCATCGCCGACCTCGCCGACGCGATCCGCCGGAACGTGATCGGCGCTGTCGAGCGGATGACCGGGCTCGAGGTCACCGAGGTGAACATCGCGGTCAGCGACGTGCACCTGGAAGGCGACGACGAGGACGACGACGACACCGCGGAAGCCCCGGCCGAGCGCCGGGTCCAGTAGTCACTACCCCGAATCCCTGAGGAGAGCACGTGAGCACGTCGACCATCGGTCTGTTCGCCGGTCTGCTGATCGCCATCGCCGCCGCGGCCGGCGGGTTTCCCGGCTTCCTGCTCGCGCTCGTCCTGGGCGCGGTCGGGCTCGTCGTCGGCCGCTTCCTGTCCGACGGGACGAAGGGCATCGACGACCTGATCTCGCGCCGTGGCCGTGGCTGACGCAGCCACCGTCGCGCCCGTGACAGAGCCGTCCTCGGTCGCGTACGGGGGTGATCGAGGGCGGCTCGAAATCGCTCAACGGGCGGTCGAACGGATCGCGGAGATCACCGCGCGGAGGCACGGCGGGGTGGTCCGGCGGGATGGCGTACTGGGCCGCGGGTTGCCGAAGGCGCGGGCGGTCGTCGCGGGACGTCGTACCCGGATCGAGCTGCAGGTGGCCGCCGCCTGGGGCCGCCCGCTGGCGGAGGTGGCCGCGGAGGTGCAGCAGGCCGTCACCGAAGACGTAGAACGCTTCACCGGCCTCGGCGTCGACCGAGTCGACGTAGACATCACAGCAGTCGAGGCCCGCCCCGCCGAGGATCATGCTCCGGCGGTGCGAGGGGCCGAGGAGCAGGGTGCCGGCGCGCGAGGGGCTGCGCGGCCGCGGGCCGCGGTGGGGGAGCGGGGCGTGTCCTCTGCCTTCTCCGCGGTGGCGGCGAGGGGGCCGGTGGCGGGGGCTGGGGTGTGGGGGTTTGGGGTTGTGGGGGCCTTGGTGTTGGTTGGAGTTGGGGTGGTGGGGGTTGCTGAGATGTTGCGGGCAACCGGGTTGTTGCGCGGGCAGGTGATTCCGGCGGACTGGTTCGGGCGGACCGTGGTGGTTGAGCCGGGAGACTGGATGCGGGTGGCGGGGATCGCGGCTGTTGTCGTGGGGCTTGTGGTGCTGGTGCTGGCGGTGAAGCCGCGGCGGCGCACGCATCTGCAGGTGGGTGACCTCGTGTGGATCCGGCCGGCGGCAGCCGCGCGGCTTGCGGCCGACAGTGCATCGCGGGTGGATTCGGTGACGGCCGCGTCGGTGGTCGCCAAGCGACGGCGCTTGCAGGCAACGGTGAC
The DNA here is from genome assembly GCF_054189145.1 of Kribbella sp. WER1. Lineage (NCBI taxonomy): Bacteria > Bacillati > Actinomycetota > Actinomycetes > Propionibacteriales > Kribbellaceae > Kribbella > Kribbella sp. WER1. Next base: position 479,076 of record NZ_CM135186.1, on the reverse strand, counting down.
CATGTTCGGGAGCCCGAAGCGCGTGCACGACGAGGTCCAGGCGACGATCGCCGACCGTCTCCGATCCGTCACCCCACAGCCCCGCGTACGCGTCGACCTGAGGGAGGAGTGACATGCGCCGCGGAATCATCGCCTTGGACCGTACGGTCGGCGTCCTGGTCGCCCTGATCCTGATCGCAGCCGGCGCACTCGCGCTCCTCTGGTGGCACGCCGGCACGCCGCACCGCCTAACAGTGCAAACCCCGCCGGACCACACCCAGGCATCATGGTGGCCGTGGGCAACAGGTGCCGCGGGCATCGTCATCGCGCTCATCGGCCTGTGGTGGCTCGCGGCACACCTGCCCCGCCGGGTGAACGGCCACTTCCACCTGTCCGACGACAAGCAGCACGGAGGCCTGTCCGCGGACGCGCATGCGGCAGTAGCAGCAGCGGCGACCGACCTCTCCGCGCTCCCGGAGATCCGCGACGCCTCCGGTCGAGTGGTCACCGACCGCGGCCAGCTGGTCGCCGAACTGCAGTGCACGATCGAGCCGAGCGCCGACCTGGACACGGTCACGGCAGCAGTCGCCGAAGCAGCAGCCGACCTCCACGAAGTACTCGGCCTCCCGCGGCTGCGGCACCGCGTACGCCTCCGCGTCGCCCGCAACGACAAGACCGCAGCACCCGCACGCGTCGTGTAATCACACCCCGAAGTTGGGGTGTGGACCCCATGGTTGCGCACGGCCCCGGCCACAAGACTTGACTCCTGAGTACGTCTGAGTACGCCGTCAGGGGAGGTCTGGTGAGTGTTGCGATTGGGCAAGGGGCGCCGATGCGGGCCGTGGACATAGCGGTACGGCTGCCGACGGTCACGGTGGCCGATCCGGTGGTCAAGGCGGTGCAGCTGATGGCGGTCGGCCGACTGCCCGGCCTGGTGGTGGTCGACCATGCGGGCCGTCCGGTCGCGGTGCTTCCGGGATCCCAGGTACTGCGGCTGAGCATCCCGGCGGCGTACCAGGACGACCCGATGCTGTCCCGGACCGTCGACGAGTCGTCGGCCGACGGGTTCTGGCGTGAGCTCGGCGGCCTGACGGTGGGCGACTGCCTCCCGCGTCCGGTGGCGCGGCCGTTGACGCTGACCGAGGACGCGACGCTGCTGGAGATCGCCGCCCTGATGGCGCGCGGCCGCAGCCCGCTGATCGCGGTGGTCAGTACGGATCGCGTCCTGACCGGCGTGATCACGCTGGACCGCCTGCTGACGAGCCTGGCGGTCGCCGGGCTCGAGGACCAGCCGCCGGGGTGAGCGTGAGGCCACTCGTCGCGTTGGTGATCTTCGGCCTGGCGTTCTTCTTCATCGCGACCGAGAAGGCCGACAAGGTCAAGGTGGTGCTGATCGGCGCCGCCGCGATGCTGGTCCTCGGGCTCGCGCCGGGCACCGAGGTGTTCTTCTCCGAGCATGCCGGGATCGACTGGAACGTGATCTTCCTGCTGCTCGGCATGATGGTCGTGATCGGGATCGTGAAGCAGACCGGGGTCTTCGACTACCTCGGCATCTGGGCCGCGAAACGGTCCCGTGGCCAGCCGTACCGGCTGATGGTGCTGTTGATGCTGATCACCGCGGTCGCGTCGCCGTTCCTGGACAACGTGACCACGATCATGCTGGTCGCACCGGTGACGATCGTGGTCTGCGAGCGGCTCCGGATCCGGCCGCAGCCGTACCTGATCGCGGAGGTACTGGCGTCCAACATCGGCGGTGCCGCGACCCTGATCGGGGATCCGCCGAACATCATCATCGGCAGTCGTGCCGGCCTGTCGTTCAACGACTTCCTGGTGCACATGACGCCGATCGTGGTGGTCGTGTTCGTGCTGTTCGTGGTGCTGTCGCGGTTCCTGTTCCGCAAGGACTTCCGGTTCAACCCGGAGCAGGTTGCGGCCGTGCTCGCGCTGCAGGAGCGGCGCGCGATCCGAGATCCGTGGCTGCTGGTGAAGTGCCTGATCGTCCTCGGGCTGATGGTGGCCGCGTTCTCGCTGCACTCGGTCCTGCACCTGGAGCCGTCGCTGGTCGCGCTGATCGGTGCCGGCGTGATGGTACTGGTGTCGAAGGCGGACGTCGGCGAGGTACTGCGGGAGGTCGAGTGGGCGACGCTGGTGTTCTTCATGGGCCTGTTCGTGATGGTGTCCGGACTCACCCACACCGGCGTGATCGAGGCGATCGGCGACTGGGCGGTGGCCGCGATCGGCGACCGGTACTTGCTGGCGGCAACCGCTCTGCTGTTCGGCTCCGGCGTCCTGGGCGCGTTCTTCGACAACATCCCGTACGTCGCCACGATGACGCCGGTGGTGGAGGGCGTGGTCGAGCAGGAGCCGCAGACCGGGAAGGCGTTGTGGTGGGCGTTCGCGCTCGGCGCCGACTTCGGCGGCAACGGTACGGCGGTGGCGGCGAGCGCGAACGTGGTTGCCCTCGGCATCGCGTCGCGCAGCGGGCACCACATCACGTTCTGGCAGTTCACCCGGTACGGCGTGGTCGTGACCGCGCTGAGCATCGGACTGGCCTGGGTGTACGTGTGGCTGCGCTACTTCGTCTGACCGCCGACCGAGCGGAGCGCGTACGGCGTGAGCGCGATCTCCACGCTGCCGACGTGCACCGCGACCACCCGGACACCCGGTACGTCGACCGCGAGTTCGAGGGTCGACGGCAGGTCCGCGAGGGCGGTGACGTCGTGGCGGGCGACGGTCCGGATCAGTGCCCGCTCGAGCTCGTCGAGGGCGAGGTCGAGCGGGCGCGGCGTGTGCTCGACGGCGGCGGCCGGATCGGTGATCGCGAGCCGGACATCGGCGGCGACCCGGACCTCGACGCCTTCGCGGCTGCGGGTACCGACCGCGAGCGGGTACCGGGTGGATGCCTTCGGCAACCAGACGTACTGCTCGACCAACGGCAGCCGGACGGCGGGTCCGGAGCTGATCACCCGCTCGGCGCGGCCGGCCCGCAGTACGACCAGCAGGCGGTCGCGGGGGACCAGCCGGGGTTCGACGGCGGCCACGGCCGCGAGAACGACGAGTGCGACGAGAATCGCCGACGGTGTGAACAGCATGCTGCCTCCCGGAGCCGTGTGGTTGCGGCGAGGCGGCCCCCGTCAGCACGCCTCGCCGCAGCTCCAGTCTGCTCGGCCGCCGAGGGCGGCGGTATGAGTGCTGGCACCCACTTTTGGCTGTCTGCATGGACTTCGCGGACGTACGTAGTGGAAGGTGGAGAGGTGAACGGAATGCCTTTGTACTGGCGGGTCTGCCTGATCAACGGGCTGGTGTTCGTGGTCGGCACCGCCGCGCTGGCACTGGCTCCGGTCACGGTGTCCGCGACCGTGCTGGAGTCGGAGGCGGTCGTCTTGGTGCTCGGCCTGATCGGCATCGTGGTGCTGAACTCGATCCTGCTGCGGACCAGTCTCGCCCCGCTGGACCGGCTGGCGCGGCTGATGGACGCGGTCGACCTGCAGCGCCCCGGCCAACGGTTGCCGGAGTCCCGCAACAGCGCGGTCGAGCATCTCGTCCACGGTTTCAACGCGATGCTCGAACGCTTGGAGCTGGAGCGCGGCCGGAGCAACGCGATGGCGCTCGAGGCGCAGGAGGCGGAGCGGCACCGGATCGCGCGCGAGCTGCACGACGAGATCGGCCAGGGGCTGACCGCCGTATTGCTCGGGCTGAAGCAGTTGTCGTCGAACGTGCCGCCGGCCGCGCAGCAGGACCTGCTGGAGGTCCAGGAAACGGCGCGGGCGACGCTGGACGAGGTGCGGAGCGTGGCGCGGCGGCTGCGGCCCGGCGTACTGGAGGATCTCGGGCTGCAGAGTGCGCTGGCGGCGCTCGCGACCGAGTTCTCGGCGCACGGTCTGCGGGTACGGCGGGTCACGTCGCCCGGGCTGCCGGAGCTGGGGGCCGACCGGGAGCTGGTGATCTACCGCGTCGCGCAGGAGGCGTTGACGAACGCGGCCCGGCATTCGCAGGCGGCCGACGTGCGGCTGTCGCTGCAGCGGCAGGGTGAGGCGATCGTGTTGCAGGTCGACGACGATGGGACGGGGATGCGGGGAGCCGAGGAAGGGACCGGGATCCGCGGGATGCGGGAGCGGGCGCTGCTGATCGGGGCCGAGCTGACGGTCGGCCCGGGGAAGTCGGGTACGTCGGTACGCCTGGCCGTCCCGTTGGAGCGGCGATGATCAGGATCCTGCTCGCGGACGACCACGCGCTGGTACGGCGCGGCGTACGGCTGATCCTGGACAGCGAGCCGGATCTGCAGGTGGTGGCCGAGGCGGGCGACGGGGCGGAGGCGCTGCAGGCGTTCCGGGACACTCCGGTCGATCTCGCCGTACTGGATGTCGCGATGCCGCGGATGACCGGGCTGCAGGCGGCGCGGGAGCTGTCCCGCCGTCGGGATCCACCGAAGATGCTGATGCTGTCGATGTACGACAACGAGCAGTACTTCTTCGCCGCGCTGAAGGCCGGGGCGAGCGGTTACGTGCTGAAGTCGGTCGCCGACCGGGACCTCGTCGACGCGTGCCGGGCCGCGGGGCGGGGCGAGTCGTTCCTGTACCCGGGCGTGATGAGCACGCTGGTCCGCGACTACGTGGACCGCGTCCGCCGGGGTGAACGGGTGCCCGGGCAGGTACTGACCGCACGCGAGGACGAGGTCGTGAAGCTGATCGCCGAGGGATACCCGTCCAAGGAGATTGCCAGATTGTTGACAATCAGCCAGAAGACGGTCGAACGGCACCGGGCCAACATCCTGCAGAAGCTCGGCATGCGCGACCGGACCGAGCTGACCCGGTACGCGATCCGCGCCGGGCTCATCGAGCCCTGACCCGCAGGCTCAGGTAGCACAGGCCGGCCAGCGGGACCGGCGCCCAGAACTGGAGCAGCCGCCAGGACAGCACCGCGAGGACGGCTGCCTCTCCGGGGACGCCGAAGCCGAGCAGGCTGGAGATCGCGATCCCCTCGACGACCGCGATTCCGCCCGGGGTGAGCGGGACGACCGCGGCGAGGTTCGCGGCGCAGTACGCGAGCAGGACCGGCACCGGATTGATCGGGGTGTGGTACGCGGCCACGAAGATCCACAGCACGGTGGCGTCCAGGATCCAGTTCAGGGTCGCCCAGAGCAGGAACGCCTTGCGGACCTCGGGGTCGGCGAGCACCTCGCGGAGCCGGAGCGCGACGGTCGAGATCCAGGTCCCGGCGCGCTCGGGGAGACGATGGGCGATCGCGCGCAGGAGGCGGGCGGAGAGCCGCTCGAGCCGGGACCTCTCGCGGACGGCGAGCAGCCCCAGCGCGAGCGCGACTAGCCCGACGAGGAAGAACGTCAGGTACGCCGGGGTCTCGTCGCGGAGGACGACCCCGGGGATCGTCGCCAGCCAGGCGACCAGGACCAGCGCGAGCGGCGACCCGATCGCCTCGGCGGTGACCGTCGCGGTGACGTCGGCCGGCTTCGCGCCGCCGCTGACCAGCAGCCGGAACCGGACGGCGGTGGCGGTGGCCGCGCCGCCGGGCACGACGTGACTCACGCCGTAGCCGGTCAGGTCCGAGCGCAGGATCCAGGAGAAGCGGACCGGGCTGCCGGACAGCAGCGCGCGGCTGAAGAGCGAGTAGCAGACCAGCGAGGCGGCTTCGAGGGTGACCGCGCTGATCAGCCAGAGCGCGTTCAGCCGGGCGACCCGCTCGAGTGACTCGCGGGCGACCGAGAGTTTCGGGAGGACGACGTACTCGACGATCGCGACCAGGACGACGAGCGAGACCGCGGACCAGACCCGGCGGTACCACGCCGGACGGCTCCTGGTCGGTGTGGCCATGGGTCGCTCCCTCCCGGTCTCCAGTGTGCACGGCGCCGCTTTCCAAGAATTTCCCAAGATCGGGCTGCCAGCGTGAGCCACTCAGTCCCCACACGAAGGAAGTCGCATGAAGACTGTCAACGGTCTCCCCGCCCACGTGCTGCTCGTCCACGCCATCGTCGTCCTGCTTCCGCTGGCGGCCCTGCTGCTCGCGCTCACCGCGCTCTGGCCGGCGGCGCGCCGCCGGCTCGCCGGTCCCAACCTGGTCCTGTCGCTGATCGTCGTCGTGCTGGTGCCGATCACCACCAATGCGGGTGAGTGGCTCGAACACCACCTGACACCGAGCCCGCTGATCCAGAAGCACACCGAGCTGGGCGACACCGCGATCTACGCCGCGATCGGCGTGGCGGTGCTCGCTCTCCTGATCTGGTGGCGCCAGCGCGAAACCACCGGCCGCTCGCCGCTCAACCGCCGGTTCCTGGCCCCCACCTCCGGAGCGCTCACTGCCGTCCTGACCGTGGTCGCGGTCCTGGTCGCGGGTGGCGCTGTCTACGACGTGGTCCGAATCGGCGACTCCGGCGCCAAGGCGAGCTGGAACGACTGGGCCGCCCAGCCCTGAGGCCGGGTTTCCGCGGCTACCTACACTGGCGGAAGGGGCGCCGGCTGAGCGGAGGTGGGCCGGGTGGTGCTGGAGATCGAGGGGTTGCGGAAACGGTACGGCGGCACCGTCGCACTGGACGGCTGTACCTTCGCGGTCGCACCCAAGCGGCTCGTCGGGCTGCTCGGGCCGAACGGCGCCGGCAAGACCACGCTGATGCGCTGCCTGCTCGGACTCGTCGTACCGGACGGCGGGGAGATCCGCTGGTCCGGGGCGCGGCTCGACGGTGATCGTGGCCGCCGGTTCGGGTACATGCCGGAAGAGCGCGGTCTGTACCCGTCGATGCGGGTCGCCGAGCAGGTGCGGTACTTCGCGATGCTGTCCGGCCTCTCGTCCGCGGCCGCCGCCGAGGCGACCACCGGCGTACTGTACCGGGTGGGCGCCGCGGACCTGGCCGAGCGCCGCCTCGAGGAGCTGTCGCACGGCAACCAGCAGCGGATCCAGCTCGCGGTCGCCCTGGTCCACGACCCGGAGATCCTCGTCCTGGACGAGCCGTTCGCGGGCCTCGATCCGCTCGGTGTCGACCAGTTCGGCGCCCTGCTCCTCGACCTCGCCGCGGACGGTACGACGGTGCTGTTCTCCAGCCATCAGCTCGACCTCGTGCAGGACCTGTGCCAGGACATCGTCACGATCGACCGCGGCCGCGTGGTCCTCGCCGGCGAACTCGAGCAGCTGCAACGCGCAACGGCCCACCGCCGCGTGACGGTGGTGTTCGCCGCACCCGCGAGTACTGCGTGGACCGCCGAGCTGCAGGGCATCACGGTCGAACGGGCCGACGACCGCCACGTCCAGCTACGTCTGCAGGCCGACGGCGACCCCGACCACGTACTCCAGGCCGCCCGCACCGCCGGATCGGTCCTGCGGTTCGACTACGAGCCACCGTCCCTGGACGAGCTCTTCCGGGAAGCCGTCGGCCGATGACGCCCGGGATCCGTGCCGTCTGGATCGTCGCGAGCCGCGAGATCCGCACCCGGGTCCGCAGTACGGCGTTCCGGGTGTCCGCGGTGGTGATGCTGCTCGCGGTCGTGCTGGTGATCGTGATCCCGGTCCGGGTCGCACAACGTCAGCACACGTACGCGGTCGCGATCGTCGCGACCCAGCCCCAGCCGCTGGCGACCGCGCTGGCCGCGAGCGGGCTCGACGTACAGACGCACGTCGTCGACACCCGCGCGGCCGCATCCGCTCAGGTCACGGCTGGTACCGCCGACGCCGCGATCGTCGCGACCGCGACCAAGGTCGAGGTCATCTGGTCCGGCGACGCCGACACCACGCTCGCCCCGGTCATCGCCGGTGCTACCAGCCGCTACATCCTTGAGCAACGCGCCACCGCCCTCGGCCTGGCGCCTTCCAACGTCAACGGGCTGCTGGCACCCGCCAGACCGGCCGTCACCGTCCTCAACCCGAACCCGGACAACACCAGCCGCGTGATCGTCGCGCTGGTCGGCGTGATCCTGCTGTTCGTCGCGCTGAACATCTACGGCAGCTACGTGCTCACCGGTGTCGTCGCGGAGAAGTCCAGCCGGGTCGTCGAGGTCCTGCTGGCCCGCGTCCGCCCGACCCAGCTGCTGGCCGGCAAGGTGATCGGCATCGGTCTGCTCGGCGTCGCCCAGTTCGCGGCGCTCGCGATCGTCGCCGCGCTCACGCTGCAGGTCGTGAAGCCCCCGAACCTGCCCGGCGGAACCCTGCCGCAGATCGCGAGCGTCGTCGTCTGGTTCGTCCTCGGCTACAGCTTCTACAGCGTGCTGTACGGCGCCCTCGGCTCGCTGGCGTCACGCATCGAGGACGCACAGGCCGCCGTCGTGCCGCTCACCGGCCTGCTCACGCTCGCCTACCTCGGCGGCTTCGTCGCGCTGCGCAACCCGCACGCGTGGTGGGTCACCGTCCTGTCGTTCTTCCCGCCGACCGCCCCGATGTACCTGCCGCTGCGATCCGCCCTGATCCACGTACCGCTCTGGCAGGGCGTGCTCGCCGCCGTCCTCGTCGTCGCCGCGACCGGCGTCGTACTGCGGATCGGCGGCCGGCTCTACCAGGGCGCGGTCCTGCACCACGGGACCCGTCTGCGGATCCAGCAAGCCTGGCGCGCAGCACAGTGAGGACGCACGGATGAAGGAAACGTTCCGCTTCGGCCGGATCGCCGGGATCCCGATCGGCACCCACTGGTCGGTCCTCGGCATGGTGCTGATCATCACCGGGACCCTCGCCTGGACGACGCTGCCGTACCTGGTGCCCGGCCGGAGCGCGGCCGAGTACTGGATCACCGGCGTGATCGTCGCCGTCGTCTTCGTGGCGTCGCTGCTGGTCCACGAGCTGGCGCACGCGCTGACGGCGCTGCGGTTCCGGGTTCCGGTGCAGCGGATCACGCTCTGGATGCTCGGCGGCGTGAGTGTGCTGGACGGCGACCCGGAGACGCCGCGCGGCGCGTTCCTGATCGCCGCCGCCGGTCCCGCGGCCAGCCTCGCGCTCGGCGGTCTCGGCATCGGCGGCGGACTGTTGCTCGGGGCAAGTGAGCACGGTGGGCTGCCGGAGATGTCGGTGATGTGGCTCGCGGTGATGAACCTGGCGCTGTTCGTCTTCAACCTGCTGCCCGGCGTGCCGCTGGACGGCGGTCGGGTCCTGCGCGCGGTGCTCTGGCACCGGTACGGCGACCCGGACAAGGCGACCGTGATCGCGTCGGTCGCCGGCGTCTGCGTCGGGACCCTGGTGGCGCTGGCCGGCGTCGCGGAGCTGATCACCAAGGATCCCGGCGGACTGTGGTTGCTTGCCGTGGGCTACGTCATCGGGCTGGCCGCGACCATGGAACGCCGGCAGGCTCGTCAGCGGGCGGTGAGCACGCCCACGGACTGACGGGCGATCTCCCACTCCTCGTTCGTCGGGATGACCAGCACCTTGACCAGGCTGTCGTCGGTGCTGACCAGGTTGTCGCTCGGGTCGGCGTTGCGGACCGGATCCAGGTGGATGCCGAGCGGCTCGAGCCCCGCGAGCGCGGCGGCCCGGGCCTCGGCGGAGTGCTGCCCGACGCCGGCGGTGAACACGATCGCGTCGACGGTGCCGAGGACCGCGTAGTACGCGCCGATGTACTTCTTCAGGCGGTACGTGTAGATGTCGAACGCGAGCTGAGCCTGCCCGTCACCGTCCGCACGGCGGCGCAGGACCTCGCGGAAGTCGTTCGCGCCGGTCAGGCCCTTGAGCCCGGACTGCGAGTTCAGCACCCGGTCGGTCTCCTCGGCGGACTGGCCGGCGACCCGCGCCAGGTGTCCGTGGACCGCCGGATCGAGATCGCCCGAGCGGGTGCCCATCACCAGCCCTTCCAGCGGCGTCAACCCCATCGACGTGTCGACGGACTGACCGCCGCGGATCGCCGCCGCGGAGCAGCCGTTGCCGAGGTGCAGGACGATCACGTTCAGCTCATCGGGTTCGCGGCCGAGCAGCCGGGCCGCCTGCTCCGACACGAACGCGTGCGACGTCCCGTGGAACCCGTACCGCCGGATCCCGTAGTCGTCCAGCCATGACGACGGTACGGCGTACGTGTAGGCGTACGGCGGCAGCGTCTGGTGGAACGCCGTGTCGAACACCGCCACGTGCGGCAGGTCCGGGAACAGCCGGCGCGCGACCTCGATCCCTTCGAGGTTCTCGGGGTTGTGCAGCGGGGCCAGCGGTACCAGGTCCGTGACGGCCGCGATCAGTTCGTCGTCCACCAGCGCGGGCGCCGCGAACCGGTCGCCGCCGTGCACGACGCGATGCCCGACCGCGACGATGTCGACCTCGGACAGCGCCGGGCCGTACTTGTCGAAGGCCCGCACTGCCGCCTCCAGCGCGGCCTCGTGATCGGCGACCGGCTGGTCGTCGTCGACGTCACCGGACGGGCCGTGGTGCACGTGGTGGCTCTGCTCCTCACCGATCCGTTCGACCAGTCCGGACGCGGCCGCCGTACCGGACACAGCGTCGACCAGGCTGTACTTCAGCGAGGACGAGCCGGCGTTGATCACCAGGACGTATTCACTCATCGCGTTCCACCTTGTTGCGCCTGGATCGCGGTGATCGCGACCGTGTTGACGATGTCCCGGACCGTGGCGCCGCGGGACAGGTCGTTGACCGGCTTCCGGAGACCCTGCAGGACCGGTCCGACCGCGACCGCGTTCGCCGAGCGCTGCACCGCCTTGTAGGTGTTGTTGCCGGTGTTGAGATCCGGGAACACGAACACCGTCGCCTTCCCGGCGACGGGGGAGTCCGGCAGCTTGGTCCGGGCGACGGCGGCGTCGATCGCGGCGTCGTACTGGATCGGGCCCTCGACCGGCAGCTCCGGCGCCCGCTCGCGGACGATGGTCGTTGCCTTCGACACCTTTTCGACGTCGGTGCCGGCGCCGGACGTGCCGGTCGAGTACGAGAGCATCGCGATCCGCGGCTGCACCCCGAACGCCGCGGCGGTGCCGGCCGACGAGATCGCGATGTCCGCGAGCTGTTCCGCGGTCGGGTCCGGGTTCACCGCGCAGTCGCCGTACACGAGCACCTGGTTCTGCAGGCACATGAAGAACACCGACGAGACCACGGACACGTCCGGGACCGTCTTCACCACCTCGAGCGCCGGGCGGATCGTGTGCGCGGTGGTGTGCACGGCGCCGGACACCATGCCGTCCGCGAGGCCGAGCTGCACCATCATCGTGCCGAAGTACGAGACGTCCCGGACCAGCTCACGCGCCCGGTCGAGGTCGACGCCGCGATGCTTGCGGAGCCGGTGGTACTCCGCCGCGAACCGCTCGGCCAGGTCGCTGTGCTCGGGATGGACGACGGTCGCCGCGCTCACGTCGACGCCGAGCGTCGCGGCCTGCTGGCTGATCACGGTCGGGTCGCCGAGCAGCGTCAGGTCCGCGACACCACGCCGGAGCAGTACGTCGGCCGCCCGCAGGATCCGCTCCTCGCCGCCCTCCGGGAGGACGATGTGGCGGCGGTCCGAGACGGCGCGGTCCACCAGTTGGTGCTCGAACATCAGCGGGGTCACCGCGCTGCTCCGGGCCAGGGCGAGCTGGTCGAGCAGCGCCGGGCCGTCGACGTACTGGTCGAAGAGCGCGAGCGCGGTGTCGATCTTGCGGGGCGCGTCCTTGGTCAGGCGGCCGCGGACGGCGGTGAGCTTGCTGGAGGTGGCCTGGGTGCCGAGGCCGGTCTCGATGATGGGGAGCGTGACGCCGAGGCCTTCGATCAGGCGTTGCACCTGGGCGGGGAGCTCGAAGCCGCCGTTGAGGACGATCGCGGCGATCTGCGGGAAGGTGCGGGACGCGTGCGCCATCACGACGCCGAGGACCACCTCGGGGCGATCGCCTGCGGTCACCACCGCGGCGCCTTCGAACAGCCGATCGAGCACGTTCGGCATGGTCATCCCGGCGATCATCAGCCCGGTGACCTCGCGGGTCAGCAGCTGCGGGTCGCCGCTCAGCAACTGCCCGTCGATCGGCGGCAACAGGTCCCCGACCAGCGGCTGATTGAGCACCGGCTCCTCAGGAATGGCGAACGCCGGCGCGCCCACCCCCTCCAAGGCTGCGACCAACTCGGTACCTGCCCCACCATCCACCCGGTTGGCGATGACGGCGAACAGAGAGCCGTGGTTGGCGGTCAGCTCGGCGGCTGCCATGTCGGCGATCGCGCGGATGTCGTGGGGCGTGCGGTCGAAGCCGTTCAGCACCAGCAGCACCGGCGCGCCGAGGTTCGCCGCGATCTTCGCGTTGAACGAGAACTCGGTCGGCGTCCCCACGTCGGTGTAGTCGCTGCCGACGATCACCACCGCCTCCGCCCGCTCCGCGACCGCGTGGTACCGCTCCACGATCGTGTCCAGCGCCGCGTCCGGGTCCGCGTGCACGGCGTCGTACGTGACTCCGACGCCGTCCTCGTACGACTGCTCGACCGCGTCCTGCGAGATCAGCAGGTCGAGGACGTAGTCCCGCCCGCCGTGCGTCGCGGTGTCGGCGCGGACGATCGGCCGGAACACCGCCACCCGCCCGACCCGCCGCGACAACTGATGCAGTACGCCGAGAGCCACCGTCGACTTCCCGGTCGTCCCCTCCACCGAAGCAACGTAGACACTGCTACCCATACCCCGAACCCTACGGAACCACCTGCGTCCGGGCGAACGCGACCGCTTCCGCCAGCAGCGACTGCCAGCGGGTCCGGTCGACCGCCGGGATCGTGACCCACTCGCGCATCGGCGCGCGGTTCGCGGTGAACGGTACGCCGGTGCCGTCGGCAATCAGCTCGCCGACCCGGGCCGCGGGCAGCTTGAGGATCAGGCCGGTGCCGTTCCGCTCCAGGCAGGTGACGAACTTCCCGGCCAGCCGGATGCACGGATGGCCCATGATCGTCCCGTACCCGATCGCCGGGTCGTAGAGCAGGTCGTCGGTCAGCTCGTCGTACAGGGCCTGCGCCCCGCCGGTGCCGGCCGGCGGGGACGCGGGGCTGGTGGGGGTCATTACTCGGGGCGCGGCGTGAAGACCGCGAACTGGTTACCGGCCGGGTCGCGCAGGTAGGCGAAGTCCGGCGTGCCGCCGCCGACGCCGAGCCGCTTGTTCACCACCGTGCCGCCGAGCTGCTCGGCGTCGGTGCAGGTCGCCTCGACGTCGGCGACCAGGATGTAGAAGACGGCGTGGTTCGGCAGCTCGCCGTTGGTCGCGAACAGCCCGCCCATCGGCTGCGGCGCGCCGGAGGCGGTGATGTTGCGGTAGTCCAGGCCGCCGGACGTCTGGCTGCCGGACGAGTCGAACGACCAGTCGAACAGGCTGCCGTAGAACTTCTCCGCCGCGTCCGGGTTGTCGGTCGCGACCTCGAACCAGGCCAGCGTGCCGGGTGCGGGAGTACTCATGGGACTTTCTCCTTCAACTCGTGTGGACTGCGTGAGAACCACGGTTCCAGCGGTTCGCGACAGCCCTATGTCGGAGTTGGAAAAAGATCCTCCGGACGCAGCGCGGCGTCCGGCAGTTTGGTCTCGTACCCGTCGACGTGCAGGTCGTCGGTCGCCGGCGGCCGCAGCGGCAGCGTCGCGGTCCGCTCCGCCTTGGTGATCCGGTCCATCCGGAACACCCGGTCCTCCTGCCGCAGATGGCACCAGGCGGTCAGGTACGACCCGTTCGGCCCGACGACCACGTGCTGCGGCTCGATCTCGCGGACCGTCTCGACGCCGCCGACGTCGGTGTACTGCACCCGCAGCACCTGGTTGTCGCGCACCGCCCGCCAGATCTGCTCCGCGATCTCGCCGTCCGGATCCGGCACCGGCTGCACCAGCAGCCGCACCTTGGCGGCCGCCGTCCGCGCCTCGTCGAGGTCCCGCTGCGGCATCGCGGCGACGATCTTCTGCAGCGCGGTTCGGGAGTCCCGCGCGAACAGCACGTGGTCGCTGCGGCTCAGCGCCACCGCGACCGCCATCGCCTCCCGCGGCGTGAAGTTCAGCGGCGGGAGGCTCATCGCGCGGTCCACGGAGTACCCGCCGGTCCGGCCCTGCTTGGTGGCCAGCGGTACGCCGGCCTGCCCGAGCGCGCTCAGGTCGCGCTCGATGGTCCGTACGCTGACCTCGAAACGCGCTGCCAGCTGCCGCGCCGTCCGCCCCCGCGGGCCCGCCGCGCGCAGCTCCTCCGCGAGCGCGTACAGCCGATCGATCCGGTTCATGCACCGCACGCTAGGCGGTGCCATGGACAATTAGTCTTCGGCAAGCGCGATAATCACGCCCTGCGGGCCGCGCAGGTAGCAGAAGTGCTTTCCGGGCGTGTACTCCTCGATCGTGCCGACCAGCGACCCGCCGTGCGCCTTCAGCCGGTCGACGGTGTCCCGGACGTCGTCGACGGCGAACATCAGGTTCCGGATCCCGAGCGTGTTCGGCGGCGCGTCCGGCTCCAGCGTCGTCGCGAGCGGGGTCCGGTACGTCGTCAGCTCCAGCTGCCCGTGCCCGTCCGGGGTCCGCAGGAACGAGATGTCCGCGACCACGCCCGGCATCCCGGACACGCCCTCCACCCACGGCCCGGACACCGTGGTCTCGCCGACCAGCTCCATCCCGAGCTCCAGGTAGAACGCCTTCGCCGCCGCCAGGTCCTCGACCACGACACCGATGTGGTCCATGCGCTTGATTGCCATCGTCCGAGTCTCCTCTGTCAGGTGGTTCTTGCCCGGAGGACGAGGCTGCGGCGACGTTCTCTACATGTCCTACTCAGGAAGTTTCGCGCCGGTGTGCTCGGCGAGCATGTAGGCGGCGTACCAGGCCGGCCAGTTCTCGTCGGCCCGGCCGGTCCGGGCCTCGTGCTCGCCGTGGGCCTTCGCCGCGGTCCGGAGCGCGTCCTCCAGCTCCGCGACCGAGCCGTACGTCGCCTCGCTGACCCGGCCGGGGATCCGCGCCGTGACCTCCTGCAGCAGCCAGGTGTTGCCGTCCGGGTCGCCGAACGTCGCGAACGAGCCGTAGCTCGACCGGTCGTCCGCCGGACCGGCCACCCGGCCGCTGGCGGTCGCCGGCTCGAACTGGGCACCCGGCGCGCCCGGGTGGAACACCTCGCCGACCGTCGCGCCGGCGGCGATCAGCTCCGACCGGGCCGCCTCGATGTCCGCGACGACCAGGTACAGGCCCTGCGCCGTACCGGGCTCGGCCGTGGTGATGTTGCTGCCGAACTGGACCGAGGCGGGGGAGCCCGGCGGGGTGAACTGGACGACCCGGAACCCGTTGTCGAACGCGAAGTCCGCGTCCAGCCGCCAGCCGAGGCCGGTGTAGAACGCCTTCGAACGGTCCACGTCCGCGACCGGGACGACGACGGCTTCGAACAACAGGTCGGTACTCATGACTTCCTCCTGGGATCAACATCCTGCGTTGACCACCAATCTGCCGCTCCGGGCCGCGCGTGACACCAGGGTGAATCACTGGTCATTACCCTGGGGCACGGGCCGCCGCCCCTAGACTGCCGTCACGTGGACCACCAGATCGTTCTGATTGCCGGTGCGGGGCTCGCGATCATGATCGCCGCCTCGGTGTTCGCGCGCCGGACCGGTGTCGCGGCGCCGTTGCTGCTGGTCGCGCTCGGGATCGGCGCCAGCTACCTGCCGAGTACGCCCGCCATCCACATCGAACCGGAGATCATCCTCGCGGGCGTGCTGCCGCCGCTGCTCTACACGTCGGCGGTCAAGCTGCCGGTGATCGACGTACGGCGGAACTTCGGGCTGATCTCGTGGCTGTCGATCGTGATGGTGATCGTGTCGGCGCTGGTGATCGGGGCGCTGGTGCACGCGGCGTTCCCGAGCATCTCGTTCGCGCTTGCGGTGGCGCTCGGGGCGGTCGTCAGCCCGACGGACGCGGTCGCGGCGACCGCGATCGGGCACCGGGTCGGGCTACCGCCGCGGCTGATGACGGTGCTCGAGGGCGAGAGTCTCGTGAACGACGCGTCGGCGCTGGTCGTGTTGCGGACCGCGGTGGCGGCGCTGGCGGTGACGACGCATTTCAGCCTCGGTCATACGGTGCTCGACTTCGTGTGGGCGGTCGTCGGGGCGATCCTGATCGGTGGGGCGGTCGGGTTCGTCACCGTCGTACTGCGGCAGCGGCTGGACGATCCGGTGCTGAACACGACGATCTCGTTCGCGGTGCCGTTCCTCGCGTACTTCCCGGCCGAGGAGGCGCACGCGTCCGGCGTACTCGCGGTGGTGATCGCCGGGCTGCTGACCGGGGCGCTCGGGAACCGGCGGTTCAGTGCGCGGGACCGGCAGACGCAGTCGACCACCTGGACGACGATCAGCTTCATCCTGGAGAGCGGCGTCTTCCTGGCGATGGGGTACGAGCTGCCGGAGCTGGTGAACGACGCACGCGCGGAGACCACGGCCGGGGAGATCACGGTCCTGGTGCTGCTCGTGGTCGGGTTGCTGATCGCGCTGCGGTTCCTGGGGCTGGTGTGGCCGGCGTTGCAGAGCCACTTCGGGCCGGACGACCGGCACGAGCAGGCGCATGCGCAGCTGGATCAGTTCGAGGAACGGCTCGAGGCGATGGAGCCGTCGACCGAGCGTGAGGAGAACCGGGTCGCCTGGGCCCGGAAACGGCTCGCCCGCGGTCGCGCCGACGCCGACTTCGAGGAGCGGGAGCCGATCACCGGACGCGGCCTGCTGGTGCTCGCGTGGGCCGGGATGCGCGGCGTCGTCACGGTCGCCGCCGCCCAGACGATCCCCGCCGGTACGCCGCACCGCGCAACCGTCGTACTGGCCGCGTTCATCGTCGCGCTGATCACGCTGGTGCTGTTCGGCATCTCGCTGCCCGCGGTGATCGCGCGGATGCGCTTCCGTCCCGAGAGCGCGGAGGACAAACGCGACTCCGTCCAGGAACTCATGCGCCGGATCGGCGAATCCGCCATCGACGCCGTCGGCCCCCTGGCGGACCAAACCGTCGAAGGCGAACCCCTCGACCCAGACGTCGTCCACAGCCTGAAAGACCGCATCCTGCCCCGCCTGATGTCCGGCACCCGCCAACTCCGCGACACCAAACCGGACACCCGCGAACAAATGGAAGTAATCCAACGCCGCTACCTCGACGCCATGCGCGAAGCCCTCTCCACCGAACGCAGCGTCGGCGCCTACAGCTCCGAAACCTACCGCCAGGTCCAATCCTTCCTCGACACCCTCGAACAACGCTTCACCACCAGCTGAAACCGCGGGCCTACCAGTCCGCGAGGCGGGGTTGGGTGCGGGATTCGGTGGCTACGAGGGTGTCGAGGAGGGATTCTTGGAGGTTTGTGCGGATGTCGCGGTGGAGGGGGTCGTTCCAGAGGTTCTGTTGTTCGTGGGGGTCGGCGGTGAGGTCGTAGAGTTCGCCGGTTCGGGGGCGGGTGCGGGATGCGTGGTGGACGATCAGCTTCCAGTGGTCGCGGCGGAGCATCGTGAGGTGCACGGGGTCGGCGTACGGGTGGCCGCTGTTGCGGTACTCGCTGACGGCCCAGCCGCGGCTGTTCTGGCCGGTGGTGAGGGGGAGGAGGTCCTGGCCTTCGCCGCGGGTGGGGAGGCCGGCGGCCGTCAGGATCGTGGCGGAGAGGTCGATCCACTGGACGATGTCGGGGCTGCGGGTGCCGGCGGGGATGACGGACGGCCAGCGCAGAAGTAGCGGGACGCGGACGGCCTCGTCGTACATCATCGGGCCTTTGAGCATCAGCTCGTGGTCGCCGAGCATCTCGCCGTGGTCGCTGGTGAAGATGACCAGCGTGTCGTCGGCGAGGCCCTGCGCGTCGAGCGCGTCGAGGATCCGCCCGACCTCGTCGTCCACCAGCGTGACCATCGCGTAGTACGCCGCCTTGACCTCCTGCAGCTCCTCCGGGCTGTACGTCGTGAACCCGCGCGCGTGCCCGGCGTACGACGCGTGCGACGCCTCGGTCTGGATCGGCGGCTTGCCGGACAGGTCGTCCGGGACCGGGCGGCTCAGCTCCTTCTCCCGGTACCGGCGGACGTACTCCTCGGGCGCCCCGAACCCGTGGTGCGGATCGAAGAAGTTCGCGACGAAGAAGAACGGCTTCGACCGCTCGCGGGACCGGGCGAGGAAGTCGATCGTCTGCGCGCCGATCCAGCGGCTGTAGTGGATCTCGGCCGGCAGCGAGTCGTAGTCCAGCTCCGCCCCGACAAGATCCGGACGCACCGTGTACAGCCAGCGGTGGTACTCGTTCTCCGACGACCCCGGGTACGGATCGTGCGCCCACCGGAACACCCGGAAGCCGTCGTCGTGCCGCACCTCGGACCGGCCGCCGAAGCACGCGTTCAGGTGGAACTTGCCGACCAGGCCGCAGTCGTACCCGGCGTCGGCGAGGTCCTTGCTGAACAGCCGCTCGTGGTCCGGCAGTCCGACGCCGTTCGCCCACAGGCCGTGCTGGTGCACGTACCGGCCGGTCATCAGACTCGCGCGGGACGGCGCGCAGACAGGGCTCTGCACATAGCAGTTCTCGAACAACACGCCTTGAGTTGCGAGCCGGTCCAGGTTGGGGGTGTCGATCTCATCGTTGCCCGAGGCACCCAATGCGGAGAAACGCTGCTGGTCGGTACAGATGAGCAGGACGTTCGGCGGCATGCGAAGCAGTCTATAGTCCAGTGCTGTGACTTTCGCCGCCACGATCGACATCCACAGCGACCGGCAGCACGCCATCGATCCGATGATCTACGGGCACTTCCTGGAGTCCGCGTTCTTCGGCAACATCGACGGTGGTGTCTTCGACGAGGGCTCACCACTCGCGTACGGCGGTGACGACGTACGCAGCGGTCTCCGCAAGGACGTGATCGCCCTCTGCCAGGAGCTCGGCCTCCCGGTCGTGCGCTGGCCCGGCGGCAACTTCACCTCGGCGTACCACTGGGAGGACGGCATCGGCCCGCGCACCGGCCGTCCGCGCCGGCTGGAGCTGGCGTGGGGCTCGGAGGAGGACAACCACTTCGGCACCGACGAGTTCCTCGCCTGGTGCGCCGAGGTCGGGACCGAGCCGTACCTCGCGCACAGCTGCCGCGACGTCGACGAGGCGGTCCGCTGGGTCGAGTACACGAACTACGCCGGCGACACGGAGTACACCCGCCGCCGCGGCCGGGCGCCGTACGGCGTGAAGTACTGGGGCCTCGGCAACGAGGTGTACGGCGACTGGCAGATGGGGCACCGCCCCGCCGCCGCGTACGCCGCCGACGCGGCCGAGCACGCCCGCTTCATGCGCGGGGTCGATCCGGCGCTCAAGTTCATCGCGGTCGGTCAGGCCGACGCGCACTGGACCGAGACCGTACTGCGGGCCGTCGGCAACCAGATCGACTACCTGTCGTTCCACCTGTACGGCGCGACCACGCAACAGTTCGACGGCGCCGCCGAGTACGACGCGATCGTTGCCCAGTCGCTGTACTTCGAGCAGCAGCTCGTCGAGTACTCCGACCTCGTCGGCGCGCTGGCCGCCCGCGCCGGGGTGGATCGTCCGCTCGGCCTCGCGCTGGACGAGTGGAACATCCGGCACGTCGAGCCCGCGAGCTGGCCGGAGCCGCAGCCGTCGGACGACGGCGGCACGGTCCCGCGCGGCGTCGACGGCCTGCCCACGCATCCCGCGCACCGGGTGAACCGCTGGAGCCCGCGCACCCTCGCCGACGCGCTGTTCTACGCCGGCGTCTTCCACGCCCTGCACCGGATGGGCGGCCGGGAGGTGCCGGTGACGATGGCGAACACGGTCAACCTGCTGAACGCGAACGGCGTGATCGTTGCCCGCCCCAACGGTTCGGTGCGCGCGGCGACGTACCACGTGTGGGATCTCTTCCAGAACCACCTCGGCCCGATCGCGCTGGCGGCCGACGTACGGTCGCCCGGGCGGCTGGCCGCCGTACGGCAGGGGGACGAGCGGGACCACCGCGGCGAGTTCCGGAGCGTGCCGGCGACGGTGCCGGACCTGGACGTGTCGGCGACGACGGACGGGCAGACGATCCGGGTCGCAGTCATCAACCGGCACCGCGACGACACGATCGGCGCCGCGCTGACCCTCGACGGACGCCGCGAGGCGTTGCCGTCCCGGTGCGCGGTCATGCGGCTGAGCGCAGACGACGTACTCGCCTCCAACAGCCTCAGCGCACCGGACACCGTCGCGCTCCGCGACCTCGGCACGGTCGACCTGGACGGAAGCTACGAGTTCCCGCCGCACAGCATCACGCTGCTCTCGTTCGCGCGTTAGTCTCGACGGATGGAGAGCAAGCCGCGGGTGCTGGTGATCGGGCTGGATCCGTACCGCGTCCCCGGACCGTGGAACCCGGAGCCGGTGATGACCGGCATCGAGGCCGGTATGGCGGACTTCGCCGAGCACGGGGTCGGCGCGCGGACCTGCCTGGTCGGGCTCGACGGGAGCGACGACATTCCGGCCGTGGTGACGACCGCGCTGTCAGCCCAGCCGTGGGACTGCGTGGTCGTCGGCGGCGGCATCCGCCGAGCCGACGAGGAGTCCGGCCTCTTCGAGACCGTCATCAACCTCATCCGCCGCCACGCCCCCGACGCCGCGATCGCCTTCAATCAGACACCCGACGACATCTACCACGCCGCCGCCCGCCACCTCGCCGCAGATCGAGACGCATAACCACCCGGACCTCCCTCAGGCCGTCCTTTGCGGAACCTTTTCGGCACCAGGCGCAAACTTCCTTCCGAAAACCGCCCACTCCGCCCCGCGTGTTAGTGCTGGACGTCGTATGTCAGGCGCTGGATGCCGTTGGAGTAGGACTGGCTGGAGGTTTGCGTGAGGGCGATCTTGTCGCGGTCGGCGTCGCTGAAGAGGCGTTTGCCGGCGCCGAGGAGGACCGGGAAGACCAGGAGGTTGTACTGGTCGATCAGGCCGGCGTCGGAGAGGCCGCGGTTCAGGGTGGCGCTGCCGTTGACGATGATCGGGCCGCCTTCGGTCTCCTTGAGGGCGGCGACGTCGTCGAGGGAGCGGAGGATGGTGATCTCGTTCCAGTTGGTGACCAGGTCGCTGTCCTGGAGCGTCGTCGACACGACGTACTTCGGCATCGCCAGGTAGCCGGGGAACTCGGCCATCGTCGGCCACACCGGCGCGAACGACTCGTAGCTGACCCGGCCGAGCAGCAGCGCGGTCGCTTCTTCCTGCTCCTCGCCCTTGAGCGCGTACGCCGTCTCGTCGAACGGGATGTCCTTGAACGTCCAGCCGGTGTTCCGGTACCCCGTCTCCCCGCCAGGTGCCTCCACGACGCCGTCGAGGGAGATGAACGCGGTGGTGATGAGCTTTCGCATGGTGTGGTGCTCCTTCGTCGGGTTGCTTGTACCTGGGCGTCGGCTGGCGGCCGGCCGAATCGACACCCTCGAAGTGTGACGCAGGTCACTCCGCGCGGGCGACCCAGGCGTCTGAGTCGAAGAGGACGCCGCCGGATCCGCGAAGAACATCACGCCGAGGCGGCTGATACCCAGACCGTACGTCGTACCGAAGCACTCGATCGCCCGGTCGTACGGCGCACGCGGCGCGGAGCCGCGGCTGGTACCGCTGCAGTTCGGCGTCGTAGTCGAACACGTCCCAAGGCTAGGCGGCGCGTGGTGTTAACCCCGGGTGTCTACTCTGCGCGGCATGTCGATCTCCACAGTCGGTGAGCTGATGGCGGTGCTCGGTGAATGCGCGGACGTCTGGGACCAGCCGGACCGCAGCGGCGACCCGGTCGACATCCTCGACCACGACCGCCAGTGCGCGGAGCTGCTACGGCGCGACTTCCCCGCGGACGAGGAGCTGCAGGTCGCCGGTCTGGTGCACGACATCGGCCACATGCTGCGACCCGGGGACGATGCGGGGCACGGGCGGAACGGGGCGGAGGCGGTGCGCGAGTTGCTGGGGGAGCGGGTCGCCCGGCTGGTGGAGCTGCACGGCGTCGCCAAGCGCTACCTGGTGGCGACGGACGCCGTACATGCCGAGCAGTTGTCGGAGTCAAGCCGCCGGACGCTGGTCGCCCAGGGCGGACCGATGACGACGTACGAGATCCGAGCCTTCGAGTCAGACCCCGACTTCGCCGCGGCAGTCGCCCTCCGCCGGGCAGACGACGCCGGCAAGGTAGTCGGCCTGACGGTCGCACCCCTCAACTCCTGGCGCCCAACAATCGAACGAGTCGCCACAGCAACCGCACCACCGAGCACCGCGAGCGAGCGCTGAGCGAGCGGAGTGCCGCGAGTTCGTGCCAGGTGAGTGGGGAGCCCTGAGCGGGTGGTGAGTGAGGCGGGCGCCGCGGGCGGGTACTGGGTGACTGGAGCGCGGCGAGCGGCACTGAGTGAGGCGGGCGCCGTGAGCGGGTGCTGGGTGAGTGGAGCGCCGTGAATGGGTGCCGGGTGAGTGGAGCTCGGCGGGCGGGTGTTGGGTGAGTGCAGCGCCGCGAGAGCCACCGAGTGAGGCAGGCGCCGCGAGGGGGCGCTGAGTGAGTTGAGCGCAGCGAGCGGGCGCTGTGTGTGGGCCGCGGTGGGCGGGTGTTGGGGGCGCGGCGAGCGGCGAACGGTGCTGCGTGGTGGAGATAGCTGATCGTTCGCCGACCCCCGTTCTCAGTTGAAGCTGACGCGGTTGCCGTCCGGGTCGGTGGTTGGGGGTTGGGGGGTCTGCGTGGTCAAGCCGAGGTGGTCGATCGTGGTGGTTGCTGATGGCAACAGTTTGATCGCGTCCGGCCCGAGGCGGAACGTGTCGTCGGCGACCTGCTCCATCCCGAGGTGCGTCCCGTAGAACTCGACCGCAGCCTCGGCGTCCGGCGCCGCGACGCCGACGTACGACAGCGCCTGCACCGGTCCCGTCGTGATCGGTGGGACCCGGAACTCCTCGGTCCGCTGCAGCAGCTCCACGCGGACGCCGTTCGGGTCCGCGAGGAACGCGAGCCGCCCCTGCCCGCTGCCCGCCACCCGCGGTGACGACAGCTCGCCGTACCCGAGCGCGATCAGCCGCGCATAGTCCCCGTCCAGGTCATCGGTCATGAATCCCACATGATTCAGCCCGTACGTCGCCTCCGCATCAGCCTCCTCGTGATGCAGCAGCTCGACCAGCCCGGTCGCGAGCTGGATGTGCACCCGATGCACCCGTGACCCGGCCATGAACAACCGGTCGACGACTTCCGCCCCGAGCCCGCCGTAGAACGCCAGGCTCGCCTCGAGATCCTGCACCCGCCCGCCGACATGATTCAGCTCGTAGATCATCGCGCCAGTCTAGCAAGCGCTTTCCGCTCGCTGAGAGTCCTCACAGCTGCACCGTGGGTGCCGTCATCTGCCGGTCACCTGCCGTACACGCCACGTCCGGCGGCCACCCATAGCTTCCGGGTGTTCTGACCGACCAGAAAGGCCCGTAATGATCAGGAAAAAGGCATTCGTCGCCGCCTTTGCCGCGGCCACGGTGATCGCCGCCGCGGGGATGGCCTCCGCCGCCGCCAGCGGTGCGTTCGACAACGCCCAGGCCGACAGGCACAACCCGCAGCGCGGGCCGAAGAACGTGATCTTCTTCCTCGGCGACGGCATGGGCACCCAGGAGATCACCGCGGCGCGGTACTACCAGGGCGTCCGGAACAAGCTGAACGTCGACCGGGCGAAGTACACCGGCTTCGACACGACCTGGTCGGTGAAGCCGGGCGCCAAGGCGCCGTACCTGCCGGACTACGACCCGGACTCGGCCTCGACCGGCTCGAGCTGGGCGACCGGCAAGAAGACGATCGACGAGCGGATCTCGCAGGGCCCGAGCAGCGCGGACAACGTCCCGGGGACGAACTACCAGACCCTGCTCGAGCTGGCCCAGAAGCGCGGCCTGAAGGTCGGCGACGTCTCCACCGCGGAGATCACCGACGCGACCCCGGCCGTGCTCGCCTCGCACATGTCGCTGCGCGGCTGCCAGGGCCCGGCCGACATGGCCGCCTGCCCGAAGGAGACCAAGGCGGCCGGCGGCCTCGGCTCGATCGCGGAGCAGGAGGCCGACCACAAGGTCGACGTACTGCTGGGCGGCGGCCGTGGACGGTTCGAGCAGCAGATCACCGGCGGTCCGTACGCGGGCAAGACAGTGGTCGACCAGGCCAAGGTGAACGGCATCCAGTACGTCACCGACGCGGCCGGGCTGAAGTCGGTCAAGGCCGGCAAGCCGGTGCTGGGCCTGTTCAACAAGAGCAACATGTCGCTGGAGTGGAACGGCCCGGCCGCCTCGCTCGGCAAGGGCAACGCCCCGGCCGCGTGCCAGGAGAACCAGCGCCCGGCGAACGAGCCGAGCCTGGCGGACATGACCTCGAAGGCGATCAACCTGCTGGAGAACAAGAAGGGCTTCTTCCTGCAGGTCGAGGGTGCCTCGATCGACAAGCAGGACCACGCCACCAACGCCTGCGGCCAGCTCGGTGAGACGGTCAACTTCGACAAGGCGATCGGCGTCGCGCTGGACTACCAGAAGACGCACCCGGACACGCTGGTCGTGGTCACTGCCGACCACTCCCACACCAGCCAGATCGTCGGCGAGGACGCGAGCGGCAGCGGCCTGCCGACCGGCTACTCGACCAACGTGACCACCAAGGACGGTCAGACCCTGACGCTGACGTACGGCACCGCCGGCTTCGGCGGCGACGGCAAGGCACCGGTCGCGTCCGGCCCGAGCCAGCAGCACACCGGCGCGGTCGTACCGGTCTGGGCCAACGGCCCGGGCGCCGAGGCGGTCCTCGGCACCAACGACCACACCGACCTGTTCACGGTCCTGCAGGGCAAGTAGCACGTCACGGTTCGGCCCCGGTTCGCGCGCGGACCGGGGCCGAACTGCTGTCTTCTCACCCGTGCCCGGTGGCAGGCAAAATAGCCGGATGGAGCCGTTGCTGTTCGAGAGCCGCGATCTCGCGCACACCGAGGAATTCCTGAACCGGGCGTACACGAAGATGCAGATCGGCGGCGGTACGTCGACCGTGCGGACCCGGATCTCGCGGGCGACCGCCGAGTCGATCAGCGTGGACCGGATCGAGATCGGTTTCGAGATGAGCTACGACGCCGATCCGCTCGGCAAGATCTGCCTCTGCGAGGTGCATTCGGGCAGCATCCGGGACCACGCGACCGACGGCTGGCAGGACGGGTTCGGGCCGGGCGACCTGGCGGCGTTCGCCCCGCCGGACCGCCCGTACAAAGGCCGGGTCTGCCGGTCGGCGTACACGATCACGATGTTCGATCCGGCGTTGCTGAGCCGGGTCGCGAGGTCCGGCAACGCTCCGGTGCGGCTGCTCAGCCATCGGCCGCGGAGCCGGCAGGCCGCCGCGCAGCTGTCGCGGATGATCGCGTACCTGGGGGATCAGGCGCTCCCGGACCCGGTTGTCCAGGAGTCGCCGCTGGTCCTCGCCTCGCTCTCGCAGCTGCTGGCCTCCAGCGTCCTGGCGGCCTTCCCGCACAGCGCGATGGACGCTCCTGGGCCGACCGCGGCGCCGGCGACGATCAAGCGAGCGCTTGGCTACCTGGAGTCGCATCTCGACGAGCCGATCAGCGTCGCGGACATCGCGACCGCGGCGGGCGTGACGGTCCGCGCGTTGCAGGCGGCGTTCCGGAAGCACCTGGACAGCACGCCGCTCGATCACCTCCGCCGGCTGCGGCTGGCCGAAGTACGCACCGAGTTGCTGGCGGCCGATCCGGCCGAGCGGACCGTGGCGGCGGTCGCCGCGCGCTGGGGCTTCCACCACCACGGCCGGATGACCGCGGCGTACCGGGAGCTGTACGGCGAGCTCCCGAGTACGACGTTGGCGCGCTAGGGCAGCTTGCGGGTGTCGATGAGCTGCTGCGCGACGTCCCGGAGCTTGGTGTTGGTGTCCTGCGAGTACCGCCGCAGGACCGCGAACGCGGCATCGGCGTCGATCGCGAACCGCTCCATCAGGATCCCCATCGCCTGACCGACGAGCTTCCGGGCGTCGACCGCCTGGGACAGCGCCTGTTCCTTGCGGGCCGAGGCGAGGGCGACGGCCGCGTGCCGGGCGAGGATGTGCGCGACCGCTTCGTCGTCCGGGCCGAACGCGTCCGGCTCGGGGCTGTACAGCCCGAGTACGCCGACCGTACGCCGGGGTTCCGGGCCGGCCGCGAGCGGTACGTCGAGCACGCTGCGGACGCCGAGCGCGGCGACCTTGGCGGCCCACTCCGGCCAGCGGTCGTCGGTGCCGGTGTCGCGGATCAGGACCGGGACCTGGTCGCGCAGTGCCGTGACGAGCGGGCCGGCCTGGTTGCCGATCTGCAGCTCGTAGACCTCCGCGACGACCGGGTCGGTGACCGCGGCCACCTCGGCGCGGGCACCGCGGACGGCGAACGCGACACCGGCGTACGTACAGCTGAGTGCCTGCAGGGCGAACTGGACCACCGCGTCGACGGTCTCCTCGACGCCGGGGGCCTCGTGCAGTTCGACGGCGAGCCTGGCGAAGGCCGAAGCGGCGCCATCTTCGTGGGGATCGATCATGGTGAGCTCATCATGCGGGTGTGATGACCTGTTCGGCGCCGATCCGGCCGGAAACTCGCCGAAATTGCGTTCTGCGGACAGCCGCGGCTTCGTTGTCCGGACAGGACGGTAGGTTTGGCGGGGTGCAGGTGGCGAAGCGGTGGGGCTGGGTCGCGGTCGGCGTGCTCCTGGTGGGGGTCTGGGCGGCGTGCTCCGACCGGACGACCGCGGACAAATCTGCCCCGACGGCGAAGACCACCACCGCACCCGCGTCCAAGCCGACCGCCACGGCGTCGAAGGCCTGGTACGAGGACTACGACCCGGCGCACTTCGCGCCCCAGGTCCGCCGGTACGCCGAACAGGCCGGGGTGAACCCGCAGCTGCTGATGGCGGTCCTGTACGCCGAGTCGTACAAGCCGCACGACCCGAAGTTCGAGCGGCAGTGGGCGCAGGTCGACTCGAATCCGGCGTTCGGGATCGCGAACATGCACAAGCCCGCCTTCGACGAGACGAAACGCGGCCGGGACTTCGCGAAGCGGAAGTGGGAGGAGCTGCCGGACAACCCGGCGCTGGCGATCGAGGCCGCCGCCTGGCACCTGCACGACCTGGCGAAGCGACTGCCGAGCAAGCGCGCCGGCCTGTACACCAAGGACGAGTTGCTTGCCCTCGGCTACAACGCCGGCGGCGGCAACATGCGGATCTTCGCCCGCGGCCGCAAGGCGGGCCCGCAGGCCCAGTCGTACCTGGACAAGATCCACAGGTACTGGCCCGACTCCGCCGAAGCCCTCAAGAGCTGACAGGAGATCTCATGAATCCGGAGACGCGTTTCGGAGCGCCGGCGCTCGCCGTCGCCGACTGGCGCCGCCAAGTCTTCGCCCTCTACGACGCCGTCCGCACAGAACGCGACCCCGCCAAGGCCCACGCCCACTGGCGAGCCACCCGCGACAACCTCCTGAAGAACCACCCGGCCTCTCCAGTTCCGGGCGAGCACCGCGATACCTACCCCGGAGCACCCGTCGCCGCTTACGACCAGCAGTACCGGTTCGACGCGATCATCGACACCGACGTGAAGCCGCACACCTGGGAGTTCCAGTCGGCGACGGACGGCACCATCCCGTTCTCGAGGGTCGGCGTACTGCACCTCCCGGTCGGCGACCTCGACGTCTGGTGGCTCGAGTCGTACGGCGGCGGCCTGTTCGTCCCGGTCAAGGACCGGAGCAGCGCGACGTACGGCGGCGGCCGCTACCTGGTCGACACCGTCAAGGGCGCCGACCTCGGCAGCGGCCTGAGCACCGGCCGCTTCGTCGTCGATCTGAACTTCGCGTACAACCCGTCCTGCGCGTACAGCCCGGAGTGGACCTGCCCGCTCGCCCCGGCAACCAACGTGCTCGACGTCGAGCTGCCGGTGGGCGAGCTGTCAGGCAGCGGCCTCTAGGGCCCGGGTCAGCAGCGCGGTCAGCGCCTCGAGCTGGAAGTCCGCCGACGAGCCGACCTCCTCGTCGGAGCCGTCGAGCGCCATCGCGGCCAGGCCGGCCTTGGCGTCGATCAGGTCCGCGACCCGGGTGTCGATGGTCTGCGCGGCGATGATCCGCCAGGCGGTGACCGGCTCGTCCTGGCCGATCCGGTGCACCCGGTCGATCGCCTGGGTCTGCTCGGCGTTCGTCCAGGACAGCTCGGCGAGGACGACGTTCGAGGAGACCTGCAGGTTCAGCCCGACGCCCGCGGTGAGCAGCGAGCAGACCGCGATCGACACCTCGGGATCGTTGACGAAGGCATCGATGTTCTTCTGCCGGGTCCGCGACGTCTGGTCGCCGCGGATCGAGGAGTACTTGATACCGCGCTCGGCGAACAGCTCCTCGGCGGTGTCCATCACCTCGATGTGCCGGGCGAAGAAGACCACCTTGCCGACGTTCTGCGCCAGCTGCGCGGCGTAGTCCGCGGCCAGCCCGGCCTTCGCCTGACCGATCCGGCGGAACAGGCTGAACACGTTGTCGCCGGTCTTCTTCGCGGCCATCTCGGTCCGCTCCCAGCCGGCCACCTGGCGGACCAGGTCGTGGTCGATACCGTCCACCACGGCACCCGCGCGGCGGGTCTCCAGTGCGGTCCGGTACCGCTCGACCAGCCGGTCGGCGAGCTCCCGCTCGGCGGCCCGGATCGAGCGTCCGAGGGCGCCGTCCAGCTCCACCGGCAGGTCGGCGATCCGGCGGGCCGGGATGTCCGCCGCGACGTCCACCTTGCGGCGCCGGACGATGCCCATGTCGATGACGCTGGACCGGGCGGCCGCGGCGAACCCGGGGTCGGCCGGGGTCAGATCGGTGGCGTCGAGCTTCTCCATCAGCTCGGCGCGCGGGGCCTTCTCGTCGACCCAGCCGAGGAACTCCCAGATCGCGGTGAAGTCCTCGATCGAGTTGATCAGCGGCGTACCGGTGAGCGCCATCAGCAGCGGCCGGGCGGTCCGGGACCGGATCCGCTCGGACAGTTCCAGGACGTTGCGGGAGCGCTGCGACTTCTTGTTCTTGATGAAGTGCGCCTCGTCCACGACCATGCCGCGGAAGCCGAGATCGCCGAGCCAGCCGACGTGCCGGTCGAGGACCTCGTAGTTCACCACGACGATGTCGGCGAAACCGTCGATCGAGTCGCCGTCGCCGTGGATCACCGTCGGCGTCTTGCGCGGCGTCCACAGCCCGGCCTCGCGGGCCCAGTTCGTCTTCACGACGTTCGGTACGACGGCCAGCAGCGGGTACGCGTCCGCGGCCTGCGCGGCGAGCAGCGCCTGGGCGGTCTTGCCGAGGCCGGGCTCGTCGGCGAGCAGGAACGTCCGGTGACCGTCCGCGGCGGCGGCGATCAGCCGGGCCTGGTGCGGCATCAGCTCCAGACCGCGGAGCCGGAGCGCGTCGATCCCGCCGGCCAGCCGCAGCGAGGTCGGGTCCGGCAGCGTCATGCTCGCCGACGCGGCCGCGTGCTCGAAGGAGCGCAGCAGCGGGCCGATCAGCTCCCAGCCGCCGAGCCGGCTCGGACCGGCCGGGCGGGACGGGGCCGCGGAGAAGTCCGGGGCGAGGAACGGGTTCGCCAGCTGCCGGGAGACCACGGCCTGCGGGACGACCCGCCGGGTCTGGGTCTCCGGGGCGATCACCGGCTCGGCCGGCTCCGGCTCCTCGGGGGCCTCCAGACCGGCTTCCTCGATCATCTGCCGCTTCAGCGCGGCCGCCGCCTCGGAGATCACCGCGTCCTCGGCGAGCAGCACGAGCAGCGACGGCTCCATCGCGGCGGTCTTGGCCAGGATCGTCGCGATCCCGTCCAGCCGCCGGAGCTGCTCGGTCCGGTACGCCTCGGTGGCCGCCGCGTCGCCGTTCACCCGGGCCCGCTCCTCGCGGACCAGCAGCGCGACGACCTGGAACTTCGTCCGGGTCGAGGGTTTGATCGCGCCGCGGGTGACCGCGTTCTCGACCTCGCGGACCGCTTGCGCGAGGACCTGGATCAGACCGTCGGACTCGCCGTCGCGGACGCGCCGCCGGCGACGGGGTGCGGAACGGGTAGCGCCGGGCTGGCGCTGACCTCGTCGGGCCAACATTTCCTCCTGTGTCGTGCCACGACCGGGCCGTGGCGGAACGCCGGACCGCGCGGGGACCGACCCGCCGACGAGACGCCACCCTGTGTCGTCCAGAGGGTCGCCCAGAGAGTGCCCAGGAACACGGCTTTCAGAATTCACCGCTCCTGCATGCGCGATCGAGAAACCATGCTACCTGCCCCGGCCCGAATGTTGCAGACCGGCACTGGGTAATAGGCGCGGGTCCGGCGAGAAGGAGGGTGAAAAGTGGACCAGATCGACGGGGTACCGCTGAGCGACGGTGAGCTGCGTGGGATCGATGCGTACTGGCGGGCGGCCAACTACCTGTCCGTGGGGCAGATCTATCTGCTGGCCAATCCGCTGCTCCGGGAGCCGCTGCGGGCCGAGCACATCAAGCCGCGGCTGCTCGGGCACTGGGGGACGACGCCCGGCCTGAACCTGCTGTACGCACATCTCAACCGGGTGATCCGGCAGCGGGACCGGGACGTGCTGTTCGTGACCGGGCCGGGGCACGGCGGGCCGGCGCTCGTCGCGAACACGTGGCTGGAGGGGAGCTGGACGGAGGCGTATCCGAACACCACCCGCGACGAGGTGGGGATGGCGCGGCTGTTCAAGCAGTTCTCGTTTCCGGGCGGGGTGCCGAGTCACGTCGCGGCCGACGTACCGGGGTCGATCAACGAGGGCGGCGAGCTGGGCTACTCGCTCAGTCACGCGTACGGCGCGGCCGCGGACAACCCGGACCTGCTCGTGGCGTGCGTGGTGGGGGACGGGGAGGCCGAGACGGGTCCGCTGGCCGCGTCCTGGCACTCGAACAAGTTCCTGAACCCGGTGCGCGACGGCGCCGTGCTGCCGATCCTGCATCTCAACGGGTACAAGATCGCGAACCCGGCGGTGCTCGCGCGGATCGGCGACGAGGAGCTGACCGCGCTGATGCGGGGCTACGGGTACGAGCCGTACCTGGTCGAGGGATCCGATCCGGCCGAGGTGCACCAGGCGCTGGCGGCGACGCTCGACGTCTGTATGGACCGGATCGACGAGATCAAGGCCGACATCAAGAACGAGCCGGTCCGTCCGGCGTGGCCGATGATCGTGTTCCGTACGCCGAAGGGCTGGACCGGCCCGCACACCGTCGACGGCGAGCAGGTGGAGGGCACCTGGCGGGCGCATCAGGTCCCGCTGTCCGGTGTCCGGTCGAATGAGGACCACCTGCGGCAACTGGAGTACTGGCTCCGGTCGTATCGCCCCGAGGAGCTGTTCGACGACCACGGCCGTCCGGTACCGGATCTGCTGGACCTGGTCCCGGAGCGGCGGATGGGGGCGAGTCCGCACGCGAACGGCGGCGTACTGAGCCGGGACCTGGAGCTGCCGGCCGTCGAGGAGTACGCCGTACCCGCGAAGGTGCCGGGCGCCGAGGACGGGGAGCCGACGAAGGTGTTCGGCGCGTTCCTGCGGGACGCGTTCCGGCTGAACCCGGACAACCTGCGGCTGTTCGGCCCGGACGAGACCGAGTCGAACCGGCTGACCGCGGTGTACGAGGAGACCGGCAAGCGCTGGCTCGCGGAGCGCTTCGACACCGACAACCACCTCGCCGCGGACGGGCGGGTACTGGAGATCCTCAGCGAGCACACCTGCCAGGGCTGGCTGGAGGGGTACCTGCTGACCGGCCGGCACGGGCTGTTCTCGTCGTACGAAGCGTTCGTGCACATCGTCGACTCGATGGTGAACCAGCACGCGAAGTGGCTGAAGACGATCAACCGGCTGGACTGGCGGCGGCGGATCCCGTCGCTGAACTACCTGCTGACGTCGCACGTGTGGCGGCAGGATCACAACGGGTTCTCGCACCAGGACCCCGGGTTCATCGACCACGTGGTGAACAAGAAGGCCGAGGTCGTCCGGGTGTACCTGCCGCCGGACACCAACACGCTGCTGTCCACGATGGACCACTGCCTGCGGACCCGGAACTACATAAACGTCGTTGTCGCCGGCAAGCAACCGCAGCCGAACTGGCTCGACTGGGACGCGGCGGCGCTGCACTGCGCCCGCGGGGCCGGCATCTGGGACTTCGCGAGCAACGACGGCGGTGACCCGGACGTGGTGATGGCGTGCGCGGGCGACGTACCGACGATGGAGACGCTGGCCGCGGTCTCACTGCTGCGCGAACACCTTCCGGAGTTGCGGATCCGGGTCGTGAACGTCGTGGACCTGATGCGGCTGCAGGACGCGACCGAACACCCGCACGGTCTGCCGGACGCGGAGTACGACGCGTTGTTCACCACCGACAAGCCGGTGATCTTCGCGTACCACGGCTACCCGTGGCTGATCCACCGCCTCACGTACCGCCGTACCGGCCACGCGAACCTGCACGTCCGCGGCTACATCGAGGAGGGTACGACGACCACGCCGTTCGACATGGTCGTCCGCAACAACCTCGACCGCTACCACCTGGCCATGGACGTCATCGACCGCGTCCCGTCCCTCGGCACCCGCGCCGCCACCACCCGCCAGTACCTCGCCGACCAGCGCACCCGGCACCACGCCTACGTCACGCAGTACGGCGAAGACCTGCCAGAAGTCCGCGACTGGCGGTGGTCAGCCGAGTAGGCCGCGGGCCACCCGCAGGTCGTCGACGAAGCGCCGGAAGTCCCGGCGGAACTCGTCCGAGCGCACGACGGCGGACGGGTGGACGGTCGCGACCGCCGCCCGTCCGTCCGGCAGTTCGACCCGCTCGCCGCGCTGCTGGGTGACCCGGAAACCGCTGCCGAGCAGGCTGCGAGCGGCCACGGATCCCATCACGACCACCAGTGCCGGCTTGACGATCTCGAGTTCACGGGCCAGCCAGGGGTGGCAGGCCGTGATCTGGCCCGCGCTCGGCGTCTTGTGGATGCGCCGCTTTCCCTGCCGCTCGAAGCGGAAGTGCTTCACGGCGTTGGTCAGGTAGACGTCCGACCGCACGATCCCGGCCTCGGCCAGCGCCTTGTCGAGCAGGTGACCCGCCGGGCCGACGAAGACATGCCCCTCCTTGTCCTCGTGGTCACCAGGGGTCTCGCCGACCAGCATCATCCGGGCCCGGACCGGCCCTTCGCCGGACACGACCTGGTCGGCGTCCTCCCACAACTCGCACCCGCGGCAGTCCGGAAGCCGCGCCCGGAGCTTCCGCATCCCACCGTCGTGCGGCACCCACTCCTCGGCCCCTGGCGATCGCATGCCGTCCCGGTACCCGGAGCGGGCTCATTTCATGAAGCGGGCGGCACCAGCGCGAGCCGGACGATGACCAGGCCGAACAACACCAGCGTCAACGCGTGGACGACCGTGCACCACAGGCAGATCGCGTTGATCTGGAAGAGCTCGGCCCAGATCAGGTAGCAGACGAAGACCACGCCGGTGAGGACGCCGACGAGCCGCAGCCGGCCTGGCCACGGCGACGTTGTGCGCCACATCGGCGGGACCGACAGCGCGGTCATGCCGACGAAGAACAGCAGGCCGAGCAGCGCGACCGGGATGCCGAAGACCTTCGAGTACTGGCTGCTGGTGACCTTGGCGCAGTTGACCACGCCGGTGTCCGGGCAGGCGAGTGTGGTGCCGGCGGTGAAGTGTTCGTAGGTGAGGTACGCCGCCACCGCCAGCCCGGCCACCGCGACGGCCAGGGTGGCCCACGGGATCACGCCCAGCGACGTCCGCGACGAGGACCGTTCCGTCGTGCCGGTCATCGGTCAGCCCTTCGCAGCGCCGAGCTTGCCGGCAGCCCCGGTGACGGCCTCGCTCGTGCACACGTTCGCCGGCTGGTTGTTGGTGATCTTGCAGATCGCCGCCGTGTACACGTTGGCCGACCCGATGACCGCCTTGGTGATCGGGCTCGACGGGTCCTTCAGCGCGTCGACGATCTGCGCCTGCGTCTTGC
The DNA here is from genome assembly GCF_054189145.1 of Kribbella sp. WER1. Taxonomy (NCBI): domain Bacteria; kingdom Bacillati; phylum Actinomycetota; class Actinomycetes; order Propionibacteriales; family Kribbellaceae; genus Kribbella; species Kribbella sp. WER1. Next base: position 445,304 of record NZ_CM135186.1, on the reverse strand, counting down.
CGGCCAGCACGTCGGGGGAGTACGTCGCGCCGGAGCCGATGAACTTGTTGCCGATGTCGATGAACGGGATCGACCCGGCGCTCTCCTTGTCGACGTACGGCACGTTGTCGTACTTCTGCAGCGTCGCCTGGTCCTCGGCCGACGGGGTGTCGAGCGGCTTGTAGCTGTTGCCCTGCACCTCGTTGGTCGTCGTCTCGACGCCGGTGAAGGTCAGGTACTGACTCGTGTACGTCGAGCCGTGGAACGAGAGCGACGGCGTGTTCGGGTGCACGTCGGCGGACGCGGAGTGCGTCGTACCGAGGTCCTTGAAGGTGCCGAAGCGGGACAGCGCGACGACGACCGGCCAGCGCTCGGCGGCGCAGAACGGGCAGTACTCGGCGCCGATGTAGAGCACCTTCGGCTTGCCGTTCGCGGTCAGGGCCGGGGCGTTGTTGATCGCCGACGGCGCGGTGGTGACGCCGGCGCTGCCGACCGTGGAGAACGTGGAGTCCGGGATCGAACCGAGCGCGGTGACCTGCGCCGGGTCCAGCGTGCCGCTCGGGCCGGTCGCGGTCTTCTTGCCGCCGCCGACCAGCCGGATCGTGATCAGCCCGCCCACGATCACCACGACCAGAACGACCGCGCCGACCGCGAGCAGGAGCCGCCGGCGCTGCTCGGCCCGCCGTTGCGCGGCCTGCTGCGCCGCGATCCGCTCACGGGCCGCAGCCTTCTGTTCGACACGCCTTGCCATGACTCTCCTCTGATCGTGCACGGGCTCCGGAAGAACAACTATCCATCGGCCCCGGAAGTTCCTGCCTGTCGGTCACTGTGAGGTTACAGATCGACCGTGTTACCTCGGCAGGAAGGCACGCACCGTGTCCGGCGACAGTCCGTCGTCGGACCGCGCCGCGACGTGCTGATCCGGCCGGACCAGGACCGCGCCGTCCGCGCCGAGCCCGACCCGGTCGACCGGGACAACTTCACGGTACGTCGGAGCGTCTCGCCCGGCGAGTACGACGTACCCCGGGCCGCACAGGTCGAGCGTCGAGCATCCGTCGGTCAGCTCGGCGTGCGGGATCCGGGTGCCTACCTGACCGGTCAGCTCGTCGACGTACCCGTCGCCGGTGTAGTCGTAGCGGGTCATGATCGCGCCGGTGTCGACCTGCTGCGCGACGTCCGCGGCGTTCTCGTCGGTCGTGATCCCATAGCGCGCGAGGAAGTCGGTGCGTACCCGGGCCTGTTGCGCGGCCAGTACGGCGCGCGGCCGGCGCTCGGCCTGATACGTGTCGAGCAGGTCCGGGGCCGCCCGCCCGTCGAGGACCATCGCCAGCTTCCACGCCAGGTTGTGGACGTCCGCGATCCCGGTGTTCGCGCCGTACCCGCCCCACGGCGCGTGCTGGTGGACCGCGTCGCCGGCGAGGAAGATCCGGCCGCGGCGGTACTCGTCGGCGACGTGCACGCGGGTGTCCCAGGTGCTGCTGGCGAGAACGTCGACGGCGATGTCGTCCCGCCCGATCGCCGCGTGGATGCAGGCCAGCGGGTCGGCCGGGGGAGTGTCGTCGTACTCGAGGTGGAACGACTATTCGTCGGTGTTGTTCTTCGCGAGGACGACGCCGTTCGCGACATCGCACTGGCTGAACGTCCGGCCCGCGACCAGCTCGGTCAGGTCGGCGTGCACGAACACGTTGAGGTAGCGGTGCGTCGGCGGCAATGTCCAGCCGCCGATGCCGAGGTCGGTCCGGATCGGGCTGCCGCCGCCGTCGGCCGCGATCAGGTAGTCGGCCTCGATCCGCTCCCCGCCCGCGGTCGCGGTGACGAGGTCAGGCCCGGCGCTGAACGCCGTCAGCTCGGTCCCGAACCGCAGGTCGCCGCCGCGGTCGCGGGCGATCCCGGCGAGCACCGGCTCCAGCAGCACCTGCGGGCAGAAGCAGAACCCGGACGGACTCGGGTCGCCGCCCATCGCGGTCTTGTGCAGCCCGCGCAGGTCGAGCGCCTCGGATTCGATCAGGTTCCGGCCGTACCGGGCGCCGCCGAACGCGCCGGCCTTCAGCGCGTGCGCCGCGGCCTCCTGGACGCGCGGCTCGATGCCGATCTGCCGGTAGAACTCGACGGTGCGGGTATGTACGCCGCGCGACCGGGGCAGGACGGACGCCCCGTCCCGTCGCTCGACCAGCACGAAGTCCACGCCGTGGTACTGCAGGAACAAGGCCGCCGACAGGCCGACGAGCCCGCCTCCGACGATCAGGACCGAGGCCCGGGTCATAGTGTTCTCCTACTGTCAGATAAAACCTTACAGTCGACTATAAAGATATAGCCTGATGTAAGGTGCTGTCGCAAGGAGGTCGACGAGATGGCCGAACCCGGACTGCGGGAACGCAAGAAGCGCGAGACCCGGGCGCGGATCGCGTCCGCGGCGCTGGAGCTGTTCGCCGAGCGCGGCTTCGACGGCACCACGGTCGCCGACGTCGCGGCGGCCGCCGACGTGTCGGTGAAGACCGTCTTCAACTACTTCCCGGCCAAGGAGGACCTGTTCTTCGCCAGCGAGGCCGCGATCGAGCAGCGCTGGATCGAAGCGGTCGCGGACCGGCGCGAGGGCGAGAGCCTGCTGGCCGGGTTGCGGCGGTCGGCCGTCGGCCGGTTCGCCGACCATCCGAGCGGCCCGACGGTGCACTTCCGCCGCGTCCTCGCCGGAAGCGCGTTGCTGCAGGCGCGAGGCCAGCAGCTGTGGGCGTCGCACGAGGACGCGGTCGCGGGCGCACTCGCGGCCGACGTGGACGAGCTGACCGCGAAGGTGCTGGCGCATCAGGTCTTCAGTATTCATCCGCTCGCGCTCCGGATGGCGGAGCGCTGGACCGTCGAGGGCGCGTCGCCGGAGGAGGTCCGGGACCGGGTCGTCGCGCTGATCAACCGCGCGTTCGACCTGCTGGACCGTAGTGTCTCCTGACATGGATTGGCGCGCCTGGCATCAGCGGTACGACGACCCCGCCTCCGACCTGTCGCAGCGGTTGGTGGCCGTGCAGGCACAGGTCCGGGACGCCCTCGATCGGGCGCCGGCCGGTCCGATCCCGGTGGTCGGCCTGTGCGCGGGACAGGGCCGCGACCTGCTCGGCGTACTGCGGGATCACCCGCGGGCCGCTGACGTACGGGCGCGGCTCGTCGAGCTGGATCCGGAGCTGGCCGCGACCGCGCGGGAGCGCGCGCCGGAGAACGTCGAGGTGGTCACCGGTGACGCTTCGCTGACGGATCAGTACGACGGGTCCGTGCCGGCCGAGCTCGTGCTGCTGACCGGCATCTTCGGGAACATCGCGCACGCCGACATCCGGCGGACGATCGCGGGCAGCCGGCAGCTCTGCCGGACCGGCGCGACGGTGATCTGGACCCGGCACCGCGGCGACCCGGACCTGGTGCCGTCGATCTGCGACTGGTTCGAGACGGGCGGTTTCGAGCGGGTGTGGCTGTCGGGCAAGGAGGCCGGCTTCGGCGTCGGCGTGCACCGGTTCACCGGCGTACCTGAACCTCTGGTGAAGGGTGAGAGCCTGTTCAGCTTCGTGCCGGGCGGAGCATGAGCAACCCGAGCGCGAGGACTACGGCGAGTACGACGTAGCCGGCGTCGAGGACGGCGATCGACGCGACGGCGGCGACGAGCAGCGGGCCGCCGGCGTCGCCGAGTTCGCGTCCGAGTTCCGCCGTGCCCATCGTCTGACCCATCCGCTCCGGGGATGTGCTCGCCGCGAGCGCCGCGAACCCCAGCGGGGTGATCACGCCTGTCCCGGCGCCGATCAGCGCGGCCGCGATCAGCAGGAACACGACGCCAGGTAGTGCCGCGCAGACGAAGCCCGCCGCCGCGAGCCCGAGGCCGATCGCGATACCGGTCCGGGTGCTGAGCTTGCCGGCGTCCAGCGCCCGGCCCGATCGGGGCTGCACCACGGCAGCGGTTGCCGCGAGCAAGGAAACGGCTGCTCCGGTGGCGATCGTGCCGAGGCCGTCCGACGCGCCGGTGACCGGGAGGAACCCGACGCCGACCGACAACGCCGCCGTCGCCGCGGCCAGCGCCGCGGTCGGCCGGAGGAAGGCCGGGTCGGTGATCCGGCGTGCGAGATCCACCACCGTCTGCCGGGTCCGCGGCAGCGGCGGTACGACGGGGACGGCGACGAACGCCCACACGGCGACCGCGACGGCGAGGACCGTCATCACCCCGAACAGCAGCCGGAATCCGCCGAGCCAGACGATCCCGCCGCCGAGCAACGGCCCGGCCGTGTACCCGATGCTCTTGTAGAACCCGTAGCTGCCGAACGCCCGCCCGTGCTTGGCCGACGGGTTGAGCCGGGCGACGAGCGCGGACGCGGCGGGGGAGAAGGCCGACGCCGCGGCGCCCTGCCCGAGCCGTGCGACCCACAGCCAGCCGGGCCGGTCCGCGATCACATAGGTGCCGGAGGCAACGGCAAACCCGAGCAGGCCGAACAGCAGTACCGGTCGCGCGCCGATCCGGTCCGAGATCGTGCCGAAGACCGGCTTCAGCAGCACCTCGGCGCCGTCGTACAGCGCGAGCAGGATGCCGAGTGTCATCAGCGACTTCACCGCGTCGGACGACAGCCCGCCGAGGTTGGCGGCGATCGCGTGCGCGCCGAACGCGGTGGTGAAGCCGGCGGCGTACAACGGCCACATCTTCTTCACTGCGCGTCACCCGGGAGCTGATGCAGGGCGCGGAAGACGAGCTCGGCGTACTCCTCGCAGCACGCGACGCAGTCCTTGAGGCGGGCGGTGGCCTCGGCCGCTTCCGGCGTACCGAAGACGTCGCGGCTGGTCAGGTCGCGGTGCCAGCGGCGCAACCGTTCGAGGCTCTGTTCCTCCTCCTCGAGCTCGGCCAGCGTGAACTTCTCGATCCGGATCTCCTTGGCGATCTCGGCCTCGAACTTCCCGCAGTCGGCCAGGAACTCGATCCACTCCGCGCGCCGGGCCTCGTCGTACAGCCCGCGCAGCCGGGCGCCGTCCGCCTCGCCCCTGCCGGCCGCCTCGAGCATCGTCACCTCACCCTCGGCGCGGGCGACCAGCTCGGACGTCCGCTGCACCGCCGCCTCGAATACCGGCAGCTCGGGAACCGCCCAGACGCCCTGCCCGAGGGACAGCGCTCCGGCCTTCCGGAGTTCGCGCCAGACCGCCACGCGGTGCCGCGAGGGCTCCGCCGGGATCCGTACCAGCAAAACCAGCCATCGATCCGTCACAGACGACACTGTAGCGCGCGTTACATCGGCGCGCAGCTCGACAGAAGCGTGAACCATCGGTTATGTTACATAGACGATGTCATATCGCTCCGGAGGTGTGCGATGGACCAGACCGCTGAGCGGTTGCTGGGATCGGCGAGCCGGTTGTCCCGGGACCCCGAGACAGAGATCGACTGGGACGCGCCGGTCGGCGACGGGTACGGGATGTCGCCGGAATGGAGCACGCTGTACGGCACGCCGTACTGGGACGAGCTGACCGAGGCGCAGCAGCGCGAGCTGACCCGGCACGAGTCGGCATCGGTCGCGACCACCGGGATCTGGTTCGAGATGATCCTGCAGCAGCTCATCCTGCGCGACATCTACGACAAGCCGGCCCGGACGGCGGAGTTCCAGTGGGCGCTGACCGAGATCGCCGACGAGTGCCGGCACTCGATCATGTTCGCGCGGGCGACCGAGCGGATGGTCGAACCGGCGTACCGGCCGCGGCTGCTGGCCCGCGAGCTCGGGCGGATGTTCAAGACCGTCGCGACCGGTGAGTCGGCGTACGCCGCGATCTTGGTCGCCGAGGAGGTCCTGGACGTCATGCAGCGGGACTGGATGCGGGACAGCCGGGTCGAGCCGATCGTGCGGACCGTGAACCACATCCACGTGGTCGAGGAGTCGCGGCACATGGTGTTCGCCCGCGAGGAGACCCGGGAGCGGCTGGCGAGCGCGGGCCGCGGGCGGCGCTGGGTGAGTGCGCTGGTGATCGCGATCGCCGCGGACATGATCGTGTCCAGCATGGTCGGTCGCGAGGTCTACGTGAACGTCGGCCTGGACGCCGACCGCGCCGTCCGCGAGGCGCGGGCGAACGAGCACCACCGGTCGCTGCTGCGGACGAGCTGCGCCAACCTGATGGACTTCCTCGGCTCGGTCGGACTGCTGACGCCGGCCGCGTCCCGGGTGTACCGGCGGACCGGGCTGCTGTGACGTTCGCGATCTCGGGGGACTGCTGCTCGGACGCGAGCTGCGTCGCGGTGTGCCCGATGAACAGCATCCACCCGTCGCCGGGCGAGCCCGGGTTCGGGACCGGTGCGAGCCTGTTCATCGATCCGCGGACCTGTATCGACTGCGGCGCCTGCGCCGACATCTGCCCGGTCGACGCCGCGAAGCCGGCCGACCGGTCGGCGCCCGAGGACGTCCAGCGGAACGCCGCGTACTTCGCGGACCGCGAGCCGCTGGAGGCGACCGACCTGGACAGCTGGGAGCCGGTGTCGTACCAGGTGTGGGGCGGCGGGCCGCGCCGGGTGCTGGTCGTCGGCGCCGGACCGGCCGGGATGTACGCGACCCGCGAGTTGTTGCTGCGGACAACGGCCGACATCACCGTGGTGGACCGCAGCGACCGGCTCGGCGGGCTGGTCCGGTTCGGGGTCGCGCCGGATCATCCGCAGACCAAGCAGATCATCGAGAACTTCGAACGGTTGGTCCGCCATTCGCGCGTCCACTGGCGCCCGGGAACGGACGCAGCCGCGCTGCTGAGCGGTGGCGACGGCAGGGCCGTTGGCGGCGATGCCCGCGGTGGGCCCGCAGGGCGGACACCGGTCCGGGGCGGGCTGCCCGAGGGGTACGACGCGGTCGTGCATGCGGTCGGTGCCCGGCAGAGCCGGCGGCTCGGGATCGCCGGCGAGGAGGCCGCCTGTACCGCCGAGGACTTCGTTGCCTGGTACAACGGCCGGCCGGGCGCGACACTCCCGGTCGAGCTGACCGGTCCGCGGGCGGTTGTCGTCGGCAACGGGAACGTCGCGATCGACATCGCCCGGATGCTGCTCAGCGACCGCACGATGGACGTCCCGCCCGAGGTCCGCCGTACGCTCGCGGCCAGCGGGATCAAGCAGGTCGTGCTGCTCGGCCGTCGCGGGCCGGACCAGGCGGCGTACACCGAACCGGCCCTGCAGGAGCTGCTCACCGTCGCGGGCGACCGGGTCGAGCTGCGGTACCACGCCCGGCCGGCGGCCTGGACGTCCGCCGGGCTGACGCTGGAGTCCGGCGAGGTCATTGCGGCGGGCAACCTGTTCAGCGCGATCGGGTTCGAGGGCCGGCCGGTCGACGGGCTGCCGTTCGACGCCGAGCGGGGGATCGTGCCGAACATCCGCGGCGCCGTCGTCGACCGCCCGGGGCACTATGTTGCGGGCTGGATCAAACGCGGCGCGCGCGGCGGCATCGGTGTCAACAAGGCGTGCGCGCAGGAGACCGTGATGACGCTGGTCAGTGCGTCCAGGGACGCAGCTTCTCCGGGTTCCTGACCGTCCAGATGTTCGTGATCAGGTCGCCGGAGAAGTCGAACGCGAGCACGGTCTCGACCGTGCCCTCGAACTCGATGACGAGTCCCGGCTGACCGTTGACGAGGCGCTCGACGATCGTCCGGCCGTGCTGGAAGACCGGCAGCGCGGAGAAGCGCCGCGCGACCTGGTCGCGGCCGTGGATCGGGTCCAGGAACGCCGTCACCAGCCCACCGCCGTCGGCGATCGCAGTGGCGTCCGGATCCAGCAGGCTGATGATCGCCTTGATGTCGGTCGCCTCCCAGGCCGCCTTGAACGCCCGGACCAGCTCCGCCTTCCGGGCCGACGGCGGGGTGGGCGACTGGGACTCGCGGATCCGCCGGCGCGCCGAGGAGGCCAGCTGCCGGCAGGCCGCGGGCGTCCGCCCGACGATCTCGGCGACCTCGGGGAACGGGTACCGGAACACGTCGTGCAGGATGAACGAGACCCGCTCGGCCGGGGTCATCGCGTCGAGCACCACCAGGAACGCCATGTTCACCGACTCGTCGAGCGTGATCCGGTCCGCCGGGTCGTCCGGGCCGTCGACGTCGTCGGGCAGCGGCTCCGGGATCCACTCGCCGACGTACCGCTCGCGGCGGGCCCGCGCGGAGCGCAGCTGGTCCAGGCAGATCCGGCTCGCGACCTTGGTCAGCCAGGCGGCCGGGTTCTCGATCGCGTGCCGCTCCGGCAGGGTCATCGCGTACCAGCGCGCGTACGTCTCCTGCACCACGTCCTCGGCGTCGGCCAGCGACCCGAGCAGCCGGTAGGCCAGGTTGATCAGCTGCCGGCGCTCGCTCATGATCGCGCTCAGGCCGGGCTCGGCCATGTCGGTCCTCTCGCTCATACCCGGTACGACGAAACGGCGTGCCGAACTGTGAGGTCTGACATTACGCGGCGCTGTCCCGTCGTACCGGCATGACTGACAACACTGACAACGCGGTGTCCGAGGTGGAGATCCGGGAGCGGATCGAGACGTTGCTGGACGGAATCCGGAACGGGGACCTGGGGGCGCTGAAGACGATCTTCGCGCCGAACCTGGTCTCCTTCGACGTCGAGGCGCCGCTGCGGCACCTCGGCGCGGAGAAGAAGATGCAGAACTGGGAGAAGGTATTCACGATCTACCGGCCGCCGCTCGGCTACGAGGTGCACGACCTGACCGTGCTGGTCGACGGCGACCTTGCGGTGACGTACGCCGTGAACCGGATCAGCGGCACGCTCGCGAACGGAGACCAGACGGGCATGTGGGTGCGCTGGACCGCGGCGTGGCAACGGATCGACGGCGAGTGGCTGATCGTCCACGACCAGGGCTCGGTCCCGATGTACTTCCCGGAGGGCCGCGCCGCCACCGACCTCACACCCTGAGCCGGGCGCGTCCCAGGATGTGCGGCCCGGCCGGGGTCACCCGGTCGGGCGGGAAGGTGAAGCGGTCCAGGTGCTCGATCGCGAAACCGGCGGCCGTGATCGCGGCCGCCGTGTCGCGGTGGGTGTGGCAGCCGCCGACGAAGAGCGGCCACAAGGTGGCGTCGGCGATCCGCTGGACGCGCGCCAGCCGGCCCGGTTCGGCGGCGACGTGCTCGTAGAACCGGAGCTCGCCGCCGGGCCGCAGTACCCGCCGGGCCTCGGCGAGCGCGACGGCCTGGTCGGGGACCGAGCAGAGGACGAGCGAGACCACGACCACGTCCGCCGACGCGTCCGCGGCCGGCAGGTGGTCCGCCGTACCTTCGACGACCTCGACCGGTACCGGTGCCGCCGCGGCCTGGCGGGTGGCGTGCTCGCGCAGGAACGGCTCGGGTTCGACGGCGAGTACGTGCACGACCTCGGGCGGGTAGTGCGCGAAGTTCCCGCCGTCGCCGGCACCGACCTCGATCACCCGCCCGGCGGCTCCGGCGAGCAGCCGCCGCCGGTGCTCGGCGGCCCCGGCCTCGTCGAGCGTGGGCCGGACCCGCGCGTACATCCGGGCGAAGAACGGACGTTTCATGGCCCCACCCTGCCAGAGTGTCGGATCCCGGCGTACGCCGATCGTCAGCTGAAGGAGAGTCACACTGGGCTCAAGGAGGTAGCTGGGTGAAATACGTACTGATGTTCATCGAGACCGAGGAGTTCGCGGCGGAGTTCGCGGCGCTGGAGCCTGCCGCGAAGGAGGACGCGTACCGGCGGGTGTACCAGTGGTTCGAGGAGCACGCGGACAAGATCACCAACCGGGGCAGCAAGCTGCAGGGCCGGGAGACCGCGACGACGGTCCGGCTGGACGGCGGGACGCTGACCACCGACGGGCCGTTCATCGAGGGCAAGGAGGTCGTGTCCGGGTTCACCGAGATCGACGTCGAGGACCTGGACGAGGCGCTCCGGATGGTGAAGACGTGGCCGGCCTGCCCGGTGATCGAGATCCGGCCGGTCGCGGAGATGTGAGCACTCAGGAGGAGCTGGCCCGCGTGGTCCGCGATCACGCGGGCCGGATGGCCGGTGCGCTCGTGTCGTTGCTCGGCGACTTCGCCGCGGCCGAGGACCTGGTCCAGGACGCGGTCGAGGTCGCGCTGAAACGCTGGCCGGTGGAGGGGATCCCGGACCGGCCGGACGCGTGGCTGTTCACGGTCGCGAAGCGGCGCGGTCTCGACGTACTGCGGCGGCAGGAGAACTACCGCAGCAAGCTCGCGCTGCTGGAGCCGTACGAACCGCCGCCCGCGGACGACCGGTTGCGGCTGATCTTCACGTGCTGCCACCCGGCGCTCGCCCGGGAGGCGCAGATCGCGCTGACGTTGCGGGTGGTGTGTGGGCTGACGACCGCGCAGATCGCGGCGGCGTTCCTGGCGTCGGAGTCGGCCGTGGCGCAGCGGATCACCCGGGCCAAGCGGAAGATCACCGACGCAGGCATCCCGTTCCGGATCCCGCGCGACGACGAGCTGCCCGAGCGGCTGACCGAAGTACTGACGGTCATCTACCTGCTCTTCAACGAGGGCTACCTGTCCAGTACGGCGGAACGCGCGCACTCGCGCGACCTCGTCGACGACGCCGAATGGCTGACCGCGCTGCTGCACGGCCTGCTCCCGAACGAGCCCGAGGTCGCCGGACTGCTCGCGCTGATCCGCCTGCACCGCGCCCGGACGGCCGCCCGCTTCACCCCGGACTTGGTCCTGCTCGCGGACCAGGACCGCACGCTCTGGGACCACGCCGCGATCACCGGTGCCACCGCCCTGCTGACCCGAACCGCACGCCGCTACCGAGCGCCTGGCCCGTACCAGCTGCAGGCCGCGATCGCCGCCTGTCACAGCGAGGCCGCCGACTGGTCGGAGACCGACTGGCCGCAGATCCTCGTCCTGTACGACATGCTCCTGACGCTGCAGCCGAGCCCTGTCACGTGCCTGCATCGCACGATCGCGCTCTCGTACGTCCGCGGCTCGGCCGCGGCGTTGACGGAGCTGGACGCACTGGCCGGCGAGTTGCATACGTATCCACTGTTCCACGCGACGCGCGCGCAGTTCCTCCGCGACCTCGACCGTCCCACCGAGGCCCGCGCGGCCGACGAGCGCGCTGCCGAACTCACCACCAACCCAGCCCAGCTGGACCTACTCCACCAACGACTGGAGGGAGCACCGAGATGACAACGATCGTGACGAAGGTCGAGGTTCAACGGACCGCCGAGGACGTGTTCGCGTACGTCACCGACCCGGACCACTTCCCCGAATGGCAGGCCGGCGTCACCGGCGGCCACCTGGAAGGCGGCGAACCGGTCGTCGGCGCGAAGTGCCTGACCACCCGCCGGATCGGCGGCCGCGAACGGGACGTGACGTCGCGGCTGACCCTGTTCGACCCGCCGCACGCCTGGGCGGTCCGTGGCGAGGACGGCCCGATCCGCGCGACCGTCAACGTGACCGTCGAGCCGATCCCCGGCCGGGACGCGAGCACGCTACGGATCGACGTCGGCTTCGAGGGCCACGGCATCGGCAAGGTGCTGGTGCCGCTGATCGTCGTACCGCAGTCCCGCAAGGAGATGCCGGCCAACCTCGCCCGGGTGAAGTCCAACCTCGAACGTTAGACGCTGCGCAGTACCGAGACGACGACGCCGAGGACGGTGGCGTTGTCGCCGTCGATCACCTCGTACGCCGGGTTGCGCGGCTCGAGGTACACATGCCCGTTGCGGCGGCGGTACACCTTGACGGTCGCCTCCTCGTCGATCATCGCGGCGACGATCTGGCCCGAGTGCGCCTCGGCCTGCTGGCGGACCACGACGATGTCGCCGTCGCAGATGGCTGCGTCGATCATCGACTCGCCGCGGACCCGGAGCCCGAAGACGTTGCCGCGGCCGGTCAGCCCGCGGGGGAGTTGCAGTACGTCGTCCACGTGTTCGACGGCCGAGATCGGCGTACCGGCGGCGATGTCGCCGACCACCGGGACCGGGACGTTCTCGTCGCTGGTGTCGCGGGTCGTCGTCTCCTGCAGGAACATCCGGACGTCGATCGGCCGCGACACCGACGGGCTGCGGCGCAGGAAACCCTTGTCCTCCAGGGTCGCCAGGTGTTTGGACACCGACGACGAGGACTTCAGCCCGACCGCGTCCCCGATCTGCCGGCTGCTCGGCGGGTACCCGTACCGCGTCACCCAGTCCCGGATCACCACCAGGATCCGCTGCTGCCGTTCCGGCAGTGCGCCGGTGTCGAGGTCGCCGAACAGGTCGAGATCAGTCACCGCGAAATCTTATAGTCCCGCAGTCGTCGGGGAAGCCACAGGTCGTCGGTGGGTTGTGGCGGTTTCCGCACATGTTCGACAAGGGCTTGCAGGTCCGGATGCCGGTTCGAGCGGTGCCAGATCAGCGACCACGGATAGACAGGGGTCGGGTCGACGACCCGCAGCCGCCGCACGCCGCGCGGCCACGGGCCGGCCTCGCGCGTCCGCTCGCCCCAGAACGTGATCACCGACTTCGACTCGGCGATCGTCCCGATCAGGTCCTCGAACCCGAAACTCGGGCCGGTCGAGTCGATCGTCAGCCCGAACTCCGCGGACAGTTCCTGGTAGAACGCACCCCACTCGCTGCCGTCGACGATCCCCGGGATCCAGAACGTGTACCGGCGCAACTCGTCCACCGTCGCCGTGGTCCGGTTCGCGAGCGGATGCCCGGCGCCGACGACCACCTCGTGCGGTTCGAGGTACGCGACCGTGCTGTCGACGCCCGGCGGCAGCGGGTCCGGGTGGTACGCGAACGTCGCGTCGATCTCGCCCGCCTGCAGGGCCGGCAACGATGCGCCCAGACCACGCAGTACGAGGGTCTTGAGCGCGATCTCCGGATGAGCCTGGTGGAAGTCCAGCATCAGCACGGCGGGCAGAGTACGGCTGTTCAGGATGTCGACGCGCAACGGCCGCGCCTCGCGCTGGACGGACTCGACCGCGTGCCGGGCCGCGATCAGTACGGCGTGCGCGTGCGGGAGGAAGGTCCGTCCGGACGCGGTGAGCACCGCGCCGGTGGGGACGCGTTCGAAGAGCGTGACGCCGAGCGAGGTCTCCAGGGCGGCGACCCGCTTCGACACGGCCTGCTGGCTCAGCTGCAGCCGGTCCGCGGCGTACCGGAACTGGCCCTCCTCGGCGACGGCGACGAACGCGCGCAGGCTGTCGAGATTCACGCGACCAGACAGTACAACCGATGGTTGTCGAGGTGCTCGACGGGTTGTTTGATCGGTGCCTCTGGCGAAGCCTTGGATGAGGGCCCGAGACAACAGACAGTTGTGGAGCCCGATGCCTTCGTTCACCCACCTGCACGTCCATACCCAGTACTCGCTGCTCGACGGCGCCGCGCGGCTGAAGGACCTGTTCGGCGCCTGCGCCGACTACGGCATGAGCCACCTCGCGATCTCCGACCACGGGAACCTGCACGGCGCGTACGACTTCTTCCACCAGGCGCAGAAGGCCGGGATCACGCCGGTGATCGGCATCGAGGCGTACGTCGCGCCCGCGTCCCGCCGTACCAAGGAACGCGTCTTGTGGGGGCAGCCGCAGCAGAAGCGCGACGACGTGTCCGGGTCCGGCGGCTACACCCACAAGACGATCTGGGCGCGAGACGCGACCGGTCTGCACAACCTGTTCCGGTTGTCGTCCGACGCGTACCAGGAGGGCTGGCTGCAGAAGTGGCCGCGGATGGACAAGGACAGCCTCGCGGAGTGGTCGGACGGCCTGATCGCGTCGACGGGCTGCCCGTCCGGTGAGGTGCAGACCCGGCTGCGGCTCGGTCAGTACGACGAGGCGGTCGCCGCGGCCGCGCAGTACCAGGACATCTTCGGCAAGGAGAACTACTTCCTCGAACTGATGGACCACGGTATCGAGATCGAACGCCGTGTCCGCGACGGCCTGCTCGACGTCGGACGCAGGCTGAACATCCCGCCGCTGGTCACCAACGACTCGCACTACACACACGCCGCCGAGGCCACCGCCCACGACGCGCTGCTGTGCATCCAGACCGGCAAGACGCTCGCGGACCCGGACCGCTTCCGATTCGACGGCACCGGGTATTACCTGAAGCCGGCCGCCGAGATGTACGCGATCGACTCCTCGGACGCCTGGCAGGACGGCTGCCGGAACACGATGCTGGTGGCCGAACGCATCGACACCACCGGGATGTTCAGCAAGCGCGACCTGATGCCGCGCTTCGACGTACCGGACGGGTACACCGAGGTGACGTGGTTCCAGGAGGAGGTCCGGCGCGGGATGGAGCGCCGGTATCCGGACGGGTGGGACGAGCGGTACCGGCAGCTGGTCGCGTACGAGATCGACGTGATCGTCCAGATGGGCTTCCCCGGGTACTTCCTGGTGGTCGCGGACTTCATCATGTGGGCGAAGAACCACGGCATCGCGGTCGGCCCGGGCCGTGGTTCGGCGGCCGGGTCGCTGGTCTCGTACGCGCTCGGCATCACCGACCTGGACCCGATCGAGCACGGCCTGATCTTCGAGCGGTTCCTGAACCCGGAACGGGTCTCGATGCCGGACGTCGACATCGACTTCGACGAACGCCGCCGGGTCGAGGTGATCCGGTACGTGACCGACAAGTACGGCGCCGACAAGGTCGCGATGATCGGGACGTACGGCACGATCAAGGCGAAGAACGCGATCAAGGACTCGGCCCGGGTGCTCGGCTTCCCGTACGCGACCGGCGACCGGATCACCAAGGCGATGCCGGCCGACGTCGGCGGCTCGGGCATCGACCTGACCGGGATCACCGACCCCAAGCACCCGCGGTACGACGAGGCGTCCGAGGTCCGGGCGATGTACGAGAACGAGCCCGACGCGCGGACCGTGATCGACACCGCGAAAGGCGTCGAGGGACTCGTCCGGCAGATGGGGGTGCACGCGGCCGGCGTGATCATGTCCAGCGAGTCGATCGTCGACCACGTCCCGGTCTGGGTCCGGCACAGCGACGGCGTCACGATCACCCAGTGGGACTACCCGAGCTGCGAGTCGCTCGGCCTGCTGAAGATGGACTTCCTCGGACTGCGGAACCTGACGATCATCGACGACGCGGTCAAGATGGTCCGCTCGACCAAGGGCCTCCAGATCGACCTGCTGCAGCTGCCGCTCGACGACGCGCCGACCTTCCGGCTGCTCGGGCGCGGCGACACGCTCGGCGTCTTCCAGTTCGACGGTACCGCGATGCGCGCGCTGCTCCGGCTGATGCGGCCCGACCAGTTCGAGGACATCACCGCGGTGACCGCGCTGTACCGGCCGGGGCCGATGGCAATGAACTCGCACACCAACTACGCACTCCGGAAGAACGGGCAGCAGGAGATCACGCCGATCCACCCCGAGCTGGAGGAGCCGCTCCGTGAGGTGCTCGGGATCACGTACGGGCTGGTCGTCTACCAGGAGCAGGTGCAGAAGGCGGCGCAGATCCTCGCCGGGTACAGCCTCGGGCAGGCGGACCTGTTGCGCCGGGCAATGGGCAAGAAGAAGAAGGATGTGCTCGACCAGGAGTTCGTGCCGTTCCGGGACGGTTGCCGGAGGCACGGGATCTCGGACGCGGCGACGCAGGCGGTGTGGGACGTGCTGGTGCCGTTCGCCGGGTACGCGTACAACAAGGCGCACGCGGCGGCGTACGCGCTGGTGTCGTACTGGACGGCATACCTGAAGGCGAACCATCCGGCCGAGTACATGGCCGCGCTGCTGACGTCGGTGAAGGACGACAAGGACAAGTCCGCGGCGTACCTGAACGAGTGCCGGCGGATGGGGATCAAGGTGCTGCCGCCCGACGTCAACGAGTCGCTGGCGAACTTCGCGGCGTACGGCGACGACGTGGTGCTGTTCGGGCTGTCCGCGGTCCGGAACGTCGGCGACGGGGTGGTGGACGCGATCGTCCGGAGCCGGGCCGGCGGCCGGTACGGGTCGTTCCCGGACTTCCTCGCGAAGGTCGAGGCGGTTGCCTGCAACAAACGGGCGACCGAGTCGCTGATCCAGGCCGGGGCGTTCGACACGCTCGGCCACACCCGCAAGGGCCTGCTGTCCCGGCACGAGGAACTGGTCGAGAATGCCCTCGCGGTCAAGCGGAAGGAGGCCGAGGGGCAGTTCGACCTCTTCGGCGCGACGGATTCGCCGGTGTTCTCCCTCGACGAGACTTTCCCGACCGACGAGTGGGACAAGCCGGCGCTCCTCGCCCGCGAACGGGAGATGCTCGGCCTGTACGTCTCCGACCATCCGCTGTTCGGCCTGGAGTCCGTCCTCGCCGCCCGCTCGGACGTCGGCATCGCGCACCTCTCCGAGCACCCCGACGGCACGGTCGTGACGATCGGCGGCATCATCTCCGGACTTCAACGCCGCGTGACGAAGAAGGGTGACGCCTGGGCCACGGCCACCGTCGAGGACCTGGTCGGCGCCGTCGAGTGCCTGTTCTTCCCGGCGGCCTACCAGTTGGTGTCGGGCCGCCTCCAGCAGGACGCGGTCGTCTTCGTGAAAGGCCGCCTGGACAAGCGCGACGACGTACCCCGCCTGATCGGCTCGGAGGTGACGGTCGCGGATCTCGCCACTGTCGGCGTGGTGGTCCTGGAAACACCCCAGTCGAACGTCGTCCCACGGACGGTCTACCGGTTACGCGACGTCCTCGCCGCCCACCCCGGCCGCTCGGAGGTGCAGCTCCGCGTCCGCGGCACCGAGAAGACCACGATCTACCGCCTGGCCTACCGGGTCGATGCGACCACCAAGTTCTGGGCGGACCTCAAGGCCGAGGTCGCCGGGATGAAAGAGTGGCGCCATGGAGGGACCTGAGCAGCAAGTCTTGGCGGCGTTCGGCCTGTCGGCGCCCGCGGTGCGGCTGGACGGCGGGCAGGGGGAGACCTGGCGGTCGGGCGAGGTCGTGCTCAAGCGGTCGGACGGCGAGAGCGCCTGGCGGGCGGACGTGTTGAGCGTGCTGCCGGAGTCCGACGCCTTTCGGGTGCCGCGCCCCGTGCGGGCGGTGGACGGGGAGTGGGTCGCCTTCGGGTGGGAGGCGAACGAGTTGCTGGCCGGGGCGACGGACGTGCGGCGGCAGGACGAGGTGCTGGTCGCCGCGGCGGCGTTCCACGAGGCAGTGGCGGACGTGCCGCGGCCGGACTTCATCGACACCCGGAGCGATCCGTGGTGCGACGGAGACCGGGTTGCGTGGCGCGAACAGTCCGTCGACGGGACCCTACCGTACGTCGAGCTTGTCGGCCCGCTGGTCGACGCCTGGCGGCCCGTGGAGTTGCCGGCGCAGGTGGTACACGGCGACCTGCCCGGGAACGTGATGTTCGCGGGCGGGTTGCCACCGGCGATCATCGACTGGCCGGTGTACTGGCGGCCGACCGCGTGGGCGGCTGCCGTCGCGGTAGCGGACGCGTTGTGCTGGTACGGCGCCGAGCCCGGACTCGCGGCCCGCTGGGCGGAGCTGCCCGAGTGGGGCCAGATGCTGATCCGGGCGCTGATCTACCGGATGACCACCGACGACCTGGCCGGCGGCGCCGCGACCTGGACCGACGCCCGGCGGACCGGCTACGCGCCCGTCATCGAGCTCGCCCTCTCGTACGCCGGCTGACCTGCCCGGATCGCGAGCGGAATGGTGCCGAAGGCAAGTACTGCGAGTCCGGCGCCGATCCAGCCGACCGACGGATACCCGGCGCCCCCGTCGAGCGCGAGTCCGCCCAGCCACGGGCCGACCGTGATCCCGACGTTGAACGCCGAGATGTTGAACGCGGCCGCCAGCGTCGGCGCGGACCCGGCGACGCTGAACACCCGCGAGTTCACCGCCGGGTTGGTGGCGAACCCGAACGTACCGACCGCGACGATCGCGAGTACGGCGATCCACGGCGTCCCGGCCGTCAGCGCCAGCAGCACGGCCGCGAGCACCACCCCGGTCAGGCTGATCGCGAGCGTACCGAACGGGCGCCGGTCCGCGGTGCGGCCGCTGATCGTGATCCCGGCCAGCGAGCCGACGCCGTACAGCGCGAGGATGACCGGCACCCACGCCTCCGGCAGGTTGGTCGTCACGGTGAGCAGCGGTGCGAGATAGCTGAAGATGACCAGGATGGCGCCCGTCGACAGTGCGGTCGTGCCGTACGCGAGCCAGAGTTGCGGATTCACCATGCTGCGCAGCTCGTCGCGCAACGACGGGACGTGCTGCGCTCGCCCGCGTGGGATCGTCGCGAGGACGCCCGCGATCGCGAGCACCGACAGTCCGGCGACCGCCCAGAACGCGGAGCGCCAGCCGAGGTGCTGCCCGAGCAGTGTGCCGGCCGGCAGCCCGACGATGGTCGCGACCGTGAGCCCGCCCGCGAGGATGCTCATCGCCTTCGCGCGGGCCTGCGGTCCGGCGAGCTCGATCGCGGTCACCGAGGCGACGGCCCAGAACCCGGCGTACACGAACGCGCCCGCGACCCGGGTGGCCAGCAGCACGCCGTACGACGAGGTGAGGGCGCCGGCGACGTGGGTGAGGGCGAACACCGTGAGGAAGGCGAGCATGGCGACGCGGCGCGACCAGCGGAGCGTGGCGACGGCGAGGATCGGTGCGCCGACCAGCATGCCGACCGCGAAGGCGGAGATCAGCAGGCCGGCGGCCGGGATCGACACGTGCAGGTCGGTGGCGAGCTCGGGGAGCAGCCCGGCGAGCATCAGCTCGGACGTCCCCTGGGCGAAGATCGCAAGACCGAGCAGGTAGACGGCTCGGGGCATGATGTCCTCTCATAGTGGATCAATCGGTTCAAAACCTGAGCAGGCCTGACCGAGGTGTTGGTGGGAATCAGAAGCTGCGGAGCGTGGCCTCGACGACCGTGCGTTGGCTTTCGGGGGTCGCGCCGCGTCGTGCGGCGACCCGCAGGCCGCCCAGGACCGTGAAGACGTACGCCGCCAGACCCGCCGCGTCCTGCTCCGCGTCGAGGTCACCGGCCGCCTGTGCCGCCTGGATGGCGGTGGTCAGCGCGGCGAGCTTGGTCTCGTGGTCGCGGTCCAGGAGCTCGATGATCTCGGGTTCCTTCGGGCCGAGCTCCACGATCGTGTTGATCACGAAGCAGCCCGCCGGGTCGTCGGGCTCGGGCTCGACCGCCGTCCACAGGATCCGCCGGACTCGCTCGCGGATCGGCAGCGACTCGTCCTGGATCACCTCGAGCTGCGCGGCGCTGAAGTCCTCGACGTACCGCCGCAGCGCTCGATCGAAGAGATCACGCTTGCTGGTGAACGTGTTGTAGATGCTGCTCCGGCCGAGCCCGGTCGCCGTGCACAGGTCCTGCGTGGAGGTCGCCTCGTAGCCGGAGGTCCAGAAGACGCGCATCGCGGCGTCGACGGCGCGATCCTCGTCGAAGGTCCTCGGTCTGGGCATGCCGACGACTCTAACACATTCTGGATCGAGCGATCCAAAACGCCAATCGATAGCATCCTCGCATCGAGGCGAGTGCCGGAAGCTCTTCGACAACAGGAGCGGCGCTCGCCTTCACTTGGGGGCAGCATCCGACGATGAGACTGGGGAGCATTGTGAGGTTGTTCAGACCTGGGGGGCTCACACTCGCCCTCGCGCTGGTGGCGGGGATCACCGTTGCCGGCCCGGCGGCCGCCGCGGACACGAAGACCGTGTCCTACCGCGGCTACCAAGTGACCGTCCCGGCGAGCTGGCCGGTGGTCGACCTGGCCGCTGATCCGACCGCGTGCGTGCGGCTCGACAAGCCGGCCGTGTATCTGGGGCGCAGTACGGCGCAGGCGAAGTGCCCGGCGCACCTGATCGGTCGCAGTTCCGGGCTGATCCTGGAGCCGTTGACGACCGCGCAGGCGTCGACCGACGGGATGCTGCGTCGCGCGATCACCGACGCCGGCGTGCTCGCGACCGCGTACTACGCGCCGGGCTCGGAGCGGGCCGCGAACGACGTACTCGGCAGCGGGAAGGTGGTGACGAAGACGCCGTCCGCGCGGGTCGCCCAGCCGGCCGCGGTGACGCCGTCCATCGTTGCTACCGGCAACTTCGCCGGGAACGGGTTCGACACCTGCGCGGCGCCGTCGCAGGACGCGATGACCGCGTGGCGGCCGACGTACCAGGGGGTCGGCATCTACATCAGCGGCGGCCTGCGCGGCTGCGCGCAGCCGAACCTGACCGCCGACTGGGTCGCGGCGAACGCGAGCAAGGGCTGGCAGTTCCTGCTGATCGACGTCGGTCTGCAGGCGCCGTGCACGACGTACAACAGCCGGATGTCGTCGGTCGCGTCGACCGCGCTGGTTCAGGGGCGTAACGCCGCCATCAACGCGGTTGCGGCGGCGCAGGCGCTCGGGTTCGCGCAGCGGAGCGCGATCTACAGCGACATCGAGTCGTACACGTCGACGGCCGCGTGCAAGGCGGCCGTGCTGTCGTACCTGAGCGGCTGGACGCAGGAGCTCAACTCGCGCGGCTACCAGGGCGGCGCGTACGTCGGCGCCGCGTCGGGCGGTGTGGATCTGAACAGCGCGTACACGAGTACGGCGTACACGCGGCCGGACAACATCTGGTTCGCGCACTGGGGTTCGGCGGTCGGCACGAGCCGCTTCATCAACTCGGCGTACTGGAGCAACCACCAGCGGGTGCACCAGTACCAGGGTGAGGTCAGCGAGACCAACGGTGGCGTGCAGATGACCATCGACAAGAACTACCTGAACCTCACCGCTCCGCCCGCGCCGGTCAGCAGCTTCAGTGTGAGCGGTGGTGTCGCGGCCGCCGCGCTGCGCTGGACGAAGCCGGCGAACACCACGGTGATGCTGCGGAGCGCATCCGGCTCGACGCCGCCGCCGCTGACCACGTCGGGTACGGCGGTCTACAACGGTGCCGCGAGCATCTACACGCAGACCGGTCTGCCGAACTCGGCCAGCTACGCGTACCGCGTGTGGACGAAGGATGCCAAGGGCAAGGTCGGTCCGGGCGTCGACGTCCGGCTCGTCGGGTCCAAGGCAACGTTCGGGATGAGCGCGGCCTCGATCATGTACACCGGGGCTGTCACGCTGACCGCAGGCGTCTCCAGGCTCGACGGCGGCAAGTTGCCCGGCGTACCGCTGGTGCTGTACTCGAAGGCGAAGACCGCGACGAAGTGGTCGACCGTCGGGTCGTACACGACCGACGCGAACGGGATCGTCAAGGTCTCGCAGAAGCCGTCGGTGTCGACGTACTACATGTGGGGCTACAACGGCGGCGCCGGCGTCCTCGGCACGCGCAGTTCGACCGCGCTGCTGCAGGTCCACCCGGCGCTGTCGGCGTACCTCACCCCGGGCGCGATCAAGCTCGGCGCATCGACGCTGCTGTACGGGTACCTGAACCCGCCGCACGCCGGTACGACGGCGTACCTGCAGCGGCGCTCCGGTACGACGTGGGTGGCCGTCACGACCGGGAAGCTGACGAGCAACGGGAAGTACGCGTTCAGCATCAAGCCGACCGCGCGCGGCACGTACACGTACCGCGTCGTCTGGCTCGCCGACGCCGACCACCAGGGGACCCAGACCGCATCGAAGGTCCTGACCGTCAGCTGAACCGCCGGAAAGTGGGGGTGTTGCTGCCGAACCGAGAGGTGTCTAATCGAAGGGATGCGTTAGTTCGGGAGGTGGCATGGCCAGCGTCAGCGGGCATGCCGGGGTCACCGAGCGCGCCGGATCGACTGCCACTGGGGCTGGGCGGCGGCCGCTGGGGCTGGTGATCGGCCGGGTGCTCTCGTCGACCGACCACAAGGTGATCGGCCAGCTCTACCTCGTCACGTCGTTCACGTTCTTCCTGATCGGCGGGGTGATGGCGCTGGTGATCCGCGCCGAGCTGGCCGAGCCCGGTCTGCAGTTCGTCAACGAGGAGACGTACAACCAGCTGTTCACGATGCACGGCACGATCATGTTGCTGCTGTTCGCGACGCCGCTGTTCATTGGCTTCGCCAACGTGATCATGCCGGTGCAGATCGGCTCGCCGGACGTGGCCTTCCCACGGCTGAACATGTTCAGCTACTGGCTTTTCCTGTTCGGTGGGTTGATCACGATCAGCGGGTTCTTCACTCCGGGTGGTGCCGCCGACTTCGGCTGGACGGCGTACTCGCCGCTGTCCAACGAGGTGCGTTCGCCGAGCGTCGGCGGCGACCTGTGGACGATGGGCCTGTGGATGGCCGGGCTCGGGACGATCCTCGGCGGCGTCAACTTCGTCACCACGATCGTGACGATGCGGGCGCCCGGGATGACGATGTTCCGGATGCCGATCTTCACCTGGAACGTGCTGGTCACGTCGATCCTGGTGCTGATCGCGTTCCCGATCTTCGCGGCGGCGCTGCTGGTGCTGGAGGCGGACCGGAAACTCGGGGCGCACGTGTTCGACGCGGCGAACGGCGGGCCGATCCTGTGGCAGCACCTGTTCTGGTTCTTCGGGCATCCCGAGGTCTACATCATCGCGCTGCCGTTCTTCGGGATCGTCACCGAAGTACTGCCGGTCTTCAGCCGGAAACCGATCTTCGGGTACTACGGGCTGGTCGCCGCGACGATGGGGATCGGGGCGTTGTCGATCGCGGTCTGGGCGCATCACATGTTCACGACCGGGGCGGTGGCGCTGCCGTTCTTCTCGTTCATGACGTTCCTGATAGCCGTGCCCACCGGGGTGAAGTTCTTCAACTGGATCGGCACGATGTGGGGCGGGTCGGTGTCGTTCGACACGCCGATGCTGTGGGCCGTCGGCTTCCTCGTCACGTTCCTGCTCGGCGGGCTGACCGGTGTGATCCTCGCGTCGCCGGCGCTCGACTACCAGCTGCAGGACTCGTACTTCGTGGTCGCGCACTTCCACTACGTCGTGTTCGGGACCGTGGTGTTCGCGATGTTCTCCGGCTTCTACTTCTGGTGGCCGAAGATGACCGGGCGGATGCTCGACGAGAAGCTCGGGAAGATGCACTTCTGGCTGCTGTTCATCGGCTTCCACACGACGTTCCTGGTGCAGCACTGGCTGGGCGTCGAGGGGATGCCGCGGCGGTACGCCGACTACAAGGCGAGCGACGGGTTCACGACGCTGAACCAGGTGTCGAGCGTCGGTGCGTTCATCCTCGGGGCGTCGGTGCTGCCGTTCTTCTACAACATCTACAAGTCGCGGCGTAGCCCGCGGGTCGAGGTGGACGACCCGTGGGGCTGGGGCCGGTCGCTGGAGTGGGCGACGAGCTGCCCGCCGCCGCGGCACAACTTCCACGCGCTGCCGCGGATCCGGTCGGAGTCGCCGGCCTTCGACCTGCACCATCCCGAACTCGCACCCCACGCCCACGCCGAACTGCTCAACGGCGGACCGCCCAGAGGTTAACCCGTGAGCTTGCCCCTGTGCTTGTGGTGTGCGGGGTGTGATGGGGCGATTTGGCTGGTTGACCTGTGAGCTTGCCCCTGTGCTTGTGGTGTGCGGGGTGTGATGGGGCGATTTGGCTGGTTGACCTGTGAGCTTGCCCCTGTGCTTGTGGTGTGCGGGGTGTGATGGGGCGATTTGGCTGGTTGACCTGTGAGCTTGCCCCTGTGCTTGTGGTGTGCGGGGTGTGATGGGGCGATTTGGCTGGTTGACCCGTGAGCTTGCCCCTGTGCCTGCGGTGTGCGGGGTGTGAAGGGGCGATCTCGCAGGTTAACCCGTGAGCTTGCGCCCGTGCTTCCGGCGTGCGGGGTGTGAAGGGGCGACTTCACCGGTTAACCCGTGAAGTTGCGGACGGCGGGAGTGCGCTGAGGTGGGGCTGGGGCTGGGCTGGGGGCGGTCGGTCGGGCGCGGTCAGGGGAGGCGGTCGAGTAGGCGGGTGAGGGCCTCGTCGGTCTTCTGCGGCGGGGGACTGGTGGAGGCGAGCAGCTCCAGCGCCTGCGTGTACGCCTCGACGTCGTCGCGCTTGTCCAGGTAGAGCGCGCTGGTCAGGTGCTCGACGTACACGATGTCCGGCAGGTCGCGTTGCGGGAACCGGAGCAGCGTGAACGCGCCGGCCGTAGCCGGGTGGCCGACGTTCTCCAGCGGGACGATCTGGACGGTGACGTTCGGCCGGGCGACGGCCTCGCGGAGCGCGAGGAGCTGAGCGCGCAGTACGTCGACGCCGCCGATCGGACGGCGCAGTACCGACTCCTCGATGACCGCCCACAACCGCAGTGGCGGCTCCCGGTCGAGCACCCGCTGCCGCCGGGTCCGGAGCGCGACGATCCGCTCGATCTCGGCCTCACTGCGCCCACCACCCGGATCGAGCCGCGCCACGGCCCGCGCATACTCCTCGGTCTGCAGCAGGCCCGGGACGTACTGGATCTCGTACGTCCGGATCAGCTCCGCGGTCGCCTCGAGCCCCAGGTACGCATCGAACCACTCCGGCGTGACGTCGCCGTACCGCTGCCACCAGCCCGGGTCGTTCGCCTCCCGCGCCAGCTCCAGCAGCCGATCCCGCTCCCGCGCCTCCTGCACCCCGTACAACGTCAAGAGGTCCGAGACGTCCCGCTCCTTGAACCCGACCCGCCCGAGCTCCAGCCGGCTGATCTTCGACTCCGAGGCCCGGATCGCCCACCCGGCATCCGTCCGCGTGACACCAGCCCGCTCGCGCAACTCCCGAAGATGACTCCCGAGCAGCATCCGCAGCGCAGTAGGCCCCACCACACTTCGCCCCGCCATGCACCCAACTCTACATCATTTTCGAACACATGTTCCCATCGGATCTCAAGCTGTTCGCGTACCGACCAGGAGCGAGTTCCGGCGGTCGGGGAGCACCACCTCGGTCGCCATCAGTCGCGGATCGCCGAAGAAGAACTCGCGCTTCGGATCGTGCCGCCGGTACGGCGAGTCCGCCGGCAGCAGCTCGAGCGGGGTGACGTCGTCGTTCACCAGCCGACCGCCGAGGCGGAGCAGTTCGACGACCTCCGGCCGCTGGTCGCCGCCGTCGGCGAACAGCAGGTCGTACGGCGCGTGTCCCACCAGCTCGGTGAGCGCGTCGCCGTGGATCACCTCGACGCGTGGCTCGTCGGCGAACACCCGTCGGGCCGCGGCCGCGCGAACCTCGTCCGACTCGACGGTGACGAGTCGGCAGTCGGCCGGCATCGCTGACGCCATCCACGCCGTGCCGTATCCGACTCCCGTGCCGGACTCGCCGATCGTTCCTCCGGCGCAACCGGCCGCGAGCACCGCCAGGAAGCGCCCGACGCCGGGCAAGCAGCACGAGGGACCGGTGCCGGTACGCCGAAGCAGCATCCCGACCTCGATCGCGGCCCGTTCGGCTCGGCGTACCAGGTCCGGAGCGTCCGTCATCAGTCCCGGAGATACTCCGCGCGCCAGCGGAGGATGGTGGGGTCGGTGGGGCTGGGGGCCTGGTCGAGCTGGATGAGATGCAGTTCGGGGGAGGCGAAGGACTGGATGGTGGCGCGGGTGAGGGGCCAGGGTGGGCCCTGGGTGGCTGCGTCGGGCTGGTCGTCGGGGCGGGCGGCGGCGATGACGAGGAGGGTGCCGCCGGGGGCGACGAGGTCGGTGACGTGGGTGATCGCGTCGGGCTGGAGGGGGATCGGGAGCGCCTGGACGGTGTAGATCTCGACGACCAGGTCGAACGCCTGGTGCCAGTCGGCGGGCGGGTCGAGCAGGTCGGCGACGACGTAGTGCGCCTTCGAGGCGGGGTGGTTGCGGTGCGCGGTCTCGACGGCGCTGGGGGAGATGTCGAATGCGGTCGTGTCGTACCCGCGGTCCACGATCAGCTCGGCGTCCCAGCCGGTGCCGGCGCCGACGACGACCGCGGTCTTGCCGGTGCCGTCCGGCCCGGACTCGGCGATCCAGTCCGCGAGCAGTTGGTGCGCCGTACCACGGTCCCACGGGACGACTGCCTCGCCGTCGGCCGCGGCGGCGTACAGGTTCTCGAACCAGCCGGTCGGGTCGTCGTGCTCGAGCGCCGCGCGGGCGATCCGCCGGGTCACGGCGTCGGGATCATCACTCATCGACGGTCTCCTCGATCTCTACTACAGGTTGAGGTCCGGAGTGGATCGCCCGCACGGTCTGCACGGTGTCCACGTCCCCCGGGCGTTTGTCCTCGCGGTACCGAATCACACGCGCGAACCGCAGCGCCATCCCGGCCGGATACCGCGGCGACGTCTGGACGCCGTCGAACGCGATCTCGACCACAACTTCAGGCTCGATGTACACGACCCAGTCGTCCCGCCGGACCGCGAGCTCCTGGAACCGCTCCGTCTGCCACCGCAGCAGCTCGTCCGTCAGCCCCTTGAACGTCTTCCCGAGCATCACGAACTCGCCGGTCTCCTCGTCGCGCGCCGCGAGATGCAGGTTCGACAGCCAGCCCTTCCGCCGCCCGTGCCCCCACTCGGCGGCCAGCACCAGCAGGTCGAGGGTGAACGTCTGCTTGACCTTCACCCATCCCGATCCGCGCCGCCCCGCCTCATAAGGAACGGTCAGCGACTTCACCACGACGCCCTCGTGCCCCCGCCGTACGGCGTCGTCGAAGAACGCCTGACCCGCCTCCGCGTCGGACGTGACGAGCCGCGGGATCCGGCGCTCCTCGGGCAGCAGCTTCGACAGCCACTGGTGCCGGGTCGCGCCGTCGAGCCCGAGCAGGTCCTGACCGTCCAGGTGCAGGATGTCGAAGAAGTACGGCGTCAACGGCACCGCCTCGGGCCCCGTCGCCGCGCGCGTGGCCGTCCGCGACCCGGTCACCTGGAACGGCTCGGGTCGCCCGTCCGGCCGCAACGCGATCAGCTCGCCGTCCAGCACGACCTGCCGCGCGTCGAGCGCGAGCACCGCCGTCACCACCTCCGGAACCCGGCCCGTGATGTCGTCGAGCGTCCGCGTGTAGACCACGACCTCGTCGCCGTCGCGATGCACCTGGATCCGGATCCCGTCGAGCTTCCACTCCAGCGCCGCCGGCGTACCGGTCTTCTCCAGCGCCTCCGGGACCGTGGTCGCCGACTGCGCGAGCATCGGCTGCACCCCGCGCCCGACCTCCAGCCCGAACTGCGCGAGCCCCGCCGCGCCCTCGGTCAGTACGGCGACCGCGACCGGCGCTGTCGCCCCGCGCAGCATCGCCGCGGCCCGGATCTTGTCCAGCGGAATGCCGGTCGCCCGCGCGACCGCGTCGGCCATCACGCCGTCCAGCGCGCCCTGCCGCAGCTCGCCGCCGACCAGCAGCCGGAGGAACCGCTGCTCGCCCTCGGTCGCACGCCCGAACAGCGCGTCCACCGCGGCCCGCCGCCGCGCCTGCACGCCCGCGCCCGACATCTCGGCCAGCTCCGCGAACGCCTGGTCCACCTCGGTCACGGTCAACGACGGCTCGGCGGCCGGCGCGGGCGCCTCCATCAACGTCCGCCACCCGACTCCGGTACGCCGCTGCCGCAGCTCGCCGGACAGGTACGTCACGACGATCCCGATCTCGGCCGGTTCGGTGGCCTCGGACAGCAACCCGGCGATGAACCCGGCCTTCTGCAGTCGCGACCGGGTCCCGGCCAGCGCGGCCGAGGTCTCGACCAGCTTGATCAGCAACATGTCCCAAGTGTCCCTCGATCCACCGACAGTCCGGGGACCGCAACTTTCCGCGGCTACCGTGCATCGAGGGAGCAAGAGCGGTAGTCGTCCAAGGGGGATGATCACGATGCACCGACGTACCGCCGCGGCCGCGCTCCTCACAGCCGGCCTGCTGGCACCGCTACCCGCCACCGCACAACCGACGAACACCACGCAGGCCGCAGCCGCCTGCCGACTCAGCCTCGGCTCGGTGAACGCCGCCGGCGATCACACCCGCCAGGGCGTCACGGCCGGCACTCCGCCGACCGCCTCCACGAAGCAGCTCGAAGCCGCGAAACGGTTCGCGCCCGGCCTGGCCCGGCTGCACAGCGCTTGGGTGATCGAGCCCGAGGTCCCGGAGGACTGGGCACACTACGGCGAGGTCGTCCTCGGCTCGACCATGTACTCCGCGATCTACCGGACCGGCGCGGTGCCGTCCGACAAGGTCACGTTCACCCGGATCGGCAGCGGGTGGGACAAGTTCACGTACTTCGAGGAGTCGACGTACGACGAAGGCGCCGGTCCGGGGAACGTCGCCCACACCCACTACTACGGCCTGCGCAACGACGGCACGCTGTTCCGCTGGCGGGACGGCTGGAAGGCCGACGGGTCGTACCCGGGCTTCGGCGCGGTCAAGACGATGGCCCTGATCAGCCAGACCCGGACGTACGACACGTTCCTGGCGACCACCCGCGGCGGCGCGCTGTACACGATCCGGATCCCGGTGTCCTCGCCGATGAAGCCCGTCGTGAAGCAGGTCCGCACCCGTACGTGGCAGGGCTTCGAGAGCCTCGTCGCCGAGCGCTGCGGGCAGTACGGCGTACTCCTGCTCGGCATCGACAAGGACACCAAGACCGGCTACCTGTACGCCGTCGGCCACGCTAACGGGGCGTCGACCGTGATCAACAGCCTCGGCAAGGTACCGACCACGTTCGACGACCCGACCTACTTCCGCTGGACCAGCGTGGCCTGGGCCGACCCACCACTGAACGGGGAATGATCATGCGACGCATCACCGCGCTGGCCGCGGGCCTCGCGCTGACAGCACCGCTGCTGACCGGCCTGGGTACGGCGACCGCGGCGCCGACCGCGACCGCGTGCTACGTGCAGTCCGGCGGCCTCACCACTGACAACAACACCGTCGACCGCTACGTGAACGCGACGTCGCCGATCTCCGTCAAGCCCCTCGACGTGATGGCGAAGAACCCGTTCGGCAGCCGCGCCGTCTCGCTGACGAGTCAGTGGACGTGGGACGACGATTTCGGCGACCAGACGTCGCTGGACGGGCATGTCGTCAGTGGCGGCGTCATGTACCAGGCCCACCAATGGGTGCAGAAGGGGACCGGCGGCAAGGTCGTCAGCAGCAGCCTGACCCGGATCGGCGGCGGCTGGGATGCGTTCCGGACGCTGACGCACTCGTGGGCGCTCGACGACCCCAACTCGCAGATGTACGCACTGCGCAACGACGGCGTGCTCTTCCGCTGGAACCTGAACCCGGTCAACGGCGGCCCGGAGCACTGGGAGGCGGCCGGTTCGTATCCTGGCTTCTCCGCCGTCAAGGCGATCACCCTGCTCAGCCGTACGTCGACGTACGACACGCTGCTCGCGACGACGCGGGGCGGCGCGCTGTACACGATCCACATCCCGCTGACCAATCCGATGAAGCCTGTCGTGAAGCAGGTCCGTACGGGTACCTGGCAGGGCTTCGAGACGCTCGAGACCGCCCGCTGCGGCAACTACGGCACGCTGCTGCTGGGCATCGACAAGGACACCAAGAGCGGCTACCTGTACGCCGTTGGGCACGCCAACGGCACCGCGACCGTGATCAACTCGCTCGGCAAGGTGCCGGCGCCGTTCGGGGACAAGCTCGACTTCAGCTGGGCCAGCGTGGTCGACGCGCCGCTGTTCGGGGAGTGAGGCTCACGGCGCCGGCGGCAGTTCGTCCAGGAACTCCGCCGGCGGCGTGAAGAACAGGCCGCCGGTGACCGCTGTCGAGAAGTCGAGCAGCCGGTCGTGGTTGCCCTCGGGGACGCCGATGAACATCCGCCGCAGCATCAGCTCGGTGACCGACGGCGTCTTCGCATAGCCGATGAAGTACGTGCCGAACTCCTGGGTACCGATGGTGCCGAACGGCATGTTGTCGCGCAGGATCTGCAGCTCGTTGCCGTCGTCGTCCTCGACCACGTTCAGCACGATGTGCGCGTTGCCGGGTTTCCTGGCGTCGTCCATCTCGATGTCGTCGAGCTTGCTCCGGCCGACCGCGAGCTCCTGCTGCTCGACCGTGAGCGAGTTCCACGCCTTCAGGTCGTGCAGGTACTTCTGCACGATCACGTAGCTGCCGCCGCGGAAGTCCGGGTCCTCGTCGCCGACCAGTACGGCGTCGCGGGCCTCGGCGCCGGTCGGGTTCTCGGTGCCGTCGACGAAGCCGAGCAGGTCGCGCATCTCGAAGTACTTGAAGCCGTGCACCTCGTCGACGACCGCGGCGGCGCCGTCGAGTGCGTTCATGATCTGCGCGGCCAGCTCGAAACACTGGTCCTGGTGCGCGGCCCGGATGTGGAACAGCAGGTCGCCGGGCGTGGACGGCGCGTGATGCGTGCGGCCCTCGAGCTCGACGAACGGGTGCAGCTCCGCGGGGCGCGGGCCGCTGAACAGCCGGTCCCAGGCGGCCGACCCGATCCCGGTGACGCAGGACAGGTTCCCGGCCGGGACGCGGAAGCCGACCGAGCGGACCAGGCCGCTGAGCCGCTCGAGCAGGTCCCGGGTCGGGTCCTCGCCGCCCGGCTCGATCTGCACCACGAGGAAGATCGCCGATCCGCTGAGTGGCATCAGTACGGACTGCGGCAAGGCGTCCGTCTCCCGATCCGGTTCCGTCACCACCGTGCTCTCCCTCCGTCCAGTTGGCCCGATCTTCTAGAGTCCAGTCATGGACCCGCAACAGCCCGGGCCGTCTCCGCAACCGGGCCCATACTCCCAGCCGGGGCACCACGGACCTCCGCCGGGTCCGTACCTGCAGCCGTATCCACAGCCGTACTCGCAGCCGTACGGTCAGCCGGGCCTGCCGTACGGCTATCGGGAGCCGCGCGTGGTCCCCGCGCCTCCGGGCACGCCGTACCACCGGCTGGCGCGGACGGCGAAGCACACGTGGTGGCGCCCGATCCTGGGCACGCTGCTGCTGGTCGGGACGGCGTTCCTGCTGATGACGTTCGTCGTCGTCGCCTGGGTGATCGTGCACAGGGTCGTGGCGGGTCCGTTCGGTACGCCGGAGGGCACCGACGTCTTCCCGAGCGACACCGAGAACCTGGCGTTCCAGCTCGTCCTGCTAGCGGTGCTGACGCCGCTCGTCGGCGTGGCGGCGTGGCTGGTGCAGCGACGGCCGTTCTGGAGCGTTGCGTCCGTCCTGAACCGGATCCGCTGGCGTTGGCTGCTCTGGTGCTGCCTGCCGGCGCTCGGGTACGTCGTGCTGTCGTACCTGATGGGGTTGCTCGTCGACGCGGTGTTCCCGCCGCAGGACGCGATCGGCAACACCGGCGGCGCCTGGATCGGGGTCGGCGCGTTCGTCGTACCGGCGGTGCTGATCCTGGTGCTGGTGCCGTTCCAGTCGGCGGCGGAGGAGTTCGTGTTCCGCGGCTGGGTGATCCAGGCGATCGGGGCGTACGGGCCGGACAGTGCGGAAGGTCGCGCGCGGTGGTTGCGGCGGCTGTTCCGGTCGCCGTGGCCGGGGATCGTGATCGGTGCGGTGGCGTTCGTCTCGGCGCACGGGTACACCGGCTGGGCGATGGCGGACGTGTTCCTGTTCGCGACGACGGCCGGCTGGCTG
This sequence comes from Kribbella sp. WER1, assembly GCF_054189145.1. Lineage (NCBI taxonomy): Bacteria > Bacillati > Actinomycetota > Actinomycetes > Propionibacteriales > Kribbellaceae > Kribbella > Kribbella sp. WER1. The sequence goes on along the minus strand of NZ_CM135186.1, from coordinate 414,062 downwards.
ACCGTCCGGACCGGGGGACTGGAGGCCGGGATCACGCTGCATGCGCTGAACAACCTGGTCGCGTTCTTGTTGCCGTTGGCAATGGGTCACGGCAGCGAGTGGAACCAGCAGGGCGGGGCGCCGTGGACGCTGCTGGTCTCCGACGCGGTGTGCCTCGGCGCGTACGCGTACGCCGTCACCTGGCTGGCGCGGCGCCGCGAGGTCGTCCGGCTGAGCTAAAAGGACGCGCTGACTGTCGGTGGGGTCTGGCAGGCTGTGCCGCGTGACGAACGTGAAGATCGAAGCCGTGTTGTTCGACTGGGGCGGCACGCTGGCAACCTGGCACGACATCTCCCTGCACGACACCTGGCGGGCGGTGAGCACCGTGCTCGACGAGCCGAACGCCGACGAGCTGGCGGCCCGGCTGGTCGCGGCCGAGGGCGCCGTCTGGCGGCGGTCCCGCGACGAGCACCGCAGCAGCACCATCGACGAGGTCTGCGCGCTGGCCGACGTCGTGCTGACCCCGGAGGGCCTGGCCGAGTACGAGCGCCAGTGGGACCCGCACACGGTCCTGGAGCCGGACGCGATCGAGACGCTGCACGCGCTGCGGGACGGCGGACTGAAGCTCGGCGTACTGTCGAACACGATCTGGCCGCGCCGGCGGCACGAGGAGATCTTCGCCCGGGACGGTGTCCTGGAGCTGTTCGACGGCGCCGTCTACACCAGCGAGATCGCGCACACGAAGCCGCACCCGGAGGCGTTCCTGGCCGCGATGCGCTCGGTCGGCGTGCAGGACCCGTCCCGCTGCCTGTTCGTCGGCGACCGCCTGTTCGACGACGTGTGGGGCGCCCAGAACGCCGGCATGCGCGCCGCCCACCTGCCACACAGCGCCATTCCACGCGAGCAGATCGGCCACACCGAGGGCACGCCGGACGCAACCGTCCAGCGCCTGTCCGAGCTGCCGGCCCTGATCGACTCCTGGAACATGGCCGCCGCCTGAAACCGAAAGGACCCCCGGGCCAGATCGTGGCCCGGGGGTCCTGAGGGGTTTCGGGTGGGAGTACTACGCGGCGAGGGTCGGATCTGCCAGCAGGCGGAGGCGGCCCAGCGCCTCGCGCTCGATCTGGCGGACCCGCTCCGCCGAGATGCCGTGCACTGCGCCGATGTCGGCCAGCTTGGCCTGGCGGCCGTCGTGCAGGCCGTAGCGCCGCCGGATCACGTCCGCGGACCGCGGGTCGAGCTGGTCGACCAGGCTGAACAGGCCCGAGCGGTCCGACGCGTCCGCGACCAGCTGGTCCGGACCCGGCGCGGTCTCGGCCGCGATCAGGTCACCCAGCGAGGTCTCGCCCTCGTCGTCGACCGGACTGTTCAGGCTGATGTGGTCCCGGCCGATCCGGATCAGTTCGGTGACCCGCTCCTCGTCCAGGCCCAGCTCCGCCGCGATCTCGTCGATCTCCGGCTCCCGCCCGAGCTTGCGCTCCAGCGTGCGCCGCGCGGACCCGATCTGGTTCAGCTGCTCCACCACGTGCACCGGCAGCCGGACCACCCGGGCCTGCTGCGCGATACCGCGGGTGATCGCCTGCCGCACCCACCAGGTCGCATACGTCGAGAACTTGAATCCCTTCCGGTAGTCGAACTTCTCCACCGCCCGGATCAGCCCCGTGTTGCCCTCCTGGACCAGGTCCAGCAGCGGCATCTGGGACCGCCCGTAGCGGCGCGCGATCGACACCACGAGCCGGAGGTTCGCGGTCACGAACCGCTGCTGTGCGCGCCGGCCCTCGTCGGCCAGCCACTCCAGCTCGTCCTCCGTCGCATATTTGGGCGCTCCGCCCTTCTTCCGTCCAACCCGCCCCTCGGCCAGCAGTTGCTCCGCCAGGAGTCCTGCTTCGACCGTCTCAGCGAGCTCGACCTCTTCCTCAGCCGTCAGCAGCGGAGTGCGCGCGATCTCCTCCAGGTAGAGACCTACGCTGTCCTTGCCGTCGATACCGTCGTCCGTCGCCCGGACGCGAGTCATGCGAGCCACCGAAACTCCCTTCGTCGTTACATGGAGAGCAACGCTCGAGTAGGGTTCAAGATTCCGGTACCAGTGTGTAAACACCCTGAAGGTTCCCTGAGAGTTCCCGGCACCGAAACCGCGCTGGAAACCGGTGTCCCGAGGCCTGCTGGGGATATTCGGCGCAACACTCCGCGGAGAACCTGAGAAACCACGCAGAAATCCGCCTTCCGGTGTGCTCTACAACACACGCCGGAAGGCGGAAATTCCTGCTTTCGGGCTCGAATTCAGCTCAGGCCGAGGGTGTCCAGCTCCCAGGCGAGCGAGAACGCGACCTCACGCCAGGCGTCGTACCGCCCGCTGCGGCCGCCGTGCCCGGCCTCCATCTCGGTCTTCAGCAGTACGTCGGAATCGCCGGTCGCGGTGGCCCGGAGTTTCGCCACCCACTTCGCCGGCTCGACGTACAACACCCGGGTGTCGTTCAGGCTGGTGATCGCCAGGATCGCCGGATAGTGCTGCGCGGTGACGTTTTCGTACGGCGAGTAGGACTTCATGTACGCGTACACCTCGGGGTCAGCGAGCGGATTGCCCCATTCCTCCCACTCGATCACGGTGAGCGGCAGCGACGGGTCCAGAATCGTGGTCAGTGCGTCCACGAACGGGACCTCCGCGACGATTCCGGCGAACGCCTCCGGGGCCAGGTTCGCGACCGCACCCATCAGCAGGCCGCCGGCGCTGCCGCCCTGTGCGACGATCCGTTCCGGCCTGGTCCAGCCTGCCTGCACGAGGTGCTCGGCGGCCGCGACGAAGTCGGTGAACGTGTTCCGCTTGGTCAGCATCTTGCCGTCGTCGTACCAGTGCCGCCCGAGCTCGCCACCGCCGCGGATGTGGGCGATCGCGAAGACCACGCCCCGGTCCAGCAGCGACAGCCGCGGGATCGAGAACCACGGGTCCATCGAGCTCTCGTACGAGCCGTACCCGTAGAGCACGACCGGTGCGTTCCCGTCCTTCGCGACGTCCTTGCGGGCGACCATCGAGATCGGCACCTCGGTGCCGTCCGGGGCGGTCGCCCACTCGCGGTACTGCGTGTAGTCGCCGAGGTCGACGCCGCCGAGCACCGGTTGCTGCTTGAGCAGTCGCCGCTCACCCGTCGCCACGTTCACGTCGTACGTCGACCCGGGCGTCACCAGCGACGTGTACCCGAACCGGTACCGGGTGTCCTGCCACTCGTCGTTGCGCCCGGGGGAGACCGTGTAGATCGGCTCGTCGAACTCGAGGGCCTCCGGCGCGCCGAACCTGCCGCCGTCGCGGCGCATGATGGCCAGCTCGGTGAGCGCGTCGCGGCGGCGGTACAGGATGACGTGGTCCGCGAACGCGTCCGCGCCGAGCAGCCGGCTGGTCTCGTCGCCCTCGATCAAGGTCGTCCAGTCGCCGGGGGAGTCCAGCGGCGCGGTGGCCAGGGAGAAGTTCGCGGCGTCGGCGTTGTGCGTGATCAGCAACTGGTCGCCGGCGTGCTCCACGTCGTACTCGACGCCTTCGCGGCGGGTCGCGACGACGACCGGATCGCCGTCCGGGTGCCGTGCGTCGAGCAGCCAGACCTCGCTGGTCAGCTTGCTGCCGAGCGCAATCATGATCGCCTGCTCGTTGCGGGTCAGGTCGACGCCGATCCAGAACCGCTCGTCCGGCTCCTCCATCACCAGCACGTCGTCGGTCGCGCCCAGCGTGTGCCGCCAGACCTGGTACGGGCGCCAGGCGTCGTCGACCTTGGTGTAGAACAGCGTCGAGTTGTCGGCCGACCACGCCGAGCCGTAGTGCACGTCGGGCAGCTCGTCCGGCAGCAGCTCGCCGGTGCCCAGGTCCTTGATCCGCAACGTGAAGCGCTCGTCGCCCTTGACGTCCACGGAGTACGCCAGCAGCTTGCCGTCGGGGGAGACGTCGACGGTGCCGAGCGAGAAGAACTCGGAGTCGCCCGCCACCTCGTTGCCGTCCAGCAGCACCTGCTCGCCGGCGATCGCGCCGTCGGTCGCGGGGGGCCGGTCGCCGTCGGCCTCGACCCGGCAGTGCAGCGCGTACTGCTTGCCCTCGATCGTGCGCGAGTAGTACCAGTACCCCCCGCGCCGCGCGGGCACGCTCAGGTCGGTCTGCAGCGTGCGGTCCGAGATCTCCTTGAAGATTGCCTCACGCAACGATTCCTGGTGCGCCGTACGCGCCTCGGTGTAGGCGTTCTCGGCCCGCAGGTAGCTCAGTACCTCGTCGTTTTCCTTGTCGCGCAACCACTCGTACTCGTCGACGAACGTGTCACCGTGGTGCGTCCGTTCCACCGGCTTCCGCGCCGCAGTCGGCGGCGTCACAGGAGAGTTCTCAGCCATGCGGCGAGACTACCCGGCTAGGTACGCAGGCACTCGGTTACGGTAGTCAACGCGTCCCGCACGGCCCGTCGTGACTCGTCGGTGTGATCGAGTACGTCGAACCCGTGCCGCCCGCCGGGTGCGTCGATCATCCTCAGGTCGGCGCCGGCCGCGAGGGCGGCGTCGATGAAGGGCGGCTGTGTGCGCGCCACGTCGGGCAATTCGTGCCCCACCACCGTCAGCACGATCGGCAGCCCGCGAGAGCCGCGGACGGCGTCGACCGGAGGCACTCCGCGGGTCGTCACGAGTTCGGAGTCGCCGAGCACGGGATATGTCAGCGCGATGCACCGCAGCCACTCCGGGGGATCCTGCAGCAAGCCGGCGGACAATGGCGCGCCGCCGGAGAAGTACCACAGACCGATGCGGTCACCGTCCACCTGCGGATGCGCACGGATGGCGGCGATCGCCTTCGCGATCGCGGCCAGGGATCGGTCGTCGTCGGGGCGTCCGTCCGGGCTGTGATCCACGGCCGCTGCCACAGTGCCGAGGCCCGCGAGTTGGGCGGCATAGCCGCGGTAGATCTGCCACGCGCTGGGCCGCGGCCGGCCCTCGGCGGAGTACGGGACTCCGTGGACCAGCAGGACCGCCGGTGAGGGCACGGCGGTGTCCGGCAGGTACAGCCGCAAGCCTTCGTGCGTCGTGGTCGGCACCTCGGGGGCCGGGAGTACGAAGGACGGGTCCGCAGGCATGCGCCCATCGTAGGAGCGCCGGGGTCAGACGGCGTACGTCGCGACGACCGGGGCGTGGTCGCTCCAGCGCTCGGCGTACGTCGGGGCGCGGTGCACGACGCAGTTCTTCGCGGAATCGGCGAACCCGGGGGAGGCGATCTGGTAGTCGATCCGCCAGCCGGCGTCGTTGTCGAAGGCCTTGCCGCGCCAGGACCACCACGAGTACGGGCCGGGGCCGTCGCCGCCGAACCGGCGGCCGAGGTCGACCCACCCGGCCGCGAACAGCCGGTCCAGCCAGGCGCGTTCCTCGGGCAGGAACCCGCTCTTCTTCCGGTTCGCCTTCCAGGCCTTCAGGTCTTCCTCGCGATGCGCGATGTTCAGGTCGCCGCACAGCAGCACGTGCCGGCCGTCGGCGCGGAGCTCGGCCAGCCGCGCGGTGATCGCGTCGAGGAACGCGTACTTCTCCTCCTGCCGCGGCGGTGTCTCGAACTCGCCGGTGAAGACGTACGTACTGACCGCCGTCAGCGTCGACCCGTCGTCGAGGACCACGTCCGCCTCGACCCACCGCCCGGTGCCGTCGAACCGCGTCGGGCCGATTTCGCCGCGCTCGCCCTTGATCGGACGCCGGGTCGCCACCGCGACGCCGGCGCGGCCCTTGTGCCCGTCGATCGCGGGCTCGGCGTGCGCGATGTTCCAGTCGCCGCCCAGCAGGTCCCGCAGTACCTCGTCGGGCGCCCGGACTTCCTGCATCAGCAACAAGTCCGGGTCGACGTCCTGCAGCCACGGCCCCATCCCGCGCCGGAAGGCGGCCCTGATCCCGTTCACGTTCACCGTGGCAACCGTCAGCACGGCTCGAACCTTACCCTCCGTGGTGCCCCGGCTTGAGCACCATCAGCACGAACACGACCAGCCAGAGGAGCGAGAAGATCCCGGTCGTCATCGACATCAGCTTCGCCTTCGGCAGTACGGCGGCGCGCTCCTCCGCAGTACCGCCGGCAACCGCGAGGACGGCGGACTGCGCCGGTACGACGAGGTACGCGAGCACCAGCGCCGCGGCCAGGGTCAGCACGATCGAGATGATCAGCCAGGCCTCACCCATCACGTGCATGCTGCCCGCGAGCGCGAACCCGAACACCGGGACCGCCAGGCTCGCCCACCCGTACACCTGGGTGATCCGGTGCAGCACCGGCAGGCCGCCCGCGTCCGGCGTCTCGGCGGTCAGCAGCTTCTTCGCCAGCGGCGGATACATGCCGGCCGCGACCGTGATCGGGCCGATGCAGAGGATCGCGGCGAGGATGTGGACGATCAGGAAGAACTTGTTCATTGGCTTCGTTGCGGCAAGTCCCGTCATTTGGCGGGAAGGAACCGCAACTGCCTCCATTCGCATGAGAACTGTCGGTGCTCGGTGATTTGCTGAATGCCGTGTCCCGCTACCGGCTCGCCCCAGCCCCGGAGCAGGCGTCTGGGTTGCGTGAGCTGTGCAGGCATGCGCGGTGCGTGTGGAATCTGGGCTTGGAGCAACGCCTGATGTGGCGGCCGGACCTTCCGGCTGCCCCGGGCTACATGGCGCAAGCCAAGCAGCTGACCGAAGCGCGCTCGGCCGAACCGTGGCTCGCAGCCGGTTCGCAGACTGTGCAACAGCAGGCGTTGCGTGACCTGGACCAGGCTTGGCGGAACTTCTGCAACGGGACTCACCAGCGGCCGACATGGCGCCGTAAGGGCATACACGAAGGGTTTCGGATCGTCGGCCTCCAAGCGGGCCGGGTCGAGAAGCTGTCCCGGAAGTGGGGCCGGGTCCTTATCCCGAAGGTTGGCTGGGTGAAGTTCCGGTTGTCCCGGAAGCTGCCGGCCGCGAAGTCCTACCGCGTTACTCGTGACCGGGCGGGTAGGTGGCATCTTGCGTTCGCCGTCATCCCAGACCCGATCCCGTCGCCAGCCACGGGATCGATTGTCGGGGTGGACCGTGGCATCGCGGTGTCGGCCGCGTTGTCGACTGGCGAGTTGCTGTCGTGTCCCGCACCCACGGCACGCGAGCAGCGACGGGTGAAGCAGTTGCAACGAAGAATGGCCCAATCGAAGCGAGGTTCCAACCGTCGCGAAAAACTGAAGGCCGCGATCGCCAAGCTGAAGGCCCGGGAGGCTGACCGGCGGAAGAACTGGGTCGAGCAGACCACGACCGAACTGGCGCGCAGGTTCGACGTGATCCGGGTCGAGGATCTGCGCATCAAGCAAATGACGAAGTCCGCCAGAGGAAGCCTCCAGCAACCAGGCCGGAACGTGGCGCAGAAGGCCGGGCTGAACAGGGGCATTCTCGCCAATGGCTGGGGAATGCTCGTGGCCAGGCTCGAACAGAAGGCCCCGGGCCGCGTCGAGAAAGTGAACCCCACCTACACATCTCAGACCTGCTCGCGGTGCTGGACCAGGGATCAGGAGGCGCGCGAGAGCCAAGCCGTCTTCCGATGCCGGACCTGCGATTACCGCGCGAACGCCGACGTGAATGCAGCACGCAACATCGCGGCCGGACGGGCCGTGAGCGTACGCCGAGAGACGCCGGCAGGTGTTTCTGAGAGGCGTGAACCTCAACACGCACCTCCAGTAGTTGCGTAGTTGAAATCCTCCGTCTTCAGGCGGGGGAGGACGTCAACTCACTCTTCAGTCGTAGAAAGAATCGCGTCCAGTGACCGCTCGCAGAGCTGCTCGAGAGCCTCCGGCGAGACGGTCGGGTCGTCGATCCAGACCAGCAGGGTCTGTTCGACGTAACCCTGCCAGCCGTGGCAGGCGAGCTCGACGACGGGGGTGACCTCGATGCCACGCTCGGCGACCGCGCCGATCACCCACTGACTGAACACCCGGCGCAGGTCGGAGTGCAGCGCCCGGACCTCCGGATCGCCGGCCGCCGACATCAGCAGTGTCGCGCGGTACAGCTGCGGGGCCTCCAGTACGGCGCGGACGAACGCGCGGATGCCGGAGCGGAGCTGCTCGTCCGGCGGCAGCGACGGATCCGGTGCGGTCCGCAGCATCACCTCGGCCGCGGCCTCCTCGATGACGGCGTACTGGAACTTCCTCTTCGAGCCGAAGTAGTGGAACAGCAATGCGGGGGAGACGCCCGCCTCGGCGGCGACCAGTTCGATGGTCAGCTCGCGGTGCGGGTCGGCCAGCAGCACCCGGCGGGCGGCCTGGAGGATCTGCGTACGCCGTTCGTCCGGGCGCAGGCGGGCGCTGGTCTGACTCATACCGGCCAGTCTATTGAGTAAATGGTCAACAAGCACTTACTGTTGAGTATCTACTCAACAAGCTGGAGGTTCCCGATGCGTCCGTTGGCCGGTCAAGTCGTGCTCGTCACCGGAGCCTCCCGTGGGATCGGTGCCGCGGTCGCCCGGAAGCTCGCGCAGGGCGGCGCCAAGCTCGCGCTCGTCGGCCTGGAGCCGGACGAACTGAAGAAGGTCGCCGAGGACTGCGGCCCGGACGCCGGTTGGTGGGAGGCCGACGTCACCGACGTGGAGTCGCTGCAGGCCGCCGTCGAGGGCGTCGCGGAGCGGTACGGGCGGATCGACGTCGTGATGGCGAACGCCGGGATCGCCGCGCCGGGCTTCACCCGCAGCATGGACCCGAAGGCCTGGGAGCGCGTCATCGACGTGAACCTGCTGGGCGTCTGGAAGACCGTGCGTCTGACGCTGCCGTACCTGCTGGAGAGCAAGGGGTACCTGCTGCTGGTGTCGTCGCTGGCCGCGATCGTGCATATCCCGGGCCTGGCGTCGTACAACGTGGCGAAGGCCGGGGTCGAGGCGATGGGCGACACGCTGCGGCCGGAGCTCAAGCACCTCGGCGTCCGGGTCGGGGTCGCGCACATGACGTTCGTGGACACCGACATGGTGCGCGGCGTCGACACGCATCCGGTGTTCGGCAAGGTCCGGACCGGCATCCCGATGGTCGGCAGGACGTACCCGCTGGACTTCGCGGTCGGCAAGTTCGTCGAGGGCATCACCAAGCGCTCGCGGACCGTGCACGTGCCCGGCTGGATCGGCGCGCTCAAGGTGGTCCGCTGGGCGCTGCCGCACATCATCGAGGCAGGGTCCCGGTTCAGCGTCCCGAAGGCGGACGCGGCGGCGCTCGCCGACGTCCAGGCGCGCGGCGCGGAGGCGTCGTCCCGGCCGACCGGCGCGGGCGGGCTGGCCGACGCGGAGAAGGCCGCCGGACGATGAGCCGCAGGTACGACGCCGTACTCCTGGGTGCGTCCGGGTTCACCGGGGCGCTGACCGCGGAGTACCTGGCGAAGAACGCACCGACGGGATTCCGCTGGGCCGTTGCCGGACGCAACAAGTCCAAGCTCGAGCGGTTCGGCCAGGACGTCCTGTACGCCGACGTCACCGATCCGCGGTCGCTGCGCGAGCTGGCCGGGTCGGCGAAGGTGGTCGCCACCACGGTCGGCCCGTACGTGCAGTACGGCGAACCGCTGGTCGCGGCCTGCGCCGAGGCCGGGACCGGATACCTCGACCTGACCGGCGAGCCGGAGTTCCTCGACCGGATGTACGTGCGGTACCACGACCGCGCGACGCAGACCGGTGCGCGGATCGTGCACGCGTGCGGGTTCGACTCGATCCCGTACGACCTCGGCGTTCAGTTCACCGTCGAGCAGTTGCCGGAGAACGTACCGATCCAGGTCGACGGGCTGCTCCGGGCCGGCGGGCGGCCGTCGGGCGGGACGTTCCACACCGCGATCACCGCATTCTCCCGGCCGAAGCAGAACCTGGAGGCGCACCGTGCGCGGCGGGCCGCCGAGCCGCGGCCGGAGGGCCGGAAGGCACGCGCCGTTGCTGGGACGATCCACCGGCAGCAAGGGTTCTGGGCGGTGCCGTTGCCGACCATCGACCCGCAGATCGTCGGCTTCTCCGCGCGGCTGCTGGACCGGTACGGGCCGGACTTCCGGTACTCGCACTACGCCGCGCTGAAGCGCCTGCCGACTGTTGCCGCAGGCATCGGTGGGGTCGGGCTGCTGGTCGCCGGCGCGCAGGTGCCGCCGGTCCGCAAGGCGCTGCTGAACCGGCTGCAGCCCGGCGACGGGCCGAGCGCCGAGACCCGGGCCCGCTCGTGGTTCAACGTCCGCTTCGTCGGGCGCGGCGGCGGGAAGCAGGTCGTCACCGAGGTCGCCGGCCGCGACCCGGGGTACGACGAGACCGCGAAGATGCTCGGCGAGAGCACGCTCTGCCTCGCACTCGACGACCTGCCGGAGACCGCCGGACAGACCACCACCGCCGCGGCCATGGGACCGGCGCTGCGCGAACGACTGGTGAAGGCGGGGATGACCTTTGCCACCCTCGAAGTCGACAGCTACTAGCGCGGACGGCACCCGCCTCGCCGTCTACACCTACCCGAACCCGGGCGCACCGGTCCTCGTCTGCGTGCACGGCTACCCGGACAACGCGAGGCTGTGGGAACCGGTCGCCGAACGACTCGCGGAGGATTTCGAGGTCGTCACGTACGACGTCCGCGGCGCCGGCCAATCCGACCACCCGAGCAGCACGTCTGCCTATGCCCTGGGCCGCTTGCAAGAAGATTTCGAAGCAGTCCTCGGCGGTCGGGAAGTGCACGTGCTGGCCCACGACTGGGGCTCAATCCAGGCCTGGCACTTCATCACCGACCCGGACCTCCAGCGGCGCATCATCTCCTTCACGAGCATCTCAGGGCCGTCACTCGACCATGCCGGGTACTTCATCCGCCGGAGAGACAGAGCGGCAATCAAACAACTGCTCCATTCCTGGTACATCTATTACTTCCACCTCCCGTACCTGCCCGAGCTCGCCTGGCGGAAAGGCTGGGCCCAACGCCTCTTCAACCGCCTCGAGCAACAGCACCCGGACGACCAGCGCGAACTCGGCGACTACGTCAACGGCCTGAAGCTGTACCGCGCGAACGTCCTCCCGCGGCTGACCCGCCCGACGGAACGGCGGACCGGCGTACCGGTGCTCGCCGTCTCGCCGGACGCGGACCCGTTCGTCACGACGCCGCTGCAGACCGACATCGCGCGCTGGGCCCCGAACAGCACCGTCAAGGTGGTCAGGGGCGGCCACTGGATGCCCCGGAACGATCCCGGACTTGTCGCCGAACTCGTCCGGGAACACACCCGTCAGGTGGCACGCTGGGAGACATGAAGACGCTTCTCAACCTGATCTGGCTGGTGCTGGCCGGGTTCTGGCTGGCGGTCGGGTACGCGGTCGCCGGGATCATCTGCTGCATCCTGATCGTGACGATCCCGTTCGGTGTCGCCGCGTTCCGGATCGCCGGGTACACGCTGTGGCCGTTCGGCCGCACCATCGTCGACAAGCGCAGCGCCGGCGCGGGCGCACTGCTCGGCAACCTGATCTGGATCGTCTTCGCCGGCTGGTGGCTGGCGCTCGGCCACCTGACCACCGGGATCGCGCTCTGCCTGACCGTGGTCGGCATCCCGCTCGGCATCGCGAACTTCAAGCTGATCCCGGTCTCGCTGGTCCCGCTCGGCAAGGAGATCGTGCCGACGAACCAGCCGTTCGCGTCCCGGTGAGCCGGTCGCTGACGGTCCTCGGCTCCTGCGGCGCCTGGCCGGAGCCGGGCCGCGCCTGCGCCGGGTTCCTGCTGGAGTACGACGGGTTCCGCGTGCTGCTGGACCTCGGGTACGCCGCTCTGCCGCGGCTGCTGGAGTACTGCCCGCGCGGCGAGGTCGACGCGGTGATCGTCACCCACCAGCACCCGGACCACTGCGTCGACGTGAGCGCGCTCGCCCGCGTCCGGCACTACGAGGCGCCGGACGCGCCGCCCGTCCCGCTGCACTGCACGCCGGAGACGCTGGAGGTGCTGCGTGCTCTCGAGCCGAACCCGGATCCGGCGACCGTCTTCGCGGTCCACGACCTGGCGGCGACGACGCGGATCGGGCCGTTCGACGTACTGACCGTGGAACTCCCGCATTACAAGACGAATCTCGGGGTGCGGCTGTCGGCGCCCGGGGTGTCCGTCGCGTACACCGGCGACAGCGGACCGTCGCCGGAGCTGCGGAGGCTGGCCGAGGGGACCGACCTCTTCATCTCGGACGCCACGCTGCAAGGCGATGCTTCCGACAGCTATCTGATGACGGCCGCCGAGGCTGCGCACGGTGCGGCCGGTGCGCGGCGGTTGCTGCTCACGCACTTCTGGCCGGGCTCGGATCGAGGCGTCTCGGTGCGGGAGGCGACGGCGGTCTTCGACGGAGAAGTGATCGCGGCCGACGAAGGGCTCACGCTTCGGCTGTGAGCACGACCTTGCGGACGTTGGCGATGTCGCCGCAGCCGGCGTCGATCAGCCGGGCACGTTCGGCGGCGAAGCGGTCGCCGAGGTCACGCCGTACCTGCTCCGTGACGTCGGTGCGGGCCGGGTTCAGGACGTCGCGTTCCTCCTCGTCGAGGTGGTGGGTGAGCGCCTCGGACAGTTCGTGCAGCTTGGTGCTGAAGTCCTCGCTGCCGGTGTCGTCGACCTCCATCAGCGCGAGCAGTGCTTCGTTGCCCTCGGCGTGTTCGTGTTCGGAGTGCTCGACCTCGTCGGCGTCGATCGCGTCCTTGCGCCGCAGGCTCGGATAGACCTTCGTTTCCTCCGCCTCGGCGTGTGCGATCAGCACGGTGGCCAGGTCGGCGAGGACGGCGGCCCGGTCGCTGCGGACGTCGCGCAGCTCGCGCAGCGCCTCCTCGAACCAGCGGTGGTCGGCGAGGATGATCTCGACCACGTCGCCGCCGGTGGCGGGAAGGATCTTCGGCATCGGGGTGCTCCTTTCTCGGTGGCCTGCCGGTACCCCGATACCCTGCGCTCATGCCGACCGCTTTGATCCGCCGCCCGAGTCCGCGCCTCGCCGAGGGGCTGGTCACGCACATCGAGCGGCAGCCGGTGGACGTCGCGCTCGCGGTGCAGCAGTGGCAGTCGTACGTCGACGCGCTGCACGGCACGGGCTGGGCGACCGTCGAGGTGCCGGCGGTAGACGAGTGCCCGGACGGGGTGTTCGTCGAGGACACGATGGTCGTGTACGGCGACGTCGCGGTGATCGCCCGCGCCGGCGCCACCGAACGCCGCCCGGAAGCAGCCGCCGCCGCGGAGACGGTCGCCGCCCAGGGCTACCGCCTCGTACCGATCACCGCTCCCGGCACCCTCGACGGCGGCGACGCCCTGAAGGTCGGCACCACCATCTACGTCGGCGAAGGCGGCCGCACGAACGCTGAAGGCATCGCCCAGCTCCGAGCGGCCGTCTCAGCCGACGTGCGTGCTGTCCCGGTGCGGAAGGTGCTGCATTTGAAGTCGGCGGTGACTGCGCTGCCGGACGGGACGGTCATCGGGTACGAGCCGCTCGTCGACGACCCGGACGCGTTCGACAGCTTCCGCGCAGTACCCGAGGAAGCCGGCGCCCACGTCGTGCTGCTGGACGGCAACCGCCTGCTGATGGCCGCCTCGGCGCCCCAGTCGGCCGATTTCTTCGCAAGCCTCGGCTACACGCCGGTCGTCGTCGACATCAGTGAGTTCGAGAAGCTCGAAGGCTGTGTCACGTGCTTGTCGGTGCGTCTGCGCGGCTGAGCAACTGCCGCGCCGCACCCGCCAGTTGCACGTCACGCTTCTTCCCGCGCGCCTCCGCCACCTCGCACGCCTCCGTCAACGCCGCGCGATACACAGCTGTGTCAGGATGACCGGGTACGGCGTCCCGGACGACCCGGATCAGCGCCTCGACCGCGTCCGAGATGTCGCCGCACGCCAGCAACGCCTTCCCCAGCGCGGCCCGATCGCGCACCAGTTGCGGGTCCGTCGCCGAGAGCCGATGGATGTCGGCGGCAACAATGTCGCCCAGCAGCAGCGCCTCCGAACGCGGCCCGCCGACCATCAGCCGGGCACCGGTGACCGCCTCGGTCGCCGCCCGGGTGTACTCGTGATGCGGCCCGAACACCGCCACCAGTTGCGGCGTGATCAGCTCGAACCAGGCGATCGCGCGCCCGTAGTTCGCGGTCGCGAGCAACCCTTGCGCCACCCGCAGCCGGACCCGCAGCGTCGCCGGGTCGTCGGCGGCGAGCAGCTGCTCCCGCTCGGCCAGCGCCGCCTGGTAGTGCGGCAGTGCCTGGCCCGGTTCACTCTCCGCCCAGCACGCCTCGGCCAGCCGGTACTCCGGGCTCGCGTCCAGCTCGGGATGCGCGACCGGCACCGGATCCCGGCGTACCTCGGGCGGCGCCGGCTGGTCGACCACCCGGCGGGCGACGTACGACCGGCCGCCGGTCGGGATGATCCGGTACCGCCCGGCCTTCGACACCGGCACCCACAGCACCGTGTGGTAGAGGGTCCGCACCGAGGACCCGCAGTTCTCGCAGACGTCGTGATGGCCGTAGAACCGGCCGCCCATCGGGCCGGTCAGCTCGGCGGCACGCCAGGCCTCCGACGCCGCGGTGCACGGCGCGCAGAACGGGTACACACCCCGCCGGTCGTCAGTCACCTGACCCATTGTGGTCGGTTTCGGGTCCGCCGTCTGCATCCGCACCGGTGTGCTGCACCTTGGTAAGCGCCGGATCGTCGACCGAGAACGTCCGGACCGGCCCCGGCGGAGTGTCCGCGGTCTCGAACCGGACAGTCACCCGGCCGCGCCCGGAACCCCACACCCAGCCGCGCCCGTGGTCGGGGTGCGCGACGTCCTGGCCGGGGTGGAACCCGCGCTGGTCGCGCGGCCGGGCCGGCAGCTCGACGACCTCGATCGGGTTCGCCGCGTGCTCGTCCTCGGTGAACAGGTCGTCCTGGATCCAGTCGGCCAGTGACGAGACGCCTACACCGAGCAACCGGATGCCGCCGCCGATCTCGCTCTCCTCGAGCAGCCGGCGGGCGACCCGCGCGATCACCCGGACGTCGTCGGTCGGCCCGGCCAGCGTCGAGGACCGGGTGTGGGTGGTGAAGTCGTGCATCCGGGTCTTGACCGTGACGGTCCGGCCGGACAGCTGGGCCTTCTGCAGCCGCTCGGCGACCCGGTGCGCCATCCGGTCGCTGATCGCGGTGAGCAGCGCGCGGTCGATGATGTCGGTCTCGAACGTGTCCTCGACGCTCACCGACTTGGTCTCCCGGTCGCTCACCACCGGCCGGTCGTCGGCGGCGATCGCCAGCCGGTGCAGGCTGGTCCCGTGCGCGGAGCCGACCTGGCGGATCAGCTCATCCTCGTCGAGCTGCTGCAGGTCTGCGACGGTCCGGACTCCGGCCATGCTGAGCCGCTGCGCGGTGGCCGGCCCGACGCCGGGGATCACGGTCACCTGCATCGGCGCCAGGAACTCCGCCTCGGTACCGGGCGGCACCACGACCACGCCGTCCGGCTTGTCGAGATCGCTGGCGATCTTCGCGATCAGCTTCGACGTACCGGCACCGACCGAGGCGGTCAGCCCGCCGCTCACCTTCCGGATCGCGGCCTTCAGGTCGTCGGCGATCGCCTGGACGTCGTCCACGGTCAGCCCGGTGAGACCGCTCGCGGACAGGTCGACGAACGCCTCGTCCACCGACAGCGGCTCGACCAGCGGCGACAGCGCCCGCATCTCGGCCATCACCGCACGGCTGGTCTCCCGGTACACCTCGAACCGCGGACCGAGGTACGCCGCGTGCGGACAACGCGAGCGTGCCTCCGCCGTCGACATCGCCGAGCGGACGCCGTACCGCCGCGCCTCGTACGACGCCGTCGACACGACTCCGCGCACGCCGATCCCGCCGACCACCACGGGCTTGCCCCGCAGCGACGGCTTGTCCCGCTGCTCGACGGCCGCGAAGAACGCGTCCAGGTCGACGTGCAGCACCGACGGATCATTACGCACTCGCCAATTGTCGCCGCCGGCACCGACAATTCCCGCCATGACCTTCCCCGGCCACTGGGACGACGGCACCGACCCGGCCACGCCCGATCACCAGGTCCACTGGTACGACGACCGGACGGCGATCATCCGGCAGGCCCTGCACACGAGCTTCGAGGGCCCGTTCCTCTACCTGCTGCTCGGCACCACGCACGCCCTGCTCGTCGACACCGGCACCGGCGAGGCGGACCTCCCTCAGCTGGTCCACAGCCTGCGCGGCGATCGCGAGCTGATCGTCGCCCACAGCCACGGCCACGGGGACCACGTCGGCGGCGACAGCGGCTTCGACGCGGTCGTGGGACGGTCCGTCGAGCAGGTCGCGGCGTACTTCGGGCTCGGGAACTGGCCGCACCACAACGGCACCGTCGACCTGGGGGAGCGAGTCGTCGACGTGATCCCGATCCCGGGACACCAGGGCGCGGACGTCACGCTGTACGACCGGCGTACGCGGCTGCTGCTGACCGGAGACTCCTTGTATCCGGGCCGGTTGTACGTGAAGGACTGGGCGGCGTACCGGGCGAGTGTCCGGCGGCTGGGGGAGTTCGTTGCCGCAGGCAATGCCGTGGAGTGGGTACTGGGCGCGCACGTCGAGATGACCGCGGAACCCGGCAAGGACTACCCGATGGGCGCCGACCGGCATCCCGGCGAACACGTCCTGCAGCTGCGGCCCGCCGTACTCGACGAACTGGTCGAGGTGCTGGCGGCGGCCGGGGACGAGCCGGTCCGGATCGAGCGCGACCACTTCATCGTCGTCCCGGTCTGACCACGACGCGATTGAACAGCGCGCTACCGGGCACCTTCAGGCACACTGAGCGAAGGAGCCACAGGGGAGGCGCGATGGGTGAGGAAGTCGACCGGGTCGAGTTCACCCGGGCGGACCGGACCGCGTTCCGGGAACAGGTGCACCGCAATCTGGACGCCTTCGCGCGGATGCTGCGGGAGAACCGGTTCGCGCCGGAGCGGCCGATGACCGGGATCGAGATCGAGCTGAACCTCGTCGACGAGCAGTGCGACCCGGCGATGAAGAACGCCGAGGTGCTCAGCGCGATCGAGGACGACGCGTTCCAGACCGAGCTCGGCCAGTTCAACATCGAGATCAACGTGCCGCCCGGGCAGATCGACGGGCTCGGGCTGGACACGATGGAGTCGAACATCCGCGACAGCCTGAACGCGGCCGAGGACAAGGCGGCCCGGACCGGCTCGTCGATGGTGGTGGTCGGGATCCTGCCGACCCTGCTGACCGAGCACATCAAGCGCGAGTCGCTCAGCACCAACCCGCGGTACGCGCTGCTCAACGACCAGATCTTCGCCGCCCGCGGCGAGGACGTGCAGATCTCCATCGACGGTGTCGAACGCCTCCAGGTGACCGCGGACAGCATCGTCCCGGAGGCCGCCTGTACGTCGACACAGTTCCACCTGCAGGTGACGCCCGAGGCGTTCCCGCGGTACTGGAACGCCGCCCAGGCGATCTCCGGCGTCCAGCTCGCGGTTGGGGCGAACTCGCCGTTCCTGTTCGGCAAGGAGCTGCTCCGGGAGACCCGGATCGCGTTGTTCGAGCAGGCCGCCGACACCCGCACGCACGAACTCAAGACCCAGGGCGTACGCCCGCGAGTGTGGTTCGGTGAACGCTGGATCACCTCGATCTTCGACCTCTTCGAGGAGAACTCGCGGTACTACCCGGCGCTGCTGCCGGTCACCTCCGACGAGGATCCGATCGCCGTCCTGGACCGCGGCGACACACCAGCCCTTTCGGAATTACGGCTGCACAACGGGACGATCTATCGCTGGAACCGCCCGGTGTACGACGTTGTCCGGGAGAAGCCGCATCTGCGGGTCGAGAACCGGGTGCTGCCGGCCGGGCCGACGGTGGTCGACACGATTGCCAACGGCGCCTTCTACTTCGGGCTGGTCCGCGCGCTGGCCGACGACGAACGGCCGATCTGGTCACAGATGTCGTTCAGTGCCGCCGAGGAGAACTTCCACACCGCGGCCCGCAACGGGATCGACGCCGAGGTGTTCTGGCCCGGGGTCGGGACGGCGCGCGCGACCGAGCTGGTGCTCAGACGCCTGCTGCCGTTGGCGGTTCGCGGTCTCGATGCCTGGGGCGTCGACGTCGCGGTCCGGGACCGGTTGCTGGGGATCGTCGAGCAGCGTTGCCTCACCAACCGTAACGGTGCGTCCTGGCAGGCCGACGTCTTCCATCGCCTGTATACACAGGGCTCGCACGGTCGCCGGGACGCATTGCGCGGGATGTTACGCCGGTACCGCGACCACATGCACGACAACACGCCAGTCCACGAATGGCCGACGGACTGAACCGGTTAGTAACGGTCAGGAACCGTCGACAACGTCGGACAACGCCGCGCGGAACCACGGTCCTCCCCACGGAACCGTCCGCTCTTGCCCAGGGCAACGTCGTACCCGAGCGCGTCGCGAGGCCCAATCGGGACGAGTTCGATAACGACCCGGACTACAGGGGTGGCGCTTTTGGTGACAGCCCTGCAAAGGTGTGGCCACCGGAAGGTTAGGCAGGCCCGCGGCGGGTAGTAGTCGGGCACCGGCAGCCCTCCGTCACCGGTGCGACACAACAGGTGCAAATGCAGCGGATGCCGACCGGGGTCGGGAGCAGTATCGTTCGAGACGGGTCGACACACACCCGGAGGTGAGGCAGGGCGATGACGACCATCGTCGTGGGTTATGTGCCGAAGGCGGAAGGCCGTGCGGCCCTTCGGCGGGCAGCGGAGGAAGCGACGCTGCGGGACGCCAAGCTGGTGGTGGTGAACTCGCATCGGGGCGGGCGCAGCTACGACAGCGACGAGGCCGCGGCAAGCGACGCGGCGCTGACGGAAGTACGGGAGCAACTCGACTCGACCGGTGTGCCGTACGAGGTGCGGCAGCTGGTCCGTGGACTGGACCCGGCGGAGGACCTGGTGGCCGTCGCCGAGCAGGTGCACGCGGAGTTCATCGTGATCGGGCTGCGGCGCCGGTCACCGGTCGGCAAGCTCATCCTCGGCAGCAACGCGCAGCGGGTGCTGCTGGACGCGCCGTGTCCGGTGCTGGCCGTGAAGGCCGACGCTGAGTTGATCGAAGGAGGGGAGGACTGAGGTGACTTCGACACGCAGCAGGAAGCTGTGCCTGGCCCAGCAACCCGACGCCGACGAGATGTTGAGCAGAGATCCGTTCGCCTTGCTGGTGGGCATGCTGCTCGACCAGCAGATCCCGATGGAGCGGGCGTTCGCCGGCCCGGTCGCGATCGCGCAACGAATGCTCGGCCCGTTCGATCCGTCCACGGTCGCGCACTACGACCCGGACGCGTTCGTCGAGGTGGTGGCCGGCCCGCCCGCCGTCCACCGGTTCCCGACCGCGATGGCGGCCCGGATCCAGACCCTGGCCAAGCACCTCGACGAGCAGTACTCCGGGAACGCGTCGGGCCTGTGGTCCGACGTGAAGTCCGGTGACGACCTGCTGGCCCGGCTGTCCGCCCTGCCCGGGTTCGGCGCGCAGAAGGCGAAGATCTTCGTCGCGCTGCTCGGCAAGCAGCTCAAGGTCCGGCCGCGCGGCTGGCGCGAGGCGTCCGAGCCGTACGGCGAGGACGGCGCGTACAAGTCGGTCGCCGACGTCATCGACGTGGCGTCGCTGGTGAAGGTCCGGCAGTTCAAACAGGAGCAGCAGCTGGTCCGGCGGCCGGTCGTCGCGCGACCGCTCCGCAAGACACGTAACGGGTGAGCAAAGATCGACGGACGACCCTCCGGAAATGCGCTCTTCTGGGGGGTCGTGCGACGCGTGGCCTTGGTTCGCGGATTACAATGGACTGTTGCCGCCGCCTGACCAGCGAGCAGCCGCACACCGCAGTACCCAAAGTCTCAGATACACAACGTCGTACCGTCGTACAAACCCTGCGTCAGACGAGAGGTAATTCGTGTCGTCCAGCTCGTCCGAGAATCTTCCCGCCGAGCCGGCCCGGGCCGTGGCCGCCACCGCCCGTAGCACGGCTCCGAGGACCAGCGCCCGAGTGACCGAGCCGGCCGCCAAGAAGGTGGCCGCGAAGAAGGCGGCGGTGAAGGCCGCCGGCACCAAGGAGGACGGTATCCCCGCGAAGAAGGCCGCTGCCAAGAAGGCTCCGGCGAAGAAGGCAGTGTCCGAGGCGGGTCTGGCGATCGACCCGAAGACCGGGAAGCCGCGCGCGCTCGACGAGGTGGACGAGTCCGACTTCCAGCCGGACGCGGTCAAGGGGCTGGAGAAGGAGCTCACCGAGGACCAGGGCTTCATCGTCTCCGAGGCCGACGAGACCGACGAGCCCGAGCAGCAGGTGATGGTCGCCGGTGCCACCGCGGACCCGGTCAAGGACTACCTGAAGCAGATCGGCAAGGTCCCGCTGCTGAACGCCGAGCAGGAGGTCGAGCTCGCGAAGCGGATCGAGGCCGGCCTGTTCGCCGAGGAGCAGTCCGCCGACGAGGCCGCCAAGCTCAAGGACAAGGTCCGCGACGAGTACGAGTGGATCTCCGAGGACGGCCGGCGCGCCAAGAACCACCTGCTCGAGGCCAACCTGCGCCTGGTGGTGTCGTTGGCCAAGCGCTACACCGGCCGCGGCATGCTGTTCCTGGACCTGATCCAGGAGGGCAACCTCGGTCTGATCCGTGCGGTCGAGAAGTTCGACTACACCAAGGGCTACAAGTTCTCGACGTACGCCACCTGGTGGATCCGGCAGGCGATCACCCGGGCGATGGCCGACCAGGCCCGCACCATCCGGATCCCGGTGCACATGGTCGAGGTCATCAACAAGCTGGCCCGTGTCCAGCGGCAGATGCTGCAGGACCTCGGCCGGGAGCCCACTCCGGAGGAGCTCGCCAAGGAGCTCGACATGACCCCGGAGAAGGTCATCGAGGTGCAGAAGTACGGCCGGGAGCCGATCTCGCTGCACACCCCGCTCGGTGAGGACGGCGACTCCGAGTTCGGCGACCTGATCGAGGACTCCGAGGCGATCGTGCCGGCCGAGGCGGTCTCGTTCACGCTGCTCCAGGAGCAGCTGCACGCGGTGCTGGACACGCTGTCCGAGCGTGAGGCCGGCGTGGTCTCGATGCGCTTCGGTCTCACCGACGGTCAGCCGAAGACCCTCGACGAGATCGGCAAGGTGTACGGCGTGACCCGCGAGCGGATCCGCCAGATCGAGTCCAAGACCATGTCGAAGCTCCGGCACCCGTCGCGGTCCCAGGTGCTTCGCGACTACCTGGACTGATGACGATGGGGCAGGTGTTCGCCGGCGTCTGGTCGCTGGCGATGCCTGCCCTCGGCCCGGATGCGGGTCTGCTGGCCGTCGCCGTGTTCACGGCGGCGGCCTTGCTGTTCCTGGCGGTCCAGGTCGCCCGGACGGCGTCGCGCCATCCGATGGCCTCGCCGCTGCCGGCACGTTCGAGCGCCACCCGGGCCAACGCCCGGCGTACGGCCTATCTGTTGCTCCGGGATCCCGATGCTGCCGGGAGAGCCCGGCCACGAGCCCCGGGACTGTAGCGGACCACCTCGCTACCAGTTCCTACCCACTCGTGGAGTTTTGCTGTGCCTTCTTTCCTGGAGGCACCGGTCGCCGGTGCCTATCACATGCTCACGTCCTTCGTCTCCGTCCTGCAACCACTGACCGGTGCGTACGCCGCCGTGGTCGCGATCGTGCTGTGTACCCTGCTCGTCCGGCTGTGTCTGGTCCCGCTCAGCGTGCGGGCGCATCGCGGGATGCAGGCGCGCGCGGCGTTGATGCCGCAGTACAAACAACTCACCGAGAAGCACCGGGGTGATCCGGAGCGGCTGCAGTGCGAGCTGACCAAACTGCAGTCGGAGTCCGGTACGTCGCTGTTCGCCGGGTTCCTGCCGTTGCTCGCGCAGCTGCCGTTCTTCTGGCTGATGTACACGCTGTTCTCCCGCGCGGTGGTCGCGGGGGAGTCGAACCAGCTGATCAGCGGAAGCCTGTTCGGGGCGCCCCTCGGTGCGCATTGGCCGATCCTGACCGGCACTCCGGCGTACCTGGTGATCGCTGTGTTGCTCGCTGTAGTCGCGTTCTTCTCGGCGCGGCTGCAGCTGCGGCAGCTGGACGCGTCGGCCACCACGCTGTCTCGGCGGATGGCGCAGTTGCTGCCGTTCGGGACCTTGCTGACGGTGGCGTTCGTGCCGTTGGCGGCCGGGTTGTACGTGCTGACGACGACCACGTGGACGGTCGTCGAGCGCACGGTGCTGCAGCGGTAGTTGCTTGGAGCAACGGTCATTGCCGTCGGTCCGCGCATTCTGTTACCGTCTTTATTAAAGCCGGTTCCTTAATGGGTTGGGGTCGATGGAGACTGCACGCGGAGCCGCGCAGGCGGAGCGAGCGGCGAACCAGGTCGCCTGCCTGCGTTTCCTCTCCGACGCGGACGAGGCGCGCACTGTCGGCATGCTCAGCGAGGGCACCGGCCTGTCGCGCCCGACCGTGCACGCCGTCCTCGACGACCTGCTCGCCGCCGGCCTGGTGGAGTCCGCCAGCCCGGCGACGGCAGGTCCCGGCCGCCCGGCCCGAGCCTTCCGCTTCGCCCGCGAGACGGGCCTGGTAGCCGGCGTCGACCTCGGCCCGCGGGGCGCCCGGGCCATCATCTGCGACCTCTCTGGCACCCGACTCGCCTACGCCGAACTACCCTCCAACGGCCCCGCCGACCTGAGCCTGATCCCCTGCGCCCTGCAGGCCGCAGCCGACACCGCGCGCTGCGCGTCGGAGGTATCCGCCGGCTCAGGTGGTGCCGAGTGGCGTGCGCTGGACGCGGCTGCCGGTTCGCGCGGTGGTTCCTCCGCGTCTTCGGGTCCGCTTGACCTTCGGCGGTTGCGGGCGGTGGGGATTGGGCTGCCGGGGGTGGTGGAGGCGGACGGGCGGTTGCGGGCCAGCCTCGCGACCCCCGGGCTGGTGGGGTTGCCGGTGGGGGAGTTGCTGGCGAAGGAGCTCGGGGTTCCGGTGGTGGTGGACAACGACATCAAGCTGGCGGCGCTGGCGGAGCAGCGGGGTGGGGCGGGGCTTGGGTACTCCGACGTCGTCTATCTGCAGATCGGGCACCGGCTGTCGGTGTCGATCGTGCTGAACGGCGTCATCCGGCAAGGACGTCACCGGCTGGCAGGCGAGTTGGGCGCGCAACGCGGAATGCGGTGGACGCGGAACGCCCAGCGCGGACAGCTCGTCTGGTCGACTCGGCCGACCGGCGCCGAAGTACTGACCGCTGCCGCCGCCGGAGACGCCGCAGCGCAGGCCGAGCTCCAAGAGTTCTGCCAGCAAATCGCCCCGCGGATCGCGACCGTCCTCCTGGTCGTCGACCCAGAGGTGATCGTCGTCCGCGGCGGCCCCGCGGCAGACAGCAGCGCCCTGCTCCGCCCACTCGCCGCCGCGGTCGAAAACGAACTGGTCTTCCCCGAACGCCCACCCTTCGCCGCCGCAGCCCTGGGCCGCGAAGCGGTGGTACTCGGGGCCGTCGGCAACGCGTTCGACCGCTTGACGTCAGGCATCTACGGAATCCAGGACGTCCCCAGCCCCTGGACCCGCATCACTCACGAAGTGGAGAGGACCACCAATTGACTGCTCCCTCCTGAAGGTGGGATTCCTGGCTCAGGCTGCCCCGGCAGGCGTGCTGCCAGAGGTCTTGCGCCGTCAGCACCAGCCGGGGACAGACCAGCCCGGACGAGCATCACGCGAGCGGAGTTCTTGTCTCTCGGAGACACCATGCCGCACGAGATGCAGGTATAGGTACGTTCGGAAAGGGGAAGTGCGTGCTTGGTTCTCGCACCGCACGCCGCGCAGTCCATCGTGGTATGCGCGGGATTCACGAGACGCACTTCGCGCCCATGCTTGTGGCTCATTTCGAGCAGAGCTTGCTTCGTCACGCCGATCGCTGCGTCGGCGGCTTTCCGGGCCATCGAGGACTTGGCGAGGAACTTCGGGCGGAAGTCTTCGACGGCAATCACATCATGGTCGCGAACAACTGCTTTCGCCCATTTCCTGGCAGTGTCCTGTCGTTGTCTCGCGACCTTCTTCTGCAGCTTTGCGGCCTTACCTCTTGCGGCGCGGTATCCTCGCGACTCGACTTGTCCTGTGACCGGCTTTCTGCGCGCCATCGCCCGCTGGTACTTGGCGAGCCGCTTTGCGGCAATCTTGCCGTGCTGAGCATGCAGCAAGTCGTAGTTGTCACAGGTAGTCGTCGCGGTTACCTTGACGCCCCAGTCCACACCGATGGCGCGACCGGTCGCGGGCAGTGGGTCTGGCTGCGCGACGACGACGAATGTTGCGTACCAATGCCCCGAACTGTCACGGAAGACGCGAACCGAAGACGGCGGCGACGGGAGGTCGCGAGACCACACCACGGTGAGGACGATCCCGCCCGCGAGCTGCAGACGCCCGGCCTTCAAGCGGAAGCCGTTCCTCGTGTAGTTGAGGGTCGGCAGCGCGACCCGCTTCTTCTTCGGGCGAGGCATGCCGGCACGCTGTCGTTGCGGCAGCCCGTCGTTGATGTCTTTCAACGCCTTCGTTCTGGACTTGGCGAAGTCCCTGATCGTTTGCTGCTGTGGCACGCTGGCACCCGCACGCAGCCACGGCACGCGAGCGCGCGCCTGCGTAAGCATCCGGTCGAGCTGCGCCGGGCCGCAGGTCAGCTTGCGATCGGGAGTGGCCCGATTGTGCAAATGGACCTGCCGGGCTTTCGCGACGCACTCGTTCCAGACCCACCGGCAACGATCCCACTCGCGAAGCAATGCGTCGGCGGCTGCGGACGAGACCCGCAATCGGTACCTGTACCTCGCACGCACAATGTCTTCGGTCTCACCGTTAGGGCCCGGGGACGGCGTCGTCATGAAAGGAAGCCAACCATCGAGAACCGACAGTTTCTGAATCGTCACCGTTCGGGTGGTCCCTCCACCCTGAAGTTCCGCACCTACACCGGAGATGAAAAGTGAAGCTCGGAGTCAGCTCGTACTGTTTCCGCCAGCTCATGACGAGCGGCGAGATGGACCTGATCGGTGTCCTGGACTGGGTCGCGGCCTCGTCGGCCGGGCACATCGAGGTGGCCGCGATGGACGGCGAGTACTACCTGGAGCACCAGGACGTCGTCCGCGACACCGCGAAGCACGCCGAGGAGATCGGCGTACCGATCGTGAACTACCTGGTCAGCGGCGACCTGCGGACCGCGGACACCGCGGAGATCGACCGGCTCCGCAAGCAACTGGACGTGGCGCACGCGTTCGGTGCGCGGATCTTCCGGCACGACGTCGCGCCGTGGGCGTGGCGGGAGCAGGACCCGGGCGAGTTCGAGACGACGTTCGCCAAGGTCGTCGAGGGCTGCCGGGCGGTCGCCGAGCACGCGGCCGGGCTCGGCATCGTGTCGACGATCGAGAACCACGGCTTCTTCATGAACGGCAGCGAGCGGCTGGCCCGCCTGGTGTACGAGGTGGACCGGCCGAACTTCCGGGTCACGCTCGACCTCGGCAACGGCCTGTGCGTCGGCGAGGTCCCGGGCAAGACGGCCGCCGGGCTGATCGACGTCGCGGCGTCGATCGGCGTGAAGGACTTCCACATCCGCCGCTCGGCGGGTGAGGGCTGGCTGAAGACGCTGGCCGGCGACTACCTGCTCGGCACGGTCACGGGCCACGGTGACGTGGACGTCGCGGGGCTGCTGGCGCTGGCGGCGACGAAGCCCGACGTACCGGTGAGCCTGGAATTCGAGGGCATGGAGACGCCGCTGCCCGCGATCGAGCGCTCGCTCGCCAACATCCTCCGACTGACGGAAGGCAACGCCTGACATGACGACGCGGATTGCAGTGATCGGCCTCGGCTCGATCGCCGTCGAGCACCTGGCGGCGTACCAGAAGAACCCGCAGGCCGAGCTGGTCGCGGTGTGCGACGTGGACCTCGAGCGGGCGAAGGCGCGCGCCGAGCAGTTCGGGGTCGAGCGGGTGACCGGCGACGCCCAGGAGATCTTCTCCGACCCGTCGATCGACGCGGTCAGCGTGTGCGTGCCGAACACGCTGCACGCCCCGATCGCCGAGGGCGCGCTGCGGGCCGGCAAGAACGTCCTGGTCGAGAAGCCGATGACCGTGACGGTGCCGGAGGCCGAGGCGCTGGTGAAGGCGGTCGAGGAGACCGGCAAGGCCCTGCAGATCGGGTACGTACGCCGGTACGCGCCGAACGCGCTGGTGACCAAGCGGTTCCTGGAGGCCGGCGAGTTCGGCAGCATCTACGCGGCCCGCGCGACGCTGCTGCGGACGGCCGGCAACCCGGGCGGCTGGTTCGGCGATGTCGAACTGTCCGGCGGCGGCCCGCTGATCGACCTCGGCGTCCACATCATCGATCTGTGCTGGTACCTGATGGGGATGCCGAAGCCGGTGTCCGCGTCGGGTGCGACGTTCGCGCCGCTGGGTGCCCGCGACAACATCCAGAACCTGACCCGGTACAAGGCGGCCTCGGCGGCCCGGCCGAACACGGTCGAGGACTACGCGACCGCGCAGATCCGGTTCGAGGGCGGGGCGGTCCTCGACGTGGACACGTCGTACTCGCTGCATGCGCGCAACGAGCTGAGCGTCCGGATCCACGGCGACAAGGGCGGCGCGGAGATCGAGCCCGAACTGCTGATGGTCACCGAGCGGCACGACACGCTGCTGCACGTCCAGCCGCAGATCGACTCGCTCGGCTTCGACTTCAAGGTCGGCTTCGCGAACCAGATCGACCACTTCCTGCAGATCTGCCGCGGCGAGATCCCGGCCGACGCGACCGCGGAACAGGGCCTCGAGATGGCCAAGATGCTGTCCGCGATCTACGAGTCGGCCAAGCTCGGCGCCGAGGTGAAGATCAGCCACTGAGTGCGGTAGTGAGGGAGTCGGCGTTCTGCTCCAGCCAGGTCTGGCGGTGGCGGATGGTGTCGCCGACTCCCTCGTTCCACATGCGTTGCCAGCCGCCGCCGAGGGTGTCGGCGCGGTGCTTCATCGTGTGCCAGGCGCGGACGTTCAGGGCGATCGAGAGCGGGACGACCCGTGCCCGGTCTGCGGGGGACAGGTCGTAGGCGTCGGCGAGCAGGCGGCAGCGGCGTGGGCGGTCGAGGCCGCGGAGTCCGGGGTCGAGGTCGGCGTCGGCGCCGAGCGGGGCCCACCAGAGCATCAGGTTGACGAACTCGCGGGCGCGGCTGACCGGACGGGCGAGGTCGAAGTCGATCAGCGCGTACGCACGGCCCTCGCGGAACACGACGTTCTCCGGCGTCACGTCCTGGTGGCCGACCAGCTCCGGCGGATCGTCGAGCTCCGGCAGCCCGGGCGGCTCGATCGGCGCGGGCAGGTTGCCGGGGACGCCGTACGGCTCGATCGCGTCGTCGTACGCGCGGAGCAGGTGCGCGACCGACACCATCCGGTCCTCGTCGGCGATCCAGGCCGGACGCGGGCGGCCGGCCACCTCGCCCTCGACGTACGTGAGGGTTTGCCGGCCCTTGGAGTCGATGCCGAGGTACCGCGGTGCGCCGTCGAAGCCGGCCTTCTCCAGGTAGCGCAGTACGTCCTGCACCAGCTCGGCGCGTTCGCCGGGCGGACGTCGTACGGTGTCGCCGACCCGCACCAGGCCCTCGGTCACGTCCCCGCCGAGCAGCGGGATCTCCTCGCCGTCCTCGATCACCATGCCTCATTCCACTAGCTGAAACGTTTGTCTACACATAAGGTGCCGGCGCGGTAGCGTGCGACGATCCGCGATTGATCGGAGGCGCACAGTGACCGCCAGCTCTGTGAAAGCTCCACCGGGAGCCAGCCGCACGAGATACCTGATCCTAGGGCTCGCGTTCGTCGGGCTCTCACTGAATTACCTGGACCGCGCGAACCTGAGCGTCGCACTGCCGTTCATCCAGGACGACCTGCACCTGCACCTCAGCAATGCCGAGAAGGGCCTGATCCTCGGCGCGTTCTTCTGGGCGTACGACGGGGCGATGCTCGCCGCGGGCTGGTTCGCGGACAAGGTCGGCTCGCGGAAGGCGTTCACGTTCGCCGCGTTGTGGTGGAGTGTCGTGACCGCGCTGACCCCGCTGGCGCGCGGGTTCTGGTCGCTCTTCGCGTTCCGGTTCGCGCTCGGCGCGGGCGAGGCGCCGGCGTACCCGAGTGCGACCAAGGCCGCGTCGCGGTGGTTCCCGGCGCACGAGCGGGCGTTCGCGAGTGCGGTGATCGACTCCGGGTCGCGGGTCGGCACGGTGCTGTCGCTGCCGGTCGTGACCGGGCTGATCGCGTTGGTCAGCTGGCACTTCTCGTTCGTCGTCCTCGGCGTGCTCGGGATCATGCTGGCCGCGGTCTGGTACTGGTACTACCGCGACCCGATGGAGCATCGGCACGCAAACGCCGAGGAGCGGTCGTACATCGCGTCCCACGGCGCGCGTCTGGAGGACAACGACGACGAGGCAGCGGCGCAGGTGCGCTGGCGGGACCTGTTCCGGTACCGGACGATCCGCGGGATGATGCTCGGCTTCTTCTGCCTGAACTTCGTCATCTACTTCTTCCTCACCTGGTTCCCGTCGTACCTCAAGGACGCCCGCGGGCTCGACCTCGCGCAGCTCGGGACGCTCGGCACGCTGCCCGGCATCACCGCGATCGCCGGCGGCTGGATCGCGGGGATCGTCGCGGACCGGCGGATCCGGGCCGGCGCCGACGTGACCCGGGTGCGGAAGACCGTGATGGTCGGCGGGCTGCTCGGCGGTGCGGCGATCGTGTTCGCGGCGCCGGCCAAGTCGGTGTACGTCGCGCTGCTGTTCCTGGCGATCTCGTACGCGAGCCTGGCGATCGCGGCGACCGGGATCTGGTCGCTGCCCGGGGACGTGGCGCCGTCGTCGCGGCACGTGGCGTCGATCGGCGGCATCCAGAACTTCGCGTCGAACATCGCCGGGATCATCAGCCCGTACGTGTTCGGGCTGCTGCTGGACATCTACCACGGTTCGTACCTGCCGTCGTTCGCGGTCGCCGGAGTGGTGGCGGTGATCGGGGCGCTGACGTACGCGTTCGTGGTCGGCAAGGCCGAACCGCTGCCTGTCCGGGACACCTGACTTGCCAACACGGCAAGATTGTTTGCGGGATTCGGCGCGCAGGCGGACGATCGCGGTATGACGACCGAACAGTTGCCGGACGAGTTCTGGAACGCCTTCTACGCCGAGCACGAGCAGATCTGGAGCGGCAGGCCGAACGTCGCGTTCGCCGAAGAGGTGGCGGACCTGCCCGCCGGCCGCGCCCTCGACCTCGGCTGCGGCGAAGGCGCCGACGCGATCTGGCTCGCCGAGCGGGGCTGGCAGGTCACCGCCGTCGACATCTCGACGGTCGCGCTCGGCCGTGCGGCCGAGCACGCGAAGGCGGCCGGTGTCGGCGACCGGATCGACTGGCAGCAGCACGAGCTGGGCAGCTCGTTCCCGGACGGCGAGTTCGACCTGGTGTCCGCGCAGTTCCTGCACTCCAAGACCGACCTGCCGCGCGACGGCATCCTGCGGCGCGCGGCGGCCGCGGTCGCGCCCGGCGGCGTACTGCTGATCGAGGGCCACCTGGGATTCCCGCCGGGGGAGCACAACCCGCACCCCGAGATCCACTTCCCGGAGCCCGCCGAGGTGATCGACAGCCTCGCGCTGGCCGACGGCGAGTGGGAGACGCTCGTCAGCCGCGCGCACGACCGCGCCCAGGTGATGCGCGACGGCGTACCGGTCAACCGCCGCGACTGCACGGTGAAGCTGCGCCGCCTGTTCATCTGAAGGTCATCATCGCAGCGGATTCTGAGGGCATGAACACGCCTGATCTGGTGCAAGAGCTCGGCTTCCGCGTGCTGGACGAGGAGGACGACGACCCGGTGCTGCTGCGCGCCGACGGTACGCCGGTGGACACCTGGCGGGAGGGTTATCCGTACGCCGAGCGGCTGCCGCGGGAGAGCTACGACCGGGACAAGCGGCTGCTGCAGATCGAGCTGCTCAAGCTGCAGTACTGGGTGAAGCGGTCGAAGCAGCGGCTGGTGATCGTGTTCGAGGGGCGTGACGCGGCGGGCAAGGGCGGGACGATCAAGCGGTTCATGGAACACCTGAACCCGCGTGGCGCGAGCATCGTCGCGCTCGAGAAGCCGACCGAGCGCGAGCAGACCCAGTGGTACTTCCAGCGGTACGTCGCGCATCTGCCGGCCGCCGGTGAGATGACGCTGTTCGACCGGTCCTGGTACAACCGCGCGTGCGTCGAGCACGTGATGGGGTACTGCGACCAGGAGCAGTACGAGGAGTTCATGCGGCAGGCGCCGGAGTTCGAGCGGATGCTCGTCCGGTCCGGGATCAAGCTGGTGAAGCTGTGGTTCTCGGTGTCGCAGGCCGAGCAGCAGACCCGCTTCACGATCCGCCAGATCGACCCGGTCCGGCAGTGGAAGCTGTCGCCGACCGACCTCGCGTCGCTGGACAAGTGGCAGGCGTACACCGAGGCGAAGGAGGCGATGTTCCACTACACCGACACCGGGCACGCCCCCTGGACCGTTGTGAAGAGCAACGACAAGAAGCGCGCCCGGCTGGAGGCGATGCGGCACGTGCTCTCGCTGTACGACTACACCGACAAGGACGAGGAGCTGGTCGGCCACCCCGACCCCAAGATCCTCGGCCCGGCGGCCCAGGTCCTGGAGCACGGGGAGTCGGCGACGCGGTCGTTCCCGGTGCTCTAGCGGATCGTCACCTTGGTGCTGACGACGACCGGGTTCTTCAGGCCGCAGTACTGGCCTGTGTAGGTGTAGGTATAGGTGCCGGCCTTCGGATAGGTGAACGTGTCCGGTGGGTACGTCGCGTTGCCTGTGTAGCGTCTCGTCGACTTCGCGCACTCCTGCATGTTGCTGAGCGAGCCGACCGTCGGGCCGTAGCCGTACGACGTCGTCGAGCCCTGGCCGAGGCCCGCGAGGCCCTGGTCGGTCGGCAGGTACCCGCCGACGTACGGGACCAGGATCGTCCCGGAGGCCTCGATCGTCATGGTCAGCGTCCGGCCCTTCACGTGCGGCGTCAGCTTGAGCCGGACGCCGAACGCCGGCGGGGCGGTCGCGGACGGCGTGGGCACCGTCGCCTGCAGCGCCGACGGGGACGGCGGTCCCGCGACGGGTGCCTGGGTACTCGGGCCGCTCAGGTTGCCGGCGATCGCGACTGCGGCGACCACGGCGGCCGACGCCAGCCCGGCCGCACCCACGGCGCGCCGGCGGCGTACCTTGCGGACGCGCGCGAACACGGCCTCGCTCGGCGCCTGGCTCGGGGGCGGCGGCTCGGCGACGAGCTGCTCGAAGCGCTGCTTCAGCTCATCGGTCATGGGCGACTTCCTTCCGCGCAGGGGACGTGACGGCCGCGACGAGCTGATGCTCGCGGAGCCGGGCGAGGCCGCGGGAGACGTTGCTCTTCACGGTACCGACCGAGCACCCCATGATCTGGGCGATCTCGGCCTCGGGCAGGTCCTCGAAGTACCGCAGGACGACGGCCGCCCGGGTCCGCTTCGGCAGGTCCGCGAGCGCCCGGAGCAGCAGATCACGGTCGTCGACCACGCCGTACTGCGACTGGCTCACCCGCTCCGGCAGATGCTCGGTGGGCGTCTCGCCCCGCCACTTGCGGCGCCACCACTGGGTGCTGGTGTTGACCATCGCGGTCCGGGTGTAGCTCTCCAGCGCGTTGGCGCTCCGCAGCGAGTTGCGGTGGAACCACACCTTCGTCAACGCGGTCTGCACCAGGTCCTCCGCCAGCTGCCACTCCCCGGTGAGCAGATACCCGAACCGCTGCAACGCGGTGAACCTCCCGTCCACGAACTCGGCGAACTCCCGGTCCCGCCCGGTCTCCAAAGCCATCCTCCGCCTCTCATCTCACTCAAGAGGCTGATGACCCGACCCCCGGAAAAGGTTGAGAGCCATTCGCTGACCTTGCTCAGTTGGCCAGGGGGAGGTGGACGGTGAAGGTGGCGCCGTGGGGGGTGGTGTTGGTGGTGGTTACGCGGCCTTTGTGGGCGGCTACGAGGGCGGCGACGATGGAGAGGCCGAGGCCGGAGCCGCCGGTGGTGCGGGTGCGGGCGGTGTCGGCGCGGTAGAAGCGTTCGAAGACGCGGGCCTTCTGCTCCTCGGAGAGGCCCGGGCCGGTGTCGCTGACCTCGAGGATGGCCTCGGTGCCGCGAGTGCCGACGGAGACCGTGATCGGGGCGTCGACGGGGGTGTAGTTGAGGGCGTTGCTGACCAGGTTGCCGAGCACCTGGCGCAGGCGTGCCTCGTCGCCTTCGACGACGGGCGCTTCCGAGTCGGGGAGGATCGTCAGCGACAGCGGCCGGTCCGGCTGGATCGCCTGCGCGTTGTGCAGCGTGTCGGCGGCGATCGGCAGCAGATCCACGGACTCCATCCGCAACGGACGTTGCTGGTCGAGCCGTGCCAGCAGCAACAGGTCGTCGACGAGCAGCCCCATCCGCTTCGCCTCGTCCTCGATCCGGCGCATCGTGTCGGAGTCCGTGCTGTCGCCGCGCTGCCGCGACAGCTCCGCGAACCCGCGGATCGACGTCAACGGAGTCCGCAGCTCGTGCGACGCATCCGCGACGAACCTCCGCATCCGCTCCTCGGACTGCCGCGCCGCCTCCTCCGACTGCCGGGCAGCGTCTTCCGACCGTCGCGCCGCCGCCTCGGACGCGGTCCGTTGCGCGAACGCCGTCTCGATCTGCCCGAGCATCTGGTTCAGCGCCAGCGACAGCCGCCCCACCTCGGTCCGCGGATCCCGCTGCGGGACACGCCGCCCCAGGTCCCCGCCGGCGATCGCGACCGCGGTGTTCTCCACGTCCTCCAGCCCGCGCAGACTTCGCCGTACGACGAACGTCCCGACGCCGGCCAGCAGCACCAGCACGATCACGCCTGCGGAGAGCTGGACGCCGACGAGCCGGGTGATCGTGTGGTCCATGTCGCGCAGGCTCTGCGCCACCATCACCGAACCGGTGCCGTCGTCGAGCGGTACGGCGAGCACCCGCCAGGTGGCGCCGCCGGAGACCGCCTTCACGTCGAACGGCCGGCCGTTCAGGTTGCGAACCTGGTTGAGGTCCAGCACCGGAAGGGTCGGCAGCGGCTCGGCGTCGGTCAGCCGGGTCCCGATCGGGCCGTTGTCGCTGTGGCCCTCGGAGTCGTTGTACTGCACGACGACCGGGTTCGGGATCTGCCGTGGGCGGTTCGGCCCCGGCGGCAGCGGGCGGTTGTCCGGCCGGAAGCGCATCAGCTGCATCGACGTCTGCTGCAGCTGCTCGTCGACGCGGTCGATGAGGTAGCCGCGCATGATGGTCGTCGACAGTATGCCGGAGGCAGCCAGCGCGAGCACGACCAGCGTCAGCAGGACGACGACGATGGTGACGCGCAGCGGATACCGGTCGGTGAACCGCCGGTGACTCAGTTGCATCAGTTGGGGCCTCGCGGGGTGCGCAGTACGTAGCCGACCCCGCGGACGGTGTGGAGCAGCTTCTGGTCGCCGGTGTCGACCTTACGGCGCAGGTACGACATGTACGACTCGACCACGCCCGCGTCGCCGGCGAAGTCATAGTTCCACACCGCGGACAGGATCTGCCCCTTCGACATCACCCGCTCGGAGTTCTCCAGCAGGCAGCGAAGCAGCTTGAACTCGGTCAGCGACAGCTGCACGGCCTTGCCGGCCTTGAACACCTCGTAGCTGTCCTCGTTGAGCTCCAGGTCGGCGTACCGCAGTACGGCCGCCTCGGTCGTCGTCTCCTCGCGGTGACCGGAGCGGCGCAGTAGCGCCCGCACCCGCGCGACCAGCTCGTCGAGGCTGAACGGCTTGGTGACGTAGTCGTCGCCGCCGGTCTGCAGGCCGAGTACCTTGTCCTCGACCGCGTCCCGCGCGGTCAGGAACAGCACCGGTACGTGCCGGTCCTCACCGCGCAGCCGGCGGACCACCTCGAAGCCGTCCAGTCCGGGCATCATCACGTCGAGGACGACCAGGTCGGGCTCCACGTCCCGGGCCTTGCGCAGCGCCTCGGCGCCGTGCGTCGCCGTGGTCACGTCGTACCCGGCGAACCGCAGACTCGCGGACAGCAGCTCGACGATGTTCGGTTCGTCGTCGACAACCAGCAGATGCGGACTCATAGTGACAGTGTGCCGCCGGCATCCGTGTGAACCCTGGAAGCTTCCTGGCAATCGCCTGTGAGTCGCCGGAACGTCACCTGTACGTCTGGGTCAGCGTGGTGCGTGCTTGAAGCCCCAGCTCTGCCCCGCTGCCTGCCGGACCGTACCGTCGTTGACCCGGACCGCCGTGGCGTTACCGTTCGTGACGACGGCCTGCACGTTGACCGTGTTGCCGGTCTTCACGTCGCCGATGCCGTTGCGGGCCGCGTTCACCATCGTGTTCGAGGTGAGCGTGTACGTCCGGCTGTAGCCGTCGGCGCTCTTCACCGTGAGTGAGGTGCTGCTGACGGCAGTGACCTGACCGCGCTGGACGGCGACGGTCTCGTACCCGCCACCGTTCTTCTGTACGACGAACTCGCCGTGCAGCGCTCCGCCGAGCCCGAACTCGCCGCGGAACCCGCCACGCCCGGGCTTCTGGTTCTGATTCTGGTTCGGCTGCGAGGGAGACGCGGACGGAGAGGCGGACGGGGTCGGGTCCGTGTTGTTCGCGGCCCAGGCAACGCCGCCGGCTGCCGTGGTCACGACGACCGCGGCGGCCGTG
This sequence comes from Kribbella sp. WER1, assembly GCF_054189145.1. Classification (NCBI taxonomy): domain Bacteria; kingdom Bacillati; phylum Actinomycetota; class Actinomycetes; order Propionibacteriales; family Kribbellaceae; genus Kribbella; species Kribbella sp. WER1. Next base: position 379,487 of record NZ_CM135186.1, on the reverse strand, counting down.
CCGATCAGGCGCCACCGCTTCTGAGAGAGCTTCATCGTCCTAGCATGCCGCCCGTGACTAAGAACGAGCTGGCAATCGGCTAAGAGATCAGGAACAGCACCGCGACCAGCCAGAGGGCGGCGGCGAGGCAGGTGCCGAGGAGTTCGATGAGCATGGAGACGCCGGTCTCGCGGAGCGCGTGTTTGGTGGAGGTCCAGGCCGCGCCGTGCGCGCGCAGCCGCTGCGCCTCGGACAGGTAGACGCCGAGCGGGAAGCCGACGAACATCCCGACCAGCGGGATCACGAAGAAGCCGACGATGCCCAGGAGTACGCCGACGATCATGGAGCGCCGCGGTACGCCGGCCTCACGCAGCCGGCGCTCCGGTACGACGTACTTCACCACCTGGCTGGCACCGATGAGCACCGTGCAGACCGCGAACACGATCCACCCGGTGGCGCTCCGCTCGACGATCGCCCAGACCAGGATCGCCGCCAGGCTGAGCAGCGCGCCGGGCAGGATCGGCAGCACGATGCCCGCGATCCCAACGAAGATCGCGATCCCGGCGAGGACCGTCACGGCAGTCTGCATACCCCAACTCTCTCGCACCGCGGGGCCTTTAGGGTGGGGACATGTCCTCCCAGCTCCACGAACTCGTCACCGCCCTGGCCGCTCCGTGGGTGGTGCTGTCGCCGCGATCAGGTCAGCTCACCGGCTCCGGTGCGGAGGGCGTGTACGCCCGGGACCGCCGGATCCTGTCCCGGTTGAGCGTCACGGTCGACGGCCGCGACCCGATCCCGGTGCACGTCGACGAACAGGACGCGGCGACCCACCAGTACGTCGCGATGGTCGAAGGGCTCGGCGACACCCGGCACGACCCGACCGTGATGCTGTACCGGACCCGGACCGTCGAATCCGCCGGCCTCATCGAGCGGATCACGCTCGTGAACCGTTCCCGCGCGACCGTCGAGTGCCGCCTGGATGTTGCCCTCGGCACCGACCTGGCCGGTACCGCCGCGGTCCGCAGCGGCGCGGCGACCGCCCTGCCGCAGCTCCCGCCGCTCCCGGACGGGCCTGGCCGGATCCGCTGGGAGAGCGACGACACCCGCGTCGTCGTCACCGCGGACCCTGGCGTGACGGCGACGCCGCGCGTCGAGCCGGGGGCGGAGTTCACGCTGACGCTGCATGTCGCCGCCGACTTCCCGAAGTCGACGACCGGCTTCTCGATCGAGCCGCCGGCCGAGCGTACGCCGTACGACGTCATCCTCGACTGTGACGACAAGCGCGTGGAGCGTTGGCTGGAGCGGTCGCTCGAGGACGTGACCGCGCTGCAGCTCGCCGACGGCGACGACAGGTACCTCGGTGCCGGGCCGCCGTGGTACCTGACGCTCTTCGGCCGGGACTCGCTGATCTCGTCCGGCATGCTGATCCCGGTCGACCCGACGCTCGCCGCCGGGACCCTGCGCGCCCTCGCCGCCCGCCAGGGGACGAAGGTCGACGCGGACACCGCCGAGCAGCCGGGCAAGATCCCGCACGAGCTGCGCGCCGAGGTGGCCGACCACGGCGGCGGCCTGGTCCTCCCGCCGGTGTACTACGGGACGCACGACGCGACCCAGCTGTGGATCAGCACCCTGCACAAGGCCTGGCGCTGGGGCATGCCCACCGACGAGGTCCGCGACCTGCTGCCGAACGTGCGGCGCGCCCTGACCTGGATGAAGGACTACGCCGACCCGGACGGCGACGGCTTCCTCGAGTACGTCGACGAGTCCGGCCACGGCCTCGCGAACCAGGGCTGGAAGGACTCCGCCGACGCCGTGCAATGGCCGGACGGGACGCTCGCGACCGCGCCGATCGCGCTGTGCGAGGTCCAGGGATACGCGTACGCCGCGGCCGTGCAGGGTGCCGAGCTGCTCGAGGCGTTCGACGAGTCCGGTGACGAGTGGCGGCTGTGGGCGGCTGCGCTGCAGGAGCGGTTCCGAGCCGCGTTCTGGGTCGACGGCTGTCCGGCGATCGCGCTCGACGGTGCGAAGAACCCGGTCGCCGGCCGCGCCTCGAACATGGGCCACCTGCTCGGCACCGGCCTGCTGGACGCGGACGAGGAGCAGACTGTCGCCGACGTCCTCGCCGGCGCCGACCTGGACAGCGGCTTCGGTCTCCGGACGTTGTCCACGGCAATGACCCGGTTCAACCCGCTCGGCTACCACACCGGCAGCGTCTGGCCGCACGACACCGCGATGACGATCCAGGGCCTGTTCGCGACCGGCCACGCCGATGTCGCGGCGTCGTACGTCGAGGGCCTGGTCCGCGCCGCGGAGGCGTTCGACTACCGCCTGCCCGAGCTGTACGGCGGCCGCGGGACCGGTGCGGAGAGTACGCCGACGCCGTACCCGCTCTCGTGCCGCCCGCAGGCGTGGGCCGCCGCGTCGGCCGTCGCCGTCCTGGTCGCGGCGCTCGGCATCGAGCCCGACGTACCGGGTGGGGCGCTGGTGGTGAACCCCGCCGCGCCGTGGAAACGCCTTGAACTGAAGGGCTTGCGGGTCGGCGACGACATACTGACCGTCCGGCTGGACGGCGACGGCGCGGAGATCCTGCGCGGCTAGGTGGTCAAGGTGCTGAGGACGGCGGCGACGGCGAGGGCCAGGTAGACGCCTGCGACCAGGCGGTTGCGCCAGCGGCCTGTCGCGCGGGTCGAGCGGAAGCGGCGGCCGACGGCGTCGGCGCCGAGGGCGTAGCAGAGGTCGAGGGTGATGCCGATCAGCAGGGCGCCGGCGCCGAGCAGCAGCATCTCGGTGCGGAGCTGATCGGGTCCGGCGCCGCGGGTGGTGAACTGCGGGAGGAACGCGAGGAAGAACAGCGCGGCCTTCGGGTTCAGCAGGTTGACCACGACGCCGTCGCGGAAGATCCGGCCGAGCGGGGCTGCCTGGATCCCGGCCGAGTGCGCGGCGGCCGGTGCGACGAGCAGCCGGGTCCCGAGGTACGCGAGGTAGAGCGCGCCCGTGACCGTGATCGCGGTGAACAACGCGGGCGAGGCCTGCACCACGGTCGCCAGGCCGAGCGCGGTGACGACGATGTACACGAGCGTCCCGGTCTCGATCGCGAGCGCCGATACGACACCCGCGCGCCGTCCTTGAGTGAGACTGCGCAGCGAGATGTACAGATTGTTCGGCCCTGGCATGCCGACCAGCAGCACTGTCGCTCCCGCGAATCCCGCGACCTGCCCGATCCCCACGTGACCTCCTATTGGACTGTATTAGCCTGGCGGCCTTGGAAGCAGTCCACCCGAGCCAATAAGAGGAGAAGTGGACCGTTCTGGAGACGCGGGTGCGCTGGCCGATCTGATCGGCCACCGGCTGACCGGCCGCAGCGGCGGCCTGTACCGGCGGCTGGCCGACGAACTCGCCGCGCTGATCGGCTCCGCGGAGCTCCCCGTCGGCGCCCGGCTGCCCGCCGAACGCCGGCTCGCCGAAGCGCTCGCGGTCAGCCGCTCCACGGTCGTCGCGGCGTACGACGAACTCCGCGCCCGCGGCCTGGTGGAGAGCCGCCGCGGCAGCGGTACGACGGTCGCCCGCGCCGCCGGACGGGGACGTTCACGAGCGGACAAGCGGATGCCGTCCGGGTCCGGCGAGTCGCTGTTCCACCGCATCACGGTCGGCCCCGGCGAACTGATCTCGATGACGTACGCCGTCGACCCCGGACTGCCCGAGCTCTCCTCCGAGCTGGTCGACCTCGCGTCGACCGACCTGCCCGAGCTGCTCGGCGACGTCGGCTACCACCCGCGCGGCCTGCCGGTACTGCGCGAACGGATCGCGGAGCACTTCACCGCTTCGGGGCTGCCGACGTCCGCGGACGAGATCGTCGTGACCACCGGCGCGCATCAGGCGATCGCGCTGGTCACCCAGATGTACCTGCGCAACGGTGCCGCGGTCGCGATCGAGCAGCCGAGCTGGCCGGGGTGCTTCGACCTGTTCGGCGCGGCCGGCGGGCGGGTGGTCGGCGTACCGCTGGACGATGCGGGGATCCGGCCCGACCTGCTGGATGCGGCGTTCGCGGAGCATCAGCCGGCGATGCTGTTCGTGATGCCGACGTTCCACAATCCGACCGGGCGGCTGATGTCGGCGGCGCGCCGGCGGCAGGTCGCGGAGCTGGCCGCGCGGCACGGGGTCGTCGTGGTGGAGGACAACGCGTACTCGGCGTGGGATCCGTCCGGGCCGGAGATCCCGCCGCCGCTGGCCGCGTACGCGCCGGACGCGGCCGAGGTACTGACGATCGGGTCCGTGTCGAAGGCGGTGTGGGGCGGGCTGCGGATCGGGTGGATCCGGGCATCGCGGCCGCTGGCGGAACGGCTGGCGCGACACAAGGCACTGGCCGATCTCGGCAGCCCGGTGATCGACCAGGCGCTGACGGCCCGGTTACTGCCGCGGCTCGGCGAGCTGACCGCGGCACGGGCACGCGTGGCGACGGTGCGGAAGAAGTTGATGGGGGAGTTGCTGACCGAACGACTGCCCGAATGGGAGTGGTCTGTACCGGTCGGTGGGTCGGCCTTGTGGATCCGGTTGCCGGACACCGATGCGCGGGTGTTCGCCCAGGTCGCGTTGCGGCACGGCGTGGAGGTGGTGGCCGGGCAGGCGATGGATCCGACCGGCGAGCACAACGACTACCTACGGGTGCCGTTCGCCTACTCGGAGCGCGTGCTCGACGACGCGGTCAGCCGGCTGGCACGGGCATGGCAGGAACTGCGCCGACACGGGCCGGGACCCGGCGTACCTGTGGTGTGACAAGAAAGGATGGCGGCCATCCTGTCGGGATCAGCCGCCATCGAAGCCTGCTATGACTTTGGCGCCGTCGTTGGCGCGTTTGGAACAGCCTGGTGGTTTACCGCTCGTCTTCGGCGGCGATCGTCGGCGTGGCGTCGAGCCTGCCCGTCTCGTCGTGGATCGTGATCGCGATGTCGCGCAGCTTCTCCGAGTGCTCCCGGCCGTGGTGGGCGCAGAAGAGCAGCTCCCCACCGCTGGTCAGGGTGACTCGGACGTAGGCCTGCGCACCGCAGCGGTCACAACGATCCGCGGCCGACAGGGCCGAACTCGGGGCGAGTGCTGTAGTCATTGAGGCCTCATCTCATCTAGTTCCGTACTCACCAGATAGCAACATCCTGACATGCGGATCGCTTCCCGGTGGGGACAACGTGTCCGTATGTGAGACGAACCACCTGTTCCGCTATGACGTTTGCTGACACGGAATCGTTTCGTGGTACGGCGGAAATCTGGCGAGTCACGGAGGAGGGGTGCTTCTTCTCTCACTGTGCGCCATGGAATCGTCACCGTCTGCTCGGAATCGGAGTGTCGTACACCACTTCGAATCGAGTCCGGATCGATATCTGCCGCGACATGTATCTCCGGTGCCCATCGGCATGTCGGGCCTGCACTGTTTTGGGGGTGCGGCCGCATAAGCTGACCCGAGTAAGTGCGTGAACCAGTGAAGGAGCCCTGTGGCCGCCCCGACGCCTCGCAGTACCGAGATCGACCCGACGTACAACGCCCGCAACCTGCTCGTCCTCGAAGGACTCGAGGCGGTCCGGAAGCGGCCCGGGATGTACATCGGGTCGACGGACAGCCGCGGCCTGATGCACTGCCTGTGGGAGATCATCGACAACGCCGTCGACGAGGCCCTGGCCGGCCACGGCGAGCGGATCGACGTCGTGCTCTACCAGGACGGCTCGGTCGAGGTGAAGGACCGCGCCCGCGGCATCCCGGTCGACATCGAGCCGAAGACCAAGATGACCGGTGTCGAGGTCGTCTTCACCAAGCTGCACGCCGGCGGCAAGTTCGGCGGCGGGTCGTACAACGCCTCCGGCGGTCTGCACGGTGTCGGCGCCTCGGTGGTGAACGCGCTGTCCGCGCGGCTGGACGTCGAGGTCGACCGCGGCGGAACGGTCTGGACCACTTCGTTCCGGCGCGGTGTCGCCGGTGAGTTCGACGGTGAGGGCGCGGCTGCCGGGTTCACGCCGTCCAAGGGGCTGCGCAAGGCCGGCCGGGCCAAGCGCGGCGTCACCGGCACCCGGATCCGGTACTGGGCGGACCGGCAGATCTTCACCAAGGACGCCACCTTCAACTACGACGAGCTGGTCACCCGCGCGCGGCAGACGTCGTTCCTGGTGCCCGGCCTCGAGTTGGTGATCCGCGACGAGCGCGGCGAGGAGATCACCGAGGAGAGCTTCAAGCACGACGGCGGGATCAGCGAGTTCTGCGAGTTCCTGGCCACCGACCAGAAGGTCACCGAGGTGATCCGGCTGGCCGGGACCGGTCACTTCACCGAGACCGTGCCGATGCTGGACGAGGCCGGCCACATGACCCCGACGGACGTCGAGCGGGACCTGGACGTCGACATCGCGGTCCGCTGGGGCGACGGGTACGAGACCGAGCTGCGCTCGTTCGTGAACATCGTCGCGACGCCGAAGGGCGGAACGCATGTCGCCGGCTTCGAGCGCGCGCTGTCCAAGAGCTTCACGAACGCGCTCGACGGCACCCGGCTGCTGAAGAGCGGCGAGGAGATCATCAAGGACGACGTCCTCGAGGGCCTGACCTCGGTGGTCACGGTCCGGCTGGCCGAGCCGCAGTTCGACGGCCAGACGAAGGAGGTGCTCGGGACGCCGGCGGCGTCGCGGATCGTCGCGAAGGTCGTGCAGTCCGAGCTGGAGTCGTTCCTGACCTCGACCAAGCGCGAGTTCAAGGCGCAGGCGCGGGCCGTGCTGGAGAAGGTCGTCGCCGCGTCCCGCACCAGGGTCGCCGCGCGTCAGCACCGCGAGCTGCAACGCCGGAAGACCGCGCTGGAGTCGTCGGCGCTGCCGTCGAAGCTGGCCGACTGCCGCAGCAACGACGTCGACCGCTCCGAGCTGTTCATCGTCGAGGGTGATTCGGCGCTCGGGACCGCGAAGCTCGCGCGGAGCTCGGAGTTCCAGGCGCTGCTGCCGATCCGCGGCAAGATCCTGAACGTGCAGAAGGCGTCCGTCGGCGACATGTTGAAGAACGTCGAGTGCGCGTCGATCATCCAGGTCGTCGGCGCCGGCTCCGGCCGCACCTTCGACCTCGAGCAGGCGCGGTACGGCAAGATCATCTTCATGGCCGACGCCGACTCCGACGGCGCCCACATCCGTACGCTGCTCGCGACGCTGTTCTTCCGCTACATGCGCCCGATGGTGGAGGCCGGCCGCGTCTACACCGCCGTCCCGCCGCTGCACCGCTTCGAGCTGACGAACCCGAAGAAGGGGCAGGACAAGTACCTGTACACCTACAGCGACGCGGAGTACCAGCGGAAGACGGCCGAGCTGATGAAGAAGGGCGTCCGCTGGAAGGAGCCCCCGCAGCGCTACAAGGGTCTCGGTGAGATGGACGCCGACCAGCTGGCGGAAACCACCATGGACCCGCGACACCGCACGCTCCGCCGGATCACGGTCGACGACGTGGAAGCCGCGTCGCAGGTGTTCGACCTGCTGATGGGCAACGACGTCGCCCCACGCAAGGAGTTCCTCGTCCAGGGCGCCTATGAACTGGACGAGAACCGCATCGACGTCTGACAACGGCCACCGCTCCGCGGCGGCTGTCGTGTCGGTCACCTGCGGTGGTGACGTCGCCGAGGTTGGCGGCGCCGGGTGCGGTGCCGGCGTGGTTCGTGCTGGGTTGCGGACCGCCAGGCCATCGCAATCGGCGGGAGCAGGGAGCCTCAGGCGTGCACGTACCCGGTCGGGTGCGATTGTGATGGGCTGGCGGTTCTGGCGGGCTAGCGCATGATGTTCCAGAGGACGATGTTGTGTGCGTGCGTGGCCTTCTCGGATCCGCGGAACTGGACCTCGTAGGTTGTGCCGCTCACATGTAGGGCGATCGTGCTCGGCGACGCGAACTTGCCGAAGACAGACTTGTCGGAGACGTACGACACCGACTGGATCTTGCTGTACGGAATGCTCGTCGGCGCGGTCTTCTTACCTACGAACGAGTTGTCCTGGACGATCACCCGCAGATTGGTGAGCCCGATGAACCCGGTGCCGACTCCGAGCCCGTCGTACACCGTTCATGGAGCCCCCTGTCAGAAGATGCGCACCCCTACGCAACGTGACGAGGGTAGCGGGTCGTGGTGTGTTCGGGGTGTGTGTAAGGGTGAAGGGTGACTTTGCGGCTGGCGTGTTTCGATCTGGACAATACGTTGATCGATCGGAACGGGGCGTTTCTGCGCTGGGCGCGGTGGTGGGTGGAGCTGCAGGGGCTGGATGAGGCAGCGCTCGAGTGGTTCGTTGCCTATGACAACGGTGGGTTCCGGCCGCGGGCGGAGTTGTTCGGGATGGCGCGGGAGCGGTTCGGGATTGTGGCGCCGGTGGACGAGCTGGTGGCGGCGTACAACGAGGAGCATCCGCTGTTCGTGCGGGTTCGGCCGGACGTCCTGGACGGGTTGGGGTCGTTGCGCGCTGGCGGGTGGCGGGTGGCGGTAGTGACGAACGGGGATCCGGCGCAGCAGGATCTGAAGCTCGAGTACACGCAGCTCGACAAGGCAGTCGACTACGCCTGCGTGTCCGGTGCGGTCGGCGTACGAAAGCCCGATCGACGGATCTTCGAGCTGGCGGCGAACCGGGCCGGGGCTCCGTTGGCGGGCGGGTGGATGGTGGGCGACCACCCGGCGTACGACATCGCCGGTGGGATCGCGGCCGGGCTGCGGACGATCCGGGTCGGGAACCACAACGACACCGACACTCCCACGCCCGACCACCACGCCGACTCGGTGATCGACGCCTTCGCCCTGATCCTCACCAGCTGACCCCCGCGCCACATGCCAGGTCGGGGAGGATTACCGCCCGGATCGGGACAAGATCCTCCCCAGACGGTCATGCCCGCACGCAGGCGTCGACGGTGATCGTCGTACTTCGTGAACACAATACTGATCACTCTCGGACCGTGGTGATCAGTTTAGTAGTCACTTCCTGCGCCGGCCACGTGCTGACCCGGACCCGGTTCCCGGGCCGTGGGTTCTGCCCCGAGTTGAGTGTCGAAAAGTCGACATTTACTACTCCGGCGCGGAGAGCTCGAGGAGTTCGGCCAGGCGGAGCGGGGTGCGGTCCTCGTGCATCGGGCCGATGAGCTGCACTCCGACCGGCAGGCCCTCGGGCGATCGGCCTGCCGGGACGGCGGTGGCGGGCAGGCCGGGCATGGTCGCGAGGCCTGCCCAGACGAGCTGGTCGAAGTACGGGTAGTCGACGCCGTCGATGTCGATGTGCCGTTCCATCGGGTTCGGGGTGTGGTCGTGCGGGAACGCGGGCGTCGGCGTGATCGGGCACACCACCACGTCGAACTCGGCGAAGAACTGCCGCCAGCCGTGGCGGTGGAGTTCACGGCGGTGGTTCGCCCGGAGCCAGTCGTGGTGGCTGAACACCATCGCGCGCAGGCGAGTCGCGTGCAGGCTCTGGTCGTCCGCGTCGAGTTCCGCTCGGAGCTGGTCGAGCGATTCGGCGGGGAAACGCGGTATCGAGCCCGAGGTGAGGAACTGCGTGTAGAGCGTCCCGGATTCGGCCAGACCGGGCAGCAGCGGACTGTGCCGTTCGACGCGTGCGCCGCCGTGGACGAGCGCGTCCGCGACCCGGTTCACGGCGGCTCGTACGGCGGATCCGGTCGGGATCAGGGGATGGTCCTCGACGACCAGGACGCGGAAGTCCTCGAGGCGCTGGTGGCGGGCGGGCGGCAGCCGGTGCGTGACGCCGAGCGCCAGCGGGTCCGGTCCTGCCATGACGTCGAGCAGAAGCGTGAGATCGCGCGCGGAGCGGGCCATCGGGCCGACGACGGCCAGGTCGAGGTCGACCGGTAGCGCCGGGCCGGGCGGCGGGGTCATGCCGCGGCCGGCGGCCAGGCCGAGTGTCGGCTTGTGCGCGTAGATGCCGCAGAAGTGCGCGGGCGTACGGAGCGAACCGGCGAGGTCGGAGCCGATCGACAGCGCGCCGACCCTGGCCGCGAGGGCGGCCGCGGATCCGCCGGACGAGCCGCCCGACGTACGGCTGTGATCCCACGGGTTGCTGGTGGTGCCGTAGACCTCGTTGAAGCTCTGGATGTCCTGCAGTCCCAAGGGAACGTTGGTCTTGCCAAGGATCACCGCACCGGCCGCCTTCAGTCGCGCCACCTGTACGGCGTCCGCGGCCGGCAGATAGCCGCGGTACTCCGGCATTCCCCAGGTCGTGGGCAGGCCGACAACGTCGTACGACTCCTTGACCGTCACCGGAACGCCGAGCAACGGCTGCTCCTCGCCGCGAGCCAGCGCCTGGTCGGCGGCGCGCGCGGCCTCCCGAGCACGGTCGTAGTCCGGCACACAGATCGCGTTGATCGCCTTGTCGTCGCGCTCGATCGCCTGCTCGGCCAGCTCGACGGAGCTGACCTCACCGGAACGCAAAGCAGCTACAAGTTCTTCGGCGGTATTCATGCCGCGGACGCTATCCACCCTCCGGGGAGGGCACCTAACCGATTGATCCTCAAGCCATGATCAGGATACTGATCAGGTGATCAGCATTCTGATCACAGGGCTGCTGCGAGAACCGCATGGGCACCCGCGACGATCGCGTCCCGGTTGGCCTCGTACGTCGGGTCGGTGATCGCGGTCTTGTTGACCAGGTCGAAGGTCAGCACCGGGACATGCAGGTGACCGGCCGGCATCGACGGGTCCAGCAGGTCGCGCTGCAGAGTGTTGCGGTAGGCAACTTCATTCGACAGGTAGCCGCCGCCCGTGCCCTCGGACGCGATCGATCCGGCCGTGGGGCCGTCCGGCCGCCGTACCGGCGTGGTCTCGCCGGCCGGGATCTCCAGGACGGATGTGTTGACGCGGGTACGGAACGGGCCGACGTCGGCCTGCGCCATCCGGGCCAGCGGCAGGCTGGACGTGATCCACTCCGGGCCGGGCGGCATGCTCGGCGAGACGACCGGCGCGCTGATCGTGCCGCCGCCCCACAGGTTGTTGTTGTCGCCGATGGAGCTCACCGACCGCCGCCGGCCGTTGAACACCTCGAGGTCGAAGATCCCGGCCCGGCCCTGGCTCGCGGTCATCACCAGGTCGGCGCGCTGCGGCCCCGGACGGTAGTGCGGCGCGAGCGCGTTCTCGACCATGTTCTGGTCAAAGTCCGGGTAGCGCACCGGGAACACCACGGTCTGGATCTCGTACGTCGTCCCGTTGACCTTCCAGCGCTTCCCGTCGAGGGTCAGCGCGTTCGCGCCGGACGGGTTGCCGATCCGGATGTCCGCGTCCAGTGTGAACGGGTCGAACCCGGTGACGAGGATCTTCCGCACGCCCGGGGTGAAGCGGGTGCTGGTGATGCCGCGGGACGTGTACTCGAAGGAGCGCATCAGCTCGGTGCGTTCCGCCGTACTGACCCCGAAGTCCGGCTGCCATTGGCGAAGCATGAGCGCCATCGAGATCCGCGCCCAGTACAGTCCGCGGTCATCGGTGGCCGGGAGCGCGTCGGCACCCGTCGGCGCATGTTGAGCCCGGTACGTCGCCGTACGCCAGAGCGCCTCGCCCTGCGTCCGCACCAACGCCGCGGCGGCCGCTCGGTTGGGCACCCGGCAGAGCAGTTGCCCGAACAACGCCACCTGTCGCTCGAACCCCGACCGCCGCAAGATCTCCGCCGGCACACTCCCGAGCCGCTGCTCCTCGACCGTCCCGACGATCGACCGATCCAAACACCCGGTAACCGCCCCGCCCCGAAACACCGGCGCCGCATCTGGCACCGCGTGAGCAATCGGCGCACCGGACAACATAGCCGTCAAGGCCAAAGCACCGGCAACCAACGAACGATGAAATGAGCTGGGGCGGAGTCTCATACACGGCTGTCTATCAGATTTCCCACCCGCACGCCCGTCATCCGGGCGGGCCTCGGCCGGGTCAGTCGATTTGGGTGAGTTTGCCGGTGTCGACGTCGTACATGAAGCCGCCGACGAGGATGTCTTCGCCGATCAGGGGGTGTTCGCGGACGGCGGCGACATCGCGGCGGAGAGCTTCGTGCTGGTCGGGGATGACGGAGATGGGGAGGTAGCCGGCGGGCTTGCCGGCGGCGAGTTCCACCTTGGCGCGGAGTTCGTCCTCGGACATCGCGGCCATCGCGCAGCGGGTGTGCGGGATGATCATGATCCGGCGGACGCCGAGCAGCTGGACGCCGAGGACCAGGCCGGTCATGGTGATCTCGGTGACGCGGCCGCCGGCCGAGCGCAGGACCTTGGCGTCGCCGGCCTTCAGGCCGAGCATCTCCAGCGGCGGGATCCGGGAGTCCATGCAGGTGACCAGGCCGATGCCGGCGTGGGCGATGCCGTCGAAGCCGCTGTAGTGGAAGTCGGCGGCGTACTCGGCGTTGGCCGCGAGCAGGTCGTCGAAGCCGCCGGTCATCGGGTGGCTCCCTGGACTGGGGTTCCGGCTTGCAGGATCGACATGGCGAACGGTTCCTTTCCGCAGGAGTCCGGGCGAGGTGGATCGGCCGGTGCGCTGGTGACCGGCACGATCCAGGATCGGCCGTCGGCGTGCTGGACAGTCACAGTGTCGGCGCCTTCGCCGACGACCTGCAACGCATCGAGGGCGAGCTCTCCGGTGAGTTCGCGGACGGCGACCTCGGCCGCCTGGCCGCGCTTGGTCCAGGTGGACCGGCCGCGCAGCCCGGTGAGTACGGTCTCCCCACGATCCGCGGCGGCGAGTACGTCGACCGCCGTCTCGACCGTGAGGTGTCCGTGCATGGTCCCGGCCGGCAGGTACGTCGCGGTCGGCGCGAACCGGTGCCCGCCGAGGTGGTTGGCCTCCCACACCCGGCCCGGTACGCGCGCGGCCAGCCCGGACACGAGCGGCCGCCCGAGGATGGCGCAGCACTCGTCCCGCTTGCCGTTCGTACACACGAGAACGATCGGATCGTCGACAATCGACAATCCCGGCAGCGACGCGAGCACCGCCGTACGGTCGCCGCGGGCCACCGCGCCGAGGTCGAGCGTGCTCACCGCGGCCGGATCCGCGACGCGGCCGCCGAGCAGCCAGGTGCGCCCGGGCCGGGTCGACGCGACGAAGACCTGATGCGACCGCTCGATCGCGTCGGCGTGCCGGCCGGGGGAGCGGATCAGCCCGAACCGTACGTCGGCCTTCTTGCAGCGGTCGTCGAACGCTCCGCCGAACACCGGATCGAGGTGACTCTGCGTCGGCGCCTTCGCACCCCACGGGCCCGGCTGCTCGACGACGACCCAGCCGGCCGCGACGACCGCCGTACCGGCCAATGGCTCCTGCAGCACCCGACAGAACGTCGAGCACAGGCCGGAGGCAGGTGCGAGGCTCACAGCATCACACGGTACGCGATGCGAGACGGCTGTCCCTCATGATGATCATCATGTGTGCGCTGTACCACGGCGCCCGAGCACGAGCGCGCCGACGGCCGCGGCCAGGAACGCGCAGACGGCCGCCCCGGCGAAGATCGCGTGAACTTGTGAAACGGCCGCGTCGAGCAGCGCGTCGACGAACGGGCGGCAGTTGGTGGGCGTCGCCGGGCACAGCTCGTTGGGCGATTTGATGCCGTTGGCAATGGCGTAGTACCGGCGTAGACCGATCGCGGTGAGCGCGGAGACCCCGACGAGCATCCCGACCATCCGCGCGACCACGACCAGCGCGCTGACCAGTCCGTGGCTGTCGCCGGGCGTCGCGCCGAGCATCGCGGTGTTCACCGGCGACAACGCGAGCCCGAAGCCGAACCCGCACACCAGCAGTACGACGGTGGCCGGCCAGTGATCGAGCGCCGTACGGCTCCAGAACGCCATCACCGTGAACATCGCCCCGGACACGCCCAGCCCGGCGCCCGTGATCAGCCCGAGCCCGTACCGGCGGGTCAGCCACCCGCCGACGACCGCACCGACCGGAAGCGCCACGAGGAACCGCAGCAGCACCAACGCCGCCGCCAGCTGACCGCCGCCCTGCGTCGTCCGAGCAAACACCGGTACGTCGACCAGCGCGGCGATCAACGCGCAACCGATCAGGAAGCTGACAACCAGCGATCCCCATGCGGCCCGCGCACCGAGCAGCCCGCGCGGGACGATCGCCGCCGCCGTACGCCGCTGCCAGAGCGCGAACGCGACCGCGAAGACCGCCGCGGCGACGAGCAACCACGGCCCGGCCGGCGACATCAGGTGCTTCTCGGGATCCGCCGTCGCGAACGCGAGCACCACACCGGCCAGCGCGAGCGCCAGCAGCAGGGCGCCGACGAGGTCGACCTGCGAGCGCAGCCGACTGAGCTGACCACGCGTCCGCCGCAGCACGAGCGCAAGCCACAGCAGTCCGAGGACGAGTGTGACGACCCCGATCGGCGTCAGCAGCCGCGACGTACCCGTGAACGGCACGAACGGGATCCCGAGCGTGACGCCCGAGGCCAGCCGCTGCGGCGCCGTCAACGTGAGCCCGAGAGCGACGCCCGCGAGCACCCCGACCGCCGCTGACGGGGGAGGCCATCGCCGACCGCGGAGCAGCAGCGCGAGGACGACCGCGACGGTCAGGTTGAGCCAGAAGATGTACCGCCAGTCGGCGACCGCGAGCACCGCGGCACCCAGGAGCGGACCGAGAACCGACCCCAGCTCCTGTACGGCGCCGACCACGCCCAGTGGCAGCCCGCGCCGCTCGGACGGCCACAGATCGGCGACCAACGCGAGCGTCGCCGGAACCAGCCCGCCACCACCGACACCTTGGAGAAACCGACCGGTTACCACCAGTGGCAGGTCGTACGCGCCCGCCGTCACCAGGGACCCGACGGCGAAGAGCAGCAGCGCTGCGACGAGGACCGGCGTACGGCCGACGACGTCCGCGATCCGCCCGATCAGCGGCAGGACCGCGATGTACCCGAGCAGGAAGCCCGAGATGATCGGCGCCGCCCGCTGCAGCTCGTCGGCGGACAGCCCGACGCCGGACATCATGTCCGGCAGCGCGAGCACGACGACGTACGTGTCCGCCGCGGCGAACGCGACCGCGACGGACGCCAGCGTGAGCTGCGCGCGCGGCGTCACGGCTTGGCGATCTCGACCTTCTCGCCGTACTTGTCCAAGGTGACGTCGTAGCTGCTGGTGGCGCCGGCATAGAACGGGCCGGTGATCGTCGCGGCGACCAGCTGCTGCGAGGACTTGTCGATCTTGAACGTGCCCGGGAAGTCCTGGTCCGCGGGCGCCTTCGGGAAGATGCCCTGCAGCGACTTGCCCGTGACCGACCCGGTGATCTCGGTCAGCACCTTCGAGCCGTCCCGCGTCTGCCCCTTCACCTTCGGGTCCTTCAGCGTCGGCAGGACCGCGGTCAGACCCTTTGCGGGATCGAGCAGGACGGCCGGGTCGGGCGCGCCGAGCCCGGCCAGCTGGCTCGGCGACAACTCGATGAACGTCGGCGCGAACGACACCTTCGCGTAGACCTTGCTGCCGACCGCGACGACCTCGGCGTCGAGGTTCGAGCCGTTCGTCCGGACGGTCAGCTTGCCCTTGAACGCCGGCGCGTGGGTGGCGACGCCGTCACCGGACACCAGCGCCTGCGCGCCGTCCGGCAGGTCGCGCCCGGTCAGCACGATGTGCACGCTGGCCGCGTCGTCGATCTGCTTCTTGGCGCCGGTCAGCAACGCGACCGCGTCGTCGCCACCGCCATTGCTTCCGCTGCCGCTGTCCTTCTTGCCGCTACAGCCCGTCAGCGCCAGTGCGACGACCGCACACAGCGCGAGCACTCTCTTCACGACGTCAGCCTGCCAGATCGGAAGCGCACGCAGCGATCGGCTGCGCCACCGGTACGCCGGAACCGTCCCGGCGCGGGTCGATCGGCGGCAGGTCGATCGGCGCGCCGCTGTTCGCGCTGGCCTTCACCGGCGCGACACCGACGTACCCGAGCAGCAGCCCGTCCTCGCCCTTGAGCAGCCGCTGGCAGCGCACACCGCCGGTCCCGCGGCCCTTGCCCGGGTACTCGCTGAACGGCGTCACCTTCACCGCGCCGACCTCGGTCCCCGGCAGCGCCGACGACGAGCCCGCGATGGTCACGACCTGCGCCTCGCGGGCGGTGTCCACGGCGCCGAAGAAGACCACCTTCGCCTTGGCGGCCAGCCGGACACCCGCCATACCGCCGGCGGTCCGCCCCTGCGGCCGGACGGCCGACGCCGGGAAGTGCAGCAGCTGTGCGTCGGACGTGATGAAGCACAGCTCCTCGTCGCCGGTGGTCAGCTCGACCGCGCCGATCACCTCGTCGCCGTCCTTCAGGCCGACGATCTCCCACGAGTCGCGGTTGCTCAGGTGGTCCGGCACGACGCGCTTCACCACACCGCCCGCCGTACCGAGCGCGACACCGACCGAGTCCGGGTCCATCGTGGTCAGCGCGAGCGCCCTCTCGCCCGGCTCCAGCGACACGAACTCCGCGACCGGCGCGCCACCCTGCAGGTTCGGTGCGTGCGCCGTGTGCGGTACGGCGGGCAGGTCGAGCGACTCCAGCCGGATCAGCCGGCCCGCGCTCGTGACCAGCCCGTACTGCCCGCGGGCGGTGCTCTTGATCACCGACACGATCGCGTCGTGCTTGGCCCGCGACTCGGTCGCCCCGAACGGCTCGACGCCGTCGATCCGGGCCAGCAGCCCGGTGGAGCTCATCAGGATCCAGCACGGGTCGTCGCTGACCTCGAGCGGTACGGCGGCCGTCTTGGTCGCGCCCGACGACTCCAGCAGCACGGTCCGGCGCGGCGTCCCGTACGTCTTGGCGACCTCGGCGAGCTCGTCGGAGACGGTCTTGCGGAGCAGCTTCGGGTCCTCGATGATCGCCGTCAGCGCCTCGATCTCGCGCTCGAGCTCGCCTTTCTCGCTCTCCAGCTCGAGCTTCGAGTACTTCGTCAGCCGGCGCAGCGGCATGTCCAGGATGTAGTTCGCCTGGATCTCGGAAAGGTCGTAGATCTCGATCAGCCGGGACCGGGCCGCGGCCGAGTCGTCGCTGCTCCGGATCACCTGGATGACCTCGTCGATGTCCAGGATCGCGATCAGCAGGCCGTCGACGATGTGCAGCCGGTCCTGCGCCTTCTTCCGGCGGAACTCGCTGCGCCGGCGGACCACGTCGTACCGGTGGTCCAGGTACACCTCGAGGAGCGGCTTCAGGCCGAGCGTCCGCGGCTGGCCCTCGACCAGGCAGACGTTGTTGACGTGGAACGCGTCCTCGAGCGGGGTCAGCTTGTACAGCTGCTCGAGCAGGGCCTCCGGGACGAACCCGTTCTTGACCTCGATCACCAGCTGCGTGCCGTGCGTCCGGTCGGTCAGGTCCTTGACGTCCGCGATGCCCTGGAGCTTCTTGCTCTGCACCAGGGTCTTGATCTTCTCGATGACCTTCTCCGGGCCGACCGAGTACGGCAGCTCGGTGACCACGATGCCCTTGCGGCGCGGAGTGACGTTCTCGATCCGGGCGGTGGCGCGCATCTTGAAACTGCCGCGGCCGGACGCGTACGCGTCCTTGATGCCGTCCAGCCCGACGATCTTGCCGCCGGTCGGCAGGTCCGGACCCGGGATGAACCGCATCAGGTCGTCGAGGTCGGCCGTCGGCGTCTTGATCAGGTGCCGGAGCGCCTGGATCACCTCGACCAGGTTGTGCGGCGCCATGTTCGTCGCCATACCCACGGCGATCCCGGCGGCGCCGTTGACCAGCAGGTTCGGGAACGCCGCCGGCAGGACCGCGGGCTCCTCCTCCTGACCGTCGTAGTTCGGCCGGAAGTCGACGACGTTCTCGTCGAGGCCGAGCGTCATCGCCATCGCCGACGGCGCCATCCGGCACTCCGTGTACCGCATCGCGGCCGGACCGTCGTCGAGCGAACCGAAGTTCCCGTGCCCGTCGATCAACGGCACCCGCATCGACCACGGCTGCGCGGTCCGGACCAGGGCGTCGTAGATCGCGCCGTCGCCGTGCGGGTGGTACTTACCCATCACCTCACCGACGACACGGGCCGACTTCACGTGCCCACGGTCTGGGCGGATGTTGTTCTCCGCCATCGAGAACAGGATCCGCCGCTGAACCGGCTTCAGCCCGTCCCGGGCGTCCGGCAGCGCCCGGGAGTAGATCACCGAGTAGGCGTACTCCAGGTAGCTGGTGCGCATCTCGTCGGAGACGTCGACGTCAAGGATGTGCTCCTCGAAGTCCTCGGGTTCGGCGGTACTGGTGCGACGTGCCATGCGGGTCTACGAACTCCTCGATCAAGTAGTACCGACGCCGCGACGGGAACGGCGCCGTCCCTATTCTCCCTGGTGAACCACCATTTCCCTGCCTACGACCCGCAGAGGGGCCAGAGCGGACACTACCTCCCACCCCCGACAAACCCCGACGACGCGACCGCCGCAGCCTGGTTGCGGGAGCGGTCGTCAGGCTGATTGGTGGCTGGTGAGGGAGCGGGAGGTGGCGCGTAGGAGGTAGGTGGCGGGGGTCAGGGCGGACGTCGTTGTCAGGGTCAGGCAGACGGTGGCGATGGTCAGGAGGGTGGGCCAAGGGATGGTCAGGGGTACGTCGGTGAGGCCGGAGGTCATGGCATGACGGAGGAGGAGGCCTACTGTGAGCGTGATTGTGGTACCCAGGGTGAGCGCTACTGCGCCGACGAGGGTGGATTCCCAGAGGACCATGCGTTGGAGTTGGTGGGGGGTTGCGCCGAGGAGGCGGGACGTGGCGAACTCGTTGCGGCGCTGGAGGCTGCTCATCAGCAGGGTGTTGGCGATCGCGATCGCGCTGTAGAGGGCGGCGGGGCCGAGCAGCATCACGAGGCCGAGTTGGTTGCCTTTGCGGAGGCCTGTGGACTGGTCCGCCTCCCAGTCGGCGGCGAGTTGCGCGTGCGGGATGCGTCCGACCAGCTCACCGGGGGAGACGCCGTCGGCGGGAAGGACGAAGCTGCGTTCGACCTTGGCGTCGGGGGCGTGCCGGCGGGCGACGTCGAGGGGGATCATGAACGACGGGTTGACCCCGAACGCGTCCTTCACGATCGCGACCACCCGGAGCTTGGCCGGCACCCGGTCGACGAAGACCACCGGGATCTCGTCCCCGACCCGATAGTGCTCGAACCCGGCCATCTCCTTGCTGACGGCAACAGTCAGCCCGGTCAGGTTGCTCAGATCCCCATCCAGTACGCCGAGGTCCCGGGTCTGCGAGGCAATCGCCGGGTCGATCCCTTCCACCCCCTCCAACTGCGCGTAGTCCGCCGCCACCCGCACCAGCTGCGTCGGCAGCGCGGCATCCACCGCGCGAACTCCCGGGTCGCCAACAGGCGCGTCGCCGGTGACCACGACCGGCGCGCGGACGGCGTCGCGGATGGCAGCCACCGAACTGTCCGCCGCGAAGCTCAAGCTGAGCACCATCGATCCGGCGATGGCAGAGATCGCGAGGATCGGCGCCGCGAGTGAGGCGCTGCGGCGTGGTGAGGCGACCACGTTGCTGCGCGCCAACCGCCCCGACACCTGCGTCCACGCGACCAGCGGCGCCGCCCACAGCCGTCCGACGACCGGTACGACGAGCGGCGCGAGCAGCGTGAGCGCGACCACCATCACCATCGGCGTGAACATCGCCAGCGGTACGGCGCCCTCCCCGGACGACGGCCGGATCAGCGACAGCATCACCAGTGCCCCGCCCAGGAACAGCACCCCGAACGCGATCCGTACCGGCCCGATCCGCGGCGGCTCCAGCGCGGCCTCCCGCAAGGCGTCGATCGGCGCCACCTTCCCGGCACGCCGGGCAGCGGAGCGAGCGCCGAGCAACGCGACCAGCATCCCCGCCCCGACCGCGATCGCGAGCGGTACCCACGGCGACGCCGGCTCCAGCTTCACCGGCGCCAACTCCGTGTACGACGCCTTCGTCAACAGCAACGGTGTCGCCAGTTGCGCGCCGACCGCCCCGGTGACCGAGGCGGCGAACGCGACCACCAGCGCCTCACCGATGATCATCCGCCGAAGCTGCCGAGGTGTCGCCCCGATCAGCCGCAGCAACCCCAGCTCCCGCCGCCGCGACGCAACGGCGAAGGCAAACGTGCTGGCGATCACAAACACCGTGATGAAGCCGCAGATCGCCCCCACCATGCTCAGCACCGTCTGCAACCCCGACACGTCGGCGTCGGCGAGCGCCACCCGCACCTGCTGCGGCGGCGTATCCGGCCCGCCCAGCGTCCGTACGGCGATCGTCGCCGACGCCGGCAGGTGGTACGCGATCGTGGCGGCCGTCGTGGTCGCCGCCAGCCCGAGCATGAACACCCCGACCGCGAGCGCGACGAACGACCCGGCGTACAGCGACCGATGCTGCCCGACGGTCTGCCGGCTGAGCTGGAACATCACCGTTCCAGCTCGCTCATCGCGGCGGCAATCTGGGCCGGGGTCGCGCGGTCGAGGTGCCCGGCGAGCAGGCCGTCGGACAGGAACAGCACCCGCTCCGCGTACGCCGCGGCCACCGGGTCGTGGGTGACCATCACCACGGTCTGTCCTGCCCGATCGGTTGCCGCGCGCAACAGTTCGAGGACCTGCCGGCTGGTGCCGCTGTCCAGCGCCCCGGTCGGTTCGTCGGCGAAGAACACCGACGGCTGCGTGATCAGCGCCCGCGCGATCGCGACCCGCTGCTGCTGCCCGCCGGACAACTCGGCCGGCCGCCGCTTCGCCTTCCCGTCCAGCCCGACCTGCTCGAGCACCCCTAGTACGTCGTGACGCGCCGGCCGGCGGCCGGTGAGCCGCAGCGGGAGCGCGACGTTGTCGTACACGCTCAGCGACGGCAGCAGGTTGTACGCCTGGAACACGAAGCCCATCTCCGACCGCCGCAGCTTGGTCAGCTGTACTTCGTTCAGCCCGCGCAACGGGACGCCGTTCAACACGACCTCCCCGGTCGTCGGCTGGTCGAGCCCGGCCGCGCACTGCAGCAGCGTCGACTTGCCGGAGCCGGACGGCCCCATCACCGCGGTGAACGAGCCGCGCGCGAACCGGTAGGTGACGCCCCGGAGCGCGTCGACCGCCCCGGCCTTGGAGCGGTACGTCTTGGTGATGCCGTCCAGCAGCAGGGCGGGCGGCGCGATCGGTGCGACGGTGGGGTACGTCGGCGCGGTAGCGGTCATGCTGCCAGCCAACCGTCGTACGGCGCTCCGCACGCTGGCCTGCGGGCGAGACCTGGAGTAGCGCAGGCGCTACCGCGGGACAGGCCGCCGTCCACCTAGGGTTGGCCTGTGGAGAAGACGGTCTGGGCAGCGCTCGCGTCGCCGCGCTACCTGATCTCGTCGTGGCCGTGGCGGTCGTACGCGTATCTGTTGTCGTCGGTGCCGATGGGCGCGCTGACGATCGGCGTCCTGGTCGGCGTCGCCGGTCTGAGCGCCGTGCTGAGCCCGATCCTGATCGGTGTGCTGATGCTGACGGCGTTCCCGCTGATCGGGGCGGCGATCGGGTACGTCGAGCGGCGCCGCGCCGGGCTGATGCTCGTCGACGGGATCCCGAGTCCGCACGCGACCCTGCCGGCGGGGCTGTCGCCGCGGGCGCGGCTGACGTACCGGCGCCGGGAGCAGGCGTCGATGCGGGGCCTCGGATACGGGTTCGTGCTCGGCGTGCTCGTCTGGCCGTTCAGCGCGGCGATCGGCGGGCTGTCCGCGCTGGTCCTCGGGATCACCCTGGCGACCCCGCTGCTCGCGGGCAGCGGCGACGACGTGGTGATGTGGTCGTGGAAGCTGGACTCGTTCTGGGAAGGGATGCTGTTCACGGTCCTGTTCGGGCCGGTGTTCTACGCCGTCAGCTCGTACCTGCTCGGCGTCCTCGCCGGGGCCGAGGCGTCGCTGGCGAAGGCGATGCTCGGGCCGCGCCAGGAGGAGCTGCAGCGCAACCTCGCCGAGCTCCGGCGGTCCCGGCTGGACCTGGTGGACGCGTTCGAGACCGAGCGGGCGCGGATCGAGCGGCACCTGCACGACGGCGTACAGCAGCGGCTGGTCGGGCTGACGATGACGCTCGGGCTGGCCGAGCTGGACCTGCCGGAGGGCGAGGGGCGGCGGCTGGTGGTGAAGGCACACGCCGAGGCGGAGGCGGCGCTCGCGGATCTGCGGGCCGCGGTCCGCGGGATCCACCCGCGGGTGCTGGTCGACCACGGTCTGCAGGCGGCCGCGCGGGAGGTAGCGGACCGGATGCCGCTCCCGGTGACGCTGAACATCACGCTCCCGGACCGGCTGCCCGCGCCGATCGAGGCAGCGGCGTACTTCGTGGTCAGCGAGGCGCTCGCGAACGTCGCCAAGCACGCTCAGGCGACCAGCTGCGAGGTGTCCGGCTGGGTCGACCGTGGGCGGCTGGTGATCACCGTGCAGGACGACGGGATCGGCGGCGCGCAGCTCGGCGCGGGGACCGGGCTGACGGGCCTGGTGACCCGGCTGGACGCGCTGGGCGGCACACTCGACGTCGACAGCCCACCCGGTGGGCCGACCCGACTGAGGATGGAGTGCCCGTGCCGACTCGGCGACTGACGATCGTGCTGGCGGAGGATTCGCTGCTGCTGCGGGAGGGGCTGGCGAGCATCCTGGACCGCGCCGGGCACGAGGTCCGGGACGCGGTCGGCGACGCGGACACGCTGCTCGCGGTGGTTCGCAAGGATCCGCCGGACGTGGTGATCACCGACGTCCGGATGCCGCCCGGGCACAGCGACGAGGGGCTCCGGGCGGCCGCCGCGATCCGGGCCGAGCTGCCCGCGATCGGGATCCTGGTGCTGTCGCAGTACGTCGCCGACGCGTACCTGTCGTCGTTGCTGGAGACAACGACCGGCGGGATCGGGTACCTGCTGAAGGACCGGGTCGGGCACGTCGCCGAGTTCCTGGAGTCGCTGGACCGAGTGGCCGGCGGGGGTACCGTGGTGGATCCGGAGGTGGTGCGTCAGCTGCTCGCGCGACGGCGGAACGACGGCCCCCTGGCGGCGCTGACACCGCGGGAGCTGGAGGTGCTCGCGCTGATGGCCGAAGGCCGGGTGAACGCGTCGATCGCCGAACAGCTGGTGGTCAGCGAGGCCGCGGTCCGCAAGCACGTCGGCAACATCTTCGCGAAGCTGCGGCTGGACGACGGGCTGGACCGGCGCGTGTCCGCGGTACTGACCTACCTGAGGGGCTGACGATGGACGAGGCGATCCGCAAGATCCTGGCCGAGTGCGACACCTGGGCGGTGGTCGGCCTGTCGAACAACACCGGCCGGGCGGCGTACGGCGTGGCGCGCTTCCTGCAGGAGCACGGGAAGCGGATCGTGCCGGTGCACCCGTCCGCGGAGACGGTGCACGGCGAGCCGGGGTACGCGACACTGGCCGATATCCCGTTCCCGGTCGACTGCGTGGACGTCTTCGTCCGTTCGGAGCTCGCGGGCCCGATCGCGGCCGAGGCGGTGGGAATCAACGCGAAGGCGGTCTGGTTCCAGCTCGGTGTAGTTGACCAGGACGCCTACACACGGACGACGGCAGCAGGCCTCACGATGGTGATGGACCACTGCCCGGCCATCGAGTGGGGGCGTCTCGGACCGGCCTCCTGAGGAGCTTGATGTTCGACCTCGACACGTCCACCGATTTCGGCAAACGCATCGCCCGTCAGCTCGACGACGAACGCATCGTCTGGCTCACCACCGTCGCCCGGTCCGGTACGCCGGCACCGACGCCGGTCTGGTTCCTCTGGCACGACGGCGAACTGCTGATCGGCAGCGAGCCGGACAAGGCCAAGCTGCGGAACGTCGCCGCCCACCCGCAGGTGGCCGTGAACTTCAACGCGACCCAGACCGGCGGCGACGTCGGGGTGATCACCGGGACGGCGCGGATCGACCCGGAGCCGATCAGCGGCGAGGCTCTGGCGGCGTACAACGCGAAGTACGCCGCTGACATCGAGGGGCTGGGGATGACGCCGGACCAGTTCCACCGGTCGTACTCGGTGCTGATCCGGATCACCCCGGTGAAACTGCGCGGCTTCTAGTTGAGGTAGCCCTCGACGGTGTCGGTGGAGCGGGCCTGGGCGTCGTCGGGGTTCTCGCCGAACTCGCGCTTGGCGCGGCGTTGGCGCAGCAGGTCCCAGCACTGGTCCAGCTCGACCTCGAGGGCCTTGAGGCGAGCCTGCTCGTCGGCGTTGCCGACCTGGCCGGCCGCATGCTTGGTCCGGAGCTCGTGCTCCTCGGCCACCAGGTCGTCGATGCGGCTGAAGATGCCCTTGTCGTCGCTCATGGGGTAACCGTACGCCCGTCCGGCAGCTGAGCGCGGGAGAGCAGCTCGGTGAGCACCAGGATCGCGATCGCTTCCGCGGAGACGAGTCCGATCAGTACGACGAGTTGCAGGGCGGCGGCCTCGACGGGGGAGGCGCCGCCGAGCAGCATGCCGACGTACGCGCCGGGGAGCGCGACCAGGCCGACCGTGCGGGTCTGGTCGAGGGCCGGGAGCAGAGCGTCGCCGGCGACCGGGCCGACGACGAGTTTGAACGCGTCCGGCTGCAGCAGCCCGATCGACAGGCCGGCCTCGAACTCGCCGTACCGGGTGCTGTACTCGCCCAGCACGCGCCGCCCGGCCAGCGTGGTCGCGGTCATCGTGCCGCCGACGATGATCCCGCCCATCGGCAGGATGCTCGCCGGGTTGCGCGGCACCACGCCCGGCAGGATGAGCAGCAGCAGTACGGCGAACGCACCCGAGCCGATCGCCGCCGCGCAGTACAGCCACTGCCGCGGGATCACCGCGGTGTTGTGGATCCGCCGCGTACTGGTCACGGTCGCGACCCCGAACATCAGCAGAACGAACGCGATCGCCCCGAGGGTGTGCTGCAGCGCGACACCGACGACCAGGCCGATCGCGGCCAGCTGCAGGATCGCGCGCAGTGCAGCGGTGACGATGCCCTTGTCGTGCCGCAGCCCGGCGTACCGGGACGCGGCGACGCCGATCGCGATCAGGAGCGGCAGGACGACGAGTGCCGACCAGCCGAGGCCGGTGTGGAAGGTCACTTACCTGAAGTCGGCCTCGTCGTAGGTCTGGCCGCCGTCGCCGCTCTCGACCTTGGCGGCCTCGTCGGCGCGCAGTTCGACGCGCCGGATCTTGCCGGAGATCGTCTTCGGCAGGTCGGCGAACTCGAGCCGCCGGATCCGCTTGTACGGCGCCAGGTGCTCGCGGCAGAACGCCAGGATCTCCCCGGCGAGCTCCCGCGACGGCTCATGTCCCGCGGCGAGAACGACGTACGCCTTGGGGACGGCGAGCCGCACCGGGTCCGGCGACGGCACGACGGCGGCCTCCGCGACGGCCGGGTGCTCGATCAGCACGGACTCCAGCTCGAACGGCGAGATCCGGTAGTCGCTGGCCTTGAACACGTCGTCCGAGCGCCCGACGTACGTGATGTAGCCGTCCGTGTCCCGGGAGGCGACGTCGCCGGTGTGGTAGTACCCGTTCCGCATCACCTCGGCGGTCAGCTCGTCGGCGTCGCGGTAGCCGCGCATCAGCGGGACCGGGGCCGGCGCGAGCTCGATGCAGATCTCGCCGTCGTCGCCGATCTCGTCGGTCGCCGGGTCGATCAGCGCGATGCTGTACCCGGGCAACGGGCGGCCCATCGAGCCGAGCTTCACCGGCTGGCCGGGCGGGTTCCCGATCTGCGCGGTGGTCTCGGTCTGCCCGTAGCCGTCGCGGATCGTGATGTCCCAGGCGTTCCGGACCTGCTCGATCACCTCGGGGTTCAGCGGCTCGCCGGCCGAGATGCACTCGCGGATCTTCACGTCCACCGCGGACAGGTCGGCCTGGATCAGCATCCGCCAGACGGTCGGCGGCGCGCAGAACGTGGTCACGCCGTACGTCGCGAGCACGTCGAGCATCTTCGAGGCGTCGAAGCGCGTGTAGTTGTAGAGGAACACGGTGGCGCCCGCGTTCCACGGCGCGAACACGTTGCTCCACGAGTGCTTCGCCCAGCCGGGGGAGGACACGTTCAGGTGGACGTCGCCGGGCTGCAGGCCGATCCAGTACATCGTCGACAGGTGCCCGAGCGGGTAGCTGACCTGCGTGTGCTCGACCAGCTTCGGCTGGCTCGTCGTACCGGAGGTGAAATACAGCAGCAGCGAGTCGTCGGCGGCGGTGTCGACGTCCGGGACCGGGCCGTCGTAGCGCTCGGAGTCGGGGTAGTGCATCCAGCCGTCCGCGGCCTGGCCGACGGCGACGCGGATGCAGTGGTCGGCGATCCCGGCGTACCGCGGGGCGTCGGCGCCGCTGGTGACGACCGCGCGGACGTTGCCGCGGGTGATCCGGTCGGCGAGGTCGGCGTCGGTGAGCAGCGTGGTCGCGGGGATCATCACGGCACCGGCGCGGATGCAGCCGAGCATGGTCTCCCAGAGCTCGACCTGGTTGCCGAGCACGATCAGCACCCGATCGCCCGGCTTCAGGCCCGCCGCCGTCAGCCAGCCGGCCACCTTGCGGGACCGCTCGGCCATCTCGGCGTACGTCCGCGAGTTGACCTCGCCGTCCTCCTCGACGATGGTCAGCGCGGACACCTCGGGCTGCTCGACCGCGAGCGCGTCGAACCAGTCCCGCGCCCAGTTGAACCGCTCGAACTGCGGCCAGCTGAAGTCCCGGTACGCCGTCTCGTAGTCGTCCCGATGCGCGACCAGGAAGTCCCGCGCCGCCCGGAACTCCCGGGTGACCTCCGAAGTGCTCTGCTCCGTCGCCATGTAGCGCAACATTACCCATTCAGCGCGAGAACGGCTCCGGTCACGACGAGTGGCGTCAGAATCAGCCCGCGCCACAGGAACGACCACCACGAGATGGAGACTCTGGCCGCGTCGCAGCGCGCCCGCCAGAGCAGCGTGGCGAGCGAACCCCACAGCGTCAGCAGGCATCCGCAGTTGACGCCGATGAGCAGGGCGAGCATGCGCTGCGGGCTGTTCGAGGCGACCGGTTCCATCGCCAGGTACGCCGGGAGGTTGTCGAACAGGTTCGCGCCGACCGCGGCGGTCGCGCTCAGCCGTAGCTCGGACGTGGTCCCGGCCACGCGCCGTAACAGGTCCTCGAGCCCGTGCGAGCTCAGGAAGCCGACAACCGTGAACAGCACCACGACCGTCACGACCAGCTTGACCGGAAGCAGTGACCACTTGAGCGCGCTCCGGCGCCGTACGGCGAACAACCCGACCAGGATGAGCGCGCCGATGGTGGCCGGGTACGCCACTTGGACCCCGGACACGAAGGCGGGTCCGAGCAGCACGCAGACCGCGGTGGCGCCCCAGAACAGCACCTTGTCCTCGACCTGCGGCGTCGGCGGCACGTCGTACGTCCGTGGCAGGTCGCGGTGGAACAACGCCGCGAGCACCAGCACCGTGATCACGATCGAGACGATCGCCGGGCGCCAGCTGACCGACAGGTAGCTCACGCCCAGCTCCCGGAACGGGTGCACGGCGAGCAGGTTCGTGAGATTGGACACCGGCAACAGGAGGGAGGCCGTACCGGCCAGCCAGACGGTCGTGAAGGCGAACAGCTTGGGCGGGATGTTGAGCTGGCGGGCCATCGACAGCACCACCGGCGTCAGGAGCACCGCACAGGTGTCCAGCGACAACACGATCGTCAGGCCCGTGGCGAGCGCGACGACCAGCAGCCAGAGCCGCCAGACCCGGCCGCGGGCCAGGTGCGCCGCCTCGCGGGCCGCGACGTCGAACACCTTGGCCTGGTCGGCCAGCTCGGCGATGACCGTCACCGCGATCAGGAACACCAGGACCGGTGCGATCCGCTCGACCAAATTCCCGACCTCCGGTGTGCCCGTTCGATTACGCTGTCTGGGTGCCGGACCAGTATGACCACGAGCTCCCGGACGGCTATCCGGCGGAGTACGAGGCCGACGTCGTCCTGCGGGACGGCGCGACCGCGCACCTGCGGCCGATCACGCCGGCCGACGACGCCCTGCTGGTCGCGTTCTACGCCCGGGTGTCGGAGCAGTCGAAGTACTACCGGTTCTTCGCGCCGTACCCGGAGCTGTCCGACCGGGACGTCGCGCGGTTCACCCAGGTGGACTACCACCAGCGGCTCGCCCTGATCGTCACGGTCGGTGACGAGATGATCGGCGTCGGGCGGTACGAGGGCACCGGCCGGAGTACGGCGGAGGTCGCGTTCCTGATCGAGGACGCGCACCAGGGCCGCGGGCTCGGCCAGTTGCTGCTCGAACACCTGGCCCAGGCCGCCCGCGAGAACGGCATCCACCGGTTCGTCGCCGAAGTACTGCCGGACAACCGGAAGATGATCACGGTCTTCACCGAGGCCGGCTACAAGGTCGCCCGGGAGTTCGAGGACGGCGTGATCATGGTCGAGTTCGACATCGCGCCGACCGACACGTCGTTCGGCGTGATGCAGGCCCGTGAGCAGCGCTCCGAGGCGCTGTCGATCGCGCGGCTGCTGACACCCGGGAGCGTCGCGGTGATCGGCGCGAGCCGGCGCGAGGGCACGATCGGCAACGCGCTGCTCCGCAACCTCCGCGACGGCGGCTTCCCCGGCCGGCTGTACGCCGTCAACACCGACACCAAAGCCGATGAGATCGAGGGCGTCCCGGCGTACCCGACGATCCGGGAGGTCGAGGACACGGTCGATCTCGCGGTGGTCGCGGTGAAGGCCGAGATGGTCGCGGACGTGGTGCTGGACTGCGCCGCGAAGGGGGTCCGCGGGCTGGTCGTGGTGTCCAGCGGGTTCGCGGAGATCGGCGACGAGGGACGGCAGCGGCAGCGGTACCTGGTCGGGCTGGCCCGCTCGTACGGCATGCGGGTGATCGGGCCGAACGCGCTCGGGCTGATCAACACCGCGGCCGGCGTGTCGCTGAACGCCACGCTGTCGCCGTTGATGCCGAGCAAGGGACGGGTCGCGTTCTTCTGCCAGTCCGGCGCGCTCGGCGTCCCGATCCTGGCCGACATGGTCGGCCGTGGCCTCGGCCTGTCGAGCTTCGTCTCGGCCGGCAACCGGGCCGATGTCTCGGGCAACGACCTGATGCAGTACTGGTACTCCGACGAGGCCACCGAGGTGGTACTGCTGTACCTGGAGTCACTCGGGAACCCGCGCAAGTTCAGCCGGGTCTCGCGGCGGCTGGCCGGCCGCAAGCCGGTGGTCGCGCTGAAGTCCGGGCGGGCCACGCAGGGGGTGCCGGTCGGGCAGATGATCCGGCGCAGCCAGTTGCCGGCAGCAACCATCGAGGCGATGTTCCGGCAGAGCGGCCTGATCGGTGTGGACACCACCGGCGAGCTGTTCGACGTCGCCCAGCTGCTTGCGCACCAGCCGCTGCCGAAGGGCCGCCGGGTGGCGATCGTCTCGAACTCCGACGCCCTGACCCTGCTCGCACTGGACACCATGGCCGGCTGCGGCCTCGAGGTGGCGGGGGAGCCGCGGAACCTGCGCCCGGATGCGAGCCCGTCGGACTTCGGGCTGGCGCTGTCCGAGGTGTTCTCCGACGACAAGGTGCACTCGGTCGTGGTCATCTACACGCCGCCGGTGCAGTCCAGCGGCGGCGAGATCGCGCAGGTCCTGGCGGCCGCCGCGGCCGGATCGGACAAGCCGGTCGTGTCGACGTTCCTCGCGTCTCGCAGCGTGCCCGAGGAGCTCCGGGTGCCGGACGAGGACGGGGGAGCGACGCGCGGTTCGATCCCGTCGTTCCTGAACCCGCAGTACGCCGTGGGCGCGCTCGCGAAGGCCACGCAGTACGCCGAGTGGCGGCGGCGCTCGGACAGCCGGATCCCGGACCTGCCGGACGTCGACACCGCTGCCGCCGAGGACTTCGTCGCGGAGTACCTGCAGCGGCACCCGTCCGGCGCGGACCTGGACGAGGCGGACCGGCAGCGGCTGCTGAGCTTCTACGGGATCACGGTGCTGCCGGCGTTCCCGGTGCTGAGCGGCGACGAGGCGGTCGCGCGGGCCGCGGACCTCGGGTTCGAGGTGATCCTGAAGGCGACCGCGGAGCAGTGGCGGATGCGGCCGGACCTGGCCGACATCTGGCGGCACATCCACGACGAGGACGACATGCGGGCCGCCTGGGCGGAGATGACCCGGACGTTCGGGGTGGCCGCGGATCCGGGGCGGGCGCAGTTCGTCGTGCAGAAGATGGCGCCGCCGGGCGTACCGGTGGTGATCTCGACGATCGAGGACGTGTCGTTCGGGCCGGTGGTCACGTTCGGGCTGTCCGGGGTGGCGACGGACCTGCTCGGCGACCGGTCGTACCGGATGCCGCCGCTGACCACGCGGGACGCGGCGGAGATGGTCCGCGAGGTGAAGGCGGCGCCGCTGCTGTACGGCTACCGCGGCTCGGATCCCGTGGACATCAGCGCGATCGAGGACCTGCTGCACCGGGTCTCCCGGCTGACACTCGACCTCGAGGAAGTCGTCCGGCTGGACCTGCGGTCGGTGCTGGTGTCGGCCGAGGGGGCGACAGTGCTGGACACCCGGGTCCGGATCGCCCCGAACGAGAAACCCCGCCAGGACACGCCCGCCCGCCGCCTCACCTAGTGCGTGTGTAGATGCCGTTCTCCCGCCGCAACAGGCCTGCGTCCACCAGCCCGCGGCGGAGAGCAGCGTGGTCGGGGTGCCAGCGGTTGAGCAGTTCGTTCACCTCGGGCTCGGGGTACGCGCGACCGGCCTCGAAGGTCTGGACGATGTGTTCGAGAACGACCTGATACTTCTCCGGGTACGTCGGGAAGTGCGTCAGCTGCCCGTCCCGGATGAAGGACTTCAGCACGTTGTCCCGCGCCGGATCCGGATCGAGCGGCACCCGCTCCGGCCGGTGCTGCCGGACGGCGTCCTTGAACACCGCGGCATCCGCGGTGAACCCGTCCCGGCTCGCCGTGATCAGCCCGCCCTTGGTCAACCGCTGCAGCGCCTTCACCACGACCGGCGCGTCCAGGCCGGTACTCCCGGCCACCTGCTCCGGAGTCGCGGCGCCGAGGACGATCGCGGAGTACGTCCGCAACCTCGACGGCTCGGCCAGCAGACCACACAACTGATCGGCGTTCATACCTTTCACGCTATGCGGCGTTGCAACCGGATTTAGGATCGGTGCATGCAACCCGGCCCGCAGAACGCGATCACCGACGTCCCCGGAATCCACGTCGGCCAGGTGGAGCGGCTCGACCCGCCGTACCTGACCGGCACGACCGTCCTGCACTTCCCGCACCCGGCCGTCGCCGCGGTCGACGTGCGCGGCGGTGCGCCCGGGACGCGCGAGACCGACCTGCTCTCGCCGGTGAACTCGAACGGCGGCGTCAACGCGATCGTCCTCACCGGCGGCAGCGCGTTCGGGCTCGACACGGCCGGCGCCGTGATGGGCAAGCTGGAGGAGCGCGGCGAGGGCGTCCGGGTCGGGCAGGGCGAGTTCGACGTGGTGCCGATCGTGCCGACCGCGGTCATCTTCGACCTGGCGCGAGGTGGTGACTTCAAGGCCCGGCCCGAGCCGTCCTGGGGTGCGGACGCACTCGCCGCCGCCTCCGACGGTCCGGTTGCCCTGGGCAACCACGGCGCGGGCGCCGGGGCGAGGGCCCGGACGTTGAAGGGCGGCGTCGGGTCGGCGAGCGTGCGGCTGGACGACGGTACGACCGTCGGCGCGCTGGTGATCGTGAACGCGGCCGGCTCCACGGTCGACGCGGACGGGAACCTGTACGGCGCCCGCCTCGGCCTCGGTGACGAGTTCGCCCACCTGCAGACGCCGACCGAGGTGCCGCCGGCCGCCGCGCCCGGGCGGAACCTGATCCCCGGTCCCTCGATGAACACCGTGATCGCCGTGGTCGGCACCGACGTACCGCTGGACAAGGCCGCGACCAAGCGGATGGCGATGATCGCGCACGACGGGCTGGCCCGGGCGATCGACCCGATCCACACGCTTGTCGACGGCGACAGCATCTTCGCGGTGTCGACCGCGACGGACGGCCCGCGGCTGAGCGTCAACGACCCGACCGCGCTCGCCCAGCTGGAGACCGTGTACGCCGCCGGGGCGCGGACGCTGACCCGCGCGATCGTGCACGCGATGCTGGCCGCGGAGTCGGTGGAGACGCCGGACGGGGTGATTCCGGCGTACCGGGACGCCTTCCCGTCGGCGTTGCGACGTACGACCTGAGTCGTACGCCGATCCGCCGAAAGGCCCCCGAAGGCGATCCGAAGACCGGCCCGTGGTCCGACGCTCGCGGGCGGTGATCGCGAAAGGCTCTGGGGTATGAACTTCCAGAGTCCCCAGGTTGCGCCCCAGGTCGTGCTGAGCGGTCACGGCCTCGTCAAGTACTACGGCAGCGTCGTCGGCCTGGCCGGTGTGGACGTCGCGGTCCGCTCCGGCGAGGCGCTCGCGGTGATGGGTCCCAGCGGCAACGGCAAGACGACGCTGCTGCACGTACTGGCCGGCATCCTGACGCCGGACCAGGGCGAGGTGTGGCTGGGCGGCGAGCGCGTCGACCAGCTGAACGACGCGGCCCGGACGGTACTGCGGCGCCGGCGGCTCGGGTTCGTGTTCCAGGACAACCAGCTGCTCGCGGAGCTGCCCGCGGACGAGAACGTCGCGCTCCCGCTGATGGTCGACGGCCTGAGCCGGCGGGACGCGATCGCCCGGGCCCGGAACACGCTCGCCCAGGTCGGCCTCGCCGCTGAGGCGGGGCGGCGTCCGGGCGAGTTGTCCGGCGGTCAGGCCCAGCGGGTGGCGATCGCCCGCGCCCTGGTCGGCGAGCCGCAGGTCGTCTTCGCCGACGAACCCACCGGCGCTCTCGACGCGGCGACCGGCTCGCAGGTCATCGAGCTGCTGGTCGGTGCTGCCACCTATCGCGGTGCCGCGGTTGTGGTCGTGACCCACGACAACGCCGTAGCCGCCCGTTGCCACCGGACGTTGAACATCGTCGACGGTCGCGTCAGCGAGACCGCGGGAGTTGTCCGATGAGCCCGATGACCGACCTCGGCCTGCGGTTCGTCCGCCGGCCAGGACCTGGCGGACGGGCGGCGAACCTGGCCGCCTTCGGGGCCACCGCTGTAGTTGCGTTGCTGGTGACGTTCCTGATCGCGGGGTCGCTCGGGCTGTCGCATCGGTCCGAGCGGATCGGCTGGCGCAGCGCGGACAAGGCCGACCCGTCGACGGCGGTCGGCATGCTCGACGTCCATGAAGACCAGAGCGTCGCCGGCCACCGTACGACGGTCATCGACCTCGCGGTGCTCAAGCCGAACGAACCCGCACCGCCTGGCCTGGACCACGCGCCGAAGCCTGGCGAGGTCTACGTGTCACCGGAGGTCGCGAAGCACTGGACGAAGCAGTACGGACTGGACAAGCCGACCTGGATCATCAGTAGCAAGGGCCTGTCGTCGCCCGAGGAGTACGTCATCATCCGTGGCGTCGACACGATCCCGGCCGACGAACATCCGCAGTACCTGAGCAGCTGGAACGACCACGTCTGGGACAGCCGCATGCTCGGCCTCACCATCGCGGTCGGCTTCGGGATCATGCTGGTGCTGTTCCCGATCCTCAGCCTGGTCGGACAGGCCGCAGGCGTCGCGGCCAAGCGTCGTGAGCATCGGCTAGCCGCTCTGCGTCTCGCCGGCGCCACCCGCACGCAGGTTCTCTGGCTGAGCGCAGTAGAGCAGGCCGTGCTCGGTCTTGCGGGCGCGGTGGTCGGGCTGATCGGTTACTCCGCGTTGAGCCCGCTGATCGCGCAGATCCCGCTGGGCGGCGGACGCTGGTACCTCGGCGACATCACCGTGCAGTGGTGGACCGTCCTGGTCGTACTGGTCGCCGTACCGATCCTGTCCGTCGTCAGCGCGCTCATCGGGCTCGGCCGGGTCAGCATCACGCCCCTGGGCGTCGTACGTGGTCAAACCCGCAAGGGCGTCACCGCGCTTCGGGCAGGTCTGTTGGTCATCGGTCCGGCGATTCTTGGCTACTACGGTCTGCAGGGCGCGTTCCTGCCGTTGCTGTTCGGTGTGGGCTTCGCTGCCCTTGCTGTGCGGGTGATCGGGCCGTGGGCGGTGCAGCTGGTCGGTAAGGCGATGGCCAACAGTGCGAACAAGCCCGTGACGTTGTTGGCCGGCCGACGGCTGGTCGACGACCCGAAGGGTGCGTTCCGGCCCGTGGCGGCGCTGGTGCTGTCCGGTTTCGTCACCGGCTTCATCTCGGTGTTCATGCCGTCCGGTAACGACGACCCGACGTTCCAGGACATGCGGATCGGCGTGGCATTGCTGCTGTCGCTGGTGTTCCTGACCGTGGCCGCGTCCACAGCCGCCGGCGCAGTCGGTACGGCGTTGGACCAGGCCGCACCGGCCCGTGCGCTGCGGCGTTCCGGCGTACCGCTCACTGTGATCGAGCGGGCCGCGCGACTCGCCGCCGTCGTACCTGTACTGGGTGTTGGCCTGCCTGTGGTCGGTTTCGGGGCGTTCTGCGGGCTTGTGCTCAGTGGCGGCCGGGTGATCACGCAGGGGAGTTCCGGGCTGTTCCTGCTGCTGGGGCAGGTGGTCGTGGGTCTCGTGCTGGTCGCGGTCGCGGGGGCCGCCGGTGCTCCGGTGTTACGGAAGGCAAGTGCGAACTGATCGCGGTTGTCCACAAGGGTGAAACGCTCGGCGCCCTGATCGTGCAAGGATGAGGGCATGCGTGACCTGAATGCACCGGAGCTCGCGGATGCGTCGGCGGACCTGCGCGACGCGATAGATCGGTGCGGCTACTACCCCGATGTGGTGACCGACTCGCTCGAGGTGGCGATCGCCGACGAGCCGATCCGGGCCTATGTCCTGCAGCACGAGCCGACGTTCGATCGGGACGAGGTCCGGCGGCACATCACGATCCTGGCGCTGACCCCGACCCGGCTGATCGTCGGGCACACCGACGAGCACGCCGCCGACGAGCTGATCCGCGCGCCCTATGCGTCCACCTCGACCGAGGCGATCCCGCTGCACCGCGTGAACGCCGTCGTCGTCAACCGCGTCGTTCCGAACCCGGCCGGTTATGCGACCGGCAAGGCCGACCCGGCGGTGGCCGGCAGCGGCGAGGTCGTGCTGACCATCGGCTGGGGCATGGTGAACCGGATCGATCTCGAGCCGGCCGTCTGCGCCGACCCGAACTGCGAGGCCGACCACGGCTACACCGGCTCGGTCGCGGCCGACGACATCTCGTTGCGGATCAGCGCCGCGGCGGACGGCCCGGCGGGGATCCAGCAGGTGCTCGAGTTCGCGAAGGCGCTCTCGTTCGCGACCAGCAGGTAGCGCCGTGATCGTCCCGGTGTCCCCGCAGTACGGCGGCGGTGCCCTCGCCGACGTACTGCCGTCCGTGGCCGGCGCCCTGGCGGTGCCGGGGGAGACCAACGTCCTCGACCTGCCACCCGCCTCGCGGTATGCGGTCCTGCTCTTCGACGGCCTCGGGTGGAACCTGCTCAAGCGGTACGCCGAAGCCGCGCCGTACCTGTCGTCGATCGCGGGGCGCAGCCTGACCGCGGGTGTGCCGTCGACGACCGCGGTCAGCCTGACCAGCCTCGGTACCGGTCTGCCGCCGGGCGCGCACGGCATGGTCGGCTACACGTCGATCGTCCCGGAGAGCGGCGCGCTGCTGAATGCGTTGCAGTGGGACGCTCCGGTGGATCCGCGGCGCTGGCAGCCGCATCCGACCGTGTTCGATCGGGTGACGGCCGCGGGAGTCGCGACCCGCAACGTGAGCAAGGTGCGGTTCGAGAAGTCAGGTCTGACGGCGGCGGCGTTCCGGGGGAGCATGCACCGCGGCGCGGACACGATCGAGGACCGGCTGGACGCGACCCGGTTCGCGAGCCGCGAGGGCCGGTCGTCGCTGGTGTACGTCTACGACTCCCAGCTCGACTACATCGGCCACCAGCAGGGCTGCGACTCCTCGCAGTGGCAGAAGGAGCTGACCGCGGCCGACACGTTCGCCCAGCAGGTCCGCTCCGCGCTGCCGCGAGACGCCGTACTGATCGTGGTCGCCGACCACGGCATGATCGACGTCGCACCCGAGCACCGCGTCGACCTGGACGCGGAGCCCGCGCTTACCGAGGGCGTCAGCCTGGTCGGCGGCGAGTCCCGTTTCCGACACCTGTACTGCGCGCCCGGCGCGGACGCCGACGTACTGGCGACGTACCAGGAACGGCTGGGGGAGAAGGCGCTCGTGCTGACCCGCGCGGAGGCGATCGGCCGCGGCTGGTTCGGCCCGGCCGTCGAGGAGCGGGTGCTGCCGCGGCTCGGTGACGTGATCGTCGCGGCGCTCGGCCCGCTCGCGCTGGTCGCCAGCCGTCGGTACGCGCAGGAGGCCGCACTGATCGGCTTGCACGGGTCACTCACCCCGGACGAGATGGAGATCCCGCTCCTCGTCGACACCGGGAACTAGAAGCTCCAGACGTCCCAGAAGAAGCTCGTCGTCGCGGTCTTCGCCTCGCCGTCGCGCGCGGTGACGGTGACCTTGTACCGGCCGGAGCCCGGCGTGAGGACGCCGACGACCCAGCCGTCGGTCTTGTCGATGCTGAGGCCGGGCGGCAGACCGACCGCGGTGTAGGTGATCTCGCCGGTACCGCCGGTGCCCTTCAGCTGCAGCGGGACCGCCGGGATACCGCCGAACCCGAGCTGCTCGGACGGTTGCGCGACCGCGAGTGCGCCCTGGGGTTGGGCAGCCGCCGCGCCGACGGCCTCGGCGGCGTCGACCAGACCCTCGCCGTAGTACGAGTTGTCGGCGGGCGAGCCGGTGCATTGGCCCGCGGAACCGGCCGGGCAGGCGAGGTCGTTCGCCTGCTGCGCGAGCTTCGCGCGGACCTGGGCCGGGGTGAGCTTCGGGTTGACGCTGCGGATCAAGGCGGCGACACCCGCGACGTGCGGCGACGCCATCGACGTACCCTCGAGGACCTTGTAGCCACCGCCCGGCACCGTCGAGTAGACGGCCTGTCCGGGCGCGGCCAGGTTGATCTTGTTGTCGCCGTAGTTCGAGAACGGGGACTTGAGGTTGGTCGGGTCGACGGACGCGACCACGACGACGTTCGGCAGCTCGGTCGGCAGGCTGATGCAGTCGTTCGTGATCGGCCGGTCGGTCGCGGTCGAGTCGTCCGGGCTGGTGTTGTCGTCGGTCTTGTTCGCCAGGTCGTAGTCCTCGTTACCGGCGGCGGCCACGTTCACGACGCCCTTGGTGTCCGAGTACGCGACGGCCCGGCGGACGGCCTCGGCGATCGCGTCCTGATCCTTGTCGCTCGGGCAGTTGAACAGCCATGGGTCGACGTAGTAGCTGTTGTTCGTCACCGAGACGCCCTTGTCGGCGGCGTACATGAACGCGCACACCGTGTTCTCCGGGAAGAACAGCTGGCTGCCCGGCTCCGCGATCCGGATCGACGACACCCGCACACCCGGCGCGACGCCGATCATGCCGATGCCGTTCTTCGCGGCCGCGATCGTGCCCGCGACGTGCGTACCGTGTTCGCCGACCGGACGCCAGGCACCGGGACGGGCGTCGACCTTGCCGTACGCGCAGGACGCCGACTTGGTCGCGTCGAAGTTCGCCTTCAGGTCCGGGTGCTGGTCGTCGACGCCGGTGTCCAGGACGCCGACCGTGATGTTCTTCGAGCCCGGGTTTTTCGTCCAGGCCCGGTCCGCGCCGATCTGCGCCATGTCCTGGCGGTCGGACTCGGCCTGCGTGGTCGCCACCTCCGGCACCTGCTGCGGGATCGCCGGATTGCCGACCTCGGCAGGCAAGTCCGTGGTCCGGGTCGCGCCCGCCTTCTGGACCCCGGCGACACCGCGCAGCTTGTCCGCGAAGTCGGCCGCCGTCGAATGCGCGACGATCACGCCGATCGCGTCGTACGTCGCGTACACCGAGCCGCCGTTCTGCGTGATTGCGCCGGTGACCTGGGCGGTCTGGTTCGGTGCGGTGATCACGAAGTACGCCCGCAGCCCCGCCTCCGAACGCGCCGGCGCCGCGGCAGCCGGCTGGACGGCGGAGACGGCCAGCAGACAGGCCGCCAGGACGAGAAGCAGGGGTTTGCGCACGATTCATTCAAACGGACCCGGGGCTCAGAACCCAACCCACCCCTCCGACACACCCCGGAGTGCGCGGCGGCCCGTTGACTTGGCAGGATGTTCGCCCGTGGCTGAGCTCCTGTACTTCACCGGCACCATGGACTGCGGCAAGTCGACACTGGCGCTGCAG
The DNA here is from genome assembly GCF_054189145.1 of Kribbella sp. WER1. Classification (NCBI taxonomy): domain Bacteria; kingdom Bacillati; phylum Actinomycetota; class Actinomycetes; order Propionibacteriales; family Kribbellaceae; genus Kribbella; species Kribbella sp. WER1. The sequence continues at coordinate 341,436 of NZ_CM135186.1, read as the reverse complement.
ATGGACCACAACCACAAGGCGCGCGGCCGCCGCGGCCGGATCTTCACCAGCCACGACCGGGCCGGGGAGTCGGTGCTCTCGTCCCGGCTCGGGCTGTCCGCCGACGCGGTCGAGGTGCGCGGCGAGTTCGACTTCTGGGACTACGTCGTCGGCGAGCTGACGCACGGCGGGCGGATCGACTACGTGGTCTGCGACGAGGCCCAGTTCTACAGTCCGCTGCAGATCGAGCAGCTCGCCCGGCTCGTCGACGAGCTGCAGATCGACGTGTTCTGCTTCGGGATCCTGACCGACTTCCGGGCCACGCTGTTCCCCGGCTCGGCGCGGCTGGTCGAACTCGCGGACCGGATGGAACTGCTCCAGGTCGAGGCGCTGTGCTGGTGCGGTGAACGGGCCACGCACAACGCCCGTACGATCGGTGGGGAGATGGTGACCGAAGGCGAACAGCTGGTGGTGGGTGACATCGAGACACACGACCACGAGGTCGCGTACGAGGTCCTCTGCCGCCGGCACCACCGCCGCCGCCTCACCCAGGCGCGCGCCCGCGCCACGCTGTCACCCGAGGTCCTGCCGTTCGGAGGAGCCGCATCGTGAACCCGTTGATCACCGTCGAGGAACTACGCGCACTGGAGACGCCTCCGGTCCTCGCCGACGTCACCTGGAACCTGGCCGGCCCTCCCGGCAAGGAAGCCTACGACGCCGGCCACCTACCGGGTGCGCACTTCGTAGACCTCGACACCGAACTGGCCGGCCCACCCGGCCCCGGCCGCCACCCGTTGCCCGACGCAACCACCGTGACGGCCACCTTCCACCGCCTCGGCATCACCTCCGCCGACACACCGGTAGTGGTGTACGACGCCGCCACCTCCATGTCGGCAGCCCGCGCCTGGTGGACCTTCCGCTACTTCGGCCTCACCAACGTCCGCGTCCTGGACGGAGGCCTAGCCGCCTGGCAAGCAGCCGGCGAACACCTGACAACCAAGGCCCCACCGCCAGCTGGTGGAGCAGAGCTGACAGGCGAGGCTCTTCCGCCGGCCGGAGGAGAACGGCTGACAGCCGCCGAGGGACAGGCTCGCAGCGAGCGACAAGCTCCCGCCAAGGGACACGCTCCGGCCGAGGGACAGGCTCGCGGCGAGGGACACGCTCCCGCGGAGCGACAAGCTGCTGCCAAGGGACAGGCTGCCGCCGGTGGAGAGGGGACTGCCGCCCCGGCAACCAACTCCACCGGTGCCGACGGGAGCACAGGCGAGGCCGTCGGCGGTTTCATCGCGACTCCTGGACATCTTCCCGTGCTGGATGCGGACGGAGCGGCAGCGGTCGCCGGGCGGGGGATCTTGCTGGATGCGCGTGCTCCGGAGCGGTTCACGGGCGAGGTCGAGCCGATGGACCCAGTTGCGGGACACATCCCGGGAGCAGTGAACGCGCCCACCGGTGCGAACGTCACCGAGAGCGGACACTTCCGCCCGGCCGACGAGCTTCGGGAGCGGTTCGCGGCGCTCGGGGTGAAGGGCGGCTCCGAGGTGGCCGTGTACTGCGGTTCCGGCGTGACCGCCGCGCACGAGGCACTCGCGCTGGAGTCCGCGGGGATCCCCTCGACGGTGTACGTCGGCAGCTGGTCCGAGTGGGTGACCGACCCGAGTCGCCCGGTCGCCACCGGGCGGTAGACCAATGCCCGCGAACCCGCTCGGCGTACTGCTGCGCAACCGGCGCGCCGGGCAGGACAAGCTCGCCTGGGCACGCCCGGAGCTGCAGGCCCCGGAGACCTTCACCCTGACCAGCCCCGCCTTCGAGCACGGTACGCCGATCCCGCCCGCACACCGAGGCCACGTATTCGGCGCGAACATCTCACCGCCCCTAGCCTGGACGGAGCCGCCCGCGGGCACGCTCGAGCTCGTCCTGATCGTCCAGGACCCCGACGTACCGCACAGCACCCCCGCCGTCCACGCCCTCACAGTCGGCATCAACCCATCCTCCGGCGCCCTCCCCGCGAACGCCCTAACCAACCACCCCACCCCACCCACCGACCCGGCACCCACCCCACCCACCCCCGCCGTACCCGCCCCCGCCGCGTCTACCACCGCGCGCGCGGCCGACCCATCTACCGACGCCGTGCCTACGCCGGACGCGTCTACCGACGCCGTGCCTACGCCCGACGCGGCTACCGCCGCGCCCGCGGTAGACCCGTCTACTGCCGCTGCGCCTGACGTGTCTACCGCCGTGCCTACGCCCGGCGTGTCCACCGCCGTGTCTGCGGCCGACCCGTCCGCCGTCGGCGACGCCGCGCGGGACCGTGCCGGGGGCGGCGAGCTGCGGCACGGGCGTGGACCGCTTGGGCGGCGTGGGTGGATCGGGCCGATGCCGATCCGCTCGCACGGTCCCCACGCGTACGTCTTCCAGCTCTTCGCCCTGGACCGACCCACGGACCTCCCGCCCGGCTTCACCCTCGCCCAGCTCACCGCCGCGATCACCGGCCACCTCCTCGGCCGCGCTCGGCTCGACGGGACGTACGAGGTCTCCTGAGGCTGGCCGCACACACGAGGGGATGTCCCCTCGTGTTGCTGGTTCTCCGCTCTCATACCAGGGGAGAACCAGCAAGACGAAGGGATATCCCCTCAAGTGCGGTCGCCTCGAATGCCGCGATCAGCGGCCAGGTCCTCGGTCGCGCTCGGCTCGACGGGACGTACGAGGTCTCCTGAGGCTGGCCGCACACACGAGGGGATGTCCCCTCGTGTTGCTGGTTCTCCGCTCTCATACCAGGGGAGAACCAGCAACGCGAAGGGACATCCGCTCAAATGCCCCTCGCGCCGGTGGCCACGATCCTCTCCGCTCCCTCCGTCGCCTCGGTTGCCTCCGCTGCCTCGGTGGCCTAGGTGGTGGCGGTGGTTGGTGGTGGGGTCGTGGGGTGGTTGAGGGTTGACTTCGGGTGTGGGGGTGCGGGATTCTGTGGCAGAAATCGATTTCCCATCAGTCCGCCCCCGTTGATGCTGGGAGTCACCACAGATGATGAAGCGATCCACGTTCCTCAAGGCCGCGGTCGGTGCCGGTGTGCTCGCCGCCGTACCAGGGCGAGCGTTCGGCAGTACCCAGGCAATCCAGACCAACAAGGTCGCGGACCTGACCGGGCCGGGACTCACCGACCGGTTCCGGATGGCGGCGACCGATCTCGGGATTCCGGCGCGTACGCCGGACGGCCGGTTGCTGTTCATGTTCGGCGACACGTTCGAAGAAGCGCGGGTCGGCGGCGGCTGGTGGCGTTCGCCGGTGGCGCTGTGGTCGACGACGTCGGACCTGAGCGGCGGCGTGAAGTGGTCCGGCGCGGTCGGCGGTGATGCGGCGCAGCAGCTCTGGGACTACCCGCACGACAACCCGACGTTCTCGACCGTGCTGCCGTCGGACGTGATCACGATCGGCGGGTCGATGTACCTGCACGCCATGGTCAACAAGGGCCTCGGGAACGTCGTGTGGACGGAGATCTGGCGCTCCGACAACTCCGGTGCCAGCTGGTACCACACCGGCGCGAAGTTCGACCCGAACATCGACGGCGGGATGTTCCAGCTGCTCACCTGGGGTCTCGGGAACGACGGGTACGTGTACGTCTACTCGACCGGGTTCCAGCGCAACAAGCCGATCATCCTGAAGCGGGTCCGGCAGGAGCAGATCGCGAATCCGGGCGCGTACGAGCCGTGGGGTTACCGCGACGGCATCTGGGCGTGGGGCAATCCGGCGACCCCGATCCTGAACGGCAGTTTCGGCGAGATGAGTCTGCGGCCGCTCGGTGGGAGGTGGGTGCTGACCTGGTTCAACGCCGGCGACTACCGGATCGACGGCATGATCATGGACACGCCGACGTCGAACCTGTACACGGCGTACCGGCAAACCCTGATCTACGGCGGCGCGTGGGGCTCGGAGGACGACAACCACGTGGCGCAGCTGTACGGCGGGTACGTGATCCCGGGCTCGACGCTGTCCGACATGCACCTGTCGGTCAGCCAGTGGAACACCGACGCCGGCTGGCCGTACCGGGTGATGCAGTTCCGCGTCCGCGGGTTCGGCTAGAGCTCCAGCACCATCGTGTCGGACGTCCCGACGACGCCGACCTTGCGGAAACCGAGTGATTCGTAGAGGCCCCGCGCGGGGTTGTCCGGGTCGACGCTGAGCGACAACCTCCGGTACGACGCCGCGCGGGCCTGCGCGGCTGCTTCGGTCAGCACGGCCCGCGCCACCCCGCGCCGGCGAAACCCCGGCGCCACCCCGAGCGTCAGCTCCGGTACGTCGTCCGCGACGTACCCGTAGCCGGGCCGATCCGCTGTGAGGAGCCGCGCCCAGGTGGCGCCGGCGGGGGAGCCGTCGATCTCCGCGACGACCCCGAAATCCCCGTCGAGCGGCCAGCCGCCGAGGTACCCCCACGCGCGCGGGTCCTGCCGTACTTTCGCCTCGTCGTACCAGGGTGTCCCGTCCCAGTTGCACGCCTCGAGCAACATCTCCAGCAGGAACGGGAAGTCGGCAGCGGTCGCCGGTCGCAGATGCATGCCCTCATCCTCACGCCCCGCGACCGCGGGCTTCCATCGGTTTTCGGACGTTGCGAAAGCGTTACCGCAGATGCCGGGATCTAGGTCTTGAGTTAGTAACACGCTTGGTTTAACTTACTCGGGACCTGGCCGGTGTGTGGCTCAGAGCACACCGGCGGCATCCGGAAACCTGAGGAGTTCCGATGACGTTTGCGAGCAGGTGGGGCCGGTTCGGTACTGCCCTCGGAGTGGCTGGGCTGTTGCTGGCGGCGGGTTGCGCGAAGGGCACCACGCCCGGCGCGGCCGGCAGCGGCGGTGGTGACATCGACGAGAAGGCGCCGGTGACGATCACGATCGGCGACCGGCCCACCCCGGACAAGCCGAACGACGTGAAGGCCTTCGACCAGAAGATCAAGGACTTCATGGCGAAGAACCCGAACATCACGGTGAAGTCGACCGAGACCAACTGGCAGGCGCAGACCTTCCAGGCACAGGTCGCGGGCGGCACGCTGCCGACGGTGATGAGCATCAGCTTCACCGAGCCGGCCAACATGATCCCGAACAAGCAGCTGCCGGACATCACCGACGAGCTGAAGCTGGTCGACATGACCAAGGACCTGAACCCGAACGTCCTGAAGATCGTCCAGGACGACAAGGGCCGGATCTACGGCGTACCGATCGACGTGTTCTCGGTCGGCCTGGCCTACAACCGGAACCTGTTCAAGCAGGCCGGCCTGGACCCGGACAAGCCGCCGACGACCTGGGACGAGGTCCGCGCGGACGCCAAGCAGATCGCGGAGAAGACCGGCAAGGCCGGCTACGCGCAGCTCACCACCAACAACACCGGTGGCTGGATGCTGACCACGATGACGTACAGCATGGGCGGCAGCATCGAGAGCCAGGACGGCAAGAAGAGCACGTTCAACGACGCGCCGACCAAGAAGGCGCTGCAGCTGCTCAAGGACATGCGCTGGACCGACAACTCGATGGGCAGCAAGTTCCTCTACAACCAGGAGGAGATCCGGCAGGACTTCGCGGCCGGCAAGATCGGCATGGTCATGCAGGCGCCGGACGCCTACGACATGAGCGTGAAGAACTTCGGCATGAAGCCCGCCGACTTCGGTGAGGGCGCGCTGCCGCAGGACGGCGGCCCGCACGGCACGCTGACCGGCGGCGCGCTGAAGATGATCAGCCCGAAGGCGACCAAGAACGAGATCGTCGCGGCGCTGAAGTGGATCCGGTTCGACCAGTTCGACAAGTACACCAGCGAGGCCTCGGCGGTGGCGGACGCGAAGACCGCGATCGCGGACAAGGGCTTCGTCGGCCGGCCGGGCATCAGCCCGCTGAGCCAGGAGACGTACGACCAGTACAACAAGTGGATCCAGCCGTACGTGAACGTCCCGGTGAACCAGTTCCAGGGCTACATCGACTCCACGAAGACCCTGAAGCTGCTGCCCGAGCCGCCCAACAAGGGCCAGGAGGTCTACTCGCTGCTCGACCCGTTGGTCCAGCAGGTGCTGACCAAGAAGGACGCGGACGTCGACAAGCTGGTCAGCGACGCCGCCTCGAAGGTCGACGCGCGTCTGGCGCGGTAATCAGATGTTCCAGCAAAGAACTAAGCAGTCGTCGAGCCGGAGCGTTGCCACTTGGTACCGCTCCGGCGGGCTGAGCGCGATCCTGTTCGCGCTGCCGCTGCTCCTGACCTTCCTGTACTTCTCGTGGGGCCCGATCGTCCGCGGCCTGGTGCTGAGCTTCCAGAAGACCAACCTGGTCGCTCCCGCCGAGTGGGTCGGCTGGGCGAACTTCAGCTACGTGCTGACCGACCCGCAGCTCCCGCAGGCGGCCCTGAACACGCTGTACTTCGCGTTCCTGGCGCTGGTCTTCGGATTCCCGGTGCCGCTGTTCCTGGCCGTGTTCGTCAGCGAATTGCGCAAGACGGGCTGGCTGTACAACGTGCTGTCGTACCTGCCGGCCGTCGTACCGCCGGTGGCCGCGATCCTGTTGTGGAAGTTCTTCTACGACCCGAGCGGTTCCGGGGTGTTCAACGCGATCCTCGGCTGGTTCGGGCTCGGCCCGTACGCCTGGCTGAACTCGCAGAGCCTCGCGATGCCGGCGATCGTCCTCGAGGCGACCTGGGCCGGCGCGGGCGCCACCTCGATCATCTACCTGGCGGCGCTGACCGGCGTCCGCACGGAGCTGTACGAGGCGGCCGAGCTCGACGGGTCCGGGATCTGGAGCCGGGTCTGGCACGTCACGCTGCCGCAGATCCGCGGAATCATCCTGATCATGATGCTGCTGCAGCTGATCGGAACCTTCCAGGTGTTCACCGAGCCGTTCCTGTTCACCGGCGGCGGACCGAACGACGCGACGCTGTCGATCCTGCTGCTGATCTACCGGTACGCGTTCATCAACGGCGACTTCGGGGCCGCGACCGCGTTGAGTGTGCTGCTCGCCGGCGTGCTGTGCCTGCTGTCGGTCGTCTACCACTTCGCCACCCGCCGCTGGAGCAACTGATGAGCTACGAACGTGGAATCATCTCGACCGCCGACCGGCAGCGCACCGCGGTCCGGTTCGGGCTGCCCGCGATCCAGGTGGTGATCTTCGTCGCCGTGGTGGTCGCCGGTGTCGGCCCGCTGCTGTGGCTGCTGAAGTCCGGCGTCTCCACCAGCCAGGACATCCTCAGCGGCCCGATGCAGCTGTGGCCGTCGGGGATCCAGCTGAAGAACATCCCCGATGCCTGGAACCGGGTACAGATCGGCGCGTACCTCGGCAACACCGCGTTCATCGCGATCGGCTCGATGATCTCGACGCTGTTCGTGTGTACGACGGGCGCGTTCGTGCTGAGCATCCTGCGTCCGAAGTGGGGCCCGGTCGTCACCGGCGCCGTCCTCGCGACGCTGTTCCTGCCCGGCGTGATCTCGCTGGTCCCGCTCTACATGACCGTGCTGGACATGCCGCTGCTGCACATCAGCCTGCAGAACACGTTCTGGGCGGTCTGGCTGCCGCAGGCCGCGGGCGCGTTCAACATCCTGGTGATGAAGCGGTACTTCGACTCGATCCCGCGCGAGCTGATCGAGGCGGCCCGGATCGACGGGGCGAGCAACCTGCGGATGTTCACGTCGCTGATCCTGCCGCTGTCGAAGCCGATCGTCGGCGTCGTGGCGCTGCTGACCGTGATCGGTTCATGGAAGGATTACCTCTGGCCACTGCTGGTGCTGCCGGATCCGAGCCTGCAGCCGATCTCCGTCGCGCTCCCGCGTGTGCAGAAGACCACAGAGATCTCGCTGCAGATGAGCGCACTGTTCCTCGCGGTTCTGATACCTGTGGTGCTGTTCTTGTTGTTCCAGAAGCAGTTCCTGCGCGGCGTCGGAATGTCCGGAGGCATCAAAGAGTGAGTGAACTGAACGGCCGGCGGGTGCTGGTCACGGGGGCTGCCGGCCGGATCGGGCTGGTCACGGTCGAGCACCTGAACGAGCTGGGTGCGAAGGTGACCGCCTTGTCGAACGTCCCGCATCCCGATCTGAAGGCGGACCGGGTGCTGATCGGCGACACCCGGTCCGAGGCGGACGTGGCCCAGGCGCTGGAGGGTGCGGAGTACGTCGTGCACCTGGCGGCGCTCGCGCATCCGTCGGCCGGTACGCCGTACGACGTGTACACGATCAACGTGGTGTCGACGTTCAACGTGCTCGCGCAGGCGGGTGCGCTGGGCATCGACCGGGCGGTGATCGCGAGCAGCATCAACGCCACCGGCGTACCGTTCAACCCGCACGAGATCCGGCCGGCGTACTTCCCGTGGGACGAGAAGGCGCCGAGCGACGTCGGCGACTGGTACTCGCTGTCCAAGCAGAACGACGAGAACACCGCGCGGATGGCGTGGCGGCGGTGGGGGATCGACGTGGTCTCGTTCCGGTTCCCGCACGTGAACTCCGCCGACGCGCTCGAGCGGATGGCCGCGCACGTCAAGGAGGACCCGGTCAGCGGGCTCCGCGAGGCGTGGACCTACCTCGACACCCGGGACGCGGCGTACGTCGTGGAGCTCGGGCTGACCGCGCCGCTGTCCGGGGCGCACACGTTCTTCGTTGCCGCCGGCACCAGCACCGCGCCGTACGCGACCGAGGACCTGCTGGACGCGTACGCACCCGAGGTGCCGCGATTGCGGCGGTTCGTCGGGCGCGAGGTACCGATGGACCTGACCGCAGTCCGTACCACGCTGGGCTTCCAGGCCCGGCACGAACTGGACCTACCAACTCTTCCTCTGGAGCTTTGACATGCCCTCGAACTTCGACCAGCCGTGGCCGGTCCGCGACGACCTGCGGATCCGCGCGGTGAAGGCGATCGTCACGGCGCCGCAAGGCATCCCGCTGGTGGTCGTGAAGATCGAAACCACCGAGCCGGGCCTGTACGGGCTCGGCTGCGCGACGTTCACGCAGCGCTGGAAGGCGGTGCAGACGTTCGTCGACGAGCACCTCGCCCGGCTGCTGGTCGGCCGCTACCCGGGTGACATCGGCGACCTGACCCGGCTCGCGTCGTACTCCGGGTACTGGCGTGGCGGACCGGTCACCAACAACGCGATCTCCGGGATCGACCAGGCGCTCTGGGACATCGCCGGCAAGCGCGCCGGGATGCCCGTGTACGAGCTGCTCGGCGGCAAGGTGCGCGCGGCCGCGGACACGTACATCCACGCCAGCGGCAAGACCATCGAGGACACGATCGAGCACGCGAAGACCCTGGTCGACCAGGGCTGGCGGCACGTCCGGCTGCAGATGTCCACGCCGGGCGGCGGCGGGTACGGCGCTCCGCAGCTGCCGACGCTCTACCCGGACGCGCCCTACCGCAACGGCTGGTCCGCGCGCGACTACCTGCGTTCGACGCCGGAGCTGTTCGCCGAGGCGCGGCAGGCACTGCCCGCGAACATCGAGCTGCTGCACGACGTGCACTCGCGGCTGACCCCGAAGGAAGCGATCATCCTGGCGCGGTCGCTGGAGCCGTACGGGCTGTTCTTCCTGGAGGACGTGCTCGCGCCGGAGAACTGGGACCGGCTGCCCGAGGTGCGGGCCGCGTCGCCGGTGCCGCTCGCGGTCGGCGAGCTGACCACGTCGATGAACGACGCGGTCCGGCTGATCCGCGACCACGGCGTCGACTTCATCCGCTCGCACGTCTCGGACATCGGCGGCCTGACGCCGGCCCGCAAGCTCGCCGACCTGGCCGAGCTGTGCGGCGTCCGGACCGCGTGGCACGGCCCGGGCGACACCTCGCCGATCGGTGCCGCCGCGAACGTCGCACTGGACGTCACGTCGGTTGCCTTCGGCATCCAAGAGGGGCATATCTACAACGACGCGACGTACGAGGTGTTCCCCGGCACGCTGCGGATCGAGGACGGCTGGCTGCGGCCGAACGACGCTCCCGGCTGGGGCATCGACGTCGACCTGGAGGCAGCGGCCCGGTACCCGGCCGAGCTGTCGGGTCACGACGAGTGGGCGGCCGGCGTACGGCGGATCGACGGGGCCCTCGAGGCACCGTAGTCCGGCAGTACGATCACGGCCCAGGCAGGCGACGAGACGGGAGGTGGAGAGATGAGCGAATCGGTCGAGGGGCTGGTCCGGCGCGCGGGTGCGAACCAGTACGACCTGGGCTCGTTCAACGAGGCCGTGATCATCGAGACGATCCGGCTGGCCGGCATCATCAGCCGGACCGAGATCTCCCGCCGGACCGGCCTCACCCAGCAGTCGGTGTCGCGGATCCTGCGCATCCTGCTCCAGCAGGGCCTGCTGGTGGAGGAGGCGCAGGAGCGCGCCGAACGGCTCGGCAAACCGCGGACGCCGGTCCGGCTGCGGTCGAACGCGGCGCACGCGGTCGGGATCCACGTCGACCCCGAACTGCTGACCGTCGCGGTCGTGGACCTGGACGGGAACATCGTCCGCCGCGAGACCGTCGACCTCGCCGAGGATCTCGAGGCCGGCCGGCTCGTGGACCTGACCGCGGCGACGGTGACCGCGGCGTTGAGCATCAGCCAGGTGGACATGGCCTCGATGCTCGGCGTCGGGGTCGCGGTTCCCGGTCCGATCGACGCCGACGGGTCCCTGCTCGCGTTGCCGTTGCAGCCGGCCTGGCACGGGCTGAAGATCCGGCAGTTGCTGCAGGATCGGCTGAACCATCCGGTGCTGGTCGAGAAGGACGGTACGGCGGCCGCGATCGGCGAACGCTGGATCGGCCGGTCGGCGCGGGCCCGCGACTTCGCGTACCTGTATCTCGGCACCGGAGTCGGGAGCGGGCTGTTCCTGAACGGGGCGATCTATCGCGGCGGTACGTCGAACGCGGGCGAGTTCGGGCAGGTCGCGGCGCTGCGGGTGGGGGAGTGGGACGGCGAGAACGGCCCGCGGCTCGTCCCCGAGTGCAACCCGACGGCGTCGCTTCCGGTGATCGCGGCCGAGTACGGGTACGTCGAGAAGGACCCGGCCGCCACCGACGAGGCCACGCGGTACAAGGCGGTCTGCCACGCCGCGGCTGCCGGGGACGCGGCGGCGGTGCGGGCCGTACGGCAGGTGGCTCGGGTGATCGGGCAGGGTGCCGTCGGGCTCGTCGACCTGCTGGACATCGACCTGCTGGTGCTCGGCGGACCGGCGTTCGGGAAGGAGATCGCGGAGATCTTCCTCGCCGAGATCGGCCGCGCGGTGAACGCGCATCCGCTGGCGCGGGAGACCCGGGAGGTCGTCGTCGAGGAGTCGATGCTGCAGAAGGACGCGGCCGCGGTCGGCGCGGCGTCGACGATCTTCCACGACGCGTTCACCCCTCGGGTGTCGGGATCGAGCCAGGCCCGTAGGCTTCCCAAGTGATCGAACCCCGCCAGCTGACGCCGGACGTCGAACTCCGGATCGCAACCCTGAACGATGCTGCTGCGCTGGCCGATGCTCAGACCTTGAGCCGGGAACATCTGCGGCGGTGGGAGCCGGTTCGTGCGGAGCGGTGGTTCACGGCCGAAGGCCAATTGGAACGCCTGACCTACCAACTCGGCCGCTACCAGAACGGCCAGGTAGTTCCCTGGGTTTTGGCCGCCGCCGACCGGATCGTCGGCGCAATCACGTTGAGCGACCTGGTCCCGGGTCCGTTCCGCAGCGCAAGCCTTGGCTACTGGATCGCGGCCGACTCGATCGGCCAGGGCCTGGCGACCCGCGCGGTGGAAGCCGTCGCCGAGATCGCCGACACCGAACTGAAACTCCACCGCATCGAGGCAAGCACCCTCACCGGCAACGTCGCCTCTCAGCGAGTGCTGGACCGCACGGGCTTCCAGCAGATAGGCATGGCCCCCACCTACCTACACATCGACGGCTACTGGCAGGACTGCAACCTCTACCAACGCATCCTCAACAACCGCGAACCCGGCGCCTAACGACACCGGGTTCGCGCAGTTGGCTAGTTGGGCGGGAGACCGATGCCGCGGGAGACGTCTACGTCGTCGTACCGGCCTTCCAGGACGTCCAGGAACTTGACTGGGCGTTGGAGAGTTGACGCGATGTAGACCGCCCGCACCGTCGCCAGTGCGTCGATGGCGTCCTGGACGGTGATGGCCGGCTTCTCGCCCTCGGCGAGTGCGTGGAAGATGTCGTCGTACTGCGCGGTGTGGCCGCCGGGGCTGCCGACGTCGACCGGCTGGTCGGAGTCGGTGCCGTCGACGTTGAGGCGGCTGAGGCGGTCGTCCTCGATTTCGGCGCCGCCTTCGGTGCCGTGGACCGAGACGCGGGTGCGGCCACCGGGGTACGCCGCCGTGGTCGCGTGCAGCGTGCCGACCGCGCCGTTCTCGAAGGTGAGGGTCGCGACGACCGTGTCCTCGACCTCGATCGCGTGGTGGGCGGCGCGCAGCGCCTGGGCCTGGATCGTGACCGGGCGGCCCATGAACCACAGCATCAGGTCGACGGTGTGCACGCCCTGGTTCATCAGCGCGCCGCCGCCGTCCTGCGCCCACGTGCCGCGCCAGCCGGCGGAGGCGTAGTACTCGTCGCTCCGCCACCAGGCGACCGTCGCGACGCAGGAGGTCAGCTGCCCGAAGCGCCCGGCGTCGATCGCCTGCTTGACGACCGCGCTGCCGGCGTCGAACCGGTGCTGGCTGATCACGGACGACAGGACGCCGTGGTTCGCGGCCCGGTCGGCCGCGGCGCCGAGCCGGCGGGCGCGGACCAGGTCCACGTCGAGCGGCTTCTCGATCACCACGTGCTTCTTCGCGTCCAGCGCCTGCTCGGCGAGCGCGGCGTGCGTGCCGCTCGGGGTGCAGATCGCGACGAGGGACACGTCCGACCCACTCAGCGCCGCGGGCAGGTCGTCGTACACCTTCGGCTCCGGCTGGCCGAGCTCGACCAGTTGTGCCCGCAGTGCCTCCCGGGCCGCGTCGTCGCCGTCCACGAGGGCGGTGACGACGGCGTCGGGGCGTTCCGCGACGGCCTTGGCGTGGGTGCGGCCGATGATGCCGCAGCCGACGATCGCGACCTGCTGCTGTTGTGTGTCAGCCATCTCGCTCCTACTTCGGTGTGAAGTTGGCGGTCAGTATCCGGTCCGTGTCGACGGTGAAGGTGTACGACGGCGTTGTCGCCACCACCGTCCCGTTCACGGTCCAGTTGAGGAAAACGCTATCCGATCTGGGTGCCGCCGTCACTGTGACCTGCGCGCCGACCTCGTACGTTCCGGGCTCGGATTCGTTGCCGGCGATCGCGACCGTACCGTTCCCGTTCGCCCGCACCGCGACACTGCGCTGCACGACGTTGATCACCATCACGTTGTGCAAGGTCGCCGGACCGCTGAGCGTCGCACCGTTGTACCGGGCAAGGTTCGTCGCCTCGACGTCGCCCTTCACCACCTGCACGGTGTGGCCGTCGGTGCCGAGGTTGTCGGTGCCCAGGTTGAACGCCTCGACCTGCCCGTCGTCCACGACCAGCCCGTCGTGGAAGCCGTACGCGAACACGTTCAGCAGCGTCAGCCCGCGGGCCCCGTCGACCGTGACGATCTTCGCGGTCTTGCGCATGTACTTGTCGATGACGAGCTCGAAGATGTTGCCCTCGTTCATCCAGTACGGATGCTGGTACCCGACCCGGGTGACCGCGTTCCCGTTCGACAGCACGCCCTCGACCCGGCCGTTGCGCCCGGCCCCGATCGTGATCGCGTGGTCGAAGAACGCACCGGCCACCTTCCGTACGACGACGTCGTCGCCGCTGAGGTCGATGCCGTCCCACGCGTTCGGGAAGCCCGCGTTGATGACGTAGTTGCCACCGGCGTGCCCGCGGATCGCGTACGGGTACGGCACGACGCCGTTCGCCGGGTTGTTCTCCGGATAGAACACCCGCAGCCCGCGCACACCTGCCTTGGCGCCAAGCGTGACCAGGGCGGTGTCGGTGTTCCTCTCGAACGCCTGCAGCACCGTCCCGCCGCTCAGCCCGCCCTCGTCCCGGTTCGGTACGGCGGACGCGCCGCGCAGCTCGACCTTCGCCGGGACGGCCAGATGCGTGCTGATCCGGTACCACCCGGCCGGCAGGTACACGATCCCGCCGCCGTCCCGCCCGGCCCGGTCGAGCACCTTCTGTACGTCGCGCGTCGCGTCCGCGGCCGGCAAGTACCCGACTCCGTGCGGCGCGTCCACGACGTACAGCTTCTGCACCGGCTTCGGCAACGGCTTCTGCGTGTATGTCGGTGCCGTGCCGGACATGTGGTGGATCGTCCCGGTCTGCGGGCCGACGACCTCCGTCCCGGTGAGCTTCACGTAGCCGTGCGAGTCGTTCGTGATCCCGCCGTCCACGTGCCCGCCGGCGAGCGTCATACCCCAGCGGTCGTCCATCACGTCGACCTTGATGCCGACCCCGGTGCGACGGATGTCCGGTGCGAGGAAGCTGCCGGTGAACTGCGCGCGCTGACCGGCGACCACGTGGATCCCGATCGCGTAGTCGGCGACAGAGACCCGGTAGAACTGGTCCCACTCGAGGTCGCCGAGGACTAGCCCGGTGCCGTGCGCGCGGGTCCACGCGTCCAGCTGTGCCCGAGCCGGCGGACGGAACGCGGCCGGCGCCGACGACCAGTACGAGTTGTCGAAGGCAACGTTCTCCCAGGTGCCGACGTCGGCGCCGTTGTACGCGCGGGCGCCCTCGAACAGCGCCGTACCCTGCACGTTCCGGATCGTCGTCGACTCGTGCACCTGCCCGGAGCTCGGGGCGTTGCCGTGGTCGTTCGGCATCGTGCTGACGCCGATCCCGCGGTACGAGTTCAGCATCGTGACGTCGGAGACCGTCGACATCATGTAGTTCTCGTTGCCGATCCAGGCGCCGCCGGGGATCTCGAACGTGTAGTTGTACGGCACCGGGTCGGTCGCGTTCTGGTTCGGGTAGTACGTCGTGACGCCGACCAGGCCGGCGCTGCCGCCGATCCGGAACAGACTCGGCCCGTCGTCACCCGGCGCCAGGTCCGCGACGACGATCGTGCTGCGCTTGTCGCCGCGCAGCGTGCAGAACGCGTGTACTTCGATCGTGTCGGTCACCTTGTACTGCCCGGCCGGGAGCCAGACCGTGCCGCCGCCTGCGTCCTGACAGGCGTAGATCGCCTGCTGGATCGCCCGCGTCGAGTCCCGTTTGCCGGAGCGATCGGCGCCGTACTGCGTGGCGTCGAAGTCGGCGACCACGCCGTCCTCGGTCGGGCTGCTGGTCTGCACGAGCTTCGGCTGCGGCGTGACGACGGGTGCTGCTCGCAGCTGCAGCTCCTGCACGGTGAATGTCTGAGCGCCTGTCATCGCGACTCTTACATACCGCGCGTCGACCGTCGCGAACCGCGTACGGCTGATCTGGTTCCCGCCCGGCGAGCCGATCCGGCCGACGTCGGTGAACTTCTTGCCGTCGTTCGACACCTGCACGGTGTAGTCGGGGGAGGAGGCGGCGCCCCATTCCACCCGGACGTCGTTCACCGGTCGCGGCTTGCCGAGGTCGAGCTGCAGCCACGAGTCGGCGCCGCCCGTCCAGGAGGTGGTGTCGTCGCCGTCGTTCACGTTCGCCGCGCCGGTGCCGGCACTCGCGGACGCCGTACCACTGGCCGCGAAGTTCGTGTCGACGACCGACGCGGTGAACGCGTCCAGCCGGTTCTGCAGCGTGGTCAGCGCCGCCTTGACCTGGGCGTCGGTGACGCCCGGGGTGGACGCGACCGCCTGAGCGTTGTCGATCGCGGCCTGCAAGGTGGCGCGGCTGCCGGCCGGGTACTGCCCGTCCCGGGTTCCTTCCCGGGCGGCCTTGGCGGTGCGGGTGGCCTGGCCGATCAGGTCGACGAGGCCTTCGGTGACGTCGAGCGTGCCCGCGACCTTCGCGACCCGGACGGCCGCGACCTTGAGGTCGGCGGAGCCGTCGCCGTTGTGGATCCGGAAGTCGCCGCCGTTCGAACGGTTCGTCAGTACGCCGTCGGGAAGCGCGAACGTGTAGGTCTTCCACGTCTTCGTGTCGCCGTACCGGACGACCTCGGAGTTCTTGAACTTGTCCGGGATCGTGTCGCCGGAGGAGTCGTAGTGCAGCCCGAACTGACCGTTGCCCTCGTCGAAGTAGTCGACACTGACCAGGACGAGGCCGTGGTTGTCGTACAGATAGGTGTCGGCGACGTTCATGTAGAAGAAGTTCGTTCCGGGCGACGGCGCGGTGCGGTCGGTCTGCCAGTACGGGCGGCCGTCCTGGATGCCGGTGAGCAGGTGCGAGGCGTCGTCGCCGGCGCGGGGGCTGATGCCGTTCTGGACGGGCGTCGCGCCGAGCTGCACGGAGGCGCCCGCCGTACTGATCCGAAGGCCGGCGATCGTGACGTCGTCGGAGCCGCCGAAGACCCGCAGGTCGGCGTCGCCGAGCCGGTTGGTGAAGCTGATGCCGGTGAGCGCGAAGACGCCGGTCTTCCACTGGCCGGTGTTCGTGAGCTGTACGTCGGTGGCGTCCTGCTGCGGGTTGTCCTTCGCGTCGTACTGAAGGTCGAGGGTGCCGGAGCCGCTGTCGAGATACGTCACCGTCACCAGGACGTCGTCGGTGCCGATCTCGCCGACATAGTCGTGATCCACGTCGAACTCGAGGTATCCGGTGTTGGCGGCCCGGTTCGTCTGCCAGTAGGTGCGGCCCTGCGCGGTGCCGGTCCGGAGCCCGGCCGGGTCGTCGCCGGCGGCAGGTTTCACGCCGAGCGTGGTGGGCGCCGGCCCGAGGTCGGCGCCGACGCCGCTGGGGTACGTGGTCGCGGCCTGCGCTGTCGGAACAGCGAGCAGGCCGGTCAGTAGACAGAGGGGGAGTACCCGCGCGAGCAGGCGTCTGGACATGCTGGAACCTCCCAGGTGGCGGACCGGAAGAGCAGCTGCGCGGATAAGTTAAACCAAGCGTGTTACTAATTCAAGACTCTGTGCTTCGACTCGGGCGCAGACGCCACGGTGTGCGCGGTTCTGGACTTCGCGAGCCACAGACCGGTGAAGACCGCGGTGGCCAAGGTGACGGCGCCGGCGGCCAGGAAGGCACTGTTGAGCCCCGCCTCGAACGAGGCGCCGGAGGATTGCCGGGCGCGCACGATGGCCCCGAGGAGCGCCACACCGAGCACCGCGCCGATCTGCCGGGTCGTGCTGCTGATGCCCGAGGCCAGGCCGCCTTCCTGCTGGCTGACCGCCTGGATGGCGGCCCCCGTCAACGGGGACATGGTCAACGCGAAGCCGACGCCGACGAGCCCCAGACGCCACCACACGTTCCCGTAGCCGGTGTCGGCGTGGACCATGCCGAGTGCGAGTAGACCCGGACCGGCGAGGGCGAGACCTGCGGTGACCACGACACGGAAGCCGTACCGGGCGGCGAGCCGGCCCGCGTACGGGCTGACGACGACCATGGCGAGTGATGTCGGGAGGGTCTGCAGGCCCGCGCGCAGGATCGAGCTGCCCTGGACGTACACGAAGAACTGGGAGAAGAAGAAGGACGAACCCATCAGCGCGAACCCGACCACGACCATGGCCGTGTTGGACACGCTGAACAGCCGCTCCCGGAACAGCCGCAGCGGCAGCATCGGGGCGGAACGGCGGGCCTCGACGGTGACGAAGGCCGCGAGCAGGACGACGGCAGCGCCGAAAGTGCCGAGGATCAACGGCGACGTCCACCCGCGAGCGCCGCCCTCGATGAGTCCGTACGTCAGCGCCCCGACCCCGAGCACGGACAGCACCGTCCCTGGGACGTCGATCGCGGGAGCGTCCGGATTCCGGGTTTCGGCGAGGCTGCGAAGGCCGACGAGCAGGAGGATCGCACCGACCGGCAGATTGACCAGGAAGATCGCGGACCAGCCGAACGCCTGCGCGAGCACGCCGCCGGCCACCGGTCCCGCGGCCAGGCCGATTCCGCTGAAGCCGGCCCACAAACCGATCGCCTTGACTCGTTCTTGTGGCACTGGATACGCACTGGCGAGCAGGGCGAGCGATGCCGGGCTCAGCGCCGCCGCGCCGATGCCCTGTAGCACCCGGCCGGCGATCAGCCAGGGGACCGACGGAGCGAGGCTGCACACCAGCGACGCCACGGTGAAGACGGCAACTCCGATCAGGTACACCCGTTTGCGTCCGAACCGGTCGGCGAGGACGCCGCCGGTGAGAAGCAGCATGGCGACGAGCAGGACGTAGGCGTCCACGATCCATTGCAGGCCGGTCAGTTCGGTGTGCAGCCGGCGCTGCATGTCAGGGAGTGCCGCGCCGACGATCGTGTTGTCGAGCAGGACCATGAACTGGCCAAGACAGGTCACCGCGAGCAACACGGCCCGATGCGGTCGACTGTTCACTGCCACGGGATTCCTCTCCGTCGTCAGAACCACTAATGCAGTTGTTGGCTGCGTTAGCGACTGTAGGCGCGCCGCCTCGCAAACGCAAGTCGCAGCTGCGTTAAGCTCGGGCCATGAACGAGCCACAGCGCGCCCGGCGGCCCGGCGGACGCAGCGCCCGGGTCGCGGCGGACGTCCATCGGGCGGTCACCGATCTGATCAGCGAGCGCGGCTACGGGAACTTCACCGTCGGCGACATCGCCGCGCGGGCGGGGGTGGCCGACAGCAGCATCTATCGCCGGTGGGGAAGCCTGGAAACCCTGCTCGCCGAGGTGGCGCTCACCCGCCTCGACACGCAGTCACCGATGCCCGATACCGGCACCCTGGACGGAGACCTGCGCACCTACGCGGCCCAGGTGGCCCGTGAGATCACCGGCCCGGACGGTCTGGCCCTGCTCCGCCTCGCGATCGCGTTGTCGAGTACTGGTGAGCAGGGCCTGCAGGCGCGGGACGACGTCCTTGCCGAACGCGCTCGGCAACTGCAATCCATGCTCGACCGTGCCGCCGAACGGGGGGAGCGCGCGCCCGATGCGCTGGGCGTACTGGACCACGTGATGGCCCCGATGTACATCCGCGTCCTGTTCGGGCTGGACCCGCTGACTCCGGAGTACATCGACGGACTGGTCGACCGACTGCTGCGGGACTAGCCGGGCGACTTGAGGTGCCGGGGTACGGCGGTCATGACGCGGCCGAGGTCGTCGGTAAGGGCGGCGACGCGTTCGGCGCGGCCGTCGTCGTCGATGTAGACCATGACCGTGCGGACATCCGCGTGCCCTGAGAGCTCCTGGAGATCCTCGGCGCTGTGGCCGCGGCGCTTCTGGTCGGTGATCGCGGTGGCGCGTAGCGAGTGCGGGCCGACTGTTTCGGGGCGGGGGATACCGGCCGCCTTCGCGAGCCGGCGGAGCAGGCGGGTGACGTCGTGGCGGTCGAGCCTGTTTCCGATGGCGTCGGCGAACAGTGGGGCCGGCCCCTGGCCGGTCCAGGGCGGCCGGGTCCCGCGGTAGGCGTCGAGTAGCTCGGACACGGTCGTCTCCAGCGGTACGCGTACGGACTTACCGCCCTTCCGGGTGACGACGAGCCAGGTACGGCGGCCCTCGTCCTGGCGGTCGGCGTCGTTGGCGCCGCAGAGTTCGGAGACCCGCAGGGCGCCGGTGTAGAGGAGGCCGACGATCAGGGCGTCGCGGACGTCGCTCGCGGCCGCGAGCAGGTCGCCCACCTGGTCGGCGTCGAGCACCCGCGCCGAGGTGGCGCGGCGCCCGCGCTGGAACTTGGGACGGTGGTCGTCGTCGGAGATGGGGGAGACCACGGGTAGGCCCCAGCCGGCGGCGTACCGGTAGAGGCTGGACAGCGTCGACAGCCGGCGTGAGACGGAGGACGCCGCAGCGCCCGCGTCCTGCTGGCAGGTGAGCCACATCGTCACCTCCCCGCGCCGCAGGTCGAGCCCGAACCGCTCCCGGCCGAGCTCGCGCTGCGCCCAGTCGGCCCACAGCAGCAGGTCGTCGGCGTACCCGATCCGCGTGTCCCGGCTCGCACGCCGTGTCCCGCCCAGCCAGAGCACGACCAGCGCGGTCAGCTCCGGCGTGAGGGCTGCCATCAACAGCTCCAGCCGGTCGACGGGGTCCGCCCGGGGGTCGGCGAGTGGCCGACGCCTGCCGAGGGAGCGACGTACGGCGCCCTCAGTCGCCGGATCGGGCCGTGGCAGCTCGACGGCAGTCTCCGTCGGACGGAAAACCAGCGGATCGTTCACGGCGTCACGCTAGCGCATAACGGGGATTATGCGCTACTTCCGTTCAGTTTAGTTGTGTCTAAAGTAGTGGATGTTAACCATACTTAATGGGGAACTTTATCGACGTAATGTCGTAGGATGGTGAGATGACGACTGAGCCGATCGTTCGGACTCGACAGGGACTGTGCGAGTTTCCTGGAGTGACCTGTGCGAACCCGAAGCAGGTGGACCCCGGGACGCCGGGCCGCCCGCCGAAGTACTGCGGGCGGGAAGGAGCCGGGGTCGACGGGAAGCCGGTCGTCCACAACAAGGCGAACGCCTGGGCCGCTAAGAACCGGCTCGCCAGACAACCCGCCCGTCGCGACGGCACTGCCGCCGGCCCGGACTCGTCGGCTGTCTCAGGGCCGGGACCGGTGACTGCGGCTCGGATGACGCTCGAGCAGCTGATGAAGGGCAACCTGCCGCGCCTGATGCAGGAACTGGAGGGCTACCTCGCCCAGATCGCCGAGGCAGTCCGCACGTACGGCGACGCAGAAGCCGTCGCCGCCGAGGTCGAACAACTGCAGGCGGCATCGCGCGCCGAGCTCGCCGACGCCGAACGGCAACGCGGCCACGAAGAACACCGCCGCCGCCAGGCCGAACAGCAAGCCGCCGACGCAGAAGACGCCCGCGAGGAAGCCGACGAGGCGGCCCGCGAAGCCGTCGCAGCCCTCGACGAAGCCCGGGTAGACGTGGCAGTCGCCCAGGAAGCCGCCGAACAAGCCCGCCAAGAAGCCACCGCCGCCGCCGACCACGCCGCCGCCGAGCTGGAACAAGCCCGCCAGGACCTCGCCGCAGCCCACGAATCGGCCGCCGCAGAACTCGACCGCGTCCGCACCGAAGCCGAACACCGCCTCCGCGAAGCCCAAACCGCAGCCGAAGACCAACTCCGCCAAGCCCGAACCGAAGTCGAAGCTGCCCGCAAGGCCCAGTCCACCGCCGAGTCCACCCTCGAAGCCGCCCAGCAAACCGCCGACCAACTCCGCGCCGAACTCCGCGAAGACCGCACCCGCCACCGCACCGAACTAGAAACCCTCCGCACCGAACACCGAACCGACCGCGACCAACTCCGCGCCGACCACCAAACCCAACTGGCCGACCTCAAGCAGGCAACCGAAGACCGAGTAGCCGCCCTGACAGCAGCCCACCAAGCAGCAGAACAAGAAGCCCAAGCCCTCCGCCACCAACTACACGCCCTCCCCACCGCTGAACCCGCCCCTGAAGAATCAAAGAAGAACTAGCCCCGCATCCCGGCGTTACCTCACGGCGGTCCAGGCGAAGCAGGAGAGCTGTCCGGCGCGCACCACCTGCACCTCAGGTGGCCGTCCCGCGCGCCGGGACCGACCTGCGCGGAGAGACGCGCGCTGCGCACGACCCGCGCCGCACGCCTGTCGTTCGGAGTGAAGAGGTGCATGAGCCACCATTGGCGCCTCTCCCTGCTCGGCGGCAGACCCGCGGAAGGTAAGAGCCGCGCGACGGGCACCACCTGTACCGGTCGGCTGCGCGTACAGAGCTGCGCGCAGCGCCGGTCCTGCTCTCGACGATTCCGACGACTAGCGGAAGGCGGTCGCGTTGCGGCGTA
The DNA here is from genome assembly GCF_054189145.1 of Kribbella sp. WER1. Lineage (NCBI taxonomy): Bacteria > Bacillati > Actinomycetota > Actinomycetes > Propionibacteriales > Kribbellaceae > Kribbella > Kribbella sp. WER1. The sequence continues at coordinate 319,766 of NZ_CM135186.1, read as the reverse complement.
CCCAGTCTGCGAAGGTGTGTGCTGGGCGGCCGAGGACCTCTTGGATGTCGCGGGTTGGCTGCTGTTCGGTTGGGGTGGGAGTGCCCAGAATGTCGAGGGTTGATTCGACCACTGGCGCTGGCATGAAGTTGAGCATGTTGGCGCGCGCCTGGTCGGGGGTGAGCTCGGCGAACTGAACCGGCGTACCGACTGCCTCCTCAATCGCCGTGGCCTGTTGGCGTGGGGTGATCGCGGTGGGACCAGTCAGGGTGTAGATGGCGCCGGCGTGACCCGGTTCGCGGAGCACCGCCGCGGCGACCTCGGCGATGTCTTGCGGGTCGACGACGGGGAGTGCGACGTCCGCGAACGGCGCGTACACCGTCCGCTGGCTCCGGACCGACTCCGCCCAGGCGAACGCGTTGCTCGCGAAGTTGCCGGGCCGGAGGATCGTCCATTTGAGCTCCGACCCGGTGACAGCGTCCTCGTGAACGGACGGGTGCCGCTCCGTGGCGACACCCTGCGACGACAGCAGGACGACCCGCGGTACGCCGGCTTCCCGCAGTACCGCGATCACCTCCTGGAGGTTGCCGCGGGCAAGGAAGTCGGGGGAGGTGAGCAGGAAGACGGCCTTCGCGCCGTCGAGAACGGGGCGCAGGGTTTCGGGTCGGGTGAGGTCGGCCTGGTGGCCGGCGCCGCTGCGGGAGACGGGGACGACGTCCTCGCCGAGCGCGGTCAGGGTCTGGACGAGGGGACGGCCTACGTTGCCGGTTGCTCCGGTGATCACGATCATGGGGATCACGCTAGTGGCGCGCGGATAGTAGGTACCTAGAGGATAGTATCGGGTTTGTGACCGAGACCACGTCAGCTGCCGCCGAGCCCGTCCAGGCCTGCCCGATCGCTCCGGTCGTCGACCTGGTGTTCAGCCGGTGGACGACGCCGATCCTGTGGACGCTCAACGAATACGGCGTCCAGCGCTTCGTCGAGCTGCACCGCCGGATCGGCACCATCACCCCGAAAGTCCTCACCCAGCGCCTCCGCCAACTCGAACGCGACGGCCTGATCACCCGCACCTACCACGCCGAGGTCCCGCCCCGCGTCGAGTACGCCATCAGCCCCCTCGGCCGAAGCCTCGCCCCACTCTTCCACTCCCTCGCCGAATGGTCCCCCAACCTGACGAAGGTGGAGGCCGCCCGCCGGCAGTTCGACACCCACGAACCCGCCAACCGCCGCCCCTGACCCCGGCCCCTGACCCCCGCCGCCGCCTGCCGCACACGAACGGATATCCGTTGCAGTTGCCGGTTCTCCGCTGATGTAGCAGGGGAGAAGCAGCAACGCGAGGGGATATCCCCTCGCGTTCAGCGGGATGCGCGCCGGTCCGGACGAGGTGGGGAGGCTTGGGTACTGCGTGGTCCGCAGACGGTTCCGCGCCCGGTACGCCGGCGGCCCAGCCAGTCAGGCACGGCAGTCTCGTAGCGCGGGTCGGTCCCGTGGTTGGGCAACGCGAGCGGTGGTACCCCGCCCGGGCAGCGCGACCCGCGCGGCGTAGGCGGTGGCGTGGCGGGTTGGTCCCGTGATGGGCGACGCGCGGTGGCAAGCCGGTCGCGCGGCTCGATCTGCACGGCTCGACCCGCACCGGCGTAGGCGGTGGCGTGGCGGGTTGGTCCCGTGATGGGCGACGCGCGGTGGCAAGCCGGTCGCGCGGCTCGATCTGCACGGCTCGACCCGCACCGGCGTAGGCGGTGGCGTGGCGGGTTGGTCCCGTGATGGGCGACGCGCGGTGGCAAGCCGGTCGCGCGGCTCGACCTGGACGGCTCGACCCGCACCGGCGTAGGCGGTGGCGCGACGCGGGCGCGTTGCGCACTGGCGTACGGCGTCAGCTGGTCGGGCGGGCCGGCCAGGCACGGCAGGCGAGCGGCGCGATCTGGGCCGGAACGACCTGCGCGGCGTAGGCGATGGCGCGGTGCCGCGCGGGTGCTTGCGTACTGCTGTGGCGGCGTGAGCTGGTCCCGGCCGTGCGGTGAAGTGCGGAGTGCCGCGGTGTGGGCTTGCGCGCTGGTCGGGTGTCGCGCGGGTTGGGATGGTGGTGACGCGGAGCGGGCGGGTCCGGTGGGCGACCGGGTTGGTGGGAGGCCCGGTTGGGCCTGGCGGCCGGGTGAGGAGGGGCGGTGTGGGGTGGGTTTAGGCGACGCTGACCAGTTCGCGGGTTTTCAGGTGGGTCAGGAGGGTGAAGAAGTGGGGGACGGCGTCGGCGAGGCGGAGGAGGCCGGCTTCGTGGTGGTGCCAGTTGTATTCGAGTTCGCCGTCGATGATTCGCTCGTTCAGAGGGACGGCGTACCGGCTGAGGGTTAGGCGGGCGGGGCCGGTTTGGGGGTGGTGGTCGCCGCAGCCGCACTCGGCGGGGATGGTGATGGTGGTGAGCGCGTCGGGGGAGTAGATGCGCAGGCGGAGGCTGGTGCCGCGGGCGGTGAAGTGGGCGATGGTTGCGTCAGGCAACTGGACTAGCAGCTCGACCGGGACCGGGTGCGAGCCGGGGAGCAGGCGGAGGTCGTGGGACGCGAAGAGGTCGGCTAGAGCCGGGAGATTCATGCGGAGTTCCTGTGAGTGCTGTGTCGGCGGGCGGGCCACGGAAAGGGGCAGGGCCTCGGGCGCCGGAGTCGGCGCGCGTCAGTGACAACACTGACAACAGCAACAACACAGCATCATCTGCATGCCGACGATGATGGCAGCACGCAGGGTCGATCACCAAACACCGTCCGCGATGTGGGACGCCTGTCCAGGAAGCGAATGCGGCCCGGCGAGCGCGGTAGCTCAGTCGGCCTTCTTGCCGAACATGATTTCGTCCCAGCTGGGTACGCTGGCGCGCTTGCCTCGGCGGGCCGGCTTCTTCTTTGCGGGGGTGTCCGTTGCCTCGTCGGTGCCGTCCGGGAGTGCGGGCTGCTCGGGGGTGGCCGACTGTTCGGTGTGGGGTTGTTTGGTCGCAGGCTGCTGGGTGGGCTGGGCGGTCTGCTCCTGCGGCTGCGGCTGCGGCGATCGAGCCTCTACCGGGTGTTCGTCGGTTGGCCGGGGTGGGGTGGGGCGCGGGCCCGCGGGGCGGTTGGGGGCGTCTGCCGTCCGCGACGGGGTTGCACGTGCCGCCGGTGCAGGCTGAGGACGAGGGGCGGCTTCGGCGGCGGAGTCCCGGTCGGTCTGGTCCTCGCGTGGGTTGGCGGGGGAGGCGTACGTCGGGGGTGTGGTGGGGCGTTCCACTGCCCGGACCGACGGGCGGGGGGCGGGGGGCTGGTCCACGGGGACGTCGATCAGGGTGGGTTCTTCGTCGGGGTTCGGGACCGAGTGGACGCGGCGGGGACCGCGGTCGGTGTCGCGGGACGTGCGGGAGACCTCGCGCTGGTGGCCGGCGGAGTCGTCGCGCGGGTAGCCCGCGGGCTCGTTGCCGGGGTAGCGGTCGCCACGGGAGCCCGCGGATTCGTCGCGGGAGAAGCGGTCGCCCCGAGAACCGGCGGCTTCGTCGCGGGAGTAGCCGGCGGGCTCGTTGCGGGAGCGGGCGGCGTCGTCCCTCGAGTAGCGGGAGTCGTCTCGCGAGTAGCGGGCCGAGTCGTCGCGGGAGTACGCGTCTTCGCGGGAAACCGGGTGGTTTCGGCGGCGGAGGGCGACGGTGTCTTCGAAGCCGGCTTCGTAGCTGTCGGCGCCGTGGTCGGGGGCGAGGATCGGGTCGATGTCGGCGACTGCGGCGAGGCGGCGTTCGCCGGGCTGCGGCTGGACGGGCGTCGGCAGGACCTGGGGCTGTTCGCCGACCAGCCAGCGTGCCTCGTCGTCGTCCGGTACGACATAGCGACCGGGCGCGTCGTACGCGAACATCCCGATCTTCTCGTCCTTCTTCTCCGCCTCGTCCTCGGACTCGACGAAGTACGAGACGCGCACCGCCCAGCGGCCGTCCTCGCGGCGCCAGGCGTCCCACTCGGCCGAGGTGGGGTCGACGTGCCGCAGCCGGAGGCGGTCGGTGACCCAGGCGCCGAGGTTGCGTGCCGGTGCGTCGCCGCCGCCACGGCGGCGGACGGAGGCGCGCTGGGCGAGCGTCGCGATGTGGTCCCGCTCGGCCAGGACCGGGCCGGCGAACGCCATCACGCGTTCCATCGGCATCTGGGCGACCGCCGCGACCGCCTCGGGACTTTCGCCGGCGCGGATACGAGCCTGGATGTCTCGTGGGCGCAGCGCGCTCTCCATTTGAATCTCCAGCTGGCCGAGTCGGGCACGGTCGCCGCGGAGGGCCGCACGCATCCGGTCGTCGACCGGAACGGCGAACTCCTCACCCGTCTCTGCCATCGCCAGGATGAGTTGCGTCCCATCCTGGCTCAGACCGACGAGCCTCGCCTCGCGCATTGACCTTGTTCTCCTGTGCGGTTCTAGACAGTCTCTCCCGGACGCTGGGCCTGACCAAGACCGGCGCGCCGTGCCGCCCGGTCATTGTGGAGGTTACGTCACGAAAACACATCTTGCCTGGTCACCAGGGTCCTCCTGGTCACACCAGTCACATTAGTCACAACACGGCGTGACAGCTGACGACGGGGTCAGTCGCCGTACGCCGAACGGACCGAAAGCGCGCGCCTGAGGTCGTCCGCGCTGTCCGCGACCGAGCGCCGGATGCCGGCCGCGACCGACTCGTCGGCGACCAGTCCGGCGGCCAGGTCGGCGACCCGCTGCTCGATCGCGTACCGCGGGAACGCGAGCTTGGCGCTGCTCGCGACGACCCACCCGGAGCGGAGCTTCTCGGTACCGGCGATCTCGGCGAAGTACCGGTCGACGTACCCGGCCGTGAGCTCGGCCTGCGCGGGGTGCCAGAACCCTTCACAGGCGGCGTACAGCTCGTAGTTCGGCAGGTCGGCGTCGGTGCTGATCTGCGCCCAGGCGCGCTCCTTCGCCTCGGCGGTCGGCAGCGCCGCGCGGCAGCGGGTCGCGTGGACGACGCCCTCGGACGAGGAGTCGCGCTGCAGTTCGGCGTCGATCTCGGCCTCGCCGATCGCGCCGAGCCTGGCCAGCTGCAGCGTGACCAGCCAGCGCAGGTCGGCGTCCATCGGCAGGCCGTCCGGTACGCCGTCACCGGCGAGCCACCCCTTCAACCGCTCGACGTCGTCGGTGAACCGCACGAACCCGCGAGCCACCGACAGCTGCACGCCCGTCCCGGCCTCGACGGTCTCCAGCCGCGCCCGCAGTACGTCGGCCAGCTGCCCGCGGTACGGCTCGTACGGCAGGTAGACGCCGAGCAGGTGGCTGACCGACCAGTTCACCAGCGTCCCGACCGCGATGTCGCTGGTCTCGGTCGGCAGCATCCCGAGCACGACGTCGAACCCGGCCTTCGGGTCCAGCTCGGCGTCGGCGACCGCGTCCCGGACACTGTTCAGTACGACGGCCCGCGTGACCCCGTCCTCGATCTTCGGCAGCACGGCCGTGAGGTTCGCGAGGCTGTCGGCGTCGAGCCGGATCTTCGCCCAGCTGTCGTCGCCCGCGTCCGGGATCACCACGGCGACCGACGGGTCGAGGGCGACGTCCACCTCGTCGGCGTCGACCAGGACGGCGACGTCGGTGCGGCGGCCGTCGGCGTCGTACCCGGCGACGGTGAGCTGGTGCGGCCGGGACGCCGGGTACGCCGCGGGTGCCTTGCGGTGCAGCTTGATCCCGTCGGCCGTCCGTACGACGGTGAGCGTGTCGAGGCCGGGGGTCCGCAGCCAGGCCTGGGCCCAGTCGTCGAGCCCGGTCGCGCCGGCCTCGGTCCACTTGCCGACCAGGTCGGCGAAGGTCGCGTTGCCGAACTCGTGGGACTCGATGTGCGCGTTCACGCCGGCCAGGAACACGTCGTCACCGAGGTACGCCGCGAGCTGCTTCAACGTCGCGGCGCCCTTCGCGTACGAGATGCCGTCGAAGTCGTCGAGCGAGGAGGCGGCGTCCTTGACCGCGTCGGCCGCGACAGGGTGCGTCGAGGACCGCTGGTCGGCCTGCAGGCCCCACCATTTGCGCATGTACGCGAAGTCGATCCAGTTGTCGCTGTACCGGGTGGCGGCGGTCGCGACGCGGTGTGCCATGTATTCGGCGAACGACTCGTTCAGCCAGAGGTCGTTCCACCACTTCATCGTCACGGTGTCGCCGAACCACTGGTGCGCCATCTCGTGCACGATGGTCCGGGCCCGCTGGCTGCGCTCGCCGTCGGTCACGGCGGACCGGAACACCATCTGGTCGCGGAACGTCACGCAGCCCGGGTTCTCCATCGCGCCCGCGTTGAACTCCGGCACGAACGCCTGGTGGTACTCGCCGAACGGGTACCGGTAGCCGAACATCCGGTGGTACTCGTCGAAGGACTGCTTGGTCACCTCGAAGATGTCCGCGGCCTCGCGGTCCAGCGCGTCCTTGAGCGACTGCCGCGACACGACGCTGAGGTTGATCCCGTCGTGCGCGTCGGTGACCTGGTGGTACGGCCCGGCGACCACGGTGACGAAGTACGTCGACAGCGGCTTGGTCTCGGCCAGCTCCCAGCGGCCGGGGGAGACCTGGGTGGACGCGCCGTTGCCGAGCACGAGCCACTCCTCCGGGGCCGTGACCTTGAGCCGGTACGGCGCCTTGAGATCGGGCTGGTCGAAGCAGGCGAAGATCCGCGGGCCGGCGTCCAAGAACGCCATCGCGTACGTGTACGCGAGACCGTCGGCGGCGTCGACCGCGCGGTGCAGGCCCTCGCCGTCGTGCGAGTACGCCATCGTGGCGACGACGACGAGCTCGTTCGCGGCCTGCAGGCCGGTCAGCTCGAGCCGTCCGTCGTTCAGGCCGGCGACGTCGACGGACGAGCCGTTGAGGGTCACCGAGACCAGCGCGTCGGGTTTCACGTCCACCCAACTGCTCGGTTCGGTGGCCGTGAACCGGATCGTCGTGGTGGATCCGAACGTCCGCTCGCCCTGGGTGAGGTCGAGGTCGACGTCGTACGACTGGACGGAGAGCGCGGCGGCCCGAGTGCGGGCGCCGTCGACGGTGAGACTCGGCATGAGGGCCACTGTATGCGGTGACTAGGCTGAGCCCCATGGGCAATATGGAGTACCGCCAACTGGGTGACTCGGGTCTGACCGTCAGCGTCGTCGGACTGGGCTGCAACAACTTCGGACGGCGGCTGGACGCGGGCCGGACCGAGGCCGTCGTGAACGCCGCGGTCGACGCCGGCATCACGCTGTTCGACACCGCGGACATCTACCGCGGCGAGCACGGGTTCAGCGAGGAGCTGCTCGGCAAGGCGCTCGGGTCGCGCCGCGACGAGGTCGTGATCGCGACCAAGTTCGGCGGCGACATGGGCGGCGTGAACGGCCCGGACTGGGGCGTCCGCGGCTCCCGGCGGTACATCCGCAAGGCGGTCGAGTCCAGCCTGCAGCGGCTCGGCACCGACTGGATCGACCTGTACCAGCTGCACTTCCCGGACCCGGTCACGCCGATCGAGGAAACGCTGGCGGCCCTGTCCGAACTGGTTGCCGAGGGCAAGGTGCGGTACATCGGCAGCTCGCAGTTCGCGGGCTGGCAGGTGGTGGACGCGGACTGGACGGCCCGGTCGAACGGCCTGGAGCACTTCGTCAGCGCCCAGAACCAGTACTCGCTGCTCGAACGCGACGTCGAGGACGAACTGGTGCCGGCCTGCGAGCACCTCGGGATCGGCATCCTGCCCTTCTTCCCGCTCGCGTCGGGTCTGCTGTCCGGCAAGTACAAGCGCGGTACGTCGGCGCCCGAGGGCAGCCGCCTCGCGACGCAGCCGGAGCGGCTGGCGCGGGCGGACTTCGACAAGCTCGAGGCGCTGGACACGTTCGCGGCCGAGCGCGGCCTGACGATGATCGACGTGGCGATCGGCGGCCTGGCCGCACAGCCCGCGGTCGCGTCGGTGATCGCCGGTGCGACCCGGCCGGAGCAGATCGCGCAGAACGTCGCCGCCGGCACCTGGGACCCGACCCCGGCCGACCTCGCGACGCTGGACGAGCTGACGTGACCCTGATTCTCCTGCCGCCGTCCGAAGGCAAGACCGGACGGTCGCGCGGCCGTGCCGTCGACCTGGAGACGCTGTCCTTCCCGGAGCTGAACCCGGTCCGCGAGCAGGTCCTCGACACGCTGGCGAAGGTGTCCGCCTCCGCCGACGCGCACGACGTCCTGGAGGTCGGCGCGTCGCTGCAGCACGAGGTCGAGCGCAACACCCGCTGGCGCACCGAGCCGTCCGTCCCGGTCTCCGAGCTGTACTCCGGCGTCCTGTACGACGCGCTGTCCTACGCCACGCTGTCGGCCGGTACGAAGCGCCGCGCCGCGAACCGGCTGCTCGTCGTCTCGGCCGCCTGGGGCGCACTCCGCCCGGCCGACCGGGTCCCGCCGTACCGGCTCTCGATGGGTACGACGCTGCCCGGCCACGGCCCGCTGGCGTCGGTGTGGCGCGAGCCGCTGAACGCGGTCCTGAAGGACGTCGACGGGGTGATCGTCGACTGCCGGTCCTCGACGTACGTCGCGGCGTGGCGTCCGAGCGGCCCGCAGGCGGACAAGTGGGTGTCGGTGAACGTGGTCCGCGAGCGGGACGGCGTACGGACGGTCGTCTCGCACAACGCCAAGCACACCCGCGGTCTGGTCGCCCGGCACTTGCTTGAGTCCGGCAAGGACCCGGGGACCGCGAAATCGCTGCACAAGCTGGTCAATGACCGATGGAATGCCGAACTCGAGCGCTCCAGCAGCTCAGGAGCGGGCTGGACCCTCACCGTCGTGGAACACGACTGACGTTCACTCGACTGTAACTGGTGAGTGGTTTCCCACGCTGGGTGATCAGGGAAGGCTGAAGGCGGCAACGTCAGGGGGATATCCGCCCCACCCCATCGGAGGCCTGACCAATGCGACGCATCAGTACGTTCCTGATCACCACCGTGGCCGCGACCGCGGCCCTTGCCCTCAGCACCGGCCCGGTGATGGCGACCCCGCCGACCCCGCCGTCGGCGAGCACCGCCGCCACCGAGCTGGCGAGCCTGACCGTGAAGGCGGAGGGCACGACCACCGGCTACAGCCGGGACAAGTTCCCGCACTGGATCAACCAGTCCGGTACCTGCGACACCCGCGAGGAGGTCCTGAAGCGCGACGGGACCGGTGTGCAGGTCGACAGCAGCTGCAAGCCGACCTCGGGCAGCTGGTACAGCGTGTACGACAAGCAGACGTTCACGAACTCCTCGGACGTCGACATCGACCACATCGTCCCGCTCGCCGAGGCTTGGAAGTCCGGCGCCAGCGGCTGGACGCAGGCGAAGCGTCAGGAGTTCGCGAACAACCTGACGATCTCGCAGCTGATCGCGGTGTCCGCGTCGAGCAACCGCTCGAAGAGCGACAAGGACCCGTCCGAGTGGCAGCCGCCGAACACCGCGGTGCACTGCCTGTACGCGCGGTACTGGATCTGGGTGAAGTACACCTACAAGCTGTCGCTGCAGTCGAGCGAGAAGACCGCGCTGCAGGGCATGCTCGCGACCTGCTAGTCCTCGAGAAGGTGGCGGCGCTGGGCGTGGATGCCGGCCTGGAAACGGGTCCGCGCGCCCAGCGTATCCATCAGCTCGGCCACCCGGCGGCCGACGGTCCGGCTGCTCAGTGCGAGCTGCCGCGCGATCGCGTCGTCCTTGAACCCGGCCGCGAGCAGCGTCATCAGCCGCGCGTCGGTCGGGTCCGCCTTCGCCGCCGGGACTACCGGTACGGCCTGGTCCCAGAGCAGCCAGAACATCTCCATCAGCGCGTCCAGCAGCGCACACGGATGGACGACGAGAGCACTGTCGACCAACTGGTCCACGGACAGCGGCAGCAGCGCGATCTTCCCGTCGAACACGGCCAGCTTCATCGGCACCTGCGGGTGCACCCGTGAGGTCTCGCCCGCGTCGGCCGCGCTGAACGCCTCGTCGACGCCGCCCGGGATGTCGAGCGAGTCGGGGGAGTAGATGCCGTGCACGACGACTCCCTCGCCGAGCAGCCCACGGACCGTGCTGTCGGATTCGTCGGCCTGCGCGGCGTACGGCGGCCGGTCGAGGACGAGGAGCTGGTTCCGGGTCCCGTTCAGCAGCTGCGTGAACCGGGCCGCGATCGCCTCCTGCCCGACGATGACCTCGACGAGGTTCTCCGGCCGGTACCGCTCCTGCGTGCTGAGCTCGGACAACAACACCCGGGCCTCGGCGCGGACCCGGTCGAGCTCGGCCCGCCGTACGGCGACCAGCGCGTCGACCGCGACGTCCGGGCGGGTCGGCAGCAGCCGGACCGGGTCGTCCGACGTACTCGTGAGCAGCCCGAGCTTCTCGAGGCGCTCGACGGTGGCGACCACGTCCTGCCGGTCCCGCCCGAGGCGGTCGGCGAGCTGCTGGATCTCGCAGCCCGGCGCCGACAACAGCGCCCGGTAGGCCTCCTCGTCGGACGGCTCCACCCCCACGGACTCCAGCATCCGATCAGGCTATCTCGTTCCCCGGACGGCCTCGACCGGTTTGGCGACTTCACGTCATGGCTGAGATACGTCAGTCCCCGAACGGGTGCACGACCCCCTCGGGTGGGGTAAATCTGACGTGCCGGGCGCGCGCGGACCGGACAGGGGACGCCCGGTCAAGCCTCAACGCGCGCGCCCGTCCTGCGCTTGACCCTCAGGTAACCGCGCCACACCAGGCGCTGCAGCATCAGCGTCAGTACGCCGGCCACCGTCATACCGGCCAGGTTGATCCCGAGCTGCGCCGCGGACCCCCCGATCTGGTGCGGCGCCCAGAGCGCGAGCGACAACGCCAGATCGCCCGCGGCCGGGACCGTGGTGACCGAGATGAACACGCCGACCAGCGCGTTCCCGCGGCCGGCCGTCTGCGACAGCACCCCGGCGCAGCCAGCCAGTACGGCGACCACCGCCGACCACTTGTCCGGCCGCCAGATGAATCCGGTCAACGGCCGCGCGGCCGTCACGTCGCTCGTATCCACCCAGCCGACCGCCCGCGCCAGCAACGCCGCGATCGCGGTCAGGACAATCGCCAGTACAAAACCCTTGACGAGCAGGACGAACGACGCGCGTGTCAGCCCGCGCTTGCGCAGGAACAACCCGACGGCGAGCGCCGCGACCACCCCGAACTCCGGGCCGACCACCATCGCGCCGACGACCAGGATCGCGGAGTCGGTGACGACGGCGACCGAGGCGATCATCGTCGCCAGCGTCAGGAACGCGTAGTACACCCACGAGCCGCCGGCCTCGTTGTACGCCTGGTCGACGACCGCGTCCCAGATCACCGCGTCGTCGGGTGCGCCGGGCGCGGCCTTCTCCGCGGCCTGGGCGTTCCGCGACGGGGCCGAGTCGACGGCCGTCAGCGCGACGGCGCCGTCCTCGTACAGGCCCTCGGTGCGCAGGAAGCCGAGGACGTCGGAGGTCGCCTCGCGGGTCACGTCGCACTCGACCACGTCACCGTCCGGACGGTGCGCCGCGCCGGGCAGCCGCACGATGCTGGTGACCCGCGGGTCGGCGACCAACGTGTCCAGGACGAGTTCGCTGCGCTCCGGCGGGACGATCAGGCGTAGGTGCATCACGGGCGACATGATGCCGCAACCCGCGCGTTCCCGGTTCTCAGTTGGCTCTCAGATGCGACCATGGATGTCACGCATCCGATCTCCGGGAGGCACGATGAGTGACGCTGCCGTGGTCGAACGTCCCGAACTCAAGCGGGTGATGGGGCCTGGCCTGCTGCTGTTGTTCGTGGTGGGGGACATCCTCGGGACCGGCGTGTACGCGCTGACCGGGAAGGTCGCCGGTGAGGTCGGCGGGGCGGTGTGGCTGCCGTTCCTGTGTGCGTTCGTGGTCGCGATGCTGACCGCGACCAGTTACCTCGAGCTCGTCACGAAGTACCCGAAGGCCGGTGGTGCGGCGGTCTACACGCACAAGGCGTTCGGGATCCACTTCCTGACATTCCTGCTCACCTTTGCGGTGATGTGCTCGGGGCTGACGTCGGCGTCGAGCGCGTCGAAGGCGTTCGCGGCGAACTTCTTCTCCGCGGTGCACCTCGACCCGGATCGTGGCGCGCTGCTGATGATCACCGCGCTCGGCTTCATGACGCTGATCGCGCTGGTGAACCTGCGCGGCGTCGGCGAGAGCGTGAAGGCGAACGTCGTCCTGACCTGTGTCGAGCTCAGCGGGCTGCTGATCGTGATCGGCGTCGGCGCCTGGGCGCTGATCGGCGGTGACGGCGACACCTCGCGGCTGACCGACTTCCACGTCCCGGAGGGCGAGTCGCCGTTCGGTGCGGTGACCGCGGCGACCGCGCTGGCGTTCTTCGCGATGGTCGGGTTCGAGGACTCGGTGAACATGGCCGAGGAGACCAAGGACCCGGTCCGGATCTTCCCGCGGATGATGCTGATCGGGCTGAGCATCACCGGCGTCATCTACGTCCTGGTCGCGATCTCCGCGGTCGCGCTGGTCCCGCCGGACGAGCTGAACAAGGGTGCGACGCCGCTGCTGAAGGTCGTCCAGGCCGGTGCTCCCGGGTTCCCGCTGGAGGTGTTCGCGTGGATCACGATGTTCGCGGTGGCGAACTCGGCGCTGATCAACATGCTGATGGCGAGCCGCCTGCTGTACGGGATGTCGCACGAGCGCGTGCTGCCCGGACCGCTCGGGCGGGTGCTGCACAAGCGGCGGACGCCGTACATCGCGATCCTGTTCACCACGCTGCTGGCGTTCTTCCTGATCGGGTACGCCGACCTCGCGGCCCTCGGCGGTACGACGGCGTTCCTGCTGCTGTGCGTGTTCGCGGTCGTGAACGTCGCGGTGCTGGTGCTGCGCCGGGACAGGGTCGAGCACAAGCACTTCCACGCACCGACCGCGCTGCCGATCGTGGGCGTCGTACTGTGCGTGTACTTGGCCAGCCCGTTGTCCGGGCGGGACTCGGCGGACTACAAGATCGCCGGGTGGCTGATGCTCGTCGGCGTCGGGCTGTGGGCGCTGACCTGGCTGCTGAACAAGTACGTGTTCAAGCGGCGCGCCGACTTCGATCCGACGCACCTCGATCAGCAGGGTCCGGTGAACTGACCAGCGCCGCGACCAGCACGGTCGCGAGCGCGGCGAGCCCGGTCGCGACCGCGATCCAGCCGAGTGTGCGGTAGTCCGCGCCGGCGGCGAGCGCGAGGCCGCCGAGCCACGGGCCGGCGGTGATGCCGACGTTGAACGCGGAGAAGTTCGTCGCGGTGGCGAGCGTGGGCGCGTCCCCGGCGAGGGTGAAGACGCGGGCGTTCAGTGCCGGATTCGCGCCGAAGCCGAAGGCGCCCAGGAAGACGATGACGGCGACCGCCAGGACGGCGACGTGGGCGGTGAGCGCCAGTACGGCGGACAGCGTGATGAGGCCGGTGATGCAGATGAACAGGGTGTGGAACGGGAGGGCGTCCGCGAAACGGCCGCCGACGGTGATCCCGATGAAGGAGCCAAGGCCGTAGAGCGCGAGCACGCCCGGGACCGCGGCCGGCGGGAGGTGGGTGGTCTGCGTCAGCAGCGGGGCCAGGTAGCTGAAGACGACGAGGATCGTCGCGGTGACCAGCGCGGTGGTGGCGAAGGCCAGCCACAAACGGGTGTTGCGCAGGGCGCGGAGTTCCTTGCGGAGGCGTGGGGCGGTCGCGGGGTCGGGGCGTCCGGCCGGGACGGTGGTGACGACGCCGGCCATCGCGAGCACGCACAGCCCGGCGACGGTCCAGAACGCCGACTGCCAGCCGAGGTGCTGGCCGAGGACGGTGCCGAGCGGCAGGCCGATGATGGTGGCAATCGTGAGTCCGCCGGTGACCACGCTCATCGCGCGGGCGCGGGCGTTCGACGGGACCAGCGCCACGACCGTGACCGCGGCGACCGACCAGAACCCGGCGTACACGAACGCGCCGACGATCCTGGTCGCGAGCAGTACGGCGTAGCTGGTCGTCAGCGCGCCCGCGACATGGGTGACCACGAAGACCGCGAGGAAGAGCAGCAGCGCCGTACGCCGGGACCAGGTGAGCGTGACGACCGCGAGCACCGGGGCGCCGACGAGCATGCCGGCGGCGAACGCGGAGATCAGCAGGCCGGCTTGCGGGATCGTGACGTGCAGGTCCGCGGCCAGCTCCGGGAGCAGGCCGGCCAGCATCAACTCCGACGTCCCCTGCGCGAAGATGCTCAGGCCCAGGACGTAGACGGCGATCGGCATCGTTCCCCCTCACTCGACGAGTGCCACTCGCAGTATCGCAGACGTCACGTTCTGCTGTCGCCGCGCCTGTCAAGGCCTGAGACTTGGCCGGATGCGGCATCGTGGGGGTATGAGCTACCAGACTCCGGCGAAGCGGACCGGACGGAGCGTGGACACCGCCAAGGTCGGCGGTGGCCTGAAGCTGCTCGGCGTCCTTGTCGGGCTGATGTGGCTGATCGAGGTCATCGACACCGCGACGAACGGTGCGCTCAACCACTACGGGATCATCTCGCGGCAGGCGCGCGGCCTGGTCGGGATCCTGACCTCGCCGTTCCTGCACATGGGGTTCGGGCACCTGATCTCGAACACGCTGCCGCTGGTCACGCTCGGTGCGCTGATCGCGGTCGGCGGCGCGGCCCGGTTGTTCCAGGTGACCGCGATCGTGACGGTGCTCGGTGGGTTCGGGACCTGGCTGATCTCACCGCCGAACGTGATCACGATCGGCGCGAGCGGCCTGGTGTTCGGGTATGCGTCGTACCTGATCGTGCGGGGGCTGTTCAACCGGCGGATCGGCCAGGTGCTGATCGGCATCGTGGTGATCATGGTCTGGGGCAGCGCGCTGCTGACCAGCCTGCTGCCGCAGGACGGGATCTCCTGGCAGGGTCACCTGTGCGGCGGGATCGCGGGGCTGATCGCGGCCTGGGTGCTGTCGGACGACCGGCAGACCCGTACTACATAAGCGTGCTCGGGTCGGTGTTCGCTCCGCAGACGACCACCACGACCCGCTCGCCGTCGGCCGGTGTGTAGGCGCCGGAGGCAAGGGCCGCCCAGGCGACGGCGCCGCCGTGTTCGGTGGCCAGATGGTACGTCGCCCAGAGTTGTTTGCGGGCGGCAACGATCGAGTCGTCGTCGACCAGGACGGACCGCACGTGATGGCGCTGGACCGCCTGGAAGGCGAGGTCCCCCAGGCGGCGGGCGCCCAGGGAGTCCGCGGCTACTCCGCCGACGGCGCCGTCCGTCGGCTGCTGTGCGTGGAGGGCGCGGTTCATGGTGGGAGCGAGTGCCGGCTCCACGCCGATGACCTGGGCGTGGTCACCGATCGCGGTGGCGATGCCGCCGATCAGGCCGCCACCTCCGACCGCGACCAGGACCGTGTCGAAGCCGTAGACCTGTTCGAGGAGCTCCAGCCCGACCGTGCCCTGCCCTGCGAGGATCTCCGGCTGGTCGTACGCGTGCACCAGCAGCGCACCGGACTCGCCTTGCGCCTGCAGCGCCGCCTGGTACGCCTCGGCGTACTCGCGTCCGACCTGGACGACGTCCGCGCCGAGCGTCTGCAGCTTGCCGAGCTTCGCGGCCGGGGTGGTCTCGGGGACGAAGATCCGGGCCGGTACGCCGAGTTCGCGCGCGGCGTACGCGGCCGCGAGCCCGTGGTTCCCGCCGGACGCGGCGACGATGCCGGTACCGCCGAGCTCGCCGTTCTCCTTCGCGGTCAGCAATCGGTTGAAGGCGCCGCGCGGCTTGAACGACCCGGTGTGCTGCAGCAGTTCGAGCTTGAACGTGAGACCCGGCGCCACCTCGATCACCGGGGTCCGGTGAACCCGGCCGGCGATCCGCTGCGCGGCCTGCTGGACGTCGTCGGCACTTACCGTCATGGCTCAACCCTGCCACGATGGGGAACAGCCGACGGTTGGGAGGCCCTGCCCATGGGCGCGTACGACGAGAGTTATCGCCGGAGCCTGGACGACCCGCACGGGTTCTGGCTGGAAGCGGCCGAGGCGATCTCCTGGACGCGGCCGCCGGCCCGGGCCCTCGACGCGAGTGCCGCGCCGATCTTCCGGTGGTTCCCGGACGGCGAGCTCAACACGGCGTACAACGCGCTCGACCGGCACGTCGAGGCCGGCCACGGCGACCGGACCGCGCTCATCTACGACTCGCCCGTGACCGGTAGCTCGGCCAGCCTCACGTACGCCGAGCTGCGCGACGAGGTCGCGCGGTTCGCCGGCGCGCTGAAGTCCCTCGGTGTCGGCAAGGGCGATCGGGTGATCGTCTACATGCCGATGATCCCGGAGGCGGTCGTCGCGATGCTCGCCTGCGCCCGTCTCGGCGCGATCCACTCGGTGGTCTTCGGCGGCTTCGCCCCGCGCGAGCTCGCGGCCCGGATCGAGGACGCCGGCCCGAAGGTGATCGTGGCCGCGTCCTGCGGGATCGAGCCGTCCCGGGTGGTCGAGTACAAGCCGATCATCGACGAGGCGCTGACGATCTCGTCGCACCAGCCCGACCACACGATCGTCTTCCAGCGGCCGCAAGCCGAAGCGCAACTCGGGGAGCGGGACCTCGACTGGTCCTCCTTGGTGGCCGAGCCGGCCGACCCGGTGCCGGTCGCGGCCACCGACCCGCTCTACATCCTCTACACCTCCGGTACGACGGGACGCCCGAAAGGCGTGGTCCGTGACAACGGCGGGCACGCGGTCGCGCTCGCCTGGACGATGCGGAACGTGTACGACATCGGCCCGGGCGACGTGTGGTGGACCGCCTCCGACGTCGGCTGGGTCGTCGGCCACTCGTACATCGTCTACGCGCCGCTGCTGGTCGGCGCGGCCACGGTCCTGTACGAGGGCAAGCCGGTCGGTACGCCGGACGCCGGCGCGTTCTGGCGGGTGATCTCGGAGCACGGCGCGAAGGCGCTGTTCACCGCGCCGACCGCGATCCGGGCGATCAAGAAGGTTGATCCCGAGGCGGCCGAGCTGGCGAAGTACCCGATGGACACGTTCCGGACGCTGTTCCTCGCGGGGGAGCGGCTCGACCCGGAGACGTACCACTGGGCGCACGACCACCTCGACGTACCCG
This sequence comes from Kribbella sp. WER1, assembly GCF_054189145.1. Taxonomy (NCBI): domain Bacteria; kingdom Bacillati; phylum Actinomycetota; class Actinomycetes; order Propionibacteriales; family Kribbellaceae; genus Kribbella; species Kribbella sp. WER1. The sequence goes on along the minus strand of NZ_CM135186.1, from coordinate 302,769 downwards.
TGGTCGACCACTGGTGGCAGACCGAGACCGGCTGGCCGATCGCCGCGAACCCCCGCGGGCTCGAGCCGCTGCCGACCAAGCCGGGCTCGGCGACCGTGCCGATGCCGGGCTGGAACGTGCAGATCCTCGACATGTACGGCAAAGAACTGCTGCCGCACGAGGAGGGCTCGATCGCGATCAAGCTGCCGCTGCCGCCCGGCGCGCTGCCGACGCTGTGGGGCGACGACCAGCGCTACATCGACAGCTACCTCAAGGAGTACGACGGCTACTACCTGACCGGGGACGGCGGCTACATCGACGACGACGGCTACATCTTCGTGATGGGCCGCACCGACGACGTGATCAACGTGGCCGGCCACCGGCTGTCGACCGGTTCGATCGAGGCCGTCGTGGCGGCCAACCCGGCGATTGCCGAGTGCGCGGTGATCGGCGTGCACGACGCGTTGAAGGGCCAGCTGCCGCGAGCGCTCGTCGTACTCAAGGCCGGCGCGACGGTGACCGAGGACGTACTGCGGGACGAACTGGTCGCCGCGGTACGCCGGGAGATCGGCCCGGTGGCGGCGTTCCGCGACGTGTCGGTGGTGGACGCGCTGCCGAAGACCCGCTCCGGGAAGATCCTCCGCCGGACGATGCGCGGGATCGCCGACGGCCGCGACGAACCGGTGCCGTCGACGATCGAGGACGCCGGCGTACTGGCCGCGCTACGGCCGGTGCTGCGCGGCGCCCAGGAAGGCTAGGACGGCCGGGTTCGCGACGTCGCGGAACTCGTGGAAGTAAGCGTGCCGGGCGCCCTCGATCAGCTCGGCGCGCGCGTTCGGGATCCGGCCGGCCAGGAGCTGCGCGTTCGCGACCGGGCTGAAGACGTCGTCGGTGCCGTGCAGGATCAGCGTCGGCGCCTGGATCTTCGGGAGCTGGTCCCAGGCATCGTGCTTGTTGCTCGCGACCAGGTGACGGCCCTTGGCGTACGGCGGCATGGTCTTGTCGCCGAGGACGTAGTACGGGCCTGGGTTGTTCTCGATCCAAGCCGGTGTGTACATGAGGTCGAGCAGGACGCTGTCGGTCTTCGCCGGGTCCGCGAGTGCCTTGCGGATCGCTTGGCTGCGTTCGTGACCGTGGGCGGCGCCGGGGGAGGTGCAGCCGAGTACGAGCTTGTCGACTCGCTCCGGGGCGTCGGCGGCGAGCCATTGCGCGACGCGTCCGCCCATCGAGGTCCCGTAGATGTTGGCGGTGTCGAGCCCGAGCGCGTCCAGTACGGCGACCACGTCCTGCGCGAAGCCTCGGGTGCTGTACACCTCGTCGGGCTTGTCGCTGTCGCCGGTGCCTCGCCAGTCGAGCGTGATCAGCCGGTGTCCGTGGAAGTCGTCGAGGATCGGATCCCACCAGGTGTGGTTGTTCGCCTGACCGGCGAGCAGCACAAGTGGTTGCCCCTCGCCACGAACTTGGTAGGCGATCCGTGTCCCGTCGATGGTTGCTGCGTATGGCACGGAGATAGTGTGCAGGTATGCGAGTCGTGATTGCGGGTGGACACGGACAGATCGCGCTGCGCCTGACCCGGCTGCTGAGCGCGGACGGGCACGAGGTCGTCGGGATCGTACGGAACCCGGACCACGAGACCGACCTCACCGCGGCCGGCGGGCGGGCCGCGGTCCTCGACCTCGAGCAGGCCGACACGGCGGCGGTGGCCGACGTACTGCGGGGTGCCGACGTCGCGATCTTCGCGGCGGGCGCGGGCCCGGGCAGCGGGAACGCCCGGAAGGACACCGTCGACCGCGGAGCGGCCGCGCTGTTCGCGGACGCCGCCGAGCAGGCCGGCGTACGGCGGCACATCCAGGTCGGCTCGATGGGTGCGGACCGGGCGGACTCGCTCACCGACGACGCGACGTTCACCGTCTATCTGAAGGCGAAGTGGGCGGCCGAGGAGGACCTGCGGGCCCGCGACCTCGACTGGACGGTCCTGCGGCCGGGCGGGCTGACCGACGACCCGGGCACCGGCACGGTCCACCTCGCCGACAAGACCGGGAACGGCCGGATCACCCGGGACGACGTCGCGCTGGTGCTGGCCGGTCTCTGCGACACTCCGGCCGCGATCGGCCGCACCCTTGAACTCGTGGCCGGCGACAGCCCGGTCCGCGACGCCCTGCAGAACCTCTAACGTTGCCACAAGCAACAGAATGTGACGGGACGATGGCAGACACACTCCGCCAGGTCAGCTTCGAACGGCTGGCGAACAGCAGCTACGAGGTGAAGAACGCCCGCGGCGGCAGCATCCGGGTCGGCTCCGGCGGCGCGGACACCGACTTCACCCCGGTCGAGCTGCTGCTGGCCGCGATCGGCACCTGCTCGGCGATCGACGTCGACATCGTGGTCAGCCGGCGCGCCGAGCCGACCGAGTTCAGCGCGGTGGTCAAGGGCGACAAGATCCGGGACGCCGACGAGGGCAACCGGATGCAGAACCTGGCGATCGAGTTCACCGTCCACTTCCCCGACGGCGAGGACGGCGACAAGGCCCGCGAGGCGCTCCCGCGCGCGGTGAAGATGTCCCACGACCGGCTGTGCACGGTCAGCCGTACGGTTGAGCTCGGCACTCCGGTGACCACCACGGTCAACGACTGAGGAACTCCGACGGCGCTCGGAGCCGGGTCTGCAGGAGGTCTTGGGTCCTGCTGCTGTCGAGGCGGATGTCCGACGGGGCGCCTGGTTCGGACGGGAGCGCGTCGGGGTCGAGGTTGTCCCGGCGGGCGATCAGGCGGCCGAGTTCGTGGCGGCTGAGTGGTTCGGGGCCGGCGACGTGGGTGATTCCTCGGACGTCGAGGACCAGTAGTTCGAGCAGGGCCGACGCCAGGTCGGTGACGTGGATCGGGCAGCGGACGTTGGCGGTGTAGAACGTGCCGGGTTCGCCGGCCGCGAGGCGTCGTACCCGGCGTTCTTCTTCCGAGGTGCCGTCCGATCCGACGATCAGCGACGTCCGGGCGATGACCGCGTCCGGGCGCAGCGCGCGGACGGCGGTCTCGGCGGCTGCCTTCGCGGCGCCGTACGGCGTGGTCGGGCAGGGTGGCTCGGACTCGTCGTACGGCGTGGCGCGGGAGCCGAACACGGCGTCGGTCGACACGAACACCAGCCGGACGCCTTCGGCCGCGAGCGCCACGTTGGCGGCGCCGGTCGCGGTCGTCGCCCACTCGTTCTGCTTGTACGCGGTGTGGATGATCCCGTCCGGCGCGACCTCCCGGATCACCGCGCGGACCTGATCGGGACGCCGTACGTCGAGCTGTACTCCGCCCGGCACGACCTGCGAGTGGTACGCCGGGACGACCTCGTGGGCCGCGACGCGCACGAGTTCGCGCCCCAGGAGTCCTGCGGCGCCGGTGACAAGCAGCCTCACATGACAACCCTATGGCGTTCGAGCCGCCAGCCGGCGGTCCGCGTGGCGCGCTTCACCTCCGCCACGGTCCGGATCTTGCGCGGCGACTTCCACGCCTGCGACGGCTTGTGCAACATCCAGCCGTCCCCGATCGTCAGCCCGGCATGCTCGACGAGCCCCGCCGCGTTCCGCCACACGAACACCGTGCCCGGTACGTCGTCCTTCCCGCCGCGCTCGGTGTGCGCCGCGAGCCACTCCTCGAACGGCTCACGCACCATCCACACGTGCTCGGCCCCCTCGACCCCGGACGCCGCCATCACCGTCCCGAAACAGTTCGGCCCACTCCCGTCCGCGAACGTGCCGGCCAGCTCCCGCACCCGCGGCAACTGGCGCGGCCACCTGCGCACCTCGGCATGGCGGCTCGGCCCCATGCCCTCGCTGACGATCTCCGGCAGCACCGCCTTCGGATCGCCCAGCAACGACTTCCACCACACGAACCGATGCCCGTCCGCCTGCTGCCTGAGCTCTGATCCGGCAACACCCGCCCACCGACGCACCGTCGGCACGGAGCCCCGCCCGTGGTTCACCTGCGCCCGCACCAGCGCGGCACGTGTCGCCTGCGGCAGCTCGTCGTACGCCGCCTCGCTCAGCCAGGCCGTCCGCGCAGCCTTCGGGTCGATCGCGTAGATCCAGTACGTGTCGCGGTCCTCGCGGCTCGGCTCACGGTCGTCGGTGGTGAGCTTCCAGGTCCTGGCCTGCTTGGGCGTGAGGAAGAACGGCTGCTCGTCCGGCGCGAGCCAGTGAACCCAGTGGTCGAGCAGGTCGGCGGAGACGGGGATACCGAGGACGGTCAGCATCGGGCCACGCTCTCATCCTCAGGGCTGTTCGGTCACCGGCTTTTGCGGGCCGCGGTACCGCTGCGTCTGCGAGTAGACGAGGTTGGTCGTCGTACTGCCGAAGTCGGTCAGCTCGTTGACCAGCTGTTCGAGGTGCGGCATCGAGGCGGCGGCCACCTTCAGCGTGTAGCAGTCGTCGCCGGTGGTCCGCAGGCACTCGAGGATCTCGCCGCGCTCGGCGAGCAGCCGGCGCAGCGGCTCGTGCTTGTTCCCGGGGTACTTCAGCCGGACGACGGCCAGCACCGGGTAGCCGACCTTCGTCAGGTCGACCTCGGCACGGTAGCCGGTGATCACGCCGATCGACTCCAGCCGCCGGACCCGCTCGGTGGTCGCGGACGCGCTCAGGCTCACCCGGCGGCCGAGCTCGGTGAGGGACAGCCGCGCGTCGGCCTGCAGCTCGCCGAGGATCGCCCAGTCGGTCGCATCGAGAGTCTCGGTCATCCGGCCAATCTACCGGTGATTCCACGGCGCCGACGGTCGTACGCCGGGAGGAATCTCTTCAAGTGCGGGCGTCCGCCTGGATAGCCTGAACGGCATGGAACTCGGGGTGAACGTGCCGAACTTCGGGCCGGGGACGAACCCGGCCCGGCTGCGCGACTGGGCCAGGATCGTCGAAGGGCTCGGATACGACCTGCTGATGGTCTCCGACCACGTCGTGATCACGCCGGACGTCGCCGAGCAGTACCCGGAGCCGTTCTACGAGCCGTTCACCACGCTCAGCTGGCTGGCCGGGATCACCGACCGGATCCGGCTCGGCACCACGGTGCTGATCGCGCCGTACCGGCATCCGTTGCTGACGGCAAGGATGACGGCGAACCTGGACGCGCTCAGCGGCGGCCGGCTGGTGCTCGGCGTCGGGGCCGGGTGGGCGCGGCAGGAGTTCGAGGCGCTCGGCGCGGACCATGCCGCGCGCGGCCGGCTGACGGACGAGGTGCTCGCGGAACTGCAGGGGATGGTCCCGCTGTGGGTCGGCGGCAGCAGTCCGCCGGCGCTCCGGCGGACCGTGCGGTACGCCGACGCGTGGCACCCGCTGCGGCAGACTGTTCCCGAGCTCCGGGCCGGTCTCACCCGGATGCAGGCGCTCGCGGAACAGCTGGACCGGCCGGTGCCCGGGTTCGCGCCGCGGATCCTGCTCCGGCTGACCGGGGACCCGCTGCCGGACGGTGATCGGATCGCGGGCGAGGGATCGGTCGACCAGGTGCTGCACGACCTCGCCGTACTGCGGGAGCTCGGCGCCGGGAGCGTCGTCCTCGACCCGTTCGTCGGCGATCCCGCGGAGACCGAGCGTCCGGAGACGGCGTGGCAGGCGTTGGCAACGATTGCGGAGAACTATCGCGAGAACTGGAGAACGACGTGACACCTGAAGCAGAGGAATTCCTGCGCCGCGCGATCGCGCTGGCCACGGCGTCGCGGGAGGGCGGCGACCCGCCGTTCGGCTCGCTGCTGGTCGGCCCGGACGGCGACGTACTGGCGGAGGACCACAACACGACGATCAGCGAGGGCAACATCAGCTACCACCCGGAGCTGAAGCTGGCGGTGTGGGCGGCGCAGCACCTGACGCCCGAGGTGGCGGCCGGGACGACCATGTACACGAGCTGCCAGCCGTGCGAGATGTGCTCGGGCGCGCTGGCGCGATCCGGGCTCGGCAAGGTCGTGTTCGCGCTGTCGGGCGAGCAGTTGAACGGTCTCAAGACGACGGGCAACTTCACCGGCGTACCGCTCGAAGGGCCTGCGCTGTACGACGAGGCGAAGGCCGCCGTCGACGGGTACTACAGCTGAGGAGCGGGGTCCCGGCGACGGGGACCCCGCCTCACTCACTTCACCTTCGCCAGGCAGAGCGTGTAGTTCGCCTTCTCGTCGACGTACGTCGCGTCGGCGTTGTCACCGCACTGGCTCTCGTCGGTGGAGTTGAGCTTGTCGATCACCCGGTACTCGGCGTCGGACGAGCTGCAGTCGACGACCTTCACGTCCGGGACGCTCGACGTGCCCTTGTTCACCACGCAGGCGCCGACCTGGGCCTTGTTCTCGACCGAGTTCAGGTTCGCGAACACGATCAGCGCGATCACGGCGATCGGCAGCAGCAGACCGAGGATCGCCGGGCGCTGGAACAGCGGCTTGCCCGGGTTCATCGGCCGGCCCGGACCGGGCGTCGGCTCCGGCAGGCTCTTGAACTTCTGCATCGGGCCGATGTTCATCAGCATCGTGATCGGGTTGATGATCGACGAACCGATGCCCCACCAGCCCTGCCACAGGCTCTTCGAGGTCATGTCGCGCACGGAGGCCATGCCGCACGTCCGGCAGAACGGGCCCTGCAGCTTGAGGAAACGCATCAGGATGATGAGGCCCTGGTGGCCGCGGACGGTCGCCTGCACCGCCGGGTACCCGCCGCAGAACCGGCAGATCATCTGCTCTTGCGGCCCGTTGTACTGCGGGAACGACTGGGCTTGCTGCTGGCCTTGCTGGTACTGGCCGTACTGCGGGGCCTGCTGGCCGGCGTACTGCTGCTGGTACGGCCCGGGCTGACCCTGGTATTGCGGGGCGCCGCCGTACTGCTGGCCTTGCTGCTGGTCCTGCGGGCGGTCCTGCGGGCCGGGCTGGCCGTACTGCGGGAACTGCTGCGGTGGCGGACCGTAGCCGTCCGGCTGACCTGCGTACGGGCCCTGCGGCGGCTGGGGAGGGGATGTGGTCACGAATGGTTCCTGAGGCTTGATCGGGTCACGCTGAACCATGGCACCTTACTCACCCAGGTGGTCCACCGAGGCATACCGGTTCGTCAATTCCCGGCCAAGACGGGCCAGCTCCGCCTGCACCGACGGCGGATCCACGACCTCGATCGACCCACCCCAGCCGGCCAGGTGCTGCGCGATCATCAACGGCGTCGGCGCGGTGACCCGGACCCGCACCCGGTCGCCGACCGTTCCGTCGACCTCGCAGTGCCGGCCGAGCCGGTCCTGCATCACCCACACGAACCGCTCGTCCATCAGCACTGTTGCCGTCAGCCCCGATCGGCGTTCCTCCATCCGCTCGACGATCTCGGCCCACGCCGATGACAGTTCGAAGCCGGCTGGTCGCTCGAAGGAGTCACCGGTCGGCTCGGCGCCGGCGATCCGGTCGACGCGGAACGTCCGCCGGCCGTCGTCGGTGTCTGCGATCAGGTACCAGACGTCGTCCTTGTCGACGAGTCCGAGCGGGTCGACGGTGCGTTCCGACGGTTCGCGGCCACGGCCGGAGTAGACCAATCGGACCCGTTCCCGGCGTACGACGGCGTCCTGCAGGCGGCGGACCTGCTCGGGACGCTCCTTGACGTGCTCGCCCCAGCGGGCCGGGTCGATGACGACCGCCTCGGCAGCGGCCTGCGCGTGTTCCCGGAAGGTGCCGGGCAGCGCGCGGACCAGCTTGCGGAGCGCGGCCTTCGCGTCCGGGGCGATCGACGCGGCCGGACCGACGAGCAGGAACAACGCCTGCGCCTCGGTCGCGGACAGGCCGCTCAGATCGGTCCGGGCACCGCCGACGAGTTGCCAGCCGCCGTTCCGGCCGGGCTGTGGATAGACCGGGATGCCGGCGGTGGACAACGCCTCGAGATCGCGGCGCGCGGTGGCCACCGAGATCTCCAGCTCGGTCGCGACCTCCGCCGCGGTCACCCTGCCGCGTGCCTGCATCAGCAACAGCACCGCCACCAACCGATCCGCCCGCACGCGTCGATCCTGCCAGACTGGGTTAGTCTCGGATCCGGACGGTCTTCTTCCGGAATGTGGTGGACGATGGCGTACGACGTGAGCCCGATCCTGCGCGAGGCCGACATCCCGATCGAGTCCCTGCGCGGCCCGTACGGCGGGTACCGGGTCGGCCGCGGGCTCCGGCTGCCGCCGCTGATGTTCACCACCACCGAGGCGCTCGGCCTGGTGATGGCCGTCCTCGAAGGCCCCCGCGGTACGGCGGACCCGGTCGAGACCGCGCTCGGCAAGATCATCCGGGTACTGCCCGAGGCGGTCGCCCGGTCGACCGACGCGGTCCGGCGGGTCAGCGCCCGCGGGCCCGATCCCGGCGTACGGACGCCCGATCCGGAGATCACCGCGTCGCTGGTCGCGCAGAGCGCCGAGCACCGGCGGATCACCATCCACTACCGGCGTCATCAGAGCGAGTTCCCGATGGACGTCGACCCGTGGGCGGTCGTGGTACGCCGGGGCCGCTGGTATCTGCTGTGCTGGTCGCATACGAAGGACGCCCAGCGGGTGCTGCGCGTCGACAAGATCACCCGTGTGGAAGCGCAGCCGACGTCGTTCGACCCGCCGGCCGACCTGGATCCGCTGGCGATGGTCGAGGAGCATCTGGCGATGGGCTGGAAGTACCCGATCGAGGTCGAGATCGACGCGCCGCGTGCGGACACCACCTGCTGGATCGCGCGCAGCATGGGGCGGCTCGAACCGATCGACGACACCCACACCCGGCTGCTCGCCAGCACCGACGAGCCGACCTGGTACGCGGCCCAGCTGACCGCGATCCAGGCGCCGTACCGCATCCTCGCCAGCCCCGAGCTGCAAGCCGCCTCGCGCTCCTTGGCCCAGCGCCTCCTCGCCGCCAGCACTCTGGGAGAGAAGTGAACGAGATCGAGTTCGAAGGTGAGATCTGGTATTGGCGCGGTCCGGCGCCGTGGTATTTCGTGACGGTGCCCGAGGAGGAGTGCGGGTACTTCGAGGCCGAGGCCGGGCAGGTGTCCTACGGGTGGGGGATGATCCCGGTGACCGCGGAGATCGGCGGGAGCGTGTGGGCGACCTCGATGTTCCCGAAGGACGGGCAGTACGTCCTCCCGGTGAAGGCCGCGGTCCGGCGGGCGGAGGATCTGGACGACGGCGACGTCCCGACGGTCCGGCTGCGGTTGCGGACGTGACGAGAACTGTCGGCGGGGGTCGCTAGCGTTCCGTCGTACAACCCGAGAGGAAGGAGCAGCGCATGTCCACGCTGCCCGAGCGGCCGAACACGGCCTTGTTGGTGGTCGACGTCCAGACCGGTGTCGTCGCCGAAGCGCACGAGCGCGACCAGGTCGTCGCGAACATCTCCACGTTGGTCGGCAAGGCCCGCGCCGGGGGAGTTCCGGTCGTGTGGGTCCAGCACTCCAGCGACAACCTCGTAAAGGACAGCGACGAGTGGCAACTGGTGCCCGAGCTGTCCCGCGACGACTCGGAGGCACTGGTCCACAAGACGTACCCGGACTCCTTCGAAGCGACCGACCTGGAGCAGGTCCTCGCCGCCGCGGGCATCGGACATCTCGTGGTCAGCGGCGCCCAGACGGACGAGTGCATCCGCTCGACGATCCACGGCGCGATGGTCCGCGGCTACGACGTCACGCTGGTCGGCGACGCGCACACGACCGAGGACCTGTCCGAGTGGGGCGCGCCGACGCCCGACAAGGTCATCGCGCACACGAACCTGTACTGGGGAGAACACCGCGCCCCGGGCCGCGCGGCAGCGGTCAAGAAGACCGACGAGGTCAGCTTCTGACCCGGGAGGCGCCGGGCCTCAGGTAGTGCGGAGGGGGCCGGCGAGGAGGGCGGTGGTGCCGGACTCGGCGAGCCAGTCAGCCAACGTGCGGAGGCCGGGGTGGATCACCCGGAGCGCCTCGATGTCGGCGTGCCAGCGTTGGCCGTCGATCCAGCGGCGACGGGTTTCGGCGATCTCCACGTTGAGCGCCGCAGCGTCGTCATGGGTGAGCTGCTCGTAGCGCAGGGCAACTCCGGCCGCCTCGGCGATCGCTGCGACGGCCTCGACGGGCGTGAGCTCGTCACCGGCCAGCTCCAGCGTCCGTCCGGCGTACCGCTCCGGCTGCTCGAACGCCAGTGCCGCGAACTCCGCGATGTCCTCCAGCGCGATGATCTGGACCGGCTCGTCCGGCGGGAACAGATGCCGGTGCACCCCGTCGACGAACCCCTCGAGACCTAGCCCGGGGCGCGCCAGATAGTTCGTCATGAACCGCACCGGCCGCAGCACGGTGACCACCGGGATGTGTTCCCGCAAGTACTCCTCCGTTCGCCGTTTCCCCGGCGCCGCAAACGCATCCCCGGAAGTCGACGCAACACCGGTGAACACCACCTGCCGCACGCCCACAGCCGCCGCGGCATCAGCCACCGCACGCCCCCGGGCAAACTCCAGCTCCGGATTGCTCCCGTCCGGCCCGAAAGCGACCGGCGGTACGGCGAACAACCCGCCGGCCCCCTCCAACGCAGGCGCCAGCGTGGACGGCTCGTCGAAGTCCGCGATCGCCAACTCGGCACCTGCTGCCGCCAGCGCTTCAGCGGCAGGCGCGGACTTGTCCCGCACCAGCGCCCGTACCTTCCATCCACCCGCCAGTAGACGGCGAGCGGTGGCTCCACCTTGATTCCCTGTCGCTCCGGTGACCACGACGGTTGAACTTCTCATGGCTTCCTCTCGTTGGCATCTGGAATACTTCAACCCGGTTGAGCCTGGGCGTACAAGGGGTTTCGTGACATGACTGCACTGATCAACGGTGGCGATCGGGCCGATGCACGACGCAACCGGGCCAAGGTGCTGACCGCCGCCGGCGAGGCGTTCGCGGCGGACGGCCTGGACGTCCCGCTGGGGGAGATCGCCCGCCGCGCCGGAGTCGGCACCGGTACCGTCTACCGCCACTTCCCGACGAAGCAGGCCCTCCTGGAAGCGGTGTTCGTCCAGCACCTCGACAGGCTGGTCGCCGCCGGCGAACGGCTGATGGCACAACTTCCACCGACCCAGGCACTCTTCGCATTTCTCCAAGAAGTCGTGGAGAAGACAGACAAAGGCGGCCACATCTGCGACGTCGTCGCAGGCGACTCCAGTTGGCCACACCCGATGCTCACCGCGTCCGTGCAACGCTTCCGTCAGGCCCTGACCGCGCTGCTGCACGCCGCGCAGAGATCCGGCGGCGTCCGCCGCGACCTGGACCCCGACGACGTCGTCGCGCTCACCGTCGGATGTGCCGCGATCCTGCGCGGCCGCCACGACCGGTCAGCCGGCCAGAGCCTGGTTCGCCTCGTCCTCGACAGCCTGCGCCCGGCTGTCACGGAACAACCCTTTCGTGACGACCGTTGTGAGCAGTGCGGCGCCGGCCTCCCGCTCCGGTCGACCGGCCGGCCGGCCCGCTACTGCGGCGCTACGTGCCGGCAACGCGCTCGACGTCGCCGTCTCGCAGGCTGAAGCCCAGCACCTCGGTCAACGCCCGGATGCGCGGTACGTCGGCCTGTGCGTGCGCGTTCTTCCGATCGATCAGTACCGCGTGGATCCCGGCTGCCTGCGCGCCGCGGATGTCGTTCTCGAGCGAGTCGCCGACCATCAGGACCTGGTCGGCGACCGCGCCGACACGGTCCAGCGCGTAGGCGAACGCCCGGGGATCCGGCTTGGTCGCGGGCAGGTCGTCGCCGGTGATCAGCTCGTCGACCTCCGCGGTCAACCCCATCCGTTCGAGCTTGTACGTCTGGTGCGCCGTATTGCCGTTCGTCAGGACGACCGCGCCGAGTCCGGCCCCGCGGACGGCCCGCAGCGCCGGTACGGCGTCGTCGTACACGGCCCAGCCGGCCTCGTACCGGCGGACGTAGTTCTCGAAGATCTCGTCCGCCTCGGCGTCGGTCGCCTGCACGCCGAGGAACTCCCGGACGCGCAACCGCCGCTGCTCCGGGAACGTCAGCTCGCGCCGCAGGTGCCGGCGGTAGTGCTTGTCCGAGATCGCCGCCCAGGTCGAGGCGAGCTCCGGCCCGGCCACGCCGTACTCGGCCGCCCAGACCACGACCGCCGCCGCGGCCGCCGACTCGTGGTCGACGAGCGTTCCGTCGAGGTCGAACAGCACCGTGGTGAGCATCCGACGATGGTAGGTGCTCGGGGAGGGCGTCCCCGAGCACCTGTCACCTCAGTCGATCACCGCATCCAGCGCGGTCAGCTCGTCGACGGACAGCACCAGCTCGCCGGCCCGCAGGTTCTCCTCGAGGTGCCGCTCGCTTGACGTACCGGGGATCGCCAGGACGTGCGGGCCGCGGCTCAGCGTCCACGCCAAGCGGACCTGCGCCTCGGTCGCGCCGTGCCGCGCGGCGATGTCCCGGACCGGATCCGACACCGGGACGCCGCCGGCCTCGCGCGATTCGGCCGTGACCGCGAAGAACGGGACGAACGCGATTCCCAGCTGGCCGCAGAGCTCGAGGATTTCGTCGTTCACCCGGCCGAAGCCGACGCTGTACCGATTCTGTACCGCGACCACCGGCGCGATCTCGCGGGCCTCGTGCAAATGCGACACCCGGACATTCGAGATTCCGAGCTGGCGGATCAGGCCTTTCGCCTGGAGTTCCGCGAGTACGCCGAAATGCTCGGCGATCGAGTCCAGCCGCATCTGCCGCAGGTAGACCAGATCGAGGGTGTCGACGCCGAGTGCGCGGAGGTCCGCCTCGACGAGCCCGCGGAGCTCGTCCGGACGGGCCAGCCCGTCCTTCGTCGGGCCGACCTTGGTCGCGATCACCAGGTCCTGCGGGTACGGCCCGAGGGCCCGGCGGATCACGTCATTCGCCCAGTCCAGGCTCTCGAACTCGGTGCCGCCGGCGACTCCGTGGCTGGGGTAGAACGCGGCCGTGTCGAGGTGGTTCACGCCCAGCTCGACCACCCGTCGCAGCAGCGCGATCGCCCGGTCCTGGATGTCCGCTCCGTCGGGCAGGCCGGCGCCCGCGAGCCGCTTCGCGCCGAAGCCGATCCGGCGGACCCGGTCCGCCCCGAGCTGCCAGAATTCGCCGGACTTGCTTTCCGCAATTTCCGATGATAGGTTTATTGGTAGTGAGGCATTTCCCTGTGAATTCTGCATTCGGCCAGGATAAATCCTCCGGGGATATTCGTCCAGACTTCCCCGCAGCTTTCTGCACTATTCTTGGTGCGTGCGACTCTCCGATCGGCAGCAGGAACTGCTGAACCTCTGGCTGCCGTCAGCGACGATCGCGCGCGACCACAGCTGGGGGCTTGTCGGCACCTACGTTCTCGAGCTCGAGCACGAGGGTCGGCGGTACATCGCGAAGGCCGCCGACGACGCCGACCGGCACCTTGCCCGGGAACTGCGGGCCCACCGCAACTGGCTGCGACCGTGGACCGCGCAGGGTCGGGCGGCCGAGCTGGTCCAGGCAGACGAGGACGCGAAACTGCTGCTGACCCGGTACCTTCCGGGCGAGCTGGTCGAAGGGACGGCGTTCGAGTGGGCGCCCGCGACGTATCGTCAGGCCGGTGAGTTGCTGCACTTACTCCACGAGCAGTCCGCCGTTGTCGATGACGGGTACGAGTCGGGGGAGAATGCGCGGCTGCTGGCGTATCTGAGCCAGCCGCACCTGATCGCGCCCGATGTGGTCGAGCGGCTGCGGAACACGGTCGGGAATTGGCCGACGCCGCCGGCGACGCTCGTCCCGACGCACGGCGACTGGCAGCCGCGGAACTGGTTGATCGACGACGGCGTCGTCCGGGTGATCGACTACGGGCGGGCGGCGCTGCGGCCGGCGTACACGGATCTGGCTCGGTTGGCTGCCCAGCAGTTCCAGGGCAGGCCTGAGCTGGAGCAGGCGTTCCTCGACGGGTATGGGTCGGATCCTCGCGAGCCTGCGGCGTGGGAACGCAACCGCGTCCGCGAGGCGGTCAGTACGGCGGTGTGGGCGCGGCGGGTCGGGGACGCGGCGTACGAACAGCAGGGTTATCGCATGCTCGACGCACTAGTCGCACAGCTCGACTAGGCGCCCCAGGAGGTCTGGTGGGTAGATGCCGAACGACTTGAGGTCGGCGCGGTCGGCCCAGCGGAGTTCGAAGTGGTTCATGGGGGAGTGCTCGGCTGCTTCGTCGCCGGAGAGTTGCGGCTCGCCGGTGACGTCCTTGATGCGGAAGTAGTACGCCGGGCGTCCGTTGTGGGTGCCGGTCCAGAGGAGCTGGTCGACGCTGCCGGTGAGCGTGGTCTCCTCGTTCAGCTCCCGGAGCGCCGCGGCGGCAGCCGACTCATCCGGCTCGACGTGCCCGCCCGGAAGCACGGCGTACCGGTGGCCGGCGCAGTCGGGGCCTTCGACATCGGCATATTTCGCTCGCCGACCGAGCTGATCCGTGGTGAGATCTGGGGCCATGCCGAGTGCACAGATCGAGGTCCGCCGCGAGTACTCCGAGACCGACGAGATGGGCCTGATCGACGCGGTCCACCAGGCGCTGGTCACCGCGTTCCGCATCCCACCGCAGGACAAGGACGTACGGCTGGTCGTCCACGCGCCCCACCGCTTCGCCTGCTCACCCCGCCTCACCCAGCCCGAGTACTTCACCCTCATCAGCATCGACTGCTTCGCCGGCCGCTCCCTCGCCGCCAAACGCGCCCTCTACACCGCCCTGATCACCAACCTGAAGCCCTTCGGCATCCCACCGGACCACATCACGATCCTCGTCCGAGACCTCCCCACCACCAACTGGGGCATCCGCGCCGGCCAAGCCGCCGCCGACCTGGACCTCGGCTTCAACATCAACGTCTGATCGTGCACACAGCACGCCATCTCACGTCGCTGTACCTCGTTCGCGACGGCCGCGTCCTGCTCCTGTACCGCCGCGGTTCACGCGCCATCGCCGACTCCTGGGTCGGCATCGGCGGTCACCTCGAACCCGACGAACTGACCGACCCGACTGCCGCCGCGCTCCGCGAACTGCACGAGGAGATCGGAGTGACCGCCGACCACCTGGTCGGGCTCCAGCTCCGGTACGTCGCCGTGCGCGACACCGGTGGCGAGATCCGAACGACGTACTACTTCACCGCCGACCTCGACGCGACCGCGAGCGTCCCGACGGAATGCGCCGAAGGCGACCTCGCATGGTTCGATCTGGACGTGGATCCAGGGCTGCAGATGCCGGTCACGGCGCGGATCGCGTTCACGCACTGGCTGGCCGTCGGCCGGCACGATCGGACGCTCCGCTTCATCACGGTCGGCGCCGACGGCAACGCGACGGGGCCGGCCTGATGCTGACCATTCAGTTCCATCCGAACTGGCCGCATGGTTCGCGGATGGTGATCGAGTCGATGGTGGGGGACGGGGTGTATCGGTCGCAGTTCGCCACTGGGATTTCCAATGGTGGCCTGGGCGGGGATCGGTGGCGGTGGGAGAGTCGGTTGTTCGGTGGGCGGTACGACGAGCTGCCTGGTGTGGCTCGGCCGGTGTATGGGGTGTGGAACCGGCGGGAGGACGTGTACGGCGGGGCGATCCGGTTCGGGTCGTCGTATCTGCGGTTGAAGGCTGAGGTCGTCGAGCGGGCGACCTTCTGCTTTCCGGACTCTGCGCGGGAACCGCGTGACTACGGGGATCGGGGTGTTCTGCCGCGCTTGTGTGGGTTGGCCGACGCTGCATCGGCGGATGAGTTGGATGATTACGTCGAGGCGCATGTTCACGGGCCGGTCGCGTTTGCGGATGATGTCGAGGCTGTGGTTCTCGATCCGTCGTTCATCGGTACTCCGGTCGAGGCGGCGGCTCGCGAGCTCGGGTGCCCGCTCGAATACCACCCGGGTTTCCGCGGTACGCCGGATTCGTTCGACCCGGCGTACCGCGGGCCGGAGATCGTTGCGCTGGCCCGCTCGCTTGGCGGCGAGTTGACGCCGTACGTGCTCGGCGAGGCGGCGCGCGACCACCCGCCCCAGGCGATCAAGTACGTCTGGCACTGCCTGGCGCGTTACGGTCGCAGCTAATCCTCGACGGACAGGTCGCGAAGCTTCGTCAGCGCGTCCGACCAGTACGACTCGTACCGGGCGATCCACGCCCCGAACGCCGCGTCGAGGCCGCCGTCGTCGATGCGGTAGTGCTGATGCCGTCCCGCCTTCACCGCAACCACCAACCCGGCGGCCCGCAACGTCATCAGGTGTTTCGAGATCCCGGACGTCACCAGCTCCGGGAACTCCGCGGCCAGTTCGCCCACGGTGAGACTGCGCCGCTCCATCAGCAGCTCGAGGATCCGTCGCCGGGTCGGATCGGCGATCGCCCGGAACGGATCCGCGGACTCGTCAGGCACTCTGCTTCACCGCGTCCGCCAGCTGCTCGAGGATCTGGTGCTCCACGGCGCCGCGCGCGTACGCGTCCCGGGTCCGGCGCCACGTCGCCGTACCGATCCCGGCGAACCCGTCGTGCGTCAGCGACACCTCCGTACCGTCGCCGGCCGCGCGCAGTTCGACCACCAGCCGTCCGGGGTGGACCCAGCCGGCGTTCTCCTCGAGCCACGACAGCACGAGCCGTCCCTCGGGAACGAGTTCGAGGACGACGCCGCTGATCCAGGTGTCGCCGTCGGCGCCGAGCATCCGGTACGCGCCGCCCTCCTGGAGGTCGATCGTCAGCGTCGGCGAGAGCCAGCGGCGCAGCGCCTCCTCGGTCCCGAACTGCCGCCAGACCACGCTCGGCGGACGCGGGATCGTGATCGCACGGGTTACATCAGCCATCATCATCTCCTTACCATTTGGTAATGCATTACCTCATGGTAAGGCGTTCCAGCGCAACCCCTCACGCCAGCTGATCGCGCCGCCGGGTCAGGTACGCGATCTCGGCGGTGTTCCCGGACAGCTCGATCGCCGCGTCGTACGCCGCCCGCGACTCGCTGCTGCGGCCGAGCCGGCGGAGGAGGTCCGCGCGGGTCGCGTGGTACGGGTGGTAGCCGGACAGCTGCTCGTGGAGCCCGTCGACGATCGCGAGCGCGACCTCGGGCCCGTCGAGTTCCGCGACCGCGATCGCCCGGTTCAGCGTGACGATCGGCGACGGGTCGACCTGCGCGAGCTGGTTGTACAGCGTGACCACCTGCGACCAGTCGGTGTCGCGGACGTCCCGGGCGGACGTGTGGACCGCGTTGATCGCCGCCAGGATCTGGTACCGCCCGGGGGAGATCCGGCGTGCGATCCGCTCCCGCACGAGTCGGTGGCCCTCGGCAATCATCGCCGTGTCCCACGCGCCGCGGTCCTGTTCGTCCAGCGCGACCAGCTCGCCCGTCTGCGAGACCCGCGCGGTACGCCGCGCCTCGGTGAGCAGCATCAACGCGAGCAGACCGGCGACCTCACCGTCGGCCGGCAGCAGTACCCGGATCAGCCGGGCCAGCCGGATCGCCTCCGCGGTCAGCTCGCCCCGCACCGGGTCGCTGTCCGGACCGGTCGCCAGGTAGCCCTCGTTGAAGACCAGGAACAGCACCGCGAGTACGCCGGACACCCGGCCCGGCAGGTCCTCCGCGGACGGCACCCGGTAGGGGATCCGGGCGGCCTTGATCTTCGCCTTCGCGCGGGTGATCCGCTGACCCATCGCGGTCTCCTGGACGAAGAACGCGCGCGCGATCTCCGGCACGGTCAGCCCGCCGACCATCCGCAGCGTGAGCGCGACCCGGGTCTCCATCGCCAGCGCCGGGTGGCAGCACGTGAAGATCAGCCGGAGCCGCTCGTCGTCGATCACCCCGAGAGGCTCCGGCGGTTCGTCGTACGACATCTGAGCCTCCTTCTGTTTGTCGTCCCGCTTGGTCTCCCGGCGGATCCGGTCGATCGCCTTGCGGTTCGCGGTGGTGGTCAGCCAGGCGCCGGGGTTCGGCGGTACGCCGTCCACCGGCCAGCGCTCGACCGCGGTCGCGAACGCCTCCGCGGCCGACTCCTCCGCGATGTCCAGGTCGCCGAACCGCTTCGCGAGCGAGGCGACCACCCGCGCCCACTCCTCGCGGTGCGCCCGGGTGATCGCCTCCTCGACTCCAGTCACAGGAACGGCCGCACCTCGAGCCGCCGGTTGCACGCCTTCGACGCGGCCGCCGCGAGCTTCAACGCCACGTCCAGGTCCGGCGCCTCGAACACCCAGAACCCGGCCAGGTACTCCTTCGACTCCAGGAACGGGCCGTCGGTGAAGATCGGCTGCCCGTCGCCGCGCGCGTCGATCACCGTCGCGTCGCTCGGCGCGCTCAGCCCGCCCGCGAACACCCAGTGCCCGTCCGCCACCAGCTGCTCGTTGAACGCGTCGATCGCGGCCATCTCCTCCTCGGTCGCCGAACCGGTCCGATGATCGACCACCGAAATCAGGTACTGCATCACCATCTCCCTTCACAAGACTGCGTACACCCACCCAACGAAGCGCACCACCCCGGTACGACACATTCTGACGAACAAAAGTGACGGCCGGCCCGGCGGAGTGTCCGCCGGGCCGGCCGTCGAGGGGGAGGGGCCCTAGTTCTGGGAGGTCTCGGTGATCTGGGCGCCGTTCTTGTCGCTGAGCGAGGTCACGCCCGCGATCGCGGTGTTGACCCCGTCCAGGCTGGACAGGTCGCCGCCGGTGATCTTGGTCTTCAGACCGTCCAACTGGTTGCCCAGGGCGACGAGCGGCTTCTTCAGCACCTTGCAGAGCGCGGGGCTCGCGTTCACGTCGTCACTGGCGACCTTGACCTCGTGGGCGATGAACGCCGCGGTCAGACCCGCCTTCACGGTCGCCTTGAGCCGGCCGTGCGCGCCCTTGGCGAACGTGCCCGCCTTGTACGGCTTCCAGATCCAGCGGTGGAAGCTGCCCGCGGCGAGCCCGACGTGCGCGACGAACTTCGTCTTCGCGAACGACTTGGTGTTGCTCGCCGGGCAGGTGTCGGCGGACGCGGCCGTCGACGCAGAGGGCGTGCTCCCCGCGGAGGGCTGGCTCGCACCGGCGGACGGTGTGGTCGCGGCGGAGCTGTTGTTCTTCGTGGAGCCGCCACAGCCGCCGAGCAAGAGGGCGACGAGCAATATTGGGACAATAGTCAGTACAGACCTGCGCATGGATCAGTTTCCCCGTTCGTGAATCCGGCTCGGTGTGAACCGGCACCTCTTCGGACGATACGGCCGAAGCACGAGCAGACCCCGCAGGACAGGTCAGGTTTTGCCGTCCCTTAGGTCAGCGACTGGTACACGCCGGTCCAGAAATCCCGCTGGAACGCGTGCAGCGGATCACCGGCGTGCGCGCGCTGCTGGATCAGGATCGCGGTCAGCTCCTCGGCGGGATCGTTGTACCAGGACGTGCCGTAGAACCCGTTCCAGCCGTAGCTGCCGACCGACGGACCGAGGTGTGTCCGGTCCGTGACGATCCCGACCCCCAACCCCCAGCTCGTGCTCGCGAAGTACCCCGGATAGAAGCCGGACACGGCCCGCTGCTCCCGCGTGAGCTGGCTACTCGTCATCAGCGCGACCGCCGCCGGGGACAGCACCTGCGTGCCACCGGCAAGCAGGGCCGACGCGAATGTCAGGTAGTCCTCGGCCGTCGACACCAGCCCGCCGCTGCCGCCCTCGAACACCGGCGGCCTGCTCCAGCGCCCGGTCGCCGGCACGTCCTGGACGACCGCGCCGGACGGACCGTCCTCGTGGTCGTACGCCGTCGCGAACCGGTCGATGCTCGCGGGGTCGACGCTGAATCCGGTGTCCTTCATCCCGAGCGGCTCGAAGACCCGCTCGCGCAGCGCCGTACCGAAGGTCTTCCCGGTGGCCCGCTGGATCAGTACGCCGAGCACGTCGGAGCCCGTGTCGTACAGCCACCGCTCACCGGGCTGATGGACCAGCGGCACCTTCCCGAGCAGCGCGACCCACTCGTCCAGCGGCGGCGCGCCGAGGTTGTCCAGGGCGTCGGAGATCGGCGCCGGCTCCGGGACCATGCCGGTGCCGAGCGTGAACGCGAGGACGTCCCGTACGGTGATCGGCCGCGCCGCCGGGACGGTGTCCTCCAGCGGCCCGAGCGGATCGGCCAGCACCCGCATCTCCGCCAGCTCCGGGACGAGGTCGTCGATCGGGTCGTCGAGCCGCAGCGCACACTCCTCGACCAGCGTCATCGCGCAGGCCGCGGCGAGCGGCTTCGACATCGACGCCAGCCGGACGATCGTGTCGGTCGCCATCGCGGGACTGCCGCTGTCGAAGGAGAGACCGCCCACGGCCTCGACATGCACCTCGCCGCGCCGCGCGAGCACCGCGAGGACGCCCGGCACTGCGCCGGACTCGACCCGCCGCTCCAGCACCGTCCGCAGCCGCGACAACCGCTTCGCCGAAAACACCATCGTCTCCCTTTCGCCGGACCCCACCTGAGCAACGAACCTAAGCACCCGGATCCGACAAATCGTGCAGCCGGACATTCGCGTACGTCGGCGGCGTCGAGGTCAGGTCGAGCATCTCCCCGTTGGACGAGAGGTACAGCCCGGGCCGGTACTCGCGCAACCGGTACGTGCCGCCGCCCCAGTGGTCGAACACGTGGACGCCGTCCTCCTTCCGCAACCGCGCCGTACCGTCGCGAACGCCGGACACGTGGATGGCGTAGTCCCGGTTCCACGGACCGTCCACCGGAGCCGGCGACGGCTCGGGTACGTCGTTGCGGTACCGGACGCCGCCGCCTTCGACGGACTCGAGGTACTCGTCGTGGACGCGGAACGTCTCGCCGTCGACCCAGAACTCGCGCGCGCCGACGAACACCGCGGGCTTCGGCTCGTCACCCTCCACCAGGAACGCGTCCTCGCCGTCGACAACCAGCGTCGCCTGGTCGTACCGACCGGCAAGCGACGGATCCGGGGCCACGGATCGCGTGGGCCGCGACGGGGGAGGGCCCTCGCCGACGACCTCGCGGAAGATGTCGGTGGCAACTTTCCGCTGGAGCGAATGCGCCGTGGAATTGGTGAGGACGACGACCCCGACTCCCGCACCCCAGGACATGTCCGACAGAAATCCGAAACCGCCACCGCCGTGCCCAAGCGTCGGAATGCCGTTGGCCTTGGTGAGGGCAATTCCCAACCCGTAACCGTGCTGCGGATACATCGCGGCCAGCGATTCGCCGTGCATAAGATGGAACTGCATGAACCGGCAGGCGTCGGAGACCGTCGTGTACAGACCGCCCGCGGCCACCATCGGCACCCGCACCGGCAACCGCGAGTACCCGGTCGAATGCCCGATCGCCCGGTCCGGCGCACGTGCGATCACCCGCGCGTCGAACGACGTCCGCTCCAGCCCCAACGGCTCGAGCAGCACCCGGCGCACGTACTCGTGAAAAGGCAGCCCGGACCGTCGCTGCAGTACATATCCGGCCAGGTCGATCCCGAGGTTCGAGTACTGGAAATGGCGTCCGACCGGGAACCGCAACCACGTCTGGGAAATGCTCCGGCAATGCGCCTCGAAGGACTCCCGCCCGACCAGGTAATTCGACCCGACCGGCGCCTCGTGCGTGAACCCCGCGGTATGGCTCAGCAAATGCCGCAGCGTCATCCGCCGTTCCGGATGCTCCTCGAACGGACTCCGCACGCGGAACTCCGGCAGGTACCGGACAATCGGCTCGTCCACCTCGACAAGCCCGTCCCGTACGGCGTGCAGGACCGCCGTCGCGGTGTACATCTTCGAACACGACTGGACGCTGAACATGGTCTCGGTCCCGACCGGGACATCACCGCCGGCCCGCGTCACGCCGAACCCACCCGACCACAGCACCTCGTCCGCCGTACAGACGCCGACCGCCATCCCCGGCAGCCGGTGTTCCTCGAGCAGATCGGACAACCCTGAGAAGTCCACAGTCCCTTCTACCGCTCGGCAGGGTCTCCGTGCCACGCCCGCCAGAGCTGCCCGTAGACACCGCCCGCGCTGACGAGCTCGTCGTGCGTGCCGAGCTCGACCAGTTCACCCGCCTCCATGACCGCGATCCGGTCGGCGTCGTGCGCCGTCTGCAACCGGTGCGCGATCGCGATCACCGTCCGGCCCCGCAGTACGCCCGCCAGCGACTGCTCGGTGCGGCGCGCGGTCTTCGGATCCAGCAGGGCGGTCGCCTCGTCGAGGATCAGCGTGTGCGGGTCCGCGAGCACGACCCGCGCCAGCGACAGCTGCTGGGCTTCGGCGTCGGCGAGATCCGTACCGACCTCGGCGTCCAGGTCGCCCGACCAGCCGACGGCGGCGAGCGCGGCGGACAGCTCGTCGTCGGTGGCGTCCGGTTTCGCGAGGAGCAGGTTGTCGCGGACCGTGTCGTGGAAGACGTGATGGTCCTGCGTGATCAGCACGACGTGCTCGCGCAGCTGCTCGGGCGGGAGATCCGCGACCGGCGTACCGCCGATGGTCACCGATCCGGCCCGCGGGCGGTCGAGACCGGCGAGCAGGCGGGCCAGCGTGGACTTCCCGGCGCCCGACGTACCGACGATCGCGAGTCGTTCGCCGGGCTGGACGAGCAGGTCGATGCCGCGGAGGACGTCGCGGGCGCCGGTGTAGCTGAAGTGGGCGTCGCGGACCTGGATCCGGTCGCCGAGGTCCTGCGCCGGTACGGCCGGCTGGGGTTCGGGGACGTCCGCGAGTCCTTCGACCCGCGCGTACGACGCGCCGGCGCCTTGCAGCTGTTCGATCCAGAGCATGAGGGTGTCGAGCGGGCCGACGAGCTGTCGCAGGTACACCGTCGCCGTCACGACGACGCCGAGGCTGACCAGATCGTCGGCGTACAGGGCGCCGCCGACGAGCAGCACGCCGACGACCGGCAGCGCCAGCGACACATCCGCCCACGGGAACAGCACCGTCCGCAGTCGCAGCGCGTCGAGCCGGGCGGTCCGGGCGCGCGCGACCGCGTTCTCGGTGACCTTTGCGCGACGGTCCTCCAGGCCGAGCAGCTCGACCGTACGGGCGCCCTTCGCCGTACTGACGACGGCGTCCGCGAGGTCGGCGCCGGTGGAGGCGACGGCGAGGTACGCCGGGCGGGCGCGCCGCAGGTACCACCGGACGGCCGCGCCGGCGCCGATGAGGCAGACCAGCCCGCACAGGCCGAGTCGCGGATCCAGGACGAGCACCGCGACGATCAGGAACAGCGCGTGCATGAGCGCGACCAGTACTTCGGGCACCGCCGACCGCAGCGTCGACGCGACCAGCGAGGCGTCGGTGCTGCCGCGGGCGATCAGGTCGCCGGCCGGAAGGTGGTCGGCCGCGCGGGGCGGGAGCGCGAGGGTTCGGGCGAGGAAGCGTTCCCGGACACGGGCCGCCGTACGCTCACCGAATCGGTAGCCGAGCGTCAACGCGCACCACGCCAGCACGGTCTGCACAACGGTGAAGACCAACGCCCCGAACGCGAGCCGGTCGACTGCGCTCAGCACGTGCGGACCGCCCGCCCGGATTGTGTCTACGATCCGCCCCAGCAACCACGGCGCCACCAGTCCCGCCGCGGACGCAAGCGCGTTGACCACCACCACGCCGACGATCGCGCGCCGATCCGCGCCCAGATCGCGCACAAGTGCAGCCCGAACCTCACGAGGCTCGGCCACCGGAAGGCTATTCATCGGCGGTCCTTGCTACGAGGTCCCGGCAGTACGGGTCGCAGCGTATGAGGTCCGCGTGGGTGCCGGCGGCCGACAGCTTGCCGTCGACCAGGACGATCACCTCGTCGGCACGATCCAGGACCAGCGGCGACGTCGTCGTGATCACGGTCGTCGTGTCGCGCCGGGCCGCTCGCATCCGGTCGATGACCGCGGCCTCGGTGGTGGCGTCGAGCGCGGACGTGGGCTCGACGGCCAGCAGCACGTCGGGCGCGGAGTACACGGCCCGAGCAAGCCGGATCCGCTGCCGCTGCCCGCCCGACAGGTCGGTACCACCCGGCGCGATCGTCGCCGCCAGCCCAGCCGGCAACGCCTCGACGACATCCTCGGCGACGGCCACCCGAAGCGCCTCCCGGATCCGCCCGTCCTCCGCGTCCAGCCGCCCCGCGACAACGTCCCGCACGGTCCCGCCGAACACCTCCCCGTCGTTGTCCACCACCACCAACCGCCGCCGAAACTCCCCACGCCCGACCTGAGCAACGTCCACCCCGGCCCACGTAACACCCGCGCCGCCTTCAAGCCCCCCGAGTCGCTCGACGACCGCGATCGCCTCCGCGGGACGCGCCGTCACCAGCGCGGTCAGCACCCCCGGACGAACAACCACCCCCGACGCCGGATCCACCAGCGGCCCACAACCGCGCGGGACCGCCCCCTCGCCCTCCCGCGGTACCGGCAGCCTCAACAGCTCGACGATCCGCTGCCCGGCCACCCGCGCCCGCGCAAGATCCGCACCACCCTCGATGAACGCCGACACCGGAACAACGAGCACCGCGACATACCCGTAAACCGCCACCACATCGCCGATCGTGATAGCTCCCGTCGCAGCCATCCGCGCCGACAACCACACCACCGCGGCCAAGAACAACGCCGGTAGTCCTGTCGACAGCGCTCCCACCCAACTGGTAGGCCCGGCCACCCGATACCCGTGCCTGATCAGCCCTTGCGACTCCCGCCCGTACCGCTCCGCAACGAACGCCTTCCCGCCAAGCCCGTTCAGCACCCGCAAGCCTGCAAGCACATCAACAAGCCTCGTGGTCAACCGCCCCTGATGAACCCGATAAGTCCCACCGGTCCGCTCGATCCGCTGCAAGAACGGCCCCACCGCCACAGCCAGCAGCGGTACGCCGGCCAACACCACCGCCGCCAGCAACGGCGAAATCGTGAACAACACCACCGCAACCACCGCATAAGCGACCACCGCCCCAACGCCAGGCCCGGTAATCGTCAAGGTCTGCGCGACGGTGTACACATCGCTGATCCCAACCGTCACGACCTCACCCGCGCTCATCCGCCGCTCGAGCGACGCCCCCAACCGCGCCGTCTGCCGAACCGTCGCCCGCACCGACCGGAACGCCGCATCCATCCGGATCTTCGTCATCGCCCGATGCCGAGCGATCCCCAGCACCGCATTCAGCACGCTGACCCCCAGCAGCAACAGCACCCACTTCACCAGCGCGCCCGTGTCCCGAGCAGCGAGTCCGTCGTCAACGGCCTTCGACAGCACCCAGGGCGGCACGGTCAGTCCGACCATCCACAACGTCCCGAGCATCGCGCCCCAGGAAGCGCGCCGGGCCTGCGCCCGGGTGAGCCACAGCAGGTACCGATACGGGCCTGCGAGGTCCTTCGCGCGGGGCGGGTCCCAGGTCATGCCGCTGATCCTCGCAGCTCGTGACTGCATTCACAAAGGGTCAGACCAGGCCGGTTTGCCACGCCCAGACCGCGACCTCGGTCCGGTTCCGGGCCTTCAGCTTGGCCTGGATACCCGCCACGTGTCCCTTGACCGTGCTGAGCGAGATGAACAGCTCGGCAGCGATCTCGTGATTGGTACGCCCCCGCGCAATCGCCCTCACGACATCGACCTCACGATCCGACAGGGGAGTGGTGGACCGGGTCGTCGCAGCGGGCGTCAGCCGACGCAACAGCCGGACAGTGATCGACGGCGACACCAGAGCATCACCGGCATGCGCGGCCCGGACCGCCTCGACCAGCATGGCCGGCCCGGCGTCCTTCAGGATGAACCCGACCGCGCCACCACGCAGCGCGCCGTACACGTACTCGTCCAGATCGAACGTCGTCACCACAACGACCTTCAACGGCTCGAGTACGTCGGGACCGGCCAGCGCCTGTGTCACCTCGATGCCGTCCAACTGCGGCATCCGGATGTCGACCAGGCACACATCCGGCCGCAGCTCCCGGGCGAGCGCGATCGCCTCGACCCCGTCGGCGGCCTCCGCGATCACCTGGATGTCGGGCTGGTTCTCGAGGATCAGCCGCAACCCGCCGCGGACCATCGCCTGGTCGTCGGCCAGCAGCACCTTGATCGTCATCGGCCGGGTTCCAGCGGGAGAGAGGCGGACACGATCCAGCCGGTCGTCGGGTGCGGGCCGGCCGAGAGGGTTCCGCCGAGCGATTCGACCCGTTCGCGGATACCGATCAGCCCGTAGCCCGCGCGGTGGTGCCGCGCGGCGGGCTCGGCATCGTCGACCACCTCGACGGCCACGGCCCGCCGTACCTGCGTCACGCTGACCGTCACCGTCCCGGCATGCGCCGCGTGGCGGGCGACGTTCGTCAGCGACTCCTGCACGACCCGGCAGACCGTCCGCATCACCTCCGGCGGCCACGTCGGCTCGTCGTCGGGGAGCCGGAGCGCGACCGCCGGCCCGTGCTCGCCGAACCGCGCCGCCAGCTCGCGCAGCTCGTCCAGCCTGATCGGCCCCGGTACGACGTCGTCGCCGCGCAGGAGCCCGACGACCCGGCGCATCGCCGCCAGCGCCTCGGCCCCGGCGGACTCGATCCCGGCCAGCGATTCGTCGTACTGCGAGGGCGTCCGGCGTCCGGCGATCCGCGCGCCCTGGGCCTGCAGGACGATGCCGGAGATGTGGTGGGCGACGACGTCGTGCAGTTCCCGGGCGAGCTCGAGCCGCTCGTCCTGGCGGATCCGGTCCGCGGTCGCGCGCCGCCGTACGTCCCTGACCCGCACCGCCGACCCGATGCTCACCGCGACCAGCCAGCCGACAGCGTTGACCGTACCGATCGCCGAGCTGTGACTGATCAACAAGCTGCCCACGGCAACGATCAGCCCGCCGGCCGCGACCACTGCTGCCTGCTGGTTCGGCAACGTCGCGACCCCTGAGCCGACGAGCACCGCGAGCCCGAGCGCCATCGCCGGTCCTGGCTCACTCGGTAGCCCCGCTGTCCACGCGACCACGACCGTCACGGCCGCGACCGCGAGCCCCGCAACCGCTGCGCGCCACCGGTCGTGCCGTCGCAGCAACGCGATCACCCCGACCACCGCTCCTGCTCCCGCGTCGAGGATCCAGTACTGCCGGCCCCAGACCGTCGCCAGCTGGTACGCCTCATACCCGAGCAGCACCAGTACGACGCCGCCGAACGCGACGTCCGTACTCGTCCTCGCACAGCGCACCCGGTCAGCCTACGAAATCATCGGCGGCGGCCAGAACCGGCCGAAAGTACCGTCCGAACGTACTTCCGGCCGCTGCCGCTCCCGGTCCGCGCCGCCCAGGGTTGAGGGATGCCTACCTCATCCGGACAGCCGCGGATCGTCGCACTCGACGTGATCCGCGGCTTCGCACTCTGCGGGATCCTGCTCGCGAACGTCCAGCCGATCTCCGGCGGCCGCACGATCCGCGCGTCGGGGGAGTCCGACGGCGCCACCTGGCTCGGGCTGTTCGTCGAACAGCGCTTCATGCCGATCTTCGCCCTCCTCTTCGGCATCGGCTTCGCCCTGCTCCTCCGCTCCGTCACCGCGCGCCGCGCGGTCTACGACCAGGCGAGTGGCGCGGCCGTGCCGCGTCCGCGGGTGCTGCTGCTGCGTCGCCTGCTCACGCTGCTGGTGATCGGCGCCGCACACTTCCTGCTGCTCTGGTGGGGCGACATCCTCTCGACGTATGCCGTCGTCGGCCTGCTCGTACTGCTCCCGTCGACCTGGCTCCCGACCCGAGCGGTCGCGATCCTCGGACCGCTCCTCATCCTCGTCTCCCTGGCCACCGGCGACGGCCGCTTCTCGCTCACCGCCGGCCTGTTCCTCACCGGCTCCGCCCTCGTCCACCTCGGCATCGTCGACCGCCTCGCGGCGGGGGAGAAGCCCGGCCGCGGCCTACCACTCGTCACCATCGCGCTGGCGCTGGTCGCCGTACCGCTCCTGCTGTGGCAACTCCAAGCGCGGGACAGAGCCTTCTCCCTCGCCCTGGCAACCGCCGGTCTGGTAGTCGCCGCCTTCTACATCTGCCTACTGCTGATCCTGCTGCGAACCCCGCTCCGCCCGCTCCTCGCAAAAGTCTTCAGCCCCCTCGGCCGGATGGCCCTCACGAACTACATCTCCGCCACGATCCTGGTCCTGCTGATCATCCGAGTACTCCACCTCCACACCATTTCGACCCAGGACGTCGTCGTGATCGCCGCCGCCATCCTCACCACCCAGTCCCTCGCCTCCACCCTCTGGCTCCGCCGCTACTCCCAAGGCCCCCTCGAATGGCTCTGGCGCTGGGCGACCTGGACAACCCGCCCACCGTTCCGCCTACCCTCCAAAGATGCAGCCCTACACCGGTGACGACTTCTACTGCGACGTGGCAATCCCGAACCCTGCCGACCTGAATGTCATCCACGAAGACGAACTGGTACTCGCGTTCCATCACACGCGACCTTTCTGGACAACGCACAGTGTCGTGGTCCCGAAACGGCACATCGCCTCACTGACGACACTGACCCCAGCCGATGAACCGGTCGTACGCCGCCTCTTCGAGGTCGTCCAGTCGGTCGCCGCAGATGTAGAGCAGTCCACCGGAGAAGCTGCCGTACTCACAAATCTAGGAAATTACCAAGATTCCAAACACCTGCACATTCATGTCCACAGCGGCGCGCGCCGGAAGGTGACCTCCGTCCGGCTCGGCGCGCTCACGATCATGGCTGCCAGGCCGCGGGAATTGGCGCGGTTCTACTCACGCCTGCTGGGTTGGCCGTACGTCCGGGAAGAACCCCCGCGCCCAGGTGAGCCACCCGAGGCCGGTTACGCCCTGGTCTGCCCGCCCGAAGGCGTCGCCGAACCGGCCCTGAACTTCGACTACGAAGCCAACTACCGCCGACCCGCCTGGCCGGCCGTCAACGGCGAACAGACCTCGACCATGCACCTCGACCTGGGCGTCGACGACCTGGACACCGCCGTCGCCTGGGCCGTCGACTGCGGCGCAACCATCGCCCCGGTCCAACCACGCCCCACCGACCACCGCGTCATGCTCGACCCCGACGGCCACCCCTTCTGCCTCTGCTAGCGATAGACATGCACGACCACCCCGCTGGGAAACGGCAGAGCCTCCACCAGTTCCAACCGCCGCGCATCACCCAGTTGATCGAACAACGCCTCCCCACGCCCCAACACCAACGGCTGAATCAGCAACCGGTATTCGTCGATCAAACCCGCAGCCGCCAAAGCGCCGGCCAACCGCCGGCCACCCCACACAACCACATCCGCCCCGTCCTCAGCCTTGATCGCCGCAATCTCGCTCGCAAGTTCACCGCGAGCCACCCGCGTATCCGGCCAACTCGCCTCGGCATCACTCAACGTCTTCGAGAAAACCACCTTAGGAATGTCATTCATCGGCGCCGCGTACGCATCGTCCGAATGCGGCCAGTACGACGCCACCGACAAACCCGTCCACCGACATCGACATGTACAGAATCACGTCCCGCATGACCCACTTCTCCTTAGTCGTCGAACAACTTCCCAAACCCCCGAACCTGCGCCCCGACGCTTTCCACGACTGACCACAGCAACACCTGATTCGCTTCCAGTACGACGCGTCCGGTCCGGACCTCCAGCGGCTCGATCGCCTGTGCGGCCCGGAACCCGTTCCCGCCGAGGAACATCGCCTCGGCGCGGTCGGACACGTGCTCCACCACCCACTCGACCACCATCTCCGGCCGAACGAGACGCGGATCCTGGGGTAGTTCGGCCAGCCGAGCCTCGACAACCTCGAACCCCTGGCGCCGGAAGTACTCCGCTCCGCGCGCATTGAGGTCCCGCCCGAACCACGGCGGATGAACCAGGCTCACCCGATGAACACCCAAGGCCCGGAGCGCCGCCACCGCCGACCGAGACGTCGAGCAGGCCGGCACACCCGCCCGCTCCCGGAGCCGCTCCACGAGCGCGGTCTCACCGTCGTACCCGAGCGCATACCCTGACCCGGTCGACGCGAACGCGAGCACGTCCGCAGATCGCAGTACCGAGGCCGCCGCGGCGAGCGCCGGGGGAGTCGGCTCGGTCCGCACGAGCTCGACCCGCACCGGCGCCATCTCCGGCAGCTCGACCTCCGGCCCAGGTACGGCGTGAGGTGTGATCACGCCGACCACGATCGCGTCCTCCATGACCCGAGCGTCGCAGCGTCACCGTGGCGCGATCAACGCCGATCTGCGCCACGGAATGTGTAGCATCGCTCAACGATGCCAGACGTCGAGCTGCGTGAGCTGCGCGTGTTCCTGGTGCTCGCCGAGGAACTGCACTTCGGACGCACCGCAGGACGCCTCGGCCTGACGACCTCGCGAGTCAGCCAGACCGTACGAGCCGTCGAGCGGAAGCTGGGCGGCCGGCCACTGTTCCGCCGTACCAGCCGCGTCGTCGAACTGACCGACGCCGGCCGCGCGCTACTCACCGAGCTGGGGCCCGCGGTGGCCGACCTCGACCGGGTACTGCGGACCGCGACGTTCCGGGGGAGTGGGCCGGGGATCGTCCGAGTCGGCCTGCTCAACGCTGCCTCGGGCGTCGACGTCCTGAGCCGGGCGATCGAACGCTTCGAGTCCGAGTACGTCGGGGCAACGGTTCAGCTGAGTACGACGCCGTTCGACGACAGGCTTGGCCCGTTGCGCCGCCGCGAGGTGGATCTCGTCGTCTCGCGTCTGCCGCTCAACCAGCCCGATGTCGTCGTCGGACCGGTCCTGAGCTCAGCCGATCAACGAGTGGTGATGGTCGGACGCAGCCATCCGCTCGCGGGCCGTGCCGAGCTGTCGGTCGAGGACCTGGCCGACCATGACGTCAGACGCCCGTACGGACTCACCACCGAGGCCGCCGAGGCGACCTGCCCGTCCACGACGCCCTCCGGCCGGCCGATCCACTTCGTCGACACGGCGGTCGCCGACAACGCCGAACTCCTCTATTTGTTGGCCCGCGGCCGCCTCGTACATCCGACCGTCGCGCCGTTCGCGGAACACTTCCAGCACCCTGACGTGGTCGCGATCCCGGTACGGGACCTGCCGCCGTCCACCTGTGCCTTGGTCCTCCTGCAGGACGTGGACGACCCGGCCCGCGACGCCTTCCTCGCAATCGTCGCGGACCAGACCGTCTGATTCAGCCGGCGAGATGGGACCAGCGCGAGGACAGCTCGGACCACGGACCGATCGCGGTGACCTCGCCGTCGACAAGGACGACCACCCGATCCGCCTGGGCCAGAGCGGCCCGTTTCGACGTCGCGCCGATGACCGTCGTACGGCGTTCTCGCAGGGTTTTCCACAACTCGATCTCGGTCGCGGCGTCCAGGGCGCTGGAGACGTCGTCGGCCAGCAACAGTTCCGCATCTGTCGCCAGCGCGCGGGCCAGCGCGAGGCGCTGCACCTGCCCGCCGGACAGCCGTACGCCGCGATGCCCGACCAGCGCGTCCTTGCCGCCGGCGTCCGCAACGTCGGCATCCAGCCGCGCACCGGCGACCGGATCCTCGAACGCGCGGGCATGCCCCAGCCGTACGTTGTCCGCGAAGCTGCCGGACAGCACCCGGGGGACCTGGGCAACATGTGCGACCTGCCCCGGACGCAGGAACAGCTGTGGCTCGTCGACAAGCTCGCCGTTCCAGCGGACCTGACCGCGATGGTCGATCAGCCCGGCCAATGCGGACAGCAGACTGGACTTGCCGGCGCCGACCTGGCCGACCAGCAGTACCAGCTCTCCTGCCTCGACCGTCAGGGTGACGCCCTCTACGCCGATCGTGCCGTCGTCGTGGATCGCGCTGAGGTTGACCACCTCGAGTCGACGCAGGTGGGTGCGCGGCACCGGCTCGGGCGCAGGCGCCGTACCGGCGATCAGGTCGACGCCGGGCGGCAGGTCCATCAGGTCGACGCCGCCGGCGAGCCGACTCGTCTCGACCTGCCAGGCGCGGGTGCCCGGCGCGTCGGTGACGACCGCACTCGCGACCCGCCCGAAGTAGTCGAACCCGTTGACGGCATTGGCGACCAGCAGCGCGGTGGCCAGGCCCCAGACGTTTCCCATGTACGCCGCCCACGCCGCGACCACGCCGAGCTGCACCATCACGACCGGGATGCCGTCCAGGAAGGCCTGCACTCGGTGCTCGCGTACCGCGGCGTCGACCCGGCCGCGGTCGACGTGCTGCAGATGCGCGTGCACCTGCGGCATCGCGGCCGCCAACTTGATCGTCCGGGCCGCGTCCAGCGTGGACACCAGCGATCGCCCGAAACGAGCTCGCGCCGTCGACGCCGCAGCCGCCGAACGACCCGCGGCGGGTCGGCCGAGGCTTGAGGCCAGCCCTGACGAGATCATCACGACGAGCAGTACGGCGCCCGCGAGCCAGGTGCCGCCGAGCAGGGCGGTGACGACAGTGATCACGAGGCCGTTGACGAAGTCGACCCAGCGGTCGCCGTACGCGACGATCCGGAGCGCGTCCATGGCTCGGGCGACCACCTCGCCGGGTGGAGTCCGGGACAGGCGGCGCTGTCCGGTCTGACCGAAGAGCACCGCCATCCGGGTCCGCAGCATCACCTCGACCGCTCGACGCGGATAGCGGCGGAGACCTTCGGCGAACACCAGGGGAGTGGCGAGCAGGGTCGCCGCCAGAGCGAATGCGAGCCACCACGGTGCCTGCCCGCGATGCAGGGCTTCGACGACGTGCCCCCAGACCAGGCCGGTCACCGCTCCCTGCGCGCCGATCAGGCCGGCGATCAGGAACAGCAACGCGCCGACCACGCTCACCTCGGGCCGGACCAGCAACGCATGCGCGACGCCCCGGGCAAGGCTCGGCCCGTCGCCGACGTCCGTACGCTCAGGCAACGCGCCGACCCGCCGCCGGCCGCCGACCGCCTCGGCCGGGTCTGGCTCGGGCTCGTCGTACGTGGGCCCGTCGTACGTCGGCCCGGAATCGCCGGCCAGCAACAATTCCCGGAACGGCCCGGGGGAGACCGCCAGCTCAGCACGAACGCCCTGCTGGACAACCCGCCCGTGATCGAGAACCGCCACCAGCGGCGCCCGCACGATCGTCGAGAGCCGATGAGCGATCAGTACGCCGGTCCGTCCGGACAGCAACCGGTCCGACGCGGCGATCACCAGCCGCTCGGTCAGCGGATCCATCCGCGCGGTCGCCTCGTCCAGAATCACCACGCGGACGTCGCGGACCAGCAGCCGGGCGAACGCGACCAGCTGCTCCTCACCCGCGGACAACAACGTCCCACCCGGCCCGAGCAGCGTGTCCAACCCGTCCGGCAGACCCGCGACCCAGTCGCTGAGCCCGAGTTCCAGCACAGCCGCCTCGATGGCCGGCCTCGGCAGATCATCGTTGAACAGGGCAATGTTCTCGGCGAGGCTGCCCGCGAGGATCTCCGTCCGCTGAGTGACCACACCGACCGCCGCGCGCAGCTTCCGCAGATCAAGCTCGCGAACATCCTGACCAGCCAGGAACACGCTGGCCGGCGGCGGCTCGACGGCCCGCGAGATCAGCGACGCCAGCGTCGACTTCCCGGAGCCGGTACGTCCGACCAGGGCGATCGTCTGACCGTCCTCTACCCGCAGGTTGATGTCGCGGAGCGCGAACGAGCTTTCGTCGTACGAGAAATCCAGGTCGCGGATCTCCAGGTCCATCGGGCCGTCCAGCGGCAGCTCGGAGCCGCCTTCCGGCTCGGGTTCGGCGGCGAGCAGCTGCCGCAGCCGGACGATCGCGCCGAGACCGGCCTGGAGCTGGGGGAGACTGTTGGCGAGTACGGCGATCTGCCCGACGAACGTCGAGGTGACCAGGAACAGCGTCACCAACCGCGCCACCGACAGATCGTTGCCCACAGCAAGAGCAATCCCGACGACACCGATCGCCGCCAGCAGACCGTGCAGCAAGACACCGGCCCGCCGAGCGATACGGCTGTCCACCGTGACCCGAGCGTTGAACTTCTCGTGCACCACAGCCGAGAGTCGCGCCACCCGCGCCAGCACATGCGCCTGCCCGAGACTCGTCCGCAGATCGTCACGCCCGGCGATCCCTTCCTCGAGCGCGGCCGTGTGATCGGTCCAGGCCATCTCCTCGACGATCTTCCTGGCAGCGAGCTCACCCAGAAGTCCGCGGACGGCGAACCAGGTCATCACGGCGAGCACCGGGAACAGCACAACAGCCGGCCACCAGGTCACCGCGGCGACGATCCACATCGGGATCATCCCGAACAGGATCGTCGCCAGACTCCACAGCTGCGAACGCAGCAGATTGCCCACCTCATGCGAGTCGTCGTCGACCCGATCCAGGATCTCGCCGGCGGCTTGCTCATTGAGTACGGCCAGCGGCTGCCGCAGAGCGGCCCCGAGCACGTCCTCACGAAGCCGACCCTCAGCCCGGTCCGAGACACCAACCCAGATGACCTTGCCGACGCTGCTGATCACGGCGCCACCGACAACACACAACATCAACAGCCCAACCAACCGCCAACCAGGCCGCGCCGCCAACTGCCCAGCCACCACGCTGCCCAGCGTGGACCCCACAGCCGCAACAGCACCCGCCGTCAGCGCCACCACCGACGCCGCCCCACGAAGCCGCCGCCAATCCAACGGTGCGAACAGGTCAGTCATCATCCGAACCTTAGGTTCGCGCCCCACACACCGTCAGCCGGTTTTCCGAGCCCAGGGGAGTACTGATAGTACTGACGTCCCACCGTGGGCCTGCCGTATGACGGAGGTAGTGGTTGTGACGGACTATGACATCCTCGCCGAGGTGTACGAATGGCTCATCTCAGATGCAAAGTTGCCGCTCGCCGGTCGTGGCATGCAGGTTGTCGCAACCGACGCCAGCGAAGCGATGATTCGCCGTACTGCAGAGTTGTCTGAGCAGTTCGGGCATCCGTCCGAGCCCTGCGGGCGAGCTGGGAAGAGTTGCCTGACCATTTCGAGGACGACACGTTCGACATGGTCTTCTGCGTCGGCAACTCGCTACACCATGCCGCAGGCCCGACAGCCAGACGTGCTGCTCTGGCCTCGATGTCACGGCTCCTGCGTCCTGGAGGGCGCCTGGTGCTCACATCCCGCACCTGGGAACTCGTCAGGGCCAGAGGTTCCCGACTCGACATCAGCAACCGACTCGTCCGCCGCAACGGTCGCGACGCAGTCGTGGTCTACCGCTGGGACATCGCGCCGCACTGGGAGGACGCGCACCACATCGAGATTGCGATCGCGCAAGTAGATCCGACCGGGCCGGTTCTCGTCCGCTCAGAACAGCTGTCCTGCTGGCCCTACCGATACGAGCAACTCGAAGCCGAGCTGCACCAGGCCGGCCTCCAGACAGAACTGAGCACATTCGATCCCAAGGCCGACAACTACACGGTTGTAGCGACCAAGCCAGCCACTGGTGCAGACTCTGCGTATTGAGTTCGCGCGTATTCGCCCATGAGCAGGAGGTCCGTAGGTCGCCCGTTGACCGGGCGGGTGCTGCGGACACCTCGTCGCGCCGCCTGCCGGCGTCGGCCCAGTGGGGGAACTTCTCTCCGGGGCAGGCTCAGACTCGCGCCCGTCGTACGGCACCGTGAGCGATTCCACCCACGTCGATACGTTGATGTTCTTGGTCGACCGTCCTGAGGAGCACCGCGATCACCCGATCAACATCGTTCGTCGAGCCGGCTACCGATCCGGTGCTGCTGAGGATCCTGGCGGCCGCTGATCTGCCAGTAGCCGGGCGTTTTGTGCCCAAGGCCGGCTGGGTCAGCAGGGCGTGGGTGGGTGACGAGTACGTCGTACGCCTGAACACCGACGGACGGTTCCGTGACGCGTATCGCCACGAGGCTGCAGTCGTCAACCTGCTCGCCGGTAGCGAGGTCCCACACGCCTCGCACGTCGCACATGGCGACGGCGCCGACGGGCCGTGGTACGTCTCCGAACGCTTGCCCGGACGAACCCTGTACGAAGCGTGGCCGGCGGCGGATTCGTCCACGCGCCAGGCAATCATCGACAGCCTGGGTGCTGCGTTGCGGGCTCTGCACCGGGTTCCTGCTCCGGCAGGTCTGCTGCCGCCCTGGCTGGCCAGCGCGCTCGCCGGCAAGCCATGGTCTGCGTTCCATCCACCCGTCGTGGGTGCGGCGCTCCAGCAGGTCGAGGCTGCCCAGCGCGTGCGCGGGCATGACTCGCGCCTGCTCGCCGATGTTGCCGATTGGGTCCAGGAGCGGCTGGCATTGTTCGCCACCGACCGACCTGCCCTCGTCCATGGTGATCTCCATGGGTCGAATCTGATCGTCGACCAAGGACGCGTCACTGGTCTGATCGACTTCGCGGAGGCGCTGGCTCAGCCGGCCGACGTCGAGCTCGACACCATTCTGCGCTGGTGCGCGAAAGCGCGAGAGTTCCCACCAACGCCCGACGAACAAGGGCTCGACGAGACCACACTCACCGAGGTTCCCCGATGGCTGCACGGCGCGTATCCGGAGCTGTTCGAGCGCGACCATCTGCGCGAACGGTTGAACTTCTACGACATGTACGGGGAGCTCACGCTCTACGCACACCACCCGCATCCGAACGAACGCGAAGCGACCTGATCAGTCGACGGGTTACTGGTCGAAGAACGTCTTCAGTACACGGGCCATGAGTTCGGGGGCGACGACGTGTCCCTGCCCGTCGAGCGTGTGTCGTTCGGTCTGGGGGATGGCAGCGGCTATCGCTTTCGCGGAGCGGTCGAAGAAGTCGGTCGGGAGGTACGCCATCTGGGGCTCGGTGATCGGACCCTCGGTGGTCACCAGGACCGGCTGAGTGATGCGGGCAAGTCGGTCCGTGGGGATCTTGTAGTCATTGAGGACCAGGGCGTCCTTGACGAGCGTGTGGGCGAGCGCGACGGACAAGGCCCAGAACGGGTGCTGTTTGCCGGCCGCGATGTCCGCGTCGGGTCCGCCGGTAAGCCTCATGAACAGTTCCAGCATCTCCTCGTCCCGCCCGGCTTTGTCTGCCTCGTGGGTGTCCGCGAGGTACTGGTCGAACCTCGGCCGCAGGTCGTCCCCGATCACGTACGGCACATCCCACACCGCGATCTTGTCGATCGCCGAACCTGCCGCTGCTGCCTCCAGCGCGAGGGCGCCGCCAGATGAGGCGCCGTACAGGTGAGCTGAGCCGCCGGCTGTCGCAATCAGCGCGTTGAGGTCTTCCACCTCCCGCGCCACGGCGTACGGCGGTGTGTTGCCGCTGTCGCCCCGGCCGCGTCGTGCGTAGTTGTAGACCGTGAAATGGTTGGCAAGGAGCCGGGCCAGCGGCGCGTTCTCAGCGCCGTCGTCCAGGGTGCCGCCGACGAGGATCACCGCCGGGCCAGTGCCTTTCCGGTCGTAGGCGATCCTCGTACCGTCGGCGGACGTCACACGAAGTGTCATCTCGTTCACTGCTTCTCTCCCTATCTCGAGGCGTGGTCGTCACCGTCGGAGCATGTTGACCCGCGTCGTGTGCAGCCGATGACGGTGCCGTCGGCTCAGGTCACGATTGACGCTCCTAATTTAGGAGCGTTCACTCCTGTTGTCTACACTCGGGTGCATGAGCAAGAAGCGGGTGTTCGACGATCCCTGCGGCATCGCGCGAGCGCTGAACGCGGTCGGCGAGCGGTGGACGTTGCTCGTCGTGCGGGAGCTGATCTTCGGCCCGAAGCGCTACTCCGACCTGCACCGCGGGCTGCCGCAGATGAGCCAGAACGTCCTCGCGCAGCGGTTGCGCGAGCTCGAAGCCGACGGCCTGGTGCGGCGAAGGCACCTGGGACCGCCTGCGTCCGTCGCCGTGTATGAACTCACCGAGCGCGGGCAGGAACTGGAGCCCGTGCTCCGCGCGCTCGCCCACTGGGGGAGCCGCGCACCGCTGCCCGAGGACGGCGCGGCGGAACTGAGCGTCGACGCGCTGCTGTTCGCCCTGCGCGCCACCTTCGATCCGGCACTGGCGGGTGAGCTGTCGCTGCGCTGCCAGCTGGACGTCGCGGGCGATCGGTTCCGCATCGCCGTTGCGGGCGGACACCTCGAGGTGGACCGCGGTGAGCAAGCCGAACCCGATGCGTGGCTGACCGTGCGCGAGGCGGCGACATTGCGCGATCTGGTGTTCGCCGGTGCGGCGCTGCACGACGCCGTCGAGCGGGCAGACACCGACGTGGCGGGCGATACCGCGCGGCTCGCCGCACTGCTGCGCTGCTTTCCCGCAGCCGTGCGGTATCCGGCGCCAGAGGACCCCGGGCCGCCGGCCGACAGTTCAGACTCCGCGGGCTCAAACGCCTGATCCTGTCGGCTTCCACGCACGGATGACGTCGTCGCGACAACCTTCGGCGCTCCGTTTCCGCAGGTCAGGCCTGGGTTCTGTCCAGTCAGCGGGGGCAGTGGATCAGTCGCACGCGATTGACTCATCTGATGCGATACGAATTGTGAGCAGCCCGGGCGGCGCGCGATGGGCTGCCCAGTACTCCCTGTCCTGACCGTGCAGGATCGTTCCGGTGAGACCCGTGCCCACGTGTCCGTCCAGTTCCTCGCGCAGGATGTCAGCGTGACCGGCATGGCGGCTGGTCTCGGTGAGCAGGTGGACCAGGACGTTGAACAGCTTCACGTCTGGCCTACGCGACCACGTCGCTTTTCCAGTGGGAAAGTGGCCACAGTGAGGGCCGGTCGAACACCCCGCTGAAGTATCGCGCCTCGGTGACCGACAGGTGCAGGTATTCCTTGGCAAGGTCATCGATCACAACTTGCACACCGTCATGAGGCGGAGGGCGTTCAGCGCGACCGCGTGAGCAGGCTGGGGGAGGCGGTAGGTTGCATGGCTGTCCCTGGCTATCTGTCGTCGGAGAGGTGTGACCGGATGTCCACGATCAGTAACTCAGAGGCGATCGCGGCGTGGTCGGCGATGCCGACTGACGCGATTGAGGCGTACGACGATCAGGGCGACTTCCCCAAGCGCCACCTGCTGAATGGGAACCTGCTCCGGATGCTGGGGCCTGTCGCTGGTCGGAAGGTCCTCGATGCAGGCAGCGGCGAGGGCTATTTGAGCCGGCTGTTGGCCGAAGGCGGAGCCGAGGTGGTCGGCGTGGAGCCGGCTGCCGCATTGCTGGCGCGCGCTCAGAGGATCGAGCAGGAGCGGCGTCAGGGGATCCGGTTCGCGCAGGCTGACCTCTCGACGTTGCCGGAGGTTGGTCAGCCGTTCGACGCGGTGGTCTGCAGCATGGTGCTGCTCGCGATACCCGCCTGGCAGTCGGCGATGGCGGCGTGCGTCGGAGCGCTGAGGCCGGGCGGCCGGTTCGTCTTCTCGATCACTCATCCGGCGTTTGAGAGTCTCTACCCAACGTGGCGAGAGCACGGTCATTACCAACTTGATCGATACCTGGACGAGTACGAGCTGCCAGGCGGTCATGCACCCGACTTTCACCGCCCGCTGTCTGCCTACATCAACGAGGTCATCGGCCTAGGGTGTCGCGTGACGGAACTGTGCGAACCGAGACTGGATCCACAGGTTGCACGAGACAGCGGAATCGACGCGATCGAGTCCTACGTCGCGCTGCCGAACTTCCTGATCATCAGCGCCGAACGCGACGGATGAGGTCGTATCCACGGGCTATACAGACCACTAGTTGACATAATGTCCCTTATCGGCGCATCGCTGAGAGGCCTAGAAGGGGCTTCCTACTGGGCTTCGAGGACGAAGAAGATGAAGCTGATGAAGCGGGTTGGGTCGGTTTCGCTGTTCGGTAGCAGGTCGACGGGTGTGTCCGGTGAGACTGGTGGCTCGCTGATCGTGGAGATTTTGAAGCCGGCGGTGGTGAACGACTCCGACATTGCGCTCAGTGGGCGGTACCAGATCGTGAGGTTTGCGGAGACGCCGTCGAAGTCGTAGTCCTCCGTGTGCGGCACGGTCGCGAAGTAGTCGGACTTGGGGTACGCCACCGGGGTGATCACCGGGTGGTTGACCACGACGACCAGCCGACCGCCAGGCCTGAGTACCCGGCGCAGTTCGGTCAGCGGGCCGGACCAGTCCTCGAAGTAGTGCAGCACGAGCATGGCCGACGCGTCGTCGAAGGCCTCGTCGTCGTACGGAAGCGGCAGCGTCAGGTCGGCGACCTTCAGGTCGGCGTCGTCTCCGAGCCGCTCCCGGGCGAGCCGGATCATCG
Source organism: Kribbella sp. WER1 (assembly GCF_054189145.1). Classification (NCBI taxonomy): domain Bacteria; kingdom Bacillati; phylum Actinomycetota; class Actinomycetes; order Propionibacteriales; family Kribbellaceae; genus Kribbella; species Kribbella sp. WER1. Next base: position 262,870 of record NZ_CM135186.1, on the reverse strand, counting down.
CCGGGCTTGCGTCGAACCCGGCGACGCTCGCTCCTCGCGCCTTCAATTCCGCGACGAGCGGGCCCGAACCGCAGCCGGCGTCCAGGATCCGGCGCCCGGTGACGTCACCCAGCAGATCGAGCACCGCAGACCGCGCGTACCAGCGGGTGTACAGACCGTTGTCGTTCGCGCGCCCGTACGCCTCGGCGAAGCTGTCGTAGTGGTCCGGTTCCTGATCGGCGGTCCGCGCATCGGAGGTCATGCCGAGCCAGTCTGCCAGGTCCGACGCGATGCTGCCTCTCCCCCGCGCTCATCGAACTGCCGCGCACGATGCAACATTGCGTAGCCTGGTGCGGGTGGACGGGCTTCGCGAGCAGCTGACGGCTTGGGTGCGGAAGTGGCGTTGGTATCAGCGGAGTTCGTTGCCGTGGAATCGGGGGCGGATCCACTGGGAGTTGATGCGGCGCGGAGCGTTCGCGCGGTGGCCGTTGCACGGCAACGTACTGGAGGCCCTGCGGGACGGGCGGCTCGAGGTCGGGGCCAACACCATGTTCGAGCCGAACGTGTGGATCACGATGGGCGACGAGGGGCGGGTGCGGATCGGCGAGGGTACGTTCCTCAACATCGCGGTGATGGTCGCGGCGCTCGACCTGGTGGAGATCGGGTCGCACTGCATGCTGGCGAACGGATGTTTCGTGACAGATGCCAATCATCGGTACGACGATCCGGATCGTCCGGTGCCGTGGCAGGGGTTCGATTCCAAGGGCCCGACGCGCATCGGCGACAACGTCTGGCTGGGCGCGAACGTGGTCGTCACGAGCGGCGTGACGATCGGCGAGAGGTGCGTGATCGGCGCGAACAGCGTTGTCACACAGGACATTCCGCCGTACTCCGTCGCGGCCGGCGCACCGGCGAAGGTCCTACGAGCCGTCACATACCAGCCCTGACAAGCTCTACCTCATCCGAAGCCGGCCGCAGGCTAGGATCGATCCGTGGCAGCGACAGCGTCTGGGGTGTTCCGGCGGACCGCGATCGAGCGGTCGGATCAACGAGTCTCGTGGGAACGAACGGATCAGGCGTTCTTCTCGAGCGGGGCGTGCCACGTGCTGGCCTGGACGTGCAGGGACTTCTATCCCGATCAGGAAATCGGCTTGGCGGCGTTGTACATCGGTGACTTCGACCATCCGCTGCACGTGTACGCGAGGTTGGACAGGTGGGCGTTCGACGCATCGGGATGGAACCCTGAATCCGAACTCCTGCAGGTCAACAGCGACTTCGAAGGTCTCCCCGTCCGTGAGGTGGAGACGATCACCACTGACCTTCGGGAGTTCTGCGAGAAGCACGTCCATCGACAACCGCACCAATACTGGGCAGATCCGACGGAACGCGCCCGCACCTACGTGGCTCGCTACACCCCACCCTGGCTCTAGCCGTATCGTCAGGCTGCGCAGAACGGGCGGGCGAGTGCGAGGTCGGCGTCGACTCGACGCAGCCCCTCGAAGCCCCAGCTGTTGATGCCCTCGTGTTCGCGCGGCGCCAGCAGCGCGTGACCCCAGTCCAGCAACGCTGCGACGCGACCGTTGCCGTCGATGATCACGTTGTGCGGAAACAGGTCGTGGTGGCACAGGACGTGGGGTACGTCGATTGCGCGCGCCCGTGCGATCCCGCTTCGAGCCGGTCCACGCTGGCGAGGACCTCGTCTCGGCGACCGGCGAGCCATGGGTGATCCTGGCGATCACGCAGTGCCTCGATGCACCACTCACGCAGATCGGCCCGCGGCAGGACGAGGCCGGCTATCTCGTGGACGGCGCGCATCGCCCGCGCGATCGTTTCCGGGTCGTCCCGCGTTGCCTGCCGGCCCTCGACGTACGGGAACAAGGCGTAGCGCCGGCCGAGGTGCTCCCCTGTGTACGAGCCGTCACGCGCTCGCTGCGCAGCCGGAACCGGGATGCCGCGAGCCGCCAGCTCGACCGTGAGCGCCAGCGCAGCATCACTGTCGGGCTCCTGACGCCACAGCTTCACAAACCACCGACCGTCTGTGAACGCATCCGCCTCGAACCCGCCCTCACGCGACCGAAGCTCACCCACCGCGATCCCGAAGGCGTCACGGACCTGAGCCGTCGTCGGCGGTCGCACCTCGCTCCACATAGCCCCAAGACACTACAGGCGTCGCGCCGTCTGCTCCCCCAGCGGTCAGTTCCAGATCGCTGGATCTACGGCAGGTGTGTGAAGCCGATGTAGTCCGCATCAGCTGGCCCTGGGCGTGAGGTTCCGTCGCGGGTCCAGCCGTGTCGTTCGTAGAAGTGGATGGCGCGGGAGTTCCGCTCCCAGACGTCTACCTCGCCCATGGCGTCGGCCTGGCGGGTGATGGAGACGAAGCGTTCCATCAAGGCGGTACCAACGCCGCTCGACCAATGGTCTGGGTCGACAAAGATGCCGACGAGACGAACGCGCCTCTCGTGCGGTGCATTGGTCGGAAAGACGCCGTTCGCATCGAGCGTGATCACGCCGACGATTTCGTCTCGTACGACGGCCACCAGGACGGTGAGTCGATCGTCCGCCACCATGTTGCGCCAGATCTCCCGATATCTCTCATCAGGAATCGCGGGCACCTCGTGACCGCCGGCGCGGTAATACGCAGCCCGGGACCGCGCACGCAACCCCGCCAGCGGATCACCGTCGCCTGGTGCTGCGTCTCGAATACGGAATAGGTCCAGTAGATAGAGGCTGAACGTTGTTGGCGTTCCGTCCGGCTGGGTGTCTCGATTGGATTGATAATCCCGGACGTATTTGAAGCCGGCCTTCTGCGCAACGCGGACTGACGGGATGTTGTCCGGCTCGACGCGGATCGCGGCGCGTTTTCCGATTTCGTTGGTTCGGAGGAGGTCGCAGATCAGCCGGACGGCTTCGACTGCGACGCCTTGGCCGCGGGCCCACGGGTGGATGGTGTAGGCGAGCGACACGTCGTCCGGTTCCAGGCCGTCGTCGAGGTTTGGGGTGTAGTCGATGTAGCCGCAGAGGCGATCGGACTTCCAGATCCCGAAGCCTCGCTTGCCCACTCCCCTGGCAGCATTTCTCGCGAGCGATTCGAAGTACGTGATGGTGCCTTCGACGTCGCCGTAGCCTCCGGTCAGCCAGCGGACGGTGAGTTCGTCCTCCCCCGCACAGTGCGCTTCCGCGTCCGCCGCGGTCAACGGTCTGAGTTCGATCATCTGGTCAGTATCCGCGAGAGCCGTCGAGTTGTTCGCGCAGGATGTCCAGGTGGCCGAGGTGCCGAGCCGTTTCCTCGAGCATGTGGGTCAGGATCCATCGCAGCGACACCGGGGTGAATTGCGGTGGCGTGAAATGCTGAATCGTGGTGAGAGACAATTGGGCAACGATGCGCCTTGATTGCGCACATTCACCTTCGTAGCTGTTCAGGAGGTCGGTGATTGCTCGACCTTCAGCAGACCAACCGCCGTCCTCGTCCCGCTCGAATGGCCTCGCTTGTCAGGGAAGGGAAGCTTCCGGCGAACCAGTCGTGTTCGGTTTGGCGGAGGTGTGAGACGACTCCGGCAATTGTCATACGGGGGGATGTTTCCAGGAGGGCGCGATCGGCTAACTCAGCCGGCAAATCGTGGACCTTTCGGCGGACGGTGGCTCGTTGCCAGTCGAGGAAGCCGGTTAGTACTTCGCGCTCGTCGGCGGCGCCGTTGGGGAAAGCACGCTCCATGGGAGTCAGCGGCGTACCTGGTAGCGGAGGTGCAGGACTCGGTTGGCGCGGAGTACCACGTCTGGGTCTTCTAGTAGGTGCTGCGAGTCGACCGAGCCGAAGTAGCGTTTGCCGGAGCCGAGGACGACCGGTACGACGTCCATCCGGACCTCGTCGATCAGGCCCGCGGCGAGAACCTGGCCGCCTACGTCGCCGGCGGCTACCTCGACGATGCGGTCCCCGGCGAGTTCCTGCGCCTTCGCAATCGCTGCCTCGACGCCGTCGACGAAGTGGAACGGCGCGGCCGGGTCCCAACCCTCGGGCGCCGGGCGGTGCGTGACGACGACAACGTGGTCGACTCCGGCCGGGGGCTTCCCGTCCCAGCCGTCGGTCAGGTCGAAGACGCGGCGGCCGGCGACGGTGACACCGATCGAGTCCCAGTACGGGCGGGTGTAGTCGTACGACGCCTGTGACACCCTGAGCGCGCCGCTCTCGTCCAGCGGGACGTCACCGCTGATCAGCCAGTCGAACAGCGGTCCGGGCTGGTCGTTTTCGTCCGCGACGAAGCCGTCCACCGACACCGAGCTGTACATGACCACTTTGCCCACGGGGCCCTCCTCATTCTTCGGGTTGCCCTCAAGCTAGCTTGTCGCGCACGGTTGTTCTTGTAAGAAATCAATCGGCCGGCGAGCGCGCCCCAGTCGATCGGTCCGGCGGGATCGATCGACTCCCCGATCGCCACCGCTCCCCGATCGTCACCGCTCCCCTGGTCGCCCCGATCAGGCTGCTCGTCTGGCTGACCAGCCCCAGCCCGGCGGTCCCACGTAGCCGTCCCAGCAACTCCTGTTCGAGCAGCGTCAGCATCTCGTCGGGTCCGTTCGCCGAGTCGAGCCGGTCGCGCAGCCCCGCAACGGCGGCGCGTCCCCACACCGCTCGATCGTCACCGGCCGGTCGCACAGCTCGGCCGCGGGCAACGGCAGGAACGGCGCCATCCCCCACGCCTTCAGGTGTACGTCGACCGACCGCGTCCCAGGCGGGTACCCGGACTCCATCGCGCGGGTCGGCGTCGTGATCACGCAGCCGTCGGCGTACCCGCGAGGTAGTAGAGGTCGTCGATCAGCCCGTCCAGCGGCGGCCGCGGTGCTCTCGGCACGTACTCCACGCACACCGGCATCACCGATGACGCACCGGCGTCGCGCGCCGCGATGGTTGACACCGTACTGCGGGCCGGACCATCATCGGGACTGGCGTTGACCTGACGCCGAGCCTGCGAGGACCTGCCCCAGCCGGGGCCTCGGGATGGCGAAGGGGAATCTGCCCTCACGGTCGCGACCAGTTCAGGCCTGTTCGAGTGTCACGTTGCTGGGGAACGAGGACATGTCGAGGAGGCTTGTCATGACCAAGCAGAGCAGCTTCAAGCGCGCCGTCCGCGAGCGTGCCCGCGCCACGGGGCAGCGGTACACCCAGGCGCGCGCCGATCTGGAACTGGCGAACCGGCAGGAGTTCGTGCGTTCCCGCCCGTTCGACCAGGCGGCGCTCAGGGCTCATCTCGAGGAGTACTACGGGATCGGCATCACCTCGATCCTGCCGATCGACGACGACCCCGCGACGCGTCCGCGCGACTCGTGGCCGGGGCACTACCCGTGGACCCTGGTCGTCAAGCACGCCGACGGACAGCAGTGGATCGCGCGGATCTTCTCGTCCTCGGCCGACCGGGTCAGCCGGGTCCGGGAGGATGCGGAGATCCTGCAGTACCTCGCCGCGCATGACTTCCCGGCCGAACGGGTTGCCCGCGAGGATGCAGTGACGGCGCTCGACGGGAACGGGATCATCGTCACCGAGTTCCTCGACGGGGGTCGTCCGAGTGCCGACTCCCCCGCTGTCTGGTACGAACTCGCGGGTCTGCTGGGGCGGCTGCATCGACTGCCCGGTGGCGCGGGCGCTGTCGCGCGGGACGGTGGTGCTGAGGAGCACGACGGCGGGTACCACGTGGGCCGGCCGAAGGAGGATCTGGCGGCCGCGATGGGTTTCCTGGTCAGCGTCGAGGCCAAGGTGGACGCCGCCAACCGTCCGAAGTTCGAGTGGCTGCGGGATCAGGTCGAGGCCGCCGACGACGCAGAAGGTCTGCCCGAGGCGCTGACCCACAGCAACTACCATCCGTGGGCCGCCGTCGGTGCGCCCGGCGATCTCTCGATCGTCGGCTGGGCTGGCTCGGGGCGCGGGCCTCGGCTGCCGGCGCTGGCCTGGCTGCTGCGTACTGCGGCCGAAGGGAACGACGCCGAGAGCATTGCGGCAGTCATGCGCGGATACTCCGAGCACGTCGAGCTCACCACCGAAGAACTCGACAGGCTCCCGTCGATCCTCACCATGCGCCCGTTGTGGCTGGAATGCCTCGACTTCCGGATGACGGTCAACAACGGCGGTACGCGCGCGATGGACGAGGGCTGGATGCAGCTCAGCAGCCACGAGTTCGCGGAACGGCTGACGGCTCAGGCGATCGACGGACTCGGCCAGTGATTGTCGGTGCCCGCGTCTAGGATCCCGCGCATGGTCGCCCGGATTCAGATCGCAACCGCCGTACTCGTACGCAACGGCCTCGTACTCCTGGCGCATCGCCACCCGATGCGCCAGGCGTACCCCAACACCTGGAGCTTCCCCGGCGGCCACGTCGAGCCAGGCGAACAACCCCACGAGGCCGCGGCCCGCGAATGCCTCGAGGAAATCGCCGTACACATCCACAACCCGCAGCCGATCGAGATGAAGGTCAGCAACCGCACCGTCGACATGCACGCCTTCCTCGTCACCCACTGGACAGGTGAACCCACCAACATCGCCCCGGAAGAACACGACACCCTCCACTGGTTCCACCCGAACGAACTCGCCGACATCCAACTCGCCCACCCGGAATGCCTCGCGAGTATTCAGAACGCTGTCCAGTGCGTCTGACGACCAGGCAGTGGGGTGACGGCGATCGGGTGGCTGTTCTGCTGCACGGGATGCTGGGGTCGGCCGAGCAGTTCTGGAGGGTCGGGCCTGCGCTCGCCGATCGTGGCTACCGAGCCGTTGCCCTCGACCTGCCCGGTCACGGCAGTTCGCCGGCGGCGCCCGCTGCTGATCTCGCGCTGTTCGCCACGTCGGTTGTCGAGACTGTGGGATCGGCGCCTGAGCTCGCGATCGGCCATTCGCTGGGCGCCGTCGTGCTCGCGGAAGCGCTCCCCGCGCTCAAGCCTTCGAGAGCTGTGTACGTCGACGCCCCGCTGTCGGATGCCACGTCGGATGCGGTGCAGGAGGACGCGTTGGCGGCACGCTTCACCGCGGCGCGGGACGGCCGTACGGTCGAAGCACTCAGGGTCAGCCGGCCGCTGTGGTCCGAGGAGGACCGCGCCGTGGAGGCGAGAGCAGCACAGCAGTTCGACGTCGCGACGGCCGTTGCCCTGGAATTGGCCTACCAGGGGTTGCATCCATCGAGCGCCGACACGCCCTCCTTGGTGATCCGCGCGGAGCCGAGCCGATTCGTGTCGCAGAGGCGTGCGGAAGAACTCCAGCTGCTTGGTTTCGAGGTTCGATCAGTCCCTGGAGCCGGCCACAGCATTTGGTACAGCCATTTCGACGAGTTCATCACCGCTCTCGACGGCTGGGCCTAACGAGCGAGTTGCCTGCGCATCAGGGTGATTTGGGTTTGGTAGCGGGTGATGGTGCCGTCTGGGGATTGTTGGTTCCAGGAGGCGGGTTCGGTCGTGGTTGGTTGGTAGCCGAGACGTTCGTAGAGGGCGCGGGGGCGGGGGTTGTTGTTGTCTACGCCTAGTTCTACCCAGGTGAGGCCTCGTTTGCGGGCTTGGTGTTCGAGGGCGGTGATGAGGGTGGTGCCGATGCCGCAGCCGCGGAGGTCGGGGTGGACGGCGAGTTGCCAGAGGGTGGCGGCGTCGGGTGGTTTTGTGTAGTCGATTCCGCCTACGGCGATGGGGCGGGCGGACGGTGGGCAGATCGCCAGGTAGTCGACCTCGCCGCGGTGCGCTCGGTGGATGGCTTCGGTCAGGTAGGCGAGGTCGGTTGGTGTGCCGTACCAGCCGCAGTTGGGGAGGTCTGCTTCGGTCAGCGGGCGGATGGTCAGTGGGAGTACGACCTCGGTCATACGGCGCAGCTTGGCATGGGAAATGGGTCGTGGGGAGGGCGGGGCGGCGGTAGCCTCGGGGCATGGTTGTTGCGTGGCGGCGAATGATGGGCCCCTTGGTGGGTCCCGTCGTCATGCGCTGAATTGCAGCCGGTCGAGCCCACGGCATGTGGGCTCGCGGTGAGGTGGGGCCTGCCTGTCGGTGTGTCAGGAAGGACACCCAACTGTGAACGGGTACTACATCACCACCGCACTCCCCTACGTGAACGCCGCTCCGCATCTCGGGCATGCGCTCGAGTTCGTGCAGGCAGACGTGCTCGCGCGGCATCGGAGGCTGCGCGGTCAACCGGTTCGGTTTCTGTCCGGTACGGACGATCACGCGCTGAAGAACGTCCTCGCCGCGAGGAACGCCGGCGCACCGGTCGCGGCATACGTAAGGAACGCGGCGGACAGATTCGAGGCGTTGCAGGGCGTTCTCGGGTTGAGTTGTGACGACTACATCCGGACGTCGTCCGACCCGCGGCATCGCCCGGGCGTCGAGTACTTGTGGGAGCGATGCGCCTCCGCAGGTGACTTCTACCAGCGCGCCTACACAGGTCTGTACTGCGTCGGCTGCGAGCAGTTCTACGAGCCGGACGTCGGCGTCTGCCCGGAGCACGGTACGCGGCCCGAGGAGGTCACCGAGACCAACTGGTTCTTCCGCCTCTCGAGGTACGGCGGGCAGATCAAGGAGGCGATCACCTCCGGCGCCGTCACGATCAACCCGCCCCAGAAGCGTAACGAAGTACTCGCGCTGATCGACAGCGGTCTCCAGGACTTCAGCGTCTCCCGGCCGGCGGAGCGCGCCGGCGGATGGGGCATACCAGTCCCCCGCGACCCGAGCCAGGTGATCTACGTCTGGTGGGACGCGCTCGCCAACTACCTCACCGCACTCGGCGTCGACCGGCGGAGCCCGGAGTACGAGTCCTGGTGGGCCGGAAGCGGTGAACGCGTGCACGTGATCGGCAAGGGCATCACGCGCTTCCACGCCGTCTACTGGATCGGCCTCCTGCTCTCGGCCGGGCTGCCGCTCCCGACCACCGTCCACGTACACGACTACGTCAACGTCGGCGGCGCCAAGCTCTCCAAGAGCACCGGCAACGTGGTCGATCCGGTCGACCTCGTCGATGCGTACGGTGCGGACGCCCTGCGCTGGTGGATCACCCGCGAGGTCCCGCTCCTCGGCGACACCGAGTTCACCGCCGGACGCCTCGTCCAGGCGTACAACACCGACCTGGCGAACGGGATCGGCAACCTCGTCAACCGTACGACGACCCTGCTCCGCAAGTACTACGACGAACCGCTCGTCCAGCCGGCCCACGACCCGCTCCCGGCGAGGATCGACGCCGCCCTCAGCACCGCGGACTTCCGGGCAGCGACCGCGCACCTGGTCGCCGCCGTCACCACCGCCAACCAACTCCTCAATGCAGCGGAACCGTGGAAGACACCCACGAGCCCCGAGTCCCACCGAGTCCTCAGCCTGGTCGCACACGCCTGCCGCACGATCAGCACCGAGCTCTCACCGTTCTGCCCGGCCGGCGCCGCGCGGCTCCTGGCGCAGGTGGACGGCGCGGCGACCGGACCGGTCTTCGCCAGGATCACCTGAGGTTCAGGCGGCCTCGAGGACGAAGAAGATGAAGCAGATGAAGCGTGGGTTCGGCACGTGCCGCAGCTCGGCAGGGATCACGTCGCGGGGCGTGTCCGGGTCGATCGGCGGTTCGGTGATCGACACGATCCGGAAGCCCGCCGCGGTGAACGAGTCGGTCATCGTCTGCAGCGGCCGGTGCCAGTTGGTGTAGATGACGGTACGGCCCTCGTGTTCGGCGTCGTACGTGAACTCGGTGACGTCGAAGTACTCGCCGTCCGGGTTCAGCGCCGTGTACACGATCGGGTGGTTGACCGAGAGGATCAGGCGGCCGCCGGGCTTCAGGACGCGGTGCAGTTCGGCGAGCGGCTTGGTCCAGTCCTCGAGGTAGTGCAGGACGAGTGACGCGACGACGTCGTCGAACGCGGCGTCGTCGTACGGGAGCGGCTCGGAGAGGTCGCCGGCGGTGAGTTCGACGTCGGGGCCCAGGCGACGGCGGGCGAGTTCGAGCATGGCGGTGCTCTGGTCGAAGCCGGTGATGATTGCCCCCTTGTCGCGGAGCGCGGCCGACAGCGGCGCGGACCCGCAGCCGACCTCGAGGATGCGGCGGCCCTCGACGTCCCCGGCGAGCTTCACCATCGCGGGTCGTTCGTAGTGGCCGTTGAGCAGATTGGTCTCGTTGTCCGCGGAATACGCCTCGGCGAACTCGTTGTAGTCGGTCTTCGGCATCCCCTGATCCAACAGCAACGATGGAGCACTGTCGAGAAAACCGGAGGCCGGGGCGCGGGCACGTCGGGCATGCTGTCCGGATGAGTGAGACGCCGGATCTTGGTCCCGTGCCGGAGCGCATCGACGTCCAGGCGCCGCTGGTACGGCGTCTTGTGGCGGAGCAGTTCCCGCAGTGGGCGGGGCTCGCCGTACGGGCGTTGGACAACGGCGGCTGGGACAACCGGACGTTTCACCTCGGCACCGGCATGCTCGTCCGGATACCCAGCGCGGCCGAGTACGCGCAGGCGGTCGAGAAGGAGCACCGGTGGCTCCCGGTTCTGGCTCCCCTGCTGCCGCTGCCGATCCCGGTGCCGCTGGCACACGGGGAACCGACGGCGGAGTACCCGCATCCGTGGTCGGTCTACCGGTGGATCGACGGCGTGACCGCCACGGCGGACGGCATCGCCGATCCGGTGCGGTTCGCGCTCGACCTCGCCGGATTCCTCGCCGCACTGCAGAGCGTCGACGCCGGCGACGGACCGCAACCCGGCATCCACAACTGGTACCGCGGTGGCACGCTGCGAACGTACGACAACAACACGCGGAGCGCGTTCGGCGAACTCGCCGGGCAGGTCGACGTGGAGCTGGCGCGCGAGATCTGGGCGGATTCGCTCGCCGCGCGCTGGGACCGGGTGGATCGCTGGTTCCACGGCGACATCGCCGAGGGGAATCTGCTGCTGACCGACGGGCAGCTCTCGGCCGTCATCGACTTCGGGACCTGTGGCGTCGGCGATCCGGCCTGCGACCTGGCGATCGCGTGGACGCTGCTGAACGCGGACGGTCGGCGCGCGTTCCGGGAGCGCCTGGCGGTCGACGACCCGACCTGGGCGCGCGGTCGCGGCTGGGCGCTGTGGAAGGCACTCGCCACCTACAGATCCACGTACGACGACCCCGGCGATGCGGCGACCGCGGCCGCCGCGAAGCATGTTCTGGGCGAGATCTTCGCCGAGTACCAGGACCGCTGATGCACTATCCACTGACGGACGAACGGCGCGACGCGGTACTGGACGGGCTCGCGGACGTCTGGGGGCATCGGCCGGTGGTGGTCGACGCGCGGAAGGTCGGGCACCAGTGGGCGCCGGTGACGCGGCTGGTGTTCGATCGCGACGAGCCGGTCATCGTGAAGACGCGCCGCGTGGACGGCGAGGGGCACGGCGGGCCGGCGTATCTGCGGCGCGAGGTCGCGGGGCTGCGGACGGCCGCGGCCAGTGACGTCGCAGCACGGGTGATCCTGGTCGACGACCGGGCCGGCGTTGTCGTCCAGTCGGACCTTGGCCAGTGGCCGACGCTGGAGACAGTCCTGCTCGGCGACGACCCGGATCGTGCCGCCGCCGCGATGGTCGACTTCGCGCGAACCGTCGGACGGTTGCACGCGACCACGCGGGGCCGTCGCGCGGACCACGAGCGGGCGCTCGCCGAGTTCGGCGAGGCCGACGTCACGACGGGCGACGGCGTCGGGACCGGAGGCGTCCGCCGCTGGGACGAGGTCGAGCGAGCGTGTGCGGAGCTTGATCTCCCGGACGCCGGCATCGCCCGCGACGACATCGCGTTCGTCCGCGGGCAGTTGGACGAGCCGGGTCCGTACGCCGCCCTCGTCCACCACGACCTCAACCCGACGAACGCGCTCGTCACCGACCGCGGCGTACGGCTCGTCGACTTCGAAGGGGCGGGCTTCGGCCACCTCGGCTTCGACGCCTCCTTCCTGCACTACCCGTTCCCGCACTACAGCGCGCACTGGTGCACGTTGCCGGACGCAATCATCCGGGACGCGGACGACGCCTACCGCGGCATCGTCGCGCTCGACGGCCTCGACCAAGCGGTCGCGATCGGGGCTGCGGCAGCCATCGCCAGCCGGGTGGTCCGCCTGCCTCTCGTTGCCCGCGGCGACCAGTCGGCCCACGACAGCTGGCGGCGGCGCGGGCAGATCGTCCAGCAGATCGGCGTGTTCGACCGCCTGGCTGCGCGGGCCGGAGTCCTGCCCGGGCTGGCGCGGTGGTCCCGCGAGCTCGCCGCCGCGATGACGGCCCGCTGGACCGACGCCACCAATCCCCCGCCGCGCCTGTTCCCCGCTTTCAACCGTTAGGGTGCCTTGTGCTGAGCTATCCCCTCCTCGATGTGCGTGTCAGTACGCCGCGACTCGAACTGCGCGCCGCCACCGACGACCTGCTGGAGCAGCTCGTGCCGGTGGTGCACGCCGGCAAGATGACCGCCGAACCGGCGCCGTACGACGATCCGAGCACGTTCTACGAACAGGACCCGGATCTCCGGGTGGCCAAGTGGTTGCGGGCGATGTGGCGTGGTCGCGGGATCGTCGAAGACGACCGGTGGCGGATGAACTTCGCCGTTGTCGTCGACGGCGAGCCGGTAGGGATGCAGGACGTCATCGGCGTGAGCTTCTCGGCGTTCGGGACCGTCACGTCGTTCTCCTGGCTGTCCGCCGACCACCGCGGGCGCGGGATCGGCACGGAGATGCGGCAGGCGATCCTGCATCTCGCGTTCGAGGGGCTCGGCGCGAAGGAGGCGGGCAGCGACGCGTTCGTCGACAACGTCGGGTCGAACGCGGTCTCCCGGTCCCTCGGGTACGAGCCGAACGGGTTCGACTGGGCGACGCGCCGCGGCGAACCCGTCCTGCTCAACCAGTGGCGACTGACGCGGCAGGCCTGGGAACAACGTCGCCGGTACGACATCGAGCTGCACGGCATCGACGCCTGCCGCGCTCTGTTGCCGTTGTCCTGAGCAACTACTCCGCCAGCCGCGCGGCGATCTCGGACTTGATCGTCGTCTGCAGAGCGTCCGAAGTGAAGCCGAGACTCCGCAGGATCCGCGCGGCGCCGCTGTCCTCGACGCGGATCAGCCCGAGCAGCGTGTGTTCGGTACCGACCCAGTCGTGCCCGAGTTCGCCCGCCGCGCGGATCGTCTCCTTGATCGACTCCTTGCTGTCGGCCCCGAACGCGATGTGCCCCTGCAGCGCCTCCGCCCCGGCGGCGGGCAGTGCGGCCTCGATCGCGTCGCGGACCTGCTGCTCCGAGGTGTCGTGCGCGGTCAGTACGTCGTACGCCAGGCCCCTCGGCTCCGACAGCAGGCCGAGCAGCAGGTGCTCGGTCGCGATGAGGTCGTGCTTGTGGGTCCGGGCGGCCTCCTGGGCGAGGACGATGCAGTGCCGGTTCAGGTTCGTGTACCGGGCGAAGACGTCGGAGGTACGGGGCCGGTCGGCGCCGGAGACGCCGAGCGCGTCGCCGATGTCGCTCCACGAGGCGCCGCTGAGTTTGGCCTCGCTGACGTAGTGGTCGACGAGTTGCTCGCCGAGGTCGGTCAGCGCGCGGGCGCGGCGACGAGCCTCGGCGATCCGGGCCAGGTCGTCGGCGTCCGGGTGGTCCTCGTACACGCCGGCGATCAGTTCGCCGAGGCTGATGTTCAGTGCTTCCAGTGCTTCCAGTGCTTCCGGTGTTGCCATGGTGTTGTCCTGTCCTGTGAGTAGGGCAACGAGAGACGTGATGACCTCACGCGCCGAGGCCCGGTCCGCCTCGACGACGCGCCAGTACGACAGCACCTCGTCGGCGGCGTCCCGCGGGGTCGCGGCCCGGATGATCGCGGCGATCCGCGGCAGCGGTACGGCGGCCGACCGGAGCCGGGCCACCAGGCGGGCCTGGTCCACCTGGTCGTCGGCGTAGTACCGGTAGCCGTTGTACGGGTCGACCGCGGCGGGTGTCAGCAGGCCGAGTTCGTCGTACAGGCGGAGCGCCTTCGCGGTCAGCCCTGTCGCCCGCGCGAACTCTCCGATACTCAGCACGTGGGGTCCCATCCTCTCGACTGCGGCGCCGGTGCGCCTGAAGCCGACCCTCGGCATTCCCCTAGGGTCAAGGTCAACCCAGGCGGCTGCGGTACGTCAGCAGGCCGTCGACGCCGCGGGTGAAGGTGTCGCAGATCGGCGCCGGATCGGTCAGGCAGCCGGCGGTCATGGCGCCGTCGCGGAGCATCACGAAGTGCCGGGCGGCCGGTTCGGGGTCGGGTTTGCCGGTGGCGGTGAAGAGCTCGGTCATCGTCGCGAGGAACCAGTCGCGGTGCTTGAGGACGGCCTGGTGGACGGGGTGGGCCGGGTCCGGGTACTCGGCGGCGGCGTTCAGGAAGGCGCAGCCGCGGAAGCCCGGGCCGGTGATGTCGTCGGTGATGGACGTCGCGACCGCGCGGATCACGTCGTCGGGGCTCGCGTCCGTCGTACGTGCGTCGGCGACGCGGGCGCGCATCGCGTCGTCGGCGGCAGTCAAGTAGGCGACGGTGAGGTCGTCCTTGCTCGGGAAGTGCCGGTAGAGCGTGGCACGCGTGACCTGCGCCTCGGCAATCACCCGGTCGACGCCGACCGCGTGGATCCCCTCCGAGTAGAAGAGTCCAGTGGCCGTGCTGAGCAGCCGCATCCGCGCTTCCGACATCCGCTTCCCCATCCGTTCGACGTAACACCCTCGACGGTAGCAGATAGAACGATCGGTCTTGCTCGCGCGGTGCGACTCAGGCGCCCGGCGACCAGGTCGCCTTCCACAACTCCACGGACGGCCAGTCGGCTGCGTGCCGCCGTCGGAGCGCGCGATCCGGACGACGTCGGCGTACGGACAGCTGAGTCGGCCGGTGGCGGCCGGGGCGTCCGGGGGTGTGCAGAGTTCGACGAGGGTCGAGTTCCGGAGGAAGATCAGCCGCCCGCCGGGACGGAGGAGCCGCGCGGCCTCCGGGATCCAGAGGGCCGGGTCGCACCAACTGCTGGCGCCGTACTCGCTGATCGCGACGTCGAACGAGTCGTCCGGCAGCGGGACGCTCTCCGCGTTCCCGTTGATCAGCGGGAAGCGCAGGCCGGTCTTGTCCTGCAGCGTCCGCGCCGTGGCCAGCTGCTCCGCAGAGTTGTCGATGCCGACGGAGCGCCCGCCGGCTCGCAGTACCCAGGCCCCGATGTACGCCGTACCGCACCCGAGGTCGATCACGTCCTTGCCGCTGACGTCGGGCAGCACGTGCAGCTCGGTCTCCGGGGTCGCTCAGAGGCCGATGATCGTGTTGACGGCGGCGAGCAGCTGCGCTGGGTCGGTGTACGGCGTTGCCGCTCCGGTCGGACCCGCTAGCAACCAGGTGTCCTGCCAGGTGACGGTGTAGATCTCGTGGCGGTAGTTCTCGAACTCTATGAACTGTTCCTCGCGGCGGTCCTCTCTCGTCACTCGGGAGGCGAGGAGTTGGGGGCGGGTGAAGCCGCGGCGAGTTGCGAGGTGGCCGTCGTCGCCGCGGAAGCGGGCTTTGAAGTACGGGCGCGGGTCGGTGCGGTCCCACCTGGTGCCTTGGACGCCGGGCGCGCGGTTGCACCGGTAGCTGGCGTCCTGCAGGTCCTCGTCGCCCGCGAATTCACAGCGGTACGCCGGTACGACGGACCGGACCGCGGCCTGTGCCTCCGGATCGTCCGGATGTTTCTGGTGCACCGCCGGGGACACCGCGACCACCAGCGAGAACCCGTACCCGGGATGGCTGAACCCGTCGACCACCACCAGCGGCTGATCGCGCAGCAGTTCGGCGCTGTGCTCCCGGCAGAACGACAGCAGCGCGACCGCGAGACCCTCGTGGTACGAGTCCAGCGCGAAGGCCTCGAAGGCGTGCTCCCCCGACAGTGCCGCGACCGAGTCCAGCCCAGGCGCCTTGCTCCAGTGCCAGGCATCCGTCATCCCGCCGAGAGCGGTCGCGCCGGGCTCGGCGGAGTACATCGCGCGCAGGTCCATCTCCCGGACCCTAGCTCAGTCGAGGAGCAGCAGCTCCGCGAAACCGCCGTCCACCGTGATCGTCGCCCGCGCCTCCGTCCGGGACGTGTGCCGCAGCGGGACCGGGACCAGCCGGCCGGTCCGTCGGTCCAGGCGCAGCAGCCGGTTGCCGTGGGCAAACGTCAGCGTGATCTCCTGGCGACCGCCGGCCGCGAAGCCGCCGGTGGCGTCGAAGTCACCGGACGGGTTCGGCCCGATCAGCCCGTTCAGCACCATGAACGCGCGCCGGTCCGGCCGCCAGCCGACTCCGGGCAGCGGGCGGAACGAGCCGATCAGGACGTCGCCCGGGTGCCCGTCGTTCGCGCCACCGACGTCGCGGGAGGTCACGTCGACGACGCCGGACGGGTCGGGAGCGAACGAGTCGATCCACTCCGGTTTCCGGTTCGGCACGATCGCGCCGGCCGGATCGCGGTGGACGCCGGTGACGAAGTGCACCTCCTCGGTCAGCAGCTGGACGAGGTACGGCGACAGCGTGCGGCTCTGGCGGACGATGTTCGCGAGCTGGGCGAACTGCGGCGAGTGGCTGCCGTCCGGCCGGTTGAGCAGGAACACCGCCGGGTCCAGCTCCCAGCGGAAAAACATCACCCAGCGGGCGCCCATCGTCCACGGCATGAAGTACAGGAACGCCAGCTCGGACTCCGACGGCACGTAGTTGTACGCGTCGCCGCCGCCCTTGTAGCCCTGCGAGTAGTGCCCGAACGCGATCGGCCGCCGGTAGTCGCCGTCCAGCCCGGCCAGCGCGACCCGGCGGTAGTGCGCGATGTCGTCGTACGGGTCGCTGATGTTGCCGGTCTCGTACGGCGCCGGCGACTGGAAGTGGTACCAGTCGGTGGTCAGCAGGTCCGGCTTCGCGTACTCGACGTACGTGTGCAGCTGCGGCTCCGGCCAGAGCACGCCGGGCTGGTTGTTGTGCACGAGTACGTCGTCGCCGACCTGCGCGCGGACGACGCCGAACCACTGGCGCAGCCACTCGATCATCTGCTCGCTGTACGACTCCTCGTCGCCGACGTTGAACGTGAGCAGGTTCTTCGCGTTCGCGCGCTGCTCCGGGGTCCACAGGATCTGTTCGTCCGGCGCCGGTCCGCGGGTCAGTGAGCCCCAGTTGTCGTCGCGCGGGTACGCCGCGATCCCCCACGGCGTGTTCCGCGGCAGCGCAGCCATCAGCCCCGGGTGGTAGAAGTCGCGCTCGTAGAACGTCGGCTGCGTGAACGAGGACTGCAGCCACTCGGCGGCGCTCGGGACGTACCGCCCGGTCTGCGGGGTCGTCACCCAGGCGCCGGCGCTGAGACCGCGCTTCAGGAAGACGCGGTACGGGCGGGTCAGCTCGAGGGCGGAGGTGGCGGCCTGGGCCGGCAGCGCGGTGGCGGCCGCGGTCGCAGTCGCAGTTGCCAGGGTCAGGCCGAGGAAGTCGCGTCGTCTCATGGCCGAGAATCTTCACTTGTCCTGACATGGAAAACAAGAGTCTGGTCAGGCTGTGCTGCGGGCGTCGACGCCGTGCTCCTCGAAGAGCGTGTGCAAGGTGTCGTGGCCCTGGGTGAAGTCCCATTGGTCGGCGCGCAGACCGGCGGCGCGGGCACCGGTGATGTTCTTCGCGGTGTCGTCGATGAACAGGATCGTGCCGGGTTCGGCGCCGATCCGGCCTGCGGCGCGGGTGAAGAACGCCGGGTCGGGTTTCGCGACGCCGAGGTCGTACGAGTAGCAGCTGACGTCGAAGAGCTCGTCGTACCCGAGCGCCGTCCGCATGTGCGCGCCGCGGTACTTCTCCTGGTTGGTGCCGAGGTGGACGCCGTACCCGTTCCGCCGCAGCGCCCGGACGATCTCGAGCGACTCCTCGATCAGCACGATGTTCTTCCAGACCGCGTCGTACACCTCGGTCACCGGCGTGCGTACGCCGTACCGCTGGAGCGACTCGGCCAGCAGCGGCAGATAGTCCCCCTCACCAGCAAGCATCGGCAGCTCGTCGGACCACGTCTGGTGCAGAAACTCCTTCGCCCGCTCCCCCAGATACGGCTCCAGCGCCGAGTACCAACCACCCGGCAGATCCTGCAAAACCCCATCCGCATCGAACAACACATGCCGAACCGGGGATGCTGCGACGGCTCGCTTGGAACCACCGGCCGTCGGCGTGAGCGTGATACCGGTCGGCAGCGGCGTCTGTTCACCGCGGACGTACGGCACCACGCCGACCTGGAACTCGTCCTCGTACACCACGGTCCCGGGATCCGTCGACGTCACGCGCTCCCAGGCGACGTCGTGAGCGGACAGGATCGCGCACAACGTGTCGGCCCGCTCCTGCATCGGCGCCGGGATCGGTCCCTTGAACCACGTCACGGCGCCGACAGTGTTGCCGTCGGCGTAGAAGTCCGGGTTCGGCAACTCGGCGAGGAACCAGTCGTCGATGTCGAGGTACTGTGCCTCCTCCGCCGCCGACAGCCGGCCCGCCCGCCGCAGGTGGTCCACCGCGACGAACAGGCCGACCTCGATGCCGAGCCGGCCGCGATAGCCGGCCTGCAGGCGGACGTAGCTGGGCTCAGTCATGCACCAGATGATGCCCTACGGGCTCCTCGGTGGGCTTGGGCTCGCGTGGTTCGCCCGCTTTGGGGTGGGTGCCGTACAGGGCCGCGCGGACCTCCGGAGGGAGGGTGCACATGGTCAGGACGGGTCTTGGAGGAGGCCGAGGACGTTGCCGTCGGGGTCGGTCACGAGGGCTACCAGGCGGCCGTTCGAGACGTCCTTCGGGGGCGACTTCAGGGTGCCGCCGGCCCCGACGATCGCCTTGATGCGGTCCTCGATGTCGGTCACGTGCCAGTGCGCGATCGGCGCGGTCATGTCGCTGTTCGGGACCAGGCCGATCTGCTGGCCGGCGGCCTCGAAACCGACGTAGTACGGCGAGTCCGCGACCGGCTCGACGCCGAGCAGCGCGGCGTACACCGGCTTCGCCTTCTCGATGTCCGTCACCGGGTGCAGGATCGTCTGGACGCCTTGTGTGGTGGTCATTTCATCTCCAGTTCGAGTGGTCTTCCAGCACGACCAACGCTATTTCCGGACCGCCACCGGCTGCTTCTCGATTCCTGATCAGTTGACGTACTCCGCCAGATGCTTGCCGGTCAGCGTCTTCGGCTTCTTGATCAGATCCGCGGGAGTGCCCTCGAAGACGACCTTGCCGCCGTCGTGGCCGGCGCCCGGGCCGAGGTCGATGATCCAGTCGGCGTGCGCCATCACGGCCTGGTGGTGCTCGATGACGATCACGGACTTGCCGGCGTCGACGAGCCGGTCGAGCAGGCCGAGGAGCTGCTCGACGTCGGCGAGGTGCAGGCCGGTGGTGGGCTCGTCGAGGACGTAGATGCCGCCCTTCTCCCCCATGTGCGTCGCCAGCTTCAGCCGCTGCCGTTCACCGCCGGACAGCGTGGTGAGCGGCTGGCCGAGCGACAGGTACCCGAGCCCGACGTCCGCGAGCCGCTCCAGGATCTTCTCCGCGGCGGGCGTCCGCGCGTCGCCGTCGGCGAAGTACGGCAGCGCCTCCGACACCGGCATCGCCAGTACGTCGGCGATGTTCTTGCCGCCGAACTCGTACTCCAGCACCGCCGCCTGGAACCGCCGCCCCTCGCACTCCTCGCACGGGGTCTCGACGGTCGCCATCACGCCGAGCTCGGTGTAGATCACGCCCGCGCCCTTGCACGCCGGGCAGGCGCCCTCGGAGTTCGCGCTGAACAACGCCGGCTTCACCCCGTTCGCCTTCGCGAAGGCCTTCCGGATGGGATCCAGCAGACCGGTGTACGTCGCCGGGTTCGACCGCCGCGACCCGCGGATCGCGCCCTGGTCGATCGCCACCACGCCGTCCCGGTCGGCGATCGACCCGTGGATCAGCGAGCTCTTCCCGGACCCCGCCACGCCGGTCACGACCGTCAGCACCCCGAGCGGTACGTCGACGTCGACGTCCTGCAGGTTGTTCAGCGACGCGCCGCGGATCTCCAGCACCGACGACGCCGACCGGACCGAGTCCTTCAGCGACGCGCGGTCGTCGAGGTGCCGCCCGGTCAGCGTCCCGCTGGTCCGCAGCTTCTCGACCGTCCCCTCGAACACGACCTCACCGCCGCCGGACCCGGCCCCCGGCCCGAGGTCGATCACGTGGTCCGCGATCGCGATCGTCTCCGGCTTGTGCTCGACGACCAGCACCGTGTTGCCCTTGTCCCGCAGCTGCAGCAGCAGCTCGTTCATCCGCTGGATGTCGTGCGGGTGCAGCCCGATCGTCGGCTCGTCGAACACGTACGTGACGTCGGTCAGCGACGACCCGAGGTGCCGGATCATCTTGGTCCGCTGCGCCTCGCCGCCGGACAGCGTGCCGGCCGGGCGGTCCAGCGACAGGTACCCCAGCCCGATGTCGACGAACGCCTGCAGCGCCTCGCCGAGCGCCTTCAGCAGCGGCGCGACCGACGGCGCCTTCAGCTTCCGGACCCAGGCGGCCAGGTCGGTGATCTGCATCGCGGTCAGGTCGGCGATGTTCAGCCCGTTGATCTTCGACGACCTCGCCTCCTCGGCGAGCCGGGTGCCGCCGCAGTCCGGGCAGATCGTGAAGGTCACCGCCCGCTCCACGAACGCGCGGATGTGCGGCTGCATCGCGTCCACGTCTTTGGACAGGTGCGAGCGCTGGATCGACGGGATGATGCCGGTGTAGGTGAGGTTGATGCCCTCGACCTTGATCTTGGTCGGCTCCTTGTAGAGCAGGTCGTGCAGTTCCTTCTTGGTGAACTTCTTGATCGGCTTGTCCATGTTGAAGAAGCCGGAGCCGCGGAAGATCCGCCCGTACCAGCCGTCCATGCTGTAGCCGGGGACCGTCAGCGCGCCCTCGGCCAGCGTCTTCTCCGCGTCGTACAGCGCGGTCAGGTCGAAGTCGGTGACCGAGCCCATACCTTCGCAGCGCGGGCACATGCCGCCGGCGTACACCTGATCGCGGACGACCTTCTTCTCGCCGGCGCCCTTGTCCGCGGTCATCGAGCCGGTCGCGGTGCGCTTCGGGACGTTGAACGAGTACGCCGTCGGCGGGCCGATGTGCGGCTCGGCGATCCGGCTGAACAGGATCCGGAGCATCGCGTTCGCGTCGGTCGCCGTACCGACGGTGGACCGCGGGTTCGCGCCCATCCGCTCCTGGTCGACGATGATCGCGGTGGTCAGGCCGTCCAGTACGTCGACCTCCGGGCGGGCCAGCGTCGGCATGAACCCCTGGACGAACGCGCTGTACGTCTCGTTGATCAGCCGCTGCGACTCCGCCGCGACGGTGCCGAACACCAGCGAGCTCTTGCCGGACCCCGACACCCCGGTGAACGCGGTCAGCCGGCGCTTCGGGATCTCGACGCTGACGTCCTTCAGGTTGTTCACCCGCGCCCCGGTGACCCGGATCATGTCGTGGCTGTCGGCAACGTACTCGTCGCGGCTCATGGTCATCTCTCCGAAAGGGTCAGCGGGCCTGGTTGATCCGGACGTGGTTCCCGGCCGGGTCCCGGAACGCGCAGTCGCGGACGCCGTACGGCTGGTCGACGGGCTCCTGGATGACCTCGGCGTCGCTGGCCTGCAACCGGTCGAACAGCGCGTCGACGTCGTCGGTCTGCAGGACGACGGTCGCGTACGTGCCCTTGGCCATCATCTCGAAGACGGTCTTCCGCTCGTCCTCGGTGATGCCCGGGTCGACGGCCGGCGGCGTCAGCACGATCGAGGTGTCCGGCTGGCCGGGCGGGCCGACCGTGATCCAGCGCATCCCCTCGTAGCCGACGTCCATCCGGACCTCGAAGCCGAGCAGGTCGCGGTAGAACTTCAGCGACTCCTCGGGGTCGGTGTGCGGCAGGAAGCTGTTCAGGATCTTCAGGCTCATGGGCGCCACGCTACGTGCCGGAAGCCGGGGTTGCTTCTCGATTCCTGATCGGTCGCGTCACCTGTTTCGCGACACACGACGGAATCCCGACCGTGGCGTCGGCGGCGGCGTCCTTGTAGACGCTCGGCGGCATCCCGACCAGCTCGGTGAACCGGGTGCTGAACGTGCCGAGCGACTGGCAGCCGACCTCGAAGCAGACGTCGGTCACGCTCATCCCGCCGCGCCGCAACAGCATCATCGCGCGCTCGATGCGGCGCGTCATCAGATACCCATACGGCGACTCTCCGTAAGCACGCTTGAACTCGCGGCTCAGGTGCCCGGCGGACATGTGCGCGCCCCGGGCGAGCGCCTCGACGTCCAGCGGCTGGGCGTATTCGCGGTCGATACGATCCTTGACGCGCCGCAGCCGCGCCAGGTCCTCGAGGCGCTGCGCGTCCGTCGTTCCGCTACTCACAGTCGTAATCCTGCCATATCAGCCCAGATCAGCCGCACGGTCCGATCGTGGAGATCAGTCCATGATGGTCCGACTTCGGCACCGGATACCAGGAGCTGTCGTCGGAGCACCAGCCCGGTGTCACCATCAGGTGGTCGATCCGGACCAGCAGCGCGGCCCACTTGCCGATCTGCGACGGGCGGCCCCAGTGGTCCAGCATCGCGTCGGTCAGGTGGCTGGTCAGGATCCGGTAGTCGCGGCCGCGGTCGGTCGTGTTCAGGTCGCCGGTCACCACCACCGGCCGGCCGTCGCGCTGCACCCGGGCCGCGATCTGCTCGATCAGCCGGTAATGCCCGGCGACGGTCGTCTCGTACGGCTGCCCGGTGTCGGTCGACCGCTGGTACGTCGAACCGTCCGCCGTCCACCACGGACGCGGTACGTGCGCGGCGATCAGGTCGAAGGCGCCCGTCGGGGCGTTGACCCGCAGCAGGTAGCCGGGCAGGTCCGGGCCGGGCTGTTCGAGGACGGTGAGCGGCCAGCGGCTGAAGACCGCGATCGACGGGCCCTTCCAGTCCGCGACGTGATCCGGGTACGTCTGCGCCAGCCGGTCCGTCAGCGGCTCGCCGATCTCGGACACGACCAGTACGTCGGCCCGCAGGTTGATCAGCGTGTCGGCGCCCTCGAGCTCCCCGACCCCGATGTTCGCGGCGGCGACCCGGATCCCCTTGCCCGCGGCGACCGTGCCGGTGCCGTGCGGGATCCACGGCCCGAACGTCGCGACGATCCCGACCACCAACGTCGACACCGCGAACGCGACCGCGGCCCGTCGCCGCCGGCCGACCATACCAACGACGACAGCCACGACCAGGGTGAGCATCGGCAGCACGATCGCGACCACGTCGGTGACCACACCGAGCCGGTCCCGCACCACGAACCATGCCCACGGCAACAATCCGGCGATCACGATCCCCACGGACCGCCGTACCAGCGGTTCCCCCTCCACGCCCCCAGGCTACGTCACCGCGGAACCTTCCGGGCGCCCCAGTTGAGGTAGGCGACGTTGGCGAGCAGCCAGCCGAAGCCGATCGCCTGCTGGCCGTCGCGTTCGGGGGTCGGTTGGTTGCGGTTGTAGAGGGCCAGGCAGTGCGCAAGCACCTGTGGGTCCCACGGTGTCACCTGCATCCAGCGCGGCGCCTGGGCCGCGACGGACGGGCCGCCGAGGGTGCCGCCGCCGACGGTGGTGTGGATCGCGGGCAGGCCGTCCGCGTCGGTGGCGGCGACGTTGCGGGTGAAGGTGCGGGCGATCCGGTTCATGTCCCGGCCGGTGAACGCGAGCTTCGCACGGAACGCCCGGACCGCGAACTCGACGTCGATCGCGCCGTGGCTGATGTCCTCGAACTGCCGGGCCGGTCCGCCGGACGGGGTGAAGATCGAGACGTCGGTGTCCGGGTCGCCGGTCTTCGCGAAGCCGTCGTAGATGTGCCCGCCGGTCGGCCAGTAGTGCCAGACGTCTGCGTCCCCACTGTCGACGGTCAGCTGCGCCGCGAGCATCCGGCCCATCGCGGCCACCTTCGCCCGGTACTCCGGGTCGCCGGTCACGAGCGCCAGTTCCACGAGCGTCTGCCCGAGCCCGACGGACTGGTTGATCGGCTGCTCGCATCCGTCGTACGGCAGCGGCTGCGTCTTCGGCCAGCTCAGGTACCCGCCGTCGCGGTATTCCCAGTCGTGGACGGCGACCGCCTCCCGGCACGCGGTCAGGTACTCCGACGCCTTCCGCCAGTACCGTCGGCGCAGCACCGGTGAGCCCGCGACGATCCGGACGAAGGCGGCGATCGGGTACGTGATCATGCCGGTGTGGACGGCGAAGATCACCGGCTTGCAGTGCATCTGGTAGGTGCCGAACGCCGGTACGGCGCCGGGACCCGCGCCTCGGTCGGCCGCGGTCAGCTGCAACGGCCCGGGCGCGGCCGCGTAGATCTGCGCGACCGCGTAGTCCGGGCTCGCCGGGTCGAGCGAGAGATCGGTGTGCGTGACCGAGCGCTTCACCGAGGTGTTGTCGAGCTGGACGGTGAACGTGTCCTGGTGGCTCCCGGCGGTGACGGTGACGGTCGTGTCCTCGGCGTAGGAGAGCGCCTCGCGCAGGTCGAGCAACGGCCGGCCGTTGCTGTCGGCAAGAGTCGCGTAGCCGGTCGTGTACGGGTGGTCGGCGCGCCAGGCCGGCAGCGACAGCCCGCGGTAGTCGGTGACGCCACGGGCGCTGTCGCGGACCGCGAGGACCTGGTCGACGTTGTCGATCAGCCGGTCCAGGTAATAGGTGTCGCGGTACGTCTCGTACATCCGGACCAGCCCGAGCAGCACGTACGACTGGCTCCAGGCGAGCATGCCCGACCGGCCGTCGCGATTCGAGTTGTCGTTCGGCTGGTCCGGCTGGCCAGGACCGCCCTTCTGGAACAGGCGGTCCCAGTCATCGAACGTCTTGCGCGCGGTGTAGTCGACCCCTTCAGCGTACGCCGGCAGCGCGCGACCGACGGTGCCGGCGAGCGCACCGGCAGTAGTGAGGGTGAGGAGAGTACGACGGGACGGGCGGCTCTCGGGCATGGCGGTGCCTCCGGCTGTGCGGGCGGTCAGCAGGGGCCCCACCATTGTCCGCCGGCAATCGATTTACGG
Organism: Kribbella sp. WER1; assembly: GCF_054189145.1. Taxonomy (NCBI): domain Bacteria; kingdom Bacillati; phylum Actinomycetota; class Actinomycetes; order Propionibacteriales; family Kribbellaceae; genus Kribbella; species Kribbella sp. WER1. The sequence continues at coordinate 237,948 of NZ_CM135186.1, read as the reverse complement.
CAGGCTGAGCGCGAGTGGCAGCTCCTGCAGGAACCCGACGGCGTCGAACATCGCCCCGGCGGACGCGACCCCGGTGGCCCGCGTCTCGCCGCCGAGGATCCGCCGTACGGCGCCTACCGCGAGCGGCGCCGAGATCGCGTAGATGTCCCGCCCGGTGGCCGTCGCCCGGACGTCGCCGACCCGGACGTCGACCACGAACGTCTGGTCCGACCGGCCCTGCTCGTCCACGGCCACCGGAGCCGGCGTCTCCGCGTCGGCGAGATCCCCCGCTGCCTCCACCGTCATGTACGTGCGCACGTCCGGTACGTCGAGGTGGCTCGGGATCGTGACGATGTCGGCCATGCTGAACCCGGCGAACACCCGACGCCGGCCGAGCGGCTCCGGGAACTCCCAGTCCTGCTGCACCGCCGGATCCGCGTGGTACTGCAGCCGCCCGTCCGCGAACCGCACGCGCCGCCCGTTCCGGCGGTCGTGCGACACCTGACCGGCGACCCGCGTACCGGGAGTCGGGTGCCAGCTACTCAGCCCGTAGGCCACCTGCACCAGGTCCGCCTTCTCCTGGTGCGTTGCGGTCGCGAGCAGGTCGCCCAGTCCGCCGAAGAAGGCCATCGCCGGCACGACCGGGACGTCGCTCCGCCGGGCCAGCGTCGCCACGTTGGCCTCGATCTCCGCGGCGACATCGACGTACGGGATCCGCTGCCGTCCGGCCGCCTCGATCAGCGGCTCCGCGGTCGTGGCGAACGGTCCCGCACAGTTGATGACCGCGGCAGCGTTCTTCAGTGCGACGTCCAGCGCATGCGGGTCGTCGACGGCCGCCGGACGTACGTCGAGGTCGGGCCACTGCGCCGCGAGGGCGGTGGGGTCGCGGCCGGAGACGGCGGTCGGGAGATGCCTGCGGCGGAGTTCTTCGACGACGAACTGGCCGGTGTGACCGGTGGCGCCGTACACGACGATGGCGTTCATGGGTCGAGTCTCGGTCCGCTGCCCGGACGAGCGTGAGAGTCCGGAACGACACCATCCGTACACTTTCGGACATGCACACTGTCGCGCTGGCAGCCACCGGCGACCTGCTGCACTTCGAGCTGGGCATCGCCTACGAGATCTTCGCCAACCCTCCCGTCGGAGTCGACGACTGGTACGACGTCCAGCTCTGCGGACCGGCGCCCATCCAGGTCGGCCCGTTCCAGGTGCAGCCGTCCCACCAGCTCGACCACCTCGCCGCCGCCGACACCGTCCTCGTCCCCGCCCTGGCCGACGTCGACACCCCACCGCCCCGGGTGCTGGTCGAGGCCATCCGCGCTGCCCACAGTTCCGGGACGCGCATCGCCTCGCTCTGCACCGGCGCCTTCGTGCTGGGCGCGGCCGGGCTGCTCGACGGCCGTCGAGCCACCACCCACTGGGCCCACACCGCCGAGCTCCAGTCCTGCTACCCGGAGGCTTCGGTAGACCCAGACGTCCTGTACACGGACAACGGCGACATCCTCACCTCCGCCGGTAAAGCAGCCGCCGTGGACCTGTGCCTGCACCTCGTCCACCGAGACCACGGCGCCACGGTCGCGAACACCGTCGCCCGGCGCCTCGTCGTACCGCCGCATCGCGCCGGCGGCCAGGCGCAGTTCGTCTCCACTCCGGTGCAGCCGAGCGGCGACCACTCGCTGGCGAACCTCCTCGCCTGGGCGCAGGAACGCCTCGACCAGCCGCTGACCGTCACCGACCTCGCCAAGCGGGCCGGCACCAGCCCGCGCCACCTCGGCCGCCAGTTCCGCGCGGTGACCGGGCAGACCCCGCTGCAGTGGTTGCTCACGCAACGCGTACGCCGGGCCCAGCAGCTGCTCGAGTCCACCGACGCGTCCGTCGAGAAGGTCGCCGCCGCGACCGGGTTGGGGACAGCGACGACGTTGCGGCGACACTTCCAGCGTGTTGTCGGCGTACCGCCGAACGCGTATCGGCAGTCGTTCCGCAGCACGTAGGCTCGGGCGCCATGAGCCTCCAGGAGCTGCGCTTCCGCGCCGACCACCTCGACGCCGTCCGGGCCGGCACGAAACGGATCACGATGCGGTACGACGATCCCGTCGAGGTCGGGCCGGCGACGCTGGTCTTCGAGTTCGACGAAGAGGTCCGGCTGCCGGGGCGGATCGTGTCGACGGTCGCGAAGCGGGCCGACGAGGTGACCGAGGAGGAGGCGCTCGAGGACGGCTTCGCCGGGGCGTACGACGTGATCCCGGGGCTGAGCAGCTACTACCCGGACCTGCAGCCGGGCGACGAGCTGGTGATCGTCCGGTTCGACCTGGCGTACCCGCGGCGGATGCACACCGCGCTGGACACGACCGACGCGCGCGGGCTGGCCGGGTTCTACCGAGACCTGCTCGGGCTGCGGTTCCGCCCGGGCGATGACGACGACTGGATCGTGCTGCTCGACGCCGACGGCAACCGGCAGCTCGCGATCCAGCAGGTCGCCGAGCTCAAGCGCTCGACCTGGCCGTCGTCCGACGTACCGACGCAGGCGCACCTCGACTACGCCGTACCGTCGGTGGAGGAGCTGGAACGGCATCGCGCGCGGGCCGAGGAGCTTGGGGCGCGGGTGCTGCACGACCGGACGGCCGACGCGGGCGAGCCGCTGTACGTCCTGGCCGACCCGGCCGGGCATCCGTTCTGCCTGCTGGTGGCGGACCTGTGACGGCGTTGTTCCGCGAGGCCGGCGCCGACGACCTCGACGGGATCCTGGCGCTCTACCGGCAGCTGCACCCGGCCGATCCGCCCGTCCCGGCCGCCCGCGCGACCTTCACCACAATCCTCGACCGGCCCGGCCTGCACCTGTACGTCCTCGCCGACGGGCCCACGGTCGTCGCCACGACGTACCTGAACCTGATCCCGAACCTGACCCGCGGCGGCCGCCCGTACGCCGTGATCGAGAACGTCGTCGTCGACTCCACCCGCCGCGGCACCGGCCTCGGCAAGCAGATCATGGCCGCAACACTGCAGGCGGCGTGGGACGCCGGCTGTTACAAGGTGATGCTCCAGACCGGCTCCCGCCGCGAGTCCACCCACGCCTTCTACCGCCGCTGCGGCTTCGACCCGGACGAGAAGACGGCGTACGTCGCCCGCCCGTGACGCGTGCAACCGGTTGCGTGAAGAGCTAGGCTGCGCGGCATGGCACCGGGGCCGACGATCAGCAACGTTGCGGCGCTCGCGGGGGTTTCGCGGGCGACGGTGTCGCGGGCGTTCAGCAATCCGCGGGTCCTGCGGGCCGACACCGTGGCGCGGGTGCATGAGGCCGCGGCGCAGCTCGGGTACGTGCCGAATCCGACCGCGCAGGCGTTGTCGACCGGGCGGCACGGGCTGCTGGCGATGATCGTGCCGGACATCGCGAACCCGTTCTTCCCGCCGATGATCGGGGCCGCGCAGGGACGTGCGGAAACGTCCGGTCTGGCGTTGCTGCTCGGCAACACCGACGAGGATCCGGCCCGTGAACACACGATGGTCGGCCGGCTCACGCTGCAGGCCGACGGGTTCATCCTCGCGGCGAGCCGGATGAGCGAACGGCAGATCCGCGAACTGGCCAAGCGGCGGCCGGTCGTGCTGGTCAACCGCGATCTCCCCGGTCTGCCGCGGGTGCTCGTCGACAGCGCCGACGGCGTACGGGCAGCAGTCGAGCATCTCGCGGAGCTCGGGCATACGCGGATCGCGTACCTGGCCGGTCCGGCGCGGTCGTGGGCGAACGCGCAGCGGAAGAAGGCGGTGAAGCGGTCGGCGGAACGCGCAGGGATCGAGGCGGTGATGCTGCCCGGGCAGGTCTCGAACTACGAGGCCGGGATGCAGGCGGTGCCTGCGCTGCTCAAGTCCGGCGCGACCGCGGCGGTCGCCTTCGACGACGTGCTCGCGCACGGGGTCCTGGCCGGCCTCGTGCAGCACGGCCTGTCGGTGCCGGACGACCTCAGCATCGTCGGGTGTGACGACGTACTCAAGGCGCAGGTGTATCCGCCGCTGACCACCGTCTCCTCGCACGCGGCCGACGCCGGCGCCGCGGCCGTCGACCTGCTGCTGCACCGCCTGGAGAACCCCGACGGTCCCGACCGCCGGGTGTTGCTCAGCACCTCGCTCATCGTCCGCGCGACAACCACGCAACCGGTTGCAGCGTCCAGACGGTAGCCTGCCAGCATGTCAGACCTGGGGCGATGATCGGCCAGGTCCTGCTCCGCCGGGCGACCGAGCACCGCCGCCCCACGGCCGCCGGGAAGGTGGATCTCGGATACCTGTTCCTCCCGCGGGCGTGGGGATCCGGGTACGCCGCCGAGGCGTGCTCGGCGGCGCTCGGATGGCTGGACGACGTACTTCCCGGCGAGCCGGTGGTGCTCACCACGCAGAGCGCCAACGCCGGGTCGATGCGCCTCGCGGCGAAACTCGGGTTCGCCGAGGTGGAGCGGTTCCGGGCGTGGGACGCCGAGCAGTGGCTCGGAATGCGTTCCTCGTAGAGCTACCAGGCATCACCCCAGGTCGCGTTCCGCGCGGCCCGGTAGGCGGGCGACGACTTCGGTACGACGACGTGCTCGGCGGTGCCGGCCGACGTACAGAGGTCGAGGCCGACCCGGTTCTTCGCGCGCGCGGGGCGAGCGAGCACGCGGGCCGCGGCCGGGCGGACCGGGTACCGGGTCGCGACGACGTACGTGAACTTCTCGTCCTCGAAGTTCCGGGTGCCATCCTTCAGCAGCCGGTGCAGCTCGGTCCGGGGCAGGCGGGTCGCGAAGTGGCACCAGTCGACCGGGCAGGCCTGCTGGTGCGGGCAGGGCGCGGCGATCCGGAAGCCGTGCTCGATCAGCAGGGCGCGGGCGGCGAGGGTACGGGCGTGGGCGCGCGGGGTGCCTGGTTCGACGATCACGATCGTCTGGGCGTGGCGGATCGCGCGGAGCAGCACGTCGCGGCGGGCGCCGGCGGTCAGCTCGTTGAGCACGTACCCGATCGTGATCAGGTCGACCGGGCGGCCGGCCCAGGTCCGGACGTCGGCGGTGGTCCACTGCCAGTTGCCTAGGGCAATCTTCTGGCCGAGACGGACGGCCGCTGGTTGACGTTCGACGATCTCGATCGCCAGGTCCGGCCATCGCGCCGCAGCGGCCCAGGCCGCGGCGCCGGTACCGCCGCCGAGATCGAGCTGGGTGGCGTGCGCGCCGTCAACCTGACGTTCGACGGCCGCGAGCGCCGCGGACAAGGCGCTGACGGTCGCCGGCATCCGGACGACGGCGTACGCGAGGGCGTCGAGCGCGTCGCGCATCCCCGGCGTGCAGTCGTCGACCTGCTCGGTGCGGTAGCGGTGTGAGAGGGCGTCGGCCCTGGTGTGCAGTTCGTGGTGCGGTACGCCGCTAGCGGCGCGGGCGAGGGCAGCATGAAGTTGGGTGTCCACGGAGGACATGAGTGATCTCCGGTTCGATCGGCACGGACGGGGAAACGCACCGAACGGTCCGGAGAAGAACTGTCAGACGACAGCATCCGAGGAGGGAACGGCGCGGAACCGGAGAACCTTCCTAGCCATCACACACCTCCTCGAGTCACCACGAACGCTAGCAGATCTAGCGCCCCTCCGCCGTGCACAAGCAGACCCTGTTGCCCTGAGGGTCCGCGAGCACGATGAACATCGGCGCCTCGTCGTCGTACACGACCTTGCCGCCGGCCGCGATCGCCGCCTCGATCCGGGACGGCACCACCTCGGACGGCAGCCACAGGTCCAGGTGGAACCGCTGGCGGGGCGTCTCGTGCGGCGTCGTGCCCTGAAACCACAGGTTCGCGACCCGGCGGGTGGGGTCCATGACGTCGTTCCCCGTGAACGCGTCCGTGCTGCCGGTCAGCACCGCCGCCCAGAACGGCCCGATCGCGACCAGGTCCGCGGTGTCGAGCCCGATCTCCAGCTGCGCGACCGCCGCCGGATCCGCGATCAGCCCGCGCTCCTTGGCGATCGCGCTGATCCGGTCGGCCGTGGCGCGGTCCCGAGTCGCGACATCGACGTACGTCGGCCCGAGCCGTAGCTCCGGATCCGCGCACTCCTCCCCCACGGCCTGCGCGAACCTCGCCCCGTCGAGCACTGACGACGTACCGAACCGGGTGTGCCAGGCCTGCGCGAGCTTCCGCCAATCACTCATCCCCCGAGGCTAGCCCCGGCCGCCGACAGTTCGTGATAGACCTGTCGGCATGTATCGCAGGCTCGTCCTCAAGCTGTCCGGGCAGGCGATCGCCGGCTCGAACGAGTTCGGTTTCAGCAGTGACCGGTTGACCCATCTCGCCACCGAGGTGATCGCGCTGCGGGCCACCGGGGTGCAGGTCGCGGTGGTGATCGGCGGCGGGAACGTGTTCCGCGGCAACCGCGCCGACGACTGGGGCATCGACCGGGTCGAGGCCGACAACATCGGCATGCTCGGCACGGTCATCAACGCGGTGCTCCTCCGCGGCCGGCTCGCCGCGCTCGGCGCCGACGACGTCCGGCTGATGACCGCGATCCCGATCAACAACCTCGCCGAGCCGTACATCCGCCTCCGCGCCCTCCGGCACCTCGAGAAGGGCGCGATCGTCCTACTTGCCTGCGGCAACGGTCAGCCGTTCACCACCACCGACTACCCGTCCGTCCAGCGCGCGATCGAGCTCCAGGCCGACGCCCTCCTGGTCGCCAAGAACGGCACCGACGGCGTGTACGACGCCGACCCCAACCGCCATCCCGGCGCCCGCCGCTTCGACCACCTCAGCTACCAGGAAGTCATCGACCGCGGCCTCGGCGTCATGGACCAGTCCGCCTTCATCCTCGCCCGCGACCACCACCTCCCCCTCCACGTCTTCGACATCGACCGCCCCCACGCCGCCACCACCATCGCCACCGGCACCCCACTGGGCACTCTCATCAACTGAGTTCAGCGGCGATCCGGTCGATGTGCGGCTGCAACCAGTCGCCGCCGGCGAGGTGCTCCGCCTGCAGCGCCATCAGCGACCAGAGCACGCGGTAACACGACAGCGTGCGCTCCGGGGCGTCGACCCCGCCGTACCCTTCCACGAACGCGGCCATCGCAACCGGTCCCGCCATCGAGAATCGCGCGAGGTCGAACAGCGGATCGCCGTACGTCGTGTCGCCCCAGTCCAGGATTCCGGTGAGCCGGTCCCCGTCGGCGTACAGGTGGCGCAGATGCAAATCGCCGTGCAGCAGCACCGGCTGCACCCCCGCGACACTGTCGACGAACGGCGGGATCAGCTCCCGATAGCGCACCTGCAAGCCGGGCGGAAGCACGGTCAGGTTCTCCGACACCGTTCGCAAGTGCGTCGCCCAGGAGACTGACTCACCGGACAGCGAGTGCACCGCACGTACTGCCTGTCCTGCGACGCGAAGGACGGCGGCATCCTCCGCGGCCGGTGGTCGTCCAGCCAGCGCGCGCGTGATCAGATACCCAGGGCCCTGGGCGACCACCGTCGGCGCGGGCGCGCCGACGGTGGTCGCGAGTTTGCAGGCGCGAGCTTCCTCGGCGGCCGTTTCCGCCTGCTTCAGGTAGTAGACGCCGTCGGACGTCCGCAGATGGAAGGTCTGATTGCCGACGAATCCGTCGACAGGTTGCGCGAGCAGGATCGGGCCGAGGTGCGGCGTCGCGAAGGCGAATGGGTCCGTCATCGTTCGGCAGTTTACGGAGGGTGTAGGTCTGACCTAAATGGTTTGTTCCCGCGACCGAGGAGTTGGTGTACTCAGCACGTAGTACCGCGAACAGGTGATCGATAGGAGTCCGTCATGCGACCTCGCTTCATGTCTGGCATGGAAATGGACCACACCTGTTCGAAGGACATGAAGCTGCGTGGAAGTACTGAATCTTGGGATCCTGGCGCATGTCGACGCCGGTAAGACCAGCCTGACCGAGCGGCTGCTGTTCGCCGCCGGGGTGATCGACGCGGTCGGGAGCGTCGACGACGGAAGTACTCAGACCGACTCGCTCGCGCTGGAACGGCAGCGTGGGATCACGATCAAGTCGGCGGTGGCCGCGTTCCGGATCGGCGAGCTCGGGATCAACCTCATCGACACACCGGGGCACCCGGACTTCATCGCCGAGGTGGAGCGGGCGTTGAGCGTGCTCGACGGCGCGGTGCTGGTGATCTCGGCGGTCGAGGGCGTGCAGGCGCAGACGCGGATCCTGATGCGGACACTGCAACGGCTACGCATCCCGACGCTGATCTTCGTCAACAAGCTCGACCGCCCGGGCGCGCAGTACGACGGTGTGCTCCGGCAGATCGCGGCCAAGCTGACGCCGGGCATCGTGCCGATGGGTGAGGCGTCGAACCTCGGCACCCCGGAGGCGGCGTTCAAGCCGATCGTGCAGGAGGACGCGCTGCTCGACGTCCTCGCGGAGCACGACGACGACCTGCTCCAGCGGTACGTCGACGGCGCCCCGCTCGGGCTGCACGACGTACTCGCGGACCAGACCCGCCGGGCGATCGTGCACCCGGTGTACTTCGGATCCGCGATCACCGGCGCCGGCACGGACGCTCTCACGGACGGGATCCGCGAGTTGCTCCCCCGCGCCGGCACCACGACCGGTCCGCTCGACGGCACGGTCTTCAAGGTCGAACGCGGCCCGGCCGGCGAGAAGATCGCGTACGTGCGGCTGTTCTCCGGCACCGTCGCCGTCCGCGACCGCATCCGGTACGGCGACACCGACGGCAAGATCACCGCCCTCGAGACGTACGGCGACGCGCTCTCCGCCGGGCAGATCGGCAAGCTCTGGGGCCTGCCCGACATCAGGATCGGCGACACCATCTCCGATCTTCGGAACAAATCCGCCACCCAGCGGCGAATTGTTTCCGCAAAGTTCGCGCCACCCACGCTGGAGACCGTGGTGATGCCGCGGCGGCTGTCCGACAAGGGCAACCTGCAGGTCGCGCTGACCCAGCTGGCCGAGCAGGACCCGCTGATCAACCTGCGCCAGGACGACCTCCGCCAGGAGACGTCCGTGTCGCTGTACGGCGAAGTCCAGAAGGAGGTCATCGAGACCACACTGGCCACCGAGTACGGGATCGCGGTCGACTTCCGTGAGACCACGACGATCTGCATCGAGCGGATCGCCGGCACCGGCCAGGCGGTCGAGTTCAACAAGAAGGACCCGAACCCGTTCCTCGCCACGGTCGGGCTGCGCGTCGAGCCGGCGCCGGTCGACGCAGGTGTCACGTTCGAGCTCGACGTCGAACTCGGGTCGATGCCGTACGCGTTCATCAAGGCCGTCGAGGAGACCGTCCGCGAGACGCTGCAGCAGGGTCTGCACGGCTGGCAGATCCCGGACGCGCACGTCGTGATGACGCATTCGGGGTACTCCGCCCGGCAGAGTCACGCGCACGCGGTGTTCGACAAGAGCATGTCGAGCACCGCGGGCGACTTCCGGCTGCTAACCCCGCTGGTCCTGATGACTGCACTCCAGCAGGCCGGTACGACGGTGCACGAGCCGATGCACCGCTTCCGGCTGGAGATCCCGACCGACACGACCCGCGCCGTACTCGCGACCCTCGCCCGGCTCCGGGCGATCCCGCAGGTACCGGCGCTGGCCGCGGAGACCTCGACCCTGGAAGGTGAGGTCCCCGCGGCCGCCGTGTACGAACTGGAGCAGCAGCTCCCGGCCCTCACCCGCGGCGAGGGCGTACTCGAATCGGCGTTCGAGCGGTACCAGCCGGTGACCGGCCACCTACCGGACCGGCCGCGGACCGATCACGACCCGCTCAACCGCCGCGAGTATCTACTGCACGTCCAGCGCCGGGTCTAGGCCGCCCACTCGACGAACTGGACGACGACACCGTTCGGATCGGTGACCTGGAACAGCTTCTCGCCCCAGGGCTCGACCCGCAGCGGCATCGAGATCGGGACGCCTTCGGAGCGCAGGCGCTCCTCCTCCGCCTCGATGCCGCTGATCGTGTACGCGACGATCAGGCCGGCGGCCCGCTGGTCGCGCTGCTCCGGCGGCAGTACCTCGATGCCGCGCTGCAGCAGGACGATCTCGAGGGCGTCGTCGCGGTTCAGCTTCGCGAAACCTTCCGCGGCGACCTCCTCGACGTACCCGAGGTGCTTGGTGAAGAACGCGTGCGACGCGGCAACGTCGTCGACGGTCAGCGACAGGGTGGATGCGGTGATGTTCATGGGATTCCCTTCCGGAGAACTCGGTGACTGGGCGAACTGGTGGGTCAGCGGCCGTTGCGGCGCGGGTTGACGCGCCGGGCGACGGGCTGCTGGTAGCGCACGACGCGGAGCTGCGCCGTACGCCGCTGGTCGTCCCGGCGCTGGAACGCCGAGCCGGACCGGGGTGCACCGTGTTTCGGAGTGCGCATCCACAACTTCCCTTCAGAGTATTTTTACGACGGGAGTAACTTTAACCAGACACCTTCGGTGCTGTCAACATACTTTTATGACGAGGGTATGATTGCCGTCATGGAACCGATCACGACCGCCCCACTCGGGCTCCGCGAGCTCAAGAAGCAGGAGACCCGGCAACAGATCTCCGACCAGGCGACCCGGCTGTTCATCGCGCAGGGCTTCGAGGAGACGACAATCGCCGAGATCGCCGCCGCGGCCCGGGTAGCGAAGAAGACCGTCACGAACTACTTCGCCCGGAAAGAGGACCTCGCCCTCGACCACCAGGACGCCTTCACCGCCTCCCTGGCCGACGCGGTCCGAGGCCGATCCGCCGGGGAGTCGCCGTATGAGGCGCTGCGCCGGGCGTTCACCACCGCAGTCGAGACACAGGACGCGGTCGCCGGTTTCGCGGGCCCGGAGTTCATCCGGATGATCGCCGCCAGCCCGACGTTGGTCGCCTGCCTACGCACCCTCCACGACCAACGCGAACAAGCCCTCGCCGAAGCCCTCGCCGAAGCAGCCGGGACCGAGCCCGACGACATCACAGTCCGCACGACAGCCGGCCTGTTCGGCGCCGTCCACCGAATCCTCTTCCAACGAATCCAGGAACTGACCCTCGCCGGCCTCCCCGCACCCCAAATCGCCACCACAGTAGGAGCTGAGGCCGAAACCGCGTTCACTCTCCTCGCCCCATCCCTCACCAACTACGCCAAGCCGCGGGTTGGTTAGAACGAGGTTCGGCCGTGGACGACGGTTGCGCCGAGGTCGTCGTCGGTCGTGATCTCGGCGGTGAGGCCGGCGGCGGTCATCACCGCTTGGGCGATCGGGGCCTGGCGGTCGCTCATCTCGACGTACAAGTGGCCGCCCGGGGTGAGCCACTCCCCTGCGCCGGCGACCACCCGGCGCAGGGTGCTGAGCCCGTCCGGGCCGCCGTCGAGTGTCACGCGCGGCTCGTACAACCGCGCCTCCGGCGGGAGGAGCCGGATCTCGTCGGTGGGTACGTACGGGACGTTCGAGAGCAGTACGTCGATCCGCCCGCGCAGATCCTCCGGCAACGCGTCGAAGAGGTCACCCTCGAAGACCATCCCGCCGTACGGCGCGAGGTTCCGCCGGGCACAACGCACCGCGACCGGCTCGATGTCGGCCGCATACACCACCACCGACGGCTCCGGCTCGACACCAGCAACAGATCGCCGGGCAACCTCCGACGCTACGGCGGCGGCGAGGGCGCCGGTGCCGCAGGCCAGGTCTACGAGTGTGTTGCCGGCGCGGACGACGCGCAGCGCCTCGCTCACCAGGAACTCGGTCCGGCGACGGGGGATGAACACGCCGGGCTCGACGGCGATCCGCAGGCCGTGGAACGACGCCCAGCCGACGACGTACTCCAGCGGCGCCCCGGCCACCCGTTGCTCGACCATGGCCGCGACCTCGGCCGCGTCCTGGGCGGTCTCGAGGATCAGCGCGGCCTCGTCCTCGGCGAACACGCAGCCGGACGCGCGCAGCCGGGCGACGATCGCGGTGACCTCAGGTGCCTTCACAAACTGGTGACCTTATCCGAAGGCGTTCACCCCCGTGAGCTCGGCCGACACCGTCCACAGCCGCGCGGCCGACGCCGGGTCGATCCCGTACGGCCGTACGCCGTACGGGCTGTCGTCCGACACCTCCGCGATCTCGCAGTCCTCGCAGAAGACGCCACCCAGACCGTCGAGCTGCGGCGACGTCGCCGCCCACACCTGCGTCGCCGCGCCTTGCTCGGGCGACTTGAAGTGCGGGCTCAGCAGGTTGCCGTCCTCGTCGATCCAGCCGAAGGCAACCATCTCCTCCCGCGGCAGATGCCGCTGCAGCGGCGTGAGGATCCCACCCGGGTGCAGCGCGAACGCCCGCACCCCAGAATCCTTGCCCAAGGCATCAAGCGCAACGGCGAACAGCACGTTCGCGGTCTTCGCCTGCCCGTACGCCGCCCACTTGTCGTACCCCTGCCGGAACTCCAGGTCGTCCCACCGAATGTCCGACCGCCGATGCGCCGACGACGACACCGACACCACCCGCGCGCCGCCGTTCGCGGCGATCGCCGGCCACAACCGGTTCACCAGCGCGAAGTGCCCGAGGTGGTTCGTCGCGAACTGCGCCTCCCAGCCGGGACCGACCCGCGTCTCGGGGCTCGCCATGATCGCGGCATTGTCGATCATGATGTCGATCGAGCGGTCCGTCGCCAGGAACCGGTCCGCGAACGCGCGCACGCTGCCCAGGTCGCCGAGGTCCAGTTCGTCGATCTCCACGCCATCCACCCCGGCGAGCGCCTCGCGGGCCGCGTCCGGGCGGCGCGCCGGTACGACGACGTGTGCGCCGGCCTTCGTCAGCGCCTTCGTGGTCTCCAGGCCGAGACCGGAGTACCCGCCGGTGACGATCGCGAGCTTGCCGGTCAGGTCGTGGCCGGCCAGGACGTCGTCCGCGGTGCTGTCGTGCCCGAAGCCGGAGCCGATCTTGTGTTGTGCAGTCATGTCATCGAATGTACGAATTAGAGTTCGCTCTAAGTCAAGTGCGGATCGGCGCGCAGCGATTCGGCCAGGCGTTGCAGCGCCGGGTTCGGGTTGTCGGGGCTCCAGCAGGCGTGCAGCGTGACCGAGTGCGCGTCGGCCGTGTCGAGTTCGCGGTACCGGACGCCCTCGACCCGCATCGCCATGATCGATCGCGGGATCAGCGCGCAGCCGAGGCCGGCCCGGACCAGCGCGAGCATGGTCGGCACCTGCGAGGCGAGCTGGCTGACGGCGTACCGGTCCATGCCGATCATCGCGGCGCAGATGTCGTGCAGGTACTGCGATCCCTCCGGGCTGTAGCCGATGTAGTCGTCGGTGACGTCGACGAGCGAGACCGGACCTTTGCCCGCGGCGAGCGGATGGTCGGCCGGTACGGCGAGGACGAGGTCCTCGGAGTGCACCAGCAGCGACTCGAACTGCGCTGGGATCGGCGGGCGGACCAGCCCGAGGTCGATCTCGAGGTTCGCGAGCGCGTCGAACTGGTCCGGGCTGACGAGCTCGGTCAGCTCGGCCGTCACGCCGGGGGTGCGCCTGCTGACCATGGTGAGGAAGTCGGCGAGTACGGCGTACGCGCCGATCGCGGTGAAGGCGAGCCGCAACGTGCCGGTGGTGCCGTCGGCGGCGCGGCGGGTGGCTACCGGGGCGACCTCGAGGAGGGCCAGGACGCGGCGCGCGTGTTCGAGGAAGACGCCACCGGCCGCGGTGAGGCGGACGCCGCGGCCGGTGCGGTCGAAGAGGCGGACGTCGAGCGTGCGTTCCAGGCCCTGGATCTGGCGGGTGAGCGGGGGCTGGGTGAGGTTCAGCCGTTGGGCGGCGCGGCCGTAGTGCAGTTCCTCGGCGACGGCGACGAATCCGCGGAGTTGCTGGAGCGACAGGTCCATGCGTGCACGGTATCGGTTCATACGGAAATGGGCTTGGACCTGCATAACGGAAAGCGCCTACCGTCATTCCAATCCCAACCGAAGGAGCTACTCCGGTGCCGAACCCCACCCCGAGACTCGCCGCCCTCATCTCCCCGGAACGTGCCGCGGACGTGGTCGACGCAGAGACCCGCACGCTGCTCGAGGACCGCTTCGAGGTCGTGTGGGCGGGTGCCGAGCACACCCTGACCGGCGGCAGCACTCCGCCTGGGATTGATCCTGCGGCCGTACCGGAGTTGGCCGCCGGCGCAGACCTGTTGCTGACCAGCTGGGGTACGCCGCGACTCCCGAAGGAGCTGTGGGCGGACGGCGGCCCGAAGGTGGTCGCGCATGCGGCAGGAACGGTGAAGAACCTGATCGACCCGGCGGTGCTCGGGGACGGCGTGGGCGTGTTCACGGCCGGCCCGCGGATCGCGTGGTCGGTCGGTGAGTACTGTCTCGGCGCGATGCTCACGTTGGCGCGGCGGTTGCCGCGGTTCGACGGCGCGGTGCGCGGCGGTGGGTGGAAGCAGACGGAGTACCGCGGTCACGAACTCGCAGGCGCCAAGGTCGGGATCGTCGGCGCGAGCAGTACGGCGCGGGCGCTGATCGCGATGCTGAAACCGTTCGCGTGCGACGTCGCGGTATACGACCCGTACCTCAAGGACGAGCGAGCCGCCGAGCTCGGCGTCCGTACGGCGCCCCTCGACGAGGTGGCGAGCGCGCCGTTCCTGAGCATCCACGTACCGAACGTGCTGGAGACGAAGGGCATGATCACCCGCGCGCTGATCGACAACCTGCCGGACGGCGCGGTCGTCGTGAACTCGTCCCGGGGGCCTGCGATCGATCAGCCGGCACTGCTGGAGAACGCCTTGAGCGGCCGGATCTACGCGGCGCTGGACGTCTACGACCCCGAGCCCCCGTCCTTCGGCGAACACGTCCTGCGATCACAGAATCTGCTGCTGACTCCGCATATTGCAGGCGACACCGCGGAGGGACACCTGGCGCTGGCCGGGTACGTCGTCCGTGACGCGATCAAGTGGCTCGAGGACGGCACCCAAGGCCCGAGTTTCGTGGACCCAGCTACCTGGTCGATCGCAGCATGAGCCGCATCGTGAAGGTCGAGGTGTTCCCGGTCGCCGTACCGTTCGCGCGGAAGTTCGTGCTCGGCAGCGGTCCGGTCGGTGCCCCCGACGCCGCACCCGATCAGGCCGGGGCGGTCGTGTTCGTCAAGCTCACCACCGCGGACGGCGTCGTCGGCTGGGGCGAGCAGCGGGCGCTGCCGAGCTGGAGCTACGAGACCGCCGAGACGATGGCGGTGGTGATCCGCCGCCACCTCGCGCCGATCCTCGAAGAGCTCACCCCGTTCGACGTCGAACTCTTCCACCAGCGCGCCGCCAAGCGGCTCAGCCCGGCGGTCTCGAACGGATTCCCGTTCGCCCGCGCCGCCGTCGACGTCGCGATGCACGACGCGGCCGGCAAGCTCGCCGGCGTCCCGGTGCATGCGCTGCTCGGCGGCAAGGTGTACGACGAGATCCCGCTCTGCTCGGCGATCGGCGTCGGCGACCAGGACGTGGTCCGCGAGCATGCGCTCCAGTCGTCGGACTACGCGGCGTACAAGGTCAAGATCGGTGGCGACCTGGATGCCGACACGGCCGCGATCGAGACCGTCGCGGAAGTTGCCGACGGCAAGCCTCTGTGGCTGGACGCGAACCAGTCGTACCGCCCGGCCGCGCTCCGGCAGCTTCTCGACCGGACCCGCGACGTCCGGACGATCCACTGCGTCGAGCAGCCGGTGCCGAGCACCGACACGCTCGGGATGCAGCGGCTCCGCGGGCTCGTCGACCTGCCGATCGCGATCGACGAAGGCAGCTTCTCCGCCGCCGACCTCGCCCGCGCGATCCGCCTGGACGCCGCCGACCTGGTTGTCGTGAAGGTCTGCAAGTCCGGCGGTCTGCGGAACGCGCTCAAGACCGCGCAGACCGCCCTCGCCGGCGGCCTGGAGATCCTGGCCAGCGGACTCACCGACTGCGGCATCGCATTCGCCGCCGCCCTGCACGTGTTCAGTCAGCTCGAGCTCGCCCTGCCCGCCGAGCTCAACGGGCCGGAGCTGCTGACCGACCTGTACGTCGACGGGCTGAACATCACCAAGGCCGTCGCGACGGTCCCCACCGCCCCTGGATTGGGCGTCGAGGTCGACGAGGAGCGCATCCGCGCCGAGTCGATCGACCTGCTCTACCGGTGAGGAGAACGATGAGCACCAACCTGTCCCGCCGCAGGTTCCTGACGATGGCCGGTGGCGCCGGCCTCGGGATCGCGGCGGCCGGATGTTCGACAGGCCCGTCGGCTGGTACGGCGACCTGGTCGATGTGGTCGAGCAGTGCCGCCGAGAAGTTGGTCTGGGCCGACTTCGGCAAGTACGTCGAGCAGCAGCTCCGCGTCAAGTCCGTCGCCACCCTGACCCCGTCGCCCGGATACCCGACCAAGCTCGACCTGCAACTCGTCAGCGGTACGGCGAGCCTGGTCACCGCGCTGAACGGCACGCTGATCCCGACGTACGCCGCCCGTGGCGCGCACCGCCCGCTCGACGACCTGATCGACGCGGACCCGGACTTCACGACCGACGACTTCTACGAGACCAGCCGGAAGATCTCCAGCTTCAACGGCAAGACGTACGCGATCGGCTTCGACGTCGCGCCGACCGTCATGTACTACAACAAGGACCTGCTGAAGAAGCAGAACATCCCGCTCCCGTCCCGGACCGAGCCGATGTCCTGGGCAACGTTCCGCGACCTCGCCAAACAGCTCACGAAACCCGGCCGGCAGTACGGCTTCACCTGCGCGCCGGCGATCGACGACCTGGTGTCGTGGATCTACTGCGCCGGCGGCAACGTGATGAGCGCCGACGCGAGCCGCAGTACGCTCGGCGACCCGGAGGCGATGCAGGCGCTGCAGTTCGTCATCGACCTGTTCGTGAAGGACCAGGTGACGCCGCCGATCAAGAACCTGGTCACCGAGAACTCGCTGTCCAACTTCCTGCAGGGCAACGTCGCGTTCATGCAGAACGGGCCGTGGCAGGTGGTGAACGCCCGGAAGGCGAAGTTCGACTGGGACATCATCCCGTTCCCTGCCGGCCCGGCCGGCAGCAAACCTCGGGTCTCCGGGTCCAGCTTCGCGATCCCGTCGGGGACACGCAATGTCGACCTCGCATGGAAGCTGCTGAAGACGCTCACGAGTACCGGGGCGCTCGACATCTACGCCAAGGCCGGCCGCAACAACCCCGCCCGGCTGAGCGCGGGTACGGCGTTCCAGCCGCCGCCGGACAACCTCGGCATCGTCCAGGACATCCTGGCCGGCAAGGTCGCCGGCGGGCACGCGTTCGACGTCACGACGAACTGGAACCAGGTCAAGCAGCTGCTCGGCCAAGACCTGCCGCGGACGTTCCTCGGCCAGGTCCCGGTCGCGGACGCGATTCACGGTCTGACGCCGCGTCTCGACGTACTGATGCGGCAGCATCTCGACACCGTCCGCCAGGCCACGGCGAGGAAGGGGTGAGCCGCATGGCCGTCGACACCGCTCCCGTCACAACCACGCCAGCACCACCGAAGACCCCAACTCCTCGCTGGCGCAACCGCGAATCGCTCACGGCGTGGCTCTTCATCCTCCCGAGCCTCGTCGGCTTCCTGATCTTCACCGCCGGACCCGTCGTCGCCGCGGGCGTGATCTCGCTGCTGAACTGGAACCTGTTCAGCGCCCCGACCTGGGCCGGCCTGGACAACTTCGCCCGCCTCGGCCCGGACCCGACGTTCTGGTCCGCGCTCGGCAACACGGCGTACTTCACGCTGGTCAGCGTCCCGCTCACGATCCTGGTCAGCCTCGCGCTCGCATTGCTGCTGAACCAGGGCCTGAAGCGGATCGCTGTCTTCCGCAGCCTCCTGCTGTTGCCGTACGCAACCATCACGGTGGCGGTCGCGTTCGTCTGGATCTGGCTCTACATCCCGCACGACGGACTGGTGAACACCGTGCTCGGATGGTTCGGGATCGACGGGCCGTCCTGGCTGATCTCGGACACCTGGGCGATGCCCGCGCTGATCCTGATGAGCGTCTGGAAGAGCTTCGGGTTCGGCATGGTGGTCTTCCTGGCCGGGCTGCAGGCGATCCCGCAGCAGCTCTACGAGGCCGGCCGCGTGGACGGTACGTCGCCGTGGAACAGCTTCCGGCACATCACGCTGCCGATGCTCTCCCCCGCGCTGTTCTTCGTGATCGTGACGTCGGTGATCGGCTCGTTCCAGGTCTTCGACCAGGCGCTGATCATGACGAACGGCGGACCGGGCACCCGCACCACCACGCTGGTCATGTACATCTACCGGACCGGCTTCGAGAACTACGACCAGGGGTACGCCGCCGCGCAGTCGCTGGTCCTGTTCGCGTTCATCGTGATGATCACCGCAGGCCAGTTCCTGTTCCAGCGGAGGCTGGTGCACTATGACAACTGAAATCAGGCGCAAGCTTGTCGTCTTCACCTGTTTCCTGGTCACCGCGATCACCTTGGTGCCGGTCGTGATGATGGTGCTGGTCGCGTTCCAGTCCGACGCCGAGTCGATGGCCGCGAAGCCGTCGTTCTGGCCGAGCAGCTGGCGCCCGGAGAACCTGACCCGCGCGTTCGACCTGATCCCGCTCGGCAAGTACCTGCTGAACACGATCTATTTCGCCGCCGGTACGACGATCCTCGAAACCGTCACGGCCGCGCTCGCGGCGTACGCGTTCGCCCGGCTGAACTTCCCCGGCCGCGGCTGGCTGTTCGGGATCTACCTGGCGACGTTGATGATCCCGTCGCAGGTGACGCTGATCCCGCAGTTCGTGCTGGTCGCGAAGCTGCACGGGATCGACACCTGGCCGGGGATGATCCTGCCGCACGCGTTCACCGCGATCGGGGTGTTCCTGCTCCGGCAGTTCTTCCTCGGGATTCCGCGCGACTACGAGGAGGCCGCGCGGCTGGACGGCGCGAACCGCTGGCAGGCGTTCGTGCGGGTGATCGTGCCGCTCGCGGTGCCGGCGATCGCGACGCTGGCCGTGTTCAAGTTCATCGGGCAGTGGAACAACCTGCTGTGGCCGCTGGTGATCTCGAACAGCGACGCGACCCGGACTGCGTCGGTCGGGCTGCAGGTGTTCCAGGACACCAACGGCACCCAGTGGAACCTGCTGCTGATGGCCGCGACCGTCACGACGATCCCGTTGATCGTCCTGTTCTTCCTCACGCAACGCTGGTTCGTCCGAGGTATCACGATGAGTGGGCTGGGAGGCCGTTGATGTCGTATCTGTGGTCCGTCTTCACCAAACCGTGGGCGGGGCTGCCCGGGGCCGAGCTCGGCCGGCTGGTCGCCGGTCTCGGGTTCGGCGGCGCCGAGGTGCCGGTGCGGGACACGGCGTACGTCACGCCGGGGAACGCGGAGGCCGAGCTGCCCAAGTTCACCGCGCAGTTGCGGGCCGAGGGCATCGAACCGATCAGCGTCGCGAGCGACCTCACCGAGCCGGTGTTCGCCGCCTGCGCGGAGGCCGGCGTCCCGATGATCCGGATCATGGCCGAGCTCGGCGCGGACGGATACGCCGCGTCGGTACGCCGGAACCGCACGCTGCTCGAGCAGGCCGCCGAACTGACGGAGCGGTACGACGTGCAGGTCGGCGTCCAGCCGCATCACGGACGGTACGTGTCGTCGACGCTCGGCGTACTGCAACTGCTCGACGGGCTCCCGGACCGGTTCAAGCTGGTCTGGGACGCGGCGCACGACGCGCTCGCAGGCGACCGTCCCGCGGTGACGCTGGAGCTCGGCGCGGACCGGCTCGGGATCGTGAACCTGAAGAACGTGCACTACGTCCGCACCGGCGACGGCTGGCGGACGAACTTCGTCGAGGCCGAGGAGGGGATGTCGGACTGGCCGGCTGTGTTCGCGACGCTGCAGCAGCTCGGGTACGCCGGTCCGATCTGCCTCACCGGGCAGTACTCCGACCCCGCTGTACCGGTCGAAAACCGGCTCGCGAAAGATCTCCGCTTCGCTGTCACATCCGCCGCGCAGCATCCGTCAAGGGGGTGAAAGCAACCAAGACCTGATGGAGAAACCACGATGCAAGCACGGATGACCAACCCCGCGATGATCCTGCCGGACGCCACCAAGGGCATCCAGAACATCTACAAGGCGATCGGCGCCTCCGGCACCGACGGCAAGGTGCTGGAGCTCGTGCACCTGCGGGCCAGCCAGATCAACGGCTGCTCGCCCTGTGTGTTCGGCGGGATCAAGTCGGCGCTGAAGAACGGCGAGACCGACGAGCGGCTGCACCAGGTGGCCGCCTGGCGGGACTCCGACCTGTTCACCGACGCCGAGCGGGCCGCACTCGCGATGACCGAGGCGGCGACCCGGCTGGCGGACAACCCGACCGCGGTCAGCGACGAGATCTGGAACGCGGCCGCCGACCACTTCGACGAGAAGGAACTGTCCGCGATCATCTTGATGATCGCGCTCACCAACCTGTTCAACCGGCTGAACACGACCACGCGTCAGCCTGCCGGTGCGACCTGGTAGTCGCTACCGTGAAGCCATGAAGTACATGCTGCTGATCTACGGCAACGAACAGACCTGGGACACGCTGCACGAGCAGGGCATCGACGGTGTGATGGACCAGCACCGCGTGCTCTCCGACGAGCTGGTCGCCAACGGCGAGTTCGTCGCCGGGGTCGGCCTGACCACGAAGAACGCCCGCGTGGTCCGGGTCCAGGACGGCGTACCGGCGGTCACCGACGGGCCGTTCACCGAGGCCAAGGAAGTGCTGGCCGGGTACTACGTGGTCGACTGCGCGAGCCTCGAACGGGCGGCCGAGATCGCCGCGCGGCTGCCCGAGGCACCGTACTCCCCCATCGAGATCCGTGAATTCACCGATCCCGTGGACTGATGGCTGTCCCAGGGACTTGCCGGCCTCAGCTGGGCGTTGGACACCTGAGACCGGCGAGTCACTGACTCAGTACGCCGACGTCCGGCCGGGCTCGCTCGACGCGAGGATGACCCCACCTGATGCGGGCTGGTCACCCATGCCCCGGCCACCTTGGACGTAGACCGTACTTCCAGGCGCCGGTGCCTCCGCACCGGACCTGAGTCGGAGCGTGGTCGTCATACCGTTGCTCAACCTGAGCATCGCCACGCGTCGCGGCTGCACCGACGGGATCGACGAGTTCACCTCGTGGATGCCGGTGCACACCGCCGGTTGGATCGCAGCCCGTCCGAGACCTGCGTTGCCGTGACTCCTCACATCACGGCACTGCCCGGCGAGCCTACTCATCGCTGACACACTTCCCCCTTCTCATCGTTACTGCCCCCGAGTGGCGGTAGCCGTCAACAATTGCTGAGAGTGACGATGTTTTCAAGGGATCGTGACCGGAATCCCGCTTTCCGGAATCCCGGTCTCAGGAAACCTCAGGAAACCTGCTGAGTCCTTACTGAGTCCTTACTGTCCACCGAAGCCCGTGGTCGCGATTCCCTTGATGATCTGGCGCTGGAAGAACAGGAACACCACGACCAGCGGCAGCGCGGCCAGGATCGCGGACGCCATGTTCTGCGCGTACTGCAGGCCGTACGCGCTCTTCACCGTCTGCAGGCCGACCGGCAGCGTCATCAGGTGCGCGTCGGTCGTCACGATGAACGGCCAGAGGAAGTTGTTCCAGGCGCCGATGAACACGAAGATCGCCACCGCCGCCAGGATCGGCCGCGACAACGGCAGCACGATCGACCAGAACACCCGCAGCCGGCCGGCGCCGTCCACCCGCGCGGCTTCCTCCAGCTCGGTCGGGATCTGGTCGAAGAACCGCTTGAGGATCAGCACCATCGCGGGCGCGAACGCCTGCGGCAGGATGATGCCCCAGTAGGTGTCGACCAGGTTGAACGCCAGCATCTGCCGGAACAGCGGGACGATCAGCAGCTGCGGCGGGATGATGATCGCCGCGATGATCGCGGCGTACAGCCAGCGCTTGCCCTTGAAGTTCACCCGCGAGAACGCGTACCCGGCGAGCGCCGAGGTCGCGACGGTGATCAGCGTGATCGCGACCGAGGTGATGAGGCTGTTCCACGCCCACGAAGGGATGTCGCCGGCGGACAGCACCTTGCGGTACGCCGCGAAGCTGAAGCCGTCGGGCGGGTTGAAGCTGAGCGACGAGGCGCCGGCGTCGGCCTCGCTCTTCAACGAGGTGAGCACCGACCAGGCGAACGGGACCAGCCACGTGACGGCGAGGAACGCGAGCACCAGCAGCGCGACGATGCGCGAGAGGCTCCAGGGGTTCTCCCCTGGTTTGTGACCTTGCTTGATCGCTGATGTGCTCATGCGGCGCTCCTGCGGTTGATCAGCTTGTACTGCGCCAGCGACACCAGGACGATGAGCGCGAAGAACAGATACGAGATGGCCGACGAGTAGCCGAACCGGTAACCGGTGAAGCCGGACTCGTAGATGTACTCGACGATCGAGCGCGTCTTCCCGGCCGGACCGCCGTTGGTCAGCATGTAGATCTGGTCGAACACCTTCAGCGACGCGAGCAGCTGCAGCGTCACCAGCAGTGCGGTCGTCGGCGTCAGCTGCGGGATGACGATCGAGAACAGCTGCCGCCACTTGCCGGCGCCGTCCAGCGCCGCCGCCTCGAACTGCTGCTCCGGGATGTTCTGCAGCGCCGCGAGGTACAGCAGGAAGTTGAAGCCGATCGTCCACCAGAGCGTGGTGATCACGACCGAGATCATCGCGACCTTCGGGTCCTGCAGCCAGGCGACCGGCGCGGCCCCGAACTTCGCCAGTACGCCGTTGATCAACCCGAGCGTCGGGTTGTACATCCAGCTCCAGAACATCACCACGACCGTGGACGCGAGCAGGTACGGCATGAAGAACGACAGTCGCCACAGCCACCGGCCGGGCAGTCCGAGGTTCACCAGCAGCGCCAGCGCGAGCGACAGCACCACGAGCGGGATCGTGCTCAGCACCGTGAACCACAAGGTGTTGCCGAGCGACTTCCACATGTCCGGGTCGGTCAGCGCCTCCCCGTAGTTCGCGAAGCCGACCAGCCCGCTGCCGGCACCGGTCAGCGTCTCGCCGGTGAAGCTCAGGTACAGGCCGTACACCGCGGGTACGACCAGGAACAGCACGAACAGTACGGCGAACGGCGCCGCGAACGCCCACCCGGTGAACGTCTCGCCGCGCTTCGCGCGCGCCCGGCCCTTGGCCGAGTTCTCCTCCGCGACCGCGGCCGGAGTGTCGATGGCAGTCGACATGTCTGGGTCTCCTCTCACACCGGCTGCGGACGGTCGAGCAACTTGTTCAGCCGGTCGACGAATCCGCCGAAGCCGGCCGCTGGATCACCACTGCCGAGGAACACGTTCTGCACGTTCTCGGCGAAGTAGTTCTGGAAGTCGCTGCCCGCCCCGCTGAACCAGACCTCCGGGTCGTAGTTCACGTACGCCGGGATGCCCGCGTAGTTCGACTGCGGCTTCAGCGCCTGGTACTCCGCGCTCTTCACGACCGGCTGGTACGCCGGGATGTGCCCACCGCCGGCCCACTTCACCGACCGCTTCAGGATCTCCGCGACCATCGTGTACACGTGCTTGCGGCGCTCCGGCGACACGTGCGACTGCCGGGGCAGCACGAACGTGTGCGAGTCGGCGTACGCCGCCTGGGTCCCGAACAGGTTCGGGATCGGCAGCGCGTCGACCGGCATCTTCGCGTCCTTCAGCACCGGGAGCTCCCAGACGCCGCCGAGGAACAGGCCGCTCTCGCCGTGCAGGAACTCGCTGGTCGCCGTACCGCCGTCGCCGCTGCGGGAGGCGATCTTGTCGTTGAGCAGCGAGCGGATGAACCCGAGCGTCCGCACCGCGGCGTCCTTGTCGACGTCCGCCTTCTGTCCGGGGACCAGCTTCATGTCCGCGCCGGTCTGCCGGTACAGCGTGTAGAACAGCCGCCACATCTGCGCGCCGTCGCCCAGGTACCCGTACGACAGGCCGTGCTTCTTCGTGACCTGCTGCATCTTGGTCGCGACCTCGACGAACTCCTCGGGGCTCTTCATCGAGTGCAGGGTGTCGGTCACACCGGCCTTCTCGGCGTGCTCGGTGTTGTAGTAGAGCACGAACGGGTGCGTGTCGAGCGCGATCGCGTACAGCTTCCCGTCGTAGTGACACTTCTCCCACACCCGGGCCGGGAAGTCGCTCTCGTGGACGCCGACCTCGGCGAGCAGATCCACGTCCCAGGGCTCCAGCAGTCCGCCCGGCGCGTACCCCGCGATCCGGGACGCGTGCATGATCGCGACGTCCGGAGCACGCCCGCCGGCCGAGGCCATCGCGAGCTTGGTGTAGTACGGCGGACCCCAGGCCAGCACGGTCTGGGTGGCGTGAAAGCCGAGGTGCGCGGCGTTGACGGCGTCCACCAGGCCGGCCATCACGGTCCCGTCACCACCGGTCATCAGGTGCCAGTAGCTCAGGTCGGTCGTCGCGCGTGACGCACCGGGTGCGCAGCCGACGAGCAACCCGCCACCGGCCAGCGCAGCAGCCGCTTTGAGCAGGCTGCGCCGGGAGAAATCTTCACTCATTCGGTCTCCTTTGGGGGCGGGACCGATGATTACATCGTTGGAATGCTCAGACAAGCATCTTGTGTGTGATTTTGTGCAAACGTCTCCGTTAGCGTTGAGTACTGGCGCGCTCGATCACCCGGTGCGGGATCATCACCCTGCGTGCCGGCGCGTCCTTGTCCGTCATCCGCTCCTCGAGCAGGTCCAGCGCGGCCGCCACGAACGCCCGCCGGTCGAAGTCGATCGAGGTCAGCGGCGGGATCATGAACTGGCTCTCGAGGATGTTGTCGAACCCGGCGACCAGCGTCTGCCCAGGGATGTCGACGCCGGCCTCCCAGAGCGCCGACAGGGTGCCCGAGGCCATCGAGTCGGTGAAGCAGAAGAACGCGTCCGGCAGCTCGTGCTCGGTGAGGTACTTCGCCACCACGGTCGCCGCCCCCTCCGGCCGCCACCGGTCCAGCGGGATCTGCAGCGCCGGATCCAGCGGTACGCCGGCCTCCTCGAGCGCCTCGCAGTACCCGGTGGTGCGCAACCGGGACGCCGCCGTACCCGGGGACGCGGCCGAGCCGCCGAGCATCCCGGCGCCGCTGGAGCCGCGTGGGACCTCCGGCGTGCCGACGGCAACGATCCGGCGGCAGCCCTGGGCCAGCAGATGTCTGGTCATGTCCCGGGCCGCGGCGACGTTGTCGATCGCGACCTGGCTGACGACGTCCTGGTCGACGTCACCGATCAGGACCACCGGCGGCAGCGGGCCGGCCGACATCACCGCGCTGTCGTCGAGGTTCACCGGGTTCAGGATCAGGCCGTCGACCAGGTACGCGCGGGCCTTCGACAGCAGCTCGAACTCGCGGTTCGGCTCGGAGGCGGTCTGCTCGATCTGCACGCCCCAGCCGCGTTCGTGGGCAAGCTCGACGACCAGGTGCACGATCTCGGCGGAGTACGGCCGGAGCAGGTCGGGCAGCGCCAGCGCGATCATCCCGGAGCGGCCGTTGCGCAGGCCGCGGGCGCTCATGTTCGGTACGTAGTCGAGCTCCGCGAGCGCGCTCTCCACCCGCGCGCGGGTCTCGGGACGCACGAAGACGACGCCGTTGATCACGTTCGACACCGTCTTCGGCGACACCCCGGCGAGCTTGGCGACATCTTTGACGGTGGGACGCATGTCGCCCATTGTCACACCTGGCCACCGTTGTCAGCCGTCAACGGGTGACGAAGGCACCGCCGTTCACGTGCAGCACCTGACCGGTCAGATGCCGGGCGGCTGGCGAAGCCAGGAAGTGGACGGTGCCCGCGATGTCCTCGACCTGGCCCTCCCGCTTGGTCAACGTTGCCTGGAGCAACTGGTCGCGGCGGTTGTCGGTGAGCCGCCCCTGGAAGAACTCGGTGTCGGCGGTGAAGCCCGGTGCGACGACGTTCGAGGTGACGCCCCGCGGGCCGAGTTCCGCCGCGACGTCGGCGTTCCAGAGCGCGAGCGCGGCCTTCGAGGCGCCGTACGATCCCGGGCCGCGGCTGCCCGCGATCGACCCGAGGTGGACGACGGCCGTCGTCAGCCGCGGACCCAGCGCGGTCGTCGTCAGCACGGCGCTGATCAGGTTGGCCTCGAGGTTGGCGAGCCAGTTCGCCTTCAGCTGCGCGAGATCGCCGTCCGGGCGGCCGAAGTCGGTGTTGCCGCCGGCATTGTTGACCAGTACGTCCATCCGTTCGGGCAGCGCGTCCCGCAGCCGCTGGATCTGCGCCGGGTCGGTCGCGTCGCACACCACTCCCCTGGCTCCGAGCTCGTCGGCCGCCTTCTGCAGGACGTCTTCCCGCCGGCCGGTGATCACCACGTCGTCCCCGTCCGCGCGGAACCGGGCCGCGGTCGCCCGACCGATCCCGGTCGCGCCACCGGTCACCACGATCGTTCGCATCTCTGTCCTCACGTTTAGGTCTAAATGTTTAGCCCTAAACGTAGCATGGTCGCCGTGACCGACAACTATCCGCTCGACGCCCCGAACCCGTACCCGGCCGCGGAGATCGCCCGCGCCTGGCAGCGTGAGCGACCCGGGACGCCGACGGACTCGATCGAGATCGTCACTCCCCTGTGGCGGCTGGCGAAGCTGTTCGCCGACGACCGGCGGCGGGTGCTCGCGGACGCCGGGGTCGATCCGGCCACCCTCGACCTGCTCAGCGTGCTGCGCCGCGCGGGGGCGCCGTACGAGCTGAGCACCCGGGAGCTGACCCGCCGGACGCTCGTCACCGCGGGCGCGATCTCACAGCGGGTCGCGCGCGCCGAGGAGAGCGGACTGGTCACCCGGCGGTCCGCGGACGACGGGACCCGCGCGGTGCTTGTCGCGCTGACCCAGGCCGGTCACGACCTGATCGAGCGCACCGTCGATCAGGTGCTGACCCGCGAGTCCGAGCTGGTCGCCTCCTTGTCCCCCGGCGGCCGCGCCCAACTGGCCTCCCAACTGCAGGAACTGCTCGACGAGATCACCAAGGTGGCCCGCCAACCTTCCTGACGGCGTTGAAGGTTTCCTCCGCACCAGCAGGCTGACGAAGCGCGCAAAGTTCTGGCGACCGCTTCAATGACACCATTGAAGGATGTTTCCTGCTGACAGTCATGACGTCATCCAGGTGCGGGGCGCCCGGGAGAACAATCTCGCCGGGGTCTCGCTCGACATTCCGAAACGCCGGCTCACCGTCTTCACCGGGGTCTCCGGTTCCGGCAAGTCCTCACTCGTCTTCGACACCGTCGCGGCCGAGTCCCAGCGGCTGATCAACGAGACCTACACCGCGTTCGTGCAGAACTTCATGCCGAGCCTCGGCCGCCCGGACGTGGACGCCCTGCAGAACCTGTCCGCCGCGATCATCGTCGACCAGGAACGGATCGGCGCCAACGCCCGCTCCACCGTCGGTACGGCGACCGACGCGCACACCATGCTCCGCGTGCTCTTCAGCCGCGCGGGGACGCCGTACGCCGGTCCGCCGTCGGTGTTCAGCTTCAACCGGGCCGAGGGTATGTGCCCGCTGTGCGAAGGCCTCGGCCGGACCACGGAGTTCGACCTCGACGAACTGGTGGACCGCGAGAAGAGCCTGAACCAGGGCCCGATCAAGGCGCCCGGTTACGCGATCGACAGTTGGCCATGGCAACTGATGGCGCACTCGGGCCTCTTCGACCCGGATCTCCCGCTGCAGGAGTACCCGGACGAGCTGTGGCAGCAGTTCCTGTACCAGGAGCCGATGAAGGTCCGGGTCGGGAAGAGCAACCTCACCTTCGAAGGGCTGATCACCAAGCTCAAACGGCAGTACCTGAGCAAGGACCCGCAGTCGATGCAGAGTCACGCCCGGGCGTTCGCCCAGCGCGCGATCCGGCAGGACACCTGCCCGGAGTGCCACGGCGTACGGCTGAACGCGGCGGCCCGGGCGGTCACCGTCGACGGCCGGACGATCGGCGAGTGCTCGGCCCTGCAGATCAGCGACCTCGCCGAGTTCGTTGCCGGGGTCGAGCACTCCGGGGTCGGCCCGATGCTCGACGGGCTGCGGCAGTTGCTGGACTCGTTCGTCACGATCGGGCTCGGGTACCTGTCGCTGGACCGGGAGTCGTCGACGTTGTCCGGCGGCGAGGCGCAACGGGTCAAGCTGGTCCGGCACCTCGGGTCGAGCCTCAGCGACGTCACGTATGTGTTCGACGAGCCGACGGTCGGGCTGCATCCGCACGACATCCAGCAGATGAACGATCTGCTCCTGCAACTGCGGGACAAGGGCAACACGGTCCTCGTCGTCGAACACAAGCCGGAGACCATCCGGATCGCGGACCACGTCGTCGACCTCGGACCGGGTGCGGGCCTGGCAGGCGGGCGGCTCTGTTACGCGGGCGATGTCGCCGGGCTGAAGGCGTCCGGCACACTCACCGGCCAGTACCTCGACCACCGGGTGCGGGTGCGCGACGACGTACGCCGGCCGGCCGGACAGCTCGCGATCACGAACGCGTCGCTGCACAACCTGCGGGACGTGAGCGTCGACGTACCGCTCGGCGTGCTCACCGTGGTGACCGGCGTGGCGGGGTCCGGGAAGAGTTCGCTGATCCACGGTTCGCTGGCCGGCCGGGACGGCGTGATCATCGCGGGACAGGAACCGATCCGCGGGTCGAAGCGCAGCAACCCGGCGACGTACACCGGTCTGCTGGACCCGATCCGGGCCGAGTTCGCGAAGGCGAACAAGGTGAAGCCCGGCCTGTTCAGCGCGAACTCGGTCGGCGCCTGCCCGACATGCAAGGGCATCGGGCTGGTCTACACCGATCTCGCGATGATGGCGGAGGTCGCGTCGGTGTGCGAGGACTGCAACGGCGCCCGGTTCACCGCCGAGGTTCTCGAGTACCGGCTGCGCGGCAAGAACATCAGCGAGGTACTGCGGATGACGGTCGCGGAGGCCCGTGAGTTCTTCGTGAAGGGTACGGCGCGGACGGTCCTGGACCGGCTGGCGACGGTCGGGCTGGAGTACATCGGGCTCGGCCAGCCGCTCACGACGCTGTCCGGCGGCGAACGGCAGCGGTTGAAGCTGGCGATCAACATGGGCCGGACCGGCTCGATCTACATCCTCGACGAGCCGACGACCGGGCTGCACCTGGCCGACGTCGACAAGCTGCTCGGCATGCTCGACACCCTCGTCGACCAGGGCAACACGGTGATCGTGATCGAGCACCACCAGGCCGTGATGGCGCATGCGGACTGGCTGATCGACATCGGACCGGGCGCGGGTCACGCGGGCGGGCAGGTCGTGTTCACCGGTACGCCGGCCGATCTGGTGGAGAGCAGCCCGACGGTGACGGCCGAGCACCTGCGCCGGTACGTGTCAGAACCGGGCGAGGTCGACGAGCTCGTCGGTTAGGTCCGCGGGCTCGAACAGGTCGGTCGAGAGGTCCGCGTGCTTCCAGGCGCCGATCGCCCGGCCGGCCCGGATCACAGCGGGGCTGAGCATCCCGCCGCCGGGGAAGATCGACTTGGGCAGCTCCTGGAACCGGTTCTGGTAGCCGAGCAGGTATGCGTCGAACTCGCCGAGCATCCGGACGTCCTGGCAGCCCGGCAGGTCCTCGACGGCGGACAGGTCGGTGCCGTCCACCTCGAAGGTCCCGGTCGCGACGGCGGCGATCGCGCGGCGGGCCTGCGGGACGGGCAGCCCGGCCCAGGTGGCGAAGTCGCGGGCGGTGGCCGGGCCGTACGCGGTCAGGTAGCGGCGGGCAAGGGCTTCGAGGTCGCCGTCCAGGTCGAGGGGTTTGCCGAGCCAGTCGGTGACCGCTACCCAGGTGTCGCCGGGGCCGTAGCACAGGCGGCCGAGGAGTCCGGCGTACCGGATGAGCGCGTAGACGGCCTGCCCTTTCGGCTCGGGGATCAGCCGGGCGTGGACCAGTACGTCGGCCAGCTCGGCGCGGGTGGAGGGGCCGTGCGCCAGCAGGTGTTCCTCGAGTACTTCGGCCGCCTTCGAGCGGATGCGGTCCGGCAGGCCGAGTTCGGCGTACCGGCGGCCGGTGTCCTTGATCAGCTTCGGGCCGAGCAGGCCGAGCAGCGGGCCGGCGTCCTCGACCGCGACGAGCTGGAGCGTGCCGCGCATGAACCAGCCGCGGACCACGGACCGGTCCGTGACCTGGGCGTTCGTCACGTCGGCGAAGGTGGTGGCGGTGGACCGGGCGCGCACGGCGTACGCCGCACCTCGCCAGGTCTGGGCCTGCAGTCCCCCCGTCCGGCGTACGACGTCGGCCACCCCTCCGGGGCCGGCCTCGTTCACCGGACGCGCAAGGCAGTTGGCCTGCATCCTGGCCGCCAGCAACCAGTCGACGGACCTCCGCGCCACCTCAGCATGACACCACGAACTCGCCGGTTCCGCATCTCCAACGGCGAAAGGTGCCGCCCTTTCGGACGGCACCTTTCGGAAACTGCGGTCAGAGCGCGGGCTGGACCAGGTCGGCGAACGCCGCCTGGCCGGTGACGTTCGGGTGGTACGACTCGCTGATCGGGTTCGACAGCCCGTTGATCCATTCCGGGTTGCCGCACACCGAGTGACCGATGAACTTCGAGGTCGGGTTCACGAACGCGAACCCGGCAGCGCTCGCGGACGCCGAGATCTTCGCGTTCAGCAGGTCGGCGGTCGCGTTCAGCTTGGTCATCTCGTCGGGGCTGAAGAACGTGCCGGCGTTGCAGTCGGTGCCGTTGAACAGCCGCGGGTACCCGACCACGACGACCTTGGCCGACGACGCCCGGCTCTTGATCGACGCGTACAGGCTGTTCAGCCGGCCGGGAAGGGTGTTGTTGATGATCGACTGGGCGCTCGCGACGGCGCTGTTGCAGTCGCCCAGCCAGGACGGTTTCGCGCACTCGGTGATCACCGACGAGAAGCCGGCGTCGTTGCCGCCGACCTGCACCGACACGATGTTCGCGGCGCTGGTCACCGACGGGAGCTGGTTCGCGGTGACGTCCGCGACCTTCGCGCCGGAGCAGGCCACGAACGTCAGGTTCGCGCCGAGCCGGCCGGCGTCGAGGTACGCGTACGCCTTGGTCGAGCGCTGGCACGAGCCGCTCGACGAGATGTAGGTCCGGGTGCCGACGCCGGAGGCATAGGAGTCACCCAGGGCGACGTAGTTCGGAGCCGCGGCGTGCGCGACTCCGGGGATCAGCAGGGACGCGGCGCCGAGGACCGCGGCGGACAGCAGACTGGTGACGGACTTCATGGGCGGACCACCTTTGGGGGCGAAGTGTGGCGACTGAAGTACTCCACGTCACCTTCGCTGACCCGTGAGTAACACACAAGGGCCTGGTAACAAATTCACCGTGGATTCCCGGTGACGGTCACCAACTAGCCGAGAGCCCCGGTGCCGACGGCAAGGGATAGCAGCCGTCCACGAGCTGACCCCCTTCGGGCAGCAGCCCGCTCTCCAGGTAGAGCGTGTTCGGCAGCGCCGCCAGCACGTGGATGTGCGCCCCGCCGCCGTGCGACGCGTACGGCACCCCGAACCCGGCCGCCATCAGCCCGATCTCGAGACAGTCGGTCACCCCGCCCGCCCGCCGCAGATCAGGCTGTACGACGCCGACGCCGCCGCGCGCGATCAGGTCCCGGAAGGCGCCCTGCCCGTACCGGTTCTCGCCGGTCGCGATCGGGATGTCCAGCTTGTCCGCCAGCCGCACATGCCCGTCCGTGTCCCCCGCCGGCAGCGGCTCCTCGAACCACCGGCAGTCCAGGTCCTCGTACGCGCGCCCGCGCCGCAGCGCCTCGGCGTACCCGAAGGCCTGGTTCGCGTCGACCATCAGCGCGGCGTCCGGCCCGATCACCGCCCGGACCGCCTTGATCCGCCGCAGGTCCTCGGTCAACGGCCCGCCGCCGACCTTCATCTTCACGCCGTGGAACCCCTGCTCCATCGCCCGCGCCGACACCCGCTCGAGCCCCGCGACGTCCAGCTCCAGCCAACCGACCATCGCGTACGCCGGGATCGCCGTCCGCCGCGCCCCGAGCAACTTCCACACCGGCACCCCGAGCGACTTCCCGAGCAGGTCCCACAACGCCTGGTCGATCGCCGACATCCCGTACGCCGACAACCCCGCCGACCCCTGGTAGTCGGTCAGCTCCCGCAACCGCTGCCGGATCCCCCGGATCACCGTCGGGTCCTCCCCCACGATCGCCGGCCCCAGCTGGTCCCGGACGATCTTCGCCAGCACCGCGGGCGAGGACTCGACCCGCCCGAAGTACGTCGTACTCTCGCCGCTCACGCCTTCGTCGGTGTCGATCCGGACCCGGGTGACCCCGTCCCGGTCGAGCAACTGGATCGCGTCCCGGACCGGATGCGCCTTCGGCTCCGAGGTGACGTCGACGTGTACCGAGGTGATCTTCATCCGGTCATCCCTTGCCTGCGAGTACGTCTTCGACCTTCTGCTTGACGCTACCGAGTGCGGCCTCGGCCGTCCGTTTGCCGCTCCACACATCGTCGAGCACCGGCCGGTACACGGTCCGGGCACGCTCGATGTAGCGGCTGAAGTTCTCGTTCACGGCGTTGTCGAGCGCCTGCGTCACCAGCGCAAGGTTCGATGGCGGCTGCTCGTCCGGTACGAACAACGACGACGAGCTCTTCGCGACCGGCATGAACCCGCGCGACTGCGCGAGCAGCTTCGCGGCGTCGGCGCCCGCGCAGTACTTCAGGAACGCCCAGGCCGCGTCCGGGTCCTTGGACTGCTTCGGCACCGCCAGCACCGTGAGCGTGTTCACCGTCGTCCGGTTCACCTTCATCGGCGTCGGGAAGATGTCCCACGTCACCTTCGCGTTCTTCCGCAGGTACGGGATGCCGCTGGTCAGCGAGAGCAGCATCGCCGCCTTGCCGGTACCGAGCTGTGCCAGCGCCCAGTTCGGTGTCTGCTTGCCGGCCGTGACCGTGGCGAAGTCCGGGTGCACCTTGTGGACGAGCGCCAGGTCCGCGACCCACTGGATCGCCTCGGTGCCCTGCGGCTCGGCGAGCGTGAACCGGGTCGCGTCCTTGGAGTAGATCCCGTCACCGCCGTTGCTGACCGGGAAGACGGTCTCGAGCGACGTGTCCGGGAAGACCAGCGCGCCCCAGCGTTCGCCGTTCGGCTTGGTCAGCTTCTTCGCGGCGGCGACGAAGTCGTCCCAGGTCCAGCCGCTCTTGGCCCAGTCCTTCGGCGGCAGCTCGACACCGGCCTCGGCGAACGCGTCGGTGTTGCAGTACAGCACGCCCGGGTTGGTCATGATCGGCCAGGCGGCGTGCGCACCGTCCGGCTGCTTGGCGAAGTTGTACGCGACCGGGAAGTAGTCGTCCGGCTTGATGCCGTCCTTCTCCAGGTACGGCCGCAGGTCGAGCAGCGAGCCCTCGGAGTAGTAGCCGCGGACGTAGTCGTCGTTGATCCGGATCACGGTCGGCGCGGAGCCCGACGACAGCACGGTCCGCAGCTTGGTGTCGTAGTCGTCGCCGGGCACCGACTGGATGTCGAGGGTCTTCCCGGCGCTCTTCGCCCAGTTCTCCGCGACCGTGTAGAGCGGCGTACCGCTGTTGGTGTCCCAGGTCAGGAACGAGGCGTTGCCGCCACCGCCCCCGGCGCCGTTGTTGCCGCAGGCAGCGAGTGGCAGGCCGGCGGTCAACGCCCCGCCGGTGATGCCGAGTGCCTTGAGTACCGATCGTCGGGAGATGTCTGATGCAGGCATGGTCGGGTCCTGTTCGTTCAGGGGAGTTAGTTGGTCCGCAGCTTGGCGACCGCGTCGTCGTCCAGCTCGATGCCCAGACCGGGCAGCTCCCACGGCGTGATCTCGCCGTTCACAGGGACGAGCGGGTTCTTCCAGATCGGTACGTCGTCGAGGATCGGGTTGTGCTCGATGTTGTACTCCTGCGGATAGACGCAGGACGGCGTACTGACCCACAGGTGCGCGTGGGCCGACGTACCGATCGTCTGCTGCGTGTTGTGCACGGTGATCGGCTTGGTGAACGTGTCGGCGAGGACGGCGATCTTCTTGAACTCGGTGATGCCGCCGCACTTGATGACGTCCGGCTGGAGGATGTCGACGTGGCCGGTCAGGATCAGGTCCCGGAACTGCCAGGTCGTGTACTCCTGCTCCCCCGCTGCGACAGGGATGTCGACCGCGTCGGCCAGCCGCCCGTACGCCGCGTAGTCGTGGGCGGCGAGCGGTTCCTCGAAGTGCCACACGCCGAGGTCCTCCAGCGCGTGGGCCATCGTGATCGCGGTGTGTTCGTAGTACGCGTTGTTGACGTCGACCAGGATCGGGAAGTCGTCCCCGACGAGCTCGCGGACGGCGGTCACCGTCGCGATGGTCTGGTCGAAGCCGTCGTCGTGCATCCAGGGCGTGGACGAGTGGATCTTGTAGCCGTGGAATCCCTTCTCCTGGAAGGACTTCGCCCGCTCGGCCTCCTGCTGCGGGGTCATACTGCGCGACATCGAGCTGGCGTAGACCTTCGCGCTCGGCCGGTACTTGCCTCCCAGCAGCTTGTAGACCGGCAGCCCGGCGGCCTTGCCGAGCAGGTCCCAGAGCGCGATGTCGATCCCGGCGATCGCGTTCAGCTGCGCGCCGCCGGGGCCGAGCTTGTACGGCTTGGTGTACAGCCGGCGCCACAGCCGCTCGAGGTCGGTCGCCTCCTCGCCGATCAGCAGCGGTGCCAGCGCCTGCTCGACGACGCTGTGCGAGACGTGCGCGTTCATCGGGCTGACCTCGCCGACACCGACCAGGCCCTCGTCGGTGTGCACCTTCACGATGTGCAGCTTGTCGAGCAGGATGATGGACTCGATCCGGGTGATCCGCATGGTTATCCCTTCAGGCCGGACATCGTGATGCCTTGGACGAAGTACTTCTGCGCGAGCAGGAACAGCAGCAGCGGCGGCAGGATGGTCAGGGTGGCGGCCGCCATCATCAGGTTGGTCTGGGTGAAGTACTCCCCCTTGAACAGCGCCAGCGCGATCGGCATGGTCTGCAGCCGGGTGGAGTTCAGGAAGATCAGCGGGCCGAACAGGTCGTTCCAGGAGCCCATGAAGGTGAGCGCGCCAACCGCGGCCAGCGCGGGCTTGACCTGCGGCACCATGATCCGCCAGAAGGTGCCGAAGATCGACGCGCCGTCGAGCTTCGCGGCCTCCTCCAGCTCGATCGGGACGCCGCGGAACGCCTGCCGGAGCAGGAACGTCCCGAACACCGGCGTCAGCACGTTCGGGATCCAGAGCGGGTAGTGGGTGTCGATCCAGCCCAGCTCCCGGAACAGCATGTACTGCGGGACCAGGTACACCATGCTCGGGATCATTGCCGTCGACAACAAGAGCGCGAAGGCGAGGTTCTTGAACGCGAAGTTCAGCCGGGCGAACCCGTAGCCGGCCATCGCCGCGAACACCAGCAGAAAGCCGACGTTCAGCGCGGCGAGCTTGCAGCTGTTCAGGAAGAACGGCAGCAGCCCGTGCCCGGCCTGCGAGTAGTTCGCCCACTGGAACTCCGACGGGACGAACGTCGGCGGCGTCTGCAGTACTTCGTTCTCCGGTTTCAGCGAGGCGCTGATCATCCACAGCAGCGGCATCGCGAACACCACCGCGAGCACGATCAGGACCGCGAACACCACGATCCGGCGCGGAATGTGCCGCGGCGCCCGGCGCAGGTCAGTCGCCATAGTGCACCCACCGCTTCTCGAGCTTCCACTGCACCGCGGTGACAACGCCGACGATCACGAACAGCACCCAGCCCATCGCCGACGCGTACCCCAACCGGCCGTGCCCGAAGGCCGCCTCGTAGATGTGGAAGATGAACACCGAGGTGGCGTTGTTCGGCCCGCCCGAGGTCATCACGTAGATGATCCCGAAGACCTGGAACGAGGTGATGAACTGCGTGATCGTCAGGAAGAAGAGGCTCGGCGTCAGCAGCGGGCAGGTCACCGACCAGAACCGCCGCCACGCCGACGCCCCGTCGACGGTGGCCGCCTCCAGCAATGACTGGTCGATGCTCTGCAGCCCGGCCAGCAGGATCACCATCGGGTACCCGACGCCCTGCCAGATCGCGACGATGACGACGGCGATCAGCGCGGTCTTCGTATCCGACAGCCACGCCGGTCCGTGCACGCCGAGGGTCTTCAGCGTGGAGTTGAACAGCCCGTTGTCAGGGTCGTACAGCCAGAACCAGACGAACCCGATCGCGACAACGTTCGTGACGGCCGGCGAGTAGTAGAGCGTCCGGAAGATCCCGATGCCCTTCACCTTCTGGTTGCACAGCACCGCGAGGCCGAGCCCGATCCCGATGGTCAGCACCACGACGGCCAGCGTGAAGACCACCGTGTTCTTCAGCGACGGCCAGAAGGTGTCGTCGGCGGTGAACAGTTCCTTGTAGTTGTCCAGGCCGAGGAACGACGGCGAGTTCAGCCCGGACCAGTTCGTCAGCGACACCACCAGCGAGGCGGCTACCGGCAGCAACTGGAAGAACAGCACGCCGAAGATCACCGGCCCGACGAACAGCCAGCCGGCCAGGTTCTGCCGCTTCGGCGTGTGCTTGGTCCGCCGGCGGCCCGCGGGCGAATCCGCGGCCGGCGACGGGCTGACTGTGGGCAGGACGGCGTTCGCCATCGGTCACACCTCGATCCCGATGTACTTCTCCTCGAGGAACTCGAGGATCCCTTCGGAGCTGCCCTCGCGGCCGAGCCCCGACTGCTTGGTGCCGCCGAACGGCGCGGCCGGGTCGCTCAGCACGCCCCGGTTCACCGCCACCATGCCGGCGTCGATCCGCTGCGCCACCGCGAGCGCCTGGGCCGGATCGCCG
Source organism: Kribbella sp. WER1 (assembly GCF_054189145.1). Lineage (NCBI taxonomy): Bacteria > Bacillati > Actinomycetota > Actinomycetes > Propionibacteriales > Kribbellaceae > Kribbella > Kribbella sp. WER1. Next base: position 201,324 of record NZ_CM135186.1, on the reverse strand, counting down.
TACACGTAGGCGATCAGGCCGTAGATCGTGTCGTTCGCCATCGCGACGGCCTCGTCGACGTCGCGGAACCCGACGATCGCGGTCACCGGACCGAAGATCTCGGTCCGATTGATCTCGCTACCGTGCCGGACCTCGGTCAGCACGGTCGGCGGGTAGAACGCGCCGGTGGCGGACGGCTCACCGCCGAGGGCCAGCGTGGCGCCGTCGGCGACGGCGCGGTCGACCAGGCCGGCGACCTTGTCGCGTTCCTCCGGCGACACCAGCGCGCCGAGGTCGTTCGTACGGTCGGCGCCCGGGCCCATCGTGACCGCCTTCATCGCGGCCGTGATCCGGGTGCCGAACTCGTCGACGAGGGACTCGTGCACGTAGAACCGGTTGGCCGCCGTACAGGCCGCGCCCCCGTTGCGGAGCTTCGCGACCATCGCGCCCTCGACCGCGGCGTCGACGTCGGCGCCGGGCAGTACGACGAACGGCGCGTTGCCGCCGAGCTCCATCGACGGGCTGACCACCTGGTCGGCCGCCTCGTGCAGCAGGATCCGGCCGACCTCGGTCGACCCGGTGAACGACAGCTTGCGGACGGCCGGATGGTGCAGCATCGCGCTCACCGCCGGACCCGCGGGCACCGGCGTGACCAGGTTGACCACCCCGGCCGGTGCGCCGACCCGGCGCAGCACGTCGACGACGTACGCCGCCGTCAACGGCGTCTGGCTCGCGGGCTTCAGGACCACCGAACAGCCGGCCGCGAGCGCGGGCGCGATCTTCCGGCTCGCCATCGCGGCCGGGAAGTTCCACGGCGTGATCAGGATCGCGACGCCGATCGGGTCGCGGCTGACCACGATCGTCTTGTCCCCGGCCGGCGAGAGCCGGAAGTCGCCGCCGATCCGGACCGCCTCCTCGGCGAACCAGCGGAAGAACTCGGCCGCGTACGACGCCTCGCCGAGCGCGTCGGCGTACGCCTTGCCGTTCTCGGCGGTGATCAGCGCGGCGAACTGCTCGCGTTCGGCGGTGAGGACCTCGAAGCAGGCGCGGAGGATCTCCGAACGCTCGCGTGGTGGGGTCGCGGACCAGGCCGCGAGGGCGTCGGCGGCCGCGTCGACCGCGGCCAGGCAGTCGGCCTCGGTGGCGGCGGCGAACCGGGCCAGCTCGGAACCGTCGGCCGGGTCGTGGACGGCGAAGCGCCGGCCGTCGGACGACGGGCGCCACTGTCCGTCGATGAAGAGGTCGTGCGGAGAGTTCATCTGGCGGTCTCCGTGTCAGCAGGGGGTCAGAAGGGGTTCGTGCGGTCGCCGGTGTACGCGGCGCGGGTGATCTCCAGCAGGGCGCCGGCGTCCAGCCGGCGCGGGTTGTTGTCGATCAGACGGGCGGACTGCAGGCCGCGGGTGGCGACGTACTCGAGCTGGTCCTCGGTCAGCCCCAGCTCCTTCAGCGTCGCCGGGATACCGATCCGATCGAGCAGCGCGTCGACGGCCTCGATACCGGCCATCGCCTGCTGCTCGGCCGTGCCGGTAGGCGGCGTACCGAAGAGTGCGGCGATCTCGGCGAACTCGTGGATCCGCGCCGGGGCGTTGTAGCGCATCACGTACGGCAGGAGTACGCCGACGCCGACGCCGTGCGCGGTATGGGTGAGCGCGCCGAGCGGGTACTGCAACGCGTGCGCGGCCGCCGTACCCGCGACGCCCAGCGCGTACCCGCCCGCGTTCGCGGCGAGCATCACGTCGGAGCGGGCGTCCTGGTCGTCCGGGTGCTCGACGGCGACGGGCAGCGCCTGCGCGAGGAGCGTCAGGCCCCAGCGGGCGTACGAGTCGCTGATCACGTTCTTGCCGATGAAGACCCGGCCCTCGGCGACCGCGGTGGGTGGGCGCTGGATCGCGGTGAACGACTCGACCAGGTGCGAGACCGCGTCGGCGCCGGCGCCGGCAGTCAGGCCGGGCGGGCAGGTGTAGGTGAGTTCGGGGTCGCAGATCGCGACCGACGGGATCAGGTACGGCGAGGAGATGCCGGCCTTCAGCTCGCGACGGCTGTCGCTCAGCACGCAGACCGGCGTGACCTCGGACCCGGTGCCGCCCGTCGTCGGCACCGCGATGATCGGCAGCACCGGGCCGGGGACGGCGTTCTCGCCGTAGTACCGGTCGATCGGGCCGCCGTGGCTGAGCATCAGCGCGACGGCCTTCGCCAGGTCCAGGCAACTGCCGCCGCCGATGCCGATCACCACGTCGATCCCGGCGTACTCCATCGCCGCGCAGCAGGCGTCGATGTCGGACATCGGCAGCTCCGGCGAGGTGTCCGGCCAGACGTGCACAGTCAGTCCGTGGTCCGCGAGGTCGTGGGTCAGTTCGGTGAACTCGGGTGTCGCGGCGAGCCGCTGGTCGGTGCAGATCAGGGCGGTGCCGCCGTACTCCGCGGCGGACCGGCCGAGCAGTGCGCGCTGGCCGGCGCCGAAGACGACGGTGCGCGGCGACCGCTGGACCCCGAAACGGGGGGCGGTGGACGTCATGATGGTGGTCCTTGTCTGTGGGCGGGTCAGTCGGCCAGTGCGGCTTCGCGGCCGTCGGCGTCGAGCGCGGACAGCTCGTGCCACAGGTCGTCGGCGACCTCGATGCCGTGCGTGGCGGCGTACCGGTAGCGCTCCCGGGCGCCGTCGCCGGGGACCGCCACCGGGACCGCGGGATCGGCGCGACGGCTGCGCCGTACCTGGTCGAGGTAGTCGCTCGCGGCGAACCGGCCGCCGGCCAGCAGCACGAACAGGTCGCCCTTGGTGCTCGGGCGGTCGTCGTCGAGCGTGCCGCCGACCGCTGTCCCGTACGCCGCACCGGTGAGGAACGTGACCATCGCGCCCAGCCCGAGGCCGAGGCCGTATCCCTTCGCTCCCCCGAACGGCGCGATCGAGCCGTCCTTGGCCGCCTTCGGGTCCACGGTTTCGTTGCCGTCGGCATCCAGTGCCCAGCCCGGCCGCAGCGGTACGTCGCGGAGCGCGTGGTCGTGCACCTTGCCCATCGAGATCTCCGACGTGGCCATGTCGAGGACCAGCGGGGCGGGCCGCGCCGGGACGGCCAGCGCCAGCGGGTTGGTACCGAGCATCGCCTCGGTGCCGCCCCACGGGTGGACCAGCGCCTCGCTCGTGGTGACGCCGAGGCAGACCAGTCCCCGCTCCGCCATTCGGCCGGCGTAGTAGCCGAGCATGCCGAGGTGGTTGTTGGCGGTGATCGAGCAGACCGCGACGCCGTATCGCTCGGCGGCAGGAACGATCGCGTCCAGGGCGCGGACCGCGACCACCGGGCCGAGGCCCTGCTCGCCGTCGACGGTCAGGTAGCTCGGGCTGAGCCAGGTGTGCCGGCCCGTGTTCGTCGGGCTGGCCGTGCCGTTCGCGAGCCGGCGGAGCAGCCGCGGGAGTCGCAGCAGGCCGTGCGACGGCATTCCCTTCGCCTCCGCGACGACGAGCAGTTCGGCCTGCTGGGCGGCGGCCGGGGCGGGCACACCGGCGGTGATCAGGAGTCGTTCGGCCAGTGATTGGGCCGTGAGCAGATCTGTGTGCACGTCGACCGTCCCGGGGTGGAGAGGTTCTGCATTCGTATACACCGCTCGATTTCTTGGGACCCTAGATCAGATCAGATACGATTCGCAATGGTCTGTGAATACGAATCCAGGAATCCTCTGCCGACAGGATGGACAGTGATGAGCGAGCGCAGCACGGAGCGTTCCGGACGTACCAGGATGAGTGACGTCGTCTACGAGCGTCTGCTGGAATTCCTGCTGGACGGCGTGATTCAGCCCGGTGAGCGGATCCGCGTCGACGAGCTCAGCCGCCGGCTCGGGGTCTCCCAGACCCCGGTCCGCGAGTCACTGAACCGCCTGGAGGCCGAGGACCTGGTCACCAAGACACATCTGATCGGATATTCCGCGACACCGAAGCTGACGCCGGAACGGTTCGAGGATCTCTTCGAGGCCCGGTTCCTGATCGAGCCGTACTGCTCCGGCCTGGCCGCCGGCCGGCACCGCCGCGACGAGGTCGAGCAGATCACCCGGCTGACCGTCGAGATGCGGGCCCGCTACCAGGACGGCACGATGTCGTACGGCGCCTTCGCCCGGGCCGACGCGGAGTTCCACGCGGCCGTCATCGCCGCGACCGGCAACAGCTACTTCGGCGAGATCTTCGCCAAGCTGCACTGCCACCTGCAGCTGTTCCGGCTGCTCCGCGACAGCCGGGTCACCGAGGACGCGCTCGACGAGCACGACCTGATCGTCACCGCGATCCGGGAACGCGACACCGAGTCCGCCGACGCCGCCATGCACGCACACCTGACCGCGTCCCGCGGGCGGCTCCGGTCAGCGTTCGGGGCCGGAGACCGAGAGGGGGTCGAATCCGTAGGGAAGCTCTAGCCGGTTCGCCTGCATCAGCTCCGGGTCGCCGAGGAGTTCGCGGGTGCTGCCGTCGGCGACGATGCGGCCGTCGTTCATCAGCAGGCTGCGTTCGCAGAGCTGGAGGGCGTACGGGAGGTCGTGGGTGATCATCAGCAGCGTGACGTCGAGGGTCGCGAGGATGTCGGCGAGTTCGCGGCGAGCGGCCGGGTCCAGGTTGCTGGAGGGCTCGTCGAGCACCAGGACCTCGGGGCGCATCGCGAGGACCGTGGCGACGGCGACGCGGCGGCGCTGGCCGAACGAGAGGTGGTGCGGGGCGAGGTCGGCCTTGTCCTGCATGCCGACCTGAACCAGGGCCTCGTGGACGCGCTCGTCGAGTTCGGCGCCGCGCAGGCCAAGGTTCGCGGGGCCGAAGGCGACGTCGTCGCGGACGGTCGGCATGAACAGCTGGTCGTCCGGGTCCTGGAAGACCAGGCCGACCTTGCGGCGGATCGCGGTCAGGTGCTCGCGGTGCACGGCCGTACCGCCGATCGCGATCCGGCCGCTGCCGGTCCCGCCCGCGACCGAGCCGAGGATGCCGTTCAGGTGCAGAACCAGCGTGGTCTTGCCGGCACCGTTCGGCCCGAGCAGCGCGACCCGCTCGCCGTGCTCCACGCTGAAGTCGACGCCGTACAGGGCCTGTCGTCCGTCTGGGTAGGCGAACACCAGACGTTCGACTTGAATCGCGCTCACAAGGCCACCACCCTAGCCGCGACCGCGATCGCCACCGCGAGCAGGGAGATCGCCAGTCCCTCGACCCACTGTGCGCTCGACGCACCCTGGGCGCTGAGCAGCGGCATCCGGCCGGTGTACCCGCGGGACCGCATCGCCAGGTGCACCCGCTCGCCGCGTTCGAAGCTGCGGACGAACAACGACCCGACTCCCCCGGCCACCGCCTTCAGATGACCGGCCCGGCCGCCCGTGTACCCGCGGGACTCCCGGGCGACCCGCATCCGGTGCAGGTCGTCCGACACCACGCTCAGGTACCGCACCATGAACGACAGAATCGCCACCAACGTCGCCGGCAGCCGGAGCCGTTCGAGCCCGGCGAGCAGGTCCCGCGGCGCGGTCGTCGCCGACAGCAGGATCGCCGCGAGCACGCCGAGCGTGCCCTTCGCGAGCACGTTCCACGCACCGAGCACCCCCGACGCCGACAGCTGCAGCCCGAGTACGTCGATCTGCGGGCCGGTGGCAACGAACGGGAGCAGCAGCGCGAACACGACGAACGGCGTCTCCACCGCCAGCCGCCGCAGCACCGTGGCCGCGGGCAACTTCGCCGTGACCAGGGCGCCGATCAGCAACGCGGTGTACACGCCGAAGGCCCAGAAGATCGCGGCCGGGGTGGAGACGACCGCGAGCACGAAGACGAAGAGCGCGACAAGCTTCACCTGCGCCGGCATCCGGTGCACCGGGCTGTCCACCGCGACCAGCAGACCGTCCCCGCTCATGAGGCCTTGTTGGTCCGCAACGAGGCGAGCTTCGCGATCGCGAGCCCGACGACGATCGTCACCAGTACGCCGATGATCCCGGCCAGCGCGCCGGACACCTGCGCGTTGCCGATCCCGTGGACGCCGTAGTCGGCCAGCGGGCTGCTCGCCACCGCCGAATCCTTCGCGGCGCTCTCGAACCCGAGCTTCGCGCCGACGAACTCCAGCCCGTCCGGGTGCGCGCTCGCGAACAGGCTCAGCCCGCCCGCGACCAGCAGCGTGACGGCGACGCCGACCCCCAGCGAACGCCCGGCCGGCTTCGCCGCGACCGGGCGGTCCGGCGACACCGCCGAGCTGTTGCCGTCGGCATCGACCAGGACCAGGTCCTGCTGCAGGTGCCGGGCGGCGTACACCAGGTCCGGTCGGGTCGCGACGACCGCGCTGAGCACGGCGGCGGTGATGACAGCCTCGCCGATACCGACCAGGACGTGCCAGCCGACCATCGCGGTCGCGAGCTTGCCGAGCGGGATGTCGACCGCGCCGCCGATCGCGTACAGCCCGGTGAACGCCAGCGCCGCGACGGGCACCGACACCAGCGCCCCGACGGTCGTCGCCGGTACGACGCTGCCGACGCGCCGCGGCAGCACCTTCAGCAGCGCCCGGGTCACGAAGTACCCGACGAGGACCGTGATCAGGCCCATCAGCGTGATGTTCGTCCCGAGCGCGGTCAGCCCGCCATCGGCGAACAGCAGGCCCTGCACCAGCAGCACGGTGGACATCACCAGGACGGCGGTCCACGGCCCGACCAGCGCCGCCGCCAGCGCACCGCCGAGCAGGTGCCCGCTGGTCCCGGCTCCCACCGGGAAGTTCACCATCTGCACCGCGAACACGAACGCCGCGGTCAGCCCGGCCAGCGCCGGGCCGGTCTCGCGGAGCTCGCGGCTCGCTCGCTGCAGGCTGATGCCGACCGCCCCGGCCGCGATCAGGCCGGTAGCGACGGATGTGGGGGCATCGAAGAAACCGTCAGGAACATGCACGCCGACATTGTTGATCTATTTGCGACCGGATCGCAACTAGAACTTGAGCGCCTCGCCGATCGCACGGTGGAACGTCGGGTACGCGTAAATCATCTGTCGCAAAGTGTTCACCGGGACGGCCGCGTGCACGGCCACGGCGAGCGCGCTCAGCACCTCGCCGCCGGTCGGGCCCGCGCTGGTCGCGCCGACCAGGACGCCGCGGTCCGCGTCCATCACGACCTTGATGAAGCCCTCGTTGCCGGCCTTGTGGATCCAGCCGCGGGTCGAGGCCGGGATCGGCGTCGAGCCGATGCGGACGTTCAGCCCGGCGTCGCGGGCCTGCTTCTCGGTGAGGCCGACCGCGCCGATCTCCGGGTCGGTGAACGTCACCCGCGGCATCGCGTGGTAGCTCGCGGTCGGCGCATCCGGCTCCTGCAGGATGTCGCGGACCGCGATGTCGGCCTGGTACATCGCGTTGTGGGTGAACGCCCCGACGCCGGTGACGTCACCGACCGCCCACACCCTGTCGCCGGCCCGGACGTGCTCGTCCACCTCGATCCGGCGCGCCGTCGGGTCCAGCCCGACCTTGTCCAGCCCGAGGTCCGCGGTCGCCACCCGGCGGCCCGTTGCCACCAGCAACTTCTCGCCGGTGGCCGTTCCGCCGTCCTCCAGTGTCACGGTGAACGCGCCGTCGGCGTACCCGACCTGCTGCGCGTGCGCGCCCCGGCGGAACGTCACGCCGTCGCGCTCCAGCGCCTCGCGGGCCAGTACGCCGGACTCCGGCTCCTCCATCGCCAGCACCTCGGGCGCGCCCTCGATCACGGTGACCGCGACGCCGAAACGGGCGAACACCTGCGCCAGTTCCATCCCGATCGCGCCGCCGCCGAGGATCAGCAGCGACGCCGGCAGGTCCTCCACCTCGATCGCCTCACGGTTCGTCCAGTACGGCGTACCGGCGAGCCCGTCGATCGGCGGCACCGACGGCACCGTCCCGGTCGCGATCACGATCCCGCGGGACGCCTCGTACTCCGTACCGCCGGCGCTGACCGTGCGCGGGCCGGTGATCGTCGCGACGTCCTTGATCACGGTCGCGCCCTTGCCGACCAGGCGGTCCACGGCGACCTGGTCGTTCCAGGTGTCGGTCGCCTCCTCCCGGATCCGCTTCGCCACCGGCGTCCAGTCCGGCTGCACGCTCGACGTACCGGCGATGCCCTCGACGCGCCGGGTCTCCGCGATCAGGTTCGCGGCCCGGATCATCATCTTGCTCGGGATACACCCGTAGTACGGGCACTCGCCGCCGACCAGCCGGGACTCGATCCCGACCACCCGCAGCCCGGCCTGCGCCAGTCGGCCCGCGGTCTCCTCCCCGCCCACACCGAGCCCGACCACAACCACGTCCACCTGTTCAGCCATGCCGCCAAATCTCTCAGACCGCCCGGTCCGGACCAAGCCCCGACCCGGCGCGTCATCGCACCGTAAGCAGGCGTTCACCACCGGCCACTAGCGTTCTGTTCCCGGAGAAGTGAGGACAGAGTTGTTCGATTTCGGCAACATCGACCTGGGCACCGTCATCGCCCTCGTCTCGCTGATCGGCACGTCGATCGTGTGGCTGCTCGACCGTTACGTCTGGCGACGCAAACGACTCGTGTACCGCGTCCAGGTGGATGCGCAGATCGGCGTCCATCCACAGCAGGGTCAGGCCCACGAACTGGTCGACGTCGAGGTCCGGCACCAGAACGAGGTGGTCCAGGACCCGAGCATCGTGCTGCTCCGGGTGGACAACACTGGCACCGACATCGACGCCGCGGACATGAAGAAGGAGCTCGGGTTCGGGTTCCCTGGCCGCCGGATCGTCCGGATGAAGGTGGTCGAGGCGCACACCGACTCGGGCACGCTGATCGAGGAGAGTCTCGATCCGCTGACGTACGTCGACGAGGACAAGCTCGTCGTACCCCGGTTCTCGATCAACCACGGCGACCACTTCAAGTTCCTGCTCGTGCTGTCCGGACGCGGCAAGGGCGTCACGCACTCCGGGTATCTCACCGGCGGCGGGTCGAACGGCGGCGTTTACCACGAGCCGCGGCCGCGCGGACCGGGTCGCCGTACCCTCATCTTCGGCGCGACCACACTGGTGCTCGTCGGCGCGCTGGTCGCGTTCTTCCTGGTCGACGTACTGCGGCCCCCGGACAACTGCGCGGCCGGGCAGGTGCGGGTGATCGGGTCGACGGCGGTCGAGCCGACGGTGGCCGAACTGCGCAGCGCCTACGCCAGCCAGTGCTCGGGCTCCGACATCACGATCGCCGCGAACGGCAGCCGGAGCGGCGTACTCGATCTCAAGACGCTCGGGGCGCAGGATCCGGCCGCGGCGAGCAAGGTGATCGCGATGTCCGACGGGCCGGCCGAGGACGCGCCGTCGCTCAGCGGTGAGGCGATCGCGGTCGTCGTGTTCGCGGTCGTCGTGAACCGGGCGGCCGGCGTCACCAGCCTGACCACCGACGAGCTGCGCAAGATCTACACCGGCAAGATCACCAACTGGAACCAGGTCGGCGGGAAGAACCTGCCGATCCGGATGGTCAGCCGGGTCGGGCCGGCGTCCGGGTCGCGGCTGGTGTTCCGCGAGAAGGTGCTCGGCGGCGACCAGGAGCTGGGCATCACCTCCGACGACTGCCGGCGCGACGACGACGCCGCGGCCGCGAAGTACCACCGCTGCGAGGTCGGGACGACCGACGAGCTGCTCACCCGGGTGAACGAGATCGACGGCGCGATCGGGTATGCCGAACTCGGCAGCGCGCAGAAGTTCCCGGACCTGGCCGCGGTGACGATCGACAACGTCGTACCGGACACGTCGAAGGTGGCGGACCGGTCGTACAAGTTCTGGGAGGTCGAGCACGCGTACACGTACCGGGCGCCGGAGCCGAAGTCGCTGACCGCGGCGTTCCTGGACTACGTCCGGTCGTCGCAGGCGCGGCCGGTGCTCGAACGCGGCGGACTGGTGCCTTGCGGCGCACTACCGACGGGGTTCTGCGGCTAATGTGCCGACATGTACGTGATCGCGCATCTGAGTGACCCGCACCTCGACGGCTCCGAGGAGGCACGGTCCCGGCTCCGGGCGGTCACGGCGTACGTGCGCTCGTCGACGGTGGACGTCGTACTCGCGACCGGTGACCTGGCGGACCACGGGTTGCCGGAGGAGTACGTCGAGGTGGCGCGCGAGCTGACCTTCGACGTACCGACGCTGGTGCTGCCCGGGAACCACGACGTCAGCACACCCTTCCGCGCCCTCGTCACCGCCGCGGGCCACGGCCACCCGGTCCACCAGGTCCGCGAGGTCGGTCCGGCCCGGTTCGTGCTCGCCGACTCCACCGTCGAGGGCAAGGATCACGGCTACCTGTCCGACGAATCCCTCAGCTGGCTCGACGGCGTCCTCAGTGAGTCGTTCGACGGGCCGGTCTTCGTCGCCATGCACCACCCGCCGTTCGTGCTGCACCACCAGGTCATGGACCAGTGGAAGCTCGAGAACCCCGGCGCCCTCGCCGAGGTCCTGACCGGCAAACCCATCACGGCGCTGCTGACCGGGCACGTGCACAACGCGATCACCACCACGTTCGCCGGCCACCCCGTCCTCGGCGCCCCCGGCATCCGCTCGGCAGTCCCCCTCCCGTTCGAGCCCACGACCGGCACCCTGACGGACCCCGAGGCCCACCCAGGCCTCGCCTTCCACATCCACACGCCGGGCGAGCCGCTCCAAACGATCTACCGTTACCCCAACTGACCCTGCGTAACGCACTGTGCGGAAAGAAATCGTTACCAGGTGGCGAAAAGTTTCCAGTATCCGGCCGAGCTGCGAAACTGCAGCGGTGGACGAGTTTGTCGTACGTACGATCGGGCGGGTCGAGTCGAGCCTGCGAGAGCGGGCGGATGCTCCGCGGCAAGGCGACGAGGGGGCACCGGATGCCTGGGTCGTGTTCGACGCGTCCGTACGGGAGGCGCTCGCGGACGTTGCGGCCGGCGACGACCTGATCCTGATCAGCTGGTTCGACCGCGCCGATCGCACGGTGCAGAAGGTCCATCCGCGCGGCGACGAGTCACGCCCGGCGAGCGGCGTCTTCAGCACCCGCTCGCCGGACCGACCGAACCCGCTCGGCCTCCACCGAGTCACCGTCCTCACCGCCGACGGCCTCCGCCTCCACGTCACCAACCTCGAAGCGCTCGACGGAACGCCGATCGTTGACGTGAAGCCCGTGCTCGGCGGCGTCTCCGAGCGCTAGATCTACCGGTGTGGGGAGCATTTGCTACCCGGCTTGGGCAGAAATCCTCCCCGAGCCGCCTCGAACCTTCAGGCGGGCAGCACCCGGTAGTCGGCCAGGAGGTGGCCGGCTGGGGTTTTTGTGCCGTGGATTGTCTCGAGGTTGAGGAGGCCGAGCGCGTCGAGGAGCTTTTGGCCGGTGCCGACGACGGTGGGGGCGATCACGAGGTGGAGTTCGTCGACGAGGCCCGCGGCGAGGAGGGTTCGGGTGACGGAGATGCTGCCGTGGATGCCGATGTCGGCGCCCGGCTGGGACTTGAGGGTGCGGACGAAGTCGGCGAGGTCGCCGGTGACGGCGTGGGAGTTCGGCCAGGTGCCGTCGAGTGGGCGCGACGTGGCGACGTACTTGGGGGCCGCGTTCACGAACGAGGCGAAGGGCTCGATGTCGCTGGTCGGCCAGAAGGGCGCCCATTCGTCGTACGTGCGGCGACCGAGGAGGACGGTGTCCTGGGTGCTGATCAGCCGTTCGCCGGCGGCGTCGGTTTCGTCGTCCCAGCCGGTGAGGAACTCGTTCGCCTTCTCGGCGACGCCGTCGAGGGACAGGAAGTAGGCCGCGACGACCTTGCGCTGGTTGGTCATACCTCATCGTCGAACGGGCCGGCGTCAGATCGACACCGGCCCGGACGGGAAAAGCTGATCAGAAGTTGATCATGTGCCCTTCGAGGCCGTGGAACGCCTCCTGCAGGGCCTCGCTCAGGGTCGGGTGGGCGTGGACGTTGCGGGCCAGTTCCTTGGTGGTCAGGTCCCACTTCTGGGCCAGGGTCAGTTCCGGCAGCAACTCGGTGACCTCCGGGCCGATCAGGTGCGCGCCGAGGAGTTCGCCGTACTTGCTGTCGCTGATCACCTTCACGAAGCCGGTCGGGTCGCCGAGGCCGTGGGCCTTGCCGTTCGCGGTGAACGGGAACTTCGCGACCTTGACATCGTGGCCGAGCTTCTTCGCCTCTTCCTCGGTGTACCCGAAGCTCGCGATCTGCGGCTGGCAGAACGTCGCCCGCGGGATCATCGCGTAGTCGAGCTCCATCGTCTCGTGCCCGGCGATCGTCTCGGCGGCGATCACGCCCATCGCCTCGGCCGCGTGCGCGAGCATCAGCTTCGCGGTCACGTCGCCGATCGCGAAGATGTTCGGCACGTTGGTCCGGCAGAAGCCGTCGACGTTGATGGCACCGCGCTCGGTCAGCGCGACGCCGATCTTGTCCAGCCCGTAGCCGTCGACGCGCGGCTGGAAGCCGATCGCCTGCATGACCTTGTCGGCCTCGATGGTCTTCTGTACGCCGTCCTTGCCGGTGACCGTGACCTTCACCGACGCGCCGGAGTCGTCGATCGAGTCCACCCTGGTCGAGGTCAGTACGTCGACCCCGAGCTTCTTGTACGCCTTCGCGAGCTCCTTGGAGACCTCCGGGTCCTCCAGCGGCACCATCCGGTCCAGGAACTCGACGATCGTCACCTTGACGCCGTAGTTCGCCAGCACGTACGCGAACTCGACGCCGATCGCACCCGCGCCGGCGATCACGATCGAGCCGGGCAGCTCCTCGGTGAGGATCTGCTCCTCGTAGGTCACCACGCGCTCGCTCAGCTGGGTGCCCGGCAGCAGCTTCGTGGTGGCGCCGGTCGCCACGATGCAGGAGCCGAACGTGACGGTCTCGGACGACCCGTCGTTCAGCGTGACGTCGAGCGTGTTCGCGTCGGTGAACGAGCCCCAGCCGTCGAACTCGGTGATGTTGTTCTTCTTCATCAGGAAGTGGACGCCCTTGACCCGGCCGTCGGCGACCTTCCGGCTGCGCTGGACAGCGGTCGGGAAGTCGAAGCTCACCTCACCGGAGATGCCGAAGGTCTTCGCCTCCGTCCGGAAGATGTGCGACAGCTCGGCGTTCCGCAGCAGCGCCTTGGAGGGGATGCAGCCCACATTCAGGCAGACACCGCCCCAGTACTTCTTCTCGATGATGGCGGTCTTGAGCCCGAGCTGGGCGGCGCGGATCGCCGCGACGTACCCGCCGGGTCCGGCGCCGAGGACAACAACGTCAAAGTGCGAGGCCATGAAGTGAATGCTAACCGGGGTTCCGTAAGCACCGTACGGCGCCTACGCTGGTCGCGCGCGTGAGGCGAGCACCATGGGGGACGGATGGATCTGGGGAAGCGCCGGGGGCTGCGGTTCGCGGCCGTCGGCATCGTACTGGCGGCCGTGGCACTGCCCGCGTACGCCGACGACCCGACGCCGCCGGCTCCGTCGACGTCTGAGCCGCCGCCCGCGTCCGTCACCGACGTGAACCGGTCGCTCGAGCAGCTCCAGGCCGAGGCCGCCCAGGTCCAGGCGGACTTCGCCAAGGCGACGATCGCCTACACGAAGGCCCTCAAGGAGGCGCAGGCCGCCGAGACCGCCGCGAAGAAGGCCGAGACCACGGCGAGTACGTCGAAGAGCCGCTCGGACGAGGAGCGCCGCAAGCTCGGCGTGATCACCGCGCAGGCGTACCAGATGGGCATCCCGACCGTGATGGGCACCGAATCGCTGCTCTGGTCGCTCGCCCCGGTCGCCGAGAACCTGCAGGAGATCGCCGACCGGCAGACCGCGATCGTCCAGCTGGGCAGCACCCAGGTCGCGCAGTACAACGCCGCGATGGCCGCCGAATCGGAGACGAACCGGCTGAAGGCGGACGCGGCCACCAAGCGCGCCGCCGCGAACGAGGCCGCCGCCAAGGCACAGGAGCTGAGCAAGCAGGTCCAGGCGAAGGCCGCCGACGCCGCGGCCGCGATGGCCGACCAGACGGCCGACCTGGACGTCGCGTCCGGGCTCTCGCAGCAGCTCCAGACGGTCCGCGACGCGCAGGCCCTCGCCCGCTGGAAGACGTACCTGACCGAGCTCACCGCCGCGAAGGTCACTCCCCCGGCGGCCGCGCTGCTGAAGAACCCGGCCACGCTCCCCGCCGGCCTCGCGCCGCTGACCCGCCGCGGCGCGGCCGTCCCCGGGGCCGCGTCGGTCACGGCAGCCGGCCGCACCGTCCGCGTCCTGCCCGCCGAGACGATCCGCGCCGTCAACCAGGCCTTCAGCCTGGTCGGCAAGCCGTACGGCGTCGCCGCGACCGGCCCCGACAAGTACGGCTGCCTCGGCGCCGCCCGGGTCGCGTGGGAGCCGTACACCACCCTCCCGAACCTGGTCGGCAAGGTATACCCGGACTACCAGGCCGTCCCGGCCACGCAGATCCAGCCCGGCGACCTGCTCGTGATGGGCAGCAAGTCGCTCGGCCTGGTGCACATCGGCGTCGCGCTCGACGACAACGAGATGATCGCCGCCGACGAGTCCAAGGGCGCCGTCGTCGTCACCAGCGTCCCCGACAACCTGTATGCCGCTCTCCGCCCGACTCTCGGCGCCCCGGCCACGCCCCAGGTCGCACCCGTCGCGACGAGCGACGCGTACGCGTTCCGCTGCGGCAGCACGGCCACGTCGTACGACGTCGGCTCCGGGTCCTGGACCTGGCCGCTGCCGGACGGCACGTACGAGATCGGTACGCCGTTCGGCCAGTCCGGCTCCGAGTGGTCGAGCGGGTCGCACACCGGCCAGGACTTCCCGGCCGCGATCGGTACGCCGGTCCGCGCCGTCACGTCCGGCGTGGTCCGGGTCGAGCACCCGGCGTGGGCCGGCAACCTGGTCCGGATCGACCACGGCAACGGCCTCGAGACGCTGTACGCGCACCTGAGCCGCGTCGACGTCACCGACGGCCAGCAGGTCACGGCCGGCGAGCAGATCGGGGCCGTCGGCGACGAGGGGAACACGACCGGCCCGCACCTGCACTTCGAGGTCCGGCTCGGCGGCGACCCGGTGAACCCGATGCCGTTCCTGGCGACCGGTTCCGCGAGTACCGGCTGGGGCGGGTACAGCAACGGCATGATCCCGGCGAGCAAGCTCTGCGCGATCAGCGCCGGGCACATGCTCCGCTGCGACGCCGCCGCGGCGTACCAGAAGCTCGCCGCGGCCTATCGCGGACAGTTCGGCCAGGCGCTGTGCATCACCGACTCGTACCGCTCGTACGCCTCCCAGGTCAGCCTGTACCAGCGCAAACCCTCGCTGGCCGCCCTCCCCGGTACGTCGAACCACGGCTGGGGCGTCGCGGTCGACCTGTGCGGCGGGATCGACCGGTACAACACCCCGCAGTACCTGTGGATGAAGGCGCACGCCCCGGCGTACGGCTGGGTGCACCCGGCCTGGGCCGAACCCGGCCACAACCGGGAAGAGCCGTGGCACTGGGAGTTCGGCAACCCGACCGGCGCCTAGCCTCAGCTCTGAACGCCTCAGGCAGCATCCGTCGGGTCCGGGAGCACATCGTGGATCCAGACGAGCCGGCAACCGTCGTCGCCGTCGGTGATGATCTGCATCGACGCGTTGTTGTGCTCCGGCTGGATGTGGTCGCCCACGACCGAGTAGACGATCCGCCGGGCGGTGTCGTCGACGGCCACGAGGCGTTCCCGGGCAACGGTCCCGTCGGCGAACGTGACGAGTCGGTAGTCTCCGGCGATCCGGCTGTCCAGGACGAGGCCTGGCGCCATGCGTTCCGGCCCGGTGTGGAAGTCGCCGATCACCCGCCACGCGTCGTCCGCGCCGGTGCGCAGGTGGATTTCCTTGCTGATGGATGCCATCTGTTCGTCGCTCCTTCGATTCGGTGCGCACAGCCTGTCCGACGGACGGTGGGACCGTCTTGAAGATCCTTGCGAGAACTGTCGGAACGCCAAAGTAGGCTCCCCGCGTGCTCGACTTCGCGGTCCTCGCCGACCATCCCGACTTCGCCGTCACCGCGGTGCACTGCCGCGACGATCACCGGGCCTGGTCAACCGAGCCGCCGCGGTACGACGTGCGGGTCGTGCTCGTGCGCCAGGGAGGCTTCCGCCGCTCCGTCCGCGGCCTCGATCGGGACGTCGACCGCATGGTGGGTTACGTGGGGCTGCCAGGTGACGAGGAGCGCTTCGCCCACCCCACTGGCGGTGACGCCTGTACGTCGCTCACCTTGACGCCAGACCTGTGGCGGACGCTGGCCGGAGACACCCCGCGGATCCGCACGTCCGCCGTGTACGTCGACGGGCCGCTCGAGCTGTCCCATCGGAAGCTGTTGCTCGCGGCACGGGAGCCGGACGCCGATTGCGCGGGTGCCGAGGCCGTGCTGGACCTCCTCGCCCGGATCGTGCGCCAAGTCGTCACGACCGCTACCCCGAGCCGACTCCGGGACGCCGCCGGGGATCGCGATCTGGTGGCGGGCGCGCGGGCGCTGATCGGCGACGACCATCCGGCCGCGGGCGGCCTGATCCCGCTCGCGAACTTCCTCGAGGCCTCGCCGTACCGGCTGAGCCGCGCCTTCACCCGCGAACTGGGCGTGTCGCTGACCAGGTACCGCAATCGGGTCCGGGTGGGTCGCGCCCTGGACCGCCTCGAGGCCGGCGAATCCAGCCTCGCCGGCCTCGCGGCCGACCTCGGCTTCGCCGATCAGGCGCATCTCACCCGCACGCTGCGCGATCACCTCGGCAGCACGCCGGCCGCGCTCCGGCGCCTGCTCGCTCTGGGTCCGACCGCTTCCTAGGGCTGGGTAGGCTGGCGGCGTGGCCGAGAAAGAGAGTCCCGACCGCACCGACGACAACATCACGCTGGACGCTGCGGACGACCGGTGGGAATGGCGGCGCCGGATCCGGGAGAACCCGAAGAAGCTGCTGTTCTACCGCATCGGCGTCGGCGCGCTCGGCGGGCTGCTGCTCATCGCCGCGCCGCTCACCGGCTGGCTGCCGGGCCCGGGCGGGATCCCGTTGTTCATCGCGGGTCTCGCCGTCCTGGCCAGCGAGTTCGAGTGGGCGCAGCGGCTGCTGTACCGGGTCAAGGACTGGGTGAAGTCGCTGACGACCTGGACCGGTAAGCAGCCGGGCTGGCTGAAGGGCCTCGGCACCGCCGCCCTCTCCGGCTGCGTCGTGGTCGGCGTCTGGCTCTATCTGGCCGTGCTGGGTGTGCCGGGCTGGCTACCCGACTCGTGGGAGTCATTCCTGTACAAAATTCCCCTCCTCGACTGAAGCTGTGTTGATTGAATACGGGGGCAGCTCGACGAGCTCGCTCATGTTCTGCGCCATCTTCAGCATCTGGTTCATGAAGAACGGCTTGTCGAGCATCCAGTTCCGGCTCGCGATCCCGAACCGGCTGGCCGGCGCCAGGAACGATCCCGCCCGGCTCCCGTCCTGCGTCGTCGACACCGCCTTCCGCAGCAGCGCCTCGTACCGGTCGAACGCGGTCCGGAAGTTCCCGCGGGCCAGCTCCATCGCGAGGACGTAGGCGCCGACCACGGCGGTCCCGGTACCGAGCGCGCCGAACGTCGCGCCGTACCCGGCGTCGCCGAGCAGCACGATCCGGTCGGTCGACCAGCGGTCCACCTGCACCCGGCTGATCGAGTCGAAGTACAGCTCCATTGCCGACGGCAACGCCTTGAGCAGCTCCGGCACGTGCCAGCCGAGTCCTTCGAACTGCCCGCGGATGATCGCCTTCTGCTGGTCCAGGTCCCGCCGGTTGTACTCCAGGACGGGCGACTTGAACACGAACAGCGTCTGCGCCAGGCCCGGATCGCGCCGGTCCGCGCCGACGCTCGCCAGCTTCCCCGGCACGTTGTACATCAGCGAGTCCCCGGAGATCCCGAGCGTGTTCGGCACCTCCCAGCCGGCCACGTAGTAGTCGAGGTGCTTCTCCAGCACCTGCTCGCGCGGCCAGGCCAGCCGCCGGACGACGGAGTGCATCCCGTCCGCCCCGATGACCAGGTCGTACGTCTCCTCGATCCCGCTCTCGAACCGTACGTCGACCCCGTCCGCGTGCTCGGCCAGCGCCGCGATCGAGTCCCCGAAGCGGTACGTCGCCTGCGCGCGACTGTGCTCGTACAGCACCCGCGACAGGTCGGCCCGCAGTACCTCCAGTTCCCCGCCTGCGAACTCGGCCGGCAGCCGCATCAGCTTCCGCCCCGACTCGTCCACGAACCGCATCGCGCTGCCGCCGGTCTGCAGCGACCGCAGCTCGTCCAGCACGCCCATCCGCTGCAGGACCGTGGTGAACACCTCGCCGCGGAAGTCCACGGCGTACCCACCCTGCCGCAGCGCCGGCGCGATCTCGACGACCGTCACGTCGTGCCCCGCCCGCCCCAGCCAGAGCGCCACCGACGGTCCCGCAACGCTCGCACCCGAAACCAGAACCTTCATGATCGTCTCCCTCGGAAGTAACTGTGTCTGCCGGACACAGTAATGTGTATGGTAGACACAGTTCAAGTCCGTTCGGGAGGAAACCTGATGACCGAGCTGCTCTGGGGCAAGGAACCGGTCCGCACCCGCGGCCCGAAACCCGCCATCACACTGGCCGGGATCGCCGCCGCCGGGATCGCGATCGCGGACGCCGAAGGCCTCGACGCCGTCTCCATGCAGCGCGTCGCCGACGACCTGCCGGTGACCAAGATGGCGCTGTACCGCCACGTCCCCGGCAAGACCGAGCTGGTTGCGGTGATGAGCGACCTGGCGATGGGCGAACCGCCGGAACGCCCGGACGCACCGTGGCGGGAGGTGCTGCACACCTGGGCGCACGACCTGTACGACGGATTCACCCGGCACCCGTGGCTGCTCCAGTCCACGATCGGACGCCGGCCGCTCGGACCGAACGAGCTCACCTGGATGGAACGCGGCCTCGCCGGACTCACCGACCTCGGCCTGACCGGCGGCGAGCAACTCGACTCGGTCCTGGTGATCACCAGTCACGTCCGGAACATCGCGCAGCAGTCCACGACGTTCCCCGGTCATACCACCGGGCTCACCGA
The DNA here is from genome assembly GCF_054189145.1 of Kribbella sp. WER1. Taxonomy (NCBI): domain Bacteria; kingdom Bacillati; phylum Actinomycetota; class Actinomycetes; order Propionibacteriales; family Kribbellaceae; genus Kribbella; species Kribbella sp. WER1. The sequence continues at coordinate 182,375 of NZ_CM135186.1, read as the reverse complement.
GGAGGACATGCAGCGGTCGTTCGCCGAGATCCTCAGTACCGAGGCCGCCCGGTTCCCGCGGCTGACGGCCGCGATGCGCACGTCGGCCGGCAGCGAGAACCAGGGCCTGGAGTTCGGGCTGCAGCGGATCCTGGACGGTCTCGAGCTTCTGGTCAGTGGTAGAAGAGACTCGACGGCCGGAGATTGAAACGTTGCCGGTACGCCGACGCGGACAGGCCGTAGTGCGACTTGAACCGGCGGGCGAAGTAGTTCTGATCCGGCCACCCGACGGACTCCCCGATCCGGTTGATCGGCAGGTCCGTCTGCAGCAGCCGATCGGCCGCCAGCTCGACCCGGTGCCGGAACAGGTACGCCATCGGCGGCACCCCGGTGACCGACTTGAACAGCCGCACCAGGTAGCCCGGCGCGAGGTGCAGCTCGCCGGCCAGATCGGTCAGCGTCCAGTGCCGCGCCGGGTCCGCCTCCATCATCCGCATCGCGTCGACGACCGCAGGATGGGTGTACTCACGGCGTTCGTCCCGGTCTGCCACGGTCCGGGCGATGCAGCTCAGGTACAGCGCGAGCCAGCCGATCACCTCGCCGCGGTGCCGGCTCAGCGGCTGGTTGCGTAGCTCGCGCAGCCCGTCGAGGTGCCCGAGCGCCTCCAGCATCGCCTGCGGATCGAGGTGTGTGGAGAGCATTCCGCGACGCTCCGCCGAGAACGGTCCGGTCCACAGCAGGTAGCCCAGCAGCGGATCCTCCCGCGCCCAGGCAAGTTCGCGGCGTACCAGGTCGGCCGAGAAACAGCAGTTGTAGACCTCGAGCGACCGGCAGTCGACGTACTCGTGCCAGACCCCCGGCCGCAGCAGGATCGCGTCGCCGCGACGTAGCCGCCGGCGGCCGGCGAGGCTGTGGTGGACGCCCTCGCCGCCGACCACGAGCAGCAGCTCGAAGAAGCTGTGGGTGTGCAGCGGATGACTGTCCTCGTGCACGTGCGTGCCGGCGTGGACGACCGTGCCCTCGACGAAGTGCAGGACGGTCCCACGGGTTGTCACCGGCTCGTCGGGCATGCCTCAAGATACGAGGCGAGGTGCAGATCGTGCTAGGGCGAGTGCACATCGGGCTAGTGGCGGCGGAGGGTCGGTCGCAGGATCGGTACATCCAGTGAATCGTTTCATTACGGTTGGAGCCACATGTCGCATCTCGCCGCACCCACCGCCCTCCGCTTCGAGCACCTCACCGCTCCCGTCGTCGGGACCGGTACCGCGAGCCCGCGGATCTCCTGGCAGGTCCCGGCCGCGGACGACGGCTACGCCCAGACGGCGTACGAGGTCGAGGTCACCCGCGACACCACCCAGGTCTTTACCGTCCAGTCCCCCGACCAGGTGCTGGTGCCCTGGCCGGCCGAGCCGCTCGGCTCCCGCGAGTCCGCGCAGATCCGCGTCCGGGTCCGCGGTACCGGCGACTGGAGCGAGTGGAGCGAGCCCGGATCCGTCGAGGCCGGGCTGCTCACGCCCGACGACTGGACCGCACGGTTCGTCAGCCCGCACGACAACCCGCACGGCTCCCCCGCCCCGCTGGTCGCCGGTTCGGCGGACCTCCCGGAAGGCGTCGTCAAGGCCCGCCTGTACGCGACGGCGTACGGCGTGTACCTGCCCGAGCTCAACGGGCAGCGCGTCGGCAGCGAGGAGCTCGCGCCCGGGTGGACGGCGTACCAGTACCGGCTGCGCTACCAGACGTACGACGTGACCGAGCTTGTTCGCCCTGGTGAGAACACGCTCGAGTTCCTGCTCGGTAACGCGTGGTACCGCGGCCGGATCGGGTTCCACGACCAAACGCAGCTGTACGGCGACCGCCTCGCCGTCCTCGCCCAGCTCGAGGTCACCACCGAGGACGGCCAGGTCCACACGTACGGCAGCGACGGCGCCTGGACGTCCCGGGAGAGCAACGTCCTCGCCGACGACCTGTACGACGGCCAGTCCACCGACCTGCGCAGGCAGCCCGGCGAACCTGCGCCAGTGGACGTCCTCGACGCCGACCTCGCCCTGCTCGTCGCGCCCGACGGTCCGCCGGTGCGGATCACCGACGTCCTGCCTGCGGTCGAGATCACCACGTCGCCGTCCGGCAAGACCCTCGTCGACTTCGGGCAGAACCTGGTCGGCCGGATCCGGCTGAAGGTCCGCGGCGGAGCAGCCGGCGACGAGATCGTCCTGCGGCACGCGGAGGTCCTGGAGAACGGCGAACTCGGCGTCCGCCCACTCCGCACCGCCAAAGCCACCGACACCTACGTCCTGGCCGGCCCGGACGAGGTCACGCTCGACTCACCGCTCACCTTCCACGGCTTCCGGTACGCCGAGATCTCGGGCGTGAGCGACCTCCGCCTGGAGGACCTCGAGGGGATCGTGATCGGCAGCGACCTGCGCCGGACGGGCTGGTTCGAGTCGTCGAACGAGCTGCTGAACCAGTTCCACCAAAACGTGGTCTGGGGCATGCGCGGCAACTTCGTCGACGTCCCGACCGACTGCCCGCAGCGCGACGAGCGGCTCGGGTGGACCGGCGACATCCAGGTCTTCTCCCCCAGCGCGAGCTTCCTGTTCGACACCGGCGGCTTCCTCACGAACTGGCTCGCCGACCTCGCGGCCGAGCAGCAGAAGGACGGCTCGGTGCCGTTCGTCGTACCGGACGTCCTGCGCAACGAAGGCCCGGCGACGGCCGCATGGGGTGACGCCGCAACGATCGTGCCGTGGGTGCTGTACGAGCGCACCGGCGACGCCGGGCTGCTCGCGCGACAGCTGCCGAGTATGCGCGCGTGGGTCGACAAGGTGGCCGCGCTGGCCGGCAGCGACCTGCTGTGGTCGGGCGGTTTCCAGTTCGGCGACTGGCTCGACCCGACCGCGCCGCCGGAGGACGCGGCCCGCGCCAAGGCCGACCCCGACGTACTGGCCACCGCGCATCTGGCGCGCTCGGCCGAGGTGGTCGCGAAGGCCGCCGAGGTCGTCGGGCAGTCCGACCTGGCCCGCGAGTACGCCGACCTGGCGGCGCGGGTCCGGCAGGCGTTCGCGGCCGAGTACGCCACCGAGGGCGGCCGGGTATTGAGCGACTCGGCAACGAACTACGCGCTCGCCCTGCAGTGGGCGTTGCTGCCGGCCGAGAACCAGCGGCAGCGGGCCGGCGCGCGACTGGCCGACCTGGTCCGGACGTCAGGCTTCCGGATCAGTACCGGATTCGTCGGAACCCCCTTGATTGCGGACGCTCTGGCCGATTCCGGTCATCCTGACCTCGCGTACCGGCTCCTGCTACAGACAAGCTGCCCCTCTTGGCTGTACGCAGTGACGATGGGAGCGACGACGGTCTGGGAGCGGTGGGACAGCATGCTGCCCGACGGCAGCATCAACCCGGGCCAGATGACGTCGTTCAACCACTACGCCCTCGGCGCCGTCGCCGACTGGATGCACCGGCGGGTCGCCGGGCTCGCGGCGGCGGAGCCGGGCTACCGGAGCATCGACGTCCGCCCGTTGTTCACCGATCAGCTCACGAAGGCCGCCGCCAAGCACGCCACGCCGTACGGCGAGGCGTCGGTCGGCTGGTCCCGCGCGGACGGCCGGGTCACGGTCAACGTCACGGTCCCGGTCGGGTCCCGCGCCACGGTCGACGTACCCGGTCAGGACGTCGTCGAGGTCGGGCACGGGACACACGAGTGGACCGTGGACGACCCGTACGCCACCGCGCCGGCACTGCCCGCCGACGCCACGGTTCGGCAGATTGTTGACAATCTGCCGATCTGGAACGCGATCACGGCCGCCGCGATCGAGAGCGGGTTCGCCGCCGACGACGCCGCGCTCGCCGCCCGTCTCCTGCCCTACCTCGACCAGCCGGCCGGCGAGCTGGCCACCGCTTCCGGTCCCGAGGCCGTGAATGCCGCACTCGGTGCCGTCCTGCACCACTGATCGGCACTACCTGGCACTACCTGACACCCCGCATGCCCTGACCGCCCCGCTGCGACGTACATCCCCTTTTGGAGGTCACGATGAGGTTCCGCCCAGGAGCCAGCGGACTCGCACTGCTGGCAGTCTGTTCACTCACCCTCGCCGGCTGCAGCGCGGGCAGTCTCGGCTCCAGCGACTCCGGAGGCAGCGGCTCGACCGAGCTCACGTACCTGATCGGCAACCAGGACCAGGACGTGAAGGAAGGCGAGCAGATTGCCAAGGACTTCCACGCCAAGAACCCGAACATCACGGTCAAGCTGGAGACCCGTCCGGCCGGGTCCGAGGGCGACAACATCGTCAAGACCCGGCTGTCGACGGGTGACATGCCCGACGTGTTCGCCTACAACACCGGCTCGCTGTTCCAGGCGATCGCGCCGCAGAAGAACCTGGTGTCGATCAACGACGAGCCGTACGTCAAGGACCTGGACGCGAAGTTCACCCAGACCGTGACCGCCGACAACCAGGTGTACGGCGTACCGTTCGGCGGCTTCATGGGCGGCGCGGTGCTGTACAGCATCCCCGTCTACCAGAAGCTCGGGCTGACGATCCCGAAGACCTGGGCCGAGTTCATGGCCAACAACGCCAAGATCAAGGCCCCCGGCGGGATCGCCCCGGTGATCCAGACGTACGGCGAGACCTGGACGTCGCAGCTGTTCGTGCTGGGCGACTTCCACAACGTCGCGGCCGCCGAGCCGGACTTCGCCGACAAGTACACGAAGAACCAGGCGAAGTACGCGACCTCCCCGGCCGCGATCAAGGGGTTCCAGCACACCGAGGCGGTGCACGACGCGGGGTACGAGAACAAGGACTTCGCGTCCGCGAAGCTGCCGGACGGGCTGAAGATGCTTGCCACCGGCAAGGGTGCGCACTACCCGATCCTGTCCGGCGTGGTCGCGAACATGGTCGCGACGTACCCGGACGCCGCCAAGACCGTCGGACTGTTCGCGTTGCCTGGTGACGACGCGAGCAAGAACGGCCTGACGCTGTGGACCCCGGGCGGCGTGTACATCCCGAAGACCACCACCGGCGACAAGCTGGACGCGGCGAAGAAGTTCCTCGCGTTCATCGCCAGCCCGGAAGGGTGCGACTCGCAGAACAAGGCCGGCGCGCCGACCGGTCCGTACGCGGTGAAGGGCTGCAGCCTCGGGAACGACGTACCGCAGGCGATCAAGGACATGCAGCCGTACCTGGACAAGCCGGACGCGTCCAGCCTGGCGCTCGAGTTCCTGTCGCCGGTCAAGGGTCCGTCGCTGGAGCAGATCACGGTCGAGGTCGGGTCCGGGATCCGCAAGGCGAAGGACGGCGCGGCCCGGTACGACGACGACGTGAAGAAGCAGGCACAACAGCTCGGCCTGGCAGGCTGGTGAGTCGGGTGGCTGTGGTCGCGGAAGAACACGCCAAGACCGCCACTGTCACGTCCAGCACCGGCAGCAAGGTCTACCGCCCGTACTCCAACTGGTTCTACCTCCCCACCGCAATCATCTACGGCATCCTCTTCCTGGTCCCGACCTTCGCCTCGCTGTACTTCAGCCTCACCCGCTGGAGCCTGTTCGAGTCGAAGTTCATCGGCCTGGACAACTTCAAGCTGTTCTTCCAGGAGCCGCAACTGGTCAAGGGCTTCACGAACACGCTGATCTACGCGGTCGTCACCTCCGGATCGAAGGTGGTCCTCGGGCTGCTGCTCGCGGTGCTGCTCACCTCACAGATCATTGCCCGCGGCTACCTCCGCTCGGTGGTGTTCTTCCCGGTGCTGGTCTCCACGATCGGCGTCGGGCTGACCTTCACCGTGCTGATGAACCCGGACCAGGGACTGATCAACAAGTCGCTGGCGCTGCTCGGGATCCAGGGTCCCGGATGGCTCACCGACCCGAAGTGGGCGCTGCTGTCGGTGGCCGCGGTCGACGTCTGGAAGGGCGTCGGCCTGGCCACCCTGATCTACATCGCGGGCATCGTGTCGATCCCGCGCGAGTACATCGAGGCGGCCCGGGTGGACGGCGCCGGGTCCTGGCAGCAGTTCCTGCGGATCGTGCTGCCGCTGTCCCGGCCGGCCACGGTGACCGTGATCATCCTGTCGCTGATCGGCGGGCTGCGGTCGTTCGACCTGATCTGGGCGATGACCCGCGGCGGCCCCGGCTTCACCTCGGACGTGATCGCGTCGGTGATCTACAAGCAGTACCAGGCCGGCTTCTACGGGCTGTCCACGGCCGGCAACGTCGTCCTGTTCGTGGTCGTCACCGCGATCATCCTCCCGCTCTCGTGGTTCCTGAACCGGAAGGAGGTGGACCTGTGAGCACGATGCACATGGAACTCGTCAACCACCGGCCGGCCCGGAAGTGGGTACTGAGCGCGGTCGCGATCCTGGTGTCGATCGTGGTGTTCGTGATCCCGTTCGCGTTCATCCTGCTGACCGCGGTGAAGGACCGGACGCAGGCCGCGGACCTGAGTTTCTCCTGGCCGCACCAGTTCCGGATCGTGCAGAACTTCGTCGAGGTCGTCCGGGCCCGCGACTTCATGCTGGTGATCGCGTTCATCAACAGCACGATCCTGACCGTCGCCAGCGTCACCGGGATGGTCGTCCTGGCCGCGATGGCCGGGTTCGTGCTGCAACGCCGGAAGAGTCGCTGGAACGGGTTCATCAACTTCCTCGTGCTGGCCGGCCTGATCATCCCGCCGGCCGTGGTGCCGACGATCTGGGTGCTGCAGAAGTTCGGGCTGTTCCGGACCATGCCCGGGCTGATCCTGATCGAGATCGCCTACGGGCTGTCGTTCTGCATCCTGCTGTTCCGGGCCTTCGTCGCCACGATCCCGCGCGAGCTCGACGAGGCCGCGATCATCGACGGCGCCGGGCCGTTGAAGCTGTTCTTCCGGGTGGTGTTCCCACTGCTCAGATCGGTCATCGTCACGGTGGTCGTGGTCCAGTCCGTCAACGTCTTCAACGACTTCGTGAACCCGCTCTACTTCCTCCCCGGCGACAAGAACGCCACCGTCCAGCTGACTCTCTACAACTTCTCCAGCCAGTACTCGACGCAGTACAACTTGCTGTTCATGGACATCCTGCTGATCACGATCCCGCCGTTGATCATGTTCCTGTTCTTCAACCGGCAGATCGTCGCCGGCATGACGTCGGGGGCGATCAAGGGCTGAGCTTTCGGCCTGGATCGAAGGCGTACCACCGCAGGAGCCCGGCTGGGACAGTGCCAGGATGAGACGCTTCCTGGCCGGGCTTCTGCTGTTGCCCGCACTCTTCGTATCACTGCCCGTGTCGACCTCCGCCGCCCAGACCACGACGAAGATCATGCCGCTGGGCTCGTCCACCACCGCCGGGAGCATCCCCGGCGGCTACCGCACCGACCTGTACTGGATGCTCACTTCCGAGGGGCATCCGGTCGACTTCGTCGGGTCGGTCACCGACAGTACGCCGGCCAACCTGCCGGACCGCGACCACGAAGGCCACGGCGGCTGGGTGATCGACCAGCTGACCGCGATCGCCGCCGACCGGATGACCACCTACCAGCCGGACGTCGTGCTGCTGCACGCCGGCGCCAACGACGTCCTGCAGAACCTCAACCTGGCGACCGCTCCGGCGCGACTGGAGAACCTGATCCGGACCATGCTCACCGTCCGCCCGAACCTCGCCGTGTACGTCGCGACCGTCGGTCCGATGACCGACGCCGCCACCAACGCGCGGGCCGCGGCGTTCAACAACCAGCTCCCGTTCGTCGTCGCCAAGCTCGCCGGTGAAGGGGCGAAGGTCCGGTTCGTCGACACCCGCAGCGCGCTGCCGGCGAGTGACGTGATGGCCGACGGCATCCACCTCACGCACAGCGGCAACAGCAAGCTCGCCGCCCAGTGGTACGCCGCCCTCGAAGGCTCGCCGATCGCCCGGTTCGAGGCAGAGACCGCGGCGTTCACCGGCAAGGCGCACAGCGCGACCACCCTGGTCGCGTCGGGGAACGGGAAGGCCGGCTGGATCGACGACGCGACGAGCTCGGCGACGATCACGGTCAACGCGCCGTACGCCGGCACCTTCCGCGTCTTCATCCGCAGCGGCAACGGCGCCGGTACGACGTGCTCGCACACGCTCAGCGTCAACGGCGGCGCGGGCAAGGTCGTCGAGTACCCGTCGTACGGCTGGGAGAACTGGACACAGCAGGCGCTCGACGTACCGCTGAACGCGGGCGCGAACACCTTCAGGTTCACCTACCGCACGTGCTTCGCCGAGATCGACGACCTGGACCTCGCCGTACCGGCCACCAACTGGCCGGTCTGAGCTACTCCGGCTTGCGGACGATCAGCGCGGCCTGCCCGGCGTCCTTCTCGGCGGGCAGTGCCGCGCGCGTCAACGTCGCCACCTCCACGAACCCGGCCTCCGCGAGCAGCCCGGCCACCTGCGGTACGTCGTACATGTAGACCTGCAGGTCGACGTCATGACCGTACGCGTGCGTCAGCGGCCGGCTGCCCTCGCCGACCTTGAACCCGTGCACCAGCAGCCCGCCCGGCCGCAGCACCCGGAACAGCTCCGCGAACGCCGTCGGCAGCTCCTCCCGCGGCGTGTGGACCAGCGAGTACCACGCGAGCGCCGCCGCCAGCTCCCCATCCTTCAAGGCCAGCTCGAACAGCGACCCGACCTCGAACCGGAGCTCCGGGTACTCCCTCCGCGCGACCTCGATCATCCCCGGCGTCAGATCCATCCCGAACACATCGAGACCCAGCCCGGCCAAGTACGTCGTGATCCGCCCGGTCCCGCATCCGAGATCGCCGACCGGCCCCTCGGAGACCAGTGCGGCAAAGTAGTCCAGCGCCCCGATCTCGAACGGATCGGCCCGGTGATAGTCCTTCAGGATCGCGTGATAGTCGGCGGCGGCAGTGTTGTAAGACCCTTGGATGTCGTTCACCCGAGGAGCCTAGGCAACCCCTCCGACAGTTTCTCGTAGTCGCTCAGCGCGTTGTACGCGTGCGCCGACAACCGGATGAACTTGCGGTCCTCGAACCCGGTGAACGTGATCTCCGCCTTCAGCTCCCGGGACACGCGCATCTTCAGCGCGTCCCCGCCGGACAGGTCGACCGACGCCGGCAGCTCGACCAGGCGCATCGTCGCCGGCGGGTGCGCCACCTCGGCGATGCCGGTGCCGAGCGCCTTCGCCAGCACCCGGGCGCCTTCCTCGACCAGCGCGGTCAGCTGCGGGCGGCGGGTCGCCCAGTCGAGTTCGGCCAGCACCCTCAGCGACTCCGGTGCGGCGATCCACGGCACGTAGTCGTACGTGCCCTGCATGTCGAACCGCTCCGGCATCCGCTCGTCGTACTCCGACCACGACACGATCAGCGGCATCGCCGCGGACCGCCAGCGCTCCGCGACGACCAGTCCGGCGGTCGCCCGCGGCGCGGCCGGCCACTTGTGGAAGTTGCCCGTCCAGAAGTCGGCGCCGCCGGCGGCCGGGGCGTCGATCAGGGCCGGGGCGTGCGCGCCGTCCACCACGATCGGTACGCCGCGCTCGTGGGCGGCGGCCACCAGCTCCGCGATCGGGAACACCTTCGCCGTACCGGAGGTGATCTGGTCGACGATCAGCACCGACGCGTTGTCCAGTTGCTCCGCGATCAGCGCGACGACGGTCTGGTCGTCGGCCTCCAGCGGGATCGCGACGTTCACGACCTCGGCGCCGTACTGCTTCGCGAACCGCTCGGCGGCGTACCGGACCGCGCCGTACGCGTGGTCGGTGAGCACGATCCGGCTGCCGGCCGGGATCGGCAGGGTCTGCAGCGCGACCGTCACGCCGGCGCTCGCGTTCGGGACCAGGGCGAAGCCGTCCGGGTCGGTCTCCAGGAACGCGGCCAGCGCCAGGCGGCTCGCGGTCAGGCGGTCGGCGACGGTCCGGAACCAGACCATCGGGTTGGCGTCCATCTCGGTCCGGAGACCGGCCATCACCTCCTGGGTGCGGCGCGGCACGGCGCCGTACGAACCATGGTTGAGGTGCAGAACGTCCGGATCGAGGGTCCACAGATCGGGGCGGGGGCTGAGTACCGTCACCGACCCAACGGTACATACTGCAGGTTGTGTACTCGTACCTCGTCCACGACGGACCGATCGCGATGGCGCACCGCGGCGGCGCCGACCACCCGGAGATCGCCGGCTACGAGAACTCGCTGCGCGCCTTCCAGCACGCCGTCGACCTGGGCTACCGGTACGTCGAGACCGACCTGCACGCCACCAGCGACGGCGTGGTGATCGCGTTCCACGACGACAAACTCGACCGGGTCACCGACCGTACCGGCGTGATCGCGGAGCTGCCCTGGTCGGAGGTGAGCAAGGCGCGGATCAACGGCAGCGAGCCGATCCCCCGGCTGGACGAGCTGCTCGAGCAGTTCCCGGACACCCGGTTCAACCTCGACGTCAAGGCGGAGGGCGGGCTGGAGCCGTCGGCCGCCGTACTGCGGGCCGCGAACGCGATCGACCGGGTCTGCGTCTCGTCGTTCTCGCAATCCCGGGTGAACCGGATGCGCAAGCTCCTCGGGCCGCGGCTGTGCACCGGGTACGGGCAGTGGGAGATCGCGCTGATCCGGTTCCTGCCGTTCACGCTGCCGTCGCGAGGCGCCTGCCTGCAGATCCCGGAGCGGTACGGCTCGCTGCACCTGCTGACGCCCGGGCTGATCGAGCGGGCGCATGCGCGCGGCAAGCAGGTGCACGTGTGGACCGTCGACGACGCCGACGACATCCGCCGGCTGCTCGACGCCGGGGTCGACGGGATCATCACCGATCGCACCGACATCCTGCGTGACGTGTTGATCGAGCGGGGTCAGTGGCATTGATGACACACTTCCGCGCATGGGACTTCTTTCCGCCCCGGACGGTGTGGACAAGCGCGAGTACTGGGGGTTCAGCCTCTTCGACTGGGCGAACTCCGGCTATGTCACCACCGTCGCGACCGTACTGTTCGCGCCGTACCTGACCTCGGTCGCCGAGACCGACGCCTGCGGGTACGTCGGGACCACCGACCACCCGTGCAACACCGACCTGCACGTCCTCGGGCTCGGGATCTCCCCCGGCTCGCTCGCGTTCTACGTCGTCACCGTCGCGACGCTGGCCTCCGCGCTGTTCCTGCCCGTGGTCGGGGCGATCGCGGACCGGATGGCCCGCAAGAAGCTCCTGATGTGCGGGTTCGCGTGGGCCGGATCGATCTCCGCCTGCTGCATGGTGTTCGTCGGCGGCGGCCGCTGGGAGCTCGGGGCGTTACTGCTCTTCATCGGCAACGTGTGTCTGGGGTCTGCGCTGGTCGTCTACGACTCGATCCTGATCGACATCGCTCCCCCGGACCAGCGCGACGCGGTGTCGTCACGCGCCTGGGCGTTCGGGTACGCCGGTGGCTTCCTGCTGCTCGCGATCAACCTGGCCGTCGTCACCGCGCACGACGCGCTCGGGATGAGCCAGGGCACCGCCGTACGGCTCAGCCTGCTCAGCGCGGGCGTGTGGTGGGGGCTGTTCACGATCATCCCGTTCGTCCGGCTGCGGAACCGGCCGCCGGTGAACGTCGAACAGACCGGCGGCCGCGGGCTCGTGCGGCAGAGCTTCGGGCAGCTCGCGGCCACGTTGCGGCACATCCGGTCCTTCCCGATGACGCTGCTGTTCCTGGTCGCGTACCTGTTCTTCAACGACGGGATCCAGACCGTGATCTCGGTGTCGTCGACGTACGGGGAGAAGCAGCTCGGGTTCCAGACGCAGGTGCTGATCGCGACGATCCTGATGGTGCAGTTCGTCGCGTTCTTCGGGGCGATCGTGTTCGGGCGGGTCGCGGCCCGCTACGGCGCGCACCGGACGATCACCGGCGGGCTGGTGATCTGGATGCTGATCGTGATCGCCGGGTTCCTGCTGCCGGCGCACCAGATCGCGCCGTTCCTGGCGATGGGTGTCGCGATCGGGATCGTGCTGGGCGGCACGCAGGCGCTGTCCCGGTCGGCCTTCAGCCAGCTGATCCCGAAAGGCCGCGAGGCGGAGTACTTCTCGCTCTACCAGGCCGGCGAGCGCGGGACGTCGTGGCTCGGCACCCTGGTGTTCGGTCTCGTCCACCAGGTCACCGGCTCGTACCGCCCCGCGATCGTCGCGCTGGGCATCTTCTTCGTGATCGGCCTCGCGCTGCTCACCCGCGTTGACATGCGCCGCGGCATCCGCGAGGCCGGCAACACCCAGCCGGCCGTCGTCTAGCCTCGGGATTTCACGTGGCTAGGCCGCGTTCGGGCCTACATCGGTAGCAGTCAGCGGTCGCCGGACCGGCTGCGTCGTCGAGTACTCGTCCGCACCCACGTCGTACGGCGCCGTCCGGGTTTCGCCGTCCAGATCGTCCGTCACCTGACCGGCATGGTTCAGCGCGGCCGCGTTCACCGCGGCGCTTCCCGCACCGAGCCGGTAGACCCCGTCCGATCCGGCCACCAGCTTCGGATCGGCCCGGGTGAACCCCGACGGGATGTTCCCGTTCGACGCCCCGCCCCACAGGATGTTGCCCGACCAGCTCACCCCGTCGAGGTACGGCATCGACACCAGCTGGCCGCTCTCGCCGACCAGCAGGTTGTCGGCGACCACACAACCCAGCGGCGGGACGGTCCGCTGGCTCTCCCCCGCGATCGCCTGGCTGTTGTTCCGCAGTGTGTTGAGCACGATCGTCACCCGGTCCGGGGCGTCGTTCCCGGTCCGCGAGCTCGACGGCTCGCCCGGGTAGTGGTCCCGCTCGGTCCCGCTCCCGAGGACGACGCCCGCGCTCGCGACCCCGTCCACGTAGTTGTTGACGATCAGGTGATCGTTGCCGTAGATCCGGATCCCGTTGCTCCCGGCCACCAGGTAGTTGCTCTCCACCCGGTTCGCGTTCCCGTGCCGCAGTACGATCCCGCCGACCGACGACCGGATCGTGTTGTACCGGACCGTGTTCCCGGACGACTTCACCGAGATCGCCTCGGGGTCGCCGTTGCAGCGCTCGAACAGGTTGTACTCGACGGTCGCGTCCGCCGTACTGAGCGCCCGGGCACTCACCCCGAGCCGGATCGGCTCACCGCCGTTCGCCCCGCCGTAGGTGTGGTCGCGGAAGTAGTTGCGCAGGATGTACGTCCGCTGCGCCATCGCCTCCGAACCCGGGCCGTCGATCACCAGGTAGACGCCGGCCGTGGACTTGTCGTGGAAGGTGTTCCGGTCGATCTTCGCGTCGTCGCCGCGGACCACGATCCAGTGCTGCCCGTCCGCGGTCGAGAGCTGGAAGTCGTTGCGGGTCAGCCGGATCCGCGGGCAGTCCGCCGGGATCTCCAGCGTCGTGCTCTGCCGGAACGCGAACCCGCTGAGCGTGACGTCGGAGGACCCGCTGAACACGAAGCTCTGCGCTCCGGTGAACGTCACACCACCACGGCTCTGCGCCACGATCGTGATCGGCCCCGGCCGGCCGCTGACCGTGATCGGCGACCCCGACGGTACGGCGTACGTACCGTTGGCGACCGTGATCGTGGTCCCGGCCGCCGCACTGTCGATTGCCTGCTGCAACTGCGCCAACGACGTCACCGGGGCAGCGAACGCCGGCGTTGCACCCCCAACAGCGAGCGCAACGGCTCCACTACCGATCAAGAAGGTACGACGATCCATCAGAGTCTCCTTAGTTGCTTGGGCGGTACAACTTCCGGTACTCGCTCGGGGTCACCGAACTCACCTGTCGGAAGACCTTCGAGAAATAGGACTGGTCCATCCCGACCGCGGCCGCGATCTCCTCCATCGGGCGCGCGGTCGTCGACAACTCGCGCTGGGCCCGCTCGATCTTGGCCCGTTTGATGTACTGCTTCGGCGACAGCCCGAACTCGGTCCGGAAATGCCGCAGGAACGACGGCAGGTCGTACCCGAACACCGCCGCCAGTTCCTCCACGCTCGGCAGCGTGGCGAGGTTGTCCTGGATGTACTTGACAATCCCGGACTCGGTCGTCTGCTGTGGCGACAACCGCACCGACCCGGGCGGCGCACTGTCCAGGAAGTGCGCGAACAACGCGGTCAGCGCGGACCGCATCCGCAACGGCGTGGACAGCCCGGGCGGATCCCGGTCCGCCGCACCGACCTGCTCGAACAACGCCGCCGCCTCCTCCGGCGCCTTGCTCGGCACGATGTACGGCAGCGTCATCAGCTCGCCGATGTCGCGGTCGCCGATCAGTGCCGAGAAGTGCAGCCAGTGCTTGCGGAACACGTTGTCGCTGATCGTCTCGTACGACACCGGCACGTCGGCCGGCGTGTACACGAGCTCGCCCGGCTGCGGGTACAGCTCCCGATCCCCGACGACGAGGCGCCCCTCGCCCTCGAGGATCAGGTACAGCCGGGAGAACGGATCCGGCATCAGAGCCCGCGACCACTCGCGGTGCACCTTCGTGATCCGGGCCGCGACCACCAGGTCCAGCCGCAACCGGTCCAGGTACGACCGGATGATCTCCTGCTCTCCCACCACTTGGCTCATCGCGCGTGCGGCCCGACGTCGACCGGCGTCAACGGGCGGTACGCCGGACGCCGCGGCGAGTACTCGTCCGCGCCGACGTCCGCCGCCCGGCCGGTCCGGTGGTCACCGTCCAGGTCACGCGGTACGTCGGGGTACGCCCGAGACGCCGCGTTGATCGCCGGGCTGCCCGACGTCAGCCGGCGTACGCCGTCCGTCCCGGGTGCGAGCCGCGGGTCGACGCGGGTGAAGGCCGCGGCGGGGGCGTTGCCGTCCGTGCCCTGTCCCCAGTGAATGTTGCCCGACCAGGCGATGCCGTCCTGGAACGGCATGTTCACCATCTCTCCGCTGTCTGCCACCAGCAGATTGTCCGTCACGGCGCAGCCGAGCGGCGGCAGGGTCCGGTGGCTCTCGCCGACGATCCCGGACTCGCAGTCCAGGACGGTGTTCAGCGCGATCGTCACGCGGTCCGGCGCGTCGTTGCCGGTACGGGACTTCGACGGCTCGCCCGGGTAGTGGTCCCGGACGCTGCCGCTGCCGAGGACGACGCCGGCGTTGCTGATCTTCTCGACGTAGTTGTTGACGATCAGGTGGTCGTTGCCGTAGATCCGGATCCCGTTCTGGCCCGACAGCAGGTAGTTGCCCTCGACCCGGGTTCCGTTGCCGTGCCGCAGCACGATGCCGCCCATGCTGTCGCGGAACGTGTTGTGCCGCACGGTGTTCCCGGACGACTTCACCGAGATCGCCTCGGGGTCGCCGTTGCAGCGCTCGAACAGGTTCTGCTCGACGACCGCCCCGGCCGTCGACAGCGCCCGCGGGCTGACCCCGAGCCGGATCGGCTCGCCGCCGTTGTCTCCGGGGAACGTGTGGTCGCGGAAGTAGTTGTGGTGGATCCGCACCCCGACCGCCATCTGGTCGGTCCCCGCGCCTTCGATGCCGAGGTAGATGCCGAGCCTCGACTTTTCGTGGAACTCGTTGTGGTCGAACTCGGTCTCGTCGCCGCGGATCATCACCCAGTGCAGGCCCTCGACATCGGCCAGCTGGAAGTCGTTCCGGGTCAGCCGGATCCGCTTGCAGTCCGGCGGCACGTCGAACGTCGCGGTCTGCCCGCGGAACGCGAACCCACTGATCGTCACGTCCGACGACGCACTCAGCACGAAGCCGGCCGCGCCCTGCAGCACCACGCCGCCCACCGACTGCGCCCGCAGCACGATCGGCGCGTCACACGTCCCGCGCTTCCCGGTGATCGCAATCGGCTCCGTGACGTCATAGGTGCCGTCAGCAACCGTCACCACCGCCCCAGCCGTCGCCGCGGCGATCGCCGCGCGCAGCTCCTCCACCGAACGAACCAGCCGTGGTCCGGCCATCGCCGGAAGCGTTCCGGCGGCCGTCAGACCGACGCCGGCCACACCGGTCGTCATCAGAAAGGTACGACGATCCATGTCTCACCCCTTGAGTGCGCCGGAGGTCAGCCCCCGGGCGAACGAACGTTGGAAGAAGAGGAACACCAGCACGGAAGGAAGCAAGGCGAGCAGCGACGCCGCGAGCACCACGCCGGGCGTGACCGCCGGGTCGATCCGCAACGTCCGCAGCGCGAGCGGCAGCGTGTACGCCTTCGAGTTCTGCGCGACCAGCAGCGGCAGCAGGTACTGGTCCCAGATCATCGTGAACCCGAACACCCCGATCACCCCGAGCGCCGGCTTGCACAGCGGCAGGATGATCTGCCCGAAGATCCGGAACTCGCCGGCGCCGTCGATCCGCGCCGCCTCCTCGAGCTCGGGCGGCACGTCTTTCATGAACTCGGTCATCACCAGGATCGAGAACGCCCACGCGCCGAGCGGGACGATCATCCCGGCGAGCGTGCCCATCAGGTTCAGGTGCACGAGCGGCAGGTCGGCGAGGACGAGCGTGAGCGGCAGCGCGAGGATCTCCTCGGGCAGCATCATCGTGGCCAGGATCGCGACCATCACCAGCGTCATCAGCGGGAACTTCTTCCGCGCCAGCGCGTACCCCGCCAGCACGGACACCGCCACCTGCAGCAGCAGCCCGAACCCGACGACGAAGAACGAGTTCAGCAGGTACCGCAGGACCCCGTGGTCGAACGCGATCCGGAAGTTGTCCAGCGTCGGCGTCTTCGGTACGACGCTCAGCTGGGTCGGGTCCGACACGTGGTTGAACGAGCCGACCAGCAGCGCCAGCAACGGCCCGGCGAAGATTGTGAACAATCCGACGTAGACGACGAACTTCGCGATCCGGGCGCCGACGCCCTTGCTCTCGGTCAGCCCGAGCGCGGTCTCGGTGGCAGCACTCATGCGGATCTCCTCCGTCGCAGCAGCTGGACGCACACGGTCAGCACGAGCGTCGCGGCGAACAGCAGCACCGCACCGGCCGAGCCGACGCCGAGCCGGCTCTGCTCCAGGCCCAGCTTGTAGATCAGCGTCATCACGACCTCGGTCGAGCCGTTCGGCCCGCCGTTGGTCAGCAGGAACACCTCGGTGAACGTCCGGAACCCACGCACCGCGGCCAGCACGAACAGGATCGCGAACACCGGCCGCAACCCGGGCAGCGTGACGTGCAGGATCCGCTTCCAGGTCGACGCCCCGTCGACGGTCGCGGCCTCGTACAGCCCGCGGTCGATCCCCGCCAGCCCGGCCAGGAAGATCATCATGTCGTACGGCGCCCCGCGCCAGATCCCGGTCACCGCGATCGACGCCAGCGACGTGTGTGGGTCGTTGATGAACCCGGACGGCCCGAGCCCGATCAGCCCGATCACCTGGTTGATCAGCCCGTCGCCGGTCGGGTGGTACATGATCCGCCACAGCTCCGCGGTGACGGCCAGCGGTACGACGACCGGCAGGAACGCGGCCGACCGGATGAAGCTCAGCTTGCGGGTCTGTCCCTCGACGAGCAGCGCCAGGCAGAACCCGAGGATCATCGAGCCGGCCGTCTGCCCGACCGCGAGGACCACCGTGTTCCAGGCCGCCGAGCGGAACCCGTCGTCGCCGAGGATCTCGGCGTAGTTCGCGCCGCCGACCCACCGGTTGCCGAGGTACGGGCGGACCTCCTGCACCGACATCCCGATCGCCTGCGCCATCGGGATGAACTTGAAGTACACGAACAGCACGAGCGCCGGGGCGAGGAACAGCCAGGGGATCCACCACTGGCCGTTGCGCCTGTGTCCCCGCCTCAGCGGACCGCGCGGGCCGGCGGCCACCGGCGCGGGGCGCGCCGGGGCCGTCGACCGCGTTGCTTCCCGAACACTCACGACGCGCCGATGCCCTGCTGGTTCAGCGTGTCACCGAGCTTCTGGTCGAGCTTCTTCAGCTCGGAGTCCAGGTCCAGGCCGCAGTCCGCGATCAGCGCGTTCACGGTGTCTGCGGCGCTCTGCCGGATCGGCGTCCAGTTCGGCACCGACGGCGCGTAGCGGCCGTGCTCCTTGTACACGTCGGCGTACAGCTTCCAGCGGGGGTCGGGGCGGACCGTGCTGATGTCGACGTTCTTGTTCACCGGCAGCTGCACGATGAACGCCTTCTCGCCCTCCATGCCGACCTTCTGCCCGGCCTCGGAGATCGCGTACGACGCGAACGCGTTCTGCGCGGCCTCGTTCTTGGAGCCCGCCATCAGGTAGACGCTGCCGCCCTCGGCCAGCACCGTCGAGTCCTTCGGACCCTGCGGCATCGCGACGACCTCGTACTTGTCCTTGCCGAGCGAGGCGTCGAAGCGCGGCATCAGGTACGGGCCGACGACGTACATGCCGGTCTTGCCGGCCTCGAACGTCTCGTTGGTGGGCGGCGTGTCCATCGTCGCGGCGCCCGGCTGGATCACCTTCGACGTACAGGCCAGGTCACGGAACCACTTGGTCGCGGCCTCGGACTCCGGCGTCGTCATCGCGGGCTTGTACTTGCCGTCGGCACCCTTGGCGACGAAGTCGCCGCCGCCGGCCCAGAGGAAGTTCGAGAAGTACCAGGAGGCGTACCCGCGCTTGGTCGAGCCGGGGACGGCCAGCCCGTAGGTGTCGGCCTTGCCGTTGCCGTCCGGGTCCTGGGTGGTGAAGGCCTTCGCCAGGGTGACCAGCTGGTCCCAGGTCGTTGGTGCGGGCAGCTTGACCTTCTTCAGCCAGTCCTTGCGGATCAGCAGCGCGGAGGCCTGCGCGGAATACGGGACGCCGTACGTCTTGCCATCGGTCGCGCGGGCCGCGGCCAGGGCCGGCTCGAGCAGCTGGTCGCTGCCCTTGATCTGGGACATGTCGACCTCGCGGACGATGCCCTGGCCGACCATCGTGCCGAGCTGCGAGGAGTCGTTCATCACGATGTCCGGCAGGTCCTTCTGCGCGGCGCGCTGAGCCAGCTTGGTCTCGAAGTCGTCGAAGATCGCGGTGACCTCGACCTTCTGCCCGGTCTGCTGCTCGAAGGCGGCGGCGAGCTTCTTCATGCCCTTCTCGCCGTCACCGCCCGGCGTGGTCCGGGCCCACAGCTCGAGCGGCGCCTTCGGATCCTGCTCCGCCTTGGCGGCTCCGCTCGTACCGCAGGCGGCCAGCGTCAGGGCGACCCCCACCCCCGCGGCCAGGACTTTGAATGACCTGATCACAGTCGTGCCAACTTCCGTCTCGAGAGGCCAGATTTGTACTTTTTGGGCCTCATTTCGTCGGAAGATAGCGCTTTCCAAGCGCGGACGTCAATGACTCATCGGATCTCTGCCGGGGTTCGGGTCAGGCCGGGACGACGGAACCGACGAAGCCGCGGACCTGGTCCACGGTCGGCCGGACGCCGGTCCGGTCGGCGAACAGCAGGTGCGTCGAGCCGATCAGCGTGAGCCCGAGAACGTCGGTGTCGGCACCGGCCGGGATCCGGCCGTACGCCTGCTCCGCGGCCAGGTAGTCGCGGAGCACCTGACCCGCCTCGCTCAGGATCGGCACGCCAGTCGGAATGTCCTCCCGGAGCCGCGCCCGCAGCCCGTCCCGCGAGATCGTCAGGCTGACGACGGCGACGGCGACCGACCCGAACAGGTCGGTCAGCATCTCGGTCAGATTCTCGACGACACTCCCCTGGCCGGCCGCCGCCAGCAGCACCTCACCCTGGGTCCGCAGCCGCCGGATCCGGTCCAGCACGAGCTCCGCCAGGAACCCGTCGAAGTCCGTGAAGTGCTTGTGCAGCAGGCCTTTCGCACACCCCGCCTCGGTCGTCACCGCCCGGCTGGTCAGCCCCTCGGGGCCCTCGCGCAACAGGACTCGCTCGGCCGCGTCGAACAGCAACTCCCGAGCATCCCGCATCGCGACACCGGTAGGCATCCGCACCGTCCTTGACAAGAGTGGGCAACCGCCCACTACCGTGGGCACATGCCCACTCTAGCCGCCGGAGCCGCCCCCGAGCCCGCCAACACCCCCACACCACCCACGTTCGCCACCGGCGCCACCGCCGCACCCCCACACCCGGCAGAGCCGGACACACACGAGGTCGAGCAGGAGGCAGCGCACGAGGTCGCGCCGCATCAGCGGCGGGACATGGCGGAGTCCTTCGGTGCAGATCCCGAGCTCTACGACCGGGCTCGTCCCACCTACCCGGACGCGCTGATCGACGCGATTGTTGCCAAGAGCCCCGGCCACGAGATCCTCGATGTCGGTTGCGGGACCGGGATCCTCGCCCGTCAGCTCCAGGCGACCGGCTGCCACGTGCTCGGCGTCGAGGTCGACGAGCGGATGGCGGCGTACGCACGGAGCACCGGGGTCGACGTCGAGGTCTCACCGTTCGAGTCGTGGGACGCGAAGGGCCGGACGTACGACGCCCTCGTCGCGGGCATGACCTGGCACTGGATCGACCCGGTCGCGGGTGCCGCGAAGGCTGCCGAGGTGCTGCGCCCCGGCGGCACGTTCGCCGTCTTCTGGTACGTCCTCCAGCCGCCGCCCGAACTCGGCACCGCCTTCGCCGCCGTGCAGCGCGACGTACTCCCCAAGGCTCCCGCATCACCCCGCGGCGCGTACGAGCACTTCCTCGACCGCACCGCCGACGCGCTCGGCAACGAGTTCACCGCAATCGAACGCCCCACCTTCCCGTGGTCCCGCACCTACACCCGCGACGAGTGGCTCGACCAACTCCGCACCAGCGGCCTCGCCAAACCTCTCGCCGACGCCGGCAGGCTCACCACCCTCCTCGAACGCACCGGCGCCGCCATCGACGCCCACGGCGGCTCGTTCGCCCTCGACTCGACCGCCGTCGCCCTCTTCGCGACCCGGACGTGAGCGTGCGCCCGGCCGGGGTGCTGGCCGGGCGCACGGTTCTTGGGCGGACCGCCACGCCATCGCAATGTGCTGCCGCACTACCCCGGCACGCTCAGGCGCGTCAGGCCCGAGCGATTGTGATGGCCTGGGAATCCGTCACCGGCCGGACGGCGTCGCGTTCGGCCCCCGGAAGCCGCCGAAACTCCCCTGGCGGACAGAGTTCGCGGTGATCGTGCCGTTGGAGTTCTGCCCGCTGACGACGACCTGCTCGCCGGTCTTCAGGTCGGCCGCGGTGCCCTTCGAGGTGATCTCGTACGTCGTGTCGCCGGTGAGCTTCACCGTGACGTTGCCGGACTGGGTCTTCACGACGAGCTGGGACGAGTTCGCGGACACGACCGTACCGATCGTTCCGCCGCCGCCCTGCCCGCCGGCTCCGCCCTGCCCGCCGCCGAAGCCGGGACCGTTCCCGCCGTTCTGGCCGCGGTAGCCGCCGTACCCACCGAAGCCGCCGCGACCGGCCTGCGGCTGGTTGGACGTACTGTTCGACGCGAACGCGGCGTGCAGTCCGGCGCCGCCCGCGAGGCCGACGGCGAGCACCACGATGCCGGCCAGGATCGCGGTCGCAAGCGGCAGGTTGAGGGTCTTCTTCGGCTTCAGCGCCGCCTCGACCTCCTCGTCGGACCCGATCTGGGCGAACTCGTCGGGCGTCTGGTCACTCATAGCTGGGGGCCTCTCACTCGTGTCGTAGTGCGTCGATGGGACGGAGACCGGCGGCTCGGTGCGCCGGCATGCTGCCGAAGAACAGGCCGACCGCCGCGGACACGCCGAGCGCGAGTCCGATCGACGACGGCACCAGCACCGGCTGCACACCGGCGAGCTGGAAGCGGGTGACGATCAGCGCCGCGCCGACGCCGACCGTGCCGCCGATCAGGCTGAGCAGCGTCGCCTCGATCAGGAACTGGCCGAGGATCGTGCGCCGCCGGGCGCCGAGCGCCTTGCGGATGCCGATCTCCCGGGTCCGCTCGGTGACCGTGACCAGCATGATGTTGGTGACGCCGATCCCGCCGACCACCAGGCTGATCGCGGCCACGGTGGCGAGCAGTGCGGTGAACGTCGCCGCGGTGTCCTGGCTGGTCTGCAGGATCTGCGCCGAGTTCGTGATCCGGAACGGCGACGTCGTCTCGGTCGCCGGCACCTGGTGCCGCGCCGTCAGCAGTTGGGTGACCTCGGCCTGCGCCATGTCGACGCGATCCTTGTCGGCTGCCTGGACGACGATCTGGTTCAGGGCGCCGTACCCGGCCTGGGTCGCGCGGAGCGTGGTGATCGGGACGATCGCCGTCGCGTTCGGGTCGTTGAACCCGGTGCTGTCCTTGCTGGCCAGGACGCCCAGCACGGTGAAGTCGACGGCGCCGAGCTTGATCGTCCGCCCGACGGCGCTGGCCGGCCGCGTGAACAGCTCGGTCGCGGCGGTCTGCCCGAGCAGGATCACCCGCTGGGACGTGTCGACGTCCGCCTGCGTGAACGACTGCCCGATCTGGACCGGCGTATTGGTGGCCGGCATGTACTCCGGGGTCGTACCGATCACCTGGTTGACCGTGTAGCTCGTGTCGCCGTTGGTCGCCGTACCGGAGCTGGTCATCACCGGGGCGACGGACGCCACGTCGGGCGCGAGGTGCTTGTCCGCGAGCGCGGACGAGTCCTCGAGGGTCAGGCTGTACTGCTGGTTCGCCGGGCCGGCCTGGCCGCGGACGAAGCCGCCACCGCCACCGGTCGTGGAGACCGTGAGCAGGTTCGTACCCATCGCCTCCAGCCGCTGCTGCACCGCCTTGCCGGAACCGTTGCCGACCGCAACCAGCACGATCACCGCGCCGACGCCGATCGAGACGCCGAGGACGGTCAGCAGGGATCTCAGCTTGTTCGCGGTGAGGCCGCGCAGGGCGGCGCCCATCAGGTCGCGTGGTGACATCAGCGGGTCACCTCGTCGGAGACGATCCGGCCGTCGGAGACGTGCACCAGCCGGCGGGCGCGGGCCGCGACCTCGTGCTCGTGGGTGATCACGATGATCGTCCGGCCCTCCGCGTGCAGCTGGTCGAACATGCCGAGCACCTCGTCGGTCGAGTGCGCGTCCAGGTTGCCGGTCGGCTCGTCGGCGAGCAGGATCCGCGGGCCGGTCGCGAGCGCGCGGGCGATCGCGACCCGCTGCTGCTGTCCGCCGGACAGCTGGTTCGGCCGGTGGCCGGTACGGTCCGCGAGGCCGACGAGCTCGAGTGCCCGGTTCGCGCGGCGCCGTCGTTCGGTCCGGCGCAGGTGTGCGTACGTGAGCGGCAGCTCGACGTTCGCGAGCGCGGTGGTCCGCGGGATCAGGTTGAACGACTGGAAGATGAACCCGATCTTGCGGCCGCGGACGAGCGCCTGCTGGTCCTCGCTGAGCCGGGCCACGTCGCTGCCGTCCAGCCAGTACTCCCCGCGCGACGGTACGTCGAGGCACCCGAGGATGTTCATCAACGTCGACTTGCCGGAGCCGGACGAACCCATCACCGCGACGTACTCCCCCGCGTCGACCCGCAGCGACACGCCTTGCAGCGCGTGTACCGCGGTCTCGCCGTGGCCGTACGTCTTGGTGACGTCCCGGATCTCGATCAGGGCGTCAGCGGCCACGGAAACCTCCACCGCCCGCGCCACCCGCGCCCGCCCCACCACCGAGTCCGCCGCCGTTGCCGGCGCCCGGGAACTGCCCGCCGCCGGCGCCCTGCCGGTTCTGGCCGTTCTGCCCGGTCTGGGTACCGCCGATGTTGCCCTGCAGCAGTTCGATCTGGTCGCCTTCCTTCACCCCAGACACGATCTGGGTGTAGCTGTCGCCGCGGACGCCGACCGTCACCTCACGGGTCCCGCTGCCGTCGGCCATCGTCACGGTGGACGTCGTACCGCTGGTCGTGATCGCGGTGCTCGGGACGTACAGCGCGTTGGCCGCCTTCGCGGTCTGGACGGTGACGTTGGCGGTCTGCCCGATCCGGGCGTTCGCCGGGAGCTTCGCGAGGCTGAAGGTCGCGGAGTACGAGACGACGCCGTTGGTTGTCGTCGGAGTGGGCGACACGGACGCCAGCGAGGCGGTCAGCGACGTACCGGGCTCGGCGTTCAGTGTGACGGTCGCGGACTGGCCGGCCTTGATCTTGATCGCGTCCGCCTCCGCGAACGCGGCCACCACCTGGAGCGACTTGAGGTCGGCGATGTCGACGAAGCCGGTGCCTGCGGTGCTCGACGTACTGCTGGAGGCAGAGGATGAACCTTGACCTGAGGTCGAGCCTTGACCGCTGCTGCCGCCGCTGCCTGAACCTGAGCTGGACCCACCACCGGTCACCGAACCGACCGCACCGTTGATCGCGGTGATGGTGCCGGCGATCGGCGCCTTCAGCGTGGTCGCGTCGACCGCGGCCTGGGCGGCCTCGACATTCTGGTCGGACTGCTCCTTGTCGGCCTTCGCCTTCGCCAGGCTCGCCTCGGCGTTGCTCACGGCAACTTCCGGACTCTGACCCTGACTCTGCCCCTGACCTTGAGACTGGGTCTGCTGCTGCTGACCGTTGCTGGGCGTCGGGGTCGGCGACGGGGACGCCGACGCCTCCTCGGCGGCTTCGAGCGCGGTCTGCGCGTCGCTGAGCGTCTGCTCGGCGGCGGTCACCGAGTTCGCGGACGCGATCTGGTTCTGCTGCGCGATCACCAGCTGCCGGTTGGCCGACGACGGGTCGACCTTCGCGATCGCCGCCCCCTTCGCCACCACCTGCCCGACCTTGACCAGGACCTGGGTGACCGTGCCGGACGTCTCGAAGGCCGGCGACGCGGTGGTCGAGCTCTGCAACGTACCGCTCGAGCTCACACTCGCGGTCACTGTCCCGAGCTGCACCGCGACCGACGGCCGGGTCGCACTGGCGGCCGGCGGATCCTTCTTGAAGAACAGGAAGTAGGCGGTCACGCCGATGACGAGCACGATGGCCACCAGGGCCACGTTCACGAAACTGAGGCCACGGAGCTTGTGGCGGGGTAGCACCATGGACGCAGAGGCTATGGTCGATTACTGAGGAGGAGATCCTGGCTTCCTGGCAACCGGCTGTGAACCGGATATCGATTTGGCACGCCGTAGTGCGCGTGGCC
The DNA here is from genome assembly GCF_054189145.1 of Kribbella sp. WER1. Lineage (NCBI taxonomy): Bacteria > Bacillati > Actinomycetota > Actinomycetes > Propionibacteriales > Kribbellaceae > Kribbella > Kribbella sp. WER1. Next base: position 157,614 of record NZ_CM135186.1, on the reverse strand, counting down.
TGCGACACACCGTCATCTGTGAACACTCGATGACAGCAGGTCACGACGGGCTGTCAGGTGCGTACATATGGCTCGGACATGCCAAAATGGGAATGATCCGGGCCGGCCGACCGTTGGCACGGATGACGATCTCGGAGGTTTGACATGTCTAATCGCGTACTGCGTGGTTCGGGGCTGGGTGGGGTCAGCTTCGAGGATGACCGTGGTGTCGAGTTCGCGCCGCGCCAGATGATCACGTACGACTGCCCCCGCGGCCACGTGGTCGAGGTGACCATGGCGCACGACGCCGAGGTGCCCGCGGTCTGGGAGTGCCCGCACTGCGGCAGCGAGGCCGCTCGCTCCACCGGCGAGAAGCCGGAACCGAAGCAGGAGAAGCCGGCCCGTACGCACTGGGACATGCTGCGCGAGCGCCGGAGCATCTCGGAGCTGGAGGAGCTGCTGGCCGAGCGGGTCGAGCTGCTCCGCAAGGGCGAGATCGGCCCGGCGCACCTGCACCGGACCAAGCGCACCGCCTGAGCCACACCCCGGAACCCTCATCGCAATGGCGCGGTGAGGGTTTCTTCTTGCACCGATTTGCCTATAGGCTTTAGGCAAATACATAATGAGATATGGCAAGAGTTGGATTGAGCCGCCCGCGGCTGGCGCAGGCGGGCGCGGAGCTGGCGGACGAGGTCGGCTTCGACCAGGTGACCGTGTCTGCTCTGGCGAGGCACTTCAACGTGCAGGTCGCGAGCCTGTACTCGCACGTCCGCAACTCCGACGACCTGAAGACCCGGATCGCCACCGTCGCCCTGACCGAGCTCGCCGACCAGGCCGCCGCCGCCCTGGCGGGCCGGGCCGGCGCTGACGCTCTCACCGCGATGGCCGACGTCTACCGCACCTACGCCCACCAACACCCCGGCCGCTACGCCGCCGCCCGCCACGTTCCCACCGACCTGAACTCGGATGAGTACGTGACTGCTGCGCGGCGTCACTCGGAGCTCTGGCGCGCCGTCCTCCGGGCGTACGACCTGAGCGAACCTGCCGAGACGGACGCCGTGCGACTGATCGGCAGCGTCGTGCACGGCTACGTGAGTCTCGAGCTGGCCGGCTCCTTCGCCTACAGCGACCCGTCGAGTGACAGCAGCTGGTCGCGCATCCTCGACTCCCTCGACGCCCTCCTTCGGACCTGGAGCTGACATGATCACCGTCCCGCTCACCCTCGACCTCTTCCGCGGCGCCCTCGATCTCGAGCCGACCGCGCGCGGCGTCCAGCCGCACCGCCTCCCGGCCTGGGCGCGAACGCAGTACCAGGACGCCCAGCTGGACATGGTCGACACCCAGCCCTCCGGCGTCCGCCTCGTCCTCCGGACGGCGGCCACCGCGATCGAGCTCGACACGCTCCCGACCAAGCGCGACTACACCGGCGCTCCCCCGCGCCCCGACGGCGTGTACGACGTACTCGTCGACGGCCGGCTGGTCACCCAGGTGACCGCTCCCGGCGGCGACGTGATCACGATCGACCTGATGACCGGCGCCGCCGACACCCGCGAGGGCATCCCGCAGACACTCCGCGTCGACGGTCTCGCCGCCGTCGAGAAGACCGTCGAGATCTGGCTCCCACACGACGAGTCCACCGAACTCGTTGCCCTGCGCACCGATGCCCCGGTCGAGCCGGTGCCGTCCACCCGCCGGCTCTGGGTGCACCACGGCAGCTCGATCAGCCACGGCTCGAACGCGAAGCACCCCACCGGCATCTGGCCCGCACTCGCCGCCGCGCAGGCAGACGTCGAACTGCTGAACCTCGGCTTCGGCGGCAGCTCGTACCTGCAACCGTTCTTCGCCCGGACGATCCGCGACACCCCGGCCGACCTGATCAGCCTGAAGCTCGGCATCAACATCGTGAACAGCGACAGCTACCGGCTGCGCAGCTTCACGCCCGCGGTGCACGGCTTCCTCGACACGATCCGCGACGGCCACCCGGACACACCGCTGCTGGTCGTCTCCGCGATCCTCTGCCCGATCCACGAGGACACGCCCGGCCCGACCGGCTGGAACCTCGAGTCCCTCGCGGCCGGCGAGATCGGCTTCACCGCCACCGGCAACCCCGACGAGGTGCCGGCCGGCAAGCTCACCCTCTCGGTGATCCGCGCGGAACTCGACCGGATCGTCGCGCAGCGCGCCCTCACCGACCCGAACCTGCACTACCTCGACGGCCGCACGCTGTACGGCGAGGCCGACAACCTCGCGCATCCGCTGCTCGACGACCTGCACCCGGACGCGGACACGCACCAGGTGATGGCCGACCGCTTCGTCGAGCACGCGTTCAGCGCGAAGGGGCCGTTCGCCTAGACGCCGCGACCACGAGGCCGGGCTGCAGGCGGCGGACGACTTCCAGGTGGTCGTTCGTCCAGAGGATCCGGATCGCGGTCGGCGTCGCCTGGTCGTGGGCGTCGTGCAGGTCGTTCCGTACGGCGTCCACCAGGCGCGTCTTCGTCGGGTAGTCGTGCGGCAGCGGCTCCGGTACGGCGGCCCGCGCGTCCAGCGCGCCCGCGAGGCTCGTGTACCACCGGAGCAGGCGGTCCGCGGACGCGAGCAACGCCGCCTGCGCCGCGGCGCGGTCGTCCGACGGCGGCCGGCCGTCGGCGTACCGCTCCCAGAGTTCCAGTACGGCGTCCGCGGCGAGCCGGACCGCGACCACGCCCGTGACGAGCGCGGTCACCTCGCTCAACGGCACGGTCTTCGCGCCACGCTCGGCCAGGTACGTGCGGAACGTGTCGTCGAGCCTCCGCGCCGCCGCGGCCGCGCGCCGTCCGTCCTGCGGCATCCGCGGACCGGGCGCGCAGCAGGACACGGCGTACCCGACGACGCTGACGAGGTACTGCGCGCTGTCGACGTACGCCTCGGCGAGCGCCTTTCCGACCGCCTTCGACGCGCCGCGCGGCCAGAACAGCAGGCCGACCGCGACGCTCACCGCGCAGCCGAGCGCGATGTCGCCGATCCGGAACAGGATCAGCGACCAGCCCTCCGGCTGCGCGATGTTGAACAGGATCACCAGCGTCACCGTGAACGCGGCCTGCCCGGTCGCGAACGAGACCGCCGCCGGCACGATCCCGGCGAACAGTACGGCGATCGGCAGCAAGATCCACAGCGCCGTCCGGTTGTCGCCGATCAACTGCAGCAGGACGGCGCCGACGATCGAACCGACGACGGTGCCACCGATCGCGCGGTACGCGTTCTGGCCGGTGCTCAGCGCATTCGACCGCAGGACCGAGAGCGTGCCGAGGATCACCCAGAAGCCGTGCTCGACGCCGGTCAGGTTCGCGAGCGCGACCGCCGCGGCGAGACCGACCGCGCCGCGGATGCTGTTGTGCAGCCAGACCGAATGCGGTTCGAGATGCGCGGCGGCGCGTTCGGTGGCGCTGGCGAAGGGTCCCGCGAGCGCGCTCGGCTCGCGGCCGAGGAGGCGGTCGGTCCACGGGCGCTGGTCGGCGCGGCGCGCGGTCTCGACGTTCTGCGCAATCAGCAGCACGCCGAACGCGACCTCCTGGGCGCGGAACGAGACGTTCAGGCTGCTGAGCAGATCTGACTCGGAACGGTACGTCGAAGGGAGCCGGTCGACCGCGCCGTCCTCGAGCTTGGCGACGGCGTCGCGGAGCAGTTGCGCGGCGGTCGTCAGCTTGTCGACGTCCTGCGACGGGTCCTCGAGAAGCTCGGCGCTGCGCTCGAGGACGTCGGCGGCGGCGAGGTGCACCGCCGCCGACTCGGCGTCGCACGTCGTTGCCTCAGGCCCCGGTTCCTCGAGGATGCCGCTCAGCCAGGTGAGTTCGTCGACGAGCCGGACGAGGGCGCGCGATCCGGTGGACAGGCCGGTCGGCCGGTACGGCGTACCGGTGAACGTGCTGCGGAGTTCGTCGATGAGGGTCGCGGTCTCACGGGTTCGTACCGCGCAGACGGCGACCGAGTCGAGCGCCTCGGACCGGAGCTGCGCCGCGGCCGCTCGGCAGACCCGTGCGGCCGGGGCGCTGAGCGGATCGACCGCGGTGCGGGGCCAGAGGAAGGTCACCGCGACGACCGCTGCGACGGCGGCGATCGCGACGCCGGCGAGCCGGTCGGGCAGGGTCGACAGCGAGCCCGGGGTGGCGACGGACAGGATGAACGACAACAGCAACGACGTACCGGCGCCGGCGAGGACCGAGCTGACGACCCCGGCGAACAGTACGGCGAATCCGACGACCGCTGTCGCCACGACCGCTGTCCACACGGAATACCCCGCCAAGGTCCCGAGCGACACCAGCACCATCCACGCCAGCGCGAGCTGCACCTGCGCCCGGATCCGCTGACCGACGCTCCCCGAGAAATCCACCAGCAACAACATCGCGAACGCTCCGAACGCCGCGAAGCTCGCGACCGTCGGCGCCTTCAGCACCCCCGCACAGAACGCGAACAACAACGGCATCACCACCGCGGTCCGCCCCGCCCGCCGCGTAGCCGCCAACCCCGGATCCCGCCGCCGCAACCCCACCACCCGAACAGTCTGCTCCTGTCAGACGCCCGCGGTCACGCACGGCTCGGGTATTCCGCGCACAAGCACCCAACACCGCGCTCGATCCACTCAGGCAACCGCCAGTCGGGATGTCGCCGAATCATCAGCGCCCGGATCTCCTCCGCAATCGTCTCCTCAAGCACCGCCGAGCCGACCCGCTTCCACGTCTCGTCCCGCAACTCCACAAGGTAGTCACGCACCTGCGCCAGCAGCCGGACGTCCCCCACATCCCCATGCCCCGGCACGACGATCCGCGGCCCACCAGCAGCAAGCCGATCGAGCACCTCGATCCACCGCACCCCCGAAACGTCCACATCATGCGGCGGGAACCACGGAAAGATCGCGAACTGCTCCGTCTCCACCAGATCCCCCGTCAGCAAGATCCCGGCATCAGGCACCACGACGACCTGATCCCCCAGGCTGTGCCCCCGCCCGGTCGCCCGCAGTTCGACGGTCCGCCCACCCAGTTCCAGCTCGTACGCCGCGTCGTACGTCAGCTCCGGCACCGGGATCACCGTCCCCTCGAGCGCCCGCGCCACCGCCTCCCCCAGCCCGCGGAACATCGCGAGATACCCCTCGCCCTTCAACCGCAGATCATCGGCCTGCGCCCGATTGACCAGGTACGTCGCCTCCCCCGCGAACACGCCTGCGCCGAACGCGTGCTCCGGATGGAAGTGCGTCGTCGTCAGATACACCCGCCGCCCGGCCGCGTACTCCACCGCGAACTCCAGCACCCGCCGCGCGTTCCCCGGACCGAGCCCGGTGTCGACGACCAGCACCGCCTCACGCCCGCCGATCAGCGTGATGTTCGGGACAAGGTCGACGTTCCGATTCGGAATCACCACCACCTCGCGGGCGAGTTCCTGGACGTCGGCAATCTCAACGATCGGTTCTTCGAGCATGCCTCCAGCGCACCACCGCACCCCGCGCCGCGTCCAAGACCGCTCCGGCATCACCGATACCCAACGGGTATCGTCGCAGCTGATGGAACTCCGCACCCTCCGGTACTTCGTCGCCGTCGCCGAGGAGCTGCACTTCGGCCGCGCCGCGACCCGGCTCTACATGAGCCAACCGCCGCTCAGCCGCGCCATCCGCCACCTCGAAGCCGACCTCGGTACGACGCTCTTCAACCGCTCCGCCGCCGGCGTCACCCTCACCCCCGCCGGCACCGCGCTCCTCACCGAAGCCCGCAGACTGCTCGCCCAGTCCGACCGCCTCCGCACCCGAGTGGCCGCAGCCGCCGGCGCCGCCCCGCTCACCGTCGGCATCCTCGGCGACAGTACCGACCCCGACATCTCCCGCCTCGCCGCCGCCTACCGCGACCGGCACCCGAACGTCGAGGTGCACATCCGCGAGACCGACCTCGACGACCCGACCTGCGGCCTCCGCGCGGGCCTCGTCGACGTCGCCCTCACCCGCGGCCCGTTCAACCGCAAGGGCTTGTACGTCCACGAACTCCGCTCCGACCCGGTCGCCGCCGTACTCCGAGCCGACGACCCGCTCGCCGCCCGCGGCACCCTCACGCTCGCCGACCTGGCCGACCGCCGCTGGTTCCAGTTCCCACCCGGCACCGACCCGGAATGGCAGTCCTACTGGAACGGCGGCACCCACCGCGAAGGCCCAGTCGTCCGCGCCGTCCAGGAATGCCTCCAGTCCGTCCTCTGGAACGCCACCATCGGCCTCACCCCGTTGACCAATCACGACCCCGGCCCGCAGTTCGCCACCGTCCCGGTAACCGACCTGCCACCGAGCCCGGTCGTCGTCGCCTGGACCGAGAGCACTCCCCTGGCGCTGTCGTTCCTGCAGTCCGCGAAGGCGATCTACCGGCCTACTTCTCCGGGTCGATGACCTCGCCCTGGATCACGTCGCCGGAGGCGGGGCGTTGGGGCTGCGGCTGCGGGGCGCCGGGCATGAACGGCGCGAAGTTGGGCGAGGTGAGGTTGGCCGCGCGGCGGGTGAGGAAGCGGGTGCCCAGGCGGCGGGCCAGCGGGCGGGTGAACGGCAGCAGGAAGAACAGGCCGACGAGGTCGGTGATGAAGCCGGGGACGACCAGGAGGGCGCCGCCGATCAGGACCATGCCGCTGTCGGTCAGGTCCCGGGTCGGCGCGGCCTTTCCGTCGATCACGTTGCTGCCGGAGAGGTTGCCGGTCTGCAGGCTCGACTGGAGGGTGGCCCATGCGCGACGGCCGGCGCGTTTGATGAGCCAGGCGCCGAGGACGGTCTCCAACGCCAGCAGGCCCAGCGTCTGCCAGCCGCCGATGGCGTGACCTATCTGGATGATCACGAAGATCTCCACGACCGGCACGGCCAGCAGTGCCAGCCAGATCAACCACGGCATGTTCTGTCCCTTTCCCGCAGGTTCACCCCAGTGTTACAGGTCGCGGCAGCCGTTCCCACGCTCCGCACCGGGCGCCGGGGATCGATCAGGGGATTCCCCGACCGTCAGGCCGGCACCTTCTCGCGTTCCGGCGTGGGGTCCGCGGCCGGCGGCGGAGTCTTGTCCTCGCGGGTACGGCGCCGGCTCACCATCGCGAGCACCAGCCCGAGCAACCCGAGCCCGGTCAGCACCCACTGCGGCCAGCCGCCGAGCGTCGTCGCCAGCGTCTGCACGTCCCGCAGCGGCACGTTCGCGACGTACACGTCCCGGGTGAACTGCGCCGACTTGTGCTCGACCGTGCCGTCCGGGCGGATGACGCCGGAGATCCCGCTGGTGGAGGCGATCAGGACCGTCCGGCCGGTCTCGATCGCGCGCATCCGGGTGATCGCGAACTGCTGCTCCGGCTGCCCGGTGCCGCTGTACGTCGCGTTGTTGGTCTGCACGATCAGGACCTGAGCGCCGCCCTTCACGACGTCCTGGATCACGTTGTCGTACGCCAGCTCGAAACAGATCACGTCGCCGTACGTGACGCCGCGGATCGGCATCACGCCGGGCCCGACACCGGGCACGGTCTGCGCGCCGATCATCTCCAGGCGGTGGATGTACGGCAGCAGCTGGTTGCGGAACGGGATGTACTCACCGAACGGCACCGGATGCCGCTTGGCGTACCGCTGGCCCGGCCCGGTCACCGGGTCCCACACGATCCCGGTCGTCTGCCGCTCGTTCGGCCCCGGACCTTCGGTGACGGCGCCGACGAGGATCGGTACGCCGACCGCCTTCACGGCCTCCTCGATGTCGGCGCGGGTCTCCTCGTCCTTGTACGGATCGATGTCGGTGGAGTTCTCCGGCCAGATCACCAGGTCCGGCTTCTTCACCTTGCCGGCCTGCACGTCCTTCTCCAGGTCGAGCGTCGCCTGCAGGTGGTTGTTCGTCACGGTCCGGGCGCGGCCGAGGAACTCGAGCCCCTTGCCCGGCACGTTCCCCTGCACCATCGCGGCCGTCACGCTCTTCCCGTCACCCGAGAGCGACAGGTGGATCAGCATGCTCCCGAACACGATCGCCAGCCCCGCCACCAGCGCGACCGCCCGCATCCGCAGCACAGTCCCGCGGCGCAGAACGGCGTACACCAGCACGCCGAGGAACGCGATGACGAAGCTCAGCCCAGCGATCCCGACGTACGCCGCAAGCCGCCCGAGCGGCGCGTCCGCAAAGGCCCACGCGAGCTTGCCCCACGGGAAGCCGCCGAACGGCACCGACGCGGTCGCGAACTCGGTCGCCACCCACAAGCACGGGATCCACAAGGGCCACAACCGCAGCTTCAGCACCTGCGTCGCGAACAGCCCGAAGACCGCGTAGAACAGCCCCTCGAGGACGGCCAGCGCGATCGCGGCGTCTCCGCCGATGACGCTCAACCAGGGCACCAGGACGGCGTAGTACGCGATCCCGAAGCAGGCGCCGACCAGGAAGCCGGCCTTCATCGAGATCCCGTGCAGCGCAGCCAGGAAGAGCGGTACGGCGACGATCGTCAGCCACGGCAGGTCGTGCGGCTGGAACGCGAACCCGAGCATCGCCCCGGCCGCAACAGCCACCACCAGCCGCGGCAGCAGCCGCCCCAGCGCCTTCAACCGGTCCACGCGGTACCCCTTGTCCTACGACCCGTGCAACGTGTGCAAGGCGCCACTGTATCCAGTCGCCCCGCACGCCGGTCGCCGCGTCGAACGCCTCACCAACCCGGTCACTCCGAGTATCACCTCACTGATCACATCGTAGCGACCGCCACCGACAGAAAGATGACCAGCGGAGGACTCCGCGGTGAAGGAACACATGGGTTCACCGTTGCGGCAACCGGTGCCGGTCGATGGCCTCGGTCGCCGAGGTCAGCAGCAGGTCCGTGGCCTCGTGGGTGCGCTGCACGACCCCGACGTACAAGCAGTCCAGGACGAGCATCTGGGGATGCCGCGCCGCCATCGCGCCCGCGCGGAACGGGCTGTCCTCCCCCGCCGGCGGTGACTTGATCGTCAGCCCGACCGGGAACGACCTGCCGAATGTGGTCACCCACGGTGAGGCGCTCCGGGTCCAGCCGTTCAGCAACATGCTGGTGACGATGACGCTCACCGGCGAGCAGGTGCACCGGCTGCTCGAACAGCAGTGGTGCGGTCAGACGACGGCTCGGGTACTCGGAGTCTCGAGAGGTTTCACGTTCAGCTATGACAACGCGCGACCGGCGTGCGACAAGATCGACCCGGCGAGCATCAAGCTGAACGGCGTCACGATCGACCCGGACGGGCGGTACCGGGCGACGGCGAACTCGTTCATCGCGACCGGAGGCGACGCGTTCAGCGTGCTCACCGAGGGCACCGATCGGGTCGAGAAGGTCCGCGACCTGGAGGCCTTCGAGAGCTACCTGGGGAAGAACGCCCCGGTGAAGGTTCCGGCCCTCGGGCGGATCACGCGCCTGAACTAGTCACACCGCTGGGATTCCGGTTCTGACAGAGGAAAGAGGCTCGGCGTGCCTTCGGACCAACCGCCGATACGCTGGCTGCGCACCGCACGGCTGTTGTCTACTGGCCGCCGAGCCTCTTCCACCTCTGCCCCGCGGGGGGCTCACCACCGGCGATCTCAGCCCCCGTCGACTCAAGCCTGGCTGTGGCCTGGTCAGCGTCGCGGGATCATCCGGTAGCCGAACTTCGTGTGACCGTTGAACAAACGGGATATGACGACCCCCAAAACGATGCTCGCTGGCGGCGGCGGTGTCAACCTCTCCCCCGGCTCTTTGAGCCCGTTGTAACACTATCGCCTGCCCTACAAGGGAAAACGAGGAATGCTCAATCAAGTCACGTTACAGAGCGAGATCGGCACTCCACGTGATCGTTACCCAGGGCAACCAATCGTCACGCAACCGGGACGACAACGGTTCCCTTGGCCCGGGTGATCTCCAGCGGTTCGGCAAGCACTTCGGCCGCCGACGCGGATTGGTCCGGACGACCACGGCAGACGACGTACGCGCTGAAATCGAGATCGCGGCTCCGGTTGCCGACGCGGCTGATCGTGGCCGTCACCTCGACCACGTCACCGGCCCGCAACGGCTGCAGGAACTGGACGTCGGAGTACGACGCGAACAGGCCTTCGTCGCCGTCCGCCTGGATGCACACCTCTGTTGCCACGTCACCGAAAAGCGCCAGGACGTAGGCACCGTCAACGAGATTGCCGGCGTAGTGCGCGTGGCTGTAGGGAACATACCTGCGGTGCGTGACCGTCAGTCCGATAGTTGCCTTCGACACCTTTATGCGATCTTTCTGTACGAGTGGCGTTTGGTCACCAGTGCGTCAACGAGATAGCTCGCCACCTCGCCGGGCGTCGTACCGCGGCCGAACACCCGGTCGACGCCGAGCTCGCCGGCCATCTGTTCGGTGAAACGGGGGCCACCGGCAACCAACACCGGCCGGGCGTCCTCGGAGTACGCCTCCCGGAACGCCGCCGACATCTCCTTGGTGTTCAGCATGTGCGCCTCGCGCTGCGTGACCACCTGGGACACCAGGATCGCGTCCGCCTTCTCGGCCCGTGCCCGCCGGACCAGCTCCGGTACGGCGACCTGTGCGCCGAGGTTCACCACCTTCACCTCGCGGTAGTACTCCAGGCCCTTCTCGCCCGCGAACCCCTTGATGTTGAGGATCGCGTCGATGCCGACCGTGTGCGCGTCGGTGCCGATGCACGCGCCCACCACGGTGAGCCGGCGGCGCAGGCCCTTCCGGATCGCGAGGTTCACTTCCTTCGGCGCGAGCAACGGGTAGTCGCGCTCGACGACCTCGACCTTCGAGGTGTCGACCAGGTGGTTCACCGGGCCGTACACGACGAAGAACGTGAAGTCCGGGCCGATCGCCTTCGCGTGCACGACCAGCGCCGGGTCCATGCCCATCTTGTTCGCGAGCTGGACGGCGGCGCCCTCGGCCCGCTTGTCGTGCGGGACGGGCAGGGTGAACGACAGCTGCACCATCCCGTCCCCGGTGGTGTCGCCGTACGGCCGGATGATGCTCACAACCCCTCCTCCATCAGCTCGATGGCCGGGTTGTAGTACTCGGCCGACTTGCGGGCGACACCATCCAGTCCACGGCCGGCGTCCTGAGGACGTTTCATCAGTCCGAAGGTGCCGTCGCCGATCGCGTTCAGCAGGCCGTCGTCGACGATCCGGTCCAGCAGCTCCACCGACTCCCCCAGCACCTGGCGAGCCCTTGAAGCGATGAAGCCGTTCGGCTCCGGACGGAAGTCCTCGTGAAGGTTGCCGGCAGCACCCAACACGTAGCGGACGTTCTGCAGCGCCAGGTCGCGGTCCGAGATCCAGGGCGTCACCACGGCCTCGGTCATCATGCCGACCAGCAGGATGCCCTGCCCGGTCATCGCGCCGACCAGGTTGAAGAACCCGTCCAGCAGATACCCGCGGAACACGTCGCCGGTCATGTGCCGGGTCGGCGGCATCCACTTCAGCGGCGCGTTCGGGAACAGCTGCCGGGCCAGCATCGCGTGCGCCAGCTCCAGCCGGAACGAGTCCGGGATGTCCGGGTTGATCTCGAACGCGTGCCCGAGCCCGAGCTGCCAGTCCTCCAGCCCGGCTTCCTTCGCGAAGTACTCGTTCAGCAGCTGCGACACCGTGACCGTGTGCGCGGCCTCGACGGCGTCGGCAGTGGTCAGGTAGTTGTCCTCGCCGGTGTTGATGATGATCCCGGCGCGGGCGTGGATCTGCCGGCTGAAGCGCTGGTCGACGAACGTCCGGATCGGGTTGATGTCGCGGAACAGAATCCCGTACATCGAGTCGTTCAGCATCATGTCGAGCCGCTCGAGGCCGGCCAGCGTCGCGATCTCCGGCATGCACAGACCGGACGCGTAGTTCGTCAGCCGGACGTAGCGGCCGAGCTCCTTCGACGTGTCGTCGAGCGCGGCCCGCATCAGCCGGAAGTTCTCCTGGGTCGCGTACGTCCCGGCGAAGCCCTCGCGGGTCGCGCCCTCGGGGACGTAGTCGAGCAGCGACTGCCCGGTCGAGCGGATCACCGCGATGATGTCGGCGCCCTCGCGGGCGGCCGCCTGCGCCTGCGGGATGTCTTCGTAGATGTCGCCGGTGGCAACGATCAGGTAGATCCACGGCCGCTGTTCCGGATCGCCGTGCCGCTTGATCAGCCGGTCCCGCTCGCGGCGCCGGCCGTCGATCCGCTTCAGCCCGGCGGCCGCGGCCCGGCGTGCCGCGGTCCGGGCCTTCGTCGCATCCCGCCCCTCGGGCATCCGGAACGTCACGGAGCCCGAGGCTGCCTTCTGCGCCAGTACGGCGAGGTCCTCGGCCTCGCCGCGGATCAGCGCGTCCCAGACCGGCAGCGCGAGACCGTGCTCCAGCCCGACGTCGGCGCGCACGGTGTCGGCGAGGCGGTTCACCCACGGGATACCTTCGGTGTCGGCACCGGTCAGCCCGGCGAGCCGTAGTACCGCACGCTCCACCGACACGGTGGTGTGCCGGCGGGCGAGGTTCACGATCGGCTTGCCGGCCTTGCGCGCGAGGCTGCGCGCCTTCCGGACGGTGACCGGATCGAGGTCGAGCTTCTTCACTGGGACCATCCTTCGGCGTCATGGACCACACGGCCGCCGACGACCGTCCGCAGACAGGCCGGCGTACCTTCACTCAGATCCGGCAGCACCGGTACGCCGGCGCGCGGGTCCGTCGACCAGGCGGCGACCCGCTGGTCCGGCGTCTGCACGACCAGCTCCGCATCGGTCTGCCAGATCGCGTACGTCGCGGCCGCGCTCGGTGCGAGTACACCGGCGTCGTCGATCCCGGCCGCCCGCCAACCGCCGCGCGTGTGCGCCTGGAACGCGGCGCGGACGGTGATCCGCTCGGACTGCTCGTGGTGGAACGCCGCCGCCCGTACGGCCTCCCAGCCACCGAGCTCCGTCACGGGCGCGTCCGAACCGAACGCGAGGACGACGCCCGCGCGGGCCAGCGAGCCGAACGGGTTCATCCCCCGCCAGCGGTCGCCGACGCGCTCGGCGTACATGCCGTCCGGGCCGCCCCACAGCGCGTCGAACACGGGCTGCACACTGGCCACCACGCCGCACCGGGCGAGGGTCGCGATCGTTGCCTCGTCGACCATTTCGACGTGCTCGAGACGGTGGCGCGCGGCAACCAGCGCCTGCACGCCGACCTTCTCCGCGGCCAGCTCGAACCCGCGGGCGATGTTCTCCAGCGCCTGGTCCCCGATGCAGTGGAACCCGGCCTGCACGTTCCGCTCGGTGCACGTGATCACGTGCTCGGCGATCTGCTCGGCCGTCAGGTACGCGTGCCCGCGGTGGTCGGCGCGATCGGCGTACGGCGCCTTCAACGCGGCCGTCCGCGACCCGAGCGCGCCGTCGGCGTTCAGGTCACCCGCGAGCCCGGCGAGACCGTACGTCCCGATGTGCTCGAACGTCCCCGGCTCGCCCCAGTACAACGTCGCCGACAGGCCCAGCTCCTCGGCAACGTCGCGCACGATCGGCAACTCCCAGAGCGGCCCGATGTGCGGCGCGGCCATCTCGTGGAACGCCCCGATCCCCTTGGCCGCCATCGCCCGCAGGGCCGCCGAGATCTCCAGCCGGCGCTGCTCCGGACCGACCAGCTCGCTCAGCGCGTCCCGGACCAGGTGGTTCGCGTGCCGCTCGACGCGCCCGCTCTCCTCGAACCCCTCACCCCGCGCCACGTCGAACAACGCCGACGAGACGACACCCGAGTGGCCGTCGATCCGGGACAGGTACACGCGCCGCCCACCGGCCGCCGCGTCCAGTTCCTGCGCCGTCGGGGGGCGGCCTTCCGGCCACTTGGTCTCGTCCCAGCCTGCGCTGTCGATCACCGCATCCGCGGGCAGCTTCGCCGCGAACGCCGCCAGCTTGTCGAGCGCGTCGGTCAACGACATCGTACCGGCGAGGTCGAGACCGGTCAGCGCCGCGCCGGTACCGGCCGCGTGGACATGGGCGTCGACGAACGCCGGCGTCACCAGCTTGCCGTCGAGGTCGATCACCTCGTCCGCGCCGGCGGCGTACGAACCGGCGCCGGTGTCGTCGCCGAGCCAGGTCACCACCCCGTCGTCGAAGGCGATCGCGGTCGCGTGGGGGTCGGCGGGCGAGTAGACGGAACCGTTCGTCAGAAGTGTGCGCACGGCCTAATCCTCCGCCAGCCTGCTCTCGAACAGACCACGGACACCCGGCTCGGCCCGCAACAGCTCCATCGCGTACTCCGCGTGCCCGGGCACGTAGCCGTTGCCGACCAGCATCGTCACATCCGCGGCCAGCCCTTCCGCCCCGAGCGCGGCGGCCGAGAACGACGTCGCCATCGAGAAGAAGATCACCGTGCCACCGGCGGCCGTCGACAGGACGGCGCCGTGCTCACACCCCGGTACGTCCACACACACGACCGTGATGTCCGCCGGCTCCCCCACCGCCGCGGCCAGCGCGACGGGGTCGCGGGCGTCCGCCAGCGCGACGACGTCCGCCAGACCGGCCTCGGTCAGCCGGTCGCGCTCGGCCTCGAACGGTACGACCCCGATCGTCCGGGCCGCGCCCGCCTTCCGCGCGGCGGCCAGCGAGAGCGAGCCGGACTTGCCTGCGCCGCCAATTACTGACACGACAGGCTTAGTGCCTTTGTCGACATACGAGCGCACCACCCGGGCCGTCAGCGCAGGCGCGCCGCAGACGTCCATCACGGCCAGCGACAGCTCGGGCTTCAGGTCGTCCGGGAGCTTCGCGACGATCGACCGGGCGAACAGGATCGCGTGCCCCTGCGCCGGCACCTGCTCGCTCTTGCCGTCCCAGTCCTGCAGTCCGTCGGTGATCTGCAGCGGGGTCAGCGTCAGCGACACCAGGGTCGCGACGCGGTCACCCTTCCGGACGCCGAGCGGCGAGTCCGGGCCCGCCTCGTCGACCACTCCGACGAGCATCCCGCCGGATCCGGTCACCGGGTTCTGCATCTTGCCGCGGGTCCCGATGATGTCCAGCACGGCGCGACGGATCGCTGCACCGTCGCCGTCGTGTGCCTCGGAGAGCTGGCGGTACGACGCGGCGTCCAGGTTCAGGCGTTCGACCGCGATCCGGACCTCGTCGGGCCAGATCTCGGGACGTGCGTCGAGCTTCTGCGCCGCCTGCGGCAGCACGCCGGACGGGGCGAGGACACGATGCAGTCCTACCGGGCTCGATGACACTTGGCCTCCTTCGTGCTGCCGGTGCGGTCAGGCAAAATACTACTCAAAACAGCCCGTTACGAGAATTCTTACGGCGTACTGTTGGATCTGAGGGAAGTTCTATCGCTATCCTCACACCTGACAGCATCATCCCTTGACGCCACGGAGGCCCCCGTGACCGACCTGATCATCCCGGAGCTGGCTCGTTCGGAAGAGCCCGGCGACGGCCAGCCGTACGTGTACCGGCGGGCCGAGCTGGTCGAACCGGACTGGACCCGGCTGCCTGGCTGGAAGGACGTCACGGCCGAGGAATGGCGCTCGGTGCAGTGGCAGCGGTCACACTGCGTGAAGAACGTGAAGCAGCTTCGTGACGTGATGGGCGACCTGCTCGAGGAGCGGTTCTACGAGGACCTCACCCGCGACCAGGCCGAGCGCGCGACGATGTCGATGCTGCTGCCGCCGCAGATGCTGAACACGATCGTTCCGACGGGTGCCGCCGACTACACGGAGGCGTTCTACGCGGATCCGGTCCGGCGGTACATGCTCCCGGTGTTCAGTGACCGCCGTACCGACTGGCCGTCGCATCCGCACGCGACCCGGGACTCGCTGCACGAGCACGAGATGTGGGCCACGGAGGGGTTGACCCACCGCTACCCGACGAAGGTCCTCGCGGAGATCCTGCCGACCTGCCCGCAGTACTGCGGTCACTGCACCCGGATGGACCTCGTCGGCAACTCGACGCCGGTCATCGACAAGCTCAAGTTCGTCGCGAAGCCGCAGACCCGGCTCGACGACATGCTCGACTACCTGCGCCGTACGCCGGGCGTCCGGGACGTCGTCGTGTCCGGCGGCGACGTGGCGAACATGCCGTGGCCGCGGCTCGAGTCGTTCCTGATGAGCCTGCTCGAGATCGAGAACATCCGCGACATCCGGATGGCCACCAAGGCGCTGATGGGCATGCCGCAGCACTGGCTGTCCTCCGACGTCCTGTCCGGCGTCGAGCGGGTCGCGTCGATCGCCCGCAGCCGCGGCGTGATGCTCGCGATGCACACCCACGTGAACGCCGCCCAGTCCGTCACCCCGCTGGTCGCCGAGGCCTCCAAGGCGATGCTCGAGGCCGGCCTCCGCGACGTCCGCAACCAGGGGGTGCTGATGCGCGGCGTCAACGACTCGATCCCGCAGCTCCTCGACCTGTGCTTCGCGCTGCTCGACGGCGCCAACATCACGCCGTACTACTTCTACATGTGCGACATGATCCCGTTCTCCGAGCACTGGCGGGTCTCGGTGAAGGACGCCCAGCACCTGCAGCACGGCATCCTCGGCTACCTCCCCGGCTTCGCCACCCCGCGCATCGTCTGCGACGTCCCGTACGTCGGCAAGCGCTGGGTCCACCAGCTGTCCGAGTACGACGAGACCCGCGGCATCTCGTACTGGAAGAAGAACTACCGCACCGGCATCGAGCAGCAGGACCCCGAGGCGCTCAACCGCACCTACGAGTACTACGACCCGATCGACACCCTGCCGGTCGAGGGCCAGAACTGGTGGCGCGAACACGCCGGCAACCACCTCGCCGGAGCCGAAGCCCGCGCCGCGGCGTCCCGCGCCGCCGCCGAGTCCCAGAAACTCCTCGACCTCAACTAGTTCTGCAACAACCTGCAATCTGCTCTTCGTGAGCAGATAGATGCACACGGCAACCGATAGCATCACGGCTCGTCCGGTTGTCGTCCTCGGGAGTGCATGTGCGGGTGATCCGCAGGGTTGTCGGCGTACTGCTGGCTGTGGCCGGTCTGGTGATCGCCGTCGTGGGTGGGGCGGCCGCGTTCTGGCTGATCGGTCCGGACGACACGGTGCACTCCGGCGAGCAGCAGTTGAGCAGCAAGGGCCTCGCGATCGCGACCACCCCGGAGCTGCTCAACCGGCACGGTCCGGTCCTGCACGTCGACGTACGGTCCACCAAGAATCAGCCGGTGTTCGTAGGGGTGGCGCGAGACTTCGACGTCGCCAGCTACCTCAAGGGCACCGGCCACACCAAGCTGGTGCAGGTCCAGTACCCGATCGCGCTCAGTACCGAGGACGAGAAGGGTACGGCCGGCCCGCTCGCCGCACCCGCAACCCTCGACTGGTGGGTCACCAAGGCGCACGGCGCAGGCACCCAGTCCATCGCGTGGCCGATCGAGGACGGCCCGTACGACCTGGTCGTCATGAACGCCGACGGCAAGACCGCCCCCGACGTCCGGGCCGACCTGGGCATCGAGATCCCCAAGGCCTTCCTGACTTCGCTCGCAATCCTCGCGATCGGCCTGATCCTGCTGGCCGTAGGCATCTTCCTGACGCTCTGTCGCCGCCGACCCAAGTCGCAGGACCCAAGGACTGCTCTCCCGCACACGCCGCCCAGTCGCCAGGAGAGCCAACCGACTACGGCCCCTGGGCCTGTCCGGCGGGTCGCGGTCCTCGCGTCGGCAATCGCGCTGGCAACAGGCTGCTCGGCGATCCCGCCGGCGGACACCGTGACGAGTCTGACGCGGCCGGCGATCGGAGACGACACCGCAGCGGCCGTGCTGAAGCAGTACAACGAGGTCAGCAGCAAGGCGATCAAGGCACGCGACGACAGGTTGGTCGCCACCATCGAGGGCGGCAACCTGCTCCGGCAGAGTCAATCCCGGAACAAGATCAGCCGAGTGCTCGACAAGCCCGGGCAGAGTCGCTTCGTCCCGGTCACCTACACCAAGCCCGTCGTCGGAGCGCCGCAGTACGGCGGATACCCAATGCGGTTCGTCGCCGCGTCAGCCGTCTCAGGCACCACCAGCTACAGCGCCCTGGCGGTCTGGGAGCGCCAATCCGCAGGAGCCCCATGGCTGATGACCCACAGCGTCTGGCCGCTGCGCGGCGTCAAGGTACCGGCCGTGGCCGGTGTCCGGGCGATCGACCCAACTCACGCCACCGGTCTCGCGACCGCACCGACCGCAGCCGCCACCGCGCTCGCCCAGTACCTGACTGCCGGAGCGACTTCTCCGAAGGCCCGATCGTTCGAGGTCACTCCGCCCATCACCGCCGAGTTAAAGAACAATGCCGCGTCACAGGCGGAGCTCGCCAAGACGCCGAAGGTCTGGCGCGGGCAGACCTTCACCTACACGCTGACCGGCACACCGGCCGCGTTCCTGACGACCACCGGTGAGGCCTTGGTCTTCCTGACCTTGACCAGCGAGGACGTCTCGCTCACCAACTTCCACATCGGGGCGTGGTGGAACTCTGGTGAGGCGATTGCCTTCAGCCCCCGGACCTCCACCTACGAGAGCGCCCTGACCGCCACGACGCAGCATGAGGTCGTCCTGGCGATCCCGCCGAAGGCTGGCAAGATCCGGGTCGTGGCGTATGAGAGCCAACTCGTCGATGCCGGGGGCTACTGAGACAGGTACGTGGCCAGGTCCGCGAAGGTCTTGACGGTGGGGCCTTGCCAGGTGGGTGCGCTGTCGCTGTGTTCCACGGTCCGGATGGCGTGCATGCCGAGGGCTGCCGCGGCGGGTAGTTCTCCGTCGCAGCCGTCGCCGACGTAAAGGCAGTCGGTGGGGTGGGCGCCAAGGGCGTTGCAGGCGGTCAGGTAGATCCTCGGGGAGGGTTTGGCGGCGCCGACTTCGGAG
The DNA here is from genome assembly GCF_054189145.1 of Kribbella sp. WER1. Classification (NCBI taxonomy): domain Bacteria; kingdom Bacillati; phylum Actinomycetota; class Actinomycetes; order Propionibacteriales; family Kribbellaceae; genus Kribbella; species Kribbella sp. WER1. Next base: position 138,888 of record NZ_CM135186.1, on the reverse strand, counting down.
GAGAAGGCTGTGGCCTCGTAGTACTCGGCCAGTGGGGAGGTTGGCCATTGGAGTTGGGTTTCGGCGGTGATGTTGCTGACCAGGCCGATGCGCCAGCCGGCTGACTTGAAGGTGGCGAGGGTGTCGAGGGTCGCCGCGGGTGCTGCGGTCAGGAGGCGGCGGGCGAGGGTGCGGCGGAGGGCGGTGGCCTGCTCCACCTGGGCGTCGGTGGGGTTGCCGCCGCAGCGTTCGGCGATCACGCGGAGGGTGGCGGGGACGTCGCCGTACGCGCCGGTGAAGCGGTCGTGGGACGACGCGTCGAAGGCTTGCTGGAAGGCCGTCGGGTCGACGCCGAGGATTGTGCCCATCTGGGCGTTGACCTTGTCGCGGGACGCGTCGCCGCCGGGGACGAGCGTGCTGAACAGGTCCGTCAGCAGGACCTTCACAGCGCCGGTGGGCGGCGCTCGTACGGGGTGCTGAGGACGATCGTCGTGGTCGTGGAGACGTTCGCGCGGCCGCGGATGACGGCGAGCAGGTTCTCGAGGGCGGCCGGGGAGGCGACCCGGACGACCAGGACGTAGCTGGAGTCGCCGGCGACCGAGTAGCAGGACTCGATCTCGCGGACCTCGCGGAGGCGCTCCGGGGAGTCGTCCGGCTGCGACGGGTCGATCGGGCGGATCGAGATCAGCGCGGTCAGCGGCAGGTCGAGCGCGGTGTGGTCGACGGTGGCGGCGTACCCCTGGATGATGCCGCGCTGCTCGAGGCGCTTCACCCGCTGGTGTACGGCCGACGTGGACAGGCCGGTCGCCTTGCCCAGGTCGGTGAAGCTCATCCTGCCGTCGGTCGCGAGCAGCCCGACGATCTTGCGGTCCAGGTCCTCCATCCCGAAGACCCTACTGCCCCGGACGCCGCCTGTGAAAGCATCTCCCCATGGCTGAGACAGGACAGCGGCTGATGCTGCTCGACACGGCGTCCCTCTACTTCCGGGCGTTCTTCGGCGTCCCGGACACGATGAAGGCCGCCGACGGTACGCCGACGAACGCGATCCGCGGGCTGCTGGACTTCATCGCCCGGCTCGCCGAGAACCACCGGCCGACCCATCTGGTCGCCTGCTGGGACGACAACTGGCGCCCGTCCTGGCGGGTCGCGCTGATCCCGTCGTACAAGGCGCAGCGGGTCGAGTTCGTGTCGCCGAAGGGCGAGCAGGTCGAGGATGTACCGGACCGCCTGGAGGTGCAGGTGCCGTACATCCGGGCCTGCCTGGAGGCGATCGGGATTACGGTCGTCGGCGCCCCGGACCACGAGGCCGACGACGTGATCGGCACGCTCTCGCACCAGGCGACGATGCCGGTCGACGTGGTCACCGGCGACCGCGACCTGTTCCAGCTGATCGACGACACCCGCGGCGTCCGGGTCGTCTACACGGCGGCCCGCGGCGTCGGGCGTGCCGAGGTGTACGACGAGGCCGCGCTGCTCGCGAAATACGAGGTCCCGGCCCAGCGGTACGCCGACTTCGCCACGCTCCGCGGGGACGCGTCCGACGGGCTGCCCGGCGTGAAGGGGGTCGGCGAGAAGACGGCCGCCGCACTGGTCACGGCGTACGGCGACCTGGACGCGATCCGCGCCGCGGCCGCCGACCCGAGTACGCCGATGGCACCCGGGGTGAAGAAGAAGATCCTGGCCGCGAGCGACTACCTGGATGTCGCGCCGAAGGTGGTCGCGGTCGCGAAGGACGCGCCGGTCGGGACGTACGACGCGACGCTGCCGCGCGCGATCAAGGACCCGGAGCGCTGGCTCGACCTCGTCGAACTGCTCGAACTCGGCAGCAGCGCGCAGCGTGTGATGTCCGCCCTCCACCTGGGGCCCAAATGAGCACGCGTGAGCTCGCGGAGCGGTTCCGTGAAGAGATCGTCGCGCTGCGGCGGGAGCTGCACCAGGTGCCGGAGTTCGATCTGGACCTGCCGAAGACGCAGCAGCTGATCCTCGACGCGCTCGACGGTCTGCCGTTGGAGATCACGCTCGGCAAGGAGCTGTCCTCGGTGACCGCCGTACTGCGGGGCGGTCGCGGGCAGCTGTCAACCACACGTCCGGTCGTGCTGCTGCGCGGTGACATGGACGCGCTGCCGGTGACCGAGCGCGTCGACGTACCGTTCACGTCGCGGCACGACGGGATGATGCATGCCTGCGGCCACGACCTGCACGTCGCCGGTCTGGTCGGCGCGGCGAAGGTGCTGTGCGCTCTCAAGGACGAGCTGCCCGGCGACGTGGTGTTCATGTTCCAGCCGGGCGAGGAGACGTCCGGCGGCGCGCCGATCATGATCCGCGAAGGGGTCCTCGACGCGGCCGGCCGGCGCGCGGACGCGGCGTACGGGCTGCATGTCGGCGCGTCGTCGCAGCCGCTCGGGATGTGGAGCAGCAGGCCCGGGTCGTTCATGGCCGCGGCGGACCAGCTGCACGTGCGGGTGATCGGCGAGGGGACGCACGGGTCGACGCCGTTCCGCGGCAAGGACCCGATCCCGGTGCTGTGCGAGATCGTCACCGCCCTGCAGACGATGATCACCCGGCAGTTCGACGTGTTCGACCCGGTGGTGCTGACCGTCGGGCGGATCGCCGGCGGGACGAAGGAGAACATCATCCCGGACGACGCGTTCATCGACGCGACGGTGCGGACGTTCTCCGAGGAGGCCCGCGCGAAGATCCAGAAGTCGTCGATCCAGCTCGTCGAGAACCTCGCGGCGGCGCACGGCCTGCAGGTCGAGGCGGAGTACCAGGTCGGGTATCCGGTCACGGTCAACAACCCGGACGAGTACGTGTTCGCGCGCGAGGTGATCGAGGACCTGTTCGGCGCCGACCGTTTCCGCGAGCGGCCGAACCCACGGTGCGGCGCCGAGGACATGTCGTACGTACTGAACGAGGTGCCCGGCGTCTACCTGAACCTCAGCGCCTGCGCCTCCGACGACCCGGACGCAGCCGCCGACAACCACTCCCCCTTGGCCACCTTCGACGACTCCGTCCTCCCCGACGGCGCCGCCCTGCTGGCCGAACTCGCAGTACGACGGTTGAACCGGGCCTAGGGAGAATTCCCGATTGGCGGGCGGTCCGCGACCGCGCAGACTGCCCGCATGCCTTTCGTTGATGTGCCCGACGGATACCTGTACTTCGAGCAGCACGGCGCGGGCCCGGACGTCGTCCTGCTGAACGGCGGCCTGGCCGACGTACGGATGTGGTCGTCAACGATCGCGTGGCTCGCCGCGACGCACCGCGTGACCACATGGGACTACCGCGACACCGGGCTGTCGTCGGCGGGTCGTAACGTCCTGACCGGCACCGCCGACTTCGACGGCACCCAACTCTGGGCCCACCGCCTCGCCGCGCAGGCTCCACACGCCGACCTCACCATCCTGCCGGGAGCCGACCACATGCCGATGTTCTCCGCGCCGGACGCGTTCCGCCGCTTCGTCAGCGACGTACCAGCGCCTGCTCCAGCCACGCCATGAAGGCCGAGTAGTCGGCCGAGTCCGAGAGCGCGACCTCGATCCCGTCCGGCGCCAGCCGCATCCGCGCGAGCTCGCACCCCCGGCCAGAGCAGGGCTGCCGCGAGTCGTGCTGCACCGCGACGTACTTCGCAGACGGCGGTGTTGCGGTGTTGCCGTGGGAGTTATCCACAGGCGAGGGCGCTGGGGGGGCGCCCTCGCCTGGGGGATTGTCAGCGGGCCATCGGGCGGCCGGCTGGGGCCGGGGTGGCCGTTAGGGCGGCGGCTTCCTCGTCGATGTCTACTACGGCGCCGCTGAACTGGGCGTTGTAGAGGCGGGCGTAGGCGCCGTCGAGGGCGAGGAGTTCGGTGTGGTTGCCCTGTTCGACGATGGCGCCGTTCTCCATGACCAGGATCAGGTCGGCGTCGCGGATGGTGGACAGGCGGTGGGCGATGACGAAGCTCGTGCGGTCGGAGCGCAGGGCGGCCATGGCGCGTTGGACCAGGACCTCCGTGCGGGTGTCGACCGAGCTGGTCGCCTCGTCCAGGATCAGCAGTTGCGGGTCGGCGAGGAACGCGCGGGCGATGGTGAGGAGCTGCTTCTCGCCGGCGCTGACGTTGCTGCCTTCCTCGTCGATGACCGTGTCGTAGCCCTCGGGCAGGCTGTGCACGAAGCGGTCGACGTACGTCGCCTTCGCCGCCGCGAGCATGTCCTCCTCGGTGGCGTCCAGGTTGCCGTACAGCAGATTGTCCCGGATCGTGCCGCCGAACAGCCAGGTGTCCTGCAGCACCATGCCGATCCGCGAGCGCAGGTCGTGCCGGGTGAGGTCGGTGATGTCGACACCGTCCAGCGTGATCTTCCCGCCGTTCAGCTCGTAGAACCGCATGATCAGGTTCACCAGCGTGGTCTTGCCGGCACCGGTCGGGCCGACGATCGCGACCGTCTGGCCGGGTTCGGCGACCAGGCTCAGGTCGGAGATCAGCGGCTTCGCGGGGTCGTACGAGAACGACACGTGCTCGAACTCGACCCGCCCGCGGGCGTCGGTGACCTTCTCCGGCGTCGCGTCCTCCGGCACCTGCTCCTCGGCGTCCAGTACCTCGAAGACGCGCTCGGCCGACGCCACCCCGGACTGCAGCAGGTTCGCCATCGAGGCCACCTGGGTGAGCGGCTGGGTGAACTGCCGCGAGTACTGGATGAATGCCTGCACGTCGCCCAGCGACATCGTGCCGGACGCCACCCGGAGTCCACCGAGCACCGCGATCACGACGTAGTTCACGTTCCCGATGAACATCATCAGCGGCATGATCAGCCCGGAGATGAACTGCGCGCCGAACGCGGCCTTGAACAGTTCCTCGTTCTTCTCGTCGAAGTTCGCCCGGATCTCCTTCTGGCGGCCGAACACCTTGACCAGCTCGTGCCCGGTGAACGCCTCCTCGATCTGCCCGTTCAGCGCGCCGGTGTGCCGCCACTGGGCGACGAACCGGACCTGCGACCGCTTCGCGATCACCGCGGTCAGCACCATCGAGATCGGGATCGTGACCAGCGCGATCAGGGCCAGCACCGGGGAGATCACGAACATCATCGTGATCACGCCGACCACCGTCAGCAGCGAGGTGAGCAGCTGGCTCAGCGTCTGCTGCAGGCTGGTGGAGATGTTGTCGATGTCGTTGGTCACCCGGCTGAGCAGCTCACCGCGCGGCGCACCGTCGAAGTAGCTCAGCGGCAGCCGGTTCAGCTTGTCCTCGACGTCGGACCGCAGACCGAGGATGGTTCGCTGGACGACGCCGTTCAGGATGTAGCCCTGCGCCCAGGAGAGGAAGAACGCGCCGACGTACAGCCCGAGCACCAGCAGCAGGACGTTGCGCAGGGCACCGAAGTCGATGCCGACGCCGGGGATCAGGTCGATGCCCTGCAGCAGGTCGGCGAGCCGGCCGTTGCCGGACGCCCGGTACTGGGCGATCAGCTCCGCCTTCGTCATGTCACGGGGCAGGTGCTTGCCGATCGCGCCGGCGAAGATCACGTCGGTCGCGCGGCCGAGGATCTTCGGGCCGACCACGGACAGGCCGACGCTGCAGATCGCCAGCAGGACCACGCCGGCGACCTGGACCCGGTGCGGGCGGAGCCGGCCGAGCAGGCGTTTGGCCGAGGGCAGGAAGTTCAGCGACTTGTCGCCGGGGATGCCGCCGGGCGGGCCGAACGCGCGACCGGTGTTCGGCCGCTCGGTCGCCTTGACCGTCTTCGCCGGCTGCCCGTCAGCAGCCGCACCGCCGTTCGGGGAGCCGCCGTTCGGCGAGCTCCCGTTCGGGCTGCTCCCGTTCGGGTTGCTGTCCTTCGGGTTGCCGCCGTTCGGGGACGGCGTGTTCTGGTCGCTCATGCCGCCTCCTCCGCGGAACGCTGGGACTCGACGATCTCGAGGTACGTCGGACAGTTGTCGAGCAGCTCCTCATGGGTGCCCTTGCCGACGATCGCGCCGTCCTCGATCACCACGATCTGGTCGGCGTCGATGATCGTCGACACGCGCTGCGCGACGATCACCATGCACGCCTCCCGGGTGACCGGCCGGAGCGCGGCCCGGAGCCGGGCGTCGGTGGACAGGTCGAGCGCCGAGAACGAGTCGTCGAACAGGTAGATCTCCGGTTTCCGGACCAGCGCCCGCGCGATCGCGAGCCGCTGCCGCTGACCGCCGGACACGTTCGTACCGCCCTGGGCGATCGGGGCCTCCAGGCCCTCCGGCATCGCCTCGACGAAGTCCTTGCCCTGTGCAATCGTCAGCGCTTCCCAGAGCTCCTCGTCGGTGGCGTCCGGGTTGCCGTACCGCAGGTTGCTGGCGACCGTCCCGGAGAACAGGTACGGCCGTTGCGGCACCAACCCGATCCGCTCCCACAGCGCCTCCGGCTCGATGTCCCGTACGTCGATGCCGTCGACGAGCACGCGTCCCTCGGTCGCGTCGAACAACCGCGGCACCAGCGAGAGCAGCGTGGTCTTGCCGGCGCCGGTACTGCCGATGATCGCGGTGGTCTGCCCCGGCGACGCGACGAAGCTGATGTCGTGCAACACCGGCTCGGCGGCGCCCGGGTACTTGAACGAGGCCCGCTCGAAGACCAACTGGCCCCGACCGGTGAAGCTCTTGATCGGCGTGACCGGCGGCCGCACCGACGACTCGGTGTCCAGGACCTCGGCGATCCGGTCCGCGCAGACCGAGGCGCGCGGCACCATGATCATCACGAACACGCCCATCATCACCGAGAACAGGATCTGGATCAGGTAGCTGAGGAACGCGGTCAGCGCGCCGACCATCATCTTGCCGTCCTCGATCCGGGAGGCGCCGAACCACAGCACGGCGACGCTGGACACGTTCAGGATCAGCATCACGGTCGGGAACACCAGCGCCATCAGCCGGCCGGCCCGGATCGCGGTGTCGGTCAGGTTGCCGTTCGCCTCGCCGAACCGCTCGGTCTCGTGCGGCTCGCGGACGAACGCCCGGACCACCCGGATCCCGGTGATCTGCTCGCGCAGCACCCGGTTCACGCCGTCGATGTTCTTCTGCATCTTGCGGAACTGCGGCACCATCCGGCTGGCGATGAAGCCGACGCAGCCGGCCAGCAGCGGGACCGCGACGACGACCAGCCAGGACAGGCCGACGTCCTGGCGGACCGCCATGATGATGCCGCCGATCATCGTGATCGGCGCCGCCACCAGCATCGTCGTGGTCATCACCACGAGCATCTGGATCTGCTGTACGTCGTTGGTGCTGCGGGAGATCAGTGTCGGCGCGCCGAACTGGTTGACCTCACGGGCGGAGAACTCCCCGACCCGGTGGAACACGGCCGACCGGACGTCGCGGCCGAACAGCGCCGCGGTCTTGGCACCGAAGTACACCGCGGTGATCGTGCAGGCGATCTGCAGCAGGCTGACGCCGAGCATCCAGCCGCCGGTGCCCATGATGTAGCCGGTGTCGCCCTTGGCCACGCCGTTGTCGATGATGTCGGCGTTCAGGGTCGGCAGGTAGAGGGAGGCGATCGTCCCGACGAGTTGCAGGACCACCACCAGGAGCAGGTTTCCCGCGTACGGACGCAGGTGCGTACGCAAGACGCGAACTAACATCAATCATCCCCAGAGTCGTGACGGCGGGCGCCGACGGGTGCGAGTCCGACGACGTCCTCGGTGCCCGGTTGCTGACCGGTGTGGTGCTTGCGGACACCGTCGAACGCGAAGTCGACGATCTCCTCGGCGGTCAGCACCTGGCCGCCGGAAATCATTGGGTGGGTGCCGGAGAACGTGATCAGCCGGAGCATCCGGACCACGTCCTCGGGCGTCCGCCGGAGCTGGTCGGCGTCCGGCCGGAGCAGGTCGGCGAACGCGGCGTTCGCCTGGTCGGCCTGCCGCTTGCGGCGGGCCTCGTCGAGCGGCGTCTGCTTGAAGTCCGGCGGCTGCCGCAGCCGCATCGACAGCATCAGCTTGAAGACGCTGCTCAGACGCCGCTGGGTCACGTCGACCGCGGCGATCGTCCGCTCCCGCAGCGGCAGCGACCGGTCGACGCCCGCCAGCCCGGTGATCAGGTCGGAGGTGTCCAGCGCGGTCACCAGCACCGCGCTGATCAGCGCGTCCTTGCTGCCGAACGCGCGGAAGATCGTGCCCTCGGCGACGCCGGCGGCCTCGGCGATCTGCTTGGTGCTGACCTCGGGACCGAACTCCTCGAGCAACGGCAGGGTCGCCTCGATGATCGCGGCGCGGCGCTCTTCGGGAGGTAGTGGGGTCGCTCGTGGGCTCACCCGACCAAGGTAACTGAGTGAGTACTCACTCACAACTCCGTTATTTGACCTCAAGTAATGTCGAGGTCCTACGGTCGGGTTTTGTCGGTGGCGTACGGAATCATCGACCTGCCCAGCCGGACCGAACCTGCGGAGTACTGCCGTGAGCATGGAAATGACCGCGTGGAACTCGCTGTACCACGCGATGCACGCCCAAGACGACAAGAGACCGTTCTCCCGCGCCACCCTGCGGCGGATTCTCGCATTCGCCCGTCCACACCGGACGCAATTGATCTGGTTCCTCGTGCTGAGTGTCGGGGCAGCCGTGCTCGCGGTCGCCACGCCGGTGCTCGCCGGCAAGGTCGTCAACGCGATCGTCGGAGCGAAGCCGTTCGGCGTCGTGCTCGGGCTCGCGGTGCTGATCGCGGTGATCGCGATCGCCGAGGCCGGACTGAGCATGCTGACGCGCTGGTTGTCGGCGCAGATCGGTGAAGGGCTGATCCTGGATCTCCGGACCGCGGTGTTCGACCACATCCAGCGGATGCCGATCGCGTTCTTCACCCGGACCCGGACCGGCGCGCTGGTCTCCCGGCTGAACAACGACGTGATCGGGGCGCAACGCGCCTTCAGCGACACGCTGTCCGGCGTCGTGAGCAACCTGGTGATGCTCGGCCTCACGCTCGGGGTGATGCTCACCGTGTCGTGGCAGATCACTCTGCTCGCGCTGGTCATCCTGCCCGTCTTCGTCGTGCCCGCCCGCCGGATCGGGCGCCGGCTGGCCGGTCTGCAGCGCGAGGCGGCGGACTACAACGCGACGATGAGCACGCAGATGACCGAGCGGTTCTCGGCGCCGGGCGCGACGTTGGTGAAGCTGTTCGGGCGTCCCGCGCGTGAGTCGACGGAGTTCGCGGTGCGGGCGCGCCGGGTGCGCGACATCGGCGTACGGACGGCCATGGTGCAGTGGATCTTCGTGACCGCGCTGACGTTGGTGTCGGCGTTGGCGCTGGCGGTCGTGTACGGGCTGGGCGGGTTCCTGGCGTTGCGGCATCAGCTCGACGCCGGTGCGGTGGTGTCGATGGCGCTGCTGCTGACCCGGTTGTACTCGCCGCTGACCGCGCTCGCGAGTGCGCGGCTCGAGGTGATGACCGCGCTGGTCAGCTTCGAGCGGGTCTTCGAGGTGCTGGACCTGGAGCCCCTGATCCAGGACAAGCCGGACGCGGGGCGGGTGCCGGAGGGGCCGGTCGCGGTCGAGTTCGAGAGCGTGAAGTTCGCGTACCCGTCGGCGGACAAGGTCTCGCTGGCGTCGCTCGAGGAGGTCGCGAAGCTGGACACCCGCGGCGGCGTCGAGGTGCTGCACGACGTGTCGTTCCGCGCCGAGCCCGGCGAGATGGTCGCGCTGGTCGGATCGTCGGGCGCCGGCAAGTCGACGATCGCGCAGCTCATTCCCCGGCTGTACGACGTGGACTCCGGAGCGGTCCGGCTGGCCGGGACCGACGTACGGGATGTGTCGGCGGAATCGTTGCGGGAGACGCTCGGGATGGTGACGCAGGACGGGCACCTGTTCCACGACTCGATCCGGGAGAACCTGCTGCTCGCGCGTCCGGAGGCCGCCGAGGAGGACCTGTGGGACGCGCTGGAGCGGGCACGGCTGGGTGAGCTGATCAGGTCGTTGCCGGATCAGCTGGACACGGTCGTCGGCGAGCGCGGGTACCGGCTGTCGGGTGGTGAGCGGCAGCGGCTGACGATCGCACGGTTGCTGCTCGCGCAGCCGCGGGTCGTGATCCTCGACGAGGCGACGGCGGCGCTGGACTCGACCAATGAGGCCGCCGTGCAGGAGGCGCTGACCGAGGCGCTCGCCGGGCGTACGGCGGTGGTGATCGCGCACCGGTTGTCCACGATCCGCGCGGCGGACCAGATCCTCGTGATCGAGGGCGGGCGGATCGTCGAGCGGGGGCGGCATACGGAGCTGCTCGCGGCCGGCGGGCGGTACGAGGAGTTGTACCGGACGCAGTACGACACGGCGCGCGGGGGCGCTGACGCTTTGTCGCCGGCGGGATGACCGGAGAGACTGTGCTGTGGACGAGCAAGGGACGATCAACACGGTGTGCCCGACGTGTGAAGGCAGCGGCGGGATCCGGGTAGCCCGCGGAATCGTTCATCTGCAGGGGAACCGGCCGACCGGACCGGCGGCGACGGCCTGGGTGCTCGAGGACTGCCGCACCTGCGAGGGGGACGGGAAGCTGCCGGGGATCCAGGCGCCGGTCTGAGCTCTCGCCCTTGTGTGGTGCGGGAGGATGCGTGGGGGTTGTTGTTCCGCTATGACACACGGAGGTTCACGGGGTGCTGGGCGCAGGGCAGGAACTGGCCGGATGTGCGGTGGTCTTTCGGCCGGCCGATCCACCACGCACAGGGCGGTTGGCCTTCTGGGATCCTGCTGGTGGTCCACTCCCCCTCGGTGTCGGGGAGCAGGTCGAGCTGACGCTCGCGGTCCCGGACGAGGCTGGGCGGTGGGACGGGCAGCTGAGCACGGTGCGGGCGATCGAGGTGCCGATCGCGGACGCGGTGCCGGTGCTCGGGCGGATGCGGCGGGCGGCCGGGTCGCATCCGTCGGCGGCGTTCTGGGGTGCGGTGTCGCTGGTCGGCCTCCAGTTGGTTGCACGCGGCAAGCTCCTCCCCGGCGTCTCCCCCACCGGCCACGACGCCTGGCGGGTCGGCCCCCTCGACCCCGAAGACGTCACCCGAATCCTCGACCTCGCCGAAGCCATGCCGGCGTCCGCGCGTGCACTCCCCCTCGCCGGTACGCCGGGCGCCGACGTACGGCTGCCGGTGGCCGAGGAGTTGGTGCGGGAGTTTCTTGATGGGGTGGCTGACGGGATGCCCCGGTCGCCGGCGGCGGCGAAGGTGCATCAGACGAGCTTGTTCGCGGCTGCCGCGCCGCAGCGGGCGGAGCGGCTTCGGGGGTGGGCGGACGAGGTGTCTGCCGGGTTGGACTCCGGTGTGCGGATCTCGCTGCGCGTCGAGATGGGCGAGCAGCAGTCGTTCGCGGCCGTCGTTCAGCTGCACAGCCTGAAGGACCCGACCCTGGTCAGCGACGCGTCCGACGTGTGGTCGGCCGACGTACCGGGTTTCGGGCCGCGGGCGCGGATCGACGCGATGCTGGCGATCCGCCGGGCCGCGCGGGTCTGGCGGTCGCTCGGGCGGCTGCTCGACGCCGCCGTACCGGATCGGATGGAGCTGGCCGACGAAGACGTGGCCGATCTGCTCGTCGGGTCGGCGCAGCGGCTCGCGGCAGCCGGTGTCGAGGTGCACTGGCCGCGCAGCCTCGGCCGGTCGCTGACCGCGCGTGCCGCGATCACCTCGGCCGACGGTCCGCCGAGCGACCTGCCCGGCTTCTTCCAGGGCGACAAGACGCTGGACTTCAGCTGGCAGGTCGCGCTCGGCGACGACCCGCTGACCGCGGACGAGCTCGACCAGCTCGCCGAGTCCACCCGCCCGGTCGTCCGGCTCCGCGACCAGTGGATGCTGATCGACCCGGAGATCGCCCGCAAGGCCCGCGAGCGGATCCTCAAACCGGTCACCGCGATCGACGCGCTCGGCGTCGCGCTCACCGGCAGCACCGAGGTCGACGGCCGGCAGATCGCGGTCACCCCGGCCAAGTGGCTCGACGACCTCCGCGCCCGGATCGCCGACCCGGACCGCGCCGACGACCCGGTCGAGTCCCCGCCAGGCCTCGAGGCGACGCTGCGCGACTACCAGCTCCGCGGCCTGCGCTGGCTGTCCCGGATGACGTCGCTCGGCCTCGGCGGCTGCCTCGCCGACGACATGGGCCTCGGCAAGACCATCACGCTGATCTCCCTGCACCTGCACCGCCAGCAGTCCGACGACACCGCCGGCCCGACGCTCGTCGTCTGCCCGGCATCGCTGCTCGGCAACTGGGAGCGCGAGATCAACCGCTTCGCCCCGGGGACGGCGGTCCGCCGGTTCCATGGCACGTCCCGCTCGCTCGACGATGCGCAGGACGGCTTCGTGCTCACGACGTACGGCACCCTCCGGCGCGACGCCGTACGACTGGGCGGGCATCCGTGGGCGCTGGTCGTCGCCGACGAGGCGCAGCACGTGAAGAACCCGTCGTCCGGTACGGCGAAGGCGCTGCGGACCGTCCCCGCGAAGGCCCGGGTCGCGTTGACGGGTACGCCAGTCGAGAACAACCTGTCCGAGCTGTGGGCGATCCTCGACTGGACGACGCCCGGGCTGCTCGGCCGGCTCGGGTCGTTCCGCAACCAGTGGGCGACGCCGATCGAGGCCGACAAGGACGAGGAAGTCGCGGCGCGGCTGGCGAAACTCGTCCGGCCGTTCCTGTTGCGCCGGAAGAAGTCCGACCCAGGGATCGCGCCGGAGCTGCCGCCGAAGACCGAGACCGACCAGCCGGTGTCGCTGACCCGCGAGCAGGTCGTGTTGTACGAGGCAACGGTCCGCGAGCTGATGGACGAGGTCCGGGCCAGTGACCGGATGGCGCGCCGCGGGCTGATCGTGAAGCTGCTGACCGCGCTGAAGCAGATCTGCAACCACCCGGCGCAGTACCTCAAGGAGCCCGACGACGCCCGGCTGACCGGGCGGTCCGGCAAGCTCGAGCTGCTCGACGAGCTCCTCCGGACGATCGTCGCCGAGGACGGCGCGGTGCTCGTGTTCACGCAGTACGTCGCCATGGCCCGGCTGCTCGAGCGGCACCTGGCCGCGCGCGGCATCGGCGCCCAACTGCTGCACGGCGGTACGCCGGTCCCGCAGCGCGAGGAGATGGTGGACCGTTTCCAGGCCGGTGAGGTGCCGGTGTTCTTGCTGTCGCTGAAGGCCGCGGGGACCGGGCTGAACCTGACCCGCGCGGAACACGTCGTGCACTACGACCGCTGGTGGAATCCCGCGGTCGAGGACCAGGCGACCGACCGCGCGTACCGGATCGGGCAGACCCGGCCGGTGCAGGTGCACCGGTTGATTGCCGAAGGCACCATCGAGGACCGGATCGCCGGCATGCTCGCGACCAAGCGGGAGCTGGCCGCGGCGGTCCTGTCCGGCGGTGAGGCGGCGCTGACCGAGCTGTCCGACTCCGAGCTGGCCGATCTCGTCGTACTGCGGGGAGGTGCGCGATGACCGCGGCGCAAGGGTTTCCGGCGTTCTCCGCGCAGCGCCGCAGTACGCGTGGCCGGTCGTGGTGGGCGAAGGCATGGGTGCAGGCGCTCGAGGACACCTCGCTCGACAACGAGCAGCTCCGCCGCGGCCGCCGGTACGCGAACTCCGGGCAGGTCGGCACGATCACGATCAGCCCGGGCCGGATCGCGGCCACCGTGTACTCCCCCGAGGACACGTACGAGTCGGTCGTCCACGTCGACGAGCTGAGCGCGGACGACTGGACCCGGTTCCAGGAACAGATGGCCGCGCGGGCCGGGCACATCGCGGCACTGCTCGACGGCGAGATGCCGCACGATCTGGTCGAGGCGGCCTCCGACGCGGGCGTCACACTGCTGCCGGGGATCGGCGACCTCGATCCGAGTTGTACCTGCGACGCCTGGGAACTCCCCTGCCAACACGCGGCAGGGCTCTGCTACCAGGTCGCCTGGCTGCTGGACGCGGATCCGTTCGTGCTGCTCCTGCTCCGCGGGCGGACGCGCGAGGCGTTGCTCGACGAATTGCAGGCGTCCTCGACCCGCCCTGCCGAGGCCGGTGTCGCGATCACGGACGTCGTCGGTACCCCGGCCGCCGCGCTGCCCGAACCACCCGACCTGCCCACGAAGGTCACGATCGATCAGCTCGCGGTCGCGGGCATCGAACCACCGGACGGGTTCGGCCCGGCGACGTTCCAGCTGCTCGTCCTCGACGCGGCACGCCGGGCGCGCTCGATCCTGAACGCGCTGCTGCACAACACCGCCGTACCGCAGCCGCTGGACGAGTGGCAGGACTCGATCCGGCTGGCCGCGGACTTCCCGGAACTCGACCCGGGCGAAGAGGTTGCCCTCGGCGTACAAGCGTGGCGGTACGGCGGGGCAGCCGGTCTCGACGTACTGGAACACACCTGGACGCCGGACGCGGCCGAGCTGAACCGGGCGCGGACCGAGCTGGAGGCAGCCGACGACGACGTGGTCGTCACCGCGGCGGACAATCAGCTGACGCTCGGGGCGGACCTGCAACTCCGGCTCGACCGGGACGGGCGATGGCATCCGTACCGGCTGGTCGACGGCAGCTGGACGCCCAGCGGGCCGCCGTCCAAGGATCCGCTCGTCGTCGAATGGTGAGTCAGGACTGGGTGACCGGGCGCATCGCGAGGCCTTCGGTGCCGGCCCAGTCCGTGACGCGCTGACCGTCGTCGGCCTCGAAGGAGCTGACCGGCATCTTCACCGTGATCGGCTTCTCCGGCTCGGTCTCACCGCCGGGGCTGCCGAGGCCGACGGTCACGAACTTCACGGTGTAGGTGTCGCGGTGGCCGCCGGTGGCGAGCACTCCTGAGTACGCCTTGTCGCCGGGGGCGAGGGTGAGGACCTCGTCGACGCCGCCGGTCATCACCGGGGCGGGGCCTTTCGCATCGCCGAGGGTGACTTGCGGGTAGCTGTGGACGTCGCACTTCTTGGTGGCGGTGTTGGTGGCGACGAGCATCAGGTGCCGGACGTCGTCGCCGGGCGCGTCGTAGTTGGTGACAGTGAAGGTGAGGTCCTTCATTTCGCAGAGGTCGGTGGAGTCGTCAACAGGCGCCGCGGTCGACTTGACGGGTGCCGTGGCGGGTGGCTTGGTCGGTGTCTTCGCGGTCGTCTTCCCTGCGGAAGTCGCAGTGGACGACGGCCTGCTGCCGTCGGTCGACGGGTGGTTCGCGCCGCAGGCGGCGGTGGTCAGGAGGGCGGCGGTGATGCCGGCTCCCAGGACGTACGTTCTCCAGCGGCCAGGACCTTTGCGGTTCCCCCGGGCGTCAACGTTCATTGCGGTTCCCCTCGCTCGGCAAACTCGCATGATTGACGCGCCGTGCTCGGCTAAAGTTGGTCCGACTTCGAGAAGGAGGTGAGTTGATGACCCGGCAGGACCGCGCTGCGGCACGTCCGGCAGCGCCTTCGGTCATTCACCTCATCCGCTTCTCCGGAAGGAATTTCCGTTGTCCTGGAACACCCGTGTCGAGACTCCGTCCGACCGTGAAATCCTCCGTGCACTGACCCGCGACGCCTTCGGGCGGCAGTTCGAGGTGGACTTCCTCGACGCGCATCGTGCGGACCCGATCGCCTGGCTTCCCGGGCTGATGTTCGTTGCCACCACCCCCGACGACCGGCCGGTCGCCTACGCGTTGCTCACCCGCTGTCACGTCGGCGACGTACCGGTCCTGTCGCTCGGGCCGGTCGCCGTCTTCCCGGCGTACCAGCGTCGAGGGGCGGGCGGCGCCGCGATCCGGGCGGCGCTGGCGACGGCGCGTGACCGGCCCGAGCCTGCCGCGGTGGTGCTCGGCCACGCGGAGTACTACCCGCGCTTCGGTTTCCGGCAGGCGACCGGGTTCGGCATCCACCATCCGCAGTACGACGGACCGAACCTGATGGCGATCGCCCTCGGCGACGATCCCGTACCTCAAGGGGACCTGACCTATCCGGTCAACCTCTGAGCCGTCCGGCGGCAGGTCGTAAAAGGTTCAGTCAAACTCGCCGAATCACTTGCGCAGGCTCCTTGTATACATGAAACAGTCGACAGTACCCCGCCTACACAGGAGCATGCGATGACTCGTCGACTCGCACTGAACCGCTTCATCACTGGTACCTGCCGCCGGCGGCCGGTCGGGACCGGCGCGGCTGTGGTCGCGCTGGTTCTGGCCGGTACTGCGTGCTCGCCCGTGCAGCAGGCCGGCGACAACCCGTCGGGTGGTCCGTCGTCCGCCGGGCAGGACGTCTTCGGCGAGGCGGCCGACGCGGCGCAGGTCAAGCCTGGCGGGACGTTGACGGTCGCACTGTCCGCTGATCCGGACAAGCTCGATCCGACGCTGTCCCGCAGCCTGTACTCGCGCTACGTCTTCCACACGATGTGCGAGAAGTTGTACGACCTGGACTCGGACGCGAAGCTCGTCCCGCAGCTGGCGACCGCGTTGCCGACCGTCTCGGCCGACGGCCGCAGCCTGACGATCCCGCTCCGCGAAGGCGTGAAGTTCGCCGACGGCGGCGCGTTCGACTCCACCGCGGTGAAGCTCTCGCTGAACCGCCACCTCACGCTCGCCGGCTCCGCCCGGAAGAGCGAGCTCGGCCCGATCACCGCGATCGACACGCCTGATCCGAAGACGGTCGTGATCAAGCTGTCCAAGCCGTTCGCCCCGCTGACGGCCGCGCTCGCCGACCGGGCCGGCATGGTGCTGAGCCCGGCCGCCGTCACGAAGCTCGGCGCGAACTTCTCGAACGCGCCCGTCTGTGTCGGCCCGTTCAAGTTCGCCGGCCGCGTCGCGCAGAACTCGATCAAGGTCGTCAAGGATCCGCTGTACTACGACGCCGCGAAGGTGCACCTGGACGCGATCGAGTACCGGATCATCACCGACTCCAGCATCCGCTCGGCGAACCTGAAGTCCGGTGACGCGCAGGTCGCGGACTCGCTGTCCACCCAGGACGCGCCGGAACTCCAGAAGGACTCAGACGTCAGCGTCCTGCAGTCGCAGTCGCTCGGCTACCAGGGCCTGACGATCAACATCGGCAACGCGAACGGTGTCGGCAATCCGCTCAAGCAGCTCGACAGCCCGCTCGCGAAGGACCCGAAGGTCCGGCAGGCGCTCGCGTTGTCGATCGATCGCGAGGCGCTGGTGAAGTCGATCTTCAACGGCCTCAACACGGTCGCCTGCTCGCCGATCTCACCGAAGAGCGAGTTCACCTCGGACGCGGCGCAGGTCTGCCCGGCGCACGATCCGGCGAAGGCGAAGCAGTTGCTGGCCGACGCCGGCGTGAGTACGCCGTACAAGGTCGAGATGATCACGTCGAACAACCCGGACAGCCTGCGGCTCGCGCAGGCGTTGCAGGGCATGGTGAAGGAGGGCGGGTTCGACCTGGTCATCAAGCCGGTCGAGTACGCCGCTCTGCTCGACCAGCAGGACCGCGGCGACTTCGAACTCCTCCAGCTCGGCTGGTCCGGTCGCGTCGACCCGGACGCGAACATCTACAACTTCGTCGGCACCACCGGCAGCCAGAACGTGTCCGGCTACAGCAACCCTGACGTCGACAAGCTCCTCACCCAGGCCCGGGAGTCCACCGACCAGGCGCAACGCGTGAAGCTGTACGGCGAGGTGACCGGCAAGCTGCAAGAAGACAATCCGATTGTCTACATGTACCGGCAGCGCAACCTGACCGGCGTCTCGAAGAAGCTGCTCGGCATCCAGGTCTACCCCGACGGGGTGATCCGCACCGCGTTCGCGGGGTTCGCGCAGTGAGGCGGTACCTGCTCGGCCGGCTCTGGCAGTCGGCGGTGACGCTCGTACTCGCGACGATCGTGGTGTTCGCCGGAGTACGGGCGTTGCCCGGGGATCCCGCGCTGGCGCTGGCCGGGGAGGACCGGGATCCGGAGTCGTTGCGGGCGATCCGCGAGCAGTACGGACTCGACCAGTCGTGGCTGGTCCAGTTCTGGCAGTTCGTCAGCCATGCGGCGCGCGGCGACCTCGGCCAGTCGATCCGCACGGGCGCGCCGGTCCGGTCGATGATCGTGAACGCGTTGCCGGTCACGATCGAGCTGTCGGCGCTGGCGATCCTGATCGCGAGCGTGATCGGCGTCGGCGCCGGAGTGGTCGCCGCCGTTCGGCGTGGACGTCCGGCGGAGTGGGCCGCGAACGCGCTCGCGCTGCTCGGGCTGTCCGTGCCGCACTTCTGGCTCGGGCTGATGGCGATCCTGTACCTGTCCGTTGCCCTCGGCCTCTTTCCGGCGTCCGGGTTCGTACCGTTCTTCAGCAACCCGATCGCGAACCTGCACCACCTGATCCTGCCGGCGCTGATCCTCGGCACCGGCCTCGCCGCGGTGATCATGCGGCAGACCAGGTCGTCGATGCTCGACGCGCTGTCGGCCGACTACATCCGGACGGCCGAGGCGAAGGGCCTGCCACCCAAGGCCGTCGTCGGAAAGCATGCCCTGCGCAACAGTCTGATCGTGGTGGTGACGATCGTCGGGCTGCAGCTCGGGGCGCTGATCTCCGGCGCGGTCGTCACCGAGCGGATCTTCGCGCTGCCCGGGTTCGGCAAACTCACCGTGGACGCGGTCTTCCAGCGCGACTACCCGGTGATCCAGGCGGTCGTGCTGGTCACGGCGACGGCGTACATCGTCATCAATCTGCTCGTCGACCTGCTGTACTCCGTCATCGATCCGCGGATCCGTGTGCGAGGTGAAGCCTGATGGCCGTCGCGGAAGCAATCACCCCGGCGCCGATCCGCAGCAACCGCCGGCGGGTCCTTCGTAGGATTGTCCACAATCCGCTCGCGCTCACCGGGCTCGCGGTGCTCGCGGCCGCGGTGGTGCTCGCGGTGTTCGCGAACTGGCTCGCGCCGCATGAGCCGACCCAGAACCACCTCGACCATGCGTTCGCGCCGCCCGGGACCGCGGGCTACCTGCTCGGCACCGACGACCTCGGGCGCGATGTGCTGTCCCGGATCATGTTCGGGCTCCGGGCCTCGTTGCACGTCGGGCTGCTCGCGGTCGCGTTCTCGCTCGTGGTCGGCGTGCCGCTCGGGCTGATCGCCGGGTACTTCCGGACCGTCGACGCGCTGATCTCCCGGCTGACCGATCTGGTGCTGGCGTTCCCGTTCCTGATCCTCGCCGTCGGGCTGGCCGCGATCCGCGGTGCCAGCCTCGGCAACGCGGCGATCGCGATCGGGATCGCGCAGATTCCCGGGATGATCCGGATCGTCCGGTCCGAGACGCTCCGGCTGAAGTCGCTGGACTTCGTCGCGGCCGCCGTCGTCGAGGGTGCCGGCGACGCCTGGGTGCTCGGCCGGCACGTGCTGCCGAACGCCGGCTCGGCGATCATCGTGCAGGCGACCGTCGGCATCCCGGCCGCGATCCTCGGCGAGGCGGTGCTGTCGTTCCTCGGCCTCGGCATCCAGCCGCCCGCGCCGAGCCTCGGCACCATGCTCGCGGACGCCCAGCAGTTCGCGGCCCGCGCGCCCTGGGCCGCGGTCATGCCCGGGGTCGCGATCATGCTGCTCACGCTGGCGTTCAACATCGTCGGCGACAGCCTCCGCGACGCTCTCGACCCGAAGGCGAGCCGCCGATGAGACCTGTCCTCACCCTGCGCGACGTTTCGGTCAGCTTCCGGACCGAGGACGGGCCGCTGTCCGCGGTCGACCGGGTCAGCCTCGACGTCGGCGACGGCGAAGTCCTCGCGGTCGTCGGTGAATCGGGCTGCGGGAAGAGCGTCACCGCGATGAGCATCGCCGGTCTGCTCCCCCGAACCGCGACCGTCACCGGCTCCGTCGTCCTCGACGGCACCGAGCTGATCGGCGCCGACAAGCGCACGCTCCGGTCCGTGCGCGGCCGCGAGGTCGCGTACATCTTCCAGGAGCCGATGACCTCGCTGAACCCGGTCTTCACCGTCGGCCACCAGATCATCGAGGTACTGCGGACCCACGTCGGCCTGGACCGCCGGGCAGCGCGGGCCCGCGCCGTCGAGCTCCTCAAGCTGGTCGGCATCCCGTCCGCCGACCGCCGGATCGACGACTACCCGCACCAGCTGTCCGGCGGGATGCGGCAGCGGGTGATGATCGCGATGGCCGTCGCCTGCGACCCGAAGGTGCTGATCGCCGACGAGCCGACGACCGCGCTCGACGTCACGATCCAGGCCGGCATCCTCGACGTACTGCGTGGACTCCGGGAACGCCTCGGGACCAGCGTCGTGCTGATCACGCACGACCTCGGCGTCGTCGCGGACCTCGCCGACCGGGTCGCGGTGATGTACGCCGGACGCGTCGTCGAGACCGCCGAGGTCCACGACCTGTTCGCGCGGCCGCGGCACCCGTACACGAGCGGCCTGCTCGGCGCCTCCCCCGCGGCCGCCCGGACCGCGGAATCCCAACGGCTGAACGAGATTCCCGGTCTCGTGCCGGTCCTGACCGAGCAGCCTGACGCGTGTACGTTCGCCGACCGCTGCCCGCGCGTACTCGACACCTGTACCGCGTCCCAGCCCGTGCTCAGCGACGGACCGCATCGCGTGGCCTGCTGGAACGCTCGAGTGGAGGCCTGACATGGACACCGCCCTGGAAGTCGAGGACCTGGTCATGCACTTCGGCCCGGTGCGTGCCGTCGACGGGATCACGCTCAGGATCCGCGAAGGGTCCGTGCTCGCGCTCGTCGGCGAGAGCGGCTCCGGCAAGTCGACCGTCGGCCGCTGCATCGTCCGGCTGCTCGAACCGTCCGGCGGCACGGTCCGGCTCGCGGGCGCCGACATCACGCATCTGAACCGCCGTCAGCTCAGGCCACATCGGCGCAACGTGTCGATCGTCTTCCAGGACCCCGCCGGTTCGCTCGACCCGCGGTTGTCGGTCGGCGACATCGTCGGCGAACCGCTCCGGCTGCAGCAACGGCGGAAGGACATCCCGGCCCGGGTCGCCGAGGAGCTGCGCCGGGTCGGGCTCCGGCCGGAAGTCGCGCAGCGGGCACCACACGAACTGTCCGGCGGACAGCGGCAACGGGTCAGCATCGCCCGCGCGCTGATCTCCGAACCACGCCTGCTCGTCGCGGACGAGCCGACGAGCGCGCTCGACGTGTCGGTGCAGGCCGCAGTACTCAATCTGCTCTCCGACCTGCAGCGGGACCTCGGGTTCGCGTGCCTGTTCATCACGCACGACCTGTCGGCGGTCGAGTACCTCGCGGACGAGGTCGCAGTCATGTACCTCGGGCAGCTCGTCGAGCAGGGGCCGCGGCGGCGGATCTTCGCGCACCCGGCGCACCCGTACACCCAGGCGCTGCTGTCCGCGGCGCCGGTCCCCGACCCGGCCGAACAGCGCGCCCGGCGACCGGTGCTGCTCGGCGACGACCTCCCGTCGGCGATCGACCCGCCGCCCGGCTGCCGCTTCCACACCCGCTGCCCGGTCGCGGTGGACACATGCCGGACGGTCGTGCCGGAACCGCGGACGATCGGCGAAGGTGGACACCAGGTCGCCTGCCACCTCGTGAACGACGACGGCACCGGACCCGACGTACGGACCACAGCCGTACGGACCACAGCCGTACGGACCACAACAGAAGGAGCTGCCCGATGACCTTCACCACCCGGCCGACGCTGCGCGGTACGTTCGGGATGGTCTCGTCCACGCACTGGCTCGCGTCGCAGTCGGCGATGCGGATCCTCGAGCTCGGCGGGAACGCGTTCGACGCGGGTGCTGCCGCCGGGTTCGTGCTGCACGTGGTCGAGCCGCACCTCAACGGTCCGGGCGGTGAGGTCCCCGCGATCATCGCGACCGCGGACGACCCGGCGCCGCGGGTGCTGAGCGGCCAGGGTGTCGCGCCGGCCGGTGCGACGATCGAGCACTACCGGTCGCTCGGGCTCACGCTCGTCCCGGGATCCGGTCCGCTGGCGGCGACGGTTCCGGGGGCGGTCGACGCGTGGCTCCTGTTGTTGCGCGACCACGGCACTCTGCCGTTGAGCGTCGTACTCGAGCCGGCCATCGAGTACGCGCGGAACGGGCATCCGCTGGTGCCGCGGGTTGCGGACACGATCGGGACGGTGCAGCAGCTGTTCGAGGAGTACTGGCCGACGTCGGCGGCGTTGTGGCTCCAGGGCGGGCGGCCGGTGACGGGGCGGTTCAGCAATCCGGCGTACGCCGAGACGCTCGAACGACTCGTGCGGGAGGCGGGCGACGGCGGGCGGGCGGAGCAGATCGAGCGGGCGCGGAAGGCATGGCGCGAGGGGTTCGTCGCGGAGGCGGTGGACAAGTTCTCGCGGATCCCGCATCGGGATTCGAGCGGGGCGGATCACGGCGGGCTGATCACCGGGGCGGACATGGCCGCGTTCGAGGCGAGCTGGGAGGCGCCGGCGACGTACGAGTGGAACGGGTACACCGTCGCGAAGACGGGTCCGTGGGGTCAGGGACCGGGGCTGCTGCAGTCGCTTGCCGTCCTCGCGGCGCTCGGTGAGGTCGACCTGGACAGCGCCGAGGGGGTGCATGCGACGGTCGAGGTGCTGAAGCTGTCGTACGCCGACCGCGAGGCCTGGTACGGCGACGGCGCCGACGTACCGCTGGAGACGCTGCTCTCCCCCGCGTACGCCGCCGAGCGGGCGAAGCTGGTCGGGGCGGAGGCGTCGCTGGAGCTGCGTCCGGGGCGGCCGGACGGGCGGACGCCGGTCCTGCCGTCGATTGCCATCGGCAACGAGACGGGCGATGCGACGACCGGTGAGCCGACCGTGTCGCCGGTCGGTGAGACGCGCGGCGACACGTGCCATGTGGACGTCGTCGACCGGTGGGGGAACATGATCTCGGCGACGCCGAGCGGCGGGTGGTTGCAGTCGTCGCCGACGATTCCGGAGCTCGGGTTCTGTCTCGGGAGCCGGGCGCAGATGTTCTGGCTGGAGGAAGGGCTGCCGGCGTCCCTGGCGCCCGGTCGGCGGCCGCGGACGACGCTGACTCCGACGCTGGTGCTGCGGGACGGGGATCCGGTGCTGGCGTGTGGGTCGCCTGGTGGGGATCAGCAGGACCAGTGGCAGTTGCTGTTCCTGCTGCGGCATCTTGGTGCCGGGGTGGATCTGCAGGAGGCGATCGACGCGCCGGCGTGGCATACGACGGGGTTCCCGTCGTCGTTCTACCCGCGCGCGACAGAGCCGGGTGGGCTGGTGATCGAGAGCCGGGTCGGTGCCCACATCCGCGACGAGCTGGTACGGCGTGGGCACGTCGTCACGGAGTCGGATCCGTGGAGCCTCGGCCGTTTGTGCGCCGTCCGCAAGGAAGCCGACGGCGTGCTGGCCGCCGCCGCCAACCCCCGCGGCATGCAGGGCTACGCCGTCGGCCGCTGACCCGGCGCCGGGGTCGCGTCGGCCCGACGCGCGAAGGCCGCCTGCGCTGCTGCCGCTACGTGGGTGTGGGCGGCCTTGCGGGCTGTTTCGGGGTCGCCGGCTTCGATGGCGTCGACCAGGTGCGTGTGTTCTTCCGACGAGTGCGGCGCCCGGTGCGCCGCGCCGGTGCGGAAGACCCGGTGGACGTGGTGGTACATCGCGGTGGACATCGACTGCAGCCAGCGGTTGCCGCTGAGGTCGATCACCGCGCGGTGGAACTCGCTGTTCAGTTCGGCGATCCGGTCCAGGTCCTCACTCGCGGTCGCCTCGGCGATCAGGGCACGGAGGGCGGCAATGCCGACGGGGTCGGCACGTTCCGCGGCCTGGGCGGCGGCGAGAGTTTCCAGCTGCTGCCGCACGGCGAACAGGTCCCGGACGGCCGCCTCGTCGAGGGTCGCGACGACCGCGCCCCGTCGCGGCAGGATGTCCACGAAGCCCTCCGCCTCGACCACCCGCAGCGCCTCGCGCACCGGGTTCCGCGACACCCCGAAGTCCTCCGCGACCCGCAGTTCGGTCAGCCGTTCACCTTCGCGGTACTCGCCGTCGACGATCCGCCGGCGCAGCTCCGTCAGCACCTGCTCGCGCAGCGCCACATGGTTCGCACCCACCGACCGCACCGGCCCCGGCAACTCGGCCACGCCCCACCACCCCTGTCCCGTTCCGCGTCACCGTAACCGATCCGGGCGCGGACGAACACGTGATCCGGCACCGGGTTATGTTGACGGCTTGAGCATCAGAGTGATTCCCCTCCACGACCCCGACTTCCGGCCGTTGAGCCGCCGGATCGCGTGGCTGGCCGCGCACGCCGACGGTACGCCGGTGGGCTCGGCGTTCCTCCGCCTCGACAGCCGGACCACGCACTCCCATCTCGGCGAGTTCGAGCTGAACGTGCATCCGGCCGAACGCCGGCACGGGATCGGCACGCTACTGCTCGGCGCGGTCGTCGGCGGCGCGCGCGACCACGACGTACGGACCGTGATCACCGACGTCGACGTCGGCTCGATCGGCGACGGGTTCCTGCAGTACCACGGATTCGAGATCGGGCTGACGTTGATCTACGCGCGGCTCGACCTCGCGCAGCGCACGCCCGACGTACCGTCGGTGCCCGGCTACCGGCTGATGTCGTGGGAAGGGGTCGCGCCGGAGGAGCTCGTGCCGACGTTCACCGACGCGCGGACCGGGATGGCCGACGCGCCGGCCGGCTCGATCGCGGCCGGTGTCGACGTGTGGGACGCCGACCGGACCCGGCACGCCGCGAGGCTGATCGAGCAGCGCGGCGACCGCCTGCTCGTCGTCGCGGCGCTGGACGGTACCGGGCGGATGGCCGGCTTCACCGAGGTCGTCGTACCGGGTGACGGCAAGGGCGACGGCCAGCTCTACGGCACCGCCGTCCTCCCCGAGCACCGCGGCCGGGGCCTGGCCCTGTGGATGAAGGCCGCCCAGATCACCGAAACCCGCCGCCGTTTCCCCGACCTCGACGGCCTGCTCACCGACACCGTCGACACGAATACCCCGATGCGCCGCACCAACGAACGCCTCGGCTACCGCCCGTACCTCCACGTTCACCGGCGCAAGCTCGACCTATAGCAGACCGGCCAGGCGGTACAGCACGAGCGACCCGGCCACGGCGACGTTCAGGCTGGCGCCGGTCCCGATCATCGGGATCTCGACCACCAGATCGAGCTGGTCGACCGCCTCCGGTGGGATGCCGGTGCGCTCGTGCCCGAGCACCGCGATCGTCCGGTTCCGCGCCGCGGGCAGGTCCGCCAGCCGGATCGCCTCGTCGGCCAACTCGACCCCGATCACCGTGGTGTCCGGTCTGCTCCGCTGGTCGATCAGCCAGCGCACCGGGTTGTGCCCGGTCCAGTGCACGCAGGTCCGCCGCCGCAACGTGTTGCCCTTGGCAAGCGCCTCCGGCACCCAGGGCAACTTCGGTACGGCCAGACACGCACCGACGGCGTCACACGTGCGGAGCAGCGTCCCGAGGTTCACGTCGTACAGCGGCCAGAGCGGCGCGATCAGCAGATGGTCCCAGCACGAATGGGACGTGCGGCGGCGTTGGTGCTTGAGCTCCTTGCGGCTCCGCACCCGGATCCCGCTCATCGAACGGCGGGATCCAGCCTCCCGTCAGGAATGTGAGTCATGCCCGCCAGTCTACTGGCCGAGGATCTTCTGGACAGCCGCCGTGGTGATCGGGTGGTAGCCCGGGCGCGCCTTCGCGAAGACCTCGGCGGCGAACGCGCGGTCGGTGCCGGCGAGGGCCTGGTAGACAGGCAGGACGAGCTTCATCCGGCCGACCTTCGTCAGGAACTCGGCCATCTCGGCGTACGCCGCCTCGTAGCTGCTCGCGGCAACGATCTGGTACCAGCGGCGTGCGATCTCGCCGTTCGCCGTACCGGTCAGACCGTACGCCCGGTCCAGCTGCTGCAACAGCAACGGGCTCAGTACGTCGGGAGCCGCGTCGAGGAACCGCAGCCACTCCTGCGTCGTCCACCGCTCCGCGCCGTGCGGCAGCTCCCCCGTCGCCAGCCACGTACTGCGGGCCTCGTCCACGACCTGGAACCGCGCCGACACCGCACGCGCCGCGAACGCCGGGATGCCCGGCTCGTACAGCCACGCGGCCAGCTCGTCGTCGGTCACCACGTCCGGGTGCGGCGCGATCAGGTGCTCACGCAGGTGCTCGACGAAGTCGTCGGTGTTGATGCTGCGGAACGCGAACCGGTCGAAGTACCCGCGCAGGAACGGGTCGAACACCTCCCGCGTGAACCGCTCCTCCAGCCAGGACAGGAACCACGAACCCTTGAGCGGCCCGGTCGACGTCGTCCCGTGGTACTCCGACCGGTGGTGCAGCCCGGGCAGCTCGACCGCGAGCTCGGCCGGGGTCAGCGGGTCCAGCTTCACCACGGTCGCGTGCTGCTTGATCGCGGTCTCCATGAGGGCGAACTCGGTCCCGTACACCGCCTCGACGATCCGGTTCTCGACGTACGACGTGAAGCCCTCGTTGAGCCAGATGTCGTCCCAGCTGTCCTGGGTGACCAGGTTGCCGGACCAGCTGTGCGCGAGCTCGTGCGCGATCACGCTGACCAGCGACTTGTCGCCGATCACCACGGTCGGCGTCGCGAACGTCATCCGCGGGTTCTCCATGCCGCCGTACGGGAAGGACGGCGGGAGCACGAGCAGGTCGTAGCGACCCCACCGGTACGGGCCGAAGAGCTCCTCGGTGACCCGCATCATCTCCTCGGTGTCCGCGAACTCCGTCGCGGCCTTCCGTACCGTCGCGGGCTCGGCCCACACCCCGGAACGCTCGCCCAGCGGCTCGAACACCAGGTCACCCGCGGCGATCGCCAGCAGGTACGACGGGATCGGCTCGGGCATCACCACGTCGTACGAGCCGGTACGGCGGGACGTCGTACCGTTGTCGGCGCTCATCAGCACCATCAGCTCGGGCGGCGCGGTGACGTGCGCGGCATAGCTGAACCGGACGCTCGGGGTGTCCTGCAGCGGCACCCAGCTGCGGGCGTGGATCGCCTGCGACTGGCTGAACATGAACGGCAGTACGCCGCCGGCCGTCATCGCCGGCTCGAGCCACTGCAGGCCGCTCGCGGTCGGCGCTGTCCGGTAGCTGACCTTCACCCGCGGATGGCCCGCGGTCGTGACGGTCAGAGCGGAACCAAGCTCCGGATCGGCGTCGGCGAGGCTGTACTCCAGCGGCTCCCAGCCGTCGTCGGTCTGCCCGTCGACACCGAGGACCGTGATGTCGCGGGTGTCGAGAACCAGCCGGTCACCGGCACCGGTCCAGGCCAGCGTGTGCGTCGCGCTGCCGGACAGCACCTGCTGACCGAAGTCGAGTGCGAGGTCGAGCTCCAGGTGGGTCGTCCGGACCCGCTCCGGCTCGGCGTAGGAGTGGCGATCGTGCGTCAAGGGAAGCTCCCCGAGTGAGGCGTCCGGGGAACAGTACCCAGGTAAGGACCTGTTCGGGCGGCCAATCTGGGCCACCCGCACCACCGTGCCAAAACCCGGCTTCACTCCTGACTTGGCAGACTAGGGTCCATGACCATCCAGCGGACGGCCCACGCGAATCCTGAGCTGGTTCTCAGGCGGCGTCCGTTCGGCTCCTGGCTGCTCGGACCGGCCGACCAGAGCACCCGGCGGCTACGGATCCGGCTACAGATCCTGATGACCACGTTCTCGATCGGCACCAACCTGATCGGCGCGCTGGTCGTGTTCGTGCTGGCGGTGTTCGTCCTGCCCGGTCCGTCGCTGGTCGACCAGCTCCAGTTCGTCGACGCGATCGTGATCCCGGCGTACTTCCTGGGCGCGATGACGCTCGGCTGTGTCTGGAGCCGGCGGCTGACCCGGCGGGTGACCCGCTGGATCGAGCTGGGCCGCCCGGCGACCCGGCAGGAACAGATCGCCACGCTCCAGTTGCCGCTGCGGCTGACGCTGATCGAGGTACTGCTCTGGCTGGTCGCGGCCGTGTTCTTCACCGTGATGACGCTGATGCTGCAGCCGGCGAACGCGCTGCGGGTCGCGCTGACCGTGATCGACGGCGCGATCATCACCTGCTCGGTGTCGTACCTGCTCACCGAGTTCGCGCTCCGCCCGGTCGCGGCGCGGGCGCTGGCCGACTCGTCGCCACCACGACGGCTGCTCGCGGCCGGGTTGAAGGCGCGGACGCTGTTCTTCTGGGCAGTCGGCTCCGCCGTACCGGTCGCCGGGCTGATGCTGGCCGCGGTGCTCGCGCTGATCGAGCGGGACGTGACCATCACCCGGATGGCCGTCGTGATCCTTGCCCTGGGCATCGTGGCGCTCGGCAACGGGTACCTGCTGACCTGGCTGTCGGCGAAGTCCGTGGTCGCGCCGGTCCGCTCGGTGCGGGACGCGCTCAGCCTGATCGGCGAGGGCCGCCTCGACGTCAACATCCCGGTCTTCGACGGTACCGAGCTGGGTTCGCTGCAGGCCGGGTTCAACCGGATGACCGACGGGCTGCGCGAACGCGAGCGGATCCGCGACGTCTTCGGCCGGTACGTCGGTCCCGGCGTCGTCCGGGAGGCGCTGACCAGCGACAGCCTCGGCGGCGAGGAGCGGTTCGCCGCCGTCCTGTTCGTCGACCTGGTCGGCTCCACCGAACTGGCCACCCAGCGGCCGCCGACCGAGGTGGTGCAGCTGCTCAACCGGTTCTTCGCGATCGTGGTCGCCGAGGTGGACCGGCAGGGCGGGTTCGTGAACAAGTTCGCCGGGGACGCCGCGCTGGCGATCTTCGGGGCGCCGGCCGAGCTGCCGGACCCGGCGGGCAGCGCGCTGGCGGCCGGGCGGGAGCTGGCCCGGCGGCTGGCCGACGAGTTGCCCGAGGCAACCGCCGGGCTGGGGATCACCGCGGGCGTCGTGGTGGCCGGCACGGTGGGCGACGTCCGGCGGCACGAGTACACGGTGATCGGCGACCCGGTGAACGAGGCCGCGCGGCTCAGCGAGCTGGCGAAGACCGCGCCCGGGCGGCTGATCGCGTCGATGAGCGCGGTCGAGCAGGCGGAGACGGCCGAGTCGGATCAGTGGCGGCAGAGCGACCTGGTCACGGTGCGGGGACGGTCGGTGCCGACGCGGCTCGCTGTCCCTCAGTGATCAGGCTCAGTGATCAGACTCAGTGATCAGCTCGTGCAGCAGCGCGGCGCCGTACAGCATGGCTTTGGTCTGGCGGTCGTGGGCGGCGCGGCGTTCGGCGATCGCGGTGCGCAGCGCGTCGGTGCTGCCGGTACGGCGTAGTCCGTCGAGCACGGGCTTGATCTGCTCGAAGTAGTACCGGCCCTGGCGGAGCATGTGGATGATCCGCGCGTCCCGGACCTCCTCGGGACCGTACCGGCGGTACTTCGTCCCCGGCTCGCGCGCCGGCGCCAGCAGCCCGGCGGCCTCCCAGACGCGCAGCGCCGACGTCCGGATCCCGAGTCGATGCGCCAACTCCCCCACGAGCAACGACGGACCGGTCACCGGTTGCTCGTCGACGTACTCCGCGGCCAACGCGGCCAGCGCATCACTCGCGGCGTCCGTCGCCTGCCGCTGCTCGTGAAGCGCGGCATGGGCGGCGTCGACCAGCCGGTACGCGAGCGCCTCGTCGCCGTCGTGCACAGCACGCATGATCGCCGACGCTGTCTCCGCGCCGAACCCCGGCGCGAGCGCCCGGTACGTGAGCAGCGCCTGCACGTGCTCCGGTCCGTACTGCCGGTACCCGCTGTCCGAGCGCGGCGACGGCGGCAGGATGCCGTCCGCCTCGTAGTTGCGGACAAGCTGGGTCGAAACCCCGGCACGCCGCGCCAGGTCGACCGGGCGCAGCGCTTTAGCGGCCACCGGCGACGTCAACCGTCGACCCGGTCATGTACGACGACCGGTCCGACGCCAGGAACGCGATCACGTCGGCGACCTCCTCCGCCTTCCCCGGACGGGCCAGCGGCGGCGTCGTACCGATCCGGTCCAGCCGGCCCGGTTCGTGGATGTCGGTCTCGATCAGCCCAGGCCGGACGCCGAGCACCCGCACGCCCTCCTTCGCGACCTCGTTGCCGAGGCCGACCGTCAACGCGTCCACGGCGGCCTTGCTCGCGGCGTAGTCGACGTACTCCCCGGCCGACCCGAGCACCGCGGCGCGCGACGACACGTTGACGATCACGCCGCCGGTCCCGCCGTACGCCGTGGACATCCGCCGGACCGCGGCGGCCGCGACCAGGAACGCGCTGATCGAGTTGATCCGGAACACCCGCTCGAGGCGGGCGGCGTCGTACTCCGCGACCCGGCCGGACGGCGACACCACGCCGGCGTTGTTGATCACGGCACCGATCGGGCCGAGCTCGGCGGTCACGGTGTCGAACAGCCGCTCGACCTGGTCCGCCTCGACCACGTCCGCCTGAACCGCGACCGCGCGGCGGCCGAGCTCCTCGCAGGCCTTCACCACCCGCGCGGCCTCGTCGGCCTGCGTCCGGTAGTTCACCCCGACGTCCCAGCCGTCCGCGGCCAGTGCAACCGCGGCGGCCGCTCCGATCCCGCGACTTCCTCCGGTGACCAGCACAACCCGACTCATGCGCTCATTCTTTCACGCAGGCGGGCGGACGATCTGAAGCTGGGTCTCGGTATCGGCGAAACCCACCGACCGGTAGATCCGGATCGCCAGGTACTCCGGGTCCGCCACCATTACCAGCGTCCGCGCCTGGGTCAGCCCGTACGTGGACGCGTGGTGCACCAGCGTCCCGGCCAGCCCGCGGCCGCGATCCTCCGGCGAGGTCTGCACGTTCTGGAACCGGGCCAGCCCGCTGCCGTCGAAGATCAGCCCGAGCGAACTCTGCAGCCGGTCGCCGTCGAACGCCCCGAACCACTTCCCGTTCCCGGCCTCCACCACGGCCCGCTTCGCGACCAGCTTGCGCCGGGTGAATTCCTTGTACTCGTCGTCGACCGTCATGTCCGTACACGCCAGGCTCTGCTGGTAGAGCTGCTCCCAGTCGTCGTCGCCGGCCAGCAAGCGGTACGTCGCCTGCTCGTTCGGGCGCTGCGGCGGGACGACCTTCTGCGCGGTCATCACCACGTTGTGCTCGATCTCGAACCCGGCCGCGGCCAGCTCGTCCGCGGCGCCCGGGTCGCCGTCGGTGCTGTCGATGCCGAACGCAACATGTTTCGCGTCCGGGAACTCGCGGTGGAAGTCGTCCAGCCGGAGCTTGGTGTCGTCGGGCGCGAACGGCGTCCGGTAGAGCAGGAAGTTGCCCCACCAGAAGCCGGGATTCGCCGGGGTCCGGACGACGACGTACTCGCCGGTGTCGCGGAACTCGCTGCCGCCCAGCTCGAGCAGCAACAGGTCGGTCCGAAAGCCCAGGCTGGTGATCTCCACCCAGCCATCCTCACCCATCCGTCAACCAGGTTTGACGCGCAGCCGTTTGGCTGCCTATTGTGGTTAGGCAGCCGATTGGCTGCCTTTCTTGATCGGGAGTGCGATGGACGACGAGGTGTTCCGGGCGCTGGCCGACCCCAGCCGGCGGCGGCTGCTCGACCTGCTGAACGCGCGGAACGGGCAGACCCTGCGCGAGCTGTGCGCCGAGCTGGCGATGGCCCGGCAGTCCGTCAGCAAGCACCTCGCCGTGCTCGAGAGCGCGAACCTGATCAGCACCGTGTGGCGCGGGCGGGAGAAGTTGCACCACCTGAACGCCGAACCGATCAACGCGATCGCGGACCGGTGGATCCACCAGTACGACCGGCGGCGGGTCCAGCTGCTCGCCGACCTCAAGACCTCTTTGGAGAATCCTGTGAACGACTTCGTCTACACGACCTACATCCGGACGACGCCCGAGCGGCTCTGGCAGGCGCTCACCGATCCGGCCTTCACCTCGCAGTACTGGGGACTGCATCACGAGACCGACTGGGAACCCGGATCGCGCATGGTCTGGCACCAGGGCGACGTCGCGATCGACGGACCGGGGCAGGTCGTCGTCGAGCACACGCCGTACTCGCGGCTCTCCTACACCTGGCACCACATCACGCGGGAGTTCGCGGACGCCGTGGGGCTCTCCGGCGAGGTGTACGAGCAGACCAGCCGGGAGCCGCTGTCGACGGCGGTGTTCGAGCTCGAACCGGCCGGCGAACAGGTGAAGCTGACGCTCGTCCACACCGGTTTCGAGCCGGGCAGCACGATCCGGACCATGATCCAGGACGGGTGGCCGGCGTTGCTGTCGGACCTGAAATCCTTGCTGGAGACCTCAGCCGCTGCCTAGGGAGCCTTATGCCCCGCCCGAACATCGTGATCATCTACACCGACGACCTGGGCTGGGGTGATCTCGGCTGCTACGGCAGCCCCGAGATCCGAACGCCGCACGTCGACGCGCTCGCCGCCCGCGGCGTCCGGATGACCGACTGGTACTCGAACTCGCCCGTCTGCTCGCCGTCCCGCGCGTCCCTGCTGACCGGACGGCATCCCGCGCACGCCGGCGTCGAGGCGATCCTCGGCGCGGCACGGGACACGCACGGGCTGCCCGCGCAGGAGACGGTCGCGTCGGCGCTGTCGGCAGCGGGATGGCGTACGGCGGTGTTCGGAAAGTGGCACCTGGGGGTGGACGCCGCGTCGGCGCCGATGCGGTTCGGGTTCGACGAGCACTTCGGGTTCCGCGCCGGGTGCGTCGACTACTACTCGCACATCATGTACTGGG
The DNA here is from genome assembly GCF_054189145.1 of Kribbella sp. WER1. Classification (NCBI taxonomy): domain Bacteria; kingdom Bacillati; phylum Actinomycetota; class Actinomycetes; order Propionibacteriales; family Kribbellaceae; genus Kribbella; species Kribbella sp. WER1. The sequence goes on along the minus strand of NZ_CM135186.1, from coordinate 106,498 downwards.
GTGTGCGGAACCCGCTGCACGACTTGTGGTCGGGGGACGACGAGGTGTGGCACAACGGGGAGTACCTGACCGACCTGATCACGGATCGCGCGGTGTCGTACATCGCGGCGGCGGAGGAACCGTTCCTTTGCTACGTCGCCTACAACGCGCCGCATTACCCGATGCACGCGCCGGCCGACGCGATGGCGCAGTACGACCATCTCCCGTGGGACAAGCAGGTGATGGCGGCGATGATCACCCGGGTCGACGACGGCGTCGGGCGGATCGTCGCCGCGCTCCAGGAGACCGGGCGGCTCGAGGACACGATCATCTTCTTCTCCTCCGACAACGGCCCGTCCGCGGAAGACCGCAACTGGCTCGGCGGCGAGGAGATCGCGTACGCCGGCGGCTCGACCGGCGGGCTACGCGGCCACAAGGGGTCGCTCTACGAGGGCGGCATCCGCGTCCCCGGCATCTGGTCCTGGCCGGCCGCCCTCCCCGCCGGGGTGGAATGCGCCGAGCCCGCCGCGATGATGGACGTCCTACCGACGGTGCTGTCCGCCGCCGACGTACCCCTCCCACCGAACGTCGACGGCACCAACCTCCTCCCTCTGCTGGTTGAGGGCACGGCTCCCGAACGCACCCTCACCTGGGAATACGTAGGCCAACAGGCCGTCCGCCGAGGCCCCTGGAAGCTCGTCACCAACCCATCCGAACACCTAGGCGCCCCCACAGTCCCCGGCACCCACCTCTTCAACCTCACCAACGACCCAGCAGAGACCCACAACCTCGCAGCCACCCACCCCGAAGTCCTCAAAGCCCTCCAAGCCGCCAACGCAGTCTGGACCAAAACCCTCACGGCTTGGCGGTCTCCGGCTGGCTAGGGGCGTTTGTGGATTACCAGCGGGAGGACTGCTCGTGCGCCGGCTTCGCGGAGTTTGGCTGTGGCTACTGTGACGGGCCACTGGGAAGAGGTTGCGTCGACCAGCAGCAGGACCGTCCGGTCGTTCACGTCCTGGGTTGTGGTGGGGTCGACCACGATGCCGTCCCGCCACACCTTGGCTTCTTCGGCCGAGGAGAGGTCGTCGGCCCAGCCGGTGCGGTTGACCGTCAGCTCGGCTCGGTCGAGGCGACCCACCCCGGCCACGTGGTCGGCGATCACCGACGTCAGGTCAGGGTGACCACCCGCCGCCAGCGGTACGACGACCTCCGGGCGGGACGACCACGAGCCACGCCAGCGGGACAGCGCCGCGACGGCACCGGCCTTCAGCGCCTCGACGGCGTCGTGGGTCGGCGTACCACCGAACGCGCCCTGCAACACCTCCCGCCACTCCGGCGCATCGGCGTACACGATGATCCGTCCCGGCTCGGCGGACAACGCCGGCGGGATCTTGCCCCGCGCGCCAAAAGCCCCACCCGGCCACATCTTCCGCGGCTCCAGCACATGCACCTCACCGCGCAGGAGCCGCGTGACAGCGGCCACCGTCTCCGGATCCGGCTGCGCCACCAACGGCTCCGGCAACTTCCCCAAACACACCGAGCACCGCCCGCACGGCTCCGCGGACGGATCGTCCAGCGACTCCTGCAGCAGTTGCATCAGGCAACGGTCACCGCGGGTGTACGCGCGCATGATGTCCGCCTCGCGCCGCCGAACCGACACGATCCCGTCGTAGTGCGCCGCGTCGAACGTCCACTCCGCACCGGTCCGCAACCACCCGCGCTCGACCCGCTCCACGACTCCGTCGACGGCGAGCTGCTTCAGCATCAACTCCACGCGCGTACGCCGCAGCCCGGTCTCCGCCTCCAACGCCGGCACCGACGCGGGCTGGTCCGGTCCGTAACCCTCCAGCGCACGCAGCAACCGCTGCACATTCTCCGGCACCGGGATCGTCGCGGTCGCGAAGTAGTCCCACACGCCCGAATCCGCGTCCGACGGCAGCAGCGCCACCACCGCGTGGTCGATCCCGCGCCCGGCACGCCCGACCTGCTGGTAGTACGACACCGGCGACGGCGGCGAACCCACATGCACGACGAACCCGAGGTCCGGCTTGTCGTACCCCATCCCCAACGCCGACGTCGCGATCAACGCCTTCAGCCGGTTGTCCCGCAGCGCGTCCTCGAGGCTCTCCCGCTCCCCCGCCTCCAACTGCCCGGTGTACGCCGCCACCGGCACGTCCCGCCCGTGCACCTCCTGGATCACCGCCGCCAACCGCTGCGCATCCGCGACGGTCAGCGCGTACACGATCCCCGACCCCGGCAGCTGCGGCAGTACGTCGACCACCCACGCGAACCGGTCCAGCGGCGACAGCGCATCCACCACGGCAAGCTGCAGACTCGACCGCGCCAGCGGACCACGCAGTACCAACGTCGACGCGCCGAGCTGTTTCGCGACGTCGTCGGTGACACGCGAGTTCGCCGTCGCGGTGGTCGCGAGCACCGGGGTGTCGGGGTTGAGCTTCTGGAGCACGTCGGACACGCGCCGGTAGTCCGGGCGGAAGTCGTGTCCCCAGTCGGACACCGCGTGCGCTTCGTCGATCACCAGGAGCCCGATGTTGCCGGCGAGCCCGTCGAGCACGCGCCGCCCGAAGCCCGGGTTCGCCAGACGCTCCGGAGACACCAGCAGTACGTCGATGGCGCCGGAGCGCAGGTCGTGCTCGATCTCCGACCAGGCGTCGATGTTGTTCGAGTTGAGCGTCGCGGCCCGTAGTCCCGCCCGGCTCGCGGCGCCGACCTGGTCGCGCATCAACGACAGCAGCGGCGACACCACCAGCGTCGGCCCGAACCCCTCCGCCCGACGGATCGCGGTCGCCGCCCAGTACACCGCGGACTTGCCCCAACCGGTCGCCTGCACGACGAGCACCCGCGCCGCCGCCTCACACAACGCCGCAACCGCAGTCTCCTGATCCGCCCGCAGCCGCGCGTCGTCCCCCGCGATCGCCCGGATCACGTCCCCCGCAACCTTCGCCCGCTCCTCGGTCAGCATCATCGCGTCGGTCTCACCCATGCCCGAAACCCTAGACGCCCCCACCCCCAATCCGCTTGCTCGCACACCGTCCCTGTGGACAACCCACACCGCCCGCCTCCCACACGAGCGGATATCCGTTCCCGTTGGGGGTTCTCCCCTCTAACACGAGCAGAGAACCCACACCATGAGGGGATATCCCCTCCTGTGCGCCGGACGACGCGGGTGCTGCGGCGGCGGGTGCGGTGGCGGGTGCGGTGGCGGGTGCGGTGGCGGGTGCGGCGGCGGGTGCGGCGGCGGGTGCGGTGGCGGGTGCGGTGGCGGGGGTTAGGCGCAGTGGGTGGGGTGGCAGGGTTGGTTGGTGGGGGTTAGGAGGCGGCGGGGGCCGGGGCCGGTGGTGGCCAGGGTGTCGCCGGGGTTGGCGAGGGCGCAGCGGTCGAGGGAGAGGCAGCCGCAGCCTACGCAGTCCTTGAAGTCGTCGCGGAGTTGTTCCAGGTGGAGGATGCGGCGGTCGAGTTCGGTCTGCCAGCATTCCGAGATGCGTTCCCAGTCGGCGCGGGTGGGGGTGCGGTTCTCGGGGAGGAGTTTGAGGATCGCGGCGACCTCGGCGAGCGGGATCCCGACGCGTTGGGCGATCCGGACGAGCGCGACCCGGCGGAGCGTGTCGCGCTTGTAGCGGCGCTGGTTTCCGGAGGTACGGCGGCTCACGATCAGTCCCTGGCGCTCGTAGAAGTGCAGCGCCGAGATCGCCACGCCGCTGCGCTCCGACAGCTGTCCGACGGTCAGCTCACCCGGCTCGATGTCCATCGCCTGTCCTCCAACCTCAACTTATCTCGAGGCTAGCGGACGGGTTCAGGCGGCGACGACCCGGCGCCGCCCGATGCTCGCGGACATCAGCGCGGCTCCGGCGCACAGCCCGCCGGCGAGGTACCACGCGAGGTTGTAGCTGCCCTGCGCATCCCGGATCCAGCCGGCGCCGGTCGCCGCCAGGGCAGCGCCGACCTGATGCGACGCGAACACCCAGCCGAACACGATCGGCCCGTCCTCCCCGAACCACTCCCGGCACAAGGCGACCGTCGGCGGCACGGTCGCCACCCAGTCGAGCCCGTAGAAGATGATGAACACCCATGTACTCGGCGCAGCGGTCGGACCGAGCAGCGACGGCAGCACCAGCAGCGACAGCCCGCGCAGCGAGTAGTACGCGATCAGCAGGTACCGCGGATCCCACCGGTCGGTCAGGTACCCGGAGAAGATCGTCCCGCCGACGTCGAACACACCCACCAACGCCAGCAGCGACGCAGCCGTGGTCGCAGGCATCCCGTGGTCGTGTGCGGCCGTGACGAAGTGCGTACCGACCAAACCGTTCGTCGACGCCCCGCAGATCGCGAACCCACCAGCCAGCATCCAGAACGCCGGCCGACGCACAGCCATCCGCAACGCGTTCAACGCCCGCATGGCGCTACTACCAGTCGCCACGACGCGCTGCCCAGCAGTACTACCTTCGGGAGCGCCGTACGCCCGCAACCCAACGTCGCTCGGGAAGTCCCGTAAGAACAGCAACACCAGCGGTACGACGGCCAACGCTGCACCGGCTGCCACAAGAGCAGGCACACGCCAGCCGTAGCTCGCCGCAAGCGACGCAATGAGCGGCAGGAAGATCAGCTGACCGGTAGCACCGGCCGCCGTGAGGATCCCCGTCACCAGACCGCGACGATGCACGAACCACCGACCGGTAATAGTCGCCACGAACGTCATGGACATCGACCCTGTGCCGACGCCGACCAGCAGACCCCAGCACAGCAGCAGCTGCCATGAGGAAGTCATGAAGACGGTCAGCCCGCTGCCCAACGCGATCAGGACCAGCGCCCCGCCGACCACCTTGCGCAGCCCGAGCCGGTCCATCAGCGCGGCCGCGAACGGCGAGATGCCGCCGTACAGCAGCAGGTTGATCGACACCGCCGTCCCGATCGTCGCGTGCGACCAGCCGAACTCCTCGTGCAACGGATCCAGCAGCACGCTCGGCACCGAGCGGAAACCGGCCGCCCCGATCAGCGTCACGAACCCGACCACCGCGACCGCCCAGGCCAGGTGCACCCGGGGAGCCTTCTTCGCCTCCACAATCTGCGTCACCGAACCAGAGTGCCGGTTCGACAGCCATCGAACTAGTGGCCACATAGTCAACATGTGTCAAGATGTGGCCATGAGCCGTCAGTCCGCCGGACGCCCGCACGTGATCGCGGTGCTCGCCCTCGAGCCGGTGGTCGGGTTCGACCTGACCATTCCGCCGACCGTCTTCGGCGCCGCCACCACCGCCGACGGCACCAAGCTGTACGACGTCCGCATCTGCGGCCTCGGCGGACCGGTCCGCGCGGGCGCCGGGTTCACGCTCACTCCGGACCACGGCCCCGAGGCCCTCGCCGCGGCCGACACCGTCATCGTCCCGGGCACGTACATCCGCCAGCCGCGGTACGAAGGCACGCTGCCCGACGACCTCGCCGCGGCGCTCGCCGGCATCCGTCCGGGCACTCGGATCGCGTCGATCTGTACGGGCGCCTTCGTGCTCGGCGCGGCCGGATACCTCGACGGCCGTCCGGCGACCACGCACTGGGAACGCGCCGAGCTGTTCCGCTCCGTTTATCCACAGGTGAAGCTCGACGAGGACCGGCTGTTCATCGACGACGGCGACGTCCTCAGCTCGGCCGGTCTGGCCGCGGGCATCGATCTCTGCCTGCACCTGATCCGCCGCGACTTCGGCAGCGAGGTCGCGAACCGGGCCGCCCGGCACTGCGTCGTCGCACCGTGGCGCGACGGCGGCCAGTCCCAGTTCATCGAGCACGCCGTACCCGAGGAGGGCAGCGAGGGTACGTCCCCGACCCGCGCCTGGGCGTTGCGGCACCTGAACACCGAGATCAGCCTGTCCGCGATGGCGGCGTACGCGCAGATGAGCGTGCGGACGTTCAGCCGGCGCTTCAAGGCCGAGACGGGTCAGTCGCCCGGGACGTGGCTGCTGCAGCAACGGGTGCGGCACGCGTGCCATCTGCTGGAGACGACCGACCTGTCCGTCGACCGGATCGCCGAGGAGGCCGGCCTCGGTACGGCAGCCTCGCTGCGGCATCACCTGCGGTCGGAGCTCGGCGTGTCCCCGCTCGCCTACCGCAAGACGTTCCGGGCGGGTTAGGGCGTGTCTGGTAATTCCGCGCCGTAGCGAGGAGGTGCCCGGTGCGGCGAGGTGCCGTGCCGGGCGCCCCGCAGTAGGCGGGGGATTACCAGACACGCCCTAGACCTCGACGAGCTTGTGCGGCTGCTTGTTCATCGGCTCGACGCCGTCCGCGGTGACGACGACGATGTCCTCGATCCGCGCGCCCCAGCGACCGGCCTGGTAGATGCCCGGCTCGACGCTGAACGCCATCCCGGCCTCCAGCGGCAGGTCGTTGCCCTCGACGATGTACGGGTCCTCGTGCACGTCCAGCCCGATCCCGTGCCCGGTCCGGTGGATGAAGTAGTCGCCGAACCCGGCCGCCGCGATCACGTCCCGCGCGGCCGCGTCGATCGCCTCCGCGGTCACACCCGGCCGGACCGCGTCCACGGCCGCCTGCTGCGCCGCCTGGAGTACGGCGTACGTCGCGGCCACGTCGGCGTCCCGCGGCGCGCCGACGGCGTACGTCCGGGTCGAGTCCGAGTTGTAGCCCTCGGCAACGGGCCCGCCGATGTCGACGACCACCACGTCGCCGGCCTCGATCACCCGGTCGGACAGCGCGTGGTGCGGGCTGGCGCCGTTCGGCCCGCTGGCGACGATCACGAAGTCCGCCTCGGTGTGCCCCTCCTCGACGATCGCGGCCGCGATGTCGGCGCCGACCTCGGCCTCGGTCCGGCCGGGACGCAGCCACTCCCCGACCCGGGCGTGCACGCGGTCGATCGCGGCGCCGGCCTTCCGGAGCGCGTCGATCTCGGCGGCGTCCTTGCGCATCCGGAGCTCGCGGACGATCGGGCCGGCCAGCACCTGCTCGGCCTTCGGCAGCGCGTCCCGGATCGCCAGCACGTGCAGCGCCGGCGTGAAGTCGCTGACCGCGACGCGGCCGGATCCGCCCAGCCGCTCGGCGGCCAGCTGGTACGGGTCGACGCCGTCCACCCAGGTCAGGACGTCGACGCCCAGCTCGTCGAGCGGCAGGCCGTCGTACCCGGGTGCTTCGAGCTTCGGTACGACGAGCGCCGGCGCGCCGTCGGCCGGGATCAGCAACGCGGTGAGCCGTTCGAACGAACCGCCCGGCTGACCGATCAGGTAGCGCAGGTCGGAGCCCGGCGCGATCACCAGACCGGCGCCGGCCGCGACCTCGCGGGCACGGTCCAGGCGGGCACGGAGGACGGCGGCATCGGGTACGTGAGGGAGTGCTGAGCGACGGGCCATGCTCCGACTCTAAAACTGTCGGAACGGGTTGCTACAACTGGGTTTCGCTCAAACCCCTGCTCGGCGAAAGGCACTTCGATGGCACTGCACTTCGTGTCCCACGGCGACGGCGTCCCAGTTCTCGCGCTGCACGGCTGGACCCCGGACCACCGGCTGATGACCGGCTGTCTGGAGCCGATCTTCGGCGAGCTGACCGGATTTCGAAGGCTCTACCCGGACCTGCCCGCGATGGGGCAGAGCCCGGCCGGGGACATCGACAGCTCGGACGGCATCATGGCCGCGCTGCGGGCGTTCGTCGACGAGCAGATCGGCGACGAGCCGTTCCTGCTGATCGGCGAGTCGTACGGCGGGTACCTCGCGCGCGGGCTGGTCGCGGAGAGACCCGGGCAGGTCCGCGGGCTGGCGATGATCTGCCCGGTCGGCGAGCTCCGGCACCCGGACCGGAAGCTCCCCGAGCACGTCGTACTGCGGACCGAGCCCGGCGTGCTCGAATCGCTCGAGGAGGGCGAGGACTTCACGGAGCTCGCGGTGGTGCAGACCGCCGCGGCGCTGGCGGCGTACCGCAAGGACGTCGCGCCGGGGCTGGCGGTCGCCGACGGCGCCGCGATGGAGCGGATCCAGAAGAACTGGGCGCTGACGATCGCGCCGGAGAGCGGGCCGCCGTACGTCGGGCCGTCGCTGATCCTGTGTGGGCGGCAGGATCAGGTGACCGGGTTCGAGGACCTGTTCACGTTGCTCCCCCACTATCCACGGGCAACGTACGCCGTCCTCGACGTGGCCGGGCACAACCTGCAGATCGAGCAGCCGGAGCTGCTGCGTGCGTTCGTCAGGGAGTGGTTGCTCAGGGTGGGTTGAGGGCTCCCGCCGACGGCTACCAGCGGGTAATGTCGGCGGCATGGTGACTGCGAAGCGCCCGATCGGATGGCCGTTGCTCGTCGCGCTGACCAACGGGCGGACCCGGATCTCCGACGAGCGGCTCGCTGCTGCCGTCCGCGGGAAGGTCGTCCTGGTGACGGGCTCGTCGTACGGGATCGGCGAGGCCACCGCCCGGCGGCTGGCCGTGGCCGGAGCGACCGTGCTGCTGGTGGCGCGCACCGAGGAGCAGCTGCAGGTGGTGGCCGACGAGATCCGGTCGGGCGGCGGGTCGGCGTACGTGTATCCGGCGAACCTGGCGGATCCGGCCGCGGTCGAGGAGCTCGTGCGGACGGTGCTCGCGGCGCACGAGCGGGTCGACGTACTGGTGAACAACGCGGGCAAGTCGATCCGGCGATCGATCGCGGACACGTACCAGCGGTTCCACGACATCGAACGGACCAACGCGGTCAACTACCTCGGCCCGGCCAAGCTCGTCCTCGAGCTGCTGCCGTCGATGCGGGAGCGGCGGTCCGGGCACATCGTAAACGTGTCGACGGCCGGCGTACGGACGCCGCCGATGGCGCGCTGGTCGGCGTACCTGGCGTCGAAGAGCGCGTTCGACGTGTGGCTGCGGTGCGTGGCGCAGGAGGTCCGCGGGGACGGGGTGACGACGTCGACCGTCTACATGGGGCTGGTGCACACGCGGATGAGCGAGCCGACGCCGCTGCTGAACCGGATGCCCGGGCTGTCGCCGGAGCAGGCCGCGGACCAGGTCTGTACGGCGGTGGCGGACCGGCCGCACAACATCACGCCGCCGTTCGTCCGCCCCGCCGATGCCGTGGGCAACCTTTTGCGGGTGCCGACGGATCGGTTGTTCGAGCAGTACTTCCGGCGGACGGGAGGCGGGAAGAAGCGATGATCCACCCGATCGGACCGCTTCGCCCGCCCGAGTGGCTGGTGCAGGGCGCGGCCGAGGCCGGCGGGTTGTCGGTCGCGCTGATCCGCTCCGGGGTGTGGCGCTCGGCCGGGCCGGCGCAGTTGGTCCGGATCGAACGGGCGCTGCGGAGGTGGGGTCAGTCGATGGCGACGTTGGGTGCGGTGGCGGCGATCCGGTTCCCGGACCGGGCGGCGGTGATCTGCGGGGACGACCGGCTGACGTACGCCGAGCTGGACGCCCGGTGCGAGCGGATCGCGGCGGGGTTACATGCGGACCACGGGATCGTTGCCGGCAGCAAGGTTGCGGTCCTGTGCCGGAATCATGCGGGCTTCCTGGAGGCGACGCTGGCCGCGTCGAGGCTGGGCGCCGACGTACTGTTCGCGAACACGGAATTCGCACCACCCCAACTCCAGGCAGTCCTCGAACAACATCAACCCGACCTTCTGATCCACGACCCCGAGTTCACCCCACCACGCGCCGTCCGCTCGCTTCTCTCCTCCGATCTCCCGCAGGGTCAGGTGGGAGATGCGCCTGTGGATGGGCGGGTTGGGCACATCACGTTGTTGACGTCCGGGACTACGGGTGCGCCCAAGGGGGCGCCTCGGGTGCCTACTGCGGTGGGGTTGGCGGGGTTGACCGGGAGTGCGTTGCAGCGGTTCGGGTTGCGGGCCGGAGAGCCGATGGTGATTGCTCCGCCGTTGTTTCACGGGGTTGGGTTGTTGACGTCGATGTTGGCCTTGTTCCTCGGGTCGCCGCTCGTGCTGCGGCCGCGGTTCGACGCCGCGACCTTGCTGGCGGATGTCGAGGCGACCCGGGCGGGTGCGGTCGTCGCGGTGCCGGTGATGTTGCGGCGGCTGCTGGAACTCGGGCCGACGGCGACCGCGACGTACGACCTGCGGTCGCTCCGCGCGGTCGTCTCGGGCGCCTCGCAGCTCGGCGCGCCACTGGCCGCGGAGTTCATCGACCGGTTCGGCCCGGTGCTGTGCGACGCGTACGGTTCCAGCGAGGTCGGCATCGCGACGATCGCCACCGCCGCCGACCTGATCGAAGCGCCGGGGACCGTCGGCCGGCCATGTCTCGGCAGTTCGATCCGGATCCTCGACGACCACGACCGCCCGGTCCCCGCCGGGACGACCGGCCGGATCTTCGCCGGCGGCGGCCTGGTGTTCGGCGGCTACTCCGACGGCTCGAACAAGACCGTCGTCGACGGCCGGATGAGCACCGGCGACCTCGGCCACCTCGACGCAGCGGGCCGGCTGTACGTCGACGGCCGTGAGGACGACATGATCGTGTCCGGCGGCGAGAACGTGTACCCGGTCGAGGTCGAGCAGTGCCTCGCGGCGCATCCCGCGGTCGCCGAGGCGGTCGTCACCGGCGTACCGGACGACGAGTTCGGCCAGCGGCTGATCGCGTACGTCGTACTCTCCGCGCCGGCCACCGAGGACGAGCTGCTCGCCCAGGTGAAGGCGAACCTGGCCCGCTACAAGACCCCGCGCCAGGTCGTGATCCTCGACGAACTCCCCCGCAACGCCACCGGCAAGGTCCTCCGCAACCGCCTCACCCCGCCGTGAACAGGCCGTAGAACCGCGTCATCCGATCGAGCGCACCGCTCTCCTCCCCGAACGACACCGCGATCGTCTCCGCACCTGCGGCGGCCAGCTCGTGCGCCATCGCGACAACCGGCTCCGGTTCACCGCCGGACCAGTCGAGCCGCGTCCCGGCCCGCACCGGCCGGTCGCCGTACGACCGCAGCTCGGCCACCGCCGCCGCGAAGCCGGGACCGTCCAGCCCGAGCCCTTGCCACTCGTCCCCGTACCGTGCGGCCCGCCGCAGCGCGGGTCCCGTCGTACCGCCGATCATCACCGGCAACGGCGCCCGCAGCGCCGGCTCGAACACGCCGCCGCGGTCCCGCCCCTCGAACAGGTCGCGGATGATCGCGAGCGACTCGTCCGTACGCCGCCCGCGCTCCGCGAAGGTCGCACCGACCGCGGCGAACTCGGCCTCCACCCAGCCGGCGCCGAGGCCGAGCACGATCCGCTCGCCGGACAACCGATGCAGTGTCGCGGCCTGCTTCGCGACGACGTACGGGCTGCGCAACGGCAGCACGAGCACCGACGTACCGAACCGGATCCGGGTCGTCCGCGCGGCGAGATACCCGATCGTCACCAGCGGCTCGTAGACACCGCCGTACGTCGAGCCGAAGTCACCCGGCGGGAGCAGGTGGTCGGGCAGCCACGCCGTACCGTAGCCGAGCTGCTCGGCCGCGACGGCCAGCTCGACGAGGCGCTCGGGCTGCATCGCGGCGGACTCGTCCGGGAGGACCACTTGGAGTTCGGGCATGGCACGACCCTATGCGGGGCGGCCTGTCCGAAGGAGCGGGTGATTGATGGGAGAGTGGGGGCCGTGAAGATTCTCGTCGGATACGTACCAACGCCCGAGGGCGAGGCGGCCCTGACCGCGGCGGCGGCCGAGGCCGAGCTGCGCGGGGCCTCGATCCTGCTGCTGAACACCAGCCGCGGGGACTCCTACATCGACGCCCGCTACGCCGGAGCCGACGAACTGGCCGCCGCTGAGGCGAAGCTGCGCGCGCTCGGCGTCGAGGTGACGATCCAGCAGGCGCTCTCCGAAGGCGACGTCGCCGGCGCGCTCCTGAAGGCGGCTGCCGCCGAGGACGTGGTCCTGATCGTGCTGGGCCTGCGCCGCCGCAGCCCCGTCGGCAAGCTAATCCTCGGCAGCACCGCCCAACGCGTGCTGCTGGAGTCGCCGGTCCCGGTTCTCGCCGTGAAGGTGCCGTCGCCCCACGACTGACGGTGCGCGGCGGATCCGCCGACGCGGACGTTCGCCGAGGACGCGGTCCGCCAGGCCATCACAATTCGCGGGTGTGGTGCGGCTCAGGCGTGGGTTGGGTGTGGTGTGGCGATTGTGATGGGGTCGGCGTCCGGGTAATCCGGGTGAGGGGTTGGCGGTGGCCGCCTAAACTGGTCGGGTTATGCCTGATGCCCGGACCGAGTCCACTTCCCCAGCCCCCACCCCGGCCCCGGCGTCCCGCCGACGCCGCCGCGGCGGCAAGGGCCGCAGAAACCCCGCCGAGCCGTCGTCCGACACTCCTCGAACCGCGCCGGACATCCCCGCACCCGATGCCGGGCATTCCAGCGGCAGCGCCAGCCCTCGTTCGAGCTCGAGCAGCAACTCCAACAGCAGCTCCAGTGCCGGCTCCCGCGGCAGCGGCAGCGGCGGCAGCACCTCCAGCAGTGGTGATGTGCTCGGCTTGGGGGAGGTTGCTGCGCGGCTGGGTGGGTTGACGGCGTCTGACCGGGAGGCGCTCGGGCGGCGGCTTGAGCGGGTTCGGCGGGTTAAGGACGCGGGCAAGCGGGGCGCTGAGCTGCGGTCGTTGGTGGGGGCGGTCGAGCAGGCTGAGCGGCGGGTCGAGGTACGGCGTCAGGCCGTCCCGGAGATCTCGTATCCGGAAGAGCTGCCGGTCAGCCAGCTGAAGGACGAGATCGCCGACGCGATCCGCGACCACCAGGTCGTTGTGGTCGCGGGTGAGACCGGGTCCGGCAAGACGACGCAGATCCCGAAGATCTGTCTCGAACTCGGCCGCGGCATCCACGGCATGATCGGGCACACCCAGCCCCGACGGCTCGCGGCCCGCACGGTCGCGGAGCGGATCGCCGAGGAGCTCGGCACCGAGCTGGGCGAGACGATCGGGTTCGCCGTCCGGTTCACCGACAAGGTGAGCGAGCGCTCGCTGGTCAAGCTGATGACCGACGGCATCCTGCTGAACGAACTGCAGCGCGACCGCGACCTCACCCGGTACGACACGCTGATCATCGACGAGGCGCACGAGCGCAGCCTGAACATCGACTTCATCCTCGGGTACCTGAAACGCCTGCTCCCCCGGCGCCCGGACCTGAAGGTGATCATCACCTCCGCGACCATCGACCCGGAGCGGTTCGCCGCGCACTTCGCGGCCGCCGACGGTACGCCGGCCCCGATCGTCGAGGTCTCCGGCCGGACCTACCCGGTCGAGGTCCGGTACCGCCCGGTCAACGACCCGGAGGACCCGGGCACGATCGACCGCGACCAGACCCAGGCGATCCTGGACGCCGTCGACGAACTCGAGTACGAGGCGGACGGCGACGTCCTGGTGTTCCTGTCCGGCGAGCGGGAGATCCGCGACACCGCCGACGCCCTCAACGACAAGTACCGCAGCGAGCGCCGGACCACCGAGGTCCTGCCGCTCTACGCCAGGCTGTCGAACGCCGAGCAGCACCGGGTCTTCCAGCCGCACGCGAACCGCCGGATCGTGCTCGCCACGAACGTCGCCGAGACCTCGCTGACCGTCCCCGGCATCAAGTACGTGATCGACCCCGGCACCGCGCGCATTTCGCGCTACAGCCACCGCACCAAGGTCCAGCACCTGCCGATCGAGCCCGTCTCGCAGGCGAGCGCGAACCAGCGCAAGGGCCGCAGCGGCCGGACCAGCGACGGCATCTGCGTCCGGCTGTACTCCGAGGAGGACTTCGAGAACCGCCCGGAGTTCACCGACCCGGAGATCCTGCGGACGAACCTGGCGTCGGTGATCCTGCAGATGACCGCGATCGGGCTCGGCAACATCGCCGCGTTCCCGTTCATCGACGAGCCGGACAAGCGCAGCATCACCGACGGCCTGCAACTGCTCACCGAGCTCGGCGCGATCGAGAACCCGAAGGGCGGCCGGCTGACCCCGATCGGCCGGCAGCTCGCGCAGATCCCGCTCGACCCGCGGCTGGCCCGGATGATCGTCGAGGCCGACAAGCACGGCTGTGTCCGCGAGGTGATGGTGATCGCGGCCGCGCTGTCGATCCAGGATCCGCGCGAACGCCCGACCGACGCCGAGGCGCAGGCGACTCAGCAGCACGCCCGGTTCCGTGACCCGAACAGCGACTTCCTCGGGTACCTGAACCTCTGGGGCTACCTGAAGAAGCAGCAGAAGGAGCTGTCCGGCAACCAGTTCCGCCGGATGTGCCGCAACGAGTACCTGAACTACCTGCGGGTCCGCGAGTGGCAGGACATCTACGCGCAGCTCCGCCAGGTCGCGTCCCAGATCGGCGTCAAGCTGAACTCCGGCGAACCGGCCGACCCGCAGACCGTGCACGTCTCGCTGATGTCGGGCCTGCTCAGCCACCTCGGCATGAAGGATCCGGCGAACCAGCACCAGTACCTCGGCGCCCGCGGCACGAAGTTCGCGATCTTCCCCGGCTCCGGGCTGTTCAAGAAGCCGCCGCAGTTCGTGATGGCCGCCGAACTGGTCGAGACCTCGAAGCTCTGGGCCCGGGTGAACGCGAAGATCGAGCCCGAGTGGGCCGAGGACCTCGCCCCGCACCTGATCAAGCGCTCGTACTCCGAGCCGCACTGGGAGCGCAAGGCCGGCGCCGTGATGGCGTACGAGAAGGTCACGCTGTACGGCGTGCCGATCGTTGCCCGGCGCAAGGTGAACTACGGCAAGGTCGACCCGGAGGTGTCCCGCGAGCTGTTCATCCGGCACGCGCTGGTCGAGGGCGACTGGGACACGCACCACAAGTTCTTCCACGAGAACCGCAGGCTGATCGAAGAGGTCGAGGAGCTCGAGGAGCGGACCCGGCGGCGCGACCTGCTGGTCGACGACGAGACGCTGTTCGCGTTCTACGACGAGCGGATCGGCGCCGAGGTGGTCACCGGGCGGCACTTCGACACCTGGTGGAAGACGGCCCGGCAGCGCGACCACGACCTGCTCGACTTCGAGCGGTCGCTGGTGGTCCGCGAGGGCGCCGAGGTGAAGGAGGACGAGTTCCCGCTGCGCTGGACGCAGCACGGGATGACGTTCGACCTGACGTACGCGTTCGAGCCGGGCACCGACGCGGACGGCGTCACCGTGCACATCCCGCTGCTGGTGCTGAACCAGGTCACCGCGGACGGCTTCGAGTGGACCGTGCCGGGGTTCCGCGAGGAGCTTGTCACGACCCTCATCAAGTCGTTGCCGAAGAACATCCGGCGGAACATCGTGCCGGCCCCGGACCACGCGCGGCAGATCCTGCCCGAACTCGACCCGGCGTCCGGCCCGCTGACCGACGCGATGACCCGTGCACTGCGGGAGCTCCGCGGCGTGGTGATCGAGCCGGCCGACTGGGACTGGACCCGGGTTCCGGAGCATCTGCGGATGACGTTCCGGGTCGAGGACGACAAGGGCAAGACGGTGGCCGAGAGCAAGGATCTCGCCCGGCTGAAGGAGAAGCTGAAGCCCAAGACGACGGCCGCCATCTCGCAGGTCGCGTCGAAGGCGGTCAGCGGGCTGGAGAAGTCCGGGCTGACCGACTGGACGTTCGGGGATCTCCCCCGCAGCTTCTCCGAGCACCGCAACGGTCTGACCGTGGCCGGCTATCCCGCACTGCACGACGAGGGCAAAACCGTCGCGATCCGTCTCCAGGAGACCGAGCGCGACCAGGCCGCGGCGATGTGGGCCGGCACGCGACGGTTGTTGCTGCTGACCATGCCGTCGGTGATCGACGTCGTGCAGCGTCACCTCAGCAACCAGCAGAAGATGACGCTGATGGCGGGGCCGCACCGGAACGTCGGCGAGCTGCTGGACGACGCGATCGCCGCCGCCGTCGACCAGTTGATGGCGGCCGCGGGCGGGCCGGCGTGGAATCTCACCGCGTTCTCGATCCTGCGCGACGCCGTACGGTCGGAGCTCGCGGACACCGTGCTGACGATCCTGCAGCAGGTGGAGCAGGTGCTCGGGCACGCGCGGGCCGTCGACAAGCAGATCTCCCGCGCATCGTCGCCGGCGTTGCTCGCCGCGCTGTCCGACGTACGCGGGCAGCTCGAAGGGCTCGTGCATCCCGGCTTCATCACCGACACCGGCGCCAAGCGGCTGCCCGATCTGGTCCGGTACCTGCGCGGGATGGAGCAGCGCTTGGACAAGCTCGGCGCGAACGCGGCGCGGGACCGGTCCGGGATGGCGGTCGTCGACATGCTCACCGACGAGTACCGGAAGAAGCTCCGCGCGGTCCCGACCGGCAAGTACCCGAGCCCGGAACTCCTGGAGGTCCGCTGGATGCTCGAGGAACTGCGGGTCAGCCTGTTCGCGCAGACGCTCGGTACGCCGTACCCCGTGTCGGAGAAGCGGATCCGGAAGGCGCTAGCAGTTCAGTAGCCGGCGCGCGTGTTCGTGAACGGCGGCGCGGAGTTCAGGTGGATCGAGGATCTCGAACGGCCAGTAGATGCGGGTGACCTGGGCGACGAGCGGGCCGAGGTCGTTCGCCGCGAAACGGACCTCGCAGGTGCCGGCGTCCAGGGCTTCGACGACACCTTGGGTGGGTGGGATCAGCCGAGCGACGGTCTCCGCGGAGGCGTGGACGCGGAGCCGGGCGACGAGGTCCCACGGGGCGACTCCGGTGCCCTCGGCAACCAGTACGGCCGGGTCCGGCGGGTCGTCGAAGCGATACGTCGAGCCGGTCAGCTCGGGACGTGTGATCCGGTCGACGCGGAAGGTCCGCCACGCGTCCCGGTCGCGGTCGCGGGCGACGAGGTACCAGCGCTTGCCGGTGTGGACGATCTGCAGCGGCTCGACGCTGCGCTCGGACTCGCTGCCGTCGTGGGAGCGGTAACCGAACCGGATCCCCTCGGTACGGCGGCAACCGGCCGCGAGCGTGACGAGTACGCCGGCGTCGACGGGCGGCAGCTCGCCCTGTGGGAGCTGCGTGGTGTGGGCACCGATCGCGTCGACCTGTTCGCGCAGACGGACCGGCAGCACCTGGTGGAGCTTGGCGAGTGCGGAGATCGCCGCCTCCTCGACACCGGACACGGTCGTGGTGGTCGCGACCCGCAGGCCGACCGCGATCGCGACCGCTTCGGCGTCCTCGAGCAGCAGCGGTGGCAGCCGTCCGCCCGGGCCGAGGCGGTAGCCGCCGCCGATCCCGGCCGCCGCCTCGATCGGGTATCCGAGCGACCGCAGCCGCGTGACGTCCCGGCGTACGGTCCGTGGCGTGATCTCGAGCCGGGTCGCGAGCTCCGCGCCGTCCCACCGGGGGCGCGAGTGCAGCAGTGTGAGCAGCCGAAGCAGCCGGGTGGCGGTGTCCATTGCCGACATTCTGCAACCTGCGGACCGATCCTGTCCGCAGGTCGTCCTACGGTGAGGACATGACGACGCTCTCGCAGAACCTCCTGGACCTGTCGGACTTCGCCTGGCAACGGCTGCGGCAGCGGGTCGACGGGCTGACCGACGACGAGTACTTCTGGGAGCCGTTCGACGGCTGCTGGTCGGTCCGGAAGACCTCCGGCGGGTACGCCGCCGACGGATCGCGGATCCCGCCCGCGCCGGCGCCGTTCACGACCCTCGCCTGGCGGATCACGCACATCGTCGACATCCTGCAGGCCGAACGGACCGCGACCTGGTTCGGGCACGAGGCGACCGACGAGTCACCGGGCGTCCCCGGGTCCGCCGCGGACGCGCTGGCCGCCCTGGACCGCGCGTACGAGATCTGGCGCCGACGACTCGCCGCGCTCAGCCAGGACGACCTCGACCGGGCGATGGGCCCGATCGCCGGCCCGTACGCCGAG
Source organism: Kribbella sp. WER1 (assembly GCF_054189145.1). Lineage (NCBI taxonomy): Bacteria > Bacillati > Actinomycetota > Actinomycetes > Propionibacteriales > Kribbellaceae > Kribbella > Kribbella sp. WER1. The sequence goes on along the minus strand of NZ_CM135186.1, from coordinate 88,780 downwards.
AACGACGGCACTTCGTTCGCGCTGCACATCCTCGACGAACTGATCCACCACGGCGCCGAGGTCGGCACCGTCCGCGACGTGTACCGCGGCCAGCACCCTGACAACCCGTTCCCGGCCGCGCTCGCCGGCGACCTCACCCCGATCGACCGCCCCGCACTCCTCGCGGAGGCAGCCGCGGCCCAACGCTGGGACGTCGTACGCCGACTCGCCGACCGCGGCTTCGGCGTCAACGAGCGGACCGCCGGCGGCATGACCGCCGCCCACCTCGCCGCCGGCACCGGCGAACTCGGCGCGCTCCGCTTCCTGATCGACCGCGGCGCGGACCTCAGCCTGAAGGACACCCAGTACGACGTCGACGTCCCCGGCTGGGCCGGCTTCTTCCAGCAGACCGAGGTCGCCGCCTACCTCACGGCACGAACGCGCGCTGGGAACGGTGCCTGAACGCGCTCGGCGTGAGGGCGTGGGCGGTCGTGAAGCAGCGGGTGAAGTAGGACTGGCTGCTGAAACCGCAGCGGGTCGCGATGCCGGAGATCGACGTGTTGGTTGCTGCTAGCAAGGATGCGGCGTGTTCCAGGCGGAGGTCGGTGACGAAGGCGGTCGGGGTCACGCCGTACGCCGCGCGCAGGGAGCGGGACAGGTGCGCGGCGCTGACGCGGGACAGCTCGAGCAGCCGCGGCACTCCCCCGCGCAGGTTCTCCTCGGCGCGCATCGCCGTGCACGCCTTCGCCAGCCAGTCCGGTACGCCGGGCACGGCCGCGTCGTGCGGGACGAGGAGGTCGAGCAGGTCCGTCCAGAACCGCAACAGGTCGTACGTCGTCGGGGCGTCCTGGAAGCGGGCCAGTGCGTGCTCGAAGACCGGGATCGCGGCCGGCTGGTGCGCGCTGATCGGGCCGCGGGACGTCCGGGTCAGGTCGAGGAAACCGTGCCAGAGCGAGCTCGGAAACGCGACGTTCACGAACTCCAGACCGTCCGGCGCCGCACCACGCACAGCATGCCGGTCGCTCGGCCGCACCAGCACCACGTCACCGGCCCGAAGCTCCGCGACGCCCGTCGTCAGCAGGTGCTCGCCGCCACCCGACACCACTCCCATGAACTCGTGGAAGTCCGCGTGCGTGTGCAGCTCGGTGTCCCGGGCGCGGGCCGGGATCCGGACCCGGGCCGCGTGGTACGGCCGGCCGAACGCGTGCGCCTCGAAGCGCAGTACCTGCTCCACATCAACACAGTACAAATTCTCGTCGTGCCGCTGCTAGTCCCCAGGGCCGCTCGACCCGCACGCTGGAGGCATGTTCGAAACCGACGGCTATGTCATCTTCCGCGACGTCATCGACCAAGACCTGATCAAGGAAGTGAACGATCATGTCGAATGGCTGCAGGCCCGGCACCCCGATGTACGGCCCGAGCAGCTCGGGCACACCTACCTGCGCGACGACCCGTTCTGGGTCCGGCTGGTGAGCGACGACCGGCTGGTCGACATCGCCGAGAAGTTCGTCGGCCCGGACATCGCACTGTTCGCATCGCACTACATCTCGAAGCCGCCGTACTCCGGCCAGCCGGTGCTCTGGCATCAGGACGCGGCGTTCTGGCCGCTCGACCCGATGAAGGTGGTGACGCTCTGGCTGGCCGTCGACCACTCGACGCCGGAGAACGGCTGCGTCCGGGTGATCCCGGGCAGCCACCGCTCCGACGTCCTGAGCATGCGCGACAACACCGACGTGGAAAGCGTGCTCGGCAAGGAGATCGCGGTCGAGGTCGACGAGGAGCGGGCCGTCGACATGGTGCTCGCACCGGGCGACGTCGAGGTACACCACCCGAACATCGTGCACGGCAGCAACGCGAACACCTCGCCGAACCGGCGCTGCGGGCTGACCATCCGGTACATCCCGACGTCGACGCGGATCACCGACCCGGAGACGCCGTACCCGAGCGCGTTCCACCTGCGCGGCGAGCCCGGGGTGAACAGCTACCAGCCGGTTCCGCAGTACGTCGAGGGCAGGCACTTCCCGTTCCAGGGCGCCTGACATGCGAAAGGCCCGCCCCGGAGAGGGCGGGCCTTTCGTTCAACGACTCACTCGAGGCAGATCCGGAACGGGTGTCCGGCCGGGTCCGCGTAGATCCGCCAGCCGCGGGCGTTCTCGGCGGGCGGTGGGTCCAGCGGGTCGAGCGGTTCGGCGCCGAGGGCGACGACCGTCGCGTGTCCGCTGGAGATGTCCTCGACGATCAGGTCGAGGTGAAGGTCCTGCGCTTCGGTGCCCGGCCAGGTCGCCGGCACGTACTCCTCCGAGCGCCGGAAGGCCAGCGTCGAGAACCCCAGCGAGGAACCGGGGCCGGTCAGGCTCCGCCAGTCCTCGTCACCGTTCTCGTCGATGTCCAGCCCCAGCAGCGCCGAGTAGAACTGGGCGAGCTCGAGTGGGTCCTGGCAATCCAGCACCACCGAGCCGAGCCGCCCGGCAGTACTGCCCGGCTGCTCTGCCACCTGCGTCATCTGTCCTCCACATCCTGTGCACGCGTCCTGTTCCGTGGTGGGACAGGACGATCCGAGGCCCACGTGTCAGAAGGCCCGGCCGCCTACGATGACAGGTCGCGGGGACACTTCGCACCTTTCGACACGCCTTCTCGCGTAGTGAGCCCGTAGCTGACCGTACAGCTACCGCTGATCTGCCAGTACGGCGGTAGCACGCCGCCGCTCGGCCAGCTTGCGGATCTTCACCCGCGTGCCGCAGTCCTCCATCGCGCACCAGCGCCGCGAACCGTTCCGGCTCCGGTCCAGGAACAGCCACCCGCACCCGCCCTCGTCGACCGGGCACGCCTTCAGCTGCCGCAGATCCACCGTCCGGACCAGCTCGACCGCGGCCACCACCAGCCGGTCCGGGATCAGCTGCGCCGGCGACGTACCGACGACCAGCTCGGCCACGCCGCGCTCGCGGGTCCGGTCCGGGATCAGCATCGACCGCGCGGCCGCCGCCGACCACCGCAACATCAACCGCTCGAAAGCAGAACCCGTGCTGCGCTTGACGCCGTCGCCCGCGACCACGGCCCCGTCGGCGCGCGCCGCGAGCACGTCGTACGTCGCCTCGCGAATCTCCAGCGTGGCCCGCAACGCCTTCGCGGCGAGCTCCGGCGCGGTCCGCCAGGTGCCCTCGACCGAGCTGAAATCGCGGGTGTCGATCAGCTCGACCCGACGACTCCAGCCGAGCAGTTCGGCCGCCGACATCAGGTAGTCGTGCTCCGGCCCGCCGCCGCGCAACCGCGGGCTGACGGTGTTCACCAGGTCCAGGGCAGGGTGCCCGCCCACGATGCGGAATTCCCCGTGAAACCGGTCGGCCATAGGTGAGACGCTACCAGTGACCCTACTCATGCCGGGATCAGGTGACCCATGCCCCTCTCGTCCCGCCGCGCCACCGCTGCCCTGGTGTTCCTCGGCGTTTCGACCTTCTCCTTCGTGACCGTCGAAGTACTCCCGATCGGTCTGCTGACCGTGATCGCCGACGACCTGCACCGCTCCCGCTCGCAGGTCGGCCTGCTCGTCACCGGGTACGCCGCTGTCGTCGTACTCGCGTCCATCCCGCTCGCCCGTCTGACTCACCATCTCCCCCGCCGGCTGGTGCTGTCCGGCACGCTCGCCGTCCTCGCCGTCGCCACCGCGCTGTCCGCGGCCGCACCGACGTACGAGCTGCTGTTCGCGGCGCGGCTGGTGATCGCTCTCGCGCAGGCGCTGTTCTGGTCGATCGCGCCGCCGATCGCGACCAGCCTGTTCCCGCCGGCGTTCCGCGGTCGCGTCGTGGCGCGGCTCGCGATCGGTACGGCGCTGGCGCCGATCCTCGGGATTCCGCTCGGCACCTGGCTCGGCGAACAGGCCGGCTGGCGGGTGCCGTTCGTGGTGATGACGGTGCTCGGCGCGGCGGCCTGCGTCGGCGTGGTCGTCCTGCTGCCGCGGACCGAGGTGGAGGACAACCCGTCGCGTCGGGGCAGCGCCCCTGACCGCACGCGGTACGTCGTACTGCTGGTCACGTCGGCGATCGGGGTGACCGGGTTCCTGACGTTCAACACGTACGTCACGCCGTTCCTGCTGGACATCACCGGGTTCTCGCCGGGAGCACTCGGGCCGATGCTGTTGGCGTCCGGCACCGGCGGGCTGGCCGGGACGCTGATCGTCGGGCGGGTGCTCGACAGGTATCCGTGGGGTGCTGTGGTGGTGCCGTTGGTGATGCTGACGGCCTGTCTGTTCCTGCTGTACGCCCTGGGCCAACTGCAAGTCGTTACGGTCGTCCTGGCCACGGTGCTCGGGCTGTCGTTCAGCGGCTTGGCTGTTGCTACCCAGAGCCGGACGCTGCACGTAGCTCCCGGCAGCACGGACATCGCGTCAGCCGGAACCAGCTCGGCATTCAACATCGGCATCGCCGCGGGAGCGTTCGTCGGCGGCGCACTGATCGACCACACGTCCGTACGAGCTGTGGCGCTCGTTGGCGGCGTACTGACCGCGGCTGCGGCTCTTGTGATGTTGAGCGAGCCCCTGCTGACTCGGCGGCGTACGGGCGTGCAAGAGTCGCCGCATGACCTTTGTAAAGAGCCGGCCTGACGCACCAGCCGGCTTCTTCGAGGTCGAGGCCGCAGGGCTGCGGTGGCTCGCAGTACCGGGCGGTGTGCCGGTCGTTGAGCCGCTTGAGGTCTCTGCCACGCATCTGACCACCAACAGGCTGACTAGCGAGCCGCCGACGGCAGCTGCTGCGGAAGAGTTCGGCCGGCGACTGGCTGTCACGCACGACGCGGGCGCACGCTACTTCGGGGTACCACCGGACGGGTGGGAAGCAGACGGCTACATCGGCACCGTGTCACTCCCACGGGCCGTGGAGCCGCCCGCGTCGTGGGGTGCGTTCTACGCGAACCTGCGCCTGCGCCCGTACGCCCAGCACCTGAAGGAGCTGGAGCGCGTCTGTGAGCGGTTAGAAGCTGGCGTGTACGGCGACGCCGAGCCCGCGCGGATCCACGGCGACCTGTGGTCCGGCAACGTGCTCTGGACGCCGGACGGCGTACACCTCATCGACCCGGCCGCCCACGGCGGGCACCGGGAGACGGACCTGGCCATGCTCGCACTGTTCGGCCTGCCGCACCTGGAACGCGTACTGCGCGCGTACGACGAGGTACACCCGCTGGCTGACGGCTGGCGCGACCGCGTCGGGCTGCACCAACTGCATCCGCTCTTGGTGCACGCGGAGCTGTTCGGCGGCGGGTATGTCGCGCGGGCGATCGAGGTCGCCCGGCGATATTGAAGCCTCTTGACGTAACCATCCGGGCCGCGAACACTTTCGATCATGATTCCGCAGCCCACGGCGCAGCAGGCGCTTCCCGACCAGATCTTCACGCTGCCGCCCGACGCCACCGTCGGCGTCGACGATCCCGCCGCCCGGACGATCGCCGAGCAGTTCGCGACGCGGCTCCGGCGCTCGACCGGGTACGCGCTCCCGGTGCAGGACGGCGCCGGCACGATCATGCTGTCCACCAGCGGCCCGCAGGAGGGTGAGGCGTACGAGCTGCGCGCCGACGCGTCCGGCGTGACGATCACGGCCGGCACCGCCGAGGGCGTCTTCCGCGGCGTCACCACCCTCCGCCAGCTCCTGCCCGCGCAGGCCGAGGCCGACACGCAGCAGGACGTCCCATGGGCGATCGCCGGTACGACGATCTCGGACGCCCCGCGGTACGGGTACCGCGGCATGATGCTCGACGTCACGCGCCACTTCTTCACAGTCGACCAGGTGAAGCGCGTCATCGACCTGCTCGCGCTCTACAAGATCAACCGGCTGCACCTGCACCTGTCCGACGACCAGGGCTGGCGTATCCAGGTCGACTCCTGGCCGCGTCTCACGGAGTACGGCGGCAGCCTGCAGGTCGGAGGCGGTACGGGCGGCTCCTACACGAAGGACGAGTACGCCGAGCTCGTCCGGTACGCCGGGGAGCACTACGTCACCGTCGTACCGGAGATCGACACGCCGGGGCACACCAACGCGGCGCTGGCGTCGTACCCGGAGCTGAACGCGGACGGGGTCGCGCCGAAGCTCTACACGGAGACCGAGGTCGGCTTCAGCACGCTGACCGTCGATCTGGACCGTACGTACGAGTTCCTGGACGACGTGTTCCGTGAGGTCGCCGAGCAGACGCCGGCCGACGTGGTCCACCTGGGCGGCGACGAGGCGCATTCGACACCGCACACGGACTACCTGACGTTCGTGCCGAAGGCGGCCGAGCTGGTCGTGAAGCAGGGCAAGCGGGTGATGGGCTGGCACGAGATCGCCGACGCCCCACTGCCCGCCGGGACGGTCGTGCAGTACTGGGGTACCGAGGACGAGAAGGCGCAGGCGCTCGCGGTCAAGGCCGTCGAGCAGGGCGCGACGCTGGTCCTCTCCCCCGCGAACCGGTCGTACCTGGACATGAAGTACCACGCGGAGACGCCGCTCGGGCTCGACTGGGCGGGACTCGTCAGCATCGAGCAGTCGTACGACTGGAATCCGGCCACGCTCATCCCGAACGTGCCGGCGAGCGCGATCGACGGCGTCGAGGCGCCGCTGTGGACGGAGACGCTCGACGACCTGGCGAAGGTCGAGTTCATGGTGTTCCCGCGGCTGCCCGGAATCGCGGAGCTCGGGTGGTCGGCGGAGGACTGGCTCGACTGGACGGCGTACAAGACCCGGTTGGCCGAGCAGGCGCCGCGCTGGGAGGTGCTCGGCGTCAACTTCTACCGGGCACCGGAGATCGACTGGCGCTAGCGGTCGAGGACCCGGTCGAGCAGCCAGGCTGTCGTCGGGTCCACGTCCTGCTCGGCGACGGTGTGCTGCGTGGCGGTCGCGTCCTGGCCGTCACGCACCTCCAACCGGTACACGTACCGGTCCGGCTGCGGGCGCCCGGAGCCGAGATCCTTGGCTGCCAGGGCGCGCGCCGCGGACTCGAGGCGGTCGGCGTCCGGCTGGCCCGCGGTGTCCAGCTCGCCGTGCTTGGTGAGCCCGGCGAATCCACCACTCCGTGTCACTGTCACTATCATTTCCGTCTCCTTGGTGTTGCACTTCCTGCAACTGTCCACAGCCGCGCGACACGCCGGGAAAATCGATCAGAATCATGCGCCCATCACCGGGCGTACCGGTCAATTGTCCGACGTTGCCAATGTGCCGCACCCGTGCCGCCCGCGAAACAGCAGGTCGGCGCCGGATTTCTGGTTCCGGGCAGGCCCCTGGATGCCCCAGGAGGGCCGAGCACGGAGGGTAGCGATTGGCGACAATCAGCGACACGTGTTTGTGGTCACCCCTACCATCGCGCCGCAGAACGGCTACAGTTATGGCGTTGCAGTTTTGGACTCCCTGACTTTGCTGTGCTGCATGGCCGGTCTGTCGTCTGGGGCCTTTCGGCGACGCGTGGTCCATGAGGTGTGGGCCACGGATTGTTAATAGCCATCGAGGAGATAGACAAATGGCTGTCGGTACTGTCAAGTGGTTCAACGCTGACAAGGGCTTCGGCTTCATCACCCCGGATGACGGTGGCGCGGACGTGTTCGCGCACTACTCGGCCATCCAGATGTCGGGCTTCCGCTCGCTGGACGAGAACCAGCGGGTCGAGTTCGAGATCACCCAGGGCCAGAAGGGTCTGCAGGCGGAGAACATCCGCGCGATCGGTTCCTGATCGCCCTTCCAGCACACAACGAAGGGGCCGCACACCGACCGGCGTGCGGCCCCTTCGTCATGTTCAGCACAGCGTCATGCTCGGCGCAGTCTCGGGATGACGTCCGTCGCAACCTGCTCCAATACGTCCTCGGAGCCGCCGTACACGCCCTCGGCGCGCGGCCAGTGGGTGATGACGTCGGTGAAGCCGAGGGCGGCGGCGCGGCCTACGGCGTCCTCGAAGACGGTCGGGCTGGAGAGGGCGTAGACGGCGGTGTCGAGGGACAGGTAGCGGTCGAACGGGCGGTCGCCGACGAGGTCGTCGAGGCGGTGACTGAGGTCGGCGACCGACTGGAACCAGCTGTCCAGGTCGTCGCCCGCTCCCCCGGTCGTCATCCAGCCGTCGCCGTGCTCCGCGGCGAACCGGAGCGAGCGCGGGCCGTTGCCGGCCAGGATGAACGGCACCCTTGGTTGCTGGACGCAACCGGGCAGCGTACGGCCGTTGCGGGTCTCGTAATACTCGCCCTTGAAGTCCACGCCGTCCGTCGTCAGCAGGATGTCCAGCAGCTTCACGAACTCCTGGTAGCGGTCCTGGCGTTGCCGCGGAGTCAGGTCCGGGCCGCCCTGGATCGTCGCGTCCAGGCTGCCGCCGGCGCCGATCCCGCACAGGAACCGGCCGTCGGACACGTCGTCGACCGCGAGGATCTCCCGGGTCAGCGCCAGCGGATGCCGGAAGTTCGGCGACGTCACGAACGTGCCGAGCTTGATCGTCGACGTCACGGTCGCGGCCGCCGTCAACGTCGGCGTCGTCCCGTACCAGGGCGAGTCCTGCAGCCCGGCCCAGGTCAGGTGATCGTACGTCCACGCATGGTCGAACCCGTACTCCTCGGCCCGCCGCCATCGCGGCGCGGCCTCCCGCCACCGATACTCCGGAAGAATCGCAATCCCGAAACGCATGCCCGCACCTTACGCGAAACGCTTGCACAGCGTGACCTAAGGTGATCCAGGACAAGGAGGTGGGCATGGCAGCCCCGGCACGGCAGCGTTCCTTCGACCCGTTGGTCGACCTCGATGGCCTGTGGACGATCGAGCTCGCACGGCGCTACCTGCCGATCGACGGAATGGCACCGGCCCGCTACGAGGCAACCGATGGAAAGTTGGCGATCAGCCGGCGCGAGGGAAGCGAACTCGGCTGGGCAGCTCCTGCGCTCTTGCGGCATCTGGCTCCGAAAGCCTCGGCGGCCGGGCACGCGTTGTACTTGAGCCTCAACGTCCGGACCGAGCCTACTGGCTGGATCGAGCCTGACCTCGTTCTACTGCATCAGCCGGTGCGGCAGCAGATCTGGATCGAGGCGGAGCAGGTGCTGTGCCCGATCGAGATCATCTCGCCCTCGTCCTTCCATCGGGATCGCATCGACAAGCCTGCCGTCTGCGCCGCGTTGGGTATCCCGTTCTACATGCACGTCGAGATCCGGCCCAACGACGTACTGATCGAACTGCTCCGCCTGGCTGGCGGGGAGTATGTCCTGCAGGCACAGGCGCGTTCCGGGCAACTGTTCACAGCGGACGAGCCGTTCGCCTTCTCGTTCGACCCTGCGGAACTGCTCGAACCTCGCTAACTCAGCTGGGCGTCGGGAACGTGGCGAGGGAGCTGGTTCCGATGCTGCCCAGCCAGACCTTGCCGTCGCGCTCCCGGACGCCCGTCGGCATGTGGAACGCCGGGTGCTTCGCGCGCAGGTCGTGCACCAGCGTCCCGGTCTCGTCGTACGCCTGGATCTCGATGATGTCCGCGGCCTTCGGCTTCAGCGCGTCCGGCAATGCCCACACCAACTTGCGGAACACCGGATGCTTCGGCAGCAGCAGATCGAGTACGGCGTTCCGCGGCGAGCCGACGGCGACCCAGATCAGACCGTCCGAGCCGCGCGCGATGTTGTCCGGCAGCCCCGGGATCGTCGCCACCTGGACCGGCTCGGCACCCGCCGCGGTGAGGTCGAGCTTGTAGAGCCCGTACGTCGCGGTCTCCGCCCAGAACAGCGACCGCCGATCGGCGCTCAACGCCACACCGTTCGGGAAGCCGCGCCCGGTCGCCAGCCGGGTCACCTCGCCGTCGGGCGTCCGCCGGTACACGCTGCCGGTCGTGGAATGCTCGAGCAGGTCGGCCATCCACTCGTCGATGCCGAACCGGGTCGACGAGTCGGTGAAGTAGATCGTGCCGTCCTCGGTGACGTCGGCGTTGTTGCAGAACCGCATCGGGCGGCCGTCGATCTCGGACAGCAACGTCGCGATCCGGTTGTTCTCGTCCAGCGTGAGCAGGCCACGGTTCGCGTCGCAGATCAGCACGTTGCCGTCCGGCAGCCACTCCAGCCCGAGCGGCCGGCCGCCGGTGTCGGCGAGGGTCGTGATCGTCCGGCCGTCCGCGGAGACGCGCAGGATGCGGCCGTCGTACAGGCCGGTGAGGACGCTGCCGTCGGCGTCGATCAGCGTGTCCTCGGGACCGGCGCCGGGCAGCTCGACGACCTCGACGTCGACGTTCTTCGGGTGCCGCACCGGCGGTGCGGGCGGCGGCGTCCAGCGGACCGGCGAGATCGAGGACTTCATGCCGCCGACCTTAGCGCCTCGCGCCCCTTTCAGAGGTTCACCCCTCAAACGGCCCCTTCACCCACCGCCTGCAGCAGGCAAAGGACCCGTTCCAGAGGTTCACCCCTCAAACGACCCCTTCACCCACCGCCTGCAGCAGGCAAAGGCCGTTTCAGAGGTTCACCACTGAAACGGGGAGCGGGAAGGGTGAAGGTCCGGACCCGCGGTGGGCCGGACCTTCACGGTACTGCTAGTAGATGACCTCGCCGCGCGCGCGGCGGGCACGGAGTTTCTCGAGCGCCTCACCGAGGATCTCCTGGGCCTCCTGCTCGGAGCGGCGCTCCTTCACATAGGCCAGATGAGTCTTGTAGGGCTCGATCTTCGGCGGCGGAGGCGGGTTGTTCACATCGGTGCTGGTCGGCAGACCGCACCGTGGACAGTCCCACTCCTCCGGGATGGCCGCCTCGACCGCGAACCAGGTCGCGGTCTCGTGCCCGTTCGCACAGAAGAACACGATGCGCTGCCGGGGCGCGGTGTCGCCGCGCTCCGCCTCGCCCATCGGCCCGGCACCGACCCGGCTGCCACGAATCGCACTGCCACCACCAGCCACGGGAACCTACTCCCCTCAGCCGAGCTTGTAGAGCAGGCCGAGCGCGACGATGGCGGCGAACCAGACCAGACCGACACCGATGGTGATCCGGTCCAGGTTCCGCTCGGCGACCGACGAGCCGCCGAGGCTGGACGACACACCGCCACCGAACAGGTCCGAGAGGCCGCCACCGCGGCCTTTGTGCAGCAGCACCAGCAGCGTCAGGAACAGGCTGCAGACGATCACGACGATCGAGAAAGCGAGAATCACGAGGAGTAGCCTAACTGAAGGTCCAGGTAACGGCAGATGCCGGCGAACTCGTCGGCCTGCAGGCTCGCGCCTCCGACCAGGCAACCGTCGACATCCGGTTGGGCCATGATGCCACCTGCACTGGCCATCTTCACCGATCCGCCGTAAAGAATCCGTACCGAGTCGGCGACCGACGGTGAAACCGTCTCCTCGATCCGGCCCCGGATCGCGGAGATCACCTCCTGCGCATCCTCCGGCGTCGCGACCTCACCGGTACCGATCGCCCAGACCGGCTCGTACGCGATCACGAGCTTGCGGACGTCGTCCTGCTTCAGCCCGGCCAGCGCGCCGTCCACCTGGGCCAGCGTGTACGGAACCTGCTCGCCGGCCTTGCGGATCTCCAGGCCCTCGCCGACGCAGACGATCGGGACCAGCCCGGCCTCCAGCGCCTTCGTGGTCTTGGCGTTCACCGTCGCGTCGTCCTCGGCGTGGAACTGCCGGCGCTCGGAGTGCCCGGTCAGCACGTACGTGCAGCCGAGCTTGGTGAGCATCGACGCCGAGATCTCGCCGGTGTACGCCCCGGAGTCCTTGGTGGACACGTCCTGGGCGCCGTACTTGATCTTCATCCGGTCGCCGTCGACCAGCGTCTGCACGCTGCGGATGTCGGTGAACGGCGGCAGCACCGCCACCTCGACCCGCTCGAAGTCGTGCTTCTTGTCCTGCAGCGTCCACGACAGCTTCTGCAGCAGGTGCACGGCCTCAACGTGGTTGAGGTTCATCTTCCAGTTGCCCGCCATGAGTGGCGTACGGGCAGCGTCTGCCATTTCTGTCAGTCCTCTTCCAGTACGGCGAGACCCGGGAGCTCCTTGCCCTCCAGGTATTCGAGCGACGCGCCGCCACCGGTGGAGATGTGGCCGAACGCATCGTCGGCGAAGCCTAGCTGCCGGACGGCGGCCGCGGAGTCACCGCCGCCGACGACACTCAGCCCGTCCACCTCGGTCAACGCCTGTGCGACGGCCTTGGTTCCGCCGGCGAACGCCGCCATCTCGAAAACGCCCATCGGACCGTTCCAGAACACGGTCTTCGCGGTCCCGACCTCGGCCGCGAACGCCCGGCCGGAATCCGGGCCGATGTCCAGGCCGAGCTGGTCGGCCGGGATCGCGTCGGCGGCCACCACGGTCGCCGGGGAGTCGGCCTTGAACTCGGGCGCGACCACGATGTCGGTCGGCAGCACGATCTTGTCGCCGGCCTCCTTCAGGTACCCGCGGACCACGTCGAGCTGGTCCTCCTCGAGCAGGCTCTTGCCGACCTCGTGGCCCTGGGCCTTGAGGAACGTGAAGACCATGCCGCCGCCGATCAGCAGCTTGTCGGCCTTGGCCAGCAGGTTGTCGATCACCGCGAGCTTGTCCGACACCTTCGCGCCGCCGAGCACCACGACGTACGGCCGGGCCGGCTCCTCGGTGAGCTTCTTCAGTACGCCGACCTCGGCGAGCACCAGGCCGCCGGCCGCGTGCGGGAGCTTGCGGGCGACGTCGTACACGCTCGCCTGCTTGCGGTGCACGACCCCGAAGCCGTCGCTGACGAACACGTCCGCGAGCGCGGCGAGTTCCTCGGCCAGCGAGGCCCGCTCGGCCTCGTCCTTGCTCTCCTCGCGCGGGTCGTACCGCACGTTCTCGAGCAGCAGCACCTCACCCTCGTCCAGGTCCTGCACGGCCGACTGGGCCGCGTCACCGGTGACGTCGGTGGCGAAGTGCACCGTGATGCCCTCGGGCTGCAGCAGCTCGCCGAGCCGCTTGGCCACCGGGGCCAGGGTGAACTCCGGGTTCGGCGTGCCCTTCGGGCGGCCGAGGTGGGCGGTGACGATCACCTTCGCGCCGGCCTTGGCCAGCTTGACGAGGGTCGGCAGCGAGGCGCGGATCCGGCCGTCGTCGCCGATCACCTCGTTCTTGATCGGCACGTTCAGGTCGGACCGGACCAGTACCCGCTGGCCCGCCAGGTCGCCGAGATCTTCGATGGTCTTCACAGTTGAGCTTCCTCGGTCAGCTTTCCTCGGGTGAACGGGCGCCGCGTCCGGAGAGGAACGAGCCTCCCCGGACGCAGAGCATCAGCGGAACGTCAGAGCGAGGCGCCGACGTGGTTGACCAGGTCGACGAGGCGGTTCGAGTAGCCCCACTCGTTGTCGTACCAGCCGACGACCTTGACCTGGCTGCCGAGCACCTTGGTGAGGCCGGCGTCGAAGATGCAGGAGGCCGGGTCGGTGACGATGTCGGTGGAGACGATCTCGTCCTCGGTGTACTTCAGGAAGCCCTTCAGCGGGCCCTCGGCGGCCGCCTTCACCGCGGCGTTGACCTCCTCGACCGAGGTCTCACGGCCGACGTTCACGGTCAGGTCGGTGGCCGAACCGGTCGGGGTCGGGACGCGCAGCGCGTACCCGTCCAGCTTGCCCTTCAGCTCCGGCAGGACCAGGCCGATCGCCTTCGCGGCACCGGTCGAGGTCGGCACGATGTTCAGGGCCGCGGCGCGGGCGCGACGCAGGTCCTTGTGCGGGCCGTCCTGCAGGTTCTGGTCCTGGGTGTACGCGTGGATCGTGGTCATCAGACCCTGCTCGATCGTGAACGCGTCGTGGATCGCCTTCGCCATCGGGGCCAGGCAGTTCGTCGTGCAGGACGCGTTCGAGATCACGGTGTGCTTCTCGGCGTCGTACAGGTCGTGGTTCACGCCCATCACGACGGTCAGGTCCTCGTTCTTCGCCGGGGCGGAGATGATGACCTTCTTGGCGCCGTTGTCGGCGTGCGTCTTGGCCTTGGTGGCGTCGGTGAAGAAACCGGTGGACTCGATCACCACGTCGGCGCCGACGTCCGACCACTTCAGGTTGGCCGGGTCGCGCTCGGCGAAGGCCTTGAAGCTGTGGCCGGCCACGGTGATCTCGTCGTCGGTGGCGGAGACCTCACCCGGGAAGCGGCCCAGGATCGAGTCGTACTTCAGCAGGTGAGCGAGGGTCTGGTTGTCGGTCAAGTCGTTGACGGCGACGACCTCGATGTCGGCACCGGACGCCTGCACGGCGCGGAAGAAGTTACGGCCGATACGGCCGAAGCCGTTGATACCTACGCGTACGGTCACGGGTCTGCGTCTCCTCTGAACTGGCTTTTCACTGCCGCTACATTCCGAACACTAGCCCAACAGCCCACCTGGCCAACTGGTAGCGTCCACATCAGACCACCCTGACCGGTCAGTAGTCGCCCGAGCAGACCACCCCCACGTGACGAGGCCCCGGAAACAGACCCCTGCCGCGTGGTGAATACCAGTTGACCAGCTGGTGCCGGAGCGGACGCTCAGCCGAGGCCCAGTGCGGGGTTGGCGGCGCGTCCACCGGACGCCTGCTGCCGAGCCCCGTCGGCGCCCTGCTCCGGCTTGGAGACGGCACCCAACGGCGCCTGGCCGCTGCTCAGCAGATCGTGCGCGAACGCCAGATCGCCGGCCTTCCCGACCCGCAGCGCGCCGGCTACCTTGTCCAGCCCGGTCGGCGCCGCCTGCACCTCGTTGTCCGGCCAGCCGACGGCTTGCGGCCCGTCGGCGACCATCTTGTTCTGCTGCTGCTCCTGGAGCTTCCGGAGCTCTTCCGCGCGCTGCATCTCCTTGAGCGCGTTCTCGGTCCGTACACGCTCGAGCTCCGCCAGCGCGGCGGCTTCTTCTTCCTGGGTACCCATCGTTGTCCTCACCTGTTCATCGGATGGCAACCCCCGTTGCACCGATCCAATCAACATCGCAAGCGCCCCATAGGCCTGCGGAGATAACGATCAGGTCAGGCTGGGTCGAGCATGTCCGGGGTCAGGTTGGCCTCGGTGTTCGGGATGCCGAGGTCCGCGGCACGCTTGTCGGCCATCGCCAGCAGGCGGCGGATCCGGCCCGCGACGGCGTCCTTGGTGAGGGCCGGCTCGTGCAGCTGGCCGAGCTCCTCGAGGCTCGCCTGCTTGTGCTCCAGCCGGAGCTTGCCGGCCACCTGCAGATGATCCGGTACGTCGTCGCCGAGAATCTCCAGCGCCCGCTCCACCCGCGCGCCGGCGGCCACCGCGGCGCGGGCCGAACGGCGCAGGTTCGCGTCGTCGAAGTTCGCCAGCCGGTTCGCGGTCGCCCGTACTTCGCGGCGCATCCGGCGTTCCTCCCACGCCAGCACGGACTCGTGTGCACCGAGCCGGGTGAGCAGCGCCCCGATCGCGTCGCCGTCGCGGATCACCACCCGGTCGACGTTGCGAACCTCGCGCGCCTTCGACCCGATCCCGAGCCGCCGGGCCGCGCCGACCAGTGCGAGCGCCGCCTCCGGCCCCGGGCAGGTCACCTCGAGCGAGGACGACCGGCCGGGCTCGGTCAGCGAACCGTGCGCCAGGAACGCCCCACGCCAGGCCGCCACCGCATCGCAGGACGCACCGGACACCACCGCCGGCGGCAGCCCGCGGACCGGACGGCCGCGGTTGTCCACCAGCCCGGTCTGCCGCGCGAGCGCGTCACCGTCGCGGACCACGCGCACGACGTACTTCGTCTGCTTGCGAATACCGGACGGGGAGATCACCACGACGTCCGACGGATGCCCGAAGATCTCGGCGATGTCCTTCCGCAACCGCCGGGCCGCGGCACCACTGTCCAGCTCCGCCTCCACGACGATCCGCCCGGACACCAGGTGCAGCCCGCCGGCGAACCGCAGGATCGACGAGACCTCTGCCTTGCGGCAACACGGTTTCGTGACCTGAATGCTGGTCAGCTCGGACTTCACCTGTGCTGTCATCGCCATAAGAAGCATCCTCCCACCGCTGTCAAAGACCCTCGGAGGTGCAACGTGCGGCAGGTGCCACGGTTACGTTGCAACCTTCCGCGCGGCTGGTCCCGTTACCTCGGCGACAACCTGGGAGGAGGGGCATGAAGGCACCGGACGAGGCGGAGTTCACCGAGTTCGCGGCGGGGACGATTCGTCGGCTGCGGAGTACGGCGTACCTGATGTGTGGTGACTGGCACCGCGCCGAGGACGCCGCGCAGGACGCGTTGGTGAAGGTGTACCGGCGCTGGCACCGGATCGACCGTACGCAAGGGATCAACGGGTATGCGCACAAGTGTCTGGTGACCGCGGTGCTCGACCAGTCCCGGAGGCCTTGGCGTCGCGAACGGCTGGTGGACGCCGACGACGAGGCCGCTCACCTGCCACACCCCGGCGGCGCCGTCGACGACCGGCTGCTGGTTGTCGAAGCCCTCGCCGCGCTTCCGCCGAGCCAACGCGCCTGCGTCGTCCTGCGGCACTACGCCGACCTCAGCCTCGAACAGACCGCGGACGTCCTCGGTATCGGTACCGGCGGCGTCAAGAGCCAGACTTCGCGCGCCCTCACCCGCCTCCGCGAACTCCTCGACCACCCCGAACGGAGCGCCACGTGAGCACCGACATCGAACGCCTGCTGGCCGCTGCCGCGGACGATCCCGACCAGCCGCCGACCACCGACATCGACAACCTGCTCGTGCAGGCCCGCCGCTCCGTCCGCCGGACCCGCATCGCCACCGCTTCCACAGCGGTTCTGACTGCCGGCGTGATCATCGCCGGCATCACCACCTGGTCCGCCAACCGCACCGAGGGCGACGGCCCGGCCGGTACGCCGACGCCCGGCATGACGCTGACGCTGGACGTGAGGACCGGGCGGATCATCGACGACGAGACCGGCAAGTTGGTCGTTCCGGCTCCTCCGAAGAGCACGCTGTCCGATGCCGACCTGCTCGCCCGCTGCCAGCCGTACGACCGCAGCTTCCTGCAGGCGGCCGACCGGACGAAGCCGTGGAGCAGGGGCGGTCCGCTCGACGCGCGCTGGAAGGTCGTCGTGAAGAGCGGCGGGGCCGCGCCCAACACCGTGATGTTCCTGGCCCCGGACAAGTCGGTCGTGTCGGAGTGCCTGATCGGCGCCAACGGCAAGCCGACCGGGGTCATGCGGAGCGCGACGACGGGGGTGCTGCCGAACAGCCCGCACAACCTGCCGCAGGCGGAAGAGAACGGCCTGCGGATCACGACGCCCGGAGTCACTCGGGTCCTGGTCTACATGACCGACGGGATACCTCACGAAGCGCTCGTCGGCACCGACGGATTCTTCACCTACGACCACACCACGGACATGCCGCGCCAGCAGATCCTGGCCCGAATCAAGGGGTACGACGCCCAGGGCCGCCGGATCTACGACCAGGTCAACCAGCCCAAGTCGCAGGGCCGGTGACGCGGACTAGCTGAAGATCTCGCGGTAGACCTTGGCGAGCTTGTCCGGGGCATGGTGCAGGTCGCGGTCGTCGTCGGCGATGTCGGCGATCACGAGCTCGGCTCCGAGGGACTGCGCGGTACGGCGCAGTGACTCGGGGTCGGGCACGTGACCGGCGTCGGCGAGGACGACGTCGATGCGGAGGTCCGGGGCGTGGCCGGCCAGGACCTCGAGATGGGTCTCGGGCGAGAAGCCGTCGGTCTCGCCCTTCTGCTCGCCGAGGTTGAGCGTCAGCAATCGACGGGCGCTGGTCTGCTCGAGGCCGCGGCACAGTTCGGGGACCAGCAGGTTCGGGATCACCGAGGTGAACCACGACCCCGGACCGACCACGACCCAGTCGGCTTCCGCGATCGCGATCAGCGCTTCCGGGCAGGCCGGTGGGTCGGCCGGGTCGAGCGCGACGTCGACCACGTGACCGTCGGTGGACGCCACCTCGGCCTGGCCGCGGATCTCGGTGATCGCCTCCGGGTGCGCCGGGTCCAGCCCGAGCACGCGGGCCGTGATGTCCAGCGGTACGGCGGACATCGGCAGCACCCGGCCCTGCGCACCAAGCAGCCGGGCGACCCAGTCGAGCCCGTCGACTGCTTCGCCGAGCAGCTCCCACAGCGCGACGATCAGCAGGTTGCCGACCGCGTGGTCGTGCAACTCACCGTTGCTGCGGAAGCGATGCTGCAATACGTCGGCCCACGTCCGCCCCCACTCGTCGTCCCGGCAGAGCGCGGCAAGCGCCATCCGCAGGTCGCCCGGCGGCAGCACGCCCAGCTCGCGCCGCAGCCGCCCGGACGAACCGCCGTTGTCGGCGACCGTCACGACCGCGGTCAGCTGATCGGTCACATGCCGGAGCGCGGACAGCGAGGCCGCGAGCCCGTGTCCGCCACCCAGAGCGACGACCCGTAGGGGGTCTGGGGGTCGCGCCCCAGAGGGCACGCCGGACTGCCCCAGCCCGCGCTGTCCGCGGGCAGGGCTGTCCCAGTCGGTCCGGCTCACTCGCGACCTAGATCCCGGTGTACTACCAACGTCGGTGAGCCCTTCTCGCGCAGCCTGCGGGCGATCTCCTCGGCCATCGCGACGCTGCGGTGCTTACCCCCGGTGCAGCCGATCGCGACGGTGACGAAGCGCTTGCCCTCGTTCAGGTAGCCGGTCCGCAGGGTGTCCAGCACGTCCACGTAGTTCTGCAGGAACTGCTGGGCCAGCGGATGGCCGAGCACGAAGTCTGACACAGGCTTGTCCTGGCCGGTCATCGGGCGCAGGTCCGGCTGCCAGTACGGGTTCGGGATGAAGCGCATGTCGGCGACCACGTCGGCGTCCACCGGGATGCCGTACTTGAAACCGAACGACACCACGGTCGCCCGCAGCTCGGCGTTCTCCTCGTCGCCGAACGCGTTCACGATCTTCGCGGCCAGCTGGTGGATGTTCAGGCTGGAGGTGTCGATCACCAGGTCGGCGCCGGCCCGGATGTCGCCGAGCAGTTCACGCTCGCGCTGGATGCCGTCCAGCAGCCGGCCTTCGCCCTGCAACGGGTGCGGCCGGCGGACGCTCTCCTGCCGGCGCACGATCACGTCGTCGGACGCCTCCAGGAACAGCGTCAGCGGCCGGTACCCCTTCAGCCGCAGGTCGTGGATCGCGGAGCTCAGCTCGTCGAAGAACAGGCCGGTCCGGACGTCGACGACGACCGCGAGCCGCGGTGCCGCGCCGGTCCCGACGACCTGCTCGACGATGGTGGTCAGGAACATCGGCGGCAGGTTGTCCACCACGAACCAGCCGAGGTCCTCCAGTACGTCAGCGACCGAACTCCGGCCCGCGCCCGACATCCCGGACACGATGATCAGGTTGCCGCCCGTGTCGTCCATCAGTTCTCAGTTCTCCCCTGCATCCCCGTCGGGCGCCTCGGCAGGCGCCGGGACGTCGTCGCCCAGTATCTCGCCTGTCGCCGTGTTGACCGCCGGAGCACGGCCGGTTTCCGCCTTCGTTGCAGCAGCGTTAACCGCCAGTACGACGGACTCCGCCAGCCGCGGCCCGAAACCGGGCAGATCGGCGACCTCATCGATGGTCGCGCCCCGCAACTTCTTCAATGACCCGAAATGCCGGAGCAAGGTCTTCCGCCGCACATCGCCCAGTCCGGGAACCTCGTCGAGGGTGCTCTCGACCATCGACTTCGACCGCCGGCTGCGGTGGTGCGTGATCGCGAACCGGTGCGCCTCGTCGCGCAGGCGCTGCAGCAGGTACAGACCCTCGCTGGTGCGCGAGAAGATCACCGGGTCTTCCTCGTCCGGGACCCACACCTCTTCCAGCCGCTTGGCCAGGCCGACGACCGGGATGTCGCCGACGCCCAGCTCGTCCATCGCCTGCCGGGCCGCCGCCACCTGCGGCGGTCCGCCGTCGACCACGACCAGCCCCGGCGCGTAGGCGAACTTCTTCGCGCGACCGGTCTCGGGGTCGATGAGGGTGGCCGACGGGTCGTCCTCCTCGGTGTGCGTGGCACGTTCGTCGAGGAGGCGTTTGAAGCGGCGGGTCAGGACCTCGGCGATCGAGGCGACGTCGTTCTGGCCGTCGACGCCCTTGATCACGAACCGGCGGTACTCGCTCTTGCGCGGCAGGCCGTCCTCGAACACCACCATCGACGCGACCACCTCGGTGCCCTGCAGGTTCGAGATGTCGTAGCACTCCAGCCGCAGCGGCGCCTCCGGCAGGTCGAGCGCCGCCTGGATCTCCTCCAGCGCCTGGTTCCGGGTGGTCAGGTCGCTGGCGCGTTTGGTCTTGTGCATGGTCAGCGTCTGCAGCGCGTTCCGCTCGACGGTCTCCATCAACGCCTTCTTGTCGCCGCGCTGCGGGACCCGGATCGACACCCGCGCGCCGCGGATGCCTTCCAGCCACTCGGTCAGCGCCTCGGCGTCGTCCGGCACCGTCGGGACCAGGATCTCGCGCGGGATCGCGTCGACCGAGTCGTCGGCGTACATCTGCTGGATGAAGCGGGACACGAGGTCGCCGGTGGTCGCCGTACCGTCGGCCTTGTCGGCGATCCAGCCGCGCTCACCGCGGATCCGGCCGCCGCGGACGTAGAAGATCTGCACCGCGACCTCGAGCGGGTCCTCACTGAGCGCGATCACGTCGGTGTCGGTACCGTCGCCGAGGACGACCGCGTTCTTCGCCAGCGCCTTGTCGAGTGCGGCCAGGTCGTCGCGGATCTTCGCGGCCCGCTCGTACTCCAGCTCCGCGGCCGCGGCCTGCATCTCCTTCTGCAGCCGGCGCACGTACGTCGCGGTCTGCCCGGACAGGAACGCCGCGAAGTCGTCGACGATCTTGCGGTGCTCCTCCTGCGACACCTGACCGGTGCAGGGCGCCGCGCACTTGCCGATGTACCCGAGCAGGCAGGGCCGGCCGATCTGGCGGTGCCGGTTGAAGACGCCCTTGCTGCACGAGCGCATCGGGAACACCCGGAGCAGCAGGTCGACGGTCTCGCGGATCGCCCAGGCGTGGCTGTACGGACCGAAGTACCGCACGCCCTTCTTCTTCTGGCCGCGGCCGACCATCACCCGCGGGTAGTCCTCGTTGAGGGTGATCGCGAGCCACGGGTACGACTTGTCGTCGCGGTACTTCACGTTGAAGCGCGGGTCGTACTCCTTGATCCAGGAGTACTCCAGCTGCAGCGACTCGACCTCGGTGGCGACCACCGTCCACTCGACCTTGGAGGCGGTCGTCACCATCGCCTGCGTCCGTGGATGCAGGTTCACCAGATCCTGGAAGTACGACGACAACCGGGCGCGCAGGTTCTTCGCCTTGCCGACGTAGATCACCCGCCCGGCGGAGTCGCTGAAACGGTAGACGCCGGGCGAGTCGGGAATCGATCCCGGAGCGGGACGGTAGGAGGACGGATCAGCCACCCAACCACCCTAGTTCGGCCCGCCGACAAATCCGGAATCGTCCAAAAGTTTCTACTCCGACTTCAATGACACACTTGAAGGCATGAGATTCGCAGATATTGATCGGACGATCCGCGAGTACGACGGCGTCCGGGTGCTCGAGGCCCAGGACGACCTCTTCTACCTGTACGACCCCGCCAACGACCTGCCACCCGAACGGCAGCAACCGTTCGCCACCATTGTCACCGGCGACCACTACGAGAAGGTGTCGAACCTCGACGAGCCCGGCGCCTGGCGGCTGAACCTCGGCCTCACCAAGGCGACGTACGCCGAGCTCTTCGGCCCGGTGCCCACCGACCGCGACGCCGACTGGGTTCTCGACTCCGGCCACGACTACACCGCCCGCGACACCCTGATGCCACACCCGTTCTACGCCTCGCAGTACTGGGTCGCGATCGTCGACCCCACCGGTCTGGACCGGCTGCTGCCGTTGATCGAGGAGGCGTACCGCTTCGCGGTCAGGAAGTACGCCAACCACGAAGCCAGGCAAACGAACTGAAGATTGCGTTCCCGTTGCGGGTTGGCTCATAAGTCGAGATTTATCCCCGGCTGGGATGGGCGAGCTGCGTTACTGGTGGACAAGGGTAGATGTGCAGGTCCTTTGCGTGAGGCAACAAGGCCTTGCGCTGACTCGAGGGAGTTCCGCCCATGTCCCCTTCCTTCAGCAGACCACGCGCACTACTGGGTGTCGTCGCAGCGTCCGCGCTGGCCGTCACCGGAATCGTCACCGCGGCCACCGGCAGCAACGCGGCCCAGTCCGCACCGGTGAGCATCCGCGGCGTCGGCACCCCGAACGCGATCCCCGGCAGCTACATCGTCGTCCTGAAGGACGCGAACACCCGCGCCCAGACCCGGGTCGCCACCCAGAGCCTGGCCGCGAGCTACGACGTCAAGGTCAAGGACCAGTACGACGCCTCGCTCAAGGGCTTCTCGGCGAACATGTCCGAGGACCAGGCGAAGAAGCTGGCCGGCGACACCCGGGTCGCGTACGTCCAGCAGAACCAGAAGATCACCGTCGCCCAGGACGACCCGCCGTGGGGCCTGGACCGCGCGGATCAGCGGGACCTGCCGCTGGACAAGAAGTACGAGCCGTCCACAGACGCCAAGAACGTCAACGTCTACATCATCGACACCGGGATCTACGCCAAGCACAAGGACTTCGGCGACCGTGCGTCGGTCGGCACCGACACGGTCGGCGACGGCCAGAACGGCGTCGACTGCATGGGTCACGGCAGCCACGTGGCCGGCACCATCGGCGGTACGACGTACGGGCTGGCCAAGGCCGCGAAGCTGATCGCCGTCCGGGTGCTCGACTGCAAGGGCTCCGGCTCGACCGAGTCCGTGGTGGCCGGCATCGACTGGGTCACCAAGAACGCGAAGAAGCCCGCGGTCGCGAACATGAGCCTCGGCGGCGGCGCGGACGACGCGCTGGACGCCGCGGTGAAGGCGTCCGTGGCCGCCGGTGTCACCTACGCCGTTGCTGCCGGCAACGACAACGCGGACGCCTGCCAGAGCTCGCCGGCCAAGGAGCCGTCGGCGATCACGGTCGGCGCCACCGACGACCAGGACAAGCGTGCCGAGTTCTCGAACTACGGCAAGTGCGTCGACCTGTTCGCGCCGGGTGTGGACATCACGTCGGTCGGCATCACCGGCCCGGACGCGACCGCGAAGATGAGCGGTACGTCGATGGCCACGCCGCACGTCGCGGGCGGGGTCGCGCTCTACCTGGCCGACCACCCGGACGCCACCCCGGCCGACGTCGCGAAGGCGCTGGTCGGCAACTCGACCGCGGACAAGGTGGGTGACCCGGGCACCGGCTCGCCGAACAAGCTGCTGTACGTCGGGGCCTCCGACCAGTCCTGATCCACTCGACCGAAGGCCCGGTCCCCCGGTGACCGGGCCTTCGCCCTGTCCACCGACAACGCGTCAGGCGGACTCGACGATGTTGCCGCCCTGGACCTTCACGTTCACGGCCGGCAGCGGCGACGGCGCCGGTCCGCTGACCACGCTGCCGTCGGTGATACTGAAGTGGCTGTTGTGGAACGGGCAGACGATCTGCCCGTCCTGCACCGAGCCGATCGGGTTGCCCTGGTGCGTGCAGATCGCGGAGAACCCCTTGTAGGTGCCGGCGGTCGGCTGCGTCACCACGACCTTGGCGTCGGTGAACACCTTCCCCCCGCCGACCGGTACGTCGGACACCGGGCCGAGGACCGTACCGCTGCCGCCGGACGACGTGCTCGCGCTCGGCGCAGAGCCGGTCGCGGACGGCGCCGTACCGGTGCCGGTGCCGCCGGTGCTGCCGCTCCCGGAGGTGTCGCTGCCACCGCAGGCCGCGAGGAGCGGCGCGCCGGCACCCGCCAGGGCGACCATCGCCGCGCAGCGCAGCACCGTCCTGCGGTCCCGCAGACCGCCGTCCGCTGCTGTGGTGGCTGGTGCCGTCGTGTCATCGCTCATGAATCTGGACCTCCAGGAGCCTGCTGATCGAAGTGGTTGAACGCAGTACACCAGGTCAAACGACCGGCACCGCCGAACGGTTCACCTTGCACCGCCGTTTGAGGGTTTGCTGTGAATCAGCTGGGAACGCCGGTGACCGTGCCGACCACCCGGGCCGCCAGTTCGAGCACCGCGTCCCGGGTCTCGGAACGGAGCTGGTCCGAGCGCAGCGGCCAGCCGGTGACGATGTGTGCGTCGTACGGCAGCACGACCGGCTGCAAGCCGCGCTGCCGGAACGCCTCCACCAGCCAGTCGACCGAGCCCGGGTGCACGTTCTCCACCACGCTGATCACGATGACGCCGCGGTGCAGCAGGACGTCCTGGCCCTCCGGCGGCAGCTGGTCGAGCTGGGCGAGGCAGTACTGCGCAAGCTGCTGCGCGGACGGTACGACGAGCACCGCGCAGTGGCCGGACACCGCCATCTCCGAGCCGATCGGGTCGTACATGCTGCCCGGGCAGTCGACGACCGCGAGGCCGACGTCGCGAGCACCCTGCCCCTGGACCTCGGCGAGCGTCGCGCGGATCGCCTCGGCGGTGGCGTCGCTGCGGACCAGCGAGACGCCCTCGACCGGGCCGGCTCCGAAGCTCACCTCCAACCGGCGGGACAGCTCGGCACCGGCCGGGTCCGCGTCGACCACGACGACCCGGTCCGAGCGCTGGGTGCTGAGCATCGTGGACAGCAGCGCGCTGACGGTCGACGTACCGGCGTTCGTGATCGGGCTGAGTACGCCGACGCGCCGCATGATCGCGATCGGGCGCCGGACGGTCGCCAGGTGGTTCACGTCGCGGCGCATCCGGCCGGAGCCGCCGACGACGTACGCCGCCTCGGACGCGATCCGGCGGAACCGGCGGAACACCGAGTCGCCGTCGGGGGCCTGCGGGCGCCCGAGCTGATCGGACTGCGGGGTCGGCGGCGTCGACCAGTTGCCACCGGAGGGCTCCGGCGGGAGCTGATCGTAGTAGTCCTGGTAGGGCACCTGGCCGGGGTTGTGCTGGCCCTGCGGCGGGTATTCCTCGTACGGCGGCGGCTGGTACTGCTGCTGGTACGGGGGCTGGTACTGGTGCTGGTACGGCGGCGGCTGCTGGTAGCCCGGCGGCGGGTACTGCTGCTGGTACTGCTGAGGTGGATATTGCTGTTGATAAGGCTGTTGCGGGGGCGCCGGAGCAGGCGGAGGCTGTGCAGGCGGCTGCTGCGCAGGGGGTTCCTGGGCAGCCTCGGGCTGGTCGGGGTGATCGGCCGGAGACTGCTCCGCCATCCGGCGCAGCATGTCCCCCTGCCAGTTCGATTCAGTCATTCCATCCGAACGTCAGAACGCGTGCAGCAGCTTGGAGTAGACGCCGAAGACTCCCAGCGCCAGCGGGACCATCGTGATGATGGCCCCCACCTCAAGATAGTCGAGCAGCTGCGTGAGCCGCGCGCGGACGTACTCCGCCGGTGTGAAACTGAGACCGAACGCGCAGACCATCGCAACGACGACCAGCAGCCCGAGCGCGATGAACGCCCCGCCCTGCCCGTTCACCGCGGCGATCAGCACGCACCCCGACACAATCGTGAACGCCGCCGCGAACAGCACCGCGACCTCGCTCACCAGCGGGTACAGCCGGGACCGGGACGCCAGCAGGAACGCGAGCACCAGCGCGAGCGCGACCGCCCACGGGCCGCCCGCCTTCAGCAGCATGATCCCGGCGACCGCGGACGAGATCGCGATCGGCACGGTCGCCAGCGCGAGCCCGAGGTGCGCCGCGTTCAGCGCGCTCTGGACGTCGCCGCGCATGATCTCGCCACCCGACGCCCGCTTGTCGTCCAGGCTCGACAGCCCCGACAACGACAGCGCCATCCGCGGCAACAGCCCGAGCAGCAGTACGGCGAGCAGCCCGGCCAGCGCACCGGTCCGGTCCATCGCCAGTCCGGTACCGGCACCGACCATCCAGACCGCGACGAACAGCACCGACGTCGCACCCGCGACCAGCCCGCCGCCGGCCACCCCGGCCGCGGCGTAGAACATCGGGCCGAACGCCAGGCACAACGCACCGACCGTGATGACGAGACCGATCTCCCAGTCCGCCTGCAACGCCCAGAACCCGACCGCGAGCGCCAGCAGCACCGTCGCGACGCTGACCAACGGGATCGCGACCAGCTTGTTGTTGCTGCGCCCGAGCGCGATCCCTACGAACGCACAGATCGCCGCGACCACCAGCAGGATCGCCGAGGTCAGGCCGTGCGGCGCCGCGACCAGCAGCGAGATGCCGCCGGCGATGATCGAGAACACCAGCCCGGCGCCGGCCAGGATCTGCCGGTGCTTCGGCTTGAACGTGGCGCCCCGGCGCTTGAGGTCCTCGACGGCTTCCTCGGTCACGTCGTACACCGTCGGCGGCGGGGGCAGCTCGCCCTCGGACGCCAGCCGGAGCACAGTGCCGTCGATGATCTGCGCCGACGACAGCGTCCCCTCCGGCGGTACCAGTACTCCGGTCGCGGTGGTGAGGAACCGGCGCTGCGGGGTCTGCTGCATCGGCTCCTCGAGCATCCGCAGCAGGTCCGGGAGCAGTACGCCGAGCGGCTGGTCGGCGGGCAGCACGGCGTCCAGCCGCCGGCGCTCACCGATCACCGTCACGCGGCTGTAGGTGCTCATCGCTGATTTCTCCTGTCCTGGTCGTTCGTCACGCCTTGCCCGCCAGCGCCTCGGCCGGGACGAGACTGCGCATCAGCTTCGTGTACTTCTCCCAGTCGCGCGGGTTCCGCCCGTCGCCGATCGGGTACCAGACGGCCGGCGTGTGCGCCGGGCCGATCGCCATCGCCCGGGGTCCGTGCTCGAGCGCGAGCATCGCGTCCAGCCCGTTCGCCTGTACGGCCTCGTTGCCGGCGGCCATCCCGATCGGGCAGCCCATCCCGGTGAACCGCGGCCGGTACGTCCCGTCGGCCTCGCCGTTCGCGCCGATCACCATCGCGGAGATCAGCTCCAGGTGGTCGGCGACGTCGTCGATCCACTCGCCGACCTTGTTCACGTCCGGGAAGTCCATCCCGGGCTGGGCGACCGACAGCGTCAGCGTCTCGTCGACGCCGGACTTCACCCGGCGGACCTCCAGCGTCCCGACGGCCGGCCGGAACTCGTCGCCGGGCTGCCCCGACACGACCAGCCAGGTGGGGCTCGGCGCCCGGTCCCGGCAGTACTCCGTGAGCGCCTCCGTGCTCCACGGCTGCGTCACGGGCTCCGAGGTGGACCACCCGGCCGGGCCACTGCCGGTCGTGGAGGTGAACAGCCGTTCCGCGACACCGCCCAGCATCAGGTTGTCGACCGGCTTGTGCCGGACCCGGACCGTGAACTGCAGGTGCGCGAACACGTCCTCGTTGACCCCGTAGTCCGGGTGCATGTCCTCGGTCGGCTCACCCGCGGTCACCGGCTCCTTGGCCAGGAACTGCTCGCCGTTCCATTTCAGCCGGACGCCGTTCAGGCCGTCGAAGTACTCGCCGTCGCTGCCGGTCACGACCCAGGTCGAGAACACGCCGGTGAACAGCGCGGACCGCACCGGCCAGGTCAGGTGCGTGTGCTTCGGGGTCACCAGCTGTACGTCGCGGTCCGCCATCCGCGCCGACGTCAGCGCGTCGCTGAGCCAGGCGGACATCCCGATCACCGGGCGGTCCTGCATGACGACGGCGACCTTGTCGGTGATCAGGTCGACGCCCGGGCTGAAGATCAGGTCGTTCGGCATCTCAGTTCGTTCCCTCGGTCGCGCTCGCCGGCAACTCGTCCGCGGTCCGGACACCCTCGGACGTCCACACCTTGCCGCCGAGCCGTTTGATCAACGTCCTCGCGTACTGCTGGGCGATCTCCCGGGCACCGTCGTGCGAGGTGGCCCGGATCTCCACCCACCAGGCGGGGGTGTCGACAACGCCGACCGACGTACCGAGCATCCGCTCGACCTCGCCCGGCACCTGGATCAGCAGCGGCAGCTCGATCGACACCAACGGCAGGTTGTCCTCGCCGCAGAGCTGGACGACGGCGCCACCGCTGACCGCGCGGACCCCGAGGTCCTCCCCCGCGGCAGCCAGTCCGGCCAGCACGTCCTCGCTCGACGGCCGCCCGTCGACAAGTGCCACCAGGTCGTAGGTCATAGCGCTCCTTCGGTCCGGCTTGCGGGGTGGGGCGCGTCGGCCAGGGCCGTCTGGACCAGCTCGGGTCCATCGCCTCGTCGTACGAACAAACCGCGGCCGGGCGGGTAGTCGCCCGGGTACGCGCCGGTGAAGAGCTGTCCCTCGCTGCGGTCGCCGGACAGCACCAGCCCGGCCGCGCCGGACTCCATCACCGCGGACAGGAACGGCTCGTACATCTGCCGCGACGCCCCGGACGCGCGCCGGGTCACGATGAAGTGCAGCCGGATGTCCCGGCCGGCCGCGACGTACGGCAGGAACGGGTCCATCGGCGACTGCCCGCCGGACGTCAGCAGGTCGTAGTCGTCGGCCAGTACGACGATCCGCGGACCGCCCTGCCCGGCCTCCGGGATCGCGCCCGTGTCGTCCGGCATCCGCTTCGCCAGCTCCTGCGACACACCCGCCGCGAGCCCGGCCGCGACCCGCCCGGTCGGCGCGTACCCACCGAGGTACGGCTCCGGGACGAACTCGCGCAGCCCGCGCCGCGGGTCGAGCACCGCGAACACCAGCTGGTCCGACGTGTGCCGCTCGACCAGCTGCTGGACGATCAGCCGGACGATGTTGGTCTTGCCGGAGGCGCTGTCGCCGAACACGACCAGGTTGGTGTCGCGGCCCTCGAGGTCCAGGTACACCGGCGCCATCGCCCGCTCGTCCAGACCGATCGGTACGACGGCCGGCCGCCGGACGTCGTCGCCGACCTGGGCGCGCGGCAACTGCAGCGGGAGGATCCGGACCTCCGGCGCCCGCGGGCCCTGCCAGGTGGACCGGACCGTCACCGCCTGCGACTCGAGGATCTCGGACAGGTTCTCGTCGTCGGCGACGCCGTCCACCCGGGGCAGCGCGAACTGCGCGAACAGCTTGCTGCCCGGCACCAGCATCCGGCCCGGACCGGCCTTCCGCAGTACGTCCTGCAGACGGCGGTCGATGTTCGAGTCGGACGGGTCGTTCAGCCGCAACTCGAGCATCGTTCCGAACATCGCCTGGTTCTGCATCCGGACGTCGTTCCAGCGCATCATCGACGCCACCACGTGCACTCCGTAGCTGCTGCCGCGCTGCAGGATGTCGGTGATCGGCTCGTCCAGCTCGTCGAACGTGGTCCGGATCGCGCCGAAGTTGTCGATCACCAGCACCACGTCCGCCACCGGCAGCTCCGGCAGCATCCCCGCGGCGTGGTCCTTGCGCAGGCCTTCCATGGTGTCGAGCCCGTGCTTGCGGAACACCTGCTCGCGCTCGTCGATCATGCCGCGGACCTCTTCGACGGTACGGCGGATCCGCTCCCGGTCGGTGCGCAGCGCGACGCCACCGACGTGCGGCAGCTCGGACAGCGCCTGCATCCCGCCGCCGGCGAGGTCGAGCGCGTAGATCGCGACCTCCTGCGGCGTGTGCGTGTGCGCCAGCGAGGTGACCAGCGTGCGGAGCGCGGTCGTCTTGCCGGACTGCGGGCCGCCGACGATCGCGGCGTGCCCGCCGGCCCGGGTCAGGTCCAGTCGGTACACCGACTGCCGCTGGTTGGCCGGGTCGTCGACCACCGCGACCGGCGGCTGCATCTGCGGCGCCCGGACGGACAGCTGCAGGCCGCGGCCGTCGAGGAAGTCGGTCCGCCCGGCCAGCCCGTCGAGCGTGCAGGCCGTCGGCAGCGGCGGCAGCCAGATCTTCAGGACCTGCTGCGCGGCCTTGCGGACCTGGTCGACGAACACGTTCAGCTCGGTCGGCCCCGTCGTACGCTCGGTGGCCTCCATCGGCTTCGACATGTCCACCTCCGCCTCGGACAGCTGGTACGGCGGGATCTCGAGCGGCCGGACGTCCGTGTGCTCGTCCTCGACGACCTCGTCGTTCGGCGGCACGTACGCACCGGACACGTACGCCGCGCGGAACCGCTGGTACACGCTCGTGTCGACCTTGAGGAACCCGAAGCCCGGCAGCGGCGGCAGGTGGAACGCGTCCGTACTGTCCAGCACCGTCCGGCTCTCCTCCTCGGAGAACGTCCGCAGACCGAGCCGGTACGACAGGTACGTCTCGAGTCCGCGCAGCTTGCCGGACTCGACGCGCTGGCTCGACAGCAGCAGGTGCACGCCGATCGACCGCCCGATCCGGCCGATCGACAAGAACAGGTCGATGAAGTCCGGCCGCTCGTTCAGCAGCTCGCCGAACTCGTCGATGATCACGAACAGGTGCGGCAACGGCGCCATGTCCGGCCGCTGCTGCCGGTACAGCCGGTAGTCGGTGATGTTGGCGATGTTGCCCGCGTCCTTCAGCACCTGCTGCCGGCGCAGCACCTCACCCTCGAGGCTCTTGTACGCCCGCTCGATCAGGCTCGCGTCGTCCCGCAGGTTCGTGATGATGCCGGCCACGTGCGGCACCCGCTCGAACGGCGCGAACGACGCGCCACCCTTGAAGTCGACCAGCACGAACGACAGGTCCTCCGGACTGTGCGTGGCCATCAGCGCCATCACCATCGTCCGCAGTACTTCGGACTTGCCGGAACCGGTCGCACCGACGCAGAGGCCGTGCGGACCCATACCGAGCTGGGCCGACTCCTTCAGGTCCACCTGGACGACGCCGCCGCTGTCGTCGACGCCGAGCGGCACCCGGAGGAACGCCCGCTCCGACCGCGGCTGCCACAGGTGCGCGAAGTCGAGCCGGGCCACGTCCTGGATCCCGATCAGGCCCATGAAGTCGACGTCGTCGTGCTGGCCGTCCTGGTCCAGCGACTCCGCGGACAGCCGCATCGGCGCCAGCTCGCGGGCGATGCCCTCGGCGACCGCGGCGTCCAGCTGGTCCACCTGACCGCTGGCGACCATCGGGTACTGCCCGCGCAGGTCCTCGATCCGGACCTCGTCGCCGAACACCGTGATCCGGATCGTCACCGCGCTCGGCTCCTGCACCCGGTCCGCGACCAGGTGCAGCACGGTCACCCCGAGCTCACCCGGGACCAGCGTGTCGTCGGCGTCCGGACGGACCTCCGCCGAGACGTCGCCGTACGTGTCGTGCAGCACCAGCAGCCGACGGGTCAGCTTGCGCCGGTCCTCGAAGTTCACCGAACCGCGCCGCGATTCGGTCGCCCACTGGACGCGCTCGGCCAGGTCGTCGGACAGCAGCTGCGACAGCTTCCGCGGGTCCTCCGCGATCCGGCGGAACGGCGCGGCGCCCTGCCGGCGTTCGGGGTCCTGGACGTGCGGCAGCCAGTTCATCCACTGCCAGTCCCGCAGCGCCTGCCCCGGGAACGCGGCAGCGATCGACACGTCCTCCGGCGCGTGGAACACCGCCGTCTGGACGAGCAGCGAGCGGGCCACCCGGACCACGCCCTCGCGGTCGCCGACGATGCTGACGTTGCCGACATGGTCCAGCGGGACGGTCAGCGGCATGTTCGGCATCTCGGTGAAGCGCCGTACCAGCGCGTTCGCCTCGGCCATCATGAACTGGTCCGGCGGCTCCATCGCGGACCCGCCCTGGCCGACCACCGCCGGCACCACCGGGACCCGGCCGCTGCCACAGCGCGGCTGCAGGAAGTCACTGTCCGTCCGGCGCCGCTCCCAGACCCGGGACACGTCACCGACACAGTCCAGCAGCGCGTCCGGTGGCGGGTTCAGCTCGAGCGCCTCCGCGCGCGCCGTACGCTCCTGGGTGGAGAAGTCGTCGCGCATCCGCTCCAGGTAGTCCAGGTACCGGGTGCGCTGGTTCTTCCGGTCCTTGCCGCCCTTACCGCGAGAGGTGATCATGCCGCCGACCGACCCGAGCAGGGTCAGCGCGAGCAGGCCGACGCCGACCATCACCATCGGGCCGGACCGGCCCATCGTCATCATCGCGACCGAGCCCACGCTGCCGACCATCGGGAGCAGCATCTGCATCGCGCTGCCGCCGCCTCCGCCACCACCGCCGCCGAGACTCGGGGCCGGTTCGATCACGCGCTGCTGCTGTCCCGCGGGGACAGGTGTACGCCGCGCCGGGCGGTGCACCATCCGGCTTGCCACTAAGGTATTCCTCCGCTGGACCAGCCCGCGGTTGCGCGGGGGACTTCGTACTTCTTACAGACGGATGTGCGAGACACTGTAGTGGTGGGTGAGGTCAGTAGATGACAGACACGAGCGATTCAACCGTGGTCGAAATGATTGCGGAACTGGCACCGATCTGGTTACCGGGTTGCGTTGTGGACGTTGCACAACGCACCGTCGAGGTCGGCTGGGGACGTGGTGCGCTGCAGATGTCTGCCGTCGTCGGCATCGGTGAGATCGTCGATCGTTGCCTTCAGCTACCAACCGCCCGGTGGCCGGAACAGATCGAGGCCTGGCTGCACGCCGTGGTTGCCGAAGGCGAGCTCGCCACCGAGGAACACCGCTTCGGCGACGTCGCGGAACGGCAACGCGCGGTCCTCGTCCAGCGCGGCTGGTCGGCCCGGACGGCCGGACCGGTCGCGGACGCGCTGATCCCGTTCGGCGACCACTTCGAGGTGGTCGTCTTCGTCGGTACCGGCGATCAGTTCCGGCGGCTGACCGTCGTCCGGCGGTCGATGCTGGGGCTCGGGGATCCCGACGTACCGTCGCCCGTGCAGCTCAGCCTGGCGGCGATCTCGGACCTGCGGCCGCGGGACGAGGACGGTATCTCGGTCCTGCACCGCGACGGCGACCCGCTGGTCTCGATGGCCGTCGTCGACCGGGAGAACTTGTTGCCCGCGGCATCGTTGGGGTCCGGCGTGCTGATCGGCGTACCACGGTTGAGCGAAGTGCTGTACTGCGCGGCCGACGCCGGCCAGGCGCGGGCCGACGCACTCGCCGGAATGGTTGCCGAGAGCTACCGTACCGCGACCGACCAGTGCTCGCCGGATCTCTACTGGCTGCAGGGCGACCAGATGGTGCAGGTGCCGGTCACGCTCGGCACACCCCCGTCCGCATTGGTGCCTCCGGCCCTCAAACCGCAGCCGCGACGGACGTGGCTGCGGCACCTGTTCAGCCGGCAGTCCGGCGACCTCGGCGGCTGACCTACCGCGCCGGGGACGGACTGACCGGCCCGTTGGTCGTCTGGGCCGGCGTCGGCTGCTGCTTTTCCTTCTCCTTCGCCTGCGCCGACTTGAAGTACGAGACACCCGCACAGCCCGCGCACGCCAACGCGCCGATCATGACGCTCGCCAGCACCTTCCCGGTCTGCTCGTTCAACGTGTTCTTGGCCCGCTCGGCCCCGAACAACCACGCTTCCCGGAGCCGGCGCCGCCGAACGGCGACCGACTCGATGACCTGCGTTCCGTACGCGCCCGACACTCAGGCCTCCTGATCCACAGCGACCCACGGCCGCCACCGGTCCGCGTCCTGCGCATCCACCGTCGTACCCGCCGGAAACTCGTGAACACCCTGCCCCGGCCGGTACGCCGCGACCAGCAGATCCAGGTCATGACACAACAACATCGGCACTCCGGGCCGCGCCGCCACCAGGCGGTCGAACACCAGCCGCGCCTCCTGGGCCTGCTCCGCCCCGCGCGTCCCCAGCCAGACGTCGATCTCCACCGGATACCCGTCGAACGCCTGCGCGTCCTCCGGCTCCGCGTCCGGATCGACGTGCCCGTTCTGCTGAACGAGATACCCGAGCGTGCCGTCGACCGTACTGGCCGGGCCCCGCAAACCGTGCTCGCCTTCGGCGTTCGGAATCGGCTCCAGCCCCAGCAGCCGCTGCAACGCATTCGCCTCGTCCTGCACGGCATCCCGGGACCGCACGAAGATGTTCTCCCGCTCGGCCATCAACTCTCCTTCACGTAAGTTACCATCCGGCCGTCGCCGAGGATGATATGCACCGCACCCGCCACCGTCTTCTGCTGCTGCGACACCGCCCGCCGGAACGCCCGCTCCGCATTCTCCTCGGTGAGCCCGACGTCCCGCCCGTCGATCACCACCTCACCATCCGCCGGAACCTGCTCACTGGCAGCGTTGATGTTCCGCTTGACGGCGTTGTTGGAGTCACTCTCCAGCGTCTTGTACTCGGTGATCACGCCTTCGTCGGCCCCGTGCTTCCGGACCATGCACTCGGGGTTCTTCAGATTGTCGACAGTGTGGTCGGGCCGGCGAGCATCAACCCGCCACCCTTCCTCACCGAGCCGGTCCCCAATAGCCCGTTCCTTAGGACTGAAGACCGCACCCGGGTCCTGCACGCCAGGAGCAAACTCCTCCCCCAACGCCTTGTGATGAAACGCCGCATCAAACCCGGCCCGATCAGAAACCCCAAACGCCGAGTCCCCAACCCGCCACTCCTGCCCACCAACCTGGCCGTCACCTGCTTGATGCTCAGCTACCTGGTGGTCGCCGGCTTGGTGACTTCCGGTCTGCTGGTCACCAGCCGCGTGCTGCCCTGCGGGCCCACTACCCACATGCTGACCTCCACCACCCGGCTGCCCGCCGTACGACGTCGCCCCATCACCCGGCTGCCCACCCTGCGGTTGTCCGCCGTACGACGTCGGCCCCTCCGGAGCATGCCGAGCCACCGGCCCAAACTCCCCCGACCCATATCCCTGCTCAGGCTGATGCCCAGTCGGCCCAAACCCACCCTGCGGGTCATACCCCGCCTGATACGGATGCTCCTGCCCACGAGGCGCATACCCACCCTGCTCCTGCGGCCGCGGATCGTACCCAGGCTGCTGCCGTGCCTCATATCCACCCGGGCCAGCCTGCTGACTCCCCCGAGGCCCAAAGTCAGTCTCCGGGTTGTACCCCGGATGCTGCGGCCCAAAAGACCCCGCCGGCGGCCCGTACTGCGGCTCCCCATGCGACCGCCCCGGCCCATACGGCGCCTGCTGCCCAGGCCCATACTGCGGCTGTGCCTGCCCCGGGCTGTACTGCTGCCCCGGCGCCTCCGGCTGACGCCCAGGCCCGAACTGCTGCGGCTGCCCAGGCGCGTGCTGCCCCGGACCGTACGGCGGCTGCGGCTGACCTGGGTTGTACTGCGGGCTCGGCGGCTGCGGCTGGTTCGGCTGATGCTGGTGCCCAGGCCCGAACGGCTGCTGCACCTGCCCAGGCCCGAACTGCTGAGGCTGACCGGGCGCGTGCTGCCCCGGACCGTACGGCGGCTGCCCCGGGTTGTATTGCTGCCCCGGCGCGTGCGGCTGGTGCTGCTGCCCTGGCCCAAACGGCTGCTGCGGCTGCCCCGGGCCGAACTGCTGCGGTTGGCCGGGGTTGTACGGCTCTTGACGGCCAGGGCCGTACGGCTGTTGCGGCTGCCCCGGGTTGTACGGCTCATTCCGGCCCGGGCCGAACGGCTGCTGCGGCTGCCCTGCGTTGTACGGCTGGCGCTGACCCGGGTTATACGGCTCACGCTGACCAGGACCAAACGGCTGCTGCGACTGACCCGGCCCGAACTGCTGTGGCTGCCCAGGCGCGTGCTGTCCCGGACCGTACGGCGCCTGCGGCTGCCCGGGGTGGTACTGCTGACCCGGCGCCTGCGGCTGGTTCGGCTGATGCCCTGGCCCGAACGGCTGCTGCGTCTGCCCTGGGTAATACGGCTCACGCTGCCCCGGGCCGAACGGCTGCTGCGGTTGGCCGGGGTTGTATGGGTCTTGGTGCCCCGGGCCGAACGGCTGCTGGGGTTGACCTGCGTCGTACGGCTGGTGCTGGCCCGGGTTGTCCGGCTCACGCTGCCCCGGACCGAACGGCTGTTGCGGCTGGCCTGCGTCGTACGGCTGGTGCTGGCCCGGGTTGTACGGCTCGGGCTGGCCTGGGCCGAACGGCTGCTGCGGTTGACCTGCGTCGTACGGCTGGCGTTGGCCGGGGTTGTACGGCTGGGGGTCGCCTGGGGTGTAGGTCGGCTGGGGGTCTCGGGGTGTCGCGGGAGTGTGGGTGGGCGGGGTCCACTGGTCGCGGCCGCCGGGGCCGAACGGGTTCGTGGGGGTTTGCGGGGTTTGCTGCGACCACGGTGAGGTGCTCGACGACGGGCGGTCTACGGAGATCGGCTCGAGGTCGTGCGCGGCCGGGGTGACCGGGCCGCCGTGGTCCCGTACGTGGATATGCCAGACGCCGTCCTCCCCGGGCGGGTCCATTCTCGTCGGGTAGAACGGCGTGTGCGGGCCATGCATGACCTCGTCGATACCGACGGCGGGGTCGCGCATGAACGACAGGTCCTTGCCGTGCTGTGCGTCGATGTGCAGTACGACGCGGCCGACGGAGTACTGGCCGCCGCTGAAGTCCTCGGCGCCCTCGCGTCCCTTGGCGGAGTGGGTGAAGGCGGGTTCGTGTGCGGTCTGGCCGGGGCGGTAGCGGTTCAGGAACGTCTCGAACTCTTCCGCCGAGTAGAAGCTCAGGCCGCGCTGCAGGTCGCCGTGGTAGTCGGGCAGTTTGTTCAGCGCGGACGTTGCTACGCGTACGACGGGCTTCTGCTCGACCAGGCGGTCGCCCTCGCGGAACGCGGTGTTGACGTCCTGGTGGTCGTGGCCGATCAGCATGCGTTCGAGGGAAGTGACCTCGATGTCGGACAGCGCGTTCGCGTTGCCGACCTGCTGCTCGAGCCGACCGCGGATCTCGGCGAGCTTTCGGGGCTCCATGCCGCCTTGCGCGCGGAGGTCTTGCAGGTCGCGCTCGGAGGCGCGGAAGCCGCGGTCTGCCAGCTCAGAACCAGCAAACGGGTTCTCACTGCCTGGGTGGTGACTTCCGTACTCCCCACCGCTCGCTGCAGGCGTATGCCCCTCAGGAGCCCGCCCGTCGAGCGCATGCCCGTCCGGCGTGTGTGCGTTCGGGGTGTGAGGCTCGGGTGTGTGCGTGGTCGGCGTGTGCGGGTCGCCGGCGCGCGAGCCGGGTGTCTGCCCGTCGCGGGTGCGTCCCTCGGAGGTGTGCGCGTCGGGGGTGTGGGCGTCGGGCCCGTCCCCTCCCCGTTCGTGTCCCTCAGGCCTGTGCGGGTCCGACGTGTGCGCGTCGGGCGCATGCTTCGGCGTGGGGGTGTGGGCGTCGGGGGCGTGGGCGTCCGGCGTGTGGGTGCCCGGCGTACCGCCGTCGCGGGGGTGGGACTGGGGCGTGCCTGCTTCAGGTGTGTGCCGGTCCGGCGCGTGCGTACCCGGCGTACCTGCTTCTGGCGTGTGGGCTTCCGGCGTACCGCCGTCGCGGGGGTGGGACTGGGGCGTACCTGCTTCAGGCGTGTGCGGGTCCGGCGTATGCGTGCCCGACGTACCCGGCTCCGGCGTGTGTCCCGCCGGTGTGCGCGAACCGCCCGTGCCCGGCTCCGGGGTGTGGGTGTCCGGTGTGTGTGAGCTCGACGTACCCGGCTCGGCCGTGTGCGCGTTCGGCGTGCCGGCGTCGGGGGTGTGGGGTGTGCCTGCGTTGGGGGTGCCGGAGTGGGTCGGGTCTTGGACGTAGGTTTTGGGGGTGTTGGGGTCGCGGGGGGCGCCTTCCCAGTGGCCGCCTCGTTCGCGGACCGCGAACTTCAGGTCCTCGATGTGGACCTCGTGTACGTTCCCGTGCGGGTCGACGCTCGTGTACGGGTTGTGGAACTCGTCGTGGCGGCCCTTCGGGAAGGCGTCGTGGACCTTGCCGCCCGGGGGTTGGCCATCGAGGATTCGAACCTTGCCGGTGTCGTCGACGACCGCGTTCAGGACGTGGCCGGCGCCGGGGATGCTGCCGACGCCGTCCTTCCACTTCACGAAGATGTTCGCGTGGGTGCCGGGCGGGCGTCCTTCGAGGGCGGAGTACACGCGGCGGTACGCGGCCTTGGTGAAGTCGGCCGGGTTCATGTTCGTCTCGTGCAGGTTGAGCTTGTTCTCGCGCGGGAAGTCCTTGAGGTCCATCCACTCGAGGGTCTGCTCGAGGCCCTCGCCCTTGGCGAGCTTGCGGCCGTTGGCCAGCTCGGGCGTCCTGCCGTCGAGGATGTCGGCGACCTTGCGGGCGTTGTCGCCACAATTCATCTGGTAGTGCATGCCACGGTCGTGGTCGGGGTTGACGGACCCCATCCACTCCTTGAGGTTGCCCTCCGGCGGGTCGCCGACCGCTCGCTGCAGGGTGTGCCGGCGCGGGTCGATCGGATCCCGGTGCAGGTACCCCTGGGGGTCGACCTGCTTCAGGTTCGGGTCGTCGTGCAGGTACTCCGGCTTGAACTTGTCGATCTCCGCCTGACGCGCGCTCGGGTCGTCGTACTTCGGGTCGTTCGCGTCGTCGTGCGGGCGCCGCGGTACGTCGCGCTGCGGTTCGTGCGGCTGCTGGTGGGGCTGGTTCTGCTCGTGGGGTTGGCGCGGTACGTCGCTGTGCGGGGTGCCGGGGCTGCTCGCGTGGGTCGGGGTGCCGGTGTGACCGGGTACGCCGGCGTGCATCGGCGCGACCGGAGCGACAGGCGCGGCGACGGGGTCCGGGGTACGCGTGGTGCCGGGCGTGCCGTCGGGGGTGTGCGTCGACTCGGGGGTCCGGGTGCTCTCCGGGGTCCGGGTGCTCTCCGGGGTCCGCGTGTTCTCGGGTGTGTGCGTGGAGTCCGGAGTGTGGGTCGAGTCGGGCGTGTGGGTGCCGGGCTCGGGGGTGTGCGTCGTGGACTCCGGCGTGTGTCGCGCCTCCGGAGTGTGGGTCGAGTCCGGGATATGAGTCGTGGACTCAGGCGTGTGCCGCGCCTCGGGCGTGTGCGTCGAGTCCGGCGTGTGGGTTGTCGACTCAGGTGTGTGAGTCGTGGACTCGGGAGTGTGCCGCGCCTCCGGCGTGTGCGTCGTCGACTCTGGGGTTCGCGTTCCCGGTTCGGGGGTGTGGGTCGCGTTGGGGGTGTGGGTGGACTCGGGAGTGTGCGTGGTGCCGGGGGTGTTCGGCTCCGGCGTGTGGGTGGTCCCGGGGGTATGTGGGTCCGGCGCGTGGGTGGTGCCGGGGGTGTTCGGGTCCGGCGTGTGGGTGGAGTCCGGCGTGTGGGTGGAGTCCGGCGTGTGGGTGAGGGACTCCGGTGTACGTGTGCCCGGGTCCGGCGTGTGCGTGGTGCCCGGGGTGTTCGGCTCGGGCGTGTGCGTCGTACCCGGCGTGTGCGAGCCCGCGTCCGGAGTGTGCGTCGTCGACGGGGTGTGCGTTCCCGGGTCGGGCGTACGCGTCACCGGATCGGGCGTGTGCGTGCCTGGGTCCGGAGTGTGAGTCGTTCCGGGAGTGTGCGTCGTACCAGGGCCGGCATGCGACACCGGCGTACCCGGATCCGTGTGCGTCGGACCGGCATGCGACACCGGTGAGCCGTCAGCACCCGGCGTGTGCACCGTCGGATTGTCGACGCCAGACGTGTGCACGCTCGGCGTATCGACCGAGGCCGTATGCACCGACGGCGTGTCCACCGAGGCATGTGGTGTGTCGACCGACGCGTGACCGGTGTGCGGAGTCTCGACCTTCGGTACGTCGACCTTGGTCAGGTTCTGCATCTTGAAGTTCTCGCCGACGATCGGGATCTTCGACATCCCGTTCACGACCTGCTCGACCTTCGGGATCTTCGTCACCGCGCCGAGGGCCGCGTCATGGATCGCGGACCGCGCGACCTGCAACTTCTCGGCGACGCCGGCCACCTTGGCCACCGTCATACTCGCGGCGCCGAACTTCCCGGCCATCGCCGCGGCCTTCACGCCGCCGGCCGCGCCACCGCTGGCGACGGTCGCGACGACGTTCGTGAGCGCCATCCCGAACGCCTTACCGGGGTTCTTCGACCACTCGTCCCAGGCCACGAACCCCTTGAGCATGTTCTTGCCCATGTCGAGGCCCTCTTGGCCGAACTGTTTGACCGCGTCCGGTCTGGTGTCCAGCCCGGTCATCTTGTCGAACCCGGCCCACAACAACTGCAACGGAGCGGTCGTGACCTCCGCGACCATCTTCCCCAGGCCGACCCACGCGTTCCCCGCGTCCTTCCAGGTCGGCATGTCCCAGCCGAGCTTGTCCTTCATGAAGTCCCGTACGCCGGGAATCGAGGCGAGCGCGGGCAGCACCGGGATCAGCGTGAGGATGCTCTGGACCGTTTCGCCGACCACGGTCACGATGCCCTTGACGACGTTGACCGGGAACTCCAGGCAGTCCTGCCACCACGGCTTGTCGCGCTCTTCCTCGGTACCCCACGCGGGCGGGTCCGGTTCCTTGTCCGAGTCCTGCTTCGGCGGCGCCGGGTCGCCGTCGCGCTGACCGGTCTTCGGGTCCCAGGCGCGGCCGCCGTACAGCTTCGCGATCGAGTTCGCGGCGTTGATCGCGATCGCCGGCAACTCCTCCTGCATGATCCGGGTGACGTCCTTGACCATGCGGTTGTTGTCGTCGATCATCGCCTGGTCGTTCTGCCACTCCGGGTTGCCGTTCTTCCGGCGGTGCCAGTCGTACGCCTCGGTGCGGATGTTCTTCAGCTGGGTGAGCTTCTCCTGCGTCGCCCCGGCCAGGTTGCGCAGGTGGTTCGCGACCTGCGGCAGCGTCGGTCCGAACTCGCCGAGCTTGGTCTCGACGATCTGCATCGAGCTGACCAGCTTGTACTTCTCCGGCGCCTGGTAGACCGGGTCGAGGCCCTTGAACGCGCTGTTCACGCCCTGCCCCAGCTGGGTGAACTGGGGGCCGAGGGTCCGAAGCGCCTGGTCGTGCGCGTCGATGGTGCTGATCATCCGGGCGACGTCGTCGATCGGGATGCCTTCGGGTTTGATCATGACAACTCAGTCCTCGGTCATGCGCGGGGTCGACAGGTGCTTCGGGTACGGCGGACGGCTACGGGGCCGGAGGTGATGAGCCCTGCGGGCGGGCCGCGATCATCGCCTGCTCCAGCGGCAGCCGGCTCGGCTGGAACGACGAGATGCCGTGGTCGGCGACCAGGAACATCGCGTTCGCGTAGCCCGGCGGTACGTAGACCAGGTATTCCTCGACCTGGTACGCCGCCCACTCGGCCAGTTCCTCGGGGGTCGTGCGCTCCTCGGGCGTCGCCGCCTGGCGGTTCAGCCACTCCGCGAGCCGCACGCGACCGGCGTCGGCGACCTCGGCCGGTACGGTCGGCGCCGGGTTCTGGTCGGTCATACCGCTCGGTTCCTTCCGGGGTTGGTACGGGACGTCGAGCCCGGGACGTCCGGAATGATCCCGTTCTGGGCCTGCTGCTGGGCCCGCAGCGCCATCTCGTCCTGGCCGGCCATGTAGGCCTTGACCGCGTTCTGGCAACCGGTCAGCGAGGCGCCGACCTGTTTCGCCGCGGCCTCGAGATTCGGCCCCCAGTGCTGCGCGTACTCCCCCAGCGAGGCGGAGACGACCGCGAACATCTGCCAGTTCAGGCCCTCCGCGAGTTTCTGGAGCGATTCGCCGTACGTCTTCGCGTAGCCGTCGAAGGGCTCCGCCGCCGTCGCGGTCTTCTGGAGTACGCCGTTCACGCCCTCGACGTTGATGTCCCAGTCCACTGTCGCTCCTCCCGTTCGGACCTTGTGCACAACGAGCCCGGACGTGCCCCGCCGAGGGGGAACGTCCGGGGCGGTACCGCTCCGCGTCCGGCGGTCAGCCGCCGATGTTGTCGACCGCGGCCGATGCCTTCTTCAGCGTCGAGGCGGCGGTCGCGTCGTTCTGCGACAGGGTCTCCTTGAGCGACTGGATGATCGCCAGGGTCTGCTCGGCCGCCTTGTTGAAGCGGTCCTCGACGGCGCGGTAGTTCTCGGTCACGCCGCTGGCGGACGCATCGGAGAGCGCGGCCGACACGTTCTGCTTGTGCGCCGCGATCAGGCCGGTGATCTGGCCGGAGAGGCTGTTGATCGTGCCCTGCACCTCACCCGAGGCCGCGGTGTCGTAGCTGTTGCGGTTTGCCATTGCCTGCTCCTCTCTCAGCGCTTGCCGAACTTGGCGGCGTTGAAGTCTGCCGAACCCTGGTTCTTCTTCGCGGTGTCGGCCATCTCGGTGTCACCGGTACGGAACGCGGTGTCCATGCCCGACTGCCCCTGGTTGATCGCCGCGAGGCCGGCGTTGAGGTCGGCCGCGATCCCGTCGACGTTCGACTTGAACGCGTCGAACATCTGCTTGCCGGCGCCGTTCATCTTGCCCTCGAGCGGCTGCGCCGCGGCCACCAGCCGCTTCACCAGACCGCCCAGGTCCTGGGTTCCGGTCGAGGTCTTCTTGGCCAGTTGGCTCAGGGTGTCCTGACCCATGTCCCAGCGTCCGGTCACGGTTTCTCCTTCGACAGTTGGTTGCGCCGCACCGCCACGATAGTGGGAGGTACAGGTCAGGACCGCAATCGTCGACCCGGGGCACGGACCTTTCGATCAGGATCGAAAGGTCCACGTGACACGACTGTAATTGCCCCGGGCAACCAGAAACCGTGACCAGGCAACGACCGCCGATGCAAACGCAACGGCCCCGGATCAGGATCGATCCGGGGCCGCTTCAGCTCGGGGCTCAGCCGGCCGCGCGCTTCCTCGCCGCGGAGGTCTTCTTCGCCGGCGCCTTCTTGGCCGCGGCCTTCTTCGCGGGCGCCTTCTTCGCGGCGGCCGCGGACTTCTTCCTCGGGGCAGCGGTCTTCTTGGCCGGCAGGGCCTTCGCTGCCGCCTTCTTCGCGCTCGGCTTCGCGGCCCGGCCCTCGAGGATCTCCGCGAGGAACTGGCCCGTGTACGACGCCGGGTTCGCCGCGACCTCCTCCGGTGTACCCTCCGCGACCAGCGTGCCGCCGCGGCGGCCGCCGTCGGGGCCGAGGTCGATCAGCCAGTCGGCGGTCTTGATCACGTCGAGGTTGTGCTCGATGACCAGCACCGAGTTGCCCTTGTCGACCAGGCCGCTGAGGACGCCGAGCAGCTTGCTGATGTCCTCGAAGTGCAGACCCGTGGTCGGCTCGTCCAGCACGTACACCGTGCGGCCGGTCGAACGGCGCTGCAGCTC
This sequence comes from Kribbella sp. WER1, assembly GCF_054189145.1. Taxonomy (NCBI): domain Bacteria; kingdom Bacillati; phylum Actinomycetota; class Actinomycetes; order Propionibacteriales; family Kribbellaceae; genus Kribbella; species Kribbella sp. WER1. The sequence continues at coordinate 46,122 of NZ_CM135186.1, read as the reverse complement.
GGACGCCAGCTTGACGCGCTGCGCCTCACCGCCGGACAGCGTCGGCGCCGGCTGACCGAGCCGGACGTACCCGAGGCCGACCTCGACGAGGGTCTTCAGGTGCCGGGAGATCGCCGGGATCGCCTGGAAGAACTCGGCCGCCTCTTCGATCGGCATGTCCAGCACGTCCGCGACGGTCTTGCTCTTGTAGTGCACCTCGAGCGTCTCGCGGTTGTACCGCGCGCCGTGGCACACCTCGCACGGGACATACACGTCCGGCAGGAAGTTCATCTCGATCTTCAGCGTGCCGTCACCAGAGCATGCCTCGCAGCGGCCGCCCTTCACGTTGAACGAAAAGCGGCCCTGCTGGTACCCGCGGACCTTCGCCTCCGGTGTCTCCGCGAACAGCTTCCGGACGTGGTCCCAGACCCCGGTGTACGTCGCCGGGTTGGACCGCGGCGTCCGGCCGATCGGTGACTGGTCGACGTGGATCACCTTGTCCACCAGCTCCATGCCGGAGATCTTCGTGTGCCGCCCCGGGACCGCGCGGGCGCCGTAGATCTGCCGCGCCAGCGACGTGTACAGGATGTCGTTCACCAGCGTCGACTTGCCCGAACCGGACACGCCCGTCACCGCGACGAACACCCCGAGCGGGATGGTCACGTCGAGGTCCTTCAGGTTGTTCTGCCGGGCGCCGTACACGGTCAGCTCGCGGCCCTCGGTGAGCGGCCGGCGGACCGCCGGGATCGGGATCTCCTTGCGGCCGGACACGTACGCGCCGGTGATCGAGTCCGGGTGGTTGCGCAGGTCCTCGACGGTGCCGGAGACCACCACCTGGCCGCCGTGCTCGCCGGCGCCGGGGCCGATGTCGACGACCCAGTCGGCGTGGTCGATGGTGTCCTCGTCGTGCTCGACGACGATCAGCGTGTTGCCCAGCTCCTTGAGCCGGACCAGCGTGTCGATCAGCCGCCGGTTGTCCCGCTGGTGCAGGCCGATCGACGGCTCGTCCAGCACGTACAACACCCCGACCAGGCCGGAGCCGATCTGCGTCGCGAGCCGGATCCGCTGCGCCTCACCGCCGGACAGCGACCCCGCCGGACGGCTCAGCGCCAGATAGTCCAGGCCGACGTCGAGCAGGAACCGGAGCCGCTCGCCGATCTCCTTCACCACCCGCTCGGCGATCTGCTTCTCCCGCGGGGTCAGCTCCATCCCGGCGAGGAAGTCGTGCACCTCGTCGATCGACATCGCGCTGATCTCGGCGATGTTCTTCCCGCCGAGAGTCACCGCGAGCGAGATCGGCTTGAGCCGCGCGCCGTTGCAGGCCAGGCACGGGACCTCGCGCATGTACTCCTCGAAGCGCTCCCGCCCGGTGTCGCTGGACGCCTCCGCGTGCCGGCGCTCGACGTACGGGATCACGCCCTCGAAGCTCGTGTAGTACGACCGCTCGCGGCCGTAGCGGTTCTGGTACGAGACGTGGACCTGCTTGTCGTGGCCGGTGAGCAGCGCCTTCTTCGCCTTCGCCGGCAGCTCGCCGAACGGCGTACTCGTCTTGAACTTCAGGTCCCGCGCGAGCGCCTCGAGCAGCCGCTCGAAGTACTGCGTGACGTTCTGCCCCGACCACGGCTGGATCGCGCCCTCGTCGAGCGACTTCGACGGATCCGGCACCAGCAGCTCCGGGTCCACCTCCATCCGGGTGCCGAGACCGGTGCAGACCGGGCAGGCGCCGTACGGCGAGTTGAACGAGAACGACCGCGGCTCGAGCTCGTCGATCGCGAGCGGGTGATCGTTCGGGCAGGCGAGCTTCTCGGAGAACCGGCGCTCGCGGTGCGGGTCGTCCTCGGCGAGGTCCACGAAGTCCAGCACGACCAGCCCGCCGGCCAGGCCGAGCGCGGTCTCGACCGAGTCGGTCAGCCGCTGCTTCGCGGAGCCCTTCACCGCGAGCCGGTCGACGACCACGTCGATGCTGTGCTTCTTCTGCTTGTCGAGCTTCGGCGGCTCGGTCAGCTGGATCGTCTCGCCGTCCACCCGGGCCCGGCTGAAGCCCTGACCGGTCAGCTGCCGGAAGAGGTCGACGTACTCCCCCTTGCGGCCGCGGACCACCGGGGCGAGCACCTGGAACCGGGTGCCCTCGTCGAGCTCGAGCACCCGGTCGACGATCTGCTGCGGGGTCTGCCGCGCGATCGGCTCGCCGCACTCGGGACAGTGCGGGCGGCCGGCCCGGGCGAACAGCAGCCGGAGGTAGTCGTACACCTCGGTGATCGTGCCGACCGTGGAGCGTGGGTTCCGGGAGGTGGACTTCTGGTCGATCGAGACCGCCGGCGACAGGCCCTCGATGAAGTCGACGTCCGGCTTGTCCATCTGGCCGAGGAACTGCCGCGCATACGCCGAGAGCGACTCGACGTAGCGCCGCTGGCCCTCGGCGAAGATCGTGTCGAAGGCCAGGCTGGACTTCCCGGAGCCGCTCAGGCCGGTGAAGACGATCATGGCGTCCCGCGGCAGGTCGACCGAGACGTCCTTCAGGTTGTGCTCACGTGCTCCGCGCACGATCAGACGGTCAGACACAAGCTCACTCTCAGCCGTTCTCGAGGGTTTCCGGACGGTTCTCCGGCCTGCCCGGTCATGCTAACGAGGCCCACCGACAAAAACTTCCGCCGCCGGATCGGGGCGATCGCTTCGAAAGTATATTCGATCGCGGACCGTGGTCGATGCAACCCGGCCGGAGGTGCAAGGATCGGGGGTGTCACCTAGATCAGGGAGAGGCGAGATGCCCGAGTACCACGGGAACGTCAAGGTCGGCGGTCCGGCGCAGACCCACGAGCTGGCCCGGCTGATGATCACCAAGGTCGCGGTCGGACCGATGGACAACAACGCCTACCTGCTGCGCTGCCGGCAGACCGACGAGCAGGTGCTGATCGACGCCGCGAACGAGGCGGACACGCTGCTCCGGCTGATCGGCGACGCCGGTCTCGCGCGGGTCGTCACCACGCACCGCCACCAGGACCACTGGGAGGCGCTCGCCGAGGTCGTCGCCCGCACCGGCGCCACCACGGTCGCCGGCCGCCACGACGCCGAGGGCATCCCGGTCCCCACCGACCAGCTCGTCGACGACGGCGACCACATCGCGGTCGGCCAGTGCACCCTGCGCGTCATCCACCTCGTCGGGCACACCCCCGGCTCGATCGCGCTGGTGTACGACGACCCGGAGGGCGCACCGCACCTGTTCACCGGCGACTCACTGTTCCCCGGCGGCGTCGGCAACACCCAGGGCGACAAGGCCCGCTTCAGGTCCCTCATCGACGACGTCGACACCAAGCTCTTCGGCACCCTCCCCGACGAAACCTGGGTCTACCCCGGCCACGGCTCCGACACCACCCTCGGCACCGAACGCCCGCACGTCTCCGAATGGCGCGAACGCGGCTGGTAAGACACCCGCCCGGGCCCATCGCCGTACCGACAGTGCCAGCGCCTCCGAACCGTGCCTGCGGTGCGGAGGCGCTGCTGGTCAGTCATCCGGCCGGGTGATCTTGCAAGGCACGAATCCGCTCCGGCGCAGCCGATGCCCGGCCGGGTCGGGGTGATGCCGGTCAGGGACTCGACCGCCGAGTCGTCGACCGCCCGCGCTCGAGGTCATCCGCCTACCGGCGGAATGCCTCCCGCCAGGCCGCTGCCTCCGCAGACGCGCGTTTGAGGGGTTCACGTCTGACGTTTGAGGGGTTCACGTCTGAGATGCCGGGTTCACCACCCGCATGCGAGACGCCAACCCGCCCTCTCAGACGTAAACCCCCGAAACGACCCCGAGAGAGCACCTTGCCGAGCAGGTTGGGGAGGATCTGCTGCCCGAATCGGCGGATAATCCTCCCCAGACCGCAATCTGCGGAGACCACGCCAACCTCGACGAACGCTTGAGCTTCAGCTAGGCCGGCCGGCATCCGGGCGGTGATGCCCAGGTCGCGAAGGGTGTCGCTGAGGGTGAGGGTGTCGCCGGCCCGGCGGGCCTAAGCGCCGGTGCGCGGCCGGGTGCGTGGCCGACGGCCCGAGCACCCGGTGCGCGGCCGATGCGCCCGGTGCCTGGCCGGGGGCGGCGGGCCTCGGCGGGCGGTGCGCGACGTACTCGGTGTTGGAGGCGGTCCGGTTGTGGTGCGTGTCTACCTGCCGGATCAGGTCGTCCGGCCGGGTGATCCTAGGGTGGCGGTATGAGCGGATTCGCGGAGTATCAGCCCGGCGTCGCCCGGCAGACCGTCGACGTCGTCATCCGGCCGGCCGTGGACGCGGACCTGACCAGGTGTGCCGAGTTGATCGTGTCGCGGACCGGCGGGGCGGTGGACGTACGGCGGGCGCGGCTGGTTGCGGATCTGCAGGATCCGGACAAGTACACGGTGGTCGCCGAGGTCGGCGGGGAGGTCGTCGGGTATGCGCTCGTACTCCGGCACCAGCTCTCCCCCACCGACCCGCCGGACACCGCCCCGAGCGGGTACTACCTGATCGGGCTGATCGTCGACCCGGAGTACCGGCGGCGCGGGATCGGCGAGCTGCTCACCCGGGAGCGGATCCGGTGGACCGCGGAGCGCGCCGACGAGGTCTACTACTTCGCCAACATCCAGAACGGCGCAACCCTCGACCTCCACCTGAGCTTCGGGTTCACCGAGGTGACCCGCGACTTCACCTTCCCGAACGCTCCCCTCAAACCCGGCACCTGCGTACTCCTCCGCGCCCCGATCAGTCGGTGAGCTCCGCCGGGTAGGCGATCACGTCGACGAGCGCGTTGTTCCGGATCGCGGTCAGCTCGGTACGGCGGGCGATCGCGTCCTCGAACAGCTGCCGCTGCAACGACTGCGCGTCCCGCAGCGGTACACCGTTCACCGCGAGCACCAGGTCGCCCTGCCGCAGGCCGGCGGCGGCCGCCGGACTGGCCGGGATGACCTCGACGACGCGTAACGCGGACCGCTGGTCGAAGCGCTCCGCCAGCGCCGGATGCAGCGGCGCCGGAGTGGTCACCAGGCCGAGATACCCACGGCGCACCCGGCCGTCGTGCAGAAGCGAGTAGATGATCCGGCGGGTCGTCGGGTTCATCGGGACGGCGAGCCCGAGCCCGATGCCGGCGACCGCGGTGTTGATGCCGACCACCCGGCCGTTGCCGTCGGCAAGCGCACCGCCGGAGTTCCCCGGGTTGAGTGCGGCGTCGGTCTGGATCACGTCCTCGATGATCCGGTTCGCCGAACCGCTGCGCACCGGCAACGACCGGCCGAGCGCGCTCACCACGCCCGCGGTCACGCTCCCGGCCAGGCCGAGCGGGTTGCCCACCGCAACGACCAGGTTCCCGACCTTCAGGTGGTCCGCGTCGCCGTACTCCGGCGGATCCGGGATCTCCCGGTCGGCCCGCAGTACGGCGAGATCCGACAGCCGGTCGACGCCGACCACCTGGGCCTGCGCCGTCGTACCGTCCGCGAACTCCGCCGACGCCTCGGTGCCGCCGCCGACCACGTGGGCGTTGGTGAGCAGATGGCCGTCGCCGGTCAGCACGACGGCGGAGCCTGACGAGTCGCCGCGCCGGCTGTGGATCCGCAGGCTCGCGACCCGCGGGATCAGGTGCTCGGCCACCCCCGAAACCACCCGGGAGTAGGCGTCCAGTACATCGTCTTCAGGCATCGGCCTCACCTCCTGAATTACAAGATTACCAACGTGAAGCAGAACACAATCCTGACCGATCGGTTGAAAACTGGCCGATCGGTCAGGCAAGCTGCTGACATGGCAGTCACCACCCCGGCCCGGGAGCGGACCAGGCGCGAGATCGTGCGCCAAGCGATGGACCTGTTCCAGGCGGCCGGCTACAACGCGACGTCGCTGCAGGACATCGCCACCGCGGCCGGCTGCTCGAAGGCGACGGTGCTGTACCACTTCAGCGGCAAGCCGGCCGTGCTTGCCGCCGTCCTCGACCCCGCCGCCGCCGACCTGGCCGACCTGGTGAAGGCCGCGGCCGAGCTGCCCCGCGCCGCCGCGCAGGACCTGGCGATCGAGCGCTTCATCGACCTCGCCGTCGAGTACCGCGGCGTGGTCGACGTGCTGCAGGACGTGCTTCCGGTCATCGAGCAGATGCCGGAGATCGCGCCGCTGGTCGCGGACGGCATGCGGCTCACCGAGTTCATGGCCGGCTCCGACGACCCGATCGAGCGGGACCTGGCGAAGTTCGCCATCAACGGCCTGCTCGGCGAGTGCCGGCACGCGCACGAGCGCACCGGCGAGGACCTGCGAAGACTCTGCGACCTCGCGCTCCGGAGACTGCTCCGGCGGGCCTGACCGCCGACCCCCGACTCCCCGCCGCCGCGGGGCGATCACTTCTGCCCGCTGACCCGAAACGGACGCACTTCCCGATGGCCAATCTGCTCTACCGGCTCGGCCGGTTCTCGTACCAGCGCCGGCGCCTGGTCGCCGCGCTGTGGGCCCTGTTCCTCGTGGTGCTCGGCGTCGGCGCGCTGACCCTGGGCGGCAAGACCGCGAACACCTTCTCGATCCCCGGCACCGAGTCGCAGCGTGCGCTCGACGCCCTCAAGCACGAGCTGCCGGCCGCCAGCGGCGCGTCCGCGACGATCGTCGTCAAGGCGCCGGCGGGCAAGACCCTCGACGACCCGGCGGTGAAGGCGGCGGTCGGCACGACGGTCGCCAAGGCCACGAAGGTGCCCGAGGTTGTTGCCGCGATCGATCCGTTCGCCACCAGGGCGATCAGCCAGGACCGGACGACAGGGCTCATCAGCGTCCAGTTCGACAAACCGGCCGACGAGCTGTCCCACGCGAGCAGCGACGGGTACGACGGACTCAGCGCGCTCAGCTCCGGCGACCTGCGGGTGGTGCCGGGCGGGCAGATCAAGGCCGGCATCCCGGAGATCGGCGCGACCGAAGTGATCGGCGTCGCGGTCGCGGCCGTCGTCCTGATCGTCACGTTCGGGTCGCTGGTCGCGGCCGGGATGACGCTGGTGACGGCGCTGCTCGGCGTACTCGCCGGGATGGCCGGGTTGTTCATCGTGACGGCCTTCACCGATGTCTCGTCGACGGCGCCGATCCTGGCGCTGATGCTCGGCCTCGCGGTCGGCATCGACTACTCGCTGTTCATCAGTTCACGGCACCGGTCGCAGCTCGGCGAGGGCATGGATCCGGAGGAGTCGGTCGCACGGGCGACGGCGACGGCCGGGTCGGCGGTGCTGTTCGCCGGGGCGACCGTGGTGATCGCACTGGCCGGGCTGTCGGTGGTCGGCGTACCGTTCCTGACCGCGATGGGGCTGGCCGCGGCGGCGACGGTGCTGACCGCCGTACTGGTCGCGTTGACGTTGCTGCCGGCGCTGCTCGGCTTCGTCGGGAACCGGGTGCTGCCGCGGAAGTTGCGCAAGGCGCCGACCGCGGCGGCGCACAAGGAGGGGTTCGGTTTCCGCTGGGGCCGGCTGGTCACCCGGCTCCGGGTGCCGATCGTTGCCGTCGGCATCATCGGGCTCGGGCTGCTGGCGATCCCGGCGAAGAACATGCAGCTCGCGTTGCCGGACGGCGCGTCGGCGGCCGCCGGTACCAACCAGCGGGTCGCGTACGACCTCACCGCGGCGGCGTTCGGACCGGGCGCCAACGGGCCGCTCGTGGTCGTTGTGACAAGCAACGATGCGGCGACGGCCGAGTCCGTCGTACAGCAGGTGCTCGCGAAGACCCAAGGGCTGCCCGACGTGGTCGCGGCCCAGCCCGCGGGGTCCAGTGACGACCACACGACCCGGCTGCTGCAGGTCGTCCCGAAGAGCGGACCGGCCAGCGAGCAGACCGCCGACCTGGTGAAGAACCTGCGCTCGGCAGTGCATCCGCTGGTCACCGGCGGCACCGAGATCTCGGTCACCGGCAACACCGCGGTCGGGGTCGACGTGTCGAACAAGCTGTCCGACGCGTTGCCGACGTACCTGTTCGTGGTGATCGGGTTGTCGTTCCTGCTGCTCCTGCTCGCGTTCCGGTCGGTGCTGGTGCCGTTGAAGGCGACGCTCGGGTTCGTGCTGACGATCGGGGCGACGTTCGGGATCACGGTCGCGGTGTTCCAGGAGGGACACCTGGCGAAGCTCGTCGGGGTGGACTCCCCCGGGCCGCTGGTCAGCTTCCTGCCGATCATCATGATGGGCATCCTGTTCGGGCTGGCGATGGACTACGAGGTCTTCATCGTGTCCCGCGTCCGCGAGGAGTTCGTGCACGGCCGGCACGCGAACGACGCCACCGTCCAGGGCCTCGGCCACGGCGCCCGCGTCGTCACCGCCGCCGCGCTGATCATGGCCTCGGTGTTCGCCGGCTTCATCCTGGTCCACGACCCGATCATCAAGGCGATCGGCTTCGGCCTCACGATCGGCGTACTGATCGACGCCTTCGTGGTCCGAATGACCCTCGTCCCCGCGATCCTCAGCCTCCTCGGCGACCGAGCCTGGTGGTTCCCCCGCTGGCTCGATCGCATCACGCCCCGGGTAGACATCGAAGGCGAAACGCTTCGGGTCGAGGAACCGCGAACCGACGAACTCGCGGGCGTACGCTGACACGCACCTCGGGGCACCGGCGTCGACCGGTGCCCCGGCCAGCACCGGACTCGGCACGATGTACAGGCTGCCGTCGCCAAGGACGATGAAGAACAGATCGATGTCGTCAGGGTCGTACGGCATCTTCGTGGCCGACTTGTCGAGCACGTACGGACGCCGTCCTACCCCGACCTGCCAATGGCCGTCACGACCCGGACGCTCTGAGCTCTTGATCTGCACACGCTGGATTCCGTTCGTCGTGGTCACCAGCAAGTCGTAGACCTCGGGCTCCATCGGCAACGCGACAGCGCAACCGTGCAGCGTGAACCAGGCCATGGCTATTGCGGGAGCCGCCGTCCGAAGCATCTGTCGACACGCAGGGAGTTCGAACGGCTCGGCCGTCGGGCGCGAGGGCGGCGAGGACCGGAGCTTCGAACAGTCCAGCCCCAGCCGCACCGCGTGACCTTTGATCCGGACACGCGATTCCTTGCCGTCGCTGACTCCGAGGCCGGAGATGACATCCGCCCAGCAGGTCGCGTCGCGCATCACCTCACCGAGCCTCCGGTCGGACCACTGCCGCTGGCCGGTGAAGTGGGCCGTGTCCAGCTCCAGCCGCTCGACGTGCTTCTTCAGCGCACGGACGGTCCCCGCTGAGGTCCCCTTCAATCCCAGCACGCGGGCAACACCACGCCACGAATGGTTCTCGGCCACCGCGCGGCGGAGGTCGTCGTCGTCCCAGCTTCGTCTGTCACTCAAGGCCACCATGGGACAAACATAAGAAGGGGCACCGACAGAATCGGTGCCCTTTCAGGGTCGGGCTGACAGGATTTGAACCTGCGGTCTTCTGGCCCCCAGCCAGACGCGTTACCAAACTACGCCACAGCCCGATGGCCCGCCCCAACAGCGAACCGGGCATTACCTTACAGCATCCGGACGGGTAGTTCTTACTGGGTCCGGTCAGCGTTTCTTGTTCTTCTGGCGGGCGCGGATCTGGACGTGTACCGGGCTGCCGACGAAGCCGAAGTCCTCGCGGAGGCGGCGTTCGATGAAGCGCTGGTACGACGCCTCGATCTGGCCGGAGGTGAAGATCGCGAAGGTCGGCGGCATCGTGGTCGCCTGGGTGCCGAACAGGATCTTCGGCTGCTTGCCGGAGCGCACCGGGTGCGGGTGCGCGGCCACCAGGCGGCCGAGGAACGCGTTCAGCTGGCCGGTCGGGACGCGGGTCTGCCAGCCGTCCAGCGCGGCCTCGATCGCCGGGACGAGCTTGTCCATGTGCCAGCCGGTGAGCGCACTGATGTTCACCCGCGGCGCCCAGCGGAACTGCACCAGGTCGCGGTCGATCTCCCGCTCCAGGTAGTACCTGCGCTCGTCGTCCATCAGGTCCCACTTGTTGTACGCGATCACGAGCGCCTTGCCGGCCTCCTCGACCGCGTTCATGATCCGCAGGTCCTGCTCGGTGATCGACTCCGACGAGTCGATCACCACCACGACGACCTCGGCCCGCTCGATCGCGGCGTTGGTCCGCAGCGAGGCGTAGTACTCGTGGCCGGTCGCGTTCTTCACCTTGCGCCGGATCCCGGCCGTGTCGATGAACCGGTACTCCGTGCCGCTCAGCGTGATCAGCTCGTCGACCGGGTCCACCGTCGTACCGGCGACGTCGCTGACGACGACCCGGTCCTCCTTGGCGACCTTGTTCAGCAGCGAGGACTTGCCGACGTTCGGCTTGCCGACGATCGCCACCCGGCGCGGGCCACCGAGCTCGTCGTCGCGCTCGGCCGGCGCCTCGGGCAGCGCGGCCAGGATCGCGTCCAGCATGTCGCCGGTCCCGCGGCCGTGCATCGCCGAGATCGGGAACGGCTCGCCGATCCCGAGACCCCAGAGGTTCATCGCCTCGGCCTCGATGCGCTGGTCGTCGACCTTGTTCGCGGCCAGTACGACGGGCTTGCCGGACTTCCGCAGCACCCGGACGACGGCCTCGTCGGCGTCGGTGATGCCGACCACCGCGTCGACCACGAACAGCACCGCGTCCGCGGCGTTGATCGCGACCTCGGCCTGCGCCGCGACCAGGGCGGCCATCCCGACCGCGTCCGGGTCCCAGCCGCCGGTGTCGACGACCGTGAACTCGCGGCCGGACCAGTTGGCGTCGTACGACACCCGGTCGCGGGTGACGCCCGGGGTGTCCTCGACGACCGCCTCGCGGCGGCCGATGATGCGGTTGACCAGCGTGGACTTGCCCACGTTCGGCCGCCCGACGATCGCGAGGACCGGCAGCGGGCCGGCGTCGTCGCGCTCGTGCGTCGGTACTTCGGTGGGCAGGTCAGTCATTGGGGGTCCCTCTGGTCTCGCCAGCCCGGAAGTGGGTGGCCGGTTTCTTCGACGGCCGCCTTCACATGGGCGCGCAGCACGTCGCCGATGTGGTCGGCGACCGCCTGTACGTCGGAATGTCTCCTGGGAAAGGGTACGCGGTCGACCGTGAAGGGTTCGCCGTACACCACGTCGATCCGGCTTCCGGTCGGCGGATGACCCTCCACGCCGCCGTCCGGCAACCGCGTACCCATCAGCGCCACCGGCAGGATCGGCGCGCCGGTGACCATCGCCAGGTACGCCACCCCGCTCCGGATCCGGCCGAAGTCGCCCGGCCCACGGGTGCCCTCCGGGTAGATGTTCAGCACCCGGCCGTCCCGCAGTACCTGGACCGACCGGCGGACGGCGAGGACGTCGTACGCCGAGCGGTCGACCGGGATCTGCCCGATCCGCCGCAGGAACGCGCCCTGGAACCCGCCGAACACCTCGATCTTGCCGAGCTGGTGCAGCATCCGCGGCGCCATCGCGCCGAGCAGCGGGGCGTCCAGCAGGCTCAGGTGGTTCGGGGTCATCAGCAACGGACCGGTCAGCGGGAATCGGTCCTGGTGGTGGACGGTGAGGTTGTACTTCAGCCGGAAGTACGGCCTGGCGACCGCGCGCATCGGCAGCGCGAGCCGGTACGGCAGCGGCGGCAGATCGTCGGTCCGGGGCAGCTCCCGGTGCCCGGTGAGCTCCGCCGTCATAGCTCCCGGCCTTGAGGGACCGTCTCCTTGGCGAGTCGGCTGATCACGTCGATGACCTCCTCAAGCGTCAGGTCGGTGGAGTCGATGGTGACCGCACCGTCGGAGGCGACCTGGAACTCCGACACGGTCGAGTCGTCGGCATCCCGCCGGACGATCTGGTCCCGGAGCTCTGCCGCGGTCACAGACCCGGCCGCGAGCTCGGCGCCGCGGCGCGCCATCCGGGCGTCCTGGTCGGCGGTCAGCAGCACCTTCAGCTCGGCGTCGGTGGCGACCACGGTGGCGATGTCGCGGCCCTCGACGACGATCCCGCCGGTCTCCTGGGCGTCGTCGATGATCGCCCGCTGGCGCCGGATCAGCTCCGCGCGGACGTCCAGGTTGGTGGCGATCTTCGAGACCACCTCGCTGATCGCGGGCTCCCGGATCGCGGCGGTGATGTCGGTCCCGTCGGCGATCACGAACTGCCGCGACGGGTCGGTGCTGACCTCCAGCACGAGCTCCCGGGCACGCTGCGCGACCGCCGCCGTGTCGTCCAGGTCCAGCCCACGCTCGACCGCCGACCAGGTCACCGCGCGGTACGTCGCGCCGGTGTCCAGGTACCGCAGTCCGAGCCGGGTGGCCACTCCGCGGGCGGTGCTCGACTTACCGGAGCCGCTCGGCCCGTCCACAGCGATGATCATGCCCCGAAGATTACCGTCGCACAGGGACAGTTCAGGTGTGGACCACCCAGCCGCGGGTGCTGAGGGCCTCGACGAGTTGGTCGACCGAGGCGGGTTTGACGGCCAGTTCGACCTCGCCGACGGGGCGGCCGGGGCTGTGGTCGATGCGCAGGTCCTCGACGTTGGCGCCGGACTCGGCGGCGTCGGCGAACAGCTTCGCCAGCTGACCGGGGCGGTCCGGGATCGTCACCAGCACCGTGACCAGGTCGATGTGCGGAGCGCCGTGCTTGCCCGGGACCCGGATCGCGCCGGATACGCCCTGGCCGAGGATCGCGGTCAGCTCGTCGCCGGCCTCTTCCTTGCCGAGGGCAACGAGTAGCCGGTCGAGCTCGCCGCGGATCTGCTCCAGCAGGCCGGTCAGCGCCGTCGAGTTCGCGGACACGATCTGGGTCCACAGCCGTGGGTCGCCGGCCGCGATCCGGGTCACGTCGCGGACGCCTTGGCCGGACAGTTCCAGGTGCGAGGACGGCGCGTCGGCCAGCGTCCCGGCGGCCAGCGCGGACATCAGGTGCGGGAGGTGGGAGACGCGCGCGACGCCGAGGTCGTGGTCCGCCACCGACATCTCGACGGTACGAGCACCGCACGCCTCGGCCAGCCGCCGTACCAGATCCACGGCGTCCGGGTCGCTGGTGCCGTGCGGGGTGACGGCCCAGGTGGCGCCGTCGAACAGGTCGGCGCGCGCGGCCAGCGGGCCGTTGCGTTCGGAGCCGGCCATCGGGTGACTTCCGACGTACCGGCTGACGTCCGGCACCAGGCTGCGCGCGTCCGCGAGCGGCTTGCTCTTCACGCTCGCCGCGTCCGTCACCACCGCGGTGGTCTGCTGCAACTGCTCGGCGACGACCGCTCCGACGTGATCCGGCGGTACGGCGACCACGACCAGCTGCGGCTCGATCTGCACGGCCCGCGAACCGGCGCCGATCCGCTCGGCCATCAACGCGTTGTCCGGGTTGCCGTCGACGAGCTCCACGACGACGCCGAGCCGCGCCAGCGCGAGCCCGATCGACGTCCCGATCAAGCCCGTCCCGACGATCCGCACGGGACCACGCAGCTCGGTCACTGGGCGCCGGTCAGGTCTGGGCGGAGGGCGACCGCGCCGTGCAGGTACACGTGCTGGATCTTGTCCCGCGAGCGCGGCGTCTCGGTGTGCACCATCAGCCGGACGACCCGCGGCAGCGCGTGCGGCACCGGGATCTCCTGCATGCACATCAGCGGTACGTCGGTCAGCCCGATCTGGCGGCCGGCGACCGCCGGGAACTCCGAGCGGAGGTCCGACGTGACGGTGAACAGGATGCTGATCAGATCCTCGTTCTCCAGATCGTTCGCCTCCAGGACCGCCTTCACCAGCTCCGCGGTCCGCTCGAGCAGATGCTCGCGCTCGTCCACGTCCAGCTGGGTGGCACCCCGGATCGCGCGTACCGGCACGTCGTTCCTCCTCGTTCGTCTGCCCCAAAGACTAGTTCAGCGTAGTCAAGGCGTGGACAGCCGTCTCAGCGGCGTCGACCGTCTGCTCCAGCAGCAGCGCGATCGTCATCGGCCCGACCCCGCCCGGCACCGGCGTGATCAGCCGCGCCACCTCGGCCGCCTCGACGAAGTGCACGTCGCCGACGTTGCCCTCGTTGTACCCGGCGTCGACGACCACCGCGCCCGGCTTCAGCCAGTCGCCGCGGACGAAGTTCGCCTTGCCGACCGCGGCGATCACCACGTCGGCGGTCCGGACCAGGTCCGGGAGGTCGCGGGTCCGGGAGTGCGCGTACGTGACCGTCGCGTTCGATGCCAGCAGCAACATGCCGGCCGGCTTCCCGAGGATCGGGCTGCGGCCGATCACCACCGCATGCGCGCCTTCCAGCGGTACGTCGTACGCCGCCAGCAACCGCATGATCCCGCCGGGCGTCGCGGACCGGAAGCCGGGATCGCCGAACGCCATCGCCGCGAACGACCGCATCGTGACGCCGTCGACGTCCTTGCCCGGGTCGATCGCCTCGAACGCGGCTCGCTCGTCGATCTGCGCCGGCACCGGATGCTGCAGCAGGATCCCGTGCACCGCCGGGTCCTCGGACAGCTTGGTGATCTCCGCGACCAGCTCCTGGGTGCTCGTCGAGGCCGGCAGCACGACGCTGCGGGACGCGATACCCGCCTTCTTCGACCGGTTCTGCTTCATCCGCACGTACGTCGCGGACGCCGGGTCGTCGCCGACCAGGACGGTCGCCAGGCACGGCTGGACGCCGTACTTCTCCTGCAGGACGGCCGCCCGCTCCGCCGCCTTCGCCACCATCTCGGCGGCGAGGTCGGTACCGATCATCAGCTCAGCACTCATGCGCGCACACTCCTCTGAGTTCGAAGGTGCCCAGGCGCGCGGCGAAGCCGGATGGCAGACCGTTCCCCGGTGGTTCGTCCACCTCAACGCCAGTCGCGGTCCGCCTCGAGTCTAGAGCAGGCCGGCGTGGTCCAGCGCCAGGTAGGCGGCGTCGATGCCGGTCATCGCGCCCGGGTTGCGCAGCTCGGCGCGGAATGCGTCGACGGTGAGCTCGACCGGTACGCAGTCCTCGGCCTCGTCCAGCTGCTGCTTGCCGTCGGGGCGGCAGCCGCGGGCGATCGCGACGTACTTGCGGAAGGTCGAGGACGCACCGGACCACTGCCAGCCGACCACGTCGAGGGTCTCGCAGGTGTACCCGGTCTCTTCCTCGAGCTCGCGCGCACCGGCCGCCGCCACGTCCTCGCCGGGCTCGACGAGACCGCCCGGGAGGTTGGTCACGACGGTGTCCGGGCCGGCGCGGAACATCCGGATCGTCACGATCCGCCCGTCCGGCGTCAACGGCAGCACCGTCACCCCGGCGTCCACGCCCGCCTCACGGCCGGAGACGTCCCACTCGATCTCCCGCCCGTCCGGCATCCGGTACCGCCGCAGCCGCACCGACAGGAACCGCTCGAACCCGACCTCCTCCCCCAACAACTCCCACGGCGCCGGATCCCCCACCACCGTGTCGGTGGGTGACGTGTGGGTGGTGGGGTTTGGGGGGTGAGACGGCTCAGCCGCCACGTTGGTCGTGGCGGCTGAGTTGTCGATCTGGTCCGTCACAGCGGACGGTTGTCGTCGGGGTCTTCCGGCGGGGCGACCGGGGCGTCGTCATCGTCGGACGGCGGCGCGACCGGCGTCTCCGCGGACGTGCTCCCGGCGGACGTGGTCTCGGCGGAGGTTGTGTCCTCGGACTTCGCCGCGGTCTCCTCGTCGCCATCCGTCGAATCGTCGGAGTCCGGGTGGGACTCCGAGAGGATGGTTTCCAGCGTCGCCTCGGAGATGCGCTTGAACTTGCGGACCTGCGACCTGGTCCGGTCCAGCACCGCGACCTCGAGCTGGTCCGGTGTCAGCTGCCGGACCTCGGTGCCGTCGTGGCCGAGGGCATCCACCGCGAGCCGGAGCGCGCCGGCCAGCGAGATCCCCTCCTGGTAGTGCTCGCCGACATAGTCAGCGACCTGGTCTGCCGGGCCGCCCATCACGGCGTACCCCTGGACGTCGGCGATCGAGCCGTCGTACGTGAGCCGGTAGATCTGGTCGTCGGACGCACCCGCGCCGACCTCGGCGACCAGGATCTCCACCTCGAGCGGCTTCTCGCCGCCGGAGGAGAAGATCGCGCCGAGCGTCTGCGCGTACGCGTTCGCGAGCGCGCGGCCGGTCACGTCGCGCCGGTCGTAGGAGTACCCACGCATGTCGGCGAGCCGGACGCCGGCGATCCGCAGGTTCTCGAACTCGTTGTACCGGCCGACGGCGGCGAACGCCATCCGGTCGTAGATCTCGGCCACCTTGTGCAGCGCGGGCGACCGGTTCTCCGCGACGAACAGGATGCCGTCGGCGTACTGCAGCGCGATCGCGCTGCGGCCCTTGGCGATGCCTTTCCGGGCGAAGTCCGCCCGGTCCCGCATCAGCTGCTCGGGCGAGACGTAGAAGGGAACGCTCATCGAGTCCTCTGTCAGTTCAGGGTGGTCAGGTCAGGGACGGAGCGGCAGGACCGTCGGGACGCCGGTGGCGCTGCTCCCAGGCCGCGTCGACCAGGGAGGCCACCTCGTCCTCGGGCAGCCGCCGGTAACCGTCCGCGGTGACCACGCCGACCACCGGGAAGATCCGCCGCAGCATGTCCGGCCCGCCGGTCGCCGAGTCGTCGTCGGCCGCGTCGATCAGGGACTGGATCGTCACCGTCACGCAGTCGATCTCGGACAAGTCCGGCCGGTAGAGCTTCTTCAGCGCGCCGCGGGCGAACAGCGAGCCCGAGCCGACGCTGTGGAAGTGGGTCTCCTCGTACCGCCCGCCGGTCGGGTCGTAGGAGAAGATCCGGCCGCCCTTGATGTCCTCGTCGTACCCGGCGAACAGCGGCACCACGGTGAGGCCCTGCATCGCCATCGGCAGGTTGCCGCGGATCAGCGCGCTCAACCGGTTCGCCTTGCCGTCCAGGCTCAGCGTCGCGCCTTCGAGCTTCTCGTAGTGCTCCAGCTCGACCTGGAACAACCGGACCATCTCGATCCCGAAACCGGCCGAGCCGGCGAAGGCGACCACCGAGTACTCGTCGGCCGGGAACACCTTCTCGATGTCACGCTGGGCGATGATGTTGCCCATCGTGGCCCGCCGGTCGCCGGCCATCACGACACCACCGGGGAAGGTGGCTGCGACGATCGTCGTACCGTGCGGGACTTCGCTGGACAGGTCGCCCTGTCCGAGCGACCGGCGTCCGGGCAACAGGTCGGGCGCGTGCCCGGCCAGGAAGTCCATGAACGACGAGCCGCCCGGGGTCAGGAAGGCTTCCGGCAGCCGGCCGGAGGCATCAGATGTCATCGAGCGGTTCACTCCCCACCCTTTTGCACGAATCCGCGGACGAACTCCTCGGCGTTCTCCTCCAGGACCTCGTCGATCTCGTCCAGGATCGAGTCGACGTCCTCGTCGAGCCGTTCTTTCCGCTCCTGGACGTCCTCCGACGCCTCGACCTGCTCGACCTCTTCCTCGGTCGACGAACGCTTCGGCTGCTTGTGCTGCTGACCGCCGTCCTTCGCCATATGGCCACCTCCTAGAACCGCTGGGGAGATCGCCCAAATCGACCTCCACTAGCGACCCTACCCGGCCGCACCCCCAGTAATGGTGCGAACCAGGTCACTGGCGGTGTCGCATTGGTCAAGAAGTGCCCCGACATGCGCCTTCGTGCCCCGCAACGGGTCCAGAGTAGGGATCCGCTGCAACGATTCCTTCCCCGGCAGGTCGAAGATCACCGAGTCCCAGGAGGCGGCCGCGACCTGCGGCGCATACTGCTGCATGCAGCGGCCGCGGAAGTACGCCCGGGTGTCGGTCGGCGGGTGCGCGACCGCCATCCGGATCTCCTCGTCGGTGACGATCCGCTGCATCCGCCCGGACTTCACCAACTTGTAATAGAGACCCTTGTCCGGGCGCAGGTCGGCGTACTGCAGGTCGACCAGGTGCAGCTTCGAGTCGTCCCAGTCCAGCCCGTCGCGGTCGCGGTACGACTGGAGCAGCTTGTACTTCGCGACCCAGTCCAGTTGGTCCGACAACTTCATCGGGTCGATGGCGAGCTGGTCGAGGATCTGCTCCCAGCGGTGCAGCACGTCCTTGGTCTGCCGGTCCGCGTCGTCGCCGTACTTGTCCTCGACGTACTTCCGGGCCTGCTCCAGGTACTCCGTCTGCAGCTGGACGGCGGTGATCTTGCGGCCGTCCTTGAGCGTCAGCAGATGCGTGCACGTCGGGTCGTGGCTGACCTCGTGCAGCGCGGTCACCGGCCGGTCGACGCCGAGGTCGTCGGTCAGCCAGCCGTCCTCGATCATCGCCAGCACCAGCGACGTAGTGCCGACCTTGAGGTACGTCGAGATCTCGGACAGGTTCGCGTCGCCGATGATCACGTGCAGCCGGCGGTACCGGTCCGGGTTCGCGTGCGGCTCGTCGCGGGTGTTGATGATCGGCCGCTTCAGCGTGGTCTCCAGGCCGACCTCGACCTCGAAGTAGTCCGCGCGCTGGCTGAGCTGGAACCCGTGTGTGGCGCCGTCCTGGCCGATCCCGACCCGGCCGGCGCCGGTGACCACCTGACGGCTCACGAAGAACGGCGTCAGGTGCCGGACGATCGACGCGAACGGCGTGGACCGGCGCATCAGATAGTTCTCGTGGGCGCCGTACGACGCGCCCTTGTTGTCGACGTTGTTCTTGTAGAGGTTCAGCTGCGGGGCGCCGGGGATCAGCCGGGCCTGCCGCGCGCCCTCCATGATCACGAGCTCGCCGGCCTTGTCCCAGACCACGGCGTCGCGCGGGTTCGTGGTCTCGGGCGCGGAGTACTCCGGGTGGGCGTGGTCGACGTACAGCCGGGCGCCGTTGGTGAGGATCACGTTCGCCAGGCCGGTCTCCTCGTCGGTGAGCTGGCTGGAGTCGGCCACCTCCCGGCTGAGGTCGAACCCGCGCGCGTCCCGTAACGGGTGCTCCTCGTCGAAGTCCCACCGGGTCTTGCGCGCGAGCGGCTGCGTCTGGGCGTAGCCGTTCACCACCTGGCTCGAGGTCAGCATCGGGTTCGCCCCGGGCTGACCGGGCACCGAGATCCCGAACTCGGTCTCGGTACCCATGATCCGCCGAACACTCATGCAGTCGAGCCTACGCGGTACCGGCGACTTAAGTGGTTGCTGTGTCCACAGGGTTACATGTGAGACTGCGCAAATGAACGGCGCGGTGGACGAGCTGGTGGCGCTGCTGGACGACGACAACCGGGTGGTCGGCTCGGCGCCGCGGTCGGTGATGCGCCGCGACAACCTGCGGCATTCGGCGACCGGCGTACTCGTCCGGAATCCGGCCGGTGACATCTACGTGCACCGGCGGACGCCCACCAAGGACGTCTACCCGAGCCGGTACGACTTCGCCGCGGGCGGTGTGGTCGCGGCGGGCGAGGAGCCGTTCGACGCCGTCGTACGGGAGCTCGACGAGGAGCTCGGTATCTCCGGCGCCGAGCTGGTGCGGCTGCCGGAGGGCGACTACGCGGACGAGAACACGCGGTACCACGCCTACCTCTACACGTGCGTCTGGGACGGCCCGGTGCGGCATCAGCCGGAAGAGGTCGCGTGGGGCGCGTGGATGTCGCCTGCGGAGCTGGTGGCCAAGTTCGACGAGTGGGAGTTCATGCCGGACACCGTCGGCCTGCTGGGCGCGTACATCCGGAGCCTGCTGATCGACGAGGGCTGGGACAGTCGCGCCTGGATCGACGGCCCGTGGCTGCATCGTGTTGCACGACGCCCTGAGGTCGGTCCACGACTCGCCGCCGAGACCACGCTCCTCCCCTGGCTCGCGCCGAAGCTCCCGCTGCCCGTACCGGTACCTGAGCCGACAGCGGACGGCGTCCGGCACCTGCTGATCCTCGGCGAACCGCTCGCGGGCGGGGACGAGGCGACCGGACGGGCGCTGGGCGGCTTCCTGAAGGCCTTGCACAGCGTCGACCCCGAGGAGGCCGTGGCACACGGCGCACTCGACGCAGCGACCGCTACAGCCGCGAAGACGGCCGAACTGGCGCAGTTCCGGCAACAGATCCTGCCGCGTCTCCCGGTCGACCTACAGGATCAGGCCGGGCAGCTCCTGGATCGGGTCGCAGAGGTCCGGACCTCCTTGGTGCACTGCGACTTCGGCCCCGAGCACATCCTCGCCCTCGACGGACGGATCACCGGCGTCATCGACTGGACCGACGCCGTCATCGGAGACCCGGCCCTCGACCTCTGCTGGCCGCTCAACGGCGCACCGGCGCCCGTCGCCGCCGGAGTGCGCGAGGTCTACCGGCCGACCCCCGAACTGGTCGAGCGTTCGAAGGACTGGGCGCGCCTTTCCCCTTGGTACGGCGTTCACCGCGGCCTGCTCCTCGACCTGCCTGCCGACGTGGAGAGCGGGCTGGTGGAGATCATCGCCGCAATGTGATGCAACCTTTCACGTGCCGACCGGTCATCTACTGATGTGAACCGGATTCCTGCCGACGAGCCGGCGCAGGTGACGGACGTTTCCGACCACGAACTGTGGGAGCGGTTACGTCAGGGTGATGCGCTGGCGCTGGGTGAGTTGTTCGACCGCCACGCGGACGCGGTGAACGCCTTCGCGTTCCGCCGTACCGCCTCCTGGACCTCGGCCGAGGAGGTGGTACAGGCCACGTTCGTCAGCGTCTGGCGGCGGTTCGAACGCAACCCACCCGGCCCGCTGACGGCTCCCTCGGCCCGCGGATACCTCTTAGTGGTGGCCGGGAACGAATGCCGTACGGCGGCGCGTGCCGCGGCCAGGTTCCGGCGACTCGTCGACCGGTTGCCGGAGCCGGCGCCCGATCCGGACCACGCGGCGGAGGTGGCCCGGCGGCTCGACGACGAGCGGCAGATGTCCGCCGTACGGCGGGTGGTCGCCCGGCTGCCCCGGCACGAACGGGAGACGTTGGAGCTGGTCGTCTGGTCGGGGCTCACGCAGACGGAGGCCGCGGCGGCACTCGGCGTACCCCTCGGCACCGTGAAAGCTCGCCTGCACCGCACTCGTCGGCGGTTCCCGGATCTGATCAGAAACGCCGAACTCGAGGAGCTCTCATGACCACCAAGCTCGACCCACCCACGGTTCCACCTCTGCCGGCCGCTCAGCGCGCTCGCCTCCGCAACCAGGTCATGGCGAAGACCGAGCGGAAGACCGCACGACGACGCTGGCTCGCACCACTCGTCGCGACGGCCGCGGTCTCGGCGGTGGTCGCAGGCAGTCTGGTGTTCCTGCAGCGGCCATCGGACGGCGGTGACCCAGCGGTTGCCGGCCCGAGCGCCTCCCCGTCGATCGGCCCCGTCGGAGTCGACTACGGCCCGGTCTCTCAGGCAGCCGCGGCGGCCGCTGCTGAAGACTGTCATGTCCCGGGCGCTGGGCCGAAGCCCCTGCAGGTCCTGTGGGCCCGCCGCGTCGAGGGGACCAAGCCGGGCAGCAGCCTGATCACGCTGATCGTGCGCGGCGCGGAGAGTAACGGCGGCGACTTCTCGCAGGGCGTCGCGGTCTGCCAGCCGGGGATCGGTGTCTTCATGGTTCAGGACGTGTACTGGACGAGGCAGCCGACCAGGGCACAGGGAGCGACGCCCGTCGTGAGCAACAGCTGGACCGACGCGAAGATCACGACGTACCGGCAGTGGTGGCGGATCTACCGTGTTCGGCCTGAGATCGTCCGGATCGAGTCGCGGTTCGCGGGCGGTCCCTGGGTACGCGGCGTGGTCGCCGACGGCTTCGCCTATACCGACACCCGCTCTCCGTCCAGCCAGGCACGCCTGACCGAGCAGGTACGGGCGTACGACGCCCAGGGCCGGCCGGTCCCGATCCAGCTGAACTAGCGCACCTCAGCGGCGGCGGGCCATGGTGCGTGCGAGGTTGATGCCGACGAGGCCGAGCCAGCAGATCAGTACGCCGGACTTGCCCATCATGTTGGCCGCGATCGCGGTGATCGGGATCGCGGCGACGATCGAGATGATCGCCAGCGCCAGCCCGCCCGGGTCGGTCTCGCGGCTCGGGGCCTTGACCGGCCGGCCCGGTACCGGCTCGGGCAGCAGCCCTGCCCGGCGCTGCAGGTCGCGCCGGTCCAGCTTGTCGAGGAAGCCGTCGATGATCTCGGCCTCGTACTCCGGGCCGAGCTCCTGCCGCGCCGCCACCGCCGCCCGCAGGTCCTTGCGCAGATCGTCCGTCGCCATAGCAGCAAGGTACGACCGCCGCGGCACCCCTCCAATGGGGGAAACCCCCGGATCGCACCGGGGGTTACCTCCACCCCAGCCGGTCACCGGAACGCGAAACCGCCCCCGCGACGAGACGGTCGCGGGGGCGGTTCGGTGGTTCTTTACAGGTACTGCCCGGTGTTGGTCGCGGTGTCGATCGACCGGCCCGGCTCGGTGCCCTGCTTGCCGGAGATGAGCGTCCGGATGTAGACGATCCGCTCGCCCTTCTTGCCGGAGATGCGGGCCCAGTCGTCCGGGTTGGTGGTGTTCGGCAGGTCCTCGTTCTCCTTGAACTCGTCCACGCAGGCCTGCAGCAGGTGCTGCACCCGCAGGCCCTTCTGGTTCTCGTCGAGGAACGCCTTGATCGCCATCTTCTTCGCCCGGTCGACGATGTTCTGAATCATCGCGCCGGAGTTGAAGTCCTTGAAGTACAGGACCTCCTTGTCACCGTTCGCGTAGGTGACCTCGAGGAACCGGTTCTCGTCGGCCTCGGTGTACATCCGCTCGACGGTGCGCTGGATCATCCCGTCCACGCACGCCTGCTTGTCGCCACCGAACTCGCTCAGGTCGTCGGTGTGCAGCGGCAGCCCACTGGTCAGGTACTTCGAGAAGATGTCCCGGGCCGCTTCGGCGTCCGGACGCTCGATCTTGATCTTCACGTCCAGCCGGCCGGGCCGCAGGATCGCCGGGTCGATCATGTCCTCACGGTTCGAGGCGCCGATCACGAGGACGTTCTCCAGGCCCTCGACACCGTCGATCTCGCTGAGCAGCTGCGGGACGATGGTGTTCTCGACGTCGGAGGAGACACCGGAGCCGCGGGTGCGGAACAGCGAGTCCATCTCGTCGAAGAACACGATCACCGGCATCCCCTCGGACGCCTTCTCGCGGGCCCGCTGGAAGACCAGGCGGATATGCCGCTCGGTCTCACCGACGTACTTGTTCAGCAGCTCGGGGCCCTTGATGTTCAGGAAGAACGACTTCTGCTCCGCAACCCCGGTGCGCTCGGCGACCTTCTTGGCCAGCGAGTTCGCCACCGCCTTCGCGATCAGCGTCTTGCCGCAGCCGGGCGGGCCGTAGAGCAGCACGCCCTTCGGTGGCTTCAGCTCGTGCTCCAGGAACAGGTCCTTGTGCAGGTACGGCAGCTCGACCGCGTCCCGGATCTGCTCGATCTGGCCGGTCAGGCCACCGATCTGGGTGTAGTCGATGTCCGGGACCTCTTCGAGCACCAGCTCCTCGACCTCGGACTTCGGGATCTTCTCGTAGACGTAGCCGGAGCGGGGCTCCAGCAGCAGGGAGTCGCCGGAGCGCAGCGGGACGTCGAGCAGCGGCGACGCGAGCCGCACCACCCGCTCCTCGTCCGCCTGCGCGATCACCAGCGCCCGCTCACCGTCGGCGAGCAGCTCCTTGAGCATCACCACGTCGCCGACGACCTCGTACTCGCAGGCCTCGACCACGTTGAGTGCTTCGTTCAGCATCAGTTCCTGGCCGAGCTTGAGCTCGTCCAGGTCCACCGACGGGCTCGCCGCGACCCGGAGTTTCCGGCCGCCGGTGAACACGTCGAGCGTGTCGTCTTCGTTCCGTCCGAGGAAGGTGCCGAACCCGGACGGCGGTTGCGCCAGCCGGTCGACTTCCTCCTTCAGGGCGATGATCTTCTCTCGCGCCTCCCGCAGCGTGTCGGCCAGCCGCTCGTTCTGAGCGGTGACACTCGCCAAGGAGGCCTGGGTTTCGGACAGCCTGCTCTCGAGCGACCGGCTGTCCGCCGGGTGCTCGAGCAGCCGACGTCGCAACGCCGCGACCTCGGCCTCCAGGTACCGGACCTGGTTACGCAGTTCTGCCGCGGTAGGACTCTCGTCTCCAGCCACGATCATCACCTCACCATGTGGGGCTCGACCCTATGGACCTTACCCAGAAAACCTCGCCGAGCAAGCTGAATCCCATCACGTGTCGGTTGCGGATGGAGTCGCCCGGTAGGGGGAATCCCATCATGGTCCGGTCGCGGATGTGCGGGTTGCCTACGGCATGTCGCCGGAAGTTTGCGCCGGCTGTCCGGCCGGTGCTTCGGCGCCGGGCTCCGCGCGCCGCGGGCCGGCGTAGTCGTCGCCGTACGCGCCCGGTGCCGGACGGCGTTTCTTCCGCGGCGCCTGGACGCCGTGCGCCATCCTCCGGGCGGTCACGAGGAACGCCGTGTGCCCCTGCATCCGGTGCCCTGGACGTACGGCGAGACCCTCTACGTGCCAGTCTCGCACGAGCGACTCCCACGCGCGCGGCTCCGTGAACTCGCCGTGGGCCCGGAGCGTCTCCACGAACCGGCTCAGCTGCGTCGTGGTGGCGACGTACGCGCAGAACACCCCACCGGGTGACAGCGCCTCGGCGACCACGTCGACGCACTCCCAGGGGGCCAGCATGTCCAGTACGACGCGGTCCACGTCCTGCTCGTCCAACTGCTCGACCAGGTCGCCCACCTCGAGCCGCCAGGCCGGGTGCTCGCCGCCGAAGAAGTCCGTGACGTTCTTCCGCGCGACCTTGGCGAAGTCCTCCCGGCGCTCGAACGAGATCACCTGCCCGTGGATGCCGACCGCGCGGAGCAGCGCCGTGGTCAGCGCGCCGGAGCCGGCGCCCGCCTCGACCACCTTGGCGCCCGGGAAGATGTCGGCCATCGTGACGATCTGCGCGGTGTCCTTCGGGTAGATCACCGCGGCACCGCGCGGCATCGACACCGAGTAGTCGGCCATCAGCGGGCGCAGCGCCAGGTACTCCACGTTGCCCTTGGAGCGGATCGTGACCGCGTCCGGGCCGTCGATCAGGTCGTCGTGCGCGATCCCGCCCTTGGTGGTGTGGAAGACCTTGCCGCGCTCCAGCTTCACCGAGTGCCGGCGGCCCTTCGAGTCCTGCAGGGTGATCCATTCGCCCTCCTGCAGCGGTCCGTGGTGGACGCCGGAGAACGCCTGGTCGGGAAAGTCACGCAAGTCAGCCATAAGGCGCTCACCTTAACTTTCGGTCACCGGAACTCCGTAATCAGCGGGCCCGGAACGCCCGCTCGACATCGGCGGTCGCGAGGACGCCGTACACGCCGCCGGCGGCGTCCAGGACCAGGTACTCCGAGGCGGGGTGCTCGCGCAGTGTGGCGAGGATCTCCTCGCCGGTGTCGTTCACACCGATGATGTGGCCCGCGCCGATCCGGGTGGAAACCTCGCTGACCGTGGTCCACGGGCGCTGGTTCGGGGCCACCGCGGCGACCGCGGACTCCGACACCAGCGCATGCGGCTTGCCGTCGCCGTCGATCACCACGACCGCGCCGGCCTGGGACTGCCCGGCCATCCGGACGGCCTCGGACAGCGGCGTACCGGAATGGACCGCGATCGCGCGGCGGGCCAGGGTCCGGACCTGGAGGGCGGGCAGTTTGCGCCGCAGCCGGGCCTGCATCAGCGACGCGGTGGACCCGGACCAGAGGAAGAACCCGATCAGCAGCGCGATCACGAAGTCGATGATCGACGGCTGCCAGCCCCAGAGCTCCTCCGCGATCACCGGGCCGGCCAGCACCAGGATCGCGAGCCCGCGACCGGCCCAGGCGGCCGCGACCGTACCGGTGTGCATGTTGCCGGTGATCTTCCAGACGATCGCGCGCAGCACCCAGCCGCCGTCCAGCGGCAGCCCGGGGAGCAGGTTCGTGACGCCGACGATCAGGTTCGCGATGCCGAGCTCCCAGAGCGCGACGTACCCGACGCCCTCGTCGAACGCGCGGGACGCGAAGTACGCCAGGCCGCCGACCAGCAGCGACGCGATCGGGCCGACGACCGAGACCGCGAACTCCTCCAGCGGCGACTTCCGCTCGCCCTCGATGTGGGTACCGGCCGCGAAGAAGCCGAGGTTGATCTCGGTGACCCCGATCCCGAACCGCATCGCCATCAGCGCGTGCGCGAGCTCGTGCACCAGGATCGAGAACGTGAACGCGACGACGAACGCGAAGGCCGCGACGTACCGCCAGCCGCCGAGCGACGGGAACTGCTGGCCGATGATGGTCGCGAAGCCCAGCGCGAGCAGCATCGCCACCGGCAGCCAGGTGAACCGCATGGTCAGCCGGATCCCGCGGACACGGCCGAGCACCCACGTTCCCGGCGGCGGTGGGCCGGCCGGCTGGGCGGGGTTGTCGGGGTCGCGCGAGTCAGCCATCGAGGTAACGCTACTTGGCCGACGGTAACTGCGTGCTACAGGCCTGGTTTTCCACAGGCCGGGGTGGGGTGCACGCGAAGTGTCGGTGGTTGTGCCTAGGGTTTGGGCATGAGCGTTGCAGCAGCTGAAGTCGATCCGCATCCGCGGGGTGCCCTGTCGCCGTCCCGGGCCGCGGACTTCATGAGTTGCCCGCTCAAGTACCGGTTCCGGGTCGTCGACCGGCTGCCGGAGAAGCCGTCTCCGGCCGCCGTCCGCGGGACGGTCGTGCATGCGGTGCTGGAGCGGTTGTTCGACCTGCCGCGTGGGCAGCGGACGCTGGAGCAGGCCGCCGAGATGCTGGAGCCGCAGTGGCAGCGGCTGCTCGAGGCCGAGCCGGAGGTCGGCGAGCTGTTCGCGGAGGACGCCGGCGGCGAGGAGCTGGCCAAGTGGCTCGCCGAGGCGCACCAGCTCCTCGGCAAGTACTTCACCCTCGAGGACCCGAACGCGTTGGAGCCCGCCGAGCGCGAGCTGTACGTCGAGACCGCGCTGGAGTCCGGCCTGGTGCTCCGCGGGTACGTCGACCGCCTGGACGTCGCGCCGACCGGCGAGATCCGGGTGGTCGACTACAAGACCGGCCGCTCGCCGTCGGAGTTCTTCGAGGCGAAGGCGCTGTTCCAGATGAAGTTCTACGCGCTGGTGCTGTGGAAACTGCGCGGCGTCGTCCCGGCGATGCTGCAACTGGTGTACCTCGGCAACGGCGAGATCGTCCGGTATGTCCCCGACGAGGCCGACCTGCGCGCCTGCGAGCGGAAGGTGTCCGCGCTCTGGGTCGCGATCACCCGCGCCCTCGACTCCGGCGACTGGCGCCCGTCCCCCGGCCCGCTCTGCGACTGGTGCGACCACAAACCCATCTGCCCCGCCTGGGGCGGCACCCCACCCCCACTCCCCACCCGCTCCGTCGAGGAAGTCGCCGCCGAGTCGGCCGGCATCGATCTGATCACCGTGGACGGCTGACCACGGACGAGGAACCCTCGGTCGGTACGGTTCGTCGCATGAGGGTGGATGAGCTGGCAGTCCGGGCGGTCGAGGTCTGGAAGCGGTACGGCGGCGGTTCGACGCAGGTGGACGCACTGGCCGGGGTGAGCGCGGACTTCGGCAAAGGCCGGTTCACCGCGATCATGGGGCCGTCGGGCTCCGGGAAATCCACCCTCCTGCACTGCCTCGCCGGCCTCGACCAGCCGTCCGACGGCAAGGTGCTGCTCGGCGACGTCGACCTGACCACGCTCCCCGAGAAGCAGCTCACGCACCTGCGCCGGGACCGGATCGGGTTCGTCTTCCAGGCGTTCAACCTGGTCCCGACGCTGTCCGCGCTGGAGAACATCACGCTCCCCCTCGACCTGGCCGGCCGCAAACCCGACCCGGACTGGCTGGCCACCGTCGTCGACACGATCGGCCTCGCCGACCGCCTCGGCCACCGCCCGTCCGAACTCTCCGGCGGCCAGCAGCAACGCGTCGCCTGCGCCCGCGCGCTGATCTCCCGCCCCGACGTCGTGTTCGCCGACGAACCCACCGGAAACCTCGACTCCCGCTCCTCCGGCGACGTCCTCGCCTTCCTGCACCGCTCCGTCCGCGACTTCCAGCAGACCGTCGTGATGGTCACCCACGACCCGACGGCCGCGTCGTACGCCGACCGCGTCCTGTTCCTCGCCGACGGCACCCTGCAGTCCGAACTGCTCGACCCGACCGCCGAATCCGTCCTGGACCGCATGAAGCAACTCGACCCAGCCGGCGAGCTGGCCGGCTGATGTTCAAACTAGGCCTCCGCTCGGTCCTCGCCCACCGCCTCCGCTTCGCCCTCTGCACCATCGCCGTAACCCTCGGCGTAGCCTTCGCCGCCGGCGCCATGGTCTTCACCGACACCCTCTCCACCGCCCTCAAGAAAAACTTCGAGGTCAGCACCGCCGACATCACCGTCACCCCGTCCGCTCCGATCACCACCGGTACCGACCGGCCGCCGACGTTCCAGTCGTCGGTCGCCGACCAGATCAGGACCGTGCCGGGCGTCGCCGACGCCGTACCGCAGCTGCTGGTCAGCGACGTGCAGATCCTCGGCCCGGACGGCAAGCTGATCGAGAACTACGGCCTGACCAGCTTCGGCGCCTCCTGGCCACGCGATCCGAGCAGCGCGCCGTTCAAGCAGATCAGCGGTACTCCCCCGGCAGGCAACGGCGAGCTGGCCCTCGACGAGTCGACGGCGTCCCGCGCCGGGTACCACGTCGGCGACCAGGTGCGCGTCGTCACGCCGGCGCGATCGCTCACCGCGACATTGACCGCGCTCACCACTCCGGTCTCCGCAGGCGTGGCGGCCGGCGCACCGTTGGTCAGCTTCGACGGCGCGAGTGCCCAGCTCCTGCTGCTCGGGCAGCCCGGCTGGACGTCGATCACCGTCTCACTCAAGCCCGGCGCGGACGCGGACGCCGTACAACAGGCGATCGCGAAGACGGTCGGCAGTTCCGTCAAGGTACGGACCGCGCAGCAGGTGACCGCCGAGGGGCAGCACGACCTCGACAACACCTTCGGCGGGTTCAGCACGGTACTGGCGTTGTTCGCCGGGCTGGCGCTGTTCGTCGGGACCTTCCTGATCGTCAACACGTTCGCGATGGTGGTCGCGCAGCGGTCCCGGGAGCTGGCGATGCTGCGCGCGATCGGGGCGTCCCGCGGACAGGTGACCAGCACGATCGTGACCGAGAGCGCGGTGATCGGCTTCACCGGCGCGACAGCCGGGTTGCTGATCGGCATCGGCGTCGCGGTCGCGATCCGGTACGCGTACCAGCTCCTCGAGCTGCGGATCCCGTCCGCAACACTGCAGGTGAGCGCGGCCACGATCATCACCTGCTACGTGCTCGGCATCGGCGTCACGGTCGCCGCCGCGGCACCCGCCGCCCGCCGGGCCGGGAAGCTGCCGCCGGTCGCCGCGATGCGCGACGACGTCGGCGTACCGGAGCGATCGCTGCTGAAACGGGTCGCGATCGGCGCCTTCATGTTCCTGATGGCGGTGCTGCTGTACGCCGTCGCGATGAGCCTCGGCGGACTGCCTGGCACGGTGCTCGTCGTACTGGCCGGCGGGATCGCCGTACTGGCCGTCGTGATGCTCAGCCCACTGATCAGCCGGTACATCGTCCGCGCGCTGATGTACCCGTTCGGCCGGACGGCGGCCGTCACCCTCGGCCGCCGGAACGCCGAACGGAACCCCCGCCGTACGTCGGCCACCGCCTCCGCGCTGATGATCTCGGTGTCACTGATCGCCGGCCTGCTGGTGATCGCCGCCTCCGCGAAGGCGTCGATCAACCAGAGCATCACCGAGGCGCTCGGTACGTCCGACATCGTGGTCACCAGCGACAACACGCCTGCGTTCAGCCCCGAGGTGGGCGACCGGACCGCCAAGGTGCCCGGCGTCGAGGCGGTACACCGGGTCCGGCAGCAGCAGGCGCAGGTCGGCACCACGAACGTCCAGGTCAGCGGTGTCAGCGACGGCACCCTCGGCGGGCCGATCAGCACCAAGTTCGACTCGGGAACCGCGGCGGCGCTCGGTGCCGGGCAGGCGGTCCTCCCCCGGAACCTCGCGAAGACGTTGCAGCTGTCCGTCGGCAAGACCTTCGACCTCAAGACCTCGACCGGTACGCACCGGCTGACGGTCGGCGCCGTCCTCGCCCCGAACCGGTTGCTGAACGCCGTCGTGCTGTCGCTCCCGGCGTACCAGAAGATCGGCGGCGCGGGTACCGACAACCTGCTGTACGTCGATGTTGCCCAGGGCAACCAGGTGGCCGACGTCCGGGGCGGGATCGTCGGCGCGCTGCAGAAGGACTACCCGACGCTGCAGGTCCGCGACCAGCAGGCGTACGCCGCGGCCGCCCGGCAACCGGTGAACGGCGTACTGGCCGGCGTTGGGTTCCTGCTCGCGATGGCGATCCTGATCTCGCTGCTCGGCATCGTGAACACGCTCGCCCTCGGCGTGGTCGAGCGGACCCGGGAGATCGGCCTGCTGCGGGCCATCGGCACCGATCGCCGGCAGCTCGGCCGGATGCTCCGGGTCGAGTCGATCGCGATCACGTTGCTCGGCTCGTTGCTGGGGCTGCTGATCGGCGTCGCGATCGCGGCCTCGATCCAGTCGACGCTGGTGGACGACGGTCTGGCGGTCCGGGACATTCCGGTGCTGCAGTTGGTCGCTGCGGTCGTGGTGGCAGTGGGGTTCGGGGTGCTGGCATCGGTGTGGCCGGCGCGGCGGGCGGCTCGGTTGGATGTGTTGCGGGCGATCGCGGCCGAGTGAGGTGGAGCCAGGCGGGTGATTCACGGGTAGCCTGCCGGTGTGCCGGGGACCGTGCAGTCGATCGAGCGGGCCGCGGCGGTGCTCCGACTGCTCGCCGCCGCGCCTGACGGGCTGGGGGTGGCCGATCTGGCGAACGCGCTCGGGCTGGCGAAGCCGACCGTGCACGGGATTCTGCGGACGTTGCACCAGGTCGGGTTCGTGGAGCAGGACCGGAGTGGGGCGCATTACCACCTGAGCGACGCGTTCGGGCGGCTCGGTGAGAGTTACCTGGATCCGAACGAGTTGCGCAGCCGGGCGATCAACTGGGCGGATTCGCTCGCGTCACGCAGTGGCGAGGTGGTGCGGGTCGGGCGGCTGGTCGAGGGGCAGGTCGTCGTCGTACACCATGTGTTCCGGCCGGACGACAGCGATCAGGATCTGGATGTGGGTACGACGTTGCCGCCGCATGCGACCGCGCTGGGGAAGGCGGTGCTCGCGTACGACACGAGCGGGGCCGCGCGGCCGCGGGTGCTGGAGGCGTACACGACGCGGACGATCACCGATCCGGCGCGGCTGGGCGAGGAACTGGCCGGCGTACGGGCGCGAGGGTGGGCGACGGAGTTCGAGGAGCACACCGTCGAGTCGGCGAGTATCGCGGCGCCGATCCGCGGCCTCGGCGGGCTGGTGGTCGGCGCGGTCGGGCTGACCGGGCGGATCGAGCGGATCTGCGACAGCCGGCTGCGGCACCGCGACGACCTGATCACCATGGTCCGCGCCACCGCCGAAGCCATCGCCCGCGACCTCCGGGACGACGCATGACCCGTCCCGCCGCCCACTTCCGGCGCGAGGGGATATCCCCTGGCGTTGGGGGTTATCTGCTGGTATGCGAGCAGATAACCCCCAACACTGGCGGATATCCCCTCGCGTTCGGCACGGCGGTGGGGGCGGTTGGTTGGGTGAGTGGGGGGTTCGGGGATGGCTGAGCAGTATGTGGCGGCGGTGGATCAGGGGACGAACTCGAGTCGGTGCATCCTGTTCGACCGGCGCGGGCGGTTGGTGTCGGTGGCGCAGCGGGAGCATCGGCAGTTGTTTCCGCGGCCGGGGTGGGTGGAGCACGACGCGGAGGAGATCTGGCGGAACGTGAGCCGGGTGGTACCGGCCGCGATCCGGCAGATCGGGGCGGACCCGTCGCAGGTCGTTGCCATCGGCATCACCAATCAGCGGGAGACGAGCCTGCTCTGGGACCGCGTCACCGGGGAGCCGATCGGGCACGCGGTGGTCTGGCAGGACACCCGGACGGACCGGCTGGTCACCGAACTGGCGGGCGACGCCGGACCGGACCGGTTCGCGGATCGTTGCGGGCTGCCGTTGACGACGTACTTCTCGGCGCCGCGGATCCGGTGGATGCTCGACCACACGCCGGGGCTCCGGCAGCGGGCCGAGCGCGGCGAGATCCTGTTCGGCACGATGGAGACCTGGCTGATCTGGAACTTCACGCGCGGCCTGCATGTCACCGATGTCACGAACGCCAGCCGGACCATGCTGATGAACATCGAAACGCTTGATTGGGACGACGAACTGCTCGCGGCGTTCGACGTACCGCGGGCGATCCTGCCGGAGATCCGCCCGTCGTCGGGGGTGTTCGCGACCGCGACCGAGGTACTGCCGGGGGTCCGGATCGGGGCGGCGCTCGGGGACCAGCAGGCGGCGCTGTTCGGGCAGACGTGTTTCAGCGCGGGCGAGGCGAAGTGCACCTACGGCACCGGGTCGTTCCTGTTGATGAACACCGGGCAGGAGATCGTCCGGTCGAAGCACGGGATGCTGACGACGGTCGCGTACCAGATCGGCGACCACGCCGCGTCGTACGCGCTCGAAGGCTCGATGGCGGTCACCGGGTCGCTCGTGCAGTGGTTCCGCGACGGGCTCGGGATGATCCACACCGCGGCCGAGATCGAGACGCTGGCGCGGACCGTCGACGACAACGGCGGCGCGTACATCGTGCCGGCCTTCTCGGGCCTGTTCGCGCCGCACTGGCGCAGCGAGGCCCGCGGCGTGATCGCCGGGCTGACCGGCTACATCACCAAGGGCCATCTCGCCCGCGCGGTCCTCGAGGCGACCGGTTTCCAGACGCTCGAGGTGGTCGACGCGATGAACGCCGACTCCGGGATCGCGCTCACCGCCCTCAAGGTCGACGGCGGGATGACGGCGAACAACCTGCTGATGCAGTTCCTCGCCGACCTGCTCGACGTCCGCGTGGTCCGGCCGATGGTGACCGAAACCGTCTCGCTGGGCGCCGCGTACGCCGCCGGCCTGGCAGTCGGGTACTGGCCCGACCTCGAAGGCCTCCGCAGCAACTGGCACCGGGCCGGCCAGTGGATGCCCCACATGGACCCGGCCCGGCGCGCGACGGAGTACGCGAACTGGCAGGCCGCCGTCCAACGCACCTTCAACTGGATCCGCCCCGAGGACCACGAATTGTAGGGAGGGCCGGTGAAGGCCCTCCCTAACCCCTCCGGGTCTCAGGCGGGCGAGACGATGTCCGGGGCTTCCAGGCGGACCTTGTCGGCGGACTCGTCGTCCGGCTGGTCCTGGGAGTCGCGTTCGGACTGGACTCGTTTGACGTAGAACGAGACCTCGCGCTCGATGGTCGCCTCGTTCCAGCCGAGGATCGGGGCGATCAGGCGGGCGGCGGCTTCGGCGGCGCCGACGCCGCGGTCCCAGGCCTCGATCGAGATCCGGGTCCGGCGGGCCAGGATGTCGTCGAGGTGCCGGGCGCCTTCGGCCTTGGCGCCGTACACGATCTCGGCCTTCAGGTAGTCCTGCGTGCCGGGGAGTTGCTCGCCGAGCGACGGGTCCTCGGCGACCAGTGCGAGTACTTCGTCGATCAGCGCGCCGTACCGGTTCAGCAGGTGCTCGATCCGCGCCACGTGCAGCCCGGAGCGCTGCGCGATCAGCTGCCGCTGGTTCCAGAGCGCCTGGTACCCGTCGGCGCCGACCAGCGGGATGTTCTTCGTGACGCTCCGCGGAACCCGTCCGTCGAGCGCGTCCGCGACCGCGTCGATCGCGTCCTTGGCCATCACCCGGTACGTCGTGTACTTGCCACCGGCAACCACCACGAGACCGGGGGCGGTGTGCGCGACGACGTGCTCGCGGGACAGCTGCGACGTACTCTCCGACTCCCCCGCCAGCAGCGGGCGGAGACCGGCGTACACGCCCTCGACGTCCTCCCGGGTGAGCGGCGTCGTCAGTACGGCGTTCACGTGGTCGAGCAGGTACTCGATGTCCTTGCTGGTCGCGGCCGGATGCGCCTTGTCCAGGTGCCAGTCGGTGTCGGTGGTGCCGATCAGCCAGTGCCGGCCCCACGGGATGATGAAGAGCACCGACTTCTCGGTGCGCAGGATCATCCCGGTGCTGGACTGGATCCGGTCCTTCGGTACGACCAGGTGGATGCCCTTCGAGGCGCGCACGTGGTACTGCCCGCGCTCTCCCACCATCGCCTGGGTGTCGTCGGTCCACACGCCGGTCGCGTTCACGACCTGCTTCGCCCGGACCTCGAACTCGCGCCCGCTCTCCAGGTCCTTCGCCTGGACGCCGGTGACCCGCTCGCCCTGGCGCAGGAATCCGGTGACCTTCACCCGGTTCGCGACCAGGGCGCCGTACGACGCCGCGGTCCGGGCGAGCTCCATCGTGTGCCGCGCGTCGTCGACCTGCGCGTCGTAGTACTGCAGCGCGCCGACCAGGGCGGACTTCTTCAGCGACGGGACCAGCCGCATCGCCCCGCGCCGGGTCAGGTGCCGGTGCAGCGGCAGCCCGGCGCCGAGGCCGGAGCTGACCGCCATCCCGTCGTACAGCGCGACGCCGGCGCCGGCGTAGAACCGCTCCCACCAGCGGTGCTGGAGCGGGTACAGGAACGGCACCGGCTTCACCAGGTGCGGCGCCAGGCGCTGCAGGAGCAGACCGCGTTCCTGCAGCGCCTCGTGCACGAGCCGGAAGTCCAGCATCTCCAGGTAGCGCAGGCCGCCGTGGATCAGCTTGCTGGACCGGCTGGAGGTGCCGCTCGCGAAGTCGCGGGCCTCCAGCAGTCCGGTGGTCAGGCCGCGGGTGGCGGCATCGAGTGCCGACCCGGTGCCGACCACCCCGCCACCGATTACCAGGACGTCCAGTTCGCGTCCGTCCGCCAGCGCGTCGATCGCGTCGGCCCTTGCTTGCGGTGACAGAGCCACTACAGCCACTGTTGTCGTTCCTTCCTGATCAGTCGACGTCGACCCAGTCAAGCGTTCGCTGGACGGCCTTCTGCCAGCCGGCGTACCCCTGAGTGCGCTGTTCGTCGGTCCACTGCGGCTCCCACCGCTTGTCCTCGTTCCAGTTCTGCACGAGCTCGTCCTTGGTCTTCCAGAAGCCCACGGCGAGCCCGGCCGCGTACGCCGCCCCGAGCGCGGTGGTCTCGGCGACGACCGGCTTGCTCACCGGAACGCCGAGCACGTCGGCCTGCATCTGCATGGCCAGCTCGTTCGCGGTCACGCCGCCGTCCACCTTCAGGACGTCGAGCTGCACGCCGGAGTCCTTCTCCATCGCGTCCGCGACGTCCTTGCTCTGGTAGCAGATCGCTTCCAGTGTCGCGCGCGCCAGGTGCGCGTTGGTGTTGAACCGGGACAGCCCGACGATCGCCCCGCGGGCGTCGGACCGCCAGTACGGCGCGAACAGGCCGGAGAACGCGGGCACGAAGTACACGCCGCCGTTGTCGTTCACCTGCTTGGCCAGGGTCTCGATCTCGGCCGCACCGGAGATGATGCCGAGCTGGTCGCGCAGCCACTGCACGGCCGACCCGGTGACCGCGATCGAGCCCTCCAGCGCGTACACCGGTGCCTCGTCGCCGAACTTGTAGCACATCGTGCTGAGCAGACCGGCCTTCGAGCGGACCAGCTCGGTGCCGGTGTTCAGCAGCATGAAGTTGCCGGTGCCGTAGGTGTTCTTCGCTTCACCAGGGTTGAAGCACACCTGCCCGACTGTTGCCGCCTGCTGGTCGCCGAGGTCACCGGTGAGCGGGATGACGCCGCCGACCGGGCCGTTCGCCAGCGTCTCGCCGTACTTGTTCGGGTCCGACGACGGCCGGATCTCCGGGAGCATCGACCGCGGGATGTTGAAGAAGCTGATCAGCTCGTCGTCCCAGTCGAGCGTCTCGAGGTTCATCAGCATGGTCCGGCTGGCGTTGGTGACGTCGGTGATGTGTACGCCGCCCTCGGTACCGCCGGTCAGGTTCCACAGCAGCCACGTGTCGGTGTTGCCGAAGACGGCGTCCCCGGCCTCGGCCGCCGCCCGCACGCCGTCGACGTTCTCGAGGATCCACTGGACCTTGCCGGCCGAGAAGTACGTCGCCGGCGGCAGGCCGGCCTTCTGCCGGATCACGTCGCCCTTGCCCTCACGTTCCAGCGCCGAGGCGATCCGGTCGGTCCGGGTGTCCTGCCAGACGATCGCGTTGTAGTACGGGCGGCCGGTCTTGCGGTTCCACACGACCGCGGTCTCGCGCTGGTTGGTGATGCCGAGCGCGGCCAGGTCGCTCGCCTGCAGGCCCTGCGCGTTCATCGCGGTCCGGATCACCGCGCTGGTGCGCTCCCAGATCTCCACCGGGTTGTGCTCGACCCAGCCGGCCTGCGGCAGGATCTGCTCGTGCTCGAGCTGGTGCTTGCCCACCTCGTTGCCGGAGTGGTCGAAGATCATGAAGCGGGTGCTCGTGGTGCCCTGGTCGACGGCACCGACGAAGTCAGCCATGGAAAGTCCTCTCCTCACACAAGGGATGCGTCATGCGGTCGTGTCCTCCTCGGGAATGCGCCCCGGCTCCTCGTCCTCGTCGGCGATCGGGAGGAAGCGGCCGACCAGCTGGTCGTAGATCAGGGCACCGAGCAACGCGCCGAGAATCGGCGCCACGATCGGTACCCAGAAATAGACCTCGCCGAACTGGTCCTTGAACGCCCCGCCGTACCCGGTGATGAAGGAGGCCAGCCGGGGGCCGAAGTCACGGGCCGGGTTGATCGCGTAGCCGGCGTTCGTCCCCCACGCCATGCCGATGCCGACCACGACCAGGCCGATGATGAACGGGGCCAGGTTCGCTGCCGGAGCGGTGTTCCGGAGATCGGTGATGGCCAGGATCAGCAGCATCAGGATCGCGGTACCGATGATCTGGTCGCGGAAGCCGCCCCAGAGGTGGACGCCGATGTCGGCGCCGTTGCCGGGCAGGGTCGAGAACACGATCTGGCTCTTCTTCGTGTGTCCCGGGTCGAACTTGTTCAGTGCCTCGGTGTAGTTCCACCGGACCACCAGCGCCGCCAGGAACGCCCCGAAGAACTGCGCCGCCGCGTACGGCGCCACCTTCTTCCAGCTGAATCCGCGGAACGCGGCCAGCGCGATCGTGACCGCCGGGTTCAGGTGCGCACCGGTCATCCGGCCCGCGACGTACACGCCGAGTGTGACGCCGAGACCCCACGCCCAGGCGATCGAGTCGTGGTTGCCAATCCCGCCGGCGACCACCTGCGCCACCACGCCGACGCCGAACAGGATCAGGATGAACGTGCCCAGGAACTCGGCGGAACACTCCCCCAGAAGGGTCTTCGCCTTGACCGTCTCGGTCGTAGCCATACCGAACCTCCCTTCCCTTACCGACTCAGCCGTGACGACCACGGCTGGCTGGAATGTAAGAGCGAACGACGCGCGGAACAACGCCCTCCGTTCGACATTGTCGAACGGAGGGCGCTTTGTCCTGAGCTACGACACTCGGTAACAGCCTGATCACTCAGAAGCACGAAACTGAGGGGACGCTGAGTCGGTCCGGGAATGGCATGCCAACCATCCGTCGTAGTGCGGCGTCTGGGGGTTGGGTCTACTCGACTTCGGAGGGTTTGGATGAACGTATCGCTGCTGGGGGGCTGGTTTCCGGCGATGCTCGACGTGCTCGCCGCCGGCGCGCTGATCGCGGCCATCGGCTGGCGCGACTACAAGTGGCACTTTCGGATGGTCCCGCTGATCGCGGCCGTCACGGTGCTGCTGACCGTCTTGGCGTGGAAGCCCGGCGCGAACGCGGTCGGGGTGACCGATCCGCTGCCGTTCTCCGTCTGGTTCTGGCTGGGCGCCTCGGTCGCCGCGCTGCTCGTGCTGGCCGCCGGATGGCGGACCGCGCGGTGGTGGCGCCGGGGTATGGCGGTCGTGGCCGCGGCGCTCGCCGCGCTGGTGTGCGCGAACGGCGTGAACCAGTTCGTCGGGTACTACCCGACCATCGACTCCGCCGTCAGCGACTGGACCAACACCCCGTTGGCGGGGCAGGTGTCGATCGCGCGGCTCCGGCACGAGGCCAACGCGGTCAAGCCCCCGGGCTTCGGCAAGCTCGTCCAGGTCGTGATCCCGGCGACGTACAGCCACTTCAAGCACCGGCCGGAACTGGTCTACCTGCCGCCGATCTGGTTCGTCCGGACCGCGCACCGGCACCCGCTCCCGGTGGTCGAGCTGATCGGCGGTGAGCGCGGCGGCCCCGGCGACTGGGTCCGGCTCGGCAACGCCGTCCAGGTGTCCGACCAGTACGCGCGGGACAACCACGGGTACGCGCCGATCCTGGTGTTCGCCGACGCGACCGCACGGTTCACCAACGACACCGAGTGCGTGAACGGCCCGCGCGGGAACTCGGCCGACCATCTCTCCCAGGACATCCCGAAGTACGTCGAGAAGACCTTCGGCGCCTCCACCAACCCGGAGCAGTGGGCGGTCGGCGGGTTCTCGATGGGCGGCACCTGCGCGCTCGACCTGGTCGTCGAGCACCCGGACGTGTTCCGGCACTTCATCGACATCTCCGGCGACCTCGCGCCGTACACGAGCACCCCGGCCGCCAGCCTGCACGACCTGTACGGCGGCAACGTGGCGCTCGAGCACCAGAACGAGGCGCTCCTCGTGATGAAGGCGCACGGTAAGTACGAGGGCGTGAACGGACTGTTCCTGACGAGCACCAAGGAGCGCCGCCACCAGCACGAGGCCGAGGAACTGTCCAAGGCCGCCGCCAAGGTCGGGATCTGGTCCCGGGTGCAGATCTCCCCCGGCACGCATGTGTGGCAGTTCGCAGCGCCCGCCTTCGCGTCGGCCTATCCTTGGCTCGCGAACCAGTTGGCCCTTCCGGGGCAGCACCATCCGGCGACGAGTCAGCTCGCCCTCCCCGGACGTATCGAAGCGAGGCACAAGAAACCCGCGTGATCCAGACAATTCGACGGCTCTCCGTCGGCCTGCTCGTACTCATCGTCGTCACCGTGATCAGCGGCGCCGACACGATGAGTGAGGTCTTCAGTCCGCCGCCGCCGGCCAAGGTCCACGTCGTCGCTCTCGGTGACTCGGTTACGTCCGGCTCCAACTGCAACTGCTCGGCGTTCCCGCAGATGTACGGCGATCAGCTCGCGGACCGCGACGGGACCTCCGTCTCGGTCACGAACCTGGGCGTCGGCGGGCTGGACTCGTCCGGGCTGCTGCAGACCCTGAACCAGGCCAACTCGCCCACCGAGGTCGACACCGCGGCCGCGAACGTCGTCCTGCTGACGATCGGCGCGAACGACTTCGGCGACCACCACGACGACGTCACCAGCGGCCAGTGCACCGGCGACTGCGTGTCCGACGAGTTCGAGCAGCTCACCGTGAACCTGGGCAAGATCCTGACCCGGATCCACGCGCTCCGCGACAACAAGCCGACCACGATCCTGATGACCGGCTACTGGAACGTCTTCGAGGACGGCGACGTCGCGGCCCGCCAGTACCCCGCCAGCGGCCGGGAAGCCAGCGACCAGCTCACCCTCCGCACGAACGGCGCCATCGAGGCAGCGGCCGCGGCAGACGACGCGACGTACGTCGACATCTACACGCCGTTCAAGGACAGCGCGAACATCACGTCCCTGCTCGCCGCCGACGGCGACCACCCGAACGCCGCCGGCCACGCCCTGATCGCCAGCGTCCTCCTCGCCGCCACACCCAACCCTTTGCCGACGTCCTCGCATCAGGGAGGGTAGACACAGGCAAGGGGGACCAGATGGCCGACTCGACGGCGTTCGCCGAGTTCGCGACCGGACGGCATGCGGCGCTGTTCCGGTACGCGTACCTGCTCGCCGGCGACCGCGGCCTCGCCGAGGACCTCGTCCAGGAGGCGCTGGTCAAGGCGTACGTCAACTGGCACCGGCTGCGCGACCCGCGCAA
Source organism: Kribbella sp. WER1 (assembly GCF_054189145.1). Taxonomy (NCBI): domain Bacteria; kingdom Bacillati; phylum Actinomycetota; class Actinomycetes; order Propionibacteriales; family Kribbellaceae; genus Kribbella; species Kribbella sp. WER1. The sequence continues at coordinate 6,470 of NZ_CM135186.1, read as the reverse complement.
CGCCGAGGCGTACACCCGGCGCACGATCACCAACACGCTGATCGCCTGGTGGCGCCGCAAGTCCTGGCACGCCGAGCGCCCGAACGGCGACGTACCGGACCGCGCCGCGCACCCCGACGACTCGACCGCCCGGATCTGGCTGTGGCACGAACTCCAACAGTTGCCACCACGGCAACGGGCGGCACTCGTCCTGCGGTACTACGAGGACCTGACCGAGGTACAGACCGCCGACGTCCTCGGGTGCAGCGTCGGGACCGTGAAGAGCCAGGTCTCCGACGCCTTGAAGAAGCTCCGCGCCAGGCTGGGCGCCGACGTCGTACAGAAGGTGGGGATGGGCGGATGACCGACCTGCTCAAGGACACACTCACCGAACGCGCCGACACCGTCGAGCCACCGCCTCTCGACCTCGACGCAATCATCGCCACCGGCAACCGCCGGCTCTCCCGCCGCCGCGCCCTGCCCCTCCTCGGCGGCGGCGCCGTGGCGGTGGCCGGCGGCAGCCTCGCGGTCGCCGCCTCCCGCAAGCACCTGGTCCCGCCACCCTTCACCGAGCGGCGCCCGACGTATGCCGTCGGCAACGAGATCCACTACGGGGACGAGATCATCTCAGTGGCCCCGCACCGGGTGACCACCTTCGTCCAGACCGACGCCGGTTTCGTCTTCCTGAACGCGGAAAACGCCATCCACGTCGTCGACCACTCCGGCGTACGCCCGCTCGGCAAGAGCGCGTGGCGCCTGATCAGCGGCGGCAACCTCGCCGCGTGGGTGGAGGAGTTCAACGACCACGACGAGTCGGTCGTGTACGACGTCGCCGCCCGTCGCGAGGTCGTGCGGACCGCGATCGGCAACAAGATCCCGCCCAACGTGAGCCTCGCCGTCAGCCCCCGGGTCGTCGCACTCGACGGCGACCACGCGTACTTCGGGACCCTGGACGGCCTGTACCGCTGGGACCTCACCACCAACCAGAGCGAGCGTCTGGCCAAGGTCGGCCCGGAGATTGTCCGCACCGTCGCGGACGGTCAGCTCGTCTTCCAGCAGCCGTACACCAAGTTCGCGGTCGTCACCCTGGCGATCGGGCCGGCCATCACGCCGACCGCTCCCGCGAAGTTCACCGGCGAGCAGGCGTTCCTCTCCCCCACCGCGGCGTACCTCGTCACCCAGCCCTACGACGCCCGGCCGGTCGTCCAGGACCTCAAGGTCTTCAACGCGACCACAGGCACCCACATCGCGCTGCCACCGACGTACCGGAGCAAGTTCTTCGGCCAGTGGCTCGACGACGCCACCTGCACGATCGCCGCCGAACGTCGGACCGGCGACCTCGACCTCCTGGTCGTCGACGCCCGGACCGGCAGCACGAAAGTGGCCGTCCCCGGCTTCACCAAGCTCAGCTTCAGCAAGGTTCCGGCCCGGTCGGCGTCGTTCGCGCTGCCGACCGGGAACCCGATCACCGACCTCTACTGATCGGTCTTGGCGGCCGGGGTTTCCACGTTCTCCGGGAAGTGGCAGGCGGTTTGGTGGCCCGGGGCGAGTTCGACCAGGGGTGGTTCCTTGGTCTTGCAGATTTCCTGGGCCTTCCAGCAGCGGGTGTGGAAGCGGCAGGCCGGCGGCGGGTTGATCGGCGAAGGAACGTCGCCCTGGAGGCGGATGCGTTCCTGTTTGCCCTTGCGCTTGGTGTCGGGGACCGGGACGGCGGACAGCAGCGCGACCGTGTACGGGTGCATCGGGCGTTCGTACAGGCTGACGCGGTCGGCCAGTTCGACGATCTTGCCGAGGTACATGACCGCGACCCGGTCGGAGACGTGCCGTACGACGGACAGGTCGTGGGCGATCATCACGTACGTCAGGTCGAACTCGTCCTGCAGGTCCTCGAGCAGGTTCACGACCTGGGCCTGGATCGAGACGTCCAGCGCCGAGACCGGCTCGTCCGCGACGATCAGCTTCGGACGGAGCGCCAGGGTACGGGCGATGCCGATCCGCTGGCGCTGGCCGCCGGAGAACTCGTGCGGGTAGCGGTTGTAGTGCTCCGGCGACAGGCCGACCAGTTCGAGGAGTTCCTGCACGGCGCGCTTCACGCCGTGCTCGGTCTTCACGTTCTGCAGCTTGAACGGCGCGCCGACGATCTTGCCGACCGTGTGCCGCGGGTTCAGCGAGCCGTACGGGTCCTGGAAGATCATCTGCACGTCGCGGCGCAGCGGGCGCATCCGGCCTTCGCCGAGCCGGCTGATGTCGCGGCCCTCGAAGACGATCTTGCCGGCCGTCGGCACCTCGAGCCGGGTGAGCAGCCGGCCGGTCGTGGTCTTGCCGCAGCCCGACTCGCCGACCAGCGACAGCGTCTCGCCCTGCTTCACGCTGAACGACAGGCCGTCGACCGCCTGCACGGCGCCGACCTGGCGCTGCAGCAGTCCCTTGCGGATCGGGAAGTGCTTGACGAGGCCGTCGACCGACAGCAGCTCCTCGCCCGGTTCAGCGGGGGCGGGAGTGGATTCGGCGTCAGTAGTGGTCACAGTCGTCCCGTTCAGAGCTTCGGCTTGATGTCGGTCTCCCACGCCTCGCGGCGGTTCTGCGGGGACAGGTGGCAGGCGACCATGTGGCCGTCGCCGATGTCCAGCAGCTCCGGCCGCTCGGTCTGGCTGAGGCCGTCGTTCAGGTGGGCGTAGTTGCAGCGCGGGTTGAACGCGCAGCCCTTCGGCACGTTGATCAGGCTCGGCGGCGTGCCCTTGATCGGGACCAGCCGCTCGGTCCGTTCCCGGTCGATCCGCGGCATCGAGCCGAGCAGACCCCAGGTGTACGGGTGCTGCGGCCGGTCGAAGATGTCCTCGGCAGTGCCGTACTCGATCGCGCGGCCGGCGTACATCACCTGGATGTCGTCGGCGAGCTCCGCGACCACGCCGAGGTCGTGGGTGATGATGATGACCGCGGAGTTGAACTCGCGTTGCAGGTCCCGGATCAGGTCCAGGATCTGCGCCTGCACGGTGACGTCCAGCGCCGTGGTCGGCTCGTCCGCGATCAGCAGGTCCGGGTCGCACGACAGCGCCATCGCGATCATCGCGCGCTGCCGCATGCCGCCGGAGAACTGGTGCGGGTACGCGTCCACCCGGCGGTCGGGCTGCGGGATGCCGACCCGGTCGAGCATCTCGATCGCGTGCTTCTTCGCGACCTGCTTGCTGACCTCGTTGTGCACCCGGTAGGCCTCGATGATCTGGTGGCCGACCGTGTAGAACGGGTGCATCGCCGACAGCGGGTCCTGGAAGATCATCGCCATCCGCTTGCCGCGCAGCAGCCGGACCTCCTCGCGCGACGAGGACACCAGGTCCTGGCCGTCGAGGAAGATCTCGCCGCTGATGTTCGCGACGCCGGGCTTGTGCAGGCCCATGATCGACAGGCTGGTGACGCTCTTCCCGGAGCCGGACTCGCCGACGATGCCGAGCGTCTTGCCGCGCTCGAGCTTGAACGAGATCCCGTCGACGGACTTCACCAGACCGTCGTCGGTCGGGAAGTGCACCTTGAGGTCGCGGACGTCGAGGAACGCCTCGCCGCGCTCGACGCGCTGCTTCGGGGCCTCTACTTCTTCGATCGGCTCGGTCACGAGATCCGCACCCTCGGGTCGACGACGGCGTACAACAGGTCAACGATCAGGTTGGCCAGCACGATGAAGAACGCGGCGACCAGCGTCACGCCGAGCACCTTCGGCAGGTCGTTCGCCTGCAGCGCGATGACGGCGTACTGGCCGATGCCCGGCAGCGAGAACGTGGTCTCGGTGAGGATCGCGCCGCCCATCAGCAGCCCGAGGTCGAGGCCGAAGATCGTCAGGATCGGCGTCAGCGCGGATCTCAGTCCGTGCTTGATGACCACGTCCCGCTCGGTCAGGCCCTTGGCTCTGGCGGTCCGGACGAAGTCCTCGTTCATCGTCTCGAGCATGCCGGCCCGGGTGAGTCGCGCGTACGCCGCGGCGTACAGGAACGCGAGTGTCACCCACGGGAGTATCAGGTCGTACGCCCACCACAACGGGTTCGTCTCGTCGAGCGGGTTGGTACCGCCCTGCACCGTCCAGCCGAGGCCGTAACTGAAGATCGACAGCGACAACAGGCCGGTGAAGAAGATCGGCAGCGAGACGCCGGCCAGCGCCACCGACATCAGTGACCGGTCGAGCACCGACCCGCGTTTGAGTGCCGAGATGATGCCGGTGCCGACACCCGTAACCAGCCAGATGAAGGCCGCACCACCCGCCAGCGAGGCGGTGACCGGTATTCGCGCGACCAGGTCCGGCCAGACCGGGGTCTGGGTCAGGTACGAGTAGCCGAAGCAGGGCGCCGGGCAGTGCTCGACGCCGGCGCCGTAGTTGTACTCGGTACCGACGATCAGTCCTTTGACGAACCGGCCGTACTGGACGTAGAGCGGATCGGTGAAGCCGAGCCGTACCGCCGTCTCGTGGATCTGCTCCGCGCCGACGCTCCGGCCGACGTACCGCGAGGCCAGGTCGTCCGCGGTGGCACCGCCGAGTCGCGGGACCAGGAAGAAGATCGAGAACGTGACTGCCGTGACGATGAAGAGCAGGACCACTGCCCCGATCAAGCGGCGGATCAGATATGCGAGCACCGTGCGCGGCGTGGTGGCCGGGGATCATCGACGATCACCGGCCACCGTCAGCCTTCACCTACCTCTGCTGGCGAAATGATGGTTGGTCAGAGCAACTACTTCTGCGCGAGCCCGATCGCCGCGTAGTCGTACATGTTCTGACCGTCGTTGGTGAAGACGTTGGCCAGCGTGTCCGGACGGTACAGCAGGCCCTTGGCCCAGATACCCGGCAGCGCCGCCGCCTGCTCCATGACCTTCTTGTCGATGTCCACCCAGATCTTGTTCCGGGCGGTCTCGTCGGTCGTCTTCAGTGCCTGGTCAATCATCGTGTCGACCTCGGGGATGCGGATGCCGAGGTTGGTGTTACCACCGGCGTCCCGGATCACCCGGCTGTCGACGATCTGGCTCAGGAAGCCGAAGCCGTCGTTCCAGTCCGCGCCCCAGCTGTAGACGATCAGGCCGAGCTTGTTCGCCTTCGCGAAGGCCGGCTTGCCGGCGTACAGCTTGGTGTAGTCACCGGTCGGGTACGGCTTGGTGGTCAGGTTGATCCCGACCCGCTTCAGCGACTGCTGCAGCGTCTCGGCGACGGCCTTCTCCTTGGCCCGGTCGGCCCGGTAGGCGATGTTCATCGCGAAGCCGTTCGGCTGACCGCACTGCTGCAGTTCCTGCTTGGCCTTGTCGACGTTGCCGTTCTTGTCGGTCTTGAAGCCGTAGTCGTCGAACTGCTCCGAGCCGGACACCGACGGCGGCATCAGGTTGGTGGCGATGTCGCCTCCGATCGGACCGCCGTACGCGCGCTGGTAGCCCTCGTGGTCGGCGGCGTACAGGACGGCCTTGCGGCAGTGGACGTTGTCCAGCGGCGCGACCTGGCTGTTCAGCACGGTGAAGTTCAGCCGCGGCGCCGGCACGTTGTCCGCGTGCGCCTTCAGCTTCGGGTCGGCGAGGATCTTCGCCTGGGTCTCCGGCTGCACACCGGTACCGGCGATGTCGACGTCCAGGTCACCGGCCAGCAACCGGTTGTCGATGTCGGTGCCCTCGACGTTGAACGCCACGGTGATCTTGTCCGGCAGTGCCTTGCGGCCCGAGTCCGGGTCGGTCGCCGGGTCGTACTGGTCGTTGCGGACCAGGCTCAGACCGCTGTTCGCGTTGTAGCTCTCGAACTTGTACGGACCGGTCGCGATCGGGTGTTCCTTGTACTTCGCGCCGGTGTCCTTCTTCTGCGGCACCGGAGCCGTCGACGGCAGCTGCGCGAAGTAGTCGAAGGAGGCGAACGGCTTGTTCAGGTGGAAGACGATCGTGTAGTCGTCCGGCGTCTCGATGGCCTTCGCGACCCCGGCCAGCGTCGGGTCCTTGTAGACGCTGTAGCCCTTGGGGATGTCCAGCAGGAAGTCGTTGAAGTACGTCGGGCCGTTCGGCAGCGTGACCTTGTCCAGCGACCGGGCGACGGCGTACTTGACGTCCTTCGAGGTGACCGGCGTACCGTCCTCGAACTTGATGCCCTTGCGGATCTTGTAGGTCCAGGTCTTGGCGCCGTCGCTCGGCACCCCAGGGGCCTCGGCCAGGTCCGGTACCGGCTTCGCACCCTCGGCGCCCGGCTTCGCCGCGAACGTCATCAGCGGGCGGACGTAGTTGCGGACCAGGTTCCAGGACAGGCCGTAGTAGGTGTCACCCGGGTCGGTGGAGTCCCAGAGCTGGGTGATCGCCATCCGCAGCGTGCCACCCTTCTTGTCGCTCGGGTTGAACACCTTGCCGACAGCCGCGTTGTACTCCGGCGTCGCTCCGCCGCCCTCGGAGGCGGAGCCGCCCGGCTTGGCCTTGGGTCCCCCACAAGCCACCAGGCTGAGGGCGACGGCCGCACTGACGGCGGTGGCCGTCGTGATGCGATTCCATCTCAT